>JABTUY010000009.1 GCA_015075165.1 Ideonella sp. | reverse complement strand
TAATTTCTTCATTTGCTCTTAAATATCTTCTTTTGGATATCTTGATTATATGGTTAGCGTAATCAATGAATCATTGAAGATTATATTTCAACCAATTAATTCATCAACTTAATCGCTGAAGACAATCGGCTTTTGTAACGTGATGCTTTATTTTTATGAATAATACCTTTACCGGCTATTGAATCGATCGTTCCCACTGAATCAATAAACACACTTTTAGCCGCTTCTTTATCGCCACCCGCAATTGCTTTTCTTACCGACTTAATGGCGGTACGCAGTTGCGATCGCAAATGAACATTATGCGCTCTTCTTTTGATAGCTTGTCTAGCACGTTTTCTCGCTTGTGCACTATTAGCCATTAATAACCCCCAAACCCTTATCTTTGGAAAAGCACGAATGTTACTTTCTTTTCTTTTCTAGCGCAACTTGTAAGTAAGCGGTGTATCGCTGCTTTTTACATTACATCGCGTTTGATCAGCGCCAATAACCGCCGCGTTTCTTTTTCATCGAGCTCCAACCATTGCCCGCGTTTAAGACGCGGCGGCAAATTGATTGGTCCAAAGCGCACGCGCATCAAGCGGCTGACGGTGATGCCAATCGCTTCAAACATGCGTCGCACTTCACGGTTTTTGCCTTCCTTTAAAATGACACGATACCAGTGATTAGCGCCCTCGCCTCCCTCATCGGCCAGATAGGTGAACGCCGCTTGCCCATCATCGAGCGGTACGCCGGTGGTTAATTGTTTCATTTGTTCCTCGGTCAACTCGCCGAGTATCCGTACCGCGTATTCGCGTTCCATCTCAAACCGGGGGTGCATCAAGCGGTTAGCCAGCACGCCATCGCTGGTGAAAATCAGCAAACCGCTGGTGTTGAAATCGAGGCGTCCGACTGCAATCCACTTCGATGACCGCAGATGCGGTAATTTATCGAACACCGACGGGCGGCCTTGCGGATCGTCCCGGCTGACAATTTCTCCTTCAGGCTTGTGGTACAACAGAACTTTGGGTAATTCTTCATTGAAATGAACACGGATGGTTCGCCTGCCGATACGAATCACATCGTCCGGTCCGGCACGGTCACCGAGTTGCGCAACCTGGCCATTCAAAGTAACTTGCCCGGCGGCAATCAACTCTTCCATCTCCCGTCGAGACCCCAATCCTTTTTGCGCCAACACTTTTTGCAGCTTAAAACTTGCCGCTGGCTGCTTGGCGAGTGATTTGGGTGTTTCCGGAGGTTGTTTATCTGGCGCCGTTGCGATCACCTTAGCGGGAACACGCGAGGCTGCCGGTGTTTTTTTCCTCGGGGGGCGGAATGGTTTGTTGACTTTCATGGATGGCTAATTCGCGATGAATGCTGTTGAAGCAATCAAAAATGCCTAATTCTAAACTATTACGCAGACTAACTGTTGCTGCCATCGCCATGAATCGCACAAGCGCCGGCTGACTAAAATGTCAGATTGTCTGCCGTCAGGCCGGTGCCGTCATTGTGTGTAACAATCCCCATGACCTGCAGGTCCGCAGCATCAACGGCATCATCCCCGCCGGTAGCCGCGGTATACAACACCACCGCCGATTGTGTTGTGGAAAAATTGAGAATGAACAGATGTTCCCCTCCGGTTGCAATACCGCTGAAATCGATTTCCTCATTTAGCTCCGCGATGACATTAGCCAGCCCGGGTGTGGTGAATGCCGATAACGCAATTTCAATTTCGGCATCCGCCAGCACGGTCGCTTCCTGATCGGCGCCTCCCACGATGGCTTGGTTGCCGCCATCGGCACCATCCGCCGCTGAATAATCGAGACTATTATCACTATCGTCATCGAGCAGCGCCTTTAACGTAGAAATAATCTGAATCCAATCGTCGGTAGCATCGTTGGCATTCGCATCGAATTGGATAACCGAATCGGCGCCGCTGCTTGCACCGGAGGCCGCGCCATCCGCTGCCGCGCTGTAAATAATTGTCTGCCGGGTATTATCATTGGCGCTGCTGCCCAGCGTTATGCTGTCAGCGCCGCCATTCCCGGTAATACTGTCACTGCCGGCGCCGCTGGTGATCGTATCATTACCGCTCCCGCCCACCAGGGTATCGTTGCCGGTTCCGCCGCTCAGCGTGTCATTACCGGCACCACCGGTAATGACATCATTCCCGGTACCGCCGCTAACGGTGAACGTACCGTCGGTTTCCGCGCTGCCGTTGAAAGTCAAAACCCCGGAATTCGCTGCATTCGTTAAGGTTAAGGCAGCACTTGCGGAAACCAATGTATCTTTAGTGGTAATGGATACATCGGTATTGGTATTCGATAACGTAATGGCTTCGATATTTTTGACTGCATCAAAATCATTGGCGGCAGTGAATGCCGTATTACCAGTCAGTGCCACGGTATCCGTGCCAGAACCGCCATCGACGCTGTCAGCGCTGGTTAAGCCGGCAACCGCCGCGAACGAAAAAATATCGTTGCCGGAACCGCTGATAACCGTATCATTACCCAAACCCGGCGTGATATTGTTACTGCCGGCACCGCCGTCGAGCGTGTCGTTGCCGGTGCCGCCCCACAGATCGTCGCCGGCACCGCCGCCGGCGACCGTGTCGTTGCCGCCGCCGGCCTGGATGTTGTCGTAGTAGTTGCCGGCCGTCAGTCCGGCGATGTTGTCGTTGCCCGAGCCGCCGACGAACCTCACGCCTTCGATGTTGGTGATGCGCGTGCCGTCGCCGATGTCCTGCAACGCGCCGCCTTGCTGCGCGTCGAGCGCGATCGTGAAGGCGACGCTCGCGCCCGAGCGGTCGATGAACGCGGTGTCGGCGGCGAAGTTGATCGATTCGCTGCCGCTGCCGCCGTCGAGCAGGTCGTTGGTGCCGGTGCTCGTCAACTGGTCGTCGCCGGCGCCGCCGCTCAACGAGTTGGTGCCGCTGCCGCCGTACAGGCGGTCGTTGCCGGTGCCGCCGTCGAGCGTGTCGTTGCCGTCCTCGCCGAGCAGGTCGTCGTTGCCGGCGCCACCGCTGAGGCTGTCGTCGCCGGTGCCGGTGGACAGGCCGAAGCCGCCGCCGCTGAGCGAGTCGTCGCCGTCGCCGCCGTCGATCGTGTCGTTGCCGGTGCCGCCGCGCACGGTGTCGCTGCCGGCGTCGCCGAACAGCCGGTCGTTGCCGTCCTGGCCGTGCACGACGTCGTTGCCGTCGCCGCCGTGCAACTCGTCGTCGCCGGTGCCGGTCTCGGCCTGCGCGGTGGTCGAGCCGCCCCACAGCGAGTCGTTGCCGTCCTGGCCGTAGGCGATGTCGTTGCCGCCGCCGGTGAAGATCGTGTCGGCGCCGGTGCCGGTGGCGTTGGGGTCGGTGGTCGGGCCGCTGTAGATCTCGTCGTCGGCGGCCGTGCCGGGGATGGTTTCGCTCGCTGTCGTACCGTTGATCACTGCCATGAACGTCTCCTCGTGAGTGACTTGCTCTCGATGTCGCCTGCCAGCGGCATCACGACTCGCGCCCGGCGCGCCGCATCGCCTGCACGAGCGGCTGCACCAGGTACTCCAGGACCGTGCGCGCCTCGGTCTGCACGTAGGCCTCGACCGGCATGCCGGGCACGATGTGAAGTCCGCCCGCGCGTTCGAGCTCGCTGCGCTCGACCGCGATGCGCACTTCGTAGAAGTGCAGCGGGCCGGCGGGTGTGGGCTCGCTCAACAGATCGGCCGACACATAGCTCAGCCGGCCGTTGACCACCGGCGTGGTGCGGCGCTTGTAGGCGGTGAGCTGGACCGCGGCGTCGGCGCCCACGCGCAGGTGCGTGATGTCCTCGGCGCGCGCCCTGGCCTTCACGACCAGCGGCGCGCGCGCCGGCACGATCTCCATCAGCGGTTCGCGCGGCGCGATCACGCCGCCCACGGTGTGCACCCGCAGATCGACCACCGTGCCGGCGATCGGCGCGGTGATCGTCGCGCGCGCCAGCGCGTCCTGGTTCGGGCGCAGCCGCTCGCGCAGTTCGTCGACGCGGCGTTCGCTCTGGCGCAGGTCGTCGGCCGCTTCCTTCTCGTAGTTCTGGCGCAGCTCCTCGACCTTCTGCTCGTTGCGCACGATCTTCTGCCGCCCCTGCGCCGCGGCGGCGGCGGCTTCGGCGCGCCTTTGCTGCCGGTCGGCGAGCTGGCCCTTGAAATCGAGCACGCGAGCGTTGGACACGAACTGCTCGTGCTGCAGCCGCTCGTTGAGCGCAAGCTGCTCGCGCGCGTAGCCGATGCCGTCGTCGCCGAGCCGCACCTGGTGGTCCAGACTCGCCACTTCGTCGCGGATGTGGCGCGTCTCGTGGTGCAGCAGCGCGATGCGCTCGTCCATCACCTTGCGCCGCGTGGCGAACAGGCGCTGCTCGGTGTCGACGATGCGCGCCACGCCGGTCTGTGCGACGCGCGCGGCCAGCTCGGGCGGGAACTCGATGCGTGGCGCGAACGCACGCTCGGCGCGCAGGCGCGCCGCGCGTGCGAGTTCGGCGTCGAGCTGCGCGCCGAGCGCACTGACCGCCGCGTCGGCCTGCACCTCTTCGAGCAGCACCAGCGGCTCGCCGCGCGCGACCACCGACCCGGGCGCGACCAGGATGCGCTTGACGATGCCGCCTTCGAGGTGCTGCACGGTCTTGCGCTCCGACTCGACCACCACCGTGCCGGTGACCACCACCGCACCGGCCAGCGGCGCGCACGCCGACCAGCCGCCGAACACGCCGAAGGTGGCGATCACGATCGCGATGCCGCTGACGATCAGCCGGCGTTCGCCGCCGCGCTCGGGCGCTGGCCGTTCGCGGCGCATCGCAACGCCTGCCTTCAGGGTGGCCGCGCCTGCGTCGAGGTTCGCAATCATCGTGTCACCCCGCTTGCGTGCGTTGCAACGGCGGCTGCGGCGTGGCCGCGCGCGCGAAGCGGCCGAGCACCTCGGCGCGCGCGCCGAACGCGGCCACCGCGCCGCTGTGCAGCACGAGCACCCGGTCGACGTCGCGCAGCAGCGCCGGCCGGTGCGTGATCACCACGACCGTCGTGCGGCGGGCGTGCAGCGTGCGCAGCGCGGCGAGCAGGCCGGCCTCGCCGGCGGCGTCGAGGTTCGCGTTCGGCTCGTCGAGCACGACCAGCCGCGGCTCACCGTACAGCGCGCGCGCCAGCCCGACCATCTGGCGCTGCCCCGAAGAGAGCCGGACGCCGCGTGCGCCGAGCCGCGTCTCGTAGCCGAGCGGCAGGCGCAGGATGGTTTCGTGCACGCCGGCGAGCCGTGCCGCCTGCACGATGCGCTGCGCGTCGAGCGCGCCGAAGCGCGCGATGTTCTCGGCCACCGATCCTTCGAAGAGCTGCACGTCCTGCGGCAGGTAGCCGATGTGCGCGCCCAGCCGCTCGGCGTCCCATTGCGGCCACGGCGCGCCGTCGAGCCGCACGTCGCCGCTGCTCGGCGGCAGCGCGCCGACGAGCACGCGTCCGAGCATCGACTTGCCGGCGCCGCTCGGCCCGATCAGGCCCAGTGCCTGACCCGGCTGCAGAGCGAACGAGATGCCTTTCAGGATCGGTTCGTTGCCCGCTGCAGCGAGTGTCACGCGCTCGACCGCCAGTGCGCCTTGCGGCGCAGGCAACGCCATCGGCGCTGCCGCGGTGGGCTGCGCGAGGAACGCTGCGACGCGAGCGGTCGCGGCGTGGGCTTCGATCATCGCGCGCCAGCCGGAGATCGCCGCCTCGATCGGCGCCATCGCGCGTGCCAGCAGGATCGTGGCGGCGATCATCACGCCCGGCGAAGCCTGCTGCCGGATCACCAGCCAGGCGCCCAACGCAAGCATCACCACCTGCATGCCCTGGCGCAGCAGCTTCGACAACGCCAGTACGCGGCTCGACGCGCGCCCGGCACGCAAGGTTTCGCGCGCGGCGCGCTCGCCGGCCGCCAGCGAGCGTCGCACGATGCCGGCGTGCATGCCGAGCGCGCGCACCACGTCGGCCTGCGCGATCGCCTCGTCGGCGAGATCCTGCGCGCGGCGCGAGCACGCCAGCGCGCGCACGACCGCGCCGCGGCTGATCCGGTCGTCGAGCCACGCGAGCAGCAGCAGCGTCGCCACGCCGGCGAGCGCGACCGCGCCGAGCAGCGGATGGAACAGCCCGATGATCACGATGAACAGCGGACACCACGGAATGTCCATGAGGGCCACGCAGCCGGCTCCAGCGAGCAGGTTGCGCAGCGCGCGAAGGTCGCGCAGGCCGTCGCGATAGATCGGCTCGCACAGGCTTGCCGCGCCGACCGTGCGATGCAGCACGCGTGCACCGGCTGCCGTCTCGATGTGCAGCGCGGCGCGGGCCAGCAACTGCATGCGGATCGAGTCGAGCCAGGCGAACGCTGCCAGCGCCCCGAGCGCGATCGCGCTCAGCAGCGCAAGCGTCTCGATGCTGCGGCTGGTGAGCACGCGGTCGTACACCTGCAGCATGTACACCGGCGCGGCCAGCGCGAGCAGGTTGATGAACAAGCTGAACGCACCGGCGGCGCCGAACAGCGGCGCCTCGCGTCGCACGATCGATCCGAGCGTGGTGGCGGGCGCTGGCGCGGCGCCGGCGCCCGCGGTCACGCGCTGGCGCCAGCTCGCCAGCCGCGCGGCGGCGCTCGTGAGCCACCCGAGGACGGGGCCTCGGTCCGCCCGCTCTGGCAGGGCGCGTTGGCCGCCAACAGCCAACCCCTCGCTCGGCGGCAACCGTCCGTTGGCCGGTTTCCGTCCGCACTCGGCCGCCGCGGGGTTCGAGGGTCTCGGCGGCGGCGTTTCATGGCCCGCGACGACGTTGTTCATGTTCATTGCGCCTCCTCCTTCGCGCCGGTGGCTGGGTCACATCGCAGGCCGCGCCAGCCGGCGGCGGTGGCGCCATCCCGCAACTCGGGGTAGCAGGCCTCGGCGGCCCGGCGCAACGCGGCGAAGCGGACGAAGCCCGCCCGCGCCGTGGCGGTCGGCACCACATGGCTGCCGGCGCCACTCGCTTGCGGCGTGAGCGCCGCCACCAGACGCGACGCCGCGCGCCGCACCGTGCCGGTCGGCGTGGCCGCGACAGCCGACTCCATCGCCTGCAGCGCCAGGCGCAGGCGCGCGCGCAGCGCCATCGCATCGGCATCGTCCGCGGCGGCGAGCCGGTGCAACGCGGTGACGACCAGCGCTGCATCGGCGAGCAGCCGGCCGACGCGTTGCGCGCGCAGCGAGTGCACGCGCTGCGGCAGCGCCTCGGCCCA
Source organism: Ideonella sp. (assembly GCA_015075165.1). Taxonomy (GTDB): domain Bacteria; phylum Pseudomonadota; class Gammaproteobacteria; order Burkholderiales; family Burkholderiaceae_C; genus JAEUPI01. The sequence continues at coordinate 107,688 of JABTUY010000009.1, read as the reverse complement.
GGCGGCGATGCGATGAAACTCGTCGCCGCTGCCGCACGGGCCGGTGCAATGGCTGAGGTCGGCGGCAGTTCGGGTCGGGCGCATGGCGAGCGGTTGAAGATCGATCCCCCAACAAGGTAGGTGCCCGCCTCTTAGCGCCGACTTAACATGCCCCGAGCCAGGCGTCCCGTCCGACGCGATCCCTTCAGAACCTCCAGCCACCCAGCGCATGTCCGAGCTGCGCCTGCGCGACACCGATCGGTTCCTGGCGCGCGAGCGGCTGCTCGCGCGCCTGCCCGATCAGCCGGGCTTCGTGGTCTGGCTGCAGGCGCCATACGGCTACGGCAAGAGCGTGCTGGCCGCACAGTGGGCGCTGCGGCTGGAGGCGCAGCACTGGCGCGTGCTGTGGTGCTCGGCGGCGCACGGCGGCACGCGCGAGTCGCTGGCGCGGCTGCTGGCATTGCCCGCTGCCGCCGATTGGGAGCTGCTGGGCCGCGCGCTCGGCGAGCGCGCTACCGCGATCGTCATCGAGGACCTGGAGGACGATGCCGGGCTGGCGCCGCTGTTCATGCAGACGTCGTGCCTGGTGCTGCTCGCGTCGCGTCGCGCGCTGCCGCTGGCCGAGCTGCCGCGGCTGGCGTCGGCCGGGCGGCTGCTGCATCTGGATGCGCCGGCGCTGGCGTTCACCCGCGACGAGGCGCAGGCGCTGTTCGACGACAGCGTGCGCGCCGCCGACGCCTGGCGTCGCACCGGCGGCTGGCCGCTGCTGCTGCATCTGGCCGCGCTGACCGGCGAGGTGACGAACGAGTTCGGTCCCGGCCTGCTGGCCGGCATGCGCGCGAGCCTCGGCGCCGCCGCGTGGGACGAAGCGCTGCTGCTCGCCACGCTCGATCGGCTGCCGCTTGCGGCCGCCGGCGACGCAGCGCTGGTGCTGGCGGCCGGCGGCTTCGCGCAGCGCGTGGACGGCGCGGTGCGCATCCATCCGCTGCTGGCCGACCTGCTGCGGGCGGCGCACGCCGACGCGATCCGCGCGGTGGTGCGTCGCGAGGCGCCACGCCTGCCGCCGCTGCTGCGCGGCGCCGCCTTCGAGGCCACCGGCCTGGTCGCCGAGCTGGCGCAACTGCTCGACAGCGAGACCGAGCTCGCGCGACAGGACCCGCAGGCGGTGCTGCGCTGGGACGGCATCGCGCCGAGCGCGAGCGAACCCCTTCGGTCGGTCGGGCAGGGTTCATGCCGCGCCAACCAGGTCGGCCAGGCGCTGTGCCTGCAGGGCCGCATCGACGAGGGCGTGCGTTGGCTGCAACAGGCCATGGACGCTGCCGGCGACAACCTCGAGCTGCGCCTGCTCGCGGCCAAGGAGCTGGTGTGGAACCTCGCCACGCTGGACCGGGCGCGCGCGCTCGCACTGGTCGAGCGCATCCGGCCCGAACTCGAACACGCGAGCGCCGAGCTGGCCGGGCGCTTCCTGAGCGATGCGTCGCGCATCGCGTTCCTCGACGGCGACTACGCCACGGCCGAGGCGATGACGCGCGAAGCGCTGGCGCGCTTTGCGCCCGACAGCCCGCGCCGCCTGGCGGCGCAGGTCAACCTCGGCAACTTGCGCTTCAATCGCGCCGGCGAGCTCGATGTTCGCATCCACAGCGCGCGCGACGCGCTGGCGCTGGCCGAGGCCTGGGTGCCGGAGCATGTGACGGGCATTCACCTCGACCTCGGCCGCCTGCACGCGCTGCTGGGCCAACGCGAGCCGATGCTCGTGCACCTGTCGCAGGCGGCGCACGGACCCCGCAGTCGGCCGTGGGTCAACCTCCATGCCGAGGTGCTGCTCGAGGTGGCCAGGGGCGCGTTCGACGCCGCCGCCGCGCCGCTGGCGCGCCTGCGCGCGTGGGCCGACGCCGAGGCGATCGACGGCGCGCTCGGCTTCTGGGCCTGGACGCTGGTCGGCTGCGGTCGAGCTGCCGAGGCGCTCGCACTGCTGCAAGGCGCCGACGGGTTTCTCGCGCGCACCAGTCGCGCGCTGGCGCAGGCCGCCGCCGGCGCGCGCGTCGCGCTCGACAGCCTGCCCAGGTTCGACGACGCGCCTGAACGCGAGGCGTCGCTGTATCTCGCGGCGGCGCGCTGGCGCATCACTCGCGCGCCGGCCGAGCTGGAGCGTCTGCTCGGGTTGACGACCGCCGGGGCGCGCGTGCTGCCCGGCCTCGTGCCGCTGGCCGAACTGCCGCGCACGCAACCGCAGCTCGCGCTGGCCTACCCGCTGCCGCAGGTGCTCGCATCGGACTGGAAGGAGGCGATCGTGCTGCGGCTCGACGAGCTGCCGCCGCTGCGGCTCTCGCTGCTCGGGCCGGTGCGTGCCCAGCGAGGCGCCGAGGTGCTCGACCTCGCGCCGCGGCTGCAGGCGATCATCGCGCTGCTGGCGCTGGGCCACACGCGCGAGCAGATCGCCGACGCGCTGTGGCCCGAGCTGTCCGCGCCGGCCGCGCGCAACAACCTGCACGTGAACCTGAACAAGCTGCGTCGTGCGCTCGAACCGTGGGGCGTGACCACCTACCTCGGTGAGCAAGGGCTGCTGCGCGCGGACAGCGACCTCGCGGCGCTGCAGGCGGCGTTGCGCGCGAAGGACGCCGCCGTCGCGCTGCGCCTGTACCGCGACGACTTCGCGCGCGGCGTCGATCTGGCCGCGGTGGAGGCCGCGCGTTCGCATCTGCGCGGCGACGTGATCGCGCTGCTGTCGAGCGCGGCGCGCACGGCCACTGCGGACGACGCCGAAGCGCTGCTGGCGCGCGTGCTCAAACTCGATCCGCTCGACGAGACGGCGCTGCAGCAGCTGCTGCGGCTGCTGGTCGGCAGCGGCCGCCGCGCGCGCGCGGTGCAGGCGTTCGAGGCGTTTCGCCAGCGCCTCGGCGAGGAGATCGGCGCGCGGCCGCTGCCGGCCACGCGCGCGGCGCTCGACGGCTGACCCAGCGGCCGTGGCCTTGCCGGGCGACGGCGCGGTCAGATCGAGATCTTCGTCAGGTCATCGATCGACAGTGCGCGCACATGCTTCGCCAGCGGAAACGAGACCTTTCCCGCATGCACCACGTGCAGTGACGTCAGGCGCAGATCGGCCAGCGCCGAACGCATCGACGCCGTGATCGAGGGCGCGCTGGTGCGCTTGATCTCGAAGCCGTGGCGATGGCGGCCGCGCACGATGAGCAGATCGAGCTCGGCACCTTGATGGGTGCGCCAGTAGTGGGTTTCATCGGGCTGTGCGTCCACGGTCTGCACGATCTGGTCGAGCACGAAACCTTCCCACGACGCACCGAGCTTCGGATGCCCTTCGATGTCGCGCTGTGTCGGCAGATTCAGCAAGGCGTGCAGCAGACCCGTGTCGCGCAGGTAGACCTTCGGCGCCTTCACCTGTCGCTTGCTCAGGTTCTCGTGCCACGGCTTCAGCTGGCGCACCACCAACGCGTCGGTGAGCTTGTCGAGATGGCTGCGCACCGTGGTGTCCGCCACGCCGAACGAACGCCCCATCTCCGAGGCGTTCCAGATCTGTCCGTGGTGGTGCGCCACCATGGACCAGAAGCGGCGCATGGTGTCGGCGGCGACGTTGATGCCCAGCATCGGCAGATCGCGCTCGACGAAGGTGCGCGTGAACTCGCGCCGCCACTCCAGACTGGCGGCATCACTGCGTGCGAGGAACGACAGCGGGAACCCGCCGCGCACCCAGAGCCGATCGGCCCGCTCGCCGCCGACTTCGCGCAGCGACAGCCCGGGCAACTCGTGATACGCGATGCGTCCGGCGAGTGTCTCGGAAGTCTGCCGCAGCAGGTGCGGCGAGGCGCTGCCCAGCAGCAGGAACCGCGTGCGAACGGGACGCCGGTCCGCCAGCACCCGCAGCACGGGGAACAGCTCGGGTCGGCGCTGCACCTCATCCAGCACCACGATGCCCTTCAGGCCCTCCAGCGCCAGCAGCGGATCGGCAAGGCGGGCCAGGTCGGCGGGGTTCTCGAGGTCGAAGCGCGTACTGATCGCGCTTCGCTGGCGGACGATCTGTGCGGCCAGCGTGGTCTTGCCGACCTGTCGCGCACCGAGGATGGCCACGACCGGAAAGCGCTTCAGCAGATGCGAAATGCGCTCCGCATGCTCCTTTCGGTCGATCATGCTCGCGAACTTACCATGAAAAGTCGGCTAGCGTGACCGATATTTCATGGTACTGAAAGGGGGACGACCGGCGCGCGGCGGGCCTCCGCCCGAACCGCGCGCCCACCGGCGCCCGGCGTGCCATGAAGAGCCTGCCTCACCGGCCGGCCGCGCGTCATGCGCCGTGGCGATGGTCGAACGTGTAGTGCCCCAGTTCGCGCTCGCCGTCCGGGCCGCCAGCATAGCGAGGCAAGGCCGGGCCGCGCCGCAAGATTTCGCTGTAACGCCGGTGCCGCTGGCGACACCGCCTGCAGCCCATCGCCAGGAGAACCCGATGATCACCGACTCGCAGGCCGGCACCAACGTGCACGAGGTGGCCGAAGGCATCTACCGCATCAACACGCCGGTGGCGCTGCCCGGGGCGATGCCATTCAATTTCAACCAGTACCTGCTGCTCGACGACGCGCCGCTGCGGTTCCACACCGGGCCGCGCCAGCTGTTCGCGCAGGTGCGCGGCGCCATCGCCGCGCTGATGGCGCCCGAACGGCTGCGCTACATCGGGCTGTCGCACGTGCAGGCCGACGAGTGCGGCGCGATGAACGCGCTGCTGCAGGTGGCGCCGCAGGCGGTGCCGCTGTGCGGCCGGGTGGCGGCGCTGGTCTCGATGGCCGATCTGGCCGACCGGCCGCCGCGCGCGCTGGCCGACGGCGAGCGGCTCGCGCTCGGCCGCCGCGAGGTGCAGTGGTTCGACGCGCCGCACGTGCCGCACGGCTGGGAGTGCGGCTTCCTGTTCGAGCGCACCACCCGCACGCTGTTCTGCGGCGACCTGTTCACGCAGGGCGACGGCACCGTGCCGCTGACCGAGGCCGACATCCTGGGCCCGAGCGAGGCGTTTCGTGCGCCGATGGACGACTACGCGCACGCGCCGTACACCGACGCGGTGCTGCGCAAGCTGGCCGACCAGCAGCCGCGCACGCTGGCGTGCATGCACGGCAGCGCATGGCGCGGCGATGGCGCGCCGCTGCTGCGGCAGCTGGCGCAGGCGGTGGTGCGGTAGCCGGCGCGCGAAGCGCTGCTGCGGCAGGTGGCGCCAGCGCCGGCGCGGCATCCGGCGCGGACGCCGGCGCGCCGAAGCGGCGCCGCCCGGCCCTGCGGCTACAGTGCCGCATGGCCCTGAAAGACCCCCGCGGCAACCTGCTCGGTACCGACGAACCGGCGGCGCGCGATGCGGTCGAGCGCGCGCTGTGGCGGATGATGAGCTTCTACGACACGCCGCTGGCCGATCTCGACCGCGCGGCGCAGGCCGATCCGCAGTGGTCGCTGCCGCACGTGATGAAGGCCGGCTTCCTGCTCAGCCTGACCGAGCCGTCGCTGCGCGGGCAGGCGCGGCAGCACCTGCAGCACGCCGAATCGCTGCTGCAGCACGCGCCCGACGCGTTCGCGCGCGAGCGCGCGCACTGCGAGGCGACGCGGCGCGTGCTCGATGGCCGCTGGCTCGACGCCTGCACGCTGTGGGACGCCTGGCTGCTCGAGCACCCGCGCGACGCGCTGGCGCTGCAGTGGGCGCACCTGTGGGACTTCTACCGCGGCGACGCCGCCCACCTGCGCGCGCGGCCGGCGCGCGCGCTGCCCGAGTGGGACGAGGCCGACGCGTTGTTCGCGCACGTGCTGGCGCTGCACGCCTTCGGCCTGGAAGAGTGCAACCTGCACGCGCAGGCCGAAGCGACCGGCCGGCGTGCGCTGGCGCTCGACGCCGGCTCGCCGTGGGCGATCCACGCGGTGGCCCACGTGATGGAGATGCAGGGCCGTTTCGACGACGGCGCGGCCTGGCTGCGCCAGCAGCAGCGCGCGTGGGCCGAAGGCAACGGCTACGCCTGCCACCTGTGGTGGCACCTGGCGCTGTTTCGCCTCGAAGGGCTCGACGAAGCCGGCGTGCTGCGCCTGGTTGATGCGCACCTCGCGGGCGATGCGCTGCAGGTCACGCTGCAGCGCGTCGACGCCGCGGCGATGCTGTGGCGGCTGCATCTGCTCGGACTCGACGTGCGCACGCGCGCCGCGGCGCTGGTGGCGCAGTGGGATCTCGCCGACGACAGCGCCGGCTACTACGCGTTCAACGACGTGCACGCACTGCTGGCGATGCTGGCGGCCGACGATGGCGCGCGCGCCGAGCACTGGGTGGCGCGCTGCGCCGCCCACGCGCTCGAAGCTGGTGCCGCCGCGCGCAGCAACCATGCGATGGCGGGCGAGGTGGGCGCACCGCTGATGCGCGCGCTGCTGGCGTTCGCGCGCGGCGATGCGGCCGCCGCCGTGCAGGGTCTGTACGACGTGCGCACGCGCGCGCAGCGCTTCGGCGGCAGCCACGCGCAGCGCGACCTGGTCGACCAGACGCTGCTCGCCGCGGCAGCCGCCGATGCCCGCAACAGCAGCACGGGCCACGCCGCCAGCCGCGCGATCGGCCGCGCGGTGCTGAACGAGCGCCGTGCGCCGAAGCCGGCGACGCCGCTGACGCGGCACTGGGCCGCGCGGCTCGGCGTGGTGCTGCCGTAGCGATCGGCGCGCGCCATGACTCAACCGCTGAAGCTGATCGACGACGCCATCGGCGAGCATCTGCGCGCCGCCGAGGCCGCGGGCGAGCTGCGCAACGCGCCGAGCTGGGGCAAGCCGATGGCCTGCGACGACGGCTACGACGACACGCCGGCCGAACTGCGCATGGCGATGAAGATCCTGCACGACGCCGGCGTGGTGCCGCCCGAGGTCGAGGCGCTGCACCGCCTGGCGGCGCTGCGCCGTGCGGCGGCCGAAGCCGCCGATGCGCCGCAGGCGCGCGAGCTGGCGCGGCAGGCGAGCGAGCTGGAGCAGCGCATCCGGCTGCGGCTCGAGCATCTGGCGAAGGGCGCGCTGTGAAGCCGGTGCTGGTCGATGGCGAGCTCGTGCTGTGGGAGTCGAACACCATCTGCCGCGACTTCGCCGCACGCGAGCGCCGACGTTTCGCAGCGTGGTCGACAACGGCGTCGCGTGACGCCACGACCGTCTAGCCGGGGCGGGCGGCTTCGCACAGCGGCGCTCAAACCCAGGGTTCGCGCAACTGCTCGTCGGCCAGCACGCGCTGCACCGCCGGCCGCGCCAGCATGCGCTGCAGGAACGGCCCGATGTGCGGCCACTCGCGCGCCGGCCGTGCCGCCGGCCCCTTGAAGCCGCGTGTCCAGCGGCACAGCACGAAGGCGTACGGGTCGAGCGCGCTGTAGTCGGCACCGAGCAGCCACGGCCCGCGGTGCGACGCCAGTTGCGCATCGAGCTGCGCCAGCAGCTCGCCCGCGCGCTGCTGCGCGTGCGTGCGCACCTGCGTGGCGCCGTCGGTGTTGCCATCGTCCACCCAGCGCTCGGGGTAGAAGTAGGCGATCAGCGTGGCCTGCAGCGAGTTGGTCATCCAGGCCAGCCACTTGTAGAAGTGCGCGCGTTGCGGCGTGGCCAGCGGCGGCGCGAGGCCGGCGCCGGCGTGCGTGTCCGCCAGGTGCAGGCAGATCGCCGCGGTTTCGTACAGCACCAGCGGGCCGTCCTGCAGCACCGGGATCAGGCCGTTCGGGTTCAGCTTCAGGTAGGCCGGCGACTTGTGCGCGCCCTGCGTGCGGTTGACCAGCCGCAGCTCGAACGGCAGCCTCAGCTCATGCAGCACGATGTGCACAATCATGCTGGCGTTGCCGGGGTAGTGGTGAAGCGCGAGCACGATGTGCGCGGCTGGATCAGGTGACGCAGCCGGCGGCTACGCTGGTCACCGCACCGGTGGCCACCGGCGTGGGGATGCGGTAGCCGTAGCGTACCGCGGTGAGTTCGGCCAGGATGCCGATCGCGATCTCCGGCGGCGTGCGCGCGCCGTTCTTCAGGCCCACCGGCCCGTGCAGGCGCTCGAACGCGGCCGGGTCCATGCCGAAGTGCTCCACCAGCCGCTGCTTGCGCTTGGCCTGGTTGGCGCGCGAGCCGATCGCGCCGACATAGAACGCCGGGCTCTTCAGCGCCTCGAGCAGCGCCAGATCATCGAGCTTGGGGTCGTGGGTGAGGGCGATCACCGCGGTGTGGCCGTCGATCTTCAAGCGCGTCAGCAGGTCGTCGGGCATCTCGCGCGTCAGCGTGGCGCCGTCGACCGCGAAGCCGTCGGCGTACTCCGCGCGCGGGTCGCAGACCAGCACCTCGTAGTCGAGCGCGCTGGCCATCTGCGCCAGGTATTGCGTCATCTGGCCGGCGCCGATCAGCACCAGCCGCCAGCGCGGGCCGTGGTGCGTGGTGAGCGTGGTGGCCGTCAGCTCCAGTTCATCGGTGTCGCCGGCCGGCTCGAGCTTGATCTCGCCGCTGGCGAGCGTCAGCACGCGGCGCACGCGCTCGCCCTTGCCCAGGCGCTCGAGCAGCTCGCCGATGCGCGTGCGCGGCAGCACCGGCTCGAGCACCAGCTCGATCAGGCCGCCGCACGGCAGGCCGAAGCGGTGCGCCGCGTCGGCATCGATGCCGTAGCGCACGACGTTGGGCACACCCGAGGCCAGCACGCCTTCGCGCGCCTTGTCGATCAGGTCGTCCTCGATGCAGCCGCCCGAGACCGAGCCGGTGACGATGCCGTCGTCGCGGATCGCCACCACCGAGCCGGCGGGCCGCGGCGCCGAGCCCCAGGTGCGCGTGATCGTGCCCATCACCACCCGCCGACCGTCGGCGCACCACTGCGCGATGGTGCGCAACACCTGAAGATCCACGTTGTCCATGCCGACACTCCGCAGCTGACCGCGGCCGCGCACGCAGCGACACGACAACCGCGCCGGCCGGGGCGAACATTGTGCACCGCACGCGCGTGGCGTGCAGGGCGCAGGGGCGGGCGGCCTGCGCGCGGCGCGCTGCGGGGCTCGTGCTTTGCAGCGGCCGTGCCGGCCGATGGGCCCTTCCCATCCGGCGCATGCCTTGGCAACGGCCCGCGCTGTTGCGCAACGGAGCACCGCCGGTCGGCCGCCGGTGCGGCCGCGCTCGCGCTTCAGGGTTAACCATCCGGTGCACGCGGCAAGGGTCCGCCCTAATATCGGCGCGGTAGGTCTTGACTCGCCGCTCGCCGTCGTCCGGCGCGCGGCCCTTTCCACGGCCCCGGCCAAAGCCAATCCCAGGAGACACCATGGGCACGAAGATCACGCTCACCGTCAACGGAGCGTCGGTGACGCGCGAGGTCGACGCACAGACCTTGCTGTCGGAGTTCATCCGCGAGACGCTGCGCCTCACCGGCACCCACGTCGGCTGCGACACCTCGCAGTGCGGCGCCTGCACCGTGCACCTGAACGGTCGTGCGGTGAAGAGCTGCAACATGCTGGCGGTGCAGGCCGCCGGCGCCGAGCTGACGACGATCGAGGGCCTGGCGGCGGCCGACGGCTCGCTGCACCCGATGCAGGCCGCGTTTCGCGCCTGCCACGGCCTGCAGTGCGGCTTCTGCACGCCGGGCATGGTGATGAGCGCGATCGACCTGGTGCAGCACCACAACTGCAGCAGCGAAGAGCAGATCCGCGCCGGGCTCGATGGCAACCTGTGCCGCTGCACCGGCTATCACAACATCGTCAAGGCCGTGGCGCAGGGCGCCGCGGCGATGAAGTAACCCGCAAGGAGGCCCGAACATGAACGCACCGCAAGCCCCGTTCGTCGGCCGCAGCGTCGAGCGACGCGAGGACGCGCGCTTCCTCACCGGCCGCGGGCAGTACACCGACGACATCACGCTGGCCGACCAAAGCTACGGCTACTTCCTGCGCAGCCCGTATGCGCACGCGCGCATCAAGAAGCTCGCCACCGCCGCGGCGGCCAAGGCGCCGGGCGTGCTGGGCATCTTCACCGGTGAGCACTTCAAGCAGGTGGGCGGCCTGCCGTGCGGCTGGCTGATCAACAGCCTCGACGGCCAGCCGATGAAGGAGCCGCGCCACCCGGTGCTGGCCGACGGCAAGGTGCGCTACGTCGGCGACCGCGTCGCGCTGGTGGTGGCCGAGACGCTGGCGCAGGCCAAGGCCGCGGCGCAGCTGATCGACGTCGACTACGACGAGCTGCCGGCGGTGGTCGACGTGGCCAAGGCCGCCACGGCCGGTGCCGCGGTGCACGACGAGGCGCCCAACAACACCTGCTACCACTGGGGCATCGGCGACAAGGATGGCGTCGACGCCGCGCTGAAGAGCGCCGCGCACGTCACCACGCTGACCTTCCGCAACAACCGGCTGATTCCCAACGCGATCGAGCCGCGCGCGGCCAACGCCAGCTACGACGCCAATGCCGACAGCTACACGCTGTACGTGGCCAACCAGAACCCGCACGTCGAGCGGCTGCTGATGTGCGCCTTCGTGCTCGGCATTCCCGAGCACAAGATGCGCGTGGTGGCGCCCGATGTCGGCGGCGGCTTCGGCTCGAAGATCTTCCTCTACGGCGAGGAGACCGCTCTGGTCTTCGCCAGCAAGCACATCAAGCGGCCGATCAAGTGGACCGCCGAGCGCTCGGAATCGTTCCTCGCCGACGCGCACGGCCGCGACCACTACACCACCGCGCAGCTGGGCACCGACAAGGATGGCCACTTCGTCGCGCTGAAGGTCGACACCAAGGCCAACCTCGGCGCGTACCTGTCGACCTTCGCGTCGGCGGTGCCGACCATCCTCTATGCCACGCTGCTGGCCGGCCAGTACAAGACGCCGAAGATCTGGTGCGAGGTGACCGCGATGTTCACCAACACCGCGCCGATCGACGCCTACCGCGGCGCCGGCCGCCCCGAGGCCAGCTACCTGATCGAGCGCATGGTCGAGACCGCGGCCACCGAGCTGAAGATCGATCCGGCCGAGCTGCGCCGGCGCAACTTCATCACCAGTTTCCCGTATGCCACGCCGGTGGGCCTGACCTACGACACCGGCGACTACAACGCCACGCTGTCCAAGGCCATCGAGGCCGGCGACGTCGCGGGCTTCGCCAAGCGCAAGGCGGCCAGCGAGGCCAAGGGCCTCAAGCGCGGCATCGGCTACTCGGCGTACATCGAGGCCTGCGGCATCGCACCGTCGAGCGTGGCCGGCGCATTGGGCGCTCGCGCCGGCCTGTTCGAGGCCGGCGAGGTGCGCGTGCACCCGACCGGCAAGGTGACGATCTTCACCGGCAGCCACAGCCACGGCCAGGGCCACGAAACCACGTTCGCGCAGGTGGTGGCCGACCGGCTCGGCGTGCCGATGGAGGACGTGAGCATCGAGCACGGCGACACCGGCAAGATCCTGTTCGGCATGGGCACCTACGGCAGCCGCTCGCTGGCGGTGGGCGGCACCGCGATCGTCAAGGCGGTCGACAAGATCATCGCCAAGGGCAAGAAGATCGCCGCGCACCTGATGGAGGCGGCCGACACCGACGTGGTCTACGAAGGCGGCGTGTTCAAGGTGGCCGGCACCGACAAGAGCGTGCCGTTCGCGTCGGTGGCGCTCACCGCCTACGTGCCGCACAACTTCCCGCACGACAAGCTCGAGCCCGGCCTGAACGAGAACGCGTTCTACGACCCGAGCAACTTCACCTACCCGGCGGGCACCTACATCTGCGAGGTCGAGGTCGACCCGGCCACCGGCGCGGTGAAGATCGACCGCGTCACAGCGAGCGACGACTTCGGCAACGTCATCAACCCGATGATCGTCGAGGGCCAGGTGCACGGCGGGCTGGCGCAGGGCTTCGGCCAGGCGCTGCTCGAGCACGGCGTGTACGACGAGCAGACCGGCCAGCTGCTGTCGGGCAGCTACATGGACTACGCGATGCCGCGCGCCGATGACTTCCCCACCTTCACCGTGCACACCGTCAAGGGCACGCCGTGCACGCACAATCCGCTCGGCGTGAAGGGCTGCGGCGAGGCCGGCGCGATCGGCTCGCCGCCTGCGCTGATCAACGCGATCTGCAATGCGCTGGGCGTCAAGGACGTGCCGATGCCCGCATCGCCGTACAACGTCTGGAAGGCGGCTCAGGCCGCCGCCCGCTGAGCCGGAACGAGGAGCGAACAACATGCAAGCGTTCAACTATGCGAAGCCCGGCTCGGTGGCCGATGCCGCGCGCGCGGCCGGCGCCGCCGATGCCAAGATCCTGGCCGGTGGCCAGTCGCTGCTGGGAGCGATGAAGCTCGGCCTGGCCGCGCCATCGGCGCTGGTCGATCTGGGTGGCCTGAAAGACCTGCAGGGCATCAGCGTCGCCGGCGGGGTCGTCAAGATCGGCGCGATGACCACGCACGCTGCGGTGGCCGCGTCGAAAGACGTGGCGCAGGCGATCCCCGCATTGGCCGCGCTCGCCGCCGGCATCGGCGACCGCCAGGTGCGCAACCGCGGCACCATCGGCGGCAGCCTCGCCAACAACGACCCGGCGGCCGACTACCCCGCGGCCGCGCTGGCGCTCGGCGCGACGATCCACACCGACCAGCGCACCATCGCCGCCGATGACTTCTTCAAGGGCCTGTACGAGACGGCGCTGAAGAACGGCGAGGTCATCACCGCGGTCAGCTTCCCGGTGCCCGAGAAGGCCGGCTGGTGCAAGTTCAAGCAGCCGGCGTCGCGCTTCGCGCTGGTGGGCGTGTTCGTCGCCAAGGGCAAGGGCGGCGTGCGCGTGGCCGTCACCGGTGCCGGCCCCGGCGTGTTCCGCGCCGGCGCGCTGGAGCAGAAGCTGAGCGCCAGCTGGTCGGGCGCCGCGTGCGACGGCGTGAAGATCGACGCCAAGGGCCTGAACAGCGACCTGCACGGCTCGGCCGAGTACCGCGCGGCGCTGATCCCGGTGCTGGCCAAGCGGGCGATCGGCTAGCGTCGGGGGCTGTCACACCCATGTGACACACTGCCGACACCCCCACCGAACGCCGCACTCGCTGCGGCGTTTTGTCTTCGGCCGGCGCAGATGCGCCTTGACTTCGCTGCGCGAAGTCGGCCTGCGACGCAACGGCCTGGCGGCCGTTGTCATCAACGAGAATGACTGCGTGACGACCCTTGACCTGCCCGCCAGCATCGACGAGCTGCAGCAGCGCCTGCTCGCGCTCGACTACGTCGCCGACCGCCAGCTCACCACCGCGGTGTTCCTGGCGCTGAAGCTGCAGCGGCCGCTGTTTCTCGAAGGCGAGCCCGGCACCGGCAAGACCGAGATCGCGCGCACCTTGAGCGCGATGCTCGGGCGCGAGCTGATCCGGCTGCAATGCTACGAAGGGCTCGACCTCGCCGGCGCGGCGTACGAGTGGAACTACGGCCGCCAGATGCTCGAGATCCGTCTCGCCGAAGCGGCCCGCGAAGCCGCGGGCGCGGCCGGCGAGCACGCGCGGCGCGATGCGCTGGCCGCCGAGCTGTTCTCGTCGAAGTTCCTCATCAAGCGCGCGCTGCTGCAGGCGATCGACCCCGCGCGCAGCGTGCCGCCGGTGCTGCTGATCGACGAGCTCGACCGCGCCGACGAGCCGTTCGAGGCCTTTTTGCTCGAGGTGCTGTCGGAGTTCCAGATCACGATTCCAGAGCTCGGCACGGTCAGGGCCGTGACGCCGCCGATCGTGGTGCTGACCTCGAACCGCACGCGCGAGATCCACGACGCGGTCAAGCGCCGCTGCCTGTACCACTGGGTGGCGTTTCCCGATGCCGCGCGCGAGCTGCAGGTGCTGCAGCGGCGTGTGCCGGGCGTGGCGCAGGGGTTGGCGCAGCAGATCGTGGCCTTCGTGCAGCGGCTGCGCCAGGTGGAGCTGTACAAGCAGCCCGGCATCGCCGAGACGATCGAATGGGCGCGCGCGCTGATGCAGCTCGACGCGCTGGTGCTCGACCCCGCGGTGATCCAGGACACGCTCGGCGTGCTGCTGAAGTACCAGGACGACATCGCGCGCATGCAAGGCGGCGAGGCGGCGCGGCTGCTCGAAGAGGTGCGCAGCGCGGCGCGCGCGGCGGTGTGAGGTTGAGCATGCCGATACCGAGCGAGGCAAAGCCGGGGGCGGGTATGCGCCGGCGCTCGAATGCGGCAGCCCCTCGCTGCGCGAGGGGTTCCCTGCGGTGCTCGATCGCATGGCCCGTCGCGAAACTCGCTACGCTCACTGCGTTCGCTGCGCTCGGACAATCGCGACGAGTCAGAGCACGAAGCGCGCACTGCGTGCGCGCGGCCATGCGCTCTGCGCTCCTCGGCGCCGCATATGTCGCTGCCGGCGCACACCCGCCCCCGGCTTTGCCGGCACCTTCGCGGCATGCGTGGTCGAACACCACGAGCGTCGCAACGCGGCGGGTGGTGGCGCGCAGGGGGTAGACTTGTGGTCGCTTCGGCGGCGAGCGCAGCGCGCGCAGGGGAGTCCGGCGCCGCAGGCGACGGACCGGCGAGGACGCCGTGAAGTTCGCGGCGCGTTCAGCGCCGCGGACGGCGGTACCGCAGCCGCCCTTGTGGCGCGAGTATCGCAGCGCAGTCGGCCTGCAAGGCCGACCGCCCCAGGAGGAGCACCTGCCGGGTACCACCCGCCGCGCCGCGCAAGACGCTGCACTGCCCGATCCGGCACCATGCGCGCGGAGTGACGGCGCCATGCTCGTCGCTCCCCGCCACGCCCCAGGCCACCTCGCCGAGAACGTCATGCACTTCGCGCGTGTGTTGCGCAGTGCAGGCATCGCGGTGGGTACCGATCGGGTGCAGCTGGCGTTGCAGGCGCTCGGCATCGCGGGGTTCGACAGCCGCGCCGACTTTCATGCCGTGCTCAGCACCTGCCTGCTCGATCGCATCGAGCACAAGGATCTGTTCGACCAGGCGTTCGAGCTGTTCTGGCGCGACCCCGATCTCGAAGGCCGCATGCGCGCGATGCTGCTGCCCAAGGTGCGCGCGCAGGCCGGGCTGCAACCCGAACAGCGCGAGAACCGGCGTCTGGGCGATGCGCTGTTCCCGAACCCACGGCCCGATGCGCCGCCGCCGCCCGAGCGCGAAGAGATGCAGTTCGACGCTGCGTTCACGGTCAGCGATTCGGAGGTGCTGCGCAAGACCGATTTCGACACCATGAGCGCCGACGAATGGCGCGCCGCGCAGCGCGCGCTGGCGCAGATGCGCTGGGTGTTCGAGCCGCTGCCCACGCGGCGCGCCGAGCGCTCGCCGCGGGCCGGCCGCGTCGACTGGCGCGGCACGCTGCAGCAGATGGCGCGCCACGGTGGCGAGCTGGGCGCGCTGCGCTGGCGCCGGCCACGCTCGCTGCCGGCGCCGATGGTCGTGCTGGCCGACATCTCCGGCTCGATGAGCCGCTACTCGCGCATGCTGCTGCACTTCGCGCATGCGCTCGGGCACGCCGAGGCGCGCGTCGAGAGCTTCGTGTTCGGCACGCGGCTCACGCGCACCACGCGGCTGTTGAAGAGCCGCGACCCCGACGTCGCGGTGTCGCAGGTGGTGCAGGCGGTCGAAGACTGGTCCGGCGGCACGCGCATCACTACCTGCCTGCACGAGTTCAACCAGCGCTGGGCGCGGCGCGCGCTGAGCAGCCGCACCACGGTGCTGCTGATCAGCGACGGCCTGGAGCACGGCGACACGACCGCGCTGGCTCACGAGATGGAGCGCCTGGCCAAGAGCTGCCGGCGGCTGATCTGGCTGAACCCGCTGCTGCGCTTCGACCAGTTCCAGCCGCGCGCGGCCGGCATCCGCGCGATGCTGCCGCATGTCGACCGCTTTCTGCCGGTGCACAACCTCGAGAGCCTGGAGCAGCTGGTGCGGCTGCTCGCCAGCCCCGATCCGGCGCCCGCGCGGCGCGGCCACCTGCACTGAACCGAACCGTTCCCCTCTTTCGAGCAACACCACCATGCAATTGACCAACCAACAGACCCTGCCCGTTAACCAGCAGCAGGCCTGGGAGGCGCTGAACGACGTCACGCTGCTGCAGGCGGCGATCCCCGGCTGCGAGTCGATCACCGCCACCGGCGAGAACCAGTACGAGCTGGCGATCACCGCCGCCGTCGGCCCGGTGAAGGCGCGCTTCAAGGGCAAGCTGCAGCTCGAAGAGCTGGTGCCGCCGACGTCGTACACGATGCGCTTCGAAGGCCAGGGCGGCGCCGCCGGCCACGGCAAGGGCAGCGCGCAGGTGCGCCTCGAAGCGGTGGGCGCGAACGAGACGGTGCTGCACTACAGCGCCAATGCCAGCGTCGGCGGCAAGCTGGCGCAGATCGGCTCGCGGCTGATCGACATGGCGGCGCAGAAGATGGCGGGCGACTTCTTCGACACCTTCAACGCCAAGCTCGCCGAGCGCTACGGCGTCGCGGTGGCGGCGCCGGCCGCCGGTGGCGGCTTGTGGGCGCGCTTCGTCGCGTGGTTGAAGAAACTGTTCGGCGGTTAGGCCGGCCGCTGTCGCGCAGCGCTTCTTCAGGGGTTTTCGCACGCGCCGAAACAGATCGACCAGCGACCGGCCCGGCTCGTCGCGAAAGCGCTCGCCGTCGAGCACCTGCAGCTCGGTGATGCGGTCGACGCGGAAGCTGCGGAAGTCCTCGCGCAGCTCGCACCACGCGGCCAGCGTCCACACCGCGTCCCAGTGGAACACGCCGAGCGGGCGCATGCGCCGCCGGCTGTGCGATCGCCACGTCGCATGCGGCGATGGTAGGGCGAACCCGCGCCGAGTCCGCGGCCCGTGCCGATGCGTCGCCCGTGGCGCCGCCGAGTCAGCCGCATGGACTCGCCGGTGCGCGCCGTTTCGTTTCAGTTCAGTCGCCCATGGCGGCAAGGTGCCAACCGCGAAGCATGGACCGCCCTGACCGGGAGCGGCCGCGGATCTGGCTTTGCCGCTCATGGTTTCGCGCTGCAGCGTGCGGTCGAGCACGGCTTCGTAGAAGCGTTGTGCACGCGCGAGGTCGCGCGCTGGAATCTCGAACCAGTTGATCGCATCGGTGATCATCGCAGGCTCCGACTTCGCCAGGCCGTGAATCGAGCCGGCATCCTGCGCGGGCCGTGCTGACAGCGTGGTGTCAGCAGCCGTGGCGCCTCCGACGGGCCCGCTGCGCACTATGAGGGCTTGACGACGAGTTGATAATTCGATTATCGTAGAAATATAGAGATTCACGAGACCCGACCATGCCCAGACGCGACGACACCGAACTCACCGCCCGCTTTGCCGACATGCTCGGCGCGATGGGCACCGAGCCGCGGCTGCGCATCGTGCGGCTGCTGCTGGCCGCCCACCCCGACGGGCTGGTGGTCGGCGAGATCGCGGCCGAACTGGGCATCGCCAGCTCCACGCTGTCGCATCACCTCGACAAGCTGAAAGGCGAAGCCCTGGTGACCGTGGCGCGCGAAGGCACCTTCCTGCGCTACCGAGCCGACACCGGCAGCCTGCAGGCGCTGCTCGGGTTCCTCTATGCCGAGTGCTGCACGCGCAACAAGGCGATCGAACCGCAGCGCATCGTGTGCTGCAAGTGATCCCACTCAACGAAGGAGATCGACGATGAACACCACCGCCACCGACGTGAAGGCGATCGTGAAGGAGAAGTACGGTCAGGCGGCCAGCCGCGTCGCGCAAGGCGGGCGCAGCGGCTGCTGCGGCGCCAGTGCGAGCTGTGGCGGCCATGACGATCCGATCACATCCAACCTCTACGACGCCGAGCAGGCCGGTCAGATCCCCGCGCAGGCGCTGCAGGCGTCGCTCGGCTGCGGCAACCCCACCGCGCTGGCGGAGCTGAAGGCCGGCGAAACCGTGCTCGACCTCGGCTCCGGCGGCGGCATCGACGTGCTGCTGTCGGCGCGGCGTGTGGGCCCCACCGGCAAGGCGTTCGGCCTCGACATGACCGACGCCATGCTCGCGCTGGCCGAGGAGAACCAACGCAAGAGCGGGCTCGACAACGTGCACTTCCTGAAGGGCGAGATCGAGCACATCCCGCTGCCCGACAACTCGGTCGACGTGATCATCTCCAACTGCGTGATCAACCTGTCGGCCGACAAGGACCGCGTGCTGCGCGAGGCGTACCGCGTGCTGAAGCCGGGCGGGCGCTTCGCGGTGTCCGACGTGGTGGTGCGCGGCGCGGTGCCGCCGGCCGTGCGCCGCAGCATGGAGCTGTGGGTCGGCTGCATCGCCGGCGCGCTGACCGATGCCGACTACAAGGCCAAGCTCGCCGCCGCCGGCTTCGAATCGGCCGCCATCGAGGTCACGCGCGTCTACCACGCGGCTGACGCGCGCGAGTTTCTCGCCGGCCAGGGCGCCGCTGCGCAGCAGCTCGCCGACGAGGTCGACGGCAAGATCGTCAGCGGCTTCATCCGTGCCACCAAGCCGCTCGCGCCACGTGCCGGCAGCGCGGTGCATTCCGCGGCGGCCACCACCGCGGCGCTGCACATCGACACCGCGGCACCGCACACCGACACCGCGGCACCGCAAGCTGCCGCGGACACCGCCGCGGCGCCGGCGTCGTGTCGCGCCAGTTCGTGCTGCGGCGGCGACGCGAAGGTCTGAGCCTCAGGCCGCTACCGTCTGCCGCACCGCGCGCTCCCAGCGCGCCATGCGCTCGGCCACGTGCTCGCGCGGCAGCGTCGGCAGGAAGCGGCGCTCGGCCTGCCACTGCGCCGACAGCTCGTCGACGCTGCGGTACACGCCGCTGGCCAGGCCGGCCAGGTAGGCCGCGCCGAGCGCGGTGGTCTCCACCACCTTCGGCCGCACCACGGGAATGCCGAGCAGGTCGGCCTGGAACTGCATCAGCAGGTCGTTGACGCTGGCGCCGCCGTCGACGCGCAGCTCACTCACCGCGGCCACGCCGGCGGCCTGCGCGTCGCGCACCATCGCCTGCAGCAGCGCCGCGCTCTGGAACGCGATGCTCTCCAGCGCCGCGCGGGCGATG
Source organism: Ideonella sp. (assembly GCA_015075165.1). Lineage (GTDB taxonomy): Bacteria > Pseudomonadota > Gammaproteobacteria > Burkholderiales > Burkholderiaceae_C > JAEUPI01. The sequence continues at coordinate 88,810 of JABTUY010000009.1, read as the reverse complement.
TGCGCCACCGTGGTGCCGCGCGACAGGCCGACGATCGTGCCGCGCGCGTCCGCGTTCCAGTACGGCGCGCCGAGGCCGGTGAACGCCGGCACCACCACCACGCCGCCGGCATCGGGCACGCTCTCGGCCAGCGCCTGCACCTGGCCGCTGTGCGCGATCGCGCGCAGGCCATCGCGCAGCCACTGCACCACCGCGCCACCGATGAACACGCTGCCTTCGAGCGCGAACTGCGGCGTGCCGCCGGTCTGCGCCGCCGCGGTGGTGACCAGCCCGTTGCGTGAGACCTCGAAGCGATCGCCGCTGTGCATCAGCATGAAGCAGCCGGTGCCGTAGGTGTTCTTCGCGAGTCCGGCCTTGAAGCAGGCCTGGCCGAACAGCGCGCTCTGCTGGTCGCCGGCGATGCCGGCGATCGGCACCGGTGCGCCGAACCACTCGGGGTCGGTCTCGCCGAACAGGTGGCTCGACGGCAGCACCTGCGGCAGCACGCTGTCGGGCACGTGCAGCGCCTTCAGCAGCTCGGCATCCCACACGTTGTGCCGGATGTCGAACAGCATCGTGCGCGCCGCGTTGCTGACGTCGGTGGCGTGCACGCGGCCCTTGGTCAGCTTCCACAGCAGCCACGAGTCGATCGTGCCGAACGCCAGTGCGCCCTGCGCGGCGTCGATGTGCGCGTTGGCCACATGGTCGAGCAGCCAGCGGATCTTGGTGCCCGAGAAGTACGGGTCGATCACCAGGCCGGTCGAGCGCTGCACCTGCTCGGCAAAGCCCTCGCGCGAGCGCAGCTGCGCGCACAGCGGCGCGGTGCGGCGGTCTTGCCAGACGATCGCGTGGTGTACCGGCACGCCGCTGCGGCGGTGCCACAGCACCGTGGTCTCGCGCTGGTTGGTGATGCCCAGCGCGGCGAGGTCGCCGGCCTTCAGGCCCGAGGCGGCCAGCGCCTCGCGCGCCACCGCGAGCTGGGTGCTCCAGATCTCGTCGGCGTCGTGTTCGACCCAGCCCGGCTGCGGATAGATCTGGCGGAACTCACGCTGCGCCATCGCCACGATGCGTCCGCTGGCATGGAACACGATCGCGCGCGAGCTCGACGTGCCCTGGTCGAGCGCGAGCAGGTGGTCCCGGGCCATGGCATCTCCTTTCAGCGGCGAGCGGTCAAGCATAAACAACTGCCGCGCTGTCAAGCGCGGGCGTGTAAGAGCGCCCGATCGCGTGTGCGGCGTCACGCCGGCGACCGCTCTCACGCCTTCGAAACACCTGTACGCAGAGGCGGCGGCGAGAGTGCCGCGCATGTCCGCGCTGCCGCTTCTCCCTTCACCGCTGCGACGGGTCGGCGACGCGCGCGCGCCGGCGCTCGGCCTGCTGGCCGCGTTCGCGCTGTCGGCCTGCGGCGTGCTGGCACCGCAGCAAGCGCCGGTGTCGGTGGACACCGGCGCAGCGCCACCGGCAGTGCCCGCGCCATCGCCGCCGTCTCCGCCGCCGCCACCACCGCAGCGGCCGCCGCCGGAACCTGCCGATGCGCGGCCACGCGTCGAGCGGCTGAACGCCGGCGCGCCGAACCACGCCTACGAGATCAAGGGCGAGCGCTACGAGCCCGGGCACGAGGACGTGCCGCTGCTCGAGACCGGCATCGCATCGTGGTACGGCCGGCCGTTCCACGGCCGCCGCACTGCCAGCGGCGAGCGCTACGACATGAACGCGATGACCGCCGCGCACAAGACCATGCCGTTGCCGAGCTATGCGCTGGTGCGCAACCTGGCCAACGGTCGCCAGGTGGTGGTGCGCGTCAACGATCGTGGACCGTTCGTCAAGGGTCGGGTGATCGACCTCAGCCGCGCCGCCGCGCGCAAGCTGCGCATCCACGGCCTCGGCCGCGTCGAGGTGCGCCGGCTGACGAACGACGAGATCCGCACCGGCTCGTGGAAGCTGCCGCCGCAGCGCTTGGCGACGGCGACGAACTGACCGAGGCGCGCAGCGGCGCGCTGGCGCGAGAGGTGCGACGCGTGCAACGCCTTGCCGGCGCGGCGTGTCGCGGCATCGGCGACACTCGTGCGCTCGATGTCGTCGCACACCCAGTTGATCTCCGGAGCGTCGTACGCGCTCGCCGCCGGCCTGATGTGGGGCCTGGTGTTCGTCGGTCCGCTGCTGCTGCCCGAGTATCCGGCGGCGCTGCAGTCATTCGGCCGCTACCTGGCGTTCGGGCTGGTCGCGCTGCCGCTGGCGTGGTTCGACCGCGCCACGCTGCGCCAGCTGACGCGCGCCGACTGGATCGAGGCCGGCAAGCTCGCGCTGGTGGGCAACATCGTCTATTACCTGTTTCTGGCCAGCGCGATCCAGCGCGCCGGCGGGCCGCTGCCGACGATGATCATCGGCACGCTGCCGGTGGTGATCGCGATCACGTCGAACCTGCGCGATGCACGGCGCGACGGCCGCCTGCCGTGGCGCCGGCTGGCGCCGTCGCTGCTGCTGATCGGCGCCGGCATCGGCTGCGTCAACCATGCCGAACTGGCCGCGCTGCGCGCCGACCCGCAGGCCGACATGGCGCGCTATGCGTGGGGCGCCGTGCTCGCGGTCGGCGCGGTCGTGTGCTGGACCTGGTACCCGATCCGCAATGCCGACTGGCTGCGCGCGCACGCCGACCGCAACCCACGCGGCTGGGCCACCGCTCAGGGCGTCGCCACGCTGCCGCTGGCGTTCGCAGGGTACGGGCTGTGGTGGGCATTCAGCGCCCTGAGTGGCGACGGCTTCGCGATGCCGTTCGGGCCGCGGCCGGCGCAGTTCATCGGCCTGATGTTCGCGATCGGCCTGTTCGCGTCGTGGCTCGGCACGCTGTGCTGGAACGAGGCCAGCCAGCGCCTGCCGACCACGCTGGCCGGCCAGTTGATCGTGTTCGAGACGCTGTCGGCGCTGGCCTATGCGTTCGTGCTGCGCGGCCGCGCACCCGTGACGCTGACGCTGCTCGGCATCGCGCTGCTGGTGGCCGGCGTGGCGTGGGCGCTGCGCGTCAAGCCGCAGCCGCCGGCGGCGCAGGGCCACGCAGCGTGAAGTGAACCGTGGCCGTGTCTCGCGGCCACGCGGCCTGCGAGGCCCGCCAGCGGCCCGGCGGAGCCGGATCCGCGGCGGCTCGCGGTGGCGCCCGTTCATGCGTCGTCACGCTCGCCACGCCAACTCGGGCACGCCGAGCTCGCGCTGCAGTTGCGACGCCAGCGCCAGCAGCGACCAGTCGCCACCGCGACGGGCGATCAGCGACACGCCGACCGGCAGGCCCGATTGCGCGCCGACGCCGGCGGGCAGCGCGACCACCGGCGTCTCGGCCCAGTTCCAGTAGTGCGTCAGCGCGATCAGCGCGAGGTCGGAGCCGGCATGCTCGTAGCCGGCGCCGCGCGGCCACGCTACCGACGGCACGGTGGGTTCGAGCAGCGCGTCGATGCGCTCGGCGCGGAACCAGTCGTCCCACGCCGCGATCACGTCGAGCCGGCGCGCCTGCGCGGCGGCGTAGTCCTCGGCCGAGGCCGCCTGCGCGGCTGCGCGCTCGGTCCATTCGCGCAGCGCCGGCCGGTAGTGCTCGCGCTGCGCAGCGAAGCGCCGGTGGTAGGCGGCGATCTCGGCATGCAGCACGAGGCCGTAGTCGTCGAACACATCCAGCGGCGCCGTGGGTGGCGGCGGCGCGACGAGCTTTGCGCCCAGGCGCCGCAGTGTGGCCAGCGTGGCGTGGAGCCCGGCCGCGGTGTCGGCGTCGAGCGCCACGATCGCCACGCGCGGCGACAGCGCGATGCGCGCGCCGGCGAGCGACGCCTCGGTGGCCTGCCGTGGCACCAGCGCCGCCAGCAGCGCTGCGCAGTCGTCGATCGAGCGCGCCATCGGCCCTGCATGGTCGAGCGAGAACGCCAGCGGCACGATGCCGCGCGTGGGCAGCAGCCCGCGCGTCGGCTTGATCGTCGAGGTGCCGCAGAACGCCGACGGGATGCGCAGTGAGCCGGCGGTGTCGGTGCCGGTGGCCGCCGGCACCATGCGCGCGGCCAGCGCTGCGGCCGAGCCGCCCGACGAGCCGCCGGCCGAGCGCGCCAGCGCCCACGGATTGCCCACCTGGTCGGTGGTGCCGCCGGCAGCGAACTCGTGCGTGTGCAGGTGGCCGAGCAGCACCATGCCGGCGGCACGCAGGCGCGCCCACACGTCGCAGTCGCGCGCCGGCACCTCGTGCAGGATGCGGCTCGACGCGGTGACCGGGTGGCCGGCCACGCCGTACAGATCCTTCAGCCCGATCGGAATGCCGCGCAGCGGTGCCCGTTCATCCGGCGGCGCCGTCGCGGCCGCGGCGGCGAGCGCATCGTCGTCGTAGACGCGCACCCAGGCATTGACCGACGCCGCGTCGCCGTCGAAGCTGTGCATGCCGTCGCGCTCGCCGATGCGCGCGAGGCATGCCTGCACCAGCTCGCGCGACGACAGCGCACGCGCCGCGAGCAGCCGCGCGGCCTCGACGACACCGAGATCGGCCGGGTTCATCGCGATGATTCTCGCCGGGCGATCGCGCGGCGGTGGCGCCGCGGCGTGGCGGCCCGATCTCCGCACCGCTGGCCGGGATGCGCACGCAGCGGCATGATCGCGCTGCGCGCCACACCTGCCGATCGCCGGCAGCGGCGGTCGGCAGCGGCGTCGCAGCGCCGCACGGAGGCCTTCGATGGATGCACCGCGTTCGATCCCGCGCCGCCACGCGCTCGCCAGGTTCGCCGCCGCGCCGTGGCTCGGCCTCGCCGCTGCAACCTGCGCGCGTGCCGCCAGCATGACGATGCAGGCCTGGCCACTCGGCACGCCGCAGCGCACCGGCATCCACGACGTGGCACCGGCGCCCGACGGCGGTGTGTGGTTCAGCGCGCAGCGCAGCGGCCACCTCGGCTGGTTCGACCCGCGCAGCGGCAAGACCGAGCTGATCGCGCTGGGCCGCGGCTCGGCGCCGCACGGCGTGATCCAGGGGCCCGATGGCGCGGCCTGGCTCACCGACAGCGGCCAGCAGGCGATCGTGCGCGTCGGCTGGCCGCAGCGCGACGTGCGCCTGTTCAAGCTGTCCGACGGCACGCCGTATGCCAACCTGAACACCTGCGCGTTCGACGGTGACGGCGACCTCTGGTTCACCGGCCAGGCCGGCGTGATCGGCAAGCTGGCACGCAAGACCGGCGTCGTCACGGTGCGCGACGCGCCGCGCGGCCGCGGCCCGTACGGCATCTGCAGCACGCCGCACGGCGACGTGTGGTGGTGCTCGCTGGCCGGCAGCTTCATCGCGCAGATCGATCGCAGCAGCGGCGAGTCGCGCATCGTCGAGCCGCCCACCCGGGCCCAAGGCGCGCGCCGCGTCTGGAGCGACAGCGCCGGCCGCATCTGGGTCAGCGAGTGGAACGCGGGGCAGGTGTCGGTGCACGACCCGCGCGCACGCAGCGCCGGTGGGCTGTGGAAGAGCTGGAAGCTGCCCGGTGCGAACCCGCGCGCCTATGCGGTCTATGTCGACGAGCGCGACATGGTCTGGCTCAGCGACTTCGGCGCCAACGCGGTGCTGCGTTTCGACCCGCGCACCGAGCACTTCGACAGCTGGGTGCATCCGCGCGACGCGGCCCAGGTGCGCCAGATCCTCGGCCGGCCGGGCGAGGTGTGGCTGCCCGAGAGCGGCACCGAGCACATCGCGCTGATGCGTAGCGCGTGATGCGCGCGCTGGCAAGGCGGTGATGACCCTCGTCGGGGTCATCGGATTGGGGGTGGGCGCGCGTGGGGCCGTCGATACAATCCGACACTTTCAAACCGGCCCACGCATGAGCGTCGATGTTCCAGCGAAGTCTGCAGCGCTGCTCGAACTGCGGAGCGCGACGCTGACGTTGGTGGCCGTGGTGCTGAAGAGCGCCGATCTCTCGGTGCTGTCGCAGGAGCTGGCCGAACGCGTGGCGGTCACGCCCGATCTGTTCGACCACGATCCGGTCGCCGTCGACCTGTGGCGCGTGCGCGAGGCCGACGAGCCGATCGATTTCGCCGCATTGGTCGCGCTGCTGCGCAGCCACCGGTTGGTGCCGGTGGGTGCGCGCGGTGGCAGCGCACAGCAGATGGCCGCTGCGGTGGCCGCCGGCCTGGCCGAGGTGCCCGAGTCGCCGCGCCACGGCGCACGCGACGGCGCGGCGGCGCCATTGCTGCTGAGCGAGAGCATCCGCGAGGTCATGTTGCCGCCGCCGCCGCCGCTGATCGTCGAGCGGCCGCTGCGCTCGGGCCAGCAGGTGTACGCGCGCGGGTGCGACCTGATCGTGCGCGCGCACGTCAACGACGGCGCCGAGCTGATCGCCGACGGCAGCATCCATGTCTACGCGCCGCTGCGCGGCCGCGTGCTCGCCGGCGCGAAGGGCGATGTCGGCGCGCGCATCTACGCCAGCAGCATGCACGCGCAACTGCTGTCGATCGCCGGCATCCACGGCACCGGCGAGGTGCTGGTGCCGGCCCAGCTGCACGGTCGTGCCGTGCAGGTGCGGCTGCGCGACGACCAGCTCGCGGTCGAGGCGCTCGGGTGCTGAGCCCGCTTCGACGCATGCCCGCCACCGGCCCGGCAGGCCGGCTCCCCATTCACCGTGCGATCGAAGGGAAGCTTTCGCGATGGCGAGAATCATCGTCGTAACCTCCGGCAAGGGAGGCGTCGGCAAGACCACCACGGCCGCGAGCTTCGCCTCGGGCCTGGCGCTGCGCGGCCACAAGACCGCGGTGATCGACTTCGACGTCGGCCTGCGCAACCTCGACCTGATCATGGGCTGCGAGCGCCGCGTGGTGTACGACTTCGTACAGGTGATCCAGGGCGAGGCCAAGCTGAACCAGGCGCTGATCAAGGACAAGCACTGCGACCAGCTGTCGATCCTTGCCGCCTCGCAAACCCGCGACAAGGAAGCGCTGACGCCCGACGGCGTCAAGCGGGTGCTCGACGAGTTGGCCGCGCTGGGCTTCGAGTACATCGTCTGCGACTCGCCGGCGGGCATCGAGACCGGCGCGCTGATGGCGATGCACTTCGCCGACGAGGCGCTGGTGGTCACCAACCCCGAGGTGTCGTCGGTGCGCGACTCCGATCGCATCCTCGGCATGCTGGCGGCCAAGACGCAGCGTGCAATCGACGGCGCCGAGCCGGTGAAGGAGCACCTGCTGATCACGCGCTACAACCCCGGCCGCGTGGTCGACGGGCAGATGCTGTCGGTGCAGGACATCGAAGACATCCTGCGCATCGCGCTGATCGGCGTGGTGCCCGAGTCGCAGACGGTGCTCGCCGCATCGAACCAGGGCGTGCCGGCGATCCACATGAAGGCCAGCGCGGTTTCCGAGGCCTACAAGGACGTGGTGCGCCGCTTCCTCGGCGAGAGCCGCGAGATGCGCTTCACCGAGGCGGCGCGGCCCACGTTCTTCCAGCGCCTGTTCGCGCGGGGTGCCGCGTGATGCCGTCGTGGTGGTCGGTGCTGCTCGGGCGCGACCGGCGCTCGGCGCAGGTGGCCAAGCAGCGGCTGATGGCGGTGGTGGAGCATGAGCGCGCCGCGCGCGGGCAGCCGCGCCGGCCCGACTACCTGCCCGCGCTGCAGCGCGAGCTGGCGAAGGTGGTGTCGCGCTACGTCAAGGTGCCCGCCGGCGATGTGCAAGTGCAGATGCAGCGCCGCCACGACAGCAAGCAGGTGCTCGAGGTGAAGGTGCGGCTGCCGCAGGCCGTGCGTTGATCGCCTCCCGAGACCGGGTTGCACAGCGCCCGCCGCGCCGTCACGGCGCGCGGTACACCGACGCGGGCGAGGTCAGCAGGCGCTCGATCGCCGGCGCCGACCCGTCCCCATGTCGGGCGTGCAGCGCCAGCACCTGCCGGGTCACGCCGCGGAAGTGCGCACCGCCGCGGTGTGCCAGACGACGCAGCAACGTGCCGCCGTCGCCGTTGCGCCAGGCGTCGTAGCCCTCGTGCAGGCGCGGGAAGAGCTGGGCGCGCACGCCATCGAAATTCGCGAACCAGAAGTGCAGTGCGCGCTCAGCGCCACGCTCCAGCAGCGTCGGCAGCGTCAGTTCCAGGTCGGCCAGGTGGTCGCGCACCGCGCGCAGATGCAGCTCGGTTCGCCGGCTCTGCGGCAGCAGGCGCAGCTCGGACCATGAAGGCTCGAGCCAGCGCGCGGCCCGACGCTCCCCGCGCTCGTGCAGCACCAGCGTCTCGGTCTGCTCGTCGACGATGCCCGGCAACGCGCTCGCGAACGCATCGTCGTCGTCGACGCCGTGCGCGCGCAGCAATGCCTCGAACGGCCGATTGGCGCGATACAGCCGGTGCGACTCGAACTTCTCCCACACCCAGCGCGCCAGCGACTCGCGCCGCACGACCACGCACTGCGCACCCACCAGCGCCGCCGCCGGCGCGATCAGGCCGCGGGCCGCCTCGTCGGCGCCGATCACCAGCGGCACGTCGTCGCAGCGGCCGCGTGCATGCAGCCGGGCCAGGAAGAAGTCGTGTCGACCGGCCCCAGCCATGCCGGCGCCGTAGCACAGCCCGAGCGGCGCCAGTGCGGCGTTGATGGCTTCGACGTCGAACGGGTCGTACCGGTCACGGCCGATCGGCAACGTGACGAACTCGGCGCCCTCCAACTCGGCCCACAAGCCTTCGCGCGCAGCCAGCCAGTCGCCCACCTCGCGACGGTCGATCGGCGCGACGAACGGCAGGCCCCGTTCCCAGCGATAGAGCTCGCGCATCTGCAGCAGATAGGTGCACAGCGGCAGATCGGCGGCGTGGCGGCTGTCGGCGATGTGGCAGTTGGTCTGCACCGCAGCGACCAGCGGGCCGGGCGGCGCCGCGCCCGCCGCAGGACTCGGCGCGCCGCCTGCCGCAGCGTCGGCACGCCGGGAGTCACGCGGCGTGCTCACCGGACTGCCCTGCGCGCCGCGCGCTGCGCGATTCGCGCTCGGGAGCGGCCCGGCGCGCTCACTGGACTACCCTTCGCGCTGCGCGCTTCGGGATGAGCGCCTGGGAGCGGCCCGGCGCGCTCATGGCCGCGCCGGGCGGCGCCGCGCGTGCGGCTGCCACTGCACCAGCGCCTGCACGATGTGCGACCACGGTAGTTCGTCGAGGTCGCCGTGGCGCTGGCGCGCCAGGCGGAGCAGCTCGTGCACGTCCGCGCTCGCGCTCGCGAGCGCCCGCTGCAGGCCTTGCAGACCGCCGCATTGCAGCCGCAGCGCCTGCGCGTGCAGCAGCGGCGCGCCGGTGCGCAGCTTGAGCGCGAAGCGCGCTCGCTCGCGCAGGCGCCGCTCGAGCGCCGCGCAATCGAGCTGCGCGGCCGCGCTGGCGCAGTCGATCACCTCGCGTTCAGCCACCGCTCGGCGGCGGGCGAGGCCGCATGGCGCCGAGCGCGCGAACAAGGCCTTGGCGAAGACGCAGCTCGAGGCGCCGTGACAGCACGCTGACGTTGGCCCGTCGTCGCGGTTCATGGGGGAAGCTGGGTCAGCGGAAGTGGGCTCGGTCGCCTGCCGGGGTTCGCGCCGCACAGCCGACTGTCGGCCCGCTGCGCATTGTCGGCAAACAGGGTCTTGATGCGATCGGGGCCTGCTGCGCCAGCGCCGCGCGCAGGGCTATTGCGCGCTCCGGCGCTGCGCCGAACGGCCGTAGTCGGAAGGCGATGCAGGGCATGGCGATCGGCGCGTCTACACGTAGCGCTTGCTCAGCCGCCGCCGGCCCGGCACGGCCTTCTGGATGACCACACCCCGCACCGCACCCAGATCGGGCAGCGGCTGCGGCGCGAAGGCCGGGTTCAGCGCTTGCAGCACCCAGCCGTCGTCCCGACGCACCAGTTGGCGCAGCGTCCATTCGCCGCCCGGCGCCGCCAGCACGAAGCTGCCGTCACGCAGCGCACCATCGGGCTCGATGATCACGATGTCGCCCTCGTCGAACTCCGGCGCCATGCTCTGGCCGAGCACGCGCAGCGCGAACACCTCGGCGCCGCTGCAGTCGCCGGTGTCGAGGGGGTTCACACCAGCTCCGAGGTGACCTGCTGCGGCGGCACGCCGGCCTCGAGCAGCGCCCGGCCGAGCTCGTCGACGAAGCGCTCGGGGCCGGCGAGGTAGAAGTCGCAGTCGACCTCGAACTGGTCGGCACGCACCGCGGTGGCGATCTGCCGCGCGCCGGCCGCTGCGTCGGCATCGGTGAACAGCGCGTACTCGAACGGATCGAGCGCCTCGGACCAGGCGCGGCACTGGTTGGCCTGGAAGTGGCCGTCGCCACGGGTGGCGAGCCAGAACAGCGACAGCGATGCCGCGTGGTCGAGCGACAGTGCATGCTCGATCAGGCTCTTGATCGGCGCGAATCCGGTGTCGCAGGCGGCAAACACCAGCGGCCGCTGGCTGTCGCGCAGCACGAACTCGCCGCTCGGTCCCCACAGGTTGATCGCGTCGCCGGTCTTGATCGCGCCGTCGAACAGCAGCCGCGTGAAGGCGTCGTCGCGCTCGCGCGCGACGTAGAAGTGCAGGTTGCGATCGTCGCACGGGCAGCTCGCGATCGGCAGTGTGGTGCGCACGTCGTCGCCCGCGGTGCGCTCGCTGCCCGCGCGCCCCAGCGTCACCGATTGACCGGCCAGGAAGCGCAGGCGGTGGCTGCGCGGAGTCTGCAGGTGCAGCAACCGCGTATCGGGCGCCAGCTCGCGCACGGCACGTGCGGTGGTCACGATCTGCTGCAGCGCGATGTCCGCCGGGCCGCTGGCCTCGAGCGTCTCGACCGCGAGCTCGCTGCTGGCCGCGGTGTTGGCGCACATCAGCAAGTAGCCCTGCTGCCGCTCGAGTTCGGACAGGCGATAGTCGAATGGCATGCACTTGATGACCTCGCCCGACGTCACGCGCACCTTGCACATGCCGCAGGTGCCGTTGCCGCAACCGTAGTTCAGCTTCAAGCCCGCGCGCAGGCCCGCCTGCAGCAGCGATTCGTGGCCTTCGACCACGAACTGGTGCCCGCTCGGGCGCAGCGTCACCAGCGCCGAAACCGCCTTCAGCATGTCATCCATCACATTCAACGCATCGACCGGTTCGGTGGCCAGGGCGCGGGCCAGCCCGTCGTTCAGCTGGCGTTGCAAGGCAAGCAGCCCGGCGTCGTCGGCGCGCTGCAGCAGCGCGCCCATCGCATCGCGCAGTTCGAGCACCAGCGCGTGGTAGCGCTGCAGGTGGCGCTGCACATCGGCCAGCTCCTGGCTCTGGCGGAACAGCCGCTGCGCCAGCACCTCCTGGCTCGGCAGCAGGCGCTCGCGCACGCGCCGCGAGAACGCCTCTTGCTGCACCTGCATCACGCGCTCGAACAGGCCCGAGCGCTCGATGTCGACGTGCGGGTACAGCCGCAGCAGCGCCTCGGTCGACAGCAGCCCGTCGTGCAACTCGATCTCGCCGGTGCGCACGCGTTGCTGCAGCACGCTGCGTGGCACGCCCACCAGCTGTGCCGCCCGCCACACGCTCACCCACTGGGCCATGCGCCACCCCCGTCAGACCGCCGGCGGTGGCGCGACGCGGTCGAGAAAGCGTGCGCGATACAGCAGCCGCGGCCGGCGCGCGTCGTCGCGAAAGCCGCTGCGCCGGTGCAGCACGTTGTGCGTCACCAGGCCCATGCCGGCGTCGAGCCGAAGTCGCAGCACGTGGGGGTTGTCCTCGCCCAGCACCTGCGCCACGCAGGCGGCCGCCTGCTGCGTGGCGGCATCGGCGTTCCACTGGATGCTGCGCGTGCGCGCCGTGTAGCGCATGTGCAGCGAGCCGGCGGCGTCCACCGAGAAGACCGGGCCGGCGCTGGGTGGTCGCGCCACGCCGTGCTCGTCGCGGCGCGCAGGGACGGTCATCGCATCGGGCGCCATCAGCGCCTGCAGCCAGCGTGGCGAGGCGTCGCGCAGCGCGATGTACGCCAGTTCGTGGTCGAGCAGCGCATTGGCGCCGCCGTGTGCCGCCGGCCGCACGCAGTGCAGCAGCATCGCGCGCACCGGTCGGCCGAGCGGATGGTAGTAGCCGTCGGTGTGCCACTGCAGCGGCCGATCGGTGTACGGTATGTAGCCGTCGCGCGTGTCGCCCGCGGCCGCGTTGACGGTGATGCTCGACACGCCGTCGTCGTCGGCCAGCCAGTTGCGGTCGAGCCGCTGCAACCCGAGCTGGCGCGCCAGGGCATGCACCACGGCCTTGTCGTCGCGCACGCGTCGGGCGCGGTAGGCCGCCATGTTCCAACGTGCGCAGCGCTCCAGCAGCGCCCGGCGCTCGGCCGGCGTCAACTCGCCGGGGTCGTCGATCTCGACGACCAGCTCCGACGCGTCGCGCGCGCGCTCGGCGAGCTTGCGCGCGCGCCAGGCGGCATAGGCGCCGTGATCGGCCAGGTCGAACGGATCGGCCCGCGACGGCGGCGCGGCGGTTCCGGCGGCGGCGCAGCCCATGCTTTCAGTCCCCGCTCAGCGCCGCACGCCGCGCGGCACGCGGCCGCGGTGACGACAGGTCGGCGAACGCCGAGCGCACGATCGCCACCGCTTCGGGCGCCTCGACCGCGATCACCTGATCGAGCACCCAGTGCGAATCCTTGTCCGGCACGGTGGCGGTCAACCGGCTGCCGAGGTAGCGCACGAACGCGAAGTCGGGGGCGAAGCCCGCCGCGTCGGCATCGTCGGCGGCGCCGAACTCGGCATAGTGCCGGCTCAGGTCGTTGCAAAGATCGATGAAGGCGTCGTCGTGCGCGCGCCCGTCGCGACGCGGCGGCAGCAGGTCGGCCGCGTTGTCGCCGAACGTGGCGGCGCAGCGCAGCACCAGTTCGCGCGTGAAGGCTTCGCGCGCCGCGCCGAGCCGCGCGTGGGCATGGCGATCGACCACCGCGATCAGGAAGACCACCACCTCGCCCAGGAAGGCGAAGTACGGCTCGCCGGCGTCGATGTCGAAGCCGGCGTTGCGCATGCGCTTGAGCAGGTGCTGCGCCGTGCGCCAGACGATGAACGCCATCGCCCCGGCCTGCTGCTCGGGGCTGCGGGGGGCTCCGGTACGAAACCACTGGCTCTTGACGCGCAGGCCGGGCGGCATGGCGGGGCTCCGGCGGCGTTTCAGCCCACCACGGCCGCGGCCGAGCGGTGCGGCACGAACACGCCGCAGCCCAGGTGGCGGTGCGTGCCCAGGCCGTGCTGCTGCACGCGCAGCGAGTGCTCGGCGCCGAGTTGGTCCACCAGCAGGCCGTAGCCCGTGCGTTCGGCGCCGTCCGCGTCGTGCAGCATGCGGCGCCGGCCGCAGACGACGCGGCCGCGCACCGCGAGCAGCTCGAGCTCGCGCTCGACGGTGCGGATGAACGACAGCTCGTCGTCGCTGGCGTTGGTCACCACCTCGGCGTACAGCGTGCCGTGCGCGAGCAGTTCGCGTTGCACCGCCGCACCCAGCCGCAGGGTGCAGCCGCCGACCTCGAGCACGCTGCCGGCGAGCGCCGCCACCTGCGGCACGCGATCACGGCCGACGCGGATCGCCAGGCGCGCACGCCGCGACAACAGCGCCGGCTCGCCGTCGCCGGCGACCACGTTGACGCGGTGCACGCCGGCGCCGTCGGGCAGCCACGGCAGATGGCGCTGCAGCGCGGCCGCCAGCGACTGGGCGTGGTCGCGCGGCAGCGACGCGCCGGCCAGCGCGAACACCACATCGACCACTGCCGCCGGCTGCATCGGCCCCCCGCGTCAACCCGACGGCTGCGTGGCGGCCCAGCGCAGCAGCGCCTGACCCCAGTCGCGGGCGGTCTGCGGATCGACGTCGAACACCGTGAAGCGGCGGCCTTCGCGGATGCGCGTGCGCAGCAGGCTGATCCCGCCGGCCGGGTGATCGACCTGCTGCAGTTCGATCTGCTGGCCGCCCAACGGCGCGCGCAGGCTGGCAATCGGGGTCAGGCGCGTCATGGCGGGGCTCCGAATGCGGCATTGAGCGCGCCGCCCCGGGGCAGCGTCCATACCCGGTACGGGTGAGCCCGGCATAGCCCATCCGGGTAGTGGCATGCGCGGGCAGGCGATCTATCGTGCAGGCCACCGCGCGCGGCCCGCAGCGACCCCACCAGGAGACACGCAGATGGCCAAGAAACCACACGCCACGCCGATGCTCGACCAGCTCGAGAGCGGCCCCTGGCCGAGTTTCGTCACCGGGTTGAAGCGCCTGGCCGACGACAAGGACTACATGGTCGATCTGCTCGGGCAGCTCGAGACCTCGTACGAGACGCGCAAGGGCTACTGGAAGGGCGGAACGATCGGGGTGTTCGGCTACGGCGGCGGCGTGATCCCGCGCTTCACCGAGCTGAAGGACGAGAACGACAAGCCGCGCTTCCCCGATGCGGCCGAGTTCCACACGCTGCGCGTGCAGCCGCCGCCGGGCATGCACTACGACACCAAGGTGCTGCGCAAGATGTGCGACATCTGGGAGGAGCACGGCTCGGGGCTGATCGCCTTCCACGGCCAGAGCGGCGACATCATGTTCCAGGGCGCCAAGTCCAACAAGGTGCAGGACGCCTTCGACGCCCTCAACGAGCTGGGCTTCGACCTCGGCGGCGCCGGCCCCGCGGTGCGCACCTCGATGAGCTGCGTCGGCGCCGCGCGCTGCGAGCAGAGCTGCTACGACGAGCAGCGCGCGCACCGGCAGGTGATCAACACCTTCGTCGGCGACATCCACCGCCCGGCGCTGCCGTACAAGTTCAAGTTCAAGTTCAGCGGCTGCCCGAACGACTGCATGAACTCGATCCAGCGCTCCGACATGGCGGTGATCGGCACCTGGCGCGACAACATGCGAACCGACGAGACGCTGGCGCGCAAGTGGTTCGCCAAGCACGGCATGAACGAGCTGGTCAACGACGTGGTCGCGCGCTGCCCGACCAAGGCCATCATGCTCAAGGAGGTGCGCGACGTCGCACAGGGCGACAAGATCTCCAGCGTCAAGGTCAACGACACCCAGGCCCTCGAGATCGACAACGGCAACTGCGTGCGCTGCATGCACTGCATCAACGTGATGACCGGCGCGCTCGCGCACGGCACCGACACCGGCGCCACCATCCTGATCGGCGGCAAGCGCACGCTGAAGATCGGCGACCTGATGGGCACGGTGGTGATCCCGTTCATGCCGCTGAAGACCGACGAGGACTACGCCGCGCTGGTCGAGCTGGGCCAGAAGGTGATCGACTTCTTCGCCGAGAACGCGCTCGAGCACGAGCGCACCGGCGAGATGATCGAGCGCATCGGGCTGGTCAACTTCCTCGAGGGCATCGGCGTCGAGGTCGACGCCAACATGGTGACCACGCCACGCACCAACCCCTACGTGCGCACCGACGGCTGGGACGACGAGGTCGCGCGCATCAATGCCAAGAAGGCGGAAGCCTGATGTGGACCCCCACGCTAGCGGCTGCGCCGCGTCGCTGCCCCCCGAGGGGGCTCAGTCGCCTTGGGGCGGCCCGGCGGCGACTGTCCGCGTGACAAACCGATAGACGAGGACTTCATGGCCCATCGCACCCCGATCGAGAGCGGCTGCCCCGACCCCAAGCCGTTCATGCACCCCACGCTGCTGAAGAACTACGGCAACTGGAGGTACCACGACCGCCCGCGCCCCGGCGTGCTGCACCACGTGTCGCACTCGGGCGACGAGGTGTGGACGGTGCGCGCCGGCACGCAGCGGCAGATGGACGTGCACACCATCCGCAAGCTGTGCGACATCGCCGACACCTACGCCGACGGCCACGTGCGCTTCACGATCCGCAGCAACATCGAGTTCATGGTCGCCGACCCGAACAAGGTGGCGCCGTTGGTCGACGCGCTCACCCGCAGCGGCTTCCCGGTGGGCGGTACCGGCAACTCGGTGTCGTCGATCGCGCACACCCAGGGCTGGCTGCACTGCGACATCCCCGGCACCGACGCCTCCGGCGCGGTCAAGGCGCTGATGGACGAGTTGCACGCCGAGTTCGTCCGCGAGGAGATGCCCAACCGGGTGCACCTGTCCACCTCGTGCTGCGAGATCAACTGCGGCGGCCAGGCCGACATCGCGATCGTGATGCAGCACACCAAGCCGCCGAAGATCAACCACGACCTGGTGGCCAACGTCTGCGAGCGGCCAGCGGTGGTGGCGCGCTGCCCAGTGGCGGCGATCCGTCCGGCGCTGGTCAACGGCAAGCCGTCGCTCGAGGTCGACGAGAAGAAGTGCATCTGCTGCGGCGCCTGCTATGCGCCATGCCCGCCGATGCAGATCAACGATCCCGAGCACAGCAAGTTCGCGATCTGGATCGGTGGCAAGAACTCCAACGCCCGCGCGAAGCCCACCTTCATGAAGATGGTGGCCTCGGGCCTGCCCAACAACCCGCCGCGCTGGCCCGAGGTGAGCGCGATCGTCAAGAAGATCCTCTACACCTACAAGGCCGACGCCCGCCCGTGGGAACGCATCGCCGACTGGGTCGAGCGCATCGGCTGGCCGCGCTTCTTCGAGAAGTGCGATCTGCCGTTCACCAAGTACCTGATCGACGACTGGCGCGGCTCGCGCGCGAGCCTCAACGCGTCGACGCACATCCGCTTCTGAGGGCGTCGGGTCGTGAAGTTCGGTCTGCTGGTCAACGAGGGCCCCTACACCCACCAGGCGAGCGACTCGGCCTACCAGTTCGCTGCCGCCGCGCTGGCCAAGGGCCACGAGATCCAGCGCGTGTTCTTCTATCACGACGGCGTCTACAACGCGAGCCGTTTCACCGAGCCGCCGCAGGACGATCGCCACATCGTCAACCGCTGGTCGGCGCTGGCCGCCGAGCACAAGATCGACCTCGTGGTGTGCGTGGCCGCGGCGCTGCGCCGCGGCATCAAGGACGAAGTGCTGGCGCCGGGGTTCCGCATCTCCGGGCTCGGTCAGCTGGTCGACAGCGGCATCAAGGCCGACCGCCTGGTGACGTTCGGCGATTGAAATGGCCCACCCCCGAAGCGCCTTCGGCGCCTCCCCCTCGAGGCGGCGCAACCCGCGGCCCGGCGGAGCCGGTTCCGCGGTTGCCGCTCGGTGGCTGCGGTTCGTTCCCAGTGCGGAGCGCTTTGCGGCCAAGGGCAACTGAAGATGAAGAAGTTCATGTTCGTCAACCGCAAGGCGCCGTACGGCACGATCTACGCGCTCGAGAGCCTCGAGGTGGTGCTGATCGCCGCCACCTTCGACCAGGACGTGAGCCTGGTATTCGTCGACGACGGCGTCTACCAGCTGGTCAAAGGGCAGGACACCAAGGCCACCGGCATCAAGAACTTCTCGCCGACCTATCGCGCGCTCGAGGGCTACGACGTCGAGAAGCTCTACGCCGAGCGCGAGTCGCTCGCGGCGCGCGGCCTGGCCGAGGCCGACCTGCTGGTGCCGGTGCAGGTGCTGTCCAGCGCCGAGCTGGCCGACCTGATGGCCGCACAGGACGTGGTGCTGTCGTTCTGAGGACCCCATGCTGCACATCGTCAACAAGAGCCCTACCCAGGCCAGCGCGCTGCACAGCTGCCTGCGCCTGGCCAGGCCCGGCCATGCGCTGTTGCTGATCGAAGACGCCGTCTACGCCGCCAGCCGCGGTGCGGCGGCATCCTCGGCGCTGGCGCAGGCGCTGAAGACGCTCAAGGTCTACGTGCTGCAGCCCGATGTCGCAGCGCGCGGCATGTCCGGCCGGCTGCTCGACGGCGTCACGCCGATCGACTACGGCGGCTTCGTCGATCTGGTCGCCGAACACCCCAACAACCAGTCGTGGCTGTAGCCGCGGCCCCATTCGCCAAGGAGATCCGCCCATGGGCATCGAAGTCAACGGCACAACCTACGAGACCGACGAGGAAGGCTACCTCGTCAACCTCTCCGACTGGAGCGAAGACATCGCCCAGGCGATCGCCAAGAGCGAGAACGTCGAGATGTCGCCCAACCACTGGGAGGTGGTGAACTTCCTGCGCGACTACTACAACGAGTACCAGATCGCCCCGGCGGTGCGCGTGCTGACCAAGGCCATCGGCAAGCAGCTCGGCCCCGACAAGGGCAACAGCAAGTACCTGTACGAGCTGTTCCCGTACGGTCCGGCCAAGCAGGCGTGCAAGATCGCCGGTTTGCCCAAGCCCACCGGCTGCGTGTGAGGTCATCGATCTGGACGCGCTGACGATCATCTACGCGGCGCTGTTCTACGGCGCGGCCGCGATCCTCGTCGTCGGCCTGGCGGTCAAGATCGCCGGCTACGCGCGCACGCCCGCGCCGCTGAAGATCCCGACCACGCCCGCGCCCATCGGCGTCGGCGGCGTGGCGCTGCGCCTGACGCGCGAGGTGGTGTTCTTCGAAAGCCTGTTCAAGGCCAGCAAGTGGACTTGGGCTTTCGGCTGGCTGTTTCACGCCGCGCTGCTGCTGGTGCTGCTGCGCCACCTGCGCTACTTCCAGCAGCCGGTGTGGACACCGGTGCAGTGGGTGCAGGCGTTCGGCACTTATGCGGGCTTCGCGATGGTCGCCGGCCTCGCCGGCCTGTGGGCGCGCCGCGTCCTCGTCGACCGCGTGCGCTACATCTCCACGCCGTCGGATCACCTGCACCTGGCGCTGCTGGCGGCGATCGGCCTGTCGGGCCTCGGGATGCGCTTCGTCGCGCACGCCGACATCGTGGCGCTGAAGGTGTTCATGCTGGGCCTGCTGCGCTTCGATCTGCAGCCGCTGCCGGCCGATCCGCTGCTGCTCGTGCACCTGGCCCTGGTGGCCGCGCTGATGGCGGTGTTCCCGATCAGCAAGCTGCTGCACGCGCCGGGGTTGTTCTTCAGCCCCACGCGCAACCAGGCCGACACGCCGCGCGAGGCGCGCCACCTCGCCGCCTGGGCGGCCGCGCTCGACAAGCGTTGAGCGAGGCGTCGAGCCATGGCCACCGCGGCTTTCAAGACGCCCGAACTCAAGCCGTATCCGGTGATCCCGCTGATCGCCGAGGGCGCGATGGCGCACAGCAAGCCGTTCGTCGCCTCGGCGCAGATCCAGAGCAACCTCGGCTTTCCGGGCGAACTCGCCGATGGCTGGCAGCAGCGCGCCGTCGCGCGCATGGGTGAGCTGCTCGGCCAGTACCGCTCGCTGCGCGTCTACCTCGACGCCTGCGTGCACTGCGGCGCCTGCTCCGACAAGTGCCACTACTACCTCGGCACCGGCGACCCGAAAAACATGCCGGTGGCGCGCCAGGATCTGATGCGCGGCGTCTACCGCCGTTACTTCACCTTCGCCGGCAGGCATTTTCCGAAGCTCGTCGGCGCCACCGACCTGACCCGCGACGTGCTCGACCAGTGGTGGAGCTACTTCAATCAGTGTTCCGAGTGCCGCCGCTGCTCGGTGTTCTGCCCCTACGGCATCGACACCGCAGAGATCACGATGGCCGCGCGCGAGATCATGGACTCGGTGGGCCTCGGGCAGAAGTACGCCAACGAGATCATCGGCAAGGTGCACCGCATCGGCAACAACCTCGGCATCCCGGAGCCGGCGCTGGCCGACACGCTGGCCGGGCTCGAGGAAGACACCAAGGACGAGACCGGCGTCGACGTGCGCTTCCCGCTCGACGCGGCGGGCGCCGAGGTGCTGCTGGTCACGCCGAGCGCCGACTTCTTCTCCGAGCCGCACGTCGAGAGCCTGATCGGCTATGCCAAGGTGTTCCACGCCGCCGGCGTCGCCTGGACGCTCAGCTCCAAGGCCAGCGAGGCCGGCAACTTCGGCCTCTTCATCGGCAACTACGAGCAGCTGCGCAAGATCGCGCTGCGCGTGCGCGAGGCCGCGCTCGAGCTCGGCGTCAGGCGCATCGTGGTCGGCGAGTGCGGCCACGCCTGGCGCGTGGCGTACAGCTTCTGGAACACGCTGGTGGGCATCGGTGCCGGCGGCACCGATCCGTTCGCCGTCGAGCTGCAGCGTCGACTCGACCCGAGCGTCAGGCAGCCGATGCACATCTGCGAGTTCACGTGGGATCTCATCCGGCGCGGCGCCTTGAAGTTCGACAAGGAGCGCAACGACGACCGCATCGTCACCTTCCACGACTCGTGCAACGTGGCACGTGCCTCGCGCATGGGCGATCAGCCCGGCGGCCAGTTCACGATCCCGCGCGACATCATCCGTGCGGTGGCCAACCGCTTCCACGACATGGCCCCGGGGACGACCCACGAGGCCACGTTCTGCTGCGGCGGCGGTGGCGGGCTGCTGACCGACGACCTGCTCGAGCTGCGCGTGAAGGGCGCGCTGCCGCGCATGGAGGCGCTGAAGGCCGTGGTCGACCGCCATGGCGTCAACTTCATGGCCACGATCTGCGCCATCTGCAAGGCGCAGTTCAGCAAGGTGCTGCCGCACTACGGCTTCGACATGAGCATGGTCGGCGGCGTGCACCAGCTCGTCAGCCGCGCGATCCGCCTCGGCGAGCCGCACTGAACCGTTTTCGAGGAGAGCGCAATGTCCGCCGTGCCACCCACCGCCGGGTCCAAACCCCTGACCTTCCGCCGCTTCGCCGACGGCGACTCCGCGCCGCTGCCGTGGCAGCAGGAGATCTTCGACGCCGACCATTCGCACAAGTGCCCCACTTACGTCCAGAGCACGCCGCCGTGCCAGGGCTCGTGCCCGTCGGGCGAGGACATCCGCGGCTACCTCAACATCGCGCGCGGCATCGAGAAGCCGCCGGCGGGCATGCCGTGGCAGGAGTACGCGTGGCGGCGGCTGACCGAGGCCAACCCGCTGCCGTCGGTGATGGGCCGCGTCTGCCCGGCGCCGTGCGAATCGGGCTGCAACCGCAACCAGGTGGAGGATTTCGTCGGCATCAATTCGGTCGAGCACTTCCTCGGCGAATGGGCGATCGAGCACCAGCTCGCGTTCCCGCAGCCCGCAGCGCGCAGCGGCAAGAAGGTGGCGGTCATCGGCGGTGGCCCGGCGGGCCTGTCGGCGGCGTACCAGCTGGCGCGCAAGGGCCACGACGTCACGATCTTCGACGAGCGCGCCGAACTCGGCGGCATGATGCGCTACGGCATCCCGGGCTTTCGCACGCCGCGCGCCGTGCTCGACGCCGAGATCGCACGCATCCTCGACCTCGGCGTGAGCGCGCGCACGAACACGCGCATCGGCACCGACATCACGCTCGAGCAGCTGCGCAGCGACTTCGACGCCGTCTTCCTCGGCGTCGGCGCGCAATCGGGCCGGCCGCTGCCGGTGGAGGGCTGGCAGGCACCCAACGTGGTCACCGCCACCGCGTTCCTGAAGGCGTTCAACGACGGCCGCATGCTGCACGTGGGCCGGCGCGTCGTCGTCGTCGGCGGCGGCGACACCTCGATCGACGTCGCCACCGTGGCGCGGCGCCTCGGCCACATCGATCAGGTGCACGAGTCCGACCGCCCCGAGCACGCGATCGCCGGCTACGCGGCGCACGACGCCGCGCTGCTGTCGCGGCGCCAGGGCGCCGAGGTGACGCTGACCTCGGTGTTCGCGGTCGACAAGATGCAGGCCAGCCGGCACGAAGTCGAGCACGCGCTGGCCGAGGGCATCGTGATCCGCGGCGGCATGGCGCCGGTGGCCGTGGTGCGCGATGCGAGCGGCCGCGCCACCGCGCTGCGCGTGGTGAAGTGCGAGGCGCGCATGGCCGGCGGCAAGCTCGAGATCAAGAACATCGCCGGCACCGAGGAGGACATCGAAGCCGACCTGATCGTCTCGGCGATCGGGCAGGCGGTGGACTTCACCGGCCTGGAGGTGCTCGACAACGGCAAGGGCGCGGTGGCTTCCGACCGCAACTACCAGGTGCAGGGCCACAGCGGCATGTTCTGCGGCGGCGACGTGATCCGCCCGCACCTGCTGACCACCGCGATCGGCCACGGCGCGATCGCCGCCGACGGCATCGACCGCTTCCTCGCCGGCGAGCCGCCTGAGAAGCGCCCGAAGATCGACGTGCACAGCTTCGACCTGATGCGCAAGCTGGTCGAGCGCGGCCTGCCGGTCGGCGCGGTCACCGAGCCGCTGCGCGGCACCGACCGCTCCGGCGGCGCGGTGCACAACTACGAGAACCGCTCCGACCGCTACGTGATCCCGCACAGCGAGCTGTTCCTCGGCCACTTCGGCTACACGCCGCGCAACAAGCGCAAGGTGGTCACGCTGAGCGCCGAGCAGGCGCTGAACAACTTCGAGGAGCGCATGCTGCCGCTGCTCGAGGCGCAGGCGCAGGCCGAGGCCAAGCGCTGCATGAGCTGCGGCCAGTGCTTCGAGTGCGACAACTGCGTCGTCTACTGCCCGCAGACCGCGGTGTTCAAGGTGCCCAGGGCCAAGGCCACCATCGGGCGCTACGTCGACACCGACTACGCCAAGTGCATCGGCTGCCACATCTGCAAGGACGTGTGCCCGACCGGCTACATCCAGATGGGGCTCGGGGAATAGATGGCCCGCCCCCGATGCGGCCTGGCGGCCGCCTCCCCCTCAAGGGGGCGCCGCCAGCGGACCGGCAAAGCCGGATCCGCGGCGCCAGCTCGGCCGGGGTGGACCGTGCTGCGAAGCCTGACCGCGTTGATCGTCCTCTTCGTGCTGTGGCCCGCTCACGCGGGCGAGGAGCGCCCGCTGCAGCCGGCGATCGCGCCGGCCACGCGCGGCGCGCAGTGCGTCGACGACACCGCGCTGATGCGGCGCAACCACATGGACATGCTGAAGCACCAGCGCGACGACACCGTGCACGGCGGCATCCGCGGCGCCAAGTACAGCCTGAAGGGCTGCATCGGCTGCCACGCCAGCGCCGCGACGGGGAGCGTGGCGCAGGCGCCGACCGATTTCTGCGTCGGCTGCCATCGCTACGCCGCGGTCAGCATCGACTGCTTCGAGTGCCACAGCAGCCGGCCGCCCGCCATGACCGCGCGGGCGCAGCGATGAACGCCGGCGCAGCGAAGACATCGGTGGCGCGTCGCGCCGTGCTCGGCGTCGCCGCCGCCGGCATGGCCGGCGTGCTGCTGGCGCCGGGCGTCCACTTGATCGAGGTGCGCGCCGCGGGCACCGGCGCCGACCCCAAGAAGCGCTGGGGCCTGCTGATCGACACCACGCGCTGCGCCAGCGGCTGCACCGACTGCGTCGAGGCCTGCCAGCGCGAGAACGGCCTGCCGGCGACGCCGACGCCCACCTCGGCGCAGTGGATCCGCAAGGTCGAGATCAAGGAGATCAAGACCGGCCGCACGGCGTCGGTGCCGGTGATGTGCCAGCACTGCGCCGATCCGCCGTGCGTCGACGTCTGCCCCACCGGCGCGTCGTTCAAGCGCGCCGACGGCATCGTGCTGGTCGACCGCCACAGCTGCATCGGCTGCCGCTACTGCATGATGGCGTGCCCGTACAAGGCGCGCTCGTTCGTGCACGAGCCGGTCAGCGACCCGTTGCCCGACGTGCCGCGCGGCAAGGGCTGCGTCGAGGGCTGCACGCTGTGCGTGCACCGCATCGACCGCGGCGAGACGGTGACCGCTTGCGCCGAGGCGTGCGCCGCGGCCGGCCACCACGCCATCGTGTTCGGCGACCTCAACGACCCCGCGAGCGACATCGCTCGGCGGGTGCGCGAGATCCGCACCACCCAGCTGCGCCCCGACCTGCGCCTCGATCCGGGCGTGCGCTACCAGGGGTTGTGACGATGGCCGCCGGCGCCCGCACCTACTGGCTGCTCGTCGCGCTCGGCGTCGCGGTCACGGCCGCCGGGCTGGGCGCGGCGCACGTGATGGAAACACGCGGCCACATCGTCACCGGCATGACCAACCAGATCGTCTGGGGCCTGCCGCACGTGTTCGCGGTCTTCATGATCGTCGCCGCATCGGGCGTGCTCAACGTGGCGTCGATCGGCTCGGTGTTCGGCCAGCCGGCCTACAAGCCGCGCGCGCCGCTGTCGGGCCTGCTGTGCCTGGCGCTGCTGGCCGGCGGCCTGATGGTGCTGATGCTCGACCTCGGCCGTCCGGAGCGCGTGATCGTCGCTGCGACGCACTACAACTTCACCTCGATGTTCGCCTGGAACGTGTTCCTCTACGCGGGCATGGCGGCGATCGTCGCGGTGTACCTGTGGACGCTGTTCGAGCGCCGCTACAACCGCCATGCCAAGGCCGCGGGCATCGCGGTGCTGGTGTGGCGCTTCGTGCTGACCAGCGGCACCGGCTCGATCTTCGGCTTCCTCGTCGCGCGCCAGGCGTATCAATCGGCGCTGTTGGCGCCGCTGTTCGTCGTGCTGTCGTTCGGCTGGGGGCTGGCGGTGTTCCTGATCGTGCAGGCGGCGATGTTGCGCTGGAACGGCGTGGCACTCGACGCGGCGCTGCAGCGGCGCATGGCGCGGCTGCTCGGCGTGTTCGTCGCCGCGGCGCTGTACCTGGTGGCCGTGTCGCACCTGACCAACCTGTACTACGCGCGCGAGGGCGCGTTCGAGGCCTTCATCCTGCGCGATGGGCGCCCGTTCGCGCCGCTCTTCTGGGGCGGCTTCGTGCTCGTCGGCTCGCTGCTGCCGCTGCTGCTGCTGTGGCACCCGCGGCTGTGGCAGCGCGGCACGCTGCCCGCCGCCGCGCTGGTGGTAGCCGGCGCCTTCGCCTGGCTGTACGTCTTCATCATCGGTGCGCAGGCGTTCCCGCTCGACATCTTTCCGGGCTACACGGCCAGCAGCAGCTTCGGCGACGGCGCGATCGAGCACTACGTGCCATCTTGGCCCGAGCTGCTGCTCGGGCTGGGCGGCGTCGGCGCGGCGTTCGTGCTCACCATCGTGGGCGTGCGCGTGCTCGACTTCATGCCGCGCGACGACCTCGCCGCGGCAGCGGAGGTCTCGGCATGACCATCGACCGCCTGCTCGTCTCGGCCGCGCACAAGTCGTCGGGCAAGACCACGGTCACGCTCGGCATCGCCGCCGCGCTGGCCGCCGCCGGCCGCACGGTGCAGCCCTTCAAGAAGGGGCCCGACTACATCGACCCGATGTGGCTGGCGCGCGCCGCCGCACGCCCCTGCTACAACCTCGACCCCTACCTGATGAGCCGCGCCGCGCTGGCGCGCGCGTTCGTGCAGCCGCTGCGCGGCGCGCAGCTCGCGCTGGTGGAAGGCAACAAGGGCCTGTACGACGGCCTCGCGCTCGATGGCAGCAACAGCAACGCCGCGCTGGCGCGCATGCTCGGGCTGCCGGTGCTGCTGGTGATCGACGCGCGCGGCATGACGCGCGGCATCGCGCCACTGATCCTGGGCTACCAGGCGTTCGAGCGCGACATCCGCATCGGCGGCGTGATCCTCAACCGGCTGGGCGGCTCGCGCCACGAGGCCAAACTGCGCGCGGTGATCGAGCACTACACCGACGTGCCCGTGCTCGGCGCGCTGGCCGAAGACTCGCGCCTGTCGCTGAGCGAGCGCCACCTCGGCCTGATGCCGTGCGCCGAGGTCGGCGACGCCGACGCGCGCGTGGCCGAGATCGGCCGCATCGTCGCCGCGCAGGTCGACCTCGATCGCGTGTGCCGGCTCGCTGGCTCGGCCGGCGTGCTGCCGGCGGAAGTGGCGGGTGCGCCGCCGGTGGAAGTGGCGGGTGCCTCACCGCCGCGGCCGCGCGTGCGCATCGGCATCGCGCGCGACCGCGCGTTCGGCTTCTACTACCCCGACGACCTCGCCGCGCTCGAGGCGGCCGGCGCCGAGCTGGTGCCGATCGACACGCTGCGCGACCGGCGGCTGCCGGCCATCGACGGCCTTGTCATCGGCGGCGGCTTCCCCGAGACGTGCATGGCCGAGCTCGAGGCCAACGCGTCGCTGCGCGGCGCGCTGCACGAGGCGATCAGCGCCGGCCTGCCGAGCTACGCCGAGTGCGGCGGGCTGATGTACCTGGCGCGCTCGATCCGCTGGCGCGGCAGCAGCGCGCGCATGGTGGGGGTGATCCCGGGTGATGCGGTGATGCACGAGCGGCCGATCGGCCGCGGCTATGTGCAACTGCACGAGACGGCCGCGATGCCGTGGCGCGCGGGCCGTGCGTCGCTGCGCGGCCACGAGTTCCACCATTCGAGTCTGGAGAACCTGGATCCCTCGGTGGTCTTCGCGTATCGCGTGCAGCGCGGCCACGGCGTCGACGGCATTCGCGATGGCCTCGTCATCCACAACCTGCTTGCCTCGTACGCCCACCTGCGCAGCGCCGCGGGCGCCGACTGGGCGGCGCGCTTCGTCGACTTCGTGCGGCGCGAGCGCCCGCGCGCGACCGCAAGCGATGCGCAGCGCCAGTCCTGCGCCACTTGACTCGGAGACCACGATGCCCGGCAAGCTCCAACGCACCGTGATGGTCGGCGACCGTCCCGTGCGCACCGACAGCGAAGGCTATCTGCACGATCTGGCCGACTGGTCCGAGGATTTCGCCCGTGCGTTGGCGCGCGAGGAAGGCCTGACGCTGACCCCGGAGCACTGGGAGGTGATCCGCTTCCTGCGCCGGCACTTCCACGAGCACGGCGTGCAGCCGCAGGTGCGCGTGATGATCAGGCATTTCACGCGGGCCTGGGGCCCTGAGCGCGGCAGCAACCACTACCTGCACGACCTGTTCCCGGTCGGCGGCCCGCAGAAGCAGGGCAACCGGCTCGCGGGGCTGCTGCGCACCAAGGGCGAGCACTGAACGCGCGCGGGTGATCACCATGTTCAAGCCCACCCCCAACCGCCGCGCGAGAAATCCGGGCCGCGGTGCGATGCAACCCCGCGATGGAGAACCCCGCATGAACGCAATCGTCGATTCGGATGCGCCGCGTCCGGCGGGCCGCATCGCCGGCGGCAAGGTCTTCCTGGTGGGTGCCGGCCCGGGCGATCCCGACCTGTTGACGCTGCGCGCCGCACGGCTGCTGGCGCGCGCGCAGATCGTGGTGCACGACCACCTGGTGGGCGATGGCGTGCTCGACCTCGTCGCGCCCGCGGCCGAGCGCATCTACGTCGGCAAGCAGCGTGGCCGGCACGCGCTGGCGCAGTCCGAGATCAATGCACTGCTGGTGCGTCTGGCGCTGCAGGGGCGCGAGGTGATCCGCCTGAAGGGCGGCGACCCTTTCGTGTTCGGCCGCGGCGGCGAGGAGCTGCAGGCCTTGATCGCGCACGGCGTGGCCTTCGAGGTGGTGCCCGGCATCACCGCCGCCTGCGGTGTGGCCAGCTACGCAGGCATACCGTTGACCCACCGCGACCACGCGCAGGCCTGCGTCTTCGTGACCGGTCACCTGAGGGATGGCAGCTGCGACCTCGACTGGGTGGCGCTGGCGCGGCCGCGCCAGACGGTGGTGATCTACATGGGCCTGGCGGCGCTGCCCGAGATCTGCCGCCAGTTGGTGGCGTACGGGATGCCGGCGCAGACGCCGGCGGCCGTCGTGCAGCACGGCACCTCGCTCGAGCAGCAGGTGGTCAGCGCGACGCTGGCCGATCTCGGCCTCCGCGTGGCCGCGGCGGGCTTGCAGTCGCCGTGCCTGATCATCGTCGGTGAGGTCGTCCGCCTGCGTGCCGAACTCGACTGGTTCGACTCCCTGCGCGCGGCGGCGCTGCAGCGCGCCGCGCTGGAGACGGCGCTCAGCGGCTGAGCCGGTCGCCCCCGGCCGTGCGCGACTCGACCGCGAACACGGCCGCCTCGACGCGCGAACTGAGGTTCAGCTTCGACAGGATGTGCCGCACATGCAGCTTGACCGTGTCGTGGCTGATGTCGAGCGCGCGCGCGATCGCCTTGTTGCTCTCGCCGCGCGCCAGGCGGTCGAGGATCTGCCGCTCGCGATCGGTCAGCGAGTCGATCAGGCCCTTGCGGTCGGTGCCGCTGCGGCCGCCCGAGTGCAGCATCTGCGCGAGCTTCAGTGTCATCGCCGGGGCCACCACCAGCTCGCCTCGCGCCGCCCGCTCGATGGCGCTCAGCACATCCTCGGGTTCCATATCCTTGAGCAGGTAGCCGACCACGCCGGCGCGCAACGCGGCGGCCAGATCGGCCTCCGAATCGCTCATCGTCAGCACGAGAACCGGCGTATCGAAGCCCTCGGTGCGCAGCCGGCGCAGCAGCGTGAGGCCATCGGTCGATGGCATGCGCAGATCGAGCACCAGCAGGTCGGGCCGGTGCTGCAGCAACGCCGGTGCGACCTTCGCCGGGTCGCCCAATGCCGCCACCACGTCGATGCCGCGGTGTCGCAGCAGATCGCTGAGCCCGCTGCGGCACAGCGCGTGGTCGTCGACCAGCACCACGCGAAGCGTTGCGGCGCTCATGGCGTCCACGGCGCGGTCGCCGTCTGGGCCTGGACCGGAAAGCGCAGGTGCACGCGGGTGCCGCCACCGTCGCGTGCGCCGACCTCGAGCGAGCCACCCAGGCTGCGCGTGCGCTGGCGCATGATGTCCAGCCCGTAGTGCGCCAGGCCGTCGTCGGGTCGCGACTCGGCGACACCGGTGCCGTCGTCCTCGACCACCACGTCGACGCAATCGACCTGACGGCGGATCGCCAGCCAGGCCCGGCGCGCGCGCGCGTGCTTGGCAATGTTCGCCAACGCCTCCTGCACGATGCGCAAGAGCTGGAACTCCTGCGCCACCGACAGCGGCAGCTCGGGCAGCGGCTCGTCCAGCGCCAGCTCGATCTGCGTCAGCTCGCGGAACGCCGCGATGCAGTCGTGCAGCGCGTGGCGCAGGCCCAGCGGATCGAACGGTGCACGAAAGTGGGTCAGCACCTCGCGCAGGTTGCCGTGCGCGCTGCTGACGGCACGGCGCACGTCGCTGCAGTATTTCATCGCCGATGCCTCGTCGTGGCCGGCGATCGCCTCTTCGAGCAGCGGCAGGCGCATCTTGACGAACGCCAGCGTCTGGGCGATCGAGTCGTGCACCTCGGCGGCCATCGCCTGGCGTTCGGTCAGCACAGTGGCGCGCAGCGTCTCGCGCTCGAGCAGCGCGTGGTGCAGCGCCAGCCCGAGCAACTCGCCGATCGACTTCAGCAGCGTCTGCAAGTCGCTGTCCGTCGCCGGTTCGCGGTCGAAGAACAGGTTGTACAGGCCCAGCACCCGACCGTGGTAAGTCAGCGGCACGGCCATCACATGCCGGCACTGCTGCCCGAAGAAGGTTTCGTGGCTGCGCCGCGCGCAGTGGTCCAGGTCGCCGGCCGACACGATCGTGCCCCGCGCGAACGCCGACCCGCACATGCCGCAACCGGAGTCGACCATGCGCTCGGCGAGTGCCACCGGTTCAGGCAGGCCGATCTTGCCGATCATCTGCAAGCGGTCGCCGGCCGGCGACAGCGCGCGCACGGCGCCGGCGCGTGCGCCGGCGATCTGCATCATCGGCGCCAGAAAGCGCTCGAGCAGTCCGTGCAGGTCGGAGCCTGCCGCGAGGCCGGCGGTGATCTCGGCCAGGATGCCTGCGTCGACTGAGCGCCGGCCCGCCGGAGGCGGCAACTCAACCCCTTGCTCGAGCCAGTCGGTACGCATGGCATGCCCAGCCGGTGCGGGCGTCTCCTTGTTCCATCGGGTGCGCAGCGGGTATTCTGAGCCCACCCGGGTCGATCCGACGCCGAAGACCCCGGTTCGGCTACGCCAACGGGGCTATGGTGTGCGTCCGTCGGGCGGGCCATGATCGGCTGGCCCGCGTCCGGCAGTGTGACGATGCGTCGGCGGCCGGGCGGGCACCTCGACGCGAGGCTTCGATGGACCTGCTGGATCTCGCACGCGGGCCGGGGTGGGTCGGCTCGCTCGCCATCTTCGTGCTGGGCACCGCGTGGCGGCTGCTGGGTGTGCTGGGTCGGCCCCGTGCGGCCGACCGCTCGCCGGCCCGCGAAGGGGCGCCGTCGAAAGCGGCCGCCGCCTGGCACGGCATCGTGCGCGGCATGTGGCCACGCCGCGAGTTCGGCCCAGCCGTGCGGGTCGCCGCTGCCAACGGCTATGTCTTTCACATCGGCCTGGCGCTGGTGTTCTTCGGCTATGCGCCGCACATCGCGTTCGTCCGGCGATTCACAGGGCTGTCGTGGCCCGCACTGCCCGATGCGGTGATGGCGCTGGCCAGCGCCGCCACGATCGTGTCGCTGCTGATCGCGCTGGCCGGGCGGCTGACCGACCCGGTGCTCAGGATGATCTCGCGCGCGGACGATGCGATCAGCTGGGCGGTCACCTTCGCGCCGTTGGTCACCGGCATGGCGCTGATTGCCGAGCCCTCGGCAGCGACCCTGGCGCACGCGCGCGCCGTCTATCCCGGCCCGCTGGCGGTGCACCTGTTGTCGGTCGAGCTGCTGCTGGTTTGGTTTCCGTTCGGCAAGCTGATGCACGCGGTGCTGTTCGCGTTCTCGCGCGCCGCCACCGGCGTGCGCTTCGGCCATCGGGGGGTGCGGATATGAGTGTCGCTGCGCCGTACGACCAACAGGGCGAGCTCGACGACCCGGCGCGCGTCGCGGCGGCGATGCGCCGCTTCGCCGACGGATTCGGCCGCACCGTGGCGCTGCACCTGGAGTCGTGCGTGCGCTGCGGCTCGTGCGCACAGGCCTGCCATTTCCACCGCGTCACCGGTGATGCGAAGTACACCCCGGTCCACAAGCTCGAGCCGTTGCGTCGTGCCTACCAGCGCCAGGCCAGCCCGCTGGCGCCGCTGCTGCGCGCGCTCGGTCTGGCGCGCGCGCCGACGATCGACGAGCTGCGCCGATGGCAGGAACTGCTGTACGACTCATGCAACCTGTGCGGCCGCTGCACGCTGATCTGCCCGATGGGGATCGACATCGCGGAGTTGGTGAAGCAGGCGCGGCACGGCATGCACGACGCGGGCCTGGTGCCGCAGCGGCTGGGGCTGATGGACCGCGCGGCGCGCCACTGGGGCAGCACCGCGACGCCGGGCGAAGACCTGCCCGACATCCTGGCCGAGGCGTCGGCGCAGCACGGCGTGGCGATCCCGTGCGACCTCGAGCGCGCCGACCTGCTCGTCACCGCGGCGCCGGCCGAGCTCACCGAGCACACCAAGGCCCTGGCCGACGCGGCCAGGATCCTGAACCGGCTCGGCGTGCGCTGGACGATGCACCGCGACGGGTTCGACGCGTCGAACATCGGCTTCAACGAGGGCGACCTCGAGCTGCAGGAGCGGCTGACGCGCTCGCTGATCGACACCGCGGTGAAGATCGGGGCCAAGACGCTGCTGCTGCCCGAGTGCGGCCACGCCTACGGCGCGGCGCGCTGGGAGGCGGCGCGCTGGTACGGCGCGGAGCTGCCGGTGCGCATCCTGCACATGACCGAGTTCCTCGACGAGGAGATCGCGGCGGGCCGCATCCGCGTGCGCAAGGTCGGTGGCAGCGCGACCTTCCACGACCCGTGCCAGATCGTGCGGCGCGGCGGGCTCGAGGCCGCCGCGCGGCGCGTGCTGGCGGCGCTCGGGTTCGAGCTGCATGAGCTGCCCGATCATGGCGTCACCGGCATCTGCTGCGGCGGCGGCGGCGTGGTGTCGAATCTGCGCGCGGCGCCGTTGCGGCAGCGGGTGTTCGAGCTGAAGCGCGCACAGGTCGACGCCACCGGCGCCGAGCATTTCGTGACCAGCTGCGGCCAGTGCCGCATCACGCTGGAGATGGGGGCCCGGCAGGCGCAGTGGCGCACCGCTCCCGAGAGCCTGCTGGAACTCGTGGCCGACAACCTCGCGGACTGACCCTGCCGCCCGCGTTACGGTGAGCCCTTGGGGCCCCACTCCTTGCGCAACTGCTTGCCCACGGTGAGCAGGAAGCGCAGCGTGTCCTGCGCCTCGGGGTCGCGCATCAGCTGCCACAGGCCGCCGAAGCCGCCCGACGATGGCGTGGCCGACCGGCTGGCCTCGGCCGCCGCGTCGATCGATTGCAGGATGCCGTGCACCGTCGCGAGCCGCTCGGCCAGCTGCGGCAGCAGCATCGCCACGCGCTCGAGCGCGCCGCTGTCGTGCAGTGTTTCGAGCATCTGCACGATCTTCTCGGCGCCGCCGCGGCTGGCACGGTCGAGCAGCGACAGTCCGTTGCCGACGGTCTCGGTCAGTCGGCCGACCATCTCGTCGGTGAGTGCGTCCTCGGCCGAGCCGTACACCCGCGCCAGCTTGACCAAGCGGTTCAGGTCGCCGTTGTGGACCATCTCCGCCAGCGCCGGGATCGCGCGGTCGAGCCCTGCGCGGTTGACCTGGTCGATCAGCGCCAGGCCGTCGCCGACGGCCTGGCTCAGGCGGCCGACCATCTCGTCGGTCAGCGAATCCTGCGCCGAGCTGTAGACGCGGGCCAGCTGCGATAGCCGTTCGACGTCGCCGTTGGCGACCATCTGCGCCAGAGGGGGAATCGCCCGCGCGAGCCCGGCACGGGTGACCTGATCCATCAGGTCCATCGCGTCGCCGGCGGTGGTGGCCAGGCGCGACACCATCTCGTCGGTCAGCGCGTCGTGTGCCGCGGCCACCACGCGCTCGATCTCGACCTCGCGCGTCTGCTGCGATTGTGCGTTCATCGGTCACCCCTTTTTCTCAGAGGAGTCCTCGGGCCGAGATCCAGTAGAGCTTGTTGTATGCCATCTTGAACCAGTGCACCGCCTTGGTCGGCGGCTTCGGGTCGGGCGGATTCTGGTAGTCGAACATGGCGTAGGTGGCGCGATCCTTGCCTGCCTCGATGAAGCAGAACACCTTGCCGTCGTAGTCGCGCACCGGCGCGCCGAGCTTGACCATCGCGGCGATGTTCTCGCCCAGCGCCTCGGCCTCGAAGTGCGCGGTCGACCCCGCCTTGCTGATCGGGATGTTGGTGGTGTCGCCGAGCGCGAACACGTTCTTGCGGCCGTCCATGCTGAGCTGCTGGCGGTTGACGGGCACCCAGCCGCCGGCGCCGAGCTTGTTCTTCTCGATCACCTCCATGCCGCGGTGCGCCGGAATCGAGATCAGCAGGTCGTACGGCGTCTGCGTACCCTCTTCGCTCTTCACGACCTTGGCGCTGCCGTCGACCTCCTTCACGTTGAACAGCGTCTCGTAGGTGATGCCCAGGCGGTCGAACTCCGGCGCCGCCCACTTGGCGACGTTCTCCAGCGAGTGCACGCGCCCGATCGGGTAGGTGTAGTGCAGCTGGACCTTGTCGCCGATGCCGCGATCCTTGAAGTAGTCGTGCAGCATGAAGGTGATCTCGAGAGGCGCCATCGGGCACTTGTGCGGCACGCCGACGGCCACCACCACGCGCCCGCCCTGGAACGCCTGCAGCGCGCGGAACATCTTCAGTGCGGTCTCTTCGGTGTAGAAGGTCTGCGAGTTCTCGGCCAGGCCGGGGATCAGCTCGGGCACCGGCCGCGAGCCGGTGGCGATGACCAGGATGTCGTAGTCGAAGCTCTTGCCGCTCTTGGTCTTGACGCGGTTGGCGTCGAGCATGAACTCCTCGACCGGGTCGACGTGCAGCGCGATGCCGGGCTCGAGCAGCGTCGCCTGATCGCGGTACAGCTCGTCGGGCGTGATGCGCCCGAACGCCAGGTACAACAGCCCCGGCTGGTACATGTGCTTCTCGGAGGCCGTCAGCATCGTGATCTTGGCCTTGCCGCTCTTCAGCTCGGCACCGAGCCGGCGCGCGAGATTGTTGGCGAGGATCGTCCCGCCCATGCCGCCGCCGATGATCAGGATCTTCATGTTGTCTCCTTTCTGCCGCGCCATGCCGGGGCGCGTCGTCACTTGACCTTCTTGACCGTGATGTGCCAGACCCCGGCTTCCTCGCGGCTGCCGAGGAACTCGTGGCCGACCTTCTTCACCCACTCGGGAACATCGCTGGCCGACCCCTTGTCGGTCGACAGCAGCTCCAGTTCGTCGCCGATGGCGGCCAGCTTGATCCAGCCGATCAATTCCATCAACGGGCCGGGGCAGAAGCTGCCGCGCGCATCGATCACCTTCTTCTCGGGCATCGGAACACCTCGCCTTTGCTGGACCGCCGGGGCGTGATTCGCAACGAGCACCTCAGAACGACCACACCTGGCTGTCGCGGGCGTCGTGCAGGAACTTCGTCAGGCCCAGCGGTTCGCTGAGGTAGGGCTCGAGCGCGTCGGGCTCGACGCCCATCACATCCATCGCCATCGAGCACGGGTGCACCTTGGCATCGCCGAGCTCGATGGCTTGCTGCAGCAAGGTGCGAAACGGCGGCACGCGCTTGCCGGCCATCAGCTGGCCGAATGGCCCCTCGGCCGGCGGTGCGTCGTGGTTGCCCCTGAGGAAGAACGGCATCGCATTCATCGACAGGAACACCCGCACCTCGTTGCCGCTGACCGCGCCGACCGAGGCGATCATCGCGGCCATCTGCAGCCGCTCGAGGGCGCCCGAGACGACGATGATTCTGATCTTGCTGGGGTCCATCGCAGGCCTCTCGTGACCGATACGGGCGAACCGAACGGGCCATCATCGATGTCGGCTGCGTCGATGTCATGGACGCCGGTCAAGCTTCGTTGCCATCGTGTGGCCCGCTTGCCGCCGGCACTGGTCACCGGGTATTCCCGGTCCCTCGTCGACGGCGTCGGCCTCTGACGCACTGGAGCACAGCGCACACCCGGAAGGAATTACCCTTGTGGGTAGCTCGCACTACCTCCTTGCGGTAGCGCGTGGCTTGCCTGAACCTGCGGGCATGCCCGTCGACGATGCGCAGTGACGCAGGAAGTCCTCGGCGCCGCGGCCCAGATGCTTGTCGCGGTGGCGCACGATCGACAACCGGCGCGTTGCGCGCGGCAGCCGAGTCGCGAGCTCGATCAGCATGCCTTGCTCCAGCTCGTGGGCGACGACTTCGCGCGGCAGGCAGCCGAGCGCGCTGCCGGCGGCGACGAGCCGCTTGATCGCCTCGGGGCTGCCGAGTTCCAGCGCGACCCGCAGGGCTCCCACGTGCTCCAGCAGCCAGCGCTCGACCGCTTCGCGCGTGCCCGAGCCGTGCTCGCGCAGCGCCCAAGTGGCGTCGCTGAGCTGCCGCAGGCTCGCAGGCCCCGACGCCAGCGGGTGGCCGGGTGCGGCGATGACCACCAACTCGTCGCTGCGCCAGGCGTGCACGACGAGCTGGGGATGCGTCTGTCGGCCTTCGATGAAGCCGATGTCGACGTCGAACCCGGCGACGGCGGCGATCACCTCGCTGGTGTTGCCGATCATCAGCTGCACCGGGCTCGCCGGATGGGTCGACGTCCAGTTGGCCAGCAGGTCGGGCAGCAGGTACTCGCCGATCGTCAGGCTGGCCGCCAGCCGCAGCGGTGCATCGTGCTCCGCCGCGAACAGCCCCTGCAGCTCAGCCGCCCGGTCGAGCAGCGACATCGCCTTGGGCAGCAGGGCGCGGCCGTTCTCGTTGAGCAGCAAGCGCCGGCCGACACGGTCGAACAGTTGAACGCCCAGCGTGCCTTCGAGTTCGACCAACGTGGCGCTGGCTGCCGACTGCGAGCGCGACACCTGGTCGGCCGCCGCGCGCACCGTGCCGGCGCGCGCGGTGGCCGCGAAGACCTCGAGCTGGCGCAGGTTGATGCGCAGGCGCTGCGCGGCCGGGCCGTTCAATTGATCGGTTTTTCCGGACATGATGGTCGCTATTGTCAGCTTTTTCTTTGCTTCGCCGGTGCCTAGCATCGACCCCGATCGGACGCGGTGGGCGTGCGTGAAGCCTGCGCCGCCGATCGCCGACCGACTGCCTGTGGAATCCATGCACCTGCAAGACTGTCGAGGTTTGGCCGCATCGAGGACGGCAGCGTGAGGCCGCTGGTGCAGCCGCACGGCGGCGGCGAGTTGCGCCCGCTGCTGCTCGACGGCGCCGAGGCGGCGGCCGAGCACGCGCGCGCGGCCACGCTGCCGCAGTTGCGCGTGAGTTCGCGCGAACGCGGCGACATCGTCATGCTCGGCATCGGGGGCTTCACGCCGCTGGAAGGCTTCATGGGTGGCGCCGACTGGCGCAGCGTGTGCGACGACATGCACACCGCCGGTGGGCTGTTCTGGCCGATCCCGATCACGCTGTCGACCAGCACGACGCAGGCCGCGGCGCTGGCCGTCGGTCAGGACATCGCACTGGTCGACTCCGACGACGGCCACGTCCTGGCGACGATGCGCGTCGACGAGAAGTACAGCATCGACAAATCCCGCGAGTGCGTGCGCGTCTTCAAGACCGTCGACGAGGCGCATCCCGGTGTCCGGATGGTGATGCAGCAGGGCGAGGTGAATCTCGCCGGCCCGCTGAAGGTGCTGTCGCGGGGCGGCTTCCCGGAGAAGTACGGCGACCTGTTCATGTCACCGCAGCAGACGCGCAAGCTGTTCGCCTCGCTCGGCTGGTCGCGCATCGCCGCCTTCCAGACCCGCAACCCGATGCACCGCTCGCACGAGTACCTCGCGAAGGTGGCGGTCGAGGTGTGCGACGGCGTGCTCGTGCATTCGCTGCTCGGTGCGCTCAAGCCCGGCGACATCCCTGCCGAGGTGCGCACGCGTGCGATCGGCGCGCTGGCGAGGAACTACTTCGTGCCCTCGACCATCGTGCAGGCCGGTTATCCGCTGGACATGCGCTACGCCGGCCCGCGCGAGGCGCTGCTGCACGCGCTGTTCCGCCAGAACTACGGCTGCTCGCACCTGATCGTCGGCCGCGACCATGCCGGGGTCGGCAGCTTCTACGGGCCGTTCGAGGCGCACCACATCTTCGACGAGATCCCGGACGACGCGCTGCAGATCCGCCCGCTGAAGATCGACGTCTCGTTCTGGTGCTACCGCTGCGGCGGCATGGCCTCGGGGCGCACCTGCCCGCACGGCGATGCCGACCGGCTGCAGGTCAGTGGCACGCAGTTGCGCAAATGGCTGTCCGAAGGGCATCCGGTGCCCGCCGAGTTCAGCCGCCCGGAGGTGCTGGAGATCCTGCGCGAGTACTACGCCGGCCTCGACCGGCCGGGCCCCGACGCGACGCGATGAAGATCTGCATCGTCTCAGACAGCCACGACCGCGCCGACCCGCTGGCCGAGGCGGTGCGCGCGGGCAAGGCCGCGGGTGCCGAGACGGTGATCCACTGCGGTGACCTGATCGGCGCGCAGTCGCTGAAGCCCGCGCTGGCAGCCGGGCTGCCGGTGCACCTGATCCATGGCAACAACCTCGGCGACGCGGTGGCGCTACAGCGCCTGTCGCGCGGCAGCGGTGGGCAGGTGCAGTACCACGGAGCGGATGCACGCCTCGAGCTCGGTGGCCGCCGGGTGTTCGTGGTTCACTACGACGACTATGGCTACGCGATGGCGTGCACCGGCGATTGGGAGCTGGTGTGCTGCGGCCATTCGCATCGGGCCGAGGTGCGCCGCGTCGACGCGGTGCGCGGCGGCTCGAGCTGGCTGGTCAATCCGGGCACGGTGGCCGGGCTGGCCGCGCCGCGCACCTGGGTGCTGGGTGACCTGGCGGCGATGCGCTTCGAGGTGCACGAACTCGGCGAAGACGGCAAGGATCCCGCGAACGCTTCGGGCCTGCAGGTGCCTCCATAGTGTGACCAGATCCTAGAACGATCACCCCGTTGCGCGGCCCGCGGCCCGCCGCCAACGCTCCAGCAAGACCGGGCCCACGAG
Organism: Ideonella sp.; assembly: GCA_015075165.1. Lineage (GTDB taxonomy): Bacteria > Pseudomonadota > Gammaproteobacteria > Burkholderiales > Burkholderiaceae_C > JAEUPI01. Next base: position 51,431 of record JABTUY010000009.1, on the reverse strand, counting down.
AAGACCGACAGGAGACCCGCACGATGTTCGCGACCAACCCCTTTGCCGCGGTGGCCCCTTCGCTGCCGGCCAACACGATGCAGGTGTTCGTGATCGTGATGGCGCTGGCCGTGCTGCTGGGCACGATCCTCGACATGGTCCACAAGGGCAGCGCGCGCTACTTCTTCGCCAACTGGCGCAAGTCGCGCGGCCGGGGGGCGCCGGTCGGTGTGGCGTCGATCGCGGTGCAGACCGTCGTCGTGGATGTCCTCGCTTCGGGCGAGTTCTGCAACCCGCGGCGCCGCGTGGCCCACCTGCTGACGATGTACGGTTTCGTCGTGTACCTGGTCACCACCGCGATCATGGTGTTTGCCTACCCGACGGCCGCCACACCGACGCCGGCGCTGGTGGTGCAGCTGTGGTGGCTCGGTGCGCTGGCGGCCCTCGCCGGCGGCTACTGGTTCTGGTTCTTCATCCGCGTCGATGTCGCCGCCGAAGGCCACTCGCCATGGCGCGTGATGCGCGCCGATCTCTTCGTGCTCTCGCTGCTGGCCAGCGTGACGCTCGGCCTCGTCTGGGCCTGGCTGCAGGGGCGCGGCAGCGCAGGCGCCGGCATCGCGTTCGGCCTGTACATCGTGGCCACCACGGTGCTGTTCGTCGGCGTCTACTGGTCGAAGTTCGCGCACATGTTCTTCAAGCCCGCGGCGGCGTTCGAGAAGCGCATGTCCAAGGCCAACGGCACGGCCGCCAATCTGCCGCTGCAGACCCGCGACGATCCCGCGCAACGCGCCCGGCATTCGATGGAACTGCTGCGCGATGCGCCGATGGACATGGGGCTCGGCATCAAGCGAGAAGCGCCGCGTCACTACTGACCGGCCGACCGCCCGCGCAACTTCGAGAACGGAACAAAGGAGCCAATCGATGCCTACCTTCGTCTACATGACGAGGTGCGATGGATGCGGACACTGCGTCGACATCTGTCCCTCGGACATCATGCACATCGACAAGACCTACCGGCGTGCCTACAACATCGAGCCCAACATGTGCTGGGAGTGCTACTCCTGCGTCAAGGCCTGTCCGCAGCACGCCATCGATGTGCGCGGCTATGCCGATTTCGCCCCGCTCGGGCACAGCGTTCGCGTCGACCGCGACGAGCGCAAGGGCACGATCGCCTGGCGCATCAAGTTCCGCAACGGCACGGAGAAGAATTTCCTGTCGCCGATCACCACCAAGCCCTGGGGGCAGGCGATTCCGAAGCTCGCCGACGTCCCCGGCCCCGGCAAGGAGATGCGCGACGGCGAGCTGCTCTACAACGAGCCGAAGTACATCCGCATGGACGATGGTGGCCTGCGCACGCTGCAGGCCGCTGGGCTCAAGATGAAGATGGGGGTCACCTACTGATGGCCTACGAAACGATCATCGAAGACGGCATCGACATTCTCGTCGTCGGCGCGGGCCTCGGCGGCACCGGTGCCGCGTGGGAGGCGAGGTTCTGGGGTCAGAACAAGAAGATCGTCATTGCCGAGAAGGCGAACATCGATCGCTCGGGCGCGGTCGCGCAGGGCCTGTACGCGATCAACTGCTACATGGGCACGCGCTGGGGCGAGAACAACCCCGAGGACCACGTGCGCTATGCGCGCATCGACCTGATGGGCATGGTGCGCGAAGACCTGCTGTTCGACATGGCCCGGCACGTCGACTCCACGGTGCACCAGTTCGAGGAGTGGGGCCTGCCGATCATGAAGGACCCGAAGACCGGGCGCTACCTGCGCGAAGGGCGCTGGCAGATCATGATCCACGGCGAGTCGTACAAGCCCATCGTGGCCGAGGCGGCGAAGAAGTCGGCCGACAAGGTGTTCAACCGCATCTGCGTCACCCATCTGCTGATGGACGACGCCAAGGAGAACCGGGTGGCCGGCGCGGTCGGCTTCAACGTGCGCACCGGCAACTACCACGTCTTCAAGTCCAAGACGGTGATCTGCGGCGCCGGCGGTGCCTCCAACATCTTCAAGCCACGCTCGGTGGGCGAGGGTTCGGGCCGTACCTGGTACGCGCCGTGGTCGTCGGCGTCGGCGTACGGTCTGCTGATCAATGCCGGCGCCAAGATGACGCAGATGGAGAACCGCATCGTCCTGGCGCGCTTCAAGGACGGCTACGGCCCGGTCGGCGCGTACTTCCTGCACCTGAAGACCTACACGCAAAACGGCCTGGGCGAGGAATACGAGTCGCGGTGGTTCCCCGAGCTGCAGAAGATGGTCGGCAAGGAATACCTCGATCCTGAAGCGTCGCACCTGACGCATCGACCGATCCCGACCTGTCTGCGCAATCACGCCTTGATCAGCGAGGTCAATGCCGGCCGCGGCCCGATTCACATGGTGACGATGCGCGCGTTCCAGGATCCGCACCTGGAAGAGGTCGGCTGGGAGAACTTCCTCGGCATGACCGTCGGGCAGGCCGTGCTGTGGGCCGCCACCGATGTCGATCCGAAGAACGAGAACCCCGAGCTGACCACCTCCGAGCCGTACGTGATGGGTTCGCACGCGACCGGTTCGGGCGCCTGGTGCTCCGGCCCCGAGGACGTTTCGCCGCCCGAGTACTACTGGGGCTACAACCGCATGACGACGGTCGAAGGCCTGTTCGGCGCCGGCGACGCGGTGGGCGGCACGCCGCACGCATTCTCGTCGGGGTCGTTCACCGAGGGCCGCCTGGCCGCGAAGGCGGCGTGCCGGTACATCGACGACGGCAAGGCCGAGGGCATCGTCGTGCGCGACGAGCAGATCCAGCGCCGCAAGCGCGAGATCTACAAACCCCTGGAGCACTACCAGGTCTACCGCAACGAGATCGTGGCCGGCGACGTCAACCCGAATTACATCAACCCCAAGCAAGGCCTGGACCGCCTGCAGAAGTTGATGGACGAGTACTGCGGCGGGGTCAGCGTCAACTACATGACCAACGAGAAGCTGCTGAACATCGGGCTGAAGAAGCTCGCGATCATGGAGGAAGACCTCGAGAGCCTGGCCGCGAAGGACATCCACGAGCTGTTGCGCGCCTGGGAGCTGAAGCACCGCCATCGCGCCGCCGAGTGCGTGACGCAGCACACGCTGTTCCGCAAGGAAACGCGCTGGCCGGGTTACTACTACCGCGGCGACGCGATGAAGGTCGACGACGCCAACTGGCATGTGCTGACGGTGTCGCGCCGCGACCCGGCGACCGGCGAGTACACCATGGAGAAGGCGCCTTGCTATCACCTGGTCACCGATGACCAGAAGTAGCCGCCACCCGCAGACGCCGGCCCGCACGGGAACACTCGCGTGAACATCATCGAGAAGACCGACGAGGAGCTGCTGGCGATCGCCAGGCCGCTGTGGCTGCATCTCGTCAAGTCGTCGAACGAGGGCAACTACGGCGAATTCGCGCGGCACTTCTCTGCGGCGATGGCCCGCACGGTCGACCAGATCGTCGCAGGCCACCAGTTCGCCAACAGCGAGCTGGCCAGAAGCCTGTCGGCCGAAGTCGACGCGCTCGGCATCATCCGCAGGGGCGAGCACGTCACGGTGCTCTACCGGCAGCGCAGCACCAAGAAGCCGGGCGAATGGCTCGGCAGGCTCGTCCTCGGTCACGAGGACGGCAAGGTCAAGATCTTCGGTGCCTCGGTCTTCTGAGCCGATCGGCGACACGACGATGAGCGAAATCATCCGCGCCGGCAAGTTCGTCGAGCTGACCTACCAGGTGGCCGATCGGAAGACGGGGCATGTGCTGACCCGGGTGGAGTTTCCGCTCGGCTATGTCCACGGGCACAACGAGATCCTGGCGCCTTCGGTGCATGCGCAGCTCGAGGGCCGGTGCGCCGGCGACACCATCGAGGTGGAGATCGACGGCAACCAGATCTTCGGCGCCCGCGACGAGTCGCTGGTGTTCTCCGACGACCTCGAGAACGTCCCCGAGCAGTACCGGCAGATCGGCACGTCGATCCTGATGGAGAACGACCGCGGCCAGACCCGCAGCTTTCTCGTGACGCACCTGGACGACGAGACGCTGACGGTCGACGGCAACAACCCGCTGTGCGGCAGGGTGGTGGTCTTCACGCTGCAGATCCTGAGCGTGCGTGACGCATCGGCCGCAGAGACGCGGGCGGGCGGGGCGATCCCCGCCGGCAGCGGCATCGATCCGTCGCTGCTGAGGCCGCTGTGAGCCACGGTGGCGAGCGGCACGACCGGCATCGGACCAAGTCGATCCCAATTCACCGCGAAGAGGAGCCCACATGAGCGAGCAGAAGCAGCCCCCCGCGAAGGTGCCCGACGGCGTCACGCGCTATGTCACCACGCGGCAAATGGCGCCGAACGAAAAGGGGTTCGTCGGCTTCGAAACCGTCTGGAAGCCGTTCCAGAAGGAAGTGCCCTACAAGACGCCGAAGAAGCCTTGATCGATGCCGCTGCCTACACCTGACGCCAGGGCAGGCCGTGCTTGCGCCAGCCGCCGAGCATGCCGCGGTGATGCTCGGCGTCGAGTTCGCCCTCGAAGCCCTCGAGCACGTTGGCCACGGTGGTGAACCCATGCTGCTCGAGCTCGAGACCGGCGTCGACCGAGCGCTTGCCGCTGCGGCAGATCAGGATGATCGGCCGGTCCTTGCGGCCGGCCATGCGCAGCACCTGATCGGCGAAATGCGGGTTGACCTCGAAGTCGGGCGCCGTGTTCCACTCGATGTTGATCGCGTCGACCGGATGGCCGACGTAGAAGAACTCGACCTCGGTGCGGCAGTCGATCAGCAGCGTGTTCGGGCTGGCCTGGATCGTCTCCCAGGCTTGCTTGGGGTGCAGGTGTTCCATCGTGTCGTCCCGGTGAAGTGCGGCGATTCTGCCCGCCGCATCCGCTCGCGCTGCGACGACATCGTCATATCGACATGCCCGCCGGCCATAAGCTCGGGCGGCGCGCGTCGGCGCGCCGCCATCGTGGGTGCCGCGCGCCGGCGCACCCTTGCGGGTGCTGCGTTGCTGCTGCTCGCGGCATCGGCACACGCGACCGGGCCGGCCGACGCGGCGCCCTGGTGGGTCTGGCCGCTCGCGCTCGGCGCCGCCTGCTTCCTGATCGGCATCGTCGCAGTGCCCGCCGGCATCGGCGGCGGCACGCTGTTCGTGCCGATCGTCGGCAGCTTCTTCCCGTTCCACCTCGACTTCGTTCGCGGTGCCGGCCTCCTGGTGGCGCTGGCCAGTGCGCTGTCGGCCGGGCCGACCCTGCTGCGCAGCGGGCTCGGCAGCCTGCGCCTGGCGCTGCCGATGGCGGTGCTCGCCTCGGCGTCGTCGATCGTCGGTGCGATGGTGGGGCTGGCGATGCCGGTGCATGTCGTGCAACTGCTGCTCGGCGCCGTGGTGCTGGCCATCGCGCTGCTGATGTTCGTGTCGAAGCGGTCGGAGTTTCCGCATGTCGAGCGGCCCGACCGGCTGGCGCGCGCGCTGGCGCTGCACGGCGTCTTCGTCGACGGCGCGTCGCAGCGTGTGGTGCAGTGGCAGGTGCACCGCACGGCGGGCGGGCTGGTGAGCTTCCTCGCCATCGGCGTGTTGGCCGGCATGTTCGGCATCGGTGCAGGCTGGGCCAACGTACCGGCGCTGAACCTGCTGATGGGCGCACCGCTGAAGGTCGCGGCCGGCACGTCGGGCGTCGTGCTGTCGTTGGTGGACTCGTCGGCGGCGTGGGTCTACCTCAACCAGGGTGCGGTGCTGCCGATGATCGCGGTGCCGTCGATACTCGGCATGATGGCCGGCGCCCGTATCGGCGCGCGCTTGCTGACGGTGCTGCGCGCCGCGATGGTGCGGCGGCTGGTGATCGCGGTGCTGCTGTTCGCAGGCGTGCGTGCGCTGCTCAAGGGCGCCGGGGTGTGGCCATGACCGAGCGTGCGCCGCCCGCGGCGGTGCAACCGCCCGAGCAGTTGCGCTACGCGCAGGTGCTCGTCTGGGGCATGCGTGTCGGCCTGGCCGTGCTGCTGCTCAGCTTCGCCGCCTATGCGCTCGGGCTGGCCGAGTCGCACGTCGCGCCGGCCGACCTGCCGCAGCTGTGGGTGCATCCGGTGGGCCGCTTCGTCGAGCTGACCGGCTCGCCTACCGGCTGGGGCTGGCTCGCGCTGCTGCACCGCGGCGACATCGCCGGCCTGCTCGGCATCGCGATCCTCGCGGGCACGTCGGCGCTGTGCCTGCTGGCGCTGTTGCCGATCTACCTGGCGCGCCGCGACCGCGCCTTCGCCGCGGTGTGCGTCGCCGAGATCGCGGTCGTCGCGTTGGCGGCATCGGGCTGGCTGCAGGCGGCGCACTAGCCGGGCAGGCAGCAGTGCATTGGACCCGCAAGCGCCAGCAGGTGAAACGCGCAACCGCACCGGGAGCACGCCATGAGCGACGCGCTGAGCTACCTCGTCAAGGCCCGCCCCGAGGCGATGAGCCACTACTTCGCCTTCCTCAAGGACTGCGGCAAGCACCTCGACCCGAAGACGCGCGACCTGATCTCGGTGATTACGAAGGTGCACGCGCAGACCGAGCGCGGCTTTCGCCAGTACCTCCGCCGGGCACTGCGCGACGGCTGCAGCGCGGCCGAGGTGCTCGACGCGCTGCTGATGGCGTTCCCGGCGCTGGGCCTGGCCAAGATCGTCTGGGCGGTTGACATCCTGCTGGCGATGGATCTGCCCGAGTTCCAGAGCGCCGCACTCGGCGCCGAGGGGCAATGGCACGACGTGATCGGTGTCGACGAGCTGGCCCCCGGTGGCACCGTGCGCGTCGAGCGCGACGGCCGCGGCCTGTTCGTGCATCGCATCGGCGACGACTGGCGTGTCTACGACAGCCGCTGTCCGCACCAGAGCACCGAGATCCCCGAGCTCGCGCTGCACGGCAGCACGCTCACCTGCCCGAAGCACGGCTGGGTGTTCGACATCGCCAGCGGCCGCTGCGTCGCCAACGGCGACGCGCCGCTGCGGCGCTGGCACACCCGCGTGGCCGATTCACGCGTGCAGGCGCGCTGGTGACGCGCCACGGCACGGCAACGCTTGTCCGACCGACGTTCAACCGAGGAGACCGAGATGCGATCCGTACGCACCGCGATTCGAGCCCTGCCGCTGGCCGGCGCCTGTCTGGCGTTCGGGCCCGCGCTGGCCACCAACGGCTACTTCCCGCACGGCTACGGCATGAAGGCCAAGGGCATGGCCGGTGTGTCGACCGCGCTGGCGCAAGACAGCCTCGGCGGCGCCACCAACCCGGCCGGCATGGTCTTCGCCGGCTCGCGCCTGGACGTCGGCGCCGACCTGTTCATGCCCAGGCGCGATGCCGAGCGCAGCGGCGCGGGCCTGCCCACGCTCAACGGCAAGGTCGAGAGCGACAAGACGAGCTTCTTCGTCCCCGAGTTCGGCTACAACCACATGCTGCGCAGCGACCTTTCGCTCGGCGTCACCGTGTACGGCAACGGCGGCATGAACACCACCTACCCGCAGGGCAACTTCAACTGTGGCGCGGGAGCGGCCAACATGCTGTGCGGCAGCGGCACGCTGGGCGTCGATCTGGCGCAGTTGATCGTCGCGCCGACCGTGGCGTACAAGCTCACCGAGCAGCACGCCGTGGGCCTCGCGCTGCTGTTGGGCTACCAGCGCTTCAAGGCCGAAGGGCTGCAGGCGTTCGACAACGCGCCGGGGTTCCCGCCGTTCACCGGCTCGCCCGGCAGCGTGACTAACAACGGCTACGACTCGTCCACCGGCATCGGCGTGCGCCTGGGCTACCAGGGGCGCCTGAGCGAGCGGTTTTCGATCGGCGCGACCTACGCGCCGAAGATGAACATGGGCAGGTTCGACAAGTACAAGGGCTTGTTCGTCGACAGCGGCGACTTCGACATTCCCGAGCACTACAGCGTCGGCGTCGCCTTCATGCCGACGCCGGCGTGGACGATCGCGATCGACTACGGCCGCATCAACTACAGCGGCGTGCACTCGGTCGGCAACCCCAGCTCGAACCAGGCGCCGCTGGGGGCCGCGAACGGCCCGGGGTTCGGCTGGAAGGACATCGACGTGCTCAAGATCGGCGTGGCTTGGCGTGTCTCGGAGGCCTGGACGGTGCGCGCCGGCTACAACCGCGGCGACAACCCGGTCCGGAGCGCCGACATCACCTTCAATATCCTGGCGCCCGGCGTGATGAAGGATCACTACACCGCCGGCTTCACCGTCGCGCTCGACAAGACGAGCGAGCTGACCGGGGCGCTGATGCTGGCGCGGCGCCAGAGCGTGACCGGCGCTTCGATGTTCAACGCGATCATGGGGCCGGGTGCCGGCGGCAACGAGACCGTCAGCATGCGGCAGTCGCAGATCGGGCTGGCCTGGGGCCGCCGGTTCTGACCACCGACGGTGCGTGATGCGCATGGCGCTGTGGCGTCGCCGCGCGGGAGCGCACTACCCACTTGGGCTATCGTGCATCACCTATAGTGGTAATAGACGCCTGCAAGACGCTACGGGGTAATGCCCCACATTCGGCAGCGCGTTCGTCGAGGGCCGCGGCCCACCTCACCACGCCAGCCGCACGGAGAGACAGATGAGCTACGACAAGGAATTCGACGCCTCCGGCCTCGCCTGCCCGATGCCGATCGTGAAGACCAAGAAGTCCCTGGCCGATATGGCGTCGGGTCAGGTGCTGCGCGTGATCGCTACCGACCCGGGCTCGGTGTCGGACATGCAGGCCTTCACCGAGCAGACCGGTCACACGCTGCTGTCGTCGACGACCGAGAACAAGAAGTACGTGTTTCTCATCAAGAAGGCCTGACGGCCCGACGCATCAACCGGGTCTTCGCAAGCGGGAGGTCGCATGGCCCAGAAGAAGATGGCGATCATTGCCACCAAGGGTGCGCTCGACATGGCGTACCCGCCGCTGATCCTGTCGTCCACGGCCGCGGCGCTGGGCTGGGAGGTGCAGGTCTTTTTCACGTTCTACGGCCTGCAGTTGCTGCGCAAGGACCTGAGCGGCATCCACATCAGCCCGCTGGCCAACCCGGCGATGCCGATGCCCGTGCCGATGCCCGTGGTGGTGCAGATGCTGCCGGGCATGGAGGCGATGGCCACCTCGATGATGAAGGCCAAGATGAAGAAGAAGGGCGTGGCGTCGCTGCACGAACTGCGTACGCTGTGCCTCGAGGCCGATGTCAAGTTCATCGCCTGCCAGATGACCGTCGACCTCTTCGAGTTCAGCAAGGACGACTTCATCGACGGCATCGATTTCGGCGGCGCGGCGACGTTCCTGCAGTTCGCCGGCGAAACCGACGTCTGCCTCTTCATCTGAGAGGCGCCGCGGTGGCGCTGTCGGTACAGACGATCACCGCGCTGGTGGTGGGCGGCGGCTTTGCGATCGCGGCGATGTTCGGTGCGGTCGCGCACAAGACCAACTTCTGCACCATGGGTGCGGTGTCCGACGTCGTCATGATGGGGCACTGGGGCCGCCTGCGCATGTGGCTGCTGGCGATCGCGGTGGCCACGCTCGGCGTCGGCGTGCTCGCCTACACCGGCCGGGTCGACTTCGCCCGCAGCGTGGTGCAGCGGCCCAACCTGTCGTGGCTGTCGCTGCTGGTGGGCGGCGCGTGCTTCGGCGTCGGCATGACGCTGGCCGGCGGCTGCGCGAACCGCAACCTGATCCGGCTGGGCGGTGGCAGTGTCCGCTCGCTGGTGGTGCTGGTGTTCATCGCCATCGCCTCGTACATGACGCTCAAGGGCCTGTTCGGCCAGTGGCGCGCTACTTGGCTCGACCCGGTGTCGATCAACCTGGCGGAGCTCGGCTGGCAGGACCAGAGCCTGGCCACCGCGCTCGCTCGGTCGACCGGCATCGCGCCGCGCGCCGCGTCGCTGCTCGCCGCCGGTGCGGTGGCGGCGGCGCTGCTGGTCTTCGTGTTCAGGGATCCGCGCTTTCGACGCAACCGGCAACAGGTGGTCGGCGCGGTCGCGCTCGGCGCCCTCGTGACCGCGGGCTGGTTCCTCAGCGGGCACATCGGCTTCGGCGAGAACCCCGATACGCTCGAGGACGTCTACTTCGGCACCAACTCGCGGCTGGCTGAATCGCTGAGTTTCGTCGGGCCGCTGGCCTACGGGCTGGAACTGCTGCTGCTGTGGACCGACCGTTCACTGCACATGACCTTCGGCGTCGCCTGCGCCGCCGGGGTGGCCGTGGGCTCGGCCGTGTACGCGCTGGCCGCGCGCCGCTTCCGCTGGGAGGGCTTCGCGTCGCTCGGCGACCTGCGCAACCAGCTCGTCGGCGCGGTGCTGATGGGCTTCGGCGGCGTGACCGCGCTGGGCTGCACGATCGGGCAGGGCATTTCGGGCATCTCGACATTGGCGATCGGCTCGTTCATCGCCGTGCTGGCGATCATCGCCGGGTCGGCTTCGATGCTGTGGATCCTGCAGCGGCGCGACGGTGCCGGCGCGTGAAGTCGTCGCGCGTCAGCGGTTGATCGGGTACCACCAACCGTTGTTGCCCAGCACGTAGTACTGGCCGCTTTGGTCGACGTAGTACCGTTGCCCCTGGTGCTGCTGGTAGGTGTTGTTCTGCCAGGTGTGCGGCAGTTGCGCCTGGTAGCCGCTCGGGCCGTAGTAGGTGCTCTGGCCCATCAGGCCGCGGCCGGCTTCCTGCTGGTTGCGGAAGTAGCTGTCGCGCTGCCCCTGCATCGCGCCGGCGCGGTTCTGCTCGGCCTGGCGCACGCCCTGCCAGGCATTCATCTCGGCGGCTCGGTTGCCGTTCTCGACGCGGTTCATGTGCGCGATGCCGCCGCGCGAGTAGCCGTTGGTGTAGACGTAGTAGTAGGTGTAGGTGGCGAAGTCCATCGGCTGGCGGCCGGCGGACTGCATTTGCTGCAGGTACTGCTGGTAGGACTGGCGAACGGCCGGGTCCTGCATGCGCTGCTGGACGATGTTGTTCACGGCCTGGTTGCCCTGGTTGATGATCTGGTTCATCCGGTTCATCGACTGCTGGATCATGGCGCCGTAGTCCTGTGCCAGCGCCGCGGGGGCGGTGGCACAGGCTGCCAGCGCGGTGGCGGCGGCGAGCAGGCGGCGGATCGACTTCGGGGTGCGGGTCATGTTCATCTCCGTGCGGGGTCGGTTGCAGGTCTTCGTTTGTGGGGCGGTTTTGGCCGTCGTACCCTCAAAGGCGCAAACGGCGGCGAAAACGGATCACGTGGCGCGCAACCGGCTGGCCGCTGCGTGCGCCGGCCTCTGGCGCAGTTCGCTCGGCAGCCGGCCGGCGTTCGGCGCGCGACGCCGCCGCGACGCCGCGCGCAGCTGCTCGCCGTCGGCCCGCCCGCGCATCAGCCGTGCCAGTGCACGCAGCGCCTGGTTGACCGGCGGTGCGTCTGCGCTGCGCGTGGGCCGCGCGATTTCGCTGGCACCCGCCCACGAAGCGAGCGTCACCAGCGCGGCGGCCAACGCGGCGTGCCAACGGGGCGCCGGACGACGGGCCGGCAGCGAGGCGGTGCGTTCGGGCGGGGTCATGGTCCGGTGCATCGAAGCAGGTGGCGGATATGGGCCAAGGCGCAGACGGCTCCGAATGCGGATCAACCGCCGCACGATGGCCACCTCGGCTCGTTCAATCGACCTTGGCGCAGTCGCCGTCGCGCCCGCTGGCGGTGTCGCCGGTGGCCGGATCGGCGCGGCCCTGCGCGAGCGCGTCGACTGCGGGCGCGACGCCGCTGCGCACGAACAGCCAGGCGGCGTGACGCGGCATGGCCTGCATGGCACCGCCGTAGCTGAAGGTCTCGACGACGCGGTAGCGATCGTCGGCCACGGCCTCGAAGCGGTACGACCAGCTCGCCGGCGGCTCTGCCCGGGACGACGGGTCGGCGATGCGGCAGGTGATCGCCGGCGTCGCGCTGCCGCTCCAGGAATCCGGCAACAGCCAGCAGTGCTGCGTCGGCGCCGGACCGGCCGGCGTGGTCTGCCACAGCAGCGCGCCGCGCGACGGGCGGATCGCCGAGTCGACCGATCCGCCGGTGGCATTGCGGCTGCGCACGAGCAATACCCCATGTCGCGCGTCGACCTGGTAGCAGACCGTGGCCGCACCGGTGCCGTGCGGGCTTTCGGCGCGCCAGCAGTGACCGGCCAGCTTGGCGAGCCAGCCGAACGGCGCCAGCGCGGCGCGTTGGTCGAGCGGGTGGACGAGCCGGGCCGTGCCGTCGTGCACGGCGCTCGCCGTAGCAACCCCGTCAGGACCGGCCTGGCCGGCGGCGCTGCCGGCAACGCCGACCAGCGCGACGACCCAACCCGCGCGCGTCACGGCCGCACTCCTGCGCCGAAGCCGCGCGCCGGCTGCGCGCTGGCTGCGTAGGGCTGGGCGGCGTCGCTGCCTTGCCCGGTCGGCAACCCGGCCTGTTGCCACGCGGCCAGGCCGCCGCGGTACCACAGCACGTTACGGTAGCCCAACCGCACCGCACGGGTGGCGGCGTTGTACGACATCCAGCATTGCGGGCTGGCGCAATAGAACACCAGCGGCACGTCCGCAGCGCCGCGCGTGGCCTGCTGCAGCGCCTGGGCGAGCTGCTGTTGCGTCGGGTCGTCGAAGCTGCCCGGCTGCGCCGCCCACGGCGCGGCGATCGCGCGCGGCAGCATCGGGCCCGGGCCGAGCACGTGCACCACGACCGTCGGCATGCCGGGTTGTTGCAGCAGTGCGAGCAGGCCCTTGGTGGTGATGACCTGGCCGCCGGGCAACTGGCTCGGCGTCGGACCGTGGAATGCGCCGTCGTGCAGGCCCGACGGCGCGGCGACACCGAAGTCGCGCCGCTCCCAGCGCGCCAGCGCATCGAACGCCGAGCCGATCTCACCGGGCGAGACACCCGCCGGGCCGGCGCTGCGTTGCGCTGGGTGAGGCGAAGGCTGCGCATAGGGCGAGGGCTGCGCATAGGGTGAGGGCTGCGCATAGGGTGAGGGCTGCGCATAGGGTGAGGGCTGCACCTGCGCACTCGATGCCGCAGGCCCGAGACCCAGCGCACAGGCCAGCAGCAGCGCGGGCATGCGCAGCGTGGGCGCGCTGCGTGAAGTTGGATGGGCGGGCTTCATCGGCGGTCTCCGTTTCGTGGTGTGGATACCGGCAACGGCGCAAGACGCGGCGAAAACGGATCAGCGACGGCGGATCGAGCAGCGATGGCGCATGCCGCGCCCGCGAACGCGTGGCCGCGCACGGCTGATGTCTGCGCTAGAGTCGGCGCGAGCTCCGATCGACGAAGGACGCCCGATGTCCGACACCCCGCGCCCCGCACCCGCCGTGACCGAGCTGCTGCGCGCCGCCGAATCGGGCAACGGACAGGCACGCGACCAGCTGATCTCGGCGGTCTACCAGGAGATGCGGCGCCTGGCGCGGCGCATCCTGGCCGGCGACCGCGCGCGTCACATGGTGCAGCCCACCGAGCTGGTGCACGGCGCGGCGCTCAAGCTGCTCGGGCAGGAGGTGCTGTCGGCGCGCGACCGCGCGCACTTCCTCGCCTACTCGGGCCAGGTGATGCGCCAGGTGCTGATCGACCACGTGCGGCGCGAGGCATCGGCCAAGCGCGACGGCGGCACCAAGGTCACGCTGGTGTCGACGATCGCCGAGGAGCCGGCCTCCGACGTCGATGTGGAGGCGTTGCACGACGTGCTCGAGAAGCTGGCCGCGGTGTCGCCCGAGCACGCGCGGCTGGTCGAGATGCGCTACTTCGGCGGCCTGACGATCGAGGAGATCGCCGCGGCGCTGGGCAGTTCCACCGCTACCGTCAAACGCAACTGGCGCGCCGCACGCGCCTGGCTGCACGAGGCGTTGGGCGGCAGCGCGAACTGACGTCGAGAGCGCTGCCGCGCGCGCGAGATCGCCGCGCGCGTCAGTTGCGGCAGTGCGCGGCCTGCTCGCGCACCACGTCGTAGTCGTTGCGGCGGTCGAAGTCCGACAGACCCCAGCGTTGGTCGAGTTCGGCCCAGGTCCGCACGGCCCGAGCGAGCACGCGGCACGCGCCTTCGGCGTCGCCCTTGTCACGGTAGTGCTGCGCCAGCAACCGCAGCGGCACCGCGACATCGCGCGCGGCCTCGAAGTCCCCGGGGGCGTGGATGGCGCGCGCCTCCTTTTCGGGCAGCGACTCCTCGATCAGCGCGATCGCCTCGTCGAAGCGGCGCAGCTTGGCCAGCACCATCGCGCGGTCGTTGCGTACCGCTGCGCGCTGGCGTGCGGCTTCCACGTTCTGCGGGTCGATCGCCAGCGTCTGGCTGCTCAGGCGCAGCGCTTCGTCGCTGGCGCGCAAGGCCTCGGGCAGGCGATCGAACTCGGCCAGCACCGACGAGGTGTACCAGTAACCGGTGGTCGCACCCAGCAACAGCCGGCGATGGGTCGGCGCTCGCGTCAGTCCGTGCTCGAAGCGGGCGGTGCCGCGCTGGTAGGCTTGCAGCGCCTCGTCCTTGCGATCCAGGTAGTACAGCGAGTCGCCGAGCAACAGCGCGGTGCGGCCGGTCTGGAAGTCGAAGTCCATCGCGTCGCGGACGGCCGCTGGCAACTGGAACAGCCGCTGCTCCTCGGCGGCCTTCAGCGCAGCGGCTTGCGCATGGGCGTCGAGGTTGTGCAGCGCGTCGGCCCGCGTCAGTCGGGTGCTGGTCAGCAGCGCGTGCAGCTCGGCCAGTGCGGCCACACCCGCCGGAGCGCGGTCGCGTCTCGGCGCGGCCCCGGTGGCCGCCGTACGGGCCGGCGCCGATGCGGCAGCTGCGTCATTCGCGCCGGCTTGCGCCAGCTCGAGCGCCGCCAGCGCCTCGCGCTCGGCATGCTGTGCGCGCGTCACCTGCCCGGCCAGATCGTTCTCACGGCCGCCCACCATCAGCGCCAGCAGGTACTGCACGCGCGCCATGTCGCGGTGCCAGCTCCATTCGCCGGTCTGCCCTCGGGCCTGCGCGGCGAGAATCGACTCGGCGCGCAGCAGGTTGGCCTTGGCCGCCGCCGGCTCGCCGACGTTCGGCCGTCCGGGAACGCCCTGCACCTCGGCCAGCCGCGCCAGACCCACGGCGACTTCGCGCTGCAGCGCTGGGCGATCGCGCGCGCTCGAGGCCAGTGCGTCGAGGTATTGCTGGCTGCGCCCGACCATCTCGCGCCGCGCCGCGGTGTTGCCCGGCGTCGCCTCCAGGCGTGCATCGAGGTCGAACAGCATGTAGGTGGCCAGCGCTCGCACCTCGTCGAAGCGCCGCTCGGCATCGTGCCGCGCGCCCTCGGCGCGCTGGTACAGCCCGGTGATGACGCCCAGCGCGCCCACCAGGGCGCACAGCGCCAGCGAGGCCGAAGCCACCCGCCACGGGTGTCGCTGCACGAGCTTGCGCGCGCGGTAGCGCCAGTGGGAGCCCATCGCCGACACCGGCTGGCGAGCGAGCCAGTGGCCGAGGTCGTCGTCGAGCGCCTTCACGCTGCCGTAGCGCTGCGCACGATCGGGCGCAACCGCCTTGCGGATGATCGCCGCCAGTTCGCGGTCGAGCGCCGGGGGCAGATCGCTGGCGCTGTCGGGCAGCGAGCCGGTCAGCACCTCGGCCAGCACGCGACCGAGCGAGTACACATCGTCGCTCACCGATGCCGGTTCGCCGGCCAGGCGCTGCGCGCTGGTGTACGCGCGCGTGAACCCCTGCGGCAGCGACGCGTCGATCACGTCCTGGATGCGCGCGACGCCGAAGTCGATCAGCTTCGGGTGGCCGTCGCTGGCGACGAGGATATTGGCCGGTTTGATGTCGCAGTGCAGGACGAGGTGCTGATGCGCGTGCGCGACCGCCGCGCACACCTCGCGCAGCAGCTGCACGATCGCGCGGTCGCTCAGCCGCCGGTCGGCCACGTGCACGTCGAGCGCCCGGCCGTCGACGAACTCCATCACCAGGAAGTGCAACCCGCCGGCGGTGCTGCCGCCGTCGAGGATGTGCGCGATGCCCGGGTGCTGCATGCGCGCGAGCAGCCGGCGCTCGGCATCGACCAGCGGCTCCACCTGCAGCAGGCCGCGCAGCGGGCGCACGAACTTGATCGCCACCGTCTGCTCGAACAGGCCGTCGGCGCGTGACGCCTTGTACACCGCACCCATGCCGCCGCTGCCGATCAGTTCGTCGAGGCGGTACACACCCACCGTGGACGGCGGCAGCACCGCAGCCCACGGTTCATCGCTCGCCAGTTCGGTGCCGCTGCCGTCGGCGGCCAGCACGCCGGAGGACGCGGCGCGGTCGATCGCCAGCAGGCGCTGCACGCGCTGCAGCCGCCGCGTGTCGCCACCGCAATGCGCCGCGAGCCACTCGTCGCGCCGCGCGTCCTCGATCTCGATCGCCTGCTCGAACAACGCCAGCACGGCGCGCTCGCCCGGCGCGTCGGCCGGGGGCGGGGTCTCGGTCGTCATCGCGGGCATCCGCGGCGTGAACCTGCGCTAACCCGACAGTGCCTGATCCAGTACCTCGACCCAGTGCCGCACCGGCGTCGCGGTGCCGGCCTGCAGGTGCTGGATGCAGCCGATGTTGGCCGAGACGATGAGGGCGGGGCCCAGCGCGCCGAGCGCGGCCAGTTTGCGCTCGCGCAAGCGGTGCGCGAGCTCGGGCTGCAGCACCGAGTAGGTGCCTGCCGAGCCGCAGCACAGGTGGCTGTCGGCCGGCAGCGGCGCCACATCGAAGCCCAACTCGCGCAGGCCGGCCTCGACGCCGCCGCGCAGCTGCTGCGCATGCTGCAGCGAGCACGGCGGGTGGAACGCCAGCCGGTCGTCTGCGCTGCGGTGCAGCCGCGGCTTCAGCAGCGGCACCAGCATCGGCAGCAACTCGCTCAAGTCTTTCGTCGCCGCGGCGATGCGTTGCGCCTTCGCGGCATAGGCGGGGTCGTGCGCCAGCGCGTGGCCGTAGTCCTTCACCATCGCGCCGCAGCCCGATGCGTTCATCACGATCGCTTCGACCGCGCCGGCGCCGGTCAGGCCCTCGACCAGCGGCCACCAGGCGTCGATGTTGCGCCGCATGTCGGCCAGGCCGCCGTCGCGATCGGCCAGGTGCGTGCGCAGCGCGCCGCAGCAGCCGGCCTCGGCGGCCACCAGCGTCTGAATGCCGCAGGCGTCGAGCACGCGCGCGGTGGCCGAGTTGATGTTGGGCATCAGCGCCGGCTGCACGCAGCCCATCAGCAACAGCATCTTGCGTGGGTGCGTGCGCGCCGGCCAGCGGTGCGCCTGCGCGCCTGCAGCGGCCGGCAGCTTGCTCTTCAGCACATCGGGCAGCAGCGAGCGCGCGAGCTGGCCGAGCTTGAGCGCCGGCGCGAACAGCGGCGACGTCATGCCTTCCTTCAGCGCCCAGCGCGCCGCGCGCTCGGCGGCCGGCCGCTCGACGCGTGCCTCGACGGCGCGGCGGCCGATGTCGAGCAGCTCGCCGTAGCGCACGCCCGAAGGGCAGGTGGTCTCGCAGTTCAGGCAGGTGAGGCAGCGGTCGAGGTGCAGCTGCGTGGCGCGCGTCGGCGCCTGGCCTTCGAGCACCTGCTTGATCAGGTAGATGCGCCCGCGCGGGCCATCGAGCTCGTCGCCGAGCAGCTGGTAGGTCGGGCAGGTCGCGGTGCAAAAGCCGCAGTGCACGCACTTGCGCAGGATGGCCTCGGCGGCCCGCCCATCGGGCGTGTCCTGGAACTCGGGGCTCAGGTGGGTCTGCATCGCCTCGGGTCAGCGCAGTGTGTAGCTCAGCGTCCAGTAGTGCGCGTGCTCGATCCACTGCACGTCGCGTGCGCGCGGCCCCAGCGCGGCCAGCGCCTCGTCGCGGGTCGGAAAGTTCTTCACCACCTCGTGCGTGCTGCCGTCGTCGAGCGTGCGCAGTTGGTAGGTGTTGCCGTCGGCGTCGCGGCGCGACAGCGGCGTGCTGTTGCCCTCGACATAGCGGTTGTCGAGCAGCGCGACGCGCGCGCCGGGGTCGAGCCGCTCGTGCAGCAGGGCCAGCCACGCCGGCAGGCGCGCGCGCAGCACGTGGCTCCACCAGAAGCCGGCGAACGCGCCATCGAAGCGCTGCGTGCCGAGCTCGGCGAAGCGGTAGGCATCGACGACCCCGAAGCGCACCGTCGGCGGCATCGCCTTGGCCTGCGCGATCGCGATCGTTTCGGGGTTGACGTCGGTGGCGAGCCAGCTCGTCGCGGCGCGCGCGCCGTGCGGCGTCCACCAGCCGGTGCCGCACGCCACTTCGAGCACGCGGCGGCCGACGAACAGGCCGGCGAGCCAGGCCTGCATCGCGCGCAGGTCGGCCTGGCGCTCGGGCTTGTGGTACACGCGCTCGTAAATGGCGGCGCGCTGCGCGTAGTACTCGCGCATGCGGTCTTCGATCGCGGGGGTCGACATCGCGTGCTCGCAGCTTCGGCGTGGGATCGAGGTGGGTCGCTGGTGCGCTTCAGAGGTCGGGAAACAACCGTCCCGGGTTGAACAGGCCGTCGGGATCGAAGCGCGCCTTCAGCTCGCGGTGGATCCGCGCCAGCGGCGGCGTCAGCGGCGTGAACACGCCGCCGGACCTGGCACCGCGAAACGCCGTGGCGTGGCCGCCGGCAGCGGCGGCGAGCGCGCGCATCGTCGCGGCGTCGGCGCGGTTGACCACCCAGCGCTGGCCACCGCCCCATTCGATCAGCTGCTCGCCCGCGACGTCCAGCGGCGGCGCGGCTGGTGCCACCGACAGCCGCCACAGCGTGGCGCCGGCGGCGACCGCCTCGAGCGCGGCGGCAAAGAACTCGTCGCGCTGGTCGCGCAGGCCGCCCCAGAAGCGGTCGGCAACGAGCGCATCGACCGGTTCGCCGCCAAGCGTCTGCACCGCGGCGCGCACCGCGGCCTCGGCACCGGCCAGCTGCAGCAGCAGCGTGTCGTGACACCATGCGCTGGCGCGCAACGGCAGCGGCTGGCCGCCCAGGCGCTGCAGCTGCTTCAGCGCCGCGGCCTGTGCGTACTCGAAGCGCAGCGTCGCGCGCGCTGGCGGCAGCGGCAGCACCTTGAGCGACACCTCGACGATCGGCCCGAGGATGCCGAGCGAACCGGCGAGCAGCCGCGCCACGTCGTAGCCGGCCACGTTCTTCATCACCTGGCCGCCGAAGCGCAGCAGCTCGCCGTGCGCGTTCAGCAGCACCGCGCCGAGCACGAAATCGCGCACGCCGCCCACGGTGGCGCGCGCCGGGCCTGCGAGGCCGGCGGCGACCATGCCACCGACCGTGCCGCGGCCGCCGTTGTCGCCGAAGCGCGGCGGCTCGAACGCCAGGCATTGGCCGTGCTCGACCAGCGCCTCCTCGAGTTCGACCAGCGGCGTGCCGGCGCGCGCAGTGACCACCAGCTCGGTCGGCTCGTACTGCGTGATGCCGGTTAGCGCATCGAGCGCCAGCGGCTCGCCGCGCTCGGCCTCGCCGTAGAACGCCTTGCTGCCGTGGCCGCGCAGCGCCAGCGGCGTGCGCGCCGCACGCGCCGCGGCGATGCGCTCGACCAGCGCGCGCAACGCCGGCTCGTCGGCGCGGTTCAGCGGCGCCAGCGCGGCAGCGCTCAAAAGCGCTCCAGCTCGGGGAACGGCAACAGCCCCTTCTTCACGTGCATGCGGCCGTACTCGGCGCAGCGGTGCAGCGTGGGCAGCACCTTGCCCGGGTTCAGCAGCCCGTCGGGGTCGAACGCCGCCTTCACGCCGGCCATCAGCGCGCGCTCCTCGGCGCTGAACTGCACGCACATCGACGCCAGCTTCTCCACGCCGACGCCGTGCTCGCCGGTGATCGTGCCGCCGAACGCCACGCTGAGCTCGAGAATCTCGGCGCCGAACGCTTCGGCGCGCCGCAGCTGGTCGACATCGTTGGCGTCGAACAGGATCAGCGGGTGCAGGTTGCCGTCGCCGGCGTGGAACACGTTGACGCAGCGCAGCCGGTGCTTCGTCTCCATCTGCGCGATCGCGCGCAGCATGTCGGCCAGCCGCTTGCGCGGAATGGTCGAATCCATGCACATGTAGTCGGGGCTGATGCGGCCCGACGCCGGGAACGCGTTCTTGCGCCCGCTCCAGAACGTGAGCCGCTGCGCCTCGTCGCGGCTGACCTCGAGCCGCGTCGCGCCGCAGCGCGCCAGCACGGCTTGCAGGTGCGCGATTTCTTCGTCGACTTCCTCCGGCGTGCCATCGCTCTCGGCCAGCAGGATCGCCGCGGCGTCGAGGTCGTAGCCGGCGTGCACGAAGTCCTCGACCGCCGCGGTCATCGGCTTGTCCATCATCTCGAGGCCGGCGGGGATGATGCCGGCGGCGATGATCGCGGCCACCGCGTCACCGGCCTTGGCCACGTCGTCGAAGCTGGCCAGCACGCAGCGCGCCAGCCGCGGCCGCGGCAGCAGCTTCACCGTGACCTCGATGGTGACGGCGAGCATGCCCTCGCTGCCCACCACCACCGCCAGCAGGTCGAGCCCGCCGGCGTCGAGCGCGTCGGCGCCGAACTCGACCGGTTCGCCGGCCGCGGTGAAGCCGCGCACCTTCAGAATGTTGTGCAGCGTCAGGCCGTACTTCAGGCAATGCACGCCACCGGAGTTCTCGGCCACGTTGCCGCCGATCGTGCACGCGATCTGGCTCGACGGATCGGGCGCGTAGTACAGCCCGTGCGCGGCCGCCGCCTCGCTGATCGCCGCGTTGCGCACGCCGCACTGCACGACCGCGGTGCGCGCCAGCGGGTCGAGCTGCACGATGCGGTTGAACTTGGCCAGCGACAGCGTCACGCCGAGCTCGTGCGGCAGTGCGCCGCCCGACAGGCCGGTGCCGGCGCCGCGCGCCACCACCGGTACTTGCAGCGCATGGCAAGCCTGCAGCACGGCGGCCACCTGCGCTTCGCTTTCGGGCAGCGCCACCACCAACGGCTGCTGCCGGTATGCGGTGAGGCCGTCGCACTCGTACGGCACCGTCTCCTCGCGCCGCCACAGCAGCGCATGCGGCGGCAGCAAGGTGCCGAGCGCGGCCACCACCTCGGCCCGGCGGCGCAGCCGTGTGGCGGTGGCGTCGGGATTCGATCTGGGGTCGGCCGCGGCGCTGGCTTGCATGCCGCCACTGTACCGGCTGTCGCGCCTGCGGCTGCCGTGCCTACGGTTGCCGCTCGAGCCGCGTCGGACGCATCGGGCGCGTCAGGCGCGTCAGGCGCGGCCGCGCGGACGCCGGGGGGGTGTGCGCGGCGGTGGGGTCGCGGTGGCGGCTTTCACCGCGCCGCGCGCCACCGCGGCAGGCACGGCTGCGGCCTTCTTCAGCGTCTGCGTCGCGGCGTCGAGCGATTGCCGCGCCACCGCACCGGCGATGTTCTTCGCCGCATCGGCGGTGCCGTCTTTCATCGCCTGCACCGCCAGCTGCGTGAACTGCTGCGTCAACGCGCCCCACCATTGCATCGGGTCGACCACGCCGGCCGGCGTGGCTGCGCCGCCGGTCCGGTCGCGGTTCGCGCCGGCCTTCGTTGCCTTCGCTGCGGTCGTCGGGGCCGCAACCTTGCCGGCGCCGGCCGCCGGCGCCGTGAGCTTCATCGCCTGGCCGATGTCGCCGACGCTGACGTTCATCGTCTTCAACGTCGACAGCGTCATGCGCTGCACTTCGAGCGCCTGGATCGTCGCGGCGAGCATGCGGGCGTTCTGCTCGAGCCAGAACTGCACGGTGCGCAGCTCCTCGATGCGCTTGTCGATTTCGGCCGGATCGAGCGTCGGCGCGATCCACTGGCCGAGACCCGGAATCGCCGCACCGGCGTTCTTGACCAGGCCTTGCAGGAAGTCGAAGCCAGGCACCAGTTTGGTCAGCGCGGCGGGGGACGGGTTGGCCATGGATGCTCCTGTCGTTGAACTCGGTCGTGGCGGCTCGGGCCGGCTCGTGCGGCCGGTTGCCCGGTTCACGCGCCGGCCATCGTAGCGGCGCGCCGGGCTGTCGTCACAGGCAGCGCGCATCGAAGCCGCGACCGTGCGGAGCGGCGTGCGCCATCACGGTGGCAGCAGGCGCTCGACGCGATAGCCGCGCGCGGCCATCAGCCGCGGCAGGCCGTGCTCGCCGGTCATGTGCAGCGCGCCCACTGCGACCAGCACGCGCTTGCCCTGCGCGTGCAGTCGATCGACCCGCTCGGCCATCGGTGCGTTGCGGTCGTCGTTCAGGCGTTGCAGGAAGCGGCGATCCTCGGCGCTGGCGGCGCATTCGCACCACGCCGCATACGATTCGAGCTCGTCGAGGCGGCTCGCATCCCAGGCATCGGCCAGCCTGCGCAACAGCACACGGGCACGGCCGCGTTCGAGCTGCTGCAGCGATTGCTCGAGCAGGCGGCGCGCCTCGCCGGCGTCGCTCGGCAGCAGTACTGCCATCTGCGACTGAACGTCTTCGAGCGCGACGATCGGTCGGCCCTGCGCGCGGGCCGCGTCGGCCAGCACGATCTCCTGCGCGAAGCGCGCGTCCAGCCCCTCGTGGCGCGCCGACAGCACGGTCAGCGTCACCGCCTGCATCAGCGGGTTCAGGTGCTGCAGCGCCTGGCTGGGCACGCACGCTCGCTCGGTCTGGCGTGCGAGCCGCTCGCGCAGCGGCCGCGGCAGTTCGAGCGGCGCCACGGCCGCGGCTGGCGGTGCAGCGAACAGCGCCGGGTCGGTCACGTCTAGTTCGAGCGCCAACGTGTCGGTGGCCTTCAGCGCCTGGCTCAGCCGGGGTCCGGCAAACGCCCACGCGAGCTTGCCGACATGCAACGTGCCGAACAGGTACGAGCTGTGACCCTGCTTGGTGATGCGCCAGAGCACGCCGTGGTCGCTCGCCTCGCGCCGCGCGCGGGCGAGCTCCGCCGCGCTCGGCACCGGTACGACCGGCGGGCAACCCTCGACTGTCGGCGCGCTCGCGCTGGCCGCCGTCGAAGGTGCGGCGGGTGCAGCGGATGCGGCAGGCGGGGAACTGGCGGCGTGCACCGCCGCGCTGGCCGCCAGTGCAGCGACCAGCCACACCGCGCGCCAGCGCGACGCGATCGGCACGCGCCCAGGCAGTGGGTCGCCGGCTGTCGCTGCGGTTTCGGGCTGGGTCGGGCTCATCGGGCGGGGCGTGCGTCTGCATCGGCCGCATTGTCCGCTGCGAGGGTCGCGTCCGCCGGTCGCGAAAACCGACGCCGAAGCCCGACCGCGGGCCTTGAATCCGGCCGCAGCGGCGCCAACTGACGCGACAGGAATGGCGACAGGATCTGCCATGCAAATGCTCTACAACTCCGACCACTACGTCGTCGTGGAGTTCGACCTCGCGGCCGACACCTCCGGCGCCGCCGGCGGTGAGCGCCGTGGCGGCTACGAGATCGTCGACAAGTTCGCGCGCCGCGGCATCTTCCTCGATGGCGCGGCAGCCGAGGGCTTCAAGCGCGGCGTGAATGAGCTGGTCGAGCGCGGCCCGAGCGAGGAAGAAGTCGACGACTTCATCTCCGGCTACACGCTGCTGGCCCAGCAGCCCGTCGTACTGCACTGAGCCCGCGCACAAGGCAGCCCCTGCGGACTGCCTTGTGGCTGGCGACAGCGCCCGGCGCTGCGGTGCAGGCTCACACCGCGCAAGCGATGTGAAGGCGCGTAGCGCCGGGCCGCAACCAAGGACCGGTCGCGTCCCGCGCGGATGGGCGTGAGCCCGGCGCCCCCTCGAAACAGGGACGCCCGCTGCGCGTGCGGCGTGGCGAATGTCACCGTTACAACCGGCGCGGCCGCAGGGGCGTCGACACAATCGAAGCGACCGCAGGAGTCCACCGATCGGTGTGACGGTCGCGTGCCGTGATCGACGTCGAATCCCGCCCTCTGCTGTTGCTGCTGGCCACACTGGTGTCGCTGCTGACCGCCGGTGTCCTGACGCATGCGTTGAACACCTCGCGCTCGCGCGATGGCCTGGTCGGCTGGGGCTGGGTGCTCGCGGGGGCGGTGGCGGTCGGCACCGGGTTGTGGTCCACGCAAGCGCTCGGTCTGGTCGGCTGGCGGCTCGGCGGTCCGCAGCAGTTCACGTTCCATTCGATGGCGCTGGCTTGGTGCGCCAACTTTGCTGCGGCGGCCGCCAGCTTGCTGGCGGCACGCGCGTTGCGCTCGCAGCGCGTGCGTCAGCGGGTGCTGCCGTGGATCCTGAGTCTGATCTTCGCGGTGGCGATCGGCGTCACCGTGCGCGTGCTGCCGGTCGGCAGCGAGCTCGCCGCGTGGAACGTCGGCTGGGCGCTGGCGGCCGTGGCGCTGCTCGGTGCCAGCACCTCATTCACGATCTGGTGGGCCTACGCGGGCGGGCGCTATTGGACCAACGCCGACGGCGCGCCAGCGGTGACACCGGGCGTCGCTGCGCTGGGCATCGGCCTGTCGTGCGCACACGCGCTGGCGCTGCAGGGCACACGGTTCCGTCCGATGACGGCCGACATGCCGTCGATCGAAGCGGTCGATGCGCTCGGTTTGACGGTGGCTGCCTCGGTCGGCGCGCTGGCGGTGGCGATCGCCGTGCTCGGCGCGCTGTTCGACTGGCACAACCGGGCGCACAACCGCTCGCTGGCCACCTCGCTCGACGAGGCCAACATCCAGTTGCGCCGCCAGGCCTTCTGCGATCCGCTGACCAACCTGCCGAACCGGCTGCTGTTCGAAGATCGGCTGAGCCAGACGCTGCAGCGCGTAGGCCGTACGCCGAGCGCGATGGCGGTGTTGTTCATCGACCTCGACGGCTTCAAGCCGATCAACGATTCGTTCGGGCACGCCGCCGGCGATGTCGTGCTGCGCGAGGTCGGCGCACGGCTGCTCGAACTGGTGGGTCAGGCCGGCACGGCCGCACGCATCGGCGGCGACGAGTTCCTGCTGCTGGTGCCGCAACCGGGCGGTCACGACGGCGCGGCCGCGGTGGCGCAGCAACTGCTGCAGGTGCTCGCACAACCGTACAAGCTGCCCAACCGCGGCGAGGTGAAGCTGTCGTGCTCGATCGGCATCGCGATGTTTCCCGAGCATGGTTCGACCGCCAAGCTGATCGCCAACGCCGACGCGGCGATGTACGCCGCCAAGCGCACCGGCGGCTCGACCTACGCCTTCTTCGAGCCGCGCATGGACCTCGACGTGCGCGAGCAGGTCGAGATGCAAAACGAGCTGCGCCTGGCGCTCGAGCGCGGCCAGCTGAAGCTGTACTACCAGCCCAAGATCCACGGCGCAACGGGTCAGGTCACCGGTGTCGAGGCACTGATCCGCTGGGACCACCCGACGCGCGGCCTGATCAGCCCCGAGCTGTTCATTCCGGTGGCCGAGCGCTTCGGCCTGATCGGCCACATCGGCAACTGGGTGATCGAGGAGGCGTGTCGCCAGATCCGCCAGTGGCTCGACGTGGGCCTGCGCATGCGCGTGGCGCTGAACCTGTCGATGCACCAGCTGCGCCAGGACGACCTGGTGCCGCGCATCCGGCGCGCGCTCGATGCGCACCGCGTCGACCCGGCGCTGCTGACCTTCGAGATCACCGAATCGGTGGCGATGGAGGACACGCAGGCGACGATGCGCTCGTTCGGCCATCTGGCGCGGGTGGGCGCGTCGCTGTCGATCGACGACTTCGGCACCGGCTACTCGAGTCTGGCCTACCTGCGCAAGCTGCCGGCGCGACAGCTGAAGATCGACCGCGGCTTCGTGGCCGACATCGAGCACAGCACCGATGCGCTGGCGGTGGTCGACGCGGTGATCAAGCTGGCGCACGCGCTCGGCCTGAAGGTGGTGGCCGAGGGCGTCGAAACCGAACGCCAGCGCGACGTACTGCTCGGCCTGCGCTGCGACGAGCTGCAGGGCTACCTGTTCGCGCGGCCGATGCCGGCGCGCGCGCTGACGGTGTGGGCGATGAAGGAAGACGACGTCGACACCGACATCCAGTTCAGCCACTCGTTGTTCCAGAGCGACATCCCGGCCGTCCCGAGCGACATCCCGAGCGCGCTGCAATAGCCACGCGCGGCCATTCGAACGCAGGTACGGCCGCGGCGCCGGCGCTTCCCTTCCTACAATGGCCACCATGAGCGGCACCCCTTTCACCCGCGGCGCGCAGTTGCCTGCCATCCTGCAGCAACGCATCGTGATCATCGACGGTGCGATGGGCACGATGCTGCAATCGCGCAAGCTGAGCGAGCGCGACTACCGTGGTGCGCGCTTCGCCGACCATCGCATCGACCTGCGCGGCAACGGCGACGTGCTGTGCCTGACGCGGCCCGACGTGGTGCGCGAGATCCACGCCGAGTACTTCGCCGCCGGCGCCGACATCGTCGAGACCAACACCTTCGGTGCCACCCGCATCGCGCAGGCCGACTACGGCCTGGCCGAGGTCGCGCGCGAGATCAATGTGGCGGCGGCGCGCCTCGCGCGCGAGGCCGCCGCTGCCGCCAGCACGCCCGAGCGGCCGCGCTTCGTGGCCGGTGCACTCGGGCCGACGCCGCGCACCGCCAGCATCAGCCCCGACGTCAACGACCCCGGCGCGCGCAACACCGATTTCGACCAACTGCGCGAGGCCTACCTCGAACAGGCCGCGGGCCTGCTCGAAGGCGGCGTCGACCTGTTCCTGGTCGAGACGATCTTCGACACGCTGAACGCGAAGGCGGCGATCTTCGCGCTCGACGAACTGATGGAGCGCACCGGCGAGCGCGTGCCGGTGATCGTCTCTGGCACGGTCACCGACGCGTCGGGCCGCATCCTGTCGGGGCAGACCGTGCCGGCGTTCTGGCATTCGGTGCGCCACGCGCGTCCGCTGGCGGTGGGCCTGAACTGCGCGCTCGGCGCCGCGCTGATGCGGCCCTACATCGAAGAGCTGTCGAAGGTGGCGGCCGACACCTGGATCAGCTGCTACCCGAACGCCGGGCTGCCGAACCCGATGAGCGACACCGGCTTCGACGAGACGCCGGAGGTCACCGGCGCGCTGCTGGAAGAGTTCGCGCGCGCGGGTTTCCTGAACATCGCCGGCGGCTGCTGCGGCACCACGCCGGCGCACATCCGCGAGATCGCGCGCCGCGTCGCGGCGTACCGCCCGCGCGATCGGCGCGATCCGCTGTTCACGCCGCTGCTGGCCGCCGCCTGACGCCCCCGCCGGCTGTCACGCCGGCGGCTTGCGCTTGGCCGGGAAGGCGTTGGTCGGCGGCGGCAGCGTGCGATCGTCGAGCTGGTTGATCGCCGTCGGCCCCGGCACCACGCGCAGCGTGACCGCATCGGCCAGCGGCTGCGCCACCGACACGCGCAGCCCGATCACGCCGCGGCCGAGCAGGTAGCTGCGCATCGCGGCGCTGCGCGTCGACGGCCCCGGCGCGGCCACCTGCACCTTCGCGCTGGCCTGGCGTGCCAGCGAGATCGCCACCTTGTCCATCACCGCCCGCAACGGCGGCTTCGGCGCCGGCGAGCGAGCGTCGAACGCGTAGGCCAACGGCACGTCGACGCGCATCGCGCCGTCGGCGTCGCTGGCCACTGTGACCGGCGTGCCGTCGAACAGCTGCTGCATCCACTGCACCTCGGCGGCCAGCGCGTTCGGCGCCGGCTGGCCGGGCCGCAGCGGCGGCTGCCCGCCTTCGGAGGGCGCTGTCGTCGGCGTGGCGCAGCCCCCCAGCAACGCGAGTGCAACCAGCATCGCCAGCAACGGGCTCCGTGCGAGGTCGATCAGGCTGCCGATCGATCGCGCGCGCGGGCCGGCCCGGTGTGCGGTGAGGGTGGAGTGAAGTGTCATGGCCGGCGGCTTGGGTGGCGGGCAACCCCGCGGCCGGGGGCTGCGAGCAACCCTGCTGGCGGTGCGGGGCCGCAAGTGTCGCGCAAATTCGTAGAATCGCGGCTCGGTTCGAGGAGCGTTGCAACCGCAGCCACTGCGGCCAGGCTCGAGCCGCGCAGCGCGTGTATGCGCGCTGCACCCGCAACGGCGCTCACCCGGCCTTCGCGGCGCACGGGTGGGCACCCGGGCGTCCCGAACGGCCGGTCACGAAGCCTTCGAACCCGTGCGTTCGAACGTCCGGAGCCGCGA
The DNA here is from genome assembly GCA_015075165.1 of Ideonella sp. Classification (GTDB taxonomy): domain Bacteria; phylum Pseudomonadota; class Gammaproteobacteria; order Burkholderiales; family Burkholderiaceae_C; genus JAEUPI01. Next base: position 23,554 of record JABTUY010000009.1, on the reverse strand, counting down.
TGACCGACAACGCCAACCCGAAGCCTGCTGCCGCGCCGCTGCGTCTGTCCGGCCTCGAGCCGCTGGCGATCGATACCGGCTCGCTGTTCGTCAACATCGGCGAGCGCACCAACGTCACCGGCTCGAAGGCGTTCGCGCGCATGGTGCTCGAAGGCCGCTTCGAAGACGCGTTGAGCGTCGCGCGCCAACAGGTCGAGAACGGCGCCCAGGTGATCGACATCAACATGGACGAGGCGATGCTCGACAGCCAGGCGGCGATGGTGCGCTTCCTGAACCTGATCGCCAGCGAGCCCGAGATCGCGCGCGTGCCGATCATGATCGACTCGTCGAAGTGGAGCGTGATCGAGGCCGGCCTGAAGTGCGTCCAGGGCAAGGGCATCGTCAACTCGATCTCGCTGAAGGAGGGCGAGGCCGAGTTCAGGCGCCAGGCCACGCTGGTGCGCCGCTACGGCGCGGCCGCCGTGGTGATGGCGTTCGACGAGCAGGGCCAGGCCGACACGCTGGCACGCAAGACGCAGATCTGCGAGCGCGCCTATCGCATGCTGGTCGACGAGGTCGGCTTCCCGCCCGAGGACATCATCTTCGACCCCAACATCTTCGCGATCGCCACCGGCATCGAGGAGCACGCCAACTACGCGGTCGACTTCATCGAGGCCACGCGCTGGATCAAGGCCAACCTGCCCGGTGCCAAGGTGTCGGGCGGCGTCAGCAACGTGAGCTTCAGCTTCCGCGGCAACGACCCGGTGCGCGAGGCGATCCACACCGTGTTCCTGTACCACGCGATTGCCGCCGGCATGGACATGGGCATCGTCAACGCCGGCATGATCGGCGTCTACGACGAACTCGACCCGGGCTTGCGCGAGCGCGTCGAAGACGTGGTGCTGAACCGCCGGCCCGATGCCACCGAGCGGCTGCTCGAGATTGCCGAGCAGGTGAAGGGCGCGTCCAAGGACGACAGCGCCAAGCTGGCGTGGCGCGCCGGCGATGTCGATCACCGGCTGGCGCATGCGCTGGTGCACGGCATCACCGACTTCATCGTCGCCGACACCGAGGAATGCCGCCAGGCCATCGCCGCGCGCAACGGCCGCCCGCTGCAGGTGATCGAAGGCCCGCTGATGGCCGGCATGAACACCGTCGGCGAACTGTTCGGCGCCGGCAAGATGTTCCTGCCGCAGGTGGTCAAGAGCGCGCGCGTGATGAAGCAGGCGGTGGCGCACCTGCTGCCCTACATCGAGGCCGAGAAACAGGCGCTGCTCGATGCCGGCGGCGAGGTCAGGAGCAAGGGCAAGATCGTGATCGCCACCGTGAAGGGCGACGTGCACGACATCGGCAAGAACATCGTCACCGTCGTGCTCCAGTGCAACAACTTCGAGGTCGTCAACATGGGCGTGATGGTGCCGTGCCAGGATATCCTGGCCAAGGCACGCGTCGAGGGCGCCGACATCATCGGCCTGTCGGGGCTGATCACGCCGAGCCTCGAGGAGATGCAACACGTCGCCGCCGAGATGCAGCGCGACGACTGGTTCCGCGTCAGGAAGATCCCGCTGTTGATCGGCGGCGCCACCACGAGCCGCGTGCACACCGCGGTGAAGATCGCGCCGCAGTACGAAGGGCCGGTGGTCTACGTGCCCGATGCGTCGCGCTCGGTCGGCATCTGCGCCGACCTGCTGTCCGACGAGCGCGCGGCGAAGTTCATCGCCGACGTCACCGCCGACTACGAGCGCGTGCGCGCGCTGCATGCGGCGAAGAAGCCGGCTGTGATGGTCACGCTGGCCCAGGCGCGCGCCAACAAGACACCGATCGACTGGAGCGGCTACGCGCCGCCGAAACCGAAGTTCATCGGCCGGCGCGTGTTCCGCAACCAGGGCCTGGCCGAGATCGCCGCCTGCATCGATTGGGGCCCGCTGTTCCAGACCTGGGATCTGGCCGGCAAGTTCCCCGAGATCCTGCGCGACGAGGTGGTCGGCGCCGAAGCCACGCGCGTGCTCAGCGACGCGCGGCGCATGCTGCAGCGGCTGATCGAAGGGCGCTGGCTGACGGCGCACGGCGTGGTCGGCCTGTATCCGGCCAACACCGTCGACGACGACTGCATCGAGCTCTACGCCGACGAGTCGCGGCGCGACGCTGTGCTGCGCTGGCGGCCGCTGCGCATGCAGACCGAGCGGCCGGTGATCGACGGCGTGCGCCGCCCGAACCGCAGCCTGGCCGATTTCGTTGCGCCCAAGGGCGTGCGCGACGACTACGTCGGCCTGTTCGCGGTCACCGCCGGCATCGGCGTGGAGCGCAAGGTGGCGCAGTTCATGGCCGACCACGACGACTACAGCGCGATCATGCTGAAGGCGCTGGCCGATCGCCTGGCCGAGGCGTTCGCCGAGCGGCTGCACCAGCGCGTGCGCACCGACCTGTGGGGGTATGCGGCCGGCGAGGCATTGAGCAACGACGAGTTGATCGCCGAGAAGTATCGCGGCATCCGGCCGGCGCCGGGCTACCCGGCGTGCCCCGACCACACGATCAAGCGCGCGATGTTCGAACTGCTGCAGGCCGGCGAGGCCGAGATGGCGGTGACCGAGAGCCTGGCGATGACGCCGGCGGCCAGCGTCAGCGGCTTCTATCTCGCGCACCCGCAGGCGGCGTACTTCAACGTCGGCCGCATCGGCGACGACCAGTTGCGCGACTGGGCCGCCGCGCAGGCGCTCGACGCCGAGCAGGCGCGCCGCGCGCTGGCGCCGCTGCTGTAGTGCTCACGCGTAGCAGTTGCGTGCCGATGTAAGGCCGGCCCGCCCCACCCGAGGCCGCCGGCTGCTGCGGCCTACAACTTGGAACAACCCTCGACGCGGCGCTTCGCAGAATCGTTGCATGGCGGTGCGCGACGCGCCCGCGAGCAGGGAGGATCGACGATGACCCGATCGATGCCGGCGTGGCGGCGCCTGACGGTGGCTTGCGCCGTGGCGTTGCTGGCCGCCTGCGGCGGCAGCAAGAACGACGAATCGAGCGCGCCGCCCGCGAGCGAGCTGCCGGCCTCGCGCGCCGAGGCGGCGGCGTTCCTCGCCAAGGCCACGTTCGGGCCGACCGACGCCGCGGTCGACCGCGTGATGGTGCTCGGTTACCGCGGCTGGGTCGACGAGCAGCTGGCGCTACCGCCGGTTTCGCACCGCGCCCGCTGGGAGGCCGCCGATGCCGCGCTGAAGGCGGTCGATCCGAACGCCGAAGCCGGACAGAACGAGGTGCTGTATTCGTTCTGGAAGCAGGCGATATCGGGCAACGACCAGTTGCGGCATCGCGTGGCGTATGCGCTGTCGCAGATCATCGTGATCTCGATGGCCGACAGCACGGTCGGCGACAACCCGCGCGCGGTGGCCGCGTGGCTCGACCTGCTCGGCGACAAGGGCTTGGGCAACTACCGCGATCTGATCGAGGCGGTGTCGTTGCACCCGATGATGGGCGTGTACCTGTCGCACCTGCGCAATCAGAAGGCCGATGCGCGCACCGGCCGTGTGCCCGACGAGAACTACGCGCGCGAGGTGATGCAGCTGTTCTCGATCGGCCTGGTCGAGCTCGAGGCCGACGGCACGGTCAAGTCGCAAGGCGGCAAGGCGATCGACACCTATGGCCCGGCCGACATCGCCGGCCTCGCCAAGGTATTCACCGGCTTCAGCTGGGCCTGCCCCGCAGCGCCGGCCAACGGCTGCTTCTACAGCGGCTCGTCCGGCGGCGCGTCGGACCCCGACCGCGCGTTCAAGCCGATGGTGGGCTACCCGCAGTTCCACAGCACCGAGGCCAAGACCTTCCTCGGCACGACGATTCCCGCGCAGGGCACGGCCGACCCGCAGGCCAGCCTGCGCGCGGCGCTCGACACGCTGGTCCGGCATCCGAACGTGGGCCCGTTCATCGGCCGGCAGCTGATCCAGCGCCTGGTCACCAGCAACCCGAGCCCGGCCTATGTGAAGGCGGTGGCCGACGCGTTTGCCGACAATGGCGCCGGCGTGCGCGGCGACATGAAGGCAGTGGTGAAGGCCGTGCTGCTGCACCCCGAGGCGCGCAGCGCCGCGGCCACCGGCGGCAAGGTGCGCGAGCCGGTGCTGCGCCTGTCGGCTCTGCTGCGCGCGTTCGGCTACCGCTCCGACAGCGGCGACTACCGCATCGGCAACACCGACAACCCCGGCACCTCGCTCGGCCAGACGCCGCTGCGCGCGCCCAGCGTGTTCAACTTCTACCGCCCGGGCTACGTGCCACCGGGCACCGAGGCCGCGGCGCAGGGCCTGGCGGTGCCCGAGATGCAGATCGTGCACGAGACCAGCGCGGCCGGCTATGTGAACCTGGTGCGCGATGCGATCGCCAGCGGCATCGGCGCCACCACCAACGCCAGTGGTACCAACCGGCGCGACCTGCAGCCCGACTTCAGCGCCGAACTCGCGCTGGCCGACCAGCCGGGTGCGCTGGTCGATCACATCGCCGAGAAGCTGCTGTACGGCGCGATGCCGGCCGACCTGAAGGCCGAGGTCCAGGGTGCGGTCGAGAAGATCGCCATCCCCGCGCCGACCGCGAACAACGCGACGCAGGTGGCCAATGCCAAGCGCAACCGCGTCAACGCCGCGGTGTTCCTGGCGATGGTGGCGCCCGAGTTCATCGTGCAGAAGTAGCGAGGGCCGAGCATGAAACCGATCACCCGTTTCGATGCCTCGCGCCGCGCCTGGCTGCAGCGCAGTGCCGCGTTCGGCGCGCTGGCCGGCGCCGGCGCGCCGCTGGCGCTGAACCTCGCCGCGCTGGGCAGCGCGCAGGCGCAATCGGCCGGCGACTACCGCGCGCTGGTGTGCATCTTCCTGTTCGGCGGCAACGACGCCTACAACATGATGCTGCCGACCGACGCCACGCCATGGGGCCACTACACCGCGGTGCGCAACCAGGCCCCTGATTCGATCGCACTGCTGGCGCCGGGCACCGCGCCCAACACCGCAGCGGCGGCCGGTTCGCCGGCGCGCCTGGGCGGCGTGCTGCCGATCAGCGCGGCCAACTTGCCCGGCACGGGCCTGGCGCTGCACCCGACGATGGGCGCGCTGCAGACGCTGTTCAACACCGACCGCCGGCTCGCGATCGTGGCCAACGTCGGCCCGCTGCTGCGGCCGACCACGAAGGCGCAGTACGCGCAGGCCAGCCACCCGAAGCCGCCGAGCCTGTTCTCGCACAACGACCAGCAGAACACCTGGCAGGCGCTGGCGCCCGAAGGCGTCACGCAGGGCTGGGGCGGCCGCCTGGCCGACATGCTGGTGGCGCGCAACGCCAAGCCGGTGTTCACCGCGGTGTCGACCAGCGGCACCGCGGTGTGGCTCGCCGGCAACCAGGTGCGCCAGTACCAGGTGGGCAGCAGCGGCGCGATCCGCATGGGCGTCGACGGCAGCGGCCGCGTCTACGGCTCGGCCGATGTCGGCGCGGCGATGAAGCGCATCGTCGCGCGCACGCAGGCCGCGCACGTATTCGAGCGCGATGTGGCCGCCGTGTCGGCGCGCTCGATCGACGCCGAGGCGGCTCTCGCCGGCGCGCTCAAGCCCGCCAGCGACCCGCTGTTCGGCACCGCACCGTCCAGCGGCAACTACAACCCCAATACCGATCCGCGGCTGATGTACCCGAACCCGCTGACCGGCGCCAACGCGGCCAACTCGCTGGCGCAGCAGCTGCAGATCGTCGCGCGGCTGATCGACGCCGCCGGCAACGCCAACATCGGCGCTGCCCGCCAGGTGTTTTTCGTCAGCATGGGCGGCTTCGACACGCACGACAACCAGAACCGCAGCCAGGCCGACCTGATGGCGCGGCTGGCGCACGGCCTGGCCTACTTCGATGCCACGCTGGGCCTGATGGGCGCGCGCAGCCGCGTCACCACCTTCACCGCCAGCGACTTCGGCCGCACCTTCACCAGCAACGGCGACGGCACCGATCACGGCTGGGGCAGCCACCATTTCGTGATGGGCGGTGCGGTCGACGGCGGCAAGGTCTTCGGCACCGTGCCGACGCTGAGCGCGAAGAACGCCAACGACAACAACTTCGCGTCGGCCGACCAGCTCGGCAACGGCGCGCTGCTGCCGACCACCGCGGTCGACCAGATGGCCGCCACGCTCGGCCGCTGGTTCGGCGCCAGCGACACGCAGCTCGCCGAGGTGTTGCCGAACCTGGCGCAGTTCGGCAGCGGCAACTTGGGCTTCATGGTCTGATACGACGCACCAGGGCCGTCCGCAGCGGGCCGGCCTTGTCCGTGGCGAAGGGGCGCGCCGCGCGTCGCGGACCCGTCGGGGCTTTCAGCCCGACGGCAGCCCGCGGCGCAGCTGCATCGCCTCGGCGAGGTGGTGCGTGTCGATCGCCGGCGCGGCGTCGAGATCGGCGATCGTGCGCGCCAGCTTCACCACGCGGTGCAGGCTGCGGCCCGACCAGCCCAGCCGCTGCGCCGCCGTCTCGGCGAACTGCCGGCCCGCTGCATCGAGTGGACAGTGCTCGTCGAGGCGGCCGGGCTCCAGCTCGGCATTGACCGCGCCCTGTCGCTGCAGCTGGCGCGCACGCGCGGCGGCCACGCGCGCGGCCACGGTCGCGCTCGCCTCGCCGTCGGCCTGCGCCAGCAGCGCGCCGGGCACGGCGGCCTGCACCGGCACCTGCAGGTCGATGCGGTCGAGCAGCGGGCCCGAGATGCGTGACTGGTAGCGGCTCACCTGGTCGGGCGTGCAGCGGCAGCGCGTGCCGTGGCCGGCCGGCGCGCCAAGCCAGCCGCACGGGCAAGGGTTCATCGCCGCCACCAGCTGGAAGCGCGCCGGAAACACCGCCTGCCGCGCCGCGCGCGAGATCGTGATGCGGCCGCATTCGAGCGGCTCGCGCAGCGCCTCGAGCGTGGCACGCGCGAACTCGGGCAGCTCATCGAGGAACAGCACGCCGCCGTGCGCGAGCGAGATCTCGCCCGGCCGCGGCGGCGAGCCGCCGCCGACCAGTGCCACCGCGCTGGCGGTGTGGTGCGGCGCGCGCACCGGCCGCTGACCCCACGCGGCGCCGTCGAAGCCGCGCGGCGACAACCCCTGCAGCGCGGCGCTGGCCAGCGCTTCGTCCTCGCTCAACGGCGGCAGCAGCGCCGGCAGCCGCTGCGCCAGCATCGATTTGCCGCTGCCGGGCGGGCCCACCATCAGCACCGAATGGCCGCCGGCCGCGGCGATCTCGAGCGCGCGCTTGGCCGCGCCCTGGCCCTTGATGTCGCGCAGGTCGGGCAGCGACGCGGGCGCGGCGAGCGCCAGCGGCTCGGCCAGCGGCAGCAGCGGCGCACTGCCATCGACCGCGACCGGCACCATCGCGCGCACCACCTCGAGCAGGTGATCGGCACTGTGCACTGTGAGCCCCTGCGCCAGCGCCGCCTCGCGTGCGCTGGCGCGCGGCAGCACCAGCGTGCGCGTGGGCTGCTCGCGGCGCAGCGCCAACGCCAGCGCGAGCGCGCCGCGCACCGGGCGCAGCTCGCCGGCCAGTGAAAGCTCGCCGGCGAACTCGCAGCGCGCGAGCCGCGCGGCGTCGAGCTGGCCGTCGGCAGCGAGGATGCCGAGCGCGATCGGAAGGTCGAAGCGACCCGATTCCTTCGGCAGATCGGCCGGCGCGAGGCTGACCGTGATGCGCTTGTTGTGCGGGAACGCGAAGCCGCTCGTGGCCAGCGCCGCGCGCACGCGCTCGCGCGATTCCTTGACCTCGGTATCGGCCAGGCCCACCAGCGTGAAGCTCGGCAGACCGTTGGCCAGGTGCACCTCCACCTGCACGGCGGGCGCATCCATGCCGTCGAGCGCCCTGCTCGCGATCGTTGCCAGCGACACGTGGCTTGTCCTCCCGGCGTCGATTGTGCGCCAGCGCCGTGCGCGACCGATGCGGCGCGCGCGAGGCTGCACCAGCACTGTGCAGCGCGCACCGCGGCCTGCCGGCGAATGCCGGATCGCGGTGCATGCAACGCCGCGCACGGCTGGCACGGAAGCTGCAAACGCTGGGTGATGCGTCGTTCTCGATCGACCCCACCGCAACCACCGGAGAGAGCCCTGATGAACCCAACGAGATCCGCTGCCGCCGCCGTGGCGTTGGCGCTGCTGTGCGCCGGCGCCGCCTACGCCGACGGCCCGAGCGCCAACCTGTCGCTGGTGAGCAAGTACAAGTTCCGCGGTCAGGATCAAGCGGACCCCACGAAGGACATGGTGCCCGCACTGCAAGGCGGCTTCGACTACACGCTGGGCGGCTTCTACGTCGGCAACTGGAACTCGGCGGTCGGCTTCGGCCACGGCACCGAGATGGACTTCTACGGTGGCTACCGCGGCAAGCTGTCGATGCTCGACGTCGACGCCGGCGTGCTGCAGTACTACTACCCGGGCAGCGGCGCGCACGGGTTGAACGTCACCGAGCTGTACGGCCAGCTCGGCTGGCAGTTCATCACCGCGCGCTACTCGCTCACTGTCTCAGACGACTACTTCGGCTTCGTCGGCGGCCGCAACACCGGGTATCTCGACGTCTCGGCCAACTACGAGCTCGCCAAGGGCCTGACCCTCAACGCGCACGTCGGGCAGACGTTCTTCTCGGGCGATGCGAAGGGCGACCCCGCCAACCGCATCCTGCTCAACGGCTCGGGGCCGGTGAACTACACCGACTACAAGCTCGGCGTCACCTACGACGTCGGCAACGGCTTCGCGCTGGCGGGCGCGGCGATCGGCGCCAACAAGCGCGGCGTCTGGGGCGATGCCAACAAGGCGCGGCTCGTCATCGCGCTGAGCAAGAGCCTGTGAACCGGCGCATGCCGGCGCAGGCGCAGTCCGCTGTTCGTCCAACGATTCCGGAGGTGCTATGAAGATGGTGACGGCGATCGTCAAGCCGTTCAAGCTCGACGAGGTTCGCGAGGCGCTCGGTGCCATCGGGGTGCAAGGCATCACGGTGACCGAGGTCAAGGGCTTCGGCCGGCAGAAGGGCCACACCGAGCTGTACCGCGGCGCCGAGTACGTGGTCGACTTCCTGCCCAAGGTGAAGATCGAGGCGGCCGTCGACGACGCGCTGGTCGAGCGCGTGATCGAGGCCATCGAGGCCTCCGCGCGCACCGGCAAGATCGGCGACGGCAAGGTCTTCGTCTCCGCGCTCGAGCAAGTGGTTCGCATCCGCACCGGCGAGACCGGCAAGGACGCGCTGTGAAGCCCAACCCGTGAAAGACCTCGACGTGAGAAAACTGATCGTTTCGCTCGTCCTCGGCCTGGCGCTGCCGGGCCTGGCCGGCTTCGCGGCCGCACAAACCGGCGGCGCGCCAACCGCCGTCGGCACCGCCTCGTCGCCTGCAGCCGCAGCGGCAAGCGCCGCCGCATCGGGTGCCGTCGCACCGGCCGCGACCACCACCGCGGCTACGCCTGCCGCCGCCGCGGCCTCCGCACCCGTCGCCCACAAGGGCGACGTGGCGTGGATGCTGGTCGCCACCTTGCTGGTCATCATGATGACCGTGCCGGGCCTGGCGCTGTTCTACGGCGGCCTGGTGCGCAGCAAGAACATGTTGTCGGTGCTGATGCAGGTGCTGGTGACGTTCTCGCTGATCGTCGTGCTGTGGGCGCTGTATGGCTACAGCCTGGCGTTCACCGAGGGCAACGCGTTCTTCGGTGGCACCGATCGGCTGTTCATGAAGGGCCTGTTCAACGCCGCCGATGGCAGCTACGCGATGGCGGCCACCTTCAGCAAGGGCGTCTACATCCCCGAGCTGCTGTTTGCGGCGTTCCAGGCCACGTTCGCCGGCATCACCTGCTGCCTGATCGTCGGCGCGTTCGCCGAGCGCATCAAGTTCGCGGCGGTGCTGCTGTTCATGGTGCTGTGGTTCACCTTCGCCTACACGCCGATCGCGCACATGGTGTGGTTCTGGATGGGCCCCGATGCCTACGCCAGCAAGGACGCGGTCGACGCGCTGAACGCCAAGGCCGGCCTGATCTGGCAGTGGGGTGCGCTCGACTTCGCCGGCGGCACGGTGGTGCACATCAACGCCGCGGTGGCGGGCCTGGTCGGCGCGGTGCTGATCGGCAAGCGCGTGGGCTACGGCCGCGAGGCGTTCGTGCCGCACAGCCTGCCGCTGACGATGGTCGGCGCCGCGCTGTTGTGGGTCGGCTGGTTCGGCTTCAACGCCGGCTCGGCGCTCGAAGCCGGCAACACCGCGGTGCTGGCGTTCATGAACACCTTCAGCGCCACCGCGGCCGCGGTGCTCGCCTGGTGCCTGGGCGAGGCGCTGCTGCGCGGCAAGGCGTCGATGCTCGGCGCCGCCTCCGGCGCGGTGGCCGGCCTGGTGGCGATCACGCCGGCGGCGGGCAATGTCGGCCTGATGGGCGCCATCGTGGTCGGCTTCGCCGGCGGCCTGGCCTGCCTGTGGGGCGTCAACGGCCTGAAGCGGTGGCTCGGCGCCGACGATTCGCTCGACGTGGTCGGCGTGCATGGCGTCGGCGGCATCGTCGGCGCGCTGCTGACCGGCGTGTTCAACACGCAGGCGCTCGGCGGGCCCGGCCTGGTGACCGATTGGGTCGGCGTCGCGGTCGGCTCCAACGGCATCGGCGCGCAGCTGTGGATCCAGCTCAAGGCGGTGCTGCTGACCATCGTGTGGTCGGGCGTTGTCGCGGCGCTGGCCTACAAGATCGTCGACATGATGATCGGGCTGCGTGTGAGCGAAGAAGAGGAGCGCGAAGGCCTCGACATCTCGTCGCACGGCGAAACGGCCTACAGCAAGTAGGGTCGTAGTGCGCGCTGGGGCAAACCGGCCCGGGCAGTAGCGCGCGAGGACGGGCCGGCCGCGCCAGCAGGCGCGGCCGGCTTCTCGTTTGCGGCAGGGGCCGACCCCTAGAATGGTCGGCCTTCCGGCCTCATCTGACAGCCGTCATGGTCCCCCACCTCGTCACCGCGCTCACCGGCCCGATCAACGAGCTCGAGCAGCGCATGCTCGAGTCGATGCCGGCGATCGAGCGCTGGTTCCGGCTCGAGTGGATGGAGCACACGCCACCGTTCTACAGCTCGGTCGACATCCGCAACGCCGGCTTCAAGCTGGCGCCGGTCGACACCAACCTGTTCCCGGGCGGCTTCCACAACCTCACGCCGCAGATGCTGCCGCTGGCGGTGCAGGCGGCGATGGCGGCGATCGAGAAGATCTGCCCCGAGGCGAAGAACCTGCTGCTGATTCCCGAACTGCACGCGCGCAACAACCCGTTCTACCGCATGAACCTGCAGCAGCTGGTGCGCATCTTCCACCAGGCCGGGTTGAACGTGCGGCTGGGCACCTTCGACGAATCGGTCACCGGGCCCACGCAGCTGCCGCTGCCCGACGGCAGCGAGCTGACGATCGAGCCGCTGCTGCGCCAGCGCGGCCGTCTGGGTCTGAAGGGCTTCGACCCCTGCACGGTGCTGCTGAACGACGACCTCTCCGGCGGCGTGCCGCGGCCGCTGCTCAACCTGCACGAGCAATACCTGCTGCCGCCGCTGCATGCCGGCTGGTCGGTGCGGCGCAAGAGCCGGCACTTCCAGAGCTACGAAGAGGTGGCCAAGAAGTTCGCCAAGCTGCTGGGCATGGACCCGTGGCTGATCAACCCGCTGCATGCGCACTGCGGCGAGGTCGACTTCGCCGCCAGCGAGGGGCTCGACTGCGTGCGCGCACACACCGAGACGCTGCTGGCCAAGGTGCGCCGCAAGTACAAGGACTACGGCATCGCCGAGCGGCCGTTCGTCGTGATCAAGGCCGACAACGGCTCCGACGGCATGGGCATCATGACCGTGCGCGACCTCAAGGAGCTCGACGACGCCAGCCTGCGCAAGCGCCACAAGGTGAGCGTGGCGCGCGAGGGCCCGCCGGTCACCGAGGTCATCCTGCAGGAGGGCGTGCCGACCTACGAGCGCGTCAACGATGCCGTGGCCGAGCCGGTGGTCTACATGATCGACCGCTACGTCGTCGGCGGCTTCTACCGCGTCCACGCCGAACGCGGCGTCGACGAGAGCCTCAACGCCCCCGGCTCGAGCTTTGCGCCGCTGGCGTTCGCCGACAGCCACCACCTGCCGCGCCGCGGCGAGAAGCCCGGCGCCAGCGCGCCGAACCGCTTCTACATGTACGGCGTGGTCGGGCGCCTGGCGATGCTCGCCGCCAGCTACGAGCTCGAGGCCACCGACCCCGAGGCCGAAGCCCTGGCCTGATCGACCCCTCGATGCCAAGACCCGCACGCGAATCGGGCTGCACTTGAGCCAGGCCTCTGCCCCGCGCACGCCGCGTGCCACCGCTGCGCTGACGCTGGCCGCGCTCGGCGTGGTCTACGGCGACATCGGCACCAGCCCGCTGTACACGCTGCAGCTGGTGTTCGAGGGCGGGCACGTGCCGGTCACCGCCGACAATGTGCTGGGCGTGCTGTCGCTGGTGTTCTGGACGATGACGATCATCGTCTCGCTGAAGTACGTGCTGCTGATCCTGCGCGCCGACAACCACGGCGAGGGCGGCCTGATCGCGATGCTGGCGCTGGCCACCACCGCGGTGAAGGACCGGCCGCGCCTGCGCCGCCTGCTGATGGTGGTGGGCCTGTTCGGCACCGCAGTGTTCTACGGCGACGGCGTGATCACGCCGGCCATCACCGTGCTCGGCGCCGTCGAGGGCCTGGGCGTGATCGCGCCGGCGCTGCACAACTGGGTGGTGCCGATCGCGCTGGTCGTCATCACGCTGCTGTTCGCGGTGCAGCGCTTCGGCACCGGCCGCATCGGCCGTGCGTTCGGGCCGATCACGCTGGTGTGGTTCATCGCGCTGGTGGCGCTCGGCCTGCCGCACATCGCCCGCAACCCGCAGGTGCTGTGGGCGCTGAACCCGGCGCTGGCGCTGGGCTTCTTCACCGAGCACAAGGTGGTGGCCTTCGTGATGCTCGGGGCGGTGGTGCTGTGCGTCACCGGCGGCGAAGCGCTGTATGCCGACATGGGCCACTTCGGCCGGCGGCCGATCCGCATCGCCTGGTACGGCCTGGTGATGCCGGCGCTGGTGATCAACTACTTCGGCCAGGGCGCGATGTTGCTGAACCGGCCCGACGCGGTGAAGAATCCGTTCTACCTGATGGCGCCGGCGTGGGCGCAGCTGCCGCTGCTGGTGCTGGCCACGCTGGCGGCGGTGATCGCCTCGCAGGCGCTGATCGCCGCGGCGTACTCGGTGACCAAGCAGACCATCCAGCTCGGCATGCTGCCGCGCATGCAGATCCGCCACACCTCGGTGCGCGACACCGGCCAGATCTACGTGCCGTTCGTCAACTGGGGGCTGTACGCGCTGATCGTGCTGGCGGTGGCGATGTTCAAGTCGTCGGCCGCGCTCGGCTCGGCCTACGGCATCGCGGTGACGCTGGACATGACCATCACCACGGTGATGACCTTCTTCGTCATCCGCTACGGCTGGGGCTATCCGCTGGCGCTGTGCCTGTTCGGCACCGGCATGTTCTTCATCGTCGACATCACGTTCTTCCTGTCGAACATGCTCAAGCTGCTGGCCGGCGGCTGGTTCCCGATCGTCATCGGCGTCGGCATGTTCACGCTGATGACCACCTGGCGGCAAGGGCGCAAGCTGGTCAGCGAGCGGCTGCACGACGATGCCATCGACCTGAAGGGTTTCCTCGATGCGGTGTTCGTCAGTCCGCCCACGCGGGTGGAGGGCACGGCCGTCTTCCTGGTCGCCGACCCCGATCTGACGCCGAACGCACTGATGCACAACCTCAAGCACAACAAGGTGCTGCACCGGTACAACGTGTTCGTCAACGTCAAGCACCACGAGGTGCCGTGGATCGGCTTCGAAGACCGCCTGAGCATCGCGCCGCTCGGCCACGACTGCTGGCAGGTGACGCTGAACTTCGGCTTCAAGAACGACCCCGACGTGCCCGAGGCGCTGGAGCTGCTGGCTCATCGTGGCATTCCGCTGCCCGACATGGACACCAGCTACTTCCTGAGCCGCGACATCGTGATGCCCTCGCTCGGCAAGGGCATGGCGCTGTGGCGCGAGCGGCTGTTCGCGAGCATGCACCGCAATGCCGCCGGCGCGGCCGACTTCCTGAACCTGCCGAACAACCGCGTCGTCGAGCTCGGCGCCAAGGTCGAGATCTGATGCACGGCCGCCCCGCCCGGCGGCTCGGTGGCCGGCACCCCAACCTCGCGCCCCATGCCGCGCTTCGTCCGTGACCTGACGGCGCCGGCCGTCGTGGCGGGCTTCGTCGCGGTGCTGGTGGGCTACACCAGCTCGGTGGTGATCGTCTTCGCAGCCGCGCAGGCACTCGGCGCCACGCCGGCGCAGATGACCTCGTGGCTGTGGGCGCTGGGCATCGGCATGGGCGTCACCTCGATCGGCCTGTCGCTGGCCACACGCCAGCCGATGCTGACCGCGTGGTCGACGCCGGGTGCGGCATTGATCGCCGGCACCAGCGGCATCCCGATGGCCGAGGCGATCGGCGCCTTCGTCGCCTGTGGCGCGCTGATCGTGCTGGCCGGCCTGACGCGCGTGTTCGAGCGCACGATGGATCGCATTCCGCAGGCCATCGCCGCCGCGCTGCTGGCCGGCGTGCTGGCGCGCTTCGGCATCGATGCCGCCGGCGCGGCGGCCGGCGCGCCGCTGCTGGTGATCGCGATGGCGCTGGCGTTCCTGCTCGGGCGCCGCCTGTGGCCGCGCTGGGCGGTGCCGGTGGTGCTGCTGGTGGGCATCGTCGTGGCGGCGCTGCAGGGGCGGCTGCACCTGCAGGGCGACACGTTTGCGGCCGCGTGGCCGGTGTGGACGACGCCGGTGTTCTCGTGGCGCGCGTTCGTCGGCCTCGCGCTGCCGCTGTTCGTGGTGACGATGGCGTCGCAGAACCTGCCTGGCGTTGCCGCGCAACGCGCGGCCGGCTACCGCACGCCGGTGTCGGCCGGCGTTGCGGCCACCGGTGCCGCCACGGTGGTGCTGGCCCCGTTCGGCGGCTATGCGTTCAACTTCGCCGCCATCACGGCGATGATCGTGATGACCCCCGAGGCCCATGCCGATCCGGCGCGGCGCTACACGGCCGCCGTGACGGCCGGCGCGATCTACGTCGTCACCGGCCTGGCCGGCGGCGCGGTGATCGGGCTGCTGCAGGCGTTTCCGCGCGAGCTGGTGCTGGTGGTAGCCGGGCTGGCGTTGCTGGGCACGATCGCCGGTGCGCTCGCCGCGGCGCTGCGCGACGAGCGCCATCGCGACGCCGCGATCCTCACCTTTCTCGTCACGCTGTCGGGGCTGACGCTGGCCGGCATCGGCTCGGCGTTCTGGGGCGTGGTGGCCGGCGCGGCGGCGCTGGTTGTGCAACAGTGGCGCAAAGGAACCCCCCGATGAGCCTGCTCTTCGTTGCCGACCCGCTCGAGCACTTCAAGGTCTACAAGGACACCACCTTCGCGATGATGCGCGAGGCGGCGCGGCGCGGCCACGCGCTGCTCGCCTGCACACCGGCCGATCTGCTGTGGCAGCGCGGCGGCCGCGTCAGCGCGGTCGGCGCGCGCGAGATCAAGCTGACCGGCCGCGACGGCTTCGACTGGTTCGCCACCGTCGCGCAGCGCGATGTCGAGCTGGCCGGCACGCGCGCGGTGCTGATGCGCAAGGATCCACCATTCGACGGCGAGTACTTCTACGCCACGCACTTGCTGCAGCAGGCCGAACGCGAGGGCGCGCGCGTGTTCAACAAGCCCGCCGCGCTGCGCGATCATCCGGAGAAGCTGGCGATCCTCGAGTTCGCGCAGTGGACCGCGCCGACGCTGGTCACGCGCAGTGCGGTGGCGATCCGCGCCTTCCACGCCGAGCACCGCGACGTGATCGTCAAGCCGCTCGACGGCATGGGCGGCGCCGGCATCTTCCGCGTCGGGCCCGACGGCATGAACCTGGGCTCGATCGTCGAACTGCTCGGCCGCGACGGCGCGGTGACGCTGATGGTGCAGCGCTTCGTGCCCGAGATCGCGCACGGCGACAAGCGCGTGCTGCTGATCGACGGCGAACCGGTGCCGTACTGCCTGGCGCGCATACCGCAGGGTAGCGAGGTGCGCGGCAACCTCGCGGTCGGCGGCAAGGGTGTGGCGCAGCCGCTGAGCGCTCACGACCGCGAGATCGCCGCCGCGCTCGGCCCCACGCTGCGTGCACGCGGCCTGCTGCTGGTGGGCATCGACGTGATCGGCGACACGCTGACCGAGATCAACGTCACCAGCCCCACCTGCTTCCAGGAGATCGCGCAGCAGACGGGATTCGATGTCGCCGGCATGTTCATCGACGCGCTCGAACGCGCGCTTGCGGCGTGAGCAGCCAAGCGCCGGCAACGCCCGACGCAGCGCCGGCGGCTGCGGCGGACACCGTCGCGGCAGGCGTTGCACCCGTTGCCACCGTGGCGTCGGTTGCGCGCGACGCCATCGACGCCGTGCGCGCCGCCACACTCGAGACCGTGCTGCACACCGAGCGGCTGGCGCTCGAGCCGCTGGCCGAGCACCACGCCGACGAGCTGTTCGCGCCGCTGGCCGACGCGCGCCTGTATGCCCATGTGCCGCAGGAGCCTCCGGCCTCGCTCGATGCACTGCGGCTGCGCTGCGCGCTGCTGGCGCGCCGCTGTTCGCCCGATGGCCGCGAGCTGTGGCTGAACTGGGTACTGCGCGGTCGCGCCGACGGGGCCTGCCGCGGCCTCCTGCAGGCCACCGTGCGCCGCGCCGACGCGCTGGCGTGGATCGCCTACGAGGTGTTCCCGCCGTACTGGCAGCAGGGCCTCGCGCGCGAAGGCTGCAGCGCGATGATCGGCTGGCTGATTCACACGCTCGGCGTGCGCCGGCTCGCCGCCGAGGTCGATTCGCACAACACCGCGTCGCTGCGGCTGCTCGAGCGCATCGGCTTCCAGCGCGCCGGCTTCCGCCCGGCGGCCGATCACTTCAAGGGCCGTGACAGCGACGAGTGGACGCTGCGGCTCGCAGCGAGCGACTGGCGATGACGCGCGGCATGCCGCCGCGCGCGCTGGCGTGGCTGGCCATCCTCACGCTGGTGTGGGGCACCAACTGGCCGCTGTTTCCGCTGGTCACGCGCGAGGTCTCGGTGTGGACCTTCCGTGCCATCGCGGTGTTCATCGCCGGTGCCGCGCTGCTGCTGGTGGCGCGGCTGCGCGGCCAGTCGCTGGCGATCGATCGGCGGCACTGGGCCGCGATCGTCGCCGCCACCTTCTTCTACCTGGTGGTGTGGAACATCGCGAGCACCTACTCGGCGGTGCTGATCCCGTCGGGCCAGTCGGCGGTGCTCGGTTTCACGATGCCGCTGTGGTCGGCGCTGATCTCGTGGGCCGTGCTCGGCGAGCGCCTGAGCGGGCGCATGCTGCTGGCGATGGCGCTCGGCACGGCGGCCGTGCTGCTGCTGATGTGGAAGAGCTTCGGTGCCTACGCCGATGCGCCGGCGGGCCTCGCGCTCGGGCTGCTCGCCGGCATCGGCTGGGCCGTGGGCACGTTGATCCTGCAGCGCGGCCGGGTCGACGTGCCGGCCACCATCCTCACCGGCTGGCAGCTGCTGATCGCCGCGCTGCCCACCGCGATCGGCGCGCTGCTGCTCGGCGACCACCGCTGGTTCGTGCCGTCGTGGTCGTCGATCGCGTTGATCGGCTACATCGCGCTGGTGCCGATGTGCATCGGCAACCTGTGCTGGTTCTCGATCGTCGGCGTGCTGCCGGCGCATGTGGCGGGGCTGTCGTCGATCCTGGTGCCGGTTGTGGCGATGGTGTCGGGCGCGCTGCTCAACGGCGAGCCGCTGGGGCCGGTGCAGTGGCTGGCGATGGCGTGCAGCGCGGCGGCGCTGTCGCTGGCGCTGCTCGACCGCAGCGCTGCCAAGGCGCCGGCCGTCCCGGTGACTGCCATCGAGTCCTGATGCGATAGGCCGAGAGCCGCCGCGGATCCGGCTTTGCCGGGCCGCTGGCGGGCCTTGCAGGCCGCCTGGCCGCGAAGACGCGGCCACTCCTCGGACCGTCCAAGCCGACGCAGGTCGGCTTGGAGCCGCGGGCCTCGGCCCCCTCGAGGGGGAAGCGCCGCAGGCGCTTCAGGGGTGGTCAATTTCCTCAGCCGCGCGGCGGTCGCGTGCGCAGCCAGCCGGTGGGCGATGCCGCGGCCGGGTGCATGCGACTGACGATCAGGCCGCCTTGCAGGTACAGCGCATTGAGCAGCCGCGTCGCGCGCTCGCGATCGAGCCCCGGCCATTCGCCGATCTCGCGCAGGTTCGAGGTGCGCCGGCGCAGCCGTTCCAGTGCGGCACCGAGCGCGCTCGGCATTTCGAGCCCGCGCAGGTTGACGCCCGGCGCCAGCCGGTAGGCCGCGGTGCCGGCGATCTCGGGCAGCAGGCGATCGCGCGAACCGCGCAGCGCCATCTCCCACAGCAGTGGCGCCAGCGGCGAGTACATCTGCGCCTCGCCGACCAGCGCGCGCTCGCGATGACCCGGCGCGCGCAGCATCGCCGGTTCCACCTGCATCACCTGCAGCTCGTTGAGCCGGCTGGCCAGGAACTGCGGCATCGCCACCGGGCAGTGCACCAGCCGCTCGGCCGGAAACACCGTCAGCGGCACCACACGGTCGGTCCATTGCAGGTTCACCGTCAGCGGCACGCCGTGGCGCAGGCAGGCGGCGAGCACGTCGAGCAGCTCGCTCTGGCGGCCGTCGCGCTCGAAGCGTTCGAGATCGTGCATCAGCGACGGACTGAGCGAGCTCAACCGGGTCGACGTGGCGTCGACGCTGCCCACCCGCACGAGATCGTCGAGGTAGCGCTGGAAGGCGCTGACCCGCATCAGATCGGGCTCGCCCATCGGCAGGGTGGACTGGAACATGGGGAATGAATCCGAATGTTACAGCTTCGCCGGGGGGTGCGGCTCGCGCTGGGGGCCCGAGATGCTGGCGTACAGCGCATCGCGCGCGCGTTCGAAGGCACGCCAGAAGCGCGCGTCCTGCGAGCTCGCGAAGTTCACGCGCATCAGCGTGCTCGCGCGCGGCGGCACATGGAACAGCCGGCCCGGTGCCACCAGCCAGCCCTCGGCACCCAGCCGTTCGGCCAGCGCCTCGGTGTCGACTCCGGTGTCGACCCAGCCGAACAGCCCCTGCGGCTCGGCTACAAAGCGGCAGCCGGCCTCGGTGGCGAGCTTCGCAACGCGGGTGCGCGCGGCGGCCAGCCGCGTGGTCACGCGCTCGGCGTGACGGCGCAGCAAGCCCTGCTCGAGGCACCACGCCACCGCGCGCTCGAGCACCGCGGGCGTGGTCAGCGAACTGAGCAGCTTGGTGTCGACGATGCCGTCGACCAGCGCGCGCGGCGCCACCAGTGCGCCCACCCGCCAGTCGGGCACCAGGATCTTCGAGAAGCCGGTGACGTACACCGTGCGGCGCAGTCCGTCGAGCGCGGCCAGGCGCGGCGCATGCCCCGGCGCCAGCCAGGCATAGGTGTCGTCTTCGACCAGCAGCAGGTCGGCCGCCTCGGCCAGCTGCAACACCTGGTGCGCAGCGGCCAGCGAGAGGTTGCTGCCGGTCGGGTTGTGCAGCACCGACACCGTCACGTACAGCCGCGGCCGGTGGCTGGCCACGCGCTCGCGCATCGCGGCCAGGTCGGGCCCGTGCGGACCGCGCGGCACCGGCAGCAGCCGCATGCCGAGCCGGCTCAGCCGCGCATGCTCCACCGCCCAGCCGGGGTCGTCGACCAGCACCGCGTCGCCCGGCTTCAGCAGAGTGCGTGCCACCATGTCGAGCGCATGCGTCGCGCCCACCGCGGTCACCACCTGCTCGGCGGTGCAGGCGATGCCCAGCTCGCCCGACAGCTTGCGCGCCAGCGCCGTGCGCAGCTGCGGGTCACCGGCCGGCTCGCCGTAGCGCAGCGAGACGTCGTCGTGCGTCATCGCGCGGCGCAGCGCGCGCTGCAGCAGCGACGGATCGAGCCAGGTCTCGGGCAGCGTGCCGAGGCCTGGTCCCGGCAGCGTGCCACGCGTGCGCAGCATCGCGCGCATCAGCGCGGCGGCGTCCACCGGCACCGGCAGCGCCGCGGCGGCGGCCGCGCCCGGCTGCGGCGGCGGCGGCGCGGCCGCCGATGGGCGCACGAAGAAGCCGCGCTGCTTGCGTGCCTCGACCAGCCCCTGCGCCTGCAGCCGGTCGTAGGCCGCCACCACCGTGCTCGGGCTCACGCGGTGGCTGCGTGCGCAGTCGCGCACCGACGGCAGCCGCGCGCCGGCCTGCAGCTGGCGCTGGCCGATGCGCTGCGCGAAGTGCGCCGCCAGTTGCTCGCCGAGCGTGCCGGCGCCGGCCAAGATGGCGTGCGGACCATTTGGTAGGTTCATCGGGGGCGGCTCCTGGGGTGGCGATCAGCGCGCGCGAGCCGCGGGCTGTGCGGTCGACCTGACCAGTACAGATGCATCCACTGTCCCGCAAAGTGTACTGAAACTGTACTGACCTGCGCGCCTAGACTGCTGGCGATGCACCCGCCTCCCGTGGCGGCCCTGAAGGCGGCCCCCGCCGTGGCCCGCGACCCGCGGCGCGAGCTGCGCGCCGGTTTCGCCTACGGCCTGCTCGGCATGCTGCTGTTCGCGCTGACGATCCCGATGACGCGGCTGGCCAGCGGCAGCGACCAAGCGCCACAGTTGTCGCCATGGTTCGTCGCGCTCGGCCGCGCGGCCTGTGCCGGCGCGCTGGCCGCCGGCTACCTGCTGGCGGTGCGCGCGCCGTGGCCGCAGCGCGCGCAATGGCGCGCGCTGGCGCTGACCGCGCTCGGCGTCGTGTTCGGCTTTCCGGTCTTCATGGGGCTCGCGGTGCGCCATGTCGATGCGGTGCACGCGTCGGTGGTCAGCGGCGTGCTGCCGATCGTCACCGCCGCGCTCGGCGCCTGGCTGCTGGGCCAGCGCCAGCGCGCGGCGTTCTGGTGGTTGGCCGCCACCGGCCTCGGGCTGGTGCTGGCCTTCGCATGGTGGCGCGGCGGCGCCGCGCCGCAGCCGGCCGACGGCCTGCTCGCATTCGCGTTGTTGCTCGGCGCGTTGGGCTATGTCTGGGGTGCGCGCCTGTCGGCGGCGATGGCGCCCGAGCGCGTGATCTCATGGGTGCTGGTGTTGTCGCTGCCGATCACGCTGCCGGCGGCCGCGCTCACCGCGCCGGGGCAGCCGGTGGCGCCGGCGGCGTGGCTCGGCTTCGCCTACGTCGCGGTGTTCTCGATGTGGCTCGGCTTCTTCGCCTGGTATCGTGGCCTGGCGCTCGGCGGCACGGTGCGCGTCAGCCAGGTGCAGTTGCTGCAGCCGTTCTTGTCGATCGTCGCGGCGCTGCCGATACTGGGCGAACGCATCGACGGCGCGACCTGGGTCTTCCTGCTGGCGCTGATGGCGGTGGTGGCCGCGTCGCGGCGCGTCGCGATGCAGGCCGCCACGATCAAGGACAACCGATGAATCGACCCGTTGCTTCCCCGAACACTCCTCCCCAGTCCGGCGTCGTCAGTGGCGGCCCGAGCGCTGCTGCCACCGGCGTGTGGCACCCCGCGCGCCGCGGCGCGCGCATGAACCCGTCGATCATCCGCGAGATCCTGAAGATCACCGAGCGCCCGGGCGTGCGCTCGATGGCCGGCGGCCTGCCGTCGCCCGACAGCTTTCCGGTCGAGCCGATCCGCCAGGCGTGCGAGAAGGTGCTGCGCGAGGTGCCGCGCGAGGCGCTGCAGTACGCGGCCAGCGAGGGCTTCGGTCCGCTGCGCGAATGGGTGGCGCAGCGCATGCGCGCGCAGGGGCTCGATGCCGCCACCGAGCAGGTGCTGATCACCACCGGCTCGCAGCAGGGGCTCGATCTGGTCGGCAAGGTGCTGATCGACGCCGGCGCGCCGGTGGCGGTGGAGACGCCCACCTACCTCGGCGCGCTGCAGGCGTTCGCGCCCTACGAGCCGCGTTTCGTCAGCCTGGCCTCCGATGGCGACGGGCCGCTGCCCGACGCGCTGGCCGCCCTCGCGCACGACGCGCCGGGCACGCGCTTCGCGTACCTGCTGCCGAACTTCCAGAACCCCACCGGCCACCTGATGTCGGCCGCCCGCCGCGACGCGCTGGTGCGGGCCGCGCAGCGCGCCGGCGTGCCGCTGGTCGAGGACAACCCCTACGGCGACCTGTGGTACGACGAGCCGCCGCCGGCGCCGATCGCCACGCGCTGGCCCGACGGCGTGGTCTACCTCGGCTCGTTCTCGAAGATCCTGGCGCCGGGGTTCCGCCTCGGCTACATCGTGGCGCCGCGCGAGCTGTTCCCGAAGCTGCTGCAGGCCAAGCAGGCGGCCGACCTGCACACGCCCGGCTTCAACCAGCGCGTGTGCCACGAGGTGGTGAGCCAGGGCCTGCTCGAGCACCACGTGCCGTCGATCCGCGCGCGCTACAAGGCGCAGCGCGACGCGATGGCCGACGCGTTGCGCGCACACCTGCCCGAGGGCTGCGAATGGCAGCTGCCGCGCGGCGGTATGTTCTTCTGGGTGCGGCTGCCCGAGGGCAGCGACGCGATGGCGCTGCTCGACCCCGCGGTGCGCGCCGGCGTCGCCTTCGTGCCGGGCGCGCCGTTCTACGCCGGCACGGCCGACCCGTGCACGCTGCGGCTGAGCTTCGTCACGCTGTCGCCGCAGGACATCGCCGAGGGCGTGGCCGCGCTGGGGGCGACGCTGCGCCACCAGCTGTTCGAAGAAGCGGTGCAGCCGACGCCGTGATGCGCGCCGCCTCGCCTGCCGCGCGCGCACCGCGCGAGGCGCCCGTCGATCCGGCGTGTCGCCCGTGAGCGCCACCGTCGCGGGCGCGCCGCACGGCTTGTCGCTGTCCGAGTTGCGCGACGCGGCGCGCTGCGTGCACGCGCTGCTGCCGGCCACGCCGCAATACCGCTGGCCGCTGCTCGAGGCGCAGCTCGGCGCGGGCAGCGCGCTGTGGGTCAAGCACGAGAACCACCTGCCGGTCGGGGCGTTCAAGGTGCGCGGCGGCATCGTCTACTTCGACCATCTGCGGCGGGCGGAACCGGGGGTGAAGGGCGTGATCGCGGCGACGCGCGGCAATCACGGGCAGAGCGTCGCCTTCGCCGCCGCCCGGGCCGGGCTCGCCGCGGTCATCGTCGTGCCGCACGGCAACAGCATCGAGAAGAACGCGGCGATGCGCGCGCTCGGCGCCGAGCTGATCGAGCACGGGCACGACTTCCAGGCGGCCTATGAATATGCGCTGGGCTTGGCAGGCGAGCGCGGCCTGCACCCGTTCCCGTCCTACCATCCGGTGCTGGCGCGCGGCGTCGGCACCTATGCGCTGGAGCTGTTCCGCGGCGCTCCCGACCTGGATTCGGTCTATGTGCCGATCGGGCTCGGCTCGGGCATCACGGGCGTGATGGCGGCGCGCGACGCGCTGGGGCGCAGGACGCGCGTCATCGGCGTAGTGGCTGAGAACGCGCCGGCCTATGCCCTGTCCTTCGCGGCGGGCAAGCCGGTCGCGACCAACTCGGCCGATACCATGGCCGACGGGCTTGCCTGCCGCGTGCCGGTCGACTTGGCGGTCGACGCGATCAACAAGGGCGCCGAGCGAATCGTCACGGTGAGCGACGACGA
>JABTUY010000008.1 GCA_015075165.1 Ideonella sp. | reverse complement strand
AACGTGCTGCAGTCCGAGGTCTGGAACGAACCCGTGATGAAGAAGGTGCCGGCCGGCGAGCAGCCCACCAGCATTTGCGCGCTGCCGCTCTACCACATCTTCGCGTTCACGGTGAACATGATGCTGTCCATGCGCACCGGGGGCAAGACCATCCTGATTCCCAATCCGCGCGACCTGCCTGCCGTGCTCAAGGAGCTGTCCAAGCACACCTTCCACAGCTTCCCGGCCGTCAACACGCTGTTCAACGGTCTGGCCAATCATCCTGACTTCAACACCGTCAACTGGAAGAACCTCAAGGTCTCCGTGGGCGGCGGCATGGCGGTGCAGGGCGCCGTGGCCAAGCTCTGGCTGGAGAAGACGGGCTGCCCGATCTGCGAGGGCTACGGCCTGTCGGAGACCAGCCCCTCGGCCAGCTGCAACCCGACCACCAGCACCGAGTTCACCGGCACCATCGGCGTGCCCCTGCCCAGCACCTCCATGAAGCTGCTGGACGACGAGGGCAACACCGTCACCGAACTGGGCCAGCCCGGCGAGATCGCCATCAAGGGCCCACAGGTCATGGCCGGCTACTGGCAGCGCCCCGACGAGACCGCCAAGGTCATGACGGCGGACGGCTACTTCAAGACCGGCGACGTGGGCGTGATGGACGAGCGCGGCTACTTCAAGATCGTGGACCGCAAGAAGGACATGGTGCTGGTGAGCGGCTTCAACGTCTACCCGAACGAGGTCGAGGAGGTCGTGGCCAACTGCCCCGGCGTGCTCGAATGCGCCGTGGTCGGCGTGCCCGACGAGAAGACGGGCGAGGCGGTCAAACTGGTCATCGTCAAGAAAGACCCCGAGCTGACCGAGGCCGACGTGCGCGCGTACTGCGAAGCCAACCTCACCGGCTACAAGCGGCCCAAGGTGGTGGAGTTCCGCACCGAACTGCCGAAGACGCCGGTCGGCAAGATCTTGCGCCGCGAGCTGAGGGAGAGGCCCACCCCCGAAGCGCCCTAGCGGGCGCTCCCCCCTCGAGGGCGGTGAGCCCGGACGTGAAAGGTCCGGTGGACCTTTCACGCCTGGTGAGCGGCCGAGCCCTCCAGGCTCGGCGCGGCCTGCAAGGCACGTCGGCGGCCTGGCGAAGCCAGATCCGCGGCGTTCACCTGGGGGTGCGCCGCTGGAGCGGCGCAGGTCCTGCACATGGGACACTCTCATCGAAATGCCCGCGCCACGCATCCACGTCGTTCACTCGCTGGCGCCCGGCATGGAGCTGGCGCTCGGCGCCAACGGCACGCGCCATGCGCAGGTGCTGCGGCTGCAGCCGGGCGATGCGCTGGTGCTGTTCGATGGCCGCGGCGGCCAATGGACCGCGGCGATCACCGCGATCTCGCGCCGCGAGGTGCGTGCGCGCACGCTGCACCACGAGCCGGTGGAGCGCGAACTGTCGCGAGCGGTGACGCTCGCGGTCGGCATGCCGGCCAACGAGCGCATGGATGCGCTGATCGAGAAGGCCACCGAGCTGGGTGCCGCGCGGCTGCAACCGCTGGTGTGCGAGCGCTCGGTGCTGCGCGTGGCCGGCGAGCGTGCGCAGCGCAAGGCCGAGCATTGGCGCGCCGTGGCGGTGGCCGCGTGCGAGCAATGCGGCCGCAACCGCGTGCCCGAGGTGGCCGAGCCGCTGCCGCTGCGCGAATGGTTGCAGGGCCTGCCCCCGGCGGCCGACGACACGCGCTGCCTGCTCAGCCTCGACGACGACGCGGCGCCGTGGCCGCCGCGGTGTGCCGACGCGGCGTCTTCGCAGCCGTCAACGGGTGCGCCATCGTCGTCGCCGCGTGGTGCGACCGCGCTGTGCGTGCTCAGCGGCCCCGAAGGCGGCTTCACCGCGGCCGAGCAGGCGGCCGCACGCGCGGCCGGGTTCGTTGGCCATTCGCTCGGCGCGCGCGTGCTGCGCGCCGACACCGCGCCACTGGCAGCGCTCGCCTGGTTCGCGTTGTCGGCGCGATGAAGCGCCGGCTTTGCTGTACCGTTGCACCGACATGAACCGCAACCTGCTGCTGCTCACCTTGTGCCAGGGCCTGTTCTTCACGAACAACGTCACCTTCATCGCCATCAACGGCCTGGTCGGGCTGCAACTCGCGCCGCTCGGCTGGATGGCCACGCTGCCGCTGACGGCCTACGTCGGCGGTGGTGCGCTGGCCGCGCCGTTGGTGGCGCGGCACCAGCGCGCGTACGGGCGCAAGCGCTGCTTCCAGCTCGGCCTCGGCGTGGCGATGGTGGCGGCCGCACTGTGCGCGCTGGCGGCCTGGACCCACAGCTTCCCCCTGTTGCTGGTGGCCACCGTGCTGGCCGGCTACTACAACGCCAACGCACAGCTGTACCGCTTCGCGGCGATCGAGGTGGTCGACGACGGCCATAAGGAGCGCGCCATCTCGTGGGTGCTGGCCGGCGGCATCATCGGCGGCGTGGTCGGGCCGAACCTGGCCACGGCCACGCGCGATGCGCTGCCGCAGCCGTTCACCGGCGCCTACATCGCGCTGATCGTGGTCGCGCTGCTGGCGTGGCTGCTGATGCGCCGCATCGAGTTCCCGCCGCTGCACGCGGCGAGCGCGACGGCCGAGCGCGGCCGTCCGCTGCGCGAGCTGGCGAAGCAGCCGGCGTTCGTGGTCGCCATCGTCGCCGCGGCGCTCGGCTACGGCGTGATGAACCTGCTGATGGCCGCCACGCCGATCGCGATGCAACAGTGCGGTCATCCGTTCAGCGCCGCCGCGCTGGTGCTCGAGGCACATGTGCTGGCGATGTTCACGCCGAGCTTCTTCACCGGCGTGCTGATCAAGCGCGTCGGCGTCGTGCCGGTGATGGTCATCGGTGCGCTGCTGAACCTGGCGTGCGTGCTGTTCGCACTGTCGGGGCAGGAGGTGATGCATTTCGCCGGCGCGCTGGCCACGCTCGGTGTCGGCTGGAACTTTCTCTACATCGGTGGCACGACGCTGTTCACCGAAACCTATCGCGCCAGCGAGAAAACGACCGCGCAGGCGGCGATGGACACCAGCGTGCTCGGCACGATGGCCATCACCTCGTTCAGCTCCGGTGCGCTGGTCACCACCGGCGGCTGGCAATCGATGAACCTCGGCACGCTGGTGCCGATGGCGGCGCTGGCGCTGTGCCTGGGCTGGCTTGTGCGCAGCCGGATGCGCAACCAGAATGCGACGGTTTCCTGATCGATTCTCAAGGAGGTGACGATGGGTCTGCTCGATTCAGTCCTGGGACAGGTGCTGGGTGGCGGCGCAAATGCCGGCGCCGGTGGCGCTGCCGGTCTCGGTGGCGGCGATGCTGCGGCGCTGCTGCGCATGGTGGTGCAGATGCTGGGCAACAATGCTTCGGGCGGCGGTGGCATCGGCGACTTGGTGTCCCGCTTCGAGCGCGGCGGCCTCGGCGACGTGATCGGCTCGTGGATCTCCAGCGGCCAGAACCTGCCGGTCTCGACCGACCAGTTGCGCGAGGTGCTGGGCCCCGACGTGGTGGGTGCGCTCACCGGCGGCAGCGGCGGTGCGGCACAGAACGACGTGTTGGGCCAACTGGCCAAGGTGCTGCCGCAGGTGGTCGACCACCTGACACCGAACGGCAGCGTGCCGCAAGGCGGCTTCGGTTCGGCCGGCGATGTGATCGGCGCGCTCGAGAGCGCGTTCGGCGGCGCAGCCGGCGCGGCGGGCGCTGCGGCCGGCGACGGCAACGCCGGTGGCGGGCCACTCGGCGATCTGATCGGCGGCCTGCTCGGCGGCGCGCGGCGATAGGCGCCGCGAGAAGGGCGCACAGCGATGGCGCGCAGCGCGGGCGCGTCAGCTGTCGTCGCCGCCGGCGTTCGCGCGCATCGAGCCGGCGACGAGGTCGAAGCGGAACAGCCGGCATTCGATCGGCCCGTTCCACATCGGCACGCGGCGTGACGCCTTCAGGCGCATCACGCCGGGCAGCTTGGGCTCCGGGCTCAGCACCCACGCGGTCCAGCCGCTGTAGTGGCGCTTCCAGTGCGCGGCCAGCGCAGCGAAGAAGCTCGCGGTGCCGGCTGCGCCGTGCGCCTGCTGGCGCCCGGGTGCAGGTGCCGGAGTCCGCGCCGGTGCGTGTGCCGGGTTCCCCGTTGGCTCGCGCCTGGGCACGCGCGTTGGCTCGCGCGCCGGTGCCGGTGCGCGCGTTGCCGCAAGCCCACCGGCCATCGCCTCGCTGCTGCCGCGGCCGGTACCCTTCGGGTCCAGGCGTTCACCGTATGGCGGATTGATCAGCAGCGTGCCGGCGGCCGCCGGCGGCAGACGCTGCAGCATGTCGCCGGCCTTGAAGGCGATGGCGTCGACGATGCCGGCGCGCTCGGCATGGCGCTGCGCGAAGTCGGTCATGCGGAACGACACGTCGCCGGCGAAGATCGGCACCGCGGCGCGGTGGATGCGCGCGCGCGCCGCCGCCTGCAGCTCGCGGAAGTCGGCCGCGTGGTCTCGAAACGGCGCCAGCCGCTCGAAGCCGAAGCGGCGCTCGAGCCCGGGCGCGCGGCTGCAGGCGAGCTGCGCGGCCTCGATCGCGATCGTGCCGGCGCCGCAGCAGGGGTCGAACAGCGGCCCGTCGGCCTCGCGGCCGTGCCAGCCGGCGGCGGCCAGCAGCGCGGCGGCCAGCGTCTCCTTCAGCGGCGCGTCGCCGGCGCGGGTGTCGCGCCAGCCGCGCTTGAACAGCGGCACGCCGGAGGTGTCCACATAAAGACTGGCCAGGTTCTCGTCGAGATGCAGCAGCAGCGACAGGTCGGGGTCGCGCGTGTCGACGCTCGGGCGCGCGCCCGAGCGCTCGCGCATCGTGTCGCACACCGCGTCCTTGATGCGCAGCGTGGCGAAGTTCAGGCTCTGCAGCGGCGCGCGCCGCGCGGTGGTGTCGACGCGCAGGGTCTGCCGCGGCGAGATCCAGTCGGGCCAGTGCACGCTGCGTGCCAGCGCGTAGAGATCGTCTTCGTGGCGGTACGGCGCCGCGGCCACGCGCCACAGCACGCGCTGCGCGAGCCGGCTCTCGAGGTTGAGCCGCATCGCCAGGCGCAGGTCGGCGTCGAGCGTGACGCCGCCGCGCGCCACGGCGGGTGCCACACCGGCGAGCGCCTGCACCTCGTCGGCGAGCAAGCCTTCGACGCCGGCCGCACAGGGCAGGAACAACGTCGACGCGGCGATGGCCGGCAAACGCGGCGCCGCAGCTGGAGTGCGGTCGGAGGCCCTCGACGGGCGGGCCGGGCGCGGCCCGGCCCCGGGGCGCGTCATAGTGCGCGCCGCAGGTTCGCGGGCGCGATCTTCATCGCCTCGCGGTACTTGGCGACCGTGCGGCGCGCCACCTGGATGCCCT
The DNA here is from genome assembly GCA_015075165.1 of Ideonella sp. GTDB lineage: Bacteria > Pseudomonadota > Gammaproteobacteria > Burkholderiales > Burkholderiaceae_C > JAEUPI01. Next base: position 116,993 of record JABTUY010000008.1, on the reverse strand, counting down.
GCTCCGACAGCAGCTGCGCCAGCTGGCCGTCGGACAGCGGAGCGGCCGGGTCTTCGGCGGCCAGCAACTGGCGCAGCAGCGCGCGCACCGCGGTGCTCGACGCGTTGCCGCCGGCATCGGTGGCCAGCGACGAGCCGAAGAAGTACTTCAGCTCGTAGGTGCCGTACGGCGTGGCCATGTACTTGGCGGTGGTCACGCGCGAGATGGTCGATTCGTGCAGGCCGAGCTCGTCGGCGATCTCGCGCAGCACCAGCGGCTTCATCGCGATCGCGCCGTGCGTCAGAAAGCCCTTCTGCCGCTCGACGATCGCCTGCGACACGCGCACGATGGTGTCGAAGCGCTGCTGGATGTTCTTGACGAACCAGCGCGCCTCCTGCAGCCGCGCGTTGAGGCCGGCGGCGGTGCCGTTGCGCTGGCTGCGGACCGCCTGTGCGTACAGATCGTTGATGCGCAGTCTGGGCATCACGTCGGGGTTGATCTGCACCTTCCAGCCGCGGCCGGCGCGCTGCACGAACACATCGGGCACGACAGCCGAGGCCTGATCGTGGCCGAACGCGCGGCCGGGCTTCGGGTCGCAGCGCACGATCAGCTCGCGTGCGTCGCGCAGCAGCGCCTCGTCGGCGCCGGTGGCGACGCAAAGCTTCTTGATTTCGCGCCGCGCCAGCAGGTCGAGGTGCTGCCGACAGACCTCGATCGCCAGCACCTGAGCGGCCCCTGGCGGCTGCGCGCGCAGCTGCAGCGTCAGGCACTCGGTGAGGTCGCGCGCGCCGACGCCCGGCGGGTCGAGGCTCTGCAGCCACTTCAGCGCGCATTGCAGGCGTTCGAGCAGCTCCTCGCGGTCGCTCGGCTCGGCATCGGCCAGCCGCTCGGCGATCTCGGGCAGCGGGTCGGCCAGATAGCCGTCGCCGTCGAGCGACTCGATCAGCGCCCACAGCGCGGCGCGGTCTTCGGGCGACAGCCGCATCGACGCCGTCTGGCCGCGCAGGTGGTCCTGCAGCGACGGCGTGGCCGCGGTGCGGTCGTGCGCGTCGGCATCGTCGTCGCCGGCCGGGCCCACGCCGGCTGCCGACGGCAGCTCGCGAATGCCGTCGAAATCGTCGCCTTCGGTACCGTTCTCCCACTCGCGGCGCTCCAGCGTGCCGAACTCGGTGCCGTCGATGCCGCGCGCGTCGTCGCCGGCGTCGAAGCTGGTGTCCGTGCTGCTGTCGTCGCGGTCGTGCGCGGTGTCGGGCCGCGCGTCGGCCGGCGTGTCGGCGAACGCATCGGCGGCGCCCGCGCGCTCGCCCGGCGCATCGGCCGCGGTGGGCTCCTCGTCGGCTTCGAGGAACGGGTTCTGGTCGAGCATCTGCTCGACCTCCTGCTGCAGTTCGAGCGTCGACAGCTGCAGCAGCCGGATCGACTGCTGCAGCTGCGGTGTCAGCGCCAGATGCTGCGACAACCGGACCTGGAGCGAGGGCTTCATCGGGAACGAGTTGCAAGGCGCATGCGGCGGGCGCTACATGCGGAAGTGCTCGCCGAGGTAAACGCGGCGCACGTCGGCGTTCTCGACGATCTGCTGCGGCGTGCCCTCGGCCAGCACGCGGCCTTCGCTGATGATGTAGGCGCGGTCGCAGATGCCGAGCATCTCGCGCACGTTGTGGTCGGTGATCAGCACACCGATGCCGCGGTTTTTCAGGAAGCCGATGATGCGCTGGATCTCGATCACCGCGATCGGGTCGACGCCGGCGAACGGCTCGTCGAGCAGGATGAAGCGCGGCTGCGTGGCCAGCGCGCGCGCGATCTCGACGCGCCGTCGCTCGCCGCCCGACAACGCCGGTGCCGGCGAGTCGCGCAGCTTCTCGATGCTGAGGTCGCGCAGCAGCTGTTCGAGCAGGCGCTCGATCTCGGCGCCGCGCAGCGCGCGGCCGTCGGGGCCCTGCTGCAGCTCGAGCACGGCGCGGATGTTCTCCTGCACCGTGAGCTTGCGGAAGATCGACGCCTCCTGCGGCAGATACGACAGGCCGAGCCGCGCGCGCTGGTGAATCGGCTTGTGCTGCACCGGCGCACCGTCGATGCGGATCTCGCCGGCATCGGCGCGCACCAGGCCCACGACCATGTAGAACGTGGTGGTCTTGCCGGCGCCGTTGGGCCCGAGCAGCCCCACCACCTCGCCGGCGCTGACCGCCAGGTGCACCTCGCTGACGACCAGGCGCGAGCCGAAGCTCTTGCGCAGCCCGGTGACTTCGAGCCGGCTGGCCGCGCCGTCGCTCGCGGGGTCGGCCACGCTGTTCATGACCGCGCTCGGCAGTGCCGCGTTCACTGGCGCTCACCTAACGCGCCACTCGGGCGCAGCGCCGTGGCGGCGGGCGTGCTGGCCGCGCCGGGCGCGGGCGGCTCGGCGCGCGGGCTCAGTACCGCGCGCACGCGGCCGCTCGGGTTGCTCGGCGTGGTGGCGCCGCCCTGCACGCTGAACAGCTCGGCGGCGTTGTCCCACACGATCAGCGCGCCCTGGATGTCTTCGGCCACCACGCTGCCGCGCAGGCGCTTGACCTGGGCGTTGCCGGCGAAGCGCAACGTGTCGGCGCGCGCGTCGTACTCCACCCGGTCGGCGCTGCCCTCGAGCAGTTCTTCGCCGCCGTCGCGGCGCTGCTGGTACGTCGCCGGGTGGCCCGGCGCACCGACCGCTGTGGCCATGCGGTAGCCGTCGGGCGTCTCGCGCAGTTCGACGCGATCGGCGCGGATCACCAGCGTGCCCTGCGCGATCACCACGTTGCCGCTGCAGACGCTCACCTGGCGCAACAGGTCGACCGTGCACGGGCGGTCCGACTCCATCGTCAGCGGCTTGGTGCGGTCGGCTTTCTCGGCCCGGGTCGGCAGCGCCAACGCCGCGGCGGCGAATGTGGTGGCGAGCGCGATGGCGGCACCCCGCCACCGCCCGGCGCCCATCCGTTCAGCGCGGGGGAATGCGAGAGGTGGATGGGGCGGCATCGGTCGGCACAAAACTTGCAGGCCATTCTAGCCCGCGTGCTTCGCCGCAAGGCAGGGCCTGTGCGGCGAAATGCGCGCCGATGCCGGCGCTGCGCGCGAGCGCGTGGCCGGAAGGCCGCGGCCCGATGTCGGCCCTGTCCCAGCCGCTGGGTTCAGCCCTTGCGCACGCGCTGGATCAGCTGATCGGCGACCTTCAATGCTTCGTCGGAACCGCCGGCCAGCGATGGCGAGGTGAAGTAGCGACCGTGGATGCCGAGCGTCGGCACGCCGTCGATGCGGTAGGCCTCGGCGAGCTGTCGCGCCTGCTTGAGCTTGCTGGCCACGGTGAAGCTCTTCATCGTCTCGATGAACTTCGCACCGTCGATGCCGTTGGCGGCGACGAAGGCCTGGATCTCGCCGTCCTTTTCGAGCCGGTGGCGTTGCACGTGGATCGCGGCGAACACCTTGGTGTGCATCGCCTGCAGCTGCCCCATCGCCTCGAGCGCGAAGTAGATCTTCGCGTACGGCTCCTGCGCCGCCGAGAACGCCACCGGCACGCGGCGCAGCGCCACGTCGGGTGGCAGCTTGCGGGCCCAGGCGTCGAGCGTGGGCTCGAAGGCGTTGCAATGCGGACACCAGTAGCCGAAGAACTCGACCACCTCGATCTTGCCCGACGATGCCACCGGCACCGGTTGCGCCAGGCGCACGTAGTCGCGCCCTTCCACCGGCGCACCGTGCGCCAGCCGGGGCAGCCACGGCGCCACGGCAACGCCGGCAAGACCCTTGGCGAGTTGACGGCGGTCCATGCGAGATCCTTTCATCGGGTGCGAAACGGGAAACTGGGTGTCGAATGCGGCGTCAGCGTTCCACGCGCACCAGCGCGGCGGTTTCGCCGCCGGTCTGCAACTTGGCCTGCGTGGACTCGGCCTCGCCGCGCAACTGGTACGGGCCGAGCCGCACGCGGTACACCGTGCGGCCGGACTGCTCGCGCTCGGTGACCTTCGCGGCGTAGCCGAGCAGGCCCAGCCGCGCGCGCTGCTGCTCGGCGTCCTCGGGTTTGCTGAATGCGCCTACTTGCACGAAGTAGACAAACGGGTCGACCCCCGGTTTCGCCGACAGCGGCGCCGTGGCCACCGGCTGGCCCGACAGGATGGCGGCAGGATCGCGCGCCGGCTTCGGCTTCGGTGCCAGTGCCGGCCGGCTGGTCGCGGCGGTCGCCGCGACCGCGCGCGGCGCCAGCGCGGCTGCCGGCGCCGAGCCGGCGCGCACCGCGGGCTTGGGCACCAGCGGCGCGTTGGGGTCCCAGTTCTTGTTGCGCTCGACCTCGGCAGCGTCCTGCTCGGGCGTGCGCTGCGGCACCTTGTTGATGAAGGGCACCGGAGCCTTCGTGACGTACAGCGCCACGGCCAGCGCCAGCGCCAGCCCCAGCAACAGGCCGACGATCAGCCCCATCACGAAGCCACCGCGCTGATACTTCATCGCTTCTCCTCTTGTCGATCGTCGCGCGCCATCGCCTCCGGCGCCGAGATGCCGAGCACCGCGAAGCCGTTGCGCAGCACCTGCCGGGTGGCGCCGAGCAGCGCGATGCGTGCGCGCGCCAGCGCCGCGTCGTCGACCACGAAGCGCTCGGCGGCATAGTAGGTGTGGAACGCGGCGGCCACGTCGCGCAGGTAGAACGCCAGGTCGTGCGGCGCCAGCTCGTCGGCGGCGCGCGCCAGCACGTCGGGCCAGCGCGCCAGCTCGCGCATCAGCGCCACCTCGGCCGGGGCGTCGAGCCGGCCCAGTTCGTCGTCGCTCGCCGGTCGCGCGTCGGCGGCGCGCTCGGTCTGCCACAGCGCCAGCACCGAGCAGATGCGCGCGTGCGCGTACTGCACGTAGAACACCGGGTTCTCGTCATTGCGCTTGAGCGCGAGGTCGACGTCGAACACGAACTCGGTGTCGGCCTTGCGGCTGACGAGGAAGAAGCGCACCGCGTCGCGGCTGGTCCAGTCGATCAGGTCGCGCAGCGTCACGTAGCTGCCGGCGCGCTTGGAGATCTTCACCTCCTCGCCGCCCTTCATCACCGTGATCATCTTGTACAGCACGTAGTCGGGGTAGCCGGCCGGGATGCCGACGCCGGCGGCCTGCAGGCCGGCGCGCACGCGCGCCACCGTGCCGTGGTGGTCGCTGCCCTGCACGTTGATCACCTTGCCGAAGCCGCGCTCCCACTTGCTGACGTGGTAGGCCACGTCGGGCACGAAGTAGGTGTAGCTGCCGTCGGACTTGCGCATCACGCGGTCCTTGTCGTCGCCGTAGTCGGTGGACTTCAGCCACAACGCGCCGTCGCGCTCGTAGGTCTTGCCGGCGGCGTTCAGCTGCGCCACGGTGCGTTCGACGCGGCCGTCGGTGTACAGGCTCGACTCCAGGTAGTAGGTGTCGAAGCGCACGCCGAACGCGCGCAGGTCCAGGTCCTGCTCGTGGCGCAGGTAGGCCACCGCGAAACGCGTGATGCCATCGAGGTCGTTCACGTCGCCGTTGGCGGCGACTTCGCGGTCGTCGGCGCGCACGGTGCGCCGGGCCAGGAAGTCGGCCGCGATGTCGGCGATGTACTGGCCGTTGTAGGCCGCCTCGGGCCACGCGGCGTCGCCGGGTCGCAGGCCGCGCAGGCGCGCCTGCACCGAGGCGCCGAGGTTGGCGATCTGCACGCCGGCATCGTTGTAGTAGAACTCGCGCGTCACCGACCAGCCCTGCGTGGCCAGCAGGTTGCACACGCAATCGCCGAGCGCCGCGTTGCGGCCGTGGCCCACGTGCAGCGGCCCGGTCGGGTTGGCCGACACGAACTCGACCATCACGCGCCGGCCGTTGGCGGCGCGGTGGCCGAAGCGTTCGCCCGCGGCCAGCACCTCGGCGACGATGCGCTGGCGCGCCTGCGGCTTCAGCCGCAGGTTGACGTAGCCGGGCCCGGCGATCTCGAGCGCGTCGACCCAGCGCTGCACCGGCGCCTGCACCTCGAGCGCGGCCACCAGCCGCGACGCGATCTCGCGCGGCGCACGGCGCAGCGTCTTGGCCAGGCCCATCGCGGCGGTGATTGCGAGGTCGCCGTGCTCGGCGTGCTTCGGCGACTCGAACACTGCCGCCGCGGCGGCCTCGGGGGCGAGCTGCGCGAGCGCGTTGCGCAGCGCGTGCAGCAGCTCCTCCTTGGCCTGGATCATCGGCTGATTCTACGGTTCGCATTGGCGCGGTCTTGCGAGCGCGACACGGCTTGCGTTGCGCGTTTGCGCCGAAAAAGGCGCGCACTTCATGCCGGTTGTGCCACGCCGAGCGGCGGACAATGCACGCCGGTCGTCCTGCCGCCGCCCCGGCGCGAAGACCGCGTGACGCCATGGCCAAGCCCGCAATCCGCAGCGAACCCGTCGCCGCCGCCGGCGGCGACCTGCCGGCGCGCATCGGGCGCTACGAGGTGCGCGCGCGGCTGGGCGAGGGCGCCACCAGCGAGGTCTTCCTCGGCTTCGACGCCTTCCACGATCGGCCGGTGGCGATCAAGCGCATGCGCCGTTCGAGTCAGGCCGATCCGTTCGAGGCGCGCTACCGCTCGCGCTTCTTCGCCGCCGAGGCGGCGCTGGTCGGGCAGCTGAAGCATCCGAACGTCGTGCAGCTGTTCGATGCCGTGGACGACGAGCACGAGCCGTACCTGGTGCTCGAGTACGTGCCCGGCGTGACGCTGCGTGAGTACTGCCGCGCCGATTCGCTGCTGTCGCTCGAGCAGATCGTCGAGCTCGGCTTCAAGTGCGCGATGGCGCTGGGCTATGTCTACCGCGAGGGGCTGATCCACCGCGACGTCAAGCCGGCCAACCTGCTCGGCCGCGTCGAGGGCGGGCGGGTGCTCGACGTCAAGATCTCCGACTTCGGCAGCGCGCTGAACCTCGATGCGCAGCGCACGCAGGTGTTTCGCGTCGGCTCGCTGAGCTACATGTCGCCCGAGCAGCTCGACGGCGCCGACCTCGACGCGCGCGCCGACCAGTACTCGCTGGCGGCGGTGCTGTTCCACCTGATCGCCGGGCGGCCGCCGTTCGAGGCCGCGCACCAGGCGGCGCTGATGAACCAGATCTGCCATGCCGAGCCGTCGCGGCTGGCCACGCTGCGCGACGGCGTGCCCGACGGGCTCGACGCCATCGTGCGCCGCGGGCTGGCGAAGTCGCGCGACGATCGCTTTGCCGACTGGGACGCCTTCGCGCAGGCGTTGTCGGACCTGGTGGCGCGCCGCGAGGTGCCGCGCGGCGCGCTGCGCGAGGTGCTCGACTCCGAACGCTTCAACCTGCTGCGCTCGCTCGAGTTCTTCGCCGGCTTCGGCGATGTCGAGCTGTGGGAGGTGGTGCACCGCGCGCACTGGCAGCGCCACGCGTTCGGCGCCGCGCTGTACCGCAAGGGCCAGGTCGGCGGCAGTTTCCACATCATCACCGCCGGCGGCGTCGAGGTCTACCGCGACGGCCGGCGCGTGGCCCGGCTCGGCGCCGGCACGTCGGTGGGCGAGATGGTCTACCTCGCGCCGAGCCCCGACCTGCGCATCCACGGTGCCGACGTGGTGGTGTCGGAGGCCGCGACCACCGTCTCGTTCACACCCGAAACGATGGAGCGCTTCAGCGCCACCACGCGACACCTGTTCGACGCCGCCTTCATCGGCGTGCTGGTGCGCCGGCTGCATGCGGCGCACGAGGCGCTGCACCATCCGCGGCGCATCCTGTAGTCCGCGAGCACGGCAGCGGCGTTGAGGGCATTGCCGCGGCTCGGGCGCTGGTGTCCAATCGCCCGCGGCACCAAGCCGAACCACCATTCCCGAGGAAGGAGCAAATCCACCATGAAGCATCTGATGACCGTGCTCGCGCTGTCGCTGGCTGCCGCGTCGCTGTCCGTCCACGCGGCCGACGAAAAGAAGCCCACCGCGCAGCAGAACAAGATGACCGCGTGCAACAAGGAGGCCGGCGACAAGAAGGGCGACGAGCGCAAGGCGTTCATGAAGACCTGCCTGTCGGCCAAGAAGACGAGCCAGCAGGACAAGATGAAGGCCTGCAACAAGGAGGCCGGCGACAAGAAGGGCGATGAGCGCAAGACGTTCATGAGCGAATGCCTCAAGGCGTGATCTGACCGCCTCCGGCGCTTCGCGCGCCAAGTGAACGGCCGGGCCTGGCAGCCCGGCCGCTCCGTTCTTGGGCCTTCAGCGGGTGCCGATGCCGCGCGCCAGGCAGACGGCCAGCGCCGGGACGACCAGCATCAGATGCGAGGCCGCGAACACCCGGCGCCGCACGGCAACGATCTCGGCCGGCGACGGCAGCCCTCCGCCGGCGGCGAGCGTGCGGCGCCAGCTCTGGATGCGGCGCGAGGCGCCGAAGCCGACCAGCGCCATCACCAGCCACAGCGTGACCTTGCCCCACCACAGCGGCTGGTCGAGGTACCAGTGCAGCCCCTTGACGCCCCAGACGCTGCGCGCCGCCCCGCTCAGCAGTACGGCGATCGCACCGATCGCGGTGATGCGGTCGACGCGGGCCAGCCGCACCAGGGCTGCCGCGTTGAACCAGTCCTCGCGCGCCAGCGCGGTGGTGCTGGCGATGAACACCACCCAGGTCAGGATGGCCATCACGTGCAGGTAGGCCAGGGTTGCTTCGAGGGCCATGGTGTCGGGCGCTGCTGCGGGGGGAGGGTTTCGGCTCAGGCGAGTGTCAGGGCTCAGGCCGCCAGCGGCCTGGTCTGCGGACGCGCCCAGTAGGCCGCGTCGCCGTAGCTCTGCTTCAGGAAGTCGATCCACAGCCGCACGCGCAGCGGCAGGTGCTTGCGCTGCACGAACACTGCATACACGCCGTTCGGCGGCGCGGCATGCTCCTCGAGCACCGCCACCAGGCGGCCGCTGGCCACTTCGTCCTGCACCTCCCAGGTGCTGCGCCAGGCGATGCCCAAGCCCTGCGCGCACCAGTCGTGCAGCACCTGGCCGTCGCTGCAGTCGAGCGCGCCGCCGGGGCGCACGTGCACCACCTTGCCGTCGACCGTGAACGCCCAGCCGCGCGGCTGGCTGGCCTCGGACGACAGCATCAGGCAACGGTGCTTCACCAGGTCGGCCGGTTGCTTCGGCGTGCCGTGGCGCTTCAGGTACTCCGCGGTGGCCACGCACATGCGCCGGTTGTCGGCCAGCCGCACGCTGACCAGGCTCGAGTCGGGCAGGTCGCCGACGCGCACCGCGCAGTCGAAGCCTTCGTTGACGATGTCGACCACGCGGTCCGACAGGTTCAGCGAGATGCTGACGTCCGGATGCTCGGCGACGAAGCGTGGCACCAGCGGCGCCACGTGCCGACGTCCGAAGCCCGCCGGCGCAGTGATACGCAAGTGACCGCTGGCTTTCACACCGCCTTCGGAAACACTGGCCTCGGCGGTGGCCAAGTCGACCAGGATGCGCTGGCAATCCTCAAGGAACGCGCTGCCTTCGTGGGTCAGCGTGATGCGCCGCGTGGTGCGCACCAGCAGCTTGACGCCGAGCCGCTCTTCGAGCGCATCGATGCGGCGGCCGATCACCGCCGGCGCCACGCCCTCGGCGTTGGCAGCGGCCGTCAGGCTACCCTTGCCGGCCACCGCTACGAACGATTCGATCTGCTTTAGCTGATCCACCGGTCGAGATTAGCGGTCGGTTGGTCAAAGATCAAATCGCAGCCCAGACTGCGGAAGGGGCGACCCAATCGCACAATTGAGCCGCAGCGCGCTCGACTCATGCCGTGAAGGTCATCAATCCCGCGCATTGGCTGCACCCAATGGCTGCGTCGGCGCCGCATAGAGTGTCGAGTTCATGGCACCGCCTTCCGTCGCTGGCGCGCCGCGCGCCGTGCTGTTCGATGTCTTCGGCACGCTGTTCGATGTGTACAGCGTCGGCCGGCGGCTGGAGTCGCTGTTTCCCGGCCACGGCGAGCGCGCGTCGCAGCTGTGGCGCGACAAGCAGATCGAGTACACACACCTGTGTTCGATGGCCGACCGCTACCGGCCGTTCAGCGAGCTGACGCGCTGCGCGCTGCACTTCACCTGCACGCGGCTGGGCCTGCCGTTGACACCGACGATCGAGCAGACGCTGATGGACGAGTACCGACGCCTGGCGCCGTTCGCCGAGAACCGCGCCGTGCTGCAGACGCTGCGCGCGCGCGGCATCCGCGCTGGCGTGCTGTCCAACGGCGAGCCGCCGCTGCTCGATTCGGTGATCGCGCATGCCGGCTTCGGGGCCTGGCTGGACCCGGTACTCAGCGCGCACAGCGTGCAGCGGTTCAAGACCGATGACGCGGTCTATGCGCTCGGCCCGCAGGCATTGGGGCTGCCGGCGCGGCAGATCCTGTTCGTGTCGAGCAACGGCTGGGATGCGATCGGTGCCACCTGGTACGGCTACACCACGCTGTGGATCAACCGTGCCGGCGCGCCGCTGGATGTGCTCGGCACCGAACCCACGCGCACCGGGAGCAATCTGCGCGACGTGCTCGACTTCTTCGCCGAACCTGCCGAACACCCGCCGCCCGTTTGACCGGCGCGGGTTGACCCGCAGCTCGCTGCCGGCCACGCTCACGCCAATTCCCATCGACCAGACCCATCACGACCACAAGCCCGACGACGATGACCGACCGCACCCACCACCACAGCTTGAAAGTTGCCACCGAGCTGGCGCAGTTCATCGAGCAGCAGGTGCTGCCCGACACCGGCGTCGAGCCGGCCGCGTTCTGGCGCGGCTTCGACGCCATCGTGCGCGACCTCGCACCGCAGAACGCGGCGCTGCTGGCCGAGCGCGAGCGGTTGCAGCGCGAGCTCGATGCCTGGCATGGCGCGCACCCCGGTCCGATCCGCGACCGTAAGGCCTACCGCGAGTTCCTGCAGCGCATCGGCTATCTCGTGCCGGCACCGAAGCGCGTGAAGATCACCACCGCCAACGTCGACGACGAACTGGCGCGCCAGGCTGGCCCGCAACTGGTGGTGCCGGTGACCAACGCGCGCTACGCACTGAACGCGGCCAACGCGCGCTGGGGCTCGTTGTACGATGCGCTGTACGGCACCGATGCGCTGCCTGAACAGAGCCCTCAGGCTTCGCTGCCTCCCGAGGGGGTCGAGTCGCCCAGCGCAGCCGGATCGACTCGAGACGGCGGCGCCACGCGCGGCCCGGGCTACAACCCGGTGCGCGGCGCCAAGGTGATCGAGTACTGCCGCTACGTGCTCGACCGCACCGCACCGCTGCAACGCGGCTCGCACATCGATGCCATCAACTATCGCGTCGTCGGCGGCCGGCTGGTGGTCACGCTGAAGGGCGGCAAGGCCACCGGCCTGGCGAAGCCGGCGCAGTTCCGCGGCCACCAGGGCGCGGCCGATGCGCCGTCGGGCGTGCTGCTGGAGCACCACGGCCTGCACCTCGACATCCGCTTCGACCGCAGTCACCCGATCGGCCGCGACGATCCTGCCGGCGTCTGCGACCTGGTGATCGAATCGGCGGTGTCGACCATCCTCGATCTCGAGGATTCGGTGGCGGTGGTCGATGCAGCCGACAAGGTGCAGGCCTACGGCAACTGGCTCGGCATCCTGAAGGGCACACTGACCGAGGCGATGGAAAAGGGCGGCCGTCGCTTCGTGCGCAGCCTGAACCCCGACCGTGTCTACACCGCGCCCGATGGCCGGCCGCTGACGCTGCACGGCCGCTCGCTGCTGTTCGTGCGCAACGTCGGCCACCTGATGACGAACCCCGCGGTGCTCTACGGCGACGACGACCGCGAGATTCCCGAGGGCATCCTCGATGCGGTGGTGACCACCGCGATCGCGCTGCACGACCTGAAGGGCCTCACGCAGCACGGCATCCGCAACAGCCGCACCGGCTCGATCTACATCGTCAAGCCCAAGATGCACGGGCCGGCCGAGGTGGCGTTCGCCGCCGAGCTGTTCGCGCGCGTCGAGGCGCTGCTCGGCCTGCCCGACAGCACCGTCAAGCTCGGCATCATGGACGAGGAGCGCCGCACCAGCGTCAACCTGAAGGCGTGCATCGCCGCTGCGAAGAGCCGCGTCGCCTTCATCAACACCGGCTTCCTCGACCGCACCGGCGACGAGATCCACACCGCGATGCGCGCCGGACCGATGATCCGCAAGGGCGACATGAAGTCCAGCGCCTGGATCGCCGCCTACGAACGGCTGAACGTGCTCATCGGCCTGCAATGCGGCCTGCGCGGCAAGGCGCAGATCGGCAAGGGCATGTGGGCCATGCCCGACCTGATGGGCGCGATGCTAAAAGCGAAGATCGTGCACCCGCAGGCCGGCGCCAACACCGCCTGGGTGCCGAGCCCCACCGCGGCGACGCTGCACGCGCTGCACTACCACCAGGTCGACGTGTTCGCGGTGATGCGGCAGCTCGAGCGCGCCGGCCTCCGCGCCGAGCACGAGGCGCTGCTCGACGACCTGCTGACGGTGCCGGTGGCGGCCAAGGCCGATTGGAGCGCCGCCGAACGCCAGCAGGAAATCGACAACAACGCGCAGGGCATCCTCGGCTACGTGGTGCGCTGGGTCGACCAGGGCGTCGGCTGCTCTAAGGTGCCCGACATCCACAACGTCGGGCTGATGGAGGATCGCGCCACGCTGCGCATCTCGAGCCAGCACATCGCCAACTGGTTGCGCCACGGCGTGGTCAGCGAGGGCCAGGTACGGGCCACCTTCGAGCGCATGGCCGCGGTGGTCGACCAGCAGAACGCCGGCGACCCGCTGTACCGCCGCATGCATGGCAACTTCGCCACCTCGGCGGCCTACCAGGCGGCGCTCGATCTTGTGTTCAAGGGCCAGGAGCAGCCCAGCGGCTACACCGAGCCGCTGTTGCACGCGTGGCGGCAGCGCGTGAAGGCGCAGGCGGGAGCCGCAGCGGCTGCGCTCGCGGCCTGAAGCGGCGAAGCGGTCCGAGCGGTCGTCGACAGGATCCGTCGGACGGCTGTTCGATCGGCCGCCCGACAAGGCCACCACGCGCTGCGCGATGCGCACCATGCCCGCGCGCGGGCGGCGCGGCCGCGCTGCCTACAATCGGCGCCCCATCTCTCGGTGGCTGCAAGCATGCCCGATCCGTCTGCCTGGCCCGATCGCTGCGAGGTGCTCGTCGTCGGCGCCGGACCGGCCGGCAGCGCGTGCGCGCAACTGCTCGCACGCGCCGGCATCGACACCGTGCTGATCGATGCGCAGGCGTTCCCGCGCGACAAGGTGTGCGGTGACGGCCTGATCCCCGATGCGCACGCCGCGCTGCACAAGCTTGGCGTCTACGACGAGGTGATGACGCGCGCGCAGCGAGCTCGCCATGTCGGCTGCATCGGCCCGCGCGGCGGCCGCGTCGACGTACCGGGCCGGCTCGCGGTGCTGCCGCGGCGCGAGCTCGACGACATCGTCTGCCGTGCCGCGGTGCGCGCCGGCGCGCGGCTGCTGGCGCCGGCGCGCTTCGAGGCGCCGCTGCTCGGCGGCGATCGCGTGATCGGTGCGCGCCTGCGCGGCGGCGACGCCGGCTCGCCGCATGAACCGGCGCTGCACGAGATCCGCGCGCGGCAGGTGGTGCTGGCCACCGGTGCGGTGCCGCAGGCGCTGATCGCCGCCGGCGTCTGCGAGCGCCGCGTGCCCAGCGGCGTGGCGCTGCGCGGCTATGTGCGCAACCCGGCGTTCGCCGAGCGCATCACCGCGCTCGAAGTCGTGTGGCACAGGCGCCTGCGCACGGGCTACGGCTGGATCTTTCCGTGCCGCGACGGCGTGTTCAACATCGGCGTCGGCCTGGCGCACAGCCACAACCATCTCGGCGCCGACGGCCGGCAGACGATGCGCGACGTCAACCTGCGCGAGATGTTCGCCGCGTTCTGCGAGGTCTACGCGCCGGCGCGCGAGCTCACGCGCAGCGGCCAGTTCGTCGGCGAGTTGAAGGGCGCGCCGCTGCGCTGCTCGCTCGACGGCGCGCAGCTCACGCGCGCCGGCCTGATGGTGACCGGCGAGGCCGCGGGCAGCACCTATGCGTTCACCGGCGAAGGCATCGGCAAGGCGATGGAGACCGGCATGCTGGCTGCGCGCGCGCTGATCGGTGCGCACGCGGCGGCGCCGCGCGCCGCGGCACCCTCGGCGTCGGATGCCGCATCCGACGCCGCGCTCGACGCCGCGCACGCACCGTACCGCGCGGCGATCGCCGCGTTGAAGCCGCGTTTCGAGCTGTACGAGCGCGCCAACCGCGTCAACAACCACCCCTGGCTGGCCGACCTGCTGATCTGGCGCGCCAACCGCAGTGCGCGCATCCTGCGCCGCATGGCCAACGTGCTGGAGGAGACCGGCAACCCGGGCAACCTGGTGAGCGTGCGCGGCATCGCGCGGTTGCTGCTGCCGCTGCGCTGAACACGGCCGCGCGCCCGGCGCCGCGCGGCTGGCACGCCGACGCCGGCTCTGTGGTGCCGGCACTGTGACGCCGCGGCCACGGCTGGGGTTTGCACGAGGCGCTGCCGGCGCTGCCATGCCCGCCGCTCTGCGACACTTGAGCGGCTCGCCCACCCTTCGCGCCGACGATGCAAGAGCTGCCCGTCCCCCGCTTCGACCTGTTCTACCGCCACGCCGAGCTGACGCGGCTGCTGCACGACTACGCCGCCGCGCGGCCCGACCTGGTGCGCATCGAATCGATCGGCAAGAGCTACGAGGGCCGTGACATCTGGCTGGCCGTGATCACGCAGCGCGACACCGGCCCCGACACCGACAAGCCGGCATTCTGGTGCGACGGCAACATCCACGCCGGCGAGCTGACCGCGAGCACCGCCTGCCTCTATTGGCTGCACCAGCTGGTGGCCGGCTACGCGGGCGATGCCGCCATCGCGCAACTGCTCGACACGCGGGTGGTCTACCTGTGCCCGCGCCTGAACCCCGACGGCGCCGAACTCGCGCTGGCCGACCGGCCGCGCTACATCCGCGCGTCGACACGGCCGTACCCGTTCGACGAACCGGCGATCGACGGCCTCAGCATCGAAGACGTCGACGGCGACGGCCGCATGCTGTTCATGCGCATCCCCGATGCCAATGGATCATGGAAGTGCCACCCCGACGACGCGCGGCTGATGATCCCGCGCGAGCCCGGCGAGTTCGGCGGCCGCTACTGGCGCCTGATGCCCGAGGGCATGCTGCTCAACTTCGACGGCCTGCAGATCAAGGTCAACCCCGACCGCGAGAGCCTCGACCTCAACCGCAACTTCCCGTCGCACTGGCGGCAGGAGTTCGAGCAGGCGGGCGCGGGGCCGTACCCCACCAGCGAGCCCGAGGTGCGGGCGATGGTCGACTTCATCGTCAAGCATCCCAACATCGGCGCCGGCGTGAGCTTCCACACCCACTCGGGCGTCATCTTGCGGCCGATGGCCACGCAGTCCGACCAGGACATGACACCCGAAGACCTGTGGATCTACAAGCGCCTGTCGGCGCTCGGCGAGAAGCTCACCGGCTACCCGGCGATCAGCATCTACGAAGATTTTCGCTACCACCCGAAGGAGACCATCTCCGGCACGCAAGACTGGTTGTACGAGCACCTGGGCTCGCTGTTCTGGACGGTGGAGATCTGGGGCCCCAACAAGGAAGCCGGCATCACCGACTACGACTGGGTCCACTGGTACCGCGAGCATCCGCCCGAAGACGACCTCAAGCTGCTGCGCTGGAGCGACACGCAGTGCAACGGCCTGGCGCATGTCGATTGGTACCCGTTCCAGCATCCGCAGCTCGGCGCGGTGGAGCTCGGCGGCTGGGACCGCCTGAACTACTGGCGCAACCCGCCGCCGCACCTGCGCGAGCGCGAGGCCGCGCGCTTTCCGGCCTGGCTGCAGCAGCTGGCGCTGAGCCTGCCGCGGCTCGAGGTGCTGCGCACCGAGGCACGCGCACTCGGGCCCGACACCTGGCGCGTGCGCTTCGCGGTCGCCAACACCGGCTACCTGCCGGCGCACGTGAGCGCACGCGCGCTCGAGCGCAAGACCGCGCGCGGCGTGGTGTTCGAGATCACGCTGCCCGACGGCTGCGAGCTGGTCGGCGGCAAACCGCGCATCGTCGGCCCGCACCTGGCCGGCCACGCCACGAAAACGACGCTGCAGGCGTTCCTGCCCAACCGCGACATCACCGGCGACCGCGCGGTGGCCGAGTGGATCGTGCGCGCACCGCGTGGCACGCGGCTGGCGCTGAGCGCGCGTGCCGACCGCGCCGGCGCCGTGCACAGCGAGGCTGTGCTCGACTGAACCACTCACGGCCAACCGCCCGCGATCGAGGGCGCGCGGTTGAAGACCTGCGAATCGACGTCACGCGGTTGACGGCAGACGGCACACGGCCCGCGATTGGCGGTACGCAGCCTGACGCCGCGCAAGTCCTCACGACTTGCAACGCTTGCGCCGCGCGCCGTGCGGGGCGCGGGCCACAATGGCCGCCCGCCATGCGTTCGAAGCCGGTGCGATGAAGCTCTCGATCAATGGCCGCAGCGTCGCGGTCGACGACGCCGCGGCCGACGCGCGCATGCCACTGCTGTGGCTGCTGCGCGACGTGCTGAACCTCACCGGCACCAAGTACGGCTGCGGCGTGGCCGCCTGCGGCGCCTGCACGGTGCAGGTCGATGGCGCCGCGGTGCGCGCGTGCGTGACGCCGCTGCAGGCGGTGCAGGGCAAGGCGATCCGCACGATCGAGGGCCTGGGTACGGCGGCCGCGCCGCATGCGCTGCAGCAGGCTTGGGTCGAGCAGCAGGTGCCGCAGTGCGGCTACTGCCAGAGCGGCATGCTGATGGCCGCGGCCGCGCTGCTCGAGGCCAAGCCCGAGCCGAGCGATGCCGACATCGATGCCGCGATCACCAATCTGTGCCGCTGCGGCACCTACCCGCGCGTTCGAGCAGCCATCCACGGCGCCGCACGCCGGCTCGCCGCGCGCCGACGGTGACATGACCCCCCTCGAAGCGCCTTCGGCGCCTCCCCCCAGGGAGCGCCGCCAGCGGCCCGGCACAGCTGCCGCGGCGGCCGCTTGGCTCGGCCTGGTTCATGCGCCGCCGGTCGCGCGAATCACCGAGGGGCCTGCGCCGTGAAGCGGCGCAGCTGGTTGCTGTCGGGCGCCGCCGTCGGTGGCGCGCTGCTGGTCGGCTGGGGCGCGTTGCCGCCGCGCGGCCGGCTTGGCAGCGCCGCGCTGTGGCCGCCGGCCGATGGCGAGGTGGCGCTCAACGGCTGGATCAAGGTGACCGCCGACGGCGCCATCGTGCTGGCGATGAACCGCAGCGAGATGGGCCAGGGCGTGCACACCGCGCTGGCGATGCTGGCGGCCGACGAGCTCGACGTGCCGCTGGCGCGCGTTCGGCTGCAGCCCGCCGGGCCCGATGCGATCTACGGCAGCGCCGCGGGCTTCGTCGGCGCGCTGCCGTTCCACGCCGACGACCGCGAGCCGGGCCGCGAAACGGCCGGCTTTCGCGCCGCGCGCTGGCTCACGCTGAAGCTGGTGCGCGAGCTCGGCATCAACGTCACCGGCGGCTCGGCCAGCGTGGCCGATGCCTGGGGCCCGCTGCGGCTGGCTGCGGCCACCGCGCGCGCGCGCCTGCTCGGCGCGGCCTCGTTACGCTGGAAGCTGCCGGTGGCCGAGCTCGAGGTGCGCGACGGCGTCGTCAGCCATCCGTCGGGCCCGCGCGCGCACTACGGCGAGCTGGTGCAGCAGGCCGCGCTGTCGCCGCCGGGCGATGTGACGCTGAAGCCGCGCGCCGCGTGGCGCATGATCGGCCGCGCCGCGCCGCGCGTCGACGTCGCGGCCAAGTGCGACGGCAGCGCCCTCTACGGCCTCGACGTGCGATTGCCGGGCCTGGTGTATGCCGGCATCGTGCACGCACCGATGCTCGGCGGCGCGCCGGGCCCGGTCAATGTCGACGCCGTGCTGCAGTTCCCCGGCGTCGAGCGCATCGTGCGGCTGCCGCCACTGGCCGGCGCCGATGCCGCGCTGGCAGTGGTCGGCCGCAGCACCTGGCACACGCGCGAGGCGATCGCCGCGCTGGCCACGCGCGGCTGGGTGCAGTGGCAGCCGCGCCCGGCGGGCGCGCTCGACTCGAAGGCGATCGAGGCCGCGCTCGAAGCGGCGGCGCGCGATGCCGCCGCGCGGCGTGGCGGCCTCGCGTTCCACACGCGCGGCGACAGCGCCGCTGCGCTGGCCGCCGCACCGCGCCGCGTCGAGGCGCTGTACCGCGCACCGTACCTTGCGCACGCGACGATGGAGCCGATGAACTGCACCGCGCGCGTCGGCGGCGGCCGTGTCGAGGTGTGGGCGCCGACGCAGGTGCCGGGCCTCGCGCGCGACGTGGCGGCGCGCGTGGCCGGCGTGCCGCCCGAGGCCGTCACAGTGCACGTCACCTACCTCGGCGGCGGCTTCGGCCGCCGGCTCGAGGTCGACGTGGTGGCGCAGGCGGTGCGCGTCGCGCTCGAAACCGCCGGCCGGCCGGTGCAACTGGCGTGGTCGCGCGAAGAAGACTTCACGCACGACTTCTACCGCCCCGCCGCGGCCGTGCTGCTGCGCGCCGGCCTCGACGGCGAGGGCCGCGTGCAGGCGTTCGAGGCGCACAGCGCCGGCGATGCGCTCGCGCCGCGCTGGCTCGAGCGCGTGCTGCCGGCGCTGGCCGGGCCGGTGGACCTGCCCGACAAGACCACGGTCGAGGGCCTGTACGACCTGGCGTACGCCATCGCGCACCAGCGCATCGCGCATGTGGCCACCAACAGCGGCGTGCCGATCGGCAACTGGCGCTCGGTGGGCCACTCGCACAACGCGTTCTTCGTCGAGGCCTTCGTCGACGAGCTGGCGCACGCCGCGCAGCGCGATCCGCTGCAATTTCGTCTCGGCCTGCTGGCCGAGCGGCCGCGCCACGCGGCTGTGCTGCAACTGGCGGCGCAGCAGGCCGGCTGGGGCCAGCCGCTGCCGGCCGGCCGTGCGCGCGGCGTGGCGTTGCACGAGAGCTTCGGCACCATCGTGGCCCAGGTGGTCGAGGTGTCGCTGGCGCAGCGCCGGCCGCGCGTGCACCGCGTAGTCTGCGCGCTCGACTGCGGCGTGGCCGTGCACCCGCAGGGCGTGGCGCAGCAGGCCGAATCGTCGGTGGCGTTCGCGCTCAGCGCCGCGCTTTACGGCCGCATCGACATCGACGCCGGCGCGGTCAAGCAGAAGAACTTCCCCGATCACCCGCTGCTGACGCTGGCGCAGATGCCGCGCGTCGAGACCCACATCGTGCCCAGCGATGCCGCGCCCAGCGGCATCGGCGAGCCGCTGGTGCCGCCGCTCGCCCCGGCACTGGCCAACGCGCTGTTCGTGCTGACCGGCAAGCGGCTGCGCGAGCTGCCGCTGCAGCCGCTGCTGACGTGAGTGCGGGTGGGTTCAGGCCCCGCTCGACGCCCGCAGCCGCCGCGCGGCGTTGAGCAGCGTGCGCGTCTCGTCGGCCACGCGGCGCGCGTCGGCGGCGAACTCGTTGCCGCGGCTGGCGTACAGCACCGCGCGCGAGCTGTTGACGATGATCGGCGCGGTCGTGCGCCCGTGCTCGCTGCGCCAGCCGGCGTGCACCGTGGCCTCGGCGTCGCCGCCCTGCGCGCCGACGCCGGGGATCAGCAGCGGCAGCGTCGGCGCCAGCGCGCGCACGCGCGCGATCTCGGCCGGCCAGGTGGCGCCCACCACCAGGCCGAGCTGGCCGTTGTGGTTCCACTCGCCCTGCGCCAGCTTCGCGATGCGCTCGTACAGCAGCTCGCCGCCGGCCAGGCGCTGCGCCTGCAGGTCGGCGCCGCCCAGGTTCGACGTGCGGCACAGCAGGATCAGGCCCTTGCCGTCGTACTTCATGTACGGCTCGATCGAGTCGTAGCCGAGAAACGGCGACAGCGTGACCGCATCGGCACCGTAGCGCTCGAACGCCTCGCGCGCGTACTGCTCGGCGGTGGAGCCGATGTCGCCGCGCTTGGCGTCGAGGATCACCGGCACGTCGGGTGCCACCTTGCGGATGTGCGCCATCAGCCGCTCGAGCTGGTCTTCGGCGCGATGCGCCGCGAAGTGGGCGATCTGCGGCTTGAACGCGATCACCAGGTCGCGCGTGGCGTCGACGATGGTGGCGCAGAAGTCGAAGATGCGCGCCGCGTCGTGCTGCCACGCGCCGGGGAACTTGGCCGGCTCGGGGTCGAGGCCCACGCACAGCAGCGACTCGTGCGCGCGCTCGGTGGCCAGCAGCTGGTCGGTGAAGGTGGGCGTCGCCATCGCGCGCGCGGTCTGCCGCCCGTCAGTTGAAGCGCTTGGCGAGCGTGGCCGCCAGGCCGGTGTAGCCGGCCGGCGTCAGCGCGCGCAGGCGCGCCTTCTCGGCCGGCGGCAGCGCCAGCGCCTCGATGAACGCGGCCATCGATTCGCGCGTGATCGCCTGGCCGCGCGTCAGCGCCTTCAGCTGCTCGTACGGCTCGGGCAGGCCGTGGCGGCGCATCACGGTCTGCACCGCCTCGGCCAACACCTCCCACGCGGCGTCGAGGTCGGCGCCGAGCGTGCCGCGGTTGACCTCGAGCTTGTCGAGGCCGCGCAGCAGCGAATCGCAGCCGAGCACCGCGTAGCCGAGCGCGACGCCCATGTTGCGCAGCACGGTGCTGTCGGTCAGGTCGCGCTGCCAGCGGCTGATCGGCAGCTTCTGCGACAGGTGCGTGAGCAGCGCGTTGGCGAGGCCGAAGTTGCCCTCGGCGTTCTCGAAGTCGATCGGGTTGACCTTGTGCGGCATCGTCGAGCTGCCGACCTCGCCGTCTTTCAGCCGCTGCTTGAAGTAGCCCAGGCTGATGTAGCCCCAGGCGTCGCGCGACCAGTCGATCAGGATGGTGTTGGTGCGCGCCACCGCGTCGAACAGCTCGGCCATCCAGTCGTGCGGCTCGATCTGCGTGGTGTAGGGGTTGAAGCTCAGGCGCAGCGAGCCCTCGACCACGCGCTGCGCGAACGCCGGCCAGTCGAAGCCGGGCCAGGCGATCGCGTGCGCGTTGTAGTTGCCGACCGCGCCGTTCATCTTGGCCAGCGGCTGCACCTCGGCGATGCGCGTGCGCGCGCGCGCCAGCCGCGCGGCGACGTTGGCGATCTCCTTGCCCAGCGTGGTCGGGCTGGCGGTCTGGCCGTGCGTGCGGCTGAGCATCGGCACGTCGGCAAACGCGTGCGCCATCGCGGTGAGCCGCTGCGCGACGCGGTCGACGGCCGGCAGCAGCACCTGCTCGCGCGCGGCCTGCAGCATCAGCGCGTGGCTCGCGTTGTTGATGTCCTCGCTGGTGCAGGCAAAGTGCACGAACTCGCGCCACGGCTCGAGCCCGGCGTCGCCGCGCATGCGGTCTTTCAGCCAGTACTCCACCGCCTTCACGTCGTGGTTGGTGGTGCGTTCGATGTTCTTGATCGCCTGCGCGTCGGCCTCGGCGAACGTGCGCACCCAGCCGCGCGCGCGCTCGCGCGCGTCGGCCGCCAGCGGCGGAAACTCGCGCATGCCGGCGTCGGACAGCGCGATGAACCACTCCACCTCCACCTGCACGCGGCGGTGCATCAGGCCGAACTCCGACAGCAGCGGCCGCAGCGCATCGAGCTTGGCGGCATAGCGGCCGTCGAGCGGCGACAGGCTGGTCAGCGGGGACAGCGACATCGTGGGGGCGGCGCGGTCGGTGCGTGCAGCGCTCGCCGGCGAATTGTAGGTGCCGGGCGCTGCAGCTCAGAAGCTGTGAATGAATTGGCCGCGCCCGAGCGGCGCGCCAGGAGGCGCCCGATCCAGGCGCAAAGCGCAGCCATATCGCGTGATATGGCGAGCATTTGCAACGACGAGCGGGCGCCTCCTGGCGTGACGAGCGGGTGTGGGCGATTCGTTCACAGCTTCTTCAGTCGACGATGCGCGCGCGGATCAGCGCCGGCGCGGGCGCAGCGGCATCGCCCGGGTCGACCACCGTGATCGCGCGCCGCAGCGCGGCGCAGGCGGCGTCAGCGGCAGCGGCGTCGCGCGCGTGCACGATTGCCAGCGGCTCGCCGCGCAT
The DNA here is from genome assembly GCA_015075165.1 of Ideonella sp. Lineage (GTDB taxonomy): Bacteria > Pseudomonadota > Gammaproteobacteria > Burkholderiales > Burkholderiaceae_C > JAEUPI01. The sequence goes on along the minus strand of JABTUY010000008.1, from coordinate 95,043 downwards.
CACTGCGACGCCGCGCCCGCGCACCGCGCTCAGGCCCACCGCGGGGTCGATCGCAGCGTCGGCGCGCGCGCGGCCGCCGCCGAGCGCCACCACCGCCAGGCCGATCGCCCGCGTGTCCATCGCGCCGACGATGCCGTCGCGCGGTGCCGGCAGCGCGCGTTGCAGCGGCGCCGCCGGCAGCACGGCGTCGAGCCGTTCACCGTGCGGTCCGCCGAGCGCGGCCACCATGCGCGCGAAGCGCTCGGCCGCCGCGCCGCTGTCGAGCGCGGCCTGCGCGCGCCGCTCGCCCTCGGCCTCGTCGCGCACCAGGCCGCCTTGCAGCAGCATCTGCGCGGCCAGTGCCAGCGTCAGGGCCCACAACCGCGCATCGCGCGTGCGGCCATGCAGCAGGTCGAGCGCCTCGCGCAGCTCGAGCGCGTTGCCCACCGTGGTGCCGAGCACCGCATCCATGTCGGTGAGCAGCGCGCGCGTCGACAGGCCGGCCTCGCGCGCCACCGCGACCAGGCTCGCGGCCAGCGCGTGCGCGTCGGCCTCGGTGGTGCAGAACGCGCCGTTGCCCACCTTCACGTCGAGCAGCAGCGCCTGCAGGCCGGCGGCGAGCTTCTTCGACAGGATGCTGGCGGTGATCAGCGCCAGCGATTCCACCGTGCCGGTGGCGTCGCGGATCGCGTACAGCCGCCGGTCGGCCGGCGCGATGCGCGCACTGGCGCCGACGATCGCGCAACCGGCCTCGCGCAGCACGCGCCGCAGCGCGCCGTGCGACGGCACCGTGGTGTAGCCCGGCAGCGCAGCCAGCTTGTCGAGCGTGCCGCCGGTGTGGCCGAGGCCGCGGCCCGACACCATCGGCACCACGCCGCCGCAGGCGGCCACCAGTGGCGCCAGCACCAGGCTCACCTTGTCGCCGACACCGCCGGTGGAGTGCTTGTCGAGCAGCGGGCCGGCGAAGCGCTCGCGCGACCAGTCGAGCACCGTGCCCGAGGCGGTCATCGCGCGCGTCAGCGCCACGGTCTCGGCGCGCGTCATGCCGTTGAGGCACACCGCCATCGTCAGCGCCGCCACCTGGCCCTCGCTCCAGCGCGCTTGCGGCTCGCGCGCGACCAGGCCGCGCACGAAGGCGTCGATCTGCGGCTCGCTCAGCGCCGCCCCGTCGCGCTTGGCGCCGATGATCTCCTGTGCGCGCATCGCAGGAGCATTCACGAGCGGCCGCGTCTGTGCAGGCAGAAGGGGCGCAGAAGGGGTGTCGGGGAGGACCACATCAATGCTCGCGCTACCGCGTCGCCTGCGCCTCACGCAGCACCGATTCGATGTCGTCGAGCAACGCGCTGGCGCCGAGGCGAAGGCGCACCGGCGTCAGCGCGTCGGCGCCGAGCGTGCCGCGCACGGCGTCGAGGTACGGCAGCGCGTCGGCAAGGCGGCGGATGCCGCCCGCGGCCTTGAAGCCGACGTGTGCCGTGGCGCGCGCATCGCCGGCAATCGCGCGCAGCATCGCGCGCGCGGCCGGCAGCGTCGCGCCGATGGCTGTCTTGCCGGTGCTGGTCTTCAGGAAATCGGCGCCTTCGGCCAGCGCCAGCCGCGCCGCGCGTTCGATCGCTGCCGGCTCGCGCAGCTCGCCGGTTTCGAGGATCACCTTCAGCGTCAGACCCTGGCAGGCGTGGCGCACCGCGCGCAGCAGCGCCGCGGCCGCCGCATCGTCGCCCGCCAGCAGCGCGCGATACGGCAGGACCACGTCGACCTCGTGCGCGCCGGCGTGCGCGATGGCGTCGACGTCGCGCAGCGCGGCGGCGATGTCGGTGCCGCCGTGCGGAAAGCTCGCCACCGCGGCGACCTTCACCGCGCCATCGAGTTCGCGTCGCGCCGCGCGCGCGAAGCGCGGCCATACGCACACCGCCGCCACCCGCAGTCCACCCCAGCGGCCGGGCAGTGCATTGGCACGCGCACACAGCGCGGCCACCGTGTTTTCGTTGTCGCGCTCGTTCAAGCTGGTCAGGTCGAGGCAGGCGAGCGCGGCGCGTGCGGCGTCGGCGGCCGCGGTCACGTGGTGCGCGGGTTCCGAAGACGTGTTCATGTCAACTCCAGCGCGGCCACCACCGCCTCGAGCAGCGGCACCGTTTGCGCCGCGGCCGCGCGTGCCGCGGCCAGCGTCTGCGCATGGCTCAGCGCCGCCTCGGCGTCGAGGCCGCAGCCCATGTTGGTGATCATCGACAGCGCGAGCACGCGCAGGCCGTGGCGGCGCGCGAGGATGGTTTCGGGCACCGTGCTCATGCCCACCGCGTGCGCGCCGAGCTGGCGCAGCATGCGGATCTCGGCCGGCGTCTCGAACTGCGGCCCGAGCACCCACGCGTACACGCCGTCGTGCAGTGCCGCCCCGGCGCGCCGTGCAGCGGCATGGGCCTGCGCGCGCAGCATCGGGTCGTACGCGTCGCGCAGGTCGACGAAGCGCTCGGTCCCACACTCCCCGACCAGCGGCGACGCTTGCACGATGTTCAGGTGGTCGTTGAGCAGCATCAGCGCGCCCGGGCGCAGCGCCGTGTCGAGGCTGCCGGCGGCGTTGGTCTGCACCAGCACCGCCACGCCGCACGCCGCCAGCGTGGCGATGGCGCCGCCCATCACCGCCGCGTGGCCGTGCTCGTAGGTGTGCTGGCGGCCGCCCAGCACCGCGACCTGGTGTGCGCCGATGCGCCCGAGCACCAGCTCGCCAGTGTGGCCCTCGACACCGATGGCAGGGAACGCCGGCAGCTCGGCATAGCGCAGCACCAGCGGCTCTCGCACGCGCGCCACGAAGCCGTGCCAGCCCGAACCGAGCAGCACCGCGATGCGCGGCTGCCGGCCGCTGGCACGCACGCGCTCGGCGCTGGCGGCCACCGCGGCGTCGAAGGCGTTGCGCTCGGTCGTCATCGCAGCGTGCCGGATGCAGGGGCGGCTGGGGCGGCGGCTGCGGTGCCAGCCGCGGTGCCGACTGGGGTGCCGGCGCCGGTGCCGCTCGTATCACGCGCCAAGTGATCCGGCCCGAAGCCGGCCGGCAGCAGCGCGCCCAGCGTATGGCGCGCGCGCCAGCCGCGGTCATCGGCCGACCAGACCAGGCAGTCGTCGGCGGCGAACTCGCGCAGCTTCTGGCGGCAGCCGCCGCACGGGGTGACCGGCTGCGCCGCAACGCCCACCACCACCGCGGCGCGCACCCGTGTGCCGCCGCCGGCCACCAGCACACCGAGGGCCACTGCCTCGGCGCACAGACTCTGCGGGTAGGCCGCGTTCTCCACGTTGCAGCCGGCGTGCACGCGGCCGTGTTCGTCGAGCAGCGCGGCGCCGACGGCGAAGCGCGAGTACGGTGCGTACGCATGGCCGCGCGCGGCCCGCGCCGCCTGCAGCAGGCGGTCGAGGTCAGCTTCGGTCGGGGGCGGCATGCTCACTGGTTCACCCTGTACGCAACTCGCTCCGCGGTTCGCGCTTCGCAGCGACGGTGCACGCAAAGCGCCGCGACTCCGGCACTCAGCATAGGGTAGACCCAATGGCGCGGGCGCTGATCGCGAATCGGCGTGTTTGCGCGCGAACAGCTCGCCGCACTGGAGCGAAACTCCTTGCACGTTGTCGAGAGCAGCCCTGATTGACGGCGGCCGGCGCACCCCGACAATCGCTGCGGTTTTCCGATTCTGGCAGCGGCGCGCCGCGAGCGGTGGATGCGCGCGACGCCGGCTGTCGCGGCCCCGAACCCTACCACCGGAGGATTTCCATGCCCATCCATCGTCGTGCAACCGTGCTCGCGGCTGCCGCCGTTGCGCTCGCCACCGTGGCCGGACCTGCGTTCGCGCAGGCCAAGCTGAAAGTGGCCGCGATCTACACCGTGCCGGTCGAGCAGCAGTGGGTCAGCCGCATCGACAAGGCGCTGAAGGCCGCGGTGGCGCGCGGCGAGATCGAGTACGTGTTCAGCGAGAACGTCAGCAACGCCGACTACGAGCGCGTGATGCGCAGCTACGCAGAAAAGGGCCACCAGCTGATCGTCGGCGAGGCGTTCGCGGTCGAGGCAGCGGCGCGCAAGGTGGCCAAGGACTACCCGAAGACAGCGTTCCTGCTCGGCAGCTCGGGCAAGCCGCAGGCGCCCAATTTCGGCGTGTTCGACAACTACATCCAGGAGCCGGCCTACCTCACCGGCATGATCGCCGCCGGCATGAGCAAGAGCCACAAGATCGGCATGGTCGGCGGCTTCCCGATCCCCGAGGTGAACCGGCTGATGAATGCCTTCATGGCCGGCGCGCGCGAGGTGAACCCGAAGACCGAGTTCATGGTCAGCTTCATCAACAGCTGGTTCGACCCGCCCAAGGCCAAGGAGGCCGCCTTCGCGATGATCGACAAGGGCGCCGACGTGATGTACGCCGAGCGCTTCGGCGTCAGCGACGCCGCCAAGGAGCGCAAGGTGCTGGCCATCGGCAACGTGATCGACACGCAGGCCCAATACCCCGACACCGTGGTCGCCTCGGCGCTGTGGAACATGGAGCCGACGATCGACCTGGCCATCAAGGAGGTCAAGGCCGGCAAGTTCAAGGCCGACGACTACGGCGTCTACTCGACGATGAAGCACAAGGGCTCCGAGCTGGCGCCGCTGGGCACCTTCCAGAGCAAGGTGCCGGCCGACCTGATGGCCAAGGTCAAGGCCAAGGAGCAGGCGATCCGCGACGGCAAGTTCGCGGTCAAGGTCGACGACGCCCAGCCCAAGCCCAGCGCCAAGTGACGTTGCGCACAAGGCGCCGCCCGTGACGGCCGCGGCGCCGCCGACGACGGCCACGGCGCTACCCGTAACGGGAACGGCGCCGCTTGCGACGGCGGCTGCGCAGCGCGCGGCGGACCCGGCGCTGCGCCTGGCCGGCATCACCAAGCGCTTCGGCACGCTGGTCGCCAACGACGCCATCTCGCTCGAGCTGGCGCGCGGCGAGGTGCTGGCGCTGCTGGGCGAGAACGGCGCCGGCAAGAGCACGCTGGTGTCGATCCTGTTCGGCCACTACCTGGCCGACGCCGGCACGATCGAGGTCTTCGGCCGGCCGCTGCCGCCGGGCCAGCCGAAAGCCGCGCTGGCCGCCGGCATCGGCATGGTGCACCAGCACTTCACGCTGGCCGACAACCTCTCGGTGCTCGACAACGTGATGCTCGGCACCGAGCCGCTGTGGCAGCCGTTCTCGCGCCGCGCCGCCGCGCGCGCGCGGCTGCTCGACGCGGCGCGGCGCTTCGGCCTGCAGGCCGACCCCGATGCGCGCGTGGGCGCGCTGTCGGTCGGCGAACGCCAGCGCGTCGAGATCCTGAAGGCGCTGGTGCGCGGCGCGCGCATCCTGATCCTCGACGAGCCCACCGCGGTGCTGACGCCGCAGGAGGGCGAATCGCTGTTCGCCACGCTCGGCCAGCTGGTGGCCGCCGGGCTGTCGGTGATCTTCATCAGCCACAAGCTCGACGAGGTGCTGCGCGTGTCGCACCGCGTGGCGGTGCTGCGCAGCGGCCGGCTGGTGGCCGAACTGCCGGCCGCCGGCGCCGACAAGGCACTGCTCGCCGAGGCGATGGTCGGCCGCGCGGTCGCGCCGCCGACCAAGCGCGCGCACGCGCGCGGCGCGCCGGTGGTCGAGCTGCGCGGCGCCACCGTGCGCGGTGACGTGGCCGTGCGCGGTCACGCCGCGCGGGCGCTGCTGGCCGGCGTCGACCTCACGCTGCACGCCGGCGAGCTGGTGGCGGTGGCCGGCGTCGCCGGCAACGGCCAGCAGGCGCTGGCCGAGCTGCTGTGCGGCCTGCGCGCGCTCGACACCGGCACGCTGACGATCGCCGGCCGCACGCTGCCGCCACGGCCGCGCGCGTTCGTCGATGCGGCCGTCGCGCGCATTCCGCAAGACCGCCAGGCGGTCGGCGTGGTCGGCGACCTGCCGCTGTGGGAGAACGCCGTGCTCGAGCACTACGCGAGCCCGGCGTTCGCACGCCATGGCGCGGTGCGCCGCGCGCAGGCGCAGGCGCACGCGCAGGCGCTGGTCGAGCGCTTCGACGTGCGCGGCACCGAAGCGGCCGGCCTGTGGACGACCACGCGCGCGCTGTCGGGCGGCAACATGCAGAAGCTGATCCTCGGCCGCGCGCTGGCGGGCGACCCCGATGCCGGCGCGGTGCCGCCGCTGATCGTCGCGCACCAGCCGACCTGGGGGCTCGACATCGGCGCGCTGGCCTACGTGCACCAGCAGCTGCTCGACGCCTGCGCGCGCGGCAGCGCGGTGCTGCTGATCAGCGAAGACCTCGACGAGGTCTTCGCGCTGGCCGACCGCATCGCGGTGATGCACCAGGGCCGCCTCGGCACGGCGCGGCCGGCGGCCGAGTGGACGCTGGCGTCGATCGGGCTGGCGATGGCCGGCGAGCCGGCGTCGCAGGAGGTTGCACATGCGGCTTGAACGCGCCGGTGCCGTCGTGCCGCGAAAGCCCGCGCATGCAGCTTGAGCGCCGCGCTGTCGTGCCGCGCGCGCTGCTGGTCGGCGCGCCGGTGGCCGCCGTGCTGGCCACACTCGTCGTCAGTTCGCTGCTGGTGGCCTGGGCCGGCGCGCCGGTGGGGCGCGCCTACGCGCTGCTGCTCGACGGCGGCTTCGGCTCGCGCTTCGCCTGGACCGAGACGCTGACGCGCGCGACGCCGCTGGTCCTCACCGGCCTGGCGGCGGCGGTGGCGTTTCGCGCGCGGCTGTACAACATCGGCGGCGAGGGCCAGCTCTACGCCGGCGCGCTGGCCGCGGTGGCGGTCGGCGGCCTGCACGGCGGTGCCGGCTTCGCGCTGACGCCGTGGCTGCTGTTCCCGCTGATGCTGCTGGCGGCGATGGCGGCCGGCGCGCTGCTGCTGCTGGGGCCTGCGCTGGCCAAGGCGCGGCTCGGTGTCGACGAGGTGGTGACCACGTTGCTGGCCAACTTCATCGTGCTGCTGTTCGTCGGCGCGATGCTCGACGGGCCGATGAAAGACAGCCTGGCGATGGGCTGGCCGCAGAGCGTGGCGATCCAGGACGCGCTGCAGCTGTCGAAGCTGGTGCCGCGCAGCCGCGTGCACAGTGGCCTGCTGTGGGCGCTGGCCGCCGCGCTGCTGCTGTGGGTGCTGCTGGCGCGCAGCACGCTCGGCTTCGAGATCCGCGCAGTCGGCGCCAACGCGCGCGCGGCGGCGTTCGCCGGCCTGCCGGTGACGCGCGTGCAGGTGAAGGTGGCGCTGCTGTCGGGCGCGCTGGCCGGCTTAGCCGGTGCGATCGAGGTCGCCGGCCGCGCCGGCTACGTCACGCTCGACATGTCGCCCGGCTACGGCTACGCCGGCATCGTGATCGCGATGCTGGCGGCGCTGCACCCGCTGGGCGTGGTGGCCGCGGCGGTGTTCGTGGCCGGCATCCAGGTCGGCGCCGACAGCATGAGTCGCGCCGTCAACGTGCCGACCTACATCGCCGACGTGATCGTCGCGGTGTCGCTGATCGCGGTGCTGGTGGCGACGATGCTGGCGCAGTACCGCGTGCGCTGGCGGTGACGGCCGCCGCAGTTCACGACACGACACGACCATGCTGACCGAAACGCTCGACCTGCTCGCCGCCGCGCCATTCTGGGTGGCGGTGCTGCGCATCGCCACGCCGCTGGTGCTCGGCACGCTGGGCGTGCTGCTGTGCGAGCGTGCCGGCGTGCTCAACCTGGGCATCGAAGGGATCATGGTCGCCGGCGCGTTCGTCGGTTGGCTCGCCGTCTACCAGGGGGCGGGGTTGTGGGCCGGCGTGCTCGCCGCCGCTGCGGTTGGCGCCCTGTTCGGCCTGCTGCACGCGCTGCTGACCGTGGGCCTCGCGCTGTCGCAGCACGTCGCCGGGCTGGGCATCACGCTGCTGGCCAGCAGCCTGGCGAGCTATGCCTACCGCGTCAGCTTCCCGAAGGTCGACAGCCCGCCGACGATCGAGCCGTTCGCGCCGATGGCGGCGCTGCCGCTGCCGGTGCTGAACGCGCAGACGCCGCTCACGCTGCTGGCGCTGCTGCTGGTGCCGGCGATCGGCTGGCTGTTGTACCGCACGCCCGCGGGCCTGGCGCTGCGCATGGTCGGCGAGAACCCGGCCGCCGCCGAGGGCCAGGGCCTCTCGGTGGCCGGCGTGCGCACCGCTGCGATCGCCGCCGGCTCGGCGTTGATGGGCGTGGCCGGCGCGTTCCTGACGCTGTCGGCGTTCAACGCGTTCTACTTCAACATGGTCAACGGCCGCGGCTGGGTCTGTGTGGCGCTGGTGGTGTTCGCGTCGTGGCGGCCCGGCAAGGCGCTGCTGGGCGCGCTGCTGTTCGGCTTCTTCGACGCGCTGCAGCTGCGCCTGCAGCAGTCGGGCCACGGCGTGTTCGGGCTCGATGTTCCGTACCAGTTCTACCTGATGCTGCCGTATGCGATGGCCATCGTCGCGCTGGTGCTGGTGGCGCGGCGCGCCGCCTACCCGCAGGCGCTGATGAAGCCCTACCGGCGCGGCGAGCGCTGATCGGCCCTTGGGTGGCGCGGCGGCACGCTGCAGGGTGCGCAGCCACCCTGCGCAGCGCTATGCTGGCGCGTTGTCGCCACGCGGGCACCCGACGATGACCGAATCCACGCGTCACATCCGACTCACCTCGCACCCCGGCCAGGGGCCGAGCGGCGCGCCGGCGATCCACTGGGGCGCGGCCGATGCGCTCGAGCGCGGGCCGGTCGTCGGCACCACCAGCAACCGCAGCCAGCGCAACGTGATCGGCACGCACAGCGGCAGCTACGGCGTGTACCGAGCGCTGGCGGTGGCGGCCGGCAACCTCACGAAGGGCCACCGCGCCGACCTGACCAACACGGCGCCCACCGACGCGATCGGGCCGCACCCGCAATGGGGTGAGGCCGATCGCATCGTGTCGATCGATCCGTGGGGTGCATCGGTGCAGGCCGCGTTCGCCGACTACCTCGAGCAGGGCTACGACATCCGGCCGACGATCGCGGTGACCAAGGCGCACATCCACCTGGCCGAGATCAAGCAGGCCATTGCGTTCCAGCGCCTGCAGGTCGACGGCGCCATCTTGCTCGACGACGCCTCGGCGGCGGTGACCAAGATCGCGATCGAGCCGGTGTGGTGGCTGCCGGGCGTGGCGCGGCGCTTCAACGTCAGCGAGGCCGACCTGCGCCGCGCGCTGTTCGAAGAGACCGGCGGCATGTACCCCGAGCTGGTCACGCGCAGCGACATCGAGGTCTTCCTGCCGCCGATCGGTGGCCAGACGCTGTACGTGTTCGGCCGCGTGCGCGATCTCGCCAACCCCGCGATCACGCTGACCGCGCGCGTGCACGACGAGTGCAACGGCTCCGACGTGTTCGGCTCCGACATCTGCACCTGCCGGCCGTACCTGACGCATGCGATCGAAGAGTGCATCCAGGGCGCGCAGCGCGGCGGTGTCGGCCTGATCGCCTACAGCCGCAAGGAGGGCCGCGCCCTCGGCGAGGTGACCAAGTTCCTGGTCTACAACGCGCGCAAGCGGCAGGAGGGCGGCGACCGCGCCGACAAGTACTTCCTGCGCACCGAGTGCGTGGCCGGCGTGCAGGACATGCGCTTCCAGGAGCTGATGCCCGACGTGCTGCACTGGCTCGGCATCCGCAAGATCCACCGCCTGGTGTCGATGAGCAACGACAAGTTCGACGCCATCACCGGCTCGGGCGTCGAGGTGGGCGAGCGCGTGCCGATCCCCGACGCGCTGGTGCCGGCCGATGCGAAGGTGGAGATCGAGGCCAAGATCGCGGCCGGCTACTTCACCGACGGCACGGTGCCGAGCGAGTCCGACCTCGCCGCGGTGAAGGGCCGCGGGCTCGAATAGGCTTGGGCCACGATGAACGACGACGCGACGCGCACGGCGGCCACGAACCCGCCGCGGCCGGCGGGCCCGGGCGAAGCGGCGCCGCACGAGTCGCCTGCGGGCGCGGCGGTGCGTGAGGCCGCGCTGCACGAGGCGTCGCTGCGTGAAGCAGTGCGCCGGTTGCGCGCGCCGCAGACGATCCGCCAGCGCTGCGCGGCGATCACCGAGCACGTCGCGCGCGGCGATTCGCCGCACTTCACGCTCGAGCGGCGCCACCTCGACGCGGTGGCCGGGCGCGTGGCCGCGCTGACGCGCGCGCGCTTTCCGACGCTGCAGGTGCCGTTTCACAGCCGCTGGCGCCACTTCGAGGCCGGCGGCGTCGACCGCAGGGCCGAGCTCGACGCGAAGCTGGCCGGCCGCAGCCAGGCGGCGATCGCGCGTGCACGCATCGACCTGGCGCTGATCAGCGTGCTGCTCGACGCCGGCGCCGGGGCGCAGTGGCGGTTCCGCGAGCGCGAGAGCGGGCAGACGTTCGCGCGCTCCGAGGGGCTGGCGGTGGCGAGCTTTCGTGCCTTCGTCGCCGGCCGTTTCTCGTCCGACCTCGGCGACCCGCTGCGCGTCGACGCCAAGGCGCTGGCCGCGTTCGACGTGACTGCGTTGGCCGAGTTGTTGCAGGTGGCACCGGCGAATCCGCTGGTCGGCCTGCCCGGCCGCGTCGCGCTGCTGCACCGTCTGGCCGCCGCGCTGCGCGAGCAGCCGCAGGTGTACACCGCACTCGGTCAGCCGGGCCACTTGTTCGACGCACTGACGCACCACCGCCACGCGCCGGCGCTGCACCACCACCAGCCGCGGCCGCAGCTCTACCGCCACCAGGTGAGCGCGGCGCGCGTGCTGGGCGCGCTGCTCGACACGCTGTCGGGCATCTGGCCGAGTGGCCAGACCTTGTGTGCGGCGCCGAGCGGCCAACTGCTGCGCGTTGCGCCGGAAGGCGCGGCGGGCCAGCCGTCATCGTTGCCGATCGGCGACGCCTGGCGGCACCCGGCCGCCGGCGGCGACGGGCTCGATGCCGGTTGGGTGCCATTCCACAAGCTGTCGCAGTGGCTCACCTACTCGCTGCTCGAGCCGCTGCAGTGGGCCGGCGTCGAGGTGCACGAGCTGGAGCTGCTGACCGGGCTACCCGAATACCGCAACGGCGGTCTGCTGATCGACGCCGGCGTGATCGTGCCGCGCGATGCGGCGTTCGCGCAGCACGCGGTGCGGCCCGGCGACACCTGGACGGTCGAGTGGCGCGCATTGACGGTGCACCTGCTCGACGAACTGGCGCCGCGCGTGCGGCGGCTGCTGGCGGTCGACGCGACGCGCTTTCCGCTGGCGTGCATGCTCGAAGGCGGCACCTGGGCCGCCGGGCGCGCGATCGCCGCCGAGCGGCGCGCCAGCGGCGCGCCGCCGGTGGTGGTGGACAGCGACGGCACGGTATTCTGATCGCCGCATCGCACCGCAGGAGCATTCGACACGATGACGAACGACACCCACCAGGTCCATGTGCTGTCGCATCCGCTGGTGCAGCACAAGCTGACGCTGATGCGCCAGAAGGACCGTTCCACCAGCAGCTTCCGCCGGCTGCTCGGCGAGATCGGCATGCTGATGGCCTACGAGGTCACGCGCGAGATGCCGACGCAGCTGATCGAGATCGAGACGCCGCTGGCGACGATGCGCAGCCCGGTGATCGAGGGTCGCAAGACGGTGTTCGTCGCGATCCTGCGCGCCGGCACCGGTTTTCTCGACGGCATGCTCGAGGTGATCCCGGGCGCGCGGGTCGGCCATGTGGGCCTGTACCGCGACCCGAAGACGCTGGTCGCGGTGGAGTACTACTTCAAGATGCCGCACGGCATGCACGAGCGCGACGCGATCGTGCTCGACCCGATGCTGGCCACCGGCAACTCGGCGGTGGCGGCGGTCGACCGGCTGAAGGAGACCAAGCCGCGCTCGATCCGCTTCGTCTGCCTGCTGGCCGCGCCCGAGGGCATCAAGAATTTCCACGCCCACCACCCGGAGGTGCCGATCTACACCGCGGCGATCGACGAGCGGCTGAACGATCACGGCTACATCGTGCCCGGCCTCGGCGACGCCGGCGACCGGATCTTCGGCACGAAATGACCCACCCCCGATGCGGCCTGGCGGCCGCCTCCCCCTCGAGGGGGCGACACCAGCGGACCGGCGAAGCCGGATCCGCGGTGTCTGCTTGGGTGGCCTTGGCCATGCGACGGATCAGCGCATGTCGATGCTGTTGATTCGAAACGCCGCGCTGCCCGACGGGCGCGCGGGCATCGACTTGCTCGCGCGCGATGGGCGGTTCGTGGAGGTTGGGCCTGCCCTTGGCGCACCCGAGGGCACCGAGCTGCTCGACGCGCAGGGGCTGCTGTTCAGCCCGCCGTTCGTCGATGCGCATTTCCACCTCGACTCCACGCTCAGCCACGGGCTGCCGCGCGTCAACGAAAGCGGCACCTTGCTCGAAGGCATTGCGCTGTGGAGCGAGTTGAAGCCGCTGTTGACCGAAGAGGCGATCGTCGAGCGTGCGCTGCGCTACTGCGACTGGGCGGTGGCCAAGGGGCTGCTCGCGATCCGCTCGCATGTCGACGTGTGCGATCCGCGGCTGCTCGCGGTGCGTGCGCTGCTGCAGGTGCGCGAGCGCGTGCGGCCGTACCTCGACCTGCAGCTGGTCGCGTTTCCGCAGGACGGCGTGCTGCGCTCGCCCGGCGCGCTCGAGAACCTGAAGCGCGCGCTCGATCTCGGCGTCGACGTGGTCGGCGGCATCCCGCACTTCGAGCGCACGGCCGAGCAGGGTGCGGCCAGCGTGCGGCTGCTGTGCGAGCTGGCCGCCGAACGGGCGTTGCGCGTCGATATGCACTGCGACGAGACCGACGACCCGTCGTCGCGCCACGTCGAGACGCTGGCGTACGAGACGCAGCGGCTGCAGCTGCACGGCCGCGTCACCGGCTCGCACCTGACGTCCATGCACTCGATGGATAACGCCTACGCGGCCAAGCTGATCGCGCTGATCGCCGATGCCGGCCTGAGCGCGGTGGCCAACCCGCTGATCAACATCACGCTGCAGGGCCGCTACGACAGCTACCCCAAGCGCCGCGGCATGACGCGCGTGGCCGAGCTGCAGGCCGCCGGCGTGCCGGTGGCGTTCGGCCACGATTGCGTGATGGACCCGTGGTACGCGCTCGGCTCGGCCGACATGCTCGAGGTGGCGGCGATGGGCCTGCACGTCGGTCAGCTGACGTCGGCCGCGCAGATGCGCGCCTGCTTCGACGCGGTGACGGCCGTGCCGGCGCGCATCCTCGGCTTGGCCGGCTATGGCCTCGAGCCCGGTTGCCGCGCCGATGGCGTGCTGCTGCAGGCGCGCTCGCCGGTCGAGGCGATCCGGCTGCGCGCGCAGCGGCTGGCGGTGGTGCGCGGCGGGCGGGTGATCGCGCGCACGCCGGCGGCCACCGCGACGCTGAGCCTTCCCGGCCGACTGGCGCAGGTGGATTTCGCGGCCTGAGGCGGCGACGAGCGGCTGCGCACTCCCGATCACCCTCGACTGCGGGTCTGCTCGGGCACCTCGGGGGTGACCACGCGCCGCTGCGCTGGCGGCCGGCTCGCTAGAATGATTCGACGCTGCCCTCTCGCCCAACAATGAAGCTGATCGGATCGAACACCAGCCCCTACGTGCGCAAAGTGCGCATTGTGATGGCAGAGAAGAAGCTCGATTACCAGTACGTGCTCGAAGACCCTTGGGCGAGCGACGCGATGCTGAAGTTCAACCCGCTGGGCAAGGTGCCGTGCCTGGTGCTCGAAGGCGTCGAGGCGATCTTCGATTCGCGCGTGATCGTCGAATACCTCGACACGCTGTCGCCGGTGGGCCGGCTGATCCCACCCAGCGGCCGCGAGCGCGTCGAGGTGCGCACCTGGGAGGCGCTGGCCGACGGCGTGCTCGATGCGGCCGTGACGGCGCGCATGGAAGCCAACTGGGGCCCGCGCGGCGAGGCGCGCTCTCAGGCCTGGATCGACCGCCAGATGGCCCACGTGCATTCGGCACTGAAGGCGATGGGCCGCGGGCTGGGCGAGAAGCCGTGGTGCGCCGGACTGCATATGACGCTGGCCGACATCGCGGCCGGCTGTGCGCTCGGCTACCTCGACTTCCGCTATCCGCAGATCGACTGGCGCAGCGAGCACGGCAACCTGGCGCGCCTGTCGGACAAGCTGGCCGCGCGCAAGAGCTTCGTCGACACGCTGCCAGCCTGACGCTGTCGGCCTTCGCTGCCCCGCGGTCGCGCGGTCCGCACCCGATCGATCAGACCAGGCTGAGCGCCAGCGCTCCGGCGCGCAGGTCCCACTGCAGCTTGCGCACGATCGCGTGCAGCTGCTGGCCGAGCCGGCGCGACGACACCTGCCGCGCCTGCGCGAGCTGGTCGATGCCGTAGCCGACCGCCAGCTTCATCAGCAGCTCACGCTGCGGTGGTTCGAGCTGCAGCGGGCTCTGCTCGTCGCCCACGGTGTGCGCCAGCTGTGCATGCAGGTGCTCGAAGTGATCGAGCAACGCTTGCGCGATCTGCGGCGTGAAGCTGGTCTCGCCGCGCAGGGTCTGGTTGACGCAGACGGCCAGCGCGCCGCGCGTGCCGCCGGCGGCGCAGACGTTGTCGGCGCCGCTGCGCAGCGCCTGGTACAGCAACGGCTCGGCCTCGTCGTGCGCCACGCCGACGATCAGCGGGCACTGCGGCTGCAGCGCGAGCCACTGGATCATTGCCAGCGCGGTGCCGTCGGCGAGGCGCAGCTCGCACACCACCAGATTGGGCTTGTGTCGTTCGAGCAATGCGCGCGCGGCGCGCGACGAATCGGCAACCGCCACCACCTCGTGGCCACCGACGGCCACGAGTTCGCCGCGCCATTGCTGCGCGGTCGACGCTTCACGGGCAAGAAGAACGATGCGACTCATGGGAGAACCGGCCCGAACATCCGCAACGAAGACCCAAGGAGAGACGAGAGAACAAGAAATGTCGGGCCGGTATCGAATTGTTCTGCGCTACCGACCCGGCGTGCACCCCCCGAGCGGTGCAGACCCCCCGCAGCCGCGGGAGCGCTGCGGGGGCCGACCTCTTGCGCCGCGAGTGGTTCAGGCTGCCGGTGCGAAGCTCGAGGCCTGCGCGAGCGGCCAGTACACCTCGAACACCGCGTGCGGCCACGGCACCTCGCCGCGCGCCGCAGCGAGCAGCTCGCCCGGCTGCACGAACGGCAGCAGGTTCACCAGCAGCCGCACCTCGCGCTCGCCGCCGCGGCGCACGATGTGCGTGGCGCGGATCTGGTTCGGGTGCGTCAGGCCGGCGGCCTGCACCAGCTCGCGCAGCGCCTCGAGCGTGTTGCGGTGGAAGCGGTAGATGCGCTCGATCTTGTCCGGTACCACCAGCGCGCGCTGGCGCAGCGGATCCTGCGTGGTCACGCCGGTCGGGCAGGCGCCGGTGTGGCAGTGCTGCGCCTGGATGCAGCCGAGCGCGAACATGAAGCCGCGCGCCGCGTTGCACCAGTCGGCGCCGAGCGCCATCATGCGCGCGATGTCGAACGCACTCACCACCTTGCCGGCGGCGCCGAGGCGGATCTGCGCGCGCAGGTTCAGGCCCACCAGCGTGTTGTGCACCAGCAGCAGGCCCTCCTGCAGCGGCGCGCCGACGTGGTCGGTGAACTCCAGCGGCGCTGCGCCGGTGCCGCCCTCGGCACCATCGACGACGATGAAGTCCGGCGTGATGCCGGTTTCGAGCATCGCCTTGCAGATCGCCAGCCACTCCCACGGGTGGCCGATGCACAGCTTGAAGCCGGTGGGCTTGCCGCCCGAGAGCTCGCGCAGCCGCGCGATGAAGCGCAGCATCTCGAGCGGTGTGTCGAACGCGCTGTGGCGCGATGGCGAGATGCAGTCGACGCCGATCGGCACGCCGCGCGCGGCGGCGATCTCGGCCGTCACCTTCGGCCCCGGCAGCACGCCGCCGTGGCCCGGCTTGGCGCCCTGGCTGAGCTTGAGCTCGATCATCTTCACCTGCGGGTCGCGCGCGTTGGCGGTGAAGCGTTCGGCGTCGAAGCGGCCGTCGTCGCTGCGGCAACCGAAGTAGCCCGAGCCGATCTCCCACACCAGGTCACCACCGTGCACGCGGTGGTGCACGCTGATCGAGCCTTCGCCGGTGTCGTGCGCGAAGCCGCCGCGCTTGGCACCGCCGTTGAGCGCCAGGATCGCGTTGGCACTCAGCGCGCCGAAGCTCATCGCCGAGATGTTGAACACGCTGGCTGAGTACGGTTGCGCGCGGCCTTCGCCGATGGTGACCCGGAAGTCGTGCGACGCCACCTGCGTCGGCACCAGCGAATGATTGATCCACTCATAGCCCTGCGCGCCGACATCGAGCTGGGTGCCGAACGGTCGCTTGTCGGAGTCACCCTTGGCGCGCTGGTACACCAGCGAGCGCTGCTGGCGCGAGAATGGGTGCGACTCGTTGTCGCTTTCGATGAAGTACTGGCGGATCTCGGGGCGGATGAACTCCAGCAGGAAGCGCAGGTGCCCGATGACCGGGTAGTTGCGCAGCACCGCGTGGCGGCTCTGCAGTGAATCGCGCACACCCAGGCCCACCAGCAGCACGAACGTCAACGCGGCCCAGCCCCATTGCCCGAACGCCACCCAGACGAACGCGCTGAGCATCGCCGCCACGGCGCAGAACAGCCAGAACAGGTAGCGGATCGGGAAGTAGCGGTCGAGCGCGATCAGCCAGGACGGCATGGGCAACCCTTCACGGTGTGCGCGGTGCGCCGATGGTAGGGCGTCGCCCACTCGCGGCGGCGGCCGAATTGGCCGCCGAACCACGGCCAGATCGGCGCCGCGCCGGCAGCGACCGCACGCTCACTGGCCGCGCGCCAGCCGCGCGCGCAGGGCTGCGGTCTGCGTCGCGCGCTCAGGCCCGTTGCCGGGCGGCCGCGGCGTGCTGGGCCATCGCTGCCGCGCGGTGCGCAAGGAAGCGCTCGAGCTTGCCTTGTGCCTGGCGCCGCACCTGGTTGCGCAGCATCGGTGACCAGCCCATCACCAGGCCGGTGGAGCCCAGCGCCTGGCGCGACCAGCGCCAGAAGTCGTAGCGCTCGCTGTGGCTGGCGATCAGGCCGCCGTCGAACGTGAACTGCGCCTCGACCACGTTGTGCACCATGCGGCCTGCCGCGCCCGAACGGTAGCGCGCCTCCCAGTGCGCGCTGCCGCGCTCGCCGCCGGCGGCCTCGACCTCGCGGGTCTCGAGCCGCCACACGGCCGGGCCGCCGTTGCGGATGGTCTGGCACAGCATCTGCCACATCGCGCCGATCTGCTCGGCGCCGCGCAGCGCGAACAACGGGTCTTCGAACTGCGCATCGGGTGCGTAGCAGCTTTGCATCGCGCGCGCGTCGAGCGTGGCAAACGCGGCGTAGAAGCGCTTCAACAGGGCTTGGGGGCTCATGGCGTGCTGTGCGGGCGGATCGGCGGTGGCCACCGGTGGTGGTGGCGGCACCGTGAAGCAGTATCGGCCAGCCCGGCGGCGGCAGGCGTGAACAACCGCAACTGCCGGCGCAGCCGCCAACCCCTCAATCGAGGGTTTGCCGATAGCGCGCCAGCGCCAGCGCCGACGCCACCAGCCCGAACAGCAGCATCGGCCACAGCTCGGGCCACAGCAGCGCGAGGTCGGTGCCCTTGAGCAGGATGCCACGCACGATACGCAGGAAGTGCGTCAGCGGCAGCGCCTCGCCGAGCCATTGCGCCCAGCGCGGCATGCCGCGAAACGGGAACATGAAGCCCGACAGCAGGATCGACGGCAGGAAGAAGAAGAACGTCATCTGCACCGCCTGCAGCTGGTTGCGCGCCAGCGTCGAGAACGTGAAGCCGACCGCCAGGTTGGCGACCACGAACACGCCCACCAGCGCCAGCAGCAGCACGAGGCTGCCCTGCATCGGCACCTCGAACAGCAGTTTCGCGGCCACCAGCACGACGCCGATCTGCAGGTAGCCGATCAGCACGTACGGCACGATCTTGCCCAGCATCACCTCGAGCGGGCGCACCGGCGTGGCCAGCAGGTTCTCCATCGTGCCGCGCTCGCGTTCGCGGGTGATCGCCAGGCTGGTGAGCATCACCATCGTCATCGTCAGGATCACGCCGACCAGGCCGGGCACGATGTTGTAGCGCGACAGGCCTTCGGGGTTGTAGCGCCGGTGCACGCGCAGCTCGAACGGCGGTGGCGCGCCGGCCAAGTGGCGCAACGGGCCGACCGCATCGTGCACCAGCATGCCCGGAAGCCCGGCCAGCGCGGCGATCGCGTTGCCGGCGGCGGCCGGGTCGGTGGCATCGGCCGTGACCAGCAGCACCGGATGCTCGCCGCGCACCAGCGCGCGTGAGAACTGCGGCGGGATCACCACCGTGAACTGTGCGTCGCCGCGTTCGACCCAGTCGTCGCCCTCGCGCTCGCTGGCCGTCTGGTGCACGACACGGAAGTAGCCGGTGTTCTGCAACCCGGCGACGATCGAGCGCACCAGCGGCCCGCTGTCGGCCGCCACCACCACGGTGGGCAGCGCCTTCGGGTCGGTGTTGATCGCGTAGCCGAACAGCAGCAGCTGCAGCACCGGCACGCCGACCGCCATCGCGAACGTCAGGCGGTCGCGCAGCATCTGCTGGAACTCCTTGACGAAGATCGCCAGCGTGCGACGTACGGAGAAGGCGACGAGACTCATGCGTGCGCCCCGCTGCCGCGTGCTGCGCAAGCGGGACCAGCCAAGTGGACCCCGCGGATCCGGCTTCGCCGGGCCGCTGGGGGCGCCCCCTTGAGGGGGCGGCGGCCGCAGGCCGCTTCGGGGGTGGGCGCTTTCATGCGAAGTTGTCCTGCGCACGCCCCACCAGGCGCACGAACGCGTCCTCGAGGTCGCGCGCGCCGGCCTCGGCGACGATGCGCTCGGCGTGGCCCTGCGCGAGCACGCGGCCATAGGCGATGTAGACCAGCTCGTGGCAGCGCTGCGCCTCGTCCATGTAGTGCGTCGACACCAGCACCGTCATGCCGTCTTCGGCCAGCTGGTGCAGCTGGTCCCAGAAGTCGCGCCGCGCCTTCGGGTCGACGCCGGCGGTCGGCTCGTCGAGCAGCAGCAGTCGCGGCTGGTGCAGCAGGCAGGCGGCGAGCGCGAGGCGCTGCTTCCAGCCGCCCGACAGCGTGCCGGCCAGCTGCTGCTGCCGCTCGACCAGGCCGAGTCGCCGTAGCGCGTGGTCGACCGCGGCGCGGCGCCCCGGCAGCTCGAACAGGCGGGCGATGAAGTCGAGGTTCTGGCGGATCGACAGGTCCTCGTACAAGCCGAAGCGCTGCGTCATGTAGCCCACCTGGCGCTTGATCTCGGGCGCGCGTGCGGTGATGTCCAGGCCCAGGCAGGTGCCACGGCCGGCGTCGGGCGTCAGCAGCCCGCACAGCAGTCGTATGGTGGTGGTCTTGCCGCTGCCGTTGGGGCCGAGGAAGCCGCAGATGCGGCCGCGCGCGACGCGCAGCGACACGCGGTCGACCACCACGCGGCCGCCGAAGCGCTTGGTCAGCTCGTGGACGTCGATCGCCCAGTCGGCGGCCGGCGCGCTCATGGCGTGGCGCCGGCGCGGCGCACGTCCAGCGGCTGGCCGGGCTTGAGGCGGCGGCTGTCGGTGGCCGCGTCGGGCCGGGCTTCGACCATGAACACCAGCTTCGCGCGCTGCGCGTTCGAGTAGATCACCGGCGGCGTGTACTCGGGCTGGGTGGCGATACGCGTGATGTGCGCGGCAATCGGCGCGCCGCAGCCGTCGCACGCGATGCGCACCGCCTGGCCCGGCGCGATGGCACCGATCTCGGCCTCGGGCACGAAGAAGCGCGCCTTGGTGGCGCCGTCGGGCAGCAACTGCACCACCGGCGCGCCGGCAGCGACCCATTCGCCGACGCGAAAGAAGGTGTCCGCCACGCGCGCTGCGGCCGGCGACGCCTGCTGCATCTGGCCGAGGCGCCACTGCTGCTGGCGCAGCGCCTGCGCGGCGGCGTCGGCCTGCGCGCGCGCGGCGCGCTGCTCGTCGCTGCGCGCCGGCAACTGCGCCACCTTCAGCGCAGCCTCGAGCTCGGCCACGCGCGCGCGTGCCTGCGCCAGCGCGGTGCGCGCGTCGTCGAGCCGCGCCGGCGTGATGAAGCCTTGCGCCAGCAATTGCTGCTGGCGCGCGAGGTCGTCGTCGGCGAGCCGCTGCTGCGCGCGCGCCTGCGCGAGCTGCGCGCGCGTCACCGCGACCTCGGCGGGGCGGCGGCCCTTGGTGGCGTCGCTCGCCTGCGCCTGCGCCTGCGCCAGCCGCGCCTCGCCCTCGGCACGCGCGGCCTGCTCCGGAGTGGCGTCGAGCGCGAACAGCGGCGCACCGATGGCCACGTCCTGACCGGGCTGCACCGCGAGCTGCGCCAGCGAGCCCGCCAACGGCGCGGCCACGTAGACGAACTCGCCCTCGGCGTAGCCCGACCAGCCCGGTGGCGCCGGCTCGCCACACGCCGCCAGCGTGGCGAGCGAGGCGGCCAGCGCAAGGGTCGGGAGGCGGCGAACGGTCGCGCTACGCATGGGTCCTCCTGCGGGTCGTGGGGGCGGTGGTCGGCCGCAGCGCCTGCAGCGCGAGGTCGACCCGTGCGGCGATGGCGGCGTCGCTCGTCACCTGCGGATCGAGTTCGCGCGTCAGCAGGCCGGGCGCGACGCCCATCGTCGCCAGATTCGACAGGACCATCATCGGCGCCATCACCGAGCCCATCACGAAGCTCAGCCGCTGGAGCGGCGGCATCGCCGCCAGCGAACGCTCGTGTTCGGCCTGCGCCAGCCAATGCAGCAGCAGACCAACGTGGCGCGGCGCGTTGGCGCGCACGAACTCGCGCGCCACGACGTGCCCGGCGACGGCGTCGGCCCAGACGCGACTCAGAAGCGGCCGGTGGTCGCGCGCGAAGCGCGCCAGCGCGTTGAGCCCGCTGCGCAGCCGCTCGATCGCCGGCCCCTGCAGCGCCACGCCGTGGTCCAGCGTGGCGAACAGGTCTTCGTAAAGTTGCTGCAGCAACGTGCGCAGGAACTGATCCTTGGTCTTGAAGTGGTAGTGGAACATCGCCGGGTTGGCGCCCGCGCGCTCGGCCAGCGCCCGCACCGACAGTCCCGCGCAGCCCAGCCGGGGGTACAGCGCGCGGCCGGCCGCCAGCAGCGCGCGGTCGATGTGCTGCGAGGGCCGGGCCATGGGGCGATTATTGGCCAGATGACCAGTTATGTCACGCCCGCGTCGCCCGTGCTGGATGGCGTGGCTATACTGCCGCCACAGCGCCGATTTGTTCCGGCTTGCGGGCGCTCTAGAAATGCCGCTAAAAGTGACGCCCGCAAACCCGGCGTCCGCATCGAGCAGCGGCGTCGGGTTTTGTCGATGACGATGACAGCAATGGGATCGATCGGGATCGTGCAGCCGCACAGCCGGCACTTCGCGCAGCCGCTGCCGCTGCGCAGCGGCGCCGTGCTGGCCGACTACACGCTGGTCTACGAAACCTACGGCACGCTCAACGCCGACGCCAGCAACGCCGTGCTGGTGTGCCATGCGCTGAACGCCAGCCACCACGTGGCCGGCGTGCACGAGGGCCGCGAGCGCAGCGAGGGCTGGTGGGACAACCTGGTCGGCCCGGGCAAGCCGCTGGACACCGAGCGCTTCTTCGTGGTCGGCGTCAACAACCCGGGCTCGTGCTTCGGCTCGACCGGGCCGATGCACACCAACCCCGCCACCGGCCGGCCCTACGGAGCCGACTTTCCGGTCGTCACGGTCGAAGACTGGGTCGACGCCCAGGCCCGGCTGTTGGATGCGCTCGGTATCCGGCAACTGGCCGCGGTGATCGGCGGCAGCCTGGGCGGCATGCAGGCGCTGGCGTGGACGCTGCGCTTTCCCGCGCGCGTGCGCCACTGCATCGCGGTGGCGACGGCGCCGAACCTGTCGGCGCAGAACATCGCCTTCAACGAGGTGGCGCGCCGCGCGATCGTCACCGACCCCGACTTCCACGGCGGCCACTACTACGCGCACGGCGTGGTGCCGGCGCGTGGCTTGCGCGTGGCGCGCATGATCGGCCACATCACCTACCTGTCCGACGACTCGATGGAAGCCAAGTTCGGCCGCGAGCTGCGCAACGGCGGGCTCGGCTACACCACGCAGGACATCGAGTTCCAGATCGAGAGCTACCTGCGCCACCAGGGTGACAAGTTCAGCGAGTACTTCGACGCCAACACCTACCTGCTGATCACGCGCGCGCTCGACTACTTCGACCCGGCGGCCGCGCACGGCGGCAACCTGACGGCTGCGCTGGCGGCGGCGCGCGACAACCGCTTCCTGATCGTCAGCTTCTCGACCGACTGGCGCTTCGCGCCGGCGCGCTCGCGCGAGATCGTGAAGGCGCTGGTCGACAACCGCATCGCGGTCAGCTACGCCGAGATCGATGCGCCGCACGGGCACGACGCGTTCCTGCTCGACGATGAGCGCTACCACGGCGTGCTGCGCGCCTACTTCGAGCGCGTGGCGCTCGAAGCAGGCGCCTTGCGCCGAATCGACGCTTCCCCCCACCCGGCCCCGCCCCCTCCAGGGCGCGGGGACACCCGGTCGGTGCAGCCATGAGCGAACGGCGCGACCTCGAGTTGATCGCCGAACTGGTGCCGCCAGGCTCGCGCGTGCTCGACCTCGGTTGCGGCGGCGGCGAGTTGCTGGCGCACCTGTGCGCGCACCGCGGCTGCAGCGGCTACGGCATCGAGATCGCCGACGCCAACGTGCTGCGCTGCGTGCAGCGCGGCGTGCAGGTGGTGCAGCTCAACCTGGAGGAAGGCCTGGCGCTGTTCGACGATCGCAGCTTCGACGTGGTGCTGCAGCTCGACACGCTGCAGCACCTGCGCAACACCGAGCGGATGCTGCGCGAGACGGCGCGCGTCGGGCGCATCGGCATCGTCAGCTTCCCGAACTTCGCGCACTGGCCGAACCGGCTGTCGGTGGCGCGCGGGCGCATGCCGGTGACCCGCACGCTGCCGTACCAGTGGTACGACACGCCGAACATCCGCGTCGGCACCTTCGCCGATTTCGAAGTGCTGGCACGCCGCAACGGCTTGTCGATCCTCGACAGCTTCGGTCTGCGCGATGGCCGCGCGGTGCGCACGCTGCCGAACCTGCTGGCCAGCGTGGCCGTGTTCAAATTCGAGCGGTCCGGCACCTGAGAGGCACGTCGCCGCGGATGCATTGGGCGCAGAGGCGATCCGCATGACCGCACAGCCACATCAAGCTGCCCCTGCCGGGGCGCTGCTCGGTCCCCGCATCGTGCGCCGGCTGGTGAGCCTGGCCGCGCGTCTCGGCATCGAGGCCGAGCTGTTCTTCGTCACCGCCGAGGGCGTGATGCCGGCCGGTGAACCGATCCGCATCGACAGCCGCTATAGCGCCGGCTGGGCGGGGCCGGACGATATTCCCGAGCTGGTGCGTGTCGAGCCGGGCACGCCGGCGGCGCTGTGCGCCGAGCGGCTGCGCAGCGGCCTGCGCTGCTTCGCGATCAAGGATGGTGCACGCATCGTCGCCAAGATGTGGTGCGAGATGGACGAGTGCCGCGACCCGGGTTGGCGGCGCCGGCTCGACGACGATGAAGCTTACCTGTTCAACGCCTACACCGACCCGTCGCTGCGCGGCCAGAACCTCGCACCCAGCATGCGCCAGCAGTGCTATGCGGCGCTGCGTGCGATCGGCCGCACCCGCGTGTTCAGCTGCACCGACTACACGAACACCGCGGCGCGCCGCTTCAAGCGCAAGCTCGGCGCCATCGACGAGGTGCTGTGCCTGCGGCTTTCGCGTGCCGGGGGGGCCGGCCGCACGTGGGTGCTGCGGCGCTGGCCGCGGCGGCCGGCGCAAGACGCTTCGTAGCCGGCTACCCGCGGCGCTGCGGCCTATACCGGTGACGACGGCGGCAGTGGCGCGAACTCGCCCGGCTGCCGGGCCTTCCACGCGGCGATCGCGCGCGCAATCTCGTCGTGGTCGAAGATCGCGCTTTGTAGCAGCGTCATCTGCTCCAGCGCATCGCGCGTGGCGTGGTCGCGCGCATGGTTCAGCGCGATCTTGCTGCCGGCAACGGCCAGCGGGCTCTTCGCGGCGATCTGCCGTGCCAGATCGATCACGTGGGCGCGCAGCGCATCGGCATCGGCGAGCACCGCGTTGACCAGGCCCGAGGTCAGCGCGCGTGCCGCATCGAGCCGTTCGCCGGTGTAGGCCATCTGCCGCGCCAGCCCCTGCGGCACCACCTTCGGCAGCCGCTGCAGCGAGCCGAGGTCGGCTGCCATGCCGATGTGGATCTCCTGCACCGTGAAGAAGGCATCGGCGCTGCACACGCGCAGGTCGCAGGCCAGCGCGAGGTCGAGGCCGCCACCGACGCAGCCGCCTTGCACCGCGCACAGCACCGGAAAGCGCGCCTCCTCGAGCGCGTCGAAACAGGCCATCAAACCGCGCAGGCCGCGCTGGAAGTTCAGCCGCGCCCGTGCATCGTGCGTGGCGAGCAGATCGAAACCGTCGAACACGTCGAGCGCCATGCCGGCGCTGAAGTGCTTGCCGCTGGAGCGGATCACCAGCACGCGTGTACGGCCGGCTTCGTCGAGCGCACGCACCGCATCGCGCAGCGCCGGAAAGAACGCCGGCGTCATCGTGTTCATGCGCGCCGGCTGGTTCAACACCAGGTCGGCGACGCCGCTGCGTCCGTCCAGTGCCAGGTCGAAGAATTCGTTCATCGCGTCACCCCGCCGCGTCACAGCAGCGCCGCAGGCTAGCGCGAAGCAAGCAGCCGCGGTGCGAGGGCAAGCCCCGAGCCGGGCGCTCGGCGCCGGTTGCCTACACTGCATGCTGATGAACGGCCCTGCTCGCACGCCGAGACGCTGACCGGGATGCATGCGCTGCACACCCACGACGACCTGCCGCTGCACCTGCGGCAATGGACGCTGAAGACGAGGACGCACGGCCTGGTGCTGATCGTGCACGGGCTGGGCGAGCACATTGGCCGCTACGAGCACGTGGCGGCGGCGCTGAACGACGCCGGCTGGGACGTGGCCGGCTACGACCACCGTGGCCACGGCGCCTCCGGCGGTGCGCGCGGCGCGATCGCCCGCGCCGACAGCCTGCTCGACGACCTCGGCGTGGTGATCGACACGCTGCGTCGCGAGCCGGCGCGCCCGCTGGTGCTGCTGGGGCACAGCCTCGGCGGCCTGATCGCCGCGCGCTTCGTCGCCGAAGGGCTGGTGCAGCGGCCGGCCGCGTGGTGGCGCCCGGTCGACGCGCTGGTGCTGTCGTCACCCGCGCTCGACCCGGGCATGAACGCTGTGCAGCGCGCGCTGCTGGCCGTGCTGGGACCGCTCGCGCCGCAGCTCGCGGTGGGCAACGGCCTGAAGCCGCAGTGGGTGTCGCGCGACCCGGCCGTGGTGCGGGCCTACATCGACGATCCGCTGGTGCACGACCGCGTCACCCCGCTGCTGGTGCGCTTCGTCGTCGACGCCGGCGCTTTCGTGCGCACGCAGGCGCCACAGTGGCGCGTGCCCACGCTGCTGCTGTGGGCGGGTGCCGACCGTTGCGTCGCACCGGCCGGCAGCGCCGCGTTCGCCGCCGCAGCGCCGGCGACGGCGCTGGCGCACACTTGCTACCCGCAGATGGCGCACGAGATCTTCAATGACCCCGAACGCGCGGCACCGCTGGCCGAGCTGACGCGCTGGCTCGGTTCGCTCGAGACGTTGCGCCGGCCACATACCGCACTGGAGTCCTCACGATGAACGCACGCGAGCCCGCCTGCGCTGCGGCCGGCAGCGACGCCGCTGTCCCTGCCGCCGGCGACGAGCCCGCCACGGCGGCTGTCCGACCGGCGCTCACGCCGGCGCAGGCCGACGCGCTGCGCAGCTTCTGCAGCCGCGCCTGGGACGAGCGCATCGTGCCCGAGCTGAAGCGCTACATCGAGGTGCCGGCCAAGAGCCCGATGTTCGACGCCGAGTGGCGCACGCACGGCCACCTCGACCACGTGGTGCGCGCGGCGGCGGCATGGGTCGAGTCGCGCAAGGTCACGGCGCTGAAGCTCGAGGTGGTGCGGCTCGAGGGCCGCACGCCGGTCATCGTGTTCGAGGTGCCGGCCACGCGGCCCGGCAGCACCGGCACGGTGCTGATGTACGGCCATCTCGACAAGCAGCCCGAGTTCACCGGCTGGCGCAATGATCTCGGGCCGTGGACGCCGAAGCTCGACGACCAGGGCCTGCTGTATGGCCGCGGTGGCGCCGACGATGGCTATGCCGTGTATGCCGCGATCACCGCGATCGAGGCGCTCGATGCGCAGGGCATCGAGCGACCGCGCATCGTCGGGCTGATCGAGAGCTGCGAGGAGAGCGGCTCGTTCGACCTGCCGGCGTATCTCGATGCGCTGAAGCCCCGGCTCGGCGACGTGCAGTTGGTGGTGTGCCTCGACTCCGGCGCCGGCAACTACGACCAGCTGTGGCTCACGACCTCGCTGCGCGGCATGGTGTCGGGCGTGCTGAAGGTCGAGGTGCTGACCGAAGGCGTGCACTCGGGCGACGCCAGCGGCCTGGTGCCGTCGAGCTTTCGCATCCTGCGCCAGCTGCTCGACCGGCTGGAGGATTCGGGCACCGGGCGGTTGCTGCCCGAGGCGTTCCACTGCGAGGTGCCGGCCGAACGCGTGGCGCAGGCCCGTGCGGCCGCCGCGACGATCGGCGATGCGGTGTGGCGCCGCTTTCCGTGGGCCTGCGGCGCCGATGGCGGCGCGTCGCTGCCGACCACCACCGATCCGGTGCAGGCGCTGCTCAACCGCACGTGGCGCCCGACGCTGGCGGTCACCGGGGTCGACGGCGTGCCCGCGCTCGGCAACGCCGGCAACGTGCTGCGCCCTTACACCGCGTTCAAGCTGAGCCTGCGCCTGCCGCCGCTGGTCAACGGCCACGAGGCGTCGATCAAGCTGAAGGCGCTGCTGGAAGACAACGCGCCGTACAACGCGCGCGTCACGTTCCACCCCGATGGCCGCGCCGGCGCGCTCGGCGCCACCGGCTGGAATGCGCCATCGCTCGCGCCGTGGCTGGAGACGGCGCTCGACGGCGCCTCGCGCGCGCAGTACGGCGCGCCGCTCGGCTACATCGGGCAAGGCGGCACGATCCCGCTGATGAGCATGCTGGCGCAGGGCTTTCCGCGCGCGCAGATGATGGTCTGCGGCGTGCTCGGTCCGAAGAGCAACGCGCACGGGCCGAACGAGTTCCTGCACGTGCCGTACGCGAAGCGGTTGACGGCGGCGGTGTCGCAGGCGGTGGCAGCCTGCCCGTGAATCGCGCGTGATCGGCGCCGGTGCCGCGGTGCGCGTGGGGGGCCGCCGGCCCTAGAAGGTGTAACCCGCGCGCACCGCTTGCCCCGACAGCGGTTCGATCAGCGGCAGCAGTGGCGCCAGCGGCCGGTAGCGCAGCGCAACCCGCGTGGCATAGGCGAAGAAGCGCGGCAGGTCGGTAGCGTAGTGCGCCTTGCCGTCGCGGTGCTTCAGGCGGCAGAAGATGCCCAGCACCTTCAGGTGGCGCTGCAGGCCCATCCACTCGAGTGCGCGCCAGCATTCGCCGAAGTCGTCGGCGAATGCGTGGCCGGCGAGCGCCGGGGTCGCGCGCGCCTGCTGCCACCAGCGCACGGCCCAGTCGAGCTCGCGCTCCTCGTCCCAAGAGATGAAGGCGTCGCGCAGCATGCTGGCGACGTCGTAGGTCACCGGGCCGACGACGGCGTCCTGGAAGTCGAGGATGCCCGGGTTCGGCTCGCACACCATCAGGTTGCGCGGCATCCAGTCGCGGTGCACCACGACCGTGGGTTGCGCCAGCGCGCTGGCCACCAGCAGGTCGCACAGCCGCTGCCACTGGGTTTGCTGCTCGGCACTCCACTGCAAGCCGTGTTCGCGCTGCACGCACCACTCGGGAAACAGCGCCAGCTCGCGGCGCAGCAGCGCGTCGCCGTAGCGCGGCAGGCCGGCGCCCTCGACGCGCTTCTGCCAGGTCACCAGCGCAGCGAGGGCCTCGCGCATCAAGCGGTCGGCGCCGGCTGCATCGGCCGTGCGCAACGCGTCGAGGTACAGCGTGCGACCGAGGTCGTCGAGCAGCAGGAAGCCGAGCGACGCGTCGGCCGCCAGCACGCGCGGAGCGTGCAGGTCGGCGGCGCCGATGCGGCGTGCGATGTCGACGAATGGCCGCACGTCTTCGTGCGGCGGTGGCGCGTCCATCACGATGAAGCTGTGCGTCGTCGAACGGATGCGCAGATAGCGCCGGAAGCTGGCGTCGGCCGATGCCGGGGCGAGGCTCGCGGCGTCGAGGTTGTGTTCGACCGCCAGTGGCGCCAGCCAGCGGGTGAAGGCGGCTTGCCGCTGCGCATCGACCCAGGTCACAGGCTCGCCGGCGCATGCGGGGATCGGGTTCGACATCGAGAAGCTGGCCGCGCAGTGCGATGGATAATCGCGCGCATTGTACGAACGCGCCCCAGCCGTGGCGCCGACATCGGCCCGCAGACGCTGCTGGATGCATCACGCTTCGCACCCGATCCAATCCCGCGCGTCGTCGCGCCGCGCCGTGGCGCGACGAGTCGGCGGCGGGCTGCTGGGGTCGGTCATCGCGGTGGGTGCTGCGACGGCACAGGTTCCGGCAACCGCGGCGCCTACGACCGCGCGCGCACCAGTGTCGTCAGTGTCAGCGGCACCCGCTGCGAGCGCGCCGTTGCCGGCGTCGGAGGCGTCGACTGCGCTCACTGCGCCGCCGGCCGCAACCGACGAGGCGCCGCTGCCTCTGCAGGCGAGTCCGCGCCTGGCGCCGCCGCCGCGCGGCGATGCGGCGCGCGATCGCTCGACGGTGATCCTTGCCGATCGCCTGCAGGGGCGGCCCGAGCTCGAGCTGATCGCCGCGGGGCATGTCGAGCTGCGCCACGCGGGCACCGTGCTGCGCGCCGACCGCATCGCCTACGACAGCCCCGAAGACCTGGCGACCGCGCGCGGCAACGTGCACATCCGGCGCGACGGCAACCACTACTGGGGGCCCGAACTGCAGCTGCAGGTGCAGCGCTTCCACGGCTTCTTCCTCGAGCCGCATTTCACGCTCGGCATTACCGGCGCGGGCGGCACCGCGCAGCGCTTCGATTTTCTCGACGCGTCGCGCTCGGTGGCGGTCGACGCCACCTACACCAGCTGCCCGCGCGACGGCTCGGGCGACCCCGATTGGCTGCTCAAGGCCGATCGCGTGCGGCTCGACTTCGAGGCCAACGAAGGCATCGCCGAAGGCGCGGTGCTGCGCTTTCTTGGCGTGCCGATCCTCGCGCTGCCGGTGATGAGCTTTCCGCTCACCGACGAGCGCAAGTCGGGCTGGCTGCCGCCAGCGGTGAACCTCGATTCGAAGAGCGGCGTCGGCCTGTCGGTGCCGTACTACTGGAACATCGCGCCGAACCGTGACGCGACGATCACGCCGACGGTGTTGACGCGCCGCGGCGCCGCGCTGGGCCTCGAGTTTCGCTACCTCGAGCCGCGCGACCAGGGCCGCATCGAGATCGATGGCCTGCCGAACGACCGCGTCGCCCACCGCGATCGCTGGTTGGCCGATGTCGCCCACCAGGGTTCGTGGGATCACGACGTGCGCTACAGCGCCAGCGCAATGCGCGTCTCCGACGATGACTACTGGAAGGACTTCTCGCGCCAGATCCGCAGCTTCACGCCGCGCCTGCTGCCGCTGTCGGCGCGGCTCGAGCAGCACGGCGCTCGCGCCGGCGTTGATGCCAGCTGGTACCTCGGCACGCGGCGCTGGCAGGTGCTGCGCGCGGGCGACCCCAGCGCCGAGATCGTGCCGCCGTACGACCGCGCGCTTCAACTCGGCGGGCGTGTCGAAGGCGCGCTGCCGCTCGGTCTGCGCTACGAGGCCGAGTCGGAACTCAACCGCTTCACGCTGGCCAGCGGCACGCCGAGCGCGACGCAACCCGATGGCTGGCGCTGGCACGGCGTGGCCAGCGTGGTGCGTCCCTGGGAAACGCCGGGAACTTGGTTGCGGCCGCGGCTGTCGATCCATTCCGCCCGCTATGCGCTCGACGAGCCGCTGGCCGACGGCCGCACTCGCGCCGCGCGCACGGTGCCGAGTTTCAGCCTCGATACCGGCGCGGTGTTCGAGCGCGACAGCCACTGGTTCGGCCGCTCGCAGCGGCAGGCGCTGGAACCGCGCCTGTTCTACGTCAACACGCCGCTGCGCGACCAGACCGCGCTTCCGAACTTCGACTCCGCGCCGATCGACTTCAACACCGTCTCGGTGTATTCGGAGAACGCGTTCTCCGGCTTCGACCGCGTGTCCGACGCACACCAGATCACCGCGGGCGCCACGTCGCGCTGGCTCGACGCCGAAACGGGCGCCGAGTCGCTGCGGCTCGGCGTTGCGCAGCGCTACCTGTTTCGCGACCAGCGCGTGACGCCCGACGGCGTGACGCTCACGCAGCGCCTGTCCGATGTGCTGCTGGATGGCTCGACCTCGCTGGTGCCGCACTGGAAGTTCGACCTCGCGATGCAATACAGCCCCGAGCTGAGCCGCACGGTGCGCTCGATCGTCGGGGTGCGCTACCAGCCGGCGCCCTTTCACGCGCTGAGTGCTACCTATCGCCTGGCGCGCGGCCTGTCGGAGCAGGTGGAACTCGGCTGGCAGTGGCCGGTCTACCGCGGCAAGGCGTCGCGCGGCGGCCGCTGCACCGGCACGCTGTACGCGGTGGGGCGCATCAACTACAGCACCCGCGACAGCCGCATGACCGATGCGATCGGCGGCTTCGAATACGATGCCGGCTGCTGGATCGGACGCTTCGTTGCCGAACGGCTGTCTACCGGACGCAGCGAGGCCACCATACGCTTCCTGCTGCAGCTGGAACTGGTGGGCCTTTCGAGCCTGGGCTCGAACCCGCTGCAGGCGTTGAAGGACAATATCCCCGGCTACCGCCTGCTGCGCGAGGAGCGCAAGGGCCCCTACGAACCGACGGTCGATGATTGAGCTCTTGCGATCGATTCACCGGCGCGCCGGCGGCGCGACGACCTTCCGCGCGCTCGGCGCGACCACCGGGTGGGTGGCCGCGCTGATGCTCGGGCTGCTGGTCGCGCTGGGGACTGCCTTCACCGCGGCGCCGGCTGCAGCGCAGGGTGCGTCGCAACGCGGCACGCGCGTCGGCGACTACATCGTCGCGGTGGTCAACAGCGAACTGGTCACCGCCAACGAAGTCGAACAGCGCCTGGCGCGCGCACGCGAGCAGATCCAACGCAATGGCGGGCGCGAGCCGGCCGCCGACGTGCTGCGCAAGCGCGTGCTCGACGCGTTGATCGACGAGCGCGTGCAGGTGACCCACGCGCGCGACAGCGGCACCAAGGTCGACGAAGTCGAACTCGATCGCGCGGTCAACTCCGTGGCCGCCGCCAACCGCATCACCCTGGCCGAGTTGCGCCGCCGCCTGGCCAGCGAGGGCATCGACTTCGTGCGCTTTCGCAACAACCTGCGCGACCAGATCCTGGTGGAGCGCGTGCGCGAACGCGAGGTGCAGGGCCGCATCCGCATCACCGACGCCGATGTCGACAAATACCTCGAGCAGCAACGCAGCGCTGCGGCCGCCAGCACCGAGCTGAATCTGGCGCAGATCATGGTCACGGTGCCCGAGGGCGCCACCGAGGCCGTGATCGCCGAGCGGCGCGCGCGCATCGACGCGGCGCTGGCCAAGGTGCGCGCCGGTGCCGATTTCGCCGCCGTGGCGCGCGAGGTGTCGGAGGACGGCAACCGCGCCAAGGGTGGCGAGATCGGCCTGCGGCCGGCGTCGCGGCTGCCCGATCTGTTCACCGACGCGGTGCGCAACCTGAAGGTCGGCGAGGTCACGCCGGTGCCGGTGCGCAGCGGCGCGGGCTTCCACTTGATCAAGGTGCTCGACCGCCGCGACGGCGCCGCGATCCGCATCACGCAGACGCATGCGCGCCACATCCTGCTGCGCGCCTCGGCTCAGGTCAGCGCCGAAGACGCGTCGCGCCGGCTCGAGGGGCTGAAGCGCCAGATCGACAGCGGCCAGCGCCGCTTCGAAGACGTGGCGCGCGAGGTGTCGGAAGACGCCAGCGCGGCGGCGGGCGGCGACCTCGGCTGGCAGTCGCCGGGCGGCTTCGTGCCCGAGTTCGAGGAGGCGATGAACCGTCTCGGCCCCGGCGCGGTGTCGCCGCCGGTGGTGTCACGCTTCGGCGTGCACCTGATCCAGGTGATCGAGCGGCGCGAGGTCGAGCTCAGCGAGAAAGAGGTGCGCGAGCAGGCGCGCGCCGCGCTGCGCGAGCAGAAGTTCGAGGCGGCCTATCTCGACTGGGTGAAAGACCTGCGCGCGCGCGCCTACATCGAGATGCGCGAAGCGCCGCAATGAGCGTGCCGGGCCGCTCCCAGGCGCGAATCCCGCAGCGCGCAGCGCGGAGGGTTTGTCGATGAGGCGTGCCGGGCCGCTCCCAGGCGCGAATCCCGCAGCGCGCAACGCGCAGCATCGTCCAATGAACCGCGGCCGCCACGGGCGCCCCGGCGTCCAATCCTCGCGCCGGCCGTGAGCCACGTCGCGCGCAAGCGCTTCGGCCAGCACTTCCTGATCGACTCGGGCGTCATCGACGCCATCGTGCGTGCGGTCGACGCGCGCGCGGGCGAGTGCGTGGTCGAGATCGGGCCGGGGCTCGGAGCGCTCACCGGCGCGCTGCGCGCCAGCGGCGCGCAGCTGACGCTGATCGAGCTCGACCGCGATCTCGCAGCGCACTGGCGCGCGCAGCCGGGTGTGACGCTGGTGCAGGGCGACGTGCTGCAGGTGGATTTCGATCGCCTGGCGCACGAGGCCGGCGGCGCGCTGCGCGTGGTGGGCAACCTGCCGTACAACATCTCGACGCCGATCCTGTTCCACCTGCTGGCCAGCGCCGACCGCATCGTCGACCAGCACCTGATGCTGCAGAAGGAGGTGGTCGACCGCATCGCCGCTGAACCCGGCGGTCGCGAATACGGGCGGCTGAGCGTGATGCTGCAGTGGCGCTACGAGATCGAGCTGTTGCTCGACGTGCCGCCGCCGGCGTTCGAGCCACCGCCGCGCGTGCACTCGGCCGTGCTGCGCATGGTGCCGCGCGCCGCCGCGGCGCCGGTCGACGTCGAGCGGCTATCGGAGATCGTCCGGGTCGCGTTCTCGCAGCGGCGCAAGCTGCTGCGGCACACGCTCGGGCGCTGGCTCGACGAGGCCGGTGTGTCGGACGCCTTCGACGTGCAACGCCGCGCCGAGGAGGTGCCGGTGGCCGAATACGTCGCGCTGGCCGGCCGCCTCGGGCGCCAATGACAAGGCCCGCGCAAAGCGGGCCGGTGTCAGCGCGTGGCGGCCGCTGCGGGCCGCGCTGGCGGGCGGGTCAGGCTGCGTTCAACCACATCGCGGTGTCGAACGCGCTGCTCATCAGCGGCATGTTCATGCCGAAGTTCGGGTTGACGCCGTTCTTCGACACCGCCTTCGGCGCCGGCTTGTCGGCGACCGCGGCGGCCTCGTGTCCGCGCTCCCACGCCGCGGCGTCGGAGCCGTGCGGCACCGCGAACGAATAGAAGCAGCGGAACGCGATGCGGCGCTCGGCCCAGAAGTCGGCGGCGTCGCGGAAGACGTCGAGCAGCTGCTCGCGCGCCTCGCGGTCGAAACGGGCGTTGTCGGGCAACTGCTCGAGCACGACGACGAAGCCCGGTTGTGCGCCGGCCTTGTGCACCAGATCGGTCATGCAGTCGTACAGCGCGTCGAGGTTCTTGCCGAAGTGGTTCGGGAACAGGAACGACTCGGCGATCTTGTCGAGCACCTCCTGCTTCGATTGCGCCGCCGACAGATCGGCGTACAGAAAGTGCTGGCCCGCGGCCTCGGCGGCCTGCATCAGGTCATCGACGCGATAGGCGCGGATCGATTGAACGATGTTGGGGCGGACTGTCTGGAGCAACATGGCCACGGTCCTTTGGACGTTCAGGAAGGGTCTTCGTCGATCTGAAGGCTCACGGGGCGATCCGGCGAAAGCTCGCGTAGTGGTCTTCGCTGTAGTAACAAATCTCGGGCTGCCTGGCCTGGGTGCCGCCGCAGACGATGCGGCGGGCGCCCCGGTTGCGGGCTCCGGGCGTGGGAACGGTGTACTCGCGATAGAACCCGCGCGCTCGTCGCGGCAGCAGTCGTTCGCGATTGCCGAACGTCACGCCGTCCTTGACGAAGGGAAACGGACCTCCGGCTCGAATGAGCTGCTCGGTCTGCTGCGCCTCGCGGGGCAACTCCGCCAGTGCCACCGGCTCACTCGCCGTGACCGGCCCCTTGGCCTGAACCTGTCCGAACGACACCGCCGAAGCGATGATTGCTGTAGCAAGCCCTAACTTTAGAACTGACCCCGACAGCACTGACCGAATGGTCCAATCCACGGGTAAACCCTGAACTTTGAACAAGTAATCGTACCGGAACGGGTACGAAATCTCAAGTCGGTTGCCTAAATGTTGGGCAGTTGACAGGGTTCATTGGCGTGCGCACACATCCGATTCAGGCCGCGGCCCGGATGAAATTGCGCAGCTGCAGCAAGCCTTCGCCGAGCGCGTAAAGTAGATCTCGAAGTTTCAGCCGCGCGCAGCGTTGGCGTCGGCAACCGTCACCGCGGTCATGTTGACGATGCGCCGCACGGTGGTCGACGGCGTCAGGATGTGCGCCGGCTTGGCTGGCCCCATCAGGATCGGCCCGATCGCGATGCCGCCGCCGGCGGCCTGCTTCAGCAGGTTGTAGGCGATGTTGGCGCTGTCGATATCCGGCAGCACCAGCAGGTTGGCCTCGCCGGTCAGCGTGGTGCGCGGCATCAGCGCTTGGCGGTACCCGGCGTCGAGCGCGGCGTCGCCGTGCATCTCGCCGTCGACCTCGAGCCACGGTGCCATCTCGCGCACCAGCGGTAGCGCGTTGCGCATCTTCACCGCCGACGGCAGGTTGCTGGAGCCGAAGTTCGAGTGCGACAGCAACGCCGCCTTCGGGTGCAGGCCGAAGCGGCGCATTTCCTCGGCGGCCATCACGGTGATCTCGGCGATCTCGTCGGCGCTCGGGTCGGCGTTGACATGGGTGTCGACCAGGAACACCTGGCGACCGGGCAGCATCAACCCGTTCATGCAGGCGTAGGTCTTCACGCCGGCGCGCTTGCCGACCACCTGGTCGATGAACACCAGATGCATCGCGGTGCTGCCCCAGGTGCCGCAGATGAGGCCGTCGACCTCGCCCTTGTGCAGCAGCATCGAGCCGATCAGCGTGAGCCGGCGCCGCATCTCGATCTTGGCGAACTGCGCCGTCACGCCCTTGCGCTCGGTCAGGCGGTGATAGGTCTGCCAGTAGTCGCGGTAGCGCTCGTCGTGGTCGGTGTTGACCACGTCGTAGTCGCGCCCGGCCAGCAGGCGCAGCCCGAACTTCTCGCAGCGCTGCGCGATCACCGGCGGCCGGCCGAGCAACGTGGGGCGCGCCAGCCCTTCGTCGACCACCACCTGCACCGCGCGCAGCACGCGCTCCTCTTCGCCCTCGCAGAACACCACGCGCTTGCGCGCCGCACGCTTGGCCAGCGTGAAGATCGGCTTCATCGTCGTGCCCGAGGCGTAGACGAAGGTCTGCAGCTTCTCGCGGTACGCATCCATGTCGGCGATCGGCCGCAGCGCCACACCGGACTCCTGCGCGGCCTGCGCGACCGCCGGCGCCACGCGCATCATCAGCCGCGGGTCGAACGGCTTGGGGATCAGGTACTCCGGCCCGAAGCTCAGCGTCGAGCCCGCGTACGCCGCGGCCACCACGTCGCTCTGCTCGGCCTGCGCCAGCTCGGCCAGCGCGTGCACGGTGGCCACTTCCATTGCATCGTTGATCGTCGTCGCGCCGCAGTCGAGTGCGCCGCGGAAGATGTACGGGAAGCACAGCACGTTGTTGACCTGGTTCGGGTAGTCGGTGCGGCCGGTGGCCATCACCGCGTCGCTGCGCACCGCCTGCACGTCCTCGGGCATGATCTCGGGCGTGGGATTGGCGAGCGCGAAGATCAGCGGCCGGGCCGCCATCGCGCGCACCATCTCGGGCTTCAGCACGCCGCCGGCCGACAGGCCGAGGAACACGTCGGCGCCGGCGATCACCTCGGCCAGCGTGCGCAGCGCGGTGTCCTGCACGAACGCCTGCTTGTCCGGGTCCATCAGCTCGGTGCGGCCCTTGTAGACCACGCCGGCGAGGTCGGTGACCCAGATGTTCTCGCGCGGCAGGCCGAGCTTCATCAGCAGCTTCAGGCACGCCAGCGCTGCGGCGCCGGCGCCGGAGGCGACGAGCTTGACCTCGGCAATGCGCTTGCCCACCACCTTCAGGCCGTTGAGCAGCGCGGCGCCGACGACGATCGCGGTGCCGTGCTGGTCGTCGTGGAAGACCGGAATCTGCAGACGCTCGCGCAGCTTGCGTTCGACGTAGAAGCAATCGGGTGCCTTGATGTCCTCGAGGTTGATGCCGCCGAAGGTCGGCTCGAGCGCCGCGATCACGTCGACCAGCTTGTCGAGGTTGCGCTCGTTGAGCTCGATGTCGAACACGTCGATACCGGCGAACTTCTTGAACAGCACGCCCTTGCCTTCCATCACCGGCTTGGCAGCCAGCGGCCCGATGTCGCCGAGCCCCAGCACCGCGGTGCCGTTGGTCACCACCGCCACCAGATTGGCACGCGCGGTGTAGCGGTGGGCATTGGCCGGGTCGGCGACGATCTCCTCGCAGGCCGCCGCAACGCCGGGCGAGTAGGCCAGCGCCAGGTCGCGTTGGTTGATCAGTTGCTTGGTCGGTGCGATCGCCACCTTGCCCGGGGTCGGGAACTCGTGGTACTCGAGCGCGGCGCGGCGCAACTCGGCGCGTTTGGCTTCGTAGCTGGACATGGCGCGTGGGGCCCGAAGGTACGGGTCGCGGATTGTAGGAGCGCGCCCGCGTTTCGGGCGCCGCACCTCACTGCCGACCCCTGCACAGGCTGCGCCACAATCCGGGCGATGCCGCTGGGTGAGTTCGATCTGATCGCAAGGTATTTCACGCGGCCCACCCGACGCGCGGTGCTGGGCATCGGCGACGACTGCGCGCTGCTGGCGCCGACGCCCGGCCTGCAGTGGGCGGTGTCGAGCGATCTGCTGGTCGAAGGCCGGCACTTCGTCTCCACCGTGGCGCCGAACGCGCTGGGCCACAAGTCGCTGGCCGTCAACCTGAGCGACCTTGCGGCCTGCGGCGCCACGCCGGTGGCGTTCTCGCTGATGCTGGCGCTGCCGCGCGTCGACGAAGCGTTCCTGCAGGGCTTTGCCGATGGCCTGTTCGCGCTGGCCGATGCGCACGGCATCGAGCTAGTGGGTGGCGACACCACCGCCGGCCCGCTGGCGGTGGGCATCACGGTAATGGGTGAGGTGCCGCCGGCGCAGGCGTTGCGGCGCGATGCGGCGCGCGCGGGCGACGACCTCTGGGTCAGCCACGCGCCCGGCCGCGGCCTGGGCGACGCCCGGCTGGCGCTCGAGGTGCTGCGCGACCGTGCCGCGGTGCCGGGCGAGGCGTTCGCGCGCGTGCGTCGCGCGATGGAGTGGCCGCAGCCGCGGGTGGCGCTCGGGCAGCGGCTGCGCGGCATCGCGCATGCGGCGATCGACCTGAGCGATGGTCTGAGCGGCGATCTTGGCCATGTGCTGCAGCGCTCGGGCGTGGGCGCCCGGCTCGAGTTCGCTGCCCTGCCCCGGTCGCCCGAGCTGGCGACACAGCCCGACGCACTGCTGCGCACCTGTCTGCTCGAGGGCGGCGACGACTACGAGCTGCTGTTCAGCGCGCCGCGCACCGCTCGCGCGGCGGTGCGCCAGGCCGCCGCCGAGTCCGGAGTTGCTGTCAGCTGTATCGGCGAACTGCTGCCCGAGCGCGGCTTGCGCGTCGCCTGGCCCGACGGGCGCACCACCGCGCGGGCGACGCGCGGGTTCGACCACTTCGCGTCGGATTGGGAGCCGACATGATGGGCGTGCTGCACTTGCCGCCCGCGGCGGGCTTTGCGCCGCGCCGCGCCGATCGGCGCTTCCTGTTCGAGCATCCGGCGCACCTGATCGCACTCGGCTTCGGCAGCGGTCTGGCCCCGAAAGCTGCGGGCACCGCCGGCACGCTGTGGGCGTGGGCCGCCTTCCTGCTGCTGCAGCGTTGGCTCAGCGAAGCGCAGTGGGGCCTCGTGCTGTTGCTGGCGTTCGCGCTCGGCTGGTGGGCATGCACACGCAGCGCGCAGGCGCTGCGCCAGAGCGACCCGGGCGTGATCGTCTGGGACGAGGTGCTCGCGTTCTGGCTGGTGCTGTGGTTCGTGATGCCCACCGGTTGGCTCGGGCAACTGGCGGCTTTCGCGCTGTTCCGGTTGTTCGACGTCGCCAAGCCCGGACCGGTGGGCTGGGCCGACGAGCTGTTCAAGGCGCGTGCCGGCGACCCGATCGGCGCCTGGCAGGGCTTGGGCATCCTGCTCGACGACCTGGTGGCCGCGCTGTGCGTGCTGATCGTCATTGCACTGTGGCGGTTGGCATGAGCGCGCACGGCCGCTCCGAAGCGCGAATCCCGCAGCGCGCAGCGCGGAGGGCGCGTCGATGAGCGCGCACGGCCGCTCCGAAGCGCGAATCCCGCAGCGCGCAGCGCGGAGGATCGTGCAGTGAGCGCGTGCGGCGTGCATCCGTTGGTGGTCGAGTTGGCCGACGCGCTGCGCGCGCGCGGCGCGCGCATGGCCTGCGCCGAGAGCTGCAGCGGCGGCATGATCGCCGCCGCCTGTACCGACCTGGCCGGTTCGAGCGATTGGTTCGAGCGCGGCATCGTCAGCTACAGCAACGAGGCCAAAGTGGCGCTGCTCGGCGTGCCGCGTGCGCTGCTCGACACGCACGGCGCCGTCAGCGAGCCGGTGGCCCGCGCGATGGCCGCGGGCGTGCTCGCCTCCAGCGGCACCGACCTCGCAGTGGCCGTCACCGGCGTCGCGGGCCCCGGCGGCGGCAGTGCCGCCAAGCCGGTGGGCACGGTGTGGTTCGGCTTCGCGCTGCGCCGCGCCGATGGCGGGGTCGAGCTCAGCAGTGAGCGCTGTCGCTTCGACGGCGACCGCGTGCAGGTGCGCGCCGCCACGGTGACGCATGCGCTGCAGGGCCTGCTCGCGCGCTGGCGTGCGGCGCGCCCCGATGCGGAGCACGGGAAGCCACACGCACCGGCATGAACCTGCTGCTGACCGGTAGTTTCGACGCCACCGAGCGCGACCGCTGGCGCGCGCTGCTGACGCAGGCGATGCCGCAGCACCACCTAGTGGTGGCCGACGAACTGTTCGATCGCACGCGGGTGTCGGTGGCCATCGTCGCCAATCCGCCGCCCGGCAGCCTGCGCGGCCTGCCGGCGCTGCGGCTGATCCAGTCGCTGTGGGCCGGCGTCGACCGACTGCTCGCCGACGACACGCTGCCGCGCGACGTGCCGATCGCGCGCATGGTCGACCCGGCGCTGGCCACCGCGATGGCCGAGACCGCGCTGTGGGCGGTGCTGTCGCTGCACCGCGGCTTCTTCGTCTACCAGCGCCAGCAGCGCAAGGCGGTGTGGCGCGAGCTGCCGCAGCGCCGCGCCGAGGACCTGCCGATCGGCCTGCTCGGCCTCGGCCACATGGGCCGCGCCTGCGCCGCGGCGCTGGTGCGGCAGGGCTACCGTGTCACGGCGTGGACGCGCGCCGAAGGCGAATACGATGGCAGACCCGACGGCGGACGCGAGCGGCGCGATGGCGTGGCGCATGTGCACGGCCCCGATGCGCTGTGGCCGTTGCTGGCGAGCAGCTCGATCATCGTCAACCTGCTGCCACTGACGCCCGACACGCGCGGCCTGCTCGACGCGCGCTGCTTCAAGGCGATGCCGCGCGGCGCCGCGGTGGTCAACCTCGGGCGCGGCGCGCACGTGGTCGAGGCCGACCTGCGCGCGGCGCTCGGCAGCGGCCAGATCGGGCACGCGGTGCTCGACGTGTTCGAGCACGAGCCGCTCGACGCCGGTCACCCGTTCTGGCGCCACCCGCATGTGACGGTGTTGCCGCACGTGGCGGCGCTGACCGACCCGCGCAGCGCAGCGGCGGTGGTGGCCGCGAATGTGCAGGCGCTGGTCGACGGCACGCCGATTGCGCACCTGATCGACCGCACCCGAGGCTACTAGAAAAGGCGGCAGTTCCGGGCCCGGTGGTACACGCGCGACCGGTGCCGACGAGCCCGCAGGCTGCTCGAGCAAATGTGGCTCCGCCACTTCGCTTGACCCGGCGCGGGGGGCGGGCCTGGGGGCGCGCTCAGAACGACGCCTGCAACGCCAACCGCAGCGGCTGCGCCGGTTTCAGCGCGGCGGTGTGCTGGGTCACCATCAGCGCCAGACGCTTCAAGCCGTCCCAGGGGTCGAGCGGCCAGTGCGGATGCTTCAGACCCTTGATCAGGCCGTCGCAGACGCTGGCGGCCTCGACCCAATGCGCCAGCGTGTGCTCGGCCAGCAGCGGCACCAGGCGTTCGAACAGGCGCTCTTTCGGGCCCCACACGCGCGCCTCGCGCAGCGCCATCGGCAGCGGCTTGCCCTGGGCGACGGCATCTTTGGCGCGCCTGAGCGCGCGAATGTCCTCGGCCAGCGTCCAGTGCACCAGCACCGGCGCCGCGCCCTCGGCGCGCAGCCCGTCGAGCATGCGCAGCACGCGCGCGGTCTGCCCCGCGAGCACGGCCTCGCCGAGCTTGAACACGTCGTAGCGCGCCACGTTGAGCACCGAGGCCTCGACCTGCTCGAAGCTCAGCTCGCCCTGGGGGTACAGCAGCGCGATCTTCTGCAACTCCTGGTGTGCGGCCAGCAGATTGCCTTCGACGCGGTCGGCAAAGAACGCCAGCGTCTGCGCGCCGGCGTCGCCGCCTTGCACGCGCTGGCCTTGCGCGGCGAGCCGCTGCGCGATCCACTGCGGCAGCGCCTTGCGCTCGACCGGGTCGATGCGCACGCTGACGCCGGCGCCGTCGAGCGCGGCGAACCACGCGCTGGCCTGCTGCTGGCGGTCGAGCTGCGGCAGGTGCACGAGCGTCAGCACCTCGTCCGACAGCGCGTCGCAGTAGCGCTGCAGCGCCTCGGAGCCCTCCTTGCCGGGCTTGCCGCCAGGGATGCGGATCTCGATCAGCTGCCGCTCGGCGAACAGGCTCATCGCCTGCGACGCACCGAGCAGGCCCGACCAGTCGAAGTGCGCGCCGCTGATGCTGAACACCTTGCGCTCGCTGTAGCCGGCCGCGCGCGCCGCCTGGCGGATGCGGTCGCCGGCCTCCTGCGCCAGCAGCGGCTCGTCGCCGTGGATCGTGTAGATCGGCCGCAGGCCGCGCTCGAGCGCGGCGGCGAGTTGATCGGCGCGCAGCTGCATCGCGTCAGCCGGTAACGGGTCTGGCGTGCGCCAGGCGGCGCATCAGCTGGCCGACGATGTCGGACTGCATCGCACGCAGCAACTGCGCCTCTTCGTACTCCTTGCCCAGCGCCTGCGTCTCGCTGTAACTCATGTCGCGCGAGCCCACCAGCTCGGTGGCCGGGATCAGCTCGCGCCCCGACGGCGTCGACAACGTGAACTCGAGCCGCACGCTGAGCTGCAGTTCGCGCACCTGACCGGCGGTGGTGGATGCGACCACGCTGCGACTGCGCGAATCGGACAACGCGCGCAGCACCACCTGCGCCTGCGCCGGGCTCGCCACTACCACGGCGCTCTGCGCCAGCGCGCGCCGGATCTCCGCGGCCAGCGGCGAGTGCGGGGCGAAGCCCTCGAGCGCGATGCGCGAGAACGGCAGCTCGGTGCGTCCGCGCAGCTGGAAGCCACAGCCGCCGAGCGCCGACAGCGCGGTCATCGCCAATGACGTGCAGAGCGCGCGCCGCATCGCGGTCAGCAGTCGTGACGCCGCGTTGCGCGACAAGCGAGCGCGGGCGACGCGTTCACGGTTTCAGACCACCACGTTGACGAGGCGACCCGGCACGATCACCACCTTCTTCGCCGGCTTGCCGTCGCCGAACTTGGCGAACTCGGCACTGGCCAGCGCCGCCCGTTCGATCGCGGCCTGGTCGGCCTGCGCGCTCACGCGCACGCTGCCGCGCGTCTTGCCGGCGATCTGCAGCACGAGCTCGATCTCGTCGCGCACCAGGGCCGCTTCGTCGACGGCGGGCATCGGCGCGTCGAGCAGGTCGCCCAGGTCTTGCTCGAAGCCGAGCTCTTGCCACAGCACCTGCGTGATGTGCGGGCACGCGGGGTAGAGCACGCGCAGCAGGATCGTCGTGCCTTCGTGCAGCACGACCGCGTCGGCGTCGGTTTCGGGCGCGAAGTCTTCGAGCGCGTTGAGCAGCTTCATCGCGCCCGAGACCACAGTGTTGTACTGCATGCGCTCGTAGTCATAGCGGATCTGCTTGAGCTCGGCATGCACCGTGCGGCGCAGCGCCGCGGCCGCCGCGCCGGGCGCGCTGGGCATGGCGCCGGCCGCGCGCAGCCGCGCGGCGTGGCGCGCCGCGAACTGCCACAGCCGGCGCAGGAAGCGCGACGAACCTTCGACGCCGGTGTCGGACCACACCGAAGCATCCTCCGGCCCGCCGACGAACATCACGAACAGCCGCGCGGTGTCGGCGCCGTACTGGTCGATCAGGTCCTGCGGGTCGACGCCGTTGCGCTCGGTCTTGCCCATCTTGCCGACGCCGCCGTACTCGACCACGGTGCCGTCGGCGGTGGTGCCGCCGACGATGTGGCCATGCGCATCGTGCGTGGGCTTCACCTCGGCCGGCGGCACGTAGTCCTTGCCACCCTTGGCGTTGACCGTGTAGTAGATGTGGTTCAGCAGCATGCCGTGGTTGACCATGCGCACGAACGGCTCGTCGTAGCGCAGCAGCCCCATGTCGCGCATCACCTTGGTCCAGAAGCGCGCATACAGCAGATGCAGCACGGCGTGTTCGATGCCACCGATGTACACGTCCATCGGCATCCAGTGGTCGTTGCGCGCATCGACCATCGTCGGCGCATCGGCGCTCGCGTAGCGCATGTAGTACCAGGCGCTGTCGACGAAGGTGTCCATCGTGTCGGTCTCGCGCCGCGCCGGCTGGCCGCACTTCGGGCAGGTGCACGCGAGGAACGCCTCGCACCTGGTGAGCGGGCTGCCGCTGCCGTCGGGCACGAGGTCTTCGGGCAGCACGACGGGCAGGTCTTCGTAGGGCACCGGCACGACGCCGCACGCGCCGCAGTGGATCACCGGGATCGGCGTGCCCCAGTAGCGCTGGCGGCTGATGCCCCAGTCGCGCAGCCGGTACTGCACCTGCGTCCGGCCGAGGCCCTTGGCCGCGAGATCGGCCGCGATCGCGGCCACCGCGGCCTCGTGGGCGAGACCGTCGTACT
This sequence comes from Ideonella sp., assembly GCA_015075165.1. GTDB lineage: Bacteria > Pseudomonadota > Gammaproteobacteria > Burkholderiales > Burkholderiaceae_C > JAEUPI01. Next base: position 51,766 of record JABTUY010000008.1, on the reverse strand, counting down.
TGCCGGAGTTGACGCACACGCCGCGCTGCTTGTCGGCGTACCAGTCGGCCCAGGCGGCGGTGGAGAAGGTCTCGCCGGGTACCGCGATCACCTGCGGGATCGGCAGGCCGTACTTCTTCGCGAACGCGAAGTCGCGTTCGTCGTGCGCCGGCACGCCCATCACCGCGCCTTCGCCGTAGGCCATCAGGACGTAGTTGCCGATCCAGACCTCGACCTGCGCGCCGGTCAATGGGTGCGTCACGCGGAAGCCGGTGGGCATGCCCTCCTTTTCCATCGTGGCCATGTCGGCTTCCATCACCGAGCCCTGCTTGCACTTGTCGATGAAGGGCACGAGCGCGGGCCGGTCTCGCGCCAGGCGCTTGGCCAGCGGGTGCTCGGCCGCGATGGCGACGAAGCTGACGCCCATGATGGTGTCGGCGCGCGTGGTGTACACGCGCAGCAGCTGGTCTGCGCCGTCGATCGTGTACGGAAACCCGAAGTTCACGCCCTCGCTCCGGCCGATCCAGTTCTCCTGAATCAGGCGCAGGCGCTCGCTCCAGCCGGGCAGCTTGTGAAGCGTGCAGTCGAGCAGTTCCTCAGCGTACTTCGTGATGTTGAAGTAGTAGCCAGGGATCTCGCGCTTTTCCACCGGCGCGCCCGAGCGCCAGCCGTGGCCGTCGATCACCTGCTCGTTGGCGAGCACGGTCTGGTCGACCGGGTCCCAGTTGACGATCTGCGTCTTGCGGTAGGCGATGCCGCATTCCAGGCACTTCAGGAAGAACCACTGATTCCACTTGTAGTACTCGGGGTCGCAGGTGGCGAGCTCGCGCGACCAGTCGATCGCCAGCCCCAGCGACTGGCAGCGCGCCTTCATCAGTGCGATGTTGTCGCGCGTCCATTTGCCCGGTGCGACCTTGCTCTTCATCGCCGCGTTCTCGGCCGGCAGGCCGAACGCGTCCCAGCCCATCGGCATCAGCACGTTGAAGCCCTGCATGCGCTTGTGGCGCGCGAGCATGTCGTTGATGGTGTAGTTGCGCACATGCCCCATGTGCAGCGCACCGCTGGGGTACGGCAGCATCGAGCAGGCGTAGAACTTCTTGCGGCCCGGGTCTTCGCCGACGCGGTAGGCGTCGCGTGCGGACCAGCGCGCCTGGGCGGCGGCTTCGACCTCGGCAGGCACGTACTTGTCTTTCATGGCGCTGATTGTAGGAGGCACCCCCTGCGGCACCCCGGGTGTCGCGGCCGTTGGCACGGCGTGCGCGCGGTGCCGCCCGCGAGCAACCGCGCCTTCGCGCGCTCAGCGCGCCGGCGGTGGATTCGATTCGGTGACGAAGCCCACGCGTGACAGCCCGCCGTCCTGCACGACGCCGATCACCCCGGCCACGCGGCCGTACGGCACCGTCTTGTCGGCGCGCAACTGCACCTCGGTGGCGGGGTTGCGCCGTGCGGCCTCGCGCACGCGCACGCGCAGCGCATCGAGCGACACCGCTTCATCGCCCCAGTAGGTGCGCCCCTGCGGGTCGATGGCCAGCGTGACGATCTGCGCCGCGTCGGTGGGCTTGGCGCCGACGGCCTTCGGCAGGTCGAGCTTCAGGCTCGACGTCATCAGCGGCGCCGTGATCATGAAGATCACCAACAGCACCAGGGTCACGTCGACCAGCGGCGTGACGTTGATGTCGCTCAGCGGCGAGGATGCGCGCTGGCTCTCGAGGCGGCCGAACGACATCGCGGCTCAACCCACCGGCGCGCGCGCGGTGCCGAGCGCCATCTCGCGCAGGTCGTGCGCGAAGCCTTCGAGCTCGGCCTCGCAGGCGGCCACCCATTTGCCGTACACGTTGTAGGCCAGCACCGCGGGGATCGCCACCGCGAGGCCGGCAGCGGTCATGATCAGCGCCTCGCCGACCGGCCCGGCCACCTTCTCGATCGTGATCGAGCCGGCGGCCGAGATGCTGACCAGCGCATGGTAGATCGCCCACACGGTGCCCAGCAGACCGACGAACGGCGCCGTGCTGCCGACCGAGGCCAGCAGCACCTGGCCGTACTGCAGGTGCGCCAGCGCGCCGTGCAGCGCATCGCGCAGGCGGCGCGTGAGCTGGGATTCGAGCACGCCGGCGGTCTCGAGCGTGCCGGCGGCCGGCCGCGCGGTGGCCGCGCCGAGCAGCGGCAGCAGCACGGCTTCGCGATCGAGCGCGCGCAGCCGCTCGGCGCCGTGCTCGACCGACTCGGCGGCCCAGAACGCCGCCACCGCGCGCGCGATGTCGAGCCGCGCGCGCCGCAGCACCCACGCCTTCCACAAGATGACCATCCAGGCACCGATCGACATCGCCAGCAGCAGCGCGGCCACCGCTCGCCCGACAGCGTCGGTCTGCTGCCAGAACTGCTCGAGACCCTGCATCAGCGCAGACCGAGCACGTCGTTCATGTCGAACAGCCCGGCACGCCGGTCGGCCAGGAAGCGTGCGGCGCGCAGGGCACCTTGTGCATAGGTGACGCGGCTGGCCGAGCGGTGCGTGATCTCGATGCGCTCGCCGGTACCGGCGAACAGCACCGTGTGGTCGCCGACGATGTCGCCGCCGCGGATCGCGCTGAAGCCGATGGTCGACGGGTCGCGTTCGCCGGTCACGCCGTGGCGCTCGAACACCGCGCATTGCGCCAGGTCGCGGCCGAGTGCGCGCGCGATCACCTCGCCCATCTGCAGCGCCGTGCCGCTCGGGGCGTCGACCTTGTGGCGATGGTGGGTCTCGATCACCTCGATGTCGTAACCCTCTTTCAGCGCGCGCGCGGCCACGTCGAGCAACTTCATCACCAGGTTGACGCCGGCGCTCATGTTGGGCGCCAGCACGATCGCCGTGGAACGGGCGATCTGAGCGATCTGCTGCTTGTGTTCGGCGCCGAGCCCGGTGGTGCCGACGACGGCAGCCACCCCGAGCTCACGGCACAGCGCCAAATGCGCCATCGTGCCCTCGGGGCGGGTGAAATCGATCAGCACGCGCGCCGCCGACAGGCCCTGGCGCAGATCGTCGGTCACGGTCACGCCGGTGGCGCAGCCGATCGCCGCGCCGGCGTCGCGGCCGGTCGCCGGGCTGCCGGCGATGTCGAGTGCACCGGCGAGCCGGAAGTCTTCGGCCTGCATCACCGCATCGATCAGCATCCGGCCCATGCGGCCGGATGCGCCGGCGATGGCGATCGGCAGTGCGCTGGGCGGCGCGTTGGGCGACGCGTCGGGCGGTGGGGATGCGGCAGCCATGCGAGTCGCGAGCCGGCGCTCAGTTCGGCTCGAGCGGCGGGTAGGCGCGCGCCGGGCCGCGGGCTTCGGGTTCGCTCGTGTCCGCGGCCACCTTGGGCGGCACCGGCAGCGCGGCACGCTGCTCGGGCGTCAATTCGAGCACCGGCGGCCGTCCGCTGGCCGACGTGCGGCTGATCGAGGCCACGAACTCGTTCTCCGACGGCAGCTCGGGAGCCTCGATGCGCAGCAGCTTGTCGCCGTCGAACAGCGCCACGACGCTGCGTCGCTGCGGTGCGGTGCCGGGCCGCTTGATGGTGAACACGTAGTCCCAGCGGTCGGCGTGGAAGAGGTCGGTCAGCAGCGGCGAGCCGAGCACATCGCGCACCTGGACGCGGCTCATCCCGGGGTGCACCAGCGCGAGCTGCTCCTTCGTGACGACGTTGCCCTGCACGATGTCGATGCGATAGGGCGTGACGAAGCCGAGCAGGCTGCCCTCGGACTGCAGCGATTCGCAGCCGCCGAGGACGGCGGCTGCGGCCGCGGCCGCCAGCAGGCGCATCGGGAATCGCGGTGGGCGTTGACCTGGCATCTTCAAGGGCAAGCCCCCGGCATGGGCTCTCGGGCTGGCTATGATGCGGCGATTCTATCGGCCCCGCTTTCGCGCGGCGTTGCGCCATGACCCACGTCGACGAACTGAAGAGCAGCGGCTTGAAGGCCACGCTGCCGCGCATCAAGATCCTCGAGATCTTCCAGAAGAGCTCGACGCGGCACATGACGGCAGAGGATGTCTACAAGGCCCTGCTCAGCGAAAGCGCCGACATCGGGCTGGCCACCGTGTACCGCGTGCTGATGCAGTTCGAGCAGGCGGGCCTGCTCAAGCGCAGCCACTTCGAGTCCGGCAAGTCGGTGTTCGAGCTCAACGAGGGGCAGCACCACGATCACCTGGTGTGCCTGACCTGCGGTCGCGTCGAGGAGTTCTACGACGCGCAGATCGAGCAGCGGCAGCGCACCGTGGCCCAGGCGCGCGGCTTCGACCTGACCGATCACGCGCTGTCGCTGTACGCCGTCTGCGCGAAGAAGAACTGCCCGCATCGCCCGGCCAAATAGCCGGCGGCGCGCGTCAGCCGGCGTTCTGGTCCATCGCCTTCTGGTGGCGGGCGATGAACTCTTGGTAGGTGTCGATGCCGCGCAGCTGCAGGATGGTGTTGCGCACCGCGGCCTCGACCAGCACCGCCAGGTTGCGGCCGGCATCGACCGCGATCACCACCTTGCGCACTGCGATGCCGAGGATGTCCTCGTACAGCGGCTCGTACGGCAGGCGCTCGAACTCGCGCTCCATCGTCTCCTTGCGCACCAGGTGCACCATCAGCTTCAGCCGCATCTTGCGGCGCACCGCGGTCTCGCCGAAGATCGCCTTGATGTCGAGCAGCCCGATGCCGCGCACCTCCAGCAGGTTGGCCAGCAGCTCGGGGCAGCGTCCTTCGAGCGACGACTGCGACACCTTGTACACGTCGACCGCGTCGTCGGCCACCAGGCCGTGGCCGCGCGAGATCAGCTCCAGGCCGAGCTCGCTCTTGCCGAGCCCCGATTCGCCGGTGAGCAGCACGCCCAGCCCGAGGATGTCCATGAACACGCCGTGCCGCGTGGTGCGCTCGGCGAAGTGCTGCGCCAGGTAGCTGCGCACCACGTCGATCACTTGCCCGGCCGATTCGCCGGTGACGAACAGCGGGATCTCGGCGCGATCGCACATCGCCACCATGCGAGGCGGCGGCGCGACGCCGTCGGCCGTGATGATCACCGGCGGCTCGAGCGTGACGATGCGCGAGATGCGCCGCTCCTGGTCCTCGGGGCTCACCGTCGACAGGTAGGCCACCTCGCGGTGGCCGACGATTTGCACCCGGTACGGGTGGATGTAGTTCAGGTACCCGACCAGGTCGGCTGCCGATTGCGCGTCACGCACCGCGGCGTCGTCGAAGCGGCGCTCCGGGTGGGCGTGCCCGGCCACCCACTCCCAGTGCAGCACCTCGCGCTGCGCCTCGAACAAGGCCTCGGCGCTGACGGAGGTGGGTTTCATCGTGCGGGCCGGCCGCGCCCGGGCCGCTTCAGGCCGCCAGCGATTTCGCGGCCTGCCAGTCCTGGATCAGCCGGTGCACGGCAGCCGCGTCGGGCTCGCTCTTCAGGCGCTCGCGCAATGCGCGGTCCGACAGCATCTCGGCAATCTCCGACAGGATCTCCAGGTGGCGCTGCGTGGCGGCTTCCGGCACCAGCAGGAAGATCAGCAGGCCGACCGGCTCGTCGTCGGGGGCGTCGAAGGTGATTGGCTGCTCCAGCCGCAGCACCGCCGCCAGCGGGCTCTTCAGCCCCTTGATGCGGCCGTGCGGGATCGCCACGCCATGGCCGAGCCCGGTGGAGCCGAGCCGTTCGCGCGCGAACAGGTTGTCCGTCACCGTGGCGCGGGCGATCGAGTGCAGATTCTCGAACAGCAGCCCAGCGTGCTCGAACACGCGCTTCTTGCTGGTCGCATCCACATTCACCAGCACGTTGCCCACAGGCAGGATGGCGGCGAGACGATTCATCAACCCAACACCTGCCGGGGAGGCCTGCCCAAGCTGGCCGCGGCGCGGTGTCCCATGACACGACGACGAATTATAGGAACGCATTGCTGCGCTGCACGGCAGACAGGACACGCGCATGCAGGGTGTTGCGGCCAGCGCGAAACGAGCGGTGCGCTGCCGGGCGGCCGCTGCCCGTGCCGCCAGGCAGTCGTTGCGCGGGCGACCGGGCGGCCACCGATACGAAAAACGGCCCCGCAGGGCCGTTGAGTCGAAGTCGGCCGGCGATCAGGCGGGCAGGCGCTTCACCGCAGCGTGGTGGTGGTCCTGCACCTTGTCCTTGTGGCGGCACACCTGGCGATCGAGCTTGTCCATCAGTTGATCGATCGCCGCGTACAGGTCTTCGTGTGCCTGCTCGACGAAGATGTCGCGGCCCTTCACGCGCAAGGTGACCTCGGCCTTCTGGCGCCGCTCCTTCTCGCGCAGCTTCTCGACCGACAGCAGCACGGTCACATCGACCACCTGATCGAAGTGACGCGTGACGCGATCGAGTTTCGTGAGCACGTACTCGCGCAGCGCAGGCGTCACTTCGAGGTGGTGCCCGCTGATCGTCAAGTTCATCGGAACGTCCTTTCCCAGGTTGAGCGTTCGAGCCGCCGGCCTCGGGGCGGCGTGCAACCCGCAAGTGCGTGTGTGCCCGATGCCGGTGGTCGCGATCCAGTTTGCGCTGCTTCGCAAACCCCCACAAGCCCGCACCGGGGTGTACGATGCCTCGGTTCAGACGCCTGTGGCCGCGGCGGCGCTGCCGCGGTGGGGTGCCATAATCGCGCCCGCCTCGGGGCATGGGCGTCGATGCGTGGAGTCGGGTGCACCGGCCTGTGCCGGGTGGCCGCAGCCGCAGCCCATTCGAGGGCGGACGTCCGACCGGGCCGAAGCCAGCATTCCCGGCGCGCAACCTGCGCACCGGTGGCGCCGGAGTCCAGCGCATGCTCAACGTCTTCACGCTCGTCAACGGTCGGTTGTTCCAGGAGGAGATCGACTCCGCCGACGCGCTCGCGGCGCTGCGCCCGATCTGGGTCGACCTGCAGGCGCCCACCGAGGAAGAGAAGCGCTGGATCGCCGACCGCTTCGGCCTCGCGTTGCCGGAGAACATCGCCGACGACGACCTGGAAGAGTCGGCACGCTTCTACGAGGAGGACAACGGCGAGCTGCACATCCGCTCGGACTTCCTGATCGACGACGAAGACGTTTCGCGCAACGTGCACGTCGGCTTCATCCTGAAGAACGGCGTGCTGCACTCGGTGCACGCCGAGGACGTGCCGGTGTTCCGCCTATTGCGCATGCGCGCGCGCCGCATCCCGGCGCTGATCGAAGACGCCAAGGACGTGCTGCTGAAGCTGTTCGACGCCGACGCCGAGTACTCGGCCGACGCGCTGGAGCGCATCTACGACAGTCTGGAGGCGGTGGGCAACGGCGTGCTGAAGCAGGAGATCGACGACAAGGCCGCGGCGGCCGCGCTGGCGGCGATTGCGCGCGAGGAAGACCTGAACGGCCGTATCCGCCGCAACGTGATGGACACACGGCGCGCGTTGAGCTTCATGATGCGCAGCCGCCTGCTCAACGCCGATCAGTTCGAGGAGGCGCGGCAAATCCTGCGCGATATCGACTCGCTCGACTCGCACACCGCGTTCCTGTTCGACAAGATCAACTTCCTGATGGATGCCATCGTCGGCTTCATCAACATCAACCAGAACAAGATCATCAAGATCTTTTCGGTCGCCAGCGTCGCGCTGCTGCCGCCGACGCTGATCGCCAGCATCTACGGCATGAACTTCCGCTACATGCCCGAGATCGAGCTGCCGTGGGGCTACCCGCTGGCGCTCGTGCTGATGGTGGCTTCGGTGGCGGCGCCGTTCGTCTACTTCCGGCGCAAGGGCTGGCTGCGGTAGTCGACGTACTGGCCTGGCGCCGGTCTCGCCGCAACGGGCGACCCGCGCCGCAATCGGCGCCAGAGGTCGGGCTGGCACTCGAGGAAGAAAGTTGCCGTGCAGCGCCCCCGAGCGAAGGAGGGAGGGAGGGAGGAGGAGGAGAAGCGCTCCGGGATTTCCACCGGCGAGACCGGCGGGCTGCACAGCAATAAAGACAATGAGCTTGTCGCGGACTTCCCCACCGCGAGGCTCGAACCCCAACCACGCATCGAATCGCAACGACGCGCGATCGTGTGGTGTGACCCGGCCGCGCGCTCAGAGTTCCGTATCGATTTGTGAAGTTCGGCGGTTGGGCACGCGGCGGGCAGGCTCGCCGCGATGGACCAGCGCGATGCCGAGCGCCACCGCGGCCAGCGCGGTGACGAGGCGCGTGGTCAGCGGGTCGCCGAGCAACGCCACGCCGGACAGCAGCCCGAGCACCGGCGTCAGCAACGTGAACGCCGACAGCAGCGTTGCGGGGTAGTGCCGGATCAGCCAGAACCACAACAGGTAGCTGGCGAACGACACGATCACGATCTGGAACGCCAGAGACCCGGCCGGCAGCGCGCTCAGGCGTGCCGGCCAGCCCTCGCCGTGCAGCCACGAAGCCAGCGCCAGCGCGACGCCCGAGACCGCGAGCTGATAGAACAGTGTCTTCTCGGGCGCAGTGTGCGACAGCCGGCTGCCGCGGATCACCAGCGTGGTCAGGCCCCACAGCACCGCACCGGCGACCCCGAGCGCATCGCCGATCCACTGCCGCTGGCCCACCGACGGTCGCTGGAAGCCTTCGGCGAAGGCCCACGCCACGCCGGCGAACGCGGCGAGCAGGCCGAGGCTCTGCCAGGCGTCGAGCCGTTCGCTGCGCGCGATCAGCGGCATGCCAAGCGCGACGACGAACGGCGCCAGGTAGATGAACACCACCATGCGCGACGCACTGGTGAACTGCAAGCCGCTGAAGATGCAGCCGAACTCGGCCGCGAACAGCAGCCCGGCGGTCAGGCCGGCGCCGAGCGTGCCATCGCGCTGCAGCAGCTCAATGCCGCGCCAGCGCGCCCACTGCGCCACCAGCACCGCCGCGCCGAGCGAGCGCGCGGCGGCCTGCAACAGCGGCGGCACCTCGACCAGCGCCACCTTGCTCGCCACCTGGCCCAGGCCCCAGACGGCGCAGCACAGCAGCAGCGTGGCCACCGCCAGGCGGTCGAGGTGGGCGTGGCGCTCGCGGGGTGGCGACATGATCGGTGGCCCGTCAGTGCGCAGCGCGGCGCAGGCCGACGGCGTGACGCCAGATCGCCGCGGCCGCCGCAGACACTGCACCGGCCAGTGCGCCGCTCACGTGGGCGGCCGGCGCGATCGCGATGTCCCAGCCCGGGCGGATCTGCAACGGGCCCTGCCACGGCTGCTCGAGCAGCAGCTTGAGCACTACCCCGGCGACGATGGCCGCGCCGAGCGCACGCCGCGCGCCGCGGCCGCTCAGCAGCAGCGCGAAGGCGGCGACCACGATGCCGGCGTGCAGCACGCCCGACAGGCCGCCATAGCGCAGCAACGCGGGTTGCGCGAGCAGCGCCAGCTGGGTCAGCGGCCAGGCAGCGAACCAGGCGACGGCATCGGAACGGCCACAGCCGGCGCGCCAGCCGAGCAGCGCGACCAGCAGCGTGCCGAGCAGGTTGGCGGCGAGGTGGGCCTGGCTCCAATGCACCCACGCAGCGCTCCACCAGCGCCAGGGCTGCTGCCACGCGAGGCCAGGCTGCCAGTCGAAGCGGCTGGCATCGGCAAAGCCCATTGCCAGGCTGCCGGCGACCAGCGCGAGCGCCACCGCCCACCAGGCGCGCGAGCGTGGCGCGCTGGGCATCCGGGCCGTGTCGGCAGCCGCGACGGCGCCGGCCGCGCCGCTCAACCGAACACCGCGTGCCACAGCGCGGCGATGGCCTGCTGCTCGGCAGCCAGCAGTTCGGGTGCGAACTGCGTCGGCTGCTCGTCGAGCCGCGCCCGGTGCTGGGCGCGCCGCAGCTCGCGATACGCCTGTGCCGCGGCGCGGCCCACGCCGGGCGGCAGCAGCGCGTGGTCCTCGGCGCGCTGCAGCAGCGCAATGTTGCCCACGTTGTCGACCAGGTCGGCGTGACGGTGGGCATGCGCGAGCACCAGGTGCTGCACCGCGAATTCGGCGTCCATCATGCCGCCCGCGCTGTGTTTGACGTCGAAACGCCCGGCCGGCACCGGGTGCGCCGCGCGCACGCGCTCGCGCATGGTCACCACCTCGCGCGCCAGCGCCCCGCCGTCGCGCGCGGCAGTGAGCACCTTGGCGCGCGCGGCGTCGAAGCGCGGCTGCAGCTCGGCGGGCCCGGCGCAGAAGCGCGCGCGCGTCAGTGCCTGGTGCTCCCAGGTCCACGCGGTGTTGCTGCCGCGGCCCTCTTGGTAGCGCTCGTAGGCGGCGATCGAAGTCACCAGCAGGCCGGAATTGCCGTTCGGCCGCAACGCGGTGTCGATGTCGAACAGCTGGCCCGCCGGCGTGCGCAGCGTCAGCCAGGTGATCAGCTTGCGCACGAACGCGCCATACACCTCCTGCGCCCGATCGGGGTCGGCTTCGTCGCTGTCGTCGTACAGGAAGACGACGTCGAGGTCGCTGCCGTAGCCGAGCTCCTTGCCACCGAGCTTGCCGTAGGCGATCACCGCCAACCGCGGCTGCTCGCGGTGCCGGTTCTTCAGGTGCTGCCATGCCCAGCGCACGGTGCAGTCGATCAGCGCGTCGGCCAGCGCCGACAGGTCGTCGGCCACCTGCTCGACGCTGAGCAGCCCTTCGACGTCGCGCACCAGCGTGCGGAACACCTCGGCGTGGTGCGCGTGGCGCAGCGTGTCGAGCAGCGCACCCTCGTCGGCCTCGCCGCCGCGCTGCCACCCGGTGTGGCGGCCTTCGAGGTCGGCGATCAGCTCGTCACGCCGGAAGCGCTCGTGCAGCAGCCGCGGATCGGCCAGCTCGTCGATCACGCCGGGGTGGCGCATCAGGTACTGCATCGGCCAGCGCGCCAGCCCGAGCAGCCGCAGCAGGCGCTGCAGCACCTCGTTGCGCTCGTCGAGCAGCGCCACGTACGACTCGCGGCGCAGCAGCGGCTCGAGCCAGTCGATGAAGCGCAGCGCGGCATCTTCGGTGCAATGGCCGGCGCCGACGCTGGCGGCGGCGCGTTGCACCAGCCGCCCGAGGCGCAGCTTGGTCTCGTCACGCAGCGACTGCACGCGTGGCTTGTCGGCCCACAGCTCCAGGCGCTGCGCCAGCGCCGGCGGCAGCGCGGCGCGCAGCTCGGCGGCGTCGACCGGTTGCGCGCTGCCGCTGCAGCCCTTGCAACTGCCGCGGCTCGGCGCCGCCGGCGTCTGGCCGTCGTGCAGCAGCGCGTCGAACTCGTCGGCGACGAACTCGCGCGCTGTGCCCAGCGCGTCGAGCAGCGCCGCCGTGTCGCCGCCCGCGTCGAGCACGAGCGACTGCGCGATCCACGCCAGATCGGCGTCGACGGTCGGCAGCACGTGCGTCTGCTGGTCGTCGAGGTACTGGATGCGGTGCTCGATGCGACGCAGCAGCGTGTAGGCAGCGGCCAGCCGCTGCGCGGTCTCGGCCGGCATCAGGCCGTGCGCGACCAGCCGCTGCAGGCCGCGCAGCGTCGAGCGGGTGCGGATTTCGGGGAACTGGCCGCCGCGCACCACCTGCAGCAGCTGCACGATGAACTCGATCTCGCGGATGCCGCCGCGCGAGAGCTTGACGTCGTTGGCGCGCTCCGGGCGGCCGGCGGCGCGGCGTTGCGCCTCCTCGCGGATGCGCCGGTGCAGCTGGCGCAGGCCCTCGAACACGCCGTAATCGAGGTAGCGGCGGTAGACGAACGGCGTGACCAGGCTGCGCAGCGCCAGCGCACGGCCGTCGGCCACGCCTGCGCGCGGCGCGATCACGCGGCTCTTCAGCCACGCGAAGCGCTCCCACTCGCGGCCTTGCACCTGGAAGTACTGCTCCAGCGCCGCCAGGCTGGCCACCGGCGGGCCGGAGTTGCCGTTGGGCCGCAGCGCGAGGTCGATGCGGAACACGAAGCCGTCGTCGGTCACCTCGGCGATCAGCGCGTGCAGCCGCTTGGCCACGCGTGCGAAGTACTCCTGCGCACTCAGGCCGCTGTGTGCGCACTGGCCTTCGTCGCCGCACAGGTAGACGAGATCGATGTCGGACGACACGTTGAGCTCGCGCGCGCCGAGCTTGCCCATGCCGACGATCCAGAAGTCGACGCGCCGGCCGTCACCATCGAGCGGTGGCCCGTGCTGCGCGTCTTCCTCGGCCAGCGCGTGTTCGAGACCGAGCTCGAGCGCCATCTCGGCCAGCGCGGTCATCGCCGAGGTCACCGCTTCCAGCGGCGCGACCTGCTCGACATCGAGCACCACCAGGCGCTCGATCACCGCGTGGCGAGCCACGCGTAGAACCGATGCCAACGGCCGCCCTTGCCGCTGCAGCAGCGCGACCAGCGCCTCGATGCCGACGCGGTCGGGAATGCCTGCGGCCAGTGTCGCGATCTCGGCGCCGTAGCGTCGGCGCACCCGCTGCACGTAACGGCTGTGCTCCGCGCGTGCGGCGCCTGCGTTGTATCGGCCGGTTGCCCCGGCGGGCGCGTCGCCAGCGGTGTGCACGTGAGGGCCCGACGCTGTGCTAGATTGGACCGGCTGCGGGGGAACGCTCCCACGAGTCGGCCCACGATTCGATCCACCAGGCGGCGTGCGTGTGCGCAGCGCAGCGAGCGGCGTCGCGGCGCGTTTTCTGCCGGTGTAGCTTCATTCGATGTCCCCCGCCCCCAACGTCATCGTGTCGCGCGGCTCCTGGTGGCGCTGGCCGACCCGCGCCCTGCGCTGGGTGGTCGGCCTGTTGCTGCTGGCGTGGAGCCTACTGCTGGCCGCGTGGCTGATCCTGACCTGGGGGATTTTGCCCCACATCGACGAATGGAGACCGCGCGTCGAAGCGCTGGCCAGCCGCGAGCTGGGCGTGCCGGTGACGATCGGCGCGATCGAAGCGCACGCGGGCGGCGGGGTGCCGGCGGCCGAGCTGCGCGACGTGGTGATCCGCGATGGACGCGGTCGTGAGGCGCTGCGTCTGCCGCGCGTGTCGGCCGCGCTGTCGGTGCCGTCGCTGCTGGCACTGCAACTGCGCTTCGACCAGCTGCTGATCGATGGTGCCGAGCTCGTGGTGCGGCGCGACCCGCAGGGGCGCGTCAGCGTCGGCGGCCTGGAGATGGCCGGACGCGTCGGCGCAGACGCCGAGACGGGCAGCGCAGCGGTCGACTGGTTCTTCGAGCAGCATGAGTTCGTGATCCGCGATGCCACGCTGACATGGATCGACGAGCAGCGAGCCGCGCCGCCGCTGCAGCTGACCGACACCGTCGTTGTCGTGCGCAACCGGCTGCGCCGGCACGAGCTGCGCATCGACGCCACGCCGCAGGCCACCTGGGGCGACCGCTTCTCGTTGCGCGCGCGGCTGAGCCAGCCGATCGTCGCGCGCAGCGGCGACTGGCGGCGCTGGCGCGGCACGGTCTACGCCGACCTGCCGCTGGTCGACGTGGCGCTGATGCGGCAATACGTGGCGCTGCCGTTCGAGTTGCGCGAGGGCCGCGGCGCCGTGCGTGGCTGGGTCGAGCTGCGCGACGGTGAGCCCAGCGCCGCGACGGTCGACGTGGCGCTGCGCGACGTGTCGCTGCGGCTGGCGAGCGAGCTGCAGCCGCTGCGGTTCGAGCACCTGCGCACGCGCCTCGAAGGCAGCCGCGACCGGCAACGTGCCCGGGTGGCGGCGCGCGGCCTCGAGTTTGCCACCGCCGACGGCATCGCCTGGGCGGCGAGCGATCTCGATGCCAGCTGGCGCATCGCCGGCACTGCCGGATCCGAGGCCGTCGAAGCCGGCGAGTTCAACGCCAACCGGCTCGATCTGGCGGCGATGGCGTCGATCGCGTCGCGCCTGCCGCTCGGCGACGCATTGCGCAAGCTGCTGGCCGAGCTGGCGCCACGCGGCACCGTCGGCGACCTGGCCGCGCGCTGGGACGGCCCGCTCGATGCACCGCGCCACTACCAGGCGCGCGCGCACATCAAGGGCTTGTCGATCGCCGCCGCGCCGGCCGCCCAGGGCGTCGGGCGGCCGGGCTTCGTCAATGCCGACATCGACCTGCAGGCCAGCGAACTCGGCGGCGACGCGCGGCTGGCCATGGCCGGCGGCGCGTTCGAGTTCCCCGGTGTGTTCGAGCAGCCGGTGGTGCCGCTGCGCAAGTTCGACGCGCAACTCGCCTGGCGCCTCGGTGCGCCGGGTGACGGCACGGCAGCGCCGATCGATCTGCAGGTCAAGCAGGCACGCTTCGAGAACGACGACGCGCACGGTGAGCTGACACTGGGCTGGAAGACCGGCGCCGGCGCGGGCTTCGGCCGCGGCGGGCGCTTCCCTGGCGTGCTCGACCTGCATGGCGAGTTCGCCGATGCCCCGGCCACGCGCGTGGCGCGCTACCTTCCGCTGGGGCTGCCACGCAACGCGCGCGAGTATGTGCAGCGCGCCGTGCAGGCCGGCACCATCGGTGCGGCGCGCTTCGACGTCAGGGGCGACCTGTGGGATTTCCCCTTCCATGACCCGAAAGTGGCGCGTGACGGCACCTTCCGCATCGCCGGGCGGGTCAAGGACACCACCTTCGCCTACGTGCCGAGCGTGCCGGCCGGCGCCGGCGAGCCCGCGTACGAGTCGCCGTGGCCGGCGATCACGCAGGCCGCAGGCGAGGTCGTGTTCGAGCGCGGCAGCATGCGCATCCGCCAGGCACAGGGGCGCATCTTCGGCGTCGACCTGCGCGGCGTCGACGCCACGATCGCCGACCTGTCGCACGAGCGCGTGCTCGAGATCGCCGGCCAGGCACGCGGACCGCTGGCCGACATGCTGCGCTACGTGAACACCACGCCGCTCGGCGAGCCGCTGGCCGCGCTCGCGCAGGCCAGCACCACGGGTGACGCCGATCTGCGCCTCGACCTGCGCCTGCCGCTGGCGCATCTGCAGCAGACCACCGTGCGCGGCAGCGTGCAGCTGCCGGGCAACGACGTGCGGCTGCGTGCCGACGTGCCGCTGCTGGCGCAGACACGCGGCCGTGTCGATTTCACGGAGAAGGGCCTGCGCATCGTCGATGCACGTGCGCGCGCGCTCGGCGGCGAGCTGGGCTTCGATGGCGGCACGCAACCCGACGGCAGCCTGCGCTTCGCCGGCCAAGGCAGCGCGAGTGCCGACGGGCTGCGGCGCGAACTCGGCGCCGGCTCGCCGTGGATGTCGGCGCTGCAAGGGCAGGCCGCCTACCGACTGCAGCTCGGCTTCGCGCACGGTCAACCCGAACTGCTGTTGACCAGCAACTTGGCCGGCATGGTGATCGATCTGCCGGCGCCGCTGGCCAAGGCTGCCGATGCCACGTGGCCGCTGCGCGTGCAGACCGAACTGCAGGCGCCATCGAGCAGCGCCACCGCAATGCCGCGCGACCTGCTGCGTGTGGAGCTCGGTTCGGTGGTACAGGCGCAATACCTGCGCGAGCGGGCACCCGAGGGCGTGCGCGTGCTGCGGGGCGCGCTGGGCATCAACCACGCGGCGCCGCCGGCGGTCGAAGGTGGGCAGGCGATCGTCGATCTCGGCAGCGGCGTGTCGCTCGATGCCTGGCGCACGCGGCTAGCAGGCGACGGCGCGGCGGGACCGTCGCCGCTCGCCGGCTACCTGCCGCAGCGCATCACGCTGCGCGCCCGCGACCTGCTGCTGACCGGCCGGCGCTTCACCGGCAACACCGTCGAGCTGCGGCGCACGTTGCGCGACGGCGGCGCCACCGGGTGGCACGCTGCGGTGCAGTCCGATCAAGTGGCCGGTACGATCGAGCTGCGCGAGCCGCGCGCGGCCGACGCCGGGCAGTTCAATGCCCGCCTGTCGCGGCTGTGGCTGCCGCCGACCGAGCCGGCCACGACGACGGCCGCTGACGCGGCGCCGCCGCCGTCGCTGCCGTCGATGGACGTGAAGGTCGACGACCTGCGCTGGCGCGGCCACGCGCTCGGCCGTGCCGAGCTCGTCGCCGCAGGCCGCGGCGACGCGGCACTGACCGCTGGCGCCGACTGGCGGCTGCAGCGCCTGGTGCTGCGCACGCCCGATGCGACGCTTAGCGGCAGCGGGCAATCGGGGCCGGTGGCAGGCGGCCGGCGCCGCATGGCGATGGATTTCGAGCTCGACCTCGTCGACAGCGGAGCGTTCCTCGAACGGCTCGGTTTCGGCAAGACCCTCGATGGCGGCAAAGGCAAGGCGCAAGGCCGCGTCGGCTGGGCGGGCTCGCCGCTGGTGCCCGATGTGTCCAGCCTCGACGGACAGTTGACGATCGCGCTGGAGTCGGGCCGCTTCCTGAAGGCCGACGCCGGTGCGGCGCGCCTGCTCGGCGTGCTGAGCCTGCAGGCGCTGCCGCGGCGATTGCTGCTCGACTTCCGCGATGTGTTCGAAGAGGGTTTCGCGTTCGACAGCGTCGACGGCGACGTGCGCCTGGCTGCCGGCGTGGCCGACATCGCCAGCCTGCGCATGCGCGGCGTGCAGGCCACCGTGCTGCTCGACGGCAAGGCCGACCTGGTGCGCGAGACGCAAGACCTGCGCCTGTTCGTCGTGCCCGAGATCAACGCCGGTACCGCGTCGCTGGCCTATGCGGCGATCAATCCGGCGATCGGTCTCGGTACGTTCGTCGCGCAGTGGTTGCTGCGCCGGCCGCTGATCGCCGCCAACACGCGCGAGTTCCGCGTCACCGGCAGCTGGGACCAGCCGTCGACCGAGCGCGTCGAGCGCAAGCCGGGCGATGTTGCCGCTCCCGGCAGTGCGCCGAGCGCGCCACAATGAGGCGGCGTGCCGCCACTGGCGCGTGCAACCACCGCAGCCCATGAAGATCGCCGCCTTGCAGATGGTGTCCACGCCCGACGTGGCGCGCAACCTCGACACCGCCGCCAGCCTGATCGACGAGGCTGCGCGCGCGGGCGCGCGCCTGGTCGCGCTGCCCGAGTACTTCTGCCTGCTCGGCCGGCACGACCGCGACAAGCTCGCGGTGGCCGAGGCCGATGGCGATGGCCCGATCCAGCAGATGCTGGCCGACGCTGCGCGCCGCGCCGGCGTGTGGGTGGTCGGTGGCACGCTGCCGCTGCGCAGCGCGCAGCCCGAGCGGGTGCGCAACGCCTGCTGCGTCTACGGCCCCGACGGCCGGCGCGCCGCACGCTACGACAAGATCCACCTGTTCGCCTACGACAACGGGCGCGAGCAGTACGACGAGGGCCGCGTGCTCGAGGCCGGCAATGCGCCGGTGGCGCTCGACGTCGACGGCTGGCGCGTCGGCCTGTCGGTGTGCTACGACCTGCGCTTTCCCGAGCTCTACCGCGCGCTGATGCAGCCGCCGTGCGACCTGATCTGCGTGCCGTCGGCCTTCACGCACACCACCGGCTCCGCGCACTGGGAGCTCTTGCTGCGCGCACGCGCGGTGGAGAACCAGTGCTACGTGATCGCGCCGGCGCAAGGCGGCGTACACGACAACGGCCGCCGCACCTTCGGCCACAGCCTGGTGGTCGATCCGTGGGGCGAGGTGCTGGCATGCCGCGACGAGGGCGCCGGCGTCGTGCTGGCCGAGCTCGACCGCGAGCGCATCGCCGCGGTGCGCAGCCAGTTGCCGGCGCTGGCTCACCGCCGCGCGGCGTGGTAGCGCCGCGCGGCGGTTGGTCAGTGCATCGCGCGGCGTGGTAGCGCCGCGCGGCGGTTGGTCAGTGCATCGCGCGGCGTGGTCGTGCCGCGCGGCGGTTGGTCAGTGCATCGCGCGGCGTGGTCGTGCCGCGCGGAGTGTGACGCGACGCGGCCCCGTTCACTGCGGCGTGCCGAGATCCATCGTCCAGTAGCTGCGGTAGGTGCTGGTTGCCGTGCCCGGTGCGCAGGCCACGCCGATGTGGATCAGGTTCGGGTTCAGCAGGTTCGCGCAGTGGCCCGGGCTGGCGAGCCAGCCGTCCATCACGGCCTGCACCGTTGGGTAGCCGGCGGCGATGTTCTCGGCCACGCGGCTCCAGCGGTAGCCGGCCGTGCCGATGCGCGCGCTGAAGCTGCGCCCGTCCTGGCTGGTGTGCGAGAAGTAGTTCTGCGCGGCCATGTCCTGCGAGTGGCCGGCGGCGGCTGCCGTCAACGCATCGTTCCACTGCAGTGCGCCGGTGGCCGCGAACGCTTCGCTGCCGCAGTTGGCGCCAGCGGCGCGCGCGGCGTTCACGCGCTGTAGCAACTCGGTCTGGAAGTTCGCGAGGCCACAGGTGGCCGAGCCCCCACCACCGCTGCTGCCACCCCCACCGCCACCGCTGCCACTGCTGCCACTGCCACTGCCGCCAATTCCCGTCGATCCGGTCGGCGCGTCGTCGCCACCGCCGCAGGCGGCAACGAGCAATGCGAACACGATCGACGCCCATGCGGCACGGGCGCGGCGGTCACGGGGGTGGCGTATCGGATGGGTGCGCATCGTGCGGCAATCGATCGACATTGCCGGCGATTCTGGGAGGCGCCCGGCACCGAGGCGTAACCGATGACAACCGCAACGCCGGTCGCACGTGACTTCGCGCACGCCGGCCGTGCGCGGTAGGCGCGGCGTGCGACGCTTCAGCGCCGGCCGAACATCATCTGCCGCGCCAGCAGCGACTTCGCGGGCGTGATCGAGTTCAGCAGCGACAGCGCACCTCCTCGCGCGAGCGCCAGGCCCGGCCAGCGCCAAGTGAAGCTGCGCGCGAGGAAGTCGGTGGCCGCCATCATCGACCAGCGGTCGGGCGTGCGCGCCCACTCGATGCGGCGCAGCGCGGCGTCGACGGTCGGCGCGCGGCGCAACGCGTCGACCAGCGCGAACGCATCGCGCAGCCCGAGGTTCAGACCCTGGCCGGCCACCGGATGCAGCGTCTGCGCGGCGTTGCCGATGCGCACCGTGCGACCGCGCACCAGCGTGGTCTCGGCGTTCAGGCCGAGTGCGAACGCCTTCAGCGGCGTGATCGCCACCACCCGGCCGGCCGGCTCGGGCAGCAACGCGTTGAGCAGCACGATGCGCTCGCCATCGGCCAGCGTCGCCACCGGGTCGTCGTCGGCCGCCACGCACCACACCAGCGCGGCGCGGCGCGTGCCGGCGGGCGCGTCGGCGGCCGGCAGCGGCAGCAGCGCCAGCGGCCCGCTCGGCGTGAAGCGTTCGATCGCCAGCCCGCGGTTGCCGCCTTCGAGCACCAGTTGACCGACCCAGGCCGTTTGCCGGTAGTCGTGCGTCAGCGCCTTGCGCGACTGGTCGGCGAACACGCCGCCTTCGGCCACCACCGCGAGGTCGAACACCTCGACGATGCCGGCATCGACCTCGACCCCGGTGTGACCGCCCCCGTCGCCGCCGAGCGGTTTCAGGCCGGCCACCGGCGTGCCCATGCGCGAGACCAGCCGGGCGGGCGCCGCCTCGCAGCAGGCGTGCCAGGCGCGCTGCAGCGGTGCCACCAGCGTGCCGTAGCTCAGCACCGCGCCGAGCATCTCGACGCCTTCGTCGGCGGCGCGCAGCCAGACCTCGGGCGCTGCGCCCGGCCGCCAGCCGATGGCCGGCGGCCGCTGCGACACGTGCACCTCGGTGATCGGCTGCGCGGCCGCCTCTGGCCAGGCCTGCAGGCGGCGCAGCAGCTGCACGCTGCCGAGCGCGAGCGCCAGCGTGCGCGGATCGGCCGCCACGTCGTGGGTGGCCGGCCGTGCATCGAACAGCGTCACCTGCGCTTGCGGCAGGCGCTGCGCCGCCAGCAGAGCGAGCGCGAGCCCGGCCGGGCCGGCACCGACGATGGCGATGCGCGATGCAGCGGATTCGGCTTCGGCCATCGATGTCATAACGAAAGGCGTGTCAGGGTCTCGTCGCCGACACACCCCAAGGTGTGGCAACGGTCGGTTCGGCGCCCGCGCCGTATTATTCGCCGCACCCGGATGTCCGGGTGCTTCATGCGTCGAGGAGGGTCTTCATGGGCCTGATGGACTTCATCAAGAAACAGTTCATCGACATCCTGCAGTGGACCGAACAGGGCGACGGCGTGCTCGCCTGGCGCTACCCGATGGCCGAGTACGAGATCCAGTACGGCGCATCGCTGACCGTGCGTGAGTCGCAGATGGCGGTGTTCGTCAACGAAGGCAAGGTGGCCGATGTGTTCGGCCCCGGCATGTACAAGCTGACGACGCAGACGCTGCCGGTGCTCACCTACCTGAAGAACTGGGACAAGCTGTTCGAGAGTCCGTTCAAGAGCGACGTCTACTTCTTCAGCACGCGCCAGCAGATCGACCAGCGCTGGGGCACGCAGCAGCCGGTGACGATCCGCGACAAGGATTTCGGCGCCGTGCGGCTGCGCGCGTTCGGCAACTACGCCTACCGCATCGCCGACCCGAAGACCTTCCACACCGAGATCTCCGGCACGCGCGAGGCCTACGCCGCGGCCGATCTCGAAGGCCAGCTGCGCGGCATGATGCTGCAGCACATCAGCGACGCGGTGGCGCAGTCGGGCATCGCGTTCCTCGACCTCGCGGCCAACCAGGTCGAGTTCGCCAAGCAGATCCAGGCCGCCACCGCTCCGAGCTTCGAAGCGGTGGGCCTGAAGCTGGAGGCGGTGACGGTGCAGAACGTCTCGCTGCCCGAGGAACTGCAGAAGATCCTGGACCAGAAGATCGGCATGGGCATGGTCGGCGGCGACATGGGCAAGTTCATGCAGTACCAGACCGCGCAGTCGATGCCCGAGCTGGCCAAGGGCGCCGGCTCCGGTGGTGGCATTGCCGGCGACGCGATGGGCCTCGGCGCCGGCGTGGCGCTCGGCCAGGTGATGGCGCAGCAGCTGCAGCAGGGGCTGCAGGGCGGCGCGGCCGCCGCGGCCGGCGTCAAGCCGGCCGACGTGATGGCCACGCTCGAGAAGCTCGGCGAGTTGAAGGCCAAGGGCGTGCTCACCGAAGAGGAGTTCGCGACCAAGAAGGCCGAGTTGCTGAAGAAATTGGCATGACGCGCAGCGTCCGCTGAACCCCGCACACCGCCCGTAGCCGACGCGTGGCGACGACCCCGCAGCGCGCGTACCGCGCCGCGTGCCCGAACTGCGGCGCGCCGGTGGAGTTCGCCTCCGCCGCGTCGGCCAGCGCGGTGTGTGGCTTTTGCCGCAGCACGCTGGTGCGCGATGGCGACGCGTTGCGTCGCATCGGCGTCAGCGCCGAGCTGTTCGACGACCACTCGCCGCTGCAACTGCAAGCCGCCGGCCGCTATCAGGGCGCCGCGTTCACGCTGGTCGGCCGGCTGCAGCACGGCTATTTCTCGGGTCCGCAGGCCGCGGCGGGCGACGCGGCGCTCGCCGGCACGTGGAACGAATGGCACGCGCTGTTCGACAACGGCAAGAGCGGCTGGCTGTCGGAGGACAACGGCGCCTACGTGTTCGCGTTCGACCAGCCGCTGCAGGGCTCGGCGCCGCCGGCCGACGAGCTGGTCGCCGGCGAGCGCCGGCTGGTGCACGGCACGGCGTGGAACGTGGCCTCGGTCACGCACGCGCGGCTGCTGGCTGCGCAAGGCGAGCTGCCGCGGCCGCCGCGGCTCGATAGCCGCACGTTCGTGGTGGCCGACCTGCGCAACGAGCGCGACGAGGTCGGCACGCTCGACTATGGCGACGCCGCCGGCGTGCAGTGGTCGATCGGCCGCTCGGTGCGGCTGGCCGATCTCGCGCTCAGCGGCCTGCGCGAGGCCGGCGAGAAGACGCTGGGCCGCCAGGCGTTCCAGTGCCCGAGCTGTGGCGCGTCGCTCGGGCTGTTGCTGGCGACCACGCAGTCGATCGTCTGCCACCAGTGCAAGGCGGTGGTCGACGTGTCGCAGGGTGTCGGCGGCGACCTTGCGCACTACGCGCAGGCCAACTCGGGCCACGACGGCGCGCAGCCGCAGATTCCGCTCGGCCGCAGCGGGCGCATCGCGCTCGGCGGTGCCGCGCTCGACTGGCAGGTTGTGGGCTACCAGGAGCGCTGCTTCATCCCCACCGATCCCGAGGACGACCGCGTCTACTGGCGCGAGTACCTGCTGTTCAACCGCGGCGAGGGCTTCGTCTTCCTGGTCGACGGCGAAGACGGCTGGAGCTGGGCCAAGCCGCTCACCGGCGCGCCGCAGGTGCGCGGCAGCAACGCGAGCTGGAGCAACCGCAGCTACCGACAGCGGGAGGAACCCTACGACGCCCGGGTGACCTGGGTGCTGGGCGAGTTCTACTGGCGTGTGCGGCGCGACGAGCGCGCGCGCGTCACCGACTACGTGGGCACCGGCGGCGCGGCCGAGCGCCGGCTGTCGCGCGAGGAGACGCGCGGCGCCGGCGGCAGCGAGGTCACGTGGTCCGAAGGTGGCACGCTGCAGCCGGCGGCGATCGTGCGCGCGTTCGGCCTCGCGCCCGAGGCCGAAACCGCGCTGCAACGCGCCACGCCGGGCGCGGCCAAGGTCGACAGCGGGCTGGCCAAGGTGCTGCTGATCGTCGCGGTGGTGGCGGTGGTTCTGCTGCTGGGCTTCTGCAGCAGCCGTGACCGCGATTGCGCCGACGTGCGCGCCGCCTTCGGCGACGCCAGCAACGAGTACCAGCAGTGCCTGCGCAACCAGCGCAGCGGCGGCATCCGCTCCGGCGGCGGCTCGTTCGGCGGCTTCAGCTCCGGCGGCAGCCACAAGTGACGTGACGCCACGGGCGCCAAGCTTTCAGTCCACGACAGGAGGTGATCATGAACATCGAATGGCTCAAGCCCGGCATCGTGCTGGGGACGATCCTCTACGCGGTGATCGGCGTGGTGATCCTGTGGCTGAGCTTCGTCGTGATCGACAAGCTCACGCCGTACAAGCTGTGGGAAGAGATCTGCGACAAGAAGAACCTCGCGCTGGCGGTGGTGGTGGGCGCGATGTTCATCGCCATCGGCCAGATCGTCGCGGCGGCGATCCACGGTTGACGCGCACCGCGCGGGTGCGCCGATGAACACCGCCACGGCCGAACCGGCGGCGCCCGCCGGCGCGGCGCGCGCGTCGGCGCGCCCGGCCGAGGTCGCGCTGCTCGCCTCGGTGTTCGTCGTCGCCGCCTGCGGGCTGCTGTACGAGCTGGCCGCCGGCGCGCTGGCGAGCTACCTGCTCGGCGACTCGGTGCTGCAGTTCTCCACCGTGATCGGCACCTACCTGTTCGCGATGGGCGTCGGCTCGTGGTTGTCGCGCCACCTCGAGCGCGAGCTGGTGGCGCAGTTCCTGCGCATCGAGCTGGCGGTGGGGCTCGTCGGCGGCCTGATGCCGGCGGCGCTGTTCGCCGCGTACAACCTGCTGCCGGCCGGCGCCGGGGCATCGTTTCGCGTGCTGCTGTATGCGCTGGTGCTCGTGATCGGCGTGCTGGTCGGGCTCGAGATCCCGCTGGTGATGCGCATCCTGAAGCGCCACTTCAGCGAGCGCTATGCGCTGAAGAATCTGGTGTCGCAGGTGCTGACGTTCGACTACCTCGGCGCGCTGCTGGTCGCGCTGGCGTTCCCGCTGCTGCTGGTGCCGCAGCTCGGCCTGGTGCGCACCGGCGTGCTGTTCGGCCTGCTCAACGCCGCGGTCGCGGTGTGGGCGCTGTGGCTGTTTCGTGCCGAGCTGGCGCGCTGGCGCGCGCAGGCGCTGGCGTGCGCGGCGGTGGTCGCGCTGCTGGCGGCGGCGATGGTCGGCGCCGATGCGTTCACCAGCTGGGCCGAGGACCACTTCTACGGCGACCGCGTGATCGTGCGCGAGTCGAGCGCCTACCAGCGCATCGTCGTCACGTCGGGGCCGGGCAGCGTGCGGCTGTTCCTCAACGGCAACCTGCAGTTCAACTCGCGCGACGAATACCGCTACCACGAGGCGCTGGTGCATCCGGCGCTGGCCGCGCAGGGCGCGCCGCGCAAGGTGCTGGTGCTCGGCGGCGGCGACGGCATGGCCGTGCGCGAGGTGCTGAAGCACCCGAGCGTCGAGCAGGTCACGCTGGTCGAGCTCGACCCGCACATCATCGGCCTGTTCCGCGACCACGAGCTGCTGGCGCGGCTCAACGGCGGCGCGCTGCGCTCGCCGAAGCTGCGCATCGTCAACGCCGACGCGTTCACCTGGCTCGATTCGCACGACGAGATGTTCGACGCCATCGTGATCGACTTTCCCGACCCGACCAACTTCTCGCTCGGCAAGCTCTACACCACCACGTTCTATCAACGGGTCGATCGCCACCTCGCCGCCGGCGGCTTCGCGGTGGTGCAGACCACGTCGCCGCTGCTCGCGCGGCGCAGCTTCTGGACCGTGGTGGCGACGATCGAGGCCGCCGGCCTCACCGCCACGCCGTACCACGCGCACGTGCCGAGCTTCGGCGAGTGGGGCTTCGTGCTGGCCGGCCGGCGGCCGTGGCAGCCGCCGCGCGCGCTGCCGCCGGGCCTGCGCTTCCTCACCGTCGAGGGGCTGCCGGCGCTGCTGCAGTTCCCGCCCGACATGGCGCGCGTGGCCGCTACGCCGAACCGGCTGTCGAACCAGGTGCTGGTGCACACGTTCGAAGAGGAATGGGGCAAGGTGCACGAGTAGCGTCGCGTCGGCGCGCGCTGCTGGCAGCCGGGGCAGCCGGCGCCGGTGCGCCGTGGCTGCTCGCCGGCTGCGCGCGCGCCGCGCCGCCGCGCTTCGAAGGCCGCTGGCTCGGCGCGTCGTTCGCGCGCGGGCACCGCTTGCGCGAGGCCGGCGCGGTGCCACCCGCCACGCGACGCGAACGTGCCGATGTGCTGGTGCTCGGCGCCGGCATCGCGGGGCTCGCCTGCGCGCGCGCGCTCGCGCGCGCCGGTGTCGACGACCTGCGCGTGCTCGACCTCGAAGACGCGCCCGGCGGCAAAAGCCGTGCACACGCGCTCGGCGACACGCGCTGCCCGCTCGGCGCGCACTACCTGCCGCTACCGGGGCCGCAGGCGCACGAGGTGAGCGAGCTGCTGTTCGAACTGGGCCTGCTGCGCCACGAGGCCGGCCGTACGGTCGCCGACGAGCGCCACCTGTGCCACAGCCCGCAGGAGCGGCTGTTCTTCGACGGTGCCTGGCACGACGGCCTGCTGCCGCCGGCGGCGCCGGGCTCGCGCACGCTGGCGCAGTACCGCGCGTTCGCCGCGCGCGTCGCCGAGGTGCAGCGGCTCGGCTTCGCGCTGCCGACGCAGCGTGCGCCGTGGACCGCCGCGCATGCTGCGCTCGATGGCGAAACCTTCGCGCAGTGGCTGGCGCGCGAGCGCTTCGACGACCCGCAGCTGCGCTGGAGCCTCGACTACGCCTGCCGCGACGACTACGGCGCCGGAGTGGCCGAGGTGTCG
Organism: Ideonella sp.; assembly: GCA_015075165.1. Classification (GTDB taxonomy): domain Bacteria; phylum Pseudomonadota; class Gammaproteobacteria; order Burkholderiales; family Burkholderiaceae_C; genus JAEUPI01. The sequence goes on along the minus strand of JABTUY010000008.1, from coordinate 26,690 downwards.
GCCTGGGCCGGGCTGCACTACTTCGCCAGCCGCCACGGCTTCGCCGCGCCGGGTGACGACAGCGCCGAGCCGGTGTTCACCTGGTCCGAGGGCAACGCCTGGCTGGCCGAGCGCCTGGCGGCGCCGCTGCGCGAGCGGCTGCGCGCCGCGCACACCGTGCTGCAGGTCGACGAGCAGCGCCACGGCGTGCAGGTGCTGGCGTTCGACCATGGCCGCGGTGAGGCGGTGGCGTTCGATGCCCACGCTGTCGTGCTCGCACTGCCGCTGTTCGTCGCGCAGCGCGTGCTGCGCAGCGCGCCGGCACCGCTGCAATCGGCTTTGCAGGCGGCGGCCGCGCGCGCCCGCTACGCGCCGTGGCTGGTCGCCAACCTGCTGCTGCGCGCGCCGCTGCTCGAGCGCGCCAGCGGCGCAGTGCTGTCGTGGGACAACGTCGGCTTCGGCTCGCCGTCGCTCGGCTACGTGAGCGCGCAACACCAGAGCCTGCGCCCCGACCAGCAGGCCACCGTGCTGACCGCGTACTGGGCGCTGCCGCAGGCTGAGCGCGCGACGCTGCTGGCCGACGATTGGCGGCCATGGGCGCAGCGCGTGATCGACGACCTGGCGACGCTGCACCCCGATCTGCCGCACCAGCTCGAACGCATCGACCTGATGCGCTACGGCCATGCGATGCGCATCCCCACGCCCGGCGCGCGCGGCGATCCGGCGCTGGCCGCGCTGGTGGCGCAGGCCGGCCGCGTGCAGTTCGCGCATGCCGACCTGTCGGCGTACTCGGTGTTCGAGGAGGCCTACACGCACGGTGTGCAGGCCGCGACGCGCGTGCAGCAGGTGCTTTCGCAGCGGCCGCCGGCGGCGCGGCCGCTGCTGTCACCGCCCCTCGCGACGCGGTCACCCGCCTCCACGTCGCCTGCGTCACCGCCGCTCACGCCGCGGCGTTGACTGCCTGCAGCCGCTCGGGCGTGCCGACGTCGATCCAGCCGCCGTCCCACGGCAGCGCGGCGATGCGGCGCTGCGCGATGCCGGCTTCGAACAGCGGACGCAGCGATAGGCGTCGGCCCGCCGGCACGCCGGCGAACATCGCGGCGCGGAACAGGCCCACGCTGCACCAGGTGCGCCGCGGCGCCGCGGCCACCGCGAAGCCCTGCGCGTCGATGCCGAAGTCGCCCTCGGGGTGGTGCGGCGCGTTCGGCACCAGCCACAGCTGCGCCCACGACGTGCCGGCCGCGAAACGCTGCGCCACGCCGGCATCGAACGCGAAGCCGGGCAGGAAGACGTCGCCCGAGACCACCCAGAAGGCCTCGTCGGCGCCGCTCGGCGCCAGCAGCGGCAGCGCCTTGGCGATGCCGCCGGCGGTCTCGAGCGCGCCGCCGTGGTCGCGCCCTTCCATCGAGTAGGCGATGCGCAGCCCGAAGCGCGCGCCGTCGCCGAGCGCGGCGGGGAACTGCTCCTCCAGCCACGCGGTGTTGATCACCACGTCGCGCACGCCGGCCGCGGCCAGCGCCAGCAGGTGCCACTCGATCAACGGCTTGCCGCGCACGACCAGCAGCGGCTTGGGCGTGTGGTCGGTCAGCGGCCGCATGCGCTCGCCGCGGCCGGCGGCGAGGATCAGCGCGCGAAGCGGGGCGGGCGGCATTGGGGGCGCAGTGTAGGGGGCGCCGACGCCCGCAGGCGGATGGACTGCCACCGCACCCCACGCCGGCGCCTGCAGTTTGTGGACTGCCACCGCACCCCACGCCGGCGCCTGCAGGCGCCGGCGGTTCGGCGGGCGAGCAAGGCCGCGCAGGCGGCCTTGCCCGTCCCGCCTCACCCCAATCCGATCGGGGCCGGGGCCATCGACAGAATGCGGCTGAACAGCGCGCGGTACTCGTCAGGCGCGGGGTGGCCGGCCATCGGGTCGCGGTGGGTCGCGAAGGCTGCGTCGAGCTCGACCCATTCGGCGGCCGACAGGTGCTCGCGCGCGGCCGGCAACAGCTGCGTCTCTTCCACCGCCATGTGGTGCAGGTACGCGCCGCTGTAGCGCTGCACCGCGTGCTCGAACGCGTCGCGTCGCGACTCGCCGAGAATCTCGAACGCGGTCAACGCGTGCTCGAGCCCGCGAATGGCTGCCTCGCCGCGCGTATGGTCGGCATCGAGCCGATCGATCAGCGCGCCCAGTTCGGGGCAACGCGCGCGCACGCGGGGGAACAGCAACTGCGTCTCCTTCGGGTGGTGCAGCCGCTCCGGGAACTCGTCGAGGTAGAACAGCATTGCCCGCAGCAGCGCGAAATCCGGTGTACGGTGGCTTTCGCGCGCCTGCGCGATCAACATCGACAGCGAGCGCAGCATCGCGGCGATCGCCTGGTGCTCGTCGTTCATCACGGTCAGTGCGGTGTGCTGCATGCTGGCCTCCGCGGGCAGGCCGACGATGGCCCTTCGTCGCGCAGCGTGGCACGTCAGGCGGTGCGCGGCTTGGTCCGCATCAATTCGCGCGCGCACGGCTTGACCGTCGTCTCGAGCGGTGCGTGCGATCGGCCGGTATCGGGCGGCGCGCCCGCGCGACACCCGCTTCGGCGGCTGCCCCTGCGAAGGGCCCTCGCTAGAATCCGGACCCAGCCGTGCGCCATTCGACAGCGCCGTGTGACCCAGGCGCCGCTCCATGCCCAGCATCCGCCCCGAAGACACCTCCCCGATGGCCAATGCCATCCGTGCGCTGGCGATGGACGCCGTGCAGCAGGCGAATTCCGGCCACCCGGGCGCCCCGATGGGGCTGGCCGAGGTGGCGGTGGCGCTGTGGGGCCGTCACCTCAAGCACAACCCGGCCGACCCGCACTGGGCCGACCGCGACCGCTTCGTGCTCAGCAACGGCCATGCGTCGATGCTGCTGTACGCGCTGCTGCACCTGAGCGGCTACGCGCTGCCGATCGACGAGCTGCGGCGCTTCCGCCAGCTGCACAGCAAGACCCCGGGCCACCCCGAGGTCGACGTGACACCGGGCGTCGAAACCACCACCGGCCCGCTCGGCCAGGGGCTGGCCAACGCAGTGGGCATGGCGCTGGCCGAGAAGCTGCTCGCAGCGCGCTTCAACCGCCCCGGGCACGCGGTGGTCGACCACCGCACCTACGTGATCGTCGGCGACGGCTGCCTGATGGAAGGCATCAGCCACGAGGCCTGCGCGCTGGCCGGCGTGTGGAAGCTCAACAAGCTGGTGGCGCTGTACGACGACAACGGCATCTCGATCGACGGCCAGGTGGCGCCGTGGTACGCCGACGACGTGCGCCAGCGCTTCGCTGCCTATGGCTGGCGCGTGCTCGGCCCGGTCGACGGCCACGACGTGCCCGCGGTCGACCGTGCGCTCGCGCAGGCCGCCGATTCGGCGACGCAGCCGACGCTGATCATCTGCCGCACCACCATCGGCCGCGGCGCGCCGACGCGCGGCGGCACCGCCAAGGCGCACGGCGAGGCGCTGGGCGCGGCCGAGGTCGCCGCCACGCGCGCCGCGCTCGGCTGGACCGCGCCGCCGTTCGAGATTCCGGCCGCCATCATGGCCATGTGGGACGCGCGCCGCGAAGGCGCCGCCGCGCAGCAGCGCTGGCATGAGCGCTTGGCCGCCTACCGCGCCGCGCACCCCGAGCTCGCCGCCGAGTTCGAGCGCCGCATGCACGGCGAGCTGCCGGCCGGCTTCGACGCGGCATTGGCGCAGGCGCTGCAGGCGGTGCATGCCAAGGCCGAGACGGTGGCCACGCGCAAGGCGGGCCAGCTCGCGCTCGAGACGCTGACGCAGTTGCTGCCCGAGCTGCTCGGCGGCTCGGCCGACCTCACCGGCTCGAACCTCACCAACACGTCGAGCACGCCGGCGCTGCGCTTCGGCGCCGACGGCACACCGAAGCTCGGTGACGACGGCCAGCCGGGCCGCCACATCAACTACGGCGTGCGCGAGTTCGGCATGGCCGCGGTGATGAACGGCATCGCGCTGCACGGCGGCTTCATTCCGTACGGCGGCACCTTCCTCACCTTCAGCGACTACAGCCGCAACGCCGTGCGCATGGCCGCGCTGATGCGCCGGCGCGTGATCCACGTCTTCACGCACGACTCGATCGGCCTCGGCGAGGACGGCCCCACGCACCAGAGCGTGGAGCACGCGGCGTCGCTGCGCCTGATCCCGGGGCTCGACGTCTGGCGCCCGGCCGACACCGCCGAGACGCTGGTGGCCTGGCAGTGCGCCATCGCGTCGCGCCAGCGGCCGAGCGCGCTGCTGCTGTCGCGGCAGAACCTGCCGTATGCGCCGAAGCCCAAGCTCGATGCGATCGCGCGCGGCGCCTATGTGCTGGCCGACCCGGCCGAGGTCGGCCTGGCGCGCAAGCCGCAGGCGGTGATCATCGCCACCGGCTCCGAGGTGCAGCTGGCGTTGCACGCGCAGGCCGCGCTGGCGAAGGATGGCATCGCGGTGCGCGTGGTGTCGATGCCGTCGACCACGGTGTTCGACCGCCAGGGCGTCGCCTACAAGTCGCAGGTGCTGCCCGAGGGCGTGCCGCGCATCGCGGTGGAGGCCGGCGTCACCGACGGCTGGTGGAAGTACGGCTGCGCCGCGGTGATCGGCCTCGACCGCTTCGGCGAGAGCGCGCCCGGGTCGCAGCTGTTCGAGCACTTCGGCTTCACCGCCGCCAACGTGGCCGACACCGTGCGCTCGGTGATATGAACCACCCCCGATGCGGCCTGGCGGCCGTCCGCCTCTACGAAGGGCGCCGCCTGCGGCCCGGCAAAGCCGGATCCGCGGCGGCTCTTGGCAACCGATTCATCTGACACTCACGGAGATTCTTCGATGACCATCAAAGTCGCGATCAACGGCTACGGCCGCATCGGCCGCAACATCCTGCGTGCGCTGTACGAATCGGGCCGCAACGGCAAGGATCTGCAGGTCGTCGCGATCAACGACCTCGGCGACGTCGCCACCAACGTGCACCTGACCAAGTACGACACCGCGCACGGGCGCTTCCCCGGCACGGTGGCGGCCGACGGCGACAGCCTGGTCGTCAACGGCGACCGCATCAAGGTGCTGGCGCTGCGCAACCCGGCCGAGCTGCCGTGGCAGGCGCTCGGCGTCGACGTGGTGCTCGAGTGCACGGGCCTGTTCACCAGCAAGGCCAAGGCGCAGGCGCACCTCGACGCCGGCGCCAAGAAGGTGATCATCAGCGCGCCGGGCGAGAAGGATGTCGACGCCACGGTGGTCTACGGCGTCAACCACGGCGTGCTGAAGGCCGCACACACGGTGATCTCCAACGCCAGCTGCACCACCAACTGCCTGGCCCCGGTGGCCAAGGCGCTGCACGACAAGCTGGGCATCGTCAGCGGCCTGATGACCACGATCCACAGCTACACCAACGACCAGGTGCTGACCGACGTCTTCCACAAGGATCTGCACCGTGCGCGCGCCGCCGCGCTGAACATGATCCCCACCAAGACCGGCGCCGCCGCCGCGGTAGGCCTGGTGCTGCCCGAGCTCAACGGCAAGCTCGACGGCTTCTCGGTGCGCGTGCCGACGATCAACGTCTCGGTGGTCGACCTCACGTTCGTCGCCGCACGCAACACCACCCGCGACGAGGTCAACGGCTTCGTGCAGCAGGCCGCGCAGGGTGCGCTGAAGGGCATCGTCGGCTACAACACCGAGCCGCTGGTGTCGAGCGACTTCAACCACGACAACCACAGCTCGATCTTCGACGCGCCGCAGACCCGCGTCACCAACGGCAACCTGGTGAAGGTGCTGGCCTGGTACGACAACGAGTGGGGCTTCAGCAACCGCATGATCGACACCACCGTGGCATTGATGGGCGCGAAGTGATCGCGCCGTCGACCGGCGTCGCCAGGAGCCGCGCGAGCGGCTCCTTGTGCATCGGCCGCGGGCGCGACGGATGGCGCACGCCTTACCGGGCGACACCACTGTGAACCCCCCGCACCGCGGCATCCGATACGCTAACGCGATGCACAAGCTGCCCTGGCGTCCGCTGGTCCTGGCCGGCGCGCTGCCGCTGCTGGCCTGCGCCGGCGCCGACCCCCAGCGCACGCCGGCCGAGCCCGGCACACGCGTGATCGTTACCACCACGCGCGAGTGGCCCGCGGTGGCGCCGGTGGCCGACCACGTGCAGCGCCTGGCCGGCGTGCCGGTGCGCGAGGCCGAGCAGCTCACGCCGAGCAGCTACCGCATCGAGCTGCTGTGCGGCAGCGATGCTGCGGCGTGCCAGGCGGCGATCGCGCGCATCGCGGCCGACCGTTCGTTCGCGCTCGCGGCCGAGGCGGTGCGCGAACGCATCCCGGCCAAGCCGTCGCGCGAGAGCTCGCGCTGAGACGCTGAGAATGCGCGCGCGTTGCGCCGTCACCGAACCCCAACACGAGAAACCGAGATCTTCATGAAGCTCCACCGGCCGGGCAGGACCTTGTGGTCGATCGCGGCGCTCGCGCTGCCCGCACTGGCGGTGGCGCCCGGCGCGTCGATCGGCGCCACCGCTGCGCCCGCACCGACCTTCGCGCGCGTGATCGTCAAGTACAAGGCCGATGGCGCGCTCGCGCGCGAGAGCGCGCTCGTCGCGCGCAGCGCCGATCGCGCACCGGTGCAGCACGCGGCGCGGCTGGCGCAGCGCACCGGCATCGCGCTGACCGACGGCTACGCGATCGCGCCGCGCACGCAGGTGCTGTTCGCCAAGGGCATCAGCTCGGCGCAGCTGGTGCAGCGCTTGCAGCTCGACCCGGATGTCGAGTACGCCGAGGTCGACCAGCGCGTGAAGATCGCGGCGGCGCCGAACGATCCGCTGTATCCGAACGGGCTGTCGGCCTCAACGCCGGCCGTCGGTCAGTGGTACCTGCGCACCAACGGCCCGACCGCGTCGGGCACGACGGTGTCGGCGATCAATGCCGAAGCGGCGTGGGACAAGACCCAGGGCTCGCCGGCCATCGTGGTCGCCGTGCTCGACACCGGTGTGCGGCTCGATCATCCCGATTTCGCCGGCAAGCATCCCGATTTCGCCGGCAAGCTGCTGCCCGGCTACGACTTCGTCTCGGCCGACGGCGATGGCTCGTTCACGTCGGCCAACGACGGCAACGGCCGTGACGCCGATCCGTCGGACCCCGGCGACTGGGTGACACAGGCGGAAAGCGACAACACCAATGGCCCCCTCGGCGACTGCGAGGTCGGCGACAGCAGTTGGCACGGCACGCAGACCGCGGCGCTGATCGGTGCGTCGACGAACAATGCAGTGGGCATGGCCAGCGTCGGCCGCAACGTGCGCATCGTGCCGGTGCGGGTGCTCGGCAAGTGCGGCGGCTTCGTGTCCGACGTGATCGCCGGCATGTACTGGGCCGCGGGTGTCGTGATTCCGGCTTCGCCTTCGACGCTCGGCACCGCGCCCGACAACCCGTTCCCGGCCCAGGTGCTGAGCATGAGCCTGGGCTCGGCCACGGCCACCTGCAGTCCGCTGTATCAGGCGGCGGTTGCGGCTGTCCGCGGGGCGGGTGCGAGCGTGGTCGTCTCGGCCGGAAACGACCGGGGTCTTGCGGTAGGCCAACCGGCCAACTGCCCCGGCGCGATCGCGGTCGGCGGCCTGCGACACACCGGCACCAAGGTGGGCTTTTCCGACGTCGGGCCGCAGATCGCGATCTCGGCGCCGGGCGGCAACTGCGTCACCTTGAGCGGTGCTTGCCTGTTTCCGATCCTGACCGCGAGCAACACCGGTACCACGGGGCCGGGCAGCAATACATACAGCGACGCCAACAACCCGTCGGTGGGCACGAGCTTCTCGGCGCCGCTGGTGGCCGGTACGGCCGCGCTGATGCTGTCGGTCAACCCGTCGCTCACGCCGGACAACGTGCGATCGATCCTGCTGGCGAGTGTCGCCGCGTTCCCGGTGCGCCCGTCCGGTAGCGCGGTGCCGCAGTGCCAGCCACCGACCACCAACGTGCAGGACGAGTGCTACTGCACCACCGATACCTGCGGCGCCGGCATGCTCGACACCCGTGCGGCGGTGAACGCCGTCATCGCACCGGCAGCGACGCAGCCGCTGATCTTCGCCACGCCCGCAGCTCCGGCGCCGAACGTCGCGATCACGCTCGACGGCTCGACCTCGGTGCCGGCGGCCGGCCGCACGATCGCGAACACCGGCTACAAGTGGACTCTCACCGACCCCGGCGGCATCGCGTCGCTGGCCGGCGTCGCGCCGGTCGTCGGGTCGACCGCCACCGTCAACACCAGCGGTGAGGGTCGCTTCACGGTGCAACTGGAGCTGACCGACAGCAACAACGTGGTCACGACCAAGCGCCTCACCGTCACCGTTGCCATTGCGCCGGCCAATCCGAACGGCGGCACGATCAATCCAGGATCGGGTGGCGGCGGCGCGCTGTCGTGGCCGTGGCTCGCGCTGCTGGCGCTGGCGCTGCTGCCGCTCGGGCCGCGGCCGAACAAGATCGCGCCGCAGCGCGTCAGGACGCCGGCGCCGCGCAGGGCCTGAAGCCGGCGCCGGTGGGCGGCAGGTTCAGTTGCGTCAAGCGGCCGGCCTGCGGGCCGTCGGCGCGCTCCACGCGCAGCAGCGTGACGACGACCGGGATGTTGATCGTCACCACGCGTGCCGGCTTGACGTTCTGCGCCGCCAGTTGAGCCAGCGCGGCGTCGGCGGCGGCGCGCGTCTCATAGCGGCCGAACGACAGGCCCGGCTGCAGGTCGGGCGAGTTGCGCAGCTCCTCGGCCACGATGTTCTGCTTGCGCAGCGCCTCGCGTTGCCGGTTCAGCGCCGCGTTGTCGGCGAAGCGGCCTTGGTAGACGATGTACAGACCGCCGCGCTCGGAGCGCTGCTGCGTCCATTGCAGGCCCGGCAGGTTCAGCTCACGCAGACCGCGCTCGGCAGCGGCCACTTCGCCGGCCGCGAACGGCCCGGCCTCGAGGCATACGGTGATCGAGGGGTCGGTCGCCGCGGTGGCGGCGACGCTGGCGGCGGCCGCGGCCACCGCCGGCGGCTGGTCGCGCTGCGCGGCCGCAGCCTGCAACGCCGCGCTGGCCGCGGTGGGGGTGATCAGTTGCACGGCTTCGGGGTGGCTCTGGCGCTGCAGGCGCTCGGGCTCGCGCTCGCGCGCCGGGGCGAAGCCCGGCAGCCAGTCGAGCGACCACGCCAGCACCAACAGGTTGGCCGCGACCAGCACGGCCACCAGCGCGCGCATCACGCGCCGCCCTGCGCGCGCACGCTGACGTCGCCGGCGCCGATGCTGTGCAGCACGTTGCCGGCGCGCACCAGCAGCGCGCCGCTGTCGTCGATGCCTTCGGCCACGCCGTGCGGCACGGCGTCGAGCGTGGTGCTCACGGCGCGGCCGCGCAGGTGGTCGCGCGCGGCGAAGCGCGCCGCAAACGGCGCGAAGCCCTCGCGCTGGAACTGCAGCACCGCCGCGATCCACGGCCGCGCGATGCGGGCCAGCGCCTGCGGCGCGTCGATGTCGGGGTCGATCTCCTGCAGGCAGGCGTAGCCCAGGCTCAGGTCGGTCAGCGCCTGCGGCGCGATGTTGAGGCCGACGCCGATCACGGCCATGCGCTGCTGGCCCACCGGCACCGATTCGATCAGGATGCCGCCGAGCTTGCGCGCGTCGGTGCCGGCACGGCCGACCCACATCAGATCATTGGGCCACTTCAGTTCGAGGTGGCCGCACGCCGTGTCGTGCGCGGGGTCGAGCGCGTCGGCCAGCGCCACGCCGACCGCCAGCGACAGGCCCGACCAGTCGGGCGGCGTGAACGGAAGCGCCAGCGAGCAAGTGAGCGAGGCGCCCGCACTCGACTCCCAGCTACGGCCCCAGCGGCCGCGGCCGCGCGTCTGTTGCTCGGCCACCAGCAGGCACGGCTGGGTGTCGCCGGCGCGGCGACCGTGCGGCGTGGCCTCGACCAGCGGGATCGGCCCGCTGATCGGCGGCTCGAGTTCGCCCGGCCGCGTCGGGGCCGGTTCGGCACCACCGCCCGAGCGGCGTGCGCGCTCGACCAGCACGGTGTTGGTCGACTCGCAGCGCTCGACCACCTCGATCGCCAGTCCGGGCAACAGCCTGGACAGGTCGCGCCACAGCGGTTCGGTGTGCCAGGTGACGGCGGTGGGTTCGGTGGGCTTCACGACGCGATGCCGGCACGCGCGGTGCCGGGATTCAGGTCATCGCTTGGGCGAGAGCATCGTGCCACGGCAGTCGCGCGCCCCACAATGGCATGCAAACTGTTTCTTCACCTTGGGCGTGTAGCGCTCGTCGATCGACAGGCCATAGTCGTAGAACAGCTCCTCGCCGGGCGCGATGCGGCGCAGCGCCTTGATGAAGACGCGATAGTTGTCTTCGTCGATGTCGGATTCGCAGTTGGGGTGGCAGGCGTGGTTGATCCAGCGCGCCGCGTTGCCGCCGACCGCAGCGTCGATCACGTGCCGCTCGTCGATCTGGAAGAAGAACGTGTGGTCGGGGTCCTTCGGGTTGTGCGGGTGGCGGCGCTCGGCCTGCTTCCAGGTGATCATCTGGCCCTTGTACTCGACGATCGTCGTGCCCTTGGCGATCGGCGCGATCGCGTACACGCCGCGGCCGTGTACGCCCGAGCGGCGCACTTCGAACAGCCGACCGGCCCCGCCCGCGGCGGCCGCCCGGGCCACGCGCGACGGCTTCGGCGCGGCCGCCGGCTTGGCGGCGGGCCACGTCTTGGCGGTGGACTTCTTCGGCGCGGACTTCTTCACCGCGGCCTCCTTCGCGGGCGACTTGCGGGCGGCTTCGGTGGGCCGGGCGGCGGGGTGCGCGGAGCGGTCGGGTTGTCGTGTCGTGTTCATTGGGTACATTGAAATCAGGCGCGCGCGCGTGCGTGCGCGCGCGAGAACGGGCGGCATTGTAGGCATGCGTGTGCACCGCCGCGGCGGCGCGTGGCGTGCAGGAGACGTCGGCAGGACGAACCAACGAAATGAGCAAGTCACTGATCATCGCGGAGAAGCCCAGCGTGGCGCAGGACATCGTGCGCGCGCTGACGCCCACGGCGGGCAAGTTCGAGAAGCACGCCGATCACTTCGAGAACAACCGCTACGTGGTCACCTCGGCAGTGGGCCACCTGGTGGAGATCAAGGCGCCCGAGGCCTACGACGTCAAGCGCGGCAAGTGGAGCTTCGCCCACCTGCCGGTGGTGCCGCCGCACTTCGACCTGGCGCCGATCGACAAGGCCAAGTCGCGGTTGAATGCGGTGGTCAAGCTGGTGCGGCGCAAGGACGTGAGCGAGCTGATCAACGCCTGCGACGCCGGCCGCGAAGGCGAGCTGATCTTCCGGCTGATCGTGCAGTACGCCGACGGCGACGGCAAGAAGGCCGTCGCGGGCAAGCCGGTGCGCCGGCTGTGGCTGCAGAGCATGACGCCGCAGGCGATCCGCGACGGCTTCGACGCGCTGCGCAGCGATGCGCAGATGCACGGCCTGGCCGACGCCGCGCGCAGCCGCAGCGAGGCCGACTGGCTGGTGGGCATCAACGGTACGCGCGCGATGACGGCGTTCAACTCGCGCGACGGCGGCTTCTTCCTCACCACCGTGGGCCGCGTGCAGACGCCCACGCTGTCGGTGGTGGTCGAGCGCGAGGAGAAGATCCGCAAGCACGTGCCGCGCGACTACTGGGAGGTGAAGGCCTCGTTCCTGGCCCAGGCCGGCACCTACGAGGGCAAGTGGTTCGACCCGTTGTTCAAGAAGAACGACGACGACCCGGACGCGCGCGCCGACCGCCTGTGGCACGAGGCCGACGCGCGCGCGATCGAGCAGGCGGTGCGCGGGCAGAGCGGCAGCGTCAGCGAAGAGAGCAAGCCGACCACGCAGTCGAGCCCGCTGCTGTACGACCTGACCACGCTGCAGCGCGAGGCCAACGGCCGCTTCGGCTTCTCAGCCAAGACCACGCTCGCGCTGGCGCAGTCGCTGTACGAGCGGCACAAGGCGCTGACCTACCCGCGCACCGATTCGCGCGCGCTGCCCGAGGACTATCTCGGCGTCGTCAAGAAGACGTTCGCGGTGCTGGCCGACGGTGCGCTGCCGGGCCCGCTGCGCGAGCTCGGCAAGCACGCCGGGCAGGCGCTGAAGGCCGACTACGTGAAGCCGACCAAGCGCGTGTTCGACAACGCCAAGGTGTCGGACCATTTCGCGATCATCCCGACGCTGCAGACGCCCACGCACCTGAACGAGGCCGAAGCCAAGCTGTACGACCTGGTGGCCAAGCGTTTCATCGCGGTGTTCTATCCGCCGGCCGAGTACCTGGTGACCACGCGCATCACCAGCGTCGGCGTGCACCGCTTCCAGACCAACGGCCGCGTGCTGGTCAACCCCGGCTGGCAGGCGGTGTACGGCAAGGAGGCGAGCGACGACGACGCCAACCTGGTGCCGGTGCAGCCGAACGAAACGGTGCGCAATGTCGAGATCGACGCTCTGGCACTGAAGACCCGGCCGCCGGCGCGCTACACCGAGGCGACGCTGCTGTCGGCGATGGAAGGCGCCGGCAAGCTGATCGAGGATGACGAACTGCGCGCGGCGATGCACGACAAGGGCCTGGGCACGCCGGCCACGCGCGCGGCGATCATCGAAGGATTGATCTTCGAGAAGTACATGCTGCGCGAGGGCCGCGAGCTGATCCCCACGGCCAAGGCGTTCCAGCTGATGACGCTGCTGCGCGGCCTCGACGTCGAAGACCTGACCAAGCCCGAGCTCACCGGCGACTGGGAGCACCGCTTGCTCGAGATGGAGCACGGCCGGCTGAGCCGCGCCGCGTTCATGCGCGACGTGGCGTCGATGGCCGAGCGCATCGTGCGCAAGGCCAAGGAGTACGACCGCGACACCATTCCCGGCGACTACGCGACGCTGGCCACGCCCTGCCCCAACTGCGGCGGCGTGGTCAAGGAGAACTACCGGCGCTTTGCCTGCACGGGGCCCACCGGCGCCGGCGCCGGCTGCGAGTTCAGCATCAGCAAGATCCCCGGCGGCCGCAGCTTCGAGATCGCCGAGGCCGAGGCGTTCCTGCGCGACAAGCGAATCGGCCCGCTCGAAGGCTTCCGCTCGAAGGCCGGCTGGCCGTTCAGCGCCGAGCTGAGGCTCGTCCACGACGACGAGATCCGCAACTGGAAGCTGGAGTTCGATTTCGGCGAGGATGCGCGCCGCGCGCAGGAAGACGGCGAGCCGGTCGACTTCAGCGGCCAGACCTCGATCGGCGCTTGCCCGAAGTGCAAGGGCCACGTCTACGAGCACGGCACCAGCTACGTCTGCGAGCATGCCACCGGCCCGAACCAGACCTGCGACTTCAAGAGCGGCAAGATCATCCTGCAGCAGCCGGTGGCGCACGAGCAGATGCACAAGCTGCTGGCCGGCGGCCGCACCGACTTGCTCGACGGCTTCGTCTCCAACCGCACGCGACGCAAGTTCAAGGCCTATCTGCGCTACGACTCGAACGAAGGCAAGGTGGTGTTCGAGTTCGAGCCGCGCCCGCAGCGTGGCGCCAAGGGTGCGCCGCCCAAGGGTGCGAAGGACGACGGCGACGCGGCCGTGCGCAGCGACGCCGCGCCGGCCACCAAGGCGGCGAAGGTGGCGGCTAAGAAGCCGGCAGCGAAGAAGTCCGCCACGCAGACGCCTGCAAGGAAGAGCACGGTGACGAAGACAGCAACCAAGACGGCCGCAACGAGGACGGCCGCAACCAAGACGGCCTCGAAGGCCGCCACGAGCCCGAACGACATGGCGGCGGCGAAGCAGCTGCGCAGCGTGGCGCGCAAGGCACGCTGAGGCAGCCGGGCGACCAGGCGCGCGGTGCGCGATGACGTGGCTGGTGCTGCAGAAGCTGCTGGCGATGTTCATCGTCGTCGCGCTTGGCTGGTGGGCCGGGCGGCGGCGCTGGCTCGGCGAGGGCGACACCGCGCGCGTGCTCGGCAACGCCGCGTTCATGATCTTCGTGCCGGCGCTGCTGTTTCGCACCGCGGCGCGACTCGACCTCGCCGCGCTGCCGTGGCGCACGCTCGGCGCCTACTTCGTGCCGGCGCTGCTGTGGCTGTTCGCGGTGTACGGCGCGATGCGCTGGCGCGGTGGCGTTGCGGCAGCATTGCCGGGCGTGCGCGCCATCGGCACCAGCTACGGCAACGCGGTGCAGGTGGGCATTCCGATGGCGGCGGCGCTGTTCGGCGAATCGGGGCTGGGCTTGCACCTCACGCTGGTGAGCCTGCACGGGCTGGTGCTGCTGAGCGTCTGCACCGCGCTGGTCGAGCACGACACCGCACGCTCGCCGCAGGCGGCGGCGTCGAACCCGTGGCCCACGCTGCTGCGCAACGTGGTTCTGCACCCGGTCGTGCTGCCGCTGATCGCCGGACTGCTGTTCAATGCCGCCGGCGGCACGCTGCCGAGCCTGCTCGACGAGCTGCTGCAGTTGCTGGGCACCGCGGTGGTGCCGGTGTGCCTGGTGCTGATCGGCTTGTCGCTGCAGCACTACGGCTTCGGCGGACCGGTGCGCACCGCGCTGCAGGTGTCGGCGCTGAAGCTGCTGGCGATGCCGGCGCTGGTGCTCGTGGTGGCGCACTGGGCCTTCGGCCTCACGGGCGAGCCGCTGGCGGTGGTGGTGCTGATGGCGGCATTGCCGGTGGGCAGCAATGCGCTGATCTTCGCGCAGCGCTACCGCTGCGACGAGCCCGAGGCCACCACCGCAGTCGTCGTCTCGACACTGGCGTACGCGCTCACCGCGCCGCTGTGGCTGGCTGCCTTGGCGCGCCTGTAGTACCGGTGGGACAATCGCGCGCCGGACCTTTCGAGCGATGACCCCGACCGACATCCCCGTTTACATGGCCCACCTGGGCGCGTCGGCGCGCGCCGCGTCGGTGGCGATGGCGCGCGCGCCGCTGGCGGCGCGCAACGCGGCGCTGGTCGAGCTGGCGCGGCTGCTGCGCAGCGAATCGGTCGCGCTGGTCGAGGCCAATCGCGGCGACGTGACGGCCGCGGCGGTGGCCGGTCTGGCCGCGGCGCTGGTCGACCGACTGAAACTCATGCCGGCGGCGATCGAAACGGTGGCGCGCGGCTGCGAGCAGATCGCCGCGATGGCCGACCCGATCGGCGAGATCACCGGCCTGGCGCGCCAGCCCAGCGGTATCCAGGTGGGCCGCATGCGCGTGCCGCTGGGCGTGTTCGCGATGATCTACGAGAGTCGGCCCAACGTGACGATCGAGGCGGCGTCGCTGGCGATCAAGAGCGGCAACGCGGCGATCCTGCGCGGCGGCTCGGAGGCGCTGGCGTCGAACCTCGCGCTGGCACGACTGGTCACGCGGGCGCTGCAGCATGCCGGCCTGCCGGCCGATGCGGTGCAACTGGTGGCCACCGCCGATCGCGCCGCCGTGGGCTGCCTGCTGGCGATGCCCGAGCACGTCGACGTGATGATCCCGCGCGGCGGCAAGGGGCTGATCGCGCGCGTGGCGGCCGAGGCGAAGATGCCGGTCATCAAGCACCTCGACGGCAACTGCCACGTCTATGTGGATGCCGAGGTGAACCTCGAGATGGCGCTGGCGATCACCGACAACGCGAAGACGCAGAAGTTCAGCCCCTGCAACGCCGCCGAATCGCTGCTGGTGCATGCGCGGCAGGCGGCCGTGTTCCTGCCGCGCATCGCCGCGATCTTCGCCGCCAAGGGCGTGCAGATGCGCTGCGACGCGCGCGCGCTGGCCGCGGTGCGCGCGGTGCCCGGCGTGCAGGCGGTGCCGGCCGCGGAATCCGATTGGGCCGAGGAGTACCTGGCGCCGATCATCAGCGTGGGTGTGGTCGACGATCTCGACGCGGCGATCGCGCACGTCAACCGCTACGGCTCGCACCACACCGACGCCATCGTCACGTCGAACCATGCGCACGCGATGCGCTTCCTGCGCGAGGTGGATTCAGCCAGCGTGATGGTCAACGCCAGCACGCGCTTTGCCGACGGCTTCGAGTACGGGCTCGGCGCCGAGATCGGCATCTCGACCGACAAGTTCCACGCCCGCGGGCCGGTGGGCCTGGAAGGGCTCACGTCGCAGAAGTGGATCGTGCTCGGCGACGGCGAGTTGCGCGCATGACCGGGCCGCACTTCGCATACAGCGGAGCTTGCCGGCGATGAGCAGCTCGGCTCCCGCCACGCAGTGGGCGCTGGTGGCCGGCCTGGTCGTCTGCGCGTTCTGGATGCTCGGCGCGCACAACCGCGTCGTCGGCCTGCGCTCGGCGATCGGCGAGGCCTGGTCGCAGGTCGATGCGCTGTTCGAGCAGCGCGGCCAGGTGATCACGGTGCTGGCCCAGGTGCTGTGGGATCGTTGGCCGAACGGCCGCGGCGCGGTCGATGCGCTGCGCTCGGCGCAGCAGCAGTTGCAGGTGGCCGTGCAGGCGGTGCGGCCGCGGCCGGCGCGTGCCGTCACCGCGGCCAGCTTGGCCAGCGCCGAGGCGGCGTTGAACGCCACTGTCGCGCGCGTGCTGAACCAGGTGGAGTCCGACGCCGCGCTGCATGCGCATGAAAGCGTGGCCACGCAGATGCTGGCGCTGTTCGAGTTCGGCCCGCAGCTGATCGAGGCGCGCCAGCGCTTCAACCGCGCGGCCACCGCGTACAACGACGCCATCGCGCAGTTCCCCACCAGCCTGCTGGCGCCGGTGTTCCGCTTCGAAGCCGCGGGGTCGCTGTGATGCCGGACCCGGACGATCTGCAACCCGCGTCGCCTACCGACGAGCCGGTGCCGTCCGCGCCCGCTGCGGCGAAGGCCGCGGCGCCGGCCTCGGCGAGTACGGCAGCACCTGCCCCTGCCGCGGCCAAGAAGCCTGCGTCCACCCCGCTCGGCCCGGCTGAGCTGGCCCAGCGGCGCGCGCGCTTCGCGCAGGTCAACGGCCCGGGCCAGCTGCATGCCGCGGTACTGGCCTTGCTGGTCACGCCGGGTCGCGCGCGCGAGATGGCGGTGTGGCGCGACGAGTGCCGGCAAATCGTCGGCGCGAAGGAGTTGCGCAACGAGCTGATGCAGATCGACGAGGCCGAGCGCATGCCCTGGCTCGAGCACTACGTGGCGCGCGTCGCGCTGGGCCCGCTCGACAAGCGCCAGCAGCTGCTGCGCGCGGTGCGCCGGCTGATCGCCGCCGATGGCCGCGCGCTGGCGCTCGACCGGCTGCGCTGGCTGGCGATCCGCCACGCGCTGGGCGACGTACGCGCGCTCGCCGGGCCCGGTGCGGCCGATGTCGAGCTCGACGGCCTGGCCACCGACACCGCACGCCAGATCGGCCGCTTCACGGCGTTCTTGTCGCGCATCGTGCCGATGCCGGAGATCGACCTCGACGTCGTCTCGGGTGCGCAGGCCAGTGGCGAGCGCTGGTGGCGCGAGGTGATGCAAACCTGGCCCGACGCCGGCGCGACACGCGATCTGCCCGATGCCAACGCACTGGTGGCGGCGCTGCACGACGTGCAGGCGTTGCCGTGGATGCTGCGGCCGGTACTGGTGCGGCGCTGGGCCGATGCCGCGGTTGCGTTGTCGCCGGCCGGCCGCCTGGGCGCCCCGGCGGCCGAGGCGCTGCGCATCGCCGCGCGGCTGCTCGAGTGCCCGTTGCCGCCGCCGGTGGCGGCGTGCTTCGTCGAAGTGCCGGCCGCGCCGTGAGCCGCGGTCGGCGCGCGAGGGGGCGCGCCGTCAGCCGCGATCGCATTGGACGGCGGCGGTGGCGACGAGGTCGTCGAACAGCGCCATCGACACGCGGCCGGGCACGGCATAGGGGTCGAGCTTCGAGCAGGCCGAGTACTTCAGCAGCAGCGCCGGGTTGAGCCCGGTCATCTGCACCTGGCCCATCGCCCAGCCGGCGAAGCGGCGCTCGTCGATCTCCTGGTAGGTGAGCAGCTCGACCTCGCTGTGCCGGGTGTCGTTCACGATGCGCTGGTACAGGTGGTTCACCGCCGGGCGGCTGCCCTCGAGCACCTGCAGGAAGATGCGGTCGGCGAAGCACAGCACGCCGGTGATGCCGTTGCGCCGGTTGTTCTCGCGGCACTGGCGCAGCAGCGCCTGCAGCTCCTCGGCATCGACCGCGGGCACCGCGCGGCTCGCGTACATCAGGCGCACCAGCATCGTCGCCTCCATCAACCCTCGGCCTTCTTGGCCATCAGCGAGAGGAATTCGCGGCGCAGGTTGGGGTCCTTCAGGAACGCGCCGCGCATCACGCTGTTGGTCATCGCAGAATCGTCGTCCTTCACGCCGCGCCAGTGCATGCAGAAGTGGTCGGCCTCCATCACGATGGCCAGGCCATCGGGCTTGACGCGCTCCTGCAGCGCGTCGGCCAGCATCACCACTGCCTCTTCCTGGATCTGCGGGCGCGCCATCACCCAGTCGGTGAGCCGCGCGTACTTCGACAGCCCGATCAGGTTGGAGTGCTCGTTGGGCAGGATGCCGATCCACACCCGCCCGAGGATCGGGCACAGGTGGTGCGAGCAGGCGCTGCGCACGCTGATCGGGCCGACGATCATCAGCTCGTTCAGCCGCGACGCGTTGGGGAACTCGGTGATCTTCGGCGCGGCGGCATAGCGGCCGCGGAACACCTCATCGACGAACATGCGCGCCACGCGCTCGGCCGTGTGCTGCGTGTTGTGGTCGTTGTCGGTGTCGATCACCAGCGCGCGCAGCACGTCGTGCAGGCGCGCCTGCACCTCGGCCTTCAGCTCGGCCAGCTCGCCCGGGCGCACGAAGGCCGCGATGTTGTCGTTGGCGTGGTAGCGCCGGTCGGCACCCACCAGCCGGTAGCGGATGCGCTCGCTCGCCGGCAGCCGGGCCAGGTCGGCCTCGCTGGGCAGGATGCGCGTGATCGTGTCGGGCCTGGTTGCCATCGCGAGCTTTCGTTCGGTGGGCGAGCGTCGTTGCCGGCGGGCATTGTCTCAGGGCAGGATTGCCCTTGCATGACCCGTCGGCGAACCGTGTGCTTGCGTCATGGCATTGCGTTCGCGCGACGAACGGGTATTCTGGCCACAGCGCCGCGAGATGTGAAATGGAGGCCGCAACATGTACAAGCGAATCCTCGTGCCGGTCGATGGCTCCCGGTTCTCCGAGCAACTGATCGCGTCGGCAGCACAGCTCGCGCGCGCCACTGGCACGCCACTGGCGCTGCTGCGCGTGGTCGAGCGCGCCGACGAGCAGGCCGAGGCGACGCGCTACCTCCAAGCACTGGCGGCGCCGACCGGTGCCGAGAGCCTGTGCCGCCAGGCCGGCACCGATGGCGTGGCGGCGGCGATCGGCGACGAGGCCAGGCGCGTGACCGGTACCCTGGTGGCAATGTGCTCGCACGGGCGCAGCGGCGCGATGCAGGCGCTGTTCGGCAGCGTCGCGTTGCAGGTGCTGCGGGCCCTCGGCGAGCCGCTGGTGATGTACCGTCCGCACACCGACACAACCACGACGCTGCCGAAGATCGCACGCATCGTGCTGCCGCTCGATGGCAGCAAGCTGTCGGAGGCGGTGGTCCCGCAGGCGGCGGCGTTGGCGAAGTGGCTCGGCGCGAAGGTGATCGTGGTGTCGGTGATCGAACCGTCGGTGCAGATCGATTCGAGCGTGCCGTCGGGCGACGTGATGGAGTCGAGCTACGTGCGGACCCGCGCACGCGAGATCGCCGAGCGCCACGACGTGCCGGTGGGCTGGGAAGTGCTGCACGGCGAGCCGAAGCAGGCGATCCCCCAGTTCGCGCGCAGCCTCGGCGACGCGATGCTGGCGATGACCACGCACGGCCACACCGGGTTGCGCGGCGTGGTGACCGGCAGCGTGACGGCGCAGTGCCTGCACGACGCGCAGGTACCGGTGTTCATCCGCCTGCCCTGACACGGCGCGACACCGCGCGCACGCCCTTCGGCCACGCAGGCGGCGCGGCCGCCGGGTCAGCGGCCTGGGTCGATGGCCTGGGTCGATAGACTGGCCCGATGACGACCGCCCCGCCGCTGCACCGCTTGCTGGCTCGCTGCGCCGATGCGGTGGCCGCCGTGCGCGCCGGCCGCTCGCTGACCGATGCGCTCGATGCGGTGCCGGCCGAGCTGCGGCCCGGTGCGATGGCGCTGGCCAGTGACGCGATGCGCCAGCTCGGCACCGCGCTCGCGCTTCGTGAACGGTTGGCGCCGCGCGCGCCGGCCGCGTGGGTCGATGGCCTGTTGCTGAGCGCGCTGGCGGCCCTGCTGCCGCGCGGCGGCAGCGCGCCGTACGCCGAGCACACGCTGGTCGATCAGGCGGTCGACGCCGCGCGCCGGCAGGCGCCGGCTTCGGCTGGCTTCGTCAATGCGGTGCTGCGCCGCTTCACGCGCGAGCGCGCTGCACTGCTCGCGCAGGTGTGCCACCACGAGGTGGCAGCGTTCAATCACCCGGCGTGGTGGATCGAGCGCGTACGGCACGACTGGCCGCAGCGCTGGCGCGAGCTGCTCGCCGCTGCCAACGAGGCGCCGCCGATGGTGCTGCGCGTCAATGCGCGCCGGTGCGATGCAGCCGCCTATGTGCAGCGGCTCGCCGCGGCGGGGCGCATCGCCGCGGCGGTGGGCGAGCACGCGGTGTGGCTGAAGACGCCGTGCCCGGTGCTGCAGTTGCCGGGCTTTGCCGAGGGCGACGTGTCGGTGCAGGACCTGTCGGCGCAGCGCGCCGCACCGCTGTTGCTCGAAGGCCTACCCGCCGGCGCGCGCGTGCTCGACGCCTGCGCCGCGCCCGGCGGCAAGACGGCGCACCTGCTCGAGCGGGCCGAGCTCGACGTCACCGCGCTCGACGTCGACGCCGCACGACTGCAGCGGGTGCAGCAGAACCTGCACCGTCTGCAGTTGCGGGCGCGGCTGCTGTGCGCCGATGCGCGTGCCGCTGCCGCCTGGTGGGACGGCCGGCCGTTCGACGCCGTGCTGCTCGATGCGCCGTGCAGCGCCTCGGGCGTCGTGCGCCGGCACCCCGACGTGCGCTGGCTGCGCCGCGCCGACGACCTGGTATCGCTGGCGGCCGTGCAGGCGCAACTGCTCGACGCGCTGTGGCCGACGGTGGCCAGAGGCGGCGTGCTGCTGTATGCGACCTGCTCGATCTTCCGCGCCGAGGGGCAGCAACAGATCGACGCTTTTTTGCAACGTCACGCGGTGCCGGCGGCCAGCCTGGACGCACGTGCGCCGGGCCACCTGCTGCCGCTGCCGGACAATGGTTGCGATCGATTCGCCACGGCGTCCGTTGTGGGGGACGGCTTCTTCTACGCCTTGATTCGCAAGCCCTGAGCCACCGCCGACCACGCATGCGCCGCACGACGACCGCAAGTCCACTGCCGCGCACCTGGGCGCGCTGCGCCGCGCGCGTGGCCTCGGCGATCAGCTGCGCCTGGCTGGCGCTGGCGCTGCTGGCGACGCCGGCGGCCCATGCCCAGGGTGTGGAGCTGTCGACGCTGGAGCTGCGCGCGCTCGACGGCGGGCTGACGCTCGAGTTCAGCGCGCGGCTGACGCTGTCGCCCGCGATCGAGGACGCGCTGCGCCGCGGCGTGCCGATGTACTTCGAGGTCGAGGCCACGCTGCGGCGCTCGCGCTGGTGGTGGCGCGATGAGCGCGTGGCGCGCGTGGCGCGCACCTATCGGCTGTCGTACCAGCCGCTCACGTCGAGCTGGCGCGTCGGCCTCGGCGCGCTCGGCCAGGGCTACGCCACGCTGCCCGACGCGCTGGCGGTGATCTCGCGCGTCAGCGGCTGGCGGCTGGCCGACGGCAGCCAGCTCGAGGGCGACCAGCGCTACTACGTCGAGTTCACCTACCGGCTCGATTCGTCGCAGCTGCCGCAGCCGCTGCAAATCGGCCTGGGCAGCGACTGGTCGCTGGGCATCACGCGCACCGTGAGCGTCGACCCCAGGGTGATCGACGCCGCGCGACACTGACGCGGCGACACTGAGGCGGCATGACGATGAGCAAGTCGCTGCGCTGGGCCCTGCTGATCTCCGCGCTGGCCGTGACCGGCTCGGCGCTGGTCATCGCCTTCATGCTGTCGATGACCAGCGAGCGCGATCTGTTCGAGCGCAGCTTCGTCTGGCTGTTCTGGGTCAACCTGGCGGTGGCGGCGCTGCTGCTGCTGGTGATCGTGCTCGCCGCGGTGCGGCTGGCGGTGCGGCTGCGCAGCGGCAAGTTCGGCAGCCGGCTGCTGGTCAAGCTGGCCGGCATCTTTGCCGTCGTCGGGGTGGTGCCCGGCGTGCTGATCTACACCGTGTCGGTGCAGTTCGTCTCGCGCAGCATCGAAACCTGGTTCGACGCGCAGGTGGCCGGCGCGCTCGACTCCGGCCTCGCGCTCGGCCGCGGCACGCTCGAATCGCTGAGCGCGGACCTGGTGTCGAAGACCCGGCTCGCGGCCGAGCGCCTGGCCGAGACGCGCGCGCCGATCGGGCCGCTGACGCTGGAGCGCTTTCGCGAGCTGATCGGCGCGCGCGACGTGGCGCTGGTGAACGCCAGTGGCCAGGTGATCGTCAACGCCAGCGCGCAACCGGGCGCGATGGCGCCACAGCGGCCGCCGGCGTCGCTGCTGCGGCAGGCGCGCAGCGCCGGCGCGGCCAGCCAGCTCGAAGGGCTCGACGACGAGCCGGTGCCCGGTGGGGCACGGCCGGCGGCGCGCGTGCGCGCACTGGTGCTGATGCCCAGCAGCGATATCAGCCTGATGCCGCGCGAGGAGCGCTTCCTGTTCGTGGTGCAGCCGGTGTCGCCGCAGCTGGTGGCCGATGCGCTGGCGGTGCAGGCCGCCTACCGCGAGTACCAGCGTCGCGCCATCGCGCAAAGCGGCCTGCGCCGCATGTACATCGGCACGCTCACGCTGGCGCTCGTGCTGGCGGTATTCGGCGCGGTGCTGGTGGCCGCGATCCTCGGCAACCAGATCGCACGACCGCTGGTGGTGCTGGCCGAAGGCGTGCGCGAGGTCGCCGAGGGCGACCTGAAGGCCAAGGCGGTGTTCGCGTCGCGCGACGAGCTTGGCGGGCTGACGCGCTCGTTCGCGCGCATGACCGAGCAGCTGGCCGACGCGCGCGAGCAGGTGCAGCGCGGCGTGGCGCAGCTCGAAGGCGCGCGCACGCGGCTGCAGACCATCCTCGACTCGCTGAGCGCCGGCGTGATCGTGTTCGACCGCCAGCGTCACATCGACACCATCAACCCCGGTGCCACGCGCATCCTGCGCCAGCCGGTGAGCGCCTTCGTCGGCCAGCCGCTCGACGCGGTGCCGGGCCTGCAGGCGTTCGCGCAGCAGGTGTGGCAGCGCTTCGAACTGCACAGCGCCAGCCCCGAGGCCGGCGAGCGTGACCACTGGCAGGATGCGTTCGACCTGCGCGTGAACGAGCGGACCACGCTGAACCTGCTGGTGCGTGGCGCGCGGCTGCCCAACGAGGCGCGGCTGATGGTGTTCGACGACATCACCGAGGTGGTGTCGGCGCAGCGCTCCGTGGCGTGGGCCGAAGTGGCGCGGCGGCTGGCGCACGAGATCAAGAACCCGCTGATGCCGATCCAGCTGTCGGCCGAGCGCATCCAGCACAAGCTCGAAGCGCAGCTCGGTGGCGCCGACCGCGCGCTGCTCGACCGCTCGGTGGCCACCATCGTCGCGCAGGTGCAGGCGATGAAGCAGCTGGTCGACGAGTTCCGCGACTACGCCCGCCTGCCGTCGGCGCGGCTGCTGCCGCTGGAGCTCAACGCGCTGGTGCACGAGGTGCTGGCGCTGTACGGCCAGGCGCAGGAGCAGGGTCGCATCGTCGCCACGCTGGCCGCCGACCTGCCGCCGATCGAGGGCGACGCGACCCAGCTGCGGCAGGTGATTCACAACCTGCTGCAGAACGCGCTCGACGCGACGGCCGACCGCGCCGACGGCCAGGTGCAGCTGCGTACCGAGTACGCCCACGGCAGCGGCGACGAGGTGCGCGCGGTGCGCCTGGTGGTGCGCGACAACGGCCCGGGCTTCGCCGACCAGGTGCTGCGCCGTGCGTTCGAGCCCTACGTGACGACCAAGGTCAAGGGCACCGGGCTCGGCCTGGCCGTGGTGCGCAAGATCGCCGACGAGCACGGTGCCCGGGTGCGCTTGGGCAACCTGCGTCAGCCCGCGCCGGCCGGCGGCCCGGCCGACGATTCGTCCGGCGGCCCGGTGACAGGGGCCGAAGTTTCGTTATCATTTTCACGACTGGGCCCGACACCACCCACCGCCGGGGGTGCCCAGACCACCCAAGACGCAGGCGGAGCCGCAACACAGGTGCACTGAAGGCTGATGGCAACGATTCTGGTAGTCGACGATGAGCTGGGCATCCGCGGCTTGTTGTCCGACATCCTGTCCGACGAGGGCCATGCGGTCGAACTCGCCGAGAACGCCGCCGAGGCACGCGCCGTGCGCGAGCGCATGCGCCCCGACCTCGTGCTGCTCGATATCTGGATGCCCGACGTCGATGGCATCACCCTGCTCAAGGAGTGGGGTGCGGCGGGTTTGCTCACGATGCCCGTCATCATGATGAGCGGCCACGGCACCATCGACACGGCGGTCGATGCCACCCGCATTGGCGCATTTGCCTTCCTGGAAAAACCCATCACGCTGCAAAAGCTTCTCAAGTCGGTCGAGCAGGGGCTGGCGCGCCATGCCTTGCGGGCCACACCGCCAGTGCCCGTGGTGGCCGCGAGCACGCCGCCACCCGTGCCCTGCGCCGTGCCAGCCGTTGCGCAGTTCGCGGCGGTTGCGGAAGTCGATCCTGGCCCCCATGCCCACCAGGGCTTCGACCTCGATCGCCCGCTGCGCGAAGCGCGCGACGGTTTCGAAAAAGCCTACTTTGAATTCCACCTCGCACGCGAGGGCGGCTCCATGACGCGCGTGGCCGAAAAGACGGGCCTGGAGCGAACCCACCTCTACCGCAAGCTGCGTCAGCTTGGCGTCGACCTGGCGCGGGGAAAGCGCAATTAGTTGCGGCTTGCGCCGAAGCCCAAGGATTTCTTGGCTATAATTTAAGGCTCAGGCCCGGTAGCTCAGTCGGTAGAGCAGCGCCCTGAAAAGGCGTGTGTCGGCAGTTCGATTCTGTCTCTGGGCACCAATTTTTTTCCGGTTCTTCTCCCTTAATGGTGGGTCAGTAGAAAAATCTTTTTAAGAACAAGCATTAAGCAAACGTAAACGGTAATTTTTAAAGCTTCTATATCCGTAAGCCCTTCTTTTTACAAGCTTTGCCTTGTTGTTAAAGCCCTCAGTTCTGGCGTTAGTGAGGCGGGTTAGAAAGTAATTTAAAATCTCTTCTCGCCTCTTTATCAGCGTTTTACGGAGAGTTTTTATCTCCGGGATAAGAGATCTGGCCATGCGATCTGTGAGCTCGGTGAGGGCGCGAGAGGCTTTGTTGTAGCCACGGATTCTATAGAAGCGATGGAGCGCTTCTTTCCAGCAATAGAGCTCGTGCATTAACGGATATTTTCGTAAAAACTCTTCGAGTTTTATGCGCGAGAAGTAATCGATATTTTTGCTGCTCATGAGGAGGAGTTTTTTTGCTCTAAGGTCTGCTCTGGTGCCGGTTATTTCCTTACGTTTTCTGAGGAGGCTTGGGCTAAGGAGCCTTAGGACATGGAATTTATCGGCAACGATGCGTGCTTCGGGGAAAAACTCACGGGCAAAGGATTTAAAGGGATCGCACATATCGATTACAACATTTTTGACATTTTCTCTGCCGGGAATATAGGAGAGCTGATCCATGAGAGCGGCTGAGGTTTTTCCCTCGACAACTTCTTTCACACGTTTTTTTGAGTAGTCGACGATTACAGAGGCAAATTCTGTATGGCCATAGTGCCTGTTTCTCCTAAAGGAATGCTCATCGATCGCGATGGATTTTGGCCAAGGCGAGAGCTTTGTGCGGGCTTTGAGCTCTAGCTGCTTGTAGTACGTTTGATAGAGGTATTTCCCAGAGCAGCGGTAATAGCGCCGAACGGTTTTAAGGTCGCAAAAGTTATTACAAGCTTCGGTTAAGTGGCGTTCAAAGCGATCTGTGTGTCTTTTTCTTTTGCGGATGCCTGGAACTGGTTCAGTAAAAGGCTTCTTGCATCGTTTACAGTAAAGACGACGTTTCTTAATTAGCAAAAAAACGCTGTGTTCCCGAACCGGTGCGTCCTTAACGCGTATTGTGCGATGGTCGTAGGTCGTGGAGCTTGGCTCAGCACAGCGCGGGCAGTATTCGACATTAGGAGCTTTAGAGCAGAGTAGAACTTTCGAATGGGCGCCCTCGTGCTTAATGGACGCAATATTTACTTCGGGGAGATGGAAAAAGTGGGATAGAGTGGCTGCGAGCATAAGTAGGTTTCCTTTCAGTAGATAGAAGTGTCGTTACTTAAATCTTACCGAAAACACTTACTTATGCTCTTTTTCGCACCGCCTCCCACTACCAAGTGTCATGAGCCGTTCCAATTTTAATTACAGAATTTTCATTCGAATAATCTTCTTGGATTAAATTTGGATTATTGTTGCCGATTTCTTCATTTCCGAAGGACACAATCCCAACGGTTTTTTCTAAATGCTCTGGAGACAAATGAGCATAGCGCTCAGTCATCTTTATCGATGTTGACCTTCTCCTATTTTTCCGACCAGGGAAGAACTTAGAAACTCCGCATCACTCAGCCAGTTTTAATTTTCGCAGCAAACTCACTTGGCGTCAATTTGCCAAGCGATCTGTGCGGCCGTTCCGTATTGTATTCAATTCGCCATCTTTCGATAATTTCTTTAGCCTCCTCCAAGCTCGTAAACCAGTTTTCACTTAAACACTCATC
>JABTUY010000007.1 GCA_015075165.1 Ideonella sp. | reverse complement strand
ACCGGACAGCGTGCGGCTCTGGCGATCCAGCGTGAGATAGCCCAGGCCGACATCGCACAGGTACGCCAGCCGCGTGCGGATCTCGCCCAGCAGCAGCTTCAGCGCCTCGTCGAGCACGCCCGACTCCGGCTGCAGCGCATCGAAGAAGCGGCGCAGCCGCGCGATCGGCAGCAGCATCAGGTCGTGCAAGGTCAGGCCCGGCATCGCTTCGAGCTGCGCGCGCGACCACGCCACGCCGGCCGGCATGAAGCGCTGGAACTGACGATCCCCTGGGCCGCCTGGCGGCGTCCCACCCTCCGAGGGGGGCGAGGAGGCTTGGGAGCGGCCCGGCGCCTCCTGCGGCGCGATCACCGCGTCGGCGCCTTCTTTCGTGCCGACACGCCACAGCAGCGCGTCGAGCTTCAGCCGCGCGCCGTTGCACACCGTACACGGCGTGTAGCTGCGGTATTTCGACAGCAGCACGCGGATGTGCATCTTGTACGCCTTGCTCTCCAGGTAGCCGAAGAAGCGACGAACGCCGTACCACTGCTTGTGCCAGTTGCCCTTCCACAGCGGTGAGCCCTCGATCACCCACTGGCGCTGCGCCTCGGTAAGCTGGCTCCACGCGGTGTCGCGCGGGATGCCCTCTTCGCCGGCGTACTTCATCAGGTCGTCCTGGCACTCCTTCCACGCCGGCGTCTGCAGCGGCTTGACGGCGCCGTTGCGCAGCGTCTTGCGGTGGTCGGGGATCACCAGCCCCCAGTCGACGCCGATCACGCGGCCGAAGCCGCGGCAGGTGTCGCAGGCGCCGTACGCCGAGTTGAACGAGAACAGCGCGGGCTGCGGCTCGGCGTAGCGGATGTCGCTCTCGGGGCAGTGCAGCCCGGTGCTGTAGCGCCACAGCCCGGGCTCGCCGTCGCCATCGCGCAGCACGTAGACGTTGACGCGCCCGCCGCCGCGCTTGAGCGCCAGCTCGATCGCCTCGATCACCCGTGCGCGTTCGGCACCGACGACGCGCAGGCGGTCGGCGACGACATCGAGCACCTTCACCTGCGCGTTAGCGCCAGCACCGCCGACCACGCGAGCGCCCTTGCCGGCCGGCGCGCCGGCGCCCGGCGCGCGCGCGACCACCCGTTCGGCCTGCACGCGCGTGAAGCCGCCGGCCGACAACCACTGCTCGACCTCGGCCGGCGTCACGTTGGCCGGCAGCTCGACCGGGAACGTGATCGCCACGCGCGGGTCGCCGGCCTGCGTGGCGCGCTGCAGCAGGTCGGCGTGGATCGAGTCGGCGCTGTCATGGCGTACCGGCAGCGCGGTGAGTCGGTCGAACAGCTGGCCGGCGCGCGCGTACAGCAGCTTCAGGTGATCGTTCAGCTCGGTCATCGTGCCGACGGTCGAGCGCGACGTGCGCACCGGGTTGGTCTGGTCGATCGCGATCGCCGGCGGCACGCCGTCGACGCGGTCGACCGCGGGCCGGTCCATGCGGTCGAGGAACTGCCGCGCATACGCGCTGAACGTCTCCACGTAGCGCCGCTGGCCTTCGGCATACAGCGTGTCGAACACAAGGCTCGACTTGCCCGAGCCCGACGGCCCGGTGACCACCGTCATCTCGCCGGTGCGCAGATCGAGATCGAGGTTCTTCAGGTTGTGCTGTCGCGCGCCGCGGATGCGGATGACACCGCTCATCGGGAAGGGGCTCCAGGCAAAGGGGCCGAACATTTTACGGACGCGCGCAGCGCACCTGCGGCGCGCGCCGAGCAGCCCTTGCTCGCGGGGGATCGTTGCCTTGCTTGTAAGCCCGGCCGAATTTTTCACGCCGCACGATCGGGCGCGGTAACCGCGATCCCCGCAGTCGCGCGCAACGCGGACTGCGCACGCATGCGCGCGCCGCGGGCATGCCAGGATCAGGCCGTTCGCAACCCTGATCCTTGTTCTTCCACCTCGCCATGTCCGACCCCAAGAACCGGCCGCCGTACAAGCCCTCGGGCTCGATCGAGTTCGAGTTCACCGACGTCGCCCACGTGCACACGCCGGCCGAGCGGCCCGCGGCGGTGACGGCGATCGAGAAGTTGATGCCCGGCTTCTGGGAGACGCAGCGCCGCACGCCATCGGCGGCCGACCGCGCGCTGACCGGCAAGGGCATCGACTGGATGCTGGGCCTGCCGACACATGCGCGGCCGAAGGCGCTGTGCGAGCAATACCCGCGCATCGCGAACCACCTGGCCGAGCACTGGCACGACCTGCGCGACACCCAGCTCGCGCTGATGCACCTGCTGGCCGACGAGCGCGGCCGACGCAAGGGCTTCTCGCTGCAGATCGAGCAGGAGATCGGCCGCCTCGCGGCGCACGTGCAATCGCTGCTCGAAGGCCTGCCGACCGAGCCCGCGGCGCTTTGACCGGCCACGCCGCGCTCGCCCTGGCGTGAGCTGAACCACAGCGGTCCTGCAGGCCGCAGGCGCCGCACCGCGCACAGCCGACCCCGCGTATTCCCGAATCCAGGGCACTGCATCCGCCGCCGGGCCGCACGCGTATCGCGGCTGCGGTACCGGACTGAGCGGCGGACATCGTTGCCCGCGCGTCGCTGCGCCGGAACCACCACCCAAGGAGGTTCCCCATGAGACTGCAGATGGCCTGCCTGATCCTCGCCGCCGGCGCATCGGGCGCGTGGGCGCAAGACCTCGCGGCCGGCAAGGCGCGCGCCGAAGCCGTGTGCGCAGCCTGCCACGGCCTCAACGGCGTCAGCGTGGCCGACACGATACCCAACCTCGCCGGTCAGAAGTCGGCGTACCTGCAGAACCAGCTCAAAGCCTTGAAGAGCGGCGCGCGCAAGAACGCGGTGATGGGCGCGATCGCCGCACAGCTCAGCGCCGACGATATCGCCAACGTGGCGGCGCACTTCGCGTCGCTACCAGCGGCCGGCACCGCGGCCGCCAGATCGGGCTTTCTGCCGAACCTGGCCAAGACCAGTGTCACGTTCCCCGACAACCACCGCGCCACGTTCACGCTGTACCAGACGCTGAACCGCCCCGACATCAACCAGGTGCGCTACCTGTACGCCAACCCGGTGGCGATGAAGGCGGCCAAGGACGGCAAGCCGCTGCCCGACGGCTCGGTGCTGGTGCTGGAGCAGTACGCGGCCAAGCTCGGCGCCGACCACAAGCCCATCACCGCGGCCAGCGGCTTCTTCGAGCCCGACCGCTTCGTCGCCTACGCGGTGATGGAGCGCGGCGCCGGCTGGGGCCACGGCATTCCCGAGATGCTGCGCAACGAAAACTGGAACTACGCCGTCTTCACCGCGGACAAGCAGCATCGCGCCGGCACCAACCAGGCCGAATGCCTGGCCTGCCACAAGCCGCTCGACCAGAAGAGCTTCACCTTCTCGCTCGACGCGCTGACCACGGTGGCGCGGCGCTGAGTCGCGGGCCTCGCGTCACGCGGCGGTGCGCCGGGCCTGCGGCAACTGCAGCGTCACCTCGGTGCCGCGGCCCGGCTCGCTGCGCACGGCAACCGTGCCGCGGTGCAGCTCGGCGATGCGCTTGACGATCGCCAGCCCGAGGCCTTTGCCGCCCTCGCTGCCGGCTTCGGCGCCGTCGCCGCCGCGCGCGATCGAGCCGGTGTAGAAGCGATCGAACAGATGCTCGAGGTCGTGCGGCTCGATGCCGCGGCCGCTGTCGGTGACGCGCACCAGCACATCGGCCGCGCCGGCTCGCGCCTGCAGCACGATGCGGCCGCCCGACGGCGTGTGCTTCAGTGCGTTGTCGACCAGGTTGGCCACCGCACGCTCGAACAGCTCGATGTCGACCGCCGCGAACACCGCCGCGCCGTCGTCGTCGTGCGTCAGCTGCACGCCGAGCCGTTGCGCGCGGTCGGCGAAGCGCATCACGATGTCGTCGAGCACCTCGCCCAGCTCCACCGTCATCGGTTGCAGCTTGAACTGCGGCTCGTCGAGCAGCGCCAGGTCGCCCAGCGAACGCACCAGCTGCGCCGCGTTGCGCGTGTTGCGCAGCGCCACCTCGACCAGCGCGCGGTCGTCGGCGCGCGCCGCGTCGCCGGCCCAGCGGCGATCGAGCGTTTCCAGGCATGCCACGGTGGCGGTCAGCGGCGAGCGCAGGTCGTGCGACAGGTTGCTCACGCTTTCGCGGCGAAACTGGTCGAGCTGCCGCAGCGCGCGCCACTGCGAGCGCAGCGTGGCCAGCATCGCGCCAAAGCCGGCGCGCAGCCGCGCGAACTCGTCGCCGCCGTGCGTGGTCTCGGCCGCCACCGGCTCGGTGCCGTCGAAGCCCTCGCGCTGCGCGCGCGCCACCGTGTCGCTCAGGTCGCGCAGCGGCCGCGTCACGGCGGTGATGATCCACAGCGCGAGCGCGGTGGTCAGCGCGCACACCGCGAGCACGCCGGCCAGCGCCGGGCCGGCCAGGCTGCTGCGGAACATCGCGATCCTGCCGGCTTCGAGCATCGGCGGCTGGCACACCAGATACAGGTAGCCGGCGATCGCGGCGCCGGGCTGGATCGCCGCGCGGCGCAGCGGTCGCGCCGCGATCACCGCATCGCTGTTCATGCGCTCCGGGTCGTCGCCCATCACGTAGGGTGCGCGCCGCGTGTCGCCGGCCACCTGCACCGCGGTGCGCACCGGCTCGAGCCGCACCTTGAAGCCCGGCCTCGGCTGCGCCCGTCCGCTGGCCGCCAGCACGGCGCCGTCGGCGTCGAGCAGATACAGCTGCGAATCGGGCTCGTACAGCAGCAGGTTGCGCAGGAAGCCGGTGAAGCCGTCGGGGTCGCGCGCGTGCAGCTCGAGCAGGTCGGGGTGCAGGTCGACCACGCGGCCGACGAAGGCGTTGGCGCGCTCGTAGACACTCTCGTGCTCGAAGCGCTGGAACGCGATCACCAGCGTCGCCAGCACGCCGAGCGCGGTGACGAGGCCGGTGACGAAGATCGTCAGCGCCAGGCGCAGGCGGACGCTCACCGGGCTTCCCTGTGCGCGGCGCGCGGCGGCGATGCGGCGTGCGTCACGCGTCGCGCAGCTTGTAGCCTGCGCCGCGCACGGTCAGGATCCACAGCGGCCGCATCGGGTCGTGCTCGAGCTTGGCGCGCAGGCGGTTGATGTGCGTGGTTACGGTGTGTTCGTAGCCGTCGTGCGAGTAGCCCCACACTGCGTCGAGCAACTGGGCGCGCGAGAACACATGCCCAGGATGCTGCGCGAAATGCAGCAGCAGGTCGAACTCGAGCGCCGTCAGCTCCACCGCGCCACCGCGCACGCGCACCTCGCGACGCGCCACGGCGATCTCGATCTCGCCATGGCGCAGCACGCGGTCGGCGCCGCGCGCCGGCTGCTGCGCCTGGCGCAGCAGGTCGGCGCGGCGCAACAGCGCCTTCACGCGCGCCAGCAACTCGGCCATCGAGAACGGTTTGGTCAGGTAATCGTCGGCACCGAGCTCGAGACCGAGCACGCGGTCGAGCTCGGTCGACTTCGCGGTCAGCATCAGGATCGGCGTGGCGCGGCCCTGCGCGCGCAGCGCCTTGCACACCTCGAGACCATCGAGGCCCGGCATCATCAGATCGAGGATCAGCAGGTCGCTCGCATGCGCGGCCTGATGCTCGAGCGCACTGCGGCCGTCGACCACCGGCGTCACCGCATAGCCGGCGTGGCGCAGGTTCAGCGCGATCAGGTCGCGGATGTCGGCCTGGTCTTCGGCGACGAGGATCTCGGCGGTCATCGGGTCTGCTGAGTCCGGCGCATCGGCCGGGGTACGGCCACACACCACCGCGGCGACGGGTGCGGGGTCCATGGCCAGAAGTCGCCCCGCCGTGCCGCATTCTTACAGCGATGTTAGCTGGCTGTGAGCTGCGGTGAGCCTGGCGCGAGCTGCGCTGGGCACAGTGCCCTCACTCGCGCCGGTGCCGCGTGGCTCCCGCACGGCCCGTACGCAGAACCCGCCCGCGCCCGGCATCCGCCGCAACCCCTTGCCGTCGATCACACGATGCACACCGACACCCACCAGCCCGATGGCGCCACCCCAGCGCTCACCTGGGGCGACCTGGCCGAACACCGCTCCTTCCTCGTGCGCTATGCGCAGCGCCGGCTGCACGACCCGGCGCTGGCCGAAGACCTGGTGCACGACGTGTTCGAGGCAGTGATCAGCGGCCGCGCGAGCTTCGGTGGCCGCGCCGCACCGCGCAGCTTCCTGGTGGCCGTGCTGCGGCACAAGCTCGTCGACTTGGTGCGCGAGCGCAGCGGCCACGACAGCCTGGACACCCGCGACCTCGACGAAGAGCACGCACTGCCGTGCCCGCAGCCGCGGCCCGACGAAGTGGCCGAGCAGCGCGAACGGCTGGCGCGCACGCTGGCGCGCATCGCCACGCTGCCGGCCGGCCTGCGCGACGCGATACAGCTGCGCGTGCTGCGCGAGCACACCAGTGAGGCGGTGTGCGCGCTGCTGGGTATCAGCGAGCAGAACCTGTTCGTGCGTGTGCACCGCGCGCGCCAGCAGCTGATGGCATGCTGAATGCCGATGCGGCGCGCCGTGCAAGGCGTTGACGCCGTGCGTACGATACGGGTCGCCCGCCGTTGCGGCGCCACGGCCACCGCGCGATGCCTGCTTCGAACCCCCTGCCCCGCCGCAGCCCAGGTGGCGATCGGCCGGGCCGACTGCGCGCGCTGCTGGCGTGTGCGTTGCCGCTCCTCACACTGTGCGCATCCGCCTCGGCGCAGGGCGCTCGCAGCAACGCGTTCGACGACCCGTTCACCGCCGTGACGCAGGGCCTGCCGGGTTGCCCGCAGGCCGAAGGCCCGCTACTCACCGAGCAGCAAGTGAAGGACGAGGCGCACGACCGCGCGCAGCGCGGCACCAGCTGCTGGCTGGCCGGCCGCTGCCGCCTGCACAACGCCTACCTGTACGACCGCGAGATCATTCCGCGCGTCGTCAAGGCCGTGGCGGCCGATGGCCGTTACGACGACACCAGCGTGTGGGCGCTCGGGCAGCGCCGCTACGTCTGGCTCAAGGGCTGCGTCAGCCGGCCGGAGCAGCGCGAGGCGATGGAGCGCCTGGTGCGCCAGATCGACGACGTCGAGGGCGTCGTCAACGAGCTGATGGTCGGCACCGCCGGCACGCCGCCGTACAAGACCACCGGCCCCTGACCACCGCGCCCGGGCAGCGCGGACGATCGACACCCCACGGTCGGCTCCGGGCGTTCGACCTCCGGCGTTCGACCCCGGAGTGATTTGACAGCGGTCGCTTGCCGACGCAAAATTTGCCTAGTCAATCATTGACGTGCCAAGTTTCCCGGGCCACGGCCCGGAGCGCGCTGCCATGCCACCCCCACCCAAACCCTGCACGCTGTACGACGGCCGTCGCTACGAGATGTGCGACAGCGTCGGCTACCAGCTCGTGGGTCTGGTGGCGCAGATGCGGCGCGAGGTCGACCGCCGCATGGCCGAGCTGGACCTGACCGACGCCCAGTGGAAGCCGCTATGGTTGTTGAAGACCGGCCGCGGTGACACCGCCAACGAGCTGGCGCGCGCGATGGATGTCGATGCCGGCGCCGTCACCCGCATGATCGATCGCCTGGAGTCGAAGGCGTTGCTCGAACGCGTGCGCTCCGATGCCGACCGTCGCGTCGTGCACCTGCGCCTGACGCCGGCCGGCGATGCGGTCGCGAAGAAGGTGCCGTTCGTGCTGGCGGCAGTCAACAACGATTTCCTGCGCGGCTTCGGCGAGGCCGAGTGGAAGCAGCTGCGCCGCCTGCTCGGCCGCATGGTCGACAACGGCATCGCGTTGCAGCGCAGCGAAGAGCACGCCGCATGATCCGGCCACCGCAACGCCGCGCCGCGCCGCCGCGACCACCGACGCGCAGCGCCGCCCGCGCCGCTGGCCGGCGCGCGGCCCAGCCGCCATCGGAGCGCGGCGCGCGCCGGTCGGCCTCGCTCACCTTCACCACCGCCGCACTCGCGGTGGCCGCCCGCGCGGCGCGCTGCTGCTGGCTGCGCAACGCCAGGCGCCGCGCCGCCCGCGCAAGCGCTGGCCGATGCGCGCTCGCTCAGCGCCGCCGCGCACGACACCCCTGGCCCGAGGCGCGCTGGTGGAGCGCTACCGCGACCCTGAGCTCAACCGGCTCGTCGATCGCGCGCTCGCGGGCCAGCCCTCGCTGCAGGCGGTGCAGGCGCGGCTGCGCGTCGCCGAGGCCGGCGTGCGCGCCGCGCAGGCGCGCGCGCGCCGCAGGCCGCGCTGTCGGCCGACCTCACCGACACGCGCTTCACCGAGCACGGCATGGTGCCGCCGCCGCTCGGCGGCGCAACGCTGTGGAACAACAACCTGCAGGCCGGTGCCAGCTGGGAGATCGACCTGTTCGGCCGCCAGCGCAGCGCGCTCGACGCTGCCGTGGGCCGGCTGCGCGCCGCGCAGGCCGACGCGCAGGCCGCTCGCGTGCTGCTGGCCGCCAACGTGGCAGCGGGCTACTTCAACCTCGCGCGGCTCGACGACGCACGCGGCGTCGCGCGCGACGCGCTGCAGCAGCGCGAGCAGATCATCGCACTGGTGCGCGAGCGCATCGGCGCCGGGCTCGACACGCAGGTCGACCTGAAGCAGGCCGAAGGCCTGGTCGCACAGTCGCGCGTCGAGATCGAAACCCTCGACGAGGCGATCGGCCGCGCGCGCCATGCGCTGGCCGAGCTGGCCGGCCTGGGCCCGGGCGCGCTCGACGCGCTGTCGCCGGCGCTGCGCGACATCGCCTCGTTCGCGTTGCCGGCCAGCGTGCCGGCCGACCTGCTCGGCCGCCGCGCCGACCTGGTGGCCCAGCGCTGGCGCGTCGAGGCCGCAGCGCGCGAGCGCGACGTGGCGCGCAAGCAGTTCTATCCGAACCTCGACCTCACGGCGTTCATGGGGCTGCAGGCGCTCGGCTTCCAGCACTTCCTCGACGCTGGGTCGCGCACCTACGGCGTCGGGCCGGCGCTGCACCTGCCGTTGTTCGAAGGCGGCCGCCTGCAGGCCAACCTCGACGCGCGGCGCGCCGAGGTCGATGCCGCGGTCGACGCCTACAACGGCGCCTTGCAGCGTGCGCTGCGCGAGGTGGCCGACGAGCTCACCGGCCTGCGCTCGCTCGAGCAGCAGCAGCGTGCGCAGCGCGTGGCCACGCAGGCCGCCGACGATGCGCACGCGCTGGCGCTGCAGCGCTACCGCGCCGGGTTGGGCAACTTCCTGGTCGTGCTCACCGCACAGACCAACGTGTTGGCGCAGCGCCGTGCCGAAACCGAGCTGAAGGCGCGTCACCTGGCCAGCGAGGTGGCCCTGGTGCGCGCGCTCGGCGGCGGCTACGCCGCCACCGAACTGCCCCCCGCCGCGACGGGCAAGGGCACCAACACGGCACTCGCGGTGCGCTGACCCGCGCCGCCGCATCACCGCTTTCAATGAGGGTTCGCATGAGCGACGACCAGCAATCATCCGCCGCACCGGCGAGTGCCGCACCGGCAAGTGCCACACCGGCGCCCGCCGCCACCGGCTACGGCACGCCGGGCCGCCGCAAGGCGCTGCTCGGCGTGGCCGCCGTGGTCGCGCTGGCGGCGATCGGCTATGGCGCCTACTGGGGCCTCGTGCTGCGCCAGCACGAGAGCACCGACAACGCCTACGTGCAGGCGCCGATGGTGCAGATCACGTCGCAGGTGGCCGGCACGGTGGTGGCGGTGCTGGCCGACGACACCGATGCGGTGAAGGCCGGCCAGCCGCTGGTGCGGCTCGACCCGGCCGATGCCCGGCTGGCGCTCGAGCGCGCCGAGGCCCAACTGGCGCAGACCGTGCGCGAGGTGCGCACGCTGTACGCCAACAACGCCGCGCTCGACGCCACCGTCAAGCTGCGCCGGGCCGAGGTGACGCGCACGCTGTCCGACGTGGCACGCGCGGCCGACGATGTCGCCCGCCGCAAGCCGCTGATGGCCAGCGGCGCGGTCGCCGGCGAAGAGATGCGCCACGCCGAGGCGGCGTTGGCCGCCAGCAACAGCGCATTGGCCGCCGCACGCTCGGCACTCGCTGCGGCGCAGGAGCAGGCGGCGAGCAACCGCGCGCTGACCGACGGCACCAGTGTCGAGAAGCATCCCAACGTCGAGCGCACCGCCGCTGCGGTGCGCGAGGCCTGGCTCAACCTGCAGCGCACCGAGCTGCCCGCGCCGGTGGCCGGCCAGGTGGCGCGCCGCACCGTGCAGGTGGGCCAGCGCATCACGCCGGGCACGCCGCTGATGTCGGTGATTCCGCTCGACCAGGTGTGGGTCGAGGCCAACTTCAAGGAAGGCCAGCTGCGCCACATGCGCATCGGCCAGCCGGTGAAACTGTGGGCCGACCTGTACGGCAGCCGCATCGAATACGACGGCCGCGTCGTCGGCGTCGGCGCCGGCACCGGCGCCGCGTTCGCGCTGCTGCCGGCGCAGAACGCCACCGGCAACTGGATCAAGGTGGTGCAGCGCGTGCCGGTGCGCGTCGAGATCGACCCCAAGCAGCTCGCCGCACACCCGCTGCGCGTGGGCCTGTCGATGGAAGCCACGGTCGACCTGCACGACGCCTCCGGCGCGCCGGTGCTCGCCGGCCCCGCGCCGCAGCGCCGCAGCGACAGCACCGCGGTGTTCGACCACGCCGCGGCCGATGCCGAGCGCCGCGTGCACGAGATCATCGCCGGCAACCTGGCACACGCACCGGCGCGCAGCACCGCGGGTGGCACCGCGCAGCAACGCGCGCGCGCGCCACAGCCGCACCAGGCGCACCGGCATCGCCGCGCGCGGCCAGCGCGCTGGCCGCCGCGGGCAGCACGCCGGCGGTCGGCGCGGGCAGCGCCGCCGTGCTCGTCAGGCGTTGAGGCCGGTGAGCAGCGCGGCGGCCAGCCAGCGGGCCGACGGCTTCCGCACCGTCGGCGCGCGCGGCACCACCGGCGGCCGCCGCACCGCCTGCTGCGCCCTCGGCGCCGGTGGCGTTCGCGCCGCTGCAGGGCTCGCAGCGCGCACTCGGCACCCTGGCGCTGTCGCTGTCGACTTTCATGACCGTGCTCGACACGTCGATCGCCAACGTGTCGCTGCCGGCGATCGCCGGCGACCTCGGCGTCAGCCCGAACCAGGGCACCTGGGTCATCACCTCGTTCGCGGTCGCCAATGCGATCGCGGTGCCGCTCACCGGCTGGCTGACGCTGCGCTTCGGGCAGGTGCGGCTGTTCACCGCCAGCGTGGTGCTGTTCGTGCTGGCGTCGTGGCTGTGCGGCATGGCACCGAACATCGAGACGCTGATCCTGTTTCGCGTGCTGCAAGGCGCGGTGGCCGGGCCGCTGATCCCGCTGTCGCAGACGCTGCTGCTGGCCAGCTACCCGCGCGCGATGGCCGGCAGCGCGCTGGCGATGTGGTCGGTGACGGTGCTGGTGGCGCCGGTGGTCGGCCCGCTGCTGGGCGGCTGGATCACCGACAACATCAGCTGGCCGTGGATCTTCTTCATCAACGTGCCGGTGGGCCTGCTGTCGGCCGCGATGACGTGGGCCATCTACCGCAAGCGCGACCCCGGGCCGCGCAAGGTGCCGGTGGACACCGTGGGCCTGGTGCTGCTGGTGGTGTGGATCGGCGCCTTCCAGATCATGATCGACAAGGGCAAGGAGCTCGACTGGTTCGGCTCGACGCAGATCGTGGCGCTGGCGATCATCGCTGCGGTCGCCTTCCTGTTCTTCCTGGCCTGGGAGCTCACCGATCGCCACCCGATCGTCAACCTTCGCCTGTTCGCGCAGCGCAACTTTCTGGTCGGTACGGTCGCGCTGTCGGTCGGCTACGGGCTGTTCTTCGGCAACGTGGTGCTGCTGCCGCTGTGGCTGCAGCAGTGGATGGGCTACACCGCCACCTGGGCCGGCCTGGCGATGGCGCCGGTGGGGCTGCTGGCGATCGTGCTGTCGCCGGTGGTGGGCAGGAACGTGGCCCGCATCGACCCGCGGGCGCTCGCCACGGTGTCGTTCCTCGGCTTCGGGCTCGTGCTGTGGATGCGCTCGAACTTCAACACGCAGGCCGATTTCTGGATCATCCTGATCCCCACCATCCTGCAGGGCGCGGCGGTGGCGTTCTTCTTCATCCCGCTGCAGGCCATCGTGTTCGCCGGCCTCACGCCCGAGCAGTTGCCGAGCGCCGCCGGCATGTCGAACTTCGTGCGCATTACCGCGGGTGCGTTCGGCACCTCGATTTTCGCCACGCTGTGGGACAGCCGCGCCGCGCTGCACCACGCGCAGCTGGCCGAGCAGATCCACCGCGGCAACGAGGCCGCGATGCAGGCGCTGGCGCGCCTGGGCGCGAGCGGCCTGACGCCCGAACAGGGCCACGAGCTGCTGAACAAGCTGATCGACCAGCAGGCCTACACGATGGCGGTGACCGACCTGTTCTACCTATCGGCGCTGCTGTTCTTCGCATTGGTGGGCATCGTCTGGTTCGCACGGCCCAAGCGCGGCGGCGCGCCGAGCGACGGCGGCGGCGCGCACTGACGCGCCACTCGCGGCTCAGCGATCAGCCGGCACCGAATGGCGCAGCGAAGCGCTGCCCGATGCCCTGCGCCGCTGCAGCGGCTTGTGGTCGAATGTCATCGTCCCCGCCCGCGCTGTGCCGCCCCGGCCGCCCGGTGCTGATCGTGCGTCACGAACTCCACGCCCGGCGGCGGCCGGCGCAGCCAGTCGTCCTGCGCCAGCGTGATGCCGATGTCGTGCAGGCCGCTGGCCCAATGCTCGTGCATGGTCTGCGCGCTGAACTCGTAGTCCTTGGCCAGGCCCTCCCACGGCTTGTCCTGGTAGATCAGATGGATCACCGCAACCTGCCGGGCACAGGCGAGCTCCTGTGCGCGCAGACACCAGAGGTCGTCGGCGCGCCGCTGCGGGCTCACCTGGGCCAGCACCTCGCGCAGCAGGCGGCGGTAGCGCTGCTCGCGGGCCATCATGTCGGTGACGGCACGCGTGCGGCTGGAGAACTGGATGTCCTTGCGCCGCTCCTCGGCGTCGTACACGTTCTCGGGCAGCGGCCCGCGCGCGCTCCACAGGTCGACCTGGAACGCCAGCGTGTCGCGCCGCGGTGTCGCGTCGAGCACGATGTTCAGCGGCGTGTTCGACACCAAGCCGCCGTCCCAGAAGTACTCGCCGTCGATCTCCACCGCCGGGAAGCCCGGCGGCAGCGCACCGGAGGCCATGAAGTGCGCCGCGCGCAGCGCCTTGCAGGCGCGGCCGGTGGTGTTGTCGAAGTACTCGAGGTTGCCGCTGCGCACGTTGACCGCGCCGACCGAGACACGCATCGGCCCGTGGTTGATGCGGTCGAAGTCGACGAAGCGCTCCAGCGTGCTCTGCAGCTGCGCGGTGTCGTAGAAGCTCGCCTGCGCGACGCCTTGCTTGCCGCCGAGCCACGGCGTGAGCCCGCGCGGCACGAAGAACGCGCGCTGGCCCTCGAAGATCGCACGCCAGGCCTCGAAGCCGCTGAACGCCTTGCGTGCGTCGGTGCCCGCCAGCTCCAGTGCGTGCTGCAGCGCCTCCACCGGCGGCAGGTAGGCCGCGGGCTGGCAGATCGTCTGCCAGAACTCGCGCAGGCGCTGCACGCGCGTCTCGATCGGGTTGCCGGCGATCAGCGCGGTGTTGATCGCGCCGATCGAGATGCCGGCCACCCAGTGTGGCTCGATGCCGGCGGCCACCAGGCCTTCGACCACGCCGGCCTGGTAGGCCCCGAGCGCACCGCCGCCTTGCAGCACCAGCGCCACGGTGTCGAAATCGAGCTTGCGCAGCGGCGGGGCCATCAGCCGATTGTCGCGCCCGGCGCCGACCCTTATCGCCAGTCGACGATCGACAGGCCGATGCCGATCTTGTTCTGCCGGTGGTTGTAGTCGATCAGGCTCTCGCCGTCGCCGCTGAACCACTGCGCGTAACCGTGCAGCGCGCCGTCGATCGGGTACGACCACTCCAGCTGTGCCGAGCCGTGCGCGCGGCGGCCGCCGCGCAGCGAATGGCGCAGCTGCACGGCCACCGTGCTGCGGCCGAGCTTGCCGGTGAGCAGCACCTCGCCGCGACCGACGTGGTCTTCGATGTCGGGGTTGTCGTCGTCGGTGGGGCGCTCCTTCAGGCGCCACCACGGCCGCAACTGCAGCGTCCAGCTGCCGCGTTCGAGCGCGGCCTCGCCGATCAGGCGGTTCCAGCTGCGCGACAGCGGCAGGCTGCGGCCGTTGGACTGGTGGTTCAGCGTCAGCGACAGCTGGCGCAGCCGCCAGCCGAGCAGCTGCCGCTCGAGCGGCCACGCCAGGATCAGCTCGGGCTCGTAGTTGGTCTCGCGAAACGGCCGCGACTCCACGCCGTTGAAGACCTGCCAGCGCGACGACTGCGTGTAGCCGCCCCACAGCCGCAGCGGCGTGCCGAGCACGCCGTCCCACAGCTTGGCCTTCAGGCTCAGCTGGTACTTGACCTCGACCGGCCGCAGCACCACCGGCTGCGCCAGCGAGTGGCCGGGCGACGGCGACGACGGCGCGGTGTTGACGCGGTCGGTCCAGGTCAACGGCAGCACGTACACCGGCTTGTAGGCACGCGGAAAGAACAGCTCGCCCGGGTGGCGGCCGTCGAGATCCCAGCGCTCGTCGAACAGCGACGGTGGCGAGGCGTTCGCGGTGGACGCACTTGCGGTGGCCGGCGGCGGCGGCACAGACGGCGCAGGCCCGCGGCCGAACGCGCGGTCGTAGCAGGCCAGCCGCGCGGCGGCATCGTCGACATTGCGGCAAGATGCGGCGTCGCTGCCGGGCGGTGTGGCGCCGGCATCGGCCGCGCGCACGTGCGGCAACGCAGCGGCCAGCACCAGCGCGACGGCGCGCACGCGCATCGGCATGCGCCACAGGAAACGGCAATCCACTCGGCACTCCTTTGCAGTGTCGCGAGTGTCGTCGATCGTCGGCGGTTGGCCGGCGGGCACTGCACGCAGTCGTGCGCCGCCCAGGAAGGCGGGGCGCCGCAGGCAGCCGGGGTTGCGTCAGCTCATTCGTCGCGCCCGGGTCGCGGCACGAAGTCCGATGGCATCGTCGCCACCCACTCGTCTTCGGCGACCTCGAATGCGGTGAAATCCGATTCGCTCACCTCGAGGTTGTCGCCGACCCGAAACTCGTGCGCCAGCGATTCGCGCGCCTCGCGCTGCCGGGCCACGCGCAGCAGCGGCCGCAGACCATCGAGCAGCGCGGTCATCGGCGCCGCCGGCTCGTCGACGGCCAGCTTCTCGAGCTGCTGCAGGGCCTGGCCGAGCACCAGCGGCGACAGTGTCGCCACGCCGGCCCAGCCGCCGCGCTCGAGCGCATCGTGCACGAAGATCAGCTCGCGCATCGAGCGCGCCGCCTGCTCGGCGCCGTGCGCCAGCAGCCGCGCGCTCAGCTCGGTGCACAGTTGCGCAACCGACGCCTCGCCTCGTGCCGAGCGCGCGCGACGCCGCTCGACCAGCGCGAGCTGCAGCTTGCCATCGCGCCGTTCGATCACCAGCGGCCGCGCCAGTGCACCCTTGAGCTTGCGCAGCGGTGCGGCGGCGTCGGCTCGCGCGCGCCGCTCCTTCGCCGGTGCACCGTGAGAGCTCCTGCGGCTGTTGCTGCTGATCGCCATGGGTCAATCCCCCGCGCTGTGGGCACCAGCTTACGCACGAAGGCGGCGCGCAAGCGGTCGTTGTTCACAACGCGCGGCGCACCCGCGCGGCCGCCACCCGAATGCAGGCAACGCGACGTGACAAGTGACGCGGCGGCACGCCGTGTGGGGTGCGATGCGAGGCGGCGACGCGTCGCACTACACTGCCGCCGAACCTGCACGCCGCATGCCCAATCTCACCGAGTTCCTGCACGCACTGGCCCTGGTGCCGGTGACGCTGCTGCCGATCATCAACCCGTTGAGCGGCGCGCCGGTGTTCACGCTCACCGCCGGCGACGACCCGGCCGCCACGCGCCAGCTGGCGCGCCAGGTGGCGATCAACTGCTGGTTCATCGTGGTGGCGTCGCTGCTGGTGGGCACCTACGTGCTCGACCTGTTCGGCATCTCGCTGCCGATCGTGCGCATCGGCGGCGGCCTGCTGGTGGCCGCGTCGGGCTGGCGCATGCTGAACCACAGCGACGACGACGAGGTGCGCAACGCGGTCAAGCGCACGCAGGCCAGCGCGCTGTCGCGCGCCGAGGTGGTCAAGCGCAGCTTCTTCCCGATGACGTTTCCGCTGACCACCGGGCCCGGCACGATCGCCGCGGCGATCGCCATCGGCGCGGGGCTGCCGCGCCAGCCGGCGCTGTACGTGGTGGGCGCGCTGGTGGCGGTGCTCGGTGCCACGCTGACGGTGGCGGTGATCTACCTCGTCTACCGCAACGCCGCGCGGCTGATGGCGCGGCTCGGCGAGGTGGGCGCGCTGGTGATGATGCGGCTGATGGCCTTCGTGCTGCTGTGCCTGGGCATCGAGATTTTGTGGACCGGCTGGGCCGAGCTGAACCGCATCGGCACGCGTTGACGAGGGTGGGAGCCGCGCGATGAGCGAACCGATCCGCGTGATCTCGTCGATGGCCACGCGCGCGCTGCTGGCGGAGCTGGGCGCCGACTTCGGGCGTGCCTCGCCGCTGCGCGTGGTCACCGAATCGGTCGGCGGCGTCGACGCCGCGCGACGTGTGCGCGCTGGCGAGGCCTTTGACGCGGTGGCGCTGGCGGCCGGCGTGGTCGACGAGCTGATCGCCGAAGGCCACCTCGTCGCCGGCAGCCGCGCCGACCTCGTGCGCTCGGGCGTCGCGGTGGCCGTGCGCGCCGGCGCACCCGCGCCCGACATCGGCAGCGAAGACGCGCTGCGCCGCGCGGTGCTCGCGGCGCGCAGCCTCAGCGTGTCCACCGGCCCGAGCGGCGTGGCGCTCGCGAAGCTGTTCGCGCGCTGGGGCATCGCCGAGGCGATCGCGCCGCGCATGGTGCAGGCGCCACCCGGCGTGCCAGTGGGCAGTCTGGTGGCCAGCGGCCAGGTCGAGCTCGGCTTCCAGCAACTGAGCGAGCTGATGGACCTGCCCGGCATCACCGTGCTCGGCCCGCTGCCGACGACGATCCAGATCGTCACCACGTTCGCGGCCGGCGTGTCGGTGCACTCGAAGCATCCCGCTGCGGTGCGCGCGCTGATCGCGCACTGGTGCTCGCCGGCGGTCGAGGCGATCAAGCGGCGTCACGGCATGGAGCCGGCGTAGCCGAATCGCGAAGACCTTGGCGCGGCCGGGTCTTGGTGCGCGTCGCGACAATCGGGCCCCTCCTCGCCGAACGCATGGCCATGAGCGACCTGTCCCGCTTCCCAATCACGAAGAAGTGGCCACCGCGCCACCCCGATCACATCCAGCTCTATTCGCTGACCACGCCCAACGGCGTCAAGGCGTCGATCATGCTCGAGGAGACCGGGCTGCCGTACGAGGTGCACCGCGTCAGCTTCGAGCACAACGACCAGCTGTCGCCGGAGTTCCTGTCGCTGAACCCGAACAACAAGATCCCGGCGATGCTCGATCCGAACGGGCCCGGCGGCCAGCCGCTGCCGCTGTTCGAATCGGGCGCAATCCTGCTGTACCTGTCCGACAAGGCAGGCGGCGCGCTGATGCCGCGCGATGCCGCGCGGCGCTACCAGACCATCCAGTGGCTGATGTTCCAGGTGGGCGGCATCGGCCCGATGTTCGGCCAGGTCGGGTTCTTCAACAAGTTCGCCGGCAAGGACTACGAAGACAAGCGCCCGCGCGACCGCTACGTGGCCGAGTCGAAGCGCCTGCTCGCGGTGCTCGACCGCCAGCTCGCCGGCCGCGCATGGATCATGGGCGACGACTACACGATCGCCGACATCGCGACCTTCCCGTGGGTCAACAACCTGATCGGCTTCTACGGCGCCGGTGAGCTGGTGGGCATCGCCGAATTCGGCCACGTCACGCGCGTGCTCGAAGCATTCAAGGCGCGCCCGGCCGTGGTACGCGGGCTGAACATTCCGCCGCGGCCGACCCCGTAGCGGCGCCACCGCGTCTGGGTGCCACCCAACACGGTGGCCCCAGCTGGGTGATGCGCCACACCCGGCGCGACGGCGGCGGCCTACAGTGGCCGCGTGCCCGACCCAGTTGCCACCGCCATCGTCGCCGAAGCGCTCGCGCTGCGCGCGTCGCACGCGCACGCGCCGGCGCTCGACGTGCTCGACCTCGTGATGCGCGGCCGGCACGAGCAACTGATCGATTTCGACGACGACA
The DNA here is from genome assembly GCA_015075165.1 of Ideonella sp. Lineage (GTDB taxonomy): Bacteria > Pseudomonadota > Gammaproteobacteria > Burkholderiales > Burkholderiaceae_C > JAEUPI01. The sequence goes on along the minus strand of JABTUY010000007.1, from coordinate 228,956 downwards.
TGGTGCCGCCCGCGCCGTTCGCGCTGCTGGTGGCCGAGGCGATGGGCGACATCATGTCGGCCGCCGACTGGCTCGCCGCCACCGGCCCGAAGGCCGACCCGCACCTGCGCGCGACGCTGCAGCTGCAGTACGCGCTCAACGTGTGGCCGCAGTTCCTGATGCGCTACCGGCTCGGCTGAGCCGGCAGTCGTCAACGCGGGTAGCCATGGTGCGGGTGGTGCGCCGTGAGGAACTGCAGCGCCGCGGCGCGCGTCTGCGGCGAGTTGAGGATGCCCAGGTGCGCGGTGCCGAGCAGCGGGTCGTAAGCGCCCTGGCCGGTGAGATCGATCTGCCGTGCACCGCGCAGCACCGCGCTGCGCGAGAAATCGGTGGGCTTGCCGAACGAATCCTCCGCCGGCACCGGCGGGATCACGCCGTCTTGCAGCGTGAAGTAGACGAAGCTGGTGTCGGCGTTGCGGATCACCAGGTACTGCGTCGGCCCCGGCGTATCGTCGCCGCGGTTGAGCCGCTTCAGGAACGGCGTGTCGGGCGAGCCGAGCTCGACGCACACCTCGCTGGCCGGCGTGAAGCCGCCTTGCGCAGGCAGCTGAAAGTAGTTGGCCGGGTTCGGCGAGCAGTTGATGATGCCGTGGTTGGGCCCGTCGATCGCCACCAGGCGCCGCACGCTGCGGTAGGCGTCGTCCTGGCGCAGCCATTCGCGCGCGATCGTCACGCCGAGGCTGTGCGCGACGATGTCGACCTGCCGCGCGCCGGTGAACTCGAGCACCGCGGCAACGAAGCGGCGCAGGTCAGGCACGTTGGCCGCGTTGCTGTGCGCGATGCTCGAGCGGCGCGTCTGGCCGCTCGGCGGCGTGGGGTCGCTCTGCACCGCGAGGTCGCACTGGTCGCCTTCGTAGCCGATGCCCCACAGCTCGCTGGTGGCGTAGCCGCTGTCGGCGAAGAACTGCGCGAACGCCAGCATGCGGCCGAACGGATTGCACGCGGTCGGGAACGGCGTGTCGTTGTTGCCGTGCACGAAAATCACCGGCGTGCGATGCACCGGCCCAGCGGCGCCGAAGCCGATCAGCGGCTTGCCGAGCGAAGCATCCTCGATCGCCGGGAAGCCGTCGGGCAGCGTGGCGCCGACGGTGCCGGCGGCGGCGAGCGTGCACGCCAGCGCGGCGATGCCGCCGGCGGCGAGCGAACGGATCGAACGGTGGGTCGTCATGGTGTCTCCTGGTCTCCTGCGTCGGTGGGTGGGTGGCGTCACGCGAAGAAGCGTTCGACCAGCGCAAAGTGCTCCGGCGTGTTCAGCGCCGGCGCGTGGCCGCAGCCCGGCAACGTGACCACCACCGCGCGCGGGCCGCGCGTGCGCATCGCCTCGGCCACGTCGGGCAGCAGCAGGTCGGAGGTCTCGCCGCGCAGCGCGAGCACCGGAATCGCCAGCGAATCCCACGCGTCCCACTGCGTGTAGTCGTCGGGGTGGCAGACGAACTGGCGCACCATCGCCGGGTCGTAGTGCGGCGTCACGCGGCCGTCGGGCAGCCGCCGCGTCGAGGTCTCGGTCAGGCGACGCCACTGCGCGTCGCTCAACCAGCCGTAGGGCTTGTAGATCGCGCGGAAGTACGCCTCGAGTTCGCTGACGGTGGCGAACGCGCTCGGGCTTCCCGCGTAGGTCAGGATGCGTTGCTGCGCCGGCGCGGGCAGCTCGGGCCCGATGTCGTTGAGCACCAGCTTGCGGATGCGGCCGCGCAGCGCGCCGGCCGCGGCGTGCAGCCCGATCGCGCCGCCCATCGACGTGCCGAGCCACACGCAGCGCTCGACCTGCAGCTGGTCGAGCAGGCCGGCGGCGAGCTGCGTGTAGAACGCCAGGCAGTACTCGCGGTCGGGGTCGGGGCTCCACTGGCTCAAGCCACGGCCGATCGTGTCGGGGCAGATCACGCGCCAGCGCGACGCCAGGTGCGCGGCGATGTCGTCCATGTCGCGCCCGGTGCGTGCGAGGCCGTGCCACGCGATCACCACGTCGTTGTGATCGTGGCCCCATTCGGTGACGTGCAGTTCGCGCCCGGCCACCGTGACGTAGCGCGAGATGGGTTCGTGCGAGGTCGATGAGTTCATGGTCGTCGTGTGCCTCCCGTCGCCGCAGCCCCCGTGCGAAGCCGCCCGACGATGCCGCTCGGGAAGTGGTAGACCGCCAGCACGAACAGCACGCCGAGCCACAGCAGCCAGCGATCGGGGTTGACCACGGCGCCGAGCAGCGGCACGCCTTCGAGCGCGAGCGCGCCCAGGCGCAGCAGATCCTGCAGGTAGTTCTGCGCGACGACGAACAGCACCGAGCCCACCAGCGCGCCATACAGCGTGCCCATGCCGCCGATCACGACGATCAGCAGGATGTCGAGCATCAGCTCGAAGCTGAGCGTGGTGTCGGGCCCGGTGTAGCGCAGCCACAGCGCGAGCAGCGCACCGGCCACGGTGGCGAACAGCGCCGCCAGCACGTTGCTGAGCGTGCGGTACACCACCGTGCGGTAGCCGATCGCCTCGGCGCGGAAGTCGTTCTCGCGGATCGCCTGCAGCACGCGGCCGAACGGCGAGTTGACGATGCGCAGCATCAGCAGGAACAGCAGCGCCACCACGGCGAAGATCAGCCAGTAGGTGATGACGCGGCCGTCGATCGCCAGGCCGAGTACCGGGCTCTCGAACGGCTCGAACGACGGGCTCAGCCACTCGGGGTTGCGGAAGGTGAGGCCGTCTTCGCCGCCGGTGAACTGGCTCAGCTGCGACGCCAGCGTCTGGAACGCTGCCGCGACGGCGAGCGTGATCATCGCGAAGAAGATCGCCTTCACGCGCAGGCTGAACAGCCCGATCACCAGCGACAACACCACCGACGCGACGATCGCCGCCGCCAGCCCCACCGCAACCGCACCCCAGCCCGCACCGAGTTTGCCGCTGGCAATCGCGACGCCGTAGGCGCCGATGCCGAAGAACATGGTGTGCGCGAAGCTGACGATGCCGGTATAGCCCAGCAGCAGGTCGTAGCTGGCCACCAGCAATACGAAGACGAGGATCTTCGCCACCACCGACATCGACTTCGCACCGGGGAACAGGAACGGCGCGAACGCCAACGCGAACACGATGACGATCAGCGCCGCGGCGAGCCAGCGGCTGCGCGGCAGATCGTGCGAGAGCAGGCGGTGGATCATTTTCATGACTCCAGCGTGGTCGGCGCAGCCACTGCGAACGCGATACCGCGAAGATGCATGCATACAATCGAGCGTGCAAAGCCGCGGGCGGGCATGCGCCGGCGCTCGAATGCGGCAGCCCTCCGCTGCGCGGAGGGTTCCCTGCGCTGCTCGATCGCATGGCCCGCCGAGAAACTCGCTGCACTCCCTTCGGTCGTTCCGCTCAAACAGTCTCGGCGAGTCAGATCACGAAGCGCGCGCTGCGCGCGCGCGGCCATGCGCTCTGCGCTGCTCGGCGCCGCATATGTCGCTACCGGCGCATACCCGCCCGCGGCTTGCAGCCACCACCGTAGCACGCGTGACGGCATGCCACCGCTGGTTCTGCGCGGTGGGCGGTGCCCGGAGTGGGCGATTTATGGCGCGGCGAGCAGCGCAGCGATGCATCGGGTGCCGCCGGCGCTGCAGGCGCCGGACCGGCGAGGAGCCGTGAAGTGCGGCGCGTCCAGCGCCGACACGAGCGGCACCGCAGCCGCCCTTGCAGCGCGAGCAGCGCAGCGAAGTCGGCCCGCAGGGCCGACCGCGACATCATGAGCCCACACCGGGCACCGCCCACCGCGCCGCGCCGCGCTCTCGCATGGCAAGCACCGCCCAAGACGCCACACCGCGCAACCGTAGCGCACGGCAGCCTTTGTGGCGCGCCGAAATAGTCGAGGTGTCGACACAGGCTGTCTCATCGATTCGCCACCGGATACAGCCCCTGTGGCCGCCACAACAGCACCGCCACCATCAGCGCGATGTTGGAGAACAGCGCCACCTTCGGCGCCAGGAAGCCGGTGTAGTTGGCCATCAGCCCCACCAGCAGCGCGCCGACGAAACAGCCGAACGTGCTGCCCAGGCCGCCGATGATGATCACGATGAAGATCAGCACGTTCACCTGCGTGCCGATCTGCGGCGTCACCGTCTGCTGGTACAGGCCCCATAGCACGCCGCCCAGTCCGGCCAGCGCCGAACCGGCCACGAACACGCCGACGAACAGCCGCCTGATGCGATAGCCGAGCGCCTCGACCATGCTGCGGTCCTGCACGCCGGCGCGGATCAGCAGGCCGATCTTCGTGCGGCCGAGCGTCCACGCCACCGCGGCGAACACCGCCAGCCCGATCACCGCGGCGAGCACGCGGTACTTCTCGATCGCCGCGTCGCCGAGCAGGAACGCGCCGCGCAGCGCCTCGGGCAGCGGCAGCGCGATCGGCAGCGGGCCCCAGACCACCTTGATGATCTCCTCGCCGACGATCATCCCGCCCATCGTGATCAGGATCTGCTTCAGGTGCATGCCGTAGACCGGCCGCACGATCACGCGCTCGAACGCCCAGCCCACCGCGCCGGCCACCGCCATGGCCACCAGCATCGCGACGAACACCGCCGCGAAGCCGTGCCAGCCGGCGGTGGCGCCGAGCACGCTGGTGGCGATGAACGCGCCGAGCGCGATGAACACGCCGTGGCCGAAGTTCAGTACGTCCATCAGCCCGAACACCAGCGTCAGCCCCGACGCGATGACGAAGATGATCAGCCCCATCGCGAGGCCGGCAAACGTCAGCGTCAGCCACTTGCTGCCGCTGCCGAGTGCGGGCAGCGCCAGCACCATCAACGCCAGCAGCAGCGCGATCGGCTTCCAGTCGAAGCTCGAGCGCGGGATGGCCTCGTCGGCCGCGCCCGCGGCCGCCGGCGCGTTCGGTGGTGAAGCCACGTTCGTCATTGGTGCGCTCCCAGCGACAGCCCCAGCAGGCGCTGCTGCAGCGCCTCGTCGGCGGCGAGCGCAGCCATCCGGCCGCGGTGCACGATGCGGCCGTCGTCCATCACCGCCACCGTGTCGCCGAGCGCACGCGCCATCTGGAAGTTCTGCTCGACCAGCAGGATCGTCGTGCGCTGTGCCTTCAGCTCGCGCAGCGCGGCGATCAGGTTGGCGATGATCGACGGCGCCAGACCCTTGCTCGGCTCGTCGATCAGGATCAGCGCGCGCGGCTCGACGATGGCGCGCGCCACCGCGAGCATCTGCTTCTGCCCGCCGCTCAACTTGCCGGCCGGGTAGAGCCAGAACTTCTTCAGCGCCGGAAAGAGGCCGAAGATCCAGGCCAGCCGCTGCGCGTCGAGCTCGCCGGCGTGGCGCGCCGCACGCGCGGCGAGCACCATGTTCTCCTGCACCGTCAGGTCGCTGAAGATGCCCATGCTCTCGGGCACGTAGGCGATGCCGCGCTGCGCGATGTCGGGCGTCGGCAGGCCCTGGATCGGCGTGCCGCGGAACGTGATGCTGCCCTGGCTCGCGGCGTACAGGCCCATGATCGTGCGCAGCGTCGTCGTCTTGCCGGCGCCGTTGCGGCCGAGCAGCATCGTCACCTCGCCCTCGGGCACGGCGAGGTCGACGCCATGCAGGATGTGGTACGCGCCGATGTGCGTGTGCACGCTGATCAGCTCGAGTAACGAGTTAGTTGCCATATCAGTTTTTCACGGCGCCGGAGCGCCACCCTCGACGCATGAACCAGCGCAGGCGAGAGCCGCCGCGGATCCGGCTTCGCCGGGCCGCTGGCGGCGCCCCCTCGTAGAGGCGGGCGCTGCAGGCGCAACGGGGGTGGTTCACTTCAGGAGCCTCCCCGCCCGGCGGGGAGGGGCCGGGGTGGGGTGTCGTCAACCGCAGCCGCCAGGCTTACCTCGGCGGCTGCGCCGCCGAGGTAAGCCTGCTGCACCACCGGCGACGCGATCACCGCGGCCGGCTCGCCGTCGGCCACCAGCTGGCCGTTGTGCAGCACGACGATGCGGTCGGACAACTCGCGCACCACATCCATCTTGTGCTCGACGAGCAGGATCGTGCGGTCGCGCTGCGCCTTCAGCGCGCGGATCAGGTCGAGGATCACCGGCACGTCGTCAACGCTCATGCCCGCGGTGGGCTCGTCGAACATGTAGACCAACGGGTCCAGCGCCATCAGCAGCGCCACCTCGAGCTTGCGCTGGTCGCCGTGCGGCAGCGCGGCGGCGTGCGCGTCGAGCTTGTCGGCCAGCTGCACGCGACGCAGCAGCTCGCAGGCCTCGTCGATCCACGCCCGGCGATCCAGCCACACCTTCAGCAGATCGAGCCCGCCCCATGCGCCGCCGCCCGCGCGGCCCTGCTCGCGCGCCTGCACCGCGAGCCGCACGTTCTCGAGCACCGTGAGGTTCGGGAACAGCTGCGTCAACTGAAACGCGCGCCCCAGGCCCCTGCGCGTGCGCAGCGGCGCCGGCAGCGCGGTGAGGTCGACACCGTCGAGCCGCACGCGCCCCTCGCTGGCCGGCAGCTGCCCGCTGATGAGGTTGAAGTACGTGGTCTTGCCCGCGCCGTTGGGCCCGACGATCGACGTCAGCGTGCCCGGCTCGAAGCGGCACGACACATGGTCGACCGCCACGTGGCCGCCGAAGCGGATCGTCAGATCGATGGTCTCGAGCATGCGAGTGCGCGCAACGCAGGCGGGCCTTCACGCCCGGCCGCAGGCCGGGCTACGTGAATCGAACTGGAGCCCCCTCCCGGAGGGGGCTCGGGGGAGCGAAACATTCGGCGCGCAGCGCTGACGCGCCGCAGGTGCGTCAGCGTTTGTTCCGAATCGGAATGCTCATCTCCGACGCCTTGATCTCGTGCACCAGCTCGGGCACGCCCCAGGCGAACGCCGGGTCGACCTTGATCCTGAAGTGGTACATGTCCTGCATCGCCTGGTGATCCTCCTTGCGGAAGGTCATCGTGCCCTTGGGCGTCTGGAAGCTCATGCCTTCCATCGTCTTGATCAGCTTCTCGGTGTTGGTGTCGCCGCCGGTCTTCTTCAGCGCCTCGACCACCGCGATGGCCGCGCTCATGCCGCCGGCGGTGAAGAAATCCGGCGGGCTCTTGAACTGCTTGTAGTGGTTGGCCACCAGCCAGTCGTTGACCGGGTTCTTCGGAATGCCGAAGTAGTAGTACGTGGCGCCTTCCATGCCCGGGAACTGCTTGTACGCCACCATCGCCGGCAGGATGTTGCCGCCGGTGGCGATCTCGATGCCATAGCGCTTCAGGTCGAGATCGGCGATCTTGAACGGGTTGCCGGCGCCGGCCCAGATGATCCAGATCACCTTGCGGCCGGGCTTGTCTTTCAGCGAGTCGATCAGCCGCTGTGCGCCGGCGGTGAAGTCGGTGGTGTTGGTCGGCAGGTACTCCTCGTGCACGATCTTGGCCTTCTTCAGCGCCTCCTTGAATGCCTTGACGCCGTCGCGGCCGAACGCGTAGTCCTGCGCCAGCGTGGCGATGCTGACGCCGGGCTTGTCGAGCGCCACCGCGTTGCTGATCGCATCTTGGCTCGAGTTGCGGCCGGTGCGGAAGATGTAGCGGTTCCACTTGTCGCCGGTGATCGAGTCGGCCACCGCCGGCTCGACCAGCAGGATCTTCTTGTACTCCTCGGCCACCGGCAGCAGCGCCAGCGCCACGCCCGACGACGTGGGGCCGACCGCGATGTCGGCCTTGTCGTCGCCATAGGCAGCGGCGAGCGCAGCCTTGCCGACGTCGGGCTTGCCCTGGTCGTCCTTCTCGATCACCACCAGCTTCTTGCCGGCCACGGTCATCGTGCCGCCGGTGGCGTAGTCGAGACCCATGTGGAAGCCGACGATCGTCTGCTTCGCGTACGCCTCGAGCGGGCCGGTCTTGCTGGCGATGATGGCGATCTTCACCTCCTTGGCTTGCGCCTGCGCGACCAGCGGCAGCGCCAGCGCACTCGTCAGCGCGGCAGCGGCCGCCAACGTGGCGCGACGGGTGAAGGGCTTGGCGGATGTCGGCATGCGGGTCTCCGGTACAGGGTTGAAGGCGCGGTCGCTTCGTCCGCGGCTTTAGTGGGCGACAGCGGTGCAAGGTCCGTGCCCGTGGCGTTCGAGCGCGGGTAAACACCGAAGTTCGGCGTGCTCGTGCGCCATCGCAGGCCGCAGGCAGCCGCTTGCGCTGCGTGCGGTATGCCCAGTGGCCGGACAGCGGATGGTCTGCTGGCCGGAAACCGGTCAGCGCGCGCTCGCGCCCGATCGAGCCGCTGCACGCTGCCAGCTGTCGTGGCGGGCTGTCGTGGCGGGCTGTCGTGGCGGGTTGTCGCTGCGAGCGGTCGCTGAGCAACCTTCAGTTCAGCAGGGCCGCGAGCTGCTCCTGCTGCCGCCGCTGCCGTCCGGCGTCGACCAGCAGGCGCACGCGGGAGGTGTCGTCCAACTCCCAGTTCAGGCACAACAGGCCGTACTGGCCGATGGCTTCGGTGTCGGCGTGCCGCGTGGCTGCGCGCACGCGCTCGATCGCTTCGGCGACCCACGCGACGACCAGCGGATCGTCGGGCCGCTGCGTCAGCGCGCTGCGGTCGCCGAACGGGCCTTCCTCGATCCAGGCCGCAGCGGCGCCGGGCACACCATCGTCGGCAGCAGCGGCCGCCAGATCGACGCGCCGTTGCACGTCGCGCGCCGACAGGTCGCCGCAGGCCGATGCGATGCGCGCCGAGCCGTTGCCATAGCGCTCGCGCAGACGCGCCGTCTCGCTGCCGGGCGGCAGCGAGTTCAGATGGCGATCGAAGTCGACCGCGTGCGCACAGCGCGCCAGCACGGCAAACGCCTGGTAGCGATCGCGCGGCGTGCCGCGCAGCAGCAGTTGCTCGACGCGCCGGTGCAGCCCGTCACCGTCGGCGATGGCGTGCGACGATCGCGGCCGCGCGGTGTCGGTCGGCGCCAGCGCAATGGATCGATTGCTTGTCCGATCGCTTGGTCGATCGCTTGTGCGATCGCCTGGCCGCACGATCGGCTGCTCGGCAGGCCGCACCGCGTTCGATGCGATGCGCAGCGCGAGCGGTTCGGGCCCGCTTGCCGAAGCGTGCGGCGTGGCCCCGTGCGGGCCGACGCGCAACAGCATCAGCGCGCTGACGATGGCGATCGTCGCGGTGACGCTCCAGGGCACGGTTCTCATCGATCGCGCCGTACCAACCGGCGGCACGGTGGCAGCCAGTTTGAGCCGCGATGTCCGCCACGGTCAAGCGGCTCGGCGGACCCGATCGGCGGCCCGATCAGTGGCCCGATCCACCCGCGCCGATCCGCAGCGCGCCACCCGCGCGTGCCGTCCGCTCAGCGGCTGCCCAGTGCGGCTGCCCCCCGCGCCACGCCAAACTGGGGCGACGGCGTGGTCACGCTGGCGTCGAACGGCTGAAAGTGCGCACCGAACAGGTCGATCACCTTGCGCACGTAGGCGCGCGTCTCGGCATACGGCGGCACGCCGCGGTAGCGGTCGACTGCGCGTTCGCCCGCGTTGTACGCGGCCGCGGCCAGTGCCACGTCGCCCTGGTAGTAGGCCAGCAGCCACTGCAGGTACGCCGTGCCGCCGCGGATGTTCTGCGCCGCGTCATACGGGTTGCGCACACCGAAGCGCGCCGCGGTGTCGGGGATCAGTTGCATCAGGCCCTTGGCGTTCTTCGGCGACAGCGCCACGGTGTCGAAGCGGGACTCGACTTCGATCACCGACAGCACCAGCTGCGGGTGAACCTTGAACTGCGGCGCGATCTTCTTGACCAGCTCGACGATATACGACGGTCCGTTGGAGCGCACCGCGATCGCAGGCGCGGCCGGCGCGCGGCGCAGCGCCTGCCTGGCCGGCTCGGGATCGCGCATGCAGTCGGGTACATAGGTCGGCGCGCCGCCCACGCGCTCGAGCATGCGCTGCGCCTGCTCGTAGCCCTGCTCGGCTGCCGCATGAAAGAAGAATGCGGCCCAGGTGTCGTTGCGCTCGACACCGCGGCCGTTGCTGTACATCCAGCCCAGGTTGAACTGCGAGGCCGCATCACCGAGCCGCGCGGCCTCGCAATACAGCCGCGCCGCGGCCACCGGGTCGCGCGCGACGCCCTCGCCGTTCTCCAAGTGCCAGCGCCTGCGAGCGCAGCAGCTCGCGGCGTGCCGCCTCGACGCTGCCTTCTTCGATGCCCGCTCGCGCGGCAGCGCTGCACAGGATCAGCGCGAGCAGCCAGGCGGCACGGCGCGCAACGGATGGGTGTGGATTCATCGGTATCGCCGCGATGCGTTGGCGCTCAGCGCGGTCGGTCGCCATTGCAGCGGCGGCGTCGCCCGGCGTCAATCCCCGTGTCGACCGGCCGGCATGCGGCCGACGAGTGCGTGGCATCACCCACCCGCCTGGCCATCAGACCGACGGATCCTCCGCGGCACCGAGTTTTTCGTACAGCGTCGCACGCGAGATTCCCAGCAGCTTGGCGGCGGCCAGCTTGTTGCCGCCGGTGGCCGCCAGCGCCTCGCGGATCGCGCGCGCCTCGAGCTCGGCGATCGCCCGCGGCAGCGGCTTGAACGCCTCGGCAGTCGGCGGCGCGTCGGGAGTTGCCTGCGGTTCGGCCGCTGGCAGCGCGGTGGCAGGTGCCCGCGGTGCGGCAGCCGGCGGCGCATCGGTGGTTGCCCGCGGCGCGGCCGCCGGTGGCGCGGCGGCTGCCGGCACGATCGACAGATGCCGCGCATGCAGCAGCAGGTCGTCGGTCATCAGCGCGGCCTGCTCGAGCACGTTGCGCAGCTCGCGGATGTTGCCGGGCCAGTCGTGCTGCGCCAGCGCGTCGAGCGCGTCGCCGGCCAGCGCCTTGTGCGGCAGGCCGCTGCGCCGTGCGATGTCGTCGAGCAGCGCGTCGGCCAGCGGCTCGAGATCCTGCAGCCGGTCGGCCAGCCGCGGCAGGCGGATCGGCAGCACGTGCAGGCGGTAGTACAGGTCGGCGCGGAAGCTGCCTTGCGCCACCATCGCGGTCAGGTCGCGGCTGGTGGCCGCGATCACGCGCACGTCGATCTTGTGCAGCCGGTTGCTGCCCAGCGGCTCGACCTCCTGCTCTTGCAGCACGCGCAGCAGCTTGGCCTGCAGCGGCAGCGGCATGTCGCCGATCTCGTCGAGAAAGATCGTGCCGTTGTCGGCCAGCTTGAACTTGCCGTCGCGCCCCTTGCGTTCGGCGCCGGTGTACGCGCCCGGCGCGACGCCGAAGAACTCGGCCTCGAGCAGCGTCTCGGGCACGGCGGCGATGTTCACCGTGACGAACGGCGCCGCGGCGCGCGCCGAGGCGGCGTGGATCGCGTGCGCGAGCAGCTCCTTGCCGGTGCCGGTGTCGCCCAGCAGCAGCACCGTGGAGTCGGTGCCGGCCACGCGGCGCGCCTGGCGCTTCACGTCGAGCGCAGCGGCGCTGGCACCGATGAAGCCGGCGATCGTGTACTTGGGCCGCCGCTGCGCGGCGAGCTGGCGCTGCGCGTCTTCGAGCTCGCGCTGCAGGCGCGAGAACTTGACCATCAGCGGCTGCATCGTCGACTCGGGGTGGTCGAGCAGCACGAGGCCGACGGCGCCGATCACGCGGCCCTGGTCGTCGCGCAGCGGCAGCCGGCTGACGAGAAACGTGCCGGCCTTGTTGGTCAGCAGATCGACCAGGATCGGCCGCCCGCTCTCGATCACCTGGTTCATCAGCGTGTTGGGCACCACCTCCTGCACCCGCTTGCCGACGAAGTCGCTGTCGCGCTCGAACCCCAGCGCCGGCAGGAAGCGCTTGTAGCCTTCGCTGATCCAGACGATGCGGTGCTCGCGGTCGACCACCATCATGCCCATCGCCGTCTGCGCGAACAGGTCGAACATCGACTGCGCGGCGAGCTTGAGCACGCCGTCGGCGCTGAGCGGCAGCGCGGCGCTGCCGGGTGTGGGACTCGCCATCGGCCGACTGTAGCGCGCGGTCTGCCGCACACGCGAGCGGGCCTTCCCGGCCGGCGATGCCGCGCGCCGCTGCCGACGCCCCAGCGGCACGGCTTACAGTGCGGCCATCGTGCTCGACGAACTGAAGGCGGCGGCGGAGCGGCTGCGCCAGGACCACGCGCTGCGCGGCCTGCTGGCCGAGTGCCGGCGGCTGCTGTCCGAGCGCGGCGAGGCCAACGGCCCGGCGATCGCGCAAGGCGTGGTCGAGCGCATCGACGCGCTGCCCGACGAACGGCGCATGCGCTTCTTCGATCACCTGGCGCGCGACTTCAGCCCCGACCCGAAGCAGGTGCTCGAGTGCGCGCGCGAGTACGCCGCCGAGCCCGGCGCCGAGCAGTTGATCCGCCTGACGCAGGTGGCCGAGGCGCCGCGGCAGGAGCTGTTCCGCCGCATCAATCGGGCCCCCGGCGGCACCGCGGCAATCGTGCGGCTGCGCCGTGCGCTGCTCGAGCGGCTGCCGAAGCAGCCGCAGCTGCACGCGCTCGAGGCCGACCTGCGGCACCTGCTGTCGAGCTGGTTCAACGCCGGCTTCCTGCAGATGCGACGAGTCGACTGGAACTCGCCGGCGCAACTGCTCGAGCAGATCATCCACCACGAGGCCGTGCACGAGATCGACGGCTGGGACGACCTGCGCCGGCGCCTGCAGCCCGACCGTCGCTGTTTCGCGTTCTTCCACCCGCAACTGCCCGACGAGCCGCTGATCTTCGTCGAGGTGGCGCTGGTGCCCGATATCGCCGGCGCGATCGCGCCGCTGATCGACAAGAAGGCGTCGCCGCTGCCGAGTGAACACTTCAAGGTGGCCGTGTTCTATTCGATCAGCAACTGCCAGCCGGGGCTGCGCAACGTCTCGCTCGGCAACTTCCTGATCAAGCGCGTGGCGCAGGAGCTCGAGCGCGAGCTGCCGCAGCTGAAGACCTTCTGCACGCTGTCGCCGATCCCGGGGCTGATGCCGTGGCTGGCGAAGCTGAAGAACTTCGACACCCTGCCCGGCCTGAAGCCGCCGCAGTCCGAGCGCGCCGCGGTGGCGCTCGCGGTGCTGCGAAAGACGGCCGGCGACGACCTCGCCGCGCTGACGCACCTGGCGTCGCTGAACGCGCTGCCCACCACCGCGCACCAGGCGCTGTGGCGGCTGGCGGCCACGTACCTCGTGTTCGCGTCACCGGCGCCCGGCGGCGACCCGGTGGCGCGCTTCCACCTCGACAACGGCGCCCGACTCGAACGGCTGAATGCCAACGCCAACCTGTCGGCCAAGGGCCTGAAGCAATCGGCCGGCCTGATGGTGAACTATCTGTACGACCTGTCGCGCGTGGAGGCCTGGCACGACCGCTTCGTCAGCGGCCGCGTGGTGCACTCGCGGGCGCTGTCGGCGCTGCTGTAGACGCGGGCGGCTCGCAGGCAAGCCGCCCCGGTGCGTCGGGAGCGGGCGCGTCGACTGCGCTCGGGCCGTCAGGGCGTGACGATGTTGAAGGTGGGCGTGAACGTCACGACGTTGCCGACCACGGCGCCGAGCGCCTTCGGATCGCCCTGGACCTTGACCAGCCCGGCCTGCTGCAGCTCGGGCAGCTTCTTGCCTTGCAGCAGCATCGCCAGGAAGGCCGGCCGCGTCAGCGTCAGCTTCAGGTCGGGGTTCTTCAGCACGCGGCCCAAGGTGTTGTTGAGCACCGAGTTCGACAGCTCCAGCGCCCAGGTCTCCTGGCTGTCGGTGAACTCCATCTGGATCGCCGCCTTCACCCCATCGGTCTTGGTGTGATCGAGCCGCAGCGCGATGAAGTCGAACAGCAGCTCGGTGCTCATGCCGCGCACCGCACGTAGCGGCGCGCCGGATCCGTCAGCGAGACTCGCCCTTCCTCGACCAGTTGCAGCAGCGCCGCGCCAGTGATCGCCTTGGTGGTCGAGAATATCCCCTTCACCGAGTCGACGGTCATTGGCTGGTCCTTGCCGAGCTCGCGTACGCCGGCGCAGCCTTCGTAGATGTTGCCGCCCCGATTGGTGGCCATCGTCACCACGCCGGGGACGCCTCCAGCGGCCTTGACCACGCGCCTGAGGATCCCGTCGGCCATGGACTTGAGCTTGTCGTTCATCGATCTCTCCTTGTCATGTCGCGCAGTAGCCACCCCCCGGCCGCAACCTGCCTGGGTTGAAGGTGTCCGCGCCCGTGCGACTTCGGCGCGGAGTTCATGTTTGGTACGAGATGCAGCGCCCAAGTGCTTCATCGATGAAACACCCGACCGCCGATGTCGGCTCCCGCGGTGGCCTCGGCTTGTGCGAAGAAGGTCACGGCATGCTGCTGCACCAAGCGGTACAGCGTGGTCTGCTCGGGGCGGTGGCGCTCGCGGTGGAAGGGGCACCTCCCGGCGCCCGCTGCGGCTGCCGGCCGATGGCTTGCACGCGAGGCTCCCGAGGTCTTGACCTCGGACGGTCTCAAGTCTCGCGCCGCGTCTCAATCGCTCCGACGGCTGCGCACCGGTGTGTGCCCGCCGCTGCGGGGCCTCCGTCGGGGACGAAAACGCGGCGCTGCAGGCGCGGCGCACATTCGTCAGGGAAGCGTCGTCGCCCTCGATGCCGACATTGCGTTGTCGGCGGCCCACCTCGGGCTTTCGCACATGCTGCCGCTCGCGGGCCCTGTGATGCTCGCGACCGCACGCCTGCACGGTGCCGCGCCGTGGGCGAAACGCCGCTTGACCGTGCGCTGCGTCGGCAAGGCGTCGAAGCGGGTGAAATCGCGCGCCACCCCGTCGCACTTCACCGCTTCTGCTCGAGGCAACTCACCAGGTACTCGAACTCGTCGGCGCAGCCCGCCTCGACCTGACCCTGCGCGAACTTCGCCACCGGGCCTCCCACGAGCGGGATGCTGCACGTGGTGCGGTGCTGGATGCGATACACACAGCCCTTGCCCGCGGGTTCGAGACTGAAATTGGCGGTCATCTTCACCGGCTGGCCCACGATATCCATCGACAGCGTGCCGGTGTAGCTGCCACCCTCGGCGGGTGTCCAGACCTCTTCGAACTGCAGGTCCGACTCGGGCGAGAGAACCTTGGCCACCAGCGCCGGGAGGTCGCGCCTGACGCGGCGCGCCATCGAAATGCTCACTCCCTTGGCCGATTTCTTGGCCTTGACCTTCGCCGACAGCTCGCCCAGGGCCAGGCTGCGCGTCTCGAGCCACTTCGCGTCGGTGAGATGGCCGAAGATCTTGTCAATCGGCGCGCTGTACTTCTGTTCCATCGATGTCTCCTTGCTGAGGGTGAGGATGCCCCGGCGGCGTACCGACCGTGGCATCGGGGTGTGCAGCGCCATCGGGCAGCGCCGGAGGTGGCGGCTGTGCCGCCAGTGCATCGGCGATGAAGCGGCACATGCCCTTGCGGGCCTGCTGTGCCTGAGGCAGGAACTCGAACAGCGGAAAGACGTGCGGCATGTCGTGCCAGACCTGCAGTTCGGCGCCCCGGCAGCGCAGCGCGTAGCGCACCGAGTCGTCGAGCAGCAACTCGGAGCTGCCCACCGTCAGCAGCGTCGGCGGCAAGCCGTCCAGGTCGCCGAACAGCGGCGACGCGAGCGGCCAGGCGCGTTGGCTCGCGTCGCGCAGATACAGCGGAGCCAGCTTGTGCAGCCCGCTGGCGGAGAACATCGGATCGAGGCCGTCGTTGCGCCGCAGCGAGTCGCCGCTGAAGGTCGCATCGGTCAGCGGGGACATCGCGAGCGCGCAGGCCGGCATCGGCAGTCCGTCGTGGCGCAGCCGTTGCAGCAGGCCCAGCGCAAGATTGCCGCCGGCCGAGTCGCCGGCCACGACGATGCGCGACCCCTCGATGCCCTGCGCAAGCAGCCAGCGGTACGACGCCAGGGCGTCGTCGGCGGCGGCCGGAAACGGATGCTCGGGCGCCAGACGGTAGTGCGGCATCAGCGCGCACATGCCGTACTCGCGTGCCAGCCGGATGAGGAACGCGCCGTGCAGGCGCGGCGTCTCGAAGACGAAGGCACCGCCGTGCAGATAGAGAATGACCTGCCCCGGCTGCGCACCGGCCACTTCAAACCAGGTGGCCTCACATTGCGCCAGGCCGACCCGGCGCATAGTCGCGCCGGGCTCGTCGTGGGCGAGTGCCGATTCCATGCGCGCCACCCAGCGGCGCAGCGCCGGGACGTTCGGGTCGGCGAGCAGCGTATCGCGAAAAAGCCGCGTCGCCGCCCGAAAGACCGCGCGAACGAGGCGGTTGCGAATGCGTCTCATCGTGGCAAGCTCGCGCGCCGCTCTGCGTCGCGATCAGCGCGCGCCGAGGTGGCGGCGTTCGTGCGCTCGACGCTTCGGCCGCCGCTGCTGCGTGGCAGAAGCGGTCGCCTTGCGTGATGCGGCCGGCATGCGGGGGCGCGGGGTCGAGAGCTCGCTCGAGGCAGTCAGTTCGTCGAACGCGGCGATGGTGTAGTCGGCCAGCTTCCCGATGTCCGGCAGTTCGACCGCGAGCCCGAGAAATCCGACCTGCAATCCCTGGTCGTAGGTGACCGCGGTGATGTTCAGTGACTGGCCCGGCGCCAACATCGACAGCGGAAGCACCATTTCGAGTTCGGCGCCCGCAAGGTACAAGCGCTGCGGCATGCCGAACGGGTTGGAGATCACCGACGTGGCCAGCATCGGTGCACGCGGCACACGCACGGCTTCCATCAAGGCCGGGATCCCGTGCACCGCCGCCGTGTAGATCATGAGTGCCGAGGCATCGGTGCGGCGCACGTGTTCCTTGAGCTGGGCGGTGCGCTGCATCACTTGCCCCAGGCGCTGCCGGGCGTTCGTGGCAGCCGCGCCGAGCGGGAATTGCAGCACCGCGATGCTGTTGCCGCCGCCCTCGCCGCTGCCCAGCGCGACCGGCATGTCGGCCACCAGCGGCGGATCGGTGAGCTTGCGGCCGCGCTCGACCAGGTAGCGGTTCATCGCCAGGTCGAGCACGGTCAGCAGTACGTCGTTCACCGTGGCGTCGTGTTGCTTGCCGAAGGCCTTGAGCCGCGCCAGCGGCAGCACGCAGTAGGCGAAGCTGCGCTGCACCGATGGCTTGCCGCGCAACGCGCCCGGTGTTCCAAGGAAAGGCAACGGCGTCCCGCGCGTCAGGCCTGCGGACGCGAGCGCCTGCCGCCCCAGCGCGGCATACAGCGACAGCAGCGAGCGCCCCGCTTCGGTGAACCGGCTGGCGACCCCCGACACGTTCAATGCGGCCGCGCGCTTCGCCGGGCGCGGCTTGGACGCGGGCAACACGTTCCACGGCGCGCGCACCTGGCGATCTGCGGCCTCGGTGCCGAACCAGCGGCGGAACAGGTCGACGAACCCGCGGCCATCGATCAGCCCGTGGTGCACTTTGAAATACAGCGCCACGCGGCCCTCGGCCAGACCGTCGATGACATGCAGTTCCCAAAGCGGACGCGAGCGATCGAGCCGCTTCTCGTGCAGCCGGCAGACGTCAGCGTGTCGCGCAGGCCGATATCGGCTTGAAGCTGCGGGGCCGGTCGATCGTTCATCCGTCTCCTCCGTCATGCCTCGACGGCTGCTGTCGAGTGGCGTGATGGTGCCGCGAGGGTCGTCCGACGACGAGGTTGAATGCCGCCACGGGGCGGGTGAAAATCTGCCAACCGCATGAGGTCGCTCCGACCATGGCCCCGAACGGCATCGTGATCACCCGGGAGGCCGGCCCGCTCGCCGGCGCAACGCACAGCATGCTCGGCCTGGGTGCGCTCTTCGCCGAGATGGCCGACCAGGGCATCGCCGCCGAAGCGCTGCTGCAGGGCACGGGACTGCAGCCGCGGCAGCTCGACGACCTGCAGGCGCGCATGACGCAGCAGCAGAAGGTGACGATCCTGCGCAACGCGCTGCGGCTGAATTCGGTGCCCGGTGTCGGCCTGCGCGCCGGCACGCGCCAGCGGCTGAGCGACTTCGGCGTCTACGGCTACGCGCTGGTCAGCAGCCGGACCTTCGGCGAGGCGACCGTGCTCGGCATCAAGCATGTGCGCCTCGCCGGCCCGGTGCTCGAGAAGCGCTTTCGCATCGACGGCGAGACCGCGGTGTTCGAGGCGCACGACGTGCTCGACCTGGGCGAAGTGCTGCCGCTGGCCACCGAGTTCTGGTTCGCGTCGATCCTGAAGCTCGGCAACTGCGTGCTGGAAGCGCCGATGCCGTCGCGCCGCTTGCTGCTGCCGTACCCGCGGCCGGCCTACGCACCGGCCTACGAGCGCCTGTTCGGTTGCCCGGTGGATTTCGATGCCGGCGTGATGGAGTGGCACTTCGACGCCGCCGTGCTGCGCGTGCCGTGCCCGAACGCCAACCCGATCACCGCCGGGCTGTGCGCGCAGTTCTGCGAGCGCATGTTGGACAGCCTGCCCGACGAGACCGACCTGATTCGCCGCATCCGCGCCGCCTGCCTGAACAGCCGCGGCGAATACCCGAACGCCGACGAGATGGCCGCGCGGCTGGGCCTGTCGGTGCGCACGCTGCACCGGCGCCTGGCCGAGCACGGCCAGAACTACCAGAGCATCGTCGACGACGTGCGCCGCACGCTGGCGATCGAGTTCCTCGAGAACACCTCGCTGTCGGTCGAGGAGATCACCGGCCGCGTCGGCTTCTCGGAAGCGTCGAACTTCCGCAAGGCCTTCCGCAAATGGACCGGGCACGCGCCGGCGCACTTTCGCGCCGTCTGCAACACGGCCTGACTCAGCGCGCCGGCGCGAACACGACCATCGTGCGGAAGGTGCCGCTTCAGCGCCGGCGCAGCAGCCGACCATCGAAAGGATGGCGTGCACTCGACAGCACCCGGCACACGGCGGCCTGGGGGTGCAGCGGGTTGAACAGCCGGTTGAAGCTGCGCGCCACCACCGCCGACGGCACACGCAGCAGCAGGCTGCGTTGCGCTGCGAGCCAGTCGCTGCCGAGCGTGCGGGTCAGATCCGGCCGCTCGCGCCAGTCCTGCGGCAGCGCCGGCAATTCGTCCTCGATGAGCGCCGCGTCCGGGGCTTCGACTTCGAGCAGTTGGTAACTGACCGGCAACTCGGCCGCCGTCGATGCCTGCACGTGTACCAGCGCCTCGACCAGCGCACCGGCCGGGCTCTCGGCCAGATAGACCACCGGCCGCCCCCGGTGGTGCCAGCGGCCGGCGTGCAGCAGCCCGCCGGCGCCGGACAGGTCGGCATAGTTGCTGATGCGCCAGAGGATCAAACCGTATTCAGTTCAGTTCAAGCGAGCCAGCCCTGGTCGATCTCGTGCAGCCAGGCCTGCACCGCCTCGAAGCCCAGCGTGTCGGTAGCGCAGGCCATCGGCGCCTGGCCGCCGAGGCGCTCCTTCGGACTGTGCAGCCAGGCGCGGGCGCGTTCGGTATCGCCGAACACAAGCTCGGCCAGCGCCTGCGTGCGCACCAGCCGGTACAGGCCGTCGAACTCGTCGCGCGCCAGACGCGCCTCGGCGCGGCGCCGCAGCCAGGTGCGGCGCGGCACGACGCGATGGATATCGGCCGGCGCCAGCAGCGGCTGCCGCTCCAGACTGCGCAGCAGCGCCGCGCCGAGCTGCTGGCGGTCGGCGCGCGCCAGTGATTGTTCGGTCGCGCCCGACTTCAGGCCGAAGATCGCGCCGAGCCGGTGGCTCAAGCGGGTGTCCAGTGCGCCTTGCAGCATGATGGTCAGAGCAGGGAGATCGGGCCAAATTCTAGCATCTGACGCGCCAGTTGGCGCAATTCGCCACGGCTCAAACCTGCCGGTTTCGAAGAATCGCGTCAGCCGCTGTTCGTGCGGCGGCAGGTCCAGCCACTGCGCGGCGGTCCAGGGCGTCGTCGAAGTAGATGCTCATCGCTGCCGCTGGCTGGCTTGATCGACGCGGGCTCGTACCGGGGGCTCCCCTCAGCCGCCCGGTGCTCCGCCTGAAGCGGCCGACGGCTCCTCGCCTCACCGGCCTCGCGGCCTCACCCCATCAGCCGGGTCGGCAGCCAGGTGGCGATCTGCGGAAACACGCACAGGATGACGATCGCCAGGATCATGCACAGCACGTACGGAATCGTGCCCCACATGATGCGCGTCACCGGCACGTCGGGCGCGATCGACTTGACGATGTAGATGTTCAGCCCCACCGGCGGGTGGATGAGGCCGATCTCCATGTTGATCGTCAGGATCACGCCGAACCAGATCGGGTCGAACCCCGCGGCCTTGATGATCGGGTAGAGGATCGGCGCGGCCATCAGGATGATCGCCGCCGGCGGGATGAAGAAGCCGCACACCAGCAGGAACACGTTGATCATCGCCATCAGCACCCACTTGTTGGCGTGCAGGTCGGCGATCGCCTGCGCCAGCGTCTGCGTGAGGTACAGCGAGGTCAGCATGTAGCCGAACAGCACCGCCGCGGCGATGATCATCAGGATCATCACCGACTCGCGCATCGTGTCGCGCAGGATCGCCCACCAGTCGGTGGGTTTCCACATGCGGTAGATCGCCACCGCCATCAGCACGCACAGCGCGGCGCCGACGCCGGCGGCCTCCGACGGCGTGGCCACGCCGCCGTACAGCACGTACATCACGCCGACGATGATCGCCAGGAACGGCGCCACCTTCGGGATCGACTGGAACTTCTCGCGCCACGAGTAGCGGAAGTCGATCGCATGCGAGCGAAAGCCGCGCCGCCAGATGATGAACAGCGTCCACAGCATGAACAGCCCGGTCAGCAGCACGCCCGGCAGCACGCCGGCGAGGAACAACCGTCCGATCGACGTCTCGGTCGCGATGCCGTAGAGGATGAAGGTGATCGACGGCGGAATCAGGATGCCGAGCGTGCCGCCGGCGCAGATCGACCCGGTGGCCACGTCGTCGGGGTAGCCGCGCTTGCGCATCTCGGGGATGCCCATCTTGCCGATCGCCGCGCAGCACGCGGGCGACGAGCCGGTGAGCGCGGCAAACAGCGCGCAGGCGCCGAGGTTCGACACCACGAGGCCGCCCGGCAGCCGGTAGAGCCAGCGGTCGAGCGCCTCGTACAGATCCTTGCCCGCCGGCGACGAGCCGATCGCCGCGCCCATCATCACGAACATCGGGATCGACACCAGAGTGAAGTCGTTCAGTCCGGCGTAGAACGTCTCGGCGACGACGCCGAGCGCGGCCAGGCCGTGGAACAGCACGATGAACGCGAGCGAGATCACGCCGAGCCCGAACGCCACCGGCGCGCCCGACAGCAACATCGCCAGCGTGACCAGCAGCACCAGCAGGCCCTGGGTCAGCGGGCTCATCGGCCAACCTCCGCCATGCCAAACGGCGGCTCGCGCCCGCTGAGCAGCGCCAGCAGATCGGCCAGGCACTGCAACGCGAGCATCGTCAGGCCGATCGGCATGCTGGCGTACGGAATCCACAGCCGCGCGCGCCACATCGTGTCGGACACCCAGCGGTTGTCCCACGCCTCCTTCCAGAACAGGAAGGTCAGCACCGCCATCGCCAGCGCGAACACCAGCGCCACCAGCGCGGCGAACACCGCCAGCCGGTAGCGCAGCTTGCGGCCGGCGTAGTGCGGCAGCACGTCGACGTTGACGTGGCCGCGCGTCATCAGCACGTAGGGGCTGCCGATGAAGGCGGCCGCCACCAGGCTGTAGGTGACGAAGTCGGTCTGCCAGATCGTGTTGTGCCCGAGCACGTAGCGCACGAACACCATCTGGCAGACCACCAGCACGCCGAGCGCGATCAGCGCCGCCGCGGCGACGCCCAGCACGCGCGAGGCGGTGCGGACCGCGCCGATGAACGCGTCCAACGCGCGCCTACTTGACGGCCAGCGCCTCGTCGATCAGCTGCTTGCCGTCGGGCACTTCCTTGGCGAACTCGGCGTACGAGCTGTCGCGCGCCACCTTGATCCAGGCGTCGTACTCGGCCGGCGTCAGCGTCGCCACCTCGACCTTGTGCTCCTTGAACACCTTGACCATCTTCTCGTCGAGGCCCTTGGCGGCATCGGCGAAGAACGCCTGCGCCTTGCGCCCGGCGGCCATCAGTGCAGCCTGCTGCTTCTTGTCGAGCCGGTCGAACGACTTCTTCGACATCAGCACCGGCTCGTACATGAACCACAGCGCGTTGTCGCCCGGCGCCGTCACGCACTTCACCTGCTCGTAGATGCGAAACGACACGAAGCTGCCGGTGCTGGTGTCGGTGCCTTCGGCCACGCCGGTCTGCAGCGCGTTGTACACCTCGTTGCTCGGGATCGACACGATCGTCGCGCCGGCGGCCTGCCACATCGCGGCGAAGGTGGGGCCGGCCGAGCGGATCTTCAGGCCCTTGACGTCGGCCGGCGTGCGGATGCAGCCGCGCTTGGACGCCATCGCGCCGGCCAGCCACGCATCGGCCAGCACCACCACGCCGGCCTTCTCGATCTTGGCGCGGATCTCCTTCATGAACGGCGAATCGTTCAGCCGCAGCGCGCGCTCGTGGCTGCGCACCAGACCCGGCATCAGCGTGGCGCCGAACGCGCGCACCTTGCCGCTGGCGTAGTCGAGCGGGAACGACGAGATGTCGAGCTGGCCGTTGACCAGCGCGTTCCACTGCTCGTTGGGCTTGAACAGCGACGCGCCCGGGAACACCTGCACCTCGAGGCCGACGCCGGCTGCCTTGGCCTCGCGCGCGATGATCTGCACCATCTCGTCGCGCGCGTCGCCCTTGCCGCCGGGGAACTGGTGCGATGCCTTCAGCGTCACGTCGGCCCACGCGGCACCGAGCGGCGCGGCGGCAGCCAGTGCACACGATACGAGGCGAATCCAACGGCGTTTGGTCACGGCGGTCTCCTGCTGTTCTGTGGTCGTCATCGCGTGCTGCGCAGCATGGCGGCTCGAAGGCCGCGGCGCATCGCCCGCGGGGGAGTCCCACTCTAGCGACGCCGGGTGTGCGGCCCTTTCGGGAAATACCATGACGAGACACGGTCGCGCTGCCGCGCGCCGCGACGCATCGGCACGCGTCCCTCGTCGCATCGAGGCGCAACCCCGCGCCAGCGAAGCCGGGTGCTACATTGGCGCGCGATGGCGGCGCGCTCGGGTGGGCGCTTGGCCCGCAGCGAACTTCTCACCACGCCAGCACCGTGAGCAACGCCAGCATCTTCGCCGCGCTGCGCGCGGCCTTTCCGGCCGACCTCGACACCACCGCGATCGAAACCGCCGACGGCCCCGGCGCGCCGCTGCGCTACACGTGGCGCGACCTCGAGCGCGGCACCGCGATGCTGGCCAACCTGCTGGCGTCGCTGGCGCTGCCCGAGGGCTCGCGCGTCGCGGTGCAGACCGACAAGAGCGTCGAGGCACTGATGCTGTACCTCGCGGTGCAGCGCGCGGGCTACGTCTACCTGCCACTGAACAGCGCCTACCAGCGGCACGAGATCGAATACTTCATTGGCGACGCCGAACCGGCGGTGGTGGTGTGCGCGCCGAAGCACTTCACCTGGATCTCGCGGCTGGCGTTCCGCCTCGGCACCCGCAACGTCTTCACGCTCGGCGACGACCGCTCAGGCAGCCTGCTCGAGCGCGCCGCGCTGATGAGCGAGCAGCACACGCCGGCGCTCAAGCGCGCCGACGAGCTGGCCGCGATCCTCTACACCAGCGGCACCACCGGCCGCAGCAAGGGCGCGATGCTGAGCCACGGCAACCTGCTGAGCAACGCGCGCGTGCTGCACGAGTATTGGGGCTGGCGCCGCGCCGACGAAGGCGGCGACGTGCTGATCCACGCGCTGCCGATCTTCCACGTGCACGGCTTGTTCGTGGCCTCGCACGGCGCGCTGCTCAACGGCAGCAGGATGATCTGGTTCGCACGCTTCGACGCGAAGGGCGTGATCGCACGCCTGCCCGAGGCCAGCGTGTTCATGGGCGTGCCGACGCTGTACACGCGCATGCTTGCCGAGCCCACGCTCACGCGCGCGGCCTGCGCGCGGATGCGCCTGTTCATCTCGGGCTCGGCGCCGCTGCAGGTGGAAACCTTCGATGCGTGGCGCGAGCGCACCGGCCACACGATTCTCGAGCGCTACGGCATGAGCGAGACGGTGATGCTCACCAGCAACCCCTACCGCGCCGCCGACGGCGAGCGCCGCCGCGGCACGGTGGGCTTCGCGCTGCCGGGCGTCGGCGTGCGTGTGCGCGACGAGCACGGCGCGCCGTGCGCCGCCGGCGCGATCGGCGGCATCGAGGTCAACGGCCCCAACGTGTTCGGCGGCTACTGGCGCATGCCGGAGAAGACGGCCGAGGAGTTCACCGCCGACGGCTGGTTCAAGACCGGCGATGTCGGCCACATCGACGAGCGCGGCTACGTCACCATCGTCGGCCGCAGCAAGGATCTGGTGATCAGCGGCGGCTACAACGTCTACCCGGCCGAGATCGAGGGCCTGATCAACGAGCTGCCCGGCGTGGCCGAATCGGCGGTGATCGGCGTCCCGCACCCCGACTTCGGCGAGGCGGTGGTGGCAGTGGTCGTGCCCAAGCCCGGCGCCGCGCCCGATGGCGCCGCGATCGCCGCCGCACTGAAAGACCGCATCGCCCACTTCAAGGTGCCCAAGCGCGTGTTCGTGGCCGACGAGCTGCCGCGCAACACGATGGGCAAGGTGCAGAAGAATCTGCTGCGCCAGCAGCACCAGGGCCTGTTCGGTGGCTGACGCTCGGCGGCTGCCGCGCAACGGCGGCGATGCTGGCAACGCCGGCGCTGCGCCGCCCGTCAGCCGCGACCGCTGCCCGCGTTGCGGCGCGGCGTTTCATTGCGGCCGCCACGACCCCGAGCCCTGCGCCTGCGGCACCGTGCCGCTGGGCGCTGCCACGCTGGCCGTGCTGCGCGTGCGCTACGACCGCTGCTTGTGTCTGCCGTGCCTGCAGGCGCTGGCACGCGAAGCGCGCGACCTGCCCTGATTCGGCACGCGCACCCTCTTTGGTCGCACCCCGCGCTCACGACCGCGGCGCCGCGATCCGCACCCGCTTCAGCCGCGCCGACGCGCCGGTGATCACCTCGACCGCCGAGCGCGCGCAACCGAAGTGCCGTGCCAGCAGCGTAACCAGCTCGGCGTTGGCCTCGCCATCGACCGGCGACGCGCGCAACCGTGCCACCCACACGCCATCGCCGCCGGCCGGCTCGAGCACGCTCACCGGCGAGCGCGGCTTGGCGCGCACCGTGATCACGAACGAGTCGCGCGCGCCGCCCGCCACGGCCGCCCCTTCAGGCGCGCTTGGACGCCTCGAGCATGCGCGCCATCTGCTGGTGGACGATGTTGATCGCCTTCAGCGGCCGCAGCATCACCTTGAAGTCGACGATGCGGTCCTGCTCGTTCCACGTGATCATGTCGACGCCGTTGACCACGACGCCGTCGATCTCGGTCTCGAACTCGAGCACCGCATGCGCGCCGTCGACCAGCTCGCGCACGTAGCGAAAGCGCTCGTTGAAGAACACCCGGAACGCCGCCGCCAGGTACCAGTGGGCGAGCGCGCGGCCGCGCTGCGGCGTGTGCACCACCGGTGAATGGAACACCGCGTCGTCGGCCAGCAGCTCGAGCAGGCCGGCGCTGTCTTGCGTGCGCACCAGCCGGTGCCAGGCCTCGAGCGCCTTGGGATTCGTCTTCATCGAGGCATCCTTTCCAGAGCGCGCCGGACGACGACCGTGCCGTCGTCGTCCTCGCGGTGCACCGAGAAGCCGGCCGCGAGGTACAGCGACAGCGGCCCCTGGTGATGCTGCGCATCGCTCGCGGCCTTGCGCGACGGCCGCGCCTCGGCCAGCGACAGGCCCTGCTCGCGCAGGTGCTCGCACGCCGCGTCGAGCAGCGCGCGCGCCACACCGGCGCGCCGGTGCGGCTGGGCGACCACGAAGCAGGTGATCTGGCCAAGTCGCTGCGCACCGGGGTCGGGTTCGTCGGCGAAGGCCTCGAGCAGCGCCCGCGGCGCGGCGTTGCACCAGCCGACCACTTCATCGCCACGGTAGGCCAGCAACCCTTGCATGCGGCCGCACGCGATGCGCTCGCACGCGGCCGGACGGTTCTGCTCGGCCGTGCGTTCGCTCCAGACCCCCCTGGAAGGATCCACGTGCGGGAACTGGCAATAGCAGGACGCCCAGCGCGGGTTGTCGGCAAACGCCGGGCCGTCGAAGAAGCGCAGGAAGTCAGCCTGCGACGCCGCCGTCAGCGGGCGAATCGTCAACGCGGTGGCCGGCGCGATGGTCATCGGACGGGCAGTGACCGCAGGCGGCGCGAATCGAGCAGCGTTGCCGTTGCCACACGACGTGCCGCGTCAGGCAGCGCTATCGGTCAGCCCGCCGAGCACACAACGGGCGACCAACGCAATGGCAGGCGGCTCGGTGGCCCCTGCGCAGGCCTCGGCGCGTGCCCGATCGGCACGCTGGCGTTGATGCAGTCGCCAGGCGACGCAGCGAGCATCGTCCATCGCAGGGCCCGCGCCAAGGCGGGCGCACTCGCGCGCAGCCCGGTTGGCCACGGCTTCGCTGCGCGCCATCGCATCCCGATGCGCCTGCACCTGCGCTGAGAAGGGCGTGCCCGTGCTCGCCCAGATCGACGGGCCGACGCAACACAGCGACACCGCCATCAGCGGGCGCCGCACGCTCCTCCACGCCATTGCGATGTTGCCCACTCCTGTACCCCCAAGGCCGGTGCGATTGTGCCGCAGATTCCCGTCCACGAAGCCGGGCGGGCATGGCTGGTCAGCCTGCCGAGGCTGCTCGGGGTCCGCTCGCGCGATCGCCGTTTCGACCGACGGCCTGATGACGGCCTTTGCCACGATGGCGCATGGGCCGTTGAATATGGTCACACCGGTCGACAAGTATGTTAGCTCGCACCGAGCGTCATGACTCCCGATGGTGTTGCGATCCGGGCGACCAGAGACACTACAGCACCCTCTTCAACTGCCACCTCCGGCTTCGCCGCGAGCTCGATCCGGGCGAGCAGTTGCGCAACGCTTGCCGGATCGGGGTGGCGTATATGCAAGCCTTGGAGTCGGAACCCCAGGTCCGGCAGCTTCGAGGCCGGGTGATGGGTGGTTTCACGCTGAATGAGCAGTGGCGCGGCACCACACAGCGGGGCGTCTCCTTCGATCGTCATCGTCATGTGCCAGGTGAGCCCTTCGCGCTCCATCGTCTCCACACGCCCGAGCTCCGGATGCGCATGCAATTGGATCGCATCCGTTCGCGCCACCCACGCGGCCAGCCGAGGCTTCGTCCCGGCAGGAATCCGATCCAAGCCGAACCAACGCGGTCGGCCGATCGGCCCAGCGCCGGGATCGATGGCGACCACCTCGAGATACACAGAGGCCCCCAGCGACAGGAGCAAGTTGTGGGTACCCATGTGGGCGTGCCTGCGTCCCGGCCCAGGCGCGGTGCCGAGCGAGCGTTCAACGAAGTCCGCGCCATCGGCAAGCGATTGAGCGACGACGACGATGTGGTCGAGCAAGCAGGGCATGCGTCTTGGAGGCTCGGCTCGCGAGGCAACCGTCATCCTGCCCTGGCCGTCAGACGCCACGCGGCAACCGCGATGCCGAGCGACGCACAAAGCGGAGCGACCACGACAGCACCTGGCAGCCCGCACAGATTGCCGGCGGAGCGAGACCAACAGAGCGCACCGATGCCGAGAGCGCCGCCCACCATGTATGCGGCAAGGCCGACAAGCAGAACCTTGACGATGAACACGAGCAGATGAACGCACTGCGCCGGCGCGGCAGCGCGCCTGTGGCGAACATAGCAGTAGACCGCGAACAGGGCCGCCGCGGGCAGGGATGCCGCCGCCACGAAGATCAGAGCGATGAGCATCGAAGTTGCCGTGACCTGAAGTTCGAACTCACCGGCCGCGAGGCCGTTCCGGGTTCGCAGGAATGGTTATGGAGTTCACCCGCCTGCAGAAGCGGGCGCAGCCAGCCGTAGGCCGTCGG
Organism: Ideonella sp.; assembly: GCA_015075165.1. Lineage (GTDB taxonomy): Bacteria > Pseudomonadota > Gammaproteobacteria > Burkholderiales > Burkholderiaceae_C > JAEUPI01. The sequence continues at coordinate 201,171 of JABTUY010000007.1, read as the reverse complement.
GTGCAAAGGGTTAGGTCGCTTTGCGTGAACGGCGTGTGCTCTGTCTGCTCACGTACGCCTTGAGAACACCGTCCATGCGCGCTTGCCACCCTTCACCTGTGCGTCTGAAGTACTCCAGTACTTCGGGGCTGTATCGAATCGAGACCAGCTGTTTTGGATTCATTGAGCGTGGCCGTCCGCGAAGCGCCTTAAGCGGGACCATTGCCTTCAGCTGAGTCTTGGTAAGGGGCTTGGCATCTGGATCTGCCTTGGCCGCGGCTACGATCTTGCGGTTCTCTTCCGCAGATGGCATGACCAAGGTGCGTTTACGGGGCGTTGTTGACATAGTGCTTCACCTCTGTGCGATCCGCATAGCGCAGACTGATGACACGCCGTAAGTTGCCTCGATCCACGAACGCCACGTAGTAGAGCCTGTCGCCACTGGGCACCAGACCAACCATGCGCAGTTCGTCGTAAGCGAAGCGCTCATCGACCCAAACAAGCGCCTCGTCCCACGCCAACTCCGCCGCCGCATGGAGCGACAACCCGTGCAGGGAGCGATTGAGCTTGTCCTTCGCGGGGTCGAACTCGAAGCGCACGCATTAATGTAGCTACACAAAACGGTGCAGTCAACCCCCGGTTGCCCGAAGCGTAAGCGGGTGACTGAGGCCCTCTGGAAGTCGAACCACTGTATGAGCACGATCGCCGATCGTGCTCGCCGAAGGACGGTGTGCACTTAGCGCAACAGGTGCACACCATGTCGAAGCAAGACACACAAGCCAAGCGCGCGCGTCGTCGGCACGCGGAGGCGTTCAGACGCGATCTCGTTGAGCGCAGCCTGCAACCTGGCGCCTCTGTGTCGGGGATCGCACTGGAGAACGGCGTCAATACGAACATGCTGTTCCGGTGGCGACGCGAGCATCTGCGCGCGGCCAAGGGCAGGCACGATCATGGTGCTGCGCGGGCTGTGCTGTTGCCGGTGAAGGTGGCGCCGGCGGCAGCGGTTGCGAGCGATTGGCCGAGCGTGCCCGCGAACGTGCCGGTGCCCGCGGGCGTCATCGAGATCGACCTCGGCGGCGCACGCGTGCGGCTGCGCGGTGCGGTCGATGAAGCCAACGTGCGCTGCGTGCTGCAGACGCTGAAGGCGATCGCATGATTGGACTGCCGACGAACACGCGCGTGTGGCTGGCCGCAGGTCACACCGACATGCGGCGCGGCTTCGATGGCCTGGCTGCGATGGTGCAGACCGCACTCGCGGCGAACCCGTTTAGCGGCCACCTCTTCGTCTTCCGCGGTCGGCGCGGCGACATCATCAAGGTGCTGTGGTTCGACGGCCAGGGTCTGTGCCTGTTCGCCAAGCGCCTGGAGCGAGGCCGCTTCGTCTGGCCACAGGCGGACAGCGGTGCCGTGTCGCTGACGCCGGCGCAGCTGTCGATGCTGCTCGAGGGCATCGACTGGCGCATGCCGCAACGCACCTGGCAGCCTGCGACGCTGCAGCCGCCGCAGATCGCGGCGTGAGCACTGGATGCGAACGCCTCCGGTGCGACCCTGATGGCGCAGCGCACGAGGCGGCGGGCACAGTGCTGTTCGTGCCCAGCCTACCCGACACGCCCCTGACCATCGACGCGCTGCTGCGCGTGATCGCCGAGCGCGACGCCGAAGTGGCGCTACTCAAGCACATGGTCGACAAGCTCAAGCTGCAGCTGGCACGCCGCGTGCGTGAGCAATACGGGCGTTCCAGCGAACAGCTCGACGCGCAGCTCACGTTCATCAGCACTGAAGCGCCCAAGGCTGCTGAGGCGGGCCCCGCGCTGCCGCCCAACACGAAGTCGCGCAAGCCGCGGCGCGATCGCAAGCTGCCCGAGCACCTGCCGCGCGAGACGCAGGTTCATCATCCCAAGGGATACACGGCCGACGCGCCGTGCGCCTGCAGCGAATGCGGCGGCAAGCTGCGCCAGATCGGCGAGGACGTGGCCGAGCAACTCGAATACGTGCCCGGGCGCTTCAAGGTCATCCGTCATGTGCGCCCCAAGCTCGCATGCGTGCGCTGCGAGGGCATCTTCCAGGCGCTGGCGCCCAGTCGTCCGATTGTGCGCGGCCTGCCCGGGCCGGCGCTGCTGGCGCACGTGATGGTGGCCAAGTACTGCGACCACCTGCCGCTGTACCGCCAAAGCCGCATCTATGCGCGCGACGGCGTGGACATCGACCGCTCGACAATGGTCGGCTGGGTGGACCAAGGCGACAAGTTGATCGATCCTCTTGCGGCGGCGCTGGGCCGCTACACGCTGGCCGGCACCAAGGTGCACGCCGACGACACGCCGGTGCCGGTGCTCGATCCCGGGCGCGGTCGGACCAAGATCGGCAGGCTGTGGGTGTACGTGCGCGACGATCGACCTTGCGGCAGCGAGGATGCGCCGGCGGTGTGGTTCCAGTACTCGCCCGATCGCGGCGGCGAGCATCCGCGCGAACACCTCGAGCGCTACCGCGGCATTCTGCAGGCCGATGCCTACTGCGGCTACGACAAGATCTATGACAGCGGGCGTGTCGTGCACGCAGCCTGCATGGCCCACGCGAGGCGGTACTACTGGGACGTGTACGAGGCGCAAAAGCGCACCCCGGGCTCGGTGGCCGAGCAGGCCCTGCAGCGCATCGCCAAGCTGTACGAGATCGAGGCCGACATCCGCGGCCGAGCGCCCGATGAGCGACGCCGAGAACGTCTCCAACGCGCAGCGCCGCTGCTCGAGAACTTGCATGCGTGGCTGCGCGAGACGCTCGCGCGCGTGTCGATCAAGTCCGATCTGGGGCAGGCCATCGGCTACACGCTCGCGCACTGGAAGGCGCTGACACGCTACTGCGACGACGGGCGCATCGAGATCGACAACAATGCCGCCGAACGCGCGCTGCGCGGGGTCGGGCTTGGCAGGAAGAACTACCTGTTCTTCGGCTCCGACGCCGGTGGCCAGCGTGCCGCGGCGCTCTACAGCCTGGTGGAGACGGCCAAGCTCAACGGGCTCGATCCCGAGGCGTATCTGCGTGAGGTGTTCGAGCGCATCGCCGATCACCCGATCAACCGCATCGTGGAACTGCTGCCGTGGAACATCGGCCAGCGGGTCGTTGCACAACGCGAGGCGGCCTGAAGATGGCGACAACGGTTCGCAAGCTGCTCAAGCAGCCCGGCGCCACATTGCAACTGCACATCGAACTGCGTGGCAGCAAGCCGAAGATCTGGCGTCGCGTGCTCGTGCCCGAAACCATCACACTGGCCAAGCTGCACGCGGTCATCCAGGCCGTGTTCGGCTGGAGCGGCGGGCATCTGCACGAGTTCAACGTCGGTGAGGAGCGCTTCGGCACTCCGGACCCCGAATATGACGAGCCGGGCTCGGTGCACAACGAACGCACCACCCGGCTGGCCAGCGCGTTGGGTATGGCCAGGACGATGGGCTACATCTACGACTTCGGCGACAACTGGCAGCACCGCATCAAAGTCGAGAAGACGCTGATGCCCGATCCCGCACTCCAACTGCCGCTGTGCGTTGGCGGCGCCAACGCGACTCCGCCTGACGACTGTGGCGGCATCTACGGCTACTATGACTTCGTCCAAGCCATCAGCGACCCGAACCACCCGGAGCACGCCGATATGACCGAGTGGATCGGCCGGCCGTGGGATCCCGCCGCCTTCGACCTTGACAGCGCAAACCTCCGACTCACCAACTTCCTCTGATCGTCAAGAGGGCCTGCGTCGCACGCTCACCCCGAAGCGACCCAACGAAGCGACCCAACGAATGAAAGTTCACCTGCGGCCGGAAGCGGGCGAAGCCCGCTGTAGCAGGTCGGGTGCAACGAAGGGTTGGGCCGCTGCACTACTTTGTGGCCACAGCAAGGACGGCCGTTGGATTGACGCTCGCGATTGCGAGCAGCGTGCGTGCTGCACCGCTGGGTTGCTTGCGCCCCTGCTCCCAACCTTGCAAGGTGCGCACTGATACGCCGAGCAGTGCCGCGAACTGCGATTGGGAAAGCCCGGTTCTCTGCCGCGCTTCGATGACAGGCGACGACACAACGCGCGTGTGCCCGGCCTTCATTTCGCGAACAGACTGCAGCAACTCGGCCGCCAGATCACGCTTGGCCTCGTAGGCCGCCAGCTGAGCCTTGGTTAGTGGCTTACTCTTCGAGGGCACGACGAATCTCCTTGAGTTTCGGGCCGGTGAGGTTGTCGGTCTTGCTCTTCGCGTACAGCGTGAGTAGCACCACCTCGCCGGCGGCGGTACGCGTGAAGTAGATGACCCGCACGCCGCCAGACTTGCCCGAACCGGTGCGGCGCCAGCGCACCTTGCGAATGCCGCCGGACTCGGGCACAACATCTCCGGCGTTCGGATGCTCGGCAATGAAAGCCGCAAAGGCTCCGCGTTCTTCCTCAGTCCAATAGAGTGGCCACTGACGCTGGAACAGCAGAGTCTCGACGACCGTGAGCATGCGGGACTATACGCCTAAGGCGTACATCCTGTCCAGCGGCGGCCCAACGAATGAAAGGGACTTCCCCGTCCCGAGGTGCCCGCTGGATTGCGGAGTACGGCATCGTAGTGCCACGATGGGAAGTGTGAACTCTCATCAACTCACCGTCGAAAGGGGAAGTCCGTGGCTATTGTCTTCGTTGGTATCGATCTGGCCAAGAGCGTGTTTGCGGTGCACGGCGTGGATGAAGCGGGCCGAGCGGCGCTGGTGCGCCCGAGCGTGGCGCGCGCCAAGCTGCTCGAGCTGGTCGCGTCACTGCCGCCGTGCACCATCGGCATGGTGCGTATTTCAGCCCATCGTGGACGGCCGTTTTGGAGTTGACCCCGTTTCGCGGCCGCGTGGCGTGAGACGCGGGCGCTACTTGACCGAGTACTTGATGCATCTTGCTCAGGACTGCCCTGAACGCCGCCGCATACAAGCCGGATTGCGCTTGTACCGGACGTACCCGACTAGGGTAAACAGCCCAGCAGAGACGGCACCCCAGACCCCTGCAAACCACGCCGCAGCTTCCAATGGTTGGCCTTTTGCGAGCTGAACGCCGAAAAGCAGAACACCTGCGACCAAGAGCGCGACGAAGAACCGCTGTAGCCAGAATGCTGTGCCCACGTGACGCCTGTTTTCCTCGCGGTCTAACGTTTGAGTTCACCGGCGTGCGGAAGCGGGCGCAGCCCGCTGTAGCACGTCCGGTGCAACGATGGGTTAGCCCGCTGATGGCAGAGATGCATTCGTTGCCCAACAGCGAACGCACCTTGCATGCGCGGACTTTGCAAGAGGTAGCCTGAGATCGCCAAGCGGCGACGCTGCCGACCGAAGGAAGGCCCAACCGCGGGTGCGACCGAAGCGCCCTGCCCGCCGAAGACAATGAATCGCAGCGAGCGATGGCGGATGCGCCAGTGCAGCGAGCTTGCGCATAGCCGCGCTCTCGATGACGGCGACTGCTCGGTGCGTGACCGCGGCGTGCATGAACATGGAGTTTCTGCGCAGCGGGCTAACGTTTGAGTTCACCGGCGTGCGGAAGCGGGCGCAGCCCGCTGTAGCACGTCCGGTGCAACGAAGGGTTAGCCCGCTGATGGCAGAGAAGGCTTTGGTGCCACACCGCGACCGCCGCTTGCATGCGCGTACTGTGCCAGAGGTAGCCTTGAACCGCCAGCAGTTGCGACGGCGGGGCGAAGGACAACCCCCTGCCGCTCCGACTGCGCGGCGGGTCGGCGGCCTTGAACAACCACCGACGCCAACGATTGAATGCAGGTGAACCGGTGCAGCGAACTCGCGCGAAGCCGCGCACTCGATGAAGGCAACTGCTCGGTGATTGACCGCGGCGTGCATCAAGCTGGAGTTCCTGCGGAGCGGGCTAACGTCTTGGCGTTGACCGGCGGGCGCCAGACGGCGAAGCCGGCTGGCGAACGTCCGTGTCTAACGCCGGGTTAGACCGAGCCACCGACGGAGGCACCCAAGACCGCATGCTCAAAGCCTACCTTGAACGCGGGCCAGATGGAAGGCAAAGGGGCGGCAGGGCCTCGTGGTTCGCAGCTCGATGCCCGCAGGCAGCGAGCGGTGGCCTCGTGCCGCTCGGTGTCGGCGAGGTGCTTTGGCCTGCGCATGCGGAGAGCGAACGCCTCGGTGGTGGGAACGCCAAGCGCGAAACTCGATGCGGCCGCGCGCGGCTCGGTGCAGCCAACCGCTCGTGCGTTGCCTCGCGCGCGAGAACCCGTGGCCAAGGCCGACGCAGGCAGAGGAGACTTGTGTTCTCGCATGAAGGGCCCTGCGGTCGGCGAAGCCGGCTGGCGAACGTCGCCACCGACGGAGGCACCCAAGACCGCATGCTCAAAGCCTACCTTGAACGCGGGCCAGATGGAAGGCAAAGGGGCGGCAGGGCCTCGTGGTTCGCAGCTCGATGCCCGCAGGCAGCGAGCGGTGGCCTCGTGCCGCTCGGTGTCGGCGAGGTGCTTTGGCCTGCGCATGCGGAGAGCGAACGCCTCGGTGGTGGGAACGCCAAGCGCGAAACTCGATGCGGCCGCGCGCGGCTCGGTGCAGCCAACCGCTCGTGCGTTGCCTCGCGCGCGAGAACCCGTGGCCAAGGCCGACGCAGGCAGAGGAGACTTGTGTTCTCGCATGAAGGGCCCTGCGGTCTAACGTTCAGTTGAGCGGAATGCGACGGCGCAAAGAACGTCGTCGAAGCGCCTGAGAGGAGCCCGCCGTTGCATTTCCGCTCGAACTGAGGGTTGGGCCGAGCCACTCGGTGGTGGCGGGAGGGCGGGCCTTGTAAAACTCACCAACCCGGTGCGTGGGCAGCAGGCTGAGCACGGGCTGCAGCGGCCGCGCGCAGCTGGGGCAGATGGGGCGCACGGCGGCGATGGCCGCCAGCGGCTGCAAGGGTGCGGGTATGGGCTCGGTGCGAAGCTGGCTCACGGCCGCCAGATGATGCGGCCGTGCGCTGCTGCAGTAAAGCCCGCAGTGGCGCACCAGGTGCTGGCCGCGCGGTGCGGCGTGCCACAGGACACGCTCGATGAAGTGCTCGACGCTGTAGCGGGCGCGCTTGCGGCGCCCGTCGCGGTGATCGGTGTAGGGCAGCACGACGTGTTGTTGGTGCAACTGTAGAGGGCGCTGCGCCGGCAGTGGGCCGCCCTTGACGTAGCGCGCCAGGTACAGCGCCACGCCGCGGCCGTGCGAGTAGCGCTGACCCAGGTGGATGTTCCAGTGCTTGCGGTACTGGCTGCGGATCTGCCAGCGCCAGTGCGCCAAGGGCAGGTGCTCGGGCAGGTGCAGGCGTTGCTCGGTGAGCGCGCGACTCAGCGCATGCAGCAGCTTGCCGCGAAACAGTGCCTGAAGCGCCTTGACCGGCACGAGGTAGCCCGCGCGGGAGTTGCGCCACTGGCCGTGCGAGTCCAGCCCGCCGGCGCTGATGAGCGCGTGCACGTGAGGGTGCAGGCTCAGGTCGCGCCCCCAGCTGTGCAGCGCCAGCAGCAGCCCCGGTGTGGCGCCCAGGTGGCGTGCGTCGGCGCACAGCTCGAGCAGCGCCTGGCGCGTGCAGTCGAACAGCCGCGCGTTGAGCCAGGCGCGGTTGTGCTGCCACAACGGCAGGAACACGTGCGGCAGGGTGAACACCGCGTGGAAGTGCTCGCACGGCAGCAGCCGCTGCAGCTGCCACCACACCCTTAGCGCTGGTGCGGTGCATCGGCGCAGCGCGGACAGCTGCGGTGGCGGCAGGAGTTGAACTGCGTACGAGCGTAGTGCCCGTGCTCGCACGCGAGCACCCGGCCGCCGAGCTCGGGCGTGCGACAACGCATGATGGCAGTGGCTGCGCGCAGCTCGCGCACATGCAGCGCACGGGTGTCCGCGTACTGCGCGAAGTGCTCGCGAAAGACGCTCTGCAGACTCTCCATCAGCGCGTGCTACCGCAGGTCGACACCGTCTCGCACGCTCTGCCGCGCAGCGGCTCGGCTCAACGTTGGAGTTCAGCCGCATGTGCCAGCGCGCGAAGCGGGCTGGCACATGTCGGCTGCAACGACTGGTTAGCCCGCGGAGAGGAGCGGGAAGGCCGCAGGGTCGCGGATGGACTCAACGGAAAGATCAACGTCGAGTTGCGGCCAGTACAAGTGATTCGGCGTGGGACGCTGAACGTCAGACAGCTGCTCGATCGTGGCCTTCTTGAACCACGGGAACTGAGCAAACGGTACGGCGAGTTCCTCGCCGCCCAAGAGAAGCCAGAAACCGTGAACGGACACGTTGGTGACTTCAACTTCCGAAGTGACGGTGCCAGGCATCGTGGATCTCCTGGATGTGCGCCTCAACGACGAGGTGCGCTTGCCGGACCTGGGCGGGCGAGAGACCGATATTGACCGCCAAGTGTACCTGGGGCGTCAGCCAGAACTTGGCTTCGCCATCCGGATGCGCGACATGAACGTGGATTCGTGTCTCCTCTCGCGAGAAGAAGAACAGCCGAAACTGGCCGTCGCGAACGATTGTGGGTGCCACGCTCGAACTGTAGCCGACGAGGGCATTTCCGCGGGCTAACGAATGAAAGGGACTTCCCCGTCCCGAGGTGCCCGCTGGATTGCGGAGTACGGCATCGTAGTGCCACGATGGGAAGTGTGAACTCTCATCAACTCACCGTCGAAAGGGGAAGTCCGTGGCTATTGTCTTCGTTGGTATCGATCTGGCCAAGAGCGTGTTTGCGGTGCACGGCGTGGATGAAGCGGGCCGAGCGGCGCTGGTGCGCCCGAGCGTGGCGCGCGCCAAGCTGCTCGAGCTGGTCGCGTCACTGCCGCCGTGCACCATCGGCATGGAGGCGTGCTCGGGGGCGCACCACTGGGCGCGGCTGTTCGCTGGGCACGGCCACACGGCGGCTGATCGCGCCGAAGTTCGTCACCCTTACCGCATGAGCGGGCGGCGCGGCAAGAACGACGCCGCCGACGCCGCGGCGACCTGCGAAGCGCTGCAGCGCCCCAACATGCGCTTCGTGCCGGTGAAGAGCCAGGAGCAGCAATCGCAGTTGATGGTGCACCGGGCGCGCCAGGGATTCGTGCAGCAGCGCACCGCGACGATCAACCGCATCCGCGGCCTGCTCAGCGAGTTCGGCATCGTGCTGCCGCCGCTGAAGCCGTCGTGCGGCGCCAGCAGGCGGCGGCGCATCTGGAGGACCTGCCCGGCTGGGGCAACACCGTGATCGGCGACTTGCTCAGCGAGGTGCATCGGCTCGATGAGCGCATTGCGCAGTACGACGTGCACCTGCGCGCGATCGCCCAGCGCAGCACGCCGGCGCAACGGCTGATGCGGCTGATGGGCATCGGCCAGACCAGCGCCACGGCGATCGTGGCGATGGTGGGCAACGCGCACGAGTTCAGCAGCGGCCGGCAGTTCGCCGCTTGGCTCGGGCTGGTGCCGGGGCAGTACAGCTCGGGCGGCAAGGCGCGGCTGGGGCGCATCACGAAGGCCGGCGACGCCTACCTGCGCAGCTTGCTGGTGCTCGGGGCCCGCTCGGTGCTCAACGCCGCGCCCGGCAAGAACGACTCGATCAGCCGCTGGGCGCTGCAGTTGCGCCAGCGCCGCGGCTACTGGAAGGCGGTGGTGGCGATCGCGGCGAAGAACGCACGCCTGGCGTGGGCGGCGCTGACCAAGGGCGAAGCCTTCAAACAGCCGGCTTGAGGCGTTGGCCGTGATCACCGTCGCGATCGCTGCGCGCCACTTGCTGCCTCCGGCCGCACCGCCGCCGCCGCTGTTGACCACCACCGCGTGACCACCCGCGTTGATGAGTAAGGGTTGGACCTGCGCGGGGAGTGACCGTTGAACTCTGGGAGTCGTTTGTCGCAAGACAGACTCGACTAACGAATGGGTCCCCCGCGCGCGTCTTTCATCAGGGTCCGCAGTCCACAGTCCGACTGCATCGATGACCGGTTGTAGTTTCTCCAGTCCGCACCTTGCTCGCCAATCGACGCGATCGACACCGCGACCGTGGTTCTCGACAGTCCGATCTTCCTTGATCAATCGCGCAGCGATTGATCAAGGCCTGGAATCGCTTGACAAATGGGGAAGCCCTTGTAGTTTGAGTTCACCCGCGGGCCGCAGACGGCGCAGCCGGCTGTGGCACGTCGGGTGCAACGATGGGTTAGCCCGCAGTGTGACAACTCTTGCAGCGCGAGCCTGGATTCGCCGACAGATGCTCGGACTTTGCCGCACGCGATGACTCAACCCAACTCCGGCGAGGGGCGCAAACCGTTGCGCAGCACAAGCGATGGGCCAACCGCTCGACGCTACTTTCGCGCCATCAGGCGCGCGCTCGGTCATTGCGGAGGCTTGGTTGGTCACGCGCCGTCTCCGCATGGCACCTTGCTCTGTACTCTCATCCTGCGGGCTAACGTTTGAGTTCACCCGCCTGCGGAGGCGGGCGAAGCCCGCTGTAGCAGGTCGGGTGCAACGAAGGGTTAGGCCTCACTACTTGGCATCAGTGAGGACTGCGCTTCCCATAGACATTGGCGACCGTGTTCCTGTCCGTCCAGCAGCACTGAGGCGGTGACGAGGCATACTGACCCAATGTGGTATGGCGACGCGAGACGGACATGCCCAGGATCACGATCGACGGACTTGTCAACCGCCACTAGAAACAGTGCCTTCGATGGATGCTTTGCGGATACGCGGAGAGCCTCGGCATAGACCTCCGGCGACTCTGCACGTGGGTAGCGCCGATTTGGCTTGCGCCCTTTGATGAAATACGCATACAGCAGAAGAAGACCGAAGGTCATCTCGCCAAGGCTTGGCTTCTTGGAGCCAAAGTAGCCTTCAAGTGTGGCGAGCTTGTCTAGCGGCTTGGTGCCCTCCACTTCCACGACGCCACGAGGTGTGTGCCCATCGCATAGCATGAGGTCACACCAGCCTGCATTCCGGTCCCCGAAGGACGGTGCGCCGTCGAGAACAGTGTGCTGATCGGGCTCGAGCTTCACCCACCAGTCAGCAATGACGCCGATCAAAGTGGCGTGACTGCTTCCATAGGTTCGGGTCGCGACATGCCAATTCGCCCGGCGAAGGCTATTGAGAAGATCGAGTGGGCTCATCTTGTTGCGTGAGGCCTAACGTTTGAGTTCACCCGCGGGCGACGGACGCCGAAGGCGGCTGGCGAACGTCGGGTGCAACGATGGGTTAGCCCGCAGTGTGACAACTCCTTCAGCGCGAGCCTGGATATGCCGACAGATGCTCGGACTTTGCCGCACGCGATGACTCAAGCCAGCTCCAGCGAGGAGCGCAAACCGTTGCGCAGCACAAGCGATGGGCCAACCGCTCGACGCTACTTCGGCGCGATCAGGCGCGCGCTCGGTCTTGGCAGAAGCTTGGTTGGTCACGCGCCGTCTCCGCAACGCGCCTTGCTCTGCATTTTCATCCTGCGGGCTAACGTTTGAGTTCACCGGCGTGCGGAAGCGGGCGCAGCCCGCTGTAGCACGTCCGGTGCAACGAAGGGTTAGCCCGCTGGTGGCAGAGAAGGCTTTGCTGCCACACCGCGAGCGCCGCTTGCATGCGCGGACTTTGCCAGACGTAGCCTGCAAGCGCCAGTAGTCGCGGCGGCGGAGCGAAGGACACCTGCCCTGCCGCTCGGACCGTGCTGCCAGGTAGAGACTTCGAACGACCACCTACCCCAACGATTGCACGCAGATGCGCCGGTGCAGCGAGCCTGCGCGAAGCCGCGCACTCGGTGAAGGCGACCGCTCGGTGATTGACCGCGGCGTGCATCAAGCTGGGGTTTCCTGCGCAGCGGGCTAACGTTTGAGTTCACCCGCGGGCCGCAGACGGCGCAGCCGGCTGTGGCACGTCGGGTGCAACGATGGGTTAGCCTGCAGTGTGACCACTCTTGCAGCGCGAGCCTGGATTCGCCGACAGACGCTCGGACTTTGCCGCACGCGGTGACCCAAGCCAACGGCGGTTAGAAGCGCGAGCCGGCGCGCAGCACAAGCGATATGCCAACCGCTCGACGCAACCTTCGCGCGACCAGGCGCGCGCTCGGTCTTGGCAGAAGCTTGGTTGGTCACGCGCCGTCTCCGCATTGCACCTTGCTCTGCATTTTCATGCTGCGGGCTAACGTTTGAGTTCACCCGCGGGCGCCAGACGCCGAAGGCGGCTGGCGAACGTCGGGTGCAACGATGGGTTAGCCCGCAGTGTGACAACTCCTTCAGCGCGAGCCTGGATTCGCCGAGAGACGCTGGAGCTTTGCCGCGCGCGGTGAGCCAAGACAACTGCGAACTTGCGCGCGAGCCCAGGCGCAGCACAAGCAATGTGCCAAGCGCTCGACGCTACTTTCGCGCGATCAGGCGCGCGCTCGGTCTTGGCAGAAGCTTGGTTGGTCACGCGCCGTCTCCGCATTGCACCTTGCACTGCGTTTTCATGCTGCGGGCTAACGTTCAGTTGAGCGGAATGCGACGGCGCAAAGAACGTCGTCGAAGCGCCTGAGAGGAGCCCGCCGTTGCATTTCCGCTCGAACTGAGGGTTGGGCCGAGCCACTCGGTGGTGGCGGGAGGGCGGGCCTTGTAAAACTCACCAACCCGGTGCGTGGGCAGCAGGCTGAGCACGGGCTGCAGCGGCCGCGCGCAGCTGGGGCAGATGGGGCGCACGGCGGCGATGGCCGCCAGCGGCTGCAAGGGTGCGGGTATGGGCTCGGTGCGAAGCTGGCTCACGGCCGCCAGATGATGCGGCCGTGCGCTGCTGCAGTAAAGCGCAGTGGCGCACCAGGTGCTGGTGCCGCGCGGTGCGGCGCCACAGGACACGCTCGATGAAGTGCTCGACGCTGTAGCGGGCGCGCTTGCGGCGCCCGTCGCGGTGATCGGTGTAGGGCAGCACGACGTGTTGTTGGTGCAACTGTAGAGGGCGCTGCGCCGGCAGTGGGCCGCCCTTGACGTAGCGCGCCAGGTACAGCGCCACGCCGCGGCCGTGCGAGTAGCGCTGACCCAGGTGGATGTTCCAGTGCTTGCGGTACTGGCTGCGGATCTGCCAGCGCCAGTGCGCCAAGGGCAGGTGCTCGGGCAGGTGCAGGCGTTGCTCGGTGAGCGCGCGACTCAGCGCATGCAGCAGCTTGCCGCGAAACAGTGCCTGAAGCGCCTTGACCGGCACGAGGTAGCCCGCGCGGGAGTTGCGCCACTGGCCGTGCGAGTCCAGCCCGCCGGCGCTGATGAGCGCGTGCACGTGAGGTGCAGGCTCAGGTCGCGCCCCAGCTGTGCAGCGCCAGCAGCAGCCCCGGTGTGGCGCCCAGGTGGCGTGCGTCGGCGCACAGCTCGAGCAGCGCCTGGCGCGTGCAGTCGAACAGCCGCGCGTTGAGCCAGGCGCGGTTGTGCTGCCACAACGGCAGGAACACGTGCGGCAGGGTGAACACCGCGTGGAAGTGCTCGCACGGCAGCAGCCGCTGCAGCTGCCACTGCACCCAGCGCTGGCGCGGTGCATCGGCGCAGCGCGGACAGCTGCGGTGGCGGCAGGAGTTGAACTGCGTACGAGCGTAGTGCCCGTGCTCGCACGCGAGCACCCGGCCGCCGAGCTCGGGCGTGCGACAACGCATGATGGCAGTGGCTGCGCGCAGCTCGCGCACATGCAGCGCACGGGTGTCCGCGTACTGCGCGAAGTGCTCGCGAAAGACGCTCTGCAGACTCTCCATCAGCGCGTGCTACCGCAGGTCGACACCGTCTCGCACGCTCTGCCGCGCAGCGGCTCGGCTCAACGTCTATTGACCGGAGGCCGAACGATTTCCGGCTTCCGTCCATATGCGGATCATGGTTCGGGCAAGCGAGCCTAACCCCCTTTCAGGTGCCCACTTGTTGCCCTCGTCAGGGGCGATGCGCCGGCGTGATGGGCGGCCTAAATTTTGCGGCATGGCACAGCCTCGCAAACCCATCGTCAAGCGCCCTCCACCATCGAAGTCACCCCCGCGCGCAATGTCGCCGCAGCGGGGGGCCGTCGTCAAGCAGCGGCCATTGCCGGCTGCAGGTGTCGACGCCGACGCCGCCGCCGATCCCCCCGGCGACCCGCGGCCCGAGCCGCCGCCCGATCGCGCGCTGCCGGCCGATCTGGACGATCGCGCACTCGAGGCCACCTGGCGCGGCGGCCCGCGCTTGCCGTCTTCTGTGGGCAGGCGCGACGGCGCCGGGCGTGGTGATGAAGACGGCGGCGGCGCCACCACGCCGGCGCAGTTGCTCGACGCACTGCGCTCGGCGGTGCGCGTGCGCCACTATTCGATCCGCACCGAGTACGCGTACGTCGACTGGGTGCGCCGCTTCGTCGCGTTTCACGGCCGCCGGCACCCGGCACGCCTCGGCCCCGCCGAGGTGCAGGCGTTCCTCACGCACCTCGCGGTGGAGCGCACCGTGGCCTCCACCACGCAGAACCAGGCGAAATCGGCGCTGCTCTTCCTCTACCGCGAGGTGCTGGGCGTGCAGCTGCCGTGGCTCGACGAGATCATCGGCGCCAAGCAATCGCAGCGGCTGCCGGTGGTGCTCACGCCGGGCGAGGCGCGTGCCCTGCTGGCGGAGATGAGCGGCACGATGGGGTTGCTGGCGTCGCTGCTGTACGGCACCGGCCTGCGCCTGATCGAAGCGCTGCGCCTGCGCGTGAAAGACGTGGAGTTCCTGCGCCGCGAGCTGGTGGTGCGCAGCGGCAAGGGCGCGAAAGACCGCGTCACCGTGCTGCCCGAGAACCTGCTGCTGCCGCTGCAGGCCCACCTGGCGCACGTGCGCGCGCTGCACCAGCGCGACCTTGCGGCCGGGCACGGCCGCGTGTGGCTGCCCGATGCGCTCGCGGTCAAGTATCCGTCGGCGCCGCGCGCCTGGGGCTGGCAGTGGGTGTTTCCGAGCACGGTGCGTGCGGTCGATCCGCGCTCGGGCGCCGAGCACCGCCACCACTTGAACGAATCGTCGGTGCAGAAGGCGATTGCCGGCGCGGCACGCCGCGCCGGCATCGTCAAGCCGTGCTCACCGCATGTGCTGCGCCACTCGTTCGCCACCCACCTGCTGCAGGCGGGCTACGACATCCGCACCGTGCAGGAGCTGCTCGGCCATGCCGACGTGAAGACGACGATGATCTACACCCACGTGCTCAACCGCGGCGGCCGCGGCGTGCGCAGCCCGCTCGATGCGATGTGACAGCAGCGAAACGGAGCCACGCAATTCGCGAGCAGCGGCGGGGCTACGCGCACGACCCGCCACGCATGTACCGATGCAACCGAGAGCGGCCACCAGGCCGCTTCGGGGGTGGGCCTCTACCCGCACGCGCCGATATACCCGCATGCGGTGCAGAACTCGCAGCCGTCCTTGTGGATCACGGTGGCGTTGCCGCACTCGGGGCAGCGCGTGCCGGCCATCGGCGCCGCGCCGGCGTCGCCGCCATGGGCGCCGCCGTTGAGACCGCGCGCCTTGTCGGCCGGCGGCTGCAGGATGCCCATCGCGTTGAGCGGGTAGCCGCTCTCGTCGAGCACGCCCAGCATCGCGTAGCGGTGGATCACCAGCCGCGCGATGTACGCCACGGTCGACGGCCACAGCTGCTGGCGCCGCTCGCCGGGCACCGGGGCCATGAAGTGCCCGAGCGGCTCGCCCACGTTGAGCAGCTTGCGCAGCTTCATGCCGATCCACGCCGGGTCCATCACGCGCATGTCGAGCGACAGCAGCCGCGCCAGGCCGTCGAGCGCGCGCGGGTAGTTGCCGCCCGAGAAGCCGATCGAGCACGGCCGGGTGATGTACGACACGGCCGTGCCGTCGTCGCCGCGCTGCGGCAGCTGCACCTCCTTCAGCGTGACCGTGAAGGCTTCACCGCTGGCCGGGTTGTTCACGTCCACCGCCCACGCCAGCGTGCCCGAGGCGCCGGTGCGCGGCTCTTCGCGGCTGAACATGGCGTCGAGCACCGGCGTGGCGCCGCCGTCCTGCAGCGCGCCGAGCTGCTCGCAGCGCCAGCGGATGACGGCCGCGGTGGCGGCCACCACGCCGGGGAACAGGCGCGGCTCGCCGTGCGGCGGCATCGGCATCTCGAAACTGCGCTCTTCGGCCACCGTGGCCAGCGCGTCGAGCTTGAGCTTCAGCCACGCGGCATCGTGCGCGCGCATGTCCATCGACAGCGTCTTGGCCAGCGCGGCCATCGCGCGCGGCTGCTCGGCACCGTTGACCCACACCTCGAACGGCAGGTTGCGCGCGAACAGCCCCGACTCGGGGCCCGCCTCGGCCGGCAGCTCGCCGACGAACAGCGAGAACTCGCCGTGCGGGTAGCGGATCATGTAGCTCCACGCCGGGTTGCCACCGGGAAACTCCGGCCGGCTCGGCCAGCGCAGCGACGCCAGCACCGGCGCCGGCAGCCGCTCCACGCGCAGCCGCTGGTTGGCGGCGCTGTCGGTGTGCGCCACCAGTTGCGGCGCGGCCGCGGCGGCGGCCGGCGCCGCCGGCGCGTCGACGCTCAGCACCGCGCCTAACACGCTGTTCGGGCGGTAGGTGGCCAGGCCCTTCAGCCCCGACTTCCACGCCGTGAGGTACAGGCCCTGGAAATCGGCGTACGGGTAGTCCTCGGGCACGTTCACCGTCTTGCTGATCGCGGTGTCGATGAACGGCGCCACCGCGGCCACCATCGCCTCGTGGTTCTCGGCGCTCATCTCGAGCGCGGTGACGAAGGCGTCGGTCAGCGGCGCGTCGCTGCCGCGCAGGTGCCGGTACAGCCGCCACGCGTGGTCTTCGACCGCGTACTCCTTGAAGCTGCCGTCGTTCTCGCGCTTGCGCCGCGTGTAGCTCCACGAGAACGGCGGCTCGATGCCGTTGCTGGCGTTGTCGGCAAACGCCAGGCTGATGGTGCCGGTGGGCGCGATCGACAGCAGATGCGAGTTGCGGATCCCCTGCGCGCGGATCTTGTCCTTCAGCGGTTGCGGCAGGCGCGACGCGAAGCTGCCGCGCGAGAGGTACAGGTCGGCGTTGAACAGCGGGAACGCGCCGCGCTCGCGCGCCAGGTCGGCCGAGGCGTCGTACGCCGCGTCGCGCATCACCGCGGCGATGCGCGCGGCCTCGGCGCGCGCACCCGCGCTGTCGTAGCGCAGGCCGAGCATGATCAGCGCATCGCCCAGGCCGGTGAACCCGAGGCCGATGCGGCGCTTGGCGCGCGCCTCTTCCTGCTGCTGCGGCAGCGGCCACACGGTGGCGTCGAGCACGTTGTCGAGCATGCGCACCGCGACCTTCACCACCTCGACGAAGGCATCGTCGCGAAAGCGCGCACCGGGCTCGAACGGCTGCTCGACGAAGAACGTGAGGTCGATCGAGCCGAGGCAGCAGCAGCCGTAGGCGGGCAGCGGTTGCTCACCACAAGGATTCGTGGACTCGATGCGCTCGCAGTAGCCGAGGTTGTTGTCGGCGTTGATGCGGTCGATGAACAGCACACCGGGCTCGGCGTGGTCATACGTGGAGCGCATGATCTGGTCCCACAGATCGCGCGCGGGCACGGTGCGGTACACCCACACGCCATCGCTGCGCTGGTACGCGCCGGCGGCCTTCTGCGCGGCACCTGGCTCGGCGCGGTGCACCAGCTCGAACTCGCGGCCCTCTTCGACCGCACGCATGAACGCGTCGGTCACACCGACCGAGATGTTGAAGTTGCTGAGGTCGCCCGCGTCCTTGGCGTGGATGAACGCCTCCACGTCGGGGTGGTCGCAGCGCAGCACGCCCATCTGCGCGCCGCGCCGGCTGCCGGCGGACTCCACCGTCTCGCAGCTGCGGTCGAACACGCGCATGTAGCTCACCGGGCCCGACGCGCTGCTTTGCGTGGTGCCCACCCACGCACCCTTGGGGCGGATGCGCGAGAAGTCGTAGCCCACGCCGCCGCCGCGGCGCATGGTCTCGGCCGCTTCGGTCAGCGCGGTGTAGATGCCGGGGTAGCCCTCTTCGGGCTCGGCGATCGAATCGCCCACCGGCTGCACGAAGCAGTTGATCAGCGTGGCGCCGAGCGCGGTGCCGGCGGCCGAATCGATGCGCCCGGCGGGGATGAAGCCGGCGCGCTGTGCGTCGAAGAAGCGCGCCTCCCATTGCGTGCGCTGCGCCGGCGCCTCGCCGGCGGCCAGCGCGCGTGCCACGCGCGCGCGCACGTCATCGACACTGCGCTCGTCGCCCTTGGCGTACTTCTCGAGCAGCACCTCCTGGCTGATCGGCTGCGCCGGCAGCGGTGCGGTGTGGGCGGCGGCAGCTGCGCCGGCCTGCTGTTGCGGCCCGCTGGGTCGGGCGATCTCGGTCATGCGTGCGGTCTCCAATGGGCTCAAGGCGGCCCGTTGCTGGTTCGTTGTTCGAGATTGTGGGTTGCGGCTTGCGCTGCATCAAGCGCCACCGCGATCGTCCCGCGGCGCGGCGCGAGACACTACCGCTAGCGCCGCAACGGAAGCCTACACACTATAGATAGCGCAGGCAAGCCGATGCAACGCATGGTTGCAAGGGCTTTCGGCAACGATCGGCAACGCGCTTTCATCGGCTGTCGTCTGCGGGCGCGTTGTCGCTTCGAGTCGCTTTGGGTTGGTGCGTGTGCCGACATGCGACGGCCGGTGCGTCCGCGCCGCGCCGGGCTGGCCTGTTGCGCTCCATGTCCCCCCGGCCCGGGCTCCCGCCCGGGCCTCCTTCCTTCACTTGCGCGCAACAGGCCAGCCCGTCACGGCGCTCGAACGACACCCGTGGCAGGCATCGCTGTGGCCTCGGCCTCGCTCCGATGGCGCCAGGAATCAGCCGGCACCGCGAGACATCAGTCTGCGTGCCACAGCGGCCCGATGGCGTCGAGCACGTTCTTCAGCGCCACGCCGAACTCGGTGTCGCCTTCCATCACCAGCGCGCGCTCGAAGAACAGGCGGTCGGCGTCGTCCTCGCCGCGCAGCAGCCGCCACAGTGCGGGCGCGGTGGCACGGATCGTCAGTGCCACCGGCGCGGCGGCGGGCGCCACCACGAAGCCGCCGGCGCCGAGCTGCAGCCGCACGCGCACGCCGAGCTCGATGACCTCGACCTCGACCGTGCGCTGCGCCAGCGCGGCACGTGCGTTGTCGTCGAGACGCGGCCACAGCACGCGGTCGAGCATGCGCGCGGCCAAGAACGACGGCGGCTGCGTGGGCAGGCGGCGCACCACAGCGCGCACGCCGTGCGCCAGCATGCGCCAGCGCGGCGGCAGCGCCGCGTCGCGTGGTTCCATGCGGGTCGTCGTCATGGTTGCAGCACCTCCAGGCCCGGGCGTCGTGCTGCGAAGCCGTTGACCAGTTCGCCGGACAGGTCGAGCGCGGCCAGTTCGCGCCAGGCGCCGGCGGCATCGGCGCCATCGGCTGCTTCACCGCTGGCCGGGTTCAGCGCGCGCTCGTACAGCGCGACCACGCGGGCGAAATCGCCGCTGCACGGCGACAGCCGCACGCTGTGCACGCCGGCCTCGCGCAACGCCGCGGCACGGTCGATCACCGCGTGCAGCGCGGCCGATTGCGTCTGGATGCCGTTGAGCACCAGAAAGTCGCGCCCTTCGGTGCTGCGCAACAGCAGGCCGTCGGCGTCGTCGCGGCAGCGGTACTCGCACGCGTCCTTGGCCAGCCGGTGGTGGCGCGCGGTGAAGCAGCGCGCCGAGAACGCCAGCGGCAGGCGGCCGAAGCCGAACACCTCGGTCTCGAGCGGCCCCGCGGGCCCGCACACGGCATCGGCCGGCGGGTTGATCAACGGCAGCGCGTCGAGCGGCAGCTCGACCGGCGCCACCCAGCGGCCGGCGCCGAGCGCGGCGTGCTCGGCCAGTGCGTCGCGGCTGTAGATGTTGATGTGCGGCCCGATCACGAACGGCTTGCGCGCGCCGCCTGCGGCGTGCGTCTGCACATGGGCCTGCACATGGGCAGGCGAATGGGCGTGCACATGGGCCTGCGCCAGCAGCCGCAGCGCCGAGGCGTCGCCCGCCTCGACGGCGAACTCGTCTTGCTCGACGATGCGGCGCAGGCTGCGCAGCTCGGCCTCCGCCATCACCAGCGCCTGCGTCGCCAGCACCACGGTCTTGCCGGCGCCGGCGAGGTCGCGCGCCAGCGCGAGCCAGTCGTCGAAGCTGAACTCGTGGCGGCGCGAGCACACCACCTCGCCCAGCACCACGGTGCGCGCGGGGCCCTCGGCCACCGCGGCGTACAGCTGCATCAGCGCGGCGCGCGGCCACCAGTACAGCAGCGGGCCGATGGTGAGTTCGAGGCGGCGGGTTGGGTTGCTCATCGAAGCGCCCCTGCGATGCGGGGAAACCTCATCTCCACGGGCGGTCGTACGCGCCCAGCGTGTGCTGCTGCCCTTCGGCCCAGCGCGCCAGCTTCGCGGCCCACTGCGGCGGCACCGAGTAGCGCGCATCCGACGCGGCGCGGTCGATCGCCGCGCGCCACACGCGCGTGACCTCGGCCACGTACTGCGGGCTGCGCTGGCGGCCTTCGATCTTGATCGCCTTGACGCCGGCCTCGATCAGCTGCGGCAGCAGCGCCAGCGTGTTCAGGCTCGACGGCTCCTCGAGCGCGTAGTCGCGCTGGCCGTCGACGACGAAGCGGCCCTTGCACAGCGTGGGGTAGCCGCGCGGCTCGTCGGGCGCGTAGGTGTCGATCAGCACCTCGTTGAGCCGTGCCTGCACGCCGGCCGGTGTCTCGTGCCAGCGCACCGCCGACGGCGGCGAGCACACGCCGGCGCCGTTGGGCGACTGACCGGTCACGTACGACGACAGTGCGCAGCGGCCCTCCACCATCACGCACAGGCTGCCGAAGCCGAACACCTCGATCTCGACACTGCTGTGGCGCACCACGTGCGCCACCTGCTGCAGCGTGAGCACGCGCGGCAGCACGGCGCGCGCGATGCCGTAGCGCTCGCGGTAGAACTCGATCGCCTCGTAGGTGGTGGCCGAGGCCTGCACCGACAGGTGCAGGCGCAGCGCGGGGAACTCGCGGCGCGCGAACGCCATCACGGCAACGTCGGCGACGATCAGCGCATCGGCGCCGAGCTCGGCGGCGCGCTGCACCGCCTGCTGCCACGGCGCGCCGTCGCGCGCGTCGGCGAAGGTGTTGAGCGCCATCAACACCTGGCGGCCCTTGGCGTGCGCGTAGCGCACGCCGTCGCGCACCTGCGCGTCGTCGAAGTTCAGGCCGGCGAAGTTGCGTGCGTTGGTGGCGTTCTTCAGCCCGAGGTAGACCGCATCGGCGCCGGCGTCGACCGCCATCGTCAGCGCGCGCAGCGAGCCGGCCGGGCAGACGAGCGCCGGCTTCGCGGGCGTGGCGGTATCGTGGGCCATCACGCGGCGTGGCGGGCGGGCGGTGCGTGCGGCCGCAGCGCCACGCCGAGCGTGCGCTGCAGCGCCACCACCGCGCCGACCACGATCAGCGCCGGCGCGCACACCCCCCGCGCCTGCGCCAGCGCGGGCAGCGTGGCCACGGTGCCGGCGATCGTGCGCTGGTCGGTGCAGGTGGCGCGCTCCACCACGGCGGCCGGCGTGTCGGGCGGCAGGCCGTGCGCGACCAGCTGCTCGCAGATCTGCGGCAGTGCGGCCAGCCCCATGTAGATCACCGTGGTCTGGCGCGGCCGCGCCAGCAATGCCCAGTCGAGATCGACCGTGCGCGCGTCATCGCCCGCGCCGCGCAGGTGCCCGGTGGCGAACACCAGCGCGGCGGCGTGGTCGCGGTGCGTCAGCGGGATGCCGGCGCACGCGGCAGCGCCCTGCGCCGCGCTGACGCCGGGAATCACCTCGAACGGGATGCCGGCCCGCGTCAGCGCGAGCACTTCTTCGCCGCCGCGGCCGAAGATGAACGGGTCGCCGCCCTTCAGGCGCAGCACCGGGTGACCACCCCGGGCCAGGCGCAGCATCAGCTCGATGATCGCCCGCTGGCTCATCGAGTGGCGGCCGGCGCGCTTGCCCACTGCGATGCGGTGCGCCGTGCGCGGCACGTGCTCGAACACCGCGGCATCGACCAGGCTGTCGTGCAGCACGATCTGCGCCGCGCGCAGCGCCTTGACGGCCTTCAAGGTCAGCAACTCCGGGTCGCCGGGGCCTGCGCCCACCAGCGTCACCCGGCCCGGGCGTGCGGCGGCAGTTGCCGGCGCGTCGAAGCGGGCGTGTTCGCCGAGTGCGCTCATCGGGGCCCTGCTCCTTGTCGATCCCACGCGGCGGCATTGTCGAAACACGCTGCACGGCTCGCATTGACGCAGTGCAAGGCCGCTGTCGACGTTGCATCGACGCCGCGCGACACCTTTCTTGAACCAGTTCAACGTCCGGCCGCTGGCAATCGCCAACACTGTCTGCCGCCCGGCAGCGCGTGGCACGACCCGGCGCTGCATAACAGATTCAACCAGCGGAGTGAGCATGAGAACCCCCTTCCGTCACCGCAGCATGATCGCCACGGCACTGTGGATCGCGTTCGCCGTCACGGCGCAGGCGCAGACCGCGCCGGCCCCCGCCGCCTCGGCCCCCGGCACGCACGAGAAGGGCGTGTCGGAGACCGAGATGCGCTACCAGGCCGGCTCGTCGCCGCTGGCCAACGAGCCGATGTACCAAAGCGCGAACCCGAAGGCGCCGCCGATGACGCAGGCCGAGTTCGACCAGGGCCGCAAGATCTACTTCGAGCGCTGCGCCGGCTGCCACGGCGTGCTGCGCAAGGGCGCCACCGGCAAGCCGCTGACGCCCGACATCACGCTCGGCAAGGGCACCGACTACCTGAAGGTGTTCATCGCCTACGGCTCGCCGGCCGGCATGCCCAACTGGCAGACCTCGGGCGAGATGAGCGAGAAAGAGGTCGACCTGATGGCGCGCTACGTGCAGCAGGACCCTCCGCAGCCGCCCGAGTACGGCATGAAGGAGATGAAGGCGACCTGGAAGGTGCTCGTGCCGCCCGAGAAGCGGCCGAAGAAGAAGCTCAACAACTACAACATCGCCAACATCTTCTCGACCACGCTGCGCGACACCGGCGAGGTGGCGCTGATCGACGGCGACACCAAGAAGATCATCAGCATCGTCAAGACCGGCTACGCGGTGCACATCTCGCGGCTGTCGGCGTCGGGGCGCTACATCTTCGTGATCGGGCGCGACGCCAAGATCAACATGATCGACCTGTGGATGGCCAAGCCCGACAACGTGGCCGAGATCCGCGTCGGCCTCGAGGCGCGCAGCGTCGACACCAGCAAGTACAAGGGCTACGAAGACAAGCTGGCCGTCGCCGGCACCTACTGGCCGCCGCAGTACGTGATCATGAACGGCGACACGCTCGAGCCGCTGAAGATCGCCGGCACCCGCGGCATGACGGTGGACACGCAGGAGTACCACCCCGAGCCGCGCGTGGCGGCGATCGTGGGCTCGCACTTCAAGCCCGAGTTCGTGGTCAACGTCAAGGAGACCGGCAAGATCCTGCTGGTCAACTACAAGGACATCGCCAACCTGCAGGTCACCGAGATCCCGGCCGCGCGCTTCCTGCACGACGGCGGTTGGGATGCCAGCCACCGCTACGTGATGATGGCGGCCAACCAGTCGAACAAGATCGCGGTGGTCGATGCCAAGGAAGGCAAGCTCAGCGCGTTGGTCGACGTCGACAAGATCCCGCACCCCGGGCGCGGCGCCAACTTCGTGCACCCCAAGTGCGGCCCGGTGTGGGCCACCGGCCACCTGGGCAGCGAGAAGATCTCGCTGATCGGCACCGACCCCAAGAAGAACAAGCAGCACGCCTGGAAGGTGTGCGAGACCCTCGACGGCCAGGGCGGCGGCAACCTGTTCATCAAGACGCACCCGAAGTCCAGGCATCTGTATGTGGACACGCCGCTGAACCCCGAGGCGAAGATCAGCCAGTCGGTGGCGGTGTTCGACACCAAGAACCTGAAGGCCGGCTTCAAGGTGCTGCCGATCGCCGAGTGGTCGGGCATCGCCGACGGCGGCGCGATGCGCGTGGTGCAGCCCGAATACAACAAGGCCGGCGACGAGGTGTGGTTCGCGGTGTGGTCGGCCAAGGACAAGCAGAGCGCGCTGGTCGTCGTCGACGACAAGACGCTCAAGCTCAAGGCGGTGATCAAGGATCCGCGACTCATCACGCCCACCGGCCACTTCAACGTGCACAACACCCAGCACGACATCTATTGATCGATGCAAGGACACGAAACATGAGAATCACCGTACCCATCGCCGTCGCCTGCGTGGCGCTCGCCGCGAGCGCCGGCGCCGCAGCCGCCGGCCCCGAAGACGCGATGAACAAGGCCGGCTGCATGGCCTGCCACACCAAGGACAAGAAGCTGGTGGGCCCGGCGTTCAAGGACATCGCGGCCAAGTACAAGGGCCAGGACGCCACCGCCAAGCTGATGGAGAAGGTGCGCAAGGGCGGCTCAGGCGTCTACGGCCCCGTGCCGATGGCACCGAACCCGCCCGAGAAGATCAACGACGCCGACCTGAAGGCGGCGGTCGAGTTCATCGTCAAGCGCTGAGGGCCCCTCCCGTGCGCGGCGCCGTGGCCGCTGTCGTGCTGCCGCTGGCGTTCGGCGCCGCGGCACAGCCGCCGGACGCGGCGCGCCAGCAGACCCTGGTGCGCATGGTGCGCCATGACTGCGGCGCCTGCCACGGCATGCGGCTGACCGGCGGCCTCGGCCCCGCGTTGACGCCCGCTGCGCTGGCCGGCAAGCCGCTCGATGCGATGGCCGCCACGATCGCGCACGGCCGCCCCGGCACGCCGATGCCGCCGTGGCGCGCGCTGCTCAGCGACAGCGACGCGCGCTGGATCGCCGAGCAACTGGCGCGCGGCTTGCCCGAACCGGCGGAGCGCACGCGATGAAGCGCCGTGCGCTGCTGGCGCCGGCGGCCGCGCTGCTCGCCACGCGCGGCCTCGCCGGCTGCGCGACACCGGCAGTGGCGCCGGCCGGCACCGGCGACCTCGGTGTGGTGATCCAGCGCGCGCGCGGCGCGCTGGCGATCGTCAACACCAGCTCACGCACGCTGCTGGCCGAGGTGCCGGGGCTGGGCGACCTGTCGCACGCATCGGTGGTGTTCTCACGCGACGGCGCCAACGCGTTCGTGTTCGGCCGCGACGGCGCGCTGACGCGTGTGAACCTGCTGGCGCAGCGCATCGAGGCGCGCGTGCAGCAGGCCGGCAACTCGATCGGCGGCGCGATCTGCGCCGACGGCACGCTGGTGGCGGCGCAGAACTACGCGCCCGGCGGCATCAAGGTGTTCGATGCGCGCACGCTGGCGCTGGTGGCGGATATCCCGGCCTACCAGATGGCGGCGAGCCACGAGCCCGAGCGCCGGGCCGCCCCAAGCTCGGGCGGTGCCACCCCCGAGGGGGCTGGCGCCGAAGGCGCCGGGGGGCGCCCACGTTCGCGCGTGGTCGGCCTGGTCGATCTGCCCGGCCGGCGCTTCGCCTACGCGCTGTTCGATGCCGATGCGATCTGCATCGCCGACCTGAGCGACCCGGCGCGGCCGCAGGTGACGCGCTTCGACGGCATCGGCCGCCAACCCTACGACGCGCTGCTCACGCCCGACGGCCGCCACTACATTGCCGGCCTGTTCGGCGAGGACGGCCTGGCGCTGATCGACCTGTGGCAGGCCGAGCCGAAGGCGCGCCGCATCCTCGCCGGCTACGGCCGCGGCGAGCAGCCGCTGCCGGTCTACAAGATGCCGCACCTGCGCGGCTGGGCGGTGGCCGGCCGCCACGCCTACCTCCCGGCCATCGGCCGCCATGAGGTGCTGGTGGTCGACACGCAGTCGTGGCAGGAGGTGGGCCGCATCGCGGTGGCCGGCCAGCCGGTGTTCGTGATCGCGCGGCCCGACGCGCGCCAGGTGTGGGTGAACTTCGCGCTGCCCGACTACCACCGCGTACAGGTGATCGACACGCTCGAGCAGCGCGTGGTGCGCACGCTCGAGCCGGGCCGCGCGGTGCTGCACATGGAGTTCACGCCGCGCGCCGAGGCGGTGTGGCTGAGCGCGCGCGACGACCACCGCGTGCTGGTGCTCGACACGCAGAGCTTCGCCACGCTGGCCTCGCTGCCGGTGGACTCACCGAGCGGCATCTTCTTCACCGCCCGTGCGGCGCGGATGGGGTTCTGAATGAGCCCTCTGCGCCGGGCGTTGGTCCCGACTTCTTCGCGCAGTGGGCGCTGGTTGCTCTGCGTGAGTGCTGCGCGGCGCGGTGGTGCCAGCAAAGCCGCGGGCGGGTGTGCGCCTGCAGCGACATATGCGGCGCCGAGCAGCGCAGAGCGCATGGCCGCGCGCGCGCAGCGCGCGCAACGTGTTCTGACTCGCGGCGACTGTCCGAACACAGCGAACGAAGTGAGCGGAGCGAGTTTCGCCGCGGGCCATGCGATCGAGCAGCGCAGGGAACCCCTCGCGCAGCGAGGGGCTGCCGCATTCGAGCGCCGGCGCATACCCGCACGCGGCTTTGCACGCTCGGTCGCGGCAAGCCGCGTCCGGACCGAAAGCAACGCGACCAGCGCGCGCAACCGGTGGAGCCACCACCCATGACACCCACCCGCGACGCCCTGCGCCACCGTCTGCTCAACGACTGGCAGCGTGGCTTTCCGCTGGTGGCGACGCCGTTCGCGCACATCGCTGCAGCACTGGGCTGCAGCGAGGCCATGGTGCTCGAGGAGTTGCAGCAGCTGCGCCATGCCGGCTCGTTGAGCCGCATCGGCGGCGTGTTCGCCGCCGGGGCCGGCGGGGCCGGCGTGCTGGCGGCGCTGGCGGTGCCGGGCGCGCAGCTCGACGGCGTGGCGGCGCTGGTGTCGGCGCAGCCTGGGGTCAACCACAACTACGAGCGCGAACACCACTGGAACCTGTGGTTCGTGCTGAACGCGCACAGCGTCGCCGCGGTGCAGCGCACGCTCGATGCGCTGCAGGCCACGGTGCAGTTGCCGATGCTGCGCCTGCCGATGCGGCGCGCCTACCGCATCGACCTCGGGTTCGACCTCGGTGCGACGCTGGCGCGCGCGCCGGCTGCCACCCAAGGCACCGGCGCAACCCCGGTTCGCGCCGAAGCCGCGCCGCTGCCGGCCGCAGACTGGCCGCTGGCCGCGCTGGTCGAGCAGGGGTTGGCGCTGGTGCACCAGCCCTTCGACCCATGGGCGCTGCAGCTCGGCTGCACGCGCGCGCAGGTGCTCGACACGCTGGCACGCTGGCTGAACTGCGGTGCGCTGAGGCGCTTCGGCATCGTCGTGCGGCACCACGAGCTGGGCTTCGGTGCCAATGCGATGACCGTGTTCGACGTGCCCGACGACCGCGTCGACGCCTGTGGCGCCGCGCTGGCGCGTGAACCGGCGGTGACGCTGGCCTACCGCCGCGAGCGAGCGCCGGGCTGGCCGTACAACCTGTACTGCATGGTGCACGGGCGCGAGCGCGACGCCGTATGCGCCGCGATCGACGCGGTAGTCGAGCGCGCGGCGCTCGGCAGCTGCGCGCGCGAGACGCTGTTCTCGCGCCGCCGCTTCAAGCAAGAGGGTGCGCGGCGCTTCCGCGAACTGCACCGCCGAGCGAGCCATGCACTCTGACCCGCCAGCCTGTTTCGACGACACCGACGCACGTTTGATGCGGCGGCTGCACGGCGACTTTCCACTCGTCGAGCGGCCGTTCGGCAGCGTTGGCCGCGAGCTCGGCATCGGCGAGGACGAAGTGCTCGAACGCCTGGCCAGCCTGCTGTCGCACGGCGTGCTCACGCGCTTCGGCCCGCTGTTCCAGATCGAGCGCAGCGGCGGTGCGTTGGTACTGGCGGCGCTGGCGGTGCCCGAGGTGCGCTTCGCGGCAGTGGCCGAGCAGGTCAACGCCTGGCCCGAGGTGGCGCACAACTACCGGCGCGAGTCGGCGCGCCGGCTCGATGCGGCGTTCGAGCGCGGCGGCTGCGCCTGCACGCTCGCCACGGGCGAGCCGGCGCCGCTGAACATGTGGTTCGTGGTGGCCGCCGAGTCGCCCGCCGCCGCCGAGGCCGTGCTGCGCGGCATCGAGGCCGACACCGGCCTGGCGGTGGCCCGTCTGCCGAAGGAGCGCGAGTTCAAGGTCGAGCTGCGGCTGCCGATCGAGCCACCCGCCGCGGAGGACGACGACGATGGCGCTGTCTGAGTTCGACCGCGAACTGGTGACCGCGCTGCAAAGCGGGCTGCCGCTGGTGCCGCAACCCTATGAGGCGGTGGGCGCGATGCTCGGCGTCAGTGCGCAGGCGGTGCGCGAACGCCTGACGGCGATGCTGGCATCGGGCCTGATCCGGCGCATCGGCGCGGTACCCAACCACTACAAGCTCGGCTTCACGGCCAACGGCATGAGCGTGTGGGACGTGGCCGACGACGCCGTCGACACGCTCGGTGCGCGCGTGGCCGAGCTGCCCGGCGTCAGTCACTGCTACCGCCGGCCGCGCCTGCTGCCGCGCTGGCCGTACAACCTGTACGCGATGCTGCACGGCCGCTCGCGCGCCGAGGTGGCCGGGCAGGCGGCGCAGATTCAGGCGCTGCTCGGCGCCGCCTGCCACGGGCACGACATTCTTTACTCGACGGCGATCCTGAAGAAGACCGGCCTGCGCCTGCGCACCGAAGGGAGCGATTGATCCGATGTTCCGTGTCACGCACTTCATGCGCCTGCTGCTCGACGCCGAACACGGCGGCGCGATGGCGCCGCCACACGCCCCGCGCGCCACTGGCCCGGTGGTGATCTGGAACCTGATCCGGCGCTGCAACCTCAGCTGCGCGCACTGCTACGCGCTGTCGGCCGACCACGACTACGCGGGCGAGCTCGGCACCGACGAGGTGTTCGCGGTGATGGACGACCTGAAAGCCTGCGGCGTGCCGGTGTTGATCCTGTCGGGCGGCGAGCCGCTGCTGCGGCCCGACCTGTTCACGATTGCCGCGCGCGCGAAGGCGCTGCGCTTCTACGTCGGGTTGTCGACCAACGGCACGCTGATCGACGCGCCGATGGCCGCGCGCGTGGCCGATGCGGCGTTCGACTACGTGGGCATCAGCCTCGACGGCCTGCGCGCCACGCACGACCGCTTCCGCCGGCTCGACGGCGCGTTCGCGCGCAGCCTCGCGGCGCTGCAACTGCTGCGCGCGCGCGGCGTCAAGACCGGCCTGCGCTTCACGATGACGGCGATGAACGCGCACGACCTGCCGGCCCTGCTGCAGCTGATGCGCGACGAGCAGGTGCGCAAGTTCTACTTCTCGCACCTGAACTACGCCGGCCGCGGCAACATCCACCGCGCCCGCGATGCGCAGTTCGCCGCCACGCGCAGCGCGCTCGACACGCTGTTCGCGCGCGCGTTCGACGCCGCGCGCACCGGCCTCGACGAAGAGTACGTGACCGGCAACAACGACGCCGATGGCCCCTACCTGCTGCAGTGGCTGCGCACGCACCAGCCGGCCTTGCACGCGCGCTGGGCGGCGCCGCTGCGCGAGCACCTGGTGGCCTGGGGCGGCAACGCCTCGGGCGTCAACGTGGCCAACATCGACAACCTCGGCCAGGTGCACCCCGACACGATGTGGTGGCACCACACGCTGGGCAACGTGCGCGAGCGGCCGTTCTCGGCGATCTGGCACGACACGCGCGACCCGCTGCTGGCCGGGCTCAAGGCGCGCCCGCGGCCGGTGCAGGGCCGCTGCGCCGCGTGCGCCCACCTCGACCTCTGCGGCGGCAACACGCGCGTGCGCGCGCAGCAGGTCACCGGCAACGCCTGGGCCGAAGACCCGGGCTGCTACCTCGACGACGCCGAGATCGGTGTCGCGCACGCCGCGCCGCGCGTGGCCCTGACACCGTTCGCGGGCAAGCGGCGACCGATCGCGACCGCGCCATGAGCCGGCGGCCCGCGACCGTGGCCGACCGCATGGCCGACCTCGCACCCAGCCTCACGCTCACGGTGGCGCTCGTCGCGGCACTGCTGGCCGGCCCGGCAGCGCGCGCGCAGGTCGACGCGGCCACGCTGTACCAGCAACACTGCGCGGCCTGCCACGGCACGCAGCGCACCGGCGGCATGGGGCCGGCGCTGCTGCCCGAGAGCCTGGAGCGGCTGCGCAAGCCCGACGCGCTGAAGGTCATCGCCCACGGCCGGCCGGCCACGCAAATGGCCGGCTTCGCGCCGCAGCTCGACGCCGACGCGCTGGCCGCGCTGGCGGCGTGGCTCTACACACCGGTGCACCCGGCGCCCGGCTGGAGCGAGGCCGACATCCGCGCCTCGCGCGTCGAGACGCCGGGTGCGCGCGACCTGCCGGCCCGGCCGGTGTGGCAGGCCGACCCGCTGAACCTGTTCGTCGTCGTCGAAGGCGGCGACCACCACGTCTCGCTGGTCGATGGTGACCGCTTCGAGCGCATCCACCGCTTCGCCAGCCGCTACGCGCTGCACGGCGGGCCGAAGTTCACGCCCGACGGCCGCTTCGTCTACTTCGGCTCTCGCGACGGCTGGATCACGAAGTACGACCTGTGGAACCTGACCGTGGTGGCCGAGGTGCGCGCCGGCCTGAACATGCGCAACGTGGCGGTGTCGCGCGATGGCCGCTGGGTGATGGCGGCCAACTACTTTCCGCGCACGCTGGCGCTGTTCGACGCCGGCTTGAACCTGGTGAAGACCTGGCCCGCCGCGTCGCGCGACGGCAAGGCCAGCTCGCGCGTGTCGGCGGTGTACGACGCGGCGCCGCGCGCCAGCTTCGTGGTGGCGATGAAGGACATCGCCGAGCTGTGGGAGATCTCGTACGACCCGCAGGCACCCGCGATCCACGACGGCCTGGTGCACGACTTCCGCTCGGGCGAGGCCGTGGCCACGCCGGGCTTCCTCGGCGTCAAGCGCACGCTGCTCGACGAGCCGCTGGACGACTTCTTCTTCGACGCCGGCTACGCGCACGCGCTCGGCGCCGCCCGCCCGCGCGGCGACGGCACGCCCAGCGGCCAGGTGGTCAACCTCGACGTGCGGCGGCGCATCGCCACGCTCCCCATTGCCGGCATGCCGCACCTCGGCTCGGGCATCACCTTCGCGTGGCAGGGCACCACGGTGCTGGCCAGCCCCAACCTCGCCGACGGCACGCTCAGCGTGATCGACCTGAAGACGTGGCGGCTGGTGAAGACCATCGCCACGCCGGGGCCGGGCTTCTTCCTGCGCAGCCACGAGCGCACGCCGTTCGCCTGGACCGACTCGATGATGAGCCCGACCGCGAAGGATACGCTGACCATCGTCGACAAGCGCACGCTCGAGCCGGTGGCGCGCGTGCGCGAGCCGGGCAGGACGCTGGCGCACATCGAGTTCACCCGCGACGGCCGCTTCGCGCTGGCCAGCCTGTGGGAGATGGACGGCGCGCTGATCGTCTACGACGCGGCCACGTTCCAGGAGGTCAAGCGCCTGCCGATGCGCAAGCCGGTGGGCAAGTACAACGTGTTCAACAAGATCACGCGCTCGGAGGGCACGTCGCACTGAACGGCCGACGCGGCCTCGGTGCGGCCAGGAACGGTCGCGCGTCGGGATTCGGGCCGGACTTCCCAGGTGATCCGGTTCACTCGCTCCACGCGACCGGTGCGCCGCGCTCAATGCATGAACCGTTGCGCTCGCGAGTCGCGGCGGATCCGGCCTTGCCAGGTTGCAGGCTGCGCCCCTTGGAGGGCACGGCGGCAAAGGTACTGCGGAGGTGCTCGGCCTCCGGTCGCTGCGCGGCCCACTTGGCGCATTCGCCGTGCGGGCAGCTCGGCGCCGCCGTGCCGGCGCCGATCGAAGCGAACGCGCGCAGGCACTCGGGGCTGGCGATCGCGATCGCGCGCTTGTCGATGCGGATCAGGCCTTCGTCCTCGAGCTGGTGCAGCACGCGCGAGAAGTACTCCGGCGTGATCGACAGCCGCAACGCGATCGTGGCCTTGCTGACCGGCAGCGACACCGCGCGCGCGGCCGGGCCGGCCTGCTGCAGCTCGTCGAGCAGGTAGTCGGCCACGCGGCGCAGCCCGCTGTGCAGCGCATAGGCCTCCACGTCGTCGATCAGGCGGTGCATGCGGCGCGACAGGCCGCTGAGCATGCGCAGCGCCAGCGCCGGATCGTGCGCGATCTCGTCGAGCAGCACCGGCTTGCTGACTGCGAGGACCATCGAATCCGACAACGCCTGTGCGCTCAGCCGGTGCGTGCCGCCGACGAACATCGCCGCCTCGGCGAAATTCATGCCCGGGCCGGCCAGCTCGACCACCTTCTCCTGCCCGCCGGCCGACAGCGCGAACAGCTTGATCTGGCCGAACACCGTGGTGAAGAACTCGGTGCACGGCGTGCCGACGCGAAACAGCGTCTCGCCGCGCGCGAAGCGGCACAGCCGGCTGCCCGCCGCCAGACGCGCCAGCGCCTCGGCCGCCATGTCCTTGAACAGCGGCAGCGCGGCCATGTAGCGGGGCAGGTCGAAGGCGTGGTGCTGCATGCGGTGCTCGCCGGCGGTGTGGCGCGATTCTTGAAGCGCGGCTGAAGCCGGCGATTGACTGCCGTCAACGGGCCCTCGGCCTGTGGTCGCCACGCGTCGGCCGCACGCCACTCTCGCACGGCCGCAGCGTCAGCCGCGCGACCCGCGCCACAGCGCCGCGGCAGCGGCCAGCGTCAGGCCCGCCAGCACGCTGTGCACGACCGCGGCCGGCCAATGCAGGGCCTGTTGCAGCGTCGGCAGCCCGCTGAACGCGGTGGCGGCCGCGACGAGCGCGGTCGCTGCCGCGAGGGCGGTCGCACGACCGCGCCAGCGCCACGCCAGCACAGCCAGCGCGAGCAGCGCGGCGGCGCCCAGCGCTGCGTGCGCGCTCGCCCACCCGGCAGCCGTGCCGATCGTCACCATCACGCCGCTGGCCGACACGGCCAGCACGGCAGCCGACAACCCCGCGCCGGGCCACGCCGCGCGCGGCCCGGATGGCGGTGTCACCAGCAGCCAAGCCAGCGCAGCGAGCAGCAAGTGGCCGCCGAGCAGATTGGTCAGCACCACCGGCGCCGACGGCGGCGGCACGCCACCCAGCACGGCTGCCGCCGATGGCGCCGGTGTGATGCGTCCGACCAGCGCGAGCGCCAGCGTCAGCACCAGCAGCGCCAGCCCGGCCACGCGCTGCGAGGCCGACCAGCGTGCGAAACCGAACACGACGATGAAGAGGAACACCACGCCGGCCAGCGAGGCCGAGATGCGATGCGTCAGGCGCAGCGTCTGCTGCCATGCCGGCGGCTGCGCGTCGGCCGGGGTCGTTGGCTGCGCGGCGGCGGTCTCCAGCGCGCAGGCCGGTGCCGGTGTACAACCGATCGGGCTGTTGGCCAGGCGCAGCGCCGCGCTGCACAGGCTGACGCCGAGCACCAGCAGCAGCGCCAGCCACAGCAGCGCACGCATCGGCAGCAGCCGGCGTCAGCGCGCCGCCGCACGCGCGCGCCGCGCGCGCTGCACCGACTGCAGCAC
This sequence comes from Ideonella sp., assembly GCA_015075165.1. Classification (GTDB taxonomy): domain Bacteria; phylum Pseudomonadota; class Gammaproteobacteria; order Burkholderiales; family Burkholderiaceae_C; genus JAEUPI01. Next base: position 167,872 of record JABTUY010000007.1, on the reverse strand, counting down.
CACCACGACGAACAGCAGACCGCCGATGATCGCCACCAGGCCGCCGAGCCCCATCAGGCCCATGCCGGCCACCTCTTGCGGTGTGCGCAGCACCTGGCCGGCGCCGGCCACCTTGCGCTGCACGCCATAGCCGCCCGACCACACCAGGCCGACGATGTGCATCAGCTGCCCGGCGCCGTACAGCAGCGGCTGCCAGCGCGCGATAGCACCCGGCCGCGCGAAGCCCAGCGCCGGCAGCAATGCATAGGTGACGCCCATCAGCGCCAGCGTGACGCCGACGATCGCGCCGTGGTAGTGCGCCGGCACGCGCACGTCGCTGCCGCGGATCAGGAAACCGATCACGCCGCCGACGCAGAACAGCGCCATCGAGGCCAACAGGCAGGCGCGCAGCGCGCGCGCATCGGCCGCGCCGCCGGGTGCGCGCCCATCGGGCGCGCGGGGCGGCGCGCGCCACAGCGCCACCGCCAGCGCGAGCACGATCGGCACGATCGCCAGCCCGCCGCCGAAGCGCATCAGCCAGGTGAACAGGCGCTGCTGCTCGACCGAGCCGACGTCGAACGCCAGGTAGATCAGCGGCGTCGCGAACACCGAGACCAGCGCCACGCCGAACAGCAGCAGCACCACGCGCGGCGACAGCGGCAGCGGCGCCTCGATGCGCGTGGCCAGCCACAACCAGCCCACCAGCATCAGCAGCGTCCAGGTGAACTGCACCACGTGGCCGGCGCCCCAGAACAGCAGCTCGTAGTAAGGCTTGCCCACGAGACCCGCGGCGGCGCCGTGGCGCAGCGCCAGCGCCGACCACAGCAGCGCGCCGAGCGCGAGCGCGGTGGCCACCGCCGCGGCGTTGAGGCCGAAGCGCAGCACGCCGGCACCCGGCAGCGCGAGGCCGACGCGGCCCGGCACCGCAAGCGCGCGCAGCGTGGTCAGCGCCAGCCCGGCACCGAACAGCGCCAGCCCGAACAGGAAGCGCGCGTCGTCGAGCACCGGCACGTAGTTGGACATCACCGGCGCGGCGGCGCCGAAGAACGGCGCCAGCGTCATCACCGCGGCGCCGAGCGCGCTCAGCGTGAAGCCGCACCAGCCGAGCGCGAGCCAGCGCTCGGAGCCGGCCAGCGTCCACAGCACGCCGGCCATCGCGAGGAACCACACCAGCACCGAGAGGTCGACGTGCACCACCAGCGCGACGTGGAAGAAGTCCACCCCGGGCAGCAGCGCGTTGACCCCCGGCGTGCGCGCGCCCACCAGCAGCAGCGCGAACAGGCCCGAGCCGATCAGCGCCGCGGTGGCCAGCGCGAGCCACGACAGCGCGAGCACGCGCCGCTCGCCGGCCGGCACCGCGAGCTCATAGCGGTGCGCGGGCCAGGCGAATGTGCGGCGCGGCTGCGCCGTCGGGTCGAACGCGCGGGGCGACTGCGGCGTCGCCGGGTCGATCACGCCGCGCGGCGCCGCCGCCGCGCGCATCGCGTCGGTTGCCGTGCCGTGCGCACGGCCGCGGCTCATCGGATCACCACGCCGCCCTGCTCGGGCTTGAAGTCGATCAGCACCACCTGCCCGGGTTTCACGTCGAGCGTGGCGTCGCGACTGAACACCGGCGCGTCGGCACGGGCATCGTCGCGCAGCGTCACCGCGATACGGTGCGAGCCGGCCGGGATCGGCGTGCGCCAGTAGACGCTCGACGCGCCGTCGTGCGACAGGCCGGCCGGTGCGACGCTGCGGTCGACCAGCACGTGCTCGTCGAGCACCACGCGCACCTGCACCGGCGAGCGCTCGCGCTGGCAGTCGAGCGGCGTGCGCATCTGCGGCTGCATCTTGGCCAGCTCCTCGGGGGTGCGCTTGCGGCACTCGTTGCTGACCTTGCCCGGGTGCGAGAACGACAGCCGCAGCAGCGCCTGGTCGGGTTCGAGCAGCCGGTGCGCCGGCCAGGTGGCGAACAGGCCGATCGCGGCGGCGAATGCGGCGTAGGCCAGCGCCTGGCCGATGAAGCGGAGTGCCTTGTGCATGATGGCGGTGGTCAATCGTTGCGCGGCGCCGTGTCGCCCGGCAATCGGGGCCGACCGGCCAGCGCGCGATGGAAAGCTTGAACGGCCTCGACCAGTGCGGTCTTGTCCTCGGTCAAGGCCTGGTGCAGCCTGACGCGCTCGCGCGGCACCTGCGTACGCAGCTGCGGCAGCCGCTGCCCGGCCAGCCGCTGCTCGACCCAGCGCGAGCCGAGCCGCCACGGGCAATCGCCCGGCGGGCAACCGCCGAGCAGCACACCATCGGCACCGCGGCGCAGCGCGTACTCGACGAACACGGGGGGCCACAGCGCTGCGCACGGCGCGGTCAGCATCACCGTGGCGGGTGCGGCGCGATCGTGGGGCTCCGCCGCGCACGGTGCGGCGAGCATCACCGTGGCGGGTGCGGCGCCGTCGTCGGGCTTCGCCGCGCACGGTGCGGTGAGCATCACCGCGGCGGCCGCGGCACGGTCGTCGAGCCGCGCCGCGTGGTCGCAGCCGAGCACGAGCACGCGCGTGCCGGGGCTGCGCTCGAGCGCATCGAGCGCGGCGTCGAGCCGCCCGCGCAGCGCCGCCAGTGGCAACTGCGGCAGATCGATGCCGGTGGCGAACGGCGCGCCGCGCCGGAACGGCGTGGCCGACGGACACGCACCGACGCAGACGCCGCAGCCGGCGCACTGGTCGGTGTGCACGCGCGCGAGCTGGCCGGTGGCGCGCGGGTTCGGGTGCGGCACCATCGTGATCGCACCGTACGGGCAATCGGCCTCGCACAGTCGGCAGCCGTTGCAGTGCGCGGGGTCGACCACCGCGGCCGGCCGCGCCGGCGGCGCGCCGGGCCACCACGGCAGCGCGAACAGCAGCGCGAAACCGAGCACCAGCGCCAGCCACGACAGCCACGGCGCGGCGTCGGCCAACGGCAGCACACCGAGCATGATCCAGTCGAGGTCGATCTGCTCGGGCCAGCGCGCGAGGTCGGCCGGCGGCAGCGAGCGCGCCGGCCACAGCAGCGACAGCACCAGCAGCATCGCGCTGCTGCCGAGCGCGAGCGCGCGTGACGGTTGCGTGCGCGGCCGCGCCAGCCGCAGCAGGTGTGCCCAGGCGCCGAGCAGCAGCAGCAGCGGCAGGCCGACGTGGGTGAACGACAGCAGGCTGAAGAAGCGGTCGGTGATCGCCTGCGGGTCGATGAAGTTGCGCACCAGCGCCAGTCCGAAGCCCGGGATCTGCGCGAACCACTCGAACAGCGCCACGCCGACGACCTGCGCGCGCGCGTCCCACACCATCCAGTAGCCGACCATGCCCGAGGCGACGGCCAGCGGCAGCAGCGGCACGCCGCTGACCCAGCTGAACCAGCGAAAGTGCCGAAAGCGCCCGAGCAGCGCCTCGCGCAGCAGGTGCAGCACCGCCAGCACCACCAGCGCATCGGCGGCGTAGCGGTGCACGCTGCGCATCAGGCCCGCGCCGAAGCGCTGCGCGCTGATCGCCTGCACCGATTCGTAGGCGCCGCGCACGCTGGTGTCGTACAGCGCGTAGATCCAGAAGCCGCTGACCACCACCCACCACAGCATCCAGAACGCCAGCGCGCCGAGCTGGCGCAGCGGGTTGGCCGCCGGGCCGAACAGCGCATCGAGCGCGCGCTCGGCGGCGCGCACGGCATGCGCGGTGCGCGGCAGGCTCGACGGCAGGGCTGCGCGCGGCGTTGCTGCGGTCAACGGCGCCGCCCGTGGCGCCGCCGCGGTCGGCGCTGTCGCCGGTGACGAAGGCGCCGAGGCGGACGAGGATGCGCGCGACGTCGACGCCGGCGCGGCTGCACGAGGCGTCGCCGGCGCCGGCGACGCGGTCATCGCGCCGTGCGCTGCCCTCGGAGCGCGCGCAGCAGGTACACGCCGATGCCGCCGAGCACGGTGACGCCGCAGAAGATCTCGAAGAACAGCGAGTAGTTGAGCCGGTAGTTGCCCGACGCCGGGTCGTACACCGTGCAGTACAGCTTGACCTTGCGCCACACGCTGTCGAGGTCGATGCGCTGCGCGGCCTGGCCGGCCAGCAGATCCTTCAGCGGGCCGACGAACATCGGCAGCTCGAAGTTCTCGCCGTACACCTGCGCCGCGATGCGGCCGCGCGCGTCGACGATGCTGGCCTGCGCCAGGTGGTCGAAGCCCTTGGGCGTGGCGGTGTAGCTGAAGCCGAACGCGCGCGTCAGGCGCGGCACGTCGGCCGCCGACACCGCGAGGAACGCCCAGCGCGCGTCGTCGATGCGCATCTGGCGCGCGAACGCGCCCATCGCGACGGGGTCGTCGAACGGCTGGTTGAAGCCGATGCTGACCACCTGGAAGCTGTCGGCGCCGAGCGCCTGGCGTGCCGCCGCCACGCCGTCGGCCAGGCGCTTGGTGGTGACCGGGCAGGCCTGGAAGCAGCCGGTGTAGATGAAGCTGACCACCAGCGGCTTGCCGCGGTAGTCGGCCAGCCGCAGCGGCCGGTTCAGCGCGTCACGCAGCTCGAGACTGGCGATGCCGTCGTCGTCGAGCGCGCGGCCGATCGCGGCCTGGCTGTCGCGCAGCGCGTCGCTCCAGCCCGACGCCGGTTGCGCCTGCGCTGCGGCCCACCCCACGGCGAGCAGCAGGGTGGCCGCGAGCGCCGCGACGCAGGCAGCCGCTGTGCTGCACTGCGCACCACCCATTGCGCATGAAGCCGGTCCAGGCCAAGGTCTTGCACGGATCCGGCTTCGCCGGTCCGTCGCAAGGGCCCCCTCGGGGGGCAGGGAGCGCCAGCGACCGTGGGGGTTCACTTCACCGCGGCGTCGAGCATCACGGCGGCCAGCAGCAGCGTCAGCTGCACCAGCGATGCGAAGAAGCTGCGCATCGCGCGCGCACGCGTCGGCTGCCGCTGCAGCCGCACCGCTTCGAACACGAACCAGCCGCCGCCGGCGAACGCCGCCAGCGTGACGACGATGCTGTGCGACACCACGCCGAGCGCGCCGCCGGCCACGGCCAGCGCCACCGCATGCGCGGTGATCGCGAACGCGGCCACGCGATCGCCCTTGACCACCGGCAGCATCGGCACGCCGGCGCTGGCGTAGTCGTCGCGGCAGGCGATGGCCAAGCTCCAGAAGTGCGGCGGCGTCCACAGAAACAGCACCAGCGTCAGCAGCCAGGCCTGCAGCGACAGTTCGGGGTTCACCGCGGCGGCGCCGGCCAGCACCGCGAAGCTGCCGGCGAGCCCGCCGATCACGATGTTCCACCACGTGCGACGCTTCAGCCACACGGTGTAGACCACCGCATAGACGAGCGCGCCGGCCACCGTGTACAGCGCCGCGGCGAGGTTGGCCACGGCCCACGCGGCGGCACCGGCGAGCACGGTCATGCCGATCATCAGCGCCAGCCAGCCGGCGTGCGGCTCGAGTTCGCCGGTGGCGAACGGCCTGCCGCGGGTGCGGCGCATGCGGCGGTCGAGGTCCACCTCCCACCACTGGTTGAACGCGCCGGCCGCCGCCGACGCGAGCAGCACGCAGGCGAACAGTGCCGCCACCGCCGCCCAGCCCGGCGCGCGGCCGGGCTGCACCGCGATGCCGCCGAGCGCGGTGACCGCGATCACCACGCCGATGCGCAGCTTGAACAGCGACAGCACGCGCCGCGCAACCAGCGCGGTGCCGCTGCGGCGCTCCAGGGTGGCGGTGTTCATCGCGGTGGCTCCGTCGACGCCCGTGTCAGCTCAGGCCCCACACCGTGGACAAATACTTCCAGTTCACGAAGTAGTACAGCACGAACGCCGCCAGGAACACCAGCGCGAACACGAAGGTGCCCGGCGCCGCGAAGCCGCCGCCGTGCCCGCCGTGGCCCACCAGCGCCGGCATCTTCAGCACCGTGCCGGTGCTGCTGTAGCGGCCTTCGTCGAGCTTGCGGCCGAACAGCAGCGTGCCCACGGTGATCAGGATGTAGCTGATGCCGCCGACGATCGCCACCAGGCCGCCGACACCGGTGATCGCCAGCATCAGCCACGCCGAGCCCGGGAACTCGTACGGCAGCGCCGCGCCGGCGAAGGTGATGTCCCAGTGGCGCCGCGGCACACCGAGCGTGCCGGCGCCCATCATCGCCAGACAGAACACGCCCATGCCGAGGCCGAACAGGTACGGCTGCCACTTGGCCAGCCCCGGCAGGATCAGCTCGCGGTTGAACAGCGTGGGCAGCAGGAAGTAGGTGATCGACATGAACGCCAGCGTGGTGCCGATCACCACCGTGGCGTGGAAGTGCCCCGGCACGTAGATGGTGTTGTGGATCAGCATGTTCAGTTGCTCGGTGCCCATCATCACGCCCGAGATGCCGCCGAGGAAGCCGAAGCCCATCAGCGAGATGAACATACCCGAGAACACCGGGTTGCCCCACGGCGCCTTGCGGATCCACTCGAACAGGCCCTTGGTGAAGCCCTTCTCGCGCTGCGCCATCTCGATCGCGCCGGGCACCGTGAGGCCGTGGATCATCGACGCCAGCACCGCCAGGTACATCGCGTAGCTGGTGTTGAACACCTTCCACTCGACCGACAGGCCCGGGTCGCTCAGCAGGTGGTGCGCGCTGGCCAGTTGCAGGAAGAAGATGTAGAGCACGAACGCGGTGCGCGACACGCGCTCGCTCATCGGCTTGGCGCCGAACACGATGGCGGCGATCGCGTACCACACCGCCACATGCGCGCTGACGTTGATCTGCTGCGAGCTGTGGCCGAAGGCCCACCAGATCGTGCGGTACATCAGCGGGTCGATGTGGTTGATGTAGCCGATCGACCACAGGAAGGTGGGGATCAGGATGATCGCGCCCGACGCGATCGTGAAGATCGCGATGATGCAGGCCGTCATCGCGCCGAAGGTCACCAGCGGGATCGAACCCTCGTAGGTCTTCTCGGCCTTGGCCACCACCAGCGTGCCCATGAAGATGAAACACGCGACCAGTGCCCCCACCGCGAACAGGATCAGCCCGAGGTAGAACGCCGGGTGTCCGGGCAGCGGCACGTACGAGGTCATCATCACCGAGGCGTTGCCGGTGAAGATCGTGACGTTGAAGGTGACGGTGCCGATCACCATCAGCGCGAACGCCAGCCACGCCAGCCGCGGTGTCGCCAATCGACAGCGCAGCAGCGTGGACGAGCAGAAATACAGGATCGCGACCTCGAAGAAGATGACCCACACCACCAGCATGTCCAGGCCATGCGCGGTGAGGTACATGTAGAAGTCTTCGGCACCCACCAAGTGCACCGCCTGCCAGCGCGTCAGCGTGATCAGCAGCGCCAGCAGGCCGCCGACCAGCAGCGCCACCACGGCCGCCACCGCGTTGGCCTTGATCAGCCCCTCGGCCGACTTGTGGAATTGCAGCCCCGAGCGGGGGCAGACCCTGAACATCGCCGCGTTGGTCGTCATGTCACCCTCGGCCCTCGATTCGTTATTTGACGTACAGCTTGGACACCATCTTGTGGTGGCCGATGCCGCAGAATTCGTTGCACACGATGGCGTAGGTGCCGGCGCGATTCGGCGTGATCGTCACCACGTGCTCGTAGCCGGGGATCACCTGGATGTTGATGTTCTCCGGCTGCAGCGAGAAGCCGTGCTGGTAGTCCATCGCCGTCAGGTGCAGCCGGTAGGTCTTGCCCTGCTCGAGCTCGAGGATCGGCCACCACGCCCACAGCCGCGCGATCAGGAACACGTCGGAGCCCACCGGCGGCTTGACGACCGGGATCTTCTCGTCGGTTTCGGTGCGGATGGTGTACTTGGCCACCATCTCTTCCGCGGCACGCGAGAACTGCTCGGGCTTGACGCGGTAGGTTTCGTTGGAGAGGTTCTGCTTACCGTACACGTGCCAGTACGGCATCATGAAGAACATCACCATGCACCAGATGAAGGCCAGCGCGATCCAGATCAGCTCGACCTTGTCGACCGGTTGCTTCCACCAGATGCGCCGCGCGGGCGGGAGGATGGCACTCATTGCGGCTTCCCCTCACTTGCCCAGCGGACTGATCGGGATGCCGACCATCTCCATCACGCCCCAGACGATGTAGAACACCGTGGGCATTGCCACGCCCACGAACAGCAGCAGGAACGGGTTCTCGATCAGGTGCTGCATCGCCGGGATCGGTCCTTCGTCGTCGGCGTCGGGTGCAACGGGCTCGGCCATGGCTTCTCCTCGTGTCTCGGTTGGCGAGCCACTCTAGGCAAGCGTGCGGCGCGACAACTTGAACTGGTTCAACTTTTCGTCGCAACCGGCGCCGCGAACAACACTCGCCCACACCGTCAGGAAGGCTATTGCGGGCCGCGACGCGCCGGTGCGGGCAGCATCGGGATCGCCCCGCTTGCCCTTTCGGAACGATCGTGCTTCGACTCATCCCCGCCGCCGGCCGGCGTCTGTTCCTGCTCACCGACCGTGCCTACAACGGCGTGTTCGGGCGCGACGGCAACCCGCTGTACCACCTGGGCCAGATCAGCTGCCTGATGTTCGCGCTGGTCACCATCAGTGGCTTCTATCTGTATGCGTTCTACGAAACCGGGGTCGACACCACCTACGAGTCGATCGAGCAGCTCACGGTGCAGCAGAGGTGGCTCGGTGGCGTGATGCGCAGCGTGCACCGCTATGCCAGCGACGCGATGGTGCTGACGATGCTGCTGCACCTGGCGCGGCACTTCTGCTTCGACCGCTACCGGAGCTTTCGCGCGTTCTCGTGGATCACCGGCATGGTGCTGCTGTGGCTGGTGTACGTCAGCGGCGTCAACGGCTACATGCTGCCGTGGGACGGGCTGGCGCAGTACACCGTGGTGTCGGTGGCCGAATGGTTCGACGCGCTGCCGGTGTTCCGCGGCACGCTGGTGCGCAACTTCGTGCTGCCCGAGGCGATCACCGACCGCTTCTTCTCGCTGCTGCAGTTCCTGCACATCGGCATCCCGCTGGCGGCGCTGGCCGGGCTGTGGATCCACGTGCAGCGCGTGCCGCGCGCGCGCGTGATGCCGCCGCGCGCGCTGTCGATCGGCCTCATCGCGATGATGCTCATGCTGTCGCTGCTGCACCCGGTGCGCGGCCAGGGCCCGGTCGACTTCGCCGCGATGCCACAGCAGGTGAGCCTCGACTGGTTCTACCTCGCGCTGCTGCCCCTGGTGCAGCAGGGCCATGCGCTGCTGCTGTGGGGCGTGGTGGGCGGCCTCACGCTGCTCGGCCTGGCGCTGCCGTGGCTGCCGCCCAAGCGCATCGACAAGAGCGTGGCCGCATGGCAGGTGACGCTGCACCCGGGCGGCGCCAGCTACGCCGCGCGCCCCGACGACACGCTGCTCGACGCCGGCCTGCGCGCCGAGCTGAACCTGCCGTACGACTGCCGTGCCGGCGGCTGCGGCGTCTGCCGCGCGCGGCTGCTGCAAGGCCGCGTCGACGATGGCGGCGACACCGCGTCGGCGCTGACGCCCGAGCAGCGCGCGCGCGGCGACATCCTGCTGTGCTGTGCCTGCGCGCTGTCCGATGTCGACATCGAACTCGCGGGCGCCGTCGCCGGCGCCGGCACCGCGTACGGCGCCACCGTGGTCGCGCTCGAACGGCTGGCGCCCGAGGTGGTGCGGCTGACACTGGAGTTGGCCGACGGCCGACGCATCGCCTACCAGGGTGGCCAGTACGTGCAGATCGTGCTGCCCGACGGCCAGCGCCGCGCCTACTCGTTCACCGCGCCCGGTGGCGAAACGAACCGCATCGAACTGCACGTGCGCCGCATGCCTGGCGGCCTGTTCACGACGCAGGTGTTCGAGCGCATGCAGGTCGGCGACACGCTGCTGCTCGAAGGTCCGTACGGCGCCTTCGTGCTGCGCGAGCCGAGCCCGCGGCCGTTGATCTTCGTGGCCGGCGCCACCGGCTTCGCGCCGGTGAAGAGTCTGCTGGAGCAGGCCTTTCGCGACGGCATCACCAAGCCGATGCACCTGTACTGGGGCGTGCGCCGTCCCGACGACCTGTACCTGCGTGCGCTGGCCGAACGCTGGGCCACCGAGCACGCGAACTTCCATTTCGTGCCGGTGATCTCCGAACCGCAGCCCGGCGACGGCTGGAGCGGCCGCACTGGCCTCGTGCACGAGGCGATCTTGCAGGACTTTCCCGATCTCTCGGGGCATCTCGTGTACACCTGCGGCTCGGTGCGCATGGTGCAGGCCGCGCGACCGGCGTTCGTGGCACAGGGCCTGTCGGAAGACGCTTGCTTCTCCGACGCGTTCACGCCGACCGCCAGCGCGGCGAAGCACTAACGCGGGCAACAAGGCCGCGCCCGCGGCGCTCTGCCGCGTCCATCGCTTGGCGTCCATGGCTCGGCGACCCCGTGCGGCGACCTCGGCGGGCCGGCGACGCCCGACGATCGCCATCGGGGGATGCCCCTAGATCGTCGGCCGCATCAGGGCTGGTCCGCCCTGTCGCATGCCGGCGAAGCGGCGTATAACCACCGTGCCGCTGCAGCGCGCCGGCTGCGGCGCGGCACCCGTTCGAACCGATTCCGCAGCGCCATGGGAACGATCCGTTTCATCTACAAGCCGACCGGCCTGGGTGGGTCGGCCCCTGCCCCCGAGACCCGCCCCGCGGCACCCGACAGCGTGCCGGCCGTGGCCACCCTTGAGCGCGTCAAGGTCGACCGCTGGTGGCGCGAGTCGTCGTACGACCTGTGGCAAGGCCTCGAGGTGCGTGAAGATCCGCCCGACACCATGCCGGCACAGTGGCTCGACGAGTTCGACCTCGCCGCCGGTGGCGCCAAGCTGCCACCGAAGGTCTGAAGAAGCTGTGAACGAATCGCCCACACCCGCTCGTCACGCCAGAAGGCGCCCGCTCGTCGTTGCAAATGCTCGCCATATCACGCGATATGGCTGCGCTTTGCGCCTAGATCGGACGCCTTCTGGCGCGCCGCTCGGGCGCGGCCAATTCATTCACAGCTTCTGAGCCGCGCCACGTCGAGCCGCGGCGCCGATCCGACCCAGACGCTGCCGCCGCATTTCGCGCCACCCGGCGTGCGCCCTGTCGCATCGCGCGCATGCCACGACCGCGATCGGTGCCAGACTTCGCCCCTCGCAGCGCGCACGCCCGGCACCGCCACCGCGGTGCCGCCAGCCCGCGCGGCCGCGTGTCCACCGGTCAACCCTCTGGAGCCCCCGACGTGCCGTACCCGCCGCGCCGCCTTGTCGTTGTGTCGATCCTGGCCAGCGTTGCGCTGCCCGCCTGCCAGCGCGACAGCGGCCCGGTGGGCGCCGCCCGCGGCGCCTCGGCCCCCGCCGCCAGCCTGCTGCTGACCCCCGAAGACCTGCGCCGCGTCGCGCTCAGCGGCCATGCCGGCGGGCCGGTGATCACCGGCTCGATCCAGCCCGAGCGACGCGCCGACCTGCGCGCCGAGGTGTCGTCGGTGGTGCTGCAGGTGCCGAAGGAGAACGGCGAAGCGGTGCGCAAGGGCGACCTGCTGGTGCGCCTGGACGACACCGCGATCCGCGACAGCCTGGCCTCGGCCGAGGAGGCAGTGCGCGCGCAGGGGCAGGCGTTCGACCAGGCCGAGCGCCAAGTGCAGCGGCTGAAGACACTGCAGGCGCAGGGCATGACGTCGATGCAGGCACTCGAGGACGCGCAGGTGCGGCGCAACAACGCGCAGAGCGACCTGGTGGCGGCGCGCGCGCGCGTGGTGTCGGCGCGCCAGATGCTGCAACGCACCGAGGTGCGCGCACCGTTCGACGGCGTGGTGTCCGATCGCAAAGTGTCGTCGGGTGACACCGCGCAGGTGGGCAAGGAGCTGGTCAAGGTGATCGACCCGCGCAGCATGCGTTTCGAGGGCCTGGTGTCGGCCGACCGGCTGTCGGAACTGAAGCCCGGGCAGCGCGTGAGCTTTCGCGTCAACGGCTACCCGCAGCACGACTTCGACGGCACGATCAAGCGCATCGATGCCACCGCCAATGCCACCACGCGCCAGGTGGAGGTGATGGTGGCGTTCGGCGACGGTGAGACGCCACGCGTGGCGGGCCTGTATGCCGAAGGCCGCATCGAGACCGGCGCGACGCCGGTGCTGACGGTGCCCGAGGCCTCGGTGGTGCGCAGCGGCGACGCGGCGCACGTCTGGCGCGTGAACGGCGGCGTGCTGCAGAAGGTGGCGGTCAAGCTTGGCGAGCGCGATGCACGGCGCGGCGAGTACCCGGTGCAAGCCGGCCTCGCCGAGGGCGACCGCATCCTGCGCGAGCCCGGCGGCACGCTGGTCGACGGCCAGCGCGTGGAGCTGGTGGCCTCGGTCGGCGCGGCGGCTTCGGCGGCATCGGCCATCGGCAGTGCCGCCGCGGCGAAGCCCTGAACCGGAGGACGTGCGATGTTCCTCTCCGACTTCAGCATCAAGCGCCCGATCGCGATGGTGGTGATCATCATCGCGCTGATGGGCGCCGGCCTGCTGGCGCTGACCAAGCTGCGCGTCAACCAGATCCCCGACGTCGAGCAGCCGGTGCTGGTGGTGACCATCCCCTACCCCGGCGCGTCGCCCGAGACGGTGGAGCGCGAGCTGATCGACCGCATCGAGAAATCGCTGCAGACGATCTCCGGCATCGACAAGACCCGCTCGACCGCCAAGGAAGGCAGCGCGCAGATCGTGCTGATCTTCAACTTCGACAAGAACATGATCGAGGCGGCCGACGAGGTGCGCAACGCGATCGGCACGGTGCGCCACAAGCTGCCGCTGGAGATGCGCGAGCCGATCCTGACGCGGGTCGACCCGGCGGCGCAGCCGATCCTGCAGGTGGCGCTGTCGAGCACCACGCAGACGCACGCGGCGATCTCGCGGTTGGCCGAAGACGACCTGGCCGACCGCTTCCGCGCGATTCCCGGCGTCGCCAACGTCAGCGTCAACGGCGCGCTGACGCGCGAGCTGTCGGTGCTGCTGCGCGCCGAGAAGCTGCGCGAGTACGCCATCTCGGTCAGCGAGGTGGTGGCCGCGCTGCGCGCGCAGAACACCACCGCGCCGGTGGGCAAGGTGCGCGGCGCGCTGGAGGACCAGAGCATCCGGCTGGTCGGGCGCATCGAGACGCCGGCGCAGTTCGAGCAGATCGTGGTGCGCCGGCGCGGCGACGAGGTGGTGCGGCTGGGCCAGCTCGCGAAGATCGAGGACGGCTTCGCCGAGCTCACCGGCTACTCGCTGCGCAACGGCCACCCGAACGTGGGCCTGTCGATCACGCGTTCGCGCGATGCCAGCACGGTGGCGGTGGCCGACCAGGCACGCCAACTGGTGGCCGACATCAACAAGACCCTGCCCGCCGGCACCAAGCTGACGATCACCGTCGATGGCGGCAAGGATGCGCAGAACAGCCTCGACAACGTGATCCACGCGCTGGTGTTCGGCGCCGGGCTGACGATCTTCGTGGTCTACCTGTTCCTGAACTCGTGGCGCTCGACGCTGATCACCGCGCTGAGCCTGCCGACCTCGGTGATCGCCGCCTTCATCGCGGTGTGGCTGTGCGGCTTCTCGCTCAACTTCATGAGCCTGCTCGGCCTCAGCCTGGCGATCGGTGTGCTGATCGACGATGCGATCGTCGTGCGCGAGAACATCGTGCGCCACATGCAGGCGGGCGTTGACCGCCGCAGCGCGGCGCTCGCCGGCACCGCCGAGATCGGCCTGGCGGTGGCGGCGACCACGTTCTCGATCGTCGCGGTGTTCGTGCCGGTGGCCTTCATGCCGGGCGTGTCGGGCGAGTGGTTCCGCCCGTTCGGGCTGACGGTGGTGGCCTCGGTGCTGGTCAGCCTGTTCGTCAGCTTCACGCTCGACCCGATGCTGTCGGCCTACTGGGGCGATCCGCCCGGGCTGCACCACGCGCGGCGGCGCGGCATCAGCCGCGTGCTGGCGCGCTTCAACGACTGGTTCGACCACCAGGCCGACCGCTACGGCGGCGTGATCGCCTGGGCGCTGCACCACCGCGCGTGGATGTTCGTGATCGCCATCGCCAGCTTCGTCGGCGCACTGGCGCTGCAGGCGAAGTTCGGCGGCTCGAGCTTCCTGCCGGTGTCGGACGCCGGCTTCGTCGCGATCGACGTGCGCACGCCGTCGTCGAGCAGCCTCGAGTACAACCGGCTCAAGGTCGAGGGTGCGGCCACGCTGGCGCGCACGCTGGCCGAGACGGTGGCCACCAACGCCTACGTCAACCCCACCGGCGGGCGCGTCTACGTCGACATCGGCAAGAGCACGCAGCGCCAGCGCTCGGCCGAGCAGGTGGCCGGCGACCTGCGCCGGCTCACCGCGCGCCTGGTGGGCGCCGAGTACACGGTGCTCGACGACCTCAACATGGGCGCGCAGAAGCCGGTGCAGATCCGCTTCACCGGCACCGACGCGCGGCAGCTGCAGCAGATCGCCACCGACTTCATGGGCCAGCTGCGCGGCGTGAAGGGCGCGGTCGACGTCGGCCTGTCGGAGCAGGACCCGCAGGACGAGCTGAAGATCGAGCTCGACCGCGGCCTGGCCAATGCGCTGGGCATCTCGGTGGCCGATGCGGCGCAATCGCTGCGCGTGGCGTTCGCCGGCGTCGAGGTGGGCGACTGGATCGACCCGGCCGGCGAGACGCGCGACGTGGCGGTGCGGCTGCACCCCGACGACCGCGTCGACGCCAGCAACATCGAGCGGCTGCCGATCGCGGTGAGCGGCAGCAACCGCGTGGTGCCGCTCGACCAGATCGCCACCATCACCGTCGGCAAGGGGCCGGCGCAGATCCAGCACTCCGACGGCCGGCGCACGATCGCGGTCAGCGCCAATGCGCAGGGCCGCTCGTCGGGCGAGGTGACGGCCGACGCGCTGAAGCTGGCGCAGGCGATTCCCTTCCCGCCCGGCTTCGGCGTCGAGCTGGCCGGCGCCTCGCGCGACCAGCAGGAGGTGTTCTCGCACATGGCGATCGCGCTGGTCAGCGGCGTGGCGCTGATGTATCTGATCCTGGTGATCCAGTTCGGCTCGTTCACCGCCCCGCTGGCGGTGATGCTGTCGCTGCCGCTGTCGCTGATCGGCGTGGTGCTCGCGCTGCTGCTGACGCGTGGCACGCTGAACCTGATGAGCTTCATCGGCGTGATCATGCTGATGGGGCTGGTGGCGAAGAACGCGATCCTGCTGCTCGACGCCGCGCGCGTGCTCGAGCGCGGCGGCATGGCGCGCGAAGAGGCGCTGATGGTGGCGGGTCGCAAGCGGCTGCGGCCGATCCTGATGACCACCTTCGCGCTGATCGCCGGCATGATGCCGGTGGCCGTCGGCCTCGGCGAGGGCGCCGAGTTCTACCGCCCGATGGCGGTGGCGATCATCGGCGGCACGATCACCTCGACGCTGCTCACACTCTTGGTGATCCCGAGCTTCTACGACTCGATCGAGATCTGGCGCGACCGCGCGATCGCCAAGTTCCGCCGCCGCGCCGAGTCACTGCACCCGGCGCCGGCGTTCGTGCTCACGCTGCTCGAGGCCGTGCTGGCGCTGGCCGGCGTGCGCGCGCTGTGGCGCGGGCTGCGCCGGCTGGTTGGCGCGGCACGGCGCGCGCAGCCGGCCTGAGCAGGCTCACCTTCCGC
The DNA here is from genome assembly GCA_015075165.1 of Ideonella sp. Classification (GTDB taxonomy): domain Bacteria; phylum Pseudomonadota; class Gammaproteobacteria; order Burkholderiales; family Burkholderiaceae_C; genus JAEUPI01. The sequence continues at coordinate 152,346 of JABTUY010000007.1, read as the reverse complement.
TCGGCGTGGGGGGGTTGTCACTCCTCGCGCCACTCGATGCGCGCGCCGAGCGACACCAGGTTCTCGACGAAGCGCGGGTGCGCGCGGCGGATCGGTGCGCCGTGGCGGATCACCGAGCGGCCCTCGATGCTGGCGGCCACCATCAGCAGCGCGATCGCCACGCGGATGATGTACGGGCTCTCGACCTCGGCGGCGCTGAGCGGCTTGCCGCCGAAGGTGACCACGCGGTGCGGGTCCGACTGGAACGCCTGCGCACCGAACTTGGCCAGCTCGGCGGTCCAGCCGAGCGCGCCGTCGTACACCTTGTTCCAGAACAGCACGCTGCCGCGCGCGCGCACGCCCAGCGCGATGAAGATCGGCAGCAGGTCGGCGCTCAGGTAGGGCCACGGCGCGGCCTCGATCTTCTGCAGCAGGTTGCGCGTGAACGGCTCGCGCACGCGCAGGCCGCCCTCGGTGAGCACGCGCGACCAGCCGTCTTCGTGGCTGACGAACGCGCCGAGCTTGGCGAACGTGCGGTCGATCAGCGGGAACTGCTCGGGCACCGGGTTCTTCACCCGCACGTCGCCATCGGTGATCGCCGACAGCGCGAGGAAGGTGGTGATCTCGTGGAAGTCTTCGTCGCAGCGGTGCGCGCCGCCGCGCAGGTGCTCGACGCCGGTGACCGTCAGCGTCGAGGTGCCGATGCCCTCGATGCGCGCGCCCAGCGCCACCAGGAAGCGGCAGAACTCCTGCACGTGCGGCTCGCAGGCCGCGTTGGTGAGCACCGAGCGGCCCTGCGCCAGCGCGGCGCAGAGCACGAAGTTCTCGGTGGTGGTGACCGACGCGTAGTCGAGCCAGTGGCGCACCGCCTGCAGCGGCCGCTTCACCGCCAGCACCCAGCCGTCGTCGGCACGCTCGGTGCGTGCGCCGAAGTGCTCGAACACCTCGATGTGCGGATCGATCTCGCGCACGCCGAGCGTGCAGCCGCGCACCTCGTCTTCGATGCGCGCGCAGCCGAAGCGCGCGAGCAGCGGCGGCACCAGCAGGATCGACGAGCGCATCGCGAGCGGCAGCCGCATCGCGCGCGCGTCGAACGCGCTGTCGCGGTGCTCGATCTCGACCACGCCGGCCGCGAAATCGACCTCGACGCGGCTGCCCATCGCACGGAACAGCTCGAGCATGCGCCGCGCATCGGTGATCTCGGGCACGCGCTCCAGCCGCGCCGGCTCGGATGTGAGCAGCGTGGCCGCCAGGATCGGCAGCACCGCGTTCTTGTTGGCCGAGGGGTGGATGCGGCCGGCGAGCGGTGCGCCGCCATGGACGATCAGGTCGGACATCGGGTCGATGAGGTTCTGGGCTTCGAATGACCGCCATCGTGCCAGCCGCATCGGCGCCGAGCGTGAAGCGGCGATGAAGTGTGTGAACAAAGTGTGACCGCGACGACGGCTGCCCGCGGTCACGCGGACGGCCGCGGGGTCAGACCGGCTGTCCCGCGGCACCGCGGCTGCCGCTGCCGAGCAGCGGCTCGTTGACGTCGTGCCATGCGAGCATCGCGCCGAGCTGCCGATCGGCCGGCGCGTCGAAGCCGCAGGCACCGTCGAAGTCGCGCGGGTTCGCGAAGCTGCCGAACAACATGTCCCACGGCGGGAAGTCGGCGTAGTTGCGGCCGTGCACGCCGCGCTCGTGGTGCAGGCAGTGCGCCTCCGGCCGCTGGATGAACCAGCCGGTCCAGCGCGGCGTGCGCACGTTCCAGTGCTGGTAGATGCCGGCGAACGCGGCGATCACGCCGACCAGCGCCGCAGCCAGCGGCTCCAGCCCGAGCACGATCACCGTGACGAACAGCTGCAGCAGCACCTGCACCACCATCTCGAACGGATGGAACAGTGCTGCGCCGGACACGTCGACGCGCTGCGGGCTGTGGTGCAGCTGGTGGCTCATGCGCCACAGCGGCGACCAGGCGTGGGCGGTGCGGTGGTAGGCGAAGGCGACGAACGACAGCACCAGCCAGCCCACCAGCGTGCCACCGGCCACGCCGAGCGCGGTGCCGTCGAGCCAGCGATGCGCCGCCAGCCACTGCAGCGGCAGCAGCAGCGGCACCGCCGAGCCGACGGCGGCCAGCAGCACGAAGAAGCCCACGCCGAGCCAGCGCCAGCCACGGCGGGGCGGGAAGCGCCGCGCCGGCCAGCGCGCCTCGGTGGCCAGGCAGAAGAAGTAGGTGAGCGGGACCAGCAGCGGCACGGCTTCGGCCAGTTCGGCGTTCGTCATCGCGGACTCCTTCGATGCAGGTGGGGGGACCGATGAGTCGTTCGGGAACCCATGGACTTACAGAGTAAGTCCATTCACATTACGCCGTAAGGCATCGCATGACATCCGGGTTTACACTGTAAGTCTTTGCCCCGGGCGGCGGCCCCGGCTACCATCGCGGCGTGCCCGCACGCAAGAGCCCGACCCGCCGAGCCGCCCGCAGCGCAGCCACGGTGCGCGCGCCGCTGTCGCGCGGGCTGATCGTGCAGACCGCGCTGTCGATGGTGGCCGACGAAGGCCTGGCCGCGCTGAGCACGCGCCGCCTCGGGCAGCGGTTGCGCTGCGAGGCGATGAGCATCTACCACCACTTCGCGAGCAAGCAGCACCTGCTCGACGCGATGGTCGAGCACGCGTTGTCGACCTTCGACTGGCCGGCCGGCGACGCCGAGCCCTGGCAGCGCGTGCGCGAGACCTTCCGCGCCTACCGCGGCATGGCGCACCGCTTCCCGGCGTTCTTCCCGTACCTGGCGGTGCACCGGCTGAACACACCGCTGGGCGTGCGCTTCATCGACGGCGTGCTGGCGACGATCCGCGCGGCGGTGCCCGACGATGCGCTGGCGGCGCGCTACTTCCGCGCCGCCGGCTACTACCTGGTGGGTGCCGGGCTCGACGAGACGGCCGGCTACGCGAAGGGGCCCTCGGCTGCCGAGCCGGTCGACGGCACCTTCATCCGCGCGCACTGCCCACGGCTGGCGCAGGCAGCGCAATACTTCCAGCGCGAGCACTGGGACGCCACCTTCGACCTCGGCCTCGAGGCGCTGATCACCGCGATGCAGGCCGATGCCGCGGCACTGCGCGCACGCTCAGCGCCTGCGGTACGCAGGCGCTGAGCGCGCCGCGGCGGCAGCCGCTCGGGCCTACCCCCTCTTCTTCACCGCCTCGCGCTTGGCCTTGGTGGCCGCCGCCTGGTAAGCCCGCTCGGCCGCCTTGCGCAGCCCGATGGCCTTGGCCAGCGCCGCCTTGTAGCGCTCGATCGTGTAGGTGTTCTCGGTGGCGATGTAGACGCTGCGCGTCGTCGGCTTCATGCCGAAGCGCGGCAGCGTCACGCCGAAGCTGGCGTCGCGCGTGTTGCGGCCGGGCCGCGTGCGCACGATCGGGCCCGAGATGCCCACCGGCAGGTCGGAGCCCTTGTTCGACGCAATGCCGCGCCGCAGCCCCGACGGTGCCGGCAGCCGCGCGATGCGCTTCAACAGCTCCTCGGTGGCCAGCTTCAAGGCGGCGCGCGCCTTGCTGCCGTCGTTGCTGTGGTCGGAGAACATCTTCGATTTCCCGTACCGCAGCTGCCAGCCGTGGGTGTGCTTCGAGTCGATTCGTTGAATGTGTTCGGGGACTCGAAATGTGGCTCCCGTGAAGATCCGTACGACTCGTGTCTTCACGCAGTGATACTCCTTGTCAGCTCGTCAGTGGTCGATCAACCCCGGGGTCCAGGCGTACACGCGCTGCTGTTGCACCCCCAACCCCTCGATGGCCGGGCGCATGACAACGCTCGGCTTCAGGAACTGAGGCTGCGGTTCGAAGCCCATGCCCGCGCCGGGCGGTGTGCCCGTCGCGATGATGTCCCCCGGCTCCAGCGTCATCGAGCGGCTGTACCAGCCCACCGACTGCCTGACGCCGAACACCATGGTACGCGCATTTCCGTCCTCCCTGCAGCGGCCGTCGACTCGCACCACGACGCCGGTGGGTCGCGGTCTCGTCGATGGCGGCCCGTCACCGGCCCACCGGGCCGAAGGCGTCGCGGGCCTTGCCGTTGTCCCACTGACCGCCGCGTCCGGTGTCCGATGGCGCCCGGCGGACTCGCGGCACACGACGCGCACACGGTTGGCGCGTCGTGGCCCGGGCGCCGCCACGCCGCCTACTGCTCGGCGAACGCCCGCTCGATCACGAAGTCACCCGGCGTCGAGGTGTTGCCTTCCTTGAAGCCGCGCTGCTCGAGCAGGTGCTTCAGGTCGCGCAGCATCGCCGGGCTGCCGCAGATCATCACGCGGTCGTGCGCCGGGTCGATGATCGGCAGGCCAAGGTCACGGAACAGCTTGCCCGATTCCATCAGCGCGGTGATGCGCCCCATGTTGCGGTAGCTCTGCCGCGTGACGGTGGGGTAGTAGCGCAGCTTGCTGGTCACCAGCTCGCCCAGGTACTCGTGGTTCGGCAGGTGCTCCACCAGCACGTCGTGGTAGGCCAGCTCGTCGACCTGGCGCACGCCGTGCACCAGCACCACCTGCTCGAACTTCTCGTAGGTTTCGGGGTCGCGCACGATGCTCATGAACGGCGCCAGCCCGGTGCCGGTGCCCAGCAGGTACAGACGCTTGCCCGGCAGCAGGTAGTCGATCACCAGCGTGCCGGTGGGCTTGCGGCCGACGATCACCTTGTCGCCGGGACGGACGTGCTGCAGCCGCGAGGTCAGCGGCCCGTGTGGCACCTTGATGCTCAGGAACTCGAGGTGCTCTTCGTAGTTTGCGCTGACGATCGAGTACGCGCGCAGCAAGGGCTTGTCGTTGACCCTCAGACCGATCATCGTGAAGTGGCCGTTGGAGAACCGCACCGCCGGATCGCGCGTGGTGGTGAACGTGAACAAGCGCTCGGTCCAGTGGTGGACGCTGAGCACCGTCTCTTCGTTGAATGCAGCCATGACTCCCTTTGCCTCAGCCCTCTCGACACGGCGCGGCCTGCATGCCCGGCCGTTGCCCGTGGCGAGCGCAGCCCCGCCGGGGCCGCGCACCGCCACCCTCACCCCCGGCCGACGAACGGCATCTTGGTGGCCATCACGGTCATGAACAGCACGTTGCTGTCGGGCGGCAGGTTGGCCATCACGAGCAGCGCGTCGGCCACCGATTTCAGCGGCATGCGCGGCTCGGGCTTCAGCGTGCCGTCGGCTTGCGGCACGCCGGCGACCATGCGCTCGGTCATCTCGCTGGCAGCGTTGCCGATGTCGATCTGGCCCACCGCGATGTCGTGCGCGCGGCCGTCGAGCGCAGCGCTGCGCGTGAGGCCGCTCACTGCATGCTTGGTCGCGGTGTAGGCAATCGACATCGGCCGTGGCGCATAGGCCGAGATCGAACCGTTGTTGACGATGCGGCCGCCCTTCGGCTGCTGCGCCTTCATCACACGGAAGGCCTCGCGAATGCAATAGAACGCGCCGTTCAGGTTGGTGTCGATCACCTGCTGCCATTGCTCGAGCGGCAGCTCGTCGATCGGGACCGCCGGCGCGCCCATGCCGGCGTTGTTGAACACCAGGTCGACGCGGCCGAAGCGGCGCACCACGGTGTCGAACAGCGTGGCCACCGAGCTGGCCCGCGTCACGTCGGTGGGCACCGCCAGCGCGCGCTGGCCGATGTCGCCGAACGGGTCGCCGGTGCCGGCGATCGCCTGCTGCAGCGCGTCGGCACGCCGGCCGGCGAATGCCACGCGCCAGCCGTCGGTCAGCAGCGCCTGTGCACAGGCGGCACCGATTCCCGAGCCTGCACCGGTGACAACCGCCACTCGGTTGTGGGGCAAGGAGGTGGCTGCATTCATCGCGGCTCCTGTCGTTCGTGTCGCATGCGAGCCGGACAGTCTGCCACGGCCACCGCCGGCACCCGGCCGGCAGGGGCGTTCAGCCGGGACGCCCGTCGAGCCGGGGACTGAGCAGCCAGCGGCCGTAGCGCAACGCCCAGACCAGCACCGCACCGAGCCAGAACTGCGCGGCCAGCAGCGTGAACGGCACCTGCGCCAGCGGCCACAGCGAGGCCAGCACGCGCAGCACCACGCCCACCTGCAGCGCCCAGAACATCGCCCACGCCCAGTTGTCGGCCACCAGCGTGCGGCCACTGTGACCGCAGACCACGCGTGTGGCCATCGCCAGCAACGTGCTGCCGAGGTAGCCCATCGTGAAGGCGTGCAGCGGCGCCAGGCCGAGCGACAGCGCGTCGCCGGTTGCGGCCATCAACGCATGCGAGACGCCGCCCAGCACGAAGGCCAACCCGAGCCAGAAGAAGCCCATGTGCAGCATCGCCAGCAGCCGGATGCGCAGCGACTGCACCAGACCCCAGCGCAACGCCAGCCACACCAGCAGCGCGCCACCAGCACCCTCGATCGTCGCGCGTACCAGCAGCAGCGCGGTGCCGAGCGGCACCGTCAGCGCATCGGCCATGGCCCACGGCGCCTGCACGCCGATCAGCGCGACCAGGATCAGCAGCAACGCACGCGGCCGCCAGGCATCGAGCGCCGGCAGCGCCGACGCGCTGAAGAACGGGATCATCCGGTGTGCGACGGTGGCGAACACCAGCCCGGCGCCGCCCCACAGGCCGAGTTGCGTCGCCGCGCGCGCCAGCGCGTCGTGGCCGAGCGCGAGCGCCAGCGCGGCACTCCACAGGCCGATCACCGCGGTGACGCAGCCCAACAGCACGATGCGCGGATGGTCGCGGTCGACGACACGACTTCGCAGCACCAGCAGGCCGAAGCGCGCGCTGAACAGCGCGAAACCGAACGCCACTGCCGCCAACCCGGCGGCCGCGAGCGGGGCCGATGCATGCACGCCGACGAAGAACACCAGCCAGCCGCCGACCATCGCCGCGACCGGCATCAGCAGCGAAGCTGCCGCCACCGGTGGCAGTGCGAGCCAGCGTGGCCCGGCGGTGAACAGGAAGCCGGAGAAGAACAGCGGCATGAAGCCGTAGACCATCAGCAGCCCATGCGCCGTGCCCGGGCTCACCTGCCACGGCAACGCCACTTCGGCGTGGCGCAGCACCAGCACCACCGCCCACCATGCCGACGCCAGCGCCAGCACCAGCGCACCGGCGAAGAAGCCGAGCCGGTGCGGCGCGGCCAGCAGCCAGCGCAGTCGCGGCGGGCCCGACACGGGGCGCCGCCGCGCGGCGGCGACGGCCATCGGCACGCCGACGGCAGCGGGCTTCAGCGGGATCATGATCGGGGGCTTCCTGTGCGTTCGTTGGCACTTGCCGGCGCGCCGTGGGCGGCGTTCGGGCCGACGGCGACAGCGCGACGGCACCACACACTAGCGGCACCACACGCTAGCGGCACGCCGCCGGCCAGGTTTTGACCAAGGTCAGTTCGGCCGGCGGTGCGAGGCAGCGGCCCGATCCCCTAGCATCCGGCGGCGCGACGCGTGGTCGCGCGCATCCAGCATCCCAGGAGGGAACGACATGGGCACCAGCTTTCGCATCGCGGCGATTCCCGGCGACGGCATCGGCAAGGAGGTGATGCCCGAAGGCATCCGCGTGCTCGACGCCGCGGCCCGGCGCTTCGCGCTGCAGCTGCAGTGGCAGCCGATCGAGTGGGCGAGCTGCGACTACTACACACAGCACGGCCAGATGATGCCCGACGACTGGCGCGCGCAGCTGCAGCCGCTGGACGCGCTGTACTTCGGCGCGGTGGGCTGGCCGGCGACGGTGCCCGACCATGTGTCGCTGTGGGGCTCGCTGATCAAGTTCCGCCGCGAGTTCGACCAGTACATCAACCTGCGGCCGGCGCGCCTGTTCGACGGCGTGCCATGCCCGCTCGCGGGGCGCAGGGCCGGCGACATCGACATGCTGATCGTGCGCGAGAACACCGAGGGCGAGTACTCGGCGGTGGGCGGCGTGATGTACGCCGGCACCGAGCGCGAGTTCGTGTCGCAGACCTCGATCTTCAGCCGCGTCGGCAGCGAGCGGCTGCTCGAGTTCGCGTTCGACCTCGCGCGCACGCGGGCGCGCAAGCAGGTGACGCTGGCCACCAAGAGCAACGGCATCTCGATCTCGATGCCGTGGTGGGACGAGCGCTGCGCCGAGGTGGCCGCGCGCCACCCCGACATCGCGTGGGACAAGCAGCACATCGACATCCTAGCCGCGCGCTTCGTGATGCAGCCGCAGCGTTTCGACGTGGTGGCGGCGACCAACCTGTTCGGCGACATCCTGAGCGACCTCGGGCCGGCGTGCACCGGCACCATCGGCATCGCGCCGTCGGCCAACATGAACCCGGAGCGCAGGTTCCCCAGCCTGTTCGAGCCGGTGCACGGCTCGGCGCCCGACATCTACGGCCGCAACATCGCCAACCCGGTGGGCCAGATCTGGGCCGGCGCGATGATGCTCGACTTCCTCACGCACTCGGCCGGCCCCGGCCGGCAGGCGCACGACGCGATCCTGCGCGCGATCGAAGGCGTGCTGCGCGACGGGCCGAAGACGCCCGACCTCGGCGGCACGGCGTCGACCATCGAGATGGGCCGCGCCATCGCCGAGCGCGTCGCGCAGGGGGTGTGACGCGGGCGCTCGCGGCACGCGCAGCACGGGCAGTGGGGGCAGCGACAACGCGAACAGCAGGCTTGCAGGAGGCTTAACCCCATCGGTCGATCGGCCACGTTCAAGGTCGGGTGCGCACTGTCGCCACACCCCCAACGGAGCCCCCCATGGCCGCGGCCAACCGCCTCCCCCGCCCCCGCCCCACCCCCCTCGCGCTCGCCCTTGCGCTCGGCCTCCCGCTGGGCCTTGCACTGGCATGCGCCGCCGCTGCCGCGCAGCCGCCGGCCGCGCCGCGCACGGCCGAAGCGCCCGAGCGGCGCAGCAGCCTCGACGACCAGCAGGCGGTGGCGGTGACGATCTACAACGACGACCTCGCGCTGGTGAAGGAGCAGCGCAAGGTCGGCCTCGACGCCGGCGGCATCCGGCTGGCGCTGCGCGACGTCAGCGCCAAGATGCGGCCCGAGACGGCCCAGTTGCGCAGCGTGTCCGACCCCGGCTCGTGCGACGTGCTCGAACAGGACTTCGATTTCGACCTGCTGACGCCGGCCAAGCTGCTCGAGAAGTACGTGGGCCGCAGCGTGCGCGTGGTGCGCCAGCACCCCACCACCGGCGCCGAGACGACCGAAACCGCGCAGGTGCTGGCCGCCAACGCCGGCGTGGTGCTGAAGATCGGCGATCGCATCGAGACCGGCGTCCCCGGCCGCATCGTGTTCGATGCCGTGCCGCCCAACCTGCGCGACCGGCCGACGCTGGTCACCGAGCTCAAATGCCGCCGCGGCGGCGCGCAGACGATGGAGCTGTCGTACCTGACCGGCGGCCTGTCGTGGAAGGCCGACTACGTGGCCGAGCTCAACGCCGACGACAGCGCGCTCGAGCTCAACGGCTGGGTCACGCTGACCAACCGCAGCGGCACCGCCTACCCGCAGGCCCGGCTGCAACTGGTGGCCGGCGACGTGAACCGCGTGCGCGAACCGTCGCGGGCGCAGCTGGCCGCCGCCGGCGCTCGCATGGCGCCCGCGCCGAGCGCCAAGCCGATGAGCGAGGAGTCGCTGTTCGAGTACCACCTGTACACGCTGAACCGGCCGACCACGCTGGCCGACAACCAGACCAAGCAGGTGGCGCTGCTGGGCGCCACCGCGGTGCCGGTGACCAAGGAGCTGCTGGTCAACGGCAGCGCCCACTACTACAGCAGCGGCGTCGGCGAGATCGGGCAGAAGCTGAAGGCCGGCGTCTACGTGGGGTTCGACAACCGCGAGAGCGCGCGCCTGGGCGTGCCGCTGCCCAAGGGCGTGGTGCGCGTCTACAAGCGCGACGGCGCCGGCAACGCGCAGTTCGTCGGCGAAGACCGCATCGACCACACGCCGCGCAACGAGAAGGTGCGCCTGCACCTGGGCGACGCCTTCGACGTCACCGCTGACAAGAAGCAGACCGACTTCAAGCGCCGCGAACGCGCGCTGAACGCCGGCTACACCTTCGAAAGCGCCTACGAGCTGGTGTTGCGCAACGCCAAGAAGGAGGCGGTCACCGTCACCGTGCGCGAGCCGGTGCCCGGCGACTGGACCATGCTCGAGCAGAACCATCCGCACGAGAAGGTCGCCGCCGGCACCGCGCAATGGCGGATCAAGGTGCCGGCCGGTGGCAGCTCCACGCTGCAGTACCGCGTGCTGGTGCGCTACTGAAAGAACGCGCGCCGGCGGCCACCGGCCTGCCGGCGCGCACCCTCAGCCGAACAGCCACAGCATCAGCAGCACCAGCGCAACGGCACCGAACCACTGCGCCGGCGCGAGGTCGACCGCACGGTCGTCGTCGCCGGCGCGCCAGAACCGCCGCAGCATGCCCAGGCCGGTGGCCTGCCAGTGCAGCGGCCGCGGCGACTTGCGCCGATACGGCCGCGCGGCCGCGGCCGCCGCGAGCCATTCGTGCTCCACCGCCGCCAGCAGCGGCATCACATCGGTCAGCGACGGCGCCACCACCGCATGGCCGCAGGCGCTGCAGGCCACCTGGCGGCTGGGGTCGAGCGCCTGGCCGCAGCCGCGGCACGACCACGCCAGCGGCACGCCGTCGGGCTTGGGCGAGTCGCTCCAGTGGCCGGCGCGCTGGCGCAGCGCGTGGGCCAGGCGTGGCAGGTCCATCACCACCAGTGGGCTGGCGCAATAGCGGCACTCGTCGGCGCTGCCGTCGCAGGCGGCGCCGCAGTTCAGGCAGGCGAGCGTGCGGCGCTCCTCGGCCAGCGCGCGGCGCTCGGGCCCCAGCAGCGGCCGCACCAGCCCGCGCTCGGCCAGCATGCCGCTGTGGCTGTGCAGGTGGCCGTGGCGCGCCGGGCATTCGAGCGCCGGAAAGCGCCCGAAGCGGGTGGCGTTGTGCACCGCCTTCAGCGCCGCCTGGCACAGCGGGCAGGCCAGTTGGGGCGGCCGCGGCGCCGGCGGCTCGCCGCGGGCGCCGCGCTGCAGCTCGCGCAGCAGCCGGATCCAGCCCAGCCCCGACAGGTGCACCGACTCCAGCGGATCGAACCACACCAGCCGGCACGCGGCGCAGCAGTCGACCACCACCGGCTGCGCGCCGTGGCCCTGCAACGCGAGGTGCGTCATCGGCTGCCGGCATTGCGGGCAGCCGCGCATCAGCTGGGTCGGTGTACCCGCGGTGTCGATCATGTCGCCATTGTCGATGCGCGCCGCGGCGCGCCGCGTGAATCCGCCACGGCTGCGCACCGCCGCGTCGTGCCGCGCCGACAATGCCGCGATGAGGGATGCACCGCCTGCCGCCACGCCGGAGCCCGCGCACGAACGCGTCGATTGCGTGGTCGTCGGCGCCGGTGTCGTCGGCCTCGCCTGCGCGCGCGCGCTCGCGCAGGCCGGGCGCGAGGTGGTCATCGTCGAGGCCGAGCCTGCGTTCGGCACCGCCACCAGCTCGCGCTCGAGCGAGGTGATCCACGCCGGCCTCTACTACCCCACCGGCTCGCTGCGCGCCACGCTGTGCGTGCGCGGCAAGGCGCTGCTGTACGACTACTGCGCCGCGCGGCGCATCGACCACCGGCGCTGCGGCAAGCTGATCGTCGCGCAGGACGACGCCGAGCTGGTGCAGCTGCAGCAGCTGGCCGAACGCGCGCACGCCAACGGCGTGCACGACCTGCAGTGGCTGTCGGGCGAGGCCGCGCGCGCACTCGAGCCTGCGCTGCGCTGCGCACACGCGCTGCTGTCGCCGTCGACCGGCATCGTCGACAGCCACGGCCTGATGCTGGCGCTGCTCGGCGACGCGCAGTCCGCCGGCGCGCTGCTGGCGCTGCGCGCGCCGGTGCTGCGCGCGCGGGCCACGCCGCATGGCATCGAGCTCGATGTGGGCGGCGACAGCGCCACCACGCTGCTGGCCACGAGCGTGGTCAACAGCGCCGGCCACGGCGCGCCGCCGCTCGCCGCGGCCACTGCGGGCCTGGCGCGCGAGCACGTGCCGCAGCGCTACTTCGCCAAGGGCAGCTACTTCACGCTGGGCGGGCGCGCGCCGTTCGCGCGGCTGGTCTACCCGGCGCCGGGCGAATCGGGCCACCTCGGCGTGCACCTGACGCTCGATCTGGGCGGACAGGCGCGCTTCGGCCCGAGCTTCCATTGGGTCGACGGCCTCGACTACCGCGTCGACGAGGACGACGCCGCGCACTTCTACGACGCGGTGCGGCGCTACTGGCCGGGCTTGCGCGATGGCGCGCTGCAGGCGGGCTACGTCGGCGTGCGGCCGAAGATCCGCGGCCCCGGCGAGCCGGCACAGGACTTCCGCATCGATGGCCCCGCTGCGCACGGCGTGCCGGGACTGGTGAGCCTGTTCGGCATCGAGTCGCCGGGGCTGACTGCGGCACTGGCGATCGCCGAGCACGTGGCCGCGCTGTTGGCGCGATGACGAGCCTGCGGCTGTTCGTCGCGCTGTGGCCGGGCCCGGCGCTGCGCGCCGCGCTGGCCGCACGGCGCGACGCCATCGCGTGGCCGGCCGGCGCGGCGCCGGTGCCCGACGCGCAACTGCACCTGACGCTGCACTTCATCGGCCACGTCGATGCCACACGGCTGCCGCAGCTGGTGGCCGGCCTCTGGCTGCCGCCGCCGCGGCTGCGCCTGCAGCTGGGCGAGCCGGTGCACTGGCCGCACGGCCTGGTGGTGCTGCCGGTGGCCGAGCCGCCGGACGCGCTGCTCGCACTGCACGCGTCACTGGCCACTGCACTGGTTGGTTTGGGTCTGACGGTCGAGCGGCGCGCGTTCCGGCCGCACGTCACGTTGGCGCGACGCGCCGGTGGGGCGCGGCTCGGCAGCGCCGGCCCGCTGCCGCGCTGGACCGCGCAAGGCTATGCGCTGGCGGCGTCGGCCGGCGGCCGCTACCGCGTGCTGGCGCGCTACTCGACGCACGGCGTCCAGCCGTGAGCCGTCCCAATGATGGTGGTGGTGCGCCGCGAGCTCGCGCGCCTGCGCGGGGCGCGTCAGGCCGCCGCCATCGACCCAGGCCCGCGTCGAATCGATCGCACGCTCGATCAGCTGCCGCGATGCACTGAAGTCATAGGGCGACACGGCCAGCGGGCACAGCGCCGGCGCCCGGTGCACCCGGATGCCGGGCGGCATCGCCTCGAGCTCGTGCAGCAACGGCCAGGCGATCAGCAGCGTGATCGCGTGCAGCGCCAGCACCTGCAGCATGCCGACCCGCACCGCGCCCAGGCGGCCACCGCCGGCAAAGACGAACGCGGTCCGCTCCGCCATCGCCTCGCCTGCCGCCGCGCTTCAGCCCACGGCGGGTGCCGGCAGCGGCGGCACCGGGTCAGGACGCATCCCGGGCATCATCGCAAAGACCCTCGGCGCGGCCCTGTGCGAGAACCTTGGCGACGATGCGGTCGCAGCGCGCGCCGTCGAACGCGAACACCTCGCCGAGCGCGTGGTCGATCTCGCCGGCCAGCCCCTCGCGCAGCAGCGCGCGGGCGCGAAAGAAGCGCGTGCGCACGGTCGCCTCGGGCATGTCGAGCACCTGTGCGACCTCTTCGACGCTCATCTCCTCGACCGCGCGCAGCATGAACACGCTGCGGTACATCTCGGGCAGCAAGTCGATGCGCGATTCGAGCAGCGCACGCACCTGCGCGCGCGCCAGCGTCGGCTCGGGGCCTCGCTCGCGCGCTTCGGTGAGCGCGGCCCGGGTGTCGGGTTCGTCCGAGGTCATGGCAACCTCCAGTGGAACGACGGCCGCGCCGGTGCGGCGCAGCCGTGCGAGCGCCTCGTTGGCGACGATGCGCACCAGCCAGGTCGACAGCTTGCTCTCGGTGCGAAAGCCCGGCAATGCGCGCCACGCACGCAGGTAGCCGTCCTGCACCGCGTCCTCGGCCTCGACGTCGTCCTTCAGGATGCTGCGCGCGGTGCGGTACAGCAGCCGGTTGTGGCGACGCATCAGCACTTCGAACGCGGCGCCTTCGCCGGCGGCAGCGCGCGCGATCAGCTCGTCTTCGGGCGTGCGGGCCGACAACGGTACCGGTGTGGGCAGGGTGCGGGCGGACATGGCCGTGTGTACTCCCGTTCGTGGCGTTGAATTCTGGCGCACAAGGTCACTGCCGCTCGTGCACCGCGGGTGGGCCTTTCGTCAGCGGTTGTCGCCACGCTGGATCAGGTCGAGGAATTCGCGGCGCAGGCTCGGATCCCTCAGGAACGCCCCGCGCATCACCGAGTTCGTCATCTGCGAGTGCTCGTCCTTGACACCGCGCCAGTGCATGCAGAAGTGATCCGCCTGCATCACCACCGCAAGCCCGTCGGGGCGCACGCGGCGCTCGATCTCGTCGGCCAGCATCACGGCCGCCTCCTCCTGGATCTGCGGGCGGCTCATGATCCAGTCGGCCAGCCGTGCGTACTTCGACAGGCCGATCAGGTCAGACGTCGCGCTCGGCAGCACGCCGATCCAGACCCGGCCCAGGATCGGGCACAGGTGATGCGAGCACGCGCTGCGCACGGCGATCGGGCCCACGATCATCAGCTCGTTCAACCGCGCGGCGTTCGGAAAGCTCGTCACCGCCGGCGGCGGCTGGTAGCGGCCGGCGAACACTTCGTCGACGAACATCTTCGCGACCCGGCGCGCGGTGTCTGCGGTGTTGTGATCGTGCGCGGTGTCGATCACGAGCGCATCCAGCACCGCGCGCAGGTGCGCCTGCACCTCGCCACGCAGCTCGTCGAGCTCGCCCGCGCGCACGAACGCCGCGATGTTGTCGTTGGCGTGGAAGCGGTGCCCGGCCTCGCGCAGCCGCCGACGGATGCGGCGCGAGGCCGGTAACCGCGCGACCGCTGCGCCCTTGCGCCATGCAGGGGCGGCGGCTGCGTCGCTGCGCAGCGTCGGGGTGGCGACGGCGATGTCCATCGTGAGTGCTGTCATGCAGCTTCAGAGCGCGAACTTCTCGGGGAAGGCGGCGACCAGGCCATTGGTCAGCGCGTCGGCCAGCATCAGCATGTGGTCCTCGGCCCGGCCGTACTCGGCGATGCCCTCGGCGTAGCGGCCCTGCAGCAGCGAGGTTGCGTACACCAGGGTCGTGTCGATGTGGCCTTTCAGCATGTCGCGCACCGTCGCCTGCGGCCAGTTCTTGTTGGCGGCGGCGAGGAAGTCGGCGATCTCCTGCGCGTTGGCGTAGGCGGCGGCGATGCTCCGGTCCAAGGCCGGCTTGTCGCCCGCCTTGGCGGCCTTGACGACGGCAACCGCGCCCGCGATGTGCTCCTGCAGCAGCTTGGTCAGCGCGTCGCCCGCCTTGGCACCGTAGAAGGGCTTGATCGCATTGCCGATGTCGGCCTGGTTCTGCATCAGACGCGCGGCCGTCGCGTCGAACGCGGACGAGCCGGTCGCGAAGGCCGTCACCGCCGCGTACGTCCACTCCATGTGCTGCGCCCACAGTTTGCGCATCGCGTCGTGCAGCGCGTTCGCGCTCGGGCTGCAGACGGCTGGTCCGTGCGGACCATTGTGTGCCAGCGCGAGTGGGGGCGAGAACGACAACCCCACCACGGCGGCGGTGGCGAGAGCGCGCGCGAGGCGGCGGACATGGTTGGAACCGGGGACGATCGGGTGGGACATGCTGAACTCCGCGTGGGTTGCGATGGATCGGACGGTCAGCGGGCTGCCGGCGCTTCGTTCACCGGCCCGTGGCATCCGTCTTGCCCATTCGATGCATCCGCCGCGCGCCGCGTTTCAAGCGCGCGCCCGATTCGCCAGGCCGCCGTCAACCTTGCAGCAGCCCCAGCGCCTGCCACAGCGCGAACCCCGCCAGCACCAGCGCCGAAGCAAGGTTGACGCGGCGCCGCCAGCGCGCATCGAAGCGCTCGCGCAGCAGGCCCACCGCCGTGCTCAGCAACAGCCACCACAGCGCCGAGCCGAGCGCGACGCCGGCGATCATCGTCCACGGCGAGCTGACCGCGAGCCGGCCGGCCAGCGCGCCGAACACCGCGACGAACGACAGGATGGTCGCCGGGTTGCTCAGCGTCAGCACGAAGGTGCCGACGAACGCGCGCGCCAAGTCGGCGCCGCCCGGCGCCTGCGCCGCGCGCTCGGCAACCGGTGCGCGCCAGATCGACCAAGCCAGCCACAGCAGGAAGGCACCGCCGCCGAGCACCAGCGGCACGCGCGCCGCGGTCAGCGCGTCGATCAGCGCGCTGACGCCGAACGCGCCGATCGCGCCGTACACCGCGTCGGCCGCGGCGGCACCGAGGCCGGTGACCAGCCCCGCGCGTGGCCCCTGCTGCAGCGTGCGCTGGATCGCCAGCAGACCGATCGGACCGACCGGGGCGGCGATCGAGAAGCCGATCAGCATCGATTGGGCGAACAGCGGCGCGAGCGTGGCGGACGACATCGCGCGATTGTCGTGGCCGGAGGGCGCGGCGGGCGGCAGCGCGCAGCGATCAGCAGGTGCAGCGCGCGCGGGTGCGGTCGTTTTGGGGCGCAGCGTCGGCCGCGGCAGCGGCCGGCGCGTTCAGCGCCGCGGGAACGAGCGCTTCGGATCGGGTTTGCGCCCGGTCAGCGCGCGGCGCAGGCCGTCTTCGAACAGCTTCAGGTCGAGCGGCTTCAGCCAGTACTCGTAGGCGCCGAGGCTCATCGCCTTCAGGATGTCCATCGACAGCGCGTCGCCGGTCAGGATGTTGACCTTCAGGCCGCGCGCGGTGATGTCGATGTTCAGCTCGCGCACCACCTCGAGGCCCGAGATGTCGGGCAGATTCATGTCGAGCAGCACGAAATCGGGCCGCTCGTATCGCACCATCGCGATGCCGTCGCGGCCGGTGGCCGCGTGCAGCACTTCGATACCGGGGTGGCGCGCGAGCAGTGCGCGCACCAGCACGACGTTGGTCTCGTCGTCCTCGATGTACAGCACCTTGCCGCGCAACGGCGCGGCGGCACGGCCAGGCTCGGCGTTGGCAGCAGACATCTGCGTTGCACTCCCGGTGCGATGCACTCCTGGTGATCCCCTGCCGCGCTCGGGCCCGCAGCATACGACACCGGCGTCGGCGCGCGAACGGGCGGCTGAACGGTCGGGCTATCCGGCCGCCGGCGGGCGCGGGGCGTCGTGCGCCGCCTTGTGCACCAAGCCCTGGATCGCCAGCCGGTAGCCCTCGATGCCGAAGCCGACGACGATGCCGGCGGCCACCGGCGACAGGTAGGAGCGATGGCGGAACGCCTCGCGCGCGTGCACGTTCGAGATGTGCACCTCGACCACCGGCACGCCGGTGCCCTTGATCGCGTCGTGCAGCGCCACCGAGGTGTGCGTGTAGGCGCCGGCGTTGAACACCACGCCGGCCAGCCGGCCGGCCCGGTGCTCGGCGCCGGCCTCGTGGAGCCACTGCACCAGCTCGCCCTCGTGGTTGCTCTGGCGGCATTGCACGCCGGCGCCCAGCGCCGCGGCGGCGCTGCGGCACAGCGCCTCGACGTCGGCCAGCGTGGCGCTGCCGTACACCGCCGGCTCGCGCGTGCCGAGCAGGTTGAGGTTGGGACCGTTCAGCACCAGGATGTTCAACGCGCCGCTCCACTGAGGTTGCCGCCGCTATGGTAGCGAGCGCCGCCGCGCGCCGGCCAACGGTGCTGTAATGCGCCCCTTCCCTTCGCCACAGGATGCGCGCGATGACCTACATGCTGTTGATTGTCGAGCCGCCGGCGCAGCGCAGCACGCGCACGCGCGCACAGGGCGAAGACGCCTACGCGCGCATGCAGCGCTTCGCCGACGAGCTGAAGGCCGCCGGCCTGCTGCGCGGCGTCGAGTCGCTGGCGGCGCACGCCGGCGCCGCGCGGGTGCAGGTGCGCGACGGCGTGCCGCGCGTGGTCGACGGGCCGTTCGCCGAAGCCAAGGAGATGATCGGCGGCTACTTCCTGGTCGACTGCGCAACGCGCGATGAGGCGATCGCCTGGGCGCGGCGCTGCCCAGCCGCCGAGTGGTGCACGGTCGAGGTGCGCTCGCTGGCACCGTGCTACGCCGAGAGCAACGCCTGAGCAGCCACGCGCCGCGGCCGCACACAGGGCGCGGCGCGTCGAAAACAGCGGCGCCGATCCGTCGTGGTGGCAGGGCCCAGGGCCACACGAACACCCGCCGCGCGGCCTGCTGCGCCCGATCGAACCGCGAAGGATGACGACCATGCGCTTCATGATCCTGGTGAAGGCCACCGCCGAGTCCGAGGCCGGCGCCATGCCCGGCGAGCCGCTGCTGGCGGCGATGGCGCAGTACCACGAGCAGCTGGCCAAGGCCGGCGTGCTGCTCGATGCCAACGGGCTCAAGCCCACCGCGCACGGCTGGCGCGTGCACTACGACGGCGCACAGCGCCGCGTGGTCGACGGCCCGTTCGCCGAGGCCAAGGAGCTCGTCGCCGGCTACACGCTGATCCAGACCCGCACGCGCGACGAGGCGCTCGAGTGGAGCCGGCGCTTCCCGCACCCGGGCCTCGACGGCGGCGTGGCCGAGATCGAGGTGCGCCCGCTGTTCGAGCTCGACGACTTCGGCGCGGGCGAGGCGATCGAGCGCTTTCGCGCGCTCGACGCCGGCGCCGAGGGCGGCCGCGAGCCGCCGCGCCGTTGAGCGCCGACGCCACCGCGCGCGCGATCGATGCCGTCTGGCGCATCGAGGCGGCCGCCATCGTCGGCGCGGTGGCGCGCATGGTGCGCGATGTCGGCCTGGCCGAGGAGCTGGCGCAGGACGCGTTGGTGGCCGCGCTCGAGCACTGGCCGGTCGACGGCGTGCCCGACAACCCCGCGGCCTGGCTGATGACCACCGCCAAGCGCCGCGCACTCGACCGCCTGCGGCACGACCAGTTGCGCGCGCAGAAACACGACGAGCTCGGCGCCGACGCCGACGCGCGCGGCGACCACGTGGTGCCCGACATCGCCGACGCGGTGGCCGCCGCCGAAGCCGACCCGATCGGCGACGACGTGCTGCGGCTGATCTTCACCGCCTGCCACCCGGTGCTGTCGCCCGACGCGCGCATCGCGCTGACGCTGAAGCTGGTGGCCGGCCTGTCGACCGAGGAGATCGCGCGCGCCTTCCTGGTGCCCGAGCCGACGCTGGCGCAGCGCATCGTGCGCGCCAAGCGCACGCTGTCGGCCGCGCGCGTGCCGTTCGAGCTGCCGCCGGCGGCCGAACTGGCACCGCGCATCGGCTCGGTGCTGGAGGTGATCTACGCCATCTTCAACGAGGGCTACACCGCCACCCGCGGCGGCGACTGGATGCGCCCGGCGCTGCAGGGCGAGGCGCTGCGGCTGGGCCGCATGCTGGCCGGCCTGGCGCCGCACGACAGCGAGGTGCACGGCCTGGCCGCGCTGATGGAGCTGCACGCGGCGCGCGCCGCGGCGCGCGTCGACGCCGCCGGCCGCCCGGTGCTGCTGGCCGAGCAGGACCGCGGCCGCTGGGATCGGCTGCTGATCCGCCGCGGCGTTGCAGCGCTGCGGCGCGCCGAGGCGGCCGCGCGGGCGGCGCGCCAGCCGCTCGGGCCCTACGCGCTGCAGGCCGCGATCTCGGCCTGCCACGCACGCGCGCCCACCGCGCCGCAGACCGACTGGGTGGCGATCGTCGCGCTGTACGACGCACTGTTGCAGGCCACGCCATCGCCGGTGGTGGCGCTGAACCGCGCGGTGGCGGTGGGCATGGCGTTCGGCCCGGCGGCCGCGCTCGAGATCGTCGAGCGCCTGGCCGGCGACGACGCGCTGCGCGGCTACCAGTGGCTGCCGAGCGTGCACGCCGACCTGCTGGCCAAGCTCGGTCGCGGCGACGAGGCGCGGGCGCAGTGGCAACGCGCCGCCGCGTGGGCCACCAACGAGCGCGAGCGCGAGCTGCTGTTGCAGCGGGCGCAGCGCTGATGCGGCCCAAGCCCGCGTGCGCGAGGCAGCGGGCGGCGAGAACGAGGGGCGATCGATCCGCGGCGCGGGCGGCCGCGGCGCCGCGGGCTTACGGGTGCACGCTGGCCTGCGCCACCATCACGCTCGCCGGCGCCGCGTGCGCGGCGGCCAGGTTCTGGCGGTGGTAGTTGTCCGCCAGACCTTCGAGGCCGAGGCCGATGACCAGCGTGACGGCGAGGGCGGCGGCGCCGAACAGCGCGCGGGTCCAGCTGGCGGGGCGGTCGAATTCGCGGTACATGGCGGTCTCCTGGGGTTGGCGGTGTCTTCTTCGAAGCGGTCCCTGTTGGGTTGCCGCCGTCGCGCCGCCCGTTCAACCAATCTGGCCGCCAATGGCCGGCTGGCGCCGCGGCGCGGACCGGGCGACCGCGGCGGCGGTTCAATCCGCAGTTGCACTGAGATCGGTTCGCCACGTTCGGGTCGCCACCAATCCAGGCCGCACTGCGGCTTCGGCAGACTGCAGCCGAGCCCCTTGTTCGTGTGGGGGCGGGTTCGCGCCGGCGCGCGAGAATCGGACGCAGGGGGTTTGTCGTCGATGGGCAGCTTCTTTCGCAACCTTTCGTCGTTGATGAACGGCTCATCGGGCGCGACGCCGCGCGCGGCCGTGCCGCCCGACAGCACGATGGCCACGCCGATCGATACCGCCGCCGCTGCGTCCGAGGTCGCCTCCGACACCGGGCCCTCGACGCTGACCACCCCGCTGATGCCGCTGGACGATCGCGATTCGCAGCTGCCGCTCGGGCCGGCCGATGCCCACGCCGGCGCGCCGAAGCCGCGCCCGCGCCGGCGCCCGTCGAACGCGCACAGCACCTCGACCGAAGGCGCCGAGACGGTGCCGCCCGGCGCGCTGGTGGAACTGCTGACGCCGACCGCCGCGTCCCGATCCGCGCGCGCATCGGCGTCGTCGCGCGCACTCAATGCCGTGGTGCGGGCCACCACCCAGGTGGTGCTGCCGACGCCGCCGACCGACCCGGCGCCGCCGCGCGCGGCGCGCAGCCGCGGCCGCATGACGGTGGTGCTCACCGAGACCGAGAAGCTGCGGCTGCAGGTGATGCAGGTGCAGCTGAAGCTGACCGGCCTGGCGCTGTACGATGGCCCGATCGACGGCATGATGAACCCCGAGCTGGTCGAGGCGCTGCAGCACTTCCAGACGCTGAAGAACATGCGCGACAGCGGCCTGCTCACCGCCGGCACGCTGGCCGCGCTGGGCGTGCAGACGATCGATTGACGACGCCGACGCGGCGGTCCGTGCCGGGCCTCGCGCCCGGGATCCGAGGCGGCGAGGGGGCCGGCGCGTCGGAGCACCGACTGCGGCGCACCCACCCCGATGCCGGATGATGCCGGCCATGCCGCCGTCGCCCACCGAGTCCGCACCGCCGGCCGGCCCGCCGCGGTTGGCGTGCACCGCCAGCGGCGAGGCGGTGCTGCTGGCCGCGAGCGTGTTCTTCGCGCTGGCGGCCAACGGCCCGTTCCTTGCCGCGGCGCTGCGCGGCCACGACCTCGCGGCGCCGGCCACCTGGGGCTTCGTGGCCGCGGTGCTGGTGCTGCTGGCGGCGGCGCATTTCGTGCTGCTGGCGCTGGTGTGCAACCGCTGGACGCTGAAGCCGCTGCTGGCGCTGCTGATCGTCGCCACCGCGTTCGGCACTTTCTACATGAGCCGCTACGGCGTGTTCTTCGACGCCTCGATGGTGCGCAACGTGCTGCGCACCAACGTGGCGGAGGCGCGCGAGCTGCTGACGCCGGCCCTACTGCCGCACCTGTTGCTGTACGCGGCGTTGCCGCTGCTGCTGCTGTGGCGCGTGCGGCTGCGGCGCCGCCCGCTGGTGCGCGCGACGTTGTTGCGCATCGGCTGGCTGCTGGCCGGGTTCGCGGTCGCGGTGGCGGCACTGCTCACGGTGTTCCAGCCGTTCGCGTCGCTGATCCGCAACCAGCGCGAGGTGCGCCACCTGATCACGCCGGGCAACATGGTGTTCGCGCTCGGCACCGTGATCGCACGCGAGACGCGCGGCGCGACGAAACCGCGGCAGCCGATCGGGCTCGACGCCCGGCCCGGCCCGGGCTGGGCCACGCGCAGCAAGCCGCTGCTGGTGGTGCTGGTGGTCGGCGAGACCGCGCGCGCGGCCAACTGGGGCCTCGACGGCTACGCGCGCCAGACCACGCCCGAGCTGGCGGCGCTGCAGGGGCCGGAGGGGTTGATCAACTTCCCCGACGTGACCGCCTGCGGCACCAACACCGAAACCTCGCTGCCGTGCATGTTCGCGCCAGTGGGCCGGCGCGACTACGACGAGGCGCGCATCCGCGGCAGCCAGAGCCTGCTGCACGTGCTGGCGCGCGCCGGCGTCGCGGTGCGCTGGCGCGACAACCAGTCGGGCTGCAAGGGCGTCTGCGACGGCCTGCCGAACGAGACCGTGCAGGCCGCCGATGCGCCGGGCCTGTGCCGTGACGGCCACTGCCTCGACGAGGCGCTGCTGTTCGCGCTCGACGCGCAGCTCGATCAGGCCAAGGGCACCGGGCTGCTGGTGCTGCACATGCTCGGCAACCACGGACCGTCGTACTTCCGGCGCTACCCGCCGGCGTTCGAGCGCTTCACGCCGGCATGCCGCAACGACGACCTGCAGCACTGCACGCGCGAGGAGATCGTCAACGCCTACGACAACGCGCTGCTGTACACCGACCACGTGCTGGCGCAGCTGATCGCGCGACTGCGCTCGCATGCGGGCCGCGTCGACTCGGCGCTGCTGTACGTGTCGGACCACGGTGAATCGCTGGGCGAGAACGGGTTGTTTCTGCACGGCATGCCGTATGCGATCGCGCCCGCGGTGCAGACAAGGGTGCCGATGGTGCTGTGGCTGTCCGCCGGCATGCGCCGCGACAGCGGCCTCGACGACGCCTGCCTGCGCCGCCATGCGCAAGGCCACCTGCAGCACGACAACCTGTTTCACACGCTGCTCGGCCTGCTCGACGTGCAGACTGCGCTGTACGACCGCGCATGGGACTTCACCGCCGGCTGCCGTCACCCGCCGCGGGCCGGCGCCGCACGATGAACAACCCGGCCGCGCACGGTCTGCGCGGTCACGGCGCACGCAGGGTGCGGCCCGGCGCCGCGAAGCTCGCGCGTCAGCGCTCGCGGCCCGGCCGGGTCAGCCCCGGCCGCGGCGCGCCCGCGTCGGCCCACGCGGGCCCGTCGAACCAGGCATCGCCCTGCAGCGCGGCGCGCAGCATCGGCAGTGCGTCGAGGCCCCAGAACACGCGGCCGTCTAGCTCGAAGCTCGGCACGCCGAAGATGCCGCGCGCGATCGCCGCCTCGGTCAGCGCACGCAGCTCGGCCTTGACCTCGTCGCCGGCCGGGTCGCGCGGCGGCGCCAGCGATTCGGTCAGCACGCGCAGCCGCTGCGCGTCGCCGGCCTCGGCGCCGTCGCCGCGCCAGACATGGCGCAGCAGCGCCTCGACGATGCGCCGGTTCGGCAGCGCGCCGGCCGGCACCGCGGCCAGCGCCAGCCGCAGCAGCGGCAGCGGGTTGAACGGGTGCGTTGCCGGCACCTGCAGCGGCACGTCCAGCGTGTGTGCCAGCCACGCGACGTGGCGAAACGTCCATTGCCGCTTCGGCTCGATCTCGGCCGGCCCTTTCTGGCCCCAGTGGCCGAGCAGGCCGGCGAGCAGCAGCGGACGGTACTGCACCTCGTAGCTGCAGCCCTCGAGCGAGCGCGGCAGGTGCTCGAACGCCAGGTAAGCGAACGGCGAGATGACGTCGAAGTGAAAGACGATGCGCTTCATCGGTCGGCCTGCGCGGCCGGTTCGCGACGGCCCAGCTGTGGGTGCTGCGCGCGCCGCACTGCGAGGCGCTGCCACACCGCGCGCTTGGCGTCGTCGTCGAGCCCACTCCAGGTGGCGATCTCGTCGAGCGTGCGCAGGCAGCCCTCGCACAGACCGCTGGCGGCGTCGATGCGGCAGACATCGATGCACGGCGACGGCACGGCCGGCTTCGGCACGGGTGCTCGAGTGCTCACACCACCACCACGTCGGCCACCGGCGCGCCGGTGTAGCGTTCGAGGTCGGCCGGGGTCAGCTTGAACACACCGTTGGGGTGGCCGGCCGCGGCCCAGATCTCGCCGAAGCGGAACAGCTCGCGGTCGATCAACGTCAGCGGCTCGCTGGCGTGCGCCAGCGGCGCGACGCCGCCGATCACGAAGCCGGTGGCCGCGCGCACGAACGCCGCATCGGCGCGCGCCAGCTCGCCGGTGACGGCGCCGACCTTGCGCTCGTCGACACGGCGGTCGCCCGAGGCGATGACCAGCACCGCGCGGTCGTCGCTGCGGCGGCGGAAGATCACGCTCTTGGCGATCTGCCCCACCGCGATGCCCAGCGCATCGGCCGCCTCCTGCGAGGTGCGCGCCGCCACGTCGAGCCACAGCGGCGGGTGCGCGTGGCCGAGTTCGCGCAGCGCCTGCGCCACGCGGCGAAAGCCATCGGGGCGCTCGGGCGTCGTCACACCATGCCTCCGGCTGCACACCCCCAAGCGGGCGCCGCGGATCCGGCTCTGCCGGTCCGCTGGCGCCGCCCCCTTGAGGGGGAGGCGGCCGCCAGGCCGCATCGGGGGTGGGTCATGTCGCACGCTTGGCGAGCAGCGCGCGGGCCACGCGTGCGATCGGCGGCCGACCGAGCCGCTCGGAGATGAACGCGCCGGCGTCGACCAGCGCGTCGAGGTCGAGCCCGGTGTCGATGCCCAGGCCGTTGAGCAGGTAGACCACGTCCTCGGTGGCCACGTTGCCGGTGGCGCCCTTGGCATACGGGCAGCCGCCGAGCCCGGCCACGCTGGTGTCGAAGGTGTGCACGCCGATCTCGAGGCAGGTGTAGATGTTGGTCAGCGCCTGGCCGTAGGTGTCGTGGAAATGCCCGCTCACCTCGGCCAGCGGGTAGTGCTTCAGCGCGCGCTCGAGCGCCGCCTGCACCTTGCGCGGCGTGCCGACGCCGATGGTGTCGGCGATGCCGATGTGCTGCACGCCGATCTCCTGCATCAGCCGCACCACGCGCTCGACCTCGTCGGCCGGCACCTCGCCCTGGTACGGGCAGCCGAGCGCGCACGACACGGCGCCGCGCACCTTGATGCCGGCCTCGCGCGCGGCGGCCACCACCGGCGCGAAGCGCGCGATGCTCTCGGCGATCGAGCAGTTGATGTTGCGCTGGCTGAACGCTTCGCTGGCGGCGCCGAACACCACGATCTCGTCGGGCCGCGATGCGAGCGCGGCCTCGAAACCCTTCAGGTTGGGGGTGAGCACCGAGTAGCGCACGCCCGGTGAGCGCCGGATGCCGGCCATCACCTGCGCGTTATCGGCCATCTGCGGCACCCACTTCGGGCTGACGAAGCTGGTGACCTCGATCTCGCGCAGGCCGGCCGCTTGCAGCCGATGCACGAGTTCCACCTTGTGCTCGGTGGCCACCGGCTGCTTCTCGTTCTGCAGCCCGTCGCGCGGGCCGACCTCGACGATCGTGACGTGGCTGGGCAGCATGGCGGGCAGAGCTCTCGAAGACAGCGAAGGCGCGGGGGTCGCCACACTATAGCGGCGCGGCGCCGCACGCGCGGCGCCAGGGGCGGCGCGGCGCCGCACGCGCGGCGCCAGGGGCGGCGCGACGCCCGACGCACAGCGCCAGGGGCGGCGCGACGCTCAACGCACAGCGCCAGGGGCAGCAGCACGACGCCCAACGCACAGCGCCAGGGACATGCGGGCTGCGGACACGCATCGGATTGCGGCCGCAGGTGCGCACGGCGTGCATCCGCGTGCGCGCGTTCGCGGGATGGATCGTGCGCGCTGGATCGCGACAATCGGCTTCGGCGCGGCGCCGTTGCGCCGCCCGCTTCGCCCTCGGCCACACCCTTCCTCGCCATGATGACGTCCAGCGCCAATCGGCGGCTGCAGATCGCCACCCGGATCCACTACGCGCTCAAGCGCGAGCTGGGCTGCGGCATCGACGTGGGCCGGCTGCTGAAGCAGCCGCTGTACGCGCGCGACGTGCTGCTGGTGTGCGACGCCTGCGACGACAGCGACCTGCGCCGGCTGGGCAAGGCGTTTCGCGGCATCAGCGCGGCGCTGTTGCACGATGTGTCGGGCATCGGCGCGTCGTCGACCTTCGGCGTGTCGACCTACGACACCTCGATGCTCGCGGCTTCGCGCTTCGACACGGCAGCGGGCGGCGCCGCAGCAGCGCTGCCGGCGGCGGTCCCGGCGCCGCGCTGAAGGCAGCGGCGCAGCGCGAGCGGCCGACGCACCCGCCGCTTCACGGATCCGGTGCACACTGCGGGCCTCGCGCACCGGATGGGCCGGTGCCACCGGCGGCAGCCGTCATGAAACGGAGACGATGATGAAGTTCCTTTGGTCGGCGGCGCTTGCCGTGGGCATGGTGTTCTCGCTGATGCCGCTGGAGTCCGATGCCAAGCGTCTGGGCGGCGCGCGTTCGTCGGGCATGCAGCGCAATGCCGCGCCGGACAAACCGGCGCAACAGCAGAACGCGACGCCGGCCCAGCAGGGCACGGCACCCGCCGCCACGCCGGCTGCGGCCGCGGGCACCGGCGCCGCTGCCGCGGCCGCGCCCAAGCGCTCTTGGATGGGGCCGATCGCCGGGCTGGCAGCGGGCCTCGGGCTGGCCGCGCTGTTCAGCCACCTGGGCTGGGGCGAAGGCCTGGCCAACATGGTGATGTTCGCGCTGCTGGCGATCGCGGCCGTGTTCGTCGTGCGCATGCTGATGCGCCGCATCGGCGGCGGCAACGGGCGTCCCGCACTGGCCACTGCATCGGCTTCGGGCGCGCCGATGCGCTTCGACAGGCGCCCCGACACGCCACACCAATCACCGACACCCGGGTCCGGCACCACGACGAGGCCTTCGTTGATCGCGCCCGACTCGGCCGCCAGCGTCACTACCACCGTGCCTGCCGACTTCGACCGCGAGGGCTTCGAGCGCCTGGCGAAGATGTTGTTCATCCGCCTGCAGGCGGCCAACGACCGCGCCGACCTGAACGACCTGCGCAACTTCACGACACCCGAGCTGTTCGCAGCGCTGCGCCTGGACCTGCAGGACCGCGGCGACGCGGCGCAGACCACCGACGTGGTCCAGGTCGACGCGCGGCTGGTCGACTTCGCGCACGAGGGCGTGCAGCAAGTCGTCAGCGTGCGCTTCACCGGCCTGATCCGCGAGGCCCCGGGCGCCGGCGCCGAGCCGTTCGACGAGATCTGGCACCTGGTCAGGCCGGCCGACGACAGCCGTTCCTGGGCCATCGCCGGCATCCAGCAATCGCAGTGATCGTGCGGGCGCGCGGGCGGGTCAGCCCGCGCGCGCTCCTGGCTCAGGCCGGCGGCCGCGCGGCGTCAACCCGCCGCCGCTGACTCCAGCCGCAGCAGCTCGCTGCCCTCGGCCACCGGGTCGCCCGCCGTGTAGAGGCACTCGGCCACCACGCCGTCGCGCGGCGCGTGGATGGTGTGCTCCATCTTCATCGCCTCGATCACCGCCAGCGCCTGTCCGCGTGCCACCCGATCGCCGGGTTGGGCCAGGTAGGCGATCAGCTTGCCGGGCATCGGCGCGGTGAGTTGCCCACCGTCGACCGCGCCTTCGCCGGCGTGCGCGATGTCGTCCACCTCGCGCAGGTCGGCACGGCCTTCAGGGGCGAACACGCTCACCTGCTCGCCGTGCGCGTACACCGTCACCGGCACGCGGCGCTCGCCCAGCTGCAGGTCGTGCCGGCCGTGCGGCAGCGCGCGCATCTGCAGCGGCCAGCTGCCGTCGCCGACGCGCAGGCGCAGCGCACCGTCGTGCAGCCGCTCGAGCACCACCGCGTGCTCGTCGCCGCTGCCGCGCTGCAGGTGGAAGTGCCGTGCCGCGCCGCCGTGCAGCCGGAAGCCGTCGCGGCGTGACCACGGGTCGGCGCCCTGCAGCGGCGCCTCGGCCGCCAGCGTGTGCGCGACGACGCCGGCGGCGGCCAGCTCGATCGGCAGCGGCGGTGCGTCGAACAGCGCCGCGCGCTCGCGCTCGATCAGCGCGGTGTCGAGGTCGGCGCCGGTGAACGCGCGCGTGGCCACCGCCCGGCGCAGGAACGCCACGTTGGTGTGCGGGCCGACGATGTGCGTGTCGCGCAGCGCCGCGTCGAGCCGCGCCAGCGCCTGCGCGCGATCGCTGCCCCAGACGATCAGCTTGGCGATCATCGAGTCGTAGTGCGGCGTGATCGCGTCGCCCTCGCGCACGCCGGCGTCGACTCGAACCGGCGCCGGGTCGTGGAACGCCTGCGCGTCGGCATTGCGGCCAAACGCCACGTGCGCCGGCCAGCGCAGCGTGCGCAGCGCTCCGGTGGCCGGCAGGAACCCGGCGTCGGGGTTCTCGGCGCAGATGCGCGCCTCGATCGCATGGCCGCCGATCTTCAGCTGCGCCTGCTGCAGCGGCAGCGGCTCGCCGGCGGCCACGCGCAGCTGCCACTCGACAAGGTCGAGCCCGGTGATCGCCTCGGTCACCGGGTGCTCGACCTGCAGCCGCGTGTTCATCTCCATGAAGAAGAAGCGCAGGTCGCCGTCGGCCGTCGGCTCGGCGATGAACTCGACCGTGCCGGCGCCGACATAGCCCACCGCCTTGGCCGCGGCCACCGCGGCGGCGCCCATCTCGGCGCGGCGCGCGGCCGACAGGCCCGGCGCGGGCGCTTCCTCGAGCACCTTCTGGTGGCGGCGCTGCACCGAGCAATCGCGCTCGAACAGGTACACCGCGTTGCCGTGCGCGTCGGCGAACACCTGGATCTCGATGTGCCGCGGCCGCGTGACGTAGCGCTCGACCAGCACGTGCTCGTCGCCGAAGCTCGCCTTGGCCTCGCGCTGGCAGGCGGCCAGTGCGTCGGCGAAATCGTCGGCGCGGTCGACGCGGCGCATGCCCTTGCCGCCACCGCCGGCGCTGGCCTTGATCAGCACCGGGTAGCCGATTCGCTGCGCCTCGCGCGCCAGCAGTGCGGGGCTGTTGTCGTCGCCGTGATAGCCGGGCACCAGCGGCACTCCGGCCGCGCCCATCAGCGCCTTGGCGGCCGACTTGCTGCCCATCGCCGCGATCGCACGCGCCGGCGGGCCGATGAACACCACGCCGGCATCGGCACAGGCCTGCGCGAAATGCTCGTTCTCCGACAGGAAGCCGTAGCCGGGGTGGATCGCCTGCGCGCCAGTGCGCTGCGCGGCGGCCAGGATGCGCTCGCTGCGCAGGTAGCTGTCGCGCGCCGCCGGCGCGCCGATGTGCACCGCCTCGTCGCACGCGGCCACGTGCGCGGCATCGGCGTCGGCATCGGAGTACACCGCGACGGTGCGGATGCCCAGGCGCCGCGCGGTGGCGGCGACGCGGCAGGCGATCTCGCCGCGGTTGGCAATCAGGATCTTGGTGAACATTCAGGCTCCCGCGGCTCGATCGCCGGCGTTGATCGCGCTACAGCGCCGCCGGCGAGGCGGCGAAGCGGCCCTTCCAGCGCCGCAGCAGCGCGCGCAGGAAGCGAAACAACACGACCACCAGCACGATCATCAGCACCAGCGCCAGCGCCAGCGCGACGAAGAACCACAACGGGTGCGTCCACGCCAGCCACAGCATCGACGGCACGGCGGCGTCGCCGAGCAGCGACAGGCCGACGTTGGAGAACGGCTCCGGCGAGGTGTTGGCCGCCATGCGCGTGGTGGCCTTCGCGGCGTGCGAGGTGGCCGCCAGCGCGCCGCCCATCAGCGCGGCCACCGTGGTCCACACCGCGGAGTCGCCACCGAACACGCCCGCGGCCAGCGCCATGCCGGCCGGAATGCGGATGAAGGTGTGCACGCCGTCCCACAGTGAATCGAGCCCCGGCACCTTGTCGGCGAAGAACTCGAGCGCCAGCATCAGGCCCGAGGCGCCGAGCAGCACCGGGTGCTGCAGCACGTGCAGGCCCGGCGGCAGCTGCACCCAGCCCAGATGGCCGGCCAGGCCGGTGAGGAACACCACCGCGTACAGCCGCAGCCCGCTGGCCCAGCCGAGCGCCGCGGCCAGCGCGAACAGCTGCGTGGTGTCGAGGCCGGTGGCGGTGAGGTTCAACGCGTCCATGCGTCGCGCTCCGCGGTGGGTGGCGTGCTCACGACCAGCGCGGCGCGCGCTTGTTCAGGAACGCCTGCACGCCCTCGCGCCCTTCGTCGCTGGCGCGGATGTCGGCGATGCGGCGCGCGGTGTCGGCGCGCAGCTCGGCCGACAGCGGCGCGCCGGCCAGCTCGCGCACCAGCAGCTTGCTCGCCTTGACCGCCGCCGGCCCGTTGGTCACCAGCGCCTGCACGATCGCGTCGACACGCGCATCGAGCGCATCGGGCGCGGCCAGCTCGTGCACGAAGCCGAGCCGGTGCGCCTGCTCGGCGCTGAAGCGCTCGGCAGTGGCGAAGTAGCGCCGCGACGCCTGCTGGCCGAGCGCGCGCACGACGTACGGGCCGATCGTGGCCGGCAGCAGGCCGAGCCGCGCCTCGCTGAGGCAGAAGTGCACGCCTTCGGCGGCCACCAGCACGTCGCACACCGCGGCCAGGCCGACGCCGCCGGCGTAGCAATCGCCGTGCACGCGGCCCACCACCGGCAGCGGGCAGCTGTAGAGCTGCCACAGCATCTCGGCCAGCGTCTGTGCGTCGGCATGGTTCTGCTGCCACGTGTAGCCAGCCATCGTGCGCATCCAGTTCAGGTCGGCACCGGCGCAGAACGCCTTGCCGTGGCCGCCGAGCACGATCGCGCGCAGCGACGCGTCGGCGCCGAGCTCGCCGAACGCCGCTGCAAGCTCGGTGATCACGGCGCCGTTGAACGCGTTGCGCACGTCGGGACGGTTGAGGAACACGCGCGCAACCGGACCGTCGCGGCGGATGTCGAGGGTGGTGGTCATGGCCTTCCCGAGGTATCGGCGATCACCGACCACAGCAGGTCGAGCTCGGGCGCCTCGTGCCCCATCGCGGTCAGCGCTGCACTGATCTGGCCGCGGTGGTGCGTGCCGTGGTTGAACACATGGGACAGCAACGCGGCGAACGGCAGGCTTCGCGTCACGCCTTCGGTGCTGGTGTAGGTGAGCGGGCCGTCGAAGCGCGCGTCGTCCCACGATTGGATCGCCGGCAGCCAGTCGCGCGACGCCTGCTTCAGCGCCGCGGCCAGTGCGGCGCGGTCGACGTGCAGCTCTTCGTCGAGCCGGTGCCGGGGCGACTCGCCGCGCGTGAAGCGCTGGAACCACAGGCCCTGGTCGGCCACCAGCAGGTGGTTCAACGTACCGTGCACGCTCTTGAAGTACAGGCCGGCGTCGCGCCGGTAGTCGTGCTCGCTCAACGGCGCGACATGCGCGTCGAGCAGCCGGTCGGTGGCCCACACGTGATAGCGGGCCAGCAGCATGAAATGGTCGCGCGCGTTCATCGGTGAGCAGGATACGCCGTCACATCCGGAAGATGCCGAACCTCGGTGCGTCGGGAATCGGCGCGTTCAGGCTGGCGCTGATCGCCAGCGCCAGCACGCGCCGCGTATCGGTGGGGTCGATCACGCCGTCGTCCCACAGCCGCGCGCTGGCGTAGTACGGATGGCCCTGCCGCTCGTACTGCTCGAGGATCGGCTGGCGGAACGCGGCCTCCTCCTCGGCGCTCCAGGTACCGCCGCGCGCCTCGATGCCATCGCGCCGCACGGTGGCCAGCACGCTGGCGGCCTGCTCGCCGCCCATCACCGAGATGCGCGCGTTGGGCCACATGAACAGGAAGCGCGGCGAGTACGCGCGGCCGCACATGCCGTAGTTGCCGGCACCGAACGAGCCGCCGATGATCAGCGTGAACTTCGGCACCGTGGCGGTGGCCACCGCGGTAACCATCTTGGCGCCGTGCCGGGCGATGCCCTCGTTCTCGACCTTGCGCCCGACCATGAAGCCGGTGATGTTCTGCAGGAACACCAGCGGCACGCGGCGCTGGCAGCACAGCTCGATGAAGTGGGCGCCCTTCTGCGCGCTCTCGGAGAACAGGATGCCGTTGTTGGCGACGATGCCCACCGGCATGCCCTCGAGGTGCGCGAAGCCGGTGACCAGCGTGGTGCCGAAGCGCGCCTTGAACTCGTCGAACTCGCTGCCGTCGACGATGCGCGCGATGATCTCGCGCACGTCGTAGGGCTTGCGCGTGTCGGCCGGCACCACGCCGAGCAGCTCGTCGGTCGGGTACTGCGGCGGCTGCGCCGGCAGCAGCTTCAGCGGCTGCGGCTTGCTCCAGTTGAGGTTGGCGACGATCTGGCGCGCGATCGCCAGCGCGTGCAGGTCGTTCTCGGCCAGGTGGTCGGCCACACCCGACAGCCGCGTGTGCACGTCGCCGCCGCCCAAGTCCTCGGCGCTCACCACCTCGCCGGTGGCCGCCTTCACCAGCGGCGGGCCGCCGAGGAAGATGGTGCCCTGGTTGCGCACGATCACGGTCTCGTCGCTCATCGCCGGCACGTAGGCGCCGCCGGCGGTGCACGAGCCCATCACCACCGCAATCTGCGGGATGCCCTGCGCGCTCAGGTTGGCCTGGTTGTAGAAGATGCGACCGAAGTGCTCACGGTCGGGAAACACCTCGTCCTGGTTCGGCAGGTTGGCACCGCCGGAGTCGACCAGGTAGATGCACGGCAGCCGGTTCAGCTGCGCGATCTCCTGCGCGCGCAGGTGCTTCTTCACCGTGAGCGGGTAGTAGGTGCCGCCCTTCACGGTGGCGTCGTTGCAGACGATCACGCACTCGACGCCCGAGACGCGGCCGATGCCGGTGATCACGCCGGCCGACGGCGCGGCGTCGCTGCCGTCGGCCTCCTTGTAGACGTCGAGCGCGGCCAACGGCGCCAGCTCGAGGAACGGCGTGCCCGGATCGAGCAGCCGCTCGACGCGCTCGCGCGGCAGCAGCTTGCCGCGCGCGCTGTGCTTGGCGCGCGCGGCGGCCGGGCCGCCTTGCGCGATGCGCTCGAGCTGCGCGTTCAGGTCGTCGACCAGCGCGCGCATCGCAGCGGCATTGGTCTTGAACGCCTCCGAGCGCGGGTTGAGCTGGCTCGCGAGTTGCGGCATCAGAGGGTCTCCGGGTTGCCCGCCCCGACCGGGCTGTGGCCGGCGCTGCGCGCCTTCACAGCCGCTGCGCGACTGCAGGTCGGCGCCCCATCGGGGCACCTCGTGGCCATCACATCGTCTCCGCGAACAGCTCGCGGCCGATCAGCATGCGACGGATTTCGGACGTTCCCGCCCCGATCTCGTACAGCTTCGCGTCGCGCCACAGGCGGCCGGCGGGGAACTCGGTCGTGTAGCCGACGCCGCCGAGCGCCTGGATCGCCTCGCCGGCCATCCAGGTGGCC
The DNA here is from genome assembly GCA_015075165.1 of Ideonella sp. GTDB lineage: Bacteria > Pseudomonadota > Gammaproteobacteria > Burkholderiales > Burkholderiaceae_C > JAEUPI01. Next base: position 119,185 of record JABTUY010000007.1, on the reverse strand, counting down.
TTCTCGGCGGCGTAGAGGATCGCACCGGCGGCGTCCTTGCGCAGCGTGCGCGCGTGCGCGCCGCTGTCGCAGGCCTTGCCCACCGCGTAGACGTAGGCCCGGCAGGCCTGGAACGTGGTGTACATGTCGGCCAGCTTGCCCTGCATCAGCTGGAACTCGCCGATGCTCTGGCCGAACTGCTTGCGCTCGTGCAGGTACGGCACGACCACGTCCATGCACGCGGCCATGATGCCCAGCGGCCCGGCCGACAGCACCGCGCGCTCGTAGTCGAGCCCGCTCATCAGCACCTTGGCACCGGCACCCTCGCCGCCGAGCACGTTGTCGGCCGGCACCTCGCAGTCCTGGAAGAACAGCGGGTAGGTGTTGGAGCCGCGCATACCGAGCTTGTCGAGATGCTTGCCGTGCGTGAAGCCGGCGAAACCCTTCTCGACGATGAACGCCGTCATGCCACGCGCGCCCATCTGCGGATCGGTCTTCGCGTAGACCACCAGCGTGTCGGCATCGCCACCGTTGGTGATCCACATCTTGCTGCCGTTGAGCACATAGCGGTCGCCGCGGCGCTCGGCCTTCAGCGTCATGCTCACGACGTCGGAGCCGGCGCCGGGCTCGCTCATCGCCAGTGCACCCACGTGCTCGCCGCTGATCAGCTTGGGCAGGTACTTGCGCTTCTGCGCCTCGCTGCCGTTGCGGTAGATCTGGTTCACGCACAGGTTGGCGTGCGCGCCGAAGCTGAGCGCCACCGCGGCGCTGGCGCGGCTGATCTCCTCCACCGCGACGATCTGCGCCAGGTAGCCGAGCGCGGTGCCGCCATACGCCTCCTCGACGGTGAGCCCGAGCACGCCGAGCTCACCCAGCTTGCGCCACAGGTCGGCCGGGAACAGGTTGGCGCGCTCGATGTCGGCCGCGCGCGGCGCGATCTCGTTCTGGGCGAAGCTGCGCACCGCATCGCGCAGCATCGTCAGGTCTTGGCCCAGATCGATCTGGAAGGTGGATTCGAACACCACGTTCTCCTCGGCCCGCGGGGCCGTTGATTTGAGCGAGGCTCAATTTCAAGTGCCGGCCACTCGCCAAGCACGAAAATGGCGAGCGTAGCAGCACAAGCGTTGCGGTTCAAGCCACTGTTGAGCGATACTCAACTCCGCCCGTACCCGCTGTGCCACCCGGGCCCGAGCATGGATCACCGGTGGCGCCACTGTCCATCCGTGAAGACCGGCACCCGCTCCGCCAAGCCTGCGGCCGCCCGCCGCGCCGCCGAGCCGCGCCGCGGCGCAACCCGCCGCCCGCAAGGCGGCGGCCCACCACCCGCCCGCCGCCGTGCCGGGCGCCGGCGCCAGCCGGCGTGCCGCGCCGCCACGGCGCGCGCCGGCCAGCGCGAAGTCGGCGCAGCGGGTGCGCGACATCGTGCGCACCGGCCGCGCGGTGTTCGCCGAGCTCGGCTACGAGCGCGCCACCGTCACCGAGATCGCGCAGCGGCTGGGTGCCAGCGAGGCCACGGTGTTCACCTATTTTCGCGGCAAGCGCGAGCTGTGCGTGCGGGTGATCGGCGACTGGTACGACGAGATCACCGCCGCGCTGCTGCAGGGGTGGCCGCACGCGCGGCCGCCGCGCGCGCAGCTGGAGTACTTCGTGCACGCGCACCTGCGGCTGTTTCTCGGCCACGGCAGCGGCATGTGTGCGCTGGTGCTGTCCGAAGGGCGCGACAAGGGCGTGGCCGAGCTCGGCGCCGCGGTGCTGCCGCTGCACCGACGCTACACCGCTGCGCTGATGGACCTGCTGTCGCGCGGCCAGACGGCCGGCACGATCCGCAGCGACGTACCACTGCGCCTGTTGCGCTCACTGGTGATGGGCCCGATGGAGCAGATGCTGTGGGAGGCGGTGGCCAGCCAGAAGCCGATCGATGTCGATGGCGCCGCCACCGCGCTGGGCGCCGTGCTGTGGACCGCGATCGCCGCACCGGGCAGCGAGTTGGCCGCGCTGCGCAGGCTGCGCGGCCGGCTGGCGCAGGCGCTCGACGACGCCGCGAGCGGCTGAGAAGCCGATCAGATGATCCAGCTGAAATAGAAGCCGCCGTGGCTGCCGTCGACGCGCACACCCTTGGTTTTGTAGGTCTCGTGCACGTAGCGCAGCTTCAGGCCGATGCTGGGCGTGACCCGGTACTCGCCTTCCAGCACGGCACCCGTCGTCGAGCCGAAGTCGACGCGGCTGCCCCCCAGCACACCGCGCCCGTCGAGCTTGGCGTCGCCGATGAAGCGCACGCCGCCGCCCAGGTGCAGCGGGCCGGCGACCTGGACGTGCGCCAGCAGCTCGACCGGATAGCGCGAGAAGCGCAGCGAGCCGTTGCCACCACCGCTGTCGTCGACGTGGTAGCCGGCGGTGGCCAGCAGCGTGACGCGCGGCGCGACACGGAACTCGGCACCGCCGAACACGTGCACCAGCTGGCCGGCACGCACATCGCGCGTGGTGCCGTTGCTGAACACCACGGTGGCCAGCGAGTCGCCGCCGCCGGTGAGACCCACGCCGAGCACGCCGTGCACCGTGCGCTCCGGGCTCTGCGCCTGCGCACCCGCCACGGCCACCCACGCGGCTGCCGCCCAGAAATACTTGGTCGTCGCCTTCACGCCCATGCTCCGCCAGTCGAGGGGCCGATTCTGCGGTGCCGGTCACGGGCGGCCGCGGTGCGTGGCCGCGCGGCCGGCGCGAGCGCGTGAAGTGTGTCGCGCGCGGCGCTTCAGCCGAATACCTGCCCGACATCGAGCAGCGCCAGCACGCCCATCGCCGCGAACAGCAGCGCCGCGGCACCGTGCACCAGCTTCATCGGCAGCTGGCGCGCCAGCGCATCGCCGGCCCACACCACTGGCGCATTGGCCAGCAGCAGGCCCAACGTGGTGCCGAGCACCACCGCGCCGAGCTGCGAAAAGCGTGCCGCCAGCGCCACCGTCGCCAGTTGCGTCTTGTCGCCCATCTCGGCGAGGAAGAAGGCGACCGCGGTGGTGCCGAATACACCGAAGCGCTGACCCGCACCGGGCGCCTCTTCGGCCGCGCGGTCGGGCACCAGCACCCACGCGGCGATTGCGAGAAAGCCCAGGCCCACCGCCCAGCGCAGCGCGTCGGCGCCGAGCCACAGCGCGATCAGCCGGCCGAACGTGGCCGCCAGCGCGTGGTTGGCCAACGTGGCCACCGCGATGCCGAGCACGATCGGCCACGGCCGCCTGAAGCGCGCCGCCAGCACCAGCGCCAGCAGCTGCGTCTTGTCGCCCATCTCGCCCAGCGCCACCACCGCGACCGACCATGCCAACGCTTCGAGCATCGTGCCTCCGCGCGCGGCGCTCACTGCTTGCGCAGCCCCAGCGCCATCACCGCGCCGACGACGATCAGCGCACCGATCCACTGCAGCGCGCCGACGGCCTGCCCGAGCACCAGCCAGCCGAGCGCCAGCGCGGCCACCGGCTCGATGTTGAGGATCGGCGAGTTGCTGACCGCGCCGAGCTTGGGCAGCAGCGTGAACACCACGGTGAACGCGGTGCCGTACAGCACGCTCAGCGCGACCAGCCCGGCCCAGCCGGCGCCCGCCTGCGGCCAGTGCAGGCCGCCGCCCGCGACGGCAGTCACCAGCGCGAGCACGCCGACCACCGTCATCGTAAACGCGCTGCGCACGCGGCCGTCGAGGTCGGCCACTTCGTGCTGCGTGAGCGCCAGCACGGTGCCGAAGCTGGCGGCCGCGGCGAGCGCGAACGCCACGCCGGCACCGAACGACCGTCCGAACGTCGCGCCGCCGCCGATCACCTGCACGGCGTTCAGCGCCAGCGCCAGCCCGATCAGGATCACCGGCATCGCGATCAGCGCGGCGCGCTCGGGCCGGTGAGCGTAGAACACGCGCGCGGCGAGCGTGGCCCAGATCGGGTAGCTGTTGAACACCAGCAGCGCCAGCCCCACCGGCATGCGCGCTACCGCGGCGTACAGCCACACGCTCTGCACGGTGACCAGCAACGCGATCGCCGCCATCGCGCGGCGGTGGCGCGCCGTGTGGCGCAGCGGCACGCGCTGCCACACCACCAGCAGCGTTACCACGAGCGCGGTGGACAGGCTGCGCACGGCGACCGCCGTGACCACATCGACACCATGATCGAACGCGACGCGCGCCGCCACGTGGTTGCCCGCGAACGTGCACGCCAGCAGCAGCAGCGCAACGAAGGCCTGCGGTGTCAGCGAGCGGGCGGACATGGTGGCGAGCGGCCGTCGGCGTGCATCAGCGCCGGTCGATCATCGTGGCGGGCAGCCACAGCGCGATCTGCGGCCAGATCATCACCAGCGCCATCGCCAGGATCATCAGCAGCACGTACGGCGCCGCGCCGCGGATGATCTCGCCCATCGGCGCCCTGGTGATCGCCTTGATGGTGAACAGGTTCATGCCCACCGGCGGCGTGATCTGCGCCAGCTCGAGGTTGATCGTCAGCAGGATGCCGTACCAGATCGGGTCGATGGCCAGGTGCTGCATCACCGGCAGGATCACCGGCGAGGTGATCAGGATGATCGCGATCGACTCCAGGAACATGCCGAGCACGAAGATCAGCGCCATCATCGCGATCAGGAAACCGGTGACGCCGACGTCGAGCGAGACCACCAACTCGACGATCTGCTGCGGGATGCGCATCTTCGTCAGCACGTGGCCGAACACCGAGGCCCCGGCCAGGATCATGAACAGCATCGCCGACGTGCGGGCGGCGTCGAGCGCCGACTCCCAGATCGCCGCCCAGCCGATCGTGCGGTAGACGAAGCCGCCGACCGCCAGCGCCAGCAGCGCGCCGGCGGCGGCCGCCTCGGTGGCGGTGAAGACGCCGGCATACATGCCGCCGAGCACGAGCACCGGCAGCGACAACGCCCATGCCGATTGGCGGATCGCGCGCAGCGCCTCGCGTGCCGTGGCCCGTGGTGCGCGCTCGATGTGCCGGTGCGACAGCGCGACCGCCGCCATCGCGAAGGCGGCGAAGATCGCCGCCATCATCAGCCCTGGCACCACGCCGGCCATGAACAGGCCGCCGATCGAGGTGTCGGTGGTGACGCCGTACAGCACCATCGGGCCCGACGGCGGAATCAGGATGCCCAGCGTGCCGCCGGCGGCCACCAGGCCATACGCCAGCCGTGGCGGGTAGCCAAAGCGCAGCATCTGCGGGATCGCCACCGCGCCGATGGTCAATGCAGTGGCCACGCTGGAGCCGGAGATCGCCGCGAAGATGGTGCAGGCGACGATGGTCGCCACGCCGAGGCCGCCCGGCAGGTGGCGCGTCAGCGTGTACGCGGTGTCGTACAGGTCGTCGACGATGCGGCCGCGGATCATCACGTGCGCCATGTAGGCGAACAGCGGGATTGCCACCAGCAGATAGCGGTTCAGCTCGCCGAAGATCACCTCGGTCACCGACGCCAGCCCGCCGTGCCCGAGCAGCAGCACGCCGCCGAAGATCGACAGTCCGGCGAACACCGGTACGCCGGTGAACAGCAGCAGCACCAGGCCGACGAGGATCAGCGCGACCGTCATTCGTCGGCCGTTCGCGCGCCCGCACCGTGGCGCTGCGGGGCCGCCGGCGGCAGGCCCAGCGCCAGCCGCCACAGCGACTCGATGCACACCAGCGCCATCAGCACGCCGCCGGCCGGCAGCAGCAGCATCAGCAGCCACACCGGCCACTCCAGCCGGCCCTCGGTGACGATGCCGAGCTGGCGCGACTGCATCGCCGTCTGCCAGCCGTTGACGATCAGCATCATCGCCACCAGAGCTGCCGCGGCCACCGACAGCGCCCGCGCCCAGCGCTCGGCGCGGCCGGTCAGCGTGTCGGTCAAGACGTCCACCGCGATGTGCTCGCCGCGCCGCAGCACCTGCGCCGCCGCCAGCATGACGACCGCCACCAGCATCAGCCCCACCAAGTCGTCGACCCAGACCGGCGCGCGGTTGAACGCGTAGCGCATCACCACCGCCCAGCCGATCAGCGCCAGCGACGCCAGCACGCCGGCCGCGGCGAGTGCTGCTGCCGCGGCGGTGAGCGCCGACACCACACGGCCGAGCGCGCGCAGCGCGCGCGGCTCGCCGCCGGCGGGCGGCCGCTCGAGGCTCATGGATCTACAGCCGATCGACCAGGTCGATCAGCTTCTGCGCATCGGGGCTCGAAGCCTTGAACGCCTTCAGCACGGCCGGCTGCATCGCGGCGGCTATCGCCTTCTCCTGCTCGGGCGTCAGCACGGTGACCGTCATGCCCTTGTCGCGCAGGTTCTTCACGTCATCGGCCGCGATGCCAGCGGTCTTGGGGATCGAACGCAACTCGGCCTTGTGCGCCGCCGCCTGGATCGCCTGCCGGAACTCGGCCGGCAGTGCGTTGAACCAGGCCGGGTTCACCACCAGCACGTCGTGCGCGAGGATGATGTTCGACGCGACGCCGAACTTCTGCACCTCGTAGTACTTGCGCTCGTAGGCGGCGGCCACGCCGGTGAAGCCGGCGTCGATGACCCCGGTCTGCAGCGCCTGGTACACCTCCGAGCCCGGCATCGCCGACGGCGCGGCGCCCATCGCGATCAGGCCTTCGTCGAACAGCTTGGACAGGCCGCGGATCTTGATGCCCTTGAAGTCGGCCGGCTGCACCAGCGGCGCCTTGGCCGACGTGAAGATGCCGTCGCTGGCATCGACCATCCAGCCCAGGTTCAACAAGCCCTTGTCGAGCAGCTTGGCATCGAGCATCCTGGCGGCCGGCGAGCCGGGGAACTTGCGCACCTTGTCGGCCGCGGTCACGTAGTACGGGATCAGCGTGACGTTCATCTCGGGGATCGTGCCGCCGAGCGTGAAGCCGACGATCGCCGCTGCCTCGATCTTGCCGGTGGCCACCGCGGCGTGGTTCTGGTTCGGCTTGAACAGTTGCGCCGAACCGAAGATCTGCACCTCGACCTTGCCCTGCGTGGCCGCCTTCACGTCGGCGGCGAACTGCTCGAGGTTCTTCGCCGAATGGTGCGCCGGCGGAAACTGGTGGCTGATGCGCATCGTCGCATCGGCCGGCCAGGCGGCCGACGCGGCGGCGAGCAGCGCGGCCAACACGAGCCGGCGCGCGGCGCTGCGGCGACCGTGGGGGGTTGCGGTCATCGGGGTCTCCTGCTCTTTCGACAAAGGCGCATTGTCTACGCGACCGTGCGCGCCTCGATCAACGCGTCGATCTCGCGCTCGTCGAGGCCGATCGCCTGCAGCACCTCGCGGGTGTGCTCGCCGCGGCGCGGCGGGTTCAGCCGCACGCCGGGCCGCGCGCCGTCGAGCGTGAACGGAAACAGCGTGGTCTTCACCGTCTGCCCGGCGTGCTCGCCGTCGGTCAGCGTGATGTCGGCCAGGCCGCCGGTGGCCGCGAGGTGCGGGTCGTCGAGCAGCTGCTCGGGCTTCATGATCGGCGCGAACGGCAGGCCGGCGGCCTCGAAGCGGCGCGCCAGCTCGGCGGCGCCGAACGAGCGCAGCCGCCGTGTCAGCTCGGGCAGCAGCGCGGGCCGCGCGCGCACGCGGTCGTTGTTGAGCTTCAGCGCCGGGTCGGCCTTCAGGTCGTCGAAACCGAGCGTGTCGCAGAAAGTGATCCACTGCGCGTCGCTCACCGCGGCGAGGAAGATCTGCTCGCCGTCCTTCACCGTGAACACGTCGTAGATCGCCCACGGGCTGATGCGCGCCGGCATCGGCGCCGCCGGCCGGCCGGTGATCGCGTACTGCAGCATGTGCTGGCCGACGAGGAACACGTTGTTCTCGAACAGCGCGCTGCGCACCTCCATGCCGCGGCCGCTGATGCCGCGCTGGATCAGCGCGCCGAGGATCGCGATGGCGCCGAACATGCCGCCCATGATGTCGTTGACCGACGAGCCGGCGCGCAGCGGATCGCCCGGGCGGCCGGTCATGTACGCCAGGCCGCCCATCATCTGCACCACCTCGTCGAGCGCGGTGCGGTGGTCGTACGGCCCCGGCAGGAAGCCCTTCAGGCTGGCGTAGATCAGCCGCGGGTTGCCCTGCGACAGCGCCGCGTAGTCGAGCCCGTACTTCGCGAACGTGCCGGGCTTGAAGTTCTCGGCCACCACGTCGGCGCTGAGCGCGAGCCGCCGCGCCACCGCGGCACCCTCGGGCCGGTGCAGGTCGAGCTGGATGCTCTTCTTGTTGCGGTTGAACAGCGGGAAGAAGCCGGCACCGGCGCCGAGCAGCGTGCGCGTGCGGTCGCCGTCGATCGGCTCGACCTTGATCACTTCGGCGCCGAGGTCGGCCAGCACCATGCCGCAGGTGGGGCCCATCACCATGTGGGTGAACTCCACCACCTTCAGCCCGCGCAGGGGCAGCGGCGGCGCGCCGGTGTTCTCGCTCGTCATGGGCGCAACTGTAGACATTCCGCTTCGGGCCGCACCGGCACGCAGGCATTCCTGCCGCGACGCTGCGCCTCACCAACCGTTACATCATCGCAGGTGCGGGGCGTCCGAAGGGCACCGCCGGGCGAAAGGAACCCAATGCTTCGAGTCGGGTCTGCGCAGGATCGCGCCGCGGTTCTGCGAAGATGACGCTTGCCATGACCACGTCGTTTGCCGCCACACCGTCGTCGGCCTCGCCGATGCCGCAGCGCTCGCAGTTGCACCCGTCGCTGATCGCCAGCCTGCTGCGCGGCAACCGCGTGGCATTGCTGTACGGTGAGGCCGGCGCCATGCGCGATGCCACGTTGCGGCGCGGCCTGATGCCGCTGCTCGGTGGCCGGCGCGGCTTGCGCAACCTCGGCCGCAGCGAGGTGGCAATCCGCTTCGACCGCTGGGGCACGCTGCCACTGGAAGGCCTGCGCGCGCAGATCGACGCAGCCGTGCCACTGGCGTGGCCCGCCGGCCCGGCGCCGACGCTGGCCGACCATGTCGGGGCGCTGTGCGGGCGCGCACCGGTCACGCTGCTGCTGGTGCTCGATGGCTTCGAGCGCCACCTGCGCGAGCCTGCCACGCGCGCCGACATCGCGCAGTTCGACCGCGAACTGGCCGAGTGCATCACGCGTGCCGGACTGCGCCTGCACCTGCTGATGGTGGTCGACCACGGTGGCGAGCCCGCGTTGCACCGCTATGCCGAAGTGGTACCGGGCTTCGGCCGTGATTGGCTGCGGCTGCCGCAGCCGGCCGCGGCCGATGACGACACTGAGGCATCGCGCTGGTTCGATACCGACATCCAGGCGCTGTTCGACGACGAGCGGCTGATCGACGACGGCGCGCCACGGCACGAGGCGGTGGGCGGGGACGAGCCGATCGATCTGCGCCTCGACGAGCCGGGGACCGCAACGACGACTGGCGACGCGCCGGCCGGACGCCAGCGCCCACGCGGCGGCAAGTCCGGTGGCAGCAAGTCCGGCCGCCGCGGGAAGAACAAGCTTCGCGCCCAGCCGATCGCCGATCCGCGGCCGGGCGCGACGCCACCCAGCCTGCCGCCGAGCCCGCCGCAGCAGCAAACCCAGCAGCCATTGCCGACGCTGCGCGACGCGCTCGCGCTGGACAAGCCGGCCGGCCGCACACCGACTCGGGCACCGCTCGCAGCGTCGGCGCACGCGCTGCCCACGTCGTCCGCGTCGCACGCCTTGCCTGCCGCGCTGCCCGCCTGGCCACCGTTGCCGCCCGCGATCGCCCCAGCGTCGCGCGACACCTGGCACGAGACCGCGCCGTTCGTCGCGCCGCCTGTGTCGGCGTTGGCGGCCGATGACCCGCCGTCGGAGCCACCGACCGATTGGTCCGACCTGATGACCGCGCACGGCGCCGATGTCGATCCGATGGACGCGGACGCTGCGGCGACGACGCCGGCGAGCCGTGGCGCCTCGTTGGGCACCGCGGCGCACGCCGGCACGGCCTCTTCGAACCCCCTGGGCGCTCCTGCCTGGCCGACCGAGCCCGATGCCGGCACACTGCGCCGCGTCGGCCTCGGGCCCACGAGCTGGAAGCGCAGCGTCGGCGTGGCGACCTATCTCTTGTTGCTCGCGGTCGGTGCATGGTTTGCCGCCGACCACATCCTGCAGCAGGGTCGCAGCGTCGATGGCGACGCGCGCGTCGCCGCCGCAGCGAACGGGCCGGCGACGACGCGCCCGCTCGATGCGCATGGCGCCGCCGCGACCCCGACCGCGGCGCGGGCGCCTGCCGCTGCACCCGGCATCGCGCTGGCGGTGTCGCTGCCGCCCGATGCAGGCTCGGCACCGCCGCTGCTCGCCGAACTGGCCCGCGCCGTCGCCGCGCCGGCCGGCATCACGCTGAAGCCGGTGGCCGGCGGTGGCGCGGCACCGCTGGCGGTCTGGCGCGCCGACATGCTGCAGGCCGCGCGCAGCGCACCGGCCACGCCGGTGCGCGTGCTGTCGCCACTGTTCACCGAGCAGATCCAGGTGCTGGTGCGCACCGATGCGCGCTGGGATTACTTGAGCGAGCTGCGCGGTCTGCGCATCGGCATCGGCCGTGGCGACGGCGCGCGTGCGCGCACCGCCCGCACGCTGTACCGGCTGCTGTTCGACGCGCCGCTACCGGCCGCGGCCGCCTCCGCGAGCGACGAGGCCGCGGCGCTGCAGGAGTTGGTCGACGGCAAGGTCGATGCGCTGGCGTGGGTGTCCGAACAGCCGTTGCTGGCGCAACTGCCGCCGGCGCAGCGCCGCAAGGTGCGCGAGCTCGAGCTCGACCCTCGCGATGGCCGCACCGCGGTGATGCTGCAAACCTATCCGAGCCGGCGCTACACACCCGCCGACAAGCCGCGCCCCACGGTGACGAGCTATCTGGTGGCAGCCGACCCGGTGGCTTCGGCCGACCTGCCGGCGCTGCGCACGCTCGCCGCCGCGCTGTGCCGCGTACAGCCGACGCTGCAGGCGCGCGGTTCGGCGCTGTTGCGCGGGCTCCATCCGAACCAGCAGCCGGCGATCGGCTGGCCCTACCTGCTGCCACGCGAACCCGATGGCGGATGCCCCGGCGTCGAACCGCCGGTGGCGCTCGCGCAGCCGCGCAGCAGCGGCGGGTGATATCAGCCGGCCTTCGGCGGCTTCTTCGCCTTCTCGGCCACCGGCGCGCCGGCGGACTTCCAGGCCTTGAAGCCGCCTTCGATGTGGGCCACGTTCTCCAGGCCCATGTCCTGCAGCGTCTTGGTGGCCAGCGCCGAGCGCCAGCCGGCGGCGCAGAACAACACGTAGCGCGTGTGCGGCCGCGCGAACAGCGGCTTGTGGTATGGCGAGTCGGGGTCGACCCAGAACTCGAGCATGCCGCGCGGCGCGTGGAAGGCGCCGGGGATCACGCCCTCGCGCTCGAGCTCGCGCACGTCGCGGATGTCGATCAGCTGCACGTCATCGCGGCCATGCATCTCGCGCGCCTGGTCGACGCTGTAGGTGGTGATCGTGGCCATCGCCTCGTCGACCATCGACTTCACGGTTCTCATCGCAAGCTCTCCGCACACTGCAACCCCGGCATCATGCACCGGCGCGCGCGGCAGCCCGCAGCGCCGGTGCACTCACAATGCCCGCCGTGGTGTTCGACTCGATCTGCATCGTGCTGGCCGTCGCCGCGGCGCTGTGGGCGCGGCCGTGGCGCAGCGTGCCGGCCGGCGGCCCGCCGTGGGTGTGGCTGGCGCTGTGGGCCCTGCTGCCGCTGGGCTGGAGCACCGATCGGCTGACCGCGTCGCCGCTGGCGCAGCCGCTGTCGGGCGCGAGCCTGCTGATGCTGCTGGCCGGCTGGCCGCTGGCCGTGCTCGCGCTGCTGGCCACCGCCGTGCTGCTGATCACGCTCGACGCCTTCGACGGGGTCGCCGCCGTGCAGCATCTGGTGTGGCTCGGTCTCGTGCCGGCGACGATCGCGCTCGCGATCGGCACGGCCACGCGGCGCTGGCTGCCGCATCACCTGTTCGTCTACGTGCTGGTGCGCGGCTTCTTCGGCACGCTGGTGGCCACGGTGGCCGGCGCCTGGCTCGCGCTGTGGCAGGTCGGGCCGCCGCCGGGGTTGCGCACCGAAGACTTGCTGATCGGCCGCTGGCTCGCCGCCTGGGGCGAGGCCGTTGTCACCGGCATGCTGGTGGCGATCTTCGTCGCCTACCGGCCGCACTGGCTCGCCACCTACAGCGACACGCTGTACCTGCCGCGGCGCTGATTGGTGCGGGGCGATCTCGCCGCAGCACACGGGCAGCGGGAACACCCTGCCGCCACTGTCGTCGCATGGATCAAGCAAGCGCGAGACAAAGGCGCGCTACGCCAGCGCGCGCCCGATCAGGATCTTCTGCACCTCGCTCGTACCCTCATAGATCTGGCACACGCGCACGTCGCGGTAGATGCGCTCGACCGGGAAGTCGCTCACGTAGCCGTAGCCGCCGAACACCTGGATCGCCGCCGAGCAGACGCGTTCGGCCATCTCGCTGGCGTTGAGCTTGGCCATCGCGGCCTCCTTCAGGCACGGGCGGCCGGCGTCCTTCAGCGCCGCCGCATGCCAGATCAGCTGGCGCGCGGCCTCGATCTGCGTCGCCATCTCGGCGAGCTTGAACTGCACCGCCTGGTGCTCGAAGATCGGCTGGCCGAACGCGCGCCGCTCGCGGCTGTACGTGAGCGCCGCCTCGAACGCCGCGCGCGCCATGCCGACCGCCTGCGACGCGATGCCGATGCGCCCGCCCTCGAGCCCCGACAGCGCGATCTTCAGCCCCATGCCCTCGTCGCCGAGGCGGTTCGCCGCCGGCACGCGGCACTGGTCGAACACGATCTGCGCGGTGTCGCTGGCGTGCTGGCCCATCTTGTCTTCGAGCCGCGCCACCGTGTAGCCCGCTGTGGCGGTCGGCACGACGAACGCGCTGATGCCCTTCTTGCCGGCGGCGCGGTCGGTCACCGCCATCACGATCGCCACGTCGCCATGCTTGCCGCTGGTGATGAACTGCTTGACGCCGTCGAGCACGTAGTGGTCGCCGTCGCGCCGCGCGGTGGTCTTGAGCCCACCGGCCTCGGAGCCCACGTGCGGCTCGGTGAGGCAGAACGCGCCCAGCATCTCGCCGCGCGCCAGCGGCACCAGGATGCGCTGCTGCTGCTCGTCGTTGCCGAACGCCAGCAGGATCGAGCACACCGGGCAGTTGTTGACGCTGACGATCGTGCTGGTGGCGCCGTCGCCGGCGGCGATCTCCTCCAGGATCAGCGACAGCGCCAGGTAGTCGAGCCCGGCGCCGCCGCACGCCTCGGGCACCGCGACACCGTAGCAGCCGAGCGCGGCCAGGCCGCGCAGCTCCTCGCGCGGGAAGTGGTGCGTCTTGTCCCATGCCGCCGCCTGCGGTGCAATGCGCTCCTGCACGAACGTGCGCACGGCGTCCTGCACCGCGCGGTGGTCTTCCGACAACAACATCGCCAACCCCTTGCGGCCCGCACCGCGGCGGGCCCTGGCGTCATTGTCGGACGTCGCGGACCGGCCATCGCGCCTCGACCCCATCCATCGGTCAGCGCGCGCTGCCGCTGGCGGTGGACGATGGCACGGCCATTGCCCACCGAAGCCGTCATCGACACGCGCGGCGATCAGCCGGCTGGGTGATCCGCGGCGGCCGCCTGCGGCCACGCCCCGGGGTACAACTGCTCCAGCGCCGCGCGCGTCGCCGCGTACAGCAGCGGCTGCAGCGCCGCGGCCAGCCGCGCGTCGTCGCCCTCGGCATCGAAGCGCTCGCTGCGCGATTGCCATAGCGCGCGCAGCACCGCCGCGTGCGGCGCCAGTGCCTGCGCCACCACCGTGCGCCAGTGCGCCGGCGCCTCGCCCTCGACCCACTGGCCGCGGCCGCGGCCGAAGTGCGCCACCGCCAGATAGCGCAGCAGCGCCGACTCCACCAGCGGCTGCAGCGCCTCGGCGCTCCAGCCGACCCACGGCGGCCCGCCGCCACGCATCACGTTGATGCCGCGCGCCAGCCCGGCGGCACCGAGCGCGCCGAGCAGGCCGCCGGCGAGCAGGCCGCCGCCGAGCGTGAGGCCGCCGGTGGCGAGGTCGGCCTTCAGACCGGCCAGCGCGCCGCTCAGCATGCCGCCGAGCACCGCGGCCTGGCCTTCGTGCACGCGCGTCTGCACGTCGAACTGCGTCGCCACGCGCGCCAGGATCTCACCCTGCGTGCGACCTTCGAGGCCGTGCAGCGACAGCAGCTCGCCGGTGCTGGCGCGCACCTCGTCGTCGAGCTGCGCGGCCAGCGCGGCGCGCGCCGACTCGAGTGCATCGCCGCCGCCGGTGCTACCGAACAGCGGGCCGAGCCGGGCGGCGATACGCTTGAGCCGCTCGCCGAGCCCGCGCGCGCCATCGACGCGCTGGCGTGCGCCGGCGGTGCGCGCCAGGCTGCCGGCGAGCACGGCCATCGCCTGCGCGACCGTGGCCTCGCGGGACTGCTGCCAGGCGGCGCACAGCCGGGCCATCGCGGCGCGCCGATGGCCGGCGTCGCTGTCTTGTGCTTCATCGCGCCCGCCGTCGCGTGCATCGAGCAGCGTGGCCACCGCCTGCAGCAGCGCGCGCTCCTGCACCCAGCAGCGCGCGAAGGCGTCCATCGGCAGCACCTGCACGCCGGCGCGCAGCGCCTGCAGGTGGCGTCGCCAGCGCTCGACCTCGCGTGCCTCGTCGTCGGTCGCCGCGGGGCGGCCGAGCTGGTTCAGCAGCACCAGCACCGGCTTGTCGAGCCAGGCCAGCAGCGCCAGTTCGGCGTCGACGTAGGCCGCCGCCTCGGGCGACTCGGCGGCGTTGACGAGGTACAGCACCACCTGGGCTTGGTCGCGCACGTGGCGCAGCGCCTGCTGTGTGTACCAGAACGAGCGGTCGCGCCAGCGATCCCACACCTGCGTCAGGAACCAGCCGAGCGCACCGCCTTGCAGCTTCAGCCGCCGCGCCAGCCGCACGCTGTCACCGAGGCCCGGCGTGTCCCACAGGCGCAGCTCGTCGCCGGCGGCGGTTCTCAGCAGCAGGTGATCCTCGCTGAACTCGGTGACGTGCGGCGCGTCGCGCACTTCGCCGACGTCGCGCTGCAGCAGCGTGCGTGCGAGCGTGGTCTTGCCCGCGTTGGTGTGCGAGATCAGGCTCAGCGCAATGGTGGCGCTGGCGGTGGCCGCGGCATCGTCCGCGGTCATCGCGCGGGGGCCGCCGGCGATGGACGCGTGCCGGCGACGGCATCCGGCGAGCCACCCGACGCGTTGGGCAGGACATCCCCGGGCACCTCACCCGGCACACCGCCCGGGACGCCATTGGAGCCGGCGCGCGGTGCCATCGCATCGAGCTGGTCGAGCGCGACCGCACGCGACGAGATTTCGCGGCCTGCAGCCCACCGGCGCCAGACGGCACGGCGTTCGGCCAGCCGCTCGGGCAGCGACGCAAAGCGCTGCCGATAGGCCGACTCGTCGAGCATCAGTTGCAGCGGCAGCGACGGCGCCGCGGCCCGCAACGCGTCGACGAAGCGACCGTGATGGTCGTCCTCCGGCGTCGCCGACAGGTCGATCAGCAACACGCGCAGCGTGAGGCCGGTGGCGGCGCCAACCTGGCGCGCGGCGTCGTCTTCGTCGCCGACCGCGGTGACCGCGGCCACCTGCAGCTGCACGTCGTCGCCCAGTTCGCTCACCAGCAGCTTGCGCAGCCCGAGCGCGGCCTGCGCGCCGGGCGCCTGCGCATACGGACACACCTGCACCACCGCCGGCTGCCGGCGCAACTGTTGCACCTCGCGCAGCAGCGCCGGGTCGGTCAGCGGCAGTGCGAAGCGGCGCGCACGCCAGGCCGCACGCACCAGTGCGCCGAGCGCCAGCAGCAGTCGCGGCAGCACCACCGCCAACGTGAGCGTGGCCGCGTACAGGTGGATCCACGGCGCCGCGCTGGCACTGGCCGCCTGGCCGGGTTCGGTGAGCCGCATCGCGGCGATGGCCGCCGCGTCGGGCACGCCGATACCGGTGAGCCACGACGCCGGCGCGAGCGCGTGCAACAGCACCTGGTGCACCAGCGGCGCGTCGACGAAGGTGCTTTGCCAGCCGGCACGGAAGTCGAGCACCAGGCCGCGCAGGTACAGGCTGCCGATCAGCCCGAGCGCGAACGCTGCCGCGGCCACATGGAGCAACGCCGCGATGCGCGTCAGCGCCAGCGGTGCCGCCAGCTCGGCCCAGCGGCGCGACGCCACGCGCAGCGGGCCGCTGCCGCCGGCGCGCTGCCACCAGGCGAGCAGCAGGCGCCGCAGCCCGCGGCCCGCGGCGGCGGGCTGCGCGCGCCGCGGCCACGCGCTCCACAGCAGCAACCCGTAGACCGCCAGGTTCCACGCCATCACGCCCCACGCCGCCGGTGCGAGGATGTTGACGATCTGGTGGCGGTCGAGCAAGTCGGCGCCGAGCCCCGAGACGGCGCCCAGCAGCAGCGCCAGCGGTAGCCACTGCCAGCGCCACAGCGGCCGCGCCAGCCAGCGACGAACGCCGCGGTCGCGCGGCTCGAGCCGCTGCAGCGCATGGCGCGCACGCTCGGCCAGCAGCCGCTCGGCCGGCGCCTCGGTGCCCAGCGCCTGCACGGCCAGCCGGGTCGCCCAGGCGCCGTCCTCGCGCGTCCACAACGGCGACTCGGCGCCGTCGAACGCCTGTACCAGCACCACCCGTCGTGCCGCGGCCTCCTCGAGGGGCACCATGCCGAAAGCGTGTGCTGCTGCAGCCGCGGCGCTCGCTACAGCAGCTCGACCGCGACCGCAGTGGCCTCGCCGCCGCCGATGCACAGCGCTGCCACGCCCTTCTTCAGGTTGCGCTTCCTCAGCGCGCCGAGCAGCGTGACGACGATGCGCGCGCCCGAGGCGCCGATCGGGTGGCCGAGCGCGCAGGCGCCGCCGTGCACGTTGACGATCTCGTGCGGCAGCTTGAACTCGGCCATCGCGGCCATCGTCACCGCGGCGAACGCCTCGTTGACCTCCCATAGCTGCACCGCCTTGGCGTCCCAGCCGGCCTTCTTCAGTACCTTCTGGATCGCGCCGACCGGCGCGGTGGTGAACCACTCGGGTGCCTGCGCGTGCACCGCGTGCGCGGCGATGCGCGCCAGCGGCTTGGCGCCGAGCTTGCCGGCCTGCGATTCGCGCATCAGCACCAGCGCGGCGGCGCCGTCGGAGATGCTCGACGAGGTGGCCGCGGTGATCGCGCCGTCCTTCTTGAACGCGGGCTTCAAGCCGGGGATCTTGTCGAGCTTGGCCTTGAACGGCTGCTCGTCGAGCTTGATCACCGTGTCGCCGGCCTTGCCCGCCACGGTGACCGGCGCCATCTCCCACGTGAAGCTGCCGTCTTCGTTGGCGGCCTTGGCGCGCTGCGTGGAGGCGATCGCGAACGCATCCATCGCCTCGCGCGCGAAGCCGTACTTGCCGACGCAGCTTTCGGCGAACACGCCCATCGCCTTGCCGCGCTCGTAGGCGTCTTCGAGGCCGTCGATCGCCATGTGGTCGTACAGCGCCGCCTGGCCGTAGCGCACGCCCTTGCGCACGAACGCGAGGTGCGGCGCATTGGTCATGCTCTCCATGCCGCCGGCGACCATCACGTCGGCGCTGCCGGCGGCGAGCATGTCGTGGGCGAACATCATCGCGCGCATGCCTGAGCCGCACATCTTGCTCAGCGTGACGGCGCCCGTCGAATCGGGCAGGCCGGCCTTGCGCATCGCCTGGCGCGCCGGCGCCTGGCCCTGGCCGGCCATCAGGCAGTTGCCGAACAGCACTTCGTCGATTGCGTCGGCCGGCACGCCGGCGCGCTCGACCGCGGCCTTGATCGCCACCGCCCCGAGCTCCCAGGCCTGCAGCGACGAGAAATCTCCCAGCATGCCGCCGATCGGGGTGCGGGCAGCAGAGGCGATGACGATGGATTCGGCCATGGTGATGCTCCTTGAGAAAATCAGAAAGTGGACAGCAGCGGCGTGCCGCGCTCTTCGTGCGCCACCTGCCGGATGTAGGCCTGGAATCCGGGATCCTCGCCGCGCAGCAGCAATGGCAACGCGTTGTGGAAATCGTCGCGACGGCACCACTCGCGCATGTAGTCGTCCCAGCTGTTCCAGCGCCGCTTCTCGGTGGGCGCCATGTCCTCTTTATACGCCACCAGATAGGCGCGCTCGAACAGCGAAATCAGCATGTCGAAGATGACCATCATGCGTTCGTTCTGCTCCGGGCTCGGGTGGGTCAGCGCGCTGCCGGTACGCAAGCGCAGGTCGGCATTGGCCAGCACGACCTTGAGGAAGTCGTTGTAGGCGTCCGAGAGCATCTGGTAGGCCGCCTCGTCCTCGTTGTCGCGCTCCTGCCGCTGCTGCAGCAGGAACACGCCGATCGCGAACGGCAGGCCGATCACGGTGACGACGAAGCTCGCCAGCTCGAAGGCGTCGCGCCAATTCATCGGCCGCTCGTCGAGGCCCCGGGTCTTCAGGCCGGCGCCGTGGCCGGGTGGCGCTGCTGCTCGAAGCGGCGGCCCGGCTCGTAGGGGAACACGTCGTGCACGTGGCCGGCCAGGATGCGCTCCTTGTGCCCTTGCCAGAACGCCGGGTCGAGCAGCTCGGCGTGGTACTTCAGGAACACCTCTCGCACCTGCGGGTTGCCGAGCAGGAACGGGCCGAACGTCTCGGGGAAGACGTCCTTCGGGCCGACCGGGTACCAGACCTCGCCGGACAGCTCCTCCTCCTCGGTGCGCGGCTCGGGCACCTTGCGGAAGTTGCAGTCGGTGAGGTACTCGATCTCGTCGTAGTCGTAGAACACCACCTTGCCCTGGCGCGTGACGCCGAAGTTCTTCCACAGCATGTCGCCGGGGAAGATGTTGGCGGCCACGAGATCCTTGATCGCGTTGCCGTACTCGACCACCGCCGATTCGATCTGGCGCGCGTCGGCATCGGCCAGGTAGATGTTCAGCGGGATCATCCGGCGCTCGATGTAGAGGTGACGGATCACCAGCGCGTGGCCGTCGTCCTCCAGCAGGCTGCCGCAGAACTCGCGCAGCTCGTCGATCAGCGCGGACTCGAAGCGCTGGCGCGGGAACGCGACGTTGCTGTACTCCAGCGTGTCGGCCATGCGGCCGACGCGATCGTGCGCCTTCACCAGCAGGTACTTGCCCTGGATCAGCTCGCGCGTGGTGTCCTTCTGCGGCGGGAAGCGATCCTTGATGACCTTGAACACGAACGGGAAGCTCGGCAGGTCGAACACCAGCATCACCATGCCCTTGATGCCCGGCGCGATGCGGAAGCGGTCGCTCGAGTGGCGCAGGTGGTAGAGGAAGTCGCGGTAGAACTGGTTCTTGCCCTGCTTGGCCAAGCCGAGCGCGTTGTACAGCTCCCAGCGCGGCTTGCGCGGCATCAGCGAGCGCAGGAACTGCACGTACGCGCTCGGCACCTCCATGTCGACCATGAAGTAGGCGCGCGCAAAGCTGAACAGCAGCAGCAGGTCGTCCTCGCCGAACAGCGCGGTGTCGATCGCCAGCCGACCGCCGCTGCTGTGCAGGATCGGCAGCGCGAACGGCGTCTCGGCGAAGCCGTTGACGATCTTGCCGACCAGGTAGGCGCCCTTGTTGCGGAAGAACAGGCTCGACAGCACCTGGATCTGGTAGTTCGCGCGCAGCCGCACCTCGCCGGTGTGCGCGCGCAGCGCCGCCAGCACGTGATCGACATCGCGGCCGAGATCCTCGAACTCGTTGCGCAGCTGGAAGTTGTGCACGATGCGCAGCAGCGTATCGCGCAGCGTGTCGCGCGTGGGGTAGTAGGCGCGGTAGGTCGGCAGCGACGCCGGCTCGTCGTTCTCGATGTATTCGGTGGACACC
Source organism: Ideonella sp. (assembly GCA_015075165.1). Taxonomy (GTDB): domain Bacteria; phylum Pseudomonadota; class Gammaproteobacteria; order Burkholderiales; family Burkholderiaceae_C; genus JAEUPI01. The sequence continues at coordinate 99,446 of JABTUY010000007.1, read as the reverse complement.
GCGGGCCGCACGAAGATGAAGTCGTTGCGGAAATAGCTGCGGTGCAGGATCTTGGTGGTCACCGAGTTGAAGAAGGTTTCGGCCAGCTCCGGTTGGTGGTGGTTGGTGAGCAGGCCAATGTAGTGCAGCTTCACCTGCTGCCAGCTGTCCATCGACAGGTGCTCGATGTCGAACTCGCGGCGCAGACGCTGCACGTTCTCGTCGACACGGCGGTCGTAGTAGGCGATGCGCTCGCGCGCGGCGCGCTGCTGGTCGTGCCAGTCGCCGGCCTCGAAGCGCGCCTTGGCGGCGCGGCTGGCCTCGCGGAACAGCCGGTAGTGCTTGTCGAAGCCCTCGAGCATCGCCTGCGCGACGTCGAAGGCGCGGTCGTCGGTGAGCCGGTGCGGGAACATCGTGCGCACGCAACCACCTGCGCTTCAGCCGCCGCGCGTCGGGCGGCTGTAGCGCTGCTTCAGCGCGCCCAACGCCAGCCCGTACGCAGCGCCGACGCCCGCGGCGTCGCGCACCGTCATGCGCAGGTCTTCGAGCAGGCCGTTGTGCAGGCCGTAGATCCAGCCGTGCACCACCAGCTCGTGGCCGCGCCCCCAGGCGTCGCCGACCACCGTGGTCTCGCAGACGTTGCGCGCCTGCTCCAGCACGTTGAGCTCGCACAGCGCGGCCAGCCGCGTCTCGTCGTCGGGCAGCGAATCGACGAACACCTGGTGCTTGGTGCGCACGTCGCGCACGTGGCGCAGCCAGATGTCGGCGATGCCGACGCGGCGGTTCTCCAGCGTGGCGCGCACGCCGCCGCAGCCGTAGTGCCCGACCACGATAATGTGCTCGACCTGCAGCAGGTCGATCGCGAACTGGATCACCGACAGCGCGTTGAGGTCGGAGTGCACCACCACGTTGGCGACGTTGCGGTGCACGAACAGCTCGCCCGGCAGCAGGCCGACGATCTCGTTGGCCGGCACGCGGCTGTCGGCGCAGCCGATCCACAGGTACTGCGGCGCCTGCTGCTCCTGCAGGCGCGTGAAGAAGCCCGGCGTGCGGCGCTCGACGCCCTGCGCCCAGGCCCGATTGGTGTCGAACAGCTCGCCCAGCTCGGTGGTCACGGATAGTCCAGACTGCGATGTTGTCGCGCCGATTGTCGCCGTTCCGCGGGCCACGCCCGCCGCCACGGCGCCGGGCGTCCGTGCCGCAGCGCCCGCTCGTCAGCCTGGCCTGCGAAGCTCTCGTGGCCCACGGCGGCACGCGCGTGCCGAGGCCGCGGCATCAGTCGAGCAACGGCACCGGCAACTCGTCGAGCGCGCGCCGCGTGCGTTCGAAGTCGGGCACCACCGAGCGCACCACGGCCCAGAACGCGCGGCTGTGGTTCATCTCGCGCAGGTGGGCCAGCTCGTGCGCGACCACGTAGTCGATCACCGGCAGCGAAAAGTGAACGAGCCGCCAGTGCAGCCAGATCGAGCCGTCGGCGCTGGCACTGCCCCAACGCGTAGTGGCCGAGCTCAATGACAACCGCCGCACCGTCACGCGCAGCCGCGGCGCGAAGTGCGCGCAGCGCTGCTCGAACACGCGCAGCGCCTGACGCTTGAGCCAGCTCTGCACCGCCTCGCGCAACTGCGCTGCGCCGGCCTGCTGCGCCAGGCCGACGTGCAGCGTGCGCCGCGCCACGCCGGGCAGGCCGCGCGCGCCTTCGTGCAGCACCGCGCCGGCCACGCGCGGGTCGATCACCATCACCACCGGCTCGCCGAGAAACGGCACGCTGGCGCCCTCGCGCCAATGCACGCGAGTGGCCTGCAAACGCTGCGCACGATCGCGCTGCTCGGCCAGCTTGCGCAGGATCCAGCCGGCGCGCTCGTGCAGCGCCTCGTCGATCTCGGTGCGCCGCACCCAGCGCGGCGCGCTGACGCTCAGCCCGTCGACGCCCACCGCCATGCCGATGCTGCGCCGGCGCGCGGTGCGGAACTCGTAGCCCACGCGCGTGCCCTGCAGCACGATCTCGCGCGCGGCGCGCGGATGCAGCAGCAGGTCGGGTACGACCAGTTGCGGCGTTTCGGCCGCCGCCGAGGGCGCGGGCGTTTCGGCCACCGGCGCGTTCGGTGCGCCAGCGCCGGACGCGGTCGACGGCGACGCGCCGTCGTCGTCGAACAGGCTCAGCTGGGTGGGCGTGGCAGGGCTTCGCATCGCGCGCGGATTCTAAGGATCACCCGCGGCGACGCTACGACGCCCGGGCTGCGTCGCTGGCCGACGCAGCGCTCGGATAGGCCTCGGGGTCGAGCCGACGCATCTCGGTCTCGATCCACCACTCGATCTCGCGCATCAGCTCGTCGGGCTCGCGTCCGGTGCTGTCGATCGGCCGACCGATCGAGACGTCGATCGTGCCCGGTCGCAGCAGGAAGCTCTTGCGCGGCCAGCAGCGCGCCGACGTGACCGCGATCGGCACGATCGGCGTGCCGGTGACCACCGCCAGCCGGCTCGCGCCGCTCTTGTAGCTGCCCTGGCGGCCGCGCGGCGTGCGCGTGCCCTCGGGAAACATGATGACCCACACGCCTTCGGACATCAGCCGCGCACCCTGCTCGGCGACACGGGCCCAGGCTTCGGCGCGCCGGCTGCGGTCGATGTGCACCATGTCGAGCCGGCTCATCGCCCAGCCGAAGAACGGAATCGCCAGCAGCTCGCGCTTGAACACATAGGCCAGCGGGTGCGGCATCAGCACCGGCAGCGCGAAGGTCTCCCACGTCGACTGGTGCTTCGGCGCCAGGATCACCGCGGCGCGTTCGCTCGCCGCCGCCGGCACATGCTCGAGGCCCTGCACGCGCCAGTGCACGCCGCAGATCGCGCGCGCACCGACGATCACCAGGCGCAGCCAGGCCACGCACATCCAGTACAGCGGCGCGCCGCGCCGGAACAGCGAGGCCGCGAGCACCGCGAGGGCGTACGGCACCACGGTGAGCGCCATCCACGCCATGAACAGCAGCGAACGCAGCAGCGCGAGCCCCGAGGCCATGGTCCAGCGCGCGCGCAAAGCCGCGCCTTCAGCGCATGCCCATCGGGCCCGAGGTGGGCACGTGCTCGCGCTCGAGCATGAAGTCGGCGAAATCGGCGAGGTCGTCGTGCACTTCGGTGGCAGGCACCTGCTGCACCAGCTCGACCACCTGGGCATCGGTGAGCGTGGCCGCGCGGCCGGTGCGTACCAGGTGCGGCTCGCAGCCGGCGGCCTGCGCGGCCCGCAGGTCGCGCAGCGTGTCGCACACCATCGGCACGTGGCGCAGCTCGATGCCGTAGCGCAGCGCGATCTGGCGCATCAGCCCGGGCTTGGGCTTGCGGCAGTCGCAGTCGTCCTCCGGCGTGTGCGGGCAGAAGAACACCGCGTCGACGCGGCCGCCCACCTCGGCCAGGCACTTCATCATGTGCTGGTGCACGGTGTTCATCGACGCCATGTCGATCATGCCGCGACCGATGCCGGCCTGGTTGGTGGCCACCACCGCATGCCAGCCGGCATGGTTCAGGCGCGCCACCGCCTCGAGCGCGCCGGGCAGCGGCTGCCACTCGTCGGGCGACTTCACGTGGTCCTCGCGGTAGACGTTGAGGATGCCGTCGCGGCCGAGGATCACCAGGCGAAGCGCATGCGGCATGGCGGGGTACCCTCCGGGTCAGGCGGCCAGGCGCGCGAGCTCGGCCACGCGGTTCATCGCACCGTGCAGCGCCTGCAGCAGCGCCAGCCGGTTGGCGCGCAGCGCCGGGTCGTCGGCATTGACCATCACGTGGTCGAAGAAGGCGTCGACCGGCTCCTTCAGCGCCGCCAGCGCGCACAGCGAGGCGGTGTACTCGCCGGCGGCGAACAACGCGTCGGCGCGCGGCGCCACGGCCGCGAGCGCGGCCGCGAGCGCGCGCTCGGCCGGCTCGACCAGGCGCGCCGCGTCGCATTGCTCTGCGGCGTGCGCGTCGCTCTTCTTCAGGATGTTGGTGATGCGCTTGTTCGCCGCGGCGAGCGATGCCGCCTCGGGCAGCGCCGCGAACGCCTTCACCGCGGCCAGCCGCGCCGGCAGCTCGCCCCAGCGCGGCGGCCGCAGCGCGACCACGGCCTCGACCTCGAGCGCGCTGTAGCCCAGCTCGCGCAGGTAGCCGACCAGGCGGTCGTACAGGAAGCCGGTGACCGGCTCGGCGGCGCGCGCGCCGTCGGCGAAGGCGGCCGCCGCCAAGCCGATCAGGTGCGGCACCGCCAGCGGCAGGTCGCGCTCGACCAGCATGCGGATCACGCCGAGCGCGTGGCGCCGCAGGGCGAACGGATCCTTGTCGCCGCTGGGGGCCTGGCCGATGCCGAACAGGCCCACCAGCGTTTCGAGCTTGTCGGCCAGCGCCACCGCCAGGCCCGCGGCGTCGCGCGGCAGCGCGTCGCCGGCGAAGCGCGGCTTGTAGTGGTCTTCGATCGCACACGCCACCGCCTCGCGCTCGCCGTCGTGGCGCGCGTAGTAGCCGCCCATCACGCCCTGCAGTTCGGGGAACTCGCCGACCATGTCGGTCAGCAGGTCGGCCTTCGCGAGCTGCGCCGCGCGCGCGGCCTGCGCGGCCAGCGCCGCGCCGCCCAGCTGCTCGCCCACCGCGGTGGCGATGGCCGCCACGCGGCGCACGCGCTCGCCCATCGAGCCGAGCTTGGCGTGGTAGACAACCTTGTCGAGCGCGGCCAGGCGCGACTCGAGCGTGCGCTTGCGATCCTGGTCGAAGAAGAACTTGGCGTCGGCCAGCCGCGGCCGCACGACGCGCTCGTTGCCGCGCACGATGGCGCTGGCGTCGTCGGGCCGGATGTTGCTGACCAGCAGGAACCGGTGCGTCAGCCGACCCTGGCCATCGAGCAGCGGAAAGTACTTCTGGTTGGCCTTCATCGTCAGGATCAGGCATTCCGGCGGCACCGCGAGGAACTGCGGCTCGAACTCGCACACCAGCACATTCGGCCGCTCGACCAGCGCCGTCACCTCGTCGAGCAGCGCGTCGTCGCGCACCGGCTCGAGCTGCAGCGCGCCGGCGGCGTGCTGCAACTGGCGCGCGACCTCGGCGCGCCGGTGCGCGAACGCCGCGATCACCGCGCCCTGCTGCTCGAGCTGCTGCGCGTAGTGATCGGCGTCGCGCAGCCGGATCGGATCCACGGCCGCCTCGAAGCGATGGCCGCGCGTGTCGCGCCCCGCGGCGAGGCCGAGCGCATGCACCGGCACCACGTCGGCGCCGTGCAGCGCGACCAGGCCGTGCGCCGGCCGCACGAACTGCACCGTGCTCCAGCCCGGCTGCACCGACGGCCCCGCGCTGGCATCGAGCTGGTAGCTCATCAGCTTGGGGATCGGCAGCTTGGCGATCGCCTCGTCGAGCGCCGCCTGCAGGCCGGCGGCCAGCGTCGCGCCGGCGGCCTTCGAGCGCAGGAACAGCGCGCTCACCTTGCCGTCGGCCGCTTCGTAGAGACGGTGCTCGCCGTCGACCGCAGCGGGCCAGCGATCGGCCAGCGCCTCGCGGCCGAGCTTGGCCAGCGCCTTGCGCAAGGCCGCCGTCGGCCGGCCGGCGGGGTCGAGTGCCACCGACACCGGCATCACCTTGCGCACCACCTCCTCGTCGGCGGCCACCGCCAGCACGTGGCTGATGTGCACGGCCAGGCGGCGCGGCGTGGCGTAGGGCGTGACCGCCGATTGCTCGCCGGCCAGACCGTGCGCCTTCAGGCCATCGAACAGGCGCGCGGCGAACGCGTCACCGAGCAGCCGCAGCGCCTTCGGCGGCAGCTCTTCGACGAACAACTCGACCAGCAGACTCTTCGCAGGCGACAGCGTCGCGGCCGACATCAGGCAGCATCCTTCGCCAGCGCGGCCAGCGTCTCGTCGGCCCAGGCGCGTGGCGCCATCGGAAAGCCCAGCCGCGCGCGGCTGTCGCGGTAGCTGCGCGCCACCGCGCGTGCCAGGTTGCGGATGCGGCCGATGTAGGCGGCGCGCTCGGTCACCGAGATTGCGCCGCGCGCGTCGAGCAGGTTGAAGGTATGCGCCGCCTTCAGCACCTGCTCGTACGCCGGCAGCGCGAGCTGCTGCTGCATCAGGTGCTGTGCCTGGCGCTCGTGCTCGCCGAACGCCGCGAGCAGGAACTCGACATGGCTGTGCTCGAAGTTGTAGGCACTCTGCTCGACCTCGTTCTGGTGGTAGACGTCGCGATAGGTGATGCCGGGCGCCCATTGCAGGTCGAAGATGCTCTCGACGCCCTGCAGGTACATCGCCAGGCGCTCCAGGCCGTAGGTGATCTCGCCGGTGATCGGCCGGCATTCGATGCCGCCCACCTGCTGAAAGTAGGTGAACTGCGTCACCTCCATGCCGTTGAGCCACACCTCCCAGCCGAGGCCCCAGCAGCCGAGCGTGGGGTTCTCCCAATCGTCCTCGACGAAACGCACGTCGTTGCGCGTGAGGTCGAGGCCCAGCGCCTCGAGCGAGCCGAGGTAGAGGTCGAGGATGTCGGCCGGCGCGGGCTTGAGCACCACCTGGTACTGGTAGTAGTGCTGCAGGCGATTGGGGTTGTCGCCGTAGCGGCCGTCCTTCGGCCGGCGGCTCGGCTGCACATAGGCCGCCTTCCACGGCTCGGGCCCGAGTGCACGCAGGAAGGTGGCGGTGTGGCTGGTGCCGGCGCCAACCTCCATGTCGTACGGCTGCAGCAGCGCGCAGCCGTGCGCATCCCAGTAGGTCTGCAGCTTGAGGATCAGTTGCTGGAAGTTGAGCATCGCTTGGGCGTCACGTGGCCTTCACGGCCTTGGCCGGCCTCCACCGGGACGGCCATCGCGCAGCCCGGTCCGACGAGGCGCAATTCTATGGGTGCGCCCGCCGCAGTCTCGCGGCAGCGCGGGCGGCGAACGCCAGGCCGAGCAGCGCTGCGACAAGGTACGGCCACAACCCCGCGCGCGCGCCCCACCAGGCATACGGCGTGATGCCGCTGCGCGCCTGCACTTCGGCGTCGAGCACGTCGCGCGTGAACGGCGGCAGTTGCGCCACGACGCGGCCGCTGTGGTCGATCACCGCGGTGGCACCGGTGTTGGTGGCGCGCAGCATCGGGCGCTGGAACTCCAGCGCGCGCATGCGCGAGATGTTCAGGTGCTGCGGCAGCGCGATGGTGTCGCCGAACCAGGCGATGTTGCTGACGTTGGCGAACACGGTCGGCGCCGCCGCCGCGTCGGCGAAGCGCAGTGCGAGTTCGTTGCCGTACAGGTCTTCGTAGCAGATGTTCGGCGCGATGCGCTCGCCGTCGAACGCGAACGACGGTGGGTTGCGCGCGCCGCGGTCGAAGTCGCCCAGCGGAATGCCCAGCCGCGCGGTGAACCAGCGAAAGCCGGTGGGAATGAACTCGCCGAACGGCACCAGGTGCTGCTTGTCGTAGCGGTACGGCACCGCGGCGGCGCTGGCGGCGCTGAAGCCGAGCACCGAGTTGGTATAGCCGTGGTCGTAGTCGCCCAGCGAGATGCCCAGCAGCAGCGCGCGCCCGGGGCGCTCGAACGGCTGCACCAGCGCCGCCAGGTAGCCCGGCGCCAGTTCGGCGAGCTGCGACGGCAGCAGCGGCACCGCGGTCTCGGGTGCCACCACCAGCGCACCGCGCGCGGCAGCGATCGCGTCGGCCAGCGCCTTCAGCGTGCCGGGCATGCGCTCGGCGGCGAACTTCTCGTCCTGCGGCACGCTGGTCTGCACCAGGCTGACGTGCAGCGTGCGACCGGGCTCGCTGTACTGTGCCGGCCCGGTGAACGCGGCCAGGCCGAGCAGTGCCGCCACGCCGATCGCCGCCGCGCGATGCCGCGCCGCGCGCGCCAGCACGACGGCTCCGCCCGCCAGCACCGCGCCGACGCCCAGCACGCCGAGCCACGGCGCCAGCACCGCCAGCGGCGCGTCGACCTGGGCATAGCCCGACGCGAGCCACGGAAAACCGGTAAACAGCCAGGTGCGCGCCAGCTCGGCCAGCAGCCAGGCGGCCGCGAACAGCACCGCGTCGTGCAGCAGGCGACCGCTGCGCCAGCGCGCCACCGCCGCCATCGCCAGCGCCAGGTACAGCGACAGCGCCAGCGCCAGCAGCAGCACCGCCAGCGCGGCCAGGCCCGCCGGCAGGTTGCCGTAGCGGTGCATGCTGATGAACAACCACCACACGCCGGCGGTCAGCCAACCGGTGCCGCAGGCCAAGCCGAGCCCGGCGGCGCGCGCCGTCGAGGCCTGGAACACCTGTCGCGCCAGCCACGCCACGCACAGCCACTGCAGCGGCCATGCCGCAGTGTGCACATACACGATGGTTTGGATCGCGCCGGCAGCGGCGGCCACAGCCGCATCGAGCCAGCCGGGCCAGCCCGCTGCAAAGCCGTGGCGGCCGTGCACTCCGGCGGCTTGGCTCTCGCGCACAGCCGGCGGCGCGGCGCGGCCCGCGTCGCTCAAGCGCCCGACACGCGCGGCGCCGGCGCGACCTTGAACCAGCGCACCGCGCCACCGCGCGTCAGCATCACGGTGAACGCCAGCCCGCCGATCGACACCACCTCGCCGCGCCGCGGCACGCGGCCGTGCTCGTGCGCCACCAGGCCGCCGATGGTGTCGAAGGCGTCGGCGGGCAGGTCGACGCCGAGCACGCTGTTGACCGCGGCGATGGTCGCGTCGCCGGCGATGCGCTGCGAGCCGTCGGCCAGTGTGTAGATGCCCTGGTCGTCGGCGATCTCGTCGAACTCGTCCTCGATCTCGCCGACGATCTCCTCGAGCACGTCCTCGATCGTGATCAACCCGGCGGTGTTGCCGAACTCGTCGATCACGATCGCCAGGTGGTTGCGGTTGGAGCGGAAGTCACGCAGCAGCTCGTTCAGGTTCTTCGATTCCGGCACGAACACCGCCGGGCGCAGCAGCGTGCGCAGATTCAGACCCGGCGCGCGCTGCAGTTTCAGCAGATCCTTGGCCAGCAGGATGCCGGTGATGTTGTCGCGCTGGCCCTCGTACACCGGGAAGCGCGAGTGGCCGGCTGCGATCACCTGCGCCAGCAGCTCGTCGTACGGCGCGTCGAGGTCGAGCAGGTCCATGCGCGGCGCGGCGACCATCACATCGCCGGCGATCATGTCGGCCATGCGGATCACGCCTTCGAGCATGATGCGCGACTCGGGCGCGATCAGTTCGCGGTGTTCGGCGTCGGCCAGCGTCTCGATCAGCTCGTCGCGCGAATCGGGCCCGGGCGAGAGAAACTCCACCACGCGATCGAACAGGCTCCGCTTGTCGCTGCCGGTTCGGGGTTCGAGCCGCATCGGTCGGCTCTGCTGCGGGTCGGACACGTCGGGTGTCGAAAGTGGGCGCTGGGGGGAGAATACCCGAATCGCGCGTGCTATCGGCAGCGCTTGAAACACCGCGGCGGCACCCTCAGCTGCTGCCGCTCGAACCCGAGCACCCCATGTCGAACGGTCTGATTCCTGCAACGATCCTGACGGGTTTTGGCTCCGGCATCACGCCGGCTGCGCGGGCATGAGCCTGCACCGAAGCCCGTCCTTCATTCACCTTCGATACCCCTTCGAGGCCCAGCCATGTCGAACGGTTTGATTCCTGCAACCATCCTGACGGGTTTTGGCTCCGGCATCACGCCCGCTGCGCGGGCATGAGCCTGCACAGAAGCCCGTCCTTCATTCACCTTCGATACCCCTTCGAGGCCCAGCCATGTCGAACGGTCTGATTCCTGCAACCATCCTGACGGGCTTTCTCGGCTCGGGGAAGACGACGCTGCTCAAGCGCGTGCTGACCGAGGCGCACGGCCAGAAGATCGCCGTGATCGAGAACGAGTTCGGCGAGGAGAACATCGACAACGAGATCCTGGTCGCCGACACCGGCGAGCAGATCATCCAGATGAACAACGGCTGCGTCTGCTGCACGATCCGCGAGGATCTGCGCTCGACGCTGTCGACCTTGGCCGAGAAGCGACGCAAGGGCGAGCTCGACTTCGAGCGCGTGGTGATCGAGACCACCGGCCTGGCCGACCCCGGCCCGGTGGCGCAGACCTTCTTCATGGACGACGAGATCGCCGAACAGTACCTGCTCGACTCGGTGCTGACGCTGGTCGACGCCAAGCACGCCGAGATGCAGCTCGACACCCGGCTGGAGGCGCGGCGTCAGGTGGGCTTCGCCGACCAGATCTTCATCAGCAAGACCGATCTCGTCGACGGCGTCGCGGTCGACGCGCTGGCGCACCGGCTCAAGCACATGAACCCGCGCGCGCCGCAATCGAAGGTGCACTTCGGCGAGGTGCCGATCGCCAGCGTGTTCGACCTGCGCGGCTTCAACCTCAACGCCAAGCTCGAGATCGACCCGGAGTTCCTCGCCGCCGACAATCACGACCACGATCATGACCACCACCACGAGCACGACCACGATCACGAGCACGGCGAGCCTTGCGACCATCCGCACCATCACCATCACGACGACGACGTGAAGTCATTCGTGTTCCGCAGCGACAAGGCGTTCAACCCAGCCAAGCTCGAGGACTTTCTCGGCTCGATCGTGCAGGTGTACGGCCCGAAGATGCTGCGCTACAAGGGCGTGCTCTACATGAAGGGCAGCGACCGCAAGGTGGTGTTCCAGGGCGTGCACCAGTTGATGGGCAGCGACCTCGGCCCGAAGTGGGCGCCCGGCGAGAAGAAGGGCAGCAAGATGGTGTTCATCGGCATCGACCTGCCGCGCGACATCCTGCTGCAGGGGTTGCAAGGCTGCCTGGTCTGAACGGGCCCGCGCGCAGCGTCGTCGCGAACGGCGGGCTGCGCGCGGCCCGGCATGGCCCGGATTTCACGCCCCCGGTAGGTGGCTACAATCCGGCGCCCCGAAAGAAGGCCGGAATCCCCACAGCCGCGACGCGGAAGCGGGTATAACGGTCGCCCCCAGGAGTGTTTCGAGTGAGCAAGAGCCCAGCCAAAAAGGCGCCCGCGCGCAGCAAGCCTGCGGCCGGCAAGGCTGCGCCGCACAAGGTGGTTGCCAAGGCTCCCGCGCGCCCAAAGGCCCCCGCAAAGCCCAGCAAACCGGCGAAGCCGGGAGCCAGGCCGGTCGCGAAGGCGCCCGCCAAGGCAAGCGCCAAGTCGCAGCCCAAACCAGTGCCCCACAAGGCGGCGCCCCACAAGGCGACAGCACCTCACAAGGCAGCACCGAGCAAACTGGCACCGAAAGCCGCGATCCCTGCAAAGGGTCACACGCCAACCCCCGGCCAAGCAGCCGCGCGTCAAGCGAAGGCTGCCGCGCCGAAACCGGCCACCAAGGCCCCGCAACCCCTGTCACCCACGCCGCAAGCGGCGCCGCTCAATTTGTCCAAGATCTCCGAGAAGCCGCAGGCCAACCCGGCAACCACCGCCAGCCGTTTCACTGAGCGCTTCGCGCCGCCGCGTCCACCGCAGCGCGTGCTGCCCGATCCGGTCGAACCGGTGCGGCCGGCCGTCAAGGCCGATCCACGGCTGGTCAACGCGTGGAAATCCAAGGCCGGGCGCGACCTCAGCGAAGACGAGTTGCTGGCGATGCCCGACGCCGAGTACATGAACGAGAAGCAGCTCGAGTTCTTTCGCAGCCGGCTGCAGGCGCTGAAGGACGACCTGCTGTCCAACGCCGGCGAAACCACCGAGCATCTGCGCGAAGACACCTCGATCGTGCCGGACCCGGCCGACCGCGCCACCATCGAGGAAGAGCACGCGCTCGAGCTGCGCACGCGCGACCGCGAGCGCAAGCTGCTGAAGAAGATCTCGCAGTCGCTGGCGCGCATCGATGCCGGCGACTACGGCTACTGCGACGAGACCGGCGAGCCGATCGGTCTCGGCCGGCTGCTGGCTCGGCCCACCGCCACGCTGTCGCTCGAAGCGCAGCAGCGCCGCGAGTTGAAGCAGAAGATGTTCGGCGACTGAAGTGAACCACCCCCGAAGCGCCTTCGGCGCCTCCCCCTGCAAGGGGGCGCAGCCAGCGGCCCGGCGAAGCCGGATCCGCGGCCGCTCGCGGCTGCGTCGGTTCATGCGTCGCGGGTGCCGCTTCAGCGGCATGGAAGACTGACCCGTCGTCGACGGCAACGAACCATGGCCGACCCGCAACCACCCAAGGACGAGGGCTTCTTCCGCAAGGTCGTGCGCTTCGTGGCCAACCCGGCCACGGACTGGGCCGATCTGAACTCGCGCCAAGACGACGGTGGCGAGCTCGATCTCGAGAAGAGCGAGCTCAAGGCGATGATCGAGCGCAAGCGACGCAACGATTTCGTGCGCAAGCGCGAGTTCGACATGCTGCGCAAGATGCGCCGCGAAGGGCTGTCGCCCGAGCAGCTGGCCGCGCTCGGCCATTCGTCGCGCATCGACGACTCCGAGGTGCGCATCACCGATGGCCCCGGCCGCCAGGCCGATGCCGGCGTGAAGGCCAAGATCGACGAGATCGAGCAGCAGATGGTCGGCGACGGCGGCTACCCCGGCAGCCAGAAGCGCACGCCCGAGTTCTACAACGCCCCCACGCAGCCCGCCGCGCTGCCGGCCACGCTCGGTCGCAGCGGCGCCGTGCCGCTCGATCCGCCGACGTTGACGGCGACGCCGCAACCGGCCGCCCCGGCGCAACCCGACATCGAGCGTCTGCCCGAGTTGCCGGTGCTGAACGACACCGATCTGCCACCGCCGGCTACGCCATCACCGGTGGTGATGGGTGGCGGCATGTCGCCGCTGGCGCCGACAGCATCGGGCGCGATGGCGTCGGGCCTTCTCGGTTCGGCACCGGAACTAGAGGTGAGCGAGGTCGTGCACGACCCCGAACTCGACGAAGCGGTGATTGCGTTCGCCAATGCCGATTTCGCTCAATGCGAGCACTCGCTCTCTCAGTTGGTCAGCTCCGGTGGCTCACGCGTAGAGCACGCCGAGACTTGGTTGGTTCTGTTCGACCTGCACCGCGCCACCGGGCAGCAGGCGAAGTTCGAGTCGCTGGCGGTCGACTACGTGCATCAGTTCGGTTTGTCGCCGCCACAGTGGTTCTCGCTGCCCAAGCTGGTGGCCGAAGCCGCTGCCGAGGAGAAGCCGGCAGGTGCCCGTGCCTCCGGCGAGGTGGGCTGGGTTTGCCCCGACGTGCTCGACGTCGACGCCATTGCACGGCTGCGCTCGGTGGCGCTGCAGTTACCGCTGCCGTGGGTGTTCGAATGGTCGGGGCTGCGACGGGTCGACCCCGATGCGGCGGGCCAGTTGTCGGAACTGCTGCGCCACTGGGCCACGCAGTCGATCGAGATGCGCTGGCTGTCGGGCGAGCAGTTCCTCACCGTGCTGCAGGATGCAGCGCCCACCGGCGTGCGCGACGCCGATCCGGCCTACTGGCTGCTGCGCCTGGACGCGCTGCGCCTGGCCAATCGGCCCGATCAGTTCGACGAGACGGCGATCGACTACTGCGTCACCTATGAGGTGTCGCCACCGTCGTGGGAGCGCGCCAAGTGCACTGTGCGCGTCAGCGGCTCGTCGCTGTCGACCCGCTCGCCGCCGATGTCGATCGTCAGCGAAGTATCGACCTCGTTCACCGAATCGAGCATGAGCGAAGAGCTCAGCGCCGGCGTACAGGTGGCCACGGTCGACCTGTCGGGTCAGTTGGTCGGCGACATCGGCACGACGCTGGGCAAGCTCGACCGCGAGATGGCCACGGCGCCGATCGTCTCGGTGTCGTGCGCGCGGCTGATCCGGGTCGATTTCGTCGCCGCCGGCGACCTGTTGAACTGGGTGCTGTCCAAGCGCAGCGAGAACCGTGCGGTGAACTTCGTCGATGCCAACCGGCTCGTCGCGCTGTTCTTCGGTGCGATGGGCATCAACGAGCACGCGAAGGTGCAGGTGCGTAGGATCTAGCCCGGGCGGCCGTTGTGGCGGCCATCGTGTGCGCCGCGCTGCAACCCGACCCTCGCGCCTGAAGTCATGAGCGAATCGCCCGTTCTCCACGGCACCACGATCGTCAGCGTGCGCCGCGCCAGTGGCCCGGGGCCGCGCGTGGCCCTGGGCGGCGACGGCCAGGTCACGCTGGGGCAGATCGTCATCAAGGCCGGCGCGCGCAAGGTGCGGCGGCTGCACCACGACCGCGTGCTGGCCGGCTTCGCCGGCGCCACAGCCGACGCGTTCACGCTGTTCGAGCGCTTCGAGGCCAAGCTCGACAAGCACCAGGGCCATCTGCAGCGCGCGGCGATCGAGCTCACGCGCGACTGGCGCACCGACCGCGTGCTGCGCCGACTCGAGGCCATGCTGGCGGTGGCCGATCGCGACACGTCGCTGATCATCACCGGCAACGGCGACGTGCTCGAGCCCGAGCACGGCATCGTCGCGATCGGCTCTGGCGGTGCCTACGCGCAGGCCGCAGCCCGCGCGCTGCTGGCGCACACCGAGCTGCCGGCGCCCGAGATCGTGAAGCACGCGCTCGAGATCGCCGGCGAGCTGTGCATCTACACCAACCAGCAGCACACGATCGACGTGCTGGAGTGAAGTGAACCACCCCCGTAACGGCCTTCGGCCGCCCCCCCTCAAGGGGGCGCCGCCAGCGGCCCGGCAAAGCCGGATCCGCGGCGGCTCTCGGCTACACCGGTTCGTGCATCGCGGGTGCCCCATGCACGCCGCGGAGAACTGCTGATCGACACGACCTGCGGTGCGCCGTCGAACCCGATCATGTCCACCAGCATGACCCCGCAGGAGATCGTCTCCGAGCTCGACCGTCACATCGTCGGCCAGCACAGCGCCAAGCGCGCGGTGGCCATCGCGCTGCGCAACCGCTGGCGCCGGCAGCAGGTGGACGAGAAGCTGCGCGGCGAGATCACGCCGAAGAACATCCTGATGATCGGGCCCACCGGCGTCGGCAAGACCGAGATCGCGCGCCGCCTGGCACGCCTGGCCGACGCGCCGTTCATCAAGGTGGAGGCCACCAAGTTCACCGAGGTCGGCTACGTCGGCAAGGACGTCGACACCATCGTGCGCGACCTGACCGACATCGCGGTCAAGCGCGAGCGCGAGGCGGCCATGGCGCGCCACCGCGCACGCGCCGAGGATGCCGCCGAGGAGCGCGTGCTCGACGCGCTGGTGCCGCCGCCGCGCGCCGGCTTCGGCCTCGAAGGCGCGCCCGCCGCCACCGGCGACAGCACCGCGCGCCAGGTGATGCGCAAGCGCCTGCGCGAGGGCACGTTGGACGACAAGGAGATCGAGATCGAGGTCGCCGAGCCGCGCAGCAGCCTGGAGATCATGACGCCGCCGGGCATGGAGGAGATGGCCGAGCAGATGAAGAACCTGTTCAGCCAGATCGGCGGCGCGCGCCGCAAGGCGCGAAAGCTGAAGATTGCCGAGGCGCTGGCGCTGCTGACCGACGAGGAGGCGGCCAAGCTGGTCAATGACGACGAGATCAAGGCGCGTGCGCTGAGCAACACCGAGAACAACGGCATCGTCTTCATCGACGAGGTCGACAAGATTGCGTCGCGCTCCGAGGTCAGCGGCGCAGACGTGTCGCGCCAAGGCGTGCAGCGCGATCTGCTGCCGCTGGTCGAAGGCACCACCGTCACCACCAAGCATGGCCTGGTCAAGACCGATCACATCCTGTTCATCGCCTCGGGCGCGTTCCACCTGTCCAAGCCGAGCGACCTGATCCCCGAACTGCAGGGGCGCTTCCCGATCCGCGTCGCGCTGGCACCGCTGTCGGTGGACGATTTCGAGGCCATCCTCACCAGCACGCACGCCAGCCTGCTGAAGCAGTACCAGGCGCTGCTCGGCACCGAGGGCCTGACGCTGGCGTTCGAGCCCGCGGCAATCCGCCGGCTCGCGCAGATCGCCTTCGACGTCAACGAGCGCACCGAGAACATCGGCGCGCGGCGCCTGGCCACCGTGATGGAGCGCCTGCTCGACGACGTGAGCTTCGATGCGCCGAACCGAAGCGGGCAGACGGTGCGCATCGACGCCGCCGCGGTCGACGCGCGGCTGGCCGAGTTGGCCCGCAACGAAGACCTGTCGCGCTACATCCTCTGACCGTCGCCGGCCGCGATCGCCAGCAGACCGTCGAACACCAGCGTGTCGACCATTTCGAGCGGCAGGTCGGTGATCGGCGCCAGCTTGATCGCCGCGCCGCCGCCCATCAGCACCAGCGGATCGAGGCCGCAGCGCGCCTGCAGGCGCCGGTATTGCCGCCGCACCGCGCCGGCGATCGCATAGGCACCGCCGCTCATCAGCGCATCACTGGTGTTGGTGGGGAACT
Source organism: Ideonella sp. (assembly GCA_015075165.1). Taxonomy (GTDB): domain Bacteria; phylum Pseudomonadota; class Gammaproteobacteria; order Burkholderiales; family Burkholderiaceae_C; genus JAEUPI01. Next base: position 83,262 of record JABTUY010000007.1, on the reverse strand, counting down.
CGACGACGTCGCCGGTCGGCACCCTGAGCCCCGCGGTGCCCATCTCGAGCGCCTTCAGCATCAGGCCGAATCCCGGCAGGATCAGCCCCCCGAGGAAGTGCCCTTCGGTGTCCAGCGCGTCCACCGTCACCGCGGTACCCACCATCACCACCAGCGCCGGCCGCGGCGCGCCGCGCGACAGCACACGCCAGCGTGCACCGATCATCGCCACCCAGCGGTCGGCGCCCAGGCGCGACGGGTGGTCGTAGCCGTTGCGGACGCCTGCTTGCTGCACCGACGGCACCACCCAGCGCGGCGCCAGATCCCACAGCTCGAGCTGCTGCTCGACGCGCAGCCGCACCGCCTCGCCGGCGACGATACAGCCCAGCATCTGCTGCGGCGGCGCCAGCTCCTTCCAGTGGCTTTCGGCGAGATCGTCGATCGTTTCGAGAAACACCGCCCCGTGTGCCCGCGGCACCACACCGGGTGCCGCCTGCGCGTAGCTCGCCCACTTCAGGCGGGTGTTGCCGATGTCCAGTGCCAGGAAGCCCATGGACGGCGAGCGTAGCAGGCCGCAGGGCCGGATGTGCCCGCAACCCCGCGTGCCTGCGGTCGAGATTGGCCAGGCGGAAGTGCGCTTCGGCATGGACCCGCGACACCGACGCATACTCCGCTCCCATGAACCGAGCCGACAAGACCCGGGCGACGACCCGCAAGACCACCACGGTCACCCAGACTTTCACCGACGCCCAGGCCGCGCTGCACCACGCCACCGTGCTGTACGACGAGGCCGTGAAACGGCTGCGCAAGGCACTGCAGGGCTTCATCTCGGGCCGACAGTTCCACTCGCACGTGCGCGAGCACTATCCGTACGTGCGGGTGCACACGCAGACCGTGGCGCGCGCCGATTCGCGGCTGACCTACGGCTTCGTCGCCGGCCCCGGTACGTTCGAGACCACGTTGACGCGGCCCGACCTGTTCGGCGACTACTACCGCGAGCAGTTCGCACTGCTGCTGCGCAACCACCACGTGGCGCTCGAGGTCGGCCCGTCGACCGAACCGATTCCGGTGCACTTCTCGCTGGCCGACACCGACCACCTCGAGGGCTCGCTCAGCGCCGAGCGCCGGCTGCTGATGCGCGACCTGTTCGATCTGCCCGACCTGGCCGCGATGGACGACGGTATCGCCAACGGCACGCACGAGGCGGGCGACCATCCGCGCCCGCTGGCGCTGTTCACCGCGCCGCGGGTCGACTACTCGTTGCACCGCCTGCGCCACTACGCGGGGACGGCGCCCGAGCACTTCCAGAACTTCGTGCTGTTCACGAACTACCAGTTCTACATCGACGAGTTCATCCGCCTGGGGCGCGAGCAGATGGCCTCGCGCAAGAGCGACTATGCGGCTTTCGTCGAGCCCGGCAACGTGATCACGCGGCGCGTCGGCGAGCGGCCTCAGCCCGGCGACGAGCTCGGTGCGGCGCCGCAGCGCTTGCCGCAGATGCCGGCGTACCACCTGGTACGCCCCGACCGCAGCGGCATCACGATGATCAACATCGGCATCGGGCCGGCCAACGCGAAGAACATCAGCGACCACGTGGCCGTGTTGCGGCCGCATGCCTGGCTGATGCTCGGCCACTGCGCCGGCCTGCGCAACACGCAGGAGCTGGGCGACTACGTACTGGCACACGGCTATGTGCGCGAAGACCACGTGCTCGACGAGGAGTTACCGCTGTGGGTGCCGATTCCGCCGCTGGCCGAGATCCAGGTTGCGCTGGAGCAGGCAGTGGCCGATGTCACCAAGCTCAAGGGTTACGAACTGAAGCGGGTACTGCGCACCGGCACGGTGGCGTCCACCGACAACCGCAACTGGGAGCTGCTGCCGCACCCAGGCCCCGAGCGGCGCTTCAGCCAGAGCCGGGCGATCGCCGCCGACATGGAAAGCGCCACCATCGCCGCCAACGGGTTCCGCTTCCGCGTGCCGTACGGCACCTTGCTGTGTGTCAGCGACAAGCCGCTGCACGGCGAAATCAAGCTGCCGGGCATGGCCAACCAGTTCTACCGCGAACGCGTCGACCAGCACCTGCGCATCGGCATGCGTGCCGTAGAACTGCTGCGACGGCTGCGCCTGGACCAACTGCACAGCCGCAAGCTGCGCAGCTTCGCCGAGGTGGCGTTCCAGTAGCGTCGTCGGCGTGCCCGCGGCCAGCGCGCGGCGCGTGTGTTTCCCCTTGCGCGCGGCGCGCGCGAGGCATAGGCTGGTGCACACCCGACCCGACGGCACCCGTTGCGGCGCCGGCGGCACCCTGATCCCCGTTCATCCGGCGGCCGGCCGGAGCAAGGAGCAGCCCCATGCCGAGCCCAGCTTCTCCCAGCGTTGCCGCGATCCGGACCCTGGCATTGGTCGGACCTGCGGCCGCTGGGAAGACGAGTCTCGCCGAAGGGCTGCTGCAGCGTACCGGCATGATCGGTGCCGCGGGCAGCCTTGAGCGTGGCACGACCGTGAGCGACTACGACCCGCTCGAACGCCGGATGCAGCACTCGCTGAATGCGGCGATCCTGCATCTGGATCATGCCGGCACGCGGGTGCACCTGATCGACACCCCCGGCGCGCCCGATTGCGCAGGCCAGTCGCTGCCGGCGCTGGAGGCGGTGGAGACCGCGGTCATCGTGATCAATGCGGTCGCCGGCATCGAGCCGATGGCGCAACGCATGATGAACTATGCGGCATCGCGTCACCTCGATCGGCTGATCGTCGTCAACAAGATCGACGCGCCCGAGGTCAACCTGGCCGCATTGCTGCAGCAGATCCAGTCGACATTCGGCAAGGAATGCCTGCCGTTGAACCTGCCCGACGGCCAGGGTGAGCGGGTAGTCGACTGCTTCTACAACCGCGAGGGTCACAGCGATTTCGGCGCCGTCGACGCGGCGCATCGCGCCCTGGTGGAGCAGGTGGTCGAGGTCGACGCCGCGTTCGTCGAGCGCTACCTCAACGATGGCGATGTCGATGCGTCGGAGTTGCACGCACCGCTGGAGCAGGCGCTGCGCGAAGGCCACCTGATCCCGGTGTGCTTCACGTCGTCGCGCACCGGCGCCGGCGTGGCCGAGCTGCTCGACGTGATCGTCAAGCTGCTGCCGAACCCGACCGAATCGAATCCGCCCGACTTCCTCAACGGCGAAGGCGATGCGGCGCAACCGATGCACGCGCGCCCCGAAGCCGATGCGCACGTGCTGGCCCATGTGTTCAAGATCACCGTCGACCCATTCGTCGGCAAGATGGGCGTGTTTCGCGTCTGGCAGGGTACGATCACGAAGGACAGCCAGCTTTTCGTCGGCGACGGCCGCAAGCCGTTCAAGGTCGGCCACCTGTTCATGCTGCAGGGCAAGGAGCATGTCGAGGTGCCGCGCGCGATCCCCGGCGACATCTGCGCGGTCGCCAAGGTCGACGAGCTGCAGTTCGACGCCGTGCTGCACGACGCCGCCGAGGACGATCACATCCACCTGCTGCCGCTGTCGTTCCCGGTGCCGGTACACGGCCTGGCGATCGAGCCGAAGCGCCACGGCGACGAGCAGCGGATGTGGGAGATCATGAACAAGCTGGTGTCGGAAGATCCGTGCCTGAAAATCGAGCACGTGGTCAACACCAACGAGACCATCGTCTATGGCCTCGGCGAGTTGCACCTGCGCGTGCTGCTGGAGCGTCTGCGCGAGGTCTACAAATTCGACGTACAGACGCGGCCGCCGCGCATCGCCTATCGCGAGACCATCACCGGCAAGTCGGAAGGGCACCACCGGCACAAGAAGCAAACCGGTGGCGCCGGCCAGTTCGGCGAGGTGTACCTACGCGTCGAGCCGCTGCCGCGCGGCAGCGGTTTCGAGTTCGTCGATGCCGTCAAGGGCGGCACGATTCCTGGGCAGTTCATCCCGGCGGTGGAAAAGGGCGTGCGCGAGGTGCTGGCCGGCGGTGCGATCGCCGGCTATCCGGTGGTCGACGTCAAGGTCACGGTGTACGACGGCAAGCACCACTCGGTCGACAGCAAGGAGATCGCCTTCGTCACCGCCGGGCGCAAGGCGTTCCTGTCGGCGATACGCGAGGCCCGGCCAATCGTGCTGGAGCCGATCGTGCACGTCGAGATCACGGCGCCCGACACGGCGATGGGCGACATCACCGGCGACCTGTCGTCCAAGCGTGGACAAGTGGCCGGCAGCACCAACGGCTCAGCGGGCGCGATGGTCATCCAGGCGTTGGCGCCGCTGTCGGAGCTGTCAGGCTACCAATCGAGGCTCAATGCGATGACGTCGGGACAAGGCCGCTACACGATCGCGCTGTCGCACTACGAACCGGTGCCGCCAGCGGTTCAGCAGCAGCTGATGGGCCAGTTCAAGGTGAGAGACGACGACTAGTCGGCGTCGGTGCGTGGTGCGGCGAGGCGCGCTGCCGCGTCATCGCATCGCCAGGGCCCGCTTGTGATTGGGCGCGGGAAACACCTCGTCGAGCGTGCTCCATGTTGCGGCGGGCACTTCGACCTCGCGGCTACGCCAATTCTCCTTCAAATGGGCCTCACTACCGGCCTTCGGGATCGCGATCACGCCGCGCTGACGCAGCAGCCAAGCCAACGCCAACTGTGCGGGCGGCAACCCGATGGTTGACGCCAGATGCGCCAGGCGCGGATGCCCGGCGATGCGCCCGCCATCGATAGGGCAATAGGCCATCACTGGAAGGCACCTCCGGCGCATCCACGGCAACAGGTCGAACTCGACGCCACGCTCGCTCAGCGAGTAGTACACCTGATTGGCGGCACACGCGGGGCCGTCTGGTTGATCGAACAGCTCCGCCATGTCCGGTGTGTCGAAGTTGCTGACACCCCAGTGGCGAATCGCTCCGCTGCGCACCAACTGCTCGAATCCACGCACGGTATCGGCCAGCGGCGTCGCGCCGCGCCAATGCAGCAGGTAGAGATCGATGGTGTCGGTCTGCAGGCGACGGCGGCTGGCATCGCAGGCACGCCGCAGGCCGGCCGGGTCAGCGTGGTGCGGATAGACCTTGCTGACGATGTGCAACGCCCCGCGCCGCACCACGCCGTGGCGCAGGGCCCTGCCGAGCGCGCGGCCGAGCACACGCTCGGCACCACCGTCGCCGTACATCTCGGCGGTATCGAACAGGCGGTAGCCGATCTCGATGGCCCGCTCGATGAGAGCCACCTCACGGTCGATCTGTCGGGTGCTTTCACCCAGACGCCAAGTGCCGAGTCCGAGGGCGGGCCATCGCTCGTTGGCGGTACCGATTGCGACGCTCGGATCGGCAGGGTGTGACATCCGGGGCATCCTAGCGGGCGCGCGGGAAAGATGCTGCCTCAAGGGGGCCCGGCGGCATCCGATATGCCGAGCAGGAGCCGGCCATGGACGCCCCGTCCACCCTCTACGACCCGAGCCTGGTGCGCGATGCCGAGGGATGGTTGTCGCTGTGGCGCGACGCCGAGATCCCCGTGCTGCCCGAAACGGCCGAGCAACTCGAGGAATTGCGTGCACGCGAAGACGAGGTTGACGCCCGGCTGTTGGCCAACGTGGTGTCGGCCGACCCGCTGATGTGCTTGAAGCTGCTGGCCCACGTGTCGGCTCGTCGCTCGGAGCGGCGCGTGACCGACACCGAAACCGCCACTGCGGCCCTGGTGATGTTGGGAATCGGCCCGTTCTTTCGCGACTTCGGGCCGCAGCCCACGGTGCAGCAACGGCTGCGCGACCGGCCCGAAGCACTCGCCGGCCTGCAGCGCGTGCTGACCCGCGCGCGCCGCGCGGCGCACTTCGCGCTCGGCTTTGCGGTGCATCGCATGGACCCTGACGCCGAGATCGTCCACGAGGCCGCGTTGCTGCACGGCTTCGCTGAGATGCTTCTGTGGTGTCACGCGCCTGAACCGGCGCTCGAGATCGCCCAGCGTCAGCACGCCGATCCCACGCTGCGTTCAGCAGTGGCGCAGCGCCAAGTGTTGCACGCCGAACTGGCCGATGTGCAGCAATTGCTGATGCGCGCATGGCGGCTGCCGGAGCTGTTGATCCGAATCAGCGACGACCGCCATGCGCACTCTGCACAAGTGCGCAACGTGTTGCTTGCGATTCGATTCGCACGCCACACCAACGACGGCTGGGACAACGCGGCGGTTCCCGACGACGTGCGCGACATCGCAACGCTGCTCAACCTGAAGCCCGATGCCGCGCTGAATCTGCTGCGCGATCTCGACAGCTGAGCGCGCGTACGCGCCGATCGGCGCGGCCTTTGTCAGGATCGAGTTCGGTTCAACACATCGGCGAAGATTGAGGGATGCGCCACGAGGTGCACATGCGCGGTGCCCGGTACGTGCCGGTTCGTCGCTTCCGGCAGCATGCCATTGACCGCAGGGAAGACGATGTTGTCGCAGTGCCCGTAGTAGCAGGTGAAGAGTGCGCGGCGGGTAGGCCTTTCGCCCGCGGCCAGGCGACCCAGCCAGGTGTTTCCCGGTCGCATCTGCCGACCGTTGGGGGTGAGAGCCAGGCGCGCCAGTTTGGTGCCCGCGTGGGGCGTGCCGATCGTCACAACCGAATGCAACCGCCGGTCGCCATCGTGGTCGCGCAACCAGGCTCGTACCGCAAGGCCACCCATGCTATGTGCCACCACGACTGGCGGGCGGCCCGTTGCCTGCTCGAGGCGGTGAATCGCGTCGTCGAGCACCCTGACATAGCGATCGATCGAGCCGAACACCGGCTCGAGATTGACCGCCACGAAGGGCGTGCCCGTGGCCCGCAACCGCACCATCCAGGCATTCCACAAACCCCGGTTGCAGACGAACCCGTGCACCATCAGCACACCGCGCTGCGGAGCTGTTGGTGCGTCCAGGTTGTCCGCGAATGCGGTCGAGCGAAACGGTTGCCGCCAACCGAAGACGACCAGCGCCATCTTGACCTCGCCCCACCAGGCAGTGATCAGCGTCGGCAGCGATGGCCTGCCGACGCCCGTGCCCGGATCGACGCAGATGAGCCACAAGAACTCCAGGGCCAGCGCGAGGGCATGGATACCCAGTACCGTCACGGCAACAACGGCGGACGCCCATGCCGGCCATCCGGCACGCCAGGTGACGATCGCCACCAGCACCGCCAACAGCACGAGCGTGAGTGCCCAGATGCGCTGCAGACGCGACAGCATGCCGGTCAATGTACGCTCCTCTCATGTCGACTACTTTCGAGGCCGCGGTAGGCGAGGCCCTGCGGCGCGTGAACCGGCTGCGCGAGGCCCGTAGTCATGACCCGCGTCTGGCCGCGCGGGTGGAAGCGCTCAAGCGCTTCCAACACGAGCGGCTGGCGCGCGACTACGCCCGGCTGGCGCAGGAGCCACGGCATCGTGCCGCAACCGCGTTCTTTCTCGAAGACCTCTATGGCCCGGAGGATTTCGCCGATCGTGACGCCGAGTTCAGCCGGATCGTGCCAGCCATCGCCCGCTTGCTTCCGCAGCAGTTGCTGCAGACGGTGCGCATCCTGATCGAACTGCACGCGCTCTCTGAAGAACTCGACCAACAGATGGCGCTGACCCTGGTCGACGAAAACCTCGACGAGGCTGCGTATCGGATGGCTTGGCGAACGATCGATCGCCAGAAGGATCGCGAACGTCAATTGGTGATGCTTCTGCAAGTCGGCCGCTCGCTCGACCGTCACACCCACAGGCCGCTGCTCGCCGCAACACTGCGCCTGATGCGAGCGCCCGCTCGGGCTGCCGGCCTGGCGCGATTGCAGTCCTTCCTCGAACGTGGGCTGGCTGCCTTTGCGTCAATGAATGGGGCTTTGGACTTTCTCGCCACCATTGAATCGAACGAGTGTCAATTCATTACTGGAATGTCTGAAAGAGAAAAGCCCGGCTAATGAATATCATCAGCCGGGCCTTCTTATATTAGCCTGACAATGTCCTACTTTCACACGGGAATCCGCACTATCATCGGCGCAGAGGCGTTTCACTGTCCTGTTCGGGATGGGAAGGAGTGGGACCACCTCGCTATGGTCATCAGGCTTGACTTGTCGCCATTCTGCAATGATGCAGAACGGCCAATCCATAGAACCGAATCAATTTGATTGCATTACCTGGCATAACCATTGACGTCGAGCGTCAAAATTATAGGGTCAAGCCTCACGAGCAATTAGTACCGGTTAGCTCAACGCATTGCTACGCTTCCACATCCGGCCTATCAACGTCCTGGTCTTGGACGACTCTTCAGGGGGCTCGAGGCCCCGGCAAGACTCATCTCGAGACGAGTTTCCCGCTTAGATGCTTTCAGCGGTTATCTCTTCCGCACTTAGCTACTCGGCGATGCCACTGGCGTGACAACCGATACACCAGAGGTGCGTCCACTCCGGTCCTCTCGTACTAGGAGCAGGCTCTCTCAATCTTGCAGCGCCCACGGAAGATAGGGACCAAACTGTCTCACGACGTTTTAAACCCAGCTCACGTACCTCTTTAAATGGCGAACAGCCATACCCTTGGGACCGGCTACAGCCCCAGGATGAGATGAGCCGACATCGAGGTGCCAAACACCGCCGTCGATATGAACTCTTGGGCGGTATCAGCCTGTTATCCCCAGAGTACCTTTTATCCGTTGAGCGATGGCCCTTCCATACAGAACCACCGGATCACTTAGTCCTACTTTCGTACCTGCTCGACTTGTCAGTCTCGCAGTCAAGCACGCTTATGCCTATGCACTATCAGCACGATTTCCGACCGTGCCTAGCGTACCTTCGAACTCCTCCGTTACGCTTTGGGAGGAGACCGCCCCAGTCAAACTGCCTACCATACACTGTCCCCAACCCAGATAATGGGCCAGGTTAGAACCTCAAACACACCAGGGTGGTATTTCAACGTTGGCTCCACCGAAACTGGCGTCCCGGCTTCGAAGCCTCCCACCTATCCTACACAGATCTATTCAAAGTCCAATGTAAAGCTGCAGTAAAGGTTCATGGGGTCTTTCCGTCTTTCCGCGGGGAGATTGCATCATCACAAACATTTCAACTTCGCTGAGTCTCTGGAGGAGACAGTGTGGCCATCGTTACGCCATTCGTGCAGGTCGGAACTTACCCGACAAGGAATTTCGCTACCTTAGGACCGTTATAGTTACGGCCGCCGTTTACTGGGACTTCAATCAAGAGCTTGCACCCCATCATTTAATCTTCCAGCACCGGGCAGGCGTCACACCCTATACGTCGACTTTCGTCTTTGCAGAGTGCTGTGTTTTTATTAAACAGTCGCAGCCACCGATTCTCTGCGGCCCCATTGGGCTCCCCCTGTACGGGTTCACCTACTAAGGGCACACCTTCTTCCGAAGTTACGGTGTCAATTTGCCGAGTTCCTTCTCCAGAGTTCTCTCAAGCGCCTGAGAATACTCATCACGCGCACCAGTGTCGGTTTGCGGTACGGTCGCGTACAGCTGAAGCTTAGTGGCTTTTCCTGGAAGCAGGGTATCGCTCACTTCGGCGGCAAGCCGCCTCGTTGTCACCTCTCATCTAAGCCCGGCGGATTTGCCTACCAGGCACGACTACAGGCTTGAACCGGGACATCCAACACCCGGCCGAGCTAACCTTCTCCGTCCCCACATCGCACTGCACGTCGGTACAGGAATATTGACCTGTTTCCCATCAGCTACGCATCTCTGCCTCGCCTTAGGGGCCGACTCACCCTACGCCGATGAACGTTGCGTAGGAAACCTTGCGCTTTCGGCGAGGGAGGCTTTTCACCCCCTTTAACGCTACTCATGTCAGCATTCGCACTTCTGATACCTCGAGCAGACCTCACGATCCACCTTCACAGGCGTACAGAACGCTCTCCTACCGCGCGTATTGCTACGCACCCGCAGCTTCGGTTACTGGCTTAGCCCCGTTACATCTTCCGCGCAGGACGACTCGATCAGTGAGCTATTACGCTTTCTTTAAATGATGGCTGCTTCTAAGCCAACATCCTGACTGTTTTAGCCTTCCCACTTCGTTTCCCACTTAGCCAATATTGGGGACCTTAGCTGGCGGTCTGGGTTGTTTCCCTCTTGTGTCCGGACGTTAGCACCCGGTGCACTGTCTCCCAAGCTGTACTCATCGGTATTCGGAGTTTGCAATGGTTTGGTAAGTCGCCATGACCCCCTAGCCATAACAGTGCTTCTACCCTGATGGTAATACGCGGGCACTACCTAAATAGTTTTCGGAGAGAACCAGCTATCTCAGGTTTGTTTGGCCTTTCACCCCTATCCACAGCTCATCCGCTAGTTTTGCAACACTAGTCGGTTCGGACCTCCAGTGCGTGTTACCGCACCTTCATCCTGGCCATGGATAGATCACCTGGTTTCGGGTCTACACCCAGCGACTAGACGCCCTATTCGGACTCGGTTTCCCTTCGCCTTCCCTATTCGGTTAAGCTCGCCACTGAATGTAAGTCGCTGACCCATTATACAAAAGGTACGCCGTCACCCTTGCGGGCTCCGACTTTTTGTATGCATGCGGTTTCAGGATCTATTTCACTCCCCTCCCGGGGTTCTTTTCGCCTTTCCCTCACGGTACTAGTTCACTATCGGTCGATTACGAGTATTTAGCCTTGGAGGATGGTCCCCCCATCTTCAGACAGGATTTCACGTGTCCCGCCCTACTTATCGCACGCCTAGTTCTACAGACAATCTTTTCCGTACGGGACTATCACCCGCTATGGTCGGACTTTCCAGACCGTTTCGATAGATCGAATGTTAAAACGTGCAGGCTGTTCCGATTTCGCTCGCCACTACTTTCGGAATCTCGGTTGATGTCTATTCCTCGGGCTACTGAGATGTTTCAGTTCACCCGGTTCGCTTCGCCATCCTATGAATTCAGATAGCGATACCCTTACGGGTGGGTTTCCCCATTCGGAAATCTCCGGATCAAAGCTCGTTTGCCAGCTCCCCGAAGCTTATCGCAGGCTATCACGTCCTTCGTCGCCTGTAATCGCCAAGGCATCCACCACATGCACTTAGTCACTTGACCCTATAACTTTGACGCCTGCTGAAAGGCGCCGTCAAGGACCTCGATCTTGCGATCGATTGAGTATTCGCGTTATGCCGTTCTTCGAGCTCATTGCTGAGTCGAAGTCTGGTGACGCAATCAAATGTCGCTGACGGCACGGTGCGCAGTGAAGCGCTTTCCGTCAGCGACGCTGATTCGACTCTATGAATTGTTAAAGAACGACAGCCGATCATTCGATCGCACTGGCAAGAGCTGTTGACCAAGCCCTTGCCAGTGCGCGCAAAATCATTGGTGGAGGTGAACGGGATCGAACCGATGACCCCCTGCTTGCAAAGCAGGTGCTCTCCCAGCTGAGCTACACCCCCAGGAGGATCGTGGTGGGTCTGGTTGGATTCGAACCAACGACCCCCGCCTTATCAAGACGGTGCTCTAACCGACTGAGCTACAGACCCTTGCTGATCCAGGCGTGGCTGGCCAGGCAAGATGGAATGCACCGGAAAGGTCGCAGGCTCGTATTGCTGCCGTCAACGACAACCGATAAGTGTGGGCGAAAGAAATTGAATGCTTCTTCCAGAAAGGAGGTGATCCAGCCGCACCTTCCGATACGGCTACCTTGTTACGACTTCACCCCAGTCACGAACCCTGCCGTGGTAATCGCCCTCCTTGCGGTTAGGCTAACTACTTCTGGCAGAACCCGCTCCCATGGTGTGACGGGCGGTGTGTACAAGACCCGGGAACGTATTCACCGCGGCAAGCTGATCCGCGATTACTAGCGATTCCGACTTCATGCAGTCGAGTTGCAGACTGCAATCCGGACTACGACCGGTTTTCTGGGATTAGCTCCCCCTCGCGGGTTGGCAGCCCTCTGTACCGGCCATTGTATGACGTGTGTAGCCCTACCCATAAGGGCCATGAGGACCTGACGTCATCCCCACCTTCCTCCGGTTTGTCACCGGCAGTCTCATTAGAGTGCCCTTGCGTAGCAACTAATGATAAGGGTTGCGCTCGTTGCGGGACTTAACCCAACATCTCACGACACGAGCTGACGACGGCCATGCAGCACCTGTGCCCAGGTTCTCTTTCGAGCACTTCCACATCTCTGGAATTCCTGGCATGTCAAGGGTAGGTAAGGTTTTTCGCGTTGCATCGAATTAAACCACATCATCCACCGCTTGTGCGGGTCCCCGTCAATTCCTTTGAGTTTCAACCTTGCGGCCGTACTCCCCAGGCGGTCAACTTCACGCGTTAGCTACGTTACTGAGAAGAAACCTTCCCAACAACCAGTTGACATAGTTTAGGGCGTGGACTACCAGGGTATCTAATCCTGTTTGCTCCCCACGCTTTCGTGCATGAGCGTCAGTACAGGCCCAGGGGACTGCCTTCGCCATCGGTGTTCCTCCGCATATCTACGCATTTCACTGCTACACGCGGAATTCCATCCCCCTCTGCCGTACTCCAGCCGTGCAGTCACAAGTGCAGTTCCCAGGTTAAGCCCGGGGATTTCACACCTGTCTTGCACAACCGCCTGCGCACGCTTTACGCCCAGTAATTCCGATTAACGCTCGCACCCTACGTATTACCGCGGCTGCTGGCACGTAGTTAGCCGGTGCTTATTCTTCAGGTACCGTCATCCTCTCAAGGTATTAGCTCGAAAGATTTCTTCCCTGACAAAAGCGGTTTACAACCCGAAGGCCTTCTTCCCGCACGCGGCATGGCTGGATCAGGCTTTCGCCCATTGTCCAAAATTCCCCACTGCTGCCTCCCGTAGGAGTCTGGGCCGTGTCTCAGTCCCAGTGTGGCTGGTCGTCCTCTCAGACCAGCTACAGATCGCAGGCTTGGTAGGCCATTACCCCACCAACAACCTAATCTGACATCGGCCGCTCCAATAGCGCGAGGCCTTGCGGTCCCCCGCTTTCACCCGTAGGTCGTATGCGGTATTAATCCGGCTTTCGCCGAGCTATCCCCCACTACTGGGCACGTTCCGATGCATTACTCACCCGTTCGCCACTCGCCACCAGGGTTGCCCCCGTGCTGCCGTTCGACTTGCATGTGTAAGGCATGCCGCCAGCGTTCAATCTGAGCCAGGATCAAACTCTTCAGTTCGATCTCTGCAAGTTTGCTCAATTCGGAATTGAAGTGAACTTCACTTCTTCATCCGTGAGCGTTTGCGGCCCGACCCCGAAGGACCAGACCATGGCATTCGCCTTCAAACGCCCACGCTTATCGGCTGTTGCTTGTTAAAGAGCACCACCTGGGTCAGGTGGCGCCGACCACCGTCGGCAAAGAAGGCGGAGTATGGCACGCTTCGCGGAACCCGTCAACAACCCCTCACGGCAGATCCGAAGATGTGCGGCTCGATGCCACCACCGCTGGCGGCACCGCCGCATCGGCCTACGCAGCTCTTCGTGGCTGGCTATTCGCCCTTGGCAGCGGCGTGGGCACCCGGGCCGCCCGCTGCACGCAGCCAGGTCGCCATCGGCTCATCGCTGCCGAGCGTCGCCGCCAGACGCGCAGCGAGGCGCGCGGTGTCGGCACGAAGGATCCTCTGCTTCACCGACGCGATCTGCGACGGATGCATCGAGAAGCTGCGCAGCCCCATGGCGAGAAGTAGTTCGCTGAACACCGTGTCGCCGGCCATCTCGCCGCAGACGCTCACCGGCTTGCCGGCGCGGTTCGCCGCATCGATGGTGCCGGCGATCAATTGCAGCACAGCCGGGTGCCAGGGGTCGTACAGATGCGCCACCGCCTCGTCGGCGCGGTCAATTGCCAAGGTGTACTGGATCAGGTCGTTGGTGCCGATCGAGATGAAGTCGAGTTCCTTCAGCAGGCTCGGCACGATCATGGCGGCAGCGGGCACTTCGATCATGGCGCCGAGTTCGACTTCATTGAACGCCGTCGCGGCGTCGGTCAGTTGCTGTCGCGCACGCGCCAGGGCCTCGCGCGCCAGGCGAACCTCCGCCAGCTGCGCCACCATCGGCAACAGCACGCGGACCTTGCCGAACGCGCTGGCACGCAGGATGGCGCGCAGCTGCTGACGAAACATCGTCGGCTCGGCCAGGCTCCAGCGGATCGCCCGCAGGCCGAGCGCGGGATTCAGGCTGTGCTCGTGCCGCAACTCGTGAATGCTCAGGCGGTCCAGCGGCTTGTCGGCGCCGACGTCGACCGTCCGGATCGTGACCGGCAGGCCGCGCATCGTTTCGACGACCGCGCGGTAGGCCTCGAACTGCTCGTCTTCCCCTGGCAGCTCGCCGCCGCGGTTCAGGAACAGAAACTCGCTGCGAAACAGTCCGACGCCCACTGCGCCCGAAGCCAGCGCACTCGCGGCGTCCCCGGGCAGCTCGATGTTCGCCAGTAGGTCGACCGCTGCGCCATCGAGCGTCACCGACGGCGTGTGGCGCAGTCGATCCAGCCGGGCACGCTCGAGTTCGCTCTGCCGGCGGCGGAAGCGGTACTCTTCCAGCACGATCGGCGACGGGTCGACCACGACCACACCGGCGTCGCCATCGATGACGACCCAATCGTCCTGGCGGATCAGGCGGCTGGCCTCACGCGCGCCGACCACCGCTGGGATGTCCATGCTGCGCGCCACGATCGCGCTGTGCGAGGTCTTGCCGCCAACGTCGGTGACGAAGCCGGTGAACAGGCTGCCCTTGAACTGCAGCATGTCGGCCGGTGCGATGTCGTTGGCCACCAGCACCAGCGGATCCTCGCCCGCGTGGTCGTCGCCGTGGCTGGCCATCGGCAGCAGCGGACCGGCCTTCGATAGTGCCCGCAGCATGCGCTCGACGACCTGCTCGAGGTCGGCCTTGCGCTCGCGCAGGTATTCGTCGTCCATCTCGTCGAACTGCCGCGCCATCACCTCGAGCTGCGCGGACAGGGCCCACTCGGCGTTGTAGTGACGCGTCACGATCCACTGCTTGGTGGCGCTGGACAGCACATCGTCGCGCAGCAGCATCAGGTGCACGTCGAGCAGCGCGGGCAGTTCGGCCGGGGCGTCGGCCGGCAACTCGCGCTTGAGCGCAGTCAGTTCGGTGGCCACCACGTTGCGCGCTTGACGCAAGCGCTCGATCTCCGACTCGACGCGCTGCGCGTCGATATAGTAGTGCGCCACGTCGACGCGGCTCGATGCGATCAGCACTGCGCGACCGATCGCAACACCGCGCGACACCGGTTGGCCGAACACCTGGATGCTCATCGCGCCGACCGCTGCCGCGCTCGTTGGCTGCGCTTCATCTCACTGGCCTTCGCCGAACTTGTCGGCCACCAACGCCGCGATAGCATCGGCCGCCGCGGCCTCGTCGCTGCCATCGGCCTCGAGCTCGACTTCCGTGCCGACGCCTGCGGCCAGCATCATCACGCCCATGATGCTCTTGGCGTTCACGCGCCGGCCGTTGCGGCTGAGGAACACCTCGCTGGCGAAGCTGCTCGCCAGCTTGGTGAGCTTGGCCGAGGCTCGTGCGTGCAGGCCGAGCTTGTTATTGATCTTGAGTACCGTCTTGATCATGGCGACCGGGTGTCGAGGATTGTGTCTGAGGTCGGCTCGGCGCGAGTTGCATCACGCCCTGCGCAGCACCGCTGACCGCGCGCTCAATCAGCGCCGCCAGCGGGCTGCGCCGGTAGGTCACGGCACGCCACAACATCGGCACGTTGACCCCGGCGACCACCCGCACGTGGTGGCCATCGGCCAAACGCATCGCCACGTTGCACGGCGTAGCGCCGAAGACATCGGTCAACACCAGCGCCTCGGGATCGGCCACCGCGCCCAGCGCTTCGCGTGCCATCTGTTCGACCTGCTCCGGCGCGGCATCGGCGGTCACATCGATCGCAGCGACGGCCGGCTCGCTCGGAAACACGTGCCCAGCCACGGCTTGAAGCGCCGTGGCCAACGGCGCGTGCGCGATGATGAGCAGGCCTGCCATGCGAATGTGATCGGTCGCGATTATCCGCGGGCGACGACCGCCGCGTCGCGTCGGTCTCGGCCGGGCTGCAGCCAGAACCAGACACCGGCGGCAGCCATGCCCGCCAGCAACAGCGCCCACGCCGCGCGATGACCGGACGCGCGTGACCAGCCCGAGGCCACCAGGGCATCGATCGCCAGGCCGACGCCCCATTGGCAGGCGAACACGCCGAGGAAGATCACCAGGTTGAACGCGGTCAGGGCGCGCCCGGCTTGCGCCTTCGCGAAGGCCTCGGCCATCGCGGGCTGGCTCAGCGCGACGACGCTGGTGCAGGCACACCAGGCGGCGAGCCATCCGGCGCCGGCCCGCGGACCGAGCGCCACGATCGCGGCCAGCAGCAGCGCGCCCACCGGCCAACCCCAGGCGATCAGACGCGCCGGAGGCCAACCATGCCGCAGCAGCCGCGGCATCGCCAAGCCCCAGCACAAGAACGAGCACAGCATGCTCAGGTTGATCAGGAACAGGCCCCGTGCGCTGCCCGTCGCATCGAGCCCGACCACCTGCGTGAGCCATGGTCCGGCCCACAGGGCCTGCACGGCGATCAGGCCGCCGTAGGTGAAGAACGCGAGCGGCAGCGCCCGCAGGAAGGCGGGGTTCGACAGCAGCGCGCGCAGGCCGAGCGGCACCTCGCTGTCCACGTGCTGCAGCCGCTGTGCCGGCGTGGCCAGCGTAACGGCCGCCATGCCGACCACGAGCGCCGCGGCCACCACGACGAACAACCCCCGCCACCCCAGCGACGGCAACAGCGCCTGCACCGGCAAGGTCGAGGCCACCATGCCGAGCGACCCCGACATCAGCAGCCACGAGTTCAATCGCAGCTGCAGCGGCCCCGGCAGCCAGCGCACGAATACCGCCATCGGTGCGATCAGACTGGCCGACAGCCCGATGCCGATCATCAGCCGCGCCACCACCAGTTGCCCGAAGCTGCGCGCAAGCGCGAAGCCCAGGCAACCGAGGACGCCGAACACCAGCAACACCAGCAGCACGCGCCGCTCGCCATGACGGTCGAGTGCCGATCCGAGTGGCAGTTGCATGCTTGCGAACCCGAGGAAGTAGACGCCGGCCAGCAGCCCCAGGTCGGCCGCGCTCAGCTGCAGTTCGCGCGCGAACTCCGGCGCCAGCGTCGCCACCACGGCGCGCAGCAGCGCGGCCAGGAAGTAGTTGAAGGCAAACGCGCCGAACAGCACGGCGATGCGCACACCGGTGAGCTGCATGGCGTGATCGATCGGCTCAGACCGCTCGCATCGCCTCGAAGAACTGGCGCACGTTGACCTGCTGCGGCGCGGATCCGAGCACCGACGCCTGGTACACCTGCGGTCCGCGCGCGAACACGATCAGGTGTTCGACCACGGCGGCACCGTCGGGCCGGCGACCGGCTAGCACGATGCCGCCGGCCTGTGGATACGGCGTCGTGCCGGCTACCGCGACCGCCTCGCCGGCCGCGGGCGTGGCCTGCAGGTTCGCGGCCGCCGCGGACTTCAACGCATCGAGCGCGGCTGCCACGTCGCGCACGTCGTCCAGCGTGAACGCGCCGACGGCATAGACCGTGCCTTGCACCGCGCAGCCGTGCATCTGCATCGACACCACACGGCCTGCGAGCCGCACCTGACGCTCGAGGGCCGCCGGCCGACAGGGGAACTGCGCCTCCAGGCCGATCGCCAGCAGTTGCACCTGCCGCCAATCGAGGGCCGGTGTGCAGGCGCCAAGCGCCGCCAGCCCGAAGGCCCACCACCACGCGCTTCGCCACCACAGCATGGCCCATTATCCTGGGGCAGCGTGCACGCCCACGAAGTGCAGCGGCGTTCGCGCGCAGCGCGAACAGGTGCCGGCCCCGTGGGCGTGGGGTCGACGAAATGCCGTGCGAGCGTGACCATTCGCACATGGATCTTTCGGCACTCGACGCATCGTCGGCACCGACGCCTCAACCGGACGATGGCACCACGGACGAACGCGGCCATTCCGATGCCGCCTGGCGCGTGGCCACGCAGATCGGCGCCGACGTGGCGTCGCCGCTGACACAAGCGCTCGAGCAGGTGCATGAATTGCAGGCCACCGGCCGCATCGATCGCCCGGGTCTGCACGCGCTGGTGACGCGCATCGAACAGGCGCGTCGCGCCGGCATGCTGGGGCAGCAGATCTCCCGCCTCGCGCTGGCGCAGGGCACGACCCGGCAGCAACACGAGAGCATCCGCCTGCCCGAGGCGCTGCGCGAGCTGCTGGCGTTGCGCCAGGATGAGCTCGCCGCCAGCGGCGTCACCGTCAGGCAGGCGCTCAAGCCCGCCGAGGTGATCGTCGATGCCACGCAGCTCGCGGCTTTGCTGAACAGCCTGCTCGACTGGGCACTGACTCACGCGAAGACACCGGTGGAACTGCGCGTCGACATGAAGGCCTGGCCCGCCCACGCGCGGCTGCAGTGCCGCTTCGGACACGTTCCGGCCGACCAGGTGCCGGCGGACACCGGCGCGCGGCAGCCCGTTGCGGGGCCGACATCGCGCCGACAGCCCCTGCTCGATTGCCTGTCGTGGCAGCTGCTGGTTCAGCTGGCGTGCACGATGCAATTGCCGGTCGAACGCAGCGACAGCGAGGCCGACACGTCGCTGACGCTGGAGTTCCCGCACACGGCCAACGACAGCCTGGCCGGTGTGTCGTCGATCGAGATCGACACCCGGCTCTCGATCGCAGGTGACTCGCGGCCGTTGGCGGGCAGCAACCTGCTGGTGATCTCGCCGCGCCGCGAGGTGCGAAACCAGGTTCGCCAGGCGGTGTCGCACCTGGGCCTGTCGCTCGATTTCGTCAGCGCCAGCGACGCCGCGCGCGAGTTCTGCCAGCAAGGGCTGCCACAGGCGATCGTCTACGAGTCGGCGGTGTACGACACTGCGTTCGACAGCCTGCGCAGCGATCTGCGCGCGCAGTCGCCGCAGCTGGCCTGGGTGGAGATCACCGACCACGGCGAAGCGTTCGAGGTGTCCAGCTTCAACGGCACGTCGGTGGCCCGCGTCGGACGCCACTCGATCGCCGATGCCCTGCCGTCGGCGCTGACGTTCGAGCTCGCGAAGAACCTCTGACCGTGTGGGGGGGCGGCGGCGACGCCGCCTCTACCGGGCCATCGCCCGCCGGAGCTCAGCTGCCGAACACCTTGCGCAGGATCGCGCTGCCGGTGGCCACCGGGTCGCGGCGGATCTTGCGTTCCTCTTCGCCGATCACCAGATACAGACCGTCGAGCGCCTTGCCGGTCACGTAGCGCGGCAGGTTGGCATCTTCCGGCTTGACGAGGCCGAACCGGCTGGCGCGATCGGCCACCGCGTTGTATTTATCGGCCAGCGCCACACGCTCGGTGGCCCGCGTCACGATCGGCAGGAACTTCTCACCGAGCGGCGCACGCGTCTTGCCGGCGAAGTACTCGGTGACGGCGGTCTCGCTCCGACTGCGCACGATACGCAACGCGTCGTCGAGCGAGACCGACTTCGCCGTCTGCACCAGCAATGCCTTCGCCTGCGGCACAGCCTGCTCGGCGGCACGGTTCATGCTCGTCACCAGGTCGTCGACGCGCTTGCCCTGCCCCAGCTTGCGCAGCAGCCTGCCGGCGTCCTCGAGATAGCCGGGCAACGGAATGCGCACCCTCGGGTTGCCGAGGAAGCCGTCGTTGCGGCCGAGCAGGCCGACGGCCGCCAGCGCGCCGCGCTCGAGCGCGGCGCGAATGCCGCTCGCCGCATCCGCCTCGCTGAGCACGCCGCCGGCCAGCGCCCACGCAGGCAGTGCCGTACCGCACCCGATCAGCCACCGGCGACGCGCCCAGCCGCGCATGTCACACCGCCTGCGAGACACCGGCCTCGGCGGCCTGGCGATCGGCGTGGTAGCTCGAGCGCACCAGCGCGCCGACCGCGGCGTGGCTGAAACCCAGCTCGCGCGCAGTCGCCTCGAGCGCGCGAAAGCCATCGGGGTGCACATAGCGCAGCACCGGCAGGTGGTGCGCCGACGGTGCGAGGTACTGGCCGATCGTCAGCATGTCGACGCGGTGGCGCCGCATGTCGCGCATGACCTCGACGATCTCGTCGTCGGTCTCGCCCAGACCAACCATCAGCCCGCTCTTGGTCGGCACCCGCGGGAACATCTGCTTGAAGCGCTGCAGCAGTTGCAGCGACACCTGGTAGTCGGAGCCCGGACGCGCTTGCTTGTACAGCCGCGGCACCGTCTCGAGGTTGTGGTTCATCACGTCGGGCGGCGCCTGCGCGAGGATCTCGAGCGCACGATCCATGCGGCCACGGAAGTCGGGCGTCAGGATCTCGATGCGCGTGCCCGGTGAGCGCTCGCGCACGCGCTGGATGCAGGCCACGAAGTGGCCCGCGCCGCCGTCGCGCAGGTCGTCGCGGTCGACGCTGGTGATCACCACGTATTTCAGCCGCAGCGCGGCGATGGTGTCGGCCAGGTTGGCCGGTTCGTCGGCGTCGAGCGGATCGGGCCGGCCGTGGCCCACGTCGCAGAACGGGCAGCGACGCGTGCACTTGTCGCCCATGATCATGAACGTGGCCGTGCCATGCCCGAAGCACTCGCCGATGTTGGGGCACGAGGCCTCCTCGCACACGGTGTGCAGCTTGTGCTCGCGCAGGATCTGCTTGATCTCGTAGAAGCGCGAGCCCGCCGACGCGGCCTTCACGCGGATCCAGTCGGGCTTCTTCAGCGGCGCCGCGGGAACTACCTTGATCGGAATGCGCGCGGTCTTGGCCTGCGCCTTCTGCTTGGCGGCAGCGTCGCAGCCGGTTGCGGGTTCGTTGGGGTTCATGCGATCGAACGGGAAGGGCGGGCGAATCGAGCGGTCGGTCTGGCGCTGCGGCAGGCCGGTCAGGCCGACAGCAGGGCCGACAGACGCGCGGCGAGCTGATCGGCCACGTCGTCCCAGCGGGCGTCGACCCCCAGTGTAGCGAGGTCGATCGCCGTCAGGTCCGCGTAGCCGCAAGGGTTGATCCGCGTGAAGGGTTCGAGGTCCATCGCCACGTTCAGCGCCACGCCGTGGTAGCAGCGGTGGTTGGACACCTTGATGCCGAGCGCGGCGATCTTGCCCAGGCCGGCGAAGCGGTGATCGCTGTCCGGCCCCAGTGGTGCATGGCCGAATGGATCGCCCAGCCGCACATAGACACCCGGTGCACCGGGTACGCGATGGCCGGTCACGCCGTGCTGCGCGAGCACGTCGAGCACCGCCTTCTCGAGCCGGTACACGTACTCCTTGATGTAGATGCGCAGCCGCCGCAGATCGACCAGCGGGTACGCCACCACCTGGCCCGGGCCGTGGTAGGTGACCTGTCCGCCGCGATCGGTGCGCACCACCGCGATCGACCCGGCACGCAGCACATGCTCATCGCGGCCGGCCACACCTTGCGTGAACACCGGCTCGTGCTCGACCAGCCACAGCTCGTCGGCCGTGGCGGCATCGCGCGCACGCGTGAAATCGCGCATCGCCCGCTCGACGCCGACATAGCTCTGCCGGCCCAAACGCCTGGTTCGCAGCGCGCCATCGCCCGGAGCGACCGCGCCCGCACTCACAGCACGACCTTGACCATCGGGTGCGCGGTGAGTGCGCCGTACAGCGCGTCGAGCTGCTCGCGGCTGGTGGCCGTGACGGTGATCGTGATGCCCAGGTAGTTGCCGCCGCGGCTCGGGCGCAGCTCGACGCGGGCGGCGTCGAACGACGGATCGAATCGGCGCGCCAGCGCCACCACCGCGTCGACGAAACCCTCGGCCTGCGCGCCCATCACCTTGATCGGGAAGGCGCTCGGGTATGCGATCAGCGAGCCCGAATCGTTGCCTGGCCGCGCCATGCTCGAACCCCCCCGTCGGTCAAATCGACTGCGTGCGCTTGGCGTGCTGATAGGCCTCGTACAGCCGCGCATACACCGGCCCCGGCTTGCCGCGCAGCGTGCCGTGGCCAACCGGCTGGTCGTCGAGCCGGGTCACCGGCAGCACTTCCTTGCTGGCCGAGCTCAGGATCAGCTCGTCGGCGCCGCGCACGTCGGCCTCGGCGATCGGTCGCAGGTTGTAGGCGATGCCTTCTTCCTCGCACAGCTCGCGCAACAGCTCGTAGCGGATACCTTCGAGCACGTGCTCGCTGCGCGGCGCGCCCAGCAAGGCGCCTTCGTGCACCACCCACACGTTGCTGCCGGAGGCTTCGGTGAGCCAGCCGTCGCGGAACATGATCGTCTCGATGGCGCCGTGGTCGGCCGACATCTGCCGCGCCAGCACATTGCCCAGCAGCGACACGCTCTTGATGTCGCCACGCTCCCAGCGGAAATCGCGCGCGGTGATGCAGGCGACACCGTGGTGGCGCTGCTCGGGCGGCGGTGGCCGCATCGGGTTGCTCATCACGAACACCGTGGGCTCGATGCCCACCGGCATCACATGGTCGCGCGGCGCGACGCCACGCGTCACCTGGATGTAGACCAGCTGGTCCTCGGACGGCACCGCGGCCACCAGCGTGCGGGCGTGCTGCAGCCACTGCTCCTTGCTGTGCGGGTTGGCGATGCGCAGCTTGTCGAGGCTGCGCCCCAGACGCGCCATGTGTTCATCGAAGCGGAACAGCCGCCGGCCGTAGACCGGGATCACCTCGTAGACCCCGTCGCCGAAGATGAACCCGCGGTCGAGCACGGAAACCTGCGCCTGGTTCAGCGGCAGCAGGCGGCCATTGAGCAGGCAGGGGAAGTCGGGCAGGGTGGTCATCGATCGCCTCGTGAACGGCGTGCGGCGTGGCGCGACGGAAGACGAGCAGCTTAGCGGAAGTGCCGACACCTGCGCGACCAGAGCCTCGCCACCACGGCCGCTGCCGGGGGGGGCGGGCCCGGCAAGCCGCCGGGTCAGCGGATCCACAGCCGCAGCGAGTCCCACGCGCGGCCGAAGATGCCGGCCTCGGGCACGGCCTGCTGCACCACCAACGGCACGCTGGCCACGGCCACACCGCCGGCGGTCGTCACCTTCAACGTTCCGACACGCTGCCCCTTGGCAAGCGGTGCCACCAGCGGATCGGTGCGCTCGATCGTGGTCTTCAGCTTGTCACCTTCGCCGTGCGGCACCGCGACGAAGAGCGCACCGGCCGCACCCAGCGAGGCCTCGCGCGCGGCCCCCTTCCATACCGGCACCATCGCCGCGGGCTTGCTGTCTTCGAACAGACGCACCGCATCCCACGCGGTGTAGCCCCAGTTGAGCAGCTTCTGACTCTCGCTGGCGCGCGCCTCGCGCGAGGCGGTGCCCATCACCACCGACAGCAGCCGGCGCTTGCCGTTCGGGAACTCGCGCTGCGCACTGGCCACCAGGCAGTAACCGGCGCTCTCGGTGTAGCCGGTCTTCATGCCGTCGACGCTGGGGTCGCGGCCGAGCAGCAGGTTGCGGTTGTCTTGCTTGATGCGGTTGAACTCGTAGTGGCGGATCGAGTAGTACCGGTAGTACTCGGGGTGGTCGCGGATGATGTGCGCCGCAGTGATTGCGACGTCACGTGCGCTGCTGTAGTGACCGGCTTCGGTCAGCCCGGTCACGTTCTTGAACTGCGTGTTCTTCAGGCCCCAGGCCTGTGCCTGGCGATTCATCAGCACGACGAAGTTGTCCACCGTGCCGCCGACGCCTTCGGCCAACGCCACCGCGGCATCGTTGCCCGACACCGAGATCAGTCCCTTGAGCAGATCGTCGACCGTGGGCGTCATCTTCGGGTCGATGAACATCAGCGAGCCGCCGCCCTTGCGCTCGGCCCAGGCGCGCAGCGACACCGGCAGCGTCTGCTGCAGCGTAATCTTCTTGTCCTTCAGCGCGTTGAACACGATGTAGGCCGTCATCAGCTTGGTCAGCGATGCCGGATCGGCCTGCTTGTCGGCGTTGCGCTCGGCGAGCACCTGGTCGGCGGTGAGGTCGATCAGGAAGTAGTCGCGCGCCGCGACCTCGGGCGGTTGCGGCGCCTGCGCCTGCGCGGCCGGGCCGACGCCGCCGCACAGCAGTGCCACCAGCAGCGCCGCGCCGCGCGGCCACCAACTTGTCATTGCGAACATGGAATCCTTTCGTCATCGGCGCCGCATCGAGGCGAGCGGTGGAGGCGACCGATCACCGCGACCAGGCCTGCGTCACCAGATCGCGCAACCTGGTCAGTTGGCCGTGGAAGAAATGCCCCACGCCCGGCAGCACCACCACGGGCAGGCCTTGCGGCCGCGCCCAGTCGAGCGTGGCCTGCAGCGGCACCACGTCGTCGGCTTCGCCGTGGATCACCAGCGTGTTCGGCGCTACCGCAGGCACCGGGAAGGTCGCCGTCGCCGGGCCGATCAGCACCAGGCGTTGCGCCGGTGCGGTGGCCGCCAGCCGCGCCGCCGCCTGTGCCGCCACGTAGCCTCCGAACGAGAAGCCGGCCAGCGCCAGCGGCAACGCCGTATCGCCGCGTTGCGCCGCGATCACCGCCAGCGCATCGTCGACTTCGCCGACGCCCTCGTCCCATTGCCCCTGCGACTCGCCGACGCCGCGGAAGTTGAATCGCACGGCGCGGTGGCCGAGCGCCACGAAGGTGCGCGCCAAGGTCTGGATCACCTTGTTGTCCATCGTGCCGCCGTGCACCGGGTGGGGATGGCACAGTACCGCGACACCCCGCGGCGACACAGCCGGTTCGTCGACCGCCACCTCGAGCCGGCCGGCCGGCCCCTGCACGTCGCGGCGCGCGCTCGCAGCCCTGGACAACACGCTCACCCCGCCATTGCGTCGCTGACCGCCAGACTCGCCAGCGCCACTTCAGCGACCCACATCGGGCGGCAGCAGCAGGCGCTCGACGACGCGCCCGTGCAACAGGTGCGAATCGATGATCTCGTCGATGTCGTCGCGGTCGACGTAGGTGTACCAGACCGCCTCGGGGTAGACCACCGCCACCGGCGCGCCCGCACAGCGATCGAAGCAGCCGGCCTTGTTGACGCGTACGCCGCCGGGGCCTGCGAGGCCGAGCGACTTGACGCGCACCTTGCAGTGGTCGAACGCGGCCTGCGGCTGGTGCTGGCCGCAGCACGCCTCGCCGTTCTCGCGTTGGTTGAGGCAGAAGAAGATGTGGCGCTGGTAGTAGCTCATGCGATCAGGTCGACACCCGAAGGCCGCGTTTCGCGTGGCCGCAACGTCGGGCGGGTCGCCATTGTAGGGAGCTCTGCGCGCGCGCCGGCCGATCACAGCGTGAGCATCGCGGTTTCACTCGCGACCAGCGATCTGGCGCAGCAGCCACAGCACCGCCAGGTAAGGCCACGTCCAGCCGATCCACTGCGCCAGCCCGTGAAAGCGGATGAAGCGGCCCTGCTCCCAGCTGTGCAGGCTCTGTGCGTAGTAGGGGTCGGCCGGCGCCTGCGCCACCAACACGAGGCCCGCGGTGACCGCGACCAGCCCGATGCCGGCGGCCGTGCGCCGGCCGCTGCCCAGTGCCGCCAGTGCCATGGCACAGCCCAGCGCGAGGCCGCCAAGCGTGGTGGCCGTGCACCACGCGAGCGCATGCTGCGGACCGAAGTTCAGTGCCGTCGACAGCGTCGTCACGCCGAAGCCGAGCGCCGTGGCCCCGAGCGTCAGCCAGACGCGTCGCCAGCCGGGCTGCGCCATGCTGTAGGTGACCAGGCAGGGCCCGAGCAAGCCCAGCGCCACCGCGATCACCTCGCTGGTCGGCGGCAGGCGGCTCGTGTGCACGGCACCGGCGTCGAGCCAGGGCCGCAGCGATTCACTCCACTGCGCGCCGTCGAGCACCTCGCGCAGCAGGTCGCGCATGCGCTCCCACACCTGCCCGAGGCCGAGCGCCACCGGCGTCGGAAACAACAGGCCGAGCGGCCACAACAACAGCAGCGCGAGACCGCTGCGGCTGCGCTGCGCGAACCAGCGCTCGCCGGTGCGGTGCAGCCAGCCGAGCGCGCTGGTGCGCTGGAGCCACAGGCCGACGACGGCGCCGCCCGCGGCGCCCACGGTGTTCAGCATCCAATCGAGCAGCGACGGCACGCGCTGCGGCACCAGCGCCTGCACCACCTCCATCGCGTACGACATCGCCGCGCCGAGCAGCAGCGCGCCGAGCAGCGCGCGCCAGCCGCCGGCGCGCGAGCGGGCCAGCACCCACAGCGCGCCGAGCGGCATGTAGCCCAGCAGGTTCGACACGATGTCGAAGCTGCTCTGGCCGCGCGGCCGCGGCAGTCGCAGCAGCGCGGCCACGTCGGCGCCGGCCGGCCAGCGCCAACCGGCGAACGGGAACCAACTCGCGTAGACGATCACCACCGCCCACACCGCCAGCAGCAGCACTGCGGCGCTGCGCCCGGGCGTCGCGTTCACACCCATCACCGCGTCACAGCGGCTTGACCACCACCAGCACGACGATCACCGCGAACAGCACCACCGCCGCTTCGTTGAACACCCGCAGCCAGCGTTCGCTGCGCCGGTTGCGCAGTCGCTCGAAGCCGCTCAGCAGCGCACCGCAGGCATGCTGGTAGCCGAGCACCACCAGCACCAGCACCAGCTTCAGGTCGAGCCAGCCATGGCCGAAACCGCGCCACGCAGCGAAGCCCAGCCACAGCCACAGCCCGAGCAGCAGCGCCACCACCATCAGCAGATTGCCGAAGCGGTACAAGCGGCGCGCCATCAGCAGCAGGCGCTCGCGCTCGGCGTGGCTGTCGGGCGCCACGCCGGCCAGGTTGATGAAGAAGCGCGGCAGGTAGAACAGCGCGGCGAACCAACTCGCGACGAAGATCAGGTGCAAGGCCTTGAGCCACAGGTAGCCGTTGCTCATGCGTCGATTATCGCGGCCACGCTGGTGCCGCCCGCCTGCATGGGTCGGGGCGGACGGCCGAAAAAAGGAGCCCCGATCGCAAGGATCGGGGCCGCAAGCCTTATCGCTGTCATCACGGTAAGGCACCTGCTCAGGGAGGAAAAGCAGGGAACGACAGCCTTGCAGCTATCATTCGCAGGCGATCGTAGCAGAGGGATTGCCCAGTGTGACTACGCGTAACACCGGATGGAGCACCCCTCGCGCGGCTCGCTCGACCAAGGCCCCATGAGCGCGCTGCCCCCGTTCCCCACCAGCCGGCCCCGCCGCCTGCGCAAGGACGCCTTCACGCGCGCGCTGGTGCGCGAGCACCGGCTCGATGCCTCCGACCTGATCTATCCGGTGTTCGTGCTCGACGGCGAGCGCCGCAGCGAAGACGTGACCAGCATGCCCGGCGTGCAGCGGCTGTCGATCGACCGCCTGTTCGCGCAAGCCGAGGCCTGCCTCGGGCTGCGCGTGCCGGTGATGGCGCTGTTCCCCAATATCGAGCCGGCGCGCAAATCGCCCGACGGCCGCGAAGCGATCAACCCCGAAGGCCTGGTGCCACGCGCGGTGCGTGCGCTGAAGCAGCGCTTCCCCGAGCTCGGCGTGCTGACCGACGTAGCGCTCGATCCGTTCACCAGCCACGGCCAGGACGGCGTGCTCGACGCCGGCGGCTACATCCTGAACGACGAGACCGTGCAGCTGCTGGTGCGGCAGGCGCTGGTGCAGGCCGAGGCCGGCGTCGACATCGTGGCACCGAGCGACATGATGGACGGCCGCATCGGCGCGATCCGCGCTGCGCTCGAAGCGGCCGGGCGCATCCACACGCGCATCATGGCCTACAGCGCCAAGTACGCCAGCGCGTTCTATGGCCCCTTCCGCGACGCGGTGGGCTCGGCATCGAGCCTCGGCAAGGCCGACAAGAAGGTCTACCAGATGGATCCGGGCAACTCCGACGAGGCGCTGCGTGAGGTCGCGCTCGACATTGCCGAAGGCGCCGACATGGTGATGGTCAAGCCCGGCATGCCGTATCTCGACATCGTGTCGCGCGTCAAACGCGAGTTCCGCATGCCCACCTTCGTCTACCAGGTGAGCGGCGAGTACGCGATGCTGAAGGCCGCTGCCGCCAACGGCTGGCTCGACCACGACGCGGTGATGATGGAATCGCTGCTGGCGTTCAAGCGCGCGGGCGCCGATGGCGTGCTGACCTACTTCGCGCTCGACGCCGCCCGCGCGCTGCGCAACGCCTGACGCCGGCGCGCCCCGGGCCCGCCGGCCGCAGACCTTACGCGCCGCCGTAAGGATCGGCGAAGCCCAGCGTCGCCAGCACCGCGGTCTCGCGCGCCTGCATCACCCGCGCGTCGCGCGCGCGTTCGTGGTCGAAGCCCTGCGCGTGCAGCGCTCCGTGCACGAGCAGGTGCGCGTAGTGCGCTGCGAGCTCGATGCCCTGCTCGCGCGCCTCGCGCTCGACCACCGGCGCGGCCAGCACGAGATCGGCCACCACGACCGGCTCGCGCGCGTAGCCGAAGGTGAGCACGTTGGTTGCGTGGTCCTTACCGCGAAAGCGCCGGTTCAGCTCGCGGCCCTCGTCGGTGCCGACGATGCGCACGGTCAGTTCCGCCGGCGCCGACAGGCCCGCGCGCAGCCAGCGCAGCACGCGGTGGCGCGGCAGCAGCGAGCGGTGCGATGCATCGGCGAACTGCAGCGACAGCTTCAGCGCAGCGGGCGGCAACGGAGGCTGCGACGGCAGCCTCCGGCGCGACCGCGGCGCGTCAGCGCTGGCCATCTGGGCGTTGCGCTGCGGTGCGCGCATCGTAGGCATCGACGATGCGCGCCACCAGCGGATGGCGCACCACGTCGGCCGCGGTGAAGCGCGTGAACGCCACGCCGGGCACTCCACGCAGCACCGCCTCGGCGTCGAGCAGCCCGCTGGCCGCGCCGCGCGGCAGGTCGATCTGGCTGACATCGCCGGTGACCACCGCCTTGGCGCCGAAGCCGATGCGCGTGAGGAACATCTTCATCTGCTCGGCGGTGGTGTTCTGCGCCTCGTCGAGGATCACGAACGCATGGTTCAGCGTGCGGCCGCGCATGAACGCCAGCGGCGCGATCTCGAGGTGGCCGCGCTCGAACGCCTTGGTCACGCGCTCGAGGCCCATCAGGTCGTACAGCGCGTCGTACAGCGGGCGCAGGTAGGGGTCGACCTTCTGCGCCAGGTCACCGGGCAGGAAGCCCAACCGTTCGCCGGCTTCCACCGCCGGCCGCGTCAGCACGATGCGTTGCACCTGGCTGCGCTCGAGCGCGTCGACCGCGCACGCCACCGCGAGAAACGTCTTGCCGGTGCCGGCCGGCCCGATGCCGAACGTGAGGTCGTGCGCCAGGATGTGTCGCAGGTACTGCACTTGGTTCGGCGTGCGGCCCGCCAGGTCGGCGCGACGCGTGTGCAGCACGGGCGATGAGCCCGCTTCGCCTTCGCCGCCCCCATCGCCGGCGACCGGCGCAGCCGGATCGACCGCGGCGGCCAGCGCCAGCATCACCGCTTGCGCGTCGAGCATCTGGTGGCTGCCCTCGTACAGCGCGCACAGCACCGCGCGCGCGCGCTCGACGCGCGCCTTTGCGCCCTCGATGCGAAACACCGCCTGTCGCCGCCCGATGCGCACGTCGAGCGCACCTTCGATGCTGCGCAGGTGTGCGTCGGTGGGGCCGCACAAGCGGGCCAGGCGACGGTTGTCCAGCGGTGCGAACTCGTGGCGAAGAATCATCGAATGGTGGCGTCCGAAGCGCGCCATTTTCACGCCAACGGCGCGCCACACCGACCGCGGCGCTGCCACGGTGGGCGCCAGCCGACGCTTGCTGCACAATCGTCCGCCGCGAAGCCTCGCACCCGTTGCAGCGTGCGCCGCCGTCACGGCGGCCTTCGCGGCGCCGGCCCACCCCGAGATGAGTTTCGTCCTGTCACGCACACGCCGAACCCCGCCGCCCCGATCGGCGGCCGGCCGGCTGTGGCATCACACCGTCGCGTCGATCGTCGGCGTGCTCGCGCTGGCGGCCGCCATCACCGCGGGCGCGCAGACGCTGCGCTTCACGCACGCCCAGGCGGTGGCCGCCGACACCGAATACTTTCCCGAATTGCCGCAGGTGCGCCCGGTCGAACTGCCCGACGATTGGGCCTTGTCGCGTCCCGACCAGGGTGGCCCGGTGTGGTACCGCATGAGCTTCGACGCCGAAGCCGTGCGCGCCAGCGGCGAGCTGCTGGCGCTGTACATCGAGCGCGCTTGCAGTGCGCTGGCGGTGCGGCTCAACGGCAAGCTGGTGCACCTGTCGGGGCGTCTGACCGAGCCGGTGTCGCGCAACTGCCAGCGTCCGCAGCTGGTGGCGCTGCCGGTCGCGTGGATGCAGCCGCGCAACAACGTGCTCGATCTGAAGGTGATGGGCTTCCCGCTGCGTGAAGTGGCATCGCGCCAGCGTGCCGGCGGTCTCTCGGTGGTGGAGGTCGGCCCCTATGCGGCGCTGGCCGACAAGCACGCCTGGCGCACGCTGGTGGCCATTCGCCTGCCCGAGGTCATCAGCGGCAGCCTGCTGCTGGTGGGCGCACTGATCTTCTCGATGGGTTGGCTCAACCAAGCGCAGAGCTTTCTCGCCTACTACGGCGCGAT
Source organism: Ideonella sp. (assembly GCA_015075165.1). GTDB lineage: Bacteria > Pseudomonadota > Gammaproteobacteria > Burkholderiales > Burkholderiaceae_C > JAEUPI01. Next base: position 52,922 of record JABTUY010000007.1, on the reverse strand, counting down.
GCTGATCGGCTGGGCGCTGGTGCTGTCACGCCAGTGGGTGTCGGACATGCCGTGGCCCAACGCGAGCTCGGAGTTCCTGTTGGCAATCCTGGCGTCGTTCGTGACGCTGGCAGCGGTGCAGTTCCTGTTGCGCTACGGCGGCGAGCGCCGGCGCTGGATCGACCTGGCCCTGCCCGCGCAGTGCGCCGTGATGCCACTCACGCTGATGCTGGCGGGCCCGCAGCACCTGCACGCAATGGCCACGTTCTGGTACGTGGTGCTGGCCATCGAGGTGGGCACCGCGGCGCTGTTCTGCCTGAACCGGCTGTGGCATTCGCGGCGCGGCCTGTTCTGGCCGCTGGCCACGCTCGGCGCGCTGATGGCGGTGGCGGCACTGGTGGAGTTCGGCGCGCAGCAGTTCGGCGTCGACATCCGCGTGATCGGCGCGGCACAGATCATTCCGCCGCTGATGTTCGTCGGTCTGGGCCTGCGCATGGTGCAGCAGTACGGTCGCCAGCTGCAGGATGCGCAGCACGACCGCGCCGAACTCGAGCGCCGCGTGCACGAGGCATCACAGCAGATCGAGCGCAACTTCACGCAGCTGGCCGACCTGAAGGTCGAGCAGGTGACGCAACAGGAGCGCAAGCGCATCGCGGCCGACCTGCACGACGACCTCGGCGCCAAGCTGCTGACGATCGTGCACACCAGCGACAACGAGCGCATCTCGACGCTGGCGCGCGAGGCGCTCGAAGAGATGCGGCTGTCGGTGCGCGGCCTCACCGGCAAGCCGGTGCCGCTGGTCAATGCGCTGGCCGACTGGCGCGCCGAGTTCGTCTCGCGGCTGCAGCAGGCCGGCGTCGACGGCGCCTGGCACGCGCCGGCCGACGAAGAGGTGCCGCAGCGGCTGTCGGCACGCGCCTTCGTGCAGACCACGCGCGTGCTGCGCGAGGCGGTGAGCAACATCCTCAAGCACAGCGGCGCGTCACGCTGCTCGGTGCGCTGCCACATCGCCGAAGGCGACTTCCAGCTCGTGATCCAGGACAACGGCAAGGGCATCCCGATGGAGCTCGACGGCAAGCTCGACCGCGGCCACGGCATGGCCAGCATGAAGCACCGGGCCAAACAATTGCACGGGCAGTGTCTGGTCGAATCGGGCCCGGGCTACGGCACCGTGATCCGCCTCACGATCCCGCTCGACCGGCACCTCACGCCGGTCTGACCCGCTGTTACGATGCGGCACTACCCCGATGCGGAGGGCGCGCCGTGAAGAACATCCTGCTGCTCGAAGACCTGCCCGAGATCCGCTCGTGGCTGAAGGCGCTGGTGACGCAGGTGTTCCCAGCCGCGCAGATCGTCGAATGCGCGCGCGTGCACGACGCGCTGGCGCAGGTGTCGGCGCAGAAGTTCGACCTCGCGCTGATCGACCTCGGCCTGCCCGACGGCTCCGGCGTCGACGTGGTGTCGGCGCTGCGCGAGGCGCAGCCCGACGCACAGTCGGTGATCGTCACGATCCACGACGACGACGACCATCTGTTCCCCGCGCTGCAGGCCGGCGCCTACGGCTACATCCTGAAGGAGCAGTCGCGCGAGCTGATCACCGAGCAGCTGCAGCGCATCAGCCAGGGCGAGCCGCCGCTGTCGCCGTCGATCGCGCGCAAGGTGATCGCCTATTTCGCGGCGCAGGCCAAGCCGCAGGCCAACGCGCTGCCGCACGTGCAGCTCACCGAGCGCGAGAGCGAGGTGCTGCTGCGTGTGGCCAAGGGCTTCACCTTGCCCGAGATCGGCGTGCAGCTCGGCCTGAGCCGCCACACGATCGCCGACTACGTGAAGCAGATCTACCGCAAGCTCAACGTCAGCTCGCGCGCCGAGGCGGCACTGGAAGCGCAGCGGCTCGGGCTGTTCGGTCGCTCGCGCTGACGCGCGCGTCAGTCGCTGCGCGGCGACGGGCCACGCACACGCCGCGGCGATAATCGCCGTCCATGATCGGACGGCTCACCGGCACGCTCGCGGAGAAGGCGCCGCCGCAGGTGCTGCTCGACGTCGGCGGCGTCGGCTACGAGCTCGACGTGCCGATGAGCACGTTCTACAACCTGCCGGCGCTCGGCGAACGCGTGACGCTGCTGACGCATCTGGTGGTGCGCGAGGATGCGCATCTGCTCTACGGCTTTGCCAGCGCCGCCGAACGCAGCACGTTCCGCCTGCTGATCCGCATCGCGGGCATCGGGCCGCGCACCGCACTGGCGATCCTGTCGGGCCTGTCGGTGACCGAGCTGGCGCAGGCGGTGTCGCGGCAGGACGGCGCGCGGCTGACCAAGGTGCCGGGCATCGGCAAGAAAACCGCCGAGCGGCTGCTGCTCGAACTGAAGGACAAGCTCGCGCCCGACCTCGGCGGCGCCGCGGTCGCCGCCGGCGATGTGCAGGCCGACATCGTGCAGGCGCTGCTCGCGCTCGGCTACAACGAGCGCGAAGCCAGCGCGGCATTGAAGAGCCTACCGCCCGACGTGGCGGTGGCCGACGGCATCAAGCTCGCGCTGCGCGCGCTGTCGAGATGACCCACCCCCGATGCGCCTTCGGCGCCTCCCCCTCCAGGGGGCCGAGGCCCGCGGCTCCAAGCCGACCTGCGTCGGCTTGGACGGGCCGAGGAATGGTCGCGTCTCGCGACCATGCGGCCTGCAAGGCCCGTCAGCGGCCCGGCAGAGCCGGATCCGCGACGGCTGCTCGGCTGCGCCCACTCGGACATCGTGTGCGCCGCCATGTGCAGTGCAGGTCGCGAGGTTAGAGACAATCCGCCGCATGGGCATCCAGACCGACGATCTCGCCGACGGCGCCGATGCACCGCGCATGGTGGGCGCGGCACGCCAGTCGCCGCAGGAGGAAGCGCTCGAACGCGCGCTGCGCCCGCGCCGGCTGCAAGACTACGTGGGCCAGGCCAAGACGCGCGAGCAGCTGGAGATCTTCATCGGCGCGGCCAAGAAGCGCGGCGAGGCGCTGGATCACGTGCTGCTGTTCGGTCCGCCCGGCCTGGGCAAGACCACGCTGAGCCACATCGTGGCGGCCGAGCTCGGCGTCAACCTGCGCCAGACCTCGGGGCCGGTGCTCGAGAAGCCGAAGGATCTGGCGGCGATCCTGACCAACCTCGAGCGCAACGACGTACTGTTCATCGACGAGATCCACCGCCTGTCGCCGGTGGTGGAGGAGATCCTCTATCCCGCGCTGGAGGACTACCAGATCGACATCATGATCGGCGAGGGCCCGGCCGCGCGCTCGATCAAGCTCGATCTGCAGCCGTTCACGCTGGTGGGCGCGACCACGCGCGCCGGCATGCTGACCAACCCGCTGCGCGACCGTTTCGGCATCGTGGCGCGGCTCGAGTTCTACACCCACGACGAGCTCGCCCACATCGTGCACCGCTCGGCGCAGCTGCTGTCGGTGCCGGTCGACGCGAGCGGCGCCGCCGAGATCGCGCGCCGCTCGCGCGGCACGCCGCGCATCGCCAACCGGCTGCTGCGCCGCGTGCGCGACTACGCCGACGTGAAGGCGCAGGGCCGCATCACGCATCCGATTGCCGAACAGGCGCTGGCGATGCTCGACGTCGACCCGCTGGGCTTCGACGTGATGGACCGCAAGCTGCTCGAAGCCGTGGTGCACCGCTTCGACGGCGGACCGGTGGGGCTCGACAACGTGGCCGCCGCGATCGGCGAGGAGCGCGACACGATCGAGGACGTGATCGAGCCGTACCTGATCCAGCAGGGCTACCTGCAGCGCACACCGCGCGGCCGCGTCGCCACGCTGGCCGCGTACCGCCACCTCGGCGTGGCGCCGCCGAGCGGCGCGACGGATCTGTTCGGCTCGTAGCGCGGCAGCGCCGGCGCTCAGCTGACGCTCAACCGGCCGAAGCCGCCGGCTGCACCGCGCGCACGCTACCTCCTTCGCCGAGCCGGCCGATCGCCCACAGCCCCATCACCGCCAGCGCCGAGCCCGCCAGCAGCACCGGCGCCGACCAGCGGTGCGCGTTCCACAGCAGCGCGCACGCCAGCAACAGCAGCAGCACGAACAACGCAACGGCCAGCGCCTGCGCGCCGCGCGACATCGGCGGGTCGAAGCGCTGCACCGCTTCGAGCCGGAACGGCGGCTTCGGAAACCGCGCGGCCACGTCGGCCGGCCGCCAGCCCGGCGGCATCAGCCAGATGCGCAGCTTGTCCGACCACGAGCGCGCGTGCCAGGCATCGCGCGCCAGCGCGGCATACACCTCGAGGTTGGCCCACAGCGGGTTGAAGCTGCGCAGCAGCGCGCGCGTGCCGTAGACGCAGGGCTCGTCGTCGCGCTCTTCTTCGAAGCTGCCGAACAGGCGGTCCCACACGATCAGGATGCCGCCGTAGTTGCGGTCGACATAGCGGTCGTTCACCGCGTGGTGCACGCGGTGGTTCGACGGCGAGCAGAACCAGCGGTCGAACCAGCCGAGCCTGCCCACCTGCTGGGTGTGCACCCAGAACTGGTAGAGCAAATCGATCAGCGCCACCGTGCCGAACACCAGCGGTGGCACGCCGGCCACCGCCAGCGGCAGGTAGAACAACCATCCGAACAGCGCGCCGCTCGACGTCTGGCGCAGCGCAGTGGAGAGGTTGTAGTCCTCGCTCTGGTGGTGCACCACATGCGCCGCCCACAAGATCCCCACGCGATGCCCGGCGCGGTGCAGCCAGTAGTAGCAGAAGTCGTAGGCCAGCAGTGCACCGAGCCACACCGCGATCGAATCCACCGGCAGCCGCCACAGCGCCACGTGCTCGACCACCGCGGTGTACAGCCCCACCGTCAGCAGCTTGGTGAACAGGCCCGCGAGCTGGCTCATCATGCCCAGGCCGATGCTGGCCAGCGCATCGTGCGTGCGGTAGGTGTTGCGGCCGCGAAGCCAGCCGACCGCGAACTCGATGGCGATCGCCAGCAGGAACACCGGCGTGGCGAGGACGATGATCTGCGCGGGGGTCACGCGGCGATGATACGGTTGCCCGGCACCAATGAAATCGCCCGTGCCGGGCGGGGCCGGGCAGGGGCGGAAAGGGTGAGAAGGGAGCTTGTGCCGTCAGTTGACGATCAGCTCGCGCCAGGAAGTGCGACGCGATCCCAGTGGGTTGCTGCCGATCGGTGACTGCGGCGTCTGCCAGGTGTTGTTGGACATCCGCACCAGGCTGCGCACCTTGCCGTCGGTGAACTTCAACTGCACGGGTCGCGTGGCCAGCGCATCGCCCAGGAACGAACTGACCATGCCGCCAGCACCCACCACCGGCGCGCCGGACTTGTAGTCGAAGAAGTTGGCATAGCTCTGGCCGCCAACGGCGCAGGCGCTCGGGTTCAACAAGTTGGTTGTCACCGCCAGCGTGCCGAGCGCCAGCTGCGGATCGGTCGTCGCGCGTTCGCGCGTTCCGGGCAGATCGACGAACCAGCCCTTCTGAGTGCCGAAATTGACCGCGTTCGACGTTCCGGTGCGGATCGACGTGCCCTCCGCGCAGAATTGCGACCCGGCCGGACAGGTGCTGGTCGTCAGCGTCTGCTGTACGAAGCCGGTGGCGCCGACATCGCTGCGTGGGTTGCCGTAGATCGAACTCGCGCCCGGCGAGGCGCCGTTGTCCTTGATGGCATAGATCGACTGCACATCCGACGTGTTCAGATCGCTGCCGCCCAGGTAGCGGCCGGTGCCGACATAGACCACCGGGGAGCCTGCCACTTTGCCCAGTTCGGGGCGACCCGTGATCGACTGCACCAGACCCGCCGGACCATACAGCGTTGCGATGTTCTGCGCCTCGCGGCCGCTGGGCCCGATGGTGTCGTTGACGTCGAACCGCCACACGTTGCCGTACAAGTCACCGCCATACACCTTGGTCGTCGTGTTGTCGTAGCGGGTGTTGTCCACCCACGCGCGGATCGGCCCGAGCCCGCTGGGGCAGGGTGCCGTGGCGCACACGCCGGCAACGGTGCCCGTGTCGCTGCCAACGCCGGTGCCGATCGCGCTGACCAGCGCGCCTGTTGCCAGATTCACTACGTACAGGTAGCCCTTGCCATCGCCCGGGCTGACGTTGTTGTAGCCCGACGAGAAGATCGCCACCCAGGTGCCATTGGCCAGCTTGGTGATCTCGGGCCGGCCGAACGAGTAGCCGAGGTTGGCGTGTGTAAACTCCCACAGCGCCTTCGGACTGGCCGGGTCGGTGATGTCGAGCGCGTAGTAGCCGCGGCCACCGCCGTTGAGCCCGCCCACCAGCACGGTGTGCCAAGCGCCGCCGAAGTACGCGTCGCCTACCGTCGGCGAACCATCCACGTACATCTGGTGATTCGACGCGTAGAACTTGTCGGCCAACCGATACAGCGTGGGGAGCAGCATGCTCGGCACATAGGCCCAGAGCTCGGCTCCGGTGTTGGCGTTGAATGCGTGCAGCATCCCGTCGTTCGCACCCACATACACCGTCGGCGTGCGGCTGCTGACCACCGAGCCGGTCTTGAAGGCCGAGTAGCCGCTGTCGACATAGTCGTACAGCGCCTCCTTCACGTAGACCGCCTCCGAGTCGACGATATCCCCCAGCACGTGCGCGCGGGAGCGGAACGGCTTGCTGGTGACGTCGGCCGTGCCTTCCAGGCTGCGATCGCCGCGCAGGAAGTCGACCAGCTTGCCGCCGTCGGCAGCGGCCTGCGCAGCCGCTGTGGCACACATCACACCGGACGAACAGAACTGCGTCAGCGCAGGGTTGCCGCTGCCGCCGCTCATGTAAGCGCTCGTGAAGAAGGTCTTCTCGGCGGCCGACAGGCTACCGTAGAGGAATGGTTTGAGCTTCGAGCCGGCCGAGCTGTCGAAGGTGTAGATCGTCCGCGACGTGTTGGCATCGAGCTGGCTCGCGGCCGTCCAGTCCGCGCTGGCGGCCACCACGCCGGTGCTGGGGTCGATCTGGCGGCGCTCGAGCTCACCGGTCCAGTCCACCGAGCGGAACGTCGAGCTGTAGATGTAGTTGTTGCTCGCGGTGATGTTCGGGTTGCTGGTGGTCGCCGCGGCGGAGTCGCTCGTCATCGCGTTGATCTGCTGCAGCGCGCTCGTCAGGCCGGCGCTCAGGCTGGCCGGGTCGGTCGCGGAGAAGTACAAGCCCCGGCCGTTCACGGCGGCGTGCCACAGGTCGTCGATGTTCTCGGGCAGGTCGCTGCCGGGCGTCGGCCAGGTGCAGGTCGAGCCGCCCTCGTTGAATGTCCAGCTGCAGACCGTCGACGACGCGGGGGAACCCTGGGCGACTGCGTAGTAGTCGCCACTGGTATCGGACTTGTAGGTCGGCGAGTAGATCATCCGCCCGCGCACACCGAGCCCCAGCGTGAAGGTGTTCATGTGCTGCCAGGTCGCCGCGTCGTCGTCGCTGGTCGGCACGTTGTTCGGCGACACGTCGTTCTGCACCGCCGGGCTGCCCATCGCCACGCCCAGCTCATTGCCCCACAGCGTCTTGTCGCGCAGATCGGTGGTGTAGTAGTACTGGGCCACGTCGGCCAGCGTCTCGCTGGTGCCGCCCGTCGCCAGCGACGAGCCCGCGAACGGGCTCGGGGGGGTCAGCGTCACGTCCGCCGTCTTCGACACCACCGGGGTGAAGGCGATCGCGCCCAGGCCGGCCGGCGCCTTGATGGTCACCGTGGTGCCCGACGCCGTGGCCTTGTAGCCGGCCACAGCGCAATCGGGGCTCACGCCATCGGTCACGATCGCACTCGAGCATGCATTGATCTTCGCTGCGATGCTGTTGGCTAGCTTCTGGGCGCGACTGCCCCACCCCCCCCCGGTTGTCGACGCGATACCAGAAAGGAGCTCCTTGCCGTCGACGAGGATGCTCGTCACCTGCGAGAACTTGGTTGCAGCGGTGATCTCGATCGTGGTCTCATAGACGTCGGCCGCGGTGCCGCCGTCATTGAACGGCCGTGGTTCCGAGGCGTCCTGGTTGCCGATGGCCGAGCCGTCGAGCTGCTCACCCTTGCCCCCGTTCCAGTAGCCATCGGTCGACAGCAGCGTGATGTTCTTCTGGCACGAGAACTGAACCGGGTCGACCACGTTCACGCCGTACACCGAGGAGATCTGGTTGGCGTAGATGCGCCCGGCGTCGGACAACGCCGTGCGCAGCGGCGTCGAGTTCTGTGGTATCGCCCCATACAACCTGCTGAACCAGGTGCTCTTGTGCGCCGGGTCGAACTTGTCGATGTTCAGGAACGAAGGGTCGGCATTGCCGTTGATGCTCATGTAGCCGACGCGGTACTTGTTCTGAATACCGCTGAACGCCTGACCCGTCGCGGTCTTCATCATCAGCATCCGCGTGCGGTAGTAGCTGTACCAGTTGGCGAAGTTCTGCCGCTCGTCGGTAGCACCGGGGCCCGACGTGCTGGTGACCTGGACATAGGTAAACACGCCGCTGCCCGGCGAGCTGAGGACGTTGCTGGCGCACTCCTTGTAGAAGGTCGTGCTGGAATCGAAATAGTTCTTCTCGGCCAGCGTGTCCTGGCTGCCCGTGTAGGTGTAGTAGTAGGCCGCCTGCGCCGGGTCGCTGGTGGAGTCCAGGTTCGTGTAGAGCGTGGTCGAGGGCGTCCAGGCCCGGAACTGGGTCTCCAGGTCGACGGTGCCGGCGCTGGTGTTGTAGCCATTGACCCATGCCGCATTGAAGTTCGAGTTGGGGTAGTCGGTGACCACGCCGGCACTGTCGACGTTCTTGGGTGGCGTATAGGTGAGATTCGGGTTGTAGTAGACGCCGTTGCACTGCGAGCTGGTGTAGCCGTACTTCTTGTTCCCCGATCCGTCGCGCCCGAACTTGTCGACGGTGTCGGGCATGTGCGTCCACGCCATGCTTCCCGAGTCGTCTAGCACGAACAGCAGGTTCGGCAGCACGGTCTGCGGCGCCGATGTGATCAGCGGCAGCGATGACAGATCCGTCTGGCCGGCCATGGCTGCGCCCGCCGTCCCCAGCGCCAGTGCCGCGAGCACGCTGGCGCACAGCGGTCGACGCTTCGGCGTGTCTTCGAGAAGGGCCGGAAGGTTGCGAGATCCCATGAGAGCCTCGTTCGATAGTGGAATGAAGGGCATGTGGCGCGGCGCGACTCAGATCGCGACGACGACCTGCACGTAGCTCAACGTATTGCGCGGTCCGGTGACGCGCGCCGTGATGCGGTAGTACACCTGTCGCTGTCCAGTCAGGTGGACCACGCCCGCGCCCTGGCTGTTGCCCACCGACGTGGCATCGGTCGGCGACGACGAGCACCCGGGGTAGACCGGCGCTCCGGTGGCGTTGCACAGCCGATGGATCACATACGACACCGTGTTGCCGGCAGCATCCTGCGCCAGGCTGTTGACCGCGCCGGAGCTCGCGAGGGTGGTGTTCCAGAACGCGTCCCACGATTGGCCAGCCGCCGGATCCTGTCGCTGGGCCACGTAGCGCGTGCCACCACCGCTCAGGATGTTGCTATGCAAGGTCGTCAGCGTGCCGGCGCTATTGGCTTCCAGGAACGCAATGGCGCTCTCGACTCCGGCATCGGCGGAATGCGTGGCCGCCTGCTGGAACGCCAGGTTGCCGGCGATCATGTTGGAGGTGGACACCGACCGGATCAGCGCGATGCCGCCCAGACTCAGCGCGACCAGCAGGATCAACGCGATCAACAGCACGGTGCCACGTTGCGCGGCACGGCTGGCCGCAGCGGCTAGCGAGATGGGTTTGCTCAGCATCCTGCTTGCACTCCGAGCCAGGCCATGTTGCGCAGCGGCACCACGGTTTCGAACACCTTGTAGCGGTAGTTCTGCCATGACCCGTCGTCGGACAGGTCGATCGCCACCGCAGATGCGCCTGCCCAAGGCGGCGCCGCCGCGGTGACCACGTCCTTCTCGAACTGCGCACTGCGTGCGGTGAGCGCCAACCGCACTGCCCGCGTACGCGCCCAGCCGCAGAGGTTGGCCGGGGTCGTCTGATTGAAGGCATCGACCACGCCATCCATCGTGGCGGTGGTGTCCTCGCCGTATTGCGCGCGCAAGCTCACGACGTTGCTGGCCGCGATCACCCAGTTCGCGGCCGCATCGCTGCTGCAGTTGTTGACCATGTAGTCGCACATCTGCAGGTTGCGATCCTTGATGCGATAGGCGACCAACCGCGGGTTCGGTCCGAGGTTGAACAATGCCCCACCGGTCATGCCGGCAACGCCGGCGCCCACCGTGACGTTGCTGCCGGCCAGCGCCGTCACCTTCTCCATCGTGAGCGCGCAGTTGACCGGCCGCGGCGACGGATGCGCGACGACCTGGTCACCCACCGCGACCGAAGGCGTGCCGCCGGTCGCCAGGAAGCCGGCCAGCGTGTAGACGTTGGTCGCCGCTTGCGATTCGATGCGGTCGCCCTCGGGGCCATCGCTGCCGTCACCGTAGAAGATCAACAACGTGTCGGTGTTCGGATCGCCGGCGGCCACCGTGCTGGTCGGCGGGTTGATCGTCACTGGCCCGAGGGCATTGACGGTCACGCCGGCGCGCAGCGTCAGGTTGCAAGCGATCAGCGAGTAGGCCGATGGCGCTGCCGCGTTGTCGATGAACGAGTTCGCTCCCTGTCCGGCCATGCGCAGGTCGCGCTGCAGGCCGTACAGCGCGATCGCCCCGTTGTTCTGCGCGTCGTCGCCGCCAGTGGTCGTGCGCTTGTAGCCCTCGGAGACCGAGAACACCTGCATCATGATCACCACGGCGAGCATGCCGATCGCCAGGCCGACCATCAGCTCCACCAGGCTGAAGCCCGCGGACGTGCGTTGCAGTTCGATGCTTCTCATGAGCGCCTCAGTGGATCTGGGCCATCGTGGTGTAGCGGTGCGCCGGCGCACTCGCCCCCTCGTTGGGTGCCTTCCAGAAGATGTCGACCTGCACGATGCCGCTGGCACTGACCGAAACCTGTGGCGCGCTCGCGCCCGACGCCGGCAGCGTCGCCTGCACCGCGGTGTTCCAGGTGTTGTAGACCGTGCCACCGGTGCCGAAGTTGGTCTGCAGGTTGGCCGCCACGCGGTCCGAGACCCACATTTCGCCGAGCAGCCGGTTGGCCAGCAGCGCCGCCTCCGACCGGTACTTGGCATTGGTCGATTGCCGCACCGAGGTGACCTGCAGCGCGATCAGCGCGAGGATGCCGATCGAGAAGATGAAGATCGCCACCAGCGCTTCGATCAGCGAGAAGCCGTCTTGCCGGCGATTGCGGCGGGTGGGGTTGTGCTTGCCGCGCATGTTCAGCAGCCCTCCGAGGTGCCGGTGAACGACGAGCGGGCGTCGCACATCTTCACCTGCCCGCCCACACCCACCACGACGCGCAGGCAGCGCATCTGGCCCGAGTCCTTCAAGCAGCTGCCGCCGTCGGGGTTGCTGACGTCGATCGCCACATCGGCGGCCGGGCTGACCATGCGGCCGAACCCGTTGAAGGTGATCGACGATGCGGTCGACGACACCGTCGCGTTGCGCGAGCCATCCCCCGCGGGGCGCGCCTGGATCACGCGCGGCGCGACCGGCGCGGCGGCATCGGCCATGTTGGTCGAGTTGCACTCACCCGCGGCGCCATCCATGCTGACGATCCAGTTGGTGCCCGAGGCGCTGAGCGCGCAACTGCCGTCGAGGGAGGTCATCAACTCGAAGCGCACCAGCGCGTTGCGCCGCACGGCCTCGGCGCGCGCGAGCTGCAGCCCGTCCTTCAGGCCCTCGGACATGTTGCGGATCTGCGAGTTCTGCAGCCAGGCGGCGAAGCTCGGGCCGCCCATGGCCAGCAGGATCGCCAGCAGCACGATGCCGACCATCAGCTCCACGATCGTGAAGCCGCGCTGGTGCACCGCCGAATGAAGAGTCGGTTTCAGCATTGGCCGCCCCTGTTGGTAGCCCAGCAGGTGTTGGGCGACGGGTTCGACCAGCCCGAATAGGTGATCGCGGAAGTCTTGGCGCCGGTCTGGTTGATCGTGTAGCTGAAGCCGCTCATCGAGCCTTTGCCGGTGGCGGTGAGCGTGAAGCCGGTGGCCGACGGCGTGGCGCCGCAGGTGAAGTCGAAGTACTTGCTGGCGGTCGTGTCCGATGCGCACGCAGGCCCACCGACATACGTGCGGTTGTCCTGGAACCACTGCTCCATCTGCACCTGCTTGGTTGCCAGACGCGACGTCGCCTCGGGGATGTTGCCGCGCGTCACGTAGTCGCGGTACGACGGCAGCGCCACCATCGACAGAATCGCGACGATCGCCACGGTGATCATCACCTCGATCAGCGTGAAGCCCGCTGCATTGCGGCTCGACGGATGTGTTCGGTTCAATCGCATGCTCGTTACCCAGCTGATGGATGCACGTGGCTCGTCCACGACGTGCAAACAGCTTAGGCAGCGCAACGTCGAACGCCTCGTCACAACCCCGCGTGCGGGGGCCGCAAGTGCGGAAGAAGTTGGCACCTGTTCGGGTGCGCCGCGTCGCGCGTGCGGTTTGGCACGCAGACGCGCCGCCGCCCGTCCGCGACGCGCGACCGCTCGTCGCGCGGCCTCAGGCTTCGCGCGCGTCGGGCAGCGGTGCCGTCTCGAGATGGTGCGTGTCGCCCCAGCCGACGAGCATCAGACCCTGATCGCCGTGCAGCAGCCGGTTGATCGCCGCATTGCCGAGCGGCCAGGTGCGCGGCGAATCGAGCGCGATGCGCGTCGCCGCGCGGTACAGGCAATCGAGCACGCCGCCGTGGGTGACCCAGACCACCGTGCGCCCGGCGCACTCGAGTGCGAGCTGCTCGGCGGTGTCGACGCAGCGGCGGTAGAACCCCACCAGGCTTTCGCCGCGCGCCGGTGCGAAGGCGGCCTCGCGCACGCGCCAGCGCGCCGCGTCGGCGGGCCAGTGCTGCGCGATGTGCGCGTAGGTGAAGCCTTCGAAGTCACCGAAGCAGCGTTCGCGCAGGCCCGGTTGCGGCCATACGCGCAGGCCCAGGCACTGCGCCAGCGGCTGCGCGGTGTGCATCGTGCGCGTGAGATCGCTGGCGACGATGGCGTCGATCGCCTCGTGCCGCAACGCGTGCGCGAGCTGCTGCGCCTGCCAGCGGCCGGTCGCGTCGAGTGCCGTGTCGAGCTGCCCCTGCATGCGCTGCTCGACGTTCCACGCGGTCTGGCCGTGCCGGACCGCGATGATGCGCGCAGGCTCGTTCAACGCGTGCTCCTGCACGGCTTCGTCGGCGACCGGCGGTCGGGCGGCCCAGGCGCCTGAGCCGGCAGGTGGATCACCGCGCACCGGCCACACGCATCGCCCGCGCGAATCAGCCGCGCACCAGCCGCTTGTTCAACGTATAGGTGCCCGACAGCGTGGCCTCGCCGAGCACCTTGCCGGCCAGCGCCTGCCGCACCTGCGCGCCGGTGAAGGCGCCTTCGACCGCCAGCCGGTCGACCGACACCGCGTACAGCGTGAACACGTAGTGGTGCACCAGCGAATCGTTGAACGGCGGGAACGGGCCGTCGTAGCCGAAGTACTGGCCCGCCATCTGCGCGTCGCCGGCGAACCAGCCGGTGTAGTCGTTCAGGCCGTGCCGCGCGCCGTGCGCCGCCACCGGCCCGGGTTTACCGCGCGCAGTGAAGCCGCGGCTGTACTCGCCCTCGGCGATCGCGTTGCGGCCGGGTGCAATGTCGACCATCACCCAGTGGAAGAAGTCGACCCGCGGCAGATCGGCCGGCACCTCGCGGTCGGTCTTGTTCACGTCGTCGCCGCGGCTGGGCACGTCGAAGTCGTGGCAGATCAGCACCAGCGATTGTGTGCCCGGCGGCAGCTCGCTCCACGCCAGGTGCGGGTTCACGTTGTCGGAGAAGCCGACGCCACCGCCCGCGTCGAGTTTGCCCGCCGCGTAGTGCGCAGGAATCGGCTCCCCGTTGGCCCAGCTGTTGCTCCACAGTTTCATGTTCGTCGCATCGGTTGGTTGTCGATCGGGTTGCGCGGCCGTGCCGCCCGGGCGTCACACACCCCAGACGATCGGCTCGCGCTCGGCCTGTGCGCGCTTCATCAGCTCGATCATCGGCCACAGGCGTTGCCGTAGACCGACGCCGCGCTCGCCTTCGTCGTCGGCCTGCGGTGCCTGCGCGCGCGCCGCAGCCTCCTGCAGCGCCTGGATGGCCGCCGGCAGGTCGGCCGGTTCGATGATGCCCTGCGCCGCCGGCTCGCGGCCGAGGAGGCGAAGCAGTTGATCGCCGTGCGGCTGCAGCATGATCACGTCGCCGCCGGCCTTGCTCTTGAACTTGTAGATCATCGGCGCCCCTCAGCGGTAGATGTAGCTGCGCTGGAACGGGAACACCGACTGCGCGCCGCGCATCGGGCCGTCGTCGACGTTGCCGCTCGGGCGGGCGGCCAGCATCTGGTTCAGCGAGATCCAGCCGCGCTCGAAGCTCATCGCCGAGCCGGCCAGGTACAGGCGGTACGCGCGCAGCACGCGATCGCCGGCCAGCTCGGCGGCGCGCGCCAGGCGTGACTCGAGCGCGTCGGACCAGGCCCACAGCGTGCGCGCGTAGTGCGGGCGCAGGTTTTCGACATCGAGCGGCTCGAGCCCGGCGTCGGCCATCACGCGCAGCGCGTGCGACACGTGCATCAGCTCGCCACCCGGGAAAATGTAGCGCTCGATGAACTCGCCCATGCCCGAGCCGAGTTGCGCGTTGCCGGTGCCGCCGGCGGTGATGCCGTGGTTCATCAGCAGGCCGCCGGGCTTCAGCAGGCGGCGGATCTTCGCGAAGTAGGTGGGCAGCATCGCGCGCCCGACGTGCTCGAACATCCCGATCGACGCTATCTTGTCCCACGGCTCGCCCTCGGGCAGCGCACGGTAGTCGAGCAGTTGCATCTGCACGCGGCCTTGCAGACCCTTGTCGGCGATCAGCCGGTTCACGTGCGCATGCTGGTTCTTCGACAGCGTGATGCCGGTGGCCTGCACGCCGTAGTGCTCGGCCGCCCACAGCAGCAGGCCGCCCCAGCCGGCGCCGATGTCGAGGAATCGCTCGCCCTCGCGCAGCATCAGCTTGCGGCAGACGTGATCGAGCTTGGCCTGCTGCGCCTGCGCCAGCGGCATGTTGGCCTCGCGGTAGTAGGCGCACGAGTAGACGCGCCGCGGGTCGAGCCACAGCGCGTAGAACTCGTCCGACACGTCGTAGTGAAACTGTACCTGCCGCGCATCGGCATCGGCGCTGTGATGGCCCACCGACTTGGCAGTGCGCTGCAGGCCGCGCCACCACGAGCTGGCGGCGCCTTCGGTGGGGTCGCCCGGCAGCATCTGCGCGGCCGCGGTCATCACGTCGCGCATGCTGCCGTCGATCTGCAGGCGGCCCTCGACGTAGTCGCCGGCCACCTTGCCGATCTGCCCGGCCGCCAGGTGCGCCAGCGGCGACAGCTCCTGCAGCCGCAGCGTGACGTGCGCGTCGGCCGCGCCGAGGCGGCGGCCGCCGGGCAGCACGACGGCGACCTCGGTTTGCAGGGTGGCGAACTTGCGTTCGATCAAGCTCTCGAGCGGGCTCATGGCAGTGCAGCGGGGCAACCGGGGCAGATGCCCACTTTACGGACAAACGCCCGTCGTGCAATCGGGATTCGGCTAATTCCATGCCGCAGCCGGTGCAGCGCGCCGCACGCGCGCCGCGGGGCGCCGCCTGGGCGCACGCCGTGCCGCCCAGCGCGACACGGCGCGCGGGTGCGCGTCAACGCGACACAACGCGCGGGTGCGCGTCAGCGCGACACAACGCGCAAGTGCCGACCCGGGGCGGCCTGGCTGGCCAGCCGCTGCTCGAAGCTGAGCGGGTCCAGCGCGGGCGCGAACAGGAAGCCCTGCAGTTCATCGCAACCCTCCTGCGCCAGGAAGTGGCGCTGCGCCTCGCTCTCGACGCCCTCGGCATTGACGCGCAGGTTCAGCGCGCGTGCCATCTGGATCACAGCGCGCACGATGCCGGCATCGCTGTCGTCGGCCGGCACGCCACGAATGAAGCTGCGGTCGATCTTGAGCTTGCCGATCGGAAAGCGCTTCAGGTACGCCAGGCTCGAATAGCCGGTGCCGAAGTCGTCGATCGCCAGCTTCACGCCGAGCGACGACAGCGCGTACAGCCGCTGCAGCGCTTCGCCGGCGCCGCGCACCAGGATCGACTCGGTCAGTTCGAGCTCGAGCAGTGCGCCGGGCAGGTCAGCCTCGCGCAGCACGGCGGCCACGCGGTCGACGAAGTCGGCCTGCTGGAACTGCAGCGCCGAGACGTTGACCGCCACCTTCAGCGGCATGCCCTTGCTGCGCCACTGCGCGGCCTGCCGCACCGCGTGGCCCAGCACCCAGTCGCCGAGCGCGATGATGAAGCCCGACTCTTCGGCCACGGCGATGAACTGCGTCGGCGGCACTTCGCCGAGCTCGGGGTCGCGCCAGCGCATCAGCGCCTCGGCGCCGACGATGGCGCCGCTGCCGATCTCGATCTGCGGCTGGTAGACGAGCCGGAATCTTCGTGCCACCAGCGCCTGGCGCATCGCGTGATCGAGTCGCATGCGCGCGCGCAGATCGGCATCCTGGTTCGGCTGGTGGAAGCGGAATGCGGCGCGGCCGCCTTGCTTGGCGCGTTGCATAGCGGTCTCGGCATGGCGCATCAGCTCGCCGCCGTCGTGGCCGTCGCCGGGGTACAACGCAATGCCGATGCTGCAGGTGAGCGTGAACTGGTTGCCCTCGAAGGCATAGCCGCGCCCGATGGCATCGAGCAGCCGTGCCGCGGCGGCCTCGGCGCCGCGCTGGTCGGCCCGGTGCACCACCAGCGCGAACTGGTCGCCGCCCAGGCGCGCCAGCAGGTCGCCCTGGCGCAGGCAGGTCTTGGCGCGCGCGGTCACTTCGAGCAGCACGCGGTCGCCGGCGTCGGAGCCGAGGCTGTCGTTGATCTGCTTGAAGCGGTCGAGGTCGAGCAGCAGCACCGCGAAGCCGCCGTGGTCGCGCCGCGCGTGCGCCAGCGCGAGCTCGAGCGCGTCGCCCAGGTGGCGGCGGTTGGGCAGACCGGTGAGCGCGTCGGTGGTGATCAGCGTCTCGATGCGGCGGTCGGCGGCGACGATCTCGGTGCGGTCGCGAAACGCCCACACGCGGCCGATCGGCCGGCCGCGGCAGACCTGCGGCTGCGTCACCATTTCCAGCGTCTGGCCCGACAGCAGCTGCAGCGTCTCGGTGGCGCGCGCCAGCGTCGACTCCTGCAGCGCGACCAGCTGGCGCTGGTAGGCATGCGGGTCGCCGACGCTGCGGCGCATCCAGTCGAACACGGCATCGTCCTCGTGGCGCTCGAGCAGCGATTCGGGCATGCCCCAGATCACCGCGAAGCGGCGGTTGAATGCGCGGATGCGGCCGGCGAGGTCGGTCACCAGGATGCCGTCGGCGGTGGATTCGAGCGTGGCCTGCAGCTCGGTGAGCAGCGTCTCGCGCTCTTGCTGCTGGCGCAACTGCTCGCTGCGATCGTGCAGCTGCACCAGATAGTGCGACGGCGCGTGGTGCGACGGCAGATCGCGCGCTGGCAGTGGGTGCGGCGGCCGCGCGGCGGGCCGCTGCAGCGGCGCGATGCGGCGCACCACCTGCAGCAGTCGACCGTCGGCGCCGACGAGCGTGGTCTCGGAATCCAGCCGCGGTGCACCGCCGCTGCGCACATCCGCCCAGAAGGCCTGATCTTCCGGTGTGTCGATCAAGTCGGTGGCGACGCCGATGCGGGCACCGGTGCCGCCGCGGCCGAGCAGCTTGCGCGCGGCATCGTTGAGGTCCACCAGCGCCAGCGAGCGCGCATCGACGATCCAAGCCGGCTCGGCCAAGCTGTGCAGCATCGATTGCCATGCCGCCAGCTCTGCCGGCGGGCCGCGCCGCCGAGACCGCGCTGCCTCGGCGGCGACACGCGTCACGAGGCGATCTCCTGGCCGAAGCCCGAGTTCGTGATCTGCGCCGGCTCGAAGAAATAGATCACGCGCTGGCGCGGCGACAGGTACTTCAGTGCCGGCGGCGGCAGCTGCTGCGGCCGCAAGCTGCGCCGGATGCCGAGGTCGGAGTGGAGCTCGAGGTTGATCTGCAGCGCCTCGTCCGCCGGCACCTGCGGGTCGTAGACCAGCACGCGCGGCTTCAGCGGCCGCGACGAGTTCACGTTCGTTACCAGCGCAAAGCGATCGTCGGTGAGCTGCACCACCGATCCCGGCGGGTAGACGCCCATCATGCGGATGAACGCGTTGAGCATCGAGGCGTCGAACTTCGCGCGCGTCTGCGCGAAGATCAGCGACAGCGCCTCGTGCGGCGTCAGCGCGTGCGCGGGAATCGCCGGGTCGCACAGGTTGTCGTAGCGGTTGACCAGCGCGACGATGCGCGCCGCGCCGGTCATGCGGTCGACGTTCAGCCGCTGTGGAAAGCCGCTGCCATCGGCCATCTCATGATGCTGGGCCAGCACCAGCAGCGCGCCGGCCGTGAGGCCCATGCGCTTGCCCTGCGCCAAACCGCGCGCCACGTGCTCACGGTACAGCGCCTGGTCGGGCGCCGGCGCCTGCGCGTCGGGCATGCGCACGCGCTCGGGCAGCTCCAGCTTGCCCACGTCGTGCAGCAGCGCGCCGACGCCGACGTCGAGCATCTCGGCAGCGCTGAAACCGAACGCGCGCCCCATCAGCAGCGACACCACGGCCACGTTGAGCGCGTGCGCGGTGGCGCGGTCGGTCTGCACCTCGGCCAGCACGCGGATGCACAGCTCGCCGTCGACCATCATCTTGATCAGCAGTGCGCGCGTCAGGCCCTCGGTGGTCTCGCGCGCGGCCTCGGGCCTGTCGGCCACCACGTCCATCGCCGCTTGCCACGACGCGGCGGCTTCGTTGTACTGGCGCGCGCAGATGCGATTGGCCTCGCGCTGCGCAGCCAGTTGCTCGCGCCGCCGCTGCGCGGCCCGCGCCTCGGGGTCGATGGCGACCGGCTCGATGGTCGCTGCGGCCGTGGCGGCGTCGCCGTCGGGCTCCGCGCCACCGGCCGGCGGGGCTACGTCATCGGGCTTCACACCCGGCGCGAGCGCGGCGCCGGCCACCACGTCGCCGGGCGAGACGGGTGGCGCATCGGCTGTCGCAACGTCGGCGACGCCGCCTTCGGACCCGTTCTGGGCGCCTTTGAGCGTGCTCTTCTCGGGGCTCCAGCGCAGCCGCTTGACGCCCAGGCCCCGGATGGTGGCGATCTGCTCCGGCGTCGTCAGTCGGAAGCTGGAGAGCGCGAACGGATGCGCCCACCAACCGAGGTCGAGGTGGACGAACATTCCGACACGCAAGTCATCGACGGCAATCGTGGCCGACATGGCAGCACCCGTATCCGCGGGCCTGAAAGACCCATCTGCCCGGCTACATCGGCACGCCGGCGCGAAAACTTGACGCGCCGGCAGCGGCGCCGCGGCACCACCGCAGTGGCGCACCGCGGCGCGTGACGAAGTTGGCAACCCCCGCGCGAGCGGTGCGCTGGGTCAGCGCGCGATGCGCGTCGACAACACGATCGCCGAGGTGGTGCGCTCGACGCCGTCGAGCATGCCGATGCGGTCGATCAGCCGGTCGAGCTCGCCGATCGACGCCGCAGCCACCACGGCGATCAGGTCGAACGGCCCGCTCACCGAGTGCAGCGTGCGCAGCTCCGGAATGCGCCGCAGCGCCGCCTCGATCGGTGCCGACTTGCGCGGCTCGAGCGTGATCAGCACGTGCGCACGCACCAGATCGGCCTCGACCTCGGCGCTCACCGCGACGGTGTAGCCGGCGATCACTCGTTCGCGCTCGAGCCGCGCCATGCGGCTTTGCACCGTGGTGCGCGACAGCTTCAGCCGGCGCGCCAGCACGGCGGTGGGCATGCGCGCGTTGTCGCGCAGCAGCGCGAGCAGCGCACGGTCGGTGTCGTCGAGGGCAGTGGTGGCAGTGAGCTTTGTGCGCATTGCCGAGCATTGTCGGCGAATTGCCTCTGTACGCGCGGCGAATCGTCGTATCGCTGTGCTCAGTTTGCGCGCAGCGCGCGGACAATCGAGGCTGTCGCGCGCGCGCCGCAACGTGCGCGCGCCGCGAGACCGAGAGCCCACCATGAAAGACATCCTGATCGTCGGCGCCGGCAAGATCGGCCAGGTGGCCGCCGAGCTGCTGGCCGATGCCGACGGCGACTACCGCGTCACGCTGGCCGACCGCTCCGCCGCGGCGCTCGCGGGCATCACGCCCGGCCCGCGGTTGCAGCCACTCGCGGTCGACGTGGCCGACCCGGCGGCGCTGCGCCAGGCGATGAGCGGGCGCTTCGCGGTGCTGAGCGCGGCGCCGTTCCACCTCACGGCGTCGATCGCCGAATCCGCACGCGCCGCCGGCACGCACTACCTCGACCTGACCGAAGACGTGGCCAGCACGCGGCGCATCCGCGAGCTGGCCAAGGGCGCCGCCACCGCGTTCATTCCGCAGTGCGGGCTGGCACCGGGCTTCGTCTCGATCGCCGCCGCCGACCTGGCACGCCGCTTCGACAAGCTCGACAGCGTGCGCATGCGCGTCGGCGCGCTGCCGGCGTACCCGAGCAATGCGCTGAACTACAACCTCACGTGGAGCACCGAGGGCGTCATCAACGAGTACATCGAGCCGTGCGAGGCGATCGTCGAAGGCCGCCGCACCGAGGTGCCGGCGCTCGAGGAGCGCGAGGAGTTCGCGCTCGACGGCGTGCAGTACGAGGCGTTCAACACCTCCGGCGGCCTCGGCACGCTGGCCGAGACGCTGGAGGGCAAGGTGCGCACGCTGAACTACCGCACCATCCGCTACCCCGGCCACGCGGCGATCATGAAGGCGCTGCTGCACGACCTGCGGCTGCGCGAGCGGCGCGACCTGCTGAAGGACATTCTCGAGAACGCGGTGCCCGCGACGATGCAGGACGTGGTGGTGATCTTCGTCACCGTCAGCGGCTGGCGCGAAGGCCGGCTGATGCAGGACACCTACGCACGCAAGATCTACGCGCAGGTGCGCGCCGGCAAGCTGCGCAGCGGCATCCAGGTGACCACCGCCGGCAGCGCCTGCGCGATGCTCGACCTGCTGGCGCAGGGCCGGCTGCCGCAGCGCGGCTTCGTGCGCCAGGAAGACGTGGCGCTGGCCGATTTCCTGGGCAACCGCTTCGGCCGCGTGTACGCGCAGGCCGACGAGGCGCGGACGGCGTGAGGGAGGGCGTGAGCGAGGGCCTGAGCGACGGCCTGTCGCCGGCCTGAACGATGGTCGGTGCGACGGCCCGAGCGACGGCCCGAGCGACGGCCCGAGCGACGGTCGGCTACGGCGCAGCAGTGGCTGCATGCGGCCGGCGGCGGCCATGCGCATCGGGCCCGGCCGGGTTTGTCGGCAGGTGCCACGCGCACCACGGGACTATGCTTGCGCGCAACCGCAACGCCACACGGCGTGCGCTGCACGGAGCCCAAGATGATTCTCGAAATCGCCGATATCCGCATCGCGCCGGGCCAGCAGGCCGCGTTCGAAGAAGCCATCCAGCGCGGCATCGCCACCGTGGCCAGCAAGGCCCAGGGCTTCGTCGGCTTCGAGGTGCAGCGCGGCATCGAGTCGCCCGATCGCTACGTGCTGATGATCCGCTGGGCGACGCTGGAGGATCACACGGTCGGCTTTCGCCAGGGGCCGCTGTTCACGCAGTGGCGCGCGATCGTCGGGCCGTTCTTCGCGCAGCCGCCGCAGGTGGAGCACTTCGCCGCGGTGGCCGCATCGCCGGCGCGCTAGGGTCTGTGCACACGACGGAGCCGATGCCCGTGGCCTCCCGCGCCGATGCCCTGAGCGCCGCCGCGCGCGAGTTCGACAGCGGCGCGTTCCAGCGCACGCTGGCGCGCCGCGTGGCGCACCGCACCGAAAGCCAGAACGTCGAGCGCGCCGCGGCGCTGCGCGCGTACCTGGTCGATGAGATCGCGCCGTCGCTGGCGGCGCTCGGCGTCGCCTCGCAGGTGTTCGACAACCCCGGCGGCGCGCAGCCGCTGCTGGTGGGCCAGCGCATCGAAGACCCGGCACTGCCCACCGTGCTGGTCTACGGCCACGGCGACGTCGTGCGCGGGCTCGAAGGCCGCTGGCGCGACGGCCTCGACCCGTGGGCGCTCACCGCGCAGGGCGAGCGCTGGTACGGTCGCGGCAGCGCCGACAACAAGGGCCAGCACAGCATCGCGATCGCTGCGCTGGCCGCGGTGCAGGCCGCGCGCGGCGGCTCGCTCGGCTTCAACCTGAAGTGGCTGGTCGAGATGGGCGAGGAAGCCGGCTCGCCCGGCCTCGACGCGTTCTGCCGCGCGCAGCGCGACGCGCTGGCGGCCGACGTGCTGGTGGCCAGCGACGGCCCGCGGCTGCGCGCCGGGCGGCCCACGGTGTACCTGGGCACGCGCGGCGTCGCCAACTTCGACCTCACGCTGCGGCTGCGCGACGGTGGCCACCACTCCGGCAACTGGGGCGGCCTGCTGCGCAACCCGGGCACGGTGCTCGCACATGCGATCGCCAGCATGGTCGACGCGCGCGGCGCGATCACCATCGACGCGCTGCGGCCGCCGCCGATCCCCGCGGCGGTGAAGCGCGCGCTGGCCGACATCGAGGTCGGCGGCGGGCCCGACGACCCGGCGGTCGACCGCGACTGGGGCGAGCCCGGCCTGACCCCGGCCGAGCGCGTGTTCGGCTGGAACACGATCGAGGTGCTGGCGATCGGCGTCGGCAACGCCGCGAACCCGGTCAACGCGATTCCGCACGAGGCGCGCGCCACGCTGCAGCTGCGCTTCGTGGTCGGCACCGATGCCGCCCGGCTGCGCGAGCACGTGCTCGCGCACCTGCGGCGGCACGGCTTCGCCGGCATCGAGGTCAGCGAGCCGACCGTGATGGCCGCGACCCGGCTCGACCCCGACAACGAATGGGTGCGCCTGGCGCTGCGCTCGATCGAGCAGACCACCGGCAGCAAGCCGGCGCTGCTGCCCAACCTGGGCGGCTCGCTGCCGAACGACGTGTTCGCCGACATCCTCGGTCTGCCCACGGTGTGGGTGCCGCATTCGTATCCGGCGTGCTCGCAGCACGCGCCCGACGAGCACGTGCTCGCGTCGCTGATGCGCGAGGGCCTGTTGATGATGGCGGGGCTGTTCTTCGACATCGGCGAGCACGCGGCCGCGCTGCCGCGGCGCCATCATTGACCGGGAGGCACGATGACACCGACCGCCGCTGCTGCATCGAACCGCGCGAGCACCGACCTCGCCGACTGCACCGCCACCGAACTGCTCGCGCTGTACCGCTCGCGCCAGGCCTCGCCGGTGGAGGCCACGCGCGCGGTGCTGGCGCGCATCGAGCGGCTGAACCCGCTGCTGCTCGCGTACTGCCACCTCGCGCCCGACGAGACGATGGCCGCCGCGCGCGCCAGCGAGGCGCGCTGGCAGCGCGGTGAACCGTGCGGCGCGCTCGACGGCGTACCGACGTCGATCAAGGATCTGATCCTCACCAAGGGCTGGCCCACGCTGCGCGGCAGCCGCACGGTCGACGCCAGCCAGCCGTGGGAGGTCGACGCACCGGCCACCGCGCGGCTGCGCGAGGCCGGCGCGGTGCTGCTGGGCAAGACCAGCACGCCCGAGTTCGGCTGCAAGGGCGAGACCAACTCGCCGCGCACCGGCATCACGCGCAACCCGTGGAACCTCGCCAAGACGCCCGGCGGCTCGTCGGGCGGCAGCGCCGCCGCGGTGGCCGCGGGGCTGGGGCCGCTGTCGGTCGGCACCGACGGCGCCGGCAGCGTGCGCATTCCGGCCGCGTTCTGCGGCAACTTCGGCCTCAAGCCGAGCTTCGGCCGCGTGCCGGCATACCCGCTGTCGCCGTTCGGCACGGTGGCACACCTGGGGCCGCACACGATGAGCGTGCGCGACGCCGCGCTGCTGCTCAACGTGCTGGCGCGGCCCGACGCGCGCGACTGGACCTCGCTGCCATACGACGCGCGCGACCACCGCGTCGGCCTCGACGACGGCGTGCGCGGCCTGCGCATCGCGTGGTCGCCGACGCTGGGCTACGCGAAGAACGTGCACCCCGAGGTCGCCGCGGCGTGCGCCGCAGCGGTCGACGCGCTGGCGGCGCTCGGTGCGCAGGTGGAGGCCGTCGACCCGGGTTTCGAAGACCCGCTCGAGATCACCTGCGGCCTCTGGTTCGTCGGCTCGTGGACGATCTGGAACACGTTGACGCCCGAGCAACAGGTGCTGACCGACCCCGACTTGCGCACCGAGGCCGAGCTCGGCGCGAAGCTGAGCGCGCTCGACGTGCAGCGGCTGCATTTGCGCCGCGGCGAGCTCGGCGCGCAGATGCGGCAGTTCATGCAGCGCTTCGACCTGCTCGTGACGCCGGCGGTCGCGGTGCCGGCGTTCGACGCACGGCCGGCCGGGCACACGCCGCTCGACCCGGCCTCGATGCTCGGCTGGACGCCGTTCTCGTACCCGTTCAACCTGACGCAGCAGCCGGCGTGCACGATCCCGTGCGGGCTCACGCGCGACGGCCTGCCGATCGGCCTGCAGTTCGTCGGCCCGATGTTCGGCGACGCGCTGGTGCTGCGCGCGGCGCGTGCCTATGAATCGGCGCGGCCGATCCCGCGGCCGTCGCTGCAGGGCCTGCTGTGAGCGAAAGGTTGCCCGCAGTGACCCGCCCCTGGTTCGACGGCGACGCCCACGCGCTGGCCACCGCGATCGTGCGCGGCGAGTGCAGCGCGCAGCAGGCGCTGCAGCGCACGCTGGCCGACATCGAGGCGATCAACCCACGGCTCAACGCGGTGTGCCTGCTGGCCGCGGAGCCGGCGCGGGCGCGCGCGACCGCACTCGACGCCGAACTGGCGCGCTGCCGCGACGATGCGGCGCGCGATGCCTTGCTGCGCGCGCGGCCGTTCTTCGGCGTGCCGCTGCTGCTGAAGGATTTGGGCCCCGCGGTCGCGTGGCGCGAGCTGCCGTCGCGGCTGGGGTCACGCGCGTTCGGGCCGCGCGGCATCGAGTGGCCGCGCGACGGCGCGCTCGCCGAGCGCTATGCCGCCGCCGGCTTCGTGCCGTGCGGCCGCACCACGTCACCCGAGATGGGCATCAGCGCCAGCACCGAGGCGCTGGCTTACGGCGGGCCCACGCGCAACCCGTGGCACCTGCAGCACTCGGCCGGCGGTTCGAGCGGCGGCGCGGCAGCCGCCACCGCGGCCGGCATCGTGACGATCGCGCACGCCAACGACGGCGCCGGCTCGATCCGCATCCCGGCGTCGGCGTGCGGGCTGATCGGCCTGAAGCCCACGCGCGGGCTGCTGCCCGCCGGCCCGCTGGTCGGCGAAGGCTGGGGCGGACTGGCGATCGACCACATGCTGACGCGCAGCGTGCGCGACTGCGCGCTCGCGCTCGATGCCGGCGCCGGTGCCGACCCCGGCGCGCCATACGCAGCGCCGGCACGGCCCGCGAGCTTTGCCGCGCTGCTCGCCACGTCGCCCGGGCCGCAGCGCATCGCGCTGTGCAACGCCTTCTTCGAGGGTGATGCGGTGCATCCGGAGGTGGCGGCGGCGATCGACGCGTTCGCGCGCACGCTGCAGCGCCTGGGCCACACGGTGGAGCCTGCGCGACCGGATTTCGCCACGCTCGACGTCGTGCGCCCGGTGATGCAGGTGGTGGCCACCGGCACCGCGATGCTGCTGGACGGCTTCGGCGCGCAGCGCGGCCGCGCGATCGACGAGAGCGAGCTGGAACCGGTGGTGCGCGACGCCTGGCGCGTCGGCCGCACGGTCTCGGGCGCCGACTACCTGCGCGCGCTCGACGCGCTGCACGCGCTGGGCCGGCGCATGGCCGCCTTCCACGAGCGCTACAGCCTGCTGCTGACGCCGACGCTGGCCGAGCCGCCGGCGCTGCTCGGCCGCTTCGCAATGCGCAACCCCGACTTCATCGACTACCGGCTCGGCCCCGAGGGGCTGTGGCGCTACACGCCGTTCACGCCGCTGGCCAACGCCACCGGCGCGCCGTCGATCTCGCTGCCGGTGGCGCTGTCGCCGGCCGGGCTGCCGATCGGCGCGCTGCTGACCGCGCCGTTCGGCGCCGACGCGCTGCTGCTGCAGATGGCCGCGCAGTGGGAGGCTGCCGGCGCGACGCCGCCGCGCATCGCGCCGCCGCTGGCATGAACCACGATCCGAACACCGATCCGATCACCGATCTGGATGCTCACGCGCTGTCGCGCGCGATCCATGCCCGCGAGGTCTCGTGCGTCGAGGTGATGCGAGCCTGCCTCGCGCGCATCCACCGCGTCAACCCGCGCTTCAACGCGATCGTCAACCTGGCGAGCGACGACGTGCTGCTGGCGCAGGCCGCCGAGCGCGACGCCGAGCTCGCGCGCGGCGCCAGCCGCGGCTTCCTGCACGGCATGCCGCAGGCGATCAAGGACGCGGCCGCGGCCAGCGGCTTCGCCACCACGTTCGGCAGCGTGCTGATGAAGGACAACGTCGCCCGCAGCGACGGCCTGATGGTGCAGCGCATGAAGGCCGCCGGCTGCATCGTGATCGGCAAGACCAACATGCCGGAGTTCGGGCTCGGCTCGCACACCTACAACAACCTGTTCGGCGCCACCGGCAACGCGTGGGACACGCGTGTCAGCGCCGGCGGCTCGAGCGGCGGCGCCGCGGTGTGCCTGGCGCAGCGCCTGCTGCCGCTGGCCGACGGCTCCGACTTCATGGGCAGCCTGCGCAACCCGGCGGCGTGGAACCACGTGTTCGGCCTGCGGCCGAGCCAGGGCCGCGTGCCGATGTGGCCCGCCACCGACGTGTGGCTGACGCAGCTCGGCACCGAAGGGCCGATGGCGCGCACGGTGCGCGACCTCGCCGCGCTGCTGTCGGTGCAGGCCGGCCACGACCCGCGCGCGCCGCTGTCGATCGCCGAGGGGCCGGTCGATTTCACGCCGCCGGCCGAGGTGCCGCTGCGCGGCCGGCGCATCGCCTGGCTCGGTGACCTCGCTGGCCACCTGGCGCTCGAGCCGGGCATCGCCGCGGTGTGCGAGCAGGCGCTGCGGGTGATGGCGGGCGCCGGCGCGATCGTCGAGCCGCTGGCCGGTCTGGGCATCGACCTCGACCGCGTCTGGCAGGCCTGGCTGGTCTGGCGCAAGGCGCTCGTGGCGCCGCGCGTCGCCGCCACGCTGGCGCTGCCCGGCGCCACGCGCGGGCAGGTGAAGCCCGAGGCGCTGTGGGAGCACGACCAGGCGCAGTCACTCGGCGCGACCGAACTGCTGCGCGCAAGCGAGCTGCGCACGCGCTTCCTGCAGCAGATGCTCGGCCTGCTGGAGCGCTACGACGCGCTCGCGCTGCCGGCGGCGCAGGTGTGGCCGTTCCCGATCGCCGAGCACTGGCCGCGCACGATCGCCGGGCGCACGATGGACACCTACCACCGCTGGATGGAGACCACGCTGTACGCCACCTTCGCCGGGTTGCCGGCGATCAGCGTGCCGGCCGGCTTCGACGCCGCGGGCCGACTGCCGATGGGCCTGCAGCTGATCGGCCGCCCGCAAGGCGATGCCGCTGTGCTCGCGCTCGCCGCAGGCTATGAGGCGCTGGTGGCCGACCTGCTGCGGCGCCGCCCGGCGTAGCCCCCCACGATCGCTCTGTGCGGCCTGACGGGCTGCTGCGAGCCACGCCCGCACAATCCGCGCATCGCAGCTTCGCCACCGCACGACCCGCCCATGAAAGCGCGCCTGCCGTTCCCGTACCGCGACGAAACCCCGATCGTCGGGGCGATGCTCGCGGCGCTGCGCGGCCGGCTCGACTGGCCGGCCGTGATCACCGCGGCCACGCCGTGGGTCGACGCGGTGCGCGCGCAGCCGGCGCCGTTCTGGGCGCTGGAATCGCTGCTGCGCGAATACCCCATCAGCAGCGCCGAAGGCCTCGCGCTGATGCGCCTGGCCGAAGCGCTGCTGCGCGTGCCCGACGCCGAGACCGCGATCGCGCTCACCGCCGACCAGCTCGGCCGCGCCGATTTCGCCGGCGATGGCGACGGCGCCTCGCCGCACCGCCTGCTGGCCACGCTGTCGTCGAGCGCGATCGGGCTGGCCAAGCGCTGGCTGCCCGACGTCGGCGAGCCGCCCGGCCTGCTCGAACGGCTGGGTTCGCGCACCGTGGTGGCCGCCACCGTGCGCGCGATCCAGCTGCTGGGGCGGCAGTTCGTGCTCGGGCGCAACATCGACGAGGCGCTGCGCGAAGCGGCCGGGCAGCGTGAGGCCCAGGCCGGCTTGCGCTTCTCGTTCGACATGCTCGGCGAGGGCGCGCGCACCGAGCGCGACGCGCTGCGCTACCTCGCCGCGTACGAAACCGCGATTCGCAGCATCGCGACGCAGGAGGCCGGACGCCGTGCCGCGGGCCCGTCGCAGCGCGACGGCATCTCGATCAAGCTGTCGGCGCTGCACCCGCGCTACGAGGACGCACAGCGCGAACGCGTGCTGCGCGAGCTGGTGCCGCGCGTGCAAGCGCTGATCGGCATCGCCGCGACGGCCGACATCAACCTGACGATCGACGCCGAGGAGAGCGACCGCCTCGAGCTGTCGCTCGACGTGTTCGACGCGCTGGCCGCGCACGTGCAGCAGCACGCGCCGCGCTGGAGCGGCTTCGGGCTGGCGGTGCAGGCGTACCAGACGCGCGTGCTCGAGGTGATCGACGAAGTCGCGCGCATCGCGCGTGCGCGGCAGCTGCGCTTCATGGTGCGGCTGGTCAAGGGCGCCTACTGGGACGGCGAGATCAAGCGGGCGCAGGAGGGCGGCCTCGACGGCTACCCGGTGTTCACGCACAAGCAGCACACCGACATTGCCTACCTCGCCGGCGCGCGCGCGCTGATCGCGCAGCACGAGGTGATCCTGCCGCAGTTCGCCACGCACAACGCCGGCACGATCGCCGCCATCGTGCAGATGGCGCGCGCGCACGGCGCCGCGTTCGAGCTGCAGCGGCTGCACGGCATGGGCGAGGGCGTGTACCGCGAGGTGCTGGCCACGCAGCCCGACCTCGGCCTGCGCATCTACGCGCCGGTGGGCGAGCACCGCGACCTGCTCGCCTACCTGGTGCGCCGCCTGCTCGAGAACGGCGCCAACTCGTCGTTCGTGCACCAGCTCAGCGACGCCACGGTGCCGGTCGACGAGCTGCTGCGCTCGCCGCTGCAGGCGCTGGCGGTCAGCGGCCAGCCGCTGCCGCGCGCGCTGTACGGCCCGGCGCGCGCCAACCCGCACGGCGTCGACCTGGCGTGCATCGCGCAGCGCGAGCCGCTGCTGGCCGCGTGGCAGCACGCCGCGGTGCCCGCGGTGCCGGAGGCCGGCGCGGCCGACGTGGCGGCGGCGATGCAGCGCCTGCGCGCCGGCTGGCCGGCGTGGAACGCGCGGCCGGTGGCCGAGCGCGCCGCAACGCTCGAAGCCGCGGCCGAGCGGCTCGAAGCGCGGCTGCCGCAGTTCTGCGCGCTGCTGGTGCGAGAGGGCCGCAAGACCTGGGGCGACGCGGTGTCCGAGGTGCGCGAGGCGATCGACTTCTGCCGCTACTACGCGCTCGAGGCGCGCACGCGGCTGGCGCCGATCGTGCTGCCCGGGCCGACCGGCGAGCGCAACGAGCTGCGGCTGCACGGCCGCGGCGTGTTCGTCTGCATCTCGCCGTGGAACTTTCCGCTCGCGATCTTCGCCGGCCAGGTGGTGGCGGCGCTGGTGGCGGGCAACGCCGTGGCGGCCAAGCCGGCCGAGCAGACGCCAGGCGTCGCACAGGCGTTCGTCGAGCTGCTGCACGAGGCCGGGGTGCCGCGCGACGCGCTGGCGCTGCTGCACGGCGCCGGCGAGACAGTGGGCGCCGCGCTGGTCGCGCACGCGGCGTGCGCCGGCGTGTGCTTCACCGGCTCGACCCAGGTGGCCAAGATCATTCAGCGCACGCTGGCGGCGTCCGACGGGCCGATTCAGCCGCTGATCGCCGAGACCGGCGGGCTCAACGCGATGATCGTCGACTCCACCGCGCTGCCCGAGCAGGTGGTCGACGCGGTGGTGCAAAGCGCGTTCCGCTCGGCCGGCCAGCGCTGCTCGGCGCTGCGCCTGCTGTGCGTGCACGAGAGCATCGCCACGCTGCTGCTCGAGATGCTGGCCGGCGCGATGCACGAGCTGCGCATCGGTGCGCCGGAAGATCTGTCCACCGACGTCGGCCCGGTGATCGACGCCGAGGCGCACGCGAACCTCACGCGCCACGTGCTGCGGCTTGAGCGCGAGGCGCGGCCGCTGGCGCAGACCGCCCTCGACGACCGCTGGCGCGCCAGCCACATCGCGCCGGCGGCGTTCGAGATCGACGCCGTCGAGTCGCTGCGCGAGGAGGTGTTCGGTCCCGTGCTGCACGTGGTGCGCTGGGGCGGCAACCTCGACGCACTGGTGGCGCGCATCAACGCGCTCGGCTACGGCCTGACGCTGGGCATTCAGACGCGCATCGACAGCCGCGCGCTGCGCATCGCCGATGCGGCGGCGATCGGCAACGTCTACGTCAACCGCAACATGATCGGCGCGGTGGTCGGCGTGCAGCCGTTCGGCGGCGAAGGCCTCTCGGGCACCGGCCCCAAGGCCGGCGGGCCGCACTACCTGTACCGCTTCTGCGCCGAGCAGACGCTGACGATCAACACCGCGGCCGCGGGCGGCAATGCATCGCTGCTGGCGGGGGGTGACTGAGGTTCAGCGTTCGCTGGCGAGTGCGCGTGGGGTGTGTGACTGGGTTGCTCGCTTGCGATGACCATCACGAGCGTTGCGGCCAGGGCCCTCGCCTGCGACGACCGGTGCGGGGCAGGCGGCCCGGGCACGCGTTCTCCGGCCCACGCTCGCGGGCCACCACCGGTTCGTGCTGCCGTCACCTCATCAACACGAGCCTGGCTGGCCCCGAGCCAGGACACCGCGAATGGGGCCTGCGCCCGCATGCCCGAACCACCTGCCCGATCCATCACCGCGACATGCACGGTGAACACCACGCGGCGTGCGCGCGTGTCTTCGGCTGCCAGAGCGGTGCCGCAGGGTGGTGTCGGTGTCCGTGGGCGCAGGCCCCATTCGCGGTGTCCTGGTCGGTTGCAGGCCTGGTCGGTGTTGATGAGACCGAATGGCGCAGGCAGCGAGCGGTCGCCCGCGAGCGTGGGCCGGAGAACACGGGCACCGGCAGCGCCCTGCCGACACGGTCTGCGCAGGAAACGCGGCTCTTGCTGGAAGTGGCACGCACTTGCCCAATCAGGGAAGTGGCCGCAGCAGCCGCGAGCCTTCAGCTCCCCATCCGCTCCTCGCGCCACAGCGCCGCCGCCTGTTGCAGCGGCCGGTCGCTGAAGCTGAACAGCACGCAGTCGTCGCGTGCCTGCAAGCGCACACGCTGCCACGACGGCACGACGAACTGATCGCGCGGCGCGAACTCGAACCGCTGCGCCGCTTCGTCGTCGCCGACCGTCGCCACGCCGTGGCCCTCGACCACGCTGTACATCGCGCCGTCGGTCTGGCGCCAGGGTTTGCCGTCGAAGCCGGCCGGTAGCAGCTGCATGAACGTGGCCATCGTCGGCATCGGTGCGCCGCCGGTCAGCGGGTTCACGTAGCGCAGCTTGACGCCATCCCACGCATCGACCGCAGCGTCGCGCTGCAGGCGCGCCAGCGCCTCGCGCGAGCGTGCGTACGGGTAGCAGAAGATCGGCGACGTGGCGCCGTGCGGCGAGGCCTCGCGCAGCGGCGCCATGTTGGCGCCGTAGCGCGCGAGGCTGTGGCCTTCGGGCCGCGTGATCGGCTGCTGGTCGCTGGCGGCGTTCTGCGCGAAGCCGGCGTCGAAGAAGCGCACCAGCGGGATGTCGAGCCCGTCGAGCCACACCACCGGGCCATCGGCATCGCTGCCGTGATCGTGCCAGGTCCAGCTCGGCGTGATGATGAAGTCGCCCGGCTGCATCGTCGTGCGCTCGCCGTTCACCGCGGTGTAGGCGCCGCTGCCTTCGACGACAAAGCGCAGCGCCGACTGCGTGTGGCGGTGCGCCGGCGCCACCTCGCCGGGCAGGATGAGTTGCAGCCCCGCGTACAGCGATTGCGTGATGCTCGCCAGGCCGGGCAGACCGGGGTTCTCGAGCACCAGCACGCGGCGCACCGCCTCGGCGGCGCTGATGATCTCGCCGGCGCGCATCAGGTGCGGCCGCACCGCCTCGTAACGCCAGTGCGCCGCCACGCACAGCGAGCGCGGCTGCGGCGGCACCAGCGCGTGCAACTGCTCCCACAGCGGGCTCAGGTGCAGCGGGCGGATCGCGGCGTAGTACGCCTGCCGCTCGCGGCATGTGGCGGCGCTGGGGTCTGGGCGGGCGGACATTGCAGGGCTCCTTTCGCGCGCGGTGGTCAGCCGAGCGCACGGTCGGGATCGATGCCTTCGTACAGCCAGTGCGTGCCGATGAAGCCGGCGGCCTCGCGGCCCGACTGGAACAGCCGGTTGCGCAGCTCGCGCATCACGCCGCTGGCGTGGTAGATCTCACCGTAGAAGCGCGCCGTCAGCTGCACGCGGCCGGTGCGCAGGTAGCGCGCGCGGCAGTAGGCGGCGAACGCGGCCGGCACGTCGTGCGGCGTGGCGCGCAGCGCGGCGCCGAGCGTGACCGCGTCTTCGATCGCCATGCACGCGCCCTGCGCCAGGTATTGCAGCATCGGGTGCGCGGCGTCGCCCAGCAGCGTGGCGCGGCCGCGCGACCAGTCGGCCACCGGCTCGCGATCGCACAGCACCCACATCTTCCAGGTCTCGATCTTGGCCAGCAGCGCGCGCACCGGCTCTGCCGCCTGCGCGAAGCGCTGGTGCAGCTCGTCGGGGTCGCCGAAGGTGTTCCAGCCTTCTTCGTAGCGATCGCTGTGGAACACGGCGACCAGGTTGAACAGCTCGCCGCGGCGCAGCGGGTAGTGCACCAGGTGCGTCTTCTCGCCGCCCCACAGCACGACGTCGGGGCTGAACAGCGGCGGCGGCACGTCGGCGATCGGCAGCACCGCGCGATACGCGATGTGGCCCGAGACGCGCGGCTTGCCGTCGCCGACGATCTGCTCGCGCACGCGGCTCCACAGGCCGTCGGCGCCGATCAGCGCGCGACCGCGCAGCCGGCGGCCATCGGCCAGCTGCACCTCGACGCCCGCGGCGTCCTGCGTGAACGAGCGCAGCTTGCTCTTGACCTGCAGCGCGATCGCCGGCTGCGCGCGGCAGGCGTCGAGCAGCACGTGGTGCAGGTCGACGCGGTAGATCACGCCGTACGGCTGGCCATAGGCGGCGAGCGTGTGGGCGCCGACCGGCGTCTGCACCACCAGCTCGCCGCTGCGCACGTCGCGCATCACGAGATTCGGCGGGAAGTACGCCACATCGCGGATCGCGTCGGCCAGGCCCAGGTGCGTGAACAGCCGGAACACGTTGGGCCCGAGCTGGATGCCGGCGCCGATCTCGCCGAACGCGTCGGCCTGCTCCAGCACCTGCACCGCATGACCGTCGCGCGCCAGCACCAGCGCCGCCGCGAGGCCGCCGATGCCGCCACCGGCGACGATGAACGGGGCGTGGTGATCGGGCATGGTGCGCGAGGCGCTGCTATTTCAGTCGCGCAGCGCCCAGCGCCCGGCTGATTCGACCGCCCGGCCGTCGGCCCGCAGCTTCAGCAGGTGCGCGTGCAGCGAGCGCGCCGCGACCGCATGCAGGCGTGGCGGCACGTCGTCGTAGACACTCGCCAGCAATGCATCGAGCGCGGCGCCGCCGGTTGCACGCAGCGCGGCCACCACCTTGGCCTCGCGCTGCAGGCGGTGCGCGATGGTCCTGCGCACCACCTCGTGCGGCCGGTCGATCAGGAAGCCGTGGCCCGGTGCGAGCCATTCGAGATCCTCGTCGAGCAGCATCTGCAGCGAGCGCAGGTAGGCCTGCATGTCGCCGTCGGGCGGGTTGATCACCACAGTCGAGCCCTGCATCAGGTGGTCGCCGGTGAACAGCAGCTTCTCCTGCTCGAGCAGGTAGCACAGGTGGTTCGACGCATGGCCGGGCGTGTGCACCACGCGCAGCGTGCAGCCGTCGCCGAGCGCGATGCGCTCGCCGTGCGCGAGCACCGCATCGGGGCGGAACGCGCTGTCCTGCCACTCGCTGTGCGCGGCCACGCGGCCGAACAGCATTGCGCCGGTGGCGTCGCGCAGCGCCTGCGCGGCGGGCGAGTGATCCTTGTGCGTGTGGGTGACGAGGATGCGCGTCACCGGCCCGGGTGCGGCGGCGAGCAGCGCCTGCACGTGCGCGGCATCGTCCGGCCCCGGGTCGATCAACGTGCACGGGCCGCCGGCTGCACCGACGAAGTAGCTGTTGGTGCCCGGGCCGGTCATCACGCTGCCGTTGTCGGCGGTGACGCGCACGATGCGCGGCGACAGCCGCACCGCGCGACCGGGCACGAGCTCGAGGCCGACATCGCCGCGCCCTTCCGGATCGAGCCGCGCGATTTCGGCGTAGGCCCAGTGGTTGGGCAGCACCGGGCGCATGCCGTTGGCGTCGCGGCCCACGCGCGGCATCGTCAGCGACACGGTGCGCTCGCCGGCGGCGAACGCCATCACGTCGGCCGCGCGCTCGAAGCCGGCCAGCGTGCGCAGCGTCTCTTCGGTCACCACCATCAGCTTGAGGCCGCGCGCAGGGTCGATCGCGTCGGCCGGGCGCAGCCACATCAGCTCGGTGGATTCGCCCTCGTCGGCGCTGGCGCGTTGCGCCGGCGGCGCCAGCGCGACGAAGAAGCGGGTATCGAAGCGCTTGGGCCGCCCCGGCGGCGTGAGCCAGTGGCTGAAGTACGGCAGCCGGTCG
This sequence comes from Ideonella sp., assembly GCA_015075165.1. GTDB lineage: Bacteria > Pseudomonadota > Gammaproteobacteria > Burkholderiales > Burkholderiaceae_C > JAEUPI01. Next base: position 18,193 of record JABTUY010000007.1, on the reverse strand, counting down.
GTCGCCAGGCACCAGCCGTGACGCGTGCACAGCGCCGCGAAGTCGAGCTCACCGGCGTGCAGGCCGTGACGCATCGCGGCGACCGCAGCGTCGCCGAGCGCATCGAGATCGGCCCAGCGGCCGGCCGTCGCACCGCTGTCCTGCACGGCAAACAGCAGCCCAGCCTCTTCGAAACACTCGCGCACCGCGGCCACCCAGTAGTCGAGCCCGCCGGCGGGCAGGCCCAGGCGTGCACTGGCGAGCGCATCGTCGAGGCCGTTGCACAGGCCATGCGCGGCCGCGTCGCGCGCGTCGAGGTGTCCGCCGGGGAACACCGCGGCGCCGCTGTTCTGGTCGCCGGCGCGCTCGGCACGACGCAGCATCAGCACTTCGAGCCCCTGCGCGCCGTCGCGCAGCACGATCAGCGATGCCGAAGCACTTGCCAGCGCGGGCGGCCGTGGCGCGGCACTCATGGTTCACCCTGCCGCGCTGCGCGCGGGATTCGCGCTTCGGAGCGGCCGCGCGCAATCACTATGCCGGCTCCGCCGGTAGCACACGCAGCGCGCCGCTGGCGGCCAGCGCAGCGATCTCGTCGCGCGTGAAGCCCGCTTCGTGAAGCAGCGCCTCGCCGTCGCGCCCCGCCACCGGCGGTGGGCGCGGCGTGTCGGCCACGCTGCGCGAGAAGCGCGGCGCCGCGGCGGCCTGCACCACGCCGTCGACCGTGACGAAGGCCGCGCGCATCCGGGCGTGCGGATGCGCCGGCGCCTCGTCGAGCGTGAGCACCGGTGCCACGCAGGCATCGGTGCCTTCGAGCTCGCGGCACCAGTCGTCGCGCGTGCGCGTGGCCAGCCGCGCGGCGATCGCCGCGCGCATCTCCGGCCAACTGGTGGGGTCGTATTGGTGCTGCACGAAGCGCGGCTCGAGCCCGATGCGCTGTGCGAACTCGGCGAAGAACTTCGGCTCGAGCGCACCCACCGACAGGTGACGGCCATCGCGCGTGGCATAGGTGTCGTAGAAGGGCGCGCCGCCGTCGAGCAGGTTGGCGCCGCGGCGTTGCGCGTCCCAGCGGCCCGAGGCCACCAGGCCATGGAAGATCGACAGCAGCGACGAGGCGCCGTCGACCATCGCCGCGTCGACCACCTGGCCGCGGCCTGAGTGCTGACGCTCGAACAGCGCCGCCATCACGCCGAACGCGAGGTACAGCGCACCGCCGCCGTAGTCGCCGATCAGGTTCAGCGGCGGCACCGGCCTGCCGTCGGCCGGGCCGATCGCGTGCAGCGCGCCGGTCAGCGCGATGTAGTTGATGTCGTGGCCGGCCGCCTGCGCCAGCGGCCCGGTCTGGCCAAAGCCGGTCATGCGGCCGTACACCAGCTTCGGGTTGCGCGCGGCGCAGTGGTCAGGGCCGAGCCCGAGACGCTCGGCGACGCCGGGGCGCCAGCCTTCGATCAGCACGTCGGTGCGGTCGATCAGGCGCAGCGCGGCTTCGCGCCCGGCGTCGCGCTTGAGGTCGAGTGCGATCGAGCGCCGCCCGCGCGCGGTGACGTCGAAGCGCGGATCCATCGGCACGCCCAGGCCGCTGGGTTCGACGCGGTCGATGCGGATCACATCGGCGCCCAGGTCGGCCAGCAGCATCGCGCACATCGGCCCGGGGCCGATGCTGGCCAGTTCGATCACGCGCAGTCCGGTGAGAGGTCCCATGCGCGCAGTGTGCACGAGCGGCGCTCACCCTGGTTGGGGCTGGCTTTCGGGCCGCCGGAGGCGGCGTGCCGGCGCGTGGCGGCTGCGGCGCTGCCGCGGTGGCACGGCGCGCCCTTCAGCTCAGCGTCACGCGCGCGAACTTGCGCTTGCCCACCTGCACGACGAAGCGGCCGGCGGCCAGCTTCAGCGCCTTGTCGCTCACCACCGCGCCGTCGATGCGCACGCCGCCTTGCTCGATCAGTCGCAGCGCCTCGCTGGTCGACGGCGCCAGCCGCGCCTGCTTCAGCAGCGCGCCAATCGCCAGCGGCGCGCCGCTGAGCGCGACTTCGTCGATCGCGTCGGGCACGCCGCCGCGAGCGCGCAGTGCGAAATCCTGCGCCGCCGCGTCGGCCGCAGCGGCGCTGTGGAAGCGCGTGACGATCTCGGCCGCCAGCATCGCCTTCGCGTCCTTCGGGTTGCGGCCGTCGGCCACCTCGCGCCACAGCGCGGCGATGTCGGCCTCGGAGCGGAAGCTCAGCAGCTCGTACCAGCGCCACATCAGCGCATCGCTGATCGACAGCACCTTGGCGTACATCGTGTTGGCGTCTTCGGTGATGCCGATGTAGTTGTTCTTCGACTTCGACATCTTCTCGACGCCGTCCAGGCCTTCGAGCAGCGGCATCGTCAGGATGCACTGCGGCTCCTGGCCGTACTCCTGCTGCAGATGCCGCCCCACCAGCAGGTTGAACTTCTGGTCGGTGCCACCGAGCTCGAGGTCGCTCTTCAGCGCCACCGAGTCGTAGCCCTGCATCAGCGGGTAGAGGAACTCGTGCACGCTGATCGGCGTGTTGGCCTCGAAGCGCTTGCGGAAATCATCGCGCTCCATCATGCGCGCCACCGTGTAGCGCGCCGCCAGTTGGATCATGCCGCGCGCGCCGAGCGGATCGCTCCACTCGCTGTTGTAGCGGATCTCGGTCTTGCTCGGGTCGAGCACCAGGCTGGCCTGCGCGTAATAGGTCTTGGCGTTGGCCTCGATCTGTTCGCGCGTCAGCGGCGGACGCGTGGTGTTGCGCCCCGACGGGTCGCCGATCATCGACGTGAAATCGCCGACCAGGAAGATCACCGTGTGGCCCAGGTCCTGCAGCTGGCGCATCTTGTTCATCACCACCGTGTGGCCCACGTGCAGATCGGGCGCGGTGGGGTCGAGCCCGAGCTTGATGCGCAGCGGCGTGCCGGTGGCCTGCGCGCGCGCGAGCTTCTTCAGCCAATCGGCCTCGGGCAGCAGTTCGTCGCAGCCGCGCCGCGAGACGGCCATCGCATGGCGAACAGCGTCGGTGATCGGGAAATCGGGTGTTTTCGACATCTCGCGGGCAGCATCGGGCAGCGCGTATGCGTGCTTTTCCGCAGGGCGCTTCCGAGGGGCTCGGTATACTGGGAGCATCCGAGCGGGCGCTAGCGCCCGCTCACTTCGCTGAAATCGCCGTGGCGACGGTTCTGGCCGGGCGATTGTAGGGGGCGCTCGCAGCCGGATCGGTGGCGTGTCGACGCTGCCGCAGCGCAGGCCGAGTGCCCGTTCGATGGTCGCGTTGGAACACACACAGTTGGAACTCCTCAAGGTCGCCCGATCGATCGGTGAGCGTGCGGTGGCCGAGTTGATGGCCGCTGCGCAGCGCCATCGACGCCAGGTGGCGCTCACGGTGTCGCTGTTGTTCGCCGGCACCGCGATCACCGCATTCGGCATCGCACCGATGGCACCCGACGCCGCCAAGCTGCCGAAGCACCAGGTGATCGAGCAGGTCGACCCGCCGGGCCTGCCGGCGCAACTGCTGGCACTGGCCTCGCACGACCTGACGCTGTACCGCACCGATTTCACGCGCGCCGGCGACAGCGCCGAAGTGCTGCTGCGGCGGCTGGGCATCTTCGAGCCGCAGCTGGCCACCTTCATGCGGCAGAACGACGACTCGCGTCATCTGCTCGAGGGCCGCCCCGGCAAGCAGGTGCAGGCCCAGGTCAGCAGCGATGGCCGGCCGGTGGAGATCGTCGCACGCTTCGCGCCGCCGACCACCGATCTGGCGAACACGCACTTCACGCGGCTGACGCTGCGCCGCACGGGCGACGATTGGCGCGCCACCACCGAGCTGGCGCCGCTGAGCGCGGCGGTGCGGGTGGCCGGCGGCACGATCGAGACCTCGCTGTTCGCCGCCACCGACGGGGCCAAGCTCGGCGATTCGATCGCCGTGCAGATGGTCGAGCTGTTCTCCAACGACATCGACTTCCACCGCGAGCTGCGCCGTGGCGACAGCTTCAGTGTGGTCTACGAGTCGCTGAGCGCCGACGGCCAGCCGGTGACCTGGGCCGAAGAGCAGGGGCGCGTGCTGGCGGCGGAGTTCTTCAACGCCGGCCGCATCCACCAAGTGCTGTGGTACGCCGACGCGAACGGCAAAGGTGGCTACTACGGCTTCGACGGCAAGAGCCGGCGGCGCGCGTTCCTGGCCAGTCCGTTGCCGTTCTCGCGCGTGACCTCGGGCTTCGCGATGCGCGTGCACCCGATCGAGCAGACCTGGCGCAGACACAACGGCGTCGACTATGCGGCGCCCAGCGGCACCGCGGTACGCTCGGTGGCCGATGGGGTCGTCGAGTTCGCCGGCTGGCAGAACGGCTATGGCAACGTGATCCAGATCGTGCACGGCAGTGGCCGCTCGACGCTGTACGCGCACCTGAGCCGCCTTGACGTGCGCCAGGGCCAGCGTGTCGAGCAGGGGCAGCGCGTCGGCGCCGTCGGCGCCACCGGCTGGGCCACCGGACCGCACCTGCACTTCGAGTTCCGCGCCCACGGCCAGTACCAGGATCCGACCCGCATCGCCCGCGCCGGCGAGCCGACACAGATCGTCGGCGGCCTGCGCCCGCGCTTCGAAGAAGCAGTGCGCACGGCCCAGCGCCAGCTCGACATCGGCGAAACATTGCGCGACGCGCCCGGGCAGGGCGAGTAGCCGCGCGCCGCGATGGCCGGCAGCGAATCGGCAACGGCCATGATGGGCATCCTCCTCGGATTGATGTCGGGCACCTTGCCCACCGGCCGGGCGCTCGGCCCGAGGTGAGCGGCGCCGCCGACCCGCGTGCGCCTGGGTGCCGGCATCCCGCAGACTGACCCAACATGCAAGACGGCCGCTCGCGCGGCCGTCTTGGTCGGGATGCCGGGAGGGTCAGGCCGAGAAGCTCGACCCGCAGCCGCAGGTGGTGCCGGCGTTCGGGTTCTTGATCACGAACTGGGCGCCCTGCAGGTCCTCCTTGTAATCGATCTCGGCACCGGCCAGGTACTGCAGGCTCATCGCGTCGATCAGCAGCGTGACGCCGTTCTTGTTCATCTGCGTGTCATCGTCGTTGACCGCTTCGTCGAACGTGAAGCCGTACTGGAAACCGGAGCAGCCGCCGCCTTGGACGAACACGCGCAGCTTCAGATCGGGGTTGCCCTCTTCGTCGACCAGTTCCTTGACCTTGGCCGCGGCGCTGTCGGTGAAGATCAGCGGGGCGGGCATCTCGCCCACGGGCAGCGATTCGGCAACAGCACTCATGACGGCTCCTTCAACGACCTTGGCAGTGTAGGCCAAACCCCATTCCGGCCGCAGGCTAGGGCTTCCCGGATCCCGGGGGCCGCGCGCTCATCAGGCCGCATTGGCCGCCAGCACCAGCGGGGCCGCACGCTCGCCGGCCTTCAGCGGCCGCAACTCGCCATCGACCTGGGCCCCCTGGTGCATCTCGAGCGTCTCGTAGCGGATGTCGCCGACCACGCGCGCGCGGGGCTGCAGCTCGAGCAACTGGTTCGACTCGATCGGCCCCTGCACCTCGCCATTGACGATCACGTGCGCCGCCTGGACGCGGCCGATCACCTTCGCCTTCTCGCTGATCACGATCGTACTGGCGCTGCCGTCGTTGGCGATCACGTCGCCACGCACCTCGCCATCGATGCGCAGGCCGTCGCTGAAGCGGATCTCGCCCTGCAGCACCGAGCCCTCGCCGATCAACGTGCGGATCGGCGACTGGGCCGCCTTCTTGTTGCTGAACATCGACATCGTTGCCTTCTCCTTCGCCCCCGGCCGCCCGGCCTAGAGCTGCACCGTCTGCGTCGCACGGACGCTGCCGGTCGTGTCCATCACCTTGACTTCCAGCGTCTTCACCACCGCCTGCCGAGGGTACTCCAGCGAGCCTTCGATGCGGGCATATTGCTTCATCTGCAGCGGCTTCGCGCCGCCGGGCATCGGTTGGCTCCAGGGTTGGCCGTCGACAGTGCCAGCCAGCGTCAGTTCGTAGCGGCCGCTGAACTCCCTGCGCGCCTTGCCGTTCTGCATCAGCAGCATCTGGTAGCGCAAGTGCCCCGGCGAGCCGGGCTCGGCCTGCAGCGCACGCACCGCCAGCCGGTCGGTGCCCGACGGCGGGAACATGCGCTCGAAGAACCCCAGGTCGCCTTTCAGCGCGAGGTTCTCGGCCTCGAGCTGCTTGAGTTGCTGCGCCAGGCGCTGCTGCGTGGCGCGCTCGGCCGTGAGCAGGCTCTCCGACGTGTTGGCCACCGCCTGCGACTTGTCGCGCTCGTCGCGCAGTTGCAGCACCTCGACGCGCAGCCGCACCAACTCGTCCTTGGCATCACGCGACAGGCCAGCGATGTCCTTGCCGAATTCGAACGCCCACAGACCGATCGACGCCGAGAAGCCGAACACCAGCGCGATCACCGCCCAGCGCAACGGCCAGGGCAGGTGACGCGTGACGATCACGCGCGGGGCGCTGACGGACAGACGACGGCGAAACAGCTTCCAGCGCATGCGGCGGCGAAGACACGGACGATCCAGACCGCATCGTAGCGGCCGGCATCGCCCATCGTCGCGCTCAGCGCTTGCTGAACTGCTTGCGCCGGCGCGCGCCGTGCAATCCGACCTTCTTGCGCTCGACTTCGCGCGCGTCGCGGGTGACGAAGCCGGCACGGCTGAGGTCGGGCTTCAGCGCAGCGTCGTAGTCGATCAGCGCGCGGGTGATGCCGTGGCGCACCGCGCCGGCCTGGCCCGATTCGCCACCACCGTGTACGTTGACCTGGATGTCGAACGCGGCGTCGTTCTGCGTCAGCATCAACGGCTGCTTGACGATCATGATCGAGGTCTGCCGGCCGAAGTACTCCTCCACCGGCTTGCCGTTGACCACGATCTGGCCGTTGCCCTTCTTCAGGAAGACGCGCGCCACCGACGACTTGCGACGGCCGGTGCCGTAGTTCCAGTTTCCGATCATGGGCGGCCTTTCAGAGCTGCAGCGCGCGCGGCTGCTGGGCGGTGTGCGGGTGCGTTGCCCCGGCGTACACCTTGAGTTTCTTGATCATCGCGTAGCCCAGCGGGCCCTTGGGCAGCATGCCCTTCACGGCCTTCTCGAGCGCACGGCCCGGGTGCTTGGCCTGCAAGTCCTTGAACTTGACCGACGTGATGCCGCCCGGGTAGCCCGAATGGCGGTGGTACATCTTCTGCTCGGCCTTGTTGCCGGTGACGCGGAGCTTGTCGGCGTTGACGACGATGATGAAATCGCCGGTATCGACGTGAGGCGTGTAGATGGCCTTGTGCTTGCCGCGCAACCGGAGTGCCACTTCGCTGGCAACACGTCCGAGCACCTTGTCGGTGGCGTCGAGCACAAACCACTCGTGCTTCACTTCGGCCGGCTTGGCGCTGAAGGTCTTCATGAGGGTCTTTCGCAGGTTGCGCGCCGCCGCGCGCTGACGAACTGGCATCTGCAGCGGGGCCGGCCTCGCGGGGCGGCGCTTGTAGGACGCACCCTCCCTCGAAACCCTTCGGCCCAGCCGCGCCGGCGGAAAAGCTGTCAAGTATAGCCGGTCCTGCAGACAGCACCCGATGGGGCCTGCGGTGCGTCGCTGTGGCGAGGCAGGGAGAGCTGTAGAATACGGGTAAACCCTAGTCTACTTCGTCAATGCCTGATTCGATCCACCACGCCAGCGGTCCGCAAGGTCCGTCCGACCCCGTCGCCCTGGCGCGCTCGCCCACCTGGGTGCCGATCCGCTCGCTGGCCCCACGCCACCGCGATCGCATCCTGGCGCATCTGCTGCGCCTGCCCGAGCGCGACCGCTACTTGCGCTTCGGCTACATGGCATCGGATCTGCAGATCACGCGCTACGTCGACGAGCTCGACTTCGAGCGAGACGAAGTGCTGGGCATCTTCAATCGCCGGCTGCGGCTGCTCGGCCTTGCCCACCTGGCCTATGTCGACTCGCACGATGGCCTGCCGGCGACACGGGCCGAGTTCGGCGTCTCGGTGGCCGCCAACGCCCGCGGCCGCGGCTACGGCCAGCGGCTGTTCGATCTGGCGGTGCTGCATGCCCGCAACCGCGGCGTGCAGACGCTGGTGATCCACGCGCTGAGCGAGAACACGACGATGCTGCGTATCGCCCGCAAGGCCGGCGCCGAGGTCGTGCGCGAGGGCGGCGAGGCGCAGGCGGTGCTGCGCATGCCCGCGGATTCGTTCCAATCGCACGTCGAGCAACTGGTCGAAGACAGCGCGGCGGAATGGGACTACCGCTTCAAGCAGCAGGCGCGGCAGATGTCGCGGCTGCTGGCGGTGCTGTCCGGCAGCAACCCGACGACCGACGGTCCGCGCGCGCCGCCGGACTGAACAGCGACCGGCCGCCGTCGATCCGCGCCGGTCGAGCCCGTGGCCGACGCCCGCGGTCGCGGGTGCGGCTGCAGACGCAGACGACCCCCGCCAACGGTTAACATCGCGGCCCATGCAGCAGACGCTCCCGTGGATCGTGGCGCTCGTGGCGGTGGCCGTGCTGGCGCCCGCCGTGGTCTGGTTCGCGCTGCGCCCGAAGGTGGCCAAGGCGCCGCCGCTGCCCAGCGAATGGAACCTGTCGGCGCGGCCGGTGTTCAGCACCGATGAGCGCCGCGTCTACCGCCAGCTGCGCGAGGCGCTGCCGCACCACATCGTGTTGTCGAAGCTGCCGCTGGTGCGCTTCTGCCAGCCGACCGACCCGCAGGAGGTGCGCTTCTGGTACGAGCTGCTCGGCGCGATCCACGTCACGTTCGCGGTGTGCAGCGCCAATGGTCGCGTGTTGGCGGCGATCGACCTCGACACCGACCGCGGCAATTCGCGGCGCGTGATGCAGATCAAGCAGGCCGTGCTCACGGCGTGCCGCGTACGCTACCTGCGCTGTCCGGTCGACCACCTGCCGTCGATTCCCGAGCTGCAGCTGCTGGTGCCGCAGAGCGCGGCCGCGTCGCGCGGGCCGCAACCGGCGGCGGCGCCGCCGGTGCATCCGCGCCGCCCGACCGCGACCGCGTCGCCGCCGAGCCGGCGCCGCGACCGCGCCACGCTGTGGCAGGACTCGAACTTCTTCCAGGATTCGTTCTTCGCGCCCGACAACCGCAGCGACGCGCCGAGCAGCAGCGACTTCGGAGCGCTCAGCGGCAATGGCCGTGCCGGCAACGACGAGGGCCCGCCGACCGAGCCGCCGGGCGACACGCCGACCGACCCCAGCAGCGGCGCGTCGCTCGAAGCCCAGCGCTATCCGTCGACCACGCGGCACTGACTGCGCGGCGCGGTTCGCGCACCGGCCGCGGCACACCTGCAACGGGCGGCCTCGATGCGTACGACCGTCGACCCCCACCCCTACGAGCACCTGACGCCGCAGCGCGTACTCGACGCGTTGCAGGCCGTCGGCCAGCGCGGCGACGGCCGTATCCTGCAGCTCAACTCATACGAGAACCGCGTGTTCCTGGTGATGCTGGAAGACGGCTCGGCGGTGGTGGCCAAGTTCTATCGCCCGGCACGCTGGAGCGACAAGCAGATCCTCGAAGAGCACCTCTTCGCGCTGCAGCTCGCCGACGCCGAGATCCCGGTGATCGCGCCGATCGTGTTGGCCGCCGACCCCGCGGCCGCGCTACCAGGCCTCGGCTGTGCAGGCACGCCGCCGACGCTGGCGCGTTGGCAAGAGGGCGAGGCAGCGTTCCGCCTCGCGGTCTATCCGCGCCGCGCCGGGCACGGTCCCGAGCTCGGCGACCCGGCGGTGCTGCGCTGGCTCGGCCGCTTCGTCGGTCGCCTGCATGCGGTGGGCGTACAAGAGCCGTTTGCGGCGCGCCGCCGGCTCGACGCCCAGACCTACGGCCACGCCGCGCTGGCAAGGCTGCTCGACGGCGACACCATTGCGCCGGAGCAGATCGCGCCGCTGCGGGTTGCGGCCGAACAGGCGCTCGCGCGTGTCGACGCCGCGTTCGCCGCCGCCGGCACCGTGACCACGCTGCGCCTGCACGGCGACTTCCACCCCGGCAACATCCTGTGGCGCGCCGAAGGGCCGCATGTGGTCGACCTCGACGACTGCTGCAGCGGCCCCGCGGTGCAGGATCTGTGGATGCTGCTGTCGGGCACGCGGGCGGCGATGCAGGGGCAGCTGGCCGCCGTACTCGAAGGTTATGCCGCGTTCAGGCCGTTCGATGCGCGCGAACTGGCGCTGATCGAACCGCTGCGCACGCTGCGCATGCTGCACCACAGTGCATGGCTGGCCGAGCGCTGGAGCGACCCGGCGTTTCCAGCCGCGTTCCCGTGGTTCGGCACGCCCGCCTACTGGGCGCAGCAGACGCAGGCGCTGCGCGAGCAGCTCGACGCGATGGACGCGCCGGCGCTGCAGGCGTAGGCGCGCCGCGCCGCGATCAGCGCCGGCCAAGCACCATCAACCGGCACCACCGCCGGCCAGCAGCCGCGTCACGCGCTGCACGTACTCGGCCGGGCTCTCCAGCTGCCCGCCCTCGGCGAGCCAGGCCTGGTCGAACACGATGTGCGCCAGGTCGTCGAACGGCGCATCGTCGGCCTGCAGCCGCCGGATCAGCGCGTGCTGCGGGTTGATCTCGAGGATCGGCGTCGCCTTCGGCGCGTCCTGCCCGGCCTGCTTCAGCAGCCGCGCCAGGTGCGCGCTCATGTCGCCTTCCTCGACGACCAGGCACGCCGGCGAATCGACCAGGCGCGAGGTGACGCGCACGTCCTTGGCGCGGTCCTTCAGCGCCGCCTTCAGCTTGTCGAGCAGCGGCTTGGCGGCTTCGGCCGCGGCCTCGGCCTGCTGCTTCTCAGCATCATCCTGCAGCTTGCCGAGGTCGACCGCGCCCTTGGCCACGCTCTGCAGCGTGTGGCCCTCGAACTCGTACAGGTGCGACAGCATCCACTCGTCGACGCGGTCGGTCAGCAGCAGCACCTCGATGCCCTTCTTGCGGAAGATCTCGAGCTGCGGGCTCGACTTCGCGGCCGCCGGCGAGTCGGCGGTGATGTAGTAGATCGGCTCCTGGCCTTCCTTCATCCGCTTCACGTAGTCGGCCAGCGACACACCTTCGCCGGCCTGCGTCGACGCGAAGCGCAGCAGCTTGGCCAGCCGCTCGCGGTTGGCGAAGTCCTCGCCGAGACCCTCTTTCAGCACCGCGCCGAAGGCATCCCAGAAGCGCTGGTACTTGGCCCTGTCGTCGGCGCTGTCGCTGTCGGCCAGCGACTCCAGCATCGACAGCACGCGCTTGGTCGAGCCCTCGCGGATCGCCTTCACGTCGCGGCTTTCTTGCAGCAGCTCGCGGCTCACATTGAGCGGCAGGTCGCTCGAGTCGATCACGCCCTTGACGAAGCGCAGGTACACCGGCATCAGCGCCTCGGCGTCGTCCATGATGAACACGCGCTTCACGTACAGCTTGACGCCGCCGCGCTTGTCGCGGTTCCAGAGGTCGAACGGCGCCTTGGCCGGGATGTACAGCAGCTGCGTGTACTCGCTGCGGCCCTCGACGCGGTTGTGCGTATAGGCCAGCGGCGGCTCGCTGTCGTAGCTGAGCTGCTTGTAAAACTCCTGGTACTGCGCGTCGGTGATGTCGCTCTTCGGACGCGTCCACAGCGCGGCCGCCTGGTTGATCGTCTCCCACTCGTCGGTGAGCACGTTCTCCTTCTTTTGCTCGTCCCACTTCTCCTTGCGCATCAGGATCGGCAGCGAGATGTGGTCGGAGTAGCGCGAGACGATCGACCTCAGCTTCCACGGCCGCGCGAAGTCGTCTTCGCCCTCGCGCAGGTGCAGGATCACGTCGGTGCCGCGCGCGGGCTTGTCGATGGCCTCGACCTCGAAGTCGCCGATGCCCTCGCTGCTCCAGCGCACGCCCTGGTGGGCGGCCAGGCCCGCGCGGCGCGTCTCGACCGTGATGCGGTCGGCGACGATGAAGCCCGAGTAGAAGCCGACGCCGAACTGGCCGATCAGGCTGGCGTCCTTCTTCTGCTCGCCCTCGAGCCGGGCCACGAACTCGCGCGTGCCGCTCTTGGCGATCGTGCCCAGGTGCTCGACCGCCTCGGCCTCGCTCATGCCGATGCCGTTGTCGCGGATCGTCAGCGTCTTCGCCTGAGCGTCGAACAGCAGGCGCACCTCGAGATTGGGCGCGTCCTCGTACAGCGCGGCGTTGTCGAGCGCCTCGAAGCGCAGCTTGTCGCAGGCATCCGACGCATTGGAGATCAGCTCGCGCAGAAAGATCTCCTTGTTCGAGTACAGCGAGTGGGTGACCAGGTGCAGGATCTGCTTGACTTCGGCCTGGAACGAGTGGGTCTGTTTGCTCATGGTCTGGATCGTTGGGGGCTTTCCCCGAGTCTTCGCGTTGCAACGCGAACGCGATGTGGGGTCACAATGGGTCGCCTTCAAGTGCAAGGCCGACGCCTCGGCACGGGAAACGAAGTTTGACTCGTTTCGACGACCGAACCGGTGCAAGATGCCGGGCCCTTCACGCGCCCGAGCGACACCTTCCGGAGCATGCCACCCTTGGCACAACAGATCGCCGACTGGTTCACCCAGCTGTTGCGCGAGCCGCTGGCCAGCCTGCGCGGGTCCGACCCGGTGCTCGGCCTCGCGGTGGTCGTGCTGGCCGCGCTGGTGCTGGCCGGCGCGTTGCACCGCCGGCTGCGGCTGCCGCGGCTGCTGGGCTACCTGCTGGTCGGCGCGATCGCCAGCCCGGCGCTGCTCGGTTTGATCGAACGCACCGATCTCGACCCGTGGAAGCCGCTGATCGACCTGGCGGTGGCGGCGCTGGTGTTCGAGCTCGGCACGCGGCTGCGGCCGCGCTGGCTGCTCGACAACCGCTGGCTCGCCGCCAGCAGCGCCGCCGAGGCGGCGGCGGCGGCGCTGGCGGTGGGCTTCGTGCTCGCCGCACTCGGTGCACCGACCTCGAGCGCGGTGGCCGTCGGCGTGATCGCCGCGGCGACGTCGCCGGTGATCACGATGGCCGCGCTGCTCGAAGTGCGGCCGCGCGGCCAGGTGGCCGAGCGGCTGCTGATGCTGAGCGCGATCAACAGCGTGCTCGCGATCCTGGCGCTCAAGCTGTGGCCGGTGCTGGCCGGGGTGAGCGGCGCATCGGTACCCGACACGCTGTCGCTGCTGGCCAATGCGCTGGTCGTCATCTTCGGCTCGCTGCTGCTCGGCCTGGCCGGCGGCGTGCTGCTCGACTGGCTGGGCCGGCGCCACGACGAGCCGGCGACGATGCCGGTGCTGCAGCTCGCGGTGGTGGTGCTGGCGGCGCTGCTGGCGGTGGCACTCGGGCTGTCGCCGTTCATCACGCTGCTAGTGGCCGGCATGACCGCGCGCACGCGCATGCGGCACCGCCTCACCGTCGAGCCGTACCTGGGCAGCGCCGGCGCCGCGCTGACGGTGATGCTGTTCGTCAGCTTCGGCGTGCTGTCGACGCTGACCGACTTCCGCACGCTGTGGCCGTGGGTGCTGGCGATCATCGTCGCGCGCCTGCTCGGCAAGGCGGCGGCGATCTTCGCCACCGCGCGGCCCAGCGGCCTGTCGTGGCGACAAGCCGGCGCGCTGACGCTGGCGCTGCAGCCGATGAGCAGCGTCTCGGTGCTGCTGGTGGCCGACTCGTTCGCCTGGACGCCGCAACTGCCCGGCGCCGACGTTGGCGTGATCCAGGCGCTGCTGGTGGCCACCACGCTGATGCAGCTGAGCGGCCCGCTGTGGACGGTGTGGCCACTGAAGCGCATCGTCGGCGAGGTCGCCGAAGACGCACCGCGGAGCAGCTGACCATGGCCCTCGAAGCCTTCACGTCGTCGCAGCCGCTGACGCTCGGGGTCGAGCTCGAGCTGCAGCTCGTCGACACGCACGATTTCGACCTGACGCCGCGCGCCGAGGACCTGCTGCGCGAGCTGCACGGCCACAGCGGTGCGTGGGACGTCAAGCCCGAGATCACGCGCAGCATGATCGAAATCGGCACCTCGATCCAGCGCGCATTCGGGCCGCTGCGCGACGAGCTGCGCGACCTGCGCAGCCAGATGTCGCGCGCCGCGCGCAAGCTGAACATCGCGATCTCGGGCGGCGGCACGCACGCCTACCAGCACTGGAGCGCGCAGCGCATCTTCCCGACCGAGCGCTTCCACTACATCAGCGAGCTGTACGGCTACCTGGCCAAGCAGTTCACCGTGTTCGGCCAGCATGTGCACGTGGGCGTGGCCAACGGCGACGAGGCGCTGTGGCTGCTGCATGCGCTGTCGCGCTACGTGCCGCACTTCATCGCGCTGGCGGCGTCGTCGCCGTACGTGCAGGGCGAGGACACCGGCTTCCACTCGGCGCGGCTCAACTCGGTGTTCGCGTTCCCGCTGTCGGGCCGCGCGCCGTTCGTGCTCACCTGGGATGATTTCGGCCACTTCTTCGACAAGATGACCAGCACCGGCGTCGTGCAGTCGATGAAGGACTTCTACTGGGACATCCGGCCGAAGCCCGAGTTCGGCACGATCGAGCTGCGCGTGTGCGACACGCCGCTGCAGGTCGACAAGGCGGCCGCGCTGGCGTGCTACCTGCAAAGTCTGTGCCGCTTCCTGCGCGACGAGCGGCCGTTCGAGCCGGCCGAGGACGACTACCTCGTCTACACCTTCAACCGCTTCCAGGCCTGCCGCTTCGGGCTCGACGGCGACATCGTCGACCCGAAGACCAAGCAGCGCGGCAAGCTGCGCGACGACATCATCCGCACGCTGGCGCGCATCGAACCGCACGCGCTCGACCTGCAGGCGCTCGACGCCTGCAACCTGGTGCGCGAATCGCTCACCGAGGGCAACGACGCCACCTGGCTGCGCGAGCAGCGGCGCACAGGCGCACCGATGCCCGCGGTGGTCGAGGCGGCAGCGGCACGCTGGATGGCGTGACGCCCCCGCGCTGCCAAAGCCTACAGGTTCGTGCGCAAGCGCCACAGCTCGGGAAACAGCACCACGTCGAGCATCTTGCGCAGGTAGGCGACGCCGCTGGTGCCGCCGGTGCCGCGCTTGAAGCCGATGATGCGCTCCACGGTCGTCACGTGGCGAAAGCGCCAGAGCCGGAACGCGTCCTCCAGGTCGACCAGCTCTTCGCCGAGCTGGTACAGATCCCAGTGCGCCGTCGGGTCGCGGTAGACCGCGAGCCACGCCTGTTCGACCAGCGTGTCGGCCGCGTACGGCTGCGTCCAGTCGCGCTGCAGGTGGCCGGCCGGCAGCCTCAGGCCGCGCCGCGCCAGCAGACGCAGCGCCTCGTCGTACAGCGACGGCGCGCGCAGCGCCGCCTCGACCACGCCCGAGCGCTCGGCGTGGTGCGCGTGCGGCTTCAGCATCGCGGCGTTCTTGTTGCCCATCATGAACTCGATGCAGCGGTACTGCCAGCTCTGGAAGCCGCTGCTCGAGCTGAGGTAGGGGCGGATCGCCGAGTACTCCGGCGGTGTCATCGTCGCCAGCACATCCCACGCATGCACCAGCTGCTCCATGATGCGGCTGACGCGGGCGAGCATCTTGAACGCCGGCGGCAGGTCGTCGTGCGCGATGCGGGCCACGGCGGCGTGCAGCTCGTGCAGCATCAGCTTCATCCACAGCTCGCTGGTCTGGTGCTGCACGATGAACAGCATCTCGTTGTGGTCGGGCGACAGCGGGTGCTGCGCCGAGAGCACGGCGTCGAGGTGCAGGTAGTCGCCATAGCTCATCGTGCTGCTGAAGTCCAGCTGCGCGCCGGACTCGCTGCGGGCAGGCTCGCTCGGTGTCGTCATCGGGCCATCTCCAGGGCAGACGTTCGCGTCGCGACTGTACCCGCAGCCCCGCAGGCGGGGGCCCCGGCGTCTGGCCAAGCGGGCCACACGGCGTCGACATCGATCCGAATCCGCAGCGGCATCCCGCGTCGGTGAGGTGCGGCGGACTCGAACGTTTCGCGTGCGCCAGCTGATGGCGGGCACTCGGGAAGAGTGGTGGCGGAACACGGAACCGAACCCGCGTCCGCAATCCGAGTCAGATAGTAACGCATTGGCCTTGAGGGCGTGGATTCGACGATTTGGGCAATTACTCCCTCAAAACCCCGGGTACTTACGCCAGATCCGCTGGTTCAGCTCCTCGTTTTCGCTGTACTCGCCTATCGCCCAATCCTTGAATGCGTAGAGGTCTTCCGCCAATTCGGTGATGACATCGCGCAGCTCCAGCGGCTCCAGCCACTCGGCAGGGATTGCCTTCACGCCGTGCATTGCGCCCAGCAGGTTGCCGACGATCGCTCCGGTCGAGTCGGAGTCGCCATCGTGGTTCACCGCCAGGATCACGCCATGCTTGAAATTGCGGGCGACCAGCGCGCAATAGATGGAGATCGCCAGGGCCTCCTCGGCGATCCAGCCCTGGCCCAGCCGGGCAATGGCTTCTTCATGGGGCAGACCGGAATCGGCCAACTCCTCGGCCATCTCTATTGCCCGCAGCGTCTCCTCAAAGCTGGGCTCGGCTCGCAGCAGGAGTTTGGCGGCGGCCAGTGCCTCGGGCAGCGAAGCGCCATCGGTCAGCGCCAGGACCAGCACCGCCAGCACACCACCGGTCAGGGCTCCGGTCGGGTGCCCATGGGTCAGCGCAGCCAACTCGGTACCCAGCCGGAAGGCGTCTTGGGGAGATTCGTACTGACGCAGGCGCCAGGCGAACAGACCGACCGGCGCAACCCGCATGACGCCGCCGCAGCCCTTGCTGTCGTTGCGGGCCGGCTCCCCAAGGGAGGTCATCGCCCGCAGGGCCGATAGGCAGGTGTTGCCCGGTGCGCGACGGCTGTGCAGTTGACGCTGCTGAAACAGCCAGCCAGGCTCATCGGTGCCGAAGTCGATGTCGCAGGTCGGACGTTCGCCTTGGGTTTGCAGCCAGCGCAAATGGGCGTGGGCAGTGACCCCGGAATAGGTCGTGATGCCTTGAAAGCAACCGCGCACCCAGCCTCGGATCAATCCCTCGGCGGTGAACAAGGTCATTTGCGTGTCGTCGGTGATCGTTCTATGCCGCCATAAGCCCGTGCGTACTGGGTGATTCCTTCGGGCCGAAGCGACGGAGAATCTCAGTCCGCTTCATGAACTCCACCGGTGCGCCTAGCGCATCGCCGACTGCACCACCGAGTAGGCAGCCCAGAAAACGCCCTGGACCGTGCGTTTTGCTGGCGCTTGCTGCGCCAGCCCGGTGACGGTACCGGTGTCTCGAATTCTTCCGCCGCGCCCGCATCGGCAACAGGCTCCTCGTCCTCATTTCCAGACAAGGTGTAATGGATGCCCAACTCTGCGACCACGCGGGCGGCGGGCCGGGCAACGAGGTCGAGCTGCTTGCGCCACTCGGTCACATCGGAGCCGTCCCAACTGATGCCCAGGCCTTTCTCCCAGTAGGACAGGTAGGCCTCGCCCCGGTCGGCGGCGTAGTAGTTGCCGTTGCCGGCGGAGCAGTCGAGCGCGTACTCCCAGTTGTTCTCGCGCATGCAGACTCCGTGCTCAGGGTGAAGCACTTGCCCCAGCCCGATCAGGTATTCCGCGCTCTTGGCGTCCAACGGGCGAAACACGGCCACCCGCAAGCGTCCGTCGTCCCGGGCGGTGATGGCAGCGATCAGGGCATCACCACGTTGGATTGTGACCAGCTTCCCACCGAGATCAACGGGCCCGACCTCGAGCCACCAGTGGTCACCGGCCGCTGAAATAACATCGCGGGCATCGTCGGGCGCCAACAGCTCGGCTAGCCGATCCATTGCGGGTTCGGCCTGCTGCCATTCGGCTGCGCCGTCCCGGCTACGCTGCTGCAGACCGTACAGCAGCGACGCTACTGGTAAAGCCCCCGATCCGAGCAGGTCATGGGGCGTGCTCAGCTCACCAGTCAGAAGCCCATCGACGTGTTCAAGGGGAAGAAGTACGCCGAGCCGTTGCGTGCCTACCAAGCCCTCGTGACCACGCAGCAGCGCGCAGGGCTGTACTCGATGCCCTGCGCGGCGGCGGCAGGCCTTGTGCCAGCCTGATGCCCTGGTCATCCAAGCGCGATGGACAACTGATGGCAGTGACGCACGCGTAAGTCATAGCCACGAAAGGCCGCCTGCGTGTGCTCCCGCGAAGAAGTTGGCGCAGGTTTTGAGAGAACTGAGAGCAGAAGAGAGTCGAACCGGGCGACTTCACGACGCCGGGCCGCCACGGTGTGGCACATGCAGATCGGCGCCGAACCCCGCGTGGTGTCGCGGAACCCGGAAATGAAAACGCCCAACCGATAGAGGTTGGGCGTTGAATGG
>JABTUY010000006.1 GCA_015075165.1 Ideonella sp. | reverse complement strand
CGCGCCTCGTCATTGCCGCGGTAGACGTTGGCCAGCTCGCGCTCGCGTCCCACCTGCACCACGAGGCGCCCGACGCCCAGATCGTCCATCGCCTTCCACAGTTGCGGGTTGAAGGCGCGCGCGAGCTTCATGGTGGCCGTCAGCGGGTCGCTGCGGCCGAGCACGCCACCCAACCGCAGCACCACCTCGAACGGCAGCGCGGCACCTCCGCTCTCGGCGGCGGCGAGAAGTTCGGGGTCGGAGAGGTCCACGGCGCGGGCCAACTCGTCCACGGTCATGCCGGCGGCCTCGCGCATGCGCTTCAAGGTGGCGCCGGCGCGGCCGATCACGGCCTGCTTCTTCGGGTCGCTCGAGCTGGCCTTGACAAGGCCCAAGGTCAGCTCGGCAGCCGGGCCGGCGATGCCCAGCACCGAATCGGTCCAACCGCGAAGTTGCTGCGCCAGGTTGATCAAGGGCGCGCTCACCAGGGCCAGCGGCGGGTTGCCCTTGGGCTTGGCGCGCGCGCCCATGTCAGAGACGGCGGCCGAGGGCCGGGGTTTGCGCTTGTCGGGGGCAGAGGGTTTCACTTCTTGGTCTCCCTCAACTCGCGGCGCAGGATCTTGCCCACCGTCGACTTGGGCAACTCGGTGCGGACCTCGACGATCTTGGGCTTCTTGTAGCCGGTGAGCTGCGTCTCGCAATACGCGCGCACGGCAGGCTCGTCCAACGCCGGGTCCTTCTTGACGATCACGAGCTTGACGGCCTCGCCGGTCTTGGCGTCGGGCACGCCCACGGCCGCGCACTCCACGACCCCCGGCATCTTCGAGACCACATCCTCGATTTCGTTGGGGTACACGTTGAAGCCGCTGACGAGGATCATGTCCTTCTTGCGGTCGACGATGCGGAAGTAGCCGCGCTCGTCGACCGTGCCGATGTCGCCGGTGCGGAAGAAGCCGTCGGGCGTCATCACCTTGGCGGTCTCGTCGGGCCGTTGCCAGTAGCCGGCCATCACCTGCGGCCCGCGGATCGCGATCTCGCCGGGTGTGCCCATCGGCACCTCGAGCCCGGCGTCGTCGAGCAGCGCGAGCTCGGTGTTGGGCATCGGCAGCCCGATGGTGCCCGAGTACGCGGTGGCGTCGACCGGGTTGCAGGTGGCCGACGGGCTGGTTTCCGACAAACCGTAGCCCTCGCAGATCGGGCAGCCGGTTTTCTCCAGCCACAGCCGCGCGGTGGCCTGCTGCACCGCCATGCCGCCGCCGACGCTGATCTTCAGCGCACTCCAGTCGACCTTGTCGAAATCGGCGTGGTTGGCGATCGCGTTGAACAGCGTGTTGACCGCCGGGAAGCTGTGGAACTTGTGGTGCGACAGGTCCTTCAGCAGCGCCGGGATGTCGCGCGCGTTGGGAATCAGGATGTTGGCCCCGCCCATGCGCATCGACAGCATCATGTTGGTGTTGAAGCCGAAGATGTGATACAGCGGCAGCGCGCAGACGGTGACGATCTGCTCGCCGGCCGGGATCTTTTTCAGCGCCGGCTGGTACCAGGCCTCGGACTGCAGCACGTTGGCCACCAGGCACCGATGCAGCAGCACCGCGCCCTTGCTGACGCCGGTGGTGCCGCCGGTGTACTGCAGCACCGCGATGTCGTCGGGGCCGATCTTCGGCGGCACGTACGACTTGCGCCGGCCGCGCGCCAACGCTTCGTTGAAGCGCACGGCGCCGGGCAGCGAGTACGGCGGCACCATCTTGCGCACCTTGCGCACCACATGGTTGACGATCGCGCCCTTGACGAGGCCGAGCATGTCGCCCATCGCGGCGAGCAGCACCTGCTTGGCCGGCACCGCGTCGATCACCTGCGCCAGCGTGGCGGCGAAGTTCTCGAGGATCAGGATCGCCTTGGCACCGGAATCCTTCAACTGGTGCTCGAGCTCGCGCGGCGTGTACAGCGGGTTGACGTTGACGACCACGTAGCCCGCGCGCAGCACGCCGGCCACCGCCACCGGGTATTGCGGCACGTTGGGCAGCATGATCGCCACCCGGTCGCCCTTGGCAAGGCCGAGTGTCTGCAGGTACGCGGCCAGCGCACGCGACGCATCGTCGATCTGGCCGAACGTGAACGTGCGGCCCATGAAGTGGTAGGCCGGCAGCGCGCGGTACTTGGTGAAGCTCTCCTCCACCAATGCCACCAGCGACGGGTAGAGGTCGACCTGGATCTGCGCCGGCACGCCGGCCGGGTATTGCTTGAGCCAGATCTTGTCCATCGTCGCTCCCGATCTCGCAGCCGATTCTGCGGGACGCCCACAGTGGGGGCGATCAGGGGATTCGATAGCGCGCCGCCCGGCGTCGGACCGGCCGACGGTGTGGCGCGAGAGCGCGCAGCGGGCCTCAGAGTCTCGGAAGCTGTGAGGTGAGTGAATCGGCCGCACCCGAGCGGCGCGCCAGGCGGCGCAGCTACTCAGGCCCTGAGCGCCGCCAGCACCTCGTCGAGCATCTTCTTCGCGTCGCCGAACAGCATGCGGTTGTTGTCCTTGTAGAACAGCGGGTTGTCGACGCCGGCGTAACCGCTGGCCATGCTGCGCTTCATCACGATGCTGGTCTTGGCCTTCCACACCTCGAGCACCGGCATGCCGGCGATCGGGCTCGCCGGGTCATCCTGCGCGGCCGGGTTCACGATGTCGTTGGCGCCGATGACCATCGACACGTCGGTGTCGGGGAAGTCGGCATTGATCTCGTCCATCTCGAGCACGATGTCGTACGGCACCTTCGCCTCGGCCAACAGCACGTTCATGTGGCCCGGCATGCGGCCGGCCACCGGGTGGATGCCGAAGCGCACGCTCACACCCTTGTCGCGCAGCAGCTTGGTGATCTCGTAGACCGTGTGCTGGGCCTGTGCCACCGCCATGCCGTAGCCCGGCACGATGACGACGTGTTTGGCCTCGCGCAGCAGCTCGGCGGTCTCGGCCGCGGTGATCGGGCTGACCTCGCCGGCCGGTTGCGCCGCGCCGCCGCCGGCCGCGGGCGCCCCGCCGCCGGAGCCGAAGCCGCCGGCGATCACGCTGACGAAGTTGCGGTTCATCGCGCGGCACATGATGTAGCTCAGGATCGCGCCCGACGAGCCGACCAGCGCGCCGACCACGATCAGCAGGTCGTTGCTGAGCATGAAGCCGGTGGCGGCGGCGGCCCAGCCCGAGTAGCTGTTGAGCATCGACACCACCACCGGCATGTCGGCGCCGCCGATCGCCATCACCATGTGCACGCCGAACAGCAGCGCGATCGCCGTCATGACCAGCAGCGGGACCATGCCGCCGCCGATCGACTCGGCGTGCAGGAACGCGCGGCCGAACCACACCACGACCAGCAGGCCCGCCAGGTTGAGCCAGTGGCGCGCCGGCAGCAGCATCGGCTTGCCGCCGATCTTGCCCGACAGCTTGCCGAACGCAATGATCGAGCCCGAGAAGGTGATGGCGCCGATCAGCACGCCGACGTAGATCTCGACCTCGTGGATCGCCTTCTCGGCCGGCGTGGCGAACACGGTGGAGGTGTCGACATAGCTGGCATAGCCGACCAGGCACGCCGCCAGGCCGACGAGGCTGTGCATCGCCGCGACCAGCTCGGGCATCTGCGTCATCTGCACCTTCTTGGCCGCCAGCAGGCCGACGGTGCCGCCGACGACCATCGCGCCGACGATCCAGCCCCAGCCGGCCGGCGTGACGCGCGGCCCGAACACCGTGGCCAGCACGGCGATGGTCATGCCGATGACGCCGAACAGGTTGCCGCGGCGCGCGGTCTCGGGGTTCGACAGGCCGCCGAGGCTGAGGATGAACAGGATGGTGGCGCCGATGTAGGCGACGGTGACAAGACTGGGGCTCATGGTGTGCTCGCGGCCGTCACTTGCGGAACATCGCCAGCATGCGCTGGGTGACCGCGAAGCCGCCGATCATGTTGACCGCGGTGAGCGCGAGCGCGAACACCGCGAGCGCGACGATCAAGACGTGCGGCCGGTCGGCCGCACCCGCGGCATCGAGCGGCGGTGCGATCTGGATCAGCGCGCCGATCGCAATGATCGACGAGATCGCGTTGGTCACGCTCATCAGCGGCGTGTGCAGCGCCGGCGTCACGTTCCAGATCACCATGTAGCCGATGAAGCACGCCAGCACGAAGACCGTGAAATGCGCCAGGAAGCTCGCCGGTGCATACAGGCCGACCAGTGCGAACGCGATCGCGCCGAGCGCGAACACGGTGACCAGCGCGGCGCCCGACATCGGCTCGCCGGCGCCGTGGCCGTGGCCCTTCTTGGCCGCCGGCGCGACCGGCGCGGCCGCCGGTTTCGCCGCCGGCGGCGCCGCCAGCTTCAGCGGCGGCGGCGGCCAGGTGACGGTGCCCGCCTTGATCACCGTGAGGCCGCGGATCGCGTCGTCTGCCATGTCGACGTCGATCGCGCCGTCTTTCGTCTTGCACAGCTCCTCGGTCAGGCGCAGCAGGTTGCTCGAGTACAGCGTCGAGCTCTGCCGCGCCAGGCGGCTCGCGAGATCGGTGTAGCCGACGATCGTCACGCCGTGGCGCACCACCGCCTCGCCGGGCACGGTGAGCTCGCAGTTGCCGCCCTGCTCGGCCGCCATGTCGACGATCACGCTGCCGGGCTTCATGCTTTGCACCATCTCGGCGGTGATCAGCTTCGGCGCCGGCTTGCCCGGGATCAGCGCGGTGGTGATGATGATGTCGACATCGGCCGCCTGCTCGGCGTACATCTTGCGCTGCGCGGCCTGGAAGCCCTCGCTCATCACCTTGGCGTAGCCGCCGCCACCCGAGCCCTCTTCTTCGTAGTCGACCTTGACGAACTCGCCGCCGAGCGACGTGACCTGGTCGGCGACCTCGGCGCGCGTGTCGTTGGCGCGCACGATCGCGCCCATGTTGGCGGCGGTGCCGATCGCCGCCAGCCCGGCGACGCCGGCACCGGCGATGAACACCTTGGCCGGCGCGATTTTGCCGGCGGCAGTGACCTGGCCGTTGAACAAGCGCCCGAACGCATGGGCCGCCTCGATCACCGCGCGGTAGCCGCTCACGCCCGCCATCGACGTGAGCGCGTCCATCTTCTGCGCGCGCGAGAGCTGCCGCGGCAGCGAATCGATCGCCAGCGCGGTGGCCTTGCGCGCGGCCAGCGCCTGCATCAACGCCGGGTTCTGCGCCGGCCACACGAAGCCGATGAAGGTGCCGCCCTCGCGCAGCAGCGCCGCCTCGTCGAGCGTGGGCGGGCGCACCTTGAAGACGATGTCGGACTGCGCCCACAGCGCGGCCGCATCGGGCACCACGTCGGCGCCGGCCGCGCGATAGGCGTCGTCGGTGAAGTTGGCCGCGTCGCCGGCGCCGCTCTGCACCGACACCGTGAAGCCAAGCTTGACGAGCTTGGCCACCACCTCCGGTACGGTGGCGACGCGCTTCTCCTGCGCCGCCGTCTCCTTCGGAACTCCGATCCGCATGGTCTCTCCTGGCCCGGCCGACGGAACCGCTGCACGCCAGCGCCGGCTCGCGAAAAAGCGTCGGCGGATTCTGCCAGCGTTCGCTAGCATCGCCGCATGATCCAGGTCGAATGGGCCAGTCGCGTCACCGTGGCCGCCATCGTCGAGCGCGACGGCCGCTACCTGGTGGTCGAGGAGCACACGCCCGACGGCCTGCGGCTGAACAACCCGGCCGGCCACCTCGACCCGGGCGAATCGCCGCTGCAGGCGGTGGTGCGCGAGGCGCTCGAAGAGACCGCGCGGCGCTTCACGCCGACGGCCGTGGTGGGCGTCTACCTGTCGCGCGCCCGACGCGCCGAGCCGCCGAGCGACGTCACCTACCTGCGCCTGGCGTTCACCGGCTGCGTGTCGGAGCCGCTGCCCGGCCATGCGCTCGACACCGGCATCGTGCGCACGCTGTGGCTCACACCGGACGAGTTGCGCGCGCAAGGCGATCGCCACCGCACGCCGCTGCTGATGCGCTGCATCGACGACCACCATGCCGGCCATCGCCACCCGCTGGAGCTGATCCACACCGACGCCTCTGCGCTCGCGCCGCCAGCGCGCTGACGCCGCGCGCCCAAGGCCTCGCGCCGGCGCGGCCTGTGGCACAAAAAATAGAATCGCGCGATGCGCACGTCTCGGGTCGTGGTCGGCCTGTCCGGCGGGGTCGACTCCGCGGTGGCCGCCTGGCTGCTCAAGCGCGCGGGCCACGAGGTGGTCGGCATCTTCATGAAGAACTGGGAGGACGACGACGATAGCGAACACTGCTCGTCGCGCCAGGACTTCATCGACGCCGCCGCGGTGGCCGACGTGATCGGCATCGAGCTCGAGCACGTGAACTTCGCGGCCGAGTACAAGGACCGCGTGTTCGCCGAGTTCCTGCGCGAGTACCGCGCCGGCCGCACGCCGAACCCCGACGTGCTGTGCAACGCCGAGATCAAGTTCAAGGCCTTTCTCGACCACGCGTTGCGGCTGGGCGCCGACAGGATCGCCACCGGCCACTATGCGCGCGTACGCCCCGCGGCCGCGGCCGAAGGCAGCCGCAGCGGCGCGCGCGCGCGCCACGAACTGCTCAAGGCCATCGACGGCAGCAAGGACCAGAGCTACTTCCTGCACCGCTTGAACCAGGCGCAGCTCGCGCGCACGCTGTTCCCGGTGGGCGAGCTGAAGAAGACCCAGGTGCGCGAGATCGCCGCCGAGATCGGCCTACCCAACGCCGCCAAACGCGACTCGACCGGCATCTGCTTCATCGGCGAGCGGCCGTTCCGCGAGTTCCTCGCCCGCTACCTCGCACAGCAGCCGGGCGCGATCGAGGACGATCGCGGCCGCGTCATCGGGCGGCACGTGGGCCTGAGCTTCTACACGCTCGGCCAGCGCCAGGGCCTGGGCATCGGTGGGTTGAAGCCGCGCCGCGGCGTGCGCGGCAGCGCCGAGCACGCGCCGTGGTACGTGGCGCGCAAGGACCGCGAGCGCAACGTGCTGGTCGCGGTGCAGGGCCACAACAATCCGTGGCTGCTGTCGAGCGCGCTGCAGGCTACCGCGGCCAGCTGGATCGCGGGCGATGCGCCCGCACCCGGCCGCTATGCCGCGAAGACGCGCTACCGCCAGGCCGACGCCGCGTGCGACCTGCAGGCGGTGCAGGCGGCATCGTTCGCACTCGGCTTCGATGCCGCGCAGTGGGCGGTGACGCCGGGGCAATCGGCGGTGCTGTACGACGGCGAGGTGTGCCTCGGCGGTGGCGTGATCGAGCGCAGCGCGCCGTAGCGCGACGGCCTCACGGCAGCCGATCAAGCGCGCCCGCTGCGGGCCGCGCGACGGCCGCCGCTACAGCTGGGTGTGCACGCTGACGATGCGGCCGGAGCGCGGCTCGACTTCGCAGCGATAGGTGAACGGCACCGCGTTCATGCCCGGCGCGCGCTCGACCGCGCCACGGCCTTCGAGCGCGATGTTGCGATCGCCGGCCGGCTTCAGCTGGCGCGATTCGGAGTCGAGCACGATGCGGTCGGCGCGCGGATGCTGGCTCTTCAGCGAGGCCGCCGCCGCGCCTTCGCAATCGCTGACCGACACGTGCGTCAGGTCGGGTGCGAACGGCTTGTCGCCGGCCACCGCGAGCTCGCGGAACACCACGCCCGAGGTGGCGCCGGTCTTGGTGTTGAGCGCGCAGCTGTACGCGAACGGCATGCTCGCGCCGCCGGCGCCGCGGTAGCGGCCTTCGCCCTTCAGCGTGGTCTCTTCGTCGCCCGACGGCGTCACGCTACGCCGTGCCTTGTTGAACTGCACCTCGTGCGCGCTCGACCCGCGCATGCGCTTGACCGCGTCGCTGACCGCGGCCTCGCAATCGTCGGCCGCCTTGGCGGCATCGGCCTGCGCCAGCACGGCACCGCCGCTGCCGGCCAGTGCGATCAGGACCACGAGAGCACGGAGCGAATCGGCCATGATGGAAATGCGTGCGAGTGGGACAACTGCATCGATGGTGTCGTCTTTCGACACCTGGGGCAAGCCTGCAAACGTAAGCCCCGCGGGTTCCTGCGCCGCTCAGGCAGGGGGCGTGGCATCCGTCATCCGGCACGCCCCGCCGCTGGCGCGAACGCCGCCAGGCTGCCGAGCCACTGTAACAACAGCGCGCTCACGCGCTGGGGCTGCTCCCAGGTCATCAGGTGGCCCGCACCATGCACGACCTCGAGCCGCGCGTGCGCAATGCCGCGCGCGATCTCCTGCGAATGCTCCAGCGGCGTCAGGCGGTCGTCGTCGCCGCAGGCCACCAGCACCGGGCACCGCACGTCGGCCAGCCAGGACCGCATGTCCTCGCGCGCCATCACCGCACGGTTCTGTGCAATCAACTGGGCCGCTCCGAGGCGCAGGATCTGCCGCACGTAGTCGTCCACTCGCGCCGCGTCGCCGGCGTGCTCGGAGTGGAACGCGAGTGCAGCATTGGCGCGCAGCACGTCCTCGGCGCGGCCGTGCGCGAACTCGACGATCGCATCGCTGCGCAGTCGGATCAGCTCGGGCGTGTCGGCGCGCGCGCTGCTGGCCAGCAGCGCCATCGCGGCCACGCGTTGCGGCGCCTCGCGGTGCACGTGCAACGCCAGCATGCCACCCATCGAATGGCCCACCAGCACCAACGGCCCGGGATGCTCGGCGAGCACGGCGTGCGCCATCGCCGGCAACCCGGCATGGCGATGGTGCGCGAGGCTCACCCGCACGGCGTGGCGCGCGGCGAGCGCCGGCACTTGATCACGCCAGGTCGCCTCGTCGCACGCCAGGCCGGGCAGCAACACGACCGTGGGCGCCACGGTTGGCACAGCCTTGGACATCGCTCGGTCAGTCGAAAGGAAGACAATCGCATGATGACCGAATTGATCGTGATCCGGCACGGCGAAACCGACTGGAACCGCCAGCACCGCTTCCAAGGGCAGATCGACGTACCGCTGAACGCCGTCGGCCGTGCGCAGGCCGAGCGCCTGGGCCGCCGCCTGAGCGGCGAGCGCTTCGATGCCGTGGTGGCCAGCGACCTGCTGCGCGCCCGCGCCACCGCCGAGGCGGCGGCCGGCCGGCAGACCATCGAGCTCGACCCGCTGTGGCGCGAGCAGTCGTTCGGCGTCGCCGAAGGCCTGGACGCACCGACGATCGGCGCTCGCCACCCGGAGGCGTGGACGCAATGGCTGCGCCACGATGCCGACTACGCGCTGCCCGGTGGCGGCGAGAGCGTGCGCATGTTCCACGACCGCGTGCTGCGCGCGCTGGCGCGTGCGGTGCGCGAGCACCACGGCCGCATCGCGGTGTTCACGCACGGCGGCGTGCTCGACATGCTGTGGCGCGCCGCGCGCGGCGAGCCACTGCACGGCGCGCGCACCTGCGCGATCCCGAACACCGGCATCAACCGGCTGCGCTGGCACGCCGGCACGCTCGAGATCGTCGAATGGGGCGATGCCGCGCACCTGCAGGGGCTGCCCGAGCAACCCGACACGACGCCGTTGCGTGCAGCCGAGGGTGTGGGGGAGCGCTGAGGGGGCGGCGCAGGGATCCTGCGGGACCCTTGCGTCCAGCCTCATGCCTGGCGGGCTCATGCCCGGCCGCTTGTATCGCGGCCGGTCCTTGGCTTCGGCCGGCGCTATGCGCCTTCACATCGCTGCCGCGATGTGAGCCTGCACCGCAGGGCACTGCCCTGTCGGCAGGCGCGTGGCCCCTTCCGGGCCCTTGCGTCCGGCCTCATGCCTGGCCGCGCAAGACGCGGCCAGGCCTTCGCCAGCCACAGGGCAGTCCGCAGGGACTGCCCTGTGCGCGGGCTCAGCGCCAGGACAACGCGGATAGGTCGTTGGCGAAGATCGGGAAATCCTTCCACAGCCCCACCAGCCCGGCCTTGGCCACCGTGATCCAGCTCGGCTGGTACAGGTACGCGGCGACCGCGTCGTCGGCGACCAGCCGTTGCGCGTCGGCCAGCAACTTGTTGCGCTGCGCGGTGTCGGCCGTGGTGTTGATCTGCTCCCACAGTGCGTTGAACTTCGGCGAGTCGTAGTTCCAGTAGTAGCCGGGGCGCGCGAAGTTGCCGAAGTCCAGCGGCTCGACATGCGAGATCACGGTCAGGTCGTAGGCCTTCTCCTTGTACACGCCCGACAGCCACTGCGCCCACTCGACGTTCTCGAGCTTGGCGGCGATGCCCACCTTGGCCAGCTGCGCCGCGATCACCTCGCCGCCCTGGCGCGCATACGGCGTCGGCGGCAGCTTCATCGTCAGCTCGAGCGGCGTCGTGACGCCAGCCTCCTTCAGCAGCGCGCGTGACTTGTCGGGCGCATAGGCGTTGACCGCGGTGAGGTCGACGTAGCCGGGGGCGCCGGGCACGTAGAAGCTGCCGATCGGCGTGCCGAAGCCGTCGGCCGCGCCTTCGACCACCGCCTTGCGGTCGATCGCCATCGCGATCGCGCGACGCACGCGCACGTCGTCGAGCGGCCTGCGCTTGTTGTTGATCGCCATGATCGTCTTCGAGCGCGAGCCGCCGATCAGCACCTGGAAGCGCTTGTCGTTGCGGAACTGCGCCAGGCTGCGCGCGGCGCCGATGCGCGCGAACGCATCGACGTCGCCCGACAGCATCGCCGCCACCTGCGCTGCGCTGTCGCTGATGAAACGGATCGTCACGCGGCGCAGCTTCACCGCCTTGGCGTCGCGGTAGCCGTCCCAGCGCGCGAGCACCACCGACACGCCCTTGTTCCACGCCTCGAGCTTGTACGGTCCGGTGCCTACCGGGTGCGTGTTGTTGCCGGCCGCGCTCTTGGGCTCGACGATCGACGCCGTGGTCTGGCCGAGCTGGAACAGGAAGTCGGGGTTCGGGTTCTTCAGCGTCAGCACGACGGTGTGCGCATCGGTGCTGGCGATGTTCAGGATGTTGGCGAACACCGCCTTGTCCTTGTTGACCGAGCCCGACGCCACCGCGCGCTCGAACGAGAACTTGACTGCCGCGGCGTCGAACGGCTCGCCGTTCTGGAACTTCACGCCCTGACGCAGGTGGAAGGCCCAGGTCTTGTTGTCGGGCGTGACGGTCCAGCTCTGCGCCAGCAGCGGATGCACCGAGCCGTCGGAGGCGATCTTGGTCAGCGTCTCGAAGACGTTGTAGTGCACCACCTCGCCGATCGCCGATGCGGCACCGGCGGTCGGATCGAGCCCGGTGGGCTCGAGCGTCATCGCGATCACCGCGGTGTCCTTCCTGCCCTGGGCCTGGACGCCGGTGGCGGCGAGCGCAACGGCCACGAACCCGGCGGTGGCGGCCCAGTGCAGCCACCTCGAACGACGCTGATTCATCGTGTTCCCCTCATGTGACGACGCGGTCGATGGTAGCCGCTCGGCCGGCCTTGGCGCGGCCGGCGGTCACTTCAGTTGCTCCACCGCGCTTCGCGCGACCCGCGACGCATGAACCGGTCCGGCCGAGAGCCGCCGCGGATCCGGCTTTGCCGGGCCGCTGGCGGGCCTTGCAGGCCGCGTGGCCGCGAGACGCGCCCACTCCTCGGTCCGTCCAAGCCGACGCCGGTCGGCCTGGAGCCGCGGACCTCGGCCCCCTTCGAGGGGGAAGCGCCGAAGGCGCAACGGGGGTGGTTCACTTCAGCTGCACACCGCGTGCATCGAACACCTGCACCGCCACCGGGATGCTCGTGCGCACGCTGGCCGTCACCGTGCAGAAATCTTCGAAGCCGGCCAGCGCGCGGTCGAGGTTGCGGTAGGCCGACACGTCGTCACCGATCGTGATGCGCGCGTGCAGGCCGGTGACGCGCAGACGGCGCTCGGCGTTGCGGCCGGTCTCGATCGTCACCTCGGCACCGATGCGGCCGGCCGCCTGCGGATTGAACTTGCGCAACGCGAACAGCAGCGATGCCGACAGGCAGTTGCCGACCGCGCTGGCCAGCAGGTGCTCGGGCGAGGGCCCCGCGCCGGCGCCGAGCGGCGGCGGCAGGTCGGTGAGCAGCGCCGGTATCGGTGCGCCGAAACGGTTGTCGAACTGGTAGTGCTGGCGCTGCGCCAGTTGCACGGTCACGCGTTCTTCATTCATCGCATCTCGTCCTTTCGCACGCTCGGTTGTCGGTTCGGGCCGCCACGCTCAGCGCACCTTGCCCAGCAGGGTCTGCACCTCGTCGAGCACGCCGGCCAGGGCCTGCTCGCGCTTGGCATCCGGTGCCAGCCGGGACTGCAGCTCCTGCTGCATGAAACACACGGTCATCCGCACGTAGGCGGCATCGAGCGCCTTGCGCACCGCCGCCATCTGGCCGGCGATCTCGAGGCAGGGCTCGCCCTCCTCGAGCATGCGCTGCACGCCGCGCAACTGGCCCTCGGCCCGCTTGAGGCGGTTGAGGATGTCGGTGCGCGCGGCGCTGTCGCTCAGCTTGGACATGGTGCAGTCCTTCCCGGATACGGTGACCGGCATTGTGGCCCGGCCGGTCTGCGCCGGGCCGGCGACGGTCTTCACCGTGCGCAGGACGCGGCCTCGCGCACGCCCATCCGCTTCAGCATCCAGCCCAGCGGGCAGACGCGGGTGAAGCCCGACTGCAGCAGGTTGGCGCCGACGAACGCGGTGAACGCCAGCCACCAGGGGCTGACGAACAGCGGGCTGGCGGACACGCCCAGCGCCAGCGACAGCAGCACGAAGCTGCCGGCGAAGATGCGAATCAAACGGTCGACGGTCATGGTGACTCCTCGTGAGGGGTTGGGAGGGCAGCGCCCGCCGCGTTGCGGGCTTCGAATCGCCGCCGATAGGCGGCGTGGTACAGAACCGGAATGACCACCAGCGTGAGCAGCGTCGACACGGCGATGCCGAAGATCAGCGACACCGCCAGGCCGTTGAAGATCGGGTCGTCGAGGATGAAGAACGCGCCGAGCATCGCGGCCAGCGCGGTCAGCGCGATCGGCTGCGCGCGCACGGCGGCCGAGCGCACCACCGCCTGCTCGAACGGCACGCCGCGCGCCAGCTCGAGCTCGATGAAGTCGACCAGCAGGATCGAGTTGCGTACGATGATGCCGGCCAGCGCGATCATCCCGATCATCGAGGTGGCGGTGAACTGCGCACCCAGCAGCGCGTGGCCGGGCAGCACGCCGACGATCGTCAGCGGGATCGGCGCCATGATGATCAACGGCGTCCGGTAGCTCCTGAACTGCGCCACCACCAGCAAGTAGATCAGCACCAGGCCCACGGCATAGGCCGCGCCCATGTCGCGGAAGGTCTCGTAGGTGATCTGCCACTCGCCATCCCACTTGATCGCGTAGTGGCGGTACGGGTCGCCGGGTGCGCGGATCCAGTGCTCGGCGAGTGCGCCGGTGCCGGGCAACGCGGCATCGGGCAGCGCGGCGCGGATCGCGAACAAGCCGTACAGCGGCGAGTCGGGCAGGCCACCCGGGCGCGCGCCGACATCGCCGAAGACGTGGCTCACGCCGAGCAGATCCTTGGTGACCAGCGGCTTGTCGATCACGCCGCGCTCCACGCGCACCAGCTCGCCCAGCGGCACCAGCTGCCCGTTGGCGGCGCGCAGCGGCAGCGCGAGCAGCGCGTCCAGGCCCACCTGCGCTTCGCGCGGCAGCTGAAGTCGCACCGGCACCGGTTGCAGCGCGTGGCCGTCGTGCAGGTAGGCGGCATCGGCGCCCGACAGCGCCGCGTGCACCGTCTGCGCCACGGTCGACACCGCGATGCCGAGTGACTCGACCTTGCTGCGCTGCACGCGCAGGAAGGCGCGCGGCGCATCGTCCTTCAGCGTGCTGTCGACGCCGACGATGTCGGGCGTGCGCGCGAACGCCGCGGCCACGCGCCGCGCCAGCTGCTGGCGCCCCGCCTCGTCGGGCCCGTACACCTCGGCCACCAGCGGGCTCAGCACCGGCGGCCCGGGCGGCACTTCGACCAGCTGCAGGCGCGCGCCGTGTGCCGCGGCGATCTGCTGCAGCGCCGGGCGCAGCCGCTGCGCGATCGCGTGGCTCTGCTCGCTGCGCTCGTGCTTGTCGACCAGGTTGACCTGCAGATCGCCCTGCTCGGGGTCAGCGCGCTGGTCATACTGGCGCACCAGGCCGTTGAAGGTGATCGGGCTCGCGGTGCCCGCGTAGCCCTGCAGGTTGCGCACCTCGGGCTGCGCGGCGAGAAAGCGGCCCAGGTCCTGCAACGCCAGCGCGGTGTCTTCCAGCGGCGTGCCCGCGGGCATCTCGACCACGAGCTGGAACTCGCTCTTGTTATCGAACGGCAGCATCTTCAGCACCACCCACTGCACGGCCACCAGCCCGACCGAGAGCAGCAGCGCGGCGGCGATGCCGGCGGCCAGCAGCCAGCGCTTGCGCGCGCTGCGCAGCAGCGGCAGCAACAACGCGTGAAAGAGCCGCTGCACGCGGCCGCCGGCCGGGGCTGCCGGGGCCGCCGTGGCGGCCGGGCCGTGTCCCTTCATCAGCACCAGCGCCAGCCAAGGCGTGACGGTGAACGCGATCGCCAGCGACAGCGCCATGCCCAGGCTCGAGTTGATCGGAATCGGGCTCATGTACGGGCCCATCAGCCCCGAGACGAATGCCATCGGCAGCAGCGCGGCGATCACGGTCAGCGTGGCCAGGATCGTCGGGCCGCCGACCTCGTCGACCGCCGCGGGGATGATCTCGCGCAGCGGCCGGCCGGGCTCGAGCTGCTGGTGGCGGTGGATGTTCTCGACGACGACGATCGCGTCGTCGACCAGGATGCCGATCGAGAAGATCAGCGCGAACAGCGACACCCGGTTCAGCGTGAAGCCCCAGGCCCAGCTGGCGAACAGGGTGGCGGTCAGCGTCAGCATCACCGCAGCGCCGACGATCACCGCCTCGCGGCGGCCGAGCGCCAGCGCCACCAGCGTGATCACCGCCGCGGTGGCGAACGCCAGCTTCTGGATCAGCTTGCCGGCCTTGTCGGCCGCCGTCTCGCCGTAGTCGCGCACGACGGTCAGGCGCAGATCCTCCGGCACCACGGTGTTGCGCAGCTCGTCGAGCCGCGCGCGCACCGCATGCGCCACGTCGACGGCGTTGCTGCCCGGCTTCTTCGTGACCGCAATCGTCACCGCGGGGTAGACGCCGGCGGCGAGCGCAGCGTCGGCGGCGGGCTCGGCGGCGCCGTCCGGCGCATGCGCGGCGCCGGGCGTGTGCCAGACGTAGGCCTTCGGCTGCGCCGCGGCGGCCTCGATGCGCGCCACCTCGCGCAGGTACACCGGCCGCCCGGCGTGCACGCCGACGACGACCTCGCCGACCTCGTCGGCGCTGCGCAGGTACTCACCCGTCTCCACGGCGAGCATGCGGCCGTCGGCGCGGCCGGCATCGAGCACCGCGCCGGCGGGCATGCCGAGGTTGGCGGCGGCCAGTGTGGCCTTCAGCCGCATCACGTCGACGCCGCGCTCGCGCAGGCGCTGCGGGTCGAGCGCCACCTGCACCACGCGCCCGGGCCCGCCGATCAGGTTGACCTGGCGCGTGCCCGGCACGCGCTCGAGGTCGGTTTCGATGCTGCGCGCCACGCGCTCCAGGTCGCTCGCCGCGACGGCGTCGGGGCTCCACAGCGTGGCGGCCAGCACCGGCACGTCGTCGATGCCCTTGGGCTTGACGATCGGCGGCAGCGTGCCGAGCGCGCGCGGCAGCCAGTCCTGGTTGGCGTTGATCACGTCGTACAGACGCACCAGCGCCTCGGTGCGCGGCACACCCACCTTGAATTGCACCGTCACCACTGCCACGCCCGGCCGCGATAGCGACGACGTGTGCTCGATGCCGGCCATTTGCGACAGCACACGCTCGGCGGGCTTGGCGACCATGGCCTGCACGTCGGCACTGCTGGCGCCGGGGAACGCGACGATCACGTTGGCCATCGTCACGTCGATCTGCGGCTCCTCTTCGCGCGGCGTGACCACCACCGCGAACACCCCCAGCAGCAGCGCCACCAGCGCCAGCAGCGGCGTCAGCGCATGCGCCTGGAAGGCCGCGGCCAGCCGCCCCGCCACGCCCATGCGGTCAGGGGCGGCGGGCGCGATCGCTGGCTGTTCGCGGTCGACGGACATGCGAGGCCTCGCTTCAGCGCGTCGGCGGGGCCGGTGTCGCGGTCGCAGTGGGTGCACTCGCCGCCCCCACCGTGCCGGCCGCACCCATCGCGCCGGGCGCAGCGGCCACCGATGGCACCGCACCGGCCAGGCCGGCGCGCACCGCGTCGGCCGCGATGCGCTCGCCGTGCGCGAGGCCGGCCCAGATCTCGACGCCCGCGCGGCCACGGTCGACACCGGCGCGCACGGCGCGCAGCACGAAGCGCTCGCCCTGCACGACGTACACCGCAGTCAGCTCGCCACGGTGCAGCAGCGCCGCGGGCGGCACGACGATCGGCGCGGCCACCGGCGCCGCGGCCGACGATACATAGCGCACCTGCACCGCCTGCCCCGGCGTCGAGCCGGTGATCGCCGATGCGGGCAGATCGAGGCGCCACTGCACCGTCTGCGACACCGGATCGGTGCCGGGCAGCAGCGTGCGCGCGCCCGGCTCGATCACACGCCCGTCGGGCAGCAGCACTTGCACCTGCCGCGCCTGGCGCGCCTGCGCAGCGCGCGACGCAGGCACGTCGACCACCGCGCGCAGCGCGCCTGGAGCGTAGACGGTGACCAGCGCGCGGCCCGGCGCGGCCAGATCGCCGGCTTCGACATGCGTGGCCAGCACCACCGCGGCAAACGGCGCCGTCACCGTGGCATGGCCGCGTACCAGCGCGGCCTGGGTGCGTGCGGCCCGCG
This sequence comes from Ideonella sp., assembly GCA_015075165.1. Classification (GTDB taxonomy): domain Bacteria; phylum Pseudomonadota; class Gammaproteobacteria; order Burkholderiales; family Burkholderiaceae_C; genus JAEUPI01. Next base: position 258,667 of record JABTUY010000006.1, on the reverse strand, counting down.
CCTGCTGCACGGCGGCGCGTGCGGCGTGTGCCGAGGTTTCCGCCACGTCGAGTGCGGCCTGGCTGACGAAGCCCTGTGCGCGCAGCTCGCGCGTGCGCTGCGCGTGCAGCTCGGCATTGCGCAGCAGCGCCTCGGCCTCGGCCACGGCCGCCTGGCTGCGAGCGAGCGCGGCCTGGGCATCGCGCTCGTCGATCACGGCGACCAGCTGACCCGCGCGGACGCGATCGCCCGCCTGCACGGCCAGGCGCTGCACGTTGCCGGCCACCTGCGCAGCCAGCGTGGCCTGCCGCACCGCCTGCAGCGAGCCGTCGAGCACGAGATCGGCCGCTTCGCCACCGGCGCGCGCCTCGAGCGTGACCACCGGCAGCGGCGCGGCGTCTGCACTTGCAGCCCCCACCAGCATCAGTTGCAGTGCGACCGCGACAGGCCCGATCTTGATACCCATGCCCGTATCGTACCGCATACCAGTGCGGGTATCAAGCTCCGACGCCGGAGCACGCACGCCGCGCATGAAAAAAAAGGGCCCCGCAAGGGGCCCCCTTCACGGCCGGTGTTCGCGCGACCGGCTAGAACGGAATGTCGTCGTCCATGTCGTCGAAGCCGGTGGCGCTCTTGGCCGCCGGCTTGCCGGCCACCGCGCGCGGCGCCGCTGCGCCGCGGCTCTCGCCGTGGTCGTCGCCGCCCGCGGCGCCACCACCGCCACCACCGCCGCCACCCGCGCCGTCACGGCTGCCGAGCAACTGCATCTGGTCGGCAATGATCTCGGTGGTGTAGTTGTCCTTGCCTTCCTTGTCCTGCCACTTGCGGGTCTTGAGGCGGCCCTCCACGTAGACCGGACGGCCCTTCTTCAGATACTCGCCGGCGATCTCGGCCAGGCGGTCGTAGAAGACCACGCGGTGCCATTCGGTCTCCTCCTGCTTCTCGCCGCTGTCGCGGTTCTTCCAGTTGCGCGTGGTGGCGATGCTGACGTTGCACACCGCCGAGCCGCTGGGCGTGTAGCGCACCTCGGGGTCGCGCCCGAGGTTGCCGATCAGGATGACCTTGTTGACCGATGCCATGGTGGTTCCCCGTTGTGTCGTGGCGCCGGGCCACTCGCTGCGCGGGCCCGTTGGCGGTCATTATCGCCACGCCGCCCGGCCGGGCCATCGCACCGTGGTGGGCCCCCGAAGGCAGGCCCTCCGGCGGTGGCGCGCGGGCACGGGGGCGGCGCGCCGCTGGGGCCGCGCCGTGCTCGGTACCATTCGGGCCGCCATGTCGATGCTTGCGCACCCCGATGCCCCCGTTGCCGCCGCGCCGCTGGCGCTGCTGCGCGAGGTGTTCGGCTACGACGCGTTCCGCGGGCCGCAGCGCTCGATCGTCGAGCACGTGATCGGCGGCGGCGATGCGCTGGTGCTGATGCCCACTGGCGGCGGCAAGAGCCTGTGCTATCAGATCCCGGCGATCGCACGCCACCGCGCCGGCCGCGGCGTGACGCTGGTGGTGAGCCCGCTGATCGCGCTGATGCACGACCAGGTCGGCGCGCTCGAGGAAGCCGGCGTGCATGCCGCGTTCCTGAACTCCACGCTCGACTCCGACGAGGCGCGGCAGATCGAGCGCGAGCTGCTCGCCGGCCGGCTGGTGCTGCTGTACGCGGCGCCCGAGCGCATTCTGACGCCGCGCTTCCTGGCGATGCTCGATTCGCTGCACGAGCGCGGCCTGCTCAGCGCGGTGGCGATCGACGAGGCGCACTGCGTCAGCCAGTGGGGCCACGACTTCCGCGAGGAGTACTTGGGCCTGTCGCAGCTGCACGAGCGCTACCCCGGCGTGCCGCGCATCGCGCTCACCGCCACCGCCGACGTGCACACCCGCGCCGACATCGTGCAGCGGCTCGCGCTCGAAGGGGCGCACCAGTTCGTCAGCAGCTTCGACCGCCCGAACATCCGCTACACGATCGTCGAGAAGGACAACGCGCGCGCGCAGCTGCTGCGCTTCATCCGCGACGAGCACGACGGCGACGCCGGCATCGTCTATTGCCAGAGCCGCCGCAAGGTCGACGAGACCGCCGCCTGGCTCGAAGGCGAGGGCGTGCGCGCACTGCCGTACCACGCCGGACTCGACGCCGACGTGCGCAAGCGCCATCAGGACCGCTTCCTGCGCGAAGACGGCATCGTGATGGTGGCGACGATCGCCTTCGGCATGGGCATCGACAAGCCCGACGTGCGCTTCGTCGCGCACCTCGACCTGCCGAAGAACATCGAGGGCTACTACCAGGAGACCGGCCGCGCCGGGCGCGACGGCGCGCCGGCCGACGCCTGGATGACCTACGGCCTAGCCGACGTGGTGAACCAGCGCCGCATGATCGACGACGGCAACGCCGGCGAAGACTTCAAGCGCGTGCAGCGCGGCAAGCTCGACGCGCTGCTGGCGCTGGCCGAGGCGCACGACTGCCGGCGCGTGCGGCTGCTGGGCTACTTCGGCGAGACGTATGCGCAGACGGCCGGCGCGATCGACGCGGTCGCCGCGACACCCACCGCCGCAGCGCTCCAGCCCGCCGACGGGCCGCCCCAAGGCGGGTGCGCCCCCTCGGGGGGCCGCGACGCGGCGCAGCCGCTGGCTGGGGGACTCCCGCCCGCCGCCGGGCCGTCCCAAGGCGGGCGCCCCCCCTTGGGGGGCCGCGACGCGGCGCAGCCGCTGGCTGGGGGGCTCCAGCCCGCCGCCGGGCCGTCCCAAGGCGGGCGCGCCCCCTTGGGGGGCCGCGACGCGGCGCAGCCGCTAGCTGGGGGGCTCCATTGCCACAACTGCGACAACTGCCTGCACCCGCCGACCACCTGGGACGCCACCGAAGCCGCGCGCAAGGCGCTGAGCTGCATCTACCGCTTCCGCCAGCACGGCGGCATCACGTTCGGCGCCGGGCACCTGATCGACGTGCTGCGCGGCAAGCACACCGACAAGACGGCGCAGCACGGGCACGACGGGTTGTCCACCTTCGGCATCGGCGCCGACCTGTCGGAGGCGCAGTGGCGCGGCGTCGTGCGCCAGCTGCTCGCGCAGGGCCTGGTGCGCAGCGAAGGCGAATACCACACGCTCGAACTGACGCCGGCGGCGCGCGCGGCGCTGAAGGGTGAAGTGGCGATCGTGCTGCGCGAGCCTCGCGCGGCAGCGCCCGCGCGCGGCAAGGCCACGCGAACCCGCGGCCCGCGTGAGGCACGTGCGCCGGCCGACCTGGCGCTCGACGCCGCCGGGCAGGCGCGCTTCGGCGCGCTGAAGCTGTGGCGCGCCGCGGTCGCGCGCAAGCACAACTTGCCGGCCTACGTGGTGTTCCACGATGCCACGCTGGCGCAGATGGCACAGCGCGCGCCGCAGACGCTCGATGCGCTGGCCGGCATCAGTGGCGTCGGCGCGAAGAAGCTCGACGCCTACGGCGGCGACATCCTGCGCGTGCTGCGCGGGGCGCTGGCGGACGCGAGCGCGTGAAGTCTGGTGTCGCGGGCGTCTGCGATGAAACGCCGCTGGCGTATGTGATGGGGCGCCGCGGGCGCGTGCGCCCCAGCCATTCGCTTCACCGCGGCTTAACGCACCGTGATCGTCACCGCCTCGCTGTCGGCTTGCTGGCCGGCGCTGTCGAACGCGCGCGCGAAGTAGCGCCACACCGTGCCGGCCGGGCTCACCGGAATCACGGTGTCGAGCTGGTACGGCGCGCGGGTGTCGGTGGCCAGCAGCGTCGGCGTGCCGCCGGCCTCGTCGCGGTAGAACGCCACCGAGTCGACACCGAAGTCGTCGCTCGCCGCGGCGGCCAGGCGCGCCGTGTCGCCTGCGGCGGCGGAGTCGACCGCGCTCGACAACGCCACGCTGGGCGGACGGTCGTCGGGGCCCCCGAGCTCGAACCCCAGGTAGAGCCCGCCGCCGCAGCCGGCCGGCGCGAGGGCGGTCGCGATCAGCACGATGCAAAGGCTTGCAATCGAAGCGCGCTTCAACGGTGGACAGGGCATGGATCGGTGCATCCTCTGGCGCGATGAAGCATCGTATGCCGGACGGCAACGCGCGCCACGCCAACCCCGAACCGGCGCTCCGCACGTTCAACACAGGGGGCCGATCCGGACCCGCGCAACATGGCAGACTGCATGCAATGGACAACGAAGCGTCGCCCCCGACCGTGCACGCGGGCGATGACGATCTGGTGCTGATGGCCGCTTTCGCGGCCGGCAACGTGCAGGCGTTCGAATGGCTGTACGAGCGCCACCACAGCGCGCTGTACCGCTTCGTGCGCCGCCTGCTCGGGCGCGACGGCGCCACGCAGGCAGACGAGGTGTTCCAGGACACCTGGCTGCGCGTGGTCAACGCGAAGGCGCGGTACGCACCGCAGGGCGCCAGCTTTCGCACCTGGCTGTTCACGCTGGCGCACAACCGCGCCGTCGACGTGCTGCGGCGCTCCGGCCGCGAGCAGCCGCTGCCGGAGGACGACGCCGGCGAGCCCTTCGTGCCCGAGGGCGCGCCGTGGTCGCACTGGCCGCGGCCCGAAGAGGCGATCGACGAACTGGTGTTCTGGCGCCGCGCCGGCGGCCGGCTGCTCGAATGCCTCGACCAGCTGCCGGTGGCGCAGAAGTCGGCGTTCCTGCTGCACCACGAAGACGGCGTGACGCTCGACGAGCTGGCGCGCGCGCTCGACATCGGCTTCGAAACCGCGAAAAGCCGGCTGCGCTACGCGCTGGCCAAGCTGCGCACCTGCATGGGCGCCTACCTCGACGCGGGCTCGCTGCGCGCGCGGGCATGAAGCAGGCCACGCGATGAACGGCGAACCCGGTGACGACCTGTCGCACGACGCGCACCTGCGGGCCGCGCTGCGCCACGCGCCCGACCATGCGCTTGCGCCGCCGGCGAGCCTGAGCCAGAACATCCTTGCCGCCGCACGCCAGGCGCACCGGCCCGCGCGCACGCTCGCGGCGGCGCCACCGCCGGTGCGCGTGACGGTGCCGCCGCCGCGGCCGATCAGCATGCTGCTGCGCTGGCTGGCGTCGCCGCGTTCGGCCGGCGCGCTGGCCACCGCGCTGGTGGCCTCGCTCGGCGTCGGCCTGTGGCTCGATCTCGGCAACGAGCCGGTGGTCGAGCGGCCGGGCAGCGAGACGTTGGGAGCCACAGCGACCGCTCCGGCGGCAGTCGCGGTACCGCCGGTGTCGCCCGCCGCACCTTCTGCGCCAGCCGCTGCAACGTCACCCGTCGCACCAACCGCGACCCCCAGCGTGGCGCCGGCTGAGGCGACGGCGGACGGCGCTGCGCAGCAGGCGGGCGCAGCACAAGCCGGCGCCGCGCGCGAGTCGCCTGCGATGGCGCGCGGCAGCGCCGCGACCACCGCACCGGCCACGGCGGCCGAGGCTGCCCGCGTGGCCAACGACGCGCCGCGACCTGCGCAATCCGATCAGCCATCGACGTCGGCGCCCCATTCGATGCCGACGCGCGGCGAACCCGCAGCACCCGCGCGGGCCAAGGCGGAATCCGGCGAGCGCAGGGTCGTCACGACATCGCCATCACCAGCGGCGCCCGCGCAGACCGAGGGCGCGACCGCAGACGCACCAGCGCCCGCGGCGGCCGATGCCGCCGCGCGTCCCGCGCAGCAGCGACCCGACGAAACCGCGCCGCGCCCGCCCGGCGCGGCCCTGAAGTCGAGCCGGCAGGCACCACCGGCGCCGGCAATCGCTGTCGCGCCGGCAGGCCGCATCGCGCAGTTGCGCAGCCACGGGGTCAATGCGCCGGGCACGCCGGCGCCTTCGCCCGCGCTGACGCTGCTGCGCTTGACGCGCAGCGAGCTCGCGGCCGGCAGTGCGCAATGGGAATGGCAGGGCCCCGACGCCGCACGCGAGCCGCTCGACGACGCCGGCCTGGCGTGGCTGCTGCGCGTGGTGCAGGGTGCGCGCGGTCGCTGGGTCGAAGTCGAGGCTGCGCGCAGCGCCGACGCGGCCGACGCCGCCGCCGTGCCGCTGGCACGCTGGTGGCGCGACGGCGCGCTGCACGCGACGCTGCGCTTCGAGGCCGATGGCCTGCGCTGGGTCGAAGCCGGCGGCCGCGTGCGCTTCGCCCCGCTCGACGCGGCGGCGTCGCAGCTGCTGCGCGCGCGCTGATCCGCACCGGCCCACCGGCGCGCTGGCGCGCACCAGCGTCGCCCTCGTAAGATGACCGGTTTCGCCGCGCCTGCCCGCCATGCCCCGAGCTCCGAAAGTGCCGCCGCCCGATGCCGATGGGCCGAAAGCCGCGGCGTCGCACGCACATCCGGAACAGGCCCGCACGCTGCACGTGCGCCCCTTGGAAGCCCGCACGCTGCACGTGCGGGGGGCGCGCACGCACAACCTGAAGAACATCGACCTCGACATCCCGAAGCACGCGCTGGTGGTGATCACTGGGCTATCGGGCTCAGGCAAGTCGAGCCTGGCATTCGACACGCTGTACGCCGAAGGCCAGCGCCGCTACGTGGAGAGCCTGTCGGCCTACGCGCGGCAGTTCCTGCAGCTGATGGACAAGCCCGATGTCGACCTGATCGAAGGCCTGTCGCCGGCGATCAGCATCGAGCAGAAGGCCAGCTCGCACAACCCGCGCTCCACCGTCGGCACGATCACCGAGGTGCACGACTACCTGCGCCTGCTGTTCGCACGCGCCGGCACGCCGTTGTGCCCCGAGCACGGGCTGCCGCTGCAGGCGCAGAACGTCAGCCAGATGGTCGACGCGGTGCTCGCGCTGCCGCCCGACACGCGGCTCGCGATCCTGGCGCCGGTGGTGCGCGACCGCAAGGGCGAGTTCGGCGAGCTGTTCGCGCAGATGCAGGCGCAGGGCTTCGTGCGCTTTCGCATCGGCTCGGCCGGCGCGCCGGCGCGGGTGTTCGAAGCGGCCGATCTGCCGAAGCTGAAGAAGACCGAGAAGCACGACATCGACGTGGTGATCGACCGCCTGCGCGCGCGCCCCGAGATGCAGCAGCGCCTGGCCGAGAGCTTCGAAGCCGCGCTGCGCATCGCCGAAGGCCGCGCGATCGCACTCGAGGTGCCGCACGACGCAACGCCAGGCGCCGCACCTGACGCCGCACCTGACGCCACGCACGCAGCCGCAAGCGCCGACGCCGCCGGCCGGCCGGCGCGCGAGCACCTGTTCTCCAACCGCTTTGCCTGCCCGGTGTGCAGCTATGCGCTGGCCGAGCTCGAGCCACGGCTGTTCTCGTTCAACTCGCCGGTGGGTGCATGCCCGCAGTGCGACGGGCTCGGCCAGGTGACAGCGTTCGACCCCGAGCGGGTGGTGGCGTTTCCGAGCCTGAGCCTGGCCGCCGGCGCGGTGAAGGGCTGGGACCGCCGCAACGCCTACACGTTCTCGATGATCGAGAGCGTGGGTCGGCACTACGGCTTCGATGTCGAGGCGCCGTTCGAGCAACTCGCCGACGCCGCGAAGCAGGTGCTGCTGCACGGCTCGGGCACGCAGGACGTCGAGTTCGTCTACCGCGCCGAAGGCGGCAAGGGCCGCGTGCGCACGGTCAAGCGCTGGCATCCGTTCGAAGGCATCCTGCCCAACCTGGAGCGGCGCTTGCGCGAGACCGATTCGATCGCCGTGCGCGAAGACCTGGCGCGCTACCAGGCCGCGCGGCCGTGCCCGCAGTGCGACGGCACGCGGCTGCGCCGCGAGGCGCGCCACGTGCGGCTGGCCGCAGTGGGTGAGCCCCCGACCGCCGGCCGCGCGATCTACGAGATCGAGCACGCCACGCTGGCCGACGCGCTGGCGTACTTCGAGTCGCTGCAACTGGCCGGCGCCAAGGCCGAGATCGCCGACAAGGTGGTGCGCGAGATCCGCGCGCGGCTGAAGTTCCTCAACGACGTGGGCCTGAACTACCTCAGCCTCGACCGTGGCGCCGACACGCTCTCGGGTGGCGAGGCGCAGCGCATCCGGCTGGCGTCGCAGATCGGCTCGGGGCTGACCGGCGTGATGTACGTGCTCGACGAGCCGAGCATCGGGCTGCACCAGCGCGACAACGCGCGGCTGATCGACACGCTGAAGCGGCTGCGCGACCTCGGCAACAGCGTGCTGGTGGTCGAGCACGACGAAGACATGATCCGCGCCGCCGACCATTGCATCGACCTCGGCCCCGGCGCCGGCGTGCACGGCGGCGAGGTGGTGGCGCAGGGCACGCCGCAGCAGGTGGCCGCGCATGCAACCTCATTGACCGGCCAGTTCCTCTCCGGCCGGCGGCGCATCGCGCTGCCGGCGCGGCGCACGCCGTGGCAGAACGCTGCGCTGATCGAAGGCGCCACGCTGCCCGCGGCGTCGGCGCTGCGCTCGCCCCGTGCAGCGGGGTCGGCGCGGGCAACGCCCGCGGGGCCATCGTCGCCCGCGGCCGCCACAGCCGCCGCGGCCGGCGCGTGCCTGCGCGTCGTCGGCGCGCGCGGCAACAACCTGTGCAACGTGACCGCCGAGATCCCGGTCGGGCTGTTCACCTGCGTCACCGGCGTCTCGGGCTCGGGCAAGAGCACGCTGGTCAACGACACGCTGTACGCGGCGGTGGCGCGCCACCTCTATGGCAGCGCAACCGAGCCGGCGCCGCACGATGCGATCGAGGGGTTGGAGGCGTTCGACAAGGTGATCGCTGTCGATCAGAGCCCGATCGGCCGCACGCCGCGCTCGAACCCGGCCACCTACACCGGCCTGTTCACGCCGATCCGCGAGCTGTTCGCCGAGGTGCCGGCAGCGCGCGAGCGCGGCTACGGCGCCGGCCGCTTCAGCTTCAACGTCGGGTCGGCCGCCGGCGGCGGCCGCTGCGAGGCCTGCCAGGGCGACGGCGTGATCAAGGTCGAGATGCACTTCCTGCCCGACGTCTACGTGCCCTGCGACGCCTGCCGCGGCCTGCGCTACAACCGCGAGACGCTCGAGATCCTCTTCAAGGGCCTGAACATCAGCCAGGTGCTCGACCTCACGGTGGAGGACGCGCACCGCTTCTTCGACGCCGTGCCGGCGCTCGCGCGCAAGCTCAAGACGCTGCTGGAGGTGGGCCTGGGCTACGTCAAGCTCGGCCAGAGCGCCACCACGCTGTCGGGCGGCGAGGCGCAGCGCGTGAAGCTGGCGCTCGAGCTGAGCAAGCGCGACACCGGGCGCACGCTGTACATCCTCGACGAGCCGACCACCGGCCTGCACTTCGCCGACATCGAGCTGCTGCTCGGCGTGCTGCACCAGTTGCGCGACGCCGGCAACACGATCGTGGTGATCGAGCACAACCTCGACGTGATCAAAACCGCCGACTGGCTGATCGACCTCGGCCCCGAGGGCGGCGCCGGTGGCGGGCGCATCGTCGCAGCCGGCACGCCCGAGGCGGTGGCGGCCGCGCCTGAGAGCCACACCGGGCGCTTCCTGCAGCCGGTGCTGCAGGCGGCGCGCGACCGCTGACGCGCGCCGCGGGCCGCGGGCCCCGGCCATGAAAAAAGCCGGCCCGAGGCCGGCCTTCGTCGCACACTGCAGGCCCGCTCTGGCGGGCCCGCGTGGCGGGTCACTTCAGGTGGTTGTTGATGAGCTTGGTCATCTCGAACATCGACACCTGGGCCTTGTTGAAGATCTCCTTCAGCTTGGCATCGGCGTTGATCATCGTGCGCTTGACCTTGTCTTGCAGGCCATTCTTCTTGATGTACTCCCACACCTTCTTGGTCACCTCGGTGCGCGGCATCGCCTTGTCGCCGATCACCGCGGCCAGCGCGGCGCTCGGGGTCATGGCCTTCATGAACGCGGCGTTCGGGGTGCGCTTCTTGGCGGGGGCTTTCTTCTTGGCCGGCGCCTTCTTGGCGGCCTTCTTGGCCGGGGCCTTCTTGGCGGCCTTCTTCGCGGGGGCCTTCTTGGCGGCCTTCTTCGCGGGGGCCTTCTTGGCGGCCTTCTTGGCGGGGGCCTTCTTCGCTGCCTTCTTCGCAGCCTTCTTCGCAGTTGCCATTTGAGATCTCTCCATCACGTGAGTGGTTGATGTGCCGGGACCCCGGTGAGAGCCGCATGAGCTCTCGTTTCTCGCTCGATCCCTGCGGGCGCGATGGTACAGAGAGTTTTCCCCGGTGAGAAGCGTTTTTCCCTCGTGGAGAGCGCTTTTCTCCCTCGTGGAGCGCATTTCTGTCGCCGGCACGCATCACGCGCGCAGCCCCGACGCAGTGCGTGCGGCGCTATGCTCGCGCCCATGAAGCTCATCGTGCGTTGGTTGTTGTTGGCCGCGGCACTGCTGCTGGTGGCGCATCTTTACCCCGGGGTGCACGTGGCGAGCTTCGGCTCGGCGATGATCGCCGCCCTCGTGCTGGGCCTGCTGAACACGCTGGTGCGGCCGCTGCTGGTGCTGCTGACGCTGCCGGTCACGCTGCTGACGCTGGGGCTGTTCCTGTTCGTGATCAACGCGCTGATGTTCTGGGCCGCGGCCAGCGTGCTGCAGGGCTTCGGCGTCACCGGCTTCGGCGCGGCGCTGATCGGCTCGCTGATCTACAGCGTCGCCGGCATGGTGATCGACGCGGCGATGGAGCGGCTGTTCGCACCGGCGTCGGCCTGAGCGGCGCCACCGGGGTGCCGGCGGGCCCCTCGGCCCCTGCTGCTCGAGCCCTGCTGCTCGAAGTCTACTGTTCGGCCCCGCCGCCCTTGCCGCGCAACTCGTCGTTCAGGCGGCGACGCTGGGCTTCGAGGTCGCGCAGCCGCGCATCGATCACCGAGGCCTCGATGAAGTCCTGCCCGCGGCCCGAGTGGGCCAGCCGCTGGCCGGCACGCAGCCGGTCGATCGCGCCGCCGAGGTCGCCGAGCGCCGCGCGCGCCTCGGCCTGCGCGCGCACCGCGCGCAGCGGCTGACCCTGGCGATCGGCGCACGACGACAGCGCCAGCCAGGCCAGCGCGTCGTCGCGGTGGTCGCTCACCCAACCCTGCAGCGCCTCGCCTTCGCGCTGGATGCGGCCGCTCTCGCCCGAGCCGAGCGCGGCCTGGGCCTGCAGCAGCAGGCGCGGCCGCGAGCCATCGTCGGGCACGCTGGCCAGGCGCTGGTCGGCCGCCGCGATCTTGCCCTCGGCCAGCGCCAGTTCGGCGCCGAGCAGCACCCACTCGCGATCGATGCGCGGCTGGCGCGGCGCGGCGGCGCGCAGCCGGTCGCCGGCGGCATAGGCCTGCTCGGCCCGCGCGAACTCGCGCAGCTGCAGCGACGCGAACGCGCTGGAGTACAGCAGCGCCAGGCGCTCGCCGGCGCCGGGCGCGTCGGCCTTGTCCAGGTCTTGCAGTCGGCGGCGCGCCTGCACCGACGGATCCATCAGCACGCGGGCGCGCGCGCGCATCAGGGCATGCTCGGGCCGCAGCTGCGTGGCCGTGATGCTGCCGTGGCGCGCACGCGCCTCGGCGATGCGCTCGGTCGTCAGCGGGTGGCTGCGCAGGTAGGGGAACGAGTTGTTGTCGTTGAGCCGGTTGGCCTGGTCGAGCTTGTCGAACATGCGCTCCATGCCCGATTGGGCGAAGCCGGCGCTGCCCATCACGCCGTAGCCGATGCGATCGGCCTCGCGCTCCATGTCGCGCGAGAAGTTGAGCTGGCCCTGCGCCGCCGCCGCCTGGCTGCCCATGATCGTGGCCTGCGCGACATCGGGGTTGCGCGAGCGCGCGGCGGCCAGCACGCCGACCAGCATGCCGGCCATCGCCAGCAGCCCCTGGCGCTGGCTGGTGGCGATGCTGCGCGCGATGTGCCGCTGCGTCACGTGTGACAGTTCGTGCGCCAGCACCGAGGCCAACTCGTCGGGCGAGGCCGTCATCGCGATCAGCGCGGCATGCACGCCGACGTAGCCTCCCGGCAGCGCGAACGCGTTGACGCTGCGGTCGCGCACGAGGAAGGTCTCCCATGCGAACAGGCCGTCGATGTCGGGCGTGATCTCGCCGCGCTGGCGCGCCGCGGCCACCAACGGCTGCCAGATCGACTGCAGGTACTCGAGCAGCACCGGGTCGTCGAGGTAGTCGGGGTCGCGGCGGATCTCGCGCATCACCTGCTCGCCCAGCCGCTTCTCGGTGGTGACGCTGATCTCGGACGCCGCCGATTCACCGAGCGACGGCAGCCGCACCTGCGCCCAGGTTGATGGCGCCAGCGCCAGCGTGGCGCACAGCAACGCGACGAGCGCGCGCCGGGCGCGGGGGAAGCGGCGCCCCGTCCGGGCGGAAACGTCGATGCAACGGCTCACGGCCCTATGATCGCACCGCGGCGTTTCCCGCTTGTGAACGGATCCGACACCCCCGGCACCACCATGGCGAGCGAGAACCCGCTGACCCACTTCGACGCCGCGGGCCGGGCGCAGATGGTCGACGTGGCTGGCAAGGCCGAGACCCACCGCGTCGCACGGGCGCGCGGCAGCATCCGCATGCAGGCCGCGACGCTGGCGCTGATCGCCTCCGGCCAGGCGAGCAAGGGCGACGTGATCGGCATCGCGCGCGTCGCTGCGATCCAGGCCACCAAGCGCACCGCCGAGCTGATTCCGCTGTGCCACCCGCTGCCGCTGACGCGCGTGAGCGTCGAGTTCGAGCTCGACTGCGCCGCCTGCACGGTGCACTGCACCGCGCAGGCCGAGACGCTGGGCCGCACCGGCGTCGAGATGGAGGCGCTGACCGCGGTGCAGGTCGGCCTGCTGACCGTCTACGACATGTGCAAGGCGGTCGACCGCGGCATGGTGATGGGCGACATCCGGCTGCTCGAGAAGAGCGGCGGCAAGTCGGGGCGTTGGGTGGCGGCGCAGGGGTGACCCGTCGACTTGGGTGCGCACCGTTATGAACGTGTGATAATGGGAAGAACTCATGCGGGCGCGTGACCCGTCGCTCGACAACCTGCTCGACCTGGATGGCCAGATCTTCGTCATTGCCGATGTCGGCTACTGGGTCAAGTTTGTCGTACACCAAGTCGAGGTCACGCCAGCGAAGCCGCATGGACTGGACTACGCGCTAACGTTGCATGGCCCGGACGGCACTCGGCTGGTTGGCTTCGACAACGCCCATCGGATCAAGAGCAAACGTCGCACGACACAGGATCACCGGCATCGGCTGAAGGCCGTGCGGCCCTATGAGTATCGGGATGCCGCAGACTTGTTGACCGACTTCTGGACCGAGGTCGAATCCGTGATGCGTGAGAAAGGGATCTGGCAGCCGTGAAGACACTCAGAGTCGGCATCGCGTCGTACGCCGAAATGAAAGCACGTACGCTTGCCATCGCCAGGGGAGAGCTGAAAGCCAAGCCGAGCGACCCCAAGGTGTGGTTCACGTCGCCCGAGAGCTTCGCCAAGCTGCTGTCCAACCGCAATCGCGCTCTGCTGGCCGTGATCGCAGAGTCGCGGCCGGCTTCGCTGCATGAACTCGCGGCCCGCACGGGGCGTGCGCCAAGCAACCTCTCGCGCACGCTGCACACGATGGAGCGCTACGGTCTGGTCCGGCTGCACAAGAGCGCGAGGGGCGCCGTGCGTCCAGAGGTGAGCTACCGCGACGTGCACCTCGAAATGAGCCTGTCTGATGCGTAGTACCGCGGCCATGGTGATGGGCGACATCCGGCTGCTCGAGAAGAGCGGCGGCAAGTCGGGGCGTTGGGTGGCGGCGCAGGGTTGAGGCCACGGTAGCGCCGCGGCAGGCGCTGGCTACGGCGCGCCCTGCACCACCTCGGCGAACCCGGCGCGCGCGATGCGCGCCCCCACCGCCTGGACGCCGGGCGCCTGGTCGACGATCCAGGCGCGCGCGGCGTCCACATCGGGCAGCGCCTCGCGCAGCGTGCGCACCGCACGCGCATCGTCGCCACGGCCGGCCTTGACTTCGACCGCGACGCGCTCGCCGCCCCGATCGAGCACGAGGTCGATCTCGGCGCCGGCCGCCGTGCGCCAGAAGAACGCCTGCGTGGCCGGCCGCGCCCAGCGTTCGCGGCGCAGGACATCTTCGATCACGAAGCCCTCCCAGCTCGCGCCGCGCACGGGGTGCGCCGCCAGTTCGTCGGCGGTGGCGATGTTCAGCAGATGGTGCAGCAGGCCGGTGTCGCGCAGATAGACCTTGGGCGCCTTGGTGAGCCGCTTGCCGACGTTGCGGAAGTACGGTGGCAGCCGCCGCAGCAGGTAGACCGCCTCCAGCACGTCGAGGTGCCGCAGCAGCGCGTGGTGCGAGACGCCGAGCGAGCCACCGAGCGCTGACGCATTGAGCAGCCCGCCGTGCTGGTGCGCCAGCATCGTGAGCAGGCGGTGCATGAACAATGGGTCGGCGCGCACGCCGTACTGCGGCAGGTCGCGCTCCAGCAGCAGGCGCAGGTACGACTCCCACCATGAGCGGAAGTCGCCGCGCAACGCATCGGGGAAGCCACCCCGCAGCCACAGCTGCTGCCAGGGGGCGGCGTCCGAGCCTTGGCCCGCCTCGTGTGCCGTCAGCGGGTCGAGCTCGAGCACCGCCGCGCGGCCGGCCAGGGACTCCGACACGCCCCTCACCAGCGCGGGCTGCGCCGAGCCCAGGACGATGAAGCGTCCGTGCCGCGAGCGTTGCGCATCGACGGCGCCGCGCAGCGCAGCGAACACGGCCGGCACGGCCTGCGCCTCGTCGAGGATCAACCCGCTGGCGTCGGCCGCAGCGTCGAGCTCGAAGCGCGCGTCGTCGCGGAAGCGGGCGGCCGTGCGCGGATCCTCCAGATCGACATAGCGATGGTTGGCGAACGCGGTGCGCGCCAGCGTCGTCTTGCCGACCTGGCGCGCACCGAGCACGACCACGACCGGGAAGCCGGCCGCGGCTGCCCGCAGGGCTGGGAGGGCGAGGCGCGGAAACACGGTTGCATTTTGGAAGGATGCCTTCCAATTTGCAAGGCTGCTCACCCGTCCGACCGGCCCTCAGCGCTGCACGAACTCGCGCCAGGGCACCTCGCGCGTCGGCGGCTGGCATTGGAACGCCTGTGCCGCCTGTGCCGGATGCTGGCAGGGCGCGAAGTACTCGTTGGCCTCGGGGTTGCGGAACTCGCGGATGCGCGTCGCCAGCCAGCGTGCCTCGTCGAGCCCGCCAATGGCTGCCAGCGCCTGCGACCACGCGATCATCAGGCGCACGTCGAGCAACTGGTGCGGTGCGCGGCGGAACGCCAGCGTCTGCGACGGCGTCAGCGGCGCGCGCGGCGCACCGAACGCGGTGGCGGCCGCGTAGTCGGCATGCTGGCCGAACAGCGGGCTGCGCTGGCCATCGACCACGCGCTCCTCGAGCGGCGCCTCGTCGCCGGCCGGCGCGTAGATCACCACCACGCGGTGGTAGTCGAGCACCGCGGCAGCGGCAGCGAACAGCATCACGATGCCCGACACCACCAGCGGGCGAATGCGGGCGCGGCCGGCGGGCTCCTGCGCAGCGGCGGCCGCTGGCGCGGCGGCACGTGGAACCCCATCGTCCGGCTGCGCAGCGGCGGGGCGCGCCAACGCGAAGCCCCAGGCGAACGCGGTGGGCAGCAGGAAGTACACGTACCACAGCGGGTACTCCAGCAGGCTGTGCAGCCCGATCATCAGCACCAGCATGAAGGCACTGCGCTGCGCCGTGCCAAGTGGCCCGGCCGCGGCCCAGGCACGCCGCAACGCCTGCAGCAGTGCCAGCAGCAACAGCGCAATCACCGCCAAGCCCAGCGGCACACCGAACTCGACCAGCACCTGCAGCGGCAGGTTGTGGGTGTGATCGAAGAACGCGACCGGACGGTGTGGAAACGCCGTCAACGTCCACGCGAAGTTGAACTCGCCCATGCCGACGCCGGTCCATGGCTGCTGCGCGATCAATGCCAGCGTGTTCGACCAGATCGCGAAGCGCGAGCTCGAGATGTCGCCACCTTCGGCGAGCATCCGGCCCTCGGCACCGAAGGTGTGCGCCGACCAATGCGCCCACAGTGCCATCGCGCCCCACAACGCGGCGAACGCGAGCGGCATCACCCACAGCGCCCGCCGGGTCGGGCGCGACAGATGCCGGTCGAGCAGCCCCCAGCCGGCGAGCAGCAGCACACCCAACACGCCGGTGCGTGAGCCGCTGAGCACCACGGCGAACAGGCACAGCAACGCGGCCGCGAGCGCGAGGCCGCGGGACATGGCCTTCGACTCGTGCAGCGCCACGATGGCGATCAGCGCCCACAACACGAGACTTGCCAGGTGGTTCGGTTGCCGCAGGTTGCCGACGGCGCGACCCGCGATGACCGAGCGCGCGATCCAGTCGCCATCGGCCCATTCAGGCGCGAACACCTGGATGCAGCCGATCAACGCGTTGAGGACTCCCGCGATGCACAGCGCCCATGCGAAGTCGACGAACCACTGCGCCGGGTTGCCGCTGCCGCGACCAGCGGCGTTACCGGCGCAGACGAGCACCGCGCAGGCGGCGATCGCAGCGGCATTGCCCGCCGCGATCGGCAGCGGCAGGCCACGCGCCTGCGACCAGAGCAGGCAGACCCCGATCGCCGCCAAGGCAACCAGCAACGCCGCCACGTCGCGCCACCACGCGCGGCCACAGCGCGTGCCGATCACACCGACCCACAGGCCCATCAGAGCGAGGCTGGCGCACTGGTTCAGCAGCGTGGGGGATGGGGGTTCGCTGACGGCGAGGAGGAGGGGAGCCGCGACGGCGAGGAGGGCGGTGCCGCGACGGACAATAGCTGCTTGCATCAATTCCTGGGCTGCGGGATGGCTGTGGCCAAGCAGTCTTGCTAGGGTCTCCAGCTAGCTGCCAGTGTCGCTCGCCACGGCCGGCCAAGGCATCGTTGCCAGTTCCGGGTACTTCGCTCTCGCCACCTCCCAGGACTTCTTGCCTTCAATGCATCGAGCGGGTGAATGCATCTTGCAGATTAGGCGCAGCGTACGCTCCGCTTCAGCGGCTCGTCCGTTCAGACCCGCAGCGAGCGCATACCGAAGCATGGCTGGAGGTGACGCCGTCCGTTGAGTGACATGGCGCATCCAATCCAATGTCGCCGCACTCATACCTCGCGCAACTGGGGTGGACCAGAATCGGTGGTACTCGCGCGGCACGTCAAGCAGCACGACATCTGGCGGTGGAACGCTCTTGACCCTGTCTACACCTATACCGGCCAACAGAAACCGTTGTTGCCGCACCGATTCCTCGACGCGCATGTACTCGGCCCCGATCAAGAATAGTAGGCCCGTCAGGACAGCGGAAAGCGCAGCCAGCCCCCACACTGATAGCGCACGATGCGACGTTCCCAACGGCGCAGCCGCACCACCCTCGCGGAACTGGACGGTTCCCATCAGCAGGCCCAATGGAACGACAAAGTAGAGATAGTCGAGCGGGAATTCGAGCATGGCGTGGGCCCAGATCGCCCCAACCGGCACGAGAAGCGACCACTGAGAACTGCTTCTGACGCCGCGAATTGCGCGTATCAGCCAGACCGCCACAGCGACCAGCACCACGCATCCGAGCGGAACTCCCATCCAGGCAAATACGTCCAAGGCGAAGTTGTGACTGTTCTGGAACATCTCTCCCTGAGTCGGGTTGTCCAGCGCCGCTGCCTGCTGCGCAAGCGTCACTTGGTTCCACCCATAGCCGAGCCAAGGCGCCCGGCCAATGGCATCGCACATGATCTGCCATATGGTCAGGCGACCATGGGCAACCAGTCGCCCGTAGAGAGACGCCGGGGCCAAGTCGAGCCATGCAGACATGTAGGGCCAGAGGAAGACACCTACAGAGAACGAGGCGGCACCAACTGTGACAACCGTTGGAGGGAGAAGGAGGTCCACCTTGCGACGGAAACAGGCCCACCAAAGGACGACTAGTGCGACGAACATCCACGCTGTGCGCGACTGTGTGGTCAGCATGCCCAGACCCAGCCAACCAACCAGTAGTGAGGCCGTCGCGCCAGAAACCCTTCGCGTCTCGAAGAAGTAGAGCGTTGCGCCGACCCCCATCCCAAGCAAGGTCACCAAGTGATTGGGCTGGGCAAGGTTCGCGTAGGCTCGCCCGTCGAGAGGAAGCCCGGTTACGTACAGGCTCTCACCCACCTGCAGCCACTGTGCAAGCGCAATTCCCACCGATATGAACGCGGCGATCAAGATCGCGATCATCAGTGCGCCGCGCCACACCTCGCCGTGCTTCTCTGCCAGTGCAGATCCTATGGTGAGGCTGCAGGCAAATGCCGCCAAGAATAGGCTTGGGACGATTGCGTCCGTCAAGAAGACAACCTGCCCTAGACCCCATTGGATCCATGGAACGATTGCAAGGAACAGGGCCAACAGGGCAAGACGCGACCACCTGAAGCTCAACCTTACGTTCATCTGGTCGCCCACTGGCAGAAATGCGCTCGCGGCGAGCATGACCCCGCCAAGGCCTGCAATCCACTGTTGCTGGAAGGTCGACCATGGGTAGTAGTGGCCT
This sequence comes from Ideonella sp., assembly GCA_015075165.1. Classification (GTDB taxonomy): domain Bacteria; phylum Pseudomonadota; class Gammaproteobacteria; order Burkholderiales; family Burkholderiaceae_C; genus JAEUPI01. Next base: position 240,352 of record JABTUY010000006.1, on the reverse strand, counting down.
GGCATGAGCCAACCCAATGCCAGCGCTGCCAAGCTCAGCAGCAAGAGCAGCGGCATCTTCCTGGCTGTCATGCCCATCGATATGAAGTCTTATGAGGTCTCGGAAATCAAAGAGGGCGCCGCCCGGCGCCCTCTTTTCGTTCACCGAAGGGATATCAGCTCTTGCACGAACCGGGCAGGTACTTCCTCGGCATGCTGCCGGCCTGGCACCGGAACTCGGTGATCTGGGAGCCGACGTTGGCCGCCGAGAACGTTGCGGCAGCGTTGCCAATGTAGGGCGTGAGGGTGATCGTCGTGCTGGCGGCCGCCTTCAGGCTCGCGTCGGCCGTCGTGGTGACCGTGATTACGCCATTGGCGTCCGTGCGGACCGTCTGCACATACTTGGTGGCCGGGCCCGTCGTGACCTCGCAGCCCCAACCGTCGGCGGCGGGGGCGGCGGAGATGGTTCCCGTTTGATAGACCTCAGCCACCGTCGTACGGCACTGGCTGGCCGCCAGGATCGCTTCCGATACCTTGGCCTTCACCGTGTAGTCCTGATACGCCGGCAGCGCGACCGCCGCCAGGATGCCGATGATCGCCACGACGATCATCAGTTCGATCAGGGTGAAGCCTTGTTGAACACGTTTCATAGTTGAGCTCTCCTTGGGGAACAGGGTTGGTTGGTTCCGGCCTCTACTGAATGCACCTGCCGTGCCAGCTGTCTTGCCCTGCCCACACGCCGCGGAGCGGGCGTTAGTTCACGGTCGTTACAGCTTGGGTGTCGAAATCCGTCAGCTTGCCCTGCAGCGCGTGACGCGTCGCGTCACTCCTGTTGCAGGTGCAGCGCCTACTCGAGCGCGATGACCTGGCCCTGCACCAGCGCGCGGATGCGGTGCGGGCTGTTCAGCGCGGCGATCTCGGTCATCACCGCATCCATCTCGCCGGGCTTGATGTGGGTGATGAAGACGTTGGTCGGGTGCTCGAGTCGCGCCAGCTCCTGCCCGAGCGCGGCGGGGCACAGGTGGCGGCTGACGCGGGCGAGCTGGCGCTCTTCGTCGCGGAACGCGGTTTCGATCACCAGCGCGCCGATGCGCATGCCATGCAGCCGCGTCCACAGCGCGGGGTTGGGGCCGGTGTCGCCGGTGTAGATGAAGGCGCCGCGCTTGGCCACCGGCGCGCCGAGCACCGCGAAGCCCACCGCCGGCACGGTGTGCTCGGCCGGCAGCACCTCGATGCGGCGGTTGCCCAGATCGATGGTCTGGCCCACCTCGAACGGCAGCAGCCGCAGGATCGGCGCCTCGGCCGACGGCAGCCGCGTGAAATCGGGCCAGATCACGCCGTTGAAGATGTGCGTGCGCAGCGCGTCGATCGTGGCCGGCAGCGCGTGCACCTGGATCGGCTCGCGGCCACGCCGCAGCCGCATCACGCTGTCGGCGAGCAGGCCGATCGACAGGATGTGGTCGAGGTGCGAGTGGCTGATCAGGATGTGGTCGACCGCGCCCAGCTCTTCGAGCGTGAGGTCGCCGACGCCGGTGCCGGCGTCGATCAGCACGTCGCGGTCGAGCAGGAAGGCGGTCGTGCGGCACTCGCCACCGATGGAGCCGGAACAGCCGAGGACGCGGATCTGCATGGTCGAGTGGGACTTGCGCCGTCCTCGCACGGCACGCGGGTTGATCGAAGGCACGCGTAGCGGCCGCACGACGCATCCTTGGCGCGCCGTCGGCCCGTGCTGCCGCTGATGTTGGGGGCCCGGCGCGTTCAGCGCAAGGCAGGAAGTGCGCGATCGTTGCCGATGGCCATCGCCGGCCGGCTCAGCGCCTGCACGCCGTGACGGCCGTCACGGCCGCGGCCGCGTCACGACTGGACGAACTGCATCTGCGTGCCGGCGAGCTCGATCACGTCGCCATTCTTCAGATGCACCGAGTCGCCGGTGAGCGGCGCGCCGTTGATGGCCGGCCGGTGCGCGCCTTCGACATGGGCGATCACGTAGCCGCCGGGCCGCTTGGTGATCGAGGCCACCTGCACGCCGGGCTTGCCGACCGTGGTGACCACCTTGGTCAGCGCCACCTCGCGGCCGGCCGCGGCGCCGTTGAGCACCTTGATCGACGCCGGGTTGCTGTTGGCGCCCAGCGTGCCGAAGCCCGAGTTGGCGCCCAGGCCCGAGGTGTGCGAGAAGCCGGCCGCCGGCGCGCCCGCCGCCGGCTGCGTGCCGGGGCGCATGATCATCGTCTTTTCGTAGTCGCCGCCTTCTTCGACCAGGTACTTGATCTTGTACTTGCCGATCTCGACGGTGTCGTTGTGCGCGAGCAGCTGCTTCTTGACGGCCTTGCCGTTGATGTAGGTGCCGTTGGTGCTGTTGAGGTCTTCGATGAAGACGTCGGCGCCCACCATCTGCAGCACCGCGTGCTCGCCGCTGACGGCGAGGTTGTCGATCACGATGTCGTTGTACGGGCGGCGACCGAGCGTGGTCTTGTCCTTGATGATCTGGACTTCCTTGATGACCACACCATCGAGTGACACCACCAGCTTGCCCATGCTCATCCTCTAATCGTTCGCCTTGCGCATCCGCCGCACCGGCCGTCTGACCAGCCCCTCGCCCGGTTCGTGCTCAGCGCTTGAAGGGCCACCACGTTCGCCCCGTGCCCCCTGGCCCATCGGTGGCTCGGACCAGAATGAGCGAGATATTATCCTTTCCGCCCGCCTCGTTGGCCGCCACCACCAGTGCCTGGCCCGCCGATTCGATCGCATCGTGGGTCTGCAGCAACTGTGCGATCGCCGCATCGTCGACCATGTCGGACAAGCCGTCGGAGCACATCAGGTAGACGTCGCCCACCTGCACCTCGTGCAAATGGGTCTCCAGCAGCACGGTGTCTTCGACGCCGACCGCGCGCGTCACCAGGTTCTTGTTGGCCGAGAAGGCCGCCTGTTCGGCGGTGATCAGGCCGGCGTCGATCTGCTCCTGCAGCAGCGAATGATCGCGCGTGATCTGCGACAGCCGCCCGCCGCGCCAGCGATAGGCCCGCGAGTCGCCCACATGGCCAAGCAGCAGCCGCGTCTCGCGGAACACCGCCACCACCAGCGTGGTGCCCATGCCGGCGTACTGCGGGTTGGAATTGGCGGCGTTGAAGATCGCGCGGTTGGCGTTGTCGACGCAGATGTCCATCGCGCGCCGCACCTCGGTGTCGGTGGCGTGGCCCGCGGCTTCGTTCAGCCAGCGCCCGAGCTCGGTCCGGATGAACGAGGTGGCCATCGTGCTGGCCACCTCGCCGGCGTTGTAGCCGCCCATGCCGTCGGCCAGCACGGCCAGCGCGTTGACCGGGTCGACCTCGACCGAATCCTCGTTGTTCGAGCGCGCCCGCCCGGCGTCCACAGCGTGGAAGTACTCGAAACTCATGGTGTTCGATCGGGCAGGGCCGTCGTTGGTCGGAACGATTGTGCCTCGGAACCCGCGCGCCACGCCGCCGGGTTCGGGCGAGGTCAAGGGGTCGGCAGCCTGCTGAGGCGACCGGTGTGCGCTCCGCACGCCCGCAGCCGCGCCGCGACCTCGGCGGCGTTGTGCGGGCGCCGCTGGGCGTCCTTGGCAAGCAAGGTGTTCACCGTCGCGGCCAGCTCGCGGTCGAGCGTGGGCACGAGTTGCGCCACGTCGGGCGCGGGCTCGGTCGCCACGGCACGCAGCAGTGCACCGAGGTTGTCGGCAGTGTGCGGCCGGCGGCCGGCCAGCAACTCGAACAGCGTGGCACCCAGGCCGTAGAGATCCGCCGCCGGGCCGATGTCACCCCCCGCGAGCTGCTCGGGCGCCATGTAGTCCGGCGAGCCCAGCGCGACGCCGGAGCGGGTCTGCGTGTGTTCGCCGCTGCGCGCGAGGCCGAAGTCGGCGATCTTCACCGCATCGGCGGTCCAGTCCACCAGCAGATTGGCCGGCTTGATGTCGCGATGGATCACGCCGTGCCGATGCGCATGGTCGAGCGCATCGGCCACGCGCGCGCCGATGCCGGCGACCAGCGGCGGCGGCAGCAGGCGCGACGGCCGCGTGTAGCGCACGAGGTCGCTGCCGCCGACCAGCTCGAGCGCTATCCAGCCGCCTTGCTCGCTGGCACCGGCGTCGAGCAGTTCGACGATGCCCGGGTGGCGCAGTTGGTGCAGCACGGTGGCCTCGCGCCTGAAGCGTTCGAGCGCGTCGTGCCACTGCGGCGACGCCGGTTCGGCGCCGAGCTCGAGCAGCTTGAGCGCCACCCAGCGCCCGCCGGCAACTTCGCGCGCCAGGTACACCTGCGCGCCGGCGCCTGATCGGCCCTGCGATAAGTCGGGCACGGCCCTGCGATATTCGACCCGGAAGGGGGCGGATGGACCCGGGTCAGGACGGACGGGAGCTTAAGGGCTTTGCGGTGGCCGCAAGAAATTTGGCCCCACGATTCTCGGCCGTCGGGCCGAGCCGCGGGGGCGTGATCAGGCGCGAACGGAGGGGCGCTCGAAGCCTGGCAGGACCCCGCTGGCGTGCTTGGTTTCGGCTGCCTGCAACGACTCCTGTAGGCTGAGCACGTTGTACACCTGCTGCACGGTGATGTCGTGGATCGCGGCGATCTGGTCGATGCGGTCGCGCGTGCGGCGTGCCACGCCGCCGGGGCCATCCTGGTCATACTCGAGCGCGATGGCGTGGTTGCGCAGCGCCTGCACCAGGCTGTTGGGCGTGGGCACGTACATGTAGGTCTTGGCGTACTGCTCGCACAGGCGGAACGCGATCTCCATGCCGGCCTGACGGGCCTTGCTGGGGTCGACGCCGAGGTTGAGCAGCACCGACTCGGCCTGGGCCACCAGGTCGGACACGAACTGCAGCAGCGTGGTGCGTTGCACGCCTCCCATCAGCCACCTCCGGTGCGCTTGCGCCAGGCCTTCAGGCTCTGGATCACCAGATCCTCCTGGGCGCTGTTGAGCCACTCGAGCCGGGCCACGCCGGTCTGCCGCTCGATGAAGTGCAGCAGCGCGGGCATGCGCCGGTCGGTGACCACGCCGGCCTCGAACAGCTGCTGCCACAGGCTCCAGATGAGCCGCTGCGGCCTGGTCAGCGCGGGCCGTTTCGGGGCCGTGGCGGGCCGTGCGGGGCCGCGGCGCGGCGTGACCCCACCCGACCAGCCGCAGGCGCGCAGGTGGGCCAGGAAGCGCTTGCGGCCGGCGTGGTCGAGCAGCGCGCTGGAGCGCACGCGACACACCGTGAACAGGATGTCGCGATAGCAGTCGTCGTCCCAGCCCAGCTCGGCCTTGGCGATATGGATCGCCGCCAGGTCGGCCTTGCGGGCGCCGGGGTTGTCGATGACGTGGTGCGCGCTCATCCGCCCTTCACGCGCCTCGGCGTTCCGTCCAGGCCGATGCTGAACCGCTGGCCATCTTTCAGGATGACGTAGATCTCGCCTTCGCAATCGCAGCAGAACACCCTGCGGAGGTTGAGCCCACACGTCGCGGCGTGAAAGATCCGCGTGTAGCGGATCCGCTTCTCGACAAGCGGCCCCCAGCCGGAGGCCTCACATGCCTGCAGCCGTTGCATGAACCGATCCGTCATGGTCACCTTCCTTCGCAGTTGTTCGCCGCCGCCGCCCGCGCCGCCTTGCGCCGCTGATAGCGCGCCTGCGACGCGGCGATGCACTGCTCGCGGTGGCGGGCGTAGTACTCGCGCTGCACGGCCCGAAACTTCTCGGGGTCTTCGTGGTACTTGCGGCGCGCCCAGGCGGTCTTGAGCTCGCGCTGGTGCTCGCGGGTGCGCGCGTCGTATTCCAGCTTGTACGCGCGCACGTGCGTGCGGTTGGCCTCGGCCCACGCGTGGCGCACGGCGATGAAGTGCGGGTCTTGCTTGCGACGCTGGTAGTACGCGCGCTTCTTGGCGCGGCGCAGCTCGTCGCGCAGACGCACGTACTCGTCGGGCTCGAGGCCCAGGTGGCGCAGCTGGCGCGCGTCGGTGATCACGCGGCCGGCCACCACCAGCTGCGCGCTGACCGTGGCCGGCGCCACCGGCATGTGCAGTGCCATCAGCTGCGCGAACGGGTTGACGGCTGCCGTCACTCGCCTGCCTCCAGCTGGCCGGCCACCAGCGCCTTCACCAGCTTGTCGAGCGTGGTTTCGGCGGGCTGGATGAACACCTGGTCGCCGGTGTCTTTCAGCTCCACGCCGATGCGCTTGAGCTCGGCCGCGCTCAGCTGCGCCAGTGCGTTCTTCACCGGCGCCTCGCGGGTGGCGATCAGCACGTCGGCCTGGTCGGGCAGGTGCTTGTGGATGAGCTGCAGCGTGCGCTCGGCGTCTTCGATCTGCAGGCCGCCCTTGCCCTTGGCGTAGCCGAACTTGATGCCGTGCACCTCCATGCTGCGCGGCTTCACGAACAGCTCGGGGTGCGCGCGCAGCTTGTACTCCAGGTGCGCCCACGCCGCGCTGGCCCAGGCGATCGCGTCGCGGATCTCGGGCAGCGCCTCGGCCTTGGTGGCCTCCACGTGCTCGTTGAGCGCGTTCACCAGCCTGGCCAGGTGGGCGCGCGCATCAGCCAGCGCGCTGGCGCTGTCGATGATCTCTTCGGTGGCGCTCGGTGTCGTCAGCGTCTCGCTCATGGTGGATACGGCCCTCCTTCAGGCCTGGTTGAGCTTCAGCTGCCCCAGCAGCTCGGGCAGGCTGATCTGTTGCATGCGGCTGGCCAGCACCAGGCTCTTCATTGCGCGCTCGTGCAGAAATTTGCAGCTCTCGCGCAGCTCGTCGGGCGTGGTGGCCAGGTAGTAGCCGGTTTCGGGCGTGCCGCAGATGGCCATGCCCTCTTCGCGCAGTGCGCTGATCAGCGCGCGCAGCCGCCGCGTGGGCACGCTGCACACACGCGCCAGGTCGGCCGCGTGAATGCCGCGCTCGCGGCCCTGGTGGCGCGCCAGCACGTTGAGCAGCTCGGCCCCGGTCACTGCACGATCTCCCGCCCCGGCTGCACCAGCACGCCGTAGAGCATGTGGCCGGCGGGGCCGTCGTCGCTGCGGTCGATCAGGCCCTCGCAGGCCAGCGCCTCGGCCACCTCGCGCACGCGCGGCGGCGGCAGCTCGAGCCGGCGCGCCAGCCAGTCGAGCGCGCACCAGTGGTGCATGTGATGGTCGAGCGCGATCAGGATCATCGCGCGCACGGCCCAGCTGCCGGTGAGCGAGCCCACGGCGGCGCTATCCACGCGCGCGCTCCTCGGCCAGGCTGCCCAGCGTGTGCTCCAGATAGCGCACCAGCTTGCGCGTGTGTGCCAGCGGCAGCTCGAGCCGGTGCGCGCCGCTTTCGATGGTGAGCACGCCCTTGTGCGAAATGGCGCAGTCGAACGCGTCGGGGTCGGCGTGCGCGGCCGGCGCGGCCAGGCCGCGTGCGGCCGGGTAGAGGCGGTGCACGGCATCGATGTCGATCTCTTTCACCTGTGGCAGCGGCAGCAGCTCGGGCGTGGCCGCGCGCGTGGCGGCGTCGTTCGCTGCCGGCTCCGGCAGCTCGCGTTGGTTCAGAAACGACTGTTGCAGCGCGAGCCCGGCTTCCGATTGCGCGGGGGGCTGCTCGAGCCCCTGCAGCTCGTCGCGCTTGCGCAGCCCTTCGACGGTGATGTAGTAACGGTTGCCGCCGTCCTCGCGCAGGCGGCGCAGGTAGCGCACGCTGGCGTTGTTCACGTCGCCGCGGGTCAGCACGCCGCCCGCGGTGAGCTCCTGCAAGGTGAGGCCATCGTTCTCGTCGACGAACGACGACAACACCAGCAGCAGCTTGCTGCCCGGCTCGCCGCGCATCATGGCCGTGCCCCTGCGGTGCTCACCGCGGCGGCGGCATAGCCCGCCGCGCGGCAGGCCTGCGCAAGTTGCTGCGCCTGCAGCTGCTGGTGGCGCGCGCCCTCGCGCTCGCTCACCTCGTCGAGCGCGGTGCCCAGCGCGGTCAGCGCCAGCACCACGCCCAGGCAGGCCAGCACGAAGCCCATGTCTTGCAGCCGCCACGGAAACCAGCCGTCGGCGCCGAACTCGCGGCGCTCGGCGCCGATCTCGCGGCGCTCAGGGTCGAGTCTCATCTGCGCGTCTCCTCGTGAGTGGGGTTACATCACCAATCGCACCACGTCGCGGTTGGCCACCGGCGGGCCCAGCTGCGCCGTCTTGTTCAGCACTGCGGTCATCATGTTGTTCACCGCCAGCGGGTACAGCAGGCTCATGGGCTGCGCGTTGCGCAGGCCCGGCGGCACCACCGTGAGCCGCTCGCGGATCGCCTCCACGCCCGAGTCGTCGATCAGCTCGGCCAGCTCGCGGCCGGCCAGGCGCGCGCGGTGCTGCAGGTAAGGCTTGAGGTCGTTGCCCAGCGGCTGCAGCTCCACCAGCTCGATGCGCTGCACCACCTCGCGCACGTCGTGGCGCTTGTCGTCGAGCTTGGCCTTCAGCTCGGGCTGGCCGAGCAGCAAGATGCCCAGCATGGGCTTGCGGCCGTTGAGCCGCATGCGCTCGTGCAGCCGCTTCAGGTGCTTGAGCGTGGCAATGGGCAGGCTGTGCGCCTCTTCGATCAGCACCAGGTGCGAGTTGCCCGCGCCCATGCTGCCGGCCAGCAGCTTCTCGGCCTGGCGCGTGCGCCGCTCCATCGTCTGGCCCACCTTGGCCAGCGGGTCGAGCGTGGCCACGATCGCGTGCAGGATGTCGCCGCTCTTGAGCGGCATGCCCTTGCTCTCGGTGTCTTCCATGCCCAGCACGCTGGGCTCCACCACCAGCACCTGCTTTCGCTCGGCCGCGATGCGCTCTTTCAGGTCGGCCAGCAGCGTGGTCTTGCCCGCGCCGCTCTCGCCCACCACCGCCACGAAGCGCGCGTTCACCGCCGCCTGCCAGCACACCTCGCGCACGAAGCGGATCTCGCCCGAGGCAAACATCTGCTCGGCTGACTCCACCTCACCGTCGAACGGGTTCACCGGCAGGCTCCACTTGCGGCGCGCCTCCGGGCTCAGGGTTTGTTTGGCGAGCAACACGTCGGTGATCTCCTGTTGGCGTGGGGGCGCGGGGCGCGGCACGATGCGCGTCTTGCCCGTGGGGTTGCCGAACTGCCGCTTGCGCACGTGCGCGTGAAACAGCAGCTCGAGGTCGGCCTCGCTCGCGCCGTGCTCGGCGCACACCGCACGAAACCGCGCTTGCAGCTCGACGCGGTCTTCGCGCGCCGGCCAGATGTTCTCGACCATGATCCGGCTCACCGCCGAGCGGCTGAGCCCGGTGGCATCGGCCAGCGCGCGCACGCCCAGGCCCAGCTCCGATGCGATCACCGAAAGCTCGATGCGCCGCCCCTCGGGCGGGTTGGCCCGGTCGAACGCGGGCACCAGCACCGCGCTCACAGCGCACCCCCGCCCACCGCGCGCAGCGGCACCGGCTGCACCGGCGCGGCGTTGTCGCCCGCCGCGTTGCGCGCCGCGTTGTCGCCCGCGGCCGCGTTGCGCGCCGCGTTGTCGATCAGCACGCGGCAGGCCGCGTCGAGCTGGTCTTCGGGCATGCCCGCATCGCCCCAGCGCTCGGCCAGCCACGCATACACCGTGCTCGCGTCGTAGGCCGCCACCTGGCCCACGCGCGCCAGCGCATCGTGGATGCGGCTGCAGGCCTCAACGGCCGAGAGCCGCGCCACCGCCACCTGCCGCGCCGGCGCATCCAGCGGCGTGCCGCGCCGCGGCAGATAGGCCGGCAGACCGGCTGCGGTGTCGGCAATGGGTTTGAACGGGTCCACCGCGCCGCCGAACACCAGCGCGCCCTTCTCGTGCGCGGCCTCGGCCGCCGCCAGGCGCTCGGTGCGCGGCGCATCGCTGCCCACCTGCTCGACCACATCGTGCGCATAGGCCAGCAGGCGCAGCGCATCGCGGTTGCGCTCCAGCAGGCCGCGCGGCGCGGCGCGCTGCTCTTCGCCGATGGTGGGCGCATCCACCAGGCGGCCATCGGCACCGCGCAGGTTGGGCTCCACCACCATCCAGCGTTGCTCGCCGGTGGCCTCGTCGCTGTAGCCCACGTTCACCGCCGGCAGGCGGTACGGGTTCACCACCACGTCGAGCCACATGCCCGCCACCACGCCAGGCACGTAGCGCACGCTGAAATCGCGGCTGCCCTGGCCCCTGACCGGCACGAACGTGATCGATAGGTTGTTGTCCACGCGCCGCTTCTCGGGGTGCGTGGTCACCATGTCGCGCATCACCGGCTGCGGCGGCGCCAGGCGCAGCTGCTCGGCGGTGATGCCCAGCCACTCGGTGTGGCGCGTGCGCTTGTAGCGGCTGTGCACCCGCGTGGCGCCGAACTGGTGGCTCCACGCCAGCGCGTGCGCGTTCAGCGCCTGCAGGCTCGGCACGTGCGCAAAGCGCAGCCGGCTCTCGAAATCGAGCTCCACCAGGTGATGGGCCTTCTCGACCGAGCCGTTGGCGCGCGAGTTGTGACGATCGTGCGTGATCACCTGCACCTGCAGTCGCTCGAGCAGGTTGAGCAGCGGCGCGCTGGTGTTGGCCGCGCCCATGTCGAGCTGCACGATCATCGGCACGCCGTGCACGATGTGGGCCGGCTGGCCACCGGCATCGAGCTTGGGCGCGAACGCCCAGATTAGAAAGTCGGCCACGTGCGCCGCGCACTCGCTGCCCAGGTAGTAGCGCGTGAGAATCTGGTGCGTGTAGTGGTCGGCCACCGTGTAGCGAATCAGCCGCTCGTGCTGAATGCGGCTGAAGTTGCGCGGCTTGTTCTTGTTGTAGACCTCCTCGCGCATCACCTGCAGGCCGGTGAGGTTGCTCAGGTAGTACGCCACGCACACCGAGGCGTCCACCTGCCACACGTGGTTGGGGTGCAGGCTGCGCTGCTCGAGCGCCGGCGTGGGCCGCACCATCTGGCTCGGGTGCAGCCCGGCCTCGGTGAGCAGCGTGGCGATGCGCGAGGCCGAAAGCGAGGTGTCGATGCGGCCGTTGGCGCGCAGCATCTCGATCGCCGTGTCGAACGTCATGATGCGGCGCCCCGTCTTGCGAAACGTGCCGTACAGCGCCGCGGCGATGTTCTGCAGCTCCTCGTGCGTGACGGCGCACTCGCCGGCGTCGGCGCGGCGCGCGCGGCCCGAGTCGTGCCGCAGGTGTTGGCTGAGCCAGCGGTGCACGCTGGCCGTGCTGATGCCCAGCTCGGCCGCCGCGGCCGCCACCACCGCGCGCTTGCTGCCGTGCGCGGCCGCAGCCAGCTCCTCGCGCAGGCGGTGCAGGCGCAGCACTTGCACAGCGTTGATCCCCATAGCGCCGGGCCGCGGCTCAGTGGCCCTTGCCGTTGGCCCGCGGCGCAGCGGGGGTCTGCGGCGGCGGCTGATCGTCCATCAGCCCCGGCATGCCCCAGCCCAGCGGCAGCGACACCGGGTTGGCCAGGTCGATCTCGATGCCGTGCTCTTCGATCACCTCGATCAGCACCTGCACCAGGTACTGCACCGCCTGCACCGCGCGCCCGCGCATGGCCCGGCTCTCGGTGGCGGCGCCGATCTGCCCCACCACGTCGGCCAGGCGGTTGAACTCGGCGTGGCACACCGTGGTGGCCTTGGCCAGCTCCTCGAGCTGGGCCTGCTGCTCCGCCGTCTGCGCGATGCTTTCGGGCGAGGGCTTGAACTTCTTGGCCGTGAGCAGCTTGTCGATCTTGGCGTTCTTGGTCTCGATGAGCTGGTCTTTGGCGGCGAGGTTTTCTTCGCTCTCGCGCAGTGCGGCGCGCAGCTCGCGCACCGTCATCGTGTCCACCTTGTCGAGCGTGATGCCGCGCACCGAGTCGCCCTCGGCCAGGCCCTTGATCTCGTCGTCGTCGAGGACGAGCAGCTCGACCAGCTTGCTCTGGCTGGCCTGGAGCTTCAAATGCGCCGACGTCGGCGCATTTGAGAGTTTCAGCGCCGCCTGCATGTACTTCTGCGCGGCGCGCGGGGCGAACTGGAGCCGCTCCAGGCTCTCCAGGAACGCGCCGTGGCCGACCCGCTCTTTCAGCAGCAGCAAGAGCTTTCCGGTTTCGAGGCAGGCCTCGGCGGTGCGGCGCATCGACTGCGCGACACCCAGCTCGAGCAGCTCGGGCTGCAGCGGGCCGTCGTAACCCAGGCGCTGGGCCAGCTCCACGCTCTGCGCGTGCAGCGTGTGGTCGATCACGGCGAGCTCGTCGCGCGCCTGGCTGGCCCGGGCCAGCGCCTCGGTGTCGAGCTGCACGTCGTGCTGGGGGGTGGGCTTCTTCGGGGGGCGTGCCACGGTGTTGGTCCGTTCAGTGAAGGGTTGGTGAGAAGGCGCGGGTTCAGCCGCGGGTGAAGCGGCTGCGCGTCTCGGCCAGCTGGTGCTCGGCGCGGCCCAGCGCGATCTGCAGCCGCACCGCGATCTGCACCAGCTGCGGGCTCAGCCGCCAGTGCTGGTTGTGCGGCACCTGCTCGGCGTAGCCGGCCTCGCGCAGGTTGGCCAGGTCGCGCGTGACCAGGCTGGCCGAGCAGCCCTGCAGCCGCGCGATCTCGCCCGGCGCCAGGCCGTCGATCTCGTTGCCGGCCAGCACGCCCAGCAACTTCAGGATGCGCTGCTGGCCCTCGTGGGTGTAGTCGCTCATGGGCGGCGCTCCTGCGCGCGGGCGGCCACTGGTGAGTAGCGGCGCTGAATGCGAACCCATGTCGAAGCAAAGAACATCGTGCGGCGCGCGTACGGGCAGGCGCGAAGCCACAGCCCATCGGGCTGGCGCAGCTGGCGCTTGGCGGTGAGCTGGTTGGGTATGGCTCAGAACTCCCGCTCGAGGGCGATGTGCAGTGCGTGGCTGTGGCCGCGCGGGGGCTTGGGTACCCAGGCCAGGCGCAGTGCGGTGCTGCCGGCGGCGTCGCCGCCGAGCAGGCGCACGCTGGGCACCAGCAGCGGGCCAATGGCGTGGCGCCGGTAGCCGGCCACCACGCCGGCGGTGAGCGCCACGCGGCCGTGCAGCGCCTCGAACGTCCACGCCGCGTAGGCCGAGCCGCGGCCCTCGCTGTTGCGGTAGGCGCCGGCCGTGAACCCGGCCGGCGTGCGCACGTACAGCCCCGGCGTGAAGGTTTGCATGCCGCCCACGCTGTGCAGGCTCACCAGGTGCAGCCCCAGCGTGAGGCCGGCCAGTGCGATGCTGCCCACCATCACAGCAGCGCCAGCAGCGTGAAGGTGAGCACGCCGATCAGCAGCGCGGCCAGCGCGCTGATCTCCAGCGCATCGAGCGGCGGGTGCTTGAGCACGCGCGCCGGCAGCGGGCCTGGCTTGCACGCACCGTGAAACGCGATCACGTGCGACGGCGGCGGCGATGACGCCGACGACGGCGACGACGAAGACTGCCCGGGCTGTTGCATGGCAAGGCTCCTGGTAGGGGGCGGTGGGTGTGGTGCGGCGGTGGTGGTGGCCGGCGTGTTCAGGCCGCGGCCTTGAACTTCTTGGGGTCCACCACCTGGCCGCTCTTGAGGCCGAGCGCCACCGCCACGCGGTGGCCCTCGCCGTAGTTGCCGCGCACGCGGCCGCGCAGCACAGTCATCACCACGTCGCGGCTGAAGTCGTTGAGCCGCGCCCACTCGGCCACCGTGACGCCGGCGGCGCGGAACTCGGCGCGCACCTGCTCGCGCGTCTTGAGCGGGGTTTGCTGCGAGGGCTTGGCGTGCTTGGGCATGACAGAATGGGTCAATCAGTGGTGAATGGAGCGGCGCGAATGGAGTTCAACCACACGCTGTTGCGACACGACATCGGGCTGCAGGACGACATGCACCTGATGAAGCGGAACGTGCAGTTCGTCGATGGCATGGCGAGACCTAGGGGTGGTGGATCGAGGACGTTGGGGAGAGTATGGGGCATAAAAGTCCCGAACGCAAGAGGCTAAATGGTCGCATCGGGGGATAGCGCCCACCAGGTCGCCGCGCGTGTCACGCAGCTGCGTGGCGAACTGCCGCTGGGCGAGTTCGCGGCGATGCTCGGCGTCGACCGCAAGACCGTGCGTCGATGGGAAGACGGCCAGGCGCTGCCCGATGGCGACTCGCTACTGCGGCTGTTCCAGGTGTTCCACGCGGACCCCGGATGGGTGCTCACCGGCGCAGGCTCGCCGCCGCCGCTGAGCGCGCGCGAGCTCTCGCTGCTCGACAACTACCGCAATGCGAGCGAGGTCGGCCGCAAGGCGCTGGAACAAACTGGCGCTGCGTTGGCGGAACCGAAGGGCGTGAAACGCTCGGCTTGAGGGGTCACAAAGGCGCAGGACCGTCGCACCATGACGACGATGCAAGGAGAACGTCAATGACCGCGTTCAGAATGATCCTGGCGGCGGCGGCGATGCTGGGCGGCTGCGCTACGCCGCAGCAGCGCGCCGCGGTGGAAGCAAGCGACTTCGGCCCGCCGCCGCCGCCGAGCTGGCGCGCCAATGTGCGGCAATACCTCGAGCCGGTGCTGCGCGATGTGCAGGGCGCGCGCTTTCGCATGGGCTGCCCGATCAAGGCCTATGTGACGTATGGCCTGCTGGAGGCGCGACCCGGCATCGCGTTCGTGGGCTACGCCGCGAAAGTGCAGATCAACGCGACCAACGGCTTCGGCGGATACACCGGGTTCAAGCCGTGGGTTGCGCTGATCTCGCGCGACGGCACCGTGTCAGACGTGCGAGAGGCTTTCGGTTCCGATGGTTGGGCTGGTCCGCGCATGACGCTCGTGGGCAATCCGTACGAGCCCTGCGTGGAGCCCGTGCCTGTGAAGCTCGAATGACAGACGACGACGCCCTCGAAACGGCCTACCGCTTCGTCGAACGCGCAGATCAGCGTGGCGCCCGACGCCGGCGTGGCCGAGGTGTGGCTTCGCCTGCGGCATCTGCGAGCGGAGTCGGTGGGCATGCCGTTGGAGGTTCGCCCGGGCCTGTCGCGCCGGCTGGAGCGTCACCAGGTGGAGGATCTGATTGGCAACCTGCAGGCAGCTCTTGCCATGCTGAATACACCCAAGGAACCAGACCGCGGCGGATCTGCGCTGAACTGAGGCGGCGCGTGGTGGGGTCGTGCTTCATTGCGCGAGCATCGCACCGCTTGCCCCTGTCCGCTCGATAAAGCCCGGTCACTACCTGCGCGCCGTGTGCGCGGGCACTCTCGCCCGCCATGCCGCACGGCCTGCCATCACCCGCAACGCGGCGCTTCGTGGCGCAGCAACAGCAGCAGCGCCGCGCGCGGCGTGCGGCGGCGGGCGTGCGCGCTCTCGCATTTTCGCAGGAGACAACCCCCATGCTCACCCCGAAAACCCTGCCCGCCGTGTTGCGCCGCGCCGCTCTCGCGCTGGCGCTGGCGCTGGCCGCGCTGGGCACGCTGTTCGCGCCGCAGCTGGCGCGCGCCGGCGCGCTCACCGATGCGCTGGAAACCTCGCTCATCAACCACCTGTTCCGCGGCACGGCGTACACCGCGCCCAGCACGTGGTACGTGGGCCTGCTCACCGGCGCGTGCAGCGATTCGGCCGCGGGCACCGAGGTATCGGGCGGCTCGTATGCGCGTGTGGGCGTGGCCAGCGGCACCGGCACGTGGGCGGCCACCGCGGGCGGCAACGGCACCACCAGCAACGTGAGCGCGGTGAACTTCGCCACGCCCAGTGCGGGCTGGGGCACGGTCACGCACTTCGGGCTGTACGACGCCAGCACCGCCGGCAACCTGCTGGTGTGCTCGGCGCTCACCGCGAGCAAGACGATCAACTCGGGCGACACGGTGAGTTTCGCCGCGGGGGCGCTCACGTTCCAGATCGATAACTGAGCGGGCCAAGCGGGCGGGGCAGCGCGTGGCAACCAAGCTCATCGATTCGCAGAGCACCGGCAGCACCGGCGTCAAGGCCCCAGCCATGCTCACCAAGTGGCCCGAGGGCGGCGCCAGTGCGCAGGTGGCGTTGAGCGGCGGCGCAGGCGGCGGCGCGGCCGTGGTGCGGCTGCGCGTCGGCAACATCGTCGGCACCAAGGAAGACATTGCCACGTTCACCTTGCCGGTGCCCGCCGGCGAGCCCAACGCCGGCAGCCTGCACGACATCGCGGTGATTCCGGCCACGTTCGACGAGTGGGACTGGGTGGTCGATTCGCTCACCGGCGGCGGCGCGCTCGCGCTGGCGCTGGTGGGCCTGGGGGTCTAAGGTGGGAGGCCCTGCATGGCCAAGCTGAGCCCCAGGCTGAGCGTGCTCGATTGGTCGCAGGCGGCCAACCTGTCCGAGCTGCCGTCGCCGTCCTCGGAAGATCAGGTGGTGGTGGTGCGCACGAGCGGCGTGGGCCGCATGAGCGTAGCCGTGCTCCAGGCCGCGTTGCAGCAGCAGGTGGCAGCACAGTCGGCGGCGCTTGCCGGCAAGGCCGACCTCAACGCCTACGACCGGGCGAGCCATAGCGGCACCCAGGCCGCGACCACCGTGCTCATGGCCAACGGCAACACGCTCGAGGCCGAGATCGCGCGCCTGCTGGCGCTGATTGCTCCCGGCGGCGCCACCGCGCCCACCATCGACGTTGCGCCCACCTTGAGCTTCCCCGGCGGCAGCGGCGACGTCGGCGAGACGATGACGATCACCGGCGGCGCCGTCTCGGGCGCGTACACGTCGATGCAGTACCGCCTCTTTGCCGAGGCCACCGATGTCGGCGTGGTTGCAGGCAGCGTCGGCACGCCGTCGACGGTGACCGTGCAGGCTGCGTGGGCGCAGACGGCCACCCGCGTCTTGCGGGCGGTGCAAGAAGTCACATGGCCCGGCGGCGTGGTCACGCGCAGCTCGGCCACCGCGGTGCTCAACGCAGTAGCGGCGGTGCCGGCTCCGGTCACCAACCCCAGCATTTCCGGCACGCTTGCGGTCGGCCAGCAGGTCACGCTTGCCGCCGGCGCGTTCAGCAATGGGCCGATCACCAGCTACCACTACAGCGTGTATGGCGGCGGCCCTTCGGGCGGCGGCGGCTCGCTGGTGTACGCAACGAGCAATGCCGCGGCTAGCGTGCCCTGGACGGTGCCGGATGGCATGGAGGCCGCCACGCTGGTACTGGAGGTCACGGCCGACAACGCGGCAGGCTCCGGCACCGTGCGTGGCGTGTCCGCCGGATACACGGTTTCGGGCGGCGCCGCACCGAGTTGGGATACCGCCAATGGCGCGATTCTGCCGGGCTTCGTGCCTGCGGTGGGTGGCGTCTACCAGAGCGGCGCGCGGCTAAGTGTCGATGTGGGCCAGCCGCTGAACAACGCGTCGCCCACTGGGTGGAGCTACTACTTCCGGCGCAACGGCGTGGCCATCCCCGGCGCGAGCGGCGGCAACGTTGCTGCCGCGGCGATCTACTACGACCTGGTGGCGGCCGACGTCGACCAGATCGTGGGTTGCGTGCTGACGCCGAGCAACGCGGCCGGCGTGGGCGCCGCCGCGTATCTCTCGGGTGTGCTGGTGCGGTCTGGCGCGGGTGGCGGCGAAGGCGGCGCGGCCGTGTTCGTGGGCGCGAGCACCAGCGGCGGCAACGGCGTCACCGGGCTCACGTTGACGCCGCACGCCTCGGCGCAGAACGGCGACCTGATGGTGCTGGTTGCCACGGTGAACGTCGGGAGCGGTGCGACGATCGATGCACCCGGCTGGACGCCAGCCATTGCACAGCAGGTGCAAGCGGCACCCGAGGGCCAGACCACCCGGGTGTACAGCCGCGTCTACGCCGGCGAGGCGTCGTTCGCCATCACGTTCGGCCTGGCCGATGCCGGCCAGGCCGCAATCGCGTTCTACCGCGGCCCCAGCGGCGTGGTTGCGGCCGCGGCGCCCACCATCGACAGCGGCGCCAACAGCAGCCCGGTGAGCGTGACGTTCCCGGGCGCGACCTCGGCCGCGCCGAACCAGACGCATGTGCTGGTCAACGTGTTCGACGCGACCAGTTCGGTCTCGCCGAGCTGGTCGGACCCGAGCGGGTACACGCCACGGGTCAACACCGCACTTGACTTCTCCAGCGGTTTCGGCGCGATCTACATCGCCGACGCGGCGCTCGCAGCGGCTGGTGCCAGCGGCAGCAAGAGCGGCACTGCCGCGTTGGCGGCCACAGCCGGGTGGATGGCTGTTTCGCTGGTGCTCGGGTGATGGATGCGCCGCCGGTGGCAGAGGTGCGCACGCCGCGCGAGTGGCTCGCGCAGTTCGAGAAGTACCGCGTCTGCAAGGGCCAATGGATGAGCAAGGCCGGCTGGGCGCACGAGCTGCTCGAGGCGGCGGAGCGGATCTTCGAGGGTCAGGAAGATGGCAAGCGCAACCTTCACGGCTGACACCACCACCGACATGCCCAACCCCGAACGGGGCTGGTACTTGTACGGTGCGATGAACAACTCGGGCGGCACGTCCACCAACGGCCTGTTCAGCGCGCCGGGCACATGGTCGAGCGAGTGCGCGTCGGTGAAGAGCGCCTCGTTCGCGCCCGCTGCGCCGTTCCGCATCATCTTCGGCTACACGGTGCTCGACCGCAACAGCGACGCCATCAGCGGCGCGGCGCTTGCCAACCTCGATGCCAACCTGGCCTATCTGCGAACGGCCGGCCTCAAGACGATCATCCGCTTCGGCTACGGCACCGGCCTCACGCCGAGCAGCCCATCGGCAGCGCGCATGCGTGGGCATGCGCAGCAGCTGGCGGCCACGTTGAAGAAGTACCGCGACGTGATCTACCTGGTGCAGGACGGATTCATCGGCGAATACGGCGAGTGGCCGTACAACCCGAACGGCACGAGCAGCGCCGACGCCGACAGCAAGGCCAACAAGCGGGCGATGCACGCGGCGGTGCTGGCGATGCTGCCGGCGGAGGTGCCATCCAATTGCTGCCAGGTCTACCCGATGCAGGAAGACTGGTACCCCTCGCCGCTCTCGCGCAACGACGCCTATAGCGGCAACGACCGCTCGCGCACGGGGTTCCACAACGACTGTTTCATGGCCTCGGCGAACGACCAGTTCCAGCTGCCCGGCCCCAACACGATCAACGATTTCACGTTCACGTCGTCCGCGCTCGCGCAGCGCAACTACGTGAGCGCGATCAGCGAGTTCGCACCGATGGGCGGCGAGACCTGCGCCGGAAGTGCGCAGCGCCTGGCTTGCGCCGGAGGCAGCGACAACGCGGGCCTCGCCGGCGGCATCATGAACGAGGGGCCGCGCTACCACCTGGCCTACCTCAACCGCTCGTACTACGTCGGATTCCACAACGCCTGGAACAGCGGCGGCTGCTACTCGAGCGTGAGCCGGCTCATGGGCTACCGCTTCCAGTTCGACAGCCTGTCGCATGCCGACTCGGTGGCGCGCGGCGCAACGCTCGCGGTGGACGTGAAGATGCGCAATGTGGGCTGGGCGCGCATCTACTCGGCGCGCCGGCTGCGCGCGGTGCTGACCAAGGCCGGCTCGCCGACGATGGCGTTCGACTCCGCCATTCAGCTGCGCGACCTGCCGAGTCAGGACACAGCCAGCCGCACGATCCGCGTGACATGCAAGATTCCCGCCGGCGCCGACACCGGCTCGTGGGCGCTGCACCTACAGATGGCCGACATCTGGGGCACCACACAGACGCGCGACTTCATGATCCGGCCGGCTAACGCCAACAGCGGCGGCCAGGTGTGGGACGACAGCATCGGGCGCTTCACCACGGGCACGACGGTCACGGTGACGTGACATGGACCGGGACGCGCGATCATGAGCGCCCTGGATTTCGGCGCGGGCTCGGCCAGCAATACCACCCGCCGCTACACCACCGGCAGCTCGGCGGCGCTGCCCGACACCGGCTGGGCGGTGGGCTGCTGGATTCGGCACGGCACCGTAAGCGGCAACGCAGTGCTGCTGGGCTGCGGCGCCAGCGGCGCCGCCAGCTCGATGCAGCTGCGGACGTTCGTCGGATCGCAGTACGGCTCGCAGGCGCGTGACGCCAGCGGCAGCAATGTCAGCGACGGCATCAACTATCCCGCCGCTGGCGACTACCTGCTGGTCGCGCAGTACATCCCGCCAAGCGACGGCCTGCGTGACTACCTGATTCCAAAGGGCGCAACGGTGACCGCGGCCGACAGCGCCAGCGCAGCCACCTTCGCCACCATCATCCCGGCCTCGCCCTGGTACATCGGCAGCGACGGCACCGATTGGGCCAAGACGCCGCTGGGCGAGGCGTTCGTGGTCGGCCGCGTGCTCAGCCATGCCGAGCTCACCACGCTGGCGGCCGGTGCATCGATCCTGGCGGTGGAGCCCAACCCGCTGCTGTACTGGCCGTTTCGCGATGGCGCGGTCGACCAGGAGGTCAACCTCGGCACCGAGGGCAGCGGCGGCGATGCCACGCGCGTGGGCACCGGCTACACCGAGGTGGCCGAGTTCTTCCCCATACCGCAAGAGGCCGCCCCGACCGCCGACGTCTCCGACGGCGCCTGGACCCCCAGCACCGGCGCCGACAACTACGCGGTGATCGACGAGGCCACCGCGAGCGATGCCGACTACGCCAGCGTGGGCAGCAACAGCACGTTGCGCGTTGGCCTGGCCGCGTTGAGCACGCCGGGCGCGGGCACGCAGACGGTGGCGTTCCGCGCCGGCGGGTCGCCGGCCAAGAAGCTGATCGTGCGGTTGATCGAGGGCGCCAGCACCAGCCGCGGATCACTCACGGTGGACCCGCTCGGCGCGGTGAGCGACTACTCGTTCAACCCGTCGGGCATCGCAAACTTCGCCGATCTGGACCTCGAATTCGAGACAGCCGATGCCACCAGCCCGCCGAGCCCGACGATCACGTTCGGCGCGATCGGCACCGGCGCCAACGGCAGCACGAGCGTGGCGCCGAGCTACCCGAGCGGCATCACCGCGGGGCAGTACCTCGTATGCGTGGTCACGAGCGGTGGATCAGCGAACCCGACGCCGAGCACACCGAGCGGGTGGACGCTGCTGGCCACCGGCGCGAGCACCGACGGCACATGGGGTGTGGACGCCGGGCCGCGTCGGGTCACGGTGTTCGGCAAGGTCGCCGCCGGCAGCGAGAGCGGCACGCTGAGCGTCACGATCACCGGGGGCAACACCTGCCGCGGCACGATCTCGCGGTTCACCAAGTCGCAGGCCACGTATTCGTGGGATGTGGTGGCGCAGGGCGGCAACGATTCGACCAGCGGCACGGGCTTCAGCGCCGCGACCAGCGCAATCGACTGGGCGGTGGGCGATGCAACGCTGGTGGCTGTTGGCCAGCGGGTGGACAGCGCCACGCAGTCGAGCCAGTCGCTGACGGCATCGGGCATCACGTTCGGCACGCGCACCAATCGCGCGAGCACGGCGGTGACGACCGGCAACGATCACCGCCACGTGGTGGACACGTTCGCGGCGATCACGGCCGGTTCGGGGAGCGCGGCGCCGACGTGGGCCTACACCGCGAGTGCGTCGGTCAGCGGCGGCGTGGTGATCGTGCGGTTGCGCGAGGTGGCGCCGGCCGAGGCTGCGCGCGTCACCTGGGCGCGCGTGACCGTGCCGGCCGCCGGCGGCGTCGAGCTGGCCGGCAGCGCCGCCGCGCAAGGCGCCGCCGCGGCAGCGCTCACGCTGGCCAAGGCGCTGGCCGCCGACGCCGCCGGCAGCGGTGCGGCCACCGGCGCGCTGAGCAAGGCCGTTGCGCTGGCCGCAAGCGCGGCGGCGCAGGCCGGCGCCAGCGGCCTGCTGGCGCTGAGCATTCCGCTGGCCGGCAGCGCGGTGGGCCAGGCCGGCAGCAGCGGCGGCATCAGCCACGGCGTGCCGCTGGCCGCGGTGGCGCAGGCCATTGCCGCGGCCAGCGGCAACCTCAGCGCGGGCCAGCTGCAGGCGCTGCAGGGCGCGGCCGCCGCGCAGGCCGGCGCCAGCGGCGCGCTGGCGCTCAGCGTGGCACTGCTGGGCACCGCGCTCGGTGCGGCCGGCGCCAGCGGCGCGCTCAGCATCAGCAAGGCGCTGCAAGGCGCCGCGGTGGCGGTGGCCGCGGGCAGCGGCACGCTGGCGCTCGGCGCCGGCCTGGCCGGCTCTGCACTGGCGCAGGCAGCGGCAAGCGGCGTGCTCACGCTGGCGGTGCGGCTGGCCGGCAGCGCGGCGGCGCAGGCCGGTGCGGCGGGCACGCTGTTTCTCACGGTGCCGCTGGTGGGCCCGGCGCAGGCGCTGGCAGCGGCCAGCGGCGCGCTCGCGCTCACGGTGCTGCTGGGCGGCGCGGCCACCAGCCAGGCCGCGGCCGGCGGCGCGCTGCACGTGGCGGTGCAGCTGGCCGGCGCGGCCGGCGGCCAGGCCACGGTGAGCGGCGTGCTCACCGCATTTGCCGAAGGCACCGAGGCGGCGCACGCGCTGCAGGCGGCCGCGCTGCCGCGGCGCTGGCGCGCGAGCGCGCGGCCGCGCAACTGGCAGGCCGATGCGCCGGCGCGCACATGGGAGGCGCGCGCCAGCGCGCTGCACTGAAGAAGAGCGATGGAGACGAGGGTGCGATGAGGCTGCCGCCCAAAGACCCCGCCGAGCTGAAGCTCGTGCGGTTTGTGTTCGCCGCCGATCTCGAGCACGGCGTGACGATTGCCGGCGCCGCGCTGGCGATCGCCGTCACCGCGGGCAGCGATGCCGGCGCGGCCGCGGTGCTCGACGGCGCGGCGCTGGTCGACAACGCCGCGCTGGCCGTGCTGCAGCGCGTGGCGCTGGGCCTGGCCGGCTGCGACTACGAGATCCGCTGCCTGGTCACCGACTCCAGCGGCCTGAAGCACCTGGTGGCGGCCACGCTGCCGGTGCGCGACATGCATTGAGGCCTGGAGGCACACGGCAATGGAGCAGTTCGATCTGGTGTTGCGAGGGCTGGTGATGTTCAACACGCTGGCCACGGCGGTGATCGGCCTGGTGCTGTGGTTGCGCAAGCCCGGCGAAGACGCCAAGCACGAGGTGACCGAGGTGCGCGCCAGCGTGGCCAAGCTCGATGCCGACATGCGCCTGGTGCAGCAGGAGATCAGCCACCTGCCCACGCGCCAGGAGGTGGGCGGCCTGGCGCAGGCGCTGGCCGCGCTCGAGGCGCAGACCGAGGCGCAGACGCAGACGCTGAACATGATGCGCAGCACGTTAAGCCGCATCGAGGATTACCTGCTGCAGCGGCCCAGCCGCTGAGCCGCGCGAGACACCGACGATGAACTTTGCCGAACACCTCACCCACGACCGGCGCCTGGTGCTGCTGCGCGCACTGGCCGCCGCCGCGCAGTACCGCGCCAATGCGTTCCTGCTGCGCCGCTACTGCGACGCGGTGGGCCACGTGGTCAGCGCCGACCGCATCGAGGCCGACCTGGCCTGGCTCGGCGAGCAGGGCCTGCTCAGCCTGGAGCGGCCCGAGGGCGTGACCGTGGCCACGCTCAGCGCGCGCGGGCTCGATGTGGCCGAGGGCCGCGCCACGGTGCCGGGCGTGCAGCGGCCGCAGCCGGGCAACTGAGCATGGGCGCGCGCAGCAAGATCGCACGGCTGCCGGCCGAGATCCGGCAATGGCTGCACAAGGCCATCGTGGAGCGTGGCTTCGGCGACATCGTGGCGCTGACCGAGGAGCTCAACACGCTGTGCAAGCAAGGCGGCGTGGCCATCACCGTGGGCAAGAGTGCGGTGGGCGTGGAGAGCCAGAAGGTCAAGCGCGCGCAGGAGGCGATCCGCGCCACCACCGAGGCGGCCAAGCTCATCGCCGAGAGCAGCCGCGACGACGAAGACAGCCGCAGCGAGGCGGCGATGGCGCTGATCCAGGGCGAGATGTTCGAGGCGCTGCTGCTCGCGCGCGAGGCCGAGTCGATCGAAGACCCGGTGGCGCGCGTGGCGGTGATGAGCAAGGCCGGCACCGCGGTGGCGCGGCTGAGCCGCGCGCGCGTCAACCAGGCCAAGTGGCGCGTGGAGGTGGAGGGCCGCGCCAAGGCCGCGGCCGACAAGGTGACCAAGCTGGCCAAGAAGGGCGGCATGGACGCGAAGACGGTGGCCGAGATCCGCGCGTCGATTCTCGGCGTGGTCAAGCGCGATGCGCCGCCGCCGGCGGAGGCCGCCGCATGACGCTGCTGCCCGGCGACCCGCTGCGCGAGCTGAGCGGCCCGGCCGTGGCCGATGCGCCACCGCCGGTGCTGCTGCCGTACCAGCAGGAGTGGATCGCCGACGAGTCGCAGCTCAAGGTGTGGGAGAAGTCGCGCCGCATTGGTGCCACTTGGGCCGAAGCGGCCGACGCGGTGCTCGGCGCCGCCGCCGAGGGCGGCTCGAACTACTTCTACATCAGCGCCACGCAAGACATGGCGCGCGAGTTCGTCGAGGCGGGCGAGCTGTGGGCGCGCGCGTTCGACGTGGCCGCCGGCACGATGGGCGAAGGCCTGTACGACGACGGCGCCGACGTGGCCGACCCGGCCCGGCGCTACATCAAGACCTTCGAGCTGAACTTTCCCAAGACCGGCCGGCGCATCGTTGCGCTCTCCAGCCGGCCGACCAACCTGCGCGGCAAGCAGGGCACGGTGGGCATCGACGAGGCAGCCTTCGCCAACGACCTGGCCGGGCTGATCAAGGCCGCGATGGCCATGATCCTGTGGGGCAACAGGGTGCGCCTGTGGTCGACGCACGACGGCGTGGAGAACGCGTTCAACGTGCTGGTGCAGGAGGTGCGCGCCGGCAAGCGCGGCAAGAACGCCAGCGTGCACCGCACCGATTTCCAGCGGGCGGTGGCCGATGGCCTGTACCGCCGCGTCTGCCTGCGCCGCGGCATCGAGTGGAGCCAGGCCGCTCAGGATGAATGGGTGCGCGACGCCTATGCGTTCTACAACGACGATGCGGCCGAAGAACTCGACGTCATCCCCAGCCAGAGCGCGGGCGCGTACCTGAGCCTGGCGCTGATCGAGCAGCGCATGACGGCCACGCCGCCGCCGCCCGATGGCGACGGCCCGGTGATCGTGCGCGGCAAGTGGGACGACGCGTTCGCCTACCTGCCCGAGAGCGTGCGCGAGCACGCCATTCGCGGCTGGTGCGAAGAGCAGCTCGGCCCGCAGCTGGCGCGGCTGAAGCCACTGCTGCGCCACGCGTTCGGGCAAGACTTTGCGCGCAACCGCGACCAGAGCGTGATCACCGTGCTCGAGGAAGACACCGACCTCACGCGGCGCCCGCGGCTGACGGTGGAGCTGGCCAACTGCCCGTTCAGCTCGCAGCAGCAGGTGCTGGAGTACATCGTCGAGCGGCTGCCGCGGTTTCGCGGCGGCGCGATGGACGCCACCGGCAACGGCGCCGCGCTGGCCGAGGCGATGGCGCAGCGCTACGGCGTGGAGATGATCGAGCAGGTCAAGCTCAACGACACGTTCTACCTGGCGCACATGCCCAAGCTGAAGGCGGCGCTGCAAGACGGCACCTTGTGCGACCTGGCGCGCGACGACGCGCACCGCGACGATCTGCGCGCCATCAAGCTGGTCAAGGGGGTGCCCAAGATCCCCGACGGCGACACGCAGAGCGCGGGCGCGCGCGCCGCCGCGGCCGAGGGCGGCGCCAAGCTGCGCCGCCACGGCGACTTTGCGATCGCGCTGTTCCTGGCGGTGTACGCGTTCTTCAGAGAGGCCGGCGAGATCGCCTGGCAGAGCGTGCCGGCGCGCGCGGGCACCTTCTGGGAGCCGCCGGCCGGCGCGCGCTGGCGCGAGCGCGCGGGCGACGACGGCGAGGCCGGCGAAGGGGCCCGCTTCGGGGCCGGTTCGGAGTGGTGATGCGCCGGGCCGCCAACCCCCACCTGCTTTGGGACAGTTTTGGGACGTCCCAATCGATCGCTGTTGGCCGATCGGGGCCGGGTGGGTACCTGCCTAGCCTGGCGGCCGCGCGCGGGCTCCTGGGCCCGATTTTCAGAACTTGACCGGACGGCGCTGACATGGCCACCATCCTCGACTCCGACGGCAACCCCATCGACCGCGGCCGGCTCGGCGAGCCGCAGACCGCCGAAACCGGCTGGCTGCACCGCGAGTTCGCCGCCCACCCGGCGCGCGGGCTCACGCCGGCGCAGCTGGGCGCCATCATGCAGCGCGCCGAGGATGGCGACCTGCTCGACCAGCTCGACCTGGCCGACGACATCGAGGAGCGCGACGGCCACGCCTATGCCGAGCTGGCCAAGCGCAAGGGCGCGGTGAGCGCGCTCGAGTGGGACGTGCACGAGCCCGAGGGCGCCAGCGTGGCCGAGAAGGCGCTCACCGAGCAGCTGCGCGAGTGGCTGCGCGCGCTGCCGGACTTCGAAGACGTGCTGCACGGCATGATGGACGGCGTGCTCAAGGGCTTTGCGGCCCACGAAATGGTGTGGCAGCCGCAGGGCCGCGTGCTGCTGCCCACGCTCACGTTCCGGCCGCAGCGCTGGTTCACGCTCGACCAGCAGCGCCAGGGGCTGCTGCTGCGCAGCCAGAGCGAGCAGCAGCCCGCGCGCGGCTACCTGCCGGCGGTGATGGGCGAGGCGCTGCGCCCCTACGCCTGGCTGCTGCACGTGCCGCGCAGCCGCAACGGCTACCTGGCGCGCGCCTCGCTGGTGCGCGTGCTGGCGTGGCCGTACCTGTTCAAGAACTACGCCGCGCGCGACCTGGCGGAGTTTCTCGAGATCTACGGCCTGCCGCTGCGGCTGGGCTCGTACCCCGCCGGCGCCAGCGACGACGAGAAACGCTCGCTGCTGCGCGCGGTGACCGAGATCGGCCACAACGCGGCCGGCGTGATCCCGCAGGGCATGAAGATCGAGTTTCAGAACGCGGCGCAGGGCACGCACGTGCCCTTCAGCTCGATGCTGCAGTTCATGGAGGCGGTGCAGAGCAAGGTGATCCTGGGCCAGACGCTCACCGCCGGCGAGGGCCAGCACGGCACACAGGCGCTGGGCACGGTGCACAACGAGGTGCGCATGGACATCCGCGCGGCCGATGTGCGCCAGGTGGAAGGCACGCTCGGCCGCCAGCTGCTGCAGCCGCTGGCGCAGCTGAACGTGCCGGGTGCGCAGGGCCTGCGGCTGCCGCGCTTCAAGCTCGACATCGGCGAGGCCGAAGACGTGGCCGCATATGCCGAGGCGCTGCCCAAGCTGGCCGGCGCCGGCATGCGCATACCCGTGCAGTGGGCGCACGAGAAGCTGCGCATCCCGATGGCCGAGGCCGGCGACGACGTGCTCGAGGGGCCGCCGGCGCCGGTGGCGCCGGGCGATGGTGGGGACGATGGCGGCGAGCCTGGCCAGCCTGCGGCCGGTGCGGCCGCGCGGCGCGGCGGCGCGAAGCCGGCGGCGGGCAAACCGGGTCGCAGCGGCGACGACAAGCGCCAGGGCAAGGAGGCGCTGGCCGCCGAGGTGGCGGCCGACGAACCGGGCGAGCCGCACGATGCGATCGACGATCTCATCGACGACGCCATCGGTCCGTGGCGGCCGCTGCTGGTGCCGCTGGTCGACCCGCTGCTGCAGGCGATGCAGCAAGCGGTGGCCGCCGGCGAGACGCTCGAGGCGTTCGCGGCGCGGCTGCCCGAGCTGGTGGAACGGCTCGATGGCAAGCCGCTGGCCGAGCGGCTGGCGCGCGCGGCGTTCGTGGCGCGGCTGGCCGGCGAGGCCAACCTGGATCTCAACCACGACGAGGAGTGAACGCGATGATCCCAACCCAGGGCCGCGTGGTGCGCGTGCTCGGCGTGAGCAGCAACGGCACCGACGAGCAGGCGGCGATGATCACCCGCGCGTTCAGCACGCGCAGCACGCGCGATGGCGCGATCGCGGTGAACCTCACGGTGTTTCCCGACCAGGGCATGCCGCTGCTGTTCAGCTCGGTGATGCTGTTCCACAGCCGCGAGCTGGCCGAAGCGTGGCTGGGCGAGAACCCGCGCGCGATGGCCGCCTTCTGGCCCGAGCCGGCACTGCCGCCGCCGGCGGCCGTGCAGCGCGTGGCCTGACGCCCGCGCGCAATGCCGGTTCTCGCCACCCCGCTGCCGCCGGGCCTGCGGCTCGGCGTGATCGAGCCGCGCGATGCGATCGCGGCGTTCCAGCGCCGCGGCCTGCTGGCCAAGAGCTTCGACTGGCACAGCGTGTTCCAGGAGGAGCACGCGCGGGCGTTCGCGGTGGCCGGCGTGATGCAGCTCGACGTGCTGCGGCTGTTTCGCGAGGAGCTGCAGGCGGCGCTGGCCGAGGGCCAGCGGTTCGAGGCGTTTGCCAAGAGCATTGCGCCCAAGCTGGCGGCCAAGGGCTTCTGGGGCGACGTGGAGGTGGTGGACCCCGACAGCGGCGAGGTCCGCACCACGCGCTTCGACCCGCGCCGGCTGCGGCTGATCTTCGACGTGAACCTGCGCCAGAGCCAGGCCGCCGGGCGCTGGGCATCGATCGAGCGGCTGAAGGCGCGGTTTCCTTTCATCATCTACCGCACGATGCGCGACGAGCGCGTGCGCGCCAGCCACCGGCCCTGGGACGGCCTGGCGCTGCCGGTGGATGACCCGTGGTGGAACACCCATTTCCCGCCCAACGGCTGGCGCTGCCGCTGCACCGCCTACGGAATCGACCAGCGCGGCATCGACCGACTGCGCGCGCGCGGCGAAACCGTGAAGACGCAGGCGCCCGAGACGCGCTGGATGACCTACGTGAACCCCAGCACCGCCGAGGTGGTGCCGGTGCCCCACGGCGTGGACCCGGGCTTCGCCTACAACCCGGGCAAGGCGCGCGATGCCGCGTTCTTCGACGCCATGCTGGCCAAGGCCGCACGCTCGTCGCCGCTGGCCGCGGCCACCGTGGTGGCGCAGGCCGTGCGCGGCTACCCGGCAATGGTGCGGCAGGCCACCGAGCAGTTCGCGCTGTGGGTCGATGCGCTGCTGGCCGGTGGGCACAACACCGGCGAGGTGCGCTATATCGGGGTGATCGTGCCGGATGCGCTGCGCGGCCTGGCGCAGGCGGGCATCGAGCCGCAGAGCGCAGCGATCGCCGTGCGCGCGGTGGACGTGCTGCACACGCTGCGCGACACCAAGACCGCGGCCGACGCGTTGCCGGTGGCGCTGTACCGCCAGCTGCCGAGCCTGCTGCAACGCGCCAGCGCCATCGTGCAGGACGTTGCCGCGAAGCCGCCGGCGCTGCTGTACGTGGTGGATCTGCCGCAGAGCGACGGCGCGGTGGCCAAGCTGGTGCTGCTGCTGGACTACCGCAGCCGCATTCGCACGCAGGACGGCCAGCGCCTGAAGGTGCCGCTCAACGTGGTGCGCACGGTGACGGTGATGCAGCCGCTGGCGCTGCGCGACGCGCGCCGTTATCGGCTGCTATGGGGTGCGCTGTGAGGGAGGTGCTGCCCGGCAGGTGGCCAACCCTGCATACGATGAACCGCGGGGTGCGAGCCCCGCTGAACTCCCGGCCGGCAGCTCGACTTTCCCGGCACGCCACAGGCAGCGCCGCCAGTCTACCCGCATGGAGGCGCGCATGAGCGACGGTTTCACCATCGAGCTCGACGACGCCGCGCTGCAGCGCCGGCTCGACGAAGCCGCCGCGCGGCTCGCCGACCCGAGCGACCTGCTGCAGCGCATTGGCGGCACCCTGCGCAGCAACATCGAGGGCCGCTTCGACAGCAAGCTCGCACCGGATGGCACGCCGTGGCTGCCGCTGGCGCCGAGCACGGTCAAGCGCTACCTGAAGAAGTACGACGGCAACATTCCGGGCTCGCTGCTCGAGCGCACGCGCCACATGCGCGACAGCCTGCAGCAGCCGCTGGTGGGCACGGGCTACGTGGAGGTGGGCTTCAGCGAGCCGATTGCCGCCTACCACGAGACGGGCACGCGGCGCGGCCTGCCGCGGCGCTCGCTGCTGAGCGATGACCCGATCGCCGGCACGCTCGGCGCGCAAGACCGCGACGACGTGCTCGACGAGGTGAACGCGTACCTGCAGCAGCTGCTGTAGCCAAGCACAACGTTCAGTTTGCGATTCTGCGCAAGTTCGCAAGTTCGCACCCCCGCAGTGCCCACCGCCACGCCGCCGCGCGCTCGATAAAGCGCTGTGACTATGGCCCGTGCGGGGGCCTCGCACACCATGCCGGCCCATGCGATTGATCGCCGCCTTGCTGGCCTCTACCTTCGCGCTCGGTGCCGCGGGCCAGGCGCAGCTGCTGCCCGCCGGCGAGTTCGCCGCGCGCGACGGCCGCCCCGGGCCCGGCAAGCGCTGGCGCATCAGCGACGAGCAAGGCGCGCGCATCGCGGCCTCGCTCAACGCCACCGCGGCGGCCACGCCGGTGGTGATCGACTACGAACACCAGACGCTGCTGGCGCGCAGCAACGGCCAGGCGGCACCGGCCGCGGGCTGGATCCGCTCGGCCGCGTGGCGCGCCGGCGAGGGCCTGTTCGCCACCGTGGAGTGGACGGCCGCGGCCAAGGCGCGCATCGACGCCGGCGAGTACCGCTACATCAGCCCGGTGATCACCTACGACGAGGACGGCACGGTCACCGGCGTGCAGCTGGCGGCCCTCGTGAACCACCCCGCACTGCTGGGCATGGAGCCCGTGGTGGCGCAGCTCGCAACGCAGTTTTCGCAACAGAAAGAGGAGCCCCACTCCATGACGCTGCTCGCATCCCTGATCGCCGCGCTCGGCCTGGCGGCCGACGCCACCGAGGCCACCGCGCTGGCCGCCGTCACCGCACTCAAGGCGGCGCCCAACAAGACGAAGCTGGCCGAGGCGATGAGCACGGCGCTGGGCCTGCAGGCCGATGTGGACGAGGCCGCCGCGCTGGCGGCGATCACCGCCATCAAGGGCGGCGGCGACGATGCGCGCACGCGCCTGGCGGCGCTGCAGGCGCAGCTCGACACGCTGCAGGCCGCGCAGGTGCAGCGCGAGCTCGACACGCTGCTGGACGATGCGATCGCGCAGCACAAGGTGACGCCGGCGCAGCGCGAGAGCCTGGCCACCATCGGCAAGACGCAGCTGGCGTGGCTGAAGGCCCACCTGGCCGCACTCACCCCGATCCCCGGCCTGGCCGGCCAGGGCGGCGACGAGGGCGCGCGCGGCGGCGGCGGCACGGGCGCGTTGAGCGCCACGCAGAGCTCGATCGCCACGCAGCTGGGCCTCGACCCGGCCAAGTACGCCGAGGCGCTGAAGGCCGCGGCAGCCGCAGCCTGAGCCCCGAACACCACCGAACCAGGAGCACCCGCACATGACAGCGCTTGCCGCAGACCGCGCCACGCCCAGCCGCGATGGCCGCGAGATGAGTTTCCCCGTGGCCGCGGCCACCAAGATCTACGCCGGCGCACTGGTGGCGCTCAACGCCAGCGGCGTGCTGGTGCCCGGTGCGGTGTCCACCACGCTCAAGTGCGTGGGCGTGGCGCAGGAGCAGGCCGACAACACCGCCGGCGGCGCCGGCGCGATCGCCGCGCGCGTGCGCCGCGGCGTCTGGCGCATGGGCAACAGCAGCTCGGCCGACCTGATCGCGCTGTCGGACGTGGGCGCCGATTGCTACATCGTCGACGACCAGACGGTGGCCAAGACCAACGGCACCAACACGCGCAGCGTGGCCGGCAAGATCCGCGACGTGGACGCCTCGGGCGTCTGGGTCGAGATCTGACGCGGCAGCCCCGAGCGCAGCCCCCACAGCGATCCAGCGAACCGAGAGGACCGATCCATGCTCATCAACCGGGCCAACATCGCGGACATGTTCCGCGGCTTCCAGACCATTTTCGAGGGCGCGTGGCAGCAGGCGCCGAGCCAGTGGGGCATGGTGGCCACCGAGGTGCCGAGCGCCTCGGCCGAGGAGCACTACGCCTGGCTGGGCACGATGCCGCGGTTTCGCGAGTGGCTGGGCGACCGCGTGGTCAACTCGCTGAAGACGCACGACTTCACGATCAAGAACAAGGACTTCGAGGTCACGCTCGAGGTCGACCGCAACCACATCGAGGACGACAAGCTCGGCATCTACACGCCGCTGGTGCAGCAGCTGGGCGCCGAGAGCAAGACGCACCCCGACGAGCTGGTGTTCCCGCTGCTGACCGGCGGCTTCGCGCAGACCTGCTACGACGGGCAGTACTTCTTCGACACCGACCACCCGGTGGAGGCCGCCGACGGTTCGATGACCACCTGGAGCAACTCCGGCGGCGGCGCCGGCACGGCCTGGTATCTGCTGGACACGCGCAAGCCGATCAAGCCGCTGCTGTTCCAGAAGCGCAAGGGCTACGACTTCGTGGCGATGACCAGCATCACCGACGAGGTGGTGTTCTCGCGCAAGAGCTTCCGCTTCGGCGTGGACACGCGCTGCAACGTGGGCTATGGCCTGCCGCAGCTGGCCTACGCCAGCAAGCAGACGCTCGACGCCACCAGCTTCGCCGCGGCGCGCGCCTCGATGGCCAGCGTGAAGGGCGACAAGGGCAAGGTGCTGAACATCCAGGGCAACCTGCTGGTGGTACCGCCGAGCCTGGAGAAGACCGCGCTGGAGATCATCAAGGCCGAGCGCAACGCGCAAGGCGCCACCAACGTGATGCAGGGCCTGGCCACGGTGATGGTCTGCCCGTGGCTGGTCTGAGCGGCCGGCCCGACAAGCTGAACGCAACGAAGGAGCAACTCATGGCGAAGGCAAGGGCCGCGGGCGCGGCCGACAAGGGGCTCGAGGTGACCGCCAAGCGCGCCAGTTTCTGGCGCGGCGGCTTCGAGTTCGGCCACGCACCGCGCACCATCGCGCTGGCCGAGCTGACCGAGGCGCAGGCCGAGGCCATTCGCGCCGAGAGCGCACCGCAGGGCATGCTGCTGGTGCGCGAGGTGGACATCGAGCCGGCCAAGGCCTGACGCGATGGGCACCACCAGCAAGACCGACGAGCCCAAGGTGGCGCTCGCGCCGCCGAAGGCCTACCAGGACAAGCCCGAGGCGGCCGCGCCGCTGAAGGACTACCAGGCGCTGATGCGCCTGGAGGTGGCCGGCATGCCCTACGCGCCCGGCGCGAAGGTGAGCCTGAGCGAGCGCGACGCCGCGCCGCTGCTGGCCGGCCGCGTGATCCAGCCGATGCCCGAGGCCGACGCCGCCACGTAGACATCCCACCAGAGGGGCATTGATCGCGGCGTGTTGTCTGCCACGCGCTGCGGGAGCCCAGAGACGGACTCAACCGCGAACCTCTGCCGGGGCTCCATAGCGGGGATGGTGTAGGAGAAGCCCCGGCACTGTCCGATCAACCGCCGCCATGTCCTACGCCAGCACCGCCGAGATGATCGCCCGCTACGGCCTGCCGCGGCTGGTGGCGCTCACCGATTTCGGCGCGCCGCTCACCGGCGAGCTGCAGACCGTGGTGCTGCAGCGCGCGCTGGACGATGCGTCGGCCGAGATCGACGGCTACCTGGCCGGGCGCATGGCGGTGCCGCTGGTGGCCAGCGTGCCGCCGGTGATCAACCTGATGTGCCGGCGCCTGGCCTACTGCCTGCTGCTGGGCCCGGCCGCCACCGAGGTGGATCTGGCCGATGCCAAGGCGGTGCGCGAGTACCTCAAGGCCGTGGCGGCGGGCGCGATCTCCTTGACTTCGCCCGACCAGGCACCGGCGCAGGCCGGTGCCGGGTCGGTGCTCTTTTCGAAGGGCGCGAAAGACTGGGGGCGCGAGAGCGCCGACGCAGCATGAGCAACGCCGCGCTGGCGCAAGACTACCTGTTCATCGGGCCGCTGATCGAGGCGCGCCTGGCCGCCGAGATCGCCGGCAACGTGCCGGTGGAGCGCGTGGAGCAGATGGCGCAGGCGCGCGATGCGCAAGACCTGCGCGAGACGGTGCTGTACGTGATGTGGGGCGGCGACCGCTTCGACGGCGGCGAGGCCGGCCGCGCCGGCGCCGGCGCCGCGCAGCGCGTGTGGCAGCAGTGGCTGGTGTGGCTGCGCGTGCGCAACGCGGGCGTGGCCGACAAGGCGGCGCGCAACACGGTGGCCGGGCCGCTGCTGTCGGCGGTGCACCGCGCACTGGCGGGCTGGATGCCCGAAGGGGCGTTGCGCACGCTGCAACGCACGCAGGGCCCGGCGCCGAACTACCAGCCGGCCAGCGGCCTGTACCCGCTGGCCTTCGAGATCAACCTGTCACTGTGAGGTGAGGCGATGAGCGGTTTTCTGGGGCAAGGCAAGGTGTTGGTGGGTCTGCGGCTGGCCTCGGGCCTGCCCGACATCATGCGCTGGATCGGCAACGCCAGCGTGTTCAAGCTCGGCCTCGAAGAGGACACGATCGAGCGCAACGAGAGCTACTCGGGCAACCGGCTGCCGCTGCGCCGCGCCACGCGCACGCGCCAGGGCACGCTGCAGATCACGTTCGACGAGTTCAGCGACGACAACAACGCGCTGGCGCTGATCGGCGCCAAGACGGTGGTGGCCGCCGGCAGCGCGGTGACCGATTCGCCGCTGGCTGCCACGGTGGGCAACCCGGCCAAGGTGGGCGACTCGCTGATCATCGGCGGCTTCAACCTGAGCGCGGTGACGATCAAGGACAGTACCGGCAGCCCGAAGACGCTGGTGCTGAACACCAACTACGCGCTCGACGCGTTCGCCGGCTCGATCGACATTCTCGACCTCACCACCGGTGGCCCGTACACCATGCCGCTGAAGGCCGATTTCACGCCGGGGCAGCGCACCGTGGTGGGCGCGTTCAAGACGATCACGCCCGAGGTGTACGTGCGGCTCAACGGCATCAACACCGACGACGGCAGCCGCTGCATCGTCGACGTGTTCCGCTCGCGGCTGAGCCCGGCGCGCGAGTTCAGCGCCATCGGCGACGACTACGCCGACTTCGAGCTCAACGGCACCATGCTGGCCGACCTGACGCGGCTGCAAAGCGCCGCGGGCGGCCAGTTCTTCAGCATCACGCGCGCCTGACATGGGCGGCGCAGACGAGGGCGCGGCCCCGGACCTGCGCCAGCTGATGGCCGCCCCGGTGGCGGTGCAGGTGGGCCCGCTCACGCTGCAGGTGCGGCCGATGGGCTGGTACCAGGCCACGCTGGCGATCGAGCCGATCATTCCGCTGCTGGCCACGTTGCCCGACGCGCTGGCCGACACCGGCGCCGAGAGCCGCGCCGAGGCCGCCGCGCGCTGGCTGCAGCTGGCGGCGTCGAGCCGCGACGCGGTGGCGCAGTTCGCCGCGCTGGCCAGCGGCCTGCCCGAGCCCGACGTGCGCGAGCTGCCGCCCGAGGCGCTGGTGACGCTGCTGCTGGCGCTGCTGGAGATCAACGCCGATTTTTTCGTGCGCAGCCTGCCGCTGCTGATGGAGCGAGCAGGCGCCACGCTGGGGCTGTGGATGGGCAAGCTGCAGGCGGCCGAGGCCGCGGGCGCAGCGGCGGCATCCACCACGACTTCCAGCGCCTGATCGGCGCGGGCCACCGCTGGAGCGAGGTGATGCACTACACGCCGGCGCAGACGCGATGGTTTCTGCAGGCGGTGGCGCGCGCCGAGGCCGCCGCGCAGCGCAACGCGGTGGTGGCCGCGCGCGTGGCGCAGGCGGCCGACCACAAGGCGGTGCAGCGCTACCTCGACGCGCTGGGCGACGAAACCGACGGGGGCTGAAGCACATGGCCCTCGAAGCCAGCCTGCGCATCCGCGCCGACACCGCGCAGGCGGTGGCCGGCGTGAACAAGCTCAAGGGCGAGCTGCAGGGCCTGAAAGACGCCGGCGGCAAGGGCGCGGGCGGCAGTGGTGGCGCAAGCCCGCTGGCACCGCTGGTGCTCGACGCCGACAAGGCCAAGCGCGCGGTCGAGGAGCTGCGCACGCGCAGCAAGGCCGCGGCCGAGGAGGCGCGCCGGGCGCAGCGCCAGGCGGCGCTGCTGGTGCCGCAGCTCAACGACGTGTTCACGCAGCTGGCCAGCGGCACCAGCCCGCTGACGGTGCTGGTGCAGCAGGGCCCGCAGATCCGCGACGTGATGGGCTCGTGGAGCAACGCCGGCAAGGCGCTGCTCGGCGTGTTCACGCCGCTGCGCCTGGCCATCGGCGGCATTGCCACGGTGGCCGGCGCGTTCGCGCTGGCGGCGTTCCAGGGCGCGCAAGAGAGCCGCGAGCTGGCGCGCGCGATGGCCTTCACCGGCAACGCCGCCGGCGTGACGGCTGGGCAGGTGGAGGCGCTGACCACGCGCATTGCCGAGGGCACCAAGCAAAGCCGCGGCGACGTGCGCGCCACGCTGACCGAGCTGGTGGCCAGCGGCCGCTTCACCGCCACCAGCCTGGCCAGCGCGGCCGCGGGGGTCGACGGTTTCGCCAAGCTCACCGGCCGCACGCGCGAGCAGGCGGTGGGCGACTACATCGCGATGGCCGACGGTGTGGCCGCCTGGGCCGCCAAGTACGACCGCTCGCTCAATTTCTTGAGCGCGGCGCAGCTCAAGCAGATTCGCACGCTGGAGCAGCAGGGCCGCACGCAAGAGGCCGTGCGCATCGCCAGCGATGCGATCGACACCGCGGCGCGCGAGCGCTACGAGCCCACGCTGGGGCGGCTCGAGAAGGCCTGGCGCGGCGTGGGCCTGGCCATCAGCGGCGCATGGGAGGCGTTGAAGGCGATCGGCCGTGACAAGAGCGCCGAAGAGGCCGTGGACCACCTGCGCCAGCAGTTGCAGCTCGCGCTCGACCAGCAGAAGTTCGGCGTGGCCGGGTTCACCGGTGCGCAAGGCGCGGCCCGAATCGCCAGCCTGCAGCAGCAGCTGGCCGCCGCGGCCGAGCGCGTGCGCCAGGTGAACACGCAGGCGCAGAGCGCCGCCGATGCGGCCGCGGCCGAGCAGGAGAAGAAGCGCCGGCAGGAGGCAGGCTTTCAGGGGGCGCAGGCGCAACAGCAGGTGGCCGCCGCGGCCAAGCGCCTGGCGCAGCTGAACACCCAGCTCGACGACGAGCGCGACGCGGTGCAGCGCCACCATGCGCAGGGCCTGGTCGACGAGCGGGCGTACCAGGAGCAGCTGGGCCAGATCGAGCTGCGGCGGCTGCGCGCGCAGGCCGACAACCTGCGCGAGCAGCGCGCCATCGAGGCGGCGCGCAACCCGGGCGACAAGCCGCAGGACGCGCTGGCGCAGCGCGCACGCCTGCAGCAGCTGGATGCGCAGATCATCGACGCCAACTCGCGCGCCACCAGCGCGGCGGTGAAGCTGCGCACCGATGCCGACGCCGCGGCGCTGGCCGATGCGCGCGCCAAGGCCGCCGAGTGGGCCGCCACTTGGCAGCGTGCGGCCGATGCGGTGCGCCAGTTCGCGCAGCGCAACGACCAGACCGCGGCCGAGCGCGAGGGCGACCCGGCGCAGCGCGCACGGCGCGAGGCCGAGATTGCGGTGGCCGAGGCGCGGCGCGTGTTCGAGGCGCAGAAGCTCGAGCTGCAGGTGCAGATCGACCTCACCGACGACCCCGAGCAGCGCAGGCTGCTGCAGGCCAAGCTGCAGGCGCTCACGCGCGAGGGCACGCAGGCGATCGCAGAAGACGTGCGGCGCAAGCGCTTCGACTCGCTGGCGCAGCAGTTCGACGAGCTCAACAACAAGCTGGCGCTCGGCGAGCAGGCGCTCGACCAACAGGTGGAGCAAGGCGCGCTCACCACCGAGGACGCCGAGCGGCGCAAGCTCGCGGCGCGCGCCCAGGCGGTGCCGCAGCTGGAGGCGATACGCGACCTGCTGGCGCAGATCGCGCTGACGCCGGCCGAGCGCAATGCGGTGGCGGGCATCAACCAGGCGGTGGCCGCCGCGCGCGACATGCGCAGCGAGCTGGACAAGACCGCACGCAGCGCGGGGATCAGCGGCCTGAGCACGGTGCTGACCGACATCGAAACCGGCGCCAAGCGCGGCAAGGAGGCGCTGCTCGACATGGTGGGCAGCTTTGCGCGGGCGATGCTCGAGGTGATCAACCGCCGCCTGGCCGAGGCGCTGGTGAATTCGATGGTGCCCACCGGCGGCAACGCCGGCGGCGGCGTGGGCGCGGTGTGGGCCGGCTTCACTTCGTGGATCGCAAGCCTGTTTCACACCGGCGGGGTGGTCGGAGCGCCGGGCGGCATGCGCCGCGCGGTGCCGGCGGCGGCGTTTGCGCTGGCGCCGCGCTACCACGGCGGCGGCACCGTGCCCGGGCTGATGCCGGGCGATGTGCCGGCCGTGCTGCGCGCGGGCGAGACGGTGCGCACGCCCGAACAAGAGCGCTCGCTGCAGCGCAACCTGGGCGGCGTGACGGTGACCAACAACGTGACGATCAGCGGCGCCGGCGCCGGCAACGACGGCGGCGTGCCGCGCGCGGCGCTCGACGACATGCAGCGCATGCAGGAGGAGATGTTCACCCGCTGGGCGCTGAAGCACATGCGCCCGGGCGGCCTGCTGGCGCAGAGGCGCTGACGCGAGGGGGCGCGCGCGATGGCCGACTTCGTGTGGGTGGAGAGCCCTGGCGCCACGATGGAGCTGCAGGCCGCGGTGGTGGCCACGCAGTTCGGCGACGGCTACGAGCAGCGCGCCGATGCCGGGCTGAACCCGGTGCGCCAGGTGTGGGACGTGCCGTTCACCGCGATCGACACCGAAGTTGCCGACGAGATCGAGGCGTTCGTGCGGCCGGGCCTGGGCCGCGTGCTGTTCGACTGGGTGCCGCCCGGGCAGAGCACGGCGCTGAAGTTCAAGTGCACCAGCTTCAAGCGCTCGCTCACCGACCGCGTGGGCCTGGTGGATGTGGCGGTGCGATTCGAGCAGAGGTTCGAGCCATGACGGCGCCGGGCCCGGGGCTGCTGTTGCGATGCTGACACCGGCGCGCTTTCTGCTGCTGCATGGCGGGCCGCCGGCGGCCGCGCTCGAGGGCGATGCGGCCGCTGCGGCCGCCGCCGCCGCGGCGCTGGCGCTGGGCAAGCCGCTGGCCGGTGCTGCGGCTGGCCAGGCGAGCGCGGGGCTGGCTGGCGGCACGGCCAAGCCGCTGGCCGGTGCGGCGGCGGGCCAGGCGAGCGCGGGCGGCACGCTGGGCGTGGCGGCCGACCCGGGGCCGCAGTACCCGCACCTGGCGCTGAACCTGGCGCGGCTGCAGCACGCGGCGGTGGTCGAGCTGTACGAGCTCGACGCCACGATGCTGGGCGGCGATGTGCTCACGTTTCACAGCGGGCGCAACGAGCTGGTGGCGCCGGTGGTGTGGCAGGGCGTGACGTACCAGCCGTTTCCGATCGAGGTGGAGGGCTTCGAGCTGAGCGGCCAGGGGCCGCTGCCGCGGCCGACGCTGCGCGTGGCCAACGTGCTCGGGCTGATGGGGGTGCTGATCCGCCAGTACAAGGGCCTGAAGGGCGCCAAGCTGACGCGCCGGCGCACGCTGGCCAAGTACCTGGATGCCGTGAACTTTGCCGGCGGCGTGAACCCCGGCGCCGACCCGGACGCGCACTACCCCGACGACGTGTACCACCTCGACCGCCAGGTGCAGCGCGATCGCACGATGGTGGTCTACGAGCTGGCCAGCCCGATGGACGTGGCCGGCGTGATGCTGCCGCGACGGCAGATCGTGCACGGCTTCTGTCCGTGGATCTACCGCGGCCCCGATTGCGGCTACACCGGCGCGCCGGTGGCCAAGGAAGACGACACCGCCACCGCGCTGCTGGCCGAAGACAAGTGCGGCCACCGCCTGTCGAGCTGCCGGCTGCGTCAGTGGCCCAACAACGAGCTGAGCTTCGGCGGCTTCCCTGGCGCGGGGGTGATCCGCAATGCGTGAGCGCGCGGCCGATCAAGGCGGCAACGCGCCGTTCGAGGGCGTGGTGCCGGGCTTCGTGCGTCTGTACCACGCGGTGCTGGAGCATGCGCTGCAGTGCTACCCGCGCGAGGCCTGCGGGCTGCTGGCACGCGCGGCCAACGGTGCGCTGGCCTACCACCGCTGCCGCAACGCCGCGGCCGCGGCCGGCGATGCGTTTCGCATCGACCCGCGCGACTGGGCCGCGGTGGAAGACGCGCACCCGGTGGTGGCGGTGGTGCACAGCCACCCCGACGGCGACGCGCACGCAAGCGACGCCGACCGCGCCATGTGCCACGCCAGCGGGCTGCCGTGGTTCATCGTGGCGGTGCCGGGCACCACGTGGAGCACGCTGTGGCCGCACCGGCCGCTGCCGCTGCTGGGCCGGCAGTTCCACCACGGCGTGGTGGACTGCTACAGCCTGGTGCGCGACTACTACGCCGAGCGCCTGGGGATCGCGCTGCCCGACTTCGAGCGCGCCGACGGCTGGTGGGACCGCGGCGAAGACCTGTACCGCAAGCACTTTGCCGAGGCCGGCTTCGTCGACCTGGGCCGGCCCGCCGGCCGCGCCGACGGCGCCACTGAGCTGCGGCTGCACGACGCGCTGCTGATGCAGGTGGCGGCGCGCTGCGAGAACCATGCGGCGGTGTTCGTGGGGCCGGTGCACGGGGTGGACTCGATCCTGCACCACCTGTATGGCCGGCTGAGCGCGCACGACCCGTGGGGCGGCTACTGGCTGCGGCACTGCACGGCGGTGATGCGGCATCGATCGTTGCTGGAGGCTGCGCCATGACCGCGGCCGCGCTGACCGAGGTGCGCCTGTACGGTGCGCTGGGCGCGCGCTTCGGCCGCCGCCACCGGCTGGCGGTGGCCAGCGCGCGCGAGGCGCTGCATGCACTTGGCGTGGTGGTGCCGGGCTTCGCAGCGGCGGTGCTGGCGCACGAGCCCGGGGTGCACGTGTTCGTGGGCCAGCGGCGGCCGGCCAACAGCATCGGCGCCGCGCAGCTCGATGCGCCGGTGAGCCACCGCGAGCCGATCTGCGTGGTGCCGGCGGTGGTCGGTGCCAAGCAGCAAGGCCTGCTGCAGGTGATCATCGGCGCGGCGATCTGGTACTTCGCGCCGTACCTGGCCGGCGCGGTGTCCGGCCAGACGGGCGCCTATGCCGCGGCGATCTCCACCTACGGCTCGCAGATCGGCATGGCGATGGCGCTCGGCGGCGTGGTGCAGATGCTGGGCGCGCGCAGCGTGAACACGCAGCCGCGGCCCGAGAACCAGCCGAGCTACTACTTCGATGGCCCGGTGAACACCACGCAGCAGGGGCTGCCGGTGGCGCTGCGCTATGGCCGCGTGGTGTGCGGCGGCGCGGTGATCTCGAGCGGCATCGCCACCGAGCGGCTGCTGCTGGCGGCGCCGCCGGTGCCGATGCCGCCGCAAGACCTGCCGGCCGACCAGCAGGGCCCGACGCCCGGCGACCCCGGCGGTGGCGGGGGGGGCGACTGGTGAGCCGCGCACGCCTGCCGATGGTGGTCGAGGGCCGCAAGAAGGGCGGCGGCCGCGCGCCGCAGGAGGCGGCCGACAGCCTGCGCAGCACGCAGATCGCCGAGGTGGTGATGCTCATCAGCGAGGGCCAGGCGCAGGGCCTGGTCAACGGGCTGAAGAGCGTGTACCTCGACAAGGTGCCGGTGGAGAACGCCGACGGCTCGCGCAACTTCAGCGACGTGGAGTTCGCCTACGTGGTGGGCACGCAGGGCCAGCCGGTGATCGACGGGCTCGACGCGGTGCAGAACGAGCAGGCGGTGGGCCTGCAGGTGGACCACGCGACGCCGGTGGTGCGCACGATCACCGATGCGCAGGTGGATCACGTGCGCGTGACCATCGGCGTGCCGCAGCTCACCTACCAGAACCCCGAGAGCGGCGACCTCTCGGGCAGCTCGTTCGAGTGGGCGGTGGATGTGCAAAGCGCCGGCGGCGGCTATGTGGAGCGCCACCGCGAGGTGATCGACGGCAAGACGACGAGCCTGTACGCCACCGCGGTGAAGCTCGAGCTGACCGGCGCGGCGCCGTGGGACGTGCGGGTGCGCCGCGTGAGCGCCGACCCGGCCAGCGCCACGGTGGCCAACCGCTTCAGCTGGCAGAGCTACACCGAGATCAGCTCGATCAAGCTGCGCTACCCCAACAGCGCGGTGGCGCGGCTGCGCGTGAACGCGCAGCACTTCGGGCGCATTCCCACGGTGGCGTTCGACTGGCTCGGCCAGGTGGTGAACGTGCCGGCCAACTACGACCCGCTGACGCGCGTCTACAGCGGCGTGTGGAGCGGCACCTTCAAGCCGGCCTGGACGAACAACCCGGCCTGGGCGGTGTACGACCTGGTGCAGCACGAGCGCTACGGGCTGGGGCAGTTCGTGCCGGCGGCGCTGCAGGACAAGTGGGCGCTGTACGCGATTGCGCAGTACTGCGATGCGCTGGTGCCCGACGGCCGCGGCGGCACGGAGCCGCGCTTCACCTGCAACGTGAACCTCGAGGTGGCCGAAGAGGCCTACAAGGTGGTGCAGGACCTGGTGGCCATCTTCCGCGGCATGGCCTATTGGTGCGCCGGCGGTGTGACGTATGCGCAGGATGCGCCGTCGGACCCGGTGCACCTGTTCACGCCGGCCAACGTGTACCAGGGCCTGTTCACCTACGCCGACACGAGCGAGAAGACGCAGCACTCGATGTGGGTGTGCTGGTGGAACGACATCACGCTGTTCGGCCAGGCGGTGCCCGAGATCTACATCGACGAGGCGCTGGTGGCGCGCTACGGCCTACGCAGCGTGGAGCTGCGGCCGCTGGGGCTGACCAGCCGCGGCCAGGCGGCGCGGGCGTGCCGCTGGGCGCGCCACAGCGAGCAGCTCGAGGGCGATGTGGTGAGCTTCGAGGTGGGCTCGGACGGCGTGGCGGTGGCGCCGGGCCAGGTGTTTCGCATTGCCGACCCCAACGAGCAGGGTGAGCGCCTGGGCGGGCGCGTGCAGGCGGCCACGGCCACCACGGTGACGCTCGATGCGCCGGTGACGCTGGCCGCCGGCGAGACCTACACGCTCAGCGTGCTGCAGCCCGACCCGGCCACGCCCTCGAAGCTGCTGACCGAGACGCGCACGGTGACCACGCCGGCCGGCATGGCGAGCGTGCTGACGGTGAGCGCGCCGTTCTCGGCGCCGCCGGC
Organism: Ideonella sp.; assembly: GCA_015075165.1. Lineage (GTDB taxonomy): Bacteria > Pseudomonadota > Gammaproteobacteria > Burkholderiales > Burkholderiaceae_C > JAEUPI01. The sequence continues at coordinate 197,703 of JABTUY010000006.1, read as the reverse complement.
GCAGCAGACGGTGTGGGTGCTGGAGAGCGACGCGATCGCGGCCACCACGTGGCGCTGCCTGACGGTGCAGGAGGTGAAAGGCGCCAACCGCTACCGCATCAACGCGATGGCGCACAACCCGAGCAAGTACGACGCAATCGAGCTGGGCCTCAAGCTCGACCAGCGGCCGGTGAGCCGGCTCTCGCTGGTGCCGCCGCGGCCGGCCAGCCTTGCCAGCACCGAAACCGTGTATCGCGCCGGGCAACTCTACCGCTCGCGCATCACGCTGTCGTGGCCGCAGCCGGAGCCGGGGCTGCTGTACCTGCTGAGCTGGCGGCTCAACGCCGGCAGCTGGAGCGATCTGCCCCCGCAGAGCGCGAACAGCGTGGACATCGACGGCCTGGCGCCGGGCACGCTCGACGTGCAGCTGCGCAGCCAGAACGCGCTGGGCAACACGTCGCCGCCGCTGCCGGGCCTGGTGACGGTGGCCGGCGGCGGCAAGCTCGACGTGCGCGGGCCGAACCTGATGGATGCCACCTGGTGGGCGCCGGGGGCGGCGATTCAGTGGGCGCAGAACGTCAGCGTGGACGGCGACGTCAACAGCTTTGTGTGGGGGCTGGGCCCGCACGGTGCGATGGAAGCGCTGTGGCTGGCCACGGCGGGCACCAATGGTCAGGAGAGCGGCGGCTGGGATTCGTATGGCCCGCCGCGCGCGGGCAACGACCTGGTGGTGGACACCACCAAGACCTGGCGCTTTGCGCTGCCGGTGAAACGCGTGGGCGGCGATGCCAACGTGTACTGGGGCCCGGGCGGCGAAGCGGGCCGCGATACGGTGGTGGACACGCTCAACGGCAGCGTGCTCGATGCGAACCCGTACTTCGCAACGGCCGCGGCGCTGCCGCTCGGGCGCTGGTACCTGCTGGTGGGGTTTGTGTTCCCGGCCGGGCAGACGGGCCTGAGCCACGCCGGCGCGGGCATCTTCGACATGACCACGGGCGAGCAGATTGCCGGCGGCCTGAACTTCAACTGGCATGCGGGGCTCACCCGCGTGGCCACGCGGGCGTACCAGTACTACGCCAGCGCCGGCGCGCAGCTGCTGTTCGGCAAGCCGGCGGTGCACGTGGTCGACGGCAGCGAGCCGGGCCTGAACGACCTGCTGGGGCCGAGCGCGATCTTGAACACGCAGCAGCAGTGGGCTGATGTGCAGCAGCGGCCGCGGCTGTACCGCGCAGTAGCGGCGGGCTTGAGCGCGCTCGGCCAGGCGCCGGCGGCGCCGGGGCTGTACGACGAGCAGGGCTCGCTTTCGGGTGTGGCGCGCAGCTACGTGGTGAACGCCTTCGACCGCGTGAGCGGCACGCTGGTGTTCGGCGTGCCATTCGATGTGTACGGCAACGTGAGCGCGGCCGGGCAGATGGCGGACCTGCTGAACGCGCTGCAGGCCGACCGCATCGTGGTGGTGCGCTCGCACGACGAGCCGCAAGCCAACCGCCTGGCCGGCGGGCTCGAGGCGGCGATGTACCGCTGCGGCGCGAGCCGCGCGGTGTTCGGCTCGCCGCAGTTCAAGTCCCGCGCGGCCTATGTGCTGGTGGCGGTGCCGGGCTGCGGCGAGGGCCAGGGTTTCGAGGCCTACCAGGGCGCGGTGGACAACGACACCAACGCATGGACCGACATCGCCTTCGCGATCGACGCGCAGGGCAAGCTGCTGGTGACGGGCTCGTCGGCTACGCCGCGCTCGCTGGCCGACTACAGCTACACCGGCGACCTGAACGCCACCGTGGACCTGGCGCTGGTGAACGTGGCCAACTGCACGATCGCCGGCAACGCGGTGACCAAGAGCGGCGGCGCCACGTTCGGCTGGGACGCCAACGCGCGCTCGCGCGACGGCTACACGGGCGGCTGCTATGCCTCGTGGGTGGTCGACGCGATCGCGGGCGACGTGTACCAGATGGTGAGCATCGACTCGGCGCCCACCGGCACCGGGTATGCGCAGTTCGACCACGCGCTGTACCACTCCAACGGCGCGCTCTATGCCTACGAGGCAGGCTCGAGTACGGCGTTTCTGGGCAGCTGCGCGGTGGGCGACGTGCTGTCGATCGAGTACGACGGCGCCAACTATGTGTGGCGGCGCAACGGCACGGCGCTGCGCACCAAGTTCGTGGGCGCGGTGGCGGCGGCATTGTTCCTGGGCGTGGGGCTGTACGCGCGCGGCGGCTCGGTGCGCGGCCTGCGCTTCGTGGTGACGCGCTCGGCGGCGATGGCGGGCTCGAACCTGTACGACAGCATGGGCCGCATCACCAGCGACACGCGGCTGCTGCGCAACCTGCTCGACAGCTCGCGCTGGACGCTGGGCAGCTCGGGCTCGCAGCCGGGGTTTTCTGCCATTGGTTACTCGAGCGAGAACGCGATCGTGGTGGCGGTGCGCGCCGACGGCAGCACCGGGCCGGTGTGGGAGTGCACCAGCGACGGCGGCAACGACGCCAGCGGCGGCTGGGACAGCGAGCCGGTGGCGATCGACCCGACCAAGATGTATCGCTCGGTTCTGGCGCTGTGCCCGCTCGAGGCGGGCGCCGGCAACGTATACCACGGCGCCGCGGCGAACAACCAGGTGCGCGACATCCCGAGCGGCGCGCTGAACACCAACCCGTACTTCACGGCGCGCACCAAGGCGAGCCTGGTGCCCGGGCGCTGGTATCTCTCGGTGGGCTACATCCTGCCGGCCAGCTACGCGGGCGCGCAGCTCTCGATGGGCGGCCTGTACGACGGCGTGACCGGCGAGCGCGTGTTCGCCGAGCCCGACTTCAAGTGGGACGCCGCGGCCACGGTGAACGTGCACCGCGCGTACCAGTACTACGAGACGATCGCCGGGCACAAGCTGCGGCTGGACCGGCCGCGGTTCGAGCAGTGCGATGGCAGCGAGCCTTCGCTGAAGGAGCTGCTGGCGGTGATTGGCACGCAGCAGCTGGGCATGGAGGCGGCGAGCGCCACCACGGTGTTCGATGAGCGGCAGTTCACCGACTCGCCTTTCAGCGGTGCGAACGGCTTGGCCGCGAGCAACGGCTGGCCGTTCTTCGCGTTCGTGTTGGCGCGCGGCGATTCTGAGGTGGTGGTCGACCTGGAGTTCGAGATGAACGTCGACAGCACCAGCGGCGCGGCCTACGACCATACGCGGTTCTACACACGCATTCGGCTCGATCCCACCGGCCCGCTCGATGGCTCGGAGGTGCACTTCGACCCGGACCAGCCGATCAAGTACGTGCTGACCGCGGCCGGCGCGGGCACGCGCAGCATCTTGCGACGCAACGTGCAGGTGGTGCTGCCGGCGCTGGCGGCCGGCGTGCACCGCCTGGCCTACGACATGGGGTGCGATTTCAGGACCGCTACGGCCGGTACCGCCGTGCGCAACGGCACCTGGGGCGTGCACATGAAGGCGGCCGTGACGGAGAGGAAGCGATGAAGCAGTGGTGGAGCTATTTCGACCCGGCGACGGGGCGGCTCACGGGCCTGCAGGTGTATGGGCCGGAAGGCGTCGCCATGATGAACTGCCCCGATGGGCGCGAGTTCATCGCGGGCCAGTGGAATGCGGCGAAGTACACCGTGGTGGTGGTCGGCGGCGTGCCGACGGCGCAGCCGGTACCGGCGGGGGGTGGCGATGTCACCCCTTGACCTGATCCGCAGCCGCGGCGACGGCTCGATGAGCCTGACCAAGCTGGCGGCGCTGGTGGCGCACGCACTGGCGGCGGTGCTGTTCGTGCGCCTGCAGTGGAGCGCGCCCTTCAACCGCGAGCTGTGGCTGATCTACCTGGGCGTGGCGATTCTGCACGCCAGCTACGACAAGACGGCCGCGATTCTGCAGGCGGCGCACGCGCGACGGCTGGAAGGGCTGGGGCTCGAGGCGGGGCTGGCCAGCGCAGCACCGGCGGCCACGGCGCAGCTGCAAGCACCAGGAGCACCCAAGCCATGAGCGAGAGCCTGCCCTGGATGCAACAGGCGCGCGCGCAGATCGGCGTGCGCGAGGTGCCGGGCCCGAAGCACAACCCGCTGGTGCTGCTGTGGTGGCGGTTGATCCGCCGCGGCGGCATCAAGAGCGACGAGGTGCCCTGGTGCAGCGCGTTCGTGGGGGCGATGTTCGAGCAGGTGGGCATGGCCAGCACGCGCTACGAGAGCGCGCGCTCGTGGCTCGACTGGGGCCGCCGCCTGCCCGAGCCGGCCTACGGCTGCGTGGTGGTGCTGGCGCGCGGGCCTGGCCAGGGTGCGGGCGGGCACGTGGGTTTCGTGGCGGGCGCCGATGTGCGCGGCCGGCTGCTGGTGCTGGGCGGCAACCAGGGCGACGCGGTGTCGATCGTCGCGTTCGATCGCGCGCGGGTGCTGGGCTACCGCTGGCCGGCCTTGGTGCCGTTGCCCGATGTTGGACCCTTGGCGCAGGGCGATGCGCCGCAATCGACGACGGAGGCTTGAATGCTGGAGTTTCTGCAGGGAAAGTTGGGTTTCGCGCACGACACGGCGCTGCACCTGGTGGGCGGGCTGCTGGTGGCGATCGGCGCGGTAGCGCTGTTGCTGATCGGCCGCTACGTGGGCTGGGGCGCGGCCATTGCGGTGGCCGGGGTGCTGATGGGCTGGGGCGTGGAGCGCTACCAGGCCATCCGCCGCGAGGGCGCGCCCAGCCGGGCCGACCTGGTGGCCTCGGCGGCGCCGGCGGTGTTCTTGGGCGCGGCGATCGAGCTGGCGGTGCGCTTCGTGCCGGGGTTGATCAGCGCGACGAGCTGAGCGCATGGGCGGCATCGTCTGGCGCCTGCTGGTGCTGGCCGTGGCCGGTGCGGTGGGCTTTGCCACGGGGTGGCGGGTGCATGGCTGGAAGACGGCCAGCGACGCGGCCGACGCGGCCCAGACCCAGCGCGAGGATGAACAGATGGCGCGCAAGGCGAACGACGCGCGCACGCAGGAGGTAGACCGTGCCACACAACGACGCCAACGCCAGGCGGCTGCTGCCGATGCTGCTCTTCGCGATGAGCTGCAGCGGCTGCGCGCTGCGATCGCCGCCCGCGACGCCGACCCAAACCCTGCCGCTTGTGCCGGCATCGCTGCGCGAGCCGCCCAAGCCCGTGGACTACTCGGCACGTGCAGCGAGCGATATCAGGACGTGGCGCGAGACGCTCAGCGCTACGCCGACCAGCTCCGGGGGTGGCAGGCGCTGATGCCCGACAGGGCGCCGGAAGAGCCCTGAGCTGAGGCCAGTGGGAGAGGCCCGGACGCCACTACAGGGGCCGGACGCCACTACAGGGGCCGGACGCCACTACAGGGCCGGCGGGCACCGGGCGTTACGACTCCCTTTTCCGCCCTCGGAATTTTGTTGCGGTGGTCGCAAGAGTTCAGGCGCGGCATTTATCGCAGGTAATGGGCGCAGTTTTCTCAGCGCGCTTCAGGCGCCGCGGCCGAGCCGGCGCTCGATGCGGTAGTTGGCGAGCCCGCTCGCGGGTGGTGCGTCGGTGGCAGGTGGCGCGGGCGACGGACCGGACGACAGCAACCCGAACAGCCAGCCCCACACGCCGGCCTGCCGCGCCCGGCCTGCCCGGCGCGCGCTGGCGACAGCACGCGGTGGCAGGCCGGCCGGTGCCACCGCGCTGCCCACCGGTGCTCAGGCGGATGTTGCGGCGGCCCGGCGCACGCGCTGGCAACGCTCGAGCCAGCTGCCGAGCGCGATCACCAGTGCAGCGCCGATCGCGCCGCCGACGTTGACCTGCCAGTGCGGCAGCTCGCCCACGCGCTGCACCAGCGCCGGGTCGGTCAGCAGCATCTCGCCGGCCAGAAAACCGAGCAGCGCGGCACCGGCGGTGATAATGATCGGGAAGCGCTCCATCACCTTCAGCAGCAACGTGCTGCCGAAGATGATCAGCGGGATGCTCAGTGCCAGGCCGATCACCAGCAGCGGCACGTTGCCCTTGGCGGCGGCGGCCACCGCGAGCACGTTGTCGAGGCTCATCACCAGGTCGGCGATCAGGATCGTGCGGATCGCCGCCACCAGGCCCTCTTTCTGGTTACCGAGGTCGCCCTCCTCATCGTCGTCGCCGAGCATCAGCGTGACACCGATGTATACCAACAGGATCGCGCCGACGATCTTCAGGAACGGCCATTTCAGCATCTCGAGTGCGATGACGGTCAGCACGACCCGCATCACGATCGCCGCGGCGCTGCCCCAGAAGATGGCCTGCTTCTGCTGCTGCGGCGGCAGCGCGCGTGCGGCCAGTGCGATCACCACCGCGTTGTCGCCCGACAGGATGATGTTGACCCAGATGATCGAGCCCAGTGCCGCCCAGAAAGCGGCCGACGTCAGGTCCATGCGGTCTCCGCGGTCGTTGTCGTTCTCGTCGCGCCGGCGCAGCGGGCGCCGAGGCTACAGCAGGCTCTTCAGCAGCCGGCCCATCTCGCTGGGGTTGCGCGTGACCTTGAAGCCGCACGCCTCCATGATGGCGAGCTTGGCGTCGGCGGTGTCGGCACCGCCCGAGATCAGCGCACCGGCGTGGCCCATGCGCTTGCCCGGCGGCGCGGTGACGCCGGCGATGAAGCCGACGATCGGCTTGCGCATGTTGGCCTTGCACCAGCGCGCGGCGTCGGCCTCGTCGGGGCCACCGATCTCGCCGATCATGATCACCGCATCGGTTTCGGGGTCGTCGTTGAACAGCTTCATCACGTCGATGTGCTTCAGGCCGTTGATCGGGTCGCCGCCGATGCCCACCGCCGAGCTCTGCCCGAGGCCGATCTCGGTCAGCTGCGCCACCGCTTCGTAGGTGAGCGTGCCCGAGCGCGACACCACGCCGATGCGGCCCTTGCGGTGGATGTGGCCCGGCATGATGCCGATCTTGATCTCGTCGGGCGTGATCAGCCCGGGGCAGTTGGGCCCGAGCAGCAGCGTCGGCTTGCCGCCAGCGGCCTCGCGCGCCTTCATGCGGTTGCGCACCATCAGCATGTCGCGCACCGGAATGCCCTCGGTGATGCAGATCACGAGGTCGAGCTCGGCCTGCACGGCCTCCCAGATCGCGTCGGCGGCGCCGGCCGGCGGCACGTAGATCACGCTCGCGGTGGCGCCGGTCTTGGTCTTGGCGTCGGCCACGCTGGCGAAGATGGGTATGCCCTCGAAGTCCTCGCCGGCGCGCTTGGGGTTCACGCCGGCGACGAAGCAGGCACGACCGTTGGCGTAGTCGCGGCACGCGCGGGTGTGGAACTGGCCGGTCTTGCCGGTGATGCCCTGCGTGATGACGCGGGTGTTGCGGTCGATCAGGATGCTCATGGTGTCTCTCAGCGCACCGCGGCGACGATGCGGGTCGCGGCTTCGGCCATCGTGTCGGCGCTGATGATCGGCAGGCCCGAGCCTGCCAGCAGCTGCTTGCCGAGGTCTTCGTTGGTGCCCTTCATCCGCACCACCAGCGGGACCGCGAGGTTGACTGCCTTGCAGGCGGCGATGACACCTTCGGCGATGGTGTCGCAGCGCATGATGCCGCCGAAGATGTTGACCAGGATGCCCTTCACGTTGCGGTTGCGCAGCATGATCTTGAACGCCTCGGTCACCTTCTCGGCGCTAGCGCCACCGCCGACGTCGAGAAAGTTGGCCGGTTCGCCACCGAACAGCTTGATGGTGTCCATCGTCGCCATCGCCAGGCCGGCGCCGTTGACCAGGCAGCCGATGTTGCCGTCGAGGCTGATGTAGCTCAAGTCGAACTTGCTGGCCTCAACCTCGGCCGGGTCTTCCTCGTCGAGATCGCGGTAAGCCACAATCTCCGGGTGGCGGTACAGCGCGTTGGCATCGAAGTTGAACTTCGCGTCGAGCGCCTTGACGTTGCCGTTGCCTTCGAGGATCAGCGGGTTGATCTCGGCCAGCGAAGCGTCGGTCTCTATGTAGCAGCGGTAGAGATTCTTCAGCAGCGCCACCGCCTGTGGCTGGCTGACACCGGGAATGCCGATGCCGCGCGCCAGCTCGCCGGCCTGCGCATCGGCCAGCCCAGCGAGCGGATCGATGGACAGCTTGATGATCTTCTCGGGCGTGTCGTGCGCCACCTGCTCGATGTCCATGCCGCCTTCGGAGCTGCCCATCAGCACGACCTTCTGCGTCGCGCGATCGGTCAGCAGCGCGACGTAGTACTCCTTCTGGATGTCGGCGCCCTCCTCGATCAGCAGGCGGCGCACCTTCTGGCCCTGCGGCCCGGTCTGGTGCGTGACCAGCTGCATGCCGAGGATCTGGCTCGCGAGCGACTTCAGCTCGTCGAGCGAGCGGGCGAGCTTGACACCACCGCCCTTGCCGCGGCCACCGGCGTGAATCTGGGCCTTGACGACCCAGACCTTGCCGCCGAGCCGCTGCGCGGCCTCGAGTGCCTCTTGCTGGGTGAAGGCCGGGTAGCCGCGCGGCACCGGCACGTCGAAGTTGCGCAGCAACTCCTTGCCTTGGTATTCGTGGATCTTCATTTCGCGGATCGGCTGGCGGGTAGGGCAAGCACGGCCGGCGGCAGCCGACCGTTCGGCGGGCCCGGCATCACCCTCGCTGGCGCCCGCGGCCTTGCGCCGCGGGGGCGGCAAGGTCGCCGCAATTTAGCACGCGCTGCGGGCTCGACCGTCTGCGCGGCCGCACGCCGCCCCGCTGTCGGGCCGCGCTATTCGCGGCCGGGCTCGGCGTCGAGTTCGGCGTCGTCGGGTGCCGAAACCACGCGGCGAACCACGTCGGGCGAGAAGCCGCGCGCAGCCAGAAAGCGCATCTGCCGCGCGCGCCCGGCGGCATCGGCCGCGGCCTGGCCGCCGAACTTCTTGCGCCAGACCTCGCGCGCGCGTGCGCATTCACTGCCGTGCAGCTGGCGCTGTGCCGCCCCTTCGATCACCAGGCCATGCTGGCGCAGCTCATGCTCGATGCGGCGGTTGCCGTAGCGCGCCGCCCGTGCGTGGATGCGCGACTCGACGAAGCGCGCGTCGCTGAGATGGCCTTGCGCCGCCAACTGGTCGAGCAGCGCATCGATCGCGGCCGCCGTGGCGGCGCCCTCGTCGTCACCCCCGCCTTCGGTGCTGGCCGCTGTCGCGGCGGCACGCAGCAGCTTGGCGCGCAGCTCGTGCCGGCTGTGCTCACGCTGGGCCAGCCATTGCAGCGCGCGGGCTTTCAGCGACGGCGGGCGCCGGGCTCGATTGCTGGTCTGCATGCGCTGCCCCTCGCTGACGAAGGAGGTGAGGCACTATGGCGGCCCGCCCGACGAGCCCCGGTTGACCCGGTGCGCCCGGCCTACTCCGGCGCGCGCTCGGGCAGCAGCGGTACGCCCATCGACTCGCGGATCTTGTTCTCGATCTCGTGCGCGATGTCGGGGTTCTCGCGCAGGAACTCGCGCGCGTTGTCCTTGCCCTGGCCGATCTTCTCGCCGTTGTAGGCGTACCAGGAGCCGGACTTCTCGAGCACGCCCGCGGCGGCGCCGAGGTCGACCACCTCGCCTTCGCGACTGATGCCCTCGCCGTAGAGGATGTCGAACTCGGCGTGCTTGAACGGCGGCGCGACCTTGTTCTTGACCACCTTGACTTTGGTTTCGCTGCCGATCACCTCTTCGGCCTTCTTGATGCTGCCGGTGCGGCGGATGTCGAGCCGCACGGACGAATAGAACTTCAGCGCGTTGCCGCCGGTGGTGGTCTCGGGGTTGCCGAACATCACGCCGATCTTCATGCGGATCTGGTTGATGAAGACGACCATGCAGTTGGTCTTCTTGATCGTCGCGGTGAGCTTGCGCAGCGCCTGGCTCATCAGCCGCGCCTGCAGGCCGGGCAGCGAATCGCCCATTTCGCCTTCGAGCTCCGCCTTCGGCGTGAGCGCGGCCACCGAGTCGATGATGACGAGGTCGACCGAGCCCGAGCGCACCAGCGAATCGACGATCTCGAGCGCCTGCTCGCCGGTGTCGGGCTGGCTGATCAGCAGCTCCTGCAGGTTGACGCCGAGCTTCTGCGCGTACCCCGTGTCGAGCGCGTGCTCGGCATCGATGAAGGCGCAGGTGCCGCCCAGCTTCTGCATCTGCGCGACGACCTGCAGCGTCAGCGTGGTCTTGCCCGACGATTCCGGGCCGTAGATCTCGATCACCCGGCCGCGCGGCAGGCCGCCGACACCCAGCGCGATGTCGAGCCCGAGCGAGCCGGTGGACACGACCTCGATCTGCTCGACGGCCTCGCCGTCGCCGAGCCGCATGATCGAGCCCTTGCCGAACTGTTTTTCGATCTGCGCCAGCGCGGCCTGCAGGGCCTTGGCCTTCTCGGTGTTCAGCGCTTTCACGGGTGCATCCATCGCGACTCTCCTCGGGGTGTTGGGGCGATTATGGCAGCGGGCTGGATGTTTGTACAGTACTTCCATAGCGGCTGCAGTGATTCCCGAGCGCGTCGCTCGGGCGTTCGCGTGCCGCCAGACGCGCCGGCGTTCGCGGCCGCAAATCGCGCCGGTCAGCGCGGCGCCAGCCGCTGACGCATCGACAGCAGCAGGCTCGCGTCGTCGAGCGACGCGTGGCCCTCGGCGCACGCCTGCGCGAACAGCGCCTGCGCCAGCGCGCCCAGCGGCGGCTCGGCCTGCGCGGCGCGCGCCATCGCCAGCGCCAGCGTGCTGTCCTTGGCCAGCAGGCTGGTGTGCGCGCGCGGCGCGAAGTCGCCCGCCAGCGCGCGCGCCATGCGGTCGCTGCCGATCCAGCTCTGCGCGCTCGACTGCTCGAACACCTGCAGCGTGCGCTGCGCATCGAGGCCGAGCCGCTCGGCCAGCGCGATCGCCTCGGCCGCGCCAGCGAGGTTGACCGCCGCGAGCAGGTTGTTCACCAGCTTGGTCCGCGCGCCGTCGCCGACGCGCTCGCCGATGCGCACGATGCGCGCCGACAGCTCGCCGAGTACCAGCCGGTGGTGATCGAACAGCGCGTCGGCACACGCCACCATCAGGCTCATCGTGCCGTCGCGCGCGCGCTGCGGGCCGCCCGACATCGGCGCATCGATGCACGCCCAGCGCCGCGCCGCGAGCTGCGCGGCGATCGACTCGCCGTCGTGCGGCGCGATCGTCGGGCACAGCAGCACGGTCGCATGCGGCCGCGGCACCGGTGCACCGACAGCAGCCAGCCCCTGCTCGCCGAACAGCACGGCCTCGCACTGCGCGGCATCGACCACCGCGATGATCACCAGCTCGCACGTCGCCGCCAGCGCGGCCGGCGTGGCCACCGCCCGCGCGCCCGCGGCAGCGGCCGCGGCTTCGGCGTCGGCGCGGAGGTCGCGCACCTGCACCGCGTGGCCGCGCTCGAGCAGCCGCAGCGCCATCGCCAGCCCCATGTTGCCGACGCCGATCACGCCGATCGGCGCCGCGTCGCCGCTGCCGGGGGCGGGCATGCGTCAGCTCTGCATCAACGGCCGGCTGCGCGCGATCGACATCAGCAGCCCGAGGCCGAGGCCGAGCGTGACCATCGCGGTGCCGCCGTAGCTGATGAACGGCAGCGGGATGCCCACCACCGGCAGCACGCCGCTGACCATGCCCATGTTGACGAACGCATAGGTGAAGAAGCTCAGCGTGATGGCGCCGGCCAGCAGCCGCGCGAACACGGTGGGCGCCTCAGCGGCGATCATCAGCCCGCGGCCGATCAGCAGCGTGAACCCCAGCAGCAGCCCGAGCGCGCCGATAAGCCCGAACTCCTCGCCGAACGCGGCGAACACGAAATCGGTGGTGCGCTCGGGGATGAACTCCAGGTGCGTCTGCGTGCCGTTCATGAAGCCCTTGCCGGTGACGCCGCCCGAGCCGATGGCGATCATGCCCTGGATGATGTGAAAGCCTTTGCCGAGCGGATCGGTGGTCGGGTCGAGCAGCGTACAGACGCGGTGCTTCTGGTACTCGCGCAGCATCGGCCAGGCGAAGTTGGGGTCGCACAGGCGGTCCTGGCTGACGACAAGCGCAATCACGCCGGCGGCGCCGAGCACCAGCACCGGAATGATCAGCTTCCACGACAGGCCGGCGAAGAAGATCACGTACAGGCCGGCCGACAAGATCAGGATCGCCGTGCCGAGATCGGGCTGCTTGACCACCAGCCCCACCGGTACCAGCAGCAGCAGCGCGGCGATCGCGAAATCGGGCGCACGCAACCGGCCCTCGCGCTTCTGGAACCACCAGGCCAGCATCATCGGCATCGCGATCTTCAGGATCTCGCTCGGCTGGATCACCATGCCGATATTCAGCCAGCGCGTAGCGCCCTTCTTCGTCACGCCGAGGCCGGGCACCAGGATCAGCAGCAGCAGCACCACGCCCAGCACGTACAGCGGCACCGCCAGGCCCATCAGCTTCTGCGGCGGGATCTGCGCGACGACGAACATGATCACGAACGCCAGCGCCATGTTGCGCGCGTGGTCGGCGAAGCGCGTGCCGTGGTCGTAGCCGGCCGAATACATCGTCACCAGCCCGGCGGCGGCCAGCAGCGCCGCCACCACTGCCAGCATGCCGTCGAAACCGCCAAGCATCGGCCGCAGCCGCTGCCACAGCGTGGGCTGCTCGAAGACGGCGCTCATCGGCGGGCTCCGTTCATGGGGGCTACTCCCGAGCCACCCGCTGCGGCTCCGACAGCGCCATGCTGGCCACGCCCGGCAGCACGTACTCGCTGGCCGGCCGCTGCTTGCCGACCGGCGCCGTGGCCTTGCCCTGCTGCACCAGCGCGATGTCTTCGGCGCTCGGCACCAGGCCGAGCAGCAGGTAGTCGAATACGCGGCGCGCGATCGGCGCGGCCGACTGCGAGCCGAAGCCGGCGTTCTCGACCACCATCGCCAGCGCCACGGTCGGCGCGTCGGCCGGCGCGTAGGCCACGTACAGCGCGTGGTCGCGCAGATGCTCGGCGATCTTGGCGGCGTCGTACTTCTCGTTCGCCTTCAGGCCCACCACCTGTGCCGTGCCGGTCTTGCCGGCCGACTGGTACGGTGCGTTGCGAAACGACCCCGCCGACGTGCCCTCGCGCGTGACGCCCACCAGCGCGTGGCGGATCACCGCCATGTCCGCCGGCCGGATCGGTACCGGCTCGATCTTCTGTGCGCCGATGGCGCGCTTCTCGCCGGTGACCACGTCGATCACCTCGCGCACCAGGTGCGGCTTGTGGCGCTCGCCGGCGCCGGCCAGCGTGGTCGTCGCCAGCGCCATCTGCACGATCGTGAAGCTGTTGTAGCCCTGGCCGATGCCCAGCGAGATCGTCTCGCCTGCGTACCAGCGCTGCTGCTCGGGTTTGCGGTAGGCGCGCGCCTTCCAGGCGGTGGACGGCAGCAGGCCGCGCACCTCGCCGTCGAGATCGATGCCGGTGATCTGGCCGAAGCCGAACGGCGCCAAGTGCTCGGCCATCGTGTCGACCCCAAGGTCGTTGGCCAGCATGTAGTAGTAGGTGTCGCAGCTCTGCACGATCGACTTGTACATGTCGACGCTGCCGTGGCCGCCCTCCTTGTCGTCGCGGAAACGGTGATTGCCGAAGTTGAAGTAGCCGGGGTCGCTGATCGCCTGCTGCGGGGTGCGCTTGCCGGTCTCCAGCCCGACCAGCGCCATGAACGGCTTGTAGGTCGAGCCCGGCGGGTAGGTGCCACGCAGCGCGCGGTTCAGCAACGGCTTGTCGATCGACTCGTTCAGCTCGCGCCAGTTGTCGGCATCGATGCCATCGACGAACAGGTTGGGGTCGAACGTGGGTTTGCTGACGAAGGCCAGCACCTCGCCGCTGCGTGGGTCGATCGCCACCAGCGCGCCGCGACGCTCACCGTACAGCTGCTCCACCAGCGCCTGCAGCTTGATGTCGACCGACAGGTGCAGCGTGTTGCCCGGCGTCGCGCCGTGGCTGTCGAGGCGGCGCACCGCGCGGCCGGCGGCGCTGGTCTCCACCTCTTCGTAGCCGGCGGTGCCGTGCAGGTCGGCCTCGTAGCGTTGCTCCAGTCCGAGCTTGCCGATGTACTCGGTGCCGCGGTAGTTGGCCTGGCGCTCTTCCTCCCAGTCGTCCATCGCCGCCTTCTCGGCCTGGTTGATGCGGCCGATGTAACCGATCAGGTGCGAGCCGGTCTCGCCGAGCGGGTAGTGACGGAACAGCCGCGCGCGCACGTCGACGCCCGGGAAGCGGAAGCGCTGCGCCATGAAGCGCGCGACCTCCTCGTCGCTCAGCTTGGTGCGGATCGGCAGCGATTCGAAGCTCTTGGTTTCCTCCAGCAGGCGCTTGTAGCGGCGCCGGTCGCGCGGTTGGATGTCGACCACCTGCGCCAGCTCGTCGATCACGCGATCGGTGTCGGTCTTCAGCTTCGACGGCGCGATCTCCAGCGTGTAGGCCGAGTAGTTGTTGGCCAGCACGATGCCGTTGCGGTCGACGATCAGGCCGCGGTTCGGCACGATCGGCACCACCGCGATGCGGTTGGCCTCGGCCTGGGTCGACAGCTCGTCGTGCTTCCACACCTGCAGGAACAGCAGCCGCGACACCAGCAGGCCGAAGCCGATCAGCACGAACAGCGCGGCCGCCAGCACGCGCCGGCGGAAGCGGTCGAGTTCGGCCTCGACGTTTCGCAGTTCGACCCTGGCCATGCCGGTGCTCGCTGTGCCTTACAACGGCCGATTCTCGTCCGGGTCGGGCGCGCGCCGCTGCGGCGCCAGCAGCACCCACACCGCGACCGGCCACAACGCCGCCTCGAGCGTCGGTGCGCCCAGCAGCTGCCAGCCGGGGAAGCTGCCGCCAGAGACCAGCCGCACCGCCAGCGACACCGCGTGCGCCGCGGCGAACAGCGGCCACACGTGCAGCGCCTGCTGCAGCACCGAGAACCACAGCAGCCGGCGGTGAATCGTGACCGCCAGGAAGCTGAGCAGCGTGTACGCCAGCGCGTGCTGGCCGAACAGCGCACCCTGGTGCACGTCCATCAGCAACCCGAGCACGAAGGCGATGCCGACGCCGACGCGCTGCGGTTGGTGCACGTTCCAGAACACCAGCACCAGCGCCAGCAGGTCGGGCATCGCCGCCTGGCGGCCGAGCGGGATCAGATTGAAGCCGAGCGCGAACACCAGCGACGCCACGATGAACAGCGGGTTCACCGGCAGCAGCAGCTGATCGGAGCCGCGCGGCAGGATCATCGCGCGGGCTCCTGCAACGACAGGGGGCGCATCGACAACCGCCCCCGCGCTGCGCGCGGCGAGGTTCGCGCTGCGGAGCGGCCGCGCGCGCTCATCGCCTGCCCCCGCGCGCTCGCGCCGGTTTCTGCGCCTCGGGCTCCGGCTGCGGCCGCGGCGGCATCTGCGCCGACAGCGGGTCGAGCACCAGCACGTGGCGCACGCCGTCGGCACGCGCCGCGCCTTCGAGCATCACGCGCGCGAAGCCGGAGTCGACCTTGCGTTCGACCTTGGTCACCGTGGCGACCGCCAGGCCCGGCGGGTAGACGCCGTCGATGCCGCTGGTGGACAGCGCGTCGCCCACCTGCACGTCGGCGTTGCTGGCGATGAAGCGCAGTTCCAGCGTGTGGCCGTCACCGACACCGAACGCGGCGCTGCGCTGCTGCGTGCGGTTGTTCAGCACCGGGATCGCGGCGTCCTTGTCGGCCAGCAGCGTCACCTCGGACGACAGCGGGTACACGCGCGTCACCTGCCCGAGCACACCGGCGTCGTTGATCACCGGCGAACCCACCCGCACGCCGTGCGTCGAGCCGCGGTCGATGAACACCTTGCGCGAGTACGGGTCGGTGGCCTCGTACAGCACCTCGGCGGTGTGGCTGGCCACCTGCAGCGCCGGGCGCAGGTCGAGCAGCGCACGCAGGCGCTGGTTCTCGGCCTGCAGTTGCTCGACCCGCGCGGCACGCTCGGCCTGCGCCACCAGCTTGGCGCGCGCGTCGCGCTCGGCGGCGATGGCGTGCGTCAGGCCCTGCAGGTACTCGCCGCCGCCTTCGACGAGCTCCACCGGCACCAGCAGCGCGCGCTGGATCGGCAGCAGCGCGGTCGCCAGCGCGGCGCGGATCGGCTGCGTGTACTTGAGCCGCGAGTCGGCGGCCATCAGGAAGACGGCCAGCGCCGAGAACACCGCCAGCTTGGTCAGCGCCGAAGGGCCCTGGCGAAAGAAGGGCGGGGGTGTGCGGTCGAAGGTCCCCAGTGCCATGGGGGAATCGGAAACGTCACTCGGACGTGAAGATCGAGCCCAGTCGCTCCATGCGCTCCAGCGCCATGCCGCAGCCGCGCACCACGCAGGTCAGCGGGTCTTCGGCCACCAGCACCGGCAGGCCGGTTTCTTCGGCCAGCAGGCGGTCGAGGTCGCGCAGCAGCGCGCCGCCGCCGGTGAGCATCATGCCGCGCTCGGCGATGTCGGCGCCGAGCTCCGGCGGCGTCTGCTCGAGCGCGTTCTTCACGCTGGAGACGATCTGGTTCAGCGGGTCGGTCAGCGCCTCGAGGATCTCGTTGCTCGAGATCGTGAAGCTGCGCGGCACGCCTTCGCTGAGGTTGCGGCCCTTGACTTCCATCTCCTTCACTTCGGAGCCGGGGAAGGCCGAGCCGATGCTCTTCTTGATGCTCTCGGCGGTGGGCTCGCCGATCAGCATGCCGTAGTTGCGGCGGATGTAGTTGATGATGGCTTCGTCGAACTTGTCGCCGCCGACGCGCACGCTGCCCTTCCACACCATGCCGCCGAGGCTGATGACGCCGACTTCGGTGGTGCCGCCGCCGATGTCGACCACCATCGAGCCCGACGCCTCGCTGACCGGCAGCCCGGCGCCGATCGCGGCGGCCATCGGCTCTTCGATCAGGTAGACCTCGGAGGCGCCGGCGCCGAGCGCCGATTCGCGGATCGCGCGGCGCTCGACCTGTGTCGAGCCGCATGGCACGCAGATGATGATGCGCGGGCTCGGCTTCATCATCGAGCGCGGGTGCACCATCTTGATGAACTGCTTGAGCATCTGCTCGGTGACGGTGAAGTCGGCGATCACGCCGTCCTTCATCGGGCGGATGGCCTCGATGTTGCCGGGCACCTTGCCGAGCATGGCCTTGGCCTCGGCGCCGACCGCCTGGATGGTCTTCTTGCCGTTGGGGCCGCCTTCGTGGCGGATCGCCACCACCGAGGGCTCGTCGAGCACGATGCCCTTGCCGCGCACGTAGATCAGCGTGTTCGCGGTGCCGAGGTCGATGGCCAGGTCGGTCGAGAAGTAGCGGCGCAGGGATCCGAACATGCTGGGGCAGATCTAATCGGTTCGGTGTCGAGCGGACGCTGCGCGAGTGAAAGGCCGCAGGCGAGGCGCGCGAGGGGCTGTCGTGGCGCGCGATAATACCCCAAGCCCTTCGTGAATCCCGCGTGCAGCACCACGCTGCGGACGCAATCCTGCACACCGTCTCACCCCATGGCCTTGACCCCCGATGACGTCAGGCGCATCGCCCATCTCGCGCGTCTGGCGCTCAGCGCCGACGAAGAGCGCGCGATGCTGGCGCAGCTCAACGGCTTCTTCGGCATCGTCGAGCGCATGGGGCAGGTCGACACGCGCGGCGTCGAACCGCTGTACACGCCGCTGGCCGCGCTCGGCGAGGTCGCGCTGCGGTTGCGCGACGACGCCGTCACCGAAGGCGACGAGCGCGAGCGCAACCAGCGCAGCGCGCCGCAGGTGGAGGGTGGCCTGTACCTGGTGCCCAAGGTGATCGAGTGAGCCACCGCCGGGCCGCTCCAAGGTGGCGCGCTCCCCCTCGGGGAGACGCGAGCGCAGCGAGCAAGGGGGCGAGAGCCACCGCCGGGCCGCCCCAAGGTGGCGCGCTCCCCCTCGGGGGGACGCGAGCGCAGCGAGCAAGGGGGCGTTCATGACCAGCGACCTGGCGCACCCCGAGCGGCTGGGTGTGGCCGCGCTGCGGCGCGCGCTGGCCGCGCGCGAGCTGTCGAGCGCCGAGCTGGTGAAACATCTGCTCGCACGGATCACGGCTCATCACGAGCTCGGCGCCTTCCTGCACGTCGACGCCGAGCGCGCGCTGGCGGCGGCACAGGCGGCCGATGCACGGCGCGCGCGCGGCGATGCTGCGCCGCTGCTGGGCGTGCCGATCGCGCACAAGGACGTGTTCGTCACCGCCGATGCGCCGACCACCGCCGGCTCGAAGATGCTGGCCGGCTACGCCAGTCCGTTCGACGCCACGGTGGTCGCGCGGCTCGCCGATGCCGGCGCCATCTCGCTCGGCAAGCTCAACTGCGACGAGTTCGCGATGGGTTCGGCCAACGAGAACTCGGCCTACGGCGCCGCGCACAACCCGTGGGATCGCGCGCGCGTGCCGGGCGGCTCGTCGGGCGGCTCGGCCGCCGCCGTCGCGGCGCGGCTGGTGCCGGCCGCCACCGGCACCGACACCGGCGGCTCGATCCGGCAGCCGGCCGCGTTCAGCGGCATCACCGGCATCAAGCCCACCTATGGCGTGTGCTCGCGCTACGGGATCATCGCGTTCGCCTCCAGCCTCGACCAGGCGGGCGTGCTGGCGCGTTCAGCCGAAGACTGCGCGCTGCTGCTCTCGGCCATGAGCGGCCACGATCCGCGCGACGCCACCAGCGCGCAGCGCCCGCCGCAGGACTACGCGGCCGCGCTGCAGGCCAAGCCGGCGGACGCCGCCCGGCCGCTGCAGGGCCTGCGCGTCGGCCTGCCGCGCGAGTTCTTTCCGGACGGGCTGGCGCCCGACGTGGCGGCGGCCGTGCGCGCCGCGCTGGCCGAGCTGCAGCGGCTCGGCGCCTCGCTGATCGACGTGAGCCTGCCGCGCACCGAGCTGTCGATTCCAGTCTACTACATCATCGCGCCGGCCGAAGCGAGCTCGAACCTGTCGCGCTACGACGGCGTGCGCTACGGGCACCGCACCGCGCGCTACGACGACCTGCTCGACCTGTACCGCAACACACGCGCCGAAGGTTTCGGCGCCGAGGTGAAGCGCCGCATCATGATCGGCACCTATGTGCTCAGCCACGGCTACTACGACGCCTACTACCTGCAGGCGCAGAAGCTGCGCCGCATGATCGCCGATGACTTCCAGCGCTGCTTCGGCGACTGCGCCGTCATCGCCGGCCCGGTGGCGCCGAGCGTGGCATGGAAGCTCGGCGAGCAGGACGACCCGGTGAAGGCTTATCTGGCCGACATCTTCACGCTGCCGGCGAGCCTGGCCGGCCTGCCCGGCATGAGCGTGCCGGCCGGCAGTGGCGAACACGGCATGCCGGTGGGCCTGCAGCTGATCGGCAACTACTTCGACGAGGCGCGGCTGCTCGGCGTGGCGCATGCGCTGCAGCAGGCCACCGACTGGCACGTCGCGCCGCCGCCGGGGTTCTGACGCCATGCCCAACACGGCCCTGGTCCGCGGCTACGAGGTGGTGATCGGCCTCGAGACGCACGCACAACTGCACACCCGCAGCAAGGCATTCTCCGGTGCGTCGACCGCGTTCGGCGCGGCGCCGAACACGCAGGCCTGCGCGGTCGACCTCGCGCTGCCCGGCACGCTGCCGGTGCTCAACCGTGCCGCGGTCGAATGCGCGATCCGCTTCGGCTTGGCGGTGGGCGCGCGCATCGCGCCACTGTCGATCTTCGCGCGCAAGAACTATTTCTACCCCGACCTGCCCAAGGGCTACCAGATCAGCCAGTACGAGATCCCGGTCGTGCAAGGCGGCCACGTACCGTTCGTGCTCGGCGAGCAGCGCAAGGCGGTGGCGCTGACGCGTGCCCACCTGGAGGAAGACGCCGGCAAGTCGTTGCACGCAGACTTCCACGGCAGCAGCGGCATCGACCTCAACCGCGCCGGCACGCCGCTGCTGGAAATCGTCACCGAACCCGACATGCGCTCGGCGGCCGAGGCGGTGGAGTACGCACGCGCGCTGCATGCGCTGGTGATGTGGCTGGGCATCTGCGATGGCAACATGCAGGAAGGCAGCTTCCGCTGCGACGCCAACGTCTCGGTGCGCAAGCCCGGGGCGCCGTTCGGCACGCGGCGCGAGATCAAGAACCTGAACTCGTTTCGCTTCATGCAGCAGGCGATCGAGTTCGAGGTCGGCTGGCAGATCGACCGTCTGGAAGACGGTCTGGCGATCGAGCAGTCGACCGTGCTGTTCAACCCCGACAGCGGCGAGACGCGCGCGATGCGCAGCAAGGAAGACGCGCACGACTACCGCTACTTTCCCGATCCCGACCTGCCGCCGCTGGTGATCGAGCCGGCCTGGGTCGAGCGCGTGTTGGCGGCAATGCCCGAACTGCCGGCGGCGATGGCCGAGCGCTTCCAGCGCGACGACGGCCTGCCGGCCTACGACGCGACGATGATGACGCAGAGCCTGGCGTTCGCCCGCTACTACGAGGCCACGCGCGACGCCTGCCGGCAGCCGAAGCTGGCGGCTAACTGGCTGATGGGCGAGGTGTCGAAGCGGCTGAACGCCGCCGGCGTCTCGATCGAGGCGAGCCCGCTGGCGCCGGCCGCGCTGGCGGCGCTGATCGGCCGCATCGCCGACGGCACGGTGTCGCACAACGCGGCGCGCCAGGTGTTCGATGCGCTGTGGGCCGAGCCCGCGCAAGACGTCGACGCGCTGATCGAGCGCATGGGCCTGCAGCAGATCGCCGACGCAGGCGCGCTCGAGGCGCTGGTCGACCAGGTGTTGGCGGCGAACCCGAAGTCGATCGACGAGTACCGCGCCGGCAAGGACAAGGCCTTCAATGCATTGGTGGGCCAGGTGATGAAAGCCAGCGCCGGCAAGGCAAACCCGGCGCAGGTCAACGCCCTGCTGAAGCAGAAGCTGGCGCGCTGATCAGGCGGCGATCTGCAGCTTGCACTGCAGTTCGCGCCCGCTTTCGCGCAGCCGCAGGTCGCCCTTGCGGGCGATCAGCTCGACACCGGCCTTGCGGTTCACGTAGTGCCCGTCGTGCGCCGACTTCACGCGCTGCAGCGTGAAATGGCTCTCCTTCAGGTGTAGCTGCGCCTGGCGCGGCGTGAAGTCGATGCGCACCTCGAGATCCTCGCCGCACCGATACGTGGCCGGCCGCGCGTGCGCGGCGCACGCGGCGAACAGCAGGATTGCCATCGAAGCCCGCGACCACGCGGTGGGCGTCGGGGGGCGCCTCACGGGGTCTTGGCGGGCACCGCCGCCATCGAGATCGGGCCGATCGTGCCGGGCGCCGCGCCGTTCCACAACTTGCGCAGGTGCTCGAGCTCGGCGTCGAAGATGCGGTTGATGCGCACAACCTCTGCCTCCTGGGTCTGGATCAGGTCGCGCTGCGCGGCGACCGAGGTCCGGTTGGCATCGATGCGCTGCTTGAGCCGCGCCGGCAACTTGCGGCCACGATAGAACTCGGCCTCGTCGTGCAGCGGCTTGGCCTCGGCCTGCAGCTCGTGGATGCGCTGCTCCGACGCGAGCATCGCGACGCGCACCGACTCGAGCGCCGCCTCGCGCGCCTTGTTGTGCGCGGCTTCGGTGCGGTAGCGGAACAGCAGGTTGCGGTCTCGCCGCACGCCGTCGTTGTAGGCCGTGCGCTGGTCCGCCGCGCGCTGCGCCGCAGCCTCGCGCGCGGCGCGCTCTTCCGGCGTCAGCGTCGGTGGGATCACCTGCTTCAGCGAACCGTCGCGGTTCAGTACCCGCTGCTCACGGTCGCTGCACTCGGGGATCACGCGGTCCGAGGTGCGCCGGTTGCCCTTCTCGTCGATGCACGTGTAGATGCCGCTCGGGCCAGGCCCCGCCTGCTGCGCGAATGCACGCTCGCCGCACGCCAGCCAAGTCAGGCCGACCAGCAGCGCAGCCGCACCGGCC
The DNA here is from genome assembly GCA_015075165.1 of Ideonella sp. Lineage (GTDB taxonomy): Bacteria > Pseudomonadota > Gammaproteobacteria > Burkholderiales > Burkholderiaceae_C > JAEUPI01. Next base: position 176,008 of record JABTUY010000006.1, on the reverse strand, counting down.
GCACGCAACGAGGCGGCGCGTGGCATGGCGAACTCGGGCAGGCGGACCACGTGGCTCAGACTCCGTATCGATCGCGGTAGGCAGCCACCGCAGGCGCATGGGTCGCGAGTGCACCGGCACCCGCGTGGGAAAGATACTGCAACAGATCGGCCAGTGTCGCGATGGCCACCACCTGCATCCCCAGTTCCGATATGACGTACTGCACGGCCGAGTGCTCCTTGTCGACGCCCGCCTCGGCCGCACGCTCCTGGCGGTCGAGCGCGATTGCCAGCGCGGCCGGTGTCGCGCCCGCGGCGCGGATCCAGCCGACCGACTCGCGCACCGAAGTGCCGGCCGAGATGACGTCGTCGATCACCACAACGCGGCCGGCCAGCGGCGCGCCGACCAGCAGACCCCCTTCTCCGTGGTCTTTCGCTTCCTTGCGGTTGTAGGCGAACGGCACGTTGCGGCCGAGACGCGCCAGTTCGATCGCCACCGCGGCCGCGAGCACGATGCCCTTGTAGGCGGGGCCGAACAGCATGTCGAACGCCACGCCCGAGTCGAGCAGGCGGCGTGCATAGAATGCCGCCAGCTTGCCGAGCCGGGCGCCGTCGTGGAATTCGCCCGCGTTGAAGAAGTAGGGCGACAGCCGCCCCGCCTTGGTCTTGAACGACCCGAAGCGCAGCGCCTGCGTGTCGACCGCGAACCCGACGAACTCCAACGCCAGTGCGTCGGCACGCGAAGTGTGTGCATTCATGCAGGAGCCCCCAGTGGGATTTCGCCTCGTCACGCTCAACCTGAACGGTATCCGCTCGGCGGCAAACAAGGGCTTCGTCGCCTGGGCGGAGAAGGCGGGCGCCGATTGTATGGGCGTGCAGGAGATCAAGGCCCAGGCCGACGACGTGGCTGGCCGCTTCGAACGCATCGGCACGCTGAGCGGGCACTTCCATTACGCGCAGAAGAAGGGCTACTCCGGCGTCGGCTTGTATACACGCAAGAAGCCGAGCGAGGTCATCACCGGCTTGAAGAACCGCGAGTTCGACGCCGAGGGCCGCTACGTGGAGGCGCGCTTCGACAACGCGCGGCGCAAGCTCAGCATCATCAGTTGCTACTTCCCGAGCGGCAGTGCTGGTGAGCACCGGCAGCAGGCGAAGTACCGCTTCCTCGACGTGATCTACCCGCACCTGGTGCGGCTCAAGCGCGAGCGCGAGTTCATCCTGGTGGGCGACGTCAACATCGCGCACCGGGAGATCGACCTGAAGAACTGGAAGGGCAACCAGAAGAATTCAGGCTTCCTGCCCGAGGAGCGCGCCTGGCTGACGCGCCTGCTCGAGCAGGCCGGCCTGGTCGACGTGTTCCGGCGGCTGAACGACCGGCCCGAGCAGTACACGTGGTGGAGCAATCGCGGCCAGGCGCGCGCCAACAACGTGGGCTGGCGACTCGACTACCACCTGGCCACGCCGGGAGTCGCGGCCAAGGCGGTGCGCGAATCGATCTACCGCGACCGGCGGTTCTCCGACCACGCGCCGGTCACGGTCGACTACGACTTCGCGCTGTAACGCGGCCGTGCTGTGCCGTTCGCGCAGCGCAATCGCGCGCACGCCGCTGGCGGTTAGCATCGGCCGCACGATGCTGCACTACCGAACCGTTCCGGTCACCCCGTTCGAACAGAACTGCTCGATCATCTGGTGCGACCAGACGATGGCCGGCGCGGTGATCGATCCCGGCGGCGATCTCGATCGCATCCGCGCCGCCGTAGCAGCGCTCGGCGTCGACTTGAAGCAGATCCTGCTGACGCATGCGCACATCGACCACGCCGGCGGCACCGGCACGTTGGCACGCGAGGCGGGCCTGCCGGTCGTCGGCCCGCACCGCGGCGACCAGTTCTGGATCGACGCGCTCGACGAGCAAAGCCGCATGTTCGGCTTCGCGCCGGCCGAGCCGTTCACGCCGCAGCGCTGGCTCGACGACGGCGACACGGTGACGGTCGGGCGCAGCGTGCTGCAGGTGCGGCACTGCCCGGGCCACACGCCGGGCCACGTGGTGTTCCACAGCGCCGAGGCCGCGCGCGCGTTCGTCGGCGACGTGCTGTTCGCCGGCTCGATCGGCCGCACCGACTTTCCGGGCGGCGATCACGAAACGCTGATCGCGTCGATCACGCAGCGCCTGTGGCCGATGGGCGACGACACGGTGTTCATTCCGGGCCACGGGCCCGAGAGCACGTTCGGGCACGAGCGACGTACGAACCCGTTCGTCGGCGGGGGATGACGAACCCCCCGACGCGCCTTCGGCGCCCCCCCAGGGAGGCACCGCTGGCGGACCGGCGAAGCCGGATCCGCGGCGGCTCCCGGTTCGACCGGACTCGTGCGGCCACGGCCGATCCGGCTCGTGCGGCCCATGGCCGCTGCCTCAACCGCCGCTGTCGCTGGCCTTCTTCAGCGGCGGCGGCGCGTAGCGCTGCGGCGGCTTCGGCGCTGCGGCGTAGATCGGCTCCACCTGCGGCAGCCGCGCCTCGATGTCGTGGATGCGCGTCTCGCCCGACGGGTGGGTCGACAGCCACTGCGGCGGCGCGCCCTTGTTCGCGGCCAGCATCTTCTGCCACAGCGTGACGCCGGCGCGCGGGTCGTAGCCGGCCTTGGCGGCGAGGATCAGGCCGAGCGCGTCAGCTTCCGACTCGTCGGAGCGGCTGAACTGCAGCGTCAGCAACTGGCCGCCGAGATCGCCCATCATGCGCCCGGTGTTGCCCAGGCCGAGCAGCGCCGCACCGAGCTCGATGCCCAGGCGCGTGGCGGTGGTCTTGCCCATGCGCTCGCGCGCGTGTTCGAGCAGCGCGTGCGAGATCTCATGGCCCATCACCGCGGCCACTTCGTCGTCGTTGAGCTGCAGCTTGCTCAGGATGCCGTAGTAGAAGACGATCTTGCCGCCGGGCATGCAGAACGCGTTCAGATCCTGCGAGCCGAACAGGTTGACCTCCCACTTCCAGTCCTTGGCAGTCGCGTTGCACTCGGCGGTGAACGGGATGATGCGCTGCGCGATCGCGCGCAGCCGCACCACCTGCGGATGGTCGGCCGGCCCCAACGCCTTCTTGCTCGACGCCTGCTGCAGCATCTGGCGGTATTGCTGGCCGGCCGCCTGCTCGAGCTGCTGCGCCGACACCACCTTGGTGAAGCTGCTGCGCTTGCACTCGCGGATCGGCTGCGCGTACAGCGCCGCGGGCAGCACGGCCAGCCCTGCCACGCCGAGCGCGAACGCGCGCCGCGCGTGCAGTGCGCAGCGGCAACCACGGCTGTGTCGCCAGGGTCGCCCGTCGAATCGTGCGTCGTCGCGGAAGGGGTGGTCGTTCATCGTGGCATCCAGGGGCTCGGGCGCGATGCGCGCGCCGGCGCCGGCTCGTTCATTCTAGTGCAGTGTTTCGTTCTGCTTGGAACTTAAGCGCGCGTTGGCACGAATCACCTTCTGCAGGATGTCGCGTGCGCTCTTGGTCCAGATGAACGGTTTCGGATCGGTGTTGTGATGGGCGACGTATTCGTCGATGGCCGCTACGAGTTCGGGCACGCTGCAGAACACCCCTCTGCGCAGCCGCTCGGTGGTCAGATCACGGAAGAAGCGCTCCACCATGTTCAGCCACGACGCCGAGGTTGGCGTGAAGTGCATGTTGAAGCGCGGGTGCCTGGCCAGCCATTGCTGCACCGCCGGGTGCTTGTGCGTGGCGTAGTTGTCGGCAATCAGGTGCAGCGTCTTGTCCTTGGGCGTCTCGCGGTCGATCTTGCGCAGGAACTTCAGCCACTCGGCGTGGGTGTGGCGCTGCTGGCACTGGCCGATGACCTGGCCGTCGAGCACGTTGAGCGCGGCGAACAGCGTGGTCGTGCCGTGGCGCTTGTAGTCGTGCGTCAGCGTCTGCGCGCGGCCCTTCTTCAGCGGCAGGCCCGGCTGCGTGCGGTCCAGCGCCTGCACCTGGCTCTTCTCGTCGCAGCACAGCACCAAGGCGTGCTCGGGCGGGGACATGTACAGGCCCACGATGTCCTCGAGCTTTTCGACGAACTTCGGGTCGCGCGAGACCTTGAAGCCGCGCACCACGTGCGGCTTCAGGCCATTGGCCTGCCAGTGCCGCATCACGGTGCTGGCGCTGACGCCCAGCTCGGCGGCCATCTTGCGCGTGCTCCAGTGTGTGGCCGCCGCCGGCTTGCTCTGCGTGGTCAGTGCAACCAGTCTTTGCACATCCACCTTCAGCGGCGGCGCTCCGCGTGGCAAGTCTCGCTCGATCCCTTGGAGACCGAATTGGACATAGCGCTCGCGCCAGCGCGCAACCTGCACGCGCCCCACGCTCAGCTGCCGGGCGATGTCCTTGTTCATCATGCCCTGCGCAGCCAGCAACACAATCTGCGCTCGCTGCGCCAGCCTCACGCTGGTGCGCTTGGAGCGCGCCAGCTTGGTCAACTCGGCCTCCTGCTCCTGGCTCAACTCCACAACCGGCGCAACTCGCAATTGCTCGCTCCAATGCACACCGAAGTGGAGCATTGGAGCGAGGTAGTTCATTTAAGTTCACTCAACAACCAAACACTACACTAGGCAGCGCAATGGCTGCAACGCCGATGCGGCCTCGTCGGCCGACCCGCGTGGCTTACTTCAGTTGCTCTACCTCGGTTCGCGCGACCCTCGACGCATGAACCGACACAGCCGAGAGCCGCCGCGGATCCGGCTTTGCGGGGCCGCTGGCGGGCCTTGCAGGCCGCGTGGCCGCGAGACGCGCCCACTCCTCGGTCCCCTCCGAGGGGGAAGCGCCGAAGGGGCAACGGGGGTGATTCATTTCAGGCGCTCCGGCTCGAGCGCGCGCATCGGCGCGCGCATCCACCACAGCATCAGCAGCGCCGGCGCGGCCAGCACGGTGGAGACGACGAAGAACGTGGGCCAGCCGATCGCCTCGGCCAGCACGCCGGCCAGCGGCCCGACCCAGACGCGGCCGACCGACGCGAACGCGCTCAGCATCGCGAACTGCGTGGCGGTGAAGCGCTGGTTGCACAGCGCCATCAGGAACGCGACGAACGCCGCGGTGCCCATGCCGCTGGCGATGTTCTCGGCCGCAATCGCCAGCAGCAGGCCGCCATCGACCGGCGTGTCGTGCGCGAGCTGCACGATGCCGATGTCGAAGGCCGGAATCGTCAGGCCGCCGAGCTGGCCCTTGCCGGCCGACGCCAGCCACCAGAAGCCGACGTTGCTCACCATCTGCAGCACGCCGAACGCGAGCAGCGCGCGCCACAGGCCGAGCTTGAGCATCAGCGCGCCACCGAGCAGCGCGCCGCCGATCGTCAGCCACAGCCCGATGATCTTGTTGACCACGCCGACCTCGGCCGGGCTGTAGGTCATGGCCTGCAGCAAGAACGGCGTCATCAGCGAGCCTGCGAACGCGTCGCCCAGCTTGTACAGCACGATGAACACCAGGAAGCCGGTGGCGCCCGGCTGCGCGAAGTAGTTCGCCAGCCCCGACAGCAGCGTTTCGAACCTCGCCTTGCGCGCCGCCCACGCGGCCAGCGGCAGCGTGAACGCGATGCCCAACAGCAGCGTGGCCAGGTCGACCCAGCGCGCGCGCAGCGCGGCCGGCAGCGTGCTGTGTTCGAGCCACGGCGACAGCAGTACGCGCGCGATCGCGCCGCCGAAGCGCTGCGTCAGCGCGTAGCCGAGCGCCACCGCGGCCAGCACCGCGAGAAAGCCCACCACGTCGTGCCGCGCGACGCTGCGCGCGCCGCCGGTCGGCGCCAGCGGCGGCAGCGCGAGCAGCGAGAACACCGCGCTGCCGGCCATCAGCCACGCCATCACGCGATAGACCTCACCCCAGGTCCAGCCGCCGCCTTGCGTCGGATCGGTCCAGATCAGCGCGATGCCGCCGGAGACGATCATCGCCAGCCGGTAGCCCAGCACGTTCAGCGACGAGCCGAGGCCGCGTTCGCTGGCGTGCAGCAGATCGGTGCGATAGGCATCGATCACCACGTCCTGCGACGCCGAGACGAACGCCACCGCCACCGCCAGCAGCGCGAACACCTGCAGCGAGTGCTGCGGCGATGTCGCCGCCAGCGCCCACAGCGTGAGCGCCAGCGCGAGCTGCGTCGCCACCAGCCAGCCGCGGCGCCGGCCCAGTTGCGGCAGCAGCTCGAAGCGGTCCATCAACGGCGCCCACAGGAACTTGAACGTGTACGGCAGCCCCACCAGGCTGAGGAAGCCGATGGTCGCGATGTCGATGCCGTCCATGCTCAGCCACGCCTGCAGCGCCTGGCCGGTCAGCGCCAGCGGCAGCCCCGACGCGAAGCCCAGCACGGTAACGACGAACAGGCGGCGCGCCGAGGCCGCGCGCGTGCGGGCGGCGGTGGCCGCGGGCAGAGTAGGCATCGGCGGATTCTAGAGAGCGGCCCGGCCGGAACCGGGCGTCGCGCGCGCGGCCCGCACAACGGCCGACACGCTCAACGCGAGGCGGGTGCAGCGGGCGCGCCCGCAGGCTGATCCTGTCGGTAGATCGCCTCGGCCAGCGTCAGCAGCCGCTCGCGCGATTGCGGGCCCACCAGCGCGTAGCCGCAGGGGCCTTCGACCCAGTAGAACAGGCTGAGGTTGCCCTCGCGCTCGAAGCGGAACGCTGCCGGCGTGTGCTGCTCGGACTTGCGCAGGTACACCGTGACCCGCTGGCCGGCGGCATCCTGGTACATCAGCTGGGCGCTCGGGCCGGCGGCGTCGGGCAGCAGCCGCCCGCCGACGAGTTCGAAGCCCTGATCGCGCAGGTCGAACAGCTTCACCGGCACCGACAGCCGCCGCGTCAGCCAGCGCGCCAAGTGCGTTTCCTGCTCGCGCTGGTGCGCGGCGTCGCCGTCGCGCACGCTGACCTCGACCGGGTGGCGCTCTTCCGGCGCGTAGACCGCGTGCGCCACCGCGGCGCGCTGCGTCCACGCCGGCGCAGCGGCCGCTGCATCGCCTGGCGCGGCCGTGTGATCGGGCGCGCCAGCGGGCAGGCGATCGGCCGCGTGATCGGCCGCGCCGCGCCACAGCGCGCCGCCCACCCCGCCCAGCGCGAGTAGCAGCAGCGCTGCCACGGCCTGCGGCCATGCGCGCCAAGCGGGCCGCGCCGCACGCCGCCACACCGCCTGCGCCAGGCGCGGCGGCAGCGGCTCGTCGGCGGTGGCGGCGAAGCGCGCGCGCAGCGCATCGCGGTCGGCCGCCCACAGCCGCACGCGCGCCGCATCGTCGGGGTGCTGTTGCAGCCAGGCGTGCACGCGGGCGACCTCGGCACCGTCGAGCTCACCGTCGAGCCACGCCGACAGCAGCGTGTCGTCGGGGCGTTGGCTGTCGGCGCCGGTCATATCACCCGCCTCAGGCCCGGCGCGGCGCCGGGGCGCGCGCTGCCGTCGAGAAACATGCGCAGGCTGGCACGGGCGCGCGACACGCGCGACATCACCGTGCCCAGGGGGATGCCGAGCACCTCGGCGCACTCGGCATAGGTGAGCTGCTCCACGCACACCAGCAGCAGCGGCTCGCGCTGCTCGGGCGACAACCGGGCCAGCGCGTGCACGAGGTCGATGCGCAGGCCCACGTCGACGCCCGGGTCGCCGCCTTGCGCATCCTGGTCGGCGCTGGCGCGCTCGGGGTCGACCACCGACAGCCGTGCATCGCGCCGCCGCTGGTCGAGGTGCGCGTTGTGCGCGATCGACAGCACCCACACCAGCAGGTCGCGCCGCTGGTCGAACTGGTGCCAGTGCGCGAGCGAGCGCTCGAGCGCGGTCTGCACCAGGTCGTCGGCCGCAGCGGCGTCGAACACCAGCGAGCGCGCATAGCGCCGCAGCCGCGGAATCACCGCCAGCAGCTGGTTGCGGAACGTGTCGTCGGGCTGCACGATGGCGAGTACGCGATCGCGGCGGCGATTATTCCCACGCCGGCGTACGCCTCGGAGTTGTTCAGACGCGCGCCGCGCGCTGCCGCGCCAGTTCGATGAACCAGTCGACGCTGTCGGCGTTGGCCATTGCGTCGCGCTTGAGCACGGCCGCGGCATCGGCGCCCATCAGCAGCTTCTTGACCGGCAGCTCCATCTTCTTGCCCGACAGCGTGCGCGGGATCGCCGCCACCTGGAAGACCTCGCTCGGCACGTGGCGCGGTGACAGCGCGGCGCGCACCGCAGCCTTGATGCGCGCGGTGAGCGCGTCGTCGAGCGCGTGGCCCTCGCGCAGCACGACGAACAGCGGCATCCAGCTCTCGCGGCCGAGGTATTCGAGGTCGACCACCAGGCTGTCGAGCACCTCGGGCAACGCCTCGACCGCGCGGTACAGCTCGGCGGTGCCCATGCGCACGCCGTGCCGGTTGATCGTGGCGTCGCTGCGGCCGTAGATGATCGCGCCGCTGGCGCCGCGGTCGAGGTGCGGCACGATGCGGATCCAGTCGCCGTGGCGCCAGACGCCGGGGTAGACGTCGAAGTAGCTGTCGTGCAGACGCTCCCCACTGGCGTCGCCCCAGAGGTACAGCGGCATCGACGGCATCGGTCGCGTGCACACCAGCTCGCCCACCTCGTCGACCAGGCTGCGGCCGCGGCCATTCGCGTCGGGCTCGCTCCACGCCTCCACCGCGGCGCCGAGGCAGCGGCATTGCATCTCGCCTTCGATCACCGGCAGCGTCGGCAGCCCGGCGATGAACGCGCCGGCGAAGTCGGTGCCGCCGCTGATCGCGGTGAGCCAGATGTCGCGGCCGTCGACCTGCGGGCAGTTCGCCCACGCCCAGCGGTAGCACTCGGGCGCCAGCGGCGAGCCGGTGGAGCCGAGCGCGCGCAGCGCCGACAGATCTGCCACCGCCTTCGGCACCACGCCGGCCTTCAGGCACGAGGCGTAGAACGCCGCGCCGGCGCCGAAGAACGTGGCACCGCTGAGCGCGGCGAAGCGCCACAGCGTCGTCCAGTCGGGCGCTTTCGACGGCCCCGCCGGGCTGCCGTCGAACAGGCAGATCGCGGTGCCGCCGAGCAGCGCGCCGACCTGGCAGTTCCACATGATCCAGCCGGTGCTCGAGTACCAGTGAAAGCGCTCGCCGGTCTGCACCGAAGGCCCGATGTTGTTGTGCAGCGTGGCGAGCTTGAGCATCTCGACCATCACGCCGCCGTGGCCGTGCACGATCGGCTTCGGCAAGCCGGTGGTGCCGCTGGAATACACCACCCACAGCGGATGGTCGAACGGCAGCCACGCCGGCTCGAACGGCGCATCGCCTTGCAGCAGCGGTGCGAGCGCGTGCAGCGCGCAGCGCGCCGGCAGCGCCAGCGCATCCGGCGCAGCGCCGGCCACAGGCGGCAGCAGCGGTTGCAGCACCAGGTGGGCCACACTCGGCAACTGCTCGACCAGCTCGCGCACGACGGCGCGGCGGTCGTGCGCCGTGCCGCCGTAGCGGTAGCCGTCGCAGGCGAACAGCACCTTCGGCTCGATCTGGCGGAAGCGGTCGAGCACCGCCACCGGGCCCATGTCGGGCGAGCAGATCGACCAGATCGCACCGATGCTGGCGCAGGCGAGGAACACGGCCGCGGTCTCGGGCCGGTTCGGCAAGTAGGCGCAGACGCGGTCGCCCGCGCGCACGCCCATGCGGCGCAACGCCGCCGCGCACGACGCCACCTGCACGCGCAGCTGCGGCCACGACACCCGCTGCAGCTCGCCGGCGCCGAGCATCGCCTCGTCGGCGAACAGGATCGCGGCGTGCCCTGCGGCGTGCGCGGCATCGGCGTGGCGCAGCGCCTGGCGCGCATAGTTGACCTGCGCGCCGTCGAACCAGCGCGCGCCGGGCATGCGCTCGTCGACCAGCACGCGCGCGAACGGCGTCGGCGATTCGAGCGCGAAGTACGACCACATCGACGACCAGAATGCCTCCAGGTCGGTCACCGACCAGCGCCACAGCGCGTCGTAGTCGGCGAACTGCAGGCCATACGTATCGCGCAGCCAACGTTGGTAGCGGGTGATCTGCGGTTCGGGCAGCGTGCTCATCGGCGTCTCCTGTGCGGCTTCGGGCTCGCGCGGTCGATTCGCAGGGGGTGGTCAGAGCGGTTTCACTGCCCTGGCGTCCGCTTCGACGCATCGATGTCGATCTTGTGCCACCAGTCCTGCCAGAACAACGGCCGGCGGTAACCCACCACCCAGGGCTGCAGCAGGTCGGCCTCCATGCGGTGTGCGGTGTGGCGGTACGGCATGTACGCCACCGCCAGCCGCTTGGCCTCGAAGAACAAGCGGTCGCGCTCGGGCCCTTCGGGGAGCACGCGCATGCGCTGGTAGATGGCGTCGAACGCCGGCAGCTTGAAGCGTGCCAGGTTCTGGCTGCCAGACTGCGGGCCGTACAACCGCGCCAGCGCGTCCTGCCCGTCGGGGCCGGCGGCCGACGAGCCGAGCTGCCAGAACTGGATGCGGCCGGCGCGCGCGGCCTTCAGGTTCTCGGGCCACTGCGCCGGCTTGAACACGATGCGGATGCCGATCGCGGTCATGCACTTCTTCCACAGCTCGTCGAACTTGCGCGACTGGTCGTCGGGCTGACTCGCCATCTCGATCGTCAGCGGCCGGCCGTCGGGCTGCTCGCGAAAGCCGTCGCCGTCGCGGTCGGCATAGCCGTACAGGTCGAGCAGCGCCCGCGCCCGCGCCGGGTCGTAGTCGCTCATCTCGCTCTTGAACGCCGGGTCGTAGCCCATCGTGTGCGGCACCACCGGCGACTGCGCGCGCAGGCCGCCGCGGCGGATCTGCCGGATCTCGACGTCGACGTCGTAGCCCAGGCTGATCGCGCGGCGCAGCGCCACCTTCTCGGGCGTGTAGCCGCCGACCAGCGGGTCGTCCATGTTGAAGTACGCGAGGCCGCTGTCGGGGTTCAGGTTGCGCCTACCCTGGATGCCGCGCCTGGCCAGGAACGGCGCCAGGTGCCCACCGGGCATCGCCAGCCCGAGGTAGTCGGGCGGCACACGGCCGGCGTTGGTGGCCAGCGCATCGACCTGGCCGTTCAGGAACGCCAGCCACATCGGCTGGCTCTGCTCGATGATCGACACCCGCACCTCGTCGATCATCGGCAGGCGCCGGCCCTTGAAGCGCGCCAAGATGGCCTGCCCCTCGGCATCGCCGGCCGCCGGCTCGGCGTCGTAGCGCACGTCGCGATAGCCAGGGTTGCGTTCGAGCACGATCTCGGAGCTGCGGCGCCAGCTCTTGAGCCTGAACGGCCCGGTGCCCACCGGGTGGGCGTCGATCTGGTCGCCGTAAGCCTCGACCACCTCGCGCGCCACCGCGCCGAGCAGGTCGGACGCCGCGAGGTTGTCGATGAACAGCGGGCGCGGCTGCTCGAGCGTGTAGCGGATCGTGTAGCGGTCGATCGCCTTCAGCCCTTCGATCGGCTGGTCGTAGTCGAACGGCTTGTTGTTCTTGATGGCGTCTTCGCGCAGCGCGTTGAGCCCGACGTAATGCGTGTCGAGGATCGACGCGACGACCGGGCTCTTGTTCTTCGGGTCGACGATGCGCTTGAGCTGGTAGATGTAGTCCTCGGCCACCAGCTCGCGGCGGCGGCCCTTGAACGCCGGGTCGTCGGCGAAGTAGATGCCCGGCTGGATGCGCACCGTCCAGACGCGGAAGTCGTCCGAATGCTCGGGCATGCCCGCCGCGGTGAGCGGCTTGAACTTCGCCGGCCGCGCCAGGTGGTCGTAGCCGTACGGCGCCTCGAAGATGTGCGCGGTGATCACGCGCGAATACAGGTCGACGATGCGCGCCGGGTCGAAGCTGGTTTCGGCGCGCGTGAACGCGAGGTTGAGCACCTTGCGTTCGGCCGCCGGGGGGGTCGCTTGGCCGGTCGTTTGAGCTGGCGCCTGGCCAGCCGATACCGCTGACGCAAGCGCCAGCGCGGCGGCGCATAGCAGGCGGGCCGGCCGGTGGACCATCGCGTGCTGCAGCAGCGTGTTCATCGCCCCCCTTGGTCGCAGCGGCCGTCGCTCGTTCGATCTCATGCCGTCATCCGCCGCCGCAGCGCCGGGTCGACGTCGACGCGCTGCCACCAGTCCACCGCGAACAGCGGCCGCCTGAAGCCGCTGAGCCACGGATGGCACAGGTCGGTGTAGATGCGGTGCACGTGCGCCTTGTACGGCATGTAGGCCACGGCCAGCCGCCGCGCCTCGAAGAACAGCCGCTCGCGCTCGGGCCCGTCGGGCAGCACTTGCGTGCGCTCGTAGAGGCGGTCCATCGCATCGAGCCGAAAGCGCGCCAGGTTCTGGCCGCCGGCCTGCGGGCCGTACATCTGCGCCATCGAGTCCTGCCCGTCGGGCGACGCGGCCGAGCCGCCGAGCGTCCACATCATCAGCTTGCCGGCCTCGGCGGCCTTCAGGTTCTCGGCCCACTGCTGCGTGGCGAAGCGCACGCGCAGCCCCACCGCGTTCAGGCACTTCTGCCACAGCTCGTTGAACGCGCGGTTGATCGTGTCGGGTTCGGTGGCGATTACCAGCTCCAGCGGCGAGCCGTCGGGCCGCTCGCGAAAGCCGTCGCCGTCGCGGTCGCGGTAGCCGTAGACGTCGAGCAGCGCCTTCGCGCGCGCCGGATCGTAGTCGCTCATCTCGCTCTTGAACGCCGGGTCGTAGCCCGAGGTGTGCGGCAGCATGAACGAATTGGCCGGCACCGCCTGGTTGCGCCGCGCCAGGCGGATCTCGCGCCCAACGTCGTACGCCAGGCTGATCGCGCGCCGCAGCGCCACCTGCGCCGGCGCAGTGCCGCCGACGATCGGATCGTCCATGCCGAACACGGTGTACGCCGAATCCGACGCCAGCCCGCGCTGCGCCTGCACCTGCGCGCGCGCCAGCCGCGGCGACAGGTGGCCGCCGGGCAGCGCCTCGTTGGCGAAGGTGTTCGGCAGCGCTCCGGTGGTGGTGACGAGGCCGTCGACCTCGCCGTTCAGGAAGCTCAGCCAGCGCGGCTGCTCCTCTTCGACGATCGCCACGTCGACCTCGTCGACCATCGGCAGGCGCCGGCCCTTGAAGCGCGCCAGCAGCGCCTGGCCTTCGGCGTCGCCGGGCGCCGGCCGGCCGTGGTACAGCACCTCGCGATAGCCGGGGTTGCGCTCCAGCACGATGCGCGAGCTGCGTCGCCAGCTCTTCAGGCGGAACGGCCCGGTGCCCACCGGGTGCTCGCCGATCGTCGCGCCGTAGCGCTGCACCACCTCGCGCGCCTGCGCGCCGAGCAGATCCGACTGCGCCAGCGCCTCGTCGAAACGCGGCCGCGGCTGCTCCAGCGTGAAGCGCAGCGTGTAGCGGTCGAGCACCTGCAGGCCTGCGATCGGGCGGTCGTAGTCGTAGGGCCGGCCCTTGGCGGCGTCGCGGCTGGCCGCCAGGCCGACGATCTTCAGGTCGAGCACCAGCGGCGCGAACGGCGACAGGTTGGCCGGGTCGACCGCGCGCTGGAACGCATAGACGTGGTCCTGCGCCACCATCTCGCGGCGCCGGCCGCCGAACGCCGGGTCGTCGGCGAAGAAGATGCCCGGCTGGATGCGCACCGTCCAGACGCGGAAGTCGCCCGACACCTCGGGCATGCCGACGGCGGTGAGCGGCACCACCACAGTCGGGCGCGCCAGCGGGTCGTAGGCGTACAGCGACTCGAAGATGTGCCCGGTGACCGTGCGCGAGTACAGATCGGAGATGCGCGCCGGATCGAAGCTCGTCTCGGCCGAGCGGAACAGCACGCGCAGCACCTTGCGTTCGCCGGCGTCGGCGATCGGCGGTTGCGCACCCGGGGCCAGCGACGCCGACGGCGAGCCCGAGGCCGTAGGCGCCACTTGCGCATGCGACACCAGCGGCCACGCGCCGCTCGACGCGGCCAGCGCCAGCGCCTGCTGCAGGCGGCGGCGGCGCGTCATCGCTGGGCCCTCGCGCGGCGCAGCGCCATGTCGACGTCGACGTACTTCCAGAACTCGCGCACGAACAGGTTGCGGTGGTAGCCGATGACCCACGGCTGCGTCAGGTCGGTCCAGACGCGGTGCACGTGCACCTTGTACGGCATGTATGCGACCAGCAGGCGCTTGGCCTCGAAGAACAGCGTCGCGCGCTCGGGGCCATCGGGCAGCACGCGCTGGCGTTCGAACAGCGCGTTGTACGCCGGCAGGTCAAAGCGCGCGTGGTTGGCCTGGCCCTTGTTCGGCCCGTAGCCGAGCGCGAGGAAGCCCTCGCCGTCGGGCCCGCCGGACCAGCCGACGCCCCACATCATCAGCTTGCCGGCGGCCGACGCCTTCAACTGCTCGGGCCACTGGCGGACCAGCGGCACCATGCGGATGCCGATCGCGTTCATGTTGATCTGCCACAACTCGTACAGCGCGCGAAACGCCGCGTCGGGCGAGGTGGCGTACTCGATCGTCAGTGGCGAGCCATCGGGCTGCTCGCGCCAGCCGTCGCCATCGCGGTCGATGTAGCCGTAGAGATCGAGCAGCGCCAGCGCGCGCGCCGGATCGTGGTCGCTCATCTCGCTCTTGAACGCCGGGTCGTAGCCCCACACCGGCGGCGGCACCGTGGATTGCGCCGGCACCGCCTGGCCGTGCCGCGCGACGCGGATCTCGCGCTCGATGTCGACCGCCAGCGAAATGGCGCGCCGCAGCGCCACCTTGTCTGGCGTGTAGCCGCCGACCACCGGGTTCTCCATCGCGAAGTACGACAGCGACGAGTCGCTGCGCTGGAAGCGGATCATCTGCATGCCGCGCCGCGCCAGGTGCGGCGCCAGCCGGCCGTGCGGCACGACGCTGTCGCAGTACTCGTCAGGCACATGCTCGATCAGGTCCTGCTCGTCGTTCAGGTACGACAGCCAGCGCGGCTGCGGCTCCTCGATCACCGACACCTCGACGCGGTCGACCAGCGGCAGCCGGCGGCCTTTCAAGGCGGCGGCGATCGCCGCGCGCCGCGCGTCGCCGGCCGGTGGATGCTCGTCGTAGTGCAGCTCGCGAAAACCGGCGTTGCGCTCGAGCACGATCGCCGAGCTGCGCCGCCACTGCAGCAGCCGGAACGGCCCGGTGCCCACCGGATGCTCGCCGATGCGATCGCCATAGTGCTCGGCCACCTCGCGCGCCACCGCGCCGGTGACCGCCGGGTCGGTGAACACCTGCTCGTGAAAGCGCGGGTTCGGCCGCTCGAGCAGCACCTCGAAGCGGTAGCGGTCGAGCGCGCGCAGGCCCGGCACCTCGCGGTCGTAGTCGAACGGCCGCTGCTGCGCGATCGCCTCGCGCCGCAGCTCGGCGAGGCCGACGATGCCGGCACCCTCGAACAGGTACAGCTTGCCGCTCTTCCAGCGCGGGTCGTAGTGGCGCTTGATCGTGTAGACGTAGTCCTGCGCGGTCAGCTCGCGGCGCTGTCCACCGAACGCGGGGTCATCGGCGAAGTACACGCCCGGCCGGATCGTGAACACGAAGCGCCGGTAGTCCGGCGAGATCTCGGGCGGGCCGACCGCGGTGTTGCCGCGCAGGCGCAGCGGCTGCGCCAGGTACTCGAACTCCAGCGGCGCCTCGAAGATGTGCGCCAGCAGCGTGTTGGAGTACAGGTCGGTGACCTGCGCCGGGTCGAAGCCGGTCTCGGCGGCGGGAAACGCATAGCGCAGCACCTTGACGTCGGCGGCTGCGGGGTTTGCGGCAAACGTCGTGTCTGCGGCGACCGCTTCACCGCCCACCAGCAGCGGCGGCCACGCCAGCGCCGCCAGCACCGCGGCCCGCATCCAACAGCACAAACGCATCATCCGCAGCACGACGGCATCACCCACGGGCGGTGCCGCCCGGCGAGGCCGCAGTCTAGCGGCGCGCGCATCGCAGCGAAGAGCTCGCTTGCCCGATACCAGCGCCGCCGCCATCCGTCGCGGGCAAACGTGAGTCTGGGCGCACCGGCGTCGCCCCTACACTCGCGCATCGTTCGAACGGCCGCGGCAATCAGGCTCGCGGCACAGGGGGTGAGCCGGCGATGTGGGCGTATCTCGTGAGGCGGCTGTGGCAGATGGTGCCCACGCTGATCGGCGTGGTGCTGCTGGTGTTCTTCCTGTTCAAGTACTTCGGCGCCGACCCGGCGGTGATCCTGGGCGGCCTGAACGCAACGCCGGAGCAGATCGCCGCCATCACCGCGCAGCTTGGCCTGGACAAGCCCTGGACCGTGCAGCTGGGCGTGTACCTGAAGCAGATCGTCACCTTCGACTGGGGCCGCAGCTGGGCCACCAACGAGGCGGTGAGCCACCTGTTCGCCACCCGGCTGCCGGCCACGCTGACGGTGATGATCCCGATCCTGATCCTCGACACGCTGGTGGCGCTGCCGATCGCGCTGTGGGTGGCGTACCGCCGCGGCTCGCTGAGCGACCGCACGATCATGGTGATCAGCACCGTCGCGCTGTCGATCTCGTTCCTGGTCTACATCATCGTCGGGCAGTACCTGTTCGGCTTCCAGCTCGGCTGGTTCCCGGTGCAGGGCTGGAGCGACTCGACGCTGACCAACCTGCTCACCTACGTGCCGCTGCCGGTGCTGCTGGCGGTGATCGTCGGCATCTCGCCGCAGACGCGGCTGTACCGCACGTTCTTCCTTGACGAACTCGGCCACGACTATGTGCGCACCGCACGCGCCAAGGGGCTCACCGAGCGCACGGTGCTGTTCAAGCACGTGCTGCGCAACACGCTGATCCCGGTGATCACCAACATCGGCTACAACCTGCCGGGCATCTTCGTCGGCTCGTTCCTGATCGAGGTGTTCTTCTCGATTCCCGGGCTCGGCCGCGAGGTGCTGCTGGCGGTGAACCGCAGCGACTACCCGGTGATCCAGGCGGTCACGGTGTACCTCGCGGTGCTGACGATGCTGATCAACCTGGCGACCGACGTGCTGTACAAGGTGGTCGATCCGCGGGTGACGCTGAGGTGAGCGCCCTCGCCCGGCCGCCCGAAGGGGGCGCTCGCCCTCCCGCGGGGAGGTGGTCCCGCAGGGACCGGAGGGCTGTCGAGTGAGCGCGGTGCTGCCCGGCGCGCCGGCGGCGCTGCAGCGCTCGCACGAAGGCGTGTGGCAGATCGCCTGGCGGCGCTTTCGCGGCGACCGTGTCGGCATGGTGTCGCTGTGGATCGTGGCGGCGTTCCTGGTGCTGATTGCGTTGTCGGCCACCGGCGTGGTGGCACGCAACTGGCAGGCCGAGGTCGGCGTGTCTAACGCCCCGCCCACCTTCCTCGGGCCGCGCCCGCCGGAGGATCTCGGCACGATCGAATCACCCAAGGGGCCGAACGTCGACCTCAGCGACATCGACCCGCTGGCGCCGCGCTACAAGGAGTGGGCCGAGCGCGCGGCGCAGCTCAAGACCACCGAGCCGGTGCGCCAGCAGACGCTGCCGTTCGGCGGCGACCGGCTCGGGCGCGACGTGCTCGCCAAGGCGGTCAAGGGCAGCGAGGTGTCGGTGTTCGTCGGCGTGCTGTCGGCGCTGCTGGCCACGCTGATCGGCACGCTGCTGGGCGCCGCCGCGGGCTTCTTCGGCCGCCGCGTGAACGACCTGCTGGAGTGGGTCTACAACGTGTTCACCGCGGTGCCCGACATCTTGCTGATCTTCGCCTTCGCGGCGGTGTTCGGCCGCGGCATCGGCACCGTGGTGCTGATCCTCGGCCTCACCGGCTGGGCCGGCGTGTATCGCCAGGTGCGCGCCGAGTTCATCAAGCACCGCAGCCGCGAGTACGTGCGTGCGGCCGAGGCGATCGGCGCCAGCGCCGGCTCGCGCATGTTCCGCCACATCCTGCCCAACGTCAGCCACGTGATCCTGGTGCGGCTGTCGCTGCTGGTGGTGGGCTTCATCAAGGCCGAGGTGATCCTGTCGTACCTCGGCCTCGGCGTGCCGGTCGACCAGGTGAGTTGGGGCACGATGCTCGCCGAGGCGCAAAGCGAGCTGATCCTCGGCTACTGGTGGCAGCTCGCCGCGGCCACCGCGTTCATGGCGCTGTTCGTCACCGCCTTCTCGCTGATGGCCGACGCCTGGCGCGACGCGCTCGACCCGAAGCTGCGCGGTGCCGCGTAGTCCACTGAAAGGCCACTCCCCGATGTTGCTGAGCATCCGCGACCTGCGCGTGGCCTTCCGGCTCGGTGAGCGCGGCCAGACCACGCGCGCACAGGCGGTCGACGGCGTCAGCTTCGACATCCCCGAGCTGGCCACGGTGGCGCTGGTCGGCGAGTCGGGCTCCGGCAAGAGCGTGACCGCGATGTCGATCCTCAACCTGCTGCCCGATAACGCGCAGCGCAGCGGCGTCATCGAGTACCGCGGGCGCGACCTGCTGCAGGCGACGCCGCCGCAGCTGCAGGCGCTGCGCGGCAAGGAGATCGCCTGCGTCTTCCAAGATCCGATGACCTCGCTGAACCCGGTGTTCACCGTGGGGCAGCAACTGGCCGAGCCGCTGCGGCGGCACCTGGGCGCATCGCGCCGCGCGGCGGCCGAGCGCGCCGAGGCGCTGCTGGCCGAGGTGGGCATGCCCGAGCCGAAGCGACGGCTCGCGAGCTACCCGCACGAGTTGTCGGGCGGCCAGCAGCAGCGCGTGATGATCGCGATGGCGCTCGCGTGCGAACCGAAGCTGTTGATCGCCGACGAGCCGACCACCGCGCTCGACGTGACGATCCAGCGCCAGATCCTCGAGCTGATCGCACGGCTGCAGGAGCGCCACCGCATGAGCGTGCTGTTCATCAGCCACGACCTCGGCGTGGTCGGCGAGATCGCCGATCACGTGGTCGTGATGCGCCGCGGCGTCGTGCGCGAGCAGGGGCCGGTGGCGGCGATCTTCCGCTCGCCGCGCGATGCCTATACCCGCGCGCTGCTGGCGTGCCGCCCGAGCGCAGCCCTTGCGAGTGCGCGGCTGCCGGTGATCGACGACCACATCGAGGGCATCGCGCCGGTGCGCCAGGCCAAGCCCAAGGATCCCTCGGCACCGGTGGTGCTCGAGGTGCGCGCGCTGGCCAAGAGCTTCTTCCTGCGCGAGGGCCTGTTCGGCAAGCGCGAGTTCAAGGCGGTGCGCAACGTCAGCTTCGCGCTGCGCCGCGGCCACACGCTGGGCGTGGTCGGCGAATCGGGCTCGGGCAAGACGACGATGGGCCTGACCCTGCTGCGGCTGCACGAGCCCACCGCGGGCGAGGTGCTGTTCGATGGCCGCAACCTGCTTGCGCTGAACGACGCCGAGCGGCAGGCGATGCGCCGACGCATCCAGATCGTGTTCCAGAACCCGTACGCGTCGCTGAACCCGCGCTTCACGGTCGGCCAAACGCTGCTCGAGCCGATGGTGATCCACGGCATCGGCCACGACGCGGCCGACCGCCAGCGCCGTGCGCGCCAGTTGCTGGCGCAGGTGGGGCTCGACGATTCGGCGTTCGGCAAGTACCCGCACGAGTTCTCGGGCGGCCAGCGCCAGCGCGTGGCGATCGCGCGCTGCCTGACGCTCGAGCCCGAGGTGCTGGTGCTCGACGAAGCGGTGAGCGCGCTCGACGTCTCGGTGCAGGCGCAGGTGCTGAACCTGCTGAAGGACCTGCAGGACGACCTCGGCCTGGCCTACGTGTTCATCAGCCACGACCTGTCGGTGGTGCGCTTCCTCAGCGACGACGTGCTGGTGATGAAGGACGGCGAGGTCGTCGAGCAGGCCAGCGCACAGCAACTTCTGGCCGCGCCGCGCGAGGAGTACACGCAGCGCCTGCTCGGCGCGATTCCGCGCGGCTATCAGGGCCCACCCCACCCCAGCAGCGGCACCCCGGGCTGACGAAGCCCGTCAACCGTGTAACAAAAGCCTTGGCCATCACGCCGCGGCTGGGCGTGCCGCTCCGGGGCAATCGTGATCGCGTTCACGTCCGTCGCTTGGCACGGTTGATGCGCCGCTTGTGGTCGAGACAACGAGCGATTGCGACCAGGAGAACTCCATGCCCAGCGGCTTTGCCCCCCTCGCTCGCCCGCGCCGCATCCGCGCAGCGGCGCACAGCGTGCACGGCGGCGCATCGTCGCTGCTGCGGCTGGCACAGCCGGCGGGCACGCGCTGGCCATCGGGCAGCGCAATCGCCGAGTGGGCCCAGCGCGCGTCGGCGGCCCTCGAGCCCGACATGGTTGCGGTGGCCGACGACGCCCGCGAGGCGTTCATCACCCCGCTGCTGCCGAGCCCGACGCTGCGTGTCGGTGCGGCATTTCGCTGATCGCTGCGGGAGGCCGACCATGAGCCACGCGCCCACTGTGCTGCAACCGGCACCGAAGAAGATGTCGGCACCGCCGCAGCCGATCCAGGCCAGGCCGCAGGCGGCGCCGGTGCTGCACGTGACGCGCGCGAGCGCGCAGTTGTCGTTCCAGTTTCATCGCCTGCCCTGAGCGGCCCAGGGCATGCGTCGCAAGGTTTCGGGACAGGGTTGACGTCCGAAAGGGGAGCGGGCCGGCGCGGGTGTTGAGAGCGAGCCCTGCGCCATAGCGTCCCGCTCCCCGCTTTTTTCGCGTCGCGCGCGTGTCGCGTTGCGGCTGCCGCTGACGTCGACCGGGTAGGGCCCAGTACGCGTCGCGCGTGATCACCTGCACACTGCGTCGGCCGGCCGCACCCGAGCGGCCACCCGCCCACGGAGATCACGCATGTCCATTCGCCTGTCGCGCCGCGACGCTGTCTTCGCACTCGCCGCGGTCGCGGCGCCGCCGCTGCTTCACGCGCAGGCCTGGCCGGCCCGGCCGGTGCGCATCGTCGTGCCGTTTCCGGCCGGCGGCACCACCGACATCATCGCGCGCGCGATTGCACCAGACCTGCAGCACGCCTTCGGGCAGCCGTTCGTGGTCGAGAACAAGCCCGGCGCCGGCGGCGGCACCGGCACCACCGAGGTGGCGAAGGCAGCGCCCGACGGCTACACGCTGCTGATGGGCACGGTCGGCACGCATGCGATCAACGCGTCGCTGTACCCGAAGCTGGCCTACGATCACGTGAAGGATTTCGCCCCGGTGACGCTGTGCGCCGGCGTGCCGAACGTGTTGGTGCTGAACCCGGCGTTCGCGCAGAAGCAGCGCATCGACTCGGTGGCCGACCTGATCCGCGCGGCCAGGGCCACTCCCGGGCGCTTCAACGTCGCGAGTTCGGGCAACGGCACGTCGATCCACCTCGCGGCCGAGCTGTTCAAGACGATGACCGGCACCTACATGCTGCACCTGCCGTACCGCGGCTCGGGCCCGGCGCTGATCGACCTGATCGCCGGCAACGTCGATCTGATGTTCGACAACCTGCCGAGCGCGCTGCCGCACATCAAGGCCGGCAAGCTGAAAGCGCTGGCCGTGACCAGCGCGGTGCGCTCGGCGGCGCTGCCCGACCTGCCGACAATTGCCGAGGCCGGCGGCGCGGTGCTGAAGGGCTACGAGGCGTCGTCGTGGTTCGGCCTGCTGGCGCCGGCGCACACACCGGTCGAGATCATCACGCGCGTGCAGCAGGAAGTGGCGAAGTCGCTGGCCGGCGGCCCGGTGAAAGAGCGGCTGCAGTCGCTGGGTGCGATCCCCAGCGGCAATACCCCGGCCGAGTTCGCGCGCTACATCGACGCCGAGACGAAGAAGTGGGCGCGCGTGGTCAAGGCGTCGGGCGCGAAGGTGGATTGACTTGACTTGACTGCGGTAGGCTGCCCCCGACTCCGGGCGCGGCTCGACGCCGCCGGCATGGTCAACGCCCGTGCGCGAGTGCGTCCTCGACCTGACCCTGCACCTTGCGCGCGGCGCGCAGCAGGTGCTCGGTGTCGACGTCGCATTGCGGCGCGATGCGTTCGGCGCGCTCGTCGAGGGCCTCGGGCTCGACGACCAGCGCATGCGCCAGCACCGACAGCGCGAGGATGCCGCGCCGGCTGAGCGATTGCGGCAGCACCTGGTCGGCCTGTGCCGCCACGTGATGGCGCACGCAGACGACAGCCGCGGCGCCCAGGCCCCAGCTCTCGCACAGCGCCGCCCCGAGCGCGTCGTGGCTGACGCCGAAGTTGCCGATCTCGAGCTCGCACAGCGCGACGTCGTCGGCGGCGCTGCGCAGCAGCGTGCGGTAGCGCTCCGGCGCGTGGCGAAACAGCACGGCCTTGCCGCACTCCTCGAACAGCCCCGCCGAATGCGCGGCCCAGGCGTCCATCTGCAGCGCCTGCGCGAGGCGGCCCATGATCAGGCCGCGCTGCGACGCACGCCGCCACAGCGCGTCGAGCTCGGGCGCCGGCGGGAACACCGCGCGCAGGCCCATCTCGAGGGTGATGCCGGCCACCTCGCGCAGGCCGAGATAGGTGATCGCCTGCTGCACCGACTGCACGCGACCGTTCAAACCGTACAGCGACGAGTTGACGGCTTTCAGCACCGCGGCGGCAAGCGCCATGTCGGCCTCGATCAATGCCGCCAGCGCGGCCATGTCGGCCTCGTCATCGGCCATCAGCAGCGTCAGGCGCAGTAGCGGCTCGGGCTGACTCGGGATGTCGACTTCGAGGCTTCGCAGCTCGGACTCAATGGCCATGGCAGACCTGCACGGACGGTTGCGCTGCCGGCAGCGTAGGCCGCCGCGCGCGGCGCCGATCGCCTGAATCGGGGGGGCTGTGCGCCCCTATTCCACAGTCGGGCCGCGTTTCGCGTACCGCAGATGATGAAGGCGCCGAGCGATTCACCCGGCGCCTTCGAATGTTGTCTCCTCAGCCCCAACCCGGCGGACCGGTCCGTGTCACCTACCCTGTCCGCGAGTGGGCGAACTGTAGGAGCGCGCACCGGCGCCAACATCGGGAGTAACCCGCCGCCGAAGCGGCCGCAGCGGGGTCAGATGGCGCCCTCGCCGATCCACTGCGCGGCGCGCTCGGCGATCATCAGCGTCGGCGCGTTGGTGTTGCCGCTGGTGATCGTCGGCATCACGCTGGCGTCGGCCACGCGCAGGCCGGCGACGCCGCGCACGCGCAGGCGCGAATCGACCACCGCCAGCGGATCGTCGGCGCGGCCCATCTTGCAGGTGCCCACCGGGTGGAAGATCGTCGTGCCGATGTCGCCGGCCAGCCGCGCCAGTTCCTCGTCGCTCTGGAACTGCGGACCCGGCTTGACCTCGCGCGGCGCGTAGCGCGCCAGTGCCGGCATCTGCACGATGCGCCGCGTCAGGCGCAGCGAATCGGCGGCGACGCGACGGTCGGCCTCGGTGGACAGGTAGTTCGGCAGGATCGACGGCGCGTCGTCGTGGCGCGGCGAGCGGATGCGCACCTGGCCGCGCGAGCCCGGGTTCAGGTTGCAGACGCTGGCCGTGAACGCGTCGTCGCGGTGCAGCGGCTCGCCGAACGCATCGAGCGACAGCGGCTGCACGTGATACTCGAGGTTCGGCCACTCCTGCTCGGGCGACGAGCGGGTGAAGCAGCCGAGCTGCGACGGCGCCATGCTCATCGGACCGCTGCGCGCGAACGCGTACTGCAGCGCGATGCGCGCCTTGCCGAGCCAGGAGTTGGCCAGCGTGTTCAGCGTGCGCGCGCCGCGCACCGCGAACACCGCGCGGATCTGCAGGTGGTCCTGCAGGTTTTCGCCAACGCCGGGCAGCTCCACCTGCGGCGTCACGCCATGGGCGTGCAGCAGCGCCGCCGGCCCGATGCCCGAGCACTGCAGGATCTGCGGCGTGCCGATCGCACCGGCGGCCAGCACCACCTCGCGCGCCGCCCACACCGGCTGCGGCGCCTGGCCGGCGCGCAGCACCTCGACCCCACGCGCACGCCAGCCCTGCGCGTCGCGCGCCAGCAGCACGCGGCTGACGTGCGCGCCGGTCCAGACCTGCAGGTTCGGCCGGCTGCGCACCGGACGCAGGAACGCCTTGCTCGCGTTCCAGCGCACGCCGGCGCGCTGGTTGACCTCGAAGTAGCCCACGCCTTCGTTGTTGCCGCGGTTGAAATCGTCCTGCGGCGGGATGCCGGCCTGCTGCGCCGCTGCAGCGAACGCGTCGAGCACGGCCCACGACAGGCGTTGACGCTCGACGCGCCACTCACCGCCGGCGCGCGCGCCGGTGGCGTCGAAGCCGGGCGCGGCATGGTGCCCGTCGGCACCGCGCCAGTGGTCTTCGTGGCGCAGGAAGTGCGGCAGGCAGGCGCGCCACGACCAGGCATCGTCGCCGAGCGCCGCCGCCCAGCCGTCGTAGTCGCGGCGCTGCCCGCGCATGTAGATCATGCCGTTGATGCTCGAGCAGCCGCCGAGCACCTTGCCGCGCGGGTAGCGCAGGCTGCGGCCGTTCAGGCCCGGATCGGGGTCGGTGCGGTAGAGCCAGTCGGTGCGCGGGTTGCCGATGCAGTACAGATAGCCCACCGGTATGTGGATCCACAGGTAGTCGTCGCGGCCGCCGGCCTCCAGCAGCAGCACGTGGCGCCGCGGGTCGGCGCTGAGCCGGTTGGCCAGCAGGCAGCCGGCCGTGCCGGCACCGACCACGATGGTGTCGAAGGCCGGCGCCTCGCCATGGGTCTGGGTCTGGGTGTCGGGCATCACGGGTCAGCCTGCCGGCGCAGTGCAACGACAAGCGATGCAGCGCCGGCGCGACAGCGACAAGCATCGAAACGATGAATGTCGCACGCCAGCGCGCCGGTGACGACTGTTGCGGGTTTGCACGGAGCCGGGGTGATGGCGGTCGATGGGAGTTGTGCTCATAATCCCGCGGGGCATGACTGTGCCCGTGGCCCTTGTTCGGAGACGGCGCCTTTGCTTGATCGGTTCACGCTGGGTTGAAGCTCCACTTGGATTATTCGTACTCAGAAGGAGCTTCTCCCAAATGGGAAACAAGCTGTATGTCGGCAACCTCGCGTACTCGGTGCGCGATGATTCGTTGCAGGCTGCGTTTGCGCAATTCGGCACCGTGACATCGGCCAAGGTGATGATGGATCGCGAAACCGGCCGCTCGAAGGGTTTCGGATTCGTCGAGATGTCCAGCGCCACCGAGGCGCAGGCCGCGATCAACGCGATGAACGGCCAGCCGCTCGAAGGCCGCGCGATCGTCGTCAACGAGGCGCGCCCGCGTGAAGAACGTCCCGGCGGCTTCGGCGGCGGCGGGGGCCGCGGCCCGTACGGCGGCGGCGGTGGTGGCCGTGGCTCCTACGGCGGTGGCGGCGGTGGTGGTGGATACGGTGGTGGCGGCGGCGGTGGTGGCTATGGCGGCGGCGGTGGTCGCAGCCCCTACGGCACCGGGCGCGGCCCGCGCGGCGGTGGCGGCGGCCAGGGCTATTGACCCGCCCTCCCGACTTCGGCCAAGCCCAGCGAAGGGCGCCTGCGGGCGCCCTTGCTCTTTCATGCCCCGGGTGAGGTTCGGGGCCGCTACGCTCGCGCGCCGCGCCGCGCCTTGCGCGGCCGCCCGGCCAGCAGGCGATCGAACCACGCATTGGGCAGCAGGCGCAGCAGCTTGGCCACCACACCCATCTGCCACGGGATCACCTGGTAGCTGCGACCCGCGACGATGGTGCGAAACGCGACGTCAGCGAATCGCTGCGCCGGCATCAGGAACGGCATCGCGTAGCGGTTGCCGCGCGTCATCGGCGTGTCCACATACCCCGGCAGCAGCGTCACCACCTGCACGCCGGCCGCGCGGCACTCGCCGCGCAGGCTCTCGCAGTAGGCGATCGCGGCGGCCTTGCTGGCGCAGTACGCCGCGTGGCCCGGCAGGCCGCGGATGCCGGCGACGCTGGCGATGCCCACCAGCGTACCCTGGCGGCGCTGCAGCATCGGCTCGATGAACGGCTGGAAGGTCGCCGCCATGCCGAGGTTGTTGGTCTCCAGCGTGGCGCGCAGCACGTCGAGGTCTTCGAAGCGCGCGCTGTCGATGCCGGTGCTGATGCCGGCGTTGGCGATCACCACCTGCGGCAGCCCCTGCTGCGCGATGCAGGCACGACCGGCCGCGGTGATCTGTGCCACGTCGCGCACGTCGGCCGCGTAGACCTGAAGCACCGGCTCGCGCAGGTCGATCGACTGGGCCCAGCGGCGCACTTCGGCATCGCGCCGCGCCACCAGCGCCAGGCGCCAGCCGGCGGCGTGGAAGCGCGCGGCCAGCGCCTGTCCGATGCCGCTGGAGGCGCCGGTGATGAAGGCCAGCGGTGGGCCGCCGGGAGGGTCAGGGGCGCTCATGCGCAGCGGCTGCGATTCACGGCTTCGAACCCACCCGCGCCGCCGAGCGCGGTGAGAAGCTGGCGCGCACCGGCGGCTCCAGGCGCAGCTGCTGCGTCAGGTTGTCTGCCTCGAGGCCGCCCGCGTGGAGATCGTCGTCGCCCGAGCGCACGCGCACCGGCAGGTGGGTGCGGATGCGTTCGCTGGGCACGAACACCTGCAGGAACTCGCTGTCGAGCTCGATCGTACCGCCGCCGCGCAGCTGCGCGCGCACGTGCGCGCCGCCCGAGAGCTGCCACTCGCTGGCATCGCCGTTGCCCAGCGCCCTCGCCGCCCGCGCGCGGGTGACGCGGCCGTCGGGCACCAGCGCCTCGATCTGCGCGGCGTCGATCTCGAAGCGGTCGGTGTCGGGGAAGTGGCGCAGCCGCGCGCCCTTGATGTGCACCGTGACGCGGCCGTCGGCCGCGAAGCGCGTGATCGCGAAGTTGCGCATCTCGTAGTCGGGGTCGCTGCGTGGCGCGACGGCGTCCTCTGGCGCCGGCGGGCGCGGCGTGTGCTTGACCAGCCACCAGGTGCCCAGCGCCAGCAGCACCATCAGCAGCAGCGGCAGGTAGGCGCCCAGCAGTTCGCGCCAGCGCAGCCGCCACGGCGCGCCGCGGCTGCCGCGCACCGCGGCCGGCACGCCGAGCGAGACCTCGACCTCAGGCAGGTCGGGCAGGTGCAGTTCGGGCGGCGCGGCGGCGCTGTTCATCGGCCGCGTTCAGCGACGATCGAGCGCGGCGGTCTGCGACGCCCACAGCGCGGCGTAGCGTCCGGCCGCACACAGCAGCAGGTCGCAGAACTCGCGCGCCGCGCCGCGGCCGCCGCGCGCGTGCGTGGTGTGGTGTGCGAGTGCCCGCACCTCGGCATGCGCATCGGGCACCGCACAGGCGAAGCGCGCGCGCTGCAGCAGTGGCAGGTCGGGCCAGTCGTCGCCGATCGCGGCCACCTGCGCCCAGCCGAGCTGCAGGTCGTCGAGCAGCGGCTGCGCCATCGCCAGCTTCTCGCCGGCGCCGAGCGCGAGTCGCGTCACGCCCAGGTCGGCCAGGCGGCGGCGCAGCGCCGGCGAGTCACGGCCGCTGATCACCATCGGTTCGATGCCGCCGGCCATCAGCAGCTTCAGGCCCTGGCCATCGAGCGTGTGGAAGGCCTTGAACGTCTCGCCGTGCTCGCCGATGTAGAGCCGACCGTCGGTGAGCACGCCGTCGACGTCGAAGATCGCCGCCTGTACGCCCTGCGCCTGCAGCAGCAGCTCGGGCGCGAAAGCCAGCACCGGTGGCATCAGATGACCTTCGCGCGCATCAGATCGTTGGAGTTCAGCGCGCCGACCAGCCGGCCCTCGGCGTCGACCACCAGCACGCTGGTGATGCGGTGGCGCTCCATCAGGTCGGCCGCGTCGACCGCCAGCGCGTCGGCGCGCACCTGCTTGGGCGCGTGCTGCATCACCTGTTGCGCGGTCAGGCCGCGCAGCTCGGCGCCGCGCTCGATCAGCCGGCGCAGGTCGCCGTCGGTGAAGATGCCGAGCACGCGGTCGTCGGCCGACGCGACAGCGGTGAAGCCCAGGCCCTTGGCGGTCATCTCGCGCAGCAGCGCGGTGAACGGCGTCGACGGGTCGACGCGCGGCACCGCGTCGCCGCTGCGCATCAGGTCGGCCACATGCATCAGCAGCTTGCGTCCGAGCGCGCCGCCCGGGTGCGAGCGCGCGAAGTCCTCCTCGCGAAAGCCGCGCGCGTCGAGCAGCGCCACCGCGAGCGCATCGCCGAGCGCCATCTGTGCGGTGGTGCTGGCGGTGGGCGCCAGGTTCAACGGACAGGCCTCCTGGTCGACCGTGCTCGACAGCACGAGGTCGGCATGCTGCGCGAGCGTCGAATCGGCGTTGCCGGTCATCGCCACCAGCGTGACGCCCAGCCGCTTCAGCGCCGGCAGCAGCACCGCGAGCTCTTCGCTCTCGCCGCTGTTGGAGATGGCCAGCAGCACGTCGCCCGGCTGCACCATGCCGAGATCGCCGTGGCTCGCCTCGGCCGGGTGCACGAAGAACGCCGGCGTGCCGGTGGACGCCAGCGTGGCGGCGATCTTGCGTCCCACATGGCCGCTCTTGCCCATGCCCATCACGATCACGCGGCCGCGACATTCGAGCATCGCGCGCACCGCCTGCGCGAAACCGTCGCCCTGCCGTGCGGCCAGCGATTGCAGCGCGTGCGCCTCGATGTCGAACGTCTGCGCCGCCAGGGCCAGCGCGCGTTGTGCATCGAAACTCGCTGTGGTCGCCACGGTCGCGGGCTGGGCGTCGCTTAGGATGCGGGCATTCTAGGCTGCGACTTCGCGGCCGCTCACGCCGCACCCCGATCTGCGCCGGTGGCCTCCACGCTCGAAGTCGTCTTGCTGTACCTCGTGGCCGC
The DNA here is from genome assembly GCA_015075165.1 of Ideonella sp. GTDB lineage: Bacteria > Pseudomonadota > Gammaproteobacteria > Burkholderiales > Burkholderiaceae_C > JAEUPI01. Next base: position 147,570 of record JABTUY010000006.1, on the reverse strand, counting down.
AGTGCTCGGCGTGGTGCTGTGCCGCACGCTGAAGCTGCCGCCGATGCTCGGCTACCTGGCCGTCGGCGTGGTGATCGGGCCCAACGCGCTGGCGCTGGCCGGCGATGCCGCGCGCGCGCACGCGCTGGCCGAGTTCGGCGTCGTGTTCCTGATGTTCGTGATCGGGCTGGAGTTCAACCTGCCGAAGCTGCGCAGCATGCGCGCCGCGCTGTTCGGGCTCGGCCTGTCGCAGGTGGTGCTGACGATCGTCGGCGCCGTGCTCGGCAACGCCGTGCTGGCGGCGGCGTTCGCCGCGCTCGGCCGCGCGTGGGACCTGAGCTGGCAGGGCGCGATCGCGCTCGGCGCAGCGATGGCGATGTCGTCGACCGCGATCCTGGTCAAGCTGATGGCCGAGCGGCTCGAGCTCGACAGCGAGCACGGCCGCCGCGTGCTCGGCGTGCTGCTGTTCCAGGACCTGGCGGTGGTGCCGCTGCTGGTGCTGATCCCGGCACTCGGCAGCGGCGCGGCGCAGCTCGGCCTGGCGCTGAGCCTCGCGGTGGCCAAGGCCGCGGCGCTGCTGGCCGTGCTGCTGATGGGGGGCCAGCGCGTGATGCGCTGGTGGCTGACCCTGGTGGCACGGCGCAAGAGCGAGGAGCTGTTCATCCTCAACCTGCTGCTGATCACGCTCGGCCTGGCCTGGCTGACCGAGACGGCCGGCCTCTCGCTCGCGCTGGGCGCCTTCATCGCCGGCATGCTGGTGGCCGAGACCGAATACAAGCACCAGGTCGAGACCGACATCCGGCCGTTCCACGACGTGCTGCTGGGGCTGTTCTTCATCACCATCGGCATGCGGCTGGACTGGCGGCCGCTGGTCGACCAGTGGTTCCTGGTGCTGCTGCTGACCACGCTGCCGGTGCTGGCCAAGGCGGCGCTGGTCGCCGCACTCGCGCGCGGCTTCGGCGCCTCGCCGGGCGGAGCGATCCGCACCGGTCTGTACCTGGCGCAGGCCGGCGAGTTCGGCTTCGTGCTGCTGGCGCTCGGCGCCGAGAACCAGCTGCTGGTCGGCGACTGGATGAGCCCGGTGCTGGCGGCGATGGTGCTGTCGATGCTGGCGACGCCGTTCCTGGTGATGTGGAGCAGCCGCATCGTGATGCGCTTGGCGTCGAGCGACTGGCTGCTGCAATCGGTGCAGCTGACCGCGATCGCCAAGAAGGCGATGCGCACCGAAGCGCACGTGATCATCTGCGGCTATGGCCGCAGCGGCCAGAACCTGGCGCGCCTGCTCGAGCGCGAACGCATCGCCTACATGGCGCTCGACCTCGACCCCGACCGTGTGCGCCAGGCCGCAGCCGCCGGGCAAAGCGTGGTGTTCGGCGACGCCGCGCGCCTGCGCAGCCTGATGGCGGCGGGCCTGGTGCGCGCCAGTGCGGTGGTGATCAGCTACCCCGATACCGCGTCGGCGCTGAAGATCCTGGCGCTGGTGCACGAGCATGCGCCGCGCGTGCCGGTGATCGTGCGCACCATCGACGACAACGATCTCGAGAAGCTGCGCGCCGCCGGCGCCGCCGAGGTGGTGCCAGAGGCGGTCGAGGGTTCGCTGATGCTCGCCGCGCAGGCGCTGGCGCTGGTGGGCGTGCCGATGCGCCGCGTGATCCGCATCACCCGCGACGCACGCGACGCGCGCTACGGCCTGCTGCGCGGCTACTTCCACGGCGCCGACGACGACACCGTAGCGGAGCTGCAGCAGGCGCGCCTGGCCAGCGTGACGCTGCCTGCCGCCGCGGCCTGCCTCGGCCGGCCGCTGGCGGAGCAGGCGCTGCACGCGATCGGCGTGCAGGTGGTGTCGATCCGCCTCGCGTCGGGCCGCGGCGTGGTGCCCGACGAAGCCCACCCGCTCGCGGCCGGCGACACGCTGGTGCTGTCGGGCCTGCCGGAGGCGCTGGCGCTGGCCGAGGAGAAGCTGCTGCGCGTGTAGCGGTCGCGACGCGGGCGTCGGCGCGACGTTCACTTGCCGATGCAGAAGGCGAGTGGAACGCGACGGGGCCTTGTGAATCAAGCCTCTCCGGATTCGTCGCTGCGAATGTGTACTCATGCGTGTACTCGAAGTCCGCTTGTCACGCGCCGCGCGCCTAGGCGTCACGCCGACGTGCCCTTGAGCCCATAACAAGCCGGGCACCTTGCCCGCATAGTGAAGGCAGCCTATCGCATGCGGCCGGCTTCAGCACGCGGCGCGACAGCGGGTGCTCGAGCCACGCCCCCGGGCCCCCTTGCGTCAGCCCCTGCCGGGCTTGCCAATCCGCGACATGAATGAATATCATCCATCTTGTGAAGACCCTTCCCCGTCTGGTGGATGACGCTCTCGCCGCGCGGCTGCGCGTGATGCCGGCCGTGGTGCTCACCGGTGCACGGCAGACCGGCAAAAGCACATTGGTCGAAAAGCTCGTCCCGGGCGGCCGCCGCTACCGTTCGCTGGACGACTTCGATGTGCGCGATGCGGCCCGCCGCGACCCCGAAGCCCTGCTGGGCGGCGACGATCCGCTCACGCTCGACGAGGTCCAGCGCGAACCGGGCCTGATGCCGGCGGTCAAGCGGGCCATCGACCGCGACCGCCGGCCCGGGCGCTTCCTGCTTACCGGCTCGGCCAACCTGCTGCTGATGCGCCAGGTGTCGGAGTCGTTGGCCGGCCGCGCGAGCTACCTCGCGCTATGGCCAATGACCCGACGCGAGCAGCTCGGGCTCGGACGAGCGGGGCGCTGGGACGACCTGCTGGGCGCGCCCGACGATCAGTGGCGCGACCTGCTTTCAGCCGGCGACGACCCCGAGGAGGACTGGCGGGCGCTCGCGCTGCGCGGCGGATTTCCCACGCCGGCGCTGGAGCTCACGAGGTCGGGGGACCGCGCCATCTGGTTCGACGGCTACGTGCGCACCTATCTCGAGCGCGACCTGCAGGACCTGCCTCGATCAGCGCGCTGCCCGACTTCCGCCGCCTGATGCAGGCCGCCTGCCTGCGGCTGGGACAGCTTCTCAACCAGACCGAGCTGGGCCGCGATGTCGGCCTGCCGCAGCCGACGGTCCACCGCTGGCTCAACCTGCTGGAGACCTCGTATCTGCTCGTGCGCCTGCGGGCCTACGCGGTGAATCGCACCAAGCGGCTCGTCAAGTCGCCCAGGATCTTCTGGGGCGACACCGGGGTTGCGCTGCACCTCGGCCCAACGACGCCCGCGGGTGCGCACCTGGAGAACCTGGTGCTGCACGACCTGCTCGCCTGGCGCGATGCGCGGGTGGACTGCGTGGAACTCGCCTACTGGCGCACCACGATCGGCGAGGAAGTGGACTTCGTGATCGAGGCGGGCGGCAAGCTGCTGCCCATCGAGGTGAAGGCCACCTCGAAGCCGCGCCTGGCCGACTGCGCGCACCTGCGCACCTTCCGGCGGGAGTACGGGCGCAAGGCGCGCGCCGGGATCCTGCTGCACACCGGGCGCACGGTCGAGTGGCTCACTCCCGACGTGCTGGCCGTGCCGTGGTGGAGGGTACTGTGATGAAGTGTTTCATGGGAGACGCGCATTCGGTCCTGCGGGTACTCCTCAGCGGTGACTACCTGATCCTGCACGGCGAGGAGAACAAGAGTTCCACGGTGTACCTACTGTCGATCCGCCACCACCGGCAACCGACGTTCAAGTTTGCGAGGTAGTGGCCGGGATCCGGGCAATGGGACTTGTGATGGCACGAAGACCCCGCAAGAATTCTGGCGCCAACGCCACCTCCAGCACACCATCGGCCCGCGCCGGACTTCCCCCGGAACCGGACCTACTTCCCGATGCAGAAGCGCCCGAAGATCTGCCCCAACAGATCTTCGCTGGTGAAGGTGCCGGTGATCGCGCCGAGCGCCTCGTGCGCCAGGCGCAACTCCTCGGCGAACAGCTCGAGCGCCGCATCGCCTTGCGCCGCCTGCTCGCGTGCCCGTGCTAGATGCCCGGCCGCGACGCGCAGCGCCTGCACGTGGCGCGTGCGCGCGATGAAGCCGCCGTCGGCGGCCGGTTGCCAGCCGGCCAGCCGCAGCAGCGCCGCGCGCAACTCCTCCAGCCCCTGGCCGGTCAGTGCCGACATCACGACGGCGCCTGCGCTGCTGGGCGCAGCCGGCACCGCGGCGGCATCGCACTTGTTGAACACCTGCAGGCGCGGTGCCTGCGTCAGGCGATCGAGCTCGGCTTCGATCGCCGCCTGCGCCACGCGATAGCGGACTTCGTGCAGCCGCGTCAGGTCGTGCAGCAACAGCACCACATCGGCGCGCCCGATCTCGGTCCAGGTGCGCGCGATGCCGATGCGCTCGACCTCGTCGGCCGCATCGCTCGCGGCGCGCAGGCCGGCGGTGTCGACGATATGCAGCGGCACGCCCTCGATCTGGATCGTCTGCGCGATGCGGTCACGCGTGGTGCCGGGAATCGGCGTCACGATCGCCAGCTCGGCACCGGCCAGCGCGTTCAGCAGCGAGCTCTTGCCGACGTTGGGCTGCCCCGCCAGCACCACGTGCAGGCCCTCGCTCAGCAGCGCGCCGCGGCGCGCGCCGGCAAGCACGCCCTGCAGCCGGTCGTCGATGCGCTGCAAGCGGCCGAGCGCGTCGGCGCGCTGCAGGAAGTCGATCTCCTCGTCGGGGAAATCGAGCGTCGCCTCGACCAGCGTGCGCAGCTCGACGATGGCGGCCGCCAACGCGCCGATCTCGTCGGAGAACGCGCCGGTCAGCGAGCGCGCGGCCGAGCGTGCGGCCGCTTCGGTGCCGGCGTCGATCAGGTCGGCCACCGCCTCGGCCTGCGCAAGATCGAGCTTGCCGTTGACGAACGCCCGCGTCGTGAACTCGCCGGGATCGGCCAAGCGCAGGTGCGGCAGCCGCGCGCGGCCGCCGGCATTCGGCTGCGCCGCGGCCTCGAGGCAGCGCGCCAGCAGCAGTTGCAGCACCACACTGCCGCCGTGCGCATGCAGCTCGAGCACGTCCTCTCCGGTGTACGAGTGCGGCGCCGGGAAGTGCAACGCCAGACCTTCGTCGATCGCGCGGCCCTCGCGGTCGACGAACGGCAGCAGCGTCGCGTGGCGCGGCTGCAGGCTGCGGCCGCAGACGGCTTCGATCAGCGGTTGCAGCGCCCGGCCCGACACCCGCACGATGCCGACCGCACCGCGGCCCGGCGCAGTGGCGATCGCGACGATCGGGTCGGACAGGCGTGCCAGCATGGCGGCGATTGTGCCGAGCCGGCCGCGCGTGGCCCGGCCAGCACGCGGCACGAAGCCCCGGAAAGCAGACGACCCGCCCTCGAAAGGGCGGGTCGCCTTGTTGGCGCGGGGAGGAGCGTTGAACGGTTCGCTCGAACCGCTCGCCATCGCGCTCCAGAGCCGGGTTACCGCCGGGTCGGCCCCGCTTAGGACCGAATGGCCCGGAGGTCCGGGCCATCTGAATCAAACGCTGTCTTCGGGTGCTGCGGGTGATCGACCGCCGTTTCGCCGACTGAACGCGCCGATCACGTGGCGTCGATGATGGACCGCACACGGCGCCGGTCCAACCCCCCGGATGGGGCATGCCGCGCAACGCGTGTAGGCGTCACGGACATTCGGCACGGCCGGCGCGACGGCGCCGGTCAGCGCTTGCCAGGTGTACCGTGGAGCACGCCGAGCCGCTTGTTGATGAACCACTGCTGGGCGATCGACAGCACGTTGTTCGTCAGCCAGTACAGCACGAGGCCGGCCGGGAAGACGAAGAACATCACCGAGAACACCAGCGGCATGATCCACATCATCTTGGCCTGCACCGGATCGGGCGGCGTCGGGTTCAGCCAGGTCTGGAACAGCGACGAGCCGGTCATCAGCAGCGGCAGGATGTAGTACGGGTCTTTCTGCGACAGGTCGTGGATCCAGCCGATCCACGGCGCGTTGCGCATCTCGACGCTCGACAGCAGCACCCAATAGAGCGCGATGAAGAACGGGATCTGCACCAGGATCGGCAGGCAGCCGCCGAGCGGGTTGACCTTCTCCTCGCGGTAGATGCGCATCATCTCCTGCTGCATCTGCTGCGGCTTGTCCTTCAGCCGCTCGCGCATCTCCATCACCTTGGGGTTGATGGCCTTCATCTTGGCCATCGAGCGGTACGCGCTGGCATTGAGCCAGTAGAACGCGGCCTTCAGCAGCACCACCAGCGCGACGATCGACCAGCCCCAGTTGCGCAGCAGGCTGTGCAGGTGGTCGAGCAGCCAGAACAGCGGCTTGGCCAGGATCGTGAAGTGGCCGTAATCCTTCACCAGTTCCAGCCCTGGCGCCATCGCCTCGAGCTTCTTCTCTTCCTGCGGACCGGCGTACAGCGTGGCCTGCTGCGTCAGCGTGGCCTGCGGCGCGAGCGTGCCGAGCTTGACCATCATCGCGATCGCGTACAGGTTGTCGCCGAGCTTGCTCGTCACGTACTCGCGCGCTCCGGCGCCGATCAGCCAGGCCGAGACGAAGTAGTGCTGCACCATCGCGATCCAGCCGTCGTCGGCGCTGCCATCGTGCGCAGCCTTGCCCTTGTCGATGTCCTTGAAATCGAGTTTCTCGAACTTCTTGGCCTCGGTGTACAGCGCCGGCCCGGTGAACGTGAAGTAGAAGCTCGACTCGCCAGCCGGCGGGTTGCCGTCGCGCACCAGCTGCAGGTACAGCTGCGGCGACAGCGGCTTGTCGCCGCGGTTGACGATCTCCTGCTGGACACCGATGCGGTAGTCGCCGCGCTTGAAGGTGTAGGTCTTGCGCAGCTGCACGCCGTTGATCACCGGCGACTCGAGCGTCAGCTGCAGCGTGTCGCTGCCGCTGGCCAGCTCGCGCGGCCCCGGCACCACGGCCATCGGCGTCTCGTGGTTCGGGTAGGCCACGCCGTCGACCGTGGCGAGCCCGGTGCGCGCCAGGTAGAGCCGGTCGCGGCTGCGATCGAACAGCACGACGTTGCGGCTGTGGTCGACCTGGTCGCGGTAGTGCAGCAGTTCGAGATGAACCAGCTCGCCGCCGCGGGTGTCGACCGTGGCCTTCACCAGATCGGTGCCCAGCGTGATCAGCTCGCCACCGAGCGATGCCGCCGCAGTCGCCGGCACCGGCTGGGCCGCGCCTCCGGCTGGGGTGGCCGCGGTTGCGCTCGGCACCGCACCGGTCGGCACGGCCGTGCCAGCCGCGCTCGCCGGTGGCGTGGCCGCGCTGGCCGCTGGCCGCTGGCCACTGCTGCCGAACAGCGTGGGTGCGCCGGTGTGCTTGTTCCAGGCGTCCCACAGCAGGACGAGCGACATCACGAACACCACCCACAACAGGGTGCGGCGCATATCGGTCATGGGCGTGTCTTGGCAAAAAGGCGGGTAAACAGGCGCGCTTGCTCCGGCACAGGGTCGTGCCCGCCGGCGCACCACGGATGGCAACGCAGCAACCGGCCTACCGCCAGCGCCGAGCCCATCGCGGCGCCGTGCTGCTCGAGCGCCTGCTGCGCATAGGCCGAGCAGGTCGGCTCGAAGCGGCAGGCGTTGCCGAGCCACGGCTTCAGCAGCAGCCGGTAGCCGCGCACCACCGCAATCAGCGCGCGCTGCGTCCAGCGGCCGACGCGCGTCGCGAGCGCGCGCATTGCGCCGTGCGGCGTCACGCCGTCACCCGGGCGAGCAGGCCGTCGAGTTCGGCGCGCGCGGCCGACGCGAGCGCCCGCGAACCGGCCGACCGGAAGTGGTGTGCATCGAACGGCGCGCGCAGCCGCACCAACCACAGGCCGTGCGCGAGCTGCGCTTCACACCGTCGGGCCGCAGCACGGATCTGGCGGCGCAGCAGGTTGCGGGCGACGGCCCGCCTGGCATGGCGCTTGGGGATCACGCAGCCCAGCCAGCAGCGGTCGGGCGCGCGTGGCGCGGTGATGTCATCCACAGTTTGTGGGCAACCCCATGCATCACCTGTGGATAAGATGGTCGGCGCAACTCCCTTGCAGTGGCGCTTCGGCCCGCCGGGAGGCCGCGGCAGGTGGTGCGCCGCGAAGTGAGCACTCCTCGCCCGTGGGGCGGTGGCGAGCACGGCCTCGAAATCGGCCGATCGCAACAGGCGGCCGAGCATCATCGCGGCGCGAAGAGTGAGCCGGCTGCCGGGCGGCGCCGCGTCAGACCGCGGTCAACCGCTTGCGCCCCTTGGCGCGCCGCGCGTTGATCACGGCGCGGCCGCCGCGCGTCTTCATGCGCACGAGGAAACCATGCGTGCGGGCGCGGCGGATCTTCGAAGGCTGGTAGGTACGTTTCATTTGGATGCTGATCGATCGTATGGGGCCGGCTCGACTCCGCCGGCCGCTCATGCGCCGCGCTGGCGTCGTGCACAGCCGGCGCTTGGCCCCAACCTCGCGCTGCAACCCCGCCCGATGCGCTTGACCTGCAGCACCTTCCGGGAGCGTTCGGGAAACCGCGGATTAGACCAAAAACCACATATCGGGTCAAACACTTGCACGGCAGATTGCGCCTGTGCAGGGTCATTGACCGCCGACCTCGAACTGTGGATAACAGCGCCCGGCGCATCCGTCGTGCCCTACAATCGCGCCGCTCTGAAAAGAACTTGTCCACAATGAGCGTCGACCTCTGGCAGCGTGGCTGCGAACGCTTGGCTGCCGAACTCCCCGAGCAGCAATTCAACACCTGGATCCGGCCGCTGCCGCCCGCCGATGTGAACGACGACGGTGGCGACGGCGCCGCCGTGGTGCAGCTGCGCGTACCCAACCGCTTCAAGCTCGACTGGATCCGGTCGCAGTATGCCGGGCGCATCGAGGGCGTGCTGAGCGAACTGGCTGGCAAGCCGATCCGACTCGAGCTGAGCCTGGCACCACGCGACGCTGCGGCCGCCCGCGGGCCGCTGGCACCGCTGCCCCGCCTCGGCGCCGCGGCTGCGATCGAGGCCTTGCGGCCGGCACTGGCGGGCGTCCACCGCCCGCCTCAGGCCGCTAACGGCGCCGTCAACGGCACCGCACAACCAGGGTCGGGAACACCGGCCTTGCTGCCGCGCCAAAAGCTGAACCCGGCGCTGACGTTCGATACGCTGGTGCCCGGGCGGGCCAACCAGATGGCACGCACGGCGGCGCTGCATGTCGCCGGTGCCCCCGGGGTCATGTACAACCCCCTGTTCGTCTACGGCGGCGTCGGGCTCGGCAAGACCCACTTGGTGCACGCCGTGGGCAACGCGTTGCTGCACGACCGGCCCGATGCGCGCGTGCTGTATCTGCACGCCGAGCAGTTCATCAGCGACGTCGTCAAGAACTACCAGCGCAAGACCTTCGACGAACTGAAGGCCAAGTACCACTCGCTCGACCTGCTGCTGATCGACGACGTGCAGTTCTTCGCCGGCAAGGAGCGCTCGCAGGAGGAGTTCTTCAACGCCTTCGAGGCACTGCTGGCCAAGCGGGCACACATCATCATGACCAGCGATACCTACCCCAAGGGCCTGGTCGACATCGATGCCCGGCTGACCAGCCGCTTCGACGCCGGCCTGACGGTGGCGATCGAACCGCCCGAGCTCGAGATGCGCGTGGCGATCCTGATCAAGAAGGCGGTGGTCGAGGGTGCCGAGATGCCCGAGGACGTTGCCTTCTTCGTCGCCAAGAACGTGCGCGCCAACGTGCGCGAACTCGAAGGCGCGCTGCGCAAGGTGCTGGCCTACAGCCGTTTCACGCAGAAAGAGATCACGATCAACCTCACGCGCGAGGCGCTGAAGGATCTGCTGTCGATCCAGAACCGCCAGGTTTCGGTCGAGAACATCCAGAAGTCGGTCGCCGATTTCTACAAGATCAAGGTGGCCGACATGTACAGCAAGAAGCGGCCCGCCTCGATCGCGCGGCCGCGCCAGATCGCGATGTATCTCGCGAAGGAGTTGACGCAGAAGAGCTTGCCCGAGATCGGCGAATTGTTCGGCGGCCGCGACCACACCACCGTGCTGCACGCAGTGCGAAAAATCAACGGCGAGCGCGGCAAGAGCACCGAGTTGAATCAGCAACTGCACCAGCTGGAACAGACGCTGAAGGGGTGACACCGCCGCCAGCGATTCGCACGGAACAACGTTGGGGACAACTGCCGAGCAACCGACCACTCATCCACAGCCCGCGAGACCCGAGGCCGAGTTGTTCACCCCGAGGGCCGAGCCGACCCCATCCACCGCACAGGGTTGCCGCCGGCCTAAGCCCGCGCAAAGACAGGCGAAAATAGCGTTCTCCACAGTCGGCGGGCGCGCCTACTACAACGACCAAGTTCTAAGAGGAAGACATGATCGTTCTGAAAGCTCCGCAGCAGGCGCTGCTCGCTGCGCTGCAGGCGGTGGCCGGCATCGTCGAACGCCGCCACACGTTGCCGATCCTGGCCAACGTGCTGTTGCGCAAGAACGGCGCGTCGATCGAGCTGACCACGAGTGACCTCGAGATCCAGGTGCGCACGCAGGCCGAGCTCGGCGGCGATGCTGGCAGCTACGCCACCACCGTGGGCGCGCGCAAGCTGATCGACATCCTGCGCAGCCTGCCCGAAGACCAGGTGATCACGCTGTCGTCGGCGCAGAGCAAGCTGACCTTGCAGGCTGGCAAGAGCCGCTTCACGCTGCAGACGCTGCCGGCCGAGGACTTCCCGCTGGTCAACGAGGCGGCCGACTACGGCCCGGCGTTCGCGGTGCCGCAGAAGACGCTGAAGCACCTGATCAACCAGGTGCACTTCGCGATGGCGGTGCACGACATCCGCTACTACCTCAACGGCATCCTGTTCGTCGCCGAGGGCCGCACGCTGACGCTGGTGGCCACCGACGGCCACCGCCTCGGCCTGGCGCAGGCACAACTGGACTCCGACATCCCGAAGCAGGAGGTGATCCTGCCGCGCAAGACGGTGCTCGAGCTGCAGCGGCTGCTGCGCGACGAGGACGCGCCGATCGAACTGCGTTTCGCCGGCAACCAGGCCAAGTTCGCGTTCAGCGGCATGGAGTTCGTCACCAAGCTGGTCGAGGGTAAGTTCCCCGACTACAACCGCGTGATCCCGAGGAACCACAAGAACGCGGTGGTGCTCGGCCGCGCGCCGCTGCTGGCCAGCCTGCAGCGCGCCGCGATCATGACCAGCGAGAAGTTCAAGGGCGTGCGCGTCAACGTCGAGCCGGGCAGCCTGCGCATCGCGTCGAGCAACTCCGAGCAGGAAGAGGCGAAGGAGGAGCTCGAGATCGACTACGACGGCGACGCGATCGAGATCGGCTTCAACGTCACCTACCTGATCGATGCGCTGGCCAACCTGAACCAGGAGATGGTCAAGCTCGAACTGCAGGACGGCAATTCGAGCGCGCTGCTCACCGTGCCCGAGCAGGCGGGGTTCAAGTACGTGGTGATGCCGATGCGGATCTGAAGCCTTTGGCTTCAGACCCGCATCGGCTGCGCCTTTCCGTTGTGCACCCCCTGCCCCCGCCGGGCGGGGGTTCCAGTCAGTTGGTTGCCCGGGCCCTGCGGGCCCTCTTGAAGACCTTGATGAGCGATTCGACCAGTCCTGACCCCAAGCCCGACCAACCCGCCGACACCTCCGGCTACGGCGAAGGCTCGATCCAGATCCTCGAGGGGCTGGAGGCGGTGCGCAAGCGGCCGGGCATGTACATCGGCGACACCTCCGACGGCACCGGGCTGCACCACCTGGTGTTCGAGGTGGTCGACAACTCGATCGACGAGGCGCTGGCGGGGTTCTGCGACGACATCGTCGTGACGATCCACACCGACAACTCGATCAGCGTCGTCGACAACGGCCGCGGCATCCCGACCGGCGTCAAGATGGACGACAAGCACGAGCCCAAGCGCAGCGCGGCCGAGATCGCATTGACCGAACTGCATGCCGGCGGCAAGTTCAACCAGAACAGCTACAAGGTCTCCGGCGGCCTGCACGGCGTGGGGGTCAGCTGCGTCAACGGCCTGAGCAAGTGGCTGCACCTGCGGGTGCGACGCGAAGGCAAGGTCCACGCGCTGGAATTCAGGGCCGGCATCCCGCAGGATCGGGTGCTGGAGATGCGCGACGGCGTCGAGGTCAGCCCGATGAAGATCGTCGGCGAGACCGACAAGCGCGGCACCGAGGTGCACTTCCTGCCCGACGACCTGATCTTCCAGAACATCGACTTCCACTACGAGATCCTGTCCAAGCGGCTGCGCGAACTCTCGTTCCTGAACAACGGCGTGAAGATCCGCCTCGTCGACGAGCGCAACAACAAGGAAGACAACTTCGCCTTTGCCGGCGGCGTGAAGGGCTTCGTCGAGTTCATCAACCAGGGCAAGAAGACGCTGCACGACAACATCTTCCACGCCACCGGCGACAAGGCCAGCGACCAGGGCACCATCATCACCACCGAAGTGGCGATGCAGTGGAACGACGGCTACAACGAAAACGTCCTGTGCTTCACCAACAACATCCCGCAGCGTGACGGCGGCACCCACCTGACCGGTCTGCGCGCGGCGATGACGCGGGTCATCAACAAGTACATCGAAGACAACGAGCTGGCCAAGAAGGCCAAGGTCGAGGTCAGCGGCGACGACATGCGCGAGGGCCTGGCGTGCGTCATCAGCGTCAAGGTGCCCGAGCCGAAGTTCTCCAGCCAGACCAAGGACAAGCTGGTGTCCAGCGAAGTGCGCGGCCCGGTCGAGGACGTGGTCAGCAAGGCGCTGGCCGACTGGCTGCTCGAGAACCCGCTCGACGCCAAGACGGTGTGCGGCAAGATCGTCGACGCCGCTCGAGCGCGCGAGGCGGCGCGCAAGGCGCGCGAGATGACGCGGCGCAAGGGCGTGCTCGACGGCATGGGCCTGCCCGGCAAGCTGGCCGATTGCCAGGAGAAGGACCCGGCGCTGTGCGAGATCTACATCGTCGAGGGTGACAGCGCCGGCGGCTCGGCCAAGCAGGGGCGCGATCGCAAGTTCCAGGCGATCTTGCCGCTGCGCGGCAAGATCCTCAACGTCGAGAAGGCGCGCTACGAGAAGCTGCTGTCGAGCGAGGCCATCGTCACGCTGATCACCGCGCTGGGCACCGGCATCGGCGCCGACGACTTCAATGTCGACAAGCTGCGCTACCACCGCATCATCATCATGACCGATGCCGACGTCGACGGTGCGCACATCCGCACGCTGCTGCTCACATTCTTCTACCGCCAGATGCCGGTGCTGGTCGAGCGCGGCCACGTCTACATCGCGCAGCCGCCGCTGTACAAGGTCAAGCTCGGCAAGCACGAGCAGTACCTGAAGGACGACCCGGAGCTCGACGCCTACATGCTGAAGGTGGCGCTGCAGGAGGCGAGCGTACAGCCTGGCGACGGCAAGCCACCGATCGCCGGCAGCGCGCTCGAGGAGCTGGCGCGCCAGTACGTGATGGCCGAGAGCGTGATCGAGCGCCTGAGCAACTGGATGGACCCGGCCGCGCTGCGCGCGTTGGCCGACGGCCTGGTGCTCGACCTCGACACGCCGGCCGCCGCCGCCGCCAGCGCCGCCGCGCTGGCCACCGCGCTGGCCGACGCCGAGGTCAGCGCCGACACCGATGCGCGCACCGACAAGCAGCTGCTGCGCATCAGCCGCCGCCACCACGGCAACGTGAAGACCAGCGTCATCACGCAGGACTTCGTGCACGGCACCGACTACGAGGTGCTGGCGCGCGCCGGCGCCACGTTCAAGGGCCTGCTCGGCGCCGACGCGATGGTGGTGCGCGGCGAGGGCGAGCGCCGCAAGGAGCTGAAGGCGAGCGACTTCCGCGTCGCGATGCAATGGCTGATGCAGCAGGCCGAGAGCCAGGTCGGCCGTCAGCGCTACAAGGGCCTCGGCGAGATGAACCCCGAGCAGCTGTGGGAGACCACGATGGACCCCGCGGTGCGCCGGCTGCTGAAGGTGCAGATCGAAGACGCGATCGAGGCCGACCGCGTCTTCACGATGCTGATGGGCGACGAGGTCGAGCCGCGGCGCGACTTCATCGAGGGCAACGCGCTGCGCGCGGCGAACATCGACGTGTGAGCGGCGCAGCCGCGCTGGGCGCGGACCTGCGCGTGCTCGCGCCGTGTCGGCGGCTGCGCAACGAAGCCGCCGGTTACCGCCCTTTGAACCGCGGCACGCGCCGCGCCGCCATCGCGGCGACGCCTTCGGCGAAGTCCTCGGTCGCGAACTGCGCGTGCTGCTCGGCGCTCTCGTGCGCCACCGCGGCGCGCACCTGCTCGACCAGCCCGGCGCGCAGCGTCGCGCGCGTCGAGCGCACCGCCAGCGGTGCGGAGGTGGCGATCTCATTCGCGAGGTCCATTGCGCGCGGGCGCACCTGGTCGGGCGCCACCAGCTCGTCGACCAGGCCGATCGCGCGGGCTTCGTCGCCGCCGATGCGGCAGCCGGTGTAGAACAGCCGCGCCGCCTGCTGCACGCCGATCAGCCGCGGCAGCGTCACCGACAGCCCGAAGCCCGGGTGAAAGCCGAGCCGGTTGAAGTTGGCCGAGAAGCGCGCCTCGGTGCAGGTGACGCGGAAGTCGGCCACCAGCGCCAGCCCGAGCCCGCCGCCGACCGCTGCGCCGTGCACCGCGGCGACCACCGGCTTGGTGCACGCGAACAACCGCAGCGCCTCGCCGTACAGCGGACTCACCGCGCGCGCGCTGCGCTGCCGCGGCGTGGCGGCAGCGGGCTGGGCGAAGTCGGCGCCGGCGCAGAACGAGCGGCCCTGCGCGCACAGCACGATCGCGCGGCACTGCGCGTCGGCTTCCATCGCCTCGAACGCGTCGGCCAGCTGCGCGATCAGCGCGATGTCGAAGTAGTTGTGCGGCGGCCGCCGCAGCTCGATGATGGCGACGTGGCCGTCGAGCTGCGCCGCGACCGGGTTCGGTTCTGTGCTCATCGCAATTCGTCCATCGTCGTCGAGGGGGCATCGAAACGCCGGCGGGTGATCGCGGGCCAGAACGCCGCCGAGCGGCCGGCGATCGCCGCACGGCCGAGCCGCGCCGCCCACTCGGCATCGCTGCCGCACTCGTCGCGCCAGGCCCACAGGCAGCGCGTGGCGAAGTGCAACGCATGCTCCTGCGTGAAGCCGATCGCGCCGTGCACCTGGTGCGCGATGCCGGCGGCGCGGGTCGCGGCCTCGCCGCAGCGCACCTTGGCCACCGCGGCGCTGAATGCTGCGCGGTCCACCGACGGCGATGCCAGGCTCGGCGCATCGGCGCACGCCACCAGCGCGGCGACGCGCGCGGCCGCCACGTCGCCCGCCATCAGCGCCAGCTGTTGCTGCAGCGCCTGCTGGTGGCCGATCGGATGGCCGAACTGCACGCGCTCGCCGGCGTAGCGCACCGATTGTTCGAGCGCCGATTCGAGCGCGCCGACCACCATCGCGCTGCGCGCCACCGCGCCGAGCGTCCACACCGGCTGCGGCAGCGGCCACGCGGCCGGCGTGACGCCGGCGCAGCGCACCTGCTCGAAGCGCACGCTGTCGGCCGGCAGCCGCGCGGTGCTGGCGTGCGGCTGCACCGTCACGCCGGCCGTGCGCAACGTGACGCATGCGATGCGGCCGTCGGCCAGCGAGACGGCGGCAGCCGCGGCATGCCGCGCCCACGGTACGCGATGCGCGGTGCCGGTCAGCGCGTCGTCACGGCACTGCAGGTCGTTGCCCTCGCGCTGCTCGATCAGCGTCAGCGGGCCGTCGGGCAATGCCAGGCCGGAGGCCGACAGCAGCAGCGACGCCAGCATCGTCTCGGCCAGCGGCAGCGGCAGCTGCCAGTAGCCGATGCCGCGCAGCAGCGGATAGGCGGCCGACCAACTCTGCGCCAGACCGCCGGCCGTCTCGGCGGCGAGCACGCGCGTGAAGCCCGCATCGCAGACGCGCTGCCACAACGCGGGGTCGAAGGCGCCGTCTGCGTCGGCGCGCGAGCGAGCGGCGTGGTCGGCGTGCGCCGAGAACAGCCGCTCGACGCTGGCGGCGAACAGCTCGGTCTCGCTCACCGCAGCCCCAGGCCGCGCGCGACGATGCCGCGCAGGATCTCGCGCGTGCCGCCGCGCAGCGAGAACGACGGCGCCGCGAGCGCGGTGTCGCGCATCGCCTGCGCCAGCGTCGAGCCGGGTGGCGCGCGGCCGCCGAACAGCTCGTGCGCGATGTCGGGAATCGCTTGCTCGAGCAGTGCGCCCTGGTCCTTCACCAGCGCGGCCGCGAGCATCGGCTGCTCGCCGCGCGCGAGCAGGCCGGCGACGCCGAGCGACATTTGCCGCAGCGTGCCGTAGTGCGCGACGACGCGGCCGATCGCCACCGCGTCGCGCGGGTTGCTCGCGTCGGCGGCGTCGAGCATCTCGAGCAGCAGCTGCGTGCTCGACAGGTAGCGCTCGGGGCCGCTGCGCTCGAACGCCAGCTCCGCACCCACCTGGCGCCAGCCGTCGCCCTCGCGGCCGATCAGGTGTTCGTGCGGCACGCAGGCGTCGTCGAAGGTCACCTCGTTGAAGTCGTGCTCGCCGAGCGCGTTGACGATCGGCCGCACGGTGATGCCGCGCGTGGCGTGCAGGTCGATCAGCAGCTGCGACAGCCCGGCGTGGCGATCGGGCCCGCGCTCGCCGGTGCGCACCAGCGCGATCATGTAGTGCGCGCGGTGCGCGCCCGAGGTCCAGACCTTGCGGCCGTTGATTACCCAGCCGCGCGGCGTGTTCACCGCCTTCGTGCGGATCGACGCCAGGTCGGAGCCGGCATCGGGTTCGCTCATGCCGATGCAGAAGAACGCCTCGCCACGCGCGATGCGCGGCACGATCCGCGGCGCCAGCGTGTCGGGCGCGAAGCGCATCAGCAGCGGCGCGCTCTGGCGCTCGGCGACCCAGTGCGCGCCCACCGGCGCGCCGGCGGCCAGCATCTCCTCGAGCACCACGTAGCGCTCGAGCGCGCTGCGCTCGTGGCCGCCGTAGCGGCGCGGCCAGGTCATGCCGATCCAGCCGCGCGCGGCCATCTGGCGGCTGAACTGCGCACTCGCGCCCGACCAGTTGCGCGTGCGCATCGCCGGCGTCACGTCGACCATCGCCTCGGCGAGGAACGCGCGCACCTCGGCGCGCAGCGCCTCGCACGCGGGCGGCAGCGTGGCGGGTTCGATCGTCAGGTCGCGCACCGGTGTTTTGCAGGATCGGCAGGAAGCCGATTCTGGCGCTGATCCTTTGCCGAGGGTCGACGGCGGGTCGATCCGGTTCACCGCTGTGCTATCGCGACTCCGAGGCGCGTGGCCGCCGCGCCGACAGCCACCTGGGCACCGGCGAAGCCGGCAGCGGCCGCTCGCGCTCGCGCTCGACCTCGGCGAACAGCTGCGTCACCCAATCGATGAACAGGCGCACGCGCGGCACGCGGCGCACGCTCGGCGGGTACAACAGGTTCACCGGCGGCACCGTCTCCTCGATCCAGTCGCTGAGCACCGGCACGGGCTGCCCACGCGGCACGCCGTGCCCGGGCCGCTGCTGCCAATCGAGCACCCGGACGACGCCGACGCCGGCCTCGGCCAGACCCAGCACCATGTCGCGGTGCGCGTTGTCCACCACCACCGAGCCGCGCGCGGCGAGGCCTCGCGGTGGCCGCGGCAACCCCGCGGCCGATCGTCGAGCGGCTGCACGCCGAGATCGCGCGCATCGCCGCCACCGACGAAGCGCGCGAGTGGTTCGCCAGTCTGGGCGCCGAGCCCGGCGTTCTCACACCGGTCGAGATGGACGAACTGGTCAAGCGCGAGCACGCGCGCTTCGGGCAGCTGATCCACGACGCGCGGATCAAGATCGATTGACGACGGTGGCCTCCGCACAGGCATCGGGCGCGCCGACCCGCCCGTCAACGCCCGCTGAAGCGCGGCTCGCGCTTCTCGACGAACGCCGCCGCGGCCTCGCGGTGATCATCGGTGGCGGCGCTCAGCGTGTGGTGCAGCGCCTCGAGGTCGAGCGTGCTCTCCAGCGTGCCGCTGATCGCCTGGTTCAGGTTGTGCTTCATGTAGCCCAGCGTCACGCGCGGGCCGCGCGCCAGCTCGGCGGCGAAGGCGAGCGCGTGCTGCTGCAGCCGATCGTCGTCGACCACTTCGCTGACCAGGCCGATCGCGAGCGCCTCGTCGGCGCCGATCACGCGCGGGCGCAGGTAGAGGTCGCGCGCGCGTGCGGCGCCGACGATGCGCGTGAGGAACCAGCTGCCGCCGAAGTCGCCCGACAGCGCGACCTTGGCGAACGCCGTGGTGATCTTGGTCGAGCGGCCGACGACGCGGAAGTCGCACGCCAGCGCGAGTGCCAAGCCGGCGCCGGCCGCCGCGCCGTGCAGTGCGGCCACCGTCGGCTTGGGCATGACGTGCAGCAGGCGCGACGCTTCCATGCGCGAGCGCAGCGAGCGCATGCGCTGCTCGGGCGTCAGCTCGCGTCCGGCGCCCTCGGCCATCGCCTTGACGTCGCCGCCGACGCAGAACGCCGGCCCCTCGCCGCGCAGCAGCACGGCGCCGATCGCGCTGTCGTCGGCGGCGCCGCGCAGCGCGTGCGTCAGCCGCTCGCACATCTCGATGTTGAGCGCATTGCGTCGCTCGGGCCGGTTCAGCGCCAGCACGCGCAGCGCGCCCTCGGTGCGTTCGAGCAGCGGGCTGTCCATCAGGCGCACATCTTGATGAACGCGATCGCGGCGCCGAGCGGATCCTCGACGATCGCGTAGCGGCCGATGTTCGGGATGTCGCTCGGCGGCATCAGCACGGCGCCGCCGAGCGCCTTGGCGCGCTGCGTGGTGGCTTCGCAATCGGCCACCGCCACGTAGGGCAGCCACATCGACGGCGCGTCGGGCCGCACCGAGCGCATCAAGCCGCCGCGCGCGACCTCGCCGGTCTTTAGCAGGTAGTAGGTTGCGTCGCCGTCGATGTCCATCGTGTCGCGCGTGTAGCCGAACACCTGCTCGTAGAACGTCAGCGCGCGCTCGTCGTCGCGGGTCCACAGCTCGCTCCAGCACCAGCCGCCGATCGGCGTGCGCTCGGGGTCGGGGCGGTCGCCGTGGGCGTTCTTCCACACGCTGACCACCGCACCGGTGGGGTCGGCGAAGGTCGCGCCGCGGCCGAAGATGCCGAAATCCGCCGGCGCCGACACACCCGTCGCGCCGGCGGCGAGCGCCGATGCGTACGTGGCATCGACGTCCAGCACCGAGATGTAGCCCTGCCACGCGGCGCGCTGCGCCGCTGCGGCGCCACGGTAGCCGCCGATGCCCTCGCTGCGCGTGCCGTCGCCGTTGAGGATCATCGAGTAGCGCTGCGCGCCGGTCGGCATCGACTCGGTGTGCCAGCCGAAGAGGGCATCGTAGAACCGACGCGCCTTCGGGATGTCGGACGACGCGTGCTCGAACCAGACGAACTTACCGGGCAAGTGGCTCATGCAACCTCCTAGCAGCCGCGTTGGGTGGTGGACGGCTGCGCGCAACATACGCCGCCGCCGGCGACTTGCAAAGGGCGGCCACCGCCGCCGCTGCCGGTTCACGCCGCGACCAGCACCTGGCGCAGGAAGCGCTGCAGATCGTCGATCTCGGGCTGGCACACCTCGTGTTCCATCGGGTACTCATGCCACTGCACCGCGTAGCCGAGCGCGCGCAGCGCATCGCGCGACGCGGCCGCGCGCGCCGGCGCGATCATCGGGTCGAAGCGGCCGTGCGCGAGGAAGATCGGCGTCGTCTGGTTGGCGCTGCTGCGCTCGGCCACGGTGGTCGCGGCCAGCGGCAGGTAGCCCGACAGGCCGACGATGGCCGCCAGCCGCTCGCGGTGTCGCAGGCCGGTCAGCAGCGCCAGCGCACAGCCCTGCGAGAAGCCGCCGAGCACGATGCGCCCGGGCGGTACGCCGCGCGCGACCTCGCGCGCGATCAGGCCTTCGACGATGGCCTGCGATGCGCGCAGCCCGGTTTCGTCTTCGCCGCCCTGGCCGCCGAGCGCGAGGATGTCGTACCACGCCGGCATCACCGCGCCGCCGTTGATCGTCACCGGGCGCAGCGGCGCGTGCGGCAGCACGTAGCGCAGCGCGCCGACGGCGGCCAGGTCGAGCTGCTCGCACAGCGGCACGAAATCATCGCCGCTGGCGCCCAGGCCGTGCAGGATGATCACGCTGGCCGTGGGTTGACGTCCGGTTTCGATTTCGAGCGGTGGCGCGTGCATGCACCGATGCTACGCGCAGCGGGCGCGCGACAATCGCCGCTTCCCAGCATCAGGCGACCCCGGTCGCGGTGGACTCGGCATGAACCCCACGTCCTTCCTGCAACCCACCCCGCGCCGCCGATTCGTGCGCAACCTCCGCATCGCGGCCGTGCTCGGTCTGGCCGCTGCGGTGGTGAGCGCCGCGGCGCAGACTCCCGCGGCGCCCGCCGCGTCACAACCCGCTGCATCGCAAGGGGCCGTGGCGCCTGCCAAGCTGCTGCGGCCCGAGGTGGCCAACGCGGTCAACGCGGCGCAGGACGCCGCGCGTGCCGGCCAGAAGGATGCGGCCGAGGCCAAGCTGCGCGAGGCCGCCACGGTGCCGAACCTGTCGATGTACGAGCAGGCGGTGATCGAGCGCGGCCGCGCCGGCGTGTCGTTGAGCACGCAGGATTGGCCGCAGGCCATGCGCTCGCTCGAAGTGGTGGTGGGCAGCCGCCAGTTCGATGGCGCCGAGCAGCTGCAGATGATCGAGCTGCTGGCCAAGATCAGCTACCAGCAGAAGGACTATTTGCGCGCGGTGTCGTGGCTGCGTCGCTATGCGCACGACGGCGGCACCGACCCGGCGCTGCGCGGCCTGCTGCCGCAGGCGCTGTACCTGGCCAACGAGTTCAAGCCCGCGGCCGACGAGCTCGAGCAGCGCGTGGCGGCCGACGAGGCGGCCCACCAGCCCACGCCCGAGATCACGCTGCGCCTGCTGATCAGCTGCTACCAGCAGTTGAAGGACGACGCCGGCTACCAGCGCACGCTCGAGCGGCTCGCGCTGGTGGCGCCGAAGCCTGAGTACTGGGCCGACCTGCTGGCGCGCGTGACCAAGCAGCCCGGCTTCTCCGATCGCCTGTGGCTCGACGTCTTCCGCCTGCGGCTGGCCGCCGGGCTGATGAACAGCGCCGAGGAGTTCGTCGAGATGGCGCAACTGGCGCTGCAGGGCGGCTACCCGGCCGAAGCGCTGCGCGTGGTCGACCGCGGGCTGGCGCTGTCGCTGCTGGGCAATGGCCAGGATGCCGCGGCGCACACCGCGCTGCGTGAGCGGGCGAGCGCCGCCGCCGAAAAGGACAGCGCCGACCTCGGGCGCGCCGAAGCGTCGGCGCGCAAGGCGCGCGAGGGCGACGCGCTGGTCAACGTCGGCCTCGCCTACGCCAGTGCCGGCCACGGGGCCAAGGGCCTTGCACTGATGGAGCAGGGCGTGGCCAAGGGCAACCTGCGCCGTGCCGACGAGGCGCGGCTGCACCTGGGCCAAGCGCTGTGGCGCGCCGGCCGCCGCGACGAGGCGGCGCAGGTGCTGGCCGAGGTGAAGGGCGGCGACGGCTCGGCCGCGCTGGCGCGTGTCTGGTCGGTGTTCGCCAGGAGCCCGGCCGGCAAGGTCTGACTCCCCGGTTCCAAGACCCGCAAGTGCTACCGGCGACGCACGAACGGGTGCGGTCAAGGGCCGCCGCGGATCCGGCTTTGCCGGGCCGCAGGCGGCGCCCCCTTGCAGGGGGAGGCGCCGAAGGCGCCTCAGGGGTGGTTCAATTGCGGCGGCGGAACATGCCCCAGCCTTCCATCTCGAGCACGGCGTCGCCATGCTGGTTGAACAGCTCCCAGCGCGAGCGCACCAGGCCGATGTGCGGCTTGCTGTTCATCGGCCGCGCGCCGAGCACGGTGAGGCGGCCGCGCAGCGTGTCGCCGGGGTAGACCGGCGCCAGCCATTTCAGGTTCTCGATGCCCGGACTGCCGAGACTGGCCGTGTCGAGCAGGTACGAGTCGCACATCATCCGCATCGCCATCGCGCAGGTGTGCCAGCCGCTGGCCGACAGCCGGCCGAACAGCGACGCCTCTGCCGCCGCGTCGTCGAGGTGGAACGGCTGCGGGTCCCACGCGCGCGCGAACGCGACGGTGGCCTCGCGCGTCACCGCCATCGGGCCGAACTCGCGCGTCGAGCCGACCGGAAAGTCCTCCCAGTAGTAGCGGAGGCGGCGCGCGGGAGGATTGCGGGTCGGGTCGGCGGGCAGGTTCATTGTGTCGGGCGGGCGAAGGGCTCGGGTCCGCGCCGAGCATAGCGGCGAGCGGGTGTTGGCATGATGGGCGCCCCGGCGACCCCTTCGGTCCGCCCCACGAAGGAGACGCTCCCATGACCGCCCTGATCCTCGGGCTCGTGCTGTTCCTCGGCGTGCACTCCACGCGTATCGTCGCCGATGGCACGCGTACGCGTTTCATCGCGCTGCACGGCCAAGGGCGCTGGAAGGGCCTGTACTCGCTGGCCAGCGCGGTCGGCCTGGTGCTGCTCGTCTGGGGCTACAGCGCGGCGCGCCAGCAACCGGTGCCGCTGTGGGCGCCGCAGCCGTGGGCGCGGCACTTGGCGAGCCTGCTGACGCTGCTGGCGTTCGTGCTGGTCGCCGCGGCCTATGTGCCGGGCAATGCGATCAAGGCGCGGCTCGGCCACCCGATGCTGCTGGGCGTCAAGCTGTGGGCGTTCGCGCACCTGCTGGCCAACCACACGCTGGCGGACCTGCTGCTGTTCGGCGGCTTCCTGCTGTGGGCGGTGCTGTGCTTGCGCGCCGCGCGCGCGCGCGATCGCGTGGCGGGCCTGCCGCCGACACGCGGCCGCGCCGGGCCGACGGTGGTTGCGGTGGTGGCGGGGGCGTTGGCGTGGGCCGTGTTCGCCTTGTGGCTGCACAGCGCGTGGATCGGCGTGCGGCCGTTCTGAAGTGAACCACCCCCGTTGCGCCTTCGGCGCTTCCCCCTGCAAGGGGGCGCCGCCAGCGGTCCGGCAAATCCGGATCCGCGGCCGTCCATCGCAGCGGTCGCGTGTGCGGATTCAGTGGTTGGCGCCGGGCACGCCGAAGAAGTGGCGGAACACCTCGTCGTTGGCGATCTCGCGCACGTGCAGGCCGTCGATCGATTCGACGAACGGGGCCGGCGCCGGTGTGGGCGCCATCTCGAGGTCCATTCGCTCGGTGGCCGACCAGACACTGCTGCGCGTGGTGTGGTGCTCGTCCTCGCGCCGCAGCATCTCGGTCAGCGAGGGCAACTCCTCCCACTCGATGGCACCGATCGCGGCGCGGCGCGAGCCCCAGTGGCGGGCCGCAGCGGGTTGGCGGTGGGTGTGGATGCGATTCATCATGGTCGTCAGCTTAGGTGGGTGGCCGCCGCGTGATCGGTCGAACAAGACAGCGTTGAGATCCCAGATCGGCCCCGCGCGGCACGACTTGAATTGTTCTATTGACAGAACAAACGGGCATTTGTACGGTCTCGCCCGTGACATCCGCCCTGCCGGTGCCCAAGTACCACCAGGTCTACCTGGTGCTGCGTGAGCAATTGCACGAGGGGCGCTTTGCCGACGGAGTGCCCGGCGAGATTGCATTGATCCTAAGAACCGCAGTTGAACCCGTGCCGCCGCCGTTTTCTTCAACGCTGGCGAGGGGTTGAGGGTGTTTGGCACACTCACCCGATGGGTGAAGCCAACGAACCGAAGAAGACGATGCTGGCGCAGGCCAGCGAGGACGCGATGGTGGTCGACACGATGGGCGGCCGCGTGCATGTGCGCTGGGACGAGACTGCCCAAGCGACGCCACACGGACAGATCGTGTTCTTCGCCGAGTTCCTGGCCACGGCCGGTGTGTTCGACCGCTGGGTGCAGGATTGCCCCTTGCACTACAGCAGCCCCAACGCATCGCGCCGGCGCGACGTGCTGGGCACGTTGATGCTGGGCATCCTGGCCGGCAGCAAGCGCTACGCGCACATCGCCGGCGTTCGCGGCGATGCGGTGGCCGCCAAGGCCTTGGGGCTGCGTGGCATGGTCAGCGAAGACTCGGTGCGGCGTGCGCTGGCTGCGATGCTGCCCGCGGCCAGCGAGCCGTGGATGCGCAGCGCGCTGATGGCCAGCGTACGCCAGGCACTGGATCGGCCGTGGGTGCTGGACCTGGACGCCACGATCAAGCCGCTGTACGGCCGCCAGGAAGGTGCTGAGGTGGGCTACAACCCGCACAAGCCGGGACGCCCCAGCCACGTGCTGCACACCTTCTGGGTGGGCAACCTGCGCCTGGTGCTCGACGCGGTGCTCAGCTCGGGCAAACAACACACCTCGGGCCACGCCAAGGCCGCGATGGCGCGGCTGCTGGACGAACTCGGCGACAAGACCCCGGCACTGGTGCGCGGGGACTGCGGCTACGGCAACGAGGATGTCATCGACGTGTGCGAGCAGCGTGACCTGCGCTACCTGCTGCGCCTGCGCAAGACGGCCAACGTCAAGCGCCTGATCGAGCGGCTGTTCAGGCGCGAGGACTGGACGCGCGCCAGCGAAGCCAGCCAGGGCTGGCAGGCCATCGAGGACGAATTGCGCCTGAGCGGCTGGAGCAAAGCCAGGCGCGTCGTGGTGCTGCGCCGGCGCATCAAGCACGACATTGCGCTGACGGGCAAGAAGCGCAGCAAGCAGGACAACGGCGAACAACTCGTGCTGGCGCTGCCGCACGATGAAGTGCAGGACAACGCGCAGGTCTGGGAATACACCGTGCTGGCGACCGACGTGAGCTACGACATCGAGGCCATCGGTCAGCTCTACCGCGACCGCTGCGACTGCGAGAACGGGTTCGACGAGTTGAAGAACCAGTGGGGCTGGGGCGGCTTCACCACGCAGGACATGCACCGCAGCCAGGTCACTGCGCGCGCGGTGGCGCTGGTCTACAACTGGTGGAGCTGGTACGTGCGGGCAGCCAACCCGCAGGTCCGGCGCGAGGCGCTGACGAGCCGGCCGCTGCTGCTGGCGGCCGTGGGCAGAGCCGCCAACAGCGGCAACCAGACCACGCTGTACCTCACGCCGATGCACGCCGAAGCTGGCTTGATCAAGTCGATGATCGCCAACGTTCATGCGGCCATCCGGCATGTCAAGGCTGCTGCGGAGCAGTTGCCAAAGCTCGACCGCTGGCGCGTGCTGCTGGCCTACATCTGCCAACGAATCGTCGGCCAGATCGGCCTGCCAACCCCGCCGCCGGTGCTGCCAGCACCGGGGTAACTGCTGTTTCTAGGTTGATGCACGAATTCGGCGTCGCGCGCGTCACCGTGCGCAAGGCGCTCGAGCGGCTGGCCGCCGAGCGGCTGATCCGGCGCACGCCGGGCCGCGGCACGGTGCCGCTGCCGCCGGTGCAACGGCGCCACGGCGTGCGCGAGGCGGTGACGCCCGAGCGGCTGAGCGGCCTGTTCGAGAACCTGCTGACGATGGGCCTGGCCACCAGCGTCAAGCTGCTGTCCGTGCAGCGCGTGCCGTGCCCGGGCACGGTGGCGCAGGCGCTGCGCCTGGCGCCGGGCACGCCGGTGCAGAAGGTGCAGCGCGTGCGGCTGGTGCGCGAGGGGCCGCTGTCGCACATCACCACCTACATGCCACTGGAGCTGGCGCAGTTCAGCCGCCGCCAGTTGGCGCGCAAGCCGCTGCTGGCGCTGCTGGAGGATGCCGGCGTGCGCATCGGTCGCGGCGTGCAGGCGCTGTCGGCGCGGCTGGCCGATGCCGAGGTGGCGCCGCACCTCGGGGTCGACGTGGGCTCGGCGTTGCTGTCGGTGCAGCGGCTGATCTTCGACGAGCGCGAGCGGCCGGTGCAGTGGTTGCTGAGCCAGTATCGACCCGACCGCTACGAGTACCGCATGGAGCTGGCGCGCGAGGGCGGTGCCGACACCAAGGTCTGGGTCGGCAGCTCGTCGTCGACGGTGCTGCAGTGACGCGCGCGGCGTGACGGATGCGATCGATGCGCCACCCGCCGCCGCAGACCCTGGCCCAGAAGCTGATCGCGCACGCCAGTGGCCGCGGCGCGGTGCAGCCCGGCGAGATCGTGACCTGCAAGGTCGATCTCGCGATGTTTCACGACTCCAGCGGCCCGCGCCGGCTGAAGCCGATGCTGGCCGAGCTCGGCGCGCCGATCTGGGACCGCGACCGCGTGGTGCTGGTGATCGACCACTACGTGCCCGAGGCCGACGAGGAAGCGCGGCGCATCGTGCGCATCGCGCGCGACTGGGCGCGCGAGCAATCGCTGCGTCACGTCTACGACAGCGAGGGCATCTGCCACGTGGTGCTGCCGCAGCACGGCCACCTGCGGCCGGGCCTGTTCGCCGTCGGCGCCGATTCGCACGCCGGCACGGGCGGCGCGTTCGGCGCCTACATGTTCGGCGTCGGCGCCACCGAGATGCTCGGCGTGCTGGTCACCGGTGAGATCTGGGTGCGCGTGCCGCAGACGCTGTTCCTGCGCTGGAGCGGTCGGCTCGCGCTCGGCGTGACCGCGAAGGACATGATGCTGGCGACGATCGGCCGCTTCGGCCTGAACGGCGCGCAGTACCAGGCGGTCGAGTACTGCGGCGAGGCGGTGTCGGCGCTGTCGATGAACGAGCGCATGACGCTGGCCAACATGAGCGCCGAGCTCGGCGCGCAGACCGGGCTGGTGGCGCCCGACGACGAGACGCGCAGCTGGCTGTGGCAGCACGGTGTGCACGACGTCGAGGTCGAGCGCTGGCACAGCGACGAGGACGCACCCGGTACGCGCCACAACTTCGACGCCTCGACGCTGGCGCCGCAGATCGCGCTGCCGCACAGCCCGGCGCGCTCGCGCGACGTGGCCGACATCGAGCCGACGCCGGTGCAGGTGGCCTACATCGGCGCCTGCACCGGCGCCAAGCTCGACGATCTGCGCGCCGCGGCGCGCGTGCTGGCGGGCTACCGCGTCGAGTCCGGCGTGCGGCTGCTGGTGGCGCCGGCCAGCGTGCGCGACCGCGAGGCGGCCGAGCGCGAAGGCATCCTGCGCCGGCTCGAAGAGGCCGGTGCGCAGTTGCTGCCGAGTGCCTGCGGGCTGTGCGGCGGCTACGGCCAGCCGCTGCCCGACGGCGCGACGGTGATTGCGTCGATCGCGCGCAACCCGAAGGGCCGCCTCGGTTCGGCCAGCGCGCAGGTCTTCCTCGGTTCGCCGTACACCGTGGCGGCGTCGGCGCTGCGCGGCCGCATCACCGATCCGCGCGAGGTGCTGTGGGACGGCGAGACCGACAGCACGCGATGAAGCCGGAGCCGCCGATGACGCCCCCGATCGAGCCCGCGATGGACCCCGGCAGCGGCGCGTCGCCCGAGCGGGCAGCCCGCGATGCACCTGCGGGCGGCTCGGGCCTGCTGCAGCGCGGCCGCCGCGCCAGCGGCGAGCCGACCGCGGCCCGGCGCGTGTGGCGCCTGCCGGCCAACGTCGACACCGACGCGCTGGCGCCGACCGAGTGGATGAAGTACAGCGCCGAGGTGATCGCGCAGCACTGCCTCGAAACGCTGCGGCCGCAGTTCACGCTCGAGGCGCGCGCCGGCGACGTGATCGTTGCGGGGCCCAACTTCGGCATCGGCTCGACGCGCGAGCAGGCCGCGGCGGCGCTGGTGCACCTGGGCATCGCCGCGGTGATCGCGCCGTCGTTCGGCGGCCTGTTTTTCCGCAATGCGTTCAACGTCGGCCTGCTGGCGCTGACCTGCCGCGATGCCGAGGCGATCGAAGACGGCCAGCGCATCGAGTTCGACCTGTCGTACGGCATCGTGCGCTGCGTGGCCGATGCGCAGGGCCGCGAGCTGAAGCCGGCGCCGGTGCTGGCGTGCGAGCCGATCCCGCCGTTCCTGCTCGACATGGTACGCGCCGGCGGCCTGCTGCCGCTGTTGAAGCGGCGGCTGCAGGTCGCCGCGGGTTGAGCCGCGGCTATCAGCCGGACAACACCGGCAGCGGCTCGATCAACGCCGGGCCTTCGTTGCTCGAGCGGCTGACCGCGCGCGACACCGGCCAAGCGGCGATCGTGTCGGCGCCGGGGCCGGTCATCAGTGGCGGCAGCGCCGATGGTTCGCGCAGTTCGCGCGACAGCCATGCGGCCCAGTGTTCGCTCGTGACGATCACCGGCATGCGGTCGTGGATCGCGGCCAGCTTGGCATTGGCGGCGGTGGTGACGATGCAGCAAGTCAGCAGCCAGGGCGTGTCGTCGGCCGCTCCGGGTGCCCGCCACGCTTCGAACAGCCCGGCGAAGGCGAAGAACGGCGCGCCGTCGGCGGGGCTGATGTACCACGGCTGCTTGATGGGGCGGGTGGGCTTCGCACCCGCACCCGCATCTGCAGCCGGCAGCGGCTGCCACTCGTAGTAGCCGCTGGCCGGCAGCAGGCAGCGCCGGCGCCGCACGGCCTGGCGGAACGACGGCTTCTCGGCGATGCTCTCGGCGCGCGCGTTGTTCAGCCTGGCGCCGCCGCTGGCGTCGCGCGCCCAGTGCGGCACCAGGCCCCAGCGCATCGGCTCGCACACGCGCTCGCCGCTGCGGCTCTCATAGACCACCGGCACGTCGGTGGTCGGCGCGACGTTCCAGCGCCGCACGAACGGCGCGATGCGCGCCAGGCTGAAGCCTTCCACCAGCGTATCGGGGTCGTAGGCGATGACGTAGCGGCCGCACATGCGGCGGCATCGTGCCATGGGCGGAGCGGACCCCCGTCGGAGGGAACCCGGCCGGAGGCCCGCTGCTTTCCATCCGGCGGGCGATGGTGCAGCGCCGGCGCCAGGCCGACGATCCATCGCCCACCCACACCACGAGGAGCGAGCGATGACCCCAGCCGTCCGGTACGCGAACGTGCATGCGAGCCCGCAACCGAGCCGCCACCTGAGCCAGCCGCTGAGCCGGCCGAAGATGGCACTACAGCCGATGCGCATGCGCGCACCGACACACCGGCTGGCCGGCGAGCGCAGCGCCGGCTCTCCCACGGTCGACCCAACCACCCACGATCGCGCCGCCGATCGCGCAGCGCAGTGGGCCCTGGTGGCGATGCAGGCGCCGCCGCCGGTGGCACCCGAAGACGATTTCGGCCGTTGCGGCTGGTTCGATTCGAGCCTCGAGCTGGCGGCCGGCCTGCAGGTGATCGAGCACCTCGACACGCTGCCCGACGGGCTGCCGCTGCAAGCGGCGTGAGATCGACACGCCCTTCCGAAGCGCCAACTCCGCCGCGCCGCGCGCGCAACGCCAACGGTTGCGCTGCGCGCGCGGCGGTCCGGTCCGTCGTGCGAGGGCGCAGCTCGTCGTGGCGAAGGCGCGATCGGTCGCAAGCCGCTCGCCGCAGCGCGAGGTGCTGCCTACAGTGCTGGTCATCGAACGAACGCACCGGTAGCCAGGCCGTCATGAACCGCAGCCGCACCGCCCAAGCCGTCGCCTTCGCGCTGTCGGCGCTGATCACACTGTGCACCGTGCTGGCGCTCAACGCGCTGGCCGGCAGCGAGCACGCCGGTGCGCAGGCGCAGCAGCTCGTGTCCGCCGGCGCTGCCCGTGCCTGATCGCAGCTCCGGCTGCGCCGCCCGCGGCATGATGGCAGGGCTGCAGCAGCGGAGGATCGGCATGAAGGCGGTTTGGAACGGCGTGGTGGTGGCCGAGAGCGACGACACCGTGGTGGTCGAAGGCAACCACTACTTCCCCGAGAGCACGCTGAAGCGCGAATACACCGCCTTCAGCAACCATCGCAGCAGCTGTCCGTGGAAGGGCCAGGCCCGCTACCTGAGCCTGCTGGTCGACGGCGAGCTGAACCCCGACGCGGTCTGGTACTACCCCGAGCCGAGCGAGGCCGCGGCGCAGATCAAGGGTCGCGTCGCGTTCTGGAAGGGCGTCAAGGTCGAGTAGCGGCGCCCGCGCCAGCGACCACTTCGTCGCGGGCTGCGTGGGTGCACCCGCTGCGCCGGCAGCCGGCTACGCGGCCAGGCGACCGCTCTGGTAGTCGTGCACCGCCTGCATCAGCTCGTCGCGCGTGTTCATCACGAACGGGCCGTACTGTGCGATCGGCTCGCCCAGCGGGGCGCCGGCGATCAGCAGCGCCCGTGCCGGCGCGTCGAGCGCGCGCAGCACGACGCCGTCACTGCCCGGCGTGTTGGCCAGCACCGCCATGCGCTGCGTGTCGACCGGCCTCGAGCCGATGGCCAGTGCGCCGCGGTAGACGTAGACGAAGGCGTTGTGCGCGGCCGGCAGCGGCTGCTCGAACACGGCGCCCGGCGCGAGGTGAAGGTCGAGCAGCAGCGGCTCGGTGCGTTCGCGCTGCATCGCACCGCGCACGCCGTGGCTCGCGCCGGCGATCACCCGCACGGTGGCGCAAGGCTGCCTTAGCTCGGGGATCTCGCCGCTCGGGATGTCGCGGTACCACGCCGGACGCATCTTGTCGGCCGCGGCCAGGTTCAGCCACAACTGGAAGCCTTCCATGCGGCCGTCGTGTTGCTCGGGCATCTCGCTGTGGATCACGCCGCGGCCGGCGGTCATCCATTGCACGCCGCCGTTGCTGAGCAGACCCTCGTGGCCGGCCGAATCACGGTGCCGCATGCGGCCGTCGATCATGTAGGTCACGGTCTCGAAGCCGCGGTGCGGGTGGTCGGGAAAGCCGCCGGTGTAGTCGTCGGGCGAGTCGGTGCCGAACGCGTCGAGCATCAGGAACGGATCGAGCCGCTGCTGTAGGTCGTGCGTCAGCACGCGCGTGAGCTTGACGCCGGCGCCGTCGCTCGTCGGCTGGCCGGCGACGATGCGCTCGACTTCACGCCCGAGCGTCACAGCGGCGGGCTGGGTG
Organism: Ideonella sp.; assembly: GCA_015075165.1. GTDB lineage: Bacteria > Pseudomonadota > Gammaproteobacteria > Burkholderiales > Burkholderiaceae_C > JAEUPI01. The sequence goes on along the minus strand of JABTUY010000006.1, from coordinate 116,900 downwards.
TTTGTGGCGGTCATGCTCGGCTCCGTGCGCCGGTCGGATTGTCCGGGCGGTTGCGCGCCAGCGGTGCTGCTGTGCCCGGTGCCAGCATGGCGACCGGGGCTTTGACTCGGGGCGGTGAAATGAGGTGGGCGCACGCTTATTCAGATGCTGCGCTAAGTTGGGCGATTCAGTTCAGACGCGGTGCTACAGGGCGCGGAGCCAGCCGTCGCGATGCGCCCCGCAGCACCCCGGCGCAGTCACCTCCGCAGTGTGAGCAGGCCCGTAGCCTGCGGCATCATCGGCCGCGATGGACGCCCGCTGCTGGTGATGACCCCGTGACCGAGCCAATGCCCGCCAGAGCGCTGGGGCCTCAGCACCGCCGCCGGCTGCGCGAGATCTGGCGTTCGGCCGGTTGGCCGTGCCAGGACCTGGTCGAGGTCGAGTTGCTCGCCGCTGGTCTGCTGCAACGACAGCGCGATGACAACGGCCGCGAGACGCTGCGCGTCACCGATGCCGGCATCACGGCGCTGGCGGCCGCGCTGCAGCGCAACCGGGGGGCGCGCGACGCGCACGAGGCGCTGGTGGCGCGCGTGGCGCGCGAGATGCAGCGCGCCGGGCGCGTCGTGTGGCGCGGCCTGTCGTTGCGGGCGCGCGTCGGCGACGGCGAGACTGCCGCGTGGGCGATGGCGATGCCCGATGTCTATTCGATCCGCCACACCACGGTGGAAGACTACGTCGAACCGGTGGCGCACGAGATCAAGGTGCATCGCGCCGACCTGCTGTCGGACCTGCGCCGGCCCGAGAAGGGGCAGGCCTACCTGCACAACAGCAGCCAGTGCTGGTACGTGCTGCGCGAGGGCATCGGCGCGGCCGACGAGATCCCGGCGGCCTACGGCGTGATGGTGGCGCGCGACGCGGCGCTCGAGGTGCTGCGCCCGGCGCCGAAGCGGGCGATGAAGCTGCCGTTCGCGGTCTGGATGGTGCTGGCGCGCGCCACGCCCGAGCCGCTGGACGACGAGGCGCAGCAATGGCTCGGCGCGCCACCGCCGGCTTGACCGTCGGCGGCGCGCCGTACGGCGTGACGCCCCGGCAGGCGCCGCGTCAGCGTGGCGGGTCGCGGTCGACCGGCTGTTCCACGTAGGCGGCGTGCAGATGCGCCGGCTTCGCCGAACGACGGCGCATGCGGATGTTCAGCAGCTCGACACAGACCGAGAACGCCATCGCGAAGTAGACATAGCCCTTGGGCACGTGGTGGCCGAAGCCTTCGGCGATCAGCACGACGCCGATCACCACCAGGAACGACAGCGCCAGCATCTTGATCGTCGGGTGGTCCGAGACGAAGCGGCCGATCGGCGCGGCGAACAGCATCATCAGCGCCACCGACGCCACCACGGCGGCGACCATCACCGCCACCCGGTCGACCATTCCGACCGCGGTGATGATCGAATCGAGCGAGAACACGATGTCGATCAGCATGATCTGCACGATCACCGCGGCGAAGGTGGCCTTCACCGCGCTCGAGCCGTGGCCCTCGGCGCCCTCGAGCGACTGGTGGATTTCGCTGGTGCTCTTCCAGATCAGGAACAGCCCGCCGCCGATCAGGATCAGGTCGCGACCGGAGATCGCCTGCCCGAGCACGGTGAACAGTGGCGCCACGAGGCCGACGATCCACGACAGCAGCAGCAACAGGCCGATGCGCATGAACATCGCCATGAACAGACCGAGCCGCCGGGCCGTCTCGCGCTGCTGCCGCGGCAGCTTGTCGACCAGGATCGAGATGAAGATCACGTTGTCGATGCCCAGCACCAGCTCCAGCGCGGTGAGGGTGACGAGCGCGATCCAGGCCTGCGGATCGGTCAGCAGTTCGAGCATCGGCGGGCTCCGGGAAGTGCCGCGCCAGCCGCGGCCGGAGACGATTTCATCACGGCCGGCCACCCGGGATGCCGAACTGGACTGCGCGCAGGGTGCATGACGGCAGTGGGCGCGCCGCGCCGCGCCGTCGCACAATCGGCGCAGCGCCCGGTGGCGCTCGATGGGGCACAGAATGTCGAAGTGGACGGGGTCGCCCGGCGCGCGCTGGGCCAGCGTGCTGTTCGCACTGGCGGCTACGCTGCTCGCCGCGCCACTGGCGCGTGCGGCGGCCGATGCCGGCGTTGCCTGGCGCGACGCCGCCAACGATGCCGACATCGCGCGCGCGTTCGCGCAGGCGCGCACCGAGGGCAAGCCGCTGCTGCTGTATTGGGGCGCGCAGTGGTGCCCGCCGTGCAACCAGCTGAAGGCCACGCTGTTCAACCGGCACGACTTCATCGAGCGCAGCCGCTCGCTGGTGGCGGTGTCGATCGATGGCGACCTGCCCGGCGCGCAGAAGCTCGGCGCACGCTTCAAGGTCAGCGGCTACCCGACGATGGTGCTGATGCGCGCCGACGGCACCGAGATCACTCGCCTGCCGGGCGAAGCCGACCCGCCGCAGGTGTTGCAGTTGCTGCAGCTCGGGCTGGCCGGCGGGCGGCCGACGCAGCAGGTGCTGGCCGATGCGCGCGCCGGCAAGCCGCTGCCGGCGGCCGAGTGGCGCATGCTCGGCTTCTATTCGTGGGCCACCGACGAGTCGACGCTGCTGGCGCCGGCCGAACGGCCCGGCGTGCTGGCGCAGCTGTCGGCCGCCTGCCCGGCTGCTGAAGCGGACACCGCCATCCGGTTGATGCTGAAGGCGCTGGCCGAGAGCGACGACAGCAAGGGCGTGAAGGCCGACGCGGCGCTGCGCAAGCGCGTGCGCGGCTGGTTGGCCGACCCGAAGGTGGCGCGCGCGCAGATGGACGTGCTGGCCAACGCGGCGGCCGAGATCACCAAGGCACTGGAGCCCGAGCCGGGTGCCGAACGCCGCGCGCTGGTGGCCGACTTCGACCGCGCGCTGCAGCGTTTGCAGGCCGACGGCACGCTGTCGCGCGCCGACCGGCTGACGGCGCTGGTCGCGCGCATCGACCTGGCGCGTATCGACGTGCCGCAGGCCGAGCGCCACCCGAAGATCGCACCAGCGCTGTTGCGGCAGGTGCGCGAGGCGAGCGCGCGCGATGATCGCGAGATCACCGACGGCTACGAGCGCCAGGCGGTGATCACCGGTGCGGCATACGCACTGGCGCGCGCCGGCCTGTGGGCCGATTCCGATGCGCTGCTGAAGGCGAACCTGGCCAAGAGCCATTCGCCGTACTACCTGATGACCGAGCTGGCCGACAACGCGCGCAAGCTCGGGCGCAACGGCGAGGCGTTGCGCTGGCACGAGCAGGCGTTTGCGCGCAGCGAGGGGCCGGCCACGCGGCTGCAATGGGGTGCGCGTTACGTGGCGGCACTGGTCGAGCTGGCGCCGCGCGACGAGGCGCGGCTCGAGCGCACGCTGGCCGGCCTGATCGACGAAGCCGCGCGCGATCCGGGGGCGTTTGCCGGCCGCAGTGCGCGCGCGTGGTCGCGCATCGGCCAGCGGCTCGCGCAATGGAACCGCGACGGCGGCCACGACGCAGTGCTCGGGCGGCTGCGGGCCAGGCTGTTGCCGGTGTGCGCGCGCCATGAGGCCGACGCCTCGGCACGCGCGAGCTGCGAGGCCGCGTTCCCAGCAGCGGCCAGGCCCGGCGCCTGAGCAGCGGCTGCCGGAGCGCTACTTCGTCAGGCCTTCGGCCCTCATCGCTGCCTGCACCGCCGGGCGCCCGGCCATGCGCGCCATGAACGACTGCAGGTGCGCAAGACCTTCGAGGTCGACCTTGACGTGCTTGGCCCAGGTGGTCACCGTGAATAGGTAGGCATCGGGTGCGCTGAAGGCGTCACCCATCAGGTAGGAGCGGCCTTCGAGCTGCTGGTTCACGTACTCGTAGCGGCCGCGCAGGCGCTGGCGGTAGATGGCCTTGGCCTCTTCGGGCATGGCCGGGTTGAACAGCACCGAGTAGCTCTTGTGCAGCTCGGAGGTGATGAAGCTCAGCCACTCGAGCTGGCGGTAGCGCTCCATCGAACCGGGCGCGGCCAGCAGGCCGCTGCCGGGCCTCTGGTCGATCAGGTATTGCAGGATCACCGGGCCTTCGGTCAGGCGTTGCCCGTCGTCGAGTTCGAGCAGCGGCACATAGCCCTTCGGGTTGACCGTGTAGTAGTCGGTGCCGTCGGCCAGCCTGTGGGTCTTGGTGCTGGCCAGCACCGGCTGCGCTGGCAGCCCGAGCTCGTGCAGCACGATGTGCGGGCTGAGCGAACATGCACCGGGGCTGTAATAAAGCTTCATCCGGAGATCTCCTGAAACAGAAACCGTTCGAAAGGGAGGCGCGAGCATAGGCGATCACGCTTGGCACCGCGCGATGGCAGGGATTGCACAATGCGCGGCCATGGTGCGACGTGCGCGATCTTGCTGGCGATGGTGGCTCGGGCCAGTGCTGTCGGCGTTGCTCGCGTGGTCGATCACTGCGCCGACCGCAGCGGCCGATCTGCAGCCGTGTCGCCTGCGCGGCGTGCCGCACGAAGCCCGCTGCGGCAGCGTGTCACGCGCGCTCGACCCGGCGCAGCCAGGCGGCGTGAAGATCGATGTGCACTTCGCGGTGCTGCCGGCGCTGGCGCGCAACAAGCTGCCCGACCCGGTGTTCTTCGTGGCCGGTGGGCCCGGGCAGAGCGCGATCGAGCTGGCGGGCCCGCTGGCGGCGCAGTTCGGCCGCCTGAACAACCGGCGCGACCTGGTGTTCGTCGACCAGCGCGGCACCGGGCGCAGCGCGCCGCTGCGCTGTGACGATGACGCCGAATCGCTGCGGCCGCTGGCCGACCGCTTCGACCAGGCGACGCAGCTGGCGCAGCTCGCGGCTTGCCGCGCGCGTCTGATGCGCCTGCCGTGGGGCGACCTGCGCTTCTACAGCACCACGGTCGCGATGGCCGATCTCGACGCGGTGCGTGCCGCGCTCGGCGCGACGCAGATCGACCTCGTCGGCGCGTCGTACGGCACGCGCGCGGTCATCGAGTACATGCGTCTGTTTCCACGCTCGGTGCGGCGCGCCGTGCTCGACGGTGTGGCGCCGGCCGACATGGTGTTGCCGGCATCGTTCTCGACCGACAACCAAGCCGCGCTCGATGCGCTGTTCGCGTGGTGCGAGGGCGATGCCGCGTGCCGTGCGCGCCACCCGCAACTGCGCCGGCAGTGGGCAGCGTTGCTGCACGGCCTGCCACGCGAGGTGGTGGTGGACCATCCGTTCACCGGCGCGCCGCAGCACCTGACGTTGTCGCGCCCGACGCTGTTGTCGCTGGTGCGCGCGCCGCTGTACGCGCCGATTCTCGCCAGCGCGTTGCCGCAGGCGATCGCCGATGCGGTGCAGGGCCGCTGGGCGCCGCTGGTCGGGCTGGCGTCGTCGCTCGGCGGCGGCGGTGCCACGCTGTACACCGGCATGCACTTCTCGGTGGTGTGCGCGGAAGACGTGGCGCGCCTGTCGGCCGCAGCGCGCCTCGATGCACCGGGCGCTCAGTTCGGCGATGCCTTCGCGCAGTGGTACGAACGCGCCTGCGCCGACTGGCCGCGCGCGGCGGTGCCCGCGGCGTTCTACGCCGCGCCGGTCGCGCCGGCGGCGACTTGGTTGTTGTCGGGCGCCGCTGACCCGGTGACGCCGCCGCGCCATGCGGCGCGCATCGCGGCGGCGCTGGGGCCGAAGGCGCGGCACATCGTGGTGCCGCATGCCGGCCACGGCGTGATGGCGCTGCCATGCCTGCGCGACGCGGTGCGGCGCTTCATCGAGGCTGCCGACGATGCGGCGGCGCTGCAGGTGCCGGCCGACTGTGCGGCGGCGTTGCCGCGTCCGCCGGCATTCGTGCCGCTGGCCACGCTGACGTCGGAGGCGCCGCGTTGATCGAGGTCGAAGACCTGCACAAAAGCTTCGTGCGCGGCCGCGGCCGCAAGCGGCAGGTGGTCGATGCCGTGCGCGGCGTCAGCTTCCGCGCCGCCGCCGGACGCATCACCGCACTGCTCGGCCCCAACGGCGCCGGCAAGACCACCGCGCTGCGCATCGTCGCCGCGCTGCTGCAACCCGACGGCGGTCGCGCTGCTGTCGACGGCATCGACGTCGCCTTGCGGCCGCGCCCGGCGCTGGCGCGGCTGGGGGTGCTGTCCGACGCGCGCGGCCTGTACCCGCGGCTGAGCGCGCGCGAGAACATCGTCTACCACGCCCGGCTGCACGGCATGGCCGAGGCGCCGGCCCACCAGCGCGCGCAGCAACTGGCTCAGATGCTCGACTTCGTGCCGTTGCTCGAGCGCCGCACCGAAGGCTTCAGCCAGGGCGAGCGGATGAAGACAGCGCTGGCGCGCGCGCTGGTGCACGACCCGCCGAACATCGTGCTCGACGAGCCGACCAACGGCCTCGACGTGGTGTCGATCCGCAGCCTGCGCGACGCGCTGCGGCGGCTGCGCGACGAGCACGGCAAGTGCATCGTCTTCTGCACCCACGTGATGCAGGAGGTGCAGCGGCTGGCCGACCATGTCGTCGTGGTGGCGCACGGCCGCGCGGTGGCCGAGGGCAGCGTCGACGAGCTGAACCGGCGCGCCGGCCACGACGACTTCGAGCAGACGTTCGTCGAGCTGGCGTTCGCGCCGGCGCGGGAGGCGGGGTGAGCGCCGCACGGCCGCTTCGGCGGCGCTTGCTCCCAAGGCGCCGCGAAGGGGCTCCTTCGGCGCCCCGCGGAAGGGCCCGCAGGGCCAAGGGGGCCAGACCGTGAGCGCTGCCGTCGTCTTCGCCAAGGAGCTGCGCGACGCACTGCGCGACCGGCGCACGCTGCTGGCGGTGGTGCTGTCGTCGGTGGTGATGGGGCCGCTGCTGCTGTTCGCGCTGTCGGTGCTGGTGGCCGGCAGCGAGGAGCGCGCCGAGTCGCGCGAGGTGCTGGTGGTCGGCCTCGACCACGCGCCCACGCTGCGCAACTACCTCGAACGGCAGACCCTGCAGCCCAAGGCGGCACCGCCGGACTACGAGCGCCAGTTGGTCGCGCGCCGGTTGGGCGACGCGGTGCTGGTCGTGCCGCCTGAGTTCGAGGCCCAGCTGGCGCGCGGCGAACGCCCGGTGGTCGAGCTGGTGGCGTCGAGCGCGAACACCCGCGCGGCGGTCGGGCGCGGCCGGCTGCTGCAGGCGCTGCGCGGCTTCAACCAGGAGGTGGCGCTGCTGCGGCTGGCGCACCGTGGCGTGGCGCCGGCCGTGCTCGAGGCGGTTCGCGTCGACGAGCGCGACCTCGCCGATCCGCGCGCGCGCGCCGCGCAGCTGACCGCGATGCTGCCGTTCTTCGTGCTGATGGCGGTGCTGTACGGCGCGTTGAATGCTGCGCTCGACACCACCGCCGGCGAGCGCGAGCGCGGCTCGCTCGAGCCGCTGCTGATGACGCCGGCGGCGCCGCTGGCGCTGGTGGTCGGCAAGTGGGGCGCGGTGGCCAGCGTCGGCATGCTGATCGCGGTGCTGAGCTGCCTGAGCTTCCTGCCGTCGCAATGGCTGATCCGCAGCGAGACGCTGGCCGCGCTGTTCCGCTTCGGCGCACGCGAGGCGGCGCTGTTCCTCGCGCTTCTGCTGCCGCTGGCGGCGCTGCTGTCGGCGGTGTTGATGGCCGTGGCCATCCGCTGCAAGACCTTCAAGGAGGCCCAGGCGAGCAACACGGTGGTGGTGTTGGCGGTGTCGCTGCTGCCGCTGATCGCACTGTTCAACGACGGCGGCGAACGGCCGTGGCACCTCTGGGTACCGGCACTCGCGCAGGTCACGCTGATGGGGCGCGTGCTGCGCGGCGAGGCGTTCGCAGCGTGGGATCTGCTGCTGCCGCTGGCGTTGGCCGTGGCGCTGACCGCCGCCTTGCTGGCGGCCGTAGCGTCACAGTTGCGCGCGGCGGCCACGCGCTGAGCAGCGGCTGTGGCGGGCAGGCCGCGATGCGCGGCGACAGCTGGCGGCTCAGGCCGCCTTCTCGTTGACCGTCAGCACGCGTTCGACCTCGTCCTGCCAGTCGAGCGTGTGCACCACCTCGTTGAGGCAACGCAATGATTCCAGCGGCGTCAACACATCGCCGTCGGGGTTGATCAGGCGCAGGTTCGTCACCACCGACAGCGGATCGGCCATCGCGACTACGCCGCGCGAGAGCTGGATCCAATCCCAGGCCATGCCGGCCTGATGGTCGCCGAGCGAAGCTGCCCAGATGGTCTGTCCGGAAGTGCGGCTGATCTGGTCGCCCGGGTTCGTGACACGCGTGCCCAAATGCCGCAACTGCAATGGCTGCAACTTTTCAACCTGCCACAATAGAGACGGCCAGGCGCGGACGGTCCAGGGGGGACATGCGTGGGACTGGGGTTGCATCATGACTTCGCGACCGTGTTGTTCGATGTGTCGAATAGTGTTCGACAAGTCGCGGCCGTTTGTAATCTGTAAGACCTTTCAGGTTGCCGCCGTGCGGTCGGATGACCGTTGAATCGATCACATGCTGCAAGGGGGTTACTCGTCGGTGCTGCAAGCCCGGAGCCGCGAGGAGTTCCGGGATGAGGTCGTGCGCTTCGGCCGCGCGCTCGGCTTCGAGACGGTGACCGCCGTCGCGGTGGTCGATCACGGCATCGGACGCAGCGAGTTCATCACGGTGGATAACACGCCGAAGGAGTGGCAAAGCGCCTTCCACGATGCACGGGCGATGAGGCAAGACCCTGTCATGCAGCACTGCAAGCGGCAGAGCCTACCGATCATCTGGGATCAAGCCACCTACACCTCGCAAGGCCAAGGCGACCTGTGGGAAGAACAGGCGCGCTTTGGCTATCAGACCGGCATCGCGATGGCGTTGCACCTGCCGGAAGGGCGCCACTTCATGCTCGGTGTGGACCGCGACCGACCGCTGCCAACCGACCGCAACGCACTGACGCGTGTGGTCGCCGACCTGCAGCTGTTCGCCGTGCATGCGCTCGACGCGGCGATGCGCGTCCTGGTCCCGAACGACCTCGCGTCCGAGGTGCCGACGCTGTCTTCACGAGAGCTCGAAGCACTGCGCTGGACGATGGACGGCAAGACCGCGTGGGAAGTCGGCACCATCCTCGGCATCTCCGAGCGAACCGCGGTGCTGCACTTGAACAACGCGATGCGCAAGCTCGAATGCGTCAACAAGCATCAGGCGGTGCTGAAGGCGTTGCGGCTGGGCCTGATTCACTGACGCAGACTCCATCGATTGGGCCCCGGTTCGGCGGGCCTGTCACCTGTAAGAGTTGACAGTTTCACGGCCGCTGACCAACTGCTGAAATCCCCGGCATGCGTCATCCCTTGACGTGTGACCGCAAACGGAGACCAGCATGCAGCAGACCACCAAGACCACGCTTCTGAAGACCTTGTTCGGTGCCAAGCGGCATGTCGAGCCGAAGAAGGCGTTGCAGCCGATCGAACACATCCAGCTCAGCCGCGTCGCCGGCGGCGGCGGCCTGCCGCGCGGCGGCTGGGGCTGATCCGAAGGTTCTCTCGACGCGCCGGCGCTTCCCCCCTCCGGCCGGTTAGTCGGCGGCCCGGTTCATCCGGGCCGTTCCGCATTTCGGAAGCCGCATTTCGATGACGCCGTTCTTCCGCCCCGAGGCCATCGACGCCAACCGCCAACAGTGGATGGGCGATGTGCGGCTGGTGCGACCGGTGTCGTTGTCGGTACTCACATTGCTGTTGGTGCTCAGCGCGATTGCCGTGGCTGCGTGGCTGGTGCTGGGTGAGTACACCCGCAAGGCCCATGTGCGCGGCCTGGTGGTGCCCGATCGCGGTTGGATCCGCCTGGTGTCGCCGCAGGTCGCCACGGTGACCGAGCGGCGCGCGACCCAGGGGCAGGCCGTGCGCGCCGGCGACGTGCTGTTCGTGCTGTCGTTGGGCCACCACACCCGCGATGGCGAGGCGCAACAGCGGGTGCAGCGCAGCCTGTCGGCGCGACAGGACAGCCTGACCGAAAGCCTCGAAACCCAGCAACGGCTGAGTCGCGAGCAGGATGCGGCTCTGGCCGAGCGCCTCGCGGCGCTGCGACGCGAGATGTCGCAGGTCGACAGCGAGGCGGCGCTGCAACGGCAGCGCCTGGCGCTGGGCCAGCAGGCGCTGGAGCGATTCGAGGCGCTGCGTGAGGACCGCTACGTTTCCACGGCGCACATCCAAGCCAAGCGCGAGGAGGTGCTGGCGCTGCAGGCGCAGTTGGTGTCGCTGGAGCGCCAGCGCAGCACACTGGCGCGCGATGTCGCGGCGCTGGAAGGGCAGCGGCGCGAGCTGCCGCTGCAGGTGCGGGCGCGCTCGAGCCAGCTGCAGCGCGAGGCGCAGGAGCTGGCGCAGGAGGCGGCCGAGAACGACGCCAAGAACGAGCTGGTGATCCGCGCGCCGCAGAACGGCACGCTGGCCTCGGTGCTGGTCGAGCCGGGCCAGAGCGTGGTGCCCGATGCGGCGCTGGCGACGATGGTGCCGGCCGACACGCGGCTGCAGGCCCACCTGTACGCGCCGTCGAGCGCGTTCGGCTTCATCCGGCCCGCTCAAGCGGTGCGGCTGCGCATCGCGGCGTTCCCGTACGAGAAGTTCGGCCTGCAGGCCGGGCAGGTCCAGCAGGTGTCGAGCACGCCGCTGCAGGCCGGCGAGCTGGCGGCGCTGCCGCTGGCCGCGAAGCCCAATGAACCGCTGTACCGCGTGACGGTGGCGCTCGACCGGCAGACGGTGATGGCCTATGGCCATGAGCAGCCGCTGGCCGCCGGCATGCAGCTCGACGCCGACGTGCTGCTCGAGCGGCGCCGCTTGGTCGAGTGGCTGTTCGCGCCGGTGCTGGGCATCGCCGGCCGGGTGTGAGCGGCCCTGAGACCGCCGATGAGCCCGCGATGGCGCTGACCGAGCACCTGCGCATCGGCTTCGGCCGCCCGGCCACGCCGATGGTCCTGCAGAACGAGGCCGCCGAGTGCGGACTCGCCTGCCTGGCGATGGTGGCCGCCTCGCACGGCCTGCAGGTCGACCTGCCGACGCTGCGGCAACGCTTCAACGTGTCGCTCAAGGGCGCGACGATGGCCGACCTCGCGCTGATGGCCGGCGCGCTGCAGCTGCAGGTACGGGCGGTGCGCGCCGAGCCCGAGCAGCTCGAGCAGCTGCTGCTGCCGGCGATCCTGCACTGGGACTTCAATCACTTCGTCGTGCTGGTCAAGGTGCGCGGCGATGCCGCGCTGATCCACGATCCAGCGCGCGGCGCGCGCTGGCTCAAGTGGGCGCGGCTGTCGCGGCACTTCACCGGTGCAGCGATGGAGCTGACGCCCGAGGCCGGTTTCGCGCCGCGCAACGAGAAGCGCCGCCTGACGCTGCGGCAGTTGCTCGGGCGCGTCAGCGGGCTCAAGCGCTCGCTGGCGCAGATCGTCGCGCTGGCGCTGGTGCTCGAGTTCTTCGTGCTGCTGACGCCGTTCTTCATGCAGTGGGTGGTCGACGACGTGCTGGTCAGCGGTGACCGCGACCTGCTGGTCACGCTGGGCATCGGTTTCGCGATGCTGGTGGCGATCCAGGCCGGCGCCGCGGCGATCCGCTCGTGGGCGGTGCTGCACCTGTCGGCCACGCTGAACCTGCAGTGGCTGGGCAATGTGTTCGCGCACCTGCTGCGCCTGCCGCTGGTGTGGTTCGAGCGCCGGCATATGGGCGACATCTGGTCGCGCTTCTTCGCGGTGCAGCAGATCCAGAAGACGCTGACCACCAGCTTTCTCGAGGTGCTGCTCGATGGCGCATTGGTGATCGCCACGCTGGCGATGATGGCGCTGTACAGCCCGCGCCTGACGTTCATCGTGCTCGGCTTCGTGGCGGCCTATGCGTTGCTGCGCTGGGTGCTGTTCGCGCCGATGCGCCGTGCCACCGAGGAGGCGCTGGTGCACGATGCCAACAAGACCAGTCACTTCCTCGAATCGCTGCGCGGCGTGATGGCAATCAAGCTGTTCGCCGCCGAGGCCGACCGGCAGTCGCGCTTCATGAACCTCGTGGTCGAGGCGATGAATGCCGACATGGTGGTGCGCCGGATGGAGCTGATGCTGTCGGTGGCCAACCGCGGCCTGTTCGGGCTCGAGCGCGTGCTGGTGGTCTGGGCTGGCGCGTTGCTCGTACTCGACCAGCGGCTCACGGTAGGGATGCTACTGGCCTTCGTCGCGTACAAGGAGCAGTTCTCGCAGCGCGTGGCCGCGATGATCGACAAGTGGGCCGAGCTGAAGATGCTGAAGGTGCAGGGCGAGCGGCTGGCCGACATCGTGCTGGCCGAGCCCGAGAAGCTGCAGCCGGTGCTGCAGGCCGAGCGCGCAGCGCAGGGTGCGGCGCCGCCGCGGCTCGAGCTGCGCGACGTGTCGTTTCGCTATTCCGACAGCGAGCCGCAGGTGCTGCAAGGCATCAACCTCGTCGTCGAGCCCGGCGAGTCGGTGGCGATCGTCGGGCCGTCGGGCTGCGGCAAGACGACGCTGATCAAGGTGATGCTCGGCATCCTGCAGCCGGCGCAGGGCGAGGTGCTGGTCGAAGGCCGCCCGCTGCACGCGGTGGGCGCGTCGACGTGGCGCACGATGGTCGGCACCGTGATGCAGGACGAGCCGCTGTTCGCCGGCTCGATCGCCGACAACATCAGCTTCTTCGATTCGCGACCCGACATCGGCCGCATCGTCGAATGTGCGCGCCACGCGGCGGTGCACGACGAGATCGCGGCGCTGCCGATGGGCTACCACACGCTGATCGGCGATATGGGTGCGGCGTTGTCGGGCGGACAGAAGCAGCGCCTGCTGCTGGCGCGCGCGCTTTACAAGCGGCCACGCCTGCTGTTCCTCGACGAGGCGACGAGCGCGCTCGATGTCGAGCGCGAGCGACAGGTGAACCAGGCCGTGCGGCAGTTGCGCCTGACCCGCGTGATCGTCGCGCATCGGCCCGAAACTGTCGCCAGCGCCGATCGTGTGATCGTGCTCGACGGCGGCAGCGTCTCGCACGCGTTGCGCAGCGTGCCCGGTGGGCCGGTGGCGGCAGGCAAGCCGCACTGAAGTCGGCAGCAGGGGCTCGTAAAGGGCCAGGAAGGGGTCTTGTCCGTCCCGACAGCGCAGCGTGCCGCGGCGCGGGCTCGCCGCGCCGGTGATGCGCAGGCCATGGGCGGGCGCGCTCGCGCCGCAGCCGCTTTCTACAATGCGACTCTTCAGACCGGGCGCGCAACAGGCCATGCAGTTTCCGAAGCGTTTCGACGTCATCGTGGTCGGCGGCGGTCATGCCGGGACGGAGGCTGCTCTCGCGGCGGCCCGGCTCGGCTGCCAGACGCTGCTGCTCACCCACAGCATCGAAACCCTGGGCCAGATGAGCTGCAATCCGTCGATCGGTGGCATTGGCAAGGGCCATCTGGTCAAGGAGATCGACGCGCTCGGCGGCGCCATGGCGCTGGCTACCGATGAAGCGGGCATCCAGTTCCGGGTGCTGAACGGTTCGAAGGGCCCCGCAGTCCGCGCGACGCGCGCGCAGGCCGACCGCGTGCTATATCGGGGAGCCATTCGCGGCCGACTCGAGAACCAGCAACACCTCTGGTTGTTTCAGCAGGCTGTGGATGATCTGATTATAAAGAATTGCAGAATCATTGGGGTTACGACGAGAGCGAGTGTTAACTTTATAGCGTCTGCTGTTGTGCTGACGGCGGGTACCTTCCTGCACGGCCGGATCCACGTCGGGCTCAGCCATCACGCCGGCGGCCGGGCCGGTGACGCCCCAGCCATTGCGCTGGCCGAGCAGCTCCGGTCGCTGGGTTTGCCGCAGGGACGCCTGAAAACCGGCACGCCGCCGCGCATCGACGGCCGCAGCATCGACTACTCACGACTCGATGAGCAGACGGGCGATCGCAACCCGACCCCGGTGTTCAGCTTTCTCGGCCGCGAGGCCGACCACCCGCGGCAGATCTCATGCTGGATCACGACCACCAACGAGCGGACACACGACATCATTCGCAGCGGCTTCGACCGCAGCCCGATGTTCACCGGCGTCATCGAAGGGGTGGGGCCGCGCTACTGCCCGAGCATCGAAGACAAGGTGAATCGATTCGCTGACAAATCAGCGCACCAGATCTTCCTGGAGCCTGAAGGGCTCACGACCCATGAGGTGTACCCGAACGGCATCTCGACCTCGCTGCCGTTCGATGTGCAACTGGCCGCGGTGCATTCGATCGCCGGACTCGAACAGGCACACATCCTGCGTCCGGGCTACGCGATCGAGTACGACTACTTCGATCCACGCGCGCTAGAGCCGACGTTCGAAACCCGGACTATCGCCGGGTTGTATTTCGCTGGCCAGATCAACGGCACCACCGGCTATGAAGAGGCGGCGGCCCAGGGGTTGCATGCTGGGACGAACGCGGCGTTGCGGGTTCTGGGCCGGGATTCATGGGTGCCAGGGCGCAATGAGGCCTATCTGGGCGTGCTGATTGACGACCTGGTGACCAAGGGGGTGTCGGAGCCGTATCGGATGTTCACCAGTCGCGCAGAGTACCGACTGCAGTTGCGAGAGGACAATGCCGACCTGAGGCTGACGGATCAGGGTCGCATGTTGGGGCTGGTCGACGACGTGCGCTGGGAGGCGTTCAGCCGCAAGCGCGACGCGCTGGCGCTCGAACGCGAGCGGCACCGCAGCACATGGATCAACCCAACATTGGTGCCCCAGGACGCCGCGTTGCGCCTGCTGGGCAAGCCGATCGAGCACGAGTACAGCCTGCTCGATCTGCTGAAGCGGCCGAGCATCGGCTTCGATCAGGTTGCCGAGTTGGACGGTTTGGCCCATCCGGACAGCGCGGTTTCACGTGAAACACTACACGGTCGGATAGGCGAAATGGCCGACGCGGTGATCGCTCAGTTGGAGATCGAGGTCAAGTACTCCGGTTACATCGACAAGCAGCACGCCGATGTCGAGCGGGCCGTGGCCTACGAGAGCTATGCGCTGCCGGCCGATCTGGACTACACCACGGTCACCGCCCTCGGGTTCGAGGTTCGCCAGAGACTCGCGCAGCATCGCCCGGCGACGCTCGGCCAGGCGGCCAGAATCTCCGGCGTCACGCCGGCCGCGATCTCGCTGCTGCTGGTCCATCTGCGCAAGCTGCGCCGATCGGGGCAGGGGCAAGACGTACCTGGGCTGGCGATCGATGCCCGCGCTGCTTGAGATGAACCACCCCCGAAGCGCCTACAGCGCCTCCCCCTCCAAGAGGGCGTGGCCAGCGGACCAGCAAAGCCGGGCCTGCCGCCGGAGTCGGCAGGCGCTCAGGCCGTCCAAGCCGACGCCGGTCGGCTTGGAGCCGCGGCCTTCGCTCCGCGGCCGCTCGCGGCTACGTCGGTTCATGCGTCGCGGGTCGCGCCAAGCGCGGTGGAGCAACTGACATGAACCACCCCCGTTGTGCCTTCGCCGCTTCCCCCTCGGAGGGGGCGCCGCCACCGGCCCGGCAAAGCCAGAGCCGCGGCGGCTCTCGGCTGCACCGGTTCATGCGTCGCGGGTCGCGCGAAGCGCGGTGGAGCAACTGAGATGGCCGCACCCTGGGCGGACCCGAGCGAGGACGTGGTCGGTCGCACCGAGCGCCTGGCGCTCGGTGCCCGGGCACTTGGCGTGCACCTGACCGAGGCGCAGACCGATCGACTGCTGCGCTACCAGGCAACGCTCGAAGCGTGGAACAGCGTCCACAATCTGAGCGGGCTGCGCAACCCCGAGGCATCGCTGGAGAAGAACCTGCTGGATTCGCTTGCCATCGTGGCACCGTTGGGCCGGTGCCTTGATACTGCTGCGCACATCCTCGATGTCGGGTCCGGCGCTGGCCTGCCAGCCGTCGTGCTGGCCATTGCGCGGCCCGACTGGGAGGTGCTGGCGGTCGATGCGGTGGCGAAAAAGGTGGCGTTCGTCCGCCAGGTGGCGGGCGAACTGAGAATTGCGAACATGCACGTCCGGCACGCGCGCGTGGAGCAGATCGAGCGCTCCGCTGGGCGCGGCTTCGATCTGATCACGTCACGGGCGTTCGGGTCGCTCGCCCAGTTGGTCGCTGTTTCGCGCCGCGTGCTCCGACCCGGCGGCGTCTGGGTGGCCATGAAGGGTCATCGCCCCGATGCTGAAATCGCAGCGTTGCCGGATTCGATCGAAGTGTTCCACGTGGAACCAGTTCGGGTTCCTGGCGTTGACGCGGACCGATGCTTGGTCTGGATGCGCGAGTGCAGCTGATGAGCGAGGCCGAACCGCCCACTGTCACGACACCTGAACCTGCTCAGGCGCGCGTGTTCTGCGTGGCCAACCAGAAGGGTGGCGTCGGCAAGACAACGACCACGGTGAATTTGGCCGCCGGCTTGGCCAAGGTCGGCCAACGCGTGCTGCTCGTCGATCTCGATCCGCAGGGCAATGCCACGATGGGCTCCGGGATCGACAAGCGGGCTCTCAACTTGTCGGTCTACGACGTGCTGCTCGAGGCGGCCACGGTGGCCGAGAGTCGCCAGCGCTCTGACGTGGGTGGCTACGATGTTCTCGGCGCCAATCGCGAACTAGCCGGCGCCGAGGTGGAACTCGTCACTCTCGACCGGCGTGATCAAAGGCTGCGCGGCGCGCTGCGCGTGGTGACCGCCGATTACGACTTCGTGATCATCGACTGCCCGCCCAGCCTGAGCCTTCTGACGCTCAACGGGCTTTGCAGCGCCCATGGCGTGATCGTGCCTATGCAGTGCGAATACTTCGCGTTGGAAGGGCTCACTGACTTGGTTAATACGATCAAGCAAGTTCATGCCAATCTCAATCGCGACCTGCAAATCATCGGGCTGCTGCGCGTGATGTTCGATCCGCGCATCACGCTGCAGCAGCAGGTCAGTGAGCAGTTGAAGGCGCACTTCGGGAGCAAGGTGTTCGACGCCGTGATCCCGCGCAACGTCCGCCTGGCCGAGGCCCCGAGCTACGGGCGTCCGGGCGTGGTTTTCGATCCGGCGTCGCGCGGCGCCCAGGCGTACCTGGAGTTCGCGCGTGAGATGGTCGAGCGCGTCAAGCAGATGGCATGAGCCGGGTTCTGTCCGAGTCGCTGCTTTCGCGAATCGAAGATGCCGGCCTGAACGCCAGCGCGCCGCCCCAGCAACGCTGGATCGACGGTTGGATGGTTCGGTTCTCGGCCGGGAAGGCCAAGCGTGCGCGCTGCATCAACGCGGTGGCAGTTGGCCATCTGCCGTTGGCCGAGAAGCTGGGCCTGTGCCAGCAGGTGTTCGACGAGGCGGGCCTGCCGCTGATCTTCCGCATCACACCGATGAGCCGGCCTGGCGAACTCGACGGCTGGCTCGAGGCCAATGGTCTGCAACGATTCGACGACACCCGGGTGATGGCCTTGCCCGAGCTCGGCAACCTGATGCCCGAGCCACTCGACAGAAGCTTGTCGCTGCAGCGCGCAGGCCACGCGGCATTCGCGCAGGTGGTGGGTCAGTTGCGCGGCTCGCCGCTGTCGCACCAACAGGCGCATGCCCAGCGGCTCGAGCTGTCGCCCGTCGCATTCGAGGGTTGGGTGCTGCGGCGCCTCGACGACAGCGCCGCGCTGGCATGTGGGCAGATCGCCGTGGAGGCCGACATGGTCGGCATCTACGACGTGTTCACCGCGCCAGCCGCGCGCGGCGCCGGTCTGGCCCGCTGGCTGTGCGCGTGGCTGCTGGCGCGCGCGCGCGACGAGAAGGGCGTACGGGTTGCCTATCTACAGGTCGACGCCGACAACGCGCCGGCGCGGGCGGTCTACCACCGGCTCGGATTCCACGACGCCTACGCGTACCACTATCGCAGTGCCGATCCGGCCGCCGCCTGACCCGACCGCGCATCCAGGCGCCCCAGGCGTTCGCGGTCAGGCCACCAAACCGTTCTGCTCGTCCAGGCCGAGGTGGATGTTCATGTTCTGCACGGCTGCTCCGCTGGCGCCCTTGCCGAGATTGTCGAGCCGGGCCATCAGCACGGCTTGGTCACCGGCGGCGAACACGAACAGCTCGCATCGATTGGTGCCGTTGCACGCCTGCACATCGAAGTAGCCGTCGTCCAGCGTAGCCGGATCGGACAACGGCATGACCCGTATGAACCGCTCGTCGGTGTACCGGGCCGCGAGCGCCTCATGAAGATGGGCGGCCGACGGGTTCCCGGGCAACTTCGAAAGGTGCAAGGGCACACTTACAGTGAGACCTTTGTAGAAATTGGATACGACAGGCATGAAGATGGGCTTCATCGCCAGACCGGCGTGCACTCGCATTTCGGGTACGTGCTTGTGCGACAGCGACAGGCCATAGGGCCGGGGCGATCCGAGCTTGGTCGGTTGCGGCTTCGCTTCGTACTGCTCGATCATCTTGCGGCCGCCGCCGGAATAACCGGTGATCGAGGTGGCGGTGAGCGAGGTAGCGGCAGCGAGCAAGCCGGCATCGACAAGCGGCCGAACGAGCAGGATGAACGCCGTCGAATGGCAACCCGGGTTGCTGATCCTTTTGCTCGCGCACAGCCGTTCGCGCTGCCCCGGCGCCAACTCCGGCAAGCCGAAGGCCCACGCAGGGTCGATCCGGTGCGCCGTACTGGCGTCGATCACGCAGGTGCGGCTGTTGGTGACCAGTGCTGCCGCTTCGCGCGCCGCAGCGTCGGGCAGGCACAGAAACGCGACGTCGGCCGCATTCAGCAGGCGCGCGCGCTCGGTTGCGTCCTTGCGCAACGCCGAGTCGATGCGCAACACCTCGATGTCGCTGCGCTGCGCCAGCAGATCGTTGATCTGAAGCCCGGTGGTGCCCTCCTGGCCATCGACGAAGACCTTGAACATTCGCGAACCCTCGGCGCAGCACGTCTGGCGCGTCGCCGCAAGGATATCGCCAAACACCGGCCGACCGCTGACGAGGCCGTGTCGTGTCGGACAATCGGCGGCATGGCGATCAAGAAACCCAAGGGCCTGGGCATGGGCCTCGAGGCGTTGCTCGGCCCCAAGGTCGACGAACGGGAAGTGCCGAACCCGCAAGCTCCGACGCAGTTGCGGCTCGACCAGCTCAGGTCGGGCCGCTATCAGCCGCGTACGCGCATGGACGAGGGTTCGTTGTCGGAGCTGGCTCAGAGCATCAAGGACCAAGGGCTGATGCAGCCGATCCTGGTGCGTCCGACTGGCGCCAGCGGCTACGAGATTATCGCCGGCGAGCGCCGCGCACGCGCCGCCGGCATGGCCGGGCTCGATGAGGTGCCCGTGCTCGTGCGCGACGTACCGGACGAATCGGCTGCGGTGATGGCGCTGGTCGAGAACATGCAGCGCGAGGATTTGAATCCGCTCGAGGAGGCGCAGGGCCTGCAGCGCCTGATCGACGAGTTCAAGTTCACGCACGACCAGGCCGCGCAAGCCGTTGGCCGTTCGCGCAGCGCGGCGAGCAACCTGATGCGGTTGCTGAACCTGACCGATCCGGTGCAGAAGCTGCTGATGGCCGGCGACATCGAGATGGGGCATGCGCGCGCGCTGCTCGCGTTGTCGGCGGCCGAGCAAGTCGCGTGCGCGAACGAAGTCGTGGCCAAGGGCCTGTCGGTGCGCGACACCGAGCGCCTGGTGGCGCGGCGCAGCGATTCAACACGAGCTGCGAACGGCAAACGCGCGGCGCCGGCACCCGAGAAGTCGCGCGACATCGCGCGGCTCGAAGAGCAATTGGCCGATCGCCTCACTGCACCGGTGCAGATTCGCCTGAAGCGCCGCGGCGCGGCGGGCAATCGTGGCGAGATCGCCATCGCATTCCGTTCGCTCGATGAGCTCAATGGCGTGCTCGATCGTCTGGGCTTGACCGACCGCTGACACAGCGCGCCGCGTGGCGCGCCACGCAACAGGCCCGCGTCCGCTTCGTCACGCGGTTGCGGCACGGCCGGCAGGACTCGCAGATCGCGAATCGCCCGCGCGCTGGCTGCGGCGCACAGTAGACCTGAGCCCGGCAAGGTCAGCCGGCGCGTGCGTTCGGCCGTTGTAGCGCTACCATGCAGGTACGCACTTCGTCGCAAGCCGTGGTGCGCGGAGCGAACAACCACCGAAAGCGGGCTTTACTCGCCGCGCAGAGTCACGCAGGATGGTGCATGCTGAATCGCAGACCCTCGGGTTGACCCGCTAGCCAGCCGGGTCACGCAGACCGGAAAGCTCTGATGGCGCCTGGGCCCGTACAGCCGGGACTTCATCAGAACTTCCCAGATGCAGGCGGCGCACGGTGCGTGCCGCAAGCATCCGTCCGATCAAGGAGGTCCGCATGGACGTGATCAGCAACTTTGCCGCACGGTTCGAGCGCACGAAAGAAGAAGAGCTTTCGCTCGAAGAGTACCTGGCCGAGTGCAAGCGCAATCCGCTGGCCTACGCCACCGCTGCCGAGCGCATGCTCAAGGCGATCGGCGAGCCACAGATGGTCGACACGCGCAACGATCCGCGGCTGTCGCGCATCTTCGCCAACAAGGTCATCAAGATCTACCCGGCGTTCGCCGAGTTCTTCGGCATGGAAGACTCCATCGAGCAGGTGGTGTCGTACTTCCGACACGCTGCGCAGGGCCTCGAAGAGAAGAAGCAGGTGCTGTACCTGCTCGGCCCGGTCGGCGGCGGCAAGAGCTCGATCGCCGAGCGGCTCAAGCAGTTGATGGAGCATGTGCCGTTCTACGCGATCAAGGGCTCGCCGGTGAACGAATCGCCGCTCGGCCTGTTCGACGGCGCCGAGGACGGCCCGATCCTCGAGAAGGAATACGGCATCCCCAGCCGCTACCTCAACCGCATCATGTCGCCGTGGGCGGTCAAGCGGCTCGAGGAGTTCGGCGGCGACATCCGCCAGTTCCGCGTCGTCAAGCGCTATCCGTCGGTGCTCAAGCAGATCGCCGTCTGCAAGACCGAGCCGGGCGACGAGAACAACCAGGACATCTCCTCGCTGGTGGGTAAGGTCGACATCCGCAAGCTCGAAACCTACGCGCAGGACGACCCCGACGCCTACAGCTACGCCGGCGGCCTGTGCCTGGCCAACCAGGGCCTGCTCGAGTTCGTCGAGATGTTCAAGGCGCCGATCAAGGTGCTGCACCCGCTGCTGACGGCCACGCAGGAGGGCAACTTCAAGGGCACCGAAGGCTTCGGCGCGATTCCGTTCGACGGCATCATCCTCGCACACAGCAACGAGAGCGAGTGGAAGACCTTCCGCAACAACAAGAACAACGAGGCCTTCCTCGACCGCGTCTACATCGTCAAGGTGCCGTACTGCCTGCGCGTGTCCGAAGAGATCAAGATCTACGAGAAGCTGGTGCGCAATTCGTCGCTGGCCGACGCCAAGTGCGCCCCCGGCACGCTGAAGATGATGAGCCAGTTCGCGATCCTGACGCGGCTGAAGGAGCCGGAGAACTCGTCGCTGTTCTCGAAGATGCAGGTCTACGACGGCGAGAACCTGAAGGATACCGACCCGCGTGCCAAGAGCTACCAGGAGTATCGCGACTACGCCGGCGTCGACGAGGGCATGAGCGGCATCTCGACGCGCTTCGCCTACAAGATCATCTCCAAGGTGTTCAACTTCGACAGTCAGGAGGTCGCCGCCAACCCGGTGCACCTGATGTACGTGCTCGAGCAACAGATCGAGCGCGAGCAGTTCCCGCAGGAGATGGAGCAGAAGTACGTCGGCTTCATCAAGGAGCAGCTGGCGCCGCGCTATGCCGAGTTCATCGGCAAGGAGATCCAGACCGCGTACCTGGAGAGCTACAGCGAGTACGGCCAGAACATCTTCGACCGCTATGTCACCTATGCCGACTACTGGATCCAGGACCAGGAGTACCGCGACACCGACACCGGCGAGGTGTTCGACCGCTCGGCGCTGAACTCGGAGCTCGAGAAGATCGAGAAGCCCGCCGGCATCGCCAACCCGAAGGACTTCCGCAACGAGATCGTCAATTTCGTGCTGCGCGCGCGCGCCAACAATCAGGGCAAGAACCCGGTCTGGACAAGCTACGAGAAGCTGCGCGCGGTGATCGAGAAGAAGATGTTCTCCAACACCGAAGAGCTGCTGCCGGTGATCAGCTTCAACGCCAAGGCCAGCGCCGACGAGGCCAAGAAGCACGAGGATTTCGTCAACCGCATGATCGACAAGGGCTACACCGGCAAGCAGGTGCGGCTGCTGTGCGAGTGGTACCTGCGGGTGCGCAAGTCGAGCTGATGACACGCCTCCACGAAGCGTCCTGCGGCCGCCTCCCCGCCAGGGGGGCGCCGCCAGCGGCCCGGCGAAGCCGGATCCGCGGCGGCTGCTTGGGTGTGCGGCGGCCGCACCGGAGGTAGAGGCACGCCATGCTGCAGATCATCGACCGTCGGCTGGCCGGCAAGAACAAGTCGATCGGCAATCGCGAGCGGTTCATGCGCCGCTACAAGGACCAGATCCGCGAGGCGGTCAAGCGCGCGGTCGATGGCCGCGGCATCCGCGACATCGAGCGCGGCGAAGAAGTGCGCATCCCGAAGAAGGACGTCTCCGAGCCGGTGTTCCACCATGGCCAGGGCGGCACGCGGGAGATCGTGCACCCCGGCAACAAGGACTACGTGCGCGGCGACCGCATCGAACGCCCGAAGGGCGGTGGGGGCGGTGGATCGGGCAAGGGCCAGGCCAGCGATTCCGGCGAGGGCGAGGACGATTTCACCTTCGCGCTGAGCAAGGAAGAGTTCATGCAGGTCTTCTTCGAAGACCTGGCGCTGCCGCACATGGTGCGCACGCAGCTGGCCGAAACGCCCGAGTGGAAGAGCCAGCGCGCCGGCTTCACCACCGACGGCACGCCGAACAACCTGCACGTGGTGCGCTCGTTGCGCGGCGCGATCGGCCGTCGCATCGCGATCGGCTCGGGCTCGCGGCGTGAGCTGCGCGAGCTGGAAGACCGGCTGGTCGAGCTCAAGCGCCACCGCGACCGCAACGACGCGGTGAAGGAGCGCGAGATCCTCGCGCTCGAGGAGCAGATCGAGGCGCTGCGCGCGCGGCTGATGCGCATTCCCTACCTCGACCCGATCGACCTGCGCTTCCGCAACCGCATCCGCGTACCGGTGCCGACCACCAAGGCGGTGATGTTCTGCCTGATGGACGTGTCGGGCTCGATGGACGAGGCGCGCAAGGATCTGGCCAAGCGCTTCTTCATCCTGCTGTACCTGTTCCTGACGCGGCACTACGAGAAAATCGACCTCGTCTTCATCCGCCACCACACGCAGGCGCAGGAGGTCGACGAGGAGAACTTCTTTCACGCGCGCGAGACCGGCGGCACCGTGGTGTCGAGCGCGCTGGTGCTGATGGAAGAGATCATCCGCGAGCGCTACTCGCCCGCTGAGTGGAACATCTACGGCGCACAGGCCAGCGACGGCGACAACTGGCACCACGATTCCGGCCGCTGCCGCGAACTGCTGGCCGACAAGCTGCTGCCGCTGGTGCGCTACTTCGCCTACGTGCAGGTGGCCGAGGAAGAGCAGAACCTGTGGGAGGAGTACTGCCAGCTCGCCGAAGGGCATCCGCACTTCGCGATGCGCAAGGCCATCGAGGCGGCGCAGATCTACCCCGTCTTTCGCGACCTCTTCAAGAAAGAGGGAGCGACCGCGGCGGCAGCATGAACGTGTTGCTCCGAAGCGCGAAACCCGCGGCGCGCAGCGCGGCTGATCCGATGGGCTGGCTCGAAACGCGAACGCCGCAGTGCGCGGCGCGGAGGCCAGCCCGGTGAGCGCGGTGCTCAGGCCGTTGCGCGGCCCGCTGCCGGGCGACCGGCCGGCCGAGCCGCTGCCGGGCCCGAGCGACTGGTCGTTCGAGTTGATCGACCAGTACCACAACGTCATCAAACGCACCGCGCAGCGCTTCGGGCTCGACACCTACCCGAACCAGCTCGAGGTGATCACCGCCGAGCAGATGATGGACGCCTACGCCAGCGTGGGCATGCCGGTGAACTACCGCCACTGGAGCTACGGCAAGGAGTTCATCTCCACCGAGAAGAACTACCGCCGCGGTCACATGGGCCTGGCGTACGAGATCGTCATCAACTCCAACCCCTGCATCAGCTACCTGATGGAGGAGAACACGATGGCGATGCAGGCGCTGGTGATCGCGCACGCCGCCTACGGCCACAACAGCTTCTTCAAAGGCAACTACCTGTTCCGCATGTGGACCGACGCGTCGTCGATCATCGACTACCTGGTCTACGCGAAGAACTACGTCGCCGAATGCGAGGAGCGCCACGGTCTCGACGAGGTCGAGCTGTTCCTCGACTCCTGCCACGCGCTGGCCAACCACGGCGTCGATCGCTACCGCCGGCCGAGCCGCAAGTCGCTGGCGCAGGAACTGCGCGAGCGCAAGGAGCGCGAGGCCTACGCGCAGCGCCAAGTCAACGACCTGTGGCGCACGCTGCCCAGGCGCGCGGGCAAGGGCGGCGATGCTGCCGAGTCGCGGCGCTTTCCCGAGGAGCCGCAGGAGAACCTGCTGTACTTCATCGAGAAGAACGCGCCGCTGCTCGAACCGTGGCAGCGCGAGATCGTGCGCATCGTGCGCAAGGTGGCGCAGTACTTCTACCCGCAGCGCCAGAGCCAGGTGATGAACGAGGGCTGGGCCACGTTCTGGCATTACCACATCCTGAACCAGATGTACGACGACGGCCACCTGACCGACGGCGTGATGATGGAGTGGCTGAAGTCGCACACCAACGTGATCTATCAGCCGCCGGTCGGCCACCCGGCCTACAGCGGGCTCAACCCGTACGCGCTCGGCTTCGCGATGTACAACGACCTCAAGCGCATCTGCGAGCGCCCGACCGACGAAGACCGCCAGTGGTTCCCCGACATCGCCGGCAGCGACTGGGTGCCGACGCTCGACCATGCGATGCGCAACTACAAGGACGAAAGCTTCATCGGCCAGTACCTGAGCCCGAAGCTGATGCGCGAGTTCCGCCTGTTCACGATCGTCGACGACGAGAAGGAGAGCGAGCTCGAGGTCGCGGCAATCCACGACGACGCGGGCTACCGTCGCGTGCGCGAGGCGCTGTCGCGCCAGTACGACCTGGGCTCGCGCGAGCCGAACATCCAGGTGTGGAACGTCAACCTGCGCGGCGACCGCTCGCTCGCGCTGCGCCACTTCCAGCACAACGACCGGCCGCTCGACGACAGCGCGCAAGAGGTGCTGAAGCACGTCGCGCGGCTGTGGGGCTTCGGCGTCCAGCTCGAGAGCGTGAACGCCGCCGGCGAGGTCAGCGGCACCTGGGCTGTGCCGGCACCCGAGCACCCCGAGTGATGCTGCGCGGCTGGCCTCGCGCCGGCGCTCGAGGTCGCCGCGGTGAATCGCCCCGCGCGCAGAGTCAGAGCGCGAAGATCTTGCCGGGGTTCAGGATGTTCTGCGGGTCCATCGCACGCTTGACGGTGCGCATCATCGCCACCGTGGCCTCGCCGGTCTCGTCGACCAGGAAGCCCTGCTTGTGCAGGCCCACGCCGTGCTCGCCGGTGCAGGTACCCTCGAGCCGCAGCGCGCGCTGCACCAGTTGATCGTTCAGGCGCTCGGCGGTGTCGGCCTGCGCCGGGCTCTTCGGATCGATCAGATACGCCACATGGTAGTTGCCGTCGCCGACATGGCCGACGATGTAGTACGGCAGCCCCGACGCATCGGCCTCGCGCACCGATTCGCCGATCGCCTCGGCCAGCCGCGAGATCGGCACGCAGGCGTCAGTGGTGACGGTGCGGCAGCCGGGGTTGGCCGCCATGCCGGCAAAGTAGGCGCGGTGGCGCGCCGTCCACAGCCGCGTGCGCTCCTCCGGCGTACGCGCCCATTCGAACTCCTCGCCACCGTGCTCGTGCGCGATGCCCTGCACGGTGGTCGCCTGCTCGGCGACGCCGGCGTCGCTGCCGTGAAACTCCATCAGCAACATCGGGGTTTCGCGCAGGCCGAGCTTGTCGTGCTTGTTGACCGCGCGCACCGCGTTGGCGTCGAGCAGCTCGACGCGCGCGATCGGCACGCCCATCTGGATGATCGCGATCGTGGTGTCGACCGCGGCCGCCACGCTCGGGAAGTGGCAGATCGCCGCAGAAATCGCCTCGGGCAGTGGGTAGAGCTTCAGCGTCACCTCGGTGATCACGCCCAGCGTGCCTTCGCTGCCGACGAACAGGCGCGTCAGGTCGTAGCCGGCGCTCGACTTGCGGGCGCGTGTGCCGGTGCGGATCACCTCGCCCGCGGCCGTGACCACCTCGAGCGCCAGCACGTTCTCGCGCATCGTGCCGTAGCGCACCGCGTTGGTCCCCGACGCGCGCGTGGCGGCCATGCCCCCGAGCGAAGCGTCGGCGCCCGGGTCGATCGGGAAGAACAGCCCCAGGTGCTTGATGGCCTCGTTGAGCTGCTTGCGCGTGACGCCGGGCTGCACCGTCGCGGTGAGGTCTTCGGCATTGACGCGCACCACCTGGTTCATGCGCCCCAGGTCGAGGCTGATGCCACCTTGCACGGCGAGCAGGTGCCCCTCGAGTGACGAGCCGACACCGTATGGAATCAGCGGCACGCCGTGCTGCGCGGCTAGCTTGACCGCATCGGCCACGTCGGCGGTGGTTTCGCAGAACACCACCGCCTCGGGCGGCAGCGCCTCGAACGGCGACTCGTCGCGGCCGTGCTGCTCGCGCACCGCCTGCGCCCGGCTGCAGCGCTCGGCGAAACGCGCGGCCAGCGCCGCCAGGAAGGCGTCGGGCACCGGGCGACGCGCGTTGGCGGTCAGGTCGTGTCGTGCGTTCATGGTGATGGTTCCTGTGCGCGCCGCGTGCGGCCAGCGGCTCTTGCGCGCATTGTAGGAAGCTGCCCTGCTGTGCGCCGCGCGGGGTTACGATGCCGCCATGGCAAACCGATTGACGCGTATCGCCACGCGCACCGGCGACGGCGGCACCACCGGGCTGGCCAGCGGCGAGCGCGTGCCCAAGAGCCACCGCCGCATCGCGGCGCTGGGCGATGTCGACGAACTGAACTCGCAGCTTGGCGTGCTGCTGGCCGAGCCGCTGCCTGACGCGGTGCGTACGTTGCTGCGCGACGTGCAGCAGGAGTTGTTCAACCTCGGGGGCGAGCTGTCGTTGCCGGGCCAGGCGCTGCTGAAGCCCGAGGCGGTGGCCGCGCTCGACGCCGCGCTGGAGCACTTCAATGCCACGCTGCCGCGCCTGAAGGAGTTCATCCTGCCCGGCGGCACACGCAGCGCCGCGATCGCGCATGTCGCGCGCACGGTGGCGCGCCGAGCCGAGCGTGCGCTGGTGGCGCTCGGCGAGAGCGAGACGGTGCACGAACCGCCGCGCCAGTACCTGAACCGGCTGAGCGACCTGCTGTTCGTGCTGGCGCGGGTGCTGAACCGCGCCAACCTCGACGGCCTCGGCGGCGACGACATCTACTGGCACAGCCGCCGGCTGGAGCGCGACGCGGCGGCCGATTGATCTCACCGATCGGCGCGCGCGGGGTCCGCGCTCAGCGCCGGCGCGCCCGCACCGCGTCGCTCAGGAGCTTCAGCACAACGAGCGAATCGTCCCAGTCGATGCAGGCGTCGGTGATGCTCTTGCCGTATTCGAGCGCCGCCGGGTCGTCCTTGCCGGGATTGAACTTCTGCGCGCCGCCGCTCAGGTGGCTCTCGATCATCACGCCGAAGATGCAGCGGGTGCCCGCCGCGATCTGCGTGGCGATGTCGCGTGCTACGTCGATCTGGCGCTTGTGCTGCTTGCTGGAGTTTGCGTGGCTGCAGTCGACCATCAGCCGGCATGGCAGCCCGGACGCCTCGATTTCGGCACACGCGGCGGCGACGCTGGCGGCATCGTAGTTCGGCGCCTTGCCGCCGCGCAGGATCACGTGGCAGTCGGCGTTGCCTCGTGTCTCGACGATCGCCACCTGCCCGTTCTTGTGCACCGAGAGGAAATAGTGCGCGCGTGCCGCGGCCTGGATCGCATCGACCGCGATCTTCAGGTTGCCGTCGGTGCCGTTCTTGAAGCCGATCGGCGCCGACAGGCCCGACGCCAGTTCGCGGTGCACCTGGCTCTCGGTGGTGCGCGCGCCGATTGCGCCCCAGCTGATCAGGTCGCCGATGTACTGCGGGCTGATCACGTCGAGGAACTCGCTGCCGGCCGGCACGCCGAGCCGGTTGATCTCCACCAGCAACTGCCGCGCGATGCGCAGACCCTCGTCGATGCGGTAGCTCTCGTCGAGATAGGGGTCGTTGATCAGACCCTTCCAGCCGACGGTGGTGCGCGGCTTCTCGAAGTACACGCGCATCACGATCTCGAGCGTGTCGCCGAAGCGCTTGCGCTCGGTCTGCAAGCGGCGGGCGTACTCCAGCGCGGCCGCGGGGTCGTGGATCGAGCACGGGCCGATCACCACCAGCAGGCGATGGTCGCGGCCCTGCATGATCGCGCGCACCGCACTGCGCGTGTTGCCGATCAGCGTCTCGACCCGCGTACCGGCAATCGGAAAGAAGCGGATCAGATGCTCCGGCGGTGGCAGCGGCGTGACGTCGCGGATGCGCTGGTCGTCGGTTGCGCTGGTTCGTTCGCTCATTGCATAGCGCGTGCCCTTCTCGGGGTTCGTGCTGGCCATCGATCGCTCCTGTTCAGTCCTGCGGTCCGTGCTGGGGGAGGGGCGGAAAACAAAAACCGCCGGGGTTGCCGGCGGTTGTTCTGGTGTGCGTCGTTCGTCTAACTGCGCGCGTTCATCCAGCCGCCGAGGTCGGGCGAACTCCAAAAGTACGCAAAGAAGAACGGCACGCAACGCATGGGTCGCACTCTAGCATGAAGCCGCAACAGCACATCGGGGGTGGTCCACGTCACCCTGTGCCGCCGACCGTCAGCCGGTCGATGCGCAGCGTCGGCTGGCCGACGCCCACCGGCACGCTCTGGCCGTCCTTGCCGCAAACGCCGACGCCGGTGTCGAGCGACATGTCGTTGCCGATCATGCTGACGCGCGTCAGCGCGTCGGGGCCGTTGCCGATGATGGTAGCGCCCTTCACCGGGTAGAGGATGCGGCCCTTCTCGACCCAGAACGCCTCGCTGGCCGAGAACACGAACTTGCCGCTGGTGATGTCAACCTGGCCGCCGCCGAAGTTGGTGGCGTACAGGCCGCGGTCGAGGCTGGCGACGATCTCTTCCTTCGTACGCTCGCCGCCGAGCATGTAGGTGTTGGTCATGCGCGGCATCGGCACATGGGCATAGCTCTCGCGGCGCGCGTTGCCGGTGGGCGCGAGCTTCATCAGCCGCGCGTTCATCGAATCCTGGATGTAGCCCTTCAGGATGCCGTCGTCGATCAGCACGTTGCGCTGCGTCGGGTGGCCTTCGTCGTCGACGTTGAGCGAGCCGCGTCGGTCGGGCAGCGTGCCGTCGTCGAGCACGGTGACGCCCCTGGCGGCCACACGATGGCCGACGCGGCCGGAGAACGCCGACGAGCCCTTGCGGTTGAAGTCGCCCTCCAGGCCGTGGCCCACCGCCTCGTGCAGCAGCACGCCGGGCCAGCCCGGGCCCAGCACCACGCTCATCGCCCCGGCCGGCGCGGGCCGCGATTCGAGGTTGGTGAGTGCGGCGTTGACGGCCTGGTCGACGTAGCGTGCCAGCACGTCGTGCTGAAAGTAGTTGAGGCCGAAGCGCCCGCCGCCGCCGCCGCTGCCGATCTCGCGCCGGCCGGCTGCTTCGGCGATCACGGTGACCGATACGCGCACCAGCGGCCGCACGTCGGCCGCGCGCGTGCCGTCGGCGCGCGCGATGAGCACCACGTCGTACTCGGCGGCGAGGCTGGCCATCACCTGCACGATGCGCGGGTCGCGTGCCCGGGCGAGCTTCTCCACGCGCTCGAGCAGCGCCACCTTCTGCGTGCTGTCGAGCGTGGCGATCGGATCGATCGACGCGTACAGCGCGTGGCTGGACGCCACCTGTGCGGCATCGGAGCCCACCTTCACGCGCTTGCTCTGCCCCGCGGCGGCGATGCTGCGCACGGTGCGCGCCGCGTCGAGCAGCGCGCTGCGCGAGATGTCGTCGGAATACGCGAACGCGGTCTTCTCGCCGGCCACCGCGCGCACGCCGACACCCTGGTCGATGCCGAAGCTGCCACTCTTGACGATGCCTTCTTCGAGGCTCCAGCCTTCGTGCCGGGTGATCTGGAAGTACAGGTCGCAGTCGTCGACGCGATGGCCGCCGATCGTGCCCAGCGCCTCCTGCAACGCAGCTTCGTCGAGGCCGCCGGGCTCCAGCAGCAGGCGGCGCGCCAGCGCCAGGCGTTCGATCGTGGGTTCGCGCGAGATCATCGGTTCATTGTAGGAGTGTGGGTCGCACCGCGCACGCACAGGTCTTGCGCGCGGCTACGCGTCGCCACCGCGCTGGCGCAACGCCTGCGCGTACAGCGTGTTGCGCGGTGCGCCGCTGATGCGCGCCGCCAGCGACACGGCCTGTTTCAGCGGCAGCTCCGCCAGCAGCACATCGAGCGCGTGCTGCGCGGCAGCGTCGATCGCCTGCGGGGCAGCGGCCGTCGCGCCGGCTGCGGCGTGCAGCACCAGCACGAACTCGCCGCGTTGGCGCTGCGCATCGGCGGCCAGCCAGGCGACCAGATCGGCAACCGGCATCGTCGCGGTGCTCTCGAACTGCTTGGTCAGTTCGCGGCAGACGGTGAGCGTGCGCGCCGGCAACGCGGCAGCCCAGCGCGCCGCCAGGTCGGCCATGCGGTGCGGCGCCTCGAACCACACCTGCGCGCCGGGGTCGGCCGCGGCGCGCGCCACCGCTGCGCTGCGATCGGCGCCCTTGCTCGGCACGAAGCCGCAGAAGCGAAAGCCGTCGCCGGCGGCGTCGCCGGCGACACTGAGCGCGGCCAGCACGCTGCTGGCCCCGGGAACCGGCACCACCGGCCAGCCCGCTGCGCGCACCGCGGCGACCAGCACCGCGCCGGGGTCGGACACCGCCGGCGTGCCGGCATCGCTGACATAGGCCACACGCTGGCCGGCCCGCAGGCGCTGCAGCACCGTGTCGGCTGCGCCGCGCTCGTTGTGCTGGTGCAGCGCGAGCAGCGGCCTGTGCAGGCCGTAGTGGTGCAGCAGCCGGGCGCTGACACGGCTGTCTTCGCAGGCCACGGTGTCGACCAGGCCCAGCACGTGCAGCGCGCGCAGGCTCAGGTCGGCCAGGTTGCCGATCGGCGTGGCCACGACGTACAACGCCGGCGCGGGATACTGCTGGGTGCCGGCCACCGCGGCGGCGGCTTGCGGGATCAGGTCGATGCTCAACGAAGGGCCACCATGGCGATGACGCCGAAGTCGGCGGGCGACCGTGCCGAGGCGCTTGCGCTCGCGCACCTGCTGCGCCACGGCCTGTCGCTCGTGTGTCGCAATTATCGGGTGGCGCGCGGCCCGCACGCCCGCGGCGGCGAGATCGACCTGATCGTGCGCGAGCGCGACGGCACGCTGGTGTTCGTCGAGGTGCGCGCGCGGCGCGATACCGACCACGGCGGCGCCGCGGCCAGCGTCACGGCGCGCAAGCGGCAGCGCATCGCGCTGGCGGCGCAGCATTACCTGGGGCGGCTACCGCAGTGCCCACCGTGCCGCTTCGACGTGGTGGCGATCGACGGCGATGCGCTGCAGTGGATTCGGGGCGCATTCGACGCGTGACTTATCATCGGCGCCCATGCTCGAGCAGCGCATCCAGCAGCAGTTCTTCGATGCGGCGGATCTGAGGTACCAATCGGCCGAGGCGCTGGCCAAGCCGATCGCCGAGGCCTCGCAGGCGATCGTCGGCGTGCTCACCGCCGGCGGCAAGGTACTGGTGTGCGGACTCGGGCCCTCGGCGGCACTGGCGTCGCTCGCGGCTGCGCAACTGATCGGCCGCTTCGAGCGCGATCGCCCGGGGCTGGCGGTGGTTGTGCTCGGCGCCGATGCCGTGGTGGCCAACCAGCTGTGGCTGGCCGGCGGCGCGGCCGACGCATTGGCGCGCCAGGTGTCGACGCTCGGCGCGCCGGGCGACTTGTTGTTGTTGATGGACCCGGAAGGCGAGCACGACGCTCTGCTTGCCGCGGTGGACGCGGCGCATGCCAACGAGATGGCGGTTGTTGCGTTGTTGGGGCGCACCGGAGGCGCGTTGCGCGCCGCGTTGGGCGAGACCGACGCGGCCGTCACCGTGCCGCACGATCGCAACGCCAGGGTGACGGAGATGCATCTGCTGATCCTGCACGTGCTGTGCGATGCGATCGATCTTCAATTGCTTGGAGAAGAGGATCCTGCATGACGCACGAGACGAGCAGATCGACGATGGGACAAGGGCGGCGCTCGCCGCTGGCGCGGCTGGGCCTGGGCCTGGCGCTGGCGGCGACGCTGTCGGCCTGCACGCCGCTGCTGGTGGGCGGGGCGATGGTCGGCGGCACGATGATGTATGCCGACCGGCGCTCCGCCGGCGCGCAGGTCGACGACGGAGCGATCGAGCTGAAGGCCATCGGCCGCCTGAAGGAAGTGCTCGGCGACAAGGGCCACGTCAACGTCACCAGCTACAACCGCACCGTGCTGCTGACCGGCGAGGTCGACACCGAGGCCGACAAGGCGGCCGTCGAGCAGGCGATCCAGCGCATCGACAACGTGCGCTCCACGGTCAATGAGCTGGCGGTGATGCTGCCGTCGCCGTTGTCGTCGCGCTCGAGCGACTCGTTCCTCACCGGCAAGGTAAAGGCCAGCATGGTCGACGCGAAGGATCTGCAGGCCAATGCGATCAAGGTGGTCACCGAGCGTGGCACGGTCTACCTGATGGGCCGCGTGACCGAACGCGAGGCCAACCGTGCGACCGAACTCGCGCGCACCGTCAGTGGCGTGCAGCGGGTGGTGCGCGTGTTCGAGATCGTCAGCGAGGCCGACCTGGCCGAGCGCAAATAGCGGCACCGGGCTCGGCGCCGGGGGGCAGACGTGCCGCGCTGCGGCGTCAGCGCAGGCGCCGGATCAGGCTCGACGTGTCCCAGCGCGCGCCGCCGCGCGCCTGCACGTCGCCGTAGAACTGGTCGACCAGCGCCGTCACCGGCAGCTGCGCGCCGTTGCGCCGCCCCTCGTCGAGCACGAGGCCGAGATCCTTGCGCATCCAGTCGACCGCGAAGCCGAAGTCGAAGCGGTCGTCGATCATCGTCGCACCGCGGTTATCCATCTGCCAGCTCTGCGCCGCGCCCTTGCCGATCACCTCGAGCACCAGCTTCATGTCCAGGCCCGACTTGAGCCCGAAGGCGATGCCCTCGGCCAGGCTCTGCACCAAACCCGCGATGCAGACTTGGTTGACCATTTTGGCCAGCTGACCGGCGCCGCTGACGCCGACCAACGTGACCGCGCGCGCGAACGCCATCGCCACCGGCATCATGGCGTCGAACGCCGCTCGCTCGCCACCGCACATCACGGTGAGCAAGCCGTTGACGGCGCCGGCCTGGCCGCCCGATACCGGCGCGTCGACGAACTGCAGCCCCAGGCCGCGGGCCACGCCGCTCAGCTCGCGCGCCACCGCGGCCGACGCCGTCGTGTGATCGACGAAGATCGCGCCGCGCTTCATGCCGGCGAACGCACCGTGCTCGCCGAGCACCACCGAGCGCAGGTCGTCGTCGTTGCCGACGCAGGCGAACACGAGGTCGGCACCTGCGGCCGCCTCGCGCGGCGTCGGCGCCGCGCGGCCACCGTACTCCCGCAGCCAGGCCTGTGCTTTCGCCGCGGTGCGGTTGAACACACATACCTCGTGCCCGGCGCGCGCCAGATGCCCGGCCATCGGGTGCCCCATCACGCCCAGGCCGAGAAAGGCGGCCTTGCGCGCAGGTGTGGCGTCGTAGGTTTTCATAGCGGCCCTTGACAGTAGCAACCGAAGTGTAGGCTGCTCGCCCGGGGCCGTTCGGCGCAGCAGTGCGCCGTAGGCAGTTGGGTCCCCCTGGGACAGGTCGCCGACGGCGACCAGGGGCGTCCTCAACGGCGAAGCGAATCGCGATCCGGGTCTCCCGGTCGCGATTCGAGCCCCCTCGGGGCTGAGCGCGGACAGGTGGCGGGCCCTGCGGCCTGCCGCGTGCCTCGCGAAGCGGCCGGGCCTGCAAGCCCGGCCGTGGACCGGCCGCCCGGCGGCCGGGGGCTAAACAATCGTCAGGTGCTCGGTGCCCGCCGCCAGGTCCTGGTTGCGCGCGCGCGCGCTGTTGAGCTTGATCTGCAGCCGCAGGTCGTTGACCGAGTCGGCGTTGCGCAGCGCATCCTCGTACGACACGTGCCGCTGCTCGTACAGGTCGAACAGCGCCTGGTCGAAGGTCTGCATGCCGAGCTCGCGCGAGCGCTTCATCAGCTCCTTCAGCTCGCCGACCTCGCCCTTGAAGATCAGGTCGGCCATCAGCGGGGTGTTGAGCATGATCTCCACCGCCGCGATGCGGCCCTTGCCTTCCTCTCGCGGCAGCAGGCGCTGCGAGACGATGGCCTTCAGGTTCAGCGACAGGTCCATCAGCAGCTGCGCGCGTCGCTCTTCGGGGAAGAAGTTGATGATGCGGTCCAGCGCCTGGTTGGAGCTGTTGGCGTGCAGCGTGGCCATGCACAGGTGGCCGGTCTCGGCGAACGCCACCGCGTGCTCCATCGTTTCGCGGTCGCGGATCTCGCCCATCAGGATCACGTCGGGCGCCTGGCGCAGCGTGTTCTTCAGCGCATGTTCCCAGCCGTCGGTGTCGATGCCGACTTCGCGCTGCGTGACGATGCAGTTCTTGTGCGGGTGCACGAACTCCACCGGATCCTCGATCGTGATGATGTGGCCGTGCGAGTTCTCGTTGCGGTGGTCGACCATCGCCGCCAGCGACGTGCTCTTGCCCGAGCCAGTGGCGCCGACCATGATGACCAGGCCGCGCTTGGTCATCGCCACGTCCTTCATCACCTTGGGCAGGCCGAGCTGGTCGACCGTCGGCAGTGTCTGCGGAATGACGCGAAAGACCAGGCCGATATGCCCCATCTGCACGAACGCGTTGCAGCGGAAGCGTCCGATGCCCTGCGGCGAGATCGCGAAGTTGCACTCCTTGGTCTTCTCGAACTCGGCCGCCTGCTTGTCGTTCATCACCGCACGCGCCAGCGCCATCGTGTGCTGACCGGTCAGCGGCTGCGGACTCACCTTGGTGACGCGGCCGTCGACCTTGATCGCCGGCGGGAAGTCGGCGGTGAGGAACAGGTCCGAACCGTTGCGTGAGATCATCAGGCGCAGCAGGTCGTTGACGAACTTCGAGGCCTGGTCGCGTTCCATGGTCAGTCCAATCGTGGTGGGTCGGCTGCGCGCTGAAGACTGCTTCAGCTGCCGCTGGTCAGCA
Organism: Ideonella sp.; assembly: GCA_015075165.1. GTDB lineage: Bacteria > Pseudomonadota > Gammaproteobacteria > Burkholderiales > Burkholderiaceae_C > JAEUPI01. The sequence goes on along the minus strand of JABTUY010000006.1, from coordinate 81,721 downwards.
GCGCGCTCAGGCGGGCGCTGGCCTGGCGCAGGCGCAGCGACAGGCGGCGCGCGAGTGCGGCCAGCAGCACGGCGGCCAGGCGCGGGTCGTCGTGCATCATGCGGTCGAGCGCGCCGGCTTCGAGCACCGCCACCACGCACGGCGTGAGCGTGCGGCACGACGAGAAACGCGTGCCGGCGTCGAGCAGCGACATCTCGCCCAGCAGGTCGCCGACGCGGGCTTCGCCGAGGCGGGCGCGCCCGCCCCACGGCTGCACACGGTCGACCGCGATGGTGCCTTCGAGCACGATCAGCAGGTAGTCGCCCTGCTCGTCCTGCGCGATCACCTCGCGGTCGGGCGCCAGGCTGAAGAAGCCGAGGTATCCGATCAGTCGCTTCAGTTCGCCCTCGGCCAGCGTGACCGCATGGCGGTCGTTGTTCCACGCGCGGGCGAACTTCATCGCGCCGTCGACCGGCGCCACCACGGTCGCTTGCAGCTGGCTCGCGCGCAACGGCCACGGCACGAGGGGCGGCGTCGCTTCCTCGCGCTCGAGGAACATGGTCGAGAAATAGCCGGAGTCCGGCGTTTCGGGGTTCTCTTGGCGGGAGCCCGCCAGGCGATCGAGCAGTTTCTTCACGGCCAGTGGTACGGCGGTCAGCCGGGGAAGTTCTCGGGGAATTTGGCCTTGGCGCGCGCCTCGGCCGGTGAGATCACGTTGCGGCGCACCAGGTCGGTCAGGTTCTGGTCGAGTGTCTGCATGCCCTGGCTCTGGCCGGTCTGGATCGACGAATACATCTGCGCGATCTTGTTTTCGCGGATCAGGTTCTTGATCGCCGAGGTGGCGATCATGATCTCGTGCGACGCCACGCGCCCGGAGCCGTCCTTCAGCTTGCACAGCGATTGCGAGATCACCGCGATCAGCGACTCCGACAGCATCGCGCGCACCATGTCCTTCTCTGCGGCGGGGAACACGTCGACCACGCGGTCGATCGTCTTGGCCGCGCTCGACGTGTGCAGCGTGCCGAACACCAGGTGGCCGGTCTCGGCCGCGGTCAGCGCCAGGCGGATGGTTTCCAGGTCGCGCATTTCGCCGACCAGGATCGCGTCGGGGTCCTCGCGCAGTGCGGCGCGCAGCGCATTGTTGAAGCTCAGCGTGTGCGGGCCCACCTCGCGCTGGTTGACCAGGCACTTCTTGCTCTCGTGCACGAACTCGATCGGGTCTTCCACCGTCAGCACGTGGGCGTACTCGGTCTCGTTCAGGTGGTTGACCATTGCCGCCAGCGTCGTGCTCTTGCCCGAGCCGGTGGGGCCGGTCACCAGCACCAGGCCGCGCGGCTTGAGCGCCAGATCGGCGAACACCTTCGGCGCGTTGAGCTGTTCGAGCGTCAGGATCTTGCTGGGAATCGTGCGGAACACGGCGCCGGCGCCGCGGTTCTGGTTGAACGCGTTGACGCGAAAGCGCGCCAGACCCTGGATCTCGAAGCTGAAGTCGCACTCCAGCGTGTCCTCGAAGTGCTTGCGCTGCGCATCGTTCATGATGTCGTACACCATGTCGTGCACCTGCTTGTGCTCGAGCGGGTCGACGTTGATGCGGCGCACGTCGCCGTGTACGCGGATCATCGGCGGCAGGCCCGACGACAGGTGAAGGTCCGACGCCTTGTTCTTCACCGAGAACGCGAGCAGTTGCGTGATGTCCATTTGAGGCGGCGCCTGAGGGGTGTAGGCTGAAGATTATGGAGATCGTCGCGGAGAAGTTACAACAAGTGCTCACGCGTATCGCGACTGCGTGCACGGCCTCGCAGCGTCCCGTGCAAAGCGTCACGTTGCTGGCGGTGACCAAGACCTTCGGCGCGCAGTCGATACGCGACGCCGTGGCCGCGGGCCAGCACGCGTTCGGCGAGAACCACGTGCAAGAGGCGCTCGAGAAGATGGCCGCGCTGGCCGACCTGCGCGAGCCACTGCAATGGCACCTGATCGGCCCGCTGCAGAGCAACAAGACGCGCGTCGTGGCCGAGCGGTTCGACTGGGTGCACAGCGTCGACCGCCTCAAACTGGCCGAGCGACTGTCGGCGCAGCGCCCACCGGGCCTGCCGCCACTGCAGTTGTGCCTGCAAGTCAACATCAGCGGCGAGGCCAGCAAGTCCGGCGTGCCGCCGAACGAGGCGCTGGCGCTGGCCCGCGCCGTCGCCGCGTTGCCGCGCTTGCGCTTGCGCGGGCTGATGGCGATCCCACAGCCGGTGACCGGTTTCGAGGCCCAGCGCGTGCCGCATCGCGCACTGGCGCGGCTGCTGGGCGAGCTCAACGCGGCGGGCCTGGCGCTCGACACGCTGTCGATCGGCATGAGCGCCGATCTCGAAGCGGCGATCGCCGAAGGCGCGACGATCGTGCGCGTGGGCAGCGCGATCTTCGGCGCGCGCAGCTGAAGTCAACCACCCCCGATGCGCCTTCGGCGCCTGCCTCTACAAGGGGGCGCGGCCAGCGGCCCGGCGAAACCGGATCCGCGGCCGCTCTCGGTCGCCCTGAGGCGGCGGCGCTACGGGTACAGCCCGCGCTCCTGCCGCGCCATCAGGATGCGCTCGCAGGCCACCGCGAACGTGGCCGTGCGCAGCGAGATCTTGTGCTGGTCGGCGGTGTCCCAGATGCGGCGCAGCGCGCCGACCATGATCTTGTCCAGGCGCAGGTTGATCTCGTCTTCGGTCCAGAAGAACGAGCTGAAGTCCTGCACCCACTCGAAATAGCTCACCGTCACGCCGCCGGCGTTGCAGATCACGTCGGGCACCACCAGGATGCCGCGGTCGCCGAGCACGTCGTCGGCTGCCGGCAGTGTCGGCCCGTTGGCACCTTCGAGCACCAGTTTCGCCTTGGTGCGCCGCGCGCGCGCCGCTGTGATCTGCCCTTCGAGCGCAGCCGGGATCAGGATGTCGCAGTCGACATCCCAGAACGATTCGTCGTCGGCACGCTCGGCGCCCGCGAATCCGGCCACGCCGCCGCTGTCGCGCACGTGCGGCATCAGCGTGGCCAGGTCGAGGCCGCGCGGGTTGACGATGGTGCCGGTGTGATCCTGCGCGGCGACGATCTTCGCGCCGGCGCCGTGGAACAGCTCGGCCGCCGACGAGCCGACGTTGCCGAAGCCCTGCACCGCGACGCGCGCACCCTGCAGCTCGAGGTTGATGCGCCGCGCCGCCTCGCGACCAGTGACGAACACGCCACGGCCGGTGGCCTTGACGCGCCCGAGCGAGCCGCCGAGATGGATCGGCTTGCCGGTGACCACGCCGGTGGCGGTGGCGCCGACGTTCATCGAGTAGGTGTCCATCATCCACGCCATCACCTGTGCGTTGGTGTTGACGTCGGGCGCCGGAATATCCTGCTGCGGCCCGATGATGATGCCGATCTCGCTGGTGTAGCGGCGCGTCAACCGCTCGAGCTCCTTGATCGACAGCGTCTTCGGGTCGACGCGGATGCCGCCCTTGGCGCCGCCATACGGCAGGTTGACGGCGGCGTTCTTCACGCTCATCCATGCCGCCAGCGCCATCACCTCGTCGAGTGTCACCGCCGGGTGATAGCGCACGCCGCCCTTGCCGGGCCCGCGCGACAGGTTGTGCTGCACGCGAAAGCCTTCGTAGTGCGCCACCGAGCCGTCGTCGAGCTCGATCGGCACGTCGACGATCAGTGCGCGCTTGCAATGCTTGAGCGTTTCGGCCCAGCGCGCCAGCGGCCCGAGGTAGGGCACCACGCGGTCAACCTGTGCGAGGTAGGTGCTCCAGGGGCTGTCGGCCGATTCGTCGACATAGGACAGTGTGCTCATGGCGATGGCTCCGAGGACGATTGAGGTGTCGCTTTCGGTGATGCGCCTCACTCGGGCGCAGTCGCGCGGCGGCCGCGCGAACTGTAGCGCGTCTACACTGACCCGATGGAAAACGGCATCACGCCCGAGGTCGCCTTTGTCGGCGGCGGCAACATGGCCAGCGCGCTGATCGGCGGCTTGCTGAAGGCCACCGGCCGGGTGCCCGCCACGGTGCTGGTGGTCGAGCCCGACGATCGCCAGCGCGCCCGCCTGGCGCTGCAGTTCGGCGTGCTGGCGCTGCCGGCGGCCGATGCCCAGCTCGCCGCGGTGCCGATGGTGGTGTGGGCGGTGAAGCCGCAGGCCTTCGCTGCCGCGGCGCGGCCGTGCGCCGCGTACGTCGCGCAGGCGCTGCACCTGAGCGTGATGGCCGGCATCCGCACCGACGCGCTGGCGGCGGCCAGCGGCAGTGCGCGCATCGTGCGCGCGATGCCCAACACGCCGGCGCTGGTGGGCCAGGGCATCAGCGGCCTGTTCGCGACGCCGGCCGTCAGCGCCGACGACCGCGCGCGCGTCGAGCAGCTGCTGGCGCCGAGCGGCGAACTGCTGTGGGTCGAGCGCGAACGCGACCTCGACGCGGTGACGGCGTTGTCGGGCTCGGGGCCCGCGTATGTCTACTACTTCATCGAGGCGATGATCCAGGCCGCCGGCGAGATGGGCCTCGGTGCCGAGCAGGGCCGCCGCCTCGCGCTGGCCACGTTCGCCGGCGCCACCGCGCTGGCGCGCGACTCGCGCGATTCACCGGCCGTGCTGCGCGAGCGTGTCACTTCCAAGGGGGGCACCACGTATGCAGCGCTGATGTCGCTCGACCGCGATGCGGTGAAGGCGGCGTTCGTGCGCGCGCTGCATGCGGCGAACGTGCGCGCACGCGAGCTGGGCGACGAGTTCGGTGCTGGCGCGGCGGCAACGGCGGCCGTGGGGCAGGCGGCCGCATCGGCACCGGAGACCCCGGTGGCCGGCGCGGCGCCCGCGACGCCGATCACCGGCGCAGCGCGAGGTCCAGTGCCACGCCGATGAACACGCTGGCGCCGAGCCAGTGGTTGAGCCGGAACGCGCGAAAGCACCCTTCGCGCGTGCGCCCGCGAATCAGCGTGTAGTGCCACGCCGCCTGCGCCGCGGCGACCAGCAGACCGAGCTGGTAGATGCCGCCCAGGCCGAGCGCGTGGCCGAGCCACGACCAACTGCCGAGGTACAGCGCGTAGAACGCCATCACCGCGGTGACGTCGAAGCGCCCGAGCGTGATGGCCGAGGTCTTCATGCCGATGCGCAGATCGTCGTCGCGATCGACCATCGCGTACTCGGTGTCGTAGGCCAGCACCCAGCACGCGTTGCCGACGAGCAGCCACCACGCCTGCGCCGGCACCGCGGCAGCGACCGCGGCCGGCGTCCAGTCGTGGCTGCCGAGCACGGCGGCGAACGCCATCGGAATGCCGAAGCTGAACGCCAGGCCGAGCACTGCCTGCGGCATCGACACCGCACGCTTGGCGTACGGATACGCCAGCGTGATCGCCAGCCCGGCCACCGACAACCAGATCGTCGGCGGGTTGGTGCTCAGCACGAGCGCAAAGGCCACCAGCGCCAGCACGGCGCCGAGCGCCAGCGCCTCGCGCACGCCGACGCGGCCGCTGGTCACCGGCCGCAGCGCGGTGCGCTTCACGTGACGATCGAACTCGCGGTCGGCGACGTCGTTCACGCAGCAACCGGCGCTGCGCATGATTACCGTGCCGGCCACGAACACCAGCAGCAGGTGCCAGCCCGGGAAGCCGCCGGCGGCGATCCACAGTGCCGACAGCGTCGGCCACAGCAGCAGTAGCCAGCCGGCCGGGCGGTTCCAGCGGATCAGGTCGAGGTACAGCGCCAGGCGGGGCGCAGCGGCGGCAAGGCCGGTCATGGGTTGCGCGGTCAATCTGCGGTCAGCGGCGTTCGGCTATTCTCGCGCCGAGTGCCTACCCGCATGGCCACGTGAGCGACCCGACAACGCGCACCGCCGACGAACGCGCCGCCTTGCCGCGGTGCGGCGTGCGATGAACCTCGCGCTGTGGCTGGCGCGCAGCGCACAGCGCTTCGGCGATCGCACCGCGATCGACCATGGCAAGGCGCCATGGTGCAGCTATCGCGAGCTGGCGCACCGTGCGGGCGCACTGGCCGCGTGGCTGCACGCGCAGGGTCTGCAGCCGGGCGATCGCGTCGGGCTGTTCATGTCGAACCGCCCCGAGTACCTGGTGTGGCTGTGGGGTTTGTGGTGGGCCGGAGTCGCCGCAGTGCCGGTCAACGCCAAGCTGCATTCGCGCGAGGCCGCGTGGATCCTCGCGCACAGTGGGGCTCGCCTCGCGGTGTGCGACGCGACGGCGCATGGCGAACTGGCGACGCTATGGCCGCTCCCGCAGCCAGGAGCGCAGCCGGAATCGCAGCCGAACGGGCGGCCGCTGGCCGAGCCGCTGCGCACCGCGTTGCCACCGCTGGACGGCACGGCGGTGCTGCCTGAACCGGTCGAGCGCAGCGACAGCGATCCGGTGTGGCTGTTCTACACCAGCGGCACCACCGGCCGGCCCAAGGGGGTGGTGCTCGCGGCGCGCCAGTTGCGCGAGGCCAGTCTCGGCTACCTGAGCGAGGTGCAGGCTGTCGCGCCGGGCGACGCGATGCTGCACCCCGCGCCGCTGTCGCATGGCAGCGGCCTGTACCACCTGCCGTATGTGATGCACGGCGGCGTCAACGTCGTGCCGGCCTCGGGCGGCTTCGACCCGGCCGAGATCGTCGAGCTGGCCGCGCACCGGCGCAACGCCTCGTTCTTCGCCGCGCCGACGATGGTGCGGCGCCTGGTCGATCATGTGCAGGCCAGCGGTCGCCGGCCCGAAGGCCTGGCCACCATCACCTATGGCGGCGGGCCGATGTACCTGGCCGACATCCGGCAGGCGCTGCAGGTGATCGGCCCGCACTTCGCGCAGATCTACGGCCAGGGCGAAAGCCCGATGACGATCACCGTGCTGCCGCGCCGGGTGATCAACGACGACGCGCATCCGCGCCACCTGCAGCGGCTGGCGTCGGTGGGGTACGCGCAGCCGATGCTCGAGCTGTCGATCCGCTCGGCCGACGGCGCGCCGCTGCCGGCGGGCGAGACCGGCGAAGTCTGCGTGCGCGGCGACGTCGTGATGCAGGGCTACTGGCAGCAGCCCGAGGCCACCGCGGCCGCCATCCGCGACGGCTGGCTGTACACCGGCGACGTCGGCCGTCTCGACGACGAAGGCTTCCTGACGCTGCTCGATCGCAGCAAGGATCTGATCATCAGCGGCGGCAGCAACATCTACCCGCGCGAGGTCGAGGAGGTGCTGCTGCAGCACCCGGCGGTGCACGAGGCCAGCGTGATCGGTGCGCGCGACGCCGAGTGGGGCGAGGTGGTCGTCGCCTACGTGGTGGCGCGCAGCGCGATCGACGGCGCGGCGCTCGACGCCTTCTGCCGTGAGCACATCGCGCGCTTCAAGCGGCCCAAGGTTTACCGCTTCGTCGACGCGCTGCCGAAGAACCACTACGGCAAGGTGCTGAAGACCGAGCTGCGCGAGCGCGAAGCGGGCGGTGACGGTGGGTGCTGAAACCGGTGACGGCGAGTGCCCAGATCGGAACGATCAGCGCGACCGAGGCACGCGCCCGCGCTGCGGCAGCATGCCTGCACGAGCGGTCGCGCTCCTCGACCGGGCGCCTGCAGGCCGTTCTCGAGTTCAGCTGGCTCAGCGCAGCAGGTTGACCAGCGGCCGGCCCGCGCGGTCACGATAGACGTCGAAGTCGGCGTCGATCGACAGCACATGGCGGATGCGCAGTCGCGCCGCTGCCTCGGCGATCGACGCGTCGGCCAGATCGAACGGCAGATCGGCAAAGCGTTCGCTCAGATGCAGGATCTCGGTGAGCGAACCGTCGGCGGCAGGTTCGAGCGCGATGCCGCCGCGTTGTGCCCAACGCAGGAAGTCGAGCGCGCAATCGTTGCCGATGCGTCGTGCCAGCAACGCGCAGACCCCGGTGGCGACCGGCCAAGTCGTGTGCAGCCGGGCGGCGGGGTGGCTCTGCAGCCACTGCAGCGTGCGCAGGTGCCAGTGGTCGTTGCGGTTGAACAGCGCGATCAGCGGGCCGCTGTCGACCAGCACCGGCCCGGCATGGGCCCCGTAGCGCGCCGCAGGCTCGCGCGCCGCGACCTTCAGCGCCCGCGCGCGCGATGCTTCACGGCCCATTCGTCGGCCAGCGCATGCTTGCGGTCTTGCGCCAGCGCGGGGTCCCCCGCATGGCGGCCGAACAGGCCTTCGCCGAGTGCGAACGCCGAGCGGCCGGTCGATGTCTGGACCTCGGCCAGATACGCCAGCAGCGCCGCGCGGATGACCTCGCTGGTGCTCATGCCGTTGCCGGCGGCGCGCTGACGCAGCTGCTGTTCGAGCACGGGGTCGAGCTTGACGGTGATGGTCATCGGGTCTGGTAGCAGTAATAAGCTGAGTATTACTACCCCAAACCAGCTTGTCAACCCTCGAGCTGGCGCTGAAACACCAGCCCCGCGTGCTCGCGCAGCGCGTGGAACTTGATCTTCGGCCAGTTGCCCTCGATCGCGCGCAGTTCGGGCGCGTACTCCACCAGCAGCGTCGGCGCGCCGACGGCGTCGTGCGCCATGCGGTGCGCATTGCCGTCGATGAAGCGCTGCAGCTCCTTGTCGCCGCCGTCGGCGTCGTCGCAGCTGACCCAGCGTGCGATCGAGTAGCGCGCCGGCGCGATGCGCGCCTTGCAGCCGTATTCGTGCTCGAGCCGGTGCGCCACCACTTCGAACTGAAGCTGGCCCACCGCGCCGAGCAGCAGCACCGTGCCGGCCACCGGGCGGAACACCTGGATCGCGCCCTCCTCGCCGAGCTGCGTCAGGCCGGCCTTCAGCTGCTTGGTCTTCAGCGGGTCGGCCACTTCGACCGAGCGGAACATTTCCGGCGCGAAGAACGGCAGACCGGTGAACTGCAGCGGCTCGCCTTCGGTGAGCGTGTCGCCGAGCTGCAGCACGCCGTGGTTCGGGATGCCGATGATGTCGCCGGCAAACGCCTCGTCGAGCAGCTCGCGCCGCTGCGACAGGAAGCTCACCACCGTGTTGGGCTTGAGCTCCTTGCCCGAGCGCGTGACCTTGAGCTTCATGCCGCGCTCGAAGTGGCCCGACGCGACACGAACGAAGGCGATGCGGTCGCGGTGCGCCGGGTCCATGTTGGCCTGGATCTTGAACACCACGCCGGAGAACTTCGGCTCCTCGGGCAGCACCGGCCGCTGCAGCGCCGGCTTCGCGCCCGGGCTCGGCGCCAGGTCGACCAGCGCGTCGAGCACCTCGCGCACGCCGAAGTTGTTGATCGCCGAGCCGAAGAACATCGGCGTCTGGTGGCCGGCGAGGAACGCGCCCTCGTCGAACGCCGGCGCCGCCTCGCGCACCAGCGCGATGTCGTGCCGCGCATGCTCCCACTGCGCGTCGAAGCGCTCGGCGTACACCGGGTTGTCCAGGCCCTGCAGCAACTCGTCGTCGTCGCGGTTGCGGTCCTCGCCCGGCACGAACACGCGCATCTGCTCACGCTTCAGATCCATCACGCCGTGGAACACCTTGCCCATGCCCACCGGCCAGGTGAACGGCACCACGGCCATGCCGAGTTCGCGTTCGATCTCGTCCATCAAGGCCAGCGGCTCGCGCACCTCGCGGTCCATCTTGTTGACGAAGGTGAGGATCGGCGTGTTCCGCGCGCGGCACACCTGCAGCAGCCGCCGCGTCTGCGGCTCGACGCCGTTGGCGGCGTCGATCACCATCAGCGCGGCGTCGACCGCGGTCAGCACGCGGTAGGTGTCTTCGCTGAAGTCCTGGTGGCCCGGCGTGTCGAGCAGGTTGATCACGCAGCCGCGGTACTCCATCTGCATCACCGAGCTGGCCACCGAGATGCCACGCTGCTTCTCGATCTCCATCCAGTCGCTGGTGGCGTGCCGGCTCGCCTTGCGCGCCTTCACGCTGCCGGCGATCTGGATCGCGCCGGAGAACAGCAGCAGCTTCTCGGTCAGCGTGGTCTTGCCCGCGTCGGGGTGGGAAATGATGGCGAAGGTGCGCCGGCGGCGCACCTCGGAGGCAATGTCTGGCATGGATCGAACGACGCGACGGGCAGGCGGGCGTCGGGGCGGCGGCCCGGTGCAGGCAAAGCGCAATTATCCTTGCCGTTGCCCCCTCATCCGCCAGGAGCCGCCGATGTACCTGCCCGCGCATTTCGAGGAGACCCGCGTCGACGTGATGCACGCGCTGATGCGCACGCATCCGCTGACCACCTGGGTGGTGCAATGGTCCGCTGGCCTCGTGGTGAACCACATCCCGTTCCTGATCGATCCGGCGCGTGGGCCGCGCGGCACGCTGGTGGGGCATGTGGCGCGCGCCAATCCGGTGTGGCGGCAGCTTGGTGCCAGTGTCGCGGTGTTCCAGGGCCCGCAGGCCTACATTTCGCCGAACTGGTACCCCAGCAAGCGCGAGCACGGCAAGGCGGTGCCGACCTGGAACTATGCGGTCGTCCACGCGCACGGCACGCCGCGCGCGCTCGAGTCGCGCGACGACCTGCTGCGCATCGTGGCCCGGCTGACCGAGGTGCACGAGGCCGGCAGCGCCGTGCCGTGGTCGGTGGCCGATGCGCCGGCGGACTACCTCGACCAGATGCTGAAGGCGATCGTCGGCATCGAGATGCCGATCGAGCGCCTGGTGGGCAAGTGGAAGGTCAGCCAGAACCGCTCGCTGCCCGACCGCATGGGCACGGCCGCCGGCCTGCTGCAGCGTGGCGATGCGCACAGCGCGGCGCTGGCCGCGCTGGTGCCGACCGAGCCCGCGGGCCGGTGATCAGTCTTCCAGCAGCGAGCGCAGCATCCAGGCGGTCTTCTCGTGGATGTCGAGCCGCTGGGTCAGCAGATCGGCGGTGGGTTGGTCGTTCGCTTCGTCGACCAGCGGGAACAGCTCACGCGCGGTGCGCGCCACCGCCTCGTGGCCCTGCATCAGGATGCGCACCATCTCGAGCGCGCGCGGCGGCGTCAGCGGCGCGTCGCTCACGCTGGCGAGCTTGCCGAACTGTCCGTAGCTGCCGGGCGCGAAATGGCCGATCGCGCGGATGCGCTCGGCGATCGGGTCGACCGCGTTCCACAGCTCGGTGTACTGCTGCATGAACATCGCGTGCAGCGTGTTGAACATCGGGCCGGTCACGTTCCAGTGGAAGTTGTGCGTGGTCAGGTACAGCGTGTAGGTATCGGCCAGCAGGCGGCTCAGGCCGCCTGCGATCGATGCGCGGTGCTTGTCGTCGATGCCGATGTGGATCTGCGTGCTCTTGCTCATGGCGTCCTCGCGTTGTCGGGTGGGCCGATCGGTGACGCACACGATAGCCTCCGGGCGGCCGCAGGTCCATTCGAAAGCCCCTAGCGCGGCGATAGCGATAGCCCGCACCCGGCGCCGCGCCGACGCTCAGGCCGTCAGCCGCGTCACACCACGCAGTTCGCAGGCGTACACCGCGTTGCGCAGCGCGGCGATCGCCTCGTAGCGTGTGAAGCTGCGCCGCCACGCCAGCACCACGCGCCGGCTCGGCACCGGCGGCTCGAAGGCGATGTACTTCACGTGCTCCTGTGGCTCGGCCGGCACGCTGAGCTGGGGCACCACGGTGACGCCCATGCCGGAGGCCACCATGTGCTTGATGGTCTCGAGCGACGAACCCTCGAAGCTCTTGCGCATGCCTTCGGCATCGCTGGAGAAGCGCGCGAACTCCGGGCACACCTCGAGCACGTGGTCGCGAAAGCAGTGCCCGGTGCCCAGCAGCAGCATCGTCTCGAGCTTGAGCGCCTCGGCGCTGATCGACTTGCGCCTGGCCAGCGGGTGCGATTTCGGCACCGCAACCATGAACGGCTCGTCGTACAGCGGCGCGATCGCCAGGCCGGTGTCGGGAAACGGCTCGGCCATGATCGCGCAGTCGAGCTCGCCGGTGCGCAGCATGTCGAGCAGCTTGACGGTGAAGTTCTCCTGCAGCATCAGCGGCATCTGCGGCGTCAGGCGGATCGCCTGGCGCACCAGCGCCGGCAGCAGGTAGGGCCCGATGGTGTAGATGATGCCGAGCTTGAGCGGGCCGGCCAGCGGATCCTTGCCGCGCCGGGCGAGCTCCTTGATCGCCGCCGCCTGCTCGATCACCTGCTGCGCCTGGCGCACGATGGCCTCGCCCAGCGGCGTCACACTGACATCGCTGGCGCCGCGCTCGAAGATCTTGAGGTCGAGCTCTTCCTCCAGCTTCTTGATCGCCACCGACAGCGTCGGCTGCGACACGTGGCAGGCCTCGGCCGCGCGCCCGAAGTGGCGCTCGCGTGCGACGGCGACGATGTAGCGCAGCTCGGTCAGCGTCATGCGCGGGCAGCGAAGGCGCAGGCCGGCAGGGTGCGGTGGCAGTGGTCGCGCACGGTCACTTGGCCGGCGGCTTCAGCGCCTCGATGCGCCCGAGATCGAGCCCTTCGACCGCGGCCTTCAGCGTGGCCGGCGGCAGCCCGCTGCCCTCGGCCTCGACCACCATGCCGTTGGCCAGCAGCACGGTGTACTCGCCGTGGCTGCCGTCCTTGCGGTAGTTCTCGTGCACCGTGCGCTCGCCTTGCTTGTAGGTCTTCTCGATGTGGCGGCCGTCCTCGCGCTCCGACGTGACGTTGGCCCAGGCGGCCACCACGCTGGCGAGGCCGCCGGTGTCGGTGATCGACAGGTCCACCGACTTGCCGTCGCCCGCGTAGCGGGCCTTCGCGCTGGAGATCGCGAGGCCCATCGCGCCGTTGTTCTCGGCCTCGAACGATTCGCGGTTCAGGGCGCCGAGCGAGGCCGGCAGCAGCGCCTTCAGATCGGCTGCAGGCACCACCGGCCGCTGCACCGAGCCGGCTATCGCCGCCACCACACCGGCGCCGGCCTTGGCCGCGGCCTGCGCGTCGCCCGAGGCCTGCGCCGCCTCGGCCTGCTTGGCGGCCGCTTCCATGCGTTTGCTGAACGCCTCCATCTTGGCGGTGTCGATCTTGATCTCGCCGCCGGGCGTCTTGATCGCCACCTCGCCCGGGCCCGATGCGCCGCCCATGCCGACGCCGCGGTGCATGCCCATCGTGCCCATGCCGCCGAACAGCGACGACACGGTGCCGAGGATGACGCCGGCGACGATGCCGCAGACGATCAGCACCGCGGTGTAGGCCAGTGCCTTGTCTTGCGGGCACTTCATCAGCACCGGCAGCCCGGTGTAGACGAGGTAGATCGAATACAGCGCCGCCAGCAAGCCGAGGATCGACAGCGACGGCAGCAGGCTGAACACGCCGCCGAGGAAGCCTGCGGTGCTGCCATAGGCAACCACCTTCAGCGCGTTGATCGGGTTCTTCTGCCCGCCGAAGGTTGGCGCCAGCGCGTCGACGATCAGCGCGATGACGAACACCATCACCAGCGACAGCACGAAGCGAACGATCATGCCGACCAGCCCGGTCAGGATCGGCACGCGAAAGCTCATGCCGAAGCCGCCGACGCCGACGATCGACAGGCCGATGAAGCCGCACACCGCCGCCAGCGCGGCCAGCGCGACCACATACGGCACGTAGATCGATTGCGCGGTGGCCGGCTCGGCCTCGATGCGCGGCCACGTGCCCTTGGGGTCGAGCAGGATCTCCTTGGCACGCTGAACGATCGCTGACATGTCCAGTCTCCTCGAGCCCGTCGAACGCGGGCGCGCGCCGATTCTAGGCACGCGGCCGGGCGGCACGCAGTTCCGAACGCGGGGTGCGCGCAAGCGCAGCAGCGTTCAGGCCTTCAGGAACTCGGCTTTGCCGCCGAGCCAGCGCTCGACCTGCGCGCGTGCGGCCGCCGGCTCGCTGTCGAGCAGCTGTGCGGCCACCGTGCGCGCGCGCGCCAGCAGCGGCGCATCGTCGGCCAGGTCGGCGAAGCGCAGCAGCGCGTCGCCGCTCTGGCGCGCGCCCATGAACTCGCCGGGGCCGCGGATCTCGAGGTCGCGGCGCGCGATCTCGAAGCCGTCGTGCGTGTCGACGATCGCGCGCAGCCGCTCCTTCGCAGTGGGCGACAGCGGCGCGCTGTACAGCAGCACGCAGACGCTGGCCTGCGCGCCGCGGCCGACGCGGCCGCGCAGCTGGTGCAGCTGCGCGAGGCCGAAGCGCTCGGCATGCTCGATCACCATCAGGCTGGCATTGGGCACATCGACGCCGACCTCGATCACCGTGGTCGACACCAGCACCTGCATCTGGCCGCCGGTGAACAGGCTCATCACCGCCGCCTTCTCGGCCGCCGGCATGCGGCCGTGCAGCAGCCCCACCATCGCCCCGGGCAGTGCATCGCACAGCTGGCGGTGCGTCTCGGTGGCGTTCTGCAGGTCGAGCTTCTGGCTCTCCTCGATCAGCGGGCACACCCAGTAGACCTGGCGGCCGCGCGCCACCTCATCGGCGATGCGCGCCACCACCTGCTCGCGCCGGTCGTCGCCGAACAGCTTGGTCAGCACCGGCTGCCGGCCCGGCGGCAGCTCGTCGATCGTGCTGACGTCGAGGTCGGCGAAGTAGCTCATCGCCAGCGTGCGCGGGATGGGTGTCGCGCTCATCATCAGCAGGTGCGGCTCGAGCGGCGCCGCCGCGCGGCCGCCGGCCTGCTCGCCGAGCTTGCGGCGCAGCGCCAGCCGCTGCTGCACGCCGAAGCGGTGCTGCTCGTCGACGATGGCCAGGCCCAGCCGCGCGAAATGCACGTCGTCCTGGATCACCGCGTGCGTGCCGATCACCAGCGCCGCCTCGCCGCTGGCCACGCGCTCGATCATCTGCGCGCGCGCGCGGCCCTTGCGGCTGCCGCTGAGCCAGGCCATGCCGATGCCCAGCGGCGTCAGCCACTGCACCAGCTTGCGAAAGTGCTGCTCGGCCAGGATCTCGGTGGGCGCCATCAGTGCGCACTGCCAGCCGGCGTCGATGGCGATCGCCGCCGACAGCGCGGCCACCACCGTCTTGCCCGAGCCGACGTCGCCTTGCAGCAGCCGGTGCATCGGCTTGGGCAACGCCAGGTCGGCCGCCACCTCGGCCGCGACGCGCTGCTGCGCCGCGGTGAGCGCGAACGGCAGCGCCACGGCCAGCCGCTCGTGCACGCCGCCGCGGCGCGGCTGCAGCGGGGGCGCCGCCAGGTGCGCGCGCTCGCGCCGCGCCTGGTGCTGCGACAGCTGCTGCGCCAGCAGCTCCTCGAACTTCAGGCGCTGCCAGGCCGGATCGCTGTGGTCGTGCAGCGCGGCCAGCGACGCATCGGGCGGCGGGTGGTGCAGGCGCTGCAGCGCGTCGCGCAGGCTCGGCAGGCCGGCCGGCACCGCGCCGGCCGGCAGCAGCTCGTGCAGCGGCGCGCGTTGCAGCGCGCTGGCGATCGCCTTGCGCAGGTAGGCCTGCGGCAGCTGCGCCACGGTGGGGTACACCGGCGTCAGCGCGTTCGACAGCGGCGCCCCGGTCTCGACCGCCTTGAACACCGGGTGCACCATCTCGCGGCCGAAGAAGCCGGCGCGCACGTCGCCGCGTGCGCGCACCCGCACGCCGCGCGCCAGCGTCTTCTGGTGCGACGGATAGAAGTTGACGAAGCGCAGCACCAGCGTGCCGCTGCCGTCGTCGATGCGCGCCACCAGCTGGCG
Organism: Ideonella sp.; assembly: GCA_015075165.1. Classification (GTDB taxonomy): domain Bacteria; phylum Pseudomonadota; class Gammaproteobacteria; order Burkholderiales; family Burkholderiaceae_C; genus JAEUPI01. The sequence continues at coordinate 66,241 of JABTUY010000006.1, read as the reverse complement.
GCGCGGGCGGAACTCGACGCGCGCGTCGGTGACCACGCCCTCGACCTGCAGCGCATCGCCGTCGCGTGCATCGGCGATGCGCACCAGCCGCGTCTCGTCCTCGTAGCGCAGCGGCAGGTGCAGCGCGAGGTCGAGGTCGCGCTGCAGGCCCAGGCGCTCGAGCGCACGCGCCGGCGCCGACGCGCGTGCCGGCTCTCGCGTCTGCGGTATCGTGCGTTCTGGTGCGGGCACCACGGCCATGGAACCATTGTGACCCGCGGCGATCCCGCAGCTCAGCGCGCCGTTCGCGGCCACGGTCCGCAGCCACGATGACCGCCACGCTCTACGCACTCGCCGATTTCGACTACGTCCTGCCCGCCGAGCTGATCGCACAGCAGCCGGCGCCGCAGCGCAGCGCATCGCGCCTGCTCGACGGGCGCGGCCGCTGGCCGGTCGATCGCCAATTCGCCGAGCTGCCGGCGCTGCTCGATGCGGGCGATCTGCTGGTGTTCAACGACACGCGTGTCATCAAGGCGCGATTGTTCGGCGAGAAGCCCACCGGCGGCGCGGTGGAGGCGCTGGTCGAACGCGTGCTGCCCGGTGGCGAGGTGCTGGCGCAGCTGCGCGCCAGCAAGGCGCCGCGCGCCGGCAGCACGGTGCGCTTTGCCGGCGCGTTCGATGCCGAGGTGCTCGGCCGTGCCGGGCCCGACGGCTCGCTGTACCACCTGCGCTGGCCGGGTGATCCGCTGCAGCTGCTCGAGCGCCACGGCCATGTGCCGCTGCCGCCGTACATCGGCCACGCCGACACCGCGGGCGACGCCGAGCGCTACCAGAGCGTGTTCGCGCAGCGGCCCGGGGCGGTGGCGGCGCCGACGGCGTCGCTGCACTTCGACGCCGGCGTGCTCGACGCGCTGGCGCAGCGCGGCGTGCAGACCGCGACGATCACGCTGCACGTCGGCGCCGGCACGTTCCAGCCGGTGCGCAGCGACGACCTCGCCGGCCACCGCATGCACAGCGAGTGGTACGAGGTGCCCGCGGCCACCGTGGCGACCGTTGCTGCCGCGCATGCACGCGGTGCGCGCGTGGTGGCCGCCGGCACCACCACACTGCGCGCACTCGAATCGGCCGCGCTGGCCGCGGCCGGCGACGAGGTGCTGGCCGCCGGCGCGCGCGAGACCGAGCTGTTCATCACGCCGGGTTTCCGCTTCCGCGTCGTCGACCGGCTGGTCACCAACTTCCACCTGCCGCGCAGCACGCTGCTGATGCTGGTGTGCGCCTTTGCCGGCTACGAACACGCGATGGCGCTGTACCGCCACGCGGTCGAGGCTCGCTACCGCTTCTTCAGCTACGGCGACGCGATGCTGCTCGCGCGCGCCGCCTGAGCGCCACGCCTGCGATGCTGGCGTTCGAGCTGCTGCACACCGAGGGCGACGCGCGCCGCGGCCGCCTCGCCTTGCGCCACGGCACGGTCGACACGCCGCAGTTCATGCCGGTGGGCACCTACGGCAGCGTCAAGGGTGTGCTGCCGTCGGCGCTGCAGGCGATGGGCGCGCAGATCATCCTCGGCAACACCTTCCACCTGTGGCTGCGTCCGGGGCTCGACGTGCTGCGCGGCTTCGGCGGGCTGCACGCGTTCGAGCGCTGGCCGGCGCCGATCCTCACCGACAGCGGCGGCTTCCAGGTCTGGAGCCTGGGCGAGATGCGCAAGATCAGCGAGGAGGGCGTGCGCTTCGCGTCGCCGGTCAACGGCGACCGGCTGCTGCTGACGCCCGAGGTCAGCATGCAGATCCAGACCGTGCTCGATGCCGACATCGTGATGCAGTTCGACGAGTGCACGCCGTACGAGACCGCAGGCCGCATCACCACCGAGGACGAGGCGCGCACGTCGATGGAGCTGTCGCTGCGCTGGGCGGCGCGCTGCCGCGCCGAGTTCGAGCGCCTGGACAACCCGAACGCGTTGTTCGGCATCGTGCAAGGCGGCATGTTCGAGGCGCTGCGCGAGGCCTCGGTGGCGCGGCTGGTCGAGATGGACCTGCCCGGCTATGCGATCGGCGGCGTCAGCGTCGGCGAACCGAAGGAGGCGATGCGCCGCATCGTCGCGCACACGCCGCGGCGGTTGCCGGCGGACAAGCCACGCTACCTGATGGGCGTGGGCACGCCCGAGGATCTGGTCGACGGCGTGGCCCACGGCGTCGACCTGTTCGACTGCGTGATGCCCACGCGCAACGCGCGCAACGGCCACCTGTTCACGCGCTTCGGCGACCTGCGACTGCGCAACGCCCGCCACAAGGACGACGCGCGCCCGATCGACGAAACCTGCCGCTGCCACGCCTGCGCCGGCGGCTTCTCGCGCGCCTACCTGCACCACCTGGATCGCTGCGGCGAGATGCTGGGCCCGATGCTCGCGAGCCTCCACAACCTGCACTTCTACCTGCAGCTGATGCGCGAGATGCGCGAGGCGATCGAGCAGCAGCGCTTCGCGGGCTGGCGTGGGCGTTTCGAGGCTGACCGGATGCGCGGGGTGTGACGGCGCCGAGCCGTCGCTTTTGCCGTCCTTTGGTCACACCTGCTTTGCGGTCCGCCCCCCGGCATCCGGTGGTTTCGTCGGGTTTACACTGCACCGACAATTTGCTGCCACCGACCGGCCCCACGGGCCCCTCGGCGGGCTTTCGCCCCCGGCAACGCAATCCGCAGTACGAATCGCCCACGCGCAATCCCCCGACCCACGGCCCCGCGGCTTTGGCCGAGCCCCGCAGCGCGATCGAGGCAGCGCACCGAGCGAGGTTGGTCCAAACCCGTTTTGCAACTTCGATGATTGGATCGGCGATGAACGTCCCCCGCATGGAAGGGGTGCGCCTGAACGCACCGGCCTACGTCAAGCACCGGCGCCTGCTCGAATGGGTGGCGCGCATGGCGGCACTGACCGAGGCGCAAGATGTCTACTGGTGCGACGGCTCGCAGGCCGAGTACGACCGCCTGTGCCAGCACCTGGTCGATGCCGGCACCTTCAAGCGGCTGAACCCGGCGCTGCGTCCGAACAGCTATCTTGCGCTGAGTGACCCGAGCGACGTGGCGCGGGTCGAGAACCGCACCTTCATCTGCAGCCAGCGCAAGGACGACGCCGGCCCGACCAACAACTGGGTCGATCCGCACGAGATGCGCTCGCTGCTCGAAACCGGCGAGCGGGCGTTGTTCAAGGGCTGCATGCGCGGCCGCACGATGTACGTGGTGCCGTTCTCGATGGGCCCGATCGGCTCGCCGATCGCGCACATCGGCGTCGAGCTGTCCGACTCGGCGTACGTGGCGGTCAACATGCGCATCATGACGCGCATGGGCCGCGCGGTGTTCGACGTGCTCGGCTCCGACGGCGAGTTCGTGCCGTGCGTGCACAGCGTCGGCGCGCCGCTGGCGCCCGGCCAGCGCGACGTGGCCTGGCCGAGCAACGCGACCAAGTACATCGTGCACTACCCCGAGACCCGCGAGATCTGGAGCTACGGCTCGGGCTACGGCGGCAACGCGCTGCTCGGCAAGAAGTGTTTCGCGCTGCGCATCGCCTCGACGATGGGCCGCGACCAGGGCTGGCTGGCCGAGCACATGCTGATCCTGGGCGTCACGTCGCCCACCGGCAAGAAGTACCACGTCGCCGCCGCCTTTCCGAGCGCCTGCGGCAAGACCAACTTCGCGATGCTGGTGCCGCCGAAGGCGTTCGCCGGTTGGAAGGTCACCACGATCGGCGACGACATCGCGTGGATCAAGCCCGGCAAGGACGGGCGCCTGGTGGCGATCAACCCCGAGTCGGGCTACTTCGGCGTCGCGCCGGGCACCAACGAGAAGACCAACCCGAACTGCATGGCGTCGTTGAAGCGCGACGTGATCTTCACCAACGTCGCGCTCACCGACGACGGCGATGTCTGGTGGGAAGGCATGACCGACACCGTCCCGGCGCACCTCACCGACTGGCAGGGCCACGACTGGACACCGGCGATCGCGAAAGAGACCGGTGCCAAGGCGGCACATCCGAACTCGCGCTTCACCGTGGCGGCGACGAACAACCCCGCGCTCGACCCCGAATGGGACAACCCCGCGGGCGTGGCGATCGATGCCTTCATCTTCGGCGGTCGCCGCTCCACCACCGTGCCGCTGGTGACCGAGGCGCGCAGCTGGCACGAGGGCGTGTACATGGCCGCCACGATGGGCAGCGAAACCACCGCGGCGATGGCCGGCGGCAACGGCGCCGTGCGGCGCGATCCGTTCGCGATGCTGCCGTTCACCGGCTACCACATGGGCGACTACTTCAACCACTGGCTCGCCACCGGCGCGAGACTGCAGGCCGCCGGCGTGAAGCAGCCGCGGATCTTCTGCGTCAACTGGTTCCGCAAGGGCGCCGACGGCAAGTTCGTCTGGCCCGGCTACGGCGACAACATGCGCGTGCTGAAGTGGATGCTCGATCGCGTCGAAGGCCGCGCGGCCGGCGTCGAGCACCTGTTCGGCATCAGCCCGCGCTACGAAGACCTCAACTGGGACGGCCTGCCGTTCTCGCTCGAGCAGTTCGCGGCAGTGACCTCGATCGACCACGCCGCGTGGAAGCAGGAGCTGCAACTGCACGACGAGCTGTTCCAGCAGCTCGCCGCACGGCTGCCGTCGCAGCTGCGCACCACCAAGGAGCAGATCGAGCGCAAGCTCGCGCGCTGAGCGTCCGCATACCGGCCGGGCGCAGCGCGTGCGACTGCAACTGCTGTCGGACCTGCACCTCGAGACCGAAGCGTTCGATCCGCAACCGGCGCCGGACGCCGAACTGCTGGTGCTGCTGGGCGACATCGATGCCCGCTGGGAGGGCCTGCGGCGCTTCACGCGCTGGCCGGTTCCGGTGTGGCTGGTGGCCGGCAACCACGAGTTCGACGACCGCGAATGGCACCAGGCCTGGCCCGCGTTACGCGAGCATGCGCAGGCGTTGGGCATCCGCCTGCTCGAACGCGAAGCGGCGACCTTCACCGGCGCCGACGGCCGCCGCGTGCGCGTGCTGGCCACCACGCGCTGGTCGGACTTCGACCTCTTCGGCCCGGCGCAGCGCGAGCGCGCGATGCGCGCGGCCGGCTACTTCCTGCGCCTGATGAACGCCACGCGCGACAGCCGGCCGTTCGACGCCGCCGCGCTGCGCGACGAGGCGCTGGCCTGTCGAGAATGGCTGGCCGCGGAACTGGCGCGCCCGCACGATGCCGCCGCCACGCTGGTGCTCACCCACTTCGCGCCCAGCATCGCCAGCGCCGACCCGCGCTACGGCCGGCAACCGAGCACCGCGGCGTTCTGCAACGACGATACGGCGCTGCTGCCGCTGGCCGACGTCTGGCTGCACGGCCACCTGCACTGCTGCCGCGACTATCGAGTGCCGCGCACCGGCGCAGCGCCCACGCGCGTGATCGCCAATGCGCGCGGTCACGTCGCGAAGGGCGAGGGTGAAGGTTTCGACCCGCTGCGCACCGTCGAGGTGTGAGCCGGTCGCCGCGCGTGATCACAGTCAACCGGCCGCCGCCGCGGCTACGATAGCTTGCGCACAACAACCTCGGGCGGCTGCGACACGCCGCGACGAAAGCCGACGATGAAGATCCTGGTGGCGGTGGACGGCAGCAAGTTCACGAAGAAGATGCTGGGCTACCTGGCGGCGCACGACGAGTGGCTGGGCGCGCGGCAGCAGTACAGCGTACTCACCGTGGTGCCCCCGATCCCGCCGCGTGCGGCCTCGGCGCTGTCGCGCAAGGTCGTGCAGGATCACTACGCCGAAGAGGCCGAGAAGGTGCTCGCGCCGATCCGCAGCTTTTTCGGCAAGCAAGGCGTCAGCGGCGAGTTCGTCTACCGCGTCGGTGAGGCGGCCGACCAGATCGCCCAGTACGCCACCAAGGGCAAGTTCGACCTGCTGATGATGGGCTCGCACGGCCACGGCGCGCTGACCCGCCTCGTGCTCGGCTCGGTGGCCGCGAAGGTGCTGGCCACCTGCACCGTGCCGCTGTTGATCGTGCGCTGATCAGGTGCGGGCGCCGCGGGCGCCGAACGCGCTTTGCCGGTGGTTCAGCTGGCCTTGTGGCGTGCCACCCAGCGGCGCATCCACGCCAGCGGGTCGTGCGCATCGTCATCGGAGGCGGGCGAGAGCTTGTCGGGCGCGCCGATCGACAACTCCAGGCCGTAGGCAGTGCCGAGGTCTTCCGGGTCGGCCGCGGTGTTCATCGCGTCGTCGGCGGACGGGCGCCGCAGCGGGCGCGGCAGGTGGGATGCGTCGGACATGGGGCCTCCCGTGATGCTGAACACTCGCAGCCAGTGTGCGCCGCGATCCCGCCGCGGCTAAGGAGAAAAACCACGGAAGCCGCGCCCATATTGGCCGCCCCCGCGGTCGTGGCATGCGTCGCGTCGCGCGCCGCGTTCGCTGGTTCGCGGCACCCTTCATCGCGAGCGGGTGCGGGTTAGGGATGGTCGCGCGCGCCAGCGTTGCCTAGAGTGCGCGCCTGTCCGCTGTCACACGGAATCTCGTGCCGGTGGTTCGACCACCGGCACGGGTACGGTGCCCCGATCTGCCGTGGCACCGGCTGCAATCGGTCCCAACGACGTCCTCCCTGAGGACTTTCGGCCCGCGTTCACACCGACGCGGGCCGCTTTTCTTTGCACCAGGGCTTTGCGTGGCAGCGCCGCGATGCCGTTGCCGCAGCGGCGTAGCATCGTGGCCGTGGGGCGCAAGGCGCCCCGGGCTTGCGCGCACACCACCATGCTGAGAATCCTGCTTCCCGTCGATGGCTCAGAGGCCTCGCTCGACGCCGTGCGCCACGCGCTGCGGCTGGCGGCCGAGGGCCTCGCGGCCAGCTATGTGCTGGCCAATGTGCAGGAGCCGGCCACGCTGTACGAACTGGTCACCGCGCACGACCCCGATGTGCTGCAGCGCGTGAGCGCCGGTGCCGGTGCGCACCTGCTGCAGCCGGCCGAGGCGCTGTTGCGTGCCGCCGGCGTGCCGTGGCAGCGTGAGATCGCCAGCGGCGAGCCGGCGCATGTGCTGGCCGAGATGATCGAGCGCCACGCGATCGACGCCGTCGTGATGGGCTCGCGCGGCCACGGCGCCGCGCGCAGCGCCGTGTCGGGTTCGGTGTCGCACTGGCTGCTCACGCATGCTCCGGTGCCGGTCACCGTGGTGCGCCACGTCGTGCGCAGCGACGTTGAGTGAGCCGCGGCGGCGCTACAGCCGCTCGACCTCCGCGTTGCGCGGCTGCCACTTCATCAGCCGCCGCTCGATGCGCCCCACCGCGGCGTCGAGCAGCAGCGCGAAGCCGGTGAGCACCAGGATGCCGGCCATCACGGTGTTGATGTCGAACGTGCCCTCGGCCTGCAGGATCAGGTAACCCACGCCCTGGGCGCTGCCGAGGTACTCGCCGACCACCGCGCCGACGAACGCCAGCCCCACGCTGGTGTGCAGCGAGCTGAAGACCCAGCTCGTCGCGCTGGGCAGGTAGACGTGGCGCAGCAGCTGTCGGCCATCGGCGCCGAGCATGCGCGCGTTGGCCAGGATCACCGGGCTGACTTCGCGCACGCCCTGGTAGACGTTGAAGAACACGATGAAGAACACCAGCGTGATGCCGAGCGCCACCTTGCTCGCCACGCCGAGGCCGAACCAGACCGCGAAGATCGGCGCCAGGATCACGCGCGGCATCGAATTGAGCGCCTTGATGTACGGGTCGAAGATCGCCGCCGCCAGCGGCGACAGCGCGAGCCACAGGCCGCACGCCAGGCCGAGCGCGGTGCCGAGGCCGAATGCGAGCACGGTCTCCAGCAGCGTGACCGCGAGGTGTCCGTAGATGTCGCGGCTGACGAAGAACCAGTCGACGATGCGCGCGCCGATCTTCAGCGGCTCGCCGAAGAAGAACGCCGCCTGCTGGTCGTCGCTGAACACGAACGGCGGCACCAGGCCGGGCGTGGTCAGCAGATACCACAGCGCGAACACCGCCAGCAGCACGGCGAGCTGCCACCACAGCAGGTTGCTGGCACGGGGTTTGAAACGGCTCCACATGGTGCGGTGCTCTCGCGGGTGTGCGGCTGCGGCTCGGCGCTCAGCCGGCCTTGCGCAACTGCTGCTGGTAGCCGCGCAGCACCTCGTCGCGCAGCACGTCCCAGATCGCGCGGTGCAGCTCGACGAAGCGCGGTGCCGTGCGCACCTCGGCCACGTCGCGTGGGCGGGGTAGGTCGATCGCGAACTCGCCGATCGGCCGCGAACCCGGGCCGGCGCTCATCACCACCACGCGATCGCTCATCGCGATCGCCTCGTCGAGGTCGTGGGTGATGAACAGCACCGCCTTGGCGGCGCGGCGATCGTCGCCGCTCCACAGCGCGAGCACCTCGTTCTCCATCAGCTGGCGCGTCTGGATGTCGAGTGCCGAGAACGGCTCGTCCATCAGGATCAGGTCGGGGTCGAGTGCCAGCGTCTGCGCCAGCGAGGTGCGCTTGCGCATGCCGCCCGACAGCTGGTGCGGATAGCGGTCGCCGAAGCCGGCCAGGCCCACGCGCTGCAGCCAGTCTTCGGCCTGCGCGCGCGCCGTGGCCGCAGTCGCGCCGCGGAACTGCAGGCCCGCCATCACGTTGGCCAGCGCGGTGCGCCACGGCATCAGGCTCTCGGTCTGGAACATGTAGCCGGCGCGCCGGTTCAGGCCCTGCAGCGGCGCGCCGAATGCGCGCACCGTGCCGGCGCTGGGCGCCAGCAGGCCAGCCGCCACGTTCAGCAACGTGCTCTTGCCGCAACCGGTGGGGCCGACCACCGAGACGAACTCGCCGGCGCCGACCTGCAACGTCACGTCGCGCACCGCGGTGTAGCGCTGGGCAGCGTCGTCGCGGCCGACGAAGGTGCAGGCGACGCCGCTGAGTTCGAGGGCCGGGCGGGTCATGGTTGTGCTTGGGCGCCTGGCGGCCGGTCAGCAGGCCGCGGCCGGGCCCGCGGGCGCAGCGGGCTCGGCAACCGCGCCGCGGTCCGTATGGGCCGCCGTGCGCCCCGCCTCACGCACGGGGGTACTTGGCGTTGGCCTTCTTGACGAAATCGTTCGTGTACACCGCGCGCAGGTCGAGCTTGGCCTTCGCGATCTCGTCGCTGATGCTGGCCAGCGCGCGGTAGGCGGTGTCGGGCCCCTTGTCGGGGATCATGCCGTCGGGCGACAGCGCGCCCTTGGCGGCCAGGAACGCATCGATGTAGACCGCGCGGTCGCCGAGCAGGTAGCCCTCGGGCACGGCCTTGATGATGTCGCCCGGGCCCGCGGCCTGGATCCACTTGTCGGCGCGCACGATCGCGTTGGCCAGCGCCTGCGCGGTGGCCGGGTGCTTGTCGATGAAATCCTGCTTGGCGTACAGGCACGCGGCCGGCATCGGCCCGCCGAACACCTTGTCGGCCTCGGCGACGACGCGGGTATCGGTCACGATCTTCAGGTCGCCCGAGCGCTGCAGCAGCGTGATCACCGGGTCGAGGTTGCTGATCGCGTCGATCTGGCCGGCGCGCATCGCAGCCACCGCGCCGCTCGAGGCGCCGACGCCGACGAAGCTCACGTCGGCAGGCTTCAGGCCCGCCTTGGCGAGCACGAAGTTGGCCATCACGTTGGTCGAGCTGCCCGGCGCGGTGACGCCGATCTTGCGGCCCTTCAGGTCGGCCACGGTCTTGAACGTCGGCATCGTCTTCGGGTTGATGCCCAGCACGATCTGCGGTGCGCGGCCCATCAGCGCGAACGCGCGCAGGTGCTGGCCCTTGGCCTGCATGTTCACCGTGTGCTCGAACGCGCCCGACACCACGTCGACGCTGCCGCCCACCAGCGAGCGCAGCGCCTGCGAGCCGCCGGCGAAGTCGTTGATCGTCAGGTCGAGCCCCTCGTCCTTGAAGTAGCCGCGCGTCTCGGCCACCGTCAGCGGCAGGTAGTACAGCAGGTTCTTGCCGCCCACCGCGAGGCTGAGTCTGGGCTTCTCGAGCGCCTGCGCGCGCACGAAGGCAGGTGCAGCCAGCGCAGCCGATGCGAGCGTCATGAGGTGTCGGCGGTTGAGGGTCATGGTCCTCGAGGGTGAGTGCGAATGATGGCGCACTGTACCCAAGTGGCGCGCCGGGCGACACCGGAGCCGCCCCGAGCCACAATGGCAGCATTGCGAAGCGCCGCCGCGCGCCACCCGAGCTGTCCGCATGCCCGAGCCCCGAATTGCCCTCGTCACCGGCGCCGGCCGTGGCATCGGCGCGGCCACCGCGCGCACGCTGGCGCGGCGCGGCTACGACGTGGCGGTGAACTGCGTGCGCGACACCGCGGCGGCCGAGCGTGTGGCCGCCGACGTGCAGGCGCTGGGCCGGCGCGCGCTGGTCGTGCGCGCCGACGTCGCCGACGAGGTCGCGGTGCGCTCGATGTTCGAGGCGATCGACCGCGGCCTCGGCCGCCTGAGCGCGCTGGTGAACAACGCCGGCATCGTCGACCGCAAGGCGCGCTTCGACGAGATGAGCGTCGTGCGCTGGCGCCGCATGTTCGACATCAACGTGCTGGGCGCGTTGCTGTGCACGCGTGCCGCGGTGCGGCGCATGAGCACGCGGCACGGCGGCGCCGGCGGCGCGATCGTCAACCTGTCGAGCGTGGCGGCGCGGCTCGGCGCGCCGGCGATGTATGTCGACTACGCCGCCAGCAAGGGCGCGATCGAGAGCTTCACCGTCGGGCTCGGCCGCGAGCTGGCCGACGAAGGCGTGCGCGTCAATGCCGTCAGCCCCGGCATCGTCGATACCGAGATCCACGCCGATTCCGGCGACGCCGAGCGCGCGCACAAGTCGGCGCCGCTGATCCCGATGCAGCGTCCGGGTGCCGCGCAGGAGATCGCCGAAGCGATTGCCTGGCTGCTGTCGGACGAGGCGAGCTACGCCACCGGCACCGTGCTGACCGTCAGCGGCGGGCGCTGACCCGGCCGGACACGCGAACATGACCAAGGCGATGGTGATGGTGCGATCACGCTCGCTGGGCGTGCTGGCGGGCGAGCGGCCGCAGTCGGTCGGCGAAGAGCTGGCCAACGCGATCAGCCACGGCCTGGGCTTTCTGCTGGCGGTGGCGTCGCTGCCGATCGCGGTCGTCGTCGCGGCGCGGCACGGCAGCGCGACCGATGTGGTTGCCTCCAGCGTGTTCGCGGCCACGATGATCGTGCTGTACCTGACCTCGGCGCTGTACCACGCGCTGCCGGCCGGTGCGGCCAAGCGCTGGTTCACGCGCCTGGACCACTCGGCGATCTACCTGTTCATCGCCGGCAGCTACACGCCGTTCGTGCTCGGCGTGCTGCGCGGCGGCTGGGGCTGGGCGCTGTTCGGCGTGGTGTGGGGGCTGGCCGGCCTCGGCGTGGCGGCCAAGATGGTGAACCGCCTGATGCGCCCGCTGTGGTCGACGGCGCTGTACGTGGCGATGGGCTGGGTCGTCGTGGTCGCCATCGTGCCGCTGCTCGAGCGCATGCCGGCCGCCGGGCTGGCGTGGCTGGTGGCCGGCGGCGTCGGCTACACGCTCGGCGCGGCGGTGTTCCTGCTCGACAACCGCGTGCGCTATGCGCACTTCGTGTGGCACCTGTTCGTGCTGGCCGGCAGCGGCTGCCACTTCTGGGCCGTGCTCTGGTACGCGCGCTGATGCAGCGGCGCCGCACCGCGGCGTTGACGCCGTTCGCGCCTCAGCGCCGCTCGACCACCAGCGGCACGAGTTGCAGCGCCGCGCGCAGCCGCTCGGCGGCACTGGTGGCATCGGCGCGCGATGCATACGGCCCCGCCTGCAGGCGGTTCAAGTCGCGGTCGACGAACACCGCCATCAGCGGCGCCAGCCAGTCGACCTCACGCTCGACCTTGCGCTGGAAATCGAACGCGCCGTCGCGCTCGCGAAACGCGCCGAGCTGCAACCAGAAGCCCGGCGCGGCCAGTGCGATCGGCCGTGCCGGTGCGCGCAGCTCGTCGCCGGCCTGTGCGGTCACGGGTTGTGTCGCTGTGCCGGTGTCGCGGCTGCCTTCGGGTGCTGTGATCGCGGCCGCGGCACCCTCGGTGGCCGGCGCGGCCGTGGCCGGCGTTGCGGCCGTCGCAGGGGGCGGATTGCGCGCCGCCGCCACCACCGTCGCGGCCGATGGCCGCGCGGGCACGCTGTCGGCGGCGAGCGCGCGATCGCCTTCGTCCCCGGCGCCGCCACCGCGACCGCGCCAGGCGCCAGTGCGGATCGCCTGCTGCGTGATGCGCTCCACCTCGACCGGCGCCACTGCGTTCAGCACGCCGAGCTTCAGCGCGGCGGTGTAGCTGAGGTCGATGATGCGGCTGCCGTGGAACGGCCCGCGGTCGTTGATGCGCACGATCACCTCGCGGCCGTTGGCCGGGTTGCGCACCCGTGCATAGCTCGGGATCGGCATCGTCTTGTGCGCGGCCGTCATCGCGTACATGTCGTACGGCTCGCCGCTAGAGGTGGGGCGGCCGTGGAACTTGCGCCCGTACCACGACGCCAGGCCGCGCTCGGCGTACGGCGCGTCGCCGGCCAACGGCGTGTACCAGCGGCCGAACACCTCGTACGGCTTGTTCGGCCCGCCGCTGCGGTACGGCTCGAGCCGCGGCTCGGCATCGGGCACCTGCATCAGGTTCGACGGCGGGTTCAGGCCCGGTCCGTCGCGGCCCGGCGGGCCGCCGCGTGGTGTGCCCGCACAACCGGCCAGCACCAGCGTCAACGTCAGCAGCGCGCAGTGGGTGCTGCGCCGGAAAGTCGGGGGCATGGCCCACCATACACCAGCGTTTGCCCGCAGGTGCAGAGGTCGCTGGCGGCGCGCGGCGACTGCGCGCCGAGGGCACGCGGCGGGCGCTCGTGCCAGCGCCCAACTCAACGTCTAAGGGCTCGGCGTTGCGCCTCAGGTGCCTGCGGCGCCGCCGCGGACCCGAACCGCCGCACGCGTTCGCAACGGCCGCCGCGGCGCCCGGCCGCTCAGCGGCGACCAGTGTGCCCTCGCCGGTGCCAACTGCGGCAACCCCATCGAGCCGGAGGCGCGGAAGGCGCCGGCCTCGAGCGCCGTGCTGTCGACGTGCTCGAACGACTCGGCCACGTCGCTTGCGGCGTCGTGCCGGTGCACGCCGTGGAGGAGCCAGCGCAGGAAGTGGGTCATGAGCGGCCCCGAGCATCGGCCAGCCGGCGCCGCCGGACCATCCCCAACGGGAGGGAGGCGGCGCTGCAAGCTTGGGGGGTGAGGCGGCCGCACTGGCAGGTTGGCTGCCATCGCCACGTCGGCGGTGGTCGCCGTCGCGCCGCGCGCCGGCGTAGGTCGCGCGGCGCCGCCGATCACCCGGCGCGCAGCTTCTCCTCGGCGTACAGCGACAGCTCGATCATCCGCTCGAGCAACGGCTCGGCGCTGACGCCGGCGAAGTTGCGCAGCACCAGCTCCTTGACGTAGAGCTTGACCAGGTAGCGCAGCTGCAGCGCGCGCTGCCGCGTCGCGAACACGAAGTCGCGATGCCCGCTGTTGACGACGATGATGTTGCGCGCCGCATCGAAGCGGCTGCGCCACAGCTCGCCGGCGGCGCGCTCGAAGGTGTAGCCGGGCAGCCCGCGCGCACTGATGGCCGCCGGGCTGATCGCCGCATCGAGGCGGTCGGTCACCGTGATCAGCGCGTCGGCCGACACGCTCACCTCGCGCTGCGTCACGGTCACGCGCAGACGGGTCAGCCCGGGCGTGGCCGGCGCGGTGAACACGGCTTGCTGGTCGGTCGCGCCGGCGAGGTGGCCCTCACCCTCGGCGACGGTCCAGGCGAAGCTCAGGTCGTCGCTGACGCGCCGGCGCGAGCGGTCGCGCGGCAAGGCGCGAAACGCTCGTGTCGAGTGCAGCGGCAGCGTCGCCGCGGCCGGCGAGATCAGCGTGCCGAACAGCGGCCCGGCGAACTCGAAGAACTGGCGCTGCGGCGAATCGGCGCCCGGCTCAGCGACGCCGAGCACGACGTCGTCCACCGCCAGGCCGTCGATCGCCCCCGGCTCGTCAGCCGGCGACGCCCCGCCTTGCTGGCGCGCGCGCCGCTGCACGTCGAACCAGTCGTACTCTTCAGGCGGCAGCGCGAGCAGCGCCTCGTGGAAGGCCTTCTGGATCGCCTTCAACGCCTGCTGGCTGGCCTGCTCCTCCTCGGCGCGCTGCTGCGCCTCGATCAGCTGCCGCACGTGCTGTTCGAGCGGCTGCAGCGCCGCCAGCAGCGCCGCATAGCGCCCGTCGTGCACGACGCCGCTGCGCGTGCCGGGCGTCAGCGTCAGGAACGGCGCGTCGATCAGGCCCTGCAGGTAGCGCGACGTCCACGGCGCGTGCTCGGCGCCGGGCAGCGCACCGAGGTCCTCGACGACGCGCGTGCCCAGGCGCGTCAGCGCCACACGCGCGGCGTCGGCGGGTTCGCACAGGTACAGCTCGGCGTACGCCTCGCCGAACGGCGTGCGCACGGCCGGCAGCTGGTGCAGCAAGCGCCCCTCGAACTGCCGCGGCTCGACGGCGTACTGCTTGTGCGCGAGCCGGTCGACGATCGTGATGCGCACCTTCGAGCTGCGAATGCGGTCGCGCAGCTCGGAGGCGAGGTACCACTGGATCTTCTCGCCGCTCAACGTGCGCACGCCGTCGAGCAGCGGGCCGATCTTCAGCTCGGTGCCGCGCTCGGCGAACAGCGTGCGCCGCACGCCGAGCTGGAAGCGCGCATCGCCCTTGCGCATCGTCATCTGGTAGGCGCGCTGGTCGGCCCCGGTCGAGGTCATCGTCAGGTGCTCGCCCACCGTCCAGAAGCTGAGCAGACCGATGCCGAACTCGCCCTGCAGCCCGCCGCCGTGCCCGTCGGCCTTCAGGCGCCGCTTGATCGAATCGCAGACGTGCGTGGCCACGTAGCGGAAATCGGGTCGGCCGTCGGCATCGCGCGGTACGCCCTCGCCGTCGTCGCGGATGCCGAGGTAGTGCTCGCCCTGCTCGCGACCGCGCGTGATGACGATGGTCGACGCCCGCGCATCGATGCTGTTCTCGACGAACTCGGCGATCGCCTTCAGCGGGTTGCTCTGCGACAGCGCGATGATGCGGATCGCGTTCCAGTCGTCGCCGATCCTCAGCTTGCCGCCGGCGCCGCGGTCGGGGCGATGGGCCATGGTGCTCGAAGATACCGCATCGGTACGAGCGGAGTCACCCTCGGCTGGCGCGCCCGGCGCGGATCGAACGCGCGACCCCTGGCTTCGGAGGCCAGTACTCTATCCACTGAGCTACGGGCGCCACGCAACGCCGGCGAAGACGGCGTTGCAACGGAAAGGGGCGCGATTCTACCAGCGCACCTGCGCGCCGCCCCGGTGGCGCAGCAGTGCGTCGATATAATCCGCCGGTTTTGCTTGGCGCCGGCGTCGTTCGTCCTTGCCGTGCGGTGGCGTGCAGGCAGCCCCCTTCCGTGAAGGCTTGAAGATCCATGAGCGACGCCGCGCATTCCGACCCCGATTCGCACGAAGGCCCGATCCGCACGCCCAAGCAGCTGGTGGCGACGATCGTCGCGGCCTTCGTCGTGCCGGTGCTCGTGATCATCATGCTGATCAACTACGTCGCGTGGGACACCAAGTCCGGCGCCGGCAGCGAGGCGCTGTCGGCCGAGGCGATCGCGCGCCGCATCGCGCCGGTGGGTGTCTCGGAGTACAAGGATCCGACCGACGTCAAGGCGATGAAGACCGGCGAGCAGGTGTTCCAGGCGCAATGCTCGGCCTGCCACACCACCGGCGCGGCAGGCGCGCCGAAGATCGGCGACGAAGCCGCCTGGGCGCCGCGCGCCAAGACCGGCTACGAGACGCTGCTGAACGCTGCGCTGAAGGGCAAGGGCAACATGCCGTCGCAAAGCGGCGGCGATTTCAGCGACTTCGAGATCAGCCGCGCGGTGGTCTACATGGCCAACAAGGGCGGCGCGAAGTTCGCCGAGCCGAAGGCGCCGGCCGCGGCGGCCAGCGCCGCCGCCAGCGCCAAGAAATAGCCGGCGACGGGCTGGCCCCAGTGGTCGGCGAGGCGCTTCACCGCGCCGTGCGATCGGCCTGCGGCGCGGGCTTCAGCACGTAACCAAAGCGCTGCGGCATCGCCTCGAACGCGAGTTCGCGCGGCGCCCAAACCCCCTGCTCGATCGCGCGCGACGCATCGAGCATGTCCTGGCTGTGCACGATGCCCAGGCCGCATTCGGCCTGCAGGAACAGCCGGCCGTGCTCGTCGAGCCAGGCCGCCTGCACCACCTGCTCGGTGTGCGCGTCGGCGTGCGAGCGCACGGTCAGCCGATCGTGGGGCCAGCTCACGCGCCACACCAGCGGCGCGGCTTCGAGCTCGACATACACCCGCTGCGGCCCGTTCTGGAAGAACCAGCAGCCGTGCTCGTCGTGCTCGTAGTTGCGCTGGATGAACTCCAGCAGCTTCTCGTGCCGGATCATGCTGCCCTTGACCTGTGGGAACGCTCCGGCACGGCGGATGCGCTCGTCGCGCATGAACCACTGGCCGCGCGCGTCGAGCGCCAGCCAGTCGTAGCAGTGCGGCACGCTCGGCCACTTCTTCAGCGCGGCCTTGACGATCTCGTCCATCGCCCGCGACCTTAGCGCAGACCGCCGCGCCGCGCATCCGGAAGCGCCGGCGCCGCGTATCCCGCTGACGCCCGCAGTGGGCGCCGGAGGAACGTGTGCGAACGGTGTGGTTCCGCTCCGCCAGCGGGGTGCGCTTCGGCTCGGCCGGGGCGGCGTGCCCGGCCGAGTGCGGCGGCGCGCGTGGCACCGGCTCAGGCGGGGTCCAGCATCCAGCCCATCACCGCGTCGGGCAGCGTCATCTGGTGGCCGGGAAACGCGCCGCCGGGGAAGCCCACGTGGCCGCCGTGCGCCGGCTGCCACAGCGTGACGTTTGCGCTGCCGCGCTGCGGCAAGCTGGCCACCGGCACGAACGGATCGTTGCGCGCGTTCAGCGCCAGCGTGCGCACGCGGATGTGCGGCAGGTGCGGCTTGGCCGATGCGCGCGCCCAGTAGTCGTCGGTGTCGCGAAAGCCGTGCAGCGGCGCGGTGAACACGTTGTCGAACTCGTACAGCGTACGTGCGGCCAGCAGCCGCTCGCGGTCGAACAGGCCCGGAAACTGCGCCAGCTTGGCCAGTGCCTTCGGCTTCATGGTGCGCAGGAACAGGCGCGTGTAGACGAGGCGGTTGAAGCCGCGCCCGATCGCGGCGCCGCCGGCGGCGAGATCGAGCGGCGTGCTGACCGCGGCCAGCGCCTGCACGCGCGCGGCCGCGGCGTGACCGGACTCGCCGGCCCAGCGCAGCAGCGCATTGCCGCCCATCGACACGCCCACCACGTGCAGCGCGGCGGCCGAGCGGCCGCGCAGCCGCGCCAGCAACCAGTCGACCTCTTCGTGGTCGCCCGAGTGGTAGGCGCGCGGCGCGCGGTTGGGTTCGCCTGAGCAGCCGCGCCAGTGCGGCACCGCGAAAGACCAGCCATGCTGCCGCGCCCAGTGAGCGAACGCCTGCGCATAGTGGCTGCGCGACGAGCCTTCGAGCCCGTGCAGCAGCACCAGCCATGGCGCCTGAGCCGACGGTGCGTCGACGAAGTCGAGGTCGACGAAGTCGCCGTCGGGAGCGTCCCAGCGCTCGCGCCGCCACGGCAAGGCGGGAGGGCGGCGTGAGCACAGCGCCGGCCAGATCGTCTGCGCGTTGCCGCCGGGCAGCCAACTCGGCGCGCGCAGCGCGGGCACCTGGGCCACGGCAGCGGGGCCGCGCATCAGTGCAGTGTGGACGGTGCCTCGTCGGGCTCGTCGCGGTCGCGGCCGCTGCCGGGGCTGGCGTGGTGCGCGACGATGCGCCAGCCCTGCGCGGTCTTGATGTAGACGTTGGTGGCCACCGCGTAGCCCTGTTGTGCGCCCTGTCTGCCGAGCACCAGCACGGTCTCGACCAGGTTGTGCACGGCGGCGTCGATCGAGCGCGTGCGGCGCACCGAGCCCGCCTGCACCGGGATGCCGCCGCGCTTGAAGATGGCCTCGAACGAGGCGCGGATCGCCTGCGCGCCGACATCGCGCGCGCCGCCCGGGTGCACGCAGACGATGTCGTCGTCGTCCGACCACAGCGCCATCAGCTTGTCGATGTCGCCCTCGCGCAGCGCGTCGTAGAACTGCGCCTCCACATCGTCGGGCGTGGCCTGCAGCATGGCGGTGGGCGGACGGGGCGCGGCCATCGGCCGTCATTGTAGGCAGCGCTGCTGCCAGGGAGCACGAGCAGTGAACACCGCAACCGAGCGCAATGCATGGGCCGCGCGCAGCCACGAGCTGGCGCAGCTGATGTCGCGCGCCGCGCTGGGCGACCGCGCCGCCTTTGCGCGCCTGTACGACCAGACCAGCAGCCACCTGTTCGCCGTGGTGCTGCGCATCCAGCGCGACCGCGCGCTGGCCGAAGACCTGCTGCAGGAGGTGTACGTCAACATCTGGCGCGCGGTGGGCCACTTCGATGCCGCGCAGTCGCAGCCGATGACCTGGCTGACCAGCATCGCGCGCAACAAGGCGATCGATTCGCTGCGCCGTGCGCAGGCGCAGCCGGTGCTGCAGAGCGTGCACCGCGACGACGAGGACGACGAGCGGCCCGACGTGGCCGAGCAGATGGCCGACGAGCGCCCCGGCCCGGCCGATCTGCTGGCGCGCGCCGGCGACGCGCGGCGGCTCAACACCTGCATGCAGGGCTTGAGCGCGCCGCAGCGACAGAGCGTCGCGCTGGCGTTCTTCGACGGCCTGTCGCATGCCGAGGTGGCCGATCACCTTCGCCAGCCGCTGGGCACGGTGAAGAGCTGGGTGCGCCGTGCGCTGCACACGCTGAAAGAATGCCTCGAGCGCGCCGCACAGCGCGACGCGGTGGGAGCCTGACGCCATGGACTACGCCAGACCCGAGCGCGCCGACGCACTGGCGGCGCAATACGTGGCCGGCACGCTGCGCGGCCGCGCGCGGCGGCGCTTCGAGGCGCTGCTCGGCGCGCACGCGAATCTGCGTGTCGCGGTGCGGCGCTGGCAGGATCGCCTGATGCCGCTGACCACCGTGCTGCCACCGCAGGCGCCGCCGCCGCGCGTGTGGCGGGGTATCGAGCGCGCGCTGTGGCCCGCCGCAAGCGCCGCGCCTCCGGCCGCGTGGTGGCAGCGCGTCGCGTTCTGGCGCCTCGCCTCCGGCGCCGCCAGCACCGCTGCGCTCGCGCTGGCGCTGTTGGTGGCAACACCGGGGCCGCAGGCGCCGCCGATCGTGGTGGTGCTGCAAGGTACCGGCGATGCCGCGCAACCCGGTGGCTCGTTCGTCGCCAGCTTCTCGGGCGATGGCCGCTCGCTGGTCACGCGACCGCTGCAGCCGGTGGCGCTGCAATCGGACCGCGTGCTCGAGCTGTGGGCGGTGCCGCCGCAGGGCGCGCCGCGCTCGCTCGGCCTGATCTCGGCCAGCGGCGTCAGCGTGATCGCCCGCGACAAGCTGCCGCAGCAGGTGCTCGACCGCAGCCGCACCGCGGCGCTGGCGGTCAGCGTCGAACCGCCGGGCGGCTCACCCACCGGCGCGCCGACCGGACCGGTGGTGTTCGCCGGCAAGCTCACGCTGTAGGGAGACCAGGGCGCTCAGGATTGACACGACACGTCAGCGCCCTACAGTGCGTCGGTCCACGGGCGCTCGACGCCGGCGTGGATACGCCACTGGACAGCGGCCACCCGGCATCGGCCACCGAACGCGAGGACGAGACGACGTGCGACCCCGAGACGCGATCAGCGGTGCAGCGATCGCAGCGGCCGTGCTGCTGCCGACGCCGCTGTCGGCGCGCGAAGTGGCGCCGACGATCACCATCGCCGAGGGCGGCGGTGCGGTGTATCCGGCCGCCGGCGGTGCCGTGGTGCCGGCGGCCGGGCTGCGCCTGAGCACCTGCGATGTGCTGCGCACCGGGCCGCAGGGGCTGGTGCAGGTCGAATACCCCGACGGCGGGCGCATCGTGCTCGGCCCCGACAGCCGGCTGGTGTTCGACGTGCCGCGCGGCGGCGATCCCGTGGTCGGGCCGCACTTCCTGCTCTCGGGCTGGGCCAAGCTCAGCGTGCCCAAGCGCGACAAGGCGCTGGCGTATCGCATCGACACGCCGCAGTTCGGCCTCATCAGCGGCGCCGGCATCGCGTCGCTGCATGCGGGCAGCGGCAGCGGTGAGTTCTTCGTCGAGCAAGGCGCCGCCGCGGCGCTGGTGGCGCCGGCGGCGCGCGTGGCGGTCGAATCGGGCCGCACGTTCGCGCGCAAGGCCGGCGAGCGCGGCGCCGTCACGGCGGGCGCGGCGCACGCATTCGTGCAGGCGATGCCCAAGGCGTTTCGCGACACGCTGCCGTCGCTGCTCGAGCAACTGAAGGGCCGCACCGTGCAGCCGCGGCCCGCGCGCGATGCACAGCCCGGTGATGCCGAGCAGTGGCTGCGGGCCGAGCCCGAGTTGCGCGCGTGCCTGTCCGACGTGGCCGTGCGCAGCGCGCAGCAGGTGCTCGAGCGCCTGGGCATCGACGTCGGCCCGATCGACGGCATCCTGGGCCCGCGCACGCAGGCCGCGCTGCGCAGCTTCCAGCAAGGCAAGGGGCTGGCGAAGACGGGGCGGCTCGACGCCGATACGCAGAAGGCGATCGACGCGGTGCGGTAGGGCTGCCGTGCACCGAGTCGCTCGGGGCGGCCAGCCGCGAGGGTCGGCTCCGGGCGGGGCTGCGCCGTCGCGTCGCGCCCAGCAGCGCCAGACCGGTATGCCCTTGAGCGCGACGTTTGGGTGAGCACGGCCACGAGCCCTTCGGTGCTGCCCAGGTTGTGCAGTGTGACTGGCACAGAGCGTTGGGGTTGTCAAGCTGTAAGCCCTGGCAGTCGATCCTCGCCAAGGTTCGCTCGAAGATGCTGACGCCGGAGCTCGACCGGAGAGGGCACCGAACGAGTCCGATGAACCTGGTCTTGTCTCTCGTTCTGCTTGCCCTCGCCCAAGGTCTGCTGCTGACGCAAATCGCGGCGCCGAGTTTCCATGCGTCAGCCGGCCTGGCCTCTATCATGGGCCTGCAGTTGTTGGCGCTCTGGAAGTTCAGAACCAGCCTTCCCGCCGCGACGCTGAGCGCCGTCCGCTTGCCACCCGCGCTGGCGACCGCCGCGCTCTGCTCGGTTGGAGTCTTCGCGTTCGGCCTGCTGATCGGCGCGCTGGCGAACAGCGTGCTCGGCGTCGACTTCGCTGCATCGATGACCCTGCTACGCCCATTCGTTGGCGATGGGATCGGCATCCTTGCCGTCTGTGGTCTCGCGCCATTGGTGGAGGAGATCGTCTTTCGCAGTGCCGCGATCGAGCTGCTGGCATCGCGATTCGCACGCTCGGTCGCCATGGTGCTGGCCGCGATCGCGTTCGGGTTCGTCCACGCCTCGTTCGATGCGCAGGTTTTCGCCGCCTTGCTTGGCATCGCGTTGGGGATTTCCTACCTGGTCACGCGGTCGATCGTGCCGGGGTACGTCGCACACGCGGCACTGAATGTGTGCAGCGTCGTCTGGATGCACAAGGGGTAGGGTTCGCGGCGCCAGCCGCTCGCTCGGCCTACTGCCCTACTGCACCAGCGGCGTCTCGCTGCCGTCGAGCTGCACGCCTTCGAGCCGTGCCTGGCCGGCCAGAAGCTGCAGGTACTGGCGCAGCGCGGTCACCCAGCTCTGCTGGCGCAGCGCGAGTTGCACAGCGGCGCGCACCGCCTCGTAGGGCTGCGCGGTGCCGCGCTCGCGCTGCTGCACGTCGACCACGTGCAGGCCGAAGCGGCTGTGCACCAGCCGCGGCAGCACGCCGACCTCGGCCTGGCCGAACAGCTCGCGCGCGAACTCGGGCGCGCAATCGGCCGCCTCGAGCCAGCCGAGCTCGCCGCCGTGTTCACCGCTGGGGCAGTTGGACAGCGCCTTCGCCTGGCGCGCGAAGGTGTCGCCGCCGTCGCCGTCGTCGGGCGCGTCCTTTCCATCGTGGCAGCGCACCTCGAGCAATGCGGCTTCGGCGCGGTCGCGCAGCGCGCGCACGTCGACGCCGGGCGTCACCGCGAACAGGATGTGGCGCACGCGCACGCGCTCACCGGTGGCGTAGCGCGCCTGGTGTGCCGCGTGGTAGCGGCGGCATGCGGCCTCGTCGGGCTCGGGCACCGTGAGCTCGCGCTCGAGCAGACGCTCGATCGCCTCGCTCGCGGCGTCGCTCATGTGGCCGTCGGTGCTGCAGCGATCGTCGGCGTCGAGCAGGCCGGCGGCCTGCGCGGCCTGGCGCAGCAGCTCGCTGCAGGCGCGCTGGCGCAGCGCGGCCGCGTCGAGCGTCTCGCCTTTGGCCTGCAGCGGCTGGCCGTTGACGCGTGCCGGCGCCGGGGTGGTGGCGATGTTCATCATGGATGCCTCGAGAGTTGCATGCAGCGGGCCCAAACCAAGTGTCTTGCGCGGATCCGGCTCTGCCGGTCCGCAGCAAGGCCCCCTCGGGGGGCAGGGAGCGCGAGCGCCCGTGGGGCTCACAGCACCCGACGCGGTGTGTTGTGGCCGGGCGGCAGGTTCAGGCGGCGCGAGCGCACCAGCTGGTAGGGGCGGAACAGGTAGACCACCGACGCGAAGCCGCTCCACACGTGCACCAGGCGGCTGAACGGGAACAGCATGAAGATCGTCATGCCCAGCACCATGTGCACCTTGTACGGCCACGCCAGCTCGATCAGGTTGGCCGCCAGCGGGCGGAAGGTCACGATGCGCTGTGCCCAGTCGGCCAGGATCATCATCACGCTGCCGTCGGCATGCTCGAGCGAGAACGGCAGTGTGATCAGGCCGAGCACCAGCTGCACCCACAGGATCACCAGGATCGCGATGTCGGTGCGGTGGCTGGTGAGCCGGATGCGCGGGTCGAACAGGCGCCGCCACAGCAGCAGCGTCAGGCCGATGAAGCACAGCGTGCCGGCGATGCCGCCGGCCGTCACCGCGAGCAGCTGCTTCTGCGCCGCGGTGATGAAGTGCTCGTACAGCGCGTGCGGCGTCAGCAGGCCCAGCGCATGGCCGAAGAACAGGAACAGGATGCCGCCGTGGAACAGGTTGCTGCCCCAGCGCAGCGTGCCGCGACGCAGCAGCTGCGACGAATCGCTCTTCCAGGTGTACTGGTCGCGGTCGAAGCGCGCCAGGCTGCCCATGAAGAAGATGCCCAGGCAGATGTACGGGTAGACGGTGAACAGGAAGTCGTGGAGGTAGGTGTTCATGCACGCACTCCGGTCGAAGAGGTGGTTCCGCGGCGCACGATCTGCACCGGTTGGGCCGTGTCGGGCTTGGCCTGGCCGTGGTGCGAGCAGCCGTCGAACGCGGCCGGCTCGGCCCACTCGTCGTCGAGCGCCGGTTCGTCGGCCAGCGTGACCGGCTTGCTCGGCTCGCCGGCCAGATCGAGCAGCGCGCCCATCAGGCTGGCGTAGCGGCTGCCGCGCTGCTCGAGCGCGGCGAAGATCACGTTCAGCAGGTGCGCCAGCTCGCCGAGGAACGCGGCGGCCTGGCGCGGCGGCTGCGTCGACGCGTACTCGAGCACCACCGGCAGGTGGTCGGGCATCACGCCTTCGGCGAGATACAGGCCGGCACCCTCGTAGGTCTGCGCCAGGTCGATCAGCGCCGGGCCGCGGTCGCGCGAGTCGCCGTGCACGTGCTCGAACAGGTGCAGCGCGGTGCGGCGGCCGCTGTCGAACAGCTGCACGTAGTCGGCCTCGGCGTCGAGCGCGTCCTGCCGCTGCAGGTGTGCGATCAGCGCGTCGAGCTCGGCCAGCCGCGCGGGGTCCAGCGCGCCTTCGGCGTGCAGCCGCGCGCGGATCTCGTCGAGGTGCGCGCGCAGCGTCGCATCGGGGTAGCCGAGCAGCCGCGCGATCGCGCGCAGCGTCACCGCCATCGGCTTCGGTGAAGACTTGAACAAGCTCATCGTCGGATCTCCAAGTCGCCGAAGCGACACTCGCCACGCATGAACCGACACAGCCAAGAGCCGCCGCGGATCCGGGTTCGCCGGGCCGCTGGCGGGCCTTGCAGGCCGCGTGGCCGCGAGACGCGGCCACTCCTCGGCTCGTCCAAGCCGACGCAGGTCGGCCTGGAGCCGCGGGCCTCGGCCCCCTTCGAGGGGGAGGCGCCGAAGGCGCTTCGGGGGTGGTTCATATTTCTGCCTTGATCGGGATCGTGCGGCGCTTCTCGCTGCCGAACAGGCTGGTCTCGCCGGTGCCCTCGGAGCAGCCGTTGCCGAAGCTGAAGCCGCAGCCGCCGCGCACGTTGAACGCGTTCTCGGCGTACTCGCGGTGCGTGCTCGGGATCACGAAGCGGTCTTCGTAGTTGGCGATCGCCATCACCTGGTACATGTCTTCGACCACGTCGGCCGTGAGGTCGACCTGCTGCAGCACGGCTGCGTCGACCACGCCGTCGACATGCTTGCGGCGCTGGTACGCGCGCATCGCCAGCATGCGCTCGAGCGCGCGCACCACCGGTGCGGTGTCGCCGGCGGTCAGCAGGTTGGCCAGGTACTTCACCGGGATGCGCAACTGGCGCACGTCGGGAATCTGGCCGTTGCTGCCGAGCTGGCCGGCGTTGGCCGCCGCGGTGATCGGCGACAGCGGCGGCACGTACCACACCATCGGCAGCGTGCGGTACTCGGGGTGCAGCGGCAGCGCGACCTTCCAGTCGACCGCCATCTTGTAGACCGGGCTCTTGCGCGCGCCCTCGAGCCAGGCCTCGGGGATGCCGTCGGCGCGCGCCTGCTCGATCACCTTGGGGTCGTTGGGGTCGAGGAAGATGTCGAGCTGCGCCGCGTACAGGTCACGGTCGTGCTCGACGCTGGCGGCCTCTTGAATGCGGTCGGCGTCGTACAGCAGCACGCCGAGGTAGCGGATGCGGCCGACGCAGGTTTCGGAGCACACCGTGGGCTGGCCGGCCTCGATGCGCGGGTAGCAGAAGATGCACTTCTCGGCCTTGCCGCTCTTCCAGTTGTAGTAGATCTTCTTGTACGGGCAGCCCGACACGCACATGCGCCAGCCGCGGCACTTGTCCTGGTCGATCAGCACGATGCCGTCTTCCTCGCGCTTGTAGATGCTGCCCGAGGGGCACGACGCGACGCACGCCGGGTTCAGGCAGTGCTCGCACAGCCGCGGCAGGTACATCATGAAGGTGTTCTCGAACTCGCCGTACATCGCCTTCTGCACGTCGTCGAAGTTCTTGTCGGCGCTGCGCTTGGCGAACTCGCCGCCGAGGATCTCCTCCCAGTTCGGGCCCCAGACGATCTTGTCCATCTGCTGGCCGGTGATCAGGCTGCGCGGCCGCGCGGTCGGGCTGGCCTTCATCTCCGGCGCACTCTGCAGGTGGTCGTAGTCGAACGTGAAGGGCTCGTAGTAGTCATCGATCTGCGGCAGGTTCGGGTTGGCGAAGATCTTCATCAGCAGCTGCCACTTGCCGCCTTGGCGCGGCACGATCGAGCCGTCGGCCTTGCGCACCCAGCCGCCGTTCCACTTGTCCTGGTTCTCCCACTCCTTCGGGTAGCCGATGCCGGGCTTGGTCTCGACGTTGTTGAACCAGGCGTACTCCATGCCCGGCCGGCTGGTCCACACGTTCTTGCAGGTCACCGAGCAGGTGTGGCAGCCGATGCACTTGTCGAGGTTCAGCACCATGCCGATCTGTGCGCGCACTCTCATGCGTTCTCTCCTTGGGCCTGCACCAGTCCGACCCGCTCCTGGGCCACCGGGGTGTCGAGCCAGTCGATCCGGTTCATCTTGCGCACGACCACGAACTCGTCGCGGTTGGTGCCGATGGTTCCGTAGTAGTTGAAGCCGTAGGCCTGCTGCGCGTAGCCGCCGATCATGTGCGTAGGCTTGAGCACGATGCGCGTCACCGAGTTGTGGATGCCGCCGCGCACATTCGTGATCTCGCTGCCGGGCGTGTTCACGATCTTCTCCTGCGCGTGGTACATCAGCACCATGCCGGGGTTGACGCGCTGGCTGACCACCGCGCGCGCGGCGATCGCGCCGTTGACGTTGAACAGCTCGACCCAGTCGTTGTCGACGATGCCGGCGCTCTTGGCATCGTGCTCGCTCAACCAGATGATCGGCCCGCCGCGGCTGAGCGTGAGCATCATCAGGTTGTCGGTGTAGGTGCTGTGGATGCCCCACTTCTGGTGCGGCGTGATGAAGTTGAGCACGATCTCCGGGTTGCCGTTGCCGCGCTGGTTGTGCATCGCCGCCGTGTTCTTCAGGTCCACCGGCGGGCGGTAGCTCGAGAAGCCCTCGCCGAAGGCCAGCATCCACGGGTGGTCCTGATAGAACTGCTGGCGGCCGGTCAGCGTGCGCCAGGGGATCAGCTCGTGCACGTTGGTGTAGCCGGCGTTGTACGAGACGGTTTCGCTCTCGATGCCGCTCCAGGTCGGCGAGCTGATGATCTTGCGCGGCTGCGCCTGGATGTCGCGGTAGCGGATCTTCTCGTCCTCGCGGTACAGCGCCAGGTGCGCATGCTCGCGGCCGGTGGCCTTGGACAGCGCCTGCCACGCCTTGACCGCGACGTGGCCGTTGGTCTCGGGCGCCAGCTGCAGGATCACCTCGCAGGCGTCGATGTCGCTGTCGATGCGCGGCATGCCCTTGGTCGCACCGTCTTCGCGTACCACGCCGTTGAGCTCGCCGAGCTGCTTGACCTCGGTCTGCGTGTTCCAGGCGATGCCCTTGCCGCCGTTGCCCACCTTGTTCATCAACGGCCCGAGCGCGGTGAAGCGCTTGTAGACGTTGGGGTAGTCGCGCTCGATCACCGCGATCGACGGCGCGGTCTTGCCGGGCACCAGCTCGCACTCGCCGCGCTTCCAGTCCTTCACGCCCAGCGCCTGGCCGAGCTCGGACGGCGCGTCGTGCATCAGCGGCGTCAGCACCACCTCGTGCTCGACGCCGAGGTGGCCGACGCAGACCTCGCTGAACTTCTTCGCGAAGCCCTTGTAGATCTCCCAGTCGCTGCGGCTCTGCCAGGCCGGGTCCACCGCCGCCGACAGCGGGTGGATGAACGGATGCATGTCGCTGGTGTTGAGGTCGTTCTTCTCGTACCAGGTCGCGGTGGGCAGCACGATGTCGGAGTACAGGCAGGTGGTGCTCATGCGGAAGTCGAGCGTCACCAGCAGATCGAGCTTGCCCTCGGGTGCCTGCGCGTGCCACTTCACCTCGGTGGGCCGTGCCTCCTGCGGGCCGAGATCCTTGCCCTGCACGCCGTTGCTGGTGCCCAGCAGGTGCTTCAGGAAGTACTCGTGCCCCTTGCCGCTGGAACCGAGCAGGTTCGAGCGCCAGATGAACATGTTGCGCGGCCAGTTCTGCGGCGCGTCGGGGTCGTGGCAGGCGAGGTCGAGCGTGCCGCCTTTCAGCGCGCGCACGACGTAGTCCTTCGGGTCCTGGCCCGCGGCCTTGGCGTCGCGCACCACCTGCAGCGGGTTGGCGTTGAGCTGCGGCGCCGACGGCAGCCAGCCCATGCGCTCGGCGCGCACGTTGAAGTCGATCGCGCTGCCCTTGTAGGCAGATTTGTCGGCCAGCGGCGACAGCACCTCGTCCATGCCGAGCTTCTCGTAGCGCCACTGGTCGGTGTGCGCGTAGAAGAAGCTGGTGCCGTTCTGCTGCCGCGGCGGGCGGATCCAGTCGAGCGCGAACGCCAGAGCCGTCCAGCCGGTCTGCGGCCGCAGCTTCTCCTGGCCCACGTAGTGCGACCAGCCGCCGCCGCTCTTTCCCACGCAGCCGCACATCATCAACAGGTTGATGACGCCGCGGTAGTTCATGTCGCAGTGGTACCAGTGGTTCATGCCGGCGCCGATGATCACCATCGAACGGCCCTGCGTCTTCTCGGCGTTGTCGGCAAACTGGCGCCCCACCGCGATCACCTGATCGCGCGGCACACCGGTGATCGGCTCCTGCCACGCTGGCGTGTACGGATGGTCGTCGTCGAAATCCCTGGCGGCGTTCTCGCCGGCCAGGCCGCGCGCGACGCCGTACTGCGCCAGCTGCAGGTCGAACACCGTGGCCACCAGCACTTCGCGCTGCGCGCCGGCCTTGCCCAGCGCGATGCGCCGCGCCGGCACGTTGCGCACCAGCACGTCGCCGGCCTGCTCGTTGGCGGTGAAGTGCGGCGTCGCGCGGCCGCCGAAGTACGGAAACCCCACCGCCACCGGCGCGCTGCCGTCGCCTTCGAGCGCCGACAGCTGCAGCTTCACGTCGACGCCGTGGCGCGCCTCCTTGGCCTCGAGGTTCCACTGGCCGGCGTCGCTGCGGCCTTCGGCCCCCCAGCGGAAGCCGATCGAGCCGTGCGGCACGACGACCCAGCCCTTCTCGTCGAAGGCCAGCGTCTTCCACTCGGGGTTGTTGTCGGCGCCGAGTGCGTCGTCGAAATCGGCCGCGCGCAGGTAGCGGTCGGGCGCCATCACCTGGCGGCCGTCGGGCAGCGTGTGCTCGCGCAGCAGCACCAGCATCGGCAGATCGGTGTAGCGGCGCGCGTAGTCGTCGAAGTACGGCGCGCGGCGCTCGACGTAGAACTCCTTCAGCACCACGTGGCCCAGCGCCATCGCCAGCGCCGCGTCGGTGCCCTGCTTCGGGTGCAGCCACAGGTCGGCCAGCTTGGCCACCTCGGAGTAGTCGGGCGTCACCGAGACGATCTTCGTGCCCTTGTAGCGCACCTCGGTGAAGAAGTGCGCGTCGGGCGTGCGCGTCTGCGGCACGTTGGAGCCCCAGGCGATGATGTAGCCGCTGTTGTACCAATCGGCCGACTCCGGCACGTCGGTCTGCTCGCCCCACACCTGCGGGCTCGACGGCGGCAGGTCGCAGTACCAGTCGTAGAAGCTCAGGCACACGCCGCCCAGCAGGCTCAGGTAGCGCGCACCCGACGCATAGCTGACCATCGACATCGCAGGGATCGGCGAGAAGCCGATCACGCGGTCGGGGCCGTGCTTCTTGATCGTGTAGACATTGGCGGCGGCGATCAGCTCGTTGACCTCGTCCCACGACGAGCGCACGAAACCGCCGAGGCCGCGCACCTTCTGGTAGTTGCGCCGCTTGGTGTCGTCCTCGACGATCGACGCCCAGGCGTCGACCGGGTCGTGCGCCAGCCGCGCCGCGCGCCAGGCCTTCAGCAAGCGGCCGCGCACCATCGGGTGCTTGACGCGGTTGGCGCTGTAGAGGTACCAGCTGTAGCTGGCGCCGCGCGCGCAGCCGCGCGGCTCGTGGTTGGGCATGTCCCAGCGCGTGCGCGGGTAGTCGGTCTGCTGGGTCTCCCAGGTGACGATGCCGCCCTTGACGTAGATCTTCCACGAGCACGAGCCGGTGCAGTTCACGCCGTGCGTGCTGCGCACGATCTTGTCGTGCGCCCAGCGGTTGCGGTAGGCGTCCTCCCAGGTGCGGTCTTCGCCGGTGGTGCGGCCGTGGCCGTCGGCGAAGCTCTCCTTCGGTTGCGCGAAAAAGTTCAGTCGATCGAGAAAGTGACTCATCGGATGCCCTTCAAGGATTCTTCACGTAGGCGTTGCGGCGCAGGTAGAACCACCAGTTCAGCACCAGGCACAGTGCGTAGAACACGGCAAAGCCGTACATCGCCACCTGCGGCGTGCCGGCCTTGATCTGGTCGCCGATGACGATCGGCGCGACGAAGGCGCCGTAGGCGGCGACCGCCGACGTCCAGCCCAGCACCGGGCCGGCGTGCTCGCGGTCGAAGATGACGCCGATCGTGCGGAAGGTCGAGCCGTTGCCGATGCCGCTGGCGGCGAACAGCACGATGAACAGGCCGAGAAAGGCCGGGAAGTACTGCTCCGGCGTGGCGGAGTTGTAGGCCAGCTGCATCACGTAGCCCACCGCCACCGAGGCGACGACCATCACGGCCGAGATCGCCTGCGTGACGATCGAGCCACCCACCTTGTCGGAGATCCAGCCGCCGATCGGCCGCACCGCGGCGCCGACGAACGGGCCGATCCACGCGAAGGCCAACACCGGCAGCGCGTTGGGGTTCGGTTTGGTGTGCTGCATCACGCCGTTGGCGTCGGGCACGTGGCTGACGTCGAACAGCACCTTCATCGCCAGCGGCAACGCCATCGAGAAGCCGATGAACGAGCCGAAGGTGACGATGTACAGCGCGGTCAGGCTCCAGGTGTGCTTGTCCTTGAAGATCGCGAACTGCTTCTTGACCGCGTCCTTCATCGGCCCGAACGCCGCGAGCCGCATGATCGTCAGCGCGGCCACGATGTCCAGCGGTATCGCCAACCACATGCTGATCCAGCCCAGGCCGGTCGGTGGCGGCAGGTACAGCCACAACCCGAGGATCGACGGGATGAACGCCAGCGTGTAGAGCCAGGTGATCTTGGTGAACGCGACGACCGGGTTGCCGGTGGCCGGCGACACGCTCTTCAGGTTGCTCATGCCGAACCAGCACAGCACGGCCAGCGGCACCAGCGAGAACACCCACGCGAAACCAGCGTTCTGGATCCACGTCGGCGTGCCGGCGGGGATCTTGCCGAAGATCCAGCCGCTTTCCTTCAGCAGCGTCTCGGGGCCACCGCCGAACGCGCCGAGCAGCGGCACCGACATCACCAGCGGAATGACGATCTGCATCGACGTCACGCCGAAGTTGCCGAGCCCGGCGTTGAGCCCGAGCGCGGTGCCCTGCAGCCGCTTCGGGAAGAAGGTGCTGATGTTCGACATCGACGACGCGAAGTTGCCGCCACCGACGCCCGACCACAGCGCCATCAGCTGGAACGCCCACAGCGGCCACTCGGGGTGCTGCAGCACGATGCCGGTGCCGATCGCCGGCGCCAGCAGCATCGCGGTGGTCAGGAAGATCGTGTTGCGCCCGCCGGCCAGGCGGATGAAGAACGACGACGGGATGCGCATCGTCGCGCCGGCGATGCCGGCGATCGCGGTCAAGGTGAACAGCTCGGCCTGGCTGAACGGGAAGCCCAGGTTCAGCATCTGCACGGCGATGATGCCCCACATGCCCCAGACCGCGAAGCCGCACAGCAGCGCGGGAATCGAGATCCACAGGTTGCGATAGGCGATGCGCTTGCCGGTGCGCTCCCAGAAGGCGTCGTCTTCGGGGCGCCAGTCGTGGACTTCGGCGCCGTGCGCCGGCGCCGGTGGCGCGGTGGCCAGGGGTGTGTTCATGGTCGGAGGTTCTCGATGCGAAGAGGTGTCTCGAAAGGGCGGTCAGCGCGCGAACGCGGGCAGCGCGGCGGCCGGTGTGTGCGGCCCCATCAGCTCGGTGCGGCGCACCTCGGTCCAGTACATCCAGATCAGCGAGACCCAGACCACGCCGTACAGCAGCATGAAGGCGCTGGAGCGAATGCCGGTGAAATCCATCAGCGCGCCGAACATGATCGGCAGCACGAAGCCGCCCAGGCCACCGGCCAGGCCGACGATGCCGCTGATCGCGCCGATGTTGTCGGGGTAGTCGTCGCCGATGTACTTGAACACGCTGGCCTTGCCGAACGCCCACGCGACGCCGAGGATCGCCATCAGCGCGGTGAACGTATAGACGTTCAGGCCGACGTGGAAGCTCTTGGGTCCGTCGACGGTGCGGATCGTGAAGTCGGTCTGCGGGTAGCTCAGCAGGAACAGGCAGATCCAGCTCACCCACATCACCCACCAGGTGACCTTGTGCGCACCGTAGCGGTCCGACAGCCAGCCGCCGATCGCGCGCAGCACGCCGCCGGGCAGCGAGAAGCACGCCGCCAGCAGCGCCGCGGTGCGGATCTCGAGCCCGTACTCGCCGACGTAGTACTGCACCATCCACAGGCTCAGCGCGACATAGCCGCCGAACACGATCGAGTAGTACTGGCAGTACTTCAGCACCCGCGGATCCTTCAGCGCGGCGAGCTGGTCGACGAAGCGCGTGCCGCCGCTGACACGGTGCGCCGGATCGCTGTAGCTGAACAGCCAGAACACGATCACGGTGCCGAGCATCATCGCGGCGTAGACCTGCGGCACCATGGTCCAGCCGAACGCCACCACCAGCACCGGCGCGACGAACTTGTTCACCGCGGCACCGGAGTTGCCGGCGCCGTAGACGCCCATCGCGAAGCCCTGGCGCTGCTTGGGGAACCAGCGTGCGACGTACGGCGTGCCGACCGAGAACGAGCCGCCGGCCAGACCGACGAACAACCCGATCACGAGGAACTGCCAGAACTCGGTGGCGTAGGCCATCGCCCAGATCGCCGGCACCGTCAGCGCCATCAGCAGCGCCATCACGACGCGGCCGCCGTACTGGTCGGTCCAGATGCCCAGCGGCACGCGCACCAGCGAGCCGGCGAGCACCGGCGTGGCGGTGAGCAGGCCGAACTCGGTGGCGTTCAGGCCGAGCTGTTGCTTCAGCGGGATGCCGATGACGCCGAACATCATCCACACCGTGAAGCAGACGGTGAACGCCAGCGTGCTGACCACCAGCACCGACAACGCCTGACCTTGCTTGCTCATCCCCGCACCCGCCACATGCCCTCGTTTGCGGGCGATCGTAGGAAGCGCATGCGGCCGGCGCCATCGGCCGGTGGCCGGTGAACCGCACCGCCGGAAGAACGATGGGGCAACAGCCGCCATCGTTCGAAAGAACTACTGGGCAGGGCCGGGCCAGCTCGGCCCGCCCCCCGCGGGGGTCAAGCGAAGTGGCGAAGCCACATTTGCCCGAGAGTCGCCCGGGGGCGACCGGGCTTGCGCGGCATCAACGCGCGCGTCAGCGCAACCGGTGCTCGTGGGCGATCACCGCCAGCTGCACGCGCGAGCCGACGTCGAGCTTGCGCAGCAGGTGCTGTACGTGAACCTTCACCGTCGATTCGGCGATGGCGAGGCTGCGCGCGATCTCCTTGTTGCTGGCGCCGCCGGCGATCGCGCGCAGGATCTCGGTCTCGCGTGGCGACAGCGCCTGCAGCGGCGAAGCCGGCGCAGCCGGTGGCGCCGCGGGCGTGCCGGCGCTGGCGTCGCGGAAGGCCGCCACCAGTTTGCCGGTCATCTCGTCGGCGATAACGTGCTCGCCGCGCATCACGCGGCGGATCGCCGCCGACAGCGCGTCGCCCTCGATCGTCTTCAGCAGGTAGCCGTGTGCCTTGCCGCGCAGCGCCGCGGCGAGATCAGCCTCGTCCTCGCTGACGGTCAGCATCAGCACCTTGACGCCCGGCGCCGCCGCGAGCAGCGCCGGCACCGCATCGACGCCGTTGACGCCCGGCAGATGGTTGTCGAGCAGGATCAGGTCGGGCGCGAGCGCCTCGACCTTGCGCAACGCCTCGCCGGCGTCGCCGGCGTCGCCGACCACCTCCAGCGCGTCATCGCGCGCCAGCAGCGCAGTCAGGCCGCGACGGAACAGCGTGTGGTCATCGACCACCAGGATGCGGATGCGGCTGTCCGCCATCGCGTGTCGCACCTCTTGCTCAGTGGGTGGTGGCGTCCGGCGAGGCCACGGTCGCGATGGCCGCCGTGTCGGCTGTGGCCGCCGCGGTGGCATCCGCCGTGGCGACGGCAGTGCTGGCGGCGACGATCGGCGGCAGCGTCAGCCGCACGCGCGTGCCGCGCCCGGGGCTCGACTCGACGCTGAAGCGCGCTCCCAGCCGCTCGGCACGCTCGGCCATGATGCGCAGGCCGACATGGGTTTCGCTGCGGTCGTCGCGCCGCGTGTCGAAGCCGACGCCGTCGTCGTGCACTTCGAAGCGCCAGACCGGCTGGCGCCAGACCTGCAGCCGCACGCCGCTGGCGCCCGCGTGCTTGCGCACGTTCGACAACGCCTCCTGCACGATGTGCAGCGCCTGCACCTGCACGTCGGGCGCCAGCGGCAGGCCCTGGCCGTGCAGCGTCAGCTCGGCCGGCACGCCGGTCTGCTGCTCGAACTTGCGCAGCGTGGTGCGCAGCGCGCCTTCGATGTCCTCGGGGTCGGTGCGGGTGCGGAAACTGAGCAGCAGCTCGCGCACGTTGCCGTGGCTCTCCTTCACGCCGAGGTCGATCTCGGCCAGCACCGCCGCCATTGCGGTGCGGTCGCCGCGCTCCATCGCGTCGCGCATCAGCTGCACCTGGATCTTCAGGAACGCCAGCGACTGGGCGATCGAATCGTGCAGCTCGCGCGCGATGAAACCGCGCTCCTGTGCCACCGCAGCCTCCTTCTCGAGCGCGACCACGCGCAGGTTCTCGATGCCGCTGGCCAGGTGTGCGGTCAGCGCGTCGAGCAGCGTGCGTTCGGCATCGCCCAAGCGGTAGCGCGCGTGGAAGAACAGGTCGAGCTCGCCGAGCAGGCGCTCCTTCAGACGGATCGGCACGGTGACCACCGTCGACCAGCCGGCGTGCCGGCAGCCCAGCGGGCCGTCGCCGGCCAGTGCGTGCATCGGGATCACGCGCGCGCCCTGCTGGCCGGGCGCGATGCCGCAGTGGCAGTCGCCGCTGCGGATGCAATGCTCGTCGCGCGCCAGCGCATCGGGCACGCCGTCGCTGGCCAGCATCACGAAGCGCTCGCTGTCGTCGTCGGCCCAGCGCAGCGCCGCGGCGTCGGCATGCACCGCGTGGCGCACCTGGCCGACGAAGCCGGCAGCCAGCTCGGCCAGTGCGCTGCTGTGCGTGACCAGCGTGCTCACCTCGTACAGCGTGCGCAGCCGCTCGCGCTGGTCTTTCAGCTCGGCGGTCTTCTCGTTGACGCGTGCCTCGAGGTTGCGGTACAGCGCCTGCAGCTTGCCGGCCATGTCGTTGAAGCCGTCGGCCAGCGCGCCGAACTCGTCGCGGCTGGCGATCGCCACGCGCACGCCGAGGTCGCCGGCATGCAGCCGGTCGATCGCCTGCTTCAGCACGACCACCGGCTCGACCACGAAGCGGTAGCCGGTGACCACCAGCACCGCCGCGCCGATCACGCCGAGCATCAGCAGACCCAGTTGCAGCAGGTGCATCAGCGACGTGTAGCGTGCCAGGTGCGCCTCGGTGGCATGCACCAGCGCGTCGATGCGCGCCACCAGGTCGACCGTGGCGGCCTCCTGCGCGGCGATGGCCGCCGGCGCAGCGCCGCGCGGCCACTGGCTGCGGTAGGCGTGCCAGCCGGCCTCGACGGCCGCGAAGCGCGCGCGCACCGTGTCGTCCCACGGCACCACCAGCGGCCGCTCGGGCGCGCCGTTGCGCAGCAGCGCCAGGCTGGCATCGAACGCCGCCACCTGCGCGTCGAGCACAGCGGGCTCGACGCGGCCGGCGAGCCACGCGATGCGAACCGTCTGCATGCGCAGCCGGCCGGCCTCGTTGACCGCGGCGGCGGCGCCGTCGAGCTGCGACGAGACCCACAGCGTCAGCGCGCTGGTCAGCAACCCGAGCAGCAGGAACGGCAGGCCGACCAGCGCGAGCTTGGCGCCCAGCGACCATTGGCGTGTGGTGTCGCTCACGTCGGCAATGTACCCAGTGCCCCATGCCATGGCTTGACCTCGGTCAAGACGTGGGTCACGCGCCGATTGGCCCCTTCCGGCCGTTGCGTCCGGCCTCATGCCTCGCCGCGCGAGACGCGGCCAGTCCTTGGCTTCGGCCGGCGCTATGCGCCTTCACATCGCTGCCGCGATGTGAGCCTTCGCCGCAGCGCGCTGCGCTGTCGCCAGCCACAGACCAGTCCGCGGGGACTGGCCCGTGCGCGGGCTCAGTGCCCGTGCGCGAGTTGCTCCCCGGCTTTCAGGCGGTACTCGGTGCCGCAATAGTGGCAGCGGCCGGCGCCTTCGGTGGCGACGTCGATGAACACGCGCGGATGGTTGCGCCACAGCGGCATCTTCGGGTTGGGGCAGAACACCACGCCCGGCCCGACCAGGTCCTGCGCGGTCACCTCGACGACGGCCTTGGGTTGCGTGGCGCTCATACCGCGGTCAGCCATTCGGCGTATTTGGCGTTGCGGCCGGCGACGATGTCGAAGAACGCGGCCTGGATCCTGGTGGTGACCGGGCCGCGCGCGCCGGCGCCCAGCGTCACGCGGTCGTACTCGCGGATCGGCGTCACCTCGGCCGCTGTGCCGGTGAAGAACGCCTCGTCGGCGATGTAGACCTCGTCGCGCGTGATGCGCTTTTCGACGATTCTCAGGCCCAGGTCGGCGCAGATCGCGAACACCGTGTTGCGCGTGATGCCGTTGAGCGCGCCGGCGGAGAGATCGGGCGTGTAGACGGTGCCGCCCTTGACGATGAACAGGTTCTCGCCGGCACCCTCGCTGACGAAGCCGGCCGCGTCGAGCAGCATCGCTTCGTCGTAGCCGTCGTCGGTGACCTCGACGTTGGCGAGGATCGAGTTGGTGTAGTTGCTCACCGCCTTGGCCTGCGTCATCGTGATGTTGACGTGGTGGCGCGTGTAGCTCGAGGTCTTGACACGGATGCCCTTGTTCAGCCCCTCGTCGCCGAGGTAGGCGCCCCACGGCCAGGCCGCGACCATCAGGTGGATGGTGTTGCCCTTCGGGCTGACGCCGAGCTTGTGGTCGCCGATCCACACCAGCGGGCGCAGGTAGCAGCTGTCGAGCGTGTTGGCGCGCACCACCTCACGCTGCGCCTCGCACACCTGCTCGAAGCTGTAGGGGATTTTCATGCGCAGGATCTTGGCCGAGTTGAACAGCCGCTCGGTGTGCTCGCGCAGGCGGAAGATCGCGGTCGGGCCGGCCGCGGTCTTGTAGGCGCGCACGCCTTCGAATGCGCCGCAGCCGTAGTGCAGCGTGTGCGTCAGCACGTGGATCTTGGCGTCGCGCCAGTCGACGAGCTTGCCGTCGAACCAGATCTTGCCGTCGCGGTCGGACATCGACATGAACATTCCTCGAGTACAGCCTGGAACGGCGATTCTAGGCCGCGTCTCGCCTGAGGGCCGCCGCGCGCGCGCAGCCCGACGACCACGCGGACGACGCACGCGAGCGCCCCCGGAAAGCAGGGCCTGCCGGCCCGCGGCTGCGGGATGCGTGCGTGCTCGGCGGTGTCCACACTGATCCGCAGCGCGCGAAGTGGTGCGCGCCAGGGAGCAGGGGCGACGCCGATGGCACCCGAGCGACGCGAGGAGCAGGCCAACACAGCCAGCCATGCGCTCGGAGCGCTGCTCGCGTTGCTGGCGCTGCCGGTGCTGGCGGCCGACGAGGCGGCGCGCGGCGACGCCCGATGGCTCGGCGTGTGGGTGTTCGCCGCGACGATGGTGCTGGTGTTCGCCGTGTCATCGGCCTATCACGCCGCGCCGGCCGGCCCGGCCAAGGGCCTGCTCAAGCGGCTGGACCATGCGGCGATCTACCTGTTCATGGCGGGCACCTTCACGCCGTTCGCGCTCGGCCATGCGTTCGCCACACCGCTGCTCGCACTGGTGTGGGCGGTGGCCGGCGCTGGCGTCGCGATGAAGCTCGCCGGTCGGCTGGCCAATCGCGCCACGTCGACCGCGCTGTACCTCGCCTTCGGTTGGCTCATGGTTGCGGCGGCGCAGCCGCTGCTGGCCTCGCTCGGTCGCGAGGGGCTGCTGTGGCTGCTGGCCGGCGGTATCGCCTACTGCGCTGGCACGCTGTTCTTCATGCTCGACCGTCGCCTGCGTTTCGGCCACTTGGTGTGGCATGTGTTCGTGCTGGTCGGCAGCGGCTGCCACTTCGTGGCGGTGCTCAAGCACGTCGCTTGAAGATTCGAAGGGCCTGGAACGACGGTCCTAGACGGCCGCAGGTTCGCCGAACAGCCGCCGCGCGTGCACGCCCAGGCCGGTGGCCACGCTGGCGAAGCGCTCGCCGCGCACCACCTGCGCGGCCGGCGCCACCGCAGCGATCGCCTGCACCAGCGGCGCGAGCCCGGTGGATCCGCCGGTGAAGTACAGCGCGTCGAGCTGCGCGGGCTCGAGGCCCGCCAGTGCCAGCGTCTCGCGCGCCGCCGCAACGATGCGCTCGCGGTCGGCGGCGATCGCGGCCATCGCCTGCGGCTGACGCAGCAGCGTCGCCAGGCCGCGCTCGACCGGGTCGAGTTCGATCGGCACCGCCGGTGCCGTCGACAGCGCGATCTTCGCGTCCTCTGCGCGCGCCGCCAGCGCGTGGCCGAGGCGGCGCGTGACGATCGTCATCAGCCGCGCGTGCAGCGAAGCGTCGGCATACCAGTCGCGCATGCCGCGCAGTTCGAGCACACGCGCCGGCGTGTAGCAGGTATTGATCAGGTGCCAGGTGGCGAGGTCGAAGTAGATGCCACTGGGCACCTCGCGCGGCGGCGTGCCGTCGGCGCGCGGCGGGCCGAGCGCGCCGTAGCCGGCCAGCGGCAGGATCGCCTGCAGCTCGATGCGGCGGTCGAAGTCGGTGCCGGCCGCGTGCACGCCGTGGTTGGCCAGGATGTCGTCGCGCCGGTCGAGCCGCGCGCGGCGCTGCGGCCCGACGCGCACGACGCTGAAGTCCGATGTGCCGCCGCCGATGTCGGCCACCAGCACGATCTGTTCGCGCGTCACGCTCTGCTCGTGGTCGAACGCGGCGGCGATCGGCTCGTACTGGAAGTGCACGTCGGCAAAGCCCACGTCGCGCGCCACGCGCGCCAGCGCGTCCCGCGCGGCGGCGTCGCGCGGTGGGTCGTCGTCGACGAAGAACACCGGGCGGCCGATCACGACGCGCTCGATCACCGCGCCGGCGTGCGCCTCGGCCTTGCCCTTGAGGTGCCGCAGGTAGGCGCCGATCACGTCGAGGTAGCGCACCGAGTGGCCGCCGCCGACATCGGTGCTGCGCTCGACCAGGTCGCTGCCGAGGATGCTCTTCATCGAGCGCATCAGCCGGCCCTCGTGGCCATCGACATAGGCGGCGATCGCCGCGCGCCCGTACAGCCGCTGCGGTGCCTGATACTCGGCCAGCCCCTCGACCGCGTAGAACACCGCGGTCGGCATGCCGGTGAACGACGCCTCCAGCGCCATCAGCTCGACGCCCGGGCCGCTGCGCGCCGGCAGCGCGAGCGCCGAGTTGCTGGTGCCGAAGTCGATCGCGCAGTACGCCGGCGCGCTCACTCCACGAACTTCGGCGCGTGCGGCAGCGTCGCGTTCTGTGCGCTGTCGTGGTTGATCCACAGCTGCGCCCGCTCCGATTGCAGCAGTCGGGCGACGCGCTCCATCGACGCCTGCGACTGCTCGGCGCTGAAGTTGAAGCGCGGCACGCGGCGCAGCTCGAAGTTCTCGCGGAAGTGCGCCAGGTCGCCCGACAGCACCACCGCGCCTGCCTTGGGCAGCCGCACCAGCAGCGATTGATGCCCCGCGGTGTGCCCCGGCGTCGACAGGATCACCACGCTGCCGTCGCCGAACACATCCTTGTCGCCGCTGAGCTTGACCATCGGGTTGTGGCGCAGCTTGTCGTACAGCGCCGGGTTGAAGCCCGACTTCGCCGGCTCGGGGCCGAATGCGAGGTCGTACTCGGCCTGCTGCATGTACAGCGTGGCATTGGCGAACAGGTTGGCGTTGCCGACGTGGTCGGCATGGCTGTGCGAGAACGCGATCGCGGTGATCTGCTCGGGCTTCACGCCCACCGCGGCGAGCTGCGACACCAGCGTCACGCTGCGCTTCATGCGCATGTTCATCGGGCCGGCCTGGCCGTCGGGGTTGGCCGCCAGCGCATCGCTGAAGCCCGAATCCCACAGCATCCAGGTCTTGCCGTGGTGGATCAGATAGCAGTTGTTGCTGAAGGTCATCGCCTTGCCGGCGTTGAAGCCCGGCGACCACGGCGAGATGTCGGGGATCTGGATCTCGCCGCAGTTCAGCGCGACCAGGCGCACCGGTGCCGGCGTCGGTGCCGAGGTGGTGCAGCCCCACAGCAGCGCAGCGGCCAGCAGCGGCAACAGCGTTCGCGTGATTCTCATGGCTCTCCTCCTGGGTTGGTCGCTGGCGGCGCGGCCGCGGCGTCGACCGCGCGGATCAGCTGCCAGCGCGCGAGTTTGCCACCCACCAGTTCGACGCGCACCGCATCGCCGCCGCCGTCGCGCCACTCGAAGACCTCGGGGTCGCCGCCGGCCGCGTGCTGCGGCGTGCCGAGGCTGCTCGTCAACGCCAGGATCTGCGGCAGCCGCTGCCCCGCCTGCAACCGCGCGTGCAGCATCACCGCGCTCGCCACCTGGCCGATCGGCGCGCGCCCGGCGTTGCGCAGCACGCGCAGCGCGCGGCTGAACTGCAGCAGCAGCCAGAACGCGATCACCGTGGCGGCCAGCACCACGCCGCGCCAGCCCCATTGCACGTAGCCGACGGCCAATGCAGCCGCCGCCAGCGCCCAACCGAGCGCCGCGCTCATCGGTGGCGCGCGCGCCGTCGGCGTGCGCGGTTCAGCGCACTTCTTCGGCCATCGGCGTGCCGCCGACGCGGCCGGCACGGCGCTCGGCCTCGGCACGCAGCGCCGGCGGCAGCCGGCGCAGCAGCCAGCGGATTGCCAGCGGCACGACCACCAGGTCGTCGACCACGCCGAACACCGGCACCACGTCGGGGATCAGGTCCACCGGCGAGATCAGGTACAGCACGATGCCCAGCACACCGAGCTTGAGCCAGCGCGGCGCCTGCGGGTGGCGCAGCGCGTGCCACAGCACGCGCGCGTCGCCGCGCACCACCGCCCACAGGATCGAAACGCGTTTCCACATGAGGCGAACTCCTTCGGTGCGGCCGGGCGACCGTGCCGGCGATCCAGAACGTAGGGGCGGCGGTCACCGATGACAAGGGTGTCGTGCGCGCGCTGCGTTGCGGGAGCGACGTCGACATCGATCGCAGCCAGGGCGTCACACGCACTGCGCGCATCAGGCGCCGCCGTCGCCCGGTGCGCCGCCGTCGGCGCGGTCCCAGCCATAGGCGCGCTCGACTCGGGCGATGCGCAGCTCGTAGTGCGAATACC
This sequence comes from Ideonella sp., assembly GCA_015075165.1. Classification (GTDB taxonomy): domain Bacteria; phylum Pseudomonadota; class Gammaproteobacteria; order Burkholderiales; family Burkholderiaceae_C; genus JAEUPI01. The sequence continues at coordinate 25,493 of JABTUY010000006.1, read as the reverse complement.
ACTGCGCGCGGCCCTGGTTGCGCGCCGCGGTGTGCTCGAGCACGCGGCGCCAGGCTGCGATGTCGGCGCTGCTGCGCCAGTACGACACGGTGATGCCGAGGCCGCTGTCGTCGCGCGTGCTCTCGATGCCGAGGTAGCCCGGCTGCTGCGCCGCCAGCTCGACCATGCGATCAGCCATCGCGCCGTAGCCGTTGTCGCCGTCGGTGCGCTGCGAGGTGAAGATCACCGCGTAGTACGGCGGCTCGGGGCGGGGGGCGAAGCGCGACATGCGGGCGAGCGTTCTCGGGTTGGGGCGGGAGCATAGCGCCGCCCGCGCGCCACAGGCCGCGCGCTACAGCCCGCGCGCTACAGCCCGCGCACGATCTCGATCGCCTGCTCGATGCGCTCGACCGCGTGGATCGTCAGGCCTTCGAACGCGCGCGCATCGGCGGGCCTGGGCGCGTTGGCCTTCGGCACCACCGCCACCGCGAAGCCGAGCTTGGCCGCTTCGCGCAGCCGCTCCTGCCCGCGCGGCGCGGGCCGCACCTCGCCGGCCAGCCCGACCTCGCCGAACGCGAGGAAGCCGCGCGGCAGCGGCTGGCCGCGCAGCGAGCTCTGGATCGCCAGCAGCACCGCCAGGTCGGCCGCCGGCTCGCCGATGCGCACGCCGCCGACAGCGTTGATGAACACGTCTTGATCCAGGCACGACACGCCGGCATGCCGGTGCAGCACGGCCAGCAGCATCGCGAGGCGATCGCGGTCGAGCCCCACCGACAGGCGCCGCGGCGCGACGCCGCCGGAATCGACCAGCGCCTGGATCTCCACCAGCAGCGGCCGCGTGCCTTCGAGCGTGACCAGCACGCAGGCGCCCGGCACCGGCGCGCTCGTTTGCGTCGACAGGAAGATCGCGCTCGGGTTGCTCACGCCCTTCAGGCCGCGCTCGGTCATCGCGAAGACGCCGATCTCGTTGACCGCGCCGAAGCGGTTCTTGATCGCGCGCACGAGGCGGAAGCTCGAATGCGTGTCGCCTTCGAAGTACAGCACCGTGTCGACCATGTGCTCGAGCACGCGCGGCCCGGCGAGCGCGCCCTCTTTCGTGACGTGGCCCACCAGCACGATCGCGGTGCCGCCGGCCTTGGCCGCGCGCGTGAGCTGCGCCGCGCACTCGCGCACCTGCGCCACCGAGCCGGGCGCCGAGGTCAGCGCGTCGGAGAACAGCGTCTGGATCGAGTCGATCACGCAAAAGCGCGGCTGCTCGGCGTCGATCGCCGCCAGGATGCGCTCGAGCTCGATCTCGGCCAGCACGCGCACCGGCGCCTCGCGCAAGCCCAATCGGCGCGCGCGCAGCGCCACCTGAGCGCCCGATTCCTCGCCGGTGACGTACAGCACCGGCAGCGACTGCGCGAGCCGCTCGGCCGCCTGCAGCAGCAGCGTGCTCTTGCCGATGCCGGGGTCGCCGCCGATCAGCACCACACCGCCTTCGACGATGCCGCCGCCGAGCGCGCGGTCGAGCTCGGCCAGGCCGGTGGGCGTGCGTTGGATCTCGGCCGCCTCGATCTGCGACAGCGTGGCCACCGCGGCCGCCGCGGCGAGCCCCTTGTAGCGATGGCGCGGCGCCGCCGTGCCGCTCTCGGCCACGCCTTCCTCCAGCGTGTTCCATTCGCCGCAGTGCGGGCATTTGCCGAGCCACTTCGGGTTCGTGCCGCCGCAGGCGGTGCAGGTGTAGACGGTCTTGTCGCGGGCCATGTCGAGGTGCGGCGGTGGCGTGGGGCGCCACCTGCGCCCGCGCATTGTGCGGGCTGCGGCCGCGCGGTGGCCGCAGCGCTGTGATCGTTGCCGCGTTGCCGCTGCGATGGGCGGTGGCAGCCTGCGACGTGCACTGCAGCGACGTTCACTTGCAGCGAGCGCTGCCGCGGCGTGTACTGCAACGCCGTGTGCTGCTGGTGGCGCGGCATCGCGCTGTAGCATCGCGGCGCGCGCGCTGCGCGATCAACCAGTCGGTCCTGCCGCTTGCGCCTGTTCGAATCGCCCCGGTTGCTGTTCTGGATTCCGACGCTGGTGTGGGCGTCGACCTGGCACGTCATCCTCTACCAGCTGGCCGAGGTGCCGCCGCTGAACGCGGTGGCGTGGCGCTTCATCGTCGCCGGTGCCGTGCTGCTGGCGGTGGCCAGCGCGCGCGGCGAGCGGCTCGCGCCGCGCTGGCACGGCTGGATGCTGCTGACCGGCGTGGTGCAGTACAGCCTGAACTACTGGGGCGTCTACGAGGCCGAGCGCCACATCCCGTCGGGCCTGGTGGCGGTGCTGTTTTCGCTGATGGTGTTCGGCAACGCCGTGGTCGGCTGGCTGCTGCTGAAGCAGCGCGTCAGCCGGCGCTTCCTGTTCACCGCGGCCGGCGGTGTCGCCGGCGTGGTGCTGATTTTCTGGCCCGAGGTGCTGGCCACCGGTGCGCGGCCCGACGCGGGCTGGGGGCTGGCACTCGGCCTCGGCGCGGTGACGCTGGCGTGCATCGGCAACGGGCTCACGCTGTCGCTGACGCGCCGTGGCGTCGCGCTGCTGCCGATGCTCGGCTGGAGCATGAGCTACGGCGCGCTGGCACTGCTGGCGGTCGCCGCTGCGCGCGGCGACCTTGCGCGCGTGGGCCACAGCGCGCTGTGGTGGCTGTCGCTGCTGTACCTGGCGCTGTTCGGCACCGTGCTGGCGTTCTTCGCCTACTTCCGGCTCGCGCAGCGCGTGGGCCCGGCGCGCGCCGCGATGACCGGCGTGATGATCCCGCCGATCGCGCTGGCGATCTCGGCGGCGTTCGAAGGCTGGCGCCCGGCGCCGCTGGCGCTGGCCGGCATCGCGCTGTGCCTGGGCAGCGTCTACGTGGCGACGCGGCCGGCGCGTGCGCGGCCGATGGCGGATCGTCCGGCGCCGGATGCACCGGCGTCGGATGCGCCGGCGTCACGCTGACGCTGCGGCCGCCGGGCTCGTGCGCTTGCGCGCCGCCCGCCGGTTTCACCACCCTTGCCGACTCCTCGCGGCCGCGTCGCTGCGCTACGCGTCGTCGACGCGGCCGCGCTTGGCCTTGACTTCGCCCTTGCGCGCCTTGTCGACCAGCCGGCGCTCGCGCGATGCCCGCGTCGGCGCGGTGGCGATGCGCCGGCGCGGCAGCAGCGCGGCGGCGTCGATCAGCTCGCGCAGGCGTTCCAGCGCGGCGCTGCGATTGCGCGGCAGGCTGCGGTGCTCCTGCGCCTTGATCGTGACCACGCCGTCGCCGCCGATGCGCTGGTCGCGCCGCGCCAGCAGCCGCGCCTTCAGCGCTTCGGGCAGGCTCGACGCGTGCACGTCGAAGCGCAGCATCACGGCGTTGGACACCTTGTTGACGTTCTGCCCCCCGGCACCCTGCGCGCGCACCGCCTCGAAGCGCAGCTCGCGCTCGTCGAGGTCGAACGGGATACGTGGCATGCAGAGTCGCGTGGCGGACGAGGTCAGTCGGCGCCGGGCCGCTCCCAAGCCGACTGCGCCCCCTCGGGGGGCGGCGAACGAAGTGAGCGTGGGGGCGTCATGTCACGCGGTGCGCGTGGGCACGCGCGGCGCCAGCGCGCACATCAGCTCGTAGCCTACGGTCTGCGCGGCCTGCGCCACTTCGTCGATGCCGAGCACGCTGGCGTGCGGGCCGCGGCCCCACAGCGTCACCTCGCTGCCGACACCGGCGTGCGGCAGCGCGTCGAGGTCGACCGTGATCATGTCCATCGACACGCGGCCCACCATGCGCGTGCGCACGCCGTCGACCAGCACCGGCGTGCCGCTCGGCGCGTGGCGCGGGTAGCCGTCGCCATAGCCGCAGGCGGCCACGCCGATGCGCAGCCGCTGCTGCGCGACGAAGGTGCGGCCGTAGCCCACGGTGTCGCCGGGCTCGAGCTGCTGCACGCCGATCAGCCGCGTGCGCAGCGTCATCGCCGGTTGCAGCCGCCAGTGCGCGGCGGTGTGCTGCGGGTGGTCGGGCGCGCTGCCGTAGACCATGATCCCCGGGCGCACCCAGTCGGCCGCGGCGGCCGGCGCATGGCGCAGCACCGCGGCGCTGTTGGCGAGCGAGCGTTCGCCGGCCAGTCCGGCACACGCCTGCTCGAAGACGGCGAGCTGCGCGGCGACGCCGCTGGCGCCGTCGGCATCGGCGAAGTGCGTCATCAACGACACCTCGTCGACCTGCGGCAGCGCGGCGAGCCGCGCGTACGCCGTGCGGAACGACTGCGGCGCGAAGCCGAGCCGGTTCATGCCGCTGTTGAGCTTGAGGAACACGCGCTGCGGCGTGTCGGTCTTGTGGCGGCTGAGCCAGTCGATCTGCGCCTCGTCGTGCACCGTGTGCCACAGGTTCAGCCGCGAGCACAGCTCGAGGTCGCGCGGCTCGAAGCAGCCTTCGAGCAGCAGCACCGGGCCGCGCCAGCCGAGCGCGCGCACGCGTTCGGCCTCGGCGAGGTCGAGCAGCGCGAAGCCATCGGCCTGGCGCAGCGGCTCGTACACGCGCTCGATGCCGTGGCCGTAGGCGTTGGCCTTGACCACCGCCCACACGCGCGCGCCGCCGGCGGCCGCGCGCGCGCGCGCCAGGTTGTGCGCCAGCGCGTCGGGGTGGATCAGGGCTTCGATCGGACGGGGCATGCGGACCGCTGCGATGCGGGCGACCCCCCGATGCGCCGGGCGGTGCAACCCTCGGCGGCCGATTCTGCCAGCGCCTGCGTGCGCCGGGCGCCTGCGGGACGCGTGCTATAACGCGCCGCCCACGGCCGCCTGCCGTGCCTGCACGCGGTTGGTGCGCCGATGGGGGCGCCGCACACGAGAAGCGCATGAAGAGGGGCTTCTACACGATCATGTCGGCGCAGTTCTTCAGCTCGTTGGCCGACAACGCGCTGCTGGTCGGTGCCATCGAGTTGCTGAAGAGCACCCACGCGCCCGCGTGGCAGGTGCCGGCGCTGACACCGATGTTCGCGCTGTTCTACGTGCTGCTGGCGCCGCTGGTGGGCGCGTTCGCCGACGCCGTGCCCAAGGGCCGCGTGATGTTCGTCGCCAATTCGATCAAGGCGCTGGGCTGCCTGCTGATGCTGTTCGGCGGCCATCCGCTGCTGGCGTATGCGGTGGCCGGGCTCGGCGCGGCGGCGTACTCGCCGGCCAAGTACGGCATCCTCACCGAGCTGCTGCCGCCGTCGCAACTGGTCAAGGCCAACGGCTGGATCGAAGGGCTGACGATCGCCTCGATCATTCTCGGCGTGCTGCTGGGCGGGCAACTGATCGGGCCGCGCATCGCGCCGCTGCTGCTGGGCTTCGACTGCCCGTTCATCGACACCGGCGTCGACACGCCGCCCGAGGCGGCGATCGCTTCGATCGTGCTGCTGTACGTGATCGCCGCGGTGTTCAACCTCTACATCCCGCGCACCGACGCGCCGCTGCAACCGATGAACGCCGGCGTGGTCGAGCTGGTGCGCGACTTCAGCCAGTGCAACGCGAAGCTCTGGGCCGACAAGCTCGGCCAGATCTCGCTGGCCACGACCACGCTGTTCTGGGGCGTGTCGGGCAACATGCGAGTCATCGTCTTTGCCTGGGCGGCGGCGGCGCTCGGCTATGGCACGACGCAGGCGTCGTCACTGGTTGGCGTGGTGGCGATCGGCACCGCGGTTGGCGCGGTGGTGGCCTCGTGGGCGATGCGACTCGACCGCGCCACCGGCGTCATCTGGCTCGGCGTGGCGATGGGCGTGCTGCTGATCGGCCTCAACCTGATCCGCCAGCCGGCGATCGCGGCGCCGTTCCTGATCCTGCTCGGGGCAATCGGCGGCTTCCTGGTGGTGCCGATGAACGCGCTGCTGCAGCACCGCGGCCACAACCTGATGGGCGCCGGCCGCTCGATCGCGGTGCAGAACTTCAACGAGCAGGCGGCGATCCTCGGCCTCGGCGCGTTCTACACCGGCGTGACCAAGCTCGGCCTGTCGGCGTTCGGCTCGATCGCCATCTTCGGCGTCGTGGTGGCCGCCACGATGGCGTGGATCGGCCGCTGGCATCGCAGCAACTGCATCCGCCACCGCGACGAAGTGGAACGTCTGCTGGCGATCGCGCGTTCCGACAAGCCGATCGCGTGAGCGCGCCGGCGTCTTCGTCGTCGGCGCGGTCGGCGTCGCCGCGCTCGCCGCTGCTGCCGGTGTTGGCGCTGCTGTTCAACGCTTTCACCTGGGGCGTGTCGTGGTGGCCGTTTCGTCACATGCAGGCGCAGGGCCTGCACCCGCTGTGGGCCACCGCACTGATCTACCTGCTGGCCGCGATCGGCCTGGCCGCGTGGCGGCCGGCGGCGTTGCGCGCGCTGGGGCGCACGCCGGTGCTGTGGGTGCTGGTGCTGGCCTCGGGCAGCACCAACGCGGCGTTCAACTGGGGCGTCGCCATCGGCGACGTGGTGCGCGTGGTGCTGCTGTTCTACCTGATGCCGCTGTGGGCGCTGCTGTTCGCGCGCTGGCTGCTGCACGAGCCGTTGCGGCCCGGCGCGCTGCTGCGCGCGGCGCTGGCGCTGGCCGGTGCACTGGTGATCCTGTGGCCCGCCGATGGCGGCTGGCCGCTGCCGCGCCAGCCGGCCGATTGGCTCGGCCTCGTCGGCGGCGTGGCTTTCGCGCTGAACAACACGATGCTGCGGCGCGAGGCGCAGCGCGATGCCGCGGCGCGCGCGCTGGCGATGTTCACCGGCGGCGCGCTGATCGGCGGCGCCACCGCGCTCGCCGGTGCCACCGCGGGCGTGCCGGCGCCGGCGCACGCCGGCGCGTGGGCGACGCTGGTGGTGGCGATGGCAGCGTGGTTCGCGGCGTCGAACCTGGCGTTGCAGTACGGCGCGGCGCGCCTGCGCGCCGGCACCACCGCGGTGGTGATGGTCAGCGAAGTGCTGTTCGCCAGCGCCTCGGCGATGTGGCTCGGTGCCGCCACGCTGGAGCCGCGCACGGGGTGGGGTGGCGCGTTGATCGCCGCAGCGGCGCTGCTGGCCGGCTGGCAGGAGGGCCGTCGCGGTCGCTAGCGGTCAGCGCATCCGTCGCAGGCTGACGACGGCGGCGAGCTCGTGCGCTGCCAGCGGCTTGCCGAGGTAGGCGTCGCAGCCGGCGAGGCTGCCGCGCACGCGGTCGGTCTGGCTGGCGTGCGCCGACACCAGCGCCACCAGCGGCGCGCGCTTGTTGTGCGCGGCGCGCTTGATGTGCCGGCACAGCGCGAGGCCGTCCATGCGGCTGTGCTGGCCGAGCTCGACGTCGACGAACACGTAGGTGAAGTCGTGCTGCGCGAGCTGGGCCAGCGCGTCGTCGCTGGTGGTCGCGGTGCGCGAGCGCAGCCCGAGCTCGCCGAGCTTGATCTCGAGGAAGCGCAGCGCGATCTCGCTGTCGTCGACCAGCAGCGCATCGCAGCGCGTGTCCTTCGGCTTCGCGCCGGGCTTCGGTGCCTCGACGCGATCGGGAAACCAGTCGGCCAGATCGGCCAGCCGAGAGCCCGGGGACTCGGGGCTCGGCCCCGGCCGTGGCGTCGGCGCCATGGCGTCGACGCTCGTGTCGGCACGCGGAACAGCGCAAGATGCGACCGGCCGCAACGGCGGCTCGAGCGGCAGCAGCGTGGCGCCGGGCTGGACTTCAACGGCGGCGGCCGGCAGCGGTGCCGCGGCAGCGCTGCCTGATGGCGCGGGCGGCTGCCCCCGCAGCACGGCGGCGTCGAGCTCGCGCAGCAGCGACAACGCGTCGATCGGCCGCCGCAGCGCCGCCAGCGCACCGGCCGGTGCGGTGCGGGTGCCGACGAACAGCGCGTCGCCCACGCGGCCGCCGCTGACCGCCCGCTGCACCGCCGACGGTGCATCGCCATCGACCAGCAGATAGCGTGCCTGCTCCGGCGCGGCCACCAGCTCGTACGCCGGCGTGCGCGAGCTGGCCAGCCCGAACTGCAGCGCCAGCGCGCGGCGCTCGAAATCGCCGAAGCCGAGCAGGCAGACGCGATGGGGCGATGGCATGGTGACGATGCTGGAGGGGCGCAGACGAAGCCGTGCGACCCAAAGTCGGGCCGCGAAAGACCGATCGTCGGTTGCGGTCGCCGGCGCGTCAATGCGCGGCGTGCCCCGGCCGCGGGATAACATCACGCTCCGCGTGCGATGCGAACGGAACCCCCATGAATGCAGATACTGTGTGGGACTTCGAAGCCCAGGCCATCGGCGGCCAGCGCGTCAAGCTCAGCCGCTACAAGGGCAAGGTGCTGCTGATCGTCAACACCGCCAGCCAGTGCGGCTTCACGCCGCAGTTCGAAGGGCTGCAGGCGCTGTGGCAGGCCTACCAGGAGCAGGGGCTGGTGGTGCTGGGCTTCCCCAGCAACGAGTTCGGTGGGCAGGACCCGGGCGCCAACGACGAGATCGCATCGTTTTGCCAGCTGAACTACGGCGTGTCGTTCCCGATGATGGCCAAGATCGAGGTCAACGGCGGCGGTGCGCACCCGCTGTACCGCTGGCTGACGCACGAGGCACCCGGCCTGCTGGGCAGCCAGGCGATCAAGTGGAACTTCACCAAGTTCCTGGTCGGCCGCGACGGCAGCACGATCAAGCGCTACGCGCCGCAGGATGCGCCGGCCACGCTGGCGAAAGACATCGAGGCGGCGCTGGCCGCCTGAACCGCCTTCACCCACGCAGTACAAGGAACGATCGAACGTGTTCGAGCACCTCGAGCCCTACACCGGCGACCCGATCTTCGCGCTGGTCGATGCCTTCAACGCCGATCCGCGGCCGCACAAGGTCAACCTGACGATCGGCATCTACTTCGACGAAGACGGCCGCATCCCGGTGCTGCGCAGCGTGCGCGAGGCCGAGACGCAGATGCTGGCCGCCGGCGGTGCCAAGCCCTACCTGCCGATGGAAGGCGCCGCCGACGCGCGCCGCGCCGTGCAGGCGCTGCTGTTCGGCGCCGGGCACGAGGCGATTGCGTCGCAGCGCGTGGCCACCATCCAGTCGGTGGGCTCCAGCGGCGGGCTCAAGGTGGGGGCCGACTTCCTGCGGCGCTGGTTCCCCGGCAGCGGCGTGTGGGTCAGCGATCCCACCTGGGACAACCACCGCTCGATGTTCGAAGGCAGCGGCTTCAAGGTGCAAACCTATCCGTACTACGACGCGGCCGGCGGCGGCGTGCGCTTCGACGCGATGCGCGCCGCGCTCGAGCAGCTGCCCGCGCGCAGCATCGTGCTGCTGCACGCCTGCTGCCACAACCCGACCGGCGTCGACCTCACGCGCGCGCAGTGGGACGAACTGGTGCCGCTGCTGAAGCGGCGCGAGCTGATCGCCTTTCTCGATCTGGCGTACCAGGGCTACGGCGACGGCATCGACGAAGACGCCTATGCCGTGCGCGCGATGGCCGCCAGCGGCGCCGCCTTCGTGGTGGCCAACTCGTTCTCCAAGAGCATGAGCGTCTACGGCGAGCGCTGCGGCGCGCTCAGTGTCGTGTGCCCCACCGCTCAGGAGGCCGAGCGCGTGCTCGGCCAGCTGCGGCTGACGGTGCGCCGCATCTATTCGAGCCCCGCGATCCACGCCGCCGGCATCGTCGCGCGCGTGCTCGGCGACGCCACGCTGCGTCCGATGTGGGAGGCCGAGGTGGCGCAGATGCGCGAGCGCATCCAGGCGATGCGCCGCGCGCTGCACGAGGTGCTGAGCGCGCGCGCGCCGGGGCGCGACTTCGGCTACCTGCTCACCCAGCGCGGCATGTTCAGCTACACCGGCCTGAGTGCGGCGCAGGTCGACCGTCTGCGCGAGCAGCACGCGGTGTACCTGATCCGCTCGGGGCGCATGTGCGTGGCGGGGCTGAACCACGGCAACGTCGAGCGCGCCGCGCAGGGCATCGCCGCGGTGATCTGAGATTCAGCGTCGCGTCTGCGTCGACTCGTGGATCGCCTCGCGCAGCCAGCGGTGCGCGGGGTCGGTCTCGCGCCGCAGGTGCCACACCATCTCGACGTGCACCGCGCCGGGGTCGAACGGCAGTTCGCGCGTCAGCAGCTCGCCGGGCATGCCGGTGGCTTCGAGCAGTGACAACGGCAGCGCGGTCAGCAAGTCGGACTGCGTGACCACCAGCCCGGCGGTGAAGAACTGGTTCACCGTCAGCACGATCTGCCGCTGCCGGCCCAGCGCGGCCAGCGCGCGGTCCACCAGGCCCTGCGGCCGGCCGGAGAAGCTGACGCCGAGGTGGTGCGCGGCGCAGTAGGTGTCCAGCGTCAGGCGCTTGCGCGCCAGCGGGTGGCCGCGCCGCATCACGCAGACATAGCGCGTGTCGTACAGGCGCCGGTGGCGCAGCAGCGCATCGTCGCCCTGGGCCAGCAGCGCAGCGATCAGGTCGGGAAAGTGGCCCACCGCGAGGTCGGCCTCGCCCTGTTCGAGCAGCGCGCTCGGCTGGCGCGTGGTCAGCGGCAGCACGCGCAGTTGCGCCCGCGCCTCGCTGCTCGCGATCACCTGCAGCAGCGCCGGCGCCAGCATCGCCGCGGTGGCGTCGGCCATCGCGAGGCGAAAGCTCACCGGGTCGGCGCCGGGGTCGAACGTGTCCGGCGCCAGCGTGCGCTGCAGCGATGCCAGTGCCGCGCGCACCTGCGGCCACAGTGCCCGTGCGCGCGCGCTCGGCCGCATGCCCGACGCGGTGCGCACGAACAGCACATCACCCAGCGCGTCGTGCAGTCGCTTCACCGCCTGGCTGGCCGCCGGCTGCGTGATCGCCAGCACCGCGGCGGCCCGCGTCAGGCTGCCTTCGGCCATCACGGTGTCGAACACGCGCAGCAGGTTGAGATCCAGCGCGCGGAAGTCGATCGCAGGGCGGCCCTTATTCATTAGCGTTGTTTATATCGCTGATTAGCCAACTGACGTTGTGTGAAGTTCGGGAAAACCCTAGTATCTGCCCCGTGCCGCGCATCGCGGCCATTCGTTGAGAGCACACCATGACCACCGCATCGATCGTCGCTGGCACCATGCGCCGGCCCCCGCGCGGCGCCCGTTGGGCGGCCGACGCGGCTGTCGCCGCGTGGCGCCTGCTGTCGCGCGTGTTCGGGCCGTCGACACCGATGGAGCTGCCGCCGATCGCACAGGCCGCCGCCGTGCGCTCGCTGGCGTATGAGTTCCTGCTGTCCGACCCGGGCTTCGCCGCCGACCTGTTCGCCGCCGCCGACCGGCACGAGCTGCTGCACGATGTGCGCTGAACCACTGACATCGATGAAACCTACCGCCCCACACCGCGCCGACGACGTGGCGCGCGCACAGCAGCTCGGCGAGTGGCTGGGCGGCGTCGCACTCGCCGCCGGCCGCTGGCTGGCGTCACGCCGCCCGTCGCAGACCTGCGGCCACCCGATAGGCTGGCGCGCACGCAGCAGCACCTGACGCCGACCGATTCCCCCGCGCAGCCGGCGCGGCGGGCGCATCGGGCATGATCGCCCGATGCTGCACAAGGGGAACGGGTGAGCGTCTTCCTGCTCAAGCGCTTCGCGACCTTCGTCGCCACGCTGCTGGTGGCGTCGGTGCTGGTGTTCGCGGTGCTCGACCTGCTGCCGGGCAACGTGGCGCAGGTGATCCTCGGCGACACGGCGACGCCGGAGTCGATCGCCACGCTGGAGAAGAAGCTCGGTCTCGACCGGCCCGCGCTCGATCGCTACACCGGTTGGGTCGGCGGCCTGCTGAGCGGCCGCACCGCAGCCAGCTATTCGTACGACACGCCCACCGCCGAGCTGATCGGCGAGCGGCTGCAGGTGACGCTGCCGCTGGCGGTGATGGCAATGGTGTTCACCGTGCTGATCGGCATCGCCGCCGGTGTGTTCGCCGCCGCGCGCCAGAACAAGACCGGCGACGTCGGCGTGATGGCGCTCAGCCAGCTCGGCATCGCGGTGCCGAGCTTCTGGTTCGCGATCCTGCTGATCCTGTTGTTCGCGGTGAAGCTGCAATGGGTGAGCGCCGGCGGCTTCCCCGGCTGGCGCGAGGAAGACGGCGGCGGCCTGTGGGCGGGTTTCACCGCGCTGCTGCTGCCGGCGGTGGCGCTGGCGGCGGTGCAGGCCGCCGTGCTGGCGCGCTGGACGCGTTCGTCGGTGCTCGAGACGCTGCGCGAAGACTACGTGCGCACCGCGCGCGCCAAGGGCCTGAGCCGGCGCGCGGTGTTGTGGCGGCACGTGCTGCGCAACGCGATGATCCCGGTGCTGACGATCATGGGCTTGCAGTTCGCGTTCCTGATCACCGGCACCATCGTGGTCGAGCAGGTGTTCGTGCTGCCCGGCATCGGCCGCCTGGTGTTCCAGGCCATCGCCAACCGCGACCTGGTCGTCGTGCGCGACGTGGTGCTGCTGCTGGTGGCGATGGTGGTGGCGGTGAACTTCGTCGTCGACGTGCTGTATGCGGTAATCGATCCGCGGTTGAAACCGAGCGACGCATGAGCGCGCCGGACCGCTCCCAAGCGCTCATCCCGCAGCGCACAGCGCGGGTAGCCCAGCGAGCGCCATGAGCACCATCGCGACCAACGCGGCGGCGCTACGCAACGGCTTCGCCGCGCGCGCGCTGCGCCACCCGAGCTTCGCGATCGGCGCGCTGCTGTCGGCGCTGCTGCTGCTGGCTGCGCTGGTGGCAATCGTCTGGTCGCCGTACCCGCCGGCCGAGCTCGACATCCCCAACAAGCTGCAGGGGTCGAGCGCCGCGCACTGGTTCGGCACCGACAGCCTTGGCCGCGACGTGGCGTCGCAACTGCTGGTGGGCGCGCAGGCGTCGATCCTGGTCGGCGTGTTCGCGGTGCTGATCGGCTTCGCGGTCGGCGCCGCGCTCGGCCTGCTGGCATCGGCGCGCGGCGGCTGGATCGAAGAGGGCGTGATGCGCCTGGCCGACTTCACGTTCGCGTTCCCGGCGCTGCTGTCGGCGATCATGCTCGGCGCGATCTACGGCCCGGGGCTGGTCACCGGCATCGTGGCGATCGGCATCTTCAACATCCCGGTGTTCGCGCGCGTCACGCGCGGCGCGGCCAACGCGATCTGGGCGCGCGAGTACGTGCTGGCCGCGCGCGCCGCCGGCAAGAACCGCTGGCAGATCACCTGGCACCACGTGCTGCCCAACATCGCCAGCGCGCTGATCGTGCAGGCGACCAACCAGTTCGCCACCGCGATCCTCGCCGAGGCGGCGCTGAGCTACCTCGGCCTCGGCACGCAGCCGCCGATGCCGAGCTGGGGCCGCATGCTCAACGAGGCGCAGACGCAGATGTTCCAGGCGCCGATGCTCGCGGTGTACCCGGGCCTGGCCATCGTGCTCGCGGTGCTCGGCCTGAACCTGATGGGTGACGGCCTGCGCGACCTGCTCGACCCGAAGCTGGCGCGCAAGCGGTAGCAGCTCCCGATGACCTTGACGTACCGTGAAGAGACAGCCCCACAAATGAACGCGCAAGTGCCGACCCTGAAGCCGATCCGCATCGATTTCGTCTCCGACGTGGCCTGCCCGTGGTGCGCGATCGGCCTCAACGCGCTGGAGCGCGCGGCCGAACGCATCGGCCCGGCGCTGCAGATCGAGTGGCACTTCCAGCCGTTCGAGCTCAACCCGTCGATGGGCCCCGAGGGCGCCGACACGGTGCAGTACCTGTCGCGCAAGTACGGCATCTCGGCCGAACAGATCGCACAGAGCCAGGCCGCGATCCGCCAGCGCGGTGCTGCGGTGGGCTTCACGTTCGGCGAGCGCGAGCACGTGTGGAACACCTTCGACGCGCACCGGCTGCTGCACTGGGCCGGCCTACAAGGCAGCGACCACCCGCGGCGGCTGAAGCACGCGCTGCTGCGCGCGTACCACGGCGAAGGCCGCAACCCGGGCGATGCCGCGGTGCTGATCGAGCTCGCTGCCGCGGCCGGGCTCGACGCCGACGCCGCGCGCGAGGTGCTGGCCAGCGGCCGCTACGCCGACGCGGTGCGCGCCGCCGAGCGGCAGTGGCAGCAGGCCGGCATCCACTCGGTGCCGGCGATCGTGATCGACGAGCGCCACCTGATCTCGGGCGGGCAGCCGCCCGAGGTGTTCGAGCGCGCGCTGCGGCAGATCGCGGGGCAGGCGTGAAGCGCGTCGCTCCCAAGCGCGAACCTCGCAGTGCGCAGGGTCGTCCAGTGAGCGCGCCGCGCCGCGCCCAAGCGCGAACCTCGCAGCGCGCAGCGCGCAGGGTCGTCCAGTGAGCCGCGCGCGCGGATGAGCCTGCTCGACGTCACCGACCTGCGCGTCACGCTGCAGACCGCGCGTGGCCCGGCCGATGCGCTGCGCGGCGTGTCGTTCGCGATCGACCGCGGCGACACGCTGGGGCTGATCGGCGAATCGGGCTGCGGCAAGTCGATCACCGCGCTGGCGCTGATGGGCCTGCTGCCGGAGGGCGCGCGCGTCGCCGGCTCGATCCGCCTCGATGGCCGCGAGCTGGTCGGGCTCGACGAAGGCGCCTGGTGCACGCTGCGCGGCCGCCGCATGGGCATGGTGTTCCAGGAGCCGATGACGGCGCTGAACCCGCTGCACACCATCGGCCACCAGATCGCCGAGCCGCTGCGCCAGCACCTGAAGCTGTCGGCGGCCGACGCGCGTGCGCGTGCGCTCGAACTGCTCGAGCGCGTGCAGCTGCCGCAGGCGGCGCGCCGGCTCGATGCGCACCCGCACCAGCTGTCGGGCGGGCAGCGCCAGCGCGTGGTGATCGCGATCGCGCTCGCCTGCGGCCCCGATCTGCTGATCGCCGACGAGCCGACCACCGCGCTCGACGTGACGGTGCAGCGCGAGGTGCTCGACCTGATCGGCGAGTTGGTGGCCGAGCGCGGCATGGGGCTGCTGCTGATCAGCCACAACCTGTCGGTGATGGCGCGCACGGTGCGCCGCATGATGGTGATGTACGGCGGCATCGTCGCCGAGGCGGGGCCGACCGCGGCGGTGTTCGCGCGGCTCGCGCACCCGTACACGCGCGCGCTGTTCGCGTCGCGGCCGCGACTGGGCCTGCCGCGCGGCACGCGGCTGGCGACGATTGCCGGCCGCGTGCCCGAGCTGGCCGACCTGCCGGCCGGCTGCCCGTTCGCCGAGCGCTGCCCGCGCGTGGTCGAGGCCTGCCGGCGTGCGATGCCGCCGGCGCTGGCGGTGGATGCGCCGGTGGGTGCGCCGGTGGATGGTGCCACTGGAGCGACACCGGGGCACGCCCTGCACGAGGCGCGCTGCATCCGCATGCATGGCCGCGACGAGGTGGTGCATGCCTGAATCGCGCACGCCGCCCGATCGCAGTGCAGCCGCCGTGCCGCTGGTGCAGGTCGAGCGCGTCAGCCGCCACTACCGGCTGCCGCGCGAGAGCGTGCTCAAGCCCGCGCCGACCGTGCGCGCGCTGCACGACGTCAGCCTCACGCTGCATGCCGGCACCAGCTTGGGCATCGTCGGCGAGTCGGGCTCGGGCAAGAGCACGCTGGCACGGCTGGTGATGGCGCTCGAACGCCCCGATGCCGGCCGCGTGCGCTTCGCGGGCCAGGATCTGGCTGCGCTCGACGCCGCCGCGCTGCGCCGCGCGCGAGCGAGCTTCCAGATGGTGTTCCAGGATCCGTACGGTTCGCTCGACCCGCGTCGCACCGTCGGCCAGACGGTGGCCGAGCCGCTGGCGATGCTGCACGGCACCGCGCGCGACGAGCAGCGCGCGCGCGCGGCCGAGGCGCTCGACGCGGTGGGCCTGCGCGCGAGCGATCTCGACAAATACCCGCACGAGTTCTCCGGCGGCCAGCGCCAGCGCATCGCGATCGCGCGCGCGCTGATCACGCGGCCGCAGCTGATCGTGGCCGATGAGCCGGTGAGCGCGCTCGACGTCTCGGTGCAGGCGCAGGTGCTCAACCTGATGCAGGACCTGCAGGACCGCTACGGCGTGACCTACCTGTTCATCAGCCACGACCTCGCAGTGGTCGACCTGGTGTGCGACGAGGTGCTGGTGCTGCAGCACGGCGTGGTGGTCGAGCGCGGCGCGACGCGCGAGGTGTTCACCCGGCCGCAGCACGAGTACACGCGCACGCTGCTGGCGGCGGCCGAGCCGGCGTAGGGCTTCACCGGCGGCGCGAGCACACCCGTTGCGCAGCACCCCTTGCATCGACGCCCGGCCGCGAGATACTGCGCGGGCCCGCACCGGGCGCGACGTGAGAGGTGTGCGATGGCCGAGAAGCGGTGGCGCAGACGCAAGCTGGGTGATCGCCCGCTGGCAGCCGAGACTCTGATGATGGGTTTCGGCTTCGAACCGATGCTGTCCGAAGGGTCGCTCAAGCCGCCGCTGTTCCAGACCTCGACCTTCGTGTTCCCGTCGGCGCAGGCCGGCAAGGACTTCTTCGCCGCGATCCAGGGCCGGCGCAAGCTCGGACCCGGCGAGGAGCCGGGGCTCGTCTATTCGCGCTTCAACAACCCGAACCTCGAGGTGCTCGAGGATCGCCTTGCGTTGTGGGACGAAGCCGAGGCGAGCCTCGCCTTCGCGTCGGGCATGGCCGCGATCTCGACCTGCCTTTGGGCCTACCTGCGCCCGGGCGACGCGATCGTGCAGAGCCAGCCGATCTACGGCGGCGCCGAGACGCTGATGCACTCGATCCTGCCCGAGTTCGGCGTGCGTCAGTTCGGCTTCGAGGTCGAGGGCGGCATCGCCGCGATGCGCGCCGCGGTGCAACAGGCGCAGGCCGCCGGCCGCGTGGCCGCAATCTACCTCGAGACGCCGGCCAACCCGACCAGCGGGCTGGTCGATATCGCCGAGGCGCGGCGCCTGGCCGACGCGCTGGCGGCGCCGGGCCGGCGCGTGCCGGTGATCGTCGACAACACGATGCTCGGGCCGATCTACTGCACGCCGCTGGCGCACGGCGCCGATCTCGTGCTGACTTCGCTCACCAAGTACGTCGGCGGCCATTCCGACCTGATCGCCGGCGGCGTCAGCGGCGCCAGGGAGATGCTGGCGCCGGTGCGCCGCATGCGCTCGACGCTCGGGACGATGTGCGACCCGCACACCGCGTGGCTGCTGCTGCGCTCGCTCGAGACGTTGAAGCTGCGCATGGGCGCGAGCGCCGCAGGCGCCCGGCGGGTGGCCGAGTTCCTGCGCGGTCATCCCGCGATCGACAACGTCTGGTACCTCGACTTCCTGCCCGCCGACCATCCCGACCGCGCGCTGCACGAGCGGCAGAACAAGAGCGCGGGCTCGACCTTCTCGTTCGAGGTCAAGGGTGGCGAGCGCGCGGCGTTCGCGCTGCTCGACCGGCTGCAGGTGATCAAGCTCGCGGTCAGTCTCGGTGGCACCGAGACGCTGGCGTCGCACCCGGCGTCGATGACGCACTCGGGCATGGCGCCCGAGGAGCTGAAGCGCTTCTCGATCACGCCGGCGCTGATCCGCATCTCGATCGGCGTCGAGGATCCGCAGGACCTGATCGCCGATCTGCAGCAGGCACTGGCCGCGCTGTGACGCCGCGCGGGCGCCCGCGGCGGCGAAATCGGGCACCATTGCGCCCATCGTCAACCGAACCCGTTCAGGAGAAACCATGAAGATGCACCGGCGCGCGGCCACCGCCCTCGTCGTTGGGACTGCGGCCACGCTGGCCACGCCGCTGGCGCGATCGCAGTCGAGGAAGGACACCGTCAACCTCGCGATGGTGCTCGAGCCGCCGGGGCTCGACCCGACGATCGCGCCGGCGGCAGCGATCGGCGAGATCGTGCACTACAACATCCTCGAAGGGCTCACCAAGATCAATGTCGACGGCGCGGTGACGCCGCTGCTGGCCGAGAGCTGGACCATGGACCCCGACGGCAAGAGCTACACCTTCAAGCTGCGCCGCGGCGTGAAGTACAGCGACGGCGAGCCGTTCGACGCGTCGGCGGTGAAGTTCAGCTTCGAGCGCGCCAAGGGCGACAAGAGCACCAACAAGGCCAAGAAGGCCGTGTTCGACAACATCAGCTCGATCGCCACGCCCGATGCACACACGGTGATCCTCACGTTGAACAACGCCGACGGCAACTTCCTGTTCCGCATGGGCGAGAACACCGCGGTGATCCTGCACCCGAAGACCGCCGCGCAGGCGGCCACCCGGCCGATCGGCACCGGCCCGTATGTGCTGGAAGACTGGAAGAAGGGCAACTCGGTCGTGCTCGCCGCCTGGAGCGGCTTCCGCGACGCCAAGGCGATCAAGATCCGCAAGGTCAGTTTCCGCTTCATCAACGACCCGGCCGCGCGCGTGGCCGCGCTGCTGGCTGGCGACATCGACGGCGTGCCCCGGCTCGACGCGCCGCAGGCGCTCAAGCAGCTGCAGGCCGACAAACGCTTCGTCGTGACGATCGGCTCCACCGCCGGCAAGGGCATCATGACGATCAACAACAAGCGCAAGCCGTTCGACGACGTGCGCGTGCGCCGCGCGCTGACACACGCGGTCGATCGCAAGGCGTTCATCGACGGCGTGCTCGAAGGCCTGGGCAAACCGATCGGCAGCCACTTCGCGCCCACCGATGCCGGCTATGTCGACCTCACCGCGATGTACCCCTACGACCCCGAGAAGGCCAAGGCACTGCTGAAGGAGGCCGGCGTGCCCACGCCGCTGCACGTCACGCTGACGCTGCCGCCGCCGCAGTACGCGCGCAAGGGCGGCGAGGTGGTGGCCGCGATGCTGGCCAAGGTGGGCGTGATCGCCAAGATCGAGAACGTCGAGTGGGCGCAGTGGCTCGGCGGCGCGTTCAAGGGCAACTTCGACCTCACGATCATCAACCACGTCGAGCCGCTGGACTACATGCAGTACGCCAACCCGTCGTACTACTGGGGCTACGACAGCAAGGCGTTCCGCGACCTGGCCGCCAAGCACGCGGCCGAGTCCAACCCGAAGGAGCGCCAGCGCCTGTTCGCCGAGATGCAGAAGATGCTCGCCACCGACTGCGTCAACGACTACCTCTTCAACCCGTCGCAGGTGGCGGTGGCCAAGAAGGGGCTGAAGGGTCTGTGGTCGAACTCGCCGATCTTCGCCAACGACATGGCGGCGGTGTCGTGGCAGTGAGCCGGCACGCGAGCTGACGATGGCTGCACTGCATCAGCTCGGCGCGGCCGAGCTCGTCGCGCTGTACCGCAGCCGCGAGGCCTCTCCGGTCGAGGCGGTGCGCGCGGTCATCGCGCACATCGCGCGCTGCGAGCCGCGGCTGCACGCGCTGTACGCCTACGACCCCGAGTCGGCGCTGGCGCAGGCGCGCGACAGCGAGCAGCGCTGGTTGCAGCGGCGGCCGCTGTCGCTGCTCGATGGCGTGCCCGGCACGCTGAAGGAGAACATCGCCACCCGCGGCACGCCGGTGCCGCTGGGTACCGCCGCGTCGCTGCCGACGCCGGCCGCCGCCGATGCGCCGCCGGCCGCGCGCTGGCGCGAGGCCGGCGCCGTGCTGCTGGCCAAGACCACGATGCCCGACTACGGCATGCTGAGCTCGGGGCTGTCGAGCTTTCATGCGCTGGCGCGCAACCCGTGGGACACGAGCAAGAACCCCGGCGGGTCGAGCGCCGGTGCCGGCGCCGCGGCCGCCGCAGGCTACGGGCCGCTGCACGTGGGCACCGACATCGGCGGCTCGATCCGGCTGCCGGCCGGCTGGTGCGGCGTGTTCGGCCTCAAGCCGAGCCTGGGCCGCATCCCGATCCAGCCACCGTACGCCGGCCGCGTCGCCGGCCCGATGACGCGCACGGTGCACGACGCCGCGCTGCTGATGGCCGCGCTGAGCCAGCCCGACTGGCGCGACGCGATGAGCTTGCCCTACCAACCGATCGAATGGACCAACCTGCAACGCGACGTGAAAGGCCTGCGCCTGGGGCTGCAGCTCGACGCCGGCTGGGGCCTCGCGGTGGAGCCCGAGGTGCGCGCCGCGGTGGAGCAGGCGGCGCGCGCGTTCGAGGCGGCGGGCGCGGTGATTGAACCGATGGCGGCGTTCTCCACCCGCGAGCACATCGACGGCATGGACCGCTTCTGGCGCATGCGCAGCTGGCTCGACCTGCAGGCGCTGCCGGCCGAGCGGCGCGACAAGGTGCTGCCGTACATCCGGCAATGGGCCGAGGGCGCGGCGCGCATCAGCGCGGCCGAGCTGTTCCACGGCTACAGCCAAATGGGCGCGCTGCGCGACGCCGCGGTCGCCGCGTGCCAGCCGTATCACTTCGTGCTGTCGCCGGTGAGCCCGGTGCCGAGCTTCGCCGCCGAATGGGCCGGGCCGACCAACGACCCGGCGCGTCCGCTGGAGCACATCGCGTTCACGCTGCCGTACAACATGAGCGAGCAGCCGGCGGCGTCGATCAACTGCGGCTACACCGCGACCGGCCTGCCGATCGGCCTGCAGATCATCGGCCACCGGCACGACGACCTCGGCGTATTGCAGCTGGCGCGCGCCTGGGAGCAGCTGCGCCCGCAGCAGAAGCCGTGGCCGATGCAGTGACGCCGCAGGCGCCCGCCGCGGCGTGCGGCGTCACGGGCAGATGTATGTCGGCGTGCCGTAGCGGTTGACCAGCGTGCAGCCGCGGATGCCCTGCATCACGTAGTCGTGCACCGAGTTGCTCAGCCGCTGCGAGTTGACCGACTGCGCCCGGTTGTAGCTCGACCAGGCGTCGTTCATCCCGTTGATGCTCTGACGCAGCGACTGCGGCGTGACACCGGTCGGCAGCGAAGGGCCGGTGTAGCCCATCGCGCGCAGCCGCTGCATGTGGCGCAGGTAGTTCATCGCCGCGGCGTTGGCGGCGGCCTGCCCGTAGGCCCAGTTCTGCGCCTGCGCCTGGATGCCCCACGACATGTCCATGTTCAGGGTCTGCGCGGATGCGCCGGTGGGCGCAGCCGCCGCCAGCGCGAGCGCGGTTGCGAAGGCTGATCTCAGGAAGCGGTTCGACATGGCGCGTCTCCTCGAACGGTTGGAGATGGAAGGTGGTTCAACGATAGGGCCCCAGCCCTTAGCGCCGACTTACCACCCCCCCGTTGCCTCGTCCCGAGTGGTCCCCGGCTCCTACAGGATGAAGTCCGACCCAGTGAGCGGCACATTGCCGGCCAGGTGGATCTCGAAGTCCACCGTGCTCAGGTCACCGTCGACGTTGCCCTGCACGATGGTCTGGTCGGTGGCGCTGTCGTAGCCGAAGCGCAACTGGCCGGCGCCGGTGAAGGCACAGCCCAGGCCGGCTAGCAGGCTGCCGCTGAACGCCTGGTTGCCGCGCGCGCCGGCGTTGGCGTCGATCAGCGCCAGGCCGATGCGGTCGCTGCCGCGCGCGAAGTCGGTGATCACATCGACACCCGAACTCGGGTGGCTGTCCGACAGCAGTTCGAAGTCGAACAGGTCCGAGCCGGCGCCGCCGCGCAGCACGTCGGCGCCGGCCTGGCCGGTCAACACGTCGTTGCCGTCGCCGCCATCCAGCGTGTCGGCGTCGCTGCCGCCGAGCAGCACGTCGGAGCCTTGGCCGCCGTCGAGCGTGTCGTTGCCGCCGTCGCCGACCAGCAGGTCGGCCCCCGTGCCGCCGCGCAACGTGTCGTTGCCCTGCAGACCCCACAGCGCATCGTTGCCGCCCAGCCCGTTCAGTGTGTCGCCTTCGCCGCCGCCGAACAGCACGTTCCAGCGCGCGTTGCCGTTCTTGGTGACGCCGGCAACGTCGGTCACACTGACCGCGATCGCCTGCGTGTCGCTGCCGCCGTTGCCGTCGGCTACGCCGACCACCACCTCGTAGACGTTGTCGCCGTCGGCATCGGTCGGGGTCTCGTAGTCGGGCGCGCCGACGAAGCGCAACGCACCGGTGTCGGCGTCGATCGCCATGCTGCCGGCATCGGCGCCGCCGACGATCGAGTAGCTGAGCGTCTGCGCCGGCAGGTCGGCATCGGTGGCCGTGACCGTGGTGATCGCCTTGCCGTTCTCGGCCACCGCGACCGCGGCGCTCGCGCCGCCACCGTTGGAAGTGATCACCGGGGTCTGGTTGCCGCCTTCGGCGACGTCGCCCACGGCGACCGTGAAAGCCTGCGTGCTCGACGAGCCGTCGCTACTCGCGGCGCGCACGATGATGTCGTGCGACGACGCGGTCTCGTAGTCGAGCAGCGTGCCGTCGGCAACCGTCACGATGCCGGTGGCCGCATCGATCGCGAAGCGGCCACCCGCGTCGTCGCTGAGCGAGTACGACACTGTGTTGTTCGTGGCGTCGGCGTCGCTCGCGCTCGCGGTGATGCCGACCAGGGTGCCGCTGGGGGCGTTCTCCGCCACCGTGTCAGGGGTACTGTTGGTGTCGAGGACCGCGCTCACGTCGAACTCATCGACATCGCCGAGTGCGATCGTGAAGCCCCGCGTGCTCGACGAGCCGTCGCTGCTGGCCGCGCGCACCGTGATGTCGTGCGACGACGCGGCTTCACGGTCGAGCAGCGTGCCGTCGGCAACCGTCACGACGCCGCTGGTCGCATCGATCGTGAAGCGCCCGCCGGCCGAATCGGTCAGGCTGTACGACACGGTATCGCCGGCATCCGGATCGCTCGCGCTGGCGGTGATGCCGACTGCGCTGCCGTTGGCGGCGTTCTCTGCCACGCTGTTCGCGGCGCCATCGTTGTCGGTCACCGCTCCGACGCTGCCTTCGCCGACGTCGCTGACCGCGATCGTGAAGTTCTGCGTGCTCGACGAGCCGTCGCTGCTGCTGGCCCGCACCGTGATGCCGTGCGACGTCGCGGCCCCGAAATCGAGCAACGCGCCGTTGGCGACGCTGACGACGCCGGTGGGGCCGTCGATCGTGAAGCGCCCGCCGGCGTCGTCGGTCAGCGAGTAGCTGATCGTGTTGTTGGTGGCGTCGGCGTCGGCGGCCGACGCGGTGATGCCGACCGCGGTCCCGTTGGCGGCGTTCTCGGCGACGCTGTTGGCGGCGCCGTTGCTGTCGGCCACCGCGCTCACGTCGAACTCGTCGACGTCGCCGAGCGCGACCGTGAAGCCCTGCGTGCTCGACGAACCGTCGCTGCTGGCCGCGCGCACCGTGATGCCGTGCGACGGCGCGGTTTCACGGTCGAGCAGCGCACCGTTGGCGACCGTCACCACGCCGGTGACCGAATCGATCGCGAAGCGTCCGCCGGCGCTGTCGGTCAGGCTGTACGAGACCGTGTCGCCGGCGTCCGTATCGCTGGCACTCGCCGTGATGCCCACGGCGGTGCCGTTGGCGGCGTTCTCGGCGACCGCGTCGGCTGCCGCATTGGCGTCGCCGACCGGCCCGATGCCGGCTTCGCCGACATCGCCGACCGCGATCGTGAAAGCCTGCGTGCTCGACGAGCCGTCGCTGCTCGCGGCTCGCACCGTGATGCCGTGCGACGTCGCGGCCTCGAAATCGAGCAGCGCGCCGTTGGCGACGCTGACCACGCCCGAGGTGCCGTCGATCGTGAAGCGCCCGCCGGCCGAATCGGTCAGGCTGTACGACACGGTATCGCCGGCGTCCTGATCGGTCGCGCGCGCGGTGATGCCGACCAGCGTGCCGTTGGCGGCGTTCTCGGCGACGGTGTCGGCGCTGCCATCGGCATCGCCGACCGGTCCGATCGGTGCGTTCAGCAGATCGCCGAGCGCGAAGGTGCCGTCGGCGAAGCGCACGAACTGGACGTTCGCGGCGTCGTCGGTGCCTTCGGGCGAACCGCTGCGCAGGTCGACGATCTCGATGCGTCCGCTCGACAGTTCAGTCAGGCGGTAGTCGGCACGCGTGCCGGCGTAGACGAGCGTCGCGATGCCGCCCGCCGCGACACCTTCGAGCAGATCGTTGCCGGCGCCGCCTTCGAGCGTGTCGGTGCCGCTGCCGGCGTACAGGCGGTCTGCGCCGTCGTCGCCGGCGAGGGTGTCGTTGCCGTCGTGGCCGAGCAGCAGGTCGTCGCCGGCGCCGCCGTCGATGGTGTCGTCGCCGGTGGCGACTTCGACGATCGAGGTCGACAGCGACGTGCCGCCGGTCAGCGAGTCGTTCTCGCTGCCGCCGTCGAGCGTGTCGTCGCCGGCGCCGCCGTACAGCACGTCGCCGCCGGCATCGCCGCTCAGCTGGTCGGCGCCGTCCTGGCCGCGCAGTTCGTCGCCGCCGGCGCCGCCGGACATCGTGTCGTCGCCGGTGCCGCTCTCGTTCTGTGCGGTCGTGTCGCCGCCGTACAGGTTGTCGTTGTCGATGCCGCCGGCGAGCAGATCGTTGCCCGCGCCGCCGAACAGCTGGTCCGGTCCGCCGCCGCCGTCGAGCGTGTCGTTGCCGCCGCGGCCGCGCAGGATGTCGCCGTACGCGAGGGCGCCGTCGGAAAGACCGGTCACGTTGTCGTTGCCCGCACCGCCGGTGAAGTCCAGGCGCTCGATGTTGGTGATGCGAGTGCCGTCGCCGATGTGCTGCAGCGTGCCGCCCTGCTGCGCGTCGAGCGTGATCGTGAAGCCACCGCTCGCCGCCGAGCGGTCGAGCACCGCCTGGTCACCCACGCCGTACGATTCGCCGCCGCTGCCGCCGTCGAGGGTGTCGTTGCTGCCGCCGCTGGTCAGGATGTCGTCGCCGTCGTTGCCGTTCAGCGTGTTGGTGCCGCTGCCGCCGATCAGACGGTCGAAGCCGCTGCCGCCGTTGATGGTGTCGTGGTCGGCGCCGCCGTCGAGCAGGTCGTTGCCGTCGGCGCCGTGCATCTCGTCGTTGCCGGCGCCGCCCGAGAGCGTGTCGTTGCCGCTGCCGGTCTCGGTCGTGCTGGTCGTGTTGCCGCCGCCCATGCGGTCGTTGCCGGCGCCGCCGTCGAGCGTGTCGTTGCCGGCGCCGCCCCACATCGCGTCGCCGTCGTCGTCGCCGAACACCGTGTCGGCGACGCTCGAGCCGATCACCGTGTCGTCGCCGAGGGAGCCGTTGACCACGACCGAGTCCTGGTCGCCCGGCGAAGGCGTGTCGTCCCAATCCGGGCCGAAGGTGAGGCCCGAGAGATCCAGGCTGGTGCCGACCACCATGCTGACCTGGAGGGTCTCGGTGCTGCCGAAGGCGCCATTGATGTTCCAGGCCTGGCCGTCGATCTGGTCGTCGCCGAAGGTCGCGGTCTGGCCGGCGCCAATCTCCACTTCCTCGATGCCGGTGATGAAGGCGCCGGCCGGCGAGAAGTCGGTGGAGGTCTGCACCACCAGCGTGTCGCTGCCGGTGCCGCCGCTGATCGTCGTACCGAGCACGACGTCGCCGGAATTGAAGATCAGCGTATCGTCGCCGCCTTGCGCGTCGATGTAGTCGCCGCCGGTGCCGCCGTTGCCGGTGATCGTGTCGCTGAAGTCGCCGCCCTTGAGGTGCTCACCCAGGCCGGCCGTGCCGATCAGCTCGTTGTCGAAGTTGGTGGCGCCGTGAACGCTCTCGATCGAGATCAGGACGTCGCCGCTGGCGTCGCCGGTCGAGACCTGCGGGCCGGCGTTGTTGAGGTCGACCTGTACGCCCGCACCCGAGTTCTCGTAATGCGCATGGTCCTCGCCGCTGCCGCCGTCGAGCGTGTCGGCGCCGGCCTCGCCCCACAGGCGATCGTCGCCGATGCCGCCGATCAGCGTGTCGAGCCCGTCGCCGCCATGGATGACGTCGTTGCCGTCGCCGCCG
>JABTUY010000005.1 GCA_015075165.1 Ideonella sp. | reverse complement strand
CCGCTCGACGGTTCGCGCCGCACGGGGGAGACCTGCTCATGGGATTGGTCAGGATTGCCCATCGCTTTGCGATTCTACCGGCAAGTCACCCGCCGAGCACCTTCAGCGAGACGCCGCGCTTCTGCTCCACGGCTTCCCGCAATTGCGGCGGGATCTGAAAGACCGTGTCTTCCTCGGCCGTCGTGCAAAGCTCGACCCCGCCGGCCCCCAGCGACGCCAGCCGATCCAGCACGCCGCGCACGACCGATTCGGGCGTGCTGGCCCCCGCCGTGACGCCGACAAGTGTCGCGTTTGTGACCCAGGCCGGGTCGATCTGGTTCGCCCCGTCAATCAGGAAGCCGCGCACGCCCCGCGCCGCGCCGACCTCCACCAGCCGCGCCGCGTTGCTGCTGTTGCGCGAGCCGACGACCAGCAGCAGGTCCATCCCGCGGCGGGCCATCTCCTTCACCGCGTCCTGCCGGTTCTGGGTCGCGTAGCAGATGTCCTGCTTCTTGGGTTCGCGCACCTGCGGGAAGCGGCGCTTGACCGCGCCCAGGATCTCGGCCGCGTCGTCGACGCTGAGCGTGGTCTGCGTGACCACCGCCAGCCGCTCGCCCTTGGGCGTCACGCGCGCGACGTCGTCCACCGTCTCGACCAGGTGGATGCCTTCGCTGAGCTGGCCCATCGTGCCTTCGACCTCGGGGTGCCCCTTGTGGCCGATCATGATGAACTCGTAGCCCTCCTTGGCCAGCTTGGCGACCTCGACATGCACCTTGGTCACCAGCGGGCAGGTGGCGTCGAAGATCTGGAAGCCGCGCCGCGCCGCCTCGCTGCGCACGGCCTTGGGCACGCCATGGGCGCTGAAGACCAGGGTGGCACCGGCCGGCACGTCGGCCAGGTCCTCGATGAAGATCGCGCCGCGCGCCTTGAGGTCGTTGACGACGTAGGTGTTGTGCACGATCTCGTGGCGCACGTAGATCGGCGCGCCGAACTTCGCCAGCGCGCGCTCGACGATCTCGATCGCGCGGTCGACGCCGGCGCAGAAGCCGCGCGGCTCGGCCAGCGTGACCTCGGTGACGGTGGCGGTGTCGTCGTGGCCCACTACAGCACCTCGATCAGCTCGACCTCGAAGGTCACCGCCTCGCCGGCCAACGGGTGGTTGAAATCGAACAGCAGCCAGTCGTCGGCCACTTCGCGCACCACGCCGGCGAAGCCGGGCTCGCCGTCGGGGCGCGGAAAGCGCACCACGTCGCCGACCGCGAACGACGTGTCGCCACTCTCGGCCGGCTGCAGTTGCGCGAGCAGCGTGCGTCCCACGCGTTGCACCAGCTCGGGGTTGCGCGCGCCGAACGCGGCGCCCGGCGCCAGGCGAAACGTCTCGCGGTGACCGGCGGTGAGCCCGAGCAGCAGTGACTCCATCGCCGGTGCGAGCTGGCCTTCGCCGAGCGATAGCGTGGCCGGCGTGGCACCGAAGGTGTTGACCACGTCGGCACCGTCGGGGCCGGCCAGCCGGTAGTGCAGGGTGAGAAACGACGCGTTGTCGACGGGCTTCACGGCAGGTCACCACCCTGGGGCGGGCGGTGCGAATAGACTGCAGCGATTCTAAAGGGCGACCCCGGGCACATCGCCGCCGCCAGGCGAAGCGCCCGCACCACGCCAGGGGAGGACGATGTCGATCAAGCACCTGCCCGCCGCCACGCGCCCGCGCGAGAAGCTGCTCGGCCTCGGGCCGCAGGCGCTGGCCGATGTGGAGCTGCTGGCGCTGCTGCTGCGCACCGGGCTGCCGGGCAAGGGCGTGATCGAGCTCGCGCAGACGCTGCTCGATCAGTGCGGCGGCCTCGCCGGCCTGCTGGCAGTCACACCGCAGGAGCTGCAGCGCATCAAGGGCCTGGGGCCGGCCAAGCGCGCCGAACTGGTGGCGGTGATGGAGATCGCGCGCCGTGCCGCGGCGCAGCGGCTGCGCGAGGCGCCGGTGTTCGACCATCCGCTGGCGGTGAAGCAGTTCGTCGCGCTCAAGCTCGGCGGCAACGAGCACGAAGTGTTCGCGGTGCTGTTCCTCGACAGCCAGCATCGCCTGCTGCGCGACGAGGCGATGTTTCGCGGCACGCTGACGCAGACCAGCGTCTACCCGCGCGAGGTGGTGCGCCGTGCGCTCGAGCTGAACAGCGCGGCGGTGATCTTCGCGCACAACCATCCCTCGGGCACCGCCGAGCCGTCGCGCGCCGACGAGTTCCTCACGCAGTCGCTGAAGGCGGCGCTGCAGCTGGTGGACGTGCGCGTACTCGACCATCTGGTGGTCGGCCGCGGCGAAGTGGTGTCGTTCGCCGAGCGCGGCCTGCTGTGAGCGGCCGCAGCGCGACAATTCGTGCGATGAAGGCACGCGGGCTCGACCAGTTAAAGGCGTTGCAGCAGCAACTGCAGCGCGAGCGCGACGCGCAGGCCGCCGCCGCGGCGCAGCAGGCCGAAGCCGCCCGCCGGCGCGACGAGCAGGCTGCGCGCGCGCAGGCCGAGCACGACAGCTTCGCTGCCGCCGTGGGGCCGGTGCGCAGCCTGCGCGACAGCGGCCGCGCCGAGGTGCCGCGCGCGCGCCCGGCACCGCAGCCCGCGCAACGCGAGCGCGACGAGCAGCAGGCAATGCGCGAGGCCCTGTCCGACG
Organism: Ideonella sp.; assembly: GCA_015075165.1. Taxonomy (GTDB): domain Bacteria; phylum Pseudomonadota; class Gammaproteobacteria; order Burkholderiales; family Burkholderiaceae_C; genus JAEUPI01. The sequence continues at coordinate 462,078 of JABTUY010000005.1, read as the reverse complement.
AGGTCGACGCCGAATCGCTGCTGCTCACCGACGACGGCCTGAGCTTTCGCCGCCCGGGCATCGGCCCCGATGTACCGGTGCGGCTGCGCCGCGGCCAATGGGCGCTGCAGGGTGAGCTCGACCTGCACGGCCTGACCCGCGAGGCGGCACGCGAGCGGCTGGCGGCGTTCGTGCGCGAGGCGCACCGCCGCGGACAGCGCTGCGTGCGCATCGTGCACGGCAAGGGCCACGGCTCGCCGGGGCGCGTGCCGGTGCTGAAGGACAAGGTGCAGCGCTGGCTCGCACAGCGCGCCGAGGTGATCGCCTTCGCGCAGGCCGGCGGCGCGCAGGGCGGCGCCGGCGCGCTGCTGGTGCTGCTCGCACCGCGCGGCACCGGGCCCGCGCGGGCACGCCAGTAGCGGCGGCGACGACGCAACCGCGCCGTCACGACGCGCGGTTGCGCATCCAGTCGGCCACGCCTTGCAGCGCCTGCTGCAGGTCGGCCTGCAGCCCCGGCTCGACGCCGCGCTCGCGCAGCGCCTGCGTCATGCACGCCATCCACTGGTCGCGCTCGCGATTGCCGATCGCATACGGCAGGTGGCGCGCGCGCAGCCGCGGATGGCCGAAACGCTCGATGTAGTGGTTGGGCCCGCCGAGCCAGCCGCACAGGTACCAGTGCAGCTTGTCGCGCGAGCCGTCGAGCGTGGCCGGGTGCAACGCGCGCAGCTCGGCAAAGCCCGGCTCGAGGTCCATCAGGTCGTAGAAGTGATCGACCAGCGCGCGCACGGCCGCTTCGCCGCCGAGCCGCTCGAACGGCGTGACCCTGCCCTCGCCCGCGCTGGGGTCGGCCATCGCGACCGCGCGCTCAGTCGCCGAGCTGCTTCGCCGCCGCGGCGGCGATCGCGCGCGCCGCCGGCGCGCCCGGCGTGGCCTCGACCAGCAGCTCGCGCTTGAGCACGGCCTCACGCACGGCCGGGTCGTGCGGCACCTCGCCGAGCAGCTCGATCGACAGCGGCTTGTCGAGCATCGCGTTCACGTAGCGATCGACCACCAGCTGCAGCTGGTTGCGAATGGCGCGGCCTTCACCGGGCCGCTGCACCTGGTTGACCAGCAGCTTGATCGGCCGCAGCGTCTGCGTCGATGCGAGCACCTTGATCGTCGCGTAGGCGTCGGTCAGCGACGTGGGCTCGGGCGTGGCGACGATCAGCACCTCGTCGGCCAGCGAGATGGTGTACAGCACCACGTCGGAGATGCCGGCGCCGGTGTCGAGCAGCACGCGGTCGAAGCGCGGCCGCACGCGCTGGATCACGTCGTCGATCTGGTCGCGCACCATCGGCGTCAGGCGCGAGTATTCGATCATTCCCGAACCCGCCAGCAGCACCGAGAAGCCGCCGGGCGCCGGCAGCACCGCGTCTTCCAGCTTGGATTGACCGGTGAACACGTCGTGCAGCGTCAGTTTCGGGTAGAGGTTGAGCACGACGTCGAGGTTGGCCAGCCCGAGGTCGGCGTCGAGCACCAGCACGCGCTCGCCCAGGCGCGCCAGTGCGGCGGCGATGTTGGCCGAGACGAAGGTCTTGCCGACGCCGCCCTTGCCGCTGGTGATCGCGGTGATGCGCGCGCCGTGGGTCGGCGCCTTCGCGCCCGCGCGGCCGGGCACGGTGCCGGCCGCCGCGGCGTCGGACGATGGTGCGGTGCTCATGCGAAATCCTGAAACGACGAGCTGGCGAACAGCAAGCTCTTCTCCTCTGCGCTGACCAGCGGCACCGCGGCCGGCTCGAGACAGCAGCGGTTGCGACCCTCGTGCTTGGCGCGGTAGAGCTGCAGGTCGGCGCGGTCGAGCCACAACCGCGGCGTGGTGCGCACCCACTGCGGCGCGAAGGCGCCGCCGATGCTGACGCTGACCGCCACCGAACCACCCGCGCCGATGTCGACCGGCCGGCGTGCCACGCGCTCGCGGATGCGCTCGGCCACCTGCGGGCCGAACGCCGCCGGGCAGTTCGGCAGCAGGATCGAGAACTCCTCGCCGCCGACGCGCGCCACCAGGTCCATCGGCCGCACGGTTTCGCCCAACGCACGGCCCACCGCGCGCAGCACCACGTCGCCGGCCGCGTGGCCGTGCGTGTCGTTCACGCGCTTGAAGTGGTCGATGTCGAGCGCGAGCAGCAGCACCGGCTCGCCTGAGCGCGCCACGCGGTCGATCTCGCGCGCCAGCGCGAGCTCGAAGCTTCGTCGATTGGCCAGGCCGGTGAGCGGGTCGCGGCTCGACAAGTCGACCAGGCCGTCGATCAACGCCTGCAGCCACTCGCCGCTGAACGGCTCACCGGGCAGCCCGCCATGGCCGGCCTGCTGCAGCAGGTGCAGCGCGACCTCGGGATCCAGCCCGGTCAGTGTCGGCATGGCCGCAGCCGCCGCGGAATCGGGCCGCGGGTTCGGGGGTTGCGCGCGTAACGACACGTTCGTGATGACCACGAGGGTACGAGGTCACGGGCAGTCTAGCAGCGCATACCCCTTCGCCAGTGCGGCGAAATGGCGGCGAAAGCCGCCTCACCTCGGCGTGCGGCCACCGCCGGCCAATCGATGCGCTGCCGCCGGGCGCGCGCCGACAGCCGCCGCTCAGCGCCCCTGGTACAGATCGAGTCGGCTCAACAGCACCTGCCGCTGGCGAAGGTAGAGCGCCTCGCCGATGCACTCGTCGCAGGCACCGATGTCGCGCAGCTGCGCGGGGCTGAGTTCACGCAACGCGGCGAACTCGAGCGCGCGCCGGCGCGCCGCCACCCAGGCCTGCCAACCGCGCTGCGGCAGCCCCGCGGTGGCCCGCACGGCATCGAACAGCGCGTCGGCCGCCCGCGCCCAGCGGGCACGCGACACCGGCAACGCGAACGGGGCAGGATGGAACATGACGAACTCCCGAAGCAGAGGGGCGGGGACCATGTGGACACGATAACTGCCCAACTACTGGATCGGAATCGACAATTTCAGGCTCGATTGGTAAGCTGCACTGACCATCATGGCGCGCCTGCCGCTGCACACACTGCCCAGTTTCCGCGTCATCGCGCGCACCGGCAACCTGCGCGCGGCGGCCGACGAGCTGCACCTGACGCACAGCGCCGTCAGCCAGCAGCTGCGGCTGCTCGAGAGCCAGCTCGGCTTCGCGCTGTTCGATCGTCGCGCGCGCCGCATCGTGCTCAATGCCGCGGGCTCGGCGCTGCTGCAGGCGATCGGCCCCGCGCTCGACCAGATCGACGATGGCGTGCGCGTGGCCACCGCGGCCGCCACCGGCGCCGAGACGCGGCTGCGCGTCACGCTGCTGCCGTCGTTCGCGCAGCGCTGGTTGCTGCCGCGCATGGGCGACTGGCACGCGCAGCACCCGGGCATCGCGATCGAGCTCGATGCGTCACAACAGGTGGTCGACCTGCAACGCGAGGGCTTCCACGCCGCGATCCGCCAGGGCGCGGGCCACTGGCGCGGCCTGCGCGCCGAGCTGCTGATCGATGCGCCGAAGGTGCCGGTCGGCGCCGCGGCGGCGGCGCAGCGCCTGCTCGGGCGCGACGTGGCCGCGCTGGCGCGCGAGCCGCTGCTGGGCAACGCGGCCATCTGGGAGCAGTGGTTCGCGCTGTCGGGACTGAAGGTGCGCGTCAACCCGGTGGCGGTGTTCAACGACGCCGGGTTGATGCTGCAGGCGGTGGAGCAGAACATCGGCATCGCGCTGTCGCGCGAGGTGCTGGCCGCCGATGCGCTGCGCGAGCGGCGGCTGTTCAGGCTGTCGAGCGTGGCGCTGCGCGACGCCACGGTGGACGCCTACTGGCTCGTCTACCCGCCCGAGCTGCACGACTGGCGCCCGCTGGCCGCGCTGCGCCGCTGGCTGCGTGCGCAGCTCGACGCGTCGGCACGCGCGTGGTCGGGCAGCGATGCGTCGCCGCTCAGCGCACCGGCAAGAACAGCTGCTGCAGGTCCGACAAAAAATCGAAGCCGCGCGCGCTCGGCCGCACCGACACCGCGTCGCGCTCGATGAGGCCGCGCGCCTCGGCCGCGCGCAGCGCGGGCTCCACCGCCGACAGCGGCAGCCCGGTGCGCGCGCTGAACTGCGCCGTCTCGAAGCCCTCGCGCAGGCGCAGCGCGTTGAGCATGTACTCGAACGGCAGCTCGCCGCGCGCCACCTCGTGCTCCTGGCTGACGGCGTTGCCCGCGAGCGCGCGCTCGATGTAGGTCATCGGCTCGCGCCAGCGCTGCTGGCGCACCACGCGGTGCGGAAAGCTCAGCTTGCCGTGCGCGCCGGCACCGATGCCGAGGTAGTCGCCGAACTGCCAGTAGTTCACGTTGTGCCGGCACTCGCGTCCGGCACGCGCGAAGGCCGACACCTCGTAGCGGTGCAAGCCGGCCGCGGCGGTGCGCGCGACGATCGCGTCGAGCATCTCGCTGGCGGCATCGTCGTCGGGCCGCGGCGGCGGATCGAGCGCGAAGCGCGTGTTCGGCTCGATGGTCAGGTGGTACACCGACAGGTGCGGCGGCTCGAACGCCAGCGCCACATCGAGATCGCGCTGCAGCTGCGCCAGGCTCTGGTCGGGCAGCGCGTACATCAGGTCGAGGTTGAAGCGCTCGAAGGCCTCGCGCGCCTCCTGCGCCGCGGCGCGCGCCTGGGCGGCGTCGTGCACGCGGCCGATGCGCGCCAGCAGCGCGTCGTCGAAGCTCTGCACGCCGATCGACAGCCGCGTCACGCCGGCGCGCGCGAACGCACGAAAGCGCTCGCGCTCGAAGGTGCCCGGGTTGGCTTCGAGCGTGATCTCGCAGTCGGCCTCCAGCGGCAGCAGGCTGCGCACGCCGGAGATCAGTTCGTCGATGCCGGCCGGCGAGAACAGGCTCGGCGTGCCGCCACCGATGAACACGCTGACCACCGGGCGGCCCCACACCAGCGGCAGCGCCGCCTCGAGGTCGGCGCGCAGCGCGTCGAGGTAGCGGCGCTCCGGCAACGCCGCCGGGGTCGGTCCGACGCTGGGCCGCCCCAAGCCGGACGCTCCCCCGCGGGGGGACGGCGCCGCAGGCGCCAAGGGGGCCGCCGGAATCGCATGCGAGTTGAAGTCACAGTACGGGCACTTCGCGAGGCACCACGGCAGGTGCACGTACAGCGACAGCGGCGGCAGCGCCGGCAACTGCAGCACGCCGGGGCGCAGGTGGTGCTCGACGGTGGACGTCACGTGGACCTCACCGCTGAGCGCGCCCCCAAGCGGACGCCGCGGATCCGGCTCTGCCGGGCCGCTGGCGGCGCCCCCTCGAGGGGGAAGCGGCCGCCAGGCCGCTACGGGGGTGGTTCATGTCAACCGCCAGACCTCGCGCATCAGCGTGCGCATCTGCGCCGCGGCGAGCGCGCGGTGGCTGATGCGGTTCTTCGCCGCAGCCGGCAGCTCGGCCACGCTGCAATGCTCGGCGGCCACCCATACGATCGGGTCGTAGCCGAAGCCACCGTCGCCGCGCGGCGCGCGCAGCAGCTCGAGCGGCCAGCGGCCCGACGCGATCAGCGGCTCGGGGTCCTCTGCGTGGCGCAGCGCCACCAGCGTGCTGACGAAGCGCGCATGCCGGTCGTCGACCGCCGCCATGCGCTGCAGCAGCAGCGCGGTGTTGGCGGCGTCCTGCCGGCGACGGCGCGATTCGCGATCGCCACCGTCGTCGTCGACCAGCGGCGCGTAGTGCGCCGACGCCACGCCCGGCGCGCCGCCGAGCGCATCGACGCACAGGCCCGAGTCGTCGGCGATCGCCGGGCCCGCGGCCTGCGCGGCCGCGTGCCGCGCCTTGGCCAGCGCGTTCTCGACGAAGCTGCCGTGCGGCTCGTCGGCCTCGGCGATGCCGAGCGAGCCTTGCGCCACCAGCGCGAGCGGCAGCCCGGCCAGCAGGCCCTGCAGCTCGACGAGCTTCTTGGCATTGTTGGACGCCAGCACGAGGCGCAACGGAGCGGTCATCGCGGCAGCGGCAGGCCCAGCGCCGCGCGCTGCGCCGCGACCAGCTCGCGAATGCCCTGCTCGGCCAGCGCGAGCAGGCGGTCCATCTCGGCGCGCGAGAAGCTGGCGCCTTCAGCGGTGCCCTGCACCTCGACGAAGCCGCCGCGGCCGGTCATCACCACGTTCATGTCGGTGTCGCAGGCCGAATCTTCCACGTACTCCAGATCGAGCAGCGGCGTGCCCTGCACGATGCCCACCGACACCGCGGCCACCTGGTCGCGCAACGGCGACGCGCTGATCTTGCGCTGCGCGAGCAGCCAGCTCACCGCGTCGTGCGCGGCCACGTAGGCGCCGGTGATCGCCGCGGTGCGCGTGCCGCCATCGGCCTGCAGCACATCGCAGTCGAGCACGATGGTGCGCTCGCCGAGCGCACCCAGGTCGAACACGCAGCGCAGCGCGCGGCCGATCAGCCGCTGGATCTCCTGCGTGCGGCCGCTTTGCTTGCCCTTGGCGGCCTCGCGGTCGCCGCGCGTGTGCGTGGCGCGCGGCAGCATGCCGTACTCGGCGGTGACCCAGCCCTGGCCGCTGCCGCGCCGGTGCGCCGGCACCTTCTCGTCGACCGATGCGGTGCACAGCACCTGCGTGTCGCCGAAGGCCACCAGCACCGAACCTTCGGCATGGCGGGTGTGGTGGCGCTCGATCGAGACGCGGCGCAGCGCGTCGACGGCACGGCCGCCGGTACGTTCGTAGGTCATGGCCGCGATTGTCGCCGAGCGGCTGCGGCACTCACGGCCGCGGGCATCGCCAGCGCTGCCCGCAGCGGGTGTCAGGGCTTCTTCTGCGACGAACGCTTGATCGCGTCGTTGATCTCTTTGATCGAGCGCTCGATCTCGGCCTCGTCGAGTTCGTCGTTCGGCGTGGTCTCGCCGATCAGGCTGGCCTGGATGGTGGAGGCAAACACCTCCTCGCCGAGCGCCTGCGTCTGCACGTCGGCCGCGCCGGTGGGCTCGCCGTCTTCGGCGGCCTCCCATTCGGCGGTGAGCACGGTCACGTTGTCGCTCTTGGCGCCGCCGTTGCGCAGCGCGAGCTCGACCAGCTCGGGCACCGCATCGGAGATCGGGCGTGCGGTGAGGTGCTCGGTGATCACCGAGTCGCTGACGCTGCCCCACAGACCATCGGAGCACAGCAGCACGCGATCATGCGGCTGCAGCAGCAGTGGGCCGGCGGTGTCGACCACCGGCTTGCCCGGCGAGCCAAGGCAGGTGAACAGCACGTTGCGGTTGAAGCGCTCGCCCACCGGCACCACGTGGGCCAGCGTCTCCTGCAGCTCGGAGTACGAATGGTCGCGCGTGCGCGCGATCAGCTTGTCGCCGCGCACGAAGTACAGACGCGAATCGCCGCAGTGCGCCCAGTACGCCGCGTTGCCCTGCATCAGGCAGGCGACCACGGTGGTGCGCGGCGTGTCGATCAGCGCCTTCTCGGTGGCGTAGCGCAGCAGCTGGTGGTGGCCGGCGATGATCGCCTCGTGCAGAAAGCGCAGCGGCTCGGCCAGCGTGGGCTTGGCGTCGCGCTGGAACAGCGCCGCCAGCGTCTGCAGCGCCAGCTGCGACGCCACCTCGCCCTCGGGGTGGCCGCCCATGCCGTCGGCCAGTGCGAACAATCCGGCATCGCGGGTGTAGCAATAGCCCATGCGGTCTTCGTTCTTCTCGCGTCCGCCCTTGCGGCTGACCTGGTAGACGGAAAAGCGCATGGCCGCTGGACTCTTCAGGTGTTGGCGCAACCGGCCGAGCGCCGGGCCGCGCCCGAGCCGGCCGGGGCCCCACGGCACGCGCAGCGGCCCCTTCCGGGGCCATGGGGCAGGAGCGAAGCGACGTGGGGGCTCACGGTTTGGCGCCGGTCTTCAGGTTCTCTAGCTGCAGCTTGAGCCGCTCGCCGAAACTGAGCTTGGTGTAGCGGCGCTCGGTCTCGCGCGCCAGCTCCTTCTGCAGCGCGAACACGCTCTGCGGCCGGCTCAGCGGGTCGAGCGACATGCACCACTCGGTCACTTCGATCAGGTTGTCGGAGTACACGTTGCGCAGCCGCGAGAGGCTGAGCGCGAGGCGATCCTTGTCGATGCGCTGCGGCGCGTCGTTGGGCGGGTAGCCCTGCATGCAAGCGTAGATGCAGGCGCCAATCGCGTAGATGTCGGTCCAGGGGCCCAGCGTGCCGTCGCGGCGGTACATCTCGGGCGCGGCGAAGCCGGGCGTGTACATCGGGCGGATGAAGTTGCCCTCTTTGCTCAGCACCTCACGTGCGGCGCCGAAGTCGAGCATCACCGCCTTGTTGTCGTTGGTGATGAAGATGTTGGCCGGCTTGATGTCCAGGTGCAGCATCTTGTGCTGGTGCACGATGCGCAGGCCGCGCAGGATCTCGTCGAACAGCGAGCGGATGGTGGACTCGCGGAACACCTTGTCGCGCTTCAAGTCGCGCGCGGTGACGATGAAATCCTGCAGGGTGTCGCCCTGCAGGTAGTTCATCACCATGTAGACGGTTTCGTTCTCGCGGAAGAAGTTGAGCACCGAGACCACGCTCGGGTGCGAGATCTGCGCCAGCGAGCGGCCCTCTTCGAAGAAGCTCTTGAGGCCCAGGCGGTAAAGCGGCTGCTTCTCGGGCTTGACGCGCGGCGTCAGCTCGCCGGGCGAGCGCTCGGCCAGCGACGCCGGCAGGTACTCTTTGATCGCCACCAGGTGGCGGTTGTCGTCTTCGGCGAGATAGACCACCCCGAAGCCGCCGGCCGCGAGTTTCTTCACGACCTGGTAGCCGCCAACGACAGTGCCGGCAGGCAACGGCGCTGGTTTCGGCTTTGACATAATCGAATTTTGCGGGGCGCGAAGGGGCGATGGCAGTCTACAGCATGACCGGTTTCGCGAGCGCCACCGCAGCCCCTGCGGTGCATGCGCAAGACAGCACGAGTTCACGCGCCGCCGTCACCGTCGAGCTGCGATCTGTCAACGGGCGTTTCTTCGATCTCGCATTGCGCCTGCCCGACGAGCTGCGCAGCCTCGAACCGGCGCTGCGCGAGGCGGTAGCCGCGCAGGTGCGGCGCGGCAAGGTCGAGTTGCGCGTGGTCACGCAGCGCGACGCCGAATCGGGCCCTGCGCTGCCCGCGGCCGAGCAGCTCAACCGCCTGGCGCGGCTCGAGGCCAGCGTGCAGGCCTGGTTGCCGACCGCGCGCGGCCTGAGCGTCTACGAGGTGCTGCAGGTCAGCCGCGCGGCCGGCGCCGGTGATGATCTGCAGGCCGCTGCATTGCAGGCCGCGCGCGAATGCGCGCAGGCGCTGCGCGAGGCGCGCGCGCGCGAGGGCGCGCGGCTGGTGGCCGTGCTGCGCGAGCGCGTGCAGCAGCTGCGCGCGCTCGCGCAACAGGCCGAGCCGCTGGTGCCGGCGCTGGTGCAGCGGCAGCAGCAGCGCTTCATCGAGCGCTGGAACGAGGCGCTCGCCGCAGCCGGCGCCGGCAGCGACACCGATGCGCCGCGCGAACGCGCACTGAGCGAAGCGGCCGCGTTCGCGCTGCGCATCGACGTGGCCGAGGAGCTGGCGCGACTGCGCTCGCACCTCGACGAGATCGAGCGCCTGCTCGGCGCGGGCGGCGAGATCGGCAAGCGGCTCGACTTCCTGATCCAGGAGCTGCACCGCGAGGCCAACACGCTCGGCTCGAAATCGGCCACGCTGGAGCTGACCGCCATCGCGGTGGACATGAAGGTGCTGATCGAGCAGCTGCGCGAGCAGGTGCAGAACTTGGAGTGAGGTTTCTGGAGGTCCCAATCGACCCCCGCAAACCAGCTAACCTGTTGTGGTGTAAGGTCTCTTTGTCCCAGGCTGTCCCAGGGCGTTGCAGCGAAGCGCGCGCACTCTGTGGGGTTTATTGTGGGGTTCGGAGGGTGCGCGGCGCTTTTCGCGCGGCTTCCCGACTCCGAACCCCACAGCCTCGAAGGAGAGGATGGGATGAACAGACTGAACAGACCGATCACCGATCGCGAGTTGAAGGCGTGGCTCGCTGCAGGTGCCGTTGATCGCGGCGTGGGCGAAGGCTTGACCTTCGTTGCGAGCCCGATGTCGGCGCGATCGGGCAAGGCCTCGTGGGTTCTTCGCTTTCGCATCAACGGGCGATCGAGAGAGAAGGTGCTCGGCCGATACCCGGAACTCTCGCTGAAGGATGCTCGCAATCAAGCGCGGCGCGATCGAGAGCAGATCGAGCGCGGCATCGATGTCGCTGCGGTCAAGCAGGCGGAGAAGACGATGGCGCTCGAAGTGCCGACCGTCCAGCGACTCAGCGAACTCTGGTTCGCGAGGTACATCGAGCCGCGACACAAGCACCCGGAAGTCGTTTCGCGAGTGCTCCGCAGGCACATCAATCCGGTGCTCGGGTCGATCGCGCCGCCCGACGTGAGGCCGGTTCACGTGGATCGCGTGCTCACGCGAATCGTGGCCGGTGGCGCGCCGACCGTCGCCAATGACGCGCTGCGCTACATGAGCCGAATGCTCAGGATGGCGGTACGCAATCACTGGATCGAGCGCAACGCGGCTGCCGACTTCGATTTGATCGATGCCGGCGGCGAAGAAGTCTCGCGAGACCGTTGGCTGACGCTGGAGGAACTGGAGCAACTCGCGTTGGCGATACGGCGCACTCCGAACTTCGGCCGCGAGAACGAGTTGGCGGTATGGCTGCTCCTCGCGCTGTGCGTGCGCAAAATGGAACTGCTGTCTGCGCGGTGGGAGTCCTTCGATATCGGGGCCGGGGTATGGACGCTCGAAAGCGAGGGCACAAAGACTCGGGCCGCTATCCGCATCCCGCTCGCGCCGCCGGTCATCGCTTGGTTGAAGGAGGCGCGGGTGTTCTCCTTCGGCAAGCCCTATGTCTTTCCTGCGCGACGGCTCGTTCGAATTCGTCAAGGCGAGCCTCGCCGCAATCGCTTCGAGCATGTCGGCCCCGACACGCTGAACGTTGCGCTCAAGCGCTTGAAGGTGCTCGACATCGAGCACTTCACCGTGCACGACATGCGCCGGACGGCTCGGACGCACCTGGCGGGTCTGGGCGTCTATCGCTTCGTCGCCGAACGGTCGCTCAATCACAAGCTGGGCAACGTCGAGGGCGTCTACGACCGCCACGACTATTTCGCAGAGCGGCGCGCGGCGCTTGGATCATGGGCAGCATTGCTCGAACGAATCGAGCGGGGCAAGGGCGTGGCTCATCGACCGAGCGTGGGGCCTGCGGCCGGGCGCGTGAAGCCGGGCAAAGTCCAGCGGGCGACCGCGCTGACTCCCGCAGGTGCGGAGGTCACGCTTTGACCTTGTATCTCACTTGCTATACGATTTGCTCATGAGCCGCTCCGCCACCTTTCCGCCCATCCGTGTTACGCCTGAGACGAAGGCCAGCGTCGAGGCGGCGCTGCGTGAAGGCGAGTCGCTGACGCAGTTCATCGAAAACGCCGTGTGCCAGGAGGCGGAGTTCCGTGCTCAGCAGAGCGCGGCCGTCGTGCGGGCCAAGAAGGCGTTGCGCTTGGCGGATAAGGGTGTGGGGCTCGTCGGTGTCGATGACTTGCTGACCGGCATGCAGCAACGCGCCAAGGCCGCACAGCAACGCATCCGCTCGGCCGTGGCGGCCAAGAAGAGGTGAGCGGCCAATCGGGCAACCGCTATCGCGTTCTTGCAACTGCCACGTTCCAAGAGGATATCGGACGCCTCGAGGACTTCATCGTCGAACGCGAGCTGGCAAGCCACACACCCGACGACACTTGCCTGTTTCGGTTTCGTGATGCCGTCGAGAAGGCGATGGCCATCCTTTCGTTCGCACCGCACACCTGTCGTCGATGCGAAGCGCACAGGGGGTTTCGGGAGCTCGTGATCCCGTTCGGTCACGGCGGCTGTGTCGCGCTCTTCGCCATCCGAGACTTCGATGTCGTGTTGCTTGCCGCCAGGGATCAACACGAGCGCGACTACCGCTAGCTAGCCGCGCGGCGCGCAGTCGCTTGTCGCCGAAGTGCAGGCGGTAGCGGCCCTGCGCATCGACGGGATGCACGACCAGCGGCTGCAGGATGCCGCGCTGTCTGATGTCATCGGCGAGTTCGTCGATCTCAGCGTCGGGGAACTCGGTGCGCGGGTTGTTCGCGTCTTCGGCGATGCGATCCAGCGGCACGACGAGCGGGTGGCCGTCGTTGCCTTTCGTCGCTGTCCGTGAAGATCGAGCTGTGTGATCGTGCGGCGATGACATGCCTGCATCGCCGCGCGCGGCATCGGAATCGGCATCGAGCAGTTCGAGCTGATCGGGCTTCGGTTTGCTCCACGGCATGCGCATGGAGCAATCGTGCGCGTGCGCGGCGTCGTGGGAAGTGCTGGTCAAGCGCGGTCTGTGGGTCTCGCGGCATCCCGCAAGGTGCGGCGCGATGCCACGCAATCCGGAGAGCGATGCGCGCGCGTTGCTTAGCGTTTGTCAACTTCGTGCGCCTGCATCGCATCGACGCCGCCTGGCCGACCGGGCAGCACGCCGTTCGAGCGTGGGTCGTCGATGACTTCCCAGCCGCGTTCACCGACTGGAAGCGCGAGGTGACCGCACTCGAGCTGTCACGAACGTTCTAAGGGAAGGCCACCATCCTGCACGCCGAGCACCACCGGCCCGTTCCCCAATGCATCGTTTCAGCCCCCAGCAACGACGAGGGCTGCAATGTATGACGAATCCTCAACCGGACGACGGGGCCGCAGCAGGGCTTCGCAGCCACTTGCGCCTCGCCGGGCGCGCCACGCACTCTAGCGAGGGACCTACATCAGGTGTCCCCCCTCGGCTGCCAGTTGCGAGGGACAGACATCGCGCAGCACGCCATCGTCTCGCCCCCAGGCGTCGGCTCGCCGGCGCCAGACCCCGACGATCAGCTTCTGTGGGACCTGCTGGCAGCCAAGCCGGACCTGTTGCTCGTCACAGGTGGCAATGCGCTGCAGCGCGACGCCGCGATGCGATCGCGCGTGGTGTCGCCACAGGCCTTTGCAGATGCCCCGTGAGCAGGTCATCGACGCAACGCGCCACACCGAGCAATACGTTCGCCCAACGGCAGAACACACCAGAGATCAAGGGATCGGCCCCACGCGCCCTTCCTTCCACGGAGCCCCTCACTCCGCCAGCCAATGGGTCACCGGCTTCGCGAGGAACTCTTCCACGCCGACGCCATCGCCGCCCACGAGCAGCGTGCGTCGCACCTTGAATGCCGAGGCAAACGCTGCCGTGCCCGCGTGGGCCTGCGGCGCCCGGCCGCTCTTGACCTCGATGGCCACCAGGCGGTTGCGCGCGCGGACGACGAAGTCGACTTCCTGCCCGCGCTCGCGCCAGTAGAACACCTCGCACTCGCCGGCGGCCGCGGCGTTGGCCAGATGCGCGCCCACCGCCGACTCGACGAGACGACCGCGAAACTCGCGGTCGGTGCGCGCCTCGTGCGGGCTCGCGCCGCTGGCCACGGTCATCAGTGCGGTGTTGAGCACCTGCAGCTTCGGGCTCGATGCACGGCTGCGCGCGGCGTCGCCGGCGTACTTGGGCAGGCCGCAGACCATGCCGGCGGCGGCGAGCAGATCGAGGTAGTGCGCGAGCGTGGTCGAGTTGCCGGCGTCCTGCAGCTGGCCGAGCATCTTGGTGTACGAGAGCACCTGGCCGGAGTAGCGGCAGGCCAGTTCGAACAGCCGCCGCAGCAGCGCCGGTTTGTCCACCCGCGTGAGCAACAGCACGTCGCGCGAGATCGAGGTCTCGATCAGGCTGTCGGCGATGTAGCGCGACCAGCGCGCGGGGTGGTGCGCCAGCGGCGCGGCGCCGGGGTAGCCACCGAACACCAGGTACTGATCGAGCGTGAAGCCGAACGCCGCGCGCATCTCGCTGTACGACCAGTGCGGCAGGCGCAGCGTCTCGAAGCGGCCGGCCAGGCTCTCGGTCAGGCCCTGCGCGATCAGCAACGGCGCCGACCCGAGCAGCACCACCTTGAGCGGCCGCTTCCTGCGCGTGTCTTCGTCCCACAGCCGCTTGACGGTCTCGGACCACGCCGGGATCTTCTGGATCTCGTCGAGCACCAGCACGGCGCCAGCCTTGCCGCCGGCTTCGAGCCGCGCGGCCTCCCATTGCTGGCCGATCCAGTCGGCGCCGCGCAGCGTCGGCTCGTCGGCGCTGACGTAGCGCACCGGCGCCGCGAGGCCGGCGGCAACCTGCTGCACCAGCGTGGACTTGCCGACCTGGCGCGGGCCCGCCACCACCTGCACGAACCGGCGCGGCTCGCCGAGCCGCGCGGCGAGCACGGCTGCCTGGGGGCGCCGGAAGTCGGCCTTTTTTTTGCTCACGGCATTGAGTATTTTTACTCAACGTATTGAGCAACGCAACCCGAGTGGGCTGCCGGATGCGGAGTGACGCCGCTGGCGGAGGCCGCACGCCGCCACGGCAGGCGATCAGGCCGATGCCGGTGGCTGCCGGGCAACGCCCCGATCCGCCTACCCCGCCACTCCCGGCGCGGCCACGAAGCGCTCGATCGCGGCGCGCAGGTCGGCCGGCATCGCCACCGAGCGGTGGTCGCGCAGCGACGTGGTGACGACCACCTGGCGCATGCTCATGCGCACGTCGTCGGCCCGGCCGTTGCCGGTGCATTGCAGCTTCAGCCCGAGCGATCGATCGCCGATGCGTTCGTCCTCGAGCGCGAGCGACACCGCGTCGCCCATGCGGCTCACCGCGGTGAAGTCGACCTCGAGATGCACCGTGGGCAGGCCGATGCCGCGGCCGATCACCAGCTCGCGGTGGCTGACCTGCAACACGTCGTCGATCCACTGCTCGACGAGATCGTTGAACATCACGAAGTACTGCGGGTAGAAGACGATGCCGGCCGGGTCGCAGTCCGAGAAGCGGATGCGGCGCGGGCGCACGAATCGGCTCACGATGCCGGCCTCTTCGACGGTCTGCCGCGGGCGTTGATCAATTCCGTCACTTCGGTGGCTCCTTGAAGATGCGCTGCGCGCGGATCTCGCGGTCCGGGCGCCGCCGACCCTCCGCACGGTTCGGCGCGCCAGCGCGTCGCCTGTTCAGCGTGCGGCGCCGTCGCGCGGCCCGACTTGGCTGCAGCTTACCGGTTTCGGTGCGCGGCAACGCGGCGACGGAGCGCGATCGCCGAACGGCGGCCGTTGCTCACGGCGGCATGGCCTGCCCTTGCTGCAGCGCCGAGCGATAGGCCTGCGGCGCCAGCCCGGCGCGCCGCGCGAAGAAGCGGCTGAAGTACGCAGCATCGTCGAAGCCGAGTTCGCGCGCCACATCGGTCACCGGCGCTTCGGTATAGGCCAGCAGCCGGCGCGCCTCGAGCACGAGCCGCTCGTGCAGCAGGTCGAGCGCCGAGAGGCCCGTCACGTTTCGGCAGACGCGGCTCAGGTGGTCGGGTGTCACGCCGAGCTGCTGCGCATAGCGGCCGATCGGCTGGTGGCGCTTGAGCTGCAACTCGAGCAGCGCGCGATAGCGCTGCACCAGCGTGTCGCGCCATGAGCAGCGCGCCTGCTCGGCCGGCACGTCGCCGGCCTCGCGCAGGAACCAAGTGGCCAGCAGCAGCAAACGAGCAGCCAGCGCATCGGTGCGGCCGGGCGCCGCCTGCTCGAACTCCGCGGCGAGATCGGCAAACAAGCGCTTCACCTGCTGCCGGTCGCGGCGCACGCGATCGGCCGGCAGCACGCACGACGTCGTCAATCGCGCGGCCAGCAGCGGTGTGGCGGCAAAGGCGACCGCCAGCCGTGCGCTCGGCACCGACACCTGCATGCCGACGCTGTCGGCGGCGTAGCGAAATGCGTGCACGCAGCCCGACGCCACCATCAGGGCGGCCGGCGCCTGAACCCGGCGCGGCACGCTGTCGAACACCACCTCGGCATTGCCGCTCCCGAGCCACTGGAACTGGTGCAGGCCCTCGTGGCGGTGCGCCGGAATCGTCCAATCGTGCAGCCGGCCGCGCACGGCCAGGTCTTCGCAGTGCAGCCAGTCGTCCGGCTTGAAGTGGCGCACTTCGCGGAAGGCGACGGCGATCGGAGACGGGGTCTTCATCGATGCCGGAAATGTACCGGAGCGCCCCGGATTGTCCATTCGTCGCCGAGCCCGCGAGGACTACAGTGCGCCCCGTTGCGGGCGCCAGAACCGCGCCCGAAGGAGATGCCGATGACGACACGCCGATCCCTGCTGGCCCTGGCGCTCGCGAGCGCGGCGGCGGGCCGACACGTGATGGCGCAGCCGGCGACGACGATGCTGTGGTCGGGGTTTCCGGCCGGTGGCCTCGGCGACCAGGTGACGCGCCCGCTGATCGAACGCCTCAAGGGCATCTACCCGAGCACGATCGTCTACGACGCCAAGCCCGGCGCCGGCGGACGCATCGCGGCAGACTTCGTCAAGCGCGCGACGCCCGACGGTGCCACGCTGCTGCAGATGCCGTCGTCGCCGATCACGCTGTACCCGCACACCTACGGCAAGAAGCTGACCTACGACCCGCTGGTCGATTTCATCCCGGTCGCTCCGCTGGCGACCTATCCGCTGTCGGTCACCATCGGCCCCGGCGCGCCGGCCGACGTGCACACGGTGGCCGATTTCATCCGCTGGGCCAAGGCCAACCCCGACAAGGCGAACTACGGGATCCCGGCGCCCGGATCGGCGCCGCACTTCGCCGGCATGATGTTCGAGCGCGCGGCCGGGCTGTCGATGAAGAGCATTCCGTACCGTGGCGGCGCTCCGCTGCTGCAGGATCTGCTCGGCGGCCAGATCCCGATCGCGTTCAACGTGGTCAGCGAGGTGGTGCCGCACGTGAAGACCGGCAAGCTGCGCTCGCTCGCGCTGACCAGTCCGCAACGCTGGGCGGCGCTACCCGAGGTGCCGACGCTGGTCGAGCTGGGCTACAAGGACATCGTTCTCGTCGAGTTCCTCGGCATCTACGCGCCGGCGAAGACACCGCCGGAGGTGGTGCAGCGGTTCAACGCGGCGGTGCAGCAGGCGCTGCAGACGCCGGAGATGCAGGAGGTGTTCGCACGCACCGGGCTCGTGGCGCTGCGCGAGTCGCCCGAGGCGTTCGCGTTGCATGTAAAGGCCGAGCACGCACGCTGGGCTCCGATCGTCAAGGCCACCGGCTTCACGCCGGAGGACTGACCGCGTGGCGACTGCGGCCGCGACGCTGCGGCTGACCGGTGGCGAGGCGCTGGTGCGCCTGCTGCAGGCCGAGGGCGTGCGCGAGGCGTTCGGCATCGTCGGCGGCAAGCTCGCGCCGCTGCTGCACGCGCTGTCGCGCTCGCCGGTCGGCTTCGTGGGCGTGCGCCACGAGGCGCATGCGGCGATCATGGCCGCTGCCGTGCACGCTGCCAGCGGCCGCATCGCACTGGCCTTCGGTGAGATGGGGCCGGGTGGCCTCAACCTGGCCGCCGGCGCCGGCGTTGCCTTCAACAACAACCTCGCGGTGCTCCTGGTCACGACCAACCAGCACCGCGCGGCGTCGTACCCGCACCGCGGCATGTTCATGGACATGGACACGCACGCGCTGTTCGCGCCGCTGACCAAGTGGCGCGCGGTGGTGCATGACGTACGGCGCCTGCCCGAGCTGGTGCGCAGCGCGCTGCGCGAAGCGCTCGCCGGTCGGCCCGGGCCGGTGCACCTCGACATCCCGCACGACGTGCTGGCGGCCGAGCACGACTGGAGCGCCGCCGAGTTCGACGTGCCGCCAGAGCGCTACCGCGCGCTGCACGCGCCGCGGCCCGCCGCGGCGGCACTGGCGCAGGCGGCCGACACGATCGCAGCCGCCAGGCGGCCACTGCTCGTCGCCGGCGGCGGCGTCGTGCGCGCCGACGCGGTCGATGCCGTGCGCTCGCTCGCGGCACACCTGCGCGCGCCGGTGGTGCCGACGCAGATGGCCCTGGGTACGGTCACGAGCGACAGCCCGCATTTCATCGGCCACGGTGGGCTGGTCGCGGGCGATGCGGTGCGCCAGGCGTTCGACGGCGCCGACGTGGTGGTGGCCGTCGGCTGCCGCTTCTCGTCTTGGTTGTGGGACGAACGCGGGCCTTTCGTGCGGCGCGAGCATCGGCTGGTCAACATCAACCTCGACGCGTCGGCGCTCGGCAACCCGGCGCTGCACGAAGTGGCGCTGCTCGCCGACGCACGCGCGGCGCTCGACGACCTGATGCTTGCCCTCGCCGGCCGGCAGCCCGCGAGCGAGGCCGATTGGCTGCCGCAGCTGCGCGAACACCGCACGGCGTACGACGCAAGGTTGCGTGCGATGGCCGCCGACGGCGAATCCCCGATGCACCCGGCGGCACTGGCGGCGGCGATCGGCCTCGCGCTGCCGCACGATGCGTTGGTGGTGTTCGACGGCGGCCACACCAGCTTCTGGAGCAACGACCTGACCCCGGTGCGCGCGCCGCGCAGCTGCTTTCACGATCCCGGCATGAGCCAGCTCGGTTTCGGCCTGCCGTTCGCGCTGGCACTGCAGCGGCTGCACCCGCAGCGGCCGGTGTTCAACCTCACCGGCGACGGCTCGTTCGGCTTCACGCTGCAGGAGCTGGACACCGCGCGCCGCGAGGCGCTGCCGGTGGTGACGATCGTGCACAACAACGAGGCCTGGGGCGTGATCCGTGCCGGGCAGCGCGCCGCGCTCGACATCGAGGTGGGCACGTCGCTCGCCGGCACCGACCACGCGGCGATCGCGCGCGGCTTCGGCTGCATCGGCGAACGCGTCGAGCGCGTGGCCGAGCTGCCGGCGGCGCTGGCGCGCGCGCTGCAATCACGCCGACCTGCAGTGCTCGATTGCCGCACACGCTTCGTGCCGCATCCGTGCATGCCGGCGTTCGGCAGCATGAACCGCTTCGGGCACGCTGATGCCTGAGCAGGCGGCCGACATGCCGCAGCGTTCAACCCATCCGACGAGGTCGTCATGTCCCAGTTGACCCTGCAGCAGGCGCGCACGCTGATCGATGGCGCGCTGGCAGCCGCGCGCGAACTCCGCTTCAAGCCGATGGGGGTGGTGGTCGTCGACGCGGCCGCCCAGGTGGTGGCTTCGGCGCGCGAGGACGGCGCCAGTGCGCTGCGGCTGGAGATCGCGCTCGGCAAGGCGGCCGCGGCTGTGGGCATGGGCACCAACAGCCGCGCGCTCGCACAACGCGCGAAGGATCTGCCGGCGTTCTTCACGTCGATCGCGTCGGTGGCGCAGCAGACCTTCATCGCCCAGACCGGGGCGGTGCTGATCGTCGATGCCGCTGGCGTCTTGCTCGGCGCCGCGGGCGCATCAGGCGGCAGCGGCGACGAGGACGAGCAGATCGTGATCGCCGGCATCGCTGCGGCCGGTCTGCAGCACACCTGACACCACGCGCCCGGGCCTGCAGCGGCAGCAGGGCATCACGGTTCGCTCGTCCGGGCCGCGACGAGCCGAAGGAACTTGGCAAACCGGGCCGCGGCCCGAGACGGCTCATCGTCGCTTCGCCACAGCATGCCCACAGGCTGCAGCGGTGAGACCTCTTGCAGTGGCACGACCTGCAGCCGCCCCGCCTTGCGTTCCACATCCACCAGCACCGGTGACATGATCGTCACGCCCTCGGTGTTCATCACGATCGCCTTGATCGCGAGGATCGAGTTGGTGCTGATTCCGGCAGTCGGCCATGGCAGACCTGCCGCCTCGAAAACGATCTCCATTTGGCGCCGGAAGGCGCTGCCGCCGGCGGGCAAGACCCAGCGCTCCTCGGGGATCTCCGCCAGTTGCACCGACTTTCGCTGCGCCAGCGGGTGTTTCGGGTGCGTGATGAGGGCCCAGCCCGAGGAGGTCAGCGGCTCACTGGCCACGCCATGCAATCCGGGGCGCAGACGGCTGACCACCATATCCAGCTCACGCGCATGCAGCATCGCGACCAGGTCGTCGTCGAGACCCTCGACCAGTGAAACCGCCACCTTCGGCGCTTCCTCCAGCAGCAAGGCCAGCGCCTGCGGTACCAGCGAGACAGCACTGACGGGCGTGATGCCGACGGCCAGCGGCCCTTCGATGCCCAGCGCGTGCAGCCGCGTCTCCTCCTTCGCGCGCGAGAGCAAGGCGTCGAGGGCCCGGGCATGAAAGACCAGGACACGGCCGAACTCGGTGAGACGGGCCCCATGGCGATCCCGTTCGAGCACCTTCACGCCGAGACCGTGCTCGAGCTGCGTCACGCTCTGCGACAACCCGGGCTGAGAGACGTTCAAGGCCTGCGCGGCCGCGCTGATCGTCCCGTGCCTGGCGATGGCAAGGAGATCGAGCAGTCGGCGAGGGTCGATCCGCATGGTGGTCAGCGGCGCTGCCGCTGCAGTGGACCGCCGTCTCGCTGAATTCTAGGAGGGCGGCGAGTTGCTGCGCTGCATCCATAAGTCAGCTCAATGGCATACCCAACAACGAGTATTGGACCGTATGGTCGCAGCGCCGCAGGATTGCGGACCGTCGCAAGACACCCAGGAACACCCATGAAGCTCGCCACATTCACCAAGGACGGCCGACAGCGCGTGGGCATCGTCGAAGGAGAGAACATCACCGCCGTCGATGTCAGCGACATGCGCCGGCTGTTCGAGATCGGTGGCACGAAGGTCGCAGCCGAGGCGGACAAGCTGCGCACGAAAGACCGCTTCAGGCTCGCCGACGTGAAGCTCAATGCGCCGATCATTCCGAAGAAGATCTTCCACACGGCAGGCAACTACGCCGAGCACGGCGAAGAGGGCAAGCGCGCCAACTGGGTCGCCGAGATCCACCCGTGGATCGTGTTCTTCCAGAACCCCGACGCGATCATCGGCCCGGACGATCCGGTCATCTACCCCGAGCACCTGACCAAGGAGCTCGACTACGAGATCGAGTTCGCGATGATCATCGGCAAGGCGAGCAAGCATCTGAGCGTCGAACAAGCTCAGGACGTGATCGCCGGCTACGTGATCTTCAACGACATCACCGCGCGCGACATCCAGCGGCGCGAGATGCAGTCCAAGAACTTCGTCTTCAGCAAGTCGATCGATACCTTCTGCCCGTTCGGGCCGTGGATCGTCACGGCCGACGAGATTCCCGACCCGTACAAGCTGGATCTGCTGTTGACCGTCAACGGCGAGAAGCGCCAGGTCTCGAACACGCGCAACCTGCTCGTCACGCTGCCGCAGCTCGTCAGCAAGTTCTCGCCGGCCGGCTATTCGGCGGGTGACATCGTCACCACGGGCACCGTGGCCGGTGTGGCCGCGTTCAGCAAGGATCCGCAGGCCTGGTACTTGAAGCCGGGCGACGTCATCGAAGCCAACATCGAGGGCATCGGCACGCTGCGCAATCGGGTCGTCAGCTGGAAGGAAGGCCACGGCGCCGACGCACCGGCCTGGCAGGGGTTCTAGCCATGATCGACCACAGCGAACGGGAGCAGGCATGACCGCGGCAGGGGGGCGTTTCCACAACCAGGTGGTGCTGGTCACGGGCGCGGGCCGCGGCTTCGGTGCCGTGCTGGTCGACGCGTTCGCGCGCGAAGGCGCCGATGTCATCGTGCACTACAACAGTTCTTCGGCCGGGGCCGAGGAGGTCGCCGCGCGTGCACGGGCGCTGGGGCGCAAGGCGATCACCGTGCAAGGGGACATCGCGCGGCTGGACGATGTGCGCCGTCTCTGCAAGGCCGCCTTCGAGTTCGGCCGGGTGGCCGTGCTGGTGAACAACGTCGGCGACATGGCCTCCGATCAGCGCTCGTGGCGCGAGCTCGACGAGCAGGTGATCGACCACACGCTGGCGGTCGACGTCAAGGGCACCCTGTTCGTGACCCACGAGATCGGCTCGCGCATGTTCGACGGCAACGGCGGCGTGATCGTCAACATCGGCTCGCAAGTGGTGATCGCCGGCAGCCCGCGTGCGCCGCAGTACGCGGCGGCGAAGTACGCCGTCATCGGCATCACGAAATCGTACGCCCGGGCGCTGGCCCCGAAGGTGCGTGTCAACACCCTGGGCGCCGCGTTCATGGAGACCGAGGCGCTGAAGAACCGGCACGACTGGAAAACCGGCCGTCGAGAAGAAGTGCTGAAGCAGACACCGCTCGGCCGCATCGCGACGCCCGAGGACATGGTCGGGCCGACCTTGTTCCTCGCTGCCGAAGACTCGCGGCACATGACAGGCCAGTTCCTGCTCTGCAACGGCGGTCTGGCGATGGTTGGAGCCTGAGGCCAACCTCCCCTCGCGTGGCCTTCGCGCCGCTCTTGCAGCCCTCGACATGACCAACCACAGGAGACACCGCGTTGATCTCTCATAGCGTGGTTGTCGGCTGCGGCACGATGGGCAGCGACGTTGCCGTCGTGCTGGCGCGCGGCGGCGGCCGCGTCACGCTCGTCGATGCCGACCCCGCACGCTGCGTCGCTGCGGCCGAGCGGGTGCGCAGCCTGTTGCCCCCTGAGCGCGCGGCCGGTGCCGAGTTGCGCCCCGTGCCGGCGCTGGGCGAAGTTGGCTGGGCCGATGTCGATCTCGTGGTCGAGAACGTGCCCGAGCAACTGGAGTTCAAGCAGAAGGTCTTCGCCGACCTCGACCGTCTGGCGCCTGCCCATGCCTTGCTCACGAGCAACAGCTCGGGTATTCCCATCCGCGAGATCGGCTCCGGCCTCGCCGGCGCGCGCCGCATGTTCGGCTTGCACTTCTTCATGCCGGCGCATCTGGTTCCGCTGGTGGAGGTGGTGATGGGCCCCGCGAGCGAGGCGCACGCGGCGCAGCGGCTCATGACCTGGATGCGCAGCTGCGGCAGCGTACCGGTCCTGGTGCGCCGCGACCTGCCGGGCTTCCTGGCGAACCGCCTGCAGCACGCGCTGGCGCGCGAGGCGTTCGCGCTGATCGATGCCGGGGTTGCCTCGCCCGAAGATGTCGACGCCGCCGTGCGCTACGGCTTCGGCTTCCGCTTTCTCGCCGCTGGCCCGGTGCTGCAACGCGACCATGGCGGCGTCGACGTCCACTGCGCCGCCGCAGCGACCATCTACCCGTCACTCAGCAACACGTCCCAACCCTCGCACGCATTGCGTGAGGCCGTCGAAGCCGGCCGACTGGGCCTGAAGACCGGCCGCGGGTTCTACGACTGGCCGGAACCGCAGCGCACCGCCGAGCACGAGCGCTATGCGCGCATCTTGCGAGAGGGACTGAAACTGCTCGCCGGCGATTCGAAGCCCGTCTCCGATGCAGGCTCGTGCCACCGCTGATCCTTCCTGGAGCCCGCATTCGATGCGCTTTGCCACCACTCTTCAACTCGGCCGACCGACTCTCGGCGTCGTCGATGGCGACAATTGGATCGATCTGCACCTCGATCTGCGCGCCGCGTTGACGGCTGGCATCGACCTTGCGGCCAAGGCGAGCGACGCGCTGGCAAGCGGGACGCGGCTGCCGCTGGCACAACAGCGCTTCGCGCCGCTCGTGCCCGAGCCCGGCAAGATCATCTGTCTCGGCCTCAACTACTTCGATCACGCCAAGGAAGGCGGGCGAGAAAAGCCCGACTATCCATGGTTCTTCTACCGCGGCAAGAGTTCGTTGCTGGCCCACGGCCAGCCAGCGTTCGTGCCCAGGGTCTCGAACAAGTTCGACTACGAGGCGGAGCTGGCGGTGGTGATCGGTTCTCGCGTGCCGCGTCACGTCAAGCGCGCCCGCGCACTCGAGCATGTGTTCGGCTACAGCTGCTTCAACGACATCTCGGTGCGCGATTACCAGAAGCGCACCGGCCAATGGACCATCGGCAAGAACTTCGACGCCACAGGCCCCTTCGGGCCACTGCTGGTCACGGCCGACGAGCTTGCAGCCGGTGCTGCCGGCCTGCACATCGAAAGCCGTCTCAACGGCCAGGTGATGCAGAGCGCGAACACCCGCGACATGATCTTTCCGGTCGACGAGACGATCGACCTGCTGGCCCAGTGCATGACGCTCGACCCCGGCGACGTGATCGTGATGGGCACGCCGGCGGGCGTCGGCCAGGCGCGTACGCCGCCGGTCTGGATGAAACCCGGCGACACGATCGAGATCGAGATCGAGCGGATCGGCGTGTTGCGCAACCCGATCGAAGCCGAAGCGGCATGACGGCAGCCGACCGGGCCGAGCTCGACGCGCTGCTCGCCGCCCGGCGTTCGGCTTGGCCCTGATCCCACCACACGACGACCAGGAGACTCGCGATGCAACGACGTTCGATCGCGCTCGGCGGTATCGCCGGCGCCGCCTTCGCTGTGGCCGGCGCGCCGCTGCGCGCGCAGACCTGGCCCGACAAGCCGGTGCGCTGGGTGCTGTCGCAGCCGCCGGGCTCGGGACCGGACAACGTGGCACGCATCCTCGGCGAGCGGCTCGGCAAGCAGTGGGGCCAGGCGGTGGTCATCGACAACAAGCCCGGCGGCCAGAACACCATCGGCGCACAGGCTGCGGCACGCGCGCCGGCCGATGGCCACAACTTCTACTTCGCGACCACCGCGGCGCTGATCACCAACCCGCTGTTGTTCAAGCACCTGCCTTACGACCCGCAGAAGGATTTCGTGCCGGTGGCGTTCATCGCGCGCAGCCCGTTCGCGCTGCTGGTCGAAGGCAGTTCACCTGTGAAGTCGGTCGACGAGCTGGTGGCGCGCTCCAAAGCCGAGCCCGGCCCGTTCACCCTTGGCAACGAAGGCCCGCGCACGTTCAGCGGCATGATCGCGCGGCTGTTCAACGCGCGCACCGGCGCCGGCGCGAATCTGGTGCCGTACTCGTCGGTGGGCATCGGCACGCAGAACCTGCTGGGCGGACAGATCGATTCGATGGTCGCCGACCTGGCGTCGACAGCCGCGTTGGCGCGCCAGGGCAGGCTGCGCGTGCTGGCCACCACGTCGGCCGGGCGCGTGGCGGGGTGGGAGCAGGTGCCGTCGCTGGCCGAGAAGCTGCCGGGCTTCGACATGGTCGGCTGGTTCGCGATCGTCGCGCCCACCGGCACGCCGGCGGCCGCGATCGAGCGCGTCAACCACGACGTCAACGCGCTGCTGGCCGACAAGGCGGTCGCCGATCGCATCGGCCTCATCGGTCCGATCGTCGACGGCAGCATGAACGTCGAGGCCGTCGGCGCCTTCCTACGCACCGAGTCCGCGCGCTGGACGCAGGCCACACAGGAGATCGGTGTCCTGCCCGAATGAGCCGGCGGCAGGCGATGCTGCGCGGGCAACCGACGAGCGCGCCCTGGGCCGGGATGAAGCGCGCGCCGGCGGCGCGCGCTTCAGGCTTCGGCTCACGCCGGCAGCGGCACCAGCGGGTTGCCGAACATCGGGTCGTCCTTCTTCGACGCCAGCGCCTCCTGCAGCTCGATGCCCAGCGCCTGCGCCACGCCGGCGCCGTAGGCCGGGTCGGCCGCATGGCAGTTGCGGATGTGGCGGTACTTGATGAACTCCGGTGCGTCGCCCATCGCACGGCCGGTGTTGCCGAACAACGCCTGCTTCTGCGCCGCGGTCATCAGCTGGAACAGCTTGCGCGGCTGCTCGAAGTGGTTGGCGTCGTCGCGGTGTGCATCCCAGAACGCGGCGTGGCCGTGGATCTCGAGCGGCGGCTCCATGAAGGCCGGCTGCGCCTGCCACTGGCCGAAGCTGTTGGGCTCGTAGTGCGGCGTACCGCCGTAGTTGTCGTCGACGCGGCCCATGCCATCGCGGTGGTTGCTGTGCACCGGGCAGCGCGCGCGGTTGACCGGAATCTGGTGGTGGTTCACGCCGAGGCGGTAGCGCTGCGCGTCGGCGTAGTTGGCCAGGCGCGCCTGCAGCATGCGGTCGGGGCTGACGCCGATGCCGGGCACCAGGTTGCTCGGCGCGAAGGCGCTCTGTTCGACGTCGAGGAAGAAGTTCTCCGGGTTGCGGTTCAACTCGAACTCGCCGACCTCGATCAACGGGTAGTCGGCCTTGTACCAGACCTTGGTCAGGTCGAACGGGTGCAGCCTGTACTTCGCGGCATCGGCCTCGGGCATCACCTGCACGAACATCGTCCACTTCGGAAACTCGCCGCGCGCGATGGCGTCGTACAGGTCGCGCTGGTGGCTTTCACGGTCGCGGCCGATCAGCTCGGCGGCTTCGGCATCGGTCAGGTTCTTGATGCCCTGCTGGCTCTTGAAGTGCAGCTTGACCCAGAAGCGCTCACCCTTGGCGTTCCAGAAGCTGTAGGTGTGCGACGCGAAGCCGTGCATGTGGCGGTAGCTGGCCGGGATGCCGCGGTCGCTCATCACGATGGTGATCTGGTGCAGCGCCTCGGGCAGCAGCGTCCAGTAGTCCCAGTTGTAGGTGGCCGAGCGCAGGTTGGTGCGCGGGTCGCGCTTGACGGCCTTGTTCAGGTCGGGGAACTGGCGCGGATCGCGGATGAAGAACACCGGCGTGTTGTTGCCGACCATGTCCCAGTTGCCCTCTTCGGTGTAGAACTTCAGCGCGAAGCCGCGGATGTCGCGCTCGGCGTCGGCCGCGCCGCGCTCGCCGGCCACGGTGGTGAAGCGGGCGAACATCGCGGTCTTCTTGCCGACCGCGCTGAAGATCCTGGCGCGCGTGTAGCGGCTGATGTCGTGCGTGACCGTGAAGGTGCCGAACGCACCGGAGCCCTTGGCGTGCATGCGGCGCTCGGGGATCACCTCGCGCACGAAGTTGGCGAGCTTCTCGTTCAGCCACACGTCCTGCGCCAGCAACGGGCCGCGCGGGCCGGCGCTCAGGCTGTCGCGGTTGGTCGCCACCGGCGCACCGAAATCGGTGGTCAGGTGGGTCGCCGGGCATCGGGTCGGGTCGGGCTTCATCGCAACTCCTGGGGGATTGGGTTGGTCGCAATGTCCGCGTCACGCGGACAGAGGCGATCGTAGGCGCGGCACGACCAAAGCCAACGCAGCCGGATCAATCTCGGCGATAGCCGTTCGCAGCCGACGCTGCGGGCTGCACGGGCGGGCCACCCTGCCCGCTGCCCGCACCACAGATCAACCGCCGTGCTGCCGCAGCGCCGTCATGCGCCACGCGTTCAGCGCGGTGACCGCGACCAGCGTGCCGCCGCACACCGCGAGCGCCACCGCGACGCCGAAGCCCTGCACCAGCGCGCCGGCGGCCACACCGGATGCCGCCGGCACCACCTGCGAGATGATGGTGTAGACGCTGACGATGCGCCCGCGCAGCGCGTCGGGTGCCTGCGCCTGGATGCCGGCGACGATCAGCGACAGCGCGAGCCCGCCGGCCAGGCCCACGGCGGTGAGCAGCAGCACCGCGGACGTTGCCGCACCGACCGCACCGAGTGCCGCCAGCGCCGCGCCGGCCAGCATGGTGGCCACGAGAATCGTGCGGCCGTGCGCCACGCGCCGCTGCAGCAGCAGCGCGAGCAGGCCGCCGCCGATCAGGCTCAACGCCAGCGTGCCGAGCAAGGCGCCGCGCTGCAGCTCGCTCAGGCCCAGCGTGGTAGCGGCCAGCTTGGGCAGCAGCACGGTCATCGGGCCCATTGCCAGGTAGCCGGCCATCGCGGCCAGGATCAGCTGGCGCAGCAGCGGCCGTGCGCCGATCGCTGCCAGGCCCTCGCGCACCTCGGCCCCCAACGCGTCGTGCACGCGGCCACTGGCGCGCGTGCGCACCGCCAGCAATGCGGCCGATGCCAGCCCGAACAGCGCGGCCGCACCGAGAAACACCGCCGGCCAGCCGCTGCCACGGCGCAGCACCGCGATCGCCAGCGGGCCGAGGCCGAAGCCCATCATCACCAGCAGGTTGAACAGCACCGACGCGGGCTTCAGCTCCTCAGGGCGCGCCACCTGGCCGAGCGCGGCCATGCGCGCCGGCGACACGAACGACCAGCCGACGCCGGCCAGCGCGGCGGCGACCACCAACGGCACCACGCGCGCCGCCGGCGTGGGCAGCGCCGTGTCGGCCCACCACAGCAGCAGCGCGGCGAGCACGAAGCAGCCCTGCGCGGCGTGGATCAGGCGGCCGGGCGCGAGCCGGTCGCACAGCGCGCCGGCGCTCCAGCCGAGCAGCAGCGGCGGCCCGAAGCACAGGCCGAAGGCCACGCCCGACAGCAGGTCGGCACGGATCACCTCCTGCGCGTAGATGATGACGCCGTAGTTCACCATGTGCCCGGCAGTGAACGCCGCCAGGCACGACAGGTAGAACCAGCCGAGGCGCTTCAGCATCGGCCACCTCGCGCGGGGCGCGAGCATCGGATGCCCCGCGCGAGGCACGGTGCACGCTGTGACCTCGTCACGGCGCGCCCTGCACGCGGATCAGCGTCGGCTGGCTGTCTTCGATGTGCCAGCTCGGGAAGTTGGAGTTCGAGGTCCAGACCGTGCCGTCGTCGGCGATCTCGATGTCGCGCGTGAAGGTCACGCGGCGCGGCAGCGGCACCTGGCGCCACGCACCGCTGGCGATGTCGAGCGCGTACAGCGCGTTCGACTGGTTGCCGTTGACCCAGACGATGCCGCGCCGCTTGTCGACGTTGAGCGCGTAGGGCGTCTCGCTGCCGGCCGGCAGCACCGGCAGCGCGTAGCGCGTGAAGCGGCCGCTGCCGGGTTCGTAGCGCGCGATGGCCGAATCGCCGAACAGCGTGATCCACAGGTTGCCGTCGCCGTCGGTGCGCAAGCGGCGCGGCCCCAGGTACGGCACAGGGATCATCGTCACCTGGCCGCTGGCCGGGTCGATGCGCGCCAGGTCGTTGCCGTGCAGCCGCGCGACCCACACGATGCCGTCGGGCGTGATGTCGATGCCGTACGGCAGCGGCACGCCGGTGGACTGGCGGTCCACCGGCAGCCAGTTCGACAGCGGCACGCCCCACTCCATCAGCTTGAACAGCGGCTTGATCAGCGCCACCGTCAGCCGCTCGCGCAGGTTGCGCGCCGGCAGGTCGAACAGCCTGAAGCGCTGCGTGCTGCGGTCGAACATCGCCACCTGGTTCGACAGCGCCAGCGTGAACCAGACGCGGTCTTGCGCATCGATGCGGATCGTGTGCGGGTAGAAGCCCGCGCCGATGTCGTGCAAGGTGAAGCGGCCGTTCGCGGGGTCGAACTCCACCAACCGCTGCTGCGCCGACGGCGTGATGAAGATGTGGCCGTCGCGCGCCGACTGCACCAGCGAGTGCGCGTTCGACGTGCTGTCGTGGCGCGGAAACTCGCGCAGCCGTGCTGCCAGCAGGCCGCCCGGCCCCTCGCCCTCGCGGTGCGGAATCTTGTACACCGTGACGCGATTGGTCGCCGGGTCGAGTTCCCACAGCCGGTCTTGAATGTTGTCGGCCACGTAGACGTGGCCGTTGCGGCCGAGGATCTGGTCGTGCTCCTGGCTCATCGCATCGCCGAGCGGCCACTCGGTGATCGTGGTGGCGGCCAGTGCCGGGCTCCACGGCGCCGGCGCGGCCAGCCGCTCGGGGTGCTCGTGCAGCGTGCGCCAGCCGGCGGCCAGCATCTCCGGCAGCGCCTTCTGGTCGGCGGTGGAAAGCCGCGAGCCGTAGCGCACCATGCGCGGGATCAGCACCTTCCAGTCGTCCACCGAGCGCTCGCGGCGCGTGAAGACATTGCCCTGCTGGTGGCAGAAGCCGCATTGCAGTTGGAACTGGCGCTTGCGCTCGGCGTCGCCGAGGTCGAGTGCACCGAGCCAGGCGTTGGCCGGCAGCGCGTCGGCCAGCCGGGCGGGGTCGCTCTCGCGCTGCAGCGTCACGTGCAGCGCGGCGTCGCCGGGCGGCACCGGCACCGTCGCATCACGCCAACCGGGCTTGCGCACCAGCAGCTTCACGGCCTGGCCACGGTCGGCGAAGCGCACCTGGCCGGCGGCGTCGGTGAAGCGCGTGACGTCGCGGTCGACCGTGAACGGCAGCGCCGGCTTCGGGTAGCCGCCGTCGGAGGTGTCGGCCGCACGCGGCGTGGCCACCACCTCGCGCACCATCGCGGTGGCCAGCGGCGCGCCGGCGTCGTCGGTCACGGTGAGCGTCGCGGCGGCGGCCGGCGCGGCGGCGAGCGCGGCCGCGAGCACGGCGGCGGCGGCCCTGGCAGGCGCGGCATCCGGGTGGCGGCGTGGTGGGGTGCGGCGAGGCGTCATGCGCAGGCTCCGGTGAATCAAAGCTCGAACTCGCCGCCCTGGCGGCGCAGCATCTGGCGCTCGTACAGCGCCGGCGCCAGCCGGCTCAACCACCACGCAGTGCGCGACAGCGCCGACGGCAGGCACAGCCGTCGACCGCGCAGCGCGTCGGCGACGATGCGCGCGGCCACCGCGTCGGGCGGCACCTCGCGGCCGCTGGTGCGGCGCGCGGCGCCGGCCGGCCGCCCATCGGCGCCGAGCGCGGCGCGCTCGATGCCGGTGGCGATGAACGCCGGGCACGCCAGCATCACGCCGACACCGGCCCCGTGCAGCTCGCTGCGCAGGCTGTCGAAGAAGCCGTGCAGCGCGTGCTTGCTGGCGGCGTACGCCGTGCGCCCCACCAGTGGCGCGAAGCCGGCGATGCTCGAGATCACGACGATCTGGCCGCGCTGCGCCGTGAGCGCGGGCAGCGCGGCAGCGGTGACGTGTGCGGCGCCGAAGAGGTTCACCGCCATCACCCGTTCCAACACCTCGGGAGCGGCGTCGCGCAACAGGCAGCGCGCCGAGATGCCGGCGTTGTTCACCAGCCAGTCGATGCGACCGCACTCGCGCACGATGGCTGCGACCGCGTCGTGCGCGGCGGCGCGGTCGGTGATGTCGCACGCCAGCGCGAGCGCCGGCCGCCCGCTGCGCTGCCGCAGCTCGGCCGCGAGCGCCTGCGCACGCGCGCCGTCGAGATCGAGCACGGCCACGGTCGCACCGGCGTCGGCGCAGTGCCGCGCCAGTGAGCTGCCGAGGCCGCCGGCGGCGCCGGTGATGACCACCACGCGGTCGTGCAGCGTGCGCCCGCTCATCGCTGCGCGCCCCCGCGCCACATCGCGTTGCGGCGCGCGGCGCCGGCGGCACGCGCGGGCGTGATCATTGCGCCGCCACGCGCCGCTGGCGCGCCGCCCACCAGAAATCGAACACCTCGGCCGAGGTCTTGCGCGGCCGGTAACCGAACACCTCCTTCAGACGGCGGTTGTCGAGCACCGGCCGGTAGCGCAGGAAGCGCAGCTGCTCCGGGCCGTATGGCGTCAGCCCGAGCCGGCGGCCGAGCCACAGCGCGGCCAGCAGCAGCGCCGGCGGCAGCACGCGGCAGCGCTTGCCCATGCGCGCGGCGATCTGGTGGATGCTGAGCGCGCCGTCGCCGGCCACGTTGTAGACGCCGGCCGGCGCACCGCGCAGCGCGTGCAGGATCACGCCCACCACATCCTGATCCCACACGAAGACGAACGGGCTGTCGGCGCCGGCCACCGCCAGCGGGCGCGGCTTGTCGAACAGCGCGGTGATCTGGTTGTCCACCGTCTCGCCGAGGATGGTGCCGATGCGCAGCACCACCTGCTCGAGCTGCGGTGTGCGCTCGCGCGCCAGCGCCAGCATCTCTTCCACCAGCCGCTTGTGCCACGAGTAGGCGAACGCCTCGTTGCCGCGAATCGCATCGCTCTCGCGCAGCCACGCCGGGTTGTCGGCGTGGTAACCGTAGGCCGCACCGGACGACGACACCACCAGCCGCCGCACGCCGGCGGCGAGGCACGCGTCGAGCACGTTGCGCGTGCCCTCCACGTCCACCTGGTATTCGCGTTGGCGGTCGCTGCGCCGCCCCGGCGTGACGATGGCCGCCAGGTGCACCACGGTGTCGATGCGCTGCGCGCGCAGCCGCTCGGCGAGGCCGGGGTCGCCGATGTCGGCGGTGGCGTAGACCACGCCCGGCAGTTGCTGCGCGGCCTCGCGCACGTCGAGCGCCACCACGGCCTCGGCGCCGCTGCCGGGCTGCGACAGCGCGGCCACCACCTGGCGGCCCAGGTAACCGCCGGCGCCAGTGACGAGGATGCGCCGGCTCGTCATGGCGTGGCACGCACCGGCGCGGGCGCCGGGTCGCGCTTCATCCACCAGGTGGACAGGCTCAGGCCCGCGATGATGTGCCAGATGCCCCACCACGCGGTGACGATCGCCATGCCGCCCAGGCCGCCGAAGAAGTTGAACACCAGCACCAGGCCCAGCCCCGAGTTCTGGATGCCGGTTTCGAACGCCACCGCGCGGCGGTCGCGCTCGGGCAGGCGCGCCGCGCGCGCGAACAGGTAGCCCAGCGTCAGCGCCAGCGCGTTGTGCACCAGCACCAGCGCCACCACGCGCTGGCCCCACTCGCGGAAGATGCCCCAGTTCAGCGCCAGCGCAGCGGCCACGAACACCACGAACACCACCAGCGAGAAGCTGCGCAGCGGGCCGTGCGCCTTCTTCGCCAGCGCCGGCCAGCGGTGCGAGATGGTCAGCCCCGCGGCCAGCGGCACGCCGAGCAGGATGGCCACGTCGATCAGCATCTGCAGCGGGTCGAGCGAGAAGCTGCGCAGCAGCGCCGACATCGGGCCGTCGAGCGAGGCCCAGAACGCCACGTTCAGCGGCGTGGCCACGATCGCGCCCAGGGTCGACAGCGTGCTGATCGACACCGACAGCGCCGCGTTGCCGCGCGCGCGGTGGGTGAAGAAGTTGGAGATGTGCCCGGCCGGGCACGACGACACCAGCAGCATGCCCAGCGCGATCGATGGCTGCGGCCGCAGCAGCTGGATCAGCCCGAATGTGAACGCCGGAAACAGCAGATGGTGGCTGACCAGCCCGATCGCCAGCGCGCGCGGTGTGCGCAGCGCGGCCTTGAAGTCGTCGAGCTTCAGGTCCAGCGCGATACCGAACATCACCAGCGCCAGCACCAGGTTGAGCCCGAGCTGCGCCTGCGGATTGAAGTTCAGCCGCACCAGGTCGATGTCGGCCATGGCCTCAGCTCCTCGTTGTGGTTGTCGTGGGCCGGCCGGCGGTTCGCCGCGGGCGGCGG
Source organism: Ideonella sp. (assembly GCA_015075165.1). Lineage (GTDB taxonomy): Bacteria > Pseudomonadota > Gammaproteobacteria > Burkholderiales > Burkholderiaceae_C > JAEUPI01. The sequence goes on along the minus strand of JABTUY010000005.1, from coordinate 429,310 downwards.
CGTCGATTCTGGGTCGGGCCGCCGCGGCTGCCGAGGTTGAATGTGGACGGCAGGCGGTGGAATCCGGACAAACGCCGCGCCGCCTGCACAAGCGGCGCGGCCAGCGTGAACAGGCCCTAAACTGCGTCGCCCCTCGCGCTGCGATGACCGACCACCCGCACGGCAGCGACGACCGTCTGGGCGACCTGCCGGACGACCGCCTGCACCGCCCGTACAAGATCGCGCTGCTCGCCGAATCGCTCGGCGCGCAGGGCGTGCCGGTGGCCGCGCTGCTCGAAGGCAGTGGCGTCGCGCCGGCGATGCTCGACGACCCCGAGGCGCGCGTCTCGGTGCGCCAGTTGCTCGCGGTGCTGGCGCGCGCCGCCACGCTGGCGCCCGAGCCGGGTTGGGCATTGCGCACCGGCACGCGCGTGCGCATCACCCACCTGGGCCTGTATGGCTACGCGCTGCTGGCCAGCCCCACGCCGCGCCACGCGATCGACTTTGCGCTGCGCTACCGCGCACTGGCGTCGCCGCTGATCGGGCTGGCGTTCGCGCACGCTGGCGACGAGGCCGTGTGGTCGTTCAGCGACACGCTCGGCCTGCGTGGCGACGCACCGCTGCTGCGCGCGGTGATCGAGCTGCAGCTCGGCACGCAGCTGGCGCTGCACCGCGACGTGCTGGGCGCCGCGCTGGCACCGCTGCGCGTGCGGCTGTCGTACCCGGCGCCGCCGCACGCGGCGCTGTACGGCGAGCTGCTCGGCTGCACCGACGTGGCGTTCGACAGCGGCGCCGACGAGCTGCGCTTCGACGCCGCGTGGCTCGAGCGGCCGCTGGCCGCCGGCAACGCGATCACCGCGGCGATGGTGCAGCACACCTGCGACCAACTGCTGGCCGAGCTGCAGGCGGCCGCTGCGCACGGCACCCGCGGCGGCGCGGCGCTCGCCGTGACCAGCACCGCCGCGCGCGTGGCCGGCCTGCTGCTGCGCACGCCGGGCCAGTTCCCCGACATCGAAACGGTGGCCGCGCAGATGGCGATCAGCTCGCGCACGCTGCGCCGGCGCCTGCTGGCCGAGGGCCGCTCGTTCCAGCAACTGCTCGACGAGGTGCGCCACCAGCTCGCGCTGGACTACCTGCGCCGCACGCGCATGAGCAACGAAGACATCGCCGCCGCGCTGGGCTTCAGCGACGCGGCGAACTTCCGGCATGCGTTCAAGCGCTGGAGCGGGCTGAGCCCGGCCGCGTGGCGCAGCATCTAGCGCCCGCTCGCACCGCGCGCCGCAACGCGACGGCAGCGCCGCCTACGGGTTGCCGAGGAAATCGCGCTTGCCGATCGGCACGCCGTTGCGGCGCAGCAGGTTGTACGCGGTGGTGGCGTGGAAGTACACGTTCGGCATCGAGTGGCCGAGCAGCAGCTGCAGGCCCTTGTAGCGCGTGGGCACGCCGGTCACCGGCAGCACGATGTCGTGGTCGTCGGTGCCGTCGATGCGCTCGGCCGGCACGCTGCGGATGAATGCCACGCTGCGCGCGATGCGCTGCTGCAGCTGCGCCAGCGTGGTCTCGTCGTCGGGGTACGCCGGCACCTCCATGCCGGCCAGGCGCGCGACCATGCTGCGCGCCTTGTCGCAGGCGATCTGCACCTGCTTGGAGAACGGGTACATGTCGGGCGCCAGCCGGTCGTCCATCAGCGCGCGCTCGGTCGCGTGGCCGGCGTCGACGTGCGCGCGCGCCTTGTCGAGGATGCGCGACAGGTTCTCCAGCAGGTTCGCCAGCCGCGGCACGCTGGCCTGGTACATCGAGATCTTCATCGTCAGGGCTCCCGCCATCGGCCGCGGCGCTCGCGCGCCGCGCCGGCCGCAGCATCGCACGGCAAGCGCGGCGACGGGTTGCGATCAGGCAAGCTCGCGCGGCAGGCGCACCGCGGTGGCCTCGATCTCGATCATCAGCTCGGGCAGCGCGAGGCCGGCCACGCGCAGCAGCGTCGACGCCGGCTTGCAGCGTGCCGCCTGCAGCCGCGCGCCGACGATCGGCGACGCGGCGTGGAAGGCCGCGATGTCGGTCACGTAGTAGTTCAGCCGCACCACGTCGCCGAGCGCGAGGCCGGCACCACCCAGCACGCGCTCGAGGTTGTCGAGCGCGCAATGGAACTGCGCCTGCAGGTCGCCCGCGTGCAGCGGCCGGCCATCGGCGTCGACCGACACCTGGCCGGCGCAATAGACCACCGCCTCGGCGCCGACCACCTCGATCGCCTGCGAGAAATCGAGCCGGTCCTGCCAGGTCCAGGGGTTGATGGCGCGTGTCGGCATGGCGAGAGCTCCTCGGGCATCGGTGGCTGATGGCATGGCGGCATCGACGCGGCGGCGGCGCTGCCGATCGGGCCATCGTAGCGCCGTGCGCGCGACACCAGCCAAGCCGATGCGCCGTGCGCGCGGCACCAGTCAGCCCGATGCGCCGCGCGAGCGGGGCGTGTCAGGCCGGCGCGCCGCTCGCGCCGTGCCCGTGCCCGACCACCGGCGGCAGCTCGACCGGCTGCGCCGACCACGACGCCGCGGGGTCAACGCGGTCGCGGTCGAACCAGAACTCCTCGACCAGCGCGACCAGGCGACGCCCCTCGCGCTGCCACAGTGCGAGCGCGCCGAGGTTCTCGCGCAGTTGCGCGCGCGAGGTGCAGCCGAACAGCACGTTGCCGATCTCGGGGTGGCACAGGCAGAACGCCAGCGCCAGCTGTGCCGGCGTGGCGCCGATGCCCGCGGCCACCGCGCTGAAGCGCGACGACGCGGCGGCGATCAGCGGCTGCACGCCGCCGACGTCGCGTGCGACGCCGCGCGTCAGCTCGGTGCGGCCGGCGAAGTAGCCGCTCTCGAAGATGTCGGAGGCCTGCAGCCGCACGCCGCTGCGCGCCAGAAAGTCGCACCACAGCGCCGACTCGGCCTTGGTGCGCCGCGCCGGGTTGTACTTCAGCTGCGCCAGGCTCGGCGGCGGCAGGCCGTGCGCCAGCGCGTAGGCGTGCGCGCGGCCAAGCTCGTCGGCCGACCAGTTGTTCACGCCCCACCAGCGCGCCTTGCCGCGCCGGATCAGCTGCGCCACCTCTTCGACGAGCGCGCCGAGGTCGAACGCATCTTCCATGTCGCCGAGCATCACGAAGTCGCTGTGGTCGGTGCCCAGCCGCAGCAGCGCATGGTCGAGCTGCTGCTCGAGGCGCAAGCGCGGGTAGGCCCACATCCAGATCTTCTCGGCCGTCATGTAGCGCTCGCGCGCGATGCCGGCCACGCGCATCGCATGGGCGAACACCACGTCGGTCCAGGTGCGGCCGTAGCGCGGATTGCCCAGCGGGTGGCGCTGCGGGTAGCGGCCGTAGACGCCGACGTCGAACAGCGTGATGCCGCTGTCGACCGCGAGGCGCAGCATCGCGACCACCTCGTCGAAATCCATGCGGTCGTAGGTGTACCAGGAGCCCAGCGCCAGCAGCGGCAGCTCGGGGCCGCCGGCCACCGCGCGGTGCGGCACCGTCACCGCCGTGCCAGGGTTGCCGTCGCTGCCGTTCACGAGATGATCCACTTGCCCCACTTCTCGCTGACGCGCTGCCGGTTGTCGGCCCACCAGCGGGCATCTTTCGGGATGCCGCGCGAGGCCGTCCATGGCTTGCCGGTTTCGGGGTCGAGCAGCTCCTTCGCGAGGCCCGCATAGGCCTTGCGGTTGATCGGGAACTCGCGGTTGGCGTTGAGCCAGCGCTCCTGCACCGCCGGGCTGAGCGTGTAGTCGACGAACAGGCGCGCCGCCGCCGGGCTGCGCGAGTTCTTGACGATCGAGGTGGAGGTGAGGTTCACCAGGTTCTGGTTCCACTGGATCGCCACCGGCGCGCCCTTGTCGCGTGCGCCCTGCGCGCGGCTGCTCCAGATCGTGCTGAGCACGGTCTCGCCATCGGCCAGCAGCTGCACCGACAGCGCGCCGGAATCCCAGAACTTGACCACCGCAGGCCGCACGCGCGACAGCGACTTGAACGCACGGTCGACATCGATCGGGTAGAGCTTGTCGGGCGCCACGCCGTCGGCCAGCAGCGCGAACTCGAGGTTCGGCACGCCGCTTTGCATGTCGGCCATGCCGCGCGGGCCGGGAAACGCCTTGGCGTCCCAGAACTCGGCCCAGCTGCGCGGCACCTTGTCGGCGCTGTAGGCCTTGGTGTTGTAGCCCAGCACGTCGCTGTACGACGTCATGCCGACGTGGAAGCGCGTGCGCGCGAACGCCTCGATGTCGTCGGGATTGGTGAACTTGAACTCGTTGTACGGGATCGGCGCCAGCGCGCCGGCGTCTTCGAGCAGCCAGAGGATGTCGGGGCCGGTCTCGATCACGTCGAGATCGGGGCGACCGGCCTTGAACATCGCCACCAGCTTGCCGGCGCTGCTGGGCACCGGCACGACCTCGATGCCGGTCTCTTTGCGGAACGGCTCGTACACCGTGTGCTGGCGCTTCTCGTCGTAGCTGCCGCCGGGCGTGCGCACCAGCAGCTTCTCGGCCGCGCGCGCGCCCAGCCACAGCGCGGGCATGGCCAGCGCGGCGCCGGCCACGCCGAGGGTGCGCCGGCGCAGCCGGTTCGGGGTGTGCTTCAGGGTCATGGTGCGGGTCTCCTCGCTGCGCGCCGCGCACGGCGTCGTGCCGGCGGCACGCAAGGCTAGCCGCGGGGCGACAGCGAAGAAAGCGCAAAATATTGCTGGGCAACATCGAGCCGCTTAATGAACGTGGCGCCATGATCGTCGACCTCGGTGCATTGGAAATCCTCGAAGCGATCCTGGCGCAGGGCAGCTTCACCAAGGCCGCCGTCAGCCTGAACAAGACCCAGGCGGCGGTGAGCTACAAGATCCGCAAGCTCGAGGAGCAGCTCGGCGTCGAGATCTTCAACCGCGACGGCTACCGCGCCGAGCTGACGCCGGCCGGCGTGATGGTGCTCGAAGAGGGCCGCCAGCTGCTGCACCACGCGGCGCGCATCCGCTCGATCGCGCGCAACCTCAACCAGGACTGGGAGCCGTACCTGCAGGTGGTGGTCGACGGCGCGCTGCCGATGGCGCCGGTGATGCGCGCGCTGCGCACGCTGACCGAGCAAGGCGCACCGACCCGGGTGCGGCTGAAGCTGGAGTTTCTGCGCGGCGTGCAGGCGGCGTTCGAGGACGACGACGCCGACCTGATGATCGCGCGCGAGATCGACGAGGAGGCCCACTACCGCGTCGCGCTGCTGCCCGAGATCGCCTTCGTGCTGTGCGTGGCGCCCGGGCATGCGCTGGCGGGGCGGCGCAACGTCAGCAGCGTCGACCTGCGCGAGTTCGTGAAGATCACGATCCAGGATTCGCGGGCGCAGATCGGCACCTCCGACGACCTGGTGGCCGCCGACGGCAACCGTGCGCTGTACCTGAGCGACTTCGAGACCAAGAAGCGCGCGATCGCGATGGGCCTGGGCTACGGCTGGCTGCCCACCCACCTGATCCGCGACGAGATGCGCGACGGCCGGCTGCAGGCGGTGGACTACGCCAACGGCAACCGCTACGCGTTCGGCCCGCGCATGGTCACGCGGCTGAATCGCCACCGCGGCCGCGCGCTCGAGCTGCTCGAGCGCGAGCTGCGCACGCAGCTCGAGGCCGAGGCGGCGGACGAGGCCGGCGCGACGGCCGCGATGACGTGAGCGCGCTCCGCCCGCCGGAGCCGCTCACGGCCCGGGATCAGCCGGCGCCAGCTCGAACACCGAGTAGCCGCCGGTTCGGTACACCAGCGTCAGCCCTCGTACATCGTCCTGCCGGTTGCCAATGAAGGGCAGCAGCCGCGCGATCAGCGTGTCGGCGCTGGCCTCGTCGCGCAGCGCCACTGCACGCAGCAGATTGCCCGGCAGTTTGGTCACGCTGTAGGCGGCATGCGACCCCTCGCGCAGCCACCCTTGCACGCCGCGCACCGAGCGGTGCACATCGCCCGGGTCGGCAAAGTCCTGGAACGAAACGCCGAGCTTGGCCGGGAACATCTCCCCGAGCGCGATCACGTCGCGCAGGTGGAGCACGAGCAGCGCCTTGCGGCCCGGCACCAGCGAACGCAACAGCTTCACGCCCTCGTCTTCGGGCGAGACAAGCGCGCGCGCGAAAGTCTCGAACGCGGCGCGCTGCTGCGGCGCCGCCGCTCCGCCCCAGAACGCCTGCTCGACCTGCGAGATCTTCTCGCGCCGCCCGGCCCAGGCCTTCGGCACGAACAGCGGCACGCCGAGATGGCGGTCGAAGTACATCTCGCCGCCGCCCCAATGCGCCAACTGGCGCGAGGTATCCCACCAGCCCAGCACCGGCGTTGCCGGCCCTCGATGGCGGGCCACGACCGCCGCCAGTACCCTCGTTTCGTCCGCGGGCACCACCAGGTGCAGCAACGGTTCGTCGACCTTGGCGTGCCAATCCAGCAGCAGCGGGCCGCTGGCGTCGGTTGCGACTTCGGCTTCGGCGATCACCTGGTCGCCATCGGCCGCGACCACCTGCACCCGCCGCACGGGCTCGTGCCCATGAGCCTGCGCCGCCTGGTAGCGGTACGGTGCCGGCACGCTCGCGTGCTGCCAAGCCACGAAGGCCGCGACAGCCAGCAGCACAAGCCCGAGCGCGGCGAGCAGTGCGCGCAGCGGCGGCGTTGCCAGCCTCGCGGCCACCGGCAGCGCAGCGCCCGCGTCAGTCGCAGCGGCCATCGCGATCCGTTGCTTCGTTCTCGGGGTCGCGCCGACGTCGGCCGATGCCCGCCGCACCGAGCAGCAGCCCGCCGCCCGCTAGCGCCAAACCTCCGGTGGCCAGCAGCGGCCGCTCGGACAACCAGCGCTGCGCGCCGGCCGTGGTCGACTCGCTGCCGTAGTTGAACCACGAGGTGCGGCGCGACCCGGCTTCGAGCTTCTGCAGGCGTTGCTCGGTCTGCGCCTTCTCGCGCAACAGCGTGTCGTGCTCGTTGATGATCGTCTGGTCCTTGATCAGGTCGGACCAGCCGTGCGAGTAGGTCCAGCCGCCCGGATTGACGTGCTGCAGACCCTTCATGTAGCGCGCGATGTGCTGCTCCCACATCTCGGCGAACGTGCGATCGACCACGGTCGAAGTGTTGCCCTTGCTGAAGAAGAACGAGTTGAACGCGCCGGGTTCGTCCTTCTCCGGTTCCTGCAGCGCAGGCCGGTTGGTCTTCTGGCCGACCAGCAGCTTGTCGTCGTAGAGCTTCTGCACCACCTTGCGCGTGTCCTCGACCAGCTTGACTCCCTCCTTGATGCCGGAGTCGACCATGTCGAGATAGCGGGTCGCGAAGCGCGGGCTGTGGCACTGCGAACAGGTCTGGGTCCAGGCCTCCTTGCGCTCGGCGAACCACGGGTGGTCGATGTTGTCGACGATGCTCTTGAACGGCAGGAAGCCCCAGCGCACCTTGCGTGTCACGTTGTGGCTGTACTTGCCCTTGTATTCCATGTGGCAGGTCTGGCAGGTGGGCGCGCCCTGCCCGCCCTTGGCGAACGCATCGGCCAACTGCGCGTTCCAGTCCCACTTGGCGCCGTGCGCCTGGTAGGCCGTGCCGTGCTTGGACAGCAGGTACTGCTCGTACTCGTTGTGATCGACGCCGTTGTGGCAGGTGGAGCAGGCCTCCGGCTTGCGTGCCTCGACGGTCGAGAACTCGTGCCGCGTATGGCAGCCGTCGCACTTGGTCTGGTTGTAGTGGCACATCGTGCAGCCGGCCGCGACCTCGCGCTGCTGCAGCGCGGCCCAGGTGGCCGTCTCGACGTTGGCCGTGTAGTCCACCGCGTGCGACGGATGGCCCTGCTCCCACTGCTTCTGTGGCCACACCTGCGTATCGCGCTCGGACTCGGCCTCGGCGAACTGCTTGATGTGGCAGCTGCCGCAGTCGGCGCGGCTGGGCAGGTGCAGATCGCGCGCGTGATTGCCGCTCGTCTTGCCGACGCCCATGTGGCAATCGATGCAGGCCACCTCCTTCAGCGGCGTACCCTGACGCAGCAGGCCCTGTGCCTGCAGGTTCTGCTCGACCTGGGCGATGATCGTCTTCTTGTAGGCGCGCGAATCGCTCGCCGGCAACGCGCGGATCTGGTCGAGGTTGGCGTGCACGCTGCGCTGCCACGACTTGACCCAGCCGTGCGTCACCGCCTCGTGGCACTGCACGCACTGCTCGCGGGTGGTCTCGATGTTCAGCTCAGGCGGCTTGTAGAAAAGGCTCGGCGCGAAGTACTGGTCCATCGACGTGGGCTCCCACCACTTGGCGAGCTTGCCCTTGTTGAGGTTGCTCTTGTAGCGCGCCACCAGCGCGTCGTAGAGCTCCTTGGGCTTGGCGGAGCGACTGAGATTCAGTGCCTTGAGCTGCTCGTCGGGCACGGTCTCCCAGATCTGAGCGTGCGCGGTCACGACCAGCACCGTCATCAGTGTGGCGACGGTCAGAGCTCGAACCAGGATCCCTCGCATCTTCGTCCCCTGTGGCGTGCACGCGAGGCTGGCGCCATCGCGCGGTGGATCGACTTCTCAGCTCACGCCGGGATCGTCGGCCCCGCGATCGGCCGTCGCAAGGGCCATGCCGCAGCGGGACGATGGAGCCATCGGAGACGGCGCCATGGCTGTCGCGGACGGCGCGACCCGGGTCGGCGCTCTAGCCGCGGCGAAGGGCCCGCAGCAGGCGCTCGATGCCGGCGGCGATTTCCTGCTCGTCGAGCGCCGCATAGCCCAGCAGCAGCGATCGCTCCCACCGCGGCTCGAGCCGATCGGCTTCGACCCAGGCGTTGCCGCGACGCAGGTCGTACACGCCCACGCCCTGCGCACGCGCGCGCCGCTCGATCTCGGCGATCGGCGGCAGGTCGGGCCCGGGCTGCCACAGCACGTGCATACCGGCGTGCGTGCCGGTTAGCCGTACCGTGCCGAGGTCGTGCGCGAGCGCACGCGCCAGCGCGTCGCGCCGCGCGGCGTAATGCCGGCGCAGCCGCCGCAGGTGGTGCACGAACTCGCCACTGTCGATGAACTCCGCCATCGACGTCTGCACCAGCCACGGCGAGCCGTTGGTCAGCAGGCCCTTGACGGTGGCCACCTCATCGCGCAGCTCGCGCGGCACGATCATGTAGCCCAGGCGCATGCCTGCGGCCAGGCTCTTGGAGAACGTGCCCAGGTAGATCACCTGGTCCGCCTTGTCGCCCGCCTTCATCGCCGGCAGCGGGGCGCTGTCGTAGTAGAAGTCGCAGTCGTAGTCGTCCTCGATCAGGTAGCCACCGCATTGCGCCGCCCAGTGCAGCCACTCGCGCCGGCGCTGCATCGACAGCGTCACGCCGCTCGGGTACTGGTGCGCCGGCGTCAGGTACATCAGGCGGCACCGGGCCGGCAGTGCACCGGGCACCGCGCCCTCGTCGTCCACGGAGACCGGCAGCAGCTGCGCGTCATAGCTGGCGAACACGTTGGCCGCGCCGGCGTACCCCGGATGCTCCATGCCGACGCATGCGTCGCCACGCAGCAGCAGGCGGGCAACGATGTTGATGCCCTCCTGGATGCCGTTGGTGATGACCACTTCGTCCGCAGAGCAGACAATGCCGCGCGCGGCACCGACGTGGTTCGCCACCGCCTTGCGCAGCGGCGCGAGACCGGCCGGCTCGCCATAGCTGCCGTCGCCATGCTGCATGCCGGCGAGCGACCGCTCGATCAGCCCGCGCCAGGTCTGCGCAGGAAACAACCGTGGATCGGGCCGACCGACCCAGAAGTCGAACTCCAGCCGGCGCTCGCCGTCGACGCGTGGCGGATGCAGCGCATGCATGATCCCCGGAAACGGCGTTCGCGTACGCGGCCCCGCCGGCTGGCGCGGCGCCGGGCCGGTCGCTGGCGCGCCGCGTGACAACAGCGACCGCGCCCCGAGAGCCGTGACGAACGTGCCTTGCGGCGGCTTGCCTTCGATGAAGCCCTCTGCCGACAGCTTCTCGTAGACGAGCGACACCGTGTTGCGCGAGATGCCGAGGTCGGCGGCCAACTGCCGCGTCGCCGGCATCTGCATGCCGGGTTTCAGGCGGCCATCCTCGATCTGCCGCACCAGCTCGTCGAAGAGCTGCTCCTGCAGGGTGCGTGCCGCCTCAGCGCTCAGGTGAACCGGTACTTGCATACCACCGCCGCCAGTCAACCGCGACCGCACGGTCGCGTGCCGTGCCGGCCACTACCGTCCATGATGGGATCGGTCACCGCACCGTCGACCCTTCGTTTTCACCTAGGGCCTGTTCACACTGCACACTGCGGGGGTGAGCGCGGCACGGACCGGCGCAACGGCCGTTGACCGGCCGGATCAGTGCGGCGCCAGCAGCGACGTGAGCTCGTTCACGTCGCGCAGCCGCTCGGCGCTGCGCAGCGTGTCCCACAGCCGCTGCACCTGCGCACGCGGCAGCCGCGCCTCGGCGGCCAGCGCGAACAGCTTGTCGCGGTGGTCGCTCTCGGTGAACGGCCGCGCCGCGGCGCCCTTGGGTGCCGGCACGAACGCGCGCAGCACCGCGCCGTCGACGGTCTCGACCTCCACCGCGCCGGCGTAGCGCTTCTCCACGTCGTAGTGGTGCTGCGCCTGCGCGTCGTGCACCAGCTGCACGCGCTCGCGCAACGCGGCCGCCTCGGCGCCGAACAGCATCTCGTCGCGGTACCACGCGGGCCCGGGCGGCACATCGAGCAGCACCATCGCCAGCGCATGCGGCATCGAGAACTGCGCGCCGATCATGTGCTGCGGGTGCACGCTGGCGAGGTTGTCGTGCGTCCACTGGTGAACCAGCGCGCGCACGCGGCGCACGCGCTCGGGTTCGAGGCGGTGCTCGGCGCGGATCTGCGCCAGCGCGTCGGCGAAGGCGCTGCTGTGCCGGCAGCACGGCTGCTGCTTGAAGCCGATGCCCAGCAGCTGGTAGGCGGCGTCGCGGCCGGCCAGCAGCGGCGCCACGTCGTAGCGGTCGGAGCCGACATGGGCCGCGTAGTTGCGCTCGGCGTCGAACATCGTGCGGTCGCCCTGCACGCCCCGCTGCGCCAGCAGCGCCGCCTGCAGGCCCGGCACCAGCACGTCGCCCTGCGTCACCTTGAACCACCTGGGCATGCCGTGCGTCGACATCGGCGGCGTCGTCACGTGCCACGGCCGCAGGTGGCCGGTGAGGCCGAGCGCATCGGCGAAGCCGCCGGCGTCGAGCTGCAGCAGGCGCGCGGCGACGATGGTGGCGCACAAGTGCACGCCGCTGTCCACGCGCTCGAACGTGCTGCGAAACACCGGCAGCGTCGGGTTCACCGCCTGGCGCAGGCGCAGCGGCATCTCGTAGGCCAGCGCCAGCGCGGCCAGCAGCGCCGCGCCGCTGCTGTGGCAGCGCTCGCCCATCGCCAGCGCGGCGGCCACCGCCACCGAGCTCATGTGGCCGGTGCCGATCACGGTGTCGTCGTAGTCGAGCACGTTGATCAGCACGCGGTTGGTCTGCGCCGCCTGCAGCAGCCCGAAGTGCTGCGACTCGCCGAACACCGTGTGGCCGCCGGCGCCGCCGCCGGTGGCGTGCGACAGCGCGATCAGCGCATCGCCTTCGGCCGAGCGGCGCCCGCCGAGGCCGCAGGCCACGGTGTCGAGCAGGCACCACTTGACGTGCTCGACCACCTCGGCGGGCAGCTCGTCGAAGCGCAGTCCGGCCAGCCAGGCGGCGACGCTCGCGGTCGCGCCGGGCGTCTCGGTGGATGGGTGGGTGGTGGGTGCGACGCTCATACAACGCTCAGGGCGTGGTGCGGCCGGGGCCGCGTGGTTTGGCGCGGCGCAGCGCCGCTTCGGTCAGCAGCACCAGGCCGGTCACCGCGATCAGGAAGGCGTTGACCGCGGCGATGGTCGGCTGCACGTCGAGGTGCAGGCTGTTCCAGATGCGCACCGGCAGCGTCTGCATGCGCACGTCGGCCAGGAACAGCGAGATGATCAGCTCGTCGAACGAGGTGAGGAACGCGAACAGCGCCGCCGAGGCCAGCCCCGGCGCCGCCAGCGGCACCACCACGTGCGTGAACACGCGCGTGCGGCTGGCACCCAGGCTCAGCGCCGCGCGCTCGAGGTTGACGTCGACGCCGTTCAGCGTCGACAGCAGGATCAGCAGCACCACCGGCAGCGCCATCACCGCGTGGCAGAAGCCCAGCCACAGCGTGCTGCCGACCAGGCCGACCGCCGCCGACATGAAGTACATCGCGATCGCGGTGACCACCGCTGGCACGATCATCGGCGTCAGCAGCAGCGACAGCACCAGCGTCTTGGCCTTCAGCCGGCTGCGCACCAGCGCGTAGGCGGCGAAGAAGCCGACACCGGTGGCGATCGCGCAGGCGATCAGGCCGATCTGCAGGCTGAACCAGATCGACTCGCGCCAGCGCGGGTCGCCGAAGAACACCTGGAACCAGCGCAGCGACAGCGAGTCGGGCGGGAACTTCAGGTACGCGCCGCCCGAGAACGCGACGATGACCACGATCACGATCGGCGCGATCAGCACGACGCTGGCGACCCACACGATCGCCCTCAGCCACCACGAGGCGCCGTTCACGTCAGGCCTCCGTGCGGCTTCGGGGGTGGTTCACTTCACACTCCTGCCAACAGGCGCTTCGCGTCGGCGAAGCGGAAGTACAGCGCGTACAGCAGCAGCGTCGCGCCGAGCAGCACCAGCGAGAGGATGGCCGCCAGCCGCCAGTCGAGCGTGACCTCGGCGGCGCGCTCGATCAGCATCGCGATCATCACGTCGGCCGGCCCGCCCATCAGCGCCGGCGTGATGAAGAAGCCGAGCGCGAGGATGAACACGATCAGGCACGCCGCCAGCACGCCGTGCATCGACAGCGGCAGGAACACGTGGCGAAACGCGAAGCGCCCGCTGGCGCCCAGGCTGGCGGCGGCGCGCATCAGCGACGGATCGATCGCGCGCATCGCGGCATACAGCGTCAGCACCATGTACGGCAGCAGCACGTACGACATCGCCAGCACGATCGCCGGCTTGTTGTACATCAGCGGCAGCGGCTGCTCGATGAGGCCGGTTTCGAGCAGCGCGCGGTTGACGACGCCGTTGCGCCCGAGCAGCACCATCCACGAATAGGTGCGCACGATCACGCTGGTGAAGTACGGCACGACGATGCAGAAGATCACCGCCGTGAAGCGCCAGCCGCGGTCGGTGGTGAGGAAGTAGGCCACCGGGTAGCCGACGATGAGCACCGCCAGCGTGACGACCAGCGCGATGCCGTTGGTCATCGCCATCGCGTTGAGCATCACCGGCGAGCCGAGCACGTCGACGAATGCGCCGGCCATCGCGCGCGGCTCGTTGTCGAGCACGAACACGCGCACGAAGAACGAGCCGAGCGGCAGCGCAAAGCCCACCACCAGCATCGCGAGCGCCGGCAGCAGCAGCCAGCGCGCGTCGGGCCGCGCGCGCGGCAGTGGCGGCGCGGGCCCGGTGGCGGCCTGCAGGCTGCTCACGTGTCGAGCGGCAGCAGCGACAGATCGGCGCCGCGCCAGCGCACGCCGACGCGCTCGCCGGTTTCGGGGCGCAGCGCGTGCGCGGCGTTGGCCACGTCGACCTTCAGCTCGCCGCCGCCGCTCAGTTGCAGCTCGTAGCGGATGACGCCGCCGAGGAACGAGCGGCGGCGCACGCCGGCGTGCAGCAGCGCGTCGCCGCTGCCGCACAGCACCAGCTTCTCGGGCCGCACGAACAGCAGTGCGGCCTGGCCGGGCGCCCAGCCGGCGGCCGCCGGCACCGACGCGCGCAGCCCGCCGTCGTCGGCCGCGAACTGCGCCACGCCGGCCTCGAGCGCCTGCACGCGGCCGGCGACGAGGTTGGCCTCGCCGAGGAACTGCGCGACGAAGCGGTTCACCGGCCGCTCGTAGACCTCGGCCGGGCGGCCGAGCTGCGCGATGCGGCCACGCTCGAGGATGGCGATGCGGTCGGACATGTTCAGCGCCTCTTCCTGATCGTGCGTGACGTAGACCACCGTCATGCCCAGCCGGCGCTGGATCTCCCGGATCTCGGCCTGCATGTCGTAGCGCAGGTTCTTGTCGAGCGCGCCGAGCGGCTCGTCCATCAGCACCGCCGGCGGCGAGTAGACGATCGCGCGTGCGATCGCCACGCGCTGCTGCTGGCCGCCGGAGAGTTCGCGCGCGTACTTGGCCGCGTGGCGCTGCAACTGCACCAGCTCGAGCGCACGCGCCACCTCGGTGTCGATCTGCGCGCGCGGCAGGCCGCGCGCACGCAGCGGGAACGCGATGTTGTCGAACACGTTCATGTGCGGAAACACGGCGTAGTTCTGAAACACCATGCCCAGCCCGCGCCGCTGCGGCGGCGTGCGCGCCACATCCTGGCCGTCGATGCGGATCTCGCCCTCGTCGGCCTCGGTGAAGCCGGCCAGCATCATCAGCGTGGTGGTCTTGCCGGAGCCCGAGGGCCCGAGCAGCGAGAAGAACTCGCCCGGTGCGATGGCCAGCGACAGGCGGTCGACCACGCGCTCGTCGCCGTAGCGCTTGATCACGCCGCGCAGCTCGATCGCGCCGCGGCCCGCCGCCACCCCTGCCGCCGGCGGTGACACCAGCGGGCTGGCGGAGGCATCCATCGCGCGGTTCAGCCGAGCACCCAGCGCTGCCAGCGCTCGGCCACGCGCTGCTTGTTGTCGGCCCACCAGGCGATGTCGCGCATGAAGCCGCGCGAGCTCACCCACAGCGCGCCGCTGGCCGGGTCGCGCAGCGTCGGCGAGGCCACCGCCTGCGCCTTGCGGTTGGCCGGCATCGCGGTCACCGCCTGCATCCAGCGCGTCTGCGTCGGCGCACTCAGGCAGTAGTCGACGAAGGTCTGCGCATGCACGGCGTTCTGTGCATGGCGGTTGACGCCGAACGCCACCAGCGCCGCCTGGTTCTGGTTCCACTGCGCCTCCACCGGCGCGCCCTTGCCACGCGCCTCGTACAGCCGCGTGTTCCACAGGCCCACCAGCGTGGCCTCGGCGTCGATCAGCAACTGCACCGACATCGCGCCGGCGTCCCAGAACTTGACGATCGAGCCGCGGATCTCGGCCAGCTTCTTCAGCGCGCGCTCGACGTCCAGCGGGTACAGGCTGGCCATCGGCACGCCATCGGCCAGCAGCGCGAACTCGAGCGCCGGCTCGCCGAGCGACGGGTTCGGCAGCGAGCGCGGGCCCGGAAAGCGCTTGACATCCCAGAACTCGGCCCACGACTTGGGCTCGCTGCCGGGCTTGAAGTGCTTCGTGTTGTAGCCCAGCAGCGTGGCGAAGTACGAGTGGCCGACGAACTGCGGCTTGCGCACCGCCGGGTCGAGATCGGCCGGGTCGGTGAAGCGAAACGCGCCGTAGCCGATCGGTGCCAGGCCGTTGGCGCGCTCGAGCTGCAGCAGCGTCTCGTCGTTGGTGTCGTAGACATCGATCTCGCTCGAACCCGAACGTGCCAGCGCGAGCATCTTGGTGGCGTTGGCGGCCACCAGCACGATCTCGATGCCGGTCTCGCGCGTGAACGGTTCGTAGACCGACGCGCGCTTGGCCTCGTCGTAGCCACCGCCGCCGGTGCGCACCACCACCTGCTTGGCCTGCGCGCGCAGCGCCACCCACGGTGCCGCCAACGCGGCCGCGGCGGCGCCGGCCACCACACGGCGCCGCGGGTCGGGCGCGCGCCCCTTGCTGTGCTGCTGCTCCATGCCTGCCCCTCGGGTGACGCCAAGACAGCCGCGATGCTATTGAAGCGGCCGGTGCGCGGAAACCGCAAAATCTCGTTCGGATCCATCGGCGATTTCGATCATCGCCCACACGCTCGGCCAACGCCACAGCGCCGTCGCCGGACGCCGTACGCCGCAGCCCCGGGGAGGCCCCCGCGCCACCCCAAGCTGACGGTCGTCAAGCTGCAGCGGGCACCGAGGCCGCAGCATCGGGCCATGTCGCAATCCGATTCGTTCGACGCCGACGTGCTCGTCGTCGGCGCCGGCCCGGCCGGGCTGGCCCTTGGCGCGGCGCTGGCCGACGCCGGCCTGCACGCGTTGCTGCTCGAGCAGCAACCGCAGGTGGCGCTCGAGGACCCGCCCGAGGACGGCCGCGAGATCGCGCTCACCCACCGCGCCCGCCGCGTGATGGACGCGCTCGGCCTGTGGTCGCGCATCGATCCGTCCGAAATTGCGCCGCTGAACGAGGCGCGCGTGGTCGACGGTGGCTCGCCGCAGGTGCTGCACTTCGGTCGTGGCTCGGGCGAGCGCGACGGCGCGCACCGCGGCGGAGCCCAGCCGCTCGGCTGGTTGGTGCCGAACCACCGCATCCGGCAGGCCGCGTGGGCCGCCGCCACCGCGCGCCCCGGCGTGCAGGTGCTGTGCGACGCGCGCGTCGACGCGGTCGAGCGCGAAGCGCAGCGCGCGACGGTCACACTGGCCGACGGGCGGCGCCTTGCGGCGCCGCTGCTGGTCGCGGCCGACAGCCGCTTCTCGGCGACACGTCGGCTGGCCGGCATCGGGGCCGCGATGCACGATTTCGGCCGCAGCGTGGTCGTCGGCCGCGTCGGCCATGCGCAGCCGCACGCTGGCGTGGCCTGGGAGTGCTTCGGCTACGGCAACACGCTGGCGCTGCTGCCGATGAACGGCCAGCGCGTGTCGGCCGTGGTCACGCTGCCCGCCGATCGGGCACCGCAATGGCTGGCGCTGTCCGACGCCGAGTTCGCCGCGCGCATCGAGGCCCAGGCAGAGGGCCGACTGGGCGCGGTGCACGCCGCGGGTCCGCGGCACCACTACCCGCTGGTGGGCGTATATGCACAGCGCTTCGTCAGCCACCGCTTCGCGCTGATCGGCGATGCTGCGGTGGGCATGCACCCGGTCACCGCGCACGGCTGGAACTTCGGCGTCTACGGCGTCGAGGTGCTGGCGCGCGAACTGGCGGCGCAGCGCCGGTGCGGAGGCGATATCGGCGGGCCGCGCGCACTGCAGGCCTACGAGCGCGAGCACCGGCACACCACGCTGCCGGTCTGGCTCGGCACCAATGCGATCGTCACGCTGTTCACCGACGAGCGCCGAATGCCCAAGCTGGCCCGGCGCGCGGTGCTGACGGTGGCCGAGCGCGCACCCGGGCTGAGCCGCCTGCTGAAGGCCGGCATCGAGCGCCAGTTGACCGGTGGCGGCGTGGCCGGCGCGGCACCACACTGACGGGCGTGGGCTCGCGGGTGCGCGCGGCCCTCGTGGTCGACGCACGGGTGCGCGACTTTGTTCGCCATCGCTGCAACCGAAGTCACCCCGGCCGCGCCCTACACTTCGCCGTGTGAGCCATGCCGCAGCCATCGACGCCGACGCCCGCATCGAGACGCCGGGCAACCTGTTCGTCGTCGCCGCCCCCAGCGGCGCCGGCAAGTCGAGCCTGGTGAACGCGCTGCTCGAACTCGATTCGCACCTGGCGGTGTCGGTCTCGCACACCACGCGCGCGCCGCGCGGGCAGGAGCACGACGGCCGCGAATACTGGTTCATCGACGAGGCGCGCTTTCGCGCGATGGTCGGGCGCGGCGAGTTCTTCGAGTGGGCCGAGGTGCACGGCCACCTGTACGGCACCTCGCGCGCCGGCGTCGAATCGCGGCTCGCCGCCGGCGAAGACGTGGTGCTCGAGATCGACTGGCAAGGCGCGCTGCAGATCAAGCGGCTGTTCGCGCACGCGGTGCTGATCTTCATCCTGCCGCCGAGCTGGGACGAACTGCGCCAGCGGCTGCTGCGCCGCGGCGAGGACGCGGCGCCGGTGATCGACACGCGCATGGCCAACGCGCGCGTCGAGGTGGCGCAGGCCCGGCACTTCGACTTCGTTATAATCAACGCCCTGTTCGAGACCGCGCTGTTCGACCTGAAAACGGTCGTGCATTCGCAGCGGTTGAAGTTCGCCGCGCAGCGGCGCAACAAATCCCAAGTATTCAAGGCGCTCGATCTGCTCTGATCGGCTCGGCATTCACCAAGGAAGGTTCCCTGCAATGGCCCGCATCACCGTCGAAGACTGCCTGCACAAGGTGCCCAACCGCTTCCAGCTCGTGCTGGCCGCCACCTACCGCGCGCGCATGCTGAGCCAGGGTCACGCGCCGAAGATCGACAGCAAGAACAAGCCCGGCGTGACCGCGCTGCGCGAGATCGCGGCCGGCGAGGTCGGCGTCGAGATGCTGCGCCGCGTGCCGATCTGACCGGCCCGTCCGCATCCCCGCACGCGGGTTGCGGCAGCAACGAACAAGGGCGCCGAGAGGCGCCCTTGTGTGCTTTCGGCGGCGGCTGCGGCTACCGGGTGACCCAGTGCACCAGCCACAGCGTGAGGCCCGGGAAGGCGATCAGCAGCGCGAGGCGGATGAAGTCGGTGATCAGGAACGGCGCAACCCCTTTGTAGGTTTCGATCATCGGCACGTCCTTGGCCAGGCCGTTCATGATGTACACGTTCAGGCCCACCGGCGGGAAGATCATGCCGATCTCGCACACGGTGAGAATCAGGATGCCGAACCACATCGCCTTGTCGACCGGGCCGAGGCCGTAGAAATCGAGCCCGAGGATCACCGGGAAGATCACCGGCACGGTGAGCAGGATCATGCTCATCTCGTCCATCACGCAGCCGAGGATGATGTAGAAGACCATGATCAGCGCCATCACCAGCACCGGCGAGATCTTGGCCTCGGCGATCAGATCGGCCAGTTGCACCGGCAGCTGCGACAACGCCAGCGAGGCGTTGATCATGTCGGCGCCGAGGAAGATCATGAAGATCATGCCGCTGGTCATCGCCGTGGTGCGCACCGATTCGAGCGCCTTGGCCGCCGTCATCTCGCCCTTCACCAGCGCGGCGACGAACGTGAGAATGGTGCCGATCGCGGCGCCCTCGGTGGGCGTGAACACGCCGCCGTAGATGCCGCCGAACACGGCCAGGAAGATCAGCACGATCGGCCACACCCGCTTGGCGGTGCGCAACACCTCGCCCGACGCGATGGCCTGCGCCGACGGCGCATGCTCGGGCTTGAGTCGCACGTACACCGCGATGGCCAGGATGTAGCCGGCCGCGGCCAACAGCGCCGGCACGTAAGCGGCGAGAAAGATGCGGGTGATGTTCTGCTCGGTCAGGATGGCGTAGACCAGCAGCGTCACCGACGGCGGCAACAAGATGCCCATCGTGCCGCCGGTGGCCAGCGCCGCGGTGGCCAGGCGGCCGCTGCACTTGAGCCGGCGCATCTCCGGGTACGCCACCTGCGCGATGGTGGCGGTGGTGGCCACCGTCGAGCCCGAGATCGCACCGAACGCGGCGCAGGCCAGCACGCCGGCCATCGCCATGCCGCCGCGAAAGCGCCCGAGCAGCGCGTTGGCGAATTCGAACAGCGCGCGCGACAAGCCGCCGTTGACGGCCAGCGCGCCCATCAGCATGAACAGCGGAATCACCGACAGGTCGTAGCCCGACACGCGGCCGTAGACCGCGCCCTTCAGGTGCGCCAGCAGGTGCGGCCAGCCCGACAGCAGGATGTAGCCGACCGCACCCGGCACGAACATCGACACCGCGATCGGCACGCGCAGCGCCATCAGCACCAGCATGGCGCCGAACAGCGACAAGCCGATCCCCATCGTGCTCATCGAGCACCCCCTCCGGCGCACCGCAGGCAAGCGGCGCTCATCGACCGGCCGCCGCGGTCGACGCTGCGCGCCGCACGGCGCCGAAGTGCTCCGCCGTCTGCACGAAGCCGAGCAGCGCGCCGAGCGCGAGGCCGGGCAGCATCAGCAGGTAGGGGACCCAGATCGGGATCTCCATCAGCGGCGAGGTCTCCTGATCCTCGTGCGCGCGCAGCCCGCCGGCGGCGACGCGCCAGCAGATCAGCGCCATCATCAGCGCGTACAGCAGCGTGCCGAAACCGTCGAGCGCCGTGCGCGTGCGCTCGCTGGCGCGGGTGGTGAAGAAGTCGACGATGATGTTGCCGTGGCGGAACTGCGTGTACGGCAGGAACGACGCCACGCACACCGCGCAGCCGAGTTGCACCAGTTCGACGTCGCCCTGGATCGGGTGCGAGAACAGCGCGCGCCCGAGCACGCTGACCACGGTGATCGTGGCCATCGCGACCAGCGTGGTGCAACCGATGCCGGCACTGATGTCGCAGGCCAGGTGGAGCGCGCGCATCGGCGCGCGCTCGGTCGCTGGTGCGACGCTCACTTGCCGTACTGCTTGACGAGCGCCTTGGCTTCCTCGAGCAGCTTCTTGCCGTCGGCGCCCTTGGCGTTGGCCTCCTTGATCCACTGGTCATCGACCGTCTCGGTGGCCTTCACCCAGCGCTGGTACTCGGCGTCGGTGAGATAGGCCAGCGTGTTGCCACGCTCCTTCGCGGCCTTCTTGAACGGCTCGACGATCGCATCGAAACCGACCTCGCCGGCCCACGCCGAGGTGGCCAGGCCGCTGTTGGCGTCGAGCACCTTCTTCAGATCGGGCGGCAGGCTGTCGTACTTGGCCTGGTTCATCGCGAACGCGAAGATCGTGTTCGAGATGCGCGGCGAGCCGGGCGGCACGTCGATGCAGTACGGCGCGATCTCCGTCAGCTTGATCGCCGGCGTGCCCTCCCACGGCACCGACGCGCCGTCGACGATGCCCTTGGACAAGGAATCGGGCACCTTCGGCAGCGGCATCTGCACCGGCGTGGCGCCGAGCGCAGCGAGCATGTGCGAGTTGCTGCGCGTGGCGGCGCGGATCTTCAACCCCTTCATGTCCTCGAGCGTCTTCGGCCGCTTGCTCACGAAGTGGAACAGCGCGCCGTCGTGCATATGCATCCACAGCAGGTGCACACCCTTGAACTCATCCATCGCGTACTTGTGGGTGTACGTCCACAGCGCCTGGCTCGACGCCTTGGCCGTCACCGCCATCCACGGCAGCTCGAACACCTCGGCCTTGGTGAAGCGGCCGGCGGCGTAGGTGGGCACGCTCCAGACGATGTCGGCCACGCCGTCGCGCGCCTGGTCCATCAGCTGCGCCGGCGTGCCGCCGAGCTGCATCGACGGGTAGATCTGGCACTTGAGCTTGTCGCCGGATTCCTTGGCGATCTTGTCGCACCAGGGCTGGATCAGGCGCACCTGCGCGCTCGACGTGGCCGGCAGGAAGTGGTGCACCTTCAGCACCACCTGTTGCGCCTGGGCGCCGCCGGCCAGTGTGGCCGCCAGCGCGAACGCAATGCGAGTCTTGGAACCGATCATCGTGATGCCTCCATGTGTCAGTGATTCCGGGTCGTCGGTGAAGCGGTGGTGCAGGGGCAGCGAGGCCCCGAGCGTGGTGAGCCCGGCGTGATGATTAACATGTTAGTGGATTACCGCGCGCGGGCCGCATGCGGGATTCCCCCAGGGTGTCGCCGCTTGGCGGCGGTCAAGTCTGCGGGATTCGGGCTTGCTTGGAAATTGCCTTTTGCAGCCGAAGCCATTACGTTCCGGCATGGCCTTCGACGGACGACAACTGAGCGCCTTCCTCGCCGTGGCGACGCACGGCAGCCTCGGCCGCGCGGCCGAGGCGTTGCACATCACGCAGCCCGCGCTCAGCCGCAGCATCAAACGGCTCGAGGCGCGGGCGGGCGCCGCGCTGTTCGAGCGCCTGGCCCGCGGCATGTCGCTGACGCCGATCGGCGAGGCGCTGATGCCGCATGCGCGGCTGATGCAGCGCGAATCCGAGCTCGCGGCCGAGGAGATCGCGGCACAGCGCGGCCTGGCCAAGGGCACAATCCGGGTCGGTGCGATCGGCAGCGCGGCCAGCGTGGTGCTGCCGATGGCGATCGAGCGCACGCTGCGCCGCTGGTCCAACCTGCGCGTGACGGTCGTCGAGGGCGTGTGGGACGCGCTGGCGCGCGCCCTGGTCGCGCGCGAGATCGATCTCGCGCTCGACGTCGCCAAGCCCGACAGCGACGACCTCTGCGCCATCGCCGATTGCCAATGGCAGGATCGCAGCTTCATCGTCGCGTCGTGCGGTCATCCGCTGCAGCGCCGCACGGCGCTGTCGCTGGCCGACACGCTGCACGAGAAGTGGGCGATGCCGCCGCGCGGCACCGAGCCGTTCATGCACCTGCAGCAGGTGTTCGCCGCACACGGTCTGGGCCTGCCGAACGTGCTCGTCGAGACGCGCTCGATCACCGTGCTCAAGAGCCTGATCACGCGCGCCGGCTTCGTGTCATGGATGGCCGAGCCGATCTGCGACGCCGAGCGCATGGCCGGCCTGATCGCACCGCTGCCGCTGGCCGATGCGGTGTGCCTGCGCACGCTGGCGGTGTTCCGGCGCCGCGAAGGCACGCTGCCGACGCCGGCGGCGATGCTGGTGCAGGCGCTGCGCGACCTGGCCGCGCAAGCCACCGCTGCGAACCACGCCACGCCGCATCGCGATCCGCACCGCAGTGGCGCCGGTGTTCACCAAGGCGAGGCCGTGACGGTGTAGGTATCCGATGGCGTCGCCGCGCGAGCCGTTGCGCGGCGCGGTGGCCGTGTAGCGACATAGTCCGCAACACCCCCGCCACGCGCACAGGTGCGGCCGCGCGGCAGCGCGGCCGCACCGCGAACCGCGCTAAAGTGGGTCATGGGCATTCGCTCGTTCGCCGCCGAACTGCTGCCGTCCGCGCTGCAGGGGTTCCAGCGCGTGACCACCGCGGCGCCGGCCGCACCGAAGCCGCAGGCGGCGTCGTTCGCGGCGCTGCTGGACAAGCTGGGCTACCTCGGCAAGCCCGAGCTGAAGCAGGTGCGCGAGGCGTTCAAGTTCGCCGACGAGGCGCACCTGGGGCAGTTCCGTGCCAGCGGCGAGCCGTACATCACGCACCCGATCGCGGTGGCCGGCCTGGTGGCCGACTGGCGGCTCGACGCGCAGGCGGTGATGGCCGCGCTGATGCACGATGCGATGGAAGACTGCGGCATCACCAAGCCGGCGCTGATCGAGCGCTTCGGCGCGCCGACGGCCGACCTGGTCGACGGCCTGACCAAGCTCGACAAGCTGCGGTTCTCGACCCGCGAAGAGGGCCAGGCCGAATCGTTTCGCAAGATGCTGCTGGCGATGGCGCGCGACGTGCGCGTCATCCTGATCAAGCTGGCCGATCGGTTGCACAACATGCGCACGGTGCAGGCGATCGCGCCGGAGCGGCGACTGCGCATGGCGCGCGAGACGCTCGAGATCTACGCGCCGATCGCGCACCGGCTCGGTCTGAACCAGACGTTTCGCGAGCTGCAGGAGCTGTCGTTCGCGTGCCTGCATCCGTGGCGCCATGCCGCGCTCGAGAAGGCGCTGCAGCGCGCGCGCGGCCACCGGCGCGACATCGTCGAGCGCGTCGAGCAGGAGGTGCTGCGCGCGTTCGCGGCGGCCAAGATCAAGGTGCAGGTCGGCGGGCGCGAGAAGACCACCTACTCCATCTACCGGAAGATGCGCGAAAAGCACACCAGCTTCGCGCAGATGAGCGACATCTTCGGCTTTCGCATCGTCGTCGGCTCGCTCAACGAGTGCTACCTCGCGCTCGGCGTGCTGCACCAGCTCTACAAGCCGGTGCCCGGCCGCTTCAAGGACTACATCGCGATCCCCAAGCTCAACGGCTACCAGTCGCTGCACACCACGCTGGTCAGCCCGCTGGGCACCGCGGTGGAGTTCCAGATCCGCACCGTGCCGATGCACGCGGTGGCCGAGTCGGGCATCGCGGCGCACTGGCTCTACAAGGCCAAGGACAAGGATGCCGACGAGGCGCAGCACCTGGGCTCGATGTGGTTGCAGTCGCTGCTCGACATCCAGGACGAGACGCGCGATTCGGCCGAGTTCCTCGAGCACGTGAAGATCGACCTCGTGCCCGACGAGGTCTACGTGTTCACGCCGCGCAGCAAGATCCTCTCGCTGCCGCGCGGTGCCACGCCGGTGGACTTCGCCTACGCGATCCACTCCGATGTCGGCGACCGCACCGTGGCGGCGCGCATCAACAACGAACCGGTGGCGCTGCGCACCGAGCTGCACTCGGGCGACGTGGTCGAGATCGTCACCGCGCCCGGCGCACGTCCCAACCCTGCGTGGCTGAACTTCGTGCGCACCGGCCGCGCACGCTCGAAGATCCGCCACCACCTGAAGACGATGGAGCTGGAGGAGTCGCGCGCGCTCGGCGAGAAGCTGCTGACGCAGGCGCTGCGCGCCGAGGGCCTGCAGCCGCCGCCCACCGGCGAGGCCGATGCCGCCGGCCACGCGCTGTGGCAACAGCTGATCCGCTGGAGCGGCAACCGCACCCGCGGCGAGCTGCTGACCGACATCGCGATCGGCAGGAAGATCGCGTCGATCGTCGCCAAGCGGCTGGCGCGCCTGATGACCGAGCAAGGCGCCCGGCCCGACGCGGTGACGCTGACGCTCGGCCGCTACGGCCACGATGACAGCACGCCTTCGCACGCGCTGGTGATGGTCGATGGCAGCGAAGGCGCCTCGCTGCAGCTGGCCACCTGCTGCCGGCCGATTCCGGGCGACACCATCGTCGGCTACCTCGGCCGCGGCGAGGGCCTGGTGGTGCACACCGCCGATTGCCGGGTCGGCAAGCGCCTGGCCGAGCGCGACCCCGAGCGCTGGATGGCGGTGGAATGGGCCGAGGAGCCGCTGCGCACGTTCGAGACCGCGGTGACGGTGCTGGTGCGCAACGGCAAGGGCGTGCTCGCCCAGGTGGCCGGTGCGGTCAGCGCATCGCAGGCCGACATCACACACATCGACATGGGCGAAGACCGCGCGTCGGAAACCACCGAGCTGAAGCTGCTGATCTCGCTGCGCGACCGCCTGCACCTGGCCGACACGCTGCGCACGCTGCGCCGCTGCCCGCCGGTGCTGCGCGTGTGGCGCGTCAAGCCGTAGGACCCAAGCCCGCTGCGCAGCGGCCGGGCCCGGCTATTGCGGCGCCGGGTATCGCACCGCCAGCACCTCGATCGCTTCGACACCGCCGGGCGTCGTCAGCTTCACTTCGTCGCCCGCGCGCGCCTTCAGCAGCGCGCGGGCGATCGGCGACACCCAGCTCACCTCGCCGGCCAGGCTGTCGGCCTCGTCGATGCCCTTGATCGTCACCGTGCGCTCGTCGCCGCGCGCGTTGGCGTAGGTCACGGTGGCGCCGAAGAACACCTGGTCGCTACCGTGGTGGCGCGACGGGTCGGTGACCTCGGCGATGTCGAGCCGCTTGGTCAGGAAGCGGATGCGGCGGTCGATCTCGCGCAGCCGCTTCTTGCCGTAGAGGTAGTCGCCGTTCTCGGAGCGGTCGCCGTTGGACGCCGCCCACGACACCACCTCCACCACCTTGGGCCGTTCCTGGTCGATCAGCTGCAGCAGCTCGGCGCGCAGCCGCTGGTAGCCGTGCACGGTGATGTAGTTCTTGCCGCCGGCTGGCAGTGCGGGCAGGCCCGGACCGTCATCGTCTTCGTCGGGCGCGTCGCTCTCGCGCGTGAAGGCCTTGTTCATCGCGCCCGATGGTAGCCCGCCGCTCGCATGGCGACGGGCTTGGCCGCGGGCGCGGCTACAGCGGCACGATCTCGATGCGCCGGTTGCTGCCGGCGTACGGATCGGCGCCGCGGCGCGGCGCCAGCGAGCCCATGCCCACCGCATGCAGCGTCACCGGATCGAGCCCGCGGCTGACCAGATACAGCTTTACCGCATCGGCGCGCCGCTGGGTCAGCGAGCGCCGCGCCTCGACCGGGCCCGACGCGTCGGTGTGCACCTCGACGCGCACGGCAGCCGCCGGGTGCTCGCGCAGCGCATCGGCCACCGCGTCGAGCGGCCGCTTCAGGTCGGCCGGGAGCTCGGCGGAATCGAGCGCGAACGAATCGGCCTCGAGCGTGTAGCGCAGCGGCGGCTGCGAACAGACGCGGTCGGTCGAGCGCTCGCACGCCGCATCGAGGTCCGCCGCAGTCTGCGTGGCCAGCACCGCTACCGGCATCGCCCTGCGCCAGGCGTCGGCCGCACTGGCCGACAGCACCAGGGCCGCCGCTGACAACAGCGCCCAGGGCAGAACGTCGGTGGATAGCTTCACGCGGTTGGCACCGACGACAACGCCGGTCCGTCCGGACCGGCGTCGCATCGAGTCTGTGATCGATGTCACGGATGCTAGCGATGCCGAGCGCGCCGGCCACCCCGGAAACGCGGGTGGGGTCCACCCGCAACTGGATGCGCTTCCAGCCCTTGCGCTAGCGCGGATCGGCGCGGTAGGCCCCGGGCGCCACGCCGGTCCACTTGCGAAACGCCCGGTGCAGCGACCGCGCGTCGCCGTAGCCGAGGCTGGCCGCCACCTGCTCGATGCTGCGCCGGCGCTCGCCGAGCAGCGCGATCGCCATGTCGCGCCGCACTTCGTCGACCACGCGTTGCCAGCTGGTGCCCTCGCCGGCCAGATGACGGCGCAGCGTGGCCGGCGAGATGCCCCATTGCGCGGCCACCGCCTCGACCCCGGGCCAGTCGGCGCCTCGGCGTAGGCGCCGACGCACGCGCTCGGACCATGCCGGTGCGCTCACCTGCTTCAGGAAAACCGACTGCGGCGCGTCGCGCAGAAACTGCCGCAGCGAGGCCGCCGTGGCCACGTGGCGCATCGGCAGCAGCGCGGCGTCGAACTCGATCACGCTCGCCGCGGCATCGAACTGCAGCGTCGGCGAGAACATGCGCCGGTACTCGGCCGCATGATCCGGGGCCGGCCAGCCGAGGCTGGCGCGACGCAACGGCACACGGCGGCCCGCCAGCCAGCACAGCACGCCGTGCAGCATGATCAGCAGCGTCTCGTCGGCGAAGCGGCGTGCGCTCATCGGCTCGATGCGGTTGTGCAGCGTGACGCTGGCGCGTGCACCGTCGGCCACGAGCGTGGCGCGCACGTCGTCGAGCAGCAGCGCGAAGCCGCGCAGCGCCTCGTCGAGCGCGCCGCCGATGCTGCGGTGGCTCAGCAGCGCGCGGCACAGCAGCGCGAAGCTGCCCACCTTCATGCGCCGGCGGTCGAGGCCGAAGAACTCGTCGTCGAGCTCGCGCGCCACCGCCAGCCACAACGCGCCGAACGCCTGCGCGTCGACCCGCGCGCCGGCCCGCTGCAGCGTCGGCGCCGCGATGCCACAGGCGGCCAGCACGCGCTCGCGCGCGGCCGGTGCGAGCCGGTCGACCGCACTGGCGACGAACGCGGCGGCCACGCTGTGAGCGGCGACCGGGCCGGCGACCACGGCGGCCGCCACCGCAGAGGCCACGGGGTGGGCGATCGCGCTGCCGGATGAGGCCACGCCCGCATTCTGGCAAATGCGCTCGCCGCCGCGAGCGCTTCGGCCATCGCGCGTGGCGCCGCTGCGGCCTAGACTGGCGGGCTGAAGTGAACCACCCCGCGAAGCGCCTGCGGCGCCCGCCTCTACGAGGGGGCGCCGCCAGCGGACCGGCGAAGCCGGATCCGCGGCGGCTCTCGGCTACGTCGGTTCATGCGTCGTGAGTCGCGCGAAGCGCGGTGGAGCAACTGAGATGACCGATCTGTCCGCCGAATTCAAAGCCCTGGCCGAGTACAAGCCCGTGAACAAGGTGCGCTTCGTCACCGCGGCCAGCTTGTTCGACGGCCACGACGCCGCGATCAACATCATGCGGCGCATCCTGCAGGGCATGGGCGCCGAGGTGATCCACCTCGGCCACAACCGCTCGGTCGACGAGATCGTCACCGCCGCGTTGCAGGAAGACGTGCAGGGCATCGCGGTGTCGAGCTACCAGGGCGGGCACCTGGAGTACTTCCGCTACATGGTCGACCTGCTGCGCCAGCGCGGCGGCGCCGGCATCCAGGTGTTCGGCGGTGGCGGCGGCGTGATCGTGCCGGCCGAGATCCGCGAGCTGCAGGCCTACGGCGTGGCGCGCATCTACAGCCCGGAGGACGGCCAGCGCATGGGCCTGGCCGGCATGATCGGCGAGATGGTGATGCGCTGCGACCACGATCTGTCGCCGCAGGCGCCGCAGTCGCTGGCCGCCGTGCAGGGCCACACCGAGGCGGCGTGGCGCGCGCTGGCGCAGCTGATCACCGCGCTCGAGAACGGCGCGGCAGCCCCGGCGCTGCTGCAGGCGCTGCACGCCGAGGCGGCCGCGCACAAGCTGCCGGTGCTCGGCATCACCGGCACCGGCGGCGCGGGCAAGAGCTCGCTCACCGACGAGCTGATCCGCCGGCTGCGGCTCGACCAGGACGATGCGCTGCGCATCGCGGTGGTCAGCATCGACCCATCGCGCCGCAAGAGCGGCGGCGCGCTGCTGGGCGATCGCATCCGCATGAATGCGATCGGGCCCTGGGGCAAGGGCCCTCGCGTCTACATGCGCAGCCTCGCCACGCGCGACACCGGCAGCGAAGTCAGCGCCGCGCTGCCCGACGTGATCGCCGCGTGCCGCTGCGCCGGCTTCGACCTGGTGATCGTCGAAACCTCGGGCATCGGCCAGGGCGACGCCGCGATCGTGCCGCTGGTGGACGTGCCGCTGTACGTGATGACGCCCGAATACGGCGCGGCCAGCCAGCTCGAGAAGATCGACATGCTCGACTTCGCCGAGTTCGTCGCGATCAACAAGTTCGATCGCAAGGGCGCCGCCGATGCGCTGCGCGATGTGGCCAAGCAGGTGCAGCGCAACCGCCAGGCGTTCAAGCAGCCGCCCGATGCGATGCCGGTGTTCGGCACCATGGCCAGTCGCTTCAACGACGACGGCGTGACCGCGCTCTATCAAGCGCTGAAGCCGCGCCTGGCCGCGCTCGGCCTGCCGCTGGCCGAAGGCCGGCTGCCGCCGGTGGCCACGCGGCACAGCACGCACCAGCACCCGGTGGTGCCGGCGGCGCGCGTACGCTACCTGGCCGACATCGCCGATACCGTGCGCGGCTACAAGCGCCGCGCGCGCGCGCAGGCGTTGCTGGCGCGCGAGGTGCAGCAGCTGCGCGAGAGCGCGCGCATGCTGCATGAGGCCGACCCGGAACGCAGCGGCGCGAAGAACACCGTGCTCGCACTGGCCGACGAGCGCGACGCCAAGCTCGACGCCGGCGCCAAGAAGCTGCTCGCGATGTGGCCCGAGACGCTGAAGGCCTACGCCGGCGACGACTACGTGGTGAAGATCCGCGACAAGGAGATCCGCACGCGGCTGGTGCACACCACACTGTCGGGCAACAAGATCCGCAAGGTGGCGCTGCCGCCGTACGAAGACCACGGCGAGCTGCTGAAATGGCTGCTGCTCGAGAACGTGCCCGGCAGCTTCCCGTACACCGCCGGCGTGTTCGCGTTCAAGCGCGAGAACGAAGACCCGACGCGAATGTTCGCCGGCGAAGGCGACGCCTTCCGCACCAACCGGCGCTTCAAGCTGGTCAGCGAAGGCATGCCGGCCAAGCGGCTGTCGACCGCGTTCGACTCGGTCACGCTGTATGGCGCCGACCCCGACCCACGCCCCGACATCTACGGCAAGGTGGGCAACTCCGGCGTCAGCATCGCCACGCTCGACGACCTGAAGGTGCTGTACTCGGGCTTCGACCTGTGCGCACCCAACACCTCGGTCAGCATGACGATCAACGGCCCCGCGCCGACGATCCTGGCGATGTTCATGAACGCCGCGATCGACCAGCAGATGGAGAAGTTCCGCGCCGACAACGGCCGCGAGCCGACCGACACCGAGATCGCCAAGATCCGCGAGTGGACGCTGGCCAACGTGCGCGGCACCGTGCAGGCCGACATCCTGAAGGAAGACCAGGGCCAGAACACCTGCATCTTCTCCACCGAGTTCAGCCTCAAGGTGATGGGCGACATCGCCGAGTACTTCGTGCACCACAACGTGCGCAACTTCTACTCGGTGAGCATCAGCGGCTACCACATCGCCGAGGCCGGCGCCAACCCGATCAGCCAGCTCGCGTTCACGCTCAGCAACGGCTTCACCTTCGTCGAGGCGTACCTCGCGCGCGGCATGCACATCGACGACTTCGCGCCGAACCTGAGCTTCTTCTTCTCCAACGGCATGGACCCGGAGTACACCGTGCTCGGCCGCGTCGCGCGCCGCATCTGGGCGGTGGCGATGAAGGAGCGCTACGGCGCCAACGAGCGCAGCCAGAAGCTGAAGTACCACTGCCAGACCAGCGGCCGCAGCCTGCACGCGCAGGAGATCGCTTTCAACGACATCCGCACCACGCTGCAGGCACTGATCGCCACCTACGACAACGCCAACAGCCTGCACACCAACGCCTACGACGAGGCGATCACCACCCCCACCGAGGAGAGCGTACGCCGCGCGATGGCGATCCAGCTGGTCATCAACCGCGAGTGGGGTCTGGCGAAGAACGAGAACCCGAACCAGGGCGCGTTCGTCATCGACGAGCTGACCGAGCTGGTGGAGGAGGCGGTGCTCGCCGAGTTCGAGCGCATCGCCGAGCGCGGCGGCGTGCTCGGCGCGATGGAAACCGGCTACCAGCGCAGCAAGATCCAGGAGGAGTCGCTGCACTACGAGATGCTCAAGCACACCGGCGAATACCCGATCATCGGCGTCAACACCTTCCGCAACCCGGCGGGCGACCCGGTGCCCGAAGCCATCGAGCTGGCGCGCTCGACCGAAGACGAGAAGCAGTCGCAGCTGAGGCGGCTGCACGAGTTCCACCAGCGCCATGCCGGCGAGGCGCCGGCGATGCTCAAGCGCCTGCAGCAGGCGGTGATCGACAACCGCAACGTCTTCGAGGTCTTGATGGCCGCCGTACGCTGCTGCTCGCTCGGCCAGATCACCGCGGCGCTGTTCGAAGTGGGTGGCCAGTACCGCAGAAGCATGTGATGGCCGAGCAAGGCGCCCGGCGCACCGGCATCGCCGGCGCCCGCCCGATCGACAACGGCGCCGCCGCTCGCGCGTCCCGCGGGCGACGACGCCTTTCTCCAGGAGAACGGCGATGAGCACTTCTTCCTCCCACGCCGCCTTCAAGGCGGCTCGCGACTTCCTGCTCGAGCACCGCAGCGACTACGCCCGGGCCTATACCGGCTTCGCGTGGCCCAGGCTCGACGAATTCAACTGGGCGCTCGACTGGTTCGACGTGATCGCGCGCGGCAACGATGCGCCGGCGCTGTGGATCGTCGAGGAAGACGGGCGACAGGAGCGCTGCACCTACGCACAGCTGTCCGAGCGCTCGAGCCGCGTCGCCAACTGGCTGCGCACGCTCGGCGTGCGCCGCGGCGAGCGCATCCTGCTGATGCTCGGCAACGAGCGGCCGCTGTGGGAGGCGATGCTCGCGGCGATGAAGCTCGGCGCGGTGGTGGTGCCGGCGACGACGCTGCTCACCGAGGACGACCTGCGCGACCGCTTCGACCGCGGCCAGGTGAGGCACGTGATCGCCAACGCGGCGCACGCGCCGAAGTTCGCCGCGCTCGGCGGCGGCTTCACGCGCATCGCGGTGGGGGCGACGGCCGGTACCACGCCGCAGGGCTGGCAGCGCTTCGACGACGCCTACGCGGCCAGCGCCGACTTTTCGGCCGACGCGCCGACTCTGGCGAGCGACCCGCTGCTGCTGTACTTCACGTCGGGCACCACCAGCAAGCCCAAGCTGGTGCCGCACTCGCACGAGACCTACCCGGCGGGCCACCTGTCGACGATGTACTGGATCGGCCTGCAGCCCGGCGACGTGCACCTGAACATCTCGTCGCCCGGCTGGGCCAAGCACGCGTGGAGCTGCTTCTTCGCGCCGTTCAACGCGCAGGCGTGCGTGTTCATCTACAACTACGCGCGCTTCAACGCCGACGCGCTGCTCGGCGTGCTGCAGCAGCACGGCGTCAGCGTGATGTGCGCACCGCCCACCGTGTGGCGCATGCTGATCCAGGCCGACCTCGCGCGCTGGCAGGGCCTGAAGCTGCGCGAGCTGGTCGGTGCCGGCGAGCCGCTGAACCCCGAGGTGATCGAGCGCGTGCGCGCCGCCTGGGGCATCACGATCCGCGACGGCTACGGCCAGACCGAGACGAGCTGCCAGATCGGCAACAGCCCGGGCCAGCCGCTGAAGGAAGGCAGCATGGGCCGGCCGCTGCCCGGCTTCGCGATCGAGCTGATCGACGCCGACGGCCGCCCGGCCGACGAAGGCGAGGTCTGCCTGAAGCTCGACCCGCGCCCCACCGGCCTGATGCTGGGCTACGCCGGCGACGCCGAGAAGACCGCCGAGGTGATGCGCGACGGCCGCTACCGCACCGGCGACGTCGCGCAGCGCGACGCCGACGGCTATATCACCTACGTCGGCCGCGCCGACGACGTGTTCAAGGCGTCCGACTACCGCATCAGCCCGTTCGAGCTCGAATCGGTGCTGATCGAGCACCCGGCGGTGGCCGAAGCCGCGGTGGTGCCAAGCCCCGACCCGCTGCGCCTGGCGGTGCCGAAGGCGTTCATCGCGCTGCGCGCCGGCCACACGGCGAACCAGGAGCTGGCCAAGGACATCCTCGCGTTCTGCCGCGACAAGCTGGCGCCGTACAAGCGCATCCGCCGCATCGAGTTCGCCGAACTGCCCAAGACCATCTCCGGCAAGATCCGCCGCGCCGAGCTGCGCAAGGCCGAGGCGGCGCAGCGCGCCGAGGGCACGCGCGTGGCCGGCGAGTTTTTCGAGGACGACTGGAAAGACTGAGCACGGCGACCGAAAGTCGCCGCGGCGTGCAGCGTTGCACGTCTGTGCGGGGTGGCGCGCGCCGCACGCCGATTCGATAATCGCCGCATGTTGCGCCGTGCGGAATCTGCCGCCTCCAGCAAGGGCCTGCGGCTGGCGCGCAAGGCCTGGCAACTGCTGCACCAGGACGCCCCGCGCTCGATCGAGTGCGCACGCCGCGCGCTCGCGCAGGCGGTGGCCGAGCGCGACGTGCCTGGCCAGGCCTGGGCCCGCCTGGCGATCGGCTACCACCTGCTGTACTTCGGCACGCCGGCCCAGGCGGCGCCGGAGCTCACCGCTGCGCAGCGGCTGTTCGATTCGTTCGGCGAGCGCGCCGGCCACATCCTGGCCGGCGCCGGACTGGCACGCGGCCTGTGGCGCGAGGGGCGCTTCGCGGCCGCAATCGACCACGTGCTGCCGCTGCGCGAAGAGGGCCTCTCGGTGTTGCAGCACGAGCAGCGCGGCGTGCTGCTGAACACCATCGCCGGCTGCTATTCGGCGCAGGGCCGCTCGGAACAGGCCTTCGCCTACATGTACCAGGCGCTGCGCGACTCCGGGCCCACGCACGGGCACGGTTTCGACGCCGTACTGCATTGCAATCTCGCGCACGAGCTGCTGCAGATCGGCGACTACCACGAGGCGCTGCGCCACCTCGATCAGGGTATCGCGCGCTGCCATGCGCTGCGCAACCCGCGCCTGCTCGGCGTGCTGCTGGTCAACCGCGTGATCTGCCTGACCGAGCTCGGCCGCGCGCAAGAGGCCATGCTCGACGTGCTGCGCGTGCGCGAGCTGCCCACCGGCGTGGACGGCCGCGGCACGATGGGCGCCAGCTTCGAGACGCTGGCCATCGCCGCGCTGCGCGCCGGCGAGCTCGCCGCCGGCCGCGAGCTGGTCGAACTGGCGCGTCGGGCGCCGCATGCCGACATCCCCGACGAGCATGTGGAGCTCGCGGTGGCCGGCGCGCTGCTGGCCGGCCTGGAGGGCCGCTGGGTCGACGCGCTGCGCGAGCTCGATCCGGTGCTGGCGCAGGTCAGCGCCGACGATGGCGAGGCCGCCGAAGGCCTCAGCCTGCGCGTGCGCTGCCTGTACCTGCAGATCCGCGCCGAGATCCTCGAGCACCTCGGCGACACCGTGCAGGCGCTGGCACAGCTGCGCCTGTGGCAGCAGTTGCACGTGGCGCGCGCGCACCTCGCCTCGCGGGCGCGCTACCAGGCGGCGGCGCTGCAGACCGAGCTGATGCGGCTGCAGCACAAGCTCGACGAGCAGGCGTCCGAGCGCCGCGCCACCGAGCGCGCACGGGCCGAACTCGAAGCGGCCAATGCGCAGTTGTCGCGCAAGATCGCCGAGGTCGAGTCGCTGCAGGCCGCGCTGAAGGAGCAGGCGGTGCGCGACGCCCTCACCGGCCTGTTCAACCGGCGCTACCTGAACGAAACCCTGCCCACCGCGTTCGCGCTGGCGCAGCGCGAACACCAGCCGCTCGCGGTCGCGGTGATCGACTTCGACCACTTCAAGGCGGTGAACGACCGCTACGGCCATACCGCCGGCGACACGCTGCTGGCCGCTTTCGGGCAGCTGCTGGCGTCGCACTGCCGCAAGAGCGACGTGGCCTGCCGCTACGGCGGCGAAGAGTTCTGTCTGCTGATGCCGCGCACCGATGCCGCCACCGCGCGGCGCAAGGTGGCCGCGCTGCTGGCACTGTGGCAGCAGCAACGGTTCGAGCTCGACGCCGAGATGGTGTCGGGTTTGAGCTTCTCGGCCGGCGTGTCCGACTCCAAGCGCGCGCCGCTGTCGCCGCAGATGCTGCTCGAGCACGCCGACCAGCAACTGCTCGCGGCCAAGCACGCCGGCCGCTGCCGCGTGCTGGCCGACAGCGCGCTCGCCGCGCCCTGACACCCCGGCGCCGAAGGCGCTTCGGAGGGCCTCAACTGGCTTTGTACGTCGTCAGGTGGATGCTGGTCTCGGTGGCGCCGATGCCCTTGATCAGCCGCAGCCGCTCGAGCACCTGGCCGAGCTCGGTGAGATTCGACGAGCGGATCTCGGCCAGAAGATCCCAGCGGCCGTTGGTGTCGTGCACCGCGGCCACGCCGGGCTCGCCGAGCAGCGCGGCGATCACCTTGCGCATCTGGTTGCCTTCGACCGCGATGCTGGTCCACGCCTTGATCTCGTTGGGCTGCGTGTCGGGTTTGAGCCGCACCGTGTAGCCGGTGATCACGCCGCTGTCTTCGAGCCGCGTGATGCGGTTCTTCACCGTGCCGCGCGACACGCCGAGCTGGTGCGCCAGCGTGGCCACCGTGCTGCGCGCGTTGCTGCGCAGCAGGCCGACCAGCCGGTGGTCGAGCGAGTCCATGCAGCAAAGTGTCAATGCACCCTGCCGAAATGTCAACTAACCGCGCGATTCGATGCGTTGTTGATGCTTTTGCTTGAACGCGGTCGCTCGAACAATGCGACCAAAGGAACCGGCTGCATCCGATGAACACCCTGCTGCTCAGCCCCCGCGACGTGGCGCAGATCGTGCGCGCGCAAGGCGTGGCCGGTGCGCTGCGCCGTCTGTCCGACGCCATCGAGGCCGACTTCCGCCGCTGGCACGCGTTCGACAAGAGCGCGCGCGTGGCCAGCCACTCGCGCGACGGCGTGATCGAGCTGATGCCGATCGCCGATGCCACGCGCTACAGCTTCAAGTACGTTAACGGCCACCCGGCCAACACCCGCGCCGGCCTGCCCACCGTGATGGCGTTCGGCGTGCTCGCCGACGTCGCCACCGGCGCGCCGCTGCTGCTCAGCGAGCTGACGCTGACCACCGCGCTGCGCACCGCCGCCACCTCGGCGCTCGCGGCGCGCGTGATGGCGCGGCCGGGCTGCCGCACGATGGCCCTGATCGGCAACGGCGCGCAGGCCGAGTTCCAGGCGCTGGCGTTCCACCACCTGCTGGGCGTGCGCGAGATCCGCCTGTTCGACATCGACCCCGCCGCCACCGCGAAGCTGCAGCGCAACCTGCGCCACATGAGCGGCCTCGCGCTGACGCCGTGCGCCAGCGCGGCCGATGCGGCGCGTGAGGCCGACATCGTCACCACCGCCACCGCCGACAAGACGCGCGCCACCATCGTCACGCCGGACATGCTGGCGCCCGGCGCGCACGTCAACGCCGTCGGCGGCGATTGCCCGGGCAAGACCGAGCTGCACCCCGACGTGCTGCGCCAGGCGCACGTGGTGGTCGAGTACGAGCCGCAGACGCGCCTGGAGGGCGACATCCAGCAGCTGCCGCCGTCGTTCGCGGTCACCGAGCTGTGGCAGGTGCTGGCGGGCGCGGCGCCGGGCCGGCGCGACGATCGCCGCTGGACGGTGTTCGACTCGGTCGGCTTCGCGCTCGAGGATTTCGCGGCGCTGCGCTGGCTGCACGCGAGCGCGCTCGAACTCGGCCTCGGCACGCCGACGCATCTGGTGCCGACGCAGCGCGACCCGAAAGACCTGTTCGGTCTGCTCGCGCCGGCTGCATCGGCAAGCGCGGTGCCGCCAGCCGCCCCCGCGCGCGATACGACGGCGGGAGCCCGCGCGCTCGGTGCCGTGGCCTGAAGGCTGCTGCCGCAGGCTCGCGGCCGGTGGCGATCTCAGGCCGCTCGCAGGCGCGGCCTGTGGTGTTCAGCCCGGCGGCAACCGCAGTCGCAGCAGCGCGCGCACGAAGCCGTGGTCGCTGCGCCAGCGCTCGCGGCCCTCGTGCAGGTGATCGTTGAAGTACTCGACGCGACGCACGTCGCCGATCGCATGGCGCGATTCGGCCACGAACTCCTCGCTCACCCACACCTGGTCGAGCGTGTCGGGCCAGCCCTGGTAGACGTGCGAGTAGCCCAGGTCGCGCCGCAGGCCGGGCTCGGACTGCACGTCGGGCGCGTGGTACAGCGCCACGTCGCGCGCCTCGCGGTCGTGCGCCGCGGCACCGGTGGCGGCGATCAGCTGGCTGGTGGCAGCGTGCGGCGCGTCGTTCAGGTCGCCCAGCAGCAGCAGCGGCTCGCGCGTGCGCTGCAGCACGCCGATCACGATGCGGCGCAGCGCCGCGGCCTCGGCGGCGCGCATCAGCAGCGAGCGCAGCGTGGCGCGCGTGGCCACCAGCGGATCGTCGCGATCCTCGAGCGGTTCGCCGTCGTCGGTCTGCAGGAACTTCGGGCGCTTCGATTTCAGGTGCGCCACCAGCACGTGCAGCGGCTGGCCGTGCTTCAGGCGCAGCCGTGCCACCAGCACCGGGCGTTCGAAGCGCGCGTGCACGCCGAGCTCGGGCACCGTCACGCCGTCGTGCGGGTCGAACGCCGCCACGCTGTCCACCGATTCGAGCGCCAGGCGCGTCACCAGTCCGACGCGCGGCGTGCCGCTGGCGCCGTGCTCGGTGCCCGGCGCCAGCACGTGGGTGTAGCGCAGGCCGCTGCGCGCGACCGCCGCCTTCAGCGCCGCCTCGTCCCAGACCTCCTGCACGCCGAGCACGTCGGCGTTCAGCCGCTCGAACATCGCGCCCAGCCATCGCGTCTTCTGGTCGTACTCGGCGTTGCCGAGCGGCTCCTGGTTGGCGTAGAACGCGCGGCCGGGCAGCGCCAGGTTCAGCAGGTTGCCGCTGACGACCAAGCAGGTCGCCCAGCCGTTGGCGGCCGGCGCGACGGTCAACCCCACACCTCGCCGGCCACCTCGACCACGCGCTCGAGCTTGCGCCACTGGTCATCGACCGACAGCGCGTTGCCGTGGTGCGTGCTCGAGAAGCCGCATTGCGGCGACAGGCACAGGTTCTCCAGCGGCACGCAATGCGCAGCCTCGTCGATGCGGCGCTTGAGGTCGTCCTTGCTCTCCAGTGCACCGACCTTGGTGGTCACCAGGCCGAGCACCACCTTCTTGCCGCGCGGCAACCGGCGCAGCGGCTCGAAACCACCGGCGCGCGCGCTGTCGAACTCCATGAAGTAGCCGTCGACGTCGGCCGAGAACATCGCCTCGACCACCGGGTCGTAGCCGCCCTCGGCGACCCAGGCGCTCTTGAAGTTGCCGCGGCAGGTGTGGATCGTCACCGCCATGTCGGCCGGCCGGTCGCGCAGCGCGGCGTTGATGGTGTCGGCATAGCGCCGTGGCAGCGTCGACGGGTCGTCACCGTTGCGGCGGCAGTTGTCCTGGATGCGCGGGTCGCACAGGTAGGCGAACGTGATGTCGTCGAGCTGCAGGTAACGGCAGCCGGCCGCAGCCAGCTGCGCGATCGCCAGGCGATAGGCCGCGGCGACGTCGGACCAGAACGCGTCGAGCTCCGGGTACACCGCGGCATCGATCGCCGCGCGGCCGCCGCGCAGGTGCAGCATCGACGGCGACGGGATCGTCATCTTCGGCGTGCGCGCGGTGTGCGCCTTCAGGAACGCGAAGTCGTCGACCATGATCGGCGCCGGACAGCCGACGCGGCCGGTCACCGTGGCGATCGGCGGCTGCTCCTGGCCCGCCACCTTGAACTTCTCGCCTTCGTTGGCCTTGACGGTCACGCCGTCGAGCTGCGACAGGAAATCCAGGTGCCACCAGTCGCGGCGAAACTCGCCGTCGGTCACCGCCTGCAGGCCAATCTGTTCCTGGCGCCGCACCGCGTCGACGATCGCACGATCTTCGGCCTCGCGCAGCGCGGCGGCGCTCAGCTCGCCACGCTTGCAGCGCGCCCGCAGCGCGGCGAGCTCGGCCGGACGCAGCAGGCTGCCGACCTGATCGGCACGAAACGGAGGTTTGGCTGGCATCGAACAGACCCTCGCGCAACGTGGCACGGGTGCGATCTTGCACCACCGCATCGGGACGCGCCTGCGCGTGGCTGCGGCTACCATGCCGCCTGGGCGCTCGGCGCACGGCTCTGCGCCGAGCGGCGTCGATCGCACCCGACGGACACCGACCAAGGAGGCCCCGATGAACGCACCGCTGCCGCTGCCCGCGCTCGACGAGATCCGCGAGCACGAAAACGAGATGGTGGCGCTGCGGCGCCAGATCCACGCCAACCCCGAGCTGGCCTACGAAGAGCACGCCACCGCCGACCTGGTGGCCGAGCGGCTGCAGCGCTGGGGCTACGAGGTGCACCGCGGCCTCGGCGGCACCGGCGTGGTCGGCACGCTGCGCGTGGGCAACTCGCCGCGCCACGTGGGCCTGCGCGCCGACATGGACGCGCTGCCGATCGCCGAGACCAGCAACAAGCCGTGGGCGAGCAAGGTGTTCGGCAAGATGCACGCCTGCGGCCACGACGGCCACACCGCGATGCTGCTGGCCGCGGCGCGCCACCTGGCCGCGACGCGCCGCTTCGACGGCCACCTGCACCTGGTGTTCCAGCCCGCCGAGGAAGGCCAGGCCGGCGCCAAGCGCATGCTCGACGACGGCTTCCTGAAGCTGTTCCCATGCGAGGCGATGTTCGGCATGCACAACATGCCGGGCCTGCCCGAGGGGCGGTTCTCGATCGTGCCCGGCCCGGCGCTGGCCAGCTCCGACACCTGCCTGATCACCGTGCGCGGCAAGGGCGGCCACGGCGCGATGCCGCACGTGGCGGTGGACCCGGTGGTGGCCGCGTCGAGCATCGTGATGGCGCTGCA
Source organism: Ideonella sp. (assembly GCA_015075165.1). Classification (GTDB taxonomy): domain Bacteria; phylum Pseudomonadota; class Gammaproteobacteria; order Burkholderiales; family Burkholderiaceae_C; genus JAEUPI01. The sequence continues at coordinate 390,221 of JABTUY010000005.1, read as the reverse complement.
GACTGTCGTCTCGCGCAACGTGCCACCGCTGGAAATGGGCGTGGTCACCGTCGGCGCCTTCCTGGCCGGCGACGCGCCGAACGTGATCCCCGGCGAGGCCAAGCTCAGGCTCACGGTGCGCGCGTACAAGCCCGCGGTGCGCGACCTGCTGCAGCAGCGTATCACCGAGATCGCGAACACGCAGGCCGCGGTGTACGGCGCCAGCGCCGAGGTGGAATACCAGCGCCGCTACCCGATGCTGTACAACCATCCGCAGCAGAGCGCGTTCTGCCAGCGCGTGGTCACCGACTGGCTCGGTGCCGAAGGCCTGCTCGCCAACGCCGAACCGGTGACCGGAAGCGAAGACTTCGCGTTCTTCCTCGAGCAGGTGCCGGGCTGCTACGTCTTCATCGGCAACGGCGTCGGCAGCGAGGGTGGCTGCATGGTGCACAACCCGGGGTACGATTTCAACGACCGTGTGCTGCCCACCGGCGCGAGCTACTGGGTACGCATCGCCGAGACCTACCTCGATCGCCAGGCTACCTGACATCGACGTGAACCGACCACGCCGCACCCAACCCGGCAAGCTGCCCAGGCCCGGCGCGGCCAAGTCCAAGCCGGCCGACGCTCCGCCGCCGGTGACGATCACGCTGCGCAACCTCGAGATCCCGCTGCCCGAGGTGATCGAAACCACGCCGGTCGGGTTCGAGGGGTTGATCGTCTCCGATCCACAGCCGCCGCAACAGCAACCGCAGGCCGCACCCGCCGACCCTGCCGGCCCCGAGGCCGAGCGCGCGGCACAGCGCGCCGCGCGGCGTGCGCAGGTACGGCGCGATCGCATGCGCAATGCCTCCGACGCGGGCGACACGACCGGCTTCGCCACCACGCTCAGCGAGCCGGTGCTGCGCGAGCTGCCGCCCGTTGCGGCAGTGGTCGCAGCGCCCGCGACGCCCGCTGCCCAAGAAGCAGGCGATGCGGCGCCGACAGCCGCACCGGCAGCGGCCCCATCGCGCCCGACGGCTGCACTCGCTGCGGCAACACCACCGGCCGCGATCGCCGCGAGCACGCCGGCCGCAGCGCCGGCCGTGCTGGTGGTCTGTCCGGTCGATGCAGGCGCCAGCCCGCTGTGCACGCAACTCACGGCGTTCGGGTTCGCGGTACACGCGATGTCGCAGTTGCCCGAGTTGCCGGCGCCGTGGCCGTTCGCCGCTGTGTTCGTCGACCTCGCGTGGTCCGATGCCGATGGCAGCGACGGCATCGACCTGTGCAACCAGGCGCGCGAACTCGGCCGCCTGCCGGGTGAGCGCAAGCCGCTGCTGGTGCTGGTGGCGGAAAAGCTCAGCTCGACCAATCGCGTGCGCGCCGGACTCGCCGGCTGCAACGAGATCATCATCGGCGCGATCACGCGCGGCAGCGTGGCCAGCGTGCTCGACGCGCGCGGCATCGCGCTGCCCATCGACCCGCGCAACCGCTGATGAAGCGCAACCGCGGCACGAGTCAGCGCGGCCGCCCCCACACGCGCGCCAGCGCCGCCAGCCGCGCGCGCCACGGCAGACCCTCTTCGGACATCACGTCGAGAAAGTCCGACAGCCGCTTCGACTTGCCGATCGTGTACAGCGTGAGTCCGACGGTGGCGGCGAACACGACGCCGAACACCAGCACGCGCTCGAGCATCGGCGACTCGGCCATGCCCAGCAGGTTCATGCCCAGGAAGCCGGTGGTCACGGTGCCGATCAGGCCGAAGATCGTCACCACGGTCAGTCGCACCACCGTGTTGGCCTGGCGGCGCAGGCTGTCGGCCTCGAGGTAGCTGTTCATGTCGTGCATGCGCTCCTTGACCTCGGCATACAGCGCATCGGTGCCGAGATGCGTGGTGCACAGCCGGAACAGCGCGCGCACTTGCGCCTGCTCGGAGATCTCGTGGAACCAGTAGCGGTGCGTGAAGCGCAGGAACGCGGCGTACGCGTTGCGGATCGCGCGTTTGAACTGCTTCACGCTCTCGGCGTCGGCCACGTCGAGCCGCTTCAGCGCATCGACCAGACGATCGGAGAAGATCAGCAGCGCAGCCTTCTGGAAGTGCGCGATCAGGAACAGCATGAAGTGCTGGTGGCGAAACTGCGCCAGCACGCCGCGCTCGCCGCAGCGGAAGAACTCGGTCCGCGCGTCGCCCACCACCACCAGCGCGTGGCCGCAGCACAGGTAGCGCGTGCGCGGCGCGGCCCCCGAATCGGACCAGAAGCGGTCGTAGCAATGCCGCTGCTCGAAGTCGGCCAGGTGCTGCGCCGCATACGGCAGCTCGTCGTCGCCCGCGTCGGTGACCAGGCCCAGGCGCACGAAGTCGCCGCGCGTCAGCGCGGCGGGCTCGTCGACCGCGAGGTAGGCCATCAGCGGCATCCGGTAGTACTCGATCTGGCGGTAGCGCAGCGCACCGTCGAGCTCGGAATGGTCGGGCGCCAGCGGCCGCAGCAGGAACTCCCAGTGCGCGGCGATGCGCGGCGCGCGGTGCTCGCTGACGTGCGCCATGTACACCTCGCGCGCCTGCGCGTCGGAACTGGCGAGCACGCGGCCGTCGGCATCGAGCCACTCGACACCGGCCATCGCGTGCAGCGGCTGGCCGCTCGCGTCCCAGGCCGACGGGTAGCCGCGGCCGAAGCGGTACAGCACCTCCTGCGCCCGCGGCAGCGCGAGGTCGTCGGCCGCCAGCTCGACGTTCAGCAGCACGATGTCGACATCGTCGAAGAAGGTCAGATCGACGTGCACCACCTGCAGCGTCAGCGCCGCGCTGTCGACGCGCGGCAGCAGGCGCACCGCGCGCACGTCGTCGCGGCGGAACACGTGCATCGACGAATCGTGCGCCCCGCCCGCGCGGTTGCGGCCTTCGCCGTACAGGAACTGCTGCACGAACGGCAGGAAGGTGACGAACTCGTTGTAGTGCCGCTCGTGAAAGCGATTGGCCGTGCCGGTGTACTCGTCGAGCACGCGGTGCCATGGGCCGGCACCGAGCAGCTCCCACGGCCGGCGCTGCACCTCGTCGCCGCGCTGGCGCGCCACCAGCCGCAGCGGCCACAGCAGCACCTGCCGTAAATGCTGCACTTGCGGCGGCAAGGCGGCGCCGCGCGAAGCGGCCGGGCCGGTCGAAGCCGATTGCAACGCCGCATCCATGGCGCGCGAGTGTAGGCGCGCGGCGCGACGATGAGAACAGTCACGGAGCTGCAGGCTCGAAGCACCGAGAATCCACCACCCATGAGCACCCTGCCCGAGCGCATCGTCTGCCTGACCGAGGAACCCACCGAGGTGCTGTACGCGCTCGGCGAGCAGCGGCGCATCGTCGGCATCTCGGGCTTCACCGTGCGGCCACCGCGGGCGCGGCAGGAAAAACCCAAGATCAGTGCATTCACCAGCGCCAAGGTCGACAGGATCCTCGCGCTGCAGCCCGACCTGGCGATCGGCTTCTCCGACATCCAGGCCGACATCGCGGCCGCGCTGGTGAAGGCCGGCGTCGAGGTGTGGATCGCCAACCACCGCTCGGTGCCGCAGATCCTCGGCTATGTGCTGCGGCTCGGTGCGATGGTCGGTGTCGCCGATCGTGCACAACGGTATGTGGACACGCTGCGTTCGCACCTCGATGCGGTGCGCCGGGCCGCGACCGCGCTGCCGCGCCGGCCGAAGGTGTACTTCGAGGAGTGGGATTCACCCGCGATCAGCGCGATCCGCTGGGTCAGCGAGCTGATCGACATCGCCGGCGGCGACGACATCTTCCCGCAGCGCGCCGCCGCGCGCCTGGCCCGCGCACGCATCGTCGCCGACACCGACGAGATCGTGCGCGCCGCGCCCGACATCGTCATCGGCTCGTGGTGCGGCAAGAAGTTCAGGGCCGGGCAGGTGGCGGCGCGGCCCGGCTTCGCCGCGATACCCGCGGTGCGCGACGGCGAACTGCACGAGATCAAGTCGCCGCTGATCCTGCAGCCCGGGCCCGCTGCACTGACCGACGGGCTCGACGCGCTGCATGCGATCATCACGCGCTGGGCCGAACGGCACGCCTGAAGTCGAAGGAGTCCCCCGATGTTCAAAGCCATCCTGCTGTCGCAGACGGAAGACAAGAAGACCCGCGCCGAGTTGATCGATCTCGACGAATCGCGCCTGCCCGATCGCGACGTGACGGTCGACGTGGCGTACTCGACGCTGAACTACAAGGATGCACTGGCCATCACCGGCCGCGGCGCGGTGGTGCGCAGCTGGCCGCTGGTGCCGGGCATCGACCTCGCCGGCACGGTGAGTGCGAGCCGCAGCGCCGACTGGAAGGCGGGCGACCGCGTGGTCGTCACCGGCTGGGGCCTGGGCGAGAACCACTGGGGCGGCCTGGCGCAGAAGGCGCGGCTCGACGCCGGCTGGCTGCTGAGGATCCCGGCGCCGTTCGACGCGCGCTCGGCGATGACGATCGCCACCGCCGGCTTCACCGCCGCGCTGTGCGTGATGGCGCTGCAGCGCCACGGCTGCAAGCCGGGCGACGGCGAGGTGCTGGTCACCGGCGCCGCCGGCGGCGTCGGCTCGATCGCGGTGGCGCTGCTGGGCGGCATGGGCCACCGCGTGGTCGCCTCCACCGGCCGGCCGCACGAGGCCGAGTACCTGAAATCGCTGGGTGCCACGCGCATCGTCGACCGCAACGAACTCTCGCAGCCCGGCAAGCCGCTTCAGAAGGAGCTGTGGGCCGGCGCGGTCGACACCGTCGGCAGCCACACGCTGGCCAACGTGTGTGCGCAAACACGCTTCTTCGGCGCGGTGGCCGCGTGCGGCCTGGCCGGCGGCGGCGACCTGCCGACCACGGTGATGCCGTTCATCCTGCGCGGCGTCACGCTGTACGGCATCAACAGTGTGCTGGTGCCCAACGCCGAGCGCGCGAAGGCGTGGGCGCTGATGGCGCAGCACCTCGACGCGAAGAAGCTCGACGCGATGACGGTCGAGATCGGCTTGAGCGAGGCGATCGGCTACGCGCCGAAGCTGATCGACGGCCAGGTGCGCGGGCGCACCGTGGTCGATGTGCGGCGCTGACGCGGCCTCTGTGCACCGGCGATCTCGCACGCAGACTCCGCGCGCACGGCCGCGGCGCGCGCGCGCCGCGCTCCGGCAGCGCGGCCGGACCTGATCTTCGTCCTTCGCAGCGCGCCGTGGGCAGCGCTTAGACTGCCCGCCGATGTCGCTGCTCGTGCTGTTGCTGCTGCCGTTCGCCGGCTGCGCGGTCGCCGCGCTGCTGCCGACCAACGCACGCAACCTCGAATCGCTGTTCGCCGCGGCGGTGGCGCTGGCCGTCGCGCTGCCGCTGGCGTGGCTGTACCCGCAGATCGCCGCCGGCGCGGTGCTGGTCGAGCGGCTGCCGTGGCTGGGCAGCCTCGGGGTCGATCTCGTCGTGCGGCTCGATGGCTTTGCGTGGATGTTCGCCATGCTGGTCAGCGGCATGGGCCTGCTGGTGATCATCTACGCGCGCTACTACCTGTCGCCCAGCGATCCGGCGGCGCGCTTTCACTCGCTGCTGCTGGGCTTCATGGGCGCGATGCTCGGCGTGGTGGTGTCGGGCAACCTGGTGCAGCTGGTGGTGTTCTGGGAGCTGACCAGCGTGTTCTCGTTCGGGCTGATCGGCTACTGGACGCACCGCAAGGACGCGCGCCGCGGCGCGCGCATGGCCTTCACCGTCACCGCCAGCGGCGGGCTGGCGCTGCTGGCCGGCGTGCTGCTGCTCGGCCACATCGTCGGCAGCCTCGAGCTCGACACCGTGCTCGCCGCTGGCGAGCGCGTGCGTGCGCACCCGCTGTACCCGCTGGCGCTGGTGCTGGTGCTGCTCGGCGCTCTGACCAAGAGCGCGCAGTTCCCGTTCCACTTCTGGCTGCCGCACGCGATGGCCGCGCCGACGCCGGTGTCGGCCTACCTGCACTCGGCGACGATGGTCAAGGCCGGCGTGTTCCTGCTGGCGCGGCTGTGGCCGGTGCTGGCCGGCAGCGAGGCGTGGTTCTGGATCGTCGGCGGTGCCGGCCTCGCCACGCTGCTGCTCGGCGCCTATGCGGCAATGTTCCAGAACGACCTCAAGGGCCTGCTCGCCTACTCGACGATCAGCCACCTCGGGCTGATCACGCTGCTGCTCGGGCTGAACAGCCCGCTGGCCGCGGTGGCCGCCGTCTTTCACATGATGAACCACGCGACGTTCAAGGCGTCGCTGTTCATGTCGGTGGGCATCATCGACCACGAGACCGGCACGCGCGACATGCGACGGCTCGGCGGCCTGTACCGCGCGATGCCGATCACCGGCACGCTGGCCATCGTGGCCTGTGCGGCGATGGCCGGCGTGCCGCTGCTCAACGGCTTCCTGTCGAAGGAGATGTTCTTCGCCGAGACGGTGTTCATCAGCGCGACGCCGGCCGTCGAATGGGGCCTGCCGATCGCAGCCACGCTGGCCGGCGCGTTCGCGGTGGTGTACTCGCTGCGCGTCGCGCACGACGTGTTCTTCGGCGGCACAGCGTTGAGCCCGCGCGCGCCGCACGAACCGCCGCGCTGGATGCGCGTGCCGGTTGAGCTGCTGGTGCTGGCCTGCGTGGTGGTCGGCATGCTGCCGGCGCGCTCGATCGGCCCGCTGCTGGCCAGCGCCGCGCAACCGGTGGTCGGCGGCACGTTGCCGGCGTACAGCCTCGCGGTGTGGCACGGCGTCAACGCGCCGCTCGTGATGAGCGGGGTCGCACTGCTGGCCGGCATCGCGGCCTACGCGGTGTTCGGTGCGCGCTTCAAGCAGCGCCGCGGCAGCGGTGCGCCGCTGCTGCAGGCCTTCGACGGCAAACGCCTGTTCGAGCGCGCGCTGGCGCTGGCCACGGCAGCCGCACGCCACGTGCTGCGGCTTGCCGCCACGCGGCGCCTGCAGCCGCAGCTGTTCGCGCTGGTGGTGATCGCCGCGCTGGCCGGCGTGGGCTCGGCGCTGGTCGTGCCGCTGGCCTGGGGCGACCGCGCACGCGTGCCGGCCACGCCCGAGTTCGTCGCGCTGTGGGTGCTGGCCGGCATCTGCGCGATCGTCGCCGCGCAGCAGGCCAAGTTCCACCGCCTGGCGGCGCTGACGATGCTGGGCGTGGTGGGGCTCGCGCTGTGCATCACCTTCGCGTGGTTCTCAGCGCCCGACCTCGCGCTGACCCAACTCGCGGTCGAGGTGGTCACGCTGGTGCTGTTCCTGCTCGGGCTGCGCTGGCTGCCCAAGCGCGTGGAGCGCGACGACCCGCGCATCGCCGCGCGCGTGTGGTGGCGCCGCCGGCGCGACCTGGTGCTCGCGGTGCTGGTCGGCGCCGGGCTGGCGACGCTGTCGTTCGCTCTGCTCACGCGCAGCGCGCCGCAGTCGATCTCGCCGTACTTCATCGGGCAGGCGCTGCCGGCCGGCGGCGGCGCCAACGTGGTCAACGTGATGCTGGTGGACTTCCGCGCCTTCGACACGCTCGGCGAGATCACCGTGCTCGGGCTGGTCGGCATCACGGTGTTCGCGCTGTTGCGGCGCTTTCGGCCACCGCGCGAGAGCATCGAAGCGCCGCGACAGCAGCGCGTGCCCGGCATCGGCCGCGACCTCGTCGACCGCGCCGAAGACGCCAACCGCCTGCAGGAGTACCTCGAGGTCCCCGCGGTGCTGGTGCGCCTGCTGCTGCCGGTGGCGTGGGTGTTCGCCTTCCACCTGTTCATGCGCGGGCACAACGGGCCCGGCGGCGGCTTCGTGGCCGGGCTGGTGGTGGCGATCGCGTTCATCGCGCAGTACATGGTCAGCGGCACACGCTGGGTCGAGGCGCGCGTGCGGCTGCAGCCGCCGCGCTGGATCGCACTCGGCCTGCTGACGGCCCTGGCCACCGGGCTCGGCTCGCTGTGGTGGGGCTACCCGTTCCTCACCTCGCACACGGCGCACGTGCACTGGCCGCTGGTGGGCGAGGTGCACCTGCCGAGCGCGACGCTGTTCGACCTCGGCGTGTTCGCCGTGGTCGTCGGCTCGACGTTGTTGATGCTCACCGGCATCGCGCACCAGTCGCTGCGCGCGCAGCGCCGCCAGGCGGCCGATGGCGGTGCCGAGGGCGCCGACCGGGCGGCACCCGTGGGGCCGCGCTGATGGAAGCCGTGGTTTCGCTGGCCATCGGCGTGCTCACCGGTGCCGGCGTGTGGCTGCTGCTGCGGCCGCGCACGTTCCAGGTGCTGATCGGCTTGTCGCTGCTGTCGTATGCGGTCAACCTGTTCATCTTCAGCGTCGGCAGCCTGGCGATCGGGCAGGAGCCGATCGTCAGGCCCGGCGTGCCGGCCGACCTCGCGCACTACACCGATCCGCTGCCGCAAGCGCTGGTGCTGACCGCGATCGTGATCGGCTTCGCGACGACGGCGCTGTTCCTCGTCGTGCTACTGGCGCTGCGCGGCCTCTCGGGCGGCGACCATGTCGACGGGCGGGAGGAGCGGCCGTGACACCCGGCCCCCTGTCCCGCGGCCGGTTGGAATCCGACCTGCGCGCCGCGCGATGGGGCAGACCATGAACGCGCCCCACTGGGTGGCGGCACCGGTGCTGCTGCCGCTGGCCACTGCCGCGCTGATGCTGCTGCTCGGCGAGCGCCGGCGCGCCTTCAAGAGCCTGCTCAACCTGGCCTCCACGGCGGCCGGCCTGGCGATCGCACTGCTGATGCTGCGTGCGGTCGATGCACAGGGTCCGGCGGCGTTCGGCGTCTACCTGCCCGGCAACTGGCCGGTGCCGTTCGGCATCGTGCTGGTGGCCGACCGGCTGTCGGCGCTGATGGCGGTGCTCACCGGCTGCGCCGGGCTGGCCGCGCTGCTGTACGCGCTGGCGCGCTGGCAGCACGCCGGCGTGTACTTTCACGCGCTGTTCCAGCTGCAGTTGATGGGCCTGTACGGCGCGTTCCTCACCGCCGACCTGTTCAACCTGTTCGTGTTCTTCGAGGTGCTGCTGGCCGCCAGCTACGGGCTGCTGCTGCACGGCGGCGGTGCGGCGCGCGTGCGCGCCGGTCTGCACTACATCGCGATCAATCTCGCCGCGTCGCTGCTGTTCCTGATCGGCGTGGCGGTGCTCTACGGCGTCACCGGCACGCTAAACATGGCCGACATCGCGCACAAGCTGCCGCGGGTACCCGCCAGCGATCGCGGTCTGCTGCACGCCGGTGCCGCGCTGCTGGGCATCGCGTTCCTCGCCAAGGCCGCGCTGTGGCCGCTGAACGCCTGGTTGCCGCCGGCCTATGCCGCGGCCAGCGCACCGGCGGCCGCGCTGTTCGCGATCCTCACCAAGGTCGGCGTGTATGCGGTGCTGCGGCTGTGGACGCTGTGCTTCCCGACGGGCGGCGCGTCGGGCAGCTTCGGCGGCACTGCGCTGGTGTGGGGCGGGCTCGCCACGCTGGCGTTCGGCGCCGTCGGCATGCTGGCGTCGCAGCAGCTCGCGCGGCTGGCCGGCCACAGCGTGGTGGCCTCGTCGGGCACGCTGGTCGCCGCCATCGGCTTCGACCGGCCCGACCTGAGCGGCGGCGCGCTGCTGTACCTCGCCAGCTCCACGCTCGCCGGCTGCGCGCTGTTCCTGCTGGTGGAGCTGCTCGAGCGCAGCCGCCAGGTGGAGCTGGGGCCGCCCGAGATCGACGACGGCCAGCATGCGCTGCCATCGTTCATCGGCAACGAGCCGCCGGCCGGCGCGAACCTCGACGACGACGAACAGGCGCTGGTCGGCCGCGCGATTCCTGCCGCGCTGGCGTTCCTCGGCGTCGCCTTCGCGCTGTGCGCGATGGTGGTGGCGGGGCTGCCGCCGCTGTCGAGCTTCGTCGCCAAGCTGGCGATGCTGCGCTCGCTGCTGCCGATCGACAGCGCCGCATCGTGGACGCTGTTCGGGCTGCTGATCGCCTCGGGGCTGCTCGCCTCGATCGCGCTGATGCGCGTCGGCATGCGCCACTTCTGGACCGGTGGCGAACGGCCGGCGCCGCACCTGCGCATGGTCGAGACGCTGCCGATCGCGGGCCTGCTCGCCGCGACGGTGTGGCTGGTCGTGCACGGCGAGACGGCGCTGCGGTACACGCGCGCAACCGCTCACGCGCTGCATGCACCGAGCCCGTACCTCGACGCGGTGCTGCGGGCCCGCCCGATCGCCGCGGCGCCGGCGGCGCGCGAGCCGGCGCGATGAAGCCACGCCAGGACCGACACACAATGAAGGGGACCCCCTGATGCGCCGCCTGCTGCCGTCGCCGTGGCTGTCGCTCGGCCTGTTCGGTGGCTGGCTGCTGCTGGTGGACCGCATCAACGCCGCGCAGCTGCTGCTCGGATTGGCCGTCGCGCTGGTCGTCCCGCCGCTGGCAGCGCCGCTGCGCCCGGCATCGGGCCCATTGCGGCGCTGGCGCACGCTTGCGCGGCTGGTGCTGCGCGTCGGCGGCGACGTGGTGCGCTCGGCGATCGCGGTCGCGCTCGGCGTGCTGCGCGCGCACCGCCGGGCGCCGCGCGGCGCCTTCGTGCACGTGCCGCTCGAGCTGCGCGACCTGCACGGCCTGGCGGCGCTGGCGATGATCACCGCGGTGGTCCCCGGCACAGTGTGGTGCGAGCTGGCCAGCGACCGCAGCGTGCTGCTGCTGCACGTGTTCGACGTCCATCACGAGGCGGCTTTCGTCGCGCAATACAAGGCCCGCTACGAGCGGCCGCTGCAGGAGATCTTCGGATGAGCCCGCTGCTGAGCCATGCCATCACGGTCACGCTGCTGTTGTACCTGGCGGCGATAGGCCTGGCGCTGCTGCGTCTGCTGCGCGGCCCGAGCGCGCAGGATCGCGTGCTGGCGCTCGACTTCGTCTACGGAGTCGGTACCCTGCTGATGCTGGTGCTGGCGGTACGCTACGACAGCGCGATGTACTTCGAGGGCGCACTGATGATGGCGCTGCTCGGCTTCGTCGGCTCGGTGGCGCTGGCCAAGTTCCTGCTGCGCGGCGAGGTGATCGAATGACGGCGCTGCCGCCCCCGGCCGAGGTCGCGGTCGCGCTGCTGCTGCTGGCCAGCGGCGCGCTGGTGCTCGCGGCCGCGCTCGGGCTGCTGCGGCTTGCCGATTACTTCGCCCGCATGCATGCGCCCGCGCTGGCCACCACGCTGGGCGCCTGGGCCGTCACGCTGGCGTCGATCGTGCACTTCAGCAGCCGCAGTCAGGCGCTGTCGCTGCACGTGTGGCTGGTGATCATCGTGCTGTCGATCACCGCGCCGGTGACCGCGATGGTGCTGGCGCGCGCCGCGCTGTTGCGCCGCCGGCTGGCCGGCGAGGCGCTGCCGGCGCCGCTGGAGTGCGGTCGCCAGCCGGCACCGATACACGCATCATCGGTGCGCGACCTGCGTTGAGCGCAATCCTCGCCGACCCCGCGCACCACGACGCCGACGCGGTCGCGGCCGCGCTGAGTGTCGATCCGGCGCGCGGGCTCGACGCCGCCGAAGTGGCGCGGCGTCGGTCACAGCATGGTCGCAACGTGCTGCGGCAGGTGCCGCCGGTGCCGGCGTGGCGACGTCTGCTGGCGCAGCTGCACGACCCGCTGGTTGGCCTGCTGCTGGCGGCGATCGCCATCTCGCTGTCCGCCTGGGCCGTCGAAGGCGCGCGCGGCTGGCCGATCGATGCGCTGGTGATCGCCGCCATCGTCGTCGCCAATGCGCTGCTGGGCTTCGTGCAGGAGGCGCGCGCCGAAAGCGCGGTGGCCGCGCTGGCGCGCCTGAGCGCCGCCACGTCGGCGGTGCTGCGCGCCGGTGTGCTGCAGCGCGTGCCGAGCGCCGAACTGGTGCCGGGCGACGTGCTGGTGCTGGCCGAAGGCGACGCGGTGGGCGCCGATGCCCGGCTGCTGCAGGCCGCAGCCTTGCGCGTGCAGGAGGCCTCGCTGACCGGCGAGAGCGAGGCCGTGACGAAGGATCCCGCGCCGCTGGCCGCGCCGACCGCCCTGGGCGACCGCTTCAACATGGTTTTCAAGGGGACCGCTGTCGTGCAGGGGAGCGGCCGTGCCGTGGTCACCGCGACCGGCATGGCCACGCAGGTCGGCTCGATCGCGTCGATGCTCGAGGCCACGGTCGAACCGCCTTCGCCGCTGCAGACGGAGATCGTGCATATCGGCCGCATGCTCGGCGTCGCGGTGGTGCTGATCGCGGCGATCGTGATCGCGGCGCTGCTGGCGATGTCCGACGCGCGCGGCGTCGCCCAGCTGGTGAGAACGCTGCTGCTGGGCGTGTCGCTGGCCGTTGCCGCGGTGCCCGAAGGGCTGCCGGCGATCGTGTCGGTGGTGCTGGCGCTGGGCGTGCAGCGCCTGGCGCGCCGCCAGGCGGTGGTGAAGAAGCTGTCGTCGGTGGAGACGCTGGGGGCGGCCTCGGTGATCTGCTCCGACAAGACTGGCACGCTGACGCGCGCGGAGATGACGATCCAGCGCGTGGCCACCGCCTCGGGCATGGCACACGTGAGCGGCGTGGGCTATGCCCCCGAGGGGTCGATCCAGCACGAGAGCGGCGAGCCGCCCGACGCGGCGATGCGCGCCGAGCACCTCGTGGTGCTGGGCGGTGGCAGCCTGGCCGGCAACGCCGGCCTGCGCGAGACGACCCCCGGCGTGTGGGAGATCCAGGGTGATCCGACCGAGGCGGCGTTCCTGGTGGCCGAGCGCAAGCTCGGCGGCCATGAGCGCCGCCAGCGGCGCTTCGAGCGCGTGCGCGAGCTGCCGTTCACGTCGCAACGCAAGATGATGTCGAGCATCGAGATCGACCACGAGCAAGGCGATGCGCTGCTGCTCGTCTGCAAGGGCGCCCCCGACGTGCTGTTGACGCGCTGCACGCGGTGGCGCCAGGGCACCGGAAGCGCCGCGCTCGACGCGGCGGCGCGACGGCGCATCCTGGCCGACGTCGACCGCCTGTCGGGCGAGGCGATGCGCACGCTGGCAGTGGCCTACCGGCCGCTGGAGCCCGGCGAGGACGCGCAAGCCGACGCCGATGCGCTCGAGCGCGAGCTGATCTTCGTGGGCACCGTCGGCATCATCGACCCGCCGCGCGAGGAAGCGGCGCCCGCCATCGCCGAGGCGCACCGCGCCGGCATCCGCGTGATGATGATCACCGGCGACCACCCGCGCACCGCGGCGCGCATCGGCGCCGACCTCGGGTTGGTGGCGCCGGGCGCCGCGGCGCTGCAGGGCAGCGAGCTCGACGCGATGGACGACCAGACGCTGGCGCGAGCGGTGCGCGAGGTGTCGGTGTTCGCGCGCGTGGCGCCAGTGCACAAGCTGCGCATCGTGGCCGCCCTGCAGGCCGACGGTCATGTCGTCGCGATGACCGGCGACGGCGTCAACGACGCGCCCGCGCTGAAGGCGGCCGACATCGGCATAGCGATGGGCATCACCGGTACCGAGGTCAGCAAGCAGGCGGCGAAGATGATCCTCGCCGACGACAACTTCGCCACCATCGTCGAAGCGGTGCGCGAAGGGCGCACGATCTTCGCCAACCTCCGCAAGGCCCTGCGCTACCTGCTGTCGTCGAACATGGGCGAGGTGCTCACGGTGTTCCTCGGCGTGGTGGGCGCCGGCGTGATCGGCCTGCACGGCCCGGGCGGCGGCGTGGTGCTGCCGCTGCTGGCCACGCAGATCCTGTGGATCAACCTGATCACCGATTCGGGGCCGGCCCTGGCGATGGGCGTCGACCCTGCCACCGACGACCTGATGGCGCAGCCGCCACGGCGTCTGGACCAGCGCGTGATCGACGCGCGCATGTGGACCGATGTGCTTGCCATCGGCGTTGTGATGGCGCTGGCCACGCTGCTGACGATCGACCTGTGCCTGCCCGGCGGGCTGATCGAGGGCGACCGCAGCCTCGACAACGCACGCACCGCGGGCTTCACCGTGCTGGTGCTGGCGCAGCTGTTCAACGCACTGAGCGCGCGTTCCGAATCGGCCAGCGCCTGGCGCGGCCTGTTCGCCAACCGCTGGCTGTGGGGCGCGATCACCCTGGCGCTGCTGCTGCAGGTGGCGGTGGTTCACCTGCCTTGGCTCAACCTCGCCTTCGGCACCGTGCCGCTGGACGCGGGCCAGTGGCTGCTGTGCGTGGCGATGGCCAGCGCGGTGCTGTGGTTCACCGAGTTGCGCAAGCGGCTGGGCGCGCACCCGGGCGACGCGCGCACCGAGGCGCGGTGAGCCGCAGCCGTGCGCCGTTGCCGCTGCTGGCACACTCGCCCGATGCAACCGATCACCGATCTCTACATCGAACTCGCCGAGCGCATCGCCCGCCGCCTGGGCGCGCCGCGCGTGCGCGCGCTGCACCTGCCGCCGGCCACCGGCACGAAGGAGGCCGAGTTCTGCGCGCTCGAGCTCGACGACGGCTCGATCGGCTTCAGCTACATCCAGCTCGAGGGCACCGAGGCACCGCTGCGCGAGCAGCACCGCGCACGCAGCCTCGCCGGCACCGAGGCGCTGGCGCTCGCACGCGGGTTCGCGGCCACCGGCGACGCGGTGGCGCGCGCGCTCGGCTTCGCGGCGATCAACGCGCTGTCGCAGCAGCTGTTCGCGCGCTCGGGCTGGGTGCCGCCGGCCGGCGGCGACCCGCTGGGTGCCATCGACCCGCAGCGCGGCGAGCACATCGGCATGATCGGCCTGTTCACGCCGCTGGTGCCGGCGATCGCCCGCGCCGGCGCGCGGCTCACGGTGCTCGAGCTGAAGGCGGCGCTGGTGCGCGACGAGCCGCAACTGCGCGTGACGACCGATCCGGCCGAGCTGGCCACGTGCGAGAAGGTCGTCAGCACCTGCACGGTGATCCTGAACGACACGCTCGATGCCGTGCTGGCCGCGTGCCGCACCGCGCGGCACTTCGCGATCGTCGGCCCGACGGCCGGCTGCGTGCCCGACCCGTTGTTCACACGCGGCGTGCACACGCTCGGCGGCCGTCGGGTGGTCGACCGCGAGCGGTTCCTGCACGCATTTGGCAGCGGCGGCAAGTGGGGCGCGCACGCCACCAAGACCGTCATCGCGCGTGACGACTACCCGGGCATCGATCGCCTGCTGGCGGCGGTGCGATGATGCCCCTTCGCGGCAGGAGCAGGCGGTGCACAACCCTTTCGCAGAATCGATCGGCCTGGTGTTCGAGGAGGAGCGCGCCGGCTACAGCCGCTGCTCGCTGACGCTGGCGCCCGCGCAGCACCACAACCCGCACCAGGTGGTGCACGGCGCGGTGCTGTACACGCTGGCCGACACCGGGATGGGCGTGGCGCTGTACCCGACACTGGCCGAGCGCGAGATCTGCGCCACCATCGAAATCAAGATCAACTACTTCCGCACGGTGAGCGCCGGCACGATCACGTGCATCACCGAGATGCTCAACCGCGGCCGCACGATCGCCAACCTCGAGTCGCGCCTGTTCCACGACGGCAGGTTGATCGCGCAGGCGAACGGCAACTACGCGATCTTTCTGCCGCGCAACGCGGGCTGACGCCGGCGCCCGTTGCCGGCGCTACTGCCCGTGGCGCCGCTGGCGCAGCGCCTGCCGCAGCGCCAACAGCAGCAGCGCGCCGGATAGCGTGCCCATCAGCAGCGGGCCCGACGACAGCACATCGGGCAGGCCCCCCAGCATCTCGGGCGCCTTCTGCTCGACGTAGCTTGCGAGGTCGGCCACATGATCGGGCCGGATGCGGAAGAACACGTCGTCGAGGTGCACCTGCACGCTGCCCCAGCGCTCGGCCGGCAGCAGCCGTGCGAACGCACCGGCGGCGACCGCGGCCAGCGCCAAGGGCCCCACCGCGCGCAGCAGGTGGTTCAGCAGCCGCTGGCGTAGGCTGGCCGGGGCCTCGTCGTACAGCGCGGCCACCAGCGCCGGCACGCTGGCCGGTGCGTCGATCGGAGCCGGTGGCGTCGTCACCACCGAGGGGGCCGCCTGCGGTTCGCCGGCCGGCCGCGGCATCGGGTACTGCTGCTGCGAATCCATGCCCTCACCATACGCCGCGGCCGCCCCGCTGCAAACCTCTTGCGTGCAAAGATGTGTTTCGAGGCGCTTCGAGATCCCAGCGGCTCGCCGCGCGGCGCGCTGCCGGCTGCGCGTTCAGCGGCGCGTCAGCGCCACTGCTTCTTCTTCTTCCAGCGCCGCTCGCCGCGCACGCCGGCTTCCTTCATGCCGAGATAGAACTCGCGGATGTCTTCCTTCTCGCGCAGCCGGTCGCAGGCGTCTTCCATCACGATGCGGCCGTTTTCGAGCACGTAGCCGTAGTCGGCCACGTTGAGCGCCATGTTGGCGTTCTGCTCCACCAGCAAGATCGTGGTGCCGCGCTCGCGGTTGATGCGCACCACGATCTCGAAGATCTCGCGCGTCAGCTTCGGCGACAGCCCGAGGCTCGGCTCGTCGAGCAGCACGAGTTGCGGTGCGCCCATCAGCGCGCGGCTGATCGCCAGCATCTGCTGCTGCCCGCCCGACAGCAGCCCGGCGTCCTGCCGCGCGCGCTCGCGCAGGATCGGGAAGTAGCCGTACACCGCCTCGAGATCGCGCATCAGCGCGTCGCGGTCGTGCCGCGTGTAGCCGCCCATCATCAGGTTGTCGTGCACCGACAGCAGCGGGAACACCTCGCGCCCCTCGGGCACGTGCATCAGGCCGCGGCGCACGATATCGGACGGCTCGTGCGCGGTGATGTCGTGGCCGTCGAACTGCACGCTGCCGCGCGTGGGGTCGAGCACGCCCGAGATCGTGCGCAGGATGGTCGACTTGCCGGCCCCGTTGCTGCCGAGCACGGTGGCGATCTCGCCCTTGCGCACCTTCAGGCTGATGCCGCGGATGGCGCGGATCGGGCCGTACGCGCTCTCGACGTTGGCGAGCACCAGCAGTTCGGGCGCGGGGCTGGCGTTCATCGCGCGACCGCCTCCGCCGGCCCGGCCGTGCGCCGCCGCAGCGACGCCATGTCGTCGGTGGAGCCGAGGTAGGCCTCGATCACGCCCGGGTGCGCCTGCACCTCGGCCGGCGTGCCGAGCGCCAGCACCTCGCCCTGGTTCATCGCCAGCACGCGATCGGACACGCGCGAGACCAGGCTCATGTCGTGCTCGACCATCAGCACGGTGGTGCCCAGCTCCTTGCGGATGTCGCGGATCCACCAGGCCATGTCCTCGGTCTCTTCGACGTTCAGGCCCGACGACGGCTCGTCGAGCAGCAGCAGCTTCGGCCGCATGCACAGCGCACGCGCCACCTCCACCACCTTGCGCACGCCGTACGGCAGCCCGTGCACCAGCGCGTCGCGGTGGTGCTGCAGGTCGAGCAGGTCGATCACCGCCTCGGCCTGCGCCCGCGCCTCGCGCTCGGCGCGGCGCGCGCTGGGCGTGAACAACAGGTTGTGCACGAAGCCGCCGCGCTGGTGCACATGGTGGCCGATCAGCAGGTTCTGCAGCACCGAGGCGTACTCGAACAGCTCGATGTTCTGGAATGTGCGCGCGATGCCGAGCGCGGCGATGCGATGCGGCGCCAGGTCGTTGAGCCGCTGCCCTTCGAACACCAGCTCGCCGCCGGTCGGGTTGTAGATACGGCTGATCAGGTTGAACACGGTGGTCTTGCCGGCCCCGTTGGGCCCGATCAGCGTGAACACCTCGCCGCGCTGCACATCGAAGCTGACCTTGCTGACCGCGAGCACGCCGCCGAAGCGCACGCTGAGGTCGCGAGCGGAGAGCAACGGTGTTGGGGTGCTGTTGCTCATCGGTTGCCTGTTACCGACAATGAGGTGTTGCGTGGAGCCGCTGAGTTCGGGCTTGCGTCGACCGAGCTTGCAAAGCCGCGAGCGGGTATGCGCCGGCGCTCGAATGCGGCAGCCCCTCGCTGCGCGAGGGGTTCCCTGCGCTGCTCGATCGCATGGCCCGTCGCGAAACTCGCTGCGCTCACTTCGTTCGCTACGCTCAAACAATCGCGACGAGTCAGAACACGTTGCGCGCGCTGCGCGCGCGCGGCCATGCGCTCTGCGCTGCTCGGCGCCGCATATGTCGCTGCCGGCGCACACCCGCCCGCGGCTTTGCTGGCACCACCGTGGCATACCTCCTCGTGGCACGCCACCAGTGGTTCTGCGCGGTGGGCGGTGCCCGGGGTGGGCGATTTATGGCGCGGCGAGCAGCGCAGCGATGCAAGGGGGCGAGCCCGGACGGGCAAGAGTCCCTGCGGACTCTTGTCCGCCTGGCGAGCCGGCGCGGCTTGCAAGCCGCGCCGTGGACGTCTGGCGCCGCAGGCGCCGGACCGGCGAGGACGCCGTGAAGTTCGCAGCCCGTTCAGGGCTGCGGACGGCGGTACCGCAGCCGCCCTCGTGACGCGAGCAGCGCAGCGAAGTCGGCCCGCAGGGCCGACCGCGACATCATGAGCCCACACCGGGCACCGCCCGCCGCGCCGCGCCGCACGATCGAAGCGCCTCACCGCAACCGCTCCGACTTGGTAAACGCCTTCTGCCGCTTGAACATGCCGCGCCGGTAGAACGGAAAGAGCTGGAAGTAGGTACGGATCTTCAGCCAGCGGCCGTACAGCCCCATCGGCTCGAACAGCACGATGCCCACCAGCACCAGGCCGTACACCAGCGCCTGCAGGCCGCTGGCCTGGCCGATCGCGGGGGGCAGCAGATCCTTGCTCACCGCGATCAGCTGCGGCATCGCGATCAGGAAGATCGCGCCCAGGAACGCCCCGTGCACCGAGCCCAGACCGCCCACCACCACCAGCAGCAGCAGCTCGATCGACTGCAGCGCGCCGAACTGGTCGGGCGAGATGAAGCGCAGCTTGTGCGCGTACAGCGCGCCGGCCACGCCGGTGAGCGCCGCCGAGATCGCGAACGCCAGCGTCTTGTAGCGCGCGATCGCAATGCCCATGCTCTGCGCCGAGATCTCCGAATCGCGGATCGCGATGAACGCGCGGCCGGTGCCCGAGCGCAGCAGGTTCAGCACGCCCAGCGTCGCCAGCACGCACAGCGCGAGGCACAGGTAGTAAAAACCCTCGCCCGAACCGATCTCGTGACCGAACAGCACCACCCCCGACACGCTCTTGCCCGAGTTGCCGCCGGTCACGCTCTCCCAGCGCGCGAACACCTCCTCGACGATGAAGCCGAACGCCTGCGTGGCGATCGCCAGGTAGATGCCCTTCACGCGCATCGCCGGCAGGCTGACGATCACGCCCACCGACGCCGCCAGCGCCGCCGCGCTGGCGATGGCCAGCAGGAACGGCCAGCCCAGCCCGAGCAGGAACACGTGCGCGTACGCGCCGACGCCGAGAAACGCCGCGTGCCCGAGCGAGGCCAGGCCGGTGAAACCGGCGAGCACCATCAGGCCGAGGCCGGCGATCGAGTAGATCAGGATGAACGACAGCTGCGTCAGCCAGTAGTCGCCCACCGACCACGGCGCCGCCAGCAGCAGCAGCCCGAGCAGCGCGTACCAGAACGCCTGGCCACCGTGCTTGACGAGCCGGATGTCCTGGTCGTAGTCGGTCTTGAAGATGAAACGCATGTCAGGACGCGAACTGCCCGTGCATGGCGCCGGCTGCACAAGACCGGCCAGCCAAGGTCTTGCGCGGATCCGGCTTCGCCGGTCCGCAGCAAGGGCCCCCTCGGGGGGCAGCGAACTCCAGTGAGCGTGGGTGCGTCATGTCAGACCTTCTTACGCGCTGTGCCACCGAACAAGCCGTTGGGCATGATCACCAGCATCACCAGCACCACCACGTAGGCGGCGATGTCCTTGAAGCCCTCGGGCAGGTACAGCCCCGCCAGCGCCTCGATCACGCCGATGATCAGGCCGCCCACCACGGCGCCGGGCAGGCTGCCGAAGCCGCCCACCACCGCGGCCGGAAACGCCTTCAGCCCGATCAGGCCCATGTTGACGTGCACGAACGTGAACGGCGCCAGCAGCAGACCGGCAATGGTGGCCACCGCGGCCGACAGCCCCCACACCATGCCGTTGAGCCGCTGCACCGGAATGCCCATGTAGTACGCGGCGAGCTGGTTCTGCGAGGCGGCCTGCATCGCGATGCCGATGCGGCTCTTGCTGAACATCAGGTACAGCAGCGCGCACAGCACGACGGTGACGACGATCACCACCACCTGCTCGACGCTGATCACCAGCGCGCCCACGCTCCACACCTGGCCCTTGTACGGCACCGGCAGCGACAGCGTCTCCGAGCCGTAGCGCGGCGCCATCGACATCAGGCCGCGCGCGATGTAGCCCAGGCCGATGGTCAGCATCACGATCGTGAACTGCGGCTGGCCGAGGATCGGCCGGATCGCCACGCGCTCGAGCAGCACGCCGAACGCCGCCATCGCCGCGATCGCCAGCGCCACCGCGACCACGAACGGCAGCTGCGCCACCTCCATCAGCGCCAGCCCGGCGAAGGCGCCGAGCATCATCAGCTCGCCCTGCGCGAAGTTGACCGTCTCGGTGGCCTTGTAGATCAGCACGAAACCGAGCGCGATCAGCGCGTAGATGCAGCCCAGCGCAACGCCGGAGATCAGGACCTGCAGGAACGTCACCGGGCACCCTGGGGCTTCATCGGCCGCAAGCATGCCTGCGGCCCGCCGCTGCGCAGCGCAGGACTTCCCCTATGCGGGCAGACACGCACCCGCGCCGCACGGCCGGCCGTCGAGGCGGCGCGGCGCAAACTCACGACGGCGCGCCCGCCTCGGCACACCGGCCGGCTGCGGGCGCGCTACGCTGCGCGCCGGCCGTCCGCCGGTGCGCGCAGCCGGTAGCGCAGCACGCCGTCGGCACCGAGCTCGTGCAGTACCTCGCCGCGCGCCACCAGGTGGTTCAGGTGCGCCAGGCTCTCGCCGGTGGCCATGCCGAGCAGCTGCGGCCCTTCGATCGGGCGCGCGAACAGCGCGCCGAACACATCGATCGCGCGCTTCGGTTCGGCCAGCGCGCGGCGCAGCCGCGCCAGGCTCTTCTCGTGCCCCGACGCCAGGCGCTCGAGCCGCGCGTGCAGGCCGCGAAACGGCTCGCCGTGCGACGGCAGCACCAGCACATCGTCGGGCACGCTGGCGCGCAGCTTCGCGATCGACGCGATCCAGTCGGCCAGAGGGTCGGCATCGGGCTCGGTCGGAAACACCGACACGTTCGACGAGATGCGCGGCAGCACCTGGTCGCCCGACAGCAGCAGCTTCAGCTCGTCGCAGTGCAGGCAGGCATGCTCGGGCGAGTGGCCGTTGCCGACGATCACGCGCCACTCGTGCGCGCCGATGCGGATGCGCTCGCCGTCGTGCAGACGCCGAAAGCTGTCGGGCAGCGCGTGCACCACGCGACCGAAGCTGCCGAAGCGCGCGCGGTAGTGCTCGATGGCGTCGTCGTCCCAGCCGGCGCGCCGGTAGAAGCGGATGGCATCCTCGGGCGCCTCGCGGCCCGAATCGGCCACCAGCGAGCGGCAGCTCAGGTACTCGAGCCGCGTCATCCACAGCCGCGCATCGAAGCGCCGCGTCAACCAGCCGGCCATGCCGGCGTGGTCGGGGTGCATGTGCGTGACGAACACGCGCGTGATGCGCTGGCCGGCCAGCGCATCCTCGGCGGCGAGCGCGCGCGTCCAGCACGCCAGCGCCTCGCGCGTCTGGGCGCCGGTGTCGACGATGGCCCAGCCGTCGTCGTCGGCCAGCGCATAGAGGTTGATGTGCGCCAGCATCCACGGCAGCTGCATGCGCAGCCAGCGCACGCCGGGACCCACCGCCTTGCCGTGACCCATCTCGGGCGCATCGCCGCACGGATACTGCAAGCCGGCCTGCTCGTCGGGGCGCCCGTCGGCACCGGGCTGGCTGCTGGTGGATGTGCTCATGCGCAACCTTAACCGATCACACCGAGCAGCGTGCGGCGACGGCCGCCGCGATGCCGCTTGCGACGACACAGCCGCCCCAAGGCGAAGCAGTGGTTGGGGAGCGTGGCCTGTCCGCATCCGCCGGCGCGTCCTGCGCGTGGACGGAGCTTGCGGACGGAGCGGCCATCGTGCATTCCGGTAAGGAGGCACGCATGGCCGAATCCACGCTCACCGCCAAGGGGCAGACGACGGTTCCCGCCGAGGTGCGCGCGCGGGTGCAGGCCAAGCCGGGGACGAAACTCGTCTGCTCCGTCACGCCGGATGGCACGATCGTGGTGCGCGCCAAGACCAAGTCGATCCTCGACATGGCAGGCATGCTCCCGGCCCGCAAAGGCAAGCGCGTGGCCATCGAAGACATGAACCCCTGGCGCTGATGGCGGCGCTCGATACCAACGTTCTCGTACGCTACCTCGTCCGCGACGATTCGGCGCAGTCGCTGGCCGCGCAGCAGCTCATCCGCAAGTGCGTGCGGCTCGGCTGCCGAGCTGTCGTTCGAATCCGAGCGTGCGCTCGAGGTGGCCCTCGAGCTGTACCGCAGCACGGCCGCGGATTTCGCCGATTGCCTGCACATCGCGCTGTCTGCGCAGGCCGGCGAGCTGCCGCTGTGGACATTCGACAAGACCGCGGTCAAGGCCGGCGGCGCGCGGCTGCTCGCCAACCCGCCATAGGCAGCGCGAAGAGCGGGTTGGCGAAGAAAGAGCGGACCCCGCAGGGTCCGCGCCGTCACGCAGGCTTGCGGTTCACAACAACCCCGCCCCGCGCGCCCACTTGTACTTCGCGCCCAGCACCGCGACCGGAATCTCGGTGGAGTAGGCGTACGCCGGCACGCCGTGCTGGTACAGGTATTCGGCGGCCTCTTCCACCTGCACGTCGCCGGCCAGCGAGGCGACCATCGGCTTGCGGATGCCCTGGGCCTCCATCTCCTGCTTGACCTCGACGATCAGCTTGGCGAACACCATCGGCGGCGTGATGATGGTGTGCCAGTAGCCGAGGATCAGCGCGTGGATGCGCGGGTCCGACAGGCCGAGCTTCACCGTGTTCTGGTAGGTCTTCGGCGGCTCGCCGCCGGTGATGTCCACCGGGTTGCCGGCGGCGCCGAACGGCGGAATGAACTTGCGAAACGCCGCGTCGAGGTCGGGCGGCATCGCCATCAGCTTCAGGCCGTTGTCGATGCAGGCGTCCGACAGCAGCACGCCCGAGCCGCCGGCGCCGGTGATCACGACCACGTTCTCGCCCTTCGGCGTCGGCAGCACCGGCACGCCGCGCGCGAAGTCGAGCAGGTCGCGCAGGCTGCGCGCACGGATGACGCCGCTTTGCGCCAGCACGTCTTCGTAGATCTTGTCGTTGCCGGCCAGCGCGCCGGTGTGCGAGCTGGCGGCCCTGGCGCCGGCCGCGGTGCGGCCGGCCTTCAGCACGATCACCGGCTTCTTCTTCGACACGCGCTTGGCCACTTCGGCGAAGCCGCGGCCGTCCTTGAGGTCTTCGCAGTGCTGCGCGATCACCTGCGTGTTGTCGTCCTGCTCGAAGAACGTGAGCAGGTCGTCCTCGTCGATGTCGCTCTTGTTGCCCAGGCCCACGATCGCCGACACGCCCATCTTGGCCGAGCGGCTGAAGCCGATGATCGCCATGCCGATGCCGCCCGACTGCGACGACAGCGCCACCGAGCCCTTGACGTCGTAGGCGGTGCAGAAGGTGGCGCACAGGTTGGAGTGCGTGTAGTAGAAGCCGTAGATGTTGGGCCCCATCAGCCGCACGTTGTACTTGCGGCCGATCGCCTGGATCTCCTTCTGGCCCTCGACGTTGCCGGTCTCGGCGAAGCCCGACGGGATCAGCACCGCGCCGGGAATCTTCTTCTCGCCGCACTCGACGAGCGCGCCGGCGACGAACTTGGCGGGAATCGCGAACACCGCGACGTCGACGTCGCCCGGCACGTCCTTCACGCTCGGGTAGGCCTTGTAGCCGAGGATCTCGCCGGCCTTCGGATGGATCGGCAGGATCTGGCCCTTGTAGCCGCCGTTGATGAGGTTCTTCATCACCGAGTTGCCGATCTTGCCGTCTTCGGCACTGGCCCCGATCACCGCCACCGACTTCGGCTTCATGATGCGGTTCATCGCGGTGACGATCTCGGCCTGCGACGGCCGCCAGCGCTGCTCCTTGGGCTCGAAATCGCAGACGATGCGCACGTCGGCCGCGACCGCGCCCTTCGCGGTGGCGAACACCGGGTTCAAGTCGAGCTCGGCGATCTCGGGGAAGTCGTTCACCAGTTCGCTCACGCGAACGATCAGGCCGGCCAGCGCCTCGCGGTTGACCGGCTCGCTGCCGCGCACGCCCTTGAGCATCTCGGCGGCGGCGATGCCGTCGAGCATGCTCAACGCATCGGCCTGCGTCGCCGGCGCGAGGCGGAAGGTGATGTCCTTCAGCACCTCGACCAGCACGCCGCCGAGGCCGAACGCCACCAGCTTGCCGAAACTGCCGTCGGTGACGGCGCCGACGATCACCTCCTGCCCCTGGCCCAGCATCTGCTGCACCTGCACGCCGACGATCTTCGCGTCGGCCTTGTACTTGCGGGCATTGGCGACGATCGTGTCGTAGCCCTTGGCCACTTCGTCGGCGCTGTTGAGCCCCACCAGCACGCCGCCGGCCTCGGTCTTGTGCAGGATGTCGGGCGACACGATCTTCACCACCACCGGAAAGCCCAGCTTGCCCGCGAGTGCAGCCGCCTCGGCCGCCGACGTGGCCACGCCCTCTTGCGGCACCGCGATGCCGTAGGCGTCGCACACCAGCTTGCCTTCGGGCGCGGTGAGCGCGCTGCGCTTGTCGGCGCGCACGCGGTCGAGCACTTGCTGCACGGCTGCCTTGTCGTATGCCATGGGGGTCTCCGGTTCGAGTGCCGCAACGGCACACTCAGGCGCACAGAAAACGGCGCACAAAAAAGGGGCGCACAAAAAGGGGCGCACAAAATTCTGCGTGGCGGCCGTTCGGCGAGCCATTGACTGCGGTCAAGATTCCGGGATTTGCCGTTGCCCGCCGCGACGGCGCACCACACATCGCGATTCGAGTGTGCCGCTGCGGCGATGGGCCCGCAACCGCTCGATAGAATTTCGACACGACCTCCTCGCTCGACAGCAGCAGCATGAAATTCGCGATCATCGGCGCCGGTGCCATCGGCGGCTACCTGGGAGCCAAGCTGGCGCTGGCCGGCGAGGATGTGACCTTCATCGTGCGCGGCGCCAACCTCGAGGCGATTCGCACGCACGGCATCAAGCTCATTGACGCCGAAGGCCGCGAGCAGGTGGCCCGCAACGTGCGCGCCACCGCCGACTACCGCGAGGCCGGCGTGCACGACGTGGTGGTGCCGGCGATGAAGGCGCACCAGCTCGCCGCGGTGGCCGCCAGCGTGCCGCTGCTGTGCGGGCCCGAGACGGTGGTGGTGCCGATGCAAAACGGCCTGCCGTACTGGTACTTCCAGCGCCATGGCGGGCCGTTCGAGGGCCGCACGCTCGCCAGCGTCGACCCCGGTGGCGCGATCGCGCGCGCCATCGATGCGAGCCGCGTGATCGGCTGCGTGGTCTACCCGGCCAGCGAGCTGGTCGCGCCCGGCGTGGTGCGGCACATCGAGGGCGAGCGCTTTCCGCTGGGCGAGCTCGACGGCACGATCAGCGCGCGCGCGCAGCGCGTGGCCGACGCGTTCGTGCGCGCGGGGCTCAAATCGCCGCTGCTGGACAACATCCGCGCCGAGATCTGGCTCAAGCTGTGGGGCAACCTGGTGTTCAACCCGGTGAGCGCGCTGACGCGCGCCACGCTCGAAGACATCTGCCGCTTCGCACCCACGCGCGAGCTCGCCGCGCAGATGATGGCCGAGGCGCAGGCGGTGGCCGGCCAGCTCGGCATCACGTTTCGCGTGTCGATCGAGCGGCGCATCGCCGGCGCCGAGAAGGTGGGCGCGCACAAGACCTCGATGCTGCAGGACATCGAAGCCGGCCGCGAGCCCGAGATCGAGGCGCTGGTCGGCTCGGTGGCCGAGCTGGCGCGGCTCACCGAGACGCCGACGCCGTGCATCGATGCGGTGTATGCGCTGGCGCGGCTGTTGGGCAAGACGGTGGCGAAGGCGGGGTGAACGGCCCGGCTTGCAGGGGCTACCCTGTGCGCGGGCTCATGCCTGGCCGCGCGAGACGCCTCCAGTCCTTCGCCAGCCACAGGGCAGTCCGCAGGGACTGCCCTGTGCGCGGGCTCATGCCTGGCCGCGCGAGACGCCTCCAGTCCTTCGCCAGCCACAGGGCAGTCCGCAGGGACTGCCCTGTGCGCGGGCTCAGCCCTTCTTCGGCGGCAGGCTCAGCGCGCCGGCAGCCTTGATGGTGGCGATCTTGTCGGCGCCGTAGCCCAGCACGTCGCGCAGCACCTCGTCGTTGTGCTCGCCCAGCGTCGGCGAGCGCTTGATCACCGCGGGCGAGGCCGACAGCTTGATCGGCATGCCCACGTTGAACCAGCGGCCGCGCTGCGGATGATCGAGCTCGACCCACATCTCGCGGCCCAACACGTGCTCGTCGGTGGCGAGGTCCTGCGTCGACATGATCGGGCCGCATGGCACGTCGAGCGCGTTGAGGATCGCCATCAGCTCGCGCTTGGTGTGCTGCTCGGCAAACTTGTTCAGCAGCGTCCACACCAGCTGCTGGTTCTTGCGACGCTCGCCGATCGTGGCCACGCGCGGATCGGCGGCGAGATCGGGCACGCCCACCTCGGCGCCGATGCGGTTGGCCAGCGCGGCCCACACCGCCTCCTGCACCACCACG
Organism: Ideonella sp.; assembly: GCA_015075165.1. Taxonomy (GTDB): domain Bacteria; phylum Pseudomonadota; class Gammaproteobacteria; order Burkholderiales; family Burkholderiaceae_C; genus JAEUPI01. Next base: position 363,657 of record JABTUY010000005.1, on the reverse strand, counting down.
TAGAGCCAGTCGTTGGCGCCGTGCGGCTTGCAGTGGATCGCGTTGCCGAGCTGGCCACCGCCGGAATCGTTGCCGGCGCGCGGCACCTCGCCCATGCCTTGGTAGGTGGGCACCGAGTACTCGGCGAGCGCGCCGCGCGTCAGGCGCTGGTGGTCGCGGAACTTGACGCGGCACAGGTTCATCACGCCGTCCATCATCGCCACCTCGACGTACTGGCCCTCGCCGGTGCGGCGCGCCTGGTGCAGCGCCGCCAGCAGGCCGATGGCCAGGTGCAGGCCGGTGCCGGTGTCGCCGATCTGCGCGCCGGTGACGAACGGCGCGCCGTCGGGGACGCCGGTGGTGCTCATCGCGCCGCCCATCGCCTGCGCCACGTTCTCGTAGGCCTTGAACTCCGCATAAGGACCGCTCGAGCCGAAGCCCTTGATCGAGCCGACGACGATCTTCGGGTTGATCTCGTGGATGCGCTCCCACGTGAAGCCCAGCCGCTCGAGCACGCCGGGGCCGAAGTTCTCCATCATGATGTCGCAGCTCTTCAGCAGGTCGACGAAGATCTGCTTGCCCTGCTCGCTCTTCATGTTGACGGTGATCGAGCGCTTGTTGCAGTTGAGCATCGTGAAGTACAGGCTGTCGGCGTTGGGCACGTCGCGCAGCTGGCCGCGCGTGGCATCGCCGGCCGGGTTCTCGAACTTGATCACGTCGGCGCCCATCCACGCCAGCAGCTGCGAGCAGGTGGGCCCCGCCTGCACGTGGGTCATGTCGAGGATGCGGACATCCTTCAGTGCTTCCATCTCAACTCTCCGTTGACTCGAATCTCTGCGCCGCTCCAGCGGCGCATCCCCGGGACAGGATCACTTCTTTACTACGGGGTTCAGGCTGGTGATGCGGCCGCTCTCGGTGCCGGCGGTCTCGTCGATCACCGCGTTGATCAGCGTCGGCCGGCGCGAGCGGAACGCCGCCTCGATGCCGGCGCGCAGTTCGGCCGGCGTGGTGGCGTGCACGCCGACGCCGCCGAAGGCCCCGATCAGCTTGTCGTAGCGCGCGCCCTTCACGAACTGCGTGGGGCCCGGGTCGCGCCCGGTGGGATCGGTGTCGGTGCCCTTGTAGACGCCGTTGTTGTTCATCACCACGATGCACACCGGCAGGTTGTAGCGGCAGATCGTCTCCACCTCCATGCCGGAGAAGCCGAACGCGCTGTCGCCCTCGATCGCCAGCACCTGCTGCTGCGTGGTGACCGCGGCCGCCACGCTGTAGCCCATGCCGACGCCCATGATGCCCCAGGTGCCGACGTCCAGGCGCTTGCGCGGCCGGTGCATGTCGACGATCGATCGCGTGAAGTCGAGCGCGTTGGCGCCCTCGTTGACCAGCACCGCGTCGGGGTGCGCCGCGACGATGTCGCGCACCACCGCAAGCGCGCTGTGGAAGTTCATCGGCACCGGGTTGTGCGCCAGCGTCTCGGCCATCTTCGCGATGTTGCCGTTCTTCTTGTCGGCCACCGCGGCCAGCCACTCGGCCGGGGGCTTCGGCCATGCCCGGCCCATGCCGGCCAGCAGCGCCGCCACGCACGAGCCGATGTCGCCGATCACCGGCGCGTCGATTCGCACGTTGCTGTCGGCCTCCTGCGGCGAGATGTCGAGCTGGATGAAGCGCTGCCCACCCCAGGCCTTGGCGCCGGCACCGCCCCAGGTCTTGCCCTTGCCGTGCGACAGCAGCCAGTTCAGCCGCGCGCCGACCAGCAGCACCACGTCGGCCGCAGGCAGCACGAACGAGCGTGCCGCCGCTGCGCACTGCTCATGCGTGTCAGGCAACAGGCCCTTGGCCATCGACATCGGCAGGTACGGGATGCCGCTGCGCTCCACCAGCGCACGGATGTCGACGTCGGCCTGCGCATACGCCGCGCCCTTGCCGAGGATGATGAGCGGCTTCTTCGCACCCTTGAGCAGCGCCAGCGCGCGCTGCACCGCATCGGACGCGGGGATCTGCTTCGGCGCCGCGTCGACCACCTGGATCAGCGACGCGCGGCCGGCCGCCGCCTCGACGCTCTGCGAGAACAGCTTGGCCGGCAGGTCGAGGTAGACGCCGCCCGGGCGGCCCGACACCGCGGCGCGGATCGCGCGCGCGATGCCGACGCCGATGTCCGCGGCATGCAGCACGCGGTACGCGGCCTTGGCCAGCGGCCGCGCGATCGCCAGTTGATCCATCTCTTCGTAGTCGCCTTGCTGCAGGTCGACGACCTCGCGCTCGCTCGAGCCGCTGATCAGGATCATCGGGAAGCAGTTGACCGTGGCGTGCGCGAGCGCATTCAACCCGTTGAGGAAGCCGGGCGCCGACACGGTCAGGCAGATGCCCGGTTTGCCGGTGAGAAAGCCGGCGATCGACGCCGCATAACCTGCGCTCTGCTCGTGCCGGAACGCGAGCATGCGCAGGCCTTCGGCCTGTGCGCGGCGCGTGAGATCGGTGATCGGGATGCCGGGCAGGCCGTAGATCGTGTCGAGGCCGTTGAGCTTCAGCGCTTCGACGACGAGCTGGAAGCCGTCGATGCTCTCGCTGGCGGCGCTCGCCGCGGCGTGTGACGCGGCGGTGCGAGGTTCGGTGATGACGGCCATGTCGATGCCTCCGAGTGCGCGTTCGACGCCGGTCGAATCAGGGAAAATCATCATAGTTTCGGCGGCTTCGCGCATCGATTGACCGTGGTCAAGTATTCGAAAACGCAACCATCACGGCCCACCATCGCGGAGCACGGCGAGCGCAACGTGATCCGCCTGCAGCTCGCGCAGAACACGGTGCTGAAGCACCTGTCGCGCCCGGCGCTGGCCGAGCTCGAGCCGCAGCTGGTGATCCAGGAATGCGGCAAGGGCGATTGCCTGGTGTTCCAGGGCGACCACGACATGGCGCAGTGCTTCATCCTCGACGGCATCCTGAAGCGCGTGGTCGCCAGCCCGAGCGCGAAGGAGATGATCCTGCGCTTCGCGGCCGAGCGCGATTTCGAGACCAGCTATGCCGCGTGGCGGCTGCACACGCCGGCGCCGTACAGCATCATCGCGGTGACCAAGGCGCGCGTGGCGACGATGCCGCTGCCGGCGTGGGTGGCGTTTCTCGACCAGCATGCCGCGCTGAAGCAGGAGTTCGAATACCAGCTGATGGGTGTGATGAGCGAGGTGATGGCGCACACGATCACGCTGCACCTGCTCGACGCGCCGGGCCGCGTGCACCGATTCATGCGCAAGCACGCCGAGTTCGTCGAGCGCTTGCCGAAGAAGGAACTGGCGGCGTACCTGAACATCTCGCCGGAGACGTTGTCGCGGTTGAAGCAGCGCGGGAAGATTTGATTCCTGGCGCCTTCTGATTGGCGGAGCTCCATCGTCAATCAGGTGGTGCCCTGTCGCGGGGCCTCCTCATTCCCCGAGAGTCTTCATGCGAAGGCACGGGCGGGGCAGCCGGCTCGGGCACGCGTTCTCCGGCCCACGCTCGCGGGCGACCACCGCGGCACGCGGACATCGCCTCGTCAACACCTGCCTGGCATGCCACCGGCCAGGACACCGCGAATGGGGCCTGCGCCCGCATGCCCGAACCACCTGCCCACTCCACCACCGCGGCCCGCCACCGGAATGCCCGCATCCCAACGGTGTGCCTGCATGCCATCGGAACCCGCATGCCACCGGACTACTCGCATCCATGCTCCATGGCGCCGCAATGTCCGCATGCCATCGGCACGCCGCGCTGCATCGCGGGTCGGTGGTGGAGTCTGCAGGCGCAGGCCCCATTCGCGGTGTCCTGGTCGGTGGCCGGCTTGGCTGGTGTTGACGAGGCGATCGGCGAGTGCCGCGGTGGTCGCCCGCGAGCGTGGGCCGGAGCATGCAGGCTCCGCCGCCGGCCCGTCGCACGGTGGTCGCACGGTGGTCGCACGGTACTCGTACCGAGCACCGATGCGCCGAGCGCCAATACGTCGAAACGTCGGAAGTCCGACACGCGCAATGCGTTACCGCTTCTCCGACGTCGCCGCGCGCGAGCCGCCGCCGAGGCCCTTCAGCGCCCGCAGCCCCGCGGTGATCAGCGGCCACAGCAGCAGCGCGAGTGCCAGCGTGGTGATCGAGCCGACCAGCCAGTTCGACCACAGGATCGTCAGGCTGCCCTGCGACAGCAGCATCGACTGGCGGAACGAATCCTCCGCGCGGTCGCCCAGCACCACCGCGAGCACCAGCGGCGCCAGCGGATAGTCGAGCTTCTTGAACACGTAGCCGATGACGCCGAAGCCGATCATGTACCAGACGTCGAGCATCGCGTTGTGCACCGTGTAGGCGCCGATCGCGCAGATCGCGATGATCACCGGTGCGATGATCGCGAACGGCACGCGCAGGATCGCGGCGAACAGCGGCACGCAGGTGAGCACGACGACGAGGCCGGCCACGTTGCCGAGGTACATGCTGGCGATCAGCCCCCAGACGAAATCGGGCTTCTCGACGAACAGCAGCGGCCCCGGCTGCAGGCCCCAGATCAGCAGGCCACCGAGCAGCACGGCCGCGGTGGGCGAGCCCGGGATGCCGAGCGCCAGCATCGGCAGCAGCGCGCTGGTGCCGGCGGCATGCGCCGCGGTCTCCGGTGCGACCACGCCTTCGATCTCGCCCTTGCCGAAGTCGCCGCCGCGCGGCGACATCCTCTTGGCCATGCCGTAGCTCATGAACGACGCCGGCGTGGCGCCGCCGGGCGTGATGCCCATCCAGATGCCGATCAGCGTGCTACGCAACGAGGTGGCCCAGAACGCCGGCAGCCGGCGCCACGTCTCGAGCACCACCCGGGTGTTGATGCGCGCGGGCTTGCCGGAGAACTTCAGCCCCTCCTCCATCGACAGCAGGATCTCGCCGATGCCGAACAGGCCGATCACGACGATCAGGAAATCGAAGCCGCGCATCAGCCCGGTCAGACCGAACGTCAGGCGCAACTGGCCGGTGACGGTGTCCATGCCGACCGCGGCCAGTGCGAAGCCGATCATCATCGACACCAGGATCTTCGCGGGCGAGCCCTTGCCCATGCCGACGAAGCTGCAGAACGTGAGCAGGTAGACTGCGAAGAACTCCGGCGGCCCGAACTCGAGCGCGAACTTCGCCACCAGCGGCGCGAGGAAGGTGATCATCAGCACCGCGAAGAACGCGCCGACGAACGAACTGGTGAACGCCGCGGTCAGCGCCTCGCCGGCGCGGCCGCCCTGCGCCATCGGGTAGCCGTCGAACGTGGTGGCCACCGACCACGGTTCGCCCGGGATGTTGAACAGCACCGAGGTGATCGCGCCGCCGAACAGCGCGCCCCAGTAGATGCACGACAGCAGGATGATCGCCGAGGTCGGCGGCATCGCGAACGTCAGCGGCAGCAGGATCGCCACCCCGTTGGCGCCGCCCAGACCCGGCAGCACGCCGATCAGCACGCCCAGCACGATGCCGAGCATCATCAGCATCAGGTTGAACGGCGTGAGGACGACCGCGAAACCGTGGAACAGCGAGGCGAGCTCGGTCATCGCATCCTTCTCGACGAGGCAGCGCCGCCCGCGACCATCCAGTGCGCCATCGCTAGTAGCCCAGGAATCCGAGTAGGTTGACTACGCCCTTGTACAGCGGCACCTTGAACCACACCTCGAACATCAGGAACGCCAGCACCATCACTGCCAAGGCGACGACCAGGCCCTTGACCCAGTGGTAGCCGCCCACCCGGATCATGAAGCCGGCGATGAACAGCACCGAGCCGATGTACAGCCCGAGCAGCTGCACCGCGACCACGTAGCCCAGCGACGGCAGCAGCACCGTCATCACCAGCCTCAGCTGGCCGAAGGTGACGAACAGCGTGTCGCCAGGGCCAGCGAACGCGCGCGCCGCCACCACCGCGCACGACACGCAGATCAGCAGCGCGATGTAGAACGGAAAGTAGCCCGCGCCGGGCCCGTCGTCGCGCCAGCCGGCACCGAGCTGCCAGCTCTTGAACGCGACCAGCGCGCCCAATGCAAACAGCGCCGCCGCCACCGCCATCTCGACGCTGCGGGTCGAGATGCCGCGCGCGTCGCCGCTGGGGTCTTCGTCGGTCGTGCTCATCTCGGGTTGCGAAGGGCGTGCACCGGGCGCGACATACGTGCCAGGCGCCAACGGCGCGACGCGGCGGCCGGCTACTTGGCGATGAAGCCGGCGTCCTTCATCAGCATGTAGTGCGAGGCCTCGGTCTTCTCGACCCACTTGACGTAGTCGGGGCCGGTCATGAAGGTCTGGTTGAACGCGCCGAGCTTCATGAAGTCCTTCCACTCGGGCGTTTCGCGCACCTTCTTCAGCAGGTTGACATAGAACGCCACCTGGTCGGCCGACACGCCAGCCGGCATGAAGATGCCGCGCAGCATCACGTAGTCGGTGGGGATACCCGCCTCCTTGCAGGTGGGGATGTCGTGCCAAGACTTGCCGCCGGCTAGTGGCTCGTTGTAGTTCATGCGTTGGCTGTCGAACACGCACAACGGCCGCAGCTTGCCGGCACGCCACTGCGCCACCGCCTCGACCGGGTTGTTCACCGACGAGTCGATGTGCTTGCCGGTGAGTTGCACCGCGACATCACCGCCGCCCTTGAACGGCACGTAGATGAACTTGACGCCGGCGGCCTTCTCGATGCTGACCGTGATGATCTGGTCTTCCTGCTTCGAGCCGGTGCCGCCCATCTTCATCTTCGACGGACCGGCCGCCTTCACCGCGTCGATGTACTGCTTGGCGCTCTGGTACGGCGTATCGGCATTGACCCACAGCACGAACTGGTCGAGCGCCATCATCGCCACCGGGGTCAGATCGCGCCAGTTGAACGGCACGCCGGTGGCCAGCGGCGTCGTGAACAGGTTCGACAGCGTGATGACGATCTTGTTCGGGTCGCCCTTGGAGCCCTTGACGTCGAGGAAACCCTCGGCGCCGGCGCCGCCGGCCTTGTTCACCACGATCAGCGGCTGGCTCATCAGCTTGTGCTTGGCGACGATACCCTGGATCAGCCGCGCCATCTGGTCGGCGCCGCCGCCGGTGCCCGCTGGCACGATGAACTCCACCGGCTTCTCCGGTGCCCACGCCGCCAGCGTCGGCGCCGCGCCGAACGCCAGCGCGAGCGCCACGCTCGCCAGCCGGGCCGTCATGCGCCGCCGCGCGGCATCGATCAAGTTGCTCATGGCCCTTCGTCTCCTGTCAGTCTTGAGGCACAGCCCGCAACGATAGCGTGCCCGGCACCGCGTCGCCATGCGGCGTCCCCCTACGCGCCTGCGTTACAACGGCGGGCCGTACACCGCGCGCCAATGCTCCGCCAGGTGGCGACGAAAATCGCTTGACCGCAGTCAAGTTTTTTTGGCAAGCAACACGGCGTGGCAAGGCACGGGAGCCGCGTGATCGTCGCGCACCGCGCGACAATCGCGGCCGCCCGAGCGGCGACAACCGGACACGCGCACACCCAGGAGCCCGCACGATGAGTCTGCATCGCAAGTTGCTCGAACGCGCCGCCGCCGGCCGGCCGGTGCGCGTGGGTTTGATCGGCGCCGGCAAGTTCGGCTCGATGTACCTCGCGCAGGTGCCGCGCACGCCGGGCGTGCACCTGGTGGGCATTGCCGACCTTGCACCCGACGCCGCACGACGCAACCTGGCGCGTGTGGGCTGGAGCGCGGCGCAGACGCAGGCCGCATCGCTCGACGCCGCGCTGCGCGACGGCAACACGCACCTCGGCGACGATTGGCGCGCACTGGTGCGGCACCCGGCGATCGACGTGATCGTCGAATGCACCGGGCATCCGATCGCTGCGGTGGAACACTGCCTCGAAGCGTTCGCGCAGCGCAAGCACGTGGTCAACGTGACGGTCGAGGCCGACGCGTTCTGCGGCCCGCTGCTGGCGCGCAAGGCGGCCGACGCCGGCGTGATCTACTCGCTCGCCTTCGGCGACCAGCCGGCGCTCATCTGCGACCTGGTCGACTGGGCGCGCACCTGCGGCTTCCCGGTGGTGGCGGCCGGCCGCGGCCACAAGTGGCTGCCGCACTTCTGCGAATCCACGCCCGACACCGTGTGGGGCCACTACGGCCTGACACCCGAGCAGGCCGAGCGCGGCGGCCTGAACCCGAAGATGTTCAACAGCTTCCTCGACGGCAGCAAGCCGGCGATCGAGAGCACCGCGGTGGCCAACGCCACCGGGCTCGCGGTGCCGAGCAACGGCCTGCTGTACCCGCCAGCCAGCGTGGCCGACATTCCGTTCGTCACGCGGCCCAAGAGCGAAGGCGGCGTGCTCGAGCGCAAGGGCATGGTCGAGGTGATTTCGTCGCTCGAGGCCGATGGCCGCCCGATTCCGTACGACATCCGCATGGGCGTGTGGGTCACGGTCGAGGGCGAGACCGAGTACATCCGCAACTGCTTCGAGGAGTACAACGCGCACACCGACCCGAGCGGACGCTACTTCACGCTGTACAAGCGCTGGCACTTGATCGGGCTCGAGGTCGGGCTGTCGGTGGCCAGCGTCGCGCTGCGCGGCGAGGCCACCGGCGTGGCGCAGCTCTGGCAGGCCGATGTGGTGGCCACCGCGAAGAAGGATCTGCGCCCCGGCGACCGGCTCGACGGCGAAGGCGGCTACGCGGTGTGGGGCAAGTTGCTGCCGGCGGCCACCTCGCGCGCGCTCGACGGCGGCACCGGTGGCCTGCCGCTGGGCCTGGCGCACGACGTGAAGCTGCTGCGCGCGGTGGCCCGCGGCCAGAGCCTGAGCTGGGCCGACGTGGCGATCGACACCGGCACGCGCGCCTACGCGCTGCGCCGTGAGATGGAGCAGTTGTTCGACCCCGTGTCGAGCGTCGCCGCGGCGCCGCAGCCGTGAAGCAGACCGTGCTCGGCTGGCTGGCCTGGCTGCTGTACCGGGCGCTGTCGCTCACCTGGCGCACCACACTGCGCGAGCCCGCCGCGTTGCGCGCCGCGCTGGCCGAGCGCCGGCCGGTGATCTTCGCGCACTGGCACGGCGACGAGCTCGCCCTGTTGCAGGTAGCCAAGGGCTACCGCCTGGCAACGCTGTCGTCACCGAGCAAGGACGGCCGCATCATGGCCACCTTGCTGCGCCTGCTCGGCGCGCGCGTGGCGGTGGGCTCGTCGAGCCGCGGTGGCGCCGGTGGGCTGCGCGCGCTGCTGCGCATCGCGCGCGAGGGCCACAACGTCAGCTTCGCGGTCGACGGGCCGCGCGGTCCGATCTACAAGCTCAAGCCCGGTGTGCTCGAAACCGCGCGCCTGCTCGACTGCCCGATCTTCTACGCCAGCGTCAGCTGCGATCGCGCCTTCCACCTGCATCGCTCGTGGAACCGCACCTTCCTGCCCAAGCCGTTCGCACGGGTGGAGATCGAATGGCGCGGTCCGGCGCCGGCCATCGCGCGCGCCGACGACCCGCGCGACCCCCAATTGCTGTCGCGGCTGGAGCAGCTGATGCTGCAGGCCAAGCGCGATGCCCGCGTGCCGGGGCAGCAGCAGTTCGCCTAGTGCACCGCGGAGGTGAATGCGCAGAAGTGTGAGCGGGCCCTGGCCTGCGGCCCGTGCGGGGTCGGTTGTGCGAATATCGCCGCTCTGAGTCGGCCCGGCGCTCGCCGGGCAGATCGATCTCGCAGTGCTGATGGAGAAGCGGCTTGGCTCTCGTTCGCAAGACGCCGCGGTTGGGGCCTGCTGACGCGCCGCGTCGCGTGGCGGCGCGGCGCAGCGCGCGCCGCGCGCCCACACTCGACCTGCGCGCCTATCAGGTCGTGATCGATGCGATCTCGGACATGGTCAGCGTGGTCAGCGACGACGAGGTGTACTGGCTCGTCAACGACGCCTGGTGCCGGCAGACCGGCGTGCGGCGCGACGACGCGATCGGCCGCAGCGTGGCCGAGGTGCTGCCCGGCTCGATCACGCAGCGGCGCCGCGATACGTTGAACCGCACGCTGCGCAGCGGGCGGGTCAGCGTGCTGCGCGACGCATTCGATCGCGGCGGCGTGAAGCAGTACCTGGAGACCATCTACTCGCCGGTTGCCGAAGCGGTGCAGGGCCGGCGATGCGTCCTGCTGGTCACCCGCGACGTGACGGCCGAGGCCACTGCGTTGGCGGCGATGCTGGCCGGCCAGACGCAGACCCGTGCGCTGCTCGACGCCTTTCCCGGCTACATCGCCGCCTGCGACGAGGACCACCGCTACACCTATGTCAACGAGCGGCTCGCGCAGGTGCTCGGGCGACCGCTGAGCGAGCTGATCGGCGCGCTCCGATCCGAGGTGCTGCCGCCGGAGCATGCGGCCAGCAGCGTGCGCGAGGCCGAGCGTGCACTCCAGGGCGAACAGTCGATCAGCGAACGCCACTATGCCGCCAGCGCGCAGCGCGAGCGGCTCGACCTCGAACTGCGCCACGTGGCAGGCCCCGAGATGGCCGACGGCAGGCGCAGCTACTACATGTTCGGTGTCGACATCACCGAGCGCAAGCTGGCGCAGGAGGCCGCGGTCGCGGCCAAGGACGAGGCCGAGCGCGCGAACCGCGCGAAGTCGCGTTTCCTGTCGCTGATGTCGCACGAGCTGCGCACGCCGATGAACGCGATTCTCGGCTTCGCGCAGTTGCTGCTGTCAGACCCGGCGCATCCGCTCAGCACCGAGCAGCAGCAGCACGCCGGCGAGATCCTGCGCGGCGGGCGCCACCTGCTGAGCCTGATCAACGACGTGCTCGACTTGAGCCGCATCGAGACCGGCCGCCTGGCCATCACCTTGGCGCCGGTGGCGCTGCTGCCGCTCGTCGAGGAGTGCCTGGCGCTGATGGAGCCGCTGGCGCGCGAGCGCCCGGTGCATCTGAAGCTCGGCGACCGCCAGACGCTGCAATGCCAGGTGCAGGCCGACCCGCTGCGGCTGCGGCAGGCGCTGCTGAACCTGCTGAGCAACGCGATCAAGTACAACCGGGCCGACGGCGACGTGACGGTCGACGCCCGGCTGCTCGGCGAGATGGTCGAACTGCGCGTGATCGACACCGGCATCGGCATCACGCCCGACCAGGTGGGCCGGTTGTTCGTCGCGTTCGAGCGCCTGGGCGCGCGGCGCAGCGGCGTCGAAGGCACCGGAATCGGTCTGGCGTTGAGCCGGCACCTGGTGCGCGCGATGGGCGGCGAGATCGGTGTCGACAGCGCGCTCGACAGCGGCAGCACGTTCTGGATCCGCCTGCCGCGTGGCGCGCGCAGCGGCGATCCGGCCGCCTTCGCACCGGTCGCAGCACCGCCTCCGGGCCCGGCCCGCGTGGAGCGCCGGCGCGTGCTCTACGTCGAGGACAACCGGGTCAATGCGCTGCTGATGCACGCGATGCTGGCGCGCCTGCCCGGCGTCGAGCTCGAACATGTGGAAGACCCGATCGACGCGATCGAGCGCGCGCGCGCCACGCCGCCGGCGCTGCTGCTGCTGGACATCGAGCTGCCGGGCATCGACGGCTTCGAGCTGCTGAAGCGACTGCGCGAGCACGAGCACACGCGCCACATCCCCGCGATCGCGGTCAGCGCCAGCGCACAGCCGGCCGACATCCACCGCGCACTGAAGGCCGGCTTCTCCGCCTACCTGACCAAGCCGCTCGACCTCACCGAGCTGCTGCAGGCGGTGCAAAGCCACCTGCGCACGCAGCGCAGCACGCAGGCCGGCTGACGCCGCGCGAGGCTCACGCAGTTTGCAGGCGCGCCAGGCGCCGCGTGCGCTGCAGCAGCGTGAACGCGATCGCCAGGTTCAACAGGTTCCACGCGATGCCGTTGACGAACGCCGCGTGGTAGCTGCCGGTGAGGTCGAACACCTTGCCCGACATCCAGCCGCCCAGCGCCATGCCGAACAGCGTGCACATCAGCACCGTGCCGACGCGCGCGCCGGCCTCGGCCGGCGGGAAGTACTCGCGCACGATGATCGCGTAGCTCGGCACGATGCCGCCCTGGAACAGGCCAAACAGCGCCGAGATCACGTACAGCGACACGAGGCCGTCGAACGGCAGGAACAGCAGCAGCGCCACGCCCTGCAGCGCCGAGCCGAGCAGCAGCGTGCGCAGACCGCCGATGCGATCGCAGATCGCGCCCGAGATCAGCCGGCTGACGATGCCGGCGGCCAGCATCAGCGACAACATCTGCGCGCCGCGCGCGGCGCCGTAGCCGAGGTCGCCGCAATACGCGACGATGTGCACCTGCGGCATCGACATCGCGACGCAGCAGGCCACGCCGGCCACGCACAGCAGCGCCTGCGCGCCGCCGAGCGAGAAGCCGAACGGGCGATCCGATGGCGTGCCGAAGTGCGCCTTCGCCGGCGCCGCCACCGCCGCCGGCGGCCGCGGCCGCATCGCCAGCGCCAGCAGCGGCAGCACCACCAGACTCAGCACGCCGAGCGCGAGGTAGGTCTGGCGCCAGCCGACGCTCTGCACGAAATGCTGCACGATCGGCGGCCAGATCGCGCCGGCCAGGTAGTTGCCGCTGGCGCAGATCGCCACCGCGATGCCGCGCCGGCGCACGAACCACAGCGAGGTGTCGGCCACCAGCGGCGCGAACGTGGCCGACGAGCCGACCAACCCGATGCCCACGCCGTGCGCGATCGCGAACAGCCACACGTTGCTGGAGAACGCCGCGGCGATGAAGCCCAGGCCGAGGCCGACCGAGCCGATCAGCAGCGGCCGCATCACGCCGTGGCGGTCGGCCAGCCGGCCCATCCAGACGCCGCCGATGCCGAAGCCCACCATCAGCAGCGTGTACGGCAGCGACGCATCCGCGCGCGCGACGCCGAACTCGGCCTGCACCGCCGGCAGCACCACCGACACCACGTACATGCCGGCCGAGCCGATCGTCATCAGCGCCAGCGTGACGGCCAGACGGGTCCAGGCGTAGCGGGAGTCGGCGCTGTACTGCATCGGCACGCGATGATGACACGCGGCCGCAGACCCGCGTGTTCTCGGGCACATTACGGTTGAAAGCGACAGCACGCCGCGCGCACCCACCGGTACCCACCGCGATGACTTCGACTGCACTGACCACCGCCCACGGCGTCTTCCCGATCGCGCCCACGCCGTTCACCGATGACGGCGCGATCGACTTCGCATCGATCGATCGCCTGAGCGCGTTCTACCTGCGCTGCGGCGCCACCGGCGTCACCGTGCTCGGCCAGCTCGGCGAGGCGCCGAAGCTCGACGCGGCCGAGAGCCTCGCGGTGGCCACGCGCTTCATCGAGGCGTTCGGCCGCACGCCGGTGATCGTCGGCGTCACCGCGCCGGGGTTCGCCGCGATGCGCACGCTGGCGCACGAGGCGATGGCGCGCGGCGCCGCCGGCGTGATGATTGCGCCGCCGAACACGCTGCGCACCGACGACCAGATCGTGGGCTACTACGCGCAGGCGGTGCAGGCGATCGGCACCGACGTGCCGTTCGTGATCCAGGACTACCCGCTGACCTTCGGCGTGCAAATGACGCCGGCGGTGATCGGCCGCATCGTCGGCGAGAACCCGTCGTGCGCGATGCTCAAGCACGAAGACTGGCCGGGGCTGGAGAAGATCAGCACGCTGCGCGGCTTCGAGCGCGATGGCTCGATGCGCCGCATCTCGATCCTGTGCGGCAATGGCGGGCTGTTTCTCGACTTCGAGTGCGAGCGCGGCGCCGACGGCGCGATGACCGGCTACGCGTTCCCCGACATGCTGTGCGACGTGGTGCGGCTGCAGCGCGAGGGCCGGCGCGACGACGCGCACGATCTGTTCGACGCCCACCTGCCGCTGCTGCGCTACGAGCAGCAACCGGGCGTCGGCCTCGGCGTGCGCAAGCACGTGCTGCAGCGGCGCGGCCTGATCGCATCGAGCGCGCAGCGTGCGCCGAAGGCCGCGCTGACGCCGGCCGCGCGCACCGAGGTGGAATACCTGCTCGCCCGGCTGGCGCGCCACGATGCGCGCGCGGCACTGAAGCCGGTGTAGGCGGCACCGCGCAACGAACCTCGCTGCGAGCGGTCAGAACCGATTGTGGGTCGGCGCGCCTCGGGTGGGTGGCGAACGCCAGCATTCGATGGCCAGTGCGTCCGCGCCGCGACGGGCCGGCCTGTTGTGCTCCATGTCCCCCCGGCCCGGGCTCCCGCCCGTGCCTCCTTCCTTTACTTGCGCACAACAGGCCGGCCCGCCGCGGCGCTCGTTCGACACCGCAGGTGTGCAACGTCTTCAGTGCTCGCGGCGACGCGCGGTCGTCCCAAGGCCGAGGACGCCGGGTGCCCGGATGGTGGAGGTAAGAGGAGGAGCGCTCAGGCTGCGCCAGCAGCCTGAGCGCGGGGGACACGTAGCTTCCGGTCACCCGGTGGCCTCGGCCTCGCGCCAATCGGCGAAGGGTTCGAACGATCGCAGCAAGACCGGACGCCTGCAACGGTGCTCTATCACGCCACCTTGCGCTTCGGCGCCGGCACCAGCCGCTCGGCCGCCACATAGTGCTGGCGGAAGGTTTCGAACGGCATCGTGTCGGCCGCCTCGAGCCGCGTTTGTTCGGCCAGCGAGGCGCGCGCCTCGAGCTCGAAGTCGGCCTGCTGCTGCGCGCTCCACGGCAACGCGAGCAGGTGCTCGCGCGTGCGCTCGGCCTGGCGCTGCGCGAACGCGGTGAACGCGCAGGCCTCGGCAACTTCGATCGACGCCAGCACGCGCGCCGACGGCAGCGATGACGGCGCGGCGAACCCCGCCTGCGCGGCCTGCAGCGCGGCACGGTACTCGCCACCGCCGAACACGCGGTCGAGCCGTGCGGCGATCGGCTCGAACGCCTGCAGCAGCTCAGCGCCCCACTGCGCCAGCGGCACGCTCGTGCGCCCGCGCTCGAGCACCAGGCCGGGCTCGCGCCCGCGCGCCGCGGTGGCGTGCTGGTTGCGCGCCAGCGCGGCGATCTCGTCGCGCGTGTCGGGCGGGCTGTCGGCCAGCAGGCAGTGCAGCAGGAAGACATCGAGAAAGCGCATCGTCTGCGCCTGGATGCCGGCCGGCACGAACGGGTCGAGGTCCATGCAGCGCACCTCGACGTACTCGACGCCGCGATCGCGCAGCGCATGCAGCGGGCGCTCGCCCGGGCGGATCACGCGCTTGGGCCGGATCGTGCCGTAGAACTCGTTCTCGATCTGCAGCAGCGTGGTGGCGAGCTGGTTGTAGTCGCCGCCTGGGTTGCGGACGCCGATCGCCTCGTACGCCGGGTACGGCCGCGTCAACGCCTCGTGCAGCGATGCCGCGTAGCCTTCGAGATCGTTGTAGCTGACCGCGATCGATGCCTGCGCGTCGCTCTGGTAGCCGAGCCGGCCCATGCGCAGCGAGGTGGCGTGCGGCAGCATCAGCGTGTGCGGCGAGGCCTGCTGCAGATGGTGCTCGCGCCCTTCGACGAAGCTGGCGCACACCGCCGGCGAGGCGCCGAACAGCAGCAGCAGCAGGAACGAATGGCGGCGGAAGTTGCGGATCAGCCCGAAGTACTCATCGTTGCCGAGCCCCGGCATCGACCAGTTGTAGTGGATGCCCGAGATCGTCTGCATGCGCCGGCCGTAGCGGTGCGCCAGCCCCATGCGGTACACGCTCTTGGCGCGGCCGATGTTCGAGGTGCCGTAGCGGCCGATCGGGATCGTCTCGTCGGTCGGCAGCCCGCACGGCATGCTGGCCGGCCACAGCATCTCGCCGCCAGTGTCGCGCAGCACGCGGTAGACGTACTGGTGGATCTGCAGCAGCTCGCGCTCGCAGGCCAGCACGTCGCGGTGCGCGCCGGTGATCAACTCGAGCTGCGCCTCGCTGTAGTCGGTGGTGATGCGCGAGTGCGTCAGCGCCGAACCCAGCGCCTCGGGATGCGGCGTGGCCGCCAGCGTGCCGGCGGCGCGCACGCGCAGACTCTCCTTCTCGACGCCGCGGCGCATGCCGCGCAGCCGCTCGGGCGCGAGATCGGCCAGCCGGCCGTGCAAGGCGTTCGCGGTCATGTTCGAGTTCGGTGCGGCCGTGCCATCGTGAGCATCCTAGCGGCGGCCGCCCGATCGCGCTGCCCGGGTTTCCAAGGGCCGCGGCGGCGGGGGGGCTCCTGCTGCGGCACGCGATGCAGCGGCCGGATCTGTGCTGCGCGCCGCGCTCAAGCCGCCTGCCCCGTGGGCAGCAGCGACACGGCGGACGCGTCGAGCGGGCCGTCGTGCGCGCTGCGGCGTCCCTCGCGATGCCCGAGCTGCGCCGACACCGAATGCGCGGCCTCGCGCAGCGCAACCGCGACCGCACCGCCCCAGCGCGAATCGAACGCCGCCGATGGGCCGATCGCGGTGATCGCCAGCACCATCGCACCGCCGTGGTCGAACACAGGCGCCGACAACGCGCTGACGCCGGCGAGCACGGCCTCGTCGGCGCGCCCGAGGCCGTGGCGATGCACCTCGGCCAGGTCGTGCACGAAGCGTGGCCACAGCGGGGCGGCCACCTGCGTGCGCTCGGCCTCGTAGACCGGACGCACCAGCACCGCGGGCAGATGCGCCGCGAACAGTCGGCCCGATGCGGTACCGGCGATCGAGAACACCGTGCCGTGGCGCAGGTCGACGTGCACCGGCGCCGGCGACGCCTCGCGCAACACCACGGTGGGCCCGCGTCCGCCCCACACCACCAGCGCCACCGTGTGCCCGGTGCGTGCGGCCAGGTCGGCCAGCAGCGGCGCCGCCAGGCGCACCGGGTCGGCCTGCTGCAGGCTGATCAGGCCGAGCTGCAGCACCAGGGGCCCGAGCGCATAGCGGCCGCTCTCGCTGTCTTGCCGCACCAGGCCGATGTGGCCGAAGCTCACCAGGTACGGATGCGCCTTGGCCGCGGTCATGCCCGCCTCGGCGGCAAGGTCTTTCAGCGCCATCGCGCGGCCGTGGTGGGCCAGTGCATGCAGCAGCCGGCCGCCGACCTCGACGCTCTGGATGCCGCGGCGCGCGCGCGGCTTCGGGGCGGAACGCGAGGCGGCCGCACGCGACGGAGCCGCACGGGAAGGGGCCGCTCGGTGGGATGACGCCGCCGGGCGGGCCGCCCGGGAGCCGGTGCGAGTATTCGCCATAGACGAACTCATTTGTTATAGTCGCACGAGCTTACCCGACGCCGCCTGCCGGCACAACCGCGGAACCCCCACGATGAGCAAAGCCTTCGCCTCGCATGCCGACCTCGCCGACAAGCAGGTCAGCTTCACCCAGCTGTCGCCCAACGCGTATGCGTACACCGCCGAGGGCGACCCCAACACCGGCGTGATCGTGGGCGACGACGCGGTGATGGTGATCGACACCCAGGCCACGCCGGTGATGGCGCAAGACGTCATCCGGCGCATCCGCACGGTGACCGACCTGCCCATCAAGTACGTGGTGCTGAGCCACTACCACGCGGTGCGCGTGCTTGGCGCCAGCGCGTACCGGCCCGAGCACATCATCGCCAGCCGCGACACCTACGACCTGATCGTCGAGCGCGGCGAGGCCGACAAGGCCAGCGAGATCGGCCGCTTCCCGCGGCTGTTCCGCAACGTCGAGAGCGTGCCGCAAGGGCTCACATGGCCCACCATCACGTTCGCCGGCGCGATGAGCATCTGGCTCGGCAAGCTCGAGGTGCAGTTGCTGCAGGTGGGCCGCGGCCACACCAGGGGCGACACCATCGCCTGGCTGCCCGAGCAGAAGATCCTGTTCTCCGGCGACCTGGTGGAGTTCGACGCCACGCCGTACGCCGGCGACGCCTACTTTCAAGACTGGCCGAAGACGCTCGACCACCTGGCTGCGATGAAGCCCAAGGCGCTGGTGCCCGGCCGCGGCGCCGGGCTGACCACGCCCGAGGCGGTGGCCGCCGGCCTGCGCGGCACGCGCGATTTCATCGCCGACGTGTGGGCCAGCGTGAAGGCCGGCGCCGCGGCCGGCAAGGACCTGAACGCCGTCTACAAGGACACGGTGGCCAAGCTGAAACCGAAGTACGGCCACTGGGTCATCTTCGACCACTGCATGCCGTTCGACGTCACGCGCTGCTACGACGAGGCCACGCAGCACCCCCACCCGCGCATCTGGACCGCCGAGCGCGACCGCCAGATGTGGGCCGCCCTCGAATCCTGACCGTTCACTCGAAAGGCTCCGCGATGAAGATCCAACGCATCCACCATGTGGCCTACCGCTGCCACGACGCCAAGGCCACCGTGCAGTGGTACCGCGAGCACCTGGGCATGGAGTTCGTGCTGGCGATCGCCGAAGACCGCGTACCCTCGACCCACGAGGCCGACCCGTACATGCACATCTTCATGGACGCCGGCAACGGCAACGTGCTGGCGTTCTTCGAGATCCCCCACTCGCCGCCGATGGGCCGCGACGGCAACACGCCGCCGTGGGTGCAGCACATCGCGTTCAAGGTGGGCTCGCTCGACGACCTCACGTCGACCAAGGCGCGGCTCGAGGCCGCCGGCATCCCGGTGATCGGGCCGACCGACCACACGATCTTCCAGTCGATCTACTTCTTCGACCCCAACGGCCACCGGCTCGAACTGGCGGTGGACACCGCCACGCCCGAGATGAACGCCAAGCTCGACGCGGTGAAGTGGGACATGCTCGACGAATGGGCGCGCACCAAGCGCGCACCGCGCCACGCGGCGTGGATGCACGAGAAGGAACTCGCCGGCAGCCGCTGAGCATGCTCAGCACCTACACCTACCCGCGCTACGCCTACCGCCGCCCGGCCGAGCTCGACCAGCCCGGCACCGTGGCGCGCCACCCGGTGGTGGTGGTCGGCGCCGGCCCGATCGGCCTGGCCGCGGCGATCGACCTCGCGCAGCACGGCCAGCGCGTGCTGCTGATCGACGACGACGACACCGTCAGCGTCGGCTCGCGCGGGCTGTGCTACGCCAAGCGCACGCTCGAGATCCTCGACCGCCTCGGCTGCGGCGACGCCGTGGTGGCCAAGGGCGCCACCTGGAACGTGGGCCGTACGTTCTACGGCGACCACGAGGTGTTCCAGTTCAACCTCTCGCCCGAGGCCGACCACTGCCGCCCCGGCATGGTCAACCTGCAGCAGTACTACCTGGAGCAGTACCTGGTCGAGCGCGCGATGGCGCTGCCCGCGATCGAGCTGCGCTGGAAGAGCAAGGTCGTCGCGGTGACGCAGCGCGCCGACGGCGCACGCCTCGAGGTCGAAACCGCCGACGGCCGCTACGCGCTGCACACTGATTGGCTGGTGGTGGCCGACGGCGCGCGCAGCCCGATCCGTCGCATGCTCGGCCTCGACATCGACGGCAAGGTGTTCCAAGACCGCTTCCTGATCGCCGACGTGGTGATGAAGGCCGATTTCCCGGCCGAGCGCTGGTTCTGGTTCGACCCACCGTTCCACCGCGGCCAGAGTGTGCTGCTGCACCGCCAGGCCGCCGGCGTCTGGCGCATCGACTTCCAGCTCGGCTGGGATGCCGACCCCGAAGAAGAGAAGAAGCCCGAGCGCGTGACGCCGCGCATCCGCGCGATGTTGGGGCCGCAGCGCGAGTTCGATCTCGAATGGGTCAGCGTCTACACGTTCCAGTGCCGGCGCATGCAGCGCTTCCGCCACGGCCGCGTACTGTTCGCCGGCGATGCCGCACACCAGGTGTCGCCGTTCGGCGCGCGCGGTGCCAACTCGGGCATCCAGGACACCGACAATCTGGTGTGGAAGCTCAAGCTGGTGCTCGACGGCCTCGCCCCCGAGGCGCTGCTCGACAGCTACAGCGACGAGCGCGTCGCGGCGGCCGACGAGAACATCCTGAACTCCACGCGCTCCACCGACTTCATGACGCCGAAGAGCCAGGCCTCGCACGACCTGCGCAACGCGGTGCTGACGCTGGCGCGCGAGCACGCGTTCGCGCGTGCGCTGGTCAACTCGGGCCGGCTGTCGGTGCCGGCGCACCTGACCAGCTCGCCACTCAACACGCCCGATGCCGATGCCTTCGACGGCACGATGCAGCCCGGCGCGCCGATGGCCGATGCGCCGGTGCACCACCACAGCCACGACAGCTGGCTGCTGCGCCACACCGGCGGCCGCTTCGTGCTGATGCTGTTCGTGCCCGATGCCCACGCATTGCCCGCAGCCACGCTCGACGCGCTGCGCGCACTCGCCGCCGCGCCGGTGCCGGTGCACACGCTGCTGGTCAGCGCGCACGAAGGCGGCGCGCCCGCCGGCGTCACTCATGTGACCGACGTGCGCGGCATCGCCGCGCGCCGCTTCGATGCGCTGCCCGGCACCGCCTACCTGCTGCGCCCAGACCAGCACGTGGCCGCGCGCTGGCGCGTGTTCGACGCCGCCGCGGTGCGCGCCGCGCTGGCGCGGGCGACCTGCAACCCCCACTGAAGCGAGCCGCGACGATGGCCCTGCTGAACACGCAACCCAACTTCCACACGCCCGGTGTGCGCACGCTGCACGCGTTCACCCCGGGCGACGACTTCTACGACGCGCTGATCGAGACGCACCGCGGCCTGGGCGACGACGCCAGCCGGCTGCTCAACGCGCGGCTCGTGCTGCTGCTGGCCAACCACATCGGCGACCTGCGCGTGCTGCGCGAGGCGATGGCCGCCGCGCGCGCCGGCCTCGACTCGGCGGCGCCCGATGCGGCCACGCCACCGGGCGCCGCCTGAAGCGCGCGCGGTCTCCAGCACGAGCGCCGACCAAACAACGAAGCAGCAGGCCCCAGGAGACACGATGAGCGAGACGCTGCACTACCAGAGCGGCTTCGGCAACGAGTTCGCCACCGAGGCGGTGGCCGGCGCGCTGCCGCAGGGCCGCAACAGCCCGCAGCGGGCGCCGCACGGTCTGTATGCCGAGCTGCTGTCGGGCACCGCGTTCACCGCGCCGCGCGCGCTCAACCGCCGCACCTGGATGTACCGGCGGCAACCGTCGGTGGTGAGCGGCGCGTACGCGCCGTACGCGCAGCCGCTGTGGACCAGCGGCGCCGCCGGCGGCGTCGACACGCCGCCCGACCCGCTGCGCTGGCAGCCGTTTCCGATTCCCGACGCGCCGCTCGATTTCGTCGACGGCGTGCGCACCGTCGTCGCCAACGGCGACGTGCAGGCGCAGTCCGGCGTGGCCGCGCTGGTCTACACCGCCAACCGCTCGATGAGCGGCCGCGCCTTCGTCAACGCCGATGGCGAGATGCTGTTCGTGCCGCAGCAGGGCCGCCTGCAACTCACCACCGAACTCGGCCGCCTCGACATCGCGCCCGGCGAGGTCGCGCTGCTGCCGCGCGGCCTGGCGTTTCGCGTCGGCTTGCCCGACGGACCGTCGCGCGGCTACGTGTGCGAGAACTACGGTGCCTTCTTCCGCCTGCCCGAGCTGGGCCCGATCGGCTCCAACGGTCTGGCCAACGCACGCGACTTCCTCGCGCCGGTGGCGGCGTTCGAGGAAGCGCACGGCCCCGTCGAGGTGATCCGCAAGTTCGGCGGCAGGCTGTGGCGCAACACACAACCTGCCACGCCGTTCAACGTGGTGGCCTGGCACGGCAACCTCGCGCCGCAGAAGTACGACACCGCGCGCTTCATGACCATCGGCACCGTCAGCTTCGACCACCCGGACCCGAGCATCTTCACCGTGCTGACGTCGCCGTCGGACACCGCGGGCACCGCCAACGCCGACTTCGTGATCTTCCCGCCGCGCTGGATGGTGGGCGAAGATACCTTCCGTCCACCCTGGTACCACCGCAACGTGATGAGCGAGTTCATGGGCCTGGTCTACGGCCAGTACGACGCCAAGCCCGAGGGCTTCAAGCCCGGCGGCGCCAGCCTGCACAACAGCATGGTGCCGCACGGCCCCGACGCCGAGGCGTTCGAGCGCGCCAGCACCGCCACGCTCGCACCGCACAAGCTCGACCACACGCTGGCGTTCATGTTCGAGAGCCGCTGGCGCTTCGTGCCCACCGCGTTCGCGATGAGCGGCGGCGCGCTCGACGCCAACTACGCCAGTTGCTGGAACGGGCTGCGCGATCGGTTTCGCGGCTGAGAACGAGCGGCGATCGGCCTCGGCGGTTGCCGCAATACCATTACCGTGGTAATGTCTCGATATGCCGATCGCCCAATCCAAAGTTACCGCTCAGGGCCAGATCTCGGTCCCGGCCGAAGTCCGCAAGACGCTCGGCGTCGGACCGGGTTCCGTTCTGGAGTGGGATCAGCAGGATGATCAGGTGGTCGTACGCCGAGCCGGCCAGTTCAGCTCGGCCGACCTCCACGGTGCCCTGTTCGGGAGCGCGATGCGCCTGGCGAAGCAGCCGGCTGATGTGAAGGAAGGGATCCGCAAGCACATCCGCAAGCGCCATGCGCGCCGTTGACACCAATCTGCTGGTGCGGCTGATCGCCCGCGACGATCCTGATCAGGCGCGCGCAGCGGAAGAGTTCATCGCCAAGGGCGCATGGGTGTCCCACCTGGTGTTGACCGAAACCCTGTGGGTGCTCGATGCCGTCTACCAGCGATCTGCCGCGCAGATTGCCACTGCCGTCGAGATGCTCCTCAACCACAAGCAACTCACACTGCAGGATGCCGACGTGGTGGCCGCGGCGCTGAACCAGTTCCGCTCTCGATCCACCGTCGGCTTCTCCGACTTCATGGTTCTCGAGATCGCACGCAAGGCAGGCCATCTGCCCTTGGGAACCTTCGACAAGGCCCTGGCCAAGCATGCGGGCGCCGAACGCCTGCGGTGAATCACGTTCGAGCGATCTCGCGAGGCCAACCACGCTGCAGCCCTGCAGCCCCGCCTCAGGGCTTGTGCTTCGCCCGCTCGCGCAGCACCGCCACGCTCTCGCCGCTGATGCCCCAGTGATCGAGCTCGACCTCGTCGATCACCACCATCGTGGTCGCCGGGTTCTTGTTCAGCACGCGCACCAGTAGGTCGGTGACGCCGCGGATCAGCTCGGCCTTCTGCTCGCGCGTGGCGCCTTCGCGGGTGATCTTGATGTTCACGTAGGGCATTGGGGGACCTCCTTCGTTCGATGGGCCGGCGCTTCGAACGGCACCGCGGCGCTCAGGCCGTGGGCTTGTTCGCCTTGCGCACGAAGCGGATCGGCACCTCGCGCACCGGCAACGGCGCCGCACCGTGCTGTGCCAGCGCCAGACCGAGCGCCTTGCCGCCCTCGTCGGCCAGCGCGGCGCGGCGCGCCTGCGCGACCGCGTCGGCGCGCGTGGCGGTGCTGGCGAACGGCGTCTTCTCGGCCAGCTGGTCGATGATGTGCACCAGGTTGTCGCGGCCACGCTGTTGCGTGCCGCCGTAGCCCTTGATCAGGCGGCCGCACAGCACGATCTCATGGCCGAGCCGCCAGTCGAGCGCGCAGCCGCGCACCGCCGCGTCGAGCCAGCGCTCGATCAGCGCCTGCTCGTCGGCCCAGCGCTGACCGCGCCGGCGCAGCCAGCGCAGCGACGACAGCAGCTTCAGCATCACCATGCCGAACACCGTGTGCGTCGGCAGGTGCAGCGGCAACGCCCACGGCTCGAGGCCACGCGCGCGGCGGCGCGCGTCCCAGCGCAGCAGCGCCTGGCCCCAGGCGGCGGGCAGCAGGCCGGCGAACTCGGGCACGCCGGGCTTGAAGTAGTCGTACACCTTCACGACATCGTGGGCACCGGCGGCGACCTCGCGGCGCACGCGCGCGAGGCGCGTGCCGGCAAGCTTGAGCCCGGCCACGCGCACGATGTCGTCGAAGCACATCCACAGCGCGAGCCAGCGCGCCGCCTCGCGCAGCGTGGCGAAACTCTGCGCCGCCTGCGGATCGGCCGCGCGTTCGGCATCGCGCACGCGCGCCAGCCGCTGCAGGTACAGCGCGGCGTAGGCGTCGCCCTGGTACTCGCGCACGCGCGCCAGCCCGAGCGCGATCATCGCGTGGGCCGACGGCGGGTACGCCGCGGCCACGTCGGCCGGCAGCGCCGGCGGCACCGCCGGTGCGGCGGCCGGCGCCGGCGCCGCGGCGCCCACCACATGCTCGACATACGAACCCACCTGCCGGCCGCGCGCGCGCGCCGCGGCAACGCCGGCAAACGCGGCATCGAAGCCGCGCCGGCTGGCGTCGGCGCCGCGGCCGCTGGCGGCGATCACCGCCTCGTAGTGCGCGCGCTCGTACGGCAGCAGGCCGCTGGCGGCGATGGCGCCGAACAGCACCGCGCTCATCACGGTGCCGGCCTCACGAGCCATGGCGTTGAAATCGAGCACCTGCAGCTCGCGGCTGTGCGCGCCGATCAGTGCCAGCAGCTGCGCAGCATCGACGCGGCCGTCGCCGAGCACCATGCGCTCGGCGGTGGTCAGCGTGCGCGCGCTCGACGTGATCACCTGCGTGCGCTGCGCATCGGCCAGGCCCAGCGTGACCTGGCGCGCGGCCTCCAGCAGCTCGGAGCACACCAGCGCGTCGAGGCCACCGGCCACCGGCACCAGGCCGAACACCGGACGCCGGCCGCCGAGCGTCGACGTCGGCTGCGCAAAGAACTCCAGGTAGTAGGTGGTGGCGCCGGTGCGCTGCGCGACGCCGGGAATCGACGTGCTCTGCACCGGATAGCCGGCGCGCGTGGCCACCTCGACCAGCCACTCGGCGAGCACGCCGCCGCCCTCGCCGCCGAGCGCGCACACCAGCAGCGTGATCGGACTCTGGACGCTCATCTCACTCGCTCCGCAGTGCCAGCGCACAGGCCGGCGCACGATCGTGCACAACCGAGAGCCGCCGCGGAACCGGCTTTGCCGGGCCGCTGGCGGCGCCCCTCGAGGGGAGGCGCCGAAGGCGCTTCGGGGTGGTTCATATCAAGGCTCGACGCACGGCGCCGCGCACGCCGGCCAGCAGCCGCTCGTGCCAGCGCGGGTTGACCACCACGTCGGCGCGGTAGAAGCTCGGGCACAGCGTGGCCGCGTGCGCGTTCGCGCCGCACAGGCCGCAGCCGACGCAGCCGTCGATCACGGTGGCCACCGGGTCGGGCTTCAGCGGGTCGGGGTTGTCTCTCAGCGTCAGCGTGGGGCAGCCCGACAGCCGGATGCAGGCGTGGTCGCCGTTGCAGACGTCTTCGTCGACGCCGTACTTGGTGCGCACCACGCGCTCGCCGCGCTTGAGCATGCCGGTAATCCACGGGCGCAGCCGGCGCTGGCGCTCGAGCTGGCATTCGCCCTCGGCGACGATCACCTTCAGGCCGTTGAAGTCGCTGGTCAGCGCGTCGACCAGCGTGCGGCGCACATGGTCGACCTCGTACGTATACACCTTGCGCAGCCACTGCACGCCCAGGCCCGCCAGCGTGCGCTCGATCGTGGTGTTCTGGTCGACCAGGCTCGCGCGCGGGTCGACGGCGGCGGCCTTGATCGCCTCGTCGGGCGTGGAGATGATCTCCTGCGTACCGGTGGCCGAGGTGTAGCCGTTCTTGAAGATCAACAGCACGGCGTCGTCGCCGTTGAACAGCGCGCTCTGCACGCCGGTGAGCAGCCCGTTGTGCCAGAAGCCGCCGTCGCCGACGATGGCCAGCGTGCGCCGCGCCATCACCGGCGACACGCCGGCGCGGCTGGCCAGGCTCATGCCGTAGCCGAGGATCGAGTGGCCGAAGCCGAACGGCTCGAAGGTGCCGAACGAGTGGCAGCCGATGTCGGCGGCCACGTGCACCCGGCCCACCTGCTGCTGCGCCAGCTTCAGCGCCGCGAACACCGGCCGCTCGGGGCAGCCGATGCAGAAGCCCGGCGGCCGCGGCGGCAGCGGCGCGGCCAGCAATTGGGCCGCTGCTTCGCGCCGCGTGCGGTTGCCGCCGAGCCACTCCTGCACGGCCTGCACCGGGTGCTGCGGCAGGTAGCGCTGCACGAACTGCAGCAGCCCCTGCGCCATCACCTCGACACCGAGCTCGCCGGCGGCGGGCAGCATGTCCTTGCCGTGCAGCGGCGTCTGCAGGTCGCGACGGCGCAGCAGCGTGGCCAGCTCCTGCTCGATGAACTCGGGTTGGCCTTCTTCGAGCAGCAGCACCGCGCGCTTGCCGGCGCAGAACTCGGCCAGTTCTTCGGGCACCAACGGGTAGGTGACGTTGAGCACCAAGGTCGGGATCTCGACGCCGCCGAACGCATCGGCCAGGCCGAAGCGCTGCAGCGCGCCGACCAGCGCGTTGGCCAGGCCGCCCTGCACGATCAGCCCGAGGTCGCCGTGCGTGCCCGGCCAGTGCTCGTTCAGCCGGTGCTCGGCGATGTAGCGGCGCGCGGCCGGAATGCGCTCTTCGCCCTTCAACTTCTCGTGGCGGAAGGTGACCGGTGGGTGCGCCAGCCGCGCGTAGTCGAACGGCGCCGGCTCCTCGCGCAGCGCGCGGGTCGACAGCTTCGGCGCGACGTTGTCCTTGCACTCGAAGCTGCCGCGCACGTGGCAGGCGCGAATGCGCAGCTCGAGGATCGCCGGCATGTTCGACGCCTCGGACATCGCGAACGCGTGCTCCACCAGATCGACCATCTGCCCGAGCTCGGGCCGCGGGTCGATCAGCAGCATCGTGCTCTTCAGCGCGAATGCATGCGTGCGCTCCTGGATCACCGAGGCGCCCTCGCCGTAGTCTTCGCCGACGACGATCAGCGCGCCGCCGGTGACGCCGGGCGACGACAGGTTCGACAGCGCGTCGCTGGCCACGTTGGTGCCGACGATCGACTTCCACGTCACCGCGCCGCGCAGCGGGTAGTGGATCGACGCGCCGAGCATCGCCGCGGCGCTCGCCTCGTTGGAGCACGCCTCCACATGCACGCCGAGCTCGTCGAGGTAGGGCCGCGCCTGCACCATCACGTCGAGCAGGTGCGACACCGGTGCGCCCTGGTAGCCGCCGATGTAGGCCACGCCCGACTGCAGCAGCGCCTTCGTGACGGCGAGGATGCCCTCGCCGTGAAACGTGGACCCGGCGCCTTGCCGCAGGCGCTCGACTTCCGCCGTGAATTGCACTTCCATCGCGAAGACGCCGCGCGTGGCGCGGACCGCAAACCCGAAACTGGCATTGTGGCCCAGCGCCGTCGCCGCTCGGGCCGGCGCCGATTGCGCCCGGTCAGGCCGGCGGGTCTTCGGCGGCGATCGCGCGCTCCACCGCCTCGATCGCGCGGCGGCGCACGGCGTCGTCGATCATGCGCGCCGGCTTGTGGCGCACCGCGGCCATCACGCGCTTGGGCGGTGCCGGCGCGATCGTGGTCGCAGACGGCTCGTGCAGCATCGCATCCCACAGCGCAGCCACCTGCTGTTCGTTGTGCCAGGCCGCCGAAAGCTCGGGCGATTGGCTCATGCGCGGCACCGCGAGCGCGCAGACGGCCACCGCCATCATCGCCAGCGCCGGCGCGAAGCGGCGATGCTGCTGCGGCGGCGGCAATGGCGCCGGCGTGGCCGGCACCAGATCGCCGAACGCGGCGCTCTCGGCGGCGCGCAGCAACGGCTGCGGGCGCACCCGGTCTTCCGGCGTGCGCAACAGGCCCAGGCGCTGCGCGACGCGACCCGCGCGCGGATGGCCGGTGAGCACGGTGAACGGCACCGCCAGCGTCAGCGGCAGCAGCATCGGCGCCAGCGTCAGCGTGACGGCACGCCGCACCAGGCCCACGCCGGCCAGCAGCGGCAGCGCCACCAGCGAGCCGACGCGTCGCGTGGCGTCGCCCCAGCCGAGCGCGTCGTCGCCGCGCGGCGGTGACTTCCACTCGAGCTTCAGACCGGTGAATGCGCCCAGCACGTAGACGCAGTGCGCCAGCATGCGCAGCGGCGCCTGAAAGGTGGACAGCAGCAGCTCGAGCAGCGCACCGAGCGCGAGCCGCAGCGTGCCACCGAACGCCGCGGCCTCGCCGCGCAGCACGACCGCCGCCGCGCTCAGCACGCGCGGCAGCAGCAACAGCAGCAGCGTCAGCAGCCACAGCGCCTGGTCGCCCGACAGCCCGCCGCCGGAAGGCCCGACGATCGGCGCGCGGCCGCCGAGCCCGAGCGCGAGGAACACCAGCCACAGCGGCGCCACGCCGTACGACAGCGCGCCGACGGCGAACATCATGCGGTGCGCGCCGCGCCAGCCCGGCTCGGCCACGAGGCGCAGGTTCTGCAGGTTGCCCTGGCACCAGCGGCGATCACGCTGCAACTCGTCGAGCAGGTTCGACGGGCTCTGCTCCCAACTGCCCTCCAGTTGCGGCGCCAGCCAGACCTCGTAGCCCATGCGGCCCATCAGCGCGGCCTCGACGAAGTCGTGCGACAGGATCTCGCCGGCCAGGCCACCGCGGCCCGGCAGCCGCGCCAGCGCGCAGTGGCGCATGAAAGGCTCGACGCGGATGATCGCGTTGTGGCCCCAGTAGTGCGCGTCGCCGAGCTGCCACCACGACATGCCGAGCGCGAACAGCCGGCCGGTGACGCGGCTGGCGAACTGCTGCGCGCGCGCGTGCAGCGTGCCCGGGTTGGCCACCTGCGGCAGCGTCTGGATAATGCCGGCGCGCGGCTGCTGCTGCATCAACAACACCAGGTCGACCAGCGTGCGGCCGCTCATCGTGCTGTCGGCGTCGAGCACGATCATGTAGCGGTAGCCGCGGCCCCAGCGGCGGCAGAAGTCGGCCACGTTGCCAGCCTTGCGCTTCACGCGGCGCTTGCGCCAGCGGTAGAACAGCCGGCCGCTGCCGTCGCCGGCATCGCCGAGCATCGTGCACAGGCGCGCGAACGCACGCTGCTCGGCGGCGCGCAGCTCGGGCCTGGAGGTGTCGGACAGCACGAACACGTCGAACGCCGCCGCGGCGCCGGTGGTCGCCAGCGATTCGCAGGTGGCACGCAGGCCGGCAAACACCGAGGCAATGTCTTCGTTGCAGATCGGCATCACGATCGCGGTGCGCACCTGCGGGTCGGGCAGTTCGTCGCCCTCGGCCAGCAGCCGCGGGGTGAAGGTGTCGCCGCGCCACGCGGCCCAGGCGCCGACGATCGCGGTGGCGCAGCCGACGCCGACCCACGCGAACAGCAGCGTCATCAATGCAGTGGTAGCCCACCACAACGTGCCGGCGTCAGCCGGCAGCGCATCGAGGCGCAGCGCCAGCGCGCCGGCGCTCATCGCCAGCACCAGCGCGGCCAGCACGCGGCGGCGCCGACGCGCGGCCGCGTGCCACGGCGCGGCCGGTGTCTGCGCCGACCAGCGCTGCCCGGGCCACAACGCGAACAGCACGCCGCGCCAGAAACCGAACCACGGCGCCGGCGTCATCGCGCCGCGCAGCAGCGGTGGCGCCGTGCCGGCGCGTGGCGATGGGGGGGCAGCGGGGGTCATACTGTTCGGGCTCCGGCGCCGGCGCAGCCGCCGGCAAATCACCTGCAACGCAGCCGGGTGCCGGTGGTTGTCACCGGATCCGGACCCCCGCCCCTAAAAAAACCGCTGCCACCGTTCAGCAGATGCACGGCGGTTTGCGCGGAAGCGGCGATCCCGTTGCCATCGCGGGGCGCAATTATTGCGGAACCCGGCGCCCGTTCAAGCCTTGGGGCTGTCGGTTTCGCAACCAGGCGCATCGATCGCCGCGCGCAGCTCGCTTCGAACTTGGGGGCCCCGAAGACCGCGCTCCGCGCTCGGGCGGCGTCCGTGGCTGGCCGGCACGAGGCAGCGTCCGCGAGCGCTCACAATCCTGCCAGCGTTCATGACCTGTCGCAGCGCCGCGGCGCCCGGCGGTGTCACGATGCGGGTTGCAACGGCCGCGCTGCGGCACCCGAACCACCGAAGGAGAAGCCTGCGATGAGCAGCATCGGATACGAACTGCGCGGCAGCACCGCCGTGCTGACGCTCGACCACCCGCCGGTCAACGGTCTCGGCGCCGCGCTGCGCCAGGGCCTGCTGCAGGCGCTGGACCGCGCGCTGGCCGACGCCGCGGTGCGCGCGATCGTCGTCACCGGCAGCGCGCGCGCGTTCTCCGGCGGCGCCGACGTGAAGGAGTTCGGCACACCCAACGCCACGCGCGAGCCGCGGCTGCCGGCGCTGATCGCCGCGTTCGAGAACGCGCCGAAGCCGGTGATCGCCGCGATCGCCGGCGTGTGCATGGGCGGCGGCCTCGAACTCGCGCTCGGCGCGCACCATCGCGTGGCCCGCGCCGACGCGCAGATCGCGCTTCCCGAGGTCAAGCTCGGCCTGCTGCCGGGCGCCGGCGGCACGCAGCGGCTGCCACGCGCCATCGGCCTCGAGGCGGCGCTGAACATGATCGTCTCGGGCAACACCGTGCCGGCTGCGAAACTGAAGGGCACGGCGCTGTTCGACGACGTGGTCGACGGCGACCCGCTGGCCGCCGCGCTCGCGCTCGCCGAGCGGCTGGCGGGCTCACCAGCGCCGCTGCCACGCCTGCGCGACCGCAAGGTCGACGCCGCGAATGCCGAGGCCTTCATGCAGTTCGCGCGCCAGTCGGTCGCCGCGAGCGCAAAGCACTTTCCGGCGCCGCTGAAGTGCGTGGAGGCGGTGGGCTGGTCGGCGAGCCGGCCGTTCGACGAGGCGCTGCGGCTCGAGCGCGAGGCGTTCGTGCTGCTGATGAACTCGCCCGAGTCGCGCGCGCTGCGCCACATCTTCGCCGCCGAGCGCGCGGCCGCGAAGATCGACGGCGTGAGCGCCGACACGCCGTTGCGCACCATCGCGCGTGTCGGCGTGATCGGCGCCGGCACGATGGGCGGCGGCATCGCGATGAACTTCGCCAACGCCGGCATCGCGGTGACGATCCTCGAGAGCAAGCAAGAGGCGCTCGACAAGGGCCTGGCCACGATCCGCCGCAACTACGAGGCCAGCGCGAAGAAGGGCCGCATGACGGCGGCGCAGGTCGAGCAGCGCATGGCGCTGATCACGCCGACGCTCGGCTACGACGCACTGAAGGATGCCGACCTGGTGATCGAGGCGGTGTTCGAGGACATCGCCGTCAAGCAGCAGGTGTTCCGCGCGCTCGACGAGGTGTGCAAGCCCGGCGCGATCCTGGCGTCGAACACCTCGGCGCTGAACCTCGATGCGATCGCCGGCTTCACGCAGCGGCCGCAGGATGTGATCGGCCTGCACTTCTTCAGCCCGGCCAACGTGATGCGCCTGCTCGAGATCGTGCGCGCCGAGCGCACGGCACCCGACGTGCTCGCCACCTGCATGGCGATGGCCAGGACGATCCGCAAGATCGGCGTCGTCGCCGGCGTCTGCGACGGCTTCATCGGCAACCGCATGCTCGCGCGCTACCGTGCCGCGGCCAACGGCCCGCTGCTGCAGGGCGCGCTGCCGCAGCAGGTCGACCAGGCGTTGGAGGCGTTCGGCTTCGCGATGGGGCCGTTTCGCGTCGGCGATCTCGCGGGCCTGGACATCGGCTGGGCCGGCCGCAAGCGCCGCGCCGCCGAGCGGCCGGGCAGCGTGCCGCGCGAGGTGGCCGACGTCCTGTGCGAGCAGGGCCGCTTCGGCCAGAAGACCGGCGCCGGCTGGTACCGCTACGAGGCCGGCGCGCGCACGCCGAAGCCCGACCCCGCGGTCACCACCATCATCGAAGCCTTCCGCCGCGAGCGCGGCATCAGCGCGCGCGCGGTGAGTGCCGACGAGATCGTCGAGCGCTGCGTGTTCGCGCTGGTCAACGAAGGCGCGCGCATCCTCGAAGAGAAGATCGCCGCGCGCGCCTCCGACATCGACCTCGTCTACCTCAACGGCTACGGCTTCCCGCAGCACCGCGGCGGCCCGATGCTGCACGCCGATGGGGTGGGCCTGCCCACGGTGGTGCGCGCGCTCAAGCGCTTTGCCGCCGAGCCGGGCGCCGAGCCGTGGTGGCAACCCGCGCCGCTGCTGGTGCGGCTGGCCGACGAGGGCAAGAGCTTCAACTGATCCTTCAGTGCACCGCGCCGGCGATCGGCGCCAGCGCGGCGTTGATGCGGGCGCCCTGCTCGGCGGTGATCATCGAACCGATGATGCCGAGGAAGCGCGCGTCCTGCACGCCGCTCAGGATGTACTGCCAGCGGTAGGCTGCCAGCATCGTGCGCTGGATCGCCTGCTGGCGCTCGGCATCGAAGCTGCGCCCGGCGACGCGCACGAAGTACTCGGCATCGGCCTGAGCCTGCAGCTGGCAGATGCCGTCGACCGCGCCGACCAGTGCGATCAGTTCGTTCACCGCCTGGTCGCGCTGCGCGGCGTCGAGCAACTCGTTCTCGCGCAGCCACTCGATCTCGTCGAGGATCGCGTGCTGCGATTCCTCCTTCCAGTGGAACAGGAACACGTCCTTCCACAGCGGGTCGATCTGCGTCTCGGGCTCGATGCTGCTGCGGTAGTGCGCCTGCGAGAACAGCTCGATGTCGCAGGTGAGCGCCAGCACGGCCCAGGTCGAGCTGGCGAGCACCGCCTGCGCCACGTCGTTCGGCTGCGGCAGGAAACGGTAGCCCTCGGGCATGCCGGGCGCCATCATCGTCTCGAGCCGGCGAAACATCTCCTGGTGCTTCAGCTCCTCGTCGGTCAGCCGCACCAGCGCCTCGAGCGCCACCTGGTCACCGAGCCAGTGGCCGCGGCTGATCTCGAGCACCTTGGCGCCGATGAAGCGCTCGACCAGCGCGAACATGTTGGCGTAGGTGCGGCCCTGCACCTGCGAGAACAGGCGCTGCTCGTCGACGGTGAGCGCGAACGGCAGCTGCCCCACCTTCGACAGCCCGTCGGGCAGGAACTTCTTGCCGAAGTCGAACGTGCGGCCGCGGATCACATCGCGGTCGGTGTCCCAGCGGATGCGCTTGGAGACCTCCACGCACTTGGCGTAGCGGCTGGTGTCGGTGGTGTGTTGGGCAACGTGTGACATGCGGATCCTCCTGGGTGGACTGACGGCGCCGGCCGATCGCCCGGCGCCTGCGCGGCAGTCTGCTGACCGTGGGGGTGGCGCGTCCTCAAGGGTTCTCAAACGTTGTCAAACACCCGATCATCGCGTGGCTGCGACCCGATCAGGAGGCTCGCGTGTCCTCTGCAGCCACAGTCGCACCCATCGAGCCCACGCTGCGCTTCGGCCGCTTCGAGCTCAGCGCTGCCGAGCGCGCGCTGCGCGTCGACGGCCGGCCGGCTGCCGTCGGCGCGCGCGCGTTCGACCTGCTGCTCGCGCTGGCGCAGCGGCGCGAGCGCATGGTGACCCAGCAGGAACTGCTCGACCTGGTGTGGCCCGGCGTGGTCGTTGAGCCGCACAACATCACCGCGCAGATCAGCAGCCTGCGCAAGCTGCTCGGGCCGGGCGTGATCGCCACCGTGCCGGGGCGTGGCTATCAGTTCGTCGCCAGCTCCACTGCGCCACCGGCGGCAGCCCCTGTGGTTGCCGCGCCCGCAGCGCCTTCGCGCCACAACCTGCCGCCGCAGCGCACCCGCTTCATCGGGCGCAGTGCCGAGATGGACGACCTGGCGCGCTTGTTGCCGCAGACACGGCTGCTCACGCTCACCGGCATCGGCGGCTGCGGCAAGACGAGGCTGGCGCTGCAGGCCGCGCAGCAATGCCTGGCCGACTTCACCGACGGGGTCTGGTTCGTCGACCTGGCGCCGATCGCCGACGCCGATCGGGTGGCACCCGCGTGTGCCGCGGTGCTCGGTCTCGAGCCGGAACCCTCTGCGCTGCCGCTGGCGGACCGCCTGGCGGCGCAACTGGCGTCACGGCGCGCGCTGATCGTGCTCGACAACTGCGAGCATGTGCGCGAAGGTGCCGCCGCGCTCGGCCACGCACTGCTCGGCCAGGCCGGCAGCACGCGCATCCTCGCCACCAGCCGCGAGCCGCTCGCGGTGGCTGGCGAGCAGCTGTTTCCGGTGCGATCGCTGTCGCTGCCCACCACGACGCTGCTCGACGACGTGCGCGCGTCCGATGCGGTGCGCGTGTTCATCGATCGCGCGCGCCTCGTGCAGCCCGAGTTCGACGCCGACGCCGGCAACGCCGCCGCACTGGCCGAGATCTGCCGGCGGCTCGACGGCATCGCGCTGGCGATCGAGTTGGCGGCCGCGCGGGTGACGGTGCTTTCGGTGCCCGACATCGCGGCGCGGCTGCAGGACCGGTTTCGCCTGCTGATCGGCGGGCATGCCACAGTTGCGCGCCAGCAGACACTGCTGGCCACGATGCAGTGGAGCCACGACCTGCTCGACCCCGCTGCGCAGCACGCGCTGCGTCGACTGGCGGTGTTCGCGGCCGGCTGCACGCTCGAAGCCGCCACCGCCGTCGCGCAGGCCGGCGACGAGTACGAGGCGCTGGCGCTGTTGACCCAGCTGCACGACAAATCGCTGCTGGTGGTCGAGCGCGGCAGCAGCCGTGGCGGCGCGCGGCCGCGCTACCGCATGCTGGAGACGGTGCGCCAGTACGCGCAGCAGCGGCTCGACGACAGCGGCGAGGCGGACGCGGCGAGTGCGCGCCATGCCGAGCACTTTCTCGGCCTCGCGGAAGCCGCCGCACCGCACCTGCGCGGCCCGCAGCAGTCGACCTGGATGGCGCGGCTGCACGACGAGCGCGAGAACCTGGTGGCGGCGATGGCCTGGTGCACCCGGCAGCCCGCGACTTCAACGGGCAGTACCTGGGAACTGCGACTGGCGGCAGCCTCGGCGCGCTACTGGCTCTTCCACGAGGTCGAGCTCGGCTGCCGCCTCGTGCTCGGTGCGCTGCAGCGCGCGGGCGCCGATGCCGACCCGCGGGTGCGCTTCCAGGCGCTGCACACGCTGGCCGCGATGTACATGCATCGCGGCCTGGGCGATGCCGGGCTTCCGCATGCGCAGCAGGCGCTGGCCATCGCCGAGCAGCTGGGGGTGGCCGAGTGGCAGGCCATGGCGCTCAGCTCGATCGGCACCTGCACGGCCCGCGCCGATCAGGAAGACGTGGCGCTGCACTACTACCAGCGCGCACGCGACGCTGCGCAAGCCAGCGGCAGCGCCCTGCCGCTGGCCACGGCGTGCAACAACATCGCCGCGATCCAATACCGACGCGGCCACGTCGAGCCCGCCATTGCGGGCTTTCGGCAATCGCTGGCCCTTTCTCGCGCCACCGGCGACATCCGCATGGCGCTGATCACGCTGCACAACCTGGTGCGCGTGCTGGTCGCCGCGCGCGATCACGAAGCTGCACGCGAAGCGGCAATCGAAGCCGAGCTGCTGCTACGGGGCGTCGAAGAGCCGGTGCTCAAACTCGAGCTGATCGAGGTGGTGGCCGGGCTGGCATCGAGCCGGGGCGAGCATGCGCTCGCCGCGCGCTGGTGGGGCGCCACGCTGCAGCGGTATGCCGACCTGGGCTACCACCGGCCACCGGAGGACGAAACCCAGTTGCAGCAGTTGCGGGCGCAGACTCGACAGGCGTTGGGCGATGCGGAGTGCGACGCGGCCACCGTTGCAGGCAGCGCGCTGGAGATCGAGCGCGCCACGGCCGAACTGAAGCACTGGCTGGAGCGCCACCCCCGGCCGGATTGAGATCGACGCGCCGCTCCCGGCCGCGGCGACGCGCGGCTACGATGCCGCCATGCGCTGCCTGCTGGTCGAAGATGACGAGATGATCGGCGAGAGCCTGCGCGACGCGTTGCGCCGCCAGGCGCTGGCGGTCGACTGGGTGCGCGACGGGCGCGCGGCTGATGCGGCGCTGGCCAGCGAGCGCTTCGACGCCGTGCTGCTCGACCTCGGCCTGCCGAGGAGAAGTGGGCTCGACGTGCTGAAGGCGCTGCGCGCGCGCGGCGACGCCACGCCGGTGATCGTGCTGACAGCGCGCGATGCGCTGGCCGACAAGGTGGCCGGCCTCGACGCCGGCGCCGACGACTATCTCGTGAAGCCGTTCGAGCTCGACGAGTTGCTGGCGCGGCTGCGCGCGCTCGGCCGCCGCGCCGGCGGCCGCGCCGAAACCGCGCTGCAGGTGGCCGACCTGCGGCTCGACCCGGCCACGCGCGAGGTCAGCCGCGGCAGCCGCGCGGTGCTGCTGTCGGCGCGCGAGTTCGCGCTGCTGCACGCGCTGATGGAGCGGCCCGGCGCGATCATCTCGCGCGCGCAGCTCGAGGATCGGTTGTACGGCTGGGGCGAGGAGCTGGAGAGCAACGCGATCAGCGTCTACGTGCACCAGCTGCGCAAGAAGCTCGGCGACGACCGCATCCACACCGTGCGCGGCGTCGGCTACTACGCGGGCGAGCCGAAGGGTTGAGAAGCACGATGCGCTCGCTGCGACTGCGGCTGTTCGTGTTCCTGCTCACGCTGGCCGCGGTGGCCGCGCTGGCCGTCGGCGGCGCCACCTACAGCAGCGTGCGCCGCGAGACCGACGAGCTGTTCGACTACCACCTGCGCCAGATGGCGCTGTCGCTGCGCGACCAGGGCCGCATCGCCGACAGCGAGCGCGCGGTGCTGGAGAACACGCAGTTCGACTACGTGGTGCAGGTGTGGTCGGTCGACGGCGTGGTGCTGTACAGCACGGTGCCGGCGCCGGTGCTGCCGGCGCGCGCGGTGCTCGGCTTCTCCACCGTGGCGGTCAACGGCGCGCCGTGGCGCATCTACGCCGCCGCCACGGCGCTGCGCATCGTGCAGGTCGGCCAGCCGCTGGCGGCGCGGCGCGCGGTGGCTGCGGCGGCGGCGTGGCGCGGCGTGCTGCCGATCGCGCTGGCCGCGCCGATCGTCGGCCTCGCGCTGTGGTGGCTGGTGGGCGCGTCGCTGGCGCCGCTGGGGCGCGTGGTACGCGCGCTGCGCGAACGCGACGTCAACGCGCTCGAGCCGTTGTCGCTGCAGGGCCTGCCGTCGGAGCTGACGCCGCTGATCGACGCCTTCAACGCGCTGCTGGCGCGGCTCGGCGCCGCGTTCGACGCGCAGCGCGATTTCACCGCCGATGCCGCGCACGAACTGCGCACGCCATTGACGGCGCTGAAGCTGCAGCTCGGCCTGCTGCGCGACGCACGCGACGATGCCGAGCGTGGCGACGCGGTGGCGCGGCTGCAGGCCGGCGTCGAACGCGCGCGCCATCTGGTGGAGCAGCTGCTCGCGCTGGCGCGCGCCGAGCCGGGCGCGACGGCCGTGCGCGCGCGGCTCGACCTGTCGCAGGTGGCGCGGCAAGCGGTGGCCGACAGCGCCGCGCAGGCAGCCGCGCAAGGCGGCACGGTGACGCTCGAAACCGCTGCACCCGTGATGCTCGACGGCGATGCCGATGCGCTGCGCAGCCTGGTACGCAACCTGGTCGACAACGCGCTGAAGTACGGCGGCACGCCGCCGCGGGTGCGCGTGCAGGTCGAGCGCAGCGCCGGCAGCGCGCTGCTGCGAGTCGACGATGCCGGCCCCGGCATCGCCGCGGCCGAGCGCGAGCGCGTGTTCGACCGCTTCCATCGCCGCGAGCCGGGGCGCGGCAGCGGCAGCGGGCTCGGCCTGTCGATCGTGCGTGCGGTCGCACGTGCGCACGGCGGCAGCGTGCAGTTGGCCGATTCGTCGCTCGGCGGCCTGCGCGTCGAGTTGCGGCTGCCCGGCATGCCAGGCTGACGCGCTGCGCCAATGGCGCGCGGTCTTGCGCTGGTCGTGTCGTCGCGGCCCAAGACGCCGGCGACCCCTCGGGCGACTCAGCGGGTCGGATCGATGTTCGGGTTCAGCCGAAAGAAGTTGCCCGGGTCGTACCGACGCTTCAACGCCAGCAGGCGATCGAAGTTCTCACGGTAGGCCGAGCGCACTCGCTGCTGGCCATCGTCGCCGAGGAAGTTGACATACGCTCCGGGGGTCGAGCAGGGCTCGATCGCCGTCGCGAAGCTGCGCGTCCAGCCGGCGTTCGCCTCGCTGTCGCGGCTGTCGACCCAACTCGCCGCGGCATTGACGCAGAACGCGGCGTCGCCCATCTTCGCCGCGCCACCGAGTTGATAGATCGCCAGCACCGACAACGGTGACGGCATGCTGCGCGCGGCCGCGACGAGTGTGTCGATCGCCTCGTCGCCGAGCTCCGGCAGGTACGCGGTCTTCCATTGGTTGCGGCGCCCCGGCGGCTGCGCGGCATCGAACATCGTCTGGTGGCTCACGTACGGCTTCAGCGCGATGCCATCGATCATGGGTGGCCCGAACGCGCGCAACGGCTGCACCGCGCGCTCGCCGTGCTCGATCACCCCGGCATGGCACACCGCGATGCCGATCACCGGCATGCCATGCAGAAAGGGCGGCAGCGTCGGCAGCTGCGGCAGGCGGCGCAAGATCACGATCGTGGTCAGCTCGATGGACAGGTTGGCCACGTAGTCGCGGTAGAAGCGCAACACCTCGTGCGCCTTCTCCTGCCGATGCAGCACCCAGCCGGCGAGCACGATCGGCCCGACCGGATGCAGGCGAAAGCGAAATCCGGTGACGATGCCGAAGTTGCCGCCGCCGCGCTGCAGCCCCCAGAACAGCTCCGCATCCTGCTCTGGGTTCACATGCCGCACCTGACCATCGGCGGTGACGAGATCGGCGCCCAGCAGGTTGTCCGCCGTCAGTCCGTGCTTGCGCATCAGCCAGCCGATGCCGCCGCCGAGCGTCAGCCCGGCGACTCCGGTTGCCGACACGATGCCACCGGTCACCGCCAACGCGTGCGCCTGCGCGGCACGGTCGAACTCGCCCCAATTGGCGCCCGGCGCGACCGCGGCGACGCGCTCGACGGCATCGACCCTGATCTCCCGCATCGGCGACAGATCGATCACCAGGCCGTCGTCGCAGGTGCCGTGCCCGGCAACGCTGTGGCCACCCCCACGCACCGCGACGAGCAGCCCGTGGGTGCGCGCGAACTCCACCGCTGCCACGACATCATCGGCGTTGGCGCAACGCGCGACCAGCGCCGGCGTCTTGTCGATCATGCCGTTCCACACGCGGCGGGCCTCGTCGAAGCCCGCATCGCCGGGGCCGATCACCGTCCCCGCGAGACGCTGCGCGAGGCGGTTGATCGCGTCAGTGGCAAGGCGCTTTGCTGGCATGGCCGACGCCAAGGAGTCCGAGAGCGTAGCGGATCGCGGCGCGGTCAGCTCGAATCGCGCCCGATCCGCAACGCAGGGCCGCGAACGCCGCGCCAGGCCCGCGAAGGCATTGCCACGGCTACGCCTTGAATGCCAGGATCGAAACGCTCTTGACGCCGTACTTGCCGACGGCGGCCTGCGCATTGCGCGACACGAAGCGGTATTGCGGGTTGTCCTGGACGGTGTGCACACGCAGCCCGGCGCGTTCGATCGCCTCGACGTACTGCTGCACCTGCATCGCCCCGCCGATGCACGCCGCCCATAGTGTGGCGTTGCCGGTGATCCCAGCGGGCAGTTGCACCTCCGTCACGATGTCGGCGATCGCCAGCCGGCCGCCGACGCGCAGCAGCCGGGCCGCTTCGTCGAATACCTGCTGCTTGTCGGGCGCCAGGTTGATCACCCCGTTGCTGATGACCGCGTCGAACGTGCCGTCGGCGCAGCGCACGCGTTCGATGTAGCCCTTCAAGTACGAGACGTTGTCGAACCCGGCGCCGGCACGCAGGCGCTCGGCCTTCGCGAGCTGCTCGTCGGTCATATCGACCCCCACCACCTTGCCGCTCTTGCCGACCTGCAGCGCCGCGACGAAGGCGTCCATGCTCGAGCCGCTGCCGAGATCGAGCACCGACTCGCCCGGTTGCAGCCGGGCAAGCCCGAAGTAGTAGCCGACGCCAGCGAACGAATCGATTGCCTGCGCCGGCACGCGATCGAGCTCGGCACTCGGGTAGCCCAGGCGCTCGGCGAGCGCGCGGCCGAGCTCGAAGTGGAAGTCGCCACCGGGATCGAGCGCGACCTTGCGGTACATCTCCTTGACCTGTTGCTCCAGATCGGTGGTGTCGAGGCGGGGTTGCGTGACAGTTGCCGTACCCATGTTGTTCCTCCGTTTCGGTTCACTGCGCAGACGGACGGGAGCCAGGCATCTCAGCCCGCCAACTCGACCGCGACCGGGACGGCGTTGCGGATGATGTCGAGCACCGGCGACGTTCGCTGCACGTAGTCGCACAGCGCCTGCAGCTTCTCGCGCGGCGCATCCGAGCGCACCCGATAGGTCAGGCGGATGTCGCGAAAGCCGGGCCGCACCTGGTCCGACAGACCGAGAAAGCCGTGCAGATCGATGTCACCCTCGAGATCGAACTCCAGCGCCTCGATCGGAATGCCCTGCGCAGCAGCGTTGTAGGCATAGCCGACCGACAGGCACGACGCCAGCGCCGTCAATACCAGTTCCACCGCATTCGGCGCGCTGTTGCCGCCCAGCAATACGGGTGGCTCGTCGCTCGCCACCTCGAATGGCCGGCTGCGCGAGGTGTCTTCCTGCCCGGCGCCCGAGAAGCCCTGGATGCGGGTCACCGAGCGCCCGCAGCCGTCCCAGCAGGTCTTGGTGCGGAACTGGAACTGCGCCAGCGCGGGGTTGGCCTTGATCGCCTCGATGGTCCCGACCAGCTGGTCGAGGTTGACGCCGTTGCGGATCACGCCGGCCTTGTGCTCGGGCGTGGATTCGGGTCGGGTCGCCGTTGCCGTGTTCATGGTGTGCCTCCGTTGCAGTTGACGGTGCGCCGTCGGCTCGACCGTGTGCCGAGTGACTTCGCGCGAGTCAGGCTACCGGGCGGCCCTTCCGCTTGTCTTCCGGGAACCTTCCGCTCCCGGCGGCTGCGGCTCAGAGCGGGCCGGTCAGGCGCTCGAACAGGTAGGTGAGCGGCGACGCGGCACCGCGCAGCACGGGACCTTGCATCCGCTCGAGCGCCTGCCGACGCGCAGCGTGGAAGCGGCGCTCGTCGCCGCGCGAGCGCTCGACGCCGGCGCGCACGACGGCCGCGCTCGCCTCGCCGACCGGGTTGCCGGTCTTGGCTGCGAGCTGCTCCAGGCGCTCGGCGCAGTGCGCGGCCCGCTCGAGATCGCCGCCTTCGAGGTAGTGCAGCGCCAGCCAGGGGTAGAGCTCGACGCTGCACGCCGTGCACGGGCCACTGGCCTCGAGCAGCGCTTCGCTGCGTGCCACCAGCTCGGCCACCTGCGCGGCATCGCAGGCCAGCAGACGGTTCCAGATGCCGACGCCGTACAGCCGCTGCAGGCAGTGGTCGCGGATCGAGGCAAGCTGCGCCTGCTCGACGCCCTGGCGCACCGACTGCCAGCCCGGTTCGACGGCGTTGGCCAGCGTGTGCAGTACCGCGCGACGCGCCAGCGCATAGGCCATGCCCGCCGGTGAACCCACCTTGTCGTGCAGCGCAAGGCTCTCGTCCAGCTGCTGCAGCGCGCCGGCGCTGTCGCCCCGCCAGAGGTGAATCGTGCCGAGCGCATAGCGGCAGATCGCCACGCAACGCAGATCGCCGAGTCGATCGGCCTCGGCCGCGACTTCGCGCATGAACGCGCTCGCCTGATCGAGCACCCGATCACCGTGCACGTGGTACTCCCACAGGCACAGGTGCGCGTCGGTGGCCACCACGAGGTCGGGCGACCAGCGGCCGTGCTGCAGCCGCTGCCGCTCGTAGCGCAGCCCCTCCTGCCAGCGCCCGAGCGGCAGGTAGGCCATCGCGAGGATCTCGCACGCCTGGGCCGATTCGACCGCGGCGTGCGCCGATTCGGCAACCTCGAGCGCACGGTGCGCGTACGCGGCCGCTTCCTCGAGACGGTTGAAATGCCACAGGTACAGCGCCCGCAGGATGTGCAGCTTCGCGTGCATCCGCGGGTCGTCGTCGACCAGGCGCCAGGCCTGAGCGAGGTGGTGTCCGGCCTTCACCATGTCGGCGGCGAAGATGGCGACCAGCCCGATCTTGCGATGCAGCTCGGTCAGCTGCGCTTCGTTCACCGGCAAACCCTCGAGCCGCGACAACGCGTGCTCGTACGCCGTGAAGCTGTCACCGAGGTAACCGGCGGCGCGGCAGGTGTCGCCGATCAGGCCGTGGAGGTCGGCACAGGTCCGCCTCACCACCGCATCCTTCGGCGGCTCCAGCAGCGCCAGCGCGTCGCGGAAGCGATGCAAGGCGTCGTCGTGCGCGTACATCGACGCCGCGCGCTGCCCCGCCAGCATCAGGAAGTGCGCCGCCTGCCTGGCGTCGCCGGCCCTTTGGTAGTGAAACGCGATCTGATCGACCGGAAGTTCGCCCTCGTGCTCGCCGAGCGAGACCAGGCCGTGCGCCACCTGTGCGTGCAGGCTGCGGCGTCGCGCTTCCGAGATCGATTCGTAGACGCAACCTCGAACCAGCGCGTGCCGGAAGTGGAAGTGGATTCCGCGCTCGTACAGCAGCTGTGCGGCGACCAGGCGGTCGAGCAGATCGAGCAAACCGGCGTCGGCCACCTCCCGGCCTGCCTCCGCGGCCCCGCTGCCCAATGACCAGATCGTCTGCAGCAACGGATAGGACACACCTTCACCGGCGACCGCGGCGGTCGTCAGCAGCGAGTGAGCCGGCGCTGCCAGGTTCGCCAGGCGCTCGGCGACGCTCGCACGCAGCGACGGCGGAATCGTCGCAGTCGGCCGCCGCGCGCCCACCGGCCCGCGGCGGAACGCATACAGCTCGAGCGCATACATCGGGTTGCCCTCGGAGAGCCGAAAGATCTCGTCGCTGTGTTCGCGCGCCAGCGGATGGGCCCCGTTCTCCTGCTGCAGCAACTCGTGGTGATCGGTCGCGCTCAGCGGGCCGAGCGCGAGCGTGGTCGCCGTCGCGGTCTCGCGCACGCTTCGCACGAACTTGTCGAAACGGTCGTCACCGGCCATCTCGCTGCGACGCGTGGCCACCAGCAGCAGCCGGGCATCGTGCAGCCGTCGCGCAAGGAAGTGAAGCAGCTCGAGCGAACCCTGATCGGCGGCGTGGCCGTTCTCGAGCACGACGACCAGCGGAGCCGCCTGCGCACGCTGCCGCAGGAACTGCGCGACGCTGGCGAACAGGTAGGTCTGCGCCGCGCGGGGGTCGGCGCTGGGCAGCGCTGGCGCCTCGTGCGGCGCCCCCGGCAGCACGGCGGCGATCTCCGCCGGTATCCGCTCGCGGCCCGCTGGGCCGTCACGCAGCGCA
The DNA here is from genome assembly GCA_015075165.1 of Ideonella sp. GTDB lineage: Bacteria > Pseudomonadota > Gammaproteobacteria > Burkholderiales > Burkholderiaceae_C > JAEUPI01. Next base: position 320,887 of record JABTUY010000005.1, on the reverse strand, counting down.
GCCTGGAGGATGTCGAGGATCGGACCGTAGGCGACCGACCCTTCCATCTCGTAGGCCGAACCGACGAGCGCGTTGCAGCCGCGGTGCTTCGCGCGTGCGATCAGCTCGCGCGTCAGGCGCGTCTTGCCGATGCCGGCGGGGCCCTCGATCACCAGCAGGCCGCCACGGCCGGCCAGCAGACGATCCAGGCAGCCCTCGAGAACCCGGCATTCGGCCTCGCGGTTCACCAGCGGCGTCGTGCGCACCGCGGTCTGCAGCCTCGTGCGCTCGATCATCGTGTCCGCGCCCGGCTGTTGGCGCTCGATCTCGTCGTACAGCGTGCGCGTCTGCTGCGACGGCGCAACCCCCAGTTCGTCGGCCAGCGCGTCGACGCAAACGCCGTACTGCTTCAGCGCGCGATCGCGCTGGCCCTGGTGCGCGAAGATCGTCATCAGGCCGCGGTGCGCGACTTCGAGCGTGGCGTCCTTCTCCAGCGCGGCGCGGTGAACCTCGGCCGCGGCAGCGAGATCACCCCGTACCTGATAGCCCTGTGCGAGCGCCAGCAAGGCATCGATGTAGAGCTGCCGCAAGCGCTCGCGCGCGCCCTGCGTCCACGGCGCGTGCAGGTCCATCGGCAGCAGATCGCCGGTGTAGAGCGCAACCGCGCGCTCGAGCTCCCTGACCTGCTGCGACGCCAGCGCGTCGCGTGCCGTCTGTTCGAACATGGTCACATCGATGGCCAGACCGCCCGGCGGCGCCAGCAGCACGAGATTGCTGCGCGTGACCAGCCACGGTTGCGCCTCGGGCTTCGTGCCGCCAGCGCCGAAGGTCTTGCGCAACTGATGAATCGCCTTGTACAGCTGTGCGGCGGCACCGTCACGGTCGAGATCGGGCCACAACAGCTCCATCGCCTGATCGCGCCCCAGCTGGTGCTCGCGGCTGAGCGCGAGCAGTTTCAGCAACGCCGGTGCCTTGCGGCCCGGAATGTCGTTGCCGATCCACCGTGCACCGGCCACACGGACCTGGAACCGCCCGAGCAGGGAGATTTCGAGCGGGTTCGCGACCATGCGCTGGAGTGGCGGGACGACCGGCGGCTGTTCCGGCAGCGAATTCGGCCGGGGCAGGGGCGCAGCCCGGACAAGAACTGTACATTCGCGCCGAGCAAGCCGCCGAGCGCGACGCAAACCGGCCACCTCCTCGGCGCGGGCGAGGTGGCCCTCGTGATGTGCTGAGAATCGAACGTGACCACCACACCCCGCCCGAACATCGTCTTCATCGTCGCCGACGATCTCGGCCACGCCGACCTCGGCTGCTACGGTGGCCGCGACGCCGAGTTCGGCCCGGTGTCGCCGGTGCTCGACGGCATGGCCGCGCGCGGCCTGCGCTTCACCCAGGGCTACTCCAACTCGCCGGTGTGCTCGCCGACGCGCTTCGCGCTGATGACCGCGCGCTACCAGTACCGGCTGCGCGGCGCGGCCGATGAGCCGATCAACAGCAAGAGCCGCGGCAGCGCCACGCTCGGCCTGCCGCCGGAGCACCCGACGCTGCCGTCGCTGCTGCGCGACGCCGGCTACCGCAGCGCGCTCGTCGGCAAGTGGCATCTCGGCTACCCGCCGCACTTCGGCCCGCTGCGCTCGGGCTACGAGGAATTCTTCGGTCCGATGAGCGGCGGCGTCGACTACTTCAGCCACGCCGATTCCTCGGGCCAGCACGACCTCTGGGTCGGAGAACAGCGTGAGAACCGCGACGGCTACCTCACCGATCTGATCACGCAGCGCGCGGTCGAATGGATCGCGCGCACCGCGCGCGGCGCGGCGCCGTTGTTCCTGAGCCTGCACTACACCGCGCCGCACTGGCCGTGGGAAACCCGCGACGATCGCGAGCTGAGCACGCGCATCGAGGGCAGCCTGTTTCACCTGGCCGGCGGCAACGTGCACACCTACCGCCGCATGATCCACCACATGGACGAAGGCATCGGCCAGGTGCTGGAGGCGCTGCGCGTGGCCGGCCGGCTCGACGACACGCTGGTGGTCTTCACCAGCGACAACGGCGGCGAGCGCTTCTCCGACAACTGGCCGCTCGTGGGCGGCAAGATGGACCTCACCGAAGGCGGCATCCGCGTACCCTACATCGCGCAGTGGCCGGCGGTGATCGCGCCCGGCGGCGTCAGCGCGCAGCACTGCCTGACGATGGACTGGTCGGCGACGATGCTCGCCGCCGCCGGCGTCGCGGCGCACCCGCAGTACCCGCTCGACGGCGTCTCGCTGCTGCCGGTGCTGCGCGATGCCGCGGCGACCTTCGCGCGCCCGATGGGCTGGCGCATGAACCACCGCAGCCAGCGCGCATGGCGCGACGGCCGCTGGAAGTACCTGCGTGTCGACGGCCACGACTACCTGTTCGATCTCGACGCCGACGAGCGCGAGCGCGCCAACCGCGGGCCCTGGGAAGCCGACCGCCTCGCGCGCATGCGCCGGGCGTGGGAGGACTGGAACGCGACGATGCCGCCGATCCCGCCCGACGCGACGGTGAGCCTCGGCTACGGCGCGAAGGACATGCCGCAGCGCTGACGAGCGCGGGCGCTGGGGCCGCGGTACGCGCCTTGCGCGCCACAGCGGCGCGGTCCCCGCAGCGCCTTAACCTCGGCCTCATCTTCGCTTCACGCAGGGCTCACCCCCAGTTCCTAGAGTGCCCACCTGAAAGGCCCGCCGGGCCCGCACTCGAAAGGAACCCACCATGAAGCGCACTTCGATCGCCATGGCCAGCCTGCTCGTCGTGGCCGGGCTCGCCGGTTTCACCGCCGGCAGCGCCGACGCGTTCACGCTGCCGTGGGCGCACAAGGACACCGCCGCCAGCACCAGCACCGCCGCCGCGACCCCCACCGCAGCGCCGGCACGCATCGACACGCTGCCCGCCGCCGCGCTGCCGAACTACCGCGCCATCGTCAAGGCCTACGGCCCGGCGGTGGTCGGCGTCACGGTCTCGGGCATGCGCCAGGTCGGCAACGCCGACGATGACGACGACAACGGCCCGTCGATCGACGACGACCCGTTCTTCCGTTTCTTCCGCGGCCTGCCCGGCTTTCCGATGCAGCCGCACGGCCGCGTGCCGTTCCGCGGCCAGGGTTCGGGCTTCATCGTCAGCGCCGACGGCACGATCCTGACCAATGCGCACGTGGTGCGCGATGCCAAGCAGGTGACGGTGAAGCTGAGCGACCGCCGCGAGTTCAGCGCCAAGGTGCTCGGCAGCGACACCGCCACCGACATCGCGGTGCTGAAGATCGACGCCAAGAACCTGCCCACCGTGGCACTGGGCGACCCCAAGGCCGTGCAGGTGGGCGACTGGGTGCTGGCGATCGGCGCGCCGTACGGCTTCGAGGAGACCGCGACGCAGGGCATCGTCAGCGCCAAGGGCCGCTCGCTGCCGGGCGACAGCGTGGTGCCGTTCATCCAGACCGACGCCGCGGTGAACCCCGGCAACTCCGGCGGGCCGCTGTTCGACGCCACCGGACGCGTGATCGGCATCAACGCCGAGATCTACTCGCAAAGCGGCGGCTTCCAGGGCCTGGCGTTCGCGATCCCGATCGACGTCGCGATGCGCGTGAAGGATCAGATCGTCGCGCACGGCCACGTCGACCATGCACGGCTGGGCGTCGTGCTGCAGGATCTGTCGGCACCGCTGGCCGAATCGTTCGGCCTCGGCGCGCCCGACGGCGCGCTGGTATCGACGATTGCGCCGAACAGTGCAGCCGCCAAGGCGGAACTCAAGCCGGGCGACGTGATCACCGCGATCGACGGCGAGCCGGTGCAGACCGCCGGCGATGTGTCGCAGAAGGTCGGCATGGCCGCGCCGGGCGACCGCCTGACGCTGACCGTGTGGCGCGACAAGGCCCAGCGCGAGGTCAAGGTGACCTTGGGCAAGGCCGAGGCCGCGTCGGGCTCGCCGGTGGCCAAGGCAGAGCCGGGCACGCTGGGCCTGACCGTGCGCCCGCTCCAGCGCGACGAGATGCGCCGCGCCGGCATCGACCACGGCCTGCTGGTGGAGCGCACCGGCGGCGCGGCTGCGCAGGCCGGCATCCGGCCCGGTGACGTGCTGCTGTCACTCAACGGCAAGCCGGTGAGCAACGCCGACCAGATCCGCGACGTGCTGAAGCACAAGCCCAAGCACGTGGCGCTGCTGATCGACCGCGACGGCCAGCGCATCTTCGTGCCGGTGGACATCGGCTGACGCCGGCGGCGTCGCCACGGCCGGGCTTCGGTGCCGCGTGCGCCGACGCCCGGCCGACGCTTCGATCGCAGGACGATCGTGTGCGGCTTCGACAATCTTGTCGCGATTCATACATCGATGTATGCTTCGCTACATGGATCTCGAAGCCGAAGCCGCCTGGCTGCTGCTGGTCGTGACGTTGCCGACGCAAGGCGCGACCGCGCGCATGCGCATCTGGCGCGCGCTGAAGGCGCGCGGCTGCGCCGCGCTGCGCGACGGCGCCTACCTGCTGCCGGCGGGCGCTGACCGCGACGAAGCCCTGCAGCGCCTGGCCGCGGAGTGCGAAGCCGAAGGCGGCAGCGCGTGGGTCATGGCCGTGCAGCCGCGCTCGGAAGACGAAGCGCTGGCGTTCCAGAGCCTGTTCGATCGCGCCGAAGACTACGCAGCGCTGGCCAAGAGCTGGCAGCAGGCCAACCGCACGCTGGCCTCGCTCGCGCTGCCCGAGCTGGCGCGCCTGCAACGCCGGCTGCAGCGCGAGTACGAGGCGCTTCGTACGATCGACTTCTTTCCGTCGGAGGCGAGCGTCGATGCCGAGGTTCGATGGGGCGACCTGAACCGCCGCATCGACAGTGTGCTGTCGCCTGGCGAGCCGCACGAGACCCAAGGCGCAGTGCCGCGCCTCGACGCGCGCCAGTACCAGGGCCGCCTCTGGGCCACTCGCCGCCGGCTGTGGGTCGACCGCGTGGCCAGTGCGTGGTTGATCCGCCGCTTCATCGACCGGAAGGCAACCTTCCGCTGGCTCGCGGCGCCGTCGGATTGCCCGAAGAAGGCCCTCGGCTTCGATTTCGACGGCGCCGCGTTCACGCACGTGGGCGACCGCGTGACGTTCGAGACCCTGCTGTCGAGCTTCGGCCTCGATGGCGACGCCGGCCTGCAGCGCCTGGCCGCGCTGGTTCACCAGCTCGACGTCGGCGGCGAGCCCGTGCCCGAGGCCGGCGGCTTCGAGGCCATCCTGGCCGGCGCGCGCGAGCGCCTGCCCGACGACGACGCGTTGCTCGCCGAGATGACCCCGGTGCTCGACTCGCTGTACGCGCACTTCGAGCGCGCCGCGGCGCGTGCCCGCAGCTCAGGCCCGTGATGCACGATGCCAGCGTCGACGACGGCGGCCGACCCGCGACGGCGCGCTACTCGTTGTGGCAGCTCGTCCGCTACATGCTGGGCCTCGGCACCTGGGGCTTCGGTGGGCCGGTGGCGCTGGTCGGGTACATGTACCGCGACCTGGTCGAGCAGCGCCGCTGGATCGCCGAGGGCGACTACAAGGAGGGCATGGCCATCGCGCAGCTGATGCCCGGCCCATTGGCCGCGCAGCTGGCGATCTACCTCGGCTACGTGCACCACCGCCTGCCTGGCGCCACGCTGGTGGGCCTGGCGTTCGTGCTGCCGTCGTTCTTCATGGTGGTCGCGCTGGGCGCGTTGTACGGGGCGTACGGCGGCATCGGCTGGATGCAGGCGGTGTTCTACGGCGTCGGCGCGGCGGTGATCGGCATCATCGCGGTGAGCGCCTACAAGCTGACGACGAAGAACATCGGCCGCGACAAGCTGCTGTGGGCGATCTTCGCCACCAGTGCCGCCGTGACCGTGGCCACGCAGTCGGAGGTGGTGTGGCTGTTCATCGGCGCTGGCGTGGTGGTGTGGCTGCAGCGCGCACCGCCGGCCTGGCTGCGACGGCAAGGCTTGCACGCGTTCGCCGCGCCGATCGCGGCGTGGTTCGGGCTGGCCAACGCCGACTGGCAGCGCCTGGGGCAGATCGGCGCGTACTTCGCGTACGCCGGCAGCTTCGTGTTCGGCAGCGGCCTGGCGATCGTGCCGTTCCTGTATGGGGGCGTCGTCAAGGAGTACGGCTGGCTCACCGACCGGCAGTTCGTCGATGCGGTCGCGGTGGCGATGATCACGCCGGGCCCGGTGGTCATCACCACCGGCTTCATCGGCTACCTGGTCTCGGGGTTCTGGGGTGCGGTGGTCGCGGCGCTGGCCACGTTCCTGCCGTGCTACCTGCTCACCGTGATCCCGGCGCCGTACTTCAAGAAGTACGGCAAGCGGCCGGCGATCGTCGCGTTCGTCGATGGCGTCACCGCGGCGGCCATCGGCGCCATCGCCGGCGCCGTGCTGGTGATCGGCCAACGCTCGATCACCGATGGGGTGACCGCCACGCTGGCGGTGGTCACCGTCGTCGTGCTGTGGCGCTTCAGGAAGATTCCAGAGCCGCTGATCGTGCTCGCGGCCGCGATCATCGGGCTGGTGGTGCATCCGCTGATGGTTGCGAGCTGATGCGTCGCCGCGGGCTGCGCCCGAGAAGAGAGGTATCCGATGAGCTCCCTGACCGTTCCCGAGCTGGCGCTGTGGCAACGCGGCGGCTTCGCCTTCACGCTGCTCGACGTGCGGCGCGCCGCCAAGCGCGCCGAAGACGGCGACGAGATTGCGGGCGGCCACTGGCGCGATCCCGCCCTGTGGCTCGAATGGAAGGACGCGGTGCCGAAGGATCGGCCGGCCGTCGTCTACTGCGCGTACGGCCACGAGATCAGCCAGGGGCTGACGGCCGCGCTGCGCGCGCTCGGTGTCGATGCACGGCACCTCGCGGGCGGCATCGACGCGTGGCGCAACAGCGGCCGAGAGGTCCGGCCGGTCGCGCCTTCGAAAGGATCGATGCCATGACCCAGGCGCGAGTCGCACTGCTGTACCCGGGCGATCGTGCCGCGCGTCGGCTCGCCGACCCGGCCGCCAGCCGCTTTGCCGCGTTGTTCGAGGCTTTCGCGGCCGCCGGCATCGCCGCCGAGCCTGCGGTCTACCACGACGACTTCGCCGACGAGGTCGAGGCCCAGTTGCGCGCGGTCGACGTCGTGCTGGTCTGGTGCAACCCGATCGAGGTCGGACGCCGGCGCGATCGGCTCGATGCGATGCTGCGCGCGGTGGCCGACTCCGGCGTGTGCGTCAGCGCGCATCCCGACGCGATCCTGAAGCTCGGCACGAAAGACGTGCTGGTCGACACGCGCGACCTGCCGTTCGGCAGCGACGTGCATCGCATCGACAGCGTGAACCAGCTCGAAGCCGAGTTGCCGCAGCGGTTGCGCGCCGGCGCGCGCGTGCTGAAGCAGCATCGCGGGCACAGCGGCATCGGCGTCTGGCGCATCGAGCTGACCGACTCCACCGCACGGCCGTTGCGCTTGCGCGTGCGCCACGCGCAGCGCGGCAGCGAAGAAGAGCTGCTCGACCTGCCATCGCTGCTGCAGCGCATGGCGCCGTACTTCGAAGCCGCGAACGGCGGCCACATGATCGACCAGGCCTGGCAGCCGAGGCTGCCCGAGGGCATGGTGCGCGCCTACCTGGTCGAAGACCGCGTCGCCGGCTTCGGGCACCAGGCGGTCAACGCGCTCCACCCCGGCGAGCCCGGCCAGCCGGCGCCACAGCCGGGGCCGCGCCTGTACCACGGCCCGGATCTGGCGCCGTTCCAACGCTTGAAGCAGCTGCTCGAAGCGCAGTGGGTCGCGCGGCTGCGCGAACGCGTGAGGCTGCCGCGCGAACAGCTGCCACTGCTGTGGGACTGCGATTTCATGTTCGGCGAGCGCGGCGAAGACGGCGCCGACCGGTTCGTGCTGTGCGAGATCAACGTCAGCAGCGTGTCGCCGTTTCCGCCGTCGTCGATCGCGCCGCTGGTGGCGGCGGTTCAGGCACGCCTGGCCGCAGCGCGGTCATGAACCGCGAGCCACGAGAACGCTGTCGGCGCTGCTGCCTGCCACCTCACACCCGCGCCGTCTTCCACCCCCCGCGCGTGAACAGCCACAGCGTGAACAGGCCGACCGAGGTCTCGGAGACGAACACCGCCCAGAACACGCCGGTGGCGCGCAGCTCGAGCTGCAGCGCGAGCAGCCACGCCAGCGGGATCTGGATCAACCAGAAGAACACCAGGTTGATCTTGGTCGGCGTCACGGTGTCGCCGGCGCCGTTGAAGGCCTGCACCGACACCATCCACCAGCCGTAGACGAAGTACGAGTACGACAGGATGCGCAGCCACTCGGCGCCGATGGCGACCACCGCCGGCTCGTGGGTGAAGAGGCCGATCAGCTCACGCGGCATCACGAAGAACAGCACCGACACCGCGACGGTGAACACCATGTTCATCCAGCCGATGTGCCACACCGCGGCCTCGGCGCGGCCAGGCTCGCCGGCGCCGAGGTTCTGGCCCACCAGCGTGGCCGCGGCGTTCGACATGCCCCAGGCCGGCATCAGCGTGAACATCATCAGCCGGATCGCGATCGTCGCGCCGGCCACCGCCTCGCTGCCGATCGCGGCCAGGATGCGCATCAGGAAGATCCACGCCGTCATCGCGACGATCATCTGGCCGATGCCGCCGAGCGAAGTGCGCACGATGTTCCACAGCGTGGCCGCCTCGAGCGCGAGCTGCGCCGTGCGCACGCGGATGTGCCGGCTGCCGCGCAGCAGCACCCACAGCTGCATCGCCACGCCGGCGCCGCGGCCGATCACGGTGGCGATCGCCGCGCCCTCGACGCCATACGCCGGGATCGGCCCGAAGCCGAAGATCAGGATCGGGTCGAGCACGATGTTCAACGCGTTGGCCAGCCACAGCACGCGCATCGCCACCGCCGCGTCGCCGGCACCGCGGAAGATCGCGTTGCAGACGAACAGCAGCATGATCACGACGTTGCCGCCCAGCATCCACTGCAGGTAGCGCACGCCGTGCGTCAGCGTCCACGCGTCGGCGCCCATCAGCTGCAGCAGCTCGCGCGCCCAGACGATGCCGACCACGGCGAACGGCAACGACGCCAGCACCGCGATCCAGATCGCCTGCGCCGCGCTGACCGCAGCGGCCTCGCGATCGCCCTCGCCGACCCGGCGCGCGACCACCGCGGTCACCGCCATCGCCAGGCCGATGCCGATCGAGTACAGCAGGAACAGAAACGTCTCGGTCAGCCCGACCGTCGCCACCGCCGAAGGGCCGAGCTTGGCGACGAACCAGATGTCGACGACCGCGAAGGTCGACTCGAGCAGGAGCTCGAGCACCATCGGCACCGCCAGCAGCAGCACCGCGCGCCGCAGCGGGATCTTGGTGTAGTCCGCATTCGTGCCGCGGATCGCGTCGGCGAGTTCGCGCCACAGCGAGCGGGGGTTGCGCGCTGCGGTCGTCGCATCGGCGGCGGGGGGAACGCTCAGAGGTCCAGTCATCGGGCTTGTCAGCCAGTCGTGGGCGAGTTGCCCAGGTCGTCATTCATGACCTCGATCAGCCTCGGCGAGGAACAGCTCGATGTTGGCGGTCGTCCACGTCGCGACGCCAGCGCCGAAGAAGTCCGAGTCCTCGGTCCAGATCGGGCAGTCGACCGCAAGCGCGCATGCGAGCACCGGCCAGTCGTCGGGATCACGGGCGCCGATGCGTGCCACGGCTCGATCCTTCAGCGGCAGGTACGACTCGGCGGGAACCTGGACGACGAGGCGTTCGAGAGCTTGCAGTTTGCTCAACACCGCCTCGACCGCTTCGGCCGACTGCCCCCGCTTGGCAAGGATCGCCGGCAGGTGCTGGCGCACCTCGTCGAAGGCAATGTCGGGCGCCAGGAACGACACGCCGGTGGCGTTGTCGGCGAGCAGCTGAGTCACCCGGCTGCCGAGGACGGCGCACACCAGGATGTCGGCGTCGAGAACGATCGCACGGGGAGCCACCGCTCAGCGTCGCTTGCGCTGCCGCGCTGCGGCCTTGCGTGCGACCTTGAAATCCTTGACGAGAGCATCGACTTCATCCTCGCCGAGCGGCATCACCGCCCTCAGCTTGACACTGGCCTGCGCCAGCGCCAGCAGATCGGCCTGAGACGGCCCCGGCGTCGGAATGAAGATGCCCACAGTCTGGCCGTGGCGCGTAACGGCCACTGGTCTGTCCGAAGCAATGTAGTCGGCCAAGCCTGAGCGGAACTCGCGGATACCGACCTTGGTGGTTTCCATGACGGCAGCAGGTGTGTGGATTAGCGGCAAGCGTCATTGTGTCTCGCTGTGTACACAAATGCAATGCTTCGACGAGGCACCCCTTTGAGGAAGAGCCGTCGTTCAGTCATCGGTTTCGTAGAGAAGCGGCTGAACAGCGCTAAGTATCCGCCGCCGGCGCGCCTGGCTGGCGACGCCCTGATCGCCTGGCGCTGCCTCCGCGCAGCACGCAGAATCGGCGGATCCGTGCCACAGCCGAACCGATGCGCGTCCTGCTCGCCGAAGACGAACACCAGCTCGCCGCCTGGCTGGTGAAGGCGCTCGCGCAGAGCGCGATCCAGCTCGACTGGGTCGACGACGGCCGCATGGTGCTGCCCAGCGTGCAGGCCACCCGCTACGACGCGCTGATCCTCGACCTCGGCCTGCCCGGCCGCGGCGGCCGCGAGGTGCTGGCGCAGCTGCGCGCCGCCGACCAGCGGCTGCCGGTGCTGATTCTCACCGCGCGCGATTCGCTGATCGAGCGCGTGGGCAGCCTGCACGAAGGCGCCGACGATTTTCTGGCCAAGCCGTTTCAGCTCGCCGAGCTCGAGGCGCGGCTGGTTGCGCTGGTGCGCCGCTCGCGCGGCGGTGATCATCCGCGCTTCACCTGCGGCGCGCTCGCCTACGACGCCGGCTCCAAGCAGTTCACGCTGCAGCACGCGCCGCTGGCGCTGACGCCGCGCGAGCACGCGGTGCTGCGCGTGCTGATCATGCGCAGCGGCGAGCCGCTGTCCAAGCGCGAGATCCTCGAGCGCGTGTTCGGCGACGACGACGACGTGCAGCCCGACGCCGTCGAGGTGCTGGTGCACCGGCTGCGCAAGCGGCTGCACGGCTCGCCGGTGGGCGTGCGCACGGTGCGCGGGCTGGGCTACGCGCTGCACAGCGAGCCGCCGGCCGGCGAGCCGAGTTGAACCTGCGGCGCTGGCACCGGCTGAGCCTGCGGCGCGCGCTGCTGCTGGCGCTGCTGCCGGGCATGCTGCTGGCAGTCGCCGCCGAGCTGTGGCTGACGTGGCGCACCGCGCTCGACGCCGCCAACGCGGCGTACGACCGCTCGCTGCTCGGTGCGCTGAAGTCGATCGACGCCAGCATCTCCACCGCGTCGGGCGGCCTCGCGGTCGAGCTGCCGTATCGCATGCTCGAGTTCTTCGAGCTGACCGCCAGCGGCCCGGTGCACTACCGCGTGGCCACCGAAGACGCGCTGGTCGAGATCGGCGACGCCGGCCTGCCGGCGCCGGGCCAGCTCGCCACCGGCCAGCCGAAGTTCGCAGACGCGAGCTACTTCGGCGAGCCGGTGCGGCTGGCGAGCTACGCGCGCGTGCTCGACCGGCCGCTGGCCGGGCAGAGCCGCGCGCAGCGCGTGGTGATCCAGGTGGCCGAGCCGCTGACCGCGCGCGAGCAGTTCACGCGCGCGCTGGTCGTGCAGGCGCTGTCGCGCGACGCGCTGCTGGTACTGCTGGCCGGCGCGCTGCTGCTGCTGGGCATCGGCTGGGCGCTGAAGCCGCTGCAGCGGCTGCGTCACGAGGTGGCCGCGCGCTCGCCGCACGACCTGACGCCGATCGCCGCACCCGACGTGCCGGCCGACGTGCAGCCGCTGATCGATGCGGTCAACCAGCATGTCGAGCGCACGCGCGGCCTGATGCAGGAGCGCCGGCGCTTCATCGACGACGCGTCGCACCAGCTGCGCACGCCGCTGGCGACGCTGGCGACGCAGCTCGGCTACGCGCTGCGCGAGAGCGACGGCGCGCGGCTGCGCGGCGCGCTCGACGCTCTGCGCGTGCAGCTCGACGAGACGGTGCGGCAGACCAACCAGATGCTGCTGCTGGCGCGCGCCGACAGCGCACCGCTCGAACCGGCACCGCTCGAGCTGCACGCGTTCGCCGCCGACGTCACGCGCGGCTGGTGGCGCCCGGCGCGCGAGCACGGCGTCGACCTCGGGCTCGAGCCGGCCGAGCCGGGGGCACCGCTGGTCGTCGTCGCACACGCGGGGCTGCTGAAGGAGGCGCTGGTCAACCTGCTGCACAACGCGATCCGCCATGCCGGCGCCGGCGGCGGCACGCACGTGACGGTGATGATGGCGGCCAGCGAGCGCGAGGCGCGGCTCACCGTACGCGACGACGGCCCGGGCATCCCCGCGGCCGAACTCGCGCGTGCCGGCGAGCGCTTTTTCCGTGGCAGCAACGCGACGCAGCCCGGCTCGGGCATCGGCCTGGCGATCGTGCGCTCGGTCGCCGAGCGGCACGGCGGGCGCATGGAGGTCACCGCCGGCGACGGCGGGCGCGGGCTGGCGGTGACGCTCGTGCTGCCGCTTGCACCCGCCGCGGCCGTCCGGCCCGCAGGCGCGAAACCCCCGCGCTGAAAGCCGGTTGAAAGCCCGCACGGGCTATCTTGCCCTCCATCGCGCCGCAGCGGCGCCCACTGGCCCATGGAGAGACGATGAACCCGATCCTGCGTACCACGCTCGCCGCGGCGCTCGCCGCCGGCGCGGCGGCAGCTTTCGCCAACCCGCTCGACAAGACCGAGTGCATCGCGCCAGCCAAGCCCGGCGGCGGCTTTGACCTCACCTGCAAGCTGGCGCAGGCCGGCCTCGCCGAAGGCAAGTTCATCGGCGAGCCGATGCGCGTGACCTACATGCCCGGCGGCATCGGAGCAGTGGCCTACAACGCGGTGATCGCGCAGCGGCCCGACGCGGCCAGCACCATCGTCGCGTTCTCCAGCGGCTCGCTGCTGAACCTCGCGCATGGCAAGTTCGGCCGCTACAACGAGAACGACGTGCGCTGGCTGGCCGCGGTCGGCGCCGACTACGGCGCCGTGGTGGTCGCCGACGGCTCGCCGTACAAGTCGCTGAAAGACGTGTTCGCCGCGCTGAAGGCCGACCCGACCAAGGTGGTGTTCGGCGCCGGCGGCACGGTCGGCAGTCAGGACTGGATGAAGGCCGCGCTGGTGGCGCGCGCCGCCGGCGTCGACCCGCGCAAGATGCGCTTCGTCGCGTTCGAAGGCGGCGGCGAGGCGATGACCGCGCTGCAAGGCGGCCACATCCACGTCTTCACCGGCGACGCCGCCGAAACCTCGCAGCAGATCAAGGCCGGCAGCAAGGTGCGCATGCTGGCGGTGATGAACGACAAGCGCCTGCCCGGCGACCTCGCGCAGGTGCCGACCGCGAAGGAGCAAGGCGCCGACATCGAGTGGCCGATCGTGCGCGGCTACTACGTCGGCCCGAAGGTCAGCGACGCCGACTACAAGGTGTGGAGCGAAACCTTCGCCAAGATGCTGGCGACGCCGGCGTTCGACAAGCTGCGCACCGAGCGCGGCCTGTACCCGTACGCGCTGACCGGCGCCGAGGTCGATGCGTTCGTCAAGAAGCAGGTCGGCAACTACCGCACGCTGGTCAGGGAGTTCGGCCTCGCGGTCGCTCCGGCGAAGTGACGCGCCGCCCGCGTTGCCGCCGCTGATCGCTTGCGCTGCCTGCAGGAGTTGGCCGAATGAGTGACCGCATCCTCGGTGCCGCGTGCGTCGCCGCGTCGGCGGCGATGGCCTGGGCCGCGCGCGACTACGCCGCCGCGATCTCGTACGAGCCGGTGGGTCCGCGTGCCTTCCCGCTGCTGCTGGCCGCGCTGCTAGCGGTGGGCGGGCTGTGGCTGGTGGCCAAGCCCGCGCTGCGCGGCGCCGCCGCGTACCGCCACGTGCCGTTGCGCGCCACCGCGCTCGCCGCCGCCGCTGTGGTGGCGTACGCGCTGCTGTTCGAGACGCTGGGCTTCACGCTGGCCACCGCGCTGATGGCGGTGCCGCTGGGCCTGGTGTTCGGCGGCACGCTGCGTGCCACGCTCGCCGGCGGCGTGGCGCTCGGCGTGGTGCTGTACTTCCTGTTCGACAAGGCGCTCGACGTCGTGCTGCCCACCGGCGTGCTGGCGTTCCTGCTCGGGGGCCGCTGAAGCGGATCACCCCCGAGGCGCCTGCGGCGTGGAGAACTGAATGGACGTGCTGCAATACCTGGCGCAGGGCTTCGGCGTCGCGCTGAGCCCGCAGAACCTGGCGATCGCGGCGATCGGCGCGCTGATAGGCACGGTGGTCGGGCTGTTGCCGGGGCTGGGGCCGATCAACGGCGTGGCGATCCTGATGCCGCTGGCGTTCGCGATGAAGCTGCCGCCGGAGTCGTCGCTGATCCTGCTGGCCGCGGTGTACATCGGCTGCGAGTACGGCGGGCGCATCTCGTCGATCCTGCTCAACGTGCCGGGCGACGCCGGCGCGATCATGACCGCGCTCGACGGCTACCCGATGGCGCGCAACGGCGCCGGCGGGGTCGCGCTGTCGATCTCGGCGTGGAGTTCGTTCATCGGCTCGCTGATCGCCACCATCGGCATCGTGCTGTTCGCGCCGCTGCTGGCGCAATGGGCGCTGTCGTTCGGGCCCGCGGAGTACTTCGCGCTGATGTGCTTCGCATTCGCGTGCATCGCCGGGCTGATGGGCGACGCGCCGATGAAGGCCGGCATCGCCGCGGTGATCGGGCTGGCGCTGTCGTGCGTCGGCCTCGACTCGAACTCGGGCGTCTACCGCTTCACCGGCGGCAACGTGCACCTGTCCGACGGCATCCAGTTCATCGTCGTCGTGATCGGCGTGTTCTCGATCAGCGAGATCCTGCTGATGCTCGAGCAGCACGCCAGCAGCGCCGGGCTGATCACCGAGACCGGCCGCGCGCTGTTCAACCTGCGCGAGCTCGCCAGCACCTGGTGGGGCACGGTGCGCTCGAGCGTGGTCGGCTTCTTCGTCGGCGTGCTGCCGGGCGCCGGCGCGACGATCGCCAGCGCGATGACCTACGCGATGGAAAAGCGCCTCACCGACCGCGAAGGCACGTTCGGCCGCGGCGACATCCGCGGCGTCGCCGCGCCGGAGGCGGCCAACAACTCCGCGGCCGCCGGCTCGTTCGTGCCGATGCTGACGCTCGGCGTTCCCGGCTCGGGCACCACCGCCGTGATGGTGGGCGCGCTCGCGCTGTACAACATCACGCCGGGGCCGGCGCTGTTCACGCAGCAGCCCACGCTGGTGTGGGGGCTGATCGCGTCGATGTTCGTTGCCAACGTGATGCTGCTGGTGATCAACATCCCGCTGGTCGGCGTGTTCACCAAGGTGCTCGCCGTGCCCAACTGGATGCTGGTGCCCGGCATCCTCGCGGTCAGCGCGGTCGGCGTCTACGCGGTGCACGCCACGACGTTCGACCTGCTGCTGATGAGCGCGCTCGGCGTCGCCGGCTGGCTGCTGCGCAAGCAGGGCGTGCCGATGGCGCCGCTGATCCTCGGCTTCGTGCTCGGCGACCTGATGGAGCAGAACCTGCGCCGCGCGCTGTCGATCACCAACGGCGACGCGTCGATCCTGGTCGAGAGCCCGATCTCGATCGGCCTGTGGATCGGCTCGGCGGCGATGGTGCTGCTGCCGCCGTTGCTGCGGCTGGCGCGGCGCGGTGCGGCGGTTGCGGAGGTGACCTGAGATCCCCCACGTGGTGCTGAAGCCGCGTGACCCTCCAACCCCTGGTCAACCCGCTCCGCCCGTGGCTGCCACCCATGTCTCAGGTACGGTTCCTCCAGCTGCCGCAGTCACTGGAGTTGGTGACGGCTGGCTACTACGAGCTGGCTTCTCGGCAGGGCGTCGCCACCGGCTCCTTCGTCCATAACCCGGCGTACCTGCAGCGGCCCGATGCGGTTCCGCTCGAGCCGTTCGAGCTGCCGCTGTCGCCGCGCCGATCTCTCACCGTCAAGCTGCGCGGCATCTTCGGCTGCCTGCGCGACGCCTCGCCCGATGCCTGGGGCCGTCGCATCATCGAAAAGCACCTGGCCCGCAACGGCCTGACGGAGGTCGACTACCTGCTGCACTCGCCCGAGGACCGCGCCGGCGCGCTTCGCTCGGCCACGGCAAGCTGCCGCCGGCGCCGCGGCGCGAGTTCAACCAAATCATCCAGCTCGATCGCCTGCTGGCCGCTGCCGAGCGCTTCATGGACGATGACCCGGCGCCGATCCCCCCGCAGGTCGCCGAGCTGCTGCAGCCCGGCACGTCGATGGGCGGCGCGCGGCCGAAGAATGTCGCCGAGGATGCCGAAGGCTTGTGGCTCGCCAAGTTTCCCGATCGCGGCGACAAGTGGAGCAACGCGCGAGTCGAGGGTGCCATGCTGGCGCTGGCTGCCGAATGCGGGATCCGCGTCGCGCGCCACCGCATCGAATCGGTGGCGGACAAGGACGTGCTGCTGGTGCAGCGCTTCGACCGCGTACCCACGCCCCAGGGCTACCTGCGCCACCGCATGGTCAGTGGGCTGACCGTGCTCGGCGCGGAAGACTCGCACACGGATCGCGCCAGGTGGTCCTACCTGCTGCTCGCCGATGAGCTGCGCCGCCGCAGTGCCCACCCGTCGCAGGATCTGGAAGAGCTGTTTCGCCGCATGGCGTTCAATGCGCTGATCTCGAACACCGACGACCACCCGCGCAACCACGCTCTGATCGCGCCGACCACGCAGTGGGAACTCTCGCCCGCCTACGACCTGACGCCGAATCCGCTGACCAGCCCGGAAAAGCGCGACCTCGCGATGACCTGCGGCACGTTCAACCGCTACGCCAACCGCACCAACCTGCTGTCGCAGCATGCGCAGTTCAAGCTGTCGCGCGAGCGGGCCGTGGCGATCATCGACCAGGTGCAGCAGACCGTCGCCGCACGTTGGGAGGCGTTGCTGCGCCAGCAGGGCGCGACGCAGGCCGACTGCAACGCGGTGGCCGCGGCCTTCAACTACCCAGGCTTCGAACTCGACCCAACCCAAGCGCTGGCTGCGCGTTAGCGACAAGCCCAACTGCTTCGGCGCCGCGCACCGGGTCAAGGGCGGGCGCAGCCCCCGGCCGGAGGCGAACCCTTGACGCGGCGCGCGGTGCACCACGCTCGCGGGCTCGGGCAGGCTGCTCACAGCGGCCTGCCCCCGACCCCGTCCGGCGGCGAGGACACCTCGGCTCCCGCCCCGCGATGTAGGTAGCCCAGTGGTATGAATCCTTGGAAAATGCGCCGAATCATCCGAGGTTTCAGAACATGCCTCAGCCGATGCGGGCAAGCGGGCGCAGTGGCAAGCGTTCGCACGCAACATGGCAGCAGCGGGGCCTGCGTTCGGCACTCTGCACTCTCATTGCTGATCTGCGTGCTTCGGTTTCATCGCTCTTCAAGTCCAAGTGAGCATCGACCGTCGAGACCGGCCTGCTCGGACAACCGCTACGCCTGCAATTGATGGTGACCCAGGCGGGAGCCGGGCGGCCGCGCTGCACGCTCACGAATCCCACGTGCGGTAGACCCCTCAGTGGACCCCTGACGTCCGACCAAACAAAACGGGCTACGTGCTGTTGCTCGTAACCCGTTGATCTGACTGGCGCGGCTGGCAGGATTCGAACCCACGACCCCTTGGTTCGTAGCCAAGTACTCTATCCAACTGAGCTACAGCCGCGCGGAAGGCGCGCAGTATAGCAGCGGCCCTCGGCAGCCGACGGTGCGGCCGACCATGCGCACGGTCGCGTCCACCTGCATCGAGGGCGCAGGTCGGCCCCTCGACCCAGTGCCGTCAGTCGATCGCCGCCGCCTCGCGGTCGCAGCGCGCGGCCTGTTCGTCGTTGGCTTCTTCGCGCGCCAGGCGCGCCAGCGTGCGCCAGGCCTGGCGGCGCGCGGCGCCGTCGAGGCCCTTGTCGGCGGCAGCGGCCTCGAGCGGGCGGCGCGCCTTGCCCCACAGCCCGCGCGCCGCGAACACGGCGCCCACCGCGGCCTGCACGGCGGCCTCGTGCGGGTACGTCTTCTGCACCGCCTCGGTCGACGGCAGCCAGTCGACGCCGATGTCGTCGCAGACACGCGCCAGCGCGAGCGACACCTGCGCGCGCTGCTCGGCACCCAGCTCCTGCAGCCGCTGCCACAGCGGGCGCAGCCACTGGCGGCCATCGGCGGCCATGCCGAAACCGGCGGCGCGGCGCGCGGCGCGCGCGGCCACGTAGGCATCGCGGCGGTCGGCATCGTCGAGTGCGGCCCAGGCGCGGCGCAGCTGGTCGCCATCGTGCGCGGCGTCGATCAGCTGCAGCGCCAGCGAGCGCAGCAGGCCCTGCGCCGCCTCGTGCGGGAACGCCTGGTGCTTGGCCAGCAACCGCGCGGTGCCGAGCGCCTCGGCGTGGTGGCGCATCAGCTGCGCGGCGCGCAGCTTCAGCCGCAGCGCCTGCGTGCGCCGCGCCACGCCGGGCGCCAGCTCGGCCAGCAGCGAGCGCGCGCGCGGCGCGTCGCCGTCGTCGAGCGCCCACTCGGCGCCGAGCAGGCGCGCGCCTTCGTCCACCGCCTGCTGCGGCGCGGCGCGCCGCGTGGCCTTCAGCGCCTGGCGCAGCAGGGAATCGCGCCGCGTGCGGTCGAGTACGCGGTGCAGGCTGCGCGCGGCCAGCAGGGTCGCCAGCACACGCAGCTCGCGGTCGCCGGCGAGCTCGTCGGTGCCGGCCTGGATCGCCAGCGCGCGCTGTGCGGCGCGGTGCGCACGGTTGAAGCGGCCGGCGAAGTGCTCGGCCATCGCCTCGCGCAGCGCGGCGTGCGCGGCGCGCTCGCGCTGCAGCGCGCGCCACGCCTTGGCGCGCGTGGGCAGCGTGATCAGCGAATCGACGCCCTGGATCACCAGCATCAGCGCGAAGCCGCCCACCAGCGCGCCGAGCAGGAACAGGTTCAGCGACAGGTCGACTCGCCAGTGACCGTAGAACAGCGACACCAGGCCCTTGTTGTCGCCCAGCGTCAGCGCGGCGACAGTGGCCGCCGCGAACAGCAACACCAGCCAGATGACGCCGCGCACGGTACAGCCCTAACGCCCGGTGTGGCCGGTGACCGCCGCCAGCGCGGCCAGCGTCTCGTCGGGGCGCGGCACGATCACGCCGCGCGCCTGGCCGGCCACCTGGCGCAGCAGCTCGTTCATCGTAACCACGCGCTTGCTCGAACGATCGAAATACTTGTCGACTGCCTGCTGCACGTCGCGCAGGTCGGATTGCGCGGTGCCGAACTGGCGCGCCAGCAGCGCCAGGCGCGCGTTGAGCAGCCGCAGCTTGATGTTCTCGCGCAGGAAGTAAGCCTGCTCCGGCGCGATCAGCATCGCATCGGGATCGTCGATGCGCGTCACGCGCAGCAGCGAGCGCGCCTCGTCGAGCACGTGCTGCGTCAGTGCGTTCCAGCGCGCCGCGACTTCGCCGCGCCAGCCGTCGACCACGGCGGCGGAAGCGGCCGAAGCGGCCGGTGTCGACGCGGCAGCGCCCTTGCCGGTGCGCGCGCCGGCTGCGGCCGGCGCAGCAGCCGGATTCGGCGCGGCAGCGGTCGTCGCGCCCGTCGCGGTGACCGCCTTGCCGACGCGGCGCCGTTCGGGCTGTGCGAGCAGCGGCATCTCGTCGGCCAGGCGCACCGCCTCGTCGAGCTTGATCACCAGCGTGGCGATGTCGCTGACCGCCACCGCGCGCACGCGGTCGAGGTCTTTCGCGACCGCGCGGCGCACGCGCTCGAGGCGCGGCTGTGAATTGCGCGCCAGCCGCTCGTCGGCCTGTTTCAGCGTGACCAGCAGCGGCTCGGTGCTGCCGGTGATCAGGCTCTGCTGCACGGCCACGCGTACCGCCGCCTCGATGTCGGCCAGCATGTTCTCGTCGCGCGAGCGCGTCAGCGCCTGCAGCAGCTCTTCGAGTTGCGAACGCTGCAGCGTGTTCTCGGCCACGCGCGATTCGAGCAGCGCCACCTTGGCCGCGGCATCGCGCGACACGTCTTGCGACTGGCGTGCGAGCACGCGCGCCTCGGTGGCCAGCGTGGCGCTGTCTTGCTGGCGGCGCACCAGCTCGTGCTCGAGCGACTGCAGGCGCGACTGCGTCTGCCAGGCGAACCACAGTGCCACCGCGGCCAGCACCAGCACGACGGCCAGCGCCCACCACGGCGCCCCGGCGCGCGTGGCTGCTGCCGAAGCCGCCGGCCACGCCGCAGCGCCCACCGCGGGTGTGGCAGCGGCCGCTGCGGCGGCAACCGGCGGCGTCGGTTCGACGGGGTTGGGGTTCACGGTGCGATGATCACGCGAGCGCGTCGGGCTCGGGTGCATCAGGCTCGGACGATGCGGTCGATTGTATCGAGCGCCCCCATGCGGCCTGCACGGCATCGAGGCCCGGTCGCGTGCTCGCCACATGGCCGAAGCCGGCCGCGCGCGCCGCTTCGGCGATGCGCGGATGCGTTGCGAGCGCGTGCGCCGCGGCCCACGACGCCGCTGGCGCGAGTTGCCGCAGGTGGTCGATCGCCTGCGAGCTCGAGAACAGCCAGCGCGTGTGCGCCGGCTCGGCCACTGCCGCGGCCAGCAGCTGCCGCGCGCAGCCATCGAGTTGCGGCAGCGCGCGGCGGTACGCCTGCACGAACGACACCTCCGCGCCGTGTGCGCGCAACTGCTCGGCCAGCCAGTCGCGCCCGCCGTCACCGCGCACGATCCACACCGCGCGCTGCGCCCAGCGCTCGCCGGCCAGGCGCTGCCACAGCGCCTCGGAATCGAACTGCGCCGCATCGGCCGCCGGCTCGACGATCAGCTGCGGCGGCACGCCGGCCACGCGCAGCGCGTGCGAGGTGCCGGGGCCGACCGCACCGGCGCGCACGCCGTTCGCGCCGCCTTCGTCCGCGCGCACCCCGTGCGCGGGCCAGGTCAACGGGTCCGGCCTGGCGGCGAAGAAGCTGGTCACTGCGCCCGGGCTCACGAACACCACCAGCGCCGCCTGGTGCAGGCGCTGCCAGGCCTCGCGCACCGCCGGCCCCGGCTGCGGCGCGATCGCGATCAGCGGCAGCGCGCGCGCCGGCACGCCGCGTGCGCGCAGCGCCTGCACCCACTCGTCGGCCTGTGGTTGTGGCCGCGTGACGAGCAGTTGCAGCGCCGCCGTGCTCGCGCCCATGCGTGGCTCGATCGCCGGCTCACGCCGCGCCGGCGGCGAGATACGCATCGGCGCCCAGCTCGCGCAGCCGCGCGGCCGCCTGCACGCCGAGCGCCTCGGCGGCTGCCGCGTCGGCCGGCGTGCCTTGCACCTGGCTGTGCAGCAGCGGCTGTGCGGGCGAGGCCGCATCGCCGAGCGCGGCGCGCAACTGCAGCGTAGCGCCCTGCCACTGCGCGTGCGCGGCCAGCGGCACGCTGCAGCTGCCGCCGAGCGTGCGCGACACCGCGCGCTCGGCGTGCGCGGCCAGCCAAGTGGGCCGGTCGACCAGCAGGGCGAGCGCGTGGCGCAGTTCGGCGTCGTCGGCGCGCAGCTCGATCGCCAGCGCGCCCTGGCCGGCGGCCGGCAGCATCTGTGCGAACGCGAAGCGGCTGCGGATGCGATCGGCCAGCCCCAGGCGGATCAACCCGGCGGTGGCGAGCACGATCGCGTCGTAGCGGCCCTCGTCGAGCTTGCGCAGCCGCGTGTCGAGGTTGCCGCGCAGCGGCTCGATGCGCAGGTCGGGCCGCAGGTTGGCGAGCTGCACCACGCGGCGCAGACTCGACGTGCCGACGCAGGCGCCGTGCGGCAACTGCGCCAGCGACGCGTGACGCGGCGAGACGAAGGCATCGCTCGGGTCCTCACGCTCGAGCATGGCCGCCAGCACGAAGCCCGGCGGCAGGTCCATCGGCACGTCCTTCAGCGAATGCACCGCGAGGTCGGCACGGCGCTCATGCAGCGCCTGCTCGAGCTCCTTCACGAACAGGCCCTTGCCGCCCACCTTCGACAGGCTGCGGTCGAGGATCTCGTCGCCGCGCGTGGTCAGGCCCAGCAGCGTGGCGTCGAGCCCGCAGCGCCTGCGCAGCAGCGCGCGCACGTGCTCGGCCTGCCACAGCGCGAGGCGGCTCTCACGGGTGGCGATCACGATGGTGCGCGGCATGTTCGCGATTATCCTCGTGGTCCTTGCCACGCACCGATGGCGACAGGCCCGCGCCTCGACACCGGCTGACGCCAATGGCGCAGCGGCGTCGACACCGTCAGGGCGTGGCGGCGGCCGATGCCACCGCGGCGGCATCGCGCCGGTGCGCATCGGCGCGGCGTAGCCATTCGGCCAGCGGCACGCCGCTGCGCTCGATCCAGCGCCGCGCCGCCGCGCGTTCGCCGTCGCGCGCCAGTTCGCGCGCCCAGGTGGTGCTGGCCTCGATCGCACGGCAGCCGAGGTCGCCGTGCTCGAACTCGGCGCGCATCACCTCGGCCAGCGCGCGTTGCTCGTCGTGCAGTGCCTCCCGCGGCGCCGCGGGCCAGCCCAGGCGCGCGCCGATGCCATGGCCGATCATGGCCGCGAGATACGAGCTGCCGTGCTCGACCAGGTTGCGGGCCAGCGCTTCGCACAGCTGGGCGCGGTTGGCGTCGCGCACGGCGGCCTCGCTGCAGTGCTTCGAAGCGAACGCCACGCCGTCGATCGGCGCCAGCATGTCGTCGCGCGAGAGGGCCACCCAGGCGGCGGTGCGCTGCCCCGGCGGCAGGCCCTGCGGCAGCGCCGCGACGGCAGCAGCCGAGAGGCGGCGGCCATAGTCGTCGAAGCGCCGCGCGCGCGATGCACGGTAGACCGCTTCGTCGACCGCAGCGGGGTCGTGGGCCGCGAGCGCGAGCCACATCGCACCGTTGTCGGCATCGAGCATCGCCAGCCGCCGCCACGTGAGGCCGGCGCAGGCCTGCGGCGCCTGCATGCGCAGATCGCACTCGCGCAGGCCGAGCCACACGGTCCAGGGGTCGCGGCTGGTCGTGGCCAGCGCGATCAGGTGGTCGCTCGAGGCCGGCGCCTGCGCGTACACCGCCTGCGCCAGCGCACGATGCTTGGCCAGGCAGTCGCTGCCGCTGGTGCAGCGCAGATCGGTGTTGGTGCCGATCGAACGCGCACCGTGCTCGCGCGCACCCAACGCCTCGAGCGCAGTGGCCTCGGCTTCGGTCGTGGCACCGCCGCGCGCGCGCACGGCGGCCACCAGCTTCGGCCACGCGGCGCTGCGTTGCCGCTCGATCTCAACGGCCAACGGCCCGCTCTCGCGCGGCAGGTCGGGATCGCCATCGATGCCGCAGATCGCGCGCGAGTCGCTGGCCGCTGCGACCTGCGGCGCCGATGCGCCCGGCGGCGGCAATGCCGCCACCGGCAGCGGTCGGTCGTGCTCGACATTCGGTTGCAGCGCCGATGCGGCGGACGCCACCGGCGTGACGGCCTCCGGGCTCGCGGCGGCACCGCGCTGGAACCACTGCACCACGACGACGAGCCACAGGCCGATGGCCAGCGCCCATGCCAGGCGCAACGATCGATCGGTGCTAACCATGCGCCGCCGAGGCTAGCGCCTCGCGGACCGCTGTCAATTGCCGGCGTGAAACAGAAAGCTGCTCGCCGTTGGTGAGCACCACCACCCAGGCCATCGCCTCGTCGATGCGGGCCTTCGCCTCGGCCGCCACGGCGCCGCCGTTCGCGCCGGCGCCCGCCGCGGCTGCGGTGGCAGCGGCCGGCACAGCAGCACGTTCGAGTGCACGCACCGCGCGCCGTGCCACCAGTGCATTGCGGTGCACGCGGATGAACAGCGCACCGAGCCGCTGCTCCAGGTCGCCCAGCGGTTCGTCGAGCACCCACTCGGCGTCGGCGGTGCGCAGCGTCACGTACTTCAGCTCGGCCTTCAGGTACAGCACCTCGGTGGCCGGTATGCGCAGCACGCGGCCGCGGTCGGCCACCACCAGCATCGGCACCGCGCTGCCGTCGGCCGCGCGCGGCTGCAGCCGCTGCGCCACGCGCATCAGCGCGGCCTGCAGCCGCTCGCGCCGCACCGGCTTGGTCAGGTAGTCGGTGGCCTCGAGCTCGAACGCACGCAGCGCGTGCTCGCCGTGCGCGGTGACGAACACCACCGCCGGCGGCTGCGCACGGTGGCGCAGTTCGTCGGCCAGGTGCAGGCCGTCGAGCCCGGGCATTGCGACGTCCAGCAGCACCACGTCGCAGTGGTTGTCGCGCAGCCATTGCAGCGCCGCGGCGCCGTCGGCCGCCTCGCCCACCACCGTGCAGCGCGGCTCGGCGCAGGCGCTCACCAGCGAGCGCAGCCGCGTGCGCGCGAACAGCTCGTCGTCGACGATCATCACCGCCAGCGGCGGCGCGCGGTCGGCCGGCGCGGCCGGCGGTGCGAGGGTGGGGTCGAGGCTCATACCGGTACCGTCACGCGGGCGTGGAACTGTTCGTCGGCCGTCCACGTCTCCAGCGAGGCGCCGAAGTCGTGCAGCAGCGCCAGACGCTCGCGCACGTTGGCCAGCGCGATGCCGGTGCCGGGCGCGGCCGGTGTGTCGGGCAGGCTGTTGCTGATCAGCACCTGAGCGCTGCCGTGGCGCATCTTCGCGCGCACGCGCACGGTGCCGCCGCGCAGCGCCGTTTCGATGCCATGGCGCACCGCGTTCTCCACCAGCGGCTGCAGCACCAGCGGCGGCACGCGCGCCTCACCGGTGGCGGGGTCGACCTCCCAGCTCACGGCCAGGCGCTCGCCGAAGCGGATCTGCTCGATCGCCAGGTAGCGCTTGGCGAGGTCGATCTCCTCGGCCAGCGTGACCGACGCGCCGACCTCGGCCAGCGCCACGCGAAACAGCTGCGCCAGGTCTTCGAGCACGGCTTCGGCGCGCTCGGGGTCAATCTGCACCAGCGCGACCGCGGTGTTCAGCGCATTGAACAGAAAGTGCGGCCGGATGCGCGACTGCAGCTCGGCCAGCCGCGCGCTGGCGTCGGCCGGCTTGGCGCTGCGCGCGCGCCGGTCGAGCCAGGCCCACACCAGTGCCGCGAACGACGCGCCCGACAGCGCCGAGGCCAGCAGCGTCCACGGCTGCGGCGTGGCCATGCCCAGCGGCAGCAGCAGCGACCAGCCGCCGATCGCCGCAACGGCGCCGAGCGCGATCGCACACGCCGCGCGCTGCCACGCGGCCACGCGCGCCCACAGGCGCTTGAGCAGACACACCGCGGTCAACCACAGCAGGGTGCCGGCCAGCACCGGAAACGCCAGCTCCGCCATCTGGTTCAGCCAGGCCAGCGCGCCGCCGGCCGCGGCGAGTGTGGCTACCGCCACGCCGGCCTGCACGAGCAGCACCACACGCAGCACCAGCGTCGGCTGGCACAGGTCGTACAGCTCCGACACGCGCTGCAACTGCCGCGCGCGCACCGCCGCCGGGTCTTCGATGCTGCTGCTGTCGAACGACGTGGGCTCGAACGCCTGCGTCGCACCGGGCGCGCCCGGCCGCGTGGTCTGCGGCCACAGGCTGGCCGGCCGCGTCTCGGGCGGCCCGGTGGTGCTGGCCGCCGGCGGGGTGTGCGTGGTCATCGTGGATCGCGCCGGCCGCGTCGATCGCGGCGCGAGTGGCGAGGGCTCGCATCGATAATACGGGCCAATCCCCGGCGCGAAACACCATGGCGCACAACCCACTCGACAAGAAGTCACAGGCCTGGTCCGCGCTGTTCTCCGAGCCGATGAGCGCGCTGGTGCAGCGCTACACCGCCAGCGTCGGCTTCGATCGCCGCCTGGCGCAGGCCGACATCGCCGGCAGCCTGGCGCACGCACGCATGCTGGCCGCGCAGCGGGTGATCCCGGCGCAGGACCTGGCCGACATCGAACGCGGCCTGGCGCAGGTGGCGCAGGAGATCGAGACCGGCCGCTTCGAGTGGAAGCTCGAGCTCGAGGACGTGCACCTGAACATCGAGGCGCGGCTGACGCAGCTGGTGGGCGACGCGGGCAAGCGGCTGCACACCGGCCGCTCGCGCAACGACCAGGTGGCCACCGACATCCGGCTGTGGCTGCGCGGCGAGATCGACGCGATCGCGCCGCTGCTGGTGCAGCTGCAGCGCGCGCTGCTCGAGCTGGCCGCGCAGCACACCGACACCGTGATGCCCGGCTTCACGCACCTGCAGGTGGCGCAGCCGGTGAGCTTCGCGCACCACCTGCTGGCCTATGTGGAGATGTTCGCGCGCGATGCCGAGCGGCTGGCCGACGTGCGCCGCCGCACCAACCGGCTGCCGCTGGGCGCCGCGGCGCTGGCCGGCACCAGCTACCCGCTCGACCGCGAGGCGGTGGCGCGCGCGCTCGGCTTCGACGGCCTGTGCGAAAACAGCCTCGATGCGGTCAGCGACCGCGACTTCGCGCTCGAGTTCGCCGCCTTCGCGTCGATCACGATGGTGCACGTGTCGCGGCTGGCCGAGGAGATCGTGCTGTGGATGAGCCAGAACTTCGGCTTCATCGACCTCGCCGACCGCTACTGCACCGGCTCGTCGATCATGCCGCAGAAGCGCAACCCCGACGTGGCCGAGCTGGCGCGCGGCAAGAGCGGCCGCGTGATCGGCCACCTGATGGCGCTGCTGACGCTGATGAAGGGCCAGCCGCTGGCCTACAACAAGGACAACCAGGAAGACAAGGAGCCGCTGTTCGACACCGTGGACACGCTGGCGGCCACGCTGCGCATCATGGCCGAGATGGTCGGCGGCACGGTCGATGCGGCCACCGGCGCGCGCTCGGGCGGCCTGCGCGTCAAGCCCGAGGCGATGCGCGCCGCCGCCACGCGCGGCTACGCCACCGCCACCGACCTCGCCGACCACCTGGTGAAGAAGGGCCTGCCGTTCCGCGACGCGCACGAGGTGGTGGCGCACGCGGTCAAGCTCGCGCTCGAGCGCGGCGTCGACCTCGCCGAGCTGCCGCTGGCCGAGCTGCAGGCGCTGCACCCGTCGATCGGCGCCGACGCGCGCGATGCGCTCACGCTGCAGGGCTCGCTGCAGTCACGCGCCACGCGCGGCGGCACGGCGCCGCAGCGCGTGCGCGAGCAGATCGAGCGCCACCGCCTGCGGCTGGCGCCGGAGGCTGCGCGATGAGCGCGCCGGGCCGCTCCCAAGCGCGCATCCCGCAGCGCGCAGCGCGCAGGGTAGTCCAGTGAGCCCCGCCGCCACCGCACTCGCCCGGCAGCTCGGCACCGAGTGGCCGCTGGTGCAGGCGCCGATGGCCGGCGTGCAGGGCAGCGCGCTTGCGGTGGCGGTCAGCAACGCGGGCGGCCTCGGCTCGCTGCCGTGCGCGCTGCTCGACGCGGCCGGCATGCGCCGCGAGCTGGCCGCGATCGCGGCGCAGACGCAGCGGCCGTTCAACGTGAACTTCTTCTGCCATGCGCAGCCGATGCCCGACGCCGCGCGCGAGGCGCGTTGGCGCGCGGCGCTGGCGCCGTACTACCGCGAGTTCGGCATCGACCCGGCGGACATCGCCAGCGGGCCGGGGCGCGCCGCGTTCGATACCACGATGGCCGACGTGCTGGCCGAGTTCCGCCCGCCGGTGGTCAGCTTTCATTTCGGGTTGCCGCCGCCCGATCTGCTGGCGCGCTTGCGCGCCTGGAATGCCAAGGTGCTGTGCTCGGCGACCACGGTCGACGAGGCGCGCTGGCTGCAGGCGCACGGCGTCGACGCGGTGATCGCGCAGGGGCTCGAGGCCGGCGGCCACCGCGGCATGTTCCTCGGCGACGATCTCGCCACGCAGTGCGGCACCTTCGCGCTGCTGCCGCAGATCGTGCGCGCGGTGAACGTGCCGGTGATCGCCGCCGGCGGCATCGCCGATGCGAGCGGCGTGCGCGCGGCGCTCGCGCTCGGCGCCGCCGGCGTGCAGGTGGGCACCGCGTACCTGCTGTGCCCCGAGGCGACCACCAGCGCGCTGCACCGCGCCGCGCTGACGAGCGACGCCGCGCGCGTGACCGCGCTGACCAACGTGTTCACCGGCCGCCCCGCGCGCGGCATCGTCAACCGCGTGATGCGCGAGCTCGGGCCGATCTGCGCCGCCGCGCCGCAGTTTCCGCTGGCCACTGCGGCGATCGCGCCGCTGCGTGCCGCGGCCGAGCGCGCGGCCAGCGGCGAGTTCTCGTCGCTGTGGGCCGGCGGCAATGTCAGCGGTTGCCGCGAGGTGCCCGCGGCGCTGCTGACGCGCGAGCTGGCGCTCGGCTTCGCGGCCGCGGGGTGAACGAGCTTCCGCGCCTGAGCGGCGCGCAGCGCGGCCTGCGCGAGGCCCGGGCAACCCGCAAGGAGCGGCGATGGATTGGACCACCCTGACGATCAGCGACGCAGCCGTCGCGTTGCGGCATGGCGATGTCAGCGCCGCCGACTACGCCGAGGCGCTGCTCGCCCAGGCCGCCGCGCAGGCGGCGTTGAACGCCTTCATCCACCACGACCCGGCGCAGGTGCGCGCCGCCGCACGCGCGGCCGACGCGCTGCGCGCGCGTGGCGCGCCGCTCGGTGCGCTGCACGGCGTGCCGCTGGCGCTGAAGGACAACCTCGACGTCGCCGGCACCGTCACCACCGCCGGCACGCCGGCGCTGCGCGCGCACCGGCCGGCGCAGCACGCGCCGGTGGTGCAGCGCCTGCTCGACGCCGGCGCGATCGTGTTCGGCAAGGCCGGCCTGCACGAGCTGGCGTACGGCATCACCAACCACAACGCCGGCTTCGGCGCGGTGCGCAACCCGTACGACCGCACTCGCATCCCCGGCGGCTCGAGCGGCGGCACCGGCGCGGCGGTGGCGGCGCGCATCGTGCCCGGCGGCATCGGCACCGACACCGGCGGCTCGGTGCGAATTCCGGCCGCGCTGTGCGGCATCGTCGGCTTCCGGCCGAGCACCGGCCGCTGGCCGCAACGCGGCATCGTGCCGATCTCGCACACGCGCGACACCGCCGGGCCGATGGCGCGCAGCGTGGCCGACTGCGCGCTGCTCGATCGCGTGGTCACCGGCAGCGCCGAGGCGCCGGCCGTCGCGTTGCAAGGGCTGCGCCTGGGCGTGCCGCGCGCGCACTTCTGGGAACAGATCGACGCCGAGACCGCGACGCTGATGGAGGCCGTGCTGCGCACGCTGCAGCAGCACGGTGCGGTGCTGGTGCCGGCCGACGTGCCCGATGTCGCGCGGCTCGACGCCGAGGCCGGCTTCGCGATCGCGCTGCACGAGACGCCGCGCGACCTCGACGCCTACCTCGCCGCGCACGACTCGCCGCTTCGCTTCGCCGACGTGGTGGCGCAGGTGGCCAGCCCCGACGTGTCGGCCACGCTGCAGGGCCTGCTCGGCGACGGCGCGATCCCCGCGGCGGTGTACCGGCATGCGCGCGACGTGCTGCGGCCGCAACTGCTGGCGGCGTACGCCGAATGCTTCCGCCGCCAAGACGTCGCCGCGCTGGTGCTCCCGACCACACCGCTGCCCGCGGCGCCGATCGGCGACGACGACTTTGTGCGGCTCAACGGCGAACCGGTACCGACCTTCGCCACCTTCATCCGCAACTGCAGCCCGGCCAGCGTGGCCGGGCTGCCCGGCATCAGCCTGCCGGCGGCGTGCACGCGCGCCGGGCTGCCGCTGGGCCTCGAACTCGACGCGCCGCGCGACGCCGACGCGAACCTGCTGGCGATCGCGCGCGCAGCCGAAGCGGTGCTGCCACCGATGTCCGCACCGCCGCGCTGATGGCGCGCGGCGCGCGACGACACGGCCTCGCGCGCCCGGCGCGTGACCACCGCCATCGCGCTGCACCTGCGCGACCAGCGATCCCACGCCGACGATCGACGTCGATCCGCCGCACCAGTAGCGCCGCGGCCCGTCGTGGCGGCCGACAATGCGTGCATGCCCGCCGCGCGCCGCTGGATCGCCCACCTCGACATGGATGCGTTCTACGCGTCGGTCGAGCTGCTGCGCTACCCGGAGCTGCAGGGCCAGCCGGTGGTCATCGGCGGCGGCCGGCGGCACCAGCCGCGCGAACGCGCCGACGGCACGCGCGAGTTCGCCACGCTGGGCCGCTACAAGGGCCGCGGCGTGATCACCACCGCCACCTACCCGGCGCGCGACTACGGCGTGCACTCGGGCATGGGCCTGATGAAGGCCGCGCAGCTCGCGCCGCAGGCGGTGCTGCTGCCGGTCGACCACGACGAGTACAAGCGCTACTCGCGCCGCTTCAAGGCCGCGGTGGCCGAGGTGGCACCGCACATCGAAGACCGCGGCATCGACGAGATCTACATCGACCTCACCCACCTGCCCGGCGCGCAGGAGTCGCTCGGCCACGACCCGTTCGGCGGCGTGCGCGCGATCGCGCTCGAGATCAAGAACAACGTGCGCCGCGCCACCGGCCTCAGCTGCTCGATCGGGCTGACGCCGAACAAGCTGCTCGCCAAGATCGCCTCCGATCTCGACAAGCCCGACGGCCTGACCATCCTCACAGAGGCCGACGTGCCGCGGCAGATCTGGCCGCTGCCGGTGCGCCGCATCAACGGCATCGGGCCGAAGGCCGCGCTGAAGCTCGCGGCGCTCGGCATCACGCGCATCGGCGAGCTGGCCGAGCGCGACGCCGCGTGGCTGGTCGGGCACTTCGGCCGCAGCTACGGCGCGTGGCTGCACGACGCCGCGCACGGGCGCGACGAGCGGCCGGTGGTGACCGTGAGCGAGCCGGTGTCGATGAGCCGCGAGACCACCTTCGACCGCGACCTGCACGCGCGCGCTGACCGCGCCGAACTGTCGCGCGTGTTCACCGAGCTGGCCGACCAGGTGGCGCACGACCTGCAGCGCGCCGGCTACGCCGGCCGCACGATCGGCATCAAGCTGCGCTTCGACGACTTCAAGACCGTGACGCGCGACCTCACGCTGCCGCAGGCGGTGAACGACCTCGCCGCGATCCGCCGCGCCGCTGGCCAGTGCCTGAAGCGCGTGGACCTGACGCGGCGCATCCGGCTGCTCGGCGTGCGCGCCGCCACGCTGGTGCGCGCGCGCGACCTGCCGGCCGCGCCGGGCGCGGCGGCGATGCAGGAACCGGAGTTGTTCGGCGGCGCTTGAGCGGCGGACTCTCAAGAGCGGATTTGACGCGCTCCGAACCGCGTTCATTCGGCGGCTTGTGCGTCCGCGCCGCGGCGGGCTGGCCTGTTGTGCTCCATGTCCCCCGGCCGGGCTCCCGCCCGGGCCTCCTTCCTTAACTTGCGCACAACAGGCCAGCCCGCCGCGGCGCTCGTTCGACACCGCACGCATGCCGTGTCTTCAGTGCCCGCGGCGACGCGCGGTCGTGCCAAGGCCGAGGACGCCGGGTGACCGGATGCCGCAGGTAGAAGGGGGAGCGCTCAGGCTGCGACAGCAGCCTGAGCGCGGTCGGAGTAGGAATGCCGGTCGCCCGGCACCCCCTCCACAGATCCGTGCATGCGGAGCTACCGCACACGGCTCTTGCCTTGGGTCGTGACGATCAGACGCTGGTCCGGGTACGGGTGGCAGGTGCGCGCGGGTGGCAACCAGTGCTCGACGAGGCGGTGCATGCGCTGCCAGCTCAGGTGCTTGCCCTGGCTGCGGCGGCACAACGTGCGATGCCACAGCCGGGCCACCTCGAAGCGCAGCCGGTACACCCGGGCCCCGTTGCGAGGCACACCGAAGTAGCGCATGGAGCCCGTGACCACCGCGCGCAGGTATTGGCCCTGCTCGGCGATGGGTCGGTGCAGGCGTCTTCGCAATTCGGCTCCTTGCGGCGACCACCTCGCCCTCATGTGCTTGCTCGACGGCCTTCCTCAATAGGGGCTGCGTCTTGCTGGCGGCTTGGGCCACCGCCTGCCAAAGCTCGCTCTCCTGGCCTGCTTCCACCCCGAGTGCCTCGAACGAGGCGACAGCTGTTGCGTAGTGGGTCGCCGCCGCGCGCAGGCCAGTCGCTTCGGCTTCGGTGGCATCCGTACCGGTGAGCGATGCCACGGAGAACAGCGTTACCGAGCGCGCGCGCACCGCCATTTCATTGACGGAGTCAGCATCTCCTGGCTGCGCAGAATCTTCACGTCGCTGACCTCGACGACGCGGCTCATGCGCTTGGCCAGCGCCTCGAACTCCCTCATACACCACCCTGCCACCAGAACCATGAGAAGCAGCAGCAGGCCGTGACTAAGCAGCAGTCGTCGCCCGATGCTCACTCGCGAGAAGAGATTGATCATGGCGAAGGTGACTTGGCTGTTGAGACTCGCGATGCACCAACGAGCTATGTCGTCGAAATGGCTCCGGCTGGCGTTGCGCACGCTGCTTTATGGATGCGCGAGGCCTCGGTTGTTCCGAGGGCAGCTGTGACGATGATCTCCACCAGCACGTCGGGTGCGCCCATCTCACATTGCGCCGTGGCACGCGCAGGGGACGCGCTGGGCGCCGTCCATGCATCCCAGACTTCGTTCATCGCAGCGAAGTCGTCCTTGATGTCCTTGAGCCAGATCTGCGCGGTGAGCAGGCGGCTCTTGTCGGTGCCGGCCAGCGCGAGGAACTTTTCGACCTTTGCCAAGGCTTGGCGCGTCTGGCCCCGCACATCCTGGCTGCGATCCTCGGCCGTTGCGCCGGCTAGGAACACGATGCCGTTGTAGACCACGGCGCGGCTGGCGCGCTTTTCCGTGCCGATGCGAGTGATGTCGCTCATCTGACTGCCCTCTCTCTGTTTGAACACCTAGTGGATCAGCCGGCCAGTTCGCCCAATGTGACCGGCTTGATCGGCGGTCGAATGCGGTAGTAGCCGACCTCGCTGGGTGGGACGCAGCGCGCATCGGCGATGAGTTCGGTCACAGTCAGGCCGCATAGCCGTCCCTGGCAAGGCCCCATGCCGCAGCGCCCAAACGCCTTGGTCTGGTTAGGCCCCTGGCACCCCAACTCGACGAACTTGCGAATCTGCGCCGCGGTGACTTCTTCGCACCGGCACACGACCACCGAGTCGCGCGGCGTGCGGTGCTCTTGCCGCGGGCGGTACAGCGCATCGAGGAACGGCCGGATGTGCAACTGGCTGCGCAGCGCGGCGCGCACCACGCTCTCGCGGCGTTCGTCTGGACGACGCTCGAGCTTAGTCGCGATCGCAATTGCCGCCAGCCGCCCTTGCGACGCCGACGCCTTGGCGCCAACGATGCCGCGGCTGTCGCCGGCGATGTAGATGCCAGACTGTTCGATCTGGCCGTATTCATCCGTTTCCGGCTCCCAGCACAACTGGGCCTCGTTCCAGCGGTGCTTCGCGCCCAGCAACCAGCTCAGCTGGGTGTTAGGCACTACTCCTTGATGCAGCAGGAATAGCGACGATGCGATGCGTTGCGTTGTCTCCTTGTGAGTGAAGCGAATGGCTTCCGCTTTCTCGGTGCCTTCGATCGCGAAGTCGCGCGCGCCGGCATAGATGGTCACGTTCTGGCGGCGCAATTGGCCGAGCATCCGCAGGCCCTTGTGCAGGTCGCGCCAGCCTCGAAGGGCGCCGCCCAGATGCGAGGCGGCGCGCATGTAGTCGCCAACCTGAGTGGTGTGCACCACGGCCTTGATGGCGACGCCGGCGTGCAGGTACTGGCCGGCCAGGAGGTACAACAGCGGCCCGCAGCCGGCCAGCACCACGGGCTCCGTGGGCAAAGCGCCGGCGCTCTTGAACAGGATCTGCGCGGCACCGGCGCCCATCACGCCGGGTAGCGTCCAGCCGGGGATCGGGAAGGGCCGCTCCATCGCACCGCTGGCAAGCAGGATGTGGCGCCCGCGCACCGCGCGGTTGCTGCCCTGATGCAGATAACAGACCTCCAGGTCGCGGCCGACGTTCCACACGGACGCGCCGCTCACATGCCTGGCACCGCTCTTGACAAACGCTGCAGTGAGTTCGGCACCGGCGGCGTAGTCTTCACCCAGCGCAGAGCGCCGTTGCGGGCTGGCGGTGTCAACGGATCGGTAGATCTGGCCGCCAAGGGCCAGTTGTTCGTCGAGCAGCGTGACGCTCAAGCCGCATTCGCGCGCTTCGCAAGCGGCGGCCAGCCCGGCGGGGCCGGCACCGACGATGACGAGGTCGACGGTCTCAGCGTCCATCCTCGCCCTCCACTGCAGGCAGGGCCAGGGCAGAGGCGCCTTGTTGGCGGCGGACGACCATGCCGTCGCGCACCTGTGTCAGGCATGCCTGACAGCTGGGCACACCGTCGACTTCAACCAAGCAGTCGAAGCACACACCCATCATGCAGTAGGCCGCTCGCGGCGAAGATGTCACCGGTGTGGAGCGGAAAGGGCCGACGTTGTTCAGCAGCAATGCCGCCGCCACGCTGACCCCGGCCGGCGCGGTGATCGCGCGACCTTCGAACAGAAGCATCACTGTGTTGGATTGGGAGGAAGTCTCCGCTGTGAAGAGCGGAGCGGTTGAAGAGATCGTTTGAGTCGGCATTGAAGAGGCCTGTTGATGCTGCGGGGACCGCAGAACGAAGCGGTCCAGCGGCAAACGGCGCAAATGCGGCCCGTCCTCCTGGGCATCCCCTCGAGGGCATCGCGGTTGTGCAGCGTTGGAAGCGTTGGCTTCAGTGGGCATGGGCATAGGCATCCAAGAAGGCGTTGGAAATGCGGCGGTTGGGACCGAGAAAGCGGTCGCCTGCAAATTCACTGATGCCCTGGGGCGCGGCGGCCAGGCCGGCCATCCACGGCCCGAGCACGCCTGCGTGTATGGCGGCCAGCGAAACGCCGCTGTGGCTGGTGGCCACGAAGGCACCTGGGCACGAAGCGGACTCCTGATAGATCGGCAAGCTATCCGGCGTCAGCACACGCAGGCACCCCCAGGCGCGCACCAAGCGCACGCTCGCCAGGATCGGAAAAGCGGTGGTCACGTCCTTCGCGATCGACTCGATCGTGGAAGCCGTGGTCCCGTTGTCCAGCCCGACATCCTCGAACGAATTGCCCAGCTGGACGCTTCCCTCGTCGGTTTGACGCACGCCCGCAGTGGGGTAAGGCAAGAAGGGCCGGAGCCTTTCGGTGATCAGCATCTGGCCGCGGTTGGGTTTCACCGGCGCATGCAGGCCAACCTGGGCGGCGAGATCTTTCGTGCCGAGCCCGGCCGCGACCACGACGCGCGATGCCCGCCACGACCGGCCATCACGGCTCTCAACTTCGAAGTCGTTGCCACCGCTACTGACGTGACTGACGTCGACGTTGGAGACAACCCGAACATCGCGGGCTTTCAGGCCCGCATGCAGCGCGTACAGCAGCTTGAGCGGATTGCAGTGGCCGTCGAGCAGGCCGAAGCTGGCGCCCGCCACCTTCGGGCCGATGGAGGGCACAAGCGCCTTGAGCGCGGCGTGATCGAGCATTTCGAAGGGAACGCCGCCAATCGCGTTACTGATTCCTTTCAGCGTGGCTTCGCGCGCTTGCAGGTCCGCCTCGGTCATGCACAGGTGCAGCCCACCGGACTGCTGGAGCGCGACATCGACGCCGGTCAGATCGAGCAGTTCCTGGGCCAGCGCGGGCCACGCCGTGGCGGCGTCGCAGCACCAACGCGAGTAGTGCGGTGCCTTGTCTCCCTTGCCCGAGACCCAGACCAGGCCGAAGTTGCCGCGCGACGCACGATGCGCGATGTCGCCCTGATCGAGCACTGTCACGTGGGCTCCGGCCTTGGCCGCGCCATAAGCAATGGCAGCACCGAGCAAGCCGCCGCCAACGACGATGACTTCACTTGCTTGCATGATGTTCAATGTGTGTCCTGGGTGCACGAAGGGATGCGATAGCGCAAGCCAATCCGCAGAGCGGGATCCGTCGACGCTCACGGAACCGGCATTGAAGGTACGGGCCGCGATGTCAGCCGCTGAGCCGCTTAGCGCGGTCGTCGAGCGCCAGCGGATCCGCACTCGACGGCCTCATGCCTTGCCTCCGAGCACGCGGTCGAGGCCGTAAAAGCGCTCGAGCACGAGCATCAGCACCA
This sequence comes from Ideonella sp., assembly GCA_015075165.1. Classification (GTDB taxonomy): domain Bacteria; phylum Pseudomonadota; class Gammaproteobacteria; order Burkholderiales; family Burkholderiaceae_C; genus JAEUPI01. The sequence goes on along the minus strand of JABTUY010000005.1, from coordinate 285,040 downwards.
GCGTCAGCGCGAGCATTACCGTCGAGACCGAAGCCAGCAGCGGGTCGATGCTGTTGGCGATGTAGGCGTACAGCTTGACCGGCAGCGTCTGCGTGCTCGGCGACGCGACGAAGACACTCAAGGTCAGCTCGTCGAAACTGTTGATGAAGGCGATCAACCAACCGCCGGCCACGCCGGGCAGGATCAACGGCAGCTCGATGCGCCGGAAAACCGTCCACGCCGACGCGCCCAGCGACTCCGCGGCATGCGCGACGCTGCGCTCAAAGCCGGTGGCTGCGGCCACGACCAGGCGCAGCACATACGGCATCACGACGACAGTGTGGGCCGCGACCAGTCCGGCCATCGTGCTGGAGGCGCCGATCTGCGTCAGGAAGCGCAGCATCGCGATGCCCAGCACGACGTGCGGCACCATCAGCGGCGACAGCAGCAGCCCGAGGAGCGCTTCGCGCCCTTTGAACCGATGCCATGCGATCGCCATGCCGGCCGGCAAGGCGAGCACTACGGCCAGCGTGGCCGCGCCGGCGGCCAGCCCCACGCTGCGCTGGAACGCAGTGATGAAGTCGTCGTTGTTCAAGATCGCCTTGAACCAGCGCAACGACGCGCCATCGAATGGCATCGCGACGTAGCCCTTGTCGGTAAAGGCCACCAGCACCACCATCACCAGCGGCGCCAGCATGAAGACCACGAACAGGGCGTGGAAGACCAGCAGGATGCGGGGCGTACGCGTCATACGAACACCTGCTTGTAGCGCCGCTCGACGATGCGGTTGACGAGCATCGACACCGTCAGCACGACGATCACGAGGGTGGCGGCAAGCGCCGCGCCCATCGGCCAGTTCAGCTCGTTGAGGAACTGGTCATAGATCATCGTGGGCACCACTTTCAGGCGCCGGCCGCCGATGATGTCTGGCGTCGCAAAGGCGCTGGCCGCGAGCGAGAAGACGATCAAGCTGCCCGAGAGCACGCCGGGGATCACCTGCGGCAGCACGATGCGGCGCAAGACCGTGGCTGGGCTGGCCCCCAGCGAATCGGCCGCTTGCTCGGCGGTGACGTCGAGCTTCTGCAACGAAGCCCAGACCGCCAACACCATCAATGGCACCAGGACATGCACCAGGGCGACGACCATGCCGGTGAACGTGTACATCAGTCTCACCGGCTCATCGACCCATCCAGTGGCCACTAGCGCCTTGTTGATCAGCCCTTCGCTGCCGAGCAAGATGGCCCACCCCAACGTTCGCACCACCACCGACACCAGCAGCGGCCCCAGCACGATCACGATCGACACCGCACGCCACCGCGGGGACAGCCGGCTGAGCACATAGGCCTCGGGCACGCCGATCAGCACGCACACCAGGGTTACCAGCGCCGCCATCCCGAAGGTGCGCGCGAAGATCGTGTGGTAGTAGCTGTCGCTCACGATCTGCTGATAGTTCAACAGCGTCGGCTGCGCACCGGTGCTGTTGCCAGGCAGCAAGGGATACAGGCTGAGCGAGAAGGTCAGCAGCAGCGGGACGGCAACCAGGGCCAGGATGACAAAGGTACCCGGCGCGCTCAGCCAATACGGAAGCCGATTGCGCGTTTCGTTCACTGCCGCTCCATTTGCGCCACGATTCGCGCGTTCTCGGCGGCCCAGACCACGCCGACCTCGTCGCCTTCGCTGGCGCGTGGCAGGCCAATGTTGGCGTGCGTAAGCTGCATCGCACCTAACGGCGTCTCGATCTGGAACAACCAGTGGCTGCCCAGGAAGGCGCGCGCGCTAACGCGCCCGCGCACGATCGCGTCGCTTTCGGCGAACTCAACCTTCTCGGGGCGGACGATGTAGTCGGCTTCGCCCGCATGGGCGCCGAGCATGGCCGGCAGGGACAACCCGTTGGCAACGAAGTGGCCGTCGACCACCCGACCGGCGAACACGTTGGCCCGGCCAAGGAAGGTGGACGAGAAGCGCCCGTTGGGCTGCTCATACATCTCGAACGGGCGGCCGACCTGTTCGATGCGGCCCTGATTCATCAGCACGACCCGGTCGGCCAGCGTCATCGCTTCGGCTTGGTCGTGCGTCACCATGATGGTCGTGATACCGACTCGATGCTGCAGCGCGCGCAGCTCGATCTGCATGTCCTCGCGCAGCTTGGCGTCCAGCGCGCCCATCGGTTCGTCGAGCAGCAGTACTGGAGGCTGGATCACCAAAGCGCGCGCCAGCGCCACGCGCTGGCGCTGGCCGCCGGAGAGTTCGCGTGGGTAGCGACTGGCCAGTGCCCCGAGGTGCACGAGCTCGAGCGTGCGGGCCACGCGCTGGGCCCGCTCGGCTGCCGCCACGCCGCGCATCTCCAGCCCGAACGCGACGTTCTGCGCCACCGTCATGTGCGGGAACAGCGCGTAGCTCTGGAACACTATCCCCAAGCCCCGCCGGTTGCTGCGCAGGCCGGTGATGTCGCGCCGGTCGAGCTCGATGCGGCCGCTGCTGGGCTGGACGAATCCGGCCACCATTTGCAGCGTCGTCGTCTTGCCGCACCCGGAAGGGCCCAACAGGCAGACGAACTCGCCCTTCGCCACGCAAAGACTGAAGTCGTTGACCACGACAGCCTCTGCATACTTCTTGGTTAGCCCATGGAGCTCAAGGAAGGCCATTGGTGCGATGGTCCTAGCTAAGCTAGCTGCCGTCCGCTTTTCGCGATCTCAGCGCTCGACTTCGCGGTTCCAGCGCTTGGCCCACTCGGAGCGATCCCGGTTGACCACGGTCCAATTCAAGGGAACGAGGGCATTGGCTTGCTCAGGTCCGTACACTACTTTCTTGGCCACGTCGGGCTCGAGCTTGACCTTGCTGTTCGCCGGGCCGAATCCGGCTACTTGGGCCAACACGATTTGCGCTGCTGGCGAGAGGATTTCCTCCAGCAGCGCCTGTGCCAGCTTGGGCCTTGGTGCTCCGTTGACCACGCAGGCCGTGACCATGCCGGCCGCAGCGCCCTCCTTCGGGTAGACGAACGCCAACGGCGCGCCTTGTTCGATAGCCGCTTGAACGCGCGTGCTGCCCCAGACCACCAGGGCGGCCTCGCCGGTCTGTAGCATCTGCGCCATCTTGGCGGGCGAGTTTTCCCACGCCAGCACATTGGGGGCGATCCTGTTGATCATGGCGTCGAAGCCCGGCTCGATCTTTTCCTCGCTACCGCCGTTCGCCCGCGCGATCATCGGCAGCGCCACCATGCCGTAGCTGGAGATCGAACCCATCGCGACCTTGCCTTTGTATTTGGGATCGCCGAGGTCATTCCACGAAGTGGGTGCCTTCCAGCCGTTCTTGGCGAAGCCATCCTTGTTGTAGGCCAGCCCGATGGCATAGAAGCCGAAGCCCACGGCCTTGCCGCCGGGCATGCGAGCTGCAGGGTAGACATCCTTGGCTGCTGGAACGCCCTCCAACGAAGCACATAGGTTCTGTTCCAGTGCCTGGTACATCGGGCCGTCGTCGACGATTGCCAGTGAAAGGTCCGACTTGCCTTTCTGGGCGATCAGCTTGGCCACTGTGTCAGTCGAGTTGCCAGGCACATAAACCACCCTTGTGCCGGTCTTCGCCTCGAAGGCGGGAATGATCCTTTCTTCGAAGGCTTTCTGGAACGAGCCACCGAAGCCTGCGAGGTACAGCGTTTCGGCACTTCGGGCCATCGGCGGGGCTGACAGCATGAAGACTGTCAAAACAGCATAGATCGTGCGCATAGAGATCTCCTGGGTGGAAACCGGCGACTCTCCAGGGTGACTAGGTGATGACCGTGCCGCCGATGAGGGATAGTAAGAGGCACATCCACCGCAGAAAAATGCTAATTTACAGGCAGCATATACGCAAACACTATGAGTGTCCCCAAGCTCAGCTTCAAGCAGATCGAGGCTTTCCGCTTCGTGATGGTCAACGGCAGCGTGGTCGGAGCGGCCAGGCTGATGAACCTCACGCAGCCGTCGGTCAGCCGCACCATCGCGCTGCTCGAGATCCGGCTGGGGTATCCGCTATTCGTGCGCCGCGGTCGGCGCCTGCTGCCCACGCCCCAGGCCGAGGCGCTATACGGCGAAGTGGAGCATCTCCATAGCAGCCTGGAGCGGATTGCGCAGGTAGCGCTGGACATCGGCCGTCATCGGGCCGGCGCGCTTCGAGTGGCCACTCTGCCGGCCCTGTCGCAAGGGCTGGTGCCCCGCGTCGTGGCCCGCTTCATGTCAACTCGGCCGGAAGTGACCGTCGTGGTCCAGAGCATGCCCTCGCCGCAGATTGCGGAGCTGGTCTCGACTCGGCAGCTGGATGTGGGTTTCATCGAAACGCCCTTGGCCCGCGCGTCGACGGTGGTCGAGCCGCTGCCGCCCTGCCGAATGGTCGCCTTGATGCCTGCAGATCACCGCCTAGCGCGCAGTGGGCGAGCATCTATCAAGGATCTTGACGGCGAACGCATGGTGATGATCTCCCATGGCAGTGTGGTTCGCCAACAGGTAGAGGAAGCGTTTGCCAGGGCCGGTGCCGCGCCTCGCATGGTGGTCGAGACACCCAGCTCGGTGATCGCCTGCGACCTCGTGGCCGAAGGTGCGGGTGTCGCGATCGTCGGGCGCTGGACGGCCGGCGCCTTCGCCCGACGCGGCGTGACGGTCTGCGAATTGGAAGAGTACCTGGAGTCGCCTTGCGCCATCATCTACCCCCAACTGGTAACTCGAATGCCACTGGCTGACGCCTTCGCGGCCGAGTTCCGGCAGGAACTTGCCAAGATCAAGAACGGAAACTGAGGGGCGCAGACGGCAGTTGGAGCGTCTTCATGTCGGGCGCATAGCTGCATGTCGCGCGTCGTCTGCATCGCGCGCGACAGAGGGATCGTACTGTGTCCGACCCGCATCGGTGCGCCTTGTCTCAGGTCAAGACGGCGCGCGGCGCGGTCGCCCGCCGACACAGCGGTCGCGGAGCGGGCGAGCCCGGCGGCACGGCCACCCGGAACGGTCGGAGTAGGAATGCCAGTCACCCAGCACCCCCTCAACAGATCCGTGCATGCGGAGCTACCGCACACGGCTCTTGCCTCGGGTCGTGACGATCAGACGTTGGTTCGGGTATGGGTGGCAGATGCGTGGCCGGGGCAACCAGTGTTCGACGATCCGATGCATGCGCTTCCAGCTCAGGTGCTTGGCCTGGCTGCGGCGGCACAGCGTGCGATGCCACAGCCGGGCGACCTGCTCTCGGAAGACGTGCACCCGTGCCCCGTTGCAGGGCACCGCGAAGTAGCGGCCATGCCCGCTGACCACCGCTCGCAGGTACGGGCCCTGCTCGGCAATCGGGCGGTGCATGCGCCTTCGCAACTCGTCCTTGACCGCGTGCAGCTTGGCCCGCAGTCGTTTGGCACTGGTCAACCTCAAGACCATGAAGTGGCCCTTCCTGCTCTTGCCGCAGCAATGCGTGAAGCCCAGGAAGTCGAAGGTCTCGGGTTTGCCCTGTCCGCGTCGGCTGCGGTTGTCGCGCGCGAAACGCCCGAACTCGATCAGCCGCGTCTTGTCGGGGTGCAGCTTCAGCCCGAACTGCCCCAGCCGCTGCTCGACCGCACGCCTGAAGGCTTCGGCGTCGGCGCGGTGCTGGAACCCGGCCACCCAATCGTCGGCATAGCGCACGACGATCACGTCACCTCGGGCATGGCGCCCCCGCCATTGCTCAACCCACAGATCGAACGCGTAGTGCAGGTAGATGTTGGCCAGCAGCGGGCTGATGCTCCCGCCCTGCACCGTCCCCAGCTCGCTGCGCGTGATCTGCCCGTCTTCCAGCACGCCCGCGTGCAGCCACTTCTTGAGCAGCCGGATCACGCGCGCATCGGCCACGCGATGCTCGACGAACTTGATCAGCCAAGCTTGATCGATGGTGTCGAAGAACTTGGCGGTGTCCGCATCGAGGATCCAGTTCACCTTCCTTGCCGTCACACCCACGGCCACGGCGTCCAGCGCGTCGTGCGCGCTTCGGCCCGGCCTGAACCCGTAGCTGAACCCGATGAAGTCCTGCTCGTAGATCGCTCCAAGGACTTCGGCCGATGCGCGCTGGACGATCTTGTCCTCCAGCGCGGGCACGCCCAGGGGGCGCTTACTCCCGTCGGCCTTGTCGATGTACGCCCGTCTCACAGGCTCGGGGCGGTAGCCCCCTCGGGCCAGCCGGTCCGACAGGTCCAGAAGGTTCACTTCCAGATCGATGCCGTACCCGTGCCAGGTTTGCCCATCGACGCCCGCAGCCGCGTCGCGCCGCAGCGCGTAGTACGCCGCCCGCAGGCGTTCGATGGCGTAGATGTGATGCAGCAGTCCGCTGAACTTCGCATCGCGACGGCCTCGTGCCGTCTGTCGTATGCCGTCGAGCGCCGTTCCCACGTCATAGACCCGGCTCGATCGCCGGGACATGCGCGCCGCGACAGCATTGCCCTTGGCTCGCAGCCTTCCCTCCACCGCCTCCGCCGCCGCAGGGATTGCACCCGCAGCCTTGTTCGGCAGCTTCTTCGGTACTACGCCGCGATCCGACTTCCCGCGCCCTTGGCTCATCGTCGTGTGCCCTTGGGCTTCACGATGCGCGCTGCGGCAACGCTCTCCCGAGCGGCCGCAGCAGGACGCGGGATCTCCCGGTTCCCGTGCGAGATGTGTCCACGCATGCCCGGGGTCTGCGACTGCGCGGGGTCCAGGCTTGGCTCGCCAATGCGGCCCAGCCCGGTGTGGCCTTCGGCACGTCCCCACGGCCTCGGCACCCCGGTCCTCCTGCACCCTGCGGTGCGGAGCTCCATTTCGCAGCTCGATACCCGGCCCGCGCGTACCCCTGTCAACGCTTCGCCCACGCGCTCACGAGCGTGCACGCATGACTCGGGGCCGCCGTGGCCGGCTAGGCCTTCAGCGTATGACTCTTTCATTCACAACATCTCGCCGGTTTTGACCGGCGCACGGGGACACGTAGGCAGCCGGTCACCCGGTGGCCTCGGCCTCGCTCGGATGGTGCCGCAGTTCTCCCATGAGCGACACCCGGCATCAACCACGTCGCGTCGGCAGCCGCCACAGCCACACCGCCGTCGCGGTGCACACCGCGGCCGGCAGCCAGGCCACCGACGCCGGCAGCGTGAACGCGGCCCACGCCGAGCCGAGCACCATCATCACGGTGGCGAACTGCTTGGCACGCAGCGGCACGGCGCGGCGCGCGCGCCAGTCGCGCACCAGCGGGCCGAAGCGCGGGTGATCGAGCAGCCAGCGCTCGCAGCGATCGCAGCCGCGCGAGAAGCAGAACGCCGCCAGCAGCACGAACGGCGTGGTCGGCAGCACCGGCAGCATGATGCCGATCAAGCCGGTGACCAGTGAGACCCCACCCGCGGCCAACCACAGCGCGCGCTGCCACGTCGGGCGCAAGGGGCTCGCGGCGTCGGCACCATGCTGCATCCACCGATGGTAGCGGCCGCGCCGCTGCGGCTACGATGCACGCACGACCTGGATGGGAGGCCCGAAACCGATGCCGGTGATCACCAACATCGAAGACCTGCGCTTGCTGGCGCAGCGGCGCGTGCCGCGCATGTTCTACGACTACGCTGATGCCGGCTCGTGGACCGAGAGCACCTACCGCGCCAACGAGAGCGACTTCGCGCGCATCAAGCTGCGCCAGCGGGTGGCGGTGAACCTCGAGAACCGCAGCACGGCCACCCAGATGATCGGCGTCGACGTGGCGATGCCGGTGGCCGTGGCACCGACCGGCCTCACCGGCATGCAGCACGCCGACGGCGAGATTCTGGCCGCGCGCGCGTGCGAGGCGTTCGGCATTCCGTTCACGCTGAGCACGATGAGCATCTGCTCGATCGAAGACGTGGCCGCGCACACGAAGGCGCCGTTCTGGTTCCAGCTCTACGTGATGCGCGACCGCGGCTTCATCGAACGGCTGATCGACCGCGCCAAGGCCGCGAAGTGCGGCGCGCTGGTGCTGACGCTCGACCTGCAGATCATCGGCCAGCGCCACAAGGATCTGAAGAACGGCCTCAGCGCACCACCGAAGCTGACGCTGCCCAACCTGATCAACATGGCGACCAAGCCGCGCTGGTGCCTGGGCATGCTCGGCACGCGGCGGCGCCAGTTCGGCAACGTGGTGGGCCATGTCGAGGGCGTGGCCAACATGAGCAGCCTGTCGGAGTGGACCAACGGGCAGTTCGATCCGCGGCTGAACTGGGGCGACGTCGAGTGGATCAAGAAGCGCTGGAGCGGCAAGCTGATCCTCAAGGGCATCCAGGACGTCGACGATGCGCGGCTGGCGGTGAACTCCGGCGCCGATGCGCTGATCGTCAGCAACCACGGCGGGCGCCAGCTCGACGGCGCGCAGTCGAGCATCGCGGCACTGCCGGCGATCGTGAGCGCGGTCGGCTCGCAGATCGAGGTGCACATGGACGGCGGCGTGCGCTCGGGGCAAGACGTGCTGAAGGCCGTGGCGCTCGGCGCCAAGGGCGTCTACATCGGCCGCGCGATGCTGTACGGCCTGGGGGCGATGGGCGAAGCCGGTGTCACGAAGGCGCTGCAGATCATCCACCGCGAGCTCGACCTGACGATGGCGTTCTGCGGCCGCACGCGCATCGAGCAGGTCGACCGCAGCATCCTGCTGCCAGGTACCTTCCCCACCTGACGCGCCGGCTGCCGTGCGGCGCGGCAGCAGCCTACAGCCGGCTGCCGTCGAAGGTATTGCACTCGCGCAGGTTGCCGCTGCTCATGCCGCGCTTGAACCAGCTCACGCGCTGCGCGCTGGTGCCGTGCGTGAAGCTCTCGGGCACCACCGTGCCCTGCGACTTGCGCTGCAACGTGTCGTCACCGATCTGCGCGGCGGCATTGAGCGCCTCTTCGATGTCGCCTTGCTCGAGGATCTGCCGCGTACGTTGCGCGTGGTAGCCCCACACGCCGGCCAGGCAGTCGGCCTGCAACTCCAGCCGCACCGACAGCGCGTTGGCCTGCGCCTCGCTGCCGCGCTGACGAGCGGCGTCGACCTTCTCGGTGATGCCCAGCAGCGACTGCACGTGGTGCCCGACCTCGTGCGCGATCACGTACGCCTGCGCGAAATCACCGGGCGCGCCGAGCCGCGAACGCATCACGTCGTAGAAGGCGAGGTCGATGTAGACCTTCTCGTCGCCCGGGCAGTAGAACGGGCCCATCGCCGTCTGGCCGGTGCCGCACGCGGTGGGCGTGGCGCCGCGGAACAGCACCAGCTTGGGCTCGCGGTAGCTGCGGCCCGTCGCGGCGAATTGCTGCTTCCACACGTCTTCGGTGTCGGCGAGCACGGTGGAGACGAAGGCGGCCGCCTTGTCGTCGGCCGGCGGCCGCTGCGCCGGACCCTGCTGCTGCACCACCGGCGCCTCGGGCCCGCCGCTGAGCACGCCGAGAATCGTCAACGGGTTGATGCCGAAGATCCAGCCGCCGACCAGCGCGATCACGATCGTGCCCAGGCCGATGCTGCGCCCGCCGATCGGGAAGCCGCCACCGCCCATCGGGCCCTGGCCGCGGCGGTCTTCGACGTTCTCGCTCTGGCGTTGACCTTCCCATTTCATCGCGCTCTCCTCGTGGCGGTCGCCACGTCAAGCCTTGGGCAATGTCACCCCGCGCTGCCCCTGGTACTTGCCGCCGCGGTCCTTGTAGCTGGTTTCGCAGACCTCGTCACTCTCGAAGAACAGCACCTGCGCGCAGCCCTCGCCGGCGTAGATCTTGGCCGGCAGCGGCGTGGTGTTGCTGAACTCGAGCGTGACGTAGCCCTCCCACTCGGGCTCGAACGGCGTTACGTTGACGATGATGCCGCAGCGCGCGTAGGTGCTCTTGCCCAGGCAGATCGTCAGCACATTGCGCGGAATGCGGAAGTACTCGACCGTGCGCGCCAGCGCGAAGCTGTTGGGCGGGATGATGCAGACGTCGGCCTCGATGTCGACGAAGCTCTTCTCGTCGAAGTTCTTCGGGTCGACCACGGTGCTGTGGATGTTCGTGAAGACCTTGAACTCCGGCGCGCAGCGGATGTCGTAGCCATAGCTGCTGGTGCCGTAGCTGACGATCCTGTGGCCATCGGCCGCCTGCCGCACCTGGCGGGGCTCGAACGGCTCGATCATGCGGTGCTGCTCGGCCATGCGCCGGATCCATCTGTCGCTCTTGATGCTCATCTCGTCCCCTGGGTGCGCACGCGGCCGCCGAATGCGCCGCCTGCCCAACGCGCCGCCGCGGATTTCGCCGCCGCCCACGCGCCGCCAGCCATCGGCCGGCGGCGTGATTCCTGCGCGGAGCGTGCCATTCTAGGCAGCAGGGCTTGTGCCGCCCCCTTTGACATGCGGCGTGGCCTGTGTTGAAGTGGCTCTCGTCGGCCGCTTCGGCCGCCCCACAGCGCAACATGACCGCATTCGCGTTCCGCCCGGCGATCGACCTGATGTCGCAGTACGCGCAGTACCACCGCGACCAGCGCAACATCGCGACGCACTTCCTCGGCATTCCGCTGATCGTGCTGGCCATCGGCATCCTGCTGGCGCGGCCCAGCATCGCGGGCTTCACGCTGGCATGGATCGTCTGGGCGCTGGCCACCGCGTGGTACCTCACGCGCGGCAGCCTGGTGCTCGGGCTGGCCACCAGCCTGGTCAATGCCGCCCTGATCGCGCTGGCGCATCCGTTTGCCGGCATGCTGTTCGCCAACTGGCTGTCGTGGGGCCTAGGGGCCTTCGCGCTTGGCTGGCTGATCCAGTTCATCGGCCACTTCTACGAAGGCCGCAAGCCCGCGTTCATCGACGACCTCACCGGTCTGCTGGTGGGGCCGATGTTCGTCGTCGGCGAGTGGCTGTTCGCGCTCGGCTGGGGCCGCGATCTGCGCTCCGAGATCGAGCGCCGCGCCGGCCCCACGCACCTGCGCGACCTGGCCGCGTCGGCGACGCGGTGAGCACCGCCACCGCGACACGGCGCTCATGACGGGTGCCGGCGCGGTGGGTTCCCGGGTCGGCACGACCGGCGAGCGAGGCGCTGTTGCGCGCGGCGCTTGGGCCCACTGATCGCCACCTGCTTGGCCGCGCGGCCGCGACCCCACGGCCACCACCCCACAGCGCAGCGGGCGCGCGAAAGCAGCGATGATCGCGCGATGAGCTCCGACCCCCGCGACGTGCGCATGCGTGGCTTCAGCCGCCGCGCCGAGGTATCGGCCGCGTGGGCGTGGCTCGACGCGCACGCGCCGTGCCTGGGCAGCGAAGCGGTGCCGATCGACCGCGCCAGCGGCCGCGTGCTGGCGCACGACGTGGTCGCCACGCTCGACGTGCCGGCGTTCGACCGCGCCGCGATGGACGGCTACGCGGTGCGCGGCGACGAGACCACCGGCGCCGGCGACTACAACCCGCTTGGCTTTCGCGTGGTCGGCCGCGCGCTGCCGGGCCAGCCGTTTCACGGCACGGTGCAGCCCGGCGAGGCGGTGCGCATCATGACCGGCGCACCGTTGCCGGCCGGTGCCGACGCGGTGGTGCCGGCCGAGTACGCGCGCGAAACGCCGCAGGGTTTCGAGACCACGATGGCGTTCGGCCCAGGCAAGCACATCGGCCGCGTCGGCGAAGACATCGCGCGCGGCGCCGCAGTGCTCGCCGCCAGGCGGCGCCTGCGCCCGCAGGACGCCGGCGTGCTGGCCTCGCTCGGCTTCGGCCACGTCGACGTGATCCGCCAGCCGCGCGTGCGCATCGTCGTCACCGGCAACGAAGTGATCGCGCCGGGCGGGCCGAAGGGCACGCACGACATCTACGACGCCAACTCGTCGATGCTGCACGGCCTGGTGGCGCGCGACGGCGGGCTGCTGCAGGCGCACCTGCGCACCGGCGACGACCCGGCGCGCATCCGCGAGGCGATCGCCGCCGCGGACAGTGGCGACGAGCGCGCCGACATCGTGCTGGTGTCGGGCGGCTCGAGCGTCGGCAGCGAAGACCACGCGCCGCGGCTGCTGGCCGAGCTGGGCGAGCTGGCGATCCACGGCGTCGCGATGCGGCCGTCGAGCCCGGCGGGGTTCGGCCGCGTCGGCGACACGCTGGTCTTCCTGCTGCCCGGCAACCCGGTGTCGTGCCTGTGCGCGTACGACTTCTTCGCCGGCCGCGCGATCCGGCTGCGCGGCGGCCGGTTGGCGGCGTGGCCGTACCCGCTGCAGCGCGCCAGCGTGGCGCGCAAGATCGCGTCGGCGATCGGCCGCGTCGACTACTGCCGCGTGCGGCTGCGCCACGGCGAGGTCGAGCCGCTCGCGCTCAGCGGCGCGTCGGTGCTGTCGTCGACCACGCGCGCCGACGGCTTCGTGATCGTGCCGGCCGAGAGCGAGGGCTTCGCGGCCGGCAGCGCGGTCGACGTGTACCTCTACGATCCGGTGTGATGACGAACGACCCACATCGCGCGGCACGCGCCGCGGCCACCACGGCAGCAGCGGCCGACGGCCGGCAGACGCAGTTCCTCACCGTGATCACGCGCGACGAGGCCACCGCGCGCTTTCGCCGCCACCTGACGCTGCAGCCGCTCGGCGCCGAGCGCGTGCCGCTGCAGCACGCGCTCGAGCGCGTGCTGGCCGAAGACGTGATCGCCGGTGTCGACGTGCCGGGCTTCGACCGCTCGAACGTCGACGGCTTCGCGCTGCAGGCGGCCGACAGCTTCGGCGCCAGCGAGGAAGACGTGCGCAGCGTGCAACTCAACGCCGAGGTGCTGACGCCCGGCGTGGTGCCCGCTCAGTCGGTGGACAGTGGCCGCGCCAGCGTGATCGCCACCGGCGCGATGCTGCCGCGCGGCGCCGATGCGGTGGTGATGGTCGAGCACACCGAGGTCGTCGACACCGATGGCGCGCGCACGGTGCAGATCGGCCGCGCGGTCAGCGCCGGCGAGAACGTCAGCTACGCCGGCACCGACATCGCGCGCGGCGAGACCGTGCTGCGCGCCGGCCAGCGGCTCACGTCGCGCGAGATCGGCGTGCTGGCGGCGATCGGCGTCGCCGACGTGGCCGTGTGCCGCAAGCCGCGCGTGGCAATTCTCTCCACCGGCGACGAGATCGTGCCGCCCGGCGCGCCGCTGCCGCTGGGCGCGATCTACGACTCCAACGCGGCGATCGTCGGCGCCGCGGTGGCCGAGCTCGGCTGCGAGCCGGTGCAGCTCGGCGTCGTGCGCGACGACGAGGCCGCGCTGCAGGCCGCGCTCGAGCAGGCGCTGCAGCACGACGCGGTGCTGCTGTCGGGCGGCACCTCGAAAGGCGCAGGTGACCTCTCGTACCGCGTCGCCAGCCGCCTCGGCGAGCCCGGCATCGTCGCGCACGGTGTCGCGCTGAAGCCCGGCAAGCCGATCTGCCTCGCGGTCAGCCACGGCAAGCCGGTGGTGATCCTGCCCGGGTTTCCAACATCGGCGATCTTCACGTTCCACGAGTTCGTGGCGCCGGTGCTGCGCGCGTTCGCCGGGCTGCCACCCGAACGGCGCGAGACGGTGAGCGCGACGCTGCCGATGCGAATCAACTCCGAGCGCGGCCGCACCGAGTACCTGCTGGTCGGCCTGGTGCAGGGCGACGCCGGCCTCAGCGCCTACCCGATGGGCAAGGGCTCGGGCTCGGTCACCACGTTCAGCGGCGCCGACGGCTTCATCACGATCGACCAGCACACCGAGATCGTCGACGCCGGCAGCGTGGTGCCGGTGCAGCTGCTGGCGCAGCGCCTGGAGCCGGCCGACCTGGTGATCATCGGCAGCCATTGCGTCGGGCTCGACGCCCTCGTCGGCCGACTGATCCGCCAGGGCCTGCGGCCGAAGCTGCTCACCGTCGGCAGCATGGGCGGGCTCAACGCCGCCAAGCGCGGCGAGTGCGACATCGCCAGCGTGCACCTGATGGACCCGGCCAGCGGCGAGTACAACCGCCCGCTGCTGACCGAGGCGCTGACGCTGGTGCCCGGCTACCGCCGCCTGCAGGGCCTGGTGTTCCGCCGCGACGACGCGCGCTTCGCCGGCTGCAAGACGGTGCAGGCCGCGGTCGCCGCGGCGCTGGCCGACCCGCAGTGCACGATGGCCAACCGCAACGCCGGCAGCGGCACGCGCGTGCTGATCGACCAGCTGCTCGGCACTCAGCGGCCGCCCGGCCACGGCGTGCAGAACAAGTCGCACAACGCGGTGGCCGCGGCGGTGCACCAGCGCCGCGCCGACTGGGGCATCGCGATCGACACCGTGGCGCGCCAGTACGGCCTGGGCTTCATCGCGCTGCAGGAGGAGCACTACGACTTCGTCGTGCCGAAGGCGCGCGCACAGCGGCCGGCGGTGCGCGCGTTCGTTGCGTTGCTGGCAGAACCGCAGATGCGGCAGCGGTTGACGGAGCTGGGGTTCGCGCTGTAGCGCGGGCATGGGTGACCGCATGCTTGCTGAAGATTGAGACGCTGATCCAGAAGATCCAGGAAAGGAACCTCACGCCGCTGGGAAGGTCGCTTGGCATGGCCTGATGTCTCCATTTTCCGCGTTTGCTTGGTTGTCCGTATTTGCCTAGAATTCACCGATGAGCAACGATCTCGGTACACCCGTCCTGCTGCGCCGTATCGCTCGGCTCGAGGCCACCGTGGGTCGCCTGAGCGAAGACCTGGGCAGCTTGCGATCTGCGGTCAGCAAGCAAGGGTTGCAACTGCCAAGGACACGTGGCGTTCGAGCCCGAGCGGCGCACAAGAAGTCCGCCACCACGGCAAACCTCCATGCTCAGGCCACTGGCGGCCTGGCTGGTGCAACAGCGCGCGGCGAGGCGGCGCGCGTCCAGTGGGTCAAGGATGGCGTCGTCGTGCCCGGCGAGCAGCTTGCGCAAGCCTGGGGGCTCACCCGTCAGGCTTTGGCGCCAGCCGCCAACCGGGGTGAAATCTTCGCGGTGAAGGTCGGCAACCGGCTTTACTACCCGCAGGCGTTCCTGGGCATGGACCGCGAGGCCGTGGCGGTCATCTGCCGGGCACTCGGTGAGCTCAGCGCCGGCGAGAAGCTGATGTTCTGGCTGCGCGACCACGGCGCTCTGTCAGGGAGGAGCGTTGCGTCGGCATTGGAGGCGGGGACTGGCTTGGCCAAGGTGGAACGCCTGGCCGCGGCGTGGGCGCGCGAGCGCGGAACTTCGCGTGTTGCTGCGGCTGCCTGAGCCCGGTTCGTTCGAGGAGTTGCTTCGCCCGATACGCATCGAGGTGGCGTCGCTCGTCCGGCTGAGCCGACATCCCGCTACGGAGCCGTACTGGTCTACCGGCGTGTACCGCTTCGATGATCCAGATCCCGGCGCTGCCGCGTTCGGCACCTGCTACACCGCCAGCACCATCGAGGTCGCCTTCGCGGAGAGCGTCATCCATGAGTGCGGGCGGTTCGCCGGCGGACGCTACGAGGTGCCGGCGCCCGAACTCACCGCGCGCTCGGTCGTGCGATTTGCCTGCGAACGCCGCAAGACGCTGGTGCTGGCTGACCTGACCGGGGCGGCGCTCAAGGCCCTCGGTCTGAACAACGACATCAGTGCATCGGCCGACTACACGAGGAGCCAGGCCTGGGCACGGGCTATCCACGACGCGAGCCGACGCTGGGATGGGATCCGGTACGTGTCGCGGCAGATGAACAAGGGGTTCGCCTACGCCATCTTCGAGCGCAGTGCAATGCGCAGGCTGCGCGCCGAGAAGCTCAAGGCGCGACAGGTGGATGACCTCTGCGATAGGTTCAACGTCACTGTGGTCTGACCCCGCGGTCCAAAGCCCGAAGTGGCTGGCGAATGGGCGGCGTCTCGAGCCATTGAAGGCCGGCTGCCGACGAGCCCTGCTTGTGGCGCATAGCCCGTCGACGGCCTTGAAAAGGGCAGCCTTGCCGGTTGTTCAATTCAGCCGTTCGCGTTCGGAAAGAACAGCTGTTCGCCGCCGATCTTGTAATCGGCGATCGCCTTCTGCCCGGCCGGTGAGACGACCCAGTCGACGAACTGCTGCGCCAGCGCGCTCTTCACGTGTGGGAACTTCGCGGGGTTCACCACCATCACGCCGTACTGGTTGAACAGCCGCTTGTCGCCTTCGACCAGGATCGTCAAGTCGCCGCGGTTCTTGAACGACAGCCACGTGCCGCGATCGGTCATCGCGTACGCGCCGCTGGACGATGCGATGTTCAGCGCCGGGCCCATGCCGCAGCCGCACTCCTTGTAATTGGCGGTCTTGACTTTCGCGATGTCGATGCCGGCTGCCTTCCACAGCCGCAGCTCGGCCGCGTGCGTGCCGCTCTTGTCGGCACGCGAGACGAACGGCGCGTTGGCGGCGTGGATCTTCGTCAGCGCGGCGACGATGTCGTGGCCCTTGGCGTGCGCCGGGTCGGCCGCCGGGCCGACGACGACGAAATCGTTGTACATCACCGGCAGCCGCTTGGTGGCGAACCCCTCGGCGACGAACTTCTGCTCGGCGGCGGTGTCGTGCACGAACACCACGTCGGCATCGCCGCGGCGGCCCATGTCGAGCGCCTGGCCGGTGCCCACCGCGACCACGCGGATGTCGATTCCGGTGGCCGCCTTGAACGCCGGCAGCAAGTGACCGAACAGGCCCGACTGCTCGGTCGACGTGGTCGACGCCATCACGATGCTCTTGTCCTGCGCCTGCGCCGGCACGGCCAGCGTCGCGATCGCCGCGATCGCCAGCGATGCCCACAGCGCCGCGCCATGCGACCACGACCGACGTCGAACCCACTGCTTCATGTCCACGGCAACTCTCCTTTCAGAAACAGCGCCGCCTCGGTGGGCAGCGCATCGTTGAAAAACCGGTCGACCGGCCGCTCGACGATCAGCCGCCCGGCCTCGAGATACGCCACGCGCGTGGCCAGCCGCTTGGCCTGGCCGAGGTTGTGCGTGCTCATCACCACCGTCACGCCGTCGTGCGCCAGCTCGCCGATCAGCTGCTCCACCTCGCGCCGCGCGCTCGGGTCGAGGTTGGCGGTCGGCTCGTCGAGCAGCAGGATGTCGGGCTCGAGCGCCCACGCGCGCGCGAGCGCCAGCCGCTGCTGCTGCCCGCCCGACAGCGCGCGCGCCGGGCGCCGCGCCTGCGCCGCCAGCCCCACGCGCTGCAACGCCCGCCGGCAGCGCGCCTCGCGCTGCGCGCGCGGCACGCGGTGCAGCCACAGGCCCAACAGCACGTTCCAGCGTACCGACAGGCTGAGCAGGAACGGACGCTGGAACAGCATCGCGATCACCGGTGCGCGACCTTCGGGCGCCATCACGTCGCGCCGGCCCTGGTGCGGCACCAGGCCGTGCAGCAGCCGCAGCAGCGTGGTCTTGCCCGAGCCGTTGGCGCCCACCAGCATCAGGCGGTCGCCGCGGCGCAGCGTGAGGTCGAGGCCGTGCAGCGCCTGCACGTCGCCGAAGCGCACGCCGGCGCCTTGCAGCACGATCAGCGGCGCGGCGTGCGGGTCGCCGCGCTCCATCGCCTGCGCCAGCGTGCGCGACAGCAGTTCCTGCACGCGGCCGGGTGCCGCATCACCCGCGGGCGTTGCGCCGGTGGTCAGCGGCGGGCCGCCCGGCAACAGCGGCGACGACGCCTCAGGCATACGCCTCGCGCTCCAGCGATGTGCGCCCCTGCACCGCCACCACCACCAGGTTGATCACACCGACGACGCCCAGCAGCACCACGCCGAGCCCGAGCGCGAGCGGCAGGTCGCCCTTGCTGGTTTCGAGCGCGATCGCAGTGGTCATCACGCGCGTGAAGCCGTCGATGTTGCCGCCGACGATCATCACCGCGCCGACCTCGGACACCGCGCGGCCGAACGCGGTGAGCATCACCGTCAGCACACCGAAGCGCTCGTGCAGCAGCGCCAGCAGCGCGCTCTGGAACGGCCCCGCGCCGAGCGAGCGCAACTGGTCGCCGCCCTCGCCGAGGCCTTCGAGCACGAGGCGGCGCGACAGCGCGGCGATCAGCGGCACCACCAGGATGCTCTGCGCGATCACCATCGCGCTCGGCGTGAACAGGATGCCCATCGAGCCGAGCGGCCCCGAGCGCGACAGCAGCAGGTAGACCACCAGGCCCACCACCACCGACGGCAGCGCCAGCAGCGTGTTGACGCACCACACCGCAGCGCCGTGGCCGGGGAAGCGCGCCACCGCGAGCCAGGCGCCGAGCGCCAGGCCCATCAGCGCGCCGAGCAGGCAGGCGCTGGCGCTGACGCGCAGCGACAGCGCGACGATGCGCCACAGCTCGGTGTCGGCATGGGAGATCAGCTGCGCGGCCAGCAGCAGGCTGTCGGCGATCGAGTTCATGGAGTGCGGCGGCCGCTGCGCAGCTGCGCGACCACCGGATCGATTCTCGGCGGCGCGGTCTGGGCTGGCGATATGCTCGTGCTTGCATACGTTGCCCGCCGCGCGCGAAGCTCCGCGCGCACAATCGCAGCGCGGGCCGCGCGATGGTGCGCCGCCACCCATGCAGCACCTCGAACCCCTTGCGACCAACAGGGCCTTCACCGCAACGACCATGAGCGAGCCCGGCCCATCTCCGCTGGCAGCGCACGACGCCGGCCTCAGCGTCGAACAGGCACGCGCGGCGATCGCGGCGCGCCTGCGGCCGATTGCCGCGCGCGAGACGGTGCCGGTTGCGCAGGCGCTGGGCCGCGTGCTGGCCGAAGACGTGGTTTCGCCGATCGACGTGCCAGCGCACGACAACGCGGCAATGGACGGCTACGCGTTCGCCGGCGCGGCGTTGAGCGCGGTGGCGCCGCTCGAACTGCGCGCAGTGGCCACGATGATGGCCGGCGCGCCGTTGGCGCATGCGGTCGGCCCCGGGCAATGCGTGCGCATCATGACCGGCGCCGTGATGCCCGCCGGCTGCGACACCGTGGTGCCGCTCGAGCTGTGCCATGTCGACGGCCAGCGCGTGCGCATCGAATCGGGCACGGTCGTCAGCGGCGAGAACAGGCGCCGCCGCGGCGAAGACCTGGCGCGTGGCAGGCCCGCGATCGCCACCGGCCGCTTGCTGAAGCCGGCCGACCTGGGCCTTGTCGCATCGCTGGGCATCGAACGCATCGGCGTCGTGCGCCGGCTGCGCGTGGCGGTGTTCTCCACCGGCGACGAGATCGCGCCACCGGGGCAGCCGCTGGCGCCCGGCTGCGTCTACGACAGCAACCGCTTCAGTCTGATTGGCGCGTTGCAGCGGCTGGGCATGGAGGCGATCGATCTCGGCCTGGTGCGCGACGACCCGCAGGCGCTGCAGGCCGTGCTGCAGCGGGCGATCGACTGCGCCGACGCGGTGCTGACCAGCGGCGGCGTCAGCGCTGGCGATGCCGACTACACGCGCAACGTGCTGCAGCAGCTCGGCGAGGTGGCGTTCTGGAAGGTCGCGATGCGCCCGGGGCGCCCGTTCGCGTTCGGGCCGCTGCACGCCGGCGACCGCGAGCGGCCGGCGAAGACCGTGTGGCTGTTCGCGCTGCCCGGCAACCCGGTGGCGGCGCTGGTCGCGTTCTACGTGTTCGCGCGCGACGCGCTGCTCGCGCTGGCCGGCGCCACGCCACAGCCGCTGCCGCTGCTGCAGGCATGCTCGGCCACGGCGATTCGCAAGCGACCCGGGCGCACCGAGTTCCAGCGCGCTCGCGTGAGCGCGGGCCCAGACGGTGCGTGGCAGGTGCACGTGGCCGACGCGCAGGGCGCCGGCATCCTGCGCAGCATGAGCGAGGCCAACGCCCTGGTCGTGCTGCGACACGACCAGGGCCCGGTCGCGGCCGGCGACCCGGTGGACGTGTGGCTGTTCGACGGCCTGGTCTGACGATGCGGGCACCCGTTGCAAGCTGCTGGATCGCATTGACCATGGCCACGGCAGCCGAGCGTCTTGCCCTGCTTTCACCACTCGTGTAGCGTCACGCGCATGCAGCGCGAGCACAGCACCGACCGCCGCGCGCTGATGCGCCAGGCGGCGTGCGTGGCCGGTGCGTGGGCCGCGTCCAATGCGTTGCCGGTGGTGGCGGCCGGCGAGGTGCAGCACCACCCGCGCTCGCTGCTGGTCGACGAGCATGGCGCCCCGTGGGGCGCGCGCCGGCTCGAGACCGGCCAGGCGTTCCTCTTCAACTACCCCTACACCGCGTCGCCGGTGTTCGTGTTCGCGTTCGAGCGCGAGATCAAGCCGGTGGAGCTGGTCACCGAGAGCAAGCAGCGCTACGCCACGCCGGCCGGCGTGGGGCCGAACCGCTCGATCGTTGCGTTCTCGGCGATCTGCGCGCACAAGCTGATGTACCCCACGGCGGCGATCAGCTTCATCGGCCTGCGCCGCGGCGGCGCCGGCGAACCCGCGCAGGTGATCCACTGCTGCGGCGACAACTCGCGCTACGACCCGTTGCAAGGCGCCCGCGTGATCGGCGGCCCGGCACCGCAGCCGCTGGCCGCCGTGCTGCTCGAGTGGGACGCCGCCCGCGACCAGCTGCACGCGGTGGGCACGCGCGGCGGCGAGATGTTCGACGCGTTCTTCGACAAGTACGCGCAGAAGCTCGAACTCGAAACCGGCAGCAGCCTGCGCAAGCCCGTCGGCGCCACGGCCATCGTGCAGCCGGCGGCGCGCTACAGCAAGCAGTGGCGCAGCTGCAAGGTCTGACCGCGAGCGATATCAGCCCGCTACCACGCGCACCGCGGCGCGCTGCGGCTCGGGCTCGGAGTCGAAGCGCTCGAAGCCGGTGTAGCAGATGAAGTGGCGGTTCGCCGCGCGGCCGAACAGCGTCATGCCCAGCCGCTCGGCCATCTCGTGGCCCATCGCGGTCACGCCGTTGCGGCTGACGACGATCGGGATGCCGATCTGCGCCGCCTTCATCACCATCTCGCTGGTCAGCCGGCCGGTGGTGTAGAACACCTTGTCGGCGCCGTGCACGTTGTGCATCCACATCCAGCCGGCGATGGTGTCGATCGCGTTGTGGCGGCCTACGTCCTCGACGAACATCAGCTTCTCGGTGCCGCGAAACAGCGCGCAGCCGTGCACCGAGCCGGCCTTGTGGTGGATGCTGTCGGGCGCACGCATCACCTCGAGGATCTCGCGCAGCAGCGTCTGGCTGATGCGCGCGCTCGCCGCATCAGGTAGCTGCACCGAGCGCAGGCCGTCCATCATGTCGCCGAACACGGTGCCTTGGCCGCAGCCGGTGGTGACCACGCGCGACGCGGTCTTGCGCTCGAAGTCGTCGATGCCGGCGCGCGTGCGCACCGCCACCGCGTTGACATCCCAATCGGCGGTGATCGACAGCACCTCGTCGACGCGGCTGACCAGCCGCTGGTTGCGCAGGTAGCCCAGCGCCAGCAGCTCGGGCTCGGCGCCGAGCGTCATCAGCGTGACCAGCTCGCGCCTGTCGACATACAGCGTCAGCGGCCGCTCGTCGGGGATGTGGATCATGCGGCGCTCGCCGTGCTGGTCGAGCACCTCGATCTCGCGCGTCGGTGTGCTGCCGGTGCGGGTGAGCAACGGCAGTTTCGGCGGGGGCGGTGTGTTCGAATGAATGCTCATCGACTCTCGGCCGGCTGCGAGGACAAGAACCCGTTCGCACGGCGCCGTGCGAGCGACTCCAGCTTACCGCGCAGCTCCTCGCCAGCCGGGCCGAGGGGGTATCGGATTCAGGACTTCTTCGCGGCCTTGTGCGGCGCGGCGGGCTTGGCCGCCGGCGCCTCGGCGCCGGCCAGCGGGCCCGGGTTGACGCACGGCGGCGTCGCCACCGGCTTCAAGTCCTTGCCGGCCTTCTTCGCTTCGGCAAGATAGGCCGCCGCCAGCCGGTCCTCGATCAGGCACACCTTGTAGGCGTTCACCTTGCCGGCGTGCGCCGTCTTGGCCGCGGCCTCGGCGGCCTTGGCCTTGGCCTCGTCGGACAGCGGCGGCAGCTTGGCCAGCACGCCGGCCGTGCACAGGCCCAACAGCATCGATCCCAGCACGCGCTTCATGTCGCCTCCTTGGCTGCCTGCATGCCCGCCGGCGGTGTCGACGACGAGCGACGCGCCGGAATCTTGCCGGCGCGGATGTCTTCGGCCCACAGCGCATGGTGCTCGTGCGCCCAGGCTTCGTCGACGTAACCGTGGCGCATCGCGCGATAGGCCCCCTTGACGCCGATCGTGCCGAGGTAGATGTGGCCGAGGAACAGGCAGATCATCAGCACCGCCGCGGTGGCGTGGATCATGTGCGCGACCTGCATGTCGCCGCGCAGGTAGGCGAGGTCCGGAATCAGCTGGTCGAGCACCAGCCCCGAGCCGACCACCAGCGCGCCGAGCGCGAACACGCCGAACCAGAACACCACCTTCTCGCCGGCATTGAAGCGGTGCGATGGCACCTCCTGCCCGCCGAGCATGCCGCCGCCTTTCTTCAGCCACGTGCCGTCGCCGGCGCGCGGGAAGTTGTCTTTCAGGAACGTGATGAAGACGATCAGC
Source organism: Ideonella sp. (assembly GCA_015075165.1). GTDB lineage: Bacteria > Pseudomonadota > Gammaproteobacteria > Burkholderiales > Burkholderiaceae_C > JAEUPI01. Next base: position 262,717 of record JABTUY010000005.1, on the reverse strand, counting down.
ACCGACACCGCGAACAGCGGGCCGGCGAAGTTGTGCGCGGTCTTCAGCGCGATGCTGAGCCAGCCGAACAGCGTGGCCCCCAGCACCGGCAGCAGGAAGAACTTGCCGAACGCGATCACGATGCCCGACACCGCGAGCACGACGAACGCCGCGGCGTTGACCCAGTGCGCAGCGCGCTCCAGCGGCGTGAAGCGCTCAATGCGGCCGCCCGCGCCATTGGCGCTGCGGCCGAGCGAGCCTTTGCCGAAATAGAAGATCGCGATCGCCACCAGCACGATCAGCAGCAGCGCACCGCCGTACGGCACGATCCAGCGGTTGCGCACCTGGCGCCACGCCTCGCCGGCGGTAGCGTAGGCCACGCCCGGGTACTGCACGAAGCGCTGGATCAGCGTGGCGCCCTCGTGATCGGGCAGCGTGGTCACGCCGGGCACGTTGCCCGATTCGCGCACGCCACGCCACAGCGGTGCGTTGTTGCCCGGCTGCGACTTCGCGCGCTGAGCGTTGGTGTCGTCGGGTTTCGGATCGGCCGGCACCACGAAACCCGGCGGCGCCCCACCCCCCTTGGCGCCGGGCACCGGATCATCGGGCGCAGGGGCGGTCTGTGCCGGCGCGACGGCACCGGCACACGCCAGCGCCAGCGCAAAGAGCAGTTGGGGCAGCCGGCGTCGCACCGGATCGGGCAGAGCCTGTCGCAGAAGGCCGTTCATGCTTCGCTCCCGCGCGTTCAGTGCTTCATCGGGGCCATGCGGACGTATTCGTTCTGGTGCTCGGTGCGCACGCGCACCTCCTTCTCCCAGGCCGCGCGGTCGCCGGCCTTCCAGCCGCTGGCGACGAACGACGCCGGGCCGCCCGAGCCCTGGAACGCGGACGTGTCGGCCTTCTTCGCCGCGCCGGCCAGTTTCTCGCCGCACGCGGTGAGTGCCAACGCGCCGATGCACAGCGTCAATGCCGTGATGCGCATGCTGATCATGACTTCTTGCCCTCCGGCTTGGCTTGCGGCTGGCCGCCGGTGGCCGGCCGGCCATAGGCGGTGCCCCAGCCCCATACCTCGCTGCCCTTGCCGCGCACCAGCACGCGGTTGCGGAAGATGTCGGCCACCACGTCGCCGTCGCCGCCGAGCAGCGCCTTGGTCGAGCAGACCTCGGCGCACAGCGGCAGCTTGCCTTCGGCCAGGCGGTTGCGACCGTACTTCTCGAACTCGGCGGCGCTGCCGTTGGCCTCGGGACCGCCGGCGCAGAAGGTGCACTTGTCCATCTTGCCGCGCAGGCCGAAGGTGCCGTTGCTCGGGTACTGCGGCGCGCCGAACGGGCAGGCGTACGAGCAGTAGCCGCAGCCGATGCAGACGTCTTTGTCGTGCAGCACCAGGCCTTCGTCGCTGCGGTAGAAGCAGTCGACCGGGCACACCGCCATGCACGGCGCGTCGGAGCAGTGCATGCACGCCACCGAGACGCTCTTCTCGCCGGGTACGCCATCGTTGAGCGTGACGACGCGGCGCCGGTTCACGCCCCACGGGATGTCGTGCTCGGCCTTGCAGGCGGTGACGCAGCCGTTGCACTCGATGCAGCGCTCGGCGTCGCAGATGAACTTCATTCGGGCCATGTCGGGTCTCCTGAATCCGTTGTGCCGCCCGCGTCAGGCCGCCGCCTTCTCGATCTGGCAGACCGTGGTCTTGGTCTCCTGCATCATCGTCACCACGTCGTAGCCGTAGGTGGTGGCGGTGTTCACCGCCTCGCCGCGCACCACCGGATGCGCGCCCTCCGGGTAGTACTGCAGCAGGTCGGCGCCACCCCAGCGGCCCGAGAAGTGAAACGGCATGAACACGGTGTCGGGGCCGACGCGCTCGGTCACCAGCGCCTTCACGCGCAGGCCCTTGAAGCTCGGCACCGCCTGCATCACCGGCGTGCGCAGCCACACGTACTCGCCGTTGCGGATGCCGCGGTCGTTGGCCGCCTTCGGGTTGATCTCGACGAACGCCTCCTGCTGCAACTCGGCCAGCAGCGGGTTCGAGCGCGTTTCCTCGCCGCCGCCTTCGTATTCGACGAGCCGGCCGGAGGTCATGATCAGCGGGTAGGTCTTGCCGATGTCCTTGTTCTGCTCCTGCAGCGTCTTGAACAGCGTGGGCAGGCGCCAGAACACCTTCTTGTCGTCGTGCGTCGGGTACTTGGCCACGAGGTCGGGCCGCGTCGAGTAGATCGGCTCGCGGTGCTGCGGCACGCCGTCGGGGAAGTTCCACACCACGGCGCGCGCGCGCGCGTTGCCCCACGGGTGACAGCCGTGCGCCATTGCCACGCGCTGGATGCCGCCGGAGAGGTCGGTCTTCCAGTTCTTGCCCTCGGCGGCCTTCTGTTCGGCCTCGGTGAGGTCGCTCCACCAGCCGAGCTTCTTCAGCAGGATGTGGTCGAACTCGGGGTAGCCGGTGGTCAGCTCGGCGCCCTTGCTGTGCGAGCCATCGCCCGCGAGCAGGTCGACGCCGTCGCGCTCGACGCCGAAATTGGCGCGGAAGTTGCCGCCGCCGTCCATCATCGAGCGCGAGGTCATGTACAGGTTCGGCGAACCCGGATGCTTGATCTCGGGCGTGCCGTAGCATGGCCATGGCAGGCCGTAGTAGTCGCCGTCGAGCTTGTAGCCGGTCTCCTTGTCGACGCCGCCGACCGCGCGCAGCGTCTTGACATCGAAGACGTGCATGTTGCGCATGTGCGCCTTCAGCCGCTCGGGGCTCTGGCCGGTGTAGCCGATAGTCCAGTTGCTGCGGTTGATCTCGCGGAGGATGTCTTCGGGCACCGGCTCGTCCATGCCCTTGACCTTCTGCATCTTGAAGTTCTTGGTCAGCTCCTTGTCGAAGCCGAGCTTGGCCGCGAGCTGGTACATGATCATGTGATCGGTGCGGCTCTCCCACAGCGGCTCGATCACCTTCTCGCGCCATTGCAGCGAGCGGTTGGACGCCGTGACCGAACCGCTGGTCTCGAACTGCGTCGTCGCCGGCAGCAGGTAGACCGCACGGTTCGGGTTCAGGTCGGCCGGATTGCCCGGCATCGCCGCCATCGCGGCGGTGGCGCTCGGGAACGGGTCGATCACCACCAGCAGATCGAGCTTGTCCATCGCGCGCTTCATCTCGACGCCGCGCGACTGCGAGTTCGGCGAGTGGCCCCAGAAGAACATACCTCTCAGGTTCGAGTCCTGGTCGATCAGATCGGTCTTCTCGAGCACACCGTCGATCCAGCGCGACACCGTCATGCCCGACTTGTTCATCATGCCCGGCGCGTACTGCTTCTTGATCCAGTCGAAGTCGACGCCCCACACCGCGGCGTAGTGCTTGAACGCGCCGTCGGCCAGGCCGTAGTAACCGGGCAGCGAATCGGGGTTGGGGCCGATGTCGGTGGCGCCTTGCACGTTGTCGTGGCCGCGGAAGATGTTGGCGCCGCCACCGCTGACGCCGATGTTGCCGAGCGCCAGCTGCAGGATGCACGACGCGCGCACCATCGCGTTGCCGATCGAGTGCTGCGTCTGGCCCATGCACCAGACGACCGTGCTCGGCCGGTTTTCGGCCATCGTCTTGGCGACCTGGAAGATCTCGGCCTCGCTGCAGCCGGTGACCTCCTGCACCTTGTCGGGCGTCCACTTGGCCATCACGTCTTCGCGCACCTTGTCCATGCCGTAGACGCGATCGGCGATGTACTTCTTGTCTTCCCAGCCGTTCTTGAAGACGTGGTACAGCACACCGAACAGCACCGCCACGTCGGTGCCGGAGCGGAAGCGCAGGTACTGGTCGGCCTTGGCCGCGGTGCGTGTGAAGCGCGGATCGGCCACGATCATCTTGCAGCCGGCTTCCTTGGCATGCAGCATGTGCATCAGCGACACCGGGTGCGCCTCGGCAGCGTTGCTGCCGATGTACAACGCAGCCTTCGAGTTCTGCATGTCGTTGTACGAGTTGGTCATCGCGCCGTAGCCCCAGGTGTTGGCCACACCCGACACCGTGGTGCTGTGGCAGATGCGCGCCTGGTGGTCGGTGTTGTTGCTGCCCCAGAGCCGCATCCACTTGCACAGCAGGTAGCTCTGCTCGTTGTTGTGCTTGGACGAGCCGACGACGAAGATCGAGTCGGGGCCGCTTTGCTTGCGCAACTCGAGCATCTTGGCGCTCACCTCGTTGAGCGCCTGATCCCAGCTGATGCGCGTGTACTTGCCGTTGACCAGCTTCATCGGGTACTTGAGGCGGTACTCGCCGCGGCCGTTCTCGCGCACCGCCGCGCCCTTGGCGCAGTGCGAGCCGAGGTTGATCGGGCTGTCGAACACCGGCTCCTGACGCACCCAGACGCCGTTTTCCACCACCGCGTCGAGCGCGCAGCCGACCGAGCAGTGGCCGCAGATCGTGCGCTTGACCTCGATCTTGGCGTTGGGGTCGCTGCCGGGCTTCTTGCCGTCCTGCGCGCGCGCCTTGCGCACCAGCAGCAGTTGCGACGCGGCCATGCCGGCGCCCAGGCCGAGCCCCGAGCGGCGCAGGAAGCCGCGCCGGTCGAGCGTGGGGATCGCGCGCGACACGCCGCGCGACAGGCTGTGCACCAGGCTCGACGACGACACATCGGCGCGATCGGACTTGCGGGTGAGCAGCATGGCTGAACCTCTGTAAGGAAACCGTGGTTAGCGCCAGGCGCCGGCTCGAACGGCCGGCCCCGGACGGTCGGAACGACGCATCAGACCTTGGCGGTCCGGTAGTAGCGCAGCACGTGGTCGGTGACTCGGTAGCCGCCACCACGGGCCGGCGCGGACGGCTCGTCGCCGGACGCCGGCGCCTGCGGCTCGCCGTGCCGCCGGGCCATCACGGTAGCCGCAACGGCCAGCGCGCCGCTGGTGCCGGCAACCCCGAGCATCCTGCGGCGCTGCAAGGTCGGTTGATCGGACGCTGGCTTCTTCGCTTGCTTCATGACGACCCCAGTTTGGCCCTGAAAGCGCGTGCCTATGCACGCTTGTGCAGAACTCATCGCATTAAGACTCAGAGTAAACCCGGAGTTCAATAAGGGATGGCCCGGGTGTGCGATGCGAGTTTCGGTGCGAGCGCATGGCTGCCCGACGCCGACGCCGTCGGCCCTTGCAACCCCATGCATAACAGGGTGGGTCGCGCGGGTAGACTGACCCGGCAATGGAAGCGCCCACCCGTCTGACCGTGGCTGTGCTGATCGAAGAGCAATGCCAACCCAACGCCTGGGAGGCGTGGCGCTTTCGTATCGACGACGTGCTGGCCGACGAAGGCCAGTTCGGCGCAGCGCCGCGCGTGCTGCGCGACGACGGCCGCAGCCGACTGCGCCTGCACCCCGGGCTGGAGGTGGCGCTGTACCGCGACGAGGCCGAGGGCTACTACCTCAATCTCACATCGGGCCTGCCGGCTTGGTTCGTGATGTGGCGCGTTGACGATGTCGACCCGTCGCGTGCCTGGCCCGAGCGCGTCACGCTGTCGTACAACGAGGCCGGCCGCCTGCTCGACGCGCAGGAGCGCGTCGACAACGTGCCGTTGCCGGCCGACGTGACCGCGTGGCTGCAGGCGTACACCGAGGCCAACTACAAGCCCGAGCCGAAGCAGCGCCGGCGGCCGCCGTCGTTCCGCGCTCCGCAGGATCGCCAGTGAGCACCACCGAACCGGAAAGCGGCTTCCTGTCTCGCTGGTCGCGGCGCAAGGCCCAGGCGAGGCAGGGCCCGATGCCGGAGGCGCCGAGCGCGCCGCCCGTACCTGCAGCCACACCTGCAGCCACACCTGCAGCCAACCCGGCTGCCACCCCCGCTGCTTCCGCCGTTGCTTCTGCTGCTGCTTCCGCTGCGGTACCCACCGCCAACCCACCCGCTTGCGCACCGGCGGCAGACTCCGACTGGGCACCGCCGAAGCCTGCGCCACCGCCCCCGCCGACGCTGGCCGATGTGGCCGCGCTGACGCGCGAGTCCGACTACAGCCGCTTCGTCGCCCCCGGCGTCGAAGGCGCGGTGAGGAACGCCGCGCTGCGGAAGCTGTTCAGCGACCCGCACTTCAACGTGATGGACGGGCTCGACATCTACATCGACGACTACACCGTGCCGAGCCCGCTGCCGTTGGCGACGATCCGCCGGATGTCGCAGGCCGCGTTCCTCGGCTTGGCCGAGGCGCCGCCGACCGACGCGCCCGCCGCAGCGAGCGGCGCAAAGCCGCTGTCGGCAGGCGACGCCCTGATCGCATCCGCGTCCACAACCGCACCCACGTCCGCGGCGGCGACCGCACTGCCGGCAGTGCCGCCGACCGAGCCCACCCCCGACGCGCCCACCGAACCCGACGCCGTCGCGCGCACCGCCGCGACGCCCGCAACCGATGAAGACGCTGATCTGCGATTGCAATCACACGATGCCGCTGGACGCGGCGGCGCTGAAGGCGGCGCTGCAGCGCACGAGCGGCGCCAGCGCTGACGGGCTGGAGACGCCGCACACGCTGCTGTGCCGGCGCGAGGCCGGCGCGTTCCAGCGTGCGGCCAAGACCAGCGCGGCCAGCGGCGAGCCGCTGGTGGTGGCGTGCACGCAGGAGCGGCGGCTGTTCGTCGAACTGAACGAGCACACCGAGGGCGCGGCGCCGCTCGACGTGCGGCCGATCCACTTCGTCAACATCCGCGAAACCGGCGGCTGGTCGCGCGACGCGTCGGCCGCGACGCCGAAGATCGCCGCGCTGCTGGCCGCCGCGCAGTTGCCGGCGCCGCAGCCGGTGCCCAACGTGTCGTACCGCTCGGGCGGCCGCTGCCTGATCGTCGGCGATGCCGACGCGGCCGAACAGGCCGCTGCGCTGCTGGCCGACCGGCTCGACGTCAACCTGCTGATCGAGCGCGCCGGCGGCGCGCTGGCGCAGCCGCACGGCTGGGCGGTGCACGCCGGGCGGCTGCAGCGCCTGTCGGGCTGGTTGGGCGCCTTCCAGGCCGAGTGGACGAGCGACAACCCGATCGACCTCGACCTGTGCACGCGCTGCAACGCCTGCATCGACGCCTGCCCCGAAGGCGCGATCGGCTTCAGCTACCAGATCGACCTCGACGCCTGCAAGAGCCACCGCGACTGCGTGCGCGTGTGTGACGCCGCCGGCGCAATCGACTTCCAGCGTGCGCCGCGCCACGACAGCGACACGTTCGACCTCGTGCTCGACCTGCGGCGCGAACCGGCGTTCTCGATGCACCAGCCGCCGCAGGGCTACTGGCACGTCGGCAGCGACCCGCGCAGGCTGCAGCAGGCCGTGGTCGCGCTGCGCGACGCGGTCGGCGAGTTCGAGAAGCCGCGCTTCGTCACCTACGAGCAGAAGATCTGCGCGCACAGCCGCAACGAGCGCATCGGCTGCACCGCGTGCATCGATGTCTGCTCGACGCGCGCGATCACGAGCGATGCGTCGCTGAAGGGCAAGCTGCAGGGCAAGCTGCGCGGCGCCCCGGGGCGCACCAGCGGCAGCCTGAAGCCCACCGGCGGCATCGTGGTCGAGCCGCACCTGTGCGCCGGCTGCGGCGCCTGCACCACGGTGTGTCCGAGCGGCGCGCTCGCGTTCACCTACCCGTCCACCGTCGACCAGGGGCAGCGGCTGCGCACACTGCTGCGCACCTACCTCGGCGCCGGCGGGCGCGACCCGGTGCTGCTGATCCACAGCGACGGCCCGGGCACGCAGCGCATCGACGACCTCGGCCGCGCCGCGCGCACCGACCGCAGCGTGCACGGCGTGCCGGCGCGCGTGCTGCCGGTGGGCGTGTGGCACACCGCCAGCGTCGGCATCGATCTGTGGCTGGCCGCGTTCGCGCAGGGCGCCAACCAGGTCTGGGTGCTGCTCAGCAGCGAGGAGGCGCCCGAATACCGCGACGCACTGCGCGAGCAGATGGCGGTGGCGCAGGCGGTGCTGGCCGGGCTCGGGTACGGCGAGCGCCACTTCAAGCTCATCGAAGCGCGCGACGCGCGCGACCTCGGCGTGCTCGACGCCGCGCTGCGCGAGGCCCCGGCCACCGGCGTGGCGCGAGCGGCCACGTTCAACGCGCAGGCCGGCAAGCGCGCCACGCTCGAGCTGGCGCTCGAACACCTGCTGGCGCAGGCGCCGCAGCGGCGCGACGAGATCGCGCTGCCGGCTGCCGGCGCGCCGTTCGGCAGCCTGGTGGTCGACACCGGCGCGTGCACGCTGTGCCTGGCCTGCGTCGGCGCCTGCCCCGAAGGCGCGCTGCTCGACAACGCCGAGCGGCCGCGCTTGAGCTTCATCGAGAAGAACTGCGTGCAGTGCGGCCTGTGCGCCGGCACCTGCCCCGAGCGCGCGATCACGCTGCAGCCGCGGCTGTGGCTGGCCGACGACGGCAAGGCGCGCCGCGAGCCGCGCGTGCTGCACGAGGTGGAGCCGTTTTCCTGCGTGCGCTGCGGCAAGCCGTTCGGCACGCTGCGCGCGATCGAGGCGATGATCGGCAAACTGGCCGGCCATGCCGCGTTCCAGGGCGCGGCGGCCGAGCGGCTGAAGATGTGCGGTGATTGCCGCGTGATCGACCTGCACACCAACCCGAACGAAGTGCGGATCACCGACCTATGAACCCATCGTCGAGGCCGCCGCGCGGCCGCACACCGTGAGCCAGCCCGAGACCGCGCTTCGCTTCGCGTCGGCCGACGGCGGCGAAGAGCTCGCGCGCGCCGAGCTGTACGGCCTGCTCGCACAGCTGTGGCTCGCGCCGCCCGACGATGCGCTGCTGCAGCAGTTCAAGGTCGCGGTCACGCAGGCGCCCGAAGGCGGCGGCCACCTCGAGGCGCCATGGCAGGCGCTGGTGGCGGCGATGCGCGCCACGCAGCCGGGCGCGGCCGCCGAGGAGTACGCCGCGCTGTTCGGCGGCATCGGCAAGCCCGAGGTGTTCCTGTACGGCTCGTTCTACCTGAGCGGCTTCCTGAACGAGAAGCCGCTAGCCGACCTGCGCACCGACCTCGACCGGCTCGGGCTGACGCGCGACCCGGCACGCGGCGAGACCGAAGACCACATCGCCTACGTGTTCGAGACGATGCGCTACCTGATCGCCGGCGACGATGTCGCGGTGTGCAACCTCGAACAGCAGCGGCGCTTCTTCCGCAGCCACGTGCAGACCTGGGTCGCGGCGCTGTGCGACGCGGTGCAGGCGCAGCCGCGCGCCGACGTGTGGCGTGCGGTGGCCGAGATGACGCGGCAATTCGTCGCGGTGGAGACGCAGGGCTTCGATCTGCTCGAAACTTGAGGCGCGCAGTCGGCCGCAGCGCCCCGGCGCGCACAATCGCGCCGCCATGCCGGCTGCGACTCCAACCGAAACGCCCGTGCGGCTGTGCCTGCTCGGCGCGCCGCGGTGGCGGTACGAGCCTGCGGGCGACGCGCTGCCACCGGCGGCGACCGCAACCGACGACAAGGGACGGGCGTTGCCGCGCGAACGCGGCGCGCAGCTGGTGGCGTGGCTGGCACTCAAGCACGGCTGGATCGGCCGCGCCGAACTGGCGGCGCTGTTGTGGCCCGAGCACCCGGGCGGACTGGCGGCCACCAACCTGCGCAAGGCGCTGCACCGCCTGCGCGGGGTGCCGTGGGCGGCCGGTCTCGAGATGCAGGGCCAGGCGCTGCGCGTCGCCAACGCCACCGACGTGCACGAGTTCGAGGCCGCGCTCGCGCAGGGGCAGCATCAGCGAGCGCTGACGCTCTACGGCGGCGAGCTGCTGCACGGCTTCGACGACCCCGCCAACAACGCCTGGACCGAACGGCTGCGCTTCGAGCGCGAGCGCCTGCACGCGGCGTGGCGCGGCGCGGCGCTGCAGTGGCTGGCACGGCCCGAGACCGACGCCGGCGCGGCCGCCGCACTGGCCGCGCAACTGATCGCGGCCGATCCACTCGACGAAGCCGCGCTGGCCGTGCAGATGCAGGTGCTGGCACGCAGCGGCCAGATCGGCGCCGCGCGCGCGGCGTTCCACGCCTATGCGCAACGCCTGCAGCAAGAGCTGGGCATCGTGCCGGGCAGCGCGCTGCGTGCGCTGCACGACACGCTGGCGACGCCGGCCGACGCGGCGCTCGCCAACGCGCCCGGCCGCAGCGAGGCGCGCGCCAGCGCCGAGCGCGTCGCGCCAGAGCCGGACCCCGGCTTCGTCGGCCGCAGCGCCGAACTGGCGCGCATCGGCGAGCTGCTGGCCCAGCCCGACTGCCCGCTGCTGACCCTGGTCGGGCCGGGCGGCGTCGGCAAGACACGGCTGGCGCAGCACGCGATGCTCGCGCTGGCGCCGCACTTTGCCGACGGCGCGGCCTTCGTGTCGTTGGAAGACGTGGCGCACACCGCCGAGGTCGGCGCGCGGCTGGCCGGCGCGCTCGGCGTGCCACTGGCTGGCCGCGGCGACGCGCTCGACGACGTGCACCGCGCGCTCGCCGGCCGCCGCATGCTGCTGGTGCTCGACAACCTGGAGCAGCTGGCCGTCGACGCCGGCTGGCTCGACCGGCTCGTGCGCGCGGCGCCGCAGCTGAAGCTGCTGGTCACCTCGCGCGTGCGGCCGCTGGCGCGGCTGTCGTGGACGCTGCCGGTCGAGGGCCTGCCGTGTCCCGAGCCGGAGGATGACGACCGCCTCGAGGCGTTCGACGCAGCGCGTCTGTTCGTGCGCGCGGCGCAACGCGTCGAGCCGGCGCTGCAGCCGGCGGCCGAGGCGGGCGCGATCGGCGAAATCTGTCGGCTGGTGGCGGGTCTGCCGCTGGCGCTGGAGCTGGCGGCCGGCTTCACGCGCGTGCTGTCGTGCGCGGCGATTGCGGCCGAACTGCGCGAAGGCACCGAACTGCTGCGCGCGGCCGACCCGTCGCGCCCGCCGCGGCAGGCCAGCATCGAGGCGGTGTTCGAGCACAGCTGGCGCCACCTGGCCGACGCCGAACGCAGCAGCCTCGCGCGGCTTGCGCTGTTTCACGGCGGCTTCACCGCGGCGGCCGCGCGCCAGGTGGCCGACGCCTCGCTGCCGGTGTTGGCGGCGCTGGCCGACAAATCACTGCTGCGCAAGGAGGGCGAGCGCTGCCACCTGCACCCGCTGCTGCAGCAGTTCGCGCTGCAGCGGCTGGACGCCGGGCCGGACCACGACCGCACGGCCACGGCGCATGCGCAGCACTTCCTGCGGCAGTGGGCCGATGCGCGTCGCGCGCTCGCGGCAGGGCAGCGCGACGCGCTGCGCGACGCCGGGCTCGAGTTCGACAACCTGCGCGCCGCATGGCGCTGGGCCGCAGGGCATGGCGAGGCACCCGCGTTCGGGTCCGCCGCGCTGGCGCTGATGGCCTTCTGCGACCATCGCGGCCGCTGGCGCGAAGGCCTGGCCCTGCTCGAAGAGGCGCTGGCCGCTGCTGCCGCCGCGGCCGATCCGGGCCTGGCCGCCACGCTCGGCGCCGCTGCGGCGCACCTGGAGCACCGGCTCGACCGCTATGCCGAGGCCGAGACACGCGCGCAGCGCTGGCTCGAACCGGCACGCCGCAGCGGCTGTGCCGACGCGGAGATCCAGTGCACCAAGGTGCTGGCCGCCACCGCGCTGCGGCTGGGCCGGCTGGCCGAGGCGCGCCGCTGGTACCAGCGCACGCTCAAGCGCGCGCACGAAGTCGGCGATGCCTTCACGGCGGCGGGCACGCTCGACAACCTGTCGCTGATCGAGCGCAACCGCGGCCGGCTCGACGCCGCGCTCGAGCTGTCGCAGCAGGCGCTGGCGCAGCACCGCGCGCTGGGCGACGCCGCCGGCGAGGCCCTGTGCCTGAACAACCAATGCGTGCTGCTCACGCTGCAGAACCGGCTCGACGCCGCGCGCGAGGCGCTGCTGGCCGCGCGCCAGCTGTGCGAGCGCCACGGCCTGACGACCACGCGCGCAATGGTCGAGGTCAACCTCGCCGACCTCGCCCACAAGATGGGCGACCGCGACGCGCTGCAGCGACACGCCGAGGCCGCGCTCGAGATCAGCCGCGCGTGCGAGCAGCGCACCACCGAGATCGTGGCGCACCAGTTGCTCGTGCTGGCGGCGATCGGCCGCGACGACCTGCCGGCGGCGCGCGACCAGATGCGCCATGCCGCGCGGCTGGCGCTGGCGATCCGACGCCCCGCACTGCACGTCAACAGCGTCTACGTGCTCGCCAAGCTGCTGGCCGCGCAGGGCGACCGCGACTGCGCCGTCCAGGTGATGCGCTTCGCACTCGGCCATCCGACGATCGTCGGCGCCGATCGCGAGGCCGCGCTGGCCGACATCCGAAGCTGGGGCGGCAGCGACCCGGCCACGCCCTGGCACGGCCCCGGACTGGAGGCACTGTTGAATCGCATCGTGCTCGAGGCCGAGGTGGCGTTCGCGCCGTTGATGGCCGAGCTGCGCGTCGCGTCGCCGGCGGCCTGACCCACCCGCGCCGCGGCCGCCCGCGCGGGCGGCCCGATCGCCCGCGGAACGCTCGCGGAACGCCCTCGCTTGCACAGTCCGCTCCGTCGCAATCGGAGTCCGGACCATGTTCAACGCACACGTCATCACCGCGCCCTCGGCGGGCTTCTCGAGCCTGGCCGCCCGGGCGGCCCATCGCATCGCCCACATGCTGGCCCGGCTCGCCGCGGCGGCCGAGCAGCGCAGCCAGCAAAGGCAGCGGGCACGGCAGCAGCGCCTGACCGAACAGGCCCTGAGTGGACTGAGCGCGCGCACGCTGCGCGACATCGGCATCGAGCGCAGCGACATCGAGCCGCTGGCGGTTGCGCTGGCGCGCGACGTCGAGGCGGCACGCCTGCGTGCCTGGCTCGCGATCGGCTCGCGCATCGCCTGAGCGTCCGCCGGGCCGCCCTCACACCCGAGCCAAGGAACCGATCGATGGATGCCACCCTCACCCTCGACAGCGCGCCGCGGCATGCCGAGGCGATACGCGCGGAACCGCTGTGGTCGCCGTGCGGCGAGGCCCCAGCCCCGCGCCCGCGCGCGCCCACGCAGACGGTGATCGCATTGCACGCCAGCGGCAGCTCGGCGCGGCAGTGGCGCGCGCTGGCTGCGCGGCTGCAGCCGCAGCCGGGCGAGCGCACCTTCGCCGACCCCGCCCGGCCGTGGCGCGTGGCCGAGTGGCAGGTGCACGCGCTCGACCTGCACGACCACGGCAGCGGCCCGGCGTGGACGCGTGACGGCCGCGCACGCCCCGCGCTGACGCTCGGCGACGAGGCCGCGTTCGTGGCCCCGCAGCTGTTCGCGGCCGGCCGGGTGGTCGACGGCGGTGGTGTCCACCTGGTCGGCCACTCCTACGGTGGCGCGGTCGCGCTGAAGCTCGCCTGCGACCACCCGCAGCATGTGCGCTCGCTGGTGCTGTACGAGCCGGTCCCACTTCGTCTGCTGTTCGACGACCCGGCCAGTCGCGCCGAAGCCGGCGAGATCCTCGCCGTCGTCCACGCGATGCAGCGGCACCTCGCGCACGGCCACGCCGAGGGCGCGGCGCAGCACTTCGTGAGCTACTGGTCCGGCCCCGACGCCTGGCACGCGATGTCCGCCGCGGCACGTGACGGCATCGCCCGGCAGGTGCCGATCCTGCTGCAGCAGTTCGGCGCGCTGCTCGGCGAGCACCGGCAGGCGGCGGCACTGGCACGTCTGGAATTGCCGGTGCAGCTGCTCAGCGGCCAGCACACGGTGGCCACGGCCCGTCGCATCGCCCAGCAGCTGTGTGCGCTGCAACCGCGCGTGCGTCACGAGACGCTGCCCGGCCTGGGCCACATGGGCCCGCTGACGCACCCCGATCGCGTGGCCGATCGCATCGCCGCGCACCTGCGGGCGCTGCCGCCGACGACCGCCGCGCGGCGGCGGCCTCCTCTTCGCGTTCCGGTGCTGCGGCCCCGGGACTTCTCGACCGTCGACTGACCCCCCCGTCGACCCACACCCCAAGGAAAGACCGATGACCACCACCGTCACTCCCCCTGTCACCACCCCCGACTTCAACGCCATCAAGCAGCGCCAGCAGGCCACCTGGGCCAGCGGCGACTACGCCGTGGTCGGCACCACGCTGCAGATCGTCGGCGAGCAACTGGCCGAAGCGGCCGACCTGCGCGCCGGCGAGAAGGTGCTCGACGTGGCTGCCGGCAACGGCAACGCCACGCTGGCGGCGGCACGCCGCTTCGCCGACGTGCTGTCCACCGACTACGTGCCGGCGCTGCTCGAGCGCGGCAGCGCACGCGCCGCCGCCGAGGGCCTGAAGGTGCGCTTTCTCGTCGCCGATGTCGAGGAGCTGCCGTTCGCCGACGCCAGCTTCGACGCCGTGCTGTCGACCTTCGGCGTGATGTTCGCGCCGCAGCACGAGCGCTGCGCCGGGCAGATGCTGCGCGTGGTGCGCCCGGGCGGCCGCATCGCGCTGGCCAACTGGACCCCGACCGGGTTCATCGGCCGGCTGTTCAAGGTGATCGGCGCGCACGTGCCGCCGCCCGCCGGTGTGCGCTCGCCAGCGCTGTGGGGCAGCCCGCAGCACCTGCAGGCGCTGTTCGGCGACGCCGCCGAGATCCGTACGACGGAGCGCGTGTTCAACTTCCGCTACCGCTCGGCGGCGCACTTCGTCGAGGTGTTCCGCGACTACTACGGCCCCACGCACAAGGCCTTCGCCGCGTTGCCCGAGGCCGGCCGCGGCGCGCTCGAGCGCGACATCGTGGCGCTGCTCGAAGAGCTCAACACCGCCGGGCCGTCGTCGCTGGTGGTGCCCAGCGCCTACCTCGAAGCCGTGATCACGCGCCGCTGAGCGCGGCGCGCATCACCCCTGGCCCCGATACCAGAAGGACAACCCCATGAACCTCTTGCTCAAGCATGGTGCGCTGGCGACGGCCGCATCGCTCGCCGCGTGCGCCGGCCACGCGGTGCAGACCGCACTGCCGCCGCAGATCGCGCCCGCGGCAAACCAGGTGCTCGCGCTCACCGTCGCCGCGCGCGGCGTGCAGATCTACGAATGCCGCGCCGGCAGTGACAGCGCGCGCGGCCAATGGGCCTTCGTCGCGCCCGACGCGGAGCTGCTCGACGCCGCCGGACGCACGATCGGCCGCCACGGCGCCGGCCCGCACTGGACCTTCGACGACGCGACGCCGGCGGCGCGCGCGGTGCCCGGCCGCGTCACGGCCCGCGTGACCGGCTCGGCGCCCGCACCGCAGGCCGATGCCATCGCCTGGCTGCGTCTGGAGGCGCCGGCCGGCGCGGCCGCTGGCGGCGCGCGCACGGTGCTGCGCATCCACACCCGCGGTGGCCAGGCACCGGGCGCGCCGTGCGAAGGCAGCGAGTTCGGCCGCCGCGTGCGCGTGCCCTACGGCGCCGACTACCTGTTCTACACGCCGCGCAGCGACACCGCCGCGGCCTCGATCGACTCGACTTCTCCCAGGAGCTGGAAGCAATGAACCCACTGAACCGAATCACCCTGATGGCCGCCATGGCGGCGGCCACCTTCGCCGGCCAACCGGCGCACGCCGACGCCGTGACCGACTGGAGCCATCTGGCCGGTGGCTTCATCGCCGAGGCCCGGCTCGGCACCCCGCCGGCGATGCGCGCAGTGGCCATCGTGCAGACCGCCGTGCACGAGGCCGTGCAGCAGACCGCGAGCGAAGCGGCCGCGCAGGCCGCAGTGGCCGCGGCCAACCGCGCCACCTTGGTCGCCTTGCTGCCGGCGCAGCAGGCGGCCATCGACGCGGCGTACCAGACCGCGCTGGCCACGCTGGGCGACACACCGGCCACGGCGGCCGGCGCCGCCGCCGGCGAACGCGCCGCGGCGCAGGTGCTGGCCGCCCGCGCGCACGAGGCGCAGGTGCTCGCGGCGCCCGACGCCACCCGCCCACACGTGGGCACGCCCGGCCGCTATGTGCCCACCGCCATGCCGGCGGCCACTGCGTGGCCGCAGCGCACGCCCTGGGTGATGGCCAGCGCGTCGCAGTTCCGCCCCGCGGCGCCGCCGCTGCTCACCAGCGACGCCTTCGCGCGCGACCTGGAGGAGATCAAGGCTTTCGGTGGCCGCAACGGCAGCCGCCGCAGCCCCGAGCAGACCGAGATCGCCCGCTTCTGGGACTACTCGCTGCCGCCGATCTACCACGGCGTGGTGCGCTCGGTGGCGTTGCAGCCCGGGCGCGACCTGGCGGCCAACGCGCGCCTGTTCGCCACCGCGGCGCAGGCGATGGACGATGCACTGATCGCCGTGTTCGACGCCAAGTACCACTACAACTTCTGGCGTCCGGTGACGGCGATCCGCAACGCCGACCTCGACGGCAACGACGCCACCACGCGCGATGCCGCCTGGCTGCCGCTGCTGGACGTGCCGATGCACCCCGAGTATCCCAGCGGCCACAGCATCCTCGCCGCCGCGGTGGGCGCAGTGCTGCGCGCCGAGGTCGGCACGACGCCGGTGCAGTTGTCGACCACCAGCCCCACCGCCAAGGGCGCCACGCGGCGCTGGAGCCGCATCGACGACTTCGTGCACGAGGTGGCGATGGCGCGCGTGTACGGCGGCCTGCACTACCGCTTCACCAACGAGGTGAGCCTCGGCATGGGGCGCGCGATCGGCGAGCTCGCGGTGGCGCGCCAGCGGGCGGCGCAGGCCGCACAGGCCGGCCGGACACCGGGCCCGGCCTGACCCCCTGCGCCGTGCGCCGCGGACAGCCGTCCATGCGGCGCACGCGCACGCCGTGGCCGGCGCGGCGGCGTCGGCCGGTGCGATGATGCGCGGAGCGCGCGGCCCCACCCACCCGAGACAGACGATGACCATCCCGCCCGACGACATCACCGGCATCGTGCTGGCCGGCGGCCGCGGCAGCCGCATGGGTGGCGTCGACAAGGGGCTGCAGAACCACCGCGGCGTGCCGCTGGCGCTGCACGCGCTGCTGCGCCTGCAGCCGCAGGTGGGGCAGACGATGCTCAACGCCAACCGCAACCTCGCGGCCTACGAATCGATGGGCGTGCCGGTGTGGCCCGACACCGAAGGCGACTTTCCCGGCCCGCTGGCCGGCGTGCTGGTCGGGCTCGAACGCTGCGAAACGCCGTACCTGGTGACCGTGCCGTGCGACACGCCGAACTTCCCGCTCGACCTGGTGCAGCGGCTGGCCGACGCGCTGCACGCCGAGGACGCCGACCTCGCGATGGCCGCCACACGCGAGCACGGCGCCATCAACCGCCAGCCGGTGTTCTGCCTGCTGAAGGCGACGCTGCTGGAGAGCCTGATCGACTACCTGAAGCGCGGCGAGCGCAAGATCGACCGCTGGACCGCGCAGCACCGCGTGGCCACGGTGGTGTTCGACGATGCCGCGGCGTTCGACAACGCCAACACGCTCGAAGAACTGCAGCGCCTGCAGCGCTGACGCGCGCCGCATCGCAGCGGCTCGGTCGTGCCGCCTTCGCCTGCGCCGCTTGAACAGGCGCCCACGGGCGCTACTCGCGCAGCACGCGCACGTCGATGCGCTGCAGCAGCTTCACGTGGCGCGGCCCGCTGCGCTCGTCGGCGGGCGCCAGCAGCACCAGCGGCCCGTCGGCCAGCGGCGCGCCATCGCGCTCGTAGCCCACCATCACCTGGGCGCCGCCTGCGGTGTTGGACAGCTCGGGCCACGAGAACACCGCGCGATAGCCGTCGCGCGCAGTGGCGATCACCACGGCCTTGCGCTAGTCGAAGCGGTCGCGCGCGGCGAGCCCGGCGCGTTCGAGCAGCGCGATCAGCCGCACACCGCGCACGACCGACGCGCTCTGCGGCTGGCCGTCGACCTGCCGCTCGTTGCGGTAGTTCACCTGGGCCACGGCCGGCATCGCCCGCAATGCGGCGGCGTCGACGACCAGCGGCTGCCTCACGTCGCCGCCGATGGCGACGGCATCGGCCGCGTCGGCGGCCGACGTGGGTGCGGGCAACGCCAGCAGCGCGCACAGCGCACCCGCCGCCGCGTGCCGACGCCGCATGCCGGCGTTCACGCCGACCTTCGCGCCGACCCCATGTCGACCGTCACAGCGGCGCGAACCCGTGCCGCGCCAGGATCGCCTGCGCGTCGGGCCCGAGCAGGTGGTCGATGAAGCGCTGCGCCGGCGGCCGCGCGCCGTGGATCGGCGCGACGCCGTAGTCGGCGCTGACGTTGATCGCCGCCGGCACCGCAACCGAGCGCAGGCTCGGCTGCTCGGCGCGCGCCGCGGCGGTGTTGGTGCAGTAGGTGAGGAAGATGTCGGCGCGGCCCTGCGCCACCAGCTCACCGTAGACGCTGCGGCCGGCTGGCGGCGGCGAGTTGGGGCCGCCGGTGAGCTGCAGCGCCTTGCGCGAGAGTTGCTCGAACGCGCCGCGCCGGCCCTGCTGCTCGATGCGCTCGAACACCCGCCAGGCATAGTCGCCCGACGGGTCGGCCTTCGGCGTCGAGGTGCCGAGCTTCACGGCCGGGTCGAGCAGGCGATCGACCAGCGTCTCGGGCGTGACCTGGACCGACGGCGCGACCAGCGCGCACATCGCGTTGCGCGTGAAGCGCCGCACCGCGCCGGCCTGGCCCGTCGCGGCCAAGGCCTGCGGATGCGCCATGTTGGCCGACGCGAACACATCGGCGCCCTCGCCGCCGGCGATGCGGTCTTTCAGCAGACCCGACGCGCCGAACGTGAAGCGCACGCGCACGCCGGCTTCGCTGCGCTCGAACGCCTGCGCCACGTCGGTGAGCGCGCCGCGCAGGCTGCCGGCGGCGAACACGCGCAGCTCGGTCTCGGGCTGGGCCTGCACCATCGTGGTTGCGGCGATCCATGCGATGGCGGCGACGAGGCGCGCCCTCACGGGGTCACCCTTCGCGCGTGGCGGCCGGCATCGCAACGGTTCATCGGTTCGCTTCGCATGGCCGCCAAGGCTACGCACTTGCCGACGCGTGCGCGATATGCACGCCCCCGCATAGCGGCACCCGGCTGCACCACGTGCAACGGGCGCCGCGGCGCAGCGAGAGCGCAGCGGGCGGCGCGGCGCGCTCAGCGCGGCGTGCCACGCCGCTTGCGCACGCGGAACTTCCACCACGGCAGCGCCTGCGTCAGCGACAGCACCTCGCCGGCGCGCTCGCCGCCGTAGCCGGGCAGCGCCTGCACCGTGCGCCGCCAGGTGTCGCTGGCCAGCACCTCGCGCAGCTTGACCACCGGCGGCTGGTCGAGCGCATCGCGCAGGCAGACGAGGAAGTAGTCCTCCTCGGCCAGCGGCACGAAGGGCAGCCCGTAGCGCTGCGCCGCCGCCTCGATGCCGATGCCGGCGTCGGCCGCGCCGCTGGCCACCGCGGCGGCCACCGCGAGGTGGCTGTCTTCGGCACCGTCGCCGTAGCCGGCGATCGACTCCGGCGCGATGCGCTCGAGCTGCAGCAGCTGGTCGGTCAGCAGCCGCGTGCCCGAGCCGCCCTGGCGGTTGACGAAGCGCACGCCTTCGCGCGCCAGGTCGCGCACGCTGCCGATGCGGTGTGGGTTGCCGCGCGCGACGATCAGGCCCTGGCGCCGCGTGGCGCAGGCGATCAGCTTGTGCAGCCCGGGCTTGAGCAGCGGCTTCATCTGCGTCTCGAACAGCTTGCTGCCGCCGGCCAGCCGCGGCACGTGGAAGCCGGCGACCACGCAGCGGCCCTCGGCCAGCGCGCGCAGCGCATCGACGCTGCCGGCGAAGCGCAGCTCGACGTGCAGCCGCGACTCGGCGCCGGCGCGCTCGCGCAGCAGCGGCAGCGCGAGATCGTGGCTGGCGTACAGCGTGAGCACCTGCTGCGTGCCGTCGAGCGCCTCGCTCAGCACGCGCTCGAGCTCGACGCGCAGCGCCTCGATGTGCGGCGCCAGCCGCGCCCGCGCGCGCGCCTCGGCCCACACCATGCGCTGCGCAAACGGCGTCAGCCGCGCCGGCTGCCCCTGCGTCCAGCTGACCAGCGGCTCGCCGAGCACCGCTTCCCAGTGCTTGAGCTGCCCCCATACGTGACGGTACGACGCGCCGAGCGCCTTCGCCGCGTGCTGGATCGAGCCATGCTCGCGCACCGCCGACAGCAGTTCGAACAGCGGGTTGTGGACGTCGGCGCCGTGCTGGCCGTCGGGCTGGAAGCTGTATTCGAGGTGGACGCCGCGTGCGCGCATGCTGCGAGGTTAAGGCACGCCGGCGGCGAAACGGGTGTCGACCACGCGCCGACTACGCGTTGGCTATGCGCCGACCGCGCGTTGCGGCGCAGCCGCGCCTGTCAGACCGGCCACGCGCCAGTCAGGCCGGCTGCGTGCTCGTGCGGCCGAAGCCGATCGACGGCGCCGGCGTGCCGCCGCGCGTGACCGCGACCGCGCAGTACTTGAACTCGGGGATCTTGCCGAACGGGTCGAGCGCCGGGTTGGTCAGCAGGTTGGCCGCCGCCTCGTAGTACGCGAACGCGATGAACACGGCGCCGGTGGGCGTGCCGTCGTCACGCCGCACGCCGAGCGTGACGCTGCCGCGGCGCGACGCCACGGTGACGAGGTCTCCTGCCGCGACGCCGAGCCGGTGCAGGTCGGCGCCGTTCATCGACACGGTGGCCACCGGCTCGATCGCATCGAGCACCGCGGCGCGCCGCGTCATGCTGCCGGTGTGCCAGTGCTCGAGCTGGCGGCCGGTGATGAGCACGAACGGGTACTGGGCATCGGGCCGCTCGTTGGCCGCGATGATGTCGGCCGGCACCAGCTTCACGCGGCCGTCGGGCGTGGGAAAGCGGTCGACGAAAACGATCGGCTGGCCCGGGTCGCCTTCGCTCAGGCACGGGTAGGTGACGCTCGATTCGCGTTCGACGCGCTCCCAGCTGACGCCGGCGATCGCGCCGTGCATCGCCTGGCGCATCTCCTCGTACACCGCGGCCACGCCCGATTCGGCGCCCTCGTAGCGCCACGGCAGGCCGATGCGCTGCGCCAGCTGCTGCAGGATCCACAGATCCTGCCGCGCCTGGCCCGGCGGGTCCAGCGCGCGCCGACCCATCTGCACCATGCGGTCGGTGTTGGTCACGGTGCCGGTCTTCTCGGGCCATGCGCTGGCCGGCAGCACGACGTCGGCCAGCCAGGCGGTCTGGGTCATGAAGATGTCCTGCACCACCAGGTGCTGCAGCGACGCCAGCGCATGCCGCGCATGGTGCAGGTCGGGGTCGCTCATCGCCGGGTTCTCGCCCATCACGAACATGCCCCACACCTTGTGCGGGTCGCTGGCGGGCGCCAGCGCCTTGTGCATGATCTCGACCACCGTGTAGCCGGGCCGCTCGTCGAGCTTCGTGCCCCAGAAGCGCTCGAACCACTCGCGCTTGTCGGGCGCGTCCACGCGCTGGTAGTTCGGGAACATCATCGGGATCAGCCCGGCATCGCTGGCACCTTGCACGTTGTTCTGACCGCGCAGCGGATGCAGCCCGCTGCCGGGCTTGCCGATCTGGCCGGTGATCGACACCAGCGCGATCAGGCAGCGCGCGTTGTCGGTGCCGTGCACGTGCTGGCTGACGCCCATGCCCCACAGGATCATCGCCGCCTTGGCGGTGGCGAACGCACGCGCCACCTCGCGGATGGTGGCCGCGGGGATGCCGCAGATCGGCGCCATCGCCTCGGGGCTGTAGCCCTGCACGTTGCGCTGCAGCGCCTCGTAGTTGCTGGTGCGATGCTCGACGAACCCGGCGTCGACCAGCCCTTCGTCGATCACCGTGTGGATCATCGCGTTGAGCAGCGCCACGTCGGTCGACGCTCGGAACTGCAGCGTGCGCCACGCGTGGCGCCCGATGTCGGTGATGCGCGGATCGGCGAGCACGATCTTCGTGCCGCGCTTGGCCGCGTTCTTCATCCAGGTGGCGGCCACCGGGTGATTCGCGCTCGGGTTCGAGCCGATCACGAGAATCAGCTCGGCGTGCTCGATGTCGTTCACCTGGTTGCTGACTGCGCCCGACCCCACCCCTTCGAGCAGCGCCGCCACGCTCGACGCATGGCACAGCCGTGTGCAGTGGTCGACGTTGTTGCTGCCGAAGCCGGTGCGCACCAGCTTCTGGAACAGGTAGGCCTCTTCGTTGCTGCCCTTGGCCGAGCCGAAGCCGGCCAGCGCCTTCGGGCCGTGCGCGTCACGCAGCGCCTTCAGGCCGCCGGCGGCGAGGTCGAGCGCCTCGTCCCAGCTGGCCTCGCGGAACACCTCGCGCCACGCGGCCGGGTCGTTGTCGACCATCGCGGCATCCTTGGCCACGCCCGGCTTGCGGATCAGCGGCACGGTGAGGCGGTGCGGATGGTGCGCATAGTCGAAGCCGAAGCGGCCCTTGACGCACAACCGGCTGCGGTTGGCGGGCCCGTCGCGGCCGTCGACGCTGACGATGCGCTCGTCCTTGACGTTGTAGGTGATCAGGCAGCCGACGCCGCAGAACGGGCACACCGAGTCGACGCTGCGGTCGACCGCCTGCGCGCCGATGTGCGTCTTGGAGCTGAGCGCGCCGGTGGGGCACGCCTGCACGCACTCGCCGCAGGCGACGCAGGTGCTTTCGCCCATCGGATCATCGAGGTCGAACACGATCGCGCTGTGCGCACCGCGATAGGCATAGCCGATCACATCGTTGACCTGCTCCTCGCGGCACGCACGCACGCAGCGGTTGCACTGGATGCAGGCATCGAGGTTGACCGCCATCGCCGGGTGCGACACATCGGCCGCCGGCTGCGTACGCCTGATGCTTGCGAGCTCGGGCCGCACCGCAACGCCCAGCCGCGACGCCCAGTCGCTCAGCTCGCCGTGCGGCCGCGTGGCATCGTCGCCGAGCCACTTGTAGCCCTGCGCCGGCAGATCCGCCAGCAGCATCTCGAGCACCATCTTCTGGCTCTTGAGTGCACGCTCGCTGGTCGCACGCACCTTCATGCCAGGCACCGGCGCACGGCAGCAGCTCGGCGCCAGCGTGCGCTCGCCGTCGATCTCGACCACGCACGAGCGGCAGTTGCCGTCGGGCCGGTAGCCCGGCTTGTGGCACAACCGCGGAATCGTCACGCCCTCGCGATCGGCCACCTCGAAAATCGTCTCGCCGTGGGCGGCGCGAACCGCCTTGCCGTCGAGCTCGAACTCGATCGTTCGCGCTGCGGTCAGGAGGTGCTCGGGTGCGTTCATTGGTGTCTGCTCGTCACGATGGCTCGTCGCGAAGAGACCGAGCTTGCAAAGCCGCGGGCACCACCGTGGCATGCGTCGTCGAACAGCACGATTGGTTCTGCGCGCTGGGCGGTGCCCGGGGTGGGCGACTTGTGGGGCGGCGAGAAGCGCAGCTCTGAGGTCGGCGCGCGCGCAGCGCGCGCTTTGTGGTCTGACTCGCGGCGATTGTCCGAGCGCAACGAACGAAGTGAGTGAAGCGAGTTTCGCCGCGCGACCTCAGAGCGAGCATCGCAGCGAAGTCGGCCCGCAGGGCCGACCGCCACAGTAGGAGCCCACACCGGGCACCGCCCGCCGCGCCGCGCAGCACTTCCGCGGTGAAAGACCACTAAACCAAGCAGCGCCCCCACCTCACTCCACCTCATCCGCAAAGTACTTCTGCACGCAGCGCAGCGGGTTCGGTGCCGCCTGCCCCAGGCCGCAGATCGACGCGTCGACCATCACCTGGCTCAGGTCTTCGAGCGTCGCGTGGTCCCAGTGCGGCGCCGTCATCAGCGTGGCCGCCTTGGCCGTGCCGACGCGGCACGGCGTGCACTGGCCGCAGCTCTCGTGCTCGAAGAAGCGCATCATGTTCAGCGCCGCGTCGCGCGCGCGGTCGTGGCGGCTGAGCACGATCACCGCCGCCGAGCCGATGAAGCAGCCGCCGTTCACGCCGTGCGGCTGCAAGGTGTCGAAATCGAGCGGCACGTCGGCCAGCCGCGCGGGCAGGATGCCGCCCGATGCGCCGCCCGGCAGGTAGGCGTACAACTCGTGGCCGGGCAGCATGCCGCCGCAGTATTCGTCGACCAGCTCGCGCAGCGTGATGCCCGCCGGCGCCAGCTTGACGCCGGGCTCGCGC
Source organism: Ideonella sp. (assembly GCA_015075165.1). Taxonomy (GTDB): domain Bacteria; phylum Pseudomonadota; class Gammaproteobacteria; order Burkholderiales; family Burkholderiaceae_C; genus JAEUPI01. Next base: position 238,847 of record JABTUY010000005.1, on the reverse strand, counting down.
ACGCGGCCGCTGACGCTGAACGAGCGCAGCCCCTTGCGGCCGTGGCGCCCGAAGCCTGCGAACCACGCCGGCCCGCGCTCGACGATGTCGCGCACCCAGTACAGCGTCTCGAAGTTGTGCTCCAGCGTCGGCCGACCGAACAGGCCCACCTGCGCGATGTACGGCGGGCGCAAGCGCGGCTCGCCGCGCTTGCCTTCGATGCTCTCGATCATCGCCGACTCTTCACCGCAGATGTAGGCACCGGCGCCGCGACGCAGCTCGATGCGCGGCAGCGGGCACGGCGGGTCGGCGTGCAGCCGCGCGAGTTCGCGCTCGAGGATCGCGCGGCAGCCGTGGTACTCGTCGCGCAGGTAGAGGTAGCACGCCTCGGTGCCGACCACCGCCGCGGCAACGAGCATGCCCTCGAGAAAGCGATGCGGGTCGCGCTCGAGGTAGGTGCGGTCCTTGAAGGTGCCGGGCTCGCCTTCGTCGAGGTTCACCGCCATCAGCCGCGGCGCCGGCGTCTGGCGCACGATGCTCCACTTGCGGCCGGCCGGGAAACCGGCTCCACCCAGGCCGCGCAGGCCGGAGTCGGCCATCGCCTGCAGCACGGCGTCGGGCGCCATCGCATCGCTGGCCAGCGCCGCGGCGAGCCGGTAGCCGCCGCGCGCGCGATAGGCGTCGTAGCCGACGTAGGCCGGCGCCACCTCGACGGGCGATGCGGTGATCGACGCCGGCGCGAGCGCGGCGGCGTCGAATGCCCCGTCATCGCGCGGCATCGGGTGTTGCGTGCTGCCCCGCGCAGGCGACTGCTCGGCCGCTTGCGCTGCAACCTGCACCGCCGCCTGCACCCCGGGCGCATCCGCACGCGGCAGCGGCGCCTGGCCGACCACCGCCACCGGCGCCTGCTCGCAGCGGCCCACGCACGGCGCGGCCACCACGCGCACCGCGGCGCCGAGCAGCGACGGCAGCCGCTGCAGCAGCGCCCGCGCGCCGGCCAGCTCGCACGATAGGCCGTCGCACACGCGCACGGTCAGCGCGGCCGGCGTGTCGCCGCTACGCACGAGGTCGAAGTGGTGATAGAAGCTGGCGACCTCGAACACATCGGCCATCGACAGGTTCATCTCGCGCGCCAGCGCGACGAGGTGGCGATCGAGCAGACCGTGCCAGCGGTCGTTCAACTTGTGCAGGTGCTCGATCAGCAGGTCGCGCCGGTGCGGCCCCGCGCCGATCAGCGCGCGCACCTCGTCGAGCGACGCTTCGTCGGGCTGCCGCCCCTTCAGCTTGCCCTTGCGGCGCAACGTGCCGCGCAGGTCTTCGACCGTGGCCACCGGCACGGCGGCAGAAGCAGAGGGGGCGGCAAAGCTCATCTGGGCGTATGGCTCGATCGATGCTAACCGATCGATCTCTCGATCGTGCATGGGATCGGCTCGTCGGGCCGCAGCACGGGTGCGATACGGGTCAATACTGCTTCTCGCGTCATGGCATTGACGAACACGCGTCCGCATCCGCCACTGCAGGCTCGCCACCGCAGGCTCGCCACTGTAGGTTCGCCTGCACGCCGATGCCAGCGCCACGCCACATCGGGCCCACCGGCGCCGAGCTCCATAGAATTGCGCGTTCGCTCGACTCCTCCTCGTGAACCCGACCCTCCTGATCGACCGACAGCGTGGCACCAGGCGGGCGCCGGCGTGAAGGTGGTGCGATGACCGGGCTGCGCAGCGCGTTGTCGATGCGCCGGAAACTGCTGGCGCTCGGCCTGCTGCCGCTGCTGCTGGCACTGCCGCTGCTGGCGGGGGTCCTGCTGGTGTGGGGCAATTCGGCGTTCGACACGCTGCTGATCACCAAGGTGCGCAGCGACCTCGGCGTGGCCAAAGGTTACTTCGATCGCCTGCAGGCCGAGGTTGGCGCCAGTACGCTGGCGGTGGCGCGCTCGCATGCGCTGGCCGACGCGCTGGCCCGCAACGACCAGACCGCGCTGGCGCAAATGCTGGCGCACGCCAAGCGCGAGCACGCGCTGGAGTTCCTGTCGCTGCTGCCCCCCGATCCGACCGCCATCGCCGCCATCGACCACGCCAGCCGCGAAGGTCTGGCGCGCGTGGAGCTGCTGGAGAACGCACAGTTCGAACGCATCGCGCCGGAGCTGCTCGGTCGCGTCGGCGTCAACCTGCTGCCGACACCCGACGCGGCGCCGGACAGCACGGCCGTCGAAGATCGCGCGATGGTAGTGGTGGCGATGGCGCCAGTGCTCGCGCTCGACGGCCGACCACTGGGACTGCTGCGCGGCGGCGTGCTGTTGAACCGCAATCTGGAGCTGATCGACCACCTCGAAGGGATCGTCTACCCGGCCGGGTCGCTGCCGTTCGGCAGCCAGGGCGCGGTGACGGTGCTGCTCGACGATGTGCGCGTCGCCACCGACGTGCGGCTGTTCGGTCTGGAAGGTGCGCAGCGCGCGATCGGCACCCGCGTGTCGCAGGTCGTGCGCGATGCCGTGCTGGGCCGCGGCCAGACCTGGCTCGATCGCGCCTTCGTCGTCAACGACTGGTACGTCTCGGCCTACCAGCCGCTGACCAATGCCACCGGACGGCGCGTGGGCATGCTCCATGTGGGCTACCTCGAGCGCCCATTCCGGCGCGTCAAGTTCAACATGCTGCTCGGCGTGGGCGGGGTCGTGCTGGTGTTGATGGCGCTGGCGATGGCGTTGGCGCTGCGCTGGGCACGGCGCATCGGCACGCCGATCGAGCGCATGGCGGCCACGATGCAGGCGGTGCAGGCCGGCGACCTCACCGCCCGCGCGCAGGTGGGCGACAGCGGCGACGAGGTGGGGCGGCTCGCGGTCGAGCTGGACCGCCTGCTCGAGACACTCGGCACCCGGACGCAGGCGCTGCAGCACTCCCACGACGAGCTCGACCGCAGGCTGGCCGAGCGCACGCGCGACCTGGCGTCGGCTCAGGCCCAGCTGATCAGGAGCGAGCGGCTGGCGGCGATCGGCCAGCTCGCCGCCGGTATCGCGCACGACGTGCAACAGCCGATCGCGGCGATCCAGGGCAAGCTCGACCGGCTGCGCGACGCGCTGGGCAAGAAAGCCAAGCCGGCACACGCCGAGCTGAAGCTGATCGACGAGCCGCTCGCACGCATGCAGCGGGTCGTCACGCGGCTGCTGCGCCTGGCGCGGCCCGACGACGCCGACGGCGTCGAGGCCGTCGCTCCGGCACAGGCACTCGACGACAGCCTGGTGCTGCTGCAGCACCAGCTCGGGTCCGCACAGATCGTGGTAGTGCGCGAAGACGGCGCGACACGGCGCGTGACGGTGAACCGGCAGGCGCTGCAGCAGGTGCTGATCCATGGCATCGTCAACGCGATCCAGGCCATGCCCGGCGGCGGCACGCTCACGCTGGTCAGCCGCGACGCGGGCGACGCCGAGGTCGAGATCGACATCGCCGACACCGGCACGGGGTTTCCGCAGGAGCTACTGACCGGCGGCTTCCGCGCCTTCGCCACCACGAAGCCAGACGGCTCCGGGCTCGGCTTGTGGATCAGCAGCAGCCTGCTGCAACGCCATGGCGGCGACCTCCGGGCACGCAACCGCGACGACTCGCCCGGCGCGCAGCTGACGATCGTGCTGCCGGCCGAAACGCCGGCATCCGACCCCGCGCCGACCGCGTAAGTGCGGGGGGCGGCCGGTGCGGCGCGACCGCCAACCGCCGAGCCGCTTGAACCGTTGACGGCTAGGCCGCAACAGAGGGCCAACTCGCCAAGCCGTCGCAACCCGCCCCAGGAGTGATGCCATGAACGCCCAAGCCATCCAGCACCAAGCCAAGGGCTACATCCTGCGCTTCGAATCGCTGTTCGACGGCGGCCGCGCGCTGGCCTTCGAGTGCGACGCCGCAGGCGAGGTCGACCTCGACGCGCTGAGCGAGCGCGCCAAGCTGAATTACCTCTACGCCCGCACGGTCATCGGCCGCGACTTCGCGACGCCACGCGTCGAGTTGCACTGAGGCGCCGGCATCCGGCCCGCATCGGCGCCCTCGCGGGCGCCGACTTCGTTTGCTGCCTTCGCGGGCGCCGATTTCGTTTGCTACGTGTTGAGCACCGCCACCGACTTGGTGTTCAGGTACGCCTCGAGCGCCTCGGGGCCGCCCTCGGAGCCGTAGCCGGAGTCCTTGACGCCGCCGAACGGCATCTCGGCCCACGGCGCCGCGGCCTGGTTGATCCACAGCATGCCGGCCTGGATGCCGTGCGTCAGCTCGTGCGCGGTCTTCAGCGACGTCGTGAACGCATACGCGGCGAGGCCCCACGGCAGCCGGTTGGCCTCGGCGATCGCGTCTTCGAGCCGGTCGAAGCCGCGCACCGACGCCATCGGGCCGAACGGCTCCTCGGTGAGCAGCAGGCTGTCCAGCGGCGCGTCGACGACGATCGTCGGCTCGAAGAAGTTGCCGTCGCTGCCCACGCGCTTGCCGCCGGCGGCCACGCTGGCGCCCCGGGTCAGCGCATCGTCGGTGATCTTCTGCATCGCGCTCAGGCGCCGCGGGTTGGCCAGCGGCCCGAGCGTCGTGCCGGCCTCCAGGCCGTGGCCGAGCTTGGCACCCTTGGCCACCGCGACGAAGGCGTCGATGAACGCCTGTCGCACGTCGTTGTGCACCAGGTAGCGCGTCGGCGAGATGCACACCTGACCGGCGTTGCGCAGCTTGGCGGTGCCGGCAATCTTGGCCGCCTTCGCGATGTCGGCGTCGGCGGCGACGATCACCGGCGCGTGGCCGCCGAGCTCCATCGTCACGCGCTTCATGTGCTGCCCGGCCAGCGCAGCGAGCTGCTTGCCGACCACGGTGGAGCCGGTGAACGTGATCTTGCGGATCGCCGGGTGCGGGATCAGGTACTGCGAGATCTCGGCTGGGCTGCCGTAGACTAGGTTGACCACCCCGGCCGGCACGCCGGCGTCGGCGAACGCGCGGATCAGTTCGGCCGGCGATGCCGGGGTTTCCTCAGGCGCCTTGACGATGATCGAGCAGCCGGTGGCCAGCGCCGCGCTGAGCTTGCGCACCACCTGGTTGATCGGGAAGTTCCACGGCGTGAACGCCGCCACCGGGCCGACCGGCTCCTTGAGCACCTGCTGCAGCACGCCGGCCTGGCGCGGCGCCAGGATGCGGCCCTGCACACGCCGACCTTCCTCGGCGAACCACTCGATGATGTCGCAGGCCATCAGGATCTCGGCCTTCGACTCGGCCAGCGGCTTGCCCTGCTCCTGCGTCATCCAGCGCGCGATGCCGCCGGCGCGCTCCTTCAGCAGGCGCGCGGCTTCTCGCATCGTCTTGGCGCGCTCGAACGCCGGCACCTTGCGCCAGGCGTCGAAGCCCTGCAGCGCCGCCGCGCAAGCCGAGTCGAGGTCGGCGCGCGTGGCCACCGCCACCCGACCCACCGCGCGGCCGGTGGCCGGATCGTGCACCGCCAAGGTTTTGCTCTCGCCGCCGTCGCGCCATTGGCCAGCGATGAACAGCTGCACGTTCGGGTAGGCGGGGGCGGCGGTGGTTTCGGCGGTGGTCGACATCGAAGGGCTCCGGGCGGCAGGCCTGCGCCAAGTGAAAGAGAAGCGATTCTGCGCCATCGACCGTTGAGCTGTCGCCGCATCGCGGCGCAGCGGCGCGGGCCGCAGCGGTGAACCGATCGGTGGGCGGCGGCAACTCAGTGTCGACTGCCCAGCCCCGACCCCTCGACAGGAGCGCCCCATGCATCTGGCCACGATCAGCCCCCTGCCCTACACCCGCCACGCCGCGCGCGACGCCCGGCTGTTCGACGGCGAGCGCATGCTGGCCACCGACTCCGACGGCGCCGGGCTGTTCGACTTGGACGCCGTGACCGACCGCGGCGACCTGCACCGCTTGTTCGAAGGCGCGGTGGTGATCGCCGAACTCGACGACTACCTCGACGAGCCGACGATCGGCTTCGACGACTGATTTCGGTCCTTCACGACCCAAGAGCGCCACCCGCGGCGCATCAACCAACGCCACCGGGAGCCGCCACGGATCCGGCTTTGCCGGGCCGCTGGCGGCGCCCCCTCCGAAGGGGAAGCGCCGCAGGCGCAACGGGGGTGGTTCATCTCAGTTGCTCCATCGCGCTTCGCGCGACCCGCGACGCATGAACCGGTGCAGCCGAGAGCCGCCGCGGCTCCGGCTTTGCCGGGCCGCTGGCGGCGCCCCCTTGCAGGGGGAAGCGCCGAAGGCGCAACGGGGGTGGTTCACTTCAGCGCCCGAGCGACGCCATCGCCTCGCCCATGCGGATCGCGCCGCCCGGCGCCCAGGCCGGGTTGAAGCGCAGCGGCAACGCCGGCCACAGCAGCACGACGGTGGAGCCGAGCAGGAAGCGCCCCATCTCATCGCCCTGCTGCAGCGCGACCGGCTCTGCTCCGTCAGCGTCGTAGAGCCACTCGCGCACCCGCCCCGGCCGCGGCGGGTTCACGACGCCGTGCCACACGGTGGCCATGCTGCCGACGATCGTCGCGCCCACCAGCACCAGCACCAAGGGCCCGAACGCGGCCTCGAAGCAGCACACCACGCGCTCGTTGCGCGCGAACAGCCCCGGCACGCCGCGCGCGGTGGCCGGGTTCACAGAGAACAGCGCACCGGGCACGTGGATCATCCGCGTCAGCCGCGCCGCGCACGGCATGTGGATGCGGTGGTAGTCCTTCGGGCTCAGGTACAGCGTCGCGAAGTAGCCGCCGCTGAACCGCTGCGCCAGCGCGGCATCGCCGCCGACCAGCGCGCGCGCGCTGTAGTGGTGGCCCTTGGCCTGCAGCAGGTGCTCGCCGTCTATGGCGCCGAACTGGCTGATCGCGCCGTCCACCGGACACAGCAGGTCGGCTGTGGCCAGCGGGCGTGCGCCCGGCCTCAGCGCGCGGGTGAAGAAATCATTGAAGCTGCGGTAGCGCGCCGGGTCGGGGTCGGCCGCCTCGGCCATGACGACGCCGTAGCGACGGATGAACCAGCGGATCACCGCCGTCGTGGCGCGGCCGCCGGCGGCCGCCGCGCCGCGGCCGATCGCCACCGTCAGCGCACGCTGCGGCACGATGTGCTGCACGCCGACGGCGAGCCGTTCGGCGAAGGGTCGGTCGTCGGTCGGGTCCGGCATGGCTGCAGGCAGGCGCAATCGCGGTTCGGCGGTCGCTTCGTGCAGCCGCTTCGTGGGGTCGATTCGTGCGGCGCGTCAGCGGCGGGCCGCGGCCGGGTTCAGGTGTGCTTCGAGACGGTGATGGTCGGGAACTTGGCGCTGAAGTCGCGCGACTTCGCGGCGATCGCGACCGCGATGCGGCGCGCCACGGACTTGTAGATCTGTGCAATCTCGCCGTCGGGCTCGGCCACCACGGTGGGGCGACCCGAATCGGTCTGCTCGCGGATCGACAGGTTCAGCGGCAGCGCACCGAGGTACTCGACCTTGTACTGCTCGGCCATGCGGCGGCCGCCATCGGCGCCGAAAATGTGCTCGCTGTGCCCGCAGTTGGGGCACACGTAGACGCTCATGTTCTCGACGATGCCGATGATCGGCACGTTGACCTTCTCGAACATCGTCAGGCCCTTCTTCGCGTCGAGCAGCGCGATGTCCTGCGGCGTCGTGACGATCACCGCGCCGGTCAGCGGCACGCGCTGGCTCAGCGTGAGCGCGATGTCGCCGGTGCCCGGTGGCATGTCGACCAGCAGGTAGTCGAGCTCGCCCCAGTTGGTCTGACGCAGCAACTGGTCGAGTGCCTGCGTGGCCATCGGACCGCGCCAGATCATCGCCTGGTCGGGGTCGACCAGGAAGCCGATCGACATCACCTGCACGCCGTAGTTGGCCAGCGGCTCCATCGTCTTGCCGTCGTGGCTCTCGGGGCGGCCGGCGATGCCCAACATCATCGGCTGGCTCGGGCCGTAGATGTCGGCGTCGAGGATGCCCACCTGCGCGCCCTCGGCCGCCAGCGCGAGCGCCAGGTTGACGGTGGTGGTGCTCTTGCCGACGCCGCCCTTGCCCGACGCGACGGCGACGATGTTCTTCACCTTCGGCAGCAACTGCACGCCGCGCTGCACGGCGTGCGCCAGCACCTTGCTGTGCACGCCGACGCTGACGTTGCCGATGCCGGGCACCGCCTTCGCCGCCGCGATCAGCGCGCTGCGCAGCGCCGGCACCTGGCTGGCCGCAGGGTAGCCCAGCTCGACGTCGAACGACAGGTCGGCGCCGGCGATGCGCAGGTTCTTCAGTTGCTTGGTGGAAACGAAATCCTTGCCGGTGTTGGGGTCTAGGCAGGCCTTCAGAGCCTCGAGCACGGCGCTTTCGGTGACGGCGGACATAGGCGCTGCGGATGCAGGGGTGGAGGTGGGAAGGTCAGTCTAGCGGATGGACCCTCGCCGACACGGCATGACCCCACCCGGCGCTGCCGCACCGCGCCAACGCGCGGCCCACGCGGTCCCGCGATGCGACGCGCCGGCACGATGCGCGCACGCATCACCGTTGTGCAGCCGCGCGCTGTCAGCCCCGCATCATGCGGTTGAGCTCCGGCGTCGCCAGCGCGCGATCGAGGTAGCCGAAGCAACCGTCTTGCTGCACCTCGCGCGCGGCGTCGGCCAGCGCCGTCATTGCGATGCGGTACAGCGAGGTCGCCAGGCTGACGCGGCGCACGCCCACGTCGCGCAACTCGGCCACGGTGAACGACTTGCCGCGGATGCCGGCCATGAAGTTGAACGGCTTGCGCAGCGCGCTGCAGACGCGGCGCACCGCGTCGAGGTCGGGCAGGCCCGGCGCCATCAGCACGTCGGCACCGGCGCGCTCGAACGCCTGCAGCCGCGCGATGGTGTCGTCGAGGTCGGGCCGGTTGCGCACGAAGTTCTCGCTGCGCGCGGTCAGCACGAACGGAAACGGCAGCGCGCGCGCGGCCTGCACCGCGGCCCCGATGCGTCGCACGGCGTATTCGATTGGATACAGCGGCTGCGCGGCATTGCCGCTGGCGTCTTCGATCGAGCCGCCGACCAGGCCGGCGGCGGCGGCGAGGCGGATCGTCTCGGCCGCCGCCTCGGGTTCGGCGCCGAAGCCGTTCTCCAGGTCGCCCGACACCGGCAGGTCGCACGCCAGTGCAATGGCGCGCGCCGAGGCGAGCGACTCGTCGCGCGTGATCGCGCCGTCGCGGCGGCCGAGCACGCCGGCGCTGGCGCCGCTGGAGGTGGCCAGCGCGACAAAGCCGGCGCCGGCCAGCACGCGCGCCGAACCGGCATCCCAAGCATTGCCGACGATGAAGCACCCGCTCTCGTGCAGAGCCTGGAAGCGCTGCGCCTTCTGCAACTGGGTGACGGTAGCGGTGGTGGGGTGGTTCATGAGGTCTCCTGCTGGGGTGCGCGGGCGAGCACGCGGTGTACACCCGCAGCGGCAATCATGCTGCCGACGAAGCACCATACCCAGAGCAGCCACACCGGGCCATTCACCGCCGCGCCCGCACGTTCGCCCGACGCGGCCACCCAGGCTGGCAGCAGCAAGCCGCTGAACCACGGAAACGCCGCGCCGGCCAGCCACGCCCAAGCGCAGGCCCGCAGCGTCCCGGGTCCGCGGCGACTGCGGGGACCAACCTGCAGCCGCAGCGCGAGCGCGAAGCCGGCGGTCGCGACCAGCGCCACCGCGGTGGCCACCAGCGGCAGCACCGGCCAGCGCAGCCAGGGGCCCGCGGCCAACGCCGCCGGCGGCATCAACTGACGCACCGCCACCGCCCACGCCAACGACGACACACCCACCGCCAGCCCGTAGGCCAGCGTCGCCGCGAGGGGCCAGCGCGGCAGGCGCTGCGGCGCATGCCGGCGCGCCGCCCGCCGCGGCGCCGCGGCGCTGCGCGTTCGGCCGCGAACAGCTCCGGTTTGTACTGTCGTGCGAGGCATCGTGAACGCGCCGTGCCCGCTGGGGCCGGGACGCGGACGATTCTCGGCGTGGCACCGCGCGCGGCCCGCAAACGGTGGGGTGGGCACGCGCCGTTTCGGGCGCGGTTGCGGCATTTGCACGTTGAGCGATGCGAGCGCGGCTCCACAGCAGTGCGCGATCGGCCAAACCGGCACGATTTCCCCATGTTCTCGGGGCTGCGCAGCCGGCGCGCGGTCCGTACGCTGACGGTCGTTTGGTTCGCAGGCCTTGTCAGGTTGCGGGACCAGCGGATCGCCAACCGTTCGACTGACCATGAGCTTGAAATCTCCCCTCGCGCGTGCAGGCAGCCTGTTGTCGAACCTGCTGAACCGGCCGGTGCGGATCTATCGTTCCGACGACTGGTCGCACTCGCGTGCGCCGCTGATCGACGACGACGTGGTGATGCAAAGCCACACCCATGCGTGGCTGCGCACGATTCCGAACAGCGTGCACCCGAAGCACCTGTGCCGCCACTACCCGCGCATCGCCAACCGCATCGCGGTGAACTGGGAGCATCTGCACGTGATCGACCGGCTGCTGACCGACCTGATGGTCGACCATCGCGGCGGCCGCAAGGGCTTCACGCCGCGCATCCGCTACGAGATCGAGCGCCTCTACAAGCTGCACGCCAGGCGCATGACGCCACAAGCGCGCAGTCAGGCGGCGCAACGGCCCGACGTCTGGGCGCAGCCCGGCGCGGTCGACCCGCCACGGCGCGTGAGCCTGGGCGGCACCGTTTCGGTGTCGTCGATCAAGCGCTGAGGCCGGACGCAAGGGCCCGGAAGGGGCCTTGCGCCTGCCGAAGGACCGGCCGCGATACAAGCGGCCGGGCATGAGGCCGGACGCAAGGGCCCGGAAGGGCCTGCGCCTGCCTGAAGGACCGGCCGCGATACAAGCGGCTGGCATGAGGCCGGACGGCGGCCCGGAAGGGCCTTGCGCCTGCCGAAGGACCGGCCGCGATACAAGTTTGCCGGGCATGAGGCCGGACGCAAGGGCCCGGAAGGGGCCTTGCGCCTGCCGAAGGACCGGCCGCGATACAAGCGGCCGGGCATGAGGCCGGACGCAAGGGCCCGGAAGGGGCCTTGCGCCTGCCGAAGGACCGGCCGCGATACAAGCGGCCGGGCATGAGGCCGGACGCAAGGGCCCGGAAGGGGCCTTGCGCCTGCCGTCAGGCCAGATCCTTCTGCCGCTCGATCACGCGCGAGACAATGCCGTAGGCCACCGCCTCGTCGGCGCTCATCCAGAAGTCGCGCTCCATGTCGGCCAGCACGGTCGCCTGCGCCTTGCCGGTCTGCCGCGCGATCACGCTGGCGATGCGCTCGCGCGTGCGCAGGATCTCCTTGGCCTGGATCGCGATGTCGGTGGCCTGGCCGCCGGCGCCGCCGGCCGGCTGGTGGATCATGAAGCGCGTGTTGGGCAGGCAGACGCGGCGCTCCTTCGGCGGCGCCAGGAAGATGTGGCAGCCGGCGCTGGCGACCCAGCCCGAGCCCACCGTGGTGACCGGTGCGCGCACGAAGCGGATCATGTCGTGGATCGCGTCGCCCGACTCCACGTGACCGCCCGGCGACGACACCAGCATCGTGATCGGCGCATCGGATTGCTCCGACAGCGCCAGCAGGCGGCGGCAGGTGACGAGCGCGAGCTTGTCGTCGATCTCGCCGAACACCAGTACGAAGCGCGACTGGAACGACAGCCGCTCCTCGAGCATGCCTAGGCGCTCGGCCGGCGGTGCGGCATCGGGGTTGGCAGGGGCCTCAGAACTCATCGGTTCGCTCCGTCGGAAGGTTGGCAGGAAGTGTCGCCCGGTTCCGCGCAGCCCTGCGCGATCCACTCGGCATAGGGCGCGTCGATCGCATCGAACGCCAGTGCGTGGATCGCCGGCAGTTCGTACGGGTGCAGCTCGCGAATCGTGCGCTCCAGTTGCGCATAGCGCTCGCGCGTGGTCTTCAGCACGATGCGGCACTCGGGCCCCTGCTGCACCTCGCCGCGCCAGCGGTAGACGCTCTCGATCTCGGAGATCTGTGCGCAGGCGGCGAGCCGTTGCTGCACCAGCGCGCGTGCCAGCGCCACGGCCTCGGCACGGTTGGTGACAGTGGTGACGACGGCGATCGGGGTCATCGCGTTGCGATGCGGTGGGTGCGGGGTGACCCGGCGCGGGCGAGCTCACTATACGACGCGACGCGATCGAACCAACGCGGCCGCGGCAGCCCGGTAGCGGCGGCGCTGCCGTCGGCCTCGGTCTCGCCGCGTGCGGGCCGCTCAGCGCGGCGTCGCCTGATCGCGCACCAGCTCGGCGCGCTGGCCGATCAGCTGCATCAGCTCGATCGGGTCGCATTCCACCGCGTCCAGCCCGATGCGCACGCCTTCGGTGTCGTCATCGTCGGGGTCGCGCGGGTTGCCCAGCGTGAGCTCGAGCCAGCGCCGCGTCAGGCCGGCGACGGATCGCTCGGCCATGTGCACGCCGCGCACATTGCGCAGCATCACCACCTGCTCGCGCAGGCCGCGGAACCACAGCCGGTCGGCGAACACCGAGATCACCGGGTGGTGCCGCGTGAACAGCCACGACGAGACGACGAAGATGCCGGCGGTCACGCCGAGCAGTGTCAACACGCACAACAGCTCCAGCCACCACCAGCGCGCGTGCGCCAGCAGCCACATGCCCACCAGGCCTGCGACCAGCAGGCCGGCGAGCACACGCTCGAGCAGCTTGGCCTGCCGAAAGTAGTCGCGTCGCGAAGCATCCATCGCCTGCACCCGAATGACCTCGACCGGCTCCATTCTGGCGCGTCGCGGGCAGCCACGGCGCGCCGTTCAGCGCCCCGGCGCGGCCGCCTGGACAAACACCGCGTCGAGCGCGCCCTGCCAACGCGCCTTGTGCGCCGCATCGGCGAAGCTGGCCTCGAAACTGTTATGCGCGAGCTGCCACGCCGCGCGCGCGTCGAGCTGCGGGTGGGCGTCGAACAGCGCGCGGAAGTTGTCGTTGACGTAGCCGCCGAAGTACGCCGGGTCGTCGCTGTTGACGGTGACGCACAGCCCCTGCGCCAGCAGCGCCGGCAGGTTGTGCGCGGCCATCGACTCGAACACGCACAGCTTCACGTTCGACAGCGGGCACACCGTAAGCGGCATGCGCTCGCGCGCCAGGCGCTGCACCAGCGCGGGCGATTCGACGCAGCGCACGCCGTGGTCGATGCGCTGCACCCGCAGCAGATCGAGCGCGGTCTCGATGTACGCCGGCGGCCCCTCCTCGCCGGCGTGCGCCACCACGCGCAGGCCGAGCTCGCGGCAGCGCGCGAACACGCGCGCGAACTTCTCCGGCGGGTGGCCGCGCTCGCTCGAATCGAGCCCCACGCCGACGAAGTGGTGGCGGTACGGTAGCGCCTGCTCGAGCACCGCGAACGCCGCCTCCTCGCTCAGGTGGCGCAGGAAGCACAGGATCAGCGCCGAGCCGATGCCCAGCTCGGCGTGCGCACGCCGCATCGCATGCGACAGGCCGACGATCACCGCCTCGATCGACACGCCGCGGTCGGTGTGGGTCTGCGGGTCGAAGAAGATCTCGGCATGCACCACATGGTCGGCCGCCGCCTTCTGCAGGTAGGCGAACGCCATGTCGAAGAAGTCTTCCTCCTTCAGCAGCACGCTGGCGCCGGCGTAGTAGATGTCGAGGAAGCTCTGCAGGTCGGTGAACGCATAGGCACGCCGCAACGCCTCGACATCGGCATACGGCAGCGGCACGCCGTTGCGCTGCGCGAGCCGGAAGATCATCTCCGGCTCGAGCGAGCCCTCGATGTGGATGTGCAGCTCGGCCTTGGGCATGCGCTGCAGCAGCGCCGGCAGCGCGCTGCGCGGGATGCGGTCGAAGTCGATCATGCCTTTCACCCGGTTGCCACCGTATCGCAACAGCGGCGAGTGCCGCAAGGTGCGCCGCAGCAACAAGGGCCACCCGCGAAGGTGGCCCTCGGCTGCCGCAAGCCCGGCGACGTCGGGCTTACTTCTCGCCCGGCACCTTGCCTTCGACGCCCTTGACGAAGAACTTGATGCCGCCGAGCCATTCATCGTCGGCGACCTTGTCCTTCTCGAGCACGGTCTTGCCGGTGTTGTCGACGATCGGGCCCTTCCAGATCACCAGGCTGCCGTCCTTCAGGCCGGCCTTGGCCTTCTCGACCTTCTCTTTCAGGTTGGCCGGCACGTCGGCGGCGACCGAGACGAAGTCGATCGCGCCCTCCTTGACGCCCCACCAGATCTTTTCCTTCTGGGTTTTCCACGTGCCGTCGAGCACCTGCTGCACCGTCTTGGTGTAGTACGGCACCCAATTGATCACCGCCGAGCCGAGGTGCGCCTTCGGGCCGTAGGCGGTCATGTCGCTGTCCCAGCCGAACGCGCGCTTGCCCTTCTCTTCGGCGGTCTTCAGCACCGCGGGCGAATCGGTGTTCTGCATCAGCACGTCGGCGCCGCCGTTGATCAGCGCGGTGGCGGCCTCGGTTTCCTTCGGCGGGTTGAACCAGTCGTTGACCCACACCACCTTGGTCTTGATCTTCGGGTTCACGCTCTGCGCGCCGAGCGTGAACGAGTTGATGTTGCGGATCACCTCGGGGATCGGCACCGAACCGACGACGCCGAGCGTGTGCGTCTTGCTCATGCCGCCGGCGATCACTCCGGCCATGTAGGCGCCCTCGTAGGTGCGGCTGTCGTAGGTGCGTAGGTTCTCGGCCGTCTTGTAGCCGGTGGCGTGCTCGAACTTCACGTCCTTGGCGTCGGCGGCCACCTTCATCATCGGCTCCATGTAGCCGAACGTGGTGCCGAAGATCAGCTTGTTGCCCTGGCCGACCATGTCGCGGAACACGCGCTCGGCGTCGGCCGCCTCGGGCACGCTCTCGACGTAGCTGGTGACGATCTTGTCGCCGAACTCCTTCTGGATCGCCTTGCGCGCGTTGTCGTGCGCGAAGGTCCAGCCGCCGTCGCCGACCGGGCCGACGTAGGCGAACGCGACCTTCAGCGGCTCGGGCTTGGCCGGCGCGGCGGCCGACGCCGGTGCCGCGGCCACCGGAGGCGGTGCTTCCTCCTTCTTGCCGCAGCCGACCAGGGCCGCGGCAGCGGCGACGGCCGCGAGGCCGCCGAGTCTGAACGAACGATGCGAGACGGTCGGATAGGTCATGAAGACTCCATGTGAGGGAAGCTGCGGAGGAGGATTCGAACGGACCGCCATGCACCGGGCCCGATCGAGCGGTGGAGATTATGCGGTGCGGTGCTCACGAGCCCGGATAGAACGGCTTGCCCAGCGAGGCCGGCATGTTGACGCGGATCCAGGTGGCGTTGCGCGAGATCAGCACCAGCACGACGACGGTGGCCAGGTACGGCAGCATGCTGAGCCACTGGCTCGGGATCTGCACCCCCTCGCCCTGCAGGTAGAACTGCAGCATCGTGACGCCGCCGAACAGGTACGCGCCCAGCAGCACGCGCGCCGGCCGCCAGGTGGCGAAGGTGGTCAGCGCCAGTGCGATCCAGCCCTTGCCGGCGACCATGCCCTCGACCCACAGCGGCGTGTACACCACCGAGATGTAGGCGCCGGCCAGGCCGCACAGCGCGCCGCCGATCACCACCGCCAGCAGCCGGATGCGCCGCACCGGGTAGCCCAGCGCATGCGCCGACTCCGGCGACTCGCCGATCGCGCGCAGCACCAGGCCGCCGCGCGATCGATAAAGGAACCAGGCGAGCGCGAAGGTGCCGAACACCGTCAGGTAAACCAGCGGATGGTGCTTGAACAGCGCCGGCCCGATGAACGGGATATCGGCCAGCCCGGGAATATCGAACTTCGGCCGCTCGCTGAGCTTGCGCTGCGTGTACGTGATGCCGGCGAAAGCGGAGAAGCCGGCGCCGAACAGGCTCAGCGCCAGCCCGGTGGCGTACTGGTTGGTGTTGAGCCAGATCACCAGCACGCCGAACGCCGCCGCCAGCAGCGCGCCCGAGGCCATGCCGGCGCCGAAGGCCAGCCAATCGCTGCCGGTGTGCACGGCGGTGGCAAAGCCGGCGATCGCCGCCACCAGCATCATCCCCTCGGCGCCGAGGTTGACGATGCCCGCGCGTTCGTTGATCAGCAGCCC
Organism: Ideonella sp.; assembly: GCA_015075165.1. GTDB lineage: Bacteria > Pseudomonadota > Gammaproteobacteria > Burkholderiales > Burkholderiaceae_C > JAEUPI01. The sequence goes on along the minus strand of JABTUY010000005.1, from coordinate 222,867 downwards.
GAGACCCGCGATCGCGAGCACGGTGCCGGCGTTGAGCGTCGCCGCGATCAGCAGTGCATACGCTTCCATGCTCACGCCTCCTTCGCCGCGGTGGCTGCCGGCACCGCCGCCGCAGCGACAGGCGCCCGCGCGGCGGAGCGCCAGCGAATCCGATAGTGGATCAAGGTGTCGCACGCCAGCAGCGCGAACAGCAGCAGACCCTGAAAGACCCCGGTCAGTGCCTTCGGCAGCCCGAGGCGCGACTGCGCCAGCTCGCCGCCGATGTAGAACATGCTCATCAGGATGCCGGCGAACACCACGCCCGCCGGATGCAGCCGGCCGACGAACGCGACGATGATCGCCGCGAAGCCGTAGCCCACCGGCACGTGCGGCGTCAGCTGCCCGAGCGGCCCGGCCGCCTCGAGCGCGCCGGCCAGGCCGGCCAGGCCACCCGAGATCAGCAGCGCCGTCCACAGCGCGCGGCGCGACGAGAAGCCGGCGTAGCGCGCGGCCGCCGGCGCCAGCCCGCCCACCTGCAGCGCGAAGCCGCGATAGGTGCGGAACAGGAACAGCCACGACAGCGCCACCGTCGCCAGCGCGATCAGCACGCCGATGTTCAACCGCGAGCCGTCGACCAGGCGCGGGATCCGCGTCGACGCAGCGAAGGTGACGGTCTGCGGAAAGTTGTAGCCCTTCGGATCCTTCCACGGCCCGTAGACCAGGTAACCCAGCACCAGCACGCCGACGTAGACCAGCATCAGGCTGACCAGGATCTCGTTGGCGTTGAAGCGGTCGCGCAGCAGCGCGACGATGGCCGCCCACAGCATGCCGCCGACGACGCCGGCCAGCAGGATCGCGAGCACGATCGCGCGCGAGGTCTCGGTGCCGGCGTGCATCGCGACGCCGCCGGCGAACACCGCGCCGATCACGAACTGGCCTTCGGCGCCGATGTTCCACACGTTGGAGCGGTAGCAGATCGCCAGGCCGAGGCCGATCAGCACCAGCGGTGTCGCCTTGACCGCGATCTCGGTCCACGCGTAGCCGTTCTTGATCGGCTCCCAGAAAAACATCTGCAGCGCGCGCAGCGGATCCTTGCCCAGCAGCGCGAACAGCACGATGCCGATCAGCACCGTCAGCGCCAGCGCCAGCAGCGGCGACGCGAACGACAGCGCCTTCGACGGCTGCGGCCTCGCTTCGAGCTTAAGCATGGGTAGCCTCCTTGGCGGCGGCCGACTTCGGCCACAGGCCCGACATCCACTCGCCGATCTGCTCGATCGTCGCCTGCGCGACCGGCACGCTCGGGCTCAGGCGGCCCTGCGCGATCACGACCAACCGGTCGCTGATCTCGAACAGTTCATCCAGCTCCTCGCTGACCACCAGCACCGCGCAGCCGGCGTCGCGCAACGCCAGCAGTTCGCCGCGGATCTGCGCCGCGGCGCCGACATCGACGCCCCAGGTCGGCTGCGAGACGATCAGCAGCTTCGGTTTGGCATCGATCTCGCGGCCGACGATGAACTTCTGCAGGTTGCCGCCCGACAGGCTGCGCGCGGCTGCGCCCGGGCCACCGGCCTTGACCTTGAAGCGCTCGATCAGCTGCGCCGCCAGCGCGTCGACCGCGCCGGTGCGCAGCCAGCCGCCCGCGCCGACGTTCTCGGTGCGCGTGAGCAGCGTGTTGGCGGCCAGCGACAGCGTCGGCACCGCGCCGCGGCCCAGCCGCTCCTCGGGCACGAAGTGCAGGCCGAGCCGGCGCCGCGCGCGCGGCGACGCGCGCGACACGTCGCTGCCGAACACCGCGATCGAGCCCGCCGGCGCGCGCGCGTCCTCGCCCGACAGCGCGGCCATCAGCTCCTGCTGGCCGTTGCCCGAGACGCCGGCCACGCCGACGATCTCGCCGGCGCGCACCTCGAGCGCGATGTCGTGCAGGTCGGTGCCGAACTGGTCCTGCTTGGCCACGCTCAGGCCCTTGATCTTCAGCACCGTCTGGCCGGGCCGCGCCGCGCGGTGCTGCAGCTGCGGCGGCTCGGCGCCGATCATCAGGCGCGACAGGCTGGCGTTGGTTTCCTTCGTCGGGTCGACCTCGCCGGTGACGCGGCCGCCGCGCAGCACCGTGCAGTGGTGGCACAGCGTGCGGATCTCGTCGAGCTTGTGGCTGATGTATAGGATCGAGCAGCCCTCCTGCGACAGCTGGCGCAGCGTGACGAACAGCCGCTCCACCGCCTGCGGCGTCAGCACCGACGTGGGTTCGTCGAGGATCAGCAGCTTCGGGTTGGTCAGCAGCGCGCGCACGATCTCCACGCGCTGGCGCTCGCCGACCGACAGCGTGTGCACCGGCCGCGCCGGGTCGACGTCGAGCCCGTAGTCCTGCGCCACCTTGACGATGCGCCGCGTCACCTCGGCCAGCGACAGCGATTTGTCGAGCCCGAGCCAGACGTTCTCGGCGCCGCTCAGCGTGTCGAACAGCGAGAAGTGCTGGTAGACCATGCTGATGCCGAGCTGGCGCGCGTGCGCCGGGCTCGCCACCTGCACCGGCTGGCCGTTCCAGCGGATCTCGCCCTCGTCGGGCTGCACCGCGCCGTAGATGATCTTCATCATCGTCGACTTGCCGGCGCCGTTCTCGCCGAGCACGGCATGGATCTGCCCCGGCGCCACCGCCAGGCTCACGCGGTCGTTGGCCTTGACCGCGGGGTACTGCTTGCTGATGTCGATCAGCTCAAGGCGCAGCGCCCGGCTCGAGTCGTTCATGTCTTGTCTCCATCGCGGCGCCGGACTCATGGGTCGGGCGCTCGTAGCGGGTGCGTCCGGCCACCACGGTGGTGACCAGCGCCCTCTCGTCGGCCAGCATCATCCACGCGAACAGCCGTTCGTGCAGATCGCGCGCCAGCGCATCGCGGTGCGTGGCCACCGGGCCGCAGGCCCAGTTCCACACGCACAGGTCGGCCATGCGGCCGGCATCGAAACTGCCGATCTCGCCGGCCAGCTGCAGCGCCTGCGCGGCGCCGAGCGTGGCCGCGTGCACGGCCTTGAACGCGCTCAGCTTCTCGCCGCGCAGCGCCTGCACCTTGTACGCATCGGCCAGCGTGCGCACCATGCACAGCGCGGTGCCACCGCCGACGTCGCTGGCCACGGTGACGGCCGCGCCGGCCTCGTGCAGCGCGCGCCAATCCATCAGGCCACTGCCGAGAAACAGGTTCGAGCTCGGGCTGTGCGCGATCTGCGCGCCGGCCTCGGCCAGCCGCGCGCGATCGGCCGCGTCGAGCCAGACGCCGTGCGCGAACACGCTGCGCTCGCCGAGCAGGCCGTGGCGGTCGTAGACGTCGAGATAGCTGCGCGCGTCGGGGAACAGGCGCGCGATCCACGCCACCTCGGCGCGGTTCTCGGCCAGGTGCGTCTGCAGGTACAGGCCGTCGTGGCGCGCGAGCAGCGCGCCGGCCATCGCCAGCTGCGCCGGCGTGCTGGTGGCGGCAAAGCGCGGCGTCACCGCGTACGCCAGCCGGCCCTGGCCGTGCCAGCGCGCGATCAGCGCCTCGCAGTCGGCCTCGGCCTGCGTCACGTCGTCGCGCAACGCAGCGGGCGCGTGGCGGTCCATCAGCACCTTGCCCGCGACGAGCCGCATGCCGCGCGCGCGCGCAGCGCCGAACAACGCCTGCACCGACGTGGTGTGCACGGTCGGGAACACCACCGCCGCCGTGGTGCCGCACGCGAGCAGCGCGTCGACGAAGCCTTCGGCCGCACGCGCGGCGTGCGCGGGGTCGGCATGGCGCGCCTCGGCCGGAAAGGTGTAGCGCTCGAGCCAATCGAGCAGCTCGGTGCCGAACGAGGCGATCACGTCCAGCTGCGCGCTGTGCACATGCGTGTCGATGAAGCCCGGCAGCAGCAGCCGCCCGCGATGATCTTCGCGCGGCCAGTCATCGCCCGGCGCCTGCGCCGGCGGCAGCACGGCGACGATGCGCTCGCCCTCGATCAGCAACCAGTGGTCGGGGCGAAAGCGCGCGGCGGCCGCGTTCGGCGTGCCGAGCCCCGGGTCGGCGGTGAAATCGAGCAGGTCGCCGCGCAGCGCGCGGCGGGCGATCGGGGCGGCGGTGGCGGGCATCGCGCGGGCTCGTCAGTGGCGTGCGCGGCGGCGCGGCGGCGCCGGCGGCGCCGGCGGCACCGGCAGCGCCGGCGACGCGGCGCTGCGCAGGCCCTGCGCCGCCTCGCGCACCTGCTCGCGCAGCCAGCGCTGCGCCGGCGAGCGGTGCGTCAGGTCGTGCCAGAGCTGGTAGTACGCCAGCGGCGGAAACTCCACCGGGCAACGCACGATGCGCACCGGCAGCACACCGGTATAGCGGCTGCAGAACAGCTGCCCGGTCGTCAGCACGAGCAGGCTGCCGGCCACCATCAGCGGGATCAACCCGAAGTGCGCGCTGCGCACGACGATCGTGCGCGTCAGGCCGCGCGCCACCAGATGCTGGTCGATGACGCCGATCGCGCCCGGGTGCAACTCGGTGGGCGCCACGTGCTCGCACTCGAGGTACTGCGCCACCGACCAGTCGCGGCGCCGCACGGCCGGATGATCGGCCGCCACCAGGCAGACCACCTCGTCGACCAGCAGGCGGCCCAGGTGCAGCTCGGCCGGTGGCTCGAGCCAGTTGCCGATCACCAGGTCGACGTCGCCCGCGGCGAGGCTGCGCCGGTAGTCGAACTCGCGCGACAGCGCGCGCAGCTCGATGCGCACGCTCGGCGCCTGGCGCTTCAGCCGCGTGACCAGCGCCGGCAGGAACAGCGGATCGAGGTAGTCGCTGGCGGCGACGCGGAACACCGCGTCGGCGCTGGCGGCGTCGAATGCCTGCGTGCGTGCATGGCCGCTGAACAGGCGCTCGGCCTGCTGCAGCAGGTCGGTGGCCGGCTGCAGCAGCGCCAGCGCGGTGGCGGTGGGCGCCATCCCGGGCCCGGCGCGCACCAGCAGCGGATCGCCGGTGAGCTCGCGCAGCCGGCGCAGCTGGGCGCTCACCGCCGGCTGCGTGGTGCGCAACCGCAAGGCCGCCCGCGAAACGCTGCGTTCGCTGATCACAGTGTGCAAGACCCTCACGAGATGGAGCTCGATCTTGTCGAAATCCTCGCGGCGCGCCATAGTCGAACGAGCATAGTCATCATCGCGCTTCGCGTATACCGGTGGCGACCCCGGCGCGCTACGGTTGCGGCATTACCCGGAGCTGCCCATGCCCTCACGCCCGATCCGCTTCTTCCATCGCGGCCAGATGGTCGAGGTGCACGATGCCCCGCCGACCCGCACGGTGCTGCAATGGCTGCGCGAAGACGCGCGCTGCACCGGCACCAAGGAAGGCTGCGCCGAGGGCGATTGCGGTGCCTGCACGGTGATCGTCGGCGAGCCCGCGCGCGGCGGCGGCCTGTCGCTGCACGCGGTCAACGCCTGCATCCGTTTCCTGCCCACGCTGCACGGCAAGGCGCTGTTCACGGTGGAGGACGTCACCGCCGCCGGCGGCGTTCCGGCGCCCGGCCAGCCGCTGCACCCGGTGCAGCAGGCGCTGGTCGACTGCCACGGTTCGCAGTGCGGCTTCTGCACGCCCGGCTTCGTGATGTCGCTCACCGCCTGCTACGAGCGCCACGCCGGGCGCAAGCGCAGGCCGACGCGGCAGCAGCTGGCCGACGAACTGGCGGGCAATCTGTGCCGCTGCACCGGCTACCGGCCGATCCTCGACGCCGGCCAGCGCATGTTCGATCTGCCGCCGAAGCGGCTGCCCACCGACCAGGCGGCCGCCGCGCTGGCGGCGCTGCCGCGCGGCGCGTTCGAGTACGCCGCGCCGAGCGACGTGGTGCCCGGGCGGCGCGACCGCTTCTTCGCGCCGCGCACGCTGGCGCAACTGGCACGGCTGCGCGTGGCGCACCCGCAGGCGCGGCTGCTGGCCGGCGCCACCGATATCGGGCTGTGGGTCAACAAGCAGTTCCGCGACCTGGGCGACATCGTCTACGTCGGCGAGGTGGCCGAGTTGAAGCGCATCGCGGTGCGCGACGGCGTGCTGAGCATCGGCGCCGCCGCCTCGCTCGAGGACGCCTGGGCCGCGCTGGCGCAGCGCGCGCCGATGCTGACCGAAGCGTGGCTGCGCTTCGCGTCGCCGCCGATCCGCCATGCCGGCACGATGGGTGGCAACGTGGCCAACGGTTCGCCGATCGGCGACAGCGCGCCGGTGCTGATCGCGCTCGACGCGCAGTTGCTGCTGCGCCGCGGCGAGCACACGCGGCGTCTGCCGCTGGCCGAGTTCTACGTCGACTACATGGTCAACCGGCTCGAGCCCGGCGAGTTCGTGCAGGCGGTCGAGGTGCCGCTGTCGGCGTTCGACGCGACGCTGCGCGCCTACAAGATCAGCAAGCGCTTCGACAGCGACATCTCCGCGGTGTTCGCCGTGCTGCGCCTGCAGCTCGACGGCGACGTGGTGCGCGATGCGCGCGTGGTGTTCGGCGGCATGGCGGCGATCGTCAAGCGCGCGGCGGCCACCGAGCGCGCGATCGTCGGGCAGCGCTGGGACGAGGCCGCCGTCGAGCGCGCGTGCGCCGCGCTGGCCAGCGATTTCAAGCCGCTGACCGATCTGCGCGCCAGCGCGGCGTACCGCCTGGCCGTGGCCGGCGGCCTGCTGCGCCGCTACTGGCTCGAGACGCGGCCGCAGGCCGCACTGCCGCCGCAGGCGGTCAACGTCTGGGCGCGTGAACCGATGGGAGTCAGCCGATGAACAAACCCCACGAATCCGCGCTGCTCGACGCGCCGGCGTCCGCGACCTCGACCGCGCGCGCGGCCGCCGAACGCCATGACGCCGGCGTCGGTGTACCGCACCCGCACGAGTCGGCGCACCTGCACGTCGCCGGCGAGGCAACCTACGTCGACGACATGCCCGAGCTGGCCGGCACGCTGCACGCCGCGCTCGGGCTGTCGCCGCTGGCGCACGGCCGGCTGAAGGCGCTGGCGCTCGATGCGATCCGCGCGCAGCCGGGCGTGGTCGAGGTGCTCGCCGCGGCCGACATCCCGGGCAGCAACGACTGCGGCCCGATCGAGCACGACGACCCGATCCTGGCCGACGGCACGGTGCACTACCTGGGCCAGCCGATGTTCGTGGTGCTGGCGCACACGCGCGAGGCGGCGCGCCGCGCCGCCGCCGGCGCGAAGCAGGCGGCCACGATCGAGCCGCTGCCGCCGGTGCTCACGCCGCGCGAGGCGCACCGGCTGCAGCAGTACGTGATCCCGCCGATGCACATGAGCCGCGGCGACGCCCAGCGCGCGATCGCCGCGGCGCCGCACCGGCTGCACGGCTCGCTGTCGATCGGCGGCCAGGAGCAGTTCTACCTCGAAGGCCAGATCGCGTATGCGATCCCGCTCGAGGACGACGGCATGCTGGTGCACTGCTCGACGCAGCACCCGTCCGAGATGCAGCACGCGGTGGCGCACGCGCTCGACATGGCGAGCCACCGCGTGCGCGTCGAATGCCGGCGCATGGGCGGCGGCTTCGGCGGCAAGGAGTCGCAGTCGGCGCTGTTCGCGTGCGTGGCCGCGGTCGCGGCGCGCCACACGGGCCGGCCGGTGAAGCTGCGGCCCGACCGCGACGACGACTTCCTCGTCACCGGGCGACGCCACGGCTTCGAGTACGACTACAGCGTCGGCTACGACGACGACGGCCGCGTGCTCGGCGCCGAGATCGACCTGATCAGCAACGCCGGCTTCTCGGCCGACCTGTCGGGCCCGGTGATGACGCGCGCGCTGTGCCACTTCGACAACGCCTACTGGCTGCCGCATGTGGCGATGCACGGCTACTCGGCGCGCACCAACACGCAGAGCAACACCGCGTTCCGCGGCTTCGGCGGCCCGCAGGGCGCGATCGCGATCGAGAGCATCCTCGAGTCGATCGCCCGCGCGCTCGGCAAGGATTCGCTGGCCGTGCGCCGCGTCAACTTCTACGGCCCGAGCGGCGACGCGGGCCCGGGCGGCGGGCGCAACGTCACGCCGTACGGCCAGGTGATCGACGACAACGTGATCGAAGCGCTGGTCGAGCGCCTGGTGCGCAGCAGCGACTACGAACGCCGCCGCCGCCAGGTGGCCGAGTTCAACGCCGCCAGCCCGGTGCTCAAGCGCGGCCTGGCGCTGACGCCGGTGAAGTTCGGCATCTCGTTCAACGTGGCGCACTTCAACCAGGCCGGCGCGCTGGTGCACGTCTACACCGACGGTTCGGTGCTGGTCAACCACGGTGGCACCGAGATGGGTCAGGGCCTGAACACCAAGGTGGCGCAGGTGGTGGCGCACGAACTCGGCCTGCCGCTGACGCGCGTGCGCTGCACCGCGGCCGACACGCAGAAGGTGGCCAACACCTCGGCCACCGCCGCATCGACCGGCGCCGACCTGAACGGCATGGCCGGGCAGGACGCGGCGCGCCAGATCCGCGACCGCCTGGCGGCCTTCGCCGCGCCGCGGCTGGACGTGCGCGCCGACGAGGTGCACTTCGCCGACGGCGCGGTGCACGGCGGCGGCCAGCGCATCGCGTTCGACGCGCTGGTGCGCGAGGCCTACGCCGCGCGCGTGCAGCTGTGGAGCGACGGCTTCTACGCCACGCCCGGCCTGCACTGGAACCGCGACACGCTGCAGGGCCACCCGTTCTTCTACTTCGCGTACGGTGCCGCGGTCAGCGAGGTGGTGGTCGACACGCTCACCGGCGAGTCGCGCCTGCTGCGCGCCGACGTGCTGCACGACGTCGGCCGCTCGCTGAACCCGGCGATCGACCTCGGGCAGATCGAAGGCGCATTCATCCAGGGCATGGGCTGGCTGACCACCGAGGAGCTGAAGTGGCACCCCAGCTCGGGCCTGCTGATGACGCACGCGCCGAGCACGTACAAGATCCCGACCGCGAACGACTGCCCGCCGGTGTTCAATGTCGAGCTGTTCGAGGCCGACAACGTGGCCGACAGCGTGCACCGCAGCAAGGCCGTCGGCGAGCCGCCGCTGCTGCTGCCGTTCTCGGTGTTCTTCGCGATCCGCGACGCGGTGTCGGCGGTGGGTGGCCACCGCGCCGACCCGCCGCTGCGCGCACCGGCCACCGCCGAGGCGGTGCTCGATGCGATCACCGCGGTGCGCGAGGCCACGAAGGCCGCCGCATGAACGCCGCGCTGCAGGCCGTTGCGCTGCAATGGCAGGCGCGGGCGTTGCCGGCGATCGTCGTCGAGGTGGTCGACGCGCGCGGCTCGGTGCCGCGCGAGGCCGGCACGCGGATGCTGGTGGGCGCGCGCGACGCGCACGGCACCATCGGCGGCGGCCACCTCGAGCTGCAGGCGATCGAACATGCGCGCGCGCTGCTGCGCGGCGAGCCGCTGCGTCGCGAGCAACGCATCGCGCTCGGCCCCACGCTGGGCCAGTGCTGCGGCGGCGCGCTGACGCTGCGCTACCGCACACTCGCCGAGAGCGCACCGGCGGCGTGGCCCGCCGCGCCGCCGCGCTTCACGCTGCAGTTGTACGGCGCCGGCCATGTCGGCCGCGCGATCGTGCGGCTGCTTGCCGACATCGACTGCCGCGTGCAGTGGATCGATGAACGTGAGCACGAGTTCGCCGGCGCAGCGAGTGCGCCGCACATCGAGCGCGTCTGCGTCGAACCGGTCGATGCCGAGGTCGCGCTCGCGCCGGCCGGCGCGTTCTACCTCGTGCTGACGCACGATCACGCGCTCGACATGGCGATCACCGAAGCCATCCTGCGCCGCGGCGATTTCGGCTTTCTCGGCCTGATCGGCTCGCGCACCAAGCGCGCACGCTTCGTCCACCGCTTCGAGGCGCGCGGCATCGCGGCCGATACGCTGGCGCGGCTGACCTGCCCGATCGGCGTGCCGGGCATCGCCGGCAAGGAGCCCGCGGTGATCGCGCTGGCCGCGGTGGCGCAGCTGCTGCAATGTGCATCGAAGGCGTCGCGGCAGGCGATGCGCGCGACGGTGTGTGCCGGCTGAGTGCCCGATTGCCCCGCCAGGGCCTGTGAACGGGCTAGACCCTCGCCATGCGCTCCAGCGCGTCGCGGTCGCGCAGACGAACGGTGTAGCCGGCGACGTCGATCACGCCGTCGTCGGCGAGCCGGCGCAGCAGACGCGACAGCGTCTCCGGTGCGATCGCCAGTTGCGCGGCGAGGTCGCGCTTGCGTTCGGACAGCTCGACCACCCAGCCACCCGGTTGCGACACCGATGCCCTGGCATGGTCATGCAGCCAATGCGCCAGCCGCGCCGGCGCGCTTTGGTGGATCAGGCCCGAGGCCTGCGAACTGCGCGCTTGCAGTTCGCGTGCCAGGCCCTGGATCACGCGCAGCGCCAGCGCGGGCTGCTCGGCCAGATGCTCGCGCAGCGGTTCGAGCGGCAGCTCGACGACGACGCAGTCGCCGTGCGCGCAGGCATCGATCGCATGCGGCGCACCGAGCCAGACGGTGGCCAGGTCGAGCCACGCCGGCGCATGCGCGATGCGCTCGACCTCGAAACACTGGCCGTCGCGCCGCAGGCCCAGTGCGACATCGCCGCGCGCCAGCAGCACAGCCGAACGCGCGCGCTCGGTGCGGGTGAACACAGCCGCGCCTGCGTGCAGCGTGCGCACGCGCGCGAAGGCGGCGATGGCCGATGCGAACGCGGCCGCCGGTGTACGCGCTGCGCCGGCTTCGCGCACACGCGGCGCGGCCTCGCGCGGCCGATGCCCGTTGCGCGCACTGTTGCGATCACCCCCGCGATCGCCCCCGCGATCACTCCCGCGATCGCCAGCAGTGCCGCCGAGCAACGTGGCGAGCGCGCGCTCGACCAGTGCGCCGGTGTCGGGTTCGCTCGCGACATCGGCTGCGTCGACCGCCGACGTGCCCTGAGTGCGCGCCCCTGCCGCACGATCGTGCAGCAGGCGGCCCTCGACGGCGCGTGCGCGCCGCTGCCGCGGCGGTACGGGCAGCATCACGGCTTCGGCAACGGTGGCAGACATGTGTTCAGCGCAAACGTCGCTGCACTGTCGGCCATCGTTCGCCAATGTCGATTGCGCTGGATCAAGCCACCGGAACACCGGCACGCCGATGCTGCCGCCCATGCGACCGTCGGCTGCCCTGTCCGCCGTGATCCCGGTGTCGCTGCCCGGGTGGAGCGCACCGGCTGCCGGCTTCGACGATCCGTTCGCGATGCTGGCGTCGTGCCACGATCGCGTGCAGCGTTCGCTGTCGCTGCTGCGTCGGCTGATCACCCACCTGCAATCGACGGGGCTCGACGCCGATGCGCGTACGGCCGCGCACGACGTCTGGCGCTACTTCGAGGTCGCCGCCCCGGCGCACCACCAGGACGAAGAGCGCCACGTGCTGCCGCGCCTGCGCGCCAGCGGCGACCCGTGGTTGGCCGCACTGGCGCAGCGCATCGAGAACGACCACCGCGAGATCGACGCGATCTGGCACCGGCTCGGGCCGCTGCTGCGCGAGGTGCACGAGGCTGCGCCCGAGCGGTCGGCCGATGCGCTCGAGGCCACGCTGCCGTCGCTGCGCCGCGAAGCCGATGCCTTCGTCGAGCTGCACGATCGCCACATTCCGCTCGAAGACCGCCTGGCGTTCCCGTCGGCGCGCGAGCGGATGACGCCGGCCGAGCGTGACGCGATGGGCGCCGAGATGGCGCAGCGGCGCCAGCCGCGGCGCTGAAGCGCAGGCCGCGCGGACCCGGCCCCCGCGGCAGCGCTCGGCATTCAAGCCGTCGCCTGGCTGATCACCTTGCCGGTTTCGTAGAAGGCCGACAGGTTGTCGAACACGCGCTGCGCCATCGCGGCGCGCGTCTCGACGGTGGCGCTGCCGATGTGCGGCACCAACACCACGTTGTCCATCGCGATCAACTCGGCCGGCACCTGCGGCTCGCGCTCGAACACGTCGAGCGCGGCGCCGCCCAGACGCTGCTCGCGCAGCGCGCGCACCAGCGCCGCCTCGTCGACCACCGAACCACGCGCCACGTTGACGAGGAAGCCCTCGGGCCCGAGCGCATGCAGCACCGCCTCGTCGATCAGGTGCCGCGTCGCGGCACCGCCGGGCACGATGACGACGAGGAAGTCGCACCACCGCGCCAGCTCGACCAGCGACGGCTCGTGTGCCATTGAGGTGTCGCTCACCGGCCGGCGGTTGTGGTAGCGGATGTCCATGTCGAACGCGATCGCCCGTCGCGCCACCGCGTGGCCGATGCGGCCGAGGCCGACGATGCCGAGCCGCTTGCCGCTGATGCGTCGCTGCAGCGGGAACGGCGCCCGTGGCCACGAGCCGGCGCGCAGATAGCGCTCGGCGGCACCGACGCCACGCGCCACGTCGATCATCAGGCCGATCGTCAGGTCGGCCACGCAGTCGTTCAGCACGTCGGGCGTGTTGCCCACCGGGATGCCACGCCGCGCGGCAGCCTGCAGGTCGATCTGGTCGACGCCGACGCCGAAGCTGGAGATCACCCGCAGCGACGGCAGCGATTCGATCAACGCCGCATCGGCGAAACCCATCGTCGCCAGACCGGTGAACTCACGGCCGTGCGCGGCCAAGAACGCCTTCGGGTCGACCTCGTCGGCAAGGCGCCGGCAGTCGAAGGCCGCGCCGAGCTGCTGCTCCAGCGACGGCGTCAGCCGGCCGAACTGCAACACCTTGTGCTTCATCGCCTGCGCTCCTCCGGCACCGCCTGCCTTGTGATCTTGTGCATGAGCAGTGTGATCGTACAGCCTGGGCCCGCGAGTGCCACCGCGTGCAATGCAGATGCCGCCATACTGCGGACCGGCGCAGCCATCGCACCTCAACGTCGGTGCGCCGCAACACCACCGCATTTCGCCACAGCCCGCCCGACCGATGACGACCCATCCGCTGCTGCCCACGCCGCCGCTCGAAGGCCCCGGCGTACCGTTCACGCCGAGTGCGCGCTACCCCGACCCGGCGGTCGAGATCCTCGACCCGTCGTTCCTGAAGTTGCGCCTGTTCAGCGCGCATGTCGAGCAGCTCGCCAGCGGCCTGCGCTGGGCCGAGGGCCCGGTGTGGTTCGGCGACGGGCGCTACCTGCTGCTGTCGGACATCCCCAACAACCGCATGCTGCGCTGGGACGAGACCACCGGCCGCAGCAGCGTCTTCCGCGCGCCGTCGAACCACGCCAACGGCCACGCGCGCGACCGGCAGGGCCGCCTGCTCTCGTGCGAACACCTGACGCGCCGCGTCACGCGCACCGAGTACGACGGCACGATCACCGTGCTGGCCGAGCGCTGGCAGGGCAAGCGGCTCAATTCGCCGAACGACATCGTCTGCGCGCGCGACGGCGGCATCTGGTTCACCGATCCGCTGTTCGGCATCGCCGGCCACTGGGAGGGCGAGCCTGCGGCCAGCGAGACGCCGTGGGCGGTGTACCGCATCGACCCACGCAACGGCGAGCTGCAGCGCGTGATCGACGACCTCGCGGCGCCCAACGGGCTGGCGTTCTCACCCGACGAGCAGATGCTGTACGTGGTCGAGAGCCGCGCGCTGCCGCACCGCCGCATCTGGGCCTACGACGTCGGCGCCGACGGCACGCTAACGCGCAAGCGCCTGTTCGTCGACGCCGGCGGGCCCGGGGCGTACGACGGCATCAAGGTCGACATCAGCGGCCATGTCTGGTGCGGCTTCGGCAGCAGCGACGGCACGCAGGCCGACCGGCTCGACGGCGTGCGCGTGTACAACCCCGCCGGCCAGGATGTGGCGCACATCCACCTGCCCGAGCGCTGCGCGAACCTGTGCTTCGGGGGCGCGAAGCACAACCGCCTGTTCATGGCCGCCAGCCACTCGCTATACGCGCTGTACGTCAACACGCGCGGCTGCGTCTGATCGTCGCGCGGCGCGGTCGCGGCGCGCCGACAACGCGACCCCGCGCGGCACCGCGGCCAGCGTGCGACGCGGCGGCGCCGCGGCCCGCTCAGTCGGCCAGCACCGCCAGCACGAGGCCCCCGAGGCTCAGACCGATGCCGGTGGGCACGCCCCAGCGTTCCAGGCGCGACACCTCGCGGCCCACCACCACCTCGACCGGCACGGTGGCCGTCTCGAGCACCTTGCCGGTCACCGAATCCTCGAGCATCCGCGTCAGCGAGTTCTTGCGCGCGGTGCCGATCACGATGTGATGGCAGTTCAACTCCTGCGCGGCGCGGCAGATCTCCTCGGCGCGGTCGCCGATGCACCACTGCTCCTCGAACGGCACCTCGGCCTGCCGCAGCAGCTCGCGCGCGCCGGCCAGCGCGGCGTCGGCACGCTCATGGTGCCAGGCCTCGCGGTCGCCACGGCTGACGAAGCGCGAGATGTGGCGCGACAGCCGCGGCTGCACGTGCAGCAGGTGCAGCTTCAGGTCGTGGTCGCGGCGGTATTCGGCGATGGCATGGCGCAGCGCGGTGAGGCTGTTGGCGGAGCCATCGATGGGCACCAGGACGTTGAGCATGGGTGGTCCTCCGGGAACGGTGGGGGGTGCGGGCTGGGGTGCGACGTCGGACATCGCGCGCAGCCGGGCGTGGATGCGCGATTCGAGCTGCCGGTGGTTGCGCACGAAGGCGGCCACCAGCAGCAGCGGCACCAGCGCGAACGGCAGCGCGCGCGGCACGTGCTGCTCGGCCAGCCAGGCCTTCAGCAGCGGCTCGCTCAGCATCATCGTCACCGCGGTCCACACCAGCACGCCGGCACCGACGTAGACCACGACCGGAAACCGTTCGACCACCTTCAGCACGAGCGTGCTGCCCCACATCACGATCGGCACGCTGATCGCCAGCCCCAGCGCCACCAGCAGCAGGCTGCCGTGCGCCGCACCGGCGACCGCGAGCACGTTGTCCAGCCCCATCAGCGCGTCGGCCACGATCACCGTGCGCATCGCGCCCCAGAACGTGGTGGCCGCCGGCATCGCGTGCGCGGCCGGCCTCGACGGGTGCGCGTCGCTGCCGGTGTCGACCTGCTGCGCCTCGTCGGGCTGCAGCAGCTTCCACGCGATCCACACCAGCAGCGCGCCGCCGATCGCCAGCAGGCCCGGCACTTTCAGCAGCCAGACCACGGCGGCCGTCAGCACGATGCGCACGGCCACCGCACCGAGCGCGCCCCAGACGATGGCACGCTTCTGCAGGCGCTGCGGCAACTGCCGGGCGGCCAGCGCGATGACGATCGCGTTGTCGCCGGCGAGCACGATGTCGATCACCACGATCGCCATCAACGCAGACAGGAACTGGCCGGGCTCCACACGTGCTCCAGGAAGCGATGGGTGACGGTGATTGTGAAAGCGCAGCGCCGAGCCGGCGTCTGCATATGGCGATAGCTGCTGCCGCATTTGGCGAAACCTGCCGGCGCGCTGCGCAATGGCTGCCATCGCGAATCGCGATGCGCCCGCGTTCGCGGGCCGGGTTTGTGCCGACTCCGGCCTTGGTCGCACGGCCGGCGACGTGGTACAAAGCACCTGCGTGCAGCAAGGCCGTTCGCGGCGGCGCGGCACGGGTTGCAAAGCGGGAGTAGTTCCGGTGCCGCCTTCGCGGGCGGCGCTGCCGGTGCACCGTCAGTCCGGGTCTGTTCGCTCAGGCCCCGGTGCCCGAGCGGCCAGCAGGCTGCCGAACGAGACCTTTGCCTGTCAGGGCACCGGTCTGGACTTTTCAACCACACCCCCAGGTCGTTGCCCCCGCGCGGATGCCGCAGCGGCGGCACCGCTTCAGGACTGAAAGCGGACGACGATGGAAACCTCTCGAAGACTGCGACGCTACCTGCGTCACGGCATGCTGCCGCAGTTGGCCGCGTTCGATGCCGTGATGCGGCTGGGTTCGGTGACGCGCGCCTCCGAAGCGCTGCATCTGGCTCAACCCACCGTGTCGGGGCACCTGCGCAAGCTGGCCGAAGCAGTGGGCGTGCCGCTGTTCCGTTGCGACGGCCGTCGCATGCTGCCCACCGCACCGGCGCGGGCCCTGCACGCCGGCGCGCTCGGCGTGTTTGCTGCGCTCGACGACCTCGAGTGCACGCTCGAGCCGTTGCGCCAGCCGCCGGCCGGCGGCCGCGCGGCGGTGCAAAACGGCGCGCGCCACGACGCATCGGTCGGCGCAATCGGCAGCTGAGCGCGGTGCCGTCGGTACCGACGGCCGGCGCGTGAACGCCGGGCTCGCCGTGCAGCGCGTGCGCGCCGGGTACTCCGTGCAGCACGAGCGCGCGGCGGAGCACGAACCCGCCCGGCAGGCGGATGCGTTCTCAGCCGCCCGACCAGGGCCTCGAACCGACGCCTTGCGCCGTCGCCGCCGATGCCTCACCCGACGAACAGCACACGCATGCCCAACTGCTTGCCGCCGACGCGGTCGAAGACACTGATGGTCGTCTTCCGGGCGGTGAAGTTCTCGGGCAACGGCACGCTGCCGCGCAGGCGCTGGTGGCTGCCGAGGTTGATCTTGATCGGCTCGAGCGTGATGTGACGCTCGCCGCTGCCCGAGGAGCCAGCGACGATGAACTGCATCACGCCGGCCAGTGGCGGCAGGTTGTCGGCCGCGTCGCCGCCCTTGGCGACGCTCTTGCCGCCGGGTGCTGTGGAGGCGCCTTTGCCGCCGGGAGCGGTGACGGCGCCCTTGCCCCGGGTCAGCAGCACCTCGTAGTTCAGCGCGCCGCGCTCGCGCGTGAAGCGCGCGGCGCGCACCTCGACCGCGCCGCCGCGTGGGTCGGGCGGCAGCGACGCGATCAGGAACTCCTGGTCGGCGCGGGCGTTCTTCGTGCGCTCGCGGTCGGCCGCAAGTTCGTCGACCGCGGCCTTGCGCTCGGCCGTCGCAGCGTCACGCTGCTGGACCGCGGTGGCGGCCTCGGCGCGCGCGCGGTCGCGCTCCTGCTCGGCCTGCGCGAGCTGGGCGCGCAGCGCGGTGGATTCGCTGGCCGACAGCCGCGGCGGCAGCACGCGCTGCTGCACCAGCAGCACGCCCACCACGCCGGCGGCGGCGCCGAGCAGCAGCATCACCAGCCATTGCGGCATGCGCCGCGACGAGCGCCTGCGGCCATAGGGCTCGAAGGCCACGGGTTTGAAGGTTCCGAGCATGCGGTTCGAGGCGATTGCAGGGGGAGTCGCTGCGCGCCGGCGGCCACAGCGAGCCAAGTTCTACCACACGCGCCGCAGGCCACCGCGGCAGCACGACCTCGATGCTTGGGCTCGCCCCATGCGCGATGCCGCGCGCGTCGCCGCGCGCACAGCGTGGCGCGCGGCGGCCCCGCCCACCGCGTCGCGCAGCGGCTCTTCAGCGTGCGACCACCGCAATGCCCTTCAGCTGCCCGGCCTGTGCGGCCACGGCCGGGCGCGGGTAGCGCTGCGGGTCGAGCCGGTACAGCAACTCGGCCTCGCGGGTGCGCGCGAGCGCGACGTTGGCGATCTTCACATGGCCGTAGCCGCGCATGCTCTGCGGGACCCGCGCGATCTCGCTGGCCAGCGCCAGCGTGCGCAGGCTCAACTGCGGCAGCAGCTCGTCGATGCGTGCCTCGTACTGCGCGATCAGCTCGCGCTCCAGGCGGCGCTCGGCCGTGCGCCCGAACAGGTCGAACACGCCGCCGCGCAGGCGCTTGCCGCGCGCCAGCACATGCAGCAGCGGCAGCAGCCAGCCGCCGAAGCGCAGCTTGCGCGGTGGCTGGCCGTTGCGTGCGCGCGCCAGCAGCGGCGGCGCCATGTAGAACTCGAGCCGCACGTTGCCTTCGAACTGTGCCTGCAACTCGCGCCGGAAGCGGCCGTCGGTGTACAGGCGCGCCACCTCGTACTCGTCCTTGTAGGCCATCAGCTTGCGCAGGCTGGCGGCCACCGCGAGCGTGAACGGCAGGCTCGCGTCGGCGCCCAGCGCCGTCTCGTGGGCCCACACGCGGCGCACGCGCTCGGCGTAGCGCTGCGCGTAGGCCGCATCCTGGTAGCCCGTGAGGTGTTCGACGCCGCGCGCGATCAGCGCCTCGATGCCCTGCGCATCCGCGCCCAGCGCCGGTTCCGCCGCGGTGCCGCGCAACGCCTGCAGCGCCGCCGCGTCGCCCGCCGCGAGGCGGCCGAGCGCGAACGCCAGCAGGTTGCTCTGCACCGCCACGCCGTTGAGCTCGATCGCGCGCTCGAGCGCCGGCAGGCTCACCGGCACCAGGCCGCGCTGCCACGCGTAGCCCAGCGCCAGGATGTTGGCGACGATGGTGTCGCCGAGAAACTCCTCGGCCAGCGCCTGCGCGTCGAAAGTTTCCACGCGCTCGCGGCCGGCGGCGAAGTGCAGCTTCTCGAGCAGCCCGGTGACGCGCAGGTCGGCGTCGGGGTTCAGCACCGCCTCGGCCACCGGCACCTCGTGCACGTTGGCCAGCACCCGCGTGCGGCCGTGGCGCACCGTCTGCAGCGCCTCGGACGACGCACCGACCACGAGGTCGCAGGCCAGCAGCGCATCGGCCTGCTGGGTGTCGATGCGCACCTGGTTCAGCCGCTCGGGCCGGTCGGCCCAGCGCACGAAGCTCAGCACCGAGCCGCCCTTCTGCGCGAAGCCCATGAAGTCGAGCACGCTGGCGCTCTTGCCTTCGAGGTGCGCGGCCATCGCGATCACCGCACCGACGGTGACCACGCCGGTGCCGCCGACGCCGGTGACGAGCAGGTCGTACGGGCCCGTCCATTCGTGCGGCGCAGGTTGCGGCAGCGCGGCCACGCGGCGCGCGAAGCCCTGCCGGTCGGCCTCCAGCGCACCGGCGCGCTTGCGCAGTGCGCCGCCGACCACGCCGACGAAGCTCGGGCAGAAGCCCTTCACGCAAGAGTAGTCCTTGTTGCAGCTGCTCTGGTCGATCTTGCGCTTGCGCCCGAGCCCGAACTCTGCGCCCCCTTGACGCTGCGCGTCGTCCCCCCGAGGGGGAGCGAGCGCCTTCGGAGCGGCCGGGCGGCGCTCGTCATGCGGCAGCACCGCGACGCAGTTGCTCTGCACCGAGCAGTCGCCGCAGCCCTCGCAGACGTGCTCGTTGATGAAGATGCGGCGCGCCGGATCCGCGAGCTCGCCCTTCTTGCGCCGCCGCCGCTTCTCGGCCGCGCAGGTCTGCTCGTAGATCAGCACGGTGACGCCTTCGATCTCGCGCAGCCGGCGCTGCACGGCGTCGAGCGCCTCGCGCGGGTGGAACTCGGTGCCGGCCGGAAACAGCGCGCGCTGCCGGTCGTACTTGGCGATGTCGTCGCTGACGACCACCACCCGCTCGACGCCCTCGCTCTCGACTTGGCGCGCGATGCGATCGACGCTGATCGCGCCGTCGACCGGCTGGCCACCGGTCATCGCCACCGCATCGTTGAACAGGATCTTGTAGGTGATGGTGGCCTTCGAGGCCACCGCCTGGCGGATCGCCAGGTAGCCCGAGTGCCAGTAGGTGCCATCGCCCAGGTTCTGGAACACGTGCGGCACCCGGGTGAACATCGAGTGGCTGACCCAGTCGACGCCCTCGCCGCCCATCTGGATCACGCCTTCGGTATGCCGCCCCATCCAGGCGGCCATCACGTGGCAGCCGATGCCGGCCTGCGCGCGCGAGCCCTCGGGCACGCGGGTGCTGGTGTTGTGCGGGCAGCCGGCGCAGAAGTACGGTACGCGCTTGACCGCATCGGCGGCGTTGCTCAGCAGCTCGGGCAGCGTGAAGTCGCGCACGTGCTGCAGGTGGTCGCCGAGCGTGCGGTCGCCCGGGAAGTGGCGCGCGATCCAGTGCGCCACGATCTCGATCAGCCGCGACGGCCGCAGCTCGCTCGCCGCCGACACCAGCGGCCGCCCATCGGCATCGTGCTTGCCGACGATCACCGGGCGCGCACCGGCCGGGGCGTTGTAGAACAGGTCGCGCAGCTGCGTCTCGACGATCGGGGCCTTCTCCTCGATCACCAGCACCTCGCGCAGGCCGTGCGCGAAGGCGCGCATGCGCGTCGTCTCGAGCGGGAACGACAAGCCCACCTTCAGCAGGCGCACGCCGGCCGCGGCGAGCATCGCCGGCGTGATCTCGAGGCGGCGCAGCACCTCCATCAGATCGTAGTGCGCCTTGCCGCAGGTGACGATGCCCACGCTCGCCTGCGGCGACGCGATGACCTCGCGGTCGATCGAGTTGACGCGCGCGAACGCCTGCACCGCGGCCAGCTTGTCGTGCAGGCGCACCTCGATGCGCGGGCTCGGCAGGTCGGGCCAGCGATAGTGCAGGCCGTCGGCCGGCGCGGCGTGGCCGGTGATCGCGCGCACCGCGTCGGCATCGCGCCAGGCGTCGACGCGCTGCGCGATCGCATCGAGATCCACCGTGGCGCCGCTTTCCACCACCTCGGACAGCGCGGTGAAGCCCACCCAGTTGCCGCTGTAGCGCGACAGCGCCCAGCCGTAGAGGCCGAACTCGAGGTACTCGGCCACGCACGCCGGCGACACGATCGGCATCAGGAAGGCCTGGAACAGCCCATCGCTCTGGTGCGACATCGACGACGACACGCAGCCGTGGTCGTCGCCGGCCACCACCAGCACGCCGCCGGTGGGCGAGCTGCCGTAGGCGTTGCCGTGCTTCAGCGCATCGCCGGCGCGGTCGACGCCCGGGCCCTTGCCGTACCACATCGAGAACACGCCCGCCACCGTGCGCTCGGGGTCGGACTCGACGCGCTGCGTGCCCAGCACCTGCGTGGCGGCGAGCTCCTCGTTGATCGCCGGCACGAAGCGCACGCCGGCGTCGGCGAACTTCGCGCCCGCCTTCCAGATCGCCTGGTCGACCATGCCCAGCGGCGAGCCGCGGTAGCCGCTGACGAAGCCGCGCGTGTCCAGCCCGGCGCGGGCATCGCGCGCGCGCTGCATCAGCAGCAGCCGCAGCAGCGCCTGCGTGCCGGTGAGGAACACGCTGCCGCGCTCGGCCCAGAGGTTGTCGCTCAGTTGGTAGTCGGGGCGCGCCAGCGGTGCGCCGGCGGCGGGTTCGCGGGTGGCCGCAACGTCCATGGTCGCCTCCAATCGGGGCAGCAGGCAGCGCAACGAGCTTACGCGCGTCGGCGCGCAAGCGTGTTCTTCATCAGCGGCACGCCGCGGGGGATCGGAGAAAATCATTCTCCGAAACGACCATTTCGGAGAATGAATGGAACTCGACCGCTACGCCCTCGCCATCCTGGCCGAGCTGCAGCACGACGCACGCCAGACCGTGCAGCAGCTGTCGGCCGCGGTGGGCCTGTCGCCCACGCCGTGCTGGAAGCGCGTGAAGGAGCTCGAGGCTGCCGGCGTGATCACCGGCTACACCGCGCTGGTCGACCGCGGCCGGGTCGGCCTCAACCTGTGCGTGGTGGTGGAGATGAACCTGCGCGAGCACGCCGAAGACTTGGTGCGCAGGTTCGAGCGCGCGGTGGCCGCCAGCCCGCAGATCGTGCACTGCGTCAGCACCACCGGCCCGGCCGACTACATCATGACCGTACTGGCGGCCGACATCCAGGCCTACGAACGCTTCCTGCACGACACGATCTTCAAGCTGCCCGGCGTGACGCACGTGCGCTCGAGCATCGTGCTGAAGGAGATCAAGCAGCAGACGCGTTTGCCGGTGGCCGTGCATGTGCCCGAACCGAAGCGCCGCCCGCGGCGCGCGTGAGCGCGCGGCCAGGCCCGCCTTCCGCCACACGTCGCCCGGCTCCGTGCGCACGAGCGTGGCCGCCTCGACTGCTCAAGGCGGCGCCGCCAGGCGCTCGCGCTCGGCGCGCGACAGCACCTGCGGCGCCACCACCGGCGCGCCGCTGGCGGCATCGAAGAACGGTGATCGCCGGTAGCGGCCACTCAGCCGCGTGGCGGCCATCGCCGCCATCGCCCGCAGCGCGCTGCCGAGCGCGCCGCGCGAGCGCTCGGCCACCGGCGAGGTGGCCGATGCGGCGTTCAGGTGCAGCGTCACCGGCCCGAACGACGACTCGATCGACACGCCACCGCCTTCGAGGCCGTTGTGCACCAGCCCGACGTAGGCGACCTTGGGGTTGCGCGGCGTGTTGCCCAGCGGCGTGCGGCAGCAGCTCGCATACCAGCGCAGCAGGCCGCGCGGCGACAGCGACATGCACGCCAGCACCTCGTGCCCCTGGTGGATCACCACCTGCTGCGGCTGCACCGCCACCACGTCGGTGCCGCCGTGCGCGTCGAGCACAGCGTCGGGCTGGCCGAGAAAGCGCGCGTAGGCGCGGCAGTCGCGGCAGTAGCAGATGCCGCGGCCCATCGCGCGCTGCGGCTCGGTGACGTGGCCCTGCAGGCGGCCGCAGCGGCAGCGCAGCGGATGGTTCATCGTGCCGGCCCCGCGACGCGGGCCGGCACCGGCGGCGGCGCACCGAGGTGGCGCCCCGCGTCGAGCAGCAGCAGCTCGCCGGTGGTGGTGCGCGCGCCGTCGATCAGCCACACCACCGCATCGGCCACGTCCTCGGCGGTGCAGGCGGTGGCCAGCGGCGCGGTCTTCTCGTTATGGGCCACGATCTTCTCGTACGCCTCGCGTCCCATGCCGTCGACGAACCAGCGCGTGGTGATCAGCCCCGGGCAGACCGCGTTCACGCGCACGTGCGGCGCCAGCGTGCGCGCGAAGTGCAGCGTCATCGAGTTGACCGCGCCCTTCGACGCGATGTAGGGCACCGACGAGCCGATGCCGAGCGCGCCGGCCACCGACGACACGTTGACGATCGCGCCGCGCGCCGCCGTGAGATGCGGCGCGCACGCGCGCACCATCTGGAAGGTGCCGAGCGCGTTGACGGCGATGATCTGCTGGAACACCGCGGCGTCGATCGCGTTCCAGTCGCCGGCGCCGGCGAAGGTGGTGATGCCGGCGTTGTTCACCAGCGCGTCGAGGCGGCCCCAGCGCGCCACGGCGGCATCGGCCAGTGCGCGGCAATCGGCATCGTCGGCCACGCTGGCGCGCTGCAGCAGCGTGTCGGCGCCGGCTGCGCGGCAGGCCGCTTCGGACTGCACCGCCTCGGCCTCGCTGCGCGAGTAGTTGATCAGCACGTCGTAGCCGCGCCGTGCCAGCGCCAGTGCGGTGGCGGCGCCGACGCCGGTGCCCGAGCCGGTGACGATGGCGGTCTTGCGCGGGTACATGGCGGCAGCTCCGATCGTGCTCGCAATGACGCCGACGATAGCAGCCGCAGGTCGATCAACGGCAGCAGCGAAGCAAACGGCGCCGTGGCAGCGATCAGCCGCACGACGGCGCGCCGCCGCCCGCGGCCACCGCGATCGCGCGGCCGATGGTGTCGCCGAGCCGATCGAACAGCGCGCGCGCGCCGGCCACGAGCGCGGCGGCGCCGGCGCCCACCGGTTGTTCATAGCTGGCCAGGCAACGCAGCGCCGGCTCGGCGCCCACCTGCTGCAGCGACCAGCGCAGCTGCACCGTGGCGGCACGGCCCAGCAGCGCGTCGAAGCGCTGCACGTCCACGCGCACGCGCCAGCGGCGGTCGGCGCCGGCGGCCGGCGCAGGCACACCGGCCAGCGCGCGCTCGATGCGCAGCGTGAGCAACGAGCGGATCTCATCGCCCAGCGGCGCGGCCCAGCGTTCGCTCTCGAGCACCGTCAGCGCGTCGTCGGGCAGGCGCACGACGAGCTGCGGCACATCGACCTGCACCGGCACGCCCACCGGCAGCACCTCGAAGCGCACCGGCGGCGCCGGCACGGCACGCGCCACCGCGCCCGGCGCCGGGCTGGGCGGCGGCGCCAGCAGGCTGTGGTAGTGCGTGGGTGGCGTCGAGCCGCAGGCGGTCAACAGCGTGGTGAGCGCTGCGGCCAGCAGGGCCCAGGCCGACGCCTTGAACGATGCGCGCGTCACTTCTGGCCTCCCACGCCCGGCGACGGTTGGTCGGGCTTGCCGCGCAGCAGCGACTCGGGGTGGCGCTGCAGGTAGTCGGCCAGCGCGCGCAGCGCCTGCGCGGCGCGCTGCAGTTCGGCCAGCGCCTGGTTGGCGTTGCGCTGCAGCGGCGCCTGCGAATCGGTGAGGTTGGACTCGGCGCTGCGCAGCGTGGCCTGCGCGCCGGCCAGCGTCTGGTTGGCGTTGGCCAGCGTCTGCCGCATCTCGGCGATCGCCGCCTTGGCCTCGGGCGTGAGCGCACGGAACGTGGCGTCGACGCTCGACAGCGCCGCCTGCATCGATGCGGTGCTGGCGTTCACCGCGCGCAGCGCCGCCTGCAGGTCGCTGCCGATCTCGTCGAAGCGCACGCGCGACAGCCGCGCCACGATGTCGGCCAGCTGCGGCTGCAGGTCGGCCAGCGCGCCGGGCACGGTGGGCAGCTCGGGCACCGCGGCGGCGAGGTCGAACTTGGCGCGCTTGGCGCGCGGCGCGAACTCCAGCGCGATGTACAGGCTGCCGGTCAGCAGGTTGCCGCTGCGCACCTGCGCGCGCAGGCCGTGGTCCACCAGTTCCTTCAGCAGCGCGCGGTCGACCTTGTCGGCACCGTGGCGCGCCACGAAGCGCTCGCGCACCGCGCCGAGCCGCAGCGGGTAGAGGTCGGCCAGCACCTGCACCGGCAACGAGTGCAGCGAGCCATCGGGCTGCAGCGACACGCTGCGCACCGTGCCCACCTCGACGCCCAGCAGATCGAGCGGCGCGCCCGCGGCGAGCCCGCGCACCGACTGGTCGAACACCATGCGCACGCGCAGCGGCTCGCCGTCGTCGGGCGCCATCGCGCCACGCTCGTCGTCGAACAGGCGGAAGGGCTGGCCGCTGGCCGCCGGCGGCCCCGGCGGGTCATCGGGCCGTGGGCCGAAGGCGATGCCGCCGGCGATCACCGACGCCAGCGACTCGGTGTTCAGCGTCAGGCCACTGGCGTTGAGCTGCAGGTTCACGCCGCTGGCGTGCCAGAAACGCGTGCCGAGCGTGACCAAGCCCTCGTTCGGTGCCTCGATGAACACCTGGATCGCGATCTTGCGGCCGCCGGGCTCGAGCGAATAGCCGACGACGCGGCCCACGCGCACGCGGCGGTGGTACACCGGCGAGCCGAAGTCGAGCGAGCCGAGGTCGTCGGCGCGCAGCACGAAGCTGCGGCCGGGCTCGCCGCGCAGCACCAGCGGCGGCTGGTCGAGACCGATGAACTGCGTGCGCGACTCGGCCGATTCGCCGGCGTCGACGCCGATGTAGACGCCCGACAGCAGCGTGCCCAGGCCGCTGACGCCGGCGGTGCCGATGCGCGGGCGCACGACCCAGAAGCGGCTGTCGTCGACCGCGATCGACTTGACGCTGCGCTCCAGCGTGGCGGTGACCAGCACCTTCTGGCCCTGCGGGCCGATCGTCACGCTCTTCACGTGGCCGACCACCACCTCCTTGAAGCGCACCTCGGTGCGCCCGGGCTCGATGCCCTCGCCGCTGCGGAACTCGATGGTGATCTCGGGCCCGGCCTGCAGCAGCGCGCGCACCACCAGCACCGCACCGACGAGCACGGCGACGATCGGCACGATCCACACCAGCGACAGGCGCAGCCGGTTCTGCCGCGCGAGCACGGGCTCGGGCAGCGGTGGCTCGGCCGCGGCGCGCGGCGGGCCTTCGACGTCAGCCATCTGTGGACATGCCTGCCGTGCGGGCGGCATGCGGCGTGCGCGCAACGGCGTCGGCCGGCCAGATCAGCCGCGGGTCGAAGCTGCTCGACGCCAGCATCGTCGCGACGACGACGCCGCCGAAGGCCAGCAGGCCGGGCTCGGGCTCGACGCTGGCGAGCACGCCGAAGTGCACCATGCCCACCAGCAGCACAACCACGAAGACATCGAGCATCGACCAATGCCCCACGGTCTCGACCAGGCGATACAGCGCGGCGCGCTCACGCTGGCGCCAGCGCGAGCGCCGCTGCGCCGACACGGCGAGCAATGCCAGCGCAGAAATCTTCAGCAGCGGCACCGCGATACTGGCGACGAACACGATCAGCGCCAGTTCCTGCGAGCCGGTGACCCACAGCTCGACGATGCCGCCGACGATGGTGTGGCTGTCGCGCCCGAGCACGCTGGCGGTGGTCATCACCGGCAGCAGGTTGGCCGGCAGGTACAGCACCACCGCGGCGACCAGCCAAGCCCAGGTGCGCTGCACGCTCAGCGGCTTGCGTGCGTGCAGCGTCACGCCGCAGCGGGCACAGCACCACGGCCCGGTGCGCGGCGGCGCGGCCTGCACCAGGCCGCACACGCCGCAGCCGATCAGCCCGAGGTCGCGCGCCACCGGCCAGCTTGCGGCAGGCCCGGCGTTCATCGCGCCCCTCGCGCGGCGTGCGCCCACAGGCCGTGCAGCCCGGCGGCGTGGATCGCCGTCAGCAGCACCGTCAGCGTGGCATAGGCGAACAGGCCGGCGCCGAGCACGAGGTGGGTGACGCCGGCCGAGCGCACCACCGCAATCAGCACGCCGAGCATGAACACCTCGACCATGCTCCAGCGCAGCACCCAGCGCAGCAGCCGCATCACCGGCGCCAGCGCCGGCACCGGGCGCGCCAGCAGCAGCGGCACCAGCACCCACAGGCGCAGCACGATCACCAACAGCGGAAAGACGAACGCGGTGGCCGCAGCGAGCAAGGCGATCAACTGCTCGCCCGATGCCCAGGTGAGCTGGGTGGCCTCCAGCAGCGTGGCCACCGAGTGCACGCCCTTGAGCTCGAGCGTGACGATCGGCGACAGGCTGCCGATCACGAACACCACCAGCGCGCCCAGCGTCAGCGCGAGCTGGCCGTCGAGCGACAGCGCATGGCCGAGCGCCAGCGTGGCGCCGCAGCGGCGGCAGCGCAGCAGCGCATCGGTGCCGATCGCACGCGCGCGGTACACCGCATCGCACTCCTCGCACACCAGGTAGCGCGCGTCCGGCGCGCAGTGCAGATCGCGCGCCTGCGGTGCGCGGTGCGCCACCGACCGCCGGGGCTCCGCCAGCCGCGCCGCGTCGAGTTCTGCTGCATCCACCGGCGCGACTGTAGCGGCTAGGCCGGCCGAATTTCACGCCGGCTGCACAACATCGAGCGGTGCAGACACCTTTCTTCATCGGGTTGGCGCCCGCTGCGGCTAGGATTTTTGCGATGAGCCCGACCCCCACACCCTCTGGCCGAACGCAGGCAACAAGCTCGCGGGCGTGCGACGTCTTCGGCCTCGTCGGCACGCGGCGCACGGCCGTCGTGCTGGCACTGGGCGCCGCGCTCGCCGGCTGTGGCGGTGGCGGTGACAACGCGAGCGACGCCGGCAGCAGCGGGCCCCACGCTGGCGCAGCGCGTCGCGGCGGCCAGCACCACCGCCGCGAGCGACAGCAACGCCTGCGCGCCGATCCGGCCGTTCTACTGGGAGATCGGCGACCGCAGCGGCGCGCAGGCCACAGGCTCGGTGAACTCGACCACCGACCCCACGGTCTACGCGCAGGACACCGTGATGGCGATCGCCTCGGCGTCGAAGTGGCTCTACGGCGCCTACGTGGCGCAACTGCGCGGCGGTGCGCTCAGCGACGACGATATCCGCTTCCTCACCTTCCGCAGCGGCTACGTGCGCTTCGATTCATGTCAATCGCTCGGCGAGGGCTACCGCTCGGTGCAGTGCGGCCGGTTGATCCGCAAGGCCTGGTTCGCCGGCAGCGCCAACTGAAGCACTGCGCGCGCGCTCACGCGATCGTGTAGCCGCTCGGCGGGCCGGAATCCTCGAACAGGCTGTTCAGGTCGTCGAGCCGGGTCTGCGCCTCCCACTTGTCGTAGGCCTGGCGCACCAGGTCGTGCACTTCGGTGCGCAAGTCCCACAGCTCGAGTTTGGTGCGGGCGCCGCGGATCTTCGCCCGCAGCGCCCGCGCGTCAGCCGGCAAGGTGCCGCGCAACGCACGCTCGAACTCGTCGACCATGTGCGTCAGCCGCGAGGTGCTGGCCGTGAGGCCCGCCACGAAGCGCCGCCCCTGCTGCTTCCACAACGGGCGGCTGGTTTCCACGTCTCGCACGAACATGTCGGCATCCCTTGCTACTGACGTCCCGCAACCCACCGCTGGTCTCCCTTCTGCGGGGAGCCGCGGTGCCCTCGATCACCTGGTGCCATTCTGTTCAGCGCATGTCGCGCGCGAACCCCGTGATTTGGAGGGTCTGTGGCGTTGCCGCAGCAGGGACAAATCCGCAAGGGCTTTCACCGAGTGCGCGCCAACCGGGCCGCTGGCGGTACCGTCGAGTGGACAACGCGCAACACCGCGCGTGACCGATCAGAACGACTTGGTGAACTGCATGTACAGCACGTTGGGCATCGTGCCGCCGCTGACGCGACAGCGCGGCACGGCGACCAGGTTGACGCCGAACTGCCAGGGCTTGTAGGTGACCGACAGCACCGGCAACACGGCCGGCACCAGGCGATGCGGACCACCGAACTTCAGCGTGCGATAGAACACGAAGCCGCCACCGCCGAGCTCCACCGCGAAGCGGTCATCGTCCAGCAGGCGCTTCTGCCAGGTCTGACCGGCATAGGCGCCCATTGCGTCGAGGCTGTCCTTCATCACCCCGAACGAGGTCTTGGCCACCCACTGCTGCCAGTCACCTTGCAGATCCCGATCGATCTGCAGGCCGATGCCCCAGTTGCGCTCGTTGTATTTGCGCCCCGGCATCGGGTTGCCGCGCTTGTCGATCGGCGAGTCGAAGTGGTGGCTCATGCCGGGCAACTGCACGCTGAAGCTGCGCAGCGGCGCCGGCCAGGGGCGTACGAGCGGATCGTCGACACGATCGGCGGTGGTTTGTGCCGCCGGCGCGCCGCCTTCGGCGGCCGCGAGCGAAGCAGGGGCGGTCGCCGACCCCGCGCAGCCCACGGCAAGCCAAAGCACGAGCCCGCGACGCATGACACACCCCCCACCGAGACCGCGATGACTTGTGTCTTCGGCCTTGGCGGTGCGAAGTCGAGCGCACCGCGCCAGCGCAGCGGCACCAGCAGCGCCAAAGTTGGCGCATCGGGTCGCACGCCGGGGGATTTCGCGCCGTCTCAGCGGCGCGCAATGTGCGCAATGGCGGCGATCAACCGGCCGGGCGGAAGTAGCGTGCTTCGAGCGTCTTGGCGTCGGTGAGACGCAGCGCGACCAGCACGCGCTCGCGCCATGTCAGGCGCTTGAAGCTGCCGTCGGGCAGCATCAGCACCGGACCGAGGATCGGCTCGTCCTCGATCTTCGAGGGCTGGTAGGCCCGGATGGGTGCCGCGTCGCTCATGGTCGATCCCCTTACCCGCTTGTTACGATCTGTATCGGGAACGATTCTAGGCGCGGCGCGCTGCAGCGAGAAGTGGTCGCCCACGCAGTTACGTCAGGGCAAACCCTTCGCCGGCGCCGCAGCCCTGAAGCCGCGCACCTGCTGCAGCAGGCGCGCGATGTATGGGTCGTCGATGCCAAGACGGTCGATCTGCAGCGCGAGCTGTTCGAGGTAGTCGCGGTTGGTGCCGGCCACTCCGGCTGCGGTGGCGATGATCGCCGCGGTTTCGTCCAGCGGCAGTTCGCCGGCGTAGTCGGCATGCGCGGGGTTGGCGGTCATCACCAGCGCGGTGACCTCGCCCTGCGGCGTGCTCACCGGCAGCAGCACCGGCCGGTAGCCGCCGCGCAGCATTTCGCGCCGCCACAGCATGCCGCTTTCGACCTCGGCCGCTGCACCGGCAATGCGAAACACCAAGCCACGGCAACAGCAGTGCTCGTCGGGCGCGCGCTCCAGCGTCAGCATCAGCGCCGGCTGTTCGCGCGTGCCGCGCGCGATATGTGTTTTGTAGCT
Organism: Ideonella sp.; assembly: GCA_015075165.1. Taxonomy (GTDB): domain Bacteria; phylum Pseudomonadota; class Gammaproteobacteria; order Burkholderiales; family Burkholderiaceae_C; genus JAEUPI01. The sequence continues at coordinate 193,278 of JABTUY010000005.1, read as the reverse complement.
GAAGCGGCGCTGGTAGCCGTGCAGATCGGCCAACCGCACCTCGGCGAAGTGAAAACCCGGGTCCCACATCAGCGAGCCGTAGCCATACACCCACAGGTCGAGCCCGCGCTCGCATTGCGGGCCCAGCAGCGCGCGCCGCGTGTCCTCGAGCTGCTGGTCGCTCAGCCGCCAGCCCGGCGCCAGGCCGAGCCGGCGTGCGCGTTCGTCCCACGCCGCCATCACGTCGGCCGTAGCGCGCAGCTTCGAGCGCTCGGCCGGTTCGAGCCGGCCGCGCAGCGCCGGCAGGTGCACGAAGGCGTCGGTGTCCATGCGGGTCGCCACGATACAGCGCGGCGCGGTACAGACCGCAGCCGTTGCAGGGGCCGCAGTGGTTGCAAGGCCGCGACGATCGCGGTGACCGTCAGGCCCGGTTCAGCGCGGCGTCGGCGGAAAGCCCATCTTGCGCGCGCGCTCCTCCCACACGGGCAGGCGCGGTGCCGACGGGCCCTGCAGCGGTGCAACCGGCCGGCTCGACGCCGGGGGCGGCGCTGCGGTGGCGTCGCCAGCCTTGGAGAGGACGGTGATGTTCATGGTCGCTGCGTTGCAACGGAGCGAGCGCGGGTTCAGTTGACGCGCGCCCGCCGCTCGCGCGCGCGGCCTCAGCCCTGCGGCGCCACGCCGCCGGCCGCGGCGGCGCTGCGCGCGCGCACCGCCTTGATGCCCTGCTCGACGCGCTCGGCCGCCGCGCGCTCGCGCTGCAGCGCACGCAGCGTGTTCTGCGCCTCGTGCAGCGTGAATTCCATCTTGGCCAGCTTCTCGCCCACGTGGTCGACCGCCGCGCGCTGCTCGCCGAGCAGGTCGAGGTTGACATTCAGGTCGTCGAGCATGTGCACGATGCCGTTGGCGCGCGATTGCACCTCGTCGACCAGCTTGCGCTGCGACTCGATGACGGCGATCTTCGCGTCGGCCTCGTGCAGGTGGCCCAGCAGGTGGTCCACCTTCTCGCGCAGCTCACCGACCGCGCCGCGCTGCTCGCCCACGTGCTGCAGATCGGCCCGGCTGCGCTCGCTGATCTGGCGGATCTGGTCGACCTCGGCCTTCACCGCCTGCACCAGCGCCTGCTGGTCGTTCAGCGCCTGGATCTTCTGCTCGACGCCGGTGGCCTCGTCATCGAGCTGATCGAGGCGCGCTTCGAGCGCGGCCAGCTTGTCCTGCCCGGCGAGCACCTGCGCGCAGCGCTGGTCGAGCTGGCGCGTCAACGTCTCGGCGCGCTGGATGCGTTCCTCGGCGGCCTCGGTGTGCGTCAGCGCCTCGCGCTGCGCCGCCTGCACGCCCGCCAGTTCGGACAGCAGCGACTCCTTCAGCGTGCTGGCGCGATCGAGCTCACCGCTCGCGGCGCGCACCTGCTGCAGCCGCTCGGCACTCTCGGCCGCCAGCGCCTGGTTGCGCTGCACCAGTTCCACCAGCTGCGCGCGCTGCGCTTCGAGCGCCGATTGGTCGGTGCGCACGCCGGCCAGCACCTGCCGGCTGCGCTCCACGCCCTGCAGCAGCTCGCCCACCTGTCCGACCAGCGGCGCCACGCGGGCCTGCAGCGCGGCCACGTCGCCGAGCTTGTGCTGCACATCGAGCAGCTGCGTGCCCAGCGCGTCGCACTGGTTCTTCACGCCTTCCACCTCGGCGCGGCGCGCCAGCTGCTCGGCGAACTTGTGCTCGACCTCGGCGCTGAGCTCGTGCAGCCCGTTGACGCGCTGCTCGATGCGCTCGACGAGCTGCATCCGCGCGGCCACGCGCTGCAGCCGCTCGTCGAGCTCGCCGGCCAGCTCACCCAGGCGCAGCGCCGACTGGTGGCCCGCTTCCACCCGCGCCAGCTTGCCGAGCACGGACTCGATGCGCGCATCGAGATCGGGCACGCGCGCCAGCATCGCCGCCGCGCGGTCGCCGAAGCTGTCGAGCGCCACGCGGTCCACATGCAGCCGGTCGCGCAGTTGCGCCGCCTCGGCATGGGCGGTGCGGAACTCGGCCAGCGCATCGCGCATCGCATCGATCTCGCGCTGCGCGTGCAGCAGGCTGTCTTGCTGCGCGGCGGTGCGCTTGCCCAGGGCCTCCACCTGCACCAGCTGCGCCGCGAGCGCCTCCAGCGCGTCGTGGCGCTCGGCCAGCTCGTCGGCCCGGGCCGTCCACACGGCGATGCTCTTGCCCACCGCATCGGCCTTGCGCTCCATCGACGCCAGCGTGTCCTGCTTGGCCAGCAGGCCCTTCACGCTGGCCTGGGTGTCGCTCACCGCACGCGCCATCGCCTGCAGGCGCTGGTCGAAGGCGTCGATCTGCTCCTGCTCGATCGACAGCCGCTCCACGTTGGCGCGCAGCTGCTCCGACAGCGCACTGCCCTGCGCCTCGACGCGCGCCGCATCGCGCAGGAACTCTTCGCGCCCCGCGCCGGCGTCGGCCAGCTCCTGTGCGGTGGTGCGCGCCAGCGCCTCCATGCGGCCGATCGCCTGCTCGGCCTGCTGCAACTGCTCGTGGCCCTGCGTGAGGCGCGCGATCTGCGCATCCATGTTCCACACCATCTCGTTCAGCCGCGTGGCCTCGACCACCGCGCGCTCCACCGTCTGCTTCTGCCCCTCGAGCGCCTTGGTCTTGTGCGACACGTGTTCGGCCAGCGCGTTGAGGGCATCGAGCCGCTGCTCGGTGCCCTCGCTCAGCTGCTGCAGCCGCGCGAAGCCGGCGAGCTTGTGCTCCACGCCCTGCACCGCCTGGGTGGCGGCGGCGGCATCGTCGCGCGCCGCACGCGCACCGTCGCGGATGCCCTGCAGCTCCTGGCTCATCTGCGCCTCGGAGCGGCGCAGCGATTCCAGCTCGCCTTTGAGCGCGATGATCGTCTCGGCCGAACGCGCCACCTCCGCGCTGGCCTGGCGCAGCCGGGCGCGCAGCTCCTCGAACTGCTCGCCCTCCTGGCGCAGCGCGGCCGCGCTGTCGTGCGCCTCGCGCTTGCGCGCATCGCCCTCGGCGCTCACGCGCGACAGCATCAGCGCCAGCGCCTCGCGCTCCTCGCGCGCCTGGGTCACCAGGTCGCGCAGGTCATCGTGGGTCTGCTTGCGGCCGGAGCCGTTCTTGAAGAGGGTGTCGAGCATGGCGATTCGTGTGCAGCGGCGTGGCCCGCCATCGTGCGCCGCCATCCGTGTTACCGCCGTGAAGGATTGCCCTGCGCGCGGCCGCGCCGACGAATCGGAAGCATCGGTTGCCGACGATGCTTCTTGCAACAGGGTGACGGGGCGGTCGGCGCGAGGAGTTTCGTTGCGCCGTCGGCGGGCGGAGCACGCAGCGCCATGCGCGACGACCTGCTATCGGCTAGAGCTTCGGAGCCTCGCGGCTTGCGTGCCAGAACGCAAGAATCATCACCTTCGAATCCCGCACGTCGTAGTAGACGTGGTATCGCACACGCTCCAGATACAGGCGCCGCAGTTCGGGAAAGCGCTGCGACGTGGATCGCGCCCCGATGCCCGGCTGCCTCGCCAACAGCCTGGTCGCCGCTTCGAAGTCATCGGCAATCGCGCCCGGCGCGGCCGGCCGATTGGCCGCCCACCACGACGCCGCCCGTTCCAGTTGCGCGAGCGCCCGGGGCGTGACCTCGACGACGAGCACTTCGGCTCAGCGGCTGCCGCGCAGGCGCTTCACTACTTCGGCAGCAGCCACAGCTTCACCGCGGCTGGCTTGCGCCAACGACTCCAGCAGTTCCGGCTCGAGTTCGGCAGGCACCTCGAACGTTTCGGCCTCCTCGCGTGCGAGGACGGTGACGACCAAGCCATCGGGCAAGGGATCGCCGTCGACGACGATCTTTCCGTCCACCACGGTGCCAGTGGCCAGCTTCATGCGCGGGATGCTACACCGGCGCGCGGAATCCCGGGGGCGATCACGCACTCACCATTGCCGGACGCCGCAGCTCAGGGTGGGCTCATTGCTCGAATGGATCCCCGGTCAATGTCGAGGGCTCGACGCCGCGTCGGCGCTTGAAGGCACCGAGCGCGGTGGCCTCCGCAGCGAAGTCCGGCAGGTCGTACCAGTCGCGCATCGTCTGGACGCTGAAGCGCTCGCCGTCGCCCATCTTGACTTCGGCCCAACATTGGCCGTCGCGACGGATGATGCGCAGGACAGCTGGCTTGCCCCGATGTGTGAAGTGACGGACCGGCGAGAGGAACATGGTGGTGTCCGCGTGAGTACGGTGCAAGAGAGTACCCGAATGCGGATCGTTGGCGCTCGTTGCCCCTACACGCCGCGCAGCACGCTGAACTCCCGGAACAGCTTGGCCGACAGAGGCCGCACCAGACGCCAGATGATCGACATCGGTCGATCACCTTCCGCAGACTCCAACAGCACCGGGCCACAGGCGCGGTATGCATCGCCCTTGCGGGCGCGGATGAAGAGCTGGAACTGCCAGCCTTCTTGCGCTCCTTGGACATAGCGGCGTCCGACGGGTGTGTCCGGCCCCGCACTGTTCTGGCTCTGCCAATGGAACCGCTCCGCGCTGATCGCATAGTCGTGATAGGCGATGCGATCGTGGTAGCCCTCGCTCTTGTCGAGCGTGACGAAGAGCAGTTCGATCTTTCGGTCAGGCAGGGCCAGCACGCCGGCCTTGAACGGGGTGCGTCGGTCGGCCGTCAGCCATTGCACGGCCGTCAAGACCTCGCGGATGCCGTAGCCCGCGTGCAGCACGAGCGGCGTGTCGTCCAGGCCGGGCAGGGGCGTTGCAGGCAGGGTTGACCTGGACTGAAGCCAGGCGATCAGTTCACGCAGCTCGTCGGCGATACCGGGCTGCGCGTGCAAGCGCTCGACGAACGCAACGGCACTGCCCGTCTGCTCATGCCTGCCGTCGATCTGGTAGGCCAGCATCTGCACGATCAACGGCGCCTGATCGGCCTCTTGCCTGGCCGCTTCGAGGTCGCGGGCCACGGCTTCGATGGCGTCCAGACGACGCGGATCGTCCACGTGCAGCAAGTCGCCAAAGCGGCGGCTGAAGTACGGCTCCTCAGGCCCCGGCTCCGCAACCATCAAGCCCGCGGCACGCTTCAGCGCGGTCCAACCGCTGCGCCCGGCGCCGCTTGCAGCGCGATAGACGTCCTCCAGTTCGAGTGCCTGGTCGTGGAGGAAGCTGGCCAGGCTGACCGACGCGCGGCCACGCAGCGCCGCGTAGGCCTGAAGTTCCGTTCTCATCCGGCGCCAGTTCTGCGTGGTGATGGCCCGCAACCCCTGCAGCACCTGGTCGCGAGTCTGACGCTGCAGGTGAATGTGACACCCCGGCGGCAGGCTTCCGAAGCCGTGCTCGACACCAGACAACAGCTCGCGACGCGACAGACCGGTCATGCTGGCTAGCAGGCGATCGAAGCGGAAGTCGGCGCGGTGCTGGCCCACGAAATCCAGCACCAGGCAACTCTCCTTGCCTGGCGACAGCCGCAGGCCACGCCCGATCTGTTGTTGGAACAACACCGGGCTCTGCGTTGGCCGCAGCAACAGCAGCGTGTCGACGGCCGGCAGGTCGACGCCTTCGTTGTAGAGGTCGACCGTCACCAATGCGCAGAGCTCGCCGCTGGCCAGGCGCTGTGGGGCGCGCCGTCGCTCTTCGGCCGGCGTCTCTCCGACGACGCACGCCGCAGGCAGCCCGGCGCGTTTGAGGCAGTCCGTCATGAACCGCGCGTGCGCAACCGACACACAGAAGACCAACGCGCGGGTGCGACGGGCATCCGACGCGAGCCGCCGCCATTCGTTCACCACGAGTCGTGCGCGGATGTCATTGCCGGTCACCAGCTGATCGATCGCATCGCGCTCGCCGGGCCGGTCCCAGGGCACGGCAGAGAAGTCAGTGGCGTCGTCGCACGCGTAATATTCGAACGGCGCCAGCAGTTGCAGATCCAGCGCGTGCCACAACCGCAGCTCGACGGCCGGGGCCCCATCGGGGCGCGCATCGAAGTACGGCGCGATGGGTTGGCCGTCGCTGCGCTCGGGCGTTGCGGTCAGGCCAAGCAGGATCCTGGGTCGCACCCGCGTGACGAACTCCCGGAAGCGGTCCGCGGCCAGCCGGTGGCATTCGTCCACCACCACCGTGTGCCAGTGCTCGGCACCGAACCGATCCACCAGGTTGCGGCTGGCCACGCTGTCGATCGTGGCGAAGAGGTGATCGTGTCGCGCGGGTTCCGTGCCACCCGTCAGCAGTTCACCGAACTCGGGGTCGCGCAGAACCTCGCGGTATGTGCGCAGCGCCTGGCGCAGGATCTCTTCGCGGTGAGCCACGAAGAGCAGCCGCGGTCGCCCCCCTTCTGCGGCACAGATGCCACGGTAGTCGAACGCCGCAACCACGGTCTTGCCCGTTCCGGTGGCCGCCACGAGCAGATTGCGTCGCCGGCCGTGCGTCCGCTCCGCCGCCAACTGCTCCAGCATGTCTTGCTGGTAGGTCTTGGGTTGCAGGTCGAAGAACGTCAGCACGAGCGGCCCATCGCCACCAAAGGCTTCGCGACCCAGCGCCTCGGCAAGCGCCTGCCGATGGCTGGCATCCTCCGGGTCGTAGCGTTGGAACTCGCTGTCTTCCCACAACGTCTCGAAGTGAGCCGCGGCGCGGTCGAACAGGGCTTGCTGGGCGCGCTGCGTCAGCTTCACCGTCCACTCCAGACCCCCGGTGAGCGCTGCGCCTGACAAGTTGGCGCTGCCGACGTAGGCCGAGCCAAACCCGCTGCGGCGATGGAACAGCCAGGCTTTGGCATGCAACCTCGTGCGCCGCCCGTCAAGGGAAACTCGGGCCTCGCACCCCGGCAAGCGAGCCAGTTCGTCCAGCGCGCGCGCTTCGGTGGCGCCGGTGTAGGTTGTCGTGAGGACGCGCAGCCGGGTGCCCACCTCATCGCCGCCACCGCGCGCCGTGATCTGGTGCAGCACGTCCTGCAGCTTGCGGACACCGGACACCGTGATGAAGCTGACCAGGATGTCGACCTGGTCTGCCGAGGCGAGTTCGGTCCGGATCTCTTGCAACAGCGACGGCGACCCCTTGCCTGCCGTGAACAGCCACGGCGCAGCCAGACCAAGCTCGGGCGCCGGAGGGAACTGCCGGTCACGCTGGATCGACCGCAGGACCCGCGGCGGCACCGCGATCCGGTCGACAGCACCGGTGGCGCCCGCTCCGATCGCCTGCATCCGCTCGCGCAACAACCCCAACAAGGCGTTGACGATCTCGACCTGCCGCAACGCGAGGTCCGAGTCCTCTCCGGTGGCGTCTTCAAGCGCGTTGGCGAGTTGGCGGGCCAGAACGTCGAGCACCAGCTCGAATCGGTCGCCGCTGAACGCGGCCACGTCGGACCGCTGCAGGTCGAGCTCGGAACGCAAGCGCTCCGTCAGCAGCAGATCGTACAGGCCGTCGGGCAGCGTCACGGCGTTCGCCCGTCAACCATCCCTGCCCGCCACTTGCACAGGAACACTCAACCCTTCTTCGCCACCAACGTCAAGATGTCGTAGCTCGCCACCAATTCGCCGTCCTGGTTGGTCACTGCCACGTCCCACGCCACCACGCCCTGGCCGACGCCGTTGGCGTCCTTGCGGTGGCGGTCGATCTTGCGCTTGCAGGTGAGCCGCGCCTGGATGGTGTCGCCGATGCCCACCGGCTTGACGAAGCGCAGCGTGTCGAGGCCGTAGTTCGCCAGCACCGGGCCCGGCGCCGGGCTGACGAACAGGCCGGCCGCCGCGCTGAGCACGAAGTAGCCGTGCGCAATGCGCTTGCCGAACGGGCTCTGCCGGGCCGCGATGTCGTCGAAGTGCATGTAGAAGTAGTCGCCCGAGATGCCGCCGAAGGCGACGATGTCGGCCTCGCCCACCGTGCGGCGGTGCGTCAGCAGCGTGTCGCCGATCTGCAGCTCTTCGAAGTGACGGCGGAACGGGTGCACCTCGCTCTCGCGCAGCGCGGCGCCGCGCAGGTACTCGCCGCTGACGGCGGCGATCATCGTCGGCGAACCCTGCAGCGCGGCGCGCTGCAGGTAGTGCTTGACCGCGCGCACGCCGCCCAGCTCTTCGCCGCCGCCGGCGCGGCCCGGGCCGCCGTGCTTCAGGCCCGGCAGCGGGCTGCCGTGGCCGGTGGATTCCACCGCCGCCTCGCGGTCGAGCACCAGGATGCGCCCGTGCAGCGCGGCCAGCTGCGGCACCACCTGCGCGGCCAGCTGCGGGCTGCGCGTGACCAGCGTGCCCACCAGGCTGCCGCGGCCGCGCGCGGCCAGCGCCACGGCCTCGTCGAGGTCGTCGTACGGCATCAGCGTGCTCACCGGGCCGAACGCCTCCACGTCGTGCGCGGCGTGCTGCGCGGCATCGTGCGCCAGCAGCAGCGTCGGCGCGAAGAACGCGCCCTCGGCCACGCCGATGCCCACCGGGTTGAAGCCGTCCTTGGCGCCGTAGACGATCTCGGCGCCGCGCGCCAGCGCGGCCACGCGCTCGGCCACGTCTTGCACTTGCGCGTGCGAGGCCAGCGCGCCCATGCGCACGGTGTCGTTCGACGGGTCGCCGACCACGGTCTTGGCCAGCCGGTTGCGCAGCCGCTCGGCCAGCGCCGCCACGTGCGCGCGCGGCACGATCGCGCGGCGGATCGCAGTGCACTTCTGCCCGGCCTTCACCGTCATCTCGCGCGCCACCTCCTTGACGAACAGATCGAACTCCTCGTCGTCGGGCGTCACGTCGGGCGCCAGGATCGCGCAGTTCAGCGAATCGGCCTCGGCGTTGAACGGGATCGACTGGCGCACGAGGTTCGGGTGCACGCGCAGTTTTGCCGCCGTGTCGGCGCTGCCGGTGAAGGTGACCACGTCGCGGCCGTCGAGCCGGTCGAGCAGGTCGCCGGTGGGGCCGATCACCAGCTGCAGCGCGCCGGCCGGCAGCAGGCCCGACTTGTCGATCAAGCGCACCAGCGCCTCGGTGAGGTAGCTGGTGGCAGTGGCCGGCTTGGCGATGCACGGCATGCCGGCGAGGAAGGTCGGCGCAAACTTCTCCAGCAGGCCCCAGACGGGGAAGTTGAACGCGTTGATGTGCACCGCCACGCCCGGACGCGGCGTGAAGACGTGCTGGCCCCAGAAGCGCGACGTGCGCCCGAGCTGTACGCCTTCGCCGTCCGCCAGCACGTTGCCCGCCGGCAGGCCCGCGCCGAGCTTGGCGTAGAACGCCAGCGTGCCCGAGGCGCCGTCCAGGTCGAACTTCGCATCGCCGCGCGTGTTGCCGCCGTTGCGTCCGGCGATCTCGATCAGCTCGTCGCGGTGTTCGTGCAGCATCGCCGCCAGGGCCTTCAGCAGGTCCGCGCGCTGCGGGAACGTCAGCGCGCGCAACGCCGGACCACCGACGTCGCGGGCGTGTGCCAGCGTGGCGGCGAAGTCGATGCCGGCAGGACGCGCTTCGCCGATGACGGCCTCGGTGGCGGGTTCGTAGAGAGGGACGGGATCGCCGGAACCGGCAACCCAACGCCCACCGACGTAGCTCTGCAACGCGATCATGAGGGCGGAACACGATAGCCGCCGACCCAGGCCGATGCACGCCTGCGGCGGTCCGGGGTCGCCTGCATCCGCCCGCTGCCGGTCACCGCATCGTGGTCGTGCCGGCGCGCCTGTGTGGCCGCGCCCACCGGGCGAGCCGGCTCAGCCGCCGGTGACGAACTGCTGCAGTTCGTGGTAGCGGCGCTCGACCGTCTCCATGTCGGCGCTGGCGATGCGCTCGACGCCGAAGCCCTCGACGGTCAGGCTCGCGGTCACCGTGCCGTAGGCGACGGCGCGCTTCATGTTCCAGAGGCTGATGGTGTCGCAGGTCGCGAGGTAGCCCATGAAGCCGCCGGCGAAGCTGTCGCCGGCGCCGGTCGGATCGACGACGGTCTCGGTCGGATAGGCCGGCAGCGCGTAGTGGAAGAAGTTCGAGAACACGAAGCAGCCGTGCTCCCCCTTCTTGACGATCACGAGCTTGGGGCCGAGCGCGAGGCAGGCGCGCCCCGCCTGGATCAGGTTGGTCTTGCCGGTCAGCTGCTTGACCTCGCTGTCGTTGACGATCAGGCCATCGATGCGGCGCAGCAGTTCGAGCAGGCCGTCCTTCTCGCGGTCGATCCACAGGTCCATCGTGTCGGCGACGCAGAAGCGCGGCGCCTGCATCTGCTCGAGCACCGGAGTCGGCCGGCAGGCTTGACACGTGCTCTGGTTCAGCCGCGCATCGCGCGCGCTGCGGTTGGCGGCGATCAGTGTCGCGCTGCGCCGCACGTGGCGGCCGTAGTCGAGCCGGAAGTCGCACGGCACGCCGGCCAGCAGCACGCAATCGGCCTCGCGCAGCGCCTGGCGGCGCGCATGGCGCATCTGCAGCGGATGCTCGCGCCCGAGCAGGCCGCGCGCCATGCCCGAGAGGTACACCGGCACGCCGAGCGCCTGCACCGCCTGCGCGAGCGGGGCCACGTGCTCGGCGCGCACCACCGCCTGGCTGCCGATCACCATCAGCGGCTGCTTGGCGCCGGCCAATGCCTGCGCGGCGGCGCGGGTGGCGCTGTCGGCCGCGCGCGGCAGGTACACCGTCTGCACGCCGGGCACCACGGCATCCTGGCTGCCGGCGAACATGCGCTGCGCGTGGCGGTTCAGGTACCAACGCAGCGCGCGCTCGGGCAGCGAACTGCCCTTGCCCGCGGCATCGGCATACCACTGGCGGATCGATGCCTCGTCGTACAGCAGGTCGACCGGGCACTCGACGAACACCGGCCCCGGCACGCCCGAGCGCGCGAGCGCGAACGCATCGGCCACCGCCGGGCCGAGGTCGCGCACGCGGCGCAGCTTGAAAAAACGCTTGACGTGCGGCTCGACCAGCGGGCGCTGGTCGATGTCTTGCAGCGCGCCGCGGCCCTGCAGCGCGGTGGGCGCGGCGCCGCCCAGCAGCACCAGCGGGCTCTGCGCGGCCTGTGCGTTCTTCAGCGCGGTGATGGTGTTGGTGATGCCGGGCCCGGCCGTGACCGCGGCGACGCCGGGCACGCCGGTGAGCCGCGCAGTGGCGTCGGCCGCGAACACCGCGGTGACCTCGTCGCGCACGTCGACCACGCGGATGCCGCGCGCCTTGGCCGCGGCGAGGATCGGCGAGATGTGGCCGCCGCACAGCGTGAACAGGCGCTGCACGCCGTGCGCCTGCAGCGCCTCGGCGACACGGTCGCCGCCGTGCCGCGGCATGTTCACGCCCACATGACCTTGCTGCGCTGCTCGTACCAGCCGGCGACCTTGGGCTCCACCGCGGCCTCGATGCGGGCGCGCCGGATCTTCATCGTCGGCGTCAGGAAGCCGTTCTCGATCGACCACGGCTCGCGCACGATCACGATCATCTGCAGCGCCTCGTAGTCGGGAAGTGACTTGTTCACATCGACCAGCAGTTGCTCCATCTCGCGCTGCACGTCGGCGCGCACCGCGGCATGGTCGAGGCGCGGGCGCAGCGCCTCGGCCAGCACCACCAGCGCATAGGCCGCCGGCTGGCCCACACCCGACACCAGCGACAGCTCGACCATCGGGTGGGCGTTGAGCCGGTTCTCGATCGGCGCCGGCGCGATGTACTTGCCCTTGGCGGTCTTGAACAGCTCCTTGGTGCGGCCGGTGATCTTCAGCAGCCCGTCGGGCCGGCGCTCGCCGCGGTCGCCGGTGCGGAAGAAGCCGTCTTCGGTGAACGATTCGGCGGTCAGCTCGGGCTGCTTGTAGTAGCCGGTGCACTGGCCGGGCGACTTGATCAGCACCTCGCCGTCGGCGCTGAGCTTCACCTGCACGCCGGGCATCGGCACGCCCACGTAGCCGGGCTCGCTGGCGTCGTCATTGGAGCTGTGCGAGTACGAGTTGTCTTCGGTCATGCCGTAGCCCTCGAACAGCTTCAGGCCCAGCCGCCGGTACCAGCGGATCAGCTCCGGCGGCAGCGGCGCCGAGCCGCTGCCGGCGTGCTTGACGGCATCGAGCCCGAGGCCGGTGAGCACCTTGCGCGCGACGATGCGGCCGAGCAGCGGAATCGATAGCAGCCGCTCGAGCTTGGCCGGCGGCATCTTGGCGAACACGCCCTGCTGGAACTTGAGCCACAGCCGCGGCACCGAGATGAACAGCGTGGGCCGGGCGCGCCGCAGGTCTTGCAGGAAGGTGTCGAGCGATTCGGCGAAGTAGATGCGCGTGTGGCCGTCCCACAGCGACTGCGCCTCGACCCACGAGCGCTCGAAGCTGTGCGCCAGCGGCAGGTACGACAGCATGCGCGCCTCGAACCCCGTGCCGATGCGCTTGCGCACGTCACCCACGATGCCTTCGGCGGTGCGCGAGATCGCGGCGAACGACGTCATCACGCCCTTGGGCCGGCCGGTGGAGCCCGAGGTGTAGATGAGCATCGCGAGTTCGTCGGCGGCGCGCTGCGGCCGGCCCGCCAGCGGCGCGGTGCGCGCGGTGATCGCGTCCCAGCCTTCGAACCCGGTTTGCGGCGCCAGCGGCAGCGCGATGCACGGCAGCGCCGGCGCCACGCCGGGGCGCTGCTGCGGCCAGGTGTCGAGCTTGCCGACGAACAGCAGGCTCGACTCGCTGTGTTCGAGCACGAAGCGCACGGTGTCGGCGGTTTCGGTGGGGAAGATCGCCACCGTGGTGTAGCCGCCGAGCCAGATCGCCAGCTCGGCCATGAAGAAGTGCGCGCAGTTCTTCGACAGGATGGCGATGCGCGCGCCGCGCGGGAAGCCGCGGCTTTGCAGGTGGGCGGCCATGCGGCGCGACTGGTCGAGCACCTGGCCCCAGGTGTAGTCGGTGACCTGGCCGCCGCCGACCGGCTGCGTGAGGTACACCCGATCGCGGTGTTGTGCCTCGTGGTCGAACACCTGTTCGAGGATCAGTCGGTCTGCTGCCACAGTGGTGTGCCCTCGCCTTTGCGCAGCCGCCCCCGGCTGCCGCGCGCGGAGGCTACCGCGCCGCCGCGATGCGGGCTACTGGTGCAATCCAGCGCGCAGGGTCATGTGTCCTCGGGCCAGTCGATGGCGGCCCGACCGCGTGGCCGCTCAACCGGTCACGCGGTCTTTCCACTGCTGCTGGATGCGGTCGAAGTCCGACGGCCGCGCCTCGGCCACCTCGACCCGGTGGTCGCGCATCAGGTCGGAGCGCGGCGCGCTCATCTCGAGCTGCTGCTGCTTCTTCTCGCGCGAATTGATGGCGTCGACGATGCGCGCACGCAGCGCCGCCAGCGCCGGCGCCGGCGCGGCCGGCACCAGCGCGTCGAACTGGCGCAGCACCGTGCGCAGCCGCTCGGGCGCGACCTCGAACAGGAACAGCCCGGTCGGATCCTTGTGCTTCAGGCCGTGCTCAACCGCGGCCAGAAAGCGCAGCTGCAGCCGGCTGTCGGGCGCGGCATCGAGCAGCGCCTTCAGCTCGGCGCGCATCGGCGAGGCGGCCGCGGCGCGCGCGGCTGGCTTGTCTTCGAGCGCGACCGCGAGCTTGCCGTCGATGCGGTGCACGCGCAGGTCGCGCACGAACAGCGCGCGCACGGTTTCGCCGAGCCACGAGCGCCCTTCTGGCGCTGCCTGGCGGGCCTGGCGGTCGGGCGTTGCTGCGGCGGCCGCAGCAGCGGAAACGGCGGCGCGCTGGGCGCTCGGCGGGCGTGGCATCGGGTCGGCGATACGGCAAGGCGACAGCGTGGTTATCGGCGGCCGCGGCGCGCCTGCCAAGCAGGCATTGGCGGCCCGGCCGCGGCACGACCACTGCGTCACGGAACTACTGCGCACCGCGGCCGCGCCGGCCGCCCGCCGGGGCCGTGATCAGCCGGCGCGTTCGAGCGCCAGCGCGATGCCCTGGCCGACGCCGATGCACATCGTGGCCAGCGCTCGCCTGCCGCCGCTCTTCTCGAGCTGGCGCAGCGCGGTGAGCGCGAGCCGCGCGCCCGAGGCGCCGAGCGGATGGCCGATCGCGATCGCGCCGCCGTTGGGGTTGACGCGTGCGTCGTCGTCGGCCAGGCCGAGTTGCCGCGTCACCGCCAGGCCCTGCGCGGCGAACGCTTCGTTGAGCTCGATGACGTCGAGATCGGCCAGCGTCCAGCCCAGCCGCGCGAGCAGCTTGCGCGTGGCCGGCGCCGGGCCGATGCCCATGATGCGCGGCGCCACACCGGCCACCGCGGCGCCGACGATGCGCCCGCGCGGCGCCAGATTGTGGCGCTTCAACGCCGCATCGCTGGCCAGCAGCAGCGCGCAACTGCCGTCGTTGACGCCGCTGGCGTTGCCCGCGGTCACCGTGCCGTCGGGCCGCACCACGCCCTTGAGCACCGCCAGCGCGTCGAGCGTGGTGGCGCGCGGATGCTCGTCGACTGCGAACGACACGGTCTCGCCCTTCTTCTTGCCCGCAACGCTCACCGGCACCGTCTCGCCCGCGAAGAAGCCGGCCTGGTGTGCGGCCTGCCAGCGCTGCTGCGAGCGCAGCGCAAACGCATCCTGATCGGCACGCGAGATCTTGAACTCGGCAGCCACGTTCTCGGCGGTCTCGGGCATCGAATCGATGCCGTGCTGCGCCTTCATCAGCGGGTTGACGAAGCGCCAGCCGATGGTGGTGTCTTCGATCTTCGCGCTGCGCGAGAACGCGCCATCGGCTTTGGCCAGCACGAACGGCGCGCGCGTCATGCTCTCGACGCCGCCGGCGATCATCAGCTCGGCCTCGCCGCTGGCAATGGTGCGCGCGCCCATCGCCAGCGCATCGAGCCCCGAGCCGCAGAGGCGGTTCAGCGTGACGCCCGGCACGTCGGTGGGCGCTCCGGCGAGCAGCGCAGCCATGCGCGCGACGTTGCGGTTGTCTTCGCCGGCGCCGTTGGCGCAGCCGTAGATCACGTCGTCGAGCTGAGTCCAGTCGACGCCGGCGTGGCGCTGCAGCAGCGCCTTGATCGGCAGCGCGGCGAGATCGTCGGTGCGCACGCCGGCGAGTGCGCCGCCGTAGCGGCCGAACGGTGTGCGCACGCCGTCGACGATCCAGGCGGAACGGGGCAGGGTCATGGTGGTGGCCTCGAAGAAGTGCGGGGATTGTGCGGCGCCTCAGGCCGCGACGGCAGCCGCCCGGCGCGGCGCCTTGACCGCCGGCAGGCCGCCGAGGAACAGGTCGGCCACCAGCGGCGCCATCGCCGCGTGGTCGAGCTCGCCGTCGGGCTTCATCCAGGTGAACAGCCAGTTGATCATGCCGAACAGCAGCATCGTCAGCGGCTTGGCAAGCCGGGCGCGCTCGAGCTCGGGCCGCAGCGCGACCACGGCGCGCGCGAAGCCGGCCACCACGGCGCGCTCCTGGCCGAGGATGCGCCTGCGATCGGCCGCATCCAGGAAGCGCACGTCCTCGGTGAGCACGCGGTGCGCGTGCTGCGCACCGGCGTACTCCTCGACGATGCGCAGCACCAGCTCGCGCAGCTGCGCCTGCGGCGCCATGCGCCCGGCAGCCACCTCGGCCTGCACGCCGGCCACCAGCGCGTGCAGCCGCTGCACGTGGCCGCCGGCGATCGACACCAGCAGCGCGTACTTGTCGTCGTAGTAGTGGTACAGCGTGGCCTTGCTCAGACCGCAGGCCTGCGCCACCTCGTTCATCGACGTGGCCGGGTAGCCGCGCGCCGCGAACAGCCGTGCCGCCTGCGCGAGGATCAGCTCGCGTTGGTCGTCGTAGGTTTTCGCGCGGCCGCGGGGCATGGTGCGGGAGGCGTGGCGTGCGACCGGGTCAGCGTTCGTCGAACGACAGCACCACGCGCTCGGTGGTGGGGTGCGCCTGGCAGGTCAGCACAAAGCCGGCGGCGAGCTCGGCCTTGTCGAGCGCGAAGTTGCGCTCCATGCGCACCTGGCCTTCCAGCAGCTTGGCGCGGCAGGTGCCGCACACGCCCGAGGTGCACGAGAACGGCACTTCGAGCCCGGCAGCGGAAGCGGCATCGAGGATGCTCGGCTGATCGCGGCGAAACTCGATCTCGCGCCGCAGGCCGTCGCGGACGATCGTGACACGCGCGATCTCGGCATCGCCCGGCTGCGCCTGGTGGATCACCGCGCCCACCGCCTGCGCGGCTTGCGGCGCGATGCCGAAGCGCTCGATGTGGATGCGGTCTTCGGCCACGCCGGCGGCCAGCAGCGCTCCTTCAGCCTCGTCGTTCATCTGGTACGGGCCGCAGACGAAGGCGTGGCTGATCGTGCGCGCGGGCACCAACGCGCCGAGGAACTCGCCGATCTTGGCGCGGTTCATCAGGCCGTGGTTCAACGGCGCATCGGTGTGCTCGTCGGAGAACACGTGGTGCAGCACCAGGCGCATGAGGTAGCGGTTCTTGAGATCCTCGATCTCTTCCTTGAACATCGTGCTCTTCAGTGCACGGTTGCCGTAGATCAGCGTGAAGCGGCTCTTCGGCTCGCGGCCGAGCACGGTTTTCATGATCGACAGGATCGGCGTGATGCCGCTGCCGCCGGCAATGCCCAGGTAGTGGCGCGCCTGCGCGGCGTCGATCGGCACGAAGAAGCGGCCCTGCGGTGCCATCACCTGGATCGCATCGCCGACTCGCAGGTGCTCGTGGATCCAGTTGGAGAACGCGCCGCCGTTGACCTTGCGCACGCCGACGCGCAACTCGCCATCGTCGACGCCGGCGCAGATCGAGTACGAGCGGCGCAGGTCCTGCCCGTCGACCTGGTGGCGCAGCGTGAGGTACTGCCCCTGCGTGAAGCCGAACACGTCGCGCAGCGGCGCTGGCACCTCGAACGTGACGATCACCGCTTCGGCGGTGTCGGGCTCGATGCGGCGCACACGCAGCGGGTGGAACAGCGGCGTGGTCATATCGCTTTGAAGTACTCGAACGGCTCGCGGCAGGCCAGGCAGCGGTACAGCGCCTTGCAGGCCGTGGAGCCGAACGCCGACAAGCGTTCGGTGTTCGCGCTGCCGCAGTGCGGGCATGCGACGGCCGCCGGCGGCACGCGGCGCACGATCCGGATCGGTGCCGCCTGGGCAGCGCCGCCCGCCGCACCGTCGCCCGCTGCACCGCCGCCCGGCGGCGCGATGCCGTAGGCCAGCAGCTTGCGGCGACCTTCGGCGCTGATCCAGTCGGTGGTCCACGCCGGTGCGCGCTGCAGCGTCACGCGCGCGGGGCCGAGGCCGGCGCCGTCGAGCGCATCGACCACCGAGCGCTCGATCATCTCGGTGGCCGGACAGCCCGAGTAGGTGGGCGTCAGCACCACCTCGATGCCGTCGGCGCGTGCGGCCACGAGACGCACGATGCCGAGATCGCACACGCTGAGTGCGGGCACCTCGGGGTCGAGCACGGTGTGCAGCACCGCCCAGGCCTGCGCCACGCGCGGGTCGCCTCGTAACGCGGCATCGGCCGTCACCACACACCCCCGGGGTAGGCGCGCTGCAGGTATTGCAGGTCGGCCAGGATGTAGCCCATGTGCTCGCTGTGCACGCCGGCCTTGCCGGTGCTGCGGAAGGTCGACTCGGCCGGCAGCGACAGCTTGGCCTCGTCGAACACCGCCTGCATCTCGGCACGCCATGGCTCGTGCAGGCTGCTCCAGCGCGGGCCGAGCCCGTTGGCGGCGGCTGCGGCATCGACCGCATCGCTGTCGAACAACTCGCCGGTGAAGCGCCACAGGCCGTCGAGCGCCGTGCGCAGGCGGCGCGCCGATTCGTCGCTGCCGTCGCCCAGGCGCACCACCCAGTCGGCCGAGTGCTGCTGGTGGTAGCGCGCCTCCTTCACCGCCTTGCCGGCGATCGCGGCCAGTTCGGCGTCGGTGGATTCGCGCAGGCGCTCCCACAGCAGGCGGAACCAGGTGGCCACCATCGTGTTGCGCAGCACCGTGAAGGCGAAGTCACCGGGCCGCGACGAGCCGACACCGCCCGAATTCGGCAGCTCGACGATCGTGACGTTGTGGTAGTCGCGCTCGTCGCGCAGGAACGCGAGCTGGTCTTCGTCGTGGCCGCGGCCTTCGAGCTGGCCGGCGCGCGTGAGCAGCGCGCGCGCCTGGCCGATGTGGTCGAGCGCGATGTTGGCCAGCGCGATGTCTTCTTCGAGCACCGGCGCGTGGCCGCACCACTCGCCCAGCCGCTGGCCGTGGATCAGCGCGGTATCGCCCAGGCGCAGCAGGTACTGCACCGTGGGGCTGTGCTCGACCTGGATCGAAGGCGAGGTCACTGGACCCCCTTGACGCTACGCGTCGTCCCCCCGCGGGGGAGTTCGCCCTTCGGGCGGCCGTGCGGGCTCATTACATATGGTCCACTTCTTTGGGCAGTTTGTAGAAGGTGGGGTGGCGGTACACCTTGTCTTCCATCGGGTCGAAGTACATGTCCTTGTCGGCCGGGTCGCTGGCCACGATCTGGTCGCTGCGCACCACCCAGACGCTGCAGCCTTCCTGGCGCCGCGTGTAGACATCGCGCGCGAGCTGGATCGCCATTGCGGCGTCGGCCGCGTGCAGGCTGCCGCAGTGCTTGTGGTCGAGGCCCGAGCGGCTGCGCACAAACACCTCCCACAACGGCCATTCGTTCGCGGTATCCGGTGCGTTCATTGGACTGCCCTCCGCGCTGCGCGCTCCGGGATGAGCGCTTGGGAGCGGCCCGGCGCGCTCATTGGACTGCCCTCCGCGCTGCGCGCTCCGGGATGAGCGCTTGGGAGCGGCCCGGCGCGCTCATGCCGCCTCCTGCCGGGTTGCCAGCTTGCGTGCATGCGCCAGCGCGGCCTCGCGCACCCAGGCGCCTTCGTTCCACGCCTTGCGGCGCGCGGCCAGGCGCTCGCGGTTGCACGGGCCGTCGCCGGCGATCACGCGCTTGAACTCGGCCCAGTCGATGGTGCCGAAGTCGTGCGCGCCGCGCTCGGCGTTCCACTTCAGGTCGGGGTCGGGCAGCGTGACACCCAGCACCTTGGCCTGTTCGACGGTGGCATCGACGAAGCGCTGGCGCAGCGTGTCGTTGCTGACGCGCTTGATGCCCCAGCGCATGCCCTGCGCGCTGTTCGGGCTCTGATCGTCGGGCGGGCCGAACATCATGATCGACGGCCACCACCAGCGGTTGACCGCATCCTGCACCATCGCGCGCTGCTCGGGCGTGCCCTCGCGCATCATCGTGAGCAGCGAGTCGAAACCCTGGCGCTGGTGAAAACTCTCTTCGCGGCAGATGCGGATCATCGCGCGCGCGTACGGCGCGTACGAGCAGCGGCAGATCGGCACCTGGTTCATGATCGCCGCACCGTCCACCAGCCAGCCGATGGTGCCGATGTCGGCCCAGGTCAGCGTGGGGTAGTTGAAGATCGAGCTGTACTTGGCCTTGCCCGCGTGCAGCGCATCGATCATCTCGTCGCGGCTGGTGCCCAGCGTCTCGGCCGCGGCGTACAGGTACAGGCCGTGGCCGCCCTCGTCCTGCACCTTGGCCAGCAGGATCGCCTTGCGCTTGAGCGTCGGCGCGCGCGTGATCCAGTTGCCCTCGGGCAGCATGCCCACGATCTCGCTGTGCGCGTGCTGGCTGATCTGGCGCAGCAGCGTCTTGCGGTAGTGCTCGGGCATCCAGTCTTTCGCCTCGATGAACTCGCCGGCGTCGATCTTGGCGTCGAAGCGCCGCTCGAGCTCGACCTCCTGCAGCGAGCGCACGGCCTTGGGCTCGCGCTCGTCCTTCGGCTGGCTGTCCATCGCTTGCGTGTACATCGCGAGGCTCCTTTACTTCGGTCGTTTGTCGATCACGCGGCGTGCTTTGCCGACCAGCGTGCGCTCGATCGAATCGGGCGCGCCGACGCTCACCGTGGTGCTGACGCCGATCAGCGTCTTGATTCGCGCCTGCAACCCGTGCGCGATCTGCGCGCGATCGGCACTCGCCTGCTGCGGCAGCAGCTCGCACAGCACCTGCATCTCATCGAGGTGGCCGTCGCGCGTGACCACCAACTGGTACTGGCCCGAGAGGGCCCCGTGCTGCAGCACCAGCTCCTCGATCTGCGTGGGGAACACGTTGACGCCGCGGATGATCAGCATGTCGTCGCTGCGGCCAACGATCTTGCCCATGCGGCGCATGCTGCGCGCGGTGGGCGGCAGCAACCGCGTGAGGTCGCGCGTGCGGTAGCGGATGACCGGCAGCGCCTCTTTCGTCAGCGTGGTGAAGACCAGCTCGCCCTCTTCGCCATCGGGCAGCACCGCGCCGGTCTCGGGGTCGATGATCTCGGGGTAGAAGTGATCCTCCCAGACCACCGGGCCGTCCTTGGCCTCGATGCACTCGTTGGCCACGCCCGGGCCCATCACCTCGCTGAGGCCGTAGATGTCGACGGCGTCGATCGCCGCGCGCACCTCGATGTCGTGGCGCATCGCCTCGGTCCACGGCTCGGCGCCGAAGATGCCGACCTTGACGCTCATCGAGCGCGGGTCGATGCCCTGACGCTCGAACTCCTCGATGATCACCTGCATGTAGCTCGGCGTCACCATGATGATGTCGGGCTCGAAGTCGCGGATCAGCTGCACCTGCTTCTCGGTCTGGCCGCCGCTCATCGGCACCACGGTGCAGCCCAGCCGCTCGGCACCGTAGTGCGCGCCGAGCCCGCCGGTGAACAGGCCGTAGCCGTAGGCCACGTGCACGATGTCGCCGGCGCGGCCGCCCGAGGCGCGGATCGAGCGCGCGACCAGGTCCGACCAGTTGTCGATGTCGCGCTGCGTGTAGCCCACCACCGTCGGCTTGCCGGTGGTGCCCGACGATGCGTGAACCCGCACCACCTTCTCGCGCGGCACCGCGAACATGCCGAACGGGTAGTGATCGCGCAGATCCTTCTTCGCGGTGAACGGGAACTTCGCGATGTCGGCCAGCGACTTCAGGTCGCTGGGGTGCACGCCCTGGGCGTCGAACGCCCGGCGGTAGTGCGCCACGTTCTCGTAGGCGTGCCGCACGGTCCATTGCAGGCGCTGCAGCTGCAGCGCCTGCAGCTCGTCGCGGCTGGCGGTCTCGATCGGTTCGAGGTCGCCCGGCTTGGGCTGCTTCACTGGCATCGATGTCTCCTGTTCAATCTGCGACCGCCGGCCGGCCCTTCATCGTGTACGAGCGACCGCGGAACACCGCCACGCGCTCGCCGCGCTGGTTGGTGACGATGCAGTCGTAGACCCCGGTGCGGCCGGCGCGGCTGACCTCGTTGCAGCGCGCGGTCAGCACGTCGCCGAGCTTGCCCGGCGCGAGGATGTCGATCGCGAAGCCCGAGGCCACCGTCATCTCGTTGTACGAGTTGCAGGCGAACGCGAACGCCGAATCGGCCAGCGTGGTGATCAGCCCGCCGTGGCAGAGGTCGTGGCCGTTGAGCATGCAATCGCGCACCGTCATCGACAGCACCGCGCGGCCGGGCGCGACCTCGTCGATGCTCATGCCGAGCCACTTCGAGGCGCGGTCGTGGGCGAACATGCGATCACGCACGTGCTCGGCCAGTTGCTGCGGGGTGCGTTCGGGCATGTCTGGGTTCGAAGGGAGTATTATCGACCGATCGGTCGAGAAATTATAGGGATTCGGAGGCCGACCCACGCAGCAGCCAAGCGGCGTAGAGCGCGAACAGCACCACCGACGCGCCGAGCACCGCCGCCTGCGCAACGAACGGTAGCGCCGGCACCCACGCGAACAGCAGCGCGAACGGCGCGCCGCCCAGTGCGGTGGTGGTCACGTTCTCGGCCAGCGTGGTACGGCGGCTGAACAAACCCAGCGCGTACGACAGCACGTCGACCGGGAACGTCATGCGCAGCAGCACCAGCGAGACCATGCGGTGCTGCGGATGGATCAACCGGTCGATGTCGGCATGCCGGCGCACCGCCGGCAGACGCCGGATGATCGCCGCGCGCGCGTGGCGACCGAGCCAGAACGACAGCCCCGAACCGGCGATCCAGCCGGCCAGCAGCAGCGCGGCGGTCCACCCAGAACCCCACGCGAGCACGGCCACCGGCAGCAGCGGCAGGTTGCTCAGCACCGGCACCAGCACGGCCAGCGCCGAGGTGGCGAAGAACACCACGACGCCGAGCAGCGCATGCGCACGAACAACCGCCTGGATCGGCTCGGCGAACTCCTTCACCAGCGCCACCGCGAACGCGAACAGCACCACCACCGCGAGCCCGGCGCGCAGCGACGGCAGCAGTTCAGCCCACGTCAGTGCGTGCCGCAGCGGGGCGTGGCCGGTCATCGCTGCCGGCGCCTGCCGCCTGCGCGACCCGCGCCGATCTCGTCGATCGCCAGCTTGACGCCTGGCGACACGAACGCACACGCATCCGGCACGCCGTTGCGGCGCGCGCCATCGGATTGCGTCGGCTCGTTGCATCGCACTCGAGTTCTTCCCGGAGCTGGTGGCGGCTTGCAGCACGTGGACGCGCGCGATTTGCCGGTCACCTTACCACCGGCCCGCGCACGGGCCAGAATGCGGCAACCGACCACGAGGATTCAGGTGTTCCGTGACCACCGCTCGACTCGTGCAAACGGGCGCTGCCGTCGTCTGCCGTCGCCGCGCCGCGCGCGCCACGACGGGCCCGAGGCACGATCATCGTCGCTGGCGCGCGGCCTGCCTTCACCCGACCGCAGCCCCGCGACCGTGCGCTTCGTGCGTCTGGCGTTCGCATTGCCGCTGTGGTGGCCGTTGGACGTCTGCGCGCAGATCGGCAACAGCGAAGCGCTGGTCAACCTGATCTCTGCGCCCGGCGGCGCCGGCCTGGGCTGGCTCGTCAGCAGCGAGCGCTCGCCGTACCGTGGCGAAGGCCGACAACGCGACCTGGTGCCGCTATACCTCTACGAGGGCGAGCGCATCTTCCTGCGCTCGGACCGGCTGGGCATCAAGCTCGCCGCGAGCGCGGACGACGAGGTCGACGTCGTTCTGCGCCGCCGCGTCGAGGGCTTTCCGCTCGACCGCATGCCGCCGGCGCTGCGCGGCCTGACGCCGCGTAACGGTGGCCTCGACGCGGGTCTGATCTGGCGCCACCGCTGGGGGTCGAGCCGGTTCTATACGGCCGCGTACCAGGACGTGGGGCACCAATCGCGCGGCCGCGAGGTCGAGCTCGGTGCGTTCACCGATTGGCGGCTCGGGCGCTGGACCGTGCGGCCATCGCTCGCCATCACGGTGCGCAGCGCGCGCAGCAACGACTTCTACTACGGCGTGCCGGCCGAGCAAGCCGCGCTGCCCGAGCGGCCCGCTTACCAGCCCGGTGCCGGCGCGAACCTGGCGGCGGGCCTGTTCGGCAGCTATCAGCTCAGCGCGGGCTGGCGGCTGCTCGGCGGCGTGGCGACGACGCGGCACGCGCGCACCGTGCGCGACAGCCCGATCGCCGAGCGCGGCACCCAGCTCGGCGTGCTGCTCGGGGCCGCGTACAGCCCCAGCGCACGCGAGGTGCAGTGGTCGGCCGAGGCGTCGCCGACCTGGGTGCGCGTGTCGTACGGCCCGGCCGCCGAAGACCGCTGCAACATGGTGAAGATCACGACACTGCGTTGCACGGCGATCAACCGCGCCACGCCGACCGCAGCGGTCGGTCTCAACGTCGGCAAGACGCTGGTGCAGGATTTTCGCGGCTGGCCGCTCGACCTGGTGGGCTATGTCGGCCTGATCCAGCACCGCGACCGGCCGTTTCAGCGCACCGGCGCCGAGGTCGATCTCTTCATGAAGGGCTTCTACCGCCTGCCGTGGAGCGATCGCGTGTCGACGCGCATCGGCTTCGGCTGGGGCCTGTCGGTCGCTGACCCGGTGCCGTTCGCCGAAGTGCAGGAGCAGGCCGCGCGCGGCCGCCGCACCTCGCGCGTGCTGAATTACATCGACGCGTCGGTCGACTTCAGCGTCGGCGACGTTCTCGCGGCCGAACGCTGGAAGCACACCTACCTCGGCGTCGGCGTCGTCCACCGCTCGGGGATGTTCTCGCACTCGCGGCTGCTGGGCAACGTGACGGGCGGCTCGAACTACATCGTGCTCACGCTCGAGCATCGGTTCGGGTCGCCGGCGGTCGAATGACTCCGCGGCCGCGCGTGCAAGCGCAGCCTCGCTGGTTCGACGGTTCACGCTCCCGCTTAGCCTTGCGCCATGAACTCCTTGACCGCTGCAGCCGGCCGCCGCGGGCTCGTGCTGCGGCTCGCACGGCTGAGGGCGGCGCCGCGCGGTTGGCCGACAATGTCGCGCCAACCGCTGCGACGACCATGCACCGCACCGACCCCACCGAGAAGACCAGCAAGGTCGACGACGAGCGCGTCGTCGCGGTCGAGCCGCTGCCGCCGCCGGAGCAGCTGATCCGCTTCTTTCCGGTGGCCGGCGGCCCGATCGAGGGTTTCGTCGAGGCCAGCCGCGACCAGGTGCGGCGCATCGTGCACGGCATCGACGACCGGCTGCTGGTGGTGATCGGCCCGTGCTCGGTGCACGAGCCGCGCTCGGCGCTCGAGTACGCACAGCGCCTACATGACCTGAAGCCCCAGCTCGACGATGCGCTGCAGCTCGTGATGCGCGTGTACTTCGAGAAGCCGCGCACCACGGTCGGTTGGAAGGGGCTGATCAACGACCCGCACCTCGACGGCAGCTTTCGCATCAACGAAGGCCTGCGCATCGCGCGCTCGCTGCTGATCGACATCAACGCGCTCGGCGTGCCCGCCGGCAGCGAACTGCTCGACACGTCGAGCCCGCAGTACATGGCCGACCTGCTCTCCTGGGGCGCGATCGGCGCGCGCACCACCGAGAGCCAGGTGCACCGCGAGCTGGCGTCGGGCTTCTCGGCGGCGATCGGCTTCAAGAACAGCACCGAGGGCAACGTGCGCGTGGCGATCGATGCCATCATCGCGGCCAGCCAGCCGCACAGCTTTCTGGGGGTGCACAAGAGCGGCCAGATCGCGATGGTGCACACCGCCGGCAACCCCGACGGCCACGTGATCCTGCGCGGCGGCGCGCAGCCCAACTTCGGCGCCGCCAGCGTGGCCGCCGCGTGCGAGGCGCTGGCCGACGCGGGCCGGCAGCCGAGCGTGATGGTCGACTGCTCGCACGGCAACAGCGGCAAGCGCCACGAGCAGCAGCCCGCCGTGGTGCGCGACGTCGCCGCGCAGATCGCCGGCGGCAGCCGGCAGGTGTTCGGCGTGATGATCGAGAGCCACCTCGTCGCCGGCGCACAGGCGTTCAAGCCCGGCAGCACCGACCGCCGCACGTTGCGCTACGGCCAGAGCATCACCGACGCCTGCGTCGGCTGGGACGACTCCGCCACGCTGCTCGACGAGCTGGCCGCCGCGGTGCGCCAGCGACGGCGCGGCGGGCGATGACGATGATGTCGCCGCAGGAGATCCTGGCGCACCTCGATAGCGGTGTGCTGTGGCCGACGCTGCCCGACGCACAGCGCCCGAGCGACGTGGCGCAGGCCTACCAGAGCGCGCTGGCGGTGCGCGCGCTGCGCAGCGCGCGCGGCGAGCAACCGGCCGGCTTCAAGATCGGCTTCACCAACCGCACGATCTGGCAGCGCTACCGCGTGTTCGCGCCGATCTGGGGCACGGTGTGGAACACCACGCTGCTGCACTGCGACGGCCGGGCCACCCTGTCGCTGCAGCGGCTGTGCCAGCCGCGGCTGGAGCCCGAGGTGGTGTTCGGCATCGCGGCCACGCCGCCGCCCGATGCCACGCTGGAGCAGTTGTTCGCCTGCGTGGACTGGCTGGCAACGGGCTTCGAGATCGTGCAGTCGCACTGCGCCGACTGGCGCTTCACCGCCGCGCAGACGGTGGCCGACGGCGGTCTGCACGGGCGCCTGCTGGTCGGGCCGCGTACGCCGGTGCGCGGCCTGGCCACCGGCGGCAAAGCGCTCGATGCCATGCTGGCTGCCGCCGGCGTGCGCCTGCGCTGCGACGGCAGGCCGATCGAGCAGGGCCAGGGCCGCAACGTGCTCGACGGCCCGCTGCACGCGCTGCGGCACTTCGTGCTCGAACTGCAGCGCTGCCCCGGCGCACCCGAGCTGCGCGCCGGCGACGTGGTGACCACCGGCACCTGGACCGATGCCTGGGCGCTGCAACCGGGCCAGACCTGGCGCGCCGAGTTCGACGCGCCACTGACCGCGATCGAGATCGGCCTCGACTGAAGAAGCTGTGAATGAATTGGCGCGGTCGATAGTCGCGGCCATGCGGCGCGCCCGAGCGATCCCGGGCAGGTCAACACGACCATCGGTGGACAGCCCGCTGCGACGGCGCGCGCTCGGCGGCGCCACCGCCTGGGCCGCGCTGGCCGCCGCAGGCTGCCACGGCGGCGGCAGCCTGCCTGCGTCCACGCGCACCTGGCGGATGGGATTCTCCGCGCTGCCGCCGCGCAACACGATGGCCGACGCGCTGCGCACGATCGACCTCTGGAGCACGCGCGCCGACCTGGCCGCGATCCACGACGAACCGCCGTACACCGAGTTGCTCGCCGGCGTGTCGCCCGATGTGATCTTGCAGCGCGACAAGGTCGGTCTGGTCGACTTCTACCGCAGCAAGGGCATGCAGCTGATGTACATGGCCGACCTCACCGACGGCCTCGACCGTTCGCAGGAGGCGCCGCAGCTGCGCGCGCTCGGCCGCAGCCTCGCCGAGCCCGCAGTGCAGCAGGCGGTGCGCGGCTTCCTGCTCGCGGTGGCGCGGCTGCTGCGACCCGAGTATCTCGGCCTCGCGCCGGAAACCAACCTGATCCGCGCCACCGCACCGGCGGCGCTCTACAGCGCCGTCCGCCGCACCGCCAACGACGCCGCCGCCGATCTGCGCGCCGCCGGCACGGCATCGACGCTGTTCGTCAGCGTGCAGGTCGAGACCGCCTGGGGCAAATTCACCAACGGGCCGTTCGTCGGCATCGACACCGATCGCACCGACTTCCCGTTCATGCAGCTGATCGGACTGTCGTCGTACCCGTACCTCGCCTACGCGCAGCCCGAGGACATCCCCGACGACCACTACCGCCGCCTGCAGAGCGCCACTTCGCCTCTGCCGATGATGGTGGTCGAAGGCGGCTGGCCCAGCGCCAGCGTCGGCACGGCACCGGGGTCGGTGACGTCGACGCCGGCGCTGCAGGCGCGCTACGTGACTCGGCACGCAGCGCTGCTCGACGGCATCGCAGCGCGCGGCTGGACTCAGCTGCCCTTTACCGACATCGATCCGGCCTCCTTCCCGCAGCCGACGCCGCCGAGCCTGGCGCTGTTCGTCAAGCTCGGCTTCGTCGACACGCAGTTCAACGCCAAGCCGGCGCTGGCGCAGTGGGACGCGCTGTTCGGGCGGCCGCGCGCCTAGCTCACCTGGAAGGCCGGCCGCTCAGCCCGGGTACAGCCCGCGCATGCGCGCGAACAGCCGCGTCAGGCCCAGCAGCGCGTCGATGCTCGGCGTGGCCACGCCGACGCGCTGCGCGATCTCGCGCAGCACCGCCACGATGGCGTCGAGCTCGATCGTGCGGCCGGCCTCCACGTCTTGCAGCATGCTGGGCCTGAAGCTGCCGAGCCTGCGCGTGATCGCGTGGCGGTCGTCGGGCTGCTGCTCGATCGCGCAGCCGATCTGCGCGCCGACGGCCGAGGCCTCGCGCATCGCCTGCGAGCAGAACGCGAGCAGCAGCGGATCGGCGAGCACGCGATCGGTCGGTGCGCCGGTGATCGCCGACACCGGGTTGATCGTCATGTTGCCCCACAGCTTGTACCAGATGTCGCGCCGCACGTTGGCCGATGCGGTGACGTCGAAGCCGGCGTGCTGCAGCACCTCGGCCAGCGCGCGCACGCGCGCCGATTCGCCGCCGCCGGGCTCGCCGACGATCAGGCCGCGGCCCATCTTGTGCTCGACCAGGCCGGGCTCCGAGGTCGACGTGCTGGCGTGCACGACGCAGCCGATCACCTGCGCGAACGGGATCGCACGCGTCACCGTGCCACCCGGGTCGACGCTGGCCAGCGGCGCGCCTTCGAGCGCCGCCACGCCGCGGTTGAACCACCACGGCACGCCGTTCATCGCCGGCAGCACCAGCGTGTGCGCCGCCAGCAGCGGCGCGATCTGCGGCGCCACCTCGGGCAACGACTGGCCCTTGACGGCGATGACGACCACGTCCTGCGCGCCGAGCGCGGCGGCCCGATCGGCCGCGTGCGCCGGCGCCCCGTGCAGCGTGCCGCCCTCGCGCAGCCGCCAGCCGTGCTGGCGCAACGCCGCCAGCGTGGCGCCGCGCGCGAGCGCGCTCACCTCGTGCGCCCCGGTGAGGGCCAGCCGCGTGCCGATGAAACCGCCGATGGCGCCGGCGCCGACGATGCAGATCTTCATGGCGCGATGCTACTGCCACGCGAGGCGAGCCGCGCCTTGCGACAATGGCCCACCTCCGCCGCTCACGCAGCCCGCGCCCCAGCCATGGCGATCTACCGCATCGACGACCAGCAGCCGCAGATCGCGCCCGACGCCTACGTGGCCGGCAGCGCCACCGTGGTCGGCCGCGTCACGCTCGGCGCCGGCGCCAGCGTGTGGTTCGGCGCCGTGCTGCGCGGCGACGGCGACAGCATCACCATCGGCGCCGGCAGCAACGTGCAGGACGGCGCGGTGCTGCACGTCGACCCGGGTTTCCCGCTGACGCTCGGCGAGCGCGTGACGGTGGGGCATCAGGCGATGCTGCACGGCTGCACGATCGGTGCCGGCTCGCTCGTCGGCATCAAGGCAGTGGTGCTCAACGGCGCGGTGATCGGCGAGCAGAGCCTGGTCGGCGCCGGCGCGATCATCACCGAGGGCAAGGTGTTTCCGCCGCGCTCGCTGCTGCTCGGCGCACCGGCCAAGGTGGTGCGCGCGCTGAGCGAGAAAGACCTGCAGCTGCTCGCCAACGCCGCCGACGGCTACGTGCGCCGCGCGGCCGAGTACCGGCGATCGCTGTCGCAGTGCGACGTGGCGCCGCGCAGCGGCCTGCCCGGAGCACACCGGTAATCCCCACACCCACACCGCCGATGCGGCCGTTCGAGGAGCAACCATGGCCAATCTGTTCGACAACCCCATGGGCTTGATGGGGTTCGAATTCGTCGAGTTCGCCTCGCCCACCGCCAGCGTGCTCGAGCCGCTGTTCGAGCAGCTCGGCTTCAGCCTGGTCGCGCGCCACCGCAGCAAAGACGTGCTGCTGTACCGCCAGGGCGAGATCAACTTCATCGTCAACCGCGAGCCGAAGAGCCAGGCCGGCTACTTTGCCGCCGAGCACGGGCCGTCGGCCTGCGGCCTGGCGTTTCGCGTGCAGGATTCGCACCGCGCCTACGCACGCGCACTCGAGCTCGGCGCACAGCCGCTGGAGATGCCCACCGGCCCGATGGAGCTGCGGCTGCCGGCGATCAAGGGCATCGGCGGCGCGCCGCTGTACCTGATCGATCGCTTCGACGATGGGAAGAGCATCTACGACATCGATTTCGAGTGGATCGACGGCGTGCCGCGCCATCCGGTAGGCCACGGGTTGAAGGTGATCGATCACCTGACGCACAACGTCTACCGCGGGCGCATGGCGTTCTGGGCGGCGTTCTACGAGAAGCTGTTCAACTTCCGCGAGATCCGCTACTTCGACATCCAGGGCGAGTACACCGGCCTGACCAGCAAGGCGATGACCGCACCCGACGGCAAGATCCGCATCCCGCTGAACGAAGAGGCCAAGCAAGGCGGCGGGCAGATCGAAGAGTTCCTGATGCAGTTCAACGGCGAGGGCATCCAGCACGTCGCGCTGCTGACCGACGACCTGTTCGCAACGATCGACCAGCTCGCGCTGGCCGGCGTGCCATTGATGACCGCGCCCAACGACGTCTACTACGAGATGCTCGACGAGCGCCTGCCCGGCCACGGACAACCGGTGGCCGAGCTGAAGACGCGCGGCATCCTGCTCGATGGCTCGACGCAGGGCGGAAACGCGCGCCTGCTGCTGCAGATCTTCTCGCAGACGCTGCTCGGGCCGGTGTTCTTCGAGTTCATCCAGCGCAAGGGCGACGATGGCTTCGGCGAGGGCAACTTCAAGGCGCTGTTCCAATCGATCGAGCGCGACCAGATGCGCCGCGGTGTGCTGGGCACCGCATGAGCGACCGGCGCCCGGCAACACAGACATGACATGCTTGTCGTCACAATGCGGCCCTGCGTGACGGCCGGCGGGAGGTGGCGATGAAGGGGTTCGTGATCGGCGTTGCGGTGTTGCTGGCGCTGCTGGCCGGCTACTTCGCGATCGTGCTGAACTGGAACTACTCCAGCGGCGAGCGCGCCGGCTGGGTGCAGCAGTTCTCCAACCGCGGCTGGGTGTGCAAGACCTGGGAGGGCGAACTGGCGCTGGTGTCGCTGCCGGGCAGCACGGTGGAGAAGTTCCACTTCACGGTGCGCGACGACGCGGTGGCGGCGAAGATCAACCAGGCGATGGGCCACCGCGTGACGCTGCACTACGAGCAGAAGGTCGGCCTGCCCACCAGCTGCTTCGGCGAGACGCGCTTCTTCGTCGACGGCGTCACCGCGATGGCCGAGCTGCCGCTGGCGCCCGGCATCGTGGTGCCCGCGGCACCGGGCCAGCCGGCGCCGGCCGCGCCCGGCGCATCGGCCGTGCCTGCGACGCCTGTTGTGCAACCCGCTCCCGCTGCCACGCCCGCGGCGCCCGCTGCATCCGCCGCGTCGAAACCGTGAGCACGTCGGCATGACCGCGCCCTTCCCGCTCGACGGCGGCTGCGACTGCCGGCGCGTGCGCTACCGCATGACGACCAGGCCGCTGTTCGTGCACTGTTGCCATTGCCGCTGGTGCCAGCGCGAGAGCGGCACCGCGTTCGCGCTCAACGCGATGATCGAGATGGACCGCATCGAGCTGCTCGGCGATGCGCCCGAGCTGGTCGACACGCCGTCGGCGAGCGGCCGCGGCCAACGGATCGCACGCTGCCCGCACTGCCGCGTGGCGGTGTGGAGCCACTATGCCGGCGCCGGCCCGGCGGTGGCCTTCGTGCG
Source organism: Ideonella sp. (assembly GCA_015075165.1). Lineage (GTDB taxonomy): Bacteria > Pseudomonadota > Gammaproteobacteria > Burkholderiales > Burkholderiaceae_C > JAEUPI01. The sequence goes on along the minus strand of JABTUY010000005.1, from coordinate 162,457 downwards.
CGTCGGCACGCTCGACGAGCCCGGCCACCTGCCGCCCGACATCCACATCTTCACCGCATCGAAGCAGCCGTGGGTGGTGATACCGCCGGGCGCCACCGCGGTACCCGAGTACTACGACCTGAAGCAGCACTGGCCGGCCGAGAGCCTGCAGCGGCGCCAGGCGCTGCGCGAGCAAACCGCGCGCAAGGATTGATGCGATGACCGCCACCGCCGGCTCGACCCTGGTGTTCGTGTTCGGCACGCTGAAGCAGGGTTTTCCGAACTTCGGCACCAACCGCGGCACACGCGTCGCCGGCATGTTCCGCACGCTCGAGCGCTACCCGCTGTACCTGGTGGGCGAGCGCCACGTGCCGTGGCTGATCGATTCGCCCGGCAACGGCGAACGGGTGGCCGGCGAGGTCTACGCGGTCGACGCCGTGGCACTGGCCGCGATGGACGCGCTCGAAGGCGTGGGCCGGCCCGATGGCTACGAGCGCAAGCCGCTGCGCGTGCAGGCCGACGACGGCCGCGAGCTGTCGGTGCAGATCTACATGAAGCGGCCGGCGCAGCTGCACCTGCCCGATGTGATGCAGGGCCCGCTGGAGCGCTACACGCTCGAGCACGCGGCGCTGTATCGGCGCCGCGGCGGCGAGCAGGCGTATTGAATCCACGGCCTCAGACCGATCGGAACCTAACAATCCATCAGCGCGAACCCCAGAGCCGTTGCCGCTGACGCGAGGCGCTGGTCGTAGGTGGCCAGCGCGACGCTCTGGCCCTGGGCGCGCACGAAGTCGAGCGTGGCCAGATGCAGCGCGTCGAGCGTGCGCACCGGTTGCGCGAACGGCAGCAGCGCCCGGCCCAGCACGTGCGCCGACATCTCGAGCAGGCTGACGCGATCGACGAGCCGGCGCGCGTCGCCACCATGGCTGGCGGCAGCGCCACGGGCATGGACGCGATTGAACACTTCGTACTCGAGCAGACGGCTGGCGACGAGGGTCTGCGACCACAGCGCATCGGGCGGCGACCGGTCTTCGGCGAACAGCCGCGCCAGCAGCACCGAGGTGTCGAGGTAGACGATCAACGGTCGGCCCGGTCCTCGTCGAGGCCGCCCAGCAGGTCGGCAAGGGTGGTCACCGGCTTGCGCCGCGGCAGCCGCGAGCGCGGCGCAACGCTCGCCGGCGTCAACAGCCCCCGGCGCGCCAACTCGCCGAGGAACTGCTCGGCGGCGCTGGCGTCCGGGCGCAGTCGCGGCGCGATCAGTTCGGCCACCACCCGGCCGCGGTCGGTGACCAGCACCGTTTCGCCGCTCGCCGCCACGCGCACATACTCGCTGAGGCGATTCTTCAGGGTCTTGATGCCGACTTCCGTCATCCGGCGCAATGTAGCTACCAGTAGCTACATTGTCAAGCGCTGGCCGTGCGAGCTGCTGGCACGATAGGGAACTCGCTCCACCGAAGGGTTACCGCCATGCTGCTCGAAGGATCCTGCCACTGCCGTGCCGTGCGCTTCAGCGTGCAGTCGCACGAACCGGTGCCGTTCATGCGCTGCTACTGCTCGATCTGCCGCAAGACCGCCGGCAGCGGCGGCTATGCGATCAACCTCGGCGCCGACCACGCGACGCTGAAAGTGCGCGGCCGTCGCCACCTCGCGGTTTACCGCGCGAAGCTGGACAACGGCAGGCGCAGCAGCGGCCAACGCCACTTCTGCCAGCGCTGCGGCAGCCCGCTGTGGCTGTACGACCCCACCTGGCCCGAGCTGGTGCACCCGCACGCCGGCGCGATCGACACACCGCTGCCGGCGGCCCCGTCGAGCACGCACATCATGCTTGGCTCGAAGGCCGAGTGGGTGCCGGTGTCCGCGCGTCGTGGCGACGCGCGCTTCGACGAGTACCCCGACCATTCGCTCGCGCAGTGGCACGCGCGCCGCAAGCTGACGCGCTGAACGTGCCGTCATCGTGCGCGTCCGCCCGCGCTCACCCGCGGGCGGGTGGCCCGGGCCAGAGAAGCATCGCTTCGAAGCCGGCATTTGCCACAATGCGCCCCGACCGATCGCCAGGCGAGCAGCGCTCGCCGCCGAAGCCATGAGCATCGATTGTTCCCGCCTCGACACCTGGGTCGACGACCACTTCGACGAGCAGGTGCGCTTCCTGCAGGAGCTGGTGCGCGTGCCCACCGACACGCCGCCGGGGCACAACGCGCCGCATGCCGAGCGCACCGCCGAGATGCTGAAGATCATGGGCTTCGAGGCCGAGCCCCACAAGGTGCCCGATGCGGTGGTGCGGGCCGCAGGCCTGCAGTCGATCACCAACCTGATCGTGCGGCACCGCTTCGGCGAAGGCCCCACCATCGCGCTGAACGCGCACGGCGACGTCGTGCCGCCCGGCGACGGCTGGACGCAGCACCCCTACCGCGCCGAGATCGTCGACGGCAGGCTCTACGGCCGCGCGTCAGCGGTGAGCAAGAGCGACTTCGCCACCTACACCTATGCGCTGCGCGCGCTGATCGACAGCGGCCTCGCGCGGCGCGGTGCGGTGGAGCTGCACTTCACCTACGACGAGGAGTTCGGCGGCGAGCTCGGCCCCGGCTGGCTGCTCAACCTCGGCCTCACGCAGCCCGACGTGCTGATCGCCGCCGGTTTCAGCTACCAGGTGGTGGTGGCGCACAACGGCTGCCTGCAGCTCGAGGTGACGCTGCACGGGCAGGCCAGCCACGCCGCCTACCCCGCCACCGGCGTCGACGCGCTGCAGGCGGCCAACCGGCTGCTCACCGCGCTGTACGCCCACAACGACGTGCTGCGCACGCGGCGCTCGAAGGTGCCGGGCATCGAGCACCCGTACCTCAACGTCGGCCGCATCGAAGGCGGCACGAACACCAACGTGATCCCCGGCAAGGTCGTGCTCAAGCTCGACCGCCGCATGATCCCCGAGGAGGACGCCGCGCAGGTCGAGGCCGAGGTGCGCGAGCTGATCGCCGCCACGGTGGCCGGCAGCCCCGGCATCCGCCTCGAGATCAAGCGCCTGCTGCTGGCGAAGTCGCTGCAGGCATCGCCGAACAACCACGCCGTGGTGGCTGCGCTGCAGCGCCACGCGCAGGCGGTGTTCGGCGAGGCGATTCCCGTCTCGGGCACGCCGCTGTACACCGACGTGCGCCTGTACGGCGCGCTCGGCATCCCCTGCGTGATCTACGGCGCCGGCCCGCGCACGGTGCTCGAGAGCAACGCCAAGCGCGCCGACGAGCACCTGGTGCTCGATGACCTGCGCGGCGCCACCAAGGTGGTGGCGCGCACGCTGGCCGATCTGCTGGGTTGAAAGGCTGCGCGCGCCGCCGCGTCCGTGCGGCGGCGCGCGCGCATCACACGCGGATGATCGCGCCCTTGAGCGAGTACAGGATGCCGAGCACATCGTTGCGGGTGCCGTCGTCGACGCCGTGCTGCGCGAGCGCTGCGAGGATGTCGTCGGTGGCCGCGAGGTACTCCTGCTCGGTGACGTTCATGCCCTTGTGTGCCTCGGCCATGTCCTTGCCGGTGTAGGGCAACGTGCCCCCGCTGGCGCCATGGGCGAAGAACTCCTTGGCCATGCGCCGGGCACGATCGAGGTCGCGCGCGTTGGCGAAGCGGGTGCCGATGATCGGGTTGGCCAGGTGAGCCGCGATCGCGGTGTCGACGATGCGGTCGATGCCGGCGGCGCCGCCGAGGCGATCGTAGAGGCTGGCAGTCATGGCGGTCTCCTGGGTGCGAGTGGATGAAGGCCCGCATGCTCGCGACCGAGCGTTCCTGAAACGTTCCCGCTGGTTCGCTCGCTTGCCGAGCCGCCGCGTGCTGGCCACACTGGCTGCGCCTGAGCCGACCTGCGCGCATGGATCCTGGCCCTCAGCCCCTCGCCGACGCCGCATCCGCGCCGCCACTCGCGCTGCGCTTGCTGGGCCGGTTCGCCGCCGTCGTCGACGGTGCCGAGGTGGCACCCGGCTGCTGGCCGGGCCTGCGCGCGGCACACCTGGTGCAACTGCTGGCGCTGGCGTCGGGCCGCCGCCTGACGCGTGAGCAGGTGATCGACGCGCTGTGGCCCGAGCTCGACCCCGACGCGGGGGCCGCCAACCTGCGCAAGGCCGCGCACCACGCGCGGCAGGCCCTCGGCCGCCACGATGCGGTGGTGCTGCGCGGCGGTGAGGTGACACTGTGGCCGCACGGCCCGGTGAGCAGCGACGTCGAGGCGTTCGAACGCGCGGCCACCGCCGCGCTCGGGCCGCGCGACCGCGCCGCGTGCGCTCAGGCCGCGCTCACCTATGGCGGCGAGCTGCTGCCGGCGCAGGCCTACGAGCCGTGGACCACGTCGCTGCGTGAGCGCCTGCACGCGCGCTACGCCGAGCTGCTGCGCGTCAGCCGTCAGTGGGAGCGCCTGGCCCAACTGGAAACCACCGACGAGCAAGCGCACCGCGAGCTGATGGTGCTGGAGCTGGCCAGCGGAAACCGCGCCGCCGCGATCCGCTGGTATGCGCACCTGCGCGATGCGCTGCGGCAGCTCGGCGTGCGCCCCGATCGCGCCACCGAGGCGGTGTACGAGCGCTGCATCGCCGGTCTGCAGCACGAGGGGCCACCGTTCGTCGGCCGCGCGCTGCCGTGCGCGCAAGCGGTCGCTTGGCTGTCGCTGCCGCCGCGCGAGCGGCCCGGCGGCCTGGTGGTGCGCGGGCCAGCCGGCATCGGCAAGTCGGCGTTGTGCCGCGAGCTGCAGGCCCTGGCCGAGGGCCGCGGCTGGCAGGTGGCGCGTGCGCAGGCCGCACTGCCGGGCCGCGCGTACGCCGTGATGACGGCGCTGGCCGAGCGCGTGCTGCTGGCCGAGCGCGGCGCGCTCGATCGCATCGGCTCTGCCGCGCGCTCGGTGCTGGCGCTGCTGACGCCGCTGGCCGGGCCCGCCCACGCGCTGACCGCACCACTCGGGCGACACCAGGTGATCGGCGCCGTGCGGCGCCTGCTGGTGGCTGCGTCGGGGAGCCGCGACACGCTGCTGGTGGTCGACGACGCGCAATGGGTCGACGAGGCTGAGGCCGATGCGTTGATGCAGCTGGCCGATGCCGGGCCGCCGCTGTTCGTGGTGCTGGCGATGCGTCCGCCATCGGCCGCCACCGAGCTCGCACGCGGCGTGCTGCGGCTCGCCGCCGCCGGCACGCTGCGCGTGATCGACCTCGGGCCACTGCCCGACGACGAGCTGCAGCGCCTGGTCGAGCGATGCACGCCGGTGGCGCTGGCTGCGTCCAAGGTGGCGCGCATCGTGCGCGACGCCGCCGGCAGCCCGTTCGCCGCCATCGAGCTGGCGCGCTGCGCCGCCAGCGCGGCCGACGACCGGCTGCCGCGCAGCGTGGCCGAGGCGATCACGTCGCGGCTGTGCGATGTGCCTGCCGCCGCCCTGGCCGTGCTGAAGTGGATGGCGCTGGCCGGCGACGAGTTCGACGCCGCCGACGCCGAGGCGCTGGCGCCGGACGCGCCGGCGCATGCCGCCAGCGTGCTCGACCTCGCGCTCGACGCCGGTGTGCTGGTGCCAACGGGGTCGCGCTACCGCTTCCGGCACGAGCTGGTGCGGCAGGCGCTGGTCGGGCAGATCGCGCCGCACCAGCGCGCCAGGATGCATCGCCAGGCCGCGCAGCGGCTGGCCGAGCTCGACGCCGCACCGGCCGCGGTGGCGCGCCACTGGCTCGATGGCGGCAGTCCGCGCGAGGCTGCGCCGTGGTTGCTGGCCGCCGCGCGCGAGGCGGCACGGCTGGCGGCATTCAGCGATGTGCTGCGCCACCTCGAGCCACTGCTGGCGCATCAGCCGACACACGTGGAGGCGCTGCGGCTGCGCGCCGAGGCGCTCGACGCACTCGGCGATGCGCGCGCGGTGGCCGCCTATCGCGCGGCGGCGGATGCGGCTGGCGATCCGCTGGCGCACGACCTGCGCGCCAAGGGCGCGCTGGCGCAGATCAAGCAGGGTGATCCCAAGGGTGCGCTGAGCGCGCTCGAAGGCGTGCAGCCCACCACCGCTGAGGGCCGGCTGTGCGAGGCGCTCGCGTGGAGCGGCGCGGCAGCGCTGGGGGTGGCCGACCCCGCCATCGGCACCGCGAAGGCCGCGCAGGCACGCCGGCTGGCGCTGCAGCAAGGGGATCTGGCCAGCGTCGTGATCGCGTCGTGGGCGCATGCGGCGGCGGCGCATGCGCGTGGTGAGCTGCACCGCAGCCTGTGGGCCGATCTGCACGACACGCGCCAGGTGCCGCATCTGGCGCTGCGCGTGTTCGACGGCCAGCTGTGCATGGCACAGCGCTTCCTGTACGGCGCGCGGCCCTACACCGAGGTGATCGCGTTCGCCCGCCAGCTGGCCGACGAGGCACGGCGGCTCGGCGCCGCGCGCGGCCACGCGTTCGGCGTCACGATCCAGGGCGAGGCCGAACTGCTGGCCGGCGATCTGGCCGGCGCCGAGCAGCACCTGCAGCAGGGCGTGCAGCTGCACCGCGCGATCGGCGCCGCCACCGGTGAGGCGTTCTCGCTGCAGCGCCTGGCCGAGGCGGCGCTGTACCGCGGCGATCGCGACCGCGCCGGCCGGCTGCTCGACGAGGCACTCGACGTCGCGCGCCTGTCCGACGTCGGCTTCCACCTGTTCGATCGCATCTACGGCGCGCGCATGCTCGCCGCCACCGATGCCGATGCCGATGCGGGGCTGCACGCCTTGCACGAGGCGCGCGCGGCGGTGCGCGGGCCACTCGAAACCTGCCCCGGCTGTCGCATCACGTTCGCCGTGCCGGCGGCCATCGTCGCCGCGCGCGGCGGCGACGTGGCACTGGCCGAGCAGTACGAGGGCCAGTGTGCGTACCTGGCCGACGTGGTGATGCGCCTGCCCGCGTGGCATGCCGCCCACGACGAGGTGCGCGGCCATCTCGCGCTGGCGCGCGGCGACCGCGACGCCGCCGCCACGCGCTTCGCGCGCGCCGCCACCGGCTTCCGCGACGCCGGCCAGCCGCTGGACAGCGCGCGCTGCGAGCAGCTGGCGCACGGTGGCGCGATCGCGTCGGCCTGACCGCGTCGGCGCGGCGCCGCGCCGATCACGACAACAAGTCGTAGCGCCCGCCCTTGTCCAACGCGGCGCGGTACGCCGGCCTCGCATGGATGCGCGCCAACCACTCGTTGAGCCGCGGGAAGCGCGCATCGAGCCGGCCGCGCTTGACCGCTGCCTCGAGCGGAAAGCTCATCATCACGTCGGCCGCGGTGAACGGTGTGCCGGCGAACCAGGGCCGCGTGCTCAGCTCACCCTCCATGAACGCGAACTGCCGCTCGAGGTTCGGCGTGACCAGGGTCGACTGGATGCTGTCGGCGATGCGCCGCGCGATCGGCTTCACGAAGAACGGCCCGGCGCGGCGGATGCGCGCGGTGATCAGCGCCATCAGCAGCGGCGGCATCGCCGAACCCTCGGCGAAGTGCAGCCAGTAGGTGTAGCGCAGCTGCTCGGGCGTGCCGGCGGCCGGCCGCAGGCCGCCGCCGCCGCGGTCGACGAGATATTCGACGATCGCCGCGGTTTCGGCCAGCGTCAGCTCGCCGTCGCTGATCACCGGACTCTTGCCGAGCGGGTGCACCTGCAGCAGCTCGGGCGGCGCGAGGTTGGTGCCCGCGTCGCGCTGGTAGCGGCGCACCTCGTAGGGCATGCCGAGCTCCTCGAGCAGCCACAGCACACGCTGCGAGCGCGAGTTGTTGAGATGGTGGACGACGATCATCGGCTCCCCTTCCCACGCCTATACGGCCGAACCATTGTTTCAGATCGGTTCGCCGCACGACCTCGTGTGTCACCGCGTCATGGGCACGGCAGCCCTGGGGACGATCACCGGCAGGACACCGCGCGCGGCGGCATCCCGGGTGAGTTGACCTAAATCAGAATTATTCGCGTTATGATGCATGATCCCTTACTTCAAGAGACTGGATCGATGCATCGCACCTTCATGCTCGCCATCGCTGTCTGCGCCTGGCTGGCCGCCGGATCGGCCCGCGCGCAGGACAACGTGCTCAACCTGTACTCGGCGCGCCACTACCAGACCGACGAGGCGCTGTACGCCAACTTCACCAAGCTCACCGGCATCAAGATCAACCGGCTCGAAGGCCGCGAAGACGAACTGGTCGAGCGCATCCGCAACGAAGGCAGCGCTAGTCCGGCCGACATCCTGATCACGGTGGATGCGTCGCGGCTCGAGGTGGCCGACAAGCTGGGCTTGTTCCAGCCCGTCAAGTCGACGCTGCTCGAAGAGCGGGTTCCGGCCAACCTGCGCACGCCCAACTGGTACTCCTTCTCGACACGCGCGCGGGTGATCGTGCACAACAAGGCCAACGTCAAGCGCGAGCTGGTGCAGAACTACGAAGACCTCGCCAGCCCGTCGCTGAAGGGCCAGGTCTGCATGCGCTCGGGGTCGCACCCGTACAACCTGTCGCTCGGCGCGGCGCTGATCGCGCACGATGGCGAGGCCAAGGCCGAAGCGTGGGCGCGTGGCCTGGTGGCCAATTTCGCCCGCGCGCCCAAGGGCGGCGACACCGACCAGCTGCGCGCGGTGGCCGCCGGCGAGTGCGGCGTCACCGTGTCCAACAGCTACTACCTGGTGCGCCTGCTGCGCTCGACCAAGCCGGCCGATCAGGAGGCCGTGAAGGCGCTCGCGGTCGTGTGGCCCAACCAGGCCAGCTGGGGCACGCATGTCAACGTTTCCGGCGCTGGGGTGCTGAAGCACGCGCCGCACAAGGACGCCGCGGTCAAGTTCCTCGAGTACCTCGCCAGCGACGAAGCGCAGGCGTACTTCGCCAACGGCAACAACGAGTGGCCGGTGGTCAAGTCGGCGGTGGCCTCGAACCCCGAGTTGCGCTCGCTCGGTGACTTCAAGCGCGACGCCCTGCCGATGGCCGACCTGGCGAAGAACATCGCGGCGGCGCAAAGGGCCTACGACCGCGCCGGCTGGAAGTAGCCGGCGCTGCGACGGCGCCGCATTCACGCACGCGGCGCGTTGCCGCCGCGTCAGGGGTGCGGCGCGTTGCCGCCCGCGTCAGGGGTTGCGGCTCAGCAGCGCGCGCATCTGACGCGCGGCGCATCAGCGAAAGCATCAAGAATGCGGCGCCGCAGCGCCGCGGGCAATGCGCCGGCACAGCAGCACCATCGGACCCAGCCCGACCACGACGATCGCCAGCGCCGGCGTCGCGGCCTCGGCGAGTCGCTCGTCGCTGGCCAGCGTGTAGGCGGTGGTGGCCAGCGTGTCGAAGTTGAACGGCCGCATCACCAGCGTGGCCGGCAGCTCCTTCATCACGTCGATGAACACCAGCAGCGCCGCAGTGAGCACGCTGCCGCGCACCAGCGGCAGGTGCACGCGTCGCAACGTCTGGCCCGCGGTGAGGCCCAGGCTGCGCGACGCCAGATCCATGTTCGGCGTGACACGCGCCAGGCCGGCATCCACGCTCTGCAGCGCGGCGGTCAGGTAACGCACCACGCAGGCATATACCAGAGCGGCGATGCCGCCGGTGAACAGCAGCCCGACCTCGATGCCCGTCCACGCATGCAACGCCGCGGCCAGCGCGCGGTCCAGGCGCGTCACCGGGATCAGCACGCCCACCGCGATCACCGTGCCGGGCAGCGCGTAGCCGAGACCCGCGACGCGGTGCGCCACGCGCATCGCCGCGCCGCGCTGCGCACGCGCGGCGTAGGCGATCAGCAGCGCCACTGCCACCGCCACGGCCGCGGTCAGCGCCGCCACCAGCACGCTGTTGCCGGCCTGCGTGACGAAGCGCCGCCACGGCAGCGTGGCCTCGCTCGAAGCCGCCAGTTGCGCCAGCTCGAGTGCCGGCAATGCGAAACCGAGCAGCAGCGGTAGCGCGCAGGCGGCCATCGCCAGCACCGCGCGCGCGCCCGTCAGCGGCAGGCGCGGCACGCCGTGCCCACGCAGCGACGCGTCGGCATAGCGCGAGCGGCCGCGGCTGGCGCGCTCCAGCGCCAGCACCGCCACCACGAAGGCCAGCAGTGCCAGCGCGAGCTGGGCCGCGGCGATGCGGTCGCCGAGCGAGAACCAGGCGCGGTAGATGCCGGTGGTGAAGGTCTGCACGCCGAAGTACGCCACCGTGCCGTAGTCGGCCAACGTCTCCATCAGCGCCAGTGCCACGCCGGCGGCGACCGCCGGCCGCGCCAGCGGCAGCGACAGTCGCACGAAGGCCTGCCACGGCGTCAGCCCGAGCGAGCGGCCGACCTCGATCATGCCGCCTGCGCGCTCGAGGAAGGCGGTGCGCGCCAGCAGGTACACGTACGGATAGAGCACCAGCGTGAACATCGCCGCCGCGCCGCCGAGGCTGCGCACGTCGGGGAACCAGTAGTCGGCGCGCGACCAGCCGAACGCGCGGCGCAGCGCACTTTGCACCGGTCCGACGAACTGCAGCAGGTCGGTGTAGGCGTAGGCGATCACGTAGGCCGGCATCGCCAGCGGCAGCACCAGCAGCCACTCGAACGCGGCGCGGCCCGCGAACTCGTGCCGCGTGACGAGCCAGGCCGCACCGACGCCGACCGCCGCGGTACCGAGCGCAACGGCGACACACAGCACCAGCGTGCTGACCACGTAGTCGGGCAAAACGGTGCCGGCCAGGTGCGCCCAGGTCGAGCCGGTGCCGCCGGCGAACACGTTCAGCGCCACCGACAGCAGCGGCGCGGCCACCAGCGCCGCGGCCAGCAGCGCGGCCATCGCGAGGCCGTTGATCGATGGCACACGCGCCGTCGGCAGCATGCGAATCATTATCATGGCCGAGCCCAGCAAGCTGCCCACGATGGAAGCCACCGTCGCCCGAACGTCAGCACCGCACGCCGAGGCGAACCCGGCGTGGCTGCGGCTCGACGGCGTGACGCTGGCCTACGGCAGCAAGGTGGTGGTCGCGGGGCTCGACCTGACGCTCGCACGCGGCCAGATCGGCTGCCTGCTCGGGCCATCGGGCTGCGGCAAGACCACCGTGCTGCGCGCGATCGCCGGCTTCGAGCCGGTGGTCGCCGGCAGCGTGCAGCTCGATGGGCATGTGCTGAGCAGCCGCGAAGCGCACCTGCCGCCCGAGCAGCGGCGCGTCGGCATGATGTTCCAGGACCAGGCGCTGTTCCCGCACCTGACGGTGGCCGACAACGTCGCCTTCGGCTTGCGCGGTGCTGCCCACGCGCGCGAGCGCGTGGCGCAGATGCTCGACACGGTCGGGCTCGGGCATGCGGCCAGGCGCTTTCCGCACGAGCTGTCGGGCGGCCAGCAGCAGCGCGTGGCGCTGGCGCGTGCGCTGGCACCGGCGCCGCGCCTGCTGCTGCTGGACGAGCCGTTTTCGAGCCTCGACGTCGAGCTGCGCGAGCACCTCGGCGCCGAGGTGCGCGCGCTGCTCGCGCGCAGCGGCATCACCGCGCTGCTGGTCACGCACGATCAGCACGAGGCCTTCGCGATCGCCGACGAGATCGGCGTCATGCGCGACGGCCGCATCGAGCAGTGGGACAGCGCCTACCGCCTGTACCACCAGCCGGCCAACCGCTTCGTCGCCGATTTCGTCGGCCACGGCGTGTTCCTGCCCGGCACGGTGATCGACGGCAGCCGCGTGCAGATGGAGCTCGGCGTGCTCGAAAGCGCGCAGCCGGTGCGCTGCACCGAGCACGGCGACGTCTGCCCCAGCGGCTGCCAGGTCGACGTGCTGCTGCGTCCCGACGACGTGGTGCACGACGATGCCAGCCGCGTCACCGCGCAGGTGCTGGCCAAGGCGTTCCGCGGCGCGGAGTTCCTCTACACGCTGCGGCTGCCCAGCGGCGCCAAGGTGCTGTCGCTGGTGCCGTCGCACCACGACCACGCGATCGGCGAGCGCATCGGCATCCGCCTGGAGATCGATCACGTGGTGGCGTACAAGCGCGACGGCGGGCCCGACCTCGCCTGCAACACCTGATTCACCGTCGCTGCGCAGCCAGGCGGTACGATGGCGGCCCTTTCGATCCATCGACCAAACCATGGAGGAAGCTCGATGAGCCTGATCAGTTTCATCAAGGAAGCCGGCGAGAAGCTGTTCGGCAAGGGCGAGGCCAAGGCCGCGCAGGAAGCCGCCGAGCGCGAGGCCAGCGCCGCCAACCTGGAGCGCCTGAACAAGGCCGCCGGCGACGCGATCGCCACCTACATCACCTCGATGGGGCTGAAGGTCGATGGGCTCGCGGTCGGCTTCGACGGCGGCAGCGGCACGGTCAGCGTCTCGGGCGAGGCCGCCGACCAGGCCACGAAGGAGAAGGTGGTGCTGTGCTGCGGCAACGTCGAGCGCGTGGCGCAGGTCAACGACATGATGACCGTGGCCACGCCGGCCGACGAGTCGAAGTACTACACGGTGGTCAAGGGCGACACGCTGTCGAAGATCGCCAAGGAGTTCTACGGCAACGCCAACAAGTACCCGCAGATCTTCGAGGCCAACAAGCCGATGCTGACGCACCCGGACAAGATCTATCCGGGCCAGCTGCTGCGCATTCCGCCGGCCTGAACGCCCTGCCCGCTGGCCGTCAGGCCTGCTGCACGGCCAGCACCTTCTGCACCACCGCGTCGGCGCGCATGCGCTCGCGGTGGGCCGCCACCTGCGGGAAGCGCGCCGGGTCGACGCCGTCGGCCTCGAGCCAGTTGGCGAGCGTGAACAGGTACATGTCGCTGACGCTGTAGCGCGCGCCGAGCACCCACGGGCCGGCGAAGAATTCGCGCTCGATCAGCTCGAAGCACTCGCCCACGCTCTGCGGCACCTTCTTCTTCATCGCCTCTTGCGCCGCCGCGTTATCGGCCCAGCGGCTGCCGCGCATGCGGTGCGCATGCGCCACGTGCACCGTGGAGCACAGGTAGCTGTTGAAGGCGTTCATGCGCGCCAGCTCGAAAGCGTCGTCGAGCGGCGCCAGCGCGGCCTGCGGGTGGGTCTGCGCCACGTACTGCAGGATCGCCGGCGTCTCGGTCAGCACGCCGCGTTCGGTGACCAGCGCCGGCACGCGGCCCTTGGGGTTGATGCGCAGGTACTGCGCCGAGCGCTGCTGCTGCGTCGCGAAGCTGACGCGCTCGGCGCGGTAGTCGGCGCGGGCGTGTTCCAGCGCGAGGTGCGACGCGAGCGCGCAGGTGTTGGGGGCGTAGTAGAAGGTCAGCATGGTCGGCTCGCTCGAGTGGGTCGTTGATCGGTCGGCCGATCGCGGCGTGATCGGCCGGGTGCTCAGCGGATCGGCGACCACGCGCGCATCGCTCGCACCGCACCGGCGCCGATCGACGCACCGAAGCGCTTGGCCAGCCGCTCGGCCACGTTCTCCTTCGGGGTGTAGTCGATCACCTCTTCGGCCTTGACCACTTCGCGTGCCACGTGATCGAGGTTGCCGAACTGGTCGGCCAGGCCCTGGCGCACGGCGTCTTCGCCGTTCCAGAACAGGCCCGAGAAGGTGTCGGGCGTCACCTTCAGGCGCTGGCCGCGACCGTCTTTCACCACCTTGATGAACTGCTGGTGGATCTGGTCGATCATCGCCTGCGCGTAGGCCTTCTGCCGCTCGTTCTGCGGCGAAAACGGATCGAGCATGCCCTTGTTGTCGCCGGCGGTGAGCAGGCGCCGCTCGATGCCGAGCTTGTCCATCGTGCCGACGAAGCCGAAGCCGTCGATCAGCACGCCGATCGAGCCGACCAGGCTGGCCTTGTCGACGTAGATCTGGTCGGCCGCCACCGCGATGTAGTAGGCGCCGGAGGCGCACATCTCCTCGACCACCGCGTACACCGGCTTCTTGTGCAGCGCCTTCAGGCGGCGGATCTCGTCGTTGACGATGCCGGCCTGCACCGGGCTGCCGCCGGGGCTGTTGATGCGCAGCACCACCGCGCGCGCCGCGGGATCCTCGAACGCGTTCTTCAGCGCGGCCACCAGGCCGTCGGCACTGGCCTCGGTGTCGGCCGCGATCTCGCCGCGCACCTCGATCAACGCGGTGTGCGGGCCGCTGGCGGCGCTGCCGTGCGTGCGCGACGCGAACAGCGCCCAGGCGATCAGCGCGAACAGCAGCAGCCACGCCAGCCGCAGGAACACCCGCCAGCGCCGATCGCTGCGCCGCTCGCGCACCAGCGCGGCGGTGAGCTGCGCCATGCCGCGCTCGAAGCTCGACGGGCCGCGCGCGGCGGCCGCCGGCGCGGCGGCGGGCGACGGCGCAGACGCCGTCGGGGGCAGATACGGTTCTTGCGGGTTCATGGTGGGCTTTCGGGGGCGGTGCCGGCGGCAGGCCCCGCGTCGTCGAACGCGACGGGTTGGATGTCGCGCGAAGGATACCAATACACCGTGCCGTCGCGCTCGAAGGTGTCGATGCGCATCAGCCGCCCGTTGCCGCAGGGGCCGCCGACGCAGCGCCCGTCGGCCGGCTCGTAGGCGGCGCCGTGAATCGAGCACAGGATCCAGCGCTTGTCCATGTCGAGAAAGTGGCCGGCCTGCCAGTCCATCTCGGTGGGCACATGGGCGCAGCGGTTCAGGTAGCACACCACCTGGCCGTCGAAGCGCAGCGCGAACGCGCGCGCCGGCGCGCGCCACAGCACCACGTCGAACACGAAGGCCAGTCCGCGCTCGGCCAGCTCGCTGCTGGCGCACAGCGGCTGCGCGTCGACCACCGGTTCAGCCATGCGCCAGCAGCCACTCGTGCAGCGCGCGCGTCGTCGGCGCGACGTACAGCGGCGCGAAGCCGGCGAACGCCTCGCGCTCGTGGGCGCCGTAACTGACGCCGACGCTCGGCGTGCCGGCGTTGGCCGCCAGCTGCAGGTCGTGCGTGGTGTCGCCGATCATCAGCGTGCGCTCGGGCGTGGTGCCGCACGCCTCGATCAGCTCGAGCAGCATGCGCGGGTGCGGCTTACTGGCAGTTTCGTCCGCCGTGCGGGTGGCATCGAACAGCGCGCCGAGCTGCGCCGTCGCCAGCGCGGCATCGAGGCCGCGACGCGTCTTGCCGGTGGCCACCGCGACGCGCTGGCGGCGGGCCTTCAGCGCGCGCACCAGCTCGAGCGCGCCGGGGAAAAGCGTCAGCTCGTGCTGGTGCTCGAAGTAGTGGTGGCGGTAGCGCGCGCCGAGCTCCGGGTAGCGCTCGGTCGGCAGCCCCGGCGCCGCGTGCGCCAGCGCGTCGTTCAGGCCGAGGCCGATCACGAACGCAGCGCGCTCGTCGCTCGGCACCGGCACACCGAGGTCGGCGCACGCCTGCTGGATGCAGCGCACGATCAGCGCGGTGGAGTCGAACAGCGTGCCGTCCCAGTCGAAGACGATCAGGTCGAAGCGGTGGCGGATGGTGGGCATGGGCTGTCGGCGCGCTCAATGGGGCTCGCCGAGCACGCCCAGCAGTCTGACGCATTCGGCCGGCAGCGGTGAGCGCAGTTGCATCCGCTCGCCGCTGGCGGGGTGATCGAACGCCAGGCGGCCGGCGTGCAGGAACATGCGCGCCAAGCGCACGCCGGCCAGGCCTTCGCCGCGCGCGAGCTGGCGGTTGAGCTCGAAATCGCCGTACCGGTCGTCGCCGACGATCGCGTGGCCCTCGTGCGCGAGATGCACGCGGATCTGGTGCGTGCGGCCGGTCTTGATCGTCACCTCGAGCAAGGTGTAGCGCTCGAAGCGGCGCGCCACCTTCACCAGCGTGATCGAGCGGCGCGCTCCGGCGTCGTCGGCCGCCACCGCGCGCACGCGGCGCTGGCCGTCGGCGGCCTCGAACTTGTGCAGCGCGACGTCGATCACCTTCTTCGCGGCCGGCCAGGCGCCGATCACCAGCGCGGCATAGGTCTTGTCGGTGTCGCGGGCGCGGAACTGCTGCTGCAGCGCGGTCAGCGCGCTGCGCTTCTTGGCCAGCAGCAGCACACCCGAGGTCTGCTTGTCGAGCCGGTGCACCAGTTCCAGGTAGCGCGCCTGCGGCCGCGCGCGCCGCAACTGCTCGATCACGCCGAAGCTGACGCCGCTGCCGCCGTGCACCGCCACGCCGGCCGGCTTGTCGATCGCGATCAGGTGCTCGTCCTCGAACAGCAGCGCAAACTCGCGCGCCGGCACCGTGGCCGCCTCGCCGGCGCGCTGCGCCACCCGCACCGGCGGCACGCGCACCTCGTCGCCGGCGGCCAGCCGCGTGTCGGCGCTGGCGCGGCCGCTGTTCACCCGCACCTCGCCGGAGCGGATCACGCGGTAGACGTGGGTCTTGGGCACGCCCTTGAGCAGCCGCAGCAGAAAGTTGTCGAGCCGCTGGCCGTCGCCGCTGTCGTCAACATTCACACGCTGCACCGCAGCGCCACCGGTGGCGGCGGCCGCGGCCTTCGCAGGCGGCGTGCTTATAATGCGGTTGACCACGGTTCGTGCTGCAAGTGCTTGATTCATTTTGAGTTTAGCCGGCACTGGCAAGATCACGGCCGCGGCGGCGTGCGGTGTAGGCCGCGCGCAGTTCGCAGGTGATGCAACGCCGCCGTCGCGACAGACGGGCCGCCTCCCAATGTGATGCGGTTGCTCGAACGGCAGCGGTGGAAGAACAACGTCGAACCAAGCCCTCCCGCTTGTCGGGAACGAGAAGATCCATCGCGGCAGCCGCGCCTCAACGTGGCTGCCGCCTCGCTGCGAAGCGAATGGTGCGCATGACGCAATCCCCCCAGCCTCGACCGGATCGTGCCGGGCCTTCGGCCCCGCACCCGGCGTTCGCGTGCACCGGCCTCACGCCGCGCGCGCGGGCGGCCCGCCGCGATGACGCACCGCGTCGTCGCGCGGCTGCGGCGGGCGCCGGCTGCCGCACCATGAGCCTTGCCGCACGCCGCCCCACCGCAGCACCGTCAGCCCGCCGGGCCGGCGCCGCGGCCTAAGGGCAGTTCTCCCACCAGGCTTCTTTCCGCGCTGCTCGTGCATCGATCGGGTCCGTCGGCCGCCGAGGCCGTTCGGATCGCATAAGAGGCGTGCACGCCGCCGGACCGGCCGTGCACCCGACGAGGAGTGCATCGATGAAACGCATGCTGATCAACGCCACGCAGCCCGAGGAGCGGCGGCTGGCGATCGTCGACGGGCAGAAGCTGCTCGATTTCGAAACCGAGCTCGAGGGGCGCGAGCAGCGCAAGGGCAACATCTACAAGGCCGTGGTGACGCGCGTCGAGCCGTCGCTCGAGGCCTGCTTCGTCGACTACGGCGAAGACCGCCACGGCTTCCTGCCGTTCAAGGAGATCTCCAAGCAGTACTTCCGCGACGGCGTCGAGGCGCGCAGCGCGACCATCAAGGACGCGATCCGCGAGGGCCAGGAGCTGCTGGTGCAGGTGGAGAAGGAAGAGCGCGGCAACAAGGGCGCCGCGCTCACCACCTTCGTCTCGCTGGCCGGGCGCTACCTGGTGCTGATGCCGAACAACCCGCGCGGCGGCGGCGTCAGCCGGCGCATCGAAGGCGAGGACCGCGAGGAGCTGAAGGAGAACCTGGAGTCGCTCGACTACCCCAAGGGCATGAGCCTGATCGCGCGCACCGCCGGCATCGGCCGCTCGGCGTCCGAGCTGCAGTGGGACCTGAACTACATGCTCAAGCTGTGGTCGGCGATCGACGAGGCGGCCAAGGCCGGCAAAGGCGCATTCCTGATCTACCAGGAGAGCTCGCTCGTCATCCGCGCGATCCGCGACTACTTCACGGCCGACATCGGCGAGATCCTGATCGACACCGACGACATCTTCGAGCAGGCGCACCAGTTCATGAACCACGTGATGCCGGAGTCGGCGCCACGGGTCAAGCGCTACCGCGACGATGCCGCGCTGTTCAGCCGCTTCCAGATCGAGAACCAGATCGAGACGGCGTTCAGCCGCACCGTCAACCTGCCGTCGGGCGGCGCGATCGTGATCGACCACACCGAGGCGCTGGTGTCGATCGACGTCAACTCGGCGCGCGCCACCCGCGGCAGCGACATCGAGGAGACCGCCACCCGCACCAACCTCGAGGCCGCCGACGAGATCGCGCGCCAGATGCGGCTGCGCGACCTGGGCGGCCTGATCGTGGTCGACTTCATCGACATGGAGGAGAGCAAGAACCGCCGCGAAGTCGAGCAGCGGCTGCGCGACGCGATGCGCTACGACCGCGCCCGCGTGCAGTTCAGCTCGATCAGCAAGTTCGGCCTGCTCGAGCTGAGCCGCCAGCGGCTGCGCCCGGCGCTCTCCGAAGGCAACCACATCACCTGCCCGCGCTGCAACGGCACCGGCCACATCCGCGACACCGAATCGAGCGCGTTGCAGATCCTGCGCATCATTCAGGAAGAGTCGATGAAGGACAACACCGCCGCCGTGCACGTGCAGGTGCCGGTGGAGGTGACCAGCTTCCTGCTCAACGAGAAGCGCACCGAGATCACCAAGATCGAGCTGAAGCAGCGCGTCACCGTGCTGCTGGTGCCCAACAAGCACCTCGAGACGCCGAACTACAAGCTCGAGCGCCTGCGCCACGACGACCCGCGGCTGGAGAACCTGCAGGCCAGCTACACGATGATCGAGGAGCCCGACGACGAGGTGGCGATCTCGCGCCGCGAGAAGGCCAAGGCCAAGCAGGAACCGGTGATCAAGGGCATTCTCCCGGACCAGCCGGCGCCGGTGGCGCCGCCGCGCGCGCCCGAGGCGCCGCCAGTTGCGCCGGTGGCTGCCGCCCCGGTGCAGCCCGCGATGCCGACTGCGTCGGTTCCGGCGCACACCGGCTTCAAGGCTTGGTTGAAGAAGCTGTTCGGTGGTGCCAGCGAGGCCGCTGCGCCCGCGCCGATGGCGCCGGCCCAACCCGCCGAGACCGCGCGCAAGGAGCGCGAATCCGCGGCGGGCCGTGACGGCAGGCGCGGCGAGCGCGGTGACCGCGGCCGTGGTGGCCGCGGCCGCACCGGCGAGCGCGGTGAGCGCAGCGAGCGCGGTGACCGCAGTGATCGCAGCGGCGAGCGCGACCGCTCCTCGGCCCGCGCCGGTGAACGCGACGGCGTGCGCGGCGAAGGGCGCGGCGAAGGGCGTGACGAGGGACGCCGCCGCACGCGCGATGCCCGCGATCTGCGCGATGGCCGTGGTGAACGTGCCGAGCCGATCGCCGACGGCACGCCGGTGCCGCAGCGCGGCGATGCACGCGGCGATGGCGCTGAGGCGCGGCCAGCGCGCGCGGCGCGTGGCCCGCGCGAGCCAAAGCCCGTCGGCGATGCGGTGGCGGCCGCCACGACGACCTTCGTCGACACCATCCCGGTGGGCGACGCGGCCGAGGCCGGCAATGCCGACCGCGAAGGCCGCCGGCGCCGCCGGCGCCGCGGTGGCGGCCGTCGCGATGAAGCGGGGCTCGACACGGCGGGCATCGGCAGCAACGACGCAACCGACAACGCACCGGCCGACGACATCGGCGCGGCCAGCTTGGCCGCGCACGACACGGCAAGCGATACGCCGCGCCGCGATCGCGGCGACGAACGCACCAGCCATGGGCCAGCCACGTCGCTGCGTGACGACGGCAGCCGCACGGCCGCGACGCCAGCGGACTTCGGTGTGCCGGCCACGATGCCCCGCGGCACCGACATGCTGTCGGCAACGCACCCGGGCAACGGCAGCGCGGCTTCGGTGGCGACGCCGCAGGCGGTGGTGCCAGCGCCGGCGCCACCGTTCGAGCTGCCGCTGACCGAACTGCAGCAACTCGCCGACGGCGCCGGTCTGCTCTGGGTGCACTCCGATGCCGGCAAGGTGCAGGCCGTGCAGCAGGCGATTGCCGCCGAGCCCAAGCCGGTGCATGTGCCGCGCGAGCGCAGGGTCGTGGCGCTGCCGGACGACGGCCCGCTGGTGCTGGTGGAGACGCGCAAGGATCTGTCGCAACTCGCGCTGCCGTTCGAGCGGCAGGCGGCGCAGAGTCAGCCGCGCAGCTGAATCAGATCAGGCGATCGAGCGCGTGCCGGTACGGGCCCGAGCGCATCAGCTCGTCCCACGGCAACGGTGCGCTGGTGGGCAACAGCGCGAGGCGGCGCGCCTCGCTGGCCGCGCTGGCGTGCCAGCGGCCGGCTGCCTGCGCGGCTGTCAGACCCTGCAGCAACTCGTCGACCGCCGCGCCGCCGTCGACCGATTGATTGCACAGCAACACCATGTCGCAGCCGGCCTGCAGCGCGGCGCCCGCAGCATCGGTGTAGCTCACCTCGCGGCGGTCTAGCCTGCGCGCGCCGGCCATGCTCAGGTCGTCGCTGAAGATCGCACCGTCGAAGCCGAGCTGTGCGCGCAGGATCTGCTGCAGCCAGCGCTCGGAGAAGCCCGCCGGCCGCTGGTCGACCTTGTCGTAGACCACGTGCGCGGGCATCACGCTGGCCAGGCTGCTGCCGAGCCAACCGTACGGTGCGGCATCGTCGGCCAGCAGGGTCTTCAGACTGCGGCGATCGACCGGGATCTCGTGGTGGCTGTCGGCCACCACATGACCGTGCCCCGGAAAGTGCTTGCCGCAGTTGGCCATGCCGGCACGCAGCAGGCCGTGCATCAGGCTCTTGGCGAGCAGGCCGACCACGCGCGGGTCGCGGTGGAACGCGCGATCGCCGATCACCGAGCTGCCACCGTGGTCGAGGTCGAGCACCGGCGTGAAGCTCAGGTCGACGCCGCAGGCGCGCAACTCGGCGCCGAGCACGTAGCCGGTGGCGGTGGCGACGTCGGTGGCGCGCATCGCGTCGCGCATCCACAGCTCACCGAGTGCGCGCATCGGCGGCAGCACCGTGAAACCGTCGGTGCGAAAGCGCTGCACGCGGCCGCCCTCGTGGTCGACGCAGATCAGCAGGTCCGGCCGGATCGACCTGGCCTCGCCGGTCAGCCCGGCCAGTTGGCGGCGGTCGTGCCAGTTGCGCGCGAACAGGATCAGGCCGCCGGTCAGCGGGTGGCGCAGGCGACGGCGATCGTCGTCGTTGAGCGCGGTGCCGGCGACGTCGAGGACGACGGGTGCGTGCGGGATCATCGGCTCTCCAGTTGCTCGACCACCACGAACGCGGTGGCGACATCGGTCTCGTCGCTGACGCTGACCAGTGCACGCCAGCCCTGGCCGCCGAACCAGCGCGCCAGCTCGCCGTGCAGGTGCAGCTCGGGCCGCCCCTGCGGGCCGTTGAGCACCTCGCAGGCGCGCCAGGTCATCGGCATGCGCATGCCCAGGCCGATGGCCTTCGAGAACGCCTCCTTGGCGGCGAAGCGCGTGGCCAGGTAGCTCAGCCCGCGGCGCGCGGCCCGCGCACGGCGCGCCTCGAAGACCTGCCACTCGGCAGGGCCCAACACGCGCTGCGCGAAGCGATCGCCATGCCGCGTCAGCGCGGTGGCGATGCGGCCGATGCTGCACACATCGGTGCCGATGCCGACGATCATCGCGGCGACGCCGGCACGGCGGCCAGCTGGATGCAGCGCTGGTACTCGCGCACCGTCTGCGCGAGGCCGAGTTCGAGCGCGTCGGCGATCAGCGCGTGGCCGATCGACACCTCGAGCACGCCGGGCACCGCGCGCAGGAAGTCGGCCAGGTTGGCGCGGTTCAGGTCGTGGCCGGCGTTGACACCCAGCCCCACCGCCTGCGCCGCCTGCGCCGCCTCGGCGTAGCGCGCCAGCACGCTCGCCTGCTGCGGCGTGCCGTGCGCGCGCGCATAGGCCTCGGTGTAGAGCTCGACGCGGTCGGCGCCGAGCTCGGCGGCATGGCGCATCGCCTCGGGCAGCGGATCCATGAACAGGCTCACGCGCACGCCCAGCGCCCTCGCCTCGGCCACCAGCGGACGCAGCCGCTCGCCCTCGGCCGGCAGGCTCCAGCCGTGGTCGGAGGTGAACTGCTCGGCGCTGTCGGGCACCAGCGTGCATTGCTGCGGCTTCAGCTCGCGCACGAACGCCATCAGGTTGTGCGTGGGGTTGCCTTCGATGTTGTATTCGGCATGCGGCCACTGGCGCAGCAGGGCCGCCAGGTCGTGCACGTCGGGCGTGCGGATGTGGCGCTGGTCGGGCCGCGGGTGCACCGTGATGCCCTGCGCGCCGGCCTCGAGCGCGAGGCGCGACAGCGCCACCACCTGCGGCACATCGAGGTGTCGCGAGTTGCGCAGCAGCGCGATCTTGTTGACGTTGACCGACAGCGCGGTGCGGGCATCGCGTGCGAAGGCTTCGGGGGCCACCAGGGGGTTCATGTCGGACGATTCATGCCAGTGGGTTCATGCCGATCCGCTTCGAGCAGGCGCTGCGCATCCACCATCACCTCGCGCGTGCGCAGCCGCGCACCGGCCAGATGATAGTGAAGCTGGCCGCGCAGTTGCGCCTTCAGCGCCGGCAACTCGCCGGCGCAAGCCGTCAGCAACGCCGTCCAGGCATCGGCCACGTCGCCACCGGTGCGCGCGAGCGCGGCGTACAGCGCCCGCCACGCGGCGCCGCCCAGGCCGCCATCGGGCGCGCCCGCTTCGACCAGCCCCTGCTCGGCGTGCAGCACGTAGCGGCATGCGTCCTGCAGCGGCACTTGCGTCAGCGTGGTGCGGTCGAGCTCGGGCAGCACGCCGCCTTCGCGCAGCAGCAGCAGCTCGAACGCGCGCAGCGCGGCCTCCGATGCCGTCTCGTCGTCGCCGAGCTGACGCAGGGTCAGCGCGTAGACATCGAACAGCAGCGGGTGCGGGTCGTCGCGCGCGAGCAGGCGCAGCAGCAGTTCGTTGACGTAGAAGCCGGCGAACCAGGCGGCGCCGCGCATCGTCACCTCGCCGCCGGCCCACTCGGCGCTGCGCAACGTGCGCACCTCGGCTGCGTCGTCGCCGCGGCCGCGCGCGAACTGCACCTGGATGCGCTGGAACGGCATCAGCACCGCGCGCAGATGCGAGGTCGGCCGCTTCGCGCCCTTGGCGGCCGCCACCACCCGGCCGTGTTCGCGGGTGAACAGCTCGACGATCAGGCTCGTCTCGCTCCAATCGTGACTGTGCAGCACGAAGGCGGCCTGCGCGGCGCCGGTTGCACGCCGCGCGGGCGGTGCGCCGCCGACGTGCACCGCGCCGGCGGCGCTCACTCGCCCCCCCTGGGCCGATGCGTTCATTCGATGCCGTAGCTGCGCAGGTGATGTTCGTCGTCGGCCCAGCCGGAGCGCACCTGCACCCACAGCGCGAGCATCACGTGCGCGTCGAGCAGGTGCTCGAGCTCCTGGCGCGCCTCGCTGCCGATGCGCTTGAGCCGCTCGCCACCGCGGCCGATCACGATGCCCTTGTGCGACTCGCGCTCGACAACGATCGTCGCCGCGATCTGCACCTGGCGCTGCGGGCTGCGCGCGCCGCCGCGAGCGCGCACCGGCGGATCCTGCTCCGCGAAGCGATCGACCACCACGGTGGACGTGTACGGCAGCTCGTCGCCGGTCAGCCGGAACAGCTTCTCGCGCACGATCTCGCCGGCCAGGAAGCGCTCGTTGCGGTCGGTCAGTTCATCGGGGTCATGACGCCAGGGTTGCTGCGGCAGGTAGGGCTCGATGATGTCGAGCAGCCGCTGCACATCGTCTGGCCGCTCGGCCGACATCGGCACGTACTCGGCAAAGCGCTGCTGCTGCGCCAGCTGCTGCAGCCACGGCAGCAGCTCGGCGCGACGCGGCACGGCGTCGAGCTTGTTGGCCACCAGGATCGCCGGGCAACCGGCCGGCAGCAGCTCGGCCACGCGCCGGTCTTCGGTGCCGAAGCGTCCAGCTTCGACGACCAACAGTACCAGGTCCACATCGGCGAGCGAGCTGCGCACCGCGCGGTTCAGGTTGCGGTTCAGCGCCTGGCCGTGGCGCGTCTGGAAGCCCGGCGTGTCGACGAACACGAACTGCGCCGCGCCTCGCGTGCGCACGCCGACGATGCGGTGCCGCGTGGTCTGTGCCTTGCGCGACGTGATGCTGATCTTCTGACCGACCAGCGCGTTCAGCAGCGTCGACTTGCCGACATTGGGCCGGCCGACGATCGCCACGGTGCCGCAGCGCGGCGGCGCCGGCGGCGCAGCCACTGCACCGGAAGCCGCAAGCGCGCTCACTGCGCCAGCGGGCCGCCCGGACGATCGCCGATCTTCAACGCGGCGAGCATGCGTCGCGCGGCCTCCTGTTCGGCGGCCCGGCGCGAACGGCCGCGACCGGCCTCGGCCATCGACAGCGCCGGGACCGCGCACTCGACCTCGAAGATCTGCGCATGCGCCTGGCCGGTGGTGCCGACGATGCGGTAGCTCGGCACCGCGATGCGGCGCGCCTGCAGCCACTCCTGCAGCTCGGTTTTCGGATCCTTCGACCAGGCATCGGCTTCGGTCGAGCCGATCACCTCGCCGAACAGGCGGCGCACCAGCGCCAGCGCGTGCTCGAAGCCACCGTCGACGAACGTAGCCCCGATCAGCGCCTCCATCGCATCGGCCAGGATCGACGGCCGCTGCGCGCCACCGCCACGCGCCTCGCCTTCGGACAGCCGCAGCACGTCCGCCAGGCCCAGCGCCAGCGCGGCGCGGTGCAGGCTGTCTTCGCGCACCAGGTGCGCCCGCACCCGGGTCAGGTCGCCCTCGTCGGAGCCGCCGAAGCGCTCGAACAGCAGGCTCGACACGGCCAGGTTCAGCACCGCGTCGCCGAGGAATTCGAGCCGCTCGTTGTGATCGGCACCAAAGCTGCGGTGCGTCAGCGCACGCGCCAGCAGCGCCGGATCGGCGAAGCGATGCCCCAGGCGATCCTGCAGCGCATCGAGGCGGGCGTCCATCGCAGCCGCGCGGCGCGCCGCCTACTTCGAGCGGCCCTCGTACTTGATCAGCAGGTAGACCGGCGCGATCAGCTCGATCTCCTTGTTGTAGGCAAAGCGGATCACGACGCGGTCGTTCTCCTTGGTGATGTCGAGATCCTTGCCGGAGATCGAGGCGATGGAGTATTCAATCTCCTTCTGCTTCTCGAACTGCTGCCGGATCTCGCCGACCGTGGTGGGGTTCGACGCGGCGATCTTGTTGATCGCACTCTGAATCGTGAAGTACTCGTTCAGCGTCGGCAGCACGCGCACCGCGACGTAGCCGAAAAATCCGATGACGATGGCCCAGAACAGCAGCCCGATCAGGCTCAAGCCGCGTTGTCCGCGGCCGCCGAGTCGCTGCGCAGTCACCATGCCCGACCCCTTTCTTGCGTGAGTGTCTCGATCGGCGTCGCCGCCCGCATCACTGGAACGAACCGATGCGCCGCAGGTTACCGAAGTTCATCCAGACGAAGAAGGCTTTGCCGACGATGTTCTCGTCCGGCACGAAGCCCCAGTAGCGCGAATCCTGCGAATTGTCGCGGTTGTCGCCCATCATGAAGTACTGGCCCTCGGGAACCTTGCACACAACCCCCTCGGCGTTGTAGCGGCAGTTCTGGGCGAACGGGAAATCGTGCGAGTCGGTGGGCCCGTAGTAGGCGTTGCGCTTCGGGTCGACCAGGATGCGGTGCTGCACGCTGCCCAGCGTCTCCTGGAATTGCGGCACGTAGCGCAGCGAGTCCTCGTCGTAGTACTCGCCCAGCGGCTTCACGTCGACCGGCCGGCCATTGATCGTCAGCTTCTGGTTCAGGTAGGCCACCTCGTCGCCAGGCAGGCCGACCACGCGCTTGATGTAGTCGACCCGCAGGTCCTTCGGATAGCGAAACACCATCACGTCGCCGCGTTGCGGGCTGTGGTTGGCGATGATCTTCTTGTTGATCACCGGCAGTCGCACACCGTAGTGGTACTTGTTCACCAGGATCAGGTCGCCGACCATCAACGTGGGGATCATCGAACCCGACGGGATCTTGAACGGCTCGAACAGGAACGAGCGCAGCAGGAACACCGCCAGGATCACCGGGAACAGCCCGGCCGTCCAGTCGAGCCACCAGGGCTGCGCAAGCACGCGCTCGCGGGCGGCCTGCGCGTCGCCGTCGACCTGCGTGATGCCGCGGCCGGCCAGTTCGCTGCGACGCTGGGCGAGTTGCGCCTCCACCGCCGTCGCCGCCGCCTGCCGTGCCGGGCGGAAGTGGAACCGCTCGGCCAGCCAGTAGCCCAGGGTGACCACCGTCAGCACGAACAGCAGCAGCGAGAAGTTGCCGATCCACTGGTCGAAGTACCAGCCGCCGAGATAGACCACCAGCGCGGCAAACAGGATCGCGGTGAATGAACTCATGTGAAGGTCGTGTGCCTCGAAATGCCCGGTGCGCGCCTGCTGGCTGCCGGGCGGACGATCAGTCATCGACCTGCAGGATGGCCAGGAAGGCCTCCTGCGGCACCTCGACGGTTCCGATCTGCTTCATGCGCTTCTTGCCGGCCTTTTGCTTCTCGAGCAGCTTGCGTTTGCGGGTGATGTCGCCCCCGTAGCATTTTGCCAGCACGTTCTTGCGCAGCGCCTTGACGTTCTCGCGGGCGATGATGTTGGCACCGATCGCTGCCTGGATCGCCACGTCGTACATCTGACGCGGGATGATCTGTCGCATCTTCGCCACCACCTCGCGGCCGCGGTACTGGCTCTGGCTGCGGTGCACGATGACCGACAGCGCGTCGATGCGGTCGCCGTTGATCAGCATGTCGACCTTGACGACGTCGGCGGCGCGGTACTCGTTGAACGCGTAGTCCATCGAGGCGTAGCCGCGCGACACCGACTTCAGCTTGTCGAAGAAGTCGAGCACGATCTCGGCCAGCGGCAGGTCGTAGGTCAGGTGCACCTGGCGGCCGTGGTACGCCATCTGCAGCTGGATGCCGCGCTTCTGGTTGGCCAGCGTCATCACCGGGCCCACGCTGTCCTGCGGCATGTACAGCTGCACCGTGACGATCGGCTCGCGGATTTCCCGCGTGCGGCCCGGGTCGGGCATCTTCGACGGGTTCTCCACCTTCAACACCGTGCCGTCGTTGAGCTCGACCTCGTAGACCACCGACGGCGCGGTGGTGATCAGGTCCTGGTCGAACTCGCGCTCCAGCCGCTCCTGCACGATCTCCATGTGCAGCAGGCCGAGAAAGCCGCAGCGGAAGCCGAAGCCCAGCGCCTGGCTCACCTCGGGCTCGAAGCGCAGCGAGCTGTCGTTGAGCTTGAGCTTCTCGAGCGCGTCGCGCAGTTGCTCGTACTCGCTGGCCTCGGTGGGGTACAGGCCCGCGAACACCTGCGGCTGGATCTCCTTGAAGCCCGGCAGCGGCTCGCTCGCCGGGCCGGCGTTGTTCGGCAGCTTCTTCTCCAGCGTGACGGTATCGCCCACCTTGGCGTGGTGCAGCTCCTTGATGCCGGCGATCAGGAAGCCCACCTCGCCGGCACGCAGCGCCTCGCGCGGCTGCGACTTCGGCGTGAACACGCCGAGCTGCTCGATGCCGTAGACCGCGTCGGTGGCCATCAGCCGGATACGCTCGCCCTTGGCCAGCGCGCCGTCGACCACGCGCACCAGCATCACGACGCCGACGTAGTTGTCGAACCAGCTGTCGATGATCATCGCGCGCGGCGGCGCAGCGGGGTTGCCGCGCGGCGGCGGCATGCGCTGGATCACCGCTTCGAGGATGTCGTCGAGCCCCTGGCCGGTCTTGGCCGAGCAGGCAATCGCGGCGCTGGCATCGATGCCGATCACGTCCTCGATCTCGGCGCGTGCGGTATCGGGGTCGGCCTGCGGCAGGTCCATCTTGTTCAGCACCGGCACCACCTCGACGCCGAGATCGAGCGCGGTGTAGCAGTTGGCCACCGTCTGCGCCTCGACGCCCTGGCTGGCGTCGACCACCAGCAGCGCGCCCTCGCAGGCCGACAGCGAACGGCTCACCTCGTAGCTGAAGTCGACGTGGCCCGGCGTGTCGATCAGGTTGAGGTTGTAGACGCGCCCGTCGCGCGCCGTGTACTCGAGCGCCGCTGTCTGCGCCTTGATCGTGATGCCGCGCTCGCGCTCGAGATCCATCGAATCGAGCACCTGCTCCGACATCTCACGGTCGCTCAGGCCCCCGCAGCGCTGGATGATGCGATCGGCCAGCGTGCTCTTGCCGTGGTCGATGTGGGCAATGATCGAGAAATTGCGGATGTGGTCCATCGATGCGTGCACTCAGCGCGGGGCCGAAGTCAAAACGGCGAAAGCCGTTTCAGCGCAAGCTCACATCGCGCAGCGATGTGAAGGGCCGCAGGCCCGTGCTGAAGCTAAAAAAAAGGCACGTCGAAGAGATGACGCGCCTTCCAACAAAACGTATGGCAACTGCTTGTTGGGCCTTCATTGTAGCCAAAAGCACCCGCCGGAAAGCCGCGCCAATGCTTGATTTCCGCTCGTTGCAGGGTGCCAACAGGTGGAAACCATCAACATCTTATCCACAAGTTGTTCCGGAGCCGTTCGACCGCCCTTGAATGCGTTCTCGCGCGGCCGCTAAAGCTTGGTCGGACCGACTGGATTCTAGCCTCGCGTCGACCGAATCGAGCGCCGGGCCGAAAAGCTAGAACTCACTAACGGACGCCCGTCGCGGTCGACCGGCAAGCACGAGGCTGGTTCTGTTTCCCACCATGCGGCAAGACCGGACACCCGACTCCCGACCAATCCACTCGGCTATCGGGCCGGGCGGATCACCAGATAGCTGACAGCGCGTACTGCGCCCATTCGCCCCGGCGGAAGAGCACATTGACCGGCTTACCCTTGTCGGCGCGTGCAACGGCGGCTTCAAAGTCTTTCACATTTGCCACCTCAGCGTTGGCAATGGCCAGGATCACATCCCCTTCGCGCAAGCCTGCACGGGCGGCGGCATCGGACGCAGCATCGACCCGCACGCCCCCACGCAACTTGAGCTCCTTCTTCTGCGCTTCGCTCAGATCAGAGATCGTGAGCCCCAGTTGCTGCGCCGCAGCCGACGACTTGGAACGGGGTTCTCGGTCGGAAGTTTTCACCGCCGTCTTGTCGGGCTCCACCTCGGCAATCACGATGGACAAATCCTTGGACTGCCCTCTGCGGAACACGGTGACCGTGCTCTTGGTACCCGGCTTGGTGTTGCCCACCATGCGCGGCAGGTCCGCCAGCTTGTCAATTGACTTGCCATCGAAACGGATGATGATGTCTCCGGCCTCGATGCCCGCCTTGTCTGCGGGCGATCCACTTTCCACGCCCGTGACCAGCGCACCCTGTTGCTTGCCCAGGCCGATGGATTCAGCCACATCCCGCGTGACCTGCCCAATCTGCACCCCAATGCGTCCGCGCGTCACACGGCCGGTCGCACGGAGCTGATCGCTCACCTGCATGGCTTCGTCGATGGGAATCGAGAACGAGATGCCCATGAAGCCGCCGGAGCGGCTGTAGATCTGCGAGTTGATGCCCACCACCTCGCCGCGCATGTTCAGCAGCGGCCCGCCGGAGTTGCCCGGGTTGATCGCCACGTCGGTCTGGATGAACGGCAGGTAGTCGCCGGTGTCGCGCTGCTTGGCGCTGACGATGCCGGCGGTGACGGTGTTCTCCAGGCCGAACGGCGAGCCGATCGCCATCACCCACTCGCCCACCTTGAGCTTGTTGACGTCGCCGATCTTGACCGCTGGCAAGCCGCCCGCTTCGATCTTGACCACCGCCACATCGGTGCGCTTGTCGAAGCCGACGATGCGTGCCTTGAACTCGCGCTTGTCGGTGAGCGTAACCATCACGTCGTCGGCACCGTCGACCACATGGGCATTGGTCATCACGTAGCCGTCGGCACTGAGGATGAAGCCCGAGCCGACGCCGCGCTGCTGCGGCTCGTCGTCGCCACGTGGCCCGCCGCGGTCGGGACGGTCGGGGCGCCCGGGCATCGGGATGCCGAAGCGGCGGAAGAACTCTTCGATGTTCGGGTCGAGTTCGCTGCCCGATGCCGGCCGGCTGCGCTCGAGCGTGCGGATGTTGACCACCGAGGGGCTCCACTTCTCGGCCAGCTCGGTGAAGTCGGGCAGCGCCTGCGCGCGTGCCACCTCCACGACGGTAACGAGCGCCAACCCGAACGCCAACGCGACGCCGGCCCGGCGGCGCGACGGCAGGGCGCAGACTCCAGGGATCGAACGCATGCGACTCCTTGCGACAGGCCGTATTCAGCCCACGAGGCCGAGCTTAACTGGGATGCGAGGCGCGGCGCGACGCCGCGTCAACGGCGGCGCTCGAGCGCCATCGCGAACAGCTGCACGGTGGCCATCGGCACATCGCCGATCGCCGTGATCCACCACTCGCCGGACCGCGCCATCACCGTATGCGTGGCACCCAGGCCGGTGGCCAGCGGCTTGTGGCGCTGCGCGTCGTACGGCTCGACGAACACCGACACATGCGTCAGGCCGTCGGAGAAAACCGCCATCAGCGCACTGCCGTTGCCCAGGGGTTCGGTCAACGGGCTCAGCTCCTTGCGCATGCAGCCCACCAGCTGGAAGCCTGGCACCGGCCGCGCGAGGCTCCAGCCTTCGGCATCGAGCTGCGTGCGCACCACCTGCGGCTTGACCACGCGGTAGCCCTCGAGACGCCGCATCGCGTGCAACACCGCCTCGGGGTTGGCCCTGCCGCCGATCGTCACATCGGAGAACGTGGCCGATTCGAGCGGCTCGCCACCCGGCCCGAGCATGTCGGCGCGCAGCAGCAAACCGCTGCGCCGATCGGCCCACAACCGCTGCGCGAAGCGGTGCGCGTCGCGCGGCTTCAGCATCAGCACCTGCGCCGCATGGCCGGCCACGCGCTCGCTGCCGAGCACCTGCAGGTCATAGGACTCCTGTGCGCGCACGCCGGAAGCGGGCGGCAGGTTCGGGAAATCGGGCATGGCCAGCCAGCGCTCGACCACCGCCACGCGCGAGCGCGGCCACATCGTCTGCGTCAGTTCGTTGTGGCGCAGCACCTGCCGCGCCTCGCCGTCGAGCGCATCGATGCGCTCGTAGCTCTGCTTGCCCTCGCAGTAGTGGACGACACGCGAACTCGACACGACGCCGCCGGCAGTGCTGACCAGCGTGCCCTGGTAGTTCAGCGTCGCCCCGGCCTGCTGCAAACGCTGCATCCAGCCGCGCAGATCGGTCGGAACCGGGGCCGCGACAGCCGGGCCGGCCAACGCCGGCGCCTGCAGGCCGGCCATCATGGCCAGGCCGGCCCAGAAGCGAACGCGTGCGAACCGCCCGAGCGCGATCACCGATCCTCCAGCACGATGGTGTCGACGTTGCGCAGCCCGGCGCCGGGCACCTGCAGCGCCGCGCCGATCGCGCTCTGGCGATGCGCGGCAAGGTAGCGGTCGAGCCGCGCGTCGCGGACGAGCCGGCCGTTCATCGTCTGCGCGGCGGCCTGCGTGGCGCGGTTGGCCACGAGGACCGGGATCGGCGCTGACGCCGATGCCAGCACGGGCTGTCCCGCGGCACGCGCGGCCAGCGCTTGCTCCTGAGCGTCCAGCGGCGCCGACGTGCGCAACACCAGGGTCACCCCGGCCACGGCCGCCACGCCGGCCACCGCAGCCATCGGCACTGCCCATGGGCGCGAGCGTCGCAGCGCCGGCGCGACGGGACGCAGCACCACGGGCTCACGCGCGAGGCGGTCGCGCAGGGCAGCGAGGAACGCCGCATCGTGTGATCCGCCGCGCGCCAGCTCGCTGGAGCGCAACACATCGCCGATCAGTTGGTAGTCGCGCCAGCGTTCTCTTGCGTCGGCACGCTGTGCCCACAACGCCAGGCAGCGCTGCTGCGCATCGCCGGTGGCCTCGCCATCGGCCATCGCCGACAGCGCGAACGCCCATGCACCTTCAGCGTCGTGACCCGGTTCACTGCCGGAACCGGTATCGGCCTCATCGGCCCGCCCGGCCCCGGCGGCTCCGCCGGCCGCTGCGCGCCCGCCACCACGCGTCTCGCTCGAACCTGCATCCGAAGTCATGTTTCGCTCCTGGCCCGGACCGCGGCCCTCCATTCCAGCCGAGCCGTTCACCAACGTTCCCCTTCGCGCGTACCCAACAGCGGCCGCAACCGCGATGCGATCGCTTCGCGGGCGCGAAAGATCCGCGACCGCACGGTGCCAATCGGACAATTCATCACGTCCGCGATCTCTTCGTAGCTCAAACCCTCGATCTCCCGCAGCGTGATCGCCTGCCGCAGTTCCTCGGACAGCGCGTCGATCGCGGCGTTGACCGTGGCCGCGATCTCCTTGCTCGCCAGCAGCGCCTCGGGGGTTTCGCCGTCGCTTAGTTCGTTGTCGACCCGGTAAGTTTCCTCGTCCTCGCCGGCACGCTGGCGGGCCGAATCGGTAACCACCGGATCGCGCTTGAGCTCGACCAGCACCTTCTTGGCGGTGTTGACGGCAATGCGGTACAGCCAGGTGTAGAAAGCGCTCTCGCCACGGAACTGGGGCAGCGCCCGGTAGGCGCGGATGAACGTCTCCTGCGCGACATCGTGTACCAGGTCGGCATCGCGCACCATGCGGGCGATCAGCCGCTCGATGCGGCGCTGGTACTTGACCACCAGCATCTCGAACGCCCTGGCATCGCCGGCTTGCGCCCGTTCGACCAGCGCGTGATCCGTATCGTGCAGGTTCACGGCGCATCCGCCGCCGCCGCGGGCCCACTCGCGCCGGGCGCGAACAGCGTTGCGCGCAACGGGTGCCAGGCCGCACCGGCCGAAACCCGGCTCACCGGCAGCCAGCGCGCGTGGCGCCCATCCTCGGCCACGAAGCGCAGCAGCATCCAACCCCCGAGGTCGAACACGGGCCGTAGCGATCCGACACGCGACGCTGCCGCCGAACCGGATGCGCTGCATGGCACCAGCGTCCACTGCCCTTGTTGCCATTGCAGCGTGCCGGCCGCGCGGGGCGCGCTCCACCAACCGAGAGCCATGCCGGCCACGGCCGCGCCGAGCACGACGGCGATCCAGCGGCCAGCACCGAGCCCCCTGAGGCCCGCGGCGGCGTCGACATGCGCCCACACCGCGGCCGCCAGCGCCGCGGCGGCCGCAGCGCCCAGCAGCGCGATCGCCACGCGCTCGGCGCGCCCGCATGCGGTTGGCAGCGAGAAGGAAGGTGCCGCGCGCATCGGCTGCGACGCCGCCGGCAGCTCAGGCGCGGCGCAACACCAGCGTGCCGTTGGTGCCGCCGAAGCCGAAGTTGTTCTTGGCCGCCGCGTCGATGCGCATCTCGCGCGCCTGGTTGGCGCAGTAATCGAGATCGCACTCGGGGTCGGGGTTGTGCAGGTTGATCGTCGGCGGCACCACCTGGTGGTG
This sequence comes from Ideonella sp., assembly GCA_015075165.1. GTDB lineage: Bacteria > Pseudomonadota > Gammaproteobacteria > Burkholderiales > Burkholderiaceae_C > JAEUPI01. Next base: position 129,431 of record JABTUY010000005.1, on the reverse strand, counting down.
CAGCGCCAGCACGGTGAACACCGTCTCGATGCCGCCGGCGCCGCCGAGCAGGTGGCCGGTCATCGACTTGGTGGAGCTGACCACCATCTGCTTGGCGTGCTCGCCGAACGCCAGCTTGATGGCCTGGGTTTCGTTGCTGTCGCCCAGCGGCGTCGACGTGCCGTGCGCGTTCAGGTACTGCACCTGCGAGGCATCGAGCCCGGCGTTGCGCAGCGCGGCCTTCATCGCGCGGCGCGGGCCGTCGGTGTTCGGCGCGGTGATGTGACCGGCATCGGCGCTCATGCCGTAGCCGGCCAGCTCGGCGTAGACCTTCGCGCCGCGCGCCTTGGCGTGCGCGTACTCCTCGAGCACCACGACGCCCGCGCCCTCGCCGAGCACGAAGCCGTCGCGTTCCTTGTCCCACGGCCGCGAGGCCGCTGCTGGATCGTCGTTGCGCGTCGAAAGTGCGCGCATCGCCGCGAAGCCGCCGACGCCCAGCGGCGACACGGCCGCCTCGGTGCCGCCGGCAACCATCACGTCGGCATCGCCGTACTCGATCAGCCGACCGGCCTCGCCGATGCAATGCAGCCCGGTGGTGCACGCGGTCACCACCGACAGGTTCGGACCCTTGAAGCCGAAGCGGATCGACACGTGACCCGCCACCATGTTGATGATCGTGCCGGGAATGAAGAACGGCGAGATGCGCCGCGGGCCGCGCGCCGCGAGCTCGGCGTGGGTCTGTTCGATCAGCGGCAGGCCGCCGATGCCCGAGGCGACGACGACGCCGATGCGCTCGGCCTGCTCCTCGCTCAGCGCATCGCCGGTCGGCAAGCCGGCATCGCGCACCGCCTGGATCGCGGCCGCCAAGCCGTAGTGGATGAAGGTGTCCATGTGCCGCGCCTCTTTGGCGGGCAGGTAGTCTTCGACCTTGAAACCCTTCACCTCGCCGGCGAAGCGGCAGGCGAACGGCGACGGGTCGAAGTGCGTGATCGTCGCGATGCCCGAGCGGCCGGCCAGCAGGTTGGCCCAGGCCTGCTCGACCGTGTTGCCCACCGGGCTGATCAGCCCGAGGCCGGTGACGACGACGCGGCGGCGCGACATGCTCAGCCCGGGCGCCGCGGCGCCGTGGCCGGCGCGGCGCTCCTGCGGACGGCAGCGAACGCCGCAAGCGTGCAGGTCATGGTGGCGCTCAGGCCTTCTGGTGCTTGGTGGCGTAGTCGATCGCCAACTGCACGGTGGTGATCTTCTCCGCCTCCTCGTCGGGGATCTCGATCCCGAACTCGTCCTCCAGCGCCATCACCAGCTCGACGGTGTCGAGCGAGTCGGCGCCAAGATCCGCAACGAAGGCCTTCTGGTTGGTGACGTCGGACTCGGGCACGCCAAGTTGCTCGGCAATGATCTTCTTGACGCGCGCTTCGATATCGCTCATCGACTCCTCCAGGAGTTGCTACAGAAACAGCGGCCGATTCTACGGCCTCGATCCCCTGTCGCCCGGACCGACCCGGCGCGAGGGGCACAGGGCATTTCCGGGGCGCCGGACGCCCGGCGTCATGCCATGAACATGCCGCCGTTGACGTGCAGTTGCGTGCCGGTGATGTAGCCCGCCGCCGGCGACGCCAGGAAGGCCACCGCGGCCGCCACGTCGCCCACCGTGCCCAGCCGCCCGAGCGGCACCTGCGCCAGCAGCGCCTGGCGCTGCGCATCGGTGAGCGCGTCGGTCATGTCGGTGGCGATGAAGCCCGGGGCCACGCAGTTCACCGTGATGTTGCGGCTGCCCAGCTCGCGCGCCAGCGCGCGCGTCAGGCCCGCGACGCCGGCCTTGGCGGCCGCGTAGTTCGCCTGCCCGGGGTTGCCGGCGGCACCGACCACCGAGGTGATGTTGATGATGCGTCCGAAGCGCTGCTTCATCATCGGGCGCATCGCCGCGCGGCAGAGGCGGAACACGGCGCTGAGGTTGGTGTCGAGCACGGAGGACCAGTCGTCGTCCTTCATGCGCATCGCCAGGCCGTCGCGGGTGATGCCGGCGTTGTTGACCAGCACATGCAGCCCGCCGTCGTGCTTGACGATCGACTCGACCAGCGCATCACCGGCAGCAGCGTCGTTGACGTCGAGCACCACGCCGCGGCTGCCGGCTGGCGCCGGCAGCGCCCGCAGCGCCTCGTCGAGCGCTTGCGCACCGGCCTCGGTGGTGCCGGTGCCAACGACGCGCAACCCCTGCGCGGCCAGCGCCAGCGCAATGCCGCGCCCGATGCCCCGCGACGCGCCGGTGACGAGCGCGAATTGCGCTGCAGAAGCTTCTGCACCCATGTCAGTACCCCATGCCGCTGAAGCGGCACCCGTGACGCATGAACCGACCTCGCCGCGAGCGGCCGCGGATCCGGCTTCGCCGGTCCGCTGGCCGCGCCCCCTTGCAGGGGGAGGCGCCGCAGGCGCTTCGGGGGTGGTTCACTTCAGCAACCCCATCGCATCGCGCAACGATGCCGGGTCGAGCACGGTGGCGGTCACCGCGTCGCCGTCGATGCGCTTGACCATGCCGGCCAGCACCTTGCCCGGCCCGCACTCGAACAAATGTGTCAGGCCACGGACGCGCAGCGCCTGCACCACCTCGACCCAGCGCACCGGCCCGTAGGCCTGGCGCACCAAGGCGTCGCGGATCGCGAGCGGCTCGCTCGCCGCGGCGACGTCGACGTTGTTGACCACGGGGATGCGCGGCGCGGCGACGGGCACCTGCGCCAGCCGCTCGCGCAGCGCGTCGGCGGCCGGACGCATCAGCACGCAGTGGAATGGCGCCGACACTGCCAGTGGCAGCGCGCGCTTGGCCCCCATTGCCTTCAGCAGCTCGCAGGCCTTGTCGACGCCGGCCTTGGCGCCCGAGATCACCGTCTGCTTCGGGTCGTTGAAGTTGGCCGCCGACACCACGGCGCCCGATTCGGCCGCTGCGCGTGCACAGCCCTCGACCACCGCCACCGCATCCAACCCGAGGATCGCCGCCATCGCGCCGGCGCCCACCGGCACGGCCTGCTGCATCGCCTGCGCGCGCAGGCGAACCAGCGGCAGCGCATCGGCCAGCGTCAGGGCACCGGCAGCGACCAGTGCGCTGTACTCGCCGAGCGAATGCCCCGCCACGGCGGCCGGCTCGGGCCCGCCTTCGGCGCGCCAGGCGCGGTAGCAGGCAATGCCGGCAGCCAGCATCACCGGCTGCGTGTTGGTGGTCAGTTCGAGTGCCTGCGCCGGCCCCTCGCGGATCAGCTTGGCCACATCTTCGCCGAGCGCCTGCGAGGCCTCGGCCAGCACCTCGCGCACGGCGGCGTGATCGGCCCACGCGTCGAGCATGCCCACGCTTTGCGCGCCCTGGCCCGGAAACACGAACGCGAACGGCTTCATCGCGGCAGACTCTCGGCGTTTGGATACGGTTGTCGGAAGACCGGTGGTCAGAAGTCGAGCAGCACGGCGCCCCAGGTGAAGCCGCCGCCGACGCCTTCGAGCAGCACGGTGTCGCCGCGCTGTACGCGGCCGTCCTTGCAGGCCACATCGAGCGCCAGCGGAATCGACGCCGCCGAGGTGTTGCCGTGCTGGTCCACGGTGGCCACCAGCTTCTGCGGCGCCAGCTTCAGCCGGCGCGCGGTGCCCTGCATGATGCGGATGTTGGCCTGGTGCGGCACCAGCCAGTCGACATCGGCCTCGCTGCGGCCGGCCTGCGCCAGCACCTTGCGCGCCGACGCTTCGAGCACGTGGACCGCGAGCTTGAACACCGCCGGGCCGTCCATCTTCAGCAGCGGATCGCCCAGCACCTTGCCGCCGGCCACGGTGCCTGGCGTGCACAGGATGTCGCGATGCGCACCATCGGCGTGCAGGTCGGTCGCCAGGATGCCCGGCGTGTCGCTGCCCTCGAGCACCACGGCGCCGGCGCCGTCGCCGAACAGCACGCAGGTGGTGCGGTCGTCGAAATCGAGGATGCGCGAGAACAGCTCGCTGCCCACCACCAGCGCGCAGCGCGCCGACCCAGTGCGGATCATCGAGTCGGCCACCGCGAGGGCATAGATGAAGCCCGAGCACACCGCCTGCAGGTCGAACGCCGGGCAGCCGGCGATACCGAGCTTGTGCTGCAGGATCGTCGCGGTCGACGGGAACACCATGTCCGGCGTCGACGTGGCGAGCACGATCAGGTCGACCTCGCTGGCCTTGCGACCGGCCGACTCCAGCGCGTGGCGCGAGGCCTCCAAGGCGAGGTCGCTCGCGGTCACGTCGCTGGCGGCGAAGTGGCGCGCGCGGATGCCGGTGCGCTCGACGATCCATTCGTCGGAGGTTTCGATGCCCCGCTGCGCGAGTTCGGCAGCGAGCTCGGCGTTGGTCACGCGGCGCGGCGGCAGGAAGCTGCCGGTGCCGGTGATGCGCGAGTGGCGGGGCTGGGCGGTCATTCGGCGGGTGAAGCGACGGGCGGAACGACAGGCGGGTCGGCAAGCGCACCGGCCGGCTCCTCGGCCGTGACAGGCATCGCCTGCAGCGTCTCGACGATGCGATCGTGCACGCGGTCGAGCAGCCGATTGCGCGCCGCATCATACGCGCGCGCCAGGGCTTGTTCGATCGCGAAGGCATCGGACGACCCGTGCGCCTTGAACACCAGGCCCCTCAGGCCGAGCAGCGCGCCGCCGCTGTAGCGCCGGGGGTCGACGCGGGCCTTGAAATGGTTGAGCACCGGCAACGATGCCAGCGCGGCCAGCTTGGTCAGCCAGTTGCGGCCGAACTCCTCGCGGATCATGCCGCCGAGCATCGCCGCCAGGCCTTCCGAGGTCTTGAGCATCACGTTGCCGACGAAGCCGTCGCAGACCACGATGTCGGTCGTGCCCTTGAAGATGTCGTTGCCCTCGACGTTACCGTGGAAGTTCAGATGCCGGTCGGCATCGGCGGCGCGCAGCAGCTCGGCGGCGCGCTTGATGGTGTCGCTGCCCTTGATCGCCTCCTCGCCGATGTTGAGCAGGCCGACGCTCGGGTTCTCGTTGCCGCTGATCGCCGACGCGAGCGCGCTGCCCATGACCGCGAACTGCAGCAGGTGCTCGGCCGTGCAGTCGACGTTGGCGCCGAGGTCGAGCACCTGGGTGAAGCGCCCCTTCGCATTGGGCAGCAGCGCGGCGATCGCGGGACGGTCGATGCCGTCGACCGTCTTGAGCACGTAGCGCGCGAGCGCCATCAGCGCACCGGTGTTGCCGGCCGACACGCAGGCATGCGCGGCCGGTTCGGCGCCGTCGGCCGCCTTGACCTGCTGGATCGCGACGCGCAGCGACGAATCCCGCTTGCGGCGCATCGCCACCTCGATCGGATCGTCCATGCTCACCACCTCGGTGGCGACGACGGTCCTGCAGCGCTCCCAGCCATGCGTTGCGGCGAGTGCGGAGGCCGTGCCGACGAGCAGCAGCTCGGCACGCGGGTGCGAGGCCAGGAACGCGCGACAGCCCGGCAACGTGGCCGCAGGGCCATGGTCGCCGCCCATGCAATCGACGGCGATGCAGACCCGCTCGCGCGGTGCCGGGGTGGTCACGGGCGCGACCCCGGTCGGCGCCGGTCCACCCGCATCGGCGGAGTCAGGCGTCGGACTTCGACTTCAGCACCTTGCGGCCACGGTAGAAGCCGGTGGGGCTGATGTGGTGACGCAGGTGCACCTCGCCGGTGGTGGGCTCGATGCCGGTGCCGGGAGTGGTCAGCGCGTTGTGCGACCGGTGCATGCCGCGCTTGGACGGCGACTTCTTGTTCTGTTGAACAGCCATGGGGTTCTCCAATGCATCGCCGCAGCAAACGCGGGCTGCGGGCGCCCTGCCGTCGGCGGCCTGGGCACCGCGCGGGGTTCGCCGCACGAACCGCTCGCCTGGCCCCGAGGAAAAAGCGGCGCATTGTAGCAGCGTCCGCTGAGCGTCCCTAGTGCTGCGCCGGCCCCGCCTTCAGCGCGGCCAGCGCGGCGAACGGGTTGTCGGCAGCGGCCTCGGCCTCGTCGCCCGCGCGGTGCGCTGGGGGCCGGCAATCGTCGTGGCGGGGCACGATCGGGCAGGCCAGCAGCAGTTCGTCTTCGACCAGTATGCGCAGATCGAGCGCGGGTTCGAGCGCGAGCACGTCGTCGTCGCTGTCGGCGTCGAGCGCCTCGGCTTCCTGCTCGCCAGCGACGAAGCGGACCCAGCGGTCCACCTGCAGCAACGGCCCGAACGGCTGCAGGCAGCGCTGGCAGGTCAGGCCCGCCTGTGCCTGCGCCTGCAGGCGCAGCCAGATCTGCGGCGCCTGGCCGGCGACACGACGCGTTTCGCCGTCGACCTGCCAGCGCACGGCGGCAGCGTCGGGTGCGATGGTGGAGGTCTGCGCCGCATGCCAGCGCGGCAGGTCGGCCACCGCCCACTGGCCGTTCAAGCTCGCGCCTTCGGCCGCCAGCTTGGCCACGTCGAGGTGCGATGCCGTCTGCTCAGGTTCGTGTCGCCGCATCGCGGCAGTTTACGGCGCGAGGCGATGGGACAATCGCCCTCGATGCCCGAGCGCCCCGCCCCGCCGTCCCCGCTGATCCTCGCCTCGACCTCGCGCTACCGGCGCGAGCTGCTCGCGCGGCTGCGGCTGCCGTTCGACGTGGTCGGCCCCGCGGTCGACGAGACGCCGCTGCACGGTGAAGCCCCGAGTGCGTTGGCCGCACGGCTGGCGCTGGCCAAGGCGCAGGCCGTTGCCGGCTACAACCCCGATGCGGTGGTAATCGGCGCCGACCAGGTGGCCGACCTCGACGACCGCGCGCTCGGCAAACCCGGCACGCACGAGCGCGCGGTGCAGCAGCTGCGCGCGATGCGCGGGCGCACGGTGCGCTTCCACACCGCGCTGGCGGTGGTGCGCGCACGCGATGGCTTCTGCCAGCAGGCGCTGGCGACGGTGAACGTGCGCTTTCGCGAGCTCGCCGACCGCGAGATCGAGGCCTACCTGCAGGCCGAACGCCCGTACGACTGCGCCGGCAGCGCCAAGTGCGAGACGCTGGGCATCGCGCTGGTCGAGGCGATCGAATCCGACGACCCGACCGCGCTGGTGGGGCTGCCGCTGATCCGCACCGCCGCGATGCTGCGCGCCGCCGGGCTCGATCCGCTGGCCGCCCCGCTCGCGGCCCCTGCCGCACCGTGACGACACCGGCTCGGCGCGGCACGCTCGTGCTCGTGCCCAACACGCTCGAGTTCGGCACTGACACCACGGGCCCGCTCGACGATGCGCTGCCCACCGGCGTGATCCGGCGCGCGGCCGCGATCGACCACTGGGTGGTGGAGAACGCCAAGTCGGCACGTGCCTTCATCAAGCGCGTGGCGCAGCTGGTCGCGCTGGCGATGCCGCTGCAGTCGATGACGATCCGCGAGCTGCCGCGGCCGGGCAAGGGCCCCGGCGCCGGGCCCGACGATGCCTCGTTTGCCGCGCTGCTGCAGCCTGCGCTGGCCGGCCACGACATCGGCCTGCTATCGGAAGCCGGCTTGCCCGCGGTGGCCGACCCCGGCGCCACGCTGGTGACGCAGGCGCATGCGATGGGGCTCGCAGTCGAGCCGCTGCCCGGCGCCAGCGCGTTGCTGCTGGCGTTGGCGGCCAGCGGGCTCAATGGCCAGCAGTTCGCCTTCGTCGGCTACCTGCCGGTGAAGGACGAGCCACGGGCCGCGCGCATCCGCGAGCTCGAAGCGCTGTCGCAGCGCCACGCGCAGACGCAGATCGCGATCGAGACGCCCTACCGCAATCGCGCGTTGCTGGTGGCGCTGCTCGAGCACCTGGCGCCGGTCACGCGGCTCAGTGTGGCGTGCGCGCTCGGTTGGCCCGGCGGCTGGTGCCGCACGCAACGCGTGGCGCAATGGCGCGGCGCGCCGCCAGCACTGAGTGACCGGCTACCGGCGGTGTTCCTGTTCCAGGCCGCCTGAGCGAACGCCGCTGGTGCCCAGCGCCCGCCATGCGATCCATGCACCCAACCCGAGTGCGATGCCCGCCACGTCGGCGGCCCAGTCGAGCCACTCGGCCGAGCGCGTGGTGGTGAACAGCCCTTGCGCGATCTCGATCGCACCGCCGAACAGGGCCAGCCCGATCGCCAGCAGCGCCAGCGAACGGTAGCCGGCACGCAGGCCGACCGCGGCCAGCAGCGCGAAGCCCAGCGCGTGCTTCGCCTTGTCGGCATGCGAGAACCACGGCGGACCGGGTTCGGCGTGTGGCCATAGCGCAAGGACGGACGCGGCCACGATGCCCAGCCAGAACACCGCTCGCCAGGCTCGCGAGACCGGCTGCACCGTCGGGGCGCGGCCGGTCACATCCGCACCCGCCACAGCCAGCTCAGCCCCCGCTGCCGCCGAGCAGCGCCGCCACCTTGCGTTTGGGCTTGATGTTCGGCGACAGCCGCCGGCCGGCGGCCGGCTCCTTGCGCGCGGACTCCCACTGCGGCGCGCCGCTGCCGCTGGCTTCGTACGGCGCTTCGAACAGTGGATCGGCGGGCACCGGCGGCGCGCGGCGCTCGGTGTATCGCTCGGGAGCCGGCGCACCGCGCGGCTCATCGTCATCGTCGCGCACGCGCCGCGGCGGCCGGCGCGGCCGCTCGTCGTCGAGCTCGAACGGCTCGATCTCGAGCTTCTTCTTGATCAGGCGCTCGATGTCGCCGACCAGGCGCGTGTCGTCGCGCGTGACCAGCGTCACCGACAGGCCGGCAGCGCCGGCGCGGCCGGTGCGGCCGATGCGGTGCACGTAATCTTCGGCGTTGAACGGCACGTCGTAGTTGAACACCGCGGGCAGGTCGACGATATCGAGGCCGCGCGCCGCCACGTCGGTGGCCACCAGCAGTTGCACGTCGCCGCGCTTGAAGGCGTCGAGCGCCTTCAGCCGCTCGTCCTGCGACTTGTCGCCGTGCAGCGCGGTGGTCTTCAGCCCGTCGCGCTCGAACGCGCGCGCCAACCGCGCCGCGCCGAGCTTGGAGTTGACGAACACCAGCGCTTGGCTCAGCTCGCGCCGCGCCACCAGCTGGCGCACCGCACGGCGCTTGTCGTCTTCGGCCACGCTGAAGAAGTGCTGCTCCACCGTCGACGCGGTGGCATTGCGCTGTGCCACCTCGACCGTGATGGGGTCTTGCAGGTAGCTTTGCGCCAGGCGCCGGATCTCGGGCGAGAAGGTGGCCGAGAACAGCAGCGTCTGCCGCGCCTTGGGCAGGTACGACAGGATGCGTTGCAGGTCGGGCAGGAAGCCGATGTCGAGCATGCGGTCGGCCTCGTCGAGCACCACGTACTCGACCTGGTTCAACACGCAGTTGCGCGCCTCGATGTGGTCGAGCAGGCGGCCCGGCGTGGCGATCAGCACCTCGACGCCGGCCTTCAACTCGGCCGCCTGGGGCTTGATGTCGATGCCGCCGAACACCACTGCCGCGCGCAGTTGGGTGTGCTTGGCGTAGGCCTTGACGTTGGCCGCCACCTGGTCGGCCAGCTCGCGCGTCGGCGCCAGCACCAGCGCCCGCACCGGGTGCCGCGCCGGCGACATCGAGGCGTTCTCGTGGCGCAGCATCTTCTGCAGCAATGGCAGCGAGAACGCCGCGGTCTTGCCGGTGCCGGTCTGCGCCGCGCCCATCACGTCGCGGCTGGCCAGCACGATCGGAATCGCCTTGGCCTGGATCGGCGTCATCGTCGCGTAGCCCTGGTCGGCCACCGCGCGCAGCAGCTTGGCGTCGAGAGCGAGGGTGTCGAAGCGGGCGGGCGGGTCGGCGGCGGGGGAGTCGGTCGGGTCGGTCATCGGATCGGGATTATCCCTGACCCGACCCCTGCGGCCCGCCGAGGTCGCCCGGCCGACTGTGAATCACCATCCAGCGCGGTGCCCTGAAGCGCACGATGCGCCAGTACAGCATCGTGTAGCCCACGCTGAACAGCACGATGAACCCGGCCAGCACACCGGTGTGGCTCCAGAACAGCATCGCCGGCACGACCGCGCACATGCACAGCAGCCAGAGGTACGGCGAGGTCATCGAATTGCGCCGCGTCAACGCCTTCGCCTCGTGTGCACCAGCAGCCCAGCGCACCACGCGACGATAGATCAGCGAATGCAGGTGAATGCCATCGGGCACGCCGGGCGATTGGTCACGCAGCCAGCGCCGCCGGTAGATCGAGAACAGCGTCTCGAACACCGGATAGATGCACGCCAGCAGCGGGAACATCGGCGACACCTGCGGGTTGCGATGCAGCAGCAGAATCGCCAACTCCGCGGTGTAGAAGCCAATGAAGTACGCACCCCCGTCGCCAACGAACACCAGCCCCGCGGGATAGTTCCAGATGAAGAAGCCCATCAGTGCGCCGATACCTGCCAGTGCCAGCAGCAGCAACGCGGAATCGTCGACCTGGAAAGCCACATAGGCCACCGCCGCCAGGATCAGCATGCAGCACATCGACGACAGGCCGTTGAAGCCGTCGATGATGTTCACCGAGTTGGCGACACCGGTGACCACGAACACCGTGACAAGCGCCGCGCCGACCGGCATGGCCACCACCCAGTCGAGACCTGGAATCGCGGTGTGGGTGATGGCCGCCTGCAACAGCCACACCGCCAGCGCGCCCGATACCGCGGTGAAGAACAAGCGGCGGCGCGGGCTGATGCGCTTGGTGTAGTCCTCGGCAAGGCCGGCGAGAAAGCACGGCGCCCCGCACAACAACAGCAAACCCACCATCGCGGCCGCACCACGGTCGACCAGCAGCAACACGGCGGCAGCGCCCACGATGCCAGCGAAGATGCCGACGCCGCCGATCCTCGGCACCGGGCGCGCATGAAATTTCTGTGGCCCGCTCAGATCGCTGTCATGCGCAGCGTGCCGGCCGCCGCGGCTGGCCCGTATCACCAGCAGCGTGACGGCCAGCGACACCGCAAAGGCGACGAGCAGAACCCACATCGCGCGCATTCTAGGAGCGTCGTCGCGAGCCGGGCGGCATGGAGCCGCCCGCAGCAATCGAGGGGCTTAGAATCGCCGCCGGCCACGAGTGCGACGCCGCCCGCGAAGCGAGCCGAGTCGGCCGCCCGTCCTGCGGGCCCCCCACCGTTGCTTGCCGACCCAGATGCCGTTTCTCGATTCGTTGATCCGCCGCTTCCGCTGGGCCGTCGTGACACTCGGGCTGCTGAGCGCAATGCCGGTCGTTCTGGCGCAGTCCCAGTCGCTGAACGCAAGCGACCGTTCGGCCACACAGGAACCGCAGCAACAGCAGCAGCCCGGTGGCCCGATCCGCCTGCGGCCCAATGGCGCGCCGCTGCCGGCGCTCGGTGCGTCTTCGGTGCAGCGGCCGTTCGATCGTGACGGTTCCGGCCTGCTGCTGCAGCCAGCGCCGCCCTACGTGCCCGGTGACTTCGAGGTCTACGTCGAACGGCTGGCCAATCTGCCGCCGGATGCCGCACCGATCCGCCGCTTCGGCGCCAACCTGCTGCTCGAGCCGCCGCCCGACGCGCGCGACCTCAACGCCCAAGTGCCGGCCGACTACCTGGTGCAGCCCGGCGATGAAGTCGTCCTCACGCTATGGGGCTCGGTCGACGCCGATCTGCGGCTCACCGTCGACCGCTCGGGGCGCATCTCGATCCCGCGCGTGGGCGCTGTGGCGGTGGCCGGCGTCAAGCAAAGCGACCTCAACGACGTGGTGGGCCGGCGCGTGGCGCAGGTGTTCAAGAACTTCCAGATCAGCACCTCGCTCGGCCAGCTGCGCGGCATCCGCGTCTACATCGCCGGCTACGTCGCGCGGCCCGGCAGCATCACGGTGAGCAGCCTGTCGACGCTGGTCAATGCACTGATGCGCTCGGGCGGCCCCTCGGCGGCCGGCAGCTTCCGCAACGTGCAGCTGCGCCGCGGCCGCGAGCTGATCACGAGCTTCGACCTCTACGATCTTTTGCTCAAGGGCGACCGCTCGGCCGATCGCGTGCTGCAGGCCGACGATGTGATCTACGTCGGCGCCGTCGGCCCACAGGTGGCGCTGATCGGCAGCGTCAACCAGCCGGCAATCTTCGAGCTCAAGAGCGGCGAGACGATCAACGATCTGCTGCAGATGGCCGGCGGCTTCACCGCGGTGGCCGACACTACTCGGGTGGCGATCGAGCGCCTCGACGAGCGCAACACCGTGCGCATCACGCAGATCGAGCTGCCGGCGGCGCAGGCCACACCGCTGCGCAACGGCGACGTGCTGCGCGCGTTCAACAGCACCGCGGTCGCGCTGCCGGTGCAGCGGCAGAACAAGCGCGTGCGCGTCGAAGGCGAGGTGATGCGGCCGGGTGAGTTCGTGCTGCCGGCGCGGTCGTCGGTGGGCGACGCGCTGCGTGCGGCCGGCGGGCTGACGCCGGCGGCCTACGTGTTCGGCACCGAGTTCAGCCGCGAGAGCGTGCGCGTGACCCAGCAGCAGAACTACGAACGCGCGCTGCGCGACCTGGAGACCGAGGTGGTCAAGGCCTCGTCGACGCAGCGCACCGGCAATGCCGACGAAGCGGCGGCACAGACTGCGCGCGTGGCCGGCACGCAGCGCCTGGTCGAACGGCTGCGCGCGGTGCGGCCCACCGGCCGCGTGGTGCTGCAGCTCGCCGTCGACAGCACGGCGTTGCCCGACCTCGCGCTCGAGGATGGTGACCGCATCTACATTCCGCCGCGCCCGACCACGGTGGGCGTGTTCGGCAGCGTGTTCAACGGCGGCAGCTACCTGTACTCCGACCGCCGCAGCATCGACGACTACCTGCGCCTGGCCGGCGGGCCCACGCGCGGCGCCGACCAGCGCAGCGTGTTCGTGGTGCGCGCCAACGGCAGCGTGGTGTCGAGCCAGCAGCAAGGCGGCGGCTGGTTCGGCGGCAAGGCCGACCTGGCCAGCGTCCAGGCCGTGCCGGGCGACACCGTGTTCGTGCCGGAAGAGATCAACAAGACGACGCTGGTGCAGGATTTCAAGGACTGGACGCAGATCCTCTACCAGTTCGGGCTCGGCCTGGCCGGCTTCAAGGCGGTCGGGGCGTTTTGACGGCCATGCGCAACGACCTGCCGCATCCGCCGGGCATCGAAACGGCGCCGTCGGTCTACGACGATGCCGACGAGGGCATCGATCTGTTCGAGGTGCTGGCGCTCGTGCGCCAACATGCGAAGCTGCTGACTTTGGGCCCGCTGGCGGCCGGGCTGGTGGCGCTCGGCATTGCCTTCGTGATCCCGCCCACGTTCACGGCGACTACCACGTTCCTGCCACCGCAGCAGCACCAAGGCGGTGTTGCCTCGGTGCTGTCGCAACTGGGCCCGCTGGCCGGGCTGGCCGGCGCCGCAGCGGGCGTGCGCACGCCGGCCGACCAGTACGTGGCACTGATGCACAGCGTGACGGTGTCCGACCGCATCGTCGACCAGTTCAAGCTGATGCAGGAGTACGACGAAGAGTTCCGCGTCGAGGCGCGCAAGGAGCTGGCGAAGAACGTGCGCATCACGGTCGGCAAGAAGGACGGCCTGATCACCGTGGAGGTCGACGACAAGAGCCCGCAGCGCGCGGCCGAGATGGCCAACCAGTACGTCAGCGAACTGCGCCGCATGACCAGCACGATCGCCGTCAGCGAGGCGCAGCAGCGGCGCGTGTTCTTCGAGCACCAGTTGCAGGAAACCAAAGGCAGGCTCACCGCCGCGCAAGAGGCGCTGCGCGCCAGCGGCTTCGACGCCGGTGCGATCAAGGCCGAGCCGAAGGCCGCGGCCGAAGGCTACGCAAGGCTGCGCGCTGAGGTAACCGCGGCTGAGGTGCGCCTGCAGGCGATGCGCGGCAGCCTGGCCGACGATACGCCCGAGGTGCGGCAGCAGCAGGCGATGCTGACCGCGCTGCGTGGCCAGCTGGCGCGGCTGGAGCAAAGCAGCGACGTCAACGCCGGCCCCGACTATGTGGGCAAGTACCGCGAGTTCAAGTACCAGGAGACGCTGTTCGATCTGTTTGCACGCCAGTACGAGCTGGCACGGGTCGACGAGAGCCGCGAAGGTGCGCTGATCCAGGTGGTCGACGTGGCGCAGCCGCCGGAGCGCAAGAGCAGACCGAAGCGCGGGTTGGTCGCCGTGGTCACGACGCTGGCCACCGCCGTCGTGCTGCTGGCCGGTTTGCTGATGCGCGACTCGTGGCGGCGCGGGCGGCAGGCGCGCGAGTCGCGCTGAGGCGCGAGGCGAAGCTATGACCGTTCTCGTCACCGGCGGCGCCGGCTTCATCGGCAGCAACTTCGTGCTCGACTGGCTCGCGCGCCACGACGAGCCGGTGGTCAACCTCGACGCGCTCACCTACGCCGGCAACCTGGGCAACCTCGGCTCGCTGCGCGGCGATGCGCGCCACGTGTTCGTCAAGGGCGACATCTGCGACCGCGCGCTCGTCGACGGCCTGCTCGCGCAGCACCGGCCGCGCGCGCTGCTGCACTTTGCCGCCGAGAGCCATGTCGACCGCAGCATCCACGGCCCCGGCGAGTTCATGCGCACCAACGTGACGGGCACCTACACGCTGCTCGAAGCGGCGCGGGCGCACCTGGCCACGCTGGGCGACGCCGAACGCGCGGCGTTCCGCTTCGTGCACGTGAGCACCGACGAGGTCTACGGTTCGCTGACGGCCGACGCGCCGGCGTTCACCGAGACGCACGCGTACGAACCGAACAGCCCCTACTCGGCCAGCAAGGCCGCCAGCGACCACCTGGTACGCGCCTGGCACCACACCTACGGCCTGCCGGTGCTGACCACCAACTGCTCGAACAACTACGGGCCGTACCACTTTCCCGAGAAGCTGATCCCGCTGATGATCGTCAACGCACTGGCGGGCAAAGCACTGCCGGTGTACGGCGACGGCCTGAACGTGCGCGACTGGCTCTACGTGCGCGACCACTGCAGCGGCATCCGCGCCGTGCTCGACCAGGGCCGCGTCGGCGAGACCTACAACATCGGCGGCTGGAACGAGAAGACCAACCTCGAGATCGTGCGCACCGTCTGTGCGCTGCTCGACGAGATGCGGCCCGACCCCGCCGGGCCTCACGCGCGGTTGATCACCTTCGTCAAAGACCGCCCCGGCCACGACCGCCGCTACGCGATCGACGTGCGCAAGATCGAGCGCGAACTCGGCTGGCGGCCGGCGGAGACCTTCGACTCCGGCATCCGCAAGACCGTGCAGTGGTACCTCGAGCACGCCGAGTGGGTGGCCCGCGTGCAAAGCGGCGCCTACCGCGACTGGGTGGCGCAGCACTACGGCGCGCGATGAAGATCGTGCTGTTCGGCTGCAATGGCCAGGTGGGCTGGGAACTGCAACGCGCGCTGGCGCCGCTGGGCGAGTTGATCGCGCTCGACTTCGACAGCCGCGACCACGCCGCCGATTTCGCGCACCCGCAGCAACTGGCCGACACCGTGCGCGCGGTCGCCCCCGACGTGATCGTGAATGCCGCCGCGCATACCGCGGTCGACAAGGCCGAGAGCGAGCCGGCGCTGGCCGAGACGCTCAACGCCGAGGCGCCGCGCGTGCTGGCCGAAGCTGCAGCGCGCCGCGACGCCCTGCTGGTGCACTACAGCACCGACTACGTGTTCGACGGCAGCGGCAGCGCGCCGCGCGACGAAACGGCACCGACCGGCCCGCTGTCGGTCTACGGCCGCACGAAACTGCAGGGCGAGGAACACATCCGCGCCAGCGGCTGTCGCCACCTGATTCTGCGCACAAGCTGGGTCTACTCCGCGCGCGGCGGCAACTTTGCGCGCACGATGCTGAAGCTGGCGGCCGAGCGGGATGAACTGCGCGTGATCGACGACCAGATCGGCGCGCCCACCGGCGCCGACCTGCTGGCCGACGTGACGGCGCATGCGATCCGCGGCGTACTGGCGAAACCGGAGCTGGCCGGCACTTACCACGCAGCGGCAGCGGGCGAAACGAGCTGGCACGGCTACGCACAGACCGTGATCGAGTGGGCGCGCGCGCAAGGCCTGCCGGTGCGAGTGGCTGCAGACCGCATCATCGCCGTACCCTCCGCGGCGTACCCCACGGCGGCCAAGCGGCCGCTGAACTCGCGACTGGACTGCACGCGGTTGCAACGCGCCTTCGGTCTTCGATTACCGGCCTGGCAGCCGGGCGTGCTGCGCATGCTGCGCGAAACGGCCGCTTGAAGCGGGACGCGCCGTATCGGTTGTGTTCGAGGCCACCGGCATGAAGACATCGGCCAAGGTGACGTCGTCGAAGCCCGGCCGTGCGTGCGCGCCGAAACCTTGTTAACCATGGTTGACACAAAACCACGTGTTCACTACAGTTGACACGTGGTCGAGATTCGGAAGACTGCGCTGTATGCGCGGTGGTTCGATGCGCTGCGCGACCGGCAGGCCAGAGCGCGCATCGACGTGCGTGTGTTCCGCCTGGCACATGGCAACCCTGGCCAGCATCGCGTGCTGACCGATGGCGTCGTCGAGATGAAGATCGATCACGGCCCCGGCTACCGGGTGTATTTCACGGGGCGCGGCGCCGAACTGGTGCTGCTGCTGATCGGCGGCGACAAGACCACACAGCAGCGCGACATCGAGACCGCGACCCGCCTCGCCAAGGAGTTTTCGTCATGAGCCTCGCTACCACCCGCTGGGATGTGCAGGACGCGCTGCGTTCTCCAGAGGACTGCGCCGCGTTCATCGAGGCCGCGCTCGAGGAGGCGGCCGACGATCCGAGCTTCATCGCGCTGGTGCTGGGCGAGGTGGCACGCGCTCGCGGCATGGCGCAGACAGCGCGGGAGATCGGGATGACCCGCGAAGGTCTGTACAAGGCGCTCTCACCCACCGGCAACCCGAGCTTTTCGACCGTGCTCAAGGTGCTGGCGGCCCTGGGGCTGCGGCTGCACGTCACGCCCGCGTGAGCGGTCGGGCGGCTCTGCGGCCCTTGGCATCGGCATTGCCGCGGCACGCCGGCGTGCTGTGCACGCCGTGCCTGCTGGCCGAAATCCAGCAAAAGATCCGCAACAAGCCCCGTGGCACTCCTCGAGCGGCGCATGAAGACGCAAAGACATCAGTTTGCTACCGTGCACACCCACCCCATGAGAACGACCTTCGACTTGCCCGAGTCCGTGCTGCACCAGCTCAAGGCGCGCGCTGCCCTCGAAGGGTCGACGCTGAACCGTCTGGCGGTCGAGTTGATCGAACGTGGTTTGGCGCAGCCTGCCTCGCCACATCGCAAACCCGCCGGCGACCAGTTGCCGCCCATCTCGTTGGGCAGGCGCATGGGCGTCAAGAACCCCAGCAACGCCGCGCTCTTCGAGTTGATCGATGAATGAACCGAGGTACGCGGCAGCGGGCGGCCTGCCGGATGTCAACGTCTGGCTCGCCCTCGCCGTGAAGGAGCGCGTCCATCACGAAGCAAGAGCGGCTACGGCCGGTACCTGCAGAACTCGCGATTGCACTGCACGCGAGTGCAACGCGCCTTCCGTCTTCGATTTGCCAGCCCGGCGGCCGAGCGTGCTGCGCATGCTGCGCGAAACGGCCGCCTGAAACGGGCCGCGATACACTGCACCACTCCTGCTCTGACGTAGCACCGCCATGCGAAAGCCGTTGATCACTGTGGACCCAGAGATCCACAGCGGAGCGCCCGTATTCGCGGGCACGCGCGTGCCAGTCAAGAGACTTTTCGATCACTTGAAGGCCGGGGACTCGCTCGAGGTCTTTCTGGACGATTTCCCTTCCGTCAGCCGCGCGCTGGCGATCGCCGCCCTGGAAGAAGCACGCGCGGCGCTGATTCCCGATGCGCATCCTGCTTGACGAGGATCTTCCTCGCCGGCTTGGAACGCTGCTCGCGGGCCAAGGCGTTGCGCCACGTCGACGCCTCGCCCCGTTAAGCGGCGACAACCGGCAGTAGACCGATGACCCGCAAAGGCATCATCCTCGCCGGCGGCGCCGGCACGCGGCTGCACCCGGCCACGCTGGCCGTCAGCAAGCAGCTGCTGCCGGTGTACGACAAGCCGATGGTGTACTACCCGCTCTCCACGCTGATGCTGGCGGGCATCCGCGACATCCTGCTGATCAGCACGCCGCAGGACACGCCGCGCTTCGAAGCCTTGCTCGGTGGCGGCAGCCAGTGGGGCCTGAATCTGAGCTATTGCGTGCAGCCGAGCCCGGACGGGCTGGCGCAGGCGTTCATCCTCGGCCGCAGCTTCGTCGGCGGCGCGCCGAGCGCGCTGGTGCTGGGCGACAACCTCTTCCACGGACACGAGCTGCAGGCGCTGCTCCGTCGGGCCGACGGCCGCGGCCGCGGCGCGACGGTGTTCGCCTACCACGTCAGCGACCCCGAGCGCTATGGCGTGGTCGCGTTCGACGAACAACAGCGCGCGCTATCGGTCGAAGAAAAGCCCAAGGCGCCGAAGAGCTCCTATGCGGTCACCGGGCTGTACTTCTACGACGAGCAGGTGTGCGACATCGCAGCGTCGATCCGTCCCAGCGCACGCGGCGAGCTCGAGATCACCGACGTCAACGCGCGCTACCTCGCCGAGGGTCACCTCGCCGTCGAGATCCTGGGCCGCGGCTACGCCTGGCTCGACACCGGCACGCACGACACGCTCCTCGAGGCGAGCCATTTCATCGCCACCATCGAGCGCCGTCAGGCGCTCAAGGTGGCTTGCCCCGAAGAAGTGGCGTGGCGCAACGGTTGGATCGATGCAGCACAGCTGCAGGCGCTGGCGGCACCGCTGGCCCGCAACGGCTACGGCCGCTACCTGCTCAAGCTGCTGGCCGAGAAGACACATTGATCCGCGTCACCCCCACCGCATTGCCAGGGGTGCTGGTTCTCGAGCCCGCGGTGTTCGGCGACGAGCGCGGGTTCTTCTTCGAGAGCTTCAATCAGCGCGAGTTCGACGCCGTGGTCGGCCGGCATGTCGAATTCGTGCAGGACAACCACTCGCGCTCGCAGCGCGGTGTGCTGCGCGGGCTGCACTACCAGTTGCTGCCGCACGCGCAGGGCAAGCTGGTGCGCGTGGTCAGCGGCCGCGTGTTCGACGTGGCGGTCGACATTCGCAAAAGCAGCCCCACTTTCGGCCGCTGGGTGGGCACCGAGCTGGATGCCGGCGAGCACCGGCAGCTGTGGATTCCGGCCGGGTTCGCGCACGGCTTTCTGGTGCTCAGCGAGAGCGCCGACTTCCTGTACAAGACCACCGACTACTACGTGCCGACCGCCGAAGCGGCGGTACGCTGGGACGACCCCACGCTGGCGATCACCTGGCCCGACCCGGGGGTGCCTCTGCGATTGTCCGACCGTGACCGCAGCGCGCCATTGTTCGCGCAGACGACCTCGTACGCCTGAGCATCAGCTGCGCCGGCTTCGAACAGGCCGAGCGGTCGGGTACACTGCGTTCACGCCGTGAACACGCTGCCCATGACCAACCTCAGTCCCCTTCCCGCCGACGCAGACACGGCCCGCGCGCTCGAAGCGATGCGCCTGCTCGCCGAAAGGCCCGATCTGTCGCAGCGCGAGTTGTCGCGCGCGCTCGGCCTCAGCCTCGGCAAGACGCACTACGTGCTGCACGCGCTGCTCGACAAGGGGTTGGTGAAGATCCGCAACTTCCGTCGCAACGACAACAAGCTGGCCTATGCGTATCTGCTCACGCCAAAAGGTGCGCGAGAGAAGATGCGGCTGACGCGTGCCTTCCTGGCGCGCAAGGAGGCGGAGTTCGACGCACTCAGCCGCGCGATCGCCGAACTTCGCGCCGAGGTTGCCCGCAACACCCCGATGGCCTAACACCAAAGTCACAATCACATGAGTCGCGATCATCAGATCTACGTGACGAAACCCGGGCTTCCACCGCTCGAGGACTTCGTTCCCTTCCTTCGCGACATCTGGGATCGCAGGGTTCTGACCAACGGAGGCCCGTACCACCAGCAACTCGAGGTTGCGCTCCGAGACTATCTCGGGGTCGACCACATCGCGCTGTTCTGCAATGGAACGATCGCGTTGGTAACCGCGCTGCAGGTGCTGCGCGTGACCGGAGAAGTCATCACGACGCCCTATTCCTTCGTGGCCACGGCCCACTCGTTGCTGTGGAACGGCATCAAGCCCGTGTTCGCGGATGTCGACCCGCGAACCCTGAACCTGGACCCGACGAAGATCGAGGCCGCGATCACGCCGCAAACGACGGCGATCATGCCGGTCCACTGCTATGGCCACCCGTGCGACTTGGACGCGATCCAGCGAATCGCCGACACGTACAACCTGAGGGTCATCTACGACGCGGCGCACGCCTTCGGCGTGCAACTCCACGACGGCAGTGTGCTCAGGCACGGCGACCTCTCGGTGCTCAGCTTCCACGCGACGAAGGTCTTCAACACGTTCGAGGGCGGCGCGATCGTTTGCCCCGACGCCAGAACAAAGGCCCGCATCGACCACCTGAAGAACTTCGGTCACGCCGGCGAGCTGACTGTCGTGGCCCCGGGCATCAACGGGAAGATGAGCGAGTTCAACGCGGCGCTGGGGCTTCTACAGCTCAAGCACGTCGATCGCGCGATCGCACGCCGCAGCGAGATCGATGGGCTCTACAGGGCCCTGCTAGGCGGCGTGAAGGGCATCCATTGCTTGCCTGACGCAGGCGAGAAGCGGGCCAACTATGCCTACTTCCCGATCCTCGTGAAGCCCGACTATCCACTCAGCCGTGACGAGCTCAACCAGCGGCTGAAGGACAGCGGAATCAACCCCCGGCGCTACTTCTTCCCACTGATCTCGGAGTTCCCGATGTACCGCGGCCTGCCTTCGGCTCACCGCGACAACCTGCCGGTCGCCACCGCGGCTGCTCAGCAGGTCCTGTGCCTGCCGATTTATCCCGACCTCTCGACAGCAGAAGTCGAGGAGATCAGCAGGATCATCGCCACCCCGTGAAGGGGCACGGCCACTCTTGCAGCTTAGGGGAGGTTTCGCGGTGAGGGTGGCAATCATGCAGCCGTACTTCTTCCCTTACATCGGGTACTTTCAACTGCTGGCCGCGGTCGACCTGTTCATCGTCTACGACAACATCAAGTACACGAAGAAGGGCTGGATCAACCGCAACCGGCTGCTGCGCTCGGGCAAGGACGTGGTGTTCTCGTTGCCGCTACTCAGAGACGCCGATCACCTCGACATTCGGGAGCGCGCACTGGCCGCCGATTTCAACCCCGAGAAGCTCCTGAACCAGTTCCGGGGAGCGTATCAACGCGCACCCGGGTTCCGCGAGACCTTGCCAATGGTCGAGGATGCCATTCGCCACCCGGACCACAACCTGTTCCGCTTCCTCCACCATGCCCTCCTGAGGGCCAGGGACCATCTTGGAATTGCGACCGAAGTCCGGGTGTCATCCGACGTCGATTGCGACCACGGGTTGAAGAGCGCGGACAGGGTGCTTGCGATGTGTCGGGCGGTGGGCGCGACGACTTACGTCAATGCCGTCGGCGGCATCGATCTCTACTCGCGCGACTTGTTCCGCGATCGAGGCGTCGACCTGAAGTTTCTGAAGTCGAGGCCGCACCAGTACGACCAGTTCGGGGACCCGTTCGTCCCCTGGCTGTCGATCATCGATGTTCTGATGTTCAACCAAGTGTCGACGGTACGCGCGGCATTGTTGCCCGACTACGACCTAGTCTAGAAGAGGCCATGTTTTCCTGGAGAAAGCTGGGCAAAGTCTTTTCACCGCAGGAGGTCGAGCAACGCCCGTGGCTGAAGGAGTTTGCGCAAGCGCCTGCCACCCTGCTCTGCGACGACTTCGTGCGGGTCTACTTCTCGTGCCGCCCACCGGCCGACGCAAGAGGCCAGTACGTCAGCTACTCTGCGTTCGTCGACCTGGACCGTGCCGACCTGTTTCGGATCCGTCGCGTGTCGGATCGACCGATCCTCGAACTCGGTGGCCTGGGTGAGTTCGATGAGTTCGGAACCTATCCTGTCTCGGTGATTCGCGATGGCGACAGCGTTCGGGCCTACTACGCCGGCTGGACACGATGCGAATCCGTGCCCTTCAACGTTGCCATTGGGGTCGCGGTTAGCAACGATGGGGGGTGCACATTCACCAAGCTCGGGCGTGGCCCCGTGCTTCCTTACTCCCCGGACGAACCTTTCGTGCTCAGCGGCCCAAAGATTCGCCGCTATGGGAACCGGTGGTTCCTCTGGTACATCGCCGGACGCAAGTGGAAGCGATTCGATGGCCGCGTGGAACCTGTCTACAAGATCCGCATGGCGTCGTCGGACGACGGCATTCGCTGGGAGCGTCTGAATCGCGATCTGATACCGAGCCGCATCGAGGAGGATGAGGCACAGGCCAGCCCGGATGTCCACTTCGCGAACGGCCGATACCACATGTTCTTCTGCTATCGGCACAGTACAGGGTTTCGCAGCCGCGAAAGGGGCTACCGCATCGGATACGCCTGGAGCACGAACCTGACGGATTGGGAGCGCGACGACGCAAGAGCCGGCATCGCCGTATCCGAGCAAGGCTGGGACTCGGAGATGGTCAGCTATCCCCACGTGTTCGAGGTCGACGGGGCTACCTACCTAGCCTATCTCGGCAACCAAGTCGGCCGCGATGGTTTCGGGCTGGCACTTCTCGAAGGAGCGACGGGTAGAGGTCCGCTATGAGATGGAGGAAGCACGGCAGGATCTTCGATCCGACACAGCATCGCTTGCCAAACGGCTGCACCCAGTTCGCGCAGTCCCCGCAAGCCCTGGTGTTCGATGATTTCGTGCGGGTGTATTTCTCTTGTCGTTCTGTCGATGGCGCAAACGGCAAGTACCTCAGCCACGTCGCCTTCGTCGACTTCGCCAAGGACCTGCGCCGCATCCTTCGTGTGTCGGACCGGGCCGTAGTCAACCTAGGTGCCCTTGGCTGCTTCGACGAACACGGAATCTTCCCGATGAACGTCATCCGCCATGGCGATCTCGTCTACGGGTACACCACCGGCTGGAGCCGGCGGCAGTCGGTTTCGGTGGAGACGGCGATCGGCCTGGTGATCAGCCGCGACGGCGGCATCACGTTCGAGCGCTTCGGTGACGGCCCGGTACTCGGCAGCTCGCTGCACGAACCCTTCCTCGTAGGCGATGCGTTCGTTGCATCGCTCGAGGGCAAGCTCCACATGTGGTACATCTTCGGCACCCGCTGGCAACGCTTCCCATCGAGCGGGCTACCTGAGCGCACTTACAAGATCGGCCATGCGACCTCCAGCGATGGCAAAGACTGGGTCAAGCAGGAGGCCGTACAGGTTGTTCCCGACGTCCTGGGAGAACACGAGTCGCAGGCCCTTCCGACAGTGTGCAAGGTCGACGCCGCCTATCACATGTTCTTCTGCTATCGGCACTCGGACGACTTCCGCAGAAACAGCGATCGCGGCTACCGAATCGGCCATGCGCGTTCGCAGGACCTGCTCCAATGGGTGAGGGACGATTCCGTACTCTCATTGCAAGGCACCCCTGGTGATTGGGACGGCGACATGCAGTGCTACCCTCATGTGTTCGAGTGCGACAGTGAGATCTACCTGCTCTACAACGGCAACGAGTTCGGTCGCTATGGCTTCGGGCTCGCACAATTGCAGCGATGAATGTGCTGCGTCATTCCGTCGATGAAGCATCGGTGGCACAGATCGAAGAGCATCTGCGCCTTTGCGACGCCAGCTTCTTGCCTCGCCTGAGCGAACGCGTCCATCTCACGGACTACGCAGGAAAAATCCACAACAGCGCGATTCGGTTCGAGGCCTGGGCCAACGACACGCTGATCGGAATGGTGGCCACGTACCTCAATGACCCGGAACGGCGGTTTGCTCACATCACGAGTGTCAGCGTGTTGCCGCAATGGACTGGGCGAGGCATCGCATCGGATTTGCTTGTGCGATGCATGGTACATGCTGCCGGGCTGCAGTTCGTTCGCGTGACGCTCGAGGTGTCGGCGCTCAATGCGCGCGCCATTGGCCTTTACAGCCGACTCGGGTTCGTATCGGAGCGTGCTGGGGCTCCAGTGCAGCTTATGAGAATCGATCTCCCTGGCGATGGAGGCGAAAGACATGCGTGACTACGACCGGGAAATCCGCGACAGCGTGGCGAGGAAGTATGCCTACGGGTTCGATTTCGAGGTCATGCATCCTTACATGCTGCGGTCCTTCGAACCGTTCTTCAGAGGTGGCAGCCTTCTCGAACTGGGCAGCTTCAGGGGTGACATGACCCGTCGCCTTCTGGGGCACTTCAGCGACATCACGTGCGTCGAAGCGTCCGAGCAAGCAATTCGACACGCAAAGCAGACCCTACCCTGTCTCAGCTACTTCAGTGGTCGGTTCGAAACCGTTCAACTGCCGCGCCGATACGACAACATCGTCATGACGCATGTCCTCGAACACCTTGACGATCCAATTGCGGTGCTCAAGCGCGTCAATGACGAGTGGCTGGCCGAGGGCGGTCGATTCTTCCTCGTCTGCCCCAATGCAAACGCGCCATCCCGCCAGATCGCTGTGAAGATGGGTCTGATCTCGCACAACGCCGCGGTCACCCCGGCTGAGGCTGAGCACGGCCACCGCTTCACCTACTCGTTTGACACCCTCGAGCGCGACGCGGTGAAAGCGGGGCTGCGAGTCGTGCATCGCAGCGGCATCTTCTTCAAGGCGCTGGCCAATTTCCAGTGGGACCAGTTACTACAAACGGACATCGTGTCCAAGGAATACATCGAGGGGTGCTTTCAGCTGGGGCAGTTGTACCCGGATCTTTGTGCGAGCATCTTCTTGCTTTGCGAACGCGGGAACGCTGACGCTCCTACCAGCGGCTGATGTCGATCCGGCGCAATATCCTTGCCAACACAGCTAGCCAGCTCTATGCCGCGCTGATAGGCGTATTGCTGGTGCCTTGGTACGTTCACTACTTGGGTGTCGAGGCATACGGCTTGGTAGGGTTCTACACGATGGCACAGGGCTGGTTCATGCTGCTCGACCTCGGCCTTACGCCAGCAATCAGTCGCGAGGCAGCGCGCTTTGCCGCCGGAGCGATCGACGCCTTCGCACTGCGCCGATTGTTGCGTGCGCTGGAAGGCGTTTTCCTCGCGGTCGCAGTGGTTGGTGCGCTGGCCCTCATGGCGGGCGCGCAGGGCATCGCGAGCCGGTGGCTGCATTTGCAATACCTTGATCCTTCGGAAGTCACCCGCGCCCTCGTGTTAATGGCCGCTGTGGTCTCGCTGCGCTGGTTCTGTGGCCTGTACCGCGGAGTGATCGGCGGCTTCGAGCGGATCGTCTGGCTCAGCGGATTCAACGTGTCGATCGCGACGCTGCGCTTCGTGCTGGTAATACCATTCCTCGCCTTTGTCGGATCGACGCCGACCCACTACTTCGCCTATCAGTTCGGGGCGGCCGTGGTCGAGCTGTTGTGGTTGTGGCGTCACACCAATCGCCTATTGCCCCGTAGCGAATCCGGACAGCCCATTCGCTGGGGGTGGGACCCCGTGCGCGGCGTATTGCGCTTCGCGCTGAGCGCCGCATTGACCGGTGCGATCTGGGTGCTCGTGACCCAAACCGACAAGCTGTTGCTGTCCGGCCTGGTGCCGCTGGACGAGTACGCCTACTTCACGCTGGCCGTGCTAGCCGCCAGCGGCATTCTGCTGCTGTATGCGCCCGTCGTTGCCGCAGTGCAGCCTCGATTGACACGCCTCTCGGCGCGTGGCGACGAAGAGGGGGTGGTACGCCTTTACCGCAGCACGACGCAACTCGTGGTAGTGATGCTGGCGCCACTGGTGGCGCTGCTGGCGCTTTTCCCGAGCCAAGTGCTGTTGGCGTGGACTGGAAGCATCGAAGTGGCGCAGCACGCTGGCCCCTTGCTCGCACTGTACGCGCTGGGCAACGGTACCCTTGTGCTCGCCGGTCTGCCCTATCTGCTGCAGGTTGCGCGCGGCGACCTTACGTTGCACGTGGCAGGCAACATCGGCTTCGTTCTGCTGTTCCTGCCGCTTCTCCTGGGCGCGGTGGATCGCTATGGAACGACCGGCGCCGGGATTGCCTGGGTCGCCGCGCATCTGTTGCCATTCGTCGCCTGGTTGCCCTACGTACACCATAGGTTTCTAGGGGTGCACCACTTGAGTTGGTTGTCCAGGGACATCGCAGCGATCGCGGTGCCAGTCACGATGGCAGCAGTAGCTTCGTCGCTATGGGTCGCTTGGCCACAGGATCGCGCGTCAACAGTAATCTTGTTGCTCTTGCACTACCCCTGCCTGACTGCTCTCGCCGTGTTCAGCTCATCTGCCGCTCGAAGTCGCCTGGGCAGTAGTATGGGCCTTAGGGGCGCCTGAGTCATCGCGGTCGAGGGTCCGAAGTGCCCAAAGTCTCCGTCTGCGTCATCACATACAACCAGCAGCGCTACATTCGCGAGTGCATACAAAGCTTGGTTGACCAGAAGACAGACTTCGAGTTCGAGGTCATCGTTGGCGACGACTTCTCTACCGACAGCACCGCCGAGATCGTGCGTGAGTTTGTCGAACACCACCCTGGCATCGTGAGACTGATGGTCCAGCCGAACAACAGCGGCGGTACCCGCAACTATCTCGAGGTGCATGCCGCAGCAACCGGAACCTACGTTGCGCATGTGGACGGTGACGACTACGCCTTGCCTGGCAAGCTGCAAGCGCAGGTCGACGTGCTCGACCAAGACCCATGGTGCAACGCGGTGTGGCATCGCGTCGACTACTTCGACGATCAGGGTCATTTCTGCTCCGGCCAGACCGCCGATCTCGCATCGTTCGAGAGTGGCCTCGTGACCTTCTCCGATGCGATCCGGCTCGGCTTCTTGAGCGTGCACAGTTCGCTCATGTACCGGCGCTCGGCCAGGACGGCAGTGCCTGTCGATCGCCGCGTGCTCGATATGTATCTGACCTGGGACCTGCTGTCCAAGGGCCACGGACGAATCCTGGATAGCGTGCTCGGGCGCTATCGCGTGGCCGCGACTGGCTCGCTGACCCTGGCTTCCCAAAGGCAAGTAAGGCTGCTGGCGATCGAGCACGCCGACGAATTTCTCAAGAAGCACCCGGAGCATCGGCGGGATTTCCTGATCTGGGCGCTGTGCCGGGCGCTGATCGATGGCAGGAACCTCCAGGGCACCGCACTGAATTTCCTCGGCCTCGCTAGGCGCTCGTGGTCATCGGTGCGCTGGCGGGACTTGAGTTCGAACCTGCAGCGTATGCGCGCTACGCAGGTTCAGTGGCGGCAGGCGCAATCACCGGTGCGAGCACCCTGATGGCGGCCTTGTACTGCATGGGCATGGTGCTCTTCTACCTCTTCGTTTTCCGACCACGAGGGGGTAGCCGCTCTGGACCGGCAAAGCTCCTCTGGTGGACGTACCTTGGCCTTGGGATATCCGCCACGGTGATCTCGCTAAGCGACACCCTGAAGCCCACCTACCCGCCGAACCATTTCGCGATTGCTTTCTTGCTGTTGTGCGTGCTTGTCAGCGTTGCGGGTTTTCTGCGTTTTCGGAACCAACACGTGGCGCATGCCCTACTGCGGATACCGTACCAAAACTGGGTTGAGGCGGTGTTAATCGTTGCACAGTCTCTCGCCATCGCCTTCTTTCTACCCTTCGCCCTCGACTCCCTCACCGGCGATGCGAACGAGCACCGGCTCGAACTCCTTGACAAGATGGAGGAACTGGGTTCGTACGGCGTTCTCAATACGGCAGCAGGTGCTGCAAGCCAGCTCTTTGCTGCATCGCTGCTGCTGGCATTCGTCAGACTTGGGCGATCACCGGCGCGGCAGAACACCCAACGCGCGCTGCTTTTGGTTGGCGGCAGCCTGTCGTATGTGGCCTACATCCTAGCCTATGTCGGGCGAGACGGCATAGTGTACTGGGCAATGACGGCGGGCCTGCTTTTCGTGATCTTTCGCAATCACCTGACACCGCGCACCAGAAGGCAGATGATCATCGCGGGAGCGGCACTCGCCGGCCTCATGCTGATACCGTTCGCAATAATTACCATCGCCCGCTTCGCGGACAGCGGCCATGGGACCGTCTGGAGCATCCTGGACTACTACGGCTCGCAGATCAACAACTTCAGCGACTACTCGTCCCTCGAGCGGCCACTGACCCTCGGTACGATGAACTTCCCGATGTTTATCGGTGGTGCTTGCTCGCTAGTCGGCGCAACGTGTCCCAACTACGAGGACATCAAAGAGTTCGTGTTCGCTCAGTATCTCGCGCAAGGCAAGGAGCCCTGGTTGTTTGGCACGTTCGTATCGGACTTTGTAGGCGACTTTTCATATGAGGGCACGCTCTTTCTGCTGGCGGCATTCGCCCTGCTTTGCGATCGAATGTGCAGCACGAATCCCCAACGGCGTCCGCTCACACTGGCTCGTTTGCAGTTTCTCGTGTTTCTGTTTCTCGTGCCCTATTGGGGAGTTTTCTATTTTCGCTTCTCCATCATTAACGGATTCATCGTGGTCAACTTAATCTTCTTCACGGTGCTTTGGCTGTTGCAACGACTCGGGGCGAATCGACGGCAGACCAATGACCTGGTGGGACGAACACAGGCGTTCCGAAGTGGCCCTACTTAGGGAAGGTCGTGAGAACGCGAGCGAGCTTGACCCGTCGAGCCGCGGAGGCCAGGCTTTCCAGCGCGCGCTTTGGCGTTTCGAGCAGTTTTCGCCGCGTGGCTGTTGCTTCGTGCGCATCGCGGACGGACTACTGCAATCGCCATCAACTGTCGTCGCGCCATCCACAGGTTCGACAGCGCGAACAGCGTGACCACGTGCGCCGTGCTCTTGGCCAGCCCGCGAAAGCGCACCTTCATCAAGCCGAACTGTCGCTTGATGACCCGGAACGGGTGCTCGACCTTGGCGCGCACACTGGCCTTGCGGTGCTCGCGCTTCTTCGCTGCGATCTTGCTGCGCCCCTCGGGCAGCTTGGCGATGTCGCTCGGGCGAGCGGCGATGTGCCACTGCAGGCCCTCGCGATCGATTCGGGCCTGCGCGCCGCGGTAGCCCGAGTCGGCCCAGACAGCTTGTTCCTTGCCGTGCAGCAGATCGACGATCTGCTCGACGTCCGACTCGTTGGCCGCTGTGGTGGTGACCGTGTGCACCAGCCCCGAGTGGGCATCCACTGCAATGTGCGCCTTCATGCCGAAGTGCCACTGGTTGCCCTTCTTGGTCTGGTGCATCTCCGGGTCGCGTTCGCCCTGGCTGTTCTTGGTCGAGCTGGGCGCGGCGATGATCGTGGCGTCGACGATGCTGCCCTTCTTGAGCAGCAGGCCCTTGCGCTCCAGGTGCTTGTTGACCGCCTTGAGAATGTCGTCGGCCAGGTCGTTGGCTTCCAGCAGGTGGCGGAAGTTCAGGATGGTGGTCTCGTCGGGTATGGGCTCGCCCAGGCTCAGTCGCGCAAACGCGCGCAGCGAGGCGATCTCGTACAGCGCCTCTTCCATCGCCGGGTCGCTCAGCGCGAACCAGTTCTGCATCAGGTGCACCCGCAGCATCGACGCCAGCGGATAAGGCCTGCGACCGCGACCGGCGCTCGGGTAGTGCGGCTCGATCAGGTCGAGCAGCGCCTTCCACGGCACGACCTGCTCCATCTCGTCGAGGAAGACCTCGCGCCGGGTCTTCTTGCGCTTGCCGGCGTACTCGGCATCCGAGAAACTGATCTGGCCCATCGTGTCGCTCGCTCCTTGCGTGGCTCAACGCTCTCGCGGCGTGGTGGGTGGACTTGTTCAGACTTGATTAGTGACCAACCTCAGCAGGCTCACGTGGTGAGCCACTGAGGGATGAAGATGGGTTCACCGCCACAGGAGGTGAACCATGACGATGAATCGAGTGCAGTTTCAACGTGGACTTTCGATGGCCGAGTTCATGGACCGCTACGGCAGCGACGCCCAGTGCGAAGCGGCGCTGATCGAATCGCGCTGGCCCAAGGGCTTCGCCTGCCCAGTGTGCGGCGGCGGCTACAGCAGCTCGTTTCGGCGCCGCACGCTGCTGTACTTCCAGTGCGCCGCCTGCCGCCACCAGTGCAGCCTGATCAGCGGCACCATCTTCGATGGCCACCAAGCTCGCGCTGTCGCGCTGGTTCCTGGCCCTGCACCTGCTGACCCAGTCCAAGAACAACGTCGCCGCGTTGGAGTTGATGCGCCACCTGGGGGTGACCTACAAGACCGCCTGGCTGGTCAAGCACAAGCTCATGGAGGTCATGCGCGTGCGCGAGGACAGTCGCCTGCTCGACGGCCGGGTCGAACTCGACGACGCCTACCTGGGCGGCGAGCGCTCGGGCGGCAAGACCGGGCGCGGCTCGGAAACAAGGTGCCGTTCGTCGCCGCGGTGCAGACCACGCCCGATGGCAAGCCGCAGCTGGTGTGCCTGCGCCAGCAGCCGTTCACGCGCGAGCAGGTGGCCGAGTTTGCCGCGCGCTCGATCGCGCCGTCGGCCACCGTGGTCACCGACGGGCTGTGGTGTTTCGGCGCGGTGCAGCTGGTGGGCGCCGAGCACGAGCGTGTGGTCACCGGCGGCGGCAAGGCCAGCGTCGAGTTGCTGCAGTTCAAGGCGATCAACACCTTCCTGGGCAACCTCAAGTGCTCGTTCAGCGGCACCTACCACGCCTTCGACTTCGCCAAGTACTCCCATCGCTACCTCGCCGAGACCCAGTACCGATTTAACCGTCGCTTCAATCTGCGCTCCATCCTGGCCCGCCTCCTGCGCGCGGCCTGCCTATCAACTCCAGCCCCGGCCCACTTCATTCGTGCGGCTGAGGTTGGTTACTAATCAAGTGTTCAGATGTTCCTTAGCGCTCTCAGATTCCACAGTGTCACGCCCAACTGCTGTCCGGTTGGCGACCGGATCAAATGCCACGGAGCCAGCATTGAGGCGCCTCGCAGCCCGATTTAGGTTGGTGCCGATTTGAACGCCGAATTGCCCTGCAGCGGTACCGTGACGCTCCCCTGGCAGGCGGAGCGGCGAGATGAATGCGGGCAAGACGTTGTTCGCGCAGCTGATGGAGTTCGTACCGTGGACCAGCGTGGCTCGAATCGTGCACCGCTATGGAGGCGATCGCGGTGTGCGCTGCTTCAACTGCGCCGAGCAGTTCCGTGTCATGGGCTTCGCGAAACTGACTTGGCGCGAGAGCCTGCGCGACATCGAAGCGACCTTAGGCGCCAATGCCAGCAAGCTGTACGGCATGGGCCTGCGCAACGCGGTGCGTCGCTCGACGCTGGCCGAGCGAACGAGGCGCGCGACTGGCGTATCTCTGCCGACATGGCGGCACTGCTGATTCGCCGCGCGCGCAAGCTGTACGCGAGCGAGCCTTTCGCCCTGGAGCTCAGCAACACGGTGTACTGCCTGGATTCCACCACCGTGGACCTGTGCCTGAGCTTGTTCCCGTGGGCGTCGTATCGTGCAACCAAGGTGGGCGGCGGTGAAGGTGCACACGTTGCTGGACTTGCGCGATTCCGGCGTTCATTCACGTCAGCGTCGGGCTGTACCACGACGTCCATGTGCTGGACATGCTCAGCTTCGAGCACGGAGCCTTCTACGTGATGGATCGCGGCTACCAAGACTTCTCGCTGTTCTACGCGATCCACCAGGCCGGTGCCTTCTTCGTCACCCGCGCCAAGGTGCGCATGGACGCGCGGCGCGTGTACTCGATTCCCACCGATCACTCCACCAGTATGCTGTGCGACCAGCGCGTCGTGCACGCTGGCTTCTACGGCGCCAAGCACTGCCCCGAGCAGTTCCGGCGTATCCGCTTCAACGGCCCCGAAACTGGCAAACGGCTGACCTTCATCACCAACAACACCACGCTGCCGGCGCTGACGATCTGCGCGCTGTGCAAGAGCCGCTGGCAGGTGGAGCTGTTCATCAAGTGGATCAAGCAGCACCTGCGCATCAAGCGCTTCCTGGGTACCACCGAGAACGCAGTGAAGACGCAGGTCTGGTGCGCCGTGGCGACCTACGTGCTCATTGCCATCGCCAAGAAGGAGCTGCACTTGGAGGCTTCGCTCTACACGCTTCTACAGATCCTGTCGGTGTCGATCTGCCGCAAACACCGCCTCGAAAGCCAACCAGTTGATTCTGTTCAACGATTAACCGGACAGTAGTGGTCACGCCCATGCAATCAGAACCTGTTGCCGCTGATCCCCACGGTTCCCAGGAGTTCGATCTAGCTCGCATCTACAGAGACGGTCGCTACCTCGATGGCAATCAGACCTGGCACGCCGAGGACTCGCCGTGGAAAGCGAACCAGATCATGCGAGTCTTGCAGCGCAACGGGATCACGCCCGCCAGTGTGTGCGAGGTTGGCTGCGGCGCAGGCGGCATCCTGCATGAGCTCTCCACTCGGATGCCTGATATCCGCTACACCGGCTACGAGACATCTCCCCAAGCAATGGCGCTCTGTCTAGCGCGACACTCGCAACACGTCGACTACCGTTGCCAGAGCGTCTTCGAGTCAGGGGATTCTTACGACTGCCTGCTCTGCATCGACGTCTTCGAGCACGTCGAAGACTACATGGGCTTCCTTCGGAAACTGCGCACGAAGGCAAGGTTCAAGATATTTCACATACCGCTGGACATCTCCATGCTTTCGGTGCTGCACTCTTCCATGATGCGGGCGCGTTCCAGCGTTGGCCACTTGCACTACTTCACGCGGGACACCGCGCTAGCAACGCTTGCCGATTGCGGGTACCGCGTCATCGATGGCTTCTTCACCGCCCCGTTTCACGGTCTGCCGGCGCGCACCTGGAAGGCCCGATGCGCTTGGCTGCCGCGCCGGGCGCTGTTCGCGTTGTCGCCCGGTCTCGCTGCAACGGTCTTGGGTGGCTGTTCCTACCTGGCACTTGCCGAATGAGCCGCTCCATGGCAGTCGCGATGAGACAGACTGGCGCCGGCGCGCCGCCACACCGGCGGTGGCGCCTTCTCATCAATTGCTCCAACCTGCATGTCGGAGGTGCCGTAGCAGTCGCGTCCTCGTTCGTCCACTGCCTCAGCCAGGAGCCGCCAGACGACTTCGATATTACGCTGCTGCTATCGACCGCGGTCAGTGCCAACCTCGATTCGATGCGCACAGAGCTCAATGGTTTCGTCGGGAGCGAGGTTGTCAATCACCACGGACTCCACTCGTTGTGGCAGGGTCTGCGGCGACGGTTTGCATGTCACGACGTTGTTTTCACAGTGTTCGGCCCGGCCTATGTGTTGCCACATGCCACGCCCCACATCTGCGGTTTTGCGCAACCGCTAATCATCTATCCGCACAATCCGGTCGAAGCCCGAATGGCGCCGCTCGCGCGCTGGCGGCAGCGGCTGAAGTACTTGATTCAGGAGCGGTTTTTCGCCAGCGCGTCTGAGCTCGTGGTTGAGCTCGAGCACGTAAAGGACGCCCTAGCACGCAATCGGCTCTTCCGCCACATCCCGATCCACGTCGTCTACAACACTGTCGACTCGCTGTTCCTAGATCCGACGCGGTGGCAACCGCTGGCACTACCCAAGTCGGCGCGCGGGCTAAGACTGGGGCTCGTCTCGCGAAACTACCCGCACAAGAACCTCGACTGCCTGCCTGCCCTGAAGGAGCAGCTTCAACGGGAGCATGGATTGCCAGTTGAGTTCTATGTCACGTTCACCGACGCCGAGTGGCAGGCCTGTGCGCCGTCGTTCCGCGAAGCCGTGCGCAACGTAGGCCCCCTGTTGCTCACGCAGAGTCCTACCTTTTACGCTGCCATGGCCGGCGTGATCTTCCCCAGCTTGCTCGAGAGTTTTTCGGCTGTGCCACTGGAGGCGATGCGCATGCGTCGCCCGCTATTCGCTTCGGATCTACCATTCATACGTGATTGCTGCCACCAACACGCCGTTTACTTCGATCCACTTCGTGTTGAGTCGATGGCCCAGGCCATCGCCGAATACTTTGAGCTTGGCGAATCCGAACGTGCCCACCGGCTCGACTCAGCGTATGCCTTCGCGGCTCGCTACCCTGGGCCAGCTGAGCGAGCACGTGCATATCTCGACATCGTTCGTGGCGCGTTGGCGCGCCACGACCGGCCAGACCGCCAGCGAGCGTGACCTCGTCATGAACGTACTTGCCACACAGCGCCGCCACCGCGCGTTACGGCTTCGACTTCAGCTGCGCCGTGCGCAGCGGGCATATCGCCGGTGTGCAGTTCCACCCCGAGAAGAGCCACCACTGGGGCACCCGGCTGCTGGCCAACTTCGCCCGCGGCGGCTGAATCGAGACACCATGCTGAGACCGCGCATCGTCCCGTGCCTGCTGGTCCATCAGGGCGGCCTGGTCAAGACCGTCGGCTTCAAGGATCCGAAGTACGTGGGCGACCCGATCAACGCGGTGAAGATCTTCAACGAGAAGGAGTGCGACGAACTGGCGGTGTTCGACATCGACGCCACCGTCAACGGCGCCGAGCCGGATTTCAGGCTGATCGCCAACCTCGCGGCCGAATCGCGCATGCCGCTGGCCTACGGCGGCGGCGTGCGCAGCGCGGCGCAGGCCAAGCGCATCGTCGGCCTCGGCGTCGAGAAGGTTTGCGTCAGCGCGGCCGCGGTCGACAACCCGGCGCTGGTCACGCAGATGGCCGAGGAGGTGGGCAGCCAGAGCGTGGTGGCGGTGCTCGATCACAAGAAGCGCCTGCTCGGCCGCGACCGCGACGTCTACACGCACAACGGCCGGCGCAACACGAAACGGGCGCTGCTGGAGCTGGCGCTCGAGATGCAGCAGCGCGGCGCCGGCGAGATCGCCGTCAACTCGATCGACGACGACGGCCGCATGAAGGGCTACGACCTCGCGTTGGCCACCCAGCTGCGCCAGGCGCTGCGCGTGCCGCTCACCGTGCTCGGCGGCGCGGGCTCGCTGGCCGACATCGAGGCGCTGGTGCGCGCCTGCGGCGGCATCGTCGGCGCCGCGGCGGGCAGCCTGTTCGTGTTCAAGGGCGCTTACCGGGCCGTGCTGATCAACTACCCCAACGCCGAGCAGCGCGAGCAGATCGCGCGTGCGGCGCGCTGAGTCTTCACCCTCATGTTCACCGACCGCACGCTCCTGATCACCGGCGGCACCGGCTCGTTCGGCAACGCTGTGCTGCGGCGCTTCTTGGCATCCGACCTGCGCGAGATCCGCATCCTCAGCCGCGACGAGAAGAAGCAGGACGACATGCGCAAGCGCTATGCCAGTCCGAAGCTCAAGTTCTACCTCGGCGACGTGCGCAACGAGCGCAGCGTCGAGGCGGCGATGCGCGGCGTGGACTTCTGCTTCCACGCCGCCGCGCTGAAGCAGGTGCCGTCGTGCGAGTTTCATCCGATGGAGGCGGTGCGCACCAACGTGGCCGGCACCGAGAACGTGCTTCATGCAGCCATCGCCGCGGGCGTGAGCCGCGTGATCTGCCTCAGCACCGACAAGGCCGTCTACCCGATCAACGCGATGGGGATCTCCAAGGCGATGATGGAGAAGGTCATGGTCGCGCTGTCGCGCAACCTGGACGGCACCGCCACCACGATCTGCGCGACCCGCTACGGCAACGTGATGGCATCGCGCGGATCGGTGATTCCGCTGTTCGTCGATCAGGTGCTGGCGGGACGGCCGATCACCGTGACCGACCCGCGAATGACGCGCTTCATGATGACGCTCGACGACGCGGTCGAGCTGGTGCTGTACGCGTTCGCCCACGGGCGCAACGGAGACATCTTCGTCCAGAAGGCGCCCGCCGCGACGGTGGACGTGCTGGCCAGGGCGATCCTCGAGGTGATGCGGCGGCCGGCGCACGAGGTGCGGGTGATCGGCACCCGCCACGGCGAGAAGCTGCACGAAACCCTGCTCAGCCGCGAGGAGCGCGCGGCGGCTGAAGACCTGGAGGGCTACTTTCGCGTGCCGCCTGACGGCCGCGACCTGAACTACGCCAAGTTCGTCGAGCAGGGCGAACCCGGCATCAGCAGCGCCGACGACTACAGCTCCTCCAACACCGAGCGGCTCGATGTGGCCGGCATGAAACGGCTGCTGTTGAAGCTCGAGTTCATGCAGCGCATCGCGCGCGGCGAGCCGGCGCTGCCGGAGGACTGAGGATGCGAATCGTCGTCACCGGCGCCGAAGGTTTCATCGCCCGCAACCTGCTGTGGCGGCTGCGCGAGGCGGGCCACGTCGACGTGGCGAAACTCACGCGGTCGACCGCGCCGCAGGCGCTGGCGCCGGCACTGCGTGGCGCCGAGTTCGTCTTCCACCTGGCCGGTGTGAATCGGCCGCAGCACACCGACGAGTTCGAGCGCGGCAACGCGGGCTTCACCCGCGCGCTGTGCGCTGCCCTCGAGAGCGCCGGCAGCCGCGCCCCGGTGGTGTTCGCGTCGAGCACGCAGGCGACGCTGGACAACCCCTACGGGCGCAGCAAACGCCTCGCCGAACAAGCGCTGCTGGACCACGGCCGTCGCACCGGCGCGCCGGTGCATCTCTATCGTCTGACCAACGTCTTCGGTAAGTGGTCGCGCCCGAACTACAACTCGGTGGTCGCCACGTTCTGCGATCAGATCGCGCGCGGTCAGGCGCTGTCGATCCACGACCCCGCGTCCGCATTGCGCCTGCTGTATGTCGACGACGTGGTCGAAACCTTCATTGGCCACCTGAACGATCTGCAGCGCGCCGGCGGCTTCGCCGAGGCGGGGCCGGTCTACGAGACGACGGTCGGCGATCTGGCGGCCACGCTGCAAGGCTTCGCCGACGCGAGAGCCTCGCTGTCGACCGGCCGGGTCGGTGCCGGCCTGCCGCGGGCGCTGTACTCCACCTTCTTGAGCTTCCTGCCACCCGACCGCTTCGACTACGCGGTGCCCGTGCACAGCGATCCGCGCGGGGCGTTCGTCGAGATGCTGAAGACGCCCGATTGCGGCCAGTTCTCGTACTTCACCGCGCATCCGGGGGTCACCCGCGGCGGCCACTACCACCACAGCAAGACCGAGAAGTTCCTGGTCATCCAGGGCGCCGCGCGCTTCGGCTTCCGTCACATCGAGACCGGCGAGCGGCACGAGATCGTCACCCGCGGTGGCGAGGCGCGCATCGTCGAGACGATTCCGGGCTGGACGCACGACATCACCAACGTCGGCGACGACCTGCTGATCGTGATGCTGTGGGCGAACGAGGTGTTCGACCGCGCACGGCCCGACACGGTGGCGATGAAGGTGGACCCGTGAACAAGCTCAAGGTCGTCACGGTAGTGGGCACGCGGCCCGAGGTCATCCGCCTGTCGCGAGTGATCGCCAAGCTCGATCGGCACTGTGACCACGTGCTCGTGCACACCGGCCAGAACTACGACTACGAACTCAATCAGGTCTTCTTCGAGGATCTCGAGATCCGCAAACCCGATCACTTCCTCGACAGCGCGGCCGGCGGCGCCGGGCCGGCCCAGACCATCGGCAACGTGATCGCGGCGGTCGACCGCGTGCTGCAGCAGGCGCGCCCCGACGCGATGCTGGTGCTCGGCGACACCAACAGCTGCCTGTCGGTGATCCCGGCCAAGCGCAGGCGGATCCCGATCTTCCACATGGAAGCCGGCAACCGCTGCTTCGACCAGCGAGTGCCCGAGGAGATCAACCGCCGCATCGTCGACCATACCGCCGACGTGAACCTGACCTACAGCTCGATCGCCCGCGAGTACCTGCTGCGCGAGGGCCTGCCGCCCGACCTCGTGATCAAGACCGGCAGCCCGATGTACGAGGTGCTGGCGCACTACCGGCCGCAGATCGAGGCCTCCACTGCGCTCGATCGGCTGGGGCTGCAGCCGCTGCAGTATTTCGTGGTCAGCGCGCACCGTGAGGAGAACATCGAGTCGGAGCGCAACTTCCGCAAGCTGGTGGAGGTGCTCAACGGCCTCGCCGGCGACCATGGTCTGCCGGTGATCGTGTCGACCCATCCGCGCACGCGCGGTCGCGTCCAGAACGCGGGCGTGGCGTTCCACCCGCTGGTGCGCCTGCTCAAGCCGCTGGGCTTCCATGACTACGTGCGGCTGCAGGTTTCCGCGCGCGCGGTGCTGTCCGACAGCGGAACGATCAACGAGGAGTCGTCGATCCTCAACTTCCCGGCGCTGAACCTACGGGAGGCGCACGAGCGGCCCGAAGGCATGGAGGAGGCTGCCGTAATGATGGTGGGGCTGGAGATCGAGCGTGTCCGCCAGGCGCTGGCCGTGCTGGCCGGGCAGGCCCGGGGCGACGAGCGTTCGCTGCGGCTCGTGGCCGACTACGGCATGCCCAACGTGTCGGACAAGGTGGTACGCATCGTGCACAGCTACACCGACTACGTGCGCCGCGTGGTCTGGCGCGACTACACCTGACGCGGTGCGCCTGCTCGTCGTCAGCCAGTACTTCTGGCCGGAGGTCTTTCGCGTCAACGAGCTGGTCGAGCGCCTGGTGGCGCGCGGCCACTCGGTGACGGTGCTCACCGGCCGGCCCAACTACCCCGACGGAGAGCTGTTCGCCGAGTTCCGCGCCGACCGTGCGCGGTTCGCTCGCTACGCGGGCGCCGAGGTGTTGCGCGTGCCGCTGCGGCCACGCGGGCGCGGCAGCTTGCGTCTGCTGCTGAACTACTGGAGCTTCGTGTTCTGGGGCTGCCTGCTCGGCCCGTGGCTGCTGCGCGGCAGGGCGTTCGACGCCATCTTCTGCTTCGAGACCTCACCGATCACGTCGGCATTGCCGGCGGTGCTGCTGCGCCGGATCAAACGCGCGCCGCTCGTGTTGTGGGTGCTCGATCTGTGGCCCGACACGCTGGCGGCCGTCGGCGTGGTCCGCTCGCGCCGGGTGCTCAACGCGGTGGGCCGGCTGGTGGCCTTCATCTACCGGCGCTGCGATCTGATCCTCGCGCAGTCGCGCGGGTTCTTCGACGCCATCGCGCAGTGGTCAGGCGATCCCACCAAGACCCGGTACTTCCCGCAGTGGGCCGACGGCGTCTTCGCCACCGGCTCCGCGGTGGAACCCGCGCCGGAGACGCGGCCCTTCGACGGCAGCTTCCGGGTCATGTTCGCCGGCAACCTCGGCGAGGCGCAAGACCTGCCGACCGTGCTGGCCGCCGCCAAGCGCCTTGCCGCGCGCGGCGACGTCCACTGGCTCATCGTCGGCGACGGGCGTGCTGCTGCCGCAGCGCGCTCCGAAGCACAGCGCCTCGACCTGCAAGCCCGGGTGCACTTCCTCGGCCGGCACGCGCTCGAGCGAATGCCGGAGTTCTTTGCCGGCGCCGACGCGATGCTGGTATCGCTGAAGCGCGAGCCGATCTTCGCGATGACGGTGCCGGGCAAGGTGCAGAGCTATCTCGCGGCAGGGCGGCCGATCATCGCGATGCTCGCCGGCGAAGGTGCGCGCGTGGTCAGCGAGGCGCAGGCGGGTTGCTGCTGCGAACCCGGAGATGACGGTGCGCTGGCCGATGCGGTGGCCCACATGGCCGCGCTCGGGCGCGACGAGCTGGAGCGCATGGGCACGAATGGCCGCGCCTACGCGGCGGCGCAGTTCGATCGTGAACGCTTGGTCGATCAACTCGAAGGGTGGCTGGCGGGGCTCGCCGGAGGTGTCGACGGTTGCGAGGCCGGCCCCGCTTCGCACCCCCGGCACCCCGAGCGGGATCGCCCGGATCCTCTCCCCTAGGGCACACCGCGGTGTCCACGCCTGCCGTGCAGTCACCTGGTTCCGGACGAACCTTCACCAGCGTGTCGCCGGCCTCCAGACTCGCTTCGCACACTTCGCACAGCGACCTCCCGGACCGGTCCGGGAGGTCGCCAGGGAGGGTGATTTGCTATTTCAAAGTAAAATATTGAAATGGCAAGAAGCCCCACCCCCACCAAGCACGAGCCGCGCGCCCCGGCCTACCACCCCCGCACCGCCGTCGGCGCTGCTGCACGAGACCCTGCGTGGTTATCCCGTGGTGGCTGTCACCGGGCCCCGCCAAGCCGGCAAGAGCACGCTGCTCGCGCACGAGCTGGCGG
The DNA here is from genome assembly GCA_015075165.1 of Ideonella sp. GTDB lineage: Bacteria > Pseudomonadota > Gammaproteobacteria > Burkholderiales > Burkholderiaceae_C > JAEUPI01. The sequence goes on along the minus strand of JABTUY010000005.1, from coordinate 89,624 downwards.
GCTGGCGCCAGGTGACGCTCGAAGACCCCGATGTGCGCGCCTACGCACGGGAGGATCCGCGCGGCTTCCTGGCGCGCAACGGCCAGCCGCTGGTGATCGACGAGGCGCAGCATGCGCCGGAGCTCTTCGCCTATCTGCAGACGGTGGTCGACCGGCACGCGACACCCGGTCAGTATGTGTTGTCGGGTTCGCAGAACCTCGCGCTGTCGGCGCGCATCACGCAGAGCCTCGCGGGCCGCGTGGGGCTGGTGGAGCTCTTACCCTTTTCGGCCGCCGAGTTGAGCCGCAGCTGGCTCGCAGCCGCCGACTTGAACACCGTCCTGTGGACGGGTGGCTTCCCGGCAGTGCACGCACGGCATCTCGACCCTACCCGCTATCACGCCAACTACGCGGCCACCTACGTGGAGCGCGATGTGCGGCAGCTGATGCAGGTGCACGACCTGCTGCTGTTCCAGCGCTTTCTGCGCCTTTGTGCCGGCCGCATCGGGCAGCTGATCAACCTCTCGGCACTGGCTGCCGATGCCGGCATCAGCCAGCCCACTGCCGGTGCGTGGCTGGCGGTGCTCGAGGCGGGCTATGTGGTGCGGAGACTGGCCCCGTATCACGTGAACTTCGGCAAGCGCCTCATCAAGGCGCCCAAGCTCTACTTCATCGACACCGGGCTGGCCGCATGGCTGCTGGGGATCCAGTCGCCCGCGATGCTCGACGCGCACCCGCTGCGCGGCGCGCTGTTCGAGAACTGGGTCATCGTCGAAGCCATCAAGCACCGGGTGCACCGCGGTGACATGCGCCCGCTGTACTTCTGGCGCGACAACATCGGCACCGAGGTCGACCTGCTGCTCGAGGACGGCAGCGCGATCACCGGTGTCGAGATCAAGAGCGGCCAGACGCTGGCCGACGACATGGTGCGCAATCTGCTGGCATGGCGGCGCCACACGGCCGCCGGTGACGCGCGGCGCCCGTTGGCGCTGGTGTATGGCGGCGCGGGCACGTTCGAGCGTTGGGGCGTGCAGGTGACGGGGTGGCGCGAGCTGGCAGCGCTCGGGTGAAGTCGGGCGCCACGCGGCCGTCATGACCTCACGCCCACAACACCCCGAGCGGCACCGCCCAGACCCGTTGCCGGGCTTCATGAAGTCTTCGATCGCCGCGCCTTCCTCGAGGAACTCGGGGTTCGACGCCACCGCGAAGTCCACCTGCACACCGCGCTCGGCCAGCGCCTGGCCAATCGTGCCCTCCACCTGGTCGCCGATTTCCCGACCGCGGTCGACTCCTCCTATCCGGCGCTCAAGCGCCCAGCCCCACCACTTCGACACCCTCGCGACGGAAGCTCTCGTGGCCACCGTACACCAGCATGCGCCGTGCGATCCGTGCCCTCACCCATGACTCGATGCGCTTCATCGGCACCAGCCAATCGGCGTGAAATGTCTGCCCGGCCTTGATCTCGACCAACCCCAGCTGACCGGGTGGCACGCCGTGCTCGACGACAAGGTCTACCTCGACGCCGGCACCGTCGCGGTAGTAGTGCAGCAGCGGCGACGCTCCGCCGTGCACGGCCTGCACAAATTCTGCTCGACGACGTTCAAATCGGCACCAAACCAAATCAGCCTGCAGGCCGCGCCAATGCTTGCTCTCAGCCTCGGCGCGGGTCATTTAGCCGGACAGTAGTGCTTGAAAATGTACAAACTCGCCTCGACTGGCATCGACCGCCGGTTCGAACTCGGGCACCGCCACGTTCAGCGGTGATCTGCTCCTTGACCTTGGGAATCAGGCTGCCGCCGGAGCCCCGGCCCGACATCAGACACCCAGTCCGACCACCTCGACACCTTCGCGCACGTAGCGCTCGTTGCCGCCATAGACCAGCATGCGCCGGGCGACCGGCACCTCAACCCATTGCTCGAGGCGCCGCAACGGGGCCAGCCACTCGGGCCTGAAGGTCTGCCCCGCCTTGATCTCCACCAGCCCGAGTTGGCCAGGCGGTACGCCGTGCTCCACGACGAGGTCCACTTCGACGCCGGCGCTGTCTCGATAGTAGTGCAGCGCCGGCGTCAGACCGCTGTGCACAGCCTGCTTGACGAACTCCATCACGACCAGGTTCTCGAACAAGCTGCCACGCAGCGGGTGGCTCGCCAACTGCTCCTCGCGCTGGATGCCGATCAACCAGGCCGCCAGACCGGTGTCGCAGAAGTACAGCTTCGGTGACTTGATCAGGCGCTTGCCGATGTTGGCAAACCACGGCGGCAGCAGCTGCACGACGAAGCTCGCTTCCAGCAGGCTGAGCCACGCGCGAGCGGTGTGGTCCGACACGCCCACGTCGTTGCCGAGGCTGTGCAGATTGAGCACCTGTCCCACTCGCCCTGCGGCCAGCCGCACGAAGCGGCGAAACTCGTCCAGGTTGCGCAGCTCCGCGAGCTGTCGCAAGTCGCGCTCGACATAGGTGGCGAAGTAGTCCGCGAGCGTCGTCGCGGGGTCCAGCCGGTCGGCATGGATGCGCGGATAGCCGCCACGCACGATCATCGCGTCGACCCCCAGCTGCAGCCCGGCGGCACGCAGCTCGTTGATCGACATGGGAAGCAGATGCAGCAGGGCAGTCCGGCCGGCCAGCGATTGCGACACGCCGCGCATCAGGTCGAAACTGTGGCTTCCCGTGAGGATGAATTGCCCGGCGCGTCGGTGCTCGTCGACTGCCACCTGGATCCACGACAGCAGCGCCGGCACGCGTTGGATCTCGTCGAGCACCGCGCCGCCGGAATAGCGGGCCATGAACGCGGCCGGATCGGCCTGCGCGAAATCACGATGATCCGGCCGCTCCAGGTTCACGTACGGCAAGGCGCCGAAGGCTTCGCGGCACAAGGTGGTCTTGCCGGCCTGGCGAGGGCCGGTGACGGTCACCACCGGAAATTGGCGCGCCCGCTGCTGCAGCACCGGAAGCAAGGTTCGGCGGAATTGCATGGCTCCATGCGAAAATGCAGTTCGATTGCATTATTGCATGCCTGACGAGGCCACACCCGGGAACTCCGGCACCGTCGTCTTCAGCGCCGCTCGAACGTCCCGCGATCCCGCGTGGCCTTCCGTGCCTGCCGCAAACTGCAGGAGCTGCTCCACCGCCTCCCCCCGCGCCTCGATCCGCGCCAGCCGCAACTGCGCCACTCGCGTCGCCACCGTCGCATCCGCATCCGCCAACAACTCCTCGTACAACTTCTCCCCCGCCCGCAGCCCGCTGAACTCGAGCCCGATCTCCTCCACCGTGTGCCCGCTCAGCCGGATCAACTGCCGCGCCAGGTCCACGATCTTCACCGGCTCGCCCATGTCGAGCACCAGCACCTGGCCGCTCTCGCCGATGGCTGCGGCCTGCAGCACCAGGCGTGCGGCCTCGGGGATGGTCATGAAGTAGCGAATGATGTCCGGGTGCGTCACGGTCACCGGGCCGCCCTTGGCGATCTGCTCCTTGAACTTGGGGATCACGCTGCCGCTGGAGCCCAGCACGTTGCCGAAGCGCACCGCCATGAAGCGCGTGCCCGGGTGCTCGGCGGCCATCTTGCTGATCACCATCTCGGCGGCGCGCTTGGTGGCGCCCATCACGTTGGTGGGGTTCACCGCCTTGTCGGTGCTGATCAGCACGAAGCGCTCGACGCCGGCTTCGGCGGCGGCCAGCGCGGCGTGGTAGGTGCCCAGCGTGTTGTTGCGCAGCGCCGCCCAGGCGTTGTCGTCTTCCATCAGCGGCACGTGCTTGTACGCGGCGGCGTGGAACACCACCGCGGGCTTGCGCTGCGCGAACGTGTGGCGCAGGTGCTCCAGGTTCTTCACGTCGCCGATCAGCTTCACCAGCTCCAGCTGCGGAAAGCGCTCGCTCAGGTCCTGCTCGATGGTGTAGAGGTTGAACTCGCTCAGCTCGTACAGCACCAGCCGCGCCGGCTGGTGGTGCGCCACCTGGCGGCACAGCTCGCTGCCGATGCTGCCGCCGGCGCCGGTGATCAGCACCGTCTTGCCGCGCAGCGTGTCGCCGATGCCGGCCTCGTCGAGCTGCACCGGCTCGCGGCCGAGCAGGTCTTCGGGCTCGATCTCGCGCAGCCGGTCGATGCGCTGGTTGCCGTCGCGCAGTTCGTCGACCGACGGCACGGTCACCACCGGCAGGCCGGCGGTGGCGGCCAGCTCCAGCACCTCGCGGCGGCGCGCGCCGCGCAGCGACGGCAGCGCCACGATCACGTGCGTGGCCGCGCCGCGCACCACGGGGTCGGCCACGCCGCCCAGCGGCCCGAGCACCGGCACGCCGGCAATGCGCGCGCCGTGCTTGTGCGGGTCGTCATCGAGCAGGCCGAGCACGATCCAGCCTTGTCGGTGGATGCCCGCCAGCAGCAGCCGCGCCGCCTCGCCGGCGCCGAGCACCAGCGCGCGGCGGATCTCGGCGTCGCTGCCGGTGATGCGCGCACGCGCGTGCTCGTAGAGCATGCGGTAGCTCATGCGCACCAGCGCAATCGTCATCAGCGTCACCACCGGGTGCAGCGCCAGCACGGCGCGCGGCACCTTGGCCAGCCCGAGCGCCAGCACCGCCGCGGCGCTGACGGCACCGGCGAGTGCGCAGGCCAGCGCGATGCGCCGCACCTCGCCGAAGCCCGAGAAGCGCCACATGCCCTTGGGCACCTTCAGCCACCAGAAGCACAGCGCGTAGACCGCCACGATGCCCAGCAGCACCCAGTGGTCGTAGTGGGGCCGCACGCTCCACCAGCGCTCGAAGCCCAGGCGGAACAGGTAGGTGGCGTTCCACGCCACGGCCACCAGCGCGGCATCGATCGCCAGCGCCACCGGCTCGCGGTGCGGCCGCAGCCGCGCCAGCGCCAGGTCGATGCGGTGCCAGACGGTGGGCGCGCTGGTGCTCATCGTGACGGCGGCGGCGTCAACGCGCGCTCAGCATGCGCAGCGTGCGCGCGAGCACGCCGAGGTCGCTGCGCCAGGTGGCACGGCGCAGGTACTCCACCTGCTGGCGCAGCTTGAGCGGCAGGATGCGCTCCACATACGCCTGCTCGGTGTCGGCGCTGCCGGCCAGCAGCTCGGCCTCGTCGGCGAAGGCCAACGACGCCGGGTCGGTGATGCCGGGGCGCACCGACAGCAGCTCGGCGCGCAGCTCGGGCGGATACAACGCGACGAAGCGCGGCACTTCGGGGCGCGGCCCCACCAGGCTCATGTGGCCGGCGATCACGTCGATCAACTGCGGCAGCTCGTCGATGCGGTAGTGGCGCAGCCAGTGGCCGGCACGCGTGACGCGCGGGTCTTCGTGCGCGGTGATGGCGGCGGCGCGCTCGGGCGCCGCCGGTGCCACGTGCATCGTGCGCAGCTTGTGGATGCGAAACAGCCGGCCGTGGCGCCCCACGCGCTGCTGGCGGAACAGCGCCGGGCCCGGCGAATCGAGGCGGATCCACAGCATCGCGGCCAGCAGCAGCGGCGCGACCACGACCAGGCCGACGCTCGCCAGCAGCAGATCGAACGCGCGCTTGCCCATGCCACTCCCGCCGCGGGCCGGTGCTTCCATCGGTCATGCAGCAGCGATCGCGCGCGTCACCGCCTCGATCACCCGCTCGACATCGCCATCGTCCATGCGCGTGTAGATCGGCAGGCTGAGCTGCCGCTCGTAGACGCGCTGGCTGTGCGGGAACAGCCCGGCCGCGAGGCGGTAGCGGTCGCGCCAGTACGGCTGCCGGTGCAGCGGGATGTAGTGCACGCTGCAGCCGATGCCGGCGGCGAACAGCCGCTCGATCACCTGGTCGCGCGTGGGCAGCGCGCCGTCGCCCAGGCGCAGTGCGTACAGGTGCCACGCATGCAGCTCGCCGGCCGGCGCGGCCGGCGGCACCACCAGTGGCAGCCCGGCAAACGCCGCGCTGAAGCGCTGCGCGATCTGCGTGCGGCGCAGCGCGAAGGCGTGCGCCTTCTTCAACTGATGCAGCCCGATCGCCGCGGCGATGTCGGTGAGGTTGTACTTGAAGCCCGGCGCCACGATCTCGTAGTACCAGCTCGGCACGGTGGCGGTGAAGCGGTCGAACGCGTCGCGGCTCATGCCGTGCAGCCGCATCACCTGCGCGCGCTTGGCCAGCGCGGCGTCGCGCGTGACGAGCATGCCGCCTTCGCCGGTGGTGATGGTCTTGTTGGCGTAGAAGCTGAACACCGTGGCGTCGCTGCCCAGTGTGCCGACGAGGCGGCCGCCGCTGGTGGTGGGCAGCGCGTGCGCGGCGTCTTCCACCACCTTGAGGCCGTGGCGCCGCGCGATCGCCAGAAGGGCCGGCATGTCGGCGGCCAGCCCGCCGTAGTGCACCGGCACGATCGCCTTGGTGCGCCGGTTGATCGCCGCCTCGACCGCGCGCGGGTCGATGTTGAGCGTGGCCGGGTCGATGTCGACCAGCGTCACGTCGGCGCCGAGGTAGCGCACCACCTCGGCGGTGGCGGTGAAGGTGTGCGTCGGCACGATCACCTCGTCGCCCGGCCCGATGCCCAGCGCCTCGAGCGCCAGGTGCAGCCCGGCGGTGGCCGAGTTCACCGCGATGCAGTGCAGCGATGCATCGCCGAGAAAAGCGCCGAACGCCGCCTCGAAGCGCTTGGCCTTGGGGCCGGTGGTGAGCCAGCCCGAGCGCAGCGTGTCGACCACCTCGGCGATCTCGTCTTCGCCGATCTCGGGCAGGGCAAAGGGCAGGAAGGGCAACTGACTCATTGAAGCGGGCCTATCGAAGCAGCGGTTTCTCGATCCACACCAGCACGTGCGTGCGCAGCAGCGGCAGTGCATTGAACACGGTGTACAGCGCCGGGTGCACGCGACACACCGCACGCGCCAGCGGCGGCGCCAGCGTGACGCGGCGCACCGTCATGCGCCCGTGCGGAAACAGCTCGCGGATGCGCGCCACCGGCACGCCGCGCACGTCGGGGTTGCGCGGGTTGTCGTAGACGAAGTCGTACCACAGCACGCCGCCGCCGGGGCGCACCCAGCGCCACATGGCCTGCGCCAGCTTCCACTGGAACGGCGCGTCGAGCAGCGACGAGAACACGGTGGACTGCAGCACGATGTCTTCGCTCTCGTCGGGCAGCTTCACCTGCAGCGCGTCGCCCTGCATCAGCACCACGCTGGCCGGCAGCGCCGCCAGCGCCTGCGCATAGCGCTCGGGCAGCAGCTCGATGCCGGCCAGGTTGCGCGGCGTGAAGCCCAGGCGCAGCAGCTCGAGCAGGTTGCCGCCGCTGCCGCAGCCTACTTCGAGCACGCGGCGCGACGTGAGGTCAGGCCAGTCCAGGCGCGCGAACAACCGCAGCATCGCGCGCTGGCGCTCCTGCACGGTCTGCCACACGTCGGGGTTGAGCAGGCTGTAGCGGTCACGGGCGAGGCCGGCACGTCGCGCATAGCGCTCGGCCACGGCCTGCGGCTCGTGCTCGGCGCCGTGCGCCGCGGGGCCTGCAGCCGGCGCGGCACGCTCGGCCGGGCCCGGCGCACGATCGGCCGCCGGCCGGGCGCGTGCCTGGGCCTGACTTTCGCGCTCGGTCGGCGGCATGATCATCGCTGCAGCGCCTCGACGAAGCGGCGCGCGAGCACCGGGTAGCTGTGGTGCGCCAGCACGTGGGCGCGGCCGCGCTCGCCCATTGCGCGGCGGGCCTCGGGCCCGGCGGTGGCGAGCCGCCGCAGGCCATCGGCCATGACCGGTGCCGATTCCGGCGCCACCGTGATGCCGCAGCCGGCGTCGGCCACCGGATCGTTGCCGGCCTCCACCGCATGCAGCACGGCGCAGCCGGCCATCATGTAGTCCATCAGCTTGTTCGGTGCGATCCCGAAGCGGTAGATCGGCACGCGCTGCCAGCCGATGGCGGCCACGTCGAGCCGCGACAGGAACGACGGCACCTGGGCTTTCGGGATCGGCGGCAAGAGCGTCACGTTGGCGATTGTCTCCTGCCGCACGCGCTGCGCCAGCCGCGCCCGCTCGTGGCCGTCGCCCACCAGCACGAAGGCGAACGGCTCGTCAGCGAGCAGCCGGGCCGCGTCGAGCAGCGTGTCGAGCGCGTTGGGCAGGCCCATCGAGCCGGCATAGCCCACCACCAGCCGCGCCCCGCTGCGCGCAGCGTCGAGCGCGGCGCGCACGTCGTCGCGCAGCGGCTCGGCCGCGCGCTGCCATTCGTCGGGGTCGATGCCGTTGGGCACGATCGCCAGGCGTTGCAGATCGAGCCCGTGCGCGGCCACGTGCTCGTGCACCTTCGGCAGCATCGACACCACCACGTCGGCGTGGCGGTAGGCGTCGTTCTCGGCGCGCTGGCAGACGCGCGCGAACGGGTGTGTCGGCGACATGCCCGCGAGCTCGATCGGCGACAGCGGCCACAGGTCGTGGATCTCGTACACCAGTTTGGCGCGCCGCGGCGCGCACAGCCGCGCGATGCGCCGCGCCGGCCAGATGTCCATCGGGTAGGTGCTCGACGCGATCACCGCATCGGGTGCGAAGTCGCGCGCCAGTGCGCCGGCCTGCGCCCACAGCCGGCCGAGAAAGCTGGCAATGTTGCGCGCCCGCGCCGCGCCGTTGCCGCTGTAGGCCGGCGTGGCCAGCCAGCGGTAGGCGATGCCGTCGATCGTCTCGTCGCGCACGCGGCCGGTCACCTCGGGCTGGCGCGCGCGCACGTGCGAGTACGAACCGGCGACGATCTGCACGCGGTGCCCGGCACGCACCCACTCGCGCGCCAGGTAGTACGGGCGGTATTCCATGCCGAACGCCGGGCCGCCGGCGTAGTGGTTGAGCAGCAGCAGGTTCACGCGCCGCGCTCCAACGCCTGCAGCCGCGCCAGGAAGCGCTGCACCGCCTGCGGGAAGATCGCGTGCCCGGCGATCCACTCGCGGTTGACCGCGGCGATGGCCTCGGCGCGATCGGCCAGCGCGCACATCGCGGCGGCCGCGGCCGCGGCATCGCCGGTGGCGATCACGCCGTTGACGCCGTCGCGCACCAGCTCGCGGTTGGCCGGCAGGTTCGACAGCACCGGCACGCAGCCGTGCGCCATCGCCTCCAGCACCGACACCGAGACCGAGTCGCTGCCCGGCAGGCTCAGGTACCAGCGCGCGCTGCCGTACCACTGCGCCTGCGCATCGGCCGCCAGACGGCCGACGAAGCGCACCCGCGTGCCCCATGGTGCCGCCGCGGCGCTGCGCTCGAGTGCCGGCCGCAGCGAGCCATCGTTGGCCACCACCAGTTCGGCATCGGGCCACTGCGCAGCCAGCGCCGCGAACACGTCGAGCACGCGCTGCGGCTCGTACAGCGGCTCGAGCAGCCGGTTGGCGAAGCACAGTCGTGGCTGCTTGGCCGGCGTGGCCGCGGGCATCGCCTCGAGGCCGAACGGAAACGTCATCACCTCGCCGGCGCCGAGCGCGCGCATGCACTCGGCCATGTGCAGCGAATCACTGGTGCACAGCGCGCTGGCGCGCAGCACGCGCGAGGTCACCCAGCGCAGCGGCGCGCTGTGCTGCGGCGTGAGCAGGATGTCGCTGCCCCAGGCCGAGCTCACCAGCCCGCCGCGCAGCCGCCACAGGCGCTTGGCCAGCCAGGCCAGCGTGCCGTGCGAGGTGAGGTAGTGCGCGTGGATCCACGCCGGGTCCACCGCGCGCAGCCAGCGCGCCAGTCGCGGCAGCGCGCGCAGCACCTGTACGTTGCCGCCTTCGACCGCCGGCCGCGTGTCGAGCACCAGGCAGCGCGCGCGCGGCACCAGCGCGTCGAAGCCCGGCGCGAGGCCGCGCGTGGACGCAGCGTAGAGCTCGACCCGCCCGGTCAGCGCGCGCGCCCACTTCAGCAGGTGCGGGCTCTCGCAGTCGCCGAGCAGCACGTAGCGTTGCATCGCGTGGGCCAGCATCCGCGACGATCAGCGCAGCGCCTGCGCGGCCTGCTGCGCCCAGGCGTCGTAGTGCTCGCGCAGTTCGGGGTATCGGGTCAGCCACTGGCGATCGGCGTCGCGCGAGTCGCCCACCACCCGCGCCGGGTTGCCGTCGAGCACCGCGAACTCGGGGAACGTGCCGCGCACCACCGAGCCGGCGCGCACGATGGTGCCGCGGCCAAGGCAGCAGCCGGCCTCGAGCAGGCTGTGCGGGCCGATGAAGCTGTAGGCGCCGACCTCGATCGGCCCCGCGACCCAGCCCGGGCGCTCGCCGGGCCAATCGACATAACGGCGGCCGAGCAGGCGCTGCGCGCGGTGCGAGCTGTGCGTGACCAGGCTCACGTGGTGCGTGATCTGCACGCCCTCGCCGATCGTCACACCGGCGCTGGCCTCGATGAGGTTGAACACGCCGATGTAGACGTGATCGCCGAGCACCAGCCGGTCTTCGTGCTCGATGCAGGTGCTGGGCGAGATGCGCGTGTTGGGCAGCCAGCGGCCGGCCGAGCGTTCGCCGAACACGGTGCGGTACAGCACCAGGTGCGCCAGCTTGCGGCGAAGCCGATTGGCCCAGGCGCGCACGGCGAGCATCATGCGGCGGCCAGCGCGCGCAGCGGCCGGATGGTCAGGCGCATGAAGATCCCGCCGGCATGCGGCGCCATCACGATGCGGTCTCGCCTTCTTGCAATTGCCATCGTCGAAGCCGTCAGCCACGATGCGCAGGTGCGCGCGAATGTACAGCGTCGACCTCGCACCAGATCGTCGCGGGCCCACACGCTGCTTCGACCGTCATCGCCAGGCCTTCACGATGCGGTACAGCATCCGCAGATCGGCGCCGAGCTGGGCGCCGGGGAGCAGCACGCGGCGCAGCGGCAGCCCGGCATGGCGGGCGAACGCGACGGCGACGATCGCGACACTGGTCGCGTACGACAGGCTCGCCGCGACCGCAGCGCCCGCGATGCCGAGCCGCGGCACCAGCGCGATCGACAGCGCCGCGTTGAGCAGCAGCGAAACCAATGCAACCAACGCCGGAACCCGCGGCTGCCCGGCATGGTTGGTGAAGTACGCCGACAGGCCCGAGGCGCCGCCGAAGATCAGCGCGCCGGGCAGCAGCAGCGCCAGCGGCAGGAGGCTGTCCGCGTAGGCCGCCCCCAGCACCGCCGGCACCAGCCAGCGGGCCAGCAGCCACAGCAGCGGCGCCGCCCCCAGCAACACCGCGACGCCGAGGTGCACCACGCGCAGCGTGGTTGCCGCGGCCTGGGCGCGCTCGTGCGTGCCGATGCGCGCATAGGAGGCCTGCGTCAACGAGCCCGACACGAACCACAACAGCTCGGCGATGACCACCGCGATCGAGTAGACGCCGGTCGCCTGCAGGCCGATCTGGCGCTCGACGACGAACAACCCGACGCGGTAGTTGAGCAGCCCGATCAGATTGGTGACGCCGATGGTCGCGACGAACGGCAACTCGCGCTGCAGCGCGCCGAAGTCCGCCTCCGCCAGGTACACGCCGCGCCACAGCACGAACAGGGCCGCCAGCCCGACGCAGACCTTGGCCGCCACCCAGGTACCGAGCACGGCGCCCAGCGACACCGGCTGCCAGGCCGCGACGATGCCGAGCATCAGCAGCGCGAGCAGCGGTGGCGCCAGCGCCAGGCGTGCCATCGGCGCCATGCGCCCCTGGCCCAGCCACAGGCCCTGCAGGTTGGGCGCCAGCAGCAGCGCGGGGGCGCCGAGCGCCAGCACCCACAGCCAGTGGTACGCCGGCGGCCCCCAGGCGGCAAACGCCCACAGCAGCGCGCCGGCCACGACGCCAAGGCCGACGCACGCCAGCACAGTGGCGGCGACCAGCGCACCGGGCTGCTCGCCGTGGTGCGAGATGCGCCGCGCCAGCGCGATGCCGAAGCCCGACATCAGGGCCAGCAGCACACCCTCGACGCTAGTGAAGAGGGCGAACGCGCCCTGCGCCTGCGTCGACACGCGCGCGGTGATCGCCGTGATCGCCAGCACGAGTCCGACGCCGGCCAGCCGCGTCGTCAGGTTGATCAAGGTGCCGCGCGCGACGCTGTCCATCAGCGCGTGAACGTCATGCGCAGGATGTCGCCGCGATCGAGCAGGCGCGCCAGCAGCAGTCCGGCGCGATGACGCCAGAAGGGTCCATCGCCGGCCACCCCTTCGCTCGCACAGTGCAGCATGCGCAGCCCCGCTCGTTGCCCGGCGCGTGCCATCGTCTCGCGGCTGAACATCGTCAGGTGCCAGGGTGGTTCCATCAGGTGCCAGTCGGCGCCGCGCGCGCGCGCATAGGCGCTGCCCCAGTCGCCGGTGGTGAGGATCAGGCGGCCGCCGGGGCGCAGCACCCGCGCGGCCTCGGTCAGCAGCGGCACCGGATCGGCGACATGCTCGATCACGTCCCACAGCGTCACGACATCGAAGTGGTCGACCGGCAGCGCCGCCTGCTGCAGCGTGCCGGTGAACACCGGCAGACCGAGCCGATCGCGTGCATAGGCGGACGACCAGGCGGACAGCTCGACCCCCTGCACGTCGTAGAACGCGCGCGCCTCGGCGAGGAAGAACCCGGCCGCGCAGCCGATGTCGAGCAGCCGACCGCCACGCGGCACCCGCGGCGGCAGATGCCGCAGCATCCACAACCGACGCCGCGCATGCGCGCGCCGCTGCGCCTGCTGGCCGACATAGTCGGCGAACACGGCATCGCTGCCGCCGGTGTAGTAGCTCTCGCCGTACAGCGCGTCGAAGTCGATCGAGGCCGGGTCGCGGCCGACGAACAGCGTGCCGCAGTCGTCGCAGCCCTGCATGTCGTAGCCATCCTTGACGAACTGCAGGCGGGCCCGGCGGCCTGCGCAGACCGGACAGGCGCGCGCCGCTGCGGTCACGAACTCCGGCGCGGTGCTCACGCAGACCGCGCCACGGCCTCGATGAGCGCCGTGACGACACGGTCCTGGTCCGACTCGCCGAGGTCGGCGCTCATCGGCAGGCTCAGCACGCGCTGCGCGAGCCGCTCGCTCACCGGCAGGCTGGCCGCCGGGTCGCAGCCGGCGTAGGCGGGTTGGCGATGCAGCGGCACCGGGTAGTGCACCGCGGTCGGGATGCCCACCGCGTCGAGCGACGCACGGACGCGCTCGCGCTGGTCGACCATCACGGTGAACTGGGCCCAGACCGAGTTGCGGTCGGGGCGTACCGCGACCCGCTCGATCGCGCCGAGCAAGCGCTGATAGCGCGCGCCGATCGCGGCACGCCGCTCGAGCTCCCACTCGAAGCGCTCGAGCTTGGCCAGCAGCACCGCGGCCTGGATGGTGTCGAGCCGGCCGCCGACGCCGACGCGGGTGTGGCGATAGCGTCCGCTCTGGCCGTGCACCCGGATCTCACGCGCCGCCTGCGCCAGGTGGTCGTCGTCGGTGAACAGCGCACCGCCGTCGCCGTAGCAGGCCAGCGGCTTGCTCGGAAAGAAGCTCGTCGCGCCGAAGGTCGACAGCGCGCACGAGCGGCGGCCGCGGTAGACCGCGCCGAAGCTCTGGGCGCCATCCTCGATCACCGCGAGTCGGTGGCGCGCGGCGATGGCATCGAACTCGGCCATGTCGGCGACCTGACCGTACAGGCTCACCGGCATGATCGCCTTCGTGCGCGACGTGATCCTCGCTTCGATCAGTCTCGCGTCGAGGTTGCAGGTGTCGGGCTCGACGTCGACGAACACCGGCTTGCAGCCGGCCAGCACGATCATCTCGACGGTCGCGGCGAAGGTGAACGGCGTCGTGATGATCTCGTCGCCGGGCCGCAGGTCGAGCGCCATCAGCGCGATCAGCAGCGCTTCGGTGCCGCTGGCCACCGTGATGCAGTGCCGCGCCCCGGTGAACGCCGCCAGCGCTGCCTCGAGCTCCTTGACCTCGGGGCCCATGATGTACTGCCCGTGGTCGAGCACGCGCTGGATGCGCGCATCGATGCGGGTCTTCAGCGCGCGGTATTGCGCCTGCAGGTCGGCGAACGGCAGCGGCCGGACCGTGTTGGTGGGTTGGTCGTGGGTGGACATCATCGCGGTGTCGTGGTGCATCAATCGGCGACGCTGACGCGGCCGTCGCGCAGCCGGTAGCGCTCGCCGGTGGCGGGGCACTGCGCCTCGCCGCTGCCGTGCAGCGGCAGCGCCAGGCGCTCGCCGTGGCGGCTCATCCAGCCGATCTGGCGCGCCGGCACGCCGGCCATCAGCGCGAAATCGGGCACGTCGCGGTTGACCACCGCGCCGGCGGCCACGAATGCATGGCGGCCGATCGTGGTGCCGCAGACGATCGTGCAGTTGGCGCCCAGCGTGGCGCCCTGGCGCACCAGCGTGCGCCGGTACTCGCTCTTGCGCGGCACGGCGGCGCGCGGGTTGTAGACGTTGGTGAACACCATGCTCGGGCCGCAGAACACGTCGCTCTCGAGCGTGACCGCGTCGTACACCGAGACGTTGTTCTGGATCTTGACGTGGTCGCCGATCACCACGTCGTTGCCGACGTACACGCCCTGGCCGAACGAGCAGTCGCGCCCGATGCGCGCGCCGGCGCTGATGTGTGCGAAGTGCCACACGCGGCAGCCGTCGCCGAGCTGCGCGCCGGCGTCGACGATGGCCGAGGGGTGGATCGTCACCGGCACCGGCGGCCCTCTACAGCTGCAGCGGCAGGCTGACGCGGCGGCCGTCGCGCGCGGAGAGGTACATCGCGATCAGCAGCTCGAGCGCGCGCAGGCCTTCGCGGCCGTCGGTGTCGGGCTGCGCGCGGCCGCGCAGCGTCTGGATCACGTTGCCGTAGTACAGCGCGTGGCCGTGGCCGTAGACCGACGACACGTCGTAGCTGGCATCGGCCACCTCGGCGTCCATCGCGTGCGGCTCGGCGAAGCTCCATTGCTCGATGCGGTTGACCGCCACGCCGCCGACGCGCACCGTGCCGTGCTCGCCGAGCACGGTGATCGAGCCCTCGAGATTCTTCGGGTGCGTGAGCATCGTGACGTTGAGCGTGCCCATCGCGCCGTTGCGCCAGCGCAGCGCGGCCACGCCGGTGTCTTCCACCTCGATGCGGCGCGCCAGCGTGCCGGTGTAGGCCATCACGCTCTCCACCGGGCCGACGATCCAGTCGAGCAGGTCGACGTAGTGGCTCGCCTGGTTCATGAACGCGCCGCCGTCGAACTCCCAGGTGCCGCGCCACGCGGCGCTGTCGTAGTAGCTCTGCGGCCGCGTCCAGAACACGTTGACCGCCACCGAATACAGGCGGCCGAAGCGCCCGGCGGCCACCGCGCGCTTGAGCAGCTGCAGCGTCGCGTTGCGCCGGTTCTGCTTGACGACGAACAGGCGCACCGCCGCCTCGTCGCAGGCGCGCACCATGGCCAGGCCGTCCTGCCAGCGCGTGGCCATCGGCTTCTCGGTCACCACGTGCCAGCCGGCGCGCGCGCACTCGATGGCCTGCGCGGCGTGCAGGCCGCTCGGCGTGGTGAGCACCGCGCAATCGGCCTGGGCCTCGCGCAGCATCGCGCCCAGGTGGTCGAACGGCCGGGCCTTCGTGCGCGCGGCGGCGGCCGAGAGCGCGGCGGGGTCGACGTCGCACACCGCGACCAGCTCGACCTCGCCCTGGTGCTGCTCGATCGCCGCGAAATGGTTGGCGGCGATGCGGCCGCAGCCGGCGAGCGCGAACCGGATCTTGCGGCCGACGATCGGCGCCCGGGTCTCGCTCACTGAACAACCCTCCGTGCAATGCACTGCGGAATTCGCGCTTCGGAGCGGCCTTGCGCGTTCACTGGACTACCCTCCGCGCTGCGCACTCCGGGATGAGCGCTTGGGGGCGGCTCGGCGCGCTCATGCGATGCCAGCGCACCTGACGGTGTACATGGGCGCGAAAGTGGCTGCGAACATGGGCGCGAATTATCCCATCGCCACCTCGGCGCACGGCGTGGCGTGGGCCGCTGTCGGCCCGAAACCTACAATTTCGCGTTTGCCCGCACGCCGCCCGCCATGACCGACCCCATCGCCCCCGACGACAACACCCTCATCGCCGAGCGGCGCCAGAAGCTGGCGCAGCTGCGCGCGCGCGGCGTGGCCTTTCCCAACGACTTCAAGCCGCGCCACCACGCGGCCGAGCTGCAGCAGCGCCATGCCGACGTGCCCAACGAGACGCTCGAGCCCCAAGGCATCGCGGTGTCGGTGGCCGGCCGCATGATGCTCAAGCGGGTGATGGGCAAGGCCAGCTTCGCGACGCTGCAGGACGGCTCGTTCGGCCCCACCGGCGGACGCATCCAGCTGCGCGTGGCCACCGATGCGGTGGGCGACGAGGCCTACGCCGCGTTCAAGCACTGGGACCTGGGCGACATCGTCGGCTGCGAGGGCACGCTGATGCGCACCAAGACCGGCGAGCTGACCGTCAAGGCCACGTCGATCCGGCTGCTGACCAAGAACCTGCGCCCGCTGCCCGACAAGTTCCACGGCATGGCCGACGCCGAGCAGAAGGTGCGCCAGCGCTACGCCGACCTGATCACCGACGAGCAGGCGCGCGCGCGCTTCGTCGCGCGCAGCAAGTGCGTGTCGGCGATCCGCAACTTCATGGTCGAGCACGGATTTCTCGAGGTCGAGACGCCGATGCTGCACCCGATCCCCGGCGGCGCCAACGCCAAGCCGTTCGTCACCCACCACAACGCGCTGGACCAGCAGATGTTCCTGCGCATCGCGCCCGAGCTGTACCTGAAGCGCCTGCTGGTCGGCGGCTTCGAGCGTGTGTTCGAGATCAACCGCAACTTCCGCAACGAAGGCATCTCGGTGCGCCACAACCCCGAGTTCACGATGATGGAGTTCTACGCGGCGTACTGGAACTACCAGGACGTGATGAAGCACACCGAGCAGGTGATCCGCGATGCCGCGCGCCACGCCGCCGGCACCGCCCAGCTGAGCTACCAGGGCCGCACGGTGGATCTCGAGGCGCCGTTCGCGCGGCTGTCGATCCGCGATGCGGTGGCGCGCCACGTGCCGGCCATCGGCACCGCCCGGCTCGACGACGCGCAGGCGCTGCGCCACGAGCTGAAGCAGCACGGCCACGAGGCGCCGGCGCACTGGAACCTCGCGCAATTGCAGTTCGCGGTGTTCGAGGAGTTCGTCGAGGCGCACCTGTGGGAGCCGACCTTCATCGTCGACCACCCGGTCGAGGTGAGCCCGCTGGCGCGCGCGGCCGACGCCGACCCCACGCGCACCGAGCGCTTCGAGCTCTACATCACCGGCCGCGAGATCGCCAACGGCTTCTCGGAACTGAACGACGCCGAGGACCAGGCCGCGCGCTTCCAGGCGCAGGCCGCCAACCGGTCAGCCGGCGACGAGGAGGCGATGTACTACGACGCCGACTTCGTCCGCGCGCTCGAGTACGGCATGCCGCCGGCCGGCGGCTGCGGCATCGGCATCGACCGGCTGGTGATGCTGCTCACCGATTCGCCGAGCATCCGCGACGTGATCCTGTTTCCCGCCCTGCGCAGGGAGAGTTAGCGCTTCAGCGCGGCCGGCGCCGGGCCGCCCCCAAGCGGCCGCGCACCCCCTCGGGGGGTGGCATCGGTACTCCGACGCCGGAGGTCAACTGTTCGTGAACTTCGGCGCGCGCTTGCTCAGGAAGGCGTCCATGCCTTCCTTCTGATCGTCGGTGGCAAACAGCGAATGGAACACGCCGCGCTCGTGCGCGATGCCCTCCGACAGCATGCTCTCGAACGCGCGGTTGACGCACTCCTTGGCGAACGCGACGCTCGGCGCGCTCATCGCGCAGATCGTGCTCGCAGCCTCGAGCGCCTCGGCCATCAGGCGCGCGGCCGGCACCACGCGCGAGACGAGCCCGGCGCGCTCAGCCTCGGTCGCGTCCATCATGCGGGCGGTGAGCACCATGTCCATCGCCTTGCTCTTGCCCACCGCGCGCGGCAGTCGCTGCGTGCCACCGGCGCCGGGGATGACGCCGATCTTGATCTCGGGTTGACCGAACTTCGCGTTGTCTGCCGCGATGATGAAGTCGCACATCATCGCGAGCTCGCAGCCGCCGCCGAGCGCGAAGCCCGCCACCGCGGCGATCACCGGCTTGCGCACGCGGCGGATGGTCTCCCAGTTGCGCGTGATGTACTGCGTGCGCACCACGTGCATGTAGTCGTACTTGGCCATCGCGGCGATGTCGGCACCGGCGGCGAACGCCTTCTCGCTGCCGGTGACCACGATGCAGCCGATGCGCTCGTCGGCGTCGAACGCGAGCAGCGCGGCGCCGAGCTCGTCCATCAGCGCATCGTTCAGCGCATTGAGCTGCTTCGGGCGGTTCAGCGTCGCGATGCCGACGCGGCGCGGGCCGTCGCCGTGGGTGGAGGTGAGGATCAGCGGTTCGCTCATGGGTGCTCTCGGCTGGGTGTTGTCGGCGGTTGGAAGCCCGATTGCAGCACAAGCGCGGCACGGCGGTGCCACGGCGCGCCAACACGGCGCTACGGCCGGTCCGGCTGCACCATGACCTGCCCGCGCATCACCGCGACCGGCTCACGCGTGGAAGCGGCCGGCGGCGCGGCAGCCGCAGCTTGTTGCGGCGGGCGTTCGAGCGTGAGGTCGACGAAGTTCTCCTCGTCCTGGCGGATCAGGATGCGCACCGGCAGGTACTGCAGCCCCGGCGCGAACCACAGCTCAGCCGTCATGTCGCCGCCGGGCCTGGCCACGCGCCGCGGCTTCACGTGCAGCGTGGGCACGTCGCCGAACGGCAGCGTCAGCGTCTGCGCGTCGATCACGTCGTAGTGCCACAGCTCCACCCTTCGCGGCAGCGCCAGCGGCATCGCCACCGTGCGGCCCACCCGCAGCAGCTGCGGCTGGGTCATGAAGATCCAGGTCAGCTGCACGAACCAGCTCGCCTCGTCCTGCACGCCGGCCATCGTCGGCACGTCGCGGCCGTTGGGCAGGTGCACCTGGGTGGCATCGAAGCGCATCGCCCAGCGCCGGCTCTTGAACGCGAAGCGCTGTTCGCCCTGGAAGCGCTGCGGCGTCAGGCCGTTCTCGCCCAGCTCGCCCTCACTGCTGACGCGCCGCGCCAGCAGTGGCGCGAAGCTCGGGCCCACCAGCGCCTCCATGTGCACCTGGTAGCGCAGGCCGACGCGGATCCACTCGACCGAAGCCGACCCCTGCACCTCGCCACGGTAGTTGCCGTTCAGCCGGTAGCTGAGCCGCGTCGACGGCGGCCATTCGAACGGCGCTGCGGTCGCGGCGGCCGATGCGGTGGCCGCAGCGGCCGTCGCGGCGGCTGCCGCGGAGGCCGGCGCGGGCGCCGAGGCAATCGGCGGCATCGGCGCTGGCGGCACGACCGGCGTCGACGCTGCAGGCATCGGTGCCGAGGCCGCCTCCTGCACGGGCGCGGGTTCGAGCGTTGGCACCGTTTCCGCCAGCGCCAGCGCGGGAGATGGCTCGGCCGGCGACGGCACCTCGGGCCGCTCGGCGCGCGCCACCACCTGCGGCCGCTCGGCCCCGCGCGGCGCCGAGGCTGGCGGCGGCGTCGCGCGCACACGCCGGGCCGGGCGCGGCGCAGGCCTGGGCGGTGCCGGCGGTGGTGGCGCCGGCGCCAGCGTCAACTCGCGCACGTAGGCCACTTCGATGCGCGGTATCGCCGGCGCGCCGGCGCCGAAGCCGAAGCGGTGCTCGACCAGTTCGCTGCCGAGCCACAGGTGCGCCAGCGTCACCGCGGTGAGAAGCACCCAACCGCGCGGCCGCCGCAGCGGCGAATCGGCGGCCCGCGTCAGCGCCCCAGCCACGCGCGTCGCCTGGCCAGCGCCGTCGCGGCCACCCGGTCGTTCAGCGACAGGCGCCACTGCTGCGCCAGCGCCGAGCGCGCGTCGGGTCGCAGCGTCACGCTGAGCACGCGCTGGTCGCGCACCAGCAGCAGCTCGAACGGCTGCGCGGGCTGCGTCCACGCTTGCGCTTCGTCGAGGCGGCGGATGCGCCAGCCGCCGACGGCGAGCAACTCGTCACCCGCACTGACACCGGCGCGCGCCGCCGCGCTGCCCGCCAGCACCGATTTCACCTGCACGCCGCTGACCGGCCCTTCGCTCAAGCGCAGGCCGAGCGCCGCCGCGAAACCGGTGGCTTCGGGCTGCGCCGACACCGCTGCCGCTTCGAGTAGGCGTTGCAGCGGCAGCTCCTGCGTGCCATGCACCCAGCGCGAGCACTCGCGTGCCAGCGTCGCGCCACCGGCTTGCTGCACGGCCTGCACGATCTGCGCTTCGTCGATCGGCCCGCCGCGGCTCGCACGCCACAGTGCGCGCATCACCGCGTCGAGCGAGCTGCCCTGCTCGCGCAGGCCCAGGTCGAGCGCCAGCGCGAGCAGCGCGCCCTTGGTGTAGTAGCTCACCGTCGCGTTCGGGCTGTTCTCGTCGGGACGGTAGTACTTGATCCAGGCATCGAAGCTGGCCTGCGCCAGGCTCTGCACGCGCCGGCCCGGCGTGGCCTGCACGCCGTTGATCGTCTTGGCCAGCAGCGCCAGGTAGCGCGGCGCATCGAGCAGGCCGGCGCGCAGCAGCAGCAGGTCGTCGTAGTACGAGGTGAAGCCTTCGAAGAACCACAGCAGCTGCGTGTAATTCTCGCGCGTGTAGTCCAGCCGCGCGAACTCGGCCGGCCGCATGCGCTTGACGTTCCAGGCGTGGAAGTACTCGTGGCTGATCAGACCCAGCAGGTCGATGTACGCGTCGGGTGCGGCGCCGAGCCCGGCCCGCGGCAGGCTGCGCCGCGGCGCCAGCAGCGCGGTGCTGGCGCGGTGCTCGAGGCCGCCGCGCCCGTCTTCCACCGCGTTGAGCAGGAACACGTAGCGCGCGAACGGCGGCTTGCTGCGCGCACCGCGGCCGTGCCAGAAGGCGATCTGCGCAGCGCAGATGCGCTGCGCGTCGGCCAGCAGCCGCTCGCCGTCGAAGCCGGGGTAGGCGCCGGCCACGATGAACTCGTGCGGCACGCCGCCGGCGTCGAAGCGGCCGCGCCAGAACGGACCGAGCTCGAACGGGTGATCGGCCAGTTCGTCGTAGTCGGCGGCCTCGTAGCAGCGCGCGCGCCGCGGCACAGCCGGCATCGCGGTGGCAACCTGCCAGCGCGCCGGCAGCGCGCCGAGCTCGATGCGGTGCGGCTCGTTCTCGCACCCTTCGGCGCGCAGGCACAGGCTGGTGCCGTTGAAGAAGCCGCGCGCGTCGCCGAGGTACGCCGCACGCACCGAGGTGTCGAAGGCGTAGACGAGGTAGCTCACCTGCAGCGCCGCCGGCCCGCTGCACGCGGCGACCCAGCGCGCCTTGTCGGTCTGCCGCAGCGGCACCGCGCGCGCGCCCTGCCGCGCTTCGAGCTGCGACAGGTGGCGCGCGAACTCGCGCACCAGGTAGCTACCCGGTACCCACACCGGCAGGCTCAGACCCTGCTCGGCCGCCGGCTCGGCGAGCGTGAGGGTGACGCGGAACTGGTGGGCCTGCCGGTCGGCGATCTCGATGCGGTAGCGGACCATCGCCGGCATTGTCGTCGCTGGCGGCACGGCGCATGCGGGTCGCGGCGCGCCGTGGTATGAGGCGGCGCGCCGTGGAAAGGGGCGCCGCGCAATAGTGCGGGGGCGGCGCGAGCGCCGCCGAATCAGGAACGCTTGGCCGCAGCGGCGATGCGCGTCTCGAGCTCGGCCGCCGGCATCGCGCCCGGCGAGCGGCTGCCGTCTTCGAACACCACGCCCGGCGTGCCGCGCACGCGATGCTTGGTGCCGAGTGCGATGTTGCGCTGGATCGCCGCGGTGTCGCAGCTGCCCATCACCCGCGGCGGCACGGTGCCGTCGACCATCCAGCCGCGCCAGGTCTTGGCCGGGTCGCGCGCGCACCAGATGTCGCGCGACTTGGCATTCGAATCGGGCCCCAGGATCGGGTAGAGGAAGGTGTAGATCGACACGTCCTTCAGCGTGACCAGATCGCGCTCGAGTTGCTTGCAGTAGCCGCAGTTGGGGTCGCCGAAGATCACCAGCTTGCGCGCGCCGGTGCCCTGCTTGATCAGGATCGCGTCCTTCAACGGCAGGCTCGCGAAATCGATCTGCGTCAGCTTGTTGATGCGCGCCTCGGTGAGGTTGGCTCGCGTCTTGGTGTCGATCAGGTGGCCTTCGATCAGGTACTGGCCAGTCTCGTCGGTGTAGAGCACGTCGGTGCCGAAGCGCACCTCGTACAGGCCCGGGATCGGCGTCTTGCTGACCTCGTCGATCGCCGGCAGGTTGGGCAGCCGCTGCGCCAGGTTCTTGCGGATCGCGGCCTCGTCGGCCTGCACGGCCAGTGCCGCCAGCAGGCAGCCGGCAACCACGCCGGCACGCAGCACGATCTGGATGAAACGTCGGGACATGTTCGGACCTCTGTCGAATCTCAAGCGCATGCGCCGGGATAGGTGCACTTCATCCATTGAGCAGCCGCTTCAGCCCTCGAGCGCTTGTGCCGCCAGCCAGCGCTTGAGCGGCGCGGCACGGTCGACCAGACCCATACCGCGGTTGCGAAGTTCCCGCACCCAGGGGCGCTGCGACGCGAAACCGTGCAGCAAGCCGTCGGTCAGGCGCGCCATCGCCCAGGTCGGCCAGGCGCGGGCGCGCACATGGCGCTGCAGCAGCCGCTCGTCACCGAGCGCGCGCCACGGCTCGCGCGCACTCAGCGTGTCGGCCAGTACCTGCACGTCGCCGAGGCCCAGGTTCAGACCCTGGCCGGCCAGAGGGTGCACCACGTGTGCCGCATCGCCCACCAGCACCCAGCCCGGGCCGCACAGCGGCGACGCGGCGGCGATCGCCAGCGGCCACGTGGTACGCTCGCCGGCCAGCCGCAGCCCGCTCGGGCCGCCTCTGCAGGCGTCGCTGAGCTCACGCTCGAACGCCGCGACGTCCAGCGCGATCAGTTCACGCGCTCGCGCATCGGGCAGCGACCACACCAGCGCGAACGATCGCGCCGCCACCGGCCGGTCGAATGGCAGCAGCGCGAGCACGTCGGGCGAGCGGAACCATTGGTGCGCAATGCCTTCGTGGGGTGCTGCCGCGACCAGCCGCGCGGCGACCGCCGTCTGGCCGTAGGCGTGGCGCACGTTGCGCACGCCGAGCGCCGCGCGAGCGGCCGAATCCTTGCCCTCGGCGATCACGGTCAGTGCCGCTTGGGGTAACGCATCGACACGCTGCACGTGCGCGGCGAACTGCAGCGCCCGGTTCAGCGCGGTATCGAGCTCAGCGGCGTCGACGATCCAGCTCAGCGCTTCGGCGCACTGCGCCCAGGCCGAGAACTCGATCGCTGCGCCCGGCGCATCGCCGCGCACCTGCATGTCGTGCACCGGCGTCACGGCATCGGGCGGCAGCGCATCCCAGACCTTCAGCCGCTGCAGCAGGCGGCGCGAGACGGTGTTGATCGCATAGGCGCGCACATCGGCAGCGGCGCCGCCGGGCGCGACCGGCGCGCTCAACGCCACGCGCAAGCCCTGCTGCCCGAGCGCCAGCGCGAGGCCCATCGCCACCACGCCGCGCCCCTGGATGCGCACGTCCACCGCCTGCATCGGCCAATTGTAGGGAGGCCCCGGGAGGCGATCGGCGCCACGGCACAATCGCAGCCGTATGAATGAGCAACCCGTCTCGGTGGCCGGCCTGTTCGTGCACCCGATCAAATCCTGTGCCCGCATCGCGGTCGACAGCGCGCAGATCACCGAAACTGGCCTCGAGTGGGACCGCGAGTGGATGGTGGTCGATGCCGATGGCGGCTTCGTGTCGCAGCGGCAGCTGCCGCGGCTGGCGCTGATCAAGCCGACATTGCGCGCCAGCGACCTCGCGCTACGCGCCCCCGGCATGCTCGCACTGCACCTTGCGCTGGACAGCGCCGAGCGCGAAACGCGCGTGCGCGTCTGGAACGATGAGTTGCCGGCCTGGGATATGGGCGATCTGGCGGCACAGTGGTTCAGCGATTTCATCGGGCGGCCGGTGCGGCTGGCCCGCTTCGACCCGGAGACTGACCGCGTCTGCGATCCGCGCTGGACCGGCGATGCGCGCGCGCTCACCGCGTTCGCCGATGCGTTCCCGCTGCTGGTGGTGTCGTCGGCCGGGCTGGCCGAGTTCAACCGCCGGCTGGCGGTGCGCGGCGCAGCGCCGGTGGAGTCCGACCGCTTCCGGCCGAACCTGGTGCTCGACGGGCTCGACGCGCACGGCGAAGACTGGCTCGACCGTATCGTGCTCGAGGGCGACGAGGGTCCGATCACGCTGCGGCTGGTGAAGCCGTGCGTTCGCTGCTCGATACCCGATGTCAATCCGCGGCGCGGCGAGCCAGACCACGCGGTGGGCGCCGAACTAGCGGCCTATCGCGCCGACGCGCGCATGGACGGGCGTCTGACCTTCGGCATGAACGCGATCTTCGAGTCCGGCGTCGGGCAGAGCCTGCGGGTGGGCATGCGCGGGCAGGCGACGCTGCGCTTCGACTGACCCGCCGCGTCGGTCGACCACGGGGAGCCCAGCAGCCCGGTGGTACGACGGTGCCTCGGTAAAATCGCATCTCGCCTGCGGGCGGTGACCGCCGCCGCACCCTCCGCATCCCCACACCCCGAGAGCCCGCCATGAGCCTGAAGTGCGGCATCGTGGGCCTGCCCAACGTCGGCAAGTCCACCCTGTTCAATGCGCTGACCAAGGCCGGCATCGCGGCCGAGAACTACCCGTTCTGCACCATCGAGCCCAACGTCGGCATCGTCGAACTGCCCGACTCGCGGCTCGACGCGCTGGCGGCCATCGTGAAGCCGCAGCGCGTCGTGCCGGCGATCGTCGAGTTCGTCGACATCGCCGGGTTGGTGGCCGGCGCGAGCAAGGGTGAGGGCCTTGGCAACCAATTCCTGTCGCACATCCGCGAGACCGACGCCATCGTCAACGTCGTGCGCTGCTTCGAAGACGGCAACGTGGTCCACGTGGCCGGCAAGATCGACCCGATCGCCGACATCGAGGTCATCCAGACCGAGCTGTGCTTGGCCGACCTGGCCACCGTCGACAAGGGCCTGCAGCGCAACCTGAAGCTGGCGAAGGCCGGTGGCGACAAGGAGGCGCAACGCGTCGTCGACGTGTTGCAGCGCTGCCAGGCAGCACTGAACCAGGGTCAGCCGGTGCGCGCGCTGACCTTCAGCAAGGAGGAGCTGGCCGTGCTGCGGCCGCTGTGCCTGATCACCGCCAAGCCGGCGATGTACGTCGCCAACGTGGCCGAGGACGGTTTTGAGGCCAACCCGCTGCTCGACCGGTTGCAGCAGTTCGCTGCTCGTGATGGTGCACCAGTTGTCGCGATTTGCGCGAAGACAGAAGCTGAACTCGCAGAGATGGGCGACGAAGACCGCAAATTGTTTCTGGCTGAGATGGGCCAGAGCGAGCCTGGGCTGAATCGCCTGATTCGCGCCGCGTTCAAGTTGCTGGGCTTGCAGACCTACTTCACCGCGGGCGAGAAGGAGGTTCGCGCGTGGACGATCCACATCGGCGACACCGCACCGCAAGCGGCCGGCGTGATCCACACCGACTTCGAGCGTGGCTTCATCCGAGCGCAGACCATCGCCTACGATGACTTCGTCGCCCACGGCGGCGAGCAGGGCGCCAAAGAGGCCGGCAGGATGCGCGCCGAGGGCAAGGAGTATGTCGTTCGTGATGGCGACGTCATGAACTTCCTGTTCAATGTTTGACTTAAGTTATTAAGTGTGTGTTCGCACACATTCAATATCAACTCGATATTTGGTTGCGATCATCCATTTAGCACTCTCTTCTGTTGAGTGCTAATATTCTGGGAACCAACCAGTCCGCAGGTGCTCTGAGCCGCCATGACCGTACAAACCTCCTCCGCTGTCGCGCTGCGTGATCCCTGGGCCGTGGTGCCGTCGCTAGGCAACCTCGATGCCTACATCTCGGCCGTCAACCGGCTGCCGATGCTGTCACCCGACGAAGAGTCATCGTTGGCGCGGCAATGGCGTGACGGTGGCGATGTGCAGGCCGCCGGGCGGATGGTGCTGTCGCACCTGCGCCTGGTGGTGTCGGTTTCGCGCCAGTACCTCGGCTACGGCCTGCCGCATGGCGACCTGATCCAAGAGGGCAACGTCGGCCTGATGAAGGCGGTGAAGCGATTCGACCCCGACCAGGGCGTGCGGCTGGTGAGCTACGCACTGCACTGGGTCAAGGCCGAGATCCACGAGTACATCCTGCGCAACTGGCGGCTGGTCAAGGTGGCCACCACCAAGGCGCAGCGCAAGCTGTTCTTCAACCTGCGCTCGATGAAGCAGAGCCTGAAGAGCGAGGCGGCCGACGGCCAGACGCATCGCAACACGCTGACGCCGGCCGAGGTCGACCGCGTGGCGACGCAACTGAATGTCAAGGCCGAAGAAGTGGTCGAGATGGAGGCGCGGCTGTCCGGTGGCGACGTCGGGCTCGAGCCGCAGTCCGACGACGGCGAAGAGACCTTCGCCCCGATCGCCTACCTGGCCGACGACAGCGGCGAGCCCACCCAGGTGCTGCAGGCACGCCACCGCGACCAGTTGGTGTCGCACGGCATCGGCGCCGCGCTCGACACGCTCGACGCGCGCAGCCGACGCATCGTCGAGCAGCGCTGGCTGGCGGTGAACGACGACGCCTCCGGCGGCATGACGCTGCACGAACTGGCGGCCGAATACGGCATCAGCGCCGAGCGCGTGCGACAGATCGAAGTGGCGGCACTGAAGAAGATGCGCAAGGCCCTCGAAGCCGCCGCTTGAGCCGGGGCGCGCACGGCGGCTCCGGCGCAGGTGAATCGCGCAACAGCCGTACCGTGGGTGCGTGCAGTGCCTGCAGGGGCACCGCCAGCGGCGCTCAGCCCGCCTCGCGCAGCAGCACGCGAATATCGTCCTCGAGCGCCTTCGGGCCCGCCGCGTAGCGGCTGAACAGCCGGATCCGGCCCTGCGTGTCGAAGATGTACGAACCGGCGGTGTGATCCATCGTGTAGCTCGATTCGGTCTTGCCCGGCGCCTTGGCGTAGAACACCTTGAACTCGCGCGCCACCTGCTGCGTCTGCTCGGCCGAGCCGCGCAGGCCGACGAAGCCGGCGCCGAAGTTGTCGACGTAGGCCTTCAGCACCGCGGCGGTGTCGCGCTCGGGGTCGATCGTGACGAACACGCCCTGCAGCCGCTGGCCGTCGGGCCCGAGCGCGCGGCGCACCTGCGACAGCTCGGCCATCGTGGTGGGGCACACGTCGGGGCACTGCGTGTAGCCGAAGAACACCACCACCACCTTGCCCTTGAAGTCGACCAGCGTGCGCAGCTTGCCATCGGCATCGGGCAACTGCAGCTGGCGCGCGTACTCGGCGCCGGTGATGTCGATCGAGTGGAACGACGCTCTCGGCGCCGCCGCTCCGGTGATGCGGTCGCACGCCGAAAGCACGGGCACCCAGGCCATCGTGCCGAGCCAGCCCAGCGTCCGTCGTTTCGCGTGGTCCATCATCCGATCCAGGGCGAGAGGTAGTGGTCGATCAGCAGCGCGGCGAACAGCAGCGCCAGGTGCCAGATCGAGAAGCGGAAGGTCTTGCGCGCCAGCGCGTCGCTGTAGTGCCGCCACAGGCGCCACGCGTAGCCGATGAACATCGTACCCAGCGGCAGCGCGGCGGCGAGGTAGATCCAGCCGCTCATGCGGTAGACGAACGGCAGCAGCGTCGCCGCGAACAGCACCAGCGTGTACAGCAGCACGTGCAGCCGCGTGAACCGCGCGCCGTGCGTCACCGGCAGCATCGGCAGGCCGGCACGGCGATAGTCCTCGGTGCGGTACAGCGCCAGCGCCCAGAAGTGCGGCGGCGTCCACAGGAAGATGATCAGGCACAGCAGCATCGCCTCCGGTCCGACATCGTTGCGCATCGCGGCCCAGCCGAGCAACGGCGGCATCGCACCCGATGCACCGCCGATCACGATGTTCTGCGGCGTCAGCGGCTTCAGGATCACCGTGTAGACGATGGCATAGCCAACGAACGTGCCGAGCGTCAGCCACATCGTCAGCGCATTCACCGCTGCGTACAGCAGCAGCGAGCCGGCCGCCCCGAGCAACAGCGAGAACGCCAGCGCCTGCGCGTCGCTCAGTTCGCCGCGCGCGGTGGGTCGCCACGCGGTGCGCGCCATCCGGCGATCGATCTGCCGCTCGACCAGACAGTTGAATGCAGCGGCCGCACTGGCCACCAGCCAGATGCCCACGGTGGCCGCCAGCGCCGATGGCCACGGTGGCACGCCGGGCACGGCCAGCAGCATGCCGATCACGGCGCAGAACACGATCAGCTGCACCACACGCGGCTTGGTCAGCGCGAAGTACTGCGCCCAGCGCGAAGTGCGAGCGGGCGCAGCAGTGATCGGGCTCGTCGTCGATGCCATGTCGTATGAAGCGGCCTGCTGGAAGCGTGCGCCCGGATTCACCCGCTCAGGCCGCGTGCCGCGCCAGCTCGACACCCGGCACCGGGCGCTCGGCGCGCACGACGATCGACACCAGCAGGCCGGTGAGCGCCGCGGCGCCAGCGCTGTGCAGCAGCGCGGCCAGCAGCGGCCAGTCGAGCAGCACATTGCTCATGCCGCTCACGATCTGCAGCGCCAACACGCCGACCAGCCAGCGCGCGGCATGGCGCGACGCTTCGTCGCCACTGCGCTCGAGCCGCCACGCCAGCCACAGCACGGCGGCCGTGGCCAGCAGCGCGAACAGGCGGTGCGCGAGGTGGATCGCCACCAGGGCATGGAACTCGACGAAACCACCCGTGGCACCCTTGCCCAGTTCGCGCAGCAACTGGAAGCCTTGCGCAAAGTCGGGGTCGGGCCACCATTGTCCGTTGCACTGCGGGAAGCCGCGGCACGCCAGCACCGCGTAGTTCGTGCTGACCCAGCCGCCGAGCGCGATCTGCAACGCAACGATCGCCAGCACCACCCACGCGCCATGCGCGCCGGCGAGCCGCGGTGCACGACGCAGCGCCTCGAACTGCGTCACCAGCAACGCCAGCAGCACCATGCCGCCGAGCAGGTGCGCGGTGACCACGGCCGGGTACAGCTTCAGCGTGACGGTGTACTTGCCGAACAAGCCCTGCACCACCACCCACACCAGCGCCGCCAGCGCCCACGCGGGCTGTTGGCCGGCGGCGCGACGCGCGCGCCACATCAGCACGGCGAGCGCGAGGGTCAGCGCGCCGACGGCCATCGCGAGGTAGCGGTGGATCATCTCGATCCAGGCCTTGGTCACGGTCACCGGCCCCGAGGGCTGCGCGCGCTCGGCCGATTCGATGTGCTGCGCGGCGCCGAGCGGGCTCGCACTGCCGTAGCAGCCGGGCCAGTCGGGGCATCCGAGGCCGGAATCGGTCAGGCGCGTGAAGGCACCGAACACGATCAGGTCGGCGGTGAGAAAGACGGTCAAGGCCGCCAGTGCGAGCCGCCGATCGGCGCGGCCGGCGCGGCGCTGGCGCCACCACCACAGCATCCAGATCACGCCGGCGATGGCCGCGGCGAGCACGAGCAGGCGCAGCGCGGGAGCGAAATCGACGGCGACCACGGTTTGCATGCCGACCTCAGCGTCCCGGCCGGTCCCACGACGCGGCGGCGCGCAACAGGCGATCGAGATCGCCCTTCACCTTGGCCGGGTCGGGCTCGGCCGGCATGCGCATCATCCAACGGCCCATCGGGTCCACCACGTACAGGTGCTCGTCGATGGCGTGTCCCGCTGCCGGCTTCAGCCAGCGCTGCACCACCTCGGGCGCGACGCGCAACACCGTGGCGGGCGGCGCCGTTTGCAGCGCGACGCGCAGTTTCTCGCGCAGTGGCGCGTCGTCGGTGATGAGCCACAGCTTGTCGACGCGTTCGCGCTCGCGGCCGAGCATCTCGCGCAGTTGCCGCTGCATGAACAAGCGTCGTTCGCAGGCCGCCGGGCATTCGGCCGGCCCCACCAGCACGATCAGCCACTGCCCCAGCAACGAGCGCAGCGCCACCGCGTGACCTTGCAGGTCGCGCGCCGTGGCCTCGGGCAGCTCCACCATCGGCTGGATCAGCGTGCCGTAGGCCGCAGCACCGCTGTTCGGCCGCACGAAGTAGAACATCACGTAGCTCGCCACCACCGGCGCCGCGCAGACCAGCAACAGCAGCACCATCTGCAACCGACCCAGGCGGGTGCGACGCGCGCGCTCGTCCACCACCGCCGGCGGCAGCGCGTGCACGGTCATCGTCAGAGGCTCAGCTTGCTTGCTCACGTCGGGGTCGAATCACGCGGAACCACAGCGCCAGTCCGGCAATCAGTGCGCTCAGCGCGAACCACTGCAGTGCATAACCCTGGTTCTTCCAAACGTCCTGCACCGGCACCGGCCACTCGCGCACCAGGGGATCGCGCTCACCGGCGTCGGCCAGTTGCAGCAGCGACAACGGCCGCAGCGGCATGCCAAGTTCGATCGCCAACTGTGCCGGTTCGAGATTCTGCCGTATCGCCCCCTGGTCCACCGCGGTCAGCTCCAATCGCTGCGAAGGCCATGCGGCGATGCGGGCTTCGAGCCGCACCTCGCCGGGCGGCAGACTCGCCGCCGGCACGCGCGCGCGATCGGCGCGATCGCGCGGGGCCCAGCCGCGCTGCACCAGCACCGCGTCGTGCGGGCCCAGCAGCAGCGGCGTGACGACGATGAAGCCGGCGCGGCCGTCGAGCGGGCGGTTGTCGAGGTAGATCGTGTGCTGCGCCAACCAGCGGCCACTGACGGCGATGCGCCGATGCAGCTGCGGCGCCAGCGCGGCCGCATCGCGCGCCAGCACGCCTGCGGGAAGCGCCGGCATGCGCGTGCGCTCGGCCAGCGTCCGTTCGATCGCCATTTTCTGCGCCGCACGATCGAGCTGCCAGACGCCCAGGCGTGCCGTGGCCGCGACGCCGACGACGACGCCGAGCCAGAGCAGCCACAGCGGGCGCGCGGCTTTCATGCGCGCCGCACGTCCGCCGCACCACCGGCTGCGCGATCGCGTGCGGCTGGGCGTTGACCGCAGCGAGCACGGTCACCCGCTGGCCGGTCGGCGCGATATCCTGCCGGCATGAAGATCCTGATCGTCGTGGTGCTGATCGCCATCGTGCTCGTGCTGGGCAGCGCCGGCGCGGCGATGCTACGGCGCCCGCGCGACGGCGAAGCCGCCGGCGCCGACCACCCCGACCCACGCATGGCACGCACGCTGGCGTTGCGCGTCGGACTGTCGATCGCGTTGTTCCTGTTCATCCTGCTCGCCTGGCACTTCGGCTGGATCCAGCCCACCGGTCTGCCGCTGGCGCGCTGAGCGCTCGCCCGCCAGGGAGCACCAAGCACCGAGGCGCCGCGACTGCGGCGCCTCGATTGTCCGGACGGTGAAGAGCCGGTTCGCCGTGCGCCGCGCTGGCTACAGCCAGTACACCAGGAAATACAACCCCAGCCACACCACGTCGACGAAATGCCAGTACCACGCAGCACCCTCGAAGCCGAAGTGGCGCTGGGGCGTGAAGTGCCCCTTCATCAGGCGCAGCGTGATGAAGGTGAGCATCAGCATGCCGACGAACACGTGGAAACCGTGGAAGCCGGTCAGCATGAAGAACGTGGAGCCGTAGATGCCCGAGCTGAGCTTCAGGTTCAGCTCGTGGTACGCGTGGATGTACTCGTAGGCCTGGAAGCCGAGGAAGGTGATGCCCAGCAGCACGGTCACCCACATCCAGAAGATCGTCTTGCCGCGCTGGTTGGCCAGCAGCGCATGGTGCGCGATGGTCAGCGTCCCGCCCGACGACAGCAGGATCGCGGTGTTCAACGTCGGGATCGGCCACGGCCCCATCGTGACAAAGGGATCGATCGTCCCCGCAGGCGACGCGGTGTAGCCCGGTCCCGCACTCGGCCACACGGCCTTGAAATCGGGCCACAGCAGCTGGTGGTCGATGTCTCCGAGCATCGGCAGCGCGAAGGCCCGTGCCCAGTACAGCGCGCCGAAGAAGGCGGCGAAGAACATCACCTCGGAATAAATGAACCAGCTCATGCTCCAGCGGTACGAGACATCGACGCGCGCGGAGTACAGGCCGCCCTCGCTCTCGCCGATGGCGTCGCGGAACCATGCGTACAGCGTGACCAGCCAGATGATCACGCCGAGCAGCGTGGCCCATTTGCCCCAGCCGACGCCATTGACCCATTGGCCGGCACCGAGGATCACCAAGCCGAGGCCCAGCGCCGCCATCGCCGGGTGGCGCGACGGCGACGGCACGAAGTAGTACGGCTGGGTGCCGTGGGGTGTCGCGGCTGACATGGGTGGCTACTCCTCGAAGGGCTGAATCGATCTTGGGGTCAGGTGGCGACGCCGCTGGCGATGACCCATCGCACCAGCAACACCAGCATGAGCACGAACAGCGCCGCGCCGACGACACCGGCAATCACCAGGTGCACGGGATTCAGACGCGCGAGATCGCTCGCATGGTCGGCACGGCGGCGGATGCCGAGGAACGACCAGACCACAGCGCGCGCGGTCTGCCCGAGCGACGCCTTGCGCGCGGTGACCGGCATGTCGTCGCGCGGCTCGTGCAGCGACCGGTTCACGAGCGGCCTCCCGCGGAGGCCGGCAGCACAACCGGCGTGCGTGCCTGGCGGTCTCCGGACGGCGCCGGTGGCACCTTGCCGCCGACCTCGAAGAAGGTGTACGACAGCGTGATCGTGTTGATATCCTTCGGCAGCTTCGAATCGACGTAGAACACCACCGGCCATTGCCGGTTCTCGCCGGGCTTGAGCGTGTACTCGTTGAAGCAGAAGCACTCCAGCTTGTTGAAGTGCGCCGCCGCGTTCATCGGCGCGAAGCTGGCGATCGCCTGGGCAGCCATCGTGCGGTTCTGGACGTTGCGGAACTCGTACATCACGGTGGCCACCTGGCCCGGGTGCACCTGCATCGAGTTGACCGCCGGTTTGAACTCCCACGGGCCGCGGGCGTTGGCATCGAACTCGATCGTCACCGTGCGGCTGGCGTCGACCTGCGTGTTGGTCGGCCGCTGACGCGACGCACCCAGCGGCCCGCCACGCTCGGAGGCCGACAGCACGTTGATGCCGAGCGCGTCGCAGATCGCCTTGTACAGCGGCACCAGCGCATAACCGAAGGCGAACATCAGCACCGCGATGACGGTGAGCTTGCCCAGCAGGCGCAGGTTGTCGCCGCGCAGCAGCGCTCTGGTGGGGCTGCCCATCGCTTCTGCTCAATGCGGGAACAGCCAGATCTTCACGACGAAGCCGGCGCCGAACGCCAGCGCCACCGACGCCAGCGCCCACGCCAGCCGCAGGTTGGCCCTGCGTTGGGCGCCTTTCGTCACCGGCGGCATCGCGACCATGGCGGCTTGTGGCGTCAGCCGATCACCTTGGTGGCGGTGGCGTCGAGCCTGGGCGGCGTCTCGAAGGTGTGCCACGGCGCCGGCGACGGCACCTCCCACTCGAGGCCCTCGGCGCCCTCCCAGGGACGCTGCGGCGCCTTCGCGCCCTGGCCGCGCATCATCGGCAGGCACACGGCGAAGAAGAAGTACACCTGCATCAACCCGAAGCCGAGCGCACCGATCGACACGATCATGTTGAAGTCGGTGAACTGCATCGGGTAGTCGGCATAGCGGCGCGGCATGCCGGCCAGGCCGAGGAAGTGCATCGGGAAGAACGTGATGTTGAAGAAGATCATCGACAGCCAGAAGTGGATCTTGCCGCGCGTCTCGGAATACATCACGCCGGTCCACTTCGGTCCCCAGTAATAGATGCCGGCAAAGATCGCGAACAGCGAGCCGGCCACCAGCACGTAGTGGAAGTGCGCCACGATGTAGTAGGTATCCTGCAGCTGCATGTCGATCGGCGCCATCGCCGGGATCAGACCGGTGAAGCCGCCGATCGTGAACACGAAGATGAAGCCCACGGCCCACAGCATCGGCGTCTCGAACGTCATCGAACCGCGCCACATGGTGGCGACCCAGTTGAAGATCTTCACGCCGGTGGGCACCGCGATCAGCATCGTCGCGTACATGAAGAACAGCTGCCCGGTCACCGGCATGCCGGTGGTGAACATGTGGTGCGCCCAGACGATCATCGACAGGATCGCGATCGACGCGGTGGCGTACACCATCGACGTGTAGCCGAACAGCTTCTTGCGCGCGAACGCCGGCACCACCGCGCTGATGATGCCGAACGCCGGCAGGATCATGATGTACACCTCTGGGTGCCCGAAGAACCAGAAGATGTGCTGGTACATGATCGGGTCGCCGCCGCCGGCCGGGTTGAAGAACGTGGTGCCGAAGTGGCGGTCGGTCAGCGTCATCGTGATCGCGCCGGCCAGCACCGGCATCACTGCGATCAGCAGGTAGGCGGTGATCAGCCACGTCCAGCTGAACAGCGGCATCTTCATCAGCGTCATGCCCGGCGCGCGCATGTTCAGGATCGTGACGATGATGTTGATCGAGCCCATGATCGAGCTCGCTCCCATGATGTGCAGCGAGAAGATCGCCATGTCCATCCCGGTGCCCATCTGCAGCGTCAGCGGTGCGTAGACCGTCCAGCCGGCGGCAGGGGCACCACCCGGCACGAAGAAGCTCGCCGCCAGCAGCCCGCCGGCGGGCACCAGCAGCCAGAAGCTCAGGTTGTTCATGCGTGCGAACGCCATGTCGGCGGCACCGACCTGCAGCGGCACCAGCCAGTTCGCGAAGCCGACGAACGCCGGCATGATCGCGCCGAACACCATGATCAGCCCGTGCATCGTGGTGAACTGGTTGAACAGCTCGGGGTTGAAGAACTGCAACCCCGGCTCGAACAGCTCGGCGCGGATGCACATCGCCAGGATGCCGCCGATCATCAGCATCGTGAAGCTGAACAACAGGTACATCGTGCCGATGTCCTTGTGGTTCGTCGCGAACAGCCAGCGCCGCCAGCCGTGCGGCGCGCCGTGGGCGTGGTCGTCGTGGTGGCCGGCGTGCCCGTGGTCGAGTACTGCGCTCATGGGGGTGTCCTCGTCAGATCGGTCGGGTTATTTGCTGCGTGCGGCCAGCACGTCGGCCGGCTGCACGAGCTGGCCGGTCTTGTTGCTCCAGCTGTTCTTGGTGTAGGTGATCACCGCGGCAAGGTCGGTGTCACCCAGCTGCTTCCACGCCGGCATGCCCTTGTCGGTGCCGTTGAGCACGGTGTGGATCTGCTTGCCCTTGTCGGGGTCGTTGACCACCGGGTCGCCGTTGAGCGCCTTGATCGCCGGCGGCGCGCCGCTGCCGTCGGCCTTGTGGCATACAGCGCAGTTGGCGCTGTAGACCTTCTCGCCGCGTGCGATCAGGTCGGCCAGCGCCCAGACCTTGTTCGGGTCGTCGGCCCTGGCGGCCATCTCCTTGAGCTTGCCCTTGACCCAGGCGCTGTAGTCGGCGTCGGACAGCACCTTGACGTGGATCGGCATGTAGGCGTGCTCCTTGCCGCACAGCTCGGCGCACTGGCCGTAGAAGTCGCCGGTGCGGTCGGCGCGGAACCAGGTGTCGCGCACGAAGCCCGGGATCGCGTCTTGCTTGACCGCGAAGGCCGGCACCATCCAGGCGTGGATCACGTCGTTGGCGGTGGTGATGATGCGCACCTTCTTGTTCACCGGCACCACCAGCGGATGGTCGACCTTCAGCAGGTAGTTGTCGCCCTCGGGCTTGCCGGCGTCGGACATCTCGCGCTGCGCGACATCGAGCGTCGACAGGAAGCCGATGCCCTCGCCTTCGCCCTTGAGATAGTCGTAGCCCCACTTCCACTGGTAGCCGGTGGCCTTGATCGTCAGGTCGGCGTTCGAGGTGTCCTTCTGCGCCACCACCGTCTTGGTGGCGGCGAAGCCCATGCCGACGACGATCAGGAACGGCACTACCGTCCACGCGATCTCCACACCCACGCTCTCGTGGAAGTTGGCCGCCTGGTGGCCCTTGGACTTGCGGTGCGCGAAGATCGAATAGAACATCACGCCGAACACGACGACGAAGATCACCAGGCAGACGATCAGCATGCCGTTGTGCAGCGTGATGATGTCGGCGGCGATCTTGCCCGCCGGCGGGTGCAGGTTGATCTGGTTGACGGCCGGGCCTCCGGGCAGGCTGTTGACGGCTGCCGCCGGCAGCGCCGCAGCGCCCGACGCCAGCGCCGCCGCTGCTGTGTTCCAACGATGCCGCAA
This sequence comes from Ideonella sp., assembly GCA_015075165.1. GTDB lineage: Bacteria > Pseudomonadota > Gammaproteobacteria > Burkholderiales > Burkholderiaceae_C > JAEUPI01. The sequence continues at coordinate 53,629 of JABTUY010000005.1, read as the reverse complement.
CGTCATGATCTTGTTCATGCTTGGTCAGTGAATGAAATTCGTCGCCGCCGCGTTCAGCGCCGCGTGCGCAGCGCCAGCCGCAATTCGTGCGCGAGTTGCGCGCGCCATTCCGGTCGCAGGTAGCGGCCGACCCGGGCCGACGCGCCCTGCCCCGAGACCTCGACCAGCGATCCGTCGTCGCGCACGGGCTCCACGCGCACCCATTCGGCGCGGAACCGCGCACGCTGCACGCCGGAGCCGCAGCGGTGCTCGATCGCCAGTTCGCGGCCGCTGAGCGTGATCGTCTCGCGATCACCGACATGACGGGCCACGATCGCGAACGCCACCCCGAGGCCCAGCAGCTCGACCCCGGCGAACGCCAGCACCGTCGGCGCGCCCAGCGCCCAGAAACCGCCGCCGATCACGAGCGACACCGCGCACAGCGACAGGTACAGCACCACCATCTGGCGCGGATTCGACGAACAGTTGCGCTGCATCACCCATTGCATGCCGCCACTGGCGATACCATCGATCTCGCGCCCGAATCGCCAGGCCGCACGCGGTGCGGCACTGGGCGCTGGCCATGGGCTGGGGGCGAGGGTCGCGGTCATCGGTCAGGGTTCACCCGGACGCACGCCACGCAAACGGCCCGGCCGGAGAAAAAACCCGCGGATTCTAGCGGAGCGCCGCCGCTCAACGACGCCCCCGCTGGCGAAACAGATCGGCACGCAGATCCTGCAATGGCACGGTGGCCGTCGGCGTCACGCGAACGCGCGGCACCGGCCGCACCGCGTGCCCGTAGACGATCTCGAATGTCAGCGCGAGGCGGCCGTGCGCATCGGTGCGCTGCTGCAGCAACGCCAGCAGTCGCTCGCACCAGCGCGGCGTGCGCAGCCCGGCGAAGCGCTGCGCATGCAGATTGCCGCCGAGCGCGCGCAACTCGTCGAGCGCGGCACGCGGGCTCGACCAGGTCAGCGTCAACTGCTCCTGGTCCATCACCGGATCGGCGAAGCCCGCGTGCACCAGCGCGTCGCCGATGTCGTGCATGTCGACGAACGGATGGAACGCCGGGCCCCAGCCCGCTTGCTCGTAGAGCTGGCGCAGCTCCGTCAGTGTGGCAGGGCCCAACGTCGAGAACATCAGGAAGCCGTCGACCGCCAGCGCACGCTGCCAGGCGGCGAACAGCGACGCGGTGTCGCCGCAGGCGTGCAGCATCATGTTCGCCCACACCATCTGCACGCTGCCCGGCACCACCGCATCGGGCCGCAACGTCGCGTCGACCCTGTCACCCCAGCGGCGCGGCGACCACCACCGCCCTCGCGTGCGGCGATCGGGCGTGCGCGGATCGGGCTCGACGGCGATGCGCTGCGCGTGCGGAATCATCGCGCGCACCACGGCCTCGCTGCCGCCTTGATGAGCCCACCAATCGAGCCAGCACGGGGGCGGCTGGCGCAAGATCGGCAGCCGCTCGGCCATGCGGCGCGCCACCTCCAGATGCAGCCACGGTGCCTGTGCCGCGGCACCGATGCGGCGACGCACGCGCTGCGCTGCGATGGCATCGAACTGCGGCGGCGATTCGATCGCCGGCGCGCCGGCGTGCGCCGAGCGCAGCGCGCGTGATGACTCGGGGTGCAGCGCGGCGGACGGCATCGGGCCAGTATATTGAGGCAATGCCTCCCGTTGTCGGCCCAGCCCGCCTGCCGGTGTGGCGTTCGCTGCTGCCACGCCCGAGCGGCCTGTGCGCGCTGTGCCGCGACTGGGGCGCTCAGCCCGTGTGCGAGCCCTGCCTGCAGCGCTTCGCGCCGCTGCGCGCGCGCTGCGCGGCCTGCGCATTGCCAACCGCGATTCCGCTGCCGCGTTGCGGGCGCTGCGCAGCACTGGCGAGCGCGTTCACGCGTTGCATCGTCGGCGCCGACTACGCGCCACCGTGGCGCCAGCTGATCGCCGATTTCAAGTTCCACCGCCGGCCCGAGCACGCCGCGGCGCTAAGCCGCTTGATCGAGCGCACCTGGCGCGCGAGCGCCGACGACGATGCCACGCCTGTTCTGCTGCTGCCGGTGCCGCTGGCGCCGCAGCGCCTGCGCGAGCGCGGCTACAACCAGGCCTGGGAGCTGGCGCGGCGCCTCGGCCGGCGCCTGCGCATCGCCACCGACGCTACGCTGCTGCGGCGCGGCCGCGACACCGCGCACCAGATCGGCATGACGCGCTCCGAGCGCGAGCACAACCTGCGCGATGCGTTCGAAGTCGATGCGCGGCGACAAGCGCGCCTGCAGGGGTGCCACGTGGCGCTGGTCGACGACGTGCTGACCACCGGCGCCACTGCGCATGCGGCCGCGCTCGCGCTGCGGCGCGCCGGTGCGGCGCGCGTCGATGTCTGGGTGGTGGCGCGCACGCCGCTCGACGACGAATGAGCGGCCGCACGGCCAGGGCCCCAACGTGCTGCGCATCGTCCTCGTCGAGCCGGAGATCCCGCCCAACACCGGCAACGTGATCCGGCTGGCCGCCAACACCGGCTGCGAGCTGCACCTGGTCGAACCGCTCGGCTTCTCGATGGACGACAAGCTGCTGCAGCGCGCCGGGCTCGACTATCACGAGTACGCGGCCGTTGTGCGCCATCGCTCGTGGGCGGCGTGGCTCGACACGGTGGCCGACCGCAGCCGCGTGTTCGCGTTCAGCACACGCGGCGCGAAGCCGTTGCAGGCGCAGCGCTTCGCGTGCGGCGACTGGTTGGTCTTCGGCCGTGAATCGTCGGGGTTGCCGACGGCGCTGCGCACGGCGCTGTCGCCCGACGCATTCGTGCGATTGCCGATGCGGCCGGGCCAACGCAGCCTGAATCTGAGCAACGCGGTCGCGGTGGCCGTGTTCGAAGCCTGGCGGCAACTCGGGTTCGAGGGCGCTGCCTGACGCGCAGCGTGCCGCGTGACGCGCGCCGTATCAGTCGATCCACGCGTTGGTCGCATCGATCTGCGCCGCCCCAGCGGCGCACCCCCAAGTGGACACCGCGGATCCGGCTCTGCCGGTCCGTTGGTGTCGCTGTGCGGCCTGCAGGCCGCACAGCGTTCGCCAGCCACTCGCGAGCGCGCAGGCGCTCGCTCGGCGCCGGCTCACCCCCCTCGAGGGGGAAGCGCCGAAGGCGCAATGGGGGTGGTTCACGTCACCGCTCGCTGCGCGCCTCACGCGTCATCAACTGCTCGAGCGCGCCGCGCGGCGTCAGCCGGCCGTCGAGCACCTGCGCGACGGCGGCGCACAACGGCATGTCGACGCCGAGCACACCTGCACGCTGCAGCACCACCGGCGCGGTGAGCACGCCCTCGGCCACATGGCCGAGCTGCGACAGGATCTGTGGCAGCGCGATGCCGCGCCCGAGCGCGAGGCCGACCTGCCGGTTGCGCGACAGGTCGCCGGTGGCGGTGAGCACGAGGTCGCCCAGGCCCGACAGGCCCATGAAGGTCTCGGCCTTCGCGCCCAGCGCGACGCCGAGTCGCGTCATCTCGGCCAGGCCGCGCGTGACGAGCGCAGCGCGCGCATTGGCCCCGAGCGCGAGCGCATCGGCGATGCCGGTGGCGATGGCCAGCACGTTCTTCACCGCGCCGCCGACCTCGACACCGATTGCGTCATCGCTGCCGTAGACGCGCAGCGTCGGGCCGTGCAGCGCCTGCACCACCTGCGCCACCAGCGCGGCGTCGCTGCTGGCGGCGACCAGTGCGGTGGGCAGGCCGCGTGCCACCTCGAGCGCGAAGCTCGGCCCCGACAGCACGCCGCACGGCGCGCGCAGCGCCAGCTCGCGCGCGATCTCGTGGCCGAGTGCGCCGCTGCCTCGCTCGAAGCCCTTGCACAGCCACAGCACCGGCACGGCGGCGGGCCAGCTTTGCAGTTGCTCGCGCAGGCCGACCATCGGCGTCGCCACGATGGCCAGGCCCTGCGCGGCGTGGGCCAGCGCGGCAGCGCGATCGGCGCTCAGTTGCAGCGATGCCGGCAGCTCGATCTCCGGCAGGTAGCGCGCGTTGCGCCGCGCCGCGTGCATCGCCTGCAGCTGTGCGGCGTCGCGCGCCCACAGCATCACCGCGTGGCTCGCACTGGCGTGCACCGCCATCGCCGTTCCCCAGGCGCCGGCACCGAGCACGCTGATGCGCATGGCCTTCGCGTCGCGGCGCCGGTGAAGTGGCTGGCGCGTCAGTTGGCGCTGGTGATCAGCCCGCTGCCGTTGCCGTCGCCTTGTGCCGCCTGCGCCTGCTGCGCCTCGTACATGGCCTGGAAGTTCACTTCGGTCAGCAGGATCGGCGGGAAGCCGGCGCGTGTGCAGACATCGGAGACGATCGCGCGCAGGTACGGGTACAGGATCTGCGGGCACACCACCGACACCACGCCTTGCAGCTGGTCGCTCGGCAGGTTGCGGATCTCGAAGATGCCGGCCTGTTTGGCCTCGACCAGGAACAGCGTGCGATCGCCGACCTTGGTGGTGACGGTGGCGGTCACGCAGACCTCGAACGTGCCGTCGGCGACGCCCTCGGCCGCCAGCGCGAGGTTGATGTCGACCTGGGGCTGCTGCTGCTCGAGCAGGATCTGCGGCGAGTTGGGCTGCTCCAGCGACAGGTCTTTCAGGTAGATGCGCTGGATCTGGAACACGGGGCTGGTGTCGGCGTCGGCCATGGTGCTGATGGGGTGAACGGCCCGAGCGGCGGGCCGTTTGAGCGCGGCAGCATGCAGCCAGCCGCGCGAGGCACGGCCCGTGACGGGCCGTGTACTGGGACTGCGAGCTGCGATTATCGCCGAGCGTTGCCGCTCGGGACGTTGCGCTATGCGCCGGCGAGCATCGGCGCCAAGCCACCGCGCTGGTCGAGCGCCATCAGGTCGTCGCAGCCGCCGACATGCGTCTCGCCGATGAAGATCTGCGGCACCGTGCGGCGCCCGGTGAGCTCCATCATGCGCGTGCGCTGCTGCGGATCGAGGTCGACCCGCACCTCGTCGATCTGCGCCACGCCGCGCTGGCGCAGCAGCGCCTTGGCACGGATGCAGAACGGGCAGATCTCGGTTGTGTACATGCGCACCGGCTTCATGTTGCTCGTGACGGGCGTGGGCCCCAACGACATTCGATGCGCCGATTGTCGCCGCCGCCGCACGCCCGCGCCAAACGCGAGGGCATGATGCCGGTCACGCGGCGGCCGATTTCTCCAGCGGCAGGTTGGCTTCGCGCCAGGCCTTGAGGCCGCCCGCGAGCGCGGTGGCGCGCTCGTGACCGAGCTTGCGCAACTCGCCGGCTGCGCGCGCGGCGCGCGCGCCGCTCGGGCAGATCAGCACCAGCGGCAGTTGCTTGTTGCCCGGGATGTCCTTGGCACTTTGCAACGCGCTGATCGGTACATTGCGCGCCCCGGCCGCATGGCCTTGCGCGAACTCCTCGGGCTCGCTGACGTCGATCAGCACCGCCTTCTCGCGGTTGATCAGCCGCACGGCTTCGGCAGCACTGACCGCACCCCCCCCCTGGCGCTGCAACGTCGGCCACAACAGCAGCGCGCCGGAAGTCAGCGCGGCGACGATCAGCACCCAGTTGTCGAGGGCGAACTGCAGCAGGCTTGGGTGTGATGGCACGGGTGTCGGGGACTCGGTGCGAAAGCGGTGAATTATAGAATTCGGCCCCCATTGCCCGCTGCCGCGCCGCTGCGGCTCCACCATGCCCACCCTCGTGCTGCTGCGCCACGGCGAATCGACCTGGAACCTCGAGAACCGCTTCACCGGCTGGACCGACGTCGGCCTCACCGCCACCGGCGTGCACCAGGCGCAGGCCGCCGGCCGGCTGCTGAAGGCCGAGGGCTTCGAGTTCGACATCACCTACACCTCGGTACTGCAGCGCGCGATCTGGACGCTGTGGCATGCGCTCGATCAGATGGAGCGCACCTGGCTGCCGCTGCGCCACGACTGGCGCCTGAACGAGCGCCACTACGGCGCGCTGCAGGGTCTGAACAAGGCCGACATGGCGCGCCAATACGGCGACGAGCAGGTGCTGCTGTGGCGTCGCAGCTACGACACGCCACCACCCGCGCTCACGCCAGACGACCCGCGCTGCGAGCGGCACGACCGCCGCTATGCCGCTCTGGCGCCCGGCCGGGTGCCGCTCACCGAGTGCCTGAAGGACACCGTGGCGCGCGTGCTGCCGTGCTGGAACGACACCCTCGCGCCGGCGTTGCGCGCCGGCCAGCGCGTGCTGGTGGCCGCGCACGGCAACTCGATGCGCGCGCTGGTGAAGGTCCTCGATGGCATCGGCGATGCCGACATCGTCGGGCTGAACATCCCGAACGGCATCCCGCTGGTGTACGAACTCGACGCCGCGTTGAAACCGCTGTCGCGCCGCTATCTCGGCGACCCGGAAGCCGCGGCGCGTGCCGCCGCTGCGGTGGCCGGTCAGGGCAGGGCCTGAGCGTCGGCCGGCGTGCGGCCATCGGCCGCGTCGGTGGCGGGTCGGTCGCACAACGCGTGCTCGATGTCAGCGCGCAGCGTCTGCGCCAGCGCGCGCCGATCGGCATGCACGCTGCCACGCGCGGTGAGCGCGACCACCTCCACCCGGATGCCGCGTGCCCGTGCGATGGTCCACACGCTGCCGGCCAGCGTGGTCGCGCCGAGCCAGCACACGCTCGGGCTCCAGTCGAGTCCGGGCTCGGTATAGCGCAGCGCCACCGGCTGCACCGGCACCTCGGCCGCGATCGCCGCCTGCAGCAGGTTGGCGTGGAACGGCAGCAGCGTGCGGCCGTCTCCGGTAGTGCCTTCCGGGAACACCGCGACCACGTCGCCGCGCTGCATCGCATCGGCCATCTGGTGCACCACGCGCAGCGCGTCGCGCTTGCGCTCGCGCTCGATGAACAACGTGCCCACGGCGGTGATCAACCGGCCCAGCAGCGGCCAGCGCCGCACGTCGGCCTTGGAGACGAAGCGCGCGCGCGGGCACACCGCATGCACCGCCGCGATGTCGAGCCACGACACGTGATTGAGCACCAGCAGGTTCGCGCCGGCGCGGAACGTACCCGCCCCGATGAGCTCGACGCCCATCGCGCGCAGCAACCCGTGCGACCACCACGCGATGCGCGCCTGGCGAGCGGCGGCGTCGAGCGTGCCGAAGCGCAGCGCCACCACCGCCACGCCATGCAGCAGGTGCACGATCGCGCGCGCGATGCGCGCCAGCGCGATCACGCTGCGCATGCCGCCCTCGCCGCGCGGCGCGCCCTCGGCGGGCAGTCTCATGCGCCCGGTGGCGCCTCGAACGACGGCGTGCCGGCCAGCACGGTGGCGCGCACGCGGCCGGGCAGCGCCATGCCGGTGGCGGCGAAGTCGAACGGTGTGTGCTTGCCCTGGCTGGTGAGCGCTTCGCGCGTCACGCGCCAGACGGGCGCGGGATCGTAGACGCAGACATCGGCGACGCCGCCCTCGACCAGCCGGCCGGCGCTGGCGGCCAGCGTGCGCAGCGCCGGGCCCAGCACGCGCACCGGGTCGCAGGTGACCCGCGCCAGCGTGCGCGCGAGGTCGAGGCCCGAGTCGTGGCCCCACTTCAGCGCCAGACTCAGCAACAGCTCGACCGCGCTGGCGCCGGGCTCGGCCTCGGCGAACGGCAGATTCTTCGCGTCGTCGTCGACCGGGTTGTGATCCGACACCAGCGCATCGATCGTGCCGTCGGCCAGCGCGGCGCGCAACGCGTCGCGGTCGGCCTGCTGGCGCAGCGGCGGCGTCAGGCGCATGTCGGCATTGAAGTAGCCGATGTCGACATCGGTCAGGTGCAGCGACTGCACGCTGACGTCGGCGCTCACCGGCAGGCCATCGGCCTTCGCACGGCGCAGCAGCTCGACCCCGGCGGCGCTGCTCAGCCGGCACAGGTGCACGCGCGCGCCGGTGGCGCGCACCAGCTCGACGATGGTGTGCAGCGCCACCGTCTCGGCGGCCACCGGCACACCCGCGAGGCCCAGCCGGGTGGCCACCGGCCCGCTGGCCGCGACGCCCGACGACAGCCACGCGTCGGCCGGGCGCAGCCACACGGCATGGCCGAACGTGGCCGCGTACTGCAGCGCGCGCAGCAGCAGGCCGGTGTCGCGCACCGGCCGGTCGGCCTGCGAGAAGCCGACGCAGCCGGCTTCGCTGAGGTGCGCCATCTCGGTCAGCGCCTCGCCGTGCAGGCCGCGCGTCAGCGCGCCGAGCGGGAACAGCCGGCACGACGATTGCCGGCGCGCGCGGAACTTCAGCATCTCGACCAAGCCCGGCTCGTCGAGCGGCGGGTCGGTGTCGGGCGGGCACACCACGCTGGTGACGCCGCCGGCGGCGGCGGCCTTCAGCTCGCTCTCGAGCATCGCCTCGTGCTCGTGCCCGGGTTCGCGCAGCCGCACCGCGAGGTCGACCAGCCCCGGCATCACGATGCAGCCGCTGGCGTCGATGCGGCGCTCGGCCGCGAAGCCATCCGGCGCGCCGCCGATGCGCACGATGCGCCCGGCGGCGATCGCCACGTCGGCGCGCTCGTCGCGGCCCGACGCCGGGTCGATCACGCGCCCGTGTTCGATCAGCAGCCTCATGCTTCGTTGCCCGCGATGATCGACATCACCGCCATCCGCACCGCGATGCCGAACGTGACCTGCGGCAGGATCACACTGGCGGCGCCGTCGGCCACGCTGGAGTCGATCTCGACGCCGCGATTGATCGGGCCCGGGTGCATCACGATCGCATCGGGCCTGGCCAGCGCCAGCTTCTCGGGTGTCAGGCCGAATGTCTTCGCGAACTCGGCCGCCGACGGCAGCATCGCACCGCTCATGCGCTCGTTCTGCAGCCGCAGCATGATGATCACGTCGGCGCCGGCGATGCCCTCGGCCATGTCGTGGCACACGCGCACGCCCATCGAGCGCAGGTCGCCGGGCACCAGCGTGCGCGGGCCGACCACGCGCACCTCGGGCACGCCGAGCGTGGTGAGGCCGTGGATGTCGGAGCGCGCGACGCGCGAGTGCACGATGTCGCCGACGATCGCCACCGTCAGCCGGCTGAAGTCGTGCTTGTAGTGGCGGATCGCGTACAGGTCGAGCAGGCCCTGCGTCGGGTGCGCATGGCGGCCGTCGCCGGCATTGACCACATGCACGTGCGGCGCGCAGTGCTGCGCGATCAGGTACGGCGCGCCGCTCTCGCCGTGGCGCACGACGAACATGTCGGCATGCATCGCCGACAGGTTGGCGATGGTGTCGAGCAGGCTCTCGCCCTTGGCGGTGGAGCTGCGCGCGATGTCGAGGTTGATCACGTCGGCGCTCAAGCGCTTGGCCGCGATCTCGAACGTGGTGCGCGTGCGCGTGCTGTTCTCGAAGAACAGGTTGAACACGCTCTTGCCGCGCAGCAGCGGCACCTTCTTCACCTCGCGCTGGTTCACCGACAGGAAGGTGCCCGCGGTGTCGAGGATGTGCGTCAGCACCTCGCGCGGCAGGCCCTCGATCGACAGCAGGTGGATCAGCTCGCCGTGGGCGTTGAGCTGGGGGTTGCGGCGCGACAGCATGGCCCGTTCAGGCGCTCGTCTCGACCGAGAACGCGAAGCGTCCGCCGTCGGCGCGCGCCAGCCGCAGCCGGTGGGCCGCCGGCAGCGCGACCTTGGCCGCGGCGAACGACGCCTGGATCGGCAGCTCGCGGCCGCCGCGGTCGACCAGCACCGCGAGATCCACCGCGCGCGGGCGGCCGAAGTCGTACAGCTCGTTGATCGCGGCGCGGATCGTGCGGCCGGTGTAGAGCACATCGTCGATCAGCAGGATGCGCGTGCCGTCGATTGCGAACGGCAGCCGCGTGGCATCGCCACCGCCGGCGAGGCCGCGCTGGCCGTAGTCGTCGCGGTGCAGCGCGCTGGAGATCACGCCGGGCTCGCCGGGCCGCGACAGCTCGGCGTGCAGCCTCTCGGCGAGCCACGCGCCGCCCGACCAGATGCCCACCAGCACGGTGTCGGGCTGCAGCAGGCTGCGCACGCCGGCCAGCAGCTCGGCGTACAGCGCTTCGGCGTCGAGGCTCAGTGTGCTCATGTGCGACTGTGCAGGCTGCGGTCGTGCAGGAACTGCTCGAGGATCAGCGCCGCCGCCGCCGCATCGACATCGCGCGCGTGCCGCGCCAGCGCCTCGACCGTGGTGTAGCGCTCATCGACCTCGTGCACCGGCAGCCCGAAGCGCCCATGCAACCGGCGCGCGAACGCCTGCGCACGCCGCGTGTTCTCGTGCGGCGCGCCGTCGGGATGCGTCGGCACGCCGACCACCAATGCGGCGGGCCGCCATTCGTGCACCAGCTTGCCGATCGCCTCGAAGCGCGCGTCACCCATGGCCGCAATGGTAGCCAACGGCTGCGCGGCCGCGAGCAGCGTGTTGCCCACCGCAACGCCGACGCGCCGCGTGCCGTAGTCGAAGGCCAGGAACGAAAGCGGGGGGCGGGAGGCAGATGACGCAGTGGCCGCGCTCACCGCGCCACCCTGGGCGCTGCGGGCGCGCGCAGAACCACCCGACCACGGTCGCCGTCAGTGCCCGGACGCCTCATGCGTGCCCCGCCTCCTGGCTGAGCATGCGCGGGTCGATGCCCAGCAACGCGAGCGCGCGGTCGTAGCGCTTCTCGATCGGGGTGTCGAAGATGATCTCGGGCGACGCGCTGACCGTGAGCCAGCCGTTGCGGCCGATCTCTTCCTCGAGCTGGCCGGCGCCCCAGCCGCTGTAGCCCAGCGTGACCAGCACGCGCCGCGGCCCGGCGCCGTGCGACAGCGCCTCGAGCACGTCCTTGCTGGTGGTCATCTCGAGCCCGCCGGGAATCGCCAGCGTCGAGGTGTAGGGGCTGTCGCTGCCCTCGACGCCGAGCTTCTCGTGCAGCACGAAGCCGCGCTCGGTCTGCACCGGGCCGCCGAAGTACACCGGCTGCTCGGCCAGATCCTTGCGGTCGAGCGACAGTTCGACCTTCTCGAACAGGTTGCGCAGCTTGATGTCGATCGGCTTGTTGATCACCAGGCCGAGCGCGCCCTTCTCGGTGTGCTCGCACAGGTAGACCACGGCACCGGCAAACGTATCGTCGGCCATGCCCGGCATGGCGATCAGGAACTGGTTGGTCAGATCGATACGGCTCGTGGCCATGCGGCCATTCTATGCCGCGGGGCCGCGCCACCGGGGCCGTCATTCGGGGGCTCGTGACAACCCGCGGCCGCGAGGCTCGGGTGCGATCAGGTGCGGTCGGCCGGGCCGGGCAGCGCGGCGCCGCCGGCCGGCACCGCGGGGTGGCGCCGCAGCCCGCGCAGCCGGGTGACGAAGTCGTCGACGTAGGTGAACACCACCGGGATCACCAGCAGGCTGAGGAAGGTGGAGGTGATCAGCCCGCCGATCACGACGATGGCCATCGGCGCGCGGAAGCTCGGGTCGGTGCCGAAGCCGATCGCGATCGGCAGCATGCCGGCACCCATCGCAATGGTGGTCATCACGATCGGCCGCGCGCGCTTGCTGCACGCGTCGAGCAGCGCGTCCCAGCGGTTCAGGCCGTGGTCGCGCCGCGCCATCACCACGTAGTCGACCAGCAGGATCGAGTTCTTCGTGGCGATGCCCATCAGCATGATCATGCCGATCATCGACGGCATCGACAGATCGGTACCGGCGACGAACAGCGCCAGAATCGCGCCGGGGATCGACAGCACCAGCGCCACCAGGATCGTCAACGGCTGCACGAAGGCGTGGAACAGCAGCACCAGCACGATGTAGATGCACGCCACACCGGTGAGCATCGCCAGCACGAAGCTCTCGGCCAGCTCGCCCATCGCCTCGGCATCGCCGACCGTGGTCTTGACGATGCCCGCCGGCAGGTTGGCCAGGCTCGGCAGCGCGTCGGACAGCTGCTGCACGGTGCCCAGCGGCACACCGTTGAGCTCGATCTCGAAGTTGATGTTGCGCAGCCGGTCGTAGCGGTCAATCTGCGCCGGGCCGCTGCCGATCGCCAGCGTCGCCACGTTGCCCAGCGGCACTGTGCCGCGTGAACCGGGCACGCCCAGGCGCTCGATCAGCGCGAGGTCCTGCCGTGCGCTGTCGGGCAGGCGCACCACCACCGGCACCTGGCGTTGCGCCAGGTTCAGCTTGGCCAGGCTCTGGTCGTAGTCGCCGGTGGTGGCGATGCGCAGCGTGTCGGCGATCGCCGCCGCGGTGACGCCGAGGTCGGCCGCGCGCGCCGGGTCGGGGCGCACCACCAGCTCGGGACGCTGCAGGCTCGAGGTCGACGTGACCGCGCCGATGCCTGGCAACGTGCGCAGTTCGTGCTCGACGCGTCGCGCATGCGCGGCAAGCTGCTCGCCGTCCTCGCCGGCGAGCACCAGGATGAACTTCTCCGACGAGCCGCCGAAGCCGACCTTGACGCGCGCGCCGGGCACCTGCTCGAGCGCATGCCGCATCTCGCCTTCGATCGCCTGCTTGCTGACGCCGCGACGCTCGTCGCGCGGCGTCAGGTTGATCGTCAGCGTGGCCTTGCGCGGGTCGGCCGCCGCCATCTGCGAGATGAACGGGTCGCCACCGGCGCGGCCGCCGCCGATTGCCGTATACACCCGCGTGACGTGCGGTACGCGCTGCACGATGGCGCGCGCGTGCTCGGCCGCAGCCAGCGTCTCGTCGAAGGTGCTGCCCGGTGGCAACGTGATGTTGACCTGCGTCTGCGACAGGTCGTCGGGCGGGATGAAGCCACTGGCGATCCGCCCGGTGACCAGCGGCGTGCACGCGCCCACCGTGAACAGCACCGTCGCCAGCAGCGTCTTCACGCGGTGCCGCAGGCACCACGCCGCGAGCCGGAGATACCACCGCATCCACGCCGGCTCGCGCGGCGCGCGGGCCAACGGCTTCAGCAGGTAGGCCGCCATCATCGGCGTCAGCATCCGCGCCACCACCAGCGAGAACCAGACTGCGATCGCCGCCGTCCAGCCGAACTGCACGAAGAAGCGCCCCGGCACGCCGCTCATGAACGCGGTGGGCAGGAACACCGCGATCAGCGTGAAGGTGGTGGCGATCACCGCGAGTCCGATCTCGTCGGCCGCCTCCATCGCCGCCTGGTACGGCGACTTGCCGGTGAACGTGGGCCTCCAGCTCCTCGCTTCGCTCGTCGCGCCCCCCGAGGGGGTTCGGCCGGCTTGGGGCGGCCCGGCACCGGCCGAAAGGTGCCGCATGATGTTCTCGATCTCGACGATCGCGTCGTCGACCAGGATGCCGACCACCAGTGACAGCGACAGCAGCGTCACGACGTTGATCGTGAAGCCCATCAGGTGCATCGCGAAGAAGGTGGGGATGATCGACAGCGGCAGCGCCACCGCCGAGATCAGCGTGGCACGCCAGTTGCGCAGGAACGCCCACACCACGACCACCGCCAGCAGCGCGCCCTCGATCAGCAGCGCCATCGAGCCTTCGTAGTTCTCGACCACCGGCTCGACGAAGTTGAACGCCTCGGTCACCGCCACGTCGGGGTGCTGCTCGCGCAGCTTGGCTAGCGCCGCGCGCACGCCGTCCTGCACGTCGACCTCGCCGGCGCCGCGCGCACGCGCGACCTCGAACGCCACCACCGGCTTGCCGTCGAGCAGCGCCGCGGCGCGCCGCTCGCCGACGGTGTCGCTCACGCGGGCGATCTGGTCGAGCCGCACGCGGCGTTCGCCGCCTGCAGCGGGCCAGGCGATCTCCAGCGCCGCCAGATCCTGCGCCGACGCCACGGTGGCGATCGTGCGCACCGACTGCTCGGCGCCGCCGACGTCGGTGCGGCCGCCCGACGCCTCCTGCTGCACCTGGCGCAGGCGGCGCGACACATCGGCCGCCGTGGCGCCGAGCGCCTGCAGCCGCGCCGGGTCGAGCTCGACGCGCACCTCGCGCGTGGCGCCGCCCACGCGGCTGACGCCACCGACGCCGCGCACCGCCAGCAGCGCCTTGGTAACCTGGTTGTCGATGAACCACGACAGCGCCTCGTCGTCCAGCCGCGGGCTGGCCACCGTGTAGGCGAGGATCGGCATCGCCGCCATGTCGAGCTTGGTGATCACCGGGTCGCGCAGGTCGGCGGGCAGATCGGAGCGCACGCGCTGCACGGCGTCGCGCACCTCGTCGAGCGCCTCCTGGATCGGCTTCTCGAGCCGGAACTCGGCGGTGATGGTCGCCACGCCGTCCTGCACGATGGTGTACTGATGCTTCAGGCCCTGGATCGACGCGATCGAGTTCTCGATGCGCCGCGCCACCTCGGTCTCCATCTGTGCCGGTGCGGCACCTGGCAGCGCCGCACTGACGATCACGTTGGGCAGTTCCACGTCGGGGAACTGCTGGATCTTCATCGCGCGGAAGCTCATCAGGCCCACGATCGTGAGCATGATGAACAGCAACACCGCCGGTATCGGGTTGCGGATCGACGCGGACGAGACGTTCAGCATCGACTGCGCGCGCTGCGATCAGCGTCGGACGGCGGTCGGCGCCGCGGGTGCGGCGCCGACCGCAGCGTCGACCACGCGCACGGTATCGCCGTCGCTCAGGAAGCCGCCGCCCGCGGCGACCACGCGCGCCTGCGGGTCCAGGCCCGAGACGATCTCGATGCGGTCGCCGACGCGGCGACCGACCACCACCTTGGTCAGCGCCACCCTCGCCTGCGCATCGACGCGCAGCACGTAGGCGAAGCCGTCACGCAGCACCACCGCGCTGTGCGGCAGCGCCAGCGCCGGCGCGGCGCCGAGCTCGAACTCGCCGCTGGCGAACATGCCGGCACGCGCGTCGCCCGGGGCCGGCAGATCGACATAGACGATGCCGTTGCGCGTGGCCGCATCGACCGACGGCGCGATCACGCGCACCTTGCCCGCGATGGTGCGCCCACCGGCCGGTGTGACCTGCACCGCCAGGCCCGGCTTCAGCCGCGCCAGCTCGGCTGCGGCCACCTCGGCACGCCACTCGAGCCGGCCGCCGCGGATGAGGCGGAACAACTCCTGACCCGGCTGCACCACCGCGCCGACGGTGGCGATACGCGCCGACACCACGCCATGATCGGGCGCCAGCACGCGCGTCTGCGACAAGCGCAGTTGCTCGGCCGCAAGCCGCGCCTCGAACGCCTTGACGCGCGCTTGCGCGGTCTTCTCGGCGGTGAGCCACTGCTGGATCTGTTGCGCGCTGATGACGCCGGTGGGGCCGAGCTCGCGTGCGCGGTTGCCGTTGGCGTGCGCCTCTTCGGCGGCGGCGCGCGCCTCGGCCAGCGAGGCCTGCGTCTGCGCCACGTCGGCGGCGATGGTCTGGCTGTTCAGCCGCGCCAGCGGCTGCCCCTGGCGAACGCGATCACCGACATTGACCAGCACCTCGGTCAGGCGCAGCCCCGCCGCCTCGGCGCCGATCACCGCCTCCTGCCAGGCGGCGATGCTGCCGTCGGCCGGCAGCCGTTGCGGCCACTCGACGCGGTGCGGGCTCACCAACGTCACACTCAACGTGGGCTTGGGCACCGGTCCGCTCGCGGTCTGCGGCCATGCGGGCACCATGCACAGGCCCAGACCGAAGGCGACGGCCGCACGGCCATGCGAACCCCATCGACGGATCGAATGCAACATCGCAAGGTGGATTGGGTGAGGCACCGGCAGCGGGTTCGCCGCAGTGCCGCGCGCAGGAGCGCGCCAAGCGTGCGATGGTAGCGCGAAGCGACCGCTGCCCGCCGCTCTCAGAACAGCTCGACGTCGCCGGTCTTCGGCGCTTCGCTGAGCCGGCCGCGGGCTACCAGGTCGTCGTAGCCAGCGACCGCGTTGCGCCCATTGGACTTGACCCTGTAGACCGCCTTGTCGGCGCGCTCGAACGCCATCGTCGGGTTGTCACCCGCGCGCACCTGCGCGAAGCCCACCGACACCGGGCGCAGCAGGTCGCGCAGCACGCCCACCAGCGTGGTGTCGGAAGACGTCGCCGAGCTCCGCGCCGGGTCAGGCACTCGGTACGGCCACCTTCGCGTAGCGGGCGACCAGCGCCAGCAGATCCTCTTCGGCGTACGGTTTGCCGAGGTAATGGTCGACGCCGAGCTCGGCCGCGTAGTCCTTGTGCTTCTGCGCGATGCGCGAGGTGATCATGATCACCGGCAGGTCGGCCAGCTTGACGTCGGCGCGCAGGTTGCGCACGAGGTCGAACCCGTCCATGCGCGGCATTTCGATGTCCGACAGCAGCACCGCCGGGCGCTCCTCGGCGAGCCGCTCGAGGCCTTCGAGGCCGTCCTTGGCCAGCGTCACGCGGTAGCCCTCGCGCTGCAGCAGCCGCTGCGTAACGCGGCGCACGGTCAGCGAATCGTCTACCACCAACACCAGCGGCGGCAGCGCCTCGGCCGGTACCGCTTCGGTCACCCCCGGAGCGTCCGGCGCACCGGCCATCGCGGCCCGCGTCATCGCCCAGGCCGACTCTCCGTACAGCGTGGCCAGCGCCACCGGGTTGTAGATCAGCGCCGGCTCGCCCGACGGCAGCAGCGTCATGCCGGCCAGGCCGGGCAGGCGTGCCAGTTGCGGGCCGAGGTTCTTGACCACCACTTCCTGGTTGCCGAGCACTTCGTCGACGTGCAGCGCGACGCGCTGCGCCGCCGAGCGGATGATCACCACCGGCTGCGCACGCGTGCCGAGCGTGCCGCGCGCATTGGCCTGCAGCAGCGCACCGAGCCAGAAGAACGGCAGGCTGCGGTCGTCGAGGCGGAGCGCGCTGGTGGCATACGCCGTTTCCAGCTCCGCCGCAGGCGAACGCTTGACGATCTCGACCAGCGTCGACGGCACCGCCACCTTCAGCTCGCCACAACGCAGCATCACGACCTGCGTCACCGCGGTGGTCAACGGCAGCACCAGGCGGAAGCTGGTGCCGCGCCCGGCCGCGGTGGCGGTCTCGATGCGACCGCCCATCGCGTTGACGTCAGCGCGCACCACGTCCATGCCGACACCACGACCGGCCAGGCCGGTCACCGCCTCGGCAGTGGTGAAGCCGGGCGCGAAGATCAGGTTGGCCAGTTCGGCATCGCTGGGGTCGGTGCCCGCTGCGATCAGGCCCATCGCGCGGCCCTTGTCGCGGATACGCGGCAAGTTCAGGCCGGCGCCGTCGTCGCGGAACTCGACCGCGACTTCGTTGCCTTCCTGCGCCACCGTGATGACGATCGAGCCGGTCGGGTCCTTGCCGGCGGCCGCACGCGCCGCCGGCGATTCGACGCCGTGCGTGACGCTGTTGCGCAGCAGATGCTCGAAGGAACCGGTCATGCGGTCGAGCACGCCGCGGTCGACTTCGATCGCGCCGCCGACGATGTCGAGCCGCACCTGCTTGCCGGTTTCCTTCGCAGCCTGCCGCACCAGGCGGTACAGACGCTCGGACATGCCCTCGAACTCCACCATGCGCGTGCGCAGCAGGTCGTCCTGCAGATCGCGCGTCAGGCGGGCCTGCGCGGCCAGCTCGTCTTCGGTCGACTGCAGCGTGCGCTGCAGGCCGCGCTGCACGGTGGCCACGTCGTTGACCGACTCGGCCATCATGCGGGTGAGTTCCTGGAACCGCGTGAAGCGGTCCATCTCGAGCGGATCGAACTCCTGCGACGAGGCCTTGGCGGCCTCCATGCGCGAGGTGATCTGCGTCTCGGCCTGCAGCTCCAGGTCGCGCAGCTGGCGGCGCAACCGCTCCAGGTTCTCGGTGAGGTCGCCGAGCGAGGCCTTCAGTTGCACCACGTCGGACTCGATGCGCGAGCGGGTGATCGACACCTCGCCGGCATGGCTGACCAGGCGATCGAGCAGCTGCGAGCGCACCCGCACTGCCGATTGCGCTGACGTGCCGACCGTCGCCGGTTCCGCGGTCGCCGCGGCCGGCGCCTCGACGCTGAAGCGCGACCAGTCGATCGCGGTTGCGCCGCGCTCGGCCGCCACCGCCGCCTGCATCGGCTGTGGTTGCGGTTGCGCCACGGCCGGCACGACTGCCGACACCGCCGTGAACGGCGCCAGCGGCTCCATCGTCGGCACCGGCGCTGTGGCTTCGCCCGGTTGCGCCGCTGCACTCTCGGACGCAAGAGGCATCGGCTGCGAGTGATCGGCCTCGCCACGGCGCAGCATCTCGAAGCGCGTCTCGATCGCGTCGACACGGGCGACCAGGCGCTCGACCTCGGCCGCGCTCGCGTGGCCGCGGCCGACCAGGTGCTCGATCGCCGTCTCGAGCCGGTGCGCCATCTCGCCCAGGCGCATCGCGCCGGCCAGGCGGGCGCCGCCCTTCAGCGTGTGCAGCGTGCGCATGCATGCCGACGCCGCCGCGGCCTCGGTGGGCCGACGCATCCATTCGCGCATGCGGGCCTGCAGCTGAGGAATCAGTTCCTGCCCTTCCTCTTCGAAGATCGGGAACAGCTCGGCGTCGACGGCATCGACGGCGTCGATGTCGTCTTCGTCATCGAGCGCATCGGGGCGCGCGCTGGCGCCGAGGTCGGCCGCGCGTGTCGGCGCCGCAAGCCCCTCGCCGAGCGTACGCAACTCGGTGTGACCGAACTCGGTGAACTGCGGCGCGAATTCGGCAACCGGGCGCACCGGTGCCTCCGGCGCGGCCGGTGCCGGCACCGTGAAGTGCTCGTGCTCGGCCAGGAAGCGCAGCAGATCGGGGTCGGGGCTCTTCAGAAAGCCCGCGGCAAACTGGTGCAGCAGGCCACGCACTTCCTCTGCCGCCGCGGCGAACAGCTGCGCCTCCTCCGCGACACCAAAGCCCCTGGCGTGAGTGCGAGCCAGCGCGTGCTCGAGCGCACGTGCGAGGTTCGACAGGTCGGTGTAACCCACGGTCGCGCAATTGCCCGCCAGCGAATGGGCATGCGCCACCGTGCTCTCACCGACCGGGCGCTGCAGCTCATGCGACCACTCGGCGATCTCGGTGGACAGCCGGCGCGATTGCTCGTCGGCTTCGCTCAGGAAGATGTTGAACAGCGGAATCTGTATCCGCAACGGTCCGATCACCTTGACCTGCTCGTGCTCGGCGGCGCTCTCGTGTAGGGTCGCTTCGGCCACCGGCTCGGCCTCGCGCCTAGAGGCCGGCGCGTCGTCGAGACGGCCAGTCTCCGAATCGATGAACGGCCCCAACGCCGCCGGCATCGTCTGCAACGCGTCGGGCCGCGTGTCGGGCGCCGCCGAGACATCGCGCGGCGGCAGCGGCTCGGCGGCGATCTCGGGCAGATCGATTTCGATCAGGTCGAACGGATCGGACGGCGGCGCAGCGCCCGCTGCAGGGGCAGGACCGATCGGCATCGTCTGCGTCGGCAGATCGAGAATCTCGGTCGGCGCCTCGGCGGTCGCTGCATCGGCCCCGAAATCGAGGTCGATCACCAATTCCGGCGTTGGCAACGCGGCCGATTCCGATGACTCGGGCTGTGGCGAAGCGAGTTCGGTGATATCCAGCACCGGCTGGTCAGCCGGTGGCGTCGCGACCGGGACAGCTGCCGCGGCAGCAGCCGAGACCGCGGCGGGTGCGGGCGGCATCGCTTTCGCAGCAGCCTCCGGCGCCACGCTGGCCGGCTCGCCGGCCAGTGCGCCGAACCGGCTCGACGCGGCGTCGGCCAGCGAGATGCGCCGGCGATCGTTGCGCAGCGAATCGGCGGCTCGGCCGACGACGCGGTGGTCGAAGCCTTCGGTGCGGCCGCTGGTGATGCCGTCGATCCAGCGGCCGAGGTAGTCGATCGCCTCGAGGCTGAACGCGAGCAAATCGCCATCGGCGCCACCGCCGTCGGCCAGCCGGGCGTTGAACAACTGCTCGCAACCCCAGGCGGCCTCGCCGAAATCCCTCAGGCCGACCATGCGCGAGCTGCCCTTGAGCGTGTGGAAGGCCCGGCGCACGGAGGTCATCTCGCCCATGTCGGTGGGCACCTTCGCCAGCTGCGCCAGCGCGTCGCGCGCGGTCTGCATCACCTCGCGCGCTTCCTCGAGGAAGATCTCGCGCATCTCGGTGTCTTCTTCGAGCCCGGTCTGACCCGGCGGCGCGGGCGGCGCCGGCGGGGCCAGCGGCTTCAGTGGCATCGGCCGGCTCTGCAGCGCATCGACCTGCGGCTTGCTCAGCTCGCCCATCACCTGCGCAGCCTGCGCCAGCGCCTGCTTCTGTTCGTCGTCGGAGTCGGCCTTCTCCAGCGCCCGCTGTGCCTGGCCGGCCGCGCTGGCGATGCCACGTTGGTCGGCCGCCTCGGCCTGGCGGGCCAGCCGTTCGAGTTCGCGCGCGACGTCGCCGGCATCGGCACCGGCCGCTGCCGACTTCGCGATCGCCCCGGCCCGCTCGACCAGACCCTGCTCGTCGGCCGGCTTCGGCTCGAGCGCACCGAACACCGACGGCCGCTGCGCGCGGTCCATCACCGACTGCAAGTTGCCGCTGGCCGCGTCGAAGCGGAACAGCGACTTCGCCATCTGCGGCTGGACGCTGAGCATGTCGATCAGGAAGCTCAGCGCGCCCAGGTTGTCGGCCAGGCGGTCGAACGCCCCCGACTGCGGGCCCGCGTGGCTAGCGTCGACGGCGATCAACGCATCGACATCGTCACGCATGCGCACCACGGCGTGCGACGCATGGTCCTGGCCCAGCACCGACAGCACGCCGCGCATCGACGACAACTGCGCCGGCACCGGAATCAGCACTTCGCGCTGCCCCGGATCGCGGAAGAACTGGTCGATGTGCTTCTCGATCTCCGACAACGACGCGCGCAACTCCTGCACCACGCTGCCCATCGTCTGGCGATCGGACACGCGGCGGTACAGGTCCTCCATCCAGACCTCGAGTGCACCGGCCGCATGGCCCTGGCGCACGCCGTCGATGCGCTGCGCCAGCCGCTGGACGCGGCCGGCCAGCTCCGGGTGGTCGAGATCCTGGTCCTCGAGCGAGGCATCGAGATACAACAGGCTGGTCGCCACCTCCATCGCATGCTCGGGCGTAACATGGCCACCGGCATGCACCGCATGCGCCGCCGCCTGCTGCAGCGACTTGGCCAGCACCTCGCCTTCGGGATACAGCCTGCCCAGCGATTCGCCGACCAGCGCGAACTGCTCCGACAGGCCCGGTAGGCGCTGGTTGTCGCCGCCGGCCACCGCCGACCACACATCCTTCGCGGCCGCGACGCGTTTGCGCGCCTGCGCCAGCAACGCGGGATCGAAGCGGCCGAGACGCGCGCTGTCGTAGTCGACCGCAGCGGTGTTCTTCAGCTCGAACGCCTGCCGCGCGGCAGCGAGGCGCGAGCCAGCGGCCTTGCCTTCGGCCGGTACGGCTTGCGCGCAGAAGAAGAGCAGGTCCTGCGCCAGCCGGTCGGACGCTTCGGCGGTGTCGCCGGCGCGCAGCTGCGCCAACAGGCGCGAGGCCAGCCGCTTGCCGTAGAGATCGGCCTTCAGCAGCCCCGAGGCCTGAGCCTCGTAGACCGCGGCCGCCAGCAGCCACAGCGTGGCCAGGCGATCACGGCTGCCGGCGGCGAGGCCGGCGAACAGATCGCTCATGCGCTGCGCCGCTCCGGCGTCGCGCCTGCGCATCAGCGCCAGCGTCTCGGCCTCGAGTTGCGCCTGCGTGTCGGCATCGGGGCGGCGCGCCGTCACGGCTTCGCGCGGCTCGATCGTGCGCCACTGCCAGTCGCGGTTCCACAGGTCGGCCGGATGCACGCGGCCGGCACCGGCCAACTCCTGCAGACCCTTGTACTGCGGGAACATGGCTGCCGGCGACAGCAGCTTGCCGGCCAGCAGCCGCGCCAGGTAGTCCAGTAGCGCGAACGAGCCGCGTTCGACGATGTCGACCGCCGCCGGCGTCAGGCCACGCGGCTTCGCGGCCAACCGGCCGATCGCCGCTTCCGACGCGCGCAGCATCAGCGCGGCGGTCGGCAGCCCCACCAGCTCGAGCGCGCCCGCGCCCTGGTGCATCTGCGATCGCGCATGGCGCAGGATCGACGGGTCGACGGTGTCGACGTCGGAGCCGCCGAGCGCATCGGCCTCTTTCAGGTATCGCCGCAACGACTTGTGCGCGGCCTCCAGCGTACGACGCAGTTCGTCGTGCACCCAGGCCAAGGCGCTCAGGTCGTGGGTCACCTCGTTGTCGCGAGCGACGGACATGTGATCCACCCGAGGGTTCAATGCGGCTCGATCAGCTGACCTTGAATCGCGCCACCGATTGCTTCAGTTCTTCCGCGCTGCGCGACAGCTCGCGCACCATCTGCGCCGTCGAGCGCGTGCCCTCGCCGGTCTGCTCGGTCACCGCGAAGATGTGCTGGATGTTCGACGCCACCACGTTGGCCGACCGCGCCTCGCTCGAGGCCTGGCTCGAGATGTTCTCGATCAGCTCGGCCAGTTGCCGCGTGACGCGGTCGATATCGCCCAGTGCTGAGCCGGCCGCATCGGACAGGCGCGCCCCGTCGACCACGCCCTGCGTCGAGCGCTCCATCGCGGCCACCGCGTCCTGCGTGTCGGTCTGAATCGTCTTCACCAGCGCCGCGATCTGCCGCGTGGCGTCGCCGGATCGCTCGGCGAGCCGCTGCACTTCCTCGGCCACCACCGAGAAGCCGCGACCGGCGTCGCCGGCCGACGCGGCCTGGATGGCGGCGTTCAGCGCCAGCACGTTGGTCTGCTCGGTGATGTCGGAGATCAGCTCGGTGATTTCGCCGATCTCCTGCGACGACTCGCCCAGCCGCTTGATGCGCTTGGAGGTTTCCTGGATCTGGTCGCGGATCGAGTTCATGCCACCGATGGTGTTCTGCACCGCCGACAGGCCCGACTCGGCGGCCTGCAGCGACTCGCGCGCCACCTGCGCGGTTTCTTGCGCCTGCGTCGACACCTGGTTGATGCGGTTGGCCATCTTCAGCACCGATTCACCGGTGTCGCGGATCTCGCGCAACTGCTCGGTCGACGCCGCCAGCAGCTCGGTCGACGTGGCTTCCACCTGCTGCGTCGTCTCGGTCACGCGAGCGGCCGTGCCCTGCACCTGCGCCACCAGCGAGCGCAACTCTTCCACCGTGTAGTTCACCGAGTCGGCGATGGCGCCGGTGATGTCCTCGGTCACCGTGGCCTGTTGCGTCAAGTCACCTTCGGCGACCGACTGCAGTTCGTTCATCAAGCGCAAAATGGCCGCCTGGTTGGCGTCGTTGACGCGCTTGGCCTCCTGCTCCTGACGCTCGGCCTCGTGGCGCTGCGATTCGGCGGTGTGCGCGCGTTGCGCCTGGTCTTGCACGAACAGCCGCAGGAAGCCGAAGCCGCCGAGCACCATCGCGATCACCGAGAACACCATCAGCGCCAGGTGCGACGCGCGGATGCCGGTTTCCCTGTTCAGCTGCTCCTGCAGCGTCTCGAGGCCTTTGCGTAGCGGCTCGCTGTCGTTCAGGATCGCGGACTGCGCCTCGCGCGCGGTGACCAGGCCCTGCAGGTTGCCCAGAATGGCACCTGCCTGTGTGCGCGTCTCGTCGTACTGCTTGATCAACTGGCGCAGGCGCTCCTTCGTCTGCGCGTCCTTCGTGCCGGGCAGGCGCAGATCGGGGTTGCCGTTGTTCAGGCCCTCGGCGATCTCACGGAAGGAGTTGAGGTCCTTGCCGAGCAGGAACACCGCCTCGGGGCTCACACCCTCGTAGGTCAGGAACTCGTTGGCCGACTTGCCGATGCGCTGGGTCAGCATCACCAGTTGACCGACCGCGGCCAGTTCGGCCGGCGTGGCGTCCTGCTGCAGCTTGAGCGACGACACTGTTTCCGCCGTTTCCAGCAGATCGGCCGACTGCCGGTTGATCGTGCGCAGCGCCTGGCCCACCTGGGTCAACACCTTCTGCTGGCCAAGCACGTGATTCGCATTGCGCTCGGCGCGATCGACCAGCGGCAGCAGCGGCTCGATCAAGTCCTGCACGCTCGCCGGTGCGGCGGCCATCGTCTCGTCGCCGCTGCGCAGCGCCCGCACGTCGGTGGCCAGCACGGTGCTGGCCTCGCGCACCTCCGGGAACGCCTGCGCGCTGCCGACGAAGGCCTGCGTCACCGACTTCGCCAGCCGCTGCGATTGCATCAGCGCCTGGCCGACCGCCGTCACCTGGCTGGCGCCGCGGCCCGCGGCGTTCAGCGCCAGCACGGTGCCGAGCACCAGGCCCAACAGGCCGACCAGCACCACAGTGCCGAGGATCCGTTGCTGCTCGGGCACCGGTTTGCGGCCGATCAACGGCAGCGCGGCGACCATCGGGGCAGCAGCGCTCACCTGCGGGCGCGAGTCGTTGAACTCGGGCGCCATCTCCGACGGCGCGGACTCCGAAATGATCGACGTGGTGATTGCCTTGCTGGCCTGCGACGGGCTCAGGTCGAGCGTGACCGTGGTGGCACCACTGCCGCCGCGATCGACCGGCACGGCACCGTGCGGAACCACCATCTCGTCGAACGCAGACAACTCGGCCGACGCGCCGCCGCTGTTGCCGCGGCCCTTCGTCTTGAATCGTTCCATGAAGCCCATAACGAGTCCTCTTGTTGTCCTGCACTAGGTGCGCATCGCTGATCGGTTCCGTGCCATCCGCCGCATATCAGGCGGCGATGGCGAGGAACTGCACGTCGGCTGCCAGTGCAGCCAGCTTGATCTCCTGCCACGAGCGACCGGCGTGGTCACGCCAGCTCGCGCCGGCAAACCCCGGGCGGGCCTGCGGGCTCTCGTCTGCTTGAATCAAATCGGCCTCGTGGCGCAGGCCTGCGAGGCGATCGACCAGCACCGCGCAGTTCACGCCGAGGGCCGGATTGAGCGCTACCAGCCGCGCCACCTCGGGGCCGTGCTCGTGGGCGCCGCGCGCGCGCAGGCCGAGGAACGCCGCCAGGTCGACCACGCCGTGCAGGCCGCCGCGCAGGTTGGCGACGCCGCAGAACCAGGCACGCGTATGCGGCACGCCCATGATGCGACCGGCATTGAAGATCTCTCCAGCCTGATCCAGTGGCAGCAGCAGACCCTGGCCCGCGCATTCGACGGCCAACCAGGCGTGCGCGGCGGGCTCGCTGCGCGCCACTTGCATGCGCTCGGCCAGGCGCGTCTGCAACTCGCGAAGGGCTTCCTTGTTGGCCATGGTCGGTCGCGCTCGGGATCAGTCGAAGGCCTTGATCTTGGCGATCAGCTCGTCGGCCACCACCGGCTTGACGACGTAGTCGCGCGCGCCCTGGCGCATGCCCCAGACGCGGTCGGTCTCCTGGTTCTTGCTGGTGCACATGATCACCGGCACATCGGCGAACGCCGGATCGCGCGTGATGGCCCGCGTCAGCTGGAAACCGTTCTGGCCCGGCATCACGACGTCCATCAGGATCAGATCGGGCTTGTCCTCGGCCAGACGGCGCATCGCTTCCTCACCGTTCTCGGCGGTGCGCACCGCATAGCCTCGTCTGGACAGCATGTCCGACAGGTGGTGCAACTCGGTCTTCGAGTCGTCCACCAAGAGCACCTTCTTGACCGTCATGTAGATGTCCTCCTGCGATGCGCCGATACGGTGGCGCGCATCACGCCTGCTGCTCACTCTTTTCAGCGTAACGGCTGAATTGTTCCACCGCGCGCAGCAGCTGCTCCTTCGTGAAAGGTTTTGTCAGGTATTCCTCGGAACCCACCATCCGGCCGCGCGCCTTGTCGAACAGGCCGTCTTTCGACGACAACATGATCACCGGCACGTGGGCGAAGCGCGGGTTGCGCTTGATGATCGCGCAGGTCTGGTACCCGTCGAGCCGCGGCATCAGGATGTCGCAGAAGACCAGCTGCGGATCGTGATCGTTGACCTTGGCCAGCGCGTCGAAGCCATCCTCGGCCAGCACCACCTCGTAGCCGCCTTGGCGCAGGAAGATCTCGGCGCTGCGGCGGATGGTGTTGCTGTCGTCGATGACCAGCACCTTGGCTGCGGAGGGTGCCCCCTCGGACACTGCGTTATCCACGGACGGTACTCCTTGGGTGGCGGTTGGGATTCATGCCGCGGCCGGTGCGCCCCCGCGGCTCAGACCTGCACCATCTCGAAATCTTCCTTGCGCGCGCCGCATTCGGGGCAGGTCCAGTTCATCGGCACCTGGCTCCACTGCGTGCCCGGCGCCAGCCCGTGTTCCGGATCGCCCGCGGCTTCGTCGTAGATCCAACCGCAAATCAGGCACATCCAGGTGCGCGGTTCACTCACGGGCAAGCCTTCGCTCACTACAATGACGAACCATTGTATCCACGCGTATTGGGCAAAAACCCCGGCCGCGTAGGCACCTACGCAACTTTCTTCACAATCCTCTAGAGGTCATATGCCGACCGTGCGGTGGCCTCTTCGAGGTTCCTGGCGCCCCACCCGATGAGTCCCGACGTGCCGCACGACGGCCCCACTCCCGAAGCCGGCGAGCCTGCGCAGGAAGGCGCAGCGCCCACCTGTGTGATGACGTTCAACGCCGCCGACCCGAGCGGCGCGGGCGGCATCGCCGGCGACGTGGCCACGCTCGCGGCGATGGGCGCGCACGCGCTACCGGTGACGACGACGCTGCTGATGCGCGACAGCGCCGAGGTGTTCGACCAGCACGCGATCGACGCCGACGCCATCGCCGAGCAGGCGCGCACCGTGCTCGAAGACATCACCGTGACGGGCTGGAAGGTTGGTTTCCTCGGCAGCGCCGAGGGTGTCAGTGCGGTTGCCGAGATCCTGTCGGACTACCCCGACATCCCGCTGGTGTCGTACCTGCCGAACCTGGGCTGGCTCGACGACGAGAGCGCCGCGCAGTACCTGGAGTCGTTCCGTGAGCTGATCCTGCCGGCCACCGAGGTGCTGGTGGGCAGCCACAAGACCCTCACCGACTTCCTGCTGCCCGAGTGGGATTCCGATCGCCCGGCGTCGGCGCGCGAGCTGGCGGTGGCGGCTGCCGAGCGCGGCGTGCGCTTTGTGCTGGTCACCGGCGTGATGTTGCCGGCCAAGGGCAACGAGCAGTTCATCGACAACGTGCTCGCGTCGCCGCAGGGCGCGCTCACCGGCGAGAAGTTCGAGATGTTCGACACCGCGTTCGTCGGCGCCGGCGACACGCTGTCGGCCGCGCTGGCGGCGCTGCTGGCATCGGGCAGCGAGTTGCAGGCGGCCGTCGGCGAGGCGCTGGCCTTCATGGATCAGAGCCTCGATGCCGGCTTCCGGCCCGGCATGGGCAGCGTGCTGCCCGACCGCTTCTTCTGGGCCCTGCCGCCACAGGATGGCGAGCCCGGCGCGGACGACGCCACCGGCGACGATGCGCCGCCGGCGCCCGAGCCGGCCGAGGGCAAGGGCAAGACGGCGCAGCGCCGCATCCATTGAATGCACCCCCGGTTTCGAGGCGCGCTGGAGCAGTTGAGGTGAAAACCAACACGGCGCTGTTCGAGCGCGCGCAGCGGGTCATTCCCGGCGGCGTGAACTCGCCGGTGCGTGCGTTCCGCGCCGTCGGCGGCACGCCGCGCTTCATCGCGCGCGCGCAGGGCGCCCACCTGTGGGACGCCGAGGGCACGCGCTACATCGACTACGTCGGCTCGTGGGGCCCGATGATCCTCGGCCACGGTCACCCGGCGGTGCTCGATGCCGTGCAGCAGGCCGCCACGCGCGGCCTGAGCTTCGGCGCGCCCACCGAGGCCGAGATCGAACTGGCCGAGGCGATCATCGCGCTCGTGCCCAGCGTCGAGCAGGTACGACTGGTGTCCTCAGGCACCGAGGCCGCGATGAGTGCGATCCGGCTGGCGCGCGGCGCCACCGGGCGCAGCAAGCTGATCAAGTTCGAGGGCTGCTACCACGGCCATGCCGATGCGCTGCTGGTCAAGGCCGGGTCCGGGCTGGCGACCTTCGGCCACCCGACCAGCGCCGGTGTGCCGCCCGAGGTGGTGCAGCACACGCTGGTGCTGGCGTACAACCACCTCGCGCAGCTCGAGGCCGCGTTCGCCGAGCACGGCCGCGAGCTGGCGTGCGTGATGATCGAGCCGATCGCCGGCAACATGAACTTCGTGCGCACGCAGCTGCCGTACATGAAGCGGCTGCGCGAGCTGTGCACGCAGCACGGCGCACTGCTGGTGTTCGACGAGGTGATGACCGGCTTTCGCGTCGCGCTCGGCGGCGCGCAGAGCCTGTACGCGAAGGCGATCCCCGGTTTCGCACCCGACATCAGCGTGTTCGGCAAGGTGATCGGCGGCGGCATGCCGCTGGCGGCGTTCGGCACCTCGCGCGACATCATGAGGCAGCTGGCCCCGCTGGGGCCGGTGTACCAGGCCGGCACGCTGTCGGGCAACCCGGTGGCCACCGCCTGCGGCCTGGCCACGCTGCGCGAGATCGCCAAGCCCGGCTTCTTCGCTGCGCTGGCGGCGAAGACGCAAGCGCTGGTGGACGGCATGTGCGGCGCCGCACGCGACGCCGGCATCGCCTTCAGTGCCGACTGCGAAGGCGGCATGTTCGGCTTCTTCTTCGCCGAGCAGCTGCCCCAGCACTACGGCGCGGTGATGGCCACCGATGCGGCGCGGTTCGCGCGCTTCTTCCACGGCATGCTCGAACGCGGTGTGTACCTGGCGCCCGCGCTGTACGAAGCCGGCTTCGTCAGTGCGGCACACGACGACGCCGACATCGCGGCCACCGTCGCCGCCACCCGCGAGACGTTCAGGGTCTGAGCCCGCGCACGGGCCAGTCCACTGCGGACTGGCCTGTGGCTGGCGAAGGACTGGACGCGTCCTGCGCGGCCAGGCATGAGACACCCTGTGTCAACCCCCCTGCGTTTTGAGCAGGAGTTGAGCCCCGCTGTGCAAGGCTGGGTCGTAGGGTTTGCGGCCGATCCAAGCGCGCCAGACGACGCGCAGCCGTGCCGCGCGCGGCGCGAGCCCAGGCGCACCGCATTCCTACAATGCCGCGCATGCATATCCACATCCTCGGCATCTGCGGCACCTTCATGGGCGGGCTGGCGGCGATCGCGCGCGAGGCGGGGCATCGCGTCACCGGCTGCGACGCCAACGTGTACCCGCCGATGAGCGAGCAGCTGCGCGCGCTCGGCATCGAGCTGGTCGAGGGCTATGGTGCCGAGCAGCTGGCACTGAAGCCCGAGCTGTTCGTGGTCGGCAACGTGGTGTCGCGCGGCAACCCGTTGATCGAGGCCATCCTCGACGCCGGCGCGCGCTACACCAGCGGCCCGCAGTGGCTGGCCGAGCACGTGCTGCAGGGTCGTCACGTGCTGGCGGTAGCCGGCACGCACGGCAAGACCACCACCACCTCGATGCTGGCGTGGATCCTCGAGTGCGCCGGGCTTGCACCCGGCTTCCTGGTCGGCGGCGTACCGCAGAACTTCGGCATCTCGGCGCGCGCCGGCGCCGGCCGCTGCTTCGTGATCGAGGCCGACGAGTACGACACCGCGTTCTTCGACAAGCGCAGCAAGTTCGTGCACTACCGGCCCCGCACCGCGATCCTGAACAACCTGGAGATGGACCACGCCGACATCTTTGCCGACCTGGCGGCGATCGAAACCCAGTTCCACCACCTGGTGCGCACGGTGCCGGCCAGCGGCCGCCTGGTCGTCAACGCCCGCGAGGCATCGCTCGCGCGCGTGCTCGAACGCGGCTGCTGGAGCGAGGTGCAGCGCTTCGGCGCGCGCAAGGAGGAGCCCGGCACGCTGCGCGCGCGCGGCGAGGCCAATGCGTTCGACGTGCTGCGCGGCAGCCTGAAGATCGCGCGCGTCGAATGGTCGCTGCTGGGCGAGCACAACCAGCTGAACGCGCTGGCCGCGCTGGCCGCCGCCGAGCACGTCGGCGTCGAGCCGGCGGCCGCGGCCGCCGCGCTGGCCCGCTTCGAGAACGTGCGCCGCCGCCTCGAGTTGCGCGGCGAGGCCAACGGCGTCCAGGTGTACGACGACTTCGCGCACCACCCCACCGCGATGCATACCACCATCGCCGGCCTGCGCCGCAAGGTCGATCTCGACACGATGGCGCCAGGCGCGCCGCCGCAGCGCATCCTGGCGGTGTTCGAGCCGCGCTCGAACACGATGAAGCTCGGCACGATGAATTCGCACCTGCCGTGGGCGCTCGAGGAGGCCGACCTGTCGTTCTGCCTGCAAGGCGACTACGGCTGGGACGCCGCCGCCGCTCTGGCGCCGATGGGCGAGCAGGCGGTGGTCGCCAACAGCGTCGACAAGCTGGTCGAGCAGATCGTGCGCGCCGCGCGGAGGGGCGACCACGTGCTGGTGATGAGCAACGGCGGCTTCGGCGGCATCCACGGCAAGCTGCTCGACGCGTTGCGTGCCACGGCGCGCTGAGGCGCAGCGACAGCGATGCAACCCGTGACCACGACCCACCTGCTGTACCTGCACGGCTTTCGTTCGTCGCCGCAGTCGTTCAAGGCGCGCATGCTGCAGACCTGGCTGCAGCAGCACGCACCCGCCGTCGTCTGGTGCTGCCCGCAACTGCCGCCTTCGCCGCGCGCGGCCTGGCAGGCGATGCGCGACGCCGTGCGCGGCTGGCCGGTGACGTCGATGGCGGTGCTGGGCAGCTCGCTCGGCGGCTTCTACGCCACCGCGCTGGCCGAGCACCTGGGGTGCCGGGCGGTGGTGCTGAACCCGGCGGTGGACCCGGCGCGCGACCTGGCGCGCCATGTCGGCGAACAGACCGCGTACCACGATCCGACGCAGCACTTCGAGTTCGCTGCCGCCCACCTCGACGAACTGCGCGCGCTGGCACCGGCGTCGATCACACGGCCCGAGCGTTATGCGGCGGTGATCGCCCAGGGCGACGAGCTGCTCGATTGGCGCGAGATGAGCGCGCGCTATCGCGGTGCGCACATCCTGTTGCTGGAAGGCAGCGACCACGCGCTGTCGGACTTCGAGCAGCAGTTGCCGTTCGTGCTCGACTTTCTCGCGCTGCCGCGGGCGCGCTGCAGCGGCCGATCAGCGACGGCGATGGGACAATCGCCGTCGTGAGCTACGCCCTGTTCGACGACGCCGGCAAGTTCCTGGCCGGCCGCGTGATGACGCAGCACGACGCCTCGCTGCAGGTCGAGCTCGACTCGGGCCGCCGCGTCAAGGTCAAGGCCGGCCACGTGCTGCTGCGCTTCGATGCGCCCGAGCCCGCGGTACTGCTCGACGACGCGCGCCGCCTCGCGGCCGACATCGACTTGCAGCTCGCGTGGGAGTTCGCGCCGGACGCCGACTTCGGCTTCGTCGAGCTGGCGCGCGAATACTTCGACGCCAAGGCCGGTGCCGAGCAACAGGCGGCGATGCTGTTCGCGCTGTTCGATGCCCCGCACTACTTCCGCCGCGTCGGCAAAGGCCTGTTCCGCAAGGCCAGCCGCGAGACGGTGCAGGCCGCGCTGGCCGCGATCGAGCGCCGCAGGCTGCAGGCCGCGCAAGTCGACGCCTGGGCGGGCGATCTCGTGCAGGGCCACTGCGCCGACACCATCCGCGAACAGCTGTACCGCGTGTTGTTCAAGCCCGACAAGAACGCCACCGAGTACAAGGCCGTGGTCGAGGCCGCGCGGCGCGCGCAGCGCTCGCCGCTGGAGTTGCTGCGTGGCGCCGGCGCGATCGAATCGGCCTACCAGTTCCACCTGCGGCGCTTCCTGTACGAGCAGTTTCCTCGCGGCACCGCGTTCGTCGAGGCCACCGTGCCGGCACCGAAAGACGAGCTGCCGCTGGCGCTGGTGCAGGCGTTCTCGATCGACGACAGCGCCACGACCGAGATCGACGACGCGCTGTCGGTGCAGGGCCTGGGCAGCGGCAGCGTGCGGCTGGGCATCCACATCGCTGCGCCGGCGCTGGCGATTGCGCCCGACTCGCCGCTCGACCGCATCGCGCGCGAGCGGCTGTCCACCGTCTACATGCCCGGCCACAAGATCACGATGCTGCCCGATGCCGTGGTGCAGCGCTTCACACTGCTCGCCGGGCGCGACACGCCGGCGCTGAGCCTGTACGTGACGATCGACGAGGCGTCGCTGCAGCCGCAAGCGTTCGAGACGCGCATCGAGCGCGTGCACGTGGCCGACAACCTACGCCACGACCAGCTCGACGCCCGCATCACCGAAGCGTCGCTGGACGGCACCGCGGCGGCCGAGTACCCGCATGCGGCCGAGCTGGCGTTCGCGTTCCGGCTGGCGCGCGCATTGAAGGGGCGGCGCGAACAGGTGCGCGGCAAGCCCGAGAGCTTCAACCGACCCGACTACGCCTTCCGCATCGAGCACGGCCTCGCCGATGGCCCGCTGGGCGACGAGGCGGTGCAGATCGTGCCGCGCGTGCGCGGCGCGCCGCTCGACCTGATCGTCGCCGAGGCGATGATCCTCGCCAACAGCCACTGGGGCGGCTGGCTGGCCGAGCACAGCGTGCCGGCCGTCTACCGCAGCCAAGCCAGCCTGGCACCGGGCGTGAAAGTTCGCATGGGCACCAAGCCGTTGCCGCATGCCGGCATGGGGGTCAGCCAGTACAGTTGGGCCACCTCGCCGCTGCGGCGCTACGTGGATCTGGTCAACCAGTGGCAGATCGTCGCCTGCGTCCGGCATGGTCGAACTGCGGCGCTGGCCGCCCCGTTCAAGCCGCGTGATGCCACCCTGTTCTCGATCATCTCGTCGTTCGACGCCACCTACACCGCCTACGGTGACTTCCAGCATGCGATCGAGCGCTACTGGACGCTGCGCTGGCTGCAGCAGCGCGACGTGCGCGAGCTCGAGGCCACGACGCTGAAGGACGGCCTGGTGCGCGCCGACACGCTGCCGCTGGTGTTCAAGGCCGTGGGCTGCGAGCCGCTGCCGCGCGGCACGCGCGTGCGCGTGGCGCTGAAGTCGCTCGACACGCTGACGCTCGAGGTGCATGCCGTGCTGCTGGCCCGGCTCGACGCCGACACGGCAGCCGCCAGCGAGCCCGACGACGACGAAGCCGCCGCGCAGCCACTGGGCCTGCAGCTGGCGATCGACGTCGCCGATGGCGCCGAAGGCAGCGACGACACGGGCCTCGCCAACGGCCTCGACACAGCGGCCACGCGCACCAACGCGCCGTCGGCCGCCGCCGCACCGCCATGACGCTGCCGAAGCTGCAGACGCTGCACTGGGCGCTGATCGTCTCGCTCGGTGCCCACGCCGGCCTGCTGGCGTTTCGCATCGCCGACCCCGAGCGCTTCGATCGCGCGTTCCGCGACACGCCGCTGGAGGTGATCCTCGTCAACGCGCGCTCGAACGAGGCGCCGACCAAGGCGCAGGCGATCGCGCAGGCCAACCTGGCCGGCGGCGGCGAGGCCGACAAGGGCCGCGCCACCACGCCGCTGCCGGCGTCGGCCACGGTCGAGCTCGGCGATTCGCCTCAGGAGTCGCGGCGCAAGGTCGAGCAGTTGCAGGAAGAGCAGCTGCAGCTGCTGGCGCAGGTGCGGCGCCAGGTGGCGATGCTGCCGCCGCCCGACCCCAAGCGCGAGAGCGGCACGCCGCAGGAGCGTGAGCAGGAAGAACACCGCCGGCAGCTGCTGAAGCTGCTGGCCGAGATCGAAAAGCGCATCAACGACGAGAACGCGCGGCCGAAGAAGCGCTACATCAGCCCGGCCACGCGCGAGGAGGTCTACGCGGTCTACTACGACCACCTGCGCCGCAGGATCGAGGATCGCGGCACGCGCGACTTTCCCGAGTACCAAGGCAAGAAGCTGTACGGCGAGCTGACGATGAACGTCACGGTCGATGCCGCGGGCCGCGTGGTCGAGGCCGACATCGTCTACCCGTCGAAGTCGCGCGTGCTCGACCGTCGCGCGATCGCCATCGTCCATGCCGCGTCGCCGTTCGGCCCGTTCACCGCGGCGATGCGCAAGCAGGCCGACCAGATCGTCGTCACCTCGCGCTTTCGCTTCACCCGCGACGAAGGCCTGGCCACCACGCCGCTGAGCGCGCTGCCGCAAGCGCCGCAGTGAGGGCCGTGCGGTGACCACGCGCGCGTCGCCGCCCGAACGCTACGCGGTGCTGGGGCATCCGGTGGCGCACAGTCGCTCGCCGTTCATCCACGCCGCGTTCGCACGCCAGACCGGCGAGGCCATCGCCTACGGCCGCCTCGAGTGCCCGCCCGACGGCTTCGAGGACCGCGCGCGCGCCTTCGCGGCGTCGCACGAGGCCGGCATGGGCCGCGCGCGCGGCTGCAACGTCACGCTGCCGTTCAAGGCACGCGCACTGGCGCTGGCCACGAAGGCCAGCGAGCGCGCCGCGCTGGCGGGCGCCGCCAACACGCTGCGCTTCGACGACGACGGCTGGTTCGCCGACAACACCGACGGTGTCGGCCTGCTGCGCGATATCGTCGACCACGCCGGCTTCGCGCCGGCGGGCGCGCGCATCCTGCTGGTCGGCGCCGGCGGCGCTGCTGCCGGCGTGCTCGGCCCGCTGCTCGGCGCCGCGCCGCGCGAGATCGTGGTCGCCAACCGCACGCCCGAGAAGGCGGCCGCACTGGTGCGGCAGCACCGCGCCAGCGCCGGCGGCGGCGTGCTGCGCGCCTGCGGCCTAGCCGACTGCGGCAGCGGCTTCGAACTGGTGGTCAACGCCAGCGCCAGCAGCGTCAACGGCGTGGCCGCGCCGGTGCCGGCCACCGCGCTGGCACCCGGCGCGTTGGCGATCGATCTGATGTACGGGCCGGCGGCGGCGCCGTTCCTGGCCTGGGCCGCGGCGCATGGCGCACGCGGCCGCGACGGCTTGGGCATGCTGGTGGAGCAGGCCGCCGAGGCGTTCTGGCTCTGGCGTGGCGTACGGCCGCAGACCGCGCCGGTGCTCGCGGCTCTGCGCGCTCAGATGGCGCGCGAGGCCTCGCAGACGGCGCGATGATGCGATCGTCGCTGCGGCATCTGGTGCGACTGGCGGCACTGCTGCTGGTGGCGCTGGCCTGCTTGCAGGCGGTGTTCGTGGGCCGGATTGCGCTGATGCGCTGGGTCGACCCGCAGTCCACCGCGTTCCAGCGCAGCGAGATCTGGCGCCTGTGGCGCGAGCGCGGCCAAGTCGCCTGGAGCCAGCGCTGGGTGCCAGGTGAGCGCATCGACGACGACTTGAAGCGCGCGGTGATTGCCAGCGAGGACGCCGGCTTCGTCGAACACAGCGGCTTCGAATGGGAGGCCATTGAGCGCGCCTGGGAGCGCAACCAGCGCAACTGGGAACGCAACCAGCGGGCGCAGGCGATGCCGCTGCGGCGAGCGCCGGCGCCGGGTGCACGGCGCGCGCGGCCGCTGAAGCTCGTCGGCGGCTCGACCATCACGCAGCAGCTCGCGAAGAACCTGTTCCTGTCGGGGGAGCGCACGCTGGCGCGCAAGGCGCAGGAGTTCGTCATCGCCTCGGCGCTCGAGGCGCTGCTCGACAAGCGCCGCATCCTCGAGATCTACCTCAACAGCGTGGAATGGGGCGAAGGCATATTCGGCGCCGGGGCGGCTGCGCGGCACTACTACCGCACCGACGCAGACCGGCTCGGCGCCCATGCCGCGGCGCGGCTGGCGGTGATGCTGCCCGCGCCCAAGCGCTTCGAACGCAACCCCGGCTCGGCCTACGTCAGCGCTCGCGCGGCGACGATCGTAGCCCGCATGGGCGATGTCGAGCTGCCATGAGACCGGCGGGCCGGGCACCGGGTGGGCGGGGTCGAACGAGGCTTTCCAGCGACGTCGGACCGCCGTGAGGCCGGCAGCCGGGCGCCCCGGGCTCGGGCGTCGGTGGCCCGTTTCCTAGAATGCCGCCATGGCCAGCAACAGCTTCGACGACATCGCCCAGGCCGCAGCCCGCCTGGTGGTCGACCACGGCCTGGAGTACGGCGCGGCCAAGCGCAAGGCGGCGCGAAACGTCGGCCGCCACGGTGGCCGGCGCACCGAACTGCCGAGCAACGAGGCCATCGAAGACGAGGTGCGCGACTACCTGGCGCTGTTCCAGGCCGAAACCCAGCCGGCAGAACTCGCCGCGCTGCGCCGGCTGGCGCTGGCGTGGCTGGAGCGGCTGGGCGAATTCCGCCCGCATCTGGCCGGCGCCGTCTGGCGCGGCACCGCCACGCGCCGCTCCGGCGTGCAGATCGAGCTCTACTGCGACGACTCGAAGGCGGCCGAGATCGCACTCCTGAACCTCGGCATCGACTACGTGCCGGTGGGCCAAAGCGACGGCATCGACCTGCTGCACGTCGAGACGCCATGCCCGGAGCTGGGTGAGCCCGTGTCGATCTTCCTGCACGTGCTCGACCATGACGATCTGCGTGGCGCGCTGAGGCCTGATGCGCGCGGCCGCACCTGGCGCGGCGACGCCGCAGCGCTGCGTCGGCTGCTGGCCGAGGCTGCGACATGACGGCGGCGCGACGCCGGATCGTCGGCGCTGCGGTCGGCGCGGCGGCCGCGGTGGCGGGTGCCGGCGTCGCCTATCGCTGGTACAGCGCGCGCGACGGCGCGCCCGCCACGGCGATCTGGGACTTGCAGTTCGAACGCCCGAACGGTGGTAAGTTGGTGATGGCTAACTTGTTTGGAAAGCGCCTGATCCTGAACTTCTGGGCCACATGGTGCGCGCCCTGCATACGCGAGCTGCCGGCGCTGCAGCGCTTCCAGCGCGACTACGCCACCCACGGTTGGCAGGTGGTAGCACTGGCGGTCGACCAGCCGGTACCGGTGCTCGAGTTCATCGCCCGCTTCAAGCTCGAGCTCACCGTTGCGATGGCGGGCATCGAAGGCATGCAGTGGCAGCGCGAGGCAGGCAACCCGAGCGGCGGCTTGCCGTTCAGCGTGATGCTCGACGCGAGCGGGCGGCTGCGGCAGCGTCGGCTGGGCGAATCGCGCTACGAAGATCTGGTGCGGTGGGCCACCGATGCGTGACGCTGGAAGGGGATCGAGCATCACCGCAACGCATCAAGACCACGCTCAATCGTTCTGAAGTTATTTTTCAGTCTTCAGTTTCGAACTGCTCGCAAATCGGCTAGAGTGCGCGCCTCGATCGATCGTTGCAGCATGCAACGGCTGCGCCGACCACCGCCCCTCGGAGCGATCGAAACCAAGCCGGCAATTGGACCGTTCGCTGCCTTTGGCGGCGTGATATCGATAACAAGGCCCGATAACGGGGAGGATGACGCACCGTGATCGCGGCGGCGGCGCTTGCGGTCAGGAGGATCTGCATGGACCTGCGAAAGCTGAAGACACTGGTCGATCTGGTGTCCGAGTCGAACATCTCGGAGCTCGAGATCACCGAAGCCGACGGCAAGGTGCGGATCGTCAAATCCGATGCCGGCTCGATGCGGCCCGTCGCGGCGTGGGTTCCGGCACCGGTTGGGCTCGCACCCGCTGCCCCGCCCAGCCAGATGCCGACCGGATCCCCCCCAGCGCCGACCGCCACGCCCGCCCAGCCGGCCGCAACGGCCGCGCCGATCGACGCCGGCCATGTCATTCGCTCGCCGATGGTCGGCACGTTCTACCGCTCGTCGAGCCCGGGGTCCAAGCCGCTGGTCGAGGTGGGTCAGGAGGTCAAGGAAGGCGACCCGATCTGCATCATCGAGGCGATGAAGATCATGAACGAGATCGATGCCGACAAGGCCGGCACGGTCACCAAGATCCTGGTCGAAAACGGCCAGGCGGTGGAGTTCGATCAGCCGCTGCTGGTCATCGAATGAGCCCGCGCGCTGCAGGCCGCGGCCACTGTGGCGGGCGCATGTTCAAGAAGGCCTTGATCGCCAACCGTCGGGACGGCGCCGCAGGCGCTGCGGCGAAGCCGAATTGCGCTGCGTGCGCAGCACGCCAATGCAATTGAGCCGAGCACATGTTTAAGAAGATCCTGATCGCCAATCGAGGCGAAATTGCATTGCGCATCCAGCGCGCGTGCCGCGAGATGGGCATCCAGTCGGTCGTCGTCTACTCGCAGGCCGATCGCGACGCCAAGTACGTCAAGCTCGCCGACGAGGCGGTGTGCATCGGCCCGGCGCCGTCGGCGCAGAGCTACCTCAACATGCCGGCGATCATCGCCACCGCCGAGGTCACCGACGCCGAGGCAGTGCATCCGGGCTACGGCTTCCTGTCGGAGAACGCCGACTTCGCCGAGCGCGTCGAGCGCAGCGGCTTCGTCTTCATCGGCCCGACACCGGAATCGATCCGGATGATGGGCGACAAGGTCACCGCCAAGCAGACCATGATCAAGGCCGGCGTGCCCTGCGTACCGGGCTCCGATGGCGCACTGCCCGAAGACCCGAAGGAAGCGGTCCGCATCGCGCGCGGCATCGGCTACCCGGTGATCATCAAGGCCTCGGGCGGCGGCGGCGGCCGCGGCATGCGCGTGGTGCACACCGAGGCCGCGCTGGTGACCGCGGTGGCCACCACCCGCGGCGAGGCCCAGGCTGCGTTCGGCAACCCGGCGGTCTACATGGAGAAGTTTCTCGAGCGCCCGCGGCACATCGAGATCCAGGTGCTGGCCGACACGCAGAAGAACGCGGTGTGGCTCGGCGAGCGCGACTGCTCGATGCAGCGGCGCCATCAGAAGATCATCGAGGAGGCGCCGGCGCCGGGCATCGCGCGCCGAGCGATCGAGCGCATCGGCGACCGCTGCGCCGCCGCCTGCAAGAAGATGGGCTACCGCGGCGCCGGCACGTTCGAGTTTCTCTACGAGGACGGCGAGTTCTACTTCATCGAGATGAACACGCGCGTGCAGGTGGAGCACCCGGTGACCGAGTTCGTCACCGGCATCGACATCGTGCAGGCGCAGATCCACATCGCCGCCGGCGAGAAGCTGCCGTTCACGCAGCGCCAGATCCAGATGCGCGGCCATGCCATCGAGTGCCGCATCAATGCCGAGGATCCGTACAAGTTCACGCCGTCGCCGGGCCGCATCACCGTCTGGCACCCGCCCGGCGGGCCCGGCGTGCGCGTGGACTCGCACGTCTACGCCAACTACATGGTGCCGCCGAACTACGACTCGATGATCGGCAAGATCATCGTGCACGCCGACACCCGCGAGCAGGCGCTGGCGCGCATGCGCACCGCGCTGTCGGAAACGGTGGTCGAGGGCATCCACACCAACGTGCCGCTGCACCGCGAGCTGATGGCCGACGCCAAGTTCATCGAAGGCGGCACCAGCATCCACTACCTCGAGCACTGGCTGTCGCAACGCAAACGTTAGCCAGGCCGCGATGTTCGAGCTGGTGCTGCTGGCCGACGAGGCGTCCGTCGAGGCGCTGACCGACGCGCTGATCGATTCACTGCACGCGCTGTCGGCCACGGTCGAAGACGCGGACGCCGCGGCACCCGACGAGATGGCGCTGTTCGGCGAGCCCGACCAGCCGCCGCCGCGCGCCGGCTGGCGCCGCTCGCGCGTGCTGGCGTTGTTTGCCGACGAGGTGGCTGCCCAGCGCGCGGCCACACGGCTGCTGGCCGGCGCCGCGTCGCCGGATCTGCGCATCGAGGCGATGCGCGCGGTCGCCGACCAGGATTGGGTGCGGTTGACGCAAGTGCAGTTCGAGCCCGTGGCGATCAGCGACGAGTTCTGGATCGTGCCGAGCTGGCATGCCGTGCCGGCCGCCGCGCGGCGCGTGATCCGGCTCGACCCGGGGCTGGCCTTCGGCACCGGCACGCACCCGACGACGCGCATGTGCCTGCGCTGGATCGCCGGCCAGGCACCGGAGCGGTCGGCGCGCTGGACACGCGTGCTCGACTTTGGCTGCGGCTCCGGCGTGCTGGCGATCGCCGCGGCGCTGCACGGCGCCAGTGGCATCGATGCGGTCGACATCGATCCCGCCGCTGTGCGGGCCAGCAGCGCCAATGCCGCGGCCA
Organism: Ideonella sp.; assembly: GCA_015075165.1. GTDB lineage: Bacteria > Pseudomonadota > Gammaproteobacteria > Burkholderiales > Burkholderiaceae_C > JAEUPI01. The sequence goes on along the minus strand of JABTUY010000005.1, from coordinate 14,057 downwards.
ATGGCGTGGCCTTGCGCTGCGGCACCCCGGATGCCGCGCAGGGCCGCTACGCACTGGTGCTCGCCAACATCCTGGCCGCGCCGCTGAAGCTGCTGGCGCCGCTGCTGTGCGAACGCCTGGCGCCAGGCGGCACACTGCTGCTGTCGGGCATCCTGGCGCGGCAGGCCGACGAACTGGCCGCCGCCTACGCGCCGTGGCTGCGCCTCGAGGTGGCGGACGAGGACGACGGCTGGATCCTGATGGCGGGACCGGCCGGATCGTGATGCCAGCTCGCAGCCTGGTCGTTGGCTCCGGCTCGCCGAGCGAGCTCCAGGCGAGCCGCGCACGGCGCCTGAACGCCCGATGCCGCATGGCATGATTTCCGCATGAGCCTGGCCACGCGTTGCCCCGTCTGCCAAACGGTGTTTCGTGTCGTGCAGGACCAGCTCAAGGTATCCGAAGGCTGGGTGCGTTGCGGCCGCTGCGCCAAGGTGTTCAACGCGTTCGAAGGCCTGTTCGACCTCGAGCGCGAGTTTCCGGCGCTGCGTTCGCCCACGCCGGCACAACGCGTGCTCGAAGACCTGGCCACGCGCAACCGCCAGCCGAAGCAACCCTCGCCGTGGCAGGACGACGTCGAGACGCTGGCCGCGGTGCGCGACGCCTCGGGCGCTACGCAGCCGCCGCTGCGCACGTCGGGCCCGATGCCGGCCGCCTCGGGTGCTACCGCCCCGCCGCGTCGTGACACGGGGCACGCGCCGCTCGATGCACTCGCCACACCACCGGATGCCGATGCCACGATCGGGCCGGGTGCCCGGCCCGGCGTGGCACCAGGCGCCGCACCCGACACAGCGATGGCGAGGCCTGCCGGCGCCGCGTCGACCCGCCCGACGCATGCCAGCGCCGCACATTCCGGCGCTGCCCCCGCACACGCGGCCGCGCCGGCGGCCACACCGGCGTCGGCCCCGCACGCGCCATCGACGACGCCGTCGCGGGCGCCGCCTGCAACGCCACAGCCGCCCGCACACACGGCGCCGCACGCTGCCCCGCAGACGCCGATGGCAGCGCGCGCCGCCACGGCCGCAGCGGCGCAACCAGCACCTGCATCCGAGCCGCCGGTCGACATCCGGGCCGAGCCCACCTTGCTGCCCGGTGAACGCGCCGCAGCGCCGGCACCGCCCGAAGACCCGGCGTTCGAAGAGCTGTTCAAGAGCGACGGCGAGGCCGAGGGGCCGGTGTCGACGCGCGACGATGTCGACATCGTGCTCGAAGGCCCCGGCGTCGAGCCGGCGGCGCTGGATTCCGGCGCTGCGGTGGACTCGCGGCTGCTCACCTTCGTGCGCCAGGCCGACAAGGCCGAGCAGTGGCGCCGCCCCTGGGTGCGCGCCGGCTTGGCGGTGGCGGCGCTGGTGCTGGCGCTGCTGCTGGCCACACAACTCGTGGTCGCCCGGCGCGACGAGGTGGTGTCACGCTGGCCCGGTTCGCGCGCCTGGGTGCAGGCGCTGACCGAACCGCTGGGGTTGCGCATCGAGCCGCCGCGTCGCATCGAGCAGATCAGCGTGGAGTCGAGCGGCCTGACGCGCATCGACGACGGGCCCGTCTACCGCCTGGTGCTGGTGCTGCGCAACCGCGCCGAGGCGGCGCTGCTGGTGCCAGCGATCGACCTGTCGCTGACCGATGCGACCGGCGAGCTCGTGGCGCGCCGCGTGCTCGCCGCCACCGAGCTCGGTGCGTCGCGCACGACGATCGGCGCCGGGCAGGAGCTGCCGCTGCAGGCGCTGCTGATGTCGGGCGAGCGCGTGCTCAGCGGCTACACGGTCGAAATCTTCTACCCCTGAGGTCCAGTGCCCCATGTCCGTCCTGATCTGCGGCTCGCTCGCGTTCGACACCATCACCAACTTCCACGGCCGCTTCGCGCAGCAGATCCTGCCCGAGCAGGTGCACAGCTTGAGTGTGTCGTTCCTGGTGCCCACGCTGCGGCGCGAGTACGGCGGCTGCGCCGGCAACATCGCCTACACGCTGAGGCACCTGGGCGGCACGCCACTGGTGAAGGCCGCGCTCGGCAACGACGGCCACGACTACCTCGCCCGGCTGCGCGGCTGGCAGCTTGATACCTCGCTGGTGCACGTGGCGGCCGATGCCTACACGGCGCAGGCGATCATCATCACCGACAGCGACAACAACCAGATTACCGCCTTCCATCCGGGCGCGATGCAGCAGGCGCATGCGACCGCGATTCCCGGCGACAAGGGCATCGAGCTGGCGATCATCTCGCCCGACGGACGCGAAGCGATGCTGGCGCACGCACAGCAACTGCACGCGCTGCGCATCCCGTTCGTGTTCGACCCGGGCCAGCAGCTGCCGATGTTCGACGGCGGCGAGTTGCGCCGCTTCGTCGAGCAAGCGAGCTGGCTCGCACTCAACGACTACGAAGCGGCGATGCTGTGCGAGCGCATGGGCACGACGCCGGAAGCGCTGTCGCGCTCGCACCTGCACGGCGTGGTCGTCACGCTCGGCGCCCAGGGCTGCGACGTCTGGCAGCAGGGGCGCCGGCAGCACGTGGCCGGCGTGGCCGCACAGACCGTGGTCGACCCCACCGGCTGCGGCGACGCGCTGCGCGCCGCGTTGCTGCACGGCCTGGCGCTCGGCTGGCCGCTCGAGCGTTGCGCGGCGCTCGGCAATCGCGTCGGTGCGCTGAAGATCGCCCATCGCGGCGGCCAGAACCATCCGGTCGACGCCACTGCGCTCACCACGGGCCTGTAGCGAAAGCTCTCGAGCAAATGTGGCTCCGCCACTTTGCTTGACCCCCCGCGGGGGGCGGGCCGGCCCTGGGGGCGTTCAGTTCTCGCCGCGTTGCCACGCGACGCCGTCCTCGGTGAGCATCGCGTCCAGCGGCACGTCGTGCGGCTCGGGCTCGAGCCACGGCACGAAGCCGTGGCTGTAGCCCACGCCGATGGTGAACGGGCGCGGCTGCAGCGCGGCCAGCGTGCGGTCGTAGAAGCCGCCACCGTAGCCGAGCCGCGTGCCGCGCGGCCCGAAGCCGACGCACGGCACCAGCAGCAGCGTCGGCGCGAAGACCTCGGTGTCCTTCGGCTTCGGGATGCCGAATGCGTCTTCCTCCATCGGGCAGCCCGGAAACCAGACATGAAAGCGCAGCTGCTTGCTGCCGCGGTCGATCACCGGCAGGCCGATGCGGCGCGCGCCATCGGCCTCGCTCCAGCGGAACAGCGCCGGCAGTGCATCGAACTCGCCCTTGATCGGCCAGTACGCGCCGATGCTCGCGTCGGGCCGCGTCACCAGCCAGACGCGCAGCACCTCCTGCAGGTGCATCGCGCGCTGGTGGCGGTCGACCATCGCCAGCCGTTCGGCCTGCAATTGCTTGCGCAGCACCGCCTTGTCGCGCGACGGTTCGAGCGGCAGCGAGAACGTCATGGCGGCATTGTGCCGCGGCCTCCTACACTGCAGAGATGCCCGCCGACGCCGCTTTCGTCGCCCACTGCCTCGAGCTGCTGGCGCCGCTGGGCGCGGTGCGCGCGCGCCGGATGTTCGGCGGCCACGGGCTGTATGTCGATTCGCTGTTCGTCGCGCTGATCGCCGGCGAGCGCCTGTACCTGAAGGCCGACGACACCTCGCGCGCGGCGTTCGAGCGGGCCGGCTGCGAGCCCTTCACCTACCACCGCGGTGGGGATGCCGCCGTGGCGCTCGGTTACTGCAGCGCGCCCGACGACGCGCTGGACGCGCCGCAGCAGATGGCGCCCTGGGCGCGGTTGGCGCTGGCCGCCGCGCTGCGCGCCCAAGCCAGCAAGCGGGCACCCGCGGCCGCCAAGACCCGCTCCAGCCCACGCAAGGCCGCCGCCCGCGCCGCGCCCGCGACACGCAAGGGCGCCTCGGCCGCGCGCAAGCGCCGCGGCTGATCGCCTTGCCAGGCCAGCCGCGCGGCGTGGCCGTCGACCCAGGGCTGGACCACCACCTGGTCGTGCGCGCCCAGCTGCAGCGATTGGCCTTCGGCAAGCACGTGATCGTCCAGATCATGCTGGCGGGTGAGCCAGATGCGGCCGCGGACCACGCTCAGCCGGCCACCGTGCCGCGTGCGCAGACGCTGCACGCCGCGGGTCGAGAAGCGGTCCTGACCGGACAACGTGAAGAACGGTTTGAAGTCTGCGTTCGTCATCAATCGCTCCTGCTGCCAACCTCACCGCGCGGGGGTCACTCGCGTCTGAAAACCATAGGAGAATGATGCGATTGCGGGCGGCCGATGTCCAATGAGATGTCTGCGCCCGATTGATGCACCGAACGCATGAAACCAGACCCCCGGCGGCCGCTGCGACTTGACCACCTGCGCACGTTCGACGCGGTTGCCCGGCGCCTGTCGTTCAGCGCCGCGGCCGAAGACCTGCACCTGACGCAAAGTGCGATCAGCCGGCAGATCCAAGCGCTCGAACAAGACCTGGGCACCGCGCTGTTCAACCGCGGCACGCGGCATGTCGAGCTGAGCAGCGCCGGCAGCGCGCTGCGCCACACGGTCACCCAGCTGCTCGACAGCCTGGATCGCACGGTGCACGAGATCCGCCGCCGCGACGGTCGGCCCCGGGTCGCCGTGTCGACCTTCGCGTCGTTCGCGTCGCTGTGGCTGATGCCGCGGCTGGCGGCGTTCCAGAAGGCCAACCCGGACGCCGACATCCGCCTGTCGGCCACCGACCGGCTGACGCCGCTGGACGACCCGGAGCTCGATGTCGTGTTGCGCTACTGCGAGCCGGGCAGCGCGCCGCCGATCGCTGAGCGGATGTTCGGCGAGTTGCTGACGCCGGTGGTCAGCCCGCGCCTGCTCGAACAGGCGCGCACGGGGGCGGCGCGGCCGCTGCGCATACCGGCCGACCTCGCCGGCCACACGCTGCTCGAGGAAGACGACCCGCGGCCGATCAACGCCTACCCGCTGAGCTGGCGGCGCTGGCTCGACGAGAACGGCAACCCCGGGTTGCAGCCGCAGCGCTGGCTGTACCTGAACTTCACGCACCAGCAGGTGCAAGGCGCACTGGCCGGCCAGGGTGTGGCGCTGGCGCGCATCGCACTCGTGCACGACCTGCTCGAGCGCGGCGAGCTGGTGGAGCTGTTCGGCGGCCGCTGCCGCATCGCCACCACCGCGGCGTACTACCTGATCCAGCTGCCGCTGGCGCCGCAGCGCGCCGAGCTGCAGCTGTTCGTCGATTGGGTGCGCGCCGAGGCCGGCCACACGCGCAAAGCACTGGGCGAGGCGGCTCCCGCCTGAGCCTCCTCGCGGCGGGCGATGCGAGCGCGGCATCGCAGGCATGACGAAGACTCATTCAACGACACCGCGCGCGCCACTACGATCGCGCCTCAACTTCGTGGAGGTGCGATGGAGCTGTATATCGGCAACAAGAACTACTCGTCGTGGTCGATGCGGCCGTGGGTGCTGATGCGCGAGTACGGGATTCCGTTCGACGAAGTGATGGTGCGCTTCGACAATTTCGACACCGGCTCGCAGTTCAAGCAGCGCGTGGCGCAGGTGACGCCCACCGGCAACGTACCGGTGCTGGTCGACGACGGTTTCGCGATCTGGGACACGCTGGCGATTGCCGAGTACTTGGCCGAGCGCTTCGCGCAGCACCCGTTGTGGCCGCGCGGCACGCGCGAGCGCGCCCGTGCGCGCAGCGTGTGTGCCGAGATGCACGCCGGCTTCTCGGCGCTGCGCAGCCATTGCCCGCAGAACATCGAGGCCCGGCTGCCCGAGGCCGGTCGGCGGCTGTTGGCCGAGCAGGGCGCAATGCGCAGCGACCTCGATCGCCTGCAGGCACTGTGGGCCGATGCGCTACGCGCCAGCGGCGGCCCGTTCCTGTTCGGCGCCTTCGGCATCGCCGATGCCTACTTCGCGCCGGTGGCCGGCCGCATCCGCACCTATGCGCTGCCGGTGGGCGAGGAGGCCGCCGGCTACGTCGAGCGCGTATTCGCCAGCCGCGGCGTCACCGCCTGGGTGCGCGACGCGCTGGCCGAGCACGACTTCCTGCAGTTCGAGGAGCCGTACCGCACGTCGCGCGGCTGACCGGCCGGACGCAGTGTTGCCGTCACCCTGCGCCGGCACCCATCATCGAGGGGGCCGGCGCCGCGCACCGTGCAGCGCTGCGATACAGTGCAACTGCAGCACCCACGGTGTGCACGGGCCGCTCGAACGCGCGCGGCGCCCGCGCTGTCGGGTGCAGCGCTTGGTGGCTGTGGTATTGGCGATGCGTCGGTGGATTTCCTGGGTGGTGCGGGCCGGCTGTGCGTTGAGCACGGTCCTGGCAGCGGTCGTGCACGCCGCGCCGACACCAGCGAACGACCCGATCAACGAAGCGCGCGAGGCGCTGCGCAAGCGCGATGGCAAGCGCTTGGCCGCGCTGCGCGAGCTGACGCTTGCCCGGCAGCACCCGTTGGCGCGCTGGGTCGACTACTGGGAGCTGGGTAACCGCATCGGCGAGGCGACGACCGACGAGGTCGAGGCGTTCTACCAGCGCTGGCGCGGCAGCTATGTCGAAGACCGCCTGCGCAACGACTGGCTGCTCGAACTCGGCCGCCGGCGCGACTGGCCCGCCTTCACGCGCGACTACCCGCGCTTTCGCATGAACGACGACCGCGAGGTCAGCTGCTACTGGCAGCTGACCGAGCACCTCGCCGGGCGCACCCACGCCGACGCGGCCCGCGCGCTGTGGTTCACGCAGCGCGACAGCGACGACGGCTGCGCGCTGCTGGCCAACACGTTGTTCGAAGCCAAGGTATTCGGCACCGACGACGTCTGGATGAAGCTGCGGCTGAGCGTCGACGCCAACCGACCGCGCGCGGTGCGCAGCGTGGCAGCACTGCTCGACAAGCCCACCGCCACCGAGGTGGGCGAACTGCTCGACAACCCGGTGCGCTACCTGCGCCGGCAAGGCAGCGGGCGCCACCACGGCGAGCTGGCCCTGCTGGCGGTGCTGCGCGCGGCCGGCAGCGACCCCGACGCTGCCGCCGGCCTGATGGACGAGCGCTGGCAGGCGGCGCTCGGCGCCCAGCGTGCGGCGTGGGCCTGGGCGGTGATCGGCAAGCAGGCCGCACTGCGGCTGTCGGCCGATGCGCCGCTGTACTACCGGCACGCCTTCACCACGTTGCGCGGTTCGCCGCGCGCGGCGCAGTGGAGCGACGACATGCTCACCTGGGCCGTGCGCAGCGCGCTGCGCACCGGCAGCGACGGCTGGCCGATCGTGCTGCGCGCGATCTGGGCACTCAGCGATGCCGAACAGGCCGAACCGGTGTGGGTCTATTGGAGCGCGCGCGCGCTGATGGCCACCGCCGCCGAGGGCCGAGCCGGCGACGCGCAGCGCGAGAAGGCGCGCGGCCTGTTCGCATCGATTGCCGAACCGCTCACCTTCTACGGCAAGCTCGCGGCCGAAGAGATCGATTTCCAGCCCGCGCTGCCGGCGCTGGCCCCAACCCCGAGCGACGACGACCGGGCGCGCGCACGCGCCAACCCCGGCCTGCAGCGCGCACTGCAACTGATCGCGCTGGGCCTGCGCCAGGAGGGCGTGCGCGAATGGAACTTCACGCTGCGCGGCATGAACGAGCGCCAGTTGTTCGCCGCCGCCGAACTGGCGTGCGAGCGCGAGGTGTGGGACCGCTGCATCAACACCAGCGACCGCACCCGGCAGGACATCGATCTCGCGCAACGCTACCCGATGCCGTTTCGCGACCTGGTGTTCGCGCAGGCGCACGAGGCGGGCCTCGACCCGGCGTATGTCTTCGGCCTGATCCGCCAGGAATCGCGCTTCGTCGCCGATGCGCGCTCCAGCGTCGGCGCCGGCGGCCTGATGCAGTTGATGCCCAAGACCGCACGCTGGGTGGCACGCAAGCTGGCGCTCGACTTCAAGCCCGAGCAGATCGTCGACCCCGCGGTCAACCTGCGGCTCGGCACCGAATACCTGAAGCTGGTGCTCGAGGACTTCGGTGGCTCGCAGGCGATGGCGGCAGCGGCCTACAACGCCGGGCCGAGCCGGCCGCGGCGCTGGCGCGAGGGGCCGCCGGTCGAGCCGGCGATCTGGGCCGAGAACATTCCCTTCAACGAGACGCGCGACTACGTCAAGAAGGTGCTGTCCAACGCCGCCGTGTACGCCGCGATGCTCAACGGTCACGCGCTATCGCTGAAAACCTGGCTCGGCGCGCCGACGATCGGCCCGCGCGAGGCGAGCGCACCGGCGATCGACCTCGACCTGCCTTGAGCGCGCCGAGCCGCTTCCCGGCGCGAACACCGTTGCGTGCAGCGCGCGAGGCCGTGCGGTGAACGCCACGCTGCCGCCGCAGGCCAAGGCCTACATCGTCGGCGGCGCGGTGCGCGATCGCCTGCTCGGCCAGCCGTCGAGCGACAGCGACTGGGTGGTGGTGGGCAGCACACCCGAGGCGATGGTCGCCTCGGGTTTCCGGCCGGTGGGACGCGATTTTCCGGTCTTCCTGCATCCGCAGACGCACGACGAGTACGCGCTCGCGCGCACCGAGCGCAAGTCGGGCCGCGGCTACCACGGCTTCACCTTCCACGCCGCGCCCGACGTCACGCTCGAGCAGGACCTGGCGCGGCGCGATCTGACGATCAACGCGATGGCGCTCGATGCCGACAGCGGCCGGCTGATCGACCCGTTCGGCGGCCAACGTGACCTCGACGCCGGCGTGCTGCGCCACGTGTCGCCGGCCTTTGCCGAAGACCCGGTGCGGCTGTTGCGGCTGGCGCGCTTTGCCGCCCGCTGGCCGGCGTTCGGCGTCGCACCGGAGACGATGGCGCTGCTGCGCGCGCTGGTCGACAGCGGCGAGGTCGACGCGCTGGTGGCCGAGCGCGCGTGGCAGGAGCTGTCGCGCGGCCTGATCGAGCCGCGGCCGAGCCGGATGCTCGAGGTGCTGGCCGACAGCGGTGCGCTGCCACGCCTGGCGCCGCAGCTACACGCCTGGCTGCGCGTCGACACGCGGCGCGCACGCCTGATGCCGGTGCTCGATGGCGGCGTCGCGCCGGCGCTACCGCTGCGCTTCGCCTGCCTGTGTCACGGGCTCGATGCCGGCGACGATGGCCGCGCGGCCGACGGCCTGCCGGCCACGCGGGCACTGTGCGAGCGCTGGCGCGTCGACCACGAGTGCCGCGAGCTCACGCTGCTGGTCGGGCGCGAGTGGCCGTTGGTGAGCGCTGCGCCGGCAAACCCGGGGCCGGCGCTCGATGCACCCGCCTGCCTCGCGCTGCTGGAGCGCAGCGATGCCTGGCGGCGTCCGGGTCGGGTCGAACATGCGCTGCAGGCGTTCGACGCACTGGCGGCGATGCTGTCGGCCGAGGCGCAGGCCCGGGTCCGGGCGCGCTGCGCCGCGCTGCGAGTGGCGCTGTCGGCGGCGCGCACCGTGGCCACGGCGACGTTGCCACCGGCGATCCGCCAGGCGGCCAGCGGACCCGCGCTGGGCCAGGCGCTGCGTCAGGCACGGCTGCAGGCGATCGCGAACGCGCTGGCGGCACGTTGAGGCGGCGGCCTCGGCCCGGGCCACCCTGCGGGCCGACAGGCCGTGCCGCCGCTACAGGCGATGGCTGCGGTCGCCGGCAACGAACCCGATGGCATCGAACGCGCAGCCCTTGGCAAAGCCGATCACCTTGAACAGCTCACCCATCTCGTGCTCGGCCAGCAGCATCTGCGCGCGTGCGCGTTCGCGCGCGTCGGCGTCGTGCAGGCGCTCGACCAGGCCGCAGTTGAGCAGGAAGCGCGCCTGCGACGTGTAGCCGAGCACCTGCAGGCCGGCATCCTGTCCGGCCAGAGCGATGCCGGTGAAGTCGACGTGAGCGCTGATGTCCTGCTCGCCGGGGTCGCGCAGCGCGTCGGTGCTCGCGCGATGCGCGCGATGGCACATCAGCGTGCCTCCAGTTCGCTGCGGGTGGTAGTACTCGTGCGCCGGAAAGCCGTAGTCGATGAAGAATGCCGCGCCACGGCGCAGCCGGCCCGCCAGCTCGACGATGAACGCCGTGGCCGCGCGATGCAGCTCGGTGACGGTGCCCGGGGCCCACGCCTGGCCGCACGGGTCACCGGTGCCGGCGTCGGCCGGCCCACCGAGCAGCCCGCTGCGCAGTCCACTGCGCTGCCCATCGTCGGGTAGTCCATCCTCGGGCGGTCGCAGCGTCGTGGGCCGGTCGCGCCATGCCAGCGCGCCGCCATCGAGCACCACGCCGCGCTCGCACCACTGGACACCGTCGTAGGCCAGCAGCTGCACCGGCATCGCATCGAGCACTTCGTTGCCGATCACGACACCGTCGAACCCGTCGGGCATCTGCGGCAGCCACTGCACGCGCGCGCCGAAGCGCGCCAGCCGCCGCGCCTGCTGCGCGCGCAGGCCGGCCGATGGCTCGACGATGCAGTAGCGCTGCAGCGCATCGCCCAACGCGTCGATCAATTGCCCGGCCAGCGCGCCGCTGCCGGCGCCGAACTCGAGCACGGTACCGGTGCCGCTAGCCTGCAGTGCCTGCCGCAGTTGCACGGCCAGCGCCTGGGCGAACAGCAGCGTCAGCTCGGGCGCGGTGACGAAATCGCTCGCGGTCGGGTCGCCAGCGCCATCGGGCCCCCGCGCCGGCCCGCCGGCGCGATCGGACGCACCCGCCAGCCCGCCGGCGCGATCGGGCGCACCCGCCGGTTCGTCCGGCCAATGACCGAACACCCCCTGCCCGCGCGCGTAGTAGCCGAGGCCGGGCTCGTACAGCGCGATGGCCATGTAGCGGTCGAACGGCAGCCAGCCGTCGTGCTCGACGATCGCGCGCTCGATCAGCGCGCGCAGACGGCTCGATACACTGTCGCCACGTTCACCATCGTTGCCGTTCGATGTCGCGCGCGCGTGCATCGCGGCATTGTAGAAACCCAAACATGAGTGCTCGTCCCCTGGTGCTGGTCACCGGCGCGGCGCGCCGCCTCGGCCGCGCGATCGCGCTCGACCTGGCGGCGCACGGCCGCGACATCGCCGTGCACTACCGGCACTCGCGCGCCGACGCCGACGACACCGTGCAGCGCCTGCGCGCGCTCGGCGCGCGCGCCGAGGCGTTCGCCGCCGACCTGGCCGACGAGGCGCAGGCCGAGGCGCTGGTGCCGCAGGTGATCGCGCGCATGGGCGCGCTGGCGGCGGTGGTCAACAACGCCTCGCGCTTCGACCACGACGATTTCGGCACGCTGCGCTACGCCACGCTCGAGCAGCACTGGCGCACCAACACCGCGGCGCCGATCGTGCTGGCGCGCGCACTGCACCGGGCGTGCCGCAGCGCACCGGTGGCCGATGCGTGCGTGGTGAACCTGCTCGACGAGAAGCTGTTCAACCCGAACCCCGATCACCTGTCGTACACGCTGTCGAAGGCGGCGTTGCACGCCGCCACGCCGCTGCTGGCGCGCGCGCTGGCGCCGCTGCTGCGGGTGTGCGGCGTGGCGCCCGGCCTCACGCTCGACAGCGCGCTGATCGACGGCGAGCGCCTTGCCGCGCTGAAGGCGCAGGGCCCGCTGGGCCATGGCGTCGAACCGCAGGACGTGGCGCGCACCGTGCGCTTCGTGCTCGACAACCGCGCACTCACCGGCACCACGCTGCTGGTCGATGCGGGCAGCCACCTGGTACCGCGCGCGCGCGACTTCGCGTTCACCGAGGCCGGCAGCCCGCAGGCCGCGCGTGCCGACGTCCCCCCAACCCGCAACCGAGGTGCACGATGAGTGCCATGCCCGACACCGTTGCCACCGTCGCGTCCGACGCCGCACCCGACGCGGCGCCCGGCGCCACCGACGCGCCGCAGCGCCGCCTGCGCTTCGAGGCCAACAAGCTGTCCAAGCGCCTGCACCGCCAGGTGGGCCAGGCAATCGCCGACTTCAACATGATCGAGCCCGGCGACAAGGTGATGGTCTGCGTCTCGGGCGGCAAGGACAGCTACGCGCTGCTCGACATCCTGCTCGCGCTGCGCGAGCGGGCGCCGGTGGCGTTCGACCTCGTCGCGGTCAACCTCGACCAGAAGCAGCCGGGATTCCCGGCCCACGTGCTGCCGCAGTACCTGGCCTCGCGCGGCGTCGCGTTCCGCATCGAGGAGCAGGACACCTACTCGATCGTCAAGCGGCTGATCCCCGAGGGGCAGACGCTGTGCTCGCTGTGCTCGCGGCTGCGTCGCGGCATCCTCTACCGCGTGGCGAGCGAACTGGGCGCGACCAAGATCGCGCTCGGTCACCACCGCGACGACGCCATCGAGACGATGCTGCTCAATATCCTGTATTCGGGGCAGACCAAGGCGATGCCGCCCAAGCTGCGCTCCGACGACGGGCAGAACATCGTCATCCGGCCGCTCATCTATTGCGCCGAGAACGAGATCGCCGAGCTCGCGCGGATGCTGCGTTTCCCCATCATTCCGTGTGATTTGTGCGGCTCGCAGGAGAACCTGCATCGCAAGAAGGTCAAACGGCTCATCGACACGCTGCACGCCGAGAACCCGGTCGTCCGCGGCAACATCTTCGCGGCGCTTGGCAACGTCCGGCCGACCCATCTGCTCGACAAGAAGCTGCACGCGGCCATCGGCCACGACCTGATGGTGGGTAACGACGAGGGGCTCGCCGAGCTCGAGGACGGCGATAGCTGTGGGCTGCCCAGGCCCGGGGCGGGCGCTCTTGGTGTGCTCGCGTCCATGCGCGGTGCGAGCCTTCTCGGCGAGTGAGCCCGAGTGAGGTCCCCGGTCGACGCCTCGTTCGGTAAGGTTTGGAAACCACGGAGACTCTGAGGGACGGAGAGGGAGGGCGAGTCGTGTCTTCGTGCTCGTCAGAGGCTCCGGCTCTCCGGGGTTGGTCCGTGGGGCTCAGTCGAGCGGGAAGAGGTGCAGGTCTGAGAGCCCGTCGTTGTCCGCGCGCGGGGCCGTCACGACGGCGTACTCGCTGCCGAGCGCCATGCCGCTGATTTCCGGGAGGGCGAAGCGCTGGTCGTTGAGGCCCGCGCCGAGCTCGCGGACCATGAAGCGGCCGACGCGTGGGTCTCCGGGGCTGCTCTCGAGCCAGGCGAGCTGGTCGCCGAGGCCGTCGATCGTGCGCGCGGTGCCGGCGTTCGCGAGGCGGCCCGAGAGCTCGGCGTGCAGGGTGAGCGCGGTCGTGTCGCCGCCGTCCACCTGGGTCGCGAACAGATCGCTTGGCCACATCGAGTCGGGGTTCACGATCATCGAGTCGGGGTTCACGATGAGTGGGCGTGGGCGCCAGGCGAGGATCCCGGCGACGAGCTCGAGGCTCGCGACCTCCTGGTCCGTCGGGATGGAGGCCGAGACGTCGAAGCGGCCGGATTGGCCGGGCAAGAGCCGGGTGTAGGCCAGGGCGGCGCGGCCCTCGACCCAGGCGAGCGCCTGGCGGCCGTCGACGAGCAGGCCAAACCGCGGCGAAAACGCACCGTCGGGGCTGGTCGTGAGCTGGGTCTCGTCGCCGCTCGCGAGGTCGCGCGAGTACACCTGTCGCTGTGCCTCGCGGCCAGGGACCTCGGCGCCGCTCACGCAGTCGCGGCAGTCCTCCCAGGCGACGACCGTGCCCAGGATGTCGGGTCGTTCCTGGGCGCCGAACTTCGTGACCACGGGTCGCTCGAGACCGGTCTCGAGGTCGAGCGCGAAGACGTCGGGGTCGCCGTAGCGGTCGTCGACGTACACCATGTAGACGTCGGAGAGTGCGAGCTGGCGCGGGCGGGTGAGGTTGGGCACGGTGTAGGAGCGTGGCGCCTGGTTCAGGTCGCGTGTGTCCCAGACGACGAGGCTCGGGCCGAGGTCGGTGGTCTCGACCCAGGCGACGAGCGCGCCCGCCACCGCGGGCGAGGTCTTCTCGGCGATGTTCCCCGGGACGATGAAGCGGTCGTCGCTTTTCAGGGAAAACAGCGGGGAGACGGTCTCTTCGAGGGTGTCGGGGTCGCGTGTGTCGGCCGAGGTGTCCGAGTCCGGCCCGGTGTCGGGCGTGGTGGTGTCGGCGCTGACGTCGCCGATGGTGTCTTGCAGCGCGTCGGAGATCCCGCCTGTGTCATTGGTGGCGACGCTGTCGTTGGCGTCCCCACAGGCAGCGAGCCCAAACACG
>JABTUY010000004.1 GCA_015075165.1 Ideonella sp. | reverse complement strand
CACCGTCAGGATCGGGAGAATCCGGTCGGGTTCGTCCCCGGCCGGTGCCGAAGGAGCAACCGCCCCGGTAAACTCTCAGGCGCAAGGACCATCCTGGCGACGGAACTCTGGAGAGACCGCGGATGCAGTCCGCGGCGCCGAAGGGATAACGATCTCAGGCGGAAGGACAGAGGGGGCATCGGGACGGGCGGAGGTATCCGCCTCATGCGATGCCGGATCAGTGAGCCGGCCTGAACGAGAGGGGAGGGCGGCAATGGCCGACCTGGAACGGACGGTTCTTCACGACCTGCATCTGACGCTCGGCGCCAAGATGGTGCCCTTCGCGGGCTACGAGATGCCCGTGCAATATCCGATGGGGGTGCTGAAAGAGCATCTGCACACCCGCGCTTCGGCCGGGCTTTTCGACGTCAGCCATATGGGGCAGATCCTGCTCACGGCGAAGTCGGGCCGGGTGGAGGACGCGGCGCTTGCGCTGGAACGGCTGGTGCCCGTGGATGTGCTGGGCCTCAAGGAAGGCCGCCAGCGCTACGCGATGTTCACCGACGAGGCGGGCGGGATTCTCGACGACCTGATGGTCGCGAACCGTGGCGATCACCTGTTCCTCGTCGTCAACGCGGGCTGCAAGCACGCCGATCTCGCGAATCTGAAGGCGGGGCTGCCGGACTGCGACGTGGGCATGGTCGAAGATCGCGCGCTGCTGGCGCTGCAGGGCCCGCGCGCCGAGGCGGCGCTGGCGCGGCTGGTGCCGGATGTCGCCGCGATGAAGTTCATGGAGGTGGCGATCCGCCAGTGGGACACCGCAGAGTTGTGGATTTCGCGTTCGGGCTACACCGGCGAAGACGGCTTCGAGATCTCGGTGCCGGCCGAGGCCGCGGTGGCGCTGGCCAAGGCACTGCTGGCCGAGCCCGAGGTCAAGCCGGCGGGCCTGGGCGCGCGCGACACGCTGCGTCTCGAAGCGGGCCTGTGCCTGTACGGCCACGACATCGACGACCAGACCACGCCGGTCGAGGCCGGCCTCACCTGGGCGATCCAGAAGGTGCGTCGCCCCGGCGGCGCGCGCGCCGGCCACTACCCGGGCGCGGCCACGGTGGAGGCGCAGCTCACCACCGGCGCGGCGATCAAGCGCGTCGGCCTCACCGGGCTCGAGCGCATGCCGGTGCGCGAGGGCGCGCAGATCTTCGACAGCCACGGCCACAAGCTGGGCCACGTGACCAGCGGCACGCTCGGGCCGACGGTGAACGTGCCGATCGCGATGGCCTACCTGGCCGCCAACCACAGCGGCGCGCACCACGAGGTGCACGCCGACGTGCGCGGCAAGCGCTACCCGATGCGCGTCAGCCCGATGCCGTTCACACCCCACCGCTACCACCGCGGCTGACGCCGGCACGGCCGGCCGCCCTCGCACCCCAACCCCCTGCTTGCCACCCGAGGAGAAGCTCCGATGACGACCCTGTTCACTCCCGACCACGAGTGGATCAACATCGAGGATCACGAGGCCGCCGTGGTCGGCATCACGCAGCATGCGCAGGAGGCGCTGGGCGACGTGGTGTTCGTCGACCTGCCCGAGACCGGCCGCACCTACAAGAAGGGCGAGGTGGCCGGTGTGGTCGAGTCGGTCAAGGCCGCGGCCGACCTGTACATGCCGGTCGAAGGCGAAGTCGTCGAGGTCAACGAGGCCCTGCGCAACGACCCCGCACTGGTCAACCGCGACCCGATGGGCGAAGGCTGGTTCTTCAAGGTACGCGTCACGCAGATGGCGCAGTTCGACGAGTTGATGGACCCACCTGCCTACGACAAGCTGCTGAAGACGCTCTGACGCTCTCTCCGCACCTTTGTCGCTAGTTCCTGTTCTTTCCGTTCCTCCCGACCCGCGCCGACCGATGCCTGCCCTCACCCCCTTGTCCGACCTCGAGAACCCGGCCGCGTTCGCCGCCCGCCACATCGGCCCCGACGAACGCGAGCAGCAGCACATGCTGTCGTTGGTCGGCGCCGCCTCGCGCGCCGCGCTGATCGACGCGGTGATGCCGCGCGCGATCGCGCGCAGCAAGCCGATGCAACTGCCCGCAGCGGTCGACGAAGCGCAGGCGCTGGCCGAGCTGAAGGCGCTGGCGCAGCGCAACCGGCTGCTGAAGAGCTTCATCGGCCAGGGCTATCACGGCACGCTGATGCCCGGCGTGGTCCAGCGCAACATCCTCGAGAACCCGGCCTGGTACACCGCCTACACGCCGTACCAGGCCGAGATCTCGCAGGGCCGCCTCGAGGCGCTGCTGAACTTCCAGACCATGGTGTGCGACCTCACCGGGCTGCCGATCGCCAACGCGTCGATGCTCGACGAGGCCACCGCCGCGGCCGAGGCGATGACGCTGGCGCGCCGCTCGGCGCGCAACCCGAGCCCGGTGATGATCGTCTCGGGCGACGTGCACCCGCAGACACTCGAAGTGCTGCACACGCGCGCCGCGCCGCTGGGCCTCGCGCTGCGGGTGGCCAACTCGGCCGACGAATGGCACGCCGCGCTGAACGAAGAGCACTTCGCCGCGTTCGTGCAGTACCCGGCCAGCAGCGGCTGGCTGCACGACTGGAGCGCCGACGCCGAGCGCGTGCACGCGAAGCGGGCGCTGTTCATCGTCGCCGCCGATCCGCTGGCGCTGGTGCTGCTGAAGCCGCCGGGCGAGTTCGGCGCCGACATCGCGCTCGGCAGCACGCAGCGCTTCGGCGTGCCGATGGCCGCCGGCGGCCCGCACGCGGCGTACCTGGCGTGCCGGGACGAGTACAAGCGTTCGCTGCCCGGCCGGCTGGTCGGCGTCAGCGTCGATGCGAGCGGACAGACGGCGCTGCGGCTGGCGCTGCAGACGCGCGAGCAGCACATCCGCCGCGAGAAGGCCACGTCGAACATCTGCACCGCGCAGGTGCTGCCGGCGGTGCTGGCCAGCATGTACGCGGTCTACCACGGCCCCGACGGCCTGAAGCGCATCGCCGAGCGCGTGGCGCGCTACACCGCAATGCTGCGCCAGGGCCTGCAGCAGCTCGGTTGGGATGCCGCGGCGATGCACCATGCCGAGCGCGGCTGCTTCGACACCGTCTGCCTGAAGGCCGGCGCCGACACCGCGCGGCTGATGGCGCGCGCGGTGGCGCACGGCATCAACCTGCGCCGCGCGTGGGACGAGTACCTGTGCATCACGCTCGACGAAACCACCACGCGCGACGACCTGCGCACGCTGTGGACGGTGCTGGCCCGCGACGGCCACGCCCTGCCCGACGTCGACGCGCTGGCCGCCACGCCGCCGCTGATCCCGGCGGCGCTGCGGCGCACCAGTGCGTTCCTGACGCACCCGGTGTTCAACACCCACCACAGCGAGACCGAGATGCTGCGCTACCTGCGCAGCCTGGCCGACAAGGATCTCGCGCTCGACCGCTCGATGATCCCGCTCGGTTCGTGCACGATGAAGCTCAACGCCACGAGCGAGATGATTCCGATCACCTGGCCCGAGTTCGCCAACGTGCACCCGTTTGCGCCGGCCGACCAGCTCGCCGGCTACGCCGAGCTGAACGCGCAGCTGTGCCGCTGGCTCGCCGAGGCCACCGGCTACGCCGGCGTCAGCCTGCAGCCCAACGCCGGTTCGCAGGGCGAGTACGCCGGCCTGCTGGCGATCCGCGGCTGGCACCTGTCGCGCGGCGACGCGCAGCGCACCGTGTGCCTGATTCCGGAGTCGGCGCACGGCACCAACCCGGCGTCGGCGCAGATGGTGGGCATGCAGGTGGTGGTGGTCAAGTGCGACGCACTCGGCAATGTCGACCTCGCCGACCTGCGCGCCAAGTGCGCCAGGCATGCCGCCGAGCTGGCGGCGGTGATGATCACCTACCCCAGCACCTACGGCATCTTCGATCCGCACGTGAAGGAGCTGTGCGCGATCGTGCGCCAGCACGGCGGCCGCGTGTACGTCGATGGCGCCAACCTCACCGCACTGGTGGGCCTGGCCGCGCCGGGCGAGTTCGGCGGCGACGTCAGCCACCTGAACCTGCACAAGACCTTCTGCATCCCGCACGGCGGCGGCGGCCCCGGCGTCGGGCCGGTGTGCGTGGTCGACGACCTGGTGCCGTTCCTGCCCGCGCACGGTGCCGCGGGCGCGCCGGCCGCGCCCGGCGGCGTCGGCGCGGTGTCGGCCGCGCCGTTGGGCAACGCCGGCGTGCTGCCGATCTCGTGGATGTACATCCGCATGATGGGCGCGCAGGGGCTGAAGGCCGCCACCGAGGTGGCGATCCTCGCGGCCAACTACGTCGCGGCGCGGCTCGACGGCCACTACGACATCCACTTCAGCAGCGGCGTGGCCGACCTCAAGGGCGGTGGCGTCGCGCACGAGTGCATCCTCGACCTGCGGCCGCTGAAAGACAGCTCGGGCGTCAGCGCCGAGGACATCGCCAAGCGCCTGATCGACTACGGCTTCCACGCGCCGACGCTGAGCTTCCCGGTGGCCGGCACGCTGATGGTCGAGCCCACCGAGAGCGAGCCGCTGGTCGAGCTCGACCGCTTCTGCGACGCGATGATCGCGATCCGCGGCGAGGTGGCCCGCGTCGAGCAGGGCCACTGGCCGCGCGACGACAACCCGCTGAAGCACGCGCCGCACACCGCCGAGCTGCTGCTGGCCGCCGATTGGTCGCACGCCTACTCGCGCGAAGAGGCGGCGTACCCGCTGAAGAGCCTGCGGCGGCAGAAGTACTGGGCGCCGGTGGGCCGTGTCGACAACGTGCACGGCGACCGGCACCTGTTCTGCAGCTGCGTGCCGGTGAGCGCCTTCGACGACGAGGGCCACGATGCCGAGGTTGCAGCGGACGCGGCCACCGCCTGAACCCCGCGCGCGCAGCCGTCGGCCGGCGCCGATGCTGCGCGGCTGGCTGCTGTTGGCGCCTGCACAGGCCGCCACCGCGCAGAGCTGGACCGAGATCGACTACCCGGGGCCGGGCTGGCTGCTGATCGGGTTGGGCATCGCGCTGGTGCTGCTGGCCGCGCACACGGTGGTGGTTCGGCGGCGGGTGGCGCAGCGCACGGAGGAGCTCGGCCGCGCCACACAGCGGTTCCAGGGTCTGCTGGCGGCCAGTGCGGTGGTGATGTATCGGCTGCGGGTGACGCGACGCGGCAGCGCCACCGAATGGGTCAGCGACAACATCGAGCGCTTGTTCGGATTCCGGCCCGAGCAGGTGTTGGCGCACGACTGGTGGACCACCCATGTCCACCCCGATGATCGCAACGCGGCGCTGGCGGCGTTCGCCAGGTTGCGACCGGGCCAAAGCGTCAGCCACGAGTATCGATTGATCGATGCCAACGGCCGCGTGCGCTTCGTGCGCGACGAGGTGCGAAGGGTGCAGGCCACCGACGGTGGTGCCGATCAGATCGTCGGCCTGATGAGCGACCTCACCGACGCCTGGGAGCAGCAGGCGCGCGTGCGCGAGAGCGAACAGCGCTTCGCCGTGATGTTGCGAAGCAGCCCGGTGGCCATCGCGCTGGCGCGCCTGTCGGACCAGCGCTTCGTCGAAGTCAACGAGGCGTGGGCGCGGCTGCTGAACGCGTCGCGCGACGAACTGATCGGCCGCGACACGCTCGAGCTCAACCTCTGGCTCGATGCGGCCGGGCGCGAGGCGGCATGGCAAACCGTGCAGGCCGGCCGCTCGCTGCACGACCTCGAAGTGCGCTGGCACACCTGCACCGGCACCGAGATCGACGTGTCGTTCAGCGCCGCACCGATCGAACTCGGCGGCCGGCCGCACGTGCTGACGTCGGCCATCGACATCAGCGAACGCCAGCGCGCGCGCCGCCTGCTGCAGGATCAACGCGCCGAGCTCGAACGCCTGGTCGAGCAGCGCACTGCGGAGCTCACCGCGGCCAACCGTGCGCTGCGCACGGCGCGCGACATCGCCGAGACGGCATCGCAGGCCAAGGGCACGTTCCTGGCCAACATGAGCCACGAGATCCGCACGCCGATGAATGCGATCGTGGGCACCGCCCACCTGATGCGCCGCAGCGGTGCCACGCCCGAGCAGGCGGCGCAGATCGACACCATCATCGCCTCGTCGACGCACCTGCTGTCGATCATCGACGACGTGCTCGACCTGTCGAAGATCGAGGCCGGCAAACTGGTGCTCGAGCACGCGCCGCTGCACGTCGACGCGCTGCCGCAGCGCGTGGCCGAGATGCTCGCCGCACGCGCCGCCGAGAAGGGCCTGGCGATCGAGATCGATGCCGAGCCGGTGCCCGACGCGCTGCAAGGCGATGCCACGCGACTGACGCAGGCGCTGCTGAACTACGCCACCAACGCGATCAAGTTCACCGAACGCGGCCGCATCACGCTGCGGCTGCGCAAACTCGAGGACCACCCGCGCGACGTGCTGGTGCGCTTCGAGGTCGAGGACACCGGCATCGGCATCGCACCCGAGGCGCAGGCGCGGTTGTTCGATTCGTTCGAGCAGGCCGACAGCTCCACCACCCGGCGCTACGGCGGCACCGGGCTCGGCCTGGCCATCACGCGCCAGCTGGCCCGCCTGGCCGGCGGCGACGCCGGCGTGCGCAGCACGCCGGGCGTCGGCAGTGTGTTCTGGTTCACCGCGCGCTTGCGGCGCGACACGCTGCAGCGCGCGCCGGTCGCGCCGCCGCGCGCGCTGCCGCAGGCCGAGCAGCGGCTGCAGCGCGACTGCACCGGCCAGCGGGTCCTGCTGGCCGAGGACGACGCGGTCAACCGCATGGTGGCGCTGGCGCTGCTGCGCGACAGCGGCCTGGTGATCGACAACGCCGACGACGGCGCGCAGGCGGTGCAGATGGCAGCGGCGACGCCGTACGCGCTGATCCTGATGGACGTGCAGATGCAGCGGCTCGACGGGCTCGAGGCCACGCGGCGCATCCGCCGGCTGCCGCAGCACTCGGGCACGCCGATCGTCGCGATGACCGCCAACGCCTTCGCCGAGGACCGGCGGCAATGCCTGGACGCCGGCATGTCCGACTTTCTCAGCAAGCCGTTCGAACCCGACGCGCTGTACACGGTGCTGTGGCGTCATCTGGCCGGCCGGCTGACCGATCCCGTGGCGCCGCGCACGCCAGCATCGCGATGACCGGCCCGCTCGGCATGCTGATCGTCGGCGCCGGCTTCGGCGGGCTCGGCGCTGCCGCCCACCGCCGGCGCTGCGGCGACGACGACTTCGTGCTGGTCGAACAAGCCGATGGTGTCGGCGGCACCTGGTGGGCCAACCGTTACCCTGGCGCGGCGTGCGACATCCCGTCGCACCTGTACTCGTTCTCGTTCGCGCCCAACCCACGCTGGACCCGCCACTACCCCGGCCAGCAGGAGATCGCCGCCTACCTCGACGATTGCGTGCACCGATTCGGCCTCGCGCCGCACCTGCGGCTGCACACGCGGCTCACGCACCTGCTGTGGGACGAGGCCCAGCACCTGTGGCGCGCGCGCGTGCGCGATGCCGCCGGCCACGAGGACGAGCTTCTGGCGCAGGCCGTCACGCTGGCCACCGGGCCGTTGAGCCGGCCGCGGATGCCGGCGCTGGCCGGGCTCGAGCGCTTCTGCGGTCTGCTGCTGCACACCGCGCGCTGGCCCGACGGCTTCGATGCGAGCGGGCGCCGCATCGGCGTGATCGGCACCGGCGCCAGCGCGATCCAGCTGGTGCCGCAACTGGCGCCGCTGGCACAGCGGCTGACCGTGTTCCAGCGCAGCGCGCCGTGGATCCTGCCGCGCGGCGACCGGCCGATCGGCGCGCGCACGCGCTGGGCACTGGCGCACGTGCCGGGCTTGCGCCGGCTGTGGCGCGGCGCGCTGTACTGCCAGCACGAACTGCGTGCGCCGGCGTTCACGCGGCATCCGGGCTGGCTGCGCCGGCTCGAACCGCTGGCGCTGAACCACCTGCGCCGCCGCATCCCGGCCGGCGCGCTGCGCGACGCGCTGACGCCGCACTACCGCATGGGCTGCAAGCGCATCCTGCTGGCCGACGACTACTACCCCGCGCTGCGCCGGCCCAACGTGGCGCTCGAGACACGCACCATCGCCGCCGTCGAGCCGCAGGGCGTGCGCCTGGCCGATGGCGAGTTGGTCGAGCTCGACGCGCTGGTGGCTGCCACCGGCTTCGAGGCCGCCGAGATCACGCCGCCGTGCCCGGTGATCGGCCCGCAGGGTCGCACGCTGCACGCCACCTGGGCGCGCGGCCCGGTCGGCTACCTCGGCACGATGGTGGCCGGCTTTCCGAACCTGTTCACCGTGATCGGACCCAACACCGGTCTCGGCCACAACTCGATGGTGCACGTCATCGAGTCGCAGCTCGCGCTGATCGACGACGCGATGCGCGCGTTGCGCGCGCACGCCTGGCTGAGCCCCACGGCCGACGCGCAGGAGCGCTTCAACGCCGAGATCGGTGCGCGGCTGGCGCGCACCGTGTGGGCCACCGGCGGCTGTACCAGCTGGTACCAGACGCGCGACGGCCGCATCACCACGCTGTGGCCGGGCTCGACGCTGGAGTTCCGCCGGCGCACACGGCGGCTGGATCGCCCCGATTTCGAGTTCGCACTGCGTTAGCCCACAACCCACCTCGCACCACATGGCCGTCTCTGTCTTCGACCTCTTCAAGATCGGCATCGGGCCGAGCAGCTCGCACACCGTGGGCCCGATGCGCGCGGCGCGCATGTTCGCGCTGCGGCTCGCGCACGACGGCGTCGCCGCCCGCGTGGCGCGCATCAAGGCCGAGCTGTACGGCTCGCTCGGCGCCACCGGCAAGGGCCACGGCAGCGACAAGGCGGTGCTGCTCGGCCTCGCCGGCCACGAGCCCGACACGGTCGATGTCGACGCCGTGCCGGCGCTGCTGCAGACCATCCGCGACGCGGGCCGCACCACGCTCGCACACGCGCACGGCGAAGCGGCCGGCCCGACGCTCGCCTTCGACGAGCGCAACGACCTCGTGTTCCACCGCCGCGAATCGCTGCCGTTCCACGCCAACGGCATGCGCTTCACCGCCTTCGACGCCGCCGGTGCAACGCTGGCCGAGCGCTGCTACTACTCGGTCGGCGGCGGCTTCGTCGTCAGCGACGAGGTCGCCGCCGACGGCGGGCGCCACAAGCGCGTGGCGCCCGACACCACCGTGCTGCCGCATCCGTTCCACACCGGTGCCGAGCTGCTCGCGCGCACCGCCGAGCTCGGCTGCAGCATCGCCGAGGTGATGCGCCGCAACGAACGCCACTGGCGCGACGACGCCGCGATCGACGCCGGGCTCGACCGCATCTGGCAGACGATGCAGGCCTGCGTCGCGCGCGGCATCGTCACGCCGGGCGTGCTGCCCGGTGGCTTCAAGGTGCGCCGGCGCGCGCCGGCGCTGCGCGCCGCGCTCGAGGCGAAGGACACTGCCGCGCACGCCGCCGTCCAGGCGGCCGACCCGCTGATCGTTCTCGACTGGGTGAACCTGTTCGCGCTCGCGGTCAACGAGGAGAACGCCGCCGGCGGCCGCGTGGTCACCGCACCGACCAACGGCGCGGCCGGCATCGTGCCGGCGGTGCTGCACTACTACACGCGCTTCACGCCGCGGGCGAGCACGCCGGGCGTGCGCGACTTCCTGCTCACCGCCGCGGCGATCGGCATTCTCTACAAGGAGAACGCCAGCATCTCCGGTGCCGAGGTCGGCTGCCAGGGCGAGGTGGGCGTGGCCTGCTCGATGGCCGCCGGCGCGCTGTGCGCCGTGCTCGGCGGCACGCCGGCGCAGGCCGAGAACGCCGCCGAGATCGGCATGGAACACCACCTGGGCCTCACCTGCGACCCGGTGGGCGGCCTGGTGCAGATCCCGTGCATCGAGCGCAACGCGGTGGCCAGCGTGCAGGCGATCAACGCCGCACGCATGGCGCTGCGCGGCGACGGCACGCACCACGTGAGCCTGGACAAGGTGATCAAGACCATGCGCGAAACCGGCGCCGACATGATGACCAAGTACAAGGAGACCGCGCGCGGCGGCCTCGCGGTGAACATCGTCGAGTGCTAGCGCCGGCGCGTTCAGCGCGTGGCGCGCAGCGCCGGCAGCACGGCGCCGCGCGCGGGATCAAGCAGCGGGCTTGGCGCGATGGATCGCGCACAGCTTGTGGCCGTCGGGGTCGCGCACGTAGGCCAGGTACAACGGCCCCAGGCCGCCCTCGCGCAGGCCAGGTGGCGCTTCGATCGAGCGCCCGCCGTGCGCGATCGCGGTGTCGTGAAACGCCTGCACCTGCTCGGGCGAGCTGCACTTGAAGCCGATGGTGCCGCCGTTGGCAACGGTCGCGTCGTTGCCGTCGATCGGCTCGCTGACGCAGAAGGTGCTGCCGTCGTGCCGGTAGAACAGCCGCATGTGGCCGGAGCCGGCGCGATTGCGCACCGGCGCGCCGGCGCCGAGCACCCCGAGCACGGCATCGTAGAAGCGCTTCGAGCGCTCGATGTCGTTCGAACCCACCATCACGTGATTGAGCACGCCGCGTCCTCCTGGTTAACTCCACCCGATGCCGCGCCACGCGGCCCCTGAATGCTCATCGCCCTTCGGCGGCGGGCTCGAGCACGAACACGACGCCGAGCGTCCCGACCGACAACACGCGGTCGTTGGCCGTGGTGTACGAGGCGACACCGAGCGAATGGTAGTTCGAGACGAACGCCGCCAGGTCACCCAGCCGCAGCAGCGCCGCCAGCTGGCTGCGCTGCGCCACACGCTCCTTGATGCTCGCGCGGTGCCGTTCGGGCGACGGGTTCGCGAACACCACGAACGCAACGGTCAGTGCGCCGGCAACGAACCAGGTGAGGCGAGAGCTTGGCATGTGGTCGGTCGGCATTCGGACTCAGAGATCTCCGGGCTGCAGGCCCGTGTGCTTGGCGATGCGCGGCCCGATCTCCTCGCCACCGTAGAAGGCAAGAACGAAATCGGCCGACCCCTCGCGCGCGAGCGTGCGATGCGAGCCGGTCTGCCGCATCAACTGCCGGCCCAGCCTGAGGAGTGCGGCGTGGACGCGCTTGGCCTTCGCGGAAGGCCATTGGCTCATGCGCTGGCAGGAACCGAAATACTGCTCGCCACCGGGGCGGTTTCGCCGTGCTCGAGCCGCTCGGCCAGCACCCGCAGCGCCAGCACCTCGGTCTTGGCCATCGCCTCGCGCGCCGATGCTCCATAGGCAAGCACACCTGCAAGCGCCGCCACTTCGGCAAGCCAGCGACCATCTTCTTCGCGCTCGCATTCGAGAGTGAGGTTCATGCTGTGCCCCGCTGTGCCGGGGCCATTCTACGGTGACGCCATGTGCACCGAGCGCGCTGGATCTCGGCACGGACCGCGCCTACTGGCAGACCACCGCGCTCGCGCCCGGCAACGTGTTTAGCATGGCGAAGCCGATCAGCAGCGCCACGGCGAGCTCGGGTTGCGCGATGTCGAAGATCGCGATGCGGCCATCGGACTCGCCGCACACCGCCGGCCGGATCACGCCGTCGAGGCCGCAGCGCGACGCGAGCACCTCGATGCCGGCCGCGATCAGCGACTGCTGCAGCTGCGTCAGCGTGTCGCCGCCGCCATCGCATTGCACCGAGCCGAACGACGTGTAGACGGCCACCACCGCGGGGCCACCGCCGGCATCGCCACCGCCGCCGCACGAACCGACGAGCAGCACCGACAGCAGCAACGCCACCCGGCGCCCGAACGAACGCAAGCGATCCATCGCCGCAGGATAGCAGCCGGCCGCCCCGACAGCTGCCGCACGCTCGCCACCGGTGAAGCGTCACCGGTTCGCCACCGGCCGCACCAGGTCCGCATCGGTCAACGTGCGCAGGAACACGACGATGTCGGCGATCTCGGCCTCGTCGAGCGCCGGCGGCTCGCCGGCATGGCGATCGAATGGCGGCTCGACATTCACGTTGCCGTGATATGACGCCGGCAGGTCGTCGAACGGCTGCACGCGGCCGGCGGCCTCGCGCGGGTAGAACTCCTGCGGGTGCGTGTCGCGCCGCGCGTAGAAGCGCAGCACGTCCTCGAGCGTGCGGAACACGCCGTTGTGGAAGAACACGCGGCGCAGCGCCACGTTGCGCAGTGTCGGTGTGCGAAAGCGCCCGCAGTACTCGGGCCGGTCGCTGAAGTCGGTGCGCAGCGGCCCGCACAGCCCGAGGTCGAAGAACGAAGGGTCGGAATTCGCGCGCAACGCGCGATTGCGCGGCACGCCGATCGCGATCAGGCCGAAGTCGGTGAACAGCGGCAGGCCGCCGTCGGGCCGCACCTCGCTCAGGTGGCAGGCGGCGCAGTTGCCCTTGGCAGGGTCGTTGAACAGCGCCAGCCCGCGCGCCTCGCGCGGCGTGAGCTCGGCACGGCCGCGCAGCACCTCGTCGTAGCGGCTGCTGAACGGGTAGAACTCGGCCGGCGATTGCTGGAACACCTCGAGCGCGAACGCGACTGCGCGCAGCGCACGCTCGGGCTCGTCGAGCACCGTGGCATCGAACACCTGTCGCAGCCGCGCCGCCAGCGGCCCGCGACGCACGCGCTCGAGCAGCTCGCGCGGCGAGCCGTTGGCCATCTCCTGCGGCGACAGCAGCGGCAGCAGCGCCTGCTCGCGCGCGCTGCCGGCGCGGCCATCCCAGGTATAGCCGCCGGTGGGCCCGGCGTCGATGCTGTCGTCGCCGTCGTTGTCGAAGTGATGCTCGGTGAACGCCGGCAGCGTCGCCAGATAACGCAACGACGGCGCTGCGCGCAGCCCCGGCGTGGCGCCGTCGCGCCCCGCGAGCTGAACCGCGTGGTCGTTCGGCGGCCCCCAGGCGTGCGCCGGGTCGTGGCAGCTCGCGCACGCGGTGCGGCCCGACGCCGACAGGCTGGCGTCGAAGAACAGCGCGCGCCCCAGCGCGGTGAGCGCCGGCACGTCGAGCGCGCGGCCATCGGCGCGCGGCGCATAGGCCGCGTCGGCCTGCGCCGCCACCGCATCGCGCCGCGCCGGCGCGTTGCAGGCCACGGCGGCGACCACCAGCGCAGCCAGCACGCGCAACGCGCGGCGAGGTCGTCGTTCAGGCATCACCGGATTGTCAAACGCAAGGCACCAGCCTAGCGTGAGCCCTGCATCGATTCCAGCCGCACCACCACCATGAAGCCACCTCGCTCCCGCCACGCCGCCGCACCACTGCGCACCGCCGGCCATAGGATCACTGTGGCGGCGGCCATCGCCGCCCTCGCCGGCTGCGCCGGCCTCGCGGGCGACGCGCGCAAGAGCGGCGTCGAGGCGATCGACACCGTGGTCGTGATCTACGCCGAGAACCGCGCGTTCGACACGCTGTACGGCCTGTTCCCCGGCGCCAACGGCATCCCGGGCGTCAACCCGAGCGCAGTTGGCGAGGTCGTGCCGCAGAAAGACTTCGACGGCAGCGTGCTGCCGACGCTGCCGCCGGCCTGGGGTGGCCTCACCGCCAACGGCCAGCCGGTGACGCTGACGCAGGCGCAGAGCGCCGGCATGCCGAACCGGCCGTTCCGCATCGACGACCCGGCTGGCCTGAACGGCACCGGCGTCGTGGTGTCGCAGCAGCTCATCACGCGCGACCTGGTGCACCGCTACTACAGCAACCTGATGCAGATCGGCGACGGCAGCAACGACCGCTTCGCGGCCTACTCCAACGCCGGCGCGCTCAGCATGGGCTACTACGACGGCAGCAGCATGAAGCTGTGGCAGCTGGCCCGCGAATACACGCTGGCCGACAACTTCTTCATGGGCGCGTTCGGCGGCTCGTACCTGAACCACCAGTACCTGATCTGCGCCTGCGTGCCGATCTACCCCGATGTCGAGCACTCGCCGGCCAAGGATTCGATGAGCGAGATCGAGCTCGACGCGCAGGGCCGCTTCGTGCGGCTGAAGCCGGCGTCGAGCATGCCGGCATCGGCGCTGGCCGGCGCGCCGCGCTACAAGCACGATGCCCAGCTGACGCCGAAGGAGCCCGACGGCTCGGCCTACACGATCAACACGATGCAACCGCCCTACCAACCCAGCGGCGCGCCGCCGGCCGCCGGCGGCGACGTGCGCTTCGCTGACCCAACAAGGCCCACCACGCTGCCGCCGCAGAAGCTCGCCACCATCGGCGACCGGCTCGACGCCAAGGGCGTGTCGTGGGCCTGGTACGCCGGCGCGTGGGGCGCCGCCAGCGCCGGCACGCCCGAGGCGCGCGCCATCATCTACAAGGGCAAGGTCAACTTCCAGCCGCACCACCAGCCGTTCAACTACTACGCCGCATTCGACCCGGTGCGCCACGGCGACGCGCGCGGCGCCCACCTGCTCGACTTCGACGCCCGCTTCTACGCCGATGCCGATGCCGGCAAGCTGCCGCACGTGGCGTTCTACAAGCCGCAGGGCAACCTGAACCAGCACCCCGGCTACGCCAACGTGGCCGACGGCGACGCGCACATCGCCGAGGTGATCGAGCGGCTGCGCAAGAGCCCGCAATGGCCACGCATGCTGGTCGTCGTCACCTACGACGAGAACGGCGGCTTCTACGATCACGCGCGCGTGCCCAAGGGCGACCGCTGGGGCCCGGGCACGCGCATTCCGGCGCTGATCATCTCGCCGCTGGCCAAGAAGGGCTTTGTCGACAAGACGCCCTACGACACCGCGTCGATCTTGCGCTTCATCACGCGGCGCTGGGGCCTCGAGCCGCTGCCCGGCGTGCTGATGCGCGACGCGGCGCTGAAGGCCAACGGCTTCGCACCGATGGGCGACCTGAGTGCCGCGCTGCAATGACCCCGCACCACGACCACACGAAGAAGGGAACCACCATGAAGTTCTGGCTCGTTGCCGCCGGCATCACCTGCGCGGGGCTCGCCCTGGCGCAAGAGGCGAACCCGTACAACGGCAAGTGGCGCGTCGACGTCGAAACCCGCAACGGCTTCAAGTACCAGGCCGCGCTGCTGGTCAACGACAAGGCCGGCACGTATCAAGCCGTGGCGCACCTGCGCAACGATGCCTGCGCGGGCCGCGAGGCGCCGATCGCCGTCAAGCAAGCCACCAGCGATGTACTGGAGTTCGCTGTCCTGAAATCGCAGGCGCTCGCGGGCTGCAAGGACTGGACCGTGACGCTGAAACGCAAGGACGACAAGACGCTCGAGGGCCGGTTCCCCGACGGCAGCCAGGCCACGGTTGTGCGCCAGTAGGCGCAGTCCACAGCGGCACCCCGCCCGCCATCGGCCTCAGCGCCGCAGCAGCGTCATCGTCGCCATACCGGCCAGCGTCAGCAGCAACGAGCCGCCCAGGTGCAGGGCCACCGCGGTGCAGGCCATCGCGAGGCGCCCGTCGCGCAGCAGCAGCGCCACCTCGCCCGAGAAGCTGGAGAACGTGGTCAGCCCGCCGAGCAGACCGGTGACGACGAACAGCCGCCACTGCGGCGGCAGCTCGGGGTGCGCGCCGAAGAACGCGATCGCCAGGCCGATCGCATAGCCGCCGATCAGGTTGGCCGCCAACGTGCCCGGCGGTATCGCCGGATACAGCAGGTTGAAGGCCGTGCCCAGCAGCCAGCGCAACAGGCAACCCAGCGCACCGCCGACGACCACGGCCAGTGCAGAGGAGAACCACATCAGCACGCCCTTTCGTTGCGCGAGCCCGGCGAGCCCATGGCGCTATGCCGCCGCGCACCTGGCCACCGTGTTCCAGGTGCGCGTCGTCACCTCGGTGCCGAAGGCCGATTCGATCAGCTTCATGAACACCGGGCCCTTGTCGCCCGGCACGTAGGCGGTGAACACCTCGCGCCCGATGCAACCCAGCACCGAGGCTCCGTCGGCCGCGAGCGGCAGCGCCAGCAACGGCCGGGCCGGTGCCCGCAGGAAGCTGACCACCCGCTTCGCGCCGCGCGGCAGCACGTGGCCGGCGAACGGGTCGGACGCCAGCAACGCCTGCAACTGCGCCGTTGTGCGCACGATGGTGTAGAAGCTGCAGCCGAGATGCTGCTGCATCGCCGCTTCGGCGCGGCGCTCGAGCGCCGATCCCGCGGCGCCGCGCGCGTCGAACGCCACGTTGCCGCTGGACAGCAGTGTGCGCACGTTGCCGAAGCCGGCCTCCTCGAAGCAACGCCTCAGCGCCGGCATCTTCGCGTTCCGCGGCGACACGCCGCGCAGCAAGGCAACATAGCGGGTCATCGTGGCATGTGCTCGCTCATCGTCGTTCAGCCAACCCCGAACTCCCACGGCCTACAGGTGGGCGCAATGCTCCGGCGCCACCTGCCAGCGATCGTGCAGGCCGTCGATGCGCGTGATCTCCAGGCGCGACAGCTCCTCGTCGGAGACGTCGTCGAGGCAGCCGAGGTTGACGCCGAACATCTTGCCGATCGGCGTCTCGGTGCCGATGCCGAACGCGCGCACGCCGCAGTGGCGGCAGAAGTAGTGCTGGTTCTTGCGCGTGTTGAACAGGTACTGCGTCAGCTCGCCCTCGCCGGCCAGCAGCCGAAAGCCATCTTCGCGCGCCACCGCGGGCCAGAACCGCGTACGGCGGCAGATCGAGCAGTTGCAGCGGTAGGTGCTCTGCGTGAGGTCGAGGTCGGCCTCGAAGCGCACGGCGCCGCAGTGGCAGCTGCCGCGAAAAGTCTTCAGCATGGTGGCGACGATCCGATTTGAACGATGCCCACGCGAGCGGCGGGCCGGACCATGGGCACACCTCCCTCGAGCCGCGAAGAGCTCCACTGTACTGCGCTGTGTCCCCGCTGGCGCATTGGCCGCCCAGCGCGAGCAGGTGGGGCCCTGTCGGCCCGCGCCAACAGCGTGCGGCGGCCAGCAAGCGGCGGCAGCGGCGCACCACCGGCGTGCGTCAGGCGCCGATACCGATCACTTGCGCCAGTAGTTGTTGGCCGCGGCGACGGTCTGGAAATTGATCGCGATCACCTGCGACGCGGCCGTCAGGGCTTCCGCGTCCTCGGCGTACACGGGCCGAAGGCGCTTGAGCACGGCCACATCCGGCTGGGTGTACTTGACCCCACGCCGGCTCAGCGTAATGGCAAGCTCGAATCCGGCTTGAGGGGTGTCGGTGATCAACGTGGTGAGCCATACATCGGACATCGCCAATGCCTCCGGTTGCAAAGGGCCGCATTCTCAGGGGTCCGGCTCCGGTTGCGAGCAGCAGCCCTGCCACGCCCCCTCTCGAGCCACGGTCTTGACCAGGCCACACGCGCGTGCGTGGGCCGGCGCCACCAGCGATCGTCCATCGCGTTGGGTAGTTAGACAATCTGCAGTCCCGGCGACTCAGTAGCCGAACCCGTTCGGGAACACCTTGTCGAACAAGGCCCTCGCGGTCGGCGTGAGGTTCGCTGCGTCGGGTTGCAGCAATGCGTCGGAGGCACGAGCACCTTGGGCCGGCCTGACAGGTACCGCGCCACTTCCGGAAGGCTGTTCATCGCGTGCAACCCTTCGAGATGACACGCGGCGAAGGGCTCCATGCGGAGGCGGCTTGTGTGCAGAGTGTTCACGGGCGCGCGCGCTGATGGGTGTTGAGGCCTGACGCGCAGCATCGGCAGCCCGCACCGCCGTCCGCTGCCTGCTGTGGTCCGGCGGTTGCGCTGCTGCAGGCCTGCCGAGATTTCATCGCTCGTCGATGCTGGTGAAGCGACCGGCGTGGTTGTAGAGGACATCGCGCTTCCGAAGGCCCGCGCGACGCGGCCTGCGCGTCAGGCCTCGTGGCCGCTGCCCGAGCCCCGGCTTGGCGGAAAGCGCCACCACACCAGCAGCACGAGCACCGCGAAAGCGGTGTACGCTACCGTGAAAACCCAGAGCGGCGCCTCGTAGTAGATGAGGCTGCGCAGCCAGTGCTCGATGAAACTGCGCGCGTATCCGGCGCCACCGGCCTGCACCCGGAGCCAGGATTCGAGCGTCGTGAGCGGGCAGTACTGCCCCAGCCAGGCTTGGACCACGATGACGGCGATGGCAGCGAGATGTGCCGCCCGGAACCACCACCGGTTGACCCAGCGCCAGCGGAGTCGGTTGCCTGCCACCACCACGACAAGGCCACCCGCCACGAAGAGCACGACGCCGAAATGGACGACGAGCACCGCATCGGCCAGGATCTGGTAGGGCACGACGGGGGTCGCCGGGAACGCCAATGTTGATCAGCGGCGCGTCAGCAGCCATCTCCGAATCAATCGCTTCCGGCGCGGCCCGCTGGAGTCTGAAGCTGCTCCCACGTGTTCCACTCTTCCACGATCTTGCCGTTCACGATGCGTGCGATGTTGATGCCGACTAGCGTGATCGGCTCGCCGGTGGCGCGCACTTTGACATGTGCCGTCATCCGCGTGACCACCTTCTCGCCGTCGACCAACTGGTCGTCGACTCGAAACGAGTCTTTGGCGTAGATGAAGAGGTTGTGGAAATGAGTGATGCTCCGACGAAACCCCTCCAGGTCGCGGTCACCTGCCGACGCGTGCCCCACGTAGTCGGGCGCGATGACTTCATCCAGCGCCGACAGGTTGCCGGCCGCGTATATGTCGACCAACCGGCGAAAGACCGCCTTCCTGGACTCCGATGCCTCGTTCACCGCTGCGTGGTGCATGGCTCGCTCCTCTGGATCCTGCATCAACCGATGGTAGCTGGGTTGGGTTGCCTCCAGCGGCGGAGTTCCGCAGGCGTGCCCTGCAAGGCCCGACCTCGAGGCTCTGCGCGCGGAAGCAGGCGGCCCGCTGCGGCGAGCTGGGTGCATCGAAGGGTTGGGCATCACTGCGTCGGCTTCAATGCCGTGCTTAGATCGACCTTCCGCATGCGGTTGCGCGGCAGATCCAACGACGGTCAGGACTCTCGAAACTCAGCGAAGAAGGAGTGGTCGACTTCATAGGTCTTGACCGCACGCAGGCCGAGCTCCAGTCCCTCGAGCATGGTGAGCAGCCTGTCCCCATCGATCAGCTCAATGGGTGGCACTCCGTCTCGGGTGGCTTCACGCCGCGCCTCCGCCGTGAATGTGCCGGTGGTGATGATGATTCCCTTGTCGGCCCGGCCTGCCATTGCCCCGCGAAAATCGCGGACTTGGGAAGGGGACACGGACTTCGCGTACCGCTTGCATTGGAACAGCACCTTGAAGCTGACAAGGTGGTTGATCTGCAGCGTTCCGTACCCATCGATACCGCCGTCTCCACTCTGGCCCGTCACCGCAACCTGTGTGAAGCCGGCTTCACGGAGAAGGCGTTGCGCCAATCGCTCGAAACCAGACGGCGGAAGAGAAAGCAGCAGATCAATCGCTTCGGAACGATAGTCCCTGGAGACCGCGCCACTACCCTCGGCCACACGCTCCGCGATTGGCTCCACGGTGCTGGTTCGGTTCTTGCGCTGTTCGTCGAACATCCTGACCCAGCGAGAGAAAACCTCGCCGGCTTCCTCGACCGTAAGCCGAGCCGCTCACCCTTTCTCCGTGAGGCTCCAAACACCTCGTCTGGATGAATCCACGAGGCCCTCGCGGACCAGATAGAAGCGAGCCCATGCCACGTTGGTCTTGAGGCGCGACCCGCCCGAAGGTACCAGCTCGTTCTGCTCGTCGTCCGACAGTTCCATGTCAGCGGCGATCTGCTCGACAACCTCGTCAGGGGAACCGGAACCCCCGAGCTTGCGCAACGCATCGAGCAACGGGCCAAAGTAGCGCAGGAACCTGGTGCCTTCGGTGTTTCGTCGCTTTGCCATGTGCAGATTCTCGCCGAGATGCCCAAAGCGCTCCCTCTTCGCAACCCGGCACTTGAGCTCACCCGCGGCCGGAAACGACAGTGCGCTGTCGATCTCGCCCTGAACCTCGAACGCGATCGCCCCACAGTGGCAGCTTCCGGTGTATGTGTGGTCATGCGGTGTACCGCCGAACGTGATGCGCGAAGGTGCGCATGGCAGCATCTCACCGGCCTGGCGGTGGTTGCCACAACTCGACCTTGTTCCCCTCGGGATCGATGACCCAGGCGAACTTGCCGAACTCGGAGTCGTCGGTCTTGTCGAGTACGGTGCATCCTTCGGCCTTGAGGGCCGTAACCACGGCCTGCAGGTCTTCGACGCGATAGTTGACCATGAACGAGGAGTTGCTCGGAGCGAACTGGTCGCCGCTGTCGGGGCCGATCGACCACACGGTCGTTCCGGCTGTCGGCTTGCCATGCGAATCGACCCAGCTGAACACCGCGCCACCCCATGGCTGGACATCGACACCAAGATGGCGCTTGTACCAGGCCTGCAGCGCGGGCGCGTCTTTGGCCTTGAAGAAGACGCCGCCGATGCCTGTGACTCGCTTCATATGGACCTCGAATGTTGACGTTCCCGGCGCCGGGTTGGGCGTCCGATTCCAGCGGCCGGCACTGAATATCGTCCAGCGCCTTGGTGGGGCCGCCGGTCAACGAATCTCGTGCGCTCGACAAACCACGGCGCCTACTCGGGAGCGTGGCAGACAGCCTCGATATTGTGACCGTCTGGGTCGAGCACAAAGGCACCGTAGTAGTCAGGGTGGTAGTGCGGCCGCAAACCAGGTGGGCCGTTGTCTCGGGCTCCTGCGTCCAGCGCGGCCTTGTAAAAGGCGTCGACCGTGGCCCGCGAGCCGACCCGGAACGCAATGTGAACCGGTGGACGGTTTGGGCTTCCGCGACTGATCCAGAAGTCCGGCTGCGGTGGTTCACCGAAGCCGGCCACGTCCGTGTGGCCGGTGGTGGCAGCTGGCAACTCCATGATCAGCTGGTAGCCAAGCGGCGCAAGCGCGCTTGCATAGAACGCCTTGCTCTTGCCGAAATCGCTTACCACCACACCGGTGTGATCAATCATGTGTGCTCCGTCGTTCTCCGTCGTGTTCGAGAGGCCTGGCTGCGATGCGTCTCAAGCGATCATGCCGTGGTCGCCGCACACCGACAGTGCCTGACCCGAAATGCTCCGGCCCGAGGGCGTCGCGAGGAACAGCGCCATGTCGGCGATGTCCTGCGCACTGACCATGCGGCGCAGCGAGATGGTGGACACGAAGCGCTCACGAAACTCCTCGACACCTACGCCGAGCGCCTCGGCCTTCGCGCTGATCACCCGGTCGACCCGTTCGCCTTCGCCCACACCCGGCAAGATCGCGTTGACGCGGATGTTCGAAGGCCCTAGCTCCATCGCCAGACTCTTGGAGAGGCCGACCACGCCCCACTTCGCGGCGGAGTACGGGGTGCGCAGTGGGAACCCCAGGCGGCCGGCAATGGACGACAGGTTGATGATGCTTCCGCCGCCTGCCGCCTTGAGCAGCGGGACAGCACGGCGGGTGCAGAAGAACATGCTGTTGAGATCGACCGCGATCGTTCGTTCCCACTGCGCTACGCTGATCTCCTCTACCCTTGCGGTGGGTCCGCTGATTCCGGCGTTGTTTACCAGCACGTCGAGGCCACCGAGGTGCGAAACAGCCAGCTCGAACAGGCTATCGACTTGCTCCGGCGCAGAGACATCGGTAGTCGTCGCCCCGATCCGTGGGTAGGAGGCCCGAATGTCCGACAACGCGTGCGCATCGACATCGCATACAAAGACACTCGCGCCGGCGTCGGCGAAGGTCGACGCGATTGCGCGGCCGATCCCGGCGGCGCCAGCGGTTACCAGGACCCGCAGGCCTGCAGCGCAAACGTTCATGGTGAATGGCCTCCTCAAGGCTGAGTGGTACGCGGCAGCGACTGCGCCAGTCCGCGCTACGAGATGTGCAGTTCCTCGCGGAGCACCTTCCGCAAGACGGCCACAGTGAGCGGGCGGTCTTCCGGGGCCTTGCTGCGAGGTTGCTTCAGTGTGGCGCGGAGAACCGCGTTGATCATCGTTTGGTACCCGGTACCCTCGGCCTCGGCCTTGGCACGGTAGTACTCGATGATGTCGTCGTCGAGCATGATGGTGATGCGGGTCTTGCCCATCGAGGCGAGGACCGCGCCCTTCTTTCCACCAGAGAAGTCGTATTGCTTACGCATGGTATTGCCTTGATTCGCCACGACTGGCCTTACGCGCCGAGATCAACCTGATACGGTCGCCACGAGGCGTGTGGACCACCACCAGAATCCGACCGAGAGCATCCATGCCCAGCGTGACGAAGCGTTGCTCACCATGAGCGTCCGGGTCCTCGATGCATATGCGATGCATATCGTCAAGAGGAAGGCTTCTGCGCCGGCTAACGTTTGAGCAGCGAAGGGAGAGAGCCATCACTTGGTTGACAAAAGAACGCTTCTGGTTGACAATCTGTCAACGTTAGGTTGACAATATAGTGCTGTGACAACTACCCGAGTTCGCGGTGAGGTCGCCCGCAAGTTCATCATCGAGCACTTGGATGCGCACCCATCTGACATTGTTCGCGTTACGGCGGAGAAGTTCGGGTTCACTCGTCAGGCAGTCCACAAGCACCTACAAAGGCTCATCGCCGAAGGTGCCGTTGCGCAAAGCGGCCAGACGAGAAGCAAGGTCTATCGTCTTGCGGCGCTCGTGGAGTGGCAGAAGCACTACGCAATCGGCGAGGGTCTTTCCGAAGACGTAGTCTGGCGGAATGACGTGGCCCCGTCGCTCGGGAAACTACCTGAGAACGTGCTAAGTATCTGGCACTACGGATTCACCGAGATGTTCAACAACGTCATTGATCACTCTGGAGCACGCGACGTCCTGGTCTCCCTCACCAAGACTGCCGCGGCGACGACGATCGAGATATACGACAACGGTGTTGGAATCTTCAAGAAGATTCAAGCGGCGTTGGACCTGCTCGATGAGCGGCACGCGGTGCTGGAACTCGCCAAGGGCAAGTTCACGACAGACCCAGCGAATCACTCAGGCGAGGGGATCTTCTTTTCATCTCGAATGTTCGACGAGTTCGACGTATTGTCCGGCGAGGTCTACTTCTCCCACGAGTTCGACAAGAAGGAAGACTTGATCCTGCAAAGAAACGCGCCGCGGGATGGCACCTTGGTACGAATGGTTCTCCACAACCACACCGCCAGGACTACTAAGAAGGTGTTTGATCGATTCACGTCAGACGACGAGTATGGGTTCAACAAGACTGTTGTTCCCGTCAAGCTGATGCGCTATGGCGATGACAACCTGGTGTCACGCTCTCAGGCCAAACGACTTCTCTCTCGCTTTGATCGATTCAAGATCGTGATGCTCGACTTCTCCGGAGTCGCATCAGTCGGCCAAGCATTCGCGGACGAAGTGTTTCGCGTGTTCCGGCTGAAGCACCCAGAGGTTGAACTCATCCCGATGCATGCTTCTTCCGAGGTGAAGAGGATGATCTCCCGCGCGGAGGCCCTCGGCGCAGCTGGTGATGGCTAACGTTTGAGGTAACCGGCCGCCGGAGCGCGAAGCGCGGAGGGAACCCGCAAGCGCAGCTTGCGGGCGGTCCTGTTGACCGAGAAGTTAGCCCTCATCTGGGCCGCCTTTCATGCTCGTGATCAGAGCGACCAACAGTGCCACGCCCAACATTGGCGCTCCCGTGTAGAGGATGAGGAGCTTCGCTGCCTCTGGCCAGAAATTGGGGTTGGTCTGGGCAATCTTGTAGTTCGTGAATAGCGCTCCTATGGCGACTAGTGGCAAGTACGCGAATAACCAGTTCAGAAAGCCGCGACCCACGAAGCCAAGACGACGGAAGCGATCGAAAAGAGATAGGAGAACATGAGTGAGTGCCCCGAGGAGCCCCATCACTGCGCCGATCAAAGGTTGAATGACGGAACCATATTCACCAAGCCGTGCCAGTACGACAATGCCACTGGAGATGCAGACGATTAGCCATACGAGAGCTCCGACGACACTCGACCAGATGAAACGGCGCTGCATATATCACGGCCCCAGCTGTTCAGGGGTGAGGCCTAACGAATGAAAGGGACTTCCCCGTCCCGAGGTGCCCGCTGGATTGCGGAGTACGGCAACGAAGTGCCACGATGGGAAGTGTGAACTCTCATCAACTCACCGTCGAAAGGGGAAGTCCGTGGCTATTGTCTTCGTTGGTATCGATCTGGCCAAGAGCGTGTTTGCGGTGCACGGCGTGGATGAAGCGGGCCGAGCGGCGCTGGTGCGCCCGAGCGTGGCGCGCGCCAAGCTGCTCGAGCTGGTCGCGTCACTGCCGCCGTGCACCATCGGCATGGAGGCGTGCTCGGGGGCGCACCACTGGGCGCGGCTGTTCGCTGGGCACGGCCACACGGTGCGGCTGATCGCGCCGAAGTTCGTCACCCCTTACCGCATGAGCGGGCGGCGCGGCAAGAACGACGCCGCCGACGCCGCGGCGACCTGCGAAGCGCTGCAGCGCCCCAACATGCGCTTCGTGCCGGTGAAGAGCCAGGAGCAGCAATCGCAGTTGATGGTGCACCGGGCGCGCCAGGGATTCGTGCAGCAGCGCACCGCGACGATCAACCGCATCCGCGGCCTGCTCAGCGAGTTCGGCATCGTGCTGCCGCTGAAGGCCGCCGTCGTGCGGCGCCAGGCGGCGGCGCATCTGGAGGACCTGCCCGGCTGGGGCAACACCGTGATCGGCGACTTGCTCAGCGAGGTGCATCGGCTCGATGAGCGCATTGCGCAGTACGACGTGCACCTGCGCGCGATCGCCCAGCGCAGCACGCCGGCGCAACGGCTGATGCGGCTGATGGGCATCGGCCAGACCAGCGCCACGGCGATCGTGGCGATGGTGGGCAACGCGCACGAGTTCAGCAGCGGCCGGCAGTTCGCCGCTTGGCTCGGGCTGGTGCCGGGGCAGTACAGCTCGGGCGGCAAGGCGCGGCTGGGGCGCATCACGAAGGCCGGCGACGCCTACCTGCGCAGCTTGCTGGTGCTCGGGGCCCGCTCGGTGCTCAACGCCGCGCCCGGCAAGAACGACTCGATCAGCCGCTGGGCGCTGCGGTTGCGCCAGCGCCGCGGCTACTGGAAGGCGGTGGTGGCGATCGCGGCGAAGAACGCACGCCTGGCGGGCGGCGCTGACCAAGGGCGAAGCCTTCAAACAGCCGGCTTGAGGCGTTGGCCGTGATCACCGTCGCGATCGCTGCGCGCCACTTGCTGCCTCCGGCGGCCGCACCGCCGCCAAGCCAAGCGTTGACCACCACCGCGTGACCACCCGCGTTGATGAGTAAGGGTTGGACCTGCGCGGGGAGTGACCGTTGAACTCTGGGAGTCGTTTGTCGCAAGACAGACTCGACTAACGAATGGGTCCCCCGCGCGCGTCTTTCATCAGGGTCCGCGGTCCACAGTCCGACTGCATCGATGACCGGTTGTAGTTTCTCCAGTCCGCACCTTGCTCGCCCATCGACGCGATCGACACCGCGACCGTGGTTCTCGACAGTCCGATCTTCCTTGATCAATCGCGCAGCGATCGATCAAGGCCTGGAATCGCTTGACAAATGGGGAAGCCCTTGTAGTTTGAGTTCACCGGCGTGCGGAAGCGGGCGCAGCCCGCTGTAGCACGTCCGGTGCAACGATGGGTTAGCCCGCTGGTGGCAGAGAAGGCTTAGCTGCCACACAGCGAGCGCAACTTGCATGCGCGGACTTTGCCAGAGGTGGCCTGCAAGCGCCAGTATCCGCGACGGTGCGGCGAAGGACACCAGCGCGGCCGCTCGGACCGTGCGGCCAGGTAGCGGCCTCGAACGACCACCGACCCCAACGATTGCACGCAGATGCGCCAACGCAGCGAGCTCGCGCGAAGCCGCGCACTCGGTGAAGGGTAAGCGGGTGACTGAGGCCCTCTGGAAGTCGAACCACTGTATGAGCACGATCGCCGATCGTGCTCGCCGAAGGACGGTGTGCACTTAGCGCAACAGGTGCACACCATGTCGAAGCAAGACACACAAGCCAAGCGCGCGCGTCGTCGGCACGCGGAGGCGTTCAGACGCGATCTCGTTGAGCGCAGCCTGCAACCTGGCGCCTCTGTGTCGGGGATCGCACTGGAGAACGGCGTCAATACGAACATGCTGTTCCGGTGGCGACGCGAGCATCTGCGCGCGGCCAAGGGCAGGCACGATCATGGTGCTGCGCGGGCTGTGCTGTTGCCGGTGAAGGTGGCGCCGGCGGCAGCGGTTGCGAGCGATTGGCCGAGCGTGCCCGCGAACGTGCCGGTGCCCGCGGGCGTCATCGGATCGACCTCGGCGGCGCACGCGTGCGGCTGCGCGGTGCGGTCGATGAAGCCAACGTGCGCTGCGCGCTGCAGACGCTGAAGGCGATCGCATGATTGGACTGCCGACGAACACGCGCGTGTGGCTGGCCGCAGGTCACACCGACATGCGGCGCGGCTTCGATGGCCTGGCTGCGATGGTGCAGACCGCACTCGCGGCGAACCCGTTTAGCGCCACCTCTTCGTCTTCCGCGGTCGGCGCGGCGACATCATCAAGGTGCTGTGGTTCGACGGCCAGGGTCTGTGCCTGTTCGCCAAGCGCCTGGGCGAGGCCGCTTCGTCTGGCCACAGGCGGACAGCGGTGCCGTGTCGCTGACGCCGGCGCAGCTGTCGATGCTGCTCGAGGGCATCGACTGGCGCATGCCGCAACGCACCTGGCAGCCTGCGACGCTGCAGCCGCCGCAGATCGCGGCGTGAGCACTGGATGCGAACGCCTCCGGTGCGACCCTGATGGCGCAGCGCACGAGGCGGCGGGCACAGTGCTGTTCGTGCCCAGCCTACCCGACACGCCCCTGACCATCGACGCGCTGCTGCGCGTGATCGCCGAGCGCGACGCCGAAGTGGCGCTACTCAAGCACATGGTCGACAAGCTCAAGCTGCAGCTGGCACGCCGCGTGCGTGAGCAATACGGGCGTTCCAGCGAACAGCTCGACGCGCAGCTCACGTTCATCAGCACTGAAGCGCCCAAGGCTGCTGAGGCGGGCCCCGCGCTGCCGCCCAACACGAAGTCGCGCAAGCCGCGGCGCGATCGCAAGCTGCCCGAGCACCTGCCGCGCGAGACGCAGGTTCATCATCCCAAGGGATACGGCCGACGCGCCGCGCGCCTGCAGCGAATGCGGCGGCAAGCTGCGCCAGATCGGCGAGGACGTGGCCGAGCAACTCGAATACGTGCCCGGGCGCTTCAAGGTCATCCGTCATGTGCGCCCCAAGCTCGCATGCGTGCGCTGCGAGGGCATCTTCCAGGCGCTGGCGCCCAGTCGTCCGATTGTGCGCGGCCTGCCCGGGCCGGCGCTGCTGGCGCACGTGATGGTGGCCAAATGTGCGACCACCTGCCGCTGTACCGCCAAAGCCGCATCTATGCGCGCGACGGCGTGGACATCGACCGCTCGACAATGGTCGGCTGGGTGGACCAAGGCGACAAGTTGATCGATCCTCTTGCGGCGGCGCTGGGCCGCTACGCTGGCCGGCACCAAGGTGCACGCCGACGACACGCCGGTGCCGGTGCTCGATCCCGGGCGCGGTCGGACCAAGATCGGCAGGCTGTGGGTGTACGTGCGCGACGATCGACCTTGCGGCAGCGAGGATGCGCCGGCGGTGTGGTTCAGTACTCGCCCGATCGCGGCGGCGAGCATCCGCGCGAACACCTCGAGCGCTACCGCGGCATTCTGCAGGCCGATGCCTACTGCGGCTACGACAAGATCTATGACAGCGGGCGTGTCGTGCACGCAGCCTGCATGGCCCACGCGAGGCGGTACTACTGGGACGTGTACGAGGCGCAAAGCGCACCCCGGCTCGGTGGCCGAGCAGGCCCTGCAGCGCATCGCTGGTACTGTACGAGATCGAGGCCGACATCCGCGGCCGAGCGCCCGATGAGCGACGCCGAGAACGTCTCAACGCGCAGCGCCGCTGCTCGAGAACTTGCGCGTGGCTGCGCGAGACGCTCGCGCGCGTGTCGATCAAGTCCGATCTGGGGCAGGCCATCGGCTACACGCTCGCGCACTGGAAGGCGCTGACACGCTACTGCGACGACGGGCGCATCGGATCGACGACAACAATGCCGCCGAACGCGCGCTGCGCGGGTCGGGCTTGGCAGGAAGAACTACCTGTTCTTTCGGCTCCGACGCCGGTGGCCAGCGTGCCGCGGCGCTCTACAGCCTGGTGGAGACGGCCAAGCTCAACGGGCTCGATCCCGAGGCGTATCTGCGTGAGGTGTTCTGAGCGCATCGCCGATCACCCGATCAACCGCATCGTGGAACTGCTGCCGTGGAACATCGGCCAGCGGGTCGTTGCACAACGCGAGGCGGCCTGAAGATGGCGACAACGGTTCGCAAGCTGCTCAAGCAGCCCGGCGCCACATTGCAACTGCACATCGAACTGCGTGGCAGCAAGCCGAAGATCTGGCGTCGCGTGCTCGTGCCCGAAACCATCACACTGGCCAAGCTGCACGCGGTCATCCAGGCCGTGTTCGGCTGGAGCGGCGGGCATCTGCACGAGTTCAACGTCGGTGAGGAGCGCTTCGGCACTCGGACCCCGAATATGACGAGCCGGGCTCAGTGCACAACGAACGCACCACCCGGCTGGCCAGCGCGTTGGGTATGGCCAGGACGATGGGCTGCATCTACGACTTCGGCGACAACTGGCAGCACCGCATCAAAGTCGAGAAGACGCTGATGCCCGATCCCGCACTCCAACTGCCGCTGTGCGTTGGCGGCGCCAACGCGACTCCGCCTGACGACTGTGGCGGCATCTACGGCTACTATGACTTCGTCCAAGCCATCAGCGACCCGAACCACCCGGAGCACGCCGATATGACCGAGTGGATCGGCCGGCCGTGGGATCCCGCCGCCTTCGACCTTGACAGCGCAAACCTCCGACTCACCAACTTCCTCTGATCGTCAAGAGGGCCTGCGTCGCACGCTCACGGTGAAGGCGACCGCTCGGTGGTGAACCGCGGCGTGCATCAACCTGGAGTTTCCGCCAAGCGGGCTAACGTTTGAGTTCACCCGCTCGCGGAAGCGGGCGAAGCCCGCTGTAGCGAGTCGGGTGCAACGAAGGGTTAGCCATCACTTAGGCAAACCTTCGCGCAGCATTAGAGCAATGCGATCAGCCGCCTTGGGGCAACTCTGCTCCATGCCGACGAACATTGGCGAGGCGCTAGTCAGCGTCTCGCTAGCCAGCGTCAAGTTTGAGCGGCGATCTCGCAAGTGCACATCAAACGAATGGAATCGCGTATTGCCCCATGGGCCGTGATGAGCCGTCGTCAGAAGTGGCCCCGGAAATCTGAACACGGTCCAAGGTGGACCGGCTGCTCCAATGGGCGAGGATAGAGCCCGGTGTGACAGGAGCAGAGACGATGAGCAGACGACCCCGCCGCAACCACTCTGCGGCATTCAAGGCCAAGGTGGCGCTGGAGGCGCTCAAGGGTGAGAGGACCATCGCCGAGATCGCGCAGAAGCATGACGTGCATCCCAACCAGGCCACCGAGTGGCGACGGCAGTTGCTCGAGCGAGCGGCCGAGGTGTTCGGCGGCGCGGCGGCACAGGCCGAAGCGCCGGTGGACCTCAAGGCGCTGCACGCCAAGATCGGCCAGCTGACGCTGGAGAACGATTTTTAGAAGGCGCGCTCACCAAGGCGGGATTGCTGAGCGCAAAGCGATGATCGACCGTACCCACGAGCTGGCGGTGAAACGCCAGCGCCGAGTTGCTGAACATCAGCCGCGGCAGCGTGTACTACCACCCCGAGCCGATCAGCGAGGCTGACCTGGCGCTGATGCGCCGCATCGACGAGCTGCACCTGGAGCATCCGTTCGCGGGCTCGCGGATGCTGCGCGACATGCTGCGCCGTGAGGGTCTGGAGGTCGGACGCCGGCACGTTGCGACCTTGATGCGCAAGATGGGCATCGAGGCGCTCTACCGCAAGCCGAGGACGAGCGGTCGTGATCGGGAGCACCCGGTCTTCCCGTACCTGCTGCGTGGGCTGACCATCGACCGAGCCGAATCAGGTCTGGGCGATGGACATCACCCCATCCCGATGGCGCGCGGCTTCGTGTTCCTGTGCGCCGTGCTGGACTGGGCGAGCCGCCGCGTGCTGGCGCACCGCGTGTCGATCACGATGGAGGCCGACTTCTGCGTCGAGGCGCTGCAGGAGGCTATTCGCCGCTACGGGCCGCCGGAGATCGTCAACACCGACCAGGGCAGCCAATTCACCAGCAGCGACTTCATCGACGAGGTGAAGAAGCACGGCATCGCCATCAGCATGGACGGCCGCGGCCAATGGCGCGACAACGTGTTCGTCGAGCGGCTGTGGAAGAGCGTGGCGTACGAGGACGTCTACCCTCAGAATACCACGACAGCGTCAGCACCGCGCGCGCCGGCATCGCCGCGTACTTCGACTTCTACAATCAGCGGCGCCCGCATCGCACCCATGGCGGGCAGACGCCCGATGTGGTGTACTTCGCGGCGTTGCCGCCACTGCGTGCCGCCGCGTGAGCGTCGAACACGGGTTGCCCACCGCGGCTGTCGTGCGTTCGTCGCGAGCGACGCACGCCCGCCGCCGTGGACAACCCTGCAGCGCAGCACTTCAAACCGCAGCCGATCCACTTATCTCAGCCCGGATCGTGTTCAAACGAGCGGAGCCACTTCTGTCACCTCCTCGAGCTTTCCTCCAAGCACAAGTTCATAGTCTGCGTCTGCTTCCGCAATCGCCTGAGCTTGCGGACGATGCGGACATGTTGAAGTCCTGTTCAAGGTGCCTTTTACAACGGGATTTGCGAAAGGGACCACGTACTGGATCTCGCGCACGGTACTGGTGTCACATAGCGCTGGGCTATGGGCGAACAGCATTGCCACGGTATCGGGATACGGCATACCCTTGGGCTGGCCGTCCGGCGTAGCGTACCTGACAAGGACCGACGCACTACCTGGAACGACCGTCGGGTGCCGCGTGACGCTGCCAGCATGTTGCTTACAAAACGCGGCGTAGGCATCGAAGAGGCGGGATGCCTCGTGCCGCTGCATCACACTACTCACGTAGTTGTATGCGATCAGGGCAACCGGCAGAAGCAGAACGCCGCCGAGTGCGTAGCGGACGCCCTTGGACTTCGGCACAAGTGCAGAGATGCCAAGAATCACCACAACGATAAGCCATGCGGCGACTTGGA
This sequence comes from Ideonella sp., assembly GCA_015075165.1. Taxonomy (GTDB): domain Bacteria; phylum Pseudomonadota; class Gammaproteobacteria; order Burkholderiales; family Burkholderiaceae_C; genus JAEUPI01. The sequence continues at coordinate 572,897 of JABTUY010000004.1, read as the reverse complement.
ACAGCCACTCTAGTTCGAAGTAGACGGGTGCTGCAGCGTGTGAGCGTGAACATGCGATGAGCAGGCCGGTGCTGATGACAAGCCGCCAGGAAACTTCCGGGTGGAGGATCTGCGGGAGTCGCATGTGATGGCTAACGTTTGAGTTCACCGGCGTGCGGAAGCGGGCGCAGCCCGCTGTAGCACGTCCGGTGCAACGAAGCGTTAGGCCGAGGCATCGCGGAACGCACGCAGGACTGAGTTGATGCGCGTTTGGTAGCCAGGCCCCTGAGCCTTGAACCACTCAAGAACGTCTTGGTCGAGCCGCAGCGACACCAGCGACTTGCTCGGTGCAGGCTGCAAGCCCCGACGAACGATGCCACGGACGATGTGCGCGACTTCTGCTTCGGGATGCTCCCTCGTAGGGCGAGCCTTCACCGACGAGCTGAGAAGGCGGGACCAGTCAGTCTTGGACTTCGCGGAAGTAGAGCTGCGCTTCATGCTTCGTGGCTTTGCGGAAAGAGATGATGCGGATCTCATGCTCGGACTCCGTATGAGCGATGGACACCGGGATGCCTGCGAGCAAGCCCAGGGTGACAAAGCGTTGTTCACCATAGGCGAAGCGATCGTCCTCGTACGTGAACGTCAAGCCTTCGAAGACGCGCGGAGCGTCGACAAAGTCGAGGTGGTGCTCACGAAGATTGACGGCGCGTTTGCGCTCAGACCAGGTGAAACGCACGGGCGCATTGTAGCTACATCGCGTAGATGCTGCAAACTGAGCACACTTCGCCTCGGCCTAACGTTCAGTTGAGCGGAATGCGACGGCGCAAAGAACGTCGTCGAAGCGCCTGAGAGGAGCCCGCCGTTGCATTTCCGCTCGAACTGAGGGTTGGGCCGAGCCACTCGGTGGTGGCGGGAGGGCGGGCCTTGTAAAACTCACCAACCCGGTGCGTGGGCAGCAGGCTGAGCACGGGCTGCAGCGGCCGCGCGCAGCTGGGGCAGATGGGGCGCACGGCGGCGATGGCCGCCAGCGGCTGCAAGGGTGCGGGTATGGGCTCGGTGCGAAGCTGGCTCACGGCCGCCAGATGATGCGGCCGTGCGCTGCTGCAGTAAAGCCCGCAGTGGCGCACCAGGTGCTGGCCGCGCGGTGCGGCGTGCCACAGGACACGCTCGATGAAGTGCTCGACGCTGTAGCGGGCGCGCTTGCGGCGCCCGTCGCGGTGATCGGTGTAGGGCAGCACGACGTGTTGTTGGTGCAACTGTAGAGGGCGCTGCGCCGGCAGTGGGCCGCCCTTGACGTAGCGCGCCAGGTACAGCGCCACGCCGCGGCCGTGCGAGTAGCGCTGACCCAGGTGGATGTTCCAGTGCTTGCGGTACTGGCTGCGGATCTGCCAGCGCCAGTGCGCCAAGGGCAGGTGCTCGGGCAGGTGCGTTGTTGCTCGCGCGCGCGACTCAGCGCATGCAGCAGCTTGCCGCGAAACAGTGCCTGAAGCGCCTTGACCGGCACGAGGTAGCCCGCGCGGGAGTTGCGCCACTGGCCGTGCGAGTCCAGCCCGCCGGCGCTGATGAGCGCGTGCACGTGAGGGTGCAGGCTCAGGTCGCGCCCCCAGCTGTGCAGCGCCAGCAGCAGCCCCGGTGTGGCGCCCAGGTGGCGTGCGTCGGCGCACAGCTCGAGCAGCGCCTGGCGCGTGCAGTCGAACAGCCGCGCGTTGAGCCAGGCGCGGTTGTGCTGCCACAACGGCAGGAACACGTGCGGCAGGGTGAACACCGCGTGGAAGTGCTCGCACGGCAGCAGCCGCTGCAGCTGCCACTGCACCCAGCGCTGGCGCGGTGCATCGGCGCAGCGCGGACAGCTGCGGTGGCGGCAGGAGTTGAACTGCGTACGAGCGTAGTGCCCGTGCTCGCACGCGAGCACCCGGCCGCCGAGCTCGGGCGTGCGACAACGCATGATGGCAGTGGCTGCGCGCAGCTCGCGCACATGCAGCGCACGGGTGTCCGCGTACTGCGCGAAGTGCTCGCGAAAGACGCTCTGCAGACTAATGAGCGGATCGGCCCAAATGGAACGAGTGCGACCAATATCCATTCCGCTCCTCCCGTTTCGCGCGCAAGTCCGCGCCGGCGCTGCATTCTGCAACTCTCGGGCATTGCGCAGCAAGGGTGATGGGCGGAAACATCGTTCCGCCCATCACGCACGCGACCATTGGGCCGCCCATCATCCGCCGGCGGGGAACGGCGCGGGTCGGGCTCGCTACTCCCGATCCGCTGGCATCCCCGCCGCCATCGGCCCGCCCGCCGGCGACGCGGGCATCGCGGCGCCCGCCTGCGCCGGCCCCGGCTTGCGCTCGCGCGCGACGAAGCTGTAGATCACCGGCACCACCACCAGCGTGAGCAGCGTCGAGGTGATCACGCCGCCGATGATCGCGCGGCCCATCGGCGCCTGGATCTCGCCGCCTTCGTTCAGCGCCAGCGCCAGCGGCAGCATGCCGAACACCATGGCGGCGGTGGTCATCATGATCGGCCGCATGCGCGTCAGGCCGGCCTGCAGCAGCGCATCGGCCACGCTGGCGCCGGCGCGTCGCGCCTGGTTGGCAAAGTCCACCAGCAGGATCGCGTTCTTCGTCACCAGGCCCATCAGCATCACCAGACCGATCATCGAGAAGATGTTCAGCGTGCTGCGCCACACCAGCAGCGCCAGCATCACACCGATCAGCGCCAGCGGCAGGCTGGCCATGATGGCGATCGGCTGCACGAAGCTGCCGAACTGGCTGGCCAGCACGATGTAGATGAAGGTCACCGCCAGCACCATCGCCGCCACCATCGCGGCAAAGGCCTCCTGCTGGTCCTTGGTCTGGCCGCCCACGTCGAAGCTGTAGCCCGGCGGCAGCACGGTGCGCTCGACCAGCTTCTGCACGTCGGCGCCCACGTCGCCGGCCGGCCGGTCGTGCACGCCGGCAAAGATGGCCTCGCGCCGCTGCAGGTTCTGGCGGCGGATGACGTCGGGGTTGAACACCGGCTCGATGTCGGCCACCGCTTGCAGCGCAATGGCCGAGCCGTCGCGCGCGAACGCCACCGGCAGCGCGCGCATCTGCTCCACGCGCTCGCGCTGCGGCGCGGGCAGCCGCACCAGCACCTCCACCTGCTCGCCGTCGGGCGTGGTCCAGTAGGTGGCGACCTCGCCGTTCACGTAGGCGCGCAGCGACGCCGCCAGCTGCGGTGCGGTGAGGCCGAGCTCGCGCACCGCGTCGGGCTTCAGCCGCACCGCATACGCCGGCAGGCCGGGCTTGACCGAAAGGTCGACGTCGGCGATGCCGGGGATCTTCTTCACCTGCTCGGCAAAGTCGGTGGCGATGCGCGCCAGCGTGTCGGAGTCGGTGCCGAGAATGGCCACGTAGATCGGCCGGTCGAAGCCCACCGACGCCTCGATGCCCGGAATCTTGGCGATCGCGCTGCGGATCGCATCTTCCACCTGCTTCTGGCTGCGCTGGCGCAGCTTGCGGTCAACCAGGCCGATGTTCAGCGTGGCCTGCGAGCGCCCCACCGCAAAGCCGTTGCCCTGCCCGCCCACCTGCGTGGACAGCGTCTTCACCTCGGGGAACGTGGCGACAATGGCCTCCACCTGGCGCACCTTGTCGTCGCTGCGCTCCAGGCTCGACGCGGTGGCCATGCGCAGCGAGAGCTGCGTGAAGCCCTGGTCGGTCTGCGGAATGAACTCGGTGCCCACCAGCGGCGCCAGCGCCAGCGCACCGGCGAAGCTGGCCACACCCACCGCGAGCACGATGGCACGCGGCCCGATGAAGCCGAGCACCTTGCGGCCCGAGAACACCCAGCGGATCAGCCGCTCGTACACCGTGTGCAGCGCGTCGAGCGCGCGGTCGGTGGCGTTCATCAGCGCGCCCAGCAGCGGCACGCGTCGCAGCGTGGCCGCCGGCGGATCGCGCCACACAGCCGACAGCATCGGGTCGAGCGTGAAGCTGACGAACAGGCTCACCAGCACCGCCACCGCCACCGTGATGCCGAACGGGTAGAAGAACTTGCCGACGATGCCGCCCATGAACGCCACCGGCACGAACACCGCGCACAGCGCGAAGGTGGTGGCCATCACCGCCAGCCCGATCTCGTCGGTGCCCTCGCGCGCGGCGCGGTGGTGGTCCTTGCCCATGTGCAGGTGGCGCACGATGTTCTCGCGCACCACGATGGCGTCGTCGATCAGCAGGCCGATGCACAGGCTCAGCGCCATCATCGTCATGAAGTTCAGCGTGAAGCCGAACGCGTACACCGCGATGAAGCTCGAGATCACCGCGATCGGCAGCGTCAGCGCGGTGATCACGGTCGAGCGCCATGAGTGCAGAAACAGGAACACGATGGCGATCGTCAGCAGCGCGCCTTCGATCAGCGTGCGCTGCAGGCCGGCGAGCGAGGCCTTGGTGAAATCGCTGGCGGCGAAGATCAGCCGCAGCTCCACGCCGGGCGGCAGGGTCTTGCGCAGCTCGGCCATCGCCGCCTGGATGGCGTCGCCGGTGGTGACCACGTTGGCGTCCTGCTGCTTGTAGATGCTGATGTCGATCGCGCGCTGGCCGTCCACGCGCGCCAGCGATTCGGGCTCGCGCTCGCGCTCCACCAGCTGCCCCACGTCGGCGAGCAGCAGCGGCAGGTTGCCGCGCTTGCCGATCACGACATCGGCAAAGCGGCGCGGGTCGCGCACGCGGCCTTCCACGCGCAAGATGGCGTCGGCGTGGCGGTCGGTCAGCAGGCCCACTGGCTGGTCGGCGTTGGCCTCGCGCAGCGCCGCCACCACCTCGGCCGGCGTGATCGCGTAGGCGCGCAGCCGCGCCGGGTCGAGATCGATGCGCACCTCGCGCTTGGCCAGGCCCGACAGCTCGACCTGCGCCACGCCCTCCACCCGCGTGAGGCGGCGCTGCACCACCTGGTCGGCCAGCATCGAGAGCTCGCGCGCCGAGCGCGTGGGCGCGAGCAGCGCCATCACCACCACCGGCTGCGCGTTGTCGCTGTTGAAGCGGTTGATGAACGGCTGCTTGGCGTCACGCGGAAACTGCGCCTGCGCAAGCGACACGCGGTCGCGCAGCTCCTGCATCGCGCGGTTCAGGTCGGCGTTGAGCGAGAACTCCACGCTGGTCTGGCCGCGGCCTTCGAACGCACGCGAGGTGATGCGCTTGACGCCCGCGATGGCGTTGATCGATTCCTCCAGCGGCTTGTTGATCTCCCGCTCCACCGCCTCGGGCGACGCGCCGGGGTAGGCCACATCGACGAACGCCCCCGGCGGGTTCACATCGGGCAACTGCTCGATGTTGAGCCGCGCATACGAGAACAACCCGAGCACGCACAGCGCGACCATCACCATCGCGGCGAAGACCGGGTTCGCAATGGCGACGCGGGTGATCCACATGGTCGTTGCAACGTCAGCGTGCGCAGAAGGCCGCGTGTACCGAGCGTGCAAAGCCGTGGGCGGGTATGCGCCGGCGCTCGTGTTCGGCGGTCGGCCCTGCGGGCCGACTCCCTTCCGGTGCTCGATCGCATGGCCCGTCGCGAAACTCGCTTCGCTCACTGCGTTCGCTACGCTCAAACAGTCGCGACGAGTCAGAACACGTTGCGCGCGCTGCGCGCGCGCGGCCATGCGCTCTGCGCTCCACGGCCCGGCCTGCAGGCCGGGCCGGCTCGTGAGGCGAGCGAGAGTCCGCAGGGACTCTCGCCCGTCCACACTCGCCCTCAGCGCCGCCCAATGTCGCTGCCGGCGCACACCCGCCCACGGCTTTGCGGCCACCACCGTGGCATGCCTCCTCGTGGCACACCACCAGCGGCTCTGCGCGGTGGGCGGTGCCCGGGGTGGGCGATTTATGGCGCGGCGAGGAGCGCAGCAGCGCAAGGGGGCGAGCCCGGACGGGCCAGAGTCCCTGCGGACTCTGGCCCGCCTGGCGAGCCGGCGCGGCTTGCAAGCCGCGCCGTGGACGTCCGGCGCCGCAGGCGCCGGACCGGCGAGGACGCCGTGAAGTTCGCAGCGCGTTCAGCGCTGAGGACGGCGGTACCGCAGCCGCCCTTGCGATGCGAGCACCGCAGCGCAGTCGGCCCGCAGGGACGACCGCGCCATCATGAGCCCACCCCGGGCACCGCCCACCGCGCAGAGCCGCACTTACGCGCAAGCAAAGCCCACCGCGCCGCGCAGCACTCCCGCAACGCGAGCAATGCACGTCGCGCTGCGCGCCACCAAACGCGCCAGGTACGAGCGCAAGACAACGCCGCAGGGCATCTACACCAACCATCAACGACTCGCCGCACCAGACGCCGGCGCCGCCGACTTCTGCGCCACCACCATCGCCTTGGCCCCTTCGCGCAGGTTGTCGAAGCGCGCGCCGAGCACCTGGGCGTCGGGTGCCAGCCCCGTCAGCACCTCGACGCGACCGTAGGTCTCGTCGCGCCGGCCGAGCGTGACCGCGCGGCGCAGCAGCGCGCCGTCGGCGATCACCCAGAGCTGATCCTGCCCACCCACGCTGCCCAGTGCCGCGATCGGCACCGTCAGGCGCTGCTGGCTGTCGGCCAGCACCACGCGCGCCACCGCGTACTGGCCGGCGCGCAGCGTCTCCTTGGGGTTGTCGAGCGCAATCGTCACGCCGATCGAGCGCGTGCCCGCCTCGGCGGCCGGCGCGATGCGCGCCAGCCGGCCCTGGAACGGCGCATCGAAGCCCTCGACCCGCACCTGCACCGCCATGCCCGGCGCCAGGCGCGACACCTCGTGCGTGCCCACCGAGCCGGCCAACTCGAGGTGCCGCAGGTCCACCAGCGTCAGCAACTGCTGCTCGACGCTCACCTTCTCGCCGGCCACCACATGGCGCTTGGCCACGATGCCGCCGATCGGCGCCACCAGCGCCGCCTCGCGCAGGTTGGCGCTGCTGGTGGCCAGCGTTGCACGCGCGGCCTCGTGCATCGCACGCGCGTTGTCGAGCTGCGAGCGCGAGGTCTGGAGCGCGAGGGGCGAGATGAATGCCTGCGCCGCCAGCCGCTCGTTGGAGGCATGCGTGCGTTGCGCCTGTTCGAACGTGGCGCGCGCCGCGTCGGCTGCCGCCTGCCGCTCGTGGTGCCGGCTCAGCATCTCGGTGAGATCGATGCGGCCGAGCAACTGGCCAGCCTTGACGCGCGAACCCTCGTGCACCAGCAAACCCACCAGCGTGCCGGCCGCCTTGGCGCGCACCACCGCGCTGTCGGGCGCCACCAGCGGGCCGGAGAACTCGATCACCTGCGGCATCGCCTGCCACTGCGGCGTAACCACCTCGCGGGGCAGGAACTCCAGCACCACTGGTGCCTTGCCCTGCGGGCGCTGCACGGCCTGGCTGTTGCGGCCGACGATCACGCCGGTGGCCACCGCGGCCAGGGCCAGCACGGCGGAGCCGATCATCCAGGGGCTACGCGCTGCACGCTTGAGGTTCATCTGCAGGGCTTCGGGTTGGCCACCCCCAGAACGCTGTCCGGCCGGACCACGCGTTCGGGCGAAGTGCGCGAGTCTAGGCGTTCGCGCGCCGCGCTGCATCGGGGCTGCGACGGAGCGCACCCCGGCGGGGACGAACTGCGAAGCCGCCTGACCGCCGGCCCGGCGCCGCCGGCGCGCGGGCGTTGTCGGGGGCGTCAGGCCGACAGCACTGGCGTCGCGCTCGCCGCGGTGGCCAGTGCATGCCGGCGCGAGCGCAGCAGGCAGCCGGCGGCGAGCAGCGCCGACAGCGCCGAAGCCCAGAACACCGCCGGGTAGCCCCAGCGCTCGATCAGCGCGCCGCCGGCCACGCCGCCGATCACGCCCGACAGGCCGTAGCCGAGCGTGGAGTACAGCGCCTGGCCGCGGCCGCGCAGCCGCCCGGGAAAGTAGCGCGCCACCAGCGTGATGCAGGCCGCGTGCTGCGCGGCGAACGTGACGGCGTGGGTGGCCTGCGTCAGCACCAGCACCAGCGTCCAGTGGCCGAACGCCGCCATCAGGCCGAAGCGCAGCACCGACACCCCGGCGGCCAGCAGCAGCCAGTTGTGCATCGACAGCCTGCCGAACCAGTGGCCCTGCGTCCAGAAGAAGCCGATCTCGACCAGCACGCCCACCGACCACAGCACGCCGATGGCGGTTTCGCCCATGCCGAACGAAGCCGCGAACAGCGAGAAGAACGTGTACAGGCTGACGTGCGCCAGCACGGTCAGGAACACGCCGGCGAAGAACCACGCCACCTCGGGCCGGCGCAGCACGGCCAGCGCGCCGGCCGGCGCCTTCTCGTGCGAGGCCGGGTCGTTGGCCAGCGGCAGGTGCCACAGCGACACCGCCAGCAGCGCCCACAGCAGCAGCACCAGCCACGGCCAGATGCGGATGCCCAGTGCGTTGAGCAGCGCTCCCGCCAGCAGCACCGAAGCCATGAAGCCGATCGAGCCCCACACCCGCGCGCGCCCGTAGCGGCCGCCGGCGCCACCACCGGCAGCCAGGTTCAGGTGCTGCGCCAGCGACGCCTCCATCAGCGGGATCACCGCGCCGTTGGCGATGAACAGCACCGCAACGCACAGGCTGACCGCCGCGATGCCGAAGCGGCCGGCCAGCGCCAGCGCCAGCGACGATGCCACGCACAGCACGCCGGCCACGCGCATCAGCCGCGCGCGCTCGTTGCTGTGGTCGGCGATCCAGGCCCAGCTGTACGGTGCGAACACACGCGTCCACGATTGCAGCGACGCGATCGAGCCGATCGCCAGCGCGCTCAGGCCGAGCTCGCGGAACCACAGCGGCCCGTAGAGCTGGAACGCGCCCATCGCGGCGAAGTAGCAGAACCACACCCGCGCGAACGGGCGCAGCGAGGCCGCCGCGGTCATCGAACGCCTGTCGCCGCGGCAGGGATCGGCGGCTGCGCGATGCGCACGTCGCCGCACTGCGCGCGGTGGCGCAGCGCGTGGTCCATCACCACCAGCGCGAGCATGGCCTCGGCGATCGGCGTGGCGCGGATGCCCACGCACGGGTCGTGGCGGCCGTGCGTCTGCACCGTCGTGGGCTGGCCCTGGCGATCGATCGACGCGCGCGGCAGGCGAATCGAGCTGGTGGGCTTGACCGCCAGCGAGACCAGCAAATCCTGCCCGCTGGAGATGCCGCCGAGCGTGCCGCCGGCATGGTTGCTGCGAAAGCCCTGCGGGCTCAGCTCGTCGCCGTGCTCGCTGCCCTTTTGCGTGACGACGCCGAAGCCCGAGCCGATCTCGACCCCCTTGACCGCGTTGATGCCCATCATCGCGTAGGCGATCTCGGCATCGAGCTTGTCGAACAGCGGCTCGCCCAGACCCGGCAGCACGCCGCGCGCGGTGACCACGATGCGCGCGCCGCACGAATCGCCGGCCTTGCGCAGCGCGTCCATGTGCGCCTCGAGCGTCGGCACGATCGCGGCGTTGGGTGCGAAGAACGGGTTGCCGGCGATCTGCGCCTCGTCGACGAACGGGATCTCGATCTCGCCGAGCTGGCTCATCCAGCCGACGAAGCGCGTGCCGTGCTGCTCGCGCAGCCACTTCTTGGCCACCGCGCCGGCGGCGACCATCGGCGCGGTCAGCCGCGCCGATGCGCGACCGCCGCCGCGCGGATCGCGCAGGCCGTACTTGCGCCAGTAGGCGTAGTCGGCGTGGCCCGGGCGGAAGGTGTCGAGCAGGTTGGCGTAGTCGCGGCTGCGCTGGTCTTCATTGCGGATCAGCAGCGCGATCGGCGTGCCGGTGGTCACGCCCTCGTACAGGCCCGACAGGATCTCGACCCGGTCGGCCTCGTTGCGCTGCGTCACGTGGCGGCTGGTACCGGGTCGGCGGCGGTCGAGGTCGGGCTGGATGTCGGCCTCGCTGAGCGACATGCCGGGCGGGCAGCCGTCGATCACGCAGCCGATCGCCGGGCCGTGGCTCTCGCCGAAGTTGGTGACGCAAAACAGGTGGCCGAAGGTGCTGCCGGACATGGGCGACGATCAGGGGCGCGCGAAGCGCCGGAAACGCAAAGGGCCGCAGCGCGGCCGCGGCCCCATTGTCGCAGCACGGGCGCGACCGCCCGGCGCGCTCGGACAATCAGTTGTTCGGCGCCTGCGCGCCCTCGCTCTCGACCGGCCAGTCGCGGATGTAGGCCTTGAGCATGCGGTTCTCGAAGTCCTGGCTGTCGACCACCGCCTTGGCGACGTCGTAGAACGAGATCACGCCCATCAGCGTGCGCTGGTCCATCACCGGCATGTAGCGCGCATGGCGCTGCAGCATCATGCGCCGCACCTCGTCGATCTCGGTCTCGGGCGTGCAGGTGAGCGGCGCGTCGTCCATCACCGTGCGCACCACGGTGCCGCCGACGCTGCCGTCGTTGCCGACCACCGCCTGGATCACCTCGCGGAACGTGAGCATGCCCACCAGTTCGCCGTGGCTCATGACCACCAGCGAGCCGATGTCGCGGCCGGCCATGGTTTGGATCGCATCGTTCAGCGGCTGCTCGGGCGACACGGTGTACAGCGTGCCGCCCTTGACGCGCAGGATGTCGCTCACTTTCATGATCGCGCCTCCGTCGGTTGGTTTCGCCCGGGGGAATTCGAGGCCAACATAGCACACAATGACCGGCCGCAACAGGGGCCCTCGGCCCCGTGGAGCCCCTCAAGATGCCCGGCCACAGCGACCCCGGATTCGACACCCTCGCGCTGCACGCCGGTGCCGCGCCCGACCCGGCCACCGGCGCGCGCGCGGTGCCGATCCACCTCAGCACCTCGTTCGTGTTCGAGTCGAGCGACCACGCGGCGTCGCTGTTCAACATGGAGCGCGCCGGCCATGTGTACAGCCGCATCAGCAACCCGACCACCGCGGTGCTCGAGGAACGCATCGCGGCGCTCGAAGGCGGCGTCGGCGCGATCGCCACCGCCAGCGGGCAGGCAGCGCTGCATCTCGCGATCGCCACCCTCGCCGGCGCCGGCTCGCACGTGGTGGCCTCCAGCGCGCTCTATGGCGGCAGCCACAACCTGCTGCACTACACGCTGGCGCGCTTCGGCATCGAGACCAGCTTCGTGCGCCCGCGCGACCTCGACGCCTGGCGCGCCTCGATCCGCCCGAACACCAGGCTGCTGTTCGGCGAGACGCTGGGCAACCCGGGCCTCGACGTGCTCGACATCCCCACCGTGGCCGCGATCGCGCACGACGCCGGGCTGCCGCTGCTGGTGGATTCGACCTTCACCACGCCGTGGCTGATGAAGCCGTTCGAGCACGGCGCCGACCTGCTCTACCACTCGGCGACCAAGTTCCTGTCGGGCCACGGCACCGTGATCGGCGGCGTGCTGGTCGATGCCGGCAGCTTCGACTGGGATGCCTCGGGGCGCTTCCCCGAGCTGAGCCAGCCGTACAGCGGCTTCCACGGCATGGTGTTCAGCGAAGAGAGCACCACCAGCGGCTTTCTGCTGCGCGCGCGGCGCGAGGGCCTGCGCGACTTCGGCGCCTGCATGAGCCCGCACACCGCGTGGCTGATCCTGCAGGGCATCGAGACGCTGCCGCTGCGCATGGAGCGCCACGTGGCCAGCACGCGCAAGGTGGTGGCGTTCCTGGCGCAGCACGCGATGGTGGCGTCGGTGGGCTACCCCGAGCTCGACTCGCACCCCGACCAGGCGCTGGCGCGCCGGCTGCTGCCGCGCGGCTGCGGCGCGGTGTTCAGCTTCGACTTGAAGGGTTCGCGCGCCCAGGGACAGGCGTTCATCGAAGCGCTGAAGATCTTCTCGCACCTGGCCAACGTGGGCGACTGCCGCTCGCTGGTGATCCACCCGGCGTCGACCACGCACTTCCGCATGGACGACGCCGCGCTGGCGCAGGCCGGCATCGGCCCCGGCACGATCCGGCTGTCGATCGGGCTCGAAGACGCCGCCGACCTGATCGACGACCTCGGCCGTGCGCTGAAGGCAGCGGAGAAGGCGCGATGAAGCTCGAGCTCGACGGCCACGGCGCCTACGCCTACACCGGCGGCAAGCCACTCGATCCGGCGCTGCCGGGCGTGCTGTTCGTGCACGGCGCGCTGCACGACCACAGCGTGTGGATCCTGCAAAGCCGCTACCTCGCGCACCACGGCCACGCGGTGCTGGCGGTCGACCTGCCCGGCCACGGCCGCAGCGGCGGCATGCCGCTGGCGGTCGACGCGGCCGGCCGCTGGCTGGCCCGGCTGGTCGAGGCTAGCGGCCTGCACCGCTGCGCGCTGGTGGGCCACAGCATGGGCTCGCTGATCGCGCTCGAGGCGGCCGCGCAGCTCGGCGAGCGCGCCAGCGCGCTGGTGATGGTGGCCACGGCCTACCCGATGCAGGTGTCGCCGAAGCTGCTCGAGCTGTGCCGGCGCGACGTCGACGCGGCGATCGACCTCGTGAACGCGCTGTCAAACTCCACCCACGCGGCCAAGCCGTCGCACCCGGCACCGGGCTTCTCGATCCACGGCAGCAACCGCGCGCTGATGCGCCGCATGCAGCGCAGCTACGCGCTCGCCCAGCCGCAGGCCAACCTGTTCGACGCCGATTTCAGCGCCTGCGACGCCTATGCCGGGCTCGACGCCGCGGCCGCCAAGGTGCGCTGCCCGGTCACGCTGGTGCTCGGCGCGAAAGACCAGATGACATCGCCGAAGGCCACGGCGCCGCTGCGCGCGGCGCTGAAGCCGCAGGTGGTCACGCTGCCGTGCGGGCACAACCTGATGGCCGAAGACCCCGACGGCGTGCTGCGCGCGATCGACAAAGCGCTGAAGCCGGCGTCCGGCTGACACCGCGGCAGCCCACGGTGCAGCGGCGGATCGGGCCGCTGCCGTCATCGTGCCGGCCACGTCGTCGCGGGCGGCCAGTGCGTCGCTGCGGGCGATCAGTGCGCCGCCGCGGCGGTTGCCTGCCGCGCCACCACCCGGCTCACCACCACCCGCCCCAGCACCACGAGGCCGAGCGCCGCGGCCGACAGCGCCGCGCCGAAGCCGGCCGCATGCATCAGCGCCCCGAACAGCAACGGACCGAGACCTTGCCCGAGGAAGAAGCCGCCGGCGAACAGCGCCACCGCCGAGCCGCGCGCCGACGGCGCGAGCTCGGTCGACTCGATCTGCAGGCAGTTGTGCAGCATGTAGTAGCCGATGCCGCTCACCGCCATCGCCAGCAGATGAAGCCACCACACCGGCAGCCACACCAGCAGCGCGTAGACCCCCGCGACCGCCGTCGCGCCGAGCGCACACATGCGCCGCATACCCAGCACCTGGATGATGCGACGCACGGCGAGGCCGTAGACGATGCCGCCGATGCCGAAGCCGCCGAGCACCAGCCCGGCCTGCGACGGCGCTGCCGCCGCGCTGCTGCCACCGTGTTCGAGCAGCAACTGGCCCATGTACGGGAACAGGCAGAACACCAGCGCGCCTTCGCAGACCACCGCACCGTACAGCCACGGCGCCAGCGGGTTCGCGAACACCTGCGCATAGAGAGCCCGGAACGGTTGCGGCGCGACCGCCGGTTGTGGTGCGCAGGTGGTCGAGCCGGCCCGCAGCGACCACGCGCTCAACGCGACGGCGCACACGGCCACTGCACCCGACAGGCCGAGCGCACCGCGCCAGCCGAGCGCAGCGCTGACCAGGCCCGATGCCGCCGAGCCGAGCATCTGGCCCGAGATGATCGCCACCAGCAGGCGCCCTACCGCCACCTGGCGCTCGTGCAGGTCGTAGGCGTCGCCGAGGCCGGCCAGCACCAGCGGGATGATGCCGCCGGCGAACACACCGGCGACCAGCCGCGTCGCCAGCAGCGATCCGAAACCCGGCGCCAGCGCACCGGCCAGCAACGCCAGCGCCATCACCGCCACGCAGATGCGAATGCAGCGCAGCTTGCCGAAGCGGTCGCCCAGCGGCCCCAGGAACGGTTGCGCCACCGCGTACGGCAGTGCGTAGGCAGTGGTCAGCAGTGCCGCGGTCGACGGCGTGACGCCGAAGGCGTCGCCGATCGGCAGGATCAACGGATCGAGCGTGCGCATGCCGAACCCGCTGGCGAAGGCGCACACCGAGAACACCAGCGACAGCGACGACATCGGGCGGGCGCACCCACGTGCAAGCGACAGAAGCAGCGATCATGCCGCGCGCGGTCACGGACAGCGTTGCAGGCCCGACGAATCCCACGGCCGGCGCGCCCCGTGCGCATCGGTGAGCGTCGCCACGAACGCCGCCAGGTCGGCGGCCTCGTCGAGCGTGACGCGCTGCGTGTGCTGCACGGCATCGAGCAGGCGATCGCTGCGGCCATCGTGGAAGTACGGTGCGGTGACGGCGGCATTGCGCAGCGACGGCGTGCGGTAGCGGCCGCGCAGGCCCTCATGGGGCACCAGCCGCCGCGTGGCGGCGGCGTTGCGCCGGCTGGCGTCGTCGTTGCCCGCGCCCAGCAGGTTGAACCCACTGGCCCTCAGCGCATGCGCATCGTCGAGACGCCCGCGGTCGCCGGCAGCCTCGCGCGCCACCCCACCCATTGCCCCACCCATTGCGACACCCGGATGGAATTCGCCGTCGGAGAAGTTCGCGCCGACGTGGCACGCGACGCAGCCCGCGCTGCCGACGAACAGCTTCAGGCCACGCAGCGCCCGCGGCGGGTACGCCGCGGCTGCCGACGCGTCGCCACGCGCCAGCGCATCGCGGAACTCATCGAACGGCGTGCGTCCCGTGGTCAGCGTCTCGACGAACGCGGCCAGCGCCTTGCCCACGTCGAGCACGGTGCGCTGCGCATCGCCGCGCAGCGGCGACACGCCGAACACCTGGCGGTAGCACGCGGCCAGCGCCGGCTCGCGCACGAACAGCCGGCGCACCAGTTGTGCGTTGCCGTCGAACTCGCGCGCATCGAGGATCGGCTTGATGCTGGCCATCCACAGGCTGTCGCTGCCGCCGCCCCAGCCGTACCAGCGCTGCAGCCGCAGGTTGGCCAGCGTCGGCGTGTTGCGCGGCAGGTCGGCCAGGCCATGGGCACGCGCCTTGATGTCGGTGAACGCGCGGTCGGGCTGGTGGCAGGTGACGCAGGCGATGTAGGCCACCGGCGACATGCGCGGGTCGCGGAACAGCTGGCGGCCGAGCTCGATGGCCTGCGGGTGGCCCGAGACGCGGTTGCCGGGGTCGGGCGGAACCGGCACGGGCCAGGGGCCGAGAGCGAGCACGGCGCGCGTTTCGGCCGGGGCCAGGTCATCGATGCCGGTCGCCGCGCGATGCGCAGGTTCGGCGCCAGCCGGCACGCACCAGCCCACCAGCAGTGAAATCGCGAAGCCGCCCATCTGCCGCCCGGCAGCCTGTACGCGACGCCACGGGTTGCGGCGGTGGTGCTCCACGCCGCCACTGTAGAACGCTTCGAGGCCGCTGTGTACCGAGCGGCGTCACGCGAGGCCGCCGCGCGCCCTCACAGGCCCAGACGCGCGCGCAGGTTCAGCAGCATGTCGTCGACCATCGCATCGAGCCCGAAGCGCGGCGCCCAGCCCCACTGCTCGCGCGCCGCGGCGTCATCGATCACCTGCGGCCAGCTATCGGCAATGGCCTGCCGAAAATCCGGCTCGCAGCGCAGCGTGAAGCCGGCTACGCGGCCGGCGATCGCCTCGGCGATCTCGCGCGGCGTGAAGCTGACGCCGGCCAGGTTGTACGAGCCGCGCTCGCGCACGCGCTGCGCCGGCGCATCCATCAGCTCGACGGTGGCGCGGATCGCATCGGGCATGTACATCATCGGCAGCCGCGTGTCGTCGCGCAGGAAGCAGGTGTAGCCGCCGTCGCGCAGCGCGGCATGGAAGATCTCCACCGCATAGTCGGTGGTGCCGCCGCCGGGCGGCGTCTTCCAGCTGATCAGGCCGGGGTAGCGCAGGCTGCGCACGTCGACGCCGTGGTTGGCGTGGTACCACGCGCACCAGCGCTCGCCGGCCAGCTTGCTGATGCCGTAGACGGTGGTCGGGTCCATCACCGTGTGCTGCGCGGCGGTGCGCGGCGTGGTCGGGCCGAACGCGGCGATGCTGCTCGGCCAGAACACCTGCGCCAGCTTGTGCATGCGCGCCAGCTCGAGCACGTTGAGCAGCCCCGTCATGTTCAGGTTCCACGCCCACTGCGGATGCTTCTCGCCGTTGGCCGACAGCGCGGCGGCCAGCAGCACGATGCGCTCTATGCGGTGCCGCGCCACCACCGCGGCGAGCGCCGCGGCGTCGGTGACGTCGAGCGCCTCGTGGGCCAGCCGCGGCACGCGCCCTGTGGGCGCGAGGTCGCTGGTGACCACGGCATCGGCGCCGTGCTGATCGGCCAGCGCCTCGGCCAGCTCGGTGCCGATCTGGCCGTTGGCGCCGATGATCAGGGTCTTCGGCGACGCGGCCATCTCACGCCCGGGCCAGGCCCAGCTCGCGCCCGGCCTGGGCGAACGCGGCCACCGCGCGCTCCAGGTGCTCGCGCTCGTGCACCGCGCTCATCTGCACGCGGATGCGGGCCTGGCCTTTGGGCACCACCGGGAAGAAGAAGCCCACCGCGTAGACACCCAGCTCGAGCAGGCGCGCCGACAGCGCCTGCGCCTTCACCGCGTCGTACACCATGATCGGCACGATCGGGTGCGTGCCGGGCTTGATGTCGAAGCCGGCTGCGACGATCGCCCGGCGGAACCAGAGCGTGTTGTCCTCCAGCTTGTCGCGCAGCGCGGTGCTGGCTTCGAGCAGGTCGAGCACCGCGATGCTGGCGCCGGCGATCGCCGGCATCAGCGTGTTGCTGAACAAGTAGGGCCGCGAGCGCTGGCGCAGCAGCTCCACCACCTCGCGGCGGGCGGCGGTGAAGCCGCCCGAGGCGCCGCCGAGTGCCTTGCCCAGCGTGCCGGTGATGAGGTCGACCTGGCCGAACACGCCGCGGTGCTCGTGCGTGCCACGGCCGCGGGCGCCCATGAAGCCGCTGGCATGGCACTCGTCGATGCCGAGCAGCGCACCGTGCCGGTCGCACAGCTCGCGCATGCGGTCGAGCTGCGCGATCGTGCCGTCCATCGAGAACACGCCGTCGCTGAACACGAGCTTGAAGCGCGCGGCCGATGCCTCTTGCAGGCAGCGCTCGAGGTCGGCCATGTCGTTGTGCTTGTAGCGCCAGCGCTGCGCCTTGCACAGCCGGATGCCGTCGATGATCGACGCGTGGTTGAGCTCGTCGCTGATGATCGCGTCGGCCTCGCCGAACAGCGGCTCGAACAGCCCGCCGTTGGCGTCGAATGCGGCAGCGTAGAGGATGGCGTCCTCGGTGCCGAGAAAGCGCGCCAGCCGCGCCTCGAGCGTCTTGTGCAGATCCTGCGTGCCGCAGATGAAGCGCACCGAGCTCATGCCGTAGCCGTGCGTGCGCAGCGCCTCGTGCGCCGCCGCGATCACCTGCGGGTGCGACGACAGCCCGAGGTAGTTGTTGGCGCACAGGTTGATCACCTCGCGGCCGTCAGCGGTGCGCCCCGGCGCGCCCTGCGCGCCGGCCACCTGAATCAGCGCGCCCTGGGCACCGGTGATGACGCGCTCGGCCTTGTACAGGCCGGCGTCGCGAAGCTCCTGCAGCTGCTGCTGCAGATGGCGGGCGAACTCGGTGGTCATGGCAAGCAAGCTCCCGTGCGGCCGCGCCCGTCGCGGGTGCCGACCCGGGCGGATTGTGCCGCGTGGCGTGGTGACGGCCGGGCGATCAGGCCACCGCCAGCCCGATCTGGCACTGGTTGCGACCCTCGCGCTTGGCGCGGTAGAGCGCGTCGTCGGCGCGCTTCAGCGCAGCGTCGAGATCCTCGCCGAGGCCGATCATCGCTACGCCGACGCTGACCGTCAGGCCTTCGTGCAGGCCGAGCCGGCCGGCCCAGTCGGCGTCTTCCACCGCCTGGCGCATGCGCTCGGCCACGCGCCGCGCGGCGGGCAGGCCGTCGACCGGCACCACGGCCACGAACTCTTCGCCGCCGTAGCGCGCCAGCAGCGTGTCGACGCGCGCCTGCGCCAGCAGCACCTCGGCGGCCATGCGCAGCACGGCGTCGCCCTTGTGGTGGCCGTGCGTGTCGTTGATCGCCTTGAAGCGATCGAGGTCGAGCATCAGCACCGCCACCTCGCGCTGCCGGGCCTGCTGCTGCTCCACCAGCAGCGGCGCCAGCTCGCGCAGCGCACGGCGCGTCATCGCGCCGGTCAGCTCGTCGGTGGTGGCACGCGCACGCAGCTGGTGGTGCAGCCGTGCGTTCACCAGCGCCAGCAGCAGCGTGGCCACGATCATCGGCAGCACGCCGTACAGCGTCGCGAAGACCGAACTCCACGGCTCGGGCACGTACATCATGTCGGCCCGCGGGCCGCCCGCATCGGCCAGCGTGAAGGCCAGCCGCGCGCACGACGACACCACCATCGACAGCATCGACGCCGCCAGCGCGCGCTCGGTGAGGTCGCGGCCGCGCACGATCATGCCGCGCATCAACCACGCGATCAGCGACGACACGGCCAGCAGGCTCAGCACGAACACCAGCCCGAAGCTGCGCGCCCCGTCGCGCCAGGCCAGCCACAGCACGGCCGCACTGCCCGCAAGCAGCACAGCGATCCACGCCGACGTCAGGCTCCTGCCTTGCAACTCGACCAGGCCGGCGCCGAGCAGCAGCATGCCCGCCAGCGTACCCAGCGCCATCGAGAACTGCGGCGCAGCGCGGCCGGCCGCCGCCTCACCCAGGCCGGTCGGGATCAAGCCGAGCGCGAGCACCACGAAGCCCCAGCCGCACAGGCGCAGTGCCTTGCGCATGCGGGCATCGTTCGTTTCGGCGATGCGCAGCATCGCCGCGCCCACCAGCGAGCTGGCGCCACAAATGAAGTAGCCGCTGAGCACGTTGACGTGCAGCATGGTCCCGGGGGTTCTCGCGCGACGGTTCCACATGGCTTCGGCCGTCGCGTCGTGGCCTCGAGCACGGCACCCGGTGATACGTCACGAAGACCGGCCCCGGCGCACGGCCGGGAGCGCGAGGGCTTCAGGTTTCGAACAACTCGCGCACGGTCAGCCGGTCGAGTCCGGCGCGGCGGCGGAACGCCGCGGCAGCGCGCTCGTCGCCGAGCAGCAGGCCATCGATCAACGGACGCGCCAGCGTGCGCTCGACGTCGATCAGCAGCACGTGGCGCTGCGCGCCCTCCTCGTCGAGGCGGGCGACCCAGTCCATCGCGATCAGCGTGTCGAGCACCGGCTCGACCTGCAGCGGGTCGACATGCACCGCGCCGGCGAGCTCGTGCGCGCCCAGGCCGCGCCCCTGGCCGTCGCGCGCGCGCCGCAGCTCGCGCAGCAGCGCCACCGCCAGCGCGAAGCGATAGCCCGGCGTGTCGGGTATGCGCGCCACGCGCATCGACAGGCTCGGCGCATACGCCGCGATCACCGCACCGAGCAGCATCACCACCCAGCTGAGGTAGATCCACAGCAGGAAGATCGGCAGCGTCGCGAATGCGCCGTAGATCACCGAGTAGGTCGGTACCAGGCCCACGTACCAGGCCAGGCCGCGCTTGGCCGCCTCGAAGCCGGCTGCGACGAACAGCCCGCCGGCCCAGGCATGCGACCACCTGACATGCGTGTTGGGTACGAAGCGGAACATGCCGGCCACGCCGGCGGCCACCATCGCGAACTGGATCACCCCCAGCAGCAGCGTGACACCGCCGGGCATCGCGTTGACCAGCCCGCGCGAAGCCGAGATCGCGTACGACGTGACGCTCAGGCTGACGCCGAGCAGCAGCGGCCCGAGCGTCAGCGCGGCCCAGTACACCAGCACGCGCTGTGCCAGTGGCCGCGGCTTGCGCACGCGCCAGATCGCGTTGAGCGTGCGGTCGATCGTGAACACCAGCGCCAGCGCCGCCACCAGCAGCGCCACCAGCCCGAGCGAGCCCACCTGGCTGGCCTTGGCGGCGAACTGCGTCAGCGCGGCGAGCACCGGCTTGGCGATGGCACCGGGCACCAGGCTGCGCAGCAGATACTGCTCGAGCGCCGCCTGGAAGGTGGCGAACATCGGAAACGCGGTGAACAGCGCGAGCATCACCGTGACCAGCGGCACCAGGCCGATCAACGTGGTGAAGGTCAGGCTGCCCGCGGTGAGGCCGAGCCGGTCTTCGCGGAAGCGTTGCCGCACCGTGCGGAACGTGTCGGCCCAGGGCCAGGTGCGCAGCGCGCGCCACGTGCCGGCGATCTGGGCGGGCCACGAGGCGGACACGGAAACGGCCGAATTCATGCCGACTATCATGCCAGCCATGCCCGATGCGGCCTTACCCGTTGCCGATACTTTCACGCGTGCCACGCACGCCACGCGCGCCGCGGTGGTGGCCGCGATCGCCGCGCTGGTGCTGCTCGGCCTGGCGTGGGAGCTGTGGCTCGCGCCCACCGGCCGCGGCACGCTCGCGCTGAAGACGCTGCCGCTGCTGCTGCCGCTGCCCGGCGTGCTGGCGTGGCGGCTGCGCAGTGTGCGTGCGCTGGCGCTGCTGGTGTGGCTGTACGTGGCCGAAGGCGCGCTGCGCGTCGCGAGCGATCGCGGCATCGCGGCGCAGCTCGCGCTGCTCGAGCTGCTGCTGTGCGCAGCGCTGTTCACCGCCTGCGTGCTGCACATCCGCCAGCGCACGCGCGGCGGCCGCGCCGTCGCGCGACAAGCATGAGCGCGCCGGGCCGCTCCCAAGCGCTCAGCCCCGAGCGCGCAGCGCGGGTAGTCCAGTGAACCGCGACGCCCTGCTCGACGATCTGCGCGGCGCGGTCGGTGCCGCGCAGGTGCTGGTCGACGGCGACCTCTCGGCCTACGAGCTCGACTGGCGCCGCCGCTGGCACGGCAAGGCGCTGGCGGTGGTGCGCCCGGGCAGCACCGCCGAGGTGGCCCGCGTCGTGCAACGCTGCGCCGCGCACGGCACAAGCGTGGTGCCGCAAGGCGGCAACACCGGCCTGGTGGGCGGCGGCGTGCCCGACGCCAGCGGCCGTCAGGTGCTGCTGAGCCTGGCGCGGATGAATCGCGTGCGCGCGATCGACGCCGCCAACGCGACGCTGACGGTCGAGGCCGGCTGCGTGCTGAAGGCGCTGCAGGAGGCCGCCGCGCAGGCCGGCTTCCTGTTCCCGTTGAGCCTGGCCGCCGAGGGCAGCTGCACGATCGGCGGCAACCTCGCCACCAACGCCGGCGGCACGCAGGTGCTGCGCTTCGGCAATGCCCGCGAGCAGTGCCTGGGGCTCGAGGTGGTGACCGCGCACGGTGACGTGTGGGACGGCCTGTCGGGCCTGCGCAAGGACAACACCGGCTACGACCTGCGCGACCTGATGATCGGCAGCGAAGGCACGCTGGGCATCATCACCGCGGCCACGCTGAAGCTGCAGCCGCTGCCGGCGGCACAGGCGACCGCATTCGTCGCCTGCGGCACGCTCGCCGATTGCGTGGCGCTGCTGCAGCTCGCGCGCCAGCGGCTCGACGCCGCGCTGACCGGCTTCGAGGTGATGGGCCGCGTTGCGCTCGACCTGGTGGCGCAGCAGTTCCCGCAGCTGCCGCGGCCGCTGCCCGGCGCGGCGTGGACGGTGCTGCTCGAGGCCGCCGACGCCGAGAGCGAGGCCGCCGTGCGCGGCCGCTTCGAACGGCTGCTGCAGGCGGCGCTCGAGCGCGGCGTGGCCGCCGATGCGGTGCTCGCCGAGAGCGTGGCACAGGCGCGCGCGCTGTGGCACGTGCGCGAGTCGATCCCGCTGGCGCAGGCGCAGGCGCAGGAGGGGCCGAACATCAAGCACGACATCTCGCTGCCGGTGTCGGCGATCGCCGATTTCGTCGCCCACACCGATGCCGCGCTGCAAGCCGCCTATCCGGGCAGCCGGCTGGTCAACTTCGGCCACCTCGGCGACGGCAACCTGCACTACAACCTGCAGCCGGCGCCGGGCCGCGATGCGCAGCGCTTCCTCGAGCAGGAGGAAGACGCGGTCAACCGCATCGTCTACGACGCGGTGCTCGCGCGCGGCGGCTCGATCTCGGCCGAGCACGGCATCGGCGTGCTGAAGCTGCACGAACTGCAGCAGCGCAAGTCGCCGGTGGCGCTGGCGATGATGCGCGCGATCAAGCAGGCGCTCGACCCGCACGGCACGCTGAACCCGAACCGCGTGCTGCCCGGTTAGGACCCGTTCACACTGCGGAGGTGACTGCGCTCGAGTGAGCTACTCGCACAAGCCGAGGATCTTCTGCTCGGTGCTGCAGGCCCTGGCTGGCTTGGCCGCGGCCGGCGCACCGCAGCGGGCCAATTCGCGCGCGGTGGGCCCGAAGTAGCTCCAGCCCTGGCCGAGTTGCGGCATCGACAGCGACACCTCTTTCCACTTCGGATGGCCCTCGGACTGCAACTGACCGAAGTGCTGGCACAGCGAGCGCGCGAAGCTGGCCAACCGCGCCTGCGTGTCGCTGCGGCTGTAGTCGTAGGTCACCAGGTAGGCCTTCACCGCGATGCCGGTGACGTCGGCCGCGAGCAGGTTCGGATAGTTCGACGCCTTCACGGTGCTCTGGAAGTAGGTTTTCAACGCCGCCTGGCTGGTCGGGTTGCCGGCATCGAACTTCAGCAGCTTGATCAGCGCGCGCGCCTCGGGCTTCATCTCGGTCAGCAGCGTGGCAGGCTGGCCGGCGACCACCACCACCACGTCGACCGACTTGTCGCCGGTGAGCTTGACCAGGGCATCTTCATTGCTGAGGAACGACACCTTGTCCTCGCCGATGCCGCGCCCGAACATCAGCCGGTACAGCGTGGTGGCCGTCATCGCGGTGCCGCTGCGCAGCGGGCCGACGTTGAGGCGGCTGTCGGCGATCTCGTGCACGAAGTTCAGCGGCGAATCGGCACGCACGATGAAGTACACCTCTTCGTTGTACAGCGGCAGGATCACACGCAGCGGCCGGATGATCGCCGTCGCGTTCGCGTCGCCGGCGTTGCCCTGGTTGATGAACGCCTGGTAGACGTCGGATTGCACCAGCGCGAACTTCACGCCATCTTCGTAGCGCAGCCGGTGGATGTTCTCGGCCGAGCCGGCCGACGGCAACGCTTCGAGGTCGATCTGCGCCTGTGGCGCGACGAACTTCGCCAGGTCGCGCCCGATCTGGATGTAGGTGCCACGCGCCGACGCCGTGACGATCTTGTACGCGATCGCGGCTTGCGCCGGCGGTGCGAGCGCCGCCACGCACCACGCCAGCATGCCGGCGACGATTCTGCACACGTTGCCCATCGTTGACCTCCGCTTCATCGACCGCTGACCTTGGCGCCGGGTGCGCACAGCCCGAGTGCGTCGACCTGCGGCGTGCATTCGTACGTCGGTGCCGCGGGCGTCGCGGGTGCCGCCGGTGTGGTCGGGGCCGGCTTCGGCACCGGCCTCGCCGCGCGCCGATCGGCAGGCGCCGCGGGCGGCGGTTGCACTGCGATGATCACCTCTGCCGGCGAGCGCCGGGGCATCGCCTTGTCGCCGCTGCGGGCGATGGCCGGCGCCTGCGGCGACGCTACGGTGGTCGTGCTGCCGGTGGGCGTGTTGATCGCGGAAGCTGGCGGCGCCGGCTTCGCCGCCGCCTCGCCGACGACCGGCAGTGCAGCGGCCGCCGCACCGCGACCGTTCGCGCCATGCGCTGATGTGCTCACCGTCTCGCGGGCAGTCGGCAACGCCGCCTCGGCAATCGCAGGCGGCGCCGCTGCCTCTCGCGCGGGCGCCGGCTCAGGCTGTTGCACGCGCGGCTCGAGCCGCGGCCACCACACCACCGCCACCAGCAGCGCGGCCACGCCGCCGACCCCCAGCAACGCCGGCACACGGTAGAGCAGCTTCGGCTCCACCTTTGGCGCCTTCGCGGCATGGGTCACCGTCGGCAGCTGCGGCGGCAGCGCCATCACGACACCGGCAGGCTCCGGCGGTGCGACGGCCGTGGCAAGCCCGGGCGCACCAGGTTCGAGGAACGCGACGTCGGTCAAGCTCGGGATCGAATCGGGCGGCGGCATCGGTGCCGGTGCATGCGCGGCCGGCGACGTCGGCAGCGATGCGCCGCACGATTGGCAGAAGTGCGAATCGGCCTCGTTGACCGCATGGCACACCGGGCAGAACCGGCGCAGCAACGCGGCCCCGCATTCGCTGCAGAACCGCGCCTCGGCCACGTTGGACCGATTGCAATGCAGGCAGATCAGATGAACCAAACGAGGCCCCCGGTCGCCACCGACGCGCGCGCAGGTCCGCACCACGGCGACCGTGCGCGCTGGATTCGTAACCAAATCTTGACCGAGGGTCTAACGCAAACCCACACCCTGTTCAAGGGACGGGTGGCGATCGGCCGCCCGGGGTTTCCCTGAGCGGCTTGCCACCGGCATCGCGGTGCCGCGCGGCGGACGGCCGCGGCGCGCTGCGAGGCCTACTGCAGCGGACCGTCGAGCGCGCGCGGCAGCGGCAGCGCGATCACCTCGATACCCTCTTCGAGCAGCGCCTCGCGCTGCTCGCGATCGACCCGGCCGCGAATGCCGCGCTGCGGCGCCTCGCCGTAGTGGATGCGGCGGGCCTCCTCGGCGAAGCGCTCGCCGACGTCCTCGGTGTGCGCGAGCACGTGGCGCACCGCCTTCAGCCACATCGCCTGCGGGTCGGCCGCCTGCGGCCCAACATCGGCCTGGCCGGCGGCTGGCGTTGCAGCCGGCTGCGAGGCGGACGGCGCCTGCGCACCCGACAGGTTCAACCGCGGCGCGCTCGGCAGCCGGGTGATCACGCTGTCGGCGCACAGCGGGCATTGCAGCAGCCCGCCGCCGTTGTGCGCCATGAACTCGTCGTCCGAACCGAACCAGCCCTCGAAGCCGTGGCCGTTGGAGCAGCGCAGATTGAGCACCTTCATCGCGAGCCCATTATCGCCAGCGGGGCCGTCATTCGCCCGTGACCCAGTGCAGCTTCCAGGCGCCGGCGCGCCACCGCTGCAGCCACAGCAACGCGACCAGGGTCTTGGCATCGGTGAGCGTGCCGTCGGCCGCCGCGGCGTCGAGCTCGTGCTCGTGCAGCAGTGCGAGGTCGATCAGTTCGCCGGCATCGAGCGCGCGCTCGCCCGCCGACAGGCCACGCGCGAACAACACATGGATCACCTCGGTGGAGTACGCCATCGCGTTGTGCATGCGGCCGGCCACGGCCCATTCGCGCGCGCGGTAGCCGGTCTCCTCGGCCAGCTCGCGACGTGCGCATTGCAGCGGCGGCTCGCCGGCGTCGAGCTTGCCGGCCGGAAACTCGAGCATCACGCGGCCGACGGGGTAGCGGAACTGGCGCTCCATCACCAGGCGGCCGTCGTCGAGGATCGGCACCACCACCGCGGCACCCGGATGCACCACGTACTCGCGACTCGCGGGCGTGCCGTCGGCCAGCACCACCTGGTCGCAGCGCACGTCGAGCAGCCGGCCGTCGAATACCTGCTGTCCGCTGCGGTGGCGCTCGAACAGGTGCGACGCCGCGGCCTCGTTGTCGGGCGCGGTGGCGCCCGGCGGCAGCGGCGCATGGGCCCCGCCGCTCAACTGACCAGGGCCTTGTAGATCGCGTCGCGGCACAGCGCCATCAGGCCGCCGGGCAGCACGCCCAGCACCAGCACGGCCGCGCCGTTGAGCGCCAGCAACGCGCTGACGCCAGAGCCCGTCGCGACGGTGGGCGCGCCGGCCGGTGCCGCGTCGAAGTACATGACCTTGACGACGCGCAGGTAGTAGAACGCACCGACCAGCGACATCACCACCGCGAACACCGCCAGCGCGATGTAGCCGGTGGCGCCGGTGGTCACCAGCGCCTGCAGGATCGCGAGCTTGGCGTAGAAGCCCACCAGCGGCGGCACGCCGGCCAGCGAGAACATCAGCAGCGTCATCACGCCGGCCATCCACGGCGCGCGCTTGCCGAGACCGGAAAAGTCGGCGATCTCCTCGCTCTCGAAACCCTGCCGCGCCAGCAGCGCGATCAAGCCGAAGGTGCCGAGCGTGGCGAGCACGTAGGCGACGATGTAGAACATCGACGAGCTGTAGGCGTTGGCCGCCGACAGCGTGTTGGCACCGATCACCGTGGGTGTCAGGCCAAGCAGCATGAAGCCCATGTGCGAGATGGTGGAGTACGCCAGCATCCGCTTGAGGTTGGTCTGCGCGATCGCCGCCACGTTGCCGACCACCAGCGAGGCCACCGCCAGCACGACCAGCATCTGCTGCCACTCGGGCGCGATGCCGCTGAAGCCCTCGACCAGCAGGCGGATCGTGATCGCGAATGCGGCGAACTCGGGGGCCGTGCCGATCAGCAGCGTCACCGGCGTGGGCGCGCCGTGGTAGACGTCGGGCACCCACATGTGGAAGGGCACCGCGCCGAGCTTGAACGCCAGGCCGGCGACAACGAACACCAGGCCGAGGCTCAGCACCTCCTTGTTGATGCGGCCGGTGCCGATCGCAGTGAAGGCATCGGGGATGTTGAGCGTGCCGGTGGCGCCGTACATCATCGACAGGCCGTACAGCAGGAAGCCGCTGGCCAGCGCGCCGAGCACGAAGTACTTCATCGCCGCCTCGGTGGCCACCGCATGCTCGCGGCGCAGCGCCACCAGCGCATACAGCGACAGGCTCATCAGTTCGAGACCGAGGTAGACGATCAGGAAGTTGTTGGCCGAGGTCATCACCGAGATGCCCAGCAGCATGAACATCGACAGCGTGAAGAACTCGCCCTTGAGCATGCCGCGCGCCGCCAGGTACGGCTGCGCATAGCCCACGGTGACCACCATCGCCACGCAGGCGAAGAACGCCAGCGCGTGGCCCATCGCGTCGCTGACCAGCATCTCCTGCATGCCGTAGGGGGTGGCGTCGTCGAGCAGTTGCAGGTGCAGCAGCGCCACCGCCACGAACGTGGCCTGCGTGAGCCAGAACGTGACGCGGCGGCGCGGATCGGTGACGAACAGGTCGATCACCGCGACGGCGCACGCCGCGATCAGCAGCACCAGTTCGGGAACGACCACGGGCCAGTTCATCGCATTCATCGCGTCACGCTCTTCACGGCAGTTTGGGCTGCGCCACGTGCTTCAGCAGCTCGCCCACCGACACGTTCATCACGTCGGTAAACGGCTTCGGGTACACACCCATCCACAGCACCGCGATCGCCAGCGCGACCAGGATCGTGAACTCGCGCGCGTCGACGTCGCTCATCGCCTTCACGTGGTCGTTGGCCACGTCGCCGAAGTAGACGCGCTTGACCATCCACAGCGTGTAGGCGGCGCCCGAGATCAGCGCGGTGGCCGCCAGCATCGCGAGCCAGAAGTTCAGCTTCACGGTGCCGATGATCACCATCCACTCGCCGACGAAGCCGCTGGTGCCGGGCAGGCCGCAGTTGGCCATCGAGAACAGCACCACCAGCGCGGCGAACTTCGGCATCGTGTTGACGACGCCGCCGTAGGCCGCGATCTCGCGCGAGTGCACGCGGTCGTACAGCACGCCGATGCACAGGAACATCGCGCCCGAGACGAAGCCGTGGCTGATCATCTGCACGATGCCGCCGGAGACGCCGAGGTCGTTGAAGATGAAGAAGCCCAGCGTCACGAAGCCCATGTGGGCGACCGACGAGTACGCCACCAGCTTCTTCATGTCGGCCTGCACCAGCGCCACCAGGCCGATGTAGATCACCGCCACCAGGCTGAGTGCGATGATGAACCACGCCCATTCGCGGCTTGCGTCGGGCACGATCGGCAGCGAGAAGCGCAGGAAGCCGTAGGCGCCGAGCTTGAGCATGATCGCCGCCAGCACCACCGAGCCGCCGGTGGGCGCCTCGACGTGGGCATCGGGCAGCCAGGTGTGCACCGGCCACATCGGCACCTTGACCGAGAACGCCGCCAGGAAGGCGAAGAACAGCCAGGTCTGCGCGCCCCCGGCCAGCGGCAGCTTGTGCCAGGCGAGGATGTCGAAGCTGCCACCGCTCTTGAAGTACAGGTACATCAAGGCCACCAGCATCAGCAGCGAGCCGGCGAACGTGAACAGGAAGAACTTGAACGCCGCGTAGACGCGCCGCGGGCCACCCCAGGCGCCGATGATCAGGTACATCGGGATCAGCGTGGCCTCGAAGAACACATAGAACAGCACGCCGTCGAGCGCGGTGAACACGCCGATCATCAGGCCCGACAGCACCAGGAAGGCGCCCATGTACAGGCCCACGCGGTCGGTGATCACCTTCCAGCCGGCGAGCACGACCACGACGGTCATGAACGCGGTCAGGGGCACGAACCACATCGACAGGCCGTCCACGCCGAGGTGGTAGCGCATGTTGAAGCGGTCGACCCAGGGCAGGTTCTCCTCGAACTGCATCGCCGCGGTCTGGATGTCGAAGCCGCTGATCAGCGGCAGCGTCACCGCCAGCGAAGCCAGCGAGCCGATCAGCGCCACCCAGCGCACCGTCGGCGCGTTGTCGTCGCGGCCGAGCGCGAACAGCAGCAGGCCCACCGCAATGGGCAGCCAGATCGCGAGGCTCAACAAACCCATGTTCTTGTTCTCCGCCGCGCGAGGCTCAGCGCGCCCACAGGCCCGACAGCGCCGGCGCCAGGTTCGGCCAGATGCGCCAGGTGAGCAGCGCGATCACGCCGAACAGCATCACCAGCGCATACCAGTACAGGCGCCCGGTCTGCACCTGGCGCAGCACACGCGCGAAACCGGCCACCGCCGACGCCGAGCCGTCGATCGCCACGCCGTCGATCAACGCCTGGTCGCCGCCCTTCCACAACCCGCGGCCGAGCGCGCGCGCGGCCGGTGCGATCAGGTTCTCGTTGATCCAGTCCATGTAGTACTTGTTGTCGAGCAGCTGCTTGATCGGCGCGAACGTGCGCACGATCGCCGCGGGAATCGCCGGCTGCTTCAGGTAGAACCACCACGCGCAGGCCACGCCGGCGGCAGCCAGCCAGAACGGGGCCGTGGTGAAGGCATGCAGCGCCATCGCCATCGCGCCGTGGAAATTCTGGTCCAGCTCCTTCATCGCCGCGTGGCGCTCGGCGACCGCGATCGCATCCTTGAAGAAGTCACCGAACAGCAGCGGGCCGATCGTCAGGCCGCCGATGACCAGCGACGGGATCGCCAGCGCCACCAGCGGCAGCGTGACGACCCACGGCGACTCGTGCGGGTCGTGCGGGCCGTCGGCGTGCTCGTCGTGGTGACCGTCGTGCTCGCCCGGGAACGGCTTGTGATGAAAGCGCTCCTGGCCGTGGAAGACCAGGAAGAACATGCGGAACGAGTAGAACGCGGTGACGAACACGCCAGCCGTGACCGCGAACAGCGCGAAGCCGGCGCCGGGCAGGCGGCTGGCGTGCACGGCTTCGATGATCGAATCCTTCGAGTAGAAGCCGGCGAAGAACGGCGTGCCGATCAGCGCCAGCGAGCCGACCAGCGAGGTCAACCAGGTGATGCGCATGTACCTGGCCAGGCCGCCCATGTTGCGGATGTCCTGGTCGTGGTGCATGCCGATGATCACCGAGCCGGCGGCCAGGAACAGCAGCGCCTTGAAGAACGCGTGCGTCATCAGGTGGAACACCGCCACCGAGTACGCCGAGACGCCGAGGGCCACGGTCATGTAGCCGAGCTGGCTCAGCGTGGAGTACGCCACCACGCGCTTGATGTCGTTCTGCACGACACCCAGGAAGCCCATGAACAGCGCGGTGACCGCGCCGATCACCAGCACCAGGTTCAGCGCGGTGTCCGACCACTCGAACAGCGGGCTCATGCGCGCGACCATGAAGATGCCGGCGGTGACCATTGTCGCGGCGTGGATCAGCGCCGAGATCGGCGTCGGGCCCTCCATCGAATCGGGCAGCCACACGTGCAGCGGAAACTGCGCGCTCTTGCCCATCGCGCCGATGAACAGGCAGATGCAGATCACGGTGATCAGCATCCAGTCGGTGCCGGGAAAGCCCAGCTGGGCGAGCGCGCTGGCCTTGGCGAAGGCTTCGGCGTAGCTCAGCGTGCCGGCGTAGGTGGCGATCAGACCGATGCCGAGGATGAAGCCGAAGTCGCCGACCCGGTTGACGATGAAGGCCTTCAGGCTGGCGAAGATCGCGCTCGGGCGCGTGTACCAGAAACCGATCAGCAGGTAGCTCACCAGGCCCACCGCCTCCCAGCCGAAGAACAGCTGCAGGAAGTTGTTGCTCATCACGAGCATCAGCATCGAGAACGTGAACAGGCTGATGTACGAGAAGAAGCGCTGGTAGCCCGGATCGTCCTGCATGTAGCCGATGGTGTAGATGTGCACCATCAGCGAGACGAAGCTCACCACGCACATCATCATCGCGGTGAGGCCGTCGACCAGGAAGCCGATTTCCATCTTCAGGCCGGCCACGACCATCCACTCGTAGACGGTGGCGTTGAAGCGCGCGCCGTCGGCCACCACCAGCTTCAGCACGATCAGCGAGGCCAGGAACGACACCAGCACGCCGAGAATGGTGATGCGGTGCGCGCCGCGCCGTCCGATCCAGTGCCCACCGAGGCCGGCGACCACGGCACCGGCCAGTGGCGCCAATGCGGCGGTGAGCAGCAGGTTGGGGGTGATCACGTGCATGCCGGGTTCACCCCTTCAAGGCGTCGAGATCCTCGACGTCGATCGTCGAGCGGTTGCGGAACAGCACGACCAGGATCGCCAGGCCGATCGCCGATTCGGCCGCCGCCACCGTGAGGATGAAGAACACGAACACCTGGCCCGCCATGTCGCCCAGGTAGTACGAGAACGCGACGAAGTTCAGGTTGACGGCCAGCAGCATCAGCTCGATCGCCATCAGCAGCACGATGAGGTTGCGGCGGTTCAGGTAGATGCCCACCACCGACAGCGCAAACAGCAGGCCGCCCAGCGACAGGTAGTGACCGAGTCCGATCGAATCGGGGATCATGCCTTCGCACCTCCCGGTGCGGCGCTGCCGGCGGCCGGTGCCGGCGCCGCCGCGGCGGGTGGCACAGGCGGCGGCTCGACCACCGGTTGCATCGGCACGATGCGCAGGCGGTCGGCCTTGCGCACCTTCACCTGGTCGGCCGGGTCGATGTAGCGACTGTCCTTGCGTCGGCGCAGCGTCAGCGAGATCGCCGCGATGATCGCCACCAGCAGCAGTACCGCGGCCACCTGCAGCGGATAGAGGTACTGCGTGTAGATCGCCACGCCGAGCAGCTTGGTGTTGCCGACTTTCACCGCCGCGTCGGCCATCGCCGGCGCGCTGCGCACGTCGAAGCCGCGGATCAGCACGAAGGCCATCTCGAGCGCGATCACCGCGCCCACCAGGCCCGCCAGCGGCAGGTGCTTCCAGAACCCCTCGCGCAGGCGGTCGGTGTTGAAGTCGAGCATCATCACGACGAACAGGAACAGCACCATCACCGCGCCCACGTACACCAGCACCAGCGCGACGGCCAGGAACTCGGCGCGCAGCAGCAGCCACAGCGCGGCGGCATTGCCGAACGCCAGCACGAGGTACAGCGCCGCGTAGACCGTGCTGCGCGCGGTGATCACGCGCGCGCCGGCGAACAGCAGCACCGCCGAGAAGAGGTAGAAGAGCGCGCTGGTGGTGGTCATGGTGATCGTGGCACGGCGTCGCTCAGCGATACCGGGCGTCGGCCGCCCGGGCCGCGGCGATCTCACTCTCGTAGCGGTCGCCCACCGCAAGCAGCATCTCTTTCGTGAAGTACAGGTCGCCGCGCTTCTCGCCGTGGTACTCGAAGACGTGGGTCTCGACGATCGAGTCGACCGGGCAGCTCTCTTCGCAGAAACCGCAGAAGATGCACTTGGTGAGGTCGATGTCGTAGCGCGTGGTGCGGCGCGTGCCGTCGGCACGCTGCTCGCTCTCGATCGTGATCGCCAGCGCAGGGCACACCGCCTCGCACAGCTTGCACGCGATGCAGCGTTCCTCGCCGTTGTCGTAGCGGCGCAGCGCGTGCAGGCCGCGAAAGCGCGGGCTGAGCGGGGTCTTCTCCTCCGGGAACTGCACCGTGATCTTGCGCGACAGGAAGTACCGGCCGGTGAGCCGCATGCCCTTGAACAGCTCCGCCAGCATGAAGCCGGAGAGCAGATCCTTGATCGTGGTGGCTTGGGCCATGTGTGGCTCGCTTGCGACTCGTCTACTTCCAGATGTTCAGCGGTGTCTGTATCCAGACACCCACCACCACCAGCCACACCAGCGTGACCGGAATGAAGATCTTCCAGCCCAGGCGCATGATCTGGTCGTAGCGGTAGCGCGGAAACGTGGCACGCACCCACAGGAACACGGTGACCACGGCGAAGGTCTTGCCGAACAGCCAGAACCAATCCCAGAACCACTGCGTAGCGGTGATCCACGCCGGCGTGTCCATGCCGAGCAGCGCGAAACCCACCGGCGCGCTCCAGCCGCCGAGGAACATCGTGACCGCCAGCGCCGACACCAGGATCATGTTGGCGTACTCGGCGAGGAAGAACATCGCGAACGCCATGCCCGAGTACTCGATCATGTGGCCGGCGACGATCTCGGATTCACCCTCGACCACGTCGAACGGGTGGCGGTTGGTTTCGGCCAGACCGGAGATGAAATAGACGAAGAAGATCGGCAGCAGCGGCAGCCAGTTCCACGACAGGAAGTTGATGCCGTGCTCGGCGAACCAGCCGCGCGTCTGCACCAGCACGATCTCGGTCATGTTCAGGCTGCCCGAGACCATCAGCACCACGACCAGCGCGAAGCCCATCGCGATCTCGTAGCTCACCATCTGCGCGGTGGCGCGCAGCGCCCCGAGGAAGGCGTACTTCGAGTTCGACGCCCAGCCCGCGATGATCACGCCGTAGACCTCGAGCGAGGTGATCGCCATCAGGAACAGCAGGCCGGCGTTGATGTTCGACACCGCCACCTCGGGGCCGAACGGCACCACCGCCCAGGCCGCCAGCGCCGGCATGATCGTCATCACCGGGCCGAGGAAGAACAGCCCCTTGTTGGCCGCCGCCGGTCGAATGATCTCCTTGAAGATCAGCTTCACCGCGTCGGCGATCGGCGTCAGCAGCCCGTAGGGGCCGACGCGGTTCGGACCGGGGCGGATCTGCGTCCAGCCGATGCCCTTGCGCTCCCACAGCGTCAGGTAGGCCACGCAGATCATCAACGGCAGCACCAGCGCGACGATCTTCACCACGTCCCAGGCCACCAGCAGGCCAGCCTGCCACAGCTGAGCGCCGAACAGCGAAGCGCCGTAGTCGTTGATCTGCGTGAGCATCGTCATCGGCCCCTCACGCCACCGCCTCGATGCCGATGGCACCGAACATCGCGCCGAGCGACGCCGTGGCCGGGTGCCCGGCCGCCACGCGCACCACGCTGGGCGCCAGCGTGGGCTCCTCACGCGCCGGCAGCACCGCCGACAGGCCGCTCTGCGTCACGCGGACGCGAGCACCGGTCTTCAACCCGAGTTGGCTCCACAGGATGCTGGGCAACCCCACCACCGGCGAGGCCGCATCGCGCGTGGCCTGCAGCGCGGCGGCGCGGCGCACCAGCGCATCGGTGCTGTAGATCGGCACGTCGGCCACACGCTCGTGCGTGCGCAGCGGCGGCGCGAGCGCGGGTACACCGGCCGGCTCGTTGGACAGGCGTTGCGCGACATCGAGGCCCGCCAGCACATCGTCGCGCACCGCCTCGGAGGTGTCGTGCTCGAAGCCGTCGAGCCGCAGCAGATTGCCGAGCACACGCAGCACCTTCCAGGCCGGCCGCGTCTCGCCGAACGGCTTGACCACGCCGTGGAAGCTCTGCACGCGCCCCTCGGCGTTGACGAAGGTGCCCGAGGTCTCGGTGAACGGCGCGATCGGCAGCAGCACGTCGGCGTTGTCGACGGCCGCATCCTGGAACGACGTCAGCGCCACCACCAACCCCGAACCGGCCAGCGCCTTCCGCGCGGCGGCGGCATCGGCCGCGTCGTGCGCCGGCTCCACGTTGAGCAGCAGCAGCGCCTTCATCGGCTGGCCGAGCATCTGGCCGGCGTGCAGGCCACCGGCGCCCGGCAGCGCCCGCGCCCATTGCGCGCCGACGCTGTTGGCCGCCTCGCCGAAGCTGCCGACGCTGGCGCCGCATTGCGCCGCGATCCAGTGCGCCAGCGCGAGCAGCGCGCCGGCCTGCGGGTGCTGCACCGCGGCATTGCCCAGCAGCATCGCCTTGCGCTCGCCCGACAGCAACTGCGCAGCCACCGCCTGCGCCGCCGCGCCGGCCTGCGCCGGCACCGGTGCCGCCACGCCCTTGGCTTGCGCCACCGCAGCGGCCACCTCGGCCAGCGCCTGCGGCCACGCGCTCGGCGCCGCGGTGATCGTGTGCGCCACCGGCATCGCCCAGTCGTCGTGCACCGCGTGCAGGCTCATAAGCTTGGCGCCGTGGCGCACCGCCTGGCGGATGCGCAACGCGAACAACGGGTGATCCTTGCGCAGGAACGAACCGACCACGAACACGCGATCGAGCTTCGACAACGAGGCGATCGAGGTGCCGAGCCAGCGCGCCTGGCCGGCCGGCGCGCGGTTGGCGAAGTCGGCGTGGCGCACGCGGTGGTCGATGTTCTCGCTGCCGAGGCCGCGCACCAGCTTGGCCAGCAGGTGCAGTTCTTCGAGCGTGCTGTACGGTGAGCCGAGCGCGCCGATGCTCTGTGCGCCGTGCTCGTCGCGAATGCGCTGCAGCCCCTCGGCCACGTACTTCAGCGCCGCCTCCCACGACACGGGCTGCCACTGGCCGCCTTGCTTGACCATCGGGCTCTTCAGGCGCGAATCGGCGTTCAGCGCCTCGTAGCTGAAGCGGTCGCGGTCGGCGATCCAGCACTCGTTGACGTCTTCGTTCTCCAGCGGCACCACGCGCAACACGCGGTCGGACTTGACCTGCACCATCAGGTTGGCGCCGGTCGAATCGTGCGGGCTCACGCTCTTGCGCCGCGACAGCTCCCAGGTGCGCGCGCTGTAGCGGAACGGCTTGCTGGTGAGCGCACCGACCGGGCAGATGTCGATCATGTTGCCCGACACCTCCGAGTCGACCGTGCGGCCGACGAAGGTGGTGATCTCGGAGTGCTCGCCGCGGTTCGTCATGCCGAGCTCCATGATGCCGCCCATTTCCTGCCCGAAGCGCACGCAGCGGGTGCAGTGGATGCAGCGCGTCATCTCTTCCATCGAGATCAGCGGGCCCACGCTCTTGTGGAACACCACGCGCTTCTCTTCAGCGTAGCGCGATGCCGAATGGCCGTACCCCACCGCCAGGTCCTGCAGCTGGCATTCGCCGCCCTGATCGCAAATGGGGCAGTCGAGCGGGTGGTTGATGAGCAGGAACTCCATCACCGACTTCTGCGCGTTGACGGCCTTGTCGCTCTTGGTGCGGACGATCATGCCCTGCGTCACCGGCGTCGCGCAGGCCGGCATCGGCTTGGGTGCTTTCTCGATGTCGACCAGGCACATGCGGCAGTTGGCCGCGATGCTGAGCTTCTTGTGGTAGCAGAAGTGCGGTACGTAGATGCCGGCGGCGTCGGCCGCATGCATCACCATGCTGCCCTCGGCCACGCTCACCTTCTTGCCGTCGACTTCGATTTCGACCATGGGATTCGCTCGGGATCAGGCCGCCGCCGTCTCGGCCGCCTTGTGCGCGTGCTGCGCGCCCGGGCCGACGATGCAGCGCTTGTGCT
Source organism: Ideonella sp. (assembly GCA_015075165.1). Taxonomy (GTDB): domain Bacteria; phylum Pseudomonadota; class Gammaproteobacteria; order Burkholderiales; family Burkholderiaceae_C; genus JAEUPI01. Next base: position 537,392 of record JABTUY010000004.1, on the reverse strand, counting down.
CGATGTGGTACGCGAACTCGTCGCGGAAGTGCTTGATCATGCCGCGCACCGGCATCGCCGCCGCGTCGCCGAGCGCGCAGATCGTGCGGCCCATGATGTTCTCGGCCACCGAATCGAGCAGCTTGAGGTCGTCGGCGCGGCCCTGGCCGTGCTCGATGCGATGCACCATGCGCCACAGCCAGCCGGTGCCTTCGCGGCACGGCGTGCACTGGCCGCACGATTCGTGCATGTAGAAGTACGACAGCCGCAGCAGCGAGGCGACCATGCAGCGCGTCTCGTCCATCAGGATCACCGCGCCCGAGCCGAGCATCGAACCGGCCTTGGCGATGCTGTCGTAGTCCATCGTCAGGTCCATCATCACCGACGCCGGCAGCACCGGCGCCGACGAACCGCCGGGGATCACGGCCTTCAGCTTGCGCCCGCCCTTCACGCCACCGGCGAGCTCGAGCAGCTTGGCGAACGGCAGGCCGAGCGGGATCTCGTAGTTCCCCGGGCGCTCGACGTCGCCGACCATCGAGAAGATCTTGGTACCGCCGTTGTTCGGTTTGCCGATCTTCAGGTAGGCGTCGCCACCGTTGACGATGATCCACGGCACCGCGGCGAAGGTTTCGGTGTTGTTGATCGTGGTGGGCTTGCCGTACAGGCCGAAGCTGGCCGGGAACGGCGGCTTGAAGCGCGGCTGCCCCTTCTTGCCCTCGAGCGATTCGAGCAGGCCGGTCTCCTCGCCGCAGATGTAGGCGCCGAAGCCGTGGTGCGCGTGCAGCTGGAACTTGAAGCCGCTGCCGAGAATGTCGTCACCGAGGTAGCCGGCCTCGCGCGCCTCGCGCAGCGCCTGTTCGAAGCGCTCGTAGATCTCGAAGATCTCGCCGTGGATGTAGTTGTAGCCCACCGTGGTGCCCATCGCGTAGGCGGCGATGGCCATGCCCTCGATCACGATGTGCGGGTTGTAGGCGAGGATGTCGCGGTCCTTGCAGGTGCCGGGCTCGCCCTCGTCGGAGTTGCACACCAGGTACTTCTGCACCGGCAGCGCGCGCGGCATGAAGCTCCACTTCAACCCGGTGGGGAAGCCCGCACCGCCGCGGCCGCGCAGGCCCGAGGCCTTGACCTCAGCCACCACCTGCTCGGGCGTCAGGCCGGCGCCGCCGTCTTGCCCGAGGATCTTGCGCAGCGCGCGATAGCCGCCGCGCGCCTCGTAGTCCTTCAGGCGCCAGTTGCGGCCGTCGAGGCCGGCGTAGATCTGCGCCCCCACGTGGCGATCGTGGAAGCAGGTTTCGCGGCCGCTGGCCTGGAACCTGGACAGGTCGGGCAACACGATGCCGCTCATTTGGCGCTCGCCTTCAGCGTGTCGACCAGCTCGTCGAGCCGGGCATCGCTCATGCAGCTGAGCATCTGGCGGTCGTTGACCAACATCACCGGCGCATCGGCGCAGGCGCCGAGGCACTCGCTCTTCTGCACGGTGAACAGGCCGTCTGCGCTGGTGCCGCCTTCGTCGACGCCGAGCCGCCGGCACAGATGCTCGAGCGCGTGCTGGCCGTTGCGCAGCTGGCACGGCAGGTTGGTGCAGACGTTGAGCTTGAAGCGCCCCACCGGCTGCTGGTTGTACATGTTGTAGAACGTGGTGACCTCGCGCACCGCGATCGCCGGCATGCCGAGGTAGGCCGCCACCGCCTGCTCGGCGTCGGCACTGACCCAGCCTTGCTCCTGCTGCACGATGGCCAGGCAGGCCATCACCGCCGACTGCCTCTGCTCGGGCGGGTACTTGGCCACCTCGCGCGCGAAGCGCTCCGTGATCGTTGCACTCAGCGTCATCATCGGTCGACCTCGCCGAACACGATGTCCATCGTGCCGATGATCGCCACCGCGTCCGCGATCATGTGGCCGCGGCACATCTCGTCGAACGCCGCGAGGTGCACGAAGCCCGGCGGCCGGATCTTCATGCGGTAGGGCTTGTTGGCGCCATCGCTGACCAGGTAGATGCCGAACTCGCCCTTCGGGTGCTCGACGGCCGCATAGGCCTCGCCCTCGGGCACGTGCATGCCCTCGGTGAAGAGCTTGAAGTGGTGGATCAGCTCCTCCATGTTGGTCTTCATGTTCACGCGCGACGGCGGTGCGACCTTCAGGTTGTCGGTGATCACCGGGCCGGGATTGCGGCGCAGCCACTCGACGCATTGCGTGACGATGCGGTTGGCCTGGCGCAGCTCCTCCACCCGCACCAGGTAGCGGTCGTAGGTGTCGCCATGGGTGCCCACCGGGATATCGAAATCCATCCGCTCGTAGACATCGTACGGTTGCTTCTTGCGCAGATCCCACGCGACGCCGGAGCCGCGCAGCATCGGGCCGGTGAGGCCGAGGTTCAGCGCCCGCTCCGGCGGCATCACGCCGATGCCCACGGTGCGCTGCTTCCAGATACGGTTGTCGGTGAGCAGCGTTTCGTACTCGTCGACGTTGGCCGGGAAGCGCTTGGAGAAATCTTCGATGAAGTCCAGCAGCGAACCCTGGCGGTTCTCGTTCAGCGCCTTCAGCGCACGCTCGTTGCGGATGCGGCTGACCTTGTACTGCGGCATCGTGTCGGGCAGATCACGGTAGACGCCGCCGGGCCGGAAGTACGCCGCATGCATGCGCGCGCCCGATACCGCCTCGTACATGTCGAGGATGTCCTCGCGCTCGCGGAAGCAGTAGATCAGCACGTTCATCGCACCGCAGTCGATGCCGTGCGCGCCCAGCCACAACAGGTGGTTGAGGATGCGCGTCAGTTCGGAGAACATCACACGGATGTATTGCGCGCGTTCGGGTACCTCGATGCCCAGCAGCTTCTCGATGGCCAGGCAGTACGCGTGCTCGTTGCACATCATCGACACGTAGTCCAGCCGATCCATGTAGGGCAGCGTCTGGATGAACGTACGCGTCTCGGCGAGCTTCTCGGTCGCGCGGTGCAACAGGCCGACGTGCGGGTCGGCGCGCTGGATCACCTCGCCGTCGAGCTCGAGCACGAGGCGCAGCACGCCGTGTGCCGCCGGGTGCTGCGGCCCAAAGTTCAGCGTGTAGTTCTTGATCTCAGCCACTGGCAGCCCCCGCCGCAGGCAGCAAGCCGCGCAGCGCGCGGTCGCAGCCGAAGTTGCCGCCGAGATGCCCCCGCGCCCTCATAGCCCACCGCCGTATTTTTCTTCGCGCACCACGCGCGGCGTGACCTCGCGCGGCTCGATCGTCACCGGCTGGTAGACCACGCGCTTGCTCTCGGCGTCGTAGCGCATCTCGACATGGCCCGAGACCGGAAAATCCTTGCGCATCGGGTGGCCGATGAAGCCGTAGTCGGTGAGGATGCGGCGCAGGTCTTCGTGGCCCTCGAAGACGACGCCGAAGAGATCGAACGCCTCGCGCTCGAACCAGTTGGCGCTGCCCCAGATCGGCGTGACCGACGGCACCATCGGCACGTCGTCGTCGGCCGCGAACACCTTCAGGCGCAGACGCCAGTTGTGGGTGATCGACAGCAGGTGCAGCACCACGCAGTAACGCGCGCCCTCCCACGGCTCGTTGCGGTAGCTGGAGTAGTCGACGCCGCACAGGTCGACCAGTTGCTCGAACTTGAGCGCCGGCTCGTCGCGCAGGCGCTGCGCCACCTTCAGGTAGTGCTGCGGTGCCACGGTGGCCGTGAGCTCGCCACGGTCGCGCCGCAACGACTTGAGCTGCTCGCCGAACGTGGTTTCGAGCGCGGAGTGCAGTTGATCGAGGCGCGTCATCTCATGCCCGGGCGATGGTGTTCTCGCGCCGGATCTTGGCCTGCAACTGCAAGATGCCGTACAGCAGCGCCTCGGCAGTCGGCGGACAGCCGGGCACGTAGACGTCGACCGGCACGATGCGGTCGCAGCCGCGCACGACCGAGTAGCTGTAGTGGTAATAGCCACCGCCGTTGGCGCACGACCCCATGCTGAGCACCCAGCGCGGCTCGGCCATCTGGTCGTACACCTTGCGCAGCGCCGGCGCCATCTTGTTGCACAGCGTGCCGGCCACGATCATCACGTCGGACTGGCGCGGCGACGGGCGGAACACCACGCCGTAGCGGTCGAGGTCCAGGCGCGCCGCGCCGGCGTGCATCATCTCCACCGCGCAGCAGGCCAGACCGAAAGTCATCGGCCACATCGAGCCGGTGCGCGCCCAGTTCCACAGCGCGTCCATGCTGGTGGTGACGAAGCCGTTCTGCAGCAGCGGATTGTCGCCTTCGGGCCGCAGGATGTCGTCCAGCCGCCCTTCCGGCAGCGGGTTGCTGGCGGCTTCCAGTACTGATCGGACGATATTGCTCATTCCCACTCCAGCGCGCCGCGCTTCCACACGTACGCGAAACCGATCACCAGCAGCGCGAGGAAGGTGCCCATTTCGATCAGGCCGAACATTCCCAGCTCACGGAACACCACCGCCCAAGGAAACACGAACGCGATTTCCAGATCAAAGACGATGAACAGGATCGCGATCAGGTAGTAGCGCACGTCGAACGGCATACGCGCGTTCTCGAACGCATCGAAGCCGCATTCGTATGGAGACAGCTTCTCCGCCGATGGCCGCGTCGGGCCCAGCACATTGCCGACGATGATCAGCACGATGCCGATGCCGGCGGCGACGATCAGGAACAGCAGGGGGGGCAGATACTCGGCCAGCACGCTCGCCTCATGCGTTGTGGAGGATCCCGACGACACGAAGTCGTCGACCGACAGCCGCACATTCTACCCGCCGCGATGCGGCCGCGGCCAGACCCGGGTCGCGTTTTCACGCAGCGCCAGCGATTCGCGCGCACTTCCCGTGGCTATAGTCGAGAACGGTTCGCATCCAGCACGACTGCGCGCGGGCGGTGAACGTCGCGCTACCCGCCAATCACGTCCACGCCCGCCGGCGGCGTGAAGACGAAGGTGCCGGCGGCGAAGGCCGGATTGCGCTTCCAGCCGCTGAAGCGGATTTCGGTGCGCTGGCCGAGCGCATCCTCGTACTCCATGCGCAGCAATTGATTGCGCAAAAACCCCAGGCGCGCGCTGCGAGGTCCATGGGTCAGCGGCTGTACGCGAAGCGGTTGGAAATCCGACCTCCAGGTTGACGCAACGTTGGTGGTGCCGACGGCGAGACTCGAACTCGCACAGCTTTCGCCACTACCCCCTCAAGATAGCGTGTCTACCAATTTCACCACGTCGGCACGGCAGCAGGCTTGCGAAACCCGTTTCGACCGAACGAAGGCTTCGAGGCCAAGCCTTCGCGAACAGCCAACAATTCTACTGGCTTTCGCCTGCACGGCCGTTGTCGCGGCGACACGCGATCGCCTTGCGCCCGCGCAAGCCGCAGCGAAGAAACGGGTGCGAGTGGCGTCGCGCCCGATCAGCGCGACGCCGGTGTCGACGGCACCGCCGGCACCGTGGTGGTCGACGGCACGGTCGAGCCCGTCGATGGCAGCGTCGGCTTCGTGGCCGCTGCCGGTGTGGCCGGCACGAGCGGCGCGCTTGCCGCACCCGGAATCACCGCCCCCGGGATCACCGGCGCCGACGCGCCAGCCGGCGCGCTCGCCGCCGCGGGCCGATCGAGCACCGTGTTGCCACCGAGATTGGACTTGCCGCCGGCGGCCATCAGCGCGAGCGCCAGCGTGCTGACGAAGAACAGCGCCGCGCACACGGCGGTGGAACGCGACAAGAAGTTCGCGCTCCCGGTGGCGCCGAACAGGCTGCCCGACGCGCCGCTGCCGAACGAGGCGCCCATGTCGGCGCCCTTGCCGTGCTGGATCAGCACCAGGCCGATCATCACCACGGCAGACAGGATCTGCACGACCAGCACGAGATTGCTCAACAGATTCATGGGTTGTTCTGCTTTCGTGATCGCGCGCGCCGCCATCAGCCGGCGGCGCGGCAGATGGCGATGAAGTCGTCGGCCTTCAACGATGCGCCGCCGATCAGGCCACCATCGATGTCGGGCTGCGCGAACAGCGTGCGCGCGTTGTCGGCCTTCACGCTGCCGCCGTAGAGTAGCTTCATGCGCGACGCGTGCGGCGTGGCCGCCTGCAGCTGCGCGCGCAGCAGCGCGTGCACCGCCTGCGCCTGCTCGGGCGTGGCGGTGCGGCCGGTGCCGATCGCCCACACCGGCTCGTAGGCCACCACCATCTCGCCGGCGCAATGCGCCAGCGTGTGGATCACCGCCGACAGCTGGCGCTTGACCACCGCGTCGGTCTCGCCGGCCTCACGCTGCGCCAGACTCTCGCCGACGCAGACGATCGGTGTCACGCCGCGCGCCAACGCCGCCTTGGCCTTGTCGGCCACAAGCTGGTCGCTCTCGTGGTGGTACTGCCGGCGCTCGGAGTGACCGACGATCGCGTAGCGGCAACCGAACTCGGCCAGCATCGCCGCCGACACCTCGCCGGTGTACGCGCCCTGCTCGTGCACCGACACGTCCTGCGCACCCCAGCGCAGGTCGCCGCCGGCCCAGGCCAGCGCCACCTCCGACAGGTAGGGGAACGGCGCGCACACCGCCACGTCGCAACCGAACGGGCGCGCCTGCGCAATCGCCGCCAGCAGCGGCTCGTTGGCCGCGCGGCTGCCGTGCATCTTCCAGTTGCCCACCACCAGCTTGCGTCGCATGCGTTGTTCGTCCTTCCTCGCCTCGACCCCGCCGCTCACCAGCGCAGCATGATCTTGCCGACGTGCGTGCCCGACTCCATGAGCGCATGCGCCTGCGCCGCGTCGGCGGCATCGAACACCCGGTGCACGATCGGCTTGACCTGGCCGGCCTCGAGCAGCGGCCACACCTGTGCGCGCAGCGCGGCCGCGATCGCCGCCTTGAACGCCAGCGGCCGCGGCCGCAGTGTCGAGCCGGTAATCGTCAGTCGGCGGCGCAGCACGTCGCCGGCGTTGAACTCGCTCTTGACGCCGCCTTGCACCGCGATGATCACGATGCGGCCGTCGTCGGCCAGGCACTTGACCTCGCGTGCCACGTAGTCGCCAGCCACCATGTCGAGCACCACGTCGGCGCCGCGCCCGCCGGTGAGGCGCCGGGTCTCCTCGACGAAATCCTGCTGCTTGTAGTCGATGGCCGCATCGGCGCCGATCGCCACGCAGGCCTGGCACTTGTCGGCGCTGCCAGCGGTGGCGATCACGCGGGCGCCAAATGCCTTGCCGAGCTGGATCGCGGTGACGCCGATGCCGCTGGTGCCGCCTTGCACCAGCAGCGTCTCGCCGCGCTGCAGGCGGCCGCGATCGAACACGTTGCTCCAGACGGTGAAGAAGGTCTCGGGCAGGCCGCCGGCCTCGATGTCACTGAGGCCCTTGGGCACCGGCAGGCACTGCGCGATCGGCGCCACCGCGAGCTGCGCATAGCCGCCACCGGCCACCAGCGCGCAGACGCGATCGCCGACGGCGAAGCCGGCCTGCGCCATCGCCGCGGCGTCGCCGCCGACGATCGTGCCGGCGAACTCCAGCCCGGGCAGATCAGATGCACCAGGCGGCGGCGCGTAGGCGCCCTTGCGCTGCAGCACGTCGGGCCGGTTGACGCCGGCGGCGCTGACGCGCACCAGCATCTCGCCGGCGCCGGGCACCGGATCGGGCCGCTCGGCGAGTTGCAGGACCTCGGGCGCACCGAAGCCCTTGATCTCGATCGCCTTCATCGCACGCCGCGCCGCAAGAGCCTATTGCTGCTGTTGTTGTTGCTGCTCGGCGCCGGCGTCCACCGCCTCGCGCGGCTCGCGCTCGCGACGCGGCGGGCGGTCGCCACGATCGCCGCGGTCACCACGGTCGCGGCGCGGCGGCCGGTCAGCGCGATCACCGCGGTCGTCTTCCATGCCCTCGGGTCGCTCGAGCAGCGCCTTCATCGACAGCTTCACGCGGCCCTTGTCGTCGGTCTCGAGCACCTTGACCTTGACGATCTGGCCTTCACTCAGCACGTCGGTGACCTTCTCGATGCGCTGGTGCGCGATCTGGCTGATGTGCAGCAGGCCGTCCTTGCCGGGCAGCAGGTTCACCAGCGCGCCGAAGTCGAGGATCTTGGTGATCGGGCCCTCGTAGACATGGCCCACTTCGACATCGGCGGTGATCTCCTCGATGCGCTTCTTCGCGAACGCGGCCTTGTCGGCGTCGACCGACGCGATGGTGATCGTGCCGTCCTCGGCGATGTCGATCGTGCAGCCGGTCTCTTCGGTCAGCGCGCGGATCGTGGCGCCGCCCTTGCCGATGACGTCGCGGATCTTCTCCGGGTGGATCCTCATCGTGTACAGCCGCGGCGCGAACTGCGACACGTCGGCACGCGCGCCGCCCATCGCCTCGACCATCTTGCCCAGGATGTGCAGCCGCGCCTCCTTGGCCTGCGCCAGCGCGACCTGCATGATCTCTTTCGTGATGCCCTGGATCTTGATGTCCATCTGCAGCGCGGTCACGCCGGCGCCGGTGCCCGCCACCTTGAAGTCCATGTCGCCGAGGTGATCCTCGTCGCCGAGGATGTCGGTCAGCACCGCGAAGCGGTTGCCTTCCTTGATCAGGCCCATCGCAATGCCGGCCACATGCGCCTTCATCGGCACGCCGGCGTCCATCAGGCTCAGGCAGCCGCCGCACACCGAGGCCATCGACGACGAGCCGTTGCTCTCGGTGATCTCGCTGACGACGCGAATCGTGTACGGGAACTCGTCCTTGCTCGGCAAGCAGGCGACGAGCGCGCGCTTGGCCAGCCGGCCGTGGCCGATCTCGCGGCGCTTCGGGCTGCCGACGCGACCGGTTTCGCCGGTGGCGAACGGCGGCATGTTGTAGTGGAGCATGAAACGGTCTTCGAACTCGCCGGCCAGCGCGTCGATGCGCTGCGCGTCGCGTTCGGTGCCGAGCGTGGTGGCAACGATGGCCTGCGTCTCGCCGCGGGTGAACAACGCCGAGCCGTGGGTGCGCGGCAGCACGCCGGCGCGAATCTCGATCGGCCGCACGGTGCGGGTGTCGCGGCCGTCGATGCGCGGCTCGCCGGCGAGGATCTGGCTGCGCACGATGCGCGACTCGATCTCGAACAGCAGGCCCTCGACCTTGACCTCGTCGAATGCGGTGCCCTCGCCCTTCAGCGCCGACATCACGTTGGCATACGCCTCGCGGCAGGCCTGCGTGCGCGCCTGCTTGCTGCGGATCTGGTAGGCCGCGCGCAGCGGCGCCTCGCCGAGTGCAGTGACCTTGGCGATGAAGGCGTCATCCTTCGGCGGCGCCTGCCAGGTCCACGCCGCCTTGCCGGCGTCGCGCACGAGCTCGTGGATCGCCTCGATCGCCACCTTGCCCTGCTCGTGGCCGTAGACCACGGCGCCGAGCATCACCTCTTCGGACAGCTGGTCGGCCTCGGATTCCACCATCAGCACAGCCGCTTCGGTGCCCGCCACCACGAGGTCGAGTTTGGAGTTGACCAGCTCGCTCTTGCCCGGGTTCAGCACATACTGGCCGTTGACGTAGCCGACGCGCGCCGCGCCGATCGGGCCATTGAACGGAATGCCCGAGATCGCCAGCGCCGCCGACGCGCCGATCAGTGCCGCGATGTCGGCCTGCACCTCGGGGTTCAGGCTCAGCACGTGGATGACCACCTGCACTTCGTTGAAGAAGCCGTCGGGAAACAGCGGGCGGATCGGGCGGTCGATCAACCGCGAGGTCAGCGTCTCGAGTTCGCTCGGACGGCCTTCGCGCTTGAAGAAGCTGCCGGGAATCTTGCCGGCGGCGTAGGTCTTCTCGATGTAGTCGACGGTGAGCGGGAAGAAGTCCTGCCCCGGCTTGGCGTTCTTCGCCGCCACCACGGTGGCGAGCACCACGGTGTCGTCGATGTTGACGACGACGGCGCCGGAGGCCTGGCGGGCGATCTCACCGGTCTCGAGCGTGACGCGATGCGGGCCCCATTGGAACGTCTTGCTGACCTTGTTGAACAGGCTCATGCTGTGGTCTCCAGTCTCAGTCGGGGTCACGGTGCGGGCCGTGCGCCCCACGCATGCGCGATGCGGCCGCATGCAAACCGGGAACGTGGGCACGACAGCGCGATGCCATTCCAGCGCGGCTCGCAGACCGAGCCTCGCTGGAATGACACAGCAGCGCCAAGATGGATGCCTCGCTCCTGGATTCGCCGCGCAACGCAGGCCGCGCGGCGGACGAAGGGCCTGCCTACTTGCGCAGGCCGAGTTTCTGGATCAACGCCGTGTAGCGATCGGCGTCGTTGTCCTTCAGGTAGTCCAGCAGCTTGCGGCGGCGGCTCACCATCCTGAGCAGGCCGCGCCGACCGTGATGGTCCTTCAGGTGGGCTTTGAAATGCGGGGTCAGTTCGTTGATGCGCGCCGTCAGCAACGCGACCTGAACCTCGGGGGAGCCGGTGTCGCCCGCGCCGCGCGCGTTGGACTTGACGATCTCGGCCTTGCTGGCAGTGGACATGGTCATGGACGATTTCCTCGGGACGGGGAACCGCCCAGGCCCTGCCGGCCTTGGGAGCGGTTTCCGCTTTCACTTGCGGTCGCGGGTGAAACCGACCCACGCCGTGCTGGCGGCCCGGCCGGTGCTGCTCGATGCAACCCCCGCTGGACGACCGGCGATTATAGCCGCAGCGCCTGGGCCAGGCGCTGCACGCCGCGGTCGAGCCGCTCGGGGTCGCGCGACGCGAAACACCAGCGCAGCCAGCCCTCGCCCTCGGGCCCGAACGCGATACCCGGCGCCAGGCCCAGACCGTGTTCGGCCAACAGTCGCTGCGCGAACGCCAGCGAATCGGCCTGACCGTCGACCTTCAGGAAGGCATAGAGACCGCCCGGCGGCACGGCCACGGTCACCCCCGGCAGTTCGCGCAGGTGGCCGAGCAGGCGATCGCGACAGGCGCGCAGCCGCCGCGCCAGCGCATCGACGAACGCATCGCCCAGCGCCAGCGCGGCCATGCCGCCGTGCTGCACGAACTCCGGTGCGCACGAGGTGTTGAACTCGATCAGCTTGCCGATCTGGGCCAGCACACGCGCATCGGGCACCACCATCCAGCCCAGGCGCCAGCCGGTCATCAGGAAGCTCTTCGAGAAGCTGTGCACGACGATCAGGCGATCGTCGGGTTGCGCGACGTCGAGAAAGCTCGGCGCCGTTCGGGACTCTCCCGACTCGCCTTCGGCTCGCGTCCCCCGAGGGGAACGACCGTCTCGAGGCGGCTCGGCGACGGTCGCACCGCCGCCGAACCACATGCGCTCGTAGACCTCGTCGGCGACCAGCCACGTGCCGGTGCGGCGGCAATGCGCCAGCAGTGCGCGCTGCTCGTGCGGCTGCAGCGTCCAGCCGGTGGGGTTGTTCGGCGAGTTGACCAGCGCCACCTTCGTGCGCGGGCCGATCGCGTCGATCATCGCCTGCAGGTCGAGGCGCCAGGTTCCCTGTGCATCGGGCCGCAGTGCCACGCGCCGCACCTGCGCGCCCATCACGGTCGGCTGCTGCGTCAGGTTGGGCCACACCGGCACCACGGCCACCACGTCGTCGCCGGCGCCGACCAGCAGTTGCGTGGCCAGCATCAGGGCATTCACCCCGGAACTGGTCACCGCGATGCGCTCGTCGTAGGCGCCCGCATGGAGTCCGGCCGTGTAGCGCGCCAGCGCCGCGCGCAGCTCCGCCAGGCCGAGGTTGTGGCCATAGAAGGTTTCGCCGCGCTCGAGCGAGCGCATCGCCGCCTCGCGCACCGCCAGCGGCGTGACCTCGTCGCTCTCGCCGAACCAGAAGGCGAGCACGTCGGGGTTGCCGAGCGCGGCATTGGCCACCTCGCGAATGCGCGAGCTCATCATCGTCAGCACGGTCTCACGCACGGCGGTCTCCACGCGGCGCCGATGCCGTGCCTGCGGTCGCCGGACCCGCGCACAGGGCCTTGAAATCCGCGCGGGCGCAGCCAATTCGGATGCATGGGCGACGGCCCTGCGTGCAGCACGCCCGCAGGCCACTCGGCTTGAACTCAATGGAGGTACACATGTTCCTGGTTCCTTTGACCCATCGCGCCACCGCCTGGACCCGCGGTCTCGATCGCTGGTTCGACGAACCCTTCGAGCGCCGGCTCGCGCCGAACACGGCGGCGCACAGCGGTGTGGCGCGCAGCCCGGCGCTGGACGTCGCCGAATCCGATCGAGCATACACAGTGACGCTCGACCTGCCGGGCGTGGCCAAGGACGACATCGAGGTGTCGGTCGACGGGCGCCGCGTGAGCATCACGGCCCGCACGACGAAGACCCACGAGCGCAAGGACGGCGACCGCGTGCTGTACAGCGAGCGTGCCGAGTCGAGCTTCGCGCGCAGCTTCGCATTGCCGGTCGAGGTCGACCAGGAGCATTCGAGTGCGCGGCTCGAACACGGCGTGCTGAAGCTCGAGCTGGGCAAGCGCAAGGCAGCCATCACGGCGCGCATCGCGGTCAACTGACCGAGCGTCACCCCGCGGCCGCTGGTGCGAGTTGATCCAGCGGCCAGCGCGGCGCCACGTCGAACGCATAGCCGTGCGTCGGCGTCGCGATGCCGCGCTGCAGACGCATCGCGGCAGCTAGCGCGATCATTGCGCCGTTGTCACCGCACAGCGCCAGCTCGGGATAGTGCACCCGCACGCGCCGCGCCGCGCAGCGCGCGTCGAGTTGCTCGCGCAACCGGCTGTTGGCGCTGACGCCGCCGGCGACCACCAGACGCGACAGCCCGGTGGCGGCCAGCGCGGCCAGCGACTTGTGCACCAGCACTTCGACGATCGCGGCCTGCGTGGCCGCCGCCAGGTGCGCCCGGTCTTGTTCGCACACGTTGGGCCCGAGCTTGCGCGCCTGCGTGGCGACCGCGGTCTTCAACCCGGCGAACGAGAACTCGAGATCGCCGCTGTGCAGCAGCGGCCGCGGCAGCTTGAACACCGTGTCGTCGCCGAAATCGGCGAGCCGCGACAGCGCCGGCCCGCCGGGATACGGCAACCCGAGCACCTTGGCCGATTTGTCGAAGGCCTCGCCCGCTGCATCGTCGATCGACTCGCCCAGCAGCGTGTACCGCCCGACCTCGTCGACCCGCATCAACTGCGTGTGGCCACCCGACACCAGCAGCGCGACGAACGGAAACTGCGGCGGGTCGTGCGACAGGAACGGCGACAGCAGATGCCCCTCGAGATGGTGCACGCCGTACACCGGACGCTGCAATGCCGCGGCCAGCCCGCTCGCGCAGGCCGCGCCGACCAACAATGCACCGGCCAGGCCGGGGCCGCGTGTGTACGCGATCGCGTCGAGGTCGTGAAGCGTCTGCCCCACATCGGCCACCACCTGCCGCACCAGCGGCAGCACACGGCGGATGTGGTCGCGCGACGCCAGTTCGGGCACCACGCCGCCGAAGTCGCGGTGCATGGCAGCCTGGCTGTGCAACGCCTGCGCCAGCAGGCGCGGCGGCTCGTCACCGTGCGCCGCGACCCACGCAACTCCGGTCTCGTCGCAGGACGATTCGACACCCAGCACGTTCATCGATCGGCAGTGTATCGAGTCGTTTCGTCGAGCCACATTTGGTGAGGCAGCCGCATTCCATCACGGCCGAGCATCGGGACATACCCGGTGGGCTTGCCTGCGACCCTTGTTCGAAGGGGGCCGGCGGTTTACCCTTGGCTTCATAGCCGTCGACCACAAGACGGCATCCATATCGAACCGCGTTGGGATCATGAAAGAGTTCAAGCTCACCGCCTGGCCCGATCTGCCGGCGCCCTATCAGCGCATTGCGTACCGCCGCATGCTGAGCGACATGTCCCATCGGTTCGTCACGGCCCAACACCTGTGCGACAGCAGCGGTGCCACCAAGCTCGAGGTACGCGTATTCCTGCAGATGCTGCAAGAGCGCGGACTGCTGCGCGAACGTGACCACGAAGACCCGAACGGGCTGCTCGGACCGCTCGGCGGTTGGTTGCGGCGCACGCTGAGCGGCGAAGGCGTGACGCGCTGATATCAGTGGCGCTCTTTCGCGTGATTGATCGAGTACTTCGGGATCTCGATCGTCACGTCGCGGTCCGACAGGATCGCCTGGCACGACAGGCGTGAGGTCGGTGCCAAGCCCCAGGCACGGTCCAGCAGATCCTCCTCCGATTCGTCCATCTCGCCGAGCGACTCGAAGCCGTCGCGCACAATGACGTGGCAGGTGGTGCACGCGCAGCTCATCTCGCAGGCGTGATCGATCGCAATGCCGTTGTCGAGCATCGCTTCGCACAGCGAGGTGCCCGGCGGCGCCTCGATGCGCCCGCCGTCCGCACAGTACTCGGGATGCGGCAGGATCTTGATCACCGGCATGCTCGCTCAAACCTCCTCGATGCGCCGCCCGGTCAGCGCGGAGCGGATGCTGCGGTTCATGCGCGCCGCGGCGAAGACCTCGGTGCCTTTGGCCAGCGCCTCGGTGGCCGCGCGGATGCCATCGGCCGCATCACCCTCGCGACTCGACTCCAGCGCGGCGAGCTGGCGTTCGATCGTCGCTCGTTCGTCATCGGCCAGCAGATCGCCATCGGCCGCCAGCGCCGAGCGCGTGGCCAACACCAGGCGCTCGGCGTCGACCCGCATCTCGCGCAGGTCGCGCGCACGCATGTCGGCCTCGGCGGCACCGAAGCCTTCGCGCAGCATGCGCGCCACCTCGTCGTCCGACAGCCCGTAGCTCGGCTTGACGACCACATGCGCCTCGACGCCAGCCGTGGTCTCGCGCGCCGACACCGACAGCAGGCCATCGGCATCGACCTGGAAGGTGACGCGGATGCGCGCCGCCCCGGCCACCATCGGCGGCAGGCCGCGCAGCTCGAAGCGGGCCAGCGAGCGGCAATCGGCAACCAGCTCGCGCTCGCCCTGTACCACGTGGATCGCCATCGCGGTCTGGCCGTCCTTGAAGGTGGTGAACTCCTGCGCCTTGGCCGCCGGGATCGTCGTATTGCGCTCGATGATGCGCTCGACCAGACCGCCCATCGTCTCGAGCCCCAGCGACAGCGGAATCACGTCGAGCAGCAGCAACTCGCCGTCGCGCGAGTTGCCGGCCAGTGCATTGGCCTGGATTGCGGCGCCGAGCGCCACAACCTGGTCGGGGTCGAGGTCGGTCAGCGGCTCGCGCTCGAAGTGCGCGCGCAGCGCGCTGCGCACCGCCGGCATGCGAGTCGAGCCACCGACCAGCACCACGCCCTGCACCTCGCGCTTGTCGATGCGCGCATCGCGCAGCACCTTGCGCAGCACGCCCGTCGTGCGCTCAATCAGCGGACGGGTGGCCGCGTCGAACACCGCACGGTCGATCGGGACCTGCAGCACGCCGGTCGACAAGCCAGCGCGCAGCACGACACGGTCGGCGCTCGACAGCGTTTCCTTGGCCGCCCGCGCCGCCGCCAGGACTGCCTGCTTGTCGTGCGGCGTATCGGCCGTGCGCTGGCCGTGCGCCAAGGCCCACGAGGCGAGCGCGCGATCGAAATCGTCGCCGCCGAGCGCCACATCGCCGCCGGTGGCCACCACCTCGAACAAGCCGCGAGCGAGCCGCAGCAGTGACACATCGAACGTGCCGCCGCCGAGGTCGTACACCAGGTACAGCCCTTCGGCCGCGCGATCGAGCCCATAGGCCACGGCCGCGGCCGTCGGCTCGTTGATCAGTCGCAGCACGCGCAGGCCGGCCAGCTCCGCGGCATCCTTGGTCGCCTGCCGCTGCGCGTCGTCGAAGTACGCCGGCACGGTGATCACGGCACCGAACAGCTCGCTGTCGAAGCTGTCTTCCGCGCGCTGCCGCAACGTGGCCAGGATCTGCGCAGAGATTTCAACCGGCGACTTCGGCCCCTGCCGGGTCGCCACGCTGACCATGCCGGTACCATCGACCAGCTGGTAAGGCAGCTTGCCGGCGTCGGCCACGTCGGCGAGCTTGCGGCCCATCAGGCGCTTGACCGAGGCGATGGTGTATTCGGCGTCGTCGCCCTGCGCGGCCAGCGCCGGCCAGCCGACGTCGCAGCCGGCATCGTCGCGGTAACGCACCACCGACGGCAGCAGCACGCGGCCCTGCGCATCGGGCAGGCACTCCGCCTGGCCGTGGCGCAGCGACGCCACCAGCGAGTGCGTGGTGCCGAGATCGATGCCCACCGCGATGCGCCGCGTGTGCGGATCGGGGCTCTCGCCGGGTTCGGACAGCTGCAGCAGCGCCACGTCAGGCCTCCAGGCGCTCGAGCCTGCGCTCGACATCCTCGCGCAGGCGCGCGAGGAACATCCACTCGCGCAGGCGTGCGGCCGCGGCCGCCGCATCGGCGTGCTGGTCGAGATCGGCCGCCACCGCGGCCTGTGCGCTCGCGATCTCGACCTGCACCGCGCCGTCGAGCGCGTGCACGGCGTCGGCGGAGGCGGCCTGCTCGAGCTGCTCGCGCCATTCGATCTGTCGCATCAGCATCGCCGCTGGCATCGCCTGCCGGTCGTGCGGATCGACCGCCTGGCCGGCCAACTCGCACAGATACAGCGCGCGCGCAAGCGGATCCTTCAGACGGCGATAGGCCTCGTTGACCCGCACCGCCCACTGCATCGCCACACGCTGCGCGGCCGCACCTTCGACGGTGAAGCGATCGGGGTGCACCTCGGATTGCAGCGCGCGCCAGCGCTCGGCCAGCGCGGCCGCGTCGAGCGCGAAACGGCGCGGCAGGCCGAACAGGGCAAAGTCGTCGCTGTCGAGCTTCATGCCGGCCTCGCGGCGGTGGCCCACGATTTCTGCAGGAACAGCGACAAGCCGTTGTCCGGGTAGCCGCCGAACGCGCCGCGGCGCCGATAGCCGCAGCGCTCGTACAGACGCACCGCGGCGACCTGCGCAGCGCCGGTCTCGAGCAGGGCCTGGCCGATGCCGTCGGCGCGCAGCAAGACCTCGAGTGCGTCGAGCAGCCGCTGGCCGATGCGCTGCCCGCGAACGGCTGGCAACACCATCATCCGCTTGATCTCGCCATAGGCGCGGCCGCCCGATTCGGCTTCGGCGCCCATGCGCCGAACGGCCGCGCAGCCCACGATCTGCTCGCCGTGCGCCGCGACCAGGAACGACACCTCGGGCGCCTGCAGCGCCTGCAGGTCGAGGATGTGGTTGTGCTCCGGTGCGTACAGCGACGCCAGATAGGCATCGAGCTGGGCCAGCAGGCCGCGCACCTGCGGGTGATCCGGACGCTCGGGGCGGATGACGATCGACGTGGGCGACATGGGGTGGACACGCTGACGGCCGATCGAGGCCATCCACAACGGCGCACAACGGTGCCGGCTCAGACCCGGAACGACTCGCCGCAGCCGCAGCGGTCCTTCTCCTTCGGGTTGTGGAACTTGAAGCCCTCGTTCAGGCCTTCGCGCACGAAGTCGAGCTGGGTGCCATCGACGAACGGCAGGCTCTTCGGGTCGACCAGCACCTTGACGCCGTGCTCTTCGAACACGTGGTCCTCGGGGGCGACGCTGTCGGCGTACTCGAGCTTATAGGCCAGGCCCGAACAGCCGGTGGTCTTGATGCCCAGGCGCACGCCAACGCCCTTGCCGCGCTTGGCGATGTAGCGCGTCACGTGGCGCGCTGCGGCTTCGGAGAGGGTCACGGCCATGGGTTCAGGCACCCTCGCTGGCCACGCGTGCCTCGGTCTGGCCATGGCGCGCCTTGTAGTCGTTGACCGCCGCCTTGATGGCGTCCTCGGCCAGGATCGAGCAGTGGATCTTCACCGGCGGCAGCGCCAGCTCTTCGGCGATCTGCGCGTTCTTGATCGACATCGCCTCCTCGAGCGTCTTGCCCTTGACCCACTCGGTGACCAGCGAGCTCGACGCGATCGCCGAGCCGCAACCGTAGGTCTTGAAGCGAGCGTCCTGGATCAGCCCGGTGGCGGCGTCGACCTTGATCTGCAGCTTCATCACGTCGCCACAGGCCGGCGCACCGACCATGCCGGTGCCGACCGAATCGTCGCCCTTGTCGAACGTGCCGACGTTGCGCGGGTTCTCATAGTGATCGATGACCTTGTCGCTGTATGCCATGGTCTTGCCTCCTGCAATGCCTGCTGCTGCCGGCCGTGGCCGTCAGTGCGCACTCCACTGGATCGCGCTGAGGTCGACGCCGTCGCGGTACATCTCCCACAGCGGCGACAGCTCGCGCAGCTTGGCGACGCGATCCTTCAGCGTCGACACCGCGGTGTCGATCTCCTGCTCGGTGCTGAAGCGGCCGATCGTCATGCGCAGGCTCGAATGCGCCAGCTCGTCGCTGCGGCCGAGCGCGCGCAGCACGTAGCTCGGCTCCAGGCTGGCCGACGTGCACGCCGAGCCCGACGACACCGCGATGCCCTTGATGCCCATGATCAGCGACTCGCCCTCGACGAAGTTGAACGACGCGTTCACGTTGTGCGGCACGCGCCGCTCGAGGTCGCCGTTGATGAACACCTGCTCGATGTCGGACAGGCCGTCGAGCAGCCGGCGCTGCAGGATGCGGATGCGCTCGAGCTCGGTGCCCATCTCGGCGCGCGCCAGCGCGAACGCGGTGCCCATGCCGACGATCTGGTGCGTCGGCAGCGTGCCCGAGCGCAGCCCGCGCTCGTGGCCGCCGCCGTGCATCTGTGCCTCGATGCGCACGCGCGGCTTGCGCCGCACGTACAGCGCGCCGATGCCCTTGGGCCCGTAAGTCTTGTGCGAGGCCAGGCTCATCAGATCGACCGGCAGCTTGGCCAGGTCGATCACCACCTTGCCGGTCGCCTGCGCGCCATCGACGTGGAAGATGATGCCGCGCTGGCGGCACATCGCGCCGATGGCGGCCACGTCCTGGATCACGCCGATCTCGTTGTTGACCAGCATCACCGAGGCGACGATGGTGTCGGGCCGCAGCGCCGCCTCGAAGCGCTCGAGGTCGAGCAGGCCGTTGTCCTGCACGTCGAGGTAGGTGACCTCGAAGCCCTGACGCTCGAGCTCGCGCATCGTGTCGAGCACCGCCTTGTGCTCGGTCTTGACCGTGACCAGGTGCTTGCCGCGCGACTGGTAGAAGTTGGCCGCACCCTTGATCGCCAGGTTGTCGGACTCGGTGGCGCCCGAGGTCCAGACGATCTCGCGCGGGTCGGCGCCCACCAGCGCCGCCACCTGCGCGCGCGCCTTCTCCACCGCCTCTTCGGCCTCCCAGCCCCACGCATGGCTGCGCGACGCCGGGTTGCCGAAGTGCTCGCGCAACCACGGGACCATCGCGTCGACGACGCGCGGGTCGACCGGCGTCGTCGCGCCGTAGTCCATGTAGATCGGATAGTGCGGGGTCATCATCGGGTGTCGGACCGAAGGAGCATCACTTGGGCATCGCTCTGCGTCACTTCGACATGGCGCTGCGTCATTTGGACATGGCACTGCCAAGAGCGAACACCGAGTTCGGCGCCGTCACCTTGATCGGCTTGACCACCGGCACGTTGGAGATCGCGCGCTTGACCGGCGTCTCCTCGATCGCCACACCGCGGGCCAGTTGATCGTCGACCAGCTTGCGCAGCGAGATCGAATCGAGGTACTCGATCATCTTTTGGTTCAGGTTGGTCCACAGATCGTGCGTCATGCAGCGGCCGGTGTCCTCGCCCATGCAGTTCTCCTTGCCGCCGCAGCCGGTGGCATCGATCGGCTCGTCGACAGCGACGATGATGTCGGCCACCGAGATCTCCTCGGCCTTGCGCCCGAGGCTGTAGCCGCCGCCAGGGCCGCGCGTGCTCTCCACCAGTTCGTGCCGGCGCAGCTTGCCGAACAGCTGCTCCAGGTACGACAGCGAAATCTGCTGGCGCTGGCTGATCGCCGCCAGCGCAACCGGACCGTTGGTCGAGCGCAGGCCCAGGTCGATCATCGCCGTCACCGCAAAACGCCCCTTGGTGGTCAGTCGCATCGCGTCGCTCCTTTCGCTGCTGGGCCAGCCCCTGCGCCGGCGCAAATCCCCCGAAACCCGAGAGGTTTGGTCAAGTATAGCCTTTAACCGACTCTTTCAGTCGGCAATAGGGTTAATCCGGATCAGGACGGGCGCGCTCAAGCGCGCGCTGGCGAAGCGTTGCCAACAGGCCTTCGCAGGCATCTTCGACCAGATCGAGCACGTGCTCGAAACCGGCCGGCGCACCGTAGTACGGGTCGGGCACCGCGCCGCCCGGCGGGCGGCCGCGCGCATGGTCCATCAGCAGGCCGATGCGGTCGCGCTTGGCTGGCGGGCAGGCCTCGGTCAGCCACTGCACATGCACGGCCTCCATGGCCAGCAGCAGATCGAAACGCTCGAAGTCCGACGCGCGCACTTGCCGCGCTCGCAAGCGCGACAGGTCGTAGCCGCGCCGGCCAGCGCTCTCCTGCGCGCGCGGGTCGGGCGGCGACCCAGCGTGGTAGTCGGTGGTGCCGGCCGAATCGACCTCGATCAAGCGCCCGAGCCCGGCATCGACCAGCTTGCGCCGCAGCACGCCCTCGGCCGTCGGCGAGCGGCAGATGTTGCCGGTGCAGACCATCAGTACGCGCAGCACCGGTGACGGGTGTCGCGAGCGCGCGGGCCAGATCATGCGACCCCCACGCCACTGGACGGCGCGCCGTCGCCCTCGCCGGCCGACGCGCCGAACGCCTGCTCGCGCAACAGCGATAACTGGTCGCGCACCCGCGCCGCCTGTTCGAACTCGAGGTTGCGCGCGTGCTCGAGCATCTGGCGCTCCAGCGCCTTGATGCGCTTGCCGAGATCCTTCTCCGACAGCAGCTCGACCTCGGCCGCGGCCTCGATCTGCTTGCGCCGCGACTTCTCGGCGCCACTGTCGACCACGCCGTCGATCAGGTCGCGCACCCGCTTGGAGACGCTGCGCGGCGTGATGCCGCGCTCGGCGTTGAAGGTCACCTGCTTGTCGCGCCGGCGCTCGGTCTCGTCGATCGCCCGCCGCATCGAATCGGTGACCTTCTCCGCATACAGGATCGCGCGGCCGTTGACGTGCCGCGCGGCGCGGCCGATGGTCTGGATCAGGCTGCGCTCGGCACGCAGGAAGCCCTCCTTGTCGGCATCGAGGATCGCCACCAGCGACACCTCGGGCAGGTCGAGCCCTTCGCGCAACAGGTTGATGCCCACCAGCACGTCGAACACGCCCAGGCGCAGGTCGCGGATGATCTCCACGCGCTCGATGTTGTCGACGTCGCTGTGCAGGTAGCGCACCTTGACGCCGTTGTCGCTCAGGTAGTCGGTGAGCTGCTCGGCCATGCGCTTGGTCAGCGTGGTGATCAGCACCCGTTCGCTGAGCTTCACCCGCTCGCGGATCTCCTGCAGCACATCGTCGACCTGGTTCGCCGCGCGACGCACTTCGAGCTCGGGATCGACCAGCCCGGTGGGCCGCACGAGTTGCTCGACCACCTGGCCGGCGTGCTCGCGCTCGTAGTCGGCCGGCGTGGCCGAGACGAACACCGCCTGGTGCATCTTGCGCTCGAACTCGGCGAACTTCAGCGGCCGGTTGTCGAGCGCGCTCGGCAGCCGGAAGCCGTACTCGACCAGCACCTCCTTGCGCGAACGGTCACCGTTGTACATGCCGCCGAGCTGGCCGATCAGCACATGGCTCTCGTCGAGGAACATGATCGCGTCGGCCGGCAGGTAGTCCACCAGCGTCGGCGGCGGTTCGCCCGGTGCGGCGCCCGACAGGTGGCGCGTGTAGTTCTCGATGCCCTTGCAGTGCCCCACCTCCTGCAGCATCTCGAGGTCGAACCGCGTGCGCTGCTCGAGCCGCTGCGCCTCGACCAGCTTGCCGGCCTTCACCAGCTCGTCGAGCCGCTCGCGCAGCTCGACCTTGATGGTCTCGATTGCCGCCACCACGCGGTCGCGCGGCGTCACGTAGTGGCTCGACGGGTAGACGGTGAAGCGCGGGATCTTCTGCCGCACGCGGCCGGTCAGCGGGTCGAGCAGCGCCAGCGACTCGACCTCGTCGTCGAACAGCTCGATGCGCAGCGCCAGTTCGCTGTGTTCGGCGGGGAAGACGTCGATCGTGTCGCCGCGCACGCGGAACGTGCCGCGCGAGAAGTCGATCTCGTTGCGCGCGTACTGCATGCGGATCAGCTGCGCGATCACGTCGCGCTGGCCCATCTTGTCGGCCACGCGCAGCGTCATCACCATCTTGTGGTAGTCGCCCGGGTTGCCGATGCCGTAGATGGCGCTGACGGTGGCGACGATCACCACGTCGCGCCGCTCGAGCAGGCTCTTGGTGGCCGACAGGCGCATCTGCTCGATGTGGTCGTTGATCGAGCTGTCCTTCTCGATGTAGAGGTCGCGCTGCGGCACGTAGGCTTCGGGCTGGTAGTAGTCGTAGTAGCTGACGAAGTACTCCACCGCGTTCCTCGGGAAGAACTCGCGGAACTCGCTGTACAGCTGCGCGGCCAGCGTCTTGTTCGGCGCGAACACGATCGCCGGACGCCCGAGCTGCGCGATCACGTTGGCCATCGTGAAGGTCTTACCCGAGCCAGTCACGCCCAGCAGCGTCTGGTAGCTCAGCCCGTCGCCGATGCCCTCGACCAGTTGCGCGATCGCCTGCGGCTGGTCGCCGGCTGGCGCATAGGGCTGGTACAGCTGGAACGGCGAATCGGGAAAGCGCACGACCTCGCCCGCCGCCGGCGCGGCATCGGTGTCCACAGGCACAGCAACGCTCGAACGCTTCGGCACGAATAAAATCCCGGGTGACGCCGGGCCCGCAGTTCGCGGGCCCAATGTTCGAGCCTAACGCAGCCGAGCGACGCGCGGCGATCCTCTGCGCCGCCCGCACCTCCGGACCGACCCATGACCCTATTTTCGAACGTCGAACTCGCCGCGCGCGACCCGATCCTCGGCCTCAACGAGCAGTTCGCGGCCGACCCCAACCCGCGCAAGGTGAACCTGGGCGTCGGCATGTACTACGACGACAAGGGTCGCCTGCCGCTGCTGCAGTGCGTGGCCACGGCCGAGCAGGCGATGGCCGAGGCGCACGCGGCGCGCGGCTACCTGCCGATCGACGGCATCGCCGCCTACGACCAGGCCGCGCAGCGGCTGGCCTTCGGCGACGCCTCGCCCGCCGTGACCGAGCGCCGCATCGCAACCGTGCAGGCGCTCGGCGGCACCGGCGCGCTGAAGGTGGCGGCCGACTTCCTGAAGCGGCTGCGGCCCGATGCTGGTGTGCTGATCAGCGACCCGAGCTGGGAGAACCATCGCGCGCTGTTCACGCAGGCGGG
This sequence comes from Ideonella sp., assembly GCA_015075165.1. Taxonomy (GTDB): domain Bacteria; phylum Pseudomonadota; class Gammaproteobacteria; order Burkholderiales; family Burkholderiaceae_C; genus JAEUPI01. The sequence continues at coordinate 514,291 of JABTUY010000004.1, read as the reverse complement.
CTTCGCGGTCGCGACATACCCCTACTACGACGCCGAATCTCGCGGCGTGCGCTTTGCCGCGGTGCTCGCGGCGCTGAACGCCGCGGCGCCGGGCACCGTGGTGGTGCTGCACGCCTGCTGCCACAACCCGACCGGCTATGACCTCGATGCCGGCCAATGGAGCCAGGTGATCGCCTCGGCGCGCGCGCGCGGCTGGATCCCGGTGCTCGACATGGCCTACCAGGGCTTCGGCGAAGGCCTCGATGCCGACGCCGCAGCGGTGCGGCGCTTCGTCGAGGCCGGCATCGATTGCTTCGTCGCCACGTCGTTCTCGAAGAGCTTCTCGCTGTATGGTGAACGCGTGGGCGCGCTGTCGGTCGTCTGCTCCGATGCCGAGCAGGCGCAGCGCGTGCTGTCGCAGTTGAAGGTGCTGATCCGTACCAACTACTCGAACCCGCCGACGCACGGCGCGAAGGCGGTCTCGGCCGTGCTGGCCGATGCAAAGCTGCGCAGCCAGTGGGAGGCCGAGCTGGCGCAGATGCGCGAGCGCATCCAGCGCATGCGCGTCGCGCTGATCGAGCGGCTGCAGGCCGCCGGAGTCGAGCGCGACATGTCGTTCATCGCACGACAGCGCGGCATGTTCAGCTACAGCGGTCTGTCGGCCGCCCAGATGGGGCGCCTGCGCTCCGAGTTCGGCGTCTACGGCGTCGACTCGGGCCGCATCTGTGTCGCCGCGCTCAACGACGGCAACATCGAGTACGTGGCGCGCGCGATCGCTGCCGTGATGTGAGGTGTCGCGGGCGCGACAGCCCGCACGGCGGCGCGCACGGACGATACGGCGGCAATAGCTGTCGCCAATTCGGCATTCGTGATGTGCCGATCGCTGACAGACTGGGCGATCGGGTTACGATTGCTTATGTTGCGGCGCACAACAAGCTGCCGCCAGGCGCCTCGGGGCTTTCGGCTCAAAGGCACCCACCAGGAGCCACCTGCCCATGCTGTACCAGTTCTATGAATCGCAGCGCGCGTTGTTGGCGCCGTTCGCCGAGTTCGCCAGCGCGTCGTCCAAGCTGTACAGCCATCCCCTGTCGCCGTTCACGCACATGCCGATGGCGCAGCGCTGGGCGGCGGGCTTCGACCTCGCGCACCGGCTGGCCAAGGAGTACGAGAAGCCCGAGTTCGATATCCGCAGCGCCACCGTCGAAGGTTTCGAGGTGGCGGTGCAGGAGCAGGTGACGGTGGAAAAGCCATTCTGCCGCCTGCTGCGCTTCAAGCGCTTCACCGACAACGCGGCGGTGCTCGACCGCATGAAGACGCAGCCCACCGTGCTGGTGGTGGCACCGCTGTCGGGCCACCACGCCACGCTGCTGCGCGACACCGTGAAGATGCTGCTGCGCGACCACAAGGTGTTCATCACCGACTGGACCGACGCGCGCATGGTGCCACTCGACCAGGGAGCGTTCCACCTCGACGACTACGTGCACTATGTGCAGGAGTTCATCCGCACGATCGGACGCCACGTCAACGTGATCTCGGTTTGCCAGCCCACCGTGCCGGTGCTGGCCGCCGTGTCGTTGATGGCCACCGCGGGCGAGCCGACGCCGCCGGCGCTGGTGATGATGGGCGGGCCGATCGATGCCCGCAAGTCGCCCACCGCGGTGAACAACCTGGCGATGAACAAGAGCCACGACTGGTTCGAGAACAACGTGATCTACCGCGTGCCGCCGAACTACCCCGGCGCGGGGCGGCCGGTCTACCCCGGATTCCTGCAGCACACCGGCTTCGTGGCAATGAACCCCGACCGCCACATGAATTCGCACTACGACTACTTTCTCGATCTGGTGCGCGGCGATGAGGAGAACGCCGAAGCGCACCGCCAGTTCTACGACGAGTACAACGCCGTGCTCGACATGCCGGCCGAGTACTACCTCGATACCATCCGCACGGTGTTCCAGGAGTTCGCACTCGTCGAGGGCACCTGGGATGTCGACGGCCAGCGCGTGCGGCCGCACGACATCACGCGCAGCGCGCTGCTGACGATCGAGGGCGAGCTCGACGACATCTCGGGCGCGGGGCAAACCCGCGCCGCGCACGAGCTGTGCACCGGCATCGCGAAGGCGCGCAAGTTCCACCTCGACGCAGCCGGCGCAGGGCACTACGGCATCTTCTCGGGCCGGCGCTGGCGCGAGCAGGTCTACCCCGAGGTGCGGCGCTTCATTGCGCAGCATACGCGCGGCGCTGCCGCGGGCGCCGGCGAGCGGGCGGCCCACGCAAGCCGCCCCGCGGCCGAGGCACGCCGAGCGCATGCGCGCAGGGCGGCAGGCCGCCGCTGACCGGCGTCGATGCGCAGCGCAGCCGATATAAGGGCGCTGGCGGCGCGGATCGAAGACGCACTGCCGCAGACGCAGTGCACGCGCTGCGGCTACCCCGACTGTCGCGGCTATGCGCGAGCGATCGCGCAGCAGCAGGCTCCGATCGACCGCTGCCCGCCCGGCGGTGCCGAAGGCATCGCGCGGCTGGCCGCGCTGACCGGCCGCCCGATGACCGCGCTGGACCCGCAATGCGGCACCGAAGCCCCGCGCGCGCTGGCGGTGATCGACGAGGAGTGGTGCATCGGTTGCACCCTGTGCATCGAGGCCTGCCCGGTCGATTGCATCGCCGGCAGCCACAAGCGCATGCACACGGTGATCGACGCGCTGTGCACCGGCTGCGAGTTGTGCGTGCCGGTGTGCCCGGTCGACTGCATCGCGATGCACGACGTCACGACGCCCGCGACCGGCTGGGCGGCGTGGAGCGCGGCGGCCGCAAGCCAGGCCCGCGCACGCTACGAGAACCACCAGACCCGGATCGAGGGCGATCGCCGCGAACGCGAGCAGGCAATGGCCGCGCTGGCGGCCGCCAAGCTGGCGGACCTCGAACGACACAGCCGCATCGCCGACGCCGGGCAACTCGCACGCAAGCGCACGCTCGTCGAAGCGGCCATCGCCCGCGCACGAAGCCGAGCGGGCGAGCCTCATGGCGACCCGCCGAGCCGCAATTGCGGCGATGATGCCGACGCATGAAGCCCGCCGACATCGAAACCTTTTTCGCAACGCTGCGGGCCGCGAACCCGACCCCGCGCAGCGAACTGCTCTACAGCAGCGTGTTCGAGCTGCTGGCCGCAGTGCTGCTGTCGGCGCAGGCCACCGACGCCGGCGTGAACCGCGCCACGCGCCGCCTGTTCGCGGTGGCACCGACTCCGCAGGCGATGCTGGCGCTCGGCGAGGCGGGCCTGTGCGAGCACATCCGCACGATCGGGCTGTACCGCAACAAGGCCAGGCACCTGATCGAGACCTGTCGCATCCTCGTCGAGCAGCACCAGGGTGTGGTGCCGCGCGAGCGCGAGTGGTTGCAGGCCCTGCCCGGCGTCGGCCGCAAGACGGCCAACGTGGTGCTCAACGTGGCGTTCGGCGAGGCGACGATGGCGGTGGACACGCACGTCTTTCGAGTGGCCAACCGCACCGGCCTCGCGCCCGGCGTCACGCCCGAGGCCGTCGAACAGAGCCTGCTCGCCGTCGTGCCCGAGGCCTATCGGATCGACGCGCACCACTGGCTGATCCTGCACGGCCGCTATGTCTGCACCGCACGCGCGCCCGACTGCCGCGGCTGCGCCGTGAATCGGCTGTGCGCCGCCTTCGCTGCATCGGGTGGTGCTGCGACACTGCCGTAGCCGGCGGCACCACCCACCGTCCGCCAGCCGAAGCCGTTCGCACATGCGGCCACCCTACAATCGCGACTGCCATGGCCACCCTCGACGAGCTTGCCGATCGCATCGAGCGTCTCGTGCTGCGCCACGAGGAGCTCAAGCGCACCAACGTGCTGCTCGAGGAGAAGCTGGCGGCAGTAGGCAACGAGCGCGACAACCTGAAGTCGCGCCTGGCCGCCGCGCGTTCGCGGATCGACGCGCTGCTCGAGCGGTTGCCGGCCGGCCCCGAAGCGAAATGAGCCAGATCGAGGTCACCATCCTCGGCCAGAGCTATGTGCTGTCGTACCCCGACGGCGGCGAGCGCGATCTGCTCGACGCCGTAGGCCGCGTCGACCGCGAGATGAGCGCAATTCGCGACGCCGGCAAGACCAAGGCACGCGAGCGAATGGCCGTGCTGGCAGCGCTCAATCTGGCCTACCAGTTGGCCGAGGCGCCGCCGGTCAAGCCCGCAGCCGAGATCCGCGCGGCCGACGACCTCGTGACGCGACTGGTCCAACGCATCGACGACGTGCTGGGCCACGAGGGCCGCCTGCTGTAGCCCAAGGGTGTGCGCGCCGGCGGCGCACACCATCGTCGACCTCGTCACGCTTCGCTGGCATTGCGCGTTGCGCACCGCGGCGTAGAATGATCCGGTCCGCCGCGCATGCGGAGGTTCTTATTTCCTTGAACCGATGCTCGACGAGCTAGGGCCTGGAACATCGCTCGGCAGGTGCGATCGTCTCGCGTCAGATGAACCCGAAGCCTTGCTGACCGGGCCCACCTGAATCCCCTGGGTTCAGGAATGCGGCCTTCGGTGCGCGGCGGACACTTGCCCTCGACCCGCGTGCCGCGCGCTGCCTGCGCTACAGTGCCGCGCTGCGATGACCCAATACTGGCTGATGAAGAGCGAGCCCGACGAGGTCTCGATCGACGATCTCGCGCGCGCACCGAAGCAGACGCTACCGTGGACCGGTGTGCGCAACTACCAGGCACGCAACTTCATGCGCGACCATATGCGGCCGGGCGACGGCGTGCTGTTCTATCACTCGTCGTGCGCCGAACCCGGAGTGGCCGGCCTGGCCGAGGTGTGCGGCGCGGCCTACCCCGATGGCACGCAGTTCGATCGCAAGAGCCGCTACTTCGACGCCAAGGCCACCCGCGACGCGCCGCGCTGGATGCACGTCGACGTCAAGCTGGTGAAAAAGACCCGCCTGCTGCCGCTGCGCGTGATGCGCGAGCAGCCCGAGCTCGCCGGCATGGTGGTGCTCAGGCCGGGCAATCGGCTGTCGATCACACCGGTGCAGCCGGCCGAGTGGCGTGCGGTGCTGGCGCTGCTCGCGCCAGAGCGCGGCTGAGCCGCCTGCGAGCCGACCCGGCCTTCAGGCCGGGTCGAAGCGGATGCCGGCCAGCGCCACCGTGTTGCCACCGCGCTTGCTCGCCTCGGCGAGCGCGCCCTCGCAGGCCGCCAGCAGCTCCGCCTGTGTGTGTGCGGTGTGCGGGAAGCTGGCCACGCCCATCGAGACGCTGAAGCGCAGGTCCTCGCCGTCGAGCACCACGATCTGCGTCGCGCACTGGCGACGCAAGCCTTCCATCCGCGCGTGGGCGGTGGCGAGCCCGACGCCCGACAGCAGCACCGCAAAGCGCCGTTGCTGGAGCCGGCACGACGCATCCATCGCCCGCGTGTTGCCGCGCAGCAGCCGACCCATCGCCTCGAGGACGAGGTCGTGTGCGCGGGCTCCGAGCGCGGCCATGCGGTCGTTGTCTGGGTCGATCTCGACCAGCACCATCGCGAACTCGCGGTGCTCGCGCGTCGACAGATCGACCTCGCGCCGAACCTGGTCTTCGAAATGCCCGCGCGTGGCCAGCCCGGTGGCGCCGTCGCGCATCAACTCGTCGTCGAACTCGCGCCGCAGTTGCTGCGTGGCCTGCTGGTGCTGCTCGATCTGCTCGATCGCCGCCTGCAATTGCGCCTCGCGCACGCGCTGGGGCCCCAGGTCGCGCCACAACGCCGCCAGCACACGCCGGCCATCGAGTTCGGTGACGACGCGCAGCACCTCCCAATCGTGCCTCTGCCCGCGCCAGTCGAAGCGGTGTTCGCTGGCCAGTTGCCGACCATGGGCCAGCGCGGTCTGATCGGCTGCCCGCATCGCCGCACCCAGCGTCGGATCGAGCAGTTCGATGTCGCTGTGCCCCACGAGATCGTCGACCGAGCGGCCATAGAACGCCGCCAGCGAATCCGACACCACCAGGTAGCGGCCGTCGGCCGCGTCCTTGAGCCCGAACATCACGCCGGGCTGCGTGGCCAGCGCCAGCAGCATCCGCCCGGCCGCCGCGAGGCTCGCGGCGTCGTGGCGCCAACCGTCGTCCGAGGGCGGCGCAGTGGGGTTCTCGGCGTTTGCGGGCATGTGTGGCGCCCTCCGGGGCGGCGGCACCGATGGTCGAGGTGAAGCTTCATGATAGCCAGCCGTGCCGCGCCCGTCACGGGCGCCAGCGCAAGAGGCGCCGGTGAAAGACAGCGGATACCTCGCGCACGCCGGCCGCTGGCCCACCCGGGCGGCCGGACCAGCGGCCGTGCCGTCGACGACGGCAAATCCGGCTAGAATGGCAGTCTTTGCCAGCGGCGGCCCGCGTAGCACGCCCGAGGCCCCTGAAGGACCACCCGCGAACCCATGACAACCATCCGCGTCAAGGAAAACGAGCCGTTCGATGTGGCGTTGCGCCGCTTCAAGCGCACGATCGAGAAGCTGGGCCTGCTGACGGAGCTGCGCGCACGCGAGTTCTACGAGAAGCCCACTGCCGAGCGCAAGCGCAAGAAGGCGGCCGCCGTGAAACGCCACTTCAAGCGCGTGCGCAGCATGCAGCTGCCGAAGAAGCTGTTCTGATGCCGCCTTCGCGGCCGTTCGCGGCCGCCCGGCACCCGAGCCCGCACGCATCTGGCCGTGGCGGGCTCTTGCATTTCTGGAGTCGGCGATGAGTCTGAAGGATCGGATCACCGAAGACATGAAGGACGCGCTGCGCGCCCGGCAGTCCGAGCGCCTGGGCACCATCCGCATGCTGCTGGCGGCGTGCAAGCAGAAGGAAGTCGACGAGCGCATCGTGCTCGACGACGCCGCCGTGATCGGACTCGTCGACAAGCTGATCAAGCAGCGCAAGGATTCGATCAACGCGTTCGCGCAGGCCGGCCGCACGGACCTGGTCGACAAGGAGAGTGCCGAGGTGCGCGTGCTCGAGGCGTACCTGCCGCAACGGCTGAGCGAGGCGCAGATCGCCGATGAGGTGGCCCGCATCGTCGCGCAAACAGGTGCCGCCGGCCCTGGCGACATGGGCAAGGTGATGGCTGCGGCCAAGGCGCAGCTGGCCGGCAAGGCCGAGATGGCGTTGGTGTCGGCGGCCGTCAAGCGCGCGCTGGCCCAATGAACCCCACCATGAACGACACCCTTCGGTTCCGGTCCGTCGGCCCCGACGTCTGTGTGGCGCCACAGCTGACCCCCGAGGCGATGGCCGAGGCGGTGCAGGCGGGTTTTCGCAGCGTGATCAACAACCGCCCCGACTTCGAGCACGGGCCCGAACAGCCCACCCATGCCGCGATCGAAGCGGCTGCGCGCGCGGTCGGCCTCGAGTACCGCTTTCTGCCGGTCGCCAGCGCCTACCAGTCGCCGCAGGAGATCGCGGCCTTCGCACAACTGCTGAGGGATCTGCCGCGCCCCATTCTGGTGTTCTGCCGATCCGGCGCGCGGTCGACCCGCCTGTACAACGCGGCCACCGCAGCCTGACGCGCACCGGAAGCGCCTGCCGGTAGTGCAATCACCGGCAAGGCCGGCCTCATCGATCAGCGAAAATTCGGCCGCCGCCGGGCCAGCCGGCGGCCCGGACGGCCGCCAGCTGGCCCGCTCCGCGCGGCCGGATCCGTTGGCGGATCCCCAACAGGAGACGTGCCGATGATGAAGCTGTGCCTCGCGTTGTCGCGGGCGATCGACAGGCTGAACGAGCGGGTCGGGCGGCTGTGCTACTGGTTGGTGTTGGTCGCGGTGCTGATCAGCTCCGGCAATGCGATCGTGCGCTACACATTCGATCGCAGCTCGAATGCATGGCTCGAGGTGCAGTGGTACCTGTTCTCGGCAGTGTTCCTGTTCTGCGCCGGCTACACGCTGCTGCACAACCAGCACGTGCGCATCGACATCGTCTCGGGCCGATTCTCCAAGCGCGCGCGCACCTGGATCGAGGTCTTCGGCACCGTGTTCTTCCTGCTGCCGATGGCCGTGACCATCGGCTGGCTGTCGTGGCCGGTGTTCGTCGACGCCTACGTTCGCCATGAGGTTTCGACCAACGCCGGCGGCCTCACCGTGTGGCCGGCGCGGCTGATGGTGCCGATGGGCTTCCTGCTGCTGGTGTTGCAGGGGGTGTCCGAGCTGATCAAGCGCGTGGCGTTCCTGCAGGGGCTGATACCCGACCCCGACGAGAAGGACGAAGGGCCGAGCGCCGAGGAGCAGTTGGCCGAACAGCTGCGCCGCGAGCGTGGAGAGGCAGCATGATCGAGCTGCTCACCCACAACATGGCGCCGATCATGTTCGCGGGATTGGTGCTGTTCCTGCTGATCGGTTATCCGGTGGCGTTCGCGCTCGCCGCCAACGGCATCTTCTTCGGCCTGATCGGCATCGAGCTCGGCCTGCTGCACCCGTCGCTGTTCCAGGCGCTGCCGCAGCGCATCTGGGCGATCATGTCCAACGACACGCTGCTGGCGGTGCCGTTCTTCACCTTCATGGGGCTGATCCTCGAGCGCAGCGGCATGGCCGAGGATCTGCTCGACACCATCGGCCAGGTGTTCGGCGAGATCCGCGGCGGCCTCGCCTTCGCGGTGATCTTCGTCGGCGCGCTGCTCGCGGCGACCACCGGCGTCGTGGCCGCCTCGGTGATCTCGATGGGCCTGATCTCGCTGCCGATCATGCTGCGCTACGGCTACGACCGGCGCTTGGCCACCGGCGTGATCGCCGCCTCGGGCACGCTGGCGCAGATCATCCCGCCGTCGCTGGTGCTGATCGTGATGGCCGACCAACTCGGCAAGTCGGTGGGCGACATGTACGCCGGCGCCTTCCTGCCCGGCCTGGTGCTGACTGGGCTCTATGCCGCCTACACCGTCGGTGTCGCGCTGTTTCGCCCGTCGTGGGCTCCGGGCCTGCCGAAGGAAGCGCGTGTCTTTCGCGAGCCGGACGGTGGCAGCGGGCTGCTGTCGCTGGCAGCGGTGGTGGCCGTGGCCACCGTGGTGTCGGTCGCCTTTGCCAAGGCCCGCTACAGCGCGCCCGACGCGCCGATCGACGAGATGCTCGTCGTCTCGATCGCGGTCGGTGTCGGGGTCGCGTTCCTGGCCGCGGTGATCAACCACACTTTCAAGCTGGGGATGCTGTCGAAGATCGCCGAGCGGGTCACGTTCGTGCTGATCCCGCCGCTGGCGCTGATCTTCCTGGTGCTCGGCACCATCTTCCTCGGCGTGGCCACCCCCACCGAAGGCGGCGCGATGGGCGCCACCGGCGCGCTGGTGATGGCGCTGTCACGCCGGCGCCTGTCGACGAACCTGCTGCGCCAGGCGATGGACACCACGGCCAAGCTGACCTCGTTCGTGGTGTTCATCCTGGTCGGCGCCCGCGTATTCAGCCTCACGTTCTACGGCGTCGACGGCCACCTCTGGGTCGAGCACCTGCTGAGCAGCCTGCCCGGCGGCGAGCTCGGTTTCCTGATCGTCGTCAACCTGCTCGTCTTCGTGCTGGCGTTCTTCCTCGACTTCTTCGAGCTGGCGTTCATCATCATTCCGCTGCTCGGCCCGGTGGCCGAGAAGCTCGGCATCGATCTGATCTGGTTCGGCGTGCTGCTCAGCGTGAACATGCAGACCTCGTTCATGCACCCGCCGTTCGGCTACGCGCTGTTCTATCTGCGCAGCGTCGCGGCGCCAAAGGACTACACCGACAAGGTGACCGGCAAGCGGATCGCCAAGGTCACCTCGGGCCAGATCTACTGGGGTGCCGTGCCGTTCGTGCTGCTGCAGGTGATCATGGTGGCGCTGATCATCGCGTTCCCGAACCTGGTCGGCGGCGGCCTGGCGAAGAAGACCCAGGTCGATGTCAACAAGATCGAGATCATCGTGCCGCAAGAAGCCTCGCCCGCCGGCGCGAAGTCCGAGCAATCGCTGGAAGATGCATTGAGCAAGGAACTCGGCGGCGACAAGCCGGCCGCTGGCGAAGGCAAGAAGTAGTCCCCGACGAGCCGCGCGGCCCCGCGTCGGCCAGAAGAAAACCCCGCCGCGGCGGGGTTTTCGCTTGCCGATCCGGCGCCTTGCAGCGGCTACTTCTTCTTCTGGCGGATGCGCTCGGCGGCGGCCATGAAGTTGTCGTAGGTGCCTTCGGCGATCGAGAACCACTGCACCTGATCCTCGCGGAACTTCTTCCACGGCTCGTAGATCTTCTTGAACTTGGCGTTCTTCTCGGCGATGCCGTCGTAGACCTCGGTGCACGTCTTGTAGAACGCCGCCATGATCTCGTTGGAGAACGGATGCAGCTGCACGCCACCGGCGATCAGGCGCTTCAGCGCGGGCGGGTTCAGCGCGTCGTACTTCGCGACCATCCAGTCGTAGGCTTCGGCGCAGGCCATCTCGAGGATCGTCTGGTACTCCTTCGGCAGCGAGGCCCAGGCCTTGGTGCCAACCAGCACGTCGAGCTCGGGGCCGCCTTCCCACCAGCCGGGGTAGTAGTAGTGCTTGGCGACCTTGTAGAAGCCGAGCTTCTCGTCGTCGTACGGGCCGACCCACTCGGCGGCGTCGATCGTGCCCTTCTCGAGCGACGGATAGATGTCGCCGCCGGCGATCTGCTGCGGCACCACGCCGAGCTTGCTCATCACCAGGCCGGCGGTGCCGCCGATGCGCATCTTCAGACCCTCGAGATCCTTGACGGTGCGGATCTCCTTGCGGAACCAGCCGCCCATCTGGCACCCGGTGTTGCCCGCCGGGATGTTGATCACGTTGTAGTCCTTCAGGAACTCCCGCGTCAGCTCGAGGCCGCCGCCGTGGATCATCCAGGCGTACTGCTGGCGTGCGTTCAAGCCGAACGGAATCGCACAGGCGAAGGCGAAGGTCGGATCCTTGCCGAAGTAGTAGTACGGCGCGGTGTGACCGCACTCGACGGTGCCGTTCTGCACTGCGTCGAGCACCTGCAGGCCGCCGACGATCTCGCCGCCGGCGAATACCTTGATCGTGAACTTGCCGCCGGTGGCCTCGGTGACGCGCTTGCCGACCAGATCGGCGCCGCCGTAGATCGTGTCCAGGCTTTTCGGCCAGCTGGTGGCCATGCGCCAGGTGATCGTCGGTGCGCCCTGCGCATACGCCGGGGCCGCGAGCAACGCCGAGGCCCCCGCGGCCGCGCCACCGGCCAGGAACGAGCGCCGACGCTTGCGTTCCGACACGCCTGGTTCGACAACCTTCATCTCCTTCTTCGCTTCCATCGGCTCTCCTTGGAAATTGGCAATGCCGCTGCCCACGGACGGGCGCGGCTGAGGTCGAGACTGCCTGTATATCACCTGCATTCGCCGGCACCCGGGCCGGAAGGCTCCGGAACTTCCCCTACGGGTCAACGCGATCAACCAACGCTTAGCTGCCCGCCACCGTCATGCGCCCGATCAGCAGCGAGCCCGTGGTCTTGCCGCCGCTGGTGTACTCGTCGGCGCCAAGCGCCACCACGTCGCGCAGCATCGTGCGCAGGTTGCCGGCGATCGTCACCTCCTGCACCGGATGAACGATCTCGCCACGATCGACCCAGAACCCCGCGGCGCCGCGCGAGTAGTCGCCGGTGACGAGATTCATGCCCTGGCCCATCAACTCGGTGACGAACAGGCCGCGGCCGAGCTTGCGCAGCATCGAGTTCAGGTCGTCGCCGCGCGCCGTCAGGCGGCTGCTCAGCCGCAGGTTCTGTGCACCGCCGGCGTGGCCGGTGGTGCGCAGCCCGAGCTTGCGCGCCGAGTAGCTCGACAGGAAGTAGCCCTGGATCACGCCCGCGTCGACCACGCGACGCCGGCACGTGCGCACGCCTTCGTCGTCGAACGGCGCGCTGGCCTTGCCCTTGCGCTGGAACGGATCTTCGTCGAGGTCGAGGTGATCGGCCATCACCGGCTTGCCGAGGCTGTCGACCAGGAAGCTCGCCTTGCGATACAGCGCGCCGCCGCTCACCGCCTGCACGAGGCTACCGATCAGCCCGGCCGCCAGCGGCGCCTCGAACAGCACCGGCACCTCGCAGGTGGCCACGCTGCGCGCGCGCAAGCGCGACAGCGCGCGCTCGGCCGCATAGCGGCCCACCGCCTCGGGTGCCGCCAGTTCTGCCGCGTCGCGCATCGAGCTGTACCAGGAGTCGCGCTGCATCATCGCGCCGCGGCCGGCAATCGGCGCCACCGAGAACGAATGGCGCGAGCTCGCGTAGCCGCCGCGAAAGCCGCGGCTGTTGCCCGCCCAGAAGTGCGACTGCTGCGCCGAGACGCCGGCGCCCTCCGAGTTGGTGATGCCGCGGCTGACCCCGAACGCGGCGCGCTCGCAGCGCCGCGCGAGCGCCATCGCGCCATCGGCGTCGAGCGCCCACGGATGGAACAGATCGAGATCGCGTGCCGACTCCTGCGGCGTGGCGAGGTCGTCGGCCTCGGGCAGGCCGGCCGCCGGGTCTTCGGCCGTGAAGCGCGCGATGTCGTAGGCCGCGCGCACCGTCTGCTGCAGCGCTGCGGGCGAGAAATCGGAACTGCTGGCGTTGCCGCGACGCTGACCGACGAACAGCGTGACGCCGAGCGACTTGTCGCGGTTGCGCTCGACGTGTTCGAGCTCATCCTTGCGCACCGACACCGACAGGCCGCAGCCTTCCGACACCTCGACCGCCGCCTCGCTCGCACCGAGCTCGCGCGCGTGACGCAGCACGTCTTCGACCAGGCCCTCGAATTGCTCGCGCGTGTGGGCAAAGCCCTGCGCCGTGGTGGATGTCGTCATAGGCGCAACTATCATAGCGACCCCTCTTCGGCCGTCTGCATCGTCCGCACCGTGCCCACCGTCGACCCCGCACGCGCCGCGCGGCCCGCCGAGCGGCCGAGCAAGACCCAGCGCAAGCGCCAGATGGCCTCGCTGCAGCATCTGGGCGAGCAGCTGACCGAGCTGCCAGCCGAGCGCCTGGCGGCGCTCGAGCTGCCCGAGCGGCTGCGCGACGCAATCGACGAATTCAAGCGCACACGCTCGCACGAAGGCCGGCGCCGGCAGCTGCAGTACATCGGCAAGCTGATGCGCACAGTCGATGCGCAGCCGCTGCAGGCCGCTGTCGACGCCGCAGCGCTCGGCCCGGCGGTGGCTGCACTGCATCTGCACGACAGCGAGCGCTGGCGGCTGGAGCTGGTGAGCGACGCCGATGCGCTCACCCGCTGGCAGGCGGCCTACCCCGGCAGCGACGTCGATCGCCTGCGCAGGCTGGTGCTGGCGGCGCAGCGCGAGGCCGCGCTGCCGCCGCAACAGCGCCACGGCCGCAGCTGGCGTGAGCTGTTCCGTTTCGTCAGGCCGCACGTGGCCGGTGCGGCATCGGCCACCGATGCGGCGCTGAGCCCCGCAGCTGGCGTTGTGCGCAGCAATCCGATCGACCCAGCCCGGGGGCCTGCCCGATGAACGACTTCGATCCCGTGCGCATCGGCCTGGTGTCGGTGAGCGACCGCGCTTCCACCGGCGTCTACGAAGACAAGGGCCTGCCCGCGCTGCGCAGCTGGCTCGAACGTGCGCTGCGCAACCCGGTCAGCTGGGAGACGCGGCTGATCCCCGACGAACAGGCCGGCATCAGCGACACCCTGCGCGAGCTGGTCGACCGCGTGCACTGCGACCTCGTGCTGACCACCGGCGGCACCGGCCCCGCGCCGCGCGACGTGACCCCGGAGGCGACGCTGGCCGTGGCCGACCGCGAGATGCCCGGCTTCGGCGAGCAGATGCGACGCATCTCGCTGCACTTCGTGCCCACCGCGATCCTGTCGCGGCAGGTGGCGGTGATCCGCGGCCGTGCGCTGATCATCAACCTGCCCGGGCAGCCGAAGTCGATCGCCGAGACACTCGAAGGCCTGCCGGCAGCGAAGCCACCGGTGCCGGGCCTGTTCGCGGCGGTGCCGTACTGCATCGACCTGATCGGCGGGCCCTACCTCGAAACCGACCCGCAGGTCTGCACCGCATTCAGGCCGAAATCGGCGCAACGCGCACCGCGCCCAACGTAAGCGAAGCGCCCGGTACTGGCCTGCGGCGCGACAGCCGCCGCAGCGGCATCCGGTGCTACTTGACGAGCCGGTTCAACGCGGCGGCGTCGAACGCCTCGGTGGTGCGCGCGTCCTGCGGCACGCAATCGTCGGCCGGCAATTCGCGTGCGCGCGCCGACAGCTTCTCGATCGCTTGCCACAGCAGGGCGATCTGGTGCTCCTGCCCGGCGGCGTGGTCGATCAGCCCCTTCATCGCCAGCGCGATCGGGTCGTCGCCCTGCGTGACACCGTAGGCCGAGAAGCCCATCTTCGCGGCCGCGTATTCGCGCTGCGTGTCGCGACCCTTCAGCAACACGCGCGCCGGGATGCCCACCGCGGTGGCGCCTGCCGGCACCGGCTGCAGCAGCACCGAATTGGCGCCGACACGCGCGCCGTCGCCGACCGTGAAGCCACCGAGCACCTTGGCGCCGGCACTGACGATCACGCCGCGGCCCAGCGTGGGGTGGCGCTTGGCCCCGGGCACCAGCGAGGTGCCGCCGAGCGTCACGCCCTGGTAGATGGTGCAATCGTCGCCGACCTCGGCGGTTTCGCCGATCACCACGCCCATGCCGTGGTCGATGAACACGCGCCGGCCGATCGACGCGCCGGGATGGATCTCGATGCCGGTGAACCAGCGGCCGAAATTGGACACCAGGCGGCCCAGCCACTTCCAGCCACGCAGCCAGGCGCCGTGCGCCCAGCGGTGCAGCGCCAGCGCGTGCAGGCCTGGATAACACGTCAGCACCTCCCAGTTCGACCGCGCGGCCGGGTCGCGCTCGCGGATGCAGGCGATGTCTTCGCGCAGGCGTTCGAACATGGGGCTCGGTGTGGATGCGGTGGAAGCTGTCTCGGCAGTGTATGCGGCGGCAGCCGACCCCGCCGGCCGGCGGGGCGTCAATCGGCGAGATGCCGCGCTGCCGCGCGCGCGATGCCGCGCAGGATGTGCAGCTCCTCACGCCGCAACTGCGCGCGGTTGAGCAGCTGGTTCAGCCGCGGCATCAGCCGCTTCGGCGCCTGTGGATCGAGAAAGCCGATCACCACCAGCACCTCTTGCCAGTGCGCGAGCGCAGCCTGCACCTCCTGCGCATCGGCCAGGTCGGGTGCGGGTGTGCGCGGCCGCACGTCGAAGCCACCCAGCGCCTGCCGCCACTCGTAGGCCACCAGTTGCACCGCCTGCGCCAGGTTCAGCGAGCCGTAGTCCGGCGCCGTGGGGACGCTTAGGCACGCGTGGCAGCGGTAGACATCGTCGTTCGCAAGGCCGAAGCGCTCGCCGCCGAACACGAACGCGACCGACGCGTTCGCCTGCGCGAGCTCCGGCAGCTTCGCGCGCGGCGCGAACACCGGCGGTCCGAAGTCACGTGGCGTCATCGCGGTCGCGCAGACGAACTGCACGCCATCGAGCGCGTCGGCCAGTGTGCCCACCACGCGCGCGCGCGCCAGCACATCGCCAGCGCCGCTGGCCAGCGCCAGCGCCTGGGCGCTGCGCAGCACGTCGGCGTCGCGCGGCGCCACCAGCACGAGATCGGCGAAGCCCATCACCTTGATCGCGCGCGCGGCGGCGCCGACGTTGCCGGCATGGCTGGTGTCCACGAGCACGAACCGGGTGCGCGTGTCGTCGATGGGCTGCGGGCTCGAGGTCATCGGGTGCACGGATAAAATTCGCTCATGTCGCAATCACTCCACCCCATGCTCAACATCGCCATCAAGGCGGTGCGCGCAGCGGGGGCAATCATCAACCGCGCGGCCCTCGATGTCGACCTGTTGAAGGTCAGCGTCAAGGGGCCGAACGATTTCGTCAGCGAGGTCGACCGCGCCGCCGAGGCCGCGATCATCGAGACGCTGCTGCAGGCGTACCCCGACCACGGCATCCTGGCCGAAGAGTCGGGCACCAGCCACGGCAACCGCAAGAGCCCGTACCAGTGGATCATCGACCCGCTGGACGGTACCACCAACTTCCTGCACGGCCTGCCGATCTACGCGGTGTCGATCGGCCTGGCGCAGCGCGACGTGGTGCAGCAGGCCGTGGTGTACGACCCGGCGCGCAACGACCTGTTCTTCGCCTCGCGCGGGCGCGGCGCCTTCCTCAACGACCGCCGGCTGCGCGTCAGCAAGCGCAGCGCGATCGGCGAGGCGCTGATCGGCACCGGGTTTCCGTTCCGTCGCGGCGACGATTTCGACCGCTACCTGCAGATGTTTCGCGCCGTGATGCAGCGCTGCGCGGGCCTGCGCCGCCCCGGCGCCGCCGCGCTCGACCTGTGCTACGTGGCCGCCGGCTGGTACGACGGCTTCTTCGAAGCGGGCCTGAACCCGTGGGACGTGGCCGCCGCGTCGCTGATCATCACCGAGGCCGGCGGCCTGATCGGCAACTTCACCGGCGAGCCCGACTTTCTGCACCAGCGCGAGGTGGTGGCCGGCAACCCCAAGATCTACGGACAACTGGTGCACCTGCTGGCACCGTACGCCAAGGGCGGCCAGGCGTCGGTGGGCGCCGACAACGTCGAGCGCCCGGCGCGCAAGACGCTATCGCGCCCCGGCACGAAGCCGGCCGCCGCCTGAGTGGCCCGCGGCGCCAGCTGCTGCTTTCGCGAAGGCCCGCAGCGCAGGCGCCAGCCAGACCCCCCGATCGAGGGGACGCAAGCGATCGCGTACGCAGTGGATCACGTCGAGTACGCCGGGTGTGATGAACCGCATACCCGCGTCGTGAACTCGTGCCCCCCGGTGCTGCGCATGCGCCCATAGAGTGCGTCGCAGCGCTGGGCGCATCGCCCGCGTCACCGGAAGGGAGCGAACGATGAACCTAGAAACAGCAGTTACCCCGGTGCTGGCAGCACCGGCGGCGGGGTTGGCAGGCCGATCTGGCCGACGATTCGTTGGCAGATGTAGGCCAGCAGCACGCGCCAGCGGTCGAGCTTTGGCAACTGCTCCGCAGCAGCCTTGACATGCCGGATGGCCGCATGAACGTTGGCGATCATCGACTTGATCGCCAGCGCTTCGGCGTGCATCGGCGTGAGGTACAGCGTGGTCTGTTGCCGCTGCTGGCGGCTCTGCCCACGGCCGCCAGCGGCGCAGCAGCCGGCTCGTCAGCGCCTCGCGCCGGACCTGCGGTTGGCTGCCCGCACGCGTACCAGCTCCACCAGTTGTAGACCAGCGCCACCGCGCGCGCAGTGACCTGGCTGCGGTGCATGTCCTGCGTGGTGAAGCCGCCCCAGCCCCACTGGTTCTTCAACTCGTCGAACCTGTTCTCGCAGTCGCAGCGGTCGCGGTAGAGCTGACCGATGGCCTCGATGTCGTAGCTCACGTCGGTCGCCAGCACGGTGTATTCCCAGACCTGCGCGTTGTCCTGCACTTCATCGTGCGGCAGCGCCAGCACGAGTTGTTCGCCACCGTTGTCCTGCTTGCTGCGCTTCTTGCCCGTCAGCGCAATGTCGTGCTTGATGCGCCGGCGCAGCACCACGACGCGCCGAGGCTTTGCTCCAGCCGCTCAGGCGCAATTCGTCCTCGATGGCCTGCCAGCCCTGGCTGGCTTCGCTGGCCGCGCGTCCAGTCCTCGCGCCTGAACAGCCGCTCGATCAGGCGCTTGACGTTGGCCGTCTTGCGCAGGCGCAGCAGGTAGCGCAGGTCACGCTGCTCGCACACGTCGATGACATCCTCGCCGTCGTAGCTGCAGCCCCGCGCACCAGTGCCGGGGTCTTGTCGCCGAGTTCGTCCAGCAGCCGCGCCATCGCGGCCTGCGGGCGTGGCCTGAGGTGTTGTTTGCCCGAGCTGAGCATGCCGTGCGTCGAGCACCAGGCGCAGGTTGCCCACCCAGAAGGTGTGCAGCACGTGGCTGGGCGTCCAGCTGGTGCGGGTTGTGGCAGCCCACCCGATCAGCACCTTCCCTGGCGGCCGCAGCGGCGGCTGATCGTGGCGTCCAGGTCCAGCACCCACGGCCGATCCAGTGCCTGGCGTACGCTGGCCATCAGCGCGCTGCGCATCCACGGCTCGGCGCCGGCGCGGCAGCGCGCAGCCAGCGCACGCCGCACCGAGTCTTCGCTGACCATGCCACGCAGCCCGCCCAAGGCCCTGGCGGCCACCGCATCGCCGCGAACGCCGGCGATGTGCGCGTAGCGCTTGCTGCCGGCCAGGATGCCCGCGCATCAACGTGCCCAGCGCCGCGCCGGCGCGATGCGTTGGGGCTGCTGTAGTGCAAGGCAATCCTGCACCCAGCGGTCGAACACACCGGCCGTGGCCGCGAACTCGG
Source organism: Ideonella sp. (assembly GCA_015075165.1). Lineage (GTDB taxonomy): Bacteria > Pseudomonadota > Gammaproteobacteria > Burkholderiales > Burkholderiaceae_C > JAEUPI01. The sequence continues at coordinate 496,076 of JABTUY010000004.1, read as the reverse complement.
CGCGCGAACGATCGCCGTCCGTGTGGCGTCGCTTGGGCAGTCTCGTCCCAGCGCACATGCACGCGGCCGCCCATCGTGTCGACCACCATCGCGTCCTCGCTGGCCTGCGCCAGCATCGTCTTCTTCGGTTCGTTGGCTTCACCCATCGGGTGAGTGTGCCAAACACCCTCAACCCCTCGCCAGCGTTGAAGAAAACGGCGGCGGCACGGGTTCAACTGCGGTTCTTAGGATGAACCGGATTTCCACGCGTCTGAAGCTGATCGCCGCCACCGGCCTCGTGTTGAGCGGTTGCGCGTCGTTCGACAACGCCTCGATGCCGGCCGGTCCGATGCCGGTGGCCAAGATCGACAACGGCCTCGGCGACCTGCCGCCGTACCGCGAGTGGCTCGACCCGACCGGGCGTGCACCGATGGGCCCGCTGGTCACCGCCAGCTACAGCGCTCGCCCGCGCTGAGCCCCGCCGGCCGGCGTTGCGCCGGCTGTCGCGCCCACTTCGATCGTCAGCCGTCGGCCGGGTCGGCGACCCAGCCACCGCCGAGCGCCTGGATCAGCGCGATCGCGTTGGTCTGCAGGCTCGCCTGCAACTGCACCACACTGCGCCGCGCCGCCAGCGCACTGGCCTGCGCGGCCACGACGTCTGAATAGCCCACCTGCCCGGCGCGATAGCGGTTCAGCACCTGCTGCTCGGTCTGGTCGGCCGCCGCCGACGCCTGCTGGCTCAGCGCAAGCTGCTCGGCCAGGCCGCGGCGCGCGGCCAGCAGATCTTCGACCGACTGCAATGCGCTGAGCACCGTCTGCCGGTAGCTGGCCACCGCCACGTCGCGGCTGGCCTCGGCGCTGTGCAGCGCCGCGTTCAGCGCGCCGCCATCGAACAGCACCTGGGCCAGCGACAGGCCGAGTGACCACAACGTGCTCGGCGCGCTGAACAGGTCGCTCACGCGCGTGGCGCTGCTGCCGGCCGACGCGCTCAACGACAGGCTCGGGAAGTACGCCGCGCGCGCGATGCCGATGCCGGCGTTGGCCGCCGCCACCGCACGCTCGGCCGACGCGATGTCGGGGCGCCGCTGCAGCAGCTCCGACGGCAGCAGCGGCGGCACCTCGGGCACGGTGGTCGTCCACGCGGTCGGCGCGAGCGTGAAGTCGGCCGGTGCGCGGCCGAGCAACACCGCGATCGCGTGCTCCGACTGCTGCCGCTGCGTGGCCAACGCCGCCACCGCGGCGCGCGTGTTGGCCAGTTGCGTCTCGGCCTGCAGCACATCGGTGCGTGCGGCCTGGCCCGCGGCATAGCGGTTGCGCGTGATCTGCAGCGAGCGCTCGAAACCCGCCACCGTGTCGCGCAACAGGCCCAGCTCGGCATCGGCCTCGCGCAGGTTGAAGTACGCGCTGGCCAGTGCGGCCTGCGCCGAGAGCTTGGCGCCAGCGAGGTCGGCGGCGCTGGCCTGTGCATCGGCCTGCGCCTGCGCCACGCCGGCACCGAGCCGGCCCCACAGATCGGCCTCCCAGCTCGCGTTGACGCTGGCTCGCAGCACCGTGCCGCGGCTCGCCACACCCCCGCCGCCGCTGCGCGTGGCGCTGCCGCCGGCCTGCACCCCAGGCCACAGCCGCGCGCGCTGGCCGGCCAGCAGCGCCTGCGCCGCGGCGTGGCGCGCCACCGCCGCGGCGACGTTCTGGTTCGACACCTCCACCTGCTGCAGCAACGCATCGAGTTGCGCATCGCCGAACGGCTGCCACCAGCGGCCGCGCGGCCGCTCGTCGGCCGGGTGGGCGGCCTGCCAGCCCGGCGTGGACGGCGCCTCCTTGAACGACACCGCCTGCAGCGGCACCTCGGGCCGCTGGTACGGCGGCACCAGCGTCGTGCAGCCCGCGGCCAGGCCGGCCAGCACGCCGGCCAGCCAGCCGGTGCCGCCGGCGGCGCGCGGCGCGATCTTGATCGTCATGTCGGTCGCTCCAGGGCGGGCGTGGCTTCAAGCATGCGCCGCCCGGCTCAGGTATCGCTCGTCGGGCGCGCGCCGGCGCAGGCCGTCGAGCAGCACGTAGACCACCGGCGTCGTCAGCAGCGTCAGCAGCTGGCTGGCGATCAAGCCGCCGATGATCGCAATGCCCAGCGGCTGGCGCAGTTCGGCGCCGTCGCCGAAGCCGATCGCCAGCGGCAGCACGCCGAAGCCGGCGGCCAGCGTGGTCATCAGGATCGGGCGCAGCCGCAGCAGGCAGGCCTCGCGCACCGCGGCCACGGGCCCGAGGCCGCGCGCGCGCTCGGCCTCGAGCGCGAAGTCGATGATCAGGATCGCATTCTTCTTGACGATGCCGATCAGCAGGAACACGCCGATCAACGCGATGACCGAGAACTCCATGCGCAGCAGCAGCAGCGCCAGCACCGCACCGACGCCGGCCGACGGCAGCGTCGACAGCACGGTGAGCGGGTGGATCAGGCTCTCGTACAGCACGCCGAGCACGATGTAGATCACCACCAGCGCGGCCACGATCAGCCATAGCTGCTGCGCCTGCGACTGCTGGAAGTTCAGCGCCGTGCCGGCGAACGCGCCGCGCACGTTGGTGGGCATGCCGATGTCGGCCTGCGCCTGCAGCAGCGCCTGCTGTGCCTGCCCCAGCGAGACGCCGTCGCCGAGGTTGAACGAGATCGTGGTGGCGATCTCGGTGTCCTGGTGCTGAATCGAGGTCGGCGCCGCGCCCTCCTTGAAGCGCGCGATCGCCGCCAGCGGCACCATCGTGTTGGCGCGCGTGTTCAGCGCCGGCGCGGTCGAGGCGCCGCGCTGGCCCGGATTGGCCGGGCTGCCGACCGCCGCATCGGGTGCGCGCGACGGCACGTAGACGTCGGCCAGCGCGTTGGGCCCGCGCGTGTACCCAGGCGCCCATTCCATGATCACCTTGTACTGGTTGAGGTCGGAATAGATCGTGCTCACCGCGCGCTGGCCGAACGCGTCGTACAGCGCGGCGTCGACGTCGGCCGCCGTGATGCCCAAGCGCGCGGCGCCAGCCTTGTCGATCTCGACGTAGCTCTCGACGCCGCGATCGGTCTGGTCGGTGTTCACGTCGGTCAACCGCTCGTCGAGCTCGAGCCGGCCGGCCAGCCGCGTGGCCCACAGGCGCAGGTCGGCCAGGTTGTCGGCCTTCAGCGTGTACTGGTAGGTGGCGTTGCTCGCGCGGCCGCCGGCGCGCAGCACCTGCACCGGGCTCAGGAAGGCGCGCAGCCCGGTCACCTGCGCCAGTTGCGGGCGCAGCCTTGCGATCACCGCGAAGGCGCCCTCCTGGCGCTCGCCGCGCGGCTTGAGGTTGACGAACAGGAAGCCGCCGCCGGCACGTCCGCCGCCGGTGAAGCCGACCACGGTGTCGACCGCGGGGTCGGCGTGGATGATGTCGACCACCTGGCGCAGCTTGGCGCCCATCGCCTGCGTCGAGATGCTCTGGTCGGATTGCAGGCCGCCGCGGATCTGGCCGGAATCCTGCTGCGGGAAGAAGCCCTTCGGCACGTGGACGAACAGGTACACGTTCAGGCCGACGACGAAGGCCAGGATCAGCATCATCAGCGCCTTGCTGGCCAGTGCCCAGTCGAGGCTGCGCGCGTAGACGCGCAACACGAACGCCCACGTCGCCGCACCGGCGCGCGCCAGCCAGCCGCGCTCGCGCCCCGCGGCCGGCACGCGGTCCGATGCCAGCCACCAGGCGCACATCATCGGCGTGGTGGTCAGCGACACCAGCAGCGACAGCAGCACCGCGGCCGACAGCGTGACCGCGAACTCGCGGAACAGGCGGCCGATCTGCCCTTCCATGAACAGCAGCGGGATGAACACCGCCACCAGCGACAGGCTGATCGACAGCACCGTGAAGCCGACCTCGCGCGCGCCGCGCAGCGCCGCCTCCATGCGACCCATGCCCGCTTCGATGTGGCGTGCGGTGTTCTCCAGCACCACGATCGCATCGTCGACGACGAAGCCGGTGGCCACGGTGAGCGCCATCAGGCTGAGGTTGTTCAGGCTGTAGCCGAGGAAGTACATCGCGCCGAAGGTCGCCAGCAGCGACACCACGGTGGCCACCGCGGGCACCAGCGTGGCGCGCAGGCTGCCGAGGAACAGGCCGACCACGATGACCACCAGCACCACGGCGGTGACCAGCGTCAGCTCGACCTCGTGCAGCGACGCGCGGATCGAGTTGGTGGCGTCGGATGCCACGCGCAGCTCGATGTCCTGCGGCAGCTGCGCCTGCAGCTCGGGCACCAGCGCACGCACACCGTCGACGGTGGTGATCACGTTGGCACCGGGCTGGCGCGTGATCAGCACGATGATCGCCGGCTGGCCGTTGAACAGACCCAGCGTGCGCGTGTTCTCGACACTGTCGCGCACCTGCGCGATGTCGGCCAGCCGCACCGCGGCGCCGTTGCGCCAAGCCACGATCAGCTTGCCGAACTCGCTCGCCTTGCGCTCGGGCTTGGGCGTGTACAGCTGCAGCCGGCGCTCGTCGTCCCCGACCATGCCCTGCGGGCGGCTGGCGTTCACCGCCTGCAGCGCGGCGCGCACCTCGGCGCTGCTGATGCCGTAGTGCTGCATCGCCAGCGGCTGCAGCTCGACCCGCACCGCGGGCAGCGAGCCGCCGCCGATCTCGACGTCGCCGACGCCGGCCACCTGTGCCACACGCTGGCTGACGATGTTGGACACCGCGTCGTAGATCTGCCCTGGCGTGCGCGTCTTCGAGGTCAGCGCCAGGATGATCACCGGCGCGTCGGCCGGGTTCATCTTGCGGTAGGTGGGGTTGCTGCGCAGCGTGGCCGGCAGGTCGACGCGCGCTGCGTTGATCGCCGCCTGCACCTCGCGCGCGGCGCCGTCGATGTTGCGGCTGAGGTCGAACTGCAGCGTGATGCGCGACGAGCCCTGCGAGCTCGACGAGGTCATCTCGTTGACCCCCGGAATCACGCCGAGCCGGCGCTCCAGCGGCGTGGCCACGCTGGAGGCCATCGTCTCCGGGCTCGCGCCGGGCAGGCTGGCGCTGACCGAGATGGTGGGGAAGTCCACCTGCGGCAGCGGCGACACCGGCAGCACGAAGAACGCCGCCGCGCCAGCCAGCGCGATGCCGATCGTCAGCAGCGTGGTCGCCACCGGACGCTCGACGAAGGGCTTCGACAGGTTCATGCCGGCCCTTCGCTTGCCGGGCCCGCGGCCGGGCGCGCGGCGGCATCGGGCGTCGAAGCGTCGCTGCGCCGCTGCGCGCGCCGCGCCGCGCGCTCGCGCGACACCGTGCCGAGGCGATCGAACGCGAGGTAGATCACCGGCGTGGTGAACAGCGTCAGCAATTGGCTCAACACCAGGCCGCCGAAGATCGCCAGGCCCAGCGGGCGCCGCAGCTCGGCGCCCTCGCCCCAGCCGAACATCAGCGGCAACGCCGCGCCCAGCGCCGCCAGCGTGGTCATCAGGATCGGGCGAAAGCGCATCAACGCCGCCTGGCGGATCGCCTCGAGCGCGCTCTTGCCGTCGTGCCGTTCGGCGTCGATCGCGAAGTCGATCATCATGATCGCGTTCTTCTTGACGATGCCGATCAGCAAGATGATGCCGATGATGCCGATCACGCCGAGGTCGTGGCCGCCGATCATCAGCGCCAGCAGTGCGCCGACGCCGGCCGACGGCAGCGTCGACAGGATCGTCAGCGGGTGGACATAGCTCTCGTACAGCACGCCGAGCACGATGTAGACGCAGACCACCGCGGCCAGGATCAGCCACAGCTGGTTCGCCAGCGAGGTTTCGTACGAACCAGCGGCGCCGAGGAACGTCATCGATACGCCGCCGGGCAGCCCGATCTCGCGCGCCGCCGCGCGGATGGCGTCCACCGCCGCGCCGAGCGCGACACCCGGCGCGGTGTCGAAGCCCACCGTGGTGGCCGGGAACTGCGCCACGTGCGTCACCTGCAGCGGCGCGGGGGCCTCGCGCACGGTGGCGATCGCCGCCAGCGGCGTGCTGCTGCCGTTGCCGGCTTTCAGCCGCAGCGAACCGAGCGCGGCCGGCGTGGTCAGCGCGCCCGCTTGCGCCTCCAGGATCACGCGGTACTGGTTGGTTTCGGTGAAGATGGTCGAGACGATGCGCTGGCCGAATGCGCTGTACAGCGCGTCGTCGATCGCGCTCGCGGTGATGCCCAGGCGCGACGCGGTGTCGCGGTCGATGTCGATGAACGCCGCCGGCGCCGCGGCACCGGCGTCGGTCGTCGGGTTGCGCACCGCGGCCACCGTGCGCAACCGCTGCACCAGCTGCTGCGCCGACTCGGTGACGCTGGCGGTGTCGGAGCCGTCGAGCGAGAGGCGGAACTCGGTCGGCCCGGTTTCGGCGTCGATCGTCAGATCCTGTGTCGGCTGCAGGTACAGCGTGACGCCGGGCACCCGCGCCACGCGCTCGCGCAGCCGCTGCATCACGGCAGCCTGGTCGTCGCGCTGCGTCTTGGGCTTGAGGTTCACCAGCATGCGACCGGTGTGCAGCATGGTGTTGTTGGCGGCGTCGACGCCCACCACCGAGCTCAGCGTGGCCACCGCCGGGTCGACCAGGATCGCGTCGGCAGCCGCGAGCTGCAGATCGCGCATGCGCGGGTACGAGATGCCCTGCTCCGCCTCGATGCGCGCCTGCAGCTGGCCGGTGTCCTGCGTCGGGAACAAGCCCTTCGGGATCACCAGATACAGCAGCGCGGTCAGCGCCAGCGTGGCCAGTGCAACCAGCAGCGTCGCCCCCTGGTGGCGCAGCACCACGCCGAGCCAGCGGTCGTAGCCGGCGACCACGCGGTCGAAACCGCGCTGCACCGCGGCGCCCATGCGGCCACCATGGTGCGCAGCGTCGCCGAGCCAGCGCGCCGACATCATCGGCACCAGCGTCAGCGAGACCACGGCCGAGATCAGGATCGTGATCGCCAACGTCACCGCGAATTCGCGGAACAGCCGGCCGACCACGTCGCCCATGAACAGCAGCGGAATCAGCACCGCGATCAGCGACACGGTGAGCGAGATGATCGTGAAGCCGATCTGCGAGGCGCCGTCCATCGCGGCTTTGAGCACGACGTTCTGGCTGCGGCCGGGCGCTGGTGCGCCCTTCACGCCGGCTGCGCCGGCATGAGCCTGCGCCGAAGCATTTCTCGCCACCTCGAGGTGGCGAGAAATGTTTTCCAGCATCACGATCGCGTCGTCGACGACGAAGCCGGTGGCGATCGTCAACGCCATCAGGCTCAGGTTGTTCAGGCTGTAGCCCAGCAGAAGCATCACGCCGCAACTGCCGACCAGCGAGATCGGCACCGCGATGCTGGCGATCAGCGTGGCGCGCAGGCTGTGCAGGAAGCACAAGATCACCAGCACCACCATCGCCACCGCCAAGCCGAGCTCGATCTGCACGTGCAGCACCGACGCGCGGATGCCGGTGGTGCGGTCGCTCAGCACCTGCACGTGCAGCGCGGCCGGCAACTGCTGCTGCAGCGCCGGCAGCTGCGCCTTGATCGCGTCGACGGTGCGGATCACGTTCGCGCCGGGCTGGCGCTGCACGTTGAGGATGATCGCCGGCTGCAGCAGATGCCCCGCCGCGCACGCACTGCGCCCGCCGCGGCCGGTGGCTGGCGCGGCCGCGGCATCGGCTGCGCACTCGGTGCCCGACCACGCGCCGAGCTGCGTGTTCTCGGCGCCATCGATCACGCGCGCCACATCCGCCAGCAGCACCGGCGCGCCGTTCTTGTAGGTGACGACGAGACTGCGGTAGTCGGCCGCGGTCAGCAGGCGATCGTTGGCATTGATGTTGTAGCCGCGCAGCGGGCCATCGAAGCTGCCCTTGGCGCTGTTGGCGTTGGCCGCCGCGATCGCGCTGCGCAGCGCATCGATGCCGATGCCCTTGGCGGCCAGCGCCTGCGTGTCGGCCTGGATGCGCACCGCCGGCCGCTGGCCGCCGGCCAGCGTGACCTGGCCGACGCCGGCGATCTGACTGATCTTCTGCGCCAGCCGCGTGTTGGCCAGGTTCTGCACCTCGGTCAGCGGCAGCGTGTCGGAGGTGATCGCCAGCGTCAGCACCGGCGCATCGGCCGGGTTGACCTTGGCATACACCGGCGGCGCCGGCAGGTCGGCCGGCAGGCTCGAGCCGGCGCCGTTGATCGCCGCCTGCACCTCCTGCTCGGCCGAATCGAGGCTCAGCGCCAGCGCGAACTGCAGCGTGATGATCGACACCCCGGCCGCGCTGGTGGAGCTCATGCGGCCCAGCCCCGCCATCTGGCCGAACTGGCGCTCCAAGGGTGCGGTGACGACGCGGCTCATCACCTCGGGGCTGGCACCGGGGTACAGCGTCTGCACCTGGATCGTCGGGTAGTCGACCTGCGGCAACGCCGACAGCGGCAGCAGCCGCAGGCCGACCAGGCCCGACAGCACGATCGCCAGCATCAGCAGGCCGGTGGCGACCGGCCGCTCGATGAACGGACGCGACGGGTTCACGAGCCGGCGGCAGCCGACGCAGTGCGCTCGGCACGCCGCGGACGCGATGCGCCACCGCCCCAGGCGCCGGCCGCGCCGGGCGAGCCCGATGCACCACGCCAGGGCCGCGAGCCGGCGCGCGCCGGCGCCGAGGCCGCCACGTCAGCGGCGAGCTGCACGCTGGCGCCGTCCTTCAGGCGATCGGCGCCTTCGGTCACCACCTGCTCGCCCTCGCTGAGGCCGCTGGCGATCACCACGCGCTCGGCACTCGCCTGGCCACGCTTGACGCTGCGCTGGCGCACGGTCTTGTCGGGCTCGAGCACGTAGACGAAATCACCCTTGGGGCCGTTGCGCAACGCCGTCAGCGGCACCACCACCGCGCCGGTGATGGTGTTCAGCTCGAGCTGCAGGTTGACGAACTGGTTCGGAAACAGCAGCCCCTTGGTGTTGGCGAAGCGCGCCTTGCCCTTGACCGTGCCGGTCGTCGTGTCGATCTGGTTGTCCAACGCCGAGAAGCGGCCCTCGTCGAGCACCGTGCTGCGCGTGCTGTCGAGCGCACGCGCCGGCAACGTGCCGGCGGCCAGCCGCTGCAGCACCTCGTGCACGCGATCCTGCGCGACGGTGAACTCGACGTCGATCGGCGTCAGCTGCGTGATCACCGCGACGCCGTTGGCATCCGACGTGCCCACCAGGTTGCCGGCGTCGACCGTGCGCAGGCCGACGCGGCCGGCCACCGGCGCAACGATGCGCGTGTAGCCCAAGTTGAGCCGTGCCGTGCCCTCGTTGGCGCGGTCGGTCATCACCGTGCCCTCGAGCTGCTTGACCAGCGCCGCCTGCGTGTCCACATCCTGCCGGGCGATCGAATCCTGCTGCAGCAGCGTGCGGTAGCGCTCGAGCGTCAGCTGCGCGTTCTGCAGTTGCGCCTCGTCACGCTGGCGCGTGCCACTGGCTTGCATCAGCGCCAGCTCGAACGGTCGCGGGTCGATCTGCGCCAGCAACTGGCCGCGGGCGACCATCTGCCCCTCGGTGAACAGCACCCGAGTCAGCACGCCCGATACCTGCGGCCGCACGGTGACCGTGGCCACCGGCGTCACCGTGCCGAGCGAATCGAGCAGCACCGGTACATCGGCCTTGCGCGCGGTGGCCAGCGCCACCGTGCTCGGCAGCGGGCCGCCAAAGCCGCCGGGCCTGCCCGCGGGGCCCGCCCCCCCGGGGCCACGCGCGGTCGCCCCCGGCGGCCCCGGGTTGGGGGCCGACCGGCTCGTGAGGTACCAGGCCAGCGCGCCCAGCAGCGCCAGCAGCGCGATCGCGATCAGCGTGCCGAGCCAGCGGCGGCGGCCGGCGATGGAGGGCAGATGTGGGGCGTCTGGCATGGGGTGGCTGTTGTTCTGCGCGCGTGCCGCGCGACGATGCCCAGGCGTTGTAAACGCGCGATGTTATGCATTGTGAAGCGACGTGGCCGATGCCGCGGCGCCGGCAGATCGATCGCATATAGTGCGCGCACGATGACGGTGGCCGAGCGACGTTCGACGATGGAGCCGTCATCGCCTCGCAGCGCGGCGCCCTCGCCCGCCGGTGCGCCACTCGCGGCCCACACGCCGATGATGCAGCAGTACCTGCGCATCAAAGCCGAGCACCCCGACATCCTGGTGTTCTACCGGATGGGCGACTTCTACGAGCTCTTCTACGACGACGCGCGGCGTGCGAACCGGCTGCTCGACATCACGCTGACCGCGCGCGGCCACAGCGCCGGCGAGCCGGTGGTGATGGCCGGCGTGCCGGCGCAGGCGCTCGAGAGCTACCTGGCCAAGCTGATCAAGCTCGGCGAATCGGTGGCCATTGCCGAGCAGGTGGGCGACGTCGCCACCGCCAAGGGGCCGGTCGAGCGCCGCGTCACGCGCGTGGTGACACCGGGCACCGTCACCGACGGCGAGCTGCTCGCCGAACGCGCCGACACCACGCTGCTGGCGCTGGCGCGCGACGCGCGCGGCCGCCACTGCGGGCTGGCGTGGCTGAGCCTGGCCAGCGGCCGCTGCGCGCTGGCCGAGGTGGCCGCCGACCAGCTCGAGGGCTGGCTGGCGCGCATCGCGCCGGCCGAGGTGCTGGTCGACGATGGCGAGCAGCCGCAGCCGGCCGCGCTGCAACGCCTGGCCGGCGCGCGCACCGCGCGGCCGGCGTGGCAGTTCGATGCCACGCTTGGGCGCCGCAAGCTGTGCGAGGCGCTGGGCGTCGGCACGCTGGCCGGCTTCGGTGCCGAAGACTGCGCGCTCGCGCACGCCGCGGCGGCCGCGCTGCTCGCCTACGCCGAGCGCACGCAGGGCCGCGCAGCGGCGCATGTGGTCGAGCTCAGACTCGAGCGCAGCGGCGAGCTGATCGAGCTGCCGCCGACCACGCTGCGCAACCTCGAGATCACGCAGACGCTGCGTGGCGAAGACTCACCGACGCTGCTGTCGCTGCTCGACCGCTGCGCCACCGGCATGGGCAGCCGGCTGCTGCGCCACTGGCTCACGCACGCGCCGCGCGAGCGCGGCGCTGCCAGCGCGCGGCTGGCGGCCATCGGCGTGCTGGCGGCGGCCGCGCTGCAGCCGCTGCGCGACACGCTGCGCGGCATCAGCGATGTCGAGCGCACCAGCGCGCGGCTGGCGCTGCGCCAGGTGCGCCCGCGCGAACTGGCCGGCCTGCGCAGCACGCTGCAGGCGATGCCGCAGCTGCGCACGCTGGCGCCGCGCGGCGTCGCGCTGCTCGACGAGGTGCACGCGCAGCTGCAGCCCGATGCCGCGATCGTCGCCACGTTGGAATCCACGCTGGCCGCCGAGCCCGCGCTGCAGCTGCGCGACGGCGGCGTGATCGCGCCCGGCCACGACGCCGAGCTCGACGAGCTGCGCGCGATCAGCCAGCACGGCGATGCCTTTCTGCTCGAGCTCGAGGCGCGCGAGCGCGCGCACACCGGCATCGGCAACCTGCGCGTGCAGTTCAACCGCGTGCACGGCTACTACATCGAGGTGACCGCGAGCGGCCTCGACCGCGTGCCGGCCGACTACCAGCGCCGGCAGACGATGAAGAACGCCGAGCGCTTCATCACGCCGGAGCTGAAGGCGTTCGAAGACAAGGCGCTGGCGGCCGAGGAGCGCGCACTGGCGCGCGAGAAGCTGCTGTGGGACGCGCTGCTCGACACGCTGGCGCCGCACGTGCCGCAGCTGGCCGCGCTGGCGCGCGCGCTGGCCACGCTCGACGCGCTGGCCAACCTGGCCGAGCGCGCGCTCACGTTGCAGTGGACGGCGCCGCAGTTCGTCAACCATCCGTGCATCGACATCCGGCGCGGCCGCCACCCGGTGGTACAGGCACGGCTGGCCGAGACGCAGGGCACGCCGTTCATCGCCAACGATTGCCGGCTCGACGCGAAGACGCGCATGCTGGTGATCACCGGCCCGAACATGGGCGGCAAGAGCACCTACATGCGCCAGGTGGCGCTGATCGTGCTGCTGGCGTCGATGGGCTCATACGTGCCGGCCGAGCAGTGTACGCTGGGGCCGATCGACGCCATCCACACCCGCATCGGCGCGGCCGACGACCTGGCCAACGCGCAATCCACCTTCATGCTCGAGATGACCGAGGCCGCGGCGATCGTGCACAGCGCGACCGACCAATCGCTGGTGCTGATGGACGAGATCGGCCGCGGCACCTCCACGTTCGACGGCCTGGCGCTGGCCGCGGCGATCGCGGCGCAGCTGCACGACCGCAACCGCGCGTTCACGCTGTTCGCCACCCACTACTTCGAGCTCACCGAGTTTCCGGCGCAGCATGCGCAGGCGCTCAATGTGCACGTGTCGGCCACCGAGGCCGGGCACGATGTAGTGTTCCTGCACGAGATCGAGGCCGGACCGGCCAGCCGCAGCTACGGCGTGCAGGTGGCACGACTGGCCGGCATGCCCGATCGCGTGGTGCGCCAGGCGCGCCACACGCTCGAGGCACTCGAGGCGCACTCGCGCGCCGGCCAGGCGCAGGTCGATCTGTTCACCGCGCCGCCGCAGGTCGCAGCGCCCGACGCTGCGGCGGCCGATCCGCAGCTGCTGGCGCTGGCGCAGGCCCTGGCCGCGATCGAGCCCGACACCCTGAGCCCGCGCGAGGCGCTCGATGCGCTGTATCGCCTGAAAGCCCTGCAGAAAGACGCCCACCCATGACCTATTGCATCGGCATCCGCGTGAACGCCGGCCTGGTGTTCCTGTCCGACTCGCGCACCAACGCCGGCGTCGACCAGATCAGCACGTTTCGCAAGATGATGGTCTACGAGAAGCCCGGCGACCGCTTCATGGTGATGCTGTCGGCCGGCAACCTGTCGATCTCGCAATCGGTGCGCGAGCGGCTGCAGGTCGAGAAGATCGAGTCGCGCGACGGCGGCGAGCCGGTGTCGATCTGGAACGCATCGAGCATGTTCGACGCCGCGCGCGTGCTCGGCGCCACCGTGCGCCGCGTTCATGCCGACGATGCCGAGGCGCTGAAGAACGCCGGCGTGGATTTCAACGCATCGATGATCTTCGGCGGCCAGATCAAGGGCGAGGCGATGCGGCTGTTCCAGGTGTACGCGGCCGGCAACTTCATCGAGGCCACGCGCGAGACCTGCTACTTCCAGGTCGGCGAATCGAAGTACGGCAAGCCGGTGCTCGACCGCCTGATCACGCCGACCACGCCACTCGAGACGGCGGCCAAGTGCGCGCTGGTGTCGATGGATTCGACGCTGAAGTCCAACCTCAGCGTCGGCCTGCCGCTCGATCTGCTGCTGTACCGCGAAGGCGAGTTCGGCACCGACCGCATCGTCTGCATCGACGAAGGCAACCCGTACTTCCGCATGATCCACACCACCTGGGGTCAGCGCCTGCGCGAGGTGTTCGACGGCATCGACGATCCGCACTGGGACGGCGGCGACACGGCGCACCCGCTGCGCGTGCGCTCCGACCGCTACGAGCCGATGCGCAAGATCACGCACCCGGGCGAGAAGATCGTCTGATCGAGTCCGGCGCGAACCCGGCCGCCGATCGTCGGCAAGAGGCGAGAAGCAGCCGTGAGCGACGCGGTCGCTCGATATAATCACGCTTTCCACCAGGCCTGAAGTGCGCTGCCGTCGGCGCGCGCGGGCCGAGCGACATGACCAAGTACGTGTTCGTCACCGGTGGCGTGGTGTCGTCCTTGGGCAAGGGCATCGCGTCGGCATCGCTCGCGGCCATCCTGGAGTCGCGCGGCCTCAAGGTCACCCTGATCAAGCTCGACCCCTACCTCAACGTCGATCCGGGCACGATGAGCCCGTTCCAGCACGGCGAGGTGTTCGTCACCGACGACGGCGCCGAGACCGATCTCGACCTCGGCCACTACGAGCGCTTCATCTCCACGCGGATGAAGCGCAGCAACAACTTCACCACCGGCCAGATCTACAAGAGCGTGCTCGAGAAGGAGCGCCGCGGCGACTATCTCGGCAAGACGGTGCAGGTGATCCCGCACGTCACCAACGAGATCCAGGAGTTCATCCGCCGCGGCGCCGGCGTGGTCGCCGCGCCGGGCGACGAATCCAGATTCAGCACCGCCGATGCCGCCCAGGTCGCGATCTGCGAGGTCGGCGGCACGGTGGGCGACATCGAATCGCTGCCCTTCCTCGAGGCGGTGCGCCAGCTGAGCCTGAAGCTCGGGCCGACCAACAGTGCCTTCGTGCATCTCACCTACGTGCCGTGGATCGCCGCAGCCGGCGAGCTCAAGACCAAGCCGACGCAGCACACGGTGCAGAAGCTGCGCGAGATCGGCATCCAGCCCGATGCGCTGCTGTGCCGCGCCGACCGCCCGATTCCCGACGACGAGTGCGACAAGATCTCGCTGTTCACCAACGTGCCGGCGCCGGGCGTGATCTCGATGTGGGACGTCGACACCATCTACAAGGTGCCGCGCATGCTGCACGAGCAGGGCCTCGACGAGCTGATCTGCATGAAGCTGCAGCTGCTGACGCGCCCGGCCGACCTGCGGCGCTGGGACAAGCTGGTCTACGAGGTCGAGCACCCGGTGGCCTCGGTGCGTGTGGCCATGTGCGGCAAGTACACCGACCTGTCCGATTCGTACAAGTCGCTCAACGAGGCGCTGCGCCACGCCGGCATCCACAACCACGCCCGGGTCGACATCGAGTACGTCGATTCCGAGACGCTGACGCCGGCCACGGTCGAGCAGCTCGCCGGCTTCGACGCGGTGCTGGTGCCCGGCGGCTTCGGCAAGCGCGGCATCGAGGGCAAGATCCTCGCAGCGCAGTACGCGCGCGAGCAGCGCGTGCCCTACCTCGGTATCTGCCTGGGCATGCAGGTGGCGTCGATCGAGATCGCGCGCCACAAGGCCGGCCTGGAGCGCGCCAACTCCACCGAGTTCGAACCCGACACGCCGCACCCGGTGATTGCGCTGATCGACGAATGGCAGGATCGCGACGGCTCGATCCAGCAGCGCAATGCCGGCTCCGATCTCGGCGGCACGATGCGGCTCGGCTCGCAGAGCTCCGACGTGAAGCCCGGCACGCTCGCGCACCGCATCTACGGCAGCGTCGTCACCGAACGGCACCGCCACCGCTACGAGGCCAACGAGCACTACCTCGACAAGCTGCAGGCCGCCGGCCTGGTGATCTCGGCGATCACGCAGCGCGAGAAGCTGACCGAGATCGTCGAGCTGCCGCAGGCGGTGCACCCGTGGTTCGTCGGCGTGCAGTTCCACCCCGAGTTCAAGAGCACGCCGTGGGACGGCCACCCACTGTTCATCAGCTACGTGCAGGCGGCGCTGCAGCACAAGGCCGCGCGCGAGAACGCGGCCAAGCAGAAGGCGGCGGCGTGAGGGCAGCGCGTTGAAGCTGGCGGGCTTCGAGGTCGGGTTGCACCGGCCGCTGTTCCTGATCGCCGGCCCCTGCGTCGTCGAGTCCGAGCAGCTGCAGATGGATGTCGCCGGCCGGCTGCGCGAGATCACCGCCGAGCTGAAGATGCCGTTCATCTTCAAGTCGAGCTACGACAAGGCCAACCGCTCGAGCGGCGCCTCGTTCCGTGGCCCCGGCATGGACAAGGGGCTCGAGATTCTGGCCAAGGTCAAGCGCGAGCTGAAGCTGCCGCTGCTGACCGACGTGCACACCGAGGCCGAGATCCCGGCCGCGGCCGCGGTGGTCGACGTGCTGCAGACGCCCGCCTTCCTGTGCCGGCAGACCGACTTCATCCGCGCGGTGGCGCAATCGGGCCGGCCGGTCAACATCAAGAAGGGCCAGTTCCTCGCGCCGCACGAGATGAAGAACGTGATCGACAAGGCGCGTGCGGGGGCCCGCGAGAAGGGGCTCGAAGAGGACAACTTCCTCGCCTGCGAGCGCGGTGCGAGCTTCGGCTACAACAACCTGGTCAGCGACATGCGCTCGCTGGCGATCATGCGCGAGACCGGCGCGCCGGTGGTATTCGACGCCACCCATTCGGTGCAGCTGCCCGGTGGAGAGGGCACCAGCAGCGGCGGCCAGCGCGAGCACGTGCCGGTGCTGGCGCGCGCCGCGGTTGCGGTGGGCATCGCCGGCATCTTCATGGAGACCCACCCCGACCCGGCGCACGCGCTGTCCGATGGGCCCAACGCGGTGCCGCTGCAGCACATGCGCGCGCTGCTCGAGCAACTGCTCGCGCTCGACGCCGTGGTCAAGCGCCAGCCGCTGCTGGAAAACGACTTCTCCTGCTGAACGAACCCCCGGAGACCTCGATGGCCGCTGCCTACGTGATCGTCGCGATGAACATCACCGACCCCGCGCGCTACCGCGAGTACATGGCTGCGGCGCAGGAGGTGGTCAAGGCCGCCGGCGGCGAGTACCTGGTGCGCGGTGGCCGCCACGAGACGCTGGAGGGCAACTGGCAGCCGCACCGCGTTGGCGTGCTGCGCTTCCCCAGCTATGCCGCGGCCAAGGCGTTCTACGATGGCGCGCAATACACCGCCGCGCGCGCCAAGCGCAAGGGCACGACCGAGTACTTCGACGCCGTGCTCGTCGAAGGCGTCGAGACGCCGGTATTCTGAGAACAACGACTTCCCGAAAGGCTACTGCGTGAGTGCAATCGTCGATATCGTCGGCCGCGAAATCCTCGACAGCCGCGGCAACCCCACCGTCGAGTGCGACGTGCTGCTCGAGTCGGGCACGATGGGCCGCGCCGCGGTGCCCTCGGGCGCCTCCACCGGCAGCCGCGAGGCAATCGAGTTGCGCGACGGCGACAAGTCGCGCTATGGCGGCAAGGGCGTGCTGCGCGCGGTCGAGCACGTCAACACCGAGATCAGCGAGGCCGTGCTCGGGCTCGACGCTTCCGAGCAGGCGTTTCTCGACAAGACGCTGATCGACCTCGACGGCACCGAGAACAAGGGCCGCCTCGGCGCGAATGCCACGCTGGCGGTGAGCATGGCGGTGGCGCGTGCGGCGGCCGAAGAAAGCGGCCTGCCGCTGTACCGCTACTTCGGCGGCTCCGGCGGCATGAGCCTGCCGGTGCCGATGATGAACGTGATCAACGGCGGCGCGCACGCCAACAACAACCTCGACCTGCAGGAGCTGATGATCATCCCGCTCGGCGCGCCGAGCTTCCGCGAGGCGGTGCGCTACGGCGCCGAGGTGTTCCACGCGCTGAAAAAGATCATCGACGCCAAGGGCATGAGCACCGCGGTGGGCGACGAAGGCGGCTTCGCGCCCAGCGTGGCCAGCCACGAGGCGGCGCTGCAGCTGTTGATCGAGGCGATCGACAAGGCCGGCTACTCACCGGGCACCCAGGTGGCGATCGGCCTCGACTGCGCGGCCAGCGAGTTCTACAAAGACGGCAAGTACCAGCTGAGCGGCGAAGGCCTCAGCCTGAGCGCCGCCGAGTGGACCGACGTGCTCGCCACCTGGGCCGACAAGTACCCGATCGTCAGCATCGAAGACGGCATGGCCGAGGGCGACTGGGACGGCTGGAAGCACCTGACCGACCGCCTCGGCAAGAAGCTGCAACTGGTGGGCGACGACCTGTTCGTCACCAACACCAAGATCCTGCGCGACGGCATCGCCAAGGGCGTGGCCAATTCGATCCTCATCAAGATCAACCAGATCGGCACGCTGACCGAAACCTTCGCCGCCATCGAGATGGCCAAGCGAGCGGGCTACACCGCGGTGATCAGCCACCGCTCGGGCGAGACCGAAGACGCCACGATCGCCGACATCGCGGTGGGCAGCAACGCCGGCCAGATCAAGACCGGCTCGCTGAGCCGCAGCGACCGCGTGGCCAAGTACAACCAGCTGCTGCGCATCGAGGAAGACCTCGGCGACGTGGCGCACTACCCCGGCCGCAGCGCGCTGTACAACCTGCGCTGAGCGGCAGCCGCGCCCACCCTCGCCCGCGAACCGCCGATGCTGAACGCCCGCACCGCCACCTCGATCCTCGGCACGCTGCTGGTGCTGGTGCACATCGGCCTGTGGTTCGGCAAGGGCAGCGTGCCGCACGTCTGGAGCCAGCGTGCCCAGTTGGTGCAGTTGCGCGCGCAGATCGACACCGCTCAGGCGCGCAACCAGCGCATTGCCGCCGAGGTGCTCGACCTGCGCGCCGGCCTCGACATGATCGAAGAGAAGGCGCGCAGCGAGCTCGGCATGGTCAAGCCCGACGAGATCTTCGTGCAAGTCACGCCGGCGCGGCGTTGACGCGCACGCCGCCCGCGCCCGCCGGCCGATGAACGAGGCGCTCGCCTTCGCGGCGTCGCTGCTCGCGCCCGCCTTCACGCTGTGGGGCAGCCCGGCCACCTGGCTCGAGCTGCTGGCCGTCGTGCTGTCGCTGGCGATGGTCTGGTGCAACCTGCGCGTCGACCCGCGCGCCTGGCCGCTGGCGATCGCCGCGTCGGCGCTGTATGCGCTGCTGTTCGCATCGCACCGGCTGTACGGCGAGGCCTCGCTGCAGTTGCTGTTCATCGTGGTGTCGTGCTGGGGCTGGTGGCAGTGGCTGCGCGGCCGCGGCGACGACGGGCGCGCGCTGCGCGTGCACACGCTCGATGCCCGTTCGCGCGGCATCGCGGCGTTGCTCACGCTGGCCGCGTGGCCGCTGCTCGCGCTGCTGCTGCACCGCTACACCGACAGCGACGTGCCCTGGCTCGACGCGCTGCCCACCGTCGGCAGCGTCACGGGCCAGCTGCTGCTCGGGCGCAAGCTGATCGAGAACTGGCCGGTGTGGCTGGCGGTCAACCTGTTCAGCGTCGGTCTGTTCGCGTTCAAGGGGCTGTGGTTGACGGTGCTGCTGTACGCGGTGTTCGCGCTGCTGTCGGTCGTCGGCTGGCGCGCGTGGCACACGGCGGCGCAGCGAGCCCGCTCGGGCGCTGCCGTAGACTGAATCGCCCGCCACCCCGCAGCCTTCGAAGCCCCACCCGGCATGCCCGAATCGAGCGCCCCGGCGCCGCTGTCACCCTACACGGTGATCGACCTGACGATCGCCCGCTCCGGACCGGCCGCGGTGCGGTTGCTCGCCGACTGGGGCGCCGACGTGATCCGCATCGACGCGCCGCCCGAGCGCAGCGACGGGTCCGACCTCGGCCGGCGCCACGGCTCGGACGAGCAGAACCTGCATCGCAACAAGCGCAGCCTGTGCCTCGACCTCAAGACGCCGCGCGGCCGCGCGGTGTTCGATCGCCTCGCGCAACGCGCCGACGTGGTGGTGGAGAGCTTCCGCGCCGGCGTGAAGCGTCGCCTCGGCCTCGACTACGAGCGGCTGCACACGTTGAACCCGCGCCTCGTGCTGGCCAGCATCGCGGGCTTCGGACAGGAAGGGCCATACGCCGATCGCCCCGCGGTCGACCAGATCGTGCAAGGCGTCAGCGGCCTGATGTCGGTGACCGGCGAGCCCGGTGGCGGCCCGATGCGCGTGGGCATCGCGATCTCCGACACCGCCGCAGGCATGTTTCTCGGTCAGGGCATCTTGCTGGCGCTGCTGCAGCGCGAGCGCACCGGCGTCGGCCAATGGGTGCACACCTCGCTGCTCGAGGCAATGCTCAACAAGCTCGACTTCCAGGCCGCGCGCTACACGGTCGACCACGCGGTGCCGCCGCAGCAAGGCAACCACCATCCGACGATGGCGCCGATGGGCACGTTCCGCTCGCGCGACGGCCTCGTCAACATCGCCGCGATCTCGCAGCAGATGTGGCAGCAGCTGTGCAGCGCGCTCGAGGCGCCGCAGCTCGCGGCGGACCCCGCCTATGCCGATGGCGATGCGCGCGCCCGCCACCGGCACACGCTGGTCGCTGCGCTCGATGCACTCACCGCGCGCTTCACCACCGCCGAGCTGGTGCAACGGCTGAACCCGCTGGGCATTCCGTGCGGCCCGGTGCTCGACATCGGCCAGGCCTTCGAAGACCAGCAGGTGCGGCACCTGCGCATGACGCGTCCGGCCGCACACCCCACGCTCGGCCGGCTCGACCTGCTGCGCTCGCCGATCAACCTGTCGGCGTGCCCGCACGCCGAGACCTTCGCGCGCGCCGCGCCCGATGCCGGACAGCACAGCGCCGAACTGCTGCGCGAACACGGCTTCGGCGACGACGAGATCGCCGAACTGATGCAAGCCAAGGTGGTGCAATGACGCTGCGCCGCGTGCCGCTGGCCACCACCGCAATCGCTGCCGAGGTCGACGAGGGCGGCATCGGCTGGCTGCGCATCGACCGGCCCGAGCGCCGCAATGCCGTCTCGCTCGAAATGTGGCAGGGCCTGGCCGACGCCGCTGCTGCGCTCGACGCCGACGACACGGTGCGCGTCGTGGTGATCCACGGCGTCGGCGGCCGCTCGTTCTCTGCCGGTGCCGATATCGGCGAGTTCGCCGCGCAGCGCGCCGACGCCGAACAGCGACGACGCTACGGTGCGATCGCCGCGCGCGGCCACGACGCGCTGGCGCAGTTGAACAAGCCGCTGATCGCGATGGTGCAAGGCTGGTGCCTCGGCGGCGGCCTCGGCCTCGCGCTGCAGGCCGACCTGCGCTTCGCGGCCGACGACGCACGCTTCGGCATCCCGGCCGCGCGGCTCGGCCTCGGCTACGACTACGCCGGCCTCGTAGCGCTGGCCCGGCTGATCGGCGCCTCGGCGGCCAAGGACATGCTGTTCAGCGCGCGCCGGCTCGACGCCGCCGAGGCGCTGCGCATCGGCCTGGTCAACGCCGTGTTTCCGGCTGGCGCGCTGGAGGCCGAAGTGCACCGCTACGCCACCGGCATCGCCGCCAATGCGCCGCTGACGCTGCACGCCTGCAAGGTCGGGTTGCGCGAGTTCGAGCGCGGCGCGCACAACGCTCAGGCCGAAGCGATCGTCGCCACGCTGGTCGACCGCTGCTTCGACAGCGCCGACTACCGCGAAGGCCGCACCGCGTTCGTCGAGAAGCGCGAGCCGCGCTTCGGCAGGCGCTGAGCGACGCGATGGGCACGCCCGAGCTGACGATCGCCGGCCACGTCGCCACCATCACGTTGCGCCGCCCGCGCCAGGCCAACCGGCTCGAGCCGGACGACCTCGCGGCGATCGCGCAGCACGTGGCCGATGTGAACGCACAGCCCACCGTGCGCGTGCTCCGCCTGCAAGCCGGCGGCAAGACCTTCTGCGCCGGCTTCGACATCGGCCGCATCGGCGGCGCGCCGGTGGCGTTCGAGGCGATGGTCGACGCGGTGGAAGCCGCGCGGCCGGTCACCATCGCGGTGCTGCAAGGCGGCGTCTACGGAGGCGCCACCGACCTCGCGCTGGCCTGCGACTTCCGCCTCGGCAGCCACGCCTGCGAGATGTTCATGCCGGCCGCGCGGCTGGGCCTGCACTACTACCGCGGCGGCCTGGAGCGCTACGTGTCGCGGCTCGGCGTCGACGTGGCGAAGCGGCTGTTTCTCGCCGGCGAGACGGTCGACGCGCACGAGATGAAGGCGATCGGCTTCCTGACGCATCTGGTCGCTGCCGATGCGCTGCACGCCGCGGCCGACGACCTGAGCGCCACGCTGGCCGGCATGGCGCCGCTGGCGATGCTGCCGATGAAGCAACACCTGAACCGCATCGCACGCGGCACGCTCGATGCCGATGCCCTGCAACGCGACCTCGACGCGTCGGTGCGCTCGCGCGACCTGCAGGAGGGCCGCGCCGCCTGGGCCGAGAAGCGCGCACCGCGCTTCAACGGCGAGTGAGGCTCGCGGCGATGGCGGATCCTGCGTCTCCAGCAGCGCCGCGGCCGGCACCGACCGGCGCGGTGATCACGCTGGTGGGCGCCGAGAGCACCGGCAAGACCACGCTCGCGCACGCACTCGCCGACGCGCTGCGCGCGCAGGGGCGGCGCGTGACGCGCGTCGACGAGGTGCTGCGCGAATGGTGCGTGCGCGAGCGCCGCACGCCGCGCGCCGACGAGCAGGCGGCGATCGCGCAGGCGCAGACCCAGCGCATCGCCGCGGCGGCGGCCGCGCACGAGATCGTCGTCGCCGACACCAGCGCGCTGATGGTCGCGGTGTACAGCCAGCTGCTGTTCGACGACACCTCGCTGCTGGCGCCGGCACTGGCCGCACAGCGCACGTACTGCGCCACGCTGCTGACCGCACTCGACCTGCCTTGGGTGGCCGACGGCCACCTGCGCGACGGCCCGCATGTGCAGGCGCCGGTCGATGCGCTGGTGCGCGCGGCGCTGCGGCAAGGCGGCATCGGGTTCTCGGTCGTCGGCGGGCGCGGCGAGCAGCGCCTCGCTCACGCGCTGCGCGCGGCGCAGGCGGCGCTGCAGCCGCCGTCGGCCGCTCCGCGCTGGCGGCACGTCTGCGCCGAATGCGGCGACCCCGATTGCGAGCGCCACCTGCTCGAGCGCCGGGCGATGCGCGGCGAGCGCACCGGAGGCTGAGCGCGCCGTCAGTTGACCGCGCGCGACCCCGGGCCGTGCTCGCCGGCCGGCACGAACACCTCGGCAGCGTCGACCGCGTCGAAGTGGTATTGCGCGCCGCAGAAGTCGCAGCCGATCTCGGCCACGCCACGCTCGGCGATCAGCGAATCGATCTCCTCGCGGCCGAGGCCGCGCAGCATGCCGGCCACGCGCTGGCGCGAGCAGGTGCAGCCGAAGCGCGGCTCGAGCGGCTCGAACAGCCGCAGCGTCTCCTGCCAGTACAGCCGCTTCAGGATCTGCTCGTGCGGCAGCGTCAGCAGCTCTTCGGCCGTGAGCGTCGCCGTCAGCATCGCGATGCGGTTGAAGTCTTCGCTGCGACCGATGCCCTCCTCGTCGCCGCTCTTCCAGCCGACACCCGACAGGTTGCCGTCGCCCTGCGCCGGCAGGCGCTGCACCAGCAACCCGGCCGCGCAGCGGTCGTCGGCCGCCAGTACGAGCCGCGTATCGAGCTGCTCGGACTGCAGCATGTAGTGCTCCAGCACCTGCGCGAGCTGCTGCAGCGGCTCGCGGTGGTCGCCATGCAGCGGCACCACGCCCTGGTACGGCTGCTGGCCCGGCCGGTCGCGCCCGGGGTCGAGCGTGATCGCGCAGCGGCCCTGGCCGTGCACGTTCAGCAGTTGCGGCAGGTTGGCGCCGCGCGGCACCGCGCCCACCACCTTGGCCGTGGCACGGAAGCCGAAGTCGGCGCGCACCTCGGCCACCGCGAGCTTCACCGGCCCGTCGCCGAACACCTGCAGGATCAGTGCACCATCGAACTTGATGTTGGCGTGCATCAGGCACGCGGCCGCGCTCATCTCACCAAGCAAGGCGCGCACCTCGGGCGCGAACGCATGGCCGCCGTCGCTGGCGGTGGCGCGCCGCGACAGCAGCTCCTGCCAGCCGGCGCGCAACTGCACCAGTGCGCCGCGCACCGGCAGGCCTTCGAACAGGAACTTGAACAGGCGATCGCTCACGGCATCCTCATCGGGGCACGCGCAGGGCCCGACGGCCGCGGCCGCACCACGCTGCGCCGATATCATCGCAGACATGGAACTGCGCCAGCGTGCGCTCGCGTTGCTGCGCGAGACCGAGCCCACCGTGAAGGCGCAAGCGGTGCGCGAATGGGCACAAGGCGTGCACGCGGGCAGCGCGGTCGATACCGATGCAATGCTCGACGAACCGCCCGGCCTGCCCGGCTGGCCGGCTCGGCCGCGGCGCGTGCCGCCGGTGCGGCTGCCGCGCCGCAATGCATTCGATGCGGCAGGCCGCGCCGCGCTGCTGCACGCGGTGGCGCACATCGAGTACAACGCCATCGCGCTGGCGCTCGACGCGGTGTGGCGCTTCGACGAGCTGCCGCGCGACTACTACCTCGACTGGGCGCGCGTGGCCGGCGAGGAGGCGCTGCACTTCTCGCTGGTGGCCGCGTACCTGGCCACACTCGGCCACGCCTACGGCGACTTCGACGCCCACGACGGCCTGTGGCAGATGGCCGAGCGCACGCGCGGCGACGCGCTGGCGCGCATGGCGCTGGTGCCGCGCACGCTCGAGGCGCGCGGGCTCGACGTGACGCCGGCGATGCGCGCGAAGTTCGTCTCTGCCGGCGACACGCGGGCCGCCGAGATCCTCGACGTGATCCTGCGCGACGAGATCGGGCACGTGGCGATCGGCAACCGCTGGTACCGCTGGCTGTGCGCACGCGACGGCCTCGACCCACTGCAGGCCTACGACACGCTCGCACGCCGCCACCACGCGCCGCGGCCGAAGCCGCCGTTCAACCTCGAGGCGCGGCGCGCCGCGGGATTCGACGCGGCCGAACTTGCGGCTCTGGTCGATACTGCGGCCCAGGCGCCAGAAGCGGACTGACTGCACACCCTCGAGGCATGAACCAATTCGGCCAACAGCCGCCGCGGATCGGGCTGCGCCGGGCCGCTGGCGGGCCTCGCAGGCCGCATGTTCGCCAAACGCGACCATTCCTCGGCCCGTCCGAGCCGACGCAGGTCGGCTCGGAGCCGCGGGACTCAGCCCCCTCGAGGGAGAAGCGCCGCAGGCGCTCCGGGGGTGGTCCACTTCAACCCCGGGGGTGGTGCTGCGCATGCAGCTGGCGCAGCCGCTCGCGCGCCACGTGGGTGTAGATCGTCGTGGTCGAGATGTCGGCATGGCCGAGCAGCATCTGCACCGCGCGCAGGTCGGCGCCGTGGTTCAGCAGGTGCGTCGCGAACGCATGGCGCAGCGTGTGCGGCGACAGCGCTGCCGCGGCGATGCCG
Organism: Ideonella sp.; assembly: GCA_015075165.1. Lineage (GTDB taxonomy): Bacteria > Pseudomonadota > Gammaproteobacteria > Burkholderiales > Burkholderiaceae_C > JAEUPI01. The sequence continues at coordinate 471,510 of JABTUY010000004.1, read as the reverse complement.
GCGCGGCGTGCGTGCTGCTTGATCAGCTTCCAGAACATCTGGCGCGACATCGCCGTGCCGCGGCCGGTGACGAACAGCGCGTCGCTGCTGCGCGCGCCCAGGATCTCGGCGCGCGCGCCGCGTTGGTAGCGCTCGAGCCAGCGCGCCGCCTCGGCGCCGAACGGCACCAGCCGCTCCTTCGAGCCCTTGCCGGTCACGCGCAGCACGTGCTCGCCGAGGCTGACGAACACCGACTTCAGCGTCACCAGTTCGCTCACCCGAAGCCCGCTGGCGTACAGCAGCTCGAGCATCGCGCGGTCGCGCAGGCCGAGCGGCCGCTCGACATCGGGCGCCGCGAGCAGCGCCTCGACCTGCGCCTCTGAGAGGGTCTTCGGCACGCGCAGCGGCTGCTTGGCCGACGCGATGCGCAACGTCGGGTCGGCCGCCACCAGGTGCTCGCGCAGCGCCCAGCGAAAGAACCGCTTGAACACCGTGAGCCGCCGGTTCGCCGTGGAGGCGCGCGTCGCGTCGTGGCGCGCCGCGATGTAGCCGAGCAGGTCCGCTTCGCTGCTGGCCTGCACCGCGCAGGACCGTTGTTGCGCCAGCCAGCGCGCATAGAGCATCAGGTCGCGGCGATAGGCGGCCGTGGTGTTGGATGCCAGTCCATCCTCGATCCACAGCGCGTCGGCGAAGCGCGCGATCAGCGCTTCACTCTCGGTGAGCGCTGCGACCGGTGCGGTGACAGATGCAGCGGCAGCCACGGCAGCGGCCGGTGCGCGCATCAGCGGTCGACGCGCGCCGCGCGCCAGCGCAACAGCGATGCCTGCTCGCCATCGTCGCCACGCTCCTGTGCCCACGCCTGTTCGATCGACGCCGGCTCGATGTCGAGCGCCTGCAAGCCAGGGAAGGTACCAGTGGCCACGTTGTCGACCTGCAGCGAGCGCAGGTTGTCGCGCGACATCAGCGTCGGGCCCGGCGCGTGCTCGAGCAGCCAGGCCTGTGCCCGGGCCAGCGCCGCCGGCAGCGCGATCACCGGCCGCGCGTGGCCGGTGCGGCGGCCGGCGATGCGCGCCAGCTCGGCCAGCGTGATCACCTGCGGGCCAGCCGCCTCGTAGACACCGGCGCCATTGCCCTCGCGATCGATGCACGCCCACAGCGCCTGCGCCACGTCGCGCACCCACACCGGTTGCATGCGCGAGCCGGCAGCGGCGAGCGGCAACACCGGTGACCAACTCTGCAGCCGCGCCAGCAGATTGAGCAAGCGGTCCTCGGCACCGAACACCACCGACGGACGCAGCACGGTCAGCGGCAGGCGCGCACCGCGCAACGCCGCCTCGCCGGCCGCCTTGCTGCGCAGGTACAGCGACGGTGCGTCGACGCCGAGCGCCAACGCGCTGACGTGCACGATGTGGCCCACGCCGCCGTCGCGGCACGCCTGCGCGAGGCGCCGTGCCAGCTCGACGTGCACGCGCTCGAAATCGGCCGCGCTGCCATGCAGGATCGCGATCAGGTTCACCACCACGTCGGCGCCGGCCACCACGCGCGCCAGCGCCGCCGGGTCGTGCACGTCGGCCTGCACCAGGTCGAGCCCCGGCAACGGGCGCAGCGGCGCACCGCGCGGCAGCGAGCGCGTGACCACCGTCAATCGCAGATCAGCGCCGTGCGCGATGCAGCGCCTGGCGAATGCACGGCCGATGAAACCGGTGCCCCCGAGGACGACGACGCGGCGAACCATGGACCACCACTCCTTGCTCGAATGTCATGCGCTGAGCATCATGCTCGTGGCCATTGTGCCGCGGCCCGACGGGCCGGACTGCGGCGCACGCGAAGGCGTCACGGGGCCGCGTGGCCCTGCGCCAACGCCCACTCGATGTGCTCGCGCACCAGCGCGTCGGCGCCCGGCAGCGCGGCGCGCAGCGCCTGCTCCACAGCCGCATCGCCCGTGGCACGCAGCGCATTGCCCAGCGCTACCGCGAGGTTGCGCCGCCAGCGCGAGTAGCCAACGCGCCGCAGCGCACTGCCTTCGGCACGCTGCAGGAACTGCGGCTCGTCCCATCGCCACAGCGCGAGCAGTTGCGGGCCGGACCACACGGCACGCGCGTCGAAGTCCGCCAGCGCCGCGCGCTGCGCGTATTTGTTCCACGGGCACGCGAGCTGGCAATCGTCGCAGCCGAACACGCGGTTGCCGATCGCCGCGCGCCACTCGATCGGAATCGACCCGTCATGCTCGATCGTCAGGTACGAGATGCAGCGTCGCGCATCGAGCCGGTACGGCGCGACGATGGCGCGCGTCGGGCAGGTGTCGATGCAGGCGCTGCAGCTGCCGCAGTGCGCCGACACCGGCTCGGTCAGCGGCAGCGCGAGGTCGACGAAGATCTCGCCGACGAAGAAGGTCGACCCTGCCTCGCGTGACAGCGTCAGCGTGTGCTTGCCGCGCCAGCCAATGCCGCTGCGCTGCGCCAGCTCCACCTCGAGCACCGGCGCCGAATCGGTGAACACGCGGTGGCCGAACGGCCCCACGACAGCGGCCAGCCGATCGGCCAGTTGCTGCAGGCGACGGCGCAACACCTTGTGGTAGTCGCGACCGCGTGCGTAGACCGACACCACGGCCTCGCCCGGGCGCGACGCGCGCCGCCACTCGTCGTCTTGCCAGGTGGGGGGTGTGGCACGCGGCAGGTAATCCATGCGCGCGGTGATCACGCGCACCGTGCCCGGCACCAGCTCGGCCGGGCGCGCGCGCCGCATGCCGTGCGCGGCCATGTACGCCATGTCGCCGTGAAAGCCCGCATCCAGCCACGCACGCAGGCCCGGCTCGGCCTCGTGCAGATCGACCCCGGCCACGCCGATCTGTGAGAATCCGAGCTCCAGCGCCCAGGCGCGCACGCGCTCGAGGGTTTCGGCCCCATCGATCGCGCGCGTGCCGCCGTCGCTGACCCGATCGCTGTCGTCGTGACCCATCCACCGATTCTAGAAACCCGCTCGAACCGCTGGACCGATGAGTCCGATTGCGCCGCCTTCGCCGCCTCGCTGGCGCGCAAGCCGCTGGCCTTGAGCAACGCGTTCATCGCGCTCGACGGGCCGCTCGGCGCGGGCAAGACCACCTTCGCGCGCCACCTGCTGCGCGCGCTGGGCGCCAGCGGTCGCATCAAGAGCCCGACCTACGCGCTGCTCGAGCCGTACGACCTGCCGGCGATGCCGGCGTCGCACCTCGACTTCTACCGCTTCGACGATCCGCGCGAATGGCTCGATGCCGGCCTGCGCGAGGTATTCGCCGCGCCCGGCCTGAAGCTCGCCGAGTGGCCCGACAAGGCCGGCGCGCTGCTGCCGATGCCCGACCTCGCGCTGCGCATCGAGCCGGGCGACGACGGAGCGCGCAGCGTGACAGTGCACGCCTTCACGCCGCGCGGCGTTGAGCTGCTCGCATGACGAAGAAGCTCGAACGCCGCCACCTCGAACGCCGCCACCTGTTGCGACGAGGTGGCGCGCTGGTCCTGCTGCTGTCGGCGCGGCACGTAGTCTACGGCGCCACCATCGTCGCGGTGCGGGTGTGGCCTGCCGACGAATACACGCGCGTCACGATCGAATCCGACCAGCCGCTCGCGGCGAAGCACTTCACCCTCACCGAAGGCCCGCCGCGGCTGGTGGTCGACATCGACCAGCTCGAGCTCAGCCCCACGCTGCGCGAACTGGTGGGCAAGATCCGGCCCGATGACCCCTACATCGCCGGCGTGCGTGTCGGCCAGAACCAGCCTCACCTGGTGCGCCTGGTGGTCGACCTGAAGCAGGCGGTGCGCCCGCAACAGTTCACGCTCGAACCGGTGGCGGCGTACCAGCATCGACTGGTGTTCGACCTCTACCCGCTGCAGGAGCGCGACCCGCTGCTGGAGCTCGTGCGCGAGAAGGATCGCGCCGACCGTCGCGCCGACCAGGCGGTGCGCGATTCGCTGGGCGAGCTGATCGGCCGCGTCGAAGGCGGTGCGCCGGCTGCCGCAACAGGTGTGGCTTCGGGCGCCTCGGCGGTGGCACGCGCATCGCCGTCGGCATCGGCGACGAAGGGGGCGCCGGCCGCGTCGCCGGTCGGCACCACGCCGATCGAGCGAGCGCCAAGCGCACAAGCCTTGCGCCGGATCGAGCGGCTGACGATCGTGGCCATCGACCCCGGCCACGGCGGCGAAGACCCGGGCGCGATCGGCCCGAGCGGCCTGCGCGAGAAGGATGTCGTGCTCGCCGTCGCGCTGCGGCTGCGCGAGCGCCTGAATGCGATGCCCGGCATGCGCGCGATGCTGACGCGCGACGCCGACTTCTTCGTGCCGCTGCACGATCGCGTGCGCAAGGCGCGTCGCGTGCAGGCCGACCTGTTCGTGTCGATCCACGCCGATGCCTTCATGACCCCGCACGCGCGCGGCGCCTCGGTGTTCGCGCTGTCGCCGCGCGGCGCCACCAGCGCGGCGGCGCGCTGGATGGCCGAGCGCGAGAACAAGGCCGACCTCGTCGGCGGCGTCAACCAGCGAGCGGTGAAAGACCGCCAGGTGCTGCGCGCGATGCTCGAGATGAGCACCGCGGCGCAGATCCGCGACAGCCTGCGCGTCGGCGACGAAGTGCTGCAACGCATCGGCCGCGTCGGCCATCTGCACAAGGGGCGGGTCGAGCAGGCGGGTTTTGCGGTGCTAAAGGCGCCCGACATCCCGTCGATCCTGGTCGAGACCGCGTTCATCTCGAACCCGCAGGAGGAGGCGCTGCTGCGCACCGCGAAGTACCAGGACAAGCTGGTCGACGCGCTGGTCACCGGCTTCCGGCGCTACTTCACGCGCCACCCGCCGCGCGCGCGCCAGCGCGTGCTGTGAGGAGGCGCGGTGCGACGCTGCCTGCTCAGGCCTGCCCCGCGGCCGCCGCCTTCGCGCGCTTGGCACGCCACAGGCCGAAGAGCGCCAGCACGCCAGGCAGCAGGATCATCGCCCAGATGATCTCGCTCAGCCGCGCCTGCACCCAGGCGATGTTGCCGAACAGGTAGCCTGCGGTGACGATGCTCACCACCCACAGCGCACCGCCGCTGACGTCGTAGAGCGTGAACTTCGCGCGCGTCATCTGCGCCACGCCGGCCACGAACGGCGCGAACGTGCGCACGAACGGCAGGAACCGCGCCACCACGAGCGTGATGCCACCGTAGTCCTCGTAGAACGCGTGCGCGCGATCGAACGCGTGCTTGTTGAACAGCCGCGAGTGCTCCCACTGGAACGCGCGCGGTCCGATGATCGAACCGATCGTGTAGTTGGTCTGGTTGCCGAGCACGGCCGCCGCGATCAGCAGCGGCACGACCAGCGGGTAGCTCATCAGCCCGGCGCCGGCCAGCGCGCCGACGATGAACAGCAGCGAGTCGCCGGGTAGGAACGGCATCACGACCAGGCCCGTCTCGACGAAGATGATCAGGAACAGCAGCGCGTACACCCAGCCGCCGTAGAGCTCGACGAACTCGCGCAGGTGCTGGTCGACGTGCAGCACGAAGTCCAACAGAAAGCCCAGCAACTCCATGCCCGCATTATCCCGTGCGACCATCGGGCATCCGGCCCGCGCGTGTGGCATCGGCACCGGGGCGCCTCCTACAATCGCACGATGACGCAGGCCTTGATCGATGCCGCCACGCGACGGCCGATCCGCGAGCTGCCGGGCGAGCTGATCAGCCAGATCGCTGCCGGCGAAGTCGTCGAGCGCCCCGCCTCGGTGGTGCGCGAGCTGGTCGACAACGCGCTCGATGCCGTTGCCAGCCGCATCGTGGTGCGCCTGCGCGCCGGCGGCGTGCGCGCGATCACGGTGGAAGACGACGGCCACGGCATCGCGCCCACCGAGCTGGCGCTCGCGTTGCAGCGTCACGCCACCAGCAAGATCGCCTCGCTCGACGATCTCGAGCAAGTCGCGACGATGGGCTTCCGCGGCGAGGCGCTGGCGGCCATCGCCTCGGTGTCGGAGCTCACGCTGACCAGCCGCACTGGCGAAGCCGCCCACGCACAGCAGCTTCACGCGGGCTCGGGCGAGCTGGGCCCCGCCGCGCGCGCACGCGGCACCACGGTCGACGTGCAGGAGCTGTTCTTCAACACGCCGGCGCGGCGCAAGTTCCTGAAGAGCGAGGCCACCGAACTGGCGCACTGCATCGAGGCGCTGCGCCGCCACGCGCTGGCAAGGCCCGACGTCGAGTTCATGCTCTGGCACGACGGCAGGCTGATCCAGCACTGGCGCGCCGCGCCGCCCGAACAGCGCCTGCGCGACGTGCTCGGCAGCGACTTCATCGCCACCAGCCGCGTGCTGGCCAGCGAGGCCGGCCCGCTTGCCTTGCACGGCCGCGTCGGGCTGCCCGATGCGGCGCGCGCGCGCGCCGACCTGCAGTACCTGTTCGTCAACGGCCGCCACGTGCGCGACCGCCTCGTCAGCCATGCGGTGCGCACCGCGTATGACGACGTGCTGCACGGCCAGCGGCAGCCGGCCTATGCGTTGTTCCTGCGCATCGCGCCGTCGCTGGTCGATGTCAACGTGCACCCGGGTAAGGTCGAGGTGCGCTTTCGCGACGGGCGGGCGGTGCACCAAGCCGTGCTGCACGCAGTGGAAGCAGCGCTGGCACTGCCGCGCCATACCGACCGCACCGGTGCTGCCGTGTCGTCGGCCGCGCCTTCGGCTCCGTGGCTGCACGCCAGCCCCGAGTGCACCGCGGCCCACGCACCGTCGGCCCAGGCCTCGCTCGCGCTGCCGCTGGCCACCCGGCTGCAGGCGTTCGAGCCGTTGCCCGCATGGCCACCCGCCGACGCTGCCGGCGCCGCGGCGCAGTGGCCACTCGGCCGCGCGCTGGCACAGCTCGGCGGCGTCTACGTGCTGGCCGAGAACGCGCACGGCCTGGTGATCGTCGACATGCACGCGGCGCACGAGCGTGTCGTCTACGAGCGGTTGAAGCAGCGCGGTGGCGCGGCGCTGCAGGCGCAGCCGCTGCTGGTGCCGGTGAGCTTCGCGGCGTCGCCGACCGAGATCGCCACCGCGCAGTCGGCGACCGCCGCCTTGCTCGAGCTCGGGCTCGACGTGGCGCCGCTGTCGCCGCAGACCTTGGCCGTGCGCAGCCGACCGGCGGCGCTGCCCGATGCCGACCTGGTCGAGCTCACGCGCGCCGTGCTGGCCGACCTGGAGCAAACCGATTCGAGCCGCGTCGTGCAGCGCGCGCGCGACGATCTGCTGGCCACGATGGCCTGCCACGGCGCGGTGCGCGCCAACCGCCGACTCACCATCGAAGAGATGAACGCGCTGCTGCGGCAGATGGAGACCACGGATCGCGCCGATCAGTGCAACCATGGTAGGCCCACCTGGCGCCAGGTGACGCTGAAGGAGCTCGATGCGCTCTTTCTGCGCGGGCGTTGATCGGGCCGGGGTGAGCGGGTGGCGAACGCTCAGCAGCGCGACGGCATCGATGGATCCGCTGGCGGGCGCTCGCGCGTGCGCTGGTGGTGGGGCGCGCTCATCGGCCTGCTGGTCGCCACCGCCGGCTGCGCCACGCTCGACGAGCAACAGCGCCGCTGGATCTTCCAGCCGAGCAAGCAGACCTGGGGCGGCATCGCCGCCAGCGATGGACTGCAGGACGAATGGATCGAGTTCACCTCGCACGACGCAGGCTTGCCGGTGCGGCTGCATGCGCTATGGTTGCCGCAGCCGCGGCCCGACGCGCCGGTGGTGCTGTACCTGCACGGCGCGCGATGGAACGTGCTGAGCAGTTCGTTTCGCATGCGCCGGCTGCACGCGCTCGGGCTCTCGGTGCTCGGCATCGACTACCGTGGCTTCGGCCGCAGCACCGATGTGCTGCCATCGGAGGCCAGTGCCTACGAGGACGCCGGCGCCGCGTGGCGATGGCTGCGGCAGCACCACCCGCACAGCAGCCGGCTGATCTACGGCCACTCGCTGGGCAGCGCGATCGCCGTTCACCTCGCAGCCGAGGTGAACGACGAAACCGGCGTCATGCTCGAAGGTGCGTTCACCTCGATCCCGGATGTGGTCTCGACGATGCGCTTCGGCTGGTTGCCGTTGCGACCGTTCATCACGCAGCGCTTCGATGCCGCCGAGCGCATCGCCGCGCTGGGTTCTCCACTGCTGATGGTGCACGGCGGCAGCGACCGGCTCATTCAGCCGGCGCTCGGACGAGCGCTGTTCGAGCGGGCGCGCGAGCCGAAGCGGTTCCTGCTCGCCGAGGGCGGCACGCATCACAACGCGCAGGTGATCGTGCGCGACGAGATGCGTCAAGCGATGCGCGACCTGTTCGGCATCGGCGCGGCAACGGTGGTCGGCGCTCGCTCGGGCGCTGCCGATTGATCGCAGCGCGCGCGTCGCGATCGGGCGCCGTCAGCTGCGCGCGCGCCGGCCAGCGGATGCGTCGCCGCGCGTGGCCGGGGCGCGAACCGCCGCCAGGTCGTCGAGCGTGTCAATGTCGACCAGCACCCCCGGGTCGTCGACCTCGACCCCGAACGACGGGTAGCGTGCCACCACCCGGCGCGCACCCTCGTCGCCCGACAGCTGCACCAACTCCGAGTACAGCTCGGCCGCGAACCCCACCGGATGCCCGCGGCGACCGGTGTGCTGCGCGTACACCACCGCGTGCTGCGGCAGCGCGGCGGCCACTGCGCGCAGCGTGGCCGGCGTCACCGTGGGCATGTCGGCCGGCAGCACCAGCCAACCGGCCGCATCGGCGCTGGCGTTGACGCCGGCGGCGATCGAGTACCCCATGCCCAGGCGTTCGCCAGCACTGCCGGTGGCGTCAGGCAATCGGGAGATGTCGCGTTGCGCCACGTGCCGGCCCGCCTCGGCGGCCAGCGCCTCGGTGGTGACCACGCGCACCGGCAGCCCGCTCTCGATCGCGTGACCGAGCGTGGTGCCGAGCACCGTGGAGTTGCCCAGCGGCTGCAGCAGCTTGTGTTCGGGTGCCTTGAAGCGGCTGCCGCGGCCCGCAGCCAGGACGATGACGGTTGGTGGCGTCTTCATGAGCTTGACCTCACCGCGGCGCTTCCCCTCCCACTGCCGTCGGCGCTGCCTGTGAATGGAGCACAGCATCGCGGCGCAGCCGCTCATGCAACAACGGGCCTTTCACCTAGGGCGTTCCACGTAAGGTGATGTCCCAGTGATCGAGCGTCGCATGCATACTGCGGCCATGGACGAACGCGCGCTGGCCGATCTGCGCAAGAGCTACGAACGCGACGAGCTCGACGAGGCGTCGTGCGCCGACGAACCGCTACAGCAGTTCCAGGCCTGGTTCGACCAAGCCGTGCAGGCGCGCCTACCCGAACCGAATGCGATGACGCTGGCCACCGTCGGTGCCGATGGCCGGCCGTCGACGCGCATCGTGTTGATCAAGGGCATCGACTCACGCGGCCTGGTCTGGTACACGAACTATGACAGCCGCAAGGGCCGCGAGCTGGCGTCGAACCCGCAGGCCGCGCTGCAGTTCCATTGGGTTGAGCTCGAGCGCGTGGTGCGCATCGAGGGCCGCGTCGAGAAAACCTCGACGGAGCAATCCGACGCGTACTACGCGTCGCGTCCACTCGACTCCCGCATCGGGGCCTGGGCGTCGCCACAGAGCCAGGTGATCGGAACCCGCGCCGTGCTGGTGGCCAATGCGGCCAAGGCCGCGGCCCGCCACGGCCTGAGCCCGGCGCGGCCGCCGCACTGGGGCGGCTACCGCCTGGTGCCCGACCGGTGGGAGTTCTGGCAGGGCCGGCGCAGCCGGCTGCACGACCGCATCGTCTACCGGCTCGACGGCGGCCGCTGGGTGCGCGAACGGCTGGCGCCCTGATGCGCCGCCCGCGTGCGCGTCAGGCGCTGCGCAGGCGAGCGGCGAAGGTCTTGCGGAACTTGGCCACCTTGGGTGCAACAACGAACGCGCAGTAGCCCTGGCCCGGGTTGCGCTCGAAGTAGTGCTGGTGATACGGCTCGGCCGGCCAGTAGTTGTCGATCGGCGCCACTTCGGTCACCACCTTCGCACCCGCCGCGACCAACTCGTCGATGACGGCCTGCACCACCGGCCGCTGCGCCGGCTGGTGCACGAAGACGCCCGAGCGGTATTGCGGCCCGATGTCGTTGCCTTGCCGATTCAGGCTGGTCGGGTCGTGGATCGAGAAGAAGATCTCGAGCACCTCGCGCAGCGCGATCACTGCGTTGTCGAACGTCACCCGCACCACCTCGGCGTGGCCGGTGTCGCCGCCGCAGACCTGCTCGTAGCTCGGGTTCGGGACATGGCCGTTGCTATAGCCCGACTCCACCGCCCGCACCCCCTCGACCTGCGCGAAGACAGCCTCCACACACCAGAAGCAGCCGCCGGCCAGGGTGATGGTCTCGCTCGCCATGATGGGCCTCCATACTCTTGCTCCGCAGCGCCACGTTGGTGTCGTGCGGTCGTCGCGATTGTGCCCAGCTGACGGCACCCTGATCGATCCGGGGCCGGCTGCGTCATGCGCGCGTCGCGACGGGCGCGAAGCTGTAACGGCAGGCTTCGTCACGTGCATAGTGCACGCCGCACGAATGGGCTCCCGGCACAGAATCTGAGCTCGCCAAACCCAACGCTCGACGGTGAACGAACTCTTCGGCCTCCTGGGCATGCAGTCGTGGAAGCCCGTGCTGGCGGCACTGCTGCTGCCGCCGGTGCCATGGCTGCTGCTGATGATGGTCGGCGCGCGCCTGATGTTCTGGCGCCGCAGCCTCGCCTGGCTGGTGATCTTGCTGGGTGCAGCGGGTATGTGGCTGAGCTGCTCGAGTGCGGTGGGCTATTGGCTGGAGCACGCGGTGTTGAGACCCCCTACCCCGCTGAGCCTCGAGCGCATGCAGGAGATCAAGCGCCTCGCGGCCACCCCCGGCACCAAGGTGGCGATCGTCGTACTCGGTGGCGGACGCCAGGCGATGGCACCCGAGTACCGGCTGGCCAATCTCAATTCGATCTCGCTGCAGCGCCTGCACTACGCGGTGTGGCTGTCGCGCTTGACCGGCGCGCCGATCCTGTTCTCCGGCGGCATCGGCCGCAGCGACCCGGTCGGTGTCACGGAGGCCGAGGCAGCCGCGCGCATCGCCGAACGCGACTATCTCAAGCCGTTGACCTGGAGCGAAGCGGAATCGCACGACACGCGCGAGAACGCCACGTTCAGCCTGGCGATGATCAAGGCGGCCGGCATCAGCGACGTGGTGCTCGTGACCCACGGCTACCACATGCCGCGCGCGGTCAAGGCGTTTCAGGCCGAGGCCCAGCGGGCCGATTCGCCGGTGCGCATCTGGCCGGCGCCGATGGGCTTGGCCGCGCCGAGCCATCGCACCTCGCTGCAGTGGTTGCCCTCGACCGAGGGCTTCACCCGCGTGCGCGCCGTGCTGCGCGAACTCGCGGCGTCGCTGGTCGGCGCCTGAGCGTCCGGGGCGCTATCGCCCGGCGTCAGGCGACCCCAGAAACACAAACCCCTCCGTACCGGGAGGTGCGGAGGGGTGGGTGACCTAGGTCACCAGGCGGGGATCCGGAGGTTTGCTGTCCGGGGCCCCTGTCGCGCAGAAGACTGCGGATCGACTCGATTGCCTGCAAGCAGGCGAACACACGATACACCCGCCCGCGGCCGAGTTCAAGCGGAGTTTGTCGGCGCGACGCTGCCCATCAGTTGCTCGAACAGCTGCTGCGCACGAGCGGTGGCGGCGGGGTCATGCACGATCGTGCGGCCCCACTCGCGGCTGGCTTCCGCAGGCCACTTGCGGGTGGCGTCGAGCCCCATCTTGCCGCCGAGCCCGCTCGTCGGCGAAGCGAAATCGAGGTAATCGATCGGCGTGCGCTCGACCAGCGTCGCATCTCGCACCGGGTCGCAGCGTGTGGTGATTGCCCACACCACCTCCTTCCAGTCGCGGATGTCGATGTCGTCGTCGGTGACCACGATGAACTTCGTATACATGAACTGGCGCAGGAAACTCCACAGGCCGAACATCACTCGTTTGGCATGCCCGGCGTACTGCTTGCGGATCGACAGCACCGCCAGGCGGTAGCTACAGCCCTCGGGCGGCAAATAGAAGTCGACGATCTCGGGAAACTGCCGCTGCAGGATCGGCACGAACACCTCGTTCAGCGCGGCGCCGAGCACCGAGGGCTCGTCGGGCGGCTTACCGGTGTGGGTGGAGTGGTAGATCGGGTCGCAGCGATGCGTGAGGCGGTCGAGGCGAAAGACCGGGAACCACTCCTGCTCGTTGTAGTAGCCGGTGTGGTCACCGAACGGGCCCTCGAGCGCGTGCAGGTAGCCATCGATCGCCTTGCACACCACGCCATGCTCGCTGCGCCCTTCGAAGCCGGATGGCGCCGGCGGGATGTGGCCCTCGAGCACGATCTCGGCCCGCGCCGGCACCTGCAGCGCCACACCGGCCTCGCCCACCGCTGCGTCGACCAGTTCGGTGGGGGCGCCTCGCAGCAACCCGGCGAACTGGTACTCCGACAGCGTGTCGGGCACCGGCGTCACCGCCCCCAGCATGGTAGCCGGGTCCACTCCCAACGCCACCGCCAGCGGGAACGGCTGACCGGGATTGGCGCGCGCGAAGTCGCGAAAGTCGAGCGCGCCGCCGCGATGGGGCAACCAGCGCATGATCGTTTCGCGCCGGCCGATCACCTGCTGACGGTAGATGCCCAGATTCTGCCGTTTGCGGGCGCTCGGCACCGACTGCGGCCCGCGCGTGATCACCAAACCCCAGGTCAGTAACGGTCCGGCATCGCCAGGCCAGCAGGTCTGGATCGGCCAGCGCGAGAGGTCCACATCGGGTCCTTCGATCTGCACCTCGCGACACGGGCCGTCGGATCGCCGCGTGGGCTTCATTCGCCAGATCGCAGCGGCCATTTCGACCAAGCGGCCGGCGTCGCGCAAACCCTTAGGCGGCTCCGGCTCGCGCAGCGAGGCCAGCAATGCACCAATTTGGCGCAGCTCATCGATGCCCTCAGCCCCCATTCCAAGCGCAACGCGTTTAGGGGTGCCGAACAAGTTGGCAAGAACCGGCGTCGTGAACCCCGATGGATTCGTGAACAACAGAGCCGGCCCCTCCCGGCGCAGAACCAGGTCCGCCAGCGCAGTCATTTCGAGCCTCGGCGCGACCGGAACGTCGACTCGCCGCAGTTCACCCACCGCGTCGAGGTTTTCCAGAAAGCCTCGAAGGTCACGAATTTTCATACATTTGGTTATTTATCAATCAAATCTTATAATTGACTGGTTATTTTGCATCTACCTAGAATCGCGGCACCCCTGCGCAGAGCAAACTCCTGCACGCAAAGGTAGTCGTGAAGACCCCGAGCCCTCTCAGCGAAATCTACCGCGCCTGTACGCGCGCTGCGGCAACGTTCGCGCGCGATGTCGGCATCGGCATGCTCGAGGCCAGCCACAACACGTTGGCGATTCTGGGGCTGGCAGTGGTGTGCGGAACGCTGCTGTTCGCAGCGGCGAGGCCAGACTTGCGCGAAGAGGCCGAACGGCACGCACTCGGCTGGTTGCTCGCGCGACAGGAAGCGCGCCAGGCGGGCGAGGCTCCGCTGGAGCCAGCCATGCCCGACGCCGCATCCCGCGTCACGGCCGCCGATCCGGCCAGCCTGTCGAAGCAGCAAGCGTCGGTAGCCAGCTGGCTGTCGCGCCGCTATCGGGTCGCGCTCGAGCCGGTCAGCCGGCTGGTGCAAGAGGCCTGGGACAGCGGCCGTCGTGCCAACCTCGATCCGACGTTGATCCTGGCAGTGATGGCCATCGAATCGAGCTTCAATCCGTTCGCGCAGAGCTCGGTCGGTGCGCAGGGCCTGATGCAGGTGCTGACGCGCGTGCACGACGAGAAGTACGAGCGCTACGGCGGCGTGCGCGCGGCATTCGACCCGGTCACCAACCTGCGCGTCGGTGTGCAGGTGCTGAAAGATTGCATCGCCCGCGCCGGCAGCCTCGAGGGCGGCCTGAGGTACTACGTCGGTGCGGCCAACCTCGCCGACGACGGCGGCTATGCCGTGAAGGTGCTCGCCGAGCAATCGAACATCCGCCGCATCGCCGACGGCAAATGGGTGGCGTTGAACGTGCCACTGCCCACCCCGGTGCCCGCCGCCGCGGCGGTGTCGGACGTGAAGACTTCGGTTGTCCCGGCCGAGTTGCCGCAGCCCAACACGACACCCACCGCCCTGGCGGTATCGGAGGTCAAGACTTCGGCTGCCGCGCTCGAGTTGTCGCCGCCGAGCCCTGTGAGCGCCGACGTCGACCAGCTGGCCTGGGCGAACCGTTGAGCGACGCCCGCTCGGCTAGACTGCGCAGCACGCGCGACTGGCGATAGGACCTGACCACGGTCCAAGGTGGATCGACCACCAGGAAGCGCGGCCCGGGCCCGCCGTTGGTGCCCGGGGTTCGCCGCTCGCCTGGGCAGCCTCGGGACCGCGCCGTCGGCGATCGAATGGTCCGCGCAGGCTTCAGTGACCAAGGGGCAGCCCCGACATGTTCGACCGTTCCACCTCCACCGTAGCCCAGACCGATCCGGAGATCTGGGCCAGCATCACGGCCGAGAACCAGCGCCAGGAAGACCACATCGAGCTGATCGCGTCGGAGAACTACACGTCGCCGGCGGTGATGGCCGCGCAGGGCAGCCAGCTCACCAACAAGTACGCCGAGGGCTACCCCGGCAAGCGCTACTACGGCGGCTGCGAGCACGTCGACGAGGTCGAGCGGCTGGCGATCGAACGCGCCAAGCGCGTGTTCGGCGCCGAACACGCGAACGTGCAGCCCAACTCGGGCTCGCAGGCCAACCAGTCGGTGCTGTTCGGTCTGCTGAGACCCGGCGACACGATCATGGGCATGAGCCTGGCCGAAGGCGGCCACCTGACCCACGGCATGCCGCTGAACATGAGCGGCAAGTGGTTCAAGGTGATCAGCTACGGCCTCGACCGCAACGAGGCGATCGACTACGACGCGATGCGCAAGCTGGCGCTGGAGCACCGCCCGAAGCTGGTCATCGCCGGCGCATCGGCGTATTCGCTGCGCATCGATTTCGCGCGCTTCGCGGCCGTCGCACGCGAGATCGGCGCGATCTTCATGGTCGACATGGCGCACTACGCCGGGCTGATCGCGGCCGAGCTCTATCCGAACCCGGTGCCGCATGCCGACGTGGTCACCACCACCACGCACAAGACGTTGCGCGGTCCGCGCGGCGGCCTCGTGCTGATGAAGGAGTCGGTCGCCAAGGCGATCAACAGCGCCGTGTTTCCAGGCATCCAGGGTGGCCCGCTGATGCACGTGATCGCCGCCAAGGCGGTGGCGCTGAAGGAGGCGCTCGATCCGTCGTTCAAGCTCTACCAGCAGCAGGTGATCGACAACGCGGCGGCGATGGCCGAGACGCTGGTGCGGCGCGGCCTGCGCATCGTCTCGGGCCGCACCGAGAGCCACCTGATGCTGGTGGACCTGCGACCCAAGGGCATCACCGGCAAGGACGCCGAAGCGGTGCTCGGCCGCGCCCACATCACCTGCAACAAGAACGCGATCCCGAACGACCCGCAGAAGCCCATGGTGACCAGCGGCGTGCGCCTGGGCTCGCCGGCGATGACCACACGCGGCTTCGGTGCCGCCGAGGCGCGACAGACCGCCGAGCTGATCGCCGATGTGCTCGACACGCCCACTGACGAGCGCGTGATCGCCGCGGTGCGCGAGAAGGTGGCGCGCCTGACGCGCGAGTTCCCGGTCTACCGCTAGGCGCGGTCGTCAGCTCGATGCGCTGCCCTTTCTGCAGCCACGACGAAACGCAGGTCGTCGAGACACGCGAGTCCGATGAAGGCGACGTCGTCCGCCGACGCCGCCGCTGCCTGAAGTGCGACAAGCGCTTCACGACCTACGAGCGCGCCGAGATCACGCTGCCCGCGGTGGCCAAGAAGGACGGTGCGCGCGTCGACTTCGACGCGGCGAAGTTGCGTGCGTCGATGCTGCTGGCGCTGCGCAAACGCCCGGTCAGCATGGAGCAGGTCGACGCCGCGCTCGAGCGCATCCAGGAGCGGCTGCTGGCCAGTGGCGCGCGCGAGGTGCCCAGCAGCCGCCTCGGCGAGCTGGTGATGCGCGAACTGCGCCGGCTCGACAAGGTGGCGTACGTGCGCTTCGCGTCGGTGTATCGCAGCTTCGAGGACGTCGACGAGTTCCGCCGACTGATCCGCGACATCTGACGAGATCACCTCCCCCACAAGGGGGCACCCGACGCGGCGACACCGCCGAGGGTGTGCGCCGAACCCTCGCGCGAGCGACGCGACGCGCGGCGCGGCTTCCTACAGTGCGTTCATCGATTCGACGCACATCACGGAGGCCACCATGTCGAACACAGCCCCTGCATTCAGCCGTCAACGCGGTGTGACGCTCGTCGAGGCGATGAGCGTGCTGGCGATCCTGTCGATCGTGATCGGCTCGGCGCTGCCGTCGTTTGCATCGCTGCGCCAGCGCGCCAACCTGCGCGGCGTGGCCGCGCAGCTCGCGACCGACCTGCAGTTCGCGCGCAGCCAGGCTGTCGCGCTGAACACCGTGGTGCGCTTCAGCCTCCACGACCAGGCCGGTGGCACCTGCTACATGGTGCACACCGGCTCGGCAGCCAACTGCAGTTGCGGCAACGCCGGGCAGCCGGCGGGCTGCCGCACACCGGCCGAACTGCTGCGCTCGGTGTCGATGGCGGCCAGCGGCGATACCCAGGTGCGTGCGAACGTCGGCAGCCTGCTGATCGACCCGGTGCGCGGCACGGTCACACCCACGGCCACGCTGCGGATCGAAGGCCGCGATGGCCGCACGATCCACCAGGTCGTCAGCCTCGTCGGCCGCGTGCGCAGCTGCAGCCCACAGGGGTTGGCCGGCGAACGCCGCTGCTGACGCCACACCCGTACCGACCAGCGGCAGGCACCGGCAGACGAACGGCAGCCGCCGCAGGTTACAGGCTGGTCTGCGTTCGGATAATCGTGACATGCGTCACAGCCCCAGCCTGCCGTCCCCAGGCCGCCACACGGATGGTGGCTTCACGCTGATCGAGCTGCTGGTGGCGTTGGCGGTGCTGGCGGTGCTGGCCATGGTGGCGATCCCCTCCTACCAGGACAGCGTGCGCAAGGGCCGCCGTGGCGATGCGATCGCCGGGCTCAATCGGCTGCAGTTGGCACAGGAGCGCTTTCGCGGCAACAACCCCGCGTATGCGTCGGCTATCGCGTCGATGGTGGGCGCCACGGCCGATTCGCCAGAGGGCCATTATTCGCTCGGTATCGATTCCTCCGGCGCGACGCAATACCAGATGACGGCGACGGCCAAGTCGGGCTCGCCGCAATTCGGCGACACACGCTGCCGCAGCTTCACCGTGACGATGAGCGCCGGCACGATCGGCCACAACTCGGCCGACTCCGGCGGTACCGCCGACCCCTCCAACGCCAACCGGTGCTGGCCGCAATGAAGCCGGCATTGCGCGCCACCATGCCGAACGGCGTCACGCTGATCGAGATGGTCGTCGCGATCGCGATCGTCGGTATCCTGATCGCGGTGGTCGCGCCGTCGATGCGCGGTGCCATCGCGCGTCAGCGCGTGCAAGGTGTCAACGCCGAACTGGTGACCGACCTGCAGATGGCGCGCTCGGTGGTGGCACGCCATAACGGCGACTCGGTGCGCGTCAGCTTCGGCAGCAATGGCCAGATGACGTGCTACACGCTGCACACGGTTCCGGTCGGCGTTACCGCGAGCTGCGATTGCACGCTCACGCCACCCAACGTCTGCACGCCGGCCAGCGTGCAGGCCATCAAGACCGTGCAGGTGGCGCGCGGCGACGGGGTTGCGATCGCGACCAACCCGGCCAGCGCGGTGACGTTCGCGCCGCCGCAAGGTCTGGCCACACCGGCGAGCTTCGCGGTCGATGTTCAAAGTGCCGTCAGCGGGCAGCTGCGCACGATCGTCAACAGCGTCGGCCGGCCCGCGGTGTGCTCGCCCAACGGCTCGATCGCAGGAGTACCCACGCCATGTTGAAGCCGCGCCCTCTCGCCCTGGCACGCCGCACCCGGCGGTTCGCATCACAGCGAGGCCTGTCAATCGTCGAGCTGATGGTCGGCGTGGCCATCGGCCTGTTCGTCGTGGCCGGGGCCACTGTGGTGGTGTCGAACCAGCTCGGCGACAACCGACGCCTGATGCTGGAAACTCAGATTCAGCAAGACCTGCGTGCGACGGCCGACGTGATCGCGCGCGATCTGCGCCGCTCGGGCTACTGGGGCAATGCCGAAAGCGGCATCTGGCATGCCGGCGCCACATCGGTGGCCAGCAACCCCTTCACGCCGCTCGGTGCGCTGAGCAGCGGCGTCGCGGCGTCGGCGGTGCAGTTCGGCTACGCGCCCGGCACGGCCAGCGACCACGGCTTTCGGCTGACCAGCGGTGTGATCCAGATGTACGTCGGCGGCGCGTGGCAGCCACTCACCGACGGCAGCACGCTGCGCGTCACCGACTTCCAGGTCACGCTGAACAGCCACGACATCGACCTGGCGTGCTTCAACCCCTGCCCCATAGGCTCGACCACCTGCCCGCCGAAGCAGACGGTGCGCGAGATCACGGTGCTGATCGACGGCACCGCGGTGCACGACCCGGCGGTACGTCGTACCGCACGCAGCAACGTCAGGCTGCGCAATGACGTGATCGCCGGCGCTTGCCCGGCCTGACCACCACGACGCAGGAGCGAGCCATGACCGTGTTCGACACCGCCCCCTTCCGCGCCCGTCAGCGTGGCGCCGCTGCGCTGCTGGTCGTGGTGGTGCTGTTCTTCATCCTGGCGCTCGTCACCGCGTACGCCGGTCGCAATCTGATCTTCGAACAGCGCACGTCGGTGAACAACCAACGCGCGACGCAGGCGTTCGAGGCGGCGGAGTCGGGAATCGACTTTGCCGTCAGCCAGCTGGGCAGCGGACGCATCGACGCCGCCTGCCAGCCCGACGCGAGCGGCACGCTGAGCACGTTTCGCCAGCGCATGCTGGCGCAGGACGCCGGCGGCGTCTTCGTCGCCTCGGGTGCCCAACCGACACTGCGCCCCACCTGCATGCTGCTGAACGCCGGCGGCACCTGCAGCTGTCCGGGCCCGTCCGCCGGGGCGCCGGTGCTCGCGGAGCCGGTGGGCGGACTGGCCCCGACGTTCCAGGTGCGCTTCGAAACCAGCGGCATCACGCAGCCCGGTGTCGTGCGTGTCGTGTCGCGCGGCTGCAGCAGCCTGGGCACGCAGTGCTATGCCGCCTCGACCACCGGCAGCGCCGACGCGGTGGCCGAGGTCTCGGTGCTGCTCGGGCTGAACTCGGCGCTGGCCACGCCGCCGACGGCGGCGCTCACCGTCCGCGGGGCGCTGAACTTCAACGGCGACGCGGTGCGCATCAGCAACGCCGACCCGGGCTCGCGCGGCGTGACCATCGATGCCGGTGGCGCGCTCGCCAACAGCGGCAATGCCGTATTGAGCAGCACCCCGGGTACGCCGGCGGCGGATTCGGTGATCACGGCGGATCCGGTGCTCGGTGCGCTCACCGCGGAGCGGATGTTCGTTTCGTTCTTCGGCATGGATCGCACCACCTACCGAACGCAGCCGGCGGCGATCCAGGTGACCTGCAGCGGCGACTGCGACACCGCAGTGGCCAACGCGATCGCCCGCAATCCCGGGCGCGTGGTCTGGGTGCAGGGGCCGCTGACCATCGACTCGAACCGGGTCTTCGGGTCACCGAGCACGCCGGTGATGCTGGTCGTTCAGGGTGACCTGACCGTGTCGGCCAACCTGCAGCTGTACGGTGTGCTGTACCTGTTCGACCCATCCGGCGCGAGCAGCTGGGCCACCACGGCAGGCAGCACGCTCGTCCAGGGAGCCGTCGTCGCCGAAGGGGCCTTGTCGATGCAAGGCGCGCCGGCGATCGTGTTCGACCCGGGGGTGCTTGCCACCATCAACCGCACCCAGGGCTCGCTGGTGCGCATACCGGGCAGCTGGCGCGACTTCGCGGCGGGGAGCTGATCATGCTGAACACACGTTGCACTTCGCGCGGCGTCTCGCTGGTCGAGGCGATGGTGGCGCTGGCCGTGATGGCCTTCGGCATGCTGGCGGTCGTCGGCGTGCAATCGACGCTGCGTCTGAACGCCGAGGTGGCCAAGCAGCGCACCGAGGCCACGCGCATCGCGCAGGAGACCATCGAGGCACGGCGCGCCTTCACCACCATCGAAGGCAGCGGCGGCTACAACGACGCGATCGTCAACGCCGGCCCGGTCGCCGTCGACGGGCCGGTGACCAACACCACCTACAGCGTGCAAAGCGAGGTCGTCACCTCGGCCGACCCGCCGGCCAAGGTGTTGCGCGTCACCGTGCGCTGGACCGATCGCTCCAACGCCGGACAGCAGGTGGTGCTGGCCAGCGCGATCGCCGGCGCGGCACCGGCGCTGTCGGGCACGCTGGCGGTGCGACCGGGCACCGCCGCGGTCGGCCCGGTGCGCAGGCCGCTCGGCCGGCATCCGTCGATTCCACCGCTGGCGCGTCAGCTGGGCGACGTCAGCGCGTTCGTGCCGCCGCTGGAACCGCGCATGGCGATCGTCTTCAACAACATCACCGGCGTCGTCACCGGAGTGTGCAACTTCGGCTACGACACCTCGAACGACACCATCACGATGACGGACATCGCCTCGTGCAGCGACACCATCGTCGGCCAGTTCCTCAGCGGCTACGTGCGCTTCCAGCGGCGCAGCGGCGGTGGTGCCCTGACGGCGAACGACGTCGAAGACCCGCCGGGCCCTGCACTGCGCCTCGTCATGGACCTCGATCTGACCAGCAGTGGCCACCCGAGCGGCTCGTTCTGCCTCGACGATGCCAACTACGCCTCCACCTTCGACGGCACGCAGCGACTCGCGGCGTACTACTGCGTCATCATGTCGAACGCCGCCGCGCGCTGGTCTGGCATCACGTCAGTCGTACCGTTGCGCACCCACATCGGCGGCAGCGATGTCACCTGGCAGATCAGCGACAGCAGTGGTGCCGACCGCTACCGCGTCTGCCGCTACACCACGGCCAGCAGCGATGCGCAGGGCGTGCCCAACGTCGAGCACCCGCGCAACTACAGCGACGTGAGCGGCAACCTGACCAACCAGAACTTCGTCGTCATCTCGTCGAGCAAGAGCTGTCCGACCGACGTGGCGGCCAACCCGGCGAGCGGCGACTTCATCAACAGCAACACGCTGCAGCACCAGCCGGCGCCGTAGCGTCGCAGCGGCGCCCGCCCAGCACCGCGACGCCGGCGCTAGACTGCCCGTCGACATGCCGCTCGACGAGCAGGACGACACCGCACTGCGGCGCGCACTGGAGCTGGCCCGCACGGCGATCGGCCGCAGCGAGCCGAACCCGCGCGTCGGCTGCGTGCTGGCCGACGCGCAAGGCCGCATCGTCGGCGATGGAGCCACGCAGCGCGCCGGCCAGGCCCATGCGGAGGTGGCCGCCCTGCAGGCCGCGGCGCAGGTCGGCGCCGATCTGCGTGGTGGCACGGCATGGGTGACGCTCGAGCCGTGTTCGCACCACGGCCGCACACCGCCGTGCTGCGATGCCTTGATCGATGCCGGGCTGCGCCGTGTCGTCATCGCGATGGTCGACGCGAATCCGCTGGTCTGCGGGGCCGGGTTGCAGCGCCTGCGCAACGCCGGGATCGACGTGGTGCTGGTCGACGGCGACATCGCACGCGAGGCGCGGGAGCTGAACATCGGCTTCGTCTCGCGCATGCGGCGCGCGCGGCCGTGGGTGCGCGTGAAGGTGGCGGCGTCGCTCGACGGACGCACCGCGCTGGCCGATGGGCGCAGCCAGTGGATCACCGGGCCGGCCGCTCGGCGCGACGGTCACCGCTGGCGGCAACGCGCCGGCGCCGTGCTCACCGGTGTCGGCACGGTGCTGGCCGACAACCCGCGGCTCGACGTGCGCGAGGTGGCCACCGAGCTGCAACCGCTGCGCGTGGTGCTCGACTCGCGCCTGCGCGCACCGGCCACAGCGCGCATCTTCGATCCGCCCGGCAGCGTGCTGGTGTACTGCGCCCAAGGCGCCGTCGACCCCGCGGCCGCGCTGCGGCGGCGCGGTGTCGAGGTCGTCGAGTGCGGTGGCGCCGATGGCGCGGTCGACCTCGAGGCCGCGCTGCGCGACCTCGCAGCGCGCGGCATCAACGAGTTGCATGTCGAAGGCGGTGCCCGGTTGAATGCTGCGCTGCTGGCAGCCGACCGGATCGACGAGTGGCTGGTGTACCTCGCCCCGCGGCTGCTCGGGCCGGGGCTGGGCATGGCGGCCACGCCAGCGCTGGCCGAGCTGGCGGCCGCGCCGGCGTTGCGCTTCGAGAGCATCGAGCGCTGCGGCGACGACCTGCGGCTGCTGCTCAGACCGCCCGGCCGCGCCGAGTCGCTGGCTTGAGCCAACCCAAGCGCCACCGTCGCCCAGCCTGAGAGAATCGAACCATGTTCACCGGCATCGTCACCGCCGTCGGCCGAATCGTCGACGCGCAGCCGCTGGGCCATGGCGCGGACTTCGGGCTGCGGCTGACGCTCGAGACGCCGCCCGGTTACCTCGACGACGTGGCCCGGGGCGACAGCATCGCGTTGAACGGCGCCTGCATGACGGTGGTGCGGTTCGACGCCTCGAAGGCCCGATTCGAGGTCGACATCTCGGGCGAGAGCCTGGCTCGCACCAGCGGGCTCGACCGCCCCGGCCGGGTGAATCTCGAACTGGCGTTGCGCGCGGGCGATCGGCTGGGCGGCCACCTGGTCAGCGGCCACGTCGACGGCATCGGCAGCATCGCTGCCATCACGGCGGTGGGCGAGTCCACCGAGCTCGTCGTGCAATGCCCGCTCGAACTCGCACGTTTCGTCGCCGAGAAGGGCAGCCTGGTCGTCAACGGTGTCAGCCTGACCGTCAACCGGGTCGCCGACGGTCCGCAAGGTTGCCTCGCCTCGATCAACCTCGTGCCGCACACGCTGTCGAACACCACGCTCGGCGAGCTGGCCGTCGGCGCGCGCGTGAACCTCGAGGTCGACCTGATCGCCCGCTATGTCGAGCGGCTGGTGACCGCACCTCGCCACTGACCGGCTCCGGAGTCCGCGGCCCGGTCGCCACGCGACGCAGCCGGTCACGGCCGCGATGCAACCGGCGGCGCCGATGACGCGGCGACACCGGCACAACCCCACGTTTGGGAGCCGCCGATCCCAATCGGAAGAGCCCAGCGGCACGAGCGATCGCTTAGTATTCCCGCCAACCCCCCGCGAACGCGGGGTTGCGGGGGCGCTGGCTCGGGAGGTGCTCAGACCCATGGATTTCGACAGCTCCACGCTCTGGCGGATCAGCGAGTTCGAACGCATCCGCCTCGACACCGGCCACAGCGGCTACAACAAGCTCAGCGGCCCGACCGTGCTGCCGACCACGCTGGTCAGCGAGCTGGCCAGGCTCGAGTACTCGCGCGAAGGATCGGACGCCATGGAAGTCCTCGCCGCCTGCATGCGCCACCGCGAGGCCGCGCTGGTCTACGTGCTGCACCGCGGCCTGGTGTGGCCGATCACGGTGTTCCCGCGCGAGCGGCTGTACCACTCGCCGCGCGATTTCACGCGCGAGGTGAAGGAAGGCGGCATGCGCGAGCTGCACGTGCACAGCGTCGAGCCGCCCGGCGTGCGCGCGCCGGGCCACTTCATGTCCGAGCGCGTGGCCGAAGAACGGCACTACCGCCCGCTCGACCCGTTGCTGTGGGCGCTGGGCCTGCATGGCCCGCGTGGCACGCTGATCGACGAGATCTCCGGCAGCGCCGCCTACCGCATCTCGCCGGACTTCCACCTCGGCTCGTTGGCCGTCTCGGGCGCGCTCGGGCCGGTCATCCAGCGTCTGCGGCGCGAAACGGCTTCATTGCGTGCCATCTCGCGTTGGCCGGGCATGACGGTCGATCGCGCGGTGCGCCTGCTCAACGGCCTGTACTTGCTGTCGGGCCTGATGGTGCTGCGCATGCACCCGGCCGCGCGCAAGGAGCCCTCCACGCAATCGAGCGGCTGGCTGGGCTGGATCAAGAAGTCGCGCTGAGCGGCACGACGCGGCGCGCGCGCCGTGCCCGCATGGAGCAATGGCCTGCTGCGACGTCGATGCGCAGCGGTGCCGCAGGCGCGGCCACCTACAATCGGCCCCATGCCGATCGCCCCGATCCCCGATCTCGTCGCCGAGCTGGCCGCCGGCCGGATGATCGTCTTGATCGACGAGGAAGACCGCGAGAACGAGGGCGACCTGATCCTCGCGGCCGACCATGTGAGCGCCGAGGGCATCAACTTCATGGCCAAGCATGGCCGTGGCCTGATCTGCCTCACGCTGACCCGCGAGCGCTGCGAGCGCCTGCAGCTGCCGCCGATGACCGCACGCAACGGCACCGTGCACGGCACGGCGTTCACGGTGTCGATCGAGGCCGCACGCGGCGTCACCACCGGCATCTCGGCGGCCGACCGCGCGCGCACCGTGCAGGCGGCGGTGGCACGCGATGCGCGCGCCACCGATCTCGTGCAGCCCGGCCACATCTTTCCGCTGCAGGCGCAAGATGGCGGCGTGCTGATGCGCGCCGGCCATACCGAGGCCGGCTGCGACCTGGCGGGCATGGCGGGCCTGACGCCGGCGGCGGTGATCTGCGAGGTGATGAACGACGACGGCAGCATGGCCCGCCTGCCCGACCTCGAGCGCTTCGCGCAGGCGCACGGCCTGAAGATCGGCACCATCGCCGACCTGATCGCGTTTCGCAGCCACAACGAGACCTTGATCGAGCGCCGCGGCGAGCGCGAACTGGTCACACCCTACGGCACGTTCCATTGCACCATCTTTCGCGACCGCAGCCAGGGCCTGCACCTGGCGCTCGGCCACGGCCGCTGGCAGCCCAGCGACGAAGTGCTGGTGCGCGTGCACGAGCCGTTCACCGCGATGGACCTGCTCGACACTGCGGCCGCCGGCCACTCGTGGCCGCTGGCGCGCGCGCTGCAGGCGCTGCAGCGCGCTCCGCGCGGCGTGGCGGTGCTGCTCAACTGCTCGGGCGACAATGCCACGCTGAGCGCGCAGTGCCTGGCCGACGCCACCACCGAGCGGAACCCGGTGAACTCGGCGGCCGACCTGCGCACCTACGGCATCGGCGCACAGATCCTGCGCGACCTCGGCGTCGTGCGCATGCGCCTGCTCGGTAGCCGGCGGCGCATGCCGAGCATGACCGGCTATGGCCTCGAGGTCACCGGCTTCGTCACCCACAGCGACTGACCGCTGACATCGCGATACCCCGAGCGCACGATGCAAGACGCCGACAAGGGGCAGGCAGCCCGACTCGATGGCGAGGGTCTGGTCGTCGGCATCGTTCAGGCGCGCTTCAACACCGCACTGACCGACAAGATGTTGCAGGCGTGCCGCTACGAGCTGGCGGCGCTGGGAGTGGCCGAGCGCCACGTCACCCACGTGACCGTGCCGGGGGCACTCGAGATCCCGATCGCGCTGAAGGCCATGGCCGACAGCGACGATTTCGACGCGCTGGTGGCCATCGGCTGCGTGATCCGCGGCGAGACCTACCACTTCGAGCTGGTGGCCAATGAAAGCGGCGCCGGCGTCAGCCGGGTCGCGCTCGACCACCAGATCCCGATCGCCAATGCGATCCTCACGGTCGAAAACGAGCAGCAGGCCTGGGACCGCGTCGAGGACAAGGGCCGCGACGCCGCCCGCGTGGCGGTCGAGATGGCCAACCTGATGGGCGAGCTGTGAGCGCGCACGGCCGCTCCGAAGCGCCAACCCCGCAGCGCGTCAGCGCCAAGGGGGGCGCTGTGAGCGCGGGGGCCGCGCGGTGAGCACCAAGGCGGGCAACAAGTCGGCGCGCCGCCGCGCGCGCGAGTTCGCACTGCAAGGTCTGTACGAATGGCTGGTCGGCCGCGGCGACCTGGCGGCGATCGACGCCCACGTGCGCGAACACGAAGGCTTCGCCCACTGCGACAGCCGGCACTTCGACGCGCTGCTGCACGGCTGCGCGCGCGAGGCGGCTGCGCTCGATGCCGCGCTGGCGCGCCATGCCGACCGCAAGGTCGCCGAGATGTCACCGGTGGAGCACGGCGTGCTGATGATCGGCAGCTACGAACTCGCGCATTGCGCCGACGTGCCGTACAAGGTGGCGATCAACGAGGCGGTCGAACTCGCCAAGACCTTCGGCGGCACCGATGGGCACAAGTACGTCAACGGCGTGCTCGACAAGCTGGCACCCGAGCTGCGGCCGCAAGAGGTGGCCGCGGCGCGTACGCCGCGCGCGGGCTGACAGCCGCGTGCGACGCACCCGACGATGAAGCTGTCGACCCGCGTCGATCACATCGAGCCGTTCTACGTGATGGAGTGCGCCAAGGCGGCGCAACAGGTCGCTGCCGGTGCCCTCTGTGATCCGGCTCGCGGCGGCCGGCCGATGATCTACCTGAACATCGGCGAACCCGATTTCGGCGCGGCGCCGCGGGTGCGCGAGGCCGCGCAGCGCGCGATCCGCGATGGCCGCACGCAATACACGCAGGCCACCGGGCTGCCCGCGCTGCGCGAGCGCATTGCGCAGTGGTATGCGCAGCGCTTCGGCGTCGCGGTGGCACCGCGGCGCATCGTCGTCACCGCCGGCGCGTCGGCCGCTCTGCAGTTGATCTGCGCCGTGCTGTTCGAGTCGGGCGACGAGGTGCTGATGCCCGACCCCTGCTACCCGTGCAACCGGCACTTCGTGGCCGCCGCCGACGCCCATGCCACACTGCTGACCACCGACGCCGCCACGCGGTTCCAGCTCGATGCCGGCGCGGTCGCGCGCGCCTGGGGCGCCGCCACGCGCGGCGTGCTGCTGGCCACGCCGTCGAACCCGACCGGCACATCGATCGATCCCGCCGAGCTGGCGCGCATCGCAGCCGTGGTGCGCGGGCGCGGCGGCGTCTGCGTGGTCGACGAGATCTATCTCGGCCTGAGCTACGACGCGCGCTACGGCCACACGGTGCTCGAGCACACGATGCACGACGACGATGCGATCGTCTCGGTCAACAGCTTCTCGAAGTACTTCGGCATGACCGGTTGGCGGCTGGGCTGGCTGGTGCTGCCCGAGTCGCTGGTGGCGCCGGTCGAGCGCATGGCGCAGAACCTCTACATCTGCCCGTCGACGCCGGCCCAGCATGCGGCGCTGGCGTGCTTCGACGACGAATCGATCGCCGAGTTCGAGCGCCGCCGCACCGAGCTGCGCACGCGCCGCGACGCCGTGGTCGACGCGCTGCAGCGGCTCGCGCTGCCGGCCCCGGTGGCGCCCGACGGCGCCTTCTACGCCTATGCCGACTGCTCGGCGCACAGCACCAGCAGCTGGGACTTCTGCTTCGACCTGATGCGGCGCGCGCAGGTGGCGCTGACACCGGGGCGCGATTTCGGTCGCGCGGCGCCCGAGCGCTACTTGCGGCTGTCGTTCGCCAGCTCGATGGCCGAGCTGCAGGAGGCCATGGATCGCCTGCAACACGTGCTGTGAAGCCGTGACGCATCCGCGCAGCGAGCGCGCGGACGCAGCCGCTGCAAGTGCGGTCGCATCGCCACTGCGCGCTGTCGCGCCGGCACCGGCGTCATGCCACCGTGACCGATTTCACCCCCACAACGGCACCCGGTGACAAACCGTTTCCCGGATGAAGCGCGCCACGCTTTTTGTCGCTTGCGCCGGCGTGTGCGCACCTAAGCTCCGAGGGTGCAACGCAATCCACCTGCCGCCCCCCGCCCGGCCGGGCCACCGTCCGCGCGCGACGACGCGAAACCCGCGGCCGATCCCGGCGTCGACCTGAACCTCGGCGATGCATCCGACAGCACGCCATCCGACGCCGGCGCCCCGGCGGCCTCCGGGCCGGCGCTCGGCCACATCGGCCGCTACGCGCTGAAGCAGCATCTCGGCGAAGGCGGGCTCGGCACGGTCTACGCGGCGTACGACCCGATCCTGTCGCGCACCATCGCGGTCAAGACGCTGCATCTGAGCGTGGCCGACGGCGACCGCGCGACGCTCGACGCGCTCTTCCTCAACGAAGCGCGCGCCGCCGCGGGCCTGAACCACCCGAACATCGTCACCGTCTACGATGCCGGCCTGTCGGAGCAAGGCGTGTACATCGCGATGGAGCGCCTGCGCGGACGCGACCTGCGCCAGCTGCTGGCCAACGGCTGGCGGCCCGACATCGCGCAGACCGCGCAGATCGTGCGCCGCGTGGCCGACGCGCTGAGCTACGCGCACTCCAAGGGCGTGATCCACTGCGACATCAAGCCGGCCAACATCTTCATGGTCGGCCGCACGGTGCCGAAGGTGGTCGACTTCGGCATCGCGCGCGTCGCGCACGGGCAGGACAGCCCGGCGCTCGACGGCATGGTGGCCGGCTCGCCGCACTACCTCGCACCCGAGCAACTGGCCGGCGAAACGGTGGACCGCCGCTGCGATGTCTATTCGCTCGGCGTCGTGATGTACGAGCTGCTGACGCACCGCAAGGCGTTCGACGGCCGCACGCTGCCCGAGATCGTCGAGGCGGTGAAGCGCGGGCAACCGAAGGCGCCACACGATCTGCGGCCCGAGGTACCGACGTCGCTGTCGGCGATCGCGATGCGCGCGCTGTCGCGCGAGCCCGGCGAGCGCTACCGCTCGGCGCGGCAGATGGCGCAGGCGCTGCGTGACTGGATTGAGTCGGAGGCCGACCTTGCCGGCGACGAGGCTGCGTCGCCGCAGCCTCGCAACCCGCGCCGCCTGCTGATCGCGACGCTGGCGCTCGGCACGCTGATCGGCGCCGGCATCGGCTGGCAATGGCTCGGTGAATCGCACGAGGCTGAGTCCGCGCGTGCCGTCGCGGCAGCGCCCGCGTCGTCGTCGATGGTCCCCGCAACACCGGCGTCAGCCGGCGTAGGGCCCGCCACCGGCACCGCCCGAACCGCCGCCGCGATCGACGAGGCGGCGGCCAAGGCCAGCGCTGCGGTGGCCAGCGCCGAGGCCCATGCGCAGGTGGCAGCCGCCGCGCGCGCCCGCGCCGAGCAACGCGAGAAGGCCGCGCGCGAGGCGCGTGAACGCCAGGTGCGCGAGGCCGCGGCCAAGGCGGCAGCCAGGCCCGCACCGGCACCCGTGGGCACCGGCACGGTGCAACTCGCGGTGACACCGTGGGGGCAGATCGAGGTCGATGGCAAGAGCGCGGGCGTAACGCCGCCGCTGGCGCAGCTGAAGCTGCCGGTGGGCGAGCACACGATCGTCGTGCGCAACGCCGATTTCGCGCCGCTGACGCTGACGGTGCACGTCAACGCCGACCAGCCGGCGGTCGTGCGCCACCGCTTCGGTTCGTGAACGACCATCGGGGCAGCACCATGAGCGGCATGCAGCGGCGGCGAACACAGCGGCTGGCACGGCAGCTGGCTCGACCGCACGCACATCCAGGCACGCGCCTCGGCATCGCGGCCGCGCTGGTGATCGCGCTGACAGGCCTCGGCGGCTGCGCGGTGCCACCGCCCTCACCCGGACTGACCGACGTGCTCGAGCGACCCGCCGAACGTGCGCTTCTGGCGGGCATGCGCGCCTATGACGACGGCCAGTACCCGCAGGCCGAGCGCGCACTGACCACGGCGCTGCAGACCGGCCTCGCGAGCCCGAACGACCGTGCCGGTGCTCACAAGCTGCTGGCGTTCATCTACTGCACCAGCAACAGAACGGCCGAGTGCGAGGCGGCATTCCGTGCCGCGCGCGCGGCCGACCCAGGCTTCGCGCTGACGCGCTCCGAGGCCGGCCACCCACTGTGGGGCCCGGTGTACAAGCGACTGGCACCATAGCGCGCCCACGCGCCCGCGACACGGGCTCACGTATCATCGCGTGCACCCAGGCGCGCGCCGGGCCGTCAGCGAGCGGCCGTTCCGACGCGCGCCGCGCAGAGGGTCAGTCTATTGAGCGCCACCACCATCGAGCCGTTTCGCCACGCCACGCGCGTGTACTGGGAAGACACCGACGCGGGCGGCATCGTCTACTACGCCAACTACCTCAGGTTCTTCGAGCGCGCACGCACCGAATGGCTGCGCGGCCTCGGTGTCGACCAGCGCGAGCTGCGTGAGCGCGACGGCGCAATCTTCGTCGTCAGCGAAGCGGTGCTGCGCTACCACCGCCCGGCGCGGCTGGACGACCTGCTCGAGGTCACCGTCGCGGTGCGCGAGGCCGCCCGCGCCAGCCTGAGCCTGCGCCAGCGCGCGCTGCGCGGCACGGAACTGCTGGCCGAAGGCGAGATCCGTATCGCCTGCGTCGAAGCACCCACGTTGAAGCTGCGCCGCATCCCGCCGCACATCCTGTCGCATCTGCAATGAACCAAGACCTCTCGATCCTCAACCTCGTGCTGCACGCCACCTTCGTGGTACAGGTGGTGATGGTGGGCCTGCTCGCGGTGTCGGTGGTGAGCTGGTCGATGATCTTCGGCAAGGTGTTCGGCCTCAAGCGCGTGCGCGCGCTCAACGAGGGCTTCGAGCGCGAGTTCTGGTCGGGCAAGAACCTGGCCGAGCTCAACCAATCGGCCGGCGCCAAGCACGCCAGCGCGCCGATGGAACGCATCTTCGCCTCCGGCATGCGCGAGTTCCTGAAGCTGCGCGAGCGCCGGCTCGACGCGCCGGCACAGCTCGACGGCGCGCGCCGCGCGATGCGCGCCAGCTTCCAGCGCGAGCTCGACGTGATCGAGGGCAATCTCGGCTTCCTGGCCTCGGTGGGTTCGGTCAGCCCCTACGTCGGCCTGTTCGGCACCGTGTGGGGCATCATGCATGCCTTCGTCGGCCTGTCGAACCTGCAGCAAGTCACGCTGGCCACGGTGGCGCCGGGCATCGCCGAGGCGCTGGTGGCCACCGCGATCGGCCTGTTCGCGGCGATTCCGGCGGTGGTGGCCTACAACCGCTTCGCGCGCGAGATCGACCGCATCGCGACACAGCTCGAGACCTTCATCGAGGAGTTCCTCAACATCCTGCAGCGCAACGTGAGCCTGCCGGCACCGGGCGCCGCCGCGACCGCGCCGGCGCCGCTGAGGTAGCGCGATGCCGGCCGTCGTGTCGCGCACAACGCGTCGGCGCTCGATGAGCGAGATCAACATGGTCCCGTTCATCGATGTGATGCTGGTGCTGCTGATCATCTTCATGGTCAGCGCGCCGCTGATCACCACCGGCGTGGTCGACCTGCCGTCGGTGGGCAAGTCGCAGCAGCGCGCACCGCACGTGATCGAGATCATCGTCGGCATCGACGAGCGGCTGAAATTGCGCCTCGACCAGAAGGACGCCGCCACCGTCGCGCTGCCGCAGCTGGCCGCACGCATCAAGGAGCTGCAGGGCCAGGATGCCGGCACGCCGGTGGTGATCTCGGCCGACCGCAACGTCAAGTACGAGCAGGTCGTGAAGGTGATGGATGTGCTGCAGCGTGCCGGCGTGCAGCGCGTGGGCCTGGCGGTCAAGCAGGTCGGCTGACGACTCGAGACGATGGCCCTGGACAGCACGCTCAAGCGCCACGACAGCCTGATGCCGCAGCCGCTGGGCGGCCTGCGCAAAGGCACCGCGCTGGCGCTGGTGGTGCACGTGGGCCTGATCATCGCGCTCGCCTTCGGCGTGGCGTGGCGCAGCCAAACGCCCGCCGGCGTCAGCGCCGAGCTGTGGGCCGCGGTGCCGCAGGCCGCGGCGCCGGCGCCGGTCGAGGCGCCGAAGCCGGTGCCGACGCCCAAGCCTCCGCCGCCGCCGGTGCAGGCCGAGCAGCCACCGCCGAAGCCGCAGGTGAACGACGCGCAGATCGCGATCGAGAAGGAGAAGGCCGAACGCAAGTTGCGCGAGCAGCACGAACGGCAGGAGCGCGAGCGCCAGGAGCGCGCGCGCAAGGAGCAGGAGCGTCGCGAACAGGAGCGCGAGCGGCTCGAGCAGGAGAAGGCCGAGCAGATCGCCGCGCAGAAGCGGCGTGAGGCGGAGGCGCGGCGCCAGAAGGAGGAAGAGGCGCGCCAGGCCAAGCTGCGGCAGGAGAACCTGAAACGCATGATGGGCCAGGCCGGCACCGGCGGCCAGAGCGCCGGCGGCACCGCGCCGCGCGACGCCGGCCCGTCGGCGAGCTATGCCGGGCGCATCATCGCGCGCGTCAAGCCCAACATCGTGCTGACCGACGATATCCCGGGCAACCCGGTGGCGGTGGTCGAGGTGCGCTGCGCACCCGACGGCATGATCATCGGCAGGCGCCTGGTGCAAGGCAGCGGCAACAAGACCTGGGACGACGCCGTGCTGCGCGCGATCGACCGCACCGAGCAACTGCCGCGCGACATCGATGGCCGCGTGCCGTCGAGCATCGTGATCGAATTCAGACCGCGCGACTGAAGGCGGCGCTCCCGGCCGGCGGCGGTTGGGGGCGCCGCAGCTCAATGTCTGGCATCGCCGCGCGCCGATGCCGTTTCGCCTGCCACCGCACTGTCGCCCGTTGCGCCCGGCGGCGCCGGCGTCGGCAGCTCGCCCAGCGTCGGCTCGATCGCTGCAGCCGCCGGCGCGGTGTCGCCGCCGAAACGCTCGACGAAGCGGCGATCGAGCCGCTCCTTCAGCGGCCAGAGCCAGCGGCCCTGCAGCGCCACGTCGCCCCACCCCAAGATGGCGCGCCGCTCGCCGCACGCGAGCCAGGCCAGCGCGCGCGGCGACGGCTGCCACGCCACCAGTTCGCCGCCGGCGACGCGGCGGCGCAGGTTGAGCGCCAGCGGCGGCGTGTTGCGCAACGCCAGCAGGCCGCTGCCGGCCAGCGGCCGCTGCGCGGCCGACGCCAGCGCACCGGCGACGAACACCTCGGCATGCGACACGCTGTGCAACTGCGACGTCACCTGCGCGAAGCCCGCAGCGTCGAGCGCGAGCCCGCTGTCGCGCAGCCACGCCGGTGCCACCGCCGGCAGCGCCAGCACCGGCACGTCGCACACCAGCCGCGCGCCGTTGTCGAGCAGCACCTGCTGTGCGGTGATCTCGACACAGCGCTGATTCAGCACCGTGATGCGCGCGCGCCGCAGCAGCGCCAGCGCGCGTTCGCGCACCGCGGGCGCGAAGCGCGGCAGCACCGTGGCGTCGCCGGTGACCAGGCACACCCGCGCTGCCGTCGCGCCGCCACGGCCGAGCCGGTGCTGCAGCGCCATCGCCGCCTCGAAGCCGGCCGCGCCGCCGCCGATCACCACCACGTCGAGCGCACGGCCGGCGGCCAGCGCCAGCACGCGCTCGAACAACTGCACGAACTGCTCGTGCGGACGTAGGAACAGGCCGTGCTCGCGTGCACCGGCGATCGCGTCGCGGTCACACACCGGCTCGACATCGAGCGACAGCACGTCGTACTCGGCAACGCGACCATCGGCCAGCGTGACACTGCGCGCCTTCGCGTCGAGCGCGGTCGGCTGCGATCGCGCCAGCTCGACCCTGGCCGCGCGCACCAGCGGCTCGAGCGCGATCGAGCAGGCGTGCAGCGCGTGGTGGCCGGCGATCCAGCCCGGCAACATCGCACCGTGCAGTGCACGCGGCTGCGGCGCGACCAGCACCGCCTGCACACGCGGCATCGGCTCGCGGGCCATTTCGGCCAGCACGCCCAGGTGCGCGCGGCCCGCTCCGAGCAGCACCACGCGCTTCATCGCCGCGCGGCGGGCATCGACAGCCGCGGCGCGGCCATGTGCCGCCGCCCGGCCATGCCGCTGCGAGCGCCGGCGGCGCCGCGGCAGCGCCGCGCACGGGTCGCGTCGATCGAGAGGGCAGCGGCCGCATTCATCGCCGTGCAGGATAGCGCGTCGCCGTGCCCCGCCGCCCGCGACGTCGCACCGGGTGGCCCGGGCGCGAGATCAATCGTGGCCTGCGGTCGCCTCGACGCCGCGCAACCACTGCTGCGTCAACGCGCGCTGCAGCCAGCGCTCGAACGAGAAGCCATCACCCGCCGCGTCGAGCGCCCGTGCCAGCGGCTCGCCGCTCAGCAGCGCCACGAAGAAGCGCGTGTCGGATGCGTCGAGCCGCTGCACCGTCGCCCGCCAGCCGGTGCGCGACACCAGGGCCGTCTCGGCATCGCCGCGCGTGAGCGCGGCACGCGCGGCGGCGAACCGCTCGTCGACCGCATCGTCGTGCAGCCCATCGCTGCCGGCAGCGCCGGTGGCGACGCCATCGCCGTCGCACGCCCAGTGCGCCTGCCACAGCAGGACGATCGGGTGGCAAGAGCGCAGCACCTGCAACCCCGGCCGCAGCACGAGTCGCAGCTTCGCCGGGTCTTCATCGGCAAGACGCTGCAGACCCGGCACAGGTGTGGTCGCGTCGGCCGCGTGCTCGATCGTGTGCACCGCCCAATCCAGCCGCGCGATGTCGGCGAGGTACGGTTCGCTCGCCAGTTGCGCGTCGGCGGCGATCGCGTCGGCCAACCCCGCGCCGTACTGCGCCAGGTCACCACACTGCGGCGGCTGGCGCTGCCAGACGCTGCGCGCCAGCAGCGCGAACGAATCGGCACTGACCAGTTGGCGCACCGTGGGGTAGGCCGCCGCCAGCGCCCGCTCGGCGATCGCCGCGGCGTTGCCGCGGTACGCTGCGAGGCCCCGCGCGGCACGTGCGCCGGTCTCGTACAGCCAGGGCGCCAACGCGTCGTCGAGCTCGCGCCGCCACAGCGTGCGCAACAGTTGCTGCTGGCGCTGCGCTTCGCGCGTGTGCAACTCCGCGTCCGCTTGTG
This sequence comes from Ideonella sp., assembly GCA_015075165.1. GTDB lineage: Bacteria > Pseudomonadota > Gammaproteobacteria > Burkholderiales > Burkholderiaceae_C > JAEUPI01. Next base: position 436,832 of record JABTUY010000004.1, on the reverse strand, counting down.
CGGGTGCGGAGGCTTGCACAGGCGCAGACGCGCGCGCAGACGGTGCGGCAGGCGTCGTGGCGGGCGTCGCGCGCATGCTCATGCACTGCGGCCACGCGGCCGCCATCACCTCGTGCGCGCGCCGCGCCTCGGCCAGCAGCACGTCGAGCGCCGGCACGTCGGTGTCCCACTCGATCAAGGTCGGCCGCGGCCCCAGGCGTCGCACGGCGTGGCCGAACACCTGCCACACCGGCTCGCGCACGCGGCTGCCGTGGTCGTCGATCGCCAGCGCGTCGCGATCGCTGAAACCCGCGAGGTGGACCTGCACCACGTGCTGCGGCGTGATCGCGTCGACAAAGCGGCACGCCGCAGCGACCGGATCGTCGCCGCGGTTCAGCGCATTGACGACCAGGTTGTTCAGGTCGAGCAGCAGTGTGCAGCCGCTGCGCTGCGCCAGCTCGTCGAAGAACTGCGCCTCGGCCACGCGATCGTCGGCCCAGCGCAGGTAGGCCGCCAGGTTCTCCACCGCGATCGGACGGCGCAACCGGTCCTGCACCTGCGCCACGTTGCGCAGCAGGATGCCGAGCGACGCCTCGGTGAACGCGATCGGCAGCAGATCGGCGCCGTGCACCGGCGGCTGGCCAGGCTGCAACGGCGCACGAGCGAATGCAGCATGGTCGCTGACGCGCACCGGATCGATGCGCCGCACCAGCCGCGCCAGACGCTCGAGGTGCCAGGGGTCGAGCCCGGCGACCGAGCCCAGCGCGAGGCCGACGCCGTGCAGGCTGACCGCGTAGTGTGCGCGGCCGCGCTCGAGCACGGCCAGCGCAGCGCCGCCGTCGGCGAAGAAGTTCTCCGAGTGCACCTCGATGAAGCCGAGCCTCGGGCGCTGGCGCAGCAGCGCCTCGTAGTGCGGCTGTCGCCAGCCGATGCCGACCTGCGTCATCGCCGTCGACGGATCAACGGGCGCGACCGTCGGCGCTCAGCTCTTCTTCTGGAGCTTGGCCTGGGCCTCGGCCTCGGTCATGCCCTTCAGCTTCTTGCAAGTGCCCTTGGCCACGTACTTCCACTCGGCCGGATGGAAATCGACCTTGCTCTCGCCGGCGCAACCGTGCGTGCCGGCAAGGTTGGCGCAGTCGTTCTGGCCCGCCTTGGCAATGCCGAAGCACTTCTCCTTCTCTTTGTCCTGCGCGGCAGCAGGCGCGGCGAGGCCTAGCGCCAGCACCGAGGCAAACGCGGAGGAAACGACGAGGCGTTGGTTCATCGGGAGACTCCAGCAGGGTGCGTCGCAGCGGGCAGATGGTCCGACGGCCCGCGTGTGTCGACCGGACGGTGCGCTACCTTACACCGCTTGCGGCTCGATCCGAAGCGGGGCCGTAGCCGCCGCCGCCGGTGGTTTCGATGACGAACACGTCGCCCGGCTCCATCTGCACCGAGCCGATGTGCTGCAGCGTCTCGATGCGACCATCGGCCCGCTCGACGCGGTTGATGCCGAGTGCGCCCGGTTCGCCGCCGGCCATACCGAACGGCGCGATGCGGCGGCCGTTGCTGAGGATCGACGCCGTCATCGGCTCGAGAAAGCGCACGCGGCGCACGCCCCCGTCGCCGCCGCGATACCGGCCCTTGCCACCGGAGCCGGTGCGAATCGCGTAGCTGTCGAGCCGCACCGGGAAGCGGAACTCGAGCACCTCGGGGTCGGTGAGGCGCGAATTGGTCATGTGCGTCTGCACGACGCTGGTGCCGTCGAACCCGCCGACGGGTCGGCCGGCGGCATCCAGATGCACGCCTGCGCCCGATCCGCCCGAGATCGTCTCGTAGTACTGGTGCTGCGCGTTGCCGAACGTGAAGTTGCTCATCGTGCACGGGCTCGACGCCATCACGCCGAGCGCGCCGAACAGCGCGTTGGTCACCGATTGCGAGGTCTCGACGTTGCCGGCCACCACCGCGGCCGGGAACGCCGGGTTCAGCATGCAGCCGTCGGGTACGATCACGTGCAGCGGCTTCAGGCAGCCGGCGTTGAGCGGGATGTCGTCGTCGACCAGCGTGCGGAACACGTACAGCACCGCGGCCATCGTCACCGCCTTCGGCGCGTTGAAGTTGTTCGGCAGCTGCGCGCTGGTGCCGGTGAAGTCGATCGTCGCCTCGCGCTGCAGCGCGTGCACGGTCACCTTCACCTCGATACGCGCGCCGTTGTCGAGTTCGAGCTCGAAGCGCCCGTCCTTCAATGCCGTGATGACGCGGCGCACCGACTCCTCGGCGTTGTCCTGCACGTGCTGCATGTACGCGGCCACGGTCTCGCGGCCGAACTGCGCCACCATCGCGCGCAACTCCTGCACACCCTTCTCGTTGGCGGCGATCTGCGCGCGCAGGTCGGCAATCGTTTGGTCGGGGTTGCGCGCCGGCCAGTTCGTGGTGGCGAGCTGCGCGCGCAGCTCGGCCTCGCGCAGCACACCGTCGCGCACGAGCAGGAAGTTGTCGAACAGCACGCCCTCCTCGTCGATCGTCTTCGACAACGGCGGCATCGACCCCGGCGTCGAGCCGCCGATGTCAGCGTGGTGCCCGCGCGAGGCCACAAAAAAGCTCGGTGTGGGTTCGACGCGTGCGGGGCCGGCGCCCGGCCGCTCCGAAGCCGGCCCCGCGCCCCCTCGGGGGGCGGCCGACGGTGCTCCGTCGGCCGGAGGCACCAAATACACCGGCGTCACCACGGTCACGTCGGGCAGGTGCGTGCCGCCGTGGTACGGATCGTTCAGCACGTAGACGTCGCCCTCGCGCATCTGCGGGTTGCGGGCGATCACGGTCCTGATGCTCTCGCTCATCGAGCCCAGGTGCACCGGCATGTGCGGCGCATTGGCGATCAACTGCCCCTGCGCATCGAACAGCGCGCACGAGAAGTCCAGCCGCTCCTTGATGTTGACCGAGTAGGCGGTGTTCTGCAGCCGCAGGCCCATCTGCTCGGCGATGTTCATGAACAGGTTGTTGAACACCTCGAGCATCACCGGGTCGGCCTCGGTGCCGATCGCGTGACGGGTGGCGCGCGGCTGCACGCGCGTCAGTTCGAGCGGGCCGGCCTGGGTCAGCACCGCCTGCCAGCCGGGGTCGACGACGGTCGTGGCGTTGCGCTCCGCGATGATCGCCGGGCCATCGATCGCGGCGCCGGGCAAGAGGCGCTCGCGCACGAACAGGCCGGCGTCGAGCCAACCGTCGTGGTACAGGCGCACCTGCGCATCGGCCGGTGGCGTGTGCCGCTCGACCTCGACGGCAGCGGCCGGCGTCTCGTGGCGCTCGCCGGGCCCCACCGCTTCGACCGACACCGCTTCGATCACGAGCGTGCGCCCGGGCATCAGGAACGCGAACCGCCGCCGGTAGGCAGCCTCGAACGCGGCGCGCATCTCGGTGATCGAGCCGGCATCGACCACCAGCGCGGTGTCGGTGCCCTGATAGCGCAGGTGCACGCGCTGGTGCAACTGCACGACATCGGCGGCGACGCCCTGGTTCACCACCTCATGGCACGCGGCGTCGCCGAGCTCGGCGAGCCTGGCGCGCGCGGCCTGCACGCCGGCGTCGTCGAGCGGCGCTTCCACCGCCGACTCGCGCATCGCGATCTGGTCGGCCAGGCCCATGCCGTAGGCGCTCAGCACGCCGGCCAGCGGGTGCACGAACACGCGCGTCATGCCCAGTGCATCGGCCACGCCGCAGGCATGCTGGCCACCGGCGCCGCCGAAGCACTGCAGCGCGTATTGCGTGACGTCGTAGCCGCGCGCCACCGAGATGCGCTTGATCGCGTTGGCCATGTTCTGCACCGCGATCTGCACGAAGCCTTCGGCCAGCGACTCGGGCGTGATCTCGCGCCCGCGGCGATGGCTCTCCTGATGCACCAGCGACTCGGGCGTCGCGTCGCGGCCGGTGTCACGTCGGACCTGCGCAGCCATCGCCTCGAACTCCGCCACCACGCCGTCGCGGTCGAGTGGCTCGTCGGCACCGTGGCCGAACACCTTGGGGAAGTACGCCGGCTGGATGCGCCCGAGCATCACGTTAGCGTCGGTCACCGCCAGCGGCCCGCCGCGGCGATAGCTCGCCGGGCCGGGGTTGGCACCGGCACTGTCGGGGCCGACGCGCAGCCGCGCGCCGTCGAAGTGCAGGATCGAGCCACCACCGGCAGCCACGGTGTGGATGCTCATCATCGGCGCGCGCATGCGCACGCCGGCCACCTGCGTGTCGAACGCGCGCTCGAACTCGCCGGCGTAGTGGCTCACGTCGGTGGAGGTGCCGCCCATGTCGAAGCCGATCACCTTGTGGTGGCCTCCGGCCACCGCGGTGCGCACCATGCCGACGATGCCGCCGGCCGGGCCCGACAGGATCGCGTCCTTGCCCTGGAAGCGGTGCGCCTCGGTGAGGCCGCCGCTCGACTGCATGAAGAACAGCCGCACGCCCGGCATCTGCGCGGCCACCTGGTCGACATAGCGGCGCAGGATCGGCGACAGGTAGGCGTCGACCACCGTGGTGTCGCCGCGCGACACCAGCTTCATCAGCGGGCTGACCTCGTGCGACACGCTCACTTGCGTGAAGCCGACGTCGCGCGCGAGCTGCGCCGCCGCCGCCTCGTGCGCGGTGTAGCGGTAGCCGTGCATGAACACCACCGCGCAGGTGCGGATGCCGGCGGTGAACGCCGCCTGCAACCCCGCGCGCAGCGCCGCCGTGTCGAGCGGGCGCACCACCTCGCCGTTGGCGCCGACGCGCTCGTCGGCCTCGACCACGCGCTCGTACAGCAGCTCGGGCAGCACGATGTGGCGGTCGAACAGGCGCGGCCGGTTCTGGTAGGCGATGCGCAGCGCATCGCGGAAACCGCGCGTGGTGACCAGCAGCGTGCGCTCGCCCTTGCGCTCGAGCAGCGCGTTGGTGGCCACCGTGGTGCCCATCTTCACGCACTCGACCTGCTGCGGCGTGATCGGCGCGCCGGCATTCAACTGCAGCAGGCGACGGATGCCTTCGACGGCCGCATCAGGATAGTGCTCCGGGTTGTCCGACAGCAGTTTCAGCGTGTGCAGCGCACCGTCACCCGCGCGGCCCACCACGTCGGTGAAGGTACCTCCGCGGTCGATCCAGAACTGCCAGCGGCGCGTCGTCATCGCGGCGGCCTTCGTGAATTGAACCACCCCCGAAGCGCCTTCGGCACCTTCCCCTCATAGGGGACGCCGCCAGCGGCCCGGCAAAGCCGGATCCGCGGCGGCTCTTGACCGCACCGGTTCATGCGTCGAATGTGTCGCTTGATCGGCATGAAGAAGTGAGACAACAACGCAACACTAGGCCACCTGCGGCAGCGCGGTGACCGTGTATTCGTGCGCCAGCGTGCGCTCGCCGTCCACCAGCATCAACCGCATGCGCGCGGCCGGCCGCACCCCGCGGCCATCAGCGGCCGGCAGCGCGGCGAGCGTGCCGCAGAACAGCACCAGCCCGTCGGCCACCGCCACGTCGGCCGGCAGGCCCGTCGCCAGGTCCATCAGCGGCCGGATGCTCGCCAGCGTGCCGTGCTGATACGGCACCCAGCGGCCGTGCTCGAAGATCTCGCTGCGCAGGCCGATCGTGTCGGCACGCGCGGCCACGTCGTCCCAGGCCCATGCTTGCGCGGCCACCGGCTTGGCGCACAGCTGCTTCGACAGCGCGACGCCGGCGCGCTCGGCATCGCGGTCGGTGTGGTCGGAGCCCACGGTGAGCCACCAGCGGCCGTGCGCGCGCAGCAGCACCGGCTCGGCCTCGCCGGAGCTGCCCGGCCCCAGCACTTCGATCTGCGCGGCTTGCGTCAGCAGCGACGCCGCCACGCGGTAGTACAGCGGCACGCTCGACGGCCGCGGCACGCCGATCGCGGCCAGCTCGTCGATGTGATGGTCGATCGCCGCGCGGTCGCGGCCGGTCCAGCCGGCGATCACCAGCTGCGTCGGCTGGAATTCGAGCGCACCGGCGCCGGCCACCCGGAAACGCAGCGTCACGATGACACCACCGACGGCAGCCACAGCGCCAGCCCGGGGAACAGCGCCAGCAACAGCAGCAGCGCGAACATCGCCATCACGAACGGCAGCGCGCCGACGATCGCGTCGTTCATCGAGCCGCCCTTGCGCAGGTTGTGCACGACGAACAGGTTCAGGCCCACCGGCGGCGTGATCAGCGCCGCCTCGACCAGCACGATGATCACGATGCCGAACCAGATCATGTCGAAGCCCAGCGCCTGCATCACCGGCGCGATGATCGGGATGGTGGTGATCATCATCGACAGCGTCTCCATGAAGCAGCCGAGGATCACGTAGAACACCACCACCGCGAGCAGCATCTGCCACTTCGACCAGCCCAGGCCCTGCATGAAGTCGGTGAGCCTGGTCGTCAGCCCGATCGACGACATCACGAAGTTCAGGAAGTAAGCCGCCACGACGATGAACATGATCATCGCGGTGGACTTCATCGTGCCCAGCAGCGCCTCGCGCAGCATTGGCCAGTTGAGCGCGCCGTTCGCGGCGGCGAGCCCGAGCCCCGCGACCACGCCGAGCGACGCCGCCTCGGTCGGCGTGGCGATGCCGGCATAGATCGAACCGACGACGACGAGGAACACGCCCAGCGGCGGCACCAGGTGCACCAGCGACGCCAGGCACGCCGCCAGCGAGCTACGCATTCGCACACCGCCCGACGCGGGCCGGATCAGGCACGCCGCCAGCACCACCGCCATGAAGCCCAGGCTCAGCAACAGGCCGGGGACGATGCCGGCCAGGTACAGCTTGGGCACCGAGGTGTTGGTCAGCACCGCGTAGATGATCATGTTGATCGACGGCGGGATCAGGATGCCGAGCGTGCCGCCGGCGGCCAGCGTGCCGAGGAACAGCCGCTCCGAGTAGCCGTGGCGGCGCGCCTGCGGCAGCGCCACGGTGCCCACCGTGGCCGCGGTGGCCACGCTCGAGCCCGACGTCGCGGCGAACAGCGCGCAGGCCGCGATGTTGGAGTGCATCAGCCCGCCCGGCAGCCACGACAGCCACTTGGCCAGCGCGTCGTACATGCGCTCGGCGAGCCCCGAGCGCAGCAGCAGCTCGCCCAGCAGGATGAACAGCGGCAGCGCGACGAGCAGGAACTCGTTGCTCGACGTCCACGCGATCTCGCCGGCCACCTTGCTGACCGGCAGGAACGCATAGACCTGCGCCAGGATCATGCCGAGCACGCCCATCGACGCCGCCACCGGGATGGCCAGCGCCATCAGCGCCAGCAGCGTCAGCAGCGCAGTCGAGATCATGCGGTCCCCATGGCGCGGTGTGCGGTGATCACGATGCCGTTGCCTTGCCGCCGCGCGCCGCCAGCGCGTTGGCCAGTTCGTCGGCCGCCTCTTCCTCGATGCTGCGCGCGCCGATCAGGCGGTTGGCGGCGGCCAGGTCACCGGCAAGCATCGCGCCGCCGGCGCGCAGCAGCAGCAGCGCCGCGCAGACCACGAAGCCGACGTAGCCGAGCCACCACAGCGCTTGCGGAATCGACAGCGGCACCGCGAGCGCGGAGTTCGAGCGCGCGCCGAGCTGCCACGATTGCGCCAGCACGCCGGCGCCGTGCCACGCGACGAGCGACGCGAACGCCAGCAGCGCGGCGATGGCGATCAGGTCGCACACCGCGGCGAGCTTGCGCGGCAGCAGCTGGTACAGCGCGCGGAGTCGAGCGCGATGCGCACGTGGCCGCGCCGGCGCCGTGCCACGCGAGCAGGCGAACGCCAGTCAGCGCGCGATCGCTCCAGGTCGCAGGCCGCGGCGAGCCAGCGCGTAGCCCGACAACTCGTCGGCACCGCCGAGCGTCACGTTGGCGAGCTTGCGCAGCGCGACGTCCACCGACACCAGCAGCGCCGCCGCCAGGATCAGCAGTCCGCCGCCGAGCGCGCCGGCCTGCGCAACGCGTTGGGCGACCGCCAGCGCGATGTCGAGCGGGCGATCCATCGCCGCCGCCATGTCGCCGCGGCCTACTTCTTCGCGCTGAGGCCCACCACCTTGCCGACGGTGGCGTTGAAGTCGGCCACGCAGGCGGCGCTGCAGCGCTCGGCCCACTTCGGCACCATGGTCTCGGCCAGCACCTTCTTCAACAGCTCGCGATCGGCCGCGCTCGGCTGCACCAGCTTCATCTTGCCCTTGGTGCCGAGCTTGCACGCGTCGTTGCCGGCGTTGCACTCGTAGCCCTGCTGCGTGAAGTTGCCGGCCGCGTCCCACACCGCCTTCTCCATCGTCTTGATCTCGCCTTCGAGGAACGCGCGCAGCTTCGGGTCGAACCCCTTCCAGGTCTTGGCGTTGACGGCATAGCCGATCTGCCCCCACGACAGCGGCAGCACCAGCAGGTGCGTGGTCACCTCGTTCCACTTGGCCAGGTTGCCCGACAGCGTGCCGGTGATGCCGCAATCGACCGTCTTGTTCTGCAGCGCCGGAACCACCTCGCCGAACGCCAGCGTGACCGGCGTGCCGCCGAGCGCGGCGATCAGCTCGGATTGCGAACGCCCCGCGGCGCGCACCTTCTTGCCCTTGATGTCGGCCAGGCCCTTGATATCGGCGTTGCAGTACAGCACCTGCGCCGGGTAGGTGCCGAAGCCCAGCAACTCGACGCCGAACTTCTCGCGGTACAGCTTCTCGTACACCGGGCGCACCGCGTCGGTCACCTTGCGCGCGGTGGTCAGGTCAGGCAGCAGGCCCGCCATGTCGATCATCTCGTTGGCGGGGTCGTCGGCGGCGAGATACGCGATCACGGTGGCGCCGATCTCCATCACGCCCTGCCCCATCAGGCGCAGCACCTCGGGGCCCTTCAAGCCCATCTCGTTGAAGCCCTTGATCTCGGCGGTGACCGCACCGCCCGACTTCTCGGGCAGCTGCTTGGTCCAGAACGGGACTTCGTAGTCCTTGTACTGCGGCAGGCTCGAGATCGAGCCCACCACGCGCAGGTGCGTCTTCGGCAGCGGCTGCGCGAGCGCGACGCCCATCGCGAGCGCGGCCGAAGCGGCGAGCAGCAGTCGGGTGATCTTCATCGGGGCCCCTCCTAGAGCGTGGCGAGTTGGTGGTTGCGCAAGTCGGTGATCAGCATCGACCCCGGCGCGTGGGTGATGCACAGCGTCGGCCGCGCCGCGGCCAGCGCCGCCTGCGGCGTGACGCCGCAGGCCCAGAACACGGGGATCTCGTCGGGCATCACCGCCACGGCATCACCGTAGTCGGGCCGCGCCAGGTCGGCAATGCCGATCAGCGCCGGATCGCCCAGGTGCACCGGCGCACCGTGCACGGTGGGAAAGCGCGACGTGATCTGCACCGCGCGGATCGCGTCGGCGGCCTTCAGCGGCCGCATGCTCACCACCAGTGGGCCGGCGAAGCGCCCCGCCGCCTCGGTGGGCACGTGGGTGCGGAACATCGCCACGTTGCGGCCCTGCTGCACATGGCGCAGCGCGATGCCTTCGGCCAGCAGCGCCCATTCGAACGAGAACGAACAGCCGATCGCGAAGGCGACGAAGTCGTCGCGCCACAGCGCGCACACGTCGGCCGGCTGATCGACCAGTTCGCCGTCGCGCCAAACGCGGTAGCGCGGCAGGTCGGTGCGCAGGTCGATGCCCTCGCCGAGCGCCGGCAGCGCGAACGCGCCGGGCTCGCCCACCGCGAGCAGCGGGCACGGCCGCGGGTTGCGCTGGCAATACAGCAGGAAGTCGGCCGCGTCGGCTTGCGGCAGCACCACCAGGTTGGCCTGCACGAGGTCGAGCGCATCGGGCGTGCAGGTGGCGCCCAACACACCGTCGCGCGCGCGCTGCCGCAACGCGGCGCCGCGGCATGCGGCGTCGGGCTCGATCGCGAACGGGCGCACATTGAGCATGGGGCGGATTCTTCGCGCCCTCACCCCGGGCTGACAAGCAGAAAATTTTCTGCTTGCCTCATCGTTTCTTTCGATGGACGGACCGGCGCGGCGCCGGCAGCGGCGCCGCGGCGACCAGCTGCTCCACCAGCGCCGGGTGCGCCGGCGAAGCCGGGTCGTCGCGCCACGACAGGTGGACCGGCAGCGGCGGCAGCGCCGGCTCGCTGGCCAGCACCTTCAACGGCGCGCGCTTGCCGAGCCGCTGCACCACCGCCAGCGGCAGCGTCGCGATGCCGAGCCCGGCTTCGACCAATTGCGCCATTGCGCTGATCGACGACACGCTGTGCAGCCGCAGCGGCGGCACGCCGGCACGGTTGAGCCAGTCCAGCAGCGCCAGGTGCGGCTGCGAACCGCGCTGGAACGTGATCAGCTCGTGCGCAGCGAGCTCGGCGGCGCTCCAGCGGCCGCGCCGGCGGTGCTGCTGCACATGACCGGTGAACACCATCGGCATTGCCGCCAGCGAGCGGGTGCGCACGCCGGCGCCGGCCGCGGGCAGCGCGGCCAGCGCAACGTCGAGCGCGCCGCGAGCGAGCTGGTCGACCAGCACCGGCGAGGTCTCCACCGTCAGCTCGAGCGCCAGCGCCGGGTGCGCGCGGCGCAGGCGCTGCACGCCTTCCATCAGCCACGAGTGCAGCACCGATTCGATGGCACCGACGCGCAGCACCACCGGCCGCGCGGCACCACCGCCGAGTTCGGCCTTCACCTCGCGCTGCAGCGCCAGCAACTGCTCGGCGTAGACGAAGAAGCGCCGCCCGGCCACGGTGACGCGAAAACCCTTGCGGTCGCGGCGGTCGACCAGCGGCGTGCCAAGCTCGGCCTCCAGCGCCGCGATGCGCGCCGACACCGCCGACTGCGTCAGGTGCAGCTTGTCGGCCGCACGCGTCACGCTCTCGAGCGTGACCACCCAGTAGAAGGCCTCGACGAAGCGCAGGTTCATGCCGGCCGGCGCGACCGCGCGCGGATCATCGCTCCGGGCTCATGGCGCCGCCCCGAGCGCCGTCCAGCGCTCGTACAGCAGACTCAGAATGTGGTGCACCGGCCGCCGCGTGGCGCGCGCCACCGCCTTCGCGTAGGGCGGCATGTTGGTGCACTCGAGCACGATCTCGCGCACCGCGGGCCAGCGCGCGACCAGCCGCTGCGCGGCCTCGACCACGTCGGCCTTGGCACGCTCGCGGTCGAGCTCAGGCAGATCGTGCAGCAGCACCTGCTGCAGGTGGCAGCCCGCCGCCAGCCCGGCCACCGGCACGGTGGCGTCGGCACCGGCGGCATGCAGGTGCGCGGCGCCGAGCGACAGCGCGTCGACGGTGACGACGCCGGGTGCCGGCAGCTCGGGCAGCTTGAGCAGGCTCGAGGTCCACACCGGCACCGGCAGCGCGGCCTGCAACGCGGCCTGGAACTGCACCAGGAAGCCGCAGCCGGTGGTGATCGCACGCGCGCCCTCGTCGACCAGCTGTCGCGCCGCTTCGATGAACGGCGGCAGCAGCGCCTCGTCGTGCTCGCGCACCACGCGCAGCGGCCGCGCGCCGGCCACCACGCGGTGCCGCACCGGCATCGCAAAACTGGCCGGGTTGCCGATGTCGCCGAGCACGCGCGGAAAGCGCGTGTCGAGCATCAGCACGCCCAGGAAACCCGGAGGATCTCGGTGCACGGTCATCGCGCGCAGCGATGCGCGCCGGAACCCGAGGTCGTCATTGCCTACATCGCGGACGCCGATCGCGCCGCCTGGTCGTACAGCCCCGACATCGTGCGCAGCAAGCGCGCCAGCTCGCCGATGTCGGCGTTCAGCTCGGTATCGAGGTTGCGGATCAGGCACTGCTCGCGCACCGCGCGGTACTGCTGCACGAAGGACTCGCCTTGCGCGGTGGGGCTGTAGAACACCTCCTTGCCCTGGCGCTCGGCCTGCACCAGCCCCGCGGCGACCAGCTTCTTCAGCGAATACGCGACCACGTGGGTGTCTTCGTAGTTCAGCACGAAGCAGATGTCGGCCAGCTTCTTGTTGCGTGCGCGGTGCTGCACATGGTGCAGCAGCAGCACGTCGGTGATCGTCAGGTCGGGGCAACCGGCGGCGGCCATGCAGCGCACCGCCCAGCGCGAGAACGCGTTCCACGCCACGATCAGGCCGAACTCCAGCTCCGAGAGTTCGCGGCTGCGCGGGCTCACCAGGTGCGACGACGAGACGATCGCCGCGCTGCGGTTCGACGTGCGGCGCGCGGCCGACGGGCGTGGGTTCATCTCGGGGTTTACGCGGGCGTCAACAACGATTTATTGACAATTTATCGCCACGATTTCTAGACTGCAAGCTTCCCGCGCCGGGTCCGGGCAAATCCGAATCCGGCGCGAGCCGGGACGCCGCATGCTTCGTCCACCCCGCAATCGCCGCACACCAGGAGGGCCCATGTCCGTTTCTCGCCGTCAATCGTTCGTTGCCGCGTCGGCGTTGCTGGCCCTGGCACTGCCGCTGGCCGCCACTGCCCAGACCAAGTGGGACCTGCCCGCAGCGTACCCGGCCAGCAACTACCACACCGAGAACCTGGTGCAGTTCGCCAATGAAGTCGACAAGGCCAGCGGCGGCAAGCTGAAGATCACCGTGCATCCCGGCGCCTCGCTGTTCAAGGCCAACGAGATCAAGCGCGCGGTGCAAGGCGGCCAGGCGCAGATCGGCGAGATCCTGCTGGTGAACTTCCAGAACGAGTGGCAGATCTACGGCGCCGACGGCCTGCCCTTCCTGGCCGACAGCTTCGACGAGGCGGCCAAGCTCTACAAGGTGCAGAAGCCGCTGCTCGAGAAGAAGCTCGGCGAGCAGGGCATGATGCTGCTGTACAGCGTGCCGTGGCCGCCGCAGGGCATCTACTCGAAGAAGCCGATCAACAGCGCGGCCGACCTCAAGGGCTTGAAGTGGCGCGCCTACAGCCCGGCCACCGCGCGCATCGCCGAGCTGGTGGGCGCACAGCCGGTCACCGTGCAGGCGGCCGAGCTGTCGCAGGCGATGGCCACCGGCGTGGTCGAGAGCTACATGTCGTCGGGCTCGACCGGCTACGACACCAAGACCTTCGAGCACCTGAAGTACTGGGCCGACACGCAGGCCTGGCTGCCGAAGAACGCGGTGATCGTCAACAAGGCCGCGTTCGACGCGCTCGACGCCGCCACCCGGCAGGCGGTGCTGAAGTCCGGCGCCGACGCCGAGGCGCGCGGCTGGGCGCTGGCCAAGACGAAGAACACCGAGTACATCGACCTGCTGAAGAAGAACGGCATGACGATCATCGCGCCGAGCGCGCAACTCAAGGCCGACATGAAGAAGGTCGGCGACACGATGCTGAAGGAGTGGCTCGACAAGTCCGGCGCCGAGGGCAAGGCACTGGTCGACGCGTATCGCGCGGCCAAGTAGCCATCCTGCGCCACCGAGCGAGCCCCTCGGCGAGCAGCGCACGGCGCACGCGAGCGAGCCTTCCGATCGTGCGCCGCGCGCTCGACGCTCTGTACGACGGCGCCGCCGCGCTCGCCGGCGTGTTCATGATCGGGCTGCTGGTGATGGTGCTGCTGTCGGTGCTCGGCCGGCAGCTGCACTTCGACGTGCCCGGCACCGACGCCTATGCCGGCTACATGATGGCGGCGGCCGGCTTCCTGGCGCTGGCGCACACGCTCAAGCGCGGCGAGCACATCCGCGTCACGCTGCTGATCACGCACCTGCGCGGCACACGCCGGCGCGCGCTCGAGCTGTGGGCGCTCGGCGCGTCGGTGCTGCTGGCCGCGCTGGCGGCGTTCTACAGCGTGCGGCTGGCGTGGCAGTCGTACGCGTTCCACGACATCTCCACCGCCAGCGACGCCACGCCGCTGTGGCTGCCGCAGCTGTCGATGGCGCTCGGCACCGTGGTGCTGCTGGTGGCCTTCGTCGACGAGTGGGTGCTCGAGTGGCGCGGCCAGCGCACGCAGCCGGCCAGCGACGAAGCGCTGCACAACGAGTGAGGCGCGCCCAAGCGATGAACGACTTCGCGATCACCACGCTGTTGATCGTGGCGCTGTTCGCGCTGCTGGGCAGCGGCGTGTGGATCGGGCTGGCGCTGTCGGGCGTGGCGTGGATCGGCATGCAGTTGTTCAGCTCGCGGCCGGCGGGCGACGCGATGGCCGTCACCATCTGGGGCAGCTCGTCGAGCTGGACGCTGACCGCGCTGCCGCTGTTCATCTGGATGGGCGAGATCCTGTTTCGCACGCGGCTGTCGGACGACATGTTCCGCGGCCTCGCGCCGTGGATGCAGCGGCTGCCGGGCCGCCTGCTGCACACCAACGTGGTCGGCTGCGCGATCTTCGCCGCGGTATCGGGCTCGAGCGCGGCCACCTGCGCCACCATCGGCAAGATGACGCTGCCCGAGCTGCAGCGCCGCGGCTACCCCGACGACATCTCGGTCGGCTCGCTGGCCGGCGCCGGCACGCTGGGCCTGTTGATCCCGCCGTCGATCATCATGATCGTCTACGGCGTGACGGCCGATGTGTCGATCGCGCAGTTGTTCATCGCCGGCGTGCTGCCGGGCGTCCTGCTGGCCGGCCTGTTCTCGGGCTACCTCGCGGCCTGGGGCTGGCTCAACGCCGCGCGCGTGCCCAGGCCCGACGCGACGCTGTCGTTCGGGCAGAAGCTGCGCGAATCGCGCTACCTGATCCCGGTGGTGCTGCTGATCGCCGCCGTGCTCGGCTCGATCTACGCCGGCATCGCCACTGCCACCGAGGCCGCGGCGGTCGGCGTGGTCGGCTCGCTGCTGCTGTCGGCGCTGCAGGGCTCGCTCGACTGGCAGACGTTCAAGGCTTCGCTGATGGGCGGCACGCGGCTGTACTGCATGATCGCGCTGATCCTCGCGGGCGCGTCGTACCTCACGCTGTCGATGGGCTACATCGGGCTGCCGCGCCACCTGGCCGAGTGGATCGGCTCGCTCGGCCTCACGCAGTGGCAGCTGCTGCTGGCGCTGATGCTGTTCTACATCGTGCTCGGCTGCTTCCTCGACGGCATCTCGATGGTGGTGCTGACGATGGGCGTGATCCTGCCCACCGTGCAGAAGGCCGGCATCGACCTGCTGTGGTTCGGCATCTTCGTCGTGCTGGTGGTCGAGATGGCGCAGATCACGCCGCCGGTGGGTTTCAACCTGTTCGTGCTGCAGGGCATGACCCGGCGCGAGATCGGCTGGATTGCGCGCGTCACGCTGCCGTTCTTCTTCCTGATGATCGCCGCGGTGGCGCTGATCTACTTCTTTCCGCAGATCGTGCACGTGCTGCCGCAGCAGATGCGCCACTGAGCGCGCGGCACCGTCGCGCGCGCCGCGGGGCCCGCGGCGCAGCCCACGAATTGGGCCGCCGAAGCCGGCCTGTTCGCCGCACCGTGGGCCCGCCGGCCCCGCCACCATGCTGCCGTGGCCAGCCACTGTGTGGCGCGGCAGTGGAGTGCGCATGTCCGACCTGTCCAGACCCTCGCAGGCATTGCTGTCGAAGGAATCGCCTGCGCCATCGCAGCGCATCGCGTTCGCGTGGCCGACGCCGCCGTTCGCGCCCTACCCGGCCAAGACGGTGCTGACCGCGCCCGAAGCCTGCGTGATCGAAGGCTCCAACGGTTCGCTCACGGCCGGCCATCTGGTCAAGCTGGACCTCGCCGCAGGCATCGCCCACGTGCTGGTGGCTCCCGCGCGGCGCAGCATGCCGCTGCGCTTCACGCAGTTCCGCCGCCTGACGCTGATCGAACCGCTGGCGCCCGACCCCGCCGCCGGCGCCGAGCCGCATGCCGACCTGGTGGCGCACCGACCGACGCTGAGCCTGAAACTGCGCTACGCCGACGGCGGCACGCTCGACGACCAGACCGTCGGCCATGTCGAGCACGACGCCGGCGTGTACTTCTTCACGCCGGTGGACGCAGCCGGCCGCGTGCGCCGGCACTTCGTGCCGCGCGCGGCGCTGCAGGGCTTCGAGATCGGCCCGCGCATCGGCGAGGTGCTGGTGCAGCAGCACGCCGCCACCGAGCAGCAGGTGGCCGCCGCACTCGACGAGCAGCAGTCGATGCGCTCGCGCAAGCTCGGCGACATCCTGCTCACCCAACAGGTGGTGTCGCCCGAGCAGCTGCTGGCCGCGATCGAGCAGCAGAGCAAGATGCCGATGGTGCGCATCGGCGAGGCGCTGCTCGCGCTCGGCTTTATCAGCGAGGCGCAGCTGCAGGCCGCGCTCGAGCAGCAGAAGCAAGACCGCGGCGTGCCGCTGGGCGAGCTGCTGGTGCGCGAAGGCCGCGTCTCGCGCGAAGACCTGCAAACCGCGCTGGCGCGCAAGATGGGCTACCCGATCGTCGACGTCGAGGCGTTTCCGGTCGCCGCCGAGGCGGTGCAGCGCGTGCCGCTGGCCCTGGCGCGCCGGCTCAACGCGCTGCCGCTGCTGATGCGCGGCGAGCGGCTGGTGGTGGCGCTGGAAGACCCATCGGCCGCCGCGGCGCTCGACGAGCTCGAGTTCGCCGCGCAGGCCAAGGTGGTACCCACGCTGGCGCGCAGCGGCACGCTGGCCGGCGCGATCGACGCGGTGTATCAGCGGCTCGGCTACGACGTGTGGGGCGCCGCCGGCACGGCCGACCCCGGTCAGGCGATCGAGTTCGAGGCCGACGACGCCAGCCTGCTGCTGGCCAGCCTCGAGCAGCAGCAATCGAGCACCGAGACGCACGACGACGACGGCGCGCAGGTGGAGCAGTCCGACAACTCGCTGGTGCGGCTGATCAACTCGATGATCGTCGAGGCGCAGGCGCAGGGCGTGAGCGACATCCACATCGAGACCCAGCCCGGGCGCGACAAGGTGCGCGTGCGCTTCCGCAAGGACGGCGTGCTCAAACCCTACCTGGAGCTGCCGCACACCTACCGCAACGCGCTGATCGCGCGCCTGAAGATCATGTGCGACCTCGACATCTCCGAGCGCCGCAAGCCGCAGGACGGCAAGATCGCCTTCGGCCGCTTCGTGCCGGGCCACAAGCTCGAGCTGCGGCTGGTGACCATCCCCACCGCCAACGGGCTCGAGGACGCCGTGCTGCGCCTGCTGGCGTCGGCGCGCGCGCTGCCGCTGGATGCGATGGGCCTCACCGCCGACAACCTGGCGCGCCTGCGCGGCGCCATCGAGCGCCCGTACGGCATGGTGCTGTGCGTGGGCCCCACCGGCAGCGGCAAGACCACCACGCTGCACGCCGCGCTGGGCCACATCAACACGCCCGAACGCAAGATCTGGACGGCCGAGGATCCGGTGGAGATCACGCAGCCCGGGCTGCGCCAGGTGCAGGTGAATCCGAAGATCGACTGGACGTTCGCGAAGGCGCTGCGCTCGTTCCTGCGCGCCGACCCCGACGTGGTGATGGTCGGCGAGATCCGCGACGAAGAGACCGCGCAGACCGCGGTCGAAGCCTCGCTCACCGGGCACCTGGTGCTGTCGACGCTGCACACCAACAGCGCGCCCGAGACGGTGACGCGCCTGCTCGACATGGGGATGGATCCGTTCAACTTCGCCGACTCGCTGCTCGCGGTGCTGGCGCAGCGGCTGGTGCGCAAGCTCTGCACGCACTGCCGCACCGCGCGCCCGCTCACCGCCGACGAGGAGAACGAGCTGCTCGACGACTGGCTGCAGGCCTTCGACCCCGAAATGGCCCCGGCGCGCGCCGACGTGCTTGCGCGCTGGCGCAGCGCCTACGGCGAGCAAGGCCGGCTGCTGCACCACAGCGCCTCGGGTTGCGGGCGCTGCGACCGCACCGGCTTCAAGGGGCGCGCCGGCCTGCACGAGCTGATGACGGTCGACCGCGAACTGCGCCGCCTGATCCAGACCCACGCCCGCGCGGAGGACCTGCTGCGCAGCGCACTGGCCGCCGGCATGCGCACGCTGCGCCAGGACGGCATCGAGAAGGTGCTGGCCGGGCTGACGACGATCGAGGAAGTGCGCGCGACGAGCAACGTTTAGGCGTTGCGTCCCGGCACTCCTGTTGCGTGTTGGCGCACTTCGCGCCCGGTGTGCGTGTCGCCTGGGTCGCGGGGGCCTGGTACGGGCGATCGCGAGGCCGGCGTCCCGGATGGCGTCGGTACAAACCCCAGCTTCCCCTGGACTTCGGAGCACCCGCACGATGCGCCTCGAAGCCGCGGCGGAGCAGCCGCGCGCCGCCACCGCCCGGGCGACCGAGCGCCGCACAAAACCGCGAGGAGCACTGCATGATCAACCGCACGGGATTCACTGCCATCGCACACGCGGGTCTGTGTGCCGTGTTCTTGTGGTTGGCCAACGCCGACGCACGCGCCGCAGCACCGGCCAAAGGTTCGCCCGAGCACGCGCGCGCGGCCGCCGGCAAGATCGATGGCACCTACGTGCGCACCAACGCACGTACCGGCCGCGACTGGCCGAGTCACGGCCTCGACTATGCCGAGACTCGCTACTCGCGCCTGAAACAGATCGACGCCTCGAACGTCAAGGATCTCGGCCTGGCCTGGTCGTACAACCTCGAATCGACGCGTGGCGTGGAGGCCACGCCCGTGGTGGTCGACGGCATCATGTTCGTCACCGCGTCGTGGAGTGTGGTGCATGCGATCGACGTGCGCACCGGCAAGGGCCTGTGGACGTTCGACCCGAAGGTCGATCGGGCCCTGGGCTATCGCGGCTGCTGCGACGTCGTCAACCGCGGTGTCGCGGTGTGGAAGGGCAAGGTCTATGTCGGTGCCTACGACGGCCGACTGATCGCGCTCGACGCCGCCACCGGCAAGCCGGTGTGGGAGCGCGACACGATCATCAACCGCAAGATGTCGTACACGATCACCGGCGCGCCGCGCGTCTACAAGGGCAAGGTCATCATCGGCAATGGCGGCGCCGAGTACGGCGTGCGCGGCTACATCACCGCCTACGACGCCGAGACCGGCAAGCAGGCTTGGCGCTGGTTCACCGTGCCCGGCGATCCGGGCAAGCCGTTCGAGAACCAGGCCATGGCCAAGGCCGCCAAGACCTGGGATCCGAGCGCCAAGTACTGGGAGGCCGGCGGCGGCGGCACGGTGTGGGACACGATGGCGTTCGACCCCGAACTGAACCTGATGTACATCGGCACCGGCAACGGCAGCCCGTGGGCGCGCAGCAAGCGCAGCCCGAAGGGCGGCGACAACCTGTACCTGGCGTCGATCGTCGCGCTCAACCCCGACACCGGCAAATACGTCTGGCACTACCAGGAGACGCCGGGCGACAACTGGGACTTCACGTCCAGCCAACCGATGATCCTGGCCGACCTGAAGATCGGCGGCAAGCCGCGCAAGGTGATCCTGCACGCGCCGAAGAACGGCTTCTTCTTCGTGATCGACCGCAGCAACGGCAAGTTCATCTCGGCGCAGAACTTCGTCGAGGTCAACTGGGCGAAGGGCTACGACAAGAACGGGCGCCCGATCGAGACCGAGATTGCGCGGGTCGCCGATCGGCCGCGCGAGATCATCCCGAGCGCGTACGGCGCGCGCAACTGGCATTCGATGTCGTTCCATCCAGGCACCGGCCTGGCGTACATGCCGGTGCAGGGCGTACCGGTGACGCTGATGGACAACAAGAACTGGAAGCTCAACGCTTCGAATCCGCTCGAGCCGCACAGCAACCTCGGCTGGAACCTGGCGACCTTCGCCAATGCCGAGCCGCCGAAGAGCAAGCCGTTCGGCCGCCTCGTCGCCTGGGATCCGGTGACGCAGAAGGAGAAGTGGGTCGTCGAGCATGTGTCTCCGTGGAACGGTGGCACGCTCGCGACCGCCGGCAACCTGGTGTTTCAAGGCACCGCCGATGGCCGCTTCGTCGCCTACGACGCACGCGACGGCAAGAAGCTGTGGGAGACCCCCACCGGCACCGGCGTCGTGGCGGCACCGGTGACCTACGAAGTGGACGGCAAGCAGTACCTTTCGATCGCGGTGGGATGGGGCGGCGTGTACGGCATCGCCGCGCGTGCCACCGAGCGCAAGGGACCGGGCACGGTGTACACCTTCGTCGTGGGCGGCACCGCCAAGCCACCTGCGTTCGTCGAGTACAAGATGAACGCGCTGCTGCAAGGCGTCCCCTACGACCCCAAGCACGTCGAGGCCGGCACCGCGCTGTACGTCAGCAACTGCGCGTTCTGCCACGGCGTGCCCGGAGTCGACCGGGGCGGCAACGTGCCGAACCTGGGCTACTCGTCGAAGGACGTTATCGCCAGCCTCGACAAGTGGTTGTTCAAGGGCCCGGCCACCGACAAGGGCATGCCCGACTTCACCGGCAAACTCCAGCCAGCCGACGTGCCCAAGCTGCAAGCCTTCATCCAAGGCACGGCCGACGCGATCCGGCCGAAGCAGTAGAGTCAGACGATCGGCGCCCGGGCACGGCGCCGATCACGGGAGACGCGCCATCGCCCCACCGAACTCCGTTACCGGGGGCCGATCGATCGGCTTGCCCCGATCGGAGCCGTCCAGGCGGCCGATCGCCGCGGCACTGAACTTCAGCGCCGATCACGAGGAGGCGATCAACCGTTCGCACGAGCGCTGCGCGGCGCTCGGCCTGTCGCGCATCGAGCGACCCGATCTCGGGTTGCTCGACCGCGCCGAGTTCGAGATCGCGTGCACGCGCAATCTGCGGTTGCACCAGCACGCCGCGCCGGTGATGGAACTGCTGTACGACCAGATCGTCAACACGCACAGCATGGTCGTGCTCACCGACGCGGCGGGCACCATCGTGCACGCGATCGGTGACGACGATTTCCTGGCACGCGCGTCGAAGATCGCGGTGCGACCTGGCGCGATCTGGTCCGAGGCCCACAAGGGAACCAACGCCGCTGGCACCGCGTTGATCACCGAGGCCCCCACGCTGGTGCACGCCGACGAGCACTACCTGCACGCCAATCACTTCCTCACCTGCTCGGCCGCGCCGATCCTCGACCCGCGCGGCAACATCCTGGGTGTCATCGATGTGTCGGGCGATCACCGCGGCTACCACCGGCACACGATGGCGCTGGTGAAGATGTCGGCGCGCATGATCGAGAACCGCTGGCTCACCGATGACCTGCGCAATGTGATGCGGCTGCATTTCCACAGTCGCGTCGATTTCATCGGCACGCTGCTCGAAGGCATCATCGCGGTGCGACCCGACGGACGCATCGTCGGCGCCAACCGCGGCGCGCTCGAACAGCTCGGCATGAGTGGTGCGTCGCTGCGCATGCATTCGCTGGAAGGGCTGTTCGGTACGAGCGTGGGAGTGTTGGTCGATCGATTCCGCTCGCCGTTGGCCACGCCGCTGCCCGTGCGCACGCCGGGCGGACGCCACCTCCACCTGCACGCCCGTTTCGACTGGCCGGTGTGGAGCAGCTTGGCCGAGGCGGTGGCCACCCAGATCCCTGCCGCTGCGGTACCGTCGCCCGCGCTTCGCTCGGCCGCCGATTGGATGGCAGCGCAGGCAAAGGACGAGTGGCTCGGCGCGGCGCCGGCCGACCCGAAGCTGACGGTGTTGGCGCAGCGGCTG
The DNA here is from genome assembly GCA_015075165.1 of Ideonella sp. Classification (GTDB taxonomy): domain Bacteria; phylum Pseudomonadota; class Gammaproteobacteria; order Burkholderiales; family Burkholderiaceae_C; genus JAEUPI01. The sequence goes on along the minus strand of JABTUY010000004.1, from coordinate 415,487 downwards.
CGGCGCGCGCTTCGGAAGCACGTGCCGGCGGTGTTGATCGGCGAGGTGGGCACGGGTAAACAGTGGCTGGCCCGTGCGGTTCACCACGCGCTACGACCCGAGCGACCGTTCATCGCGCTGACCTGCGGCGACCTGACAGCGCAGCTGCTGGAGTCCGTGTGGAACGACGACGCTTGCGGCACGATCTACCTCGAAGACATCGGCCATCTGCCGGCGGCCGCGCAGCATCGCCTGCTGCTGCTGCTCGACGCGCAGGCCGCCGCGCCGCGTGCCCTGGTGTGCGCCAGCCGCGAGCCGTGGCGTTCACTGAGGCCGCCACGCTTGCACGACGGCCTGTTCTTCCGGCTGGATGCGCTCACGCTGCGCGTGCCGACGCTGCGCGAACGCAGTGATCTCGATCAGTTGGCACGCTCGATCGTCGAGCACGAGGCCGCAGGCAACGGTCCGAGGCTCGACGACGATGTCGTCGAGTTGCTGCGCGCGCACCGCTGGCCGGGCAACCTGCGCCAGCTCCACGATGTGCTGCGCGCGGCAGTGGCGCTGAGCGCCGAGGGGCCGACGCTGACGCGTGCACACCTCAGCGAAGACTTCGTCGACGAGGCGTGCGCGTCGTCGCGCGCGCCGGCTGCGGCTGCGCCGGGTGCGCCATCTCAACTGCTCGACGAGATGACCTTCGAGGCCATCACGCACGCCGTCGATGCCGCCCAGGGCAACATCGCCGAAGCGTCGCGCCGCCTCGGGATCAGCCGCAATACGATCTACCGCAAGCTGCGCTGGAAAACCGGCGCACGCTGACGAGCGGACCCGTCAGAACCGCTGCACCCACCGCAGCGACAACAGCACGCTGCGCGGCGCGCCGGGCTCGAAGAAGCGGCCGTTGGCGTCGTTGACGATCATGCTGCCGGCCACGTGGCGGTCGGCGATGTTGTCCACCCGCAGCAGCGTCTGCAGCGTGCCGCTGGCGGTCAGCGGCCAGTCGTGGCTCCAGCGCAGGTTGACGAGCGCGAAGCCGCCCGCGGCGTCGCTGTTGATGTCGTTGACCGGCGTCGAGCCCTGGCCGCGCAGCTCGAGCGCGAACTCGCCCGGCACGACGCGCGGCCGCCACGCGATCTCGCCGGCGCCGATCACGCGCTGCGTGCCGGCGATGCGGTTGCCCGCGGCCACCGGCGCGCTCGGCACCGTGCACGGCACCGAGCCGCAGACGAAGAAGCTGTCGCGGTATGCGGCGTGCAGCAGCGTCAGGTTCGCCTGCATGCGCAGGCCGGGCTGCACGCGCCAGGTGATCGCGCCCTCGGCACCGTAGCGCCGCGTGCGGCCGACGTTCTGGAACGACGAGCGGCCGCCGGCATTGGTGGCCACACCGATCTCGTGGTCGGTGTCGATCGCGAACAGCGCGGCGTCGAAGTCCACCACCGCGCCACGCCACTTGCTGCCCAGCTCGAGCTGGCGGCTGCGCTGGCCCTGCAGCGAGGTGTTGAAGCCCGACGTGCCGTCGGGCCGGTACGCCAGCTCGCCGAGCGTCGGCGATTCGAAGCCGCGCGCGGCGCTGGCATGCAGCGTCCAGTGCGGTGCGACGCGCCAGCGCACGCCGAGCACCGGGTTGGTGTAGCGGAAGCGCAGCGCGCCCGTATCGTTGCCGTTGGCGAGATAGTGGTCCTGCACGTCGACCGCGACGCGGCCGCTGCGCACGCCACCGATCAGCGCCCAGCTCGCCGACAGCGGTTGCTCGAGCTGCGCGTACACGTCGCGCGTGACGGCGCGGTTGTTCTCGTCGCGCCGCAGCCGGCCGGTGACGCCGAGCACCTGGCCGGCGCCGCTGCCGGTGAAGTTCTCGAAGCCGAACCGGTCGTCGACCTGGCGCTCCTGGTTGAAGCCGAGCACCACGTCGGCCGTGCCGAAGCGCAACAGCGCGCGCGCATCGATGCCGCCGTAGTCGCGGTCGAAATCGATCACGCCGCCGCCGTGGCGCGGGTTGGCCTGCGTGCCGGCCGGAATCGCCAGCCACTGCGTGACGCCGCGCGAGCCGCGGTAGCCGGTGAGCACGGTCTCGACCAGACCCTGCGTGTGGCCGAAGCGATGGCGCCAGGCCAGGCCGCCCTGCGTCTGGCGGATCGTCTTGCGGGTGTCGAACTGCGTCGCCACCGACGCGGTGGACTCGGGGTCGGCGCTGAACTGCGCACGCGACAGGCCGAGCGGATCCTGCGCAATCTGGTCGTGGTTCGACAGCAGCGCGGTCACCGTGTCGGCCGCGCCTTGCCAGCCGAAGCGCAGGTTGGCGAGCGTGCGGTCGACCGCGCTGTGCGGCCGGAAGCCGTCGATGTCGAAGCGCGACACGCTGGCGCGCAGGCTGGCGCCGCCGTCCATCGGCACCTCCAGCGTCGCGCGCTGCTGGCGCAGGCCGAAGCTGCCGGCGTCGAGATCGAGCTCGGCATCGCGCTGCGTCGGCGGCGCGGTAAACAGCGCGATCACGCCGCCCGAGCTGTTGCCGTACAGCACCGACAGCGGCCCGCGCAGCACCTCGATGCGCGACGCGCCGGCCAGATCGAAGTGCGCCACCTGGCCCTGGCCGTCGGGCATTGTGGCCGGGATGCCGTCGGTGTACAGCCGCAGCCCACGCACGCCGAAGCCGGCGCGCGCACCGAAGCCGCGCGAGCTGATCTGCAGGTCCTGCGCGTAGTTGTTCCGATTCGAGACAGTCAGCCCCGGCACGCGGTTCAGCGCCTCCGACAGGTTGACCATCGGGCCGGCATCGCGCAGCTCCTGCGCGTCGACCACGTCGATCGCATACGGTGCGTCGAGCACGCGCTGCGCGCGCACGCTGCCGGTCACCACCACGCTCTGCGTGCCGGGCTTCGTGGCCGCCGCCGGCGCCTGCTGCGCGTCGGCCGCCGACAGGCCGAGCGTGCCGAGGCACGCCGCGGCAGCGCGGACGGCGAGCGATTCGACGGCGCGACGGGGTGGCATGGCGATTCAGCGTGGTGTGCGGCGACCGCGGCGGCGCCATCAGAGCAGCCGACACGTCGGCGCGCCAAGCGCGGACAAACACCTACGACGACGGCGCAAGCCGCGCGCCGTTGGTCGATCCGCGCGCAACCGGCGTTGCACGCGCCCGTCGCCGCCCGGCGTTGAGGCCGACCGCAGTTCCGGCGCAGCGAACACGGGGGTGGGCCCCCGGCGCCATGCGCCCGCAGCCGGTGCCCGGCCCGCGGCGGGTGTCAGATCACGCAGCTGCGAAAGCCGACGAACGCGGCATCGGCCTCGGCGCCGGCGAAGCGCCGCGCCTTCGGGTGCTCGAGCCGCGGCACCGTCAGTACCGACGCGCCGCGCATCACGCGCTGCGCCGGCCACAAGGCCTGCGGCACGTCGCACACCGAGGGCGGCAGCGCCGGCGCCGCGTCGTCGCTCCAGCGCCGCGCGCGACCGGCGACCCATTCGTGCACGTCGCCCCAGACGAAGCCGCGCCCGGCGCCGGTGCTGGCGGCGATCTCCCACTCCACCTCGGTGGGCAGGCGGCGCTGGGCCCAGCGGCACCAGGCATCGGCCTCGTACCAGCTGACGTGCACCACCGCCTGGTGGGCGGACAGCCGTTGCGCCACGCCCGCGCGCTGTGCCACCACGGCACGGCCGAGTTGCTCGACGTAGCGCGGCGCGCGGCGCTGGCTGCGCTCGACCCAGGCCCAGCCGGCCTCACCCCACCACTGGCGCTCGTCGTAGCCGCCGTCGTCGACGAACTCGGCAAACTGCGACCATTGCACCGGCTGCGCGTCGATCTCGAACTCGGGCACCGATTCGTCGCGCACTCCGCGTTCGGTATCGGGCACGAAGCCGCCGGGCGGCGAACCGAGCACCCATCGCTGCGCACCGAACCACAATGCCTCGCGGCGCACGCGCGCCGGCCACAGCGGCCACAGCGAGGGTGCCGCGGCGCCGTGCCCGCCTGGCCCGCCGCCCACGCCGGCGGCCTGCGCCAGCTCGGCCAGCGACTCGGCGATGCGATCCTCCAGCGCCAGCGCCAGGCGGAACAGCTGCAGGCCGGCATCGGTTTCGTCGGCCTTGTCGAGCAGCTCGAGCGTGGTTTCGAGCGTGGCCGACAGGTAGTCGCGCAGGTGGCCGTCGCCGATGTCGGTGTCGCGCCAGCGCTGCTCGCGGCGGGTTGCCGATGGGTCGAACCAGGCATCGGCCCGTGGCTCGATCGATGCCAGCGTCGGCGTGCGCCGCGCGTCGGCACCGTGCGCCCGATGCAGGTTGCGCGCGATCGCGCACTCCTGGAACCACGCCACGTGACCGACCAGCCAGCGCGGCGGGTCGAACTCGCCGTGCGGCACCGTCGGCTCGGCATCCGCGAAGGCGTTGAGCCAGCGCAGCGTGCGGTTGCGCGCATCGATCAGCGCCAGCGACAGCAGCTCGCGCCCGGCGCGGCGCATCGCGAACGGATCATCGATCGCGGCGCTGGCCGAAGCGGTGCGGCTGCTCATGCTGCGGGCCGCACGGCACGCATCATGCGGGCGCTGGCCGGCTGCCGCTCGATGCGCGCGTGAGCGGGCCTATGCGCGCTCGATGCGCGCATAGGCGCTGTGATTGTGAATCGACTCGATGTTCTCGACGTCGACGCTGTAGCGGCCGACGCGCGCGTCGGCGTTGAGCCGCAGCGCCACGTCGCGCACGATGTCCTCGACGAACTTCGGGTTCTCGTAGGCGCGCTCGGTGATCCACTTCTCGTCGGCGCGCTTGAGCAGCGGCCAGATCTCGCTGGAGGCGGCGTCCTCGGCGAAGCGCACCTGCTCGTGCCACTCGATCGGCTGCAGCTGCTCGACGCGGATGGTCACCCGCGAGCGCTGGTTGTGCGCGCCGTAGTCGGCGATCTCCTTCGAGCACGGGCACAGGCTCTTCACCGGCACGCCGACCTCGCTCCACACCTGCGTGCGGCCGTCGCGCGTCTCGGCGATCCAGCGGCCGCGGTAGTCGAGCAGGCTCTGCACGCCCGACACCGGCGCGCGCTTGCGCAAAAAGAAGTCGAACCACGCCTCGATGCGGCCCTCTTGCGCGCCGAGCAGCTCGAGCATACGCGCCAGCTGCGCGCGCAGCGTGGTGGCGTCCAGCGGCGCCTCGAGCGTGTCGAGCCAGGCGACGAAGCGCGACATGTGCGTGCCCTTGGCATCGGCCGGCAGCGCGACGTCGAGATCCCATTGCGCGGTGGTGGGCTGGGCCACGCCGGCCACCCGCAGCGTCAACGGGTAGCGCACATCCTTCACGCCGACGCGCTGGATCGGCAGGCGGCGTTCATCGCGGCCACTCTGGGTGTCCGGGATGTGCAAGGCGTCGGTCAGGTTGGTCATGCGCGTCGGGCGTGGGCAGCGTCGCCCTGCATTGTCGCCGCTGCGTCGCAGGGCGTCGTTTCGGTACCGTCAACCCCGTGCGGCGCGGGGCCGGGCGGCTGGGGGTAAGCCGGGTGGCCCGGCCCTGGGGGCGTTCAGAAGTTGGCCGCGGCCGGCCGCACCACCGCCAGCTTGGCGCCGAAGCGGCGCTGCACCGCCTGCTCGATGCCGGCGGCATCCAGCCCCAGCGATGCCAGCAGCTTGACCGGGTCGCCATGCTCGACGAAGTGATCGGGCAGGCCCAGTTGCAGCAGCGGCGGGTTCAGGCCGGCCGCGGCCAGGCATTCGAGCACCGCGCTGCCGGCGCCGCCCATGATCGCGCCCTCCTCCACCGTCACCAGCGCGTCGTGCTCGCGCGCCAGCTTCAGCACCAGCGCGGCATCGAGCGGCTTGACGAAGCGCATGTTGGCCACGGTGGCGTCGAGCGTCTCGGCCGCGCGCAGTGCCGGGTACAGCAGCGTGCCGAACGCCAGGAAGGCGATGCGCCGGCCGTTGCCGCGCGGCAGGGTGGACTCGCGCCGCAGTTCGCCACGGCCCCACGGCAGCGTGTCCAGCGTGGGCTCCACCGCGGCGCCGGTGCCGGCGCCGCGCGGATAGCGCACCGCCACCGGATGATCCTGCGCGAACGCGGTCGACAGCGCCTTGCGGCATTCGTTCTCGTCGGCCGGCGTGAGCAGGCTCAGGCTGGGCACGCAGCGGATGTAGGCGATGTCGAACGCCCCGCAATGCGTGGCGCCGTCGGCGCCGACGACGCCGGCGCGGTCGAGCGCGAACACCACAGGCAGATTCTGGATCGCCACGTCGTGGATCAATTGGTCGTAGCCGCGCTGCAGGAACGTGGAGTAGATCGCCACCACCGGCTTCAGCCCCTCGCACGCCAGCCCGGCGGCGAACGTGACCGCGTGCTGCTCGGCGATGCCGACGTCGTGGTAGCGCTTGGGGAAGCGCTGCTCGAACTCGACCATGCCCGAGCCCTCGCGCATCGCCGGCGTGATGCCCACCAGCCGCGAATCGGCCGCGGCCTGGTCGCACAGCCACTGGCCGAACACCTGCGTGAAGGTGGTCTTCGGCGGCGTCGCCGGCTTCACCAGGCCGACCGCCGGGTCGAACTTGCCGGGGCCGTGGTAGTTGACGGGGTCGGCCTCGGCGAGCTTGTAGCCGTAGCCCTTCTTCGTCACCACGTGCAGGAACTGCGGGCCTCGCCGGTCGCGCAGGTTCTGCAGCGTCGGGATCAGCGAGTCGAGGTCGTGGCCGTCGATCGGGCCGACGTACGTCAGCCCCAGTTCCTCGAAGATCGTGCCGGGCACGACCATGCCCTTGGTGTGTTCCTCGAAACGTCGGGCCAGTTCGTACAGCGGCGTGTTCTTCAGCACCGTTTTCGCGCCCTCGCGCGCGGCGGCGTAGAACTTGCCGCTCATCAGCCGCGCCAGGTACTTGTTGAGCGCGCCCACCGGCGGGCTGATCGACATGTCGTTGTCGTTCAGGATCACCAGCATGTCGGCGTGCCCGAGACCGTGGTTCGAGCCGGCGTTGTTCAGCGCCTCGAACGCCATGCCGCCCGAGAGCGCGCCGTCGCCGATCACCGCCACCGCGCGGCGCTGCTCGCCCTTGAGCTTGGCCGCCAGCGCCATGCCGAGCGCGGCCGAGATCGAGGTCGACGAGTGCGCGGTACCGAAGGTGTCGTATTCGCTTTCGTCGCGGCGCGGGAACCCGCTGATGCCGCCGAGCTGGCGCAGCCCCGCCATGCCCTCGCGTCGGCCGGTGAGGATCTTGTGCGGATAGGTCTGGTGGCCCACATCCCACACGATGCGGTCGTGCGGCGTGTCGTACACGTAGTGCAGCGCGATCGTCAGCTCCACCGTGCCGAGGTTGCTCGACAGGTGGCCGCCGGTCTTGCTGACACTTTGCAGCACGAACTCGCGCAGCTCGCGCGCCAGTTGCGGCAGCTCGGCGCGCGGCAGCCGGCGCAGATCGGCCGGCGATTGGATGGTTTCGAGCAGCGATGGTTTGGCCGGTGGCATGGCAGGGTTCAGCAATTGCGGTCGACCACCAGGTCGGCCAACCAGCTCAGGCGCGCAGTGTGCCGCAAGCCGCTCGACGCGAGCGCGGCTTGTGCACGCTCACGCAGGGTTTGTGCCTGCCTCCGGGCTCCTTCGATGCCGAGCACCGAGACATAGGTGGGTTTGTTGAGGTCGAGATCCTTGCCGGCAGTCTTGCCCAGCACCTCGGACGCCTGCGTGACGTCGAGGATGTCGTCGACCACCTGGAACGCCAACCCGATTGCCGCGCCGTACCGCGACAGCGCGTCCCAGGCACTGCCTGGCATCTCGCCGCAGGCCGCGCCCATCAGCACGCTGGCCTCGAGCAGGGCACCGGTCTTGCGGCGATGCATGTCGCGCAGCTGGGCCTCGTTCAGCGGCAGCCCGACGCTGGCGAGGTCGATCGCCTGGCCACCGGCCATGCCCCCGTGGCCGGCGGCACGCGCCAGCAGGCCGCACAACCGCGCCTGCAACCGCGCGGGAATCGAATCGGGGTCGGCGGCGGCGGGCGTCAGCACCTCGAACGCCAGCGCCTGCATCGCGTCGCCCGCGAGCATCGCCTGCGCCTCGCCGAACTTCACGTGCACCGTGGGCTTGCCCCGACGCAGCACGTCGTCGTCCATGCACGGCATGTCGTCGTGGATCAGCGAGTAGGCGTGGATCAGCTCCACCGCCACGCTGGCACGCAGCGCGGCGCTGCGGTTGCCGGCTGCGGCTTCGCACGCCGCCAGCACCAGCAGCGGCCGCAGCCGTTTGCCGCCGTCGAGCACGCCGTAGCGCATCGCCTCGCCGAGACCCGCCGGCGCAGCGGCCGGCAACCAGCTTTGCAAAGCCGCTTCCACCGCGTCGAGCTCGACGCGCATCCAGGTTTCGCAATCGGCCGCGTTCATCGCGCCGCTCCACAGCCGAGCAGCCGCACTGGCGGCAGGGACATCGGGCGGCCCATGCCGTCAGGCACCATCCCAGGGCTGCAGCTCACCGCGCTCGAGCACCTTGACCTGCTGCTCCACCGATTGCAGGCGCGCACGACAGTACTGCAGCAGCTGGGCACCGCGGCGGTAGCCCGTCAGCAGTTCATCGAGCGGCAGTTGTGCGCTTTCCATCGCCGACACCAGCTGCTCGAGCTCGGCCAGGGCCTGTTCGTAGCTGGCCGGTTCATCGGCACTCAGGGTTTGCTCGGCTTGGGTCGGCAACTTTCCCATGACGGGCGATTCTACTGACCGGCCACGGCTAGAATGACGCACTCGCTCGCGATCCGTCGCGTGCGAATCGAAGCCGGCTCATCAGCCGGCTTTGTTTCCACAACCCGCCCGCGGGGCCACCGGGCGGGGGTTCGATACGGTTTTCCGAAAGTCCGGGGATCATGTCTGACCTGAGCCACAGTCTCGAAGCTCTTGCGCGCAGCCGCACTCAACTTCCCGTCAGCAGCTACTTCGACGACGCGCTTCACCGTCGCGAGCTGGAGCTGATCTTTCAGCCCGGACCTCGGTACATCGGCCATGAACTGGCCGTGCCCGAGGTCGGCCAGCATCACGCACTGCCCCAGGAAGGCGAGGGCCGCGCGCTGGTGCGAACGCGAGAGGGCGTGGAGCTGATCTCCAACGTCTGCCGCCACCGCCAGGCGGTGATGCTGCGCGGCCAGGGCCGCACGCAGGGCAACATCGTCTGCCCGCTGCACCGCTGGACGTACGACCTGCACGGCCGGCTGATCGGCGCGCCCCACTTCGACGAAGAGCCGTGCCTGAACCTGCGCAACTATCCGTTGCAAAGTTGGCGCGGCCTGCTGTTCGAGGCCAACGGCTTCGACGTCGGCGCCGCGCTGCGCGACGTGACGCACCCCAACCTCGATTTCAGCGGCTACGTGCTCGACAAGGTGCAGCTGCACGAGTGCAACTACAACTGGAAGACCTTCATCGAGGTCTACCTCGAGGACTACCACGTCGGCCCGTTCCACCCCGGGCTCGGCCACTTCGTCACCTGCGACGACTTGCGCTGGCAGTTCGGCGCGCACCACTCGGTGCAGACGGTGGGCGTGCGCAACGGCCTAGCCCAGGCCGGCTCGCCGGTGTACCAACGCTGGCACGAGGCGGTGATGGCCTACCGCAACGGCGTGCCGCCCGGGCACGGTGCGATCTGGCTGACGCTGTACCCCAACGTGATGGTCGAGTGGTATCCGCACGTGCTGGTGGTGTCGACGCTGTTCCCCAGGGGCCCGCAGAAGACGCTGAACATCGTCGAGTTCTTCTACCCCGAGGAGATCGCCGCATTCGAGCGCGAGTTCATCGAGGCCGAGCAGGCCGCCTACCTGGAGACCTGCGACGAGGACGACGAGATCGCCGAGCGCATGGACACCGGCCGGCGTGCGCTGCTCGAGCGCGGCGACGACCAGGCGGGCCCGTACCAGAGCCCGATGGAAGACGGCATGCAGCACTTCCACGAGTGGTACCGCGCGCTCATGAAGGGGCACGTCGGCCCGTCGCCGGCCTGATGCCCGCGCCACTGCTGATGGTGGCGGCGACGCTGCTGTTCACGCTGATGGGCGTGGCCGTCAAGTTCGCGTCTGCGCACTACGGCGCGGCCGAGTTGGTGTTCTACCGCAGCGCGATCGGCGTGCTGCTGATCGGCGGCTACACGCGCTGGCGCGGCATCGGCCTCGCGACGCCGGTGCCGGCGATGCACTTCTGGCGCAGCGCCAGCGGCGTCGCGTCGCTGGCGCTGTGGTTCCACGCCATCGCCGGGTTGCCGCTGGGTACCGCGGTGGCGCTGAACTACATGTCGTCGGTGTGGATGGCGCTGTTCCTGCTCGGCGGCGCGGTGCTGCTCGGCGCGGCGCGCGTCGACTCGCGGCTGATCGCCGCGGTGCTGGTGGGCTTCGCCGGCGTCGCGCTGGTGCTGCGGCCCACGGTGCAATCGCAGCACGCGATGCACGGCCTGTCGGGCCTGCTGTCGGGCGTGCTGGCGGCGATGGCCTACCTGCAGATCACCGCGCTCGGCCGCGCCGGCGAGCCCGAGCTGCGCGTGGTGTTCTATTTCTCGCTCGGCGGCACGTTGCTCGGCGCCGTGCTCGCCAGCACCACCGGCTGGCACGGCCACACCTGGGTCGGCGCGCTGCAACTGCTGGCGATCGGCACGCTGGCCACGGTGGCGCAGACGCTGATGACGCACGCCTACACGCGCGGCTCGGCGCTGACCAACGCCAGCCTGCAATACCTGGGCATCGTGTTCTCAGGCGTGTTCGGCGTCTGGCTGTTCGGCGACGTGCTCGGCTGGATGGCGCTGCTCGGCATGGCGCTGATCATCGCGGCCGGGCTGGCGGCCACCTATCTGCAGTTGCGCGCGCCGCACGAGCCACCCACCACGCGGCCCGCTCACGAAGCCTGAACGACAATCGCACGATGACGAACCCACCACCGTCCACCGCCACCGACGCGCCGCTGCGCACGCTGATCTCTGCCGAAGCGCTGCGCGCGCTGCTGCAGGGGCCGCGCCCTCCGCTGCTGCTCGACTGCGGCTTCGACCTCACCGACGTGGATGCCGGCGCGCGCGCACACGCGCGGGCGCACCTGCCCGGCGCGCACCACGCCGACCTCGAGCGCGACTTGAGCGCGCCGAAGACCGGCCGCAACGGCCGCCACCCGTTGCCGACCCGCGAAGTGTTCGCAGCCACCGTCGCGCGCTGGGGCGTGCGCCCCGGCATGCCGGTGGTCTGCTACGACAACCAGGGCGGCCCGTACGCGGCGCGCGCGTGGTGGATGCTGCGCTGGCTCGGCCACCGCGACGTGGCTGTGCTCGACGGCGGCCGCGCGGCGTGGGCCGCGATCGGCGGCGCACTCGAAAGCGACGTGCCGGGCTCGAGCGCCGCGACTGCGCCCTACCCGCTCGGCCCCGCGACGATGCCGACGATCGACGCCGACGCGCTGGCGCGCACGCTCGGCCGCGTGACGTTGATCGACGCGCGCGCCGCCGAGCGCTTTCGCGGCGATGTCGAGCCGCTCGACCCGGTGGCCGGGCACATCCCGGGCGCGCGCAACCACTGTTTCAAGGACAACCTCGGCGCCGACGGCCGCTTCCACGCGCCGGCCGCGCTGCGCCGCACGTTCGAAGCGTTCGGTGCCGCGTCGCAACAGGTGGTGCACCAGTGCGGCTCCGGCGTCACCGCGTGCCACAACCTGCTGGCGATGGAGCATGTCGGCCTGGCAGGCTCGGCGCTGTACCCGGGCTCGTGGAGCGAATGGTGCGCCGACCCCGCGCGGCCGGTGGCGCGCGGCTGAACGCGGACGCCCCCGGACACCGCGACCACGGTGTCGGATTGATCTGAACCGTCGCGCGGCGACGCGGCCCGGTGCACACTGGGTGAGATCGGGACGGCCGGACGCCGCCCGCACTTCGAACCCTCGACCGAAGGAGATCAGCATGTACCAGCGAATCCTCGTTCCGACCGACGGCTCCGATGTCACCACCAAGGCGGTGCAGACCGCCGTCGGGCTGGCCAAGCTGTGCGGCGCGAAACTCGACGCCATCAGCGTGAAGGAGCCGTTCCCGTACAGCGCCATCTCCGAGATGCAGCCAGTGCCGCCGCAGGAGTTCTACGACGCGCAAGAGCGCATCGCCGCGGCCCGCGTGAAGGCGGTGAAGGACGCCGCCACAGCGGCCGGCATCGATTGCCAGGCGCACACGGTCGAAGCGCTGCATGCCTGGGAAGCGATCATCGACCACGCCAAGACGCAGGGCTGCGACCTGATCGTGATGGCCTCGCACGGGCGCCGCGGCGTCGCCGCGCTGCTGCTGGGCAGCGAGACGCAGCGCGTGCTGATCCACAGCCCGACGCCGGTGCTGGTGGTCAAGTAGACCAGCGCGCGGGCGCACGACCTCGCGCCGCGCAGTCGCTTCATGCATTGCCGGACGCGAGGCCGCCGTGGCCACCGGGTGGCCGGCCGCCTCCTGCTCAATGGCGGCTGAGGCCGCCGATCGCCACCACCGACAGCAGCCCCGCCGCGAGCCAGCCCAGCTGCGCCAGCGTGTCGCGCCAGTGCAGCCGCCGCTGCAGCTGCGGCAGCAGGTCCGCCACCGCGATGTAGACGAAGCTGCTCGACGCCACGACGAGCAGATACGGGAACAGCGCGCGCCACGGCTCGACCACCAGGTAGCCGGCGACGCCGCCGACCACCGCGGCCAGCCCCGAGATCGCGTTGAACAGCAGCGCCTTCGCGCGGCTGAAGCCGGCGTTGAGCAGCACGATGTAGTCGCCGACCTCCTGCGGGATCTCGTGCGCGATGATCGCCAGCGCGGTCATCGCGCCCAAGCGCACGTCGGCCAGGAACGCCGCGGCGATGATCACGCCATCGCAGAAGTTGTGGATGCTGTCGCCCACCAGCACCGACCAGCCGCCGCGACCGGCCTGCTCCTCGTCGTAGTGGTGGTGGTGCTCGTGCCCGTCGCCTTCGTGATGGTGGCCGTGGCGGTACAGCTCGGCCTTCTCGAGCAGAAAGAAGAACAGCAGCCCGGCCAGCAGCGTCAGGAACAGCGCGTGCGAGCTCGCCTGCCCGCTTTCGAACGCCTCGGGCAACACCTGCAGCAGCGCGGTGCCGAGCAGCACGCCGGCCGACAGGCTGACCAGATGCTTCACCAGCCGGCCGAGCACATGCACCGTCAGGCTGGCGGCGACCACCACCGACAGCACGCCGCCGGCCAGCGTGGCGAGCACGATGTACGGCAGGATCATCGACGCGCCGCCGGCGCCCGCGCATTCACGGCGTGATCAGGCCACCCCGTGGGCGGCGAGCCAGGCCAGGCAGCGCTTCCAGCCGTCTTCGGCCGCGCTCTGGCGGTAGCTCGACCGGTAGTCGGCATGGAAGGCGTGCGGCGCGTCGGGGTAGACCACAAACTCGCTTTGCTTCGCCGCCGCGCTGCCCTGGCGCAACGCGGCCTTCATCTTGTCCACCGTGTCGAGCGGAATGCCGCCGTCGGCGCCGCCGTACAGGCCGAGCACCGGCCCGGCGAGCTTGCCGGCCAGTTCCACCGGCTGCGTCGGCTGCAGCGGGTTCGGCGCACCGACCAGCCGGCCGTACCACGGCACGGCCGCCTTTACGCCGGGGTTGTGCGCGTCGTACAGCCAGGCAATGCGGCCACCCCAGCAGAAGCCGGTGATCGCGAGCTTCGACGCGTCGGCGCCCTGCGCCTTGGCCCACGCCACCGAGGCGTCGAGATCGCCCATCACCTGCGCATCGGGCACCTTGACGATCACCTCGGAGACCAGCTTCGCGATCTCGCCGTACGAGCCGACGTCGCCCTGGCGCACGAACAGCTCGGGCGCGACCGCGAAGTAGCCGGCCTTGGCGAAGCGGCGCGCCACGTCGGCGATGTACTCGTGTACGCCGAAGATCTCGCTGACCACCAGCACCACCGGCGCGCTGGCCTTGCCCGCCGGCGCGGCGCGGTACGCGGGCATCTTGAACTCGCCGACCGGGATCGTCACCTCGCCCGCCGTGAGGCCGGTGCTGTCGGTCTTGATCGCCGTCTGCGCGGCGACCGGCAGCACCGCTGCGGCGAAGCCGCTGCCGACCGAGGTGCGAACGAAATCGCGCCGGTTGAAATCGCGCTGCGGCGCAAGGCTGTCCACTTCGGATTCGATCATTCGTTGCTCCGTCAGCCCTCTGGCCGGGTGCGCAATTCTAGAAACTGCGACGCTCCAGCGTCGCATCCCCAAGCAGACGCCGCAGATCCGGCCTCGCCGGGCTGCAGGCGTGCCTTGCAGGCCGCGCCGAGCCTTGCGGCTCGGCCGCTCGCCAGGCACGAGAGGTCCACTGGACCTCTCGTGTCCGGGCTCGCCCCCCTGGGGGGAAGCGGCCGCCAGGTCGCTTCGGGGGTGAACCTGTTCAATGCGCCTGATCCCAGTTCGGCCCGACACCGACCTCGGCCACCAGCGGCACCGCGAGCGACGCGACCTCCGACATCAGCTTCGGTACCTCGGCGCGGGCCCAATCGAGTTCGGCCTCGGGCACCTCGAACACCAGCTCGTCGTGCACCTGCATGATCATCTTCGTACGCCGCTGCTGCGCCTCGATGGCGCCCTGCACCGCGAGCATCGCGAGCTTGATCAGGTCGGCCGCGGTGCCCTGCATCGGCGCGTTGATCGCCTGCCGCTCGGCGCCGGCGCGGCGCGGGCCGTTGGCGCCGCGGATCTCGGGCAGCTCGATGCGGCGGCCGAACAGCGTTTCCACGTAGCCTCGCTGCACCGCCATCGCGCGCGTCTCGTCCATGTAGCGCTTGACGCCGGCAAAGCGCTGGAAGTAGCGCTCGATGTACGCGGTGGCCGCGCTGCGCTCGATGCCCAGGCTCTGCGCGAGGCCGAACGCGCCCATGCCGTAGATGAGGCCGAAGTTGATCGTCTTCGCGTAGCGGCGCTGCTCGGCACTGACCAGCTCGGGCGCCACCGAGAACACCTCGCTCGCGGTGGCGCGGTGCACGTCCATGCCCTGCGCGAACGCGCGTCTCAGGCCTTCGTCGCCGCTGATGTGCGCCATGATGCGCAGCTCGATCTGCGAGTAGTCGGCACTGACGATGGCATGCCCCGGCGGCGCGACGAACGCCTCGCGCACGCGCCGGCCCTCGGCGGTGCGGATCGGGATGTTCTGCAGGTTCGGGTCGTTGCTGGCCAGCCGCCCGGTCACCGCCACCGCTTGCGCATAGGTGGTGTGCACGCGGCCGGTGTCGGGGTTGACCATCAGCGGCAGCTTGTCGGTGTAGGTGCCTTTGAGCTTGCTGAACGCGCGGTGCTCGAGGATCTTCGCCGGCAACGGGTAGTCGGCGGCGAGTTCGGCCAGCACGTCTTCGTCGGTCGACGGCGCGCCGCTGGCGGTCTTGCGCTTCACCGGCAGCCCGAGGCGGCCGAACAGCACCTCGCCGATCTGCTTCGGGCTGCCCAGGTTGAACGGCTGGCCGGCCAGCGCGTGCGCCTCCTGCTCGAGCGCGAGCATGCGCTCGGCCAGCTCGCGGCTTTGCTGCGCCAGGCGCTCGCGGTCGATCAGCACGCCGTGGCGCTCGATCGTGCGCAGCACCGCGGCCACCGGCATTTCGATGCGCTCGTACACGTGCAGCAGCCCAGGCTCGCGCTGCAGCCGTGGGTACAGCGTTTCGTGCACCTGCAGCGTCATCTCGCTGTCTTCGCCCGAGTAGCGCGTGGCGCGTTCGAGGTCGACCTGCGCGAACGGGATCTGGTGCACGCCCTTGCCGCACACGTCTTCGTAACTCAGGCCACGGCGGTTCAGATGCCGCTCAGCCAGGCTCTCGAGCCCGTGCGGACGATGCGCTTCGAGCACATAGCTCTGCAGCAGCGTGTCGTGGCGCACGCCGCGCAGCGCGATGCCATGGTTGGCGAGCACGTGGGCGTCGTACTTCGTGTTCTGGCCGACCTTGGCCGCCGCCGCGTCCTCCAGCCACGGCTGCAGCGCGGCCAGCACCTCGTCGCGCGCGAGCTGCGGCGGTGCGCCGGGGAAGTCGTGCGCCACCGGCACGTACGCGGCCTCGCCCGGCCGCACCGCGAACGAGACGCCGACGATGTGCGCGCGCATCGCGTCGAGCGAATCGGTCTCGGTGTCGAGCGCGACCAGCGGCGCCTCGCACAGCCGCGCGATCCAGGCGTCGAGCCGGTCGCGCGTCAGCACGGTCTCGTATTCGTGCGCCAGCGCCGCGGCGTGCACGGCCGGTGCAGCGGCGGAGGCCGTGGCGCCAGCGGCGGCCGACGTGGGCGCTGCCGCAGTTGCCGCCGCCTGACCCGCACCGTCGGCACGCGCAGCCTGGGCACCGCCGCCCTTGTCGCCCGCCAGCTCGGCCTCGAGCTCCTTGCGCCAGGCACGGAAGCCGTAGCGCTCGTAGAACGCCAGCAGGCCTTCGCGATCGACCTCGCGCAGCGCCAGCGCATCGAGCGCAGGCCAATGCGGCAACTGCGCCGCGAGGTCGCAATCGGTCAGCACGGTGACCAGGCGCCGGCCTTGCGGCAGCCAGTCGAGCGCGCGGCGCAGGTTGTCGCCGACCGCGCCCTTGATCGACGCGGCAGCCGCGATCACGCCGTCGAGCGAGCCGTGTTCGGCGATCCACTTCGCGGCCGTCTTCGGGCCGACCTTGTCGACGCCGGGCACGTTGTCGACCGCATCGCCGATCAGCGTCAGGTAGTCGACGATGCGCTGCGGCGGCACGCCGAACTTGGCGGTCACGCCGGCGATGTCGAGCACCTCGGGCGGCTTGGCCATCGTGTTGATCAGCGACACCTGCTCGTTGACCAGTTGCGCCAGATCCTTGTCGCCGGTGGAGATGACCACGCGGTGACCGCTGGCGGCGCCGACGCGCGCGAGCGTGCCGATCGCATCGTCGGCCTCGATGCCGGGCACCTCGAGCACCGGCCAGCCGAGCAGGCGCACCACCTCGTGGATCGGCTCGATCTGTCGCGCCAGGTCTTCGGGCATCGGCGCGCGATGGGCCTTGTACGCGGGGTACCAGTCGTCGCGAAAGGTCTTGCCCTTGGCATCGAACACGCAGGCCGCATGCCCGGCGGGTTGGTGCTCGCGCAGCCAGCGCATCATGCCGACCATGCCGTGGATCGCGCCGGTCGGGAAGCCATCGGGTGCGCGCAGATCGGGCAGCGCATGGAAGGCGCGATAGAGGTAGCTCGAACCATCGACGAGCACCAGCGTGTGATCGGTCATGCGCGCCATTGTGCTGGCTGCGACACCGCGGCCGTAGGCCGCGGGCGCAACCGTAGAATCGCCCGCATGGATGCCCGGGTGTCGTCTGCGGTTGTGATCATCGGTGCTCTGGCGTGTGCCGCAGCCCCGGCGGTCGCGCCGGCCAACGTGCCGACCAACGTGTCGGCCAACGTGCCGACCAACGTGTCGGCCAACGTGCCGGGTGCGGCCACCGCGCAAGCGCCGGCCGGCACGCCCGAACCGCAGGTCAAGCGCACCGTGCTCGAGGACGACCACGTGCGCATCGAGGAGCTGAAGGTGCGTGGCCAGGTGCAGCGCATCACGGTGTCGCCCAAGGCGTCGGGCGTGCGGCCGTACGAGATCGTGCCGCCCGGTGCCGGCCACGACCCGTCGCAGCCGTCCAAGGGTCTGAGCGGCCAGCGCCTGTGGCGGCTGCTGTCGTTCTGAAGCCGCTCGGGGCGGCCAGGGGCTGAACGAGTCTGCCCAACGCATGGCCGTCTTCACCGAGCTGGCTGTCGACGAGGTGCGCGTGTTCGCGACGCAGTTGCGCGCGGGCGAGCTGCTGTCGCTGGAGCCGATCCGCTCCGGCATCGAGAACACCAACTACTTCGTCGCCACCGGCGGCGGCGCCTGGGTGCTCACGGTGTTCGAGCGGCTCACGCACGAGCAACTGCCGTTCTACCTGCGGCTGATGCAGCACCTGGCGCGGCGCGGCCTGCCGGTGCCCGAGCCGCAGGCCGATGCGCACGGCACGCTGGTGCACACGTTGCGCGGCAAGCCGGCGGCGCTGTGCACGCGGCTCGCCGGCCGCCACCTCGAGGCACCCGATGCGGCGCACGCCGCGGCGCTGGGCGACACGCTGGCGCAACTGCATCTGGCGGCGGCCGATTTCGAGCTGGTGCAGCCCAACCTGCGTGGTCTGCCGTGGTGGCAGGCCACCGCGCCGCGGGTGCGCGCGTTCCTCGCCCCCGACGCGGCGCGGCTGCTCGGCGACGAACTGGCCTTCCAGCAGCAGCTGGCGGCATCGGCCGCGTACGCGCGTCTGCCACGCGCGGCGGTGCACGCCGATTTGTTCCGCGACAACGTGCTGTTCGACGACACCGCTGGCGGCGACCGGCTCAGCGGCTGCATCGACTTCTACTTCGCCGGCGTCGACACGCTGCTGTTCGATCTGGCGGTCTGCGTCAACGACTGGTGCCTGGCCGACGACAGCGGCCGCATCGACGACACCCGCGCCGCTGCGCTGCTCGACGCCTACGGCCGCCGGCGGCCGCTGACGGCCACCGAGCACCGCCTGTTCCCGGCTCTGCTGCGCGCCGCCGCACTGCGCTTCTGGTTGTCGCGCCTAGCCGACCTGCACCTGCCGCGCGGCGCCGCGCTGCTGCAGCCGAAGGATCCGCAGCACTTCGAACGCCTGCTGCGCGAGCGCGTGGCGCAACCCTGGCATCCGCGATGACGAGCGCCGCCACGATCACCCCACGGAACCCGCGATGGGACTGAAACTGCAGACCGTGGCCCCGCGCCAGGGCTGGACCTGGGTGCGCGACGGCGTGCGGCTGTTCCTGAGGAGACCGGTCGCGTTCACCACGATGCTGGTGCTGTTCCTGCTGGCCAGCGGCATCTGGATGGTGGTGCCGGTGGTCGGCGTGGTGGCGCTGGCCGCGCTGCCGTTGCTGTCGCTGGGCTTCATGATCGCGTCGCGCTCGGTGCTGCGCGGCGGCCTGGCGCACGCGGGCCAGTTCGTCGAGCCGCTGGCGGGCTCGTCGCAGCGACGGCGCCAGTTGCTGGTGCTGTGCGCGCTGTACGGCGTCGGCGCGCTCGGCGTCGTCGGCCTCGCCGGCTGGGTATACGGCGACGCGCTCGACGCACTGCGCCAGGCGATGGCCGATCACGGCCCTTCGAGCGTCGACGTGGCCCAGGCCGCAGCCGACCCGCGGCTGACCAACGGCATGATGGCCTTCGCGCTGCTCGGCACGCTGCTGTCGGTGCCGTTCTGGCATGCGCCGGCGCTGGTGTGGTGGGGCGACCAGGGCGTGTGGCAGGCGCTGTTCTCGAGCACGCTGGCGCTGTGGCGCGCCAAGGGCGCCTATCTGGTCTACGGTTTCGTCTGGATCGCGGCGTCGGTGGGGATGAGTCTCGTGATCGGCCTGCTGGCCGGCCTGCTCGACGCGCGCGCCGCCGTGGTGCTGCTCGCCCCCGCGCTCGCGCTGACGCTGTCGACCACGTTCTACGTCTCGCTGTGGTTCAGCTTCGTCGACTGCTTCGGCAGCCCGGACGAAAGCGACAAACCCGCCGCAGCCGCTGCCTGATACGGCATTGCCTCCGAATGCTTCAGCCGTGAGTACGGGTTGGCGCGCTCGGGTGTTGCTGGCATTCGACGGCCGGTGCGTCCGCGCCGCGGCGCTCGTTCGACACTGCTGGCATAGGGTCTTCAGCGCTCGTCGCAGCGCGCGGTCGTACCAAGGCCGAGGACGCCGGGTGACCGGATGGCGTAGGTAAAGGGGGAGCGCTCAGGCTGCGAGAGCAGCCTGAGCGCGGAGGACACGTAGCCAGCCGGTCACCCGGTGGCCTCGGCCTCGCGCCGACCGAGCCAAAGCATCGAACAACTGCAAGACTCGGCGCCCGCAACGGCGCTCAAAGCGTCGCACCGCGGCGTTGACGGTCCTTGCGATCGATCGCAATCCGGGCCGATCACGCGATCGGCGTCAGCTTCGCCAGCGACAGCTGCAGCCACTTCGCGCCGTGGCGGCCGAAGTTGATCTGCGCACGCGCGTCGTTGCCGTGACCTTCGAGCGTGACGATCACGCCCTCGCCGAACTTGGTGTGGAACACGCTCTGGCCGACCCGCAGCGTGTGCCCGGCGCGCTGCGCTTCGATGGCAGCCGAGGCGCTGCCCGGCAGCGTCACGCTGCGCCGCGCATCGAGCGCCGAGGCGCCGGAGTCGATGCGCCCCACGCCCACCACCGAGCCGAGGCCGCTGCCGCGCGCCCAGGCCTGCTGGTACTCGCGCGCATAGCCCGAGCCGAAACCGGCGCTGCGCGGCGTCAGCCACTTCAGGCCGGCCTCGGGCAGCTCGTCGAAGAAGCGGCTCTTCACGTGGTAGCGCGTCTGGCCGTGCAGCATGCGCGTCTGGCTGAACGTGAGGTACAGGCGCTGGCGCGCGCGCGTGATCGCCACGTACATCAGCCGCCGTTCCTCCTCGAGGCCGTCGACATCCGACAGCGAGTTTTCGTGCGGGAACAGGCCTTCCTCGAGGCCGGTGATGAACACGCAATCGAACTCCAGGCCCTTGGCTGCGTGCACCGTCATCAGCTGCACCGCGTCCTGCCCGGCCTGCGCCTGGTTGTCGCCCGCCTCGAGCGCCGCATGCGTCAGGAACGCCGCCAGCGGCGACAGGATCTCACCGGTTTCGGCGTCGGGGGTCACGTCGACCGCGGCCACCGCGGCCACCGCGGTCGGCACGCCGGCGGCGATGCTGCCGGCGGTTTCGTCGATCGGCAGCGCCACCGCGTCCTTGCCGAAACCCTCCTGCGTGACGAAGGCTTCGGCGGCGTTGACCAGCTCCTCCAGGTTCTCGATGCGGTCGGCGCCTTCGCGCTCGGTGCGGTAGAACTCGATCAATCCGGTCTCGGCCAGCACGTGCTCGATGATCTGGCGCAGCGTCGCGCCGCGCGTGGCCTCGCGCATCGCGTCGAGCAGCGCGTTGAACGCGCGCAGGTGGCCGCCGCCCTTGCCGGTCAGCGCGCCGGCGCTCTGGTACAGGCTGCGCCCCGCGGGCGCGGAGGGTTCAGCGCCGCTGCGCGCCGCATCCTGCAGCTGCTCGATGGTGCGCGCGCCGATGCCGCGCGCCGGAAAGTTCACCACCCGCAGGTACGAGGTGTCGTCGTTCGGGTTCTCGATCAGCCGCAGGTACGCCAGCGCGTGCTTGACCTCGGCGCGCTCGAAGAAGCGCAGCCCGCCGTACACGCGGTACGGCACGCCGGCGTTGAACAGCGCGCTCTCGAGCACGCGGCTCTGCGCGTTGCTGCGATACAGCAGCGCCAGCTCGCTGCGCGGCGTGCCGGCGCGGTGCAGCTGCTGCAGCTCGTCGAGGATCCACTGCGCCTCGGCGTAGTCGCTGTTGGCCTCGACCACGCGCACCGGCTCGCCGGCGCCGGCTTCGGTGCGCAGGTTCTTGCCCAGGCGCCGCGCGTTGTGCGCGATCAGCGCGTTGGCGGCATCGAGGATGTTGCCGAACGAGCGGTAGTTGCGTTCGAGCTTGATCACCTCGCGCACGCGGTACTCGCGCTCGAACTCGGCCATGTTGCCCACCTGCGCACCGCGGAAGGCGTAGATGCTCTGGTCGTCGTCGCCGACCGCGAACAGGCTCTGCACGTGCAGCGGCGTCGCCGCCGCGCCGGGCGGCGGCGCGAACATCTTCAGCCACAGGTACTGCAGCCGGTTGGTGTCCTGGAACTCGTCGACCAGCACGTGCGCGAAGCGGCGCTGGTAGTGCTCGCGCAGCGGCGCGTGGTCGCGCAGCAGTTCGTAGCTGCGCAGCATCAGCTCGGCGAAGTCGACCACGCCCTCGCGCTGGCACTGGTCTTCGTAGGCCTGGTAGATCTCGGTCATCTTGCGCGTCGGCGGGTCGTGCGCCTGCACGTCGCGCGGGCGCAGGCCGTCTTCCTTGGCGCCGGCGATGAACCAGCTCACCTGGCGCGGCGGGTGGCGGTCCTCGTCGAGGTTCATCGCCTTGATCACGCGCTTCACGGCCGATTGCTGGTCGCCACTGTCGAGGATCTGGAACGACTGCGGCAGCCCGGCCAGCTGCCAGTGCGCGCGCAGGAAGCGGTTGCACAGGCCGTGGAAGGTGCCGATCCACATGCCGCGCACGTTGATCGGCAGCATCGCGGCAAGCCGCGTCAGCATCTCCTTGGCCGCCTTGTTGGTGAAGGTGACCGCCAGCACACCGCCCGGCGATACCTGGCCCGTCGACAGCAGCCAGGCGATGCGCGTGGTCAGCACCCGCGTCTTGCCCGAGCCGGCACCGGCGAGGATCAGCGCCGGCTCGACCGGCAGCGTCACCGCAGCCAGTTGCTCGGGGTTCAGATGCGCCAGCAGCGGCGATGCCGCAGCGCGCGCAGGGGGTTCGTGATTGCCAGCAGAATCCGCGGGATGCATGCAACGATTCTAGAAGTCGCGCCCGCGCGGTCGGTCCGGGTGGCCGCCAGCGTGCTGTGGGCCGGCGTGGCGCTGCAGTGCAGTGGCGCCGTTGCAGCGCCCGTTGCCGCGAAGACCTGCCCCGGCACGGCGGCGCCGGTGCTCGAGCGCTTCATCGATGCCGATTGCAGTGCCTGCTGGAGCGACGCCGGCACGCCGATGCCGCGCGCCGGCCAGTGGCTGCTCGACTGGATCGTGCCGAACGCGCATGGCGACGATGCACCGCTGGCGCCCGCCGCGCCACCCGAGGCGGCCGACCGCGCGCGGCGCGCGATGGGCGCGGCGCCACCGCCCGAGCGCACCACGGTATGGCACTCGACCGCGCGCGATGGGCCCGCGCTGCGCCTGCGCGTGCGCGCCGGGCCGGCATGGAACGGCTACATCGCGGTCGAGGTCGACGGTGCCGGGCGCGTGCCGAAAGGTGCGACCGCCTGGGTCGCGCTGGTCGAGCACGTCGAGGCCGGCACCGATGGCGCTTCGGTACCGCGCCAGGTCGTGCGCGCGCTGGCCGGCCCGTACGAGCCTGCCGAGTGGCACCGCGGCAAGCCATGGAACCGGCTGCAGGCGATGGGCTGGCCCGAGACCGCACAGCCGGTGCGGCTGCGCGCGCGCGCCTGGATCGAGCAGCCCGGCGGCCGCATCGTCGCGATGGCCGGCGAGCGCTGCGACTGAAGGGGCGCGTCGGCGCGCCCGCTGGCCGGCTCGCCACCGGCCCACCGCCCCGACCACCGGCATCACAACCCAGCGAGCCTGCGCACGCCGCGCCGACGACACCGCCGATGTGGCCCTGGTCCACCTCACCTGCTCGCGCACGCCTGGCACTCGCGCTGCAAGGCGGCGGCGCGCACGGCGCCTTCACGTGGGGTGTGCTCGATGCGCTGCTCGAGCACACCGCGCAGCCGATCGTCGCGCTCAGCGGCACCAGCGCCGGCGCGATGAACGCGGTGCTGCTCGCCCACGGCCTGCTCGACGGCGGACGCGACGGCGCGCGCCGCGCGTTGGCCGACTTCTGGCAGGCGCTGGGCCGCACCGTGCCGTGGCAGGCGCTGGGCCTGCTGGCCGCCGACGGGCAGGCGCTGTCGCCCGTTGCGCACTGGTGGATGCGCTGGACACAGCTGTTGGGGCCGAGCCGCGCCAACCCGCTGCGGCTCGACCCGCTACGCGACCTGCTGGTGCGCAGCGTCGATTTCGAGCGCCTGGCGCAGCAGCGGCGCATCGCGCTGCACATCGCGGCCACGCACGCCAACACCGGCCGGCTGCGCGTGTTCGGCAACGCCGAGCTGTCGCTCGACGTGGTGATGGCCTCGGCCTGCCTGCCGACGCTGCAACCGGCGGTGCTGATCGACGGCGAGCCCTACTGGGACGGCGGCTTCGCCGCCAACCCGCCGGTGCTGCCGCTGCTGCAGGAGACGGCGCCCGACGACCTGCTGCTGGTGCTGCTCAGCCCGTGGCGGCTGGGCGACACGCCGGTCGACGCCGCGCAGATCCGCACCCGCACGATGGAGATCGCCTTCACATCGGCGCACCTGCGCGAGATGCAGTGGCTCGCGGCCGCCGCGGCCAGCGGTGGCGCACCCTGGCAGCGCGGCGGCTTCGTGCGCCGCGTGCAGCGTGTGCGCTGGCACGTGATCGACGGCGCCGACCATCTCGCCGCGCTGCCCACCGAGAGCAAGTTGATCGCGCACCAGCCACTGCTCGAGCGCCTGCGCGACGCCGGCCGGCAGCGCACGCTCGACTGGCTGGCGCACCATGCCGGCCGTCTCGGCCGCCGCAGCTCGGCCGACCTGGTGCGCCTGTTCGGTGGGCCGCAAGCGCGCCCCGATTGAAGCGCCGCCGGTACGGCCGCAGGGCACCGGGCCTGCGCGGGACCACTCTCCTACAATCGCGCGTTTGCCCCGAACCGCAGCGCAGCCTTGTCGACCGCAGCACCGGCCGCCGCCGGCATCGAGACCACCGCGAGCGCGCCGGCCGGGCCGTTGCCCACGCTGGCCCTCGTCGGCGTCGCGTGCCGCCGCGGTGATCGCCGATTGTTCAACGGCGTGAACCTCGAACTGCGCGCGGGCCGTGCGGTGTGGCTGCGCGGCCGCAATGGGCGCGGCAAGACCAGCCTGCTGCGCCTGGCCTGCGGGCTCGCGCTGCCCGAAGCCGGCCAGGTGTCGTGGGGCGGCGTGCCGGTGCGCAAGGCGGCCGAATCGGCGCACCAGCGCGTATACATCGGCCACACCAACGCGTTGAAGGACGACCTCACGGTGATCGAATCGCTGCGCTTCCTGGCCCGCCTGCACGGCCGCGCACACGACACGCCCGCGCTGCACGCAGCGCTGCAGCGCGTGGGCATGGCCACGCGCGCCGACGCACCGGTGCGCACGCTGTCGCAGGGCCAGCGCCGGCGTGCCGCACTCACCCGGCTGGCGCTCGAGCGCGCGCCGGCGCTGTGGATACTCGATGAACCCTATGATGCGCTCGACGCCGACGGCATCGCCTGTGTCGATGCCCTGCTGCACGAGCACCTCGCGCGCGGCGGCAGCGTGCTGCTCACCAGCCACCTGAGCCCGGGTGCCGGGGCCCCCGCCATGGCCGAATTCGACCTCGATGCCTTCGCCTGAACCGCATGTTCGCTGCCTTCAGCGCCGTCTATGCCCGCGACCTGCGCCTGGCGCTGCGCCGCCGCGTCGAGGCGCTGCTGCCGGTGGTGTTCTTCATCGTCGCGGTGAGCCTGTTCCCGCTCGGCGTCGGGCCCGAGCCGCAGACGCTGCGCACGATCGCTGCCGGCGTGGTCTGGGTGTGCGCGCTGCTGGCGTCGATGCTGTCGGTGGCGAGCCTGTACGCCACCGACCATCTCGACGGCTCGCTCGAGCAGATGCTGCTGTCGGGGCAGCCGGCCACGCTGATCGCGGCGGCCAAGGCCGCTGCGCACTGGACGATCACCGGCGCGCCGCTGGTGGTGGCGGCGCCGTTGATCGGGTTGCTGCTCGACATGAGCGCGGCCTCGCTCGCGGTGCTGGTGGCCTCGCTGCTGCTGGGCACGCCGATCCTGAGCCTGCTCGGCGGCCTGGGCGCGGCGCTGACGCTGGGGCTGCGCAGCGCCGGCGTGCTGCTGATCCTGCTGATCCTGCCGCTGTCGATCCCGGCGCTGATCTTCGGTGCCGGTGCGGTCGGCGCGGCCGACAGCGGCATCGCCACGTCGGGCCACTTCTCGCTGCTGGGCGCGCTGCTGATCGTCACCGCGCTGCTGGCGCCGCCCACCACTGCGATCGCCTTGCGCATCGCCCTCGAGTGAGCGCGACATGAACCGCACGCTGCGCTGGACCACGTTCGCCGCGCCGTCGCGCTTCTACCGGCTGGCCGATGCGCTCAACCCATGGCTGTGGGCGGCGGCGATCGCGTTCGCGGCGGCCGGGCTCTACGTCGGCTTCTTCGTCGCGCCCACCGATGCGACGCAGGGCGACTCGTACCGCATCATTTTCATCCACGT
Organism: Ideonella sp.; assembly: GCA_015075165.1. Classification (GTDB taxonomy): domain Bacteria; phylum Pseudomonadota; class Gammaproteobacteria; order Burkholderiales; family Burkholderiaceae_C; genus JAEUPI01. Next base: position 389,698 of record JABTUY010000004.1, on the reverse strand, counting down.
GCCTGCGGCGTGGATCTCGATGGTGATCTACCTGGCGATGGCGTTCTGGGCCGCCGTCGGTTGGATGCTCAACGCGCGCATGGCCTCGATGCTGGCGCGCGCGCTGGCGCCCACCGGCGCGCTGTTCACCTTCATCGCGCTGTGGACCGGGTCGTTCTGGGGCAAGCCCACCTGGGGCACGTGGTGGGTGTGGGACGCGCGGCTCACGTCGTATCTGATCCTGCTGTTCCTCTACCTCGGCTACATCGCGCTGGTGAGTTCGATCGACGACGCGGTGCGCGGCGACAAGGCCGGTGCGGTGCTGGCGCTGGTGGGGGCGGTGAACATCCCGATCATCTATTTCTCGGTGCGCTGGTGGAACACGCTGCACCAGGGCGCGACGATCAGCCTGACCAAGGCGCCGTCGATGGCGCAGACGATGCTCGCGGCGATGTTGCTGATGACGGTGGCGTTCTGGGCCTACGCGTTTGCCGTGGTGTTCACGCGCGCGCAGGCGCTGGCCCTCGAGCGCGAGCGCGACGCCGACTGGGTGCGCGCATTGCCCGGCGCGGGCGGGGGGCAGCGATGAACTGGGGCAGCGCCGGCGAGTTCTTTGCGATGGGTGGTTACGCGCTGTACGTCTGGAGCGCGTACGCTGTGTGCCTGGCGGCGATGCTGGCCGAGCCGGCACTGGCGCGCGCGCACCGGCGCCGGGCGTTGCGCGATGCACGGCGCCCGGGTGCGCCACAGGAGTCGTTCGAATGAAACCCCGCTACAAGCGCCTGTCGCTGATCGCCGGCATCGTCGCCGCGGTCGGCGTTGCGACGGCGCTGGTGCTCAATGCGTTCCAGAGCAACCTGGTGTTCTTCTATTCGCCATCGCAGGTGGCCACCAAGGAGGCGCCGCTGAACCGCACCTTCCGCATCGGCGGCCTGGTGAAGGAAGGCAGCCTGCGGCGCGACGGCACCGAGGTGCACTTCGTCGTCACCGACACCGCGCAGAACGTGGCCGTGCAGTACAAGGGCATCCTGCCCGACCTGTTCAAGGAAGGCAAAGGCGTGGTTGCGCAGGGCCAGATGCGCAACGACGGCGTGTTCATCGCGCGCGAGGTGCTGGCCAAGCACGACGAGAACTACATGCCGCCCGAGGCCGGCGAGGCGCTGAAGCGCGCCGCGCAGACCAACGAGAAGATCGGCCACTCGGTCGTCGGGGGCAGCAAGTGATCCCCGAGCTCGGCCAGTTCGCGCTGCTGCTGGCGTTGGCGGTGGCGCTGGTGCAGGGCACGCTGCCGATCATCGGCGCGGCGCGCGGCAACGCCACCTGGATGGCACTGGCGCGGCCGGCCGCGCAGGCGCAGTGTGCGCTGGTGGTGCTGGCGTTCGTCGCGCTGGCATACGCCTTCGCGAGCAACGACTTCTCGGTGCTCTACGTGGCGCAGAACTCCAACTCGGCGCTGCCGCTGCACTACCGGCTGGCCGGCGTGTGGGGCGGCCACGAGGGTTCGCTGCTGCTGTGGCTGTTGATGCTCAACCTGTGGATGCTCGCGGTGGCGCAGTTCAGCACCCACCTGCCGCGGCCGGTGGTGGCGCGCATCCTCGCGGTGATGGGGCTGGTCAGCGTCGGCTTCCTGCTGTTCATGCTGCTCACCTCCAACCCGTTCGATCGCCTGCTGCCCGGCGCGCCCGACGGCCGCGACCTCAACCCGCTGCTGCAAGACCCCGGCATGGTGTTCCACCCGCCGATGCTCTACATGGGCTATGTCGGCTTCTCGGTCGCGTTCGCGTTCGCCATCGCCGCGCTGATCGGCGGCAACCTCGACGCCACCTGGGCGCGCTGGACGCGGCCGTGGACCACCGCGGCGTGGATCTTCCTCACGCTGGGCATCGCGCTGGGCAGCGCCTGGGCCTACTACGAGCTCGGCTGGGGCGGCTGGTGGTTCTGGGATCCGGTGGAGAACGCCTCGTTCATGCCCTGGCTGGTCGGCACCGCGCTGATTCACTCGCTGGCCGTCACCGAGAAGCGTGGCGCGTTCAAGTCGTGGACCGTGCTGCTGGCGATCGTCGCGTTCGCGCTGTCGCTGCTGGGCACCTTCCTCGTGCGCTCGGGCGTGCTGTCGTCGGTGCATGCGTTCGCCACCGACCCCAAGCGCGGCCTGTTCATCCTGGCCTTCCTCGTCGTCGTGATCGGCGGCTCGCTGCTGCTGTACGCCTGGCGCGCGCCGACCGTGGGGCTGGGTGCGCGCTTCGCGCCGGTGTCGCGCGAGTCGATGCTGCTGGCCAACAACGTGATGCTGGTCGCCGCGATGGCCACCGTGCTGCTGGGCACGCTGTACCCGCTGGTGCTCGACGCACTCGGCCTGGGCAAGATCTCGGTCGGCCCGCCGTACTTCGACAGTGTGTTCCTGCCGATCATGACGCCGGTGCTGCTGCTGATGGGCATCGGCCCGCTGGCGCGCTGGCGCGAGGCGCAGGTGCCCGACCTCGCGCGCCGGCTGCGCTGGGCGCTGGCGCTGACGGTGCCGGCCGCGCTGGCCACCGGCTGGGCAGCCGGGCGCATCAGCCCGGTGGCCACGCTCGGCTTCGTGCTGGCGTGGTGGATCGTGTTCTCGCTGGCCACCGACCTGTGGGAGCGCCTGCGCGCCGGCCGCGGCGTCGGCGACGGTGGTGTCGGCAGCATCGTCGGCCGCGCGCGCCAGCTGCCGCGCGCGATGCTCGGCATGATGCTGGCCCACCTCGGCGTGGCGGCGTTCGCGTTCGGCGTCAGCATGGTCAAGACCTACGAGGTCGAGCGCGACGTCAAGATGGCCAGCGGCGACACCACCGAGATCGCCGGCTACGTCTTCACCTGGCGCGGCGTGCGCGACGTGCAGGGCCCGAACTACGTCGCCGCGCGAGGCAGCGTCGACATCACGCGCAACGGCAAGCAGGTGACCACGCTGCAACCCGAGAAGCGCCTGTACCGCGTGCAGCAGAACCAGATGACCGAGGCCGCGATCGACACCGGTTTCACGCGCGACCTCTACGTCTCGCTCGGCGAGCCGGTGGACAACGGCCGCGCGTGGATCGTGCGCGTGTACTACAAGCCCTTCGTCGACTGGATCTGGGGCGGCTGCGTGCTGATGGCGCTCGGCGGCCTGCTGGCCGCCAGCGACCGCCGCTACCGCGCGACGCGGCGCGCCACCGAAGGCGCCGATGCATCGGCGCCGGCGAGGCAGCCGGCATGAAGAGCCTGCGCTACATCGTGCCGCTGGCGATCTTCGCGGTGCTGGTGGGCTTTCTGGCGGTCGGCCTGCGGCTCGATCCGCGCCAGGTGCCCTCGCCGCTGATCGGCAAGCCGGCGCCGGCGTTCACGCTGCCGCGGCTCGACAACCCGGCGCAGGTGGTGAGCCGCGACGCGATGCTCGGGAAGCCATGGGTGCTCAACGTCTGGGCGTCGTGGTGCGGCCCGTGCCGGCAGGAGCATCCGCTGATCGTCGAGTTCGCGCGCAGCAAGCGCGCGCCGCTGGTCGGCCTCAACTACAAGGACCAGCGCCACGATGCAATCGGCTGGCTGAAGGAGATGGGCAACCCGTACGACGTGTCGCTGTCCGACCTCGACGGCCGCGTCGGCATCGACTTCGGCGTCTACGGCGTGCCCGAGACCTTCGTGATCGACAAGGCCGGCGTCATCCGCTTCAAGCAGATCGGGCCGGTCACCCCCGAAGTGCTGCGCACGAAGATCGAGCCGCTGCTGAAGGAGCTGGGCGCCGCCGCGCCAGCTGCCGTGGAGACGCGCCATGGCTAGCGCCCTGCGCCGGCGCGGTCTCGCGCTGCTGTGGCTGTGCGCGCTCGCCGCGACAATCGGCATCGCCACCGCGAAAGAGGCCGCACCCGCCGCGGCCGACCCGGCGCTCGAGGCCCGCATGCAGCGCATCGCCGTCGAGCTGCGCTGCCTGGTGTGCCAGAACCAGACCGTGGCCGATTCGCACGCCGGCCTGGCCGAAGACCTGCGCCGCGAGATCCGCGAGCAGTTGCAGCGCGGCGCCAGCGACGAGCAGGTGATGAAGTACATGACCGACCGCTACGGTGACTTCGTGCTCTACCGCCCGCCACTGAAGGGCAGCACGCTGGCACTGTGGATCGGCCCGGCGGTGCTGCTGGCTGGCGGCCTGCTGGCGCTGGTGCTGGTGCTGCGGCGGCGCGCACGCCTGGCGCCCGACCGCTTCGAACCCGACGCACCCGACAGCAGTGCGCCCGACGATACGCGCGGCGACGCGGTGGCACCGCGATGACGGCGTTCGTGCTGCTCGCCTTCGCGATGGCTGCACTGGCGCTGGCGCTGCTGACGCGGCCGCTGTGGCGACGCGCGCCGGCCGACGTCGTGGCCGCCGATGCCGACGTGCAGCAGCAACTGCGACAGATCGCCACGCTGCAACGCAGCGGCACACTGACCGACGCGCAGGCCGTCGAGGCGCGCAGGCGGCTCGAACAGCGCCGCGCCGCGCCGGTGACCGCATCGACGCATACCGGCGCCGCGCGCCCGACCGCGCTGATCGCGTCGCTCACCGGCTTCGTGTTCTTGGTCGCTGCCGCGGGCTACCTGCTGCTCGGCACGCCGCGCGCACTCGACGCGGCGGCGCGCACGCCGCGCGCCGCGGCAGCCGACGGCGAGATCACGCTGCAGCAGATCGAGGCGATGACCGAACAGCTGGCCGCGCGCCTGAAGGAGCAGCCCAACGACGCGCTCGGCTGGGCGATGCTCGGCCGCTCGTACGCCGTGCTCGGCAAGCACGCACAGGCGCTGCCGGCGTTCAAGCAAGCGCTGACGCTGAAGCCCGACGATGCCTCGGTGCTGGCCGACTATGCCGATGCGATGGCGGTGGCCAACGGCCGCAACCTCGAAGGCGAGCCGAGCCGGCTGCTGGCGCGCGCGCTCGAGCTCGACCCGAAGAACCTGAAGGCGCTGTCGCTGGCCGGCACCGCGGCGTTCCTGCGCAAGGACTACGACGGTGCGCTGCGCTACTGGGATCAGCTGGCCAAGCTCTCGCCCGACAGCGAGTTCACGCAGCAGATCCAGCGCGGCATCGACCAGGCGCGGCAGCTGGCAGCGGCGGGTGGCGCGGCAGCGGGTGGTGCTGCAGCGGGCACCACGACCCGCGGGGCGGCGCCCAGCGGCAATGCCGGCCCGGCCGGCGGCACCGCAGCCCCCGCCGGCAACGGCGCGGCTGCCGCGCAGGCCACGCTCAGCGGCACCGTCTCGCTCGCGCCGGCGCTGGCGGCCCAGGCGGCACCCGGCGACACGCTGTTCGTCTACGCCCGCGCCGCCCAGGGCCCGCGCATGCCGCTGGCCATCCTGCGCAAGCAGGTGAAGGATCTGCCGCTGTCGTTCACGCTCGACGACAGCATGGCGATGTCGCCGGCCGCAAAGCTGTCGTCGGCGCCGCAGGTGGTGGTCAGCGCACGCGTCAGCAAGTCGGGTCAGGCCACGCCGCAGCCCGGCGACCTCGAGGGCGAGTCGGCCCCGGTGGCGCCGGGCAGCCGCGGCCTGAAGATCGAGATCGGGCGCGTCGTCGCGCGCTGAGGCCGGGCAGCACCGGCGCCCGCCGACACCGGCGCGCCGACCCGCGAGCCGCGAGCCGCGAGCCGCGAGCCGCGAGCCGCGAGCCGCGTAGAATCGGGCACCGGGCCTGCGTTCGCGCAGCGCCCGGTTTTTTCTTCGCCGGCGCCTGCACCATGGAAATCTTCGACTACGACAACATCCTGCTGCTGCCGCGCAAGTGCCGCGTCGACAGCCGCGGCGAGTGCGACCCCTCGGTCGAGTTCGGCGGTCGGCGCTTCGTGCTGCCGGCGGTGCCGGCCAACATGAAGACGGTGATCGACGAGCCGATCGCGCAGATGCTGGCCGAGAGCGGCCATTTCTACGTGATGCACCGCTTCGACCTCGACGCGATCGCGTTCGCGCAGCGCATGCGCCAGCGCAACCAGTTCGTCTCGCTCAGCTCGGGCGTGCGGCCCGCCGACCACGCCATGGTCGACCGGCTGGCCGCCGACGGCGTCGGCGCCGACTACATCACGATCGACATCGCGCACGGTCATGCCGACAGCGTGCGCCGCACGATCGAGCACATCAAGCAACGGCTGCCCGATGCCTTCGTGATCGCCGGCAACGTCGGCACACCCGAGGCCGTGATCGATCTCGAGAACTGGGGCGCCGACGCGACCAAGGTCGGCATCGGGCCGGGCAAGGTCTGCATCACGCGGCTGAAGACCGGCTTCGGCACCGGCGGCTGGCAGTTGAGCGCGCTGAAGTGGTGCGCGCGCGTGGCGACCAAGCCGATCGTCGCCGACGGCGGCATCCGCCACCACGGCGACATCGCCAAGAGCGTGCGCTTCGGCGCCGCGATGGTGATGATCGGCTCGCTGTTCGCCGGCCATGAAGAGTCGCCCGGGCAGACGGTGGAGGTCGACGGCCGCCGCTACAAGGAGTACTACGGCTCGGCCAGCGACTTCAACAAGGGCGAGTACAAGCACGTCGAGGGCAAACGCATCCTCGAGCCGATCAAGGGCGCGCTCGCCGACACGCTGCGCGAGATGCGCGAAGACCTGCAAAGCTCGATCAGCTACGCCGGCGGCCGCGTGCTGGCCGACCTGCGCCGAGTGAACTACGTGATCCTCGGCGGCGAAAATGCCGGCGAGCACCTGTTCATGTGAGCCGAGCGAAGCCGCCGATGACCCTGCCGCCCCTGCCCAAATCGTTCGAACCCGCCGCCATCGAGGCCCGCTGGGCGCCGCTGTGGGAGCAAAGCGGCGCCTACGCGCCGACGCTCGACGCCGCCAGGCCGTCGTTCGCGATCCAGCTGCCGCCGCCGAACGTGACCGGCACGCTGCACATGGGCCACGCGTTCAACCAGACGATCATGGATGCGCTGACGCGCTACCACCGGATGCGCGGCTTCAACACGCTGTGGCTGCCCGGCACCGACCACGCCGGCATCGCGACGCAGATCGTCGTCGAGCGCCAGCTGCAGGAGGCCGGCCTGTCGCGCCACGCGCTCGGGCGCCAGAACTTCGTCGCGCAGGTGTGGGACTGGAAGAACACCTCCGGCGCCACCATCACGCAGCAGATGCGCCGCATGGGCGCGAGCGTGAGCTGGGCGCACGAGTACTTCACGATGGACGACAAGCTCTCGCGCGTCGTCACCGAAACCTTCGTCCGGCTGTACGACGAGGGCCTGATCTACCGCGGCAAGCGCCTGGTCAACTGGGATCCGGTGCTGAAGTCGGCGGTGTCCGATCTCGAGGTCGAAGCCGAGGAGGAAGACGGCTTCCTGTGGCTGATCCGCTACCCGCTGGTCGATGGCACCGGCGCCCTGACGGTGGCCACCACTCGCCCCGAGACGATGCTCGGCGACACCGCGCTGATGGTGCACCCCGACGACGAGCGCTACCACGCGTTCGTCGGCCGCAAGGTCCGGCTGCCGCTGACCGCGCGCGAGATCCCGGTGATCGCCGATGCCTACGTCGACCGCGAGTTCGGCACCGGCGTGGTCAAGGTCACGCCGGCGCACGACCACAACGACTACGCCGTCGGCCAGCGCCACGGTCTGCCGACGATCGGCGTGCTCGCGCTCGATGCCACGCTGAACGACCACGCGCCCGCCGCGTACCGCGGCCTCGACCGCTTCGACGCACGCAAGCGCATCGTGGCCGAGCTCGACGCGCAGGGGTTGCTCGCCGAGACGCGCAGGCACCGCCTGACGGTGCCGCGCTGCGGCCGCACCGGGCAGATCGTCGAGCCGATGCTCACCGAGCAGTGGTTTGTCGCGCTCGGCAAGCCCGGCCGCGACGGCACGAGCATCGCCGCCAAGGCGATTGCCGCGGTCGAATCCGGCGCGGTCACGTTCTACCCCGAGCAATGGGTGAACACCTACAACCATTGGATGCACAACATTCAAGACTGGTGCATCTCGCGCCAGCTGTGGTGGGGCCACCAGATCCCGGCGTGGTACGGCAGCGGCGGCGAGCTGTTCGTGGGCCGCGACGAAACCGAAGCGCGCGCGCGCGCCACCGCCGCCGGCTACCACGGCGCGCTGACGCGCGACGAAGACGTGCTCGACACCTGGTACAGCTCGGCGCTGGTGCCGTTCTCCACGCTCGGCTGGCCGGCCAAGACGATCGAGCAGGACCTGTTCCTGCCATCGACCGTGCTCGTCACCGGCTACGACATCATCTTCTTCTGGGTCGCGCGGATGATCATGATGACGACCCACTTCACCGGGAAGGTGCCGTTCCGCCACGTCTACATCCACGGCCTGGTGCGCGACTCGCACGGCCACAAGATGAGCAAGAGCGAAGGCAACGTGCTCGACCCGGTCGACCTGATCGACGGCATCGCGCTCGAGCCGCTGCTGGCCAAGCGCGTCACCGGCCTGCGCAAGCCCGAGACCGCGCCGGCGATCCGCGAGGCGACGAAGAAGGAGTTCCCGACCGGCATTCCCGGCTACGGCGCCGACGCGCTGCGCTTCACGTTCGCCGCGCTCGCCTCGCTCGGGCGCAACATCAACTTCGACAGCAAGCGCTGCGAGGGCTACCGCAACTTCTGCAACAAGCTCTGGAACGCGACCAAGTTCGTGCTGATGAACTGCGAGGGGCACGATTGCGGGCTGATGGAGCACACCAAGGCCGACTGCCGACCGCCCGTCTACGCGGCAGACGGGCAACTCGTGACGCCGGCGGGCAAGGCCCACGGCTATGCAACGTACTCGGCCGCCGACCGCTGGATCACCGGCGAGCTGCAGCGCGTGGAGGCCGCGGTGGCCGCGGGCTTCGCCGACTACCGGCTCGACAACGTGGCCAACGCGATCTACCAGTTCGTCTGGGACGAGTACTGCGACTGGTACATCGAGATCGCGAAGGTGCAGCTCGCGCGCGGCGATGCCGCCTCGCAGCGCGCCACGCGGCGCACGCTGATCCGCGTGCTCGAGACCGTGCTGCGGCTGCTGCACCCGATCGCGCCGTTCATCACCGCCGAGCTGTGGCAGCGCGTGGCGGTGGTGGCCGGGCGCCGCGCCGAGGGTTCGAGCGAGACGATCGCCACCGCGCGCTACCCGCAGGCCGAGCTGCAGCGCGTCGATGCGCAGGCCGATGCGTGGGTGGCGCGGCTGAAGGCGCTGGTGCTCGCGGTGCGCAGCCTGCGCGGCGAGATGAACCTGTCGCCGGCGCAAAGAGTGCCGCTGCACACGTTCGGCGACACCACCTTCGTCGCCGAGGCGACGCCGCTGCTGGCCACGCTGGCGCGGCTGGCCGAGGTGAAGCCGTTCGACGACGAGAGCGCGTTCGACGCGGCGGCCGCGCAGTCACCGGTGGCGGTGGCCGGCGACATCAAGCTGGCGCTGCACGTGGCGATCGACGTCGATGCCGAGCGGGTGCGCATCGGCCGCGAGATCGAGCGGCTGCATGGCGAGATCGGCAAGGCCGAGGCCAAGCTCGGCAACGCCAGCTTCGTGCAGCGCGCGCCGGCGGCAGTGGTCGAGCAGGAGCGCGCGCGCGTGGCCGATTTCAGGCAGGCGCTTCGCCGGCTCGAAGATCAACGGGGTCGTCTGGTGCCGTCGGCCTGAACTCGCTGCGCGCCGGCGTCACCGACAGCAGCTCGTCGATGCGCCGTGCCACCGCCCAGGCGCTGCGGATGCGCGATTCGCGCGTGGTGCTGGCCACACGCGGCGTGACCTGTAGCGTGTCCACATCGTGCAGCGGGCGGCCCGGGTCGAGCACGCCGGGCTCGAGGCTGTCGAACCACGCCGCAGCCATGCGGCCCGACGTCAGCACCTCGGCCAGCGCCATCTCGTCGAACAGGCTCGAGTGCGCGATCGACACCAGCACCTGGTTGGGCTTGCACGACGGCAGGAAGCGCTCGCCCAGCAGGCCGTGGTAGCGCGAGAAGTAGGTGAGCATCACGCACACCGCGTCGGACTGCTCCATCAGCTCGCGCAGGCCCAGCGGCTCGACCTTCCAGCGGTTCCACAGCCCGTCGGACACGTGCACCGCCGGGTCGTAGCCGACCACGCGCGAGCCGAACGAGCCCAACAGCGTGGCCAGCGGCCGCGCCGCCGGCGTCATGCCGATCAGCCCCACCGTGGCGCCGCCGAGTTCGCGTCCGACCAGCAGGCCCTCGGCACTGAGCACCGGCACGCGGCGCAGCATCTGCAGCAGCGCGCCGATCATGAACTCGGCCTCGGCGGTGGCGCTGGCGTTGATCGGCCGCACCACCTCGACGCCGGCACGCGCGCAGGCATCGGTGTCGATGTTCTCGGCGCCCGAGCTCAGCCGGCCCACCGCGCGCAGCACCGGCGCGTAGTGCAGCACCTGGTTGTCGACTGCCACCGACGGCGGAATGATCATCGCCCGCACGTTGAACAGCGCCTGGCGAAACGCCCGCGGGTCACGCGCGAGATCGGGCGCGTAGCGCACCGCGTGGCGCGCCACCAGCCAGTGCATCACCTCCGGTTCGAGGGGTTCGACGATCAGGACGTCCATGCGACTTTGCACTCGGACGCGGAGCGTGCCGCACGGTTCACCATGCCAGAATCCCCCACTTCCGAACCCCAACGATTCTATGTAAGCGTATGTTGGTCAAGAAGGCCGTTTTCCCTGTTGCCGGGCTCGGCACCCGCTTTCTGCCGGCCACCAAGGCCCAGCCGAAGGAGATGCTGCCGATCGTCGACAAACCCCTGATCCAGTACGCCGTCGAAGAGGCGTACGCGGCCGGGGTGCGGGAAATGATCTTCGTGACCGGCCGTCATAAGCGGCCTATCGAAGATCACTTTGACATGACGTTCGAGCTCGAGGTAGCCCTCGAACAGGCGGGCAAACAAGAGCTTTTGAGCCTCGTTCGGCAGGTGAAGCCGTCCGATATGGAGTGCATCTACGTCCGCCAGGCGCATGCGCTCGGCCTCGGCCACGCGGTGCTGTGCGCGCAGCGGCTGGTCGGCGACGAGCCGTTCGCGGTGCTGCTGGCCGACGACCTGATGGTCGGTGAGCCGCCGGTGCTGCAGCAGATGGTCGAGCAGTACGCCGCGCTGCGCGCATCGGTGCTGGCGGTGCAGGAGGTGCCGGCCGAGCACACCCGGCGCTACGGCATCGTGGCCGGCCGGCCGCTGAACGACCGCGTGCTCGACGTGACCGCCATCGTCGAGAAGCCGGCGCCCGAGGTGGCGCCGTCGCGCCTGGGCGTGGCCGGCCGCTACATCCTCTCGCCGCGCGTGTTCCACGAGATCCTGGCGCAACCGCGCGGCGTCGGCGGCGAGATCCAGCTCACCGACGGCATCTCGTCGCTGCTGAAGCACGAGAAGGTGTACGCCTACCGCTACGAAGGCAAGCGCTACGACTGCGGCAGCAAGGACGGCTTCCTGCAGGCCAATGTCGAGCTGGCGCTGACGCACAGCGACCTCGGCGCGCCGTTCCGGCAGTTCCTGCGCGGCCTGAACATCTGAACGCCCACAGGGCCAGCCCCGCCCCCGCGGGCGAATCAGGCAATGCGGCGAAGCCACATCGGCTTGGGAGCCTGTGGCCGGCGGCGGGCGACGTGCACGATCAGCGCGGCTTCAATCAGCGTCGCTTCAGGTAGTGGATGAACTCGTCGGCGGCCGTGCTTTGCTCGAGCAGCTCGTTGCCGGTCTGGCGGGCAAACGCCTGGAAGTCGCGCATCGAGCCCGGATCGGTGGCCACCACCTTCAGCACCTGGCCGGCAGCCATTTCGGCCAGCGCCTTCTTCGCCTTCAGGATCGGCAACGGGCAGTTCAGGCCGCGGGTGTCGAGCTCTTTCTGGAATTGCATGCCGGTCTCCAAGGCTGCACATTCTACGAGCGTGCGTGGGGTCACGCGCCCGGCGAAGACGGCCGCTTGAACTCCATGAAGCGCGGCTCGTGGCCGCGCGAACGCAGCCAGTCGGCCAGCGCGTAGCCGGTGCCGGCCGGCCAGCAGACGATGTCGGCCGGTGCGAACAGCTTGTACTCGGCCAGCTCCGGCGACAGCCGCACTTCGCCGCGCGCCAGTGCGTGGTAGGCGATGATCACCTGGTTCATGCGCTGGAACTCGTAGGCGCCGATCAGCTTGAGCGCATCGACCTGCAGTGCGGTCTCTTCGTGCACCTCGCGGCGGATGCCGTCCTCGGGCGACTCGCCGGCCTCCATGAAGCCGGTGACCAGCGCGAACATGCGTCCGCTCCACGCCGCATTGCGCGCCAGCAGCACGCGGCCGTCGCGGTCGGCGCACTCGATCACCGCGGCCAGCACCGGCGTCGGGTTGTTCCAGTGCGTCCAGGCGCACGCCGGGCAGCGCAGGCGCAGCTTCTCGCCGCCGTCTTCCATCTGCGCCAGCGGCTGCAGCGCCGCCGCGCACAGCGGGCAGAAACGGAAGACCTGCGCGGCGCTCATTCACTCACGCCGGAAACACCCCGGTCGACAGGTAGCGGTCGCCGCGATCGCAGACGACGAACACGATCGTCGAGCCGTGCACCTGCTCGGCCACCTGCAGCGCGACCCAGCACGCGCCGGCGGCCGAGATGCCACCGAACAGGCCCTCTTCGCGCGCCAGCCGGCGTGCCATCGCCTCGGCGTCGGCCTGCGACACCAGCACGAGTTCATCGACTGCGCTGGGGTCGTAGATCTTCGGCAGGTACTCGACCGGCCACTTGCGGATACCGGGGATGCGCGAACCCTCCGACGGCTGCGCGCCGACGATGCGCACGCCCGGGCTCTTCTCCTTCAGGAAGCGGCTGACGCCGGTGATCGTGCCGGTGGTGCCCATCGCGCTGACGAAGTGCGTGATGCGCCCATCGGTCTGCCGCCACAGCTCGGGGCCGGTGGTTTCGTAGTGCACGCGCGGGTTGTCGGCATTGGCGAACTGGTCGAGCACGCGGCCCTTGCCATCGCGCTGCATCTGCAGCGCCAGGTCGCGCGCGTACTCCATGCCGCCGGCGCGTGGCGTGAGGATCAGTTCGGCGCCGTAGGCCTTCATCGTCTGCAGGCGCTCGACCGACAGATCCTCCGGCATGATCAGCAGCATGCGGTAGCCGCGGATCGCCGCGGCCATCGCCAGCGCAATGCCGGTGTTGCCCGAGGTGGCCTCGATCAACGTGTCGCCGGGCTTGATGTCGCCACGCTCTTCGGCGCGGCGGATCATGCTGATCGCCGGCCGGTCTTTCACCGACCCCGCGGGATTGTTGCCTTCGAGCTTGGCCAGAATGACGTTGCCGCGCTCGGCGGCCTTCGCGCCCGGCACGCGCTGCAGGCGCACCAGCGGCGTCTGACCGATGGCGTCTTCGATCGTCGGGTACGAATGCATGGCGTGGCGCTGCGAATGCGTGGCCACAGATTGTCGCAGCGTGCGAAGCCCTTCGGGGGTGCATGCCATAATCCGCCGCGCCTGAGCGTTCAAGCCGTCCCCTCTCGAAAAGCCCGGGTGGCGAAATCGGTAGACGCAAGGGACTCAAAATCCCTCGCCGCAAGGCGTGCCGGTTCGAGTCCGGCCCCGGGCACCACTTCAACGCTCGCCTCCCATGCTGCCACTGCCCCCGGTGACCCAGGCGCTGATGCTGATCTGCACGGCGGTGTTCTGCCTGAACCTGTTCGTGCCGCTCGACCTGTGGCTGGCGCTGTGGCCGTTCGGCAGCGGCCGCTTCGGTCCGTGGCAGATCCTGAGCTACGCGTTCCTGCACGCCAGCGTGCTGCACCTGTTCTTCAACATGCTGGGCTTGTGGATGTTCGGTGGTGAACTCGAGAGGCTGTGGGGCCAGCGCCGCTTCATCCAGATGCTGGTGGCCAGCGCGATCGCGGCAGCGCTGGTGCAGCTGGTGTTCAGCGTGGTGATCGGGTCACCGCTGCCGACCGTCGGCGCCTCGGGCGCGCTGTTCGGGCTGCTGCTGTGCTACGGCATGCTGTTTCCCAACCGCACGATCATGCCGCTGTTCCCGCCGATCCCGATGAAGGCGCGCACCTTCGTCGTCGTGTTCGGCGCGATCGAGCTGTTCCTCGGCGTGTCCGGCGCCACCGGCGTCGCGCACTTCGCGCACCTGGGCGGCATGCTCGGCGCCTGGCTGCTGCTGCTGCACTGGCGCGGCCGCCTGCCGTTCGGCAAGCGGCGCTGAGCACGCGCGCGATCGGCGCTCAAGCGCCGGCAAGTCGTTCGACGCCGGCCAACCGCTGGCCCTCACGGCGATGAGCGCCGGCGGCCTGCGCATCGGGTTCGGCAAGCGCCGCTTCGATCGTGGGATAGCGCAGCACCAGCCGCAGTTCTCGCTTCATGCGCGTGTTGTCGAGCCGGCGCGATTCGCTCCAGAAGCTGAACTGCGCCGGCGTCAGGTGGCGCACGGCCTCGGCGCGCGTGATGCGCGGCACCGGCGGCAGGCCGCTCAGCCGCGCCACGCGGTCGAGGTGCTCGCCCATCGGCAGCGCGCTGTCGTCGTTGACGTGGATCGCACGCAGCGTCGGCCCGCGCACCAGTGCCGCCACGCAGGCGCGCGCCAGGTCGTCGGCGTGGATGTGGTTGGTGAACACGTCGTCGTCGGCCGCCAGCGCCGGCGAGCCGCGGCGCACGCGCTCGCGCGGATCGCCGCCGGCGCGGTCGAGCGCATAGATGCCCGGCGCACGCAGGATCGTCGCGCGCGCGCCGCAGCCGCGGGCATAGGCGCGCACCAGTTGCTCGGCGTCGACACGCCGGCAGGCGCGCTCGGTGAGCGGGTTGACGGCGCGCGTCTCGTCGATACGCGCGCCGCCGCAATCGCCGTACACACCCGTCGTGCTGCCATACACCAGCCGCGTCACGCGGCCGCGCGCCAGCGCCGCCAGCAGCGCGGCGGTGCGCGGATCTTGCGAGCCGTGCGCCGGTGGCGGCGCGAGGTGCAGCACCGCATCGGCCAGCCGCGCCAGACGGGCCAGCGTCGCCGGTGCATCGAGGTCGCCCAGCAGCGGCTGCGCGCCGGCGCGGCGCAGCTCGTCGCGACGCTGCGGCGACGAGGTCAGCACGCGCACGCGCCAGCGGCCGGCCAGCAGGCGCAGCACGCGCAGCCCCACGTCACCGCAGCCGACGATCAGCAGGCGGGGCTTGCGTTGCACGCGGCTCGGCACGGAGGGCATCGGCAGACCTGGGGCAAGTTGGGGTTCGACGGGCCGGGCACAATCGGCACCCGTTGCAGTTTATGGGCCCACGCGGCGCCCGATCACCCCGCGGCACAGCATTCGATGAGCATCCGAGTCACCGTGCGCCCGGCCGAGCGCAGCTTCGACGTCGAGCGCGACGAACCCATTCTGGCGGCGGCGATCCGCGCCGGCGTCGGCCTGCCCTATGGCTGCAAGGACGGCGCCTGCGGTTCGTGCAAGTGCCGGCTGCTCGAGGGCTGCGTGATCCACGGCGCGCACCAGCGCAAGGCGCTGTCGGCCGACGAGGAAGACGCAGGCCTGATCCTGCCGTGCTGCGCCGCGCCGCAGACCGATTGCGTGATCGAGGCGCGCATGGTGCCCGGCGCCGGCGAGTACCCGGTGCTGAAGATGCCGTGCCGCGTGCTCGATGTGCGGCGCGCCGCGCCCGACGTGGCGCTGCTGCGCCTGCAGCTGCCGGCCAACCAGGCGTTGCGCTACCGCGCCGGGCAGTACGTGGAGTTCATCCTGCGCGACGGTGCGCGACGCAGCTACTCGATGGCCAACGCGCCGCACAACCTCGGCACGCCGCCGGCGATCGAGCTGCACGTGCGGCACATGCCCGGCGGCAAGTTCACCGACCATGTGTTCGGCGCACTGAAGGAAAAGGAGATCCTGCGCATGGAAGGCCCGTACGGCAGCTTCTTCCTGCGCGACGACAGCGACAAGCCGATCGTGCTGCTGGCCTCGGGCACCGGCTTCGCGCCGATCAAGGCGATCATCGAGTCGATGCGCGAACAGGCGAGCACGCGGCCGGTGGTGCTGTATTGGGGCTGCCGCGCGCGCGCCGACCTCTACCTGCACGACTGGGTCGAACGCACGGTGGGCGAGTGGCCCGCGCTGCGCTACGTACCGGTGCTGTCGGAGCCGCGACCCGACGATGCCTGGAGTGGCCGCACCGGCCTCGTGCACGAGGCCGTGATGCACGATCTGCCCGACCTCTCGGGCCACCAAGTCTATGCCTGCGGCGTGCCGGTCATGGTCGACTCGGCGCGGCGCGACTTCGTTGCGCGCTGCGGCCTGCCGGCAGACGAGTTCTACGCCGACGCGTTCACCTCCGAGAAGGACAAGCACGCACCATGATCCCACGCCGACACGCCATCGCCCTCGCCACGCTGCTGGCGGGCACGCCGCTTGCGTATGCGCAGGCCAAACCGATCCGCCTGATCGTGCCGTACCCGGCCGGTGGCCCGCTCGACGCGATGGCGCGTGCGCTGGCCGAGCGCGCGAAGGACGCGCTCGGCACCGTGGTGGTCGAGAACAAGCCCGGCGCCGGCGGCAACATCGGCGCCGACGCGGCGGCCAAGGCCGCGCCCGACGGCCACACGATCGTGATGGGCGCGGTCGCCACGCACGCGATCAACCCGTGGCTGTACGCGAAGATGCCGTACGACGCGCTGCGCGACTTCACGCCGCTGACGCTGGTGGCGCGCGTGCCCAACGTGCTGGTGATGAACGTCGAGACCGCCAGGCGGCTGGGCATCGCGTCGGTCGCCGACCTCGTGGCCTACGCCAGGCGCAACCCCGGCCGGCTGAACTACGGCTCGGGCAGCAACGGCAGCGCCGGGCATCTGGCCGGCGAGATGTTCAAGGCGCAGGCCGGCGTATTCATGGTGCACATCCCGTACGCCGGCGGCGCCGCGGCGCAACTGGCGCTGCTGTCGGGCCAGGTCGACCTCACGTTCGACAACCTCGCGAGCGCGGCCGCCAATATCCGCGCCGGCAAGCTGCTGGCGCTCGCGGTGACCACCGACAAGCGATCGGGCGCGATGCCCGACGTGCCGACCATTGCCGAGGCCGGCCGCGGCCTCGGCTTGGATCGCTTTCAGGTCGACACCTGGTTCGGCCTGTTCGGCCCGGCGCACCTCGCCCCCGACGTGACGCAGCGACTGAACCGTGCCTTCGTCGACGCACTCGGCTCGCCCGAGGTGAAGGCGCGCGCAGCGACGATGATGGCCGAGACCTCGCCCACCACGCCCGGGCAGTTCGCCGAGTTCGTGCGCGCCGAGCACGCGAAGTATGGGCCGGTGGTGAAGGCCAGCGGCGCGAAGCTGCAGTGAGCGGCAGGCCGGCTCGCGTGGCCGCAGGTGCAATGCGCGCCGAGGCATGCGGCCGGTCGTCGGCCTGCTGAACGAGCCGGGCGCGGCCCGACAGCGGGGCACTCATATCAATGGCGCGCGCCGCCACGCAGCGCGCGCCGCGCTACGCGAGCGAATCGGCCCAGATGGTGCGCGCCCAGTTCCAGGCGAACGCCCCCTCGGCCTCGGTTCTGGCCGCCGACACGCCGCCCGAGCCCTTGACCGGGGACAGCGTGGTGCCGTCCCACTCGTGCACCGACGACACGCGGATCGCCTCCTTGTCGGAGACGAAGCTGTAGCAGGTGTTGATGATCTTCACCGGGTCGGCCGCACGGCCGCGCAGCTGCTCGATCACCGCGGCAGCGGCGATCTTGCCGTGGTTGTTGGCCATGCTGCCCGACTTGGGCATCCCCGGCGCCGACAGCGTGGCGTCGCCGAGCACATGGATCCCCGGCACCTTCTTCGACTCCATGCTGCGCCAGTCGACGTCGCACCAGCGGTTGTTGTGCGTGATCAGGCCGGCCTTGACCGCGATGTCGCCGGCGCGGTGCGGCGGCACCACGTTGAGCACGTCGCCCTTGACAGTGTCGAACTCGGTGCGCACCGTGCCGCGCTCGACCGACATCACCCGGGCGTTGCCGTGGTATTCGACCATGCCGCCGTACAGATCCTTCCACGCCGACTTGAACAGCCCGGCCTTGGAGGTGACGTCGGGGTTGGCGTCGAGCACCAGCACCTTCGAGCGCGGCTTGGCGCGCTTGAAATAGGCCGCCACCAGACTCGCGCGTTCGTACGGCCCCGGCGTGCAGCGGTACGGCAGCAACGGCACCGCCATGATGTAGACGCCGCCGTCGCGCATCTGCTCGAGCTGGCCGCGCAGCGCCACCGTCTGCGCCCCGGCCTTCCACGCGTGCAGCACCGCGCCGCTGGCCATCGCGGCGTCGTAGCCCTGGATGTCGCCGAACATGAAATCGATGCCGGGCGAGATGATCAGGCGTTCGTAGCCGACGTCGCCGCCACGCGCCAGGCGCACCGTTTTCCTGGCGGCATCGATCGCGGTCGCCTCGTCGTGCACCACCTGCACGCCGTGCCGGCGCAGGCCGTCGTAGCCGTGCGTGAGCATGTCCATCGAATCGAACCCGCCGAGCACCCGGTTCGAGAACGGGCATGAGACGAAGCGGCTGTCGCGCTCGACCAGCACCACGTCGACCGATGGATCCCACAGGCGGATGTAGCGCGCGGCGGTGGCACCGCCGAAACCGCCGCCGATCACCACGACGCGCGCGCGCGATGGCGTGGTGGCGCACCCGACCAGCGCCGCCAGCGAGCCGGCTCCCGCCGTCGTGCCGGCGGTCCTCAGGAAGTCTCTGCGTTTCATGGTGCCCCCTCGGCTTCAGCGCTTCTGCGCGGCGTAGAACGCCGCCAGCGCGTCGATCTGTGCGTCGGTGTAGCCCTTCGCGATCTGGTGCATCACGGTGGCCGCGCGCTTGCCATCGCGGAACGCGCGCATCCGCTCGGTGATCTGCTCGCGCGGCATCCCGGCCAGTGCGCTCACCGGCGCGCTGGCCGGCACGTGGCCGCTGGTGCCATGGCAGATCGCGCAAGCGGCCGCGAGGTTGCGGCCGCTGGTGTCCTGCGCCGATGCACCGGGCGCCCAAGCCCCGAGCACGAGCGCCACGACCAACAATGAACTGCGCATGACGATCACCCCCACAACGCCCTAGACCGCGCCAGTCTTGGCTTCGCGCACTCCGGCTGTCAAGCGGGGCCGACCCGATGCGAGCGACGGTGATCGGTACCGTGGTCTGCCCTTAGCACAGATCAAACCGCTGCAGTCTATTCACCGAGATAAGCCGCCCTCACCTTCGGATCGTCGAGCAGCGCCTTGGCCTCGCCGGTCATCGTGATCTCGCCCGACTCCATCACGTAGCCGCGGTCGGCCAGTTGCAGCGCACGACTCGCGTTCTGCTCGACCAGCAGGATCGTCGTGCCGCGCGAGTGGATATCGGCGACGACCTCGAAGATCTTGTCGACCATGATCGGCGACAGGCCCATCGACGGCTCGTCCATCAGCAGCACCTTGGGCCGCGCCATCAGCGCGCGGCCCATCGCCAGCATCTGCTGCTCGCCGCCCGACATCGTGCCGGCGAGCTGCGACGCGCGCTCCTTCAGCCGTGGAAAGATCGCGAACACGTTATCGACGTCGGCCTGCACCTCGGCGTCGTCGCGCACGTAGGCGCCCATCAGCAGGTTCTCGACGATGCTCATGCGCGCGAACACGCCGCGGCCCTCGGGCACCATCACCAGGCCCTGGCGCACGAGATCCCACGCGCCCTGGCCGCGGATCGAGCGGCCGAGGAACTTGATGTCGCCGTCGCGCGCCGGCTGCGTGCCGGTGATCGCCTTCAGCGTCGTCGTCTTGCCGGCGCCGTTGGCGCCGATCAGGCTCACCAGCTCGCCGCGGTGCACCTCGAAGCTGACGCCCTTGACGGCCTGGATGCCGCCGTAGGCAACCTTCAGGTCTTTGACTTCGAGCAGGATGTCGGTGGGGTCGGGCATGCGGGATCAGTGCGGTTTGTGCCCGGTGCCGAGGTAGGCCTCGATCACCTTGTCGTTGCGCTGCACCTCGGCCGGCGTGCCTTCGGCGATCGGCTTGCCGTAGTCGAGCACCGTCACGCGATCGCACAGGCCCATCACCAGCTTCACGTCGTGCTCGATCAGCAAGATCGTGCGGCCGTCGTTACGGATACGGTCGATCAGCTCGCGCAGCACCACCTTCTCGGTGGCGTTCATGCCGGCGGCGGGCTCGTCGAGCGCGATCAGCGTCGGATCGGTGGCCAGCGCGCGCGCGATCTCGAGCCGGCGCTGGTCGCCGTAGCTCAGCGTGCGCGCCTTGTACTCGGTGTAGCGGCCGATGCCCACGTAGTCGAGCAGCTCCTGCGCGCGCTGCGCGATCGCGCGCTCCTCGGCCTTGAAGCCGGCGGTGCGGAACACCGCGCCGACCAGGCCCGAGTGCGTGCGCGCATGGCGGCCGACCATCACGTTCTCGAGCGCGGTCATCTCGGGGAACAGCCGGATGTTCTGGAACGTGCGCGCGATGCCGGCCTTGGCCACCTCATGCACCGCACTGGGCTTGTACGGCTTGCCGCCGAGCTCGAAGCGGCCCGAATCGGGTGTGTACAGCCCGGTGATGACGTTGAAGAACGTGGTCTTGCCGGCGCCGTTGGGGCCGATCAGGCCCACCACCTCGCCCTTGCGGATGCGGATGCCGACGTCCGACAGCGCCTGCACGCCGCCGAAGCGCTTGGACGCGCCGCTCACCTCGAGCACGATGCTGGCTTCGGCCATGGCGCGGGCTCAGGCGCTCGGTGTCGGCGCGGCCTTGCCGTGCTCGGGCGACGGCCACAGGCCGCGCGGACGCGCCAGCATGATCGCGATCATCGCCAGCGCGATCAGCAGCTGGCGCAGGATGGCCGCGTCGAGCCGGCCCCCGGTGACCGATTGCAGGTCGATCTCGCCCGACACCCAGCGCAGCGCCTCGGGCAGCCCGGCCAGCAGCACCGCGCCGAGGATCACGCCCGGGATGTGGCCGATGCCGCCGAGCACGACCATCGCCACCACCATGATCGACTCCTGCAGCGCGAACGACTCCGGCGAGATGAAGCGCTGGAACGTGGCGAACAGCACTCCCGAGACGCCGCCGAAGGTGGCACCCATCGCGAACGCCAGCAGCTTCATGTTGCGCGTGCTGATGCCCATCGCCTTGGCGGCCACCTCGTCCTCGCGGATCGCCATCCATGCGCGGCCGATGCGCGAGCGCTCGAGCCTGTAGCAGATCACCACGCTGAGCACGACGATGCCCAGGAACAGGAAGTAGTACTTGGTGACCGACGACACCTCGATGCCGAACAGACTGCCCGACTGGCCGAAGTCGAAACCCAGCCACGGGATCTTGAAGCTGTCGATCTGCAGCAGCCCCTTCGGTCCGTTGGTGATGTTGACCGGCGCGTCGAGGTTGTTCATGAACACGCGGATGATCTCGCCGAAGCCGAGCGTGACGATCGCCAGGTAGTCACCGCGCAGCTTCAGCACCGGCGTGCCGAGCAGCACGCCGGCCACCGCCGCCAGCCCGGCGCCGAGCGGGATCACCACCCAGATCGGCGCGTGCAGGCCGTTGGGGAACAGCGCCTTGACGGCGGGAAACGTCTCGGCCAGGTGCGGCGACGCCAGCAGGCCGAACATGTAGGCACCGACCGCATAGAACGCGATGTAGCCGAGGTCGAGCAGGCCGGCGTAGCCGACCACGATGTTCAGCCCGAGCGCCAGCAGCACGTACAGCAGCGCGAAATCGATGATGCGCACCCAGAAGTTGCCGGCGTACTGCGCCACCGCCGGCAGCACCAGCAGCAGGAACGCGGTGAACAGGAACCAGACGAGCTTGTTCTTCATGGCGTCACGCCCGATCGGCCACGCGCTCGCCGAGCAGGCCCTGCGGCCGTACCGTGAGCACGAGGATCAGCACGATGAAGGCGAAGATGTCCTGGTAGTTGCTGCCGAGCACGCCGCCGGTCAGCGTGCCGATGTAGCCGGCGCCGAGCGCCTCGATCAGCCCCAGCAGCACGCCGCCCACCACCGCGCCGGCGAGGTTGCCGATGCCGCCGAACACCGCGGCGGTGAACGCCTTCAGGCCCGGCAGGAAGCCCATCGTGTGCTGCACCGAACCGTAGTTGGCCGCGTACATCACGCCGGCTAGCGCGGCCAGCGCGGCGCCGATGATGAAGGTGGCCGAGATCACCATGTCGGGCTTGACGCCCATCAGCGCCGCGACGCGCGGGTTCTCGGCGGTGGCCCGCATCGCGCGGCCGAGCTTGGTGCGGTTGACCAGCCACATCAGCCCGACCAGCGTGACCACGGTGGACAGCAGGATCAGGATCTGCGTCACGTTGATCACCGCGCCGCCGATGTTGATCGGCTCGACCGGCAGCAGGATCGGATACGGCTTGTAGTTGGGCTTCCAGATGATCATGGCCAGCGTCTGCAGCAGCAGGCTCATGCCCATCGCGGTGATCAGCGGCGCCAGCCGCGGGGCATTGCGCAGCGGCCGGTAGGCGACCTTCTCGATCGCGAAGTTCAGCACCGCGCAGACGACGACGGCGGCGATCAGCGAGATCAGCAGCTTCAGCCAGCCCGGCAGCGCCACATCGGCCAGCAGCGTCACCACCGTCCAGCTGGTCAGCGCCCCGACCATCAACACTTCGCCGTGCGCGAAGTTGATCAGGTTGATGATGCCGTAGACCATCGTGTAGCCCAGTGCGACCAGCGCGTACACGCTGCCCAGCACCAGACCGTTGATGATCTGCTGCAGAAAGATGTCCATCGAAATCGGGGTTCGCCCGGGCCACACCCCGGCCGCCCACCCGGGAAGCTGGAAACGGCGCGATTGTAGGAGTGCCGGTTTTCGCGCCAGGGCCGGGGATACCCGCTGGCGCGCACCCGTTCAACCGGCACCGGAATCGGCCGGGCGCCCCGCGGCAGCGGCCCCGGCTTCGCGGTCGGCCGCCGCCCGTTGGTTCAGCTCCCGCAATTGCGCCAGCCGCTCGGCGATGCGCTGCTCCAGACCGCGCGCGGCCGGCGCGTAGAAGCGCTGCGGCGCCACGCCGTCGGGCCAGTAGGTCTCGCCCGCGGCGAAGCCGTCGGGCTCGTCGTGTGCGTAGCGGTAGCCGCGGCCGTAGCCGAGCTGCTTCATCAGCCGGGTCGGCGCGTTGCGCAGGTGCAGCGGCACCGGCCGCGTGCCGTCGTCGCGCACGAACTGGCGCACCGCGCCCCACGCGGTGTAGGCGGCGTTCGATTTCGGCGCCACGCTGAGGTAGAGCACCGCCTGCGCCAGCGCGAGCTCGCCCTCGGGGCTGCCCAGGCGCTCGTAGACCTCGGCGGCGTCGAGCGCCAGGCGCAGACCGCGCGGATCGGCCAGGCCGATGTCTTCGCTGGCCATGCGCAGCACGCGGCGCGCCACGTAGCGCGGATCGACACCACCGTCGAGCATGCGCGCCAGCCAGTACAGCGCGGCGTCGGGGTCGGAGCCGCGCACCGCCTTGTGCAGCGCCGAGATCGAATCGTAGAACTGCTCGCCGCCTTTGTCGTAGCGGCGCAGCATCTCGCCCAGCGCGCGCTCGAGCATCGCCTCGTCGAGCTCGGTCGCGCCATCGCACATCGCCACCAGGTTCTCGTAGGCGTTGAGCAGGCGCCGCGCGTCGCCGTCGGCATAGCCGATCAGGCGCTCGCGCGCGGCCGCGCTGAGCGTGCCGGCGTGCAGCAGCGCCTGCGCGCGCGCCAGCAGTGCCGCCAACTCGTCGGGCTCGAGCGGCTTCAGCACGTGCACCGTGGCGCGCGACAGCAGCGCGGAGTTCACCTCGAACGACGGGTTCTCGGTGGTGGCGCCGATGAAGGTGAACAGCCCCGACTCCACGTGCGGCAGGAACGCGTCCTGCTGCGCCTTGTTGAAGCGGTGCACCTCGTCGACGAACACCGCCGTCGAGCGCCCGGCGCCGCGCGCAGCCTTGGCGCGCTCGACCGCGTCGCGGATCTCCTTCACGCCCGACAGCACCGCCGACAGCACGATGAACTGCGCCTCGACCGTGCCGGCCACCAGGCGTGCCAGCGTGGTCTTGCCGACGCCGGGCGGACCCCAGAGGATCATCGAATGCAGTCGGCCCGATTCGAACGCCACGCGCAGCGGCCGTCCCGGCCCGAGCAGGTGGCCCTGGCCGATCACCTCGTCCAGCCGCTGCGGGCGCAACCGCTCGGCCAACGGCGCATCGGGCCCGGGCGGCGGCGGTGCGTCGCCGCCGGGGGCATCGAACAGCGACTCCTGCGAGCTCATCGCGGCATTGTCGGCGGCATTGTCGCAACGCTGCAGGGCGGCCTGGCGGCGCACGGCGCGACCCGGCCGGGCTCACTGCTCGATCACGTCAACGCCCTTCGGCGGCGTGAAGCGGAACAGCTCGTCGGGCAGCCGCACGTTCGGCTCGAACCCGCTGAAGCGCAGCAGCGAGCGCTGGCCGAACGCATCGACGATCTCCAGCGCGGCCAGCGCGGCGCCATCGAAGCCGACGCGCAGCGACTGGATCGGCCCATCCTTCGCGCGCGGCGTGGCCAGCACCCACGCGAGGCCGTCGGCCGCGGGCTGCGCCTGCAGCAAGAAATCGTGTTCGAGGGCGGTGCCGGCCAGCAGCGCGGCCGGCGTGCCGCGAAGCGCCTGCGCCATCGGCCGCACGGTGACCTGGTTCAGGTCCACGTCGTACAGCCACACCTTGCGGCCATCGCCGACGATCTGCTGCTCGAACGGCTTGGCGTAGACGAAGCGGAAGCGGTTCGGCCGCACGAACTCGAACTCGCCGCTGGACGTGCGCTTCTTCTTGCCGTCGACCGAGGTCACCGTCTGCGTGAACGACGCGCGGCCCGACTGGACGCGGCTGGCGAACTCGCGCAGCCGGTCGACGCTGTCGGCCCGCGCGGCGCCGAGCCAGCCGGGCAGCGCCACCAGCGCGAGCAGCGTGAGCAGCGCTTGCGCGCGTCGCCAACGCGGGGCCGTGCTCATGCGTCAGGCATCGGGTCGATCGCCGCGGCCGGCGCGTCGGCGGGCGCGATCATTCGTCGCGCTTGGGCACCAGGATGTCGCGGTTGCCGTTGCTGGCCATCGGGCTGACGAGCCCGGCGCGCTCCATCTGCTCGAGCAGCCGCGCGGCGCGGTTGTAGCCGATGCGCAGATGCCGCTGCACCAGCGAGATCGACGCGCGGCGGTTCTGCAGCACGATCGCCACCGCCTGGTCGTACATCGGGTCTGCCTCGCCGTCGCCATTGCCATTGCCGCCCTCGATCGCCGCCAGTGTGTCGCCCTCGAGCGTGCCGCCTTCGAGAATGCCCTCGATGTAGTTCGGCTCGCCGCCCTGCTCGCGCAGGTACTCCACAACGCGGTGCACCTCGTCGTCGCCGACAAACGCGCCGTGCACGCGCACCGGCAGCCCGGAGC
Organism: Ideonella sp.; assembly: GCA_015075165.1. Taxonomy (GTDB): domain Bacteria; phylum Pseudomonadota; class Gammaproteobacteria; order Burkholderiales; family Burkholderiaceae_C; genus JAEUPI01. The sequence continues at coordinate 364,443 of JABTUY010000004.1, read as the reverse complement.
CCGGCGGCAGGTACAGCATGTCGCCCTGCCCCAGCAGCGCCTCGGCGCCCATCTGGTCGAGGATGGTGCGGCTGTCGATCTTGCTCGACACCTGGAACGCGATGCGCGTCGGGATGTTGGCCTTGATCAGGCCGGTGATCACGTCCACGCTCGGCCGCTGCGTAGCCAGGATCAGGTGGATGCCGGCGGCACGCGCCTTCTGCGCCAGCCGCGCGATCAGCTCCTCGAGCTTCTTGCCGACGATCATCATCAGATCGGCGAGTTCGTCGATCACCACCACCAGGTACGGCAGCCGCTCCAGCGGCTCGGGCGCCTCGGGCGTCAGCGAGAACGGGTTGCTCAGCGTCTCGCCGCGCTCCTTCGCGTCGTGCAGCTTGCGGTTGTAGCCGGCGAGGTTGCGCACGCCGAGCTTGCTCATCAGCTTGTAGCGCCGCTCCATCTCGCCGACGCACCAGGTGAGCGCGTTGGCCGCCTGCTTCATGTCGGTGACCACCGGGCACAGCAGGTGCGGAATGCCCTCGTAGACGCTCATCTCGAGCATCTTCGGGTCGATCATGATCAGGCGCACGTCGCGCGCCTCGGCCTTGTACAGCAGGCTCAGGATCATCGCGTTGATGCCCACGCTCTTGCCCGAACCGGTGGTGCCGGCCACCAGCAGGTGCGGCATCTTCGCCAGATCGGCCACCACCGGGTTGCCGACGATGTCCTTGCCCAGGCCGAGCGTGAGCTGCGAGTGCGCGTCGTTGTACACCTGCGAGCCGAGGATCTCGCTGAGCCGGATGGTCTGCCGCTTGGCGTTGGGCAGCTCCAGCGCCATGAAGTTCTTGCCCGGAATCGTCTCGACGACGCGGATGCTCACCAGCGACAGCGAGCGCGCCAGGTCCTTGGCCAAGTTGACCACCTGCGAGCCCTTCACGCCCACCGCCGGCTCGATCTCGTAGCGCGTGATCACCGGGCCCGGCGACGCCGCGACCACGCGCACGTCGACGCCGAAATCCTTCAGCTTCTTCTCGATCAGCCGGCTGGTCATCTCGAGCGACTCGGCGGTCACCGACTCGGCGCGGCCCGGCGCGGCGTCGAGCAGGTCCACCTGCGGCAGCTTGGCGTCGCTCAGCTCCTTGAACAGCGGCTGCTGGCGCTCCTTGGCCACGCGCTCGGACTTCGGCACCTCGGCCAGCGGCCGCTCGATCACCAGCGGCACGTGGTCTTCGATTTCGATGCGCTCGTCGGCCAGCACCTGGTCGCGCTCGCGCTGCGCCGCCTGGCCCAGGCGCAGGTCTTCGGCACGCTCGATCGCCTCCTGCCGCCGCTCGCGCAGCGCGTCGAACGCGGTGCCGATGCGGTCGGCCAGCGCCACCCACGAGAAGCGCAGCACCATCGACGCACCGAGCACCAGCGCGGCGATCCACGCCACGCCCGAGCCGGCGAAACCGAGCCACTTCATCGACAGCGGCCCGAGCAGCGCGCCGACCACGCCGCCGGCCTGGCCACCGGGCAGGCCGCCGTCGAAGCGGTACAGCCGCGTCCACTCGAGCGCGCAGCTGGCGGCCATCAGCAGCACGAAACCCGACCAGAACACCGCGCGCGGCCACGCCTTGTGCAGCTCGGTCGCAGCGCCGTCGTCGCCGCGCAGCCAATGCGCCAGCGCCGACAGCAGCAGCCGCAGGCCGATCAGCGGCAGCCACCACGCCGAGTAGCCGAACAGGAACAGCACCACGTCCGACACCCAGGCGCCGAGCTGGCCGGCCTTGTTGTGCAGCGCGTCGCCGTCGCCCGAGGTGGAGAACGCGGCGTCGCTCGGGTCGTGCGTCAGCAGCGCCAGCAGCAGCAGCAACCACAGCACGGCACCGGCCACGAGCGCCGCCTTGGCGAGCCAGCGCGCGGCCGGCCCGGCCGGCTTCGCGGTGCGCGCGGCAGCGGCGCCGGCGCCGAGCGATCCGAGCGGAAACGTCATGCTGGGATTGTGGCCGATGCCCTGTGTCTCATGCCGGCACCGGACTGCGGCGCCACCGCGACCTCACCGGCGCGGCGGCAGCCGGCGCCACACTCACTCGGAGTGCAGCCGCTCCTTCAGCACGACCGAGCCGTTGTCCTGCGTTTCGATCACGCCACGCTCCTCGAGATCCTTCATCACGCGGCTGACCATCTCGCGCGAGGCGCCGACGACCTTGGCCATGTCCTGCCGTGACACCTTGTTGCGAATGATCTTGATGCCGTCGACCTCCTCGGCCATCTCGAGCAACGTGCGGGCGACACGGCCGTAGACGTCGAGCAGCGCCAGCGACTCGATCTGGCGATCGGCATGGCGCAGGCGGCGCACAAGGCCGCGCAGGATCGCGTACGACAGCGTGGAGTTCTCGGGCAGGCAGCGCGCGAAGTCGGCGCGGCCGAGGATCAGCATGTCGGTCTGCACCTCGCAGCGCACGGTGGCCGAATGCGCCTCGTTGTCGATCAGGCTCATCTCGCCGACATAGTCGCCCGATTCGAGCACCGCCAGGATCACCTCGCGGCCGCGCGAGTCCGACGTCAGCACGCGCGCGCGACCGTTGAGCAGGATGAACAACGCGTTGCTCTTGCGCCCCTGCTCCACCACCAGCTCGCCGCGGCGGAAACGCCGCTTGACCACCGCATCGGCGACCGACTGCGCCTGTTCGACCGTGAGCATCGAAAACAGCGGCACACGTCGGATCAGGTCGAGATTCGACAACATCGACATCTTGAGGTCCCCTTCCAATCCTGTTGGTTCGTCGGGCCCACCCACCCGGGCCATGCGCGGCGGCGGGCCCGCTCGCTGCAATGCCGCTATTGTGCCGATTGCCTGACTTGAAGCCAGCTTTTGGGCACCCCATGTGAGAATCTGCTGTCGGTTGCGCGCGACGCCCGCCCGGCACTTCGAAGGCGAACTGCATGTCCGACACCCCCCTCCACGCCCGCGTGCTGATCCTCGGATCGGGCCCGGCGGGCTACACCGCCGCGGTGTATGCCGCCCGCGCCAACCTGCAGCCGACGCTGATCACCGGCCTCGCGCAAGGCGGCCAGCTGATGACCACCACCGACGTCGACAACTGGCCGGCCGATGTCGACGGCGTGCAGGGCCCCGAGCTGATGGAGCGCTTTCGCAAGCACGCCGAGCGCTTCGGCACCAAGACCGTGTTCGACCACATCCACACGGTCGACCTCGGCCGGCGGCCGTTCGTGCTCATCGGCGACAGCGGCCGCTACAGCGCCGATGCGCTGGTCATCGCCACCGGCGCCAGCGCCAAGTACCTGGGCCTGCCATCGGAGCAGGCCTTCATGGGCCGTGGCGTCAGCGGCTGCGCCACCTGCGACGGCTTCTTCTACAAGGCACAGGAGGTCTGCGTGGTCGGCGGCGGCAACACCGCGGTCGAGGAGGCGCTGTACCTGGCCAACATCGCGAGCAAGGTGCACCTGATCCACCGGCGTGACAAGTTCCGCGCCGAGCCGATCATGGTCGACAAGCTGATGGAGCGCGTGGCCGCCGGCAAGATCGAGCTGCACCTGTTCCAGACCCTCGACGAGGTGCTGGGCGACGCCAGCGGCGTCACCGGCGTGCGGCTGAAGGCGACCCAGGGCGGGGCCACGCGCGAGCTGACGGTGAAAGGCTGCTTCATCGCGATCGGCCACTCGCCGAACACCGACATCTTCAAGAGCCAGCTCGAGATGAAGGACGGCTACATCGTCACCCGCGGCGGCAACCAAGGCATGGCCACGATGACCAGCGTGCCCGGCGTGTTCGCCGCCGGCGACGTGCAGGATCACGTCTACCGCCAGGCGATCACCTCGGCCGGCACCGGCTGCATGGCCGCCCTCGACGCGCAGCGCTTCCTCGACCAGGCCGCCTGAGGCGGGCCGCGCACGAGCGAAGCGGCTATAATTTGCCGCTTCGCTCGCCGCGGTCCCCGGCCGCGCGCGGCACACACCCCAAGCCGTTTCGGAGCTGCGTCATGGCACGCGTCTGTCAAGTCACGGGCAAGCGCCCGATGGTGGGCAACAACGTCTCCCACGCCAACAACAAGACCAAGCGGCGCTTCCTGCCCAACCTGCAGTACCGCCGCTTCTGGGTCGAGAGCGAGAACCGCTTCGTGCGGCTGCGCGTCAGCAACGCGGCACTGCGGCTGATCGACAAGGTCGGCATCGACGAAGTGCTGGCCGGCCTGCGCCAGCGCGGCGAGATCTGAGGAGCACATCATGGCCAAGGGCGCACGCGAAAAGATCAAGCTCGAGTCGACGGCCGGCACCGGCCACTTCTACACGACCAACAAGAACAAGAAGACCACGCCGGACAAGCTCGAGTTCATCAAGTTCGATCCGAAGGCACGCAAGCACGTGCTCTACAAGGAAACGAAACTCAAGTGAGAGGACAAGCGGGCTCGCTGTCGCGAGCCCTTTCCGGTGGTGGGCCGCTTGCGCGGCCCATTTTCATTTCGCTGCCTGCTTACACCGCCTGCGCCGCGCGCAGGCGCAGCGAGAACTCCTGCAGGCGGGCGATGCCGCTTTCTTCGGCCTTGCGGCACCAGGCCTGCAGGTCGGCCACCAGTTGCGGCGCCGAGACGTTGGTGCGGGTCCACAGCAGGCGCAGCTCTTCGCGCATCGCCACCAGCTTGGCCAGCATCGGGTGATCGCGCAGTGCGCTGGCCAGTTGCTGCTGCACGCCGGCCGGGATCTTGTCGGCATCGCGGTGCAGCCAGCGGCGTGCGAGGCGCAGGTTCATCAGCCGCGCGCCCTGAGCCTGCCCCTGCTCGCGCAGATTGGACAGCTCGGCCGTGCAGCTGCGGCGCACCTGCTTCGCGTACTGCGCCATCACCTCGTAGCGGTTGGCGATCAACGCCTCCAGCGTGCGCGAATCGGCCGGCGTGGGCACCGCCCCATGCGCCAGCCGCGGCGGCGTCTTGCGCACGGTGGCCAGGCCGAGCGCCTGCATCGCGCGGATGTAGCCCCAGCCGATGTCGAACTCGAACGGCTTGACCGACAGCTTGGCCGAGGTCGGATAGGTGTGGTGGTTGTTGTGCAGCTCTTCGCCGCCGATAACCAGGCCCCACGGCGCGATGTTGGTCGACGCATCGGGGGCCTCGAAATTGCGGTAGCCCCACCAGTGGCCCAGGCCGTTGACGATGCCCGCCGCGGTGATGGGAATCCACAGCATCTGCACCGCCCACACGGTGGCGCCGATCGCGCCGAACAGCACGAGGTCGATCACCAGCAGCAACGAGACACCGAGCGTGGTGTAGCGGCCGTAGAGGTGGCGCTCGATCCAGTCGTCGGGCGTGTGGTGGCCGTACTTGGCCAGCGTCTCGGCGACCTTGGCCTCGGCGCGGTACAGCTCGCTGCCTTGCAGCAGCACCGTGCGGATGCCGCGGGTCACCGGGCTGTGCGGGTCGTCGGCGGTTTCGCACTTGGCGTGGTGCTTGCGGTGGATGGCGACCCACTCCTTCGTGACCATGCCGGTGGTCAGCCACAGCCAGAAGCGGAAGACGTGCGACGCGATCGGATGCAACTCGAGCGCGCGATGCGCCTGTGCGCGATGCAGGAAGATGGTGACCGCGGCGATCGTGAGGTGCGTGGTGATCAGCGTGAACAGCACGATCTGCCACCCCGTGGCCCCGACCCACAGGCCCTGGGCAGCCAATGCCAGCAGCGAATCCCAACCCGGGAGCACGTCGATCATTCGGTCTCTTCCGGCCGGTGCAGCCGGCGCTTGCCAATTCTAGACGGCAGTTACAAAGCGCCCAAGCGTCGAGTCGAGCTGGTTTTCCCGCGCTCCGGGCGCCGTCGTGCGAGCGTTCATGGGGACGGGATCAGCCGACGCGTCGCCACGCAGCGGCGAAGAAGCCATCGGTGCCGTGGCGATGCGGCCACAGCTTCAGGTACGGCCCTTCGACCAGCTCGGCCGCGCGCTCGACGTGCGCCGCTGCCAGCGCCGCCTGCGCCGGCAGCGCCTCGAACGACGGATGCGCGCCCTCGAACGCCCGTGTCACCTGCTCGTTCTCGACCGCCAGCAGGCTGCAGGTGGCATAGACGAGGCGGCCGCCCGGCTTCAGCAGCCGCGCCGCGCTGGCCAGGATCGCCTCCTGCCGCTGCCGCATCTGCGCGATCGCCTGCGGGCTCTGCCGCCACTTGAGGTCGGGGTTGCGGCGCAACGTGCCCAGGCCCGAGCACGGCGCATCGACCAGCACGCGGTCGAGCTTGCCGGCCAGCCGCGCGATGCGGTCGTCGCGCTCGCGCGCGATCTGCACCGTGTGCACGTTCGACAAACCGGCACGTGCCACGCGCGCCTTCAGTTCATGTAGCCGATGCCCCGCGGTATCGAACGCATACAGCCGGCCGGTGTTGCGCATCGCCGCGCCGAGCGCCAGCGTCTTGCCGCCGGCGCCGGCGCAGAAGTCGGCCACCATCTCGCCGCGCTTGGCATCGACCAGCAGCGCGAGCAGCTGGCTGCCTTCGTCCTGCACCTCGAACCACCCGTCGCGGAACGCCGCCAGCGACTGGATCGCCGGCCGCCCGTCGATGCGCAGGCCCCACGGGCTCCAAGGCGTCGGCCGTGCGTCGATGCCGTGCGGCTGCAGCGCCAGCTGCACCGCGTCGCGCCGCGCCTTCAGCGTGTTGACGCGCAGATCGAGCGGTGCCGGCGCCAGCAGCGCATCGGTCAGCGCGCGGAACGTGGCAGCGTCGAGCTGCTTGTGCAGCGCGCCGGCCAACCAGTCGGGCAGGTTGTGGCGCAGCTTGTCGGGCAGCGCACCACCGGCGCCGCCATCGCCCGCATCGCGCGCCGCCTGCGCCTTCGCCCACCACGCGCGCTCGCCGTGGTCGAGCGCTGCCTCCAGCGTGCGCGCGTCGCCGTGCCAGCCGACGATGGCCAGCCGGCGCTCCGGCACGCCGCCCGCGCCGGCGCACAGGTGCTGATAGAACAAGCGCCGCCGCAGCACGGCGTACACCGTCTCGGCCAGCGCATGGCGGTCGCGCGCGCCGAGCGCGCGCTCGCGGCGGAAATGCGCCGACACCACCGCATCGGCCGCTTGCTCGAACGCCAGCACCGCGCGCAGCAGCGCGGCAGCATGGTCGAGCAACGCCTTCGGGTGCACGGCTCTCGCGACAGCGCGGCGGCTACAGCGTCGACAGCAGTTGCGGTGCGCCTTCGCTCTGCCGCACCACGCCGTGCTCGACGCGCAGCACGCCGCGCACGAACCACTGCACCGCCTGCGGGTAGATGCGGTGCTCGCTGGCCAGCACGCGCGCGGCGAGCGCCGCCTCGTCGTCATCGGGCTGCACCGGCACCACCGACTGCAGCACGATCGGCCCGTGGTCGAGGTCGGCCGTCACGAAGTGCACCGTGGCGCCGCTGACCTTGCAGCCCGCCTCGAGCGCGCGGCGGTGCGTGTGCAGCCCCGGAAACGCCGGCAGCAGCGACGGGTGGATGTTCAGCATGCGCCCCTCGTAGCGTCGCACGAACGCGGGCCCGAGGATGCGCATGAAACCCGCCAGCACCAGCAGATCGGGCGCGTGCGCATCGACGGCCGCGGCCAGCGCGGCGTCGAACGCCTCGCGCGCGGCATAGGCCTGGTGGTCGACCACGGCGGTGTCGATGCCGTGCGCACGGGCAAACTCCAGGCCCGCCGCCTGCGGGCGGTTGGCGATCACCGCCACCACGCGCGCCGGCCAGCGCTGCTCGGCGCAGCAGCGCACGATGGCCTCCATGTTGGAGCCGCGGCCGGAGATCAGGACGACGATGCGTTTCATGGGGCGCGTGAGTGTACGTCTGCGAGAATGCAGCCCCCGTCACGACTCCCCGCTGCGCACCATGCGACCCCGCGTCCTCTCCGGCATGCGCCCCACCGGCGCGCTGCACCTGGGTCACTACCACGGCGCGCTGAAGAACTGGGTGCGGCTGCAGGACGAGTACGACTGCTTCTACTTCGTGGCCGACCTGCACGCGCTGACCACGCACTACGAAGACCCCGAGGTCATCGGCAGCAGCGTGTACGACATGGTGATCGACTGGCTCGCCGCCGGGCTCGACCCCGACCGCAGCACCATCTTCATCCAGAGCCGGCTGCCCGAGCACTCCGAGCTGTTCACGCTGCTGGCCATGGGCACGCCGCTGGGCTGGCTCGAGCGCGTGCCCACCTACAAGGACCAGATCGAGAAGCTGAAGGACCGCGATCTCGCCACCTACGGCTTCCTCGGCTACCCGCTGCTGCAGGCGGCCGACATCCTGATCTACAAGGCCGCGTTCGTGCCGGTGGGCGAAGACCAGGCTTCGCACGTCGAGCTCACGCGCGAGGTGGCGCGGCGCTTCAACCACCTCTACGGCCGTGGCGAGCGCCTGGCCGGTCAGGTGAGCGCCGCGCTCGCGCGCCTGAGCAAGGACGACCAGCGTTACTTCGACAGGCAGCGCAAGGCGTTCGGCCAGACCGGCGCCGCCGAGGCGCTGGCCAAGGGCGAGGCGGTGATCGCGCGCGCCGCGTCGGGCATCGCCGGCTGGAGCGCGGGCGACAGCGAGCTGCTGACCGGCCACCTGCGCGGCAGCGGCAAGGTCATCCTGCCCGAACCGCAGGCGCTGCACACCGAGGTGCCGAAGCTGCCCGGGCTCGACGGCGCGAAGATGAGCAAGAGCTACGGCAACGCCATCTTGATGCGCGACGAGCCCGACGAGGTCACCCGCAAGATCCGCCGCATGGTCACCGACCCGGCGCGCGTGCACCGCAACGACCCCGGCAACCCCGAGAAGTGCCCGGTATGGGACTTCCACAAGGTCTACAGCGACGAGGCCACGCGCGAGTGGGTGTGGCAGGGTTGCACTACCGCCGGCATCGGCTGCCTCGAATGCAAGCAGCCGGTGATCGACGCCATCGTCGCCGAGCAGAAGCCCTGGCGCGAACGCGCCGCCGCGCTGCTCGCCGAGCCCAAGAAGGTGCACTGGATCGTCGAGGCCGGCACCGAACGCGCGCGCACGGTGGCCAAGCAGACGATGAAGGATGTGCGCGAGGCGATGGGGTTGAACTACTGAGCGGCCCCACGCGGCAGACGCACAACACTGAACAGCCCCCTGCCCACCACCGCCGAGAAGCGACCACCGCTGAGCGGCATCGCCACGCGGTCGGTGCTGATCGGCCTGGCAACGGGCATCGTCGGCGTGGTCGCGATGCTGTTCGCGCGCGGCATCTTCCACGCCGTTGACGAGCCCTTCAAGGAGGCCGTGAACCTGCTGCTCAACCTGCTGCCGGGCATCGCGGCATTCGCCGCGGCGCTGCCCGCGCGGGAGCGCCCGGTGGCCAACGGCCTCGCGGCGGCGACGCTCGCGGTCGTCATCGGCTTGGCGGCAGCGGTGCTCATGCTCGGGCCCGTGCTGCTGCTCGTCGCGCTGCCGATGCTGGTCGCGCTGATCCCGGTGGCGATCGAGGCCTACCTCGGCGCGATCATCGGCGCGTGGCTGGGCCGGCGGTGGCGCGGCGCCGGTGCGCCGCCCGGCGCCACGGGCTGATCACCCCGCGCGCACGGCGCACGCCGGTCAGCCGTCGACCCGGCCGTACAGCGATCGCAAGCGCCGGTGCCGGTGGCGGAACACCAGCCGGTACAGCGGCATCAGCAGCGCCGTGACGAGCGGCACGCGGCCCTGCACCGTGACCGTGTCGGCCACGACGCAGCCGGCCGCAGTGGGCGTGGTGGTGCGCTCGTGCTGCCACAGCGCGTTGGCCCATGAATGTGAGCGCTCGACGAAGCCGCGGCCCGCTGCGGCCTGCGCCAGGTGGAACGCATGCACGTCGACCGGCAGGCAACCGAGCAGCAGGATCACGCTGCGAAACAGCGGCCGCCCGGCCGGCCAGGTCAGCAGGGGCCGCGCACGCCATGCGACCGGCGCCGTCATGCGCACCAGCGGCCACAGCTCAGCGTTCACATCGAGCATCGACCTGCGCGCCCAGAACACGTCGGGCGCGACGCGCAGTTCAGTGCGAATGCAGAAGGCGGGCATCGGCGCACATGGAACGAACGGCCCTGCAGGCCGCGGCGACTTGTCGGTGCCCCGCCGGCTCAGCCATCACCCAGGTGCCCCGCCTCGATCGCCGCGGCCTGGTTCTCGAACATCGCCATCGCGGTCAGCAGCCGCATGAAGCCGAGCTTGCGATAGAAGCCCTCCTTGCCGGGCACCGAGTAGAGAATGATCTTCTTGTGCCCGCGCGACGCCGCGACGAGGCGCGACACCACCTCGCGGCCGAGGCCGCCGCCCTGGTGCGTGGGCATCACCGCCACGTCGCACAGGTAGGCGCAATCGGCACCATCGGACAGCACACGGCCCGCGGCCACCAGCTTGCCGTGCTCGTAGGCGAAGACCTTGAGCCGGCTGTTCGTGAACACGGTACGCAGGTGCTCGGCGCTCTTGCGGCCCAGCGGCGCCAGGCGGTAGAGCGTTTCGAGTTCGTGCCAATCGACGTTGTCTTGGCTGTCGATCCAGGTCAGCGGCATACGCGGTGCGTGCTCCATGCGCGATCGAGGTGAATCGGCGCCGGTCGATGGCCGGCACCGCCCTACGCCAGTGCCCAAGCGTACTCGCGCTCGAAGACGGCCTTGGCCCCCGCCTGCAGCGGCGCCCCGTGCGCCAGGATCACGCGGTCGAAATCCCACGCCAGCAGGCGCTCGAACGTCGCGCGGCGCGCCGCGCGGTCGGTGAAGGTGAGCTGCCAGTCCGGTGGCATGCGGGGCCGCCCGTACATCCGCGCCACGCGCGCCACGGCGCGCGTCAGCGCTGGGCTGTGGCGGCCGAAGTGCTCGCACAGGTCGGCCACGATCAGTGTGCGGCTGGCGCGATGCAGAAACACCACCTCCTGCATCGCGCGGCTGCCGCGCACCACCAATTGATCGAGCACGCTCGCCCACGCCGCGCACGGCGCATCACCGAGCACCCGCGCGGTGCCGAACTCGGGCCGCTTCTCGACAAGGCCGGGCGGCACGTGCAGGCGTGCCGCCGGGTAGGCGGCCTGCGCCGCACCGAGGAACAGGTGATGCAGCTTGTTCGGCGACACGATGTGGCGCACGGGCCCGAGCGCGTCCACCTCGGCGCGCAGCGCGGCCGACAGCGCCACCGGCGAGTGCAGCAGCAGCGATCCGTCGCCGAGGCGCACCACCGTCATTCGGGTGCCGAACGGAATGCCATAGAAGCGCAGCGGCGCCTCGGCGGTCCAGATGCCGGTGGCCCATTCGCGCAGGCGGGTTGCCTCGCACGGCGCACTGCCGGTGTTCAACGGGCCACCGCCGGCAACGTGGCGGCGTCGATCGGGTGGAAGATCACGCCGGCACGATACGCCTGCACGGTGCGCACCTCCACCAGGGCTGCGCTTGTGCGGGTTGCCGTCACCGGCGAGAGGCTCACCCTCGCTTCGCCCGCGCGCGCATCGCGCCCTCGCGACCGCGCAGCTTCCACTCGCGGCGCTGCTCGCGCAGCTGCAGCGCGTTCATCGAATCGCGCTGCGCCTCGCGCCGCAGCTTGTGGAAGTTGCGCACGCGCTCGGCCGGCAGCGCGTCGCGCACCGCGCAGCCGGGCTCGTCGGTGTGCCGGCAGTCGCGAAAGCGGCAACGCAGGGCGAGCTGCGCCACATCATCGAACACACCATCGAGCGCGCCGGCGTCGTCGATGTCGAGCCGCAACGCGCGCAGGCCCGGCGTGTCGATCACGCAGCCGCCGGCGCCGGTGCGGCGCAGCGTGCGCACGGCGGTGGTGTGGCGGCCGCGCCCGTCGTCGGCACGCACGGCGCCGGTGTGTTGCGCCACGTCGCCGCACAACGTATTGGTGAGCGTGCTCTTGCCGGCACCGCTCGAGCCGAGCATGACGGCGGTGCAGCCGCGCACCAGCCACGGCGCCAGCGCGTCGGTGGCCTGCGGGGAGCGCGCGTCGAGCGCAAACAGCGGCACCTGCATGCCGGCGCTGTCGCGTGCCGCTCGGCAGCGTTGCGCCGTTTCGTCAGGCGCGAGCGTATCGGCCTTGGTCAGTACCACCACCGCCGGCACGCCGGCGACGTGCGCCAGCGCCCGGTAGCGGTCGAGCCGCCGCAGGTTGAAGTCGCGGTCGAGTCCCATCACCAGGAACGCGCTGTCGACGTTGGCCACCAGCACCTGCCGACGCGTCGCGCCGCGGCCATCGTTGGTGCGCCGTGCGATCTGCGTCAGCGGCGGCACGCGCTCGATCACGCGCCAATGCCCGGGCGCCGGCCGATCGGCCAGCACCCAGTCGCCGACGGCGAGCGCGTCGTCGGTCAGCGCGTGGTTGAGCGCGGGCGGCACGCTGGCGGCCACTTCGTGCGCACCATCGTGCAGGCACACCGAATCGCGATGCACCTCGATCACGCGCATCGGCGCGCCGCCGGCGTGGTACATGCGCGTGCTCAGGTGTCGAAACATGGCGGTCGTGAGGCCGATGCCGACGAGCGCGTGGGTGGGGAAATCCGGTTGATCGTTTGCGTCGAGTGTGTCCAGGGTCATGCGAAGCGTCCAGGTTCGTCCAGGGTCGAACCACCGCCGCACTCGCACACGCGCACACGCGCGCGCGGCGAATCCACCGGGCGATGGCACCGATGCGGAAAACCGGTCGGCCGCCGCGATAGCGCGGCGCGCTGGAACCCGGGGCCCTGCGGGGCCTCGGTTCAGTGCTTCGGTTCGGGGGCCCGACTCAGGCGAGCCGGCGCAGCGAAAGCCGACCGCGAAGGTCAATGGCAAGGTCTGTCATCTCGCGGCCTCCTTTCGTGCTGCTGCACGTTGCCGGGCGCAACGCGGCGCGAGTGTGCATCGGGCGGCAGGCACGCGTCAAGCCAACGCCGTGCGCCACGTCCGGTCCGCGCCCGGCCGACCAGACCGGCAAACGCGAGGCTGCCGCAGCAACCGGGCGGCCTTCAGCTGCGATGTCGGCGCATGAGCCATGCACCCGCGGCCGCACCAACCACCGCCGCGGCCAGCGTCAGCAGCAGCAGGTTGGCGGGATCGTCGGCCGCGCTCGGCGGCGCGGGCACAGTGGCGCCAACCAGCGACTGCAGATCCGCGCGCGTGATCTGGGTCATCCGGTGCGCATCGGCAAGGCCATAGACGCAGATCTCGCCACCGGGCAGCTTGCACAAGCTCTGCGCCGGGCAGCGGGTCAGGATCTCGGGCGCCTGGGTGTCGCCGCAGCGGGCACCCGCGCTGCGCAGGACCTGCAGGGTCACCTCGGGATGCTTGGTCAGTTGCTCGGGCATGGCGTCGCGCAACGGGCGTTCACTCGGAACAAGACAGCACCGCGGTACGCGGCAGCAGTCTCCTACATCGCGCGCGGCTGTCAAGGATTGCGCGAGGCTGCAGCCATGCGAGGCTGCGTGGCGCGCAGGACGCAGGCCGCTTGCGCTACCGTGCGCGCATGGTCAACGCAGATCAGCACGACACCGCTTCGTCCGCTGCACCGCCGATCGTGTTTGCCGACGCGGCGCTGGTCGTCGTCGACAAACCGGCCGGGCAGCTCGCGGTACCCGGGCGCGGCGACCACAAGCGCGACTGCAGCTGGCTGCACGTGTGCCACGCGTTCGCCGACGCGCTTGTCGTGCATCGACTCGATCAGGCCACCTCGGGGTTGCTGCTGTTCGGTCGCGGCGCATCCGCGCAGCGTGCGCTGAGCCATGCATTCGCGGCGCGCGAGGTCGACAAGCAGTACGTGGCGGTGGTGTGTGGGCTGCTGGCCGACGAGCGCGGCGAGATCGATCTGCCGCTCGCGGCGGATTGGCCGCACCGCCCACTGCAGCGGGTCGATCACGACGCCGGCAAGGTCGCGCACACGCATTGGCAGGTACTGGCGCGCGACGAGCGCAGGCAACGCACCCGCCTGTTGTTGCAGCCGCTGACCGGGCGCACGCATCAGCTGCGCGTGCACCTGGCAGCGATCGGACACCCGATCGTCGGCGACGCGCTCTACGCGGCGTCGACCGCCGGTGAACCCCGTCTGCTGCTGCACGCCAGCGGGCTGCGCCTGCGCCATCCGGTCGATGCGCGCGAATGCCGCTGGCGCAGCGAGCCGCCGTTCTGAGTGCCCCCAGGGCCGGCCCGCCCGCCGCGGGGGGTCAAGCAAAGTGGCGGAGGCACATTTGCTTGACTGCCCCGGGGGTTGCACCCTGCCCGCCTCCCGCGGGGGATCAGGACGACCTGCAGCGGCCGGCGCTGCCTCGAGGATGCCCGCGCGAAAACCGGCCGTCACAACTGCACGCGCCGCAGCGGCCGCCTGCGCGCGCAACTGCCGCTACGATGGCTGCTCAACGCCCGCGCCCAGGGGCCGTGAGCGGCCCACCCCGACGTGACCAACGCCGAACTCCAAACGCTCGCGCAGTTGCTGTCCGGCCTCGGTGTCATGCTGACCGTCACCGACGCCGAGGGCCATCTGCTGGTCAGCGGGCCGCCGGCACAGCACCGTGGCGACGCACTGCCGCACACGGTGTCGATGAACCTCGCCGACGGGCGCCGGCTGGTGCTGATACCCGACGCCGAGACCGAGCTGCGCAATGCCGAGGCGCGGCAGCGTTTTCGCGTGCTGGCCGAGCACTCGAGCGACCTGATCGTCGCGGTCGACGCCGACCTGGCGATCCGCTTCGCGTCGCAGGCAGCCACCACGATGCTCGACATCGTGCCGCAGGAGCTGCACGGCCGCACGCTGGCCGAGCTGCTCGCGCCCGAGGACCGGGCCGGCTTCATCGCGCGCCACTTCATGCACGCCACGCGCCGCGGCCCGCCCGGCGCCGACCTGTTCCGCGCGCTGCGGCGCGACGGCAGTGCGCTGTGGATCGAGGCACGCGTGGTGCTGCTGCCGCCGGGCAACGGGCTGGGCGACTACCTGGTGACGCTGCGCGATGCCGAGCAGCGCAAGCAGGCCGAGCTGGCGCTCGGTGCGGCCAATGCCGAGCTGTCGGCGCTGGCATCGACCGATGCGCTGACCGGTCTGGCCAACCGCCGCATGTTCGACGCCACGCTGCGCAAGGAGTGGTTCCGTGCGCTGCGCGACGGCGCGCCGCTGGCGCTGCTGATGATCGACATCGATCACTTCAAGCCGCTGAACGACCGCTACGATCACCAGACCGGGGATTCGTACCTGATCGCGGTGGCGCAGCTGATCGCGCACAACGTGCGACGCGCCGGCGACATGGCGGCGCGCTACGGCGGCGAGGAGTTCGCGGTCGTGCTGCCGGGCACCGCCGCCAACGGCGCACTCGACACCGCCGAGGTGATCCGACGCGCGGTACAGGCCGCGCGCTTCGACGCCATCGTGAAGGACGGCGCGCCGCTCACGGTGTCGATCGGCGTCGCCGCCACCGTGCCGATCGCCGGCGCCGGCGCGGCCACGCTGGTGCACAGCGCCGATGCCGCGCTCTACCAGGCCAAGCGCAACGGACGCAACCGCGTCGAGATCCTGAGCTGAATCCGGAGGTCGAGATGGCCGATCCCGTGCTGCTGCACGAAGTCTCCGCCAACGGCGTGGCGCTGCTGACGCTGAACCGCCCGCAGGCGATGAACGCGCTGTCGCGCGAGCTGCTGGACGCGCTGGCGCGCGCGGTCGACGCGCTCGGCGCCGACCCCGCGGTGCGCGTGATCATCCTCACCGGCGCCGGCCGCGCGTTCTGCGCCGGGCTCGACCTGAAGGAGCTCGGCGCCGGCGCGGCCGACATCGGCCGCAGCACGGTGGCCGGGCGCGGCGACCCGGTGGGCGCGATGGGCCGGCTGACCAAGCCGGTAATCGGCGCGATCAATGGCGCCGCGGTCACCGGCGGCTTCGAGCTGGCGCTGGCGTGCGACGTGCTGATCGCCAGCACGCAGGCGCGCTTTGCCGACACGCACGCGCGCGTCGGGCTCGCGTCGGGCTGGGGGCTGTCGCAGAAGCTCAGCCGCGCGGTGGGCATCTACCGCGCGCGCGAGATCTCGCTCGGTGGCCGTTGGGTCAGCGCCGAGCAGGCGGCGGCGTGGGGCTTCGTCAACCGCGTGGTGCCGCCCGAGCAGCTGCTCGACACGGCACGCGCGCTGGCCGCCGACATGCTGCTCGCGCAGCCGGGCATGCTCGAACGCTACAAGGCCGTCATCGACGACGGCTTCGCGCTCGCGTTCGGTGACGGCATGGCGCTCGAGGCGCAACGTGCGCGCGAGTTCAACGCCACCGTGTCGGCCGCCGAGATCGAGCAGCGGCGCGAGGGCGTGCGCGAGCGCAACCGCGGCGGCTGAACGGCGCGCAGCGCCGCGCCCGCTCAGCCGCCCAACCAGGCCTCGAGGTCACGCTTCAACTGCTGCAAGTCCGCCGAGCGCGTGTACATCATGTGCCCGGCGTCGTAGTAGCGGTGCGTCACGCGCGTCAGCACGTCGGCCGGCGCGTCCAGGTGCGCCAGCGTCCAGTCGCTCGCGCTGTACGGCGTGCCGAGGTCGTAGCGGCCGCTGGCCACCAGCACGCGCAGGTGCGGGTTGCGGCGCAGCGCGCGCGCGAGATCGGCGCTGGTGCTGGCGAAGCTGTTGCCGCGCGCATCGCCGCGGCCCCAGTTCCACGCCTTGTTGACCTCGGTGTTGATCACCTCGTAGCGCGCGTCGTCGGCCAGGCCGAGCTGCGCGAGGTAGGCCATGCCGGCCATCGAGTACGGCGCGTTCAGCGCCTCGATGCCGGGGTCGAACTCCCATTGTCGCGTGCGGCTGGCCGCCATCGGGCCGGTGACGCGCGCCTCCAACCGGCCCACCTGCAGGCCGCGGTCGCGCAGCAGCTCGAAGAAGAACGTCTCGTCGCTGATGCGCAGGTTCTTCTCTTCGACCAGCGCGCGCGGCAGCCCGGTGAGCTCGGCCAGGCGGCGCTCGATGCGCGTGCGCGCACGGCCGTCGAGCCGGCCACCGGCGTGCAGCGCGCCGAGGTAGTCGTCGCGCACGAACGCCTCGGCGGCGGCGCGCGCGGCCTCGGGCGACGCCGCGGGCGCACCCGACAGCCTGCCGTGGAACTGCGCCACGCCGGCGAACGCCGGAAGGAACAGCGCGTACGGCAAGTCGTTGCCGGGCGCGAACACCAGCGTCTGCAGGTCGAGCGCACACGACACCAGGATGACGCCGGCCAGCGACACGCCCATCGCATGCAGGCGGTCGGCGATCGCCGCGCTGCGCGTCGTACCGTAGCTCTCGCCGGCCAGGTACAGCGCCGAGCCGAAGCGCCGGTGCCGCGCCAGCCACAGCCGCACCACCTCGGCCAGGCCGTCGGCATCGCCGTCGACCGAGAACAGCTTCTTGCGCGCCTCGTCGTTCAGCGCGATCGAGTAGCCGGTGTGCGGCGGGTCGACGAACACGAGGTCGAAGTGCTCGAGCCAGGTCAGCGGGTTGTCCTGCACCGCGTACGGCGCCGCCGGCATCGTGCCGTCGTCGTGGATCGCGACGCGCTTGGGGCCGAGCGCGCCCAGGTGCAGCCACACCGACGCCGAGCCCGGCCCGCCGTTGAACGCGAAGCACAGCGGCCGCGGCGAACCGTCGCGCACGCTGTAGGCGGTGCAGCCCACCGCCGCCTGCGGCTCGCCGCGCGTGCCGTCGACGCCGCCCGCGGCAATCGGCACGAAGCTCGCGTTCAGTTCGTAGTCGAGCCGCTTGCCGTTGGCCAGCGTGACCTGGCCGGTGCTGACGACCGGCGCGCGCGCCAGCAGCTTGTCGATCGCCTCGCGCTGGCGCTTCTCGGCCTCGGGGTCGGGCGCGGGCTTCGACGCGGTGTCGGTGGCCATCACGCGCCCTCCCCGGCCAGCCAGCGGCCGTAGCGCACGCGGTCGACGTTGCCGCCGCTGATGATGATGCCGACACGCCGGCCGCGCAGGTCGAGCACGCGCTCGAGCACCGCGGCGGCGCCGAGGCAGCCGGTGGGTTCGACCACCAGCTTCATCGCTTCCTGGAACCAGCGCATGGTCTCGATCAGCTGCGTGTCGCTGACCGTGACCACGCTGCGCACGCGCTCGCGCATGACCGCGAAGGTGAGCGGCCCGGGCGCCTGCGTCTGCGCGCCGTCGGCGATGGTGTCGGGCACGTCGATGTGCACGATCTCGCCGCGCGCCAGGCTTTGCTGCACGTCGTTGCCGCGCTCGGGCTCGACGCCGTGCACCGCGATGCCGGGCAGCAGCTCGGTGGCCGCGACCGCGCAGCCGGAGATCAGGCCGCCGCCGCCGACGCAAGCCACCAGCGCGTCGAGCGTGCCCACTTCGTCGATCAGCTCGAGCGCCGCGGTGCCCTGGCCGGCCATCACGTGCGCGTGGTCGAACGGCGGAATCAGCGTCATGCCGCGCTCGGCCGCGATGCGCCGGCCGATCGCCTCGCGGTCCTCGCGCCGGCGCTCGTACAGCACCACCTCGCTGCCCGCACGATCGTGCTGATAGGCGCGCGTGGCCGCCAGCTTGGCCGGCGGCGCGTCGGCCGGCATCACGATCACCGATGGCATGTCGAGCAGCCGCGCTGCGAGCGCGATCGCCTGCGCGTGGTTGCCCGACGAGAACGCGATCACACCGGCCGCGCGCTGCGCCGGCGAGAACTGCGCCAGCGCGTTGTAGGCGCCGCGGAACTTGAACGCGCCCATGCGCTGCAAGTTCTCGCACTTGAAGTACAGCATCGCGCCGGCACGCTCGTCGGCGCGGCGCGAGGTCAGCACCGGTGTTCGGTGGGCCACGCCGGCGAGGCGGCCGGCCGCGGCGCGGATGTCTTGCAGGGTGATCGGCAGGCTCAAATGGACGACCCCTTGCGCGCGATGCGCTCCGGAGTTCGCGCTTCGCAACGGCTGCGCGCGCTGAGCCGCGAGCATACCGGGGCGCGGCGAGCCAGCCGCTTCAGGTGGTCGGGCCCTGGAAGCCGCCGGCGCGGTAGGTCAGCACCAGCGTGTCGCGATGCCCCTCGCGTGCCGCATCGAGCGGCTGGATCGGCGTGCTCTCGTGGATCACACGCGCGTCGTCGAGCAGCAGTGCGCTGAACGGCTCGTCGAGCGTGAAGCGCAGGCCGCCCGGCCCTTCGGCGTCGAACACGCGCGTCTCGCCGCCCTTGATGCCGGCACGCGCGACCAGGATCACCGCCACCAGATCGACGCCGTCGCGATGCGCGCCCTCGGGCGTCGGCCGGCCGATGCCGCCGGCGGTGGTGATGCGAAACGGATGCGCCTCCACAAACCACGGCTGCGCGCCGCGCAGCCGGCTGGCGCAACCGGCCAGCCCGCGCAGCAGCGCCGGCCACGCGAGGTCGGCGATCCAGTCGGCCGGCATCGGCTCGAAGTGGCGCTCGATGCCGCCGTGCAGCGCGTTGTAGTCCAGGCTCTGCCAGTGCGGCCGGTGCGGCGCGAGCGTCACCACCGCGTCGCGGACGACGAAGCACGAGTGGCGGCGCAGGCGGTAGCGGCCGCCGTCGCGCAGGTAGCGGTCGGGCCGCAGGTCGTTCCAGCGCTCGCGCCAGGCGTTGAATGCCTGCGGTTGCACGCCGCACAGCACGGCCAGCGACGCGGCGTCGAGCACCGCGCGGCCATCGGCGGCGAGCGCGTCGTGTACGCGGTTCAGCGGTGTCAGGGGCGGCCGCTGCGTGCCCGCCGGCGTCGAGTGGGTGTTCTGCATCGTTGCGGACGGCGATCGCTTCGAATGCGGGCCTACCACGGGTCGACGAAGGCACGCCGCGGCGGCAGCGGCTCGCGCCGGGTGGCGGCCAGCACGCGCAGCAGCCACTCGCGCGTCTGCGCCGGGTCGATCACGTCGTCGAGCTCGAGGTGGCTGGCCACGTTGAGCGCGCGGCCGCGCTCGCGCATACCGCCCAGCAGCTGCTCGAACAGCGCGTCGCGCGCGGCGCCGTCGACCGCGGCGAGCTCCTTGCGGAAACCCAGCCGCACTGCGCCTTCGAGCCCCATCGGGCCGAACTCGGCCTGCGGCCATGCTGCGGTGGCCACCGGCGCGTGGAAGTGCCCGGCAGTGAACGCCATCGCGCCCAAGCCGAAGCCGCGCCGCAGCACCACCGACACCACCGGCACGCGCAGCGCCGCGGCGGTGACGAACACGCGGCCGGCGTGGCGCATCAGGCCATGCGCCTCGACCGCCGGCCCGACCATGAAGCCCGGCGTGTCGACCAGCGTGATCAGCGGGTGGCCGGCCGCATCGGCGAGCTGCATGAAGCGCGCCAGCTTGTCACACCCGGCCACGTCGAGCGCACCGGCCAGGTGGCGCGGGTTGGTGGCGGCGATCGCCACCGGTGCACCGCCCAGGCGCGCCAGCATCGTCACCACGCCCAAGCCGAACTCGGCGCGCAGCTCGATCGTGCTGTCGCGGTCGGCGATGGTGCGCACGATCGCGCACGGGTCGAACACCGCGTTGCGGCCGCGCGCGATCGCGTCGCGCAGCGGACGCTGGTCGGCGGCACCGGTGTCGGGCAGCGCGCCCTGGTGCCAGGCGACGATGCGCCGCGCCTCTTGCACCGCCTGCGCTTCGTCGTCGACCAGCAGGTCGATGCCGCCGGCCCTGGCGATCGTCGCCGCCGGGCCGACGTCGTCCGGCGCCACCACGCCGAGGCCGCCACCCTCGATCATCGCCGGGCCGCCCATGCCGATGCTGGCGCTGCGCGTGGCGACCACGTAGTCGCAGCTGCCCAGCAGCGCCGCATTGCCGGCGAAGCAATAGCCCTCGACGATGCCCAGCGTCGGCACGCGGCCCGACAGCGCGGCCAACGCGCGGAACGTGGTGCAGTGCAGGCCCGACACCGCGTTGGAGTCGACATCGCCCGGCCGCCCGCCGCCACCCTCGGCGAACAGCACGAACGGCAGTTGCTGTCGTGCCGCCAGCTCGAGCAGGCGGTCGGCTTTGCGGTGGTTGTTCTCGCCTTGCGTGCCGGCCAGCACCGAGTAGTCGTAGGCCATCGCGGCACAGCGCGCGCGCTCCGCGCCGAACGCGTCGGCATGCACCGTGCCGACGCCCGCCACCAGGCCATCGGCCGGCGTGTTGCGCTGCAGGTCGTCGAGCGCGCGTCGGCTGCGCTGCGCGGCGACCGCGAAACCGCCGTACTCGACGAAGCTGCCGGCGTCGAACAGCGCCGCGAGGTTCTCGCGCGCGGTGCGCCGGCCCTGCGCATGGCGTGCGGCCACCATCCGCGGCCGCGCGGCATCGGCCAGCAGCGCGTACCGCGCCCGCAGTTCGTCGAGGTCGGGCCGCGCGGCTGGCGCCACCGCGGGGGCGGCGGCCGGCGCGACGGCAGCGGCAGGCAGCGCGTCCGGCGGCGCCAGATCGACCAGCGGGTCGCCTTCGTCGACCGCGTCGCCGCGCTGCACATGCAGCGCCTGCACCACGCCGTCGGCCTCGGCCTCGACGGGGAACTCCATCTTCATCGATTCGAGGCGCATCAGCACCGCACCACGCGCGACGGCAGCGCCGACAACTACCTCCACCGTGGTGACGGCGCCCTGCACGCCGGCGCGCTGGCTGACGATTGTTCGCATCGGCGCATTGTGCGCGGGAATGCGAATCCCCCCGGTGCCACCACTGCGGCGACAGCGTAGACTGCCCGCCGTTCGCACCACGCCGACCCGGCCGCGCCGACGATGAGCGACGACTTCTCCGTGCCCGATGCCGTTGCCGCACCGGTGCTGGCACTCGACGCGAGCGGCATCGTGCGCGGCGCCAATGCCGCGTTCTGCGTCACCAGCGGACGGGCCGCGGCCGAACTGCTGGGCGAACCGCTCACCCGGCTGTGCGATGCCGACGACGCCGCTCACGTGACCGCGTTCGCGCTCGTCGCGGCCGCCTGTCGCGAGGCCCGCACGCTCGATGGCGTGCCGCTGCTGTTGCACGATGCCGCGCAGGCGCCGTGGCCGGTGCGGGTGTCGCTGCGCAGCGTCGGCGCCGCGCGCTGGCTGACACTCGCCGACCGCAGGGCCGAACAGCGCGCCGACCACCTGCAGGAGCTGCTCGACCTGGCGCAGCGCTTCGGCCGCCTCGGCATCTGGGAGCGCGACCTGACCACGATGCGCGGCCGCTGGGACCGGCACATGCATCGCTTCTGGGGCCTGTCCGACGACCTGCCGACACCGGATTTCGCGCAAGCGACCCGCTTCATTCTCGACGAGGACCGCCAGGCGCTGGAGAGCATGTTCCTCGCGTCGACGCAGGTCGCTGGCAGCTACTCGCACCGCTACCGCGTGTGCGGCGCCGACGGCGTGGTGCGCCACCTGCATTCGCAGTGGGTGGTGCGCAACGGGCCCGACGGCCACCCCGCGCAGGCGCTGGGCGCGATGGTGGACGACTCCGAGATCTGGCGCATGGCGCGAACGGTCGACGAGGCGCGCTCGCAGCTCGAGCTGGCGCTGCAGCTCGGCGGCATCGTGATGTGGCGCCACGACCTGGCGAGCAACCGCCTGCTCTACGAGGACGCGGGTTGGCGCGTGCTCGGCATGACGCCGCGCCGCGAAGGCTTGTCGCTGGAAGAGGCGCGCGCGCTGATCCACCCCGACGACCGACCGCGCGTGCAGGCCGCGATGGCGAGCGCGCTGCGCGCCAGCGGCCCGACGCAGATGGATGCGCGCTACCGTCACGCATCGGGCCGCTGGCTCGACGTGCTGACACGCTGCGTGACGCAGCGCGATGCGCAGGGCACGCCGGTGTCCTTCATCGGCGTGGCGATCGACATGACCGAGCAGCGCTCGCGCGAACGTGCGTTGCGCGAGGCGCACGAGCGCAGCGCGCTGGCCACCTCGGCGCTCGGCCTCGGCACCTGGGACCACGATGCGGTGAGCGGGCGCGGCCACTGGGACGAGCAGATGTGGAAGCTGCGCGGCCGCGAACCCGACGGCCGCGACGAGCCGACGATGGACGAGCGACTGTCGTGGTTGCACCCCGACGATGTCGAGCCGATGCGCCAGGAGATCACCGACTCGATCCGTGAAGGTCGCCCTGGCCGCAACGAGTATCGCGTGCTGTGGCCCGACGGCAGCGTGCATTGGCTGGCCTCGCGCTCGGTGCCGTTCCTCGATGCCGAGGGCCGCGAGGTGCGCCGCATCGGCATCAACTGGGACGTGACCGAGGCCCGCCAGGCCGAGCAGACGCGTCAGGAGCGCCTGCTCGCGCAGCGCGAGAGCCAGGCCAAATCGCGCTTCCTCGCGCGCATGAGCCACGAGCTGCGCACGCCGCTGAACGCGGTGATCGGCTTCGCGCAGCTGCTGCTGGCCGAGCCTTCCCTGTCGGACAACGGCGCGGCGCTGGGTCAGCTGCTGCACATCCGCGCCGCCGGCGAGCACCTGCTGGCGCTGGTGAACGATGTGCTCGACCTGTCGAGCCTCGACACCGGCGAGATCCGCCTCGAGCTGCAAGCGGTGGAACTGGCCACGCTGTACGACGCCGCCGCGCCGATGGTCGCCGCGCTGGCCGCGTCGAACGGCGTGCAACTGCAGCGCGGCGAGCTGCCGGGCACCGTGCTGGCCGACCCGACGCGCCTGCGCCAAGTGCTGCTGAACCTGCTGACCAACGCGGTCAAGTACAACCGCCACGGTGGCACGGTGCAGGTGGAGTCGCGGTCCACCGGCGACACGGTGTCGCTGCAGGTGCGCGACAGTGGCCGCGGCATGACACCCGAACAGCTCGCACACGTGTTCGAGCCGTTCAACCGGCTGGGCCTGCACGGCCAGGGCATCGAGGGCACCGGCATCGGCCTGGCGATCGTCAAGGCCAACGTCGAACGCATGGGCGGCACGGTGCAGGTGCACAGCACGCTCGGCGTCGGCAGCGAGTTCGAAGTGCGGCTTCCGGTGGCCAACGGTATCGCCGTCGCGCAAGCCGCCGCGCGTTCACGGCCGCCGACGCCGCAGGCGATCGCGAAGCCGGCCGGCAGCCGCCACGGCCGGCTGCTGTACATCGAAGACAACCCGGTCAACGCGCTGATCGTGCGCGGGCTGGTCGCGCAACGCGGCAATCTGACACTCGACGAGGCCGACGATGGTCGCAGCGGCATCGACAGCGCACGCGCGCAGCGGCCCGACCTGATCCTGGTGGACATGCAGCTGCCCGATATCGACGGCCTGGAGGTGCTGCGGCGGCTGCGCGCCGACCCCAGTACCGCGACGATCCCGTGCATCGCGCTGTCGGCCAACGCGATGCCCGACGACATCCAGCGCGCGCTCGGCGCCGGCTTCGCCGACTACTGGACCAAGCCGCTCGATTTCCGCGTCTTCCTCAGCGCGCTCGACACGCTGTTCGGCAAGCGGAATTGAACCACCCCCGATGCGCCTTCGGCGCCTCCCCCTCCAGGGGGCGTCGCTGGCGGCCCGGCGAAGCCGGATCCGCGGCGGCTCTCGGTTGGACCGGTTCGTGCGTCGCGCGTGGTGTGCGCCGCGTGCGCGGTCAGGTGCCGATCAAACCACGCTCGCGCAGCATCGGCTCGACGCGTGCGGCGCGGCCGCGGAACGCCTCGTAGGCCGCGCCGGGCTCGACGCTGTTGCCACTGGCGTACACCCAGCGCCGCAGCCGCTCGGCCACCTGCGCATCGAACGGGTCGCCCGCCTCGACGAAGGCGTCGTAGGCGTCGGCGTCGAGCACCTCGGCCCACAGGTACACGTAGTAGCCGGCGGCGTAGCCCGAGCCCGAAAACAGGTGCTGGAAGTGCGGCAGCCGGTGGTTGAGCCCGGCCACCGCGGGCGCCCGGCGCTCGGCGAGCACGCGCTGCTCGAACGCGACGATGTCGTCGATCGGCCCGGCTGCGGTGTGCGCGGCCAGGTCGACCAGCGCGCTGGCCGTGTAGCGCACCGATTCGTAGCCCTGGCCGAAGCGCCGCGCCGCGCGCACGCGCTCGATCAACGCCGCGGGGATCGGCTCGCCGGTCTGCCAATGGCGGGCATGGCGCTGGAGCACCTCGGGCTCGTCGATCCAGTGCTCGAACAGCTGCGACGGCAGTTCGACGAAGTCGCGCAGCACCTGGGTGCCCGACAGCCGCTCGTAGCGCACGTTCGACAGCAGCCCGTGCAGCCCGTGGCCGAACTCGTGGAACAGCGTGCGCACGTCGTCGAGCGACAGCAGCGTCGGCCCGCCGGCCTCACCGCGCGCGAAGTTGTTGTTGTTCAGCACCACCGGGCGCGACTCGAAGCCGTTGCGGTGCTGCCAGTGCAGCGCGCTCATCCACGCGCCGCTGCGCTTGCCGGCGCGTGCGAAGTTGTCCTGCACGAACAGGCCGATCGTGCGGCCCGCCGCATCGGCCACCTCGTAGGCGAGCGCGTCGGCGTGGTAGGTGGCGAGGTCGGGGCGCGCGCTGAAGCGCAGGCCGAACAGCCGCTGCGCGCAATCGAATGCCGCCTGCACCATCGCCGGCAGCGGAAAGTAGCCCTTCAGCTCGGCCTCGTCGAGCGCGTAGTGCTCGCGCCGCACCTGCTCGGCCCAGAAGCGCCAGTCCCACGCCTCGATCGGCTCGCGCACGCCCTGCGCATCGCGAGCGCGAAGCAGCAACGCGCGCTCGCGCTCGAGCGCCGGCACCGCCTTGGCCCACACGCTGTCCAGCAGCGCCCACACCTGCGCGGGCTCGCGTGCCATCGAATCGGCCAGCGCATAGTCGGCGTAGCTCGCATGGCCATGCAGCGCCGCCTGCTCGCGCCGCAGCGCGAGGATGGCCGCCGCGACCGGCCGGTTGTCGTGCGCACCGTCGTGCTCGCCGCGCGACACCCAGGCGCGCCAGGCCTGCTCGCGCAGGTCGCGCCGCGGCGAGAAGCTGAGGAACGGCACGATCAGCGAGCGCGCCAGCGTGATCACGTGGCCGCCGGGCAGGCCGCGCTCGAGCGCGGCCTGGTGTGCCGCCGCGCGCAACCAGGCCGGCAGGCCGGACAGGTCGGCCTCGCCGCGCAGCTCGAGCGCATAGCTGGCCTCGTCGTGCAGCACGTTCTGCGCGAACGTGGTCGTCAGCTCGGCCAGCCGCTGCATCAGCTCGGCGCAGCGCGTGCGCGCGGGCCCGGTCAGGCGCGCGCCGGCGCGCACGAAATCGAGGTGCACGCGCTCCAGCAGCCGGCGCTGCTCGGTGTCGAGGCCAAGCGTGTCGCGGCGCGCGTGCACCGCGTCGACGCGGGCAAACAGCGCGTCGTCCATGTACACCGCGCTCCAGTGCGCGGCCAACGGCGCCGCCATCTCGCGCTGCACGGCCTGCAGCGCGTCGTCGGTGGCCGATGCGGCCAGGTTGTGGAACAGCGCCTCCACGCGCGCGAGCAGCCGGCCCGAAGCGTCGAACGCGACCAGCGTGTTGTCGAAGTCCGGTGCCGCGGCCTGGGCGGCGATGTGCGCCAGCTCGGCCTTGTGCGCACGCATGCCGTGCTCGAATGCCGGCTTGAAATGCTCACTGCGCACGAGCGCGAACGGTGGCAGGTCGAACGGTGAATCCCAGGCGATCAGCAGCGGGTTGACGGCGGCGTCCATGGCTGGGCTCCTCGTGGCGCCGCGCATCAGCGTGGCGCGCGGATGATGCCACCGCGCGGCGCCGGCCCGAAGCCGAATAACCACGTGCCGCGCACGGTGCGGGTTGCCGCTCGCCGCCTGCAGCGTGAGCACGGTGGCTCCGAGCTGCCGCGCCAGGCTGGGCCATCGCGCCGATGCTACGCTCGCGCCGGTGCGCAAACTGGCTGCCGTGGCGTTGTGGTGTGCGGCGTCGACCGTGGCGCCGCTCGCCATGGCCGCAACCCCTGCTGTTCCCGACGACGACCCCTACCTCTGGCTGGAGGAGGTGCACGGCGAGCGAGCGCTGGCCTGGGTGCGCGAGCGCAATGCCCAGGCGCGCCGCGAGCTCGAGGCGCGGCCCGGTTTCGCCGGCCTGCGCGACCGCATCCGCGCCGTGCTCGATTCGCGCGAGCGCATTCCGGCCGTCACCCGCCGCGGGCCCTGGCTGTACAACTTCTGGCAGGACGCCGATCACCCGCGCGGCCTGTGGCGGCGCACCACGCTGGCCGAATACCGCAAGCCGGCGCCGCAATGGCACACGCTGCTCGACCTCGACGCGCTCGGCCGCGCCGAAGGCGAGAACTGGGTCTGGGCCGGCGCCGCCTGCCTGCGCCCCGACGACACGCGCTGCCTGCTGAAGCTGTCGCGCGGCGGCGCCGATGCCACCGTGGTGCGCGAGTTCGACCTCACGACCCTGCGCTTCGTCGACGGCGGTTTCGCGCTGCCCGAAGCCAAGAGCGACATCGACTGGCTCGACGCCGACACGGTGTTCGTCGCCACCGACTTCGGCCCCGGTTCACTGACCACCTCGGGCTACCCGCGCATCGTCAAGCGCTGGCGCCGTGGCGAGCCGCTCGCAGGCGCGGCCACGGTGTTCGAGGCGCAGGCCAGCGATGTCTCGGTGACGTTCGACATCGACCGCACGCCGGGATTCGAGCGCACGCTGGTCGGCCGCCAGATCGATTTCTACAACTCGCAGCTTGCGCTGCTGGTGCCCGCGCGCGACGCTGCGACGCACGGTGCGGTGCTGCAGCTGCTCGACAAGCCGCACGATGCGCGCCTGCGCTTCTGGCGCGAGCATGTGCTGATCGAGCCGCGCAGCGACTGGGCGGTCGGCGGCGCCACCTACCGCGGCGGCTCGCTGCTGGTGGCACCGGCGGCCGGCTTCCTGGCCGGGCAGCGCGCGTTCGACGTGCTGTTCGCGCCGACGGCCGAGCGCTCGCTGGCCGGCACGGTGACCACGCGCACTCGCCTGGTGCTCGACATCCTCGACAACGTGGCCAGCCGCGTCGAGGAGTGGCACCTCGACGGCCGGCGCTGGCAGCGGCGCGAGGTGCCGGCGCCCTTTCCCGGCACGATCGGCGTCGCGCCGCTGCACGACCCGATGCTGGCGAACGACGACCTCGCCGAGTCGTACTGGCTTTCGTACGCCGACTTCCTGACGCCCGATTCGCTGCTGCTGGCACGCACCGGAGTCGACACGCGCGAAACCATGAAGACGCGACCGCACTTCTTCGACGCTCAGGGCATGCGCGCCGAGCAGCACTTCGCCGTCTCGAAAGACGGCACACGCGTGCCGTACTTCGTGGTCTGGCCGCGCGGCGCCACCACCGATGGCCGCAACCCGACGCTGCTGTACGGCTACGGCGGCTTCGAGGTCTCGCAGCAGCCGTGGTACTCCGGCGCGTTCGGCACCGCGTGGTACGGCGCCGGTGGCGTGCTGGTGGTGGCCAACATCCGCGGCGGCGGCGAATACGGCCCGGCCTGGCACCAGGCCGCGGTGCGCGAGCACAAGCAACGCAGCTACGACGACTTCATCGCCGTGGCCGAAGACGTGATTCGGCGCGGCATCACCAGCGCGCGCCATCTCGGCATCGAGGGCGGCAGCAACGGCGGCCTGCTGGTGGGCGCGGTGATGCTGCAGCGGCCCGAGCTGTTCAACGCGGTGGTCTGCCAGGTGCCGCTGCTCGACATGCGCCGCTACCACCGGCTGCTGGCCGGCGCCTCGTGGCTGGCCGAGTACGGCGACCCCGACCAGTCCGCGCAATGGGCCGCGATCGCGCGCTACAGCCCCTACCAGAACGTGCGCGCCACACAGAAGCTGCCGCGCGTGCTGCTCACCACCAGCACGCGCGACGACCGCGTGCACCCGAGCCATGCCCGCAAGATGGCTGCGCGCATGCTCGAACAGCGGCACGATCTGCTGTACTACGAGAACATCGAAGGCGGCCACGGCGGCGCGGCCGACAACGCACAGCGCGCCGACATGCTGGCGCTGGAGTTCAGCTTCCTGCTGCATCAGCTGAAATGACACACCCCCACGACGTGGTCCACAACCGGGCGGCGCATCGCTTCGAGCTGCGTGTGGGCGAGCACCTGTGCATCGCGCAATACGACCTGGCCGACGGCGTGATGTGGCTCACCCACACCGAGGTGCCGCCAGCCATCGAAGGCCGCGGCCATGCGGCGCGCGTGGTGCGAGCGGCACTCGACCACGCGCGCGCCCAGGGCCTGAAGGTGCGGCCGGCGTGCAGCTACGTGCGCGCGTTCATGCGCCGGCACCCCGAAACGCTCGACCTGCTGGAGGCCTCTTGATGGACACCACCCTGCCCGCGGCCGCACGCGACGTGCTGACGTTCTGGTTCGGCGCCGCCGACGACCCTGCGCGCAACCGCGCGCGCGCCCAGTGGTTCGTGAAGGACACGGCGTTCGATGCGCGGATCCGCGAGC
The DNA here is from genome assembly GCA_015075165.1 of Ideonella sp. GTDB lineage: Bacteria > Pseudomonadota > Gammaproteobacteria > Burkholderiales > Burkholderiaceae_C > JAEUPI01. The sequence continues at coordinate 335,296 of JABTUY010000004.1, read as the reverse complement.
GCTTCGGCGCGCTGATCGACCAGGCGCTGGACGGCGCGCTGGCGCCGTGGGGCGACGACGCGAGCGCGAGCGCCGAGGCGGCGCTGGCGCAGATCATCGTGCTCGACCAGTTCACGCGCAACGTGTTTCGCGACAGCGCGCGCGCGTTCGCCGGCGATGCGCGTGCGCTCGCCGCGGCGCGCGCGCTGGTGGCCAGCGGGCGCGACCGCGCGCTGCCCGGCGTGCAGCGGCAGTTCGTCTACCTGCCGTTCGAGCACGCCGAAGATCTCGACACGCAGCGCGAATCACTGCGCCTGTTCGCGCAGCTCGAACGCGACGCCCCCGAGGTCGGCGAGCTGCTGGTCTGGGCACAGCGGCATCACGACATCGTGGCGCGCTTCGGCCGCTTTCCGCACCGCAACGCGGTGCTCGGGCGCACCAGCACCGCCGAAGAGCTCGCGTTCTTGCAGCAGCCGAACTCGAGCTTCTGAGCGCCTCCAGGGCCGGACCGGCCCCGCGGGGGCAAGCAAAGTGGCGGAGCCACATTTGCTTGAGAGCCCCCCGTCAGGCGGTGGGTCGGTCGGTGGCTCAGTTGGTGAGCCGGTCGCGCGCGGCCTCGATATCGCGCACGCGCTGGCAGTCGCGATGCGCGCTGTACTCCGACTTGGCGCATTCGCGCACCAGGCAGCGGTGCAGCGCGATCAGGTGACGGCCGCCGCAATGCTCCTTCGGATTGCGCGCGATTGCCGCGCCGTTGGCCGTGCCATTCGCCGCGCGGGTCATCGCGGGCGGGGCCGCCGGCGGCAGTGCCGGCGCTGCGGCCGCCGCGCCATCGGGTGGGTACGCCAGTTCGCGCATCGCCATCGGTGTCGGCGTGCCGGCGACGGTGGCGGCAGGGTCGCCGCCGATCGCAGCGCGCGCGCCACCCAAGCGCACGCGCGTGGCCGGCCGCGTGCTCGCGCCGAGCCGCAGCGGCGACTCGGCCGCAGGCATCGCAGTGGCCGATGGCGTCGCGGTGGCCGATGCCGGGTTCGCTGCCGCAGCGGCCGGCGCCATCGTCGCGGCGGGCACAGCGGGCACAGTGTTCGTTGGTGCGGCGGTGGCCGCCTGCGTCGCGGCAGCCACCGCCGCGGCCGCGGCGGCACGCGCCGTGGCATCGGCCGATTCGATTGGGGTCACCGCGGCGGCGGCCGGCTTCACCGGCGCAGGCTCGATGGCATCGTCGGCGCGCGTCCACCAGACACCGGCCGCGGCGATCGCCACCATCGCGGTGGCCAGTGTCCAGAACGTGCGGGCATGAGTGCGGCGCGTGGCACGCGCCTGCGGCAGCGGCAACTCACCGTGGACCAGCGTCGTCGCCGCGTCGTCGTGCGCCGACGCACCCTGCATGGCCGTGCGCTCCCACGCGTGCACCGCCTCGGGCTTCGCGCGCTGCGGCACCGGCAGGCGGCCGGCGAGCGCGGCGCGCAGTTCGGCCGCGTTCTGCGGCCGATCCTGCGGCCGTGGCGCGAGCATCCAGTCGCACACCTGCAGCAGCGCGTCGGACAGGCCGCCGAGGTTCGAGCCGGCCAGGCGCGGCTGGTCGTCGGTGAGCGCACGCGCGGTCGCCGGCATCGGCGGCTTGCCGATGATCAGGTAGTGCAGCGTCGCGCCGAGCGCGTAGAAATCGGTCCACGGCCCCTGGCGCATGCCGGTCGACTCGGCGTACTGCTCCAGCGGCGCGTAGTGCGGCTTCAGGATCGCGGTCAGCGACTGGCTGCGGTCGCTGATCACGCGGCGCGCGGCGCCGAAGTCGAGCAGCACCGGTGGCGCGCCATCGGCCACCAGGATGTTGTCGGGCGCGATGTCGCGGTGGAACACGCCCTCGCGGTGCATCACCTCGAGGGCGCCGAGCAGGTGCTCGAGCAGCTGGCGCAGCCAGGCCTCGTCGGGCGCGCGGCTGCTGGCCTGGCGCAGCGCGCGCAACGTGGTGCCGCGGTACAGCGGCATCACCATGTAGGCGGTGCCGTTGTCTTCCCAGAAGCGGTGCACCTTGACCAGCGACGGATGGTCGAAGCGCGCCAGCAGCTTGGCCTCGTTGATGAACGAGCCGAGGCCGAGCGCGAAGGTCTCCGAGTGCGACGCCGACAGCAGCGACACCTGCAGCTTCGCGCTGCGGCCGGCCAGCGCGCTGGGCATGTACTCCTTGATCGCCACCTCGCGTTCGAGCGTGTGGTCGAACGCGCGGTAGACGATGCCGAAGCCACCGACCCCGACCACGCCGCGGATCTCGAACTCGTGCAGCCGCTGCCCCACCGGCAACGCATTGGCGGCATCGGACGCATCGGGCGCCGCGGGCGCGGCGCCGCGGCGCGCGGCATCGAGCAAGGTGGAGGTGCTCATGCCGAACGAGCTTACGGCCGCACCCCGCGCGAAAATGCGCCCGCTGCGCGCGTTCGTGACCGGATTCTCGGTCGTAAACCGCACCCTGCGCGCGGCCTAGAATCGTCGTCGCTGCCCAGCATCGCACCGACATGGAGTTGCCTCGCATTTCGACGGCTTTGCACGCTCGCGGCGCGGCGACGGCATGGCACGCACGGTTGCCGTTGTTGCGGTTCGAATCCACTGCCGAGGCACACACCGCATGACCTCTGTCGTCGGCATGCGACGCCGCGATGCACTGCTGTGGGCCGCCGGCAGCGCGGCGGGGACAGCGCTCGGCGTCGCCACGGCCGCGCAGAACGACGCCGACAACGGACCACGTGCGCTGGCGGCACCCACCGGCGCCGTGCTGCTGTCGATCGGCGGGCACATCCGACGCACGAACCAGGGCGCGCGCGCCGAGTTCGATCTGTCGATGCTGCAGGCCTTGCCGCAGCACAGCTACACGGCACGCACACCGTGGTTCGCGCAGCGCCGCAAGTACACCGGGCCGCTGCTGCGCGATCTGCTGGCGCGGGTGGGTGCCGATGGCGGCACGCTGCGGCTGGCCGCATTGAACGACTACCGCATCGACATCCCGGCCGACGACGCGCAGCGCTTCGACGTGCTGGTGGCATGCGGGCTCGACGATCTCCCGATCGGCGTGCGCGACAAGGGTCCGCTGCTGATGATCTATCCGTTCGACAGCGATGCCGATCTGCGCAACGCGCTGTACTACAGCCGCTCGGTATGGCAGCTGACGACGATCGACGTGCGGTAGCCGGGCCACCGGCCTGGCCGCCGCGGGCGGCGCCCCTGTCGGGCTGGTTCATCTTCACCGGTGCGGTGCTGATCGTCTCGCTGCTGGCGGCGTTCTTCGTGCAGGCGCGGCAGTACGCGTTGCTGAGCGATGCTGCAATGGGGCACGACGACTATCTGGCGCTGAACCTGTTCCCGCTCGAGACCGAGTACCTGCGCCTGCGCGAACGCTGGCACCTCGCCGCGCACGAACCGGCCACCGCGCGCACCGAGCTGCAACTGCGCTACGACATCTTCGTCAGCCGCATCAGCCTGCTGCAGACGGAGCGTGCAGAGCAGTTGCTGGCCGGCGTGCCGCAGTACGGCGCTGCGCTGCGCGCGCTGGGCGACTTCGTCGACCGCGCCGACTCCTACCTCGGCCCGCAGGCGCACGCGGCGTTCAGCGGTGCAGCGCTGCTGTCGCTGCAAACCGCCCTCGATCAGCTCGACGAGCCGGTGCACCAGATGCTGCTGGCCGGCGCGCTGCGCACGACCGCACAGGTCAACGCACGCAACGCCTCGATCGTGCGTCACAACCGCATCGGCCTGGCGCTCACGGTGTTCCTGTCGCTGCTGCTGGCAGCGTTCGGGTTTCTCGCGCTGCGCCGCATGCGCCAGCTCGACGACAGCCACCGCGCGATGGAGGCGATGGCCAATCGCCTGCACGATGCGCGCGAGCAGGCGCAGCGGGCCAGCCAGGCCAAGAGCGAGTTCCTCACCAGCATGAGCCATGCGATCCGCACGCCGTTCCACGGCATGCTGGGCATGCTGACGCTGCTGCGCGACAGCAAGCTCGATGCGCGGCAGCAGGAACAGCTGCGCACCGCGATCGACTCGGCCGATCACCTGCTGAGCCTGCTCAACGACATCGTCGACCTGTCCAAGCTCGAGGCCGGCCGCCTCGCGCTCGACCCACAGCAGGTCGACCTCGCGCTGCTGGTGTACGAGGTGCAGCGCCTGATGCGCGCGCCGGCCGCGGCCAAGGGCCTGCAGCTGACGGTGGAGGTGGCGTCCACGCTGCCGCCGCGGCTGCTGCTCGACGGCACGCGCGTGCGCCAGGTGCTGTACAACCTGGTGGCCAACGCGATCCGCTTCACCAACCACGGCGGCGTGCAGATCCAGGTGCGCACGCTGGCCGAGCCCGCGCCGGCGCTGATGATCGACGTGGCCGACAGCGGCGTCGGCATGGACGACGCCACCGTGCGCCGCCTGTTCGAGCGCAGCCGGCTGCCCGGTGCGGCGCCCGCCGAGCGTCCGCAGTCCGCGCTGCGCGGCGCCACACCGCGCAGCACCGGTCTCGGTCTGGAGATCGCGCACCGCCTGCTGCAGTTGATGGGCGGCACGATCACGGTCGACAGCGCGCCGGGCCGCGGCAGCACCTTTCATGTGCGGCTGCCGCTGCAGGCCGCGGCTGCGCAGGCACCGGCGCCGCCATTGGCCGGCGCCACCGCCGAGGTGCCGACACCCGCGCGCCCGCGTCGCGTGCTGGTGGCCGAGGACAACGCGGTCAACCGGCTGGTACTGGGTGCGCTGCTCGATCGCATGGGCCATCGCGCGCACTTCGTCGAGAACGGACTCGAGGCGCTGCAGGCCACGCAGCAGCACGACTTCGATCTCGTGCTGATGGACGTGCACATGCCGGTGATGGACGGCATCACGGCCACCGAGGCGATCCGCCGCTCCTCCGATGGCGCCGGCAGCCGCGTGCCGATCGTGGCGCTCACCGCCGATGCCTATGCCGACACGCGCGAGCGCTGCCTGCGCGCCGGCATGGACGATGTGCTGGTCAAGCCGCTCGGCGCACCCGAGCTGCAGGCGCTGTTTCGCAGCCGCTTCGGGGCCGACGCCGTGCCGCAGCGCGAGGCGCCGACCGAACCGCGCAGCGCAGCCAGCCAGGCGCTGCTCGACACCGAGGTGCTGGCGCGCCTGGTCGAGCTGATGCCGCGCAACGAGGCCGCCGGGCTCTACCGCGCGTTGCTGACGCAGGCCAGCGATGCCGGCGAGCGCATGCGCCAGGCGGCGCGCCAGGCCGACAGCGCCGAGCTGCAGCGCATCGCCCACGGCGTGAAGGGCGCGGCGCTGAACCTCGGCCTGCACGCGCTGGCCGCCGCAGCCGACCAGCTCGGCACCAGCGGCGACGCCAGCGCGGGCCTGGTGGCGCTGGCGCTGCAGCGCTTCGACGAAGCGTTGAACACCACGCGCGCGCGATGCGAGTCGGAGCCCGTCCTTGCCGGTGCCGGACGCCCCGAAAACTAGACCACCACCGGCTCCGGCTCCAGCCGGATGCCGAAGCGGCCGTAAACGCTCTCCTGGATCGCGCGCGCGAGCACCAGCACCTCGGCGCCGCTGGCGCCGCCGCGGTTGACCAGCACCAGCGCCTGCTTGTCGTAGACGCCGGCGCGGCCGATCGACTTGCCCTTCCAGCCGCAGGCATCGATCAGCCAGCCGGCGGCGAGCTTGAAGCTGCCGTCGGCCAGCGCGTAGTGCACGATGTGCGGATCGCGCGCGATGATGTCCTTGCACTGCTCGGCGCTGACCACTGGGTTCTTGAAGAAGCTGCCGACGTTGCCGAGCTCGCGCGGGTCGGGCAGCTTGCTGCGGCGAATGGCACACACCCAGTCGAACACGGTGCGCGCGTCGGGCGCACGGATGCCGGTCTCGGCCACCTTGCGCTCGAGATCGAGGTAGCCGAGCACCGGAGCGGCCGCGCGCGGCAGGCGCAGCCGCACGCGCGTGATCACGCTCTTGCCGGCCAGGCCGCCGAAGCCGGTGCGCTTGAACACGCTGTCGCGGTAGCCGAAGCGGCACGCCGCGGCATCGAGCGTGACGCCGCGGCCGGTGACGAGGTCGACCGCGTCGAGCGAATCGAAGCGATCCTTCAGCTCGACGCCGTAGGCGCCGATGTTCTGCACCGGCGCGGCGCCGACGGTGCCGGGGATCAGCGCCAGGTTCTCCAGCCCGGGCCAGCCCTGCTCCAGCGCCCACGCCACCACGTCGTGCCAGGTCTCGCCGGCGCCGGCCTCGACGACGACGGCATCGGCGTCGGCGCGCACCAGCCGGCGCCCCATGATCTCGACGCGCACCACCACGTCGAGCGGATCGCGCGACAGGATCAGGTTGCTGCCGGCGCCGAGGATCAGCTTCTTCGCGCGGCCGAGCTCCCGGTGATCGACCACGCGGCGCACGTCGATGTCGCTGGCCACGCGCACCAGCGTGTGCGCGACCGCGGGCAGTCCGAACGTGTTGTATGCACGCAAGGACACGCCGCGTTCGATCGTCAGGCCGTTGGCGGGTGGGGGCATGGCAGAATTTTCGCCGATCCCACCCTGCCGTTCGCGCGCCAATGCCCAGCTTCGATGCCGTCGTCGAACCCAACCGCGTGGAGTTGCGCAACGCGGTGGACCAGTGCCTGCGCGAGATCGGCACGCGCTTCGACTTCAAGGGCACCAAGGCCGCGGTGGAGATCACCGACGACGCGCTGACGCTCATCGGCGACAGCGATTTCCAGCTCGGCCAGGTGCGCGACATCGTGCTGGCCAAGCTCGCCAAGCGCGGCGTCGACGCGCGCTTCGTCGATTTCGATGCCGCACCCGAGAAGGGCGGCGGCGACACCTGGCGCCAGAACGCACCGATCCGCTCCGGCATCGCCGGCGACGACGCCAAGCGGCTGCAGGGCGTGATCAAGCAGGCCAAGCTGAAGGTGCAGGCGTCGATCCAGGGCGACACGCTGCGCGTCAGCGGCGCCAGGAAAGACGAGCTGCAGGCCGCGATGGCAGTGCTGCGCAAGGAGGCCGGCGCGCTGCCGCTGGGCTTCAAGAACTTCCGCGATTGACATGACCACCCCCGACGCGGCCTGCGGCCGCCGCCCCCTCGAGGCGGCGCCGCCAGCGGCCTGGCAAAGCCGGTTCCGCGGCGGCCGCTTGGGCGCACTGATCGCGGTTGGCACGCTCGCCCTTTGCGGCGCCGTCGGTGCCCAGACCGTGTCGATGGCCGGCAGCATCGGCGACAGCAAGGCGCTGCTGATGATCAACGGCGCGCCGCACACGCTGGCGGTGGGCGCCAGCGTCAAGGGCGTGACGCTCAAGCGCGTGATGCCCGGCCAGGCCGAGGTCGAGGTGGGCGGCAAGACGATGCTGGTGGCGATCGGCGGCGCACCGGCGAGCGTCGGCGCCGGCACCGGCGGCGGCGCCAGCGGGCGCGAGATCCTGCTGGCGATGGGGCCGGGTGGCCACTTCGTCACCAGTGGGCAGATCAACGGCAAGACGGTGCAACTGATGGTTGACACCGGCGCCACGGTGGTCGCCTTCGGCCAGAGCGAGGCCACGCGCATCGGCATCGACTGGAAGCGCGGCGAGCGCAGCATGACGCAGACGGCCAACGGCGTCGTGCCGGTCTACCGCGTGGCGCTGACCTCGGTGCGCATCGGCGACGTCGAGGTGTTCAACGTGGCCGCGGTGGTCACGCCGATCGACATGCCGTTCGTGCTGCTGGGCAACAGCTTCCTCAACCGCTTCTCGATGCGCCGCGACGCCGACGTGCTGAAACTGCAGAAGAAGGACTGAAAGGCCAGGCCGGGCGCTGCCGGGCCTGGCGGCGCTCGGGCTCATGCCCGGTTCAGCCGCGCCGAACGCCGCCGCTCACTCGTGGCGCAGCGCCTGCGCCGGATCGACGCGGCTGGCGCGCCAGCTCGGGTACAGCGTGGCCAGCAGCGCCAGCGCGATCGACACCAGCGCGATCGGCAGCACGTCGCCCATCTGCGGCTGGCTCGGCATGCGGCTGAGCAGGTAGACGTTGCCGGGCAGCAGGTTGCGGCCGAGCAGGTGCTCGATCGCCGGCACGATCACGTCGACGTTGAACGCGATCGCCAGGCCGAGCGCCACGCCGGCCAACGTGCCGAGCAAGCCGGCCAGCGCACCCTGCACGACGAAGATGGCCATCACCGAACGCGGGCTCGCGCCCAGCGTGCGCAGGATCGCGATGTCGGCGCGCTTGTCGGTCACCGTCATCACCAGCGTCGACACCAGGTTGAACGCCGCCACCGCGATGATCAACGCCAGGATCACGCCGAGCATGCGCTTTTGCTGCGCCACCGCGGCGAACCAGATGCGGTTGGTGCGTGTCCAGTCGACCACCGCGATGCGCGGGTCGAGCTGCTCGGCCAGACGGCGCGCCAGCGCCGGCGCGGCCTGCGGGTCGGCCAGCCGCAGCGCCAGGCCCGGCGGTTGCGCCAGGCCGAGCAGCTGCGCCGCGTCGTCGACGTGCAGCAGCGCCAGCGTGCTGTCGTACTCGTAGTGGCCGACGTCGAACGTGCCCACCACGGTGAACGGCGTGTCGCGCGGCGCGAGCGCGCCGGCCTCGCGTTGCGCTGCCGCGGCCGTCGGCGCCGTCACCACCACCACCGGGTCGCCCACCTGCACGCCGAGCGCGCGCGCCAGCTCCACGCCGAGCACGATGCGCCGCGCACCGGGCTGCGCGGCCGCGGATCGATGCGTTCGCGCGGCGGCGCAGCAGCGGCCGGCCGGCAGCGTCACGCTGCGCAAGCGAGCGCGGTGACGCGCGCCTCGGCCGGCGGATCGATGCCGCGCAGCGAGGCCGCGCGCAGCACATCGCCGCGGCCGAGCAGCGCCTGCAGCGTCACCGTGGGCGCCACCGCCACCACGCCGTCGAGGCGCCGTGCCGCCTGCGCGATGGCGTGCCAATCGGCCGGCGGCTGCACGCCGCCGCCGAACACCTGCACCTGCGGCACCACCTCGAGCATGCGCTCGCGCACCACGCTCTGGAAGCCGTTGACGACCGACAGCACGATGATCAGCGCCGCCACGCCGAGCGCGATGCCGGCCACCGACGCGCCGGCGATGAACGAGATGAAGCGGTTGCGCCGCCCGCCGCGGCCGGCGCGCAGGTAGCGCCAGCCGATCTGCCATTCGTAGGGCCAGCGCGCCATGTTGTCCGCAGCGACCGGTCAGGTTCCGCCGAGCTCGAGCCGCGTGTCGCAGCGCTCGGCCAGCGCGTGGTCGCGTGACGACGACGAACGCGGTGCCGTCCTCGCGCGCGAGCTGCAGCATCAGCTCGAACACCGTGTGTGCGGTGGCGCGGTCGAGGTTGCCGGTGGGCTCGTCGGCCAGCACGCAGCGCGGCCGCGCCACCAGCGCCCGCGCGATCGCCACGCGCTGGCGCTCGCCGCCGAGAGCTGGCCCGGCCGGTGCGCCACGCGCGCACCGAGCCCGACGCGCGCGAGCATCGCGCGCGCCTGCGCGTGCGCCGCGGCCATGCCGGCGCGGCGTATGCGCAGCGGCATCGCCACGTTGTCGAGCGCGCTGAACTCGGGCAGCAGGTGGTGGAACTGGTAGACGAAGCCGAGGTGCAGATTGCGCCAGCGGCCCTGCTCGGCGGTGCCCATCGAAGCGAAATCGCGCCCCATCAGCTCGACGCTGCCGGCGCTCGGCCGGTCGAGCCCGCCCAGCAGGTGCAGCAGCGTGCTCTTGCCCGAACCCGACGCGCCCAACACGGCCAGCGTCTGCGCGCGGCTCACCTCGAGGCTCAGCCCGGCGAGCACGGTGACGTCGAGCGCGTCGCGCCCGCTGCCTTCGCGAAAGCGCTTGTGCAGCTGCGTGGCGCGCAGCACCACCTCGGCCACCTGCGTCGGCGATGCTGCGGTTTCACTCATAGCGCAACGCCTCGGCCGGGTTGACCTGCGCTGCGCGCCAGCTCGGGTACAGCGTGGCCGCGAACGCCAGCAGCAGCGACACCAGCGCGATCGGCAGCACGTCGGCCAGGCGCGGATCGCTCGGCATGCGGCTGATCAGGTAGATGCTGCCGGGCAGAAAGGCAATGCCCAGCGCGCGCTCGATCGCCGGCACGATGACGTCGATGTTCGTCGCCACCAGCAGGCCGAGCACCAGGCCGCCGAGCGTGCCAAGCACGCCGGCCGTGGCTCCTTGCACGACGAAGATGCCCATCACCGAGCGCGGGCTCGCCCCGAGCGTGCGCAGGATCGCGATGTCGGCGCGCTTGTCGGTCACCGTCATCACCAGCGTCGACACCAGGTTGAACGCCGCCACCGCGACCACCAGCGTCAGGATGATCGCCATCAGTCGCTTCTCGATCTGCACCGCGTCGTACCAGTTGCGGTTGCTGTGCGTCCAGTCGCGCACGCTCACCGCGGGGCCCAGCGCCGCGGCCAGTTCCTGAGCGACGCGGCGCGCGGCGTACAGGTCGTGCAGCTCGAGCTGCACGCCGCCCGGGCCCTCGAGCCGGTAGAGCCGCTGCGCGTCGTCGAGGTGGATCCACGCCATCGTGCGGTCGTACTCGTAGTAGCCCGACTCGAACGTGCCGGCCACGGTGAAGCGCTTCAGGCGCGGCAGCACGCCGGCCGGTGTGACCTGGCCGCTCGGTGCCACCACAGTCACCGTATCGCCGCTGCGCACGCCGAGCGCGCGCGCCAGCTCGCTGCCGAGCACGATGCGCCAGGCGCTGGGCTGCAGCGCGGCCAGCGTGCCGCTGTGCAGGCGCGCCGCCAGCCCGGTGAGCCGGGCTTCTTCCGCCGGCACGATGCCGCGCACCACCGTGCCTTGCAGCTGCGCGCGCGTCGCGCCCGCATCGCTGGCCGCGACCAGCAGCGACTGCATCGCGATGAACGGCGCCGCCGCCTTCACCGCCGGGTTGGCGCGCGAGCGCGCGGCCACCGCCTGCCAGTCGGCCAGCGCACCACCATCGGCGGCCACCACCTCGATGTGCGGCAGCACGCTGAGCATGCGGTCGGTCACCTCCTTCTGGAAGCCGTTCATCACCGACAGCACGATGATCAGCGCGGCCACGCCGAGCGCGATGCCGAGCGTGGAGACGCCCGAGATGAACGAGATGAAGCCGTTGCTCCGCCCCGCGCGGCCCGAGCGCGTGTAGCGCCAGCCGAGTTGCCACTCGAAGGGCCAGTTCATGGGGCGCCGATGCTAGCAGCCCGTGCGTGCCGCGGCCGGCCGCGGGGCCGCCGGATAATCGGCGCCGACCCGAGGCGCGCAGCACGCGGCGATTGCAGCTCGATTGCAGCGATTGCGCAGCGAATGCAGCTCGAATGCGCGTCGGCTCGCTCGTCCGTTGTCAATCGCGCTGCTTCCAACCGTGCCCCATCTGATCGTGCCGTTCGCCACCGCGGTGTCCGAGGCCGGCCGCCACGCCGCCGGCACGCTGCAGCTGCCGCACCTCGAACGGCTGCTCGCGCACTGGACGCCGCACGCCGACATCGGCCGCGACGAGCACTCGCTGTCGGCACCGCACGAGCTGGTGCTGGCCCATGCGCTGGGCTGGCCGGCCGCCGACGGCCTGCTGCCGCTGGCCGCGCACGCCGCGCGGCGCGACGGTCTCGACACCGGCACCCGCGCCGTCGGCCTGCTGACGCCGGTGCACCTGCACCTGGGCACCGAGCAGATCTCGCTGGCCGACCCCGACACACTCGCGCTCGACGCGGCCGATGCGCGCGCGCTGTTCGATGCGCTGCAGCCGCTGTTCGCCGATGCGGGCTTCGACCTGCGCCCGGCGAGCGGCGGCCATTGGTACCTGCTGCACGACAGCCTGGCCACGCTGCCCACCGCGTCGCTCGACCGCGTGGTCGGCCGCAACATCGACCCCTGGCTGCCCGACGCACACAGCGGCCGCGCGTGGCGGCGGCTGCAGAGCGAGGCGCAGATGCTGCTGTACACGCACGAGGTCAACACGCGGCGCGAAGCGCAGGGCCTGCCGAGCGTGAACTCGCTGTGGCTCAGCGGCACCGGCGCCGCGCCGCCGGCCGCTGGTCACGTTGAGGTGCCGCAATTCGACGAGCGGCTGCGCGCGCCCGCGCTGGCCGAGGATTGGGCGGCGTGGGCCGACGCCTGGCGGCAGCTCGACGCTGGCCCGATCGCACAATGGTTCGAGCAGCACAGCGGCACGCTGACGCTGGCCGGCGAACGCCGCGCACGGTCGTGGACGCCCGCCAGGCCATCACCCTGGCAACGCCTGAAAGCCGCCTGGCCGCACGGCCGCGGCGCGCTGGCGAGCGTGCTGGAGACGCTGTGAGGCACGCTGCGGCCGCGTTGCCCCGTCGCGCGATCCCCATGCTGCGCGCAGCGACAGCGCGCGCGGAGACCACCCAGTGAACACGCCCGTCGCGGATGGCGCCAGCCCGACGCTGGTCGAGCGCGACGCGCCGCCGCGCGTGTGCCACGCGCTCGAGGCGGCTGGCGTGCACCCGCTGCTGGCGCGGCTGTTTGCGGCGCGCGGCGTACGCTCGAGCGACGAGTTGAGCGATGACCCGGCCCGGCTGCTGCCGCCGTCGACGCTGAAGGGCGCGGCCGAAGCCGCCGCGCTGCTCGACGACACCATCAGCGCCGGCCGCCGCATCTGCATCGTCGCCGACTACGACTGCGACGGCGCCACCGCCTGCGCGGTGGCGTTGCGCGGCCTCGCGCTGCTCGGCGCACGACCCGAGACGCTGCACCACGTGGTGCCCGACCGCCAGCTGCACGGCTACGGCCTGACGCCGGCCATCGTCGAGCTGGCGCGCGCGCATTCGCCGGCGCTGCTGATCACGGTGGACAACGGCATCGCCAGCCACGACGGCGTGGCGCATGCCCGCGCGCTCGGCCTGCAGGTGCTGATCACCGACCACCATCTGCCCGCGGTGGACGCCGACGGCGTCGTGCAGTTGCCGGCGGCCGAGGTGATCGTGAACCCGAACCAGCCCGGCTGCGGCTTCGCGAGCAAGGCGCTGGCCGGCGTCGGGGTGATGTTCTACGTGCTGCTCGCGCTGCGCGCGCTGCAGCGCGAGCGCGGCCGCTATGTCGGCGCCGCGCAGCCGCGGCTCGACGCGCTGCTGGACCTCGTCGCGCTCGGCACGGTGGCCGACGTGGTCAAGCTCGACGCCAACAACCGCCGCCTCGTCGCGCAAGGCGTCAGGCGCATCCGCGCCGGCCGCGTGCAGCCCGGCGTGGCGGCGCTGTTCGCGGTGGCCGGGCGCGATGCGTCGCGCTGCAGCGCCGAAGACTTCGGCTTCGCGATCGGCCCGCGCATCAACGCCGCCGGCCGGCTGGCCGACATGGGCCTGGGCATCGCCTGCCTGCTCACCGACGACGCCGCGCAGGCGCAGCAACTTGCCGCGACGCTCGACGCCATCAACCGCGAGCGGCGCGAGCTGCAAGCGGGCATGCACGATCAGGCCGAGGCGCTGCTGGCGCGCTGGAGCGAGCGGCGCGACGCCGCCGAGCCGCGCGCCGCGCTGGTGCTGTTCGACGAGGCGTTTCACGAAGGCGTGGTCGGCATCGTGGCCGGCCGCATGAAGGATCGCTGGCACCGCCCGACCTTCGTCTTTGCGCGCGGCGCCGATGGCCTGCTGAAGGGCTCGGGCCGCTCGATCGCCGGCTTTCACCTGCGCGATGCGCTCGATCTCGTCAGCAAGCGCACGCCCGGCGTGCTGCTGCGCTTCGGCGGCCACGCGATGGCCGCCGGCTGCACGCTCGACGCCGCGCGGCTCGACGCCTTCACGCGGGCGTTCGAAGGCGTCGCCGCCGAGTGGCTCGACGCCGCTGCACTGGCGCAGCGGCTGTGGACCGACGGCGCGCTGCCGGCGCAATGGTTCGACCTGTCGACCGTGCGCTCGCTCGAGGCACAGGTGTGGGGCGCGGGCTTCGAGGCGCCGCTGTTCTGCGACGAGGTCGAGGTGCTGCAGCAGCGCCTGGTGGCCGATAAGCACCTGCGACTGAAGCTGCAGGTGGCCGGTGCGCCGCGCGAGGCGATCTGGTTCGGCCGCACCGCGCCGCTGCCGGCGCGCGTGCGGCTGGCGTTTCGCATCGGCGCCGACCGCTTCCAGGGTGTCGAGCGCGTGCAACTGCTCGTGCAGGCAGCGGTGGCGTGAATCACGGATGCGCGTCCGCTTCGACGTAGCGGCCGGAGTTGGCGCACCGGTTACGCCTTGTAGTCGCCCCGCGGCTGCGAAAGTGCCAGCATCGCGCGCATGAGCACGATCGATCGATCGCGGCGCCGCCTGACGCTGCTGTGTGCCACCGTTGCCGCGCTCGCGGCCTGCGGCGGAGACGACTCCAGCAGCGCAGCCGCGCCCGCGCCGGGCAGTGGCGGACCGACTCCACCGCCTCCTCCACCGCCTCCTCCACCGCCGCCTCCGCCGCCTCCACCGCCATCGGGCACGCCGACCGTCGCCATCTTCCGCAGCGGGCTGAGCAGCCCGTGGGGCATGGCCTTCCTGCCGGACGGGCGCTTGCTCGTCACGCAGAAAGGCGGCACGCTGAGCCTCGTCAGCGCCGACGGCAAGAGCATCGCGCCGATCGCGCTGTCGCTGCCCGGAGGCCTGGTCACCGCGGGCCAGGGCGGCCTGCTCGACGTGGCGGTCGACCCCGACTTCGCCAGCGGCCAGCCGTGGGTCTACCTCACCTACTCGCAGCCCGGCACCGGCGGCTCGGGCACCGCAGTGATGCGAGGCAAGCTCGACGCGGCCAACCCGAACGCGCTGACCGATGCGGCGCAGATCTTCCAGCAGCTGCCGAAGGTCAGCGGCGACGGCCACTTCGGCTCGCGGCTGGTGTTCGCCAACGACAAGACGCTGTTCGTCACGTTCGGCGAGCGTCAGAAGGGCAGCCCCGCGCAAGACCTGGACAGCCTGCTCGGCAAGGTGGTGCGCATCCATCGCGACGGCTCGATCCCCGCAGGCAACCCGAGCTTCGGCGGGCGGCCCGGCATCTGGACCTACGGCCACCGCAACCCGCAGGGCGCGGCGCTGCACCCCGCCACCGGCGAGCTGTGGGTCGGCGAGCACGGGCCGCAAGGCGGCGACGAGATCAACATCGCGCTGGCCGGCCGCAACTTCGGCTGGCCCAACGTGAGCTACGGCTGCAACTACGGCGACCCGTACTCCGGCAACGACAACACCAGCTGCCGCATCGGCGGCGGCGTGCACGCACCGGCGTACACCGAGCCGCTCACCTACTGGGTGCCGACCTCGATCGCGCCGTCGGGCATGGCGTTCTACACCGGCGCGATGTTCCCCGAGTGGCAGGGCAACCTGTTCGTCGGCGCGCTCGGCGGCCAGGCGCTGTGGCGGCTGACGGTGAGCAACACCGCGGTCAGCGCGCGCGAGCAGATCCTGGGCATCAACGTGCGCGTGCGCGACGTCGCGCAGGCACCCGACGGTGCGATCCTGTTCCTCGACGAATCGAACGGCCGCATCATGCGCATCGCGCGCTGACGCGAAAGGATCGCCCCGGGGGTCGCGCAGCACGCCGCCTACAATCGCGGCGTGCCCGCTCTCAAGGCCGATCTGCACTGTCACTCGACAGCATCGGACGGCACCCTCCCCCCCGAGCAGCTCGCCGCGCGCGCCAAGGCCAACGGCGTGGCGCTGTGGTCGCTGACCGATCACGACGTGCTCGACGGCCAGCGCCGCGCCGCGGCCGCCGCGGCGGCGTGCGGGCTCGACTACCTGTGCGGTGTCGAGGTCTCGGTCAGCTTCGCTGGCCAGACGGTGCACATCGTCGGCCTCGGCATCGACCCCGACAACGACGCGCTCACCGCCGGCCTGGCCGATACGCGCGCCGGGCGCGACCGGCGCGCGCGCGAGATGAGCGATGGCCTGGCCGCGGCGGGCTTCGAAGGCGGCTACGACGGCGCGTGCGCGCTGGCCGGCAACCCGCAGATGGTGACGCGCACGCACTTCGCACGCTGGTTGGTCGTGCAGGGCGTGTGCGCCGACACGCACGAGGTGTTCCGCCGCTTCCTGGTGCGCGGCAAGCCGGGCTACGTGCCGCAGCAGTGGGCCACGCTGCACGATGCGGTAGCGTGGATCCGCGGCGCCGGCGGCGTCGCGGTGATCGCGCACCCGGCGCGCTACCGCTACAGCGCCAGCGAGGAGTGGGCGCTGTTCGAGGCGTTCGCCGGCTACGGCGGCCGCGGCGTCGAGGTGCTGACGCCGAGCCACACCACGGCCGAGGCCGAAAAGTACGCCGGCCTCGCGCGCGAGTTCGCGCTGCTGGCCTCGTGCGGCAGTGATTTCCACTCGCCCGGTGAGAGCCGCGTCGAGCTCGGCAGCCTGCCGCCGCTGCCCGCGGGGCTGACGCCGGTGTGGGCGGAGCTGCACGCGCGCGTGCGGCGCGCCTGAGCGCGAGGTCGCAGCGCTCCGATGACCGCCGCGTTGCCGCTGCCGTCGCCACGCCCGTTGCTGGGCGTGGCGCTGATCGTCACCGCGGTGTGCTGCTTCGCGTCGATGGATACGCTGGTGCGCTACATCGGCCAACGGGTGCCGCTGCTGGCGGTGCTGTGGGTGCGCTATGCGATGCAGGCGCTGCTGTCGGCGGCATGGATCGCGGGCTTTCGCACCGGCGGCTTGCGCACCACGCAGCCGCGCTTCCAGGCGTTGCGCGGCGTGCTGCTGCTGGTGTCGAGCGCGTTCACCTTCGTCGGGCTGCAGTACCTGCCGGTGCCCGAGCTCACGTCGATCAACATGCTGGGTCCAGTGCTGGTCACCGCGCTGGCGGGCTGGCTGCTGCACGAGCCGGTGTCGGTGCCTCGGCGCCTGCTGGTGGCCGGCGGCTTCGTCGGCGCGCTGGTCGTGATCCGGCCCGGCAGCGGATTGTTCGGCTGGGTCGCGCTGCTGCCGGTCGGCGCCACGCTCAGCATCGCCGCGTTCCAGCTGTTGACCAGCCGGATGTCGGTGCACGACAACGCCTACACCACCAACTTCTACACCGGGCTGGTCGGCCTGGCCTTGACCACACCGGTAGCGCTGCTCGCCGGGCCGCCGCTGGTGCCCACGCTGGCTGCGCTGCCGGCGTTCGATGCGCTGCTGCTGGTGACGCTCGGCACGCTGGGCACCATCGGCCACCTGTTGCTGATCCGCGCACTCGGCATGGCGCCGGCGTCGACGCTGATGCCGTTTCTCTACCTGCAGATCGGTGCAGCCACGCTGATTGCCTGGCTGGTGTTCGGCCACCTGCCCGACCCCTGGGCGTGGCTCGGCATGGCGATCATCGCCGTCTGCGGTGCGGCCAGTGCTTGGCTCAATGTGCGCCAGGCCCAGCGCACGCACCGCATCATCCCGGCCGCCGCGGCCGACCCGGCGCTCGACTGACGTGTCGCAATACTTCGAGATCCACCCCGACAATCCGCAGCTTCGGCTGTTGAAGCAGGCGGCGCAGATCCTCGATGGCGGCGGCATCTGCGCGGTGCCCACCGATTCGAGCTACGCGCTGGTGTGCCACCTCGACGACAAGGCCGCGGTCGATGCGCTGCGCCGGCTGCGCGGCGTCGACGGCAAGCACCACCTCACGCTGCTGTGCCGCGATCTGTCCGAGCTGGCCAGCTATGCGCGCGTCGACAACCGTCAATACCGGCTGCTGAAGCTGGGCACGCCCGGGCCCTTCACCTTCATCCTCGACGCCACCAAGGAGGTGCCGCGCCGCGTCTCGCACCCGTCGCGCCGCACGATCGGGCTGCGCGTGCCCGACCACCGCGTCACGCAGGAGTTGCTGGCGCAGTTCGGCCAGCCGCTGCTGGCCACCACGCTGATCGCGCCGGGCGAGAGCGAGCCGATCAACGATCCGCACGAGATCCGCGCGCGCTGGCAGAAGACGCTGCAGGCCGTGGTGGACGCCGGCGCCTGCCCGATGCAGCCGACCACGGTGGTCGACCTCACCGGCGCCGAGCCGCTGCTGCTGCGCATTGGCCGGGGCGACCCGGCCCGCTTGGGCCTGGCCGCCACCGCCGAATGACAGCGCCAGCGCGGCGGCGCCACGCTACGCCAGCGCGGCGGTGACGACGACCTCGATCTTCCAGCCCGGGCGCGCCAGCGCGGCCTGCACGGTGGCGCGCGCCGGCGTCTGGCCGGGCACGACCCATTGATCCCACACCGCGTTCATCGCCGCGAAGTCGGCCATGTCGGCGAGGAAGATCTGCGCGCGCAGGATGCGTGTCTTGTCGCTGCCGGCGCGCGCCAGCAGCGCATCGATCGCGGCCAGCACCTCGCGCGTCTGCGTGGTGATGTCGGCCGCGTCGTGGTGGGCCACTTGACCGGCGAGGTAGACAACGCCGTTGTGCACGGTGGCCTCGCTCATCCTTGCGCCGGCATCCAGGCGCGTGATCGTCGTCATCGGTGTTCCTTTCGCGGCGGGTGCGGGTCGTGGCGTCGGACGTGATGCCCCGCGGGCGGTGCGGCCTTGCTGCCCAGCTTGCTCTCGGTGCCGGCGAGCAGCTTGCGGATGTTGCCGCTGTGGCGCCAGACCAGTAGCAGGCTCATCACCGCGATCGCCAGCGCGCGCGCCGAGGGCTCCCAGATCAGCAGTTGGTAGAACGGCGCGAACGCTGCGGCGACGATCGACGCCAGGCTCGAGTAGCGGAAGAACAGCGCGATGATCACCCAGGTGGCCAGCGTCGCCAGGCCGAGCCAGGGGTTGAACGCCAGCAGCACGCCAGCCGCGGTGGCCACGCCCTTGCCGCCGACGAAGCGGAAGAACACCGGCCACAGGTGGCCGAGGAACGCCGCCAGCCCGACCGCGGCCACCGTGATCTCGCCGAAGCCGAAGCGCGGCGCCAGCCACAGCGCGAGCCACACCGGCAGATAGCCCTTCAGCGCATCGAACGCCAGCGTCAGGATCGCGGCGCCGCGGTGTCCCGAGCGCAGCACATTGGTGGCGCCGGGGTTCTTCGAGCCGTAGCTGCGCGGATCGGCGAGGCCGAACGCGCGGCTGACGATCACCGCGAACGACAGCGAGCCTACCCCGTAGGCCGCGACCACCGCCACCAGGCTGCTCAGCAACGACATGGGATGGGTGCGGGTGCGCGCATCGGGCGCCCAGTGTACGTGGGCACAACCGGGCCGTCGCCGCGAGCGCCCGGCAGCGCTTGGCCGCGTGGCCGGCGCGATCCCCTACACTGCCCCGATGCCGTCAAGCCGCCTCGACTGCTGGATTCGCTGGGCCGTGCGGTGCCTGCTCGCGCCGCGCCCGGCCTGAGATCCGGGCCTCGATCGGCGCCGCCGCGATTCGATCGGGCGCCTTGCCGCGCCCATACAAGGAATGGCTATGAACCCACGTCTCCCGCACCTAACGGCCGCGGCCCTGCTCGCACTCGTAGGCGCCGCCACCGCACAGACCGCCGTCCAAGACCCCTGGGTGCGCGCCACCGTCGCGCAGCAGAAGGCCAGCGGCGCCTTCATGCGCATCACCTCGGCACACGGCGCGAAGCTGGTCGCCGTCAGCACGCCGCTCGCCGGCATCGCCGAGGTGCACGAGATGGCGATGCATGGCACCACGATGCGCATGCGCGCGGTGCCGTCGCTCGATCTGCCGGCCGGCCAAGCGGTGGAGCTCAAGCCCGGCGGCTACCACCTGATGCTGATGGACCTCAAGCAGCAACTGAAGGCCGGCGACACGGTGGCGCTGACGCTGGTGATCGAAGGCCGCGACGGCAAGCGCGAGACGCTCCAGGTAAAGGCTCCGGTACGCGCCCTCGGCGCCGACACGCACGGCGCGATGAAGCACTGAGGCTGGGCGAGCTCACAGCGCGCAGCGCACCGCCTGCGCGCCGAGCGGCCCGCTGAGCACCTGCGGCGCGATGCCCACCAGGTAGCCGCGCCGACCGCCATTGATCAGGATGCGCGGCAACTCGAGCACGCCGGCCTCGACGAACACGCGCAGCGCTTTGCGGGTGCCGAACGGCGACGTGCCACCGATTTGATACCCGCTGTGCCGCTGCGCCACTTCGGGCTTGCACGGCTCGACGCTCTTGACGCCGATCGCGCGCGCCAGGTTCTTCGTGCTGACGCTGGCGTCGCCGTGCATCAGCACGATCAGCGGCTCGGCCTTGTCGTCCTGCATCACCAGCGTCTTGATCACCGCGTGCTCGTCCACGCCGAGCTGGCGCGCCGACTCTGCGGTGCCGCCGTGCTCGACATAGTCGTACACGTGCTCGGTGAACGCGATGCCGCGCGCACGCAGCCACTCGGTGGCCGGCGTCGCGCTGACGTGCTTGTCCTTGCGCGCCACGGGGTTGCAACGCCGCGCAGATCAGGTCTGCCGGCCGCTGCGGCGTGCGGGGGCGATCGGTTCCATGTCGACGGCGTGGTGCCGGACGCGCAGTGTGCACCGGCGCCGCCTCTATCCCGATGTGTCGCAGTTCACAGAACTTTGCGCACCGGACACGCCAGGCCGCTTGCCACGCGGTTCCGGATAGGCCTATAGTCCGTTCCCAGAAATGGACAAATTTCCCATTGATCCCGCTGCCGATCTCCCTGCCGAGGCCGCACCCACCGGGCACCGGGCCCGGCTGGCGCTGCGCGCCGCGCTGACGCTGCTGGTGCCGCTGGCGCGCTGGCTGGTGCACAACGGCGTGCCCTACTCCAGCTTCGCGCCGGCCCTCAAGCCGGTGTTCGTCGAGGCGGCGCGCCAGGAGCTGGCGGGCTCGGGCGGCAAGCTGACCGACTCGGCACTCAGCGTGCTGTCGGGCGTGCACCGGCGCGACATCCGCGCGATGGGTACCGCCGGCCAGCTGCCGGTGCAGCCGAAGTCCCCTTCGGTGGCGTCGCAGGTGTTCACCCGCTGGTTCACCGACGCGCAATTGCGCGACCAGGACGACCGGCCGATGCCGCTGCCCAAGAGCGGCGGCGCCGTGTCGTTCGACGGCCTGGCGCGGCAGGTGTCGTCCGACGTGCACCCGCGCACGCTGCTGGCCGAGATGCAGCGGCTCGGCCTGGTGCAGGTCGACGCCGACACGGTGCGCCTGCAGGCGCAGGCCTTCGTGCCACAGCAGGGCTTCGACGAGATGGTCGAGCTGTTTGCCGCCAACGCGGCCGATCACCTGGCGGCCGCTTCGCACAATCTGCGCGGCGACGGCGAGAAGTTTCTCGAGCAAAGCGTGTTCGCCAGCGGCCTGTCGCCGCGCTCGACGCAGACACTCGGCGCACTGGCGCGCAAACTGTGGCGCAGCGCCTTCCAGCAGATGGTGCGCGAGGCCACGCCGCGCTACCAGCAAGACAGCCGCGAGCAACAGGGCTCGATGCGCATGCGCTTCGGCGTGTACTTCTACGCCGAGCCCCTGATCGACGCCGATGGCCATGCACCGACCGGCCCCGGCTTGGGTCGATCGCCACCACGCCGCACAGCGACGAAGACAACGCAACGGTCCCCGCGCCGCAACGCGCGCTGACCCCGATCACCTTTCAAGCGGAGAGGACGCCATGAAATTCAACACCCACCGCGGGCCCTGGTGGCTCGCCCTGACGGCATCGCTGCTGCTGGCCGGTTGCGGCGGAGGCATCGGTTCCGGCGGCACCGGCGCCGTGGTACCCGACGGCGTCGCGATCGGCACCGTCGACGGCTTCGGCAGCGTCTTCATCGGCGGCGAGCGCTGCGACGCGACCGCGGCACGCGTCGTGTACGACAGCGTCGCCGGCGGCCCCGAGCCGAGCCAGGCCGAGTTGAAGCTCGGCCAGCGCGTCGAAGCCGACCTCGACGGCAACAGCGCCGCGTGCAAGATCCTGGTCGCGCGCATCGCGCCGGAGGTGGTCGGTATCGTCAGCGCGACCTCGCCGCTCACCGTGGCCGGCGCGCAGGTGATCGTCAACACCGACCCCGCCGAAGGCCCGGTCACCGTGTTCGACGGCTACGACAGCGCGGCCGACATCGCGATCGGCGACCGCGTCGAGGTGCACGGCAAGGCGGTGGCGATCACCGGCGGTGTCGCGATCCGCGCCACGCGGATCGAGCGCAAGCCGCTCGGCGACACCTGGGTGCGGGTGGCCGGCGTGATCCAGAACCTCGATGCGACGGCCAGGACGTTCACGCTCGGCGGGCTGACGCTGCACTACGACACGTCGACGACGATCCTCCCGGCCGGCACCGCGCTCGCCAACGGGCAGACCGTGGCGGCGTGGAGCCTCGACGCGGTCAGCAACAACAGCGCGAACGTGCGCTTCATCCGCGTGCTCCATCGCAGCTTCCCGAACCAGGCCGCGGTGCGCGTGCAAGGCCCGATCAGCGGCTGCGCCGGCGCCAACCCGTGCACCGAGCCGGTGATCGACGGCGTGCAGGTGCAGATCACGCCCGCGACCATGTTCACCTGGGGCCGCGCGAGCGATGTGGTCGACGGCCGCGCGATGCACGTGCGCGGCACGTTCGACGCCGCCAGCGGCAAGCTGGTGGCCAGCGCGGTCGCGGTGCGGCGCTTCGACCCGAACGCCGGCGTGATCACGCTGCTCGGCACGGTCGGCGAGTACTCGAGCGACGGCAGCACCACGAACTTCCGTGTGCGCGGCGTGCCGGTCACCACCGACGGCAGCACGAACTTCGCCTGCGCGATCGACGACGGCAAGCTGGTCGCGGTGGCGGGGCACATCGTGGGTTCGTCGGTGCTCGCCACGCGCGTCGAGTGCCCGACGCTGGCCATCGGCAACGTGATCGACGTCTACGCACAGGTGACCAACCTCGACACCACGGCGCGCACCTTCAAGCTCGACGGCGTGGGCCCGCTGCTGAGCCTGATGACGGTTCACTACGGCGACGCCACCGCGTTCCACGGCTTCGCCTCGACACCGCTGGCCAACGGCCAGTACATCGCGCTGCGCACCGTCTATCGCGGCCCGGGCGACGGCTTCTTCGCCACGCGCGTCGTGCTCGACGACACGCCGCCCAGCGCGCCCGGCGGCGGCCCGGTGTTCCGCGCCGTGGGCGTGGTGCGCCAGCTCGACGCAAGCAACCTGCGCGTGGGCCTGGTCAGGATGGATGTCGATGCAGGCACGGTGATCGACCCCGGCGTCGCCGTCGGCACGGTGGTGCGCGCGTGGTTCTACCGTGACGTGCCCAATGCACGCTGGGTCGCGCTGCTGGTCAAGCCGGCACCACTGCTGTAGCACGGGTCGAACCGAGACTCGAGCGGGCCCTGCGGGGCCCGCTGCGCTTCGACGCGGCGCAAGACCCCGCTGCGAGTGCGGTGCTAAGCTGCCTGCGTCGCCTGCCGCTCACCCACGGACCACACCCATGCCCGGCCTGCTCCCCGACGTCGACCCCGACGGCCTGCTCGAATACTCGGTGGTCTACACCGACCGCGCGTTGAACCACATGTCGCGCAAGTTCCAGCGCGTGATGGGCGACCTCTCGGGCGTGCTGAAGCAGGCCTACGGCGCGAGCGCGGCCGTGGTCGTACCCGGCAGCGGCACCTTCGGCATGGAGGCGGTGGCGCGCCAGTTCGCCCACGGCCAGAAGGTGCTGGTGCTGCGCAACGGCTGGTTCAGCTACCGCTGGACGCAGATCTTCGAGATGGGTGGCATCCCGTCGCAGCAGATCGTGCTGAAGGCGCGGCGCAGCGAGCCCGGCGCGCAGGCGCCGTTCGCACCGGCGCCGCTCGACGAGGTGGTGGCCACGATCCGCCGCGAGCGGCCGGCGCTGGTGTTCGCACCGCACGTCGAAACCGCGTCGGGCCTGATGCTGCCCGACGACTACCTGCGCGCGGTGGGCACCGCGGTGCACGAGGCGGGCGGCCTGTTCGTGCTCGATGGCATCGCCAGCGGCGCCATCTGGGTCGACATGAACGCCAGCGGCGTCGACATCCTCATCAGCGCGCCGCAGAAGGGCTGGTCGGGCTCACCCGGCTGCGCGTTCGTGATGCTGTCGGACGCCGCGCTCGCCGCGGTCGAGCGCACCACCAGCTCGAGCTTCGCGTGCGACCTGAAGAAGTGGCTGCAGATCATGCAGGCCTACGAGAACGGCGGCCACGCCTACCACGCGACCATGCCCACCGATTCGCTGACGATCACGCGCGACGTGATGCTCGAAACCCGCGCGCGCGGCTTCGACGCGCTGCGCGCGGCGCAGCTCGAGCTGGGCCAGCGCGTGCGCACGCTGCTCGAGCGCCGCGGCTTGCCGAGCGTGGCCGCCGCGGGCTTCAAGGCGCCGGGCGTCGTCGTGAGCTACACCGACGACGACGGCCTGGCCAACGCGAAGACGCTGCTCGCGCTCGGCCTGCAGACCGCCGCCGGCGTGCCGCTGCAGTGCGACGAGGGCGCCGACTTCAAGACCTTCCGCCTCGGGCTGTTCGGCCTCGACAAGCTGGCGCACATCGAGCGCACGGTGGCCAACTTCGAGGCGGCGCTGTCGCAGGCGCTGGCGGGCAAGGCGCAGCCGCGCAAGGCGGCCTGAGGCTGTTCAGGCGCTGCCTTCGCGCTGCCGCGCCCGCTCCTCCTCGCGCCTGCGCAGCACGTTGCGCTGCACCTTGCCGGTGGTGGTCATCGGCAGCGCAGCGATGAACTCGATCTCCTTCGGGTACTCGTACGGCGCGAGCTTGCCGCGCACATGCGCCTGCAGCTCGGCCACCAGCGCATCGCCGCCACGGGCGCCCGGCGCCAGTACCACGTAGGCCTTGACGAGCGCGCCACGCTCGGCGTCGGGCTTGGGCACGACGGCCGCATTGGCCACGGCCGGGTGCTTGACCAGGCAGTTCTCGACCTCGCTCGGCCCGATGCGGTAGCCGGCGGCCTTGAACATGTCATCGCTTCGGCCCTGGTACCAGAGGTAGCCGTCGGCGTCCATCGTCGCCATGTCGCCGGTGCGGCACCAGCTGTCGTATGGAACCCCCAGGGCATCGCAAGCGCTGCCCACCCCCCCGGTGTACTTGGCGCGCGTGGCCGCGTCGTTGCGCCAGTAGCCGAGGAAGAACACCGGGTCCAAGTCGCCGTGCACGTCGCGCCGGTGCACCGCCACGTCACCGGGCGTGCCGCGCGGGCACTCGCGCCCGTCGTCATCGATCACCGCCACGCGATGGCCCGGATACGGTCGCCCCATGCTGCCCGCGCGCGCCGGCCAGCCGGCCGCCTCGCGGCCGGCGCCATCGAGCGAGCGGCCGCAGTTGCCGACGATGTAGTTGATCTCGGTCTGGCCGAACATCTCGTTGACGACCACACCCAGCGCATCGCGGCAGTAGCCGAACACCGCGTCGCCCACCGCTTCGCCGGCACTCATGATCGCGCGCAGCGGCAGCGCGTAGCGCTCGCGTGGCGCCGGCACCGCTTTCATCATCGCCTTCAACGCGGTGGGAAAGAGAAACGTGTGCGTGACGCGGTAGCGCTCGATCAGCTCGAACGCCTTCAGCGGATCGAAGCGGCCCTGGTAACCGACGATCTCGCGGCCGAAGTACAGCGTGGGCAGCAGCGCGTCCATCAGCCCGCCGGTCCACGCCCAGTCGGCCGGCGACCAGAACACGCTTTGCGTGTTCTGTCTGCCGGCCGCTGGGCTTCGCCCCGGACCGACGCCCCCCTTTCCCCGCTCCCCTTTCCCCGGGGAAAGGGGCCTGTCCCGCTCGAACTCGGCCGTCCCTTCGCCGAAGCCGAACCAGTTCTGGCTGCACACGAAACCGGTGAGGTTGCCGATCAGCGTGCGGTGCGCGATCAGCGCGCCCTTGGGCGGTCCGGTGGTGCCGCTGGTGTAGATCAGCACCGCCGCATCGTCGGCCGCGGTGTCGACGGCGTCGAACGCTTCAGGCTGCGAGCGCAGCGCATCGAGCCAGTCGACATCGCCTTGCCCGCGCGCGCCGCCCACCGCCACCACATGCGCCAGCGCCGGGCACTCGGCGCGCGCGGCCAGCAGGTTGGCGATGCCGCTCTCGTCGACCAGCGCGCACACGGCGCCGCTGTCGCGCAGGCGGTACTGCAGCGCGTCGGCACCGAACAGCATCGACAGCGGCATCGCGATCGCGCCGAGCTGGAACACCGCCATGTAGGCCACCGCGGTCTCGATGCGCTGCGGCATCACGATCGCCACCCGGTCGCCGCGCTGCACACCCAGGCTGCGCAGCAACTGCGCGGTGCCGGCGGCCTGGCGCTGCAGCTGGCCATAGCTGACGCGCAACCGCGTGCCGTCTTCGTGCTCATAGCGGATCGCCACCGCATCGGGCGTCTCGCGCGCCCAGCGCGCGCAGCAGGCCTCGGCGATGTTGAAGCGCGGCGGCACATGCCAACGAAAGCTGCGGTGGATGGCGTCGTAGCGGTCCTTCAATTTCATGATCCTCCTGCGTGAGTTCTAGGCCTGAACTACCGACACCAGTCGAACACCGCGCGTGCAAAGCCGCGGGCGGGTATGCGCCGGCGCTCGAATGCGGCAGCCCCTCGCTGCGCGAGGGGTTCCCTGCGCTGCTCGATCGCATGGCCCGCCGAGAAACTCGCTTCACTCCCTTCGGTCGTTCCGCTCAAACAGTCTCGGCGAGTCAGATCACGAAGCGCGCGCTGCGCGCGCGCGGCCATGCGCTCTGCGCTGCTCGGCGCCGCATATGTCGCTGCCGGCGCACACCCGCCCGCGGCTTTGCGGGCACCACCGTGGCATGCCTCCTCGTGGCACGCCACCAGTGGTTCTGCGCGGTGGGCGGCGCCCGGGGTGGGCGATTTATGGCGCGGCGAGGAGCGCAGCAGCGCAAGGGGGCGAGCCCGGACGGGCAAGAGTCCCTGCGGACTCTTGCCCGCCTGGCGAGCCGGCGCGGCTTGCAAGCCGCGCCGGGGACGTCCGGCCCGCCAGGGCCGGACCGGCGAGGACCCTGTAGTTGCAGCGCGTTCGGCGCCGCAACGAGCGGCACCGCAGCCGCCCTTGCGATGCGAGCACCGCAGCGAAGTCGGCCCGCAGGGCCGACCGCGACATCATGAGCCCACACCGGGCACCGCCCACCGCGCCGCGCCGCACACTCACGCACACCGGACACCGGACACCGACCAAGCAAGGCACCCCTCATCTCCCGAACCGCTCCAACGCCTCCCCCGTCACCCGGCAGATGCGCCAATCCGGCAGCACCGTCGCGCCCATCGCCTGGTAGAAACGGATCGCATGCTCGTTCCAGTCGAGCACGCTCCACTCGAAGCGGCCGTAGCCGCGCGCCACCGCCAGCGCACCCAGGTGCTCGAGCAGCGCGCGGCCGAGCCCGCGGCCGCGGTGCGCGGGCTTCACGTACAGATCTTCCAGATACAGCCCCGGCTTGGCCAGAAAGGTCGAGAAGTTGGTGAAGTACAGCGCGAAGGCCACCACCTCGCCAGCCACCTCGCCGACCATCGCCTCGGCCACCGGCTTCGGGCCGAACAGGTGCGGCTGCAGCGTCTGCGGCGTCACCTGCAGCAGGTGCGTCAGGTGCTCGAACTCGGCCAGCTCGCGGATCAGCGCGACGATCGCGTCGACGTCGCGCGGTTCGGCCGCGCGCAGGGTGTGGAGGCTGCTCATGCGCCGATTCTGTCACTGGCACGACCACGCCGGCGCCGTGCCTCCACTACAGTGGCTGGCATGAGCACACCGCTGGCCACGAACCCTGCCATCTACACGCCGCGCCGCATTGCACGCGAGCTATTCGTGCCGGTGCGCACGCTGCGCTACCACGTGCACCTGTGGGGCGAACTGGCCGCGTGCACGCGCGAGCGGCCGCTGCTGCTGACGATGCACGGTTGGATGGACGTCGGCGCGTCGTTCCAATTCGTCGCCGACGCGCTGCGCGAGGCCCGCACGGTCGCCGCCGCCGACTGGCGCGGCTTCGGCCGCAGCAGCACGCTGGCCGGCACCGACAGCTACTGGTTCCCCGATTACCTCGGCGATCTCGATGCGCTGCTCGACGCACTGTCGCCCGATGCGCCGGTGGACCTGCTCGGCCACAGCATGGGCGGCAACGTGGTGATGATCTACGCCGGCGTGCGAGCGGACCGCGTGCGCCGGCTGATCAATGTCGAGGGCTTCGGCCTGCCCGAGATGCCGGCGGCACAGGCGCCGGAGCGCCTGGCGCACTGGCTCGACGAACTGAAGTCGCCGCAGCGGCTCAAGCCCTATGCCAGCCTCGACGACGTGGCCGCGCGGCTGGTCAAGAACAACCCGCGGCTCAGCGCCGAGCGCGCGGCGTGGCTCGCGCCGCACTGGGCCGAGAGGCGCGACGACGGGCAATGGCACATCCTCGGCGACCCGGCGCACAAGCGAGTCAACCCGGTGCTGTATCGCAAGGACGAGGTGCTCGCCAGCTGGCAACGCATCGCGGCGCCGGTGCTGTGGGTCGAAGGCGACGAGACCGACCCCGACCGCTGGTGGGGACACCGCTATCCGCGCAGCGATTTCGAGGGGCGGCTGGCCTGCGTGCCCCGCTTGCAGCGCACGCGGCTGTCGCCGTGCGGGCACATGGTGCACTTCGACCAGCCGCAGGCGCTGGCGCGTGCGCTCGACGCGTTTCTCGACGCCGTGTAGCGCGGCGCGCTGTGCCCTGCGGCCCGCCACGCTCACGCGGGGTTCGTCAACAGCAGGATCCTGTCGAGCAGCCGCGGCATCTCGCGCGGGCTGGCGATGCAGTAGCGCGCGGCCGATTCCGGTGCGTCGATGCCGACACGAATCGTCAACCAATGCGGCTCGCGCGCGGCGAACACCGTCTCGTCGTTCACATCGTCGCCGAGGTAGATCACAGCGCCGACGCCGCTGCGCCGCGCCACGTGGCGCAGCGCGGCCGCCTTGTCGTCGGCATCGGCCGAAACCACGTTGACGACCATCTTGCCGCCGAACACGTGCAGCCGCTCGCCCAGCAGCGGCTGCAGCACGCGGCCGATCGCCGCCATCGCACCGCCGCGGTCGCGCGCCAGCCGGTAGTGCAACGCCAGCGACGCGCCCTTGTCCTCCACCTGCACGCCGGCGTGCTGCAGCTCGGGCACCAGCGGCAGCAGGCGCCGGCGCAGGCCGTCGAGCGAACTCCGCAGCTCGGGGCGCGCGCGCTGCGGGTCTTCGGCGCCGTGGTTGCCCACCAGGTGCGTGGGCTCGAAGCCCAGGCGGCGCCGCAGGTCGTCGACCGCGCGCCCCGAGATCACCGCGGTGGGCACCCGGTGCGCCAGCCGGCGCAGGCGTTGCAGCGTGGCGGTGGGCACGCGCGCATCGGACGGCCGCGCCACGATCGGCGCCAGCGTGCCGTCGAAGTCGAACGCCAGCAGCGGCCGGCGTGCCAGCGCGGCCGCAAGGTCGGCCTCGCCGGCCGGCGTGAACAGCTGGCGCATCGCGTGCGCGGTCATCGTCCGTTCCAGTCGTCGCCCTGGGTGTAGCTTTGCACGCGCGCCTCGATGCGTTGGCGCAGCCGCCAGCGCCCGGCATCCGACAGCATGCGGCCGGCCCAGCGGTAGACGTTGTACTCGCGCACCGTCATGCGCAGCGCGCCCATGCGCTCGCGCTGCTCGGCCACCGGCATCGTCGCCGCGCGGTGCAGCGCGTCGGCCGACTCCTCCACGTGGTACGGGTTGACGATCAGCGCCTCGGTCAGCTCGCGCGCGGCGCCGGCGAAGCGGCTCAGGATCAGCACACCCTGCTCGTCGTCGCGCGCAGCCACGAACTCCTTGCTGACCAGGTTCATGCCGTCGTGCAGGCTGGTCACCACGCACATGTCGGCGGCGCGGAACAGCTCGGTCACCGCATCGTGCTCATGGTGCTCGGCCAGCACGTGGATCGGCCGGTAGCCGTCGTGGCCGAAGCGCTCGTTGATGCGATCGGTGGCACGCTGGATGCGTTCGTGGAAGCTGCGGTACTCCTCCAGCTCGCTGCGCGTCGGCGCCGCCACCTGCACGAACACGAACCTGTCGCGCCATTGCGGGTAGCGCTCGAGCAGGTTCTCCACCGCGCGCAGACGCTCGAGAATGCCCTTGGTGTAGTCGAAGCGGTCGACCCCCACCGCGAGACAGGTCTCGGCCGCCAGGCCATGGCGCTCGAACACGCGGCGCCGGCACTCGCCCACCGGCGCCCAGCGCTCGCGCTCGGCCTGCGTCGGCCATTCGATCGAGATCGGGTAGCTCTCGATCAGCGTCTCGGAGCCCTGCACCGAGATCGACGAATGCTCGTGCTCGATGCGCGCCTCGAGGTAGCGGTCGACCGTCTCGATGAAGTTCTTGCAGTGGAACCGGGTGTGGAAGCCGAGGATCGTGCTGCCCAGCATGCCGTGCAGGATCTCGCGCCGCCACGGGCAGATGCCGAACGACTCGGGGTTCGGCCACGGGATGTGCCAGAACGTCAGGATGGTCGCGCGCGGCAGCTGCGCCGCGATCATCTGCGGCAGCAGCGCGAAGTGGTAGTCCTGCACCAGCACCACCGGGTCTTCGCCGCGCGCCTCCTGCACCACCGCGTCGGCGAAACGCTGGTTGACGATGCGGTACTGCTCCCAGTCGGATTCGCGGAACACCGGCCGCACGTGCGCCACGTGACACAGCGGCCACATGCCCTCGTTGGCGAAGCCGTAGTAGTAGCCGCGCTCCTCCTGCTCGCTGAGCCAGATGCGACGCAGCCGGTACTCGGGCGACGCCGGCGGCACGCCGATGCGGTCGGCCGCGTCGACCACGTCGCGGTCGGCGCTGCCGCTGCCGTGCGCGATCCACGTGCCCGAGCAGGCGCGCATCACCGGCTCCACCGCGGTGACCAGGCCGCTGGCCGGCCGCTTGACGATCACGCCGCCGTCGTGCCGCTCGTGGATGTACGGCTCGCGGTTGGACACCACGATCACCTGGTCGCCGCGCAGCTGCGTGTGCAGCAGCACGCGCAGCCGCTCGGGGTTCCACACCGTCACCAGGTCCTGGCTGCGGCGGAACTCATCTTCCAGGTCGCGCAGCCGCGCGCGCACTTCCATCGCCACCGGCTGCAGCTCGCGCGGCGCCAGCAGCGGGCGCACCAGCCCCTCGCCGCTGAGGATCGCGCGCATGCCCGAGACCCAGCCACGCCAGCTCAGCTGCGCGACGATCACCGTGACCAGCGCGATCACCAGGCCGAGGCCGATGATGAAGATCAGCAGGTACTGCCGCGTGTCCTGGCTGCGCCGGTCGACGAAGCTCATGTCGTGCAGCAGCACCAGGCTGCCGGCACCCGGCTTGTCGGGGTTGACCGGGTAGACACCGACGTGCACCGCGCCGGTGGGCAGCTCGAGGCGCTGGTCGGGCCGGTGCGACGCGTCGCGCGCCTCGGTACAACTCAGCTTGACCGGGTAGGCCCCGCTGTGGCGCACCAGCTTGCCCTCGGGCGAACACAGCGCGATCGCCACCAGCCGCTCGTCGCGCGCCGCGCGTTCGAACAGGCCCTGCAGGCGCGCCGACGAGCCGCTGCCCATCGCCTCTTCGATCGACTCGGACAGCGCGCTGGCCACCGCGGTACCGCGCGTGTTGAGATCGCGCGAGAACCAGCGCAGCGTCAGCTGGTCCATCACCGGCAACACGACCAGCGCGGCAACCACCAGTGCCAGCAGCAACGGGATCAGGAAGCGCAGTTGCAGTTGGAGCGTCTTCATGTCGGGCCCTGCCGGCCGATTCTGCACGACGATGCCGGCCACGCCCGCCGCACCGCCACCCCCGCCGCCGAATGCGCGCCGACCGCGCTCGGACATAATTTCGCCCGATGCCGCCAGCTTCCAGCCCAGCCTC
Source organism: Ideonella sp. (assembly GCA_015075165.1). Classification (GTDB taxonomy): domain Bacteria; phylum Pseudomonadota; class Gammaproteobacteria; order Burkholderiales; family Burkholderiaceae_C; genus JAEUPI01. Next base: position 303,717 of record JABTUY010000004.1, on the reverse strand, counting down.
CAGGCCCGCCTCGCACGCCGCGCCGCCTGCAACGCTCGACCTCGCGGTGATCGGCAACTGCGCGGTCGGCGCGCTGATCGACGCACAGGCCCGGCTCGTTTGGTGCTGCATGCCGCGCTTCGATGGCGACCCGGTGTTTCATGCGCTGCTCGGCGCAACGGCCGACGACCCCGATGCCGGCCAGTTCCGCATCGAGCTCGAAGGCTTCGAGCGCAGCGAGCAGGCCTACGACGCGGGCACCGCGATCCTGCGCACGCGGCTGTTCGACAGCCGCGGCCACGGCGTCGAGATCGCCGACTTCGCGCCGCGCTTCCAGAACCACGGGCGCTCGTTCAGGCCGGCGCAACTGGTGCGCCGGCTGCGGCCGCTGAACGGACACCCGCGCATCCGCATCGTGCTGCGCCCGCGCGGCGAGTGGGGCAGCATGGCGCCAACGCTGACGCGCGGCAGCAACCATCTGCGCTACGTGCTGCCCGCCGGCACGCTGCGCGTGAACACCAGCGCGCCGCCCACCTACGTGGCCGAGGGCACCTGGTTCTCGCTGCACTCGCCGATCAGCCTGATGATCGGGCCCGACGAGACGCTGAGCGGCGGCATCGACGAGGTGGCGCGCGACTTCGAGGAGATGACGTCGCTGTACTGGCGCCACTGGACGCGGCGCCTGGCGCTGCCGCTGGAGTGGCAGGACGCGGTGATCCGCGCCGCGATCACGCTCAAGCTGTGCCAGTACGAGGAAACCGGCGCGATCGTCGCCGCGCTGACCACCAGCATCCCCGAGGCACCCGACAGCGGCCGCAACTGGGACTACCGCTACTGCTGGCTGCGCGACGCGTTCTTCGTCGTGCGCGCGCTCAACGCGCTGTCCGAAGTGGGCACGATGGAAGACTACCTGCGCTGGCTGCACGACGTGGTGCGCGAGACCGACGGCCACGTGCAGCCGCTGTACGGCATCGGCCTCGAGCGTGAGCTGACCGAGCGCACCGTCGACACGCTGCCCGGCTACGACGGCATGGGCCCGGTGCGCGTGGGCAACCAGGCGTTCGAGCACTTCCAGCACGACGTGTACGGCAACATCGTGCTCGGCGCGGCACAGGCGTTCCACGACCATCGCCTCTTCCGCCGCGCCGACCGCCACGATTTCGAGCTGCTCGAGCGCGCCGGCCAGCAGGCCTGGAAGCTGCACGACCAGCCCGATGCCGGCATGTGGGAGCTGCGCACCAAGGCGCGCGTGCACACCTCGTCGGCGCTGATGTGCTGGGCCGCGTGCGACCGGCTCGGCAAGGCCGCCGCAACGCTCGGCCTCGCACCGCGCGCCGCGCACTGGCGCCAGCGCGCCGACACGATCGCGCAGCGCATTCTCGATGCCGCCTGGAGCGACAAGCGCCAGGCCTTCGTGGCCGCGTTCGGCGCCGACGACCTCGACGCCAGCGTGCTGCTGATGGCCGAGGTGGGCTTCCTGTCGGCGCGCGACCCGCGCTTCGTCAGCACGTTCGATGCGCTGGAGCGCACGCTGTGCGACGGCCCGTTCATGCGCCGCTACGAGGCGCCCGACGACTTCGGCCTGCCGCAGACGGCGTTCAACGTCTGCGCGTTCTGGCGCGTCGACGCGCTGGCGCGCATCGGCCGCTACGAGCAGGCGCGCGACAGCTTCGAGGCGCTGCTCGCGCGCCGCAACCGGCTCGGGCTGCTGTCCGAAGACCTCGACCCGAAGAGCGGCCGGCTGTGGGGCAACTTTCCGCAGACGTACTCGATGGTCGGCATCATCAACGGCGCGACGCTGTTGTCGAAGCCGTGGAGCGTGGCGGTGTGAGAGCCGGTGCACCGGCGCGGTACCGTGGCCGCTGCCGGGTCTCGAGCATTGTGGCTCCGCCACTTTGCTCGATCCCCCACGGGGGCCGGCCGGCCCTGGGGGCGCTCTCGAGCGAATGTGGCTTGGCCACTTTGCTTGACCCCCCGCGGGGGGCGGGCCGGCCCGGCCCTGGGGGCACTCAGAAGCTGGCGAAGCGCAGCTTGAATTCCGCCGCCGCCTGGTTGCCCCGCGAGTTGCCGATGATCTCGTAGGCGGTCTGCAGCAGCGGGGCGAGTTGCTCGCGCGAGGCCGCCTTCTCCATCTTGATCGCCAGCGCTTCGCCGGCGGGGCCGGTGAGATCGTTGAACGCGCGCACCGCCTCGGCGCGCAGAGCGGCGAAGGGCTTCTCCGTCGCAACCGGCTCCGGCTTGCGGACGGACTCTTCGGCGACATGCTTGCGCGGCGCCGCCTCGGTCACCGAGGCCACCTCGATGTAGCCCAGCGTCAGCAATTCCTCGAGCGTTTCGCCGGCGTGCTGCCGGATCAGCTGTGCCAGTTCGCTCTCGTTGCGAGCGCCGTCGACCAGGATCAGCGCGGTGCGCAGCCGCGGCACGAGACGGTTGGCGCGGGTGGCGATCTCGTCCACGCCCTTGCCGGTCTTCCTGAAGATCCTGGACATGCCGCGACTTCCAACGATCGCGCCGCCCCCGGATGCTCGACCAGCGGGCGCGACGCTTGTCGAACACGACATATAGCTTACATCCGCCCAGGCTTGCTTCGAGCCGCGACTTGTTCACGCTCGGCACGCGTTCGTTCCGACCGCGCTCGCGAAAGCGGCGATTTGCCACCCGGATGAACCCGATGCCGCGCACACGGGCCGGCCTGGGATGCGATGGCCGAGACCCCCACTGGGCCTTGTCGGATGCGCGCTGGCGGCGTGGTGCGCGTGCTGTACAACCGGCGCCATGGTTCTGAGCGAGGGCATTCGGCGCCACGGCTTTCGCAAGTGGTACGAGCGCGAGCTGCTGAGCAGCCATGGCCACCTCGCGTTGTCGTTCGTCTGCGCGGTGGCATTGCTGGGTGCATTCGAGGCGGCATCGGAGTTCGCCGATTGGCCCGATCGCCTGCTCGATGCCGTGTCGATCGTCGTCAGCGGCGCGATCGGAGCCTGGGCGATCCGCCGCTACCTGTACCTGCTGATGCACGCCGAGCATGCGGCGAACCAGGCCGACTGTCCGCAGTGCGGCGTCTACGCACGCTTCACACTGGTCGAGGGCCGCAGCGGCCGCGCCGGCGACACCGCCGTGGTGCGTTGCCGTGAATGCGCGCACCAGTGGTCGATCGAGGCCTGAGCCTCCGCGATCGCGCACGCCGGCGCCGCAGCGCTCAGCCGATCCAGCGGCGCTGCGCCGCCAGCGCGATCGCGGCACCGACGGTCGTGGCCCTCTCCTGGCGCAGGCGCGGCCACAGCCGCAGCAGCAACTCGGCGGTGGCCAGCGCGTCGGCGCAGGCGTTGTGGCGCCGGATGCACTGGATGCCGAAGTGGTCGAGCCACTCGTCGAGCCCCTGCGCGCGCACCTGCGGCAGCAGCACCGTGGCCAGTGGATCGAGATCGAGCCAGCGGCTGGCCAGCGGTGCGCGTTGCTGAGCGGCAAGCTGGCGCTCGATCAACGTGCGATCGAACGCGGCATGAAACGCCACCAGCGGCGCACCGTCGACGAAGCCGCTGAAGGCATCGATCGCCCGGCGCGGCTCGACACCGGCGCGCTGCGCCGCCGCACCGATCCCGTGCAGCAGGATGTTGGCTGCGTCGTGCGGCGCGCCGTCCTCGGGCTGGCGCAGCACCACCTCGAAGCTATCGGCCAGTGCGACCTGCGGCCGCTCGGCATCGACGTGCACGCCGACGGCCGCGATCGCCAGCAGCCGATCGCGCGCGGCATCGAGGCCGCTGGCTTCGACGTCGACCACCACCCAGCGGCGCGGATCGGATGCGACACGGCGAATGCCCAGGCGATGCCACCAGCTCACGACGCTCAGCGCTGGTAGTCGAGCTCGATGCGCTGCTGCAGGCTGCGCAAGGCGCGCATGCTCTCCTTCAGCACGCGATGGTCGATCGGGTTGAGCTGCGCGACGTCGATCTCGTTCGGCCGCTCGGCGTCGAGGTGCTCGAGCTGCACGCGCAGCCGCAGCATCTGCAGGAACTCGAACGCCGCCACCAGTGCCTCGCTCTCGGCCGGTGGCACGTGGCGCGCCTGGGCCGCGGCGAGCAGGCGCGCGCGCGTGCCGGTCGCCTCCAGAGCGCCGGCCAGCGCAAACAGCCGCGCGCCCTCGACGAACAACGCCGTGCCGCGCAGCTTGAGATCGAGCCAGCGGTGTTCGCCCTCGTTGCGCGTCTCCAGCGCACCCAGCCAGTCGAGCGGCGCGCGGTTCGACAACGCGTTGTCGGCCATCTGCTTGATGAAGCGCGGCGTGCGCGCGGGCTCGCTGCGCAGCAACTCCAGCAGCGGTTGCGCGAGCGCCGTCTCGCCGGCGATCGGCCGCAGGTCGAAATGGATGCTGGCGCGCAGCAGGTCTTCGGGCGCGCCGTGCTGAATCCAGTGCGCGAAGCGCGCCCGCCACTCGTCGACGCTGAGGCAGCACTGCGGGTTGCTGGCCATCACGTTGCCCTTGCACAGCGGATAGCCGCACGCATCGAGCGCCTCGTTGACCGCGCGCGCGAACGCGAGCCAGCGCGGGCGCTGCGCATCCGCGTCGTCGCCGGCGAACACCAGGCCGTTGTCCTGATCGGTGGCGATCGTCTGCTCGCTGCGACCTTCGGAGCCGAAGGCGAGCCAACAGGCCTGCCGCAGGTCGACGTCGTGCTCGCACGCCACGAGTTGCACCAGCGCGTCGGTCAGCACGTCGTTCAGGCGGCTGATCAGCTCGGTGAGCTGACGCGCATGCACGCCCTGGCCGAGCAGGTTGCGCGCGAAGTCGCGGATGTCGCGCGCCGAGGCCTGCAGCGTGGCGAGATCGCGCGCGGCGCGGATGCGTGTCGAGACGCCCTTCAGCGACAGGCGCTGCAGCGCGAACAGGTCGCGCTCGGACACGATGTTGATCAACACCCCACCCTCGCACACCGGCACGTGGCGCAGGTCGTGGCGCGACATCAGCAGCGCGGCGTCCTGCAGCGTGGCGCCGGCATCGAGCGTGTGCACCGGGGTGCTCATCACGCGGTCGACCGGAGTGGCCAGCGCCAGGCCGGGCAAGGTCACGCGGCCGAGGATGTCGTGGCGCGTCAGGATGCCCTGCGGCCCGCCCTGCGCATCGACCACCACCGCCGAGCCGACGCCGCGCTCGTGCATCTGGTGCAGCACCTGCGACAGCGCGGCCTCGGGCGGGCTGGTCAGCACGGCCTTGCGCGGCAGTGTCGCCAGCGACGCCTCGAGCGACTGCTCTTGCAGCGCCTCGGACGCATAGGCCTCGTGCAGCGCCTGCCGCGCCAGCTCGAAGAAGTGCAGCGCCCGCCGCTCGAGATAGTCGGCGAACGGTGCGCTCGCGCGCGCCAGCGCCCTCACCTCGGGCTCGGCCAGCAGCAGGCAGAAGCAATCATCCTGCGCCGTGTAGGTCGAGCGCACCGCGCGCGAGCCGAGCAACGCGGCCACCGAGAACAGGTCGCCCGCCTCGTGCTGCACGACACCGCCGGGTGTCGACGCACCGCGCTGCGCCGTGACGCGACCCTTGCGCAGCAGCACCAGCGAACGCACCGGGCCCATCGCGGGCTCGAGGATCACCTCACCCGGTGCGTAGTAGGCCTCGCGCGCGCCGGCGACGAACTGGCGCACGTGCGCCGGCTCCATCTCGGCGAACGGCGGGTACCGCAGCAGTTCGCCAGCCAATTGGTCGATCAGGCTCGCGGCCGGGCTTGCGTCGCTCATCGTGCTGGCATTCTGCGTCGGCCTCGATGCGGGGCCTGCCAGCGCCCCGCGCCAAGGAAGAAGGGGCCGCCCGCAGGCGGCCCCTTCGACGATACCGCGCGCGGCGTCAGGCCTTGCCGAGCTGCAGGTTCGGGTAGCGCACGTGCTCCACCAGTTCCTGCGTCTCGCGCTTCGGCGCCGGCGTCAACAGGCTGACGATGATGATCACCGCAAAGCCGATCGGCACACCGAACAGGCCGGCCGAGATCGGCTGGATGTCCCACCACAGCTGCACCGGGCCGGTGACGCCGAACAGGCCGCGCAGCCAGGCCTGCGTGGTGGCCATGTAGTAGAACGTGGTACCGAGACCGGCGATCATGCCCAGCGTGGCGCCCCACTTGCTGGCGCGCTTCCAGAACACGCCGAGCACCAGCGCCGGGAAGAACGCCGCCGCCGCGAACGAGAACGCCGCCGACACGAGGAACAGGATGTCGGCCGGCTTCTGCGAGGCCACGTACGCCGCCAGCAACGCCACCACGACCAGCAGTGCCTTCGACAGCGTGACGCGGCGCGCGGTGGAGGCGTTCGGGTCGATCATCTTGTAGTACAGGTCGTGGCTCAGCGCGTTGGCGATCGTCAGCAGCAGGCCGTCGGCGGTGGACAGCGCCGCCGCCAGGCCGCCGGCCGCGACCATGCCCGAGATCACATACGGCAGGCCGCCGATCTCGGGTGTGGCCAGCACGATGATGTCGCCGCCGATCTTCATCTCGCCGAGCTGCAGGATGCCGTCCTTGTTGACGTCGGACACCGACAGCAGCGCCGGGTCGACCGCCGCCCAGTTGGTGATCCAGGCCGGCAGCTTGTCGAACGGCGTGCCGATCAGCACGTTGAAGACCTCGTACTTGACCAGCACCGCCAGCGCCGGTGCGGTGAAGTACAGCAAGAAGATGAAGAACAGGCTCCACGCGACCGACTGGCGCGCCTCGCGCACCGACGGCGTGGTGTAGTAGCGCATCAGGATGTGCGGCAACGCCGCCGTGCCCACCATCAGGCAGAACACCAGCGCCAGGAAGTTGCGTCGCGAGACGTCGAACGCCTTCTGGGCCTTGGCGTCGCCGTTCGGGTCGCCGGCATAGACCTGCGCATGCGGTGGCATCCCGGCCAGCGGCTTGGCGCGCGCCTCGTTGGCGCTCTTGGCCGCCGTCCAGGCCTTTCTCGCCTCGTCGACGCTCTTGGGCAGCGCCGCGAGCGCCTTCTCGGCCGCCTGGATCTCGGCCGCCGGGCCGTTGGCCGCCTTCAGGTCGGCGAGCTTCTTCTCGGCGGCCGCCTGGCGGCCTCGAGTGCGGGCAGCGGATCCTTCAGCTTGGTGGCGAGGCCATCGGCGCGCTGCTTGAAGATCGCGATGACCTCCTTCTCCTTCGGGTCGGCGATGAGCTGCTTCTCCTTGGCCGTGACCTGCTCGAGCTTGTGACCGTAGAAGAACTGCGGCACCGGCACGCTGCTTTGCTTCATGCCGAGCCAGACCACCGGAACCATGTAGGCGATGATCAGGATGATGTACTGCGCCACCTGGGTCCACGTGACGGCGCGCATGCCGCCGAGGAACGAGCACACCAGGATGCCGCCCAGGCCGACGAAGATGCCGACCTCGAACGGCAGGCCCGACAGCCGCGTGGTGATGATGCCCACGCCGTAGATCTGCGACACCACGTAGGTGAACGAGCACAGGATGGCCGCCAGGATGCCGAGGAAGCGCGGCAGGTTGCCCTCGTAGCGAGCCCCGAGGAAGTCGGGGATCGTGAACTGGCCGAACTTGCGCAGGTACGGCGCCAGCAGCAATGCGACCAGGCAGTAGCCGCCCGTCCAGCCCATGATGAACGCCAGGCCGCCGTAGCCGGTGAGGTACAGCGTGCCGGCCATGCCGATGAACGACGCCGCGCTCATCCAGTCGGCGCCGGTGGCCATGCCGTTGTACAACGCCGGTACCCGTCGCCCCGCCACGTAGTACTCGGCCGCGTCGGTGGTGCGGCTCATGATGCCGATGCCGGCATACAGCCCCACCGTGGCCAGCAGGAAGATCAGGCCGATCCAGCCGCGCGACAACCCGAACTGCTCGAGGATGGCGACGACGATGATGAACGCGATGAAGCCTCCGGTGTAGAAGCCGTACACCTTGTTGAGCTGGGCCCTGAAGGCCCTGTTCTCGGCCGCGCTGCTGCCCGTCGCGTGGCCAAACCCCATGCCTGCCATGTCATTCCTCCTCGGCAACGCCGTGTTCGCGGTCGAGCTTGCCCATGTACGAAGCGTAGAACCAGATGATCAGCACATAGACGATCAGCGCGCCCTGGGCGGCGACCCAGAAGCTGAACGGCCAGCCGAAGAAGTTGAAGTCCAAGTCGCGGGCGAAGTACCCGACGACATACGTCACGACGAACCACAAGGCCAACAGAACCGCCGTGATGCGCAGGTTCTTCGACCAGTAGTGGCGATGCCTTTCTGTCAGTTGCATTGCAGTCACCTCCAGGAACTTCTCAGAACGTGCGCCAGCAGACCCGCACGACCCAACACGACGCCGCCTGACGGCATCCCTCTCCGAAACCTTGGCCTCACGGCACCAACCCCGTCTCGCGCTCGAGCTGCGCGGCCACCTTGGGCTCGAAGCCCTTCAGGTGGCGGATGATCCGGCGCGCTTCCTCGGGCTGGTGGCGGTCGAACTGCACGCGCGCGAGCTGGTACCAGCCAAAGGGGCTCATCGGCTGCAGCTCGGTATTGCGCTTCAGCGCCGCCACCGCTTCGTCGAACCGCTGCTGGCGGATCAGCACCAGCCCGAGCCCGTACCAGGCTCGGTCGAGCTTCGGGTCGAGCTCGACGGCGCGGCGAAACGCCTGCTCGGCCTCGTCGAAGCGTTGCGTCGCCTCCAGCAGGAACGCCAAGTTGAACCAGTCGCCCGCGCTGCGTTGCGGATGCGCGGCCGCCAGCGCACGCGCATCGACCAGCGCCTCTTCGTGGCGACCATCCTGCGCCAGCACGTGGGTGCGGCTGGCGAGCGCGTAGGCATCGCCGGGCCACAGCTGCAGCATGCGGCCGAAGCACTCCAGTGCCATCGCGCGGCGCCCGAGCACCAGCGCCGCCATCGCCCGCAGCTTGAGCCAGAGGTAGTCGAAGCGCGACGCGCTCACTGGACCCTCCGCGCTGCGCGCTGCGGGATTCGCGCTTCGGAGCGGCCGTGCGCGCTCATCGGCGACACCCGGCGTGGCCGAGTTCCACGCACAGCAGGTAGCCGCGCTCGGCGAACACAGCGAAACTGCACGCGACCACCAGCACCAGCGTGATGATGCCCACCTGGCCGGTGGACAACGCCTTCGGCGTCAGCAGCCGCACCACCGCGGTGAACGGGCTCGCCAGCGTGGCCAGCAGCTTGTAGAAGAAGTTGGACTCGTGGCGGCCACCTGCCATTGCGAAGAGCAGCGCCTGCCCCACCAGCGCCAGCAGCGGAACGTAGAGAACGACCTGCACGATGTTCAGCAGTCGCAGCACGCAGAGATCCTTCGCCCTTCAGGGGCCAGCGTCTTGCTCCAGGCCGCGAGTATCCGACACGAGGATCGACTTCTGAACACGAAACTGACCAAGGGAAACCCGGAGATGCGCCACGCTGCGGCGCATACGCCACAGCCGACCGTGCATGCGAGAATCCGCCGCTGCACCGCACAACGAGTTCCATGGACATCGAACGCGTCAATGCCATCGGCACACTGCTGGCCGACCTCGCCGCGCGCACCGTCGCGCTCCGGGGGTATCTTTGACTACGACCGCAAGTCGCTGCGGCTGAACGAAGTCAACGCCGCACTCGAGAACCCCAAGGTCTGGGACGAGCCCAAGCGCGCGCAGGATCTGGGCCGCGAGAAGAAGACGCTCGAGACCGTGGTCGGCACGATCGACCACCTGCAGGCGCAGCTGGCCGACAACGCCGAGCTGTACGAGATGGTCAAGGCCGACCAGGACGTGGCGAGCCTGCAGGCAATCGAGGCCGAGGCGGGCAAGCTGCAGGGCACGGTGGAGGCGCTCGAGTTCCGCCGCATGTTCGCCAACCCGGCCGACCCGGCCAACTGCTTCCTCGACATCCAGGCCGGTGCCGGCGGCACCGAGGCGTGCGACTGGGCGCAGATGCTGCTGCGCCAGTACCTGAAGTACTGCGAGCGCAAGGGCTTCAAGGCCGAGGTGCTCGAGGAGAGCGCGGGCGACGTCGCCGGCATCAAGAGCGCGACGCTGAAGATCGAGGGCGACTACGCGTTCGGCCACCTGCGCACCGAAACCGGCGTGCACCGGCTGGTGCGCAAGAGCCCGTTCGACAGCAGCGGGGGCCGCCACACCAGCTTCGCCAGCGTGTTCGTCTACCCCGAGGTCGACGATTCGATCGAGATCGAGATCAACCCGGCCGACGTGCGCATCGACACCTTTCGCGCGTCGGGCGCCGGCGGCCAGCACATCAACAAGACCGACTCGGCGGTGCGCATGACGCACATCCCCACCGGCATCGTCGTGCAGTGCCAGAACGACCGCAGCCAGCACCGCAACCGCGACGAGGCGTGGGCGATGCTGAAGAGCCGGCTCTACGAGCACGAGATGCGCAAGCAGCGCGAAGAGCAGCAGAAGCTCGAGGACAGCAAGACCGACGTCGGCTGGGGCCACCAGATCCGCAGCTACGTGCTCGACCAGAGCCGCATCAAGGATCTGCGCACCAACGTCGAGATCAGCAATACACAGAAGGTGCTCGACGGCGACCTCGATGCCTTCATCGAGGCGAGCCTGAAGCAGGGGCTGTAGCGCGGGGTGCCGTTCGGCAGCTATACTCTCGTGCCACGTTGTCATCATACGTGTCACATATGAAGACGATCAACGTTCGCGAGCTGCGCGGCGCGATTCCGCGACTGCGCGAGACGCTAGCCAAGGAGCACGAGTTGCTGCTCGTGTCGAATGGCGAGCCGCTCGCGCGCATCCTGCCGGTGGCGCGCAAGCGCCACGTGCCGTCGCTCGCCGCGCACCGCGCGAAGATGCGGCCGCTGCAGCGCACCGTAGGCCAGCTGCTGCGCGACGATCGCGACCAGCGCTGAAGGAGCGGCGCTCGGTGTCCATCTACATCGACACCAGTGCGCTGGCCAAGCGCTACATCGCCGAGCGCGGTTCCGACGAGTTCGAGGCGTTCGTGCAGGCGGAAGGGGCCGACTGCGTGATCTGTCAGCTCGCCACCGTGGAGCTGGAGTCGGTGCTGCGTCGCCTGCAGCGCGAGCGTCTCATCGACAGCGGATACGCCTTGCAGGTGCGCCGCGACTTTGCGTCCGACCTGGCGTCGGCGCTGTGGTCGATGCAGGCCTTCGACGCGGCCTGCTTCGCGCGCGCCAACGAACTGCTGCGCGCGCTCGATTCCCCGTTGGCGGCGCTGGACGCGCTGCACTTGGCCAGTGCGGTCGAACTCGGCTGCGACGCGCTGGCCACCGCCGATCGCCAACTGGCACGGGCAGCAGCCGAGTGCGGCCTGACCGTACACATCTTCGATTGAGAGCCCCATCATGCGCGAAGGCCAGATCCCAGTCGTGCGCCGCGAAGACTACACCCCGCCGGCGTACTGGATCCGCCAGGTCGAACTCACGTTCGACCTCGACCCGGTCAAGACCATCGTCGGCAGCAAGCTGACGATCGAGCGCAACCCGGCGCAGCCGGTGCAGGCGCTGCGCCTGCACGGCGAGCGCCTCAATCTGCTGCGCGTGCTGGCCGACGGCGAGAGCGTGGCGTTCCGCCACGACGAGGGCGACCTGGTGGTCGAGCTGCCGGCCGATCGCGAGCGCTTCGTGCTCGAGATCCGCAACACCTGCAACCCCGAAGCGAACACCGAGCTGTCGGGCCTGTACACCTCGGGCGGCGGCTTCTTCACGCAGTGCGAGGCGCAGGGCTTTCGGCGCATCACCTACTTCCTCGACCGGCCCGACGTGATGGCGGTCTACACGGTGACGCTGCGCGCCGACCGCCGGCGCTACCCGAAGCTGCTGTGCAACGGCAACCTGGTGGCCGAGGGCGCACTCGATGGCGGCCGGCACTACGCCACCTGGCACGATCCGCACCCGAAGCCGAGCTACCTGTTCGCGCTGGTGGCCGCCGACCTCGCCTGCCGCGAGCAGCGCGTGCGCTCGCGCGCCGGGCGCGAGCACCTGCTGCAGGTGTACGTGCGCCGCGGCGACATGGACAAGACCGAGCACGCGATGAACTCGCTCATCGCGTCGATCGCCTGGGACGAGGCCCGCTTCGGGCTGAGCCTGGATCTCGAGCGCTTCATGATCGTCGCGGTCGACGACTTCAACATGGGCGCGATGGAGAACAAGGGCCTGAACCTGTTCAACACGCGCTACGTACTGGCCAGCCCCGCCACCGCCACCGACAACGACTTCTTCGACATCGAGAGCGTGATCGGCCACGAGTACTTCCACAACTGGACCGGCAACCGCGTCACGTGCCGCGACTGGTTCCAGCTGTCGCTGAAGGAAGGCCTCACGGTGTTCCGCGACCAGGAGTTCAGCATGGACATGATGGCGCACGCGTCGGCGCGCGCGATCAAGCGCATCCACGATGTCGACTTCCTACGCGAGGTGCAGTTCGCAGAGGATGCCGGCCCGATGGCGCACCCGGTGCGCCCCGAGTCGTACAGCGCGATCGACAACTTCTACACCGCCACCGTCTACGAAAAAGGCGCCGAGGTGGTGCGCATGATGCACACGCTGGTCGGCCGTGAGGGGTTCCGGCGCGGGATGGCGCTGTACTTCGAGCGTCACGACGGCCAGGCCGTGACCTGCGACGATTTCGCGCGCGCGATCGCCGACGCCAACCCCGGCAGCTGGCTGCACGAGCACCTGCCTGCGTTCACGCGCTGGTACTCGCAGGCCGGCACGCCGGTGCTGCTCGCGCACGGCCACTACGACGCTGCCGCGCGCAGCTACACCCTGCGCCTGGGCCAGCGCTGCCCGCCCACGCCGGGCCAGGGCGAGAAGCTGCCGTTCGTCATCCCGGTGTCGCTGGCGCTGCTGTCGCGCGCGGGGCAGCCGCTGCCGCTGCGGCTGCAGGGCGAGCCGATCGCCGGCGGCACCGAGCGTGTGCTGGTGCTGTCGGAGGTGAGCCACACCTTCACCTTCGTCGACATCGACGCCGAGCCGGTGCCTTCGCTGCTGCGCGGCTTCTCGGCGCCGGTGAAGCTCGACGACGCGCTGAGCGATGCGGATCTGCGCGTGCTGCTGCAGCACGACAGCGACGCCTTCAACCGCTGGGAGGCGGGCCAGCGGCTGCTGATGCAGGTGCTGCTGGCCGCGTTGCAGCAAGGGGCGGCGTTGCAGCTCGACGCCGAGAACTTGGCCGCGCTGCGCAGCGTGTTGCACGATGCATCGCTCGATCCGGCGCTGAAGGCGCTGCTGCTGACGCCGCCGAGCGAGACGCTGGTGATCGAACGCGTGAGCCCGGCCGACCCGCAACGCATCCACGCGCTGCGCGAGCAGCTGCTCGATCAACTGGCGTCGCAGTTGCACGCCGACTGGGCGTGGGCGTTCGAACACCATGCGGTGCGCGAGGGCTACCGTGCCGAGCCCGACCAGGCCGGCCGCCGCGCGCTGTCGAACCTGGCGCTGGCGATGCTGGTGCGCCACGCGGTGGCCGCCGGCGACCCGGTGTGGCCGGGCCGTGCGCTGCAGCGCTTCAAGGATGCGAGCAACATGACCGATCGCATCCATGCGCTCGGCGCGCTCGTCAACGGCCGCAGCGAGCTGGCCGACGCGGCGCTGAAGCGCTTCTACGATCACTTCGCCGGCGAGCCGCTGGTGGTCGACAAGTGGTTCACGCTGCAGGCCAGCGCCAGCGAGCGCAACGGCCGCGTGTTCGAGCGCGTGCGCGAGCTGATGCAGCACCCGGCGTTCACGCTGAAGAACCCCAACCGCACCCGCAGCCTGGTCGGCAGCTTGTGCCTACGCAACCCCGGCGCGTTCCACCGCACCGATGCAGCCGGCTATGTGTTCTGGGCCGAGCGCGTGACCGAGCTCGACGCGATCAACCCGCAGCTCGCCGCGCGCGTGGCGCGCGCGCTCGACCGCTGGAGCCACCTGGCCGAGCCCTACCGCAGCGCCGCCCGCGAGGCCATCGCCCGCGTCGCCGCGCGCACCGACCTGAGCCCCGACGTGCGCGAGATCGTCGGCAAGGCACTGGCGGCTGACGATGCGGCGTCGGCTGGGGCGCCGGCGGCTGCGATGGCGCAGGAGATGTGAGGGGTGTGTTCGGTCGGAGGTTCGTCGCGCGTTGCGCTTCTCTGTGCGGCGCGGCGCGAACTGCTCGGTCGGGTGTGGCGCTTTGGGCATTGCTCGGTGTGCGTGAGTACTGCGCAGCGCGGCAGGCTTTGCTTGCGATGCGGGAGTGCGGCGCGGCGCGGTGGGCGGTGCCCGGTGTGGGCTCATGATGGCGCGGTCGTCCCTGCGGGCCGACTTCGCTGCGGTGCTCGCATCGCAAGGGCGGCTGCGTGCCCTGGCGCTTGCAAGCGCCAGGGCGTTCGCCAGGCGTGTGCCAGTCCGCAGCGGACTGGCACGTCCGGTTCACCTATCATGCCGTCCGCAGCGCTGAACGCGCTGCGAACTTCACGGCGTCCTCGCCGGTCCGGCGCCTGCGGCGCCGGACGTCCACGGCGCGGCTTGCAAGCCGCGCCGGCTCGCCAGGCGGGCCAGAGTCCGCAGGGACTCTGGCCCGTCCGATCGCCCCCTGCGCTGCTGCGCGCTGCGCGCGCCGCGCCGTCCGCGCCGTCCTGGCACCGCCCACCGCGCAGAACCGCTGGTGGTGTGCCGCGAGGAGGCATGCCACGGTGGTGGCTGCAAAGCCGCGGGCGGGTGTGCGCCGGCAGCGACATATGCGGCGCCGAGCAGCGCAGAGCGCATGGCCGCGCGCGCGCAGCGCGCGCAACGTGTTCTGACTCGCGGCGACTGTCCGAGCACAGCGAACGAAGTGAGCGGAGCGAGTTTCGCCGCGGGCCATGCGATCGAGCAGCGCAGGGAACCCCTCGCGCAGCGAGGGGCTGCCGCATTCGAGCGCCGGCGCATACCCGCACGCGGCTTTGCACGCGCGGTCGCTGCAGGCCGTCAGCAGGCCTGAGGTGCTACACATACAGGCCACACTCAAGACAGCCTCATCGAGCCGGAGACCTACACCATGACCAGCCGCGTCTCTCTCACCCAGTACCTCGTCGAACAACAGCGCGAGCACGGCCACATCCCGGGCGAGCTGCGGTTGTTGATCGAGGTGGTGGCGCGCACCTGCAAGCGCATCGCGATCTCGGTGAACAAGGGCGCGCTCGGTGACGTGCTGGGCAGCGCCGGCACCGCCAACGTGCAGGGCGAGGTGCAGAAGAAGCTCGACGTGATCGCCAACGAGTTTTTGCTCGAGGCCAACGAATGGGGCGGCAACCTCGCCGCGATGGCCAGCGAGGAGATGGACTCGATCCACATCGTGCCCAACCGCTACCCGCAGGGCGAGTACCTGCTGCTGTTCGATCCGCTCGACGGCTCGAGCAACATCGACGTCAACGTCTCGATCGGCACCATCTTCTCGGTGCTGCGCAAGCCCAGCGACCACGCCGGCGTCAGCGAGGCCGACTTCCTGCAGCCCGGGCGCCAGCAGGCCGCCGCCGGCTACTGCGTCTACGGGCCGCAGACCACGCTGGTGCTCACCGTCGGCGACGGCGTCGCGATGTTCACGCTCGACCGCGAGATGGGCTCGTGGACGCTCACCGCAGAGAACGTGCGCATTCCCGAGGACACGAAGGAGTTCGCGATCAACATGAGCAACATGCGCCACTGGGCACCGCCGGTGAAGCGCTACATCGACGAGTGCCTGGCCGGCAGCACCGGCGCGCGTCAGAAGGACTTCAACATGCGCTGGGTGGCCAGCATGGTGGCCGACGTGCACCGCATCCTCAGTCGCGGTGGCATCTTCCTGTACCCGTGGGACCGGCGCGATCCCGACAAGCCGGGCAAGCTCAGGCTGATGTACGAGGCCAACCCGATGGCCTTCCTCGTCGAGCAGGCCGGCGGCGCAGCCACCAACGGCCGGCAGCGCATTCTCGATGTGGCGCCCGCCAAGCTGCACGAGCGGGTGAGCGTCATCCTCGGCTCGAAGCACGAAGTCGAACTCGTCACGGCGTACCACACGCAGGCCGCTGCCGGCGGTTGAGCCAGCGTTGCGGTCGCCGCAGCGACAGCCACGCCGCGACGCGGCGGCGACAATCGCGTTCATGGGCACCCTGTACCTCGTGCGCCACGGCCAGGCGTCGTTCGGCAGCGACGACTACGACCGGCTGAGCGAGCTCGGCGCACGGCAGTGCGAGCGGCTCGGCGAGCACTTGCGCGCCAAGGGCATCGCGTTCGACGGCGTGCTCACCGGCACTCTGCGCCGTCACGTGCAGTCGCTCGAGGCGATCGCGCGCGGCCAGCGCATCGAGCCGCACGCGCTGGCGATGCCGGAGCTCGACGAGTACGACGCCGATGCCATCGTGCATGCGATCCACCCGCAGCCGCTGCCGGCGCCGCGCACTGCCGAGCAGGTGCGCCAGCACTTTCGACTGCTGCGCGAGGGCTTGATCGCCTGGATGGAGGGGCGCACGCGACCCGCCGGGATGCCGAGCTATGCGCAGTTCGCCGGCGGTGTGGCGCGCGCGCTCGAGCATGTGCGCACGCGCCACGACGGGGATGTGCTGGTCGTCACCAGCGGCGGCCCGATCGCCACCGCGGTGGCGCACGTGCTCGGCACGGCGCCAGCGGCGACTGTGGAGCTGAACATGCGCATGCGCAACAGCGCGCTGACCGAGTTCACGTTCACGCCGAAGCGCCACGCGCTGGTGACGTTCAACACGCTGCCGCACCTCGAAGGCGCGGGCCCGGGCTGGGTCACGCACACCTGAGCCACCCTGGGGCCGCTGGCTATAATTCGCGCCCTTGCACCGTGCCGGTGTAGCTCAGTTGGTAGAGCAGCGCATTCGTAATGCGAAGGTCGACAGTTCGAGTCCGTCCATCGGCACCACGTTGCACACTGCCCGCCCCGAGCGGGCATTTTTTCATGCTGCTGGCGCGGCCAGCGTGCGTGTCAAGCCCCGGCCGGCATCCGCGCACCTGCGGGCAGCACCGTGCCCGTGCACTCGCCGAAGCCGATGCGCCGGAAGCCCGGGCGCTCGCAATGGCCACGCAGCGTCACCGTGTCGCCGTCGGCCAGAAAGCTGCGCTGCTCGCCATTGGACAGCGTGATCGGCTGCTTGCCGCCGTTGCTCAGTTCGAGCAGCGAGCCGGCCTGCTCGCGCGCCGGGCCCGACAGCGTGCCCGAGCCGAACAGGTCGCCGCTTTGCAGCGCGCAGCCGTTGACCGTGTGGTGTGCCACCAGTTGCGCCACCGTCCAGTAGGCGGCCTCGGAGAAGCCCGAGCGGCTGATGCAGTCGCCCGTGTGGCCGCTGCGGCGCATCGCCTCGGTCTGCAGCCACACCTCGAGCGCGATGGCGAAGGCGCCATGCTCGCGCACGGCGGGCGAATCGAGGTACGGCAGTGGCGCCGGGTCACCCGCAGGCCGCACGAACGGCTGCCGGAACGGCGCCAGCGCCTCCAGCGTGACGACCCACGGCGACACCGTGCTGGCGAAGTTCTTGGCCAGGAACGGCCCAAGCGGCTGGTACTCCCAAGCCTGCACGTCGCGCGCGCTCCAGTCGTTGAACAACGCGAGGCCGAACACGTGGCCCTCGGCCTCGTCGATCGCGATCGGCTGGCCCTGCGCATTGGGCCGGCCGATGAAGATGCCGAGCTCGAGCTCGATGTCGAGCCGCTGCGATGGCGCCAGCCGCGGCGCGTCGTCTTGCGGCCCCTTGATCTGGCCCTGCGGACGCGCGAACGCATGGCCGCTGACGTTCACCGTCGACGCGCGACCGTGGTAGCCGATCGGCACCCACTTGTAGTTCGGCAGCAGCGGGTTGTCGGGCCGGAACAGCTTGCCCACGGCAGTGGCATGGTGGATGCCGACGTAGAAGTCGGTGTAGTCGCCGATCTGGCACGGCAGGCCGAGTTGCGCGCGCGCCATCGGCACCAGCGCGTCGCGCCACGCCGCGTGCCGTGCGCTGCCGGCGGCCAGCCCCTGCGACAGCGTGCGCCGCAGGTCGGCGCGTTCGCCGGGGCGCAGGCGCATCACCGTGTCGAGGCCCGGCCCGGGCAGCAGGCCCGCACGATGCAGGTCGAGTACCTGGTCGCCGATCGCGACGCCGCCGCGCCAGTGCGCGTCACCGGTCTCGCGAAAGCGGCCGAACGGCAGGTTCTGAATCGGAAAGTCGGTGCCGGCGGCGTTGGCCGATTCGACCCAGCTGCGCAGTTGCGGGTCGTGCGTGTCATCGATGCGTGCAGCGGTCATGGCGGCCCCGGACGGTGGAGCGGAATCCTACCGCCCAGGGGGCACGACCCGCGGCGCGCGCCCGCGCCTTCAGCTCGCAGCGTCGGGCTGGCGCACCAGCAGCACCGGCACCGGCGCCAGCCGCAGGATCTGCTCGGCGTCGCTGCCCAGCAGCAGGCGACCCGCGCCGCGCCGGCCGTGCGTGCCGATCACGATCAGGTCGGCCTTCCACTCGGTGGCTTCGCGGATCACAAGGTCGCAGATGCGGCCGCTGAAGGTGTCGTGCAGCACCGCATCGGCCTCGATACCGCGCGAGCGCGCGCGCTCAGCCGCCTTGGCCAGCACCTGCTCGCCGCCCTCGCGCAGCATCGCGATCAGCGCGCCGACGTTCATCGCCAGGTCGTTCGACATCGCCAGCGCCGATTCGTCGAGCACGTGCACCAGCCGCAGCTTCGAGCCGAACTTCGCCGCCACCGCCAGCGCCTCGTCGAGCCCGCGCTGCGACGGGGCGCTGCCGTCCACCGGCACCAGGATGCGCTCGTACATGCGTGCCTCCCGAGCGCCTCAGCCGACCTGCACCGCGATGCGGCGCGGTTGCGCATGCGCCTGCTTCGGGATGCGCAGCGTCAGCACGCCATCCTTCAGGCTGGCGTCGATGCGCGTGGTGTCGAGCTCGCGGCTCAGCGTGAAGCTGCGCCGGTAGCGTGGCACGCGCAGCTCGGCGTACACCGCCTCCAGCCCCGCGGGCGCCGCCGGCTGCACGCGGCCTTCGATCGACAGCGCGTCGCCCTCGACCTTCAGCTCGAGCTGATCCTTCGGCACGCCGGGCATGTCGGCCAGCAGCGTGATGCCGGACGCATCCTCGTACACGTCGACCGCGGGCACCACGGCCCGTTCGATGTCGCTGCCACGCACGGTGGGTTGGTTCTCGCTCATGGTGTTCTCCGGTTCGGTGGCGCGCATCACTGCACGGCGATGCGCTTGGGTTGCACGGCTTCGCGGCGCGCGAGGCTGATCGCCAGCACGCCATCGCGATAGGTGGCGTTGACATGCTGGGCGTCGACGTCGTCGGGCAGCGCCACGGTGCGCGCGAAGGCACCGCTGCCGCGCTCGTGCGCGTACACGTGCACGCCGTCGCGTTCGGCGGGCAGCACGCTCGGGCGCTCGCCGGCCACGCGCAGCACGCCGCGATCGACCGTGACCTCGATCTTGTTCGGGTCGAGCCCCGGCGCGAAGGCGTACACCTCCACGCTGTTGGGCGTGCGGCCGACGTTGATCGCCGGCAGGCTGCCGGCGGCCACCGAGCGGATGCTGCCCGGCAGCACCGCAGTGCCGAAAGCCTCATCGAGCTCGCGACGCAGGCGCTCGAACGAGCCGAAGAGCCCGCCCGGATAGTTCAGCAACGATTCGTACATGGCCAATCTCCGTTTCCATCGGTGCAGGCATGGCATCGGCCTGCTGCTTCGATAGTGGATCCGTGGCCCGCGATTTCAAGCCCGCTGGCGCCGACGGCGGTAGCAGGCTTGCGTACGATCAATCCACGCGCCGTTCAGCCCGCCGCCGTGACATAGCGCTGCGCCAGCGCGCTGTGCGGCCGCTGCGCCGCGCGCTCGTGCGCCAGCGCCGCGAACAACGCGTGTTCGCCGCTGCGGCGCGCGGCCTCGATCAGCGTCAGGTCGATCAGGTCGCGCTGCGCGTGGCTGCCGCCGAAGCGGTGCGCGACGCTGCGGATCGGCCGCAGCCGCCGCACGGCGTCGCCGAAGTCGCCGGCGCAATACGCCTGCACTGCGAGCGTGGCCGGCTGGCCTACCTCGCGCGTGAAGGCGGCGTTGTCGCCCTCGCCGGCCAGAGCAGCGCGCTGCGCATCGAGCAATTCGCGCTGCTCGCGCTCGCGGCCGGTGACCGCGAAGGCGATCATCGCGTGCAGGTCGTTGAACGCATAGTTGCCGCCGCCGGCGAGCGGCGCCCAGCGCGCCGCCAGCGCGCCCCAGCGCTCGCCGGCGTCGATGCCGCGCAGGTGCAGCCGCCACAGCAGCGCGCTCTGGTCGACCATGTCGAGCACCACGCCCGAGCCGGGGCCGCCGATCGAGCGGTCGTACAACCGCAGCACCTCGTCGACGTGGTCGAGCTCGAGATGGAACAGCGCCAGGTGCCACCAGTTGTGCACGCCGAGGAAGCTGCCGCGCGACCAGGTGGCCGAGGCCGGCTCGAGCCAGCCGATGCCGTCGCGCGGCAGGTGGCGCATCTCCATCACGTGCGCCACCGCGTGCCAGCCCCAGCTGTCGCGCGGCTCGAGTTCGACCGCGAGCCGGCCCTGGCGCTCGGCCGCGGCATAGTCGCCGGTCTCCTCGAGGCCGAACGCATGCATGCCGAGCACCGCGTGATACCCCGGCTGCGCACGGCTCCACGCCGGCAGCACGCGCGCCACGCGGTCGCGCAGCATGCGCGAGTCGCCGGTGAAAAAGTCGACCTGGTGTCCGGCCTGCAGCGCGAGCGCGTCGCGCGGGTAGGCCGCGCTCAGGTCTTCGAGCGCACGGCCACCGTCGCGCCAGCGCCCGGCGGCCACGAGTGCAGCGGCATCGGCATGGCGGCGCTCGCGCTCGCTGCCACCGAGCCGCTGCGCAGCGGCAGCGCACTCGCGCGCCACCGCGAGCGCGCCCGGCTCGGTGCCGAGCAGATGAAGCCAGGCCTTGAGCACCTGCGCCATCGGCATCGCGGGGCTGGCGGCAATCGCACGCTCGATCGTCGCCACCGGGTCGTCGACCTGGCAGCGCAGCTCGTGTGCCGCCTGCTCGAAAGCGGCCAGTGCGTCGTCGTTGGCCCCGGTCACCGGATAGCCGGCGCTGTCGGTCATCGTCATCTTTGTCTCCTGGTTTCGGTTTCGGGCCTCGATCTCGGAACTGCGTGAGTCCAGCCGCGGTCACGCCGCAGCGTGCGCGGCAGGTGCGGCAGCAGCGGCTCGAACAAGCACCAGCAATCGGTGACGCCGTGCAGCGCGATCACCGGGGCACCGGCCGGGTCGCCGTGCTCGACGTCGAGCGTCGGCTGTCCACGCAGACAGCGGGTCAGGGGTACGCGGCAGACCATCGTTTCGCCCCTGGCAGTGTTTCAGTCGTCATCGGGACCCACCTTGACGCGACACGTCGCGCAGCAGCAGCATGTCGACCACGCGGCCAGAGGCACCGTGCCAGAAGCCGTTGGCCGATACGTGACAACACGGGTTGCGGAAGGTGCCGAAGATCAGGTCGACGATCGGCAGGTCGGCGTAGTTGAAGTGATGCACGTCGCGCGCGTGGTGCACGCTGTGCATCTCGGGGCGCTGCACCAGCAGCCCGATCCAGCGCGGCGTGCGCACGTTGGCGTGCTGGAACATCGAGAGGAACGTGATGGCGAGGATCGTCAGCGTCGCCGCCTGCGGGCTCAAGCCGAGCAGCGTCAGCACCAGGCCAGGCAGCAGCGTCCAGGCCACCATGTCGAAAGGGCTGAACCAGAACGCGCTCACAACGTCGAGCCGCTCGGCGCTGTGATGCAGCTGGTGAAACAGCCGCCACAAGCGGTCGCTGCGGTGCATCGCGCGATGCCAGGCGTAGGCTGCGAACTCGTAGGCGACCAGGCCGAGTGCGGCGGCGGCCCACAGCGGCCAGCGCGACAGGTCGACCAGCCGCAGCGGCGCCAGCGCGTCGGCCCACAGCAGCGGCAGGTACGACGACAGCAGGAAGTACAGCGCGAACGAGGCCAGCGCGCGCCGATGCCAGCCGGGCAGCACGGGCAGCGCGCGTGCAGGGAACGCGAACTCCCACAGCGCGAGCCCGGCAAACAGCGCGAGCATCGCCTGCGTCATCGGGTCCATCAGCAGATCGAAAGGGGTCGGCATGCAGCATCTCCACGGTGAGGGTTCATCGACAACGCGCGGCAGTGTGCCGGCCGACGACGACATCGCCCGCAGCGATTCGTGCAACCAGGCTGGCATTCGTGCCACGCAGGCACAGCGCCCGATCGTCGTCGCGCTGCTCGGCGTGCCCGAGGTGAGCGCCGCCACGCTGTACGGTTTCTACGACTTCCTGTCGTCGGTGCGGCGCGACTGGCTGATGCTGCACGGCGCCGCGGTGCTGCCCTCGCCGTTTCGGCCGCTGGTGGTCAGCCGCGACGGCGCGCCGTTCGCCGGCGCCAACGGCGTACGCATCACGCCCGACGCGGGCTTTGCCGACTGCCCGCGGCCCGACATCGTCTGTATCACCGATGTCATGGTGCCGCCGGGCGAGCCGCTCGGCGACCGCTACGACGCCGAGGTGGCCTGGCTGCGCGCGCGCCATGCCGACGGCGCGCTGCTGGCCTCGGCCTGCTCGGGCGCGCTGCTGCTGGCGCGCACCGGCCTGCTCGACGGGCTGGACGCCACCTCGCACTGGGCCTACTGCGACGCGCTGGCGCGCGACTACCCGGGCACGCAGTGGTTCCCCGAGCGCGGTGTGCTCTTTGCCGGCGCCGAACGCCGCATCGCGATGGCCGGCAGCGGCGTCGCCTGGCACATGCTGGCGCTGGCGTTGATCGCGCGCTTCGCGGGGCCCGAGGCGGCGATGCAGGTGGCCCGCATCAACCTGCTCGACCCCAGCGAGACCAGCCCGGTCGCCTACGCGTCGCTCACGCGCGGCAGCGGCATCGACGACCCGGCGGTGCAGCGCGCGCAGCAGTGGGCCGCGCAGCACTACGCGCTCGAGGCGCCGGTGACGCGCATGGTCGAGCTGTCGGGCCTGGCCGAGCGCACCTTCAAGCGCCGCTTCACACAGGCCACCGGCATGAGCCCGCTCGAGTACGTGCACATGCTGCGGCTCGAAGAGGCCAAGCAGATGCTCGAGGCCGGCCACGAGCCGGTGGAGGCGGTGGCCGAGCAGGTCGGCTACCAGGACGCCGCGTTCTTCTCGCGGCTGTTCCGGCGCAAGGTCACGCTGAGCCCGGCGCAGTACCGGCGCCGCTTCGGCACGCTGGCCGGCCGGCTCGAAGACGTGGCGCGCCGCATCGGCTGACGCCAGCCGCTCGAACGAGTGGCCCTCGGCACAGCGCGCGCGGCGCCGCTGCGCGTCAGTGCACCGCTTCGACCACCGCGTCGAACAGGTAGCCGCTGCCGCGCTCGGTCTTGATCAGCTGCGGGCGCGACGGGTCGTGCTCGATCTTGCGCCGCAGGCGCAGGATCTGCACGTCGATCGAGCGGTCGTAGACCTCGGCGTTGTGCAGCCGCGAAAGATCGAGCAGCTGGTCGCGCGACAGCACGCGCTGCGGCGCCGAGACGAATGCGGCGAGCAGGCTGAACTCGCCGTTGGTCAGCTCGACCGCACGGCCATCGGCCGAGCGTAGCTTGCGCAGCCCGATGTTCAGCTCCCACGAACCGAAGCGGTAGGCGCGTACGCGCGCGATCGCATCGGCCACCGTGGCCTGCGCGCGCGCGCGCCGCAACAGCGCGCGGATGCGCGCCAGCAGTTCGCGGGTGGAGAACGGCTTGGTCAGGTAGTCGTCGGCGCCGAGTTCGAGCCCCATCACGCGGTCGGCCTCCTCGGCACGGCCGGTGAGCATCAGGATCGGCACGGTCGAGGTCTCGCGCAGGCGGCGCGCGATCTGCAGGCCGTCCTCGCCGGGCAACCGCAGATCGAGCACCACCAAATCGACGACCTCGCGCGCCATCGCGGCATCGAACTCCCGGCCGCTGGCTGCCGCGGTGGCGCGCAGCTCGTTGTCGCGCAGGTAGTCGCAGATCAGCTGACGCACCGACGGGTCGTCGTCGAGCACCAGCACGTGAGGCGTCAGCTGCGAGGATGTCGGGGTGGTCATCGCGGTCGCCGCGGCAGCGGCAGGCGCGATCGTAGCCGCGGACGGCGCGCCGCGCAGCATGCCCTCGGCAACCGCCGGCGTTGCGGCGGCCATTCAGCGCTGCCAGAAGGACTTGCCGGCCTCGACGATGGCGTCGGCATGGCTGAGCCCGATGTCCTTGAGCATGCGCTCGTCGAGCTCGCCCAGCAGGTCGCGGCCGCGGCTGCGATCGCGCCAGGTCGAGACGGCTTCCCAGCCGCGCGCGAACCAGTGGCTCGCGGGGGCGGCGCCGGCCGGCGTGCGCGGCGCGTGTTGATGCAGGCGGTTCATGGTGCGGCTCCTGGTGCGCACACGTGGCCCATCGCGTGGCCCATCGTGTGCCCCGATTGCACGCCGCTGCCGTTGCGCCGCCGTTGCAGCGACGCGCGCGCCGCGTTGCGTTTGAAACCCGGGCGGCGTCAGGTCGCCGGCGCCTGCAGCGCACCGGCGAGACTGCGCGCGATGTCGCGCGCCACCAGCGGCTTGGACAGCACTTCGGCCACGCCGGCATCGCGCGCACGCCGGGTCATCACCGGCGTGACGTAGCCGCTCATCAGCACGATCGGAATGTCGGCCCGGATGGCGCGGATCGTCAGCGCCAGTTCGGAGCCGGTCATGCCGGGCATCGCCTCGTCCGACAGCACGATGTCGAAGCGCTCGGGGGTGGCGCGGAACGTCTCCAGCGCTTCGGTGCTCGACGTGAAGCCCACCGGTTCGTAACCGAGGCCGGCGATCATCTCCTCACCCAGGCGCACCAGCGTCTCCTCGTCGTCGATCAGCAGCACCGTCTGGCCCTGGCCGACGGCCACCGCCTCGTCGACGCGTTGCGCCGGTTCGACGCAACTGCTCCAGGGCAGGTAGACGCTGAAGTGCGAGCCCTCGCCGACCGTGCTGTTCACCTCGATGCCGCCGCCGAGGTCGGCGACGATGCCGTGCACCAGCGACAGCCCGAGCCCGGTGCCGACGCCGACCTCCTTGGTGGTGAAGAACGGATCGAAGATGCGCTCCAGCAGGTGCGGTTCGATGCCGCTGCCGGTGTCGCGCACCCCCAGGCGCACATAGCTGCCGGCGGGCAGCACGCTGGCCGCGCAGCGCACCGAATCGAGCTGCGCGAGCTCGAGCGTGACGCTGAGCGTGCCGTTGGATTTCATCGCCTGCACCGCGTTGGCGCACAGGTTCAGCACCACCTGGTGCACCTGCGTGGGGTCGCCGTGCACCGCCGCGTTGCCGCAGTCGAGCCGGCGCTCCAGCGTGACGCCCGGCGGCAGCGACGCGGCCACCGCGTCGAGCGCCTCGCCGACCACCGACTGCATGTGCACCGGCACGCGCTCGCCCATGCCGCTGCGGCTGAACGCCAGAATGCGTTCGACCAGCGACTTCGCGCGCATGCCGGCACTCATCGCGGCGTCGATATTGCGCCGCACGGCGCTGCCCTCGGGCGCATCCTTCTGCACCATCTCGCCGTAGCCGAGGATCGCCGCCAGGATGTTGTTGAAGTCGTGCGCGATGCCGCCGGCCAGCGTGCCGATCGCCTCCAGCTTCTGCGCCTGGCGCAGCTGCAGCTCGAGCCGCTCGCGCTCGGCCTCGACCTGCTTGCGATCGGTGATGTCCTCCATCGAGCCGGCCATCCGGGTCGGTCGGCCGCCGGCATCGCGCACCGCGATGCCGCGCTGGCGATACCAGCGCCACTCGCCGCTGTGGTGGCGCAGCCGGTACTCGACCTTGAAGTGCTTGGTGGTTCCGCGCAGATGAGCCGCCAACGCGGCGCGCACCAGCGGCATGTCATCGGGGTGGTAGGCCGTCAGCGCGATCCACTCGCGACGCGGCCGCTGCGGCTCGCCGCTGCGCTGCCACAGCAGCTGCTGCGCGCGCGGCGACAGGAACAGCGAGTCGCTGGCGAGGTCCCAGTCCCACAGGCCCTCGTTGGAGCCGTCCACCGCCAGCTGGTAGCGCTGCTCCGAGCGGCGCAGCGCCTCCTCGGTCTTCTTCAGCGCGTCGACGTCGCTGACCGAGCCCGCCCAGCGCATCGCGCGACCGGCGGCGTCGCGCACCACGCGGCCGCGAAAGCGCATCCAGCGGTACCCGCCGTCGGCGCCGCGCACGCGGTACTCGCCCTCGTGCGCCTCGGGCGGGCTGTCTTCGGTGCCGTGCAGTTCGGCCTTCAACCGCGGCAGGTCGTCGGGGTGCATGCGCGGCATCACGAGGGCGGCCCATTCGGCCCGTGTGCGCACGCGATCGTCGGGCTCGAGGCCGACCATGCGCATCGCACGATCGGAGGCGAACATGCGATCGGCGACGATGTCCCAGTCGAGGATGCCGTCGTTGGCGCCGGCCACCGCATGCGCGAACCGCTGCTCGCTCTCGCGCAACGCCTGTTCGGTGCGCTTGCGCTCGGTGATGTCGACGCTGACGCCGGCCACCCGCAGCGCGCAGCCCGCGTCGTCGCGGAAGCACTGCGCCCGCGTGAGGATCCAGCGCGGCTCGCCGCCGTCGGCGGGCAGCACGCGGAACTCGAGGTCGATCCGCTTGACCGCTGGGTTTGCCACATCCCCGATGATCTGGTTCCACTTCGGCACATCGTCCGGGTGCAGCCGCACGCGGGAGAAATACTCGGCCCGCGAGGTGGGTTCCAGCCCGGCCGGCTGGTCGAACAGCTGGTTGACGGTGCCCGAGACGAACAGCGCATCGGTCTGCGGCTCCCACACCCAGTGGCCGCCGGTGGAGCCGGTCATCGCCAGCGCATAGCGCTCTTCGGACAGACGCAGCGCATCCTCGGCGCGCTTGCGCGCGTCGATGTCGGTCACCGAGCCGGCCATGCGCAGCGGCACGCCGTGCGCGTCGCGCACGCACAGGCCGCGCACGCGCACCCAGCGGTCGCGGCCGTCGGCGTCGCGCACGCGGTATTCGCCTGCGTAGACCGGCGTCTGGCCCGCCAGGTGCGCCCGCAGCGCCTCTCGACGTGCGGCCACGTCGGCCGGATGCAGCCGCAGCAACGTGAACCACTGCTGCCGCGGCAGCACGTCGGGGCCCGGCGGCAGGCCGTAGATCTCGCGCGCGCGCGCCGATGCGAAGATGCGGTCGCTGGCGACGTCCCAGTCCCAGATGCCTTCGTCGGAGCCGGCGGCGGCCAGCGCGAAGCGCTCGCGCGAGCGCTCCAGGCGCCGCAGCTGCCGCTGCACGGCCACCAGCAGCCCGGTGGCCAGCAGCGCCAACGCCAGCGTGCGCACGACCGTGCCCGCCGTCTCGCGACGCCAGCCGGCCAGTGCGACTGCCGCATCGCGGGTGACGGTCACCGCCAGCGGGTAGTCGGCCACCAGCTGCGCGGCGCCGAAGCGGTCGACGCCGTCGATCATGCTGATCCTGCGGCTCGCCTTCGGGTGACCCTCGTCGCGCGCCGACAGGGCCGTGTCGATGCCGGGGTAGCGCCGGCCGGGCGCCTCAGGCAGCGGCGGCTGCCGCGCGATCAAGGTGCCGTCGCGGTGCGTCAGCATGATCGCTGTGCCTTCGTCGAGCCGCACGTCGCGATAGAAATCCTGGAAGTACTCGACCCGGCCTGCGGCCACGATCGCGCCGGCGAATCGACCGTCGGGCCCTTCGAGCCGCCGGCCGATCGGGAAGATCCACAGGTTCGGCCGGTTGATGCCGCGCATCGTCGGCGCCACGATCAGGCCGCTGTCGCGCGAGGTCTGCAGTTGCTGCCACGCCGGCAGCTCGGCCACGCTCGGCCGCGGGTCCGGCTGCGGGTAGCGACTCGAGCTGGCGCGGATGCGGCCATGGGCATCGATGATCGATAGCCCCGCCACCTGGATCAGGCCGATGCTCTGATCGCGCAGGTAGGCGTGCAGCGCGGCCTCGTCGGCGAGCGGGTCGATTCGGCCGGCGCGGACTTCCGCCGCCACGTGCTGCAGCATGCGGTCGACCGTCTGCACGCTGCCGGCCGTCTGCTCGGCGATCACGCGCGACAGCGTCTCCAGCTCGCGCATGGTCTCGGTGGTGGTGTTGGCATAGCCACGCCAGATGTCGAGCGCCGCCAACGCCACGATGGCCGCGATGAACAGGCCGCCCAGCCATGGCAGGCCGCGCCGGATCGTGGCGTTCGGCTGCGCGCACGCGGCGGCGAGATCGCCCGCGTCGGTCGCGGCGCAAGCCGCGCAGCTGCCCTCGCGGCCCGCGCCGGCACCCGGGGCCGGTGCGCGCGCTTCAGCGCGCTCGATCGACGGCCGGATCATGGTCGGGACACTGGCACGGCGAGGCGCGCTGCAGCACCCGGCGCACGGCGTTGATCAGCACCTCGCGCGCGACCGGGCTCGGCAGCACGCAGGCGACGCCGAGGGCGCGCGCCAGCGGCCCGTGGCAATCGACGCCGGAAAGGAAGGTGGACGACAACGCCACGATGGGCACCCCAGGAAACCGGCTCGCAATGCGGCGGATACAGTCTACGCCGCCTTGCCGCGGGAACGGCACCTCGACGATCACCAGATCCACGCGCGCGCCCGACCCGGCTTCACCGGGCTGCGCCATGGCAACGGCCTCGCCGGCCAGCCAGGCGCCGAGCAGGTCGACCAACGCACGGTCGACATCGACCAACAGCACACGTCGCGCGGCGGGCGCCGCGCCGGTGCCGGATGGTTCTGCGGACGACGTCAGCGACGCCGCACCGACCGGGCCATCAGTCGGCGTCGATGGCATCCAGGTCTCGCGCGGCACGCGACGCGGCGAAGTCGAACTCGCCGTCGATGTCGTCGAGCGTCCACTCGCCGAGGGGGTCGGCTTCGTCGTCGTCGTGGCGCCACGGCGGCGGCAGGCCGCGCGCGCGGCGTCGGGGCTCAGTGCTGGTGTCCATGGTCTGCCTCCTTCGATTCGTTGCCGCTCGTCCAGCGGCCGGTCCAGAGCTTCGCCGTCGCCGGCTACCCGGGGGTTACCGGGGTTGCAGTGCAGATTGCATTTGCAACACGCGGCGGCCGGGCACCGGCGGCGCGCCGCCGGTGCCCTCGGCGCCGCCGCTCAGCGTGTGGCGAGGCGAACCTGCCCGGCCTCGCGCGCCGTCGACGCCGGCAGCGGCGCATCGCCGCGCGCGATCAGTTGCAGGCGGATCGCCGCGACCGTCTCGGCGTTGACCGCGGCGCGGGACTCGCGCGACGCGAACACCGGCGCGGCCAGGTTGGCCTCGCCGTGCGCGATGGTGCCGGCCGCGATCGCCGCGACCGTCTCGGCGCGCACCGCCGCCGTCGAGCGCGTGGCATCGATCGGGGCAGACGTCGCCTCGACGAACGCCAGCTCGCCGCGCAGCTGCGCGCCGTCGACCGGCTGCGCCAGCGCGACGCCGCCCAACACCGTCAACACAGCGGCGACGATTGCATTGCGATGGATGATGGCTCTCATGTGAACACTCCTTCGTGGAACGGGTTGCAGGGAAAGAACTCGGCAGCGCGTCGTGCGCTCCTGCAGATGAGTCGTTCGGTGCGGCGCAAGATCACACCGATGGCGCGGCGGCGCGGGTTTCAATCGACACGCGCGGCCGCGGCGCCATGCCCGTCGAGCCCGCGCTTCAACCGCACCAGCGCACGGTGCAGGATCGCGGGCACGCGCAGCGGGTCGAGCTGCAGCTGGGCCGCAGTCTCGTCGTTGCTGCGCCCTTCGATCCTGCGCAGCAGCAGCACCTGCGCCGCCAGCGGTGGCAGCCGCTGCAGCTCGGCGGCGAGCTTCGCCAGCGCCTGCTTCGCCGCCAGCCGCCGCGCCGGATCGCGATCGTCGACCGCGGCCGCCGGCAGCGCCGCGTCGTCGTCATCGAGCGCCGGCGCCGCACCGGCGTCGCCGTTGCCCGACACGCGACGCTCGCGCCGCAGCGTATCGGCCATGCGGTGGTGCAGGATCGACGTCAGCCAGGTGCGCAGGCTGGAGCGCCCGGCGAACGCACTGCGCGCCTGCAACGCCGACAGCAGCGCATCGTGGACGACATCCTCGGCCAGCGAGCCGTCGCGCAACTGCCGGCGCGCCACGCGCAACAGGTAGTCGCGCTCGCGCGCCAGCTCGGCCTGCGTCGGTGCGCCGGCGCTCGCCGGCGCGGTCGCCACAGCGCTCATCGTCGTCATCGCGTCCTCGTGCGTCGTGCCGGCGGTGCGCTGCCGTGCGTGCAATTCAATGCGCACCGGTCGCTGCGGGCGCTGCGCGCGGCACCCCACCGAACAGCGGCTGGGCCGCCGCTGCCGGCCCGGCGCTGACCTGCAGCGACCGCGTCATGCGCAGCAGCCGCGCGTCGTCGGGATGCCCAGTGGGCGCGAAACCCTCGCGCGCGGCGAGTTGCAGCATTGGCTGGTTGTCGCGCAGCACATCGCCGACCAGTTGCTGTACGCCGTGGCGCGCGGCTTCACCGGTGAGCGCGCGCAACAAGCGGCGACCCAGCCCCTGGTGCTGCCAGCCATCGGCCACCGCGAGCGCGAACTCGCGCTGTGCCGGGTCGGCAAAGCGGTCGACGGCGTAGCGCGCCTCGGCCACGATCTGCGGCGCGCCCTGCTGCCACGCGACGGCCACCAGCGCGAGGTCGGTGGCCGCGTCGGGCTGCGCCAGCAGGCGCAGCCAGGTGGGGGACAGCTCGGTCACCGCGGTATGGAAGCGCTGCCGCCGTGATGGCGGCGACAGCGCCGCCACGAAGTCTGCGAACGCGCCGGCATCGTCGCGCACGATCGGCCGCACCCACAGCGGGCGGCAACGCGTGCCGACGAACCACAGCGCGGCCGGGTGGCCGGCTTCAGCGGGCATGGCGATGCACCGTATCGTCGTCGGCCTCCGCAGCCAGCGTGGCATCACGCGGCTGCGGCGCTACCGCCACGGCGGCCGCGGGCTCGACGCCGCGAAACCGGATCAGCACTGCATCGGCGAACGCCTGCACGACCAGGTTGCCATCGCTGCCGAACGCCTGGCTCTGGCCAGCCTCGAGAATGGTGTCGGTGCGCGAACCGTCTTCGGTGATCCACACCTCGCCTTCGAACACGGCCACGCCGTCGCCGCGCTGGCCCGGCAGGCGGTGCACGGCGCCCTTGCGCAACCGGATCAACGCCTGGCCCAACGAATCATCCATCGCATGCTCCCACCCGGCTTGCCGGCGCCGGCCTGGCGTGCATCGTCGCTGCGGCGCGCTGCGCCGCGATGTCGCTGCGGCAGGCGCCGGGTTTCAGGCGCAACGCCCCGGCGCTGCGCGAACCCCTACGCCGGCCGGTGGTCGCAGGCAGCGGGCGCCGGCACCGGGGCCGATGCGGCGTGCACCGCGGGGCTGAACACCAGGAACACGCTGCAGGCCACCGCCGCGATCGCGACGACGACAGCCGCACGTGCGGCCGTCACGATGGGTCTGTAGGTCGGGATGATCGGTGCCATGACGCGCTCCTCGGTGGACGTTGAGGAGCATGCGGCCGTGCGGTGTCGGGCGCGTGACGGCGATGCGGCCGCATCGTTTCATCTGACACGCGCGCCGACACCGCGGCGTCGTGCCGCCGCGCCGCGGGCGCGGGCTCAGGCCACAATCAGCCGCCGCATCCACGCGTCGAGCGCGTGCAGGAACTTGCCGATCGCCTCGCGCGTCGTCGGCGCCAGCGGGCCGGCGCCGGCATCGCCTTCGAACAGCGTGGCGGCACGGCTCAGCATCAGCTCGGGCTGCGGCATCGACATCGCATTGAGCACCGCCAGCGACTTGCGCAGATCGTGATTGGCGGCCATGCCGCCGAGCAGGCCCGCGCTGAGGCTGGCCACGCCCACCGGCTTGCCGTCGAACACGTTGCGGCCCGACGGCCGCGAACCGACGTCGATTGCGTTCTTCAGGTTGCCCGGCATCGAGCGGTTGTACTCCGGCGTGACGATCAGCAACCCGTCGGCGCGCCGCACGTCGGCGCGAAACGCCGTCCACGCAGCCGGCGGCGACGCCTCCAGGTCTTCGTTGTACAGCGGCAGCTCGCCGGTGCCCACCTCGCGCAGCGCGAGCGTCGGCGGCACCAGCGCCTTCATCTCGTGCGCGACGCGGCGGCTCCACGACGCGCGGCGCAGGCTGCCGATGATCAGCGCCACATCGAGTGGCTGCGAGGTCGGTGCGGTCATGGGCTCGATTCTCCGAAGCGTTCGGGGTGCAGGCGTTCGTAGGCCGCCGCCAGGCGCGGATCGCGGCGGCGCACCTCGGCATGGTCGACGCGGCCGCTGCGCGTCATGTAGCCGTAGGCGAACTCGTGCGGGTCGAGCGCCATCATCTCGCCCATGCGCTCGTACCAGCACAGGCTGATGCGCGCGGCGTCGCTGATCTTGCGCATCGGCGGCTCGCGCTCGGCCTGGTAGCGCAGCAGCGCGCGGTCGACATCGGGTTCGTCGCGCAGCGCGCGCGCCAGCGCGATCGCGTCTTCCATCGCCAGCCGCGTACCCGAGCCGATCGAGAAGTGCGCGCTGCGCAGCGCATCGCCGATCAGCACCGTGCGGCCGGCGGCGAAGCGCGCGTTGTGCACGATCGGAAAGCGCCGCCACGTCGAGCGGTTCGACAGCAGCCGGTGGCCGTGCAGATCGGCCGCGAACACCTGCTCGCACAGCGCCAGGCTGGCGGCCTCGTCCATCGCCTCGACGCCGGCGCGTTCGGCGGTGGCCTCGTCGACCTCGACCAGGAAGGTGCTGCGATCGCGCGCGTAGCGGTAGTGGTGGGCGCAGAACACGCCGAGCGCGTGCTGCCGGAACGTGAGCGTCAGCGTGTCGAACGGCAGCGTGGTGCCGTACCACACGAAGCGGTTGCGGCCCCAGTCGATGCGCGTGCCGAACGCGGCGGCGCGCGCGTCGCGCGAGGCGGAGAACACGCCGTCGGCCGCGACGTAGAGGTCGGCCGTGCCCAGCTCGTTCACGTCGGACAGCGCGCGGTCGAATTCGAGCGTCACGCCCAGTCGCTCGGCCTCGTGCTGCAGCAGCGTCAGCAGCTCGAGCCGGCCGATCGATGCGAAGCCGTTGCCGCCGATCGGCACGCGCGTGCCATCGTGGACGATCGTCAGATCGCGCCACGACTGCATCCGCGGCGCCAGCAGCGCGTGCAGCGTCGGCGCGTCGGCGCGCAGGAAGTCGAGCGCGCGATCGGAGAAGACCACGCCGAAGCCCCAGGTGGCGCCGCGCGGCCCGCGCTCGACCACGCGCACGCGGTGCGACGCTTCGTGCAGCTTCAGCGCAATCGCGAGCGTCAGCCCTGCCGGCCCGCCGCCGAGGATCTCGACCTGCATGGCCTTCAGCGGTCGCTGAACTTCGCGCTGCGCTTGTCGAGGAACGCGGCCACGCCCTCCCGGAAATCGGCGCCGCGCGCCAGCTCGCCCTGCACGCGCGCCTCGTTCGACAACGCCGCCGCGAGGTCGAGCATCGTCGCGTCGTCGAGCGCACGCCGCGTCGCCGCGAGCGCCTTCACCGACATCGCGGCCAGCCGCTGCGCAAGCGCCATCGTCTGCTCGGTGAGCGCGGCGTCGTCGACCACGGCCCAGATCAGGCCCAGGCGCTCGGCCGCTTCGGCCGGCAGCTTGTCGCCGGTGAGCGCCAGGCCGAGCGCCTTGGCACGGCCGACCAGTCGCGGCAGCAGCCAGGTGCCGCCGGCATCGGGTATCAACGCGATCTTCGAGAACGCCTGGATGAAGCTGGCCGAGCGCGCGGCGATCACGATGTCGCAGCCGAGCGCGATGTTCGCGCCGGCGCCGGCGGCCACGCCGTTGACCATCGCGATCACCGGCACCGGCATCGACGCGATGCGCAGCACCAGCGGCTTGTACAGGCGCTCGATGACCTCGCCGGCATCGAAGCCGCCCTCGGCGTCGTTCAGATCCTGCCCGGCGCAGAAGCCACGGCCTGCACCGGTGAGCACCAGGCAGCGCACGCCAGTATCGGCCGCGACGGCGTCTAGCGCCGCGCGCAGTTCGCGGTGCATCGCCGCGGTGAAGCTGTTCAACGCCGCCGGGCGGTTCAGCGTCAGCGTGCGCACAGCGCCCGTTTGGGCGACCAGCACCAGCGGGTCATCGGCCATCTGCATCTCCGTTCGTTGCGCGCCGCGGTGCAGGCGCCGGGGCAAACGGTAGCACGCGTCGACGGCGCACGGCGCGCTGTCGCTGCGACGACACCGCGGCCGTGCGACACGGCCTAGACTGCAGCCGCCGGCGCCGCAGGTGCCGGTGCGTTCTCAGGGCGGGGTGGAACTCCCCACCGGCGGTGATGCGCGGGGCTTCGGCGTCGCGTCAGCCCGCGAGCGCCTGCGGTGGCCGCGATGCGTCGCCGCAGGGTCAGCAGACCCGGTGCGAACCCGGGGCCGACGGTCACAGTCCGGATGAAAGAGAGCGCGACATCTGCGCCGGCCGCGCGGCATGCCAGCGTGCGCCGGCGTGGATTCGTGCGCCCTGATTCAGGTAGCCAATCGCATTGGAGTCCACCATGAATCAGTATCCGAAATCGTTCCCCATCGTCGGCCATCGGCCGCGCAAAGTGGCGGTGATCAGCGCGAGCTGGCACGCCGACCTCGTGGTCCGCACACGCGACGCGCTGTTCGCGGAGCTGGTCACGCTCGGCGTCGACGCCGCCGAGATCGATCGCCACGAAGTGCCCGGCGCGTTCGAGATCCCGTTGCTGGCGCGCTCGCTCGTGCGCTCGGGGCGCTATGCGGCGATCGTCGCCTGCGCGCTGGTCGTCGACGGCGGCATCTACCGCCACGAGTTCGTGGCCCACGCGGTGATCGACGGCCTGATGCGCGTGCAGCTCGACAGCGACGTGCCGGTGCTGTCGGCGGTGCTGACGCCGCAGGCCTTCCACGAGCACGAGGTGCACGCGCGCTTCTTCGCCGAGCACCTGGCGCTCAAGGGGCGCGAGGCCGCACGCGCGTGCGTGGCAACGCTGGCCGCGCACGAGGCGTTGCTGCCGGCCTGAACCCCGGCGCGGGTGCGGCTCAGGTGCTCGCGCGGGTGTGCGGTTCGGGTGCTCGTGCGGGCGTGCGTTTCGGGTGCTCGTGCGGGCGCGCGGTTGACGCTCTCGCCGGGCGCGGCGTCGGCGCGCGCTCAGCCCGCCGCGGCGGGCTGGGTCGCCGCGCGCGCCTGCGCGCGCCAGTCGGTCAGCCGGTGCATGTTCGACAGCGACAGGCCGTGCGCCACCAGCAGCGCCAGCAGGCCGGTCTTGTGCAGCGCCAGCACGTCGGCGTCGGTCAGCTTGGCGAAGCGCTCTTCGTCGAGCGTGAGGAAGCCGTCGACCACCAGCGGCTCGCCGCCGGGCATCGTGCCCTCGAAGCGCATCGGGCGCAGCAGGTCGAGCCGCAGCAGCTCCAGCCCGGACAGCCGCGTGCGCTCGACCTCGGCTTCGGCCGCCTCGAGCTGGCGACGCACCTCGGCGAGCAGCGGTCCGGGTGCGCCGTCGGTGGCGAACAGCGCCTCGCCCTCGGTGACCGAGAACCACGGCGCGGCGCTGTCGTAGCACAGCGCGAACTGCTCGCCCGCACGGGCCATTGCGAACGGGTAGCAGCGCAGCGCCAGCGGCACGTAGCGCGTGCGCCACGCGCCGCCGGAGATGCACAGGTTCTCGCCGCGCGCGAGGCCGAACACCGCCACCGGTGCCACCTGACGCGCACCGGCGGGATCGGTGCCGGCCTCGACCCACACCAGCGGGTAGTCCTTGCACGCCTCGCCGAACTCGCCGGCCAGCACGAACATCGAGTTCAGCGCGGCAAAGCGCGACAGGTCGACCGCGTCGCGGCGCAGCCGCAGCAGGCGGTGCTGCTCGCGGTCGAGCGCCACGGGCCTGAGGTGCAGGTCGGGGTGGATCATTGAACGTCCTGTTCAGGGGCCGCAGGGTCAGGCAGGCGCGCCACCAGCACCTTGTCGACTCGCTTGCCGTCGAGGTCGACCACTTCGAAGCGCCAGCCCTCCCATTCGACGTGGTCGGTGGTGGCCGGCAGCCGACCCAGCAGCAGCATGATCATGCCGGCCAGCGTGTTGTAGCGGCCGCGGTCTTCCTCGGGCAGGTCTTTCAGCGCGAGGCGGTCTTTCAGCTCGTGCACCGGGATCAGGCCATCCATCAGCCAGCTGCCGTCTTCGCGCTGCACGGCCCAGGCATCGTCGGCGCTCGGCGTGGCGAACTCGCCGGTGATCGCCTCGAGCACGTCGCGCACGGTGATCACGCCCTGCACCGCGCCGTACTCGTCGACCACGAACACCAGCTGCGCCTCCGACACGCGAAAGTGCTCGAGCAGCTCCATGCCCGACAGCGTCTCGGGCACGAACACTGGCGGCACCAGCAGATCGGTGAGCACCGGCGTCTGGCCGGCGGCCAGCGGCGCGAGCAGCCGCTGCGCCAGCAGCACGCCGATCACGTCGTCGAGCCCGCCGCGGCAGACCGGAAAGCGCGAATGCGCATGCTCGGTGATCGTCGCCAGCACGTCGGCCAGCGGCGCGTCGACGTCGATCCACGCGATCTCGGCGCGCGGGATCATCATCGAGCCGATCTGGCGCTCGTCGAGACGGAACACGTTGCGCACCATCTGGTGCTCGTGCGCCTCGATCACGCCGGCGTCGACGCCCTCCTCGAGGCTGGCGGCGATCTCCTCTTCGGTGACCGCGCGCGAGTTCGATTCGCGGATGCCGAGCAGCCGCAGGACGGTGTCGGTGCACGCCGACAGCAGCCAGACGAACGGCCGCGTTGCCTTCGATGCCCACTCCATCGGCCGCGCCACGTGGCGCGCCACGCTCTCGGGAAACATCTGGCCCAGCCGCTTGGGCACCAGCTCGCCGAAGATGATGGTCAGAAAGGTGATGATCAGCACCACCAGCGCGGTGGCGCTGATGTCGGCCGCCTTCAGCGGCACGCCGGCCGCGGCGTGCAGCCACGCCGCCAGCGGCGCCGAGAACGCGGCATCGCCGACGATGCCGTTGAGGATGCCGATCGAGGTGATGCCGACCTGCACGGTCGACAGCCACTGCGTGGGTCGCTCGTGCAGGTCGATCGCGGCCTGCGCGCCGGATTCGCCGGCTTCGACCATCACCGCCAGCCGCGCCTTGCGGGCGGCGGTGAGCGCCATCTCCGACATCGCGAACAGCCCGTTCAGCAGGATCAGGAAGATCAGGAGCGCAACATCCATCGAGCGCGGTGCCCGGCGGTGGGGGGGCCTGCCAGCGTAGCAGAATCGCGGCCGTGGACCCCCGAGATCACCGCGCCCGTTGCCGGGCGGCCCGAACGGCGCCGGGCGCGCGCCGGCGCTGCTCGCGTGCGCAGTCGCTCGATCGGTGCCAACGCGCTGCGCCCAGACCGCACCGATGCACCTGCTGATCGGCGACCCGCAGGGTTGCAGCGCAGCGCTGAACCGCCTGCTCGACGCGGCGGGCTTCTCGCCGTCGCGCGATTCGCTGCACGTGCTGGGCGACCTCGTCAACCGCGGCCCCGACAACCTCGGCGTGCTCGAGCGGCTGCGCGCGCTCGGCGGTGCGGCCACCTGCCTGCTCGGCAACCACGACTTCCACCTGCTCGCGGTGGCCGCCGGCGTGCGCCCACCGCACCGCGGCGACACGCTGCACGACGTGCTGCAAAGCCCCGAGCGCGACGGCTGGATCGACTGGCTGCGCCACTGCAAGATGGCCGACCGCGCGCACGGCTGGTTGCTGGTGCACGCCGGCGTGCCGCCGCAGTGGAGCGCCGAGCAGACGCTGGCGCTGGCGGCCGAGGTGGAGGCCATGCTGCGCAGCGAGCAGCTTGCCGCCTTCCTGCCGCGCATGTACGGCAACGAGCCGGCACGCTGGAGCGACGCACTGCAGGGCCTCGACCGCTGGCGCGCGGTGGTCAACGCGCTCACCCGCATCCGCTTCTGCACCGACGACGGCACGATGGACTTCACCGTCAAGGACAGCGCCGCCGCCGCACCGCCCGGCCACCGCCCGTGGTACGACATCGCGTCGCGCCGCACGCGGCACGTGCCGGTGGCGTTCGGCCACTGGTCGACGCTGGGCCTGCTGGATCGCCCCGACCTGCTGTCGCTCGACACCGGCTGCGTCTGGGGCGGCGCGCTCAGCGCAGCGCGCATCGACGGCGGGCGGCGCGAGGTGTTTCAGGTGCGCTGCGCGCAAGCGAGCAGGCCCGGCGCCTGACGCACAGCCGCAGGCCCGCGGCTGCGCAGCGTACGGCCGGCCGACCCCGACGCGATCGCCACCGGCTCCGCGCCCGGGGCGCGCAACGTCGTGTGCGGATGTTGCAATCGAGACCGCGCGTGCGCGGCGTGACATGTCTGTCGGCGCCCCGCGCGCCGGCGCGTTGAACGGCTGCGCGGCGCCCGCGCGGTGCTACGCTGCCTCGCAACACCGGAGAGTTCCCATGCGCACTCTGTTCACTTCGATCCGCATCCGGCTGACCTGGCTCTTGCTGGCCATCGGCGCGCTGCTCGCGTCGTGCGGCGGCGGGGGCAGCACGTCGAGCCAGGCCACGCAGTACACCTCGGTGGCGATGGCCGGCGAGTTGCTGACCTACACGATCGATCCGGTCGCGCTGACCTACAGCTACACGATCACCGAGAGCCAGTACGGCCTCACCGGCAAGACCGGCTCGGGCACGCTGGTGCGCAACGGCGACGGCTCGTACTCGCCTTCGGGCATTCCGAACGCGCGCATCGTCATCCTGCCCAACGGGTTGCTGCTCGGTGCGGTGCGCGAGCGCTTCGGTGCCGCCGTGGTCACGGTGCCGATCATCGGCTTGAGCCAGCCGGTCAGCACACTCGGCGGGTTGGCGGCGACCTACAACTACATGCACCGCGGCTGCCTCGGCATCGCCTGCGCCACCGACAGCGGCACCTTCGTGATCGGCGCCAACGGCACCTGGTCATCGTGCCCCGACGCCAACCCCGGCGCCGGCGCCTGCCCCGCGGGCGGCCGCAGCGGCACGCTCGATGCGCTTGGCAACGGCCTGTGGCGGGTGATGGAGGGCACCGCCAACGTCGGCACGGCGCTCGGCTTCAACTCCGGCGGACAGAACGTGCTGCTGATCGACCTGAAAGATCTGCGTGCCGGCGGCCTCGGTCTCGGCCTGGTCGTCGGCTCGCAGCAGGCCACGCTGACCATCGCGCAGACCGACGGCACCTGGATCGCCGGCAGCAGCAGCGGCCACTGGGCGGTGTTCAACACCAGCGGCACCGCGATCAACGTCACCCACTTCGACGGCTTTCCGGTCAATGTCAACGGCAGCTTCACCCCCAACGACCCCTGGCAGGGCATGGCCACGACCAACGCCGGCGGCAAGGGCTTCCTGGCCGGCAACGGCGTCTATGTGCTCGAGACGGCCAACGGCTACGCCGAGGTGGGCGTCAAACTGCGCTGACACCCCCCGCAACGATTGGGAGAGGCGCCGCATCTGCGGCGCCTTGTCCTTTCCGCCGACGGCGAGCAATGCGAGACCGACTCGCAGCCCGGATGCCTTAGCATCGGCGCGCGACCGACGGGAGAGCTGGCCGAGTGGTTGAAGGCACCGGTCTTGAAAACCGGCAACGGGAAACCGTTCGTGGGTTCGAATCCCACGCTCTCCGCCAGGAGAATCCACCACGACAGTCCGCGATGGTCGTGAGGTGGGTCGCCTGCTGGTGCTGCTCGACCGCCTCGGCGTCCGCGACCGCACCGCGGTGCACGGCCTGTGCCGCGCGACGTTCAGCACCTGGGCCTACGAGACAGCAGCGGCGCGCCCGGACGTCATCGAGGCGTGTCTGGCGCACCGCGAAGCTGATCGCGTGAACGCGGCATACAACCGAGCCCAGTTCAGCGCCGAGCGCGCGGCGCTGCTCGATGCAAGGGCGGCGTTCCTGATGCGGCCGGCTCCGCTGTCGTGCCATTGTGCGCTGCGTAGACGCTCTTGCACCTTGCTATGCGCAGCGATACACTGCTACTCATCGCATTACAGGTCGCCCGATGATTCGGACGTTCAAGCACAAGGGGCTGGAGCGCTTCTTCGCGAAGGGCGACCACCGCGGCATTCCGGCCCGGAGTGCGGCGCGCATCGAACGCATGCTCGACCGGCTCGACGCCAGCGGCAAGCCTGGTGACATGGACATCCCGGGCTACCGCTTCCACCCGCTCAAGGGCGAACGGGCCGGCGAGTACGCGGTGAGCGTGTCGGGCAACTGGCGCATCACCTTCGGGTTCGACGGCGAAGACGCGATCGACGTGAATCTCGAGGACTATCACTGAGGAACTGAGGACACCCAACATGACCAAGTCGCTGCGCAACCCGAGCCGCAAGCCCACGCACCCCGGCGCGATCCTGCGCGAGGATGTGCTGCCGGCGCTGGAGATCAGCCAGGTGGAGCTCGCCGAGCGCCTCGGCGTGAGTCGCCTGACCGTCTCGCAACTGCTGCACGAGCACCGCGCACTGTCGGCCGACATGGCGATGCGGCTGGAGAAGCTGCTCGGCACCAGCGCGGAGAGCTGGCTGCGCATGCAGGAGGCGCTGGACCTCTGGGAGGCACGTCAGCAGCCCGACCGCTTCGCTGCCATCAAGCGCCTGCGGACGCCTGCCGCAGCGTGAACATCCGCGGCGCCTCGGCGGTTCCGAGGCAAGCGGGGTGCGGTGGTGCTTGGAACACCAGGCATCGCGCTGTTCGACGAGTTGCCGCTTGAGGTCGAGCGGCGTGGGGACTCTTGGGACCAGGATGAAGAATATTCGCCCGGCCGGGACGGCATGCAGATCAACGGCGCTTTCCGAAGTGGTCAGCCCCTGACGCTCTACGCATTGCCTTTTCCCGAGAGACTGCTGGCGCGGCCTGAGCTCATGCGAGGTTTCGCGGGCGCCCTAGGGCCTGTTCACACTACGGATGCCAGTGCGAGCGGGCCTGGCAAGCCGCAGGGCTAGGCGGACGACGCCGCTCGGGCTGGGCGCCCGAGCAAGGAGTTCAACGACGCCATGCGGCTTGCCAGGCCCGCTCCCGAACGGGTTGCCACCAGAATGCCCGCGCGCGTCGTTGCAAATCCTCGCCGGGTGTCCAACCCGGCTGCGGTTTGCGCCTATCTCGCGGGCATTCTGGTGGCAACGCATCTGGCATCCGTAGTGTGAACAGGCCCTAGGCGACTTCGTGTCAATGCCGGCTGGTGGTTTGGGGCCCAGCTCTGGCGCGCTCTACAAGCACCTCACCTTCGACGATTGCGTGCGCATCGTCTCCGTCCCCCGTGAGCCGAAGAGCGTGACACCGGAGTCGAACGGTCGTTCCGATCCAGGCCCGCAAGAAGAAGCTCGATGCCGCTGGAAGCTGAAACCGCTCGATGGCGCGCCGCCGTGGTGAGCGTGCGGCTGTCCGACGGATTGGATGCCGCGCCCTGCCGTCTTCCTGTCCGACACGCCCACCGGCTGGGCCTGGGTCGAGCCCAGCTACGCCGATCCGATGGTGCCGCGAGCCGGGCGCTGCACGAGCGCGATGGGCAGCCGCAGCGGATGGGCACCTGCCAGCACCGCTCGTCCGATGGTGAGTCGGAGTCTGCATCACCGAGTTCGATCCCCAGAGCGATGACTTCGGCCTCGTCGAGGCGATCACCTGGTGGAAGCGCTGGCTGGCGTCAGAGGGGCGCACGCCGGCGCAGGAACGCGAACTGCCGCGTGCCGAGATCTGGCCAGCGATCGAGGACGACGGCGCCGAGTCCTAGAGCCCGCCGGCGAGCAAGGCCTCGGCCTGCTCCGCCGCCTGCTGCCCCTGAGCACGCCACATCGTGCTCCACACCGACATCGCAACGTCCGCGCGCCGAGCTCGAGGCTGCGATCGCGCGCATGCCGCGGCAGGAGTCGGCGCAGCAGCCGCACCAGCTGCTGCGCGGCCGCATCGAGCGGGCGAAGGCCATGGTGGCGCTGGCGTGATGGTCAAACCTGGCGGCCCGGCCATGCTGCTGCCGCGGTGCAGTGAGGTGCACGACCCGCGCGGCATGGGCGCGCATCTGACGTCGGCTGCGCATGCGCCGCAACCTGTGGGCGCAGCTCGGGGCCCGCGTCGCATGTCCGTCGAGCGCGAGCACGCCATAAGCGATCTCGACCTGATCGACCCGGGGCGGCGCGCCGAGGCCGTGCTCGACGACATCGGCGCCGCACGCCGGCGTGGTTGCACGGCGATGGCACGCAGCCCCACCGTGCACTCGAAGGGCACGACCGAATCTTCGACGAAGGCCGACGACCGGGCTGACCAGCTGCCGCGCCTCAGGTGTCGGACTACCGGAACCAGCCCGCCATCCGCATCTCGCGCACGACGGCGTCGCTGAACGAGACGACCAGCTTGTCGAGATCGACGTCGACTTCCTGTCCGATACCCGGCTTGCGGAACACGTTCCAGTACGCGCCATCGAGCATGTTCTGGGTCACCGGCACGATCTTCCAATCCGACGACGCGTCGGCATGGCGGACCGCGACTTCGACCGCAACGTGAACGGCTCCGTTGTCGCCATTGATGCTCGTCGAGACCGGCCGCACGGTGATTCTGGTTTCATCCCCCTGGTGCACGCCTTCACTGGCCAGGCCCTTCATCAGGAGCTCCGGGGCCTTCTGGCGGTACGCACTCAGCACGGCTGCCACACGCGCACGGGCTTCCGACCGATCCTTCTCGGTGACTGTCGGCTTCGGTGGCGTGTATCCGTAGCCGGCTGCCGATTTGCTGATGGAAATCGGAAGCGACGACGTGTCGACCCAGACGACGCTTGCGGCCGTGATCCTTCCCGGATGGTTCTTGTCCTGGGCGGGCTTGGCCAGGTACGTTCCTGCACAACCCGCAAGCCAAAGGCTCAC
The DNA here is from genome assembly GCA_015075165.1 of Ideonella sp. Classification (GTDB taxonomy): domain Bacteria; phylum Pseudomonadota; class Gammaproteobacteria; order Burkholderiales; family Burkholderiaceae_C; genus JAEUPI01. Next base: position 261,012 of record JABTUY010000004.1, on the reverse strand, counting down.
GAGCGCAACGCACAATCTTGCGGTTGATCTCATCTGCAGACCTCGGGTATCGAGCGGAGCGCGCAGTCTAGGTTCGCTTCCCCGATGCATCGAATCCCGCATCCATCGAACGTGAAATTCCATCGGTCACTTGTCACGGCGATGGACGCCGGTCGATCGGAAGCCGCCTTGGCCTACCCCATCGGTCGAGGGGCCTCACGCGGACGGCTCGCGAGCCATGACGCCGCGCTACATCTGCCTGAACCGATGCAGGTAGCTGCGGCTGACCGGCAGCGTTTCGCTGCGCTCGCGCAGTTGCAGCTCGGCGGTTTCGTTGGGACCGCGGGTCACCTGGGTCACCATGCGCAGGTTGACGATCACCGAACGGTGCACTTGAACGAACTGCTCTGGGTCGAGCTCGTCGAGCAGCTCGCGGATCGGCTTGCGGATCAGCGCCTCGCCGCCGCTCCACGCCACCAGCGTGTACTTCTCGTCGGAGCGCAGGTAGGCCACCTGGTCGACCGGGATCAGCTTGACGTTGGCGCCCACCGAGGCGCGGATCCACTGCAGCCGCGGCGCCGCGTGGCGGTGCAGCCGCTGCGCCAGCTGCTGCAGCGCGGCGTCGAGCTGCGCCTCGTCGCCGTGCTGCGCCGCCGCGCGCTCGGCCAGGCGCTGCTGCACGCGCGCCACGGTGGCGGCCAGCCGCGCCTCGTCGAGCGGCTTGACGAGGTAGTCGATCGCGCCGTGCTCGAACGCCTGCACCGCGTACTGCTCGTACGCGGTGACGAACACGATCTGCGCCAGCGGCCCGATCGCGCGCGCCGCGTCGACGCCGTTGCAGCCGGGCATGTGCACGTCGAGAAACACCACGTCGGGGCGCAGCTGCTCGAACAGCTCGACCGCCTCGCGGCCGTTGCGTGCCTCGGCCACCACCTGCAGCTGCGGCCACTGCCGCCGCAGGTGCGCGGCCAGGTGCCCGCGCAGCAGCGGTTCGTCGTCGGCGATCAGGGCGGTGGCGTTCATCATGGGGCGGGTGCGGTGAATTCGATCTCGGCACGCACGCCCTGCGGCGGGTTGCCGCCGAGCTCGATGCGGGCGTCGGCGCCGTACACGCCGCGCAGCCGCTGCCGCGCGTTGTCGAGCCCGGTGCCGCCGGTGGTCGGGCCGTGCAGACCGACGCCGGTGTCGGCCACCCACAGGCGCACGCGGCGCGACGCAACATCGAAGCGGCCGCCGATCTCGATCGTGCCGCCTTCCTCGCTCGGGTCGATGCCATGGCGCACCGCGTTCTCCACCAGCGTCAACAGCGCCATCGGCGGAAAGCGCAGCGCCAGCAGCGCGGGCTCGGTCACATCGATGCGCACCTGCAGCCGGTCGGGCATGCGCAGCTGCATCAGGTCGAGGTAGGCACGCACGCGCTCGAGCTCGCTGCGCAGCTCGGGCATGCCGCCTTCCTGCAGCCGCGGGATCGCCGCGCGCAGGTAGGCGATCAGGCTCTTCAGCACCGGCGCCGCGCGCGGCGAGCCGCTTTCGACGAGCGCCTGCACGTTGGCCAGCGTGTTGAACAGGAAATGCGGCTCGATCTGCGCGGTCAGCACGGCCAGCCGCGCGTCGAGCGCCTGCCGCTCGAGGCGGCCACGTTCCAGCTCGAACTGCAGCGCCTGCGTACGCGCCTGCGCATCGCGCTCGCGCACCAGCGCGCCGAGCGCCACCACCACGCCGACGCCAAGCGCACAGCCGGCGATCCACAGAAAGCCGCTGACGCGGTACGGGTTGCCGACGAACGACGACACGTTGCCGCTGGTGGCCACCAGATAGACGACGAAGGTGGCCAGCGGCGCGGCCAGCACGACCGCCAGCGTCTGCGCCAGCCAAAGCGGCATCCAGTGCGGCAGCCAGCGCTGCGGCCACTGCGCCATGCCGTGGAACACCAGCACCAACACCAGCGCGACGAACAGCGTGCGCCCGAGCAGCACCGCGAACGGCGTGACGAAGATCGGGTTCAACGCCACCGCGACGGTGAACGCCAGCCCGATCGCCCAGCCCACGCTGCCGTGGTTCAGCTCGCGCAGCATGCGGCCGACGACCGAGCGCCGGGCGCCGTCTGGGCTGTCGTTCGATGCGGCCATGGCCGGCACGATAGCGTGGCCCCCGGCGCCGACCAAGCCGCCGCCGGCGGCGATGCGACGAACGACGGCCTGCGGGCGTCGAGTGGCGCGAGGGCCGCGGTGGCGAGCAGGGGCGGTGTCCAGCGGCGGGCGTGCAGCGGCTCCGCGCGGCCGACGCCGCTACGTGCCGGTGCGCAGCAGCGGTGCCGCCAGCGCCTGGCGCAGCGTGTCGGCGCTGTCGCGCAGGTGCGCCTGCGCCTCGCCGCTGAGGCCCTTGCGTCGGGCGGCCTGCTGCAGGCTCGCCAGCAGCTGTTGCGCCTGCTGGCGCAGCAGCGAGCGCGCGTCGGCGCGGCTCATCGCGCCCGGGCGCAGCAACTGGGCGGCGAGCCGGTTCACGTAGTCGCGCTGCAGCTCGCGGCGTGGCGCAGCAATGTCACCGCTGGCGGCGCGCAGCTCGCTCCACACCGCGCCCGACAGCCGGCGGTACAGCTCCGCCAGCTGCAGTGCCGGGCCGCTGGCGTCGGCCTTGCCCGCGCTGTCGAGCAGCCGCTGCGCGACGCCGTCGTTCATCAGCGCGGCCAGCAGCGCGCGCTGCATCTCGAGCACCACGGTGCCCAGCGAGTAGTCGGTGGCCACCGGCCCGTCGCCGGCAAACACGGCGTCGCGCCGCTCCTCGAAGTTCGGCGCCATGCGCCGCTGCAGCGACGGCGAGAGCACGAAGCTGTCGGCCGCCAGCACGCCGCGGGCCAGCAGGTCGAGCGCCTGGCGCTGCAGCGCCGCGCTCACCGGCTGCAGCGGGTCGCGCCCGCTGCCGGGGTGGTCGCGCAGCGTGCGCACGCCGCCGATCTGGCGCGCCAGGATGCCCGCCGCACGGCCGGCATCGCGCAGCGCGAAGCCGATCGAGCGGCGCAGCACCGAGTAGTCTTCGTCAGGCTTGAGCTGGCGCGATTCCTGGCGGCGGATCAGCTCGCGCGCGATCTCCAGGCGCTGCTTCGCGAACGCCACCGGGTCGTCGCCGAGGTCGAACTGCAGCGATTCGGGGTCGACGCCGAGGAAGTTGTCTTCGTCGGTGCCGTAGGCCAGCAGCGGCTCGTTGCTGCGCGCGGCGATGCGCTGCAGCTCGGCGCTCTCCTGGTCGGGGGCGATCGGCTTGTAGCCGTACTCGATGGCCCAGTAGTCGTAGGGCCCGAGCGTCGTCTGCCAGGCCGCGGGCTCGGGCCGGCCGGCCTCGGCGAGGTTGATCGGCGCGTACTCCATCACCGAGCCGGCCAGGCCGTTGCGGCGCGTGAAGTCGGGGTCGGCCACCTGGGCCGCGGTGTAGACGCGCGAGCTGCGGAAGTTGTGGCGCAGGCCGAGCGTGTGGCCCACCTCGTGCATCGTGGTGTCGGTCAGGTAGTCGAGCACCCATTGCTGCGCCTGCGGGCTCGCCGGGTCGATCTCGCCGCGCGCGGCGAGCACGTCGAGGGCATAGCCGAGCTGCTCGGCGGCCATGTCGGCGTGGTGGCAGGCGCCGGGCGCGTCGAGCGGACCGGCGGCGGCGCGCTGCGCCATCGCGGCGGCCACGCGCTCGTCGCTGCCGCTTTGCATCAGCGCCGGCCAGTCGATCGTCACGCGCGAGGCCAGCACCTGGCTGCGCAGCGCGCGCACCGCGCGCGACGACAGGCTCTCGAAGCCGATGTCGGCGTCGAGGATCTCGCCGCTGCGCGGATCGACCTGGCTCGGGCCGATGGCGCCGAACTGCGGCGTGCCGTTGATCATCCAGCGGATCGACGGCACGCCGACGTCGAGGGTGTCGAAATCGGCCTTGTCGGGTTGCGTCTTGACGACGATGGCGTCCTTGAAGCCGACGCGCTCGAACGCCGCGTTCCACGCCAGGATGCCCTTGGCGATCGCGTCGCGGTACTTCACCGGGATGGTGTGGTCGAGCCAGTAGGTGATCGGCCTGACCGGCTCCGACAGTGCGGCGTCGGGTTGCTTCTTCTCCAGCCGCCAGCGGTTGATCATGTGCAGGCGCGGCGTGCGCGCGAGGTCGTCGCTGAAGTCCTGCACCAGCGTCGTGAAGTAGCCCACGCGCGCGTCGGAGCGGCGCGGCCGCATCGGCCGCTCGGGCAGTGCGGCCAGAGAGTACTGCAGCGTGAAGAACAGGCTGCGCGCATCGGGCACGCCGCTGGGCAGTTTCGGCGCCGGCACCGGCCCCGGCGGCGCGCCGGGTGGCGCCACCGCGATGCTGGCGGTGGCGTAGTGCGCCATCACGTCGAACACCACCTGGTCGACCTTGCCGCGCACCGAGGCAATGGCCGAGTGGCGCGCGTCGAACGCATAGCCCTGCCGGTACTGGCGCTGCAGCGCAATGCCGATGCCGAGCAGGTCACCCACGAACAGCGGGTTAGCTTCGACCAGCACCGACTTGCGCTCGGGGTGCGGCTGGCTGGCCACCGCGGTGGAAGCCACCAGGCTCGGCGAGAAGCCCGCCTGCACGGCGCGGCCTTCGGGCGTGTCGCTGGCGGCGCGGAACTCGGTGTTGCGCGCGATCAGCTGCACCTGGTTGTGCACGCGGCGGAACTCCACCAGCTGCTGGCGGCCGAAGCGACCGTACGGCCCGATCATCGTGCCGCCGAAGAAGCCGGCCTCGCCGATGCCCTGCGCGATCTTCGGCGCGAACAGCAGCGGGCGACCGAAGTCGGCCGGCATCAGCTCGAGCCAGACCTTCTCGTCCTTCTGCCACAGCGTGATCAGGCCGTCGGTCTTCTTCGCGTCCTTGATCACGCTGGCGAACGGCTGCGGCTGGCCGGGCCGCGCGGCGACCGGCACCGATGCAGCGGATGCGGCGGCAGCCGCCACGGCCGGCGCGCCCGCTGCCGAGCCGGGCGCAGGCTTCGGCAGCAGTGCGCAGCCGGCGAGCGCAGCCGCTCCGACCGCGAGAACCCCGAGGCGGACGAACGAAAGCGGATGCATGCGCGACTCGAACATCACCTCGGCAGTGGTCGGTGCCTGCGAAGGCATTTCCGCGGCGGTCATTTCAAGGCCTTGAAGCGTAGCCGGTGCGGTCGTGCACCCTCTTCGCCGAGGCGCTTGACCTTGTCGGCCTCGTACTCGTGGAAGTTGCCGGTGAAGAATACCCACTTGCCGTCGTCTTCGCAGGCCAGGATGTGGGTCGCGATGCGGTCGAGAAACCAACGGTCGTGGCTGATCACCATCACCGAGCCGGCGAACTCGAGCAGCGCGTCTTCGAGCGCACGCAGCGTCTCGACGTCGAGGTCGTTTGAGGGCTCGTCGAGCAGCAGCACGTTGCCGCCCTTGGCGAGCGTCTTGGCCAGGTGCAGCCGCCCGCGCTCGCCGCCCGAGAGCTGGCCCACGCGCTTTTGCTGGTCGTTGCCCTTGAAGTTGAAGCGGCCGAGGTAGGCGCGGCTGGGCACCACGAACTTGCCCACCGTGATGTTGTCGAGACCGCCGGAGACGTCTTCCCACACCGTCTTGTCGTCGGCCAGCGACTCGCGGCTCTGGTCGACGAAGGCCAGCTTGGCGGTCGGGCCGACCACGATCTCGCCGGCGTCGGGGCGCTCGACGCCCTGGATCATGCGAAACAGCGTCGACTTGCCGGCGCCGTTGGGGCCGATGATGCCGACGATCGCGCCGGCCGGCACCTTGAAGCTCAGGTTGTCGATCAGCACGCGGTCGCCGAAGCCCTTGGTGACGCCGTTGAACTCGATCACCTCGTTGCCCAGGCGCTCACCCACCGGAATGAAGATCTCGTTGGTCTCGTTGCGCTTCTGGTACTCGAAATCGCTCAGCTCCTCGAAGCGCGCCAGCCGCGCCTTGCTCTTGGCCTGGCGACCCTTGGGGTTCTGGCGCACCCACTCCAGCTCCTTCTTCATCGCCTTCATGCGCGCGTCTTCGCTCTTTTGCTCCTGCTCGAGGCGCTGCTCCTTCTGGTCGAGCCAGCTCGAGTAGTTGCCCTTCCACGGGTGCCCCAAGCCGCGGTCGAGCTCGAGGATCCACTCGGCGGCGTTGTCGAGGAAGTAGCGGTCGTGCGTGATCGCCACCACGGTGCCCGGAAAGCGCTTCAAGAACACCTCGAGCCACTCGACGCTCTCGGCGTCGAGGTGGTTGGTGGGCTCATCGAGCAGCAACATGTCGGGCTTGGACAGCAGCAGCCGGCACAGCGCGACGCGGCGCTTCTCGCCGCCCGAGAGCTTGCCGATCTCGGCGTCCCACGGCGGCAGGCGCAGCGCGTCGGCGGCGATCTCGAGCTGGTGCTCGGTGTTCTCGGAGCCGGCCGCGGCGATCAGCGCTTCCAGCTCGGCCTGCTCGGCGGCGAGCTTGTCGAAATCGGCGTCGGGCTCGGCATAGGCGGCATACACCTCGTCGAGCCGCTTCTTGGCCTCGAGCACGCCGCCGATGCCCTGCTCGACCGCCTCGCGCACGGTCTGCTTCGCGTCGAGCTGGGGCTCCTGCGGCAGGTAGCCGATCTTCAGGTTGGGCATCGGCACGGCCTCGCCCTCGATGTCCTGGTCGAGGCCGGCCATGATCTTCAGCAACGTGCTCTTGCCCGAGCCGTTCAGGCCGAGCACGCCGATCTTGGCGCCGGGGAAGAAGCTCAGCGAGATGTTCTTCAGGATCTGCCGCTTCGGCGGCACGATCTTGCCGACGCGGTTCATGGTGTAGACGTACTGGGCCATGGGAATCTTCTGCTGCAAAGAAAATCGGCCGCACGTCGGGCGCGCGTGCGGCTCGTCCGCTATTGTCGCCGTTCGTCGCAAGGCCGCCGGCCAGCCCTTGAGATCACGCCGACAGGCTGTAGATTGGGGTGGCCGCCGCGCGCACCGGTCGACCCCGGTCGCGCGCGGCGTGCATGCCCGCCACACCACACGAAAGGATGCCGCGGATGGAAACCTCAGTCGTGTCGGTGCAGCCCAGCGCGTCGCTGGTGCGCACCACCCACATCGTCTACGCGCTGCACGCGCTCGGCCTGGCGCTCGGCGCGTTCGGCGCAGCCACCGTGATCGGCTCGTTCCTGTTCGGCTGGCCATCGATCATCGCGGTGATCATCAACTACGTGAAGCGCGGCGACGTGCGCGGCAGCTGGCTCGAGTCGCACTTCAGCTGGCAGATCCGCACCTTCTGGTTCGCGCTGCTGTGGGCGGTGATCGTCGCACTGGTGTCGGCGCCGCTGACGCTGGTGATTGTCGGTTTCGGCACCTGGGTGATCGGCCTGTTCCTGCTCGGCGTGTGGGCGGTGTACCGCATCGCGCGCGGCTGGCTGCGGCTGAACAACGGGCAGCCGATGGCGGCCTGAACGCCGGCGCCGCGCGCGCTTGCGAAGAGCCCGGCGCGCCGCACCGGGCTCACCGCTACAATGCGTCGGCGCGGCCGCAGCACCAGTCAGGCGGCCGCCGTCGCTTCCGACCTGTCTTCATCCCCTCGGCCGATCCGACTGGTGCCCGCGCAGCGCGCGTGGCAGCCGGCCGTCGATGCCCGCGGTCGCCACGTGTGCGAACCGCCCCACACCCGATGAGCTTCAACGACCTCGGCCTGATCGAGCCGCTCGTGCGCGCCGTGCGCGAGCAAGGCTACGAAACCCCCACGCCGATCCAGAGACAGGCGATCCCCGCCGTGCTGCAGGGCGGCGACCTGCTCGCCGGCGCGCAGACCGGCACCGGCAAGACCGCCGGCTTCGTGCTGCCGCTGCTGCAGCGGCTGCAATCGCGCGCCGCGCCGCGCGATGGCCGCGGCCGCATCCAGATCCGCGCGCTGATCCTCACACCCACGCGCGAACTCGCGGCGCAGGTGGAAGACAGCGTGCGCACCTACGGCAAGCACCTGGCGCTGCGCAGCATGGTGATGTTCGGCGGCGTCGGCATGCAGCCGCAGGTCGACCGCCTGCAGCGCGGCGTCGACATCCTCGTCGCCACGCCGGGCCGCCTGCTCGACCACCAGGCCCAAGGCACGCTCGACCTCAAGCAGGTGGAGATCTTCGTGCTCGACGAAGCCGACCGCATGCTCGACATGGGCTTCATCCACGACATCAAGAAGGTGCTCGCGATCCTGCCGGCCAAGAAGCAGAGCCTGCTGTTCTCGGCCACTTTCAGCGACGACATCAAGGCGCTGGCCGACCGGCTGCTGAACCAGCCGGCGCTGATCGAGGTGGCGCGCCGCAACGCGCCGGCCGAGCTGGTGGCGCAGAAGGTGCACCCGGTCGGCCGCGACAAGAAGAAGGACCTGCTCGCGCACCTGATCCTGCAAGGCGACTGGCACCAGGTGCTGGTGTTCACGCGCACCAAGCACGGCGCCAACCGGTTGACCGAGTTCCTGAACAAGAGCGACATCACCGCGATGGCGATCCACGGCAACAAGAGCCAGAGCGCGCGCACCAAGGCGCTGGCTGACTTCAAGAGCGGCGAGCTGCGCGTGCTGGTGGCCACCGACATCGCCGCGCGCGGCATCGACATCGAAGAGCTGCCGCACGTGGTGAACTACGAAATTCCGAACGTGCCGGAAGACTACGTGCACCGCATCGGCCGCACCGGCCGCGCCGGCGCCAGCGGCGAGGCGATCTCGCTGGTGTGCCTCGACGAGGAGCTGTTCCTGCGCGACATCCAGCGCCTGATCCACAAGGAGATCGCGCGCGAGACGGTGCCGGGCTTCGAGCCCGATCCGAACGAGCGCGCCGAGCCGATCGTGCTCGGCCGCGACGATCGGCGTGCGCGGCGCCACCAGCCGCGGCGGCGACCGCGCGGCGCGGGCCGCGGCCGTTGCGCCCGGGCGGCGGCGGCTCGCACGCCCGCGTTCCGGACAAGGCAGCGCGGGCTCAGCGTCGCACGCGCCGCCGGCGCACCACGATGGCGGCCGGCCGGCACCAGGGCCGAAGGGACCGGCGCGCCCGGCGGCCGGCCGGGTGGCGGCGGCCATGGCGGGCCAGGCGGCGCGCGGCCGCACCGCGGCAGGCGCGGCCGCTGATCGTCAATCGGCCGCCGGCAGGCACAGCCGCAGGCGCGCGCCGCCCAGCGGCGAGGCCGGCGCCTGCACGCTGCCACCGTAGGTTTCGGCCAGCGTACGCACGATGTCGAGCCCCAGGCCCGAGCCGGCTTGCTGCTCGTCGAGCTGCACGCCGCGCTCGAAGATGCGCTCGCGCTGCGCCACCGGAAAGCCCGGCCCATCGTCGTCGACGCTGATGCACAGCTGCTGGCCTTCGCGCCGCACATCGACCACCACGCGCGAGCGGGCCCACTTGCCGGCGTTGTCGATCAGGTTGCCGAGCAGCTCGTACAAGTCTTGCTCCTCGCCGCGGAAGGCAGCGTCTTCGGCCTGCGGCGCCAGCTCGAAGCTGAGCCGGCGCTCGGCGTGCAGGCGCTGCATCGTGCGCAGCAGCGCCTGCAGAGGGGCCAGCACCGCCGTGCGCAGGCCGGTGGCACGCACCGCGGCGGCGGCGCGGGCGCGCGCGAGGTGGTAGTCGACCTGCCGGTGCGCAACGGCCACCTGCTCGCGCACCAGCGGCGCCAGCGGGCTCGTGTCGTGCGCCGCGGCGTTGGCCATGATCGACAGCGGCGTGTGCACCGCATGCGCCAGGTTGCCGGCCTGCGTGCGTGCGCGCTGCACCATGTCGGCGTTGGCCGCCAGCACGTGGTTGAACTCCTGCACCAGCGGCTCGAGCTCCTGCGGAAAGCGGCCTTCGAGCTGCGTGGCACCGCCGCCGCGCACTGCGGCCAGGCGCCGGCGCAGCAGCTCGAGTGGCCGCATCGCCAGGTGCAGCTGCCAGGCCACGGCGACGGCCAGGCCGGTCGCCAGCGCCGCCAGCGCGATCAGCAGCAGGCGCGTGAAGCGTTCGAGCGGCTCGGCGATCAGTGCCTCGTCGGCGGCCACGACCAGGCGCAGCAGCGGCGCGTCGTCTTCGGGCAGTTGCAGGGTGCGGGCCACCGCCAGCAGCGGATGCCCTTGCGGGCCGCGCAGCGCCAGCACGCGGTGGCCCTGCACGGGGTACGCGGCGGGCGCCGGGGGCAGCTCGAGGGCCTGGTCCCACAGCGAGCGCGAGCGCGCCACGGCGGCCTGCGGCGCGCCGCCGAGCCGGTCGATCTGCCAGTACAGACCCGACAGCGGCTGCGCCAGCCGCGGGTCGGCCGGCATCGGGTTGACGCCGACGCCCGACCTGGCGCTCCACTCGACCGCTGCGCTGAGGTGATCGAGCTGCATCACCAGCTGCAGCTGCAACTGTTGGGTGATGTGATCCTGGAACAGTGCGCGCAGGCCCCATCCGGCCAGCGCGATGGTGGTCGCGATCCACGCCAGCGTGCCGGCGAGCAGCCGCAGCCGCAGCGAGCCCGCGTGTGCCGAGCGCGTCACGCGGGCTCTTCCACCAGCCGATAGCCCAGGCCGCGCACCGTCTCGATGCTGCCGGCGGGCAGCTTCTTGCGCAACCGGCCGACGAAGACCTCGATGGTGTTGGAGTCGCGGTCGCTGTCGTGCGGGTACAGGTGCTCGGACAACTCGGTGCGCGACAGCACCTCGCCCTTGCGCTGCATCAGCAGCGACAGCAGCTTGAACTCGTGGCTGGTCAGCTGCAACGGCTGGCCATCGACCAGCACGCGCGCGGCGCGCGTGTCGAGCGCGATCGCACCGCATTGCCACTGCGCGCTGCCGTGCTCGCCCAGGCGCCGCAGCAGCGCGCGCAGGCGCGCCAGCAGCTCCTCCATGTGGAAGGGTTTGGCGAGGTAATCGTCGGCGCCGGCGTCCATGCCGGCCACCTTCTCCTGCCACGCACTGCGTGCGGTGAGGATCAGCACCGGCATGTTGCGCCCCGCCGCGCGCCAGCGGCGCAGCACCGACAGGCCGTCGAGCACCGGCAGACCCAGGTCGAGCACCACGGCGTCGAAGTCTTCCACGTCGCCGAGGTAGTGGCCTTCGGCGCCGTCGCCGACGGCCTCCACCGTGTGGCCGGCGCCGCCGATGGCCTGCGCCAGCTGCATGCGCAGCGTGGGTTCGTCTTCAACGACGAGGATCCGCATCGGGTCGATCTCCGCGCTGCTTGCGCTTGATGCCGAGCACCCGGCCATCGACCGCATCGACCTCGAGCCTGGCGATGCGGCCGTCGGGCTGCAGCAGCCGGATCTTGTACACGAAGCGGCCGTCGTCGCGCTCGAACTCCACCTTCAGCGCCTGGCCGGGGTACTCGCGCTCGACCTTGTCGAGCACCGTGCGCAGCGGCAACACCTTGCCCTGCTGGAGCGCCTGGCGCGCCAGATGGTGATCGTGGTCGTGGTCGCGCTCGTCGGCGCGCGCAGCGACGCCGGCGGCCAGCGCGCACAGCGCCGCACCCAGCAGGGCCAGGCGACGTGCAGGAGCGCAGGGGTGGCGGACATTCATCGGCCCGGTTGTACACGGGCCGCGATGAACCGCGGATGAACACGGCCTTCAGCATCGGTTCACGCAGGCATGCCCAGACTGCCTCTCACCTTCCGGAGAGAACCATGAACCTGGACACCACTGGCCACCGCCATCACCCGCTGGTGATCGGCACGCACTGGTTGACGCTGGCCTTGCTGGTCGCGGTGGTTGCGTTGATCGAGCTGCGCGGCGCGTTCCCGAAGGGCAGCGACGGACGCGAGCTGATGAAGGCCTGGCACTTCACGCTCGGGATGGCGCTGTGGGGCCTGGTCTTCGCGCGGCTCGCGCTGCGCGGCATCTTGCGCGCGCCGCCGCTCCAGCCGGGGCCGCCGGCCTGGCAGCAGGCGATCGCCACCGCGATGCACGTGGCGCTGTACGCGTTCCTGCTCGTGATGCCGTTGCTCGGCTGGCTTGCACTGAGTGCCAAGGGAGCGACGGTGCACTTCTTCGGGCTCGAGCTTCCGACTTTGATCGGGCCGAATCGCGGGCTGGCCAGCAGCCTCGAGGACGTGCACGAAGCGATCGGCAGCGCCGGCTATTTCCTCGTCGGTGCGCACGCCGCCGCCGGGCTGTTCCACCACTACGTGCTGCGCGACGACACGCTGCGCCGGATGTCGCCGTGGCCCGATCGCGCGCCCGCGCCGGCCGGACTGCGGCGCCCGCGTTGATGCCATGCCAGGAGACCTGCGATGAAGACCCATCGATTCGTGATCGCGGTGGCGCTGTGCGCGGCCACCACGGCCGTGCTGGCCGACGATGACTGCGACGTACCGCTGCAGGCTTGGCAGCCACGCGAAGCCGCGCTGCAGGCGGCAGCGCAGCGCGGCTGGCAGGTGCAGCGGCTGAAGATCGACGACGGCTGCTACGAGATCCGCGGCCGCGACGCGCAGGGCCGCGCCTTCGAGGCCAAGCTCGACCCGCGCACGCTGCAGCCGGTGAAGATGAAGCTGCGCGACGGCGACCGCCGCGAGCGCGAGCGCAACGGCCATGAGCGTGACCCCGAGCGCAAACGCCAGCGCGGCGATGCCGCATCCGGCGCCCCGGCCTCGGGCGCGCCGGTCACGCCCGGCACCACGCCGCGCGCCACCATCGAATAGCCGCCTCGGGGGCACGCGATGTCCGAACCCCACGCGTCAACGCCCGCTTCGCAAAACACGGCCGTCAATCGCCGAGAATCCCGGGATGCCGAAATCGGCCGACTTCGCGGCGCTGCGCGCGCACGACCTCAACCACCTCACCGTGCTGCAAGCGCTGCTGGCCACGAAAAGCGTCACCCAGGCTGCGCGCCAGCTCGAGCTGTCTCAGCCGGCGTTGAGCAAGAGCCTCGAGCGGCTGCGGCGTGAGTTCGACGATCCGCTGCTGGTGCGCGAAGGCAACCGGATGCGCCTGACGCCGCGCGCACAGGAGCTCGCGCCGCTGGTCGACGCCGCGCTCGACCAGGTGGCGCAGGTGTTCACCGCGAAAGGGCCGTTCGACCCGGCGCGCGCGCGCGGCCGACAGCGCATCGGAGCCAACGACTACGTGCAGATCGAGCTCGGGGTGCCCCTGCTGCAGCGCGTGCTCGAGCGTGCGCCGCTGGTGCGGCTCGAGTTCCGGCCGGTCGGCCTGCTGCAGCCCGAGCAACTGCTGGCCGAAGGTCTCGTCGATCTGGTCGTCGGCCCCAACTGGCCGAACCTGTCGCTGCGCCGGCAGCCGCTGTACAGCGACCCCTTCGTCGCGGTCGCGGCGCCGGGTCGTCGCGGGGCTCCGGCCCGCCTCGATCTCGAGGCGTTCTGCGCGTTGCCGCAGCTCGATGTCTCGCCCTCGGGCGCCGGGCTGCTGCGCACGCTGATCGACAACGCGCTCGCCGCACAAGGGGCGCGACGAGAGCTGAGCGCGATGTGCTCGTCGTTCCTCGCCGTGCCGGCGATGCTCGCGCGCAGTGACCTCGTCGCGCTGGTGCCACAGCGGATCGTGGCGCGGTTCGCGCCGGGCAGCGTGCAGGTGCTCGATCTGGACTTCGGGCTGCCGGACTACGAGGTGTCGCTGTGGTGGCACAACGCCACCCATGCCGACCCGCTGGCGCGCTGGTTGCGCGACCAGCTGGTCGAGCTGACCAAGGCGGCCTGAGGCGATCGCGGCGGTGGCGGCGGGGCCGCGCGCCTCATCGCTCGAGCACGTAGGCTCCTGGTGCCGCGCCCAGCGGCTTGTACTTGCGCGAGCCAAGCTTCTTCGGCGCGTCGACCCGTTCGCCCGAGCGCGCCTGGATCCACGCTCGCCAATGCGGCCACCAGCTTCCTTCCTGGCGAGCGGGTTGCGCGTTCCTGGCCCACTCGAGCGGGTCTTCGTGGTTCGCCGGCGCGGCGAAGAAGAACGACTTCGGCGAGCCCGGCGGATTGATCAGGCTTTGCAGGTGGCCGGCGTTGGCGAGCACGAAGGTCGTCTCGGGGCCGAACAGCCGCGCCGTGCCGTAGCACCCGCGCCACGGCGTGATGTGGTCGGTGATGCCACCGATCACGTAGGCGCCCAGCCGTACGCGGCCGAAGTCGATCGGCACGCCGCGCACTTCGAGCGCGCCGGCATGCAGGTACGGGTTGTGCTCGAGAATCCCGAGCAGGTCGACGTGGAACTGCCCGGGCAGCCGCGTGGTGTCGTTGTTCCACGCCAGGATGTCGAACGCTGGCGGCTTGTTCCCGAGCAGGTAGTTGTTGACCCAGTAGTTCCAGATCAGATCGTTGGGCCGCAGCCACGCGAACATCGACGCCATCTCCTCGCCGGTGACGATGCCACGCCGGCGCGAACGCGCCTTGGCGGCACGGATCGCCGCCGGCGAGTTGAACAGGCCGAGCGTCGAATCTTCGAGCGCCGCGGCGGCGTCGAGGATGCACACCGCCCAGGTGGTGTGGGCGACCTTCTTGCTGCCCTTGCCGGCCAGCCAGCCGAGGTAGGCGGCCAGCGTCATGCCGCCCGAGCAACTGCCCCACAGGTTGACGTCGGCGCTGCCGGTGATCTTGCGTGCCGCTTCGACCGCCTCGTCAATGGCGCCGGCGTATTCGTCCAGGCCCCAGTGGCGGTGTTCGATGGTCGGATTGCGCCAGCTGATGCAGAAGAACTGCACGCCGCTGTCGAGCGCCCACTTGACCAGGCTCTTGTCCGGCGCCAGATCGATCGCGTAGTACTTGTTGACCTGCGGCGGCACCATCACGAGCGGGCGCCGGTGCACCTGCGGGGTGGTCGGCGTGAACTGCAGCAGCTCGAACATCTCGGTGCGGCACACCACCTGGCCGGGCGTCGTGGCAACGTTGACGCCGACCTGGAACGGCGCGGCATCCACCTGCGAAGGCAACATGCGGTTGTGGCGCAGGTCGTGCACCAGGTGCTGCAAGCCCTGCACGAGGTTGTCGCCGCCGGTATCGACGATCTTGCGCACCGCGGTGGGGTTGCCGAGCACCCAGTTCGATGGTGCCAGCGCGTCGGTCACCAGGGCCGCGAAGTATTGCGCCTGCCCTTTCTCGCGCGCACTCAGCTTCGACCCGGTGATGTAGTCGTTCAGCTCCCTGGACGTCGCCAGATACCCCTGCATCAGCCGCCGGTACAAGCCGTTGTTCTGCCACGCGGCGTCGGCGAAGCGGCGATCCTTCGGGTCGGGGGCAAGCGCCGAGTCGCCCTTGACGACGCGCGCCAGCTCGTGCAGGTAGCGGCCGTAGTGGCTGCCGGCCTGGCGCGGCGTCGCGGCCACCGCCTTCAACAGTGACTTGGCGGCGGCGGCGACGTCGCCGCGACTGATGCCGACCAGCGGGTTGATCGCCAGCGTGTTGTCGGCCGCATCGGCGACGATCTCGGTGAGGTCTCCGGCGGCAGCGGCCACCGCCCGGCCGAGGCGAGACGCATCACCGGCCACGGCCGCGGCGGCCTTCTTCGCGCCGGAGCCTGCCGACTTCGCCTTCGACGAGAGCTTGGTGACCATCGCGCGACTCCTTCAGCTCAACAACTCAGCGCATCGACTCAATCCATCAACATCGCCAGCGACGTAGCGATCAACGCCGGCTTGTCTTCGCCCTCGATCTCGACGCTGACTTCGAGCGTCAGCAGCACGCGGCCGCCGCCCTTGTCCTCGACGCCGCCGACCAACAGGTGCAAGCGCACGCGCTTGCCGGCGCGCACCGGGCTCAGGAAGCGCGCCTTCTCGAGGCCGTAGTTGAGCGCCTGTTTGAGCACGAGGCGCGACATCAAAATCTCGAACGAGGCCGGCGCCAGCAGCGCCAGCGTGAGAAAGCCATGCGCGACCGTGGTGCCGAAAGGGCTCTCCTTCGCGGCGCGCGCCGCGTCGACGTGGATCCACTGGTGGTCGCCGGTGCAGTGCGCGAACTCGTCGATGCGCTGCTGGTCGATCGTGATCCACGACGAGGTGCCGATCGGCTCGCCTAGGTGCGCGGCGAGTTCGGCTGGGTTCATCCGTTCGGTGGCCATGCGGGTCTCCTCGGTGGGCGAACCGGTTAGGGACGGTCCAGGAACTCGTTGATCGCGTGTGCGGCCTGCTGTGGCCGCGTCAGCAGGAACAGGTGTCCGCAGTCGAACACCTTCAGCTCGCTCGTGCGCAGCAACCGGTGCATCAGCCGCGCGTTGACGAGCGGCACCAGCGGGTCGTCGGCTCCGGCCATCACGAGCGTGGGTTGCTCCAGCCGGTGCAGCCAGTGCACGCTGGTCCAGCCGGCGGCGGCGGCGAGCTGCAGGTAGTAGCCCCACTGCGACTGCCACTTGACGTGCTTCAGCACGCCCGCGGTCAGCGCGGGGCGGCGCCGGAAGTCGCCGCCGTAGATTTCGCCGCCGACTCGTCGCGCGTAGTCGCGGCTGACGAAGCGCCGCGGCGTGGCCATCTTCCAGGCCACGCGCGGGTGGCTCGGCACCATCAGCGCGCCGGTGGCAGTGGCGCACAACACGAGCCGGCGGCAAAGCGTCGGGTGGCTGCGCGCGAACTGCTGCGCCGCCGCGCCGCCCCACGAGATGCCCATCACGTCGGCCACCCCGTGACCGTAGTGCGCCAGAAGCCCGGCAGCCAGGCCCGCGACGCCGCGCATCCGATACGGCAGCGGCGGCAGCGGCGAATGGCCGACGCCCGGTACGTCGAAGGTGATCACCTCGCGCCGCGGCATCCATTCAGTGATCGGCGCCAGCAGCTCGATGTTGCCGCCGATCCCGTTGAACAGCAGCAGCGGCGCGGCGCGGCCGCCTCCTCGCTGGCGGCCGACGCGCAGCCATTGCCGGCCAAGTTGAACCATCTCGACAGCGAAGGCCATCGGCGCCTTCAACGCTCCTTGAACACCGGCGCGCGCTTCTCGGCGAAAGCGCGCGCACCTTCGAGCCGGTCTTCGCTCGCATACGGGTCGGGGCCGACGTTCAGCCGCAGCGCCGTCGGCAGCGGCAGCTCCCAGCCCTTGGCGGCGACCTCCTTGATGCGGCGCACGGTCAGTGGCGCGTTGGCGGCAATCGCCTCGGCGAGCTCGGTGGTCGCGCCAAGCAGCGCGTCGGCGGGCACCACGCGGTTGTACAGGCCCAGTTGCAGCGCCTGCGCGCTCTGGAGCACGCGGCCGGTGTACAGCAGCTCGAGCGCCAGCGCGCGCGGCAACAGGCGCGGCAACAGGCGCGGCAACAGCACCGCGGCGCAATTGGCGCCTATGCCCACCTTGGCCTCGGGGCACGCGAAGTGCGCCGCCTCACTGGCGATGCGCAGGTCACAGGCCATCGCCAGTTCCACGCCCGCGCCGAAGCACGCACCTTCGATGCTCGCGATCGTCGGCTTGTACAGCTCGAGCAGCACTTCGAAGACGTTGCGCTGCAGCCCGCGCATCGGTGCAGGAAAACGCTCGCCCGGGGGCAGCTCGGCCGCCGCCTTCAAGTCGATGCCGGAGCAGAAGGCGCCGCCGGCACCGGCGAGCACGACGACACGCACCGCGGCGTCGTCGGCGGCCTGTTCGAAGCGCCGCGCCAGCGCCTCCAGGCCGCTCATCGTCAGCGCGTTGGCGCGCTGCGGGCGGTTGATCGTGATCCAGGCAACGTGGCCACGCACGTCGTACAGGACCTCCTCGCCGGCGGCAGTTACCGGAGCGCCTTCGGGCTGGCGCACTCCGGTATGAGCCCCTTCGGACGGTCGGGCGGGGTTCACTCCACAACCCTGCGCGCTCCACGCTGCGACATCAGCGCTTCGGAGCGGCCGTGCGCGCTCATGCCGGCCCACCCGCGGAGCGCACGCGCTGGCGCAGCAGCGCGCCGCTGTCTTCGAGCGCACGCTTGTCGGCATCGCTGACGCCGAACTCGGCCAGCACCTCGTCGGTCTGCGCCGCGAAGGGTTGCGGCGCGAGGCGGATCGCGCCGGGCGTGCGCAGAAAGCGCAGCGGCAGCCCAAGCCCCTTGAACTCGCCGGTGTCGACGAGCATGCCGTTGGCCGCCGTCTGCGGATGCGTGAACGCCTGTTCGATGTCGAGGAACGGGCCGGCCGCGATGCCCGCTTGCAGCAACCGCATCGACAGCGCTTCGGCGGCGTGCTGCCTCGTGCGCGCGGCGATCGCCTCGTCGAGTGCGGCGCGATGCGCCACACGATCGGCGTTGCTCGCAAAACGCGGGTCGGCGGCGATCTCGGGCGCGCCAAGCGCGCTGCACAGCTTGGCGAAGGTGCGATCGTTGCCCGCGCCGGTGAAGACATGGCCGTCGGTGCAGGGGTAGGCGCCATAGGGTGCGGTCCAGGCCTCGGCGTTGCCGGTGGGGCGCGGCACCTTGCCGCTGGCCATCCAGGCGGCGCTGGCGGGGTGCGTCATCACCAGCGCCGTGTTGAACAGCGTCACCCCCACGTGCTGGCCGCGGCCGCTGCGCTCGCGTTCGTACAGCGCCATCAGGATCGCGTTGACTGCCGACAGCCCGGTGGCGTGATCGACCAGCGGCAGGCCGATCTTGGTACCGGTGCTGCCGGCCTCGCCGTTGATCGACGCCAGCCCCGAGAAGCCCTGCACCACCACGTCGTAGCCCGGCATGCCCGCCAGCGGGCCGGTGTCGCCGAAGCCGGTGATCGTGCACTGGATCAGCCGCGGGTAGCGCTGGCTCAGCACGTCGGCATAGCCGAGCCCCCATTTGATCAGCGTGCCGAGCTTGAAGTTGTGCACCATCACATCGGTGCCGTCGAGCAAACGCAGCAGCAGCGCCTTGGCCGGCGCCTTGCTCAGGTCGAGCGCGATGGTTCGCTTGTTGCGGTTCAGGCCATCGAAGTAGCTCGAGCGGTCGTCCGGCAGCTTGGCGCCCCAGTCGCGCGTCTCGTCGCCCGCCGGCGGCTCGATCTTGATCACGTCGGCGCCATGGTCGGCCAGGATCTGCGTGCACGAGGGGCCCGCGTAGACGCGCGTCAGATCGATCACGCGCAGGCCGACCAGCGGCCCCTGGCGCGGCGCGATCGTCGTCGTTGAAGTCGGCATGGCCTTGACCTTCAGGCCCGCCGCTGGTCGAAGCGACGCCCGAGCACGGCGCCGGCGATGTTGATCTTCTGGATGTCGATGGCACCGCCGGCAAGACCCCAGCCGAAGCTGTCGCGCACACGGTGTTCCATGTCGTACTCGGTGCTGTAGCCGTAGCCGCCCATCAACTGCATCGACTGGATACACACCTCGCGCACCATCTCGTTGGCGTAGCACTTGGCGATCGAGCTGTCGGCCAGCGAGGGCAGCCCGTCGGCGGCGTTGACCACCGCGCGATATAGCAGCAGCCGGGCGGCTTCGAGCTTCATCGCCATCTCGGCGATCTTCAACTGCACGGCCTGGAAGTCGGCCAGTTCGCGGCCGAACGCGCGCCGCTCCTGGATGTAGCGCACGACGTCGTCGAACGCGCTTTGCGCCAGGCCGAGCGACATCGTGGTGTTGCCGCAGCGCTCGAGGTCGAACGCCTCCATCAGCTTCTTGAAGCCGCCTCTGGCACCACGATCTGGCTCGCCGGCACGCGCGCGCCGTCGAAGAAGATGTCGGCGTGGTGCGTGCTGCGAAAGCCCATCAAATAGTCGCGCTTGCCGAAGCTTATGCCCGGCGTGCCCTTGTCGACGAACACCGCGCCGATCGACGCCGCGCCCGGCGCGTCAGAGAGCCGGCAGTAGACGAGGTAGCCCTCGGCGTGGCCGGCGCCCGAGCACCAGCGCTTCTGCCCCTCGAGCACGACCGTGTCGCCTTCGATAACGCCGCGCGTCTTCAGGTCGGTCAGTGCCGAGCCGGCGCCCGGCTCGCTCATGCTGACGGCGACCATCATGTCGCCCGCGCACACGGCGCGCAGCACGCGCTGCTTCAGCGGCTCGTCCGCGTAGCGCTGCACCGCCAGTGCCGGGCCGAAGCACGACTCGAAGATCGGCGCGGCCACCGCGCCCGAGATCTTCGCGAACTCTTCGAGCACCAGCACCGCGTCGAGGTGCGTCATGCCGCCGCCGCCATAGGCCTCGGGCAGGTTGATGCCGAGAAAGCCCATCTCCGCATAGCGCTTGACCCACTCGTGCGGCAGCGGCTCGCGCGCCTCTTCGAGCTTGCGTGCCAGCGCCGGCAGTTCGGCCTGCGCGAACTTGCGTGCCGTGTCCTGCAGCGCGCGCTGCTGTTCGTCGAGTTGGAAGTTCATGCGCGTCTCTCACTCGGGTTCGATGCCGGCGCGCTTGGCCGCGCGCCTCCACTGCTCGATCTCGGCCAGCTGATAGCGGCGAAACTTCTGCGGGCCGCCGGGGTAGATCTCGCCGCCGAGCTTGGTCAGGAACGCCGCGGTCTCGGGCTCGGCGGTGATCTGCTGCATCAGCTTGGCCAGCTTGTCGATCACCGCTGGCGGCGTCTTGGCCGGCGCGAACAGGCCCGTCCAGTTGTAGAACTCGTAGCCCTTGACGCCGGCCTCGGCCGCCGTCGGCACTTCAGGCAGCGCGGTGTGGCGCTTGTCGGAAGTCACGGCCAGCGCACGCAGTCGATGACCGTGGATCAGCGGCAGCGCGGCCGAGATGTCGGCGATCGCGAACTGCACGACGCCCGCGGCGGTGTCCACCAGCGCCGGCGCCGCGCCCTTGTACGGCACGTGCAGCAGTTCGACGCCGGCCATCTCGGCGAACAGCTCGGTGGCAATCTGGTAGCTTGCCGACCCCGACGCGTAGCTCAGCGCCTTCGGCTGCTTCTTCGCCGCGGCGAGCAGCTCTGCAACCGTCTTGTACGGCGAGGACGCCGACACCACCACGAGGTTGGTGGCGCGCGAGGCGCGCGCCACCGGCGCGAAGTCGGCCACCGGGTCGTACGGCGGCTTCTTGAACAGCACCGCGTTCACCGCGACGGGCGAGTTGCTCGCGTAAAAGAGGGTGTAGCCGTCCGGGTTGGCCCTGGCCACGGCCTGCGCCGCCAGAAAGCTGTTGGCGCCCGGACGGTTCTCGACGATGAAGGTCTGCCTGGTGAGATCCTGCATGCGCCGCGTGTACAGGCGCGCCGTGGTGTCGGCACCGCTGCCCGGAGGGAAGGAGACAATGAAGGTCACCGGCTTGCTGGGGTACTCCTGCGCCCAGGCGACGCCGGCGTGAGCGAGCGGCAAAGAGGCCACCACCGCGAGTAGCTGACGGCGTTGCTGGCAGGGGGGCGGTTCGCGCATGGGGTAGCTCTCCTGGTGTTCACGGGCACGGGGGTGGACCAATGGCCGAGATCGTAGGAAGTGGTCGCGGGCGCGCCCAGGCCCTGGCGGCTATTTCGGTCATGACGAACGGTCATGACCCGCTCGGCTCGTCTACTTCGGCGAGTGCGGCATTGGCCGGGCGTGATGCAGCATCGGCTCGCCTGCCGGTGACACGATGGACCCGCGCCGCGCCGGTGCGCAACGAAGTGGCCTCGATCACCGTGCTGGCGTGCGACGGCATGAGCGCCGATGCCTGGGCCACCGCGCTGCTGGTTGCGGGCCCCACCGACGGATTGGCGCTGGCGCAACGCATCGGGTTGGAGGCGTTGTTCCTGCTGCGCCGGCCCGGCGGCTGGGTGGAGCTGGGGTTGGAACGCTTCGGCGCCGTCGCACCCCGGCGCGTTGCCGGACAAGGCGGCGCGCCGCCGGATGAGATGACGCGCCGCCCGGTCAGGCGGCGCGCCGCGTGTCAGGCGCCGGGTTGCGTGGTCGCCACCAGCCGCAGGCCCTCGCCGCTGCTGAAGAAGTACTCGCCATTCGGGCTGATCACCACCGCGCGGTGGGCCGCCGGATTGGAGAAATAGCGCCAGCCGTGGCCGGGTTCGCCTGCGGCCGCGGCGTTCGACACCACGCGCATGCCGTGTTCGTAGCGGCTGGTTCGGCCCGTGTCGGCCGTGTCACCACGGTGGTCGCGCGCCGGCGCGGACGGGCTGGCGGCGACGGCCAGCAAGGCGATCGATGCGAGAACAAGGGTCGACTTCATGATGGGATCCTCAGACGGGTGGCTCAGTCGACATCGACTGCGCGTTCAGTCTGGCCGCGCGGCGATGAATCACCGCTGAACGGTGCGTTCACCCGCCGTTCACGGAACCGGCCCACAACTTCCCATGAAGAACGGCCGCGACCAACGAAGAAGAGCGCCGTCGAGGCGCCCTTCTCGTTTGGCATGCAACCCGCGCCGGCCTTTGCAGGCCGCGCCGCGGGCTCAAGCCTTGCCGTGCTTGGCGATCAGGTCCTTCGCGGTCTGCAGCAGCTTCTTGCCGTCGAAGCCGTGCTTGGTCAGGTCGGCCACCCACTCGTCGTGTACCGGGGCCGACAGCTTGATGAACTCCTTGCGCTCGGAATCCGGGAACGTGTAGAGCGTGTTGCCGCGGTCGACCGCGGCCTTGCGCCCGTTGGGGTCGTTGCCCTGCTGCACCTTGCCGAGCCAGGCCGAGGTGGCGAGGCCGGAGTTGGCGTCGATCACCTTCTTCAGCTCCGGCGACAGGCTCTCGTACTTGGGCTTGTTCATCGCCATCACGAACGTGGTGGTGTACAACGCCGGGCCGTTGGCGTCGAACTCGCTGTGGAACTTGGTGAGTTCGTGCACCTTGACCGACGGCACCACCTCCCAGGGGATCACGCAGGCATCGATCGTGCCCTTGGACAGCGCATCGGGAATCCGCGGCAGCGGCATGCCCACCGGCGTGGCGCCCACGGCCGCGAGCATCTTGGTGATCTGCCGCGTCGGGCCGCGCACCTTCATGCCCTTGAGGTCGCTGTGCGTCTTGATCAGCTTGGGGGCCGAGTGGAACATGCCGGGGCCGTGCACGTGCAGCGCGAGCACGTGCGTCTCCTTGAACTCGTCGGGCGCCACCGTCTGCACGTACTCCCAGTAGGCCTTCGACGTCGCCTCGGCGTTGTTCATCATGAACGGCAGCTCGAACGCCTCGATGCGCGGGAAGCGTCCGGCGTTGTTGCCCGGCAGCGTCCACACGATGTCGACCACGCCGTCGCGCGCCTGGTCGTACAGCTGCACCGGCGTGCCGCCGAGCTGCATCGCCGGGAACGCCTCGAACTTGATGCGGCCGCCGGAGTCCTTCTCGACCTTCTCCATCCAGGGCCGGTGCATCGTCAGCCAGACGTTGCTCATCGGCGCCATGAAGGTGTGGAACTTCAGCACCACGCTTTGCTGGGCCAGGCCCGCCAGCGGCGGCGCGCCGAGCGCCGCGGCAGCCGCGGCGCCGCGCACGAAGGTACGGCGTTTCATCGTGGGTTCTCCTGCTGGAAGGGATGGCACCTTAACGGCCCGTCGAGCTGCCGGCGGTCACGGTTTTCCCTAGCCCGGGCCCGATCGCGCGGGCGTCATCGGATGAACTGCACCAGCCACAACGGAATGATCGGGAAGAACAGGAACAGCGTGGTGCGCACCACGTCGCTGATCAGGAACGGCATCACGCCGTGGTAGGTCTCGCCCATCGACACGCCCTTGGACAGGCCGTTGACGATGTAGACGTTGAGCCCCACCGGCGGCGCGATCAGTCCGAAGCCCACCGTCATCAGCACCATGATGCCGAACCAGATCGCCACCGACTCCTTCGGCATGCCGAAGTCGAGCCCCATCACGATCGGGAAGAAGATCGGGATCGTCAGCAGCAGCATCGACAGTTCATCCATCACCGCGCCGAGCAGCACGTAGAACAGCAGGATCGCCACCACCACCAGCAGCGGCGCCAGCCCCCAGCCGCCGACCAAGGCCGCGAGCTGGTTGGGCACCTGCGTCAGCGCCAGCGCCGAGTTCATCAGGTCGGCGCCGATGAAGATGAAAAAGATCATCGCCGCGCTGGCGGCGGTGCCGTAGAAGCATTCGGCGAACTTCGGCAGCGTCATCTCGCCCTTGAACAGCGCGGTCAGGAAGGTGGTCGTCGCGCCGACCGCGGCACCCTCGGTGGGCGTGAACAGGCCGCCGTAGATGCCGCCGAACACCAGCACGAAGATGCCGACGATCGGCAGCACGCCGACGATCGCGTGCCAGGTCAGCGGCGGCGGCGCGTCTTCCACGGCCGGCGAGTGGCCGGGCACCAGCCGCACGTAGATCGACACCGCGATCATGTAGCCGGCCATCGCGATCAGGCCCGGCACCACCGCGGCGGCGAACAGCTTGCTGATGTTCTGCTCGGTGAGGATGGCGTAGATCACCAGCACGATCGACGGCGGCAGCTGGATGCCCAGCGTGCCGCCGGCGGCCAGCGTGCCGGTGGCCAGCCGCCCCGAGTAGCCGTGGCGCCGCATCTCGGGCAGCGCCACGCCGGTGATGGTGGCCGCGGTGGCCACCGACGAGCCGCTGATCGCGCCGAACGCGGCGCACGCCAGCAGCGAGGCCATCGCCAGTCCGCCCTTGAAGCGGCCCATCACCGCGGCGGCGAACTCGAACAGCGCCTTGCTGATGCCGCCCTTGGTGGCGAAGTTGCCCATCAGGATGAACAGCGGAATCACCGACAGGTCGTAGCTGGCGAAGCGCGCGAACGCCTCGGTGTTCAGGAAGTTGGCGAACGGCAGCCAGCCGGTCTGCACCACGTAGCCCAGCGTGCCGGCGCCGAACATGCTGACGGCGATCGGGATGCGGATCGCCATCAGCACCAGCATGCTGCCGAAGATCAGCGCGGTCAGCTCGAGCGCGTTCATTGCGCGGCCTCCGCGCGGAAGCCGCGCACCGCCTGCACCAGCGCGATCACCGCGGTGAGCGCCAGCGGCGGCACCATGCCGACGTAGACGATCCACTCCGGCACGCCCATGATCATCGAGCCGGCGTTGGACTTCCACGCATCGACGCCGCCGATCGACGTGCGCCACGTCATCAACCCCATCACCAGCGCGACCGTCAGCGCGCCGAGCCGGTCGAGCCCGTGCTGCACGCGCTCGGGCGCGCGCGTAGTGAAGAAGTCGACGATGATGTTGCCGCGCCGCACCTGGCACCACGGCATGAACAGCGCAATCGCCGCGCCGGCCGCGTAGCCCGACATCTCGAACGCACCGACGATGCTCCAGCCGATGGTGTTGCGGCCGATCAGGCTGATGCACGTCATCAGCGTGATCACCGTCAGCAGCACGCCGGCGGCCACCGCGCACGATCGGGCCAGGATTTCGAGCACTCTCAAGGTTGTCTCCTGCAGCGAGAAGTGGGGTCGCGTCGGCGCTCCGGGCAGCGGTGGGCGGCGCTCAGTCGCCGTGAGTGGGTCGGGCGTGACGGGGGCGTGGGCGATGCGGTCACAGCTTTCTCAGGTGGCGAGCACGTTCTTGAACTGCCACGGGTCGGCGTCGTCGATCTCCTCCTGGAACTGTGCCCAGCGCGTCGCGATCGGCGTCCACGCCGTGTAGTGCGCCTCGATGCTGCCCAGGTAAGGCCGCTGCACGCGCAGGCAGAACTCGTGGTCCATCTCGTCGGTCTCGACGATGCCCGCGCGCGGGTTGGCCAGCGCCCAGGCCATGCCGGCGAGCACGGCCGAGGTCACCTGCAGCCCGGTGGCGTTCTGGTACGGCGCCAGCTCGCGCGCCTGCGCGATGGTCAGCCGTGAGCCGTACCACAGCGCATTGCGCGCATGCCCGTACAGCAGCACGCCCAGGTCGTCGGCGCCCCAGAGGATCTCGTGCTCGCCGAGGATCTTGGTGCGCTCCTGCACGCGCCCCGACCCCAGCGTCTCGTGCAGGCTCAGCACGGCGGCGTCGCAGGGGTGGTAGGCGTAGTGGCAGGTCGGGCGGTATTCGGGCTGCACGGCGTCGCCGACGGTGTAGTAGTCGGCGATCGCAATCGCCTCGTGGTGCGTGACGAGGAAGCCGTACTGCGGGCCGCCGGCCGGCGTCCAGGTATGCGCCTTGGTCAGCAGACCGGGCGTGTCGAGGTAGATCGCCGCGCGGCAGCCCTCGGCGTGGCGCTGCGCGCCGGGCGGGAACCAGCGCTCGTGCGTGCCCCAGCCCAGCTCGGCCGGTTGGAACGCCTCGGCCAGGAAGCCATCGACCGACCAGGTGTTGACGAACGTGCCCAGCGGCCTCGCCTCGGCCGCCGACTGCGTGTCGCGCTCGGCGATGTGCACGCCTTTGACGCCCAGACGCCGCATCAGCGACGCCCAGTCGGCGCGCTGCGCGGGCACTGCCGCCTGAGGCCGGCCGAGGTCGGCGGCCAGCCGCAGCAGTGCTTCCTTCAGCAGCCACGACACCAGGCCCGGGTTGGCGCCGCAGCAGTTCACCGCGGTCGGCCCGCCGGGTCGCGTGCGCGCTTCGGCGCGCACCGCCTCGCGCAGTGCGTAGTTGGTGCGCGCGCTCGCCGGCTGCGTGAAATCGAAGTAGAAGCCGGCCCACGGTTCGACCACGGTGTCGATGTACAGCGCGCCGCACTCGCGGGCCAGCCGCATCAGCGCCAGCGAGGCGGTGTCCACCGACACGTGCACGCAGAAGCCCCCGGGCCCGAGCAGCGGCGCCAGCACCGCGCGGTAGTTATCGGGCGTGAGCGCCACCTGCAGATGGTGGATGCCGCGCTGCGCGAGGAAGCTCGCATGCTCGCCCGACGGCTCGATGACGTGCAGCCGCTTGAGGTCGTAGGTGAAGTGGCGCTCGATCAGCGGCAGCAGGCCGCGGCCGACCGAGCCGAAGCCGATGATGACGATGTCGCCGTCGATGTGGCCGTGATGGGGGTAGTGGGGGTGCATGGTCTGTGGCGCTCGCGAGAACGGGCGACCGCGGCGGTTCGGCCCGGGCAAGGCCCGCGTCGGCGCGGGCGAGTATGTCGCAGCCGCGGCGCGAGATGGCAGACTGACCCCATGGACGACGCGCACGACTTGCAGCGCTTCGTGCTCGCGCAGGCACCCGTCTACGACGATGTGCTCGCCGAGCTCGCCGCCGGCCGCAAGCGCAGCCACTGGATGTGGTTCGTGTTCCCGCAGCTGCGCGGACTGGGGCGCAGCGCGACCGCCGAGCACTTTGGCCTGGCGTCGCTGGCCGAGGCACGCGCATACGCGCAGCACCCGCTGCTCGGCGCGCGGCTGCGTCACTGCGTGGCCCTGCTGCTGCAGGGCGGGTCGAGCGACGCGGTTGCGATCCTCGGCGCCGTCGATGCGCTGAAGCTGCATGCCTCGCTGACGCTGTTCGCGCGCGCCGCACCCGAGGAGGCGAGCTTCCAGCGCGGGCTCGAGCGCTTCTACGGCAGCGCACCCCACGCCGGCACGCTGCAGTTGCTGGGCCTGCCTGCGTGCTGATCGCGCGGGCGCGCGGCTTTCGCGCGTTGCCGACAGAGCTGGTGAAGTCATGCGTCACGCTCGCGATCGTTCGCTGGCCGGTCAGTACTGCGTGGCGGGCAACTGCACCACCAGGCCGGCCAGATCCTCGGCCGCGACGATCTGGCAGCTCAGGCGGCTCGTGTCTTGCCGCGGCACGGCGGTCATCTCGAGCATCTCGGATTCCTCGTCGGAGCGCGGCCGCAGCCGCGGCGCCCACGCCGGATCGACGATCACATGGCAGGTGGCGCAGGTCATGCTGCCGCCGCAGTCGGCGGCGATCTCGTCGACGCCGGCGTCGACCGCGGCACGCATCAGGCTGCGGCCGACGCGCGCGGCGATCGTGCGGCGCGTGCCGTCAGGCGCGATCAGGTGGACATCGATCGTGGCGGCCATCGTGGCGTTCGTGCTCCGGTGATGGGCTGCAGTGGCTCGGGCTTCAGATCAGAAGCGGCCGAAGTATTCGCGCCGTTGCCAGTCGTCACGGTCTTCTGCGCGCGCGTGGCGCTCGAGCTCGGCGCGCTTGACACGCGTGAAGCAGTCGACGAACGCCGGCCCGAGGCCTTGCACCAGCGCGGCGTCCCCGGCCAGCGCGTCGAGCGCCTCGCCGAGCGAGGTGGGCAGCAGCGTCGGGCCGATCGGGTCGGCTGCGCGCGCCACATCGGCGGCGCGCGCCGCGTCGCCCGGCGGGCGCGCTGCTGCGCCCGCCGGTGAATGTGCCGCGCCGTGGGCCGCGCGCGCGTACGGCGCCTGCGTGGCACGCGGCGCGCGCAGGCCGCGACGCAGACCATCGAGCGCGGCGTGCACCTGCGCGGCAATGTAGACGTACGGGTTCGCCGCCGGCTCGCCGATGCGGTTCTCGATGCGCGTGCCGGCGTCGCCGCAGCCGCCCAGCACGCGCAGCATCGCGCCGCGGTTGTCGCGCCCCCACAGCACCGCGTTGGGCGCCAGCGCATCGGGCCGGTAGCGGCCGAAGCCGTTGATCGTCGGCGTGCACAGCGCGGCCATGCCGCGGCCGTGCGCCAGCAGGCCCGCGAGATGGTGCTCGCCGGCGGCCGACAACGTGTACGCCGCGTCGTCGGGCGTGGCGCCGGCGGCCGGCGCGTCGCGTCGCATCGCGTTGCCGCCGTCGGCCGCCACCAGCGACTGGTGCAGGTGCCAGCCGCTGGCCATCACGTGCGGAAACGGCGGCAGGCAGACGAAGCTCGCGTGGTAGCCGGCGCGGCGCAGCGCCTGCCGCACGCCGCTGCGCAACAGCACCATCTGGTCGGCCGCGGTCAGCGCGTCGGTGGCGTCGAACACCGCCTCGAACTGGCTCGGGCCGAACTCGATCTCCAGCGAGCGCAGCGGCAACGCCAGCCCCTGCGCGGTGTGCTGCACGATGCGCAGCACGTCGTCGCAGGCATCGGACCAGTGCTCGTTCAGCAGGTGGTAGCCCGGGTGCAGCATGCGCACCGCCGGCGGCTCGCCCGGCCAGCCGGCGCGCTGCGGGTCGAGCTGCGCATCGGGCACCGAGACATCGAGGCGATAGACGTGGAACTCCACCTCGAGCCCGCAGCGCAGGCCGAAGCCTTCGCGCGCCAGCGCGGCGAGCGCCGCCTGCAGCACGCGGCGCGTGTCGAGCGGCACCGGCGTGGCGTCGTCGAACCACGGCTGCGCCTGCAGCCACGCGGTGCCCGGCGCCCACGGCAGCACGCGAAAGCTCGCCGGGTCGGGCAGCAGCAGCAGGTTGTTGGCGGCGCCGAAGCCGGGCAGCAGCTCGGACAGCCCCGGCTCGAACACCTTGTACGCGGTGCGGTCGGCGCTGTCTTTCAGCATCAGCGTGCTGACCAGGCTGACGCCGTCGTGCAGCGCATCGAGCGCCGCTCGCGGCATCAACGTCTTGGCGCGCAGCACGCCGTGCAGATCGCACCAGGCGATGCGCACGCGCTCGATGCGCTCGTCGGCAAGGCGCCGCTGCACCTGCTCGCACGCCGCGGCGCGCGGCATGTCGTGGATGCCGCAGCGCTCGGCCAGCGTCGTCATGCGCGCGCCTCGTCGGCGGCGCTGCGCACCTTGCCTGCGTCGTCACCGGCCAGCCACGCCGCGCCGGCGCGCTTGGCCGCGGCCGCTTCGCGCCAGAAGGCCTCCCAGCGATCGGACGGCGCGATGCAATCCATCGTGTCGGGGCCGGTCAGCGCGGCGGCCTGCGCGGCGTCGAGCGCCAGCGGCGGACGCTCGCCCGCGCGCACCTGCTCGATCGCCTTGCGCAGCAGGCGGCGGTTGGCCATGATCACCTTGTCGCTGGTGCCCAGGTGTTCGCGTGTGCGATCCTGGATCGCGCCCATGCTCTCCACCGCCCACTGGTCGTGGCGGTTGATGTCTTCCTCGCCCATGCCGAGGTAGGTGCGCGTGCGCTGCTCCTCGGGGTCGAAGCCCCAATCGTCGGCGGCGCCGTGCAGCGGCTTGTAGTCGGGCAGCGAGACGCCGCGCAGCCGCTGCGCGCGCATCGTCGCCTTGTCGAGCGGTGCGTCGAAGCTGGTGAAGAACGAGTACCAATACGTGTGCGTGTCGTCCACCGGCACGTGCAGCTGCGTGATGGTGACGGTTTCCGACAGCGGAATCACGAAGGTGTACGGAAACAGCGCGTGCGTGACGCGCACGTGCGTCAGCTGCTCGTCGATGCTGCGCAGCGTGGTCAGCCGCGTCACGCCGGGGGTCACCTCATCGTGGCGGATCTCGGGCGACGGCCGCTCGCGCATCACGCGCGTCATCGGCCAGCGCTCGCCGTGCACCGCGCCGACGCTGGCGGCGCGGAACTGCCGGCCATAGGCGTCGCCGCCCTGCTCGTCGGCCAGGTAGCGGTGCAGGAACGACGGATGCGCCGGATCGATGCCGACCTCGAACGCCTGCAGCCAGTTGCAGTGCCACAGGCCCTTGAACGCGAAGCTGTGCGACGCCGGTGCGCGGAATGCGTCGAGCGCCGGCAGTTCGGGTGGCCGCGAGCCCTCGTCGCCGAACCACGCGAACAGCACGCCCGATTGCTCGCGCACCGGGTAGCTGCGCTGGCGCACGCGCTGGCACAGCGTGGAGCCCGCCGGTTCGGCCGGCGTCTCGAGGCAGCGCCCGTCGGCCGCGAACTTCCAGCCGTGGAACGGGCAGCGCAGGCCTTCGGCCTCGTGGCGGCCGAACGCGAGGTCGGCGCCGCGGTGCGGGCAATCGCGATCGAGCAGGCCCCAGCGGCCCGCGCCGTCGCGAAACAGCACGAAATCCTGCCCCAGCACGCGCACGCGCTTGACCGGGCGCGACGCCATGCGCGGGTCGAGCGCAGCGTCGAACTCGTCGAGCAGGGCCACCGGTTGCCAGTAGCAGCGCATCAGCGCGCCGCAGCCGGTGCCGGGTCCGACACGGGTGATCAGTTCGTTCTGGGCAGCTTGCATCGTGGGGCGCAGTCTAGGCAGCGTGCCAACCCCCAACAACTGAGGAAAGCACTGCGGCCGCCGCCGGCACAATGGCGCATATGGCCGCCCCCCGCTTCGCCATTGCCAAGCGCCGCCGCACTGCGGCGGTGGCCGGCGCCACCGGGCTCGTCGGCCGCGCGCTGGTCGAGGCGCTGCTGAGCAACAGCGGCGTCGGCGAGGTGCACGTGCTGGTGCGCCGCGAACTGCCCGAGTGGCGCAAGCGCACCGGCCTGACGCAGCACGTGGTCGACTACGCCGCCGGCGAGGCTGGCCTGGCCGGCCTGCCGCCGCTGGACGATGCGTTCTGCTGCCTCGGCACGACGATCAAGACCGCCGGCTCGCGCGCGGCGTTTCGTGCCGTCGATTTCGATGCCGCGCTGACCTTTGCGCGTGCCGCGCGCGCCGCCGGCGCGACGCGGCTCGGCCTGGTGTCGGCGCTCCGCGCCGATGCCGGCTCGAGCGTGTTCTACAACCGCGTCAAGGGCGAGCTCGAGAAGGCGGTGGCCACGCTCGGCTACGACAGCGTGCTGATCGCGAGGCCCTCGCTGCTGCTGGGCGACCGCAGCGCGCTCGGCCAGCCGCTGCGCACCGGCGAGCGCATCGGCGCGGCGGTCACCGAGCATCTGGGCCGGCTGATTCCACGCACCGTGCGGCCGATCCGCGCCGAGGTGGTCGCGCGCGGCCTGCTGGCCGCGGTGCAGCAGTGCGAGCGCGGCGTGTTCCCGGTGCCGTCGCACGAGCTGCAGATCCTCGGCGGCTGAACGGCAGCCTCATGCGCCTGTCGTTCTTCGGTGCGGCCAACACCGTCACCGGATCGAAGCACCTGGTCGAGGCGGGCGGCCAGCGCGTCTTGCTCGATTGCGGCCTGTTCCAGGGTTTCAAGAACGACCGCGAGCGCAATTGGGCCGCACCGCCGTTCGACGTGCGCACGCTCGATGCGGTGCTGCTCAGCCACGCCCACCTCGACCACAGCGGCTGGCTGCCGGTGCTGCTGAAGCACGGGTTCAAGGGTCCGGTCTTCGCCACTGCGGCCACGCGGGCCCTGTGCGAAGTGCTGCTGCTCGATGCCGCCCACCTGCAGGAGGAAGACGCGCGGCGCGCCAACCGCTACGGCTACACGCGCCACGCGAAGGCCCTGCCGCTGTACACGCGCGCCGATGCGCAGCGCGCGATCGCGCGCATCCAGACGCTCGAGCCCGGCGCGTTGCGGGTGATCGGCAACGTCACCGTCCGCCTCGTGCCGGTGGGCCATCTGCCGGGCGCCTGCGCGGTGACGTTGACGCATCGCGGCCGGACGCTGGCGTTCTCGGGCGACCTCGGGCGCCGCGGCGACCTGCTGATGCCCGACCCGCAGCGGTTGCAACGCGCCGACCTGATGATCGTCGAGTCGACCTACGGCGACCGCACGCACCCGAGCGCCGACCCCGGCATCGCGCTGGCGCGCATCGTGCGCGAGACCACGCACCGCGGCGGCTCGGTGCTGCTGCCGGCGTTCGCGGTCGGCCGCGCGCAGGCGCTGCTGCTGGTGTTGCAGCGGCTGCGCCGCAGCGGCGCGATCCCCGCAACGCTGCCGATCTACGTCGACAGCCCGATGGCCACCGAGGCCACCGAGCTGTACCGCCGCTACCGCCGCCTGCTGCGCGTGAGCGGCCGCGAGATCGCGTCGCTCGGCGACGGCGTGCGCTTCGTCGCCACGGCTGCGCAATCGCAGCGCCTGGTGCGCTCGCGCTGGCCTGGCATCATCATCTCGGCCAGCGGCATGGCCACCGGCGGGCGCGTGCTGCATCATTTGAAGGCGATGGCGCCACAGGCCAAGCACCACATCGTGTTTGCCGGCTACCAGGTCGGCGGCAGCCGCGGCGCGCGCCTGCTGGCCGGCGCGCCGACGGTGAAGATCCACGGTGAGCCGGTGCCGGTGCGCGCCGAGGTCAGTGCACTCGATGGCCTGTCGGCGCACGCCGACGCCGGGCAAATCCTCGATTGGTTGCGCGCACTGAAGGCGCCGCCGCGCATGTGCTTCGTCGTGCACGGCGACCCCGAAGCGGCCGACACACTGCGCCTGCGCATCCAGGACGAACTGCAGTGGCCGGCGCGCGTGCCGCAATCGGGCGACGTGTTCGAAGGCTGACGCGGACGGCGTTCACCCATCGGGTTCGCCGGCCGCCGGTGCGGCTGCGCGCGCGATCCGTCACGGGCGCCGGTAGCGAGCGGCCGCGGCCACTCGTAACAGGCGCGCACGAGTTCACGCGAACGAACCGACCGTTGCAGCTGATCGATGCTGGTCACACCACGGTCGCGCGCACGGGTCTACTGTTCGGGTATGAGGCCGATGCTGCACACCCGCTGGCAGTCGATGGAGCTGGTCGTCACGCGCGACGGCCACGAGATCGATCGCGTCGCGGCGGCCGAAATCGAGCGCGCGATCCTCGTCTACCGCGACCGCGGCGACACGCCGGGCGACCTCGCCTTCGCAGTGCTGCAGACGCGCGAGCACCACCTGCTGTTTCCACCCGAGAGCGGCATTGCCGGCCGCGTGCACTTCGAGCGCCAGGCGTTCTGGAGGGAACGGCGCTGCGTCTACTGGGCGCCGCTGGCCAAGGCACGCCTGCCACGCAAGCTGTGCGCCGGCGTATGGATCCTGCGCTCGAACAAGCCAGCCTTCGTACGCCTGCAGCGCGACGAACTGGCACAGGTGATCGCCACCTGGCCGCTCGAGGGCCCGCAATCGTGGGACGAGCGCAAGGTGGCCCGCATCGCGCGCGCGCGGCCGTTCGGGGCGCTGCGCGCGGTGCCGAGCCCGAGCTCGACGCTGTAGCCGCCCGCACCCTTGCGGGCATCGGCGCCCGGCACGGCGCTCGGCCGCAACGGTCGCCGCGGTTGCCCTACCGGAACTCGCGCTCGCGCAGCCACTTCGTGGCAACCCACTTCTCGCCTTCGAGCACCGGCAGGCCGGCATGCAGCGTGCGCGTCATCGCGTGCGGTCGGTCGTAGCTGAAGAACACCGCGTTGCCGCGCAGCGGGCCGACCTCGACGCCGGCATCTGGAAAGCCGGTACCGCCGCCGCGCGGCGGCGTGTTGAGATACATGATCAGCGTGCCCACGCGCTGGCCGCCGCGCTGCAGGATCGTCGGCGTGCCGGGCTGCGCGGGGTCGAAGTAGTCGTGGTGCGCCTTGTACTCGGCGCCGGGCCGGTAGCGCAGGATCTGCAGGCCCTCGCCGTTCTCGAGCGGCCAGTTCAGCAGCGCGGCGATGCGCTGCTCGATGCGCGCCGCCAGCGCGTTCTCGCCGCGCCCGAAGAACATGCCGTCGCTGGTGCGCGAGGCGTGTACCTCGCTGCCGCCGCTGGGCGTGTGCACGGTCTCGGAGCGTGCCAGCTTCGGCTGGGCCAGGGCCACCATCTCGTCGCACTCGGCGTCCGACAGGAAGCCGCCGAACACCACCAGCCGCGGGCTGACCATCGCCAGCAGCACCTGCACATCGCGATCGAGCACCCGCAGCGTGCTCGGCGCACCGGCGAGGTCGGGGCCGGGTACCGGCACCGGCGGCGGCAGCACCGGTTGTGCGCTTGCATGCTGCGCCAGGTACTGCTCGAGCGTGGATTCCAGCGCGTCGATCGCAGTGGCTTCGTCCCAGCCGCTGCTGCGCATCGACTGCAGCACATCCTCGGGCCGGCAGCCGGCGCGCGCCTGCGCGACGATCCACTCGCGCAGCTCCGAGGTGATGGCTTGGGCCGCCATGGCCGGCATTGTCGCAAACCGGACGCACGCGGTTCAGGTTCGGAAAGCTTCGCCGCCGCAACTGTCGGTGCGCTGCGACGGCCGCGTGCACTGGCAACGCACAGGCTCGCCGGCTGCACCAAGGCAACAAAACTTCACTTGCGGCGGTGTCACCCGGCGTCAACATCAGGACGTTGAACAGGCGCAATCGAACCCGATTCGCACCGATACAAAACTTCACGTTCAAGGAGCCCCGCAGATGAACCGCACCACCCTGATCACCTGCCTGCTGCTGGCCACCGGCGGCACTGCGTTCGCGCAAGCCACGCCGGCGACGAGCGCGCAGCGCGACGTCAACCAGGCCCAGCGCATCGAACAAGGTCTGAAGTCCGGTGAGTTGACCACGCGCGAGGCCGCGCAGCTGCAGCACCAAGAGGCGCACATCGACCGCATGCAGGCCAACGCGCTGAAGGACGGCACGGTCACCGCCGGCGAGAAGGCGAAGCTGAACGCGGCGCAGAACAAGGCCAGCCGCAACATCCACGCGCAGAAGCACGACGCCCAGACGGGCAACCCGAACTCGGCGTCGTCCAAGCGCATGCAGGCCGACGTGCAGCGCAGCATCAACCAGGAAAAGCGCATCCAGAGTGGCATGCAAAGCGGCGAGCTGACCAACCGCGAGGCCGCCCGGCTCGAGCGCGGCCAGGCCCGCGCGACGCATGCGCAAGCTGTCGCGGGCCGCGACGGACACGTCGGTGCGACCGAGCAAGCCGGCGTGCGGCACGTGCAGAACCACCAGAGCCGGCGCATCTACCGCCAGAAGCACGACGCGCAGACCAAGCACTGATCGGCGCGCCTTTCGTACCACGGCCCGGCTGCACAGCCGGGCCGTTTCGTTTGGCGGGGGGCGCACGTTGCAGCGCGCCCGCGGCATCAATGAAAGTTGCGGCTGCGCGCCACCAGTCCGTGCAGCAGCATCGAGTGGTCGACCAGCCGGCGCGCGATCAGGTGGCGCACCTCGCCTTCGCACTGCCACACGCCGTAGACGGTGAGCAGCGTCGACGCCAGCAGCGGCGTGCGCTGCGCGCGCGCCACCTGCGGCCAGACGATCACGTTGACGGCGCCGGTCTCGTCCTCGAGTGTCACGAAGATCACGCCCTTGGCCGTCTCGGGCCGCTGGCGGTGCGTGACCAGGCCGCTGGCGCGCGCGAGCTGGCCGCTGCGATAGCCGCCGAGCACCGCCGCCGGCTGCACGCGAAACGCCGACAGCTGCTCGCGCAACAGCGCCAGCGGATGCTGCTTCAGCGACAGGCCGATGCTGCGGTAGTCGGCCACCACGTCTTCGCCGGCCGCGGGCGCCGCCAGCACGGCCGGTGCCTCGTGCGTGCGGCTGGCGGCGAGCATGCGCGGCACGCGCGTGTCGACACCGGCGGTGGCCCAGACGGCCTGGTGGCGGTGGCCGGCGAGCGACGCCAGCACGTCGCCTTGCGACAGCAGCTGCATCGCGTGCGCGTCGAGCGCGGCGCGGCGCGCCAGGTCTTCGACGCTGTCGAACGGCCGCTGCTCGCGCGCCGCGATCAGGCGCTCGGCCGCGGCCTGCGTGAAGCCGAGCAGGCGGTTGAAGCCGAGCCGCACCGGCCATGGTGCGGTGCTCGATGCGACGTTCGGTGGGGCACCGGATGCGGCGTTCGATGCGCCGACCGACGGCGACACGCCCGGCGCAGCGCCGGGCGGCTCGAGCTGGCTCGTCCACCGGCTCGCGAGCACGTCGACCGGCAGCACTTGCACACCGTGCGCACGCGCGTCGCGCACCAGTTGCGCCGGTGCATAGAAGCCCATCGGCTGGCTGTCGAGCAGCGCGGCGAGGAAGGCATCGGGGTGGTGGCACTTGATCCACGCGCTCACGTACACCAGCAGCGCGAAGCTCGCGGCGTGGCTCTCGGGGAAACCGTATTCGCCGAAGCCTTCGATCTGCTTGAAGATGCGCTCGGCGAACTCGCGCGTATAGCCCTTGTCGACCATGCGCCCGACCAGCCGCGCGTGGAACGGCCCGAGGCCGCCCTTGCGCTTCCACGCCGCCATCGCGCGGCGCAGCGCATCGGCCTCACCGGGCGTGAAGTCGGCCGCCAGGATCGCCAGCTGCATCACCTGCTCCTGGAAGATCGGCACGCCCAGCGTGCGCTCGAGCGCCTGCTTCACTTCGGCGCTCGGGTAGTCCACCGCCTCCTCGCCGCTGCGGCGCTTCAGGTACGGATGCACCATGCCGCCCTGGATCGGCCCGGGGCGCACGATCGCCACCTCGATCACCAGGTCGTAGAAGTTGCGCGGTTTCAGCCGCGGCAGCATGCTCATCTGCGCGCGGCTCTCGACCTGGAACACGCCCACGCTGTCGCCGGCAGCGAGCATGCGGTAGACCGCCGGGTCTTCGGGCGGCACGTCCTGCATGCGCAACTGCGGTACCCCGAGCTTGCGCGCGATGAACGCCAGCGCATGCTTGATCGCGCTGAGCATGCCGAGTGCGAGTACGTCGACCTTGATCAGGCCGAGCGTGTCGAGGTCGTCTTTGTCCCACTGGATCACGGTGCGGCTGTCCATCGCAGCGTTCTCCACCGGCACCAGGCGCGACACGTCGTCGCGCGCGATCACGAAGCCGCCGGGGTGCTGGCTCAGGTGGCGCGGAAAACCGATCAGCGTCTGCGTCAGCTCGACCCATAACCGGCAGATCGGTGCGTCGGGGTCGAAACCGTTCTCGCGCAAGCGCTCGGCGTCGAGGCCACGGCGGGGGCGCGGGGGCGCGGCAGCGGGCTCGCCTGCGGGTGCACCGTCTTCGGACGCAGCCGGTTCGTCTGCATGCGTCGGCGGCCCGCCTGCCGGCGCGGCCGGTTCGTCTGCATGCGCCGCCGGCCCGCCTGCGGCCGCCGCCGGCGCGTGGCCACCCCAGCCGTGGCCGCGCGCCACCGCGGCGATGCGGTCGAGGTCGAGCCCGAGCGCGCGGCCGATGTCGCGCAGCGCCGAGCGCGGGCGGTAGCTGATCACCACCGCGGTCAGCGCGGCGCGGTGGCGGCCGTACTTGCGGTAGATGTACTGGATCACCTCCTCGCGGCGCTGGTGCTCGAAGTCGACGTCGATGTCGGGCGGCTCGTTGCGCTCGGCGCTGACGAAGCGCTCGAACAGCAGCTCGCTGCGCGCCGGGTCGACCTCGGTGATGCCCAGGCAGTAGCACACCGCCGAGTTGGCCGCACTGCCGCGGCCCTGGCACAGGATGCCCTGCGCGCGCGCCCAGCTCACCACATCGGCCACGGTGAGAAAGTACGGCTCGTAGCGCAGCCGCGCGATCAGCGCCAGCTCGTGCTCGAGGCTGGCGCGCACCTTGGGCGGCACGCCGGCGGCGAAGCGGCGGCGCGCGCCGGCCTCGGTGAGCGCGCGCAGCCAACTCGTGCTCGTGTGGCCGTCGGGCACGATCTCTTCGGGGTACTCGTAGCGCAGCTCGTCGAGCGAGAACGCGCATTGCGCCGCGATGCGCACCGTGGCCTCGAGCCACGGCGCCGGGCACAGCGCGGCCAGCCGCTGGCGCGAGCGCAGATGCGCCTCGGCGTTGGGCTCGAGCGCGAAGCCGCACTCGGCCACCGGCTTGCCCAGCCGCGTGGCGGTGAGCGCGTCCTGCAGCGGCTTGCGCGCGCGCACGTGCATCAGCACGTCGCCGGCGGCGACGATGCCGATGCCGGTCAGCGCGGCCAGCCGCTCGGCCACCTCGACGCACGCGGCGTCGTGCGCGCGCAGCAGCAACTCGACCGCCAGCGCGCTGCGTTCGGGGCCGAACCACGTCTTGAGCCACATCGCGTGCGCGAACTGCGCCTCGAACGGCAGCAGCGGGTCGATCACCAGCAGCGCGAAGCAACCCGGCAGGCCGGCCAGGTGCGGCGCATGCGGCACGCGGCCTTCGATGTCGCCGGCCTGCGCGAGGTAGCGGCCCTTGTCGGCACGCCGGCGCGCCACGGTGATCCACTGCGCGAGGTTGCCGTAGCCGCGGCGCGATTGCGCCAGCAGCACCAGCCGCGGGCCGGCGGCGCAACCGTTGGCGCTACGGACATCGGCAGTGCCGTCGGCGGCGCTGCGTGGCGGGCCGCCCGCGGCCAGCCGCATCTCGGCGCCGACGATCAGGTGCAGGCCGAGCCGCCTGGCCTCGCCATGCGCGCGCACCACGCCGGCGAGCGAGCATTCATCGGTGATCGCCAGCGCGGCGTAGCCCAGCTCATGCGCACGCGCCACCAGCTCCTCGGGGTGCGACGCACCGGTGAGGAACGAGAAATTGCTGCGGCAATGCAGCTCGGCGTAGGCCGGCAGCGTCTGCGCAGGCGGCGCGCCGGCCGCCGCGCCGCCGGGGGCGGTCATGGCGGAATCAGATAACTGTCTTTATATCCAGTATCAACCGATACGCCCCGAACCGTCAAGCCGAGCGGCGGCCGCGCGCGATGACCCCGCAAGCCCGAACGCCAGCACCGCCACCACCCCCACCGCGGCCAGCAGCAGCATCAGCTCGCGATAGCCGCCGATCGCCAGCAGCACCAGTGCAGCACTCCACGGCGCCGCGGCGCGCGCCACCATCGCCACCGCCGCCATCGCGCCGCTGATACGGCCGATGTGCGCGCGGCCGAAGGTCTCGGGCACCAGCGCGCCGCGCACGATCGTCACCAGCCCGTTGGCCACGCCGAACAGCAGCGCGAACGCGATCAGCACCGGCACCGTGCGGCCGAGCGCGAACAGCACCAGCGCAGCGGGGATCGCCAGCAGCACCACCACGCCGAGCGCGCGCAGCGGCACGTTGCGCCCGAGCAGCGCGTGCACGAAGCGGCCGGCCACCTGCGCCGGCCCGAACCACACCAGCACCGCGGTGGCCGCGGCTTCGCCCAGGCCCTTGGCGGCGAACGCCGGCACCACGTGAGCCCAGAACGCCGCCGTCACGAACGCGTACAACGCGAAGCTCGCGGTCAGCAGCCAAAACGCGCGGTGCCGCAGCGCGTCGCGCAGTGTGGTGTCGCCCGCGCCGTCGCCGGCGGCCGACGGCGGCACCGACGCCGCGCCGCGCAGCACCCAGGCGTGCAGCGGCGCAACCAGCAGCGCCATCACGAGCCCCATCGCCAGCAGCGCGCCGCGCCAGCCGAAGCGGCCGATCAACCACGCCAGCGCCGGATAGCACAGCGTGCTGGCGAAGCCGCCCACCAGCGTGAGCCGCGTGATGCCATCCTTGAAGCGCGCCGGAAAGCGCTTGGTCACCACCATGAAGGCCGGCTCGTACAGCGTGGCCGACATCGCGGCGCCGAGCACGGCCCAGCAGGCATACAGCTGCCACGGCGCGTCGATGCGGCTCCACGCGATGCAGCCGAGCCCGGCCAGCAGCGCGCCGCCGGCCATCGCCGCACGCGCATGGCCGCGATCGATCGCCACGCCCACCGCATAGGTAGTGGCGCCGTTGACGGCCAGGCCGAGCGTGAACGCACCCATCAGCGTGGGCTTGTCCCAGCCGAGTTCGGCCTGCATCGGCAGCACGAACGCGGTGAAGGCGTAGAACAGCACCGCCCACGACAGCACCTGCCCGAGCGCCAGCGCCGCCACCGTGACGCCGAATCCGGGCGGGTCCGCTGCGCGCTGCATCGCGCCGATGATAGGCAACGGCCGCCCGCCGGTCGGCCGCGGCGGCCGTCATCGGCAACGGCCGCCCGCCGGTCGGCCGCGGCGGCCGTCATCGGCAACGGCCGCCCGCCGCTTCGCCGCGGCGGCCTGTCGCCCGCTCGACAGGCGCCGCGCGCGCCGCCGTGCTACAAGTGCAGGTCAGCCGGAGTGTCGACGCATGGATCTGAACTTCACGCCCGAGGAACAAGCCTTTCGCCTGCAGGTACGCGAGTGGGTCGCGGCCAACCTGCCGGCCGACATCAGCCACAAGGTGCACCACGCGCTGCGGCTGTCGCGCGACGACCTGCAGCGCTGGGGCAAGATCCTCGGCCAGAAGGGCTGGCTCGCGTCGGGCTGGCCCAAGGCGTTCGGCGGCCCCGGCTGGAGCGCGGTGCAGAAGCACCTGTTCGAAGAAGAGTGCGCGCGCGCCGGCTCGCCGCGCGTGCTGCCGTTCGGTCCGGTGATGGTCGCGCCGGTGATCATGGCGTTCGGCTCGCCCGAGCAGCACAAGCGCTTTCTGCCCGGCATCGCCAGCGGCGAGGTGTGGTGGAGCCAGGGCTACAGCGAGCCCGGCGCGGGCTCCGATCTCGCGAGCCTGAAAACGCGCGCCGAGCGCCGCGGCGACCAGTACATCGTCAACGGCCAGAAGACCTGGACCACGCTCGGCCAGTACGGCGAATGGATCTTCTGCCTCGTGCGCACCAGCACCGACGGCAAGCCGCAGACTGGCATCAGCTTCCTGCTGATCGACATGAAGAGCCCCGGCATCACGGTGCGGCCGATCATCCTGCTCGACGGCGAGCCCGAAGTGAACGAGGTGTTCTTCGACAACGTCGAGGTGCCGGCCGAGAACCTGATCGGCGAAGAGAACAAGGGCTGGACGTATGCCAAGCACCTGCTGGCGCACGAGCGCACCAACATCGCCGATGTCAACCGCGCCAAGCGCGAGATCGAGCGGCTGCGCCGTATCGCGCGCGCCGAAGGCGTCTACGACGAGCCGCGCTTTCGCGACCAGATCGCGCTGCTCGAGGTCGACATCGTCGCGCTCGAGATGCTGGTGCTGCGCGTGCTCTCCGCGGAAAAAAGTGGCAAGCAGAGCCTCGACATCGCGGGCCTGCTGAAGATCAAGGGCAGCGAGATCCAGCAGCGCTACACCGAGCTGATGATGCTCGCCGCCGGGCCGTTCACGCAGCCGTACGTGCGCGAGGCGATGGAAGCCGGCTGGCAGGGCGACTGGTTCGCGCGCTTCGGCGACTGCGCACCGCTGGCCGGCAACTACTTCAACTACCGCAAGACCACGATCTACGGCGGCAGCAACGAAGTGCAGCGCAACATCGTCGCGCAAACCGTGTTGGGCTGACGCCCGGCACGGTCCGCGCGTGGCGCCGAACGCTGCGCTCCCTTCCCCGGCCCCTTCCCTCCGAGCGGGAAGGGGCTCCAGTCAGATGGACGAGGAACTGGCATGGACTTCGATTTCACCGACGACCAACTCTCGCTGCGCGACGCGGTGGCGCGCTGGGTCGACAAGGGCTTCTCGTTCGAGCGCCGGCACGGCATCGCCAAGCGCGGCGGCGCCACGCGCGAGGTCTACGGCGAGCTGGCCGGGCTCGGCCTCACCGGCCTGAGCGTCGCGGCGGCGCACGGCGGCATGGGGTTCGGTGCCATCGAGGCAATGGTGGTGATGGAAGAACTCGGCCGCGGCCTGGTCAACGCGCCCTATGCCGCCGGCGCGCTGGTGGCGCCGGCGCTGCTGGCTGCGGCGCCACCCGCGCTGCAAGGCCAGTGGCTGCCGCGCATCGCCGACGGCACCGCACTGGTGGTGCTGGCGCACCAGGAGCGCAACGCGCGCTACCGCCTGGATCGAGTGGCCGCGCACGCCACCAAGGCCGGCAACGTCTGGCGCCTGAGCGGCCACAAGAGCGTGGTGCCCGCCGCCGACGAGGCCGATGCGTTCATCGTGCCGGCGCGCATCGGCGCCGGGCCGCCCCAAGCCGAGGGATCCCCCTCGGGGGGACGCGAGCGCAGCGAGCCAGGGGGTTCGATCGCCGGTGCCGAGGCCGATAGCCAGGGCATCGGTCTGTTCCTGGTCGAGAAGGGCGCGTCGGGCGTTGCGGTCCAGGCCTACCCCACGCAGGACGGCGCGCGCGCCGGCGAGCTGACCCTCGCCGACACGCCGGCCGCGGCGATCACCGAAGACGGCTTCGCCGCGCTCGAACACGCGGCCGACGTCGGCATCGCGGCCGCCTGCGCCGAAGGCGTCGGCGTGATGGACAAGCTGGTCGCGCTGACGGTGGAGTACCTGAACACGCGCAAGCAGTTCGGTGTCACCCTGGCCACGTTCCAGGCGCTGCGCCACCGCATGGCCGACGTCAAGATGCAGCTCGAGCTCGGCCGCTCGATGAGCTACTACGCCAGCCTCAAGCTCGGCGAGCCGGCAACGCAGCGCCGCCGCGCGCTGTCGCAGGCCAAGGTGCAGCTGGGGCAGTCGATGCGCTTCGTCGGCCAGCAGTGCATCCAGATGCACGGCGGCATCGGCGTCACCGACGAGTACATCGGCAGCCACTACTTCAAGCGACTGACGATGCTGGAGATGAGCTTCGGCGACACGATGCACCACCTGGGCGAAGTGTCGGCACGCATGACCGATTCGAGCGGCGTGTTCGCGTGAAGTGAACCACCCCGGATGCGCCTGCGGCGCCTCCCCCGTCCCCAGATCGACGTCGATCGGCCAGGGAGGAAACGAACCCCTGGTCGATGGTGTCCTATGCGATGGCGCAGTGGTGAAGCACGATCGAACGTGAGTGCGCATGACCCCGATCTGCTCGATGCCGGGGCGACAGGCGCGGTGCCGTCCGAGCCCCCGAGGCCAGCGATCGTTTAAGCAAGATCAAGTCCCCGCTGCGCACCGGCGTCACGGGGATTGCCAGACCCGCGCACGCCGTGCATCGTGACGCTCGCCGAACGAACGGGGGCGGGACATGTGCAGCGCAGCTGGCGACGTGGTCGCATCAGTGACGGGCATCCGGCGCAACGCCGATGCACCGTGACTGCTGCGGCGCGCAGCGGCCGTCCGCCGCAGCCCACGCTGCACCTGTACGGCGCGCCGCAACTCCACGCACCTGGCGCTCCGTCGTTCGCGCCGGAGCGGCGTTTCCAACTGCTGGCCGTGCTGGCCGTGCAGTCTGGCCAGTGGGTGCCGCGCGACGAGCTCGCGGCGCTGCTGTGGCCGCAGCGGGCGAACGCCGACGCGCGACGCAACCTGCGCCACGTGGTCTTCAAGGTGCGGGCCATGCCCGGGGTCGAGGCGCTGGAGGTCTCGGAGCAGGCGCTGCGCTGGCCGGTGGCCACCGACCTGCAGCGCTTCGAGCAGGCGCTGCGCGACGCGCGGCCGCTCGACGCCGTCGTCTGCCGCCGCGGCCGGCTGCTCGCCGGCATCGACGACCCCGACAACCCCGCGCTGGATGAGTGGCTCACGGCACAGCGCGCGCAGCTCGATGCGCGCTGGCAGCAGGCCGCGCACGCGGCGCTCGCGGCATCCGCCACGCCGGAGCAGCGCATCGACCTCGCGCAACGGCTGCTCGAGCTCGACCCGCTCGACGAGACCGCGATCTCGGCGCAGCTCGAGGCCGAGCTCGCGCTCGGCCATGCGAACGCCGCGCAGCGCCACTACCGCGATTACGCGCTGCGCCTGGCGGGCGAGCTCGGCGTCGAGCCGTCGCGCCGGCTGCGTGACCTGCTCGCCGCGCATCGGCCCGGCACCGAAACCGCGGCCGCCGAGCCGCGCGCCGGCTTCATCGGTCGCCGCAGCGAGCTGGTGGAGTTGTGTGCCCTGCTGGCGCAGCCGGCGTCGCGGTTGGTGACGTTGGTCGGCCCGGGCGGCATCGGCAAGAGCCGGCTCGCCGAGCAGGCGCTGGGGCGCTTGGCCAACTCGGGGACGGGCCGCG
The DNA here is from genome assembly GCA_015075165.1 of Ideonella sp. GTDB lineage: Bacteria > Pseudomonadota > Gammaproteobacteria > Burkholderiales > Burkholderiaceae_C > JAEUPI01. The sequence goes on along the minus strand of JABTUY010000004.1, from coordinate 217,121 downwards.
GCCTGTGGATCGAGCTGCAGGACCTGACCGACGTCGCAGCGCTGACCGCGCGGCTCGCGCAGCGTCTTGGCGCATCGCTTGCCGACACGCGCGATCCGATCGCGCAGATCGCGCGACGCATCGGCAGCGATCGCCTGCTGTGCGTGCTCGACAACGCCGAGCACCTGACCGGGCTGCCGGCCTGGATCGAGCGTCTGCTCGCCGCCGCGCCGTCGCTCGTGCTGCTCGTCACGTCGCGAACGCGGCTGCGCAGCGACGCCGAGCAGGCCTTCGCGCTGGCTGGCCTGGCGGTGCCCGACGAGGACAGCCGCGACCTCGAACCGGCCGGCGCATTCGACGCCGTGCGGCTGTTCGACTCGCGTGCGCGCGCCGCACAGCGCGGGTTCGACCTGGCGCAACACCTGGCCGCGGTGATCGAGATCGTCGAGCGCACCGACGGCATGCCGCTGGCGATCGAGCTGGCGGCGGCCTGGGTGCGCCTGCTGCCGCCGGAGGAGATCGCGCGCGAGCTGCGCGAGTCGCTCGACGTGCTCGTGCGCGATCCGGCGGCACCCGGTGAGCCGGCACGCCCGGACCACGGCAGCATGCAGGCCGTGCTCGAGCGAGCCTGGCACATGCTGGCGCCGGCCGAACGCGATGCCCTGGCGGCGCTGTCGGTGTTTCGCGGCGGCTTCACGCGGGCCGCGGCGGTGGCCGTCGCGGATGCACCGCTGCCGCTGCTGTCGTCGCTCGTGGACAAGAGCCTGCTGACGGTCGACGAGCGAGGCCGCTTCGGCATGCACCCGCTGGTGGCGGCCGAAGCGGCGCTGCGGCTGGCTGCCGATGGTGAGCGCGAGCATGCATGCCGCGATCGACACTCGGCGTTCTTTGCCGACCTGCTCGGCAGCCTCGCTGCAGGCAACGGTCACGACCACACACCGCTGGTCGACGGCATCGACGCCGAGCTGGCCAACTGCACGGCGGCCTGGTTCCACGCCGTTGCCGCCGGTGAGGTCGACCAGTTGATGCGCGGCCTCGAAGCCTGGCGCGTCTACTTCGACCTGCGCGGCCTGCCCGAGCCGAGTGCCGCCCAATTGCGCGCCGCGCTGGCCATGCCGCCGGCCGACGGCGGCGCCGGCGACAAGCTGGCCGCGTGGCTGCGCGCCTTGCTGGCCCGGCAGCTGTACCGCCAGGGTGCGTTCGACGACAGCCTGGTCGTGGCCCGCGCCGGCGCCCGTCACGCCGAACGCGCCGGCGCCAGCGGCGCACTGTGCGGTTGCCTCTCGCATGCCGGCAACGCGCTGTGCGCACTCGCGCGCTGGAGCGAGGCGCGGCCGCTGTACGAGCAGGCGCTGACCATTGCCCGCCAAGACGAACAGCCCGGTTGGATCGCAGCGGCGTTGGTCAACCTCGGCATCGTCGCGCGCAAGGAGGGGCGATACCAGGACGCGCTGCACTGTCACTTGCAGGCCCTCGACACCGAACGCGAGCTCGGCAACCACATGGGCGTCGTGCGCTGCCTGCAGAACATCGGCAACGTGCACATGGAGCTCGACCAATGGGCCGCTGCACGACCGCACATGGAACAGGGCCTGCATCTGTGCGAACGGCATCAGCTCGGCGCGATGACGCCGTACCTCGCGTTCGGACTCGGGGCCGTGCTGCTCGAGCTGGGCGACCTGCAACCGGCCGAACGCCACCTGACCCAGGCGCGGGAGCACGCGCGCCAGACCGAGAACCCGGTGCTGGCGATCATGGCCGAGGCCAATCTCGCCCGTGTCGCGGCGCGGCGCGGTGATTTCGCCGCGGCCGGCGCACGGCTGGCCGCCACTGCAGGCGAGGCATCGAAGCGCGAGTGGCACAACCAACTGCTGCACCAGGCGCTGTTCCTCGGCGAATGCTGCAGGCTGGCCGGCCAGGCTGCACGTGCCGCACGGCTGTGGCAGCTGGTGGCCACGCACCCGCTGGCGGACGCCGGCCTGCGCGACAGCGCGCTGCGCTGGCAGGCCGCACTGGCACTGCCGGCCGATGAACTGGCCGCCGCGCAGCGCGAGGCGCCCACGCTCGATGCCACGCTGGAGTGCCTGCTGCGCGGCGGCGACTTGGCCGACGTGGCCCACACCACCGTGCGCTGACGTCTCCGATCGCATTGGGCGGCGTCCCGATGGCCGCACGCGCAAGCCGCGCTACGCCCCTCCCGAGACCGACTTGACGTCCAGCGCGCCGTAGCTCTTCTTCAGGTTGGTCACCCGCAGCTTCCAGCTGCCGGCCGCGTTGATCGTCACCGGCACCGACTGCACGGTGCCGGCGCGTGGCTTGCGGACCGTGCGCGTCGCGACGACGCTGCCCGCCGGGTTGATCACCTCGAGCTTGAACTCCGGCGGATTGGCGGCGGCGCCGCCCAGCAGGTCGGTCTCGCCGAAGATGCCGATGCTGGTGTTGCGATTGACCGAGCCGGCGATCCGGAAGGAGAACACCGCAGCCTTGGCCGGCAGAATCTTCTCTGGCTTCGCGTGAGTCGGTCTGGGTCTCAGCGTCGAACTGATCTGCACGGCCAGCGGCTGCTGCGCCGCTTCGCCGAACGCACGGCAGTTGCCCTTCAGGCTGTCGATCGACGACCCGATGCGCGCTTCGACCCTGAAGAGACCCTCGCCGCTCGCACACTGCAGGAACTGCCGCGACCCGCCTTCGCCACCGACGTTGACGTTGAGCCAGGCCTGCTGAGACGACGGGCTGCGGCACTCGACCCGGACGATCCGATCGATGTACAGGCCCGCATTGATCTCCAGGTCGTGGATCACCATGCCCTGTGGGCACTGCACGGAACCGTGGCTCGGATTCAGGTTGCCCTGGACCCCGGCGGCCGCTTCGCGCGTCTGGCTCGTGGAGTTGCCGGGCACGGTGCCCGAGAACGTGCGGCACGAAAACCGCAGCTTGCGCACGAGGTTGGGCGCGATCGGGTTGTCACGGGCGCCGTCAGCGGAGAGCCCGACCATGAACGCGTCGGGGCCGCAGTCCATCACGACCGTGGCGGTTCCCCCCTCGCCGCCGACGCGCTCGATGGTGGTGTGGGCGCCGACCGGCGCTGCGAGCAAGCCCAAGTGCAGCACAACGAACGTCGCACGGCACACCACACGCAAGACACCTCGTTGTCCGGCGTGGCGGCCGCTGGGCTTCGGCTCGAGGTGATCGAACAGAGTCGTCGCGGACATGGCATTCGCTCCTTCGTCTACTTCAGAGGCGACGAGCAAGGCCGCCCGGACGCGGTGCTGCGGGTCTTCTTGATGGCTTTGGACGACGTGCCCGACGCGGTGCAGGGCGCGCCCGAGCCGCTGGCCCGCGCCTGCGAGCCGGACGAACGCGCGCTGTCGCCGCCCTGCGAGCCACGGGATCCGGCGCGCGTAGTGCCTGACTGTCTCGGGCGCACCAGCGGTTCGATACGCGGGTTCGCGCCACTGTGGTAGGTGTCCGTGTACGGGTTGTAGTACTCGATGTCGCCGTTGCGCTGACCACTTCGGCATGCGGCCTGATAGGGGCGCACGGAGTTGTCTGTGCTGCCGTCCTCGTTGGTCGTATAGACCGTGACGGTGCACGCCGACCCACCGCCGGCCGTGGTTCCTCCGGCAGCTTGGAGCTGCATCGGCAAGACCCAAAGCGCAGCGCCGACGAGACAGGCGGCTGGAAGCAGGCGCGATTCAGTCTTCATCACAAGTCCTCCTATGACGAACAGCCGACCATTGGGTCACCGCCAGGTGCGGGAAACCAAACCTCCATTTCGAGCGAATCCAACGCCCGCTACGGCAACCGCGCCAGCGTCTCGCCGATCGCCTGCCGGGCGGTGGCCGCATCGGCGGCCGCGGGCAGCCTCAGGTCGCCGGGCTGGGGCATGAAGTACTTGCCGATCTTGCGGCGCAGCTTGGCGCCCACGGCGTCGATGTTCGTCAGCGGGTCGACCAGATCGTTCCACAGCGACAGCAGCCGCTGCAGCGTCTCGCCGCGGAACTCGCGCGTGTCGGTCTCGATCGTGCCGGCCAGGCGCGGCGTGACGAGCACGATCGCGGCGTCGCGGCTCTGGGTCTTCGAGCGCTCGTTGAACAGCAGGTTGGCCACCGGGATGTCGCCCAGCACCGGCACCTTCGACGTCCAGCCGACGTTGACCGCCTCGTACAGGCCCGACAGGATCAGCGTCTTGCCGAACTCCACCTCGGCGGTGGCGCCCACGGTCTGCTTGAAGGTGGTGACCGACTCGGCGAACGTGCCGCTCGAGGTGGGCACGAAGAACGAGCGCACGGTGTCGATGCGAAAGCGCGTGCGCTCGGGCGAGATCTCCATCGGCGTCAGCTTCACCGAGGTGCCGACGTCGATCGTCTGCACGGTGGCGGTGTTGACGCCGCCGACACCGACGGTCAGCGTGCGGCCGATGAAGAACTCCGACTGCTGGCCGAGCGTGGCCACCAGCGACGGGCGCACGACGACGTCGTAGAAGTCGTCGTGGGTGTTGAACAGGTTGAGGCTGTAGGTGATCTGCGGCACGGTCAGCGCCGAGGTGATCACGCGGCTGAAGGTGTCGGCCGTACCGGTGCCGCTGCGCCGCTCGGTCTTGTTGTCGCCGCCGAACTGCAGCTTCAGCCCGTCCAGCAGGTTGATGCCGACGCTGCGCTTGGTGACGTCCTGGCTCAGCAGCAGCGTCACTTCCACCATCACCTGCTGCGGGCCGTTGCCTGCGGCGATGCTGCCGTCGGCCGGCGGCGGATCCTGCGGCGGCTCGCCATCGGCGCCAGGCGGCTGCGCACCGTCGGTGGCGGCACCGCGCTGCGCGGCGTCGCCCGCGGGCGTGGGCTGCGTGCCCTGCGCGGCGCCCGCGGCGGGCGTGTGCTGCGCCAGCACCGCACCGCGCAGCAACTGCGCCAGGCGCGGCTTGTCGCCGGCGAGCCCTGCCGCGCCGGGTGCCGGCGTGTCGGCCTTGTCGGTCAGCGCCGCGAGCTGCGGCCGGTCGCCGCGCGCCGCGGCCACGTACGCGGCCGCGCGGCGCATCGCCGGGTCGTTCGGCGCCAGCGCCATCGCCCGCGCTGCCGCGACGCGGGCCACGTCGAGGTCGCCGGCGTAGTAAGCCGTTGCAGCCAGGCCGGCGAACGCCTGCGGCGCATCGGGCCGGTCGAGGATCGCCCAGGCGAAGTCTTCGGCGGCGGCCGCGTAGTCTTGCCGGTGAAAGCGCGCCAGCCCCGAGTAGTAGTGCGACCAGTAGTAGCCCGGCGCGAACTTCGCCGCCGCGTCGTAGCCCACCTGCGCCAGTTCGGCCGATGGCTGCGAGGCATCGGCGAGCTGATAGTTCAGCCCGTTGAGCAGATGCAGGTAGCCGTTTCGCGGCTGCGCCCGCAAGGCCGCAGCGAGCAGCTGGCGCGCGGTGTCGGTCTTGCCTTCGTGCAAGGCCTTGGCGATTTCGTGACGGCCGCCGCCCTGTGCAGCGGCGGCCGGCGGCGTCTGCTGCGGGCCCGGCGTGGCGCAGCCGCCGAGCGCGAGCAGCACCGCCAGGCCGACGATCGGTGCCGGGGCGATCAGGCCGGAGAAGCGCCAGGGCCGGCACGGTGAACGACACGAAAGCACTCGGGGGGATTGCATTGCTTCTTCCTCCGACGTTGGATCAGCGGGCGACCGGGTACTTGTAGACCGTGCCGTTCTTGACCCAGTAGTCCACGTTGCCGCTGCGGTCGGTGTCGAGCGCCCAACCGTGCTGCGCTGGATTGCCCATGGCGCCCACGTAGCCGGCGTTCACCGGGATCGTGTATTGGCCCGTGACACGATTGCCGGTGAGATCTTTGCTCACGCACAGGTCGCGGCCGGTCCGGCGCTCGACGATCCACGGCGACAGCGGGTTGAGCGGGTTGACGCTGTCGCAGCCGGCCTTGTGGACCACGGTGTCGCTGCAGCGCAATCCGCGGCCGCCGACGACGGTGGCGTCGAACCCCGAAGGGCAGGCCACGCCGTTCTTCGGATCGTGGCCCACGGTCGATGGCAGCGGCATGCCCTTGGGCCAGACGTAGACGACTTGGATGGCGACGAACCGGTCCTGGCTGACCTGGTCGACGCGGCGTTGATAAGCCGAGTCTGCAGGCGGGACGGTGGCCAGGACGCCCAACGCGCTGATCACGGCGGGGTCGGACACGGGCCGGTTCAAACTCGCCACACGAGTCTCCACCGGCAGTGGCGTCATCGCGGAGTCGACCGAGGCCTTGCCTCGCAGCGGCACGACCTGCGGCTTGCACTGATCCACACCCCGAATCTCGATCTGCGTGTAGTTCGGGTAGTCCACCCGCGGGCACATCGACGCGCGGGTGTGTTCGAGCGTGACCCTGCACCTGAGCACGCCTTGCTGAACGCTTGCGTCGGCGCCGGCCGGGCACGACACGCCGTCGCGTTCGCTCGCGTGTACGGGTGCGACGCCCAGCAGCGCTGCGGTGGCGCTGGCAGCGATCCTGAGAGTTCGCTTCATGTTGGCTCCTTCGTCCAGTCCATCGAACCACTGTTCCGGGAAGCACGCTTGGCCTCCATCACGGTGACGCAACGCTAGACGGCAGGCGTTTGTCGAGCGTTTGTCGACGCCGCCGGCGATCCGAAGGCCACGCGCGGGACGGTTCGTGCGCGAGCGCGTCGCGACGACAAACGCTCGACAAACGCCCCGCGGCTACGGTGCACCTGCATCGGCTGTGGAGCCGGCAATGGGTGAAGTGCAGGTGTTTCTCGTGCGCGTCTGGCAGCATTTGGGCCAGTTCCGCGCTTCGGTGCGGCCCGTCGGCCAGGACGAGGTGTGGCTGTTCGTCGAGCCGCAGCAGCTCGGCGAGTACTTGCGTGCCGCGAGCACGGCCGGTGCAGCCACCGCTTCGTCGGCCGTGGGGCTCACCGCCGACGGCAACGCCGAACCCGGCAACACGACAAGGGAGCGTCGACCATGAAACTCATCGATCGCCTGCGCATCGGGGCCTTGGCGGTGCTGCTGGTGGCCTGTGGCGGCGGGGCCGACACCGACGAGCCGCCGGGCGCGCGGCTGAGCACCGAACCCGCGCGCGCCGCCAGTGCCACCATCGGCTCGCAAGGCGGCACGGTGAGCGCCACCTCGAGCAGCGGCGTCGTCTACACGCTGAGCGTGCCGCCGCTGGCGCTGGCCGAGCCCAGAGTCATCACGCTGACGCCGGTGAGCGCGATCCGCGGCCTCGCGCTCGAAGGCGGCCTGGCCGCTGCGGTCGACCTGCAGCCCGCCGGCCTGGTGCTCGACGTGCCGGCCACGCTGACGATCCGCGCCGCCACCGCGCCGCCGGCCGGGCAGCTGGCGATCGCGCTCGGCTACGAGGGCGACGCGGCGGCCTTCGCGCCCACCGTTTCGCGCCGCGATGGCGACGCGTGGACGATGCTGGTTTCTCACTTCAGCGGCGCCGCGGTGGGATTCGGCACCACGCAGAACCTGGCGGCGCTGGTCGATGCGGTCGCGCAGGGCGGCTCGGCGGCCTTCGTGGCGCAGCTCGCGGCGTTGAATGCCCGGCCGCAGCGCGATGCGCGCGCCGAGTTGAACCTCTTCGTGAGCTGGTTCCAGGCCGCCCTGCTGCCGCAGATCCCGCGGGCCGCCAACGATGCCGAACTGCACCGCGCGGTGAGCGATCTGTTCCTCTGGGAGGACACGTTGTCATCGATGGGTACCTGCGAGGTGCTCAGCGGCTCGCCCACCTGCGCGCAGGCGATCGACCCGCTGCGGCAGGCGGCAGCCGATGCGCTGGCGCCGCAGTTGCGCAGCGCGATCGCGGGCAACAACGCGGTGTGCGCGGCGCAGCGCAGCCTGGGCGCGCTGATGAACGTGCTGTTCTGGCAGCTCATAGCCGAAACCCGCGGCGTCGCCAGTGCCGCCAACCAGCTCGACCTCGACTCGGTGCTGGCTGGGCTGTGCGCCAAGCCGGTGCTGGAGTCGTTCGCGCTCGACGATCCGCTGAGCGCGGGCTTCCCCTACTCGCTCGACCTGAATCCCGCGCTGCAGTTCGGGCTCGACCCGGTGGCGCAGCAGATGCCGTTCCGGGTCGAACTGGCCGCCAGCAACGCCACGCTGCAGAACCCCAGCGGCTTCACCAGTGCGCAGGGCCACTACACGACGGTGATCACCGCCAGCGGCAACGGGCCGCTCGAGGTCACCGGCAAGGCCTGCCTGGTCGCGCCCGACTCGACGCAGGTCACTCCGGTGTGCAGCAACGTCGCGATCCAGCGGCGCGCGCTCGATCTGAGCGGGGTGTGGAGCGGCGAGATGCACGACCGGCGCACCAACCCCGACGGCAGCGTGGCCGAGTTCCGGGGCCCGGTGACGCTGACGCTGAACCAGAACCAGAACGCGATCTCGGGCAGCTACTCGGCCGGCGCCGGCGGCACCGTCTCGGCCACGCTCAGCCGCGGCCAGCTCTTGAACTACACGCTCTCGCAGTCGACCCCGTGCAGCGGCACCTACGTCGGCCAGGCCGACGTATCGGCCGACGGCAACAGCATCGTCGCGAGCTTCAGCGGCACGAGTTGCCTGGGCACGCACGTCGGCCGTTCGACCGTGACGCGCAATCAACCGTGAGACCGACGGTGACAACCGCAGCGCACACGCAGCCCACCGCGGCGCGAACAACCACGCAGTACATCATGATCGCCCAACTCCTTCATCGCTCGCAGTCTCTTGCCGACGCAATCTCGCGCACGGCCGGCGGTGGCGCTGCCGCAGTGCTGTTCGCCGCGGCGATGGCGCTGCTGCCGGGAATGGCACGCGCCCAGTCCGACCTCGCGATCACGCTGACGCAGACCACGCCCAACCCGGCGCTCACGGGCGAACCGGTGCGCTACGCGGCGACCGCGCACAACATCGGCAGCGCGCAATCCTCGCCCGTGCACGTGCGCCTCGAGCTGCCCACGGGCTTCACGGCGGCGGCCGCCAGCGGATCGGGGTTCACCTGCACGGCCGGCAGCGCCGGTGCGTCGAACTTCTTCAACTGCACGAGCGGGGTGCTGCCGAGCGGCCAGTCGCGCTCGCTATCGTTGTCGGCAGCGGCGCCGCAGACGATCACGGGCGACCAGCAGACGTTCGCCGTCAAGGCCGCCGTCAATCCGAACGACCTGGCGCGCGAACAGGGCCGAACCGCCAACAACGCGGCGTCGATCTCGACCGTCGTCGCGGCCCTGCCCGACCTGAAGCCGAGCTGGGCCGGTTCCTCCACCACCGCCGTGCCTGGCGCTGACCTGATGTTCGAGCTGACCTTGCGCAACATCGGCGATCGCGCCTCGGGCGACGCGGTGCTCGACGTCAGCATCCCGGCCGGCCAGCTGAGCTTCAGCCGCTTCGCCAACAACCAGTTCGACGGCGGGTGCGGGCTGCCCAACGCGCAGGGCAAGTTCACCTGCCGCACGTCGTCGGTGCCGGCCGGTGGCTCACGACGCGTGCAGATCTGGGGCCGGACGAACCCGCTGCTCGAAGGCGGCGACCGCCTGCTCGCGCAGGCGAGCGCGAAGCTGCAGATCAGCCTGCCGACTGCGAGCGCGCGGCGCATCGGCGTGCCCGTTACCGGCGCCTCGCTCGCCGGGCTGCGACCGCTCGGCCGCTCGGAGCGCAACGACCGCAACAACACCGCCAGCCTGGTCACGACCGTCAATCCGAGCGTCGATCTGCAGGTGGAGCTTGCCCGTTCGAGGGTGTTCAGCTGCAACGACCGCCGCACGGTGGAACTGGTCTATCGCGTGAGCAACCGAGGGTCGGGAACCACCACGCGGACATCGCGGCTGCAGATCGGCCGCAGCGGCGCCTGCGGTGCCAACGCCTACCTCTCGGCCGGACTGTTCTCGTGTGTGTGCATGGCGTGGTCAACTCCGGAGGATCATGCCCAGAACTGCAGTTTCGGCGCCAACAACCAGACCTGCCCCGTCGGGGCGCTCGCCGCCGGCGTGACGCGCGAGTTCACGCTCTATGTCGAGGCAGTCGCGGGGCAGAACAGCGTTCAGGTGCAGGCCACGGTGGATCCCGACAACGTGGTGCCGGAGCGCAACGAGCAGAACAACCAGATCACGACCAACCACGCACTGTAGGCGTGGCGGCGTGCGTGCCTCAAGGTTTGGTCTGGGGTCCGAATGCCTCGCGCCAGTTCCGATTCGCAGGGCCTTCGAGAATCACGGCCACCAGGCGGTACTGGCACTCGGCGCCCACGTGGCGGTTGAGCTCGACCTTGTAGTTCACCGAGGCGCCTCCCGGCGTGGGGCCCCCTTTTCGGAATGTGAAGCATTCCGCTGTTCCGGTACTTTCGCGGATGTCGCTGAACAAGAAATCGTTGCGCAGAACCGCTCCCGCGAAGAAGTCGAATCGACACTTCAGAGTCCCGTCTCCTCCGGTGGGTGCGCTGGCGCGTGCAACCACTACGTCGGCCTCAACGCCGTCGGCCGGGCCCGGAATGAGCAAGCAGTCGACGCCCTGAGCTTGGTAAGTCCAGCGCGTGCCGAAGCCCGCCTGCTGAGCCGCGTCGTAGAACTCGCGCCCCGTCACCGTGTAGGTCTGGCGCTGTGCCAGATCGATCGAGTCGCTGAGCACCTCCGACATCCAGGGGCCACTGCGAAGCCGGAAGTACAGCGTCTTGGTTCCTGGCCCTGGCTGCAACTCATAGCCGATTCCGGCGCTTGTGCCAGTGATCGGCTTCCACTCGGCCCCCAGGAAGTCGGCTCGCATGCTCAGCATGTAGCTCGTGGGTGCGGGGTGGGTGGGTTCGGTGGCAACCGTGTAGGAGACGGTCACCGACCGCGTGAGCGTCTGCGCCGCACCGTTGTTGATCTTGAACGAGGTCGGCCTCGGAGCCAGGCGCACGAACGAGGCGAGCACGTTGCAGGGTCCGACCACGCGCCCGGTGGTGTAGGTAGGTTGCCCGCCGGGGATATGGACGACATCATCCTTGCCACCGCAGCCGGTGATGCTCAGCACCTTCCAGCCGCTGTTCGGGGTGATCGCGAACTGCTGCGTCGCTCCAGCCCGGACGTTGAGCGTGCCGCTCGGCACGATCTTTCCCCCCTCACCCGCCTTGGCGGTGACCGTGAACGAGTCGGCCGGTGCGATCTTCAGCTTGCCCAACGGCTTGGCGGGCAGCTGGGCTGCCGTGCTGCCGGCGAACAGTGCCGCCGCAGCACTTGCCAGCCACGCGATTCGCAGACGCGTCGTCCGCTGCAGCGTTCGTCCGCCCGACGTCAGTTCTTCCACTGACCAGTGCGCACGCTGCTCGCGCGAGCCTTGGTCGAAGGTGTGTTCAGGCGTCGTCATGGCCGCACTCCTCTGATGTCATGCCCGCTTCGCTCGGGCTGCGTGCGGCGATACATGCCGCAATGCCAACGTTAGGCGCGGCGCGTTTGGCCAGCGTTTGCCGGCGGGCACCGATCGCGTGCTGTCGATCGACAAACGCTGGGCAAACGCCGCGCTCCTAAGGTTCACCGCACACGACGGCTCGAGGCACGAAGCCCAGTCAGGAGATGGCCCCATGACACCGGTGAATGCAACGACGACCCCCTCGGAACCGATCCGCCGCGGCGCAGCGCTCCTCGTGGGCGCGATGGCGATCGCGGGCGCCGTCGGCTGGTTGGCACCCGCCACCGCGGCCCGCGCCTTCCAGGCCTGCGCGATGAACTGCGCGGCGACCGACGCCGCCTGCCGGGCCGCCGTCGCGGCGTGCGAGACGAAGATCCATGCCTACAACCTCTACATGGATCAGCTGGGCGCGGGGGTGGCCCGATACGGGTTGCCCGCCGTCACCCGCACGATCCTGGGCCCGCACTACCCGCAGGCCAATCTCGGCAGCTACCGCTTCGGCTTTGCCGACCGGCAGCCGCCCGGCAACGCGATGACCGATTGCTTCACGAGCTACTTCAACAATCAGCAGTACGTGGAGCGCTTGCGCACGGCCGGCGCGAACACCAACTGGAACTGGCTGCTGCACGAAGTCGCGCACGCCGAGCAATGCGCTGTGGGTGGCGGCCGCGAGCGGTACGCCCGACGCTGGTGGGATGAGCTGGAGGCAGCCCTGGCCGCGCAGGGACGCCGCGTGGACTTCACCCAGCCACCGCAGGCGCTGGCCGAGCAGATGGGCGCGTTCTACCTCCAGGTGCACGACGCCATGCCGATGGAGCGCGCGGCGACGGCCAAGGCGGGCAACGTGCGGACGGCGCTCAACCGCTGCTGCATCGATCGCGATGGCAGGCCGATGCTGCCGATCAAGGCCCTCTCGATCGAGGATCGGCCGGACGCCGGTGGCTCAAGGCACATCCTGGCGGCGAAGGTCGAGCACGGCGATCCGCCGTTGACGAGCCGTTGGCGGATCCGCAACCCCGGAGAGCCCGGCTTCACCGACCAGCCCCAGAGCCTGATCCACGGCCTGGAGCTGCTCTGGACACCGAAGAAGGATCCGGCAAAGGCCGAGCGCATCGCGAACGCGATCGAAACGCGGCACGTCTGGCGCTACGAGGTCGAGGCCGATGTCGTGCAGCGCAATCCGGCGCTGGCGCCGGCCAGGCTCACGAAGACGATCATCGTGTCGGAGAGAACCTCACTGGCCAAGCCGCCCACCGGAGTCAAGGGCCCGCAATTGCCCGCTCCGCCGCCACCGCCGCTGCCTGGGCCTTCGATCCCAGGGCCGACCAAGCCACCGCTGCCGGCACCGGGGCCGCAAGCTCCGAAGAAGCCTCCAACCAATCCGTGAGGTATCCAGCATGAACCACATGTCGAAATGTGCGGCCTGGTCGCGCGTCGCCTGGTTGCTCGCGGTGCTGCAGGTCGCGCCGGGGGTTGCGTTCGGGCAGCCGGCGAACCCATCTGGGCCGCTGCGGGTTCGCGTGACGAACGCGAGCAACGGCGCTGCGGTGGCCAACGCCACCGTTTGCATCGGAGTCGCAAGCAACCTCAACCAGTTCCACCGCGGCAGCACCGACCCGCAAGGCAACGTGCGCTTCGACTCGGTGCCTCGCGAGCCGTTCGTGGCCACGGCCAATGTGTCTGGGCGTGGCACCCAGCGGTCGTTCGCGCCGGCGTCGCCCAACCTGTCGCTGCTGAACATCGAGCTGGTGCTGCCGGAGTCCGGCGGTCCGTCGTGCGGGTCGACGGGCGCCGGTTCGGCGCGATCACTGGGGCCCGACACCGCGAACATCCGGCGACAAGCCGCCGAGCGGTTGCGCAATGCGCCTGCGCTATCGCGCCTGCCAGAGCCGACCAATGTCCGCACCGAGCACTGTTTCGGCGCCGTCGGCGCCGAGTGCGGGCAGCCGCAGACCGGCTTGCCGGCGACGGCGGCATGCGCGTCCGGCACTTGCCTCGTCAACGGCGGCAGCTGGGATCACGACGAATGCTGTTTCCGCAACCGCCATGTCGCGTGGTGCGAACTGGATCCTGCACGCCAGCTCGAGGCCGCCAAGCACTCCACCTGCACGGCCGCCTGGAACAAGGCCGTGCGTCTGACCACCAAGGGCCTGTCCTGGAGCCGCGCGGTGGACTTCTCGCGCGGCAACCGCACCGGTACCGTGGAGTTCGCGCTCTATTGCGCGCCGGCGAACACCCTCGTGCCGCCGGAGGACGGCAGCAAGTGCTGCTCGCGCCAAACCCGCGCGCTCAACGTGGGCGAGCGGGCCGCGGCGCTCGCGGCCGGCGAGACGCTCTTGGCGTGCCGGTAGGCAGGAGTGGTAGGCCGGCGCGGGCAGCGCCGGGCGCCAGCCGCGCGTGACCCGGCCGCGGGCGGCCGGCGCTCGCTCATCCCCGGCCGCTTGCATCGCGACCGGCGCTTGCGCGCCCTTGCCCTGAGCCTCAGCGCCGGTCGAATCGATCGGTCAGCGCGTGCAACGCCGCACCGGCCTCGGCGCGGTCGCCGGGCTCGAGCAGGCACTCGATCAGTTCGTCGATCGCGAGCGGCCTGCGCAGTGCTTCGGTACGTTCGGGGTCCGACAGCGGCAGCGCCTCGGCGCACGCGCGGGCCTTGTCGCGGGCGCTGGGCAGCGCTGCCGGGTGCGCGATCACGGTCTGCCACAGCCTTGCGGCACCCCGCGGTCGGCCGAAGGCCGCCGAGCATTCGCCGAGCACGTGCGTCACCAGCAGCAGCAACTCGCTCCAGCCGTTGGAGCGCGCCGCGCGCGCAGCGGCGCGCAGCAGCGACCACGCGAGGCCGCAGTCGCCGCGATGCACGGCGATGCGGGCCAGGTTGGCCTCGACCCCCGCGGTCATGAACGGGTTGCCGCGCACGCGGCAGGCGTCGAGCGCGCGATGCAGATGCTGCTCGGCTTCCGCGGGCTCGCCGAGCTCCAGCAGCACCGCACCGAGGCCGAACAGGAAGTACAGCGCCATCGCATCGAGCCCATGACGCTCGCACACGTCCAGGCCTTGCGTCATCACCTGACGCGCGAGCACCCAATGCAGACACTGCTGATGCACGCCCGCGATCAGGTACAGGCAGCGCGCGGCCTCGGCGTGGGCGCCCAGGCTGCGATCGATCTCGAGTGCCTCGCCCAGCACTGCCAGCGCTTCGGCGTGGCGCAACTGCTTCAGCGCCACCGTACCCAGGCCCCGCAGCGCCGCGGCGGTGTCGGCGACCGCGCCGTCGTCGCGGCCCACCGCCAGCGCCTCTTCGAACAGCCGCTGCGCTGCGGGCAACTGGCCAAGGCCGCTGTGGCTGCTGCCGGCGTTGACCAGGCAACTGGCAAGCGCACGCCGGTCATCACCCAGCCGCGCGCTCTCGATGCCCGCGCGCGCCGTGGCCAGTGCGTTGTCGAAGTCGCCCTGTCGGCACAGCAGCCGCGACAACCCGGCGCGCAGCCGCGCCATCAGCGCCGGCGGCCAGGCCAGCACCAGCCCGGCGGCGATCGCCTGCCGAAAGTGCACCACGCCGTGGGCCGGCTGCTCGCGGCGATCGAAGTAGATGCGCCAGGCCTGCACCGACTGCGCCAGCGGCCCGGCCATGTCGGCATCGATCGCGCGGCGCCACGCGAGCCGGCAGTTGGCCAGCTCGGTCTCGAGCCCGGCGACCACGACCATCGGGTCGCCCGCCGCGCGGCCGACCAGCGCGTCGGCCAGCGCGGCGTGGTATGCCACGTGGCGCGCGCGGCAGGCCTGCGCCTGCTCCGGGTCGCGGTTCAGCCGCTCCGCGGCGTCGACGGCGATCAGCGGGTGCAGGCCGAACCGACCCTGCGCGTCGCGGTTCAGCATGCTCTTGTCGGCCAGCGACGACAGCAGCGGCGCCGGCGCGCGCGCCACCCCGAGCGCGGCCACGGGCGTGAACCCGCCGTCGAACACCGACAGCGCCGCCAGCGCCTCGCGCTCGCGCGGCGCCAGCAGACCCCACGAACGCTCGAGCACGACGCGCATGCTGCGGTGCTCGGGCCGCGCCGGTGCGCTCGCCGCCGCAGGGTCGCGCTCGAGCAGGTCGAGCGAATCGCGCAGCTCGCGCGCGATCTCGTGCGGCGGCAGCAGCCGCACCCAGGCAGCGGCCAGCTCGATCGCCAGCGGCATGCCCGCGACCGCATCGACGATGTCGAGCACGGCACCCAGGTGCGCTGCCAGATCGAAGCCGGGCAGCGCGGCGGCGGCACGCACCTGGAACAGCCGCACCGCGTCGAACGCGCCGGCAGCGTCGAGGTCGCGACTGTCCTCGTCGGGCACGGGAAGCCCCTGCAGCGCCAGCACGGCTTCGGCCGCGATGCCCAGCTGCGCCCTGGACGTGACCAGCGCCACCACACGCGGCGCGGCCGCAAGCAGCCGCTCGAGCCACGGCGCGAGATCGGGCAAGTGCTCGGCGTTGTCGAGCACGCAGCACAACCGGCGCGCGCCCAGCCCGCGCGCGATGCACGCGATGGCGTCGCCCGCATCGGCCAACGAGATGCCGAGCCGCTGCGCCAGCCGCGTCGTCGCGGCAGCGGCGCTGTCGAGATCATGCAGTTCGATCACCACGCTTTCGAGGCCGCGCGCCAGCGCGATGCGCTCCAGCGCCTGCAGCGCCAGTCGGCTCTTGCCGATGCCGCCGGGGCCGACGAGAGTGACGAGGCGGCAGCCGGAGCGCTCGAACAGCGCGGTCAGCGCGGCCAGTTCGACGCGGCGGCCGACGAACGCCGCATCGTCGACGGGCAAAGCCGCCGGCGCACCGGGGTCGGCAGCGCCCAGCAGCTGGCGCAGGCGGCGCGAAGGCTCGACGCCGAGCATCTCGGCGAGGCGGTGCGCGTAGGTGCGGAACACGGCTCGCGCGCCGGCCACGTCGCCCAGCGCAACCCGCGCCTCGAGCAACCCGGCGACCGCCGCTTCGTCGAGCGGATCGACGGCGAGCAACTGCTGCGCAATGTCGCAGCGCTGTTGCGCATCGTCGGCGGCCGCCAGCGCGCGGTGCGCCGCGCCCTGCCAGAGCGCCTCCACGCGGGTTCGCTGGTGTGCGACCCACTCGGCCAGCGCACTGTTGTCGGCGCCATCCAGGCCATCGAGCAGCGGCCCGCGGCGCCACGCCATCGCCTCGCGGTGGCAGCCGTCGTGCAGCGCCTGCTCGAACGCCAGCAGGTCGGTCGCCACGGCCCAGCGCAGCGCGTGCTCCGAGGCTTCGAGCCCGTCAACGCCGGGCAACTCGCGTGCCTTGAACACCACGTGGCGCAGGTTGCGCCGTGCGTCGGCGTTGGCGTGCCCGGGCCACAGCAGCGCGGCCAGCTCGTCGCGTGCCACCCACTGACCCGAGCGCACACCCAGCACGGCCAGCAGTTGGAAGCGGCGCTCCGGCGCAAACGGCGGCGCGCCCGGCGCGTGGAACTCGGGGCTGCCCAGCAGCCTCAAGACCGGCTCGCCACAGATCCGATGTTTCGCCTTGTTGTTCATCGTGCCCATCGTGCGGCCGAGTTGGTGGCGAGCGACCCGGTGTACGGCACGGATCGATGACACCTCGCCACGTATCACCGCCGCGCTGTGCTGAACGCAGTGGTACCCCGCGCGGTGCACAGCGGGCAATCCCGCGAGCGCGCTCGCTGCGCGGCAACGTGCCGGACTCTTGAGCTGGGACAAGACGCGCCCGCGGGCCGCCGGGGGTCAACCGTCGTGCGTGGGCCGTTGCGCGACAACCGTCGAGAACCGCTTCACGGTGCCGTCGGGTGCGTCGAAGGTCTGCTCGCAATCGAGCCCCAGCGCCCAGCCGTCGAACGCGCAGCGCAGTGCGTCGGGCGCGAACAGGCAGTACGGGTCATGGCCGAAGGGTGCGCGCCAGGTGGTGCCCTCGATCAACACGTTGATCGCCGCGATGCCGCCCGGTCGCACTGCGTTGCGCAGCCGCACGAGCTGGCGCTGCGCGCTGGCGCAATCGAAGTACGGCAGCAAGCCGATCGACACCACGGCGTCGAACGCCTGCACCGGGGGTTGGTGGTCGCGCAGATCGGCCACCTCGGCGCGCAGTGGCAGCGCGCGCGCCGCTGCCCGCGCGCGCAGGTGCTCGACGGCGGCGGCGCTGGCGTCGAGCGCCAGCACGCGGCAGCCGCGCTCGGCGGCGGCGAGCGCCAGGTTGCCGAGCCCGCAGCCGGCGTCGAGCACCTCGCCGCGCAAGTGCAGCAGCACCTGCTGCTCGAACGGATTGAGCTCGAGCTCGCCGGTCTCGATCTGGCGCTGGAACTGCGCATCGAAGAAGCGAACGCTGCTGCTTGGTGTGGCCATGATCGACGCCGCTCGACCCGCCGGTGGGTTGACCGCCGACGCATCGGCTGCCATTGTCGGACCGCGGCGCGCCGGTGGGGTACCGCTCGGCGCAAACTTCGCGGGCCGACCGTCATCGGTTAGGCTCACGCGACCAATGCTGTTCCCCGGCTCGATCACCGACGTGCAACCGCTGAAGGTCGGCCACCACACCGACCCGCGCCGCCCCACCGGCTGCACCGTGGTGCTGTGCGAGGGCGGCGCGGTCTGCGGCGTCGACGTGCGCGGCGCGGCGCCCGGCACGCGCGAGACCGAACTGCTGCGCTCCGAGAACCTCGTCGAGCAGGTGCACGCGGTGCTGCTCGCCGGCGGCAGCGCGTTCGGCCTCGATGCGGCCGCCGGCGTGATGCGCTGGCTCGAGGCACAAGGCGTCGGGCTGCCGGTGGGGCCGGCGCGCGTGCCGATCGTGCCGGCCGCGGTGCTGTTCGACCTCTGGGTCGGCGACGGGGCGATCCGCCCCGACGCCGCCGCCGGCCACGCG
Source organism: Ideonella sp. (assembly GCA_015075165.1). GTDB lineage: Bacteria > Pseudomonadota > Gammaproteobacteria > Burkholderiales > Burkholderiaceae_C > JAEUPI01. The sequence continues at coordinate 198,939 of JABTUY010000004.1, read as the reverse complement.
GCGTGCGTGGCGGCGAGCGCCAGCGTGCCCGCGCAGGGCAGCGTCGGCGCGGGCACCGGCGCCAGCGTGGGCAAGCTGTTCGGCACCGAGCACGCGATGAAGGGCGGCATCGGCACCGCATCGATCCAGGTCGGCACGGTCACCGTCGCCGCGCTGATCGCGGTGAACGCGGTCGGCGACGTCTTCGATCCGCAGACCGGCGCGGTGCTGGCCGGTACGCGCGGCGCCGACGGCCGGCCGCGGCGCTCCACCGCCGCGTTCGCGCGCGGCGAGCTGCCGGCCGGCGCGCTGGAGGGCATGGCGACGACGATCGGCATCGTCGCCACCGATGCGCAGTTGACCAAACCCCAGGCCAACAAGCTGGCGACGATGGCGCACGACGGCCTCGCGCGCTGCATCGACCCGGTGCACACGATGACCGACGGCGACACGCTGTTCGCCTTGGCCACCGGCACCCGCGGGGTCGCCGGCCACTTCGGCGTGATCGGCGCGCTGGCCGCCGAAGTCACGACCCGCGCGGTGCTCAACGCGGTGCGCAGCGCACGCGGTCTGACCGCACCGCCGCTGCCGGCGTGCGGCGAGCTGCCGGCGTGAGCGCGCCGGCGGCGAGCGCGCGCGACTGAGCGCACGCGGTCTGCAGCCGCCGCCGCCCGGACAGATCCCGATGCCGGCGCCCCCGGCAAGCCGCAGAATCGCGTCTGGGGAGGGGGGCTTCTCATGGTTGACCACGACCTCGCGTCGGTGCAGCGCGAAAAGGTCGGCACGGCGCCGCAGGATGCAGGCGCGTTCGATGCGGACGCGTTGAGCGCGCTCGAGCGGCCGATCGACGAGCTGATCGAGCACGAGCGCATCAAGTCGCTGTACCGCATGGCGCCGCACCAGCTCGTCGCGGGGTTGGCGTACGGCCCGCTGTTCACCTGGGCGATGACCTACGCTGCGCCGTTCGCGGCCGCCTATTGGTGGCTGGCCGCGCGCACCGCGTTCGGCCTGTTGCGGCTGTGGCACGTGCGTCGGTTTCTGCGTGCCGATCCGGGGCCCGGGCAGATCGGCCGATGGCACCGCACGGGCCTGGTGCTGCTGGCGCTCGACGCGGCCAGCTGGGCCGCGCTCGCGCCGGTGTTCCTCGGCGGCCGCACGGGGCTCGAGCAGGCCCTGGTGCTGGCCACGCAGATCGGCGTGACCGCCATCGGTTCGATGACGCTGATGACCAGTGCGCGCGCGGTCTCGATCTTTGCCGTCAGCATGCTGCTGCCGTTGATGGTGATGTTGCCCGCCGGCGGTGACGCGGCGGGCCTGATCTGCGGCATCGGCAGCGGCCTCTATCTGGTCCTGGTGCTGTTCGAGGCGCGGCGCACCGAGCGCCGCTGGAGCGAGCTGCAGCGCCTGCGCTTCGAGACCGCACGCCATGCGCAGCAGGCGCGCGGGCTGCAACGCCTGGCCGAGCAGGCCAGCGAGGCCAAGAGCCGCTTCCTCGCCACCGTGAGCCACGAGCTGCGCACGCCGCTGAACGGCATTCTGGGCATGACGCAACTGGCGCTGGCCGAGCTGCGCGACTCCAAGAGCCGCGAGCGGCTGCAAACGATCCTCGGTTCGGCGCAGCACCTGCGGCGCCTGATCGGCGACCTGGTCGACTTGGCGCGCATCGAGGCCGGCAAGCTCGACCTGATGCCGGTGCCGTTCTGTGCCATCACGCTGATGCACGACGTGACGCAGTTGCTGCAACCGGCGGCCGTCGGCAAGGCCCTGACGCTGCGCGTGCAGCCGTCGGGCAGCTTGCCGAAGCAGGTGTTCGCCGATGCCGCGCGCGTCAGGCAGGTGCTGCACAACCTGGTGGGCAACGCGGTGAAGTTTTCGACCGCCGGCACGGTCAGCGTGGCGGCCGACTGGGCGGCGCCGGTGCTGCGCTTCGTGGTGCGCGACAACGGCCCCGGCGTGCCGGCGGCGCAGCGCGCAACGATCTTCGACGCCTTCGACCAGGGGGCGCGCGACGCCGACGGCGGCCTCGGGTTGGGGCTGACGATCTCGCGGCAGCTCGCCCGCGCGATGGGTGGCGACGTGGTGCTGCTCGACGAACCCGGCCCCGGCGCCGCGTTCGCGTTCACGCTGCGCACCGACCCCGACGCTCGCGTCGACCGCATCGACCTCACGCACAGCTTGGCGCTGCCGACCTTGTCGGCCCATGCGCTGCTGGTCGACGACAACGCGGTCAACGCCGAAGTGGCACGCGCGATGCTCGAACACCTGGGCCTGGCGGTGACCACCGCCAGCGACGGCGAGCAGGCGTTGGCGCTGCAGCGCAGCCGCGCGTTCGACCTGGTGCTGATGGATTGCGAGATGCCGGTGCTCGACGGCCTCGGCGCCACGCGACGCTGGCGCGAGCAAGAGGCACGCGATGGCCACACGACGCACGTGCCGATCGTGGCGCTGACCGCCAGCGCCGTGCAGGGCGACCGCGAGCGCTGCCTGGCCGCCGGCATGGACGACTACATCGCCAAGCCGTTCGACCTGAGCGAGCTGGCCGCGGTGCTGGTGCGCGTGCTGCCGCCGCGATAATCGGCGCCTGCGCTGCGCTCGGGCGCACCCGCTCCACTGCCACCGGAGGTTCGCATGCCGTTGCTGCGCCGCGCCCTCGTTGCCCTGCTCGCGGCGCTCGCGCTGGTCGCGTGCGGCACCACGCCGCCGTCGCTGTCGGCGGCGCCGCCGATCGTCTTCGTGCACGGCAACGGCGATTCGGCCGCGCTGTGGCTCACCACGCTGTGGCGCTTCGAGAGCAACGGCTGGCCGCGCGAGCGGCTGGTGGCGCTGAACCTGCCCAACCCCACCGCGCGCGACGACGACACCCAGCCCCAGGAGGGCCGCAGCTCCACCGACGAGCAGATGCGCACGCTGGCCGCAGCCGTCGAGCGCGTGCGCCAGGCCACCGGCGCGAGCCAGGTGGTGCTGATGGCCAACTCGCGCGGCGGCAACGCGATCCGCTCGTACATCCAGGACGGCGGCGGCGCGGCCACCGTGTCGCACGCGATCCTCGCCGGCACGCCCAACCACGGCGTGTGGGCCAACGCGGCGTTCCGCCCGCACAACGAGTTCAACGGCGCCGGGCCCTACCTGAGCCACCTGAACGCGCCCAAGGGCGCCACCGGCGACGAGGTGACCCCCGGCGTGCGCTGGCTGACGATCCGCTCCGACCGCAACGACAAGTACGCCCAACCCGATGGTGTGTGGATCGGCGCCAAGGGCACCCCCACCCACGTCACGTTCGACGGGCCGGCACTGAAGGGTGCGACCAACGTCGTGCTGCCCGGGCGCGACCATCGCGAGGTGGCCTACCACGAGCAGGCGTTCGCGCAGGCCTACCGCTTCATCACCGGCCGCGATCCGGCCACCCGCGCGATCGTGCCCGAGCCGCGCGTGGTGCTCGACGGCGTCGTCACCGGCAGCGGCCCCGGCGGGCCCACCAACCTGCCGCTGGCCGGCGCGACGGTCGAGGTCCATGCGATCGACGCCGCCAGCGGCGAGCGCCGCGGCGCCGCGCTGCTCGAGACCACGGTCGGCGCCGACGGCCGCTGGGGGCCGCTCGCCACCGACGCGCGCACGCCGCTGGAGTTCGTCGTCGGCGCCGCAGGCTTTGCGACCAGCCATGTCTACCGCTCGCCGTTCGCGCGCTCGTCGACCATCGTGCACCTGCGGCCCGAGCGGCTGGCCGAGGCCGACCGCGCCGCCGGCGCGGTGGTGGCCTTCGTGCGGCCGCGCGGCTACTTCGGCCTGCCGCGCGACCGCATCGTGCTCGACGGCCAGCCGGCGCCGGGCATTCCGCCCGGTGTGGCCGGCGTCGCGTCGAGCAAGCTGCGGCTCGCCGATGCCGCGGCGCGCACCGTGGTCGGCGAATACAGCTCGGGCGCGATCAGCGAGCGCGTGGCCGGCCGTATCTGGCCGGCCGCCGGCAACCAGCTCACGGTGCTCGAGCTTCACTACTGACGTGAACCACCCCCGATGCGGCTTCGGCGCCTCCCCCTGCAAGGGGGCGCCGCCAGCGGCCCGGCAAAGCCGGATCCGCGGCGGCTCCCGGCTGCATCGGTTCATGCGCCGCGGGTGCCGCTTGGGCGCCGCAATCATTGAATCGACCTGAACCGATCCCCATGCGCGTCTTCAGCGGTTTTCGGCATCCGGGCCTGGCGCCGCAGTGCGCATTGACGATCGGCAACTTCGATGGCGTGCACCGCGGCCACCAGGCGATGCTGGCGCTGCTGACCAACGAGGCGCGCCATCGCGGCCTGGCCTCGTGCGTGTTGACCTTCGAACCGCACCCGCGCGACTTTTTCGCCGCACTGGCGGCCAAGACCGAGGCGACGGCCCGGCCGCCCGCAGGCCCACCGCTCACCCCGGCGGGCGGCGGCACCGGTCCCGGCGCGCCGGGGGCCGACATCGCGGCGCCGCGGCGCATCGCGACGCTGCGCGACAAGCTCTCCGAGCTCGAGCGCTGCGGCGTCGAGCAGACCGTGGTGCTGCGCTTCGGGCCGCAGTTGTCGCGCCTGTCGGCGCAGGCCTTCGTCGACGACGTGCTGGTGGCCGGCGTGCGCGCGCGCTACGTGCTGGTGGGCGACGACTTCCGCTTCGGTGCCAAGCGTGCCGGCGACTACGCGATGCTCGATAGCGCCGGCGTGACGCGCGGTTTCGACGTGGCGCGCATGATGAGCTACGAGGTGCACGGCACGCGCGTGTCGAGCTCGGCGGTACGCGCCGCGCTGGCCGCCGGCGACATGGATCTCGCCGGTGCGCTGCTCGGCCGGCCGTACAGCATCAGCGGCCACGTGCAGCACGGCCGCAAGCTCGGCCGCACGCTGGGCTTTCCGACGCTGAACCTGCGCTTCGGCCACCCACGCCCCGCGGCCACCGGCATCTTCGTGGTGCGCGTGCACGGCCTCGGCGCGCAGCCGCTGGCCGGCGTGGCCAACCTCGGTACGCGCCCCACCGTCGACGACGCCGCCCGCGTGCTGCTCGAGGTCTACTGCCTCGACTGGCCGGCGCAGCTCGGCAACGACGCCGGCTACGGCCGCGTGGTGCGCGTGGACCTGCTGGCCAAGCTGCACGACGAACTGCGCTACCCGTCGATCGACGCGCTGCGCGAAGGCATCGCGCGCGACGTGGAGCGGGCGCGCGGCTGGTTCGCCGGGCGGGCGGGGTGAGGTTGGCGCCGCGATTGATCGCGTTCGTTCGGTCGAGGCGTCGCGCTCTACGCGAGGCCCTGTTCGCGGGCAGGGGGTACCCGGATTGACCGCACCAGAGGTGCTACATAGCCTCGTGCTCGCCCGTTCGCCTGCCCGCTTTGCACCGCATGGTCCGCTCGCTGCCGTTCGCTGCGTCGATTGCCGTTGTCGCGATCGCGGCGGCCGCGCTGGCCCGGGCCGAGTTCGTACCCGAGCGCAAGTACGAGGAGGTGATCGATCCGGCCACGCCGGTGAGCGGCCATGCGGTCGTCGGCGCCATCGTCGTCCCGGCCAGGCAACAAGACCGGCAAAGCGACAAGCTGTGGGTGCATGTGGGCAAGGCCAGTCTGCCGTCGCGCATCCGCGTCGACGTGGCCAGCGCCAGCGGCAGGCTGCATGGCGAAGGCACCTGGGTGTTCAAGGCCGGGCCCAACGACAAGGGGCCCTGGTACGCGCTGACCGTGCCGCCGAAGTCCACGCGGCCCGAGCCGCTCGCGGTCGGCGTGCAGTTGGCGGCCTCCGCGGACCCCGCAACGCCCACCTTCCTGGTGGCGGCACTGAGCCAGAGCGCTCCCGCTGCAGCACGGCAACTGCGCCTGTTCGTCAACGCCCGCGGCGCCGAGATGTTCGCCTACCCGCCCGCCGGTGATGCCGTCAAGTGCGAGCCGGTGACGCAAGCGCGGACCATTCGCTTCGACGTCACCTGCGACATCGACATCCCCGGCGGTGCGCAGGCCGGGTCGGCCAAGGTGCTGCTGGTGCGCCGCGACGGCAACTCCACATCGCGCCAGCCGCTCGAGCTGCGCTGGTAGTGGTGGCGCTGCTGCGGCGGGGCCTGCTGGCCCGTTTCGAAAGCCTGCCGCGCCGGCTCACCACCTGGTGGTACGCCCGCTCGGGCGCGAGCCGGCTCGGCATCGTGGTGCTCGGCAGCCTGGCAGGGGCGCTGCTGTTGGCCACGGCCACCAGCGCATCGAATGCGTTTTCGCTGCGCTCGCGCACGCAGGTGGTGATCGTCGAGCCCTCGTGCGGGCGCTCGCTGGTGTGGGATCTGCCGCCCGGCCGCTTCGACGCTACATCGGCCAGCGCAGCGCCGCCGCGCGACGCGCCTGCCGCCGCCGCAACGCCGCAGCCGCTGCGCCACGCCAGCGTGCGCATCGCCACCGGCGCCGTCGCGCGCATCGAGCGCGTCGGTGAGCGCGCGTTGTCGATCCGCTTCGAGCGCTCGGCGCACTTCGCCGCATGCGCCACCGCCGACGCGCTGGTCGAGTTGCGCATCGACGCGTCGAAGACCCCCGGTATGCCCGCCGATGTGCTGACGATCGGCCGCGCCCGCGGCGGCGCGGATCGCATCGCCTTTCGCAGCGGCGCCGCCGCGCCGGCAGCGGCAGGCGCGGACGCGCCGGACGAGCGCGATCGCCCCACGTACGAGTTCGCGCTGCCGCTCGAAGGGCGCATCGTCATCGGTGCCGAGTTGCCGTACGGCGCCGGCTGGAGCGATGCCGACCCACCGCCACTGCTCGATGGTGCCGACATCCAGGTGCGCTCGCTCGACGGCGCCACCGGCCGCAGCGTGGGCGTGCTGCAAGAGCAGGTCGACTCCGGCGGTGTCATCGATTCGGCGCCGTGCTTCGACCACGGCCCTTCGCTGGTCGATCGCACACGGCTGCTCTTCGCCGGCCAAGCCGGTCTGGCGGTCGCCGGCGCGGCACGCCGGCACGAGGCATGCGCGCTGGCGATGGCTGCACCGGCGTTCGGCGTCGTGCGCGCGCACCGCGAGGGCGGTCTGCAGGCGCAGGTGCACGTGCTGGCGCAGCACCTGGGCATCACCGCGTACCAGGGGCAGCCCCGCCTGCTCGGGGTCACGCTGTGGCAGCAGTTGACGCATTGGCACCTGGCGCAGGCGCTGGCCGCCTTCGTCGTGTTGCTGGGCAGCGCCGAGAGCGCCTTCAAGATGTTCTACCGCTTTCGCTCCGCGCCGCATCGCGAGCCATCGTCCGCCCGCGGGCGCGAACCACGAAGCGACGCCCCCCCTCGCAGCAGGAGACCTCGGGCATGACAGGCACTCGCTTCGCTCTGGTTCTGGCGCTGGCCACCGCGTGGTGTGGGCCGGCGGCGGCGCAGCCGGTGGAGATCCACCAGGGTGCCGAGGTCGGTTCGGGCTATGCCTTTCGCCGCGGCGATGCCTGCCTGGTGCTGACCGCCTTCCACGTCGTCCGCTCCGACGTCGCCGAGATCCGGTTGTTCGACCGCACCGGTGCGCGCAACGCGGCGGAGCGCACGTTCCAGGTACCGTCCGAGGACATCGCACTGCTCGAGGTCTCCGACAAGCGCAACATCGGCTGCAGCGAGCGCTGGCCCGACTCGTCGTGGTTCGCGTCGCTCAATCCGACCAGTCGGGATCTGTTCGAGGCCGTGCGCCACTCGCCCGAAGGCGGCCGCGAGACGCTGATCGCGTTGCGCTACGCGGGCCGCACGACCCACACGCTGACGCTGGCACCGGTGGACCCGAAGACGCGCATCCAGAAGGGCGACAGCGGATCGATGGTGCGCCTCGACGGCCGCCTGGTCGGCATCGTCAAGCAGGTCAGGCCCGATGCCGATCGCGTCGAGGTGGTGCGCATCGACGTGATCGACAAGCTGCTCGGCGAACGCCTGCGTGGCGGCGGCCGCAGCCCGTTGGCGATCGAAGGCGTGCGCAGTCGCGGCCGCGTCGATCCGCGGTGGTCGCCCTATCTGCGCGAATGGGTGGCCCGGTCGACCGGGCGCCAGGCGGTGCCGGCGGGCGACCCCGGCGCCAAGTGCCGCATCGCGGTGGACCTGATGGACATCCGCCCCACCCAGGTACCCAACCCGCAGCTCGAGCAGGCCGGCGGCCAGGATTGCAGCCTGATCACCCTGGTGAACCGCAAGCTGGGTGCCACCTGCGAAAGCGAGAAGCGCAAGAGCGTGGCGTCGACGCCGCGCACGCTGGCGGCCTACATCGTGTCGGCCGACGTGCAGGTGCAGCCGAAGCAAGGCGCTCCGGTGGCCAAGCTCGCCAGCGGTACCGTGCCGATCGAGGGCCGCGCAACGCGCAGCATCGAAGAACAGTTCTCGGCGCTCGCCACCGTGATGGGGCCGGCCGCGAAGGAGCTGATCGCGCAGGCCGGTTGCGATTGATCGCGATCGAGACCGCGGGAAGCGCCGCGCCACCGAGGTCATGACGCACGCACCACCGCCCTCCCGCTCGCTGCTGCGCCAGCGCGGCAGCGCCGACGCCGGCCGCGTCGGCATGGTCGAGCTGTTCTTCGACCTGGTGTTCGTGTTCGCGGTCACCCAGCTGTCGCACACGCTGCTCGAAGACCTGTCGGCCCGTGGCGCGCTGCAGGTCGGCCTGCTGCTGCTGGGCGTCTGGTGGGTGTGGATCTACACCTCCTGGGTCACCAACTGGCTCGACCCCGAGCGCGTGGCCGTGCGGCTGTGCCTGCTGGTGCTGATGCTCGCCGGTCTGGTGCTGTCGGCGTCGCTGCCACAGGCCTTCGCCGACAAGGGCCTGCCGTTCGCCGCCGCCTATGTGTTGATGCAGGTCGGCCGCACGCTGTTCTTTCTGTGGGCCGTGCGCGGCGAGCGGCTGGAGATGCGGCGCAACTTCCAGCGCATCCTCGCCTGGCTGACGCTGGCGGCGCTGTGCTGGATTGCCGGCGCGCTGGCCGACGGCGATGCGCGGCTGCGCTGGTGGGTGCTGGCGCTGGCGATCGAGTTCGTCTCGCCGGCGCTGGCTTTCTGGGTGCCCGGGCTCGGCCGCTCGTCGGTGGCCGACTGGGACGTCGACGGCGTCCACATGGCCGAGCGCTGCGCGCTGTTCGTGATCATCGCGCTCGGCGAGTCGCTGCTCGTCACCGGCGCCACGTTCGCGAAAGCGCCGTGGAGCGCGCACATCGTCGCGGCGTTCGTCGTCGCGTTCGTCGGCAGCGTGGCGATGTGGTGGCTGTACTTCGACACCGGCGAGCGCGCCGGCCACCACCGCATCACCGGCGCCGCCGACCCGGGCCGCCAGGCGCGTGTGGCGTACACCTATCTGCACCTGCCGATCGTGGCCGGCATCATCGTCAGCGCGGTGGGCGACGAGCTCGTGCTCGCGCACCCCGACCACGCGAGCAACGCCGGCATCGCCGCGATCATCGGCGGCCCGGCGCTGTACCTGGCGGGCGTGGCCGCGTTCAAGTGGGTCAGCAACGCTCGGCCGCTGCCACCGTTGTCGCATCTAGTCGGGCTCGTGCTGTTGGCACTGCTGGCGATTCCGGCATTCGCGCATGCGCTGTCGGCGCTGGCGATCGCGGCATCGGTGTGCGCCGCGCTGGTGATCGTCGCGGCCTGGGAGCAGGTGTCGCTGCGCACGGGCATGCAAGCACCGGGGCAGGGATGATTCGGCGAACCTGAGCGGCCCAGCGCGGCGCTCGATTGCCGCGGCCCCTCGCAAGCTCCTGCGGTCACCTTCAGTAGAATTCGGCCCATGCATCCGTGCATGGCCCACCTCGACCCGTTGCGCGGGCACGCGTCCACGCGCCGGCAGACCACCCGCGATCGAATTCGCGCCGGGTTGCGCTAGTCCGCACGGCCCGCGCTGCCAGGGCGGCACGGGCCGACCCGCCGATCCCAGCCGCTGCGCCCGCGCCGCGCCCCGAGTTGCCATGACCCCAGTCACCCCGCCTGCCCGCCCCGACTACCGCCAGACGCTGAACCTGCCCGACACGCCGTTTCCGATGCGCGGCGATCTACCCAAGCGCGAGCCGGGCTGGGTCAAGGCGTGGAACGAGCAAGGCCTGTACAAGCGCCTTCGCGACGCGCGCCGCGACGCGCCGCTGTTCGTGCTGCACGACGGCCCGCCGTACGCGAACCACGCGATCCACATCGGCCACGCGGTCAACAAGACGCTGAAGGACATGGTCGTCAAGGCGCGGCAGCTCGCCGGCTTCGACGCGCAGTACGTCCCCGGCTGGGATTGCCACGGCCTGCCCATCGAGAACGCGATCGAGAAGGCGTTCGGCCGCCACCTGTCGCGCGACGAGATGCAGGCCAGGAGCCGCGCCTACGCGAGCGAGCAGATCGCGATCCAGATGGCCGACTTCCAGCGCCTGGGCGTGATCGGCGACTGGACGCACCGCTACGCGACGATGGACGCGCGCAACGAGGCCGGCGAGATCCGCGCCTTCAAGCGCGTGATCGAGCGCGGCTTCGTCTACCGCGGCCTCAAACCCGTGTACTGGTGCTTCGACTGCGGCAGCTCGCTGGCCGAGTTCGAGATCGAGTACGCCGACCGCAAGAGCCAGACGGTGGACGTGGCGTTCCTGTGCGCCGAGCCGGCGAAGCTCGCCGCGGCGTTCGGCCTGCCCTCGCTCGCCAAAGATGCCTTCGCCGTCGTCTGGACCACCACCGCGTGGACCATCCCCGCCAACCAGGCGCTGAACCTGAACCCCGCGCTCGACTACGCGCTGGTCGACACGCCCAAGGGCCTGCTGCTGCTGGCCGCGTCGCTGGTGGAGAAGTGCCTCGCGCGCTTCCAGTTGCCCGGCACCGTGGTGGCCACCACGAAAGGCGAGAAGCTCGGCGGCCTTGCGTTCCACCACCCGCTGGCGCAGGTCGACACCGGCTACGACCGCCTGAGCCCGGTGGTCCTCGCCGACTACGCCACCGCCGAAGACGGCACCGGCATCGTGCACTCGTCGCCGGCGTACGGCCTCGACGACTTCAACTCCTGCGTCGCGCACGGGCTGAAGGTGAACGACATCCTGAACCCGGTGCAGGGCAACGGGCAGTACGCGCAGGACTTTCCGCTGTTCGGCGGCCTCGACATCTGGCAGGCGGTGCCGGTGGTCACCGACGCGCTGCGCAACGCCGGCCGGCTGCTGGCCACTGACACGCTGGTGCACAGCTACCCGCACTGCTGGCGCCACAAGACCGCGGTGATCTACCGCGCCGCGGCGCAGTGGTTCGTGCGCATGGACGAAGGCGACGGCATCTTCACGAAAGACAAGGCCGCCAAGACGCTGCGCCAGCTCGCGCTCGATGCCATCGACGCCACCGCCTTCTACCCCGAGAACGGCCGCGCACGGCTGCGCGACATGATCGCCAACCGGCCCGACTGGTGCATCAGCCGCCAGCGCAGCTGGGGCGTGCCGCTGCCGTTGTTCCTGCACAAGGACTCGGGCGAGCCACACCCGCGCACGATGGAGATCCTCGACCAGGCCGCGGCCATCGTCGAGCGCGGCGGCATCGAGGCGTGGAGCCGCACCACGGCCGAAGAGATCCTCGGTACCGAAGACGCGCGGCACTACACCAAGAGCAGCGACATCCTCGAGGTGTGGTTCGACTCCGGCAGCACGTTCTGGCACGTGCTGCACGGCACGCACGCCACCACCGGCGACGGCCGGCCGACGCACCATGCGCACGGCCCCGAGGCCGATCTGTACCTCGAGGGCCACGACCAGCACCGCGGCTGGTTCCACAGCTCGCTGCTGCTGGCGTGCGCGATCTTCGACCGCGCGCCGTACCGCGGCCTGCTGACGCACGGCTTCACGGTGGACGGCCAGGGCCGCAAGATGAGCAAGAGCCTGGGCAACGGCATCGAGCCGCAGCAGGTGAGCAGCAAGCTCGGCGCCGAGATCATCCGGCTGTGGGTGGCCGCCACCGATTATTCGGGCGACCTCGCGGTCGACGACAAGATCCTCGCGCGCGTGGTCGATGCGTACCGCCGCATCCGCAACACGCTGCGCTTCCTGCTGGCCAACACCAGCGATTTCGACCCCGCGGCCGACGCCGTCGCGCCCGCGCAGCTGCTCGAGATCGACCGCTGGGCGCTGGCGCGCGCGGCGCAGGTGCAAGCCGAATTCGCCGGCAGCTTCGACGCGCAGCGCGGCGTGTTCGACGGCGGCCACTACCAGGCCTACGAGTTCCACCCGGTGGTGGCCAAGCTGCAGCTGTTCTGCTCGGAAGACCTGGGCGCGTTCTATCTCGACGTGCTGAAGGACCGGCTCTACACCACCGCGGCCAACTCGCCCGCGCGCCGCTCGGCGCAGACCGCGCTGTGGCACATCACGCACGCGATGCTGCGCTGGATGGCGCCGTTCCTCAGCTTCACCGCCGAGGAGGCGTGGGGCGTGTTCGCGCCCGGTCGCGGCTCGATCTTCGAGCAGACCTACTGGCGCTTCCAGGCGCCCGACGGCGCGGCGCTCGCCGGCGCCGACGATGCCGCGCTGCTCGACAAGTGGGCGCGCATCCGCGCGATCCGCGACAGCGCCAACAAGGAGATCGAGTCGCTGCGCGCCGCCGGGCAGGTGGGCTCGTCGCTGCAGGCCACGCTGGCGCTGCATGCCGCGGCCGACGACCACGCGCTGCTGGCCTCGCTCGGCGACGCGCTGCGCTTCGTCTTCATCACCTCGGCGGCCTCGCTGCACGCGGCCGATGCGCTGCGCGTCGAGGTGACGCCGTCGACGGCCGCAAAGTGCGAACGCTGCTGGCACTACCGCGACGACGTCGGCTGCGATGCCGCGCACCCGGCGATCTGCGGCCGCTGCGTCAGCAACCTGTACGGCGCGGGCGAGACCCGCACCGTGGCCTGACCCCGTCCGGGCGCACCGATGCGCAAGGGACTCTGGGGCTGGCTGGCACTGGCCGCGCTCGTCATCGTCGCCGACCAGGCCACGAAGGCCTGGATCGTCGAGCACTTCACGCTGCACGAGAGCGTGCGCGTCACGTCGTGGTTCAACATCGTGCGCGCGCACAACACCGGCGCGGCGTTCTCGTTCCTCGCCGGCGCGGCCGGCTGGCAGCGCTGGTTCTTCGTCGCGCTCGGCATCGCGGCGTCGGTCTTCATCGTCTGGATGCTGCGCCGGCACCCACAGCAGACGCTGTTCTGCCTGGCGGTGAGCCTGATCCTCGGTGGCGCGCTCGGCAACGTGATCGACCGCCTGCTGCACGGCCACGTGGTCGATTTTCTCGACTTCCACTGGCCGCTGCTGGCGCCGCTGTTCCCGGGCGGACACTTCCCGAGCTTCAACCTCGCCGACAGCGCGATCACCGGCGGCGCGATCGGCCTGATCGTCGACGAGCTGCGGCGCGTGCGCCGCAGCTGAGCGGGCGCGTCGTCGCGCCGATGCGCGAGACGGTGGCGATCGCGTTGCGCGCCGGCCGCGGCCCCCGGGTAGCGCCGCATGCACCGGCGGCGCGAGCTGCGCGACACTGCGCGCGCCGATGCCATCGCCCGATCCGCCCGACCCGCCCGCCCGCCCCCCAGCGCCGCCGTCGGCGTTCGACACCCGGTTGAACGCGCTGACCCTGGCCGACCCGTTGCGCTGGCTCGCCGCCGGCTGGCGCGACTTCCTGCGCTGCCCCGGCATCGGGCTGTTCTACGGCGCGTGCTTCGTCGCCATGGGCTGGGCCCTGCTGAGCGTGTTCGAACACGCGCCGGCCTACGTGCTGGCGCTGTCGGCCGGCTTCTTGCTGATGGGGCCGTTTCTCGCGCTCGGCCTGTACCAGGCCAGCCGGCGCCTCGAGCGTGGCGAACGGCCGGCGCTGCTCGACTCGGCCACCGCCTGGCGCGGCCGCCTGTCGACGCTGGGCGTGTTCGGCTTCGTGCTGCTGGTGCTCGAGATGCTGTGGGGCCGCGCGTCGCTGGTGGTGTTCGCGGTGAGCTTCGACGGCATGCCTGACTTCAAGGGCTCGCTGCTGGCGCTGCTGGATGTGCAGAACCTCGGCTTCATCACGGCCTGGGTGATCGTCGGCGGCGTTTTCGCCGGGCTGATCTTCGCCGTCAGCGTGATCTCGATCCCGATGATGCTCGACCGCTCGAGCGACGCCATCACCGCCGGGCTCACCAGCATGCGGCTGGTGTTCACGCAGTCGGCGGTGATGCTGTGGTGGGGCGTGCTGCTGACCGCGCTGGTGGTGATCGCGATGCTGCCGGGGTTCGCCGGCCTGCTGGTCGTCGGCCCGGTGCTCGGCCATGCGAGCTGGCACGCCTACCGCGCCGCCGTGCCGCGCGACGATGCACACGCGCGCGCCGCCCCGATCGGCTGAGCGGCGGGCCGACCGCGGGTCGACCGCGCATCACGCGCGGCGGGTGCGGCCGTAGGTTTGGAAGCGCGCGAGCACGGCGGCCATCTCGTCGCGGCCGAGGATCGCGGGTTCGCCCACAGCCAGCGCCAGCAGGTAGGTTTCGGCGAGCGACTCCACCTCGAGCGCTACCTGCGTCGCATGCGCGAGTGAGGTGCCGCCGGCTACCAGGCCGTGGTTGGCCATCAGGCAGGCGTGGCGCTCGGCGAACGCCTGCGCCACCGCCTCCGACAGCGCGTCGGAGCCGAACCGGTGGTACGGCGTGCACGGCACGTCGTCGCCACCGGCCACCGCGACCATGTAGTGAAACGCCGGCAACCCACGGCGCAGGCACGCCAGCGCCGTGGCATGCACCGAGTGCACGTGCACCACCGCGCGCAGATCGGGTCGCGCGGCGTAGATCGCGCGATGAAACGCCGCCTCGCTCGACGGTTGCCACGCGCCGCGTACGCGGCCGTCGTCGCCCAGCCAGACCAGGTCGTCGACGCCCACCTCGGCACCCATACCGGTGGGCGTGATCCAGCAGCCGCTGCCGTCGCTGCCGCGCGCGCTCACGTTGCCGGTACTGCCGCGGTTGAGGCCGAGCGCATCGAGGCGACGCACGGTCGCCACCAGCGCCTCGCGCAGCGCGCGGTCGCCGACGCCCGGGTCGGTCATGTCGCCACCTCGCCGGCCGCCAGCGCCGCGATCGCTTCGGCCGTGGCCGGCACGACGCCGCACTCGCTGATCAGCGCGGTCACGAGCCGCGCCGGCGTCACGTCGAACGCGGGGTTGGCTGCCGATGTGCCGTCTGGCACGAGCTGCACCTGCACGATCGCGCCGCCCGCGTCGCGCCCGGTGAGGTGCGTGACCTCGCGCGCGGGCCGCTCCTCGATCGGGATGTCGAAGCCGTCGTCGAGTGTGCAGTCGAGCGTCGAGCTCGGCATCGCGACGTAGAACGGCACGCCGCAGTCGTGCGCCGCCAGCGCCTTCAGGTAGGTGCCGATCTTGTTGGCCACGTCGCCGCGTGCGCTGACGCGGTCGCACCCCACGATCACCGCGTCGACGCGGCCGCGCTGCATCAGGTGGCCGCCGGCGTTGTCGGCGATCACCGTGTGCGGCACGCCCTGCTCGCGCAGCTCGAACGCGGTGAGACTCGCGCCCTGGTTGCGCGGCCGCGTCTCGTCGACCCACACGTGCAGCGGCAGGCGCTGGGCGTGCGCGCGATAGATCGGCGCCAGCGCGGTGCCCCAGTCCACCGTGGCCAGCCAGCCGGCGTTGCAATGCGTCAGGATCTGCAGCGGCTCGCCGCGCCGGCGCTCGGCCAGCAGGCGCAACAGCGCGGCACCGTGCTCGCCGATGCGCCGGTTGACGTCGACATCGTCGTCGGCCAGGCGCGCGGCGATCGCCCACGCCGCGTCGGCGCGCCCGGCCGGCGGCAGCGGCAGCAGCCGCGCCAGCGCGCGTCGCACCGCCCACGCCAGGTTCACCGCGGTCGGCCGCGCCGCCTCGAGCTCGCGCGCGGCACGCTGCAGCGCCGCGTCGCCGGCGTCGGCGCGCGTCTGCAGCGCAAGGCCGTAGGCGCCGGTCACGCCGATCAGCGGCGCGCCACGCACCGCCATGTCGGCGATCGCGCGCACCGCGTCGTGCACGCTGCGCAACACCAGCGTCTGCACGCGATGCGGCAGCACGCGCTGGTCGAGCACGGCCACCGTGTCGCCCTCGGGCCAGATCGTGCGGCTGTGCCTGCCGTGCAGCAGCATGGCTTCGCGCGCGGCGTCAGCCGCCGAGCACCCGGCCGGCGATGGCGCGCAGGCGCTCGACGGCGGCCGCGTCGCGCCGCTCGGGCGCGGTGATCAGCGCATGGTCCAGCGCGCGGCGACACGCGCAATCGGCCGCATGCGCATCGTGCGCGACCGCCGGCGCCCACTCGGCCACCAGCGCCTGCGCCTGCCTGGCATTGGCCAGCAGCACCTGGATGATCGCGCCGACGGTCACCGAATCGTGATCGGGGTGCCAGCAGTCGAAGTCGGTCACCATCGCCAGGCTGGCGTAGCACAGCTCGGCCTCGCGCGCGAGCTTGGCCTCCGGCAGGTTGGTCATGCCGACGACATCGCAGCCCCACGTGCGGTACAGCCGGCTCTCGGCCAGCGTCGAGAACTGCGGCCCCTCGATGCAGACATAGGTGCCGCCCACGGCGTGCGCGACGCCACGCGCGGCGAGCGCGCGTGCCAGATGCTCGCCGAGCCGGCTGCACACCGGGTGCGCCATCGACACGTGCGCCACCAGCCCGGGCTCGAAGAACGACGCTTCGCGCCGCGTCGTGCGGTCGATGTACTGGTCGACGATCACGAAGGTGCCGGGCGGCAGGTCGGCGCGCAGCGCGCCGACCGCGCTCACCGACAGCACGTCGCTGACGCCCAGGCTCTTCAGCGCCGCGATGTTGGCGCGGTAGTTCACCTGCGACGGCGCGATGCGGTGTCCCCTCGCGTGGCGCGGCAGGAACGCCAGCGGCACATCGCCGAGCGTGCCGAGGAAGATCTCGTCCGACGGCGGCCCCCAGGGCGTCTCGACGCGCACCCAGCGCGTGTCGGCGAGACCCGGCAGGTCGTAGACGCCGCTGCCGCCGATGATTGCGATGCGGTTCATGGCCTCATTGTGCCGTCCTCGTCGTCGACTGCCTGCCGCGGCAGGCTCGGCGCGAGCAGCACCGACGCGAACTGCACCAGGTAGACGATGAACGCCGCCGCCCACAGCGCCGCCGCGAGCGCGACCACCGGCGTCGCCAGCGCCTGCATGCCGGCGGCCAGCCGCAGCGCCGCGGCGGCGAACACCGCGAGCGCCGCCGCCTGCATCGCCGGCGGCACGCGCAGCGCGCGGCCGGTGTGGCGCAGCGACACGCGCGTCATCAGCCCGAGCATCATCGCGCCGAGCGCACCGACGGTGAACGCGTGCAGCCACGCCGGCTCGGGCAGCGCGGCGCCCAGCCCGGCGGCAGCCTTCAACGCGAACGCCAGCAGCAGCCACGCGAAGCCGAGGTGCAGCGTCGGCAGCAGCGGTTGGTCGAGCACGCGCCAGCCGCGCCAGCGCACCACGCGCACGCCGTGCACCGCGGTGCACGCCAGCGCGAGCACGCCGACCGTGCGCGACGGCGCACCGGCCACGTCGGCCAGCGCCAGCGCGAGCAGCAGTGCGAGCGCCACGCTCTCCAGCGGCAGCGAGAACCGCGCCGGCTCGCCGCGCCGCAGCGTGCGCAGCGCGTTGCCGGTGAACACCGGCGTCAGCAGGCCGCCGATCAGCGTGAACAGCACAACCAGCGTCCACACCGCCGCACGCAGCGCGCGCTCGGCGCCGTGCACGTCGGCCGCCAGCACGGCGCCGTGATACGCCGCATTGGCGAGCGCGAAGCCGGCCAGCACCGGCAGCAGCAGCCGGTACAGGCGCTGGCGCAACCGCCACAGCGGCGCCGCCAGCAGCGCCAGCATCAGCGGCCACAGCAGCCCATCGACCAGCGCCACCGCCAGCGGCGGCAGCCACGGCGCGGCCCAGAAGGCGACGCGGCCGGCCAGCCACAACAGCGCCAGCGCGCCGAGCGGCGCGCCATGCCATTCGGTCAGCCCGGCCCAGCTCGGCAGCGCCGTGAGCAACGTGCCGATCACGATCGCGCTGGCAAAGCCAAACAGCATCTCGTGCCCGTGCCACAGCATCAGCGCGCCGGCGCCGCCGAGGTCGACGAAGCCGAAGAACGCGCCGGCGCCACCGAGCGCGAGCAGCGGTGCGTACAGCGCACCGAGCAGGTAGAACGGCCGGAACGGGCTCGCGAGCCAGGGCACCGTCACGTGGGGCGCGGGCGGTGTCATGCGGGCGGTGTCATACGGGCGTTGCGCTCGATACGATGTCTGCAGGGTTCGCGCCGGCGCGCCAACCGCGCGCTCACGCCGCCGCAGCGGTCGTGCCGGCTGCCGTCGCTTCGCCCGCAGCTGCGGTCACGCCGGCAGGTGCCGTGGCGTGCGCGCCCAGTGCATCGTAGTCGGCCTGCCGCGCCGCCAGCCGCTGGCGCACCGCCGCCATGCGCTGGCGGCGGACGACGCCGAAGCCGCGCACCTCGTCGGGCAGCCGCGCGATCTCGATCGCCGCCTCGAGGTGCGCGGCATCGAGCCGCAGCAGCAGCCGCTCGACCACAGTCTCGTACTCGCGTGCGAACGCGCGCTCGTCGCTGCGCTCGGCGCTCCAGCCGAACGGATCGAGCGGCGTCGCGCGCAGCACCTTGGCCGCGGCGAGCACGCGCATCGCAACGCGCAGCCAGGGGCCGAACGCGCGCTTGCGCGGCCGGCCGCCGGCCGCCGTACGCTGCCACGGCAGCGACAGGTGGTAGTGCACGCGAAAGCCCGGCGCGAAGCGTTCGGCAAGCTGCAGTTCGAGCGACGGGTCGTCAGCGAACAGCCGCGCCACCTCGTATTCGTCCTTCACCGCATAGAGCCGGTGCGCCTGGCGCGCCACCGCGTCGGCCAGCCGCTCGCTGCCCGGCTGTACGGCGTGCTCGGCGGCGCGCACGCGCTCGACCAGCGCCACGTAGCGGCGCGCCAGCGCCTCGCCCTGGTAGGCCACCAGCGCCGCGCGCCGGCGCGCCAGCATCTCGTCGAAGCCGGCCGACAGGCGCTGCGACGGCGGCAGCGGCCGCGCCGCAGCGGCCTGCGCCAAGACGGCCTCGCGGTCGAGCGCGGCGCGCCGGCCCCAGGCGAACGCGCGCCGGTTGTCGTCAACCGCGGTGCCGTTGAGCTCGATCGCGCGCAGCAGCGCGTCGCGCCCCACCGGCACCAGGCCGCGCTGCCACGCGAAGCCGAGCAGGAACAGGTTGGTGGCGATCGAATGGCCCGCCAGCGCGGCGGCCAGTTGCGTCGCATCGAGCGCATCGGCTTCGGCTACGCGGCCGCGCAGCAATGCCAGCGTGGCGTCGCGCGGAAAGAGCGTCTCGGCGTGGCGCACGAACTGGCCGGTGATCGCGGCGGCGGAGTTGATCACCGCGCGCGTGTGGTCGGCGCGCAGGCGCTGCAGCGCTTCGTCGCCGGCGGCCACCAGCAGGTCGACGCCGAGCAGCACGTCGGCGCGCACGATGCGCGGCGACGCCAGTGCGGCCGGGCTGGCGGCGAAGCGCACGTGCGTCAGCACCGCGCCGCCCTTTTGCGCCAGGCCGGTCTGGTCGAGCACGGTCGCGGCGCGGCCTTCGAGGTGCGCCGCCATGCCCAGCAGCGCGCCGAGCGTGACCACGCCGGTGCCACCGGTGCCGGCGATCAGCAGCGAACACGCGTCGGCGTTCACGCGCAGCGCCGGCTCGGGCAGCGCGGCATCGTCGACCGGCAGCCCGTGGCCGCCGGCGGCGGCTTCGCGCGACGCGCCCTCGACGGTGACCAGCGCCGGGCAGCAGCCGAGCAGGCAGCTCTCGTCGAGGTTGCAGGTGTACGGGTCGATCGCGCGCTTGGTGCCGAACTCGGTGTCCACCGGCACGATCGACAGGCAGTTCGACTGCACGCTGCAATCGCCGCAGCCGTCGCACACCGCCTCGTGGATCACCACCTGGCGCCGCGGTGGCGGCAGCAGCCCACGCTTGCGGCGCCGCCGCGCCTCGGTGGCGCAGACCTGGTCGTACACCAGCACCGTGACACCGGGCACCGCACGCAGCTCGCGCTGCACCGCGTCGAGCTCGTCGCGCGCGCGCAGCTGCACGCCGGCGGCGAAGCCGGTGTCGCGCGGATACTTGTGCACGTCGTCGGCCACCACCACGATGCGCGCCACGCCTTCGGCGTGCACTTGCTGCGTCAGCCGCGGCACCGTGAGCGGACCGTCGACCGGCTGGCCGCCGGTCATCGCCACAGCGTCGTTGAACAGCAGCTTGTAGGTGATGTTGACGCCGGCGGCGACCGCGGCGCGGATCGCCAGCAGGCCCGAGTGGAAGTAGGTGCCGTCGCCCATGTTGGCGAACACGTGCTGCACGCCGGCGTGCTCGGCCATGCCGATCCAGGTGGCGCCCTCGCCGCCCATCTGGCTGATCGTGAGCGTGCTCCGCTCCATGCCCAGCACCATCAGGTGGCAGCCGACGCCGGCCAGCGCGCACGAGCCCTCGGGCACCACGGTGGAGCGGTTGTGCGGGCAGCCGGAACAGAAGTACGGCGTGCGCTGCAGCGGGGCATGCGCCGCGATGCCGCCCGCTGCGCTGCCGCCGAGTGCGAGCGCGCGTTGGCGCCAGCCGCCTGCGGCGTCGATGCGCGCCAGCCGCGACGCCAGCGCGCGCGCGACGACGAGCGGCGTCATCTCGCCGGTGGGCGGCAGCAGCCACTGGCCGTGCGGCGCCGGCCATTCGCCGGCCTCGTCGAACTTGCCGAGCACGCGCGGGCGCACGTCGTCACGCCAGTTGTAGAGCATCTCCTTCAACTGGTACTCGATGATCTGGCGCTTCTCCTCGACGACCAGGATCTCCTCCAGCCCGGTGGCGAAGCGGCGCACGCCGGCAG
Organism: Ideonella sp.; assembly: GCA_015075165.1. GTDB lineage: Bacteria > Pseudomonadota > Gammaproteobacteria > Burkholderiales > Burkholderiaceae_C > JAEUPI01. The sequence continues at coordinate 178,157 of JABTUY010000004.1, read as the reverse complement.
CCTCGAGCGGCCACGGCATCGCGACCTTGCACACGCGCAGACCGAGCGCGGCGGCGCGCGCGGCGTCGATGCCGAGGTCGTCGAGCGCCTGGCGCAGATCGAGCCAGGCCTTGCCGCAGGCGATCAGCCCGAGCCGCGCGCGCGGGCTGTCGAGCACGATGCGGTCGAGCGCGTTGGCACGCGCATAGGCCGCCGCGGCGTAGATCTTGTAGGCCTGCATCCGGTGTTCCTGCGCGAGCTGCGGATCGGGCCAGCGGATGTGCACGCCGTCGGCGGGCAGCGCGAAATCGGCGGGCTGCTGCACGCGCACGCGCTCGACGTCGACCTCGACGGTGGCCGAGCTCTCGACCACGTCGGCGCTGAGCTTCATCGCCACCCAGCAGCCGGTGTAGCGCGACATCGCCCAGCCGTGCAGCCCGTAGTCGAGGATGTCCTGCACGCTCGCGGGCGCCAGCACCGGCAGCGCGCAGGCCGAGAAGATGTGCTCGCTCTGGTGCGCCACCGCCGACGAGCGCGCGGCGTGGTCGTCGCCGGCCACCACCAGCACGCCGCCGTGGCGCGAAGTGCCGGCGTAGTTGGCGTGCTTGAACACGTCGCCGCAGCGGTCCACGCCCGGGCCCTTGCCGTACCACAGGCCGAAGATGCCGTCGCAGTCGGGCTCACCCGGCATCAGGTGCAGCTGCTGCGTGCCCCAGATCGCGGTGGCGGCGAGCTCCTCGTTGACCGCGGGGCGAAAGCGCACCCGGTGCTGCGCAAGGAACGGCTGCGCCTCGTGCAGCGCGGTGTCGAGCCCGCCGAGCGGCGAGCCGCGATAGCCCGAGACGAAACCCGCGGTGCGCAGGCCGGCCGCGCGGTCGCGCAGCTGCTGCAGCATCGGCAGCCGCACCAGCGCCTGCACGCCGGTGAGAAACACGCGGCCGTGCTCGAGGCGGTACTTGTCGTCGAGCGCGACGTCGGCAAGACTCATGACGCAGACCCTCTTGAACGCAACGGCGCGCCGGGCCCGGCCGCCATCGCGCCGCCGACGCCATGCCCGACCGACCGATCCACCGCGCCTTCGCCGATCTGCGCGAGGGGCAGGTTCACTTCGCCACATGCGGCGCCGCCGACGCGCCGCCGGTGCTGCTGCTGCACCAGAGCCCGCGCAGCTGGGCCGAGTACGCCGCGGTGCTGCCGCTGCTCGGGCGGCGCTGGCGCGCGATCGCGATGGACACGGCGGGCTTCGGCGATTCGGTCCGGCCGGCCGGCCCCGCGAGCATCGAGCGCTGGGCCGCCGTGGCAGCCGAACTGCTCGACGTGCTGGGCATCGCGCGCGCGCATGTCGTGGGTCACCACACCGGCGGCGTCATCGCGCTGGAGCTGGCGGCCGCACATGCCGAGCGCGTCGGCCGCCTCGTGCTGTCGTCGACGCCGTATGTCGACGCGGCGCTGCGCCGCGAGCGCGCACAGCAGCCGCCGATCGACCACGTGGCACCGGCGGACGACGGCAGCCACCTGGCCGCGCTGTGGCGGCGCCGGCAGGCGTTCTATCCGCCGGATCGCCCGGACCTGCTGCTGGCCTTCGTGCGCGACGCGCTGCGCGTGCTCGACCGTGTCGAAGAAGGCCACCGCGCGGTGGCAAGCTACGCGATGGAAAAGCGCATCGGCCGCGTGCGCCAGCCGGTGCTGGTGATCCGCGCCGGTGCCGATCCGTTCGCGGCGCCGCACGCGGCACGGCTGCTGGCGCGGCTGCCGCAGGCGAAGCTGGTCGAGATCGCGCACGGCATGGTGCCGCTGCCCGACCAGATGCCCGACGAGTTCGCGCGCGTGGTCGACGCGTTTCTCGCGGCCGCATGACCGCCCGCGCGGCACACCGGGTGTGCCGCTGAAGTGGCGACGGCGGGGCGTGGGTGTCATCTGCGCGGGTGCCGGTCGATCGCTGCGGCGCGTCAACCGGTCTTGCCGAAGTCCGGCTCGCGCCGCTGCACGAAGGCGTCGATGCCTTCGCGAGCCGCCGCCGTGCAGGCGACCGCGCCGAAGGCGCGGTAGCCCGCCTCGAGCGCCGCGCCGAGCGTCGACTGCGCGGCCGCCTCGCGCACGCCGGCCTCGATGGTGCACACCACCTGCGCGCTCAGCGGTCGGCCGTCGGCCGCCGTGCCCGCGTGCGGCTCGAACGGCGGCAGCTCGACCGGCGCGTCGCCGATGCGTGTGATGCCGGCGGCGGCCAGCGCATGCACGCGCGCGATGCTGCGCACGATCAGGTCGTCGAAACCGTCGGCGAGTTCATCGACGACGCCCAGTTCGTGCGCCTCGGCGGCGCGCAGCCGCTCGGCGCGTACCAGCATGCGGTGGAACGTGGCCGCGGCCGCCGGCCAGCGGCGGTACGGCACGACCATCGCGCCGATGCCCGGCACGATACCCAGCGTCACCTCGGGCAGCTGCATGAAGGCGTGACGTTCGGCCACCCGCGCATGGCAGCGCATCGCCAGCTCGAAGCCACCGCCCAGCGCCAGGCCGTTGAGCGCGGCCACCACCGGCTTGCCGCAGCGGTCCAGGTGCACCAGCAGCCGTGAGCAGTCGCGCGCGTACTGCGCCGCCGCGCCGGCGTCGCCCAGCACCGCCGGAAAGCGACCGATGTCGGCGCCGGCGCAGAACGCCTTGGTGCCGTAGCCGACGAGCACGAAGCCGGCGACGCCCGCGTCGGCCTCGTGCTGCCGGATCGCCGCCAGGATCTCGTCGGTCATCTCGTCGTGCAGCGCGTTCAGCGCCTCGGGCCGCCGCAGCGTGATCACGACCACGTCGCCGACGCGGTCCGCCAGCACGTGGCGCTGCGCGTCGCGGTAGGCCGCCAGCGCGCGCCTGGGCATCGGCATGCCCGGTCGCTCGGCCGCGAAGCGCGCGAGCATGCGCTGCGCCTGCTCGTCGCCCAGCTCGCGCAGCAGTTCGACCGGCCCGCGCTTGAAGCCCAGCGCGACGCGACAGCCGATGTCGAGATCGGCGGCGCTGCCGATGTCGCGATCGAGGATGTCCACCGACTGCGACAGCAGCACGCCGAGCAGGCGGTCGCGGATGCGCGCGTGCGTCGGCGGGGCCACCTCGATGCGCTGGTTCGGCGCCACGGTGAGCCAGCGCTCGACCGAGCGGAAGATCGCCGCCGGCCGGTAGTGCTCGCCCTCCTCGTCGGCCTGCAGCGTGTTGGTCTCGACGATGATCGGATTGCCGTGCGCGAGGTTGAGCACGAAGAACGGCCCGGCGTGCACGATCTCGCCGGCCACCGTGTCGATCTCGGCGGCGCTGGCGTGCGCGAGCAGGTGCGCGGCCTCGTTGCACCAGTTGTCGAACACGCGATCGAGCATGAAGCACGGCACGTCGGCGGTCACCAGCGGCAGCTTGCCGGTGGCGCAGAACACGCGCCGCAGCCACGCCACCAGCGCGGCATCGGCGCCGGCCCAGGCGATCACCTCGACCGCCGGGTTGCGCCACGCGGGCGCGAAGAAGTGCGTCACCGTCGCACGCTGCGGCCGACGCAGCGCGCTGAAGATGCGTGCCGCCGGCAGCGAGCTGGTGTTCGAGGTGATCACCGCATCGCCGGCGACGCGGGCCTCGACGTCGGCGAAGATGCGGCGCTTCAGCGCCAGGTTCTCGGTGGCGGCCTCGAGCACCCAGTCGCAGCCGGCGAGCGCGTCGTAGTCGGTGCTGCCGGTCAGCCCGTCGAGCAGCCGCTCGCCCGCCGCGGCGGCCATCTTGCCGCGCGCCACCGCCTTGTCGCGGTAGCCGCGCAGCCGTTCGAGCGCGGCGTCGATCGCCGGCTGGCGGATGTCGATCAGCGTGACCGACGTCTGCGGCAGCGCCGCCTTGAGGTAGTACGCGATGTCGGGCCCGATCGCGCCGGCCCCGACGACACCGATGTGGCGCGGCAGCGCACGCTCGAGCGGCTGCAGCAGCGGGTTGGCCCAGCCGGCGGTGGTCGTCAAGTCAGTCTCCTTTCGCGGCTTGCCGTCGCAGCGCCGCCTTGTCGGTCTTGTTGGCGGAGGTCTTCGGCAGCTCCGCACGGAACTCGATGCGCGACGGCAGCTTGTACTTCGCGAGCCGGTCGCGGCAGTGCGCGAGCAGCGCCTGCGCATCGACGCCGCCCTCGCGCCGCGCCACGACATAGGCCAGCACCGCCTCGCCGCGGAAGGCGTCGGGCACGCCGATCACCGCCGCGTCGGCGACCGCCGGGTGCGCGAACAGCGCCTCCTCGACCTCGCGCGGATAGACGTTGTAGCCGCCGACGATCACCATGTCTTTCTTGCGGTCGCGGATCCACAGCCAGCCGTCGGCATCGATCTCGCCGATGTCGCCGCTGTAGAGCCAGCCGTCGCGCAGCGCCTGCGCGGTCTCGTCGGGGCGGTTGCGGTAGCCGCGCATGATCTGCGGCCCGCGCACGCGGATCTCGCCGCGCTCGCCGGGCCCGAGCACGCGCGCGCCGCCGGTGGCGTCGACGATCTCGATCTCGGTCAGCGGCACGGCGACACCGACCGAGCCCGGCTTCGCGGGCCGCCCCGCGGGGTTGAAGCTCACCACCGGCCCGGCTTCGGTCATGCCGTAGCCCTCGTAGACCGGCGCGCCCACGGCGTCGCGCCAGCGCTCGAGCGTCGCTGCCGCCAGCGGTGCCGAACCCGAGTAGCAGGTGTGCACGCTGCGCCAGTCGGTGGCGGCGAACGCCGGGTGCGCGAGCAACGCGTTGAAGATCGTCGGGCTGCCGGGGAAGACGCTGATGCGCTCGCGCAGCACCGTGGCCAGCACCGCGTCGCCCTGGTAGCGCGGCAGGATTACGAGCGTGCCGCAGCAGTACGGCGCGAGGAACAGCCCCATCGCCATCGCATACGCGTGCGATAGCGGCATCATGCACAGGATGCGATCACCGCGGCGGCCCGGTAGCAGCGCCTCGCGCTGCGCCACGTTGACAGCGATCGACCGGTGCGTGAGATCCACGCCCTTGGCGCGGCCGGTGGTGCCGCCGGTGTACTGCAGCAGCGCGAGATCGTCCGGCTCGGGCGAGCGCGGCAGCACCGCCGGCGCACCCCCTGCGGGTGCGTCGTCGATGCGCAGCGCGTGTGCACCGACCTCGATCACGCGCCCGATGCCCAGCCGCTGCGCCAGCGGCCGCGCGAGCGTGGCACCGGCGGCGTCGACCACCAGCACGCACGCTCGCGCATCGTCGAGGATCGCGGCCAGCTCCGCGGCGGTGACCAGCGGGTTCAGCGGCACCTGCTGCGCGCCGGCGGCGAGCACGGCGTAGGCGGCGACGCAGGCTTCGATCGAGTTGCCGAGCAGCGTGGCCACGCGCTCGCCGCGCACGCCCAGCGCCTCGAGCCGGGCGGCGAAGCCGGCGACGCAGCCGAGATACTGGTCGTAGCGCAGCCGCCGCGGCCCGTCGACCAGCGCTTCGACCTGCGGCGCCTGCGCGGCGGCAGCCGCCAGCATCGCGACCACGCTGGCGTGCACGCGCGGCAGCGCCGGCTCGGCAACGCGGCTCGCGGCGTGGTCTGCGTCGGTGTTCATGCCGCCTGCCTCGGTGCTCATGCGGCCTGCCTCGCGCCCAGGTACGACGCCACCACGCGCGGGTGGCCGGCCAGCTCGGACGCCGGGCCCTCGAGCACGATCTCGCCCAGCTCGAGCACATAGCCGCGATCGGCGATCTGCAGCGCCGCGCGCGCGTTCTGCTCGACCAGCAGGATCGCGGTGCCGGCACGCCGCAGGTCGGCGACGATGTGCAGGATCTCGCGCACGATGCGCGGCGCCAGCCCCAGGCTCGGCTCGTCGAGCAGCAGCAGCGACGGCTTGGCCATCAGCGCGCGCCCGAGCGCCAGCATCTGACGCTCGCCGCCCGACAGCGTGGCGGCGAGCTGGCGCCGCCGCTCGGCCAGGCGCGGAAAGCGTGCATAGACCTCGTGCAGGTCGTCGGCCGCGCCGCGCTCGCCGCGGCGCACGCGCACAAACGCACCCAGCCGCAGGTTGTCTTCGACCGACAACTCGCCGAACAGCTCGCGCCGCTCGGGCACCAGGCACATGCCCGCGGCCACGCGCGCGTGGACCGCGACGCCGTGCAGATCGCGCCCGTCGTGGTGCACGCTGCCGTCGCACGGCAGCAGCCCGATCAGCGCCCCCAGCAGCGTGGTTTTGCCGGCGCCGTTCGGGCCGATCACTGTGACGATGCTGCCGCGCTCGACACGCAGGTCGACCCCGTGCACCGCCTCGATCTTGCCGTAGCGCACGCGCAGGCCGCGCGCCTCGAGCAGCGGTGCGTTCACTCGACACCCCCGAGGTAGGCTTCGAGTACGGCCGGGTGGCGCTGCATCTCGGCAGGCGGCCCCTCGGCGATCTTCTGGCCGAAGTCCATCACCACCAGGCGATCGACCAACCCCATCACGAACTCCATGTCGTGCTCGACCAGCAGGATCGCCAGCCCCTCGTCGCGCAGCCGCCGCAGCAGCGCGTCCAGCGCCTGCTTCTCGGCCCAGCGCAGCCCGGCCGCGGGCTCGTCGAGCAGCAGCACCAGCGGGTCGCCGGCGAGCGCGCGCGCGATCTCCACCAGCCGCTGCTGGCCGAGCGCGAGGCTGCCGGCGCTGTCGTGCAGGTGCGCGCCCAGGCCCACGCGCTCGAGCTGCCGCCGCGCCTCGGACAACAACATCGCCTCTTCGGCACGGTCGCGCCGCAGCATCGCCGCCAGCGTGCCCTTGCGCCCGCGCAGGTGCGCGCCGAGCGCGACGTTGTCGAGCACCGACATCGACGACACCAGGTGCACGTGCTGGAAGGTGCGCCCGAGGCCGCGCCGCGCGATGGCGCGCGCGCGCGATCGCTCGATGCGCTCGCCCTGCAACCTGACCTCGCCGCCGTCGCAGGCGAGCACGCCGCTGACCAGGTTGAACAGCGTGCTCTTGCCCGCGCCGTTGGGCCCGATCAGGCCCAGAATGCGGCCGGCATCGAGCCGCAGCGACAGATCGGCCACCGCGACCAGGCCGCCGAAGCGCTTGCCGCGCCGTTCAGTTCGAGCACCGGCGTGCCAGCGGCCGGCCGCTCGCGCCGCGGCGGCAGCGCGCCGGCCGCAGCCAGGGGCGCGCGCCGGCGCGCCGGGGCCACCAGCGGACGAGCGCCGGCACCAGGCCCTCGCGCGTGCGCTGCAGCAGCGCGATCATCAACACGCCGAACACGATGGTCTCGAAGTTGCCGCTGTGTTGGAACAACACCGGCAGCACGTCCTTGAGCCACTCGCGCAGCAGAGTCACCACGCCGGCGCCGACCACCGCGCCCCAGACCTGGGCCGCGCCGCCGATCACCGCCATGAAGAGGTAGTCGATGCCGGCGTTGACGCCGAACGCGTACGGGCTGACGAAGCGCAGGAAGTGGGCGTGCAGCCAGCCCGACACGCCGCCCAGCAACGCGGCATAGACGAACACCGTCAGCTTCAGCGCCGCGGTGTCGACGCCGCAGCTCTCGGCCATGCCCGAGCGGAAGCGAAGTGCGCGGATCGCGCGGCCGCTGCGCGAGTCGAGCAGGTTGCGCGCCGCCAGCAGCGCCAGCACCACCGCGCCCCAGATCAGGTAGCACGACTTGCGGCCGTTGTCGAACGCGAAGCCGCCGACGCGCACCGGCGGCAGCTCGTCGATGCCGGTGTACTGGCCGAGCCCGGGCAAGGTGCCGAACAGGTGGTAGAACGCGATGCCCCAGGCGATCGTCGCGATCGCCAGGTAGTGGCCCGACAGCCGCAGCGTCACGGCGCCGAGCAGCAGCGCGGCAGCCACCGTGGTAGCCAGGCTGGCGACGAGGCCGCCCCACGGCGACCAGCCCGCGCCGGTCGTCAGCACCGCGGTGGCGTAGGCCGCCAGCCCGACGAACGCCTGCTGGCCGAACGACACGACACCGGCGACACCGGTGAGCACCACCAGCCCGAGCGCGACCAGCGTGGCCAGGCCCACATAATCGAGCAGCGTGACGGTGAACTCCGGCAGCACCAGCGGCGCGGCCGCGGCCACGGCCGCCAGCGCCCAGGCGGCCCAGCGCTTCATTCCTCTTCGTCCTCGACCACCGGGTGCAGCGCCAGCAGCGAGCGCCACAGCAACACCGGAATGATCACCGTGAAGACGATCACCTCCTTGTAGGCGCTGGCCCAGAACGACGAGAACGACTCCAGCAGACCGAGCCCGAGCGCGCCCAGCGCGGCCAGCGGGTAGCTGCCCATGCCGCCCAGGATCGCGCCGACGAAACCCTTGAGGCCGATCATCAGCCCGGTGTCGTAGTAGATCGTCGTGATCGGCGAGATCAGGATGCCCGACAGCGCCCCGATCGCCGCCGCGAGGCCGAACGCGAGCCGCCCTGCGTAGGCGGTCGGGATGCCCACCAGCAGCGAGCCGACGCGGTTGATCGCGGTGGCGCGCAGCGCCTTGCCGACCAGGCTGCGCTCGAAGAACAGCCACAGCGCGAGCATGCACGCCAGGCTCGCGCCGAGCACCCACAGGCTCTGCGCACCGATCTTCAGCACGCCCCAGTCGAAGCGGGCGTCCGACACGGCGTTGGTGCGCAGACCCTCGCCGCCGAACATCACCAAACCGATGCCGGTGAGCGCGTAGTGCACCGCCATCGACACGATGAACAGCACCAGCACCGACGCCTGCGCGAGCGGCCGGAACGCGATGCGATACACCAGCGGCCCGAGCGGCACCACCACGGCCACCACCAGCGCCGCCTGCAGCGCCAGCCCGAGCTGGCGCGGCGCGGCCCAAGTGACCAGCGCCGCCAGCGCCAGCGGCGCGAGCACGAACTGCAGCGCCACGCGCACCAGGCGCGACGGCTCGCCGGCGCGCAGCGCCTGCAACGCCTCGGCGGCCCCCACCCACGCGCTCGCGCCGACCAGCAGCCACACCGTGCCCGGCACCTTGCCCTGCTGCAGCCACCCCAGCGACAGCGCCGCATAGGACAGGAAGTCGCCCTGCGGCACGAAGATCACCCGCGTGACCGCGAACACCAGCAGCAGCGCCAGCGCCATCAAGGCGTAGATCGCGCCGCTGGTGACGCCGTCTTGCAGCAGCCACAGCGCGATGTCGGTGTTCATGGCGCTGGCGGTGCGGCGCGCGGTGCGCTACTTCATCAGCTTCCAGTGGCCGTCGACGACATGCACCAGCACGCGGGCGCGCTCATCCTCGCCGTTGTGGTTGGTCGGCGTCATGTTGTAGACGCCGTGGCTGCCGATCAGGTTCTTCACGTTCTCGAGCGCGTCGCGCAGCGCGGCGCGGAACTCCGCGGTGCCGGGCTTGGCCTTCTTCAGCGCCACGCCGGCCGCGGCGTCGAGCAGCAGCACGCCGTCGTAGCTGTAGCCGGAGAAGGCATTGCGCGTGCCGGCGCCGAACGCGGCCTCGTAGCGCTTGACGAAATCCAGCGACACCGACTTGGTCGGCGAATCGGCCGGCAGGTCCTCGGCGACGATCAGCGGCCCGGTCGGTGCGACCGCGCCCTCGGCAGCCTTCTTCGCGGTCTGGATGAACGCCAGGTTCACGGTGCCGTGGTTGTGGTAGATGGGCCCCTTGAAGCCGCGCTCGGCGAGCGCGATCTGCGGCGTCGCCGCCGGCGAGCCCGAGCCGCCGACCACCACCGCGTCGGGCGCCGCGGCGATCAGCTTCAGCACCTGGCCGGTCACCGAGGTATCGGCGCGGCCGAAGCGCTCGTTGGTGACCACCTTGAACCCATACTGCGGCGCGAGCGCGCCGATGGCGTTGTAGACGAGATCGCCCCAGCTGTCGGAGAAGCCGATGAACCCGACGCTCTTGATGCCCTTGCTCTTCATGTGCTGCGCTACCGCGCTCATCATCAGCTCGGTGGGCTGCGGGACGATGTAGCTCCACGGCGCGCGCTCGGGCGGCAGCGGCGGCAGCGGCGTCAGCGAGATCAGCGGCGTCTTCGCCTCGGCCGCCACCTGCGCCATCGCCAGCGCCGACGGGACGCCGGTGGAGCCCATCATCGCGTCGACCTTGTCTTCGGCGACGAACTTGCGCGCGTTCTTGGCCGCGTTGTCGGGCTTGGACTCGTCGTCGAGGATGATGTAGCGCACCGGCTCGCCGCCGAGCGTCTTCGGCACCAGCTGGAACGCGTTCTTGTACGGCACGCCCAGCGACGCGCCCGGGCCGGTGGTGCCGAGCGACACGCCGACCGTGATCTCGGCGCGCGCCGCTGCGGCGGCGAAGCTGCAAACCAGGGCCAGGGCGGCCAGGCGCATGTGTGACATCGGTGTCTCCTTGCTTGTTGGGTTGGCTGCAATCGGCGCCGGCGCGGCCGGTGCGGGCGCTGTCGCCGCACCCGGCCACGCCGGCGCCGCCGGCTCGCTCAGGCCGGCACCGACGGCAGGCCTGCCAGCGCCATCGCCAGCTCGGCCTCGTCGTACGGCTGGTCGACCAGCTTGTCGCCGAAGTAGCTGATGTAGGCGCTCATGTCGAAGTGACCGTGACCGCACAGGTTGAACAGGATCACCTCGCTGCGGCCCTGCTGCTTGCAGCGCAGCGCCTCTTCGATCGCCCCCTTGACGGCGTGGTTGGCCTCCGGCGCCGGCACGATGCCCTCGGCGCGCGCGAACAGCACGCCGGCGTCGAAGCAGGCCTTCTGGTGATAGGCCGTGGGCTCGATCATCTTCAGGTCCACCAGGTGCGACACCAGCGGCGCCATGCCGTGGTAGCGCAAGCCGCCGGCGTGGAAGCCCGGTGGCGTGAACGTGCTGCCCAGCGTGTGCATCTTGGTCAGCGGCGTCAGGTGCGCGGTGTCGCCGAAGTCGTACGCGAACTTGCCGCGCGTCAGGCTCGGGCACGCCGCCGGCTCCACCGCGACGATGCGACGCTGCTTGGTCTTGCCCTTGCCGCGCAGCTGCTGGCCGATGAACGGGAACGCGATGCCGGCGAAGTTGCTGCCGCCGCCGGTGCAGCCGACGATGACATCGGGGTCGTCGCCGGCCATCTCGAGCTGCAGCATCGCCTCTTGGCCGATGATGGTCTGGTGCATCAGCACGTGATTCAGCACCGAGCCGAGCGCGTACTTGGTGTCGTCGTGGGTGGCGGCGATCTCCACCGCCTCGCTGATTGCGATGCCGAGCGAGCCCGGATGCTCGGGGTTCTTGGCCAGGATCGCGCGCCCGCTGTTGGTCAGGTTCGACGGCGACGCGACGCAGGTGGCACCGTAGGTTTCCATCAGCGCGCGGCGGTACGGCTTCTGGTCGTACGACACGCGCACCTGGAACACCTGCACCTGCAGGCCGAACAGCGCGCCGGCGAACGCCAGCGACGAACCCCACTGCCCGGCACCGGTCTCGGTGGTGAGCTTCTTGATGCCGGCCTGCGCGTTGTACCAGGCCTGCGGCACGGCGGTGTTGGGCTTGTGCGAACCGGCGGGCGACACGCCTTCGTACTTGTAGTAGATCTTGGCCGGCGTGCCCAGCGCCTTCTCGAGGCGGTGCGCGCGCACCAGCGGCGACGGCCGCCACAGCTTGAACACCTCGCGCACCGGCTCGGGGATCGGCACCGCGCGCTCGGCACTCACCTCCTGCATGATGAGTTCCATCGGGAATAGCGGCGCCAGGTCGTCGGGGCCGACGGGTTTGAGCGTGCCCGGGTGCAGCGGTGGCGCGCACGGCACCGGCAGGTCGGCCATGATGTTGTACCAGTCGCGCGGCATGCGGCTCTCGTCGAGCAGGAACTTGGTCGGCGTGGTCATCGATCGTCTCCTTGTGTGGTGTGCACGGACGCAGGGAACCGGTGCTCAGGCCACGACGCCGGCACCGTAGAGAACTTCGATCTCGTCGCCATCCAGCCCGGCTTCGGCCAGCACCGTCGGGGTGTGCTGGCCGTACTTCGGCGGCGGCGGCAGGCTGCGCGAGGCGCCGGGGCGGTCCACCGCCATCGGCGGCATGCGCACCGCGCGGCCATCGGGCAGCGTGGTCAGGGTCAGCCGCTCGCGCAGCGGCGCCAGCTCGCGCACCTGGCGGATATCGAGGATGCGCGTGGCGGGGATGGTGGCGCTGCGCAGCGCCGCGAGGGTTTCCTCGCCGCTGTGGCGGCGGGTCACCGCGGCGATGTCGCGGTGGATCGCCTCGCGCTCGGCATGGCGCCCCTCGTTGGTCCGGCGCACGTCGTTGCCCACGGCGGCGAACATCGGCAGTGCGGTCAGGCGCCGCCACTGCACGTCGCTGCCGATGGCGAGATAGACGAAGCCGTCGCGCACCGGGTAGACATTGGTCGGGATGAACTTGCGGTGCTCGTTGCCGACGCGCGTGATCTCGTCGGGGCGGCAGTCGAAATCGAGCAGCGGCAGCACCGTGATCAGCCACGACGCCGCCGCCTGCAGCATCGAGACGTGGATCTCGCGGCCGGCGCCCGATTCCGCGCGCTCGAGCAGCGCCAGCAGCACATTGGCGTACAGCTCGTCGCCGGCCTTCAGGTCGATCACCGGAATGCCGGTCAGCGTCGGCGGGCCGTCGCTCGGGCCGGTCACCTCCATGAAGCCCGACATCGCCTGGATCACCGGGTCGTAGCCGGGCGCGTCGGGCACCTGCGGCCCCTGCGCCGAGATGCCGCCCCAGATCAGGCGCGGAAAGCGCTCGCGCAGCAGCCCCGGTGCGATGCCCAGCGACGCATAGCGCGCCGGCACCGTGTTGCAGCAGAACACGTCGACGTCGAGTCGCTCGATCAGCCGCTGCAACAGCTGCTGGCCGCGCGCGTCCTTCAGGTTCAGCGCGATCGCCTCCTTGCCGACATTGGGCGCGATGAAGTAGCTGCGGCGGTCGTCGTCGAGCACGCGTGCACCGATGTAGCGGTTGGGGTCACCCGGCAGGCCGTCGCCGCCCGGCGTCGCCTCGACGCGGATCACGCGCCAGCCCAGTTGCGCGAAGCGCAGCGTCGCGTACGGCAGCGACAGCGCCTGCTCGAGCGACAGCACGGTGCAGCGCGTCATGGCGTGGCCGCGGCGGGCGCCGTGCGGTGCGGACCGTTCATCGCCTTGTGCATCGCCTCGTGCTCAGGCGGTGGCCGCTTCGGGCCGCGGCACCGGTGCGGGTGGCGGCAGCTCGCCGTGCAGCGCACGGTACACGCGCTCGGGCGTGAACGGCAGGCTGGTGATGCGCACGCCGGTGGCGTTCTCGATCGCGTTGGCCACCGCCGCGGCGATGCAGATCGCCGGCGCCTCGCCGACGCCCTTGGCGCCTTGCGGCCCCTCGCCGTCCATCGTCTCGATGAAGCTGATGTCCATCTGCGGGATCTCGGGCGCGGTGACGAGCTTGTAGTCGCGGAAGTTGGGGTTGCGCACGACGCCGGCCTGGACGATCAGGTTCTCGGTCAGCGCGTAGCCCTGGCCCATCACGATGCCGCCTTCGATCTGGCCCTCGATGCCCAGGCGGTTGAGCACGCGGCCGACATCGTGCGCTCCGGTCACCTTCAGCAGCCGCACCACGCCGGTGGCGGTGTCGACCTCGACCTCGACCACCTGCGTGGCCCACGCATACGCGGCCGAGACGTCGCCCTTGAAGCCCTTGTCCTGGTGCACGCTCGGCGGCTCGTAGTAGAAACTGGTCATCACCAGCTCGGCGCGATCGTTGAAGTGCAGGCTGCGCAGGAAGCGCGGCAGGTCGGTGAGCTTCTCGGGGGCCTGCCCCGGGTCGCCACGCCGCACGATGTGGCCACCGGCAAGGGCCAGATCCTCGGGCCGGCACTCGAAGCGCGGCGCGGCGGCCGCGAGGATCTTGTCGCGCGCCTTCTTCGCCGCGCCGATCGCCGAGTTGCCGGCGATGAACGTGGTGCGGCTGGCGTGCACGCCGACATCCCACGGCGTGATGTCGGTGTCGTTGTTGACCACCGTGACGGCGCTGATCGGCAGGCCGAGCTCCTCGCACACCAGTTGCGCCAGCACGGTCTCGGAACCCTGGCCGATCTCCGACGCGCCGGTGATCAGCGTGACGTGGCCGAAGTCGTCGAGCTTGAGGATCGTGCCGCAGCCGTCGGACGGATAGATCTTCGCGCCGCCGCCCACGTGCAGCATCGACGCGATGCCGACGCCGCGCTTGAGCGGGTGGCCGTCGCCGCGACGGGCGGCGTACTCGCGGTGCTTGCGCTGGAAATCGCTGCGTTCGGCGGCGATCTTCAGGCAATCCTGGAAGCCGCAGCTCCTGAACACCATGCCCTGGCCGGTCACCTCGCCGGCCACCTGCGCGTTCTTCAACCGGAACGCGAGCGGGTCCATGCCGATCGCGGCGGCCATTGCGTCCATCTGTGCCTCGACGGCGAACGTGGCCTGCAGGTTGCCGTAGCCGCGGAACGACCCGGCGTACGGGTTGTTCGTGTACACCGCCTGCGTGTGGTAGTCGCAGTGCGGCACGCGGTACAGCGACGAGAAGGTCTGCATCATCACGAACGGCGTGGTCGCACCCCACGAGGTGTAGGCGCCGTTGTCGTGCAGCGTGTGCACCGTGCGGAAGGTCAGCGTGCCGTCGCGTTTGCAGCCCGAGCGCAACGTCAGCCGCACCGGCTGGCGCGTCGGCGAGGCCAGGAACTCCTCTTCGCGGCTGAAGACGAGCTTCACCGGCCGACCGGTGGCGCGCGCCAGGAAGACGCAGATCACCTCGAACGGGTAGATGTCGAGCTTGGAGCCGAAGCCGCCGCCGATCGGCGGCTGGATGATGCGGATGCGCCCCGGGTCCATGCCCAGGTACTCGGCGAACTCGCGCTTGTGCAGGAACGGCACCTGGGTGTTGGAGTGCAGCAGCAGGTTGCCGCGGGCATCGAACTCGGCGATCACGCCCGAGACGCCCATGCAGCAGTGCGTCACGTAGTGCAGCGCGAACGTGTCCTCGACCACCACGTCGCTCTCGGCCTCGCCTCGCGCCACGTCGCCGTGCGCGTAGTCGAAGCGCATCGCCAGGTTGTCGCCCTTGCCGGCCAGGCCCACCGGTGCGCCCGGCTTGCTGCCGGCGATCGGCGGGTGGATCAGCGGCGCGCCGGGCGCCAGCGCGGCAGCGGCGTCGGCGAGCACCGGCAGATCCGCGTACTCCACCTCGATCAGTTCCAGCGCCCGGCGCGCCAGCGCCTCGCTCTCGGCGGCCACCGCGGCGATCTCGTCGCGGCTGGAGCGCACGCGATCGAGCTTGAGCGGCAGATGGTCCTTGGCGACGCCGATCGGCCGCTGGTCGGGCACGTCGGCCGCGGTGATCACCGCATGCACGCCCGGCAGCGCCTTGGCCTTGGACGTATCGATGCGCACGATGCGCGCGTGCACGCGCGCCGAGCGCAGGATCGCCGCGTGCAACTGACCCGGCAGGTCGATGTCGTGCACGTAGCGCGTCTTGCCGCTGGCCTTCTCCGGCGCATCGAGCTTGGTGATGCGCTGGCCGATCAGGCTGCCGGCGGCGGCCTTCGGCGGCTGGACGATGTCGTTCATCACACGCCCTCCTTCGCCAGCCGCTCGCCGGCGGCGACGATCGCTTCGACGATCTTCTGGTAGCCGGTGCAGCGGCACAGGTTGCCCTCGATCGCCGTCTTGGCCGCCGCCGCGTCGGGCCGCGGCGAGCGCGCCAGCAGTTGCGTCGCCTGCATCACCATGCCCGGCGTGCAGAAGCCGCACTGCACCGCGCCGTACTCGACGAGCGCGTGGCGCACGGCCTGGGCGCGTCGGTCGCCGCCGAGGCCTTCGATGGTGGTGACCGTGCGGCCGTCGAGATCGACCGCGAACATCAGGCACGCGTTGACCGAGCGGCCATCGACCGCGATCGTGCAGGCGCCGCATTCGCCCTCGCCGCAGCCGTACTTGGTGCCGGTGAGTCCCAGATCCTCGCGCAGCAGACCGAGCGCGCTGGTACCCGGCGCCACCGTGGCACGCTGGCGCACGCCGTTGAGCGTGAACGCGATCTCAGTGTTCGGCGACATCGCTCAGCATCCTCTTGGTCATGTTGCGCAACAGCTCGCGGCGGTACCAGGCACTGGCGCGCACGTCGTCGATCGGTCGCGCGTCGGCGGCGGCGGCCGCGGCCGCGGCGCGCACCAGCGCCGGCTCGAGCCGCCGGCCTTCGAGCTGCGCCTCGGCGCTGTGCGCGCAGCGGCGTCGGCGTCCGACGCCCCCGAGCGCCAGCCGCACGCGGGTCAGCACGCCGTAGCCGCCGCGCCGCGCCGCCAGCGCGATCGAGATCGACGAGATGTCCAGCGCCTGCCGCGTGCCGCCCTTGTAGTAGCGCACCACCTGCTCGGGCGGCGCCAGCGGCAGGTGCACCGCCGTCAGCAGTTCGTGCGGCGTGCGCGCGGTGCGTCCGGGGCCGACGAAGAAATCCGTCAGCGGCAGCGTGCGCGTCAGCGTCGAACCATCGTCGGCCAGCCGCGCCAGGTCGACCTCGGCATCCAGCGCCAGCAGCGGCGTCAGCAGGTCGCCCGCCGGCGACGCGTTGCACAGGTTGCCGCCGACGGTGGCGGCGTTGCGGATCTGCTCGCTCGCGAACCGCGCGGCCACCTGGCTCAGCAGCGGCGCGTGCTGCCGCACCAGGGTGTGCTCGAGCAGCGTGGTCACGCTGACCAGCGCGCCGATCGCGAGCCGCCCGTCGCGCGCCTGCAGCTCGCCCAGGCCCTCTACGCGGCAGATGTTCAGCAGCGTCGCCGCCGGCCGCAGCCGGCCGGCCTGGCCTTGCGGCATCAGGTCGGTGCCACCGGCCAGCACGGTGGCGCCACCGGGTTGCGCCAGTGCCGCCAGCGCCTGCTGCAGCCGGGTGGCCGCAAGGGTGCGCACCACGGTATCGAACGCGGCACTCACAGCACGGTCTCCGCGCGCGCGCGCGCCATCTGGCCGATGTCGGGGTCGTCGAAGCGCACCGGCTCGGCGTAGCGGCCGAACACGTCGACCAGCCGCTGCGTGATCTCGCCGACGCTGGCGTAGACCTTCACCGCGTCGACGACCGCCGGCATCAGGTTGCGCGCGGCGCGCGCGTCGGCCTCGACGCGCGCCAGCGCGCGTGCCACCGCGTCGCCATCGCGCTCGGCGCGCACGCGCTGCAGCGCCGCCACCTGCGCAGCCGCGGCGGCAGTGTCGTAGGGGTGCATCTCGACCTCGGGCTCGCGCTCGCCGTCGTTGCGATAGCGGTTGACGCCGACCTTCGCGAACTCGCCCGACTCGATGGCGCGTCGCATCCGGTACGCCTGCGCCGATACGCGCGCCTGGATCACACCCTGCTCGATCAGCGCGACGATGCCGCCGGCGGCATCGGTCTCGGCGATGATGCGCTGCATCTCGGCGCGCATCTGGTTGGTCAGCGTCTCGATGTAGTACGAGCCGCCGAGCGGGTCGACGGTGTCGGCCAGGCCGATCTCCTCGACCAGCAGCTGCATCGTGCGCAGCGAGATGCGCTGCGCGTACTCGCTCGGGATCGTGTAGGCCTCGTCGTAGCAGCACAGCGCCATGGTCTGCGCGCCGGCGAGCGCGCCCACCAGCGCGTAGTACGCGCCGCGCACGATGTTCAGCTCGGGCTGCTCGGCGGTCAGCCCGCTGCCGCCGCCACCGGCGATCATGCGCAGCCACATCGAAGAGGGCTTGGTGGCGCCGAACTCGTCGCGCACGATCCGCGCCCACAGCCCGCGGCCGGCGCGGAACTTGGCCACCTGCTCGAACAGGTTGCCGTAGATGTTGAAGTTGTACGACAGCCGGTCGGCGAACTCGTCGATCGGCACGCCGCGGCGCACCACCTCGGCGGCGTAGGCGCGCGCGATGCAGAAGCCCCACGCCATCTCCTGCGTCGGCGTGGCGCCCGACTCGCGGATGTGGTAGCCGCACACCGACACCGGGCTGTACTTCGGCGCGTGCGCAGCGCAGTACTCGATCGTGTCGCCCACCAGCGCGATCGACGGGCGCACCGGGTAGATCCAGGTGCCGCGGCCGACGAACTCCTTCAGGATGTCGTTCTGTGCGGTGCCGCGCAGCGTGCGCAGGTCGAAGCCGCGCTTCTCGGCCATCGCCAGGTACATCGCGATCAGGATCGCCGCCGAGCCGTTGACGGTCAGCGACACCGTGATGCGGTCGAGGTCGATGCCGTCGAAGGCGATCTCGAAGTCGCGCAGCGTGTCCACCGCCATGCCGACGCGGCCGACCTCGCCGGCGGCGCGCGGGTCGTCGGAGTCGATGCCGCACTGCGTCGACAGGTCGAACGCCACGTTGAGTCCGGTCTGGCCGTTGTCGATCAGGAACTTGAAGCGCCGGTTGGTGTCGGCCGGGCTGCCGAAGCCGGTGTACTGGCGCATCGTGAACGGCTGCTTGCGGTACATCTGCGGGTGGATGCCGCGCGTGAACGGGAACTCGCCCGGCTGGCCCAGCATCGCCAGCCCGCCGCTGGCGGCGACGTCGGCGGGCGTGTACAGCGGCCGGATCTCGACGCCCGACTCGTTGACCACGCGGCGCAGCGCGGCCGCGGGCTTGCTGCCCGGCGCCTTCATCGCACCACCTCCGCCGGCACCACCGGCGCATCGCGACGCGGTGCGTGGCGGTGCAGGAAGTCGCAGGTCGCCTGCAGCGGCGTGCCGACCGGGAACACGCCGACGAAGCCCAGCGCACGCAGCGCGTCGTGGTCGGCGGCCGGAAGGTTGCCGCCGATCACCCACAGCCGGTCGGCCAGCCCGGCGGCTTCGAGCAGCGGCTTCAGCCGCGTGCAGAAGTCGAGGTGCGCGCCGGCCATGCTCGACAGCGCGATCACGTCGGCATCGTGCGCCAGCGCGGCGTCGCGCACCTGCTCGGGCGACTGGCGCAGCCCGGTGTAGTGCACGTCGAAGCCGGCGTCGATCATTGCGCGCGCCACCACCTTGGCGCCCTGGTCGTGGCCGTCGAGCCCGGGCTTGGCGAGCACGACCTTGATGGGTTTGTCGCTCATTGGGCCAACTCCTTCGCGATGATCAGCTTCAGGATCTCGCTCGTGCCGCCGCCGATCAGCGTGAAGCGCACGTCGCGCAGGTAGCGCTGCACCGGGTACTCCATCGCGTAGCCGTAGCTGGCGAGCACGCGCGCGGCCTGGTCGCACACCGCGGCCGCGGTTTCGGTGGCGTGCAGCTTGGCCATCGCGGCCTCCTTGTGGTGCGGCCGGCCCGCGGCGTGCAGCCAGGCGGCGTAGCGCACCAGATGCACCGCCGATTCGAGCCCGGTGGCCATCTCGGCGAGCTTGAGCTGAATGGCCTGGAAGCGGTTGATCGGCTTGCCGAACTGCGCGCGTTCGCCGGCGTAGCGCTGCGCCGCGTCGAGCGCGGCGCGCGCGACGCCGAGCGCCATCGCGCCGGTGATGATGCGGATCTCGGCCAGCAGCTTGCGCAGGTGCTGCTCGCCGTCGCCCTCCTCCTTCGACAGCCGGTGCGAGTCGGGCACGAAGCAGCCGTCGAACGCGAGCTGCGCGGTCGGCAGCGCCCACACGCCCATCTTGTGGATCTCGCGGCCGACCGCGAGCCCCTTGAAGTTGCGCTCGACCAGGAAGATGGTGAGCCTGCGAGTCGATGTGGCTCTGCCACTCGACGAGACCCCCTTGGGCGGCGGCGGCGAAGCCGCTGCCTGGGGGTCAGGCTCCTCGCCCACCTTCGCGAACACGGTGAAGAAGTCGGCCACCGGCGCCGACGTGACCCAGGTCTTCTGGCCGTCGAGCAGGTAGCCGCCGTCGACCTTGCGCGCCGTGGTGGCGATGCCGTCGAGGTCGGAGCCGGCGTTGGGCTCGGTCATGCAGACCGCGCCGATCTTCTCGCCTTTGAGCGCGGGTTGAAGCAGCCGCTCGACGATGTCGACGTTGCCGAGCAGGTGCAGGAACTTGGTGCCCATCAGCGACTGCATCGCCGCCGCGCCGGCGAGCGACATCGAGCCGCGCGCGATCTCCTCCAGCGCGAGCGCGAACTCCGGCAGCGCAAGGCCCGAGCCGCCCACGCTCTCGGGGTAGCGCAGGCCGAAGAAGCCGAGGCCGCCCAGCTCGGCGAACAGCTCGCGCGGGAACACGCGCGCCTCGTCGATCGCGGCCGCCTGCGGCACCACGCGCTGGTCGACGAAGCGCGCGAACGCGTCGCGGATCGCGCGCTGGTCGTCGCTGAGGTCGAAGTTCATGGCAACTCGCCTGCGGTCATCCCGTAGTCTCGTATCGCCGCCTCGCGCGAGATCACGCCGTTGCGCACCTCGTCGGCCACGCGGCGGCGATCGCGCTTGCGCGGGTCGCCCCAGCCGCCGCCGCCGTTGGCCACCTGGTGGTACACGGTGCCGCGCGGCACGCCGGTGATCAGGTCCTTGTTCTTCGGCACCACCACCGTGCCGTCGGGGTAGGTCAGGCGGATGAAGTTCAGCCCCGCGCCGTGGCCGCCGGCGAGGCCGAACGCGCCCTCGAAGTCGCCGTCGCCGAAGGTGACGAGCTGGGTGTCGTCGGAGCCGATCTCGAAGATCGTTTCCACGCCGAGGCCGCCGCGCCACTGGCCCGCACCGGCCGAGTCGGCGAGCAGCTCGTGCTTCAGCAGCCGGTGCGGCGTCTGCTGCTCGAACATCTCGTAGTCCTGGTCGAGCACGCCGCCCGAGGCGTCGATCATCCCGATGTGGTCGTAGCCGTCGCAGCCGGGCAGCGCGCCGGAGCCGCCTTTGAGCCCCATGAAGCCGATGTCGACGTAGGCCTCATTCCGGCCCGGGTCGGTGCCGGTGGTCAGCGAGCACAGCAGGTTGTTCCAGCCGGCGGTGACGCGATCGGGCATCACGCCGCTCAGCGCGCGCTGGATCGCGTCGGCGTTCGGCGGGCACAGGTGGTTGCCGAAGGTGGTGGCCTTCGGGTACGCGGCGTTGAGGATCGTGCCCTCGGGGATCACGATCTCGATCGGCTGCACCATCCCCTCGTTGTGCGGGATGTCGGGGTTCACCATCTGCAGCAGCGTCAGGATGGTGGCCGACGCGCTCGACGTGAAGGTGCCGTTGACGAACCCGTTGGTCTGTGGGTCGGTGCGCGAGTAGTCGAAGCGAATCGAGCGCTCGCCCACCTCCACGTCGACGCGGATGGTGTACTTGCTGCCGACGTTGCGGCCGTCGTAGTAGACGGTGCCTTCGCCCGAGTAGCGGCCGTTGGGGATCTTCGCGATCTCGGCTTCCATCATCCGCCGCGTGGCGTCGAACAACGCCAGCTTGTGCGCATCGAAGCTCGCCAGGCCGTACTTGGCAATCAGCTCCAGCATGCGCCGCTCGCCGACCGCGCAGGCACCCATCTCGGCCTTCATGTCGTGCTGCACGATGTCGAGCCGGATGTTGGCGAAGATCAGGTTCCACACGTCCTGGCGGAGCTTGCCGCGCTCGACCACCTTCACCGCCGGAATGCGCAGCGCCTCCTGCCAGACCTCGACCGCGTTGGGGTTGTAGCCGCCGCGCACGTTGCCGCCGATGTCGGCTTGGTGGCCCTTCACCGCCGTCCACGCCACCAGCGTGTCACCGTGGAACACCGGCTTGAACACCGCCACGTCGTTGTTCTGGTTGCCGAGCGAGAACACATCGTTGTGGAAGAACACGTCGCCCGGGTGGATGTCGTCGCCGAAGGTCTGGCGAATGTGCTTGCAAACCGGCGCCAGCGAGAACGCGAGGATCGGCAGGTTCTCGGTCTGCTCGAGCATGCGGCCGTCGGCGTCGTACAGGCCGGTGACGTAGTCCTTGGCCTCGCACAGGATCGGGCTGCGCGTGGTGCGCTCCATCGAGATGCTCATCTCGTCGGTGATCGCCTTGAACGTGCGCGCGTACACCGACAGCAGGATCGGGTCGATCGCCGCCGCGTCGCTGTTCGGGCTGGCATTGTGGTTCATGCGGCCACCTCCTCCGGCGTGGTGCGTGCGAGCGCGCGCCGCTGCAGCAGATCCTCGCGGCCCTTGGCGTAGAGCACGAACGAGCCGAGCGCGTCGACCGTGCAGTCGAACGAGTCGCTGACGAAGATCGCGGTCGTCTGCTGCTCGATCAACGCCGGCCCGGCAATGCGGTGGCCGCAGCGCAGCCGGTGGCCGTCGTACACCGGCACCGCGGCGAAGCCGTCGCGCTCGGCGATGTAGACCTCGCGCCGGCCCTTCAGCGCGCCGCTCGCATCGGCCGGCCCCGGCGTCTCGCGGCGCAGCGCCGGCCGCTCGACGGCGCCGATCGCCTGCAAGCGCAGGTTGATGATCTCCACCGGGCTGCCCTCGGCCTCGAGCGTGTAGCCGAACAGGCGCTGGTGCTCGTCGTGGAACGCGCGCGCGATCGCGAGCGCGTCGCGACGCTCGATCGCCGCCAGCGGCACCGGCACCGACACCTCGTGGTACTGCTTCAGGTACCGGCAGTCGAGCCGCAGCGCGACGCGCTGCGCCGCCGGCGCCACGCGCTCGCCGTGCAGCAGCTGCGTGCCCTCGTCGCGCATCTGCGCCACCAGCGCGGCCAGGCGCGGCCAGTCGATCGACTCGAGCCGCGCGACGAAGGTGCGCACGAAGTCGTGCTTCAGCTCGCCCATCAGCATGCCGAACGCGCACAGCACCGAGGCCTCGCGCGGCACGATCTGCAGCGGCACCTCGAGCTCGGTGCAGATCAGGCAGCCGTGGATCGGCCCGGCGCCGCCGCCGGGAATGAGCGGGAACTCGCGCGGATCGAAGCCGCGCTTGATGGTGACCTCGCGCACGCCCTGCGCCATGTTGTTGCACGCCACGCGGTACATGCCGGCCGCGGCCTGCTCGATCGTGAGGCCCATCGGCTGCGCGATGTGACGTTCGATCGCGCGCCGCGCGGCGGCCACGTCGAGCGCCATGCGCCCGCCGGCGAAGTACTGCGGATCGAGGTAGCCGAGCACCACGTTGGCGTCGGTGGTGGTGGGCAGCTCGCCGCCGCGGCCGTAGCACGCCGGGCCCGGGTCGGCACCGGCGCTTTGCGGGCCCATGCGCAGCAGGCCGCCCTCGTCGAGCCAGCCGATCGAGCCGCCACCGGCGCCGATGGTGTGGATGTCGAGCATCGGCAGCGCGATGCGGTGGCGCGCGATCGCACCGTCGTTCTTCAGCAGCGGCGCGCCCACCGCCACCGACGCCTCGAAGCTGGTACCGCCCATGTCGGTGGTGATGCAGCGGTCGGCACCCAGCGCCTCGGCGTAGAACAGGCCCGCGCCCGGGCCGCCGGCAGGGCCCGACAGCAGCGTGAGCGCCGCCTTGTCGCGCGCCGCCTGCGGCGTGATGACGCCGCCGTTGGATTGCATGATCAGCAGCAGCCCGCCGAAACCGGCCTTGGCCAGCCGCGCCACCAGCTGGTCGAGGTAGTGGCCGAGCTTCGGCGCAACGTAGGCGTTGAGTGCCGTGGTGCTGACGCGGTCGTAGAAACGGATCGACGGCAGCACCTCGGTCGAGACCGACAGGTACGCCTGCGGCCACGCCTGGCGCACCAGCGCGGCGGCCGCCTGCTCGTGCGCCGGGTTGGCGAACGAGTTCATGAAGCACACCGCTACCGCCTGCACGCCCTGCGCCTGCCACTGCGCGACCGCCGCGCGCACCGCGTCGAGATCGAGCGGCTGCAGCTCGCGGCCGTCGCGGTCGATGCGGCCGCGCACGCCGATGCGGCGCGCGCGCGGCACCAGCGGCGCCACGTTGGTGTAGCGGTTGTTGTACTGCTGCTCGCGGATGCCACGGCGCATCTCGAGCGCGTCGCGCACGCCCTCGGTGGTGAGCAGCGCGCACGCCGCACCGGTGGAGGTGAGCGTGGCGTTGGTCGTCACCGTGGTGCCGTGCACGATGGTGTCGATCGAGCGCGCGAACTCGGGCAGCGTGCGCGGCGGGTCGAGGGCGGCAGCGAGCTGCGCCAGGCCCTCGACCACCGCGATCGACGGGTCGGCCGGCGTCGACAGCGTCTTGTGGATGCGCGGCGCCTCGCCCGCCTGCGCGACGACGAAATCGGTGAACGTGCCGCCGACGTCGACGCCGACCTTCAGCGTTGCGGTCATGCTCCTGCCCCTTGTGCCGCGGCCCCGCCGCGCGGCGTCGCGCCCCGTCGGAGCTCGTCGTTGCCCTGCGCCGCGCGGCGCAGGTCGTTCGCCTGCTCCGCGCCACCGGGGTCGTTCGCCTGCGCCGCCACCAATCGGCGCAGATCCTCCTTCAGCACCTTGCCGAGCGCGTTGCGCGGCAGCGCGTCGACGACCAGCAGGTCCTTCGGGTGCTTGAAGCGCGCCAGCCGCCCGTCGAACAGGCCGAGCACGCGCTCGCGCCGCAGTTCGGTGCCAGGCTTCGGCGCGACCACCGCGACCACCACCTCGCCCCAGCGATCGTCGGGCCGGCCGACCACCGCCGCCTCGGAGACCTCGGGGCAGTCGAGCAGCACCGCCTCGACCTCGGCCGGCGAGACGTTCTCGCCGCCGGAGATGATCATGTCCTTCAGCCGGCCGTCGACCCACAGGAAACCGTCGGCGTCGAGATGGCCGCTGTCGCCCGAGTGGAACCAGCCGCCGGCGAGCGCCAGCGCGCTCGCCCGTGGATCGCGCCAGTAGCCGCTCATCACGTTGGCGCCGCGCACCAGAATCTCACCGCTGACGCCGGCGGCCACATCGCGACCGGCCATGTCGACGACGCGCAACTCGCAAGCGCAGGCGGCGCGGCCGGTCGAGCCGGCCTTGGCCACCGCCTCGTGCGCGTGCAGGCAGGCGGCGATCGGTGCGGTCTCGGTCGCGCCCCACACCTGCACCAGCGGCACGCCGCGCGCGTGCACCGCCTCGATCAGCCGCTGCGGCACCACGGTGGAGCCGGTGGTGATCATGCGCAGGCTCGACAGGTCGGCGCTCACCCAGCGCGGGTGCGCGATCAGCGCGTCGAGCTGCGCCGGCACCAGCACGGTCAGCGTGATGCGCTCGCTCTCGATCGCCGCCAGCGTGTCGTCGGCGTCGAACTTCGGATGCAGCGTCACCGTGCAGCCCGCGCGCAGCGCCGGTGTGGTCAGGATGTTGAGCCCGCCGACGTGAAACAGCGGCAGTGTGGTCAGCACGCGGTCGGCGGCCGTGAGCCCGTGCATCGCGGCGCTGGCATCGGCGTTGGCGTGCAGCGCCGCGTGCGACAGCACCACGCCCTTGGGCCGGCCGGTGGATCCCGACGTGTAGCACAGCAGCAGCGGCGCCGCGTCGCCCGCGGCCGCTGATGGCAACAGGCGGCCGGCACGCTCGGCCAAGTCGTCCCAGCGCGCCCAGCCGCGCGGCACGGTGCCGCCGAGCGCGACGCAGCGCGTGCCCTTCGGCGCGATCGGCAGCGCCGCGCTCGCGGCGGTGAACGGCTCGTCGACCGCGAGCAGCGCCGGCTCGCACTCGGCCAGCATCGCGCGGTGCTCCGGTGCCGCGAGGCGCCAGTTCAGCGGCACGAACATCGCGCCCAGCCGCGCGCACGCGAACAGCGTCGCCAGCATCTGGCCGCTGTTGAGCGCCAGCCAAGCCACCGCATCGCCGCGCCCGATGCCTTGCGCCGCCAGCAGCGCCGCGGTTTCGTCGATGCGCCGCGCCAACGCGGCATGGCTCCAGCGGCCATCGGCCGCCTGCAAGGCCGGCCGGTCGCGCAGCGCGGCCGCGTTGGTGCGGATCCAGTCGTGCACGTTCATCGCGGATGCCTCGTTTCGTCAGCCGAGCTTCAGGCGTCGCCCACTTCGAGCACCACCGCCATCGCCGTGTCGCCCGCGGCGCAGCCGGTGAACAGGCCCGTGCCGCCGCCGCGCAGCACGAGCGTCTCGATCAGCTCGATGATCGAGCGCGTGCCCATCGGCGCCTGCGGATGGCCCCACACCAGCGAGCAGCCGTACGGGTTCATCGTGCGCCAGTCGATGCCGGTGCTGCGCGCGAAGAGCACGTCGTTGACGGCGAACGGGTTGTGCGTCTTCACCACTGCCACATCGGCGATCGCGCAGCCGGCCTGCGCCAGCGCCCGCGCCGCCGCGGGCACCGTGGCCTCGGGCATGTGCGCCAGCTCGGCGCGCGCGAGGCCGAAGCCCTTGATGCGCACCGCGATCTTCGCGTCGCTGGCGAGCTCGCGGGCGCGCTCGCGCGTGGTGACGACGATCGCCGCATTGCCGTCGGCCGGGTGGGTCTGGCCGCCGTAGGTCACCGTGCCGCCCGGCACCACCGGCTTCAGCGCGGCGAGGCCCTCGGCGGTCGAGCGGGTGAGGCCTTCGTCGCCTTCGAGCGCGCCGGCCGTCTTCTTCAGGTTGGGCGCCGGCACCTCGAACGGCAGCGTGATGAAGCGCCTGAGAAACGCCGACTGGTGCTCGAGCGCCTGCGCGTACTGCGCCTCGCGCTGCAGCACCACCTCGTGCTGCAAGGCGGTGGCGATGCCGTGGCGGCGGGCCACGTTCTCGGCGGTGGCGATCATCGCGTGCGGGCCGAGCGGGTCGCATGCGAAGTTGTCCATCACCCAGTCTTCGGCCGCGCCGGTGCCGCCCGGGCCCTTGGGGTTCGGGTAGTAGAGATGCGGGCCGTTGCTGGTGCGGTCGCAGTTGAGCACCAGCGCGGTGGTGGCCAGACCCGCCTCGATCTCCTGCACGCCGGCCAGCAGCGTGCGCACGCCGGTGGCGCAGGCCTGCATCAGCGTCGGGCCGCCGACGGTCGGTGCGCCGATCAGGCCCATCAACCACGGTGCGCCGTAGAACGAGTGCTTCTGCGGCACCGAGAAGCCGAGCACGCCGTAGTCGAACGCGGTCGCATCGATGCGGCGCCTGGCCAGCTCGCGGCGGGCGACCCAGGCCGCGAATTCGATGCTGTGCAGGTGGGCGAAGCTGCCCTGCCAGCGTGCGAACGGCGTGCTCCAGTACGCGCCGTACGGAATCTCGGCGCAGTAGCGCGCTTGGGCGTGGCGGCTCATGTCGTGGCACCCCCTGCGGCGATGCGCTCGCCTTGCTGCGGCTCGGCGTCGAGGCCGGTGACCTCGACGAACACGCGATGCGCCTGGCGCAGGTGCTCGAGCATCGCGGCGGCGGCGGCATCGCCATCGCCGGCGGCCAGCGCGGCGGCCACGCGCTTCAGGCCGCGCAGCACGATCGTGCGCACCGCCGCGTCGCCGAGCGTCAACGTGCGGATGTGCTGCAGGTGATCGGCGTACTGCTCGATCAGCCGCACCAGCCGCGCGTTGGGCACCAGCGCGAGCCAGGCGTTGCGGTAGTCGATGTGCGCCTGGCGGAATGCATCGGCATCGTCGGCACGGTGCGCGGCCAGGGCCGCTGCGAACGCGGCATCGATCGGCGCGCGCACGCGCGGCTGCACCGTCAGCGGCGCCACGCGCCGCAGCGCGGCCGGCTCGACGAGGTAGCGCACCTCGTAGATGTCTTCCACGTCCTGCCGGGTGAGGGCCGGCACCATGAAGCTGCGGCGGCTGCCGCACAGCAGCCCTTCGCTGGCCAGCCGCGCCAGCGCCTCGCGCACCGGCGTGCGCGACACGCCGAGCGCCGCGGCCAGCTGCACCTCCTGCAGCGGCTGGCCGGGCATGATCGCGCCGTTGCGCAGGCGCTCACGCAGCGCGTGATAGACCTGCTCGGCCAGCGCCACCGGCCGCTCCACCGGCGCGAAACTGCGATCGCGATCGCCCACCGTGGCACCTCCACGCAGCCGGCGTCAGCGGCCGACCTGGACGTGGATACTGTATACACAGTGCCGGCGCGACAAGAGGACTCACCCGGTTGCGTGCGGCTTGTTTGCGCTGGGTCAAATGCCGCGCAGCCGCGTCATCGCGCGCCCGCGCAGGCTCGTGGCGGCCATGCTGCCGCGGATCGGCCGGGCGGCTGCAACGACCGCGCACAGCCTTAGGGCCTGTTCACACTACGGATGCCAGATGCGTTGCCACCAGAATGCCCGCGAGATAGGCGCAAACCGCAGCCGGGTTGGACACCCGGCGAGGATTTGCAACGACGCGCGCGGGCATTCTGGTGGCAACCCGTTCGGGAGCGGGCCTGGCAAGCCGCATGGCGTCGTTGAACTCCTTGCTCGGGCGCCCAACCCGAGCGGCGTCGTCCGCCTAGCCCTGCGGCTTGCCAGGCCCGCTCGCACTGGCATCCGTAGTGTGAACAGGCCCTAACCCGATGGCGGCTGCGCACGCTGCAGCTCGATCAGCCGATAGCCGAGCACCTGACCGCGCCACACCAGTTGCAACTGCCCGGCGCGCCACCAGCCCACCTCGCCCTCGAGCGGCACGCGCACGCCAGCGCGCTCTTCGTAGCGTGCGAAGTGACCCTGCCACGGCACCTGCTCGTAGCGGCCGCCGAAGCGGCCCCAGCGTGCCGGGGTGTGGATCGCCACCACCTCGCCGTCGGCACCGAAGCGGAACTCGAGTGCGACGCTGAGCCCGCCGCAAGTCAGCGTGGCGCGGGCGCGCTGCGCGTCGATGGCCTGCCATTGCAGATGCTCGCCCGGCAGCAGCAGCCACGGGAACCACACCGCTTCGGCCAGCAGGCGGTGCAGCGCACCGGCGTTCAGCTCGGGCTCGTCGCCGGCATCGGCGACGGCCAGCGCCGACTGCAGCAGCACGCGGCCCGCCGCGCGCCCGCCCACCAGCGAATCGACCACGCGCACGTGCAGCAGCGGCGCCAGCACGACCTTGGCGTTCCAGACGAAGCCGCAGCCGGCCGGCGACACCACCTGCAGGGCGTGAAAGCGCAGCCAGCGCCCGACGTTCTCGTCGGTGCGCAGCTCACCGGCCTGCTCGATCTCGATGCCGGCGGGCGCATCCGGCCGCGACCCCAGCGCCCATTGCAGATAGCGTGCCACCGGCGGCGGCAACGCCGCCCATTCGGGCGCGGCCGCAAGGCGCGCGCCGGCCGGCGCCTGCAGCACCCGCTGCTGCAGGCGTGCCAGCGCCGCCGCGTGACGCCAGCGGCCGATGCCCGTCGCGACCACCGCGGCCGCGGCAACGAGCCCGATCACGATCAGGACGGTTCGCATCGGCATGCGGCGGTTGCGAGCATGATTCATCGGCGCGGCAGATGATCTTGCGGCGCCAGCGGCAACGCCGGATCGACCTGCGTCAGCACATGCTGCCGCACCAGCCGCTGCACGGCATCTTGCTGCACCGCCACCAGCAGATGGCCGCCGTGCTCGAACGCGTGCAGGCGCGCACCGGGGATCGTGCGCGCGGCAAACTCGGCATGGTGAAAGCGCTGCAGCGAGTCGTCGCGCGCGTGCACGATCAGCGTCGGCGCCCGGATGGCGGCGATGCGCTCGTTCGGCAACGGTGCCCGGTTGTCGAAGCGCACGCCGGCGGCGCGCGGCGCCACCGGATGCATCACCTCGATCAGCTCGTCGATCAGTTGCCGCTGCGGCAGCGTGAGCTGCGCGATCACCTGCGCGTCGGCGCCCATCAGGCTGAGCAGGCGGCCGCGCAGCGCGGTGGCGACCGCCCAGTACCCGAGGTCGTGCTGGAAGATCCGCGCCAGCGCGTCGCCGCGCCGGTTGGCTTCGAGCTGCCCCGGCGAGTCGGACGACGCGACGCCCGCCGACAGCAGCGTCAGCGACGACACCCGCTGCGGGTACAGCGCCGCGAACAGCGCCGCCGACGGCCCGCCGTGCGAGAACGCCACCACCGCGACCCGCTGCAGGCCCAGCCGGTCGAGCAGATGGGCATAGGCCTGCGCCTGGTCGTCGAAGGTGGCACCGGCGTGAACGGTGGAGCGCAGGTAGCCGAAGCGCGACGGCACGATCCGGCGCAAGCCGTCACCCAAAGCGGCCTGCGCCAGCAACAGGCCCTGGTCGAAGCCGCCGCCGCTGCCGTGCACGACGAGCACCGCGGGCCCAACCCCGCGATCGGCGTACTCGATGTCACCCAGCGGCGAGCCGATCACCTCGCTGCCGCCGCCGATGCGCTGGTAGGCGCGGTCCATCGCGCGCGAGTAGGCGATGGTGATCGACACGCCGCCCGCCGCCAGCGCGAGCGCGATCGCCGACAAGGCCCATCGCAGCATGCGAGCCGCCCGGGCCGGCTCAGAGCCCCAGTTGCCGCGCCGCCAGGTCTTTCATGATCTCTTCGGACCCGCCGCCGATCATCATCACCTTCACCTCGCGGTACAGGCGCTCGCTCTTCGTGCCGCGCATGAAGCCCATGCCGCCGAGGATCTGCACCGCCTGGTCGGCGCAGAACTGCATCGCCTGCGTGGCCAGCACCTTGGCCATGCAGGTGCGTGCGACGAACTCGTTGGCGGCGCCGAGGCGGTGCTGCAACCGGTACGCGAGGTCGTAGACCAGCGCGCGCGCGGCGTCGGTACGCGCCACCATGTCGACCAGCTTGTGGCGGATCACCTGGCGCTCGACCAGCGGCGCGCCGAACGTCTGGCGCTCGCGCGCCCAGGCCAGCGCCTCTTCGGTGCACGCCTGCGCGTAGCTGCACGCCATCGCCGCCATCGTCAGCCGCTCGGCGTTGAAGTTGTGCATGATCGCGCGAAAGCCCTCGCCCTCGGCACCGACGAGGTTGGCTACCGGCACGCGGCAATGGTCGAAGCGCAGGTGCGCGGTGTCGCTGCACCACCAGCCCATTTTCTTCAGCTCGCTGCGCGACAGACCCGGCGTGTCGCCGTCGATCACCAGCAGCGAGATGCCACCGGGGCCGCGGTTCGCCGGCTCGGTGCGCACGGCCACGGTGAGAAAGTCGGCCCTCATGCCCGAGGTGATGAAGGTCTTCTCGCCGCTGACGACGTAGTGGTCGCCGTCGCGCCGCGCGGTGGTCTTCAGCGCCGCCACGTCGGAACCACCGCCGGGCTCGGTGATGGCGAGCGCGGCGATCTTCTCGCCGGCGAGCACCGGCGGCACCACGCGCTGCCGCAGCGCAGCGCTGCCGTGCGCCACGATCGGCGGCAACGCGATGCCGTGCGAACCCAGGCTCGCCTGCACGCCGCCACAGCCGGCGCGCGCGATCTCCTCGGCGACCACCAGCGTCATGAAGCCGTCGGCCGGCGTGCCGCCGAGCTCGGCCGGGTAGCCGATGCCGGTGATGCCGAGCGCCGCAGCGCGGCGGTACAGCTCGCGCGGGAAGCTGCCCGCCTCGTCCCAGGCGTTGACGTGCGGCGCGATCTCGCGCTCGACGAAGCGGCGCACGCTCGCGCGCAGCGCCTCGTGCTCGGGGCCGAAGTACTCGGGACGTGGGGGCAGATCGAACATGTCGCAGGTCAAGCTGGGCGGGTTCGGTATTCTTGCCGCTTCGCGGCCGCCGGCCGCAGCGCTTTTTTCAACTCCTTCGAGGCCCCCGATGACCCGCGTATTCAACTTCAGCGCCGGCCCTGCCGCGCTGCCCGAGGCCGTGTTGCGCCAAGCCGCCGACGAGATGCTCGACTGGCACGGCTCGGGCATGTCGGTGATGGAAATGAGCCACCGCGGCAAGGAATTCATCTCGATCCACGCCGAGGCGGAAAGCCTGCTGCGCAAGCTGCTCGCGGTGCCGGCCAACTACAAGGTGCTGTTCATGCAAGGCGGCGCGATCGGCGAGAACGCGATCGTGCCGCTGAACCTGCTGCGCGGCAAGACCAAGGCCGACTACGTCGACACCGGCGAGTGGTCGAAGAAGTCGATCAAGGAGGCGCAGCGCTACTGCAGCGTCAACGTCGCCGCATCGGGCAAGGACAGCGGCTACACGCGCATCCCGGCGCGCGCGGGCTGGCAGCTCGACCCCGACGCCGCCTACGTGCACATCTGCTCCAACGAGACGATCGGCGGCGTGCAGTACCACTGGACGCCCGAGGTCGGAGCGGTGCCGCTGGTGGCCGACATGAGCAGCGACATCCTGTCGCGGCCGCTCGACGTGTCGAAGTTCGGCCTGATCTACGGCGGCGCGCAGAAGAACGTGGGCCCGTCGGGCGTGACGATCGTGATCGTGCGCGACGACCTGATCGGCCATGCATCACCCGCGTGCCCGAGCGCGTTCGACTACAAGCTGGTGGCCGACAACGACTCGATGTACAACACGCCGCCCACCTACGCGATCTACATCGCCGGCCTGGTGCTGAAATGGATCGAAGCGCAGGGCGGCCTGCCGGCGCTGGAAGCGCACAACCGCCAGAAGGCCGCGCTGCTGTACGACTACCTCGACCGCACCAGCTTCTACAAGTGCCCGGTGGCGCGCGAAGACCGCTCGCTGATGAACGTGCCGTTTCGCCTGCCCGACGAGAAGCTCGACGCGGCGTTTCTCGAGGGCGCGCAGCAGCGCGGCATGGTGCAACTGAAGGGTCACCGCTCGGTGGGCGGCATGCGCGCGTCGATCTACAACGCGATGCCGATCGACGGCGTGCGCGCGCTGGTGGCGTACATGAAGGAGTTCGAAGCGCGGCATGGCTGAGGGTTCATTGGCTTGGCAGGCCCGGCCTGTTCGAGCTTTCGACCATCACACGCGCTGAATTCGCGAGCGCCGAGAAGAAAGCGACCCAAGATGCAACCGATCCTCGTGTTGAACCAGATCTCGCCGCTCGGCCTCGCGCGGCTGCCGGCCGAACGCTACCGCGTGGGCAAGGATGTGGCCGAACCGGTGGCGATCCTGCTGCGCTCGGCCGACCTGCACAAGGCTGCGATCGCGCCCAGCGTGCGCGCGATCGCGCGCGCCGGCGCCGGCACCAACAACATTCCCGTCGACCAGATGAGCGCGCGCGGCGTGCCGGTGTTCAACACGCCGGGTGCCAATGCCAATGCGGTGAAGGAGCTGGTGCTGGCCGGCATGCTGATCGCCGCGCGCCGCCTCGCGCCGGCTCTGCACTACGTGAACTCGCTCGACGCCGCGGCCGCCGATCTCGACGCGCAGGTCGAGAACGGCAAGAAGGCATTCGCCGGCACCGAGCTCGCCGGCCGTACGCTGGGCGTGATCGGCCTGGGCAAGATCGGCTGCCTGGTGGCCAAGTCGGCGCTCGAGCTGGGCATGAACGTGCTCGGGTACGACCCCGAGATCACCGTCGATGCGGCGTGGAGCCTGCCGT
Organism: Ideonella sp.; assembly: GCA_015075165.1. Lineage (GTDB taxonomy): Bacteria > Pseudomonadota > Gammaproteobacteria > Burkholderiales > Burkholderiaceae_C > JAEUPI01. Next base: position 145,265 of record JABTUY010000004.1, on the reverse strand, counting down.
CGCAGGTCAAGCGCGCCGCCAGCGTCGACGAGGTGCTGAAGGCGGCGCACTTCGTCACCTTGCACGTGCCGCTGCTGCCGGCCACGCGCCACCTGGTGGCCGAGCGCAACCTCGCGCTGGCGCGCCGCGACGCGGTGCTGCTCAACTTCTCGCGCGAGGGCGTGGCCGACGACCGCGCGGTCAGCGCCGCGCTCGCGGCCGGCCGCCTCGCCGCCTACGTGTGCGACTTTCCGAACGCGGCGATCCTGAAGCGCCCCGGCGTGATCGCGCTGCCGCACCTGGGCGCGAGCACGCAGGAGGCCGAAGACAACTGCGCGGTGATGGCGGTCGACCAATTGCGTGACTACCTGGAGCACGGCAACGTCGTCAACGCGGTGAACTTCCCTGGTGTCGCGATGGCGCGCGAATCGGCGTTCCGCGTCGCGATCGCCAACGCCAATGTGCCCAACATGCTGGGCCAGATCTCCACCGCGATGGCCCAGGCCGGGCTCAACATTCACAACATGGTCAACAAGTCGCGCGGCGAAATGGCGTACACGCTGGTCGACGTCGACAGCGCCGTGAGCGATGCGGTGCTGGCCAGCATCGCGGGCATCCGCGGCGTGCTCGCGGTGCGGTACTTGCCGGCGGCTGGCTGAACGATTCGCTCTGGGTGCGCCGTGGTGGGTGATGATCGGCTGTCGCGCTGGCGGTAGCACTCAGGCGTCGGCGTCGCCGTCCGGCACATCGGGCCGTTCCAGGGTCTCGAGGTCGGCCAGATCCTTCAGGCGTCCGCTCGCACGCTTGTTTGCCTTGAAGTCGTCGAATCCGAGGATGTTCATGCGCACGCCGGCGACCTCGACCTCGATGCGGCGCGCGTAGCAGTCATCGAACGTCACACCGTCGATCGCCGTGAGCAGATCGATGCGCCGCGGCGGCCGCCCCAGTTGCACGACCGAATCGGACGAGAAGTCGCCCTCGGTGAGCCCCAGCGAGCCGAAGCCGAAATCGCGCAGCGCCGTCAGCAGCCTGGCGATGTTGTCGGCGCTCGGCCGGACCCAGAAGTCGATGTCGCCGGTGTAGCGCGGGTGCCCGTGGGCGGCCAGCGCGTACCCGCCGACGACCAGATACTCAACGCCCCTGGCGCCGAGCAACCCGACAAACTCTCTGAAGTCGCGGTTCAGCATCGGCTGCTCCGTCGGTCGCGTGATGCTGCGCGCGTAGCGCCTCGACGGCGGCGATGCGCTCGGCCATCGGTCGAGACAGCCAGTACGCCAGGTCGGCCGCTTGCTGCAGGCGGCGCGACACACGAGACGCGACGATCTCCATGGCGCGATTGTCGTCGACCGCGACGGTCCGTGACAACGCCCGCCGAGACCCTCCTGCGAGGCACGGCGGCGCAATGCTGCCAGAATCGGCTCACCGATCAGCCGCAGGAGCGCCACGATGCCAGCCGCCAAGCCCTACACCACCACGCTGCGCAGCTTCCGGTTCGGTGACAAGGGCAGAGCGCAGTTCTGCTCGTTGCCCGCGCTGGCCGAGATCCATCCCAACGTCAGCCGCATGCCGATCTCGCTGCGCATCGTGCTCGAATCGGTGCTGCGCAACTGCGATGGCCGCAAGGTCACCGAAGAGCACGTGCGCCAGCTCGCCAACTGGCAGCCGAACGCCGCGCGAACCGAAGAGATCCCGTTCATCGTCGCGCGCGTGGTGCTGCAGGACTTCACCGGCGTGCCGCTGCTGGCCGACCTGGCGGCGATGCGCACGGTGACCGCGAAGCTCGGCCGCGACCCGAAGACGATCGAGCCGCTGGTGCCGGTGGACCTGGTGGTCGACCACTCGATCATGATCGACTACTTCGGGCGCAAGGATGCGCTCGACCTCAACATGAAGCTCGAGTTCGAGCGCAACCGCGAGCGCTACGAGTTCATGAAATGGGGCATGCAGGCCTTCGACACCTTCGGCGTCGTGCCGCCGGGCTTTGGCATCGTGCACCAGGTCAACCTCGAATACCTGGCGCGCGGCGTGCACCGCACGGCCGACGGCGTGTACTACCCCGACACCCTGGTCGGCACCGACAGCCACACCACCATGATCAACGGTTTGGGCGTGCTGGGCTGGGGCGTCGGAGGCATTGAAGCCGAGGCCGTGATGCTGGGCCAGCCGATCCCGATGCTGGTGCCACAGGTGGTCGGGTTCAAGTTGACCGGAAGACTGCCCGAGGGCGCCACAGCAACCGATCTGGTGCTGCGCGTGACGCAGATGCTGCGTGCGCACGGGGTGGTAGACAAGTTTGTCGAGTTCTTCGGCGACGGCCTGGACACCATGCCGCTGGCCACTCGCGCGACGATCGCCAACATGGCGCCTGAGTATGGCGCGACCTGTGGTTTTTTCCCCGTCGATCAACTCACTCTGGACTACATGGCGCTGTCCGGCCGCGACGACGAGTTGATCAGCACCGTCGAGATCTACTGCCGCGAGCAAGGTCTTTGGCGCGACGGCTCGCGCAAGACGCACTACAGCGCCGAACTGCAGCTCAACCTGGGCGAAGTGACACCGGCACTGGCCGGTCCCAAACGCCCGCAGGACCGCATCGACCTCACGTCCATGAAGTCTCAGTGGTACAAGGATCTTGCCGACAGCTTTGGCGTTCGCACATCCGCGGCATCCGTCAACAAGGGCTCGATGGCCGACGAAGGCGGCGCGGCCGCGGCTGAACAAACGAGCAGCAACGCGCAGGCACTTACCGAAGAACCCGGCGTGCCGGTCAACTTCGGCGGCAAGGCATTCTCGCTGAATCATGGGGCGGTAGTGATTGCCGCGATCACCAGCTGCACCAACACCAGCAACCCCGGCGTGCTGCTGGCCGCCGGCCTGCTGGCGAAGAAGGCGGTGCAGGCCGGGCTGAAGGTGCCGCCGCACGTGAAGACCTCGCTCGCGCCGGGCTCGCGCATCGTCACCGAATACCTCACCAAGACCGGCCTGCTGCCGTACCTCGAGCAGCTCGGCTTCGGGCTCGCGGCCTACGGCTGCACCACCTGCATCGGCAACGCCGGTGACCTGGCGCCCGAGTTCAACAAGGCGATCGTCGACCACGACCTCGTCTGCGCCGCGGTGCTGTCGGGCAACCGCAACTTCGAGGCGCGCATCCACCCGAACCTGAAGGCCAACTTCCTGGCCAGCCCGCCGCTGGTGGTGGCGTACGCGATCGCCGGCAACGTGATGCGCGACCTGATGACCGAGCCGGTCGGCAAGGGCAAGAACGGGCGCGACGTCTTCCTCGGCGACATCTGGCCGTCGAGCGACGAGGTCTACGCGCTGCTGAAGCACGCGATGAACCCGAAGGCGTTCCAGGCCAACTACGCCAAGGTGAAGACCGAGCCCGGCGCACTGTGGGGTGCGATCAAGGGCGTCACCGGCCAGGTGTACGACTGGCCTGCCAGCACCTACATCGCCAACCCGCCGTTCTTCGAGGGCTTCACGATCGAGCCGCCTGCCGCAGCCTCCAGCGGCGTCAGCGGCGCACGCATCATGGCGCTGTTCGGCGATTCGATCACCACCGACCACATCTCGCCGGCCGGCTCGATCAAGGAGACCTCGCCCGCCGGCCGCTACCTGATCGCGCACAACGTCACCAAGGCCGATTTCAACAGCTACGGCTCGCGCCGCGGCAACCACGAGGTGATGATGCGCGGCACGTTCGCCAACGTGCGCATCAAGAACCTGATGATCCCACCCAAGGCCGACGGCTCGCGCGAGGAAGGCGGCGTGACGCTCCATCAACCGAAGCCCGGCAGCGGCGCCGGCGCCGCGGGCGAAAAGATGGCGATCTACGACGCCGCGATGCGCTACATGGCCGACGGCGTGCCCACCGTGATCTTCGCCGGCGAGGAGTACGGCACCGGCAGCTCGCGCGACTGGGCCGCCAAGGGCACGCAGCTGCTGGGCATCAAGGCGGTGGTGGCCAAGAGTTTCGAGCGCATCCACCGCAGCAACCTGGTGGGCATGGGCGTGCTACCGCTGCAGTTCGCGCCCGGCCAGTCGTGGCAGAGCCTCGACCTGCGCGGCGACGAAACCATCGACATCGTGGTGCCGCAGCTCAAGCCCCAGGCCGCCGCAACGCTGGTCATCACCGGCGCCGACGGCACGCGCCGCGAGGCGCCGCTGACGCTGCGCATCGACACGCCGATCGAGGTCGACTACTACCGGCACGGCGGCATCCTGCCTTTTGTACTCAGGCAGCTTCTCGCTGCCTGATACGCCCCGGCACCGCCGATGCGCGTGGCGATCATCGGCGGCGGCGCGATCGGCGCCGCGTGCGCAATGTTCCTGCGCCGCCTCGCGCCGCACGCCGACGTGCGCGTGATCGAGCCCGATCCCACGCTGCGCCTGGCGTCGTCGGCACGCTCGGCGGCGTCGATCCGCCAGCAGTTCTCGAACGCGCTGAACGTGCGGCTGTCGCAGTTCGGGCTGCAGGTGCTGCGCGAGGCGCACGACTGGCTCGCGGTGGACGATGCGCCGCTGGACCTCGGTTTCGTCGAATCGGGCTACCTGTTCGTGGCCACCGGCGACGCCGGCGCGCAGGCGCTGCGCGACAACCATGCCGTGCAGCGCGAAGCGGGCGCACCGGTGCAACTGCTCGATGCCGCCGAGCTGGCGCGACGCATGCCGTGGCTGCGCAGCGACGACGTGCGGCTCGCCAGCCTGGGCAGCGGCGGCGAAGGCTGGTTCGACGGCGAGGCCTTTGCGCGTGCGCTGGCGCGCAAGGCGCGCGCGCTCGGCGCGCACTGGCACCCGGCGCGCGTGGTCGGCTTCGAGCGCGGCGCGCACGCGCTGCGGACCGCGCAGCTGTCGGACGGCACGCGCTTCGAGGCCGATGCGTTCGTGCTCGCCGCCGGCGCGTGGTCGCACGCGGTGGGCGCGCTCGCCGGCGCGCCGGTGCCGGTGTTCGCGCGCCGGCGCACGGTGTTCGTGTTCAGCTGCCCGACACCGCTGCCGCGCACGCCGCTGGTGGTCGACCCGGCGGGCATCTGGTTTCGCAGCGAGGGTGCGGGCTTCATCGGCGGCTGGTCGCCCGGCGCGCACGACGCCGACCCCGACGACCTGCCGCTCGACGAGCCCGACCTCGACCAGTTCGAGCAGCGACTGTGGCCCGCGCTGGCGCACCGCGTACCGGCGTTCGACGCGCTGCGCCGCAGCGGCGCCTGGGCCGGCTACTACGAGGTGCACCCGCTCGACCACAACGGCCTGGTGGGCCCGCACCCGCAGTGCGCCAACCTGCTGCTGGCGTGCGGCTTCTCGGGCCACGGGCTGCAGCACGCCGCGGGCATCGGGCGCGGCGTGGCCGAGTGGCTGGTGCACGGCGGCTACCGCAGCCTCGACCTCACACCGCTGGCCGCCACGCGCCTGGCCGGCGGCGCGGCGCTGGTCGAGCGCGCGATCATCTGAAAGGATCCCCCCCGATGCGCCTTCGGCGCCTCCCGCCAGGGGGGGCGCCGCCAGCGGCCCGGCGAAGCCGGATCCGCGGCGGCTCTCGGCTACGTCGGTTCGTGCCCCAGCGCTGCGGCACACTGGCGCGACACGACAGGAGACGCGCATGGCCGACGACCACGCGGTGACATCGAGCATCGACGGACCGGTGATCACGATCACGCTCGACCGCCCGGCGTGCCGCAACGCGGTCGACGGCCCCACCGCGGCGGCGCTGCGCGCGGCCTTCGCGGCTTTCGAGGCCGACACGTCGCTCGCGGTCGCGGTGCTGACCGGCGCGAACGGCACGTTCTGCGCCGGCGCCGACCTGAAGGCGCTGGCCGACCCGGCGCGCGCCAACGCGATCGAGCCGCACGGCAGCGGCCCCGGCCCGATGGGGCCGACGCGCATGGCGTTCGCCAAGCCGGTGATCGCCGCAATCGAAGGCCACGCGGTGGCCGGCGGCCTCGAGCTGGCGCTGATGTGCGATCTGCGCGTGGCCGCACGCAGCGCGGTGTTCGGCGTGTTCTGCCGCCGCTGGGGCGTGCCGCTGGTCGACGGCGGCACCGTGCGGCTGCCGCGCATCGTCGGCATGGGCCGCGCGCTCGACCTGATCCTCACCGGCCGCGCGGTGGCGGCCGACGAGGCGCTGGCGATCGGGCTGGCCAACCGCGTGGTCGACGACGGCCACGCGCTCGCCGCCGCGCAGGCGCTGGCGCGCGAGATCGCGGCCTTCCCGCAGACCTGCCTGCGCGCCGATCGTGCGAGCGCGTTCGCACAGTGGGACCTGCCGCTGGCCGAGGCGTTACGGCGCGAAGGCGCCGGCGGCTACCCGGTGGTGGCCGCCGAGAGCCTGGCCGGCGCGGCGCGCTTCGCCGCCGGCGCCGGCCGCCACGGAGCGTTCGAATGAGCCACGACACCGATGGCACGCCGCCGCTGCCGGACGCCGACGCGCAACGCATCGCCGAGAGCTTCACGCTCGCCGGTGCGCCGCCGTCGTTCGTCGACGACCCGTATCCGGTGTATGCCGCGTTGCGCCGGCACAGCCCGGTGCACCCGCTCGGCGGCAACCAGTGGCTGCTGACGCGCTACGACGACGTGGCGGCGCTGTACCGCAGCGCGGCAGCCAGCTCCGACAAGCAGCGCGAGTTCGCGCCGAAGTTCGGCGCCGGCACGCCGCTGTTCGAGCACCACACCACCAGCCTGGTGTTCAGCGACCCGCCGCTGCACACGCGCGTGCGCCGGCTGATGATGGGCGCGCTGAACCAGCGCGCGATCGCGCGCATGGAGGCCGGCGTCGTTGCGCTGGTGAACACGCTGCTCGATCGCCTGGCGGCGCAACCCGAGGCCGACCTGATCGAAGACTTCGCGGCGCAGATTCCGGTCGAGGTGATCGGCAACCTGCTCGACGTGCCGCGTGCCGAGCGCGGCCCGCTGCGCGGCTGGTCGCTGGCGATCCTGTCGGCGCTCGAGCCGGCGCCCGGCGCCGACACGCTGGCGCGCGGCCACGCCGCGGTAACGGAGTTTCTGGCCTACCTGCGCGAGCTGGTGGCGCAGCGCCGCGCGCACCCCGGCGACCCCGAGGTCGACGTGCTGACGCGGCTGCTCGGCGAGCACGAGGGTGAACGCAATGGCCCCCCAGGCGCCGATGGCGCCGGCCCCCCGAGGGGGCGCAAGCCGGTCTTGGGGCGGCCCGACGACCGGCTCAGCGACGTCGAGCTGCTGCACAACTGCATCTTCCTGCTCAACGCCGGCCACGAGACCACCACCAACCTGATCGGCAACGGCGTGCACGCGCTGCTGGCGCAGCGCAGCCAGCTCGAACGGCTGCAGCGCGAGCCGGCGCTGATCAACAGCGCGGTCGAGGAGCTGCTGCGCTTCGAGAGCCCGCTGCAGCTGAACAACCGGCAGCTCACCGCACCGGTGACGCTCGGCGCGCACACGCTGCCCGCCGGTGCGTTTGTCACGCTCGGCATCGGCGCGGCCAACCGCGACCCGGCACAATTCGCCGACCCCGACCGCCTCGACATCGCGCGCAAGCCCAACCTGCACCTGGCCTTCGGCCACGGCGCGCACGCCTGCGCCGGCATGAACGTGGCGCGCCTCGAGGCACGCATCGCGATCGGCGCGCTGGTGGCGCGGTTTCCGAAGCTGGAGGCGGCCGCGCCGGCCACGCGCGACCGGCGCGTGCGGTTTCGCGGCTTCAGGCATTTGCCGGTGCGGTTGTAGCGGGGGGCGGTTCACTTGTGGAGGCCGCCATGGTTGTCCGGGCCCATGTGTTGTTGACGTCTGCTCCCTTCGAGGCACTCTGACCGCTCTGGGTCGAAACCCGAAGACCGATGTCCGCTTCGCGGACACCGGGTCTCACCTCCCTCGCAATGTCGAGTCAAGCGCGTTCTCGTGAGCGGACGCCGGCCCGAGCAGTGATGCATCGGGCCGGCGCTCGACAACCTCAGATCTCGGTCTGCTCGGAGATCTCCAGCGCATCGTGCACATCCACACCCAGGTACCGCACCGTGCTCTCCAACTTGCTGTGGCCCAGCAGCAGCTGAACCGCGCGCAGATTCTTGGCTCTGGTAGATCAATGCGGCCTTCGTCCTGCGGATCGAATGCGTACCGTACGCCGTCCTGTCGAGATCGGCATCACGCACCCACTGCCGCAGCATCCGCGCGTACTGCCGCGTGCAGATGTGCGGTGATCGATGGATCCGGCTCGGGAACAAGTAGTCCTCGGACTTCAGGCGCGCCTCCAGGATCCACGCCTGCACGGCCGCTCGCGTGGGCGGCGTGATCTCGAACTGCACCGGTCGTCCTGTCTTGTGCTGCGTGATGATCGCCCGCGGCGCAAGCTGTTCGCCATGCTGCAGATCGCGCACGCGCAGCGCCACCAGGTCGCAGCCGCGCAACTTGCCGTCGATGCCCAGGTTGAGCAGCGCCAACTCGCGCGTACGGTGCTCCTGCTGCAGGCGCGCGCGCATCGCCCACACGTCCTTGGGTTTGAACGGCGCCTTCTGCCCGACGAGCTTGCCCTTGCTCCAGGGTTCGCGGTGGTGTGACCGGCCTGAGGAATTGGCGTCCATGATGAACCTCCAACGTAGCGGCAAGGCGCCGCCGCAACAGCGCCGGTGCCGGCCGGCACCGGATGTCCATCTTTGACATAAATGGATAGAATGGCGAACCCCACCCGGAGACCCTCATGGGCATGAACGTCAACCTCACCCCGCAGCTCGAGGAACTGGTGCGCTCGAAAGTCGCATCCGGCCTGTACACCTCGGCCAGCGAGGTTGTGCGCGAGGCGCTGCGCCTGATGGACGAGCAAGACCGGCTGCGCTCGGCCAAGCTCGAACAACTGCGCGACGACATCCGGGTGGGCATGGCCAGCGGGCCAGCGAAGAAGTGGAGCGCTGCGGAAGTCAAGGCGCAGGCGCGCACACGCAAGACCCGCCAAGGCAAGTAGCCACCGTGGCGCAAGTCAATCGCAGGCCGCAGGCTACGCTCGACATCCTGGACATCTGGGACCACATCGCCGAAGACAACCTCGATGCGGCCGATCGGTGGGTCGATGAGATCGGTGCAACGCTCGAACTCCTCGCCACGCAGCCCCTCATGGGGCGCGCCCGCCCGGAGCTGGCCGCTGAAGTGCGAAGCCATCCGTTCCGTCGTTACGTCATCTTCTACCTGCCGATGAACGATGGCATCGACGTGGTGCGCGTGCTGCACAGCGCGCGTGATGTCGATACGGCGTTCCACGAAGCCCAGTAGCGCGCCGCCCACTTGCGCCTTCGACGGCTCGACAAGGTCGGCTTCGGAGTCGGCTAAACAGGACTCGGTCGAGCGTGGTTCAGCGCGCGGGCACTTTGCAGACCTTCATCAGCCGGTTTCGGCCACAGGAGCGGTCGATGCCCAGAGTCGGCTGGCCGGCGGCTCAACTCGTTGGTGAACGATCAAGACCATCCGATTCCCTTGCCCCGGCGTTCCAGTCATCTCAAGTCCATCTGGGCCCCCACTCGCCGCAACAGCAGTGCGTGCGCCCAGTCCATGAACGCCTGCACCCGCGCCGCGCGCTTGCGGGTGGTGGGCGTCACCAAGTGCACCCCAGCCGCGGCCATGGCGTAGACGGTCTTCTCGGCGAGCTTGAGCAGCGCCGCGACCTCCTTGATGGTCAGGACCTCGTCAGGCATCGAGATTCCAGCAGGCTTGGAACGCACGGGTAGCGGCGGCATTGAACTCCAACCGGCGCCATGCTACGCCAAGCCACGCGTTCAGCCCAACGCTGGGCTCGCAACCTGAGTCGTCCCTGCAGATCAGCAGCGAGCATGCGGACGACAGGTTTCCGCCGCTACCGTCGTTCGACTTCAAGGCGCGACCGACAGCTCCCAGTCTGGCGCGGTCGCCGCCCACGCAAACCGCACCGCAGCATCGCGTGCCCGCAGGCGCGCTCGCCCGTCCCCCCTCGCCTACCAACTCACCTCACGCTCCGGCGTCGCGCCGATCTTGTGGATCGACAAATCGGCGCCGTTGTGTTCCTCCTCGGCCGACAGGCGCAGGCCGAGCGCGGCCTTCAGCACGCCGTAGACCACGAACCCGCCGATCAGCGCCCAGGCCACGCCGAGCAGCGTGCCGGCGAGCTGCGCGCCGAAGCTCACGCCGCCGAGGCCGCCGAGCGCCTTCGCGCCGAAGATGCCGCAGGCGATGCCGCCCCACGCGCCGCACAGGCCGTGCAGCGGCCACACGCCGAGCACGTCGTCGATCTTCCAGCGGTTCTGCGTCAGCGTGAACAGCGTGACGAAGATGGCGCCGGCGACGCCGCCGGTGACCAGTGCGCCCACCGGGTGCATCACGTCGGAGCCGGCGCACACCGCCACCAGCCCGGCCAGCGGGCCGTTGTGCACGAAGCCGGGGTCGTTGCGGCCGAGCAGCGTGGCCACCAAGGTGCCGCCGACCATCGCCATCAGCGAGTTCACCGCCACCAGGCCCGAGATCTTGTCGATCGTCTGCGCGCTCATCACGTTGAAGCCGAACCAGCCGACCGACAGCACCCACGCGCCGAGCGCGAGAAACGGAATGCTCGACGGCGGGTGCGCGCTGATCGCGCCATCCTTGCGGTAGCGGTTGGCGCGCGCGCCGAGCAGCAGCACCGCGGCCAGGCCGATCCAGCCGCCGACCGCGTGCACCACCACGCTGCCGGCGAAGTCGTGAAACGGCGCGCCGGTCACGCGCTCGAGCCACGCCTGCACACCGAAGCGGCCGTTCCACGCAATGCCCTCGAACACCGGGTACACCAGCGCCACCAGCGCCGCGGTGGCGATCAACTGCGGGCCGAAGCGCGCGCGCTCGGCGATGCCGCCCGACACGATCGCGGGGATCGCCGCCGCGAAAGTGAGCAGGAAGAAGAACTTCACCAGCTCGTAGCCGTTCTTGGCCGCCAGCGTCTCGGCGCCGGTGAAGAAGCTGACGCCGTACGCCACCGCATAGCCGACGAAGAAGTAGGCGATCGTCGACACCGAGAAATCGACCAGGATCTTGACCAGCGCGTTGACCTGGTTCTTCTTGCGCACCGTGCCCAGCTCGAGGAACGCGAAGCCGCCGTGCATCGCCAGCACCATCACCGCGCCGAGCAGGATGAACAGCGCATCGCTGCCTTGCTTGAGTTGCTCCATCGAAATCGTCTCCTGCCGATGCCGCGCACGGGCGGCTGTGGTGCCCGAACGCACCCGGAATGCAAGGCCCATGCCTGCGTTTGGTGCCACCGGCCGCACCAAGCCGGCGCCGGCGAGAGCATGAATCGCACCAAGGGTGCCCACACGGCACCGGATGGGTGCGGGCCGGGCCGCGCGAGACGCGGCCCGTCCTTCGCCAGCCACAGGGCAGTCCGCAGGGACTGCCGCAGTGCGCGGGCTCAGCGGATCGCGCGGGTGACTGTGCGGGCGGTGCGGTCGGGCCCGTCGCCGCAGCCGCGCTCGGGCGCGTAGCCGACCGAAGTGACGACGCCCTGCGCGTCGAACTGCGCCTGCCACCACAGGCAATCGTTGTTGGCGTAGCGCCACGACCAGATCTGGCCACCGCGGATCATGCCCTCGCGCTGGCTCGGGCGGCCGAGCGTGCGCAGCACGTCGTCGCGCGACAGCCCCGGCACCACCAGCGCGAAATGCCGCTCGTCGAGCACCTGCTGCCACTGCTGCAGGTGCCCCTGCGCGTCGAAATCGAGCATGTAGGTGTGGCGCCCGCCCGGGCCGCGCGCGTACTCCAGCCGCTGCACGCCGCCGGGCATCGCATAGCGGCCGGTGGGTTCGCCCATCGCCTGGCGCACGTCGGCCTCGGTGCTGCCCGGCCGCAGCGTGTCCGGTGGCGCGTAGCCGGCGCAGGCGGCCAGCAGGCCCAGCGAAACGATCGACAGCATCATTCGGCGCGAGCTCATCACGGCACTCCTGCCCCGGCACGGCCGGTTTCGGTATACGCGAACGGGCAGCCCATGCGTCCCGCGCTGCGGGCTGCGGGCTGCCATCATGCGCGATCCGACGCCGGCCCGATCGGTCACACGCCGAGCAGATCGAACAGCGTGCGCGCCACCACCTTCGTTGCGCGGCGCAGGTCTTCGAGCACGATGTGCTCGTCGGCGCGCTTGGCGTTCGATTCGAGCACCGTGCGCGGGCCGGCGCCGTAGATCACCGCCGGGATGTCGCGTTCGCTGAACAGGCGCGCATCGGTGTACAGCGGCGTGCCGGAGGCCTCGATCTTCTCGCCGAACAGCGCGCTGGCGTGTGTGGTCAGCGCCTTCACGAGCGGCTCGTTACCCGCCAGCGGCTTCATCGCGCGCGCGAGCAGCAGCCGCTTGATCTGCACCGTGATGCCGGCCTGCCCGCGCGCGGCGTCTTCGATCAGCGCGCGCAGCCCGGCCTCGACCGCGGCCGGATCCTCTTCGGGAATCATGCGCCGGTCGACCTTGAGCACCACCTTGCCGGGTACGACGTTGGTGTTGGTGCCCCCGGCGATCTGCCCCACGTTGACGTAGCCGTGGCCGATGCCCTTGACGGCGCTGCGCGTGCGCTCGAGCCGCTGGTTCTCCGCGTACAGCGCGACCAGCACGCGCGTGGCCGCCTGCAGCGCGTCGACCGCGGTCTGCGGCACCGCGGCGTGGCCCATCTTGCCGTGCACCGTCACTTCGAGCTGCAGGCAGCCGTTGTGCGCGGTGACCACCTGGTAGCTGAAGCCGGCGGCGATCTCGAGGTCGGGCTTCGTCAGCCCGTGCTCGAGCAGCCAGCCGGGCCCCAGTTCGCCGCCGAACTCCTCGTCGTAGGTGAACAGCAGGTCGACGCCACCGGCCAGCTTGGCGCCGCTGGCTTCGAGCGCGCGCGTGGCGAACGTGAAGGTCGAGAAGTCGCACTTGCTGACCGCCGCGGCGCGGCCGTAGAGCCTGCCGCCCACGACCTCGCCGCCGTAGGGGTCGCGCGTCCAGCCTTCGCCCGGCGGCACGACGTCGCCGTGCGCGTTCAGCGCCACGACGCGGCCGGGGCCGTAGCGCCGCTGCACCACCAGATTGGTGATCGAGCGCAGGCCGTGCGCGCGCACGGTCGCTTCGGGCACCTCGTGCGCCTGCGCGTCGTAGCCGAACGCCTGCAGCAGTTCGCGCGTGCGCAGCGCATGCGGCGTGTTGTCGCCCGGCGGCGTGTCGGTGGGCACGCGCACCAGCTCTTGCAGGAAGCGCACCTGCTCGTCGAAGTGCGCGTCGACATAAGCGTCGAGCGTGTCGTAGGCGGTGTCAGTCATCGTGTCTCGCTGGCGAGTTGTTCGAGCAGAGTCTGGAAGGCGCGCACGCACAGCTCGCTGTCGTGGTTGGTGATCGACTCCAGCGGGTTGTGGCTGATGCCGGCGTTCTCGCCGCGCAGGAACAGCATCGCCTGCGGCAGCAGCTCGTGCATCTTCATCGCGTCGTGGCCGGCGCCGCTGGGCATGCGGTGCAGCGGCAGGCCGAGCGCGGCGACCGCGCGCTCCCAGCGCTGCTGCCAGGCGGCGGCGCTCGGCGCGGCGGCCGCGCGCATCGTCTCTTCGATGCGGTGGCTGACGCCGCGGCGCCGGCAGATCGCGTCCAGCTCGGCCAGCACGTCGCGCGCGCAGGCATCGCGCACCTCGTTGGTGGTGGCGCGGATGTCGAGGCTGAAGCGGCAGCGGCCCGGCACCACGTTGATCGAGCCGCTGGGCACCTCGAGCATGCCGATGGTGGCGACCAGGTCGGGCACCGCGGCGCCGCGCCGCTCGACGAATAGCGCCAGCTCGGCGACCGCGGTGGCGGCATCGCGCCGCGTGTTCATCGGCGTGGTGCCGGCATGGCTGGCCATGCCGATCACCTCGCCGAGGTAGCGCACGCTGCCGTTGATCGAGGTCACGATGCCCAGCGGCAGGTCGAGCTCGTTGAGAACCGGGCCTTGCTCGATGTGCACCTCGACGAAGCCGAGGTAGCGCCTGGGGTCGCGCTTGAGCTTGGCGATGTCGTCGATGCACAGGCCGGCGTGCACCATCGCCTCGCGCATGCTGATGCCCTGCGCGTCCTTCTGCTCGAGCCAGGCGGGATCGAAGTGCCCGGTCAGCGCGCCCGAGCCGAGGAACACGGCCTTGTAGCGCTGGCCCTCCTCCTCGGCGAAGCCGATCACCTCGAAGCCGAACGGCAGCCGCCGGCCGGCGCGATGCAGCTCGCGCACGCACGCCATCGGCACCAGGATGCCGAGCCGGCCGTCGTACTTGCCGCCGTTGCGCACCGTGTCGTAGTGGCTGCCGGTGATCAGCCGCGGCGCGGCCGCATCGCTGCCGCGGTAGAGCCCGACGACGTTGCCGACCGCGTCGATCTCGACCTCGTCGAAGCCGCAGTCGGCGCGCATCCAGTGCGCCAGCCGCTGCGCCACCGCGCGGTGCGCGTCGGTGAGGTAGGTCACCGTCAGCTCGCCGCGCTCGGCGTACGGCGGCTCGCTGTTGCTGGCCAGCCGCTCGGCCCAGTCCCACACCTGGTTGCCGAGCGTCGGCTCGGTGCCGAACTTGTCGTCGAGGCGGATCTCGGCGATGCGGTGGATGTTGCGCAGCGCCTCGGCAAACTCGAAATCCGGGTGGTTGTCGAGGCGGCGCTCGAAGGTGGCGATGATCTGCTGCTTGCCCAATCCGGTGCCGCGCGAGCCGCGTACCGCGAGGATGAACGGGAAGCCGAAGCGGGCGTTGTAGTCGGCGTTGAGCTGCTGGATGCGCGCGAACTCCTCGGGCGTGCACTGCGTGAGCCCGGCGCGGCCCTGCTCGTGCGTCGACTCGGCGGTCAGCGTCTTGGCGACCATCGCCTTGCCGGCCAACTCGGGGTGGGCGCGGATCAGGCCGAGTTGCGCCTCGCGGCCGGCCTCGCGCACCGCCTGCACCAGCGCGCGCTTCAGCGCGGCGAGCGTCGCGAACGGCCGGGCGTCGCACGCCCTTGCGGCGATCCACGGCGAGTGCTCGTAGGTGCCCTCCAGCAGCGCGCTGAACTCGGCGCGGCCGGCGGCGTTGAGTTGCTCGAGCGTCAGCGGCATGTCTATTCCCAGACGAAGGCGGTGGCGGCGTCGAACGGATGCGCCTGCTTCCAGTGGCGCGCGATGTCGATGCGGCGCGTGATCCAGACGCGGTCGTGGCGCTGCACGTGGTCGAGGAAGCGCTGCAGCGCCTGGATGCGGCCGGGCCGCCCGAGCAGCCGGCAGTGCATGCCGATGCTCATCATCGCGGGGCCCGCGCCGCCGTCGGCCGGATCGCGGCCGCCCTCGGCGTAGTGCACGTCGAACGCGTCGCGCAGGTACTGGAAGAACTCGTCGCCGTGGCTGAAGCCCTGCGGCAGCGCGAACCGCATGTCGTTGCAGTCGAGCGTGTACGGCACCACCAGGTGCGGCGCCAGCGAGCCGTCGCTCTTGCGCACCTGCAGCCACAGCGGCAGATCGTCGCCGTAGTAGTCGCTGTCGTACTCGAAGCCGCCGTGGTCGGCGACCAGGCGGCGCGTGTTGGGGCTGTCGCGGCCGGTGTACCAGCCCAGGCCGTGCACCCCGCCTGCGCCGCGCGCGCCGGTGGCCTGCTCGATGACGCGCAGTGCGAGGCGCATGTGTTCGCGCTCGGTGGCTTCGTCGACGTTCTGGTAGTGGATCCAGCGCCAGCCGTGGCAGGCGATCTCGTGGCCGAGCTCGACGAACGCGGCGGTGACCTCGGGGCAGCGCTCGAGCGCCATGCCGATGCCGAACACGGTCAGCGGCAGGCGGCGGCGCTCGAACTCGCGCAGGATGCGCCACACGCCGACGCGCGCGCCGTACTCGTAGATGCCCTCCATGCTCAGATGCCGCGCCGGATACGCCGCCGGGTTGAACATCTCCGACAGGAACTGCTCGCTGCCGGCGTCGCCGTGCAGCACGCAGTTCTCGCCGCCCTCTTCGTAGTTCAGCACGAACTGCAACGCCACGCGCGCGTTGCCGGGCCAGCGCGCGTGCGGCGGGTTGCGTCCGTAGCCGCGCAGATCGCGCGGGTAGCGCGGCGGTGTGGTGTGGCTCATGTTCATCCCTTCGGCCGCAGCACGGTGGCCAGGTCGGGCGTGCGTGGGTCGAGCCGCAGGTTGCGCTCGACGCTCGTGATGTGCTGCTCCATCAGGCGGCCTGCGGCACGGCCGTCGCGCTTGGCGAGCGCCTCGACGATGTCGACGTGTTCGCTCTGCGAATGCCCGGCCGAGTGCCCGCTCTGGTACATCAGCGCGATCAGCTGCGAGCGCGACAGCAGGTCGCCCACCAGCTCGGCCAGCACCTGGTTGCCGAGCAGACGAGCCAGCACCACGTGAAAGTCGGCCAGCAGCCGCGTGCGGCCGGAAACGTCCACGCGCGCGACCGCGGCACGTTCGTCGCGCAGGTGCGCGCGCAGTTCGGCGAGCTGCGCATCGGTGATCTGCGCGGCGAGCTGCCGCGCGACGCCGCCTTCGAGCAGCCGGCGCACCTCGAACACCTGGCGCGCCTCGTCGATGCTGGGCATCGCGACGAACGCGCCGCGCGCCGGCTCGAGCGTGACCAGGCGGTCGCGGCTGAGCTGGTTCAGCGCCTGGCGCACGACGGTGCGCGAGACCGAAAACACGTCGGCGATCTGCTGCTCGACCAGCCGCGTGCCGGGCATCAGCCGGCGCTCGACGATCGCGGTGGTCACCGAGTCGACGATCTGGTCGGTGACGCTCGCCGTGCGCGCCGGTGGCGGCGCATCCACGAGTCGCAGGGTGGCGTCGCGCTTGCGGGGCATGGCGGGGTCGGTAACCTGGGCTGCTGGAAAACCGGAGTGTATACACGTGAACGGCACCGAGAACAAGCACCGGCGCATGGCCCTGCGTATCGTCGTCCTGTGGCGCCCGGGTACGCCGATCACGGACCGCTCCACGACCCGACAGGTTCGCCGCCACATCTACGGGTTTTCCCTGGAATGTTTGGTACACGTGATTGTATACAGTGGCGCGGTCGCCGCGGGTCGAGCCGCCCACCGCCGTCGCACCGGCGCACGGGGCCGGGTCGATGAACGCGACAATCCAGCCTCACAGGGCCCGCCGTGGTGAGGGGACCGTGCCTCGCGCGTGCCCTCGATCCGGCGCTGCCCGCGCATGAACTGGAGGATGCTCCGATGGAAGCGTACCTGCTCGACTGGGCAAACCTGCTGTTGCGTTGGGCGCACGTGATCACCGCGATCGCGTGGATCGGCTCGTCGTTCTACTTCGTGCTGCTCGACAACAGCCTGACGCCGCCCGAAGGCGACGAGCTGAAGGGCAAGGGCGTCGACGGCGAGATGTGGGCGGTGCACGGCGGCGGCTTCTACCACGCCAACAAGTACATGGTGGCGCCGCGCTGGCGGCCGCTGCCCGAGAACCTGCACTGGTCGTACTGGGAGAGCTACAGCACGTGGCTGACCGGGTTCGCGCTGTTCACGGTGCTGTACCTGTTCAACGCCAGCAGCTTTTTGATCGACAAGACGGTGCACGACTGGTCGCCGGCCGCGGCGATCAGCGCCGCGCTGGCGTTCTACGTGGTGTTCTGGGTCGGCTACGACGGCATCTGCCGCGCCTTCGGGCGGATGAAGAACGGCGATCTGATCGTCGGCGTCGGCGTGTTCGTCTTCGTCATCGTCGCGTCGTGGGTGGCGTGCCGCTTCTTCGCCGGGCGCGCCGCGTTCCTGCTCGTCGGCTCGATGATCGCCACGACGATGAGCGCCAACGTCTTCTTCTGGATCATTCCGGGGCAGCGCAAGGTGGTGGCCCAGCTGCGTGCCGGCCAGACCCCCGACCCGATCCACGGCCAGCGCGGCAAGCAGCGCAGCGTGCACAACACCTACTTCACGCTGCCGGTGATCATCGCGATGCTGTCCAACCACTACGGCTGGCTGTACCAGGGGCCGCACAACTGGATCGTGCTGGTGCTGCTGATGCTGGCCGGCGCGCTGATCCGCCACAGCTTCGTCGCACGCCACAAGGCGCACGTGCAGGGCAAGCGCACGCCGTGGGAGCACGCCATCGTCGGCACCGCGGCGATCGTCGGGCTGACGCTGTGGCTCGCGCCGAAGCCGCCGAGCGCCGCCCAGGTGGCCGAGGCGAAGGCGCTGGCCGCCAAGCCCGCCGGCTACGCGCAGGTGCGCACGATCGTCGACGAGCGCTGCGTGATGTGCCACAACGCCACGCTGCACCAGAAGAACGTCGAGCTGGCCACCGCCGAGCAGCTGAAGCAGCACGCGCAGGCCGTGTACCAGCAGGCCACGGTGCTGAAGCTGATGCCGCTGAACAACGCCACGCAGATGACCGATGCCGAGCGCGATCTGCTCAAGCGCTGGTACGAATCCGGCGCGCCGGTGAACTGAAACGCGACCGACACGCGAGGCCGACGTTGACGCGCCCACTGCCCACCGAAGCCCAGGTCCGCGTCGACCTGGCGGCGGCACACCGCCTGGCCGCGCTGAACGGCTGGGACGACACCATCTACACGCACATCTCGGCCGCGGTGCCCGGCGACGACGGCGCCTACCTGATCGGCGAGTTCGGGCTCGGCTTCGACGAGATCCGCGCGTCCAACCTGGTCAAGGTCGACATCGCAGGCAAGGTACTCGACGGTTCGGGCCGCAAGGTCAACCCGACCGGCTTCACGATCCACGGCGCCGTGCACCGGGCGCGCCCCGACGCGGCGTGCGTGATGCATCTGCACACCGAGGCCGGTGTCGCGCTGTCGATGCTCGACGAGGGCCTGCTGCCGGTGTCGCAGTGGGCGATGCGGCTGGTCGGCAGGCTCGGCCGCCACGACTTCGAAGGGCTCGCGCTCGGCGCGCAGGAGCAGCAGCGGCTGGTGGCGAACCTCGGCGCGCTCGACGGCCTGATCCTGCGCCACCACGGCACGCTGACCGTCGGACGCACGGTCGCCGAGGCCTACATGCTCACGTACCTGCTCGAGCGCGCCGCCGGCGCGCAGCTGCGCGCGATGGCCGCCACCGGCGGCCGCCTTGCGCCGCTCGGCCGCGCGGTGGCCGAGCGCGCGCAGCGGCAGTGGCTCGGCGACGGCAGCGAGTGGGACGGCGATCTCGAGTGGCCGCACCTGCTGCGCCGGCTCGACCGGATCGCGCCCGACTACAAGGACTGACTGCGCAACCGACGGAGAACCCCATGCCCACGCTGCACGTCGAACTGTTCGAAGGCCGCACGCCCGAAACCAAGGCCGCGCTGGCCGATGCGCTGACGCGCGCCTGCGTCAGCGTGCTCGGCGGCACGCCGGACGCGGTCGACATCATCTTTCGCGACGTGGCGCGACACGACTGGGCGACCGGCGGCGTGCTGTGGAGCACCAAGACGCCGCCCACGCCGGGGTGAGCGGGGACCGGCGCCGGCGAAGGGCCCAGGACACCGAAGGCGAAAGCAAGACCCGTGTGCCTCGAGACCTTCAAGGGCACCGGCGTGCGTGCCGGAGTCGATCTCGACAACGGCGCGGCCCTGCTCGAGCTGATGGGCGGCTGAGGGCGGTCAGCGTTCGCGCTGCCACCACTCGCCCACCAGTTGCGACTGCAGCCACGCGATGAACACGCTGACCTTGTGCGGCACGAGCTTCGGTGACGGAAACACCGCGTGCATCTGCTGCGATGGCGGCGTGTAGCGCTCGAGCAGCGGCACCACGGCACCGGTGCGTACCGCATCGCGCGCCACGTACCACGGCAGCAGCGCGAGCCCGAACCCGGCTTCGCACGCCGCCAGCACGGTGCTCAGGCTGTTCGATCTGAGCGGCCCCTTGACCGGCACCGATTCCTCCTCGCCCGACGGGCCGACGAACTGCCAGCGCGCGTCGCCTTGCACGCTGCTGTAGACCAGGCACGCGTGCCGGGCCAGCTCGCGCGGCAGCTTGGGCGCCGCGCGCCGCGCGAGGTAAGCCGGCGCGGCGGCGAGCAGCCACGGGTTGGTGCCGAGATAGCTGGCACCGAGCGTGGAGTCGGCGAGACGCCCCATGCGCACCGCCACATCCACGCCCTGCTCGACCAGGTTGACATAGCGGTCGTCGAGCCCGAGGTCGATCTGCAGGGTCGGCTGCTCGAGCATGTAGCGCAGCATCAGCGGCGCCATCACGCGGCGTCCGAACGCCACCGAGGTGCTGACGCGCAGCGTGCCGGTGGCGCCCTTCTGCACCAGCGCGGCCACGTTCTCGGCCTCCTCGACGTCGCGCGCGATCAGCTTGCAGCGCTCGTAGTACAGCAGGCCCGCCTCGGTCGGCGTCACGCCGCGGGTGGTGCGATGCAGCAGCCGCGCGCCGAGCCGCCGCTCGGCCTGCGCCACCGCCTTGGTCGCGGTGGGCTGCGTCGTGCCCAGCTCCGCGGCCGCCTTGCTGAAGCTGCCGGTCTCGACGACACGAACGAACATCTGCATCGCGAGGATCCGGTCCATACCGCAGTGTATGCAGTCCGGCCTCGGTATTCCGTTTCGGAATAGAAGATATCCGGCCGCAGGCCTTCTCTTTCGTCGCGCGCAGTCGCACGATGGCGCCCGTCCGATTCGAGGAGCAACGCATGGCGAAGATGAAGGCCGCGATGGCGGCGGTGCTGGTGATGGAGAAGGAAGGCGTGACGCAGGCCTTCGGCGTGCCGGGCGCGGCGATCAACCCGCTGTATGCGCAGCTGAAGGAGCGCCAGACCATCGCCCACGTGCTGGCGCGCCACGTCGAAGGCGCCTCGCACATGGCCGAGGGCTACACGCGCGCCAAGGCCGGCAACATCGGCGTGTGCATCGGCACCTCGGGCCCCGCGGGCACCGACATGATCACCGGGCTGTATTCGGCGCAGGCCGATTCGATCCCGATCCTGTGCATCACCGGCCAGGCGCCGCGCGCGCGGCTGCACAAGGAAGACTTTCAGGCGGTGGACATCGCGTCGATCGCCAAGCCGGTCACCAAGTGGGCCACCACCGTGCTCGAGCCGGCGCAGGTGCCGCGCGCGTTCCAGCAGGCGTTTCACCTGATGCGCTCGGGCCGCCCCGGGCCGGTGCTGATCGACCTGCCGTTCGACGTGCAGATGGCCGAGATCGAGTTCGACATCGACACCTACGAGCCGCTGCCGGTGTACAAGCCCGCGGCCACCCGCAAGCAGATCGACAAGGCGCTCGACCTGCTGGCCGCCGCAGCCAAGCCGCTCGTCGTCGCCGGCGGCGGCATCATCAACGCCGACGCGTCGGAGCTCCTGGTGCAGTTCGCCGAGCTCACCGGCATCCCGGTGATCCCCACGCTGATGGGCTGGGGCACGATCCCCGACGACCACCCGCTGATGGCCGGCATGTGCGGCCTGCAGACCAGCCACCGCTACGGCAACGCCAACCTGCTGGCGAGCGACTTCGTGATCGGCATCGGCAACCGCTGGGCCAACCGCCACACCGGCAGCCCCGAGGTGTATTGCAAGGGCCGCAAGTTCATCCACGTCGACATCGAGCCGACGCAGATCGGCCGCGTGTTCGCGCCCGACTACGGCATCGTTTCCGATGCCCGCGCCGCGCTCGAGCTGTTCGTGCAGGTGGCGCGCGAGCGCAAGGCCGCGGGCAAGCTGCCCGATCGCTCGGCCTGGGTCAACGAGTGCCAGGGCCGCAAGGCCGACCTGCAGTACCTGCGCAAGACCAACTACGACAACGTGCCGATGAAGCCGCAGCGCGTGTACCAGTGCATGAACAACGCGTTCGGCAAGGACGTGACCTACGTCTCGACGATCGGCCTGTCGCAGATCGCCGCCGCGCAGTTCCTGCACGTGTACGGCCCGCGCCGCTGGATCAACTGCGGCCAGGCCGGCCCGCTCGGCTGGACGGTGCCCGCCGCGCTCGGCGTGCGCGCGGCCGACCCCAAGCGCAAACTGGTCGCGCTGTCGGGCGACTACGACTTCCAGTTCATGCTCGAGGAGCTGGCGGTGGGCGCGCAGTTCAAGCTGCCGTACATCCACATCGTCGTCAACAACAGCTACCTCGGGCTGATCCGCCAGAGCCAGCGCGGCTTCACGATGGACTACTGCGTGCAACTGTCGTTCGACAACGTCAACACGCCGGCGCAGGAAGTCTCGCGCGGCTACGGCGTCGACCACGTCAAGGTGGTCGAGGGCCTGGGCTGCAAGGCGATCCGCGTGCACCGCCAGGAGGAGATCGCGCCGGCCATCGCGCAGGCCGAAGCGTGGATGGCCGAGTTCAAGGTGCCGGTGGTGATCGAGATCATCCTCGAGCGCGTGACCAACATCTCGATGGGCACCGAGATCGACAATGTGGTCGAGTTCGAGGAGCTGGCCGCCGGCAAGGGCGACGTGCCGACCGCCATCGCCGCCGCGCTGCTCGATTGAGCCGACAAGCGCCTGCAAGGAGATCCGCCATGCCCAAGTTCGCCGCCAACCTGACGATGCTGTTCAACGAGGTGCCGTTCCTCGAACGCTTCGCGCTCGCACGCAAGGCCGGGTTCGACGCCGTCGAGTTCCTTTTTCCGTACGCCTTCGCCGCGTCGGAGATCCGCCGCCGGCTCGACGACAACGGCCTGAAGCTGGTGCTGCACAACCTGCCCGCCGGCAACTGGGACGCCGGTGAGCGCGGCATCGCCTGCCTGCCCGATCGCAGCGATGAGTTCCGCTCGGGCGTGGCGCAGGCGATCGAGTACGCGCAGGCGCTCGGCGTCGGCCAGCTCAACTGCCTGGTCGGCAAGGCCCCGGCCGGTGTCGACGACGCCACGCTGCGCAAGACGCTGGTGGCGAACCTGTTGTACGCCGCCGGCCAGTTCGACCGCGCCGGGCTGAAGCTGCTGGTCGAGCCGATCAACCGCTACGACATCCCGGGGTTCTACCTGAACCGCAGCGACCAGACGCTGCAGCTGCTCGACGAGGTCGGCGCGGCCAACGCGTTCCTGCAGTACGACATCTATCACATGCAGCGCAGCGAAGGCGAACTCGCCGCGACGATGCAGAAGCACCTGGCGCGCATCGCGCACATCCAGCTCGCCGACAACCCGGGTCGCAACGAACCCGGCAGCGGCGAGATCCACTACGCGTTCCTGTTCGCGCACCTCGACCGCATCGGCTACAGCGGCTGGATTGGCTGCGAGTACAAACCGGCCACCACCACCGAAGCGGGCCTGGGCTGGCTGGCCCGCGCGCGCGCCTGAACGCGCAACCTTTCATCGCATCGCAAGGAGCATTCGAAATGGCAGGCAAGAAAATCGGCTTCGTCGGCCTCGGCATCATGGGCACACCGATGGCCGGGCACCTGATCAAGGCCGGACACGAGCTGTACCTGCACACCATCGGCTCGGTGCCGCAGGAGCTGACCAGCGCCGGCGGCAAGGCCTGCGCCAGTTCCAAGGAAGTCGCCGAGCGCGCAGAGATCATCATCACGATGGTGCCCGACACGCCCGACGTCGCGAAAGCGCTGTTCGCCGACAACGGCGTGGCCGCGGGGCTGAGCAAGGGCAAGACGGTGATCGACATGTCGTCGATCTCGCCGGTCGAGACCAAGGAGTTCGCCAAGCGAATCGAAGCGCTCGGCTGCGACTACCTCGACGCGCCGGTGTCCGGCGGCGACGTGGGTGCCAAGAACGCCACGCTGTCGATCATGTGCGGCGGCAAGCCCGAGGTGTTCGAGCGCGTCAAGCCGGTGCTCGAGGCGATGGGCAAGAACATCACGCTGGTCGGCGGCAGCGGCGACGGCCAGACTTGCAAGGTGGCCAACCAGATCGTCGTCGCGCTGACGATCAACGCGGTCGCCGAAGGCCTGCTGTTCGCTGCGCGCGCCGGCGCCGACCCGGCCAAGGTGCGGCAGGCGCTGCTCGGCGGGCTGGCGACGTCGCGCATCCTCGAGATCCTGGGCGATCGCATGGTCAAGCGCACGTTCGATCCGGGCTTTCGGATCGCGCTGCATCAGAAGGACCTGAACCTTGCGCTCGGTGCCGCCAAGTCGCTCGGCCTGGCGCTGCCGGCCACGTCGACCGCGCAGCAGCTGTTCAGCGCCTGCGTCGCGCACGGCGGCGCGGCGTGGGACCACTCGGGCATGGTGCGCGCACTCGAGAAGCTGTCCAACTTCGAGATCGGGCAGAAGGCGAACTGACGGGCGGCCGGCCATGACGCCGCAACAGCAACTGCTGCGCCGGATGTTCGACGCGGCGATCGCGTCGGCGCAACCGGCGCTGTGCATTCCGCGCCACCTGCCCGAGCTGGCCGACGTGCGCGGCCGCGTGATCGTGATCGGCGCCGGCAAGGCGTCGGCGGCGATGGCGCAGGCGGTGGAGCAGCATTGGCGCGGCCGCGGCCTCGAGCGCGTCAGCGGGCTCGTGATCACGCGCTACGGCTACGGCGCGCCGTGCGAGCGCATCGAGATCGCCGAGGCGGCGCATCCGGTGCCCGATGCGGCCGGGCAGGCGGCTGCCGAACGCATGCTGCGCCTGGTGCACGGGCTCGGTGCCGACGATCTGGTGCTGTGCCTGATTTCCGGCGGCGGCTCGGCGCTGGCGCCGCTGCCCGGCCCCGGGCTGACGCTCGACGACAAGCAGGCCATCAACCGCGCGCTGCTGGCCAGCGGCGCGACGATCGGCGAGATGAACACCGTGCGCCGGCACCTGTCGGCGATCAAGGGCGGGCGGCTCGCCGCCGCGTGCCACCCGGCACGCGTGGTGACGCTGTTGATCTCCGACGTGCCGGGCGACCGCCCGATCGACATCGCGTCGGGCCCGACGGTGGCCGACCCGACCACCTGCGCCGACGCGCTCGCGATCGTGCGCCGCTTCGGCATCGCACTGCCGGCGGCGGCGCAGGCGCTGCTCGAAAGCGGACAAGGCGAATCGGTGAAGCCCGGCGACGCGCGGCTCGCGCGCGCCAGCGCGCACATCGTCGCCGCGCCGCAGATCGCGCTCGTTGCCGCGGCGCAGGTCGCGCGCGACGCCGGCTACGGCGCGCACATCCTCGGCGACTCGATCGAAGGCGAGGCGCGCGACGTCGGCACGGTGCTCGCCGGCATCGCCCTACAAGTGGCCGCGCGCGGCCAGCCGTTCGCGCCGCCGTGCGTGCTGCTGTCGGGCGGCGAGACCACCGTCACGCTGCGCGCGAACGCACAGACACTGGGGCGCGGCGGCCGCAACGTCGAATGCCTGCTCGCGCAGGCGATCGCGCTCGACGGCCATCCGCGCATCCACGGCCTGGCCGGCGACACCGACGGCGTCGACGGCGCCGAAGACGTCGCCGGCGCGGTGATCGGCCCCGACACGCTCGCGCGCGCGTGGGCGCTCGGCCTGAAGCCGAAGGACGAACTGGCGAACCACAACGGCCACGGCTTCTTCGGCCGCCTGTCGGACTCGGTGCTGACCGGGCCGACGCGCACCAACGTCAACGACTTCCGCGCGCTGCTGATCGACGCCGCGCCGGCCGGCTAGGCAGGCGAGGCCGCCGCGCCCGACGCATCGACGCAACCGATGCACCGACGCCACAACTACATCGACGCACCGACGCAACCGAGACACCCGCATGCGCAGAACCCGCAACGCCAAGATCGTCGCCACACTCGGGCCGGCCAGCTCGAGCGCCGACGTCATCGATCAGCTGTTCGTCGCCGGCGTCGACGTGTTCCGGCTCAACTTCAGCCACGGCAGCGCCGACGATCATCGTGCGCGCGTGCACGCGATCCGCGCCGCCGAAGCCCGCCACGGACGCCCGATCGCGATCCTGGCCGACCTGCAAGGGCCCAAGCTGCGCGTCGGCACGTTCGCCGGCGGCCCGGTGCAGCTCGAAGCGGGCCAGCCGTTCCGGCTGCAGCTGGCGCCGACCGCGGGCAGCGCCCAGGCCGTCACGCTGCCGCATCCGGAGATCTTTGCCGCGCTCGAGCCGGGCGCCGAACTGCTGCTCGACGACGGCAAGCTGCGTCTGCAGGTCGAGCGCTGCGACCGCGAGAGCGCGGATACGCGGGTCGTCGTCGGCGGGCGCCTGTCCGATCGCAAGGGCGTCAACGTGCCCGGCGTGGTGCTGCCGATCTCGGCGCTGACCGAGAAGGACCGGCGCGACCTCGACGTCGCGCTCGGGCTCGGCGCCGACTGGGTGGCGTTGAGCTTCGTGCAGCGCCCGCAGGACATCGACGAGGCGCGCGCGCTCATCGGCAGCCGCGCCGGCATCGTCGCCAAGCTCGAGAAGCCCGCCGCGATCGCGTGCCTGGACGAGGTGATCGCCGCCACCGACGCGGTGATGGTCGCGCGCGGCGACCTCGGCGTCGAGATGCCCGCCGAGGCGGTGCCGCCGCTGCAAAAGCGCATCGTGCGCGCGTGCCGCAAGCGCGGCCGGCCGGTGATCGTGGCCACGCAGATGCTCGAGTCGATGATCGAGAGCCCGGTGCCGACGCGTGCCGAAGCCTCCGACGTGGCCACCGCGATCTACGACGGCGCCGATGCGGTGATGCTGTCGGCCGAGTCGGCCGCCGGCCGGCACCCGGTGGGCGCGGTGCAGATCATGAGCCGCATCATCGAACGCGTCGAGGTCGACCCGCTGTACCGTCAGTTCCTCGAGGCGTCGCACAGCGCCAATGTGCCTGGCGAGACCGATGTCGCCGACGCGGTGTGCTGCGCGATGCGCCGCGCGGTGGCGCTGCTGCACGCGCGCGCGATCGTCTGCTGCACGCACTCGGGCCACACCAGCCTGCGCGCCGCGCGCGAACGCGCCGAAGCGCCGGTGCTCAGCCTGACGCCGCAGCTCGGCACCGCGCGCCGGCTGGCGCTGGCCTGGGGCGTGCATTCGCTGCACGTCGGCGATGTGGCCGGTGTCGAGCAGATCACCGCGCTGGCCGCCGAGATGGCGCGGCGCGAAGGCTTCGCGCAGCCGGGCGACCCGTTCGTCGCGATCGCCGGCATGCCGTTCGGCACGCCGGGCACCACCAACCTGATGCGCATCGGCACGGCCTGAGCCTGCGACGCCGCCCACAACCTCCTCACCACCCGGAGCCCGCATGGGTCACTTGTCCACCCACGTCCTCGACACCGCGCACGGCTGCCCGGCCGCCGGCATGAAGGTCACGCTGCTGCGCGTCGCGGATGACGGCCGCACGCAGCCGGTCAAGACGGTCACGCTCAATCAAGACGGTCGCAACGACGGCGGCGCATTGCTCGACACCGCGGCGATGGCGGTGGGGCGCTGGCGCCTGGTGTTCGAGGTGGCGGGCTACTTTCGCGCCCGTGGCGTGGCGCTGAGCGACCCGCCGTTCATCGACCAGGTGCAGCTCGACTTCGGCATCGCCGACGCGGCCGGTCACTACCACGTGCCGCTGCTGGTCAGCCCGTACAGCTACAGCACCTACCGTGGCTCATGAGCGCCCCCAGGGCCGGGCTGCGCCCGACCCGCCCCCCGCGGGGGTTCAAGCAAGTGGCGAAGCCACATTTGCTTGAACGCCACACTCAGGGTAATCACGATACCGTTTTGCGCACCGAATTGTATACAGTCTGCGCGCGTTCCGCATTCGATCAAGGTCGCCGCGGGTTCCTGCGCAGGGATCGCGACCCAGGCCCCTCACAGTGCCCGCTGTGGTGAGAGGAAAGAATCCATCGGACCTGGCCGCGCCTGCCCCGTTCGCGCCAGCGCCGGTTTCGAGGCACGAGGAGACGACGTTGATGTCCACCCCCGCGGTCCACCCCGTGGACGAGAAACTGCCGGCGGGTCGACTGACCCTGCTCGGCCTGCAGCACGTGCTGGTGATGTACGCCGGCGCGATCGCGGTGCCGCTGATCGTCGGCCGCGCACTCAAGCTGAGCCCCGAGCAGGTGGCGCACCTGATCAGCGCCGACCTGTTCTGCTGCGGCGTGGTCACGTTGATCCAGTCGTTCGGCGTCACGAAGTGGTTCGGCATCAAGCTGCCGGTGATGATGGGCGTGACGTTCGCCGCGGTCGGCCCGATGGTGGCGATCGCCAACGCGGTGCCGGGCGTCGACGGTGCGCGCGCGCTGTTCGGCGCGATCATCGGCGCCGGCGCGATCTCGATCGCGCTCGCGCCGGTGATGTCGAAGCTGCTGCGTTTCTTTCCGCCGGTGGTCACCGGCACCATCATCGCGATCATCGGCATCAGCCTGATGCGGGTCGGCGTGGGCTGGGCCGCCGGCGGCCCGCCGCAACTGGCGCAGAGCGTCGACGTGCCCAAGCTGATCGCGATGGTCGACAAGGTCAAGGCCGGCGCCGCCGCCGCCGCGGCCTCGGCGGCACCGGGCGCCGCGGCGCCGGCGCTGCGGCTGCCGGGCCCGATCCCGATGGTCGACAACCCCAACTACGGCAACCTCGAGCACCTGGCGATCGCCGCGGTGGTGCTGGTGTTCATCCTGCTGCTGGTCAAGTACATGAAGGGCTTCATCGCCAACATCTCGGTGCTGCTGGGCATCGTGCTCGGCTGCGTGCTGGTGATCGCGCTCGGCAAGATGAACTTCGACAAGGTCGCCAAGGCCAACTGGGTCGACCTCATCACGCCGTTGGCGTACGGCATGCCGACCTTCGACCCAGTGATGGTGCTGACGATGACGCTGGTGATGATCGTCGTGATGATCGAGAGCACCGGTATGTTCCTGGCGCTGTCGGACATGACGGGCAAGAAGATCGGGCAGAAGGATCTGGCCGCCGGCCTGCGCACCGACGGCCTCGGCACGGTGATCGGCGGCCTGTTCAACACCTTCCCGTACACCAGCTTCTCGCAGAACGTGGGCCTGGTCGGCGTCACCGGCGTCAAGAGCCGCTGGGTGTGCGTGGCCGGCGGCGTGATCATGATCATCCTCGGCCTGCTGCCGAAGATGGGCGCCTTCGTCGAGTCGATCCCCATCTACGTGCTCGGCGGCGCCGGGCTGGTGATGTTCGGCATGGTCGCGGCCACCGGCATCCGCATCCTGTCGACGGTGGACTACAAGAACAACCGCCACAACCTCTACATCGTCGCGCTGTCGATCGGTTTCGGCCTGATCCCGCTGGTGGCGCCGCGCTGGTCGCAGCAGATGGCGCACGGCCTGCACCCGCTGCTCGAGTCCGGCATCCTGCTGACGGCGGTGGCGGCGGTGGCGCTGAACCTGTTCTTCAACGGCACGCGCGGCGACACCGCCGGTGCGATCGAAGCCGCGAAGACCGCCGAGGCGCACTGAGCCTCGGCACAACAGCCACGACACATCAACCACGAGGGAAACCACGATGCACCGCAAGCACAACCGACTGACCCTGGCGCTGACCGGCGCGATGGCGCTGCTCGCCACCGATGCGCTGGCCCAGCAAGGCCCGACGGGTCCGTCGCTGTACGGCCTGATCGACCTGTCGGTCAACCGCACGCAGGCGCCGGGCGCCCAGGCCGTCAAGGGCGTCGACAGCGGCAAGATGTCGACGAGCTATTTCGGGTTCAAGGGCGACGAGGATCTCGGCGGCGGCTTGAAGGCGATCTACACGCTCGAGAGCTTCATGCGCAACAACACCGGCCTGTCGGGCCGCTTCAACGGCGATGCGTTCTTCGCGCGCAGTTCGTACGTCGGCATCTCGAGTGCCCAGCAGGGCACGCTGACGCTGGGGCGGATCACGACGTCGCTGTTCGTGCAGACGCTGCTGTTCAACGCGTTCAGTGACTCGTTCGGCTACTCGCCGGCGATCCGCCACGTGTTCACCAGCGGAACCGTCACCGGCGACACGGCATGGAACAACTCGGCGCGCTATGCCAGCCCGAAGTTCGGGGCGTTCGGCTTCGCGCTGCAGGGGGCACTCGGACAGGGCGATGGCGGGCGCAACGTCGGCGCGAACGTGTCGTACTTCGCCGGCGCGATCGGTGCCGGCCTGGCCTGGCAGAAGGCCGAGCAAGGCGCCACCATCGCCGACACCGAGGCCTGGCAGGCCGCCGGCTCGTACGACTTCGGCACCGCCAAGCTGTTCGCGCAGTACACCAAGGTCGACAACGACACCACCGGCCGCAACTTCGACATCGTCGGTGTCGGCGTCACGGCACCCGCCGGGCCGGGCAAGATCATGGCGCAGTGGGGCCAGATCGACCCCGACGTCGGCGCCAAGCGCAAGACGCTGTCGCTCGGCTACGGCTACGCGCTGTCCAAGCGCACCGACGTCTACGCGGTGTACATGAACGACAAGATCAGCGGCCTGAGCAGCGGCAACAGCTACGGCGTCGGCATCCGCCACAGCTTCTGACGGCGTGCGGCGGCGGCACGCGGCCTGCGGCGCCGGCGCGCGCGCTGCTGCGGCGCGTCAGCCCCGCGTGCTGAGGTAGATGCCGGGCAGGATCAGCGCCGCGCCGACGAGGTGAAAGCCCTCGATGCGCTCACCCAGCACCGCCCAGGCGAGCACCGCGCTGTACAGCGGCCCGAGGTACATCACCATGCCCACGCGCGCGGCGCCGAGTTCGCGCTGCATGACCGAGTAGGCGCCGTACGCACCGGCGCCCGGCAGCAGCGCCGCCGCGACGATCAACGCCACCGAGCGCCACGACACCTCGCTGGGCCACCAGGCGATCGCCTCGACGATCGTGAACGGCAGCAGCACGACGATGCCGGCGCAGGCGATCAACGTCAACCGCGCCAGTGCGCTGAAGCTCGACGGCCACGCGCGCAGCAGCAGCGAGTACAGCGTCCACGCCAGCACCGCGGCGGCGACCCAGATGTCGCCCGGGTTCAGGCCCAGCGTGAGCAGCGCCGACCAGTGGCCACCCAGCAGGATGTGCAGCACGCCGGCGACCGCCAGTGCCACGCCGAGCCCTTGCGCCGGCACCAGCCGCTCGCGCAGCCACAGCGCCGAGGCGAGCGCGATCAGCACCGGAGCCACTGCATACAGCAGGCCGATGTTCACCGCGGTGGTCGAGCGCCCGCCGATGTAGACGAACGCGCCGCACACCCACATGCCGAGCGCGCCCAGCACGACCAGCTGCTTCCACTCGCGCGCGATCGCGGCACGCTTGGCGCGCAGCTCATCGACGCAGAACGCGCCCAGCACCAGCGCCGCGACGCTCCAGCGCCCGAGCGCGAGCGCATGCGGCGCGATCACGCCGGGCGCCCAGCGCGCGACCAGGTAGTTCACGCTCCACAGCGCCGGCGTGACGAACAGCAGCACATAGGCCAGCCTCTGGCCGCGCAGCGAGGCGGCGGTCATCGCGGGTCCGGATGCGTTCACGGGCGTGGTGAATGGCATGCGCAGCGTAGCGCAAGCAGCCGGCGACACCCGCGCGTGCGTCACGCTCGCACGGCCGTCGCCGCCGGCGGTCGCTGCCGCCGGCGCACACCCGGCGGTTGCTGGCGCCAGCGCAAGGCGGCGCGTGCTGCCTTAGCATGCGCACCCACCACCAGGCCACGCGCGAATGAAACCGACCCTGATCTTCGAAGACCGCACGCTCGCGCCCGACGCGTTCTTCGAGCGCGTGATGCGCGCCGCCTCGGCGCTGCAGGCACTGGGCATCGGCAGCACCGACACGGTGGCGCTGATGATGCGCAACTCGCCCACCGTGCTCGAGGCGATGCTCGCGCTGCGCTGGCTCGGTGCCACCTGGTGCCCGATCAACTGGCACTTCAGGCACGACGAGCTGGCCTACATCCTCACCGACTGCGGCGCCTCGCTGTTCATCGCCGATACCCCGCTGTTGCGCGAGCTGCATGCCGCGGTACCGGCCGGCCTGCGCACCGTGCAGGCCGCCGCGCCCGGCGACCGCAGCGCACCCGACCCGCGCTGGCCGCAGTGGGAGGCACTGCGCGACGCCGCCGCGCCGTGCACCGAGCCGCAGCGCACGCCGCGCGGCCCGATGCTCTACACCTCGGGCACCACCGGGCGGCCCAAGGGCATCCGCCGCCAGCTGCCCACCGCCGAGCAGGTGGCGCGCACGCTGGAGCGCTCGCGCCTGTGCTACGGCGCCGAGCCCGGCATGCGCGCGCTGCTCAACGCGCCCATCTATCACAGCGCGCCCAACGCGTACGCGACCACGGTGTCGCAGGTGGAGCACGCCACGCTGCTGATCGAGCAGCGCTTCGACGCCGAGCGCACGCTGCAGCTGATCGAACGGCACCGGCTGACGCACGCCTACCTGGTGCCCACGATGTACGTGCGGCTGCTGCGCCTGCCCGATGCGGTGAAGCGCCGCCACGACCTGAGCTCGATGCGGCTCGTGAGCTCCACCGGCTCGGCGTGCCCGCCCGACGTGAAGCGCGCCATGATCGACTGGTGGGGCCCGGTGTTCACCGAGTGCTACGGCTCGAGCGAGCTCGGCTACATGACCCGCGTGACCAGCGCCGAGGCGCTGGAGCGGCCCGGCACCGCGGGGCGCGCGCTGCCCGACGTGGAGCTGCAGATCCGCGACGACGCCGGCCGCGCGCTGGCGCCGGGCGAGCCCGGCCTGATCTACGCGCGCCAACCCGGCCTGGTGGATTTCACGTACCACGGCAACGACGCGGCGCGCCGCGCGATGGAACGCGACGGCTTCCTGACGATGGGCGACGTGGGCACCCTCGACCGCGACGGCTACCTGTTCATCGTCGATCGTGCGGCCGACATGGTGATCTCCGGCGGCGTCAACATCTACCCGGCCGAGATCGAGCAGGTGCTGATCGGCATGCCCGGCGTGCACGACTGCGCCGTGTTCGGCATTCCGCACGACGAGTACGGCGAGGCGCTGGCCGCCGCGGTGCAGCCGCACGCCGGCACCGTGCTGGCCGCGCCGGCGGTGCAGGCGTTCCTGCGCGAGCGCCTGGCCGGCTACAAGGTGCCCGCGACCATCACCTTCCACGAGGCGCTGCCGCGCGAGGACACCGGCAAGATCTTCAAGCGCCGGCTGCGCGAGCCGTACTGGGCCGGGCGCGATCGCCGCGTGTAGGCGCCGTTGCCGCTCACCAGGTGACGAACATCGCCACCACCGTTGCCGCCATCGCCGCGGTGGCGATCCAGCCGGTGCGGCGCAGCTGCTTGCCGATCACGTTGTCGCCCATCGTGCGCCGGCTGCTGGCCAGCAGCATCATCACCGCCATGATCGGCACCGCGATCACGCCGCAGAAGCCGCCGCGCCGCGCGCATCGTCTGCAGCCGCCGCGGGGAACACCACCGTCACCCGAAACCCGCCGCCGGCCGGCGACGCGCACGACACCGTGGCACCGTGACGCTCGGCGATCTCCTTGACGATCGCCAGCCCGAGCCCGGCGCCACTCTGCACCGGTTGCCCCGAGGCGGTGTCGCCGCGCTGGAAGCGCTCGAACAGCGTCTCGGGCGCGATCGTGCCGATGCCGGGCCCATCGTCGATCACCTCGAGCACCGGCTGCGCGCCGCGGCGCCCGATGTCGACCGTGACCACGCCCGAGCGCCGCACGTAGCGCACCGCGTTGTCCACCAGGTTGCCGATCAGTTCGGCCAGCAGCGTCTCGTTGCCCTGCACGGTCACCGGCCCGGGCAGGCCGGAGCAGCCGAGGTCGATGTCCTTGCGCGCGGCGGCATCGAGGTGCCGCTCGATCACCTGCGCCGCGGTGGCGGTGAGATCGACCGCGCGGAAATCGGCGCGCGCGGCACCGGCCTCGGAGCGCGACAGCGTCAACAGCTGCTCGATCACGTGCGCCGCGCGCGCCGCGCTGCGGTCGATCTCCTGCAGCCGCGCGCGCGCCTCGGTGGTGGAGGTTTCGTCCTGCGCCAGCTGCGCCTGCAGCCGCAGCCCCGAGATCGGCGTGCGCAACTGGTGCGCGGCGTTGGCGATGAAGCGGCTCTGCGCATCGATCGACTCCGACACGCGCTGCATCATGCGGTTGATCGCCAGGATCAGGCCGCGCACCTCGCGCGGCGCCATCTGCGGCTGCAGCGGCGTCAGGTTTGCGCCCGAGCGGTGCGCGGCCTCGGCCTCGAGCAGGCCCAGCGGCCGCAGCGTGCGCCGGATGCTGCTGCCGACCAGCAGCACGGTGCCCACCATCATCGCGCCGAACAGCAGCAGCGAGCCGATCAACGTCTGGCGCGCCACGCGCTGGCGCCGACCGAGCGTCTCGCCCACCTCGACCAGCACCGGCACGCCGCCGGGTTCGATCAGTTGCGTGACGAAGCCGATGCGGAACACGTTGGGCCCGAGGTGCGCCTCGCGGAACTGCGCCGCGGGTGGCTGCGCGCGCACGCGCGACCAGGGCCCGAGCTCGCCGTTGCCGTCGACCAGGTGGCCGTCGCGCAGGTCGATCACGCGGTACAGCACGCTCTCGCCTTCGTTGGCCAGCAGCCACGCGCGCGCCGCCGGTGGCAGGTTCAGCTCGACCCGGCCATCGCGCACGTCGATCTGGCCGGCCAGCGTCAGCACGTCGTCGGCCAGCGCGCGGTCGTAGGCCAGGTTGGCAAAGTGCTCGCCGAGCTTGTAGGCGATGCCGGCGGCCGCCAGGCCGATCAGCGTGAACGCGGTGACCAGGCGCAGCGTCAGCGCGCCGCGCAGCGAGTCGCGGGCCCAGGCGTCGGCGCGCATGCGGGGGCGTCGGCTCGGAGGCGAAGTCGGTTGCGCTGCCCGCCGCGCCACGGCGCGGCGATCAGGCCTCGAGCTGCAGCAGGTAACCCAGGCCGCGCACGGTCTTGATCGCGACACCGGCCGGCTCGAGCTTGCGCCGCAGGCGGTACACGTAGACCTCGACCGAGTTGTCGCTGGTGGGCTCGTCGTCCATCGCCGCACGCTGCGCCAGCGCCGACTTGTTGACGATGCGCCCCGGCGTGTGCAGCAGCGCCTCGAGCACCACCGACTCGCACTTGGTGAGCGCCAGCGGTTGCCCGGCCACCCAGCCCTGGCGCGACTCCCACGACCATTTCAACCCGCCGAACTCGGCCAGTGCCGGCTGGCCGCGGCGCAGCAGCGCGCGCACGCGGGCCTCGAACTCGGTGCGCTCGAACGGCTTGCTCAAGTAGTCGTCGGCGCCGAGGTCGAGGCCGCGCACGCGGTCGGCGATCTGGTCGCGCGCGCTGAGGATCAGCGCCGGCGTCGACTGCTGGCGCTGGCGCATGCGCTTGAGCACGCTCAGGCCGTCGAGCCCCGGCAGGCCGAGGTCGAGCACGACCAGGTCGAACGACTCGTGGGCGAGGCGTTCGTCGGCGTCGTTGCCATCGCCGGTCACGGCCGCGCGATGGCCGGCGCGCTCGAGCACGGTCTTCAGGCCGTCGCGCAGCGCGTCGTCATCTTCCACCACCAGGATGCGCATCGTGTCGTCCTTCAGGTCTTGTTCAGGCGAGACCGAACGGCCCATCGTAATGCGCGGCGCGCGGGTCGCCGGCCGCGCTCGAGGCCCGCTGCGGTCGGCGTCGGGCGCGATCAAGCGCGGCTGACATCGCCGCCCACATAACGCGCGCGCGGCCGCAGCACGCCGCGCGTTTGCTGCTGCTCGAGCACATGGGCGACCCAGCCGGCACAGCGGCCGATCGCGAAGATCGCCGCGCCGCTGCCCAGCGGCAGTTCGAGCGCAGCGCACAGCGCTGCCAATGCCACGTCGACGTTCGGCGGCGGCCGGTTGGCGCGCGCCATCGCGTCGATCAGCGCGACGATCGCGCGCACGCGCGGCGCACGCGGCCGGTGCGCCAGCGCCGGCACCAGCAGCGGCGGCACACGCGGGTCGCCCGCCGGGTACAGCGGGTGGCCGAAGCCCGGCAGCCGCTCGCCGCGGCGCATGCGGTCGGCCACCGCGGCGGCCACCGCATCGGGGCTGGCCGCCTCGCGCAGCAGCCACTGCACCTGCTCGCTGGCACCGCCGTGCAGCGGCCCGCTGAAGGTGCCCACCGCGGCCGACAGGCAGGCGTACAGGTCGGCACCGGTCGATGCCGCCACGCGCGCGGCGAAGGTCGACGCGTTCAGCTCATGATCGGCGCACAGGATCAGCGCGCGCCGCAGCAGATCGAGCGCCTTCGGCGATGTCGGCGCGCCGATCGCCAGCGCAAGCGTGCGCACCGGCTCGCCGGCCGCCGACGCAGCCGCGAAGCGCCGCGGCTCGAGCACCAGTGCGTAGCTCGCGGCGAGTTGCGGGATCAACCGGCGCGCCCGCGCGACCACCGACGCCGGCTCGGTGTCGAAGCGCATCGGGTCGGCCGTGGCCAGCAGCGGCAGCGCCAGCGACAGTGCCGCCAGCGGCGACGCGCCGCGCGGCAGCCACTGCGCCAGCGGGCGCGAAGCCGCCGCGGCGGCGGCGTGGTCGGCGGCCGCGGCGGCATCGCCGGCACGCCAGCGCGGCGCCTGCGCCGGCAGAGCCCCGCACCACAGCAGTTCGGCCACGGTCTCGAACGCCACGCCGCGTTCGGCCAGCGCGGTGGCCGCGTGCCCGCGGTACTCGGGGCCGCCCGGCGTCATGCGGGTGATGCGCGTGTCGAGCACCGGCTCGCCGAAGCGCAGCGCCTGCGCGGCCGCGCCGGCGGCGCGCGCGCGCAGCGGCTCGAGGTCTTCGGGCCGGTAGCGCCGGCCGCGCCCGCCCGGCCCGGGCCGGCCCTTGACCAGGCCACGGCTGGCGTAGGCGTACAGCGTCTGCACCTTGATGCCGAGCGCGGCGGCGGCCTGCTGCGAGGTCAGCAGCGGCACCCCCTGGCGGGGGTCGGGGGGTCGTGCCATGTTCGATATCTTGATCGATTGATCAATCTTGATCAACTTACATCGCAAGATCATCATGGCGACGCACACAACCGGATGCACGCCAATGGATGCGAACGGACTCGAAGGCGTGGTGGTGGCCGACACGGCGCTCAGCGATGTCGACGGCGAGCGCGGCCGGCTGGTGATCCGCGGCCACGACGTCGAGGCGCTCGCGCTGGCGCACGATTTCGAGGCCGTGTGCGCGCTGCTGTGGAGCGGCGCCCTGCCCGGCGCCGCCGCGCACGCCGCGCTGCGCGCCGCGCTCGGCCGCGGCCGCGTGCACGCGTTCGCCCGCCTGGGTTCGCTCGGCGATGCGCTCGCCGCCGCCGACGCGATGGATGCGCTGCGCGCCGCGCTGGCGCACCTGCGCGCCGGCGAGATCGCCGCCGCCTGGGCGCGCCGCCACGCCGGCCAGGCCAGCGTGGCACCCGATCCGTCGCTCGGCCATGCGGCCGACTTCCTGCGCATGGCCGGCGCGCATGCCGACGCGGGCGCGCTGCCTGCCGGCACGTACCGCAGCGCACGCATGCCGGCGCTCGATGCGCGCGCCCAGGCGCTCGACGCCTACCTCGTCGCCGCGGCCGACCACGGCATGAACGCGTCGACCTTCACCGCGCGCGTGGTGGCGTCGACGCACTCCGACGCGGTGTCGGCCGTGGTCGCGGCGCTCGGCGCGCTGAAGGGCCCGCTGCACGGCGGCGCGCCGGGGCCGGTGCTCGAGATGCTCGACGCGATCGGCACGCCCGACCGCGCCGCGTCCTGGATCGCGGGCGAACTGGCCGCCGGCCGCCGCATCATGGGCATGGGCCATCGCGTCTATCGCGTGCGCGATCCGCGCGCGGCGGTGCTCGAGCGCGCGGTCGAGCGGCTGCGCGCCGCCGCCGGCCCGGGCCTGGCCGGCACGCGGCTCGAACTGGCGCGCGCGGTCGAAGCGGTGGCGGTGGCCTCGCTCGGCGAGCGCCGGCCCGAGCGGCGGCTGGCCGCGAACGTGGAGTTCTACACCGCAGTGATCCTCGACGCGGTGGGCCTGCCGCCGGCGCTGTTCTCGGCCACGTTCGCGGTCGCCCGCGTGGCCGGCTGGCTGGCGCACATCGACGAGCAGCTCGCCGGCGGGCGCCTGATCCGTCCCGCGTCGCGCTACGTGGGGCCGCGCCCGACGCAGGCGGCAGCAGTACCCGCCTGACGCATCCGGCGCGGTGCTTGCAGCGCGCCTCTCGGGTCTGCAACCGATACCGGCCACCGCCAGCGCTGGCTAGCATGGCCCGCAGCGGCCGGCCGGTGCCGGCGCCGGGAGACGCCGATGTACGTGGGCCACCACTGGGCACAGCACCCCGATCGCCCCGCCTTCGTGATGGCCGGCAGCGGCGAGACAGTGAGCTACGCCGAGCTCGAGCAGCGCAGCAATCGCCTCGCGCACCTGCTGCGCCACGAAGGGCTGCAGCGGCTCGACCACTACGCGATCTTCATGGAGAACAACGCGCGCTACCTCGAGAGCAACGGGGCCGGCGAGCGCGCAGGGCTGTACTACACCTGCATCAACTCGTACCTCACGCCCGACGAGCTCGCCTACATCGTCGACAACAGCGAGTCGCGGCTGCTGATCACGTCGTCGCAAAAGCTGCCGGTGGCGCAGGCGGCGCTGGCGAAGTGCCCGCGCGTACAGCGCTGCCTGGTCGTCGACGGCGGCGATGCGGTGCGCGCGCTGCGCGACCCGCGCGTCGCCGACTACGCCGAGGCGACCGCGCGCTTTCCGGCCACGCCGATCGCCGACGAATGGCTCGGCGCGGCGATGCTGTACTCGTCGGGCACCACCGGTCGGCCCAAGGGCATCCTGCGGCCGCTGCCCGAGAACCCGCCGTCGCAGCCGCTGCCGCTGTTCCACTTCCTGAGCCAGCTGTGGCAATGCGAGCAGGGCATGCGCTACCTGTCGCCGGCGCCGCTGTACCACTCGGCACCGCAGGCCAACGTGGCGCTGACGCTGCGCCACGCCGGCACCGTGGTGATCATGGAGCATTTCGACGCCGAGCAGTGCCTCGCGCTGATCGAGCGGCACCGCATCACGCACATCCAGCTGGTGCCGACGATGTTCGCGCGCATGCTCAAGCTGCCCGCCGATGTGCGCCGGCGCTACGACCTGTCGTCGCTGAAGATCGCGGTGCACGCTGCCGCGCCGTGCCCGGTGCCGGTGAAGGAGCAGATGATCGACTGGTGGGGCCCGATCATCCACGAGTACTACGGCGCCACCGAGGGCCTGGGCTTCACCGCGTGCAACTCTGCCGAGTGGCTGGCGCACCGCGGCACGGTGGGCAAGGTGCTGCTGGGCGAGCTGCACGTGCTCGACGAGCAGCGCCAGCCGGTGCCCAAGGGCCGCAGCGGCGAGCTGTGGTTCAAGACCGCGACGCCGTTCGTCTACTTCAACGACCCCGAGCGCACGCAGGCGTCGCGCTCGGCCGACGGCACGATGAGCACGGTGGGCGACGTCGGCTACGTCGACGACGACGGCTTCCTGCACCTGACCGACCGCTCGACCTTCATGATCATCTCCGGCGGCGTCAACATCTACCCGCAGGAGTGCGAGAACCTGTTGATCACGCACCCGCAGGTGGCCGACGCCGC
This sequence comes from Ideonella sp., assembly GCA_015075165.1. Lineage (GTDB taxonomy): Bacteria > Pseudomonadota > Gammaproteobacteria > Burkholderiales > Burkholderiaceae_C > JAEUPI01. The sequence goes on along the minus strand of JABTUY010000004.1, from coordinate 106,144 downwards.
GGTGTTCGGCGTGCCCAACGACGACCTCGGCGAAGAGGTGAAGGCGGTGGTGCAGCCGATGCCCGGCGTGGCGGCCGACGCGGCGTTCGCGCAGGCGCTGATCGCGTTCTGCCGCGAACACCTGGCACACCTGAAGTGCCCCAAGTCGATCGACTTCACCGACGCGCTGCCGCGGCTGCCGACCGGCAAGCTGTACAAGAAGCCGCTGCGCGACGCGTACTGGCAGGGTCGGGGCAGGAGCCGGATCGTGTAGCGGCGGGTCTGCGCGCGGCAATCCGAGCCTTGGTTCGATCGGAGTGAGGCCGAGGCTGCCGGTCACCCGGCAGCCTCGGTGTGGTATCAGTGCCCCGATGCAGACCCAGCGCCGATGCCGGTTTCCGAGCGCACCTGTTGCGCGAGGAAGCCGCTGCGGTCTTCGCGCGCACGTGTGCTGTTGTCGAGCACCGAGAACAGCCAGATGCCGACGAAGCCGATCACCATCGAGAACAGCGCCGGCGACGCGTACGGGAACAGCGCCGAGCCCTTCGGGTTGCCGAGCGTCGCTTCCCAGACCGCGGGCGAGACGACGGTCAGCACCACCGACGAGATCAGGCCGAGAAAGCCGCCGATCACCGCGCCGCGGGTGGTGCAGTCTTTCCACAGCACGCTCATCAAGAGCACCGGGAAGTTGGCCGACGCCGCGATCGCGAATGCCAGGCTGACCATGAAGGCGATGTTCTGCTTCTCGAACGCGATGCCGAGCACGACCGCGACGATGCCGAGCGCGACGGTGGTGATCCGCGACACGCGCAACTCGGCCGCGCTGTCGGCCCTGCCCTGCTTGATGACGATGGAATACAGGTCGTGCGAGACCGCCGACGCGCCCGACAGCGTGAGCCCGGCCACCACCGCCAGGATGGTGGCAAACGCCACCGCCGAAATGAAGCCGAGGAACACGTTGCCGCCGACCGCGTCGGCCAGGTGCACCGCGGCCATGTTGCCGCCGCCGAGCAGGCCGCCCTTCGCATCGAGGAACTGCGGGTTGGTCAGCACGAAGGTGATCGCACCGAACCCGATGATGAAGGTCAGCACGTAGAAGTAGCCGATCCAGGTGGTGGCCCAGAACACCGACTTGCGCGCCTCCTTCGCGTTGGGTACGGTGAAGAAGCGCATCAGGATGTGCGGCAGCCCGGCGGTGCCGAACATCAGCGCCATGCCGAAGCTGATCGCCGAGATCGGATCCTTGATGAAGCCCCCCGGGCCCATGATCGCGAAGCCCTGCTTCGCCGCGGCGTCGGGCGCCTTGCCGGCGGCCGTCGCGAGAGCGGTCTTGACTTCGACCGCCTTGGCGAACATCGCCTCGGGGCTGAAGCCGAAGTTCCACAGCACCATCAGCGCCATGAAGGTGGCGCCGCCGAGCAGCAGGCAGGCCTTGATGATCTGCACCCAGGTGGTCGCGGTCATGCCGCCGAACAGCACATAGACCATCATCAGCACGCCGACGATGACCACCGCGATCCAGTACTCGAGCCCGAACAGCAGCTTGATCAGCTGCCCCGCGCCGACCATCTGCGCGATCAGGTAGAACGCCACCACGACCAGCGTGCCCGAGGCCGCGAACACGCGCACCGGCGTCTGCGCGAAGCGGAACGCCGCGACGTCGGCGAACGTGAACTTGCCGAGGTTGCGCAGCCGCTCGGCGAGCAGGAAGGTCACGATCGGCCAGCCGACCAGGAAGCCGATCGAGTAGATCAGCCCGTCGAAGCCGCCCGCCATCACCGCGGCCGAGATGCCGAGGAACGACGCGGCGCTCATGTAGTCGCCGGCGATCGCCAGGCCGTTCTGGAAGCCGGTGATGCCGCCGCCGGCGGTGTAGAAGTCGGCCGCGCTCTTGGTGCGCGCCGCCGCCCACTTGGTGATGAACAGCGTGAAGATCACGAACACGACGAACATCGTGATCGCGGTCCAGTTGGTGGCCTGCTTCTCGGCCTGGCCCAGGTCGGCACCGGCCGCATACGCCGCGCCTGCGGCCAGCAGCGCGGCGAGGCCGAGCGTCTTGACGAGCAGTTGCGGGTTCATTTCAGCACGTCCTTGGTGATTTGATCGGTGAGCGCGTCGTACTCGCTGTTGGCGCGGCGCACGTACAAGCCGGTGATCACGATCGTGAAGATGATGACGCCCAGCCCGACGGGCATGCCGATCGTCGTCACGCCTTCGCCGATTCGCGTGGCGAGCAACTGCTTGTCGAACGCCACGAGCAGGATGAAGCCGTAATAGACGACCAGCATCGCCACGGTGAGCCACCAGCCGAAGCGCGAGCGGCGGGCCTTCAATTGCTGGTAACGCGGATCGTTCGCGATCCGCTGGGTCAGCGATGTATCCATGCTCGTCACCTCCTCACCCGCTGTGCGGCGGTTCCTCGGTTCGGTTACCCGGACAGCTGCCGCTCCGGGTGCTGGCTAACGCATCGGTCCGTCGCGCTGACTCTGCGCCAGGATCGCTGCCGTGTCCACCGGAGAAGCCCGTGTGTCGATGTCGGCGCCATCGGGTTCGCGCAGGAACACCAAGCCGATCGCCGCACTGGCCAGTGCGACACCGATCGGATACCAGAGCCCGCTATCGAGGTTTCCGGTGTGCGCCGCAATCGCGAACATCATCGTCGGCAGCAGGCCGCCGAACCAGCCGTTGCCCAGATGGTACGGCAGGCTCACCGACGAGCAGCGCACACGGGTCGGGAACATCTCGACCAGCAGCGCCGCGATCGGCCCGTAGACCAGCGCAACCAACAGCACCAGCAACCACAGGATGCCGACGACACGCCAGTGGTCGATGCGCGTCGGGTCGGCGCGTTGCGGATAGCCTGCGGCATCGAGCGCAGCATCGAGCCGGTGCCGCGATTCGGTGGCGTTCGCCGCCGCATCGCTGAACTCGATACGCTGCTCGCCGACGCTGACCACCGCCGGCCCGCTGGCGTCGATGCGCGTGAAGCGCACCGCGCGTTCGGCGAGCCGGCGCGTTGCGCGGTCGCAGCCGGTCGAGGTGCCCGGATGGCCGATCGGATCGAACGTCCAACCGCAGGCGGCCGGATCGGCGCTGAGCGTGGCGACGACCCTCTGTTGTGCGGCCGCGAGCGCGGGATTCGCAGCGCCGGTCAACGCGCCGAACAGCGGCCGGTACGCCAGCGCCGCCAGCACGCAGCCCGCGAGGATGAGCGCCTTGCGCCCGAAGCGGTCGGACGCGGCGCCGAACAGCACGAACAACGGCGCGCCGAGCGCGAGTGCCGCACACAGCAGCAGGCTCGCGGTGGTGGTGTCGACCCCGAGCTGAAGCGTCAGGAAGTAGTACGCCTGCAGCTGCCCGGTGTACCAGACCACGGCTTGCCCAGCCACCACCCCGAACAGTGCGATGACCACGCGCTTCAGGTTGGCCGCGCGCGCGAACGCTTCGGTGAGCGGCCGGCGCGACGTGGCGTCGGCGCGCTTCAATGCGGCAAACGGTGGCGATTCGCGCAGGCTCAGCCGCACCCAGATGCCGATGGCCAGCAGCAGCAGCGACAGCAGGAACGGAATGCGCCAGCCCCAGGCGGCGAACGCCGCTTCGCCGAGCGCGGCGCGCACGCCGACGATCACCGCCAGCGCGAGCAGCAGGCCGAGCGACGCCGTGGTCTGGATCCAGCCGGTGTAGAAGCCGCGTCGTGCGCGCGGCGCGTGCTCGGCCACGTAGGTCACCACGCCGCCGTACTCGCCGCCGATCGCGAGGCCCTGTGCCAGGCGCAGCAGCACCAGCAACAGCGGTGCCGCGACGCCGATCGCCGCGTAACCCGGCAGCACGCCGATCAGGAAGGTGGCCGCGCCCATCAGCAGCAACGTGGCGAGAAACGTGTATTTGCGCCCGATCAAGTCGCCGAGCCGCCCGAAGTACAACGCGCCGATCGGCCGCACCAGAAAGCCCGCCGCCAGGCTGAGCAAGGCCGCCACCAGGCCCATCGCCTCGCCGGCACCGGCGAAGAAGGTGGCCGCCAGCAGCGGCGCGAGCGCGCCGTAGAGGTAGAAGTCGTACCACTCGAACAACGCGCCGAGGCTCGATGCGAAGATCACCCGGCGATGCTCGGCCGGCATCGGCACGCGCGCCACTTGCGGGCTGGCCGGTGGAGTCGGTACGCTGGTCACCATTTGGCTATTCTGCGCACGTTGTGCGCTGACACAAGCTCCGCGAGAACCCGATGCCGCACGCCTTCGATTTCACCGCGTCGCCGTTCGATTGCCTCGACGACGCCGAGCGGCGCGTGGTCAGCGACAGCGTCGACATCGCGTACTACCGCGAAGGCGAGACCCTGCTCGACCCGGGCATCGAGCCCGCCTGTCTGTTCGTGCTGATCAAGGGTCGCGTCACGCAGTTCGAAGGCGACGAGCAGGTCGCCCAGTACGCTGCCGGCGACAGCTTCGACGGCCGTTCGCTCGTCGCCGGGCGCGCGAGCGGCCGGTTCGTCGCCGCCGAGGAGGTGGTCACCTACCAGCTCGCGAAGGCGGCCGTCAAGGCGCTGATCTCGCGCAATGCGACCTTCGGTGCGCTGCTGTTCTCCGATCTGTCGATCAAGCTCGGTGCGCTCGCGCAGCGGCACAGCCAGCGCGAGATGCAGGCGCTGGCGCGCGCGCGCGTGGCCGAGGCCTACCTGCGTCCGGCGCACGAGATCGACGGCGCGGCTTCGGTGGTCGACGCTGCCCAGCGGATGCAAAGCGGTCGCACCAGCAGCGTGCTGGTGCGTGACGGGGCAGGCACAGGCGAGCGGCTCGGCATCTTCACCAACACCGGGTTGCAGCGCGCGGTGGCCGACGGGCGCTCGCTCGACACGCTGCCGGTGCGCGACTTCACGAGCTTCGCACTGGTGACGGTCACGCCGCGCACGCCGCTGTTCGACGCGCTGGCGGCGATGATCCAGCACCAGGTCCACCGCCTCGTCGTCGTCGACGGCACGCGCATCGTCGGCTTGCTCGAGCAGCTCGACCTGATGAGCTTCCTGTCGAACCATTCGTACCTGATCACCGCGCAGATCGTGCAGGCACAGGATCTGCAAGCGCTGCGCACGCAGGCCGAACGCATCGGGCGCCTGGTTGATCTGCTGTGGCGCGGCGGCACGCGCGTCGGCCAGATCGGGCGCCTGGTGCAGGCGCTGAATTCCAAGCTGTTCGAGCGCACCTGGCAGCTCGTTGCACCGGCCGCGCTGCAGCGCGAAAGCTGCTTGTTCGTGATGGGCAGCGAAGGGCGCGGCGAACAGCTGCTGAAGACCGACCAGGACAACGGCCTCGTGCTGCGCGACGACGCCAGCACACCCGATGCCGAGGTGGAGGCGGCGTGCGCGCGCTTCTCGGCTGCGCTGCGCGATTTCGGCTATCCCGATTGCCCGGGCAATATCATGGTCAGCAACGCCGCCTGGCGACGCCGCGCGAGCGACTTCGCGGCCACCGTGCGGCGCTGGTTGCTGCAGCCCGACCCCGAGGGTTTGATGTCGCTGGCGATCTTCATCGACGCGCAGGCGGTGGCCGGCAATGCCTCGCTGCTGGCGAAGCTGCGCGCCGAGATCGACACCCTCGTCGCCGCCGACGATGCGCTGCTCGGCCGCTTCGCCGCGGCGATCGACCTCTTTCCCGGCGCCACCGGTGGATGGTGGAACCGGCTGCTGCTCGGCGAGGGCGACCGGCAGGCGCTGGATGTGAAGAAGGCCGGCATCTTCCCGATCGTGCACGGCGTGCGCAGCCTCGCGCTGCGCGAGCATCTGGACGTCACCGGCACGCTGGCGCGGCTGGAAGGGCTGGTGGCCGCCGGCAGGCTCGGCGCCGAGCTGGCGGCGAGCCTCGGCGACAGCCTGCACGTGCTGATGCAGTTGAAGCTGAAGGCAGGGTTGGCCGAGCTCGAAGCAGGCAAACCGGTCAGCGGTGGCGTGCAGACCGACCGGCTGAGCAGCCTCGAGCGCGACCTGCTGAAGGATGCGCTGGGGGTCGTCAAGCGCTTCAAGGCGCTGGTGCGCCACCAGTTCCACCTCGAAAGCGTCTGAACATGCGGGTCACTCGGAAGGCGCCTGAGGCATGAAAGCCCTCGACGCGGTGCGGCGGCGCTGGCGGCTGTACCACCTGGCCGACCCCGACTTCGCGTTCCTCTACGACCCGCCGCCGGCCGGCGAGTGGGTCACGCTCGATTGCGAGACCACCGGACTCGACATTCGGCGCGACCAGATCGTCTCGGTCGCCGCGGTACGCATCGCCGGCCAGCGCCTGCTGACCAGCGAGCGGCTCGAACTGCTGGTGCGCCCGGAGCGCAGGCCGAAGGCCGAGGCGGTGCGCGTGCACTGGCTGCGCGAGCAGGACGTGGCGCAGGGCATCGACCCGGCCAAGGCGATGCGCCGGCTGCTCGAGTTCATCGGCGCGCGCCCGCTGGTGGGCTACTACCTCGAGTTCGACGTCGCGATGCTCAACCGCGAGATCTGGCCGCTGCTCGGCGTGCGGCTGCCGCAACCGACGATCGAGGTGTCGTCGATGTACTACGACTGGAAGAACCGCCAGCTGCCGCCACACGAACGCGGCGGCAGGATCGACCTGCGGTTCGCAACGATGATGAAGGAGCTCGATCTGCCGACCCGCGAGGCGCATGACGCGCTCAACGACGCGGTGATGGCGGGGCTGGCGTTCGTCAAGCTGCGCCTGCTGGGGGTGAGCCACTGAGCGCAGCGCGACCCCGACCCGCGACCCGATCGGCGATCACCGGCCGGCTCCACGGTCAGCCGCGCCGTGACGCATACTGGCAGGGCCGTCGCAAGAGCCGCTCGTCCAGCCGATGAACCCCGCACCGCCCGTGCCGAGCCACACCGCTGCCCCGGCGTGGCAGCAAGCGGTGTTCGACACGCTCAAGCGTGGCGGCGTGCGCCAGATCGCCTACGTGCCCGACGCGGGGCATGCGCAGGTCATCCGCAGCGCGATCGCCGACCCCGAGATTGCCGACATCGTGCTCACCACCGAGGAAGAAGGCGTCGCGCTCGCCTGCGGCGCCTGGCTCGGCGGCCAGCGCGCGGTGCTGCTGATGCAAAGCAGCGGCGTCGGCAACTGCGTCAACATGTTCTCGCTGCTGCAGGCGGCTGATTTTCCGTTCCTCACGCTGGTGACGATGCGCGGCGAGCACGCCGAGTTCAACCCGTGGCAGGCACCGATGGGCCGCGCCACGCAGCGCGTGCTCGAGGCGATGGGCCTGCACGTGCTGCGCGCCGACCGGCCCGAGCAGGTGGCCGAGGCGGTGGCCGCGGGCCTCGACGCCGCGTTCGACGCCGGCGACCAGGTGGCGGTGCTGCTCGGTCAGAGCCTGGTCGGCCGCAAGCAGTGGCGCTCCGATTGAGGCCGACGCAGATGAGCGCCGACACCTCACGCAAGCGCATCGACCGCCGCGCCTTCGTCGCGCGGCTGCTCGCCGCAACACCCGACGCGCTGGTGGTCAGCGGGCTCGGCTCGCCGAGCTACGACGTGTTCGCCGCCGGCGACCGCGAGCACAACTACTACCTGTGGGGCGCAATGGGCGGCGCCGCGCCGCTCGGCCTCGGCCTCGCGCTGGCGCAGCCCGCGCAATCGGTGCTGGTGATCACCGGCGACGGCGAGCAGCTGATGGGCATCGGCAGCCTGGCGACCATCGCCGTGCGGCAGCCACCCAACCTGACGATCGTGGTGCTCGACAACGGGCACTTCGGCGAGACCGGCATGCAGCGCAGCCACTGCAGCCAGGGCACCGATCTGGTCGCGGTGGCCCGCGGCTTCGGCATCGAGACGGCGTTCGCGCTCGACGACCTCGCCGGCTGCGAACGCATCGCGCAGCGCGTGCTCGCGCGCGGCGGCACCACGTTCGCGCAGGTGTTCATCGAGGCCGCCGAACCGCCGCGCGCGCTGCCGCCGCGCGACGGCTCTTACATCAAGAACCGGTTCCGAGCCGCGCTCGGCCTGAAGCCGTTCTGATTCCATCGCCGACGCAAGATGCGCATCGACCTCAACTCCGACCTCGGCGAGGGCTACGGCCCGTGGACGATGGGGCACGACGCGCTGGTGCTCGATTGCGTCAGCAGCGCCAACATCGCGTGCGGCGGCCATGCCGGTGATCCCGAGACGATGTTCACCACGCTGCGCCTGGCCGCCGAGCGCGGCGTGGTCGTCGGCGCGCACCCGGGCTACGCCGACCGCGAAGGCTTCGGCCGCCGCGTGATCCCGATGCAGCCCGCTGAGATCGGCCGCATGCTGGCGGCGCAGATCGGCGCGCTGGCGGCACTGGCGCGCATGGCCGGCACCGCGGTGCGCTACGTCAAGCCGCACGGCGCGCTCGGCAACCTCGCGGCGGCCGACCGCACAGTGGCCGACGCCGTCGTGCAAACCGTGATGTCGGTGGACTCATCGCTTGCGATCCTGGCGATCTCGGGCACCTGCCTGGAGCAGGCGGCGCGCGCGCGCGGCGTGCCGGTGTTCTCCGAGGTGTTCGCCGACCGCGCCTACCTGTCCAGCGGCCAGCTGATGCCGCGCAGCCAGCCCGGCGCGGTGCTGCACGACGTGCAGCAGGCCACGCAGCGGCTGATCGGCTTCCTGCGCTCGGGCCGCATGCCGGTGGCCGGCGGCGAACCGATCGCGCTGAACGCCGATTCGATCTGCGTGCACGGCGACAGCGCCGAGGCGGTCGAGATGGCGCGCCAGATCCGCGCACAGCTGCACGCCGAGGGCATCACGGTGGCGCCGTTCGTCGGCTGAGCCGCCATGGCGCAGTGGCCCCGTTTCACGCCGGTGGCCGAGCATGCACTGCTGGTGTCGTTCGGCGACGCGATCGACGACGCCTCCGGCGCGGCCGTGCTGGCGCTCGACCGCGCGCTGGCCGCCGCGCCGCCGCACGGCATGACCGAATGCGTGCCGGCGATGGTCAACCTGCTGGTCGGCTTCGATCCGCTGCGCACCGACCACGACGCGGTGCGCGCGCACGTGCAGCAGCTGCTCGGCCGCGACGCGGGCACGCCCGCCGCGGGCCAGCTGCGCGAGGTGGAGGTTTGCTACGAGGGTGCGCTGGCCCCCGACCTCGCCGCGGTCGCGCGCGCCAAGGGGTTGAGCGCCGACGCGGTGATCGAGCAGCACCTGCGCGGCGACTACCGGGTGCGGATGTACGGCTTCGCGCCGGGTTATGCCTACCTGTCGGGCGTGCCGGCGGCGATCCAGCTGCCGCGCAAGGCCGCGCCGCTGCGCGACATCGCCGCCGGCAGCGTACTGATCGCCGGGCCGCAGTGCCTCGTGACGACGCTGGTGATGCCCACCGGCTGGTCGATCATCGGCCGCTCGCCCACCCGCATCCTGCGGCCCGACGCCGACGCGCCGTTCCTGTTCGACGTCGGCGACCGCGTGCGCTTCACGCGCATCGATCTCGCGCAATACGCCGCGCGGGCGCGGCAGCACGACGATGGCTGACGCGCGGCTCACGGTGCGCGCCTGCGGCCCGCTGGTGTCGGTGCAGGACGCGGGCCGCTTCGGCATGCTGCGCTTCGGCGTGCCGGCCTCGGGGCCGATGGATCGGTTCGCGCACGCGGCGGCCCACGCTGCGCTCGGCAACGCGGCCGATGCCGCCGCGATTGAGATCTCGCTCGGCGGCCTGGAGCTCGCTTGTGAATCGGGCGAGCTCACCTGCTGCATCACCGGCGGCGAGTTCCGCGTCGTGCACGCCGGCATGTCGACGCGATCGTGGTGCGTGCGCACGCTGCGCGCGGGCGACACGCTCGCGGTGCGGCCCGGCGCCTGGGGCAGCTGGGCCTACCTGGCATTCGCCGGCGCGCTCGACTGCAAGCGCTGGGCGGGTCACGCCGCGACGCACGCCGCCTCGGGACTCGGCGGCGGGCTGCTGGCCGCTGGCGCGACACTCGTGGTGCGCGACGCCGCGGTGCGCGAAGACCGCGAAGGCGAGCTGCCGCTGCCCGAGCTGGCGCGGCCGCGCGCGCTCGCGCGCGTGGTGCTGGGGCCGCAGACCGAGCGGTTCGAAGCCGACGCGGTCGCGGCGCTGCTGCGTGAGGGCTTCGCGTTGACACCCGCCTACGACCGCATGGGCGTGCGCCTGGCCGGGCCGGCGCTGGCATTGCGCGACGCGCTGTCGATCCCGTCGGAGGCCGCGCTGCGCGGTTCGCTGCAGGTGGCCGGCGACGGCGTCGCCTCGCTGCTGCTGGCCGACCACCAGACCACCGGCGGCTACCCGAAGATCGCCACCGTGCTGACGTGCGACCTCGACGGCGTGACGCAGCTGCGCCCGCACGACGCGTTGCGCTTCGAGGCCGTGCAAGCCGGCGCGGCCGTCGCGCTGGCGCGTGCGCACACGGCGGCGGCACGGCACGCGCTCGCGCAGATCGCGCAGCCGCGCGGCTCGCTGCACGAACGCCTGATGCGCGAGAACCTGATCAGCGGCGTGGTGGCGCAGGCACTGCGGCCGTGGTGAGGGCGGCCGCACGAGCGCCGGGCGCCCTCACGCCGGCGGCCGGTGCGCGATCTGCAGCTCGTTGCCGTCGGGGTCGCGCAGCGTCGCCAGCGTGCCGCCCCAGAACTGCAGCTGCGGCGCCGCGCTGAACTCGACGCCCTTGGCCTTCAGCTGCTGGTACGTAAGGTGCACGTTCGCCACGTTGAACGCCAGGCCGGTGACGCGGCCCACCAGCGCCTGCGCCGGCGCATCCACCGGCACCGCCTCGAGCACCAACTCGCAGGTGCCGGCGTCGAACACGCAGAACCCGCGCGCGCTGCCGTCGTTCTTCAGGCGCAGGCCCAGCGTGTGCTCGTAGAACGCACGCGAGCGCGCGATGTCGCGCACGAACACGCGCGCGGTGTTGAGCTTCATCGCCGGTTCAGGCGCGCAGCAGCTCCACCTCGAACACCAGCGTCGCGTTCGGCGGGATCACGCCGCCGGCGCCGCGCGCGCCATAGCCGAGCTGCGGCGGAATCAGCAGCACGCGCGTGCCGCCCTCCTGCATGCCCTGCACGCCCTCGTCCCAACCGGCGATCACCATGCGCGCGCCGAGGTCGAAGCGGAACGGGTCGTTGCGGTCCTTGCTGGAATCGAACTTGGCGCCGCGCTGCTGCGGCGCCGCCGGGTCGTGCAGCCAGCCGGTGTAGTGCACCGTCACCTCGCGGCCGGCGCGCGCGGTGGCGCCCGCGCCGACCACCGTGTCTTCGTACTGCAGGCCGCTGGCCGTGCGCGTCATCTCCGCCATCGCATGCTCCCCGGGGTTGCGCGAGGGCGCCATCATGCACCAGCGGTGGCGGCGTGCAGTCGCGGCCGGCTCGGACGGTCTGCGCGAGGCGCTACAGCTTCGGAATGCGGATGCGGCTGATCATCAGCGAGCCCGACAGCGCGAACAGCAGCACCAGCGGGTGCAGCGTGAAGCCCATCAGCACCGTCTTGCCGAACCACAGTTGGTCGTCGATCGCGCCCTGCCACGCGGCCACGGCCATCAGCAGCACCAACAGCACCGAGCTCGGGATCGGCGTGCCCTCGAAGTGCTGCACCTTGCCGGTGGCCTGCGACATCTCCTCGGCGGTGACGTTGAAGCGTGCCAGCCGCGACACGCCGCAGGCGACGAAGAAGCCGAGCACGATGCGGTCGTACAGGCCCTGCATGCCGCAGCCGTAGGCGATCAGCGCCGGCGCGACGCCGAACGAGATCACGTCGGCCAGCGAATCGAGCTCGCGGCCGAGCAGCGAGGTGTTCTGCCGCCAGCGCGCGATGCGCCCGTCGAGAATGTCGAACACCAGCGCGGCAAACACCAGCGCGCAGGCGAACACGATGTGACGCGGCTCCTTCAGCTGCAGGAAGGTCATGATCGAGAACATCGCGCCGGTGCCGCACACCGCGTTGCCGAGCGTGAACCAGTCCGCGAGATGGAACTCGCGGATCATCGAGAACGGCTTCCTCCGGGGCGCGGTATCGGTCATCGCTGCTCGGGCCGTCGGCGCGGCCCTGGAATCGGCAACGGCAGCGAGTGTAGGCCGCCCCGCGCCACGGCCACAGCGCCCACCCCGCGAATGGCGGGCAACCGTGGCGCTTTGCCGTCACGGCCGGCTGGCCGCCGGCGCCACGCGCCGCACCACCACGCGCGTGGTCGTCAGTTCGTGCCAGTAGGCGGCGCGACAAGCGCGTCCGTTCGCGGTGTCGCGCAGCAACTCGTCGGCGTCGAGCAGGGCGATGCGCCGGCGCAGCTCGCGCGCGGTCTGCACCACGCTCCACGACGACTGCGACGCGCAGACCTTGGGCACCTCGTGCGGCGCCAGCAGCGACAGCACCGTGCCGACGCAGCGCCCGGCGGCGGCGCGCAAGGCCTCGTGGTGCAGCCACGCGGCCTTCGCATCACGGCCACGGCCGAGCTGCACGCTCAGGCGCAGTGCATCGGGCTCGCAGGCCTCGGCCTGCCGGCCCAGGCGCATGCGTTCGGCGGCACCGGTGCGCGACAGCAGGTGCGCATTGACGGCGTCGATGCCGCCGTGCGCGGCGCGCCGGTCGAGCGCGGCCACCAGCGACACCGGCGGCGGCACGGCCGAAGCGCCCGCAGCGGCAGATGCGGCTGCGCCGGCGACCGGATGCGCCGCACCGGCGGCAGAAGCGGTAACGGCAAGCGCCGCATCGCGCAGCGCCAGCGCAATGGCCGCGCCAGCCCATGCCCGCCACGCCCGCCTCGCCCGCGCGCCCGCCACCCCGCCGCGACCGTGCTTCACAGCGTGCGGCGCAGCGCCGCGAAGAACAGCTCGGACTGCAGCCGCTCGCCGAGCGTCTGCGCGGCGACCCTCGCGGCCAGTTCGGCCGCCACCGGCAGCAGCGGCTGGCCGGTGCTGTGCGCCAGCACCTGGTGCATGCACGCACGCTCGAGGTAGTACAGGTCGTCGTAGGCGTGGTCGATACGCGCGCCGCACACGACCACGCCGTGGTTGCCGAGAAACGCCACGTCGGCGCCGTGCATCGCGTGCGCGATGCGCTCGCCTTCCGAGCCATCGAGCGCCAGGCCGTTGTAGCGCGCGTCGACCGCCACGCGGCCGTGAAAGCGCATCGCGTTCTGCGACAGCGTGGTGTCGAGCGCACGCGGCTGCGTCAGCGTGAGCGCGGTGGCGAACGGCATGTGGGTGTGCAGCACGCAGGCCTTGCGCGCGATGCGGTGCACCGCGGCGTGGATGAACATCGCGGTCGGCTCGACCTCGCACGTGCCGGCCAGCCGCGCGCCGTGCGCATCGACCAGCACGATGTCGTCGGCCTGCACCTCGCTCCACAACAGGCCGCGCGGGTTGAGCAGGAAGCGGCCCGACGCATCGGGCAGCTCGATGCTGAAATGGTTGCACACGCCTTCGCCGAGGCCGTGGTGCGCGGCCGCGCGCAGAGCCAGCGCGAGGTCGGCGCGCAGCCGGCGCACGGCGGCGCTGCGGTAGGTGGTGGCGTGGTGGCGTGTCATCGGGGTGCTGGCCTTGCGTGCGGGATTGATGCGGGCTGCCCGAGAGTTCGCCGCGATGGAATCGGCATCGCAGCGCCTATCGGGTTGCGGCGGGAGATGCCGGGTACCAGCGCACCTCGTGCTGCGCACCGATCAACTCGCCGGGCTCCGCGGCAGCAGGCTGCGCGGCCGGCGGCCGCGGCCGCGGCGGGCCGCCGAAGGTGCCGAAGCCGGGCACCTGCGGTGCGCAACCGACTACGGCGGCGACGATCACGGTCATGGGCAGTAGCCGATGGCACGCAACTAACATTTTTGTTATCATCGATCGGTCGATTTCACGATCATCTACTACAGCGAAGCCGTGCAGGAGGAGATCCTTGCGCTGCCTGACACGCTGGCGGCCCGCTATGTGGTGCTCACGCGGAGAATGGTCGCGCTCGGGCCGCATCTGGGGGAGCCTCACACCAAGGCCTTCGGTGACGGGCTGTTCGAGTTGCGCCTCAAGGGTGCCGAAGGCATCGCAAGGGTCTTCTTCTGCGCACTGGTGGGCCGCCGCATCATGATGTTGCACAGCTTCGTCAAGAAATCGAACAAGACACCGCAACGGGAGCTGGAGGTCGCGCAATCACGGTTGAAGGAAGTCAGACATGCGAACCCATGATCAAGTCATCAAGAAGCTGATGCGCCGCCCCGGTGTCCGGGCGGAGGTCGAACGCATCGAACGCGACGAGACGGCGTTGCTCGACGCACTGCTCAAGGCCAGACAAGAGGCCGGCCTGACGCAGGCGCAGGTGGCCGAACGCATGGGCACGCAGGCGCCCGCCGTGGCGCGGCTGGAACGCGCGCTGGCCACCGGCAAGCATTCGCCCTCGGTGGCCACCTTGCGCAAGTACGTCAAGGCCTGCGGCAAGCGCCTCGTGCTGGAGGTGGCGTAGGCACGCGCCCGCCACAGGCAACATCGCGGCCGCCCCCGGGTGCTTCAGCCGGCCGCCAGGCTCACCTTGCTCGACCGATGCAGCGCGAAGCCGATCTGCACGATGCCCGCCGCCAGGCCGGTGGCCACGCCGACGTGCACCGCGGCGGTGTACGAGCCGAGCAGGTCGTACAGCAGGCCGCCGCCGTAGGCGCCGACGAAGCTGCCGACCTGATGGCTGACGAACGCCACGCCGCCGAGCATCGCCTGCCAGCGCAGCCCGAACACGTCGATGATCCAGCCGGTCACCAGCGGGCCCACGCCGAGCCAGAGGAAGCCCATGATCGCGGCGAACGCGAGCGTGCCGGTGGCCGTGGGCGGCGTCGCGAAGTACCACAGCAGCACCGCCGAGCGCACGGCGTAGATGCCGCCCAGCAGCACCAGCTTGTTCCAGCGCCCGCCGGCCCAGCCGAAGAACAGGCTGCCGAGCACGTTGAAGCCGCCGATCACGCCGAGCGCCTGCGCGCTCAGCATCGGATCCATGCCGCAGATCTGCAGGTACGACGGCAGGTGTGTGGTCAGGAAGACCAGCTGCATGCCGCAGACGAAGAAGGCAATCGTCAACACGACGAACGGCACGTGCTTCACCGCGCTGCCGAGCGCGGCACCGGCGCTGCGGTCGGTCGTGCCCGACGACGGCGGCAGCGGCACCCGATCGACGCGGCCGGCGACCCAGGCCGCCGGCAGCATCAGCAGCGCGAGGATCGCGAAGCCGATGACGCCGACGCGCCAACCGTACGCTTGATTCAGCGCCTGGCCGATCGGCGCCGACAGCATCGCGCCCAGCGAGCCGGCGGCCGACACCGCGCCGAGCACCGCGCTGCGCAGCGCCACGCTGACCGGGCGCGACACCGCTGCCGACGCCAACGCCGGGCCGGTGCACGCCATCGACGTGCCGATCAACAGCCCCGCGCCGATCACCACGCCGGTGCTGCCGTGCGCGAGCGCCAGCACCGCCAGCCCCAGCAGGTACAGCAGCGAGCCGCCGACCATCAGCGGCCGCAGGCCCCAGCGCACCGACAGCGCGCCGGCCACCGGCTGCAGCACGCCCCATATCAGGTTCTGCACCGCGATCGCGAGCGTGAAGTCGGACACCGAGATGCCGATGTCGCGCGTCAGGTCGGGCATGAACAGCCCCAGGCTCTGCCGCAGCCCCATCGCGAACGTGAGCATCAGCGATGCGCCGATCAGGATCGGCAGCGCCGGCTTCAGGTCCAGCAATCGCCCCGGCACGCGACCTCCCTCTCTCCTCGGAGCCGACATCGTGCCAGCAACCCCGACCCTGCGCCGGCCGAGGGGCAAGCCTGCTTGAACCGCGGCCGCGCGGCACCATCTGCGGCCGGTGTTCGCCCTCTGGCTATCGGCGCTGCTGCACCTGTACATCGGCTGGCGCCTGGCGCCAGACCTGCCCGCGCCATGGCAGGCGGCGCTGGTGTTGCTGCTGCTGGCCTCGGCGCTGCTGATTCCGCTGGCGTTCTTCGGCCGCCGCGCGCGCGACCGCGCACGCGCCGACCGGCTGAGCTGGGCCGGCATGCTGGCGCTCGGCGTCGTCTCGACGCTGCTGGCGTTGACCGCGCTGCGCGATGTCCTGCTGCTGCTCGCTGCGCTGCTCGCGTGGCTGTCGCCGATCGTGCCGCCGGCCGCGCTGTCGCAGTGGACCGCGCTGGCCGTGATGATCGGCGCGCTCGTGTTCGCCGCGTGGGGCTTCGTCAACGCACGCCGTACCGCGCGCGTGCGCACGGTCGAGCTGCCGCTGGCCCAGCTGCCGCCGGCGCTGCACGGCTTCACGATCGCGCAGATCAGCGACATCCACGTCGGCCCGACGATCAAGCGCGGCTACGTGCAGCGCATCGTCGACGCAGTGAATGCACTGCGCGCCGACGTGGTGGCCGTCACCGGCGACCTGGTCGACGGCCGCGTGCGCGATCTGGCGCCCGATGTGGCGCCGCTGAGCGGCCTGCGCTCGACGCACGGCACCTTCTTCGTCACCGGCAACCACGAGTACTACAGCGGCGCCGACGAGTGGGCGGCCGAGCTGCGGCGGCTGGGCGTGCGCGTGCTGATCAACGAGCACGTGGTGCTGTCGCACGCCGGCGCGTTGCTGGTGCTGGCCGGCGTCACCGACACCAGCGCGCAGCACTTCGACCCGCGGCAGCGCAGCGATCCGCAACGCGCGATCGCCGGCGCACCGCGCGATGCCGGAGCGCGCGTGCTGCTGGCGCACCAGCCGCGCAGTGCCGCGGCCGCTGCCGACGCCGGCTTCGACGTGCAGCTATCGGGGCACACGCACGGCGGCCAGTACTGGCCGTGGAACGTGTTCGTGCGCCTGCAGCAGCCCTACACCGCCGGGCTGCACCGGCTGCAGCAGCTGTGGATCTACACCAGCCGCGGCACCGGCTACTGGGGCCCGCCGCTGCGCCTGGGCGCGCCGAGCGAGATCACGCGGCTGAAGCTCGTGGCCGCCGCGTGAGCGCGCGCGGCACGCGGGCGCAGCCCGCAACTCGCGGCGGCGCCGGGGTAAGCGGCAACGTCGAAACCGACGCGCCGGTTTGCCCGCCTTCCCTCACCCCGCGCCGACCGCAACGCCCGTCACCGCCAGCGCCGTCATGTTGATGATGCGACGCACGGTCGACGACGGCGTCAGGATGTGCACCGGCCGCGCCGCGCCGAGCAGCACCGGCCCCACCGTGATGCCGGCGCCGCCGGTGACCTTGAGCACATTGAACAGAATGTTAGCCGCGTCGAGGTTGGGCAGCAACAGCAGATTGGCCTCGCCGGTCAGCGTGCTGTCGGGCAGGAAGTCGCGACGCACGGTTTCCGACAACGCGGCGTCGCCGTGCATCTCGCCGTCGCACGGGATCTCGGGGCGCAGCTGCTTGAGCAGCTCGGCCGCGCGGCGCATCCGTCGCGCCGAAGGCCGCGTCGACGAACCGAACATCGAGTGCGAGACGAACGCCACGCGCGGCGGCACACCGAAGCGGCGCAACTCGTCGACCGCCATCACCGCGATCTCAGCCAGCTGCTCGGCGCTCGGCTCATCGTTGACGAAGGTGTCGGCCAGGAACAGCGTGCGCTCGCCGAGCAGCAGTGCGTTCATCGTGGCGAACGTGCTGGCGCCTGCGCGCAGGCCGATCACGCCGCGCACGTGCTCCAGGTGTGCATCGAAGCTGCCGACCAGGCCGCACAGCATCGCGTCCACATCGCCGCGGCGCAGCAGCATCGCCGCGATCAGCGTGTTCGAGCGTCGCAGCGCAGCCTTGGCCATGCGCGGCGTCACGCCCTCGCGACCCATCAGCCGCTGGTAGGCCTCCCAGCAGGCGCGGTAGCGCGGATCGTCCTCCGGGTCGACCACTTCGACGTCGCTGCCGAGCTTCAGGCGCAGGCCGGCGCGCTCGATGCGCGATTGCATCACCGCCGGCCGGCCGACCAGGATCGGCCGCGCCAGGCCTTCGTCGAGCACGATCTGCACCGCTCGCAGCAGGCGTTCGTCTTCGCCTTCGGCGTAGACCACGCGCGCACTGCCCTTGGCATGGGCGGCCTTGGCGGCGGAGAACACCGGGCGCATCACCAGGCCGGTCTGGTAGACGTAGCGCGTCAGTGACTGGCGATACGCGTCGAGGTCCTCGATCGGGCGCGTGGCCACGCCGCTGGCCGCCGCGGCCTCGGCCACCGCCGGCGCGATGCGCAGGATCAGCCGCGAATCGAACGGCTTCGGAATGATGTAGTCGGGGCCGAAGCTCAGCTCCTGGCCCGCGTACGCCGCGGCCACCTCGTCGCTGATCTCGGCCTTGGCCAGCGCGGCGATCTCGCGCACGCAGGCGAGCTTCATCTCCTCGGTGATGCGGGTGGCGCCGCAATCGAGCGCACCGCGGAAGATGTACGGAAAGCACAGCACGTTGTTGACCTGGTTCGGATAGTCCGACCGCCCGGTGGCCACGATGCAGTCGGCGCGCGCCGCGCGCGCCACCTCGGGTCGGATCTCGGGCTCGGGGTTGGCCAGCGCCAGGATGATCGGCTGCGGCGCCATCGTTTCGACCATCGCGGCGCTCAGCACGCCGGCGGCCGAACAGCCGAGGAACACGTCGCAGCCGGCCATCACGTCGGCCAGCGTGCGCGCCGCGGTCTTCTGGCAATAGCGCTGCTTGCTCTCGTCGAGCTTGCCCGCGCGCGCGTCGTCGCGCTCGTGCTGGATCACGCCGCGCGAGTCGACGACGAAGATGTTCTCGCGCTTGACGCCGAGCCCGACCATGATGTCGAGGCAGGCGATCGCCGCCGCACCGGCGCCCGACGACACCAGCTTGATCGCCGCCGGCGACTTGCCCACCAGCTCGAGCCCGTTCAGCAGCGCGGCGCCGGAGATGATCGCGGTGCCGTGCTGGTCGTCGTGGAACACCGGAATCTTCAGCCGCGACTTCAGCTTGCGCTCGATCGTGAAGCACTCGGGCGCCTTGATGTCCTCGAGGTTGATGCCGCCCAGCGTCGGCTCGAGCGCGGCGATCGCCTCGACCAGGCGGTCGGGGTCTTTCTCGGCCAGCTCGAGATCGAACACGTCGATGCCGGCGAACTTCTTGAACAGGCAGCCCTTGCCCTCCATCACCGGCTTGGCCGCCAGCGGGCCGATGTCGCCGAGCCCGAGCACCGCGGTGCCGTTGGTGACCACGCCGACCAGGTTGGCGCGCGAGGTGAACTCGGCCGCCTTGGCCGGGTCGGCCTCGATCGCCAGGCACGGGTAGGCTACGCCGGGCGAGTACGCCAGCGACAGGTCGCGCTGGTTCGACAGCGGCTTGGTCGGCGTGATCGTGATCTTGCCGCGCCGCGGCGCGCGGTGGTACTCGTAGGCGGCGTCGCGCAGCGCGCGCTCGGCCTGCGACAGCGATGCGTCGTCGATCCGGGTCGGTTCCATCGTGAGTCTCCTGTCTGCGCTCGTTGTTGTCGGTGCATCCTACGCTCGCGGGCGGGGGTGATACGACAGTGGTCGCGCCGCGCGCGTCGCAGCCGCTCGTCAGCTACCGCTGCCGCCACGCCTGCGGCGACACGCCGGTGTGCTTCTTGAACGCGCGGCTGAACGCCGCCTCCGATGCGTAGCCGACCGAATCGGCGATCGTTCGCACCTTCATGCTGTGCTCGGCGAGCAGGCGCGACGCCAGCTGCATGCGCCAGCCGGCCAGGTACTGCATCGGCGGCTGCCCGACCAGTTGCGCAAAGCGCTCGGCCAGCGTGCTGCGCGACGCACCGGCGGCCTCGCTGAGCGAGTCGAGCGTCCACGGCCGCGCCGGCTGCGCGTGCAGGCACGCCAGCACGCGCGACGCGAGCGGGTCGCGCAGCGCCGCCATCCAGCCGGTGGCAACGGGTGCGGCGTTCGCCAGGTGTCGGCGCACCACCTCGACGAACATCAGCTCGGACAGCCGCAGCAGCACGTCGCGCCCGCCGGGGCCGTGCTCGCGCAGCTCCTGCTGCGCATACGCCAGCAGGTGCGACAGCCGGTCGCCCGGCTGCGCCACGCGGTGCAGATGGATCACGCGCGGCAGCGCCCACAGCACGGGGTTGAACGGCCGCGCATCGCAGCCGAGGAAGCCGCAGATGAACGACGTGCGCTCGCTGCCCTCGCCGCCATTGCCGCCCTCGCGCACCACCGACGGCAGCTCGCCGGCGGCCATGCTGCGGAAGAACGCCACCGCATCGTCGTCGCTGTAGCCCGGCGGCACGTCGGGCGCGGAGGCCAGCGCGTAGGCGTCGCCCTGCGGCACGACGAGGCCGTCGCCCTCGCGCAGCAGCTGCAGCGGCTCGCCGGCCAGGCCGGCCCAGCACTGGCCGTGCACGACGATGTGGTACGACACCAGGTGCTGCGCCTGCGGCATCACCTGCCGCGCGAAGGTGTGCGTCGCCGGCGCGTGCGTCTTCCACGGCACGCTGGCGTCGACCAGAAACAGCATCGAGCCGCTGAGCCGAATCGTGCGCAGCACGTCCGACAGCACGTCGGCCGCCGGCGCCGGCAGCGCGAACGCGCTGGCCGACGACGCGTCCGGATGGTCGGGCAAGCGATTCGGTGCTTCGGTCATGGCCACGGCGCGCCCGGACGCGGATGCTGCGGTTCATCTGCGAAGGAGATCGCCGATGAACACCATCACCGCAACCGCCATCCGGTCACCGGCCGAAGTGTACGAGGCCGAATTCGTGCCGGCGTTGTTCCGGCCGTTCAGCACCGTGGTCGCCGACGCGGCCGGCATCGCCGCCGGCCAGCGCGTGCTCGACGTGGCCTGCGGCACCGGCGTGCTCGCGCGCACGGCGGCCGCGCGCGTCGGAGCGCACGGCCACGTGATCGGGCTCGACGCCAACCCCGAGATGCTGGCGCTGGCGCGCCGGCTCGACTCGACGATCGAGTGGATCGACGGCCGCGCCGAGGCGCTGCCGCTGCCCGACGCCAGCGTCGACGCGGTGATCAGCCAGTTCGGCCTGATGTTCTTCGACGATCGCGTGGCCGCGCTGCGCGAGATGCGTCGCGTGCTGCGGCCGCGCGGCCGCCTGGCCGTCGCGGTGTGCGACGCGGTCGAGCGCTCGCCGGGCTACGGCGCGCTGGCGGCGCTGCTGCTGCAGTTGTTCGGCGAGCCGGTGGCGGCGGCGTTCCGTGCGCCGTTCGCGATCGGTGATGCGCCGCTGCTGGCCACGCTGGCGCGCGACGCCGGCCTGGCCGGTGCGCAGGTCGTGCAGCGCAGCGCCACCGTGCGCTTCGCGTCGATCGACGCGCTGGTGTCGACCGAACGCGCCTGTGTGTGGACACTCGGCGGCCTGCTCGACGACGCGCAGTTCGGACGCCTGCGACACGCCGCGCAGACCACGCTGGCGCCGTTCGTGCAGCCCGAAGGCAGCGTCGCGTTCGAGATGCCGGTGCTGGTGATCGTGGCGCGCTGACGCCGCCGGGTCACGCGGGCCCGAACACCGCCACCGGCGTGCCATCGTCGCTGGCGACGAAGCGCACGCGCACCGCCATGCCGATGCGCCAGCCGCCGGCGCCCGGGTCGACCAGGTGGGTCAGCATCGTCGGCCCTTCGTCGAGCGTGACGTAGGCCAGCGTGAATGGCGGCTCGGCGCGGTGCATCGTCGAGTGCGCGTACACCGTGCCGCGGCCGCTGGCGGGCCGCCACGCGATGCGCGGGCTCCAGCAGTGCGGGCACAGCGCGCGCGGATACCAGTGGCTGCGGTCGCAGGCCTCGCACCACGGCACGATGAAGCGGCCTTCGCGCACCGCGGCGACGAAGGCCGCGTTGTCGGGCCCGACGCCCGGCGACGGCAGCGTGCGCGGGGTGGTGGCCGGGTCGTTCATCGCGTTCGTTCGCTCGCGGCTCATCCGCGTTCCAGGATCAGCGTGGCGCTGGCGTGGCGGCTGCCCAGGTTGCCGCCGATGCCCTGCGCCAGCGCGAGGCTGCAGCCTTTCACCTGCACCGCGGGGTGCGCCTCGCCGCGCAACTGGCGCACCGCCTCGATCACCTTCGTAATGCCGCCGCGGTTGGCCGGGTGGTTGCTGCACAACCCGCCGCCATCGGTGTTGAACGGCAGACGGCCGACACCGGAGATCAAGTTACCGTCGGCGACGAAGCGGCCGCCCTCGCCCTTGCGGCAGAAACCCAGGTCTTCGAGCTGCAGCAGCACGGTGATCGTGAAGCTGTCGTAGACGCTGGCGTACCGGATGTCGGCCGGCGCCACGCCGGCTTCGGCGAACGCTGCCGCGCCCGAGCTCGCCGCGCCGGTGGTGGTGAGGTCGACCGCACCGGCGCGCTGGCCGCGCACCGCTTCGCCGGCACCGATCACGTTGATCACCGGCCGCTTCAGGCCGCGCGCGATCTCGGGCCGCGCGACGATCAGCGCGCCGCCGCCGTCGCTGACCACGCAGCAGTCGAGCCGGTGCAGCGGGTCGGCGACCAGCGGTGACTCGAGCACGTCGCGCACGCTCACCACATCGCGCAGCATCGCGTGCGGGTTGTGCTGCGCATGGTGCGACGCCGCCACCTTGATCCACGCCAGCTGCTCGCTGGTGGTGCCGAACTCGTGCATGTGCCGCATCGCCACCATGCCGTAGCCGTTGACGGTGCTGAGGCCGTACGGGCCCTCCCACGGTGCTTCGGGCGTGCCGGCGCGGGTGCGCGGCACGGTGCCGCTGGAGCCCTCGCTGCGCGGCCGCCCGGCCAGCGTGATCAGCGCGACGTTGCAGCGGCCGGCGGCGATCGCATCGCGCGCGTGCGCCACCAGCGCGATGTACGACGCACCGCCGAGGTCGGTGCTCTCGGTGTGGCGCACGTCGAGGTGCAGCAGGTCGATGATCGACAGCGGCCCCATGCCTGGGGCATCGCCGGCGCAGAAGTAGGCATCGATGTCGCGCTTGTCGAGGCCGGCATCGGCCAGCGCACCGGCTGCGCACTCGGCGTGCAGCTGCGCCACGGTCTTGTCGGGCGCCTTGCGCGTCGGGTGCTCGAACGCGCCGACGATGCAGGCTCGCGCTGGGCGTGGTGTCATGCGGCTGGCGCTCATGCGGCAACGATGGCGAACGGCGGCAAGCGTCTGGGTGGCTATCATGCCGCAGCGCGGCCACCTGCGCTGTCACCTGCGCTGCAACCGCGCCGCTCAGCGGCCGAGCGGCTTGTAGTAGTACGTGGTCGCGCAGGGCTCGCCGCCGGGCAGCAGCGCGTAGCCCGGGATACACCCGCACGCGACCCACCCGCTGCGCACATACAGCCGCTCGGCGTCGGCGGAGGCGGTGTCGAGCACCAGCAGCGTCTTGCCGGCGCGCTGCGCTTCGCGCTCGGCGGCGCGCATCAACAGCTCGCCCAGGCCGCGGCGCCGCGCGCGCCGGTGCACCAGCATCTTCGCCACGTCGCCGCGGTGCGGCTGATTCTCGGGCTGCGCCAGGATCACCTGCACCGTGCCGGCGATGGCACCGCCGTCGCCGTCACGCGCCACCAGCACGATGCGCTCGCCACGCGCCGCCGAATCGAGCGCGCCGCGCCAGAAGGCGTCCGCGCACTCGCGCGACAGCGGCCACATGAAGCCGACCGATGCGCCGCCGGCCACGCAGTCGAGCAGGATCTCGGCCAGCGCAGGCAACGCCACGGCCGCATCGTGCGGCTCGATGCGCTGCACGCCGGGCACGTCGGTGGTCAGCATCGTGCGGTCTCGGTGTACGTCGGCAGATGCTCGGGCGTGATCGCGCGGCCGACGCGAATGCGGGGCTCGTCCATGGCGGTGCGGCATTGTGCGGCGAGATCGTCCCCCGGCGGCGCGGCCGCGCCGCCGTCGCGGTGGCGCGCGCATTCGCTATCCTGCCGGCCATGCTGCACACGCCGAAGCCCCACCCCGCCGCCGAGCCGCTGCCCGACTTCCGCGCGCTGCCCGATCTGATCGCCGGCCACGCGCGCGCGCGGCCACGGGCCGTGGCGCTGCTCGACGAAAGCGGCGAGCGCATCACCTACGCGCAACTGCACGCCGCGATCGACCGCGTGGCCGCCACGCTGCAGCGCGACGGTGCCCGCCCCGGCGCCACGATCGCGATCTGCGCGGCGCCGTGCAACGCCTACGTGGTGCTGTTTCTCGGCGCGCTGCGCGCCGGCATCGCGGTGGCGCCGCTGGCGCCGAGCAGCACGCCGGCGCAGCTGGCGGCAATGGTGGCCGACGCCGGCGCGCGCCACCTGTTCCTCGACGAGGCCAATGCGCTCGCGCTGGACGCCGGGCTCACGGGCGCCGCGGTGCGCCGCATCCGCCTCGACGAATCGACCGGCGGCGACAGCGGCCTGCGCGCGTGGCTGGCGCCGGCCGGTGCGAAGCCGCGGCGCGTGCGCCTGCAGCCCGAGTGGCCGTTCAACATCATCTATTCGTCGGGCACCACCGGCACGCCCAAGGGCATCGTGCAGTCGCACGGCATGCGCTGGGGCCAGGTGCGGCGCGCGCGCTCCGGCGGCTACGGCCCCGACACCGTCACGCTGATCGCCACGCCGCTGTACTCCAACACCACGCTGGTGGTGGTGATCCCCACGCTGGCGCGCGGCGGCCGGCTGGTGCTGATGGCAAAGTTCGACTGCGCGCGCTACCTCGCGCTGGCGCAGGCGCAGCGCGCCACGCACACGATGCTGGTGCCGGTGCAGTACCAGCGGCTGATGGCGTGGCCCGGGTTCGATGCGCACGACCTGTCGAGCTTTCGCTTCAAGGCCTGCACCAGCGCGCCGTTTCGCGCCGAGCTGAAGGCCGAGGTGCTGCGCCGCTGGCCCGGCGAACTCACCGAGTACTACGGCCTGACCGAAGGCGGCGGCAGCACCATCCTGTATTGCCGCCAGCACCCGACCAAGCTGCACACCGTGGGCCAGCCGGCCGAAGGCCACGACATCCGCCTGATCGACGAGGATGGCCGCGAGCTGCCGCGGCACGCCGACGCGGTGGGCGAGGTGGTGGGCCGCTCGGCCAGCATGATGCTCGGCTATCACAACCAGCCCGACAAGACGCGCGAGGCCGAGTGGTTCGATGCGCGGGGGCGGCGCTTCATCCGCAGCGGCGACGTCGGCCGCTTCGACGCCGACGGTTTCCTGGTGCTGATGGACCGCCGCAAGGACATGATCATCTCCGGCGGCTTCAACATCTACCCGAGCGATCTCGAGGCCGAGCTGCGGCAACACCCCGCGGTGGCCGAGGTGGCGGTGGTCGGCGTGGCCAGCGCCGAGTGGGGCGAGAGCCCGGTGGCGTTCGTCGTGCGCCGCGCCGGCTGCGGCGACGATGCCGCGGCGATCCGGCAGTGGATGAACGCGCGCGTCGGCAAGACGCAGCGGCTGGCCGAGCTGCTGCTGGTCGATGAGCTGCCGCGCAGCGCGATCGGCAAGGTGCTCAAGCGCGAATTGCGCGCAACAGCCGAGGCGACGCGCCAGGGGCGCGTCGGGGCCGAGGCGACGCGCCAGGGGCGCATCGGGGCCGAGGCGACGCGCGCGCAGCGCGCACGGTGAACGTGCCGCGGCGCATCCTGCCGGCGATCGCGCTCGCGCAGCTCGCCGGCACCTCGCTGTGGTTCGCGATCAACGCGGTGATGCCCGACCTGCAGCGCGGCGCGGCACTGGCGCCGTCGGCGGTGGGCTGGTTGACCGCTGCGGTGCAGCTCGGCTTCATCGCCGGCACACTGGTGTTCGCACTGCTCGCGGTGGCCGACCGCTTCTCGCCGCGCCTGGTGTTCCTCGCCTGCTCGCTGCTCGGCGCGGCGCTGGCGGCGATCACGGCGCAGCTGCCGCCCGAGCTGGCGACGCTGCTGGCGCTGCGCTTTGCCACCGGCGTATGCCTGGCCGGCATCTATCCGGTCGGCATGAAGATCGCCACCGGCTGGTACGCGCAGGGCCTGGGCTGGGCGCTGGGCGTGCTGGTGGGCGCGCTGGTGCTCGGCACGGCGACGCCGTACGCGCTGCGTGCGCTCGGCACGCAATGGCCGTGGCAGACGGTGATGCTGTGCGTGGCCGCGATCGCCGCCGGCGGCGGCGTGCTGATGGCCACCGCGGTGCCCGACGGGCCGCACCTCGCGCCGCGCGGCACGCACACGCGCTGGAGCCCCGCCGCGCTCGCGGTGGTGTGGCACGACCGCCAGCTGCGCGCATCGGTGCTCGGCTACTTCGGCCACATGGGCGAGCTCTATGCGCTGTTCGTGCTGCTGCCGGCGATCGTCGCGCTGCGCATCGCTGATGGCGCGGCCGCGTCGTGGTGGGTGTTCGCCGCGATCGCGGCCGGCACGATCGGCTGCGTCGGCGGCGGCGTGTGGGCGCGGCGCATCGGCGGCGCACGCGTGGCGGCGATCCAGCTCGCCACCAGCGGCGGCTGCGCGCTCGCGGCGCCGTGGCTGCTCGATGCGCCGCTGCTACCGTGGGCGCTGTGGCTGCTGCTGTGGGGTTTGACCGCGTCGGGCGATTCGCCGCAGTTCAGCGCCCTCACCGCCAGCAACGCGCCGCGCGCGCTGGTGGGCAGCGTGCTGACGCTGGTGAACTGCATCGGCTTCGCGATCTCCACGCTGACCATCGTGCTGTTCGTGCAGCTCGCCGGCGCGTGGCCGCTGCACGCCGTGCTGCCGTGGCTGGCGGTGGGGCCGGTGATCGGTGTGTGGTGCCTGCGGCCGTTGTGGCGTGAGGGCGCGGTGCGGTGACCCGCTCGCAGAGTCCTTCGGACGCTCGGTATCGCTTGCGCAAATCCGTGCGGGTCGATGCGTTGCGGTTGGGCTGCGACCGCAGCGAACGCGCGTGAATATGAGACCCGTGGCCGGCCTGACGCGCGTGGGATGCGCGGACTTCAATTCTCCTGCTTGAGCGCGCTGTCGTGCCAATGGCGCAGCGACAGGTACGACACGAGCGAGAGACAGGCAAAGATGACGATGCCGCACAGAGACACCAGCGCCAGCGCCGCGAACATGCGCGGGATCTGCAGGTTGTAGCCCGACTCGAGAATGCGGAAGGCCAGCCCCGAGGCCGAGCCGCCGGTGCCGGCGACGAACTCGGCCACCACCGCACCGATCAGCGCCAGCCCGCCCGAGATGCGCACCCCGCCCAGGAAGTAGGGCATCGACGCCGGCAGGCGCAGGTTCCACAGCGTCTGCCAGCGCGTCGCGCCGTAGATGCGGAACAGGTTCAGCAGGTTGTGGTCGGCCGAGTTGAGCCCCAGCGTGGAGTTGGACAGGATCGGGAAGAACGCCACCAGCCAGGCGCAGATCAGCAGCGAGAGGTTGACGTTGTCGGCCCAGATGATGATGAGCGGCGCGATCGCCACCACCGGTGTCACCTGAAGCACGACGGCGTAGGGGAAGAAGGCGGTCTCGATCCACTTGGACTGCGTGAACAGGATGGCGAGCGCCATGCCGACGACCACGGCCGAACTCAGCGCCGCCAGAGAAATTGCCGCCGTGATCCACAGCGAGGCCGACAGGGCGCCCCATTCGGCCACCAGGGTCTGGGCGATGAGCAGCGGGCCGGGCAGGATGAAGTGGGGGATGTGCATCGCCCGCACCATCACCTCCCACAGCACAAGCACGGCAAGCCCCACCACTGCCGGGGCGATGATCTTCGGCCAGGTCGAAACCGGCAGGCCGAGGATGCGGCGCTCGGTTGCCGCTTCGATCAGCTCGTCATCGAGCGGCTGCAGCGCGGCAGCACCATCGGGCCGCCCTGTGCCGGTCTCCGTCGCGGCACGCCTGGGCGCGGCGGGCAGAGTCTTGTTCAGAGTCATCATGCCAACCGCCTTTGCGCCATGCCGGCTTCGAGTGCCGCGGACACTTCATCGCAATGCGCCGCGTAGGCGACCGAGGTGCGGAACGAACGCGAGCGCGGGTAGGCATCGTCGATGTGCAGGTCGGCACTGATGCGGCCCGGGCGCGGCGCCATGACGACGATACGCTGCGAAAGGAACACGCTCTCGAATACCGAGTGCGTGACGAACACGACGCTGAAGCCCTCGGCCTGCCAAAGCTCGAGCAGATCGTCGTTGAGCCGCAGGCGCGTGATCTCGTCGAGCGCGGCGAAGGGCTCGTCCATCAGCAAGATCTGCGGCCGCGTGACGAGCGCTCGTGCGATCGACACGCGCATCTTCATGCCGCCCGAAAGCTCGCGCGGATAGGTCTTCTCGAAGCCGGACAGGCCCACCGACGCCAGTGCCTGCCGCGCGCGGTCGATGGTCTCGTGACGAGCCAACCCCGACAGGCGCAGCGGCAACGTCACGTTGCGCAGCACGGTTGCCCAGGGCATCAGCGTCGGCTCCTGGAACACGAACGACAGCTCGGGCCGCCTGGCGCGCGGCTGGCCGTTGGCGTCGAGCCACTCGATCGAGCCGGCGGACGCGCCGCCCAGGCCCGAGATCAGCTTGAGCAGCGTGCTCTTGCCGCAGCCCGACGGGCCCAGCAGCGACACGAACTGCCCGCGACCCAGCTCGAGGCTCACGTCGCACAGCGCCAGCGTGCCGTTGGCAAAGCGCTTGGACACATGCTGCACGCGCAGCAAGGGGGCCGCGGACTGAGCGGCCGTCGGGAACGCGGCGATGTTGCCCATGCTCATGCCCTCGCGAGGGTCACTTCTTCAGGAACTGCAGCGTGTAGCCGCGCTTGATGTCGATGCCCGCGGGCATCGCACCGACGGCGACCATCGAGTCGTAGAAGCTCTTCCAGCGCGCATCGCTCATCGCGCCGATGCCCATCTTGGCGGCATCGCCCGAGTCGAACACCCCGCGCTCCTTCAGCGTCTTGCGCCCGAACGCGAGGAACTCGTCGTTCATGTTCGGGTTCGCGCGCTTGATGCCCTCGTTGCCGGGGGTCGGGTCTTCGTTCAGCCAGGTGCGCCAGCCCTTGATCGTGGCGTCGACGAAGCGCTGCACCACGTCGGGCTTCTCGGCCACCATGTGCGGGTGCGCCAGCGTGACGCTGCTGTAGTTCTCGTAGCCATGGTCGGCGAGCACGTGGATCACCGGGTCGACCCCGGCGCGCCTCATCTCGATCGGCTCGGTGTTGACGAAGCCCTCGACGGTGAGGTCCTTGGTCACGAGGAACTGCCCGTAGTTGGGATTCTTCGGGCGCATCTGCTCGTCGCTGTAGCCGTACTTGCCCTTGAGCCAGTTCCAGTAGGTCTGGCGGCCGATCGCCGAGACCTGGATCGGCTTGCCCTTGAGCGCCGCGAGCGAGTCGTTGCCGACGCCGGGATGCGAGAACAGCGCCGTCAGCGACTTCTGCCCCATCGCGGCGACGGCGATCGCCGGCAGGCCTTCGCGGGCGAAGTTCAGCACGCGAAAACTGTCCGAGTCGGCGAAGTCGACCTTGCGCGCGAGGAAGATCTGGTTGACGTTGAGCTGCGGGCCGCCGCTCCTGATCTCGACCTCGAGGCCGTAGTCCTTGTAAATGCCGGCGCCCACCGCCTGGTACAGCCCCGCCTTGTCGGTGCCGGCCAGCCAGCCGGTCTGGTAGGCGAGCTTGGTGAGGCCCTGCGCCTGCACCTGCCGCAAAAACGCCGGCGCAGCCATCGTGCAGGCACCGGCGAGCACACCCAGCGTTGCACGCCGGGAAACGACGAATCCTTGCGAGCTTGTCATCGAACCCTCCTGGAAGTCAGACACCCCATTGCCGTGGCACCGCGGGCCTGCCGCCCCGGTGCGCCCCATTGATGATCATGAACCCCACCGTCCGCAGGCTGATCGGCGGACCGCCGTGCTGCCATGCCGCCGCAGGCACCGTCTTGTCTTCATCGTGTCCCCGCGGCCTCTTGCACGCGGCGCGCATCAACGCCAAGGCTTGCGGCGGCATCGAGGATCTGCTGCCAGCTCGCTGCATCCACCGGCACCCCTTCGGCGCTGCGGCGCGCGCGCTGCTCACGCTCGGGGTCGCCGGCGACGCGCACGCGGTCGAAGCCCGGGGCGGCAGGCAGGTCGAGCAGGGTCTGCACGAAAGCCAGCGCCTCGCGCTCGAACGCCGCCGTCTCGCCCAGCGCCGCCGGATTCACGAGCACGCTCAGCATGCCGTTCAAGATGCGCTTTCGGCTGCCGTCGTCGCGATAACCCACCAGGCCCGCGGCCAGCGCGCCGCCGAGCAGCTCGCACAGCACCGCCATGCCGTAGCCCTTGTGCGCGCCGAAGGCGAGGATGGCACCGTAGGGCTCCTCCATCGTCCAGCGCGGGTCGGTGCTCGGCCGGCCCTGGCTGTCGATCAGACAGCCTTCGGGCACCGGCTGGCCCTTGTTGTAGGCCACGCGCGTCTTGCCATGCGCGATCATGCTGGTGGCGAAGTCGAGGATCAGCGGCGCGCGCCCGGCCAGCGGCACGCCGGCGGTGAACGGGTTGGTGCCGAAGCCGGCCTTCGCGCCGCCGAAGGGCGCGACGATCGGCGGCGCGATCACGTTGACGAAGTGCAGCGACACGAACCCGGCCGCCGCCGCCATCTCGGCCCAGGCGCCGATGCGTCCCAGGTGGTGCGAGTTGCCCAGCGCGACGACGGCGGTGCCATGGCGGCGCGCGCGCTCGATGCCCATCGCCATCGCCTCGCGGCCGATCACCTGGCCGAATCCGGCACCGCCGTCCAGGCGCAGCAGCGCGCCGGCGTCGAGCACGGTGCGAGCATGCGTGTTGGGCTTCAGGTCGCCTTCGAGGTAGGCCTGGGCGTAGCGCGGCAGCATGCCGATGCCGTGCGAATCGTGCCCCGTGAGGTTGGCGTCGATCAGGTTGCCGACGACGGCATCGACCTCGTCGGGCGCGCTGCCGAAGCCGGCCACGACCAGGCGCATGGCGCGCTCGAGCGCGGCCCGTTCGATCAGATGCATGTCGCCAGTTGTCCGGCCCGCGGCCTTGTCGTTCGTCATGCGTCGCTCCCGATGTCTGGGCTCTAGGCCGGCAACTTCTCGCCGCGGGTCCCGGTGGGCTTGGCCTTCGCGCCTTCGGAGGCCGGCTTTGCGCTCGCATCGCCGCCGCCGGCAACGCCTTCCATGAAGCCGAAGCGGTGCAGCGAGATGAACAGCGTCAGCAGCTTGTTGACGACCGGCTCACCCTCGTTGCGGTTGCCCATCGCCTCCAGCGCTTCGTCGATCGAGCGCGTGGCGGCGAGCAGCTCCGCGAGGCTCGCGTTCGCCATCACGCCGTAGATGTCCAGGTCCATCGCCGCCTTCACCACCTTGTTCTCGGTGACGATGCAGCCACCGGCCAGCGCGTCCACCTGCTTCAGGCAGTGACACATCTCGGCGCTGTCCTCGCCGACGGCAACGAAGTAGGCCTCGGGTGCCGGCCAGAAGGTGGCAACGGCGCCGCGGTCGATCGAGACGCCCTTGAACAGCGCGTTCACCACATGCCGCTTGCCGTCGGCGTAGCGCTGCACGAGCGAGAAGCGGTTGTACCTGAGGCCATCGATCTCGGGCACGACCTTGCCGTTGACGAACGGCACCCACACGTCCTGGAAGAACTTGGCGTGGCCGCGGCCGTACACGTCGAAGAGGATGACCTTGGCGCGCTTGCCGTCGGGCGAGACCTCCAGCGGAACGAGGTCGAGCTGCTCGGGCGCGAGGTTCGCTAGCCCCGGCACCGCCTTGGTCGCCATGCCGGAGTAGTCGATGTCGGCCTTCTTCAGCAGCTTGCGGTCGCGCGCGACGAGTTCGCCGTCCTTGAAGACGTACAGCGGGTTGATCTTCGCCAGGCTGTCGGTGAGCACGATGTCGGCGAACTTGCCCGGCGTCAGCGAGCCGAGGTCGGCCTCCTTGTGGTACATGCGCGCCGGGTACAGCGTCGCCATCTTGATTGCCTGGATCGGGTTCAGTCCCATCTCGGCGCACAGCGACACCACCCAGTCCATGTGGCCGAGCGTGAGCAGCCGCATCACCGAGATGTTGTCCGAGCACAGCAGGAAGTTCTCGGCGGGCCACTTGCGCTTGACGATGGCGCGCAGCATGATCTTGATCACCTCGGCACTGCCGACGCCGAACTTGATCTGCGTCGGAAAACCGTAGCGGACGCTCTTCTCGATGTCATCCTCGGTCCACACATCGTGGTTGAACGACGAGCCGATGGCGGGCAGGTAGTTCAGGATCATCGGCGACAGCGCCGTCACGCCCCAGTGCGAGTTCCTGAAGCCGCCGTGCACGCGGCCGAGCGCGGCCTTGCGGAAGTCTTCGTCGTCGCCCACGCTGTAGGTGAGGTGGCCGAGTTCACCGAGGCCGATCACCGGCTCGAGCTTCAGCACCGCATCGGTCACCGCGGTGGACACCTTCTTGCCCGGCGCGAAGGCGAACACGCGGTAGGGAAGCCGCTCGTGGTTGCGGAACAACCGCGCCAGGGCCGGCGCGCCCTCCTCGCCCGCGGCGCTGACGAAGTCGAGGCACTCGGAGAAGATGGTCGTCGTGCCGCAGGGCACGATCGCTTCGCCGAACGCTGCCGGGTGCGCGAGCTGCGCGTCGAAGTGAATATGCGCGTCGATCAGGCCGGGGATGGCGTACAGGCCCTGACCGTCGAAGACCTCGCGCACCTTGACGATGGACTCGTCGGGGTTGAGCGCGACGATGCGCTTGTCGTAGACCAGGATCGAGCCCTGGTAGACGGCCTCGCTGTGCACGTCGAGGATGTTCAGGTTCTTCAGCAGGAGGTCGGCCTCCTTCTTGCCGCTGAGGATGTCGAAGATCGCCCGCACCTTGTGGTACTCGGCGGTGACCTGTTCGTTCATCGGGAACGGCTCGTGGTGGCGCATGGTTCTTTCACTCCGGTAGGTGGGTCTTGCCGGCTTCGCCACAGCGGCGGAACCAGGGGTTCGAAAAGCGCCGCGGTCCAGGCAGACAAGGGGCAGCGCAGGGTCCGTCAACGACGCGATGAGACCCCAACGCTGTGTCATTGAAAAGCAGTTTTTCGTGCACGAAGCGCTCGCTTTTCGAGTACGCTGACGCCGGCTCTTCAGAGCGCACCCATGCTTCATTCGCGCTTGCTCCGCTATCTGGACGAGGTCGCCCGCTCGGGCTCCATCCGTGCCGCCGGCGACCGGCTGCACGTCGCGCCGTCGGCCATCAACAAGCACTTGCTGCTGCTCGAGGAAGAGATCGGCGAGCCGCTGTTCGAGCGCTTGCCGCGCGGGCTGCGGCCCACGCCGGCGGGCGAGATCCTCATCGCGCATGTGCGCCGCACGATGAAGGACTACCGCGAGGTCGAAGCCGAGATCCGCGACCTGAAGACACTTCAGCGCGGCGAGGTGATCATCGCCACGATGACGGGCCTGGCCGGGGGCCTCGTACCCAGGGCGGCGGCGCGCTTTTGCGTGCGGCATCCGCAGATGAAGATCTCCATCCGCGTCATGCTCGCGCACGACGTGATGCGCTCGGTCGTCAGCGGCGAGGCCGACCTTGGACTCGGCTTCAACCTGCCGCCCTCGCCGCAGATCGAGAAACTCTGGGAAGTGGACACGACGCTGGGCGCGGTGATCTCGACGCGTCATGCGCTCGCTAGCATGGACTCGATACCGCTGGCGCACTGCACCTCGTATCCGCTGATCTTCGCCGACCGCTCGATGATGATCCACGGCATCGTCGCCGAAACGTTCGCCGAGGCGGGGCTTGTGGTCGAACCGGTGTTCCGCACCAATTCGATCGAGACGATGAAAGGGCTGGCCGCTGCCGGCGAGAGCGTCGCCTTCCTGTGTCGCTTCGACATCGCCGACGAGCAACACGAAGGACTGCTCACCTACCGGCAGATCCGCGACCGCGCGTTCGGCAGGAACGTGCTGTCGCTCGTACGCCGCGAAAGGCATGGCCGCGGCGTCGCCAGCGGGCTGTTCGCCGAGGAGATCATGGGGGCACTGGGGTCGATGAGCGCCTGAACCGCGGCTGACTCCGTTCGGGCAACGCCCGACCGGCCGCTGGCCGTCAGCGGCCCGGTGCGGATCGACGCCGACGGAGGCGCAGGTTCGAGGACGGAGCCCTGGATCGCGCCCTCAGTCGTGAAGCCGCGATCAGCGCGGTCGCGGCTGCCGGCTTGTCAGGCGCGGCCGAGCGTTTCGCCCTGGCGCAGCAGCAAGTCGCGAAAGTTCAGCGCCGCCGGCGACAGCGAGCGTTCGGCGTGGAACAGCAGCGAGATTTCGCGGCGGATCAGCGGATCGGTCACCTGCCGCGTCACCAGCCCGAGCATGTGCGCCAGACGCGACATCGCCGAGGTCATGACCGCGATGCCGAGCCCGCCTTCGACCATGCCGAGAATCGTCAGCGGCAGCGCGACCTCGTAGCGCCGGATCAGCGAGATGCCCTCGCGCGCGAGCGCGAAGTCGAGCTGCCCACGCACCGCGTTGCCCGGCGGCGGCCCGATCAGCGGCAGGTCAGTCAGCATGTGCCATTGCAGCGTGCGGTGCCGGGCGAGCGCATGGTCGGCGGGCATGACGGCGACGAACTCGTCCGACGTCAGCACGCGCGCGGCGATGTCCTGGTGCGTGGCCGCCGATGAGCCGAGACCGAAGTCGACCTCGCCGCGGCGTACCTGCTCGATGACCTCGTGCTCGGTCACGTCGTGCAGCGCAACCTTGACGCCGGGGTACTCGTCGCAGAACCGGCGGATGAACCGCGGCAGCAGCATCGCCGCCTGTAGCGACGCCGCGGCGATCGACACCCGGCCGCGGCCGAGCGTGCTCAACTCGCTCGCGCTGCCGATCACGTGGTCGAGATCGCTCATCGCGCGCCGCGCCAGCGGCAGGATCTCGGCGCCGGCCTGCGTCAGCCGCAGCATCCGGGTATGGCGGTCGAACAACCGCAGCCCGAGGTTCTCCTCGAGCTCGCGCACCAGTGTGCTCACCGAGGACTGCGACAACCCGAGCCGCTCGCCGGCCCGGGTGAAGTGCTGCGCCTCGGCCACCGCGACGAAAGCGCGCAGCTGGCGCAGGGTGACATTCATGGGAGATCGCGATGAATTTATCCGAGTATGCCCGTTCTCCGGCCCGTTCGAAGATGGAACCATCGCCGCGCGCATCGCGCGGGGGATGCCGCGATCGGCTGGTTCCAGACCCACAACAGGAGACGACGATGCTTGCTCGCCAGGTGTTTTCCAGGGCTGCTGGCGCCATGCTGAGCGGCATGGCGCTGGCCTTCGGGTTGGCCCAGGGCGCGTCCGCCGAGGACAAGGTGACGTTCGCGACCACCTGGTTTGCCCAGGCCGAACATGGCGGCTTCTACCAGGCGGTCGCCGAGGGCATCTACAAGAAGCACGGGCTCGACGTGACGATCAAGATGGGCGGCCCCCAGGTCAACGGCATGCAGCTGCTGCTCGCCGGTCAGACCGACTTCATCATCAACTACGACTTCGCGGTGCTGCAAGGGGTGGAGAAAGGCTTCCCGCTGGTCACCGTGGCCGCACCGTTCCAGTTCGACATGCAGGGCATCATGACCCGCGACGACGTGCCGAACCTGGCGTCGCTGAAGGACAAGACGATTCTCGTCGCCGGTACCGGAACGACCTACTGGTGGCCGTGGGTCAAGAAGAAGTACGGCTACACCGACGCGCAGATGCGTCCCTACACGTTCAACCTGCAGCCCTTCTTCGCCGACCCGAACATCGTGCAGCAGGGCTTTCCGTCGTCGGAGCCGTACCAGGCCGCGCAGAAGGGGTTGAAGGTCAAGCTCTTCCTGCTCGCCGACGAGGGCTATCCGCCGTACACCCAGGCGATCACCACGACGCAGAAGATGGTCGCCGAGCGTCCCGACGTCGTCGCCCGCTTCGTGCGCGCGTCGATCGAGGGCTGGAAGAGCTACCTCGCCAACCCGGCGCCCGCCTACGCGTTGATCAAGAAGGACAACCCGAACATGAGCGACGGCCAGCTCGCATTCGGGCTGGACAAGCTCAAGCAGTTGAAGATCGTCACCGGCGGCGACGCCGCCAAGTCCGGCATCGGCACGATGACCGACGAGCGCTGGAAGAAGACCGCCGACTTCATGGTCGAGTGGGGGCTGCTGAAGCGAGACACCGACTATCGCAAGGCCTACACGCTGCAGTTCGTCAAGGACGTGAAGGTCATGCCGTGAGCGCCGTGGCCTTGCCATCCGGGGCCCTGCCCCGGGCCCGCATGAACCTGTCCGCCGTGCGAGCCGCGCCCGACGCCGCGCGCACACCGGTCGTGCTCGAGGCCGACCGCGTCGAGAAAACCTATCCGAACGGCACGCATGCGCTGAACGACACCAGCGTGCAGATCCGCCGCGGCGAGTTCGTCTCGCTGCTCGGGCCCTCGGGCTGCGGCAAGAGCACGCTGTTGAAGATGTTCGCCGGGCTCGAGGCGCCGTCGTCGGGCCGCATCGTGCTGCACGACGGCCACGACGCCGCCGGTCGCGCCAGCGGCCACCGCTCGATGGCGATGGTCTTCCAGGAAGCCACGCTGCTGCCCTGGGCGCGGGTCGCCGACAACGTGCGGCTGCCGCTCGACCTGGCCGGCATGAACCGCGCCGACAGCGACCCGCGGATCGACAAGGCGCTCGAGATGGTGGGCCTGTCGCAGTTCTCGAAGGTCTATCCGCGCGAGCTGTCCGGCGGCATGCAGATGCGGGTGTCGATCGCGCGCGCACTCGCGGTGCAGCCGAGCATCCTGCTGATGGACGAACCCTTCGGCGCGCTCGACGAGTTCACGCGCAACAAGCTCGACAGCGACCTGCACCAGTTGTGGGAGCAGCGCGGCTTCACGGTCGTGTTCGTCACGCACAGCATCTACGAGGCGGTGTTCCTGTCGAGCCGGGTGGTGATGATGGCGGCGCGGCCCGGGCGCGTGATCGCCGACGTGACGATCGACGCGCCGCCGCACCGCGACGACGGCTACCGCGTGTCGCAACCCTTCATCGACAACTGCCGCGTCCTGTCCGAACACCTGGCGCGCGCCAACCGCGGCGAGCGCTGAGCACCGAGGCCCGCCATGAGCGCCAGCACCGTCGCCCTGTCGCCACCCGCCGCCACGGTATCGCGCATTCCGCCCGGCGTGCTGCGCATCGCCGCGCCGGCGCTGCTGGGCGTGCTGCTGCTCGGGCTTTGGCAGCTCGTGTGCAACTGGTTCGCGGTGCCCGAGTACCTGGTGCCGTCGCCGCTGCGGATCGGGCAGACGTTGCTCCAGGACTGGCCGTTGCTGTCGTCGGCGCTGCTGACGACGCTGAAGATCACCTTCCTCGCGTTCGCGCTGGCAGTGGTGCTCGGCGTCGCCGCGGCGTTCGTCTTCGTGCAGAGCCGGTTGCTCGAGATCAGCCTGTTCCCGTACGCGGTGATCCTGCAGGTCACGCCGATCGTCGCGATCGCTCCGCTGATCATCATCTGGGTCAAGGACCCGACGCCGGCGATGGTCATCTGCGCGACGATCGTCGCGCTGTTCCCGATCATCTCGAACACGATCCTCGGGCTGCGCAGCGTCAACCCGGGGCTGATGAACCTGTTCCGGCTGAACCGCGCGACGCGCTGGCAGATGCTGATGCGGCTGCGCGTGCCGAGCGCGCTGCCGTACTTCTTCGGCGGCCTGCGCATCTCGAGCGGCCTTTCGCTGATCGGCGCGGTGGTCGCCGAGTTCGTCGCCGGCACCGGCGGCACCGCGTCCGGGCTCGCCTACCAGATCCTGCAGTCCGGCTTCCAGCTGAACATTCCGAGGTTGTTCGCCTCGCTGTTGCTGATCACGCTGACCGGCATCGTGCTATTCGTGTCGATGGCGGCGCTGTCCAAATGGGCGCTCGGCGGCTGGCACGAGAGCGAGACGAGTTCGTGAACGCGGCGAGCCGGCCATGGCCGCGCTCCGGCTGATCGTCGGCGTCAGCGGCGCGCCGGGCTTCGTCTACGGCGCGCGGCTGCTGCAGTTGCTGCGACTGGCCGACGAGATCGCCACCGGCATTGCCTCATCGCTGCTCGAGCGCCGCCGACGCGGTGCCGAAGGCGCGGCGCCGCCTGGCGCTGCTGCTCACGCGCGAGACGCCGCTGAGCCTGGTCCATCTGCGCTACATAGTCAGCATCGCCCGAGATGGGCGCGATCGTCGCCGGCGCGGGCATGCTGCGCGAAGCCGCAGAGCCTGCAGATGGTCGACCACACGCTCGGCCGCGTGCTCGACCTGTTCGACATACGCCGACAGCGTGTCGCGGCAAGGCGAGCCGGCGGATCGCGGCCCGCGCGACAACGACGCCTGACCGGCGATTCATCGCCGTGCGTGATGGATCTATACGGTCGATGCCGTTTACCGATGGCCGCCCCGGTGCGAGCATTCACGCGATGAACTGCACGCTACCAATCGCGAGCCGGCCATGATGTCCTTCGACTACTTCGACCCGCGCACGCTCGACCAGGCGACAGGCCTGCTGCGCGCCGCCGGCGGCAAGGCGAGCCTGCTGGCCGGCGGCACCGACCTGCTGGTGCAGATGAAGGAGCACGCACGCCGGCCGGAACAGGTGATCGACCTGAAGAAGATCCCCGGCCTGGACGACTTCGCATACGACGCCAAGCGAGGCTTGGTGCTCGGCGCGCTGGTGACCACGCGCCAGGTCGAGACCTC
Organism: Ideonella sp.; assembly: GCA_015075165.1. Taxonomy (GTDB): domain Bacteria; phylum Pseudomonadota; class Gammaproteobacteria; order Burkholderiales; family Burkholderiaceae_C; genus JAEUPI01. The sequence continues at coordinate 67,767 of JABTUY010000004.1, read as the reverse complement.
GCCGGTCACGCTGCGCCACTACGCGGGCCTGGCCAAGGCGTCGACCGACTTCGCGTCGATCCAGGTGCGCCACCGCGCGACCGTGGTCGGCAATGTGTGCCGCGCGTCGCCGTCGGCGGACACGTTGCCGCCGCTGATCGCCGACGGCGCGGTGCTGCGCATCCACGGCAGCGCCGGCCAGCGCCGCTGCGCGGTGCAGGACTTCTGCACCGGCCCGGGCCGCACCACGCTCGCACCGGACGAGATCGTGACTCACATCGAGATCCCGCCGCCGCCGCCGCGCACCGGCAAGGCCTACATCAAGCATGGTCGGCGCGCACAGATGGAGCTCGCCACCGTCGGTGTCGCAGTGCGGCTGACACTCGCCGACGACGGCCGCGTCGCCGACCTCGGCATCGTGCTCGCCGCGGTCGCGCCGACGCCGCTCCACGCGATACAGGCCGAGGCCGCACTGCGTGGCCAGCGGCCGACGGCCGATCGGCTCGCTGCCGCCGCGCAGGCGGCGAGCGCCGAAGCGCGGCCGATCGGCGACGTTCGCGGCAGCGCCGACTACCGTCGCGAGATGGTGCGCGTGCTGACGCGGCGCGCGCTGGAACAGGCGATCCAACAGGCAACCCACGACGCAGAGGCCCGGGCATGAAGCAGCGTATCGTTTCCTTCACCGTCAACGGCGAGGCGTGCGAGATCGCGGTAGCGCCGAACCGCAGCCTGCTCGATGCGCTGCGCACCGAGGCCGGGCTGACCGGCACGAAGAAGGGCTGCGACGTCGGTGAATGCGGTTCGTGCACGATCATCGTCGACGGCCGTCCGCTCAACGCCTGCCTGATGCTCGCGGTCGAGGCCGAGGGCGCCGAGATCACCACCGTCGAGGGCCTGCAGGCCGGAGACGGCAGCCTGCACCGGCTACAGGAATGCTTCGTGCAATGCGGCGCCGCGCAATGCGGCTTCTGCACGCCGGGCTTCCTGATGGCGGCCAAGGCGCTGCTCGACGACAACCCGTCGCCGACGGTCGACGAGATCCGCTTCGCGATCGCCGGCAACATCTGCCGCTGTACCGGCTACACCAAGATCCTCGACGCGATCTCGCTCGCGGCGCAACCCGCGGCGGTGGCGCGATGAAGGCCGATGCCGTGATCGGCGAGAGCGTCAAGCGCACCGACGTGCCGGCCAAGGTGACCGGCGAGGCCAAGTACGTCGCCGACATCATGCTGCCCGGGCTGCTGTACGCGCGCAGCAAGCGCAGCGAGGTCGCGCATGCGCTGATCCGCCGCATCGACACCAGCCGCGCGCTCGCGCTGCCGGGGGTGAAGGCGGTGCTGACGCACGAGAACGTGCCGCGCATCCTGCATGCCGGCTCGCCGCACCCGCGCTCGGCATCGGTCACCCCCGACCAGTACATCCTCGACCACCGGGTGCGCTACTGGGGCGAGACGGTCGCGGTCGTCGCCGCCACCAGCGAGGAGATCGCCGAGGAGGCGGTCGAGCTGATCGAGGTCGAATACGACGAGCTGCCGGCGATGCTCACCGTCGAGGACGCGATGCGCCCCGACGCGCCGCAGATCCACGACCGCGGCTTCGGCGCCAACCAGGTGCTGCCGCCGGTGCGCGTCAGCCGCGGCGACATCGAGCGCGGCTTCGCCGAAGCCGATCTGATCGTCGAGGGCGAATACGAAGGCGGCCGGCCGACGCCGGCGTACATGGAGCCCAACGTCTGCCAGTGCCGGTGGGACGCGAGCGGCAACCTGACGGTGTGGATATCGACCCAGACCGCGTTCATGGTGCGCGGCATCATGGCCGAGGTGCTCGGGCTGCCGCTGCACAAGGTGCGGGTGCTGTGTGACCACATGGGTGGCGGCTTCGGCGCGAAGCAGGACCTGTTCCAGAGCGAGTTCCTGTGCGCGCTGCTGGCCAGGCAGACGCGCCGCCCGGTGCGCCTGGAGTACAGCCGCGAGGAGACCTTCCTCGGCGGTCGCTCGCGTCACCCGGCGAAGGTGTGGCTGAAGCAGGGCTTCAAGCGCGACGGCACGATCACCGCGCGCCAGGCGCGCGTGGTCTTCAACTCCGGCGCCTACGGCTCGCACGGGCCCGGGGTGACCAACGTCGGCACCAACGGGCTGACGTCGCTGTACCGCTGCGACAACGTCGATCTCGAAGGCCGCTGCATCTACACCAACAGCCCGATCGCCGGCGCGTACCGCGGCTTCGGCGTGCTGCAGGTCACCTACGCGCTCGACATCCAGATGGACGAGGCGGCCGAGAAGCTCGGCATCGACCCGGCCGAGCTGAAGCTGAAGAACGCGGTGCGCGACGGCGACTATGCACCCTCGGGCCATCCGGTCACCGGGCACGGCCTCGAGGACTGCATCCGCCGCGGCATGCAGGAGGTCGGCTGGGCCGACCTGCGCCGCCGCCCGCGTGACGCCGGGGTGCACAAGCGCGGCTGGGGCATGGGCTGCGAGATGCACGGCAGCGGTGCGCAGCCGGCGATCAAGGAGCAGGGCAACGCGATCGTCAAGCTCAACGAGGACGGCGGCGTGGTGCTGTTCACCGGCACCGCGAACCTCGGCACCGGCGCGCACACCGCGCTGGCGCAGATCGTCGCCGAAGCGATCGGGGTCGAGTTCGAATCGGTCGCGGTCGTTCACGGCGATACCGACGTCGTGCCCTGGGACATCGGCGCGTTCGCGAGCCACACCACGTACCTCGGCGGCAAGGCGGCGCAGCTCGCCGCGCTCGAGGTCCGGCGCCAGCTGCTCGACCACGCCGCCGACCGGCTCGAAGCGCCGGCGAGCGACCTCGAGATCGTGCGCGGCGTGATCCGCGTGCGCGGCACCGACCGGCAGATCACCGTGCACGACGCGGTCGCGCCGCGTCTGGGGCTGCCGTCGCTGCAGTTCGTCGGCAGCGCGACCAACACGCCGCACAAGTCGTATTCGTTCGCCGCGCATTTCGTCGAGGTCGAGGTCGACACCGAGACCGGCCGGATCAGCGTGCTGCAGGTGGTGCCGGTGCACGAGCTGGGCAAGGTGATCAACCCGATCGCCGCCGCCGGCCAGATCGAAGGCGGCATCCAGCAGGGCATCGGCCACACGCTGTACGAGGACTACCAGATCGACCTCGCGACCGGCCGCTCGCTGAACGCCAACTTCGTCGACTACAAGATGCCGCTGTCGATGGACATGCCGCCGATCCGCACGGTGATGCTCGAGACCGCGCCCGACCCCGCCGGCCCGTTCGGCGCCAAGGGCGTCGGCGAAGACCCGATCGTCGCGATCGGCCCGGCGATCGCGAACGCGGTGTACGACGCGATCGGCGTGCGCTTCCACCACTACCCGATCAAGCCCGAACAGGTGCTGAAGGCGCTGCGCGAGAAGGAAGCGGCGACCCGTTCCGGGAAAGGAGCCCGCGCATGAGCCACGCCATTCACGACCGCCGACCGGTACCGGTGACGATCCTCACCGGCTTCCTCGGCGCCGGCAAGACCACGCTGCTCAACCACATCCTGACCGAGAAGCACGGTCACCGGATCGCGGTGATCGAGAACGAGTTCGGCGAGGTCGACGTCGACTCCGACCTGGTGATGGCCTCCGACGAGGAGATCTTCCAGATCGTCAACGGCTGCATCTGCTGCACGATCGACGTGCGCAACGACCTGGTGCAGACGCTGCAGAAGCTGCTCGAACGCCCCGAGCCCTTCGACCACATCCTGGTCGAGACCAGCGGCCTGGCCGACCCGGGGCCGGTGGCCGCGACCTTCTTCATGGACCACGAGGTCGCTAGCCAAGTGGTGCTCGACGGCGTGGTCACGCTGGTCGACGCGCTGCACGTGCAGCCGCACCTCGACGACCCGGCGCTGGCGGAGCACGACAACCAGGCGGTGACGCAGATCGTGATCGCCGACCGCATCCTGCTGAACAAGAGCGACCTGGTGGCGCCCGAAGCGCTGGCCGAGGTCGAGCGCCGCATCCGCACGCTGAACAGCAGCGCGCCGATCCTGCGCAGCGTGCAGGCCAAGGTGGACCTGGCGCAGATCCTCGGGCTGCAGGCCTTCGCCTGCGACGCGCTGGCGATGACCGATCCGGAGTTCCTCGCCGATCCGCATCACGGCGAGGCCGGCCACGTCTGCGACGAGCATTGTGCGCACGACCACGCGCACGAGGCACCGGCGCCGCACAGCCACGACCCGTCGGTCGATTCGGTCTCGTTCACCTTCGACCGGCCGTTCGACGCCGATCGGCTGATGCAAGGCCTGAACGAGCTGCTCGCCGCGAGCGGCGACGACATCTTCCGCCTGAAAGGCATCCTGCAGGTCCAGGGCGACGACCGTCGCCACGTGCTGCAAGGCGTGCACCGCATCGTCGAGCTGAAACCTTCGATGCCCTGGTGGGACGAGACGCCGTCGAGCAAGCTGGTGTTCATCGGCCGCCACCTGCACGCCAACGCGCTGCGCGAGCGGCTGCACGCCTGCCTGGCCGCACCTGTCAACCCCGAGGCGCTGCAAGCCGCCTGAAGCGCTTCAACCCCGACCCTGACAACGAAGGAGGCCCCTCCCATGATCATCGACATCAGCTGCTACCCCACCGACCAGGTCGACCTGGCCTGGTGGCACGAAGGCGAGCCCTACACCGTCGACCGCGTGCTCGCGGCGATGGACGGGCCGTACTTCGTCAACGGCAAGCCGCGCCGCATCGACAAGGCCTTCGTCCAGCCGCCGCAGGGCAACACGATCTACACCTGGACCGACGGCGACAAGGACGGCCGCGAGTCGATCGACGCGTACATGGCCTACACGCTGAAGTGCGTCCAGCAGCACCCCGACCGCCTGATCGGCTGCTTCGTCTACAACCCGCGCTGCGGCGTGAAGAACGGGGTCGAGGCGATCGAGCGCTACGTCAAGGAGCACGGCTTCAAGATGGTGCAGATGCAGGCCAACATGCACGCCTACCGCCCCGACCGCGCGCTCGACTGGGTGCGCCCGGCCTTCGAGAAATGCGCCGAACTCGGTGTGCCGGTCAAGCTGCACACCGGCGACGGGCCGTACAGCATCCCGACCGAATGGGTGCCGATGATCAAGGAGTTCCCGCAGGTGAACTTCATCATGGCGCACTTCGGCGTGCAGACCGGCGGCGTCTACTGCTTCGAGCCGTACCAGTGGGCGATGGAGCTGCCGAACGTGTACTGCGAATCGGGCTGGTGCCTGCAGTCGCGCATCGTCGAGTTCGCCAAGACGCTGCCCAAGCACAAGATCCTGTTCGGCAGCGACACGCCGCCGAACGAGCCGGGCATGTGGCTGCGCCTGCTCGAGGTGCTGTGCACCAACCCGCCGCAGGGCCTGAACCTGGACGAGGCGACGCTCGAGGACTACCTCGGCAACAACATCGCCCGGATGATCGGCCTGGAGCCGACGCCGCACCCGAAGACGCATGCCGAAGCCGAGCAGCTGCTCGGCCGCAAGGTCGCGCCGCAGCCGGTGATCGGCCTGTACTGAACGCCGAGGAGACCCACGACATGATCATCGACACCCACCTGCACCCCACCAACCTGGTCGACGAGGCCTGGCGCCACACCGGCACGCCGTTCAACGGCGAGCGCATGCTCAAGCTGATGGACGGGCCGTACATGATCAACGGCAAGCCGCGGCGCATCGACATGGGCTTCATCCAGCCGCCGCCGGGCAACACCGGCTACCGCGACGGCAACCGGCGCGGCCGCGACGGCATCCGCGACTACATGGCGTACATCGCCGAACTCACGCAGAAGTACCCAGACCGCTTCATCGGCAACTTCACCTACAACCCGCGCTGGGGCCCGGACAACGGTGCGCTCGAGATCGAGCACCACCACAAGGAATACGGCTTCAAGATGATCAAGCTGCACGCCAACATGCATGGCTACCGGCCTGATCGCGCGCTCGACTGGCTGCGCCCGGCGATGAAGGTGTGCGCCAAGTACAACATCGTCGTGCTGATCCACACCGGCGACGGGCCGTTCACGATCCCGACGATGTTCTACCCGATCATCCGCGAGTTCCCGATGGTGAACTTCGTGATCGCACATTTCGGCATCCAGACTGGCGGCAACTACTCGTTCGAGACCTTCTGGATGGCGATGGACACGCCCAACGTCTACGTCGAATCGGGCTGGTGCTTCCAGGCGCGGATCGCCGAGTTCGCCAAGGAACTGCCGCGCAACAAGCTCGTCTTCGGCACCGACAGCCCGCCGAACGAGCCGGGCATGTGGCTGCGCGAGCTCGAGATGCTGTGCAAGCCGGCGCCGCACGGCATCGGCATCGACGAGGACACGCTCGAGGACTACCTCGGCAACAACATCGCTCGGCTGGCCGGCATCAGGCCCTCGCCGCCGCCGCGCAACCTCGAAGACGCGCAGCGCCGCCTGAGCGACTCGTACGCCGGCGTGAAGTAGGCGCCGCGCGGCAGCCCCAACTGCGGCAGCCCGCATCGCGCAGGCGGGGCCGCATCTTGCCCGGGAGTAGCCCGATGACCTCCGCCGCCCAGCAGCTGGCCGACACCGGCCAGGATTTGCACCGATTCCTCGCGGTCTACCGCGAGCTGTACCCGGACGACGTGCTGAGCTTGCGCGAGCCGGTCAGCCGTGACCAGGATGTGACCGCCGCAGTCTGGTCGCTGGCGGCACGAGGGCAGCATCCGGCGCTGATGTTCGAGCGCGTCGAGGGCTTGAGCGGGCCGCTGCTGACCAACCTGTTCGCGTCGCGCGAGCGGGTCGGCCGGATGCTCGGCGGCGTCAGCCCGGCTGGCATCCACGCCGAATACCAGGCGCGCAGCCGGCGCATGGTCGAGCCGCGCGAGCGGCAGTCGGGTGCGGTCACGCAGCATGTCGTCAGCGGAGACGTCGACCTGAACGCGGTGCCGACGATCCGCCACTTCGCCACCGACCGCGGGCCGTACATCACCAACGCGATCATCGTCGCCGAGGACCGCGAAGCCGGCATTGGCAACCTGAGCTACCACCGCTCGATGCTGCACTCGCGCAGCGAGATCGCGACCAGTCTGCACTCGCGCGGCCACCTGTGGCGCATGCTGCAGGCGGTGCAGGCCAAGGGCCGGCCGCTGCCGGTCGCGATGGTGATCGGCGCGCACCCGCTGTTCATGCTGGCCGGCGCGGCGCGGCTGCCGTACGGCGTCGACGAGCGCCGGGTCGCCGGGGGGCTCTTCGGCGCACCGCTCGAGGTGGTGCGCACACCGAAGTACGGCATCGCCGTGCCGGCGCACGCCGAATATGTGCTCGAAGGCGTGATCGACCCCGAGGCGCGCGCCGAAGAGGGCCCGTTCGGCGAGTTCACCGGCTACTCGTCGGACCGCTCGACGAACAACCTGCTGCGCGTGGAAACGCTGCTGCACCGCGACGACGCCTGGCTGCTCGACGTGGTCGGCGGCAACTCGGCCGAGCACCTGAACCTGGGCCGCATTCCGCGTGAATCGGAGATGGTGGAAAAGCTGAAGGAGCGCTTCCCCGGCGTGACCGCGGTGCACTACCCGAGTTCGGGCACGCATTTCCATGCCTACGTCGCGCTCAAGCAGAGCCGACCCGGCGAGGCGCGCCAGGTGATGCTCGGGCTGCTCGGCTGGGACCCGTACCTGAAGACCGTGGTCGCGGTCGACGAGGACGTCGACATCACCCGCGACGAGGAGGTGCTGTGGGCGCTGGCGACGCATTTGCAGCCGCACCTCGACGTGGTGATGGTCGAAGGGCTGCCCGGCAGCGCGCTCGACCCGTCGGCTTCTGGCGTCGGCACCACCTCGCGCATGGGCCTGGATGCGACGCGCGGGCCCAATTTCGACGGCATCCGCGCGCGCATCGACGACGCGGCGATGGCGCGCGCGGCCGCGCTGCTGGCGCGCGCGCGCTGAAACAGCCGCGCCATCGAACGACAACACGACCCGGAGACAAACATGACCCCTTCCCTGACCGCATCCGAGCGTGCCCGCGGCGCGAACGCGGCAGCCGCCGTGCACCCCGTCGACGAGGTGCTGCCGCTGCCCCGGTTGTTCGTGCTCGGGCTGCAGCATGTGCTGGTGATGTACGCCGGCGCGCTGGCGGTGCCGATGATCATCGGCGGCGCGTTGAAGCTGCCGAAGGACCAGATTGCCTTCCTGATCGCCGCCGACATGTTCTGCTGCGGCATCGTCTCGATCATCCAGAGCATGGGCTTCGGCAAGGTCGGCATCCGCCTGCCGATGATGATGGGCGTGACCTTCACCGCGATCGCGCCGATCATCACCGCCGGGTCCAACCCCGACCTCGGCATGCCCGCGGTGTTCGGCGGCGTCATCACCGCCGGCGCCTTCACGCTGATCGTCGCACCGTTCATCGGCCGGGTGGTGCGCTGGTTCCCACCGGTGGTCACCGGCTCGGTGGTGCTGGTGATCGGCGTGTCGCTGATGCGCGTGGGCATCAACTGGGCGGCCGGCGGCAACCCGACGATCAACAGCCCGAGCGGCCCGATCCCGAACCCCGGTTACGGCATTCCGTCGCACCTGGCGATCGCCGGCGTGGTGCTGCTGACGACGCTGGTGGTGGTCGCGACCTGCCGCGGGTTCCTGACCAACATCGCGGCGCTGATCGGCATGGCGGTCGGCTTCGTGATCGCGCTCGCGCTCGGCGACGTCAACTTCGGCGGGCTCGGCAGCGCGCCTTGGGTCGAACTGATCACGCCGTTCCACTTCGGCTGGCCGACGTTCGATGCGATGACCGCGATCACGCTGTGCGTGGTGATGCTGGTGATCATGATCGAAGGCGTCGGCCAGTTCCTGGCGATCAGCGCGATCGTCGACAAGCCGCTGAGCCGCGCCGACATCGCCCGCGGGCTTCGTGCCGACGGGGTCGGCGGCATCATCGGCGGCATCTTCAACACCTTCACCTACACCTCGTACGCGCAGAACGTCGGGCTGGTGCAGATGACCGGTGTGCGCAGCCGCTGGGTGTGCGTGGCGGCCGGCGTGATCCTGATCGTGCTCGGCTGCGTGCCGAAGCTCGCGTTCATCGCCGCGTCGCTGCCGCAGTACGTGCTCGGCGGCGTGGCGGTCGTGATGTTCGGCATGGTCGCCGCGACCGCAGTGCGCATCTTCGGCCATGTCGACTTCGTCAAGAACCACAAGAACGCGTACGTCGTCGCCGTCAGCCTGGGCCTGGGCATGATCCCGCTGGTGGCCAACCAATTCTTCGCGCAGTTGCCGCCGCTGCTGGCCAAGTTCTTCAACAACGGCATCCTGCTCGGCACGGTAACTGCCGTGCTGCTGAACCTCGCGCTCAACTACCGCGAGACGCTCGCAGCCAGGGACACGCATGTCTAACGAGCCGCGCGAGGCGCTCGAGCGAGCGCCCGAGGCGCGGCACGCGCGCCCCGGCATCCGGCCGGCGACTGGCTGGCGCGGCGCCGCGGCGCTGCAGCTCGAAGGCATCAGCAAGGTCTACGGCGCGGTCGTCGCCAACGACGGCATCGACCTCATGGTCGAACCGGGCGAGATCCACGCGATCCTCGGCGAGAACGGCGCCGGCAAGTCGACGCTGATGAAGATCATCTACGGCGTCACCTCGCCGACCGCGGGCCGGATCCGCTGGGGCGGCCAGCCGGTGCGCATGCAAAGCCCCGGCCATGCGCGCAGCCTCGGCATCGGCATGGTGTTCCAGCACTTCGTGCTGTTCGAGACGCTGACCGTGGTGCAGAACGTCGCGCTCGCGCTGCCCGGCCGGCCCGACCTGCAGGATCTGACCCAGCGCATCGACGCCGTCGGCCGCCGCTACGGACTGGAGGTCGACCCGCGGCGGCTGGTGCACACGCTGTCGGTCGGCGAGCGCCAGCGGGTCGAGATCATCCGCTGCCTGCTGCAGAACCCGCGCCTGCTGATCATGGACGAGCCGACCTCGGTGCTGACGCCGCAGGCTGTGCGCAAGCTGTTCGAGACGCTGCGCCAGCTGTCGGGCGAAGGATGCAGCATCCTGTACATCAGCCACAAACTCGACGAGGTGCGCGAGCTGTGCCACAGCGCGACCGTGCTGCGCGGCGGGCGCGTCACCGGCCACTGCATCCCGGCCGACGAGACGCCAGCGTCGATGGCGCGCATGATGATCGGCAAGGAACTCGTTCCCTGTCGGCGCGGCGCGCCCACGGCGCAAGGCGAGGTGCGCTTCAGCCTGAGCCGACTGACGCAGCCGAAGCCGCATGCCTTCGGCGTCGCGCTCGACAACGTCAACCTCGACCTGCGCGCCGGCGAGATCGTTGGTATCGCCGGTGTGTCGGGCAACGGCCAGCAGGAGCTGCTGCGGGCGCTGTCGGGCGAAGCACCGCTGCCGCGCGCCGCGGCCGACGCGGTGCGGCTCGACGGCCGGCCGGTCGGGCATCTGGGCAGTGCCGCGCGGCGCGCGCTCGGCCTGGGCTTCGTCCCCGAGGAGCGGCTCGGCCGCGGCGCGGTGCCGGCGATGAGCCTGGACGACAACGCGCTGCTCACCGGCCACCGCCAGGGCCTGGTGCGGCGCGGGCTGATCCGGCGCGACGCGGTGCGCGCCTTCGCGCAGCGCTGCATCGCCGACTTCACAGTCAAGTGCAGCGGCGCGATGGCGCCGGCGAGTTCGCTGTCGGGCGGCAACCTGCAGAAGTTCATCGTCGGGCGCGAGCTGCTGCAGCGGCCGCGCGTGCTGGTGGCAGCGCAGCCGACCTGGGGCGTCGACGTCGGCGCGGCGGCCTTCATCCGCCAGTCGCTGGTCGAGCTGCGCGACGCCGGCGCCGCGCTGCTGGTGGTGTCGGAAGAACTCGACGAGCTGTTCGAGGTGTGCGACCGGATCGCGGTCATCGCCAACGGCCGACTGTCGCCGGCGGTGCCGACGCAGCACACCGACGTCGAGACGATCGGCCTGTGGATGAGCGGCATGTGGCCCCAAGCCGGTGGCGTGCCGGCCGACGGGCAAGCGGAGGTACGCCATGTGGCCTAGGTTGGAAGTACGCGCCGAGGCCTCGCGCCGGATGCGCGTTCTGTCGCCGCTGCTGGCCGCTGGGCTGACGCTCGTCGGCGGCCTTGTGTTGTTCGCGGCGCTGAAGCAGAACCCGCTGCACGCGCTGTGGGTGTACTTCGTGCTGCCGGTGGCCGACCTGTACGGCGTGAGCGAGCTGCTGCTGAAGGCCACGCCGCTGATGCTGATCGGCATCGGGCTCGCGGCAGGGTACCGCGCCAGCGTCTGGAACATCGGCGCCGAGGGCCAATTCATCGTCGGCGCGGTGTTTGCAACCGGGATCGCGCTGCACGTCGGCAGCGAGCGAGCGGCGTGGGCGGTGCCGGCCATGGTGGTCGCCGGCGCGGCCGGCGGTGCACTCTGGGCGGCGATCCCGGCCTGGCTGCGCACGCGCTTCGGCACCAACGAGATCCTGGTGTCGCTGATGCTCGTCTACGTCGCGCAGCTGCTCGCGTCGTGGCTGATCCACGGCCGGTGGAAGGACCCCGGCGGCTACAACTTCCCGCAGACCGCGACCTTCGGCGACAGCGCGCTGCTGCCGCTGCTGATCGAAGGCACGCGGCTGAACGCGGGTTTCCTGCTCGCGCTCGCGCTGCTGGTCGCCGGCCACGTGTTCCTGCAGATGAGCTTCCAGGGGTTCCAACTGCAGGTGGCCGGCCAAGCACCCGACGCCGGCCGCTACGCCGGCTTCTCGGCGCGGCGCGCGGTCTGGGTCGGCATGCTCGCCGGCGGCGCGCTTGCCGGCATCGCCGGCATGACCGAAGTCGCCGGGCCGATGGGGCAGTTGACCTCGCAGATCTCGGCCGGCTACGGCTTCGCGGCGATCATCGTCGCCTTCGTCGGCCGGTTGCAGCCGCTCGGCGTGTTCTTCGCGAGCCTGCTGATGGCGCTGCTGTTCCTCGGCGGCGAGCAGGCGCAGCAGCAGCTGAACCTGCCGTCGTCGATCTCGAAGGTGTTCCAGGGCATGCTGCTGTTCTTCCTGCTCGCGTGCGACCTGTTCATCGGCTACCGGCTGCGTTTCGGCCGCACGGCCCCCCAGGGGGCGTGATGGACAGCGCGCTGATCGCCTCGGTCATCGCCGCCACGCTGGTGGCCGGAACGCCGCTGATCATCGTCGCGATCGGCGAGCTCGTCGTCGAACGCTCGGGCGTGCTCAACCTCGGCGCCGAGGGCATGATGGCGGTCGGCGCGGTCGCCGCGTTCGCCACCGCGCACGCCGGGTCGAGCCCGGCTGCGGCGGGGCTCGTCGGCATGCTCGCCGGCATCGCGGTTTCGCTGCTGTTCGGCTACGTGTGCCTGACGATGCAGGCCAACCAGGTCGCCTCGGGACTGGCGCTGGCGATCCTCGGCGTCGGCCTGGCGGCGTTCTTCGGCAAGCCGTTCGAGTCGGCACCGCTGCCGTCGGTGCCGCCGCTGCGAATCCCGCTGCTGGCCGACCTGCCGCTGCTCGGGCCGGCGCTGTTCAACCACCAGGCGCTGGTCTACGTGTCGTGGGCGCTGGTCGCCGGCGTGGCCTGGTTCCTGCAGCGCAGCCGCCCCGGGCTGGTGCTGCGCGCGGTCGGCGAGTCGCCAACGGCTGCGCATGCGGTGGGCTACCGGGTGGTCGCGATCCGCTACGCCGCGGTCGCCTTCGGTGGCGCGATGGCCGGGCTCGGCGGCGCGTTCCTGTCGGTGTACTACACGCCGCTGTGGGCCGAGGGCATGGTGGCGGGCCGCGGCTGGATCGCACTCGCGCTGGTCGTGTTCGCGACCTGGCGGCCGCTGCGCGTGATGCTCGGCGCCTACCTGTTCGGCGGCGTGCTCGTGTCGCAGCTGTTCGTGCAAGGTGCCGGGCTGCGCCTCGAGGTGCCGGCGCAACTGCTGTCGGCGCTGCCGTATGTCGCGACCATCGTCGTGTTGGTGCTGATCTCGCGCAACCCGGCGACGATCCTCCTGAACTCGCCGGCCTCGCTCGGCCAGGCTTTCCGGCCCGACCGCTGAACGCGGCCGCCTGCCCAAGCTCCGCTCCCGCCATGGAGATCGACTCGTTGAGCAGGCCCTTCCTCGAGCGGCACTGCGGCCGCCTCGCCCTCGCTGCCGCCGCGCCGGACACGCTCGGCTGCAACACGGCGGCGGCGCAGCCGCCCGAGGCCTGCCGCCCCGGCCCGAACCCGGTCGGCGAGAGCGGCTGTGGCCGCCGGCAGGAGCGGGCACGCAGGCAGCCGCAGGCGGCGCCGGCCTACAGGCTCGAGACCCAGGACGGCGAGAGCACCGCCCGGCGGCCGGACGCCGGGCACGACCCGATGCGATGAAGATCCTCTACGTCTACTGCCACCCGCTGCCGGAGAGCTTCCACGCCGGGATCCGCGCGCGGGCGCTCGCGGCGCTGCGCGACGCCGGCCACGAGGTCGACCTCCTCGACCTGTACGCCGAGAACTTCGATCCGGTGCTGTCGGAAGAGGCCCGGCGCCACTATCACGAGATCCCGCGCAACCGGGCCGGACTCGAGGCGCAGATCGGCAGGCTGACTTCGGTCGAAGCCGTGGTCATGCAGTTCCCGACCTGGTGCTTCGGCATGCCTGCGATGCTGAAGGGCTACTGCGAACGCCTGCTGATGCCGGGCGTCGCGTTCGACCTGTCCGATCCCGCCCGCGTCAGGCCGACGCTGACCAACATCCGCCGGATCGTCGGCGTCGTGACCTACGGGCGCCCCAGGTACATGGCGTTGTGGATGAGCGACCCGCCGCGCAAGATGGTGACACGCTATCTGAACTGGTTCACCGGCCGGCGCGCGCGGGTGGACTATCTCGCGCTGTATCACCTCAACGTCGCGACCGCCGCGCAGCGCGAAACCTTCATGGCGCGCGTCGAGCGCACGCTGCGGGCGCTGTAGGGCTGCCGCCATGTCGAGCCCTCTGCGCCCCCATGCGGCCTGCGGCCGGCCGAATCGACGCGCCGGCGCAGCCGCGGTTCGCGGCCGGCGCCGTTGCGCTGCCGAACCGGTGCGATGCGGCGGCAGCCTGCTTGAGTTCCTGCGGCCCGGCGCGGCCGGCCGCTCCGCCCCGACCGCCCCCGCGCGGTCTGCCCTTCCCCCTCCACCTTCACCACGGAGAACGATGCGATGACAACCCCCTTCTTCAAGCGGACGCTCGGCCGCCTCGCCTTGGCCGGCGCGGCGCTCGCCACCTTCGCGGCTGCGGCAGCGGCCGAACCGCTGTCGGTGTGCTTCCTGTATCCGAACCCGATCGGCGAGAGCGGCTGGACCTACCAGCAGGAGCTGGCGCGCAAGGAGCTGCAGGCAGCGCTGGGCGACAAGATCAAGACCAAGTACGTCGAGAACATCGCCGAGGGGCCCGACGCCGAGCGCGTGATCCGCAACTTCGTGCAGGACGGCTGCAAGCTGATCTTCACGCCGTCGTTCGGCTTCATGGAGCCGACGATCAAGGTGGCCCGCACCGCACCCAAAGGCGTGATCTTCATGAACGGCACCGGCTACAAGACCGCGGCCAACGTCGGCGTGTACAACGCGCGCTACTACGAGGCGCGTTACCTCGAAGGCGTGATCGCCGGCCACACGAGCAAGAACGGCGTCGTCGGCTATGTCGGCGCGTTTCCGATCCCCGAGGTGCTGCAGGGCGTCAACGCATTCGCGCAGGGAATGCGCAGCGTCAACCCGAAGGCGCAGCTGCGGCTGGTGTGGGTCAACTCCTGGTACGACCCGGGCAAGGAGCGCGACGCGGCCAACGCGCTGCTCAAGCTCGGCGCGGACATGCTGGCCTACGCGACCTCGGGTGTGTCGATCGTGACCACGGGCGAGGAGAAGGGCATCTACACGCTCGGCTACTACTCCGACATGTCCAAGTTCGGGCCGAAGACAAACCTGACTTCGGTGGTCATGACCTGGGGCGGCTACTACACGAAGGTGGTCAACGACGTGCTCGCAGGGCGCTGGAAGTCGGGCAACGAGATGGGCGGGCTGCGTGAAGGCCTGATCAAGCTGCAGCCGCTGAATTCCGCGATCCCCGCCGACGTGCGCGACAAGGTCGCCAAGCTCGAGAAAGACATCATCGACGGCAAGCTCCACCCGTTCGCCGGGCCGGTGGTCGATCAGGACGGCAAGGTGCGCGTGCCGGCGGGCCAGGTGATCTCGGCTGCCGACCTGGGCAACATGAACTACCTGGTGCAGGGCGTCGAGGGCGCGCTGCCCAAGCAGTAGGCGAAAGGGTTCGACCATGGCTTCGCGCCTGCTGATCCGCAATGCCCGTGCCGTGCTCACCGGCCTGCCCGGCGGCGCGGCACGCAGCGAATCGACCGACCTGCGCATCGCCGACGGCGTGGTCGCCGAGATGGGGCGGGGCCTGCGTGCGCACGACGGCGAGCGGGTGCTCGACGCCGCCGACTGCGTGGTCTACCCGGGCTGGGTCAACACGCACCACCATTTGTTCCAGTCGCTGCTGAAGGGCGTGCCGGCGGGCATCGACCTGACGCTCAGCCCCTGGCTGCAGGCGGTGCCGTTCGCATTCCGGCGCGGCTTCGACGAGAAGCGGCTGCGGCTGGCCGCGCGCATCGGGCTCGTGGAGCTGCTGCGCTCGGGCTGCACGACCGTCGCCGACCATCATTACCTGTTCCAGCCCGGCATGGACCACGACGCGGCGGCACTGCTGTTCGACGAGGCGCGCTCGCTGGGCCTGCGCTTCATGCTGCTGCGCGGCGGCGCGACCGTGACACGCAAGCTCGAGGACAGCGAGCGGCTGCAGCAGGCGACCGAGACGCTCGACCAGATGCTCGCCAGCGTCGAGCAGACCGCCGCGCGCTACCACGAGCGCGGGCCGCGGCCGAAGCGGCTGGTGGCGATGGCGCCGACCTCGGTGCACGTGTCGCTGCCGCGCGAGCAACTCAAACCCGCGGCGCGCGCCGCGCGCGCGCTCGGTCTGCGGCTGCACAGCCACATGTCGGAATCGGTCGGCTACATCGAACATTGCCGCGATGCCTTCGGCTGCCTGCCGATCGAGTACCTGGCCGACAACGAGTGGCTCGGCCCCGATGTCTGGCTGGCGCACCTGGTGCACCTGTCGCCGGGCGAGATGCGGCTGCTCGGCGACAGCGGCACCGGCATCGCGCATTGCCCGCAGAGCAACGCGCGGCTGGCCGACGGCATCGCGCCGGCGCCAGCGCTCGAGCGGCTGGGCGCGCCGGTGTCGATCGGCGTCGACGGCGCGGCGTCGAACGAGGCCGCCGACATGATCAGCGAGCTGCACTTCGCTTGGCTGGTGCACCGCGCGCAGGCCGGCGCAGCAGCGCGCGCGCGGCCCGAGGGTCGCGGCGAAGAAGGCGCCGACGCGGTAAGCGTCGAGCAGCTCGTGCACTGGGCCAGCGCCGGCGGCGCGCGCGTGCTCGGCTTCGACGGCGTCGGCGCGCTGCAGGTTGGGCAGGCGGCGGACCTGGCGGTCTATGACCTCGACGACCCGCGCTACTTCGGCCTGCACGACCCGGCAATCGGCCCAATCGTCGGCGGAGGTCGGCCGCGGCTGCGCTGGCTGTTGTGCGACGGCGAGGTGGTGGCCGAGGACGACGCGATCCCGGGGCTCGACCTCGAACGGCTGCGCGCCGAGGCGCGCGAGGAGGTGCGCGCGCTGATGCGGACAGTTTGATCCGGCATCGCCCGCAGCCAGGACAACTGGTGAGCCGACGATGGCTCCTCGCGGCCTGCGGACATCGCGTGTATGCTTTCGAATGGCATGCGAAAACCGTGCCGGCTTTCAGCGCAGCGCCGCCACATCTGCGCGCGTGACCGCCGGCGCGCGGTTGCCCCACGCCGAGCGCACGTAGGTGGCGATGGCGGCGATCTCGTCGTCGTCGAGCGCCAGCGAGGGCATGCCGTAGGGCCGCGGGTTGCCCGCGGTGGTAGGCGGGAAGCCGCCGCTGACGATCACCCGCACGAGGTTGGTGTGCGGGCCCATCGTCACGGTGCGCGCGCCGGCCAGCGCGGCATACGGCCCGCGGCCTTCGCCGCTCTTGCCGTGGCAGCGTGCGCACTGCTGCGCGTACAGGCGCTCGCCGAGCTCGCGCTGCTCGGGCGTGGCGCGCTGCACTGGCGGCGCGTCGGGCATGCGGTGCGGCAGCGATTGCAGGTACAGCGCCATCGCGCGCAGATCGGCCTCGGCCAGGTGCTGCGTGCTGCGCGCCACCACCTCGGCCATCGGGCCCATCACGGTGCCGCGGCTCGACGTGCCGCTGCGCAGCAGCTGCACCACGTCGTCGAGTGGCCAGCCGGCGACGCCCGCTTCGCCGGCATCGGCCAGCGACGGCGCGTACCAGCCCTGCATCGCCACCAGGCCGCCGCTGAGCTCGAGCGGTGCGCGCGTGGCGCCCAGCAGGTTGCGCGCCGCGTGGCAGGCATCGCAGTGGCCGAGCGCGCGCACCAGGTAGGCGCCGCGATTCCACGCCGCCGACTGCTGCGGCTGCAGCTCGAAGCGTGCCGGCGCGAAGAACAGCGCCCGCCACACCGCGAGCGCGGCCTGCGTGCTGTACGGAAAGCGCAGCGCATGCGGCCGGTTCGGCTGCCGCACCGGCGCCTGGCTGCGCAGGTAGGCCAGCAGCGCATCGGAATCGTCGCGCGTCAGCAGCGTGAAGCTCGGGTACGGGAACGCCGGGTAGAGCAGCCGGCCATCGCGCGAGCGGCCGTTGTGCATCGCGCGCCAGAACTGCGCGGTGCTCCAGCGGCCGATGCCGGTCTCGGCGTCGGGCGTCAGATTGCTCGCGTACACGGTGCCGAACGGTGTCGCGATGCCGCGGCCGCCGGCATATGGCGCCCCGCCGCGGTCGGTGTGGCAACCGGCGCAGTTGCCGGCGCGTGCCAGGTACTCGCCGCGGCTCAGCTGCTGCGGCGTCGCGGCCGGCTCCGCCGCTGCGCCGCCGGTGATCGGGTCTTCGCCGCGCAGGCTCAGCCCCACCACCAGAGCGGCCGCGGCGAGCAGCACGACGAACGTGCCGATCACGATGCGCGCACGCATGGACAGCCGGCGCGGCGTCATCGCGGCGGGTCGCTGCCGCACGGCAGCGGCAGCGGGCGTTCGGGCTGTGCCGCCGGCGCGGCATCGTGCGGCACCGGCTGCGCCGCGAGCCACGCCGCGAGGTCGGCGATGTCCTGCGCCGACAGCCGCGCCACGATGCGGCCCATGCAGTCGGGCGCCAGCGCGTGGCGCACGCCGACGCGCCACGAGCCGAACTGCAGCTGCAGGTACTCGCGCGGCAGCCCGAGCAGGCCGGGTATCGCCGGCAGCGCGCCGGTCAGCGCCGCGCCGTGGCAGCGCGTGCACGCCGGCACGTCGAGCGCGCGGTCGCCATCGCGCGCCAGCGCCTCGCCGCGCGCCAGTTGCGCCGCGGTGGCGCTGCTGCGTGGCGGCGGCGCGTACGGCAGTTGCAGGCTCGCGAAGTAGCGCGCGATCTCGCGCAGGTAGTCGTCGCTCATCAGGTCGACGAAGTACGCCATCGTCGGATTGCGGCGCCGTCCGTCGCGAAACGCGACCAGCTGGTTGAACAGATACCCTGCCGGCTTGCCGGCGATGCGCGGAAAGTAGCCCTGCGTCGTCGCGCGGCCCTCGGCGCCGTGGCACGCCATGCACGGCTGCATGCGCTGGCCGATGGTGTCGGGGATGGCTTGGGTCTCGGCGGCGGCAGCGATCGACGCCACCGCAACGAGCGCGCATGCGAGCGCTGCCCACGCGCGCCGTGCGCTCACCAGTACGTCCACAGCATCCGCGTCGCCAGCGCGAACAGCAGCACGGCGAAGATGCGGCGCAACGCCACCAGCGGCAGCCGGTGCGTGGCACGCGCGCCGAACGGCGCGGTGAGCACGCTGCCGGCCACCAGGCCGATCAGCGCCGGCCCGTAGACGAAGCCCAGTGCGGTCGGCGGCAGCTCAGGCACCTGTCGGCCGGCGAGCACGAAGCCGATCGTGCCCATCACCGCCGCCGGCACGCCGAGCGCGGCGCCGGTGCCGATCGCGGTGGTCAGCGGCACGCCGCACAGCAGCATGAACGGCACGGTCATGAACGCGCCGCCGGCCGACACCAGGCCGCACACCACGCCGATCGCGATGCCGATCGCCACCAGCGCGGGCGTGCCCGGCAGCGCGCGCGCGGCCGATGGCTTGCGCCCGAGCAGGATCTGCGTGGCGCCGGCGTAGACGATCACCGCGAACGCCAGCGCCAGCGCGCGCTGCGGCACCCAGCCCGACAGCGCGCTGGCCAGCAGCGCGCCGATCACCATACCGGGCCCGAGGCGGCGCACGATCGACCAGTCGACGCCACCGAGCCGGTGGTGCGCGCGCACGCTGGCGCTCGACGTGAACACGATCGACGCCATCGCGGTGCCGAGCGCCAGGTGCACGCTGTGCGCGGGCGCGAGATGCTGCGCGGTGAACATCGCCGCCAGCACCGGCACCAGCGTCATGCCGCCGCCGATACCCAGCAGCCCGGCCAGGAAACCCACGAACGATCCGGTGGCGAAGTACGCGAGCAGCCAGGCAGCCGACATCGACCGAGTATCGCCGAGCGCAAAACGCGGACTGCGGGGCGCCGCAGCCCGCGTCTCCCGGGCCCTTGACACACGTCAAGCCGGGCGGGCCGTGCGCGGCCGACGATATGCCATGACCGCCGCCACCGTTCGCCCTGCGCCGCAAGCGGCCGCATCCACCGCGCCGCGCGCCACGCCGCAAGCCACGTCGGCGAGCGCGGTGCTCACCGAAGACCTGCTGCGCCGCTTCGACACACCGGGCCCGCGCTACACCTCGTACCCCACGGCCGACCGCTTCCACGAGCGCTTCGGCGCCGCCGATGCGCAGCGCGTGCTGCACGCGCGCAGCCAGGGCCATGCCGACGCACCGCTGTCGCTGTACGTGCACATCCCGTTCTGCGAATCGCTGTGCTACTACTGCGCCTGCAACAAGATCATCACCAAGCACCACGAGCGCGCGGCGCAGTACCTCGATGCGCTCGAGCTCGAACTGGCGCTGGTGGTGCAGCAGCTCGGACGCGGCCGGCCGGTGTCACAGCTGCACTTCGGCGGCGGCTCGCCCACCTTCCTGTCCGACGCCGAGCTGACGCGGCTGATGCGCACGCTCGGCGCGGCGTTTCGCCTGACGCGCGACTCCGAGGTGTCGATCGAGGTCGACCCGCGCACCGTGTCGCCGGCACGGCTGGCGCACTTTCGCGCGCTCGGCTTCAACCGGCTGAGCTTCGGCGTGCAGGATTTCGACGCCGAGGTGCAGCGGGCGGTGCACCGCGTGCAGTCGTTCGAGATGGTGGCCGGCCTGATGGCCAGCGCGCGCGAGCTGGGCTACGCGTCGATCAACGCCGACCTGATCTACGGCCTGCCGAAGCAGACGCCCGAGAGCTTCGCACGCACGGTGCAGCGCATCGGCGAGCTGCGGCCCGATCGCATCGCGCTGTATGCCTATGCGCACCTGCCCGAGCGCTTCAAGCCGCAGCGCCGCATCGCCGACGCCGACCTGCC
Source organism: Ideonella sp. (assembly GCA_015075165.1). Classification (GTDB taxonomy): domain Bacteria; phylum Pseudomonadota; class Gammaproteobacteria; order Burkholderiales; family Burkholderiaceae_C; genus JAEUPI01. Next base: position 47,286 of record JABTUY010000004.1, on the reverse strand, counting down.
GAGCCCGGCGCAGCGCATCGCGATGCTCGGCGACGCGATCGGCGGCTTTCTGGCGCGCGGCTACCGCTACATCGGCATGGACCACTTCGCGCTGCCCGACGATGCGCTGGCCGTGGCCAAGCGCGAGGGCCGGCTGCACCGCAACTTCCAGGGCTACAGCACGCAGCCCGATTGCGACCTGGTGGCGCTGGGCGTGTCGGCGATCGGCCGCGTCGGCGCCGCGTACTACCAGAACGCCAAGGCGCTGCCCGAGTACTACGAGGCGCTGGCGCAGCGCACGCTGCCGGTGGTGCGCGGCTACGCGCTCACGGCCGACGACGCGCTGCGCCGCGACGCGATCATGGCGCTGATGTGCCAGGGCCGGCTCGAGTTCGACCGCATCGAGCGCGCGCACGGCGTGCGCGTGCGCGAGGTGTTCGCGCACGAGCTCGACGCGCTGCGCGGTTTCGAAGCATCGGGCCTGGTCACGCTGGAGGAGCGTGCGGTGCAGGTCACCGCGTCGGGCTGGTTCCTGGTGCGCGCGATCGCGATGGTGTTCGACCACCATCTGCGGCAGAGCCAGGAGCGGCGCCGCTTCTCGAAGGTGATCTGAGCGCGGCCTGCGCCTACAGCGCCTTCGCGAACGTGGCCTCGATCGCCTCGCGCGTGGTCTGGCCGGTCGAGCGTGCCACCTCCCGGCCACCCTTGAACGCGACGAAGGTGCTCTGCGCGCTGACGCCGAGCTGCTTCTTGATCGCCTTGTCCTGGTCGAAGTTGGCGACGAACAGCTTCACCTCCTTGAACTTCGGCTCGCTCATCAGCTGCCTGACGATCGGCTGCTGCTGCTTGCAGGTGGGGCACCAGTCGGCGTAGAAGTCAAGCACCACTGGGCCCCCGGCGGCCACTGCACGCTCGAACGCCGCCTGGTCCAGCGGCGGCGTGGTCTGGTCGGTGCTGCCCAGGCAGGCCGCGAGCGGCAGCGACACCGCGAGGGCGAGCAGGGCAAGACGGCAACGTTGGATCATCGAGTGGGCTCCGGCGCACGATGCGCGGGCGGCATCTTATCGAGTCGGCTGCGGCCTTGCAGCGCGCAGCCGGCGCAACTGCAGCGCGCACATCGCCGCCTACGCCAGCGCGAGCAGCACGAAGCCCGCCTCGATGCCCAAGTGCTGGCTGACCACGCCGCCCGCCACCGCGCCGACGATGCCGCCGCTGGTCGGCGCCAGCGAGCTCAGGCCGCCGATGCGGCCGCGGCCGTGGCGGCGCATCATCTCGGCGAAGCGCGTGGTGCTCGTCACGCCCTGCAGGCCGACGCCGACACCCATCAGGCCCGCGCCGAGCCACAGCAGCGCCGGCTCATGAGCGAAGCCGTACAGCGCCGATTGCGCCAGCAGCAGCGCGAACGCCAGCGCGTAGCGCTGCTCCGCGCGCCAGCGCGTCACCAGCATGCCGCCGGCGAACAGCGTGGCCACGTACAGCGCGCCCTGCAGCGTGATCAGCCGGCAGCGGCCTGCAGCGACATGCCGAAGCGGTGGATCGCGAGCTGCAGCGCGAAGACGACGAAGTACGCCACCGACATCTGCGCCAGGCAGTCGATCAGCATCGTGCGGCGGAAGTCGGCATCGTCGCGCAGGATGGCCAGCTGCCGCCGGATACGCACGTGCAGCGGCGCATCGCAGGCCTGCCCGGCCACGCCCGAGCGCCGCAGCAGCACGCGCCGCCCAACGATGAACGCCAGCAGCAGCGTGGCCGACACCAGCAGGAACAGCGCCGTGAAGCCGAGCAACGCCAGCACCGCCGCCGACACCGCCGGGCCGATGAACGACAGCCCGAACATGAACGCGGCGCGGTTCCAGCCCGCCTTGGCCGGGCCGAGCGCGGGCAGCATCGCGAGGAACTCGGTCTGGATCGGCACCGTGCGAAACGGCAGCGCGAAGCCGAGCGCCGCGGCACCGGCGATCACCCACCACGGGCCCGCGGCCAGCCGCAGCAGCAGGTACAGCAGCGCCGCCGCGATCGCGCCGCGCAGGAACATCGCGCGGCTGCCGTGGCGATCGATCCACGCGCCCATCGGCAACGCCATCAACAGCACGCCCATGTAGCCCAGGCCGCCGACCACGCCCGCCTGCCACGACTGCGCACCGCGCGACGCCGCGAACAGCGGCATCGCCACGCGCGACAGGCCGTTGATCGTGCCCACCATCAGGCCGAGGCTGAGCAGCGCCGGCAGGTGCGGCGTCGAACGGCGGGCCGCCGTGCCCGAGGGTGCCGCAGACGCAGGCGACTGCGCCTCGCTGGCGCACGGCGCCGCGGGCATCGGCGGCGCGTCACGCGTTGCGGCAGGCTCGGGCATCGGCAGGGTCGGCGCGGCGCAATGGTATCGCCGGCATCGTAGCGGTGCTCGCGTGGCCCCAGGCCAGCAGTGGACGCGGTGATCGCGCTCGCGTGGGTCGCCGTGCCGGTACAGCCGCAATGACGAGCACCGCGCCACGCGACCCCACCGCTCGCACGGTGGGCGTGCCGGCGCACAATCGACCGCACGCGCGGCCGATCGCGCCCCGACAAGACCATGCGCGCCACCCGCACCGAAACCGATTCGTTCGGCCCCATCGACGTGCCCGCCGATGCGCTGTGGGCCGCGCAGACCGAGCGCAGCCGCCGCTACTTCGCGATCGGCGAGCAGCGCATGCCGCTGGCCATCGTGCACGCGCTGGCCGAGATCAAGCGCTCGGCCGCCGAGGTGAACCTCGACCTCGGCCTGCTCGACGGCGCCAAGGCACGCGCCATCGCCGATGCCGCGGCGCGCGTCGCCGCCGGCGAGCACGACCGCGAGTTTCCGCTCTCGGTGTGGCAGACCGGCTCGGGCACGCAGAGCAACATGAACGTCAACGAGGTGGTGGCGCACCTCGCGTCGCGCGCGCTCGGCGGCGGGCTCGGTGCCGAGCGGCGCGTGCACCCGAACGACGACGTCAACCACGGCCAGTCGTCGAACGACGTGTTCCCCACCGCGATGCACGTGGCGGTGGCGCTGCAGGTGCGGCCGCTCAAGCTCTCGCTGGCGCGCCTGCGCAGCGCGCTGCAAGCCAAGGCACAGGAGTTCGCCGACGTGATCAAGATCGGCCGCACGCACCTGCAGGACGCCACGCCGGTCACGCTCGGCCAGGAGTTCGGCGGCTACGACGCGCAGCTCGCGCTGGCCGAGCAGGCGCTGCGCCGTGCATTGCCGGCGGTGCACGAGCTGGCGATCGGCGGCACCGCGGTGGGCACCGGGCTCAACACGCACCCCGAGTTCGGCGCGCGCGTGGCGGCGTCGCTGGCGGCGCGGCTCGGCGAGCCGTTCGTGCGCGCAACAAACCCGTTCGCCGCGATGGCCGGCCACGAGGCGCTGGTGGGCTTGCACGGTGCGCTGCGCGGCCTCGCGGTGGCGCTGACCAAGATCGCCTGCGACATCCGCCTGATGGGCAGCGGCCCGCGCGCCGGCATCGGCGAGCTGCACCTGCCGGAGAACGAGCCCGGCAGCTCGATCATGCCGGGCAAGGTGAACCCGACGCAGGTCGAGGCGCTGACGATGGTGTGCGCGCAGGTGATGGGCCACGACGTGGCGATCGGCTTCGCGGCGTCGCAGGGCCAGTTCGAGCTCAATGTCTACAAGCCACTGATCGCCTACGACGTGCTCGACAGCCTGCGCCTGCTGGCCGACGCGATGGCCAGCTTCACCGCGCACTGCGTCGAGGGCATCACGGTGAACCGCGCGCGCACCAGCGAGCTGATGCAGCGCTCGCTGATGCTGGTGACCGCGCTGGCGCCGCACATCGGCTACGACCGCGCTGCGGCGATCGCCAAGCACGCGCACGCCAGCGGCAGCAGCCTGCGCGACGCCGCGCTGCAGATGGGCGGCGTCAGCGCCGAACAGTTCGACACCTGGGTCGACGCACGGCGGATGCTCGGCCCCGGCTGAACCCAGGCGGGCCCCACCGCGGTGCACGCCGCACCGATCGTGCGCACGGGCTGATCCGCATCTGAACCCGGTAACTGAGCGCGACCGACCGGTGCGCCTCGCACGGTGGTCATGCAGCGCCGCAAAGACGCCGCATCACTTGCGGTGCCACGCGGCTGGTCCGATACTTGCATCGGAACTCATGCTGTTGTCGAGAGGTCAGCACATCGGTGCACAGGGGTTCGCGATGCGATCGATCGAGTTCTTCACGTTCATGCTCCCCAACGAGCGGGCCGGTGGGCAGTTGCAGCCCTCGCGCTGCAAGCTCACGCGCTGGCAGGCGGTGGGTTTTCCCGGCGCGCGCTGCATCGAAGAGTCGCGCGAGGTGCGCCTGTGCCCCGAGTCGGCCGACGAGCGCCGCCAGCTCGGCGTGCCCGGCCTGAGCGACGCCGAGCGCGATACGCCACGCGCGTAGGCCGTGGTACCGGCGCGCCCGATATGCTCGCGGCGTGACCCACCCTCCACCGGCAGCGCAGGCTGCTGCACAGGCTGCACCGCCACCCCCGCCGCTCGCGTCACGTGCCGCGTGGGTGATGCTGCTCGCGCTGACCAGCGCGTTCGCGATGAGCCAGGCGTTTCGCACGGTGGCGGCGATCCTGGCGCCGCCGTTGCAGGCGCAGTTCCAGCTCACGCCGCAGCAGCTCGGCCTGTTCGCGGCCAGCTACCACTTCGCGTTCGGCGCGCTGCAATTGTTCGTCGGCGTCGGCATGGATCTGCACGGGCCGCGCCGCACGGTGCTGGCGGTGTTCCCGCTCACCGCGCTCGGTGCGGCGCTGGCCACGTTCGCCGACAGCTTCGCGACGCTGCTCGCCGGCCAGGTGCTGATCGGCATCGGCTGCGCGCCGGCATTCCTGGCGTGCACGCTGTTCATCGCACAGCACTTTCCGGCGCAGCGCTACGCGATGCTGTCGGGCCTGATCATGATGCTCGGCGGCGTCGGCATGCTGGCCACCGGCACGCCGCTGGCGTGGCTGGTCGAGTCGCACTCGTGGCGTGCCGGCATGGCGGTGCTCGCGGTCTGCTCGGTGCTGGCCTGGCTGGTGGTGTGGTGGAAGGTGCGCGTGCCGCCGCAGACCGCAGGCGCCGCACGGCGCGAAACGCTGGGCCAGGCGCTGCGCGGCTTCGGCGCGCTGTTCCTGCTGCCGTACACCTGGGGCATCGTGCTGTTGTCGGCGGTGAACTATGCGTCGTTCATGGCGCTGCGCGGCCTGTGGCTCGGGCCCCTGCTGGTCGAGCGCCACGGCCTGTCGCTGTTGGCCAGCGGCAACGTGGTGCTGCTGCTGTCGATCGTCTCGCTGGTGTCGCCACCGCTGTTCGGCCGTTTCGACCCCGCGTCGCCGCGCCCGCGGCGGCGGCTGATCCTCGGCTGCACGCTGCTGACGGCGCTGCTGTTCGCCGCGATGGGCGTGCAGCGCACGCTGGCGGGCGACCTGCTGCTGGCGACGCTGATCGCCGCATCGTCGGGCTTCATGGTGCTGCAGTACTCCGACGTGCGCGCCGCCTACCCGCCGGCGATGATCGGGCGCGCGCTGTCGGTGTTCACGATGGCGATGTTCATGGGCATCGCGCTGATGCAGTGGGGCTCGGGCTGGGTCGCCACGCAGGCGGTGGCGCGTGGCGGTGAGCCGTTCGGCGCCGCGCTGCTGTTCGTCGCGGCGGCACTGGCGCTGGGCGCGGCGGCGTACCGGTGGTTGCCGCAGCCGACTGCGCAGAGGTGATGCCGAGTGGCGGTCGCATCGATCGCCAACGGCAGCGGACGACACGTGAAAGCGATTGCGGTGGCGCCGGATCTTGTGATCGTTCGAACCCTCGGCGCCTTCGGAGCGAGGCCGAGGCCACCGGGTGACCGGCTGCCTCCGTGTCCCCCGCGCTCAGGCTGCTCTCGCAGCCTGAGCGCTCCTCCTTTACCTGCGGCATCCGGTCACCCGGCGTCCTCGGCCTTGGCAAGACCGCGCGTCGCCGAGAGCGCTGAAGCCCGGCGTGGCGCGGTGTCGAACGAGCGCCGCGGCGGGCGGCCTGTTGTGCTGCAAGTCATGGCCGCGCCTGGCGGAGCGGCGCCGGCCCGGGGACATGAGCACAACAGGCCGGCCCGTCTCGGCGCGGACGCACAGGTCGTCGAATGCCGCTGCCCGCGACCCATCCGCAACGCTGGCGCCGCGTCAGCCCGGTCGCCCGTCGGGCCGCGGCCGCGACAGCATCGGCCAGTAGTGGATCGCGTAGAGCGCAAAGCCGGCCGACCACAGCAGCGCCGACAGCTGCACCGCCAGCAGCGTCTGCGCCGGCGCGACGAGCGGCACGCCGACGCGCACGAACGCCGCCGCCTGCACCAGCGTATAGCACGTGACGTCGAAGCGGTCGGCGCGCAGCGGCCGCGCGGTGTGGCCGCGCGCGGTGCGCGTCATCATGCCGATGATCATGCCGCCGATCGCACCCACTGTCAGCGCATGGATGGCCAGCGACGCTGGCAGTTGCCCCGCCTCGGCCAACGCGCGCAGCACCAGGTGCAGCGGAATCCACGCGTACGCCAGGTGCAGCACCCACACCAGCGGCACGCGCGTGGTGCGCCACGGTTGCCACAGCAGCCAGCGCCACGCGTGCGCCAGCGCGGCGGCGGCCGCCACCGCGGCGATCGGCAGCCCGCCGACGCCTAGCGCGTCGAGCGCAAGCAGCGCCAGCACGAGGCCGAGTGCGGCCTGCTCCACGCGCGGGTGGCGCGTGGCCGCGGCGCCGGGCACGCCGTTGTTGGTGAACATCGGCGTCACGCGGCCGGCCATCACGGAGACGATGAACAGCACCACGTCGAGCCCCACCTGCAGGCCCGGCAGCGCCGGCGCCTTCACCAGCCCGAGCTGCGTGGCGTGCACGAAGCCGGCCGCGCACGCCAGCAGCACCAGCAGCGCGACGAAGAAGTAGTTGCGCCGGTTGCCCGCCTTGACGAACGGAATCGCCAGCCCCACCGCGGCCGCGAGCGGAAACGCCACGTTGGCGAGCGCGGCTGCCACCGCATAGGGCGTCAGCACCAGCACGCGAGCGGCCAGCCACAGCGCCGCCAGCGCGGCCAGCTTCCAGCCGGTGGGTGTGGGCTGGTTGGTCCAGTTGCGGCCGGCGGTGTAGAGAAAGCCGACGATCACCGCGAGCGCGAAGCCGAACAGCATCTCGTGCGCATGCCAGATCGGGCCGGCGAGGTATGGGTGCGCGATCGCGCCCGAGAACTGCAGCGCCCACAGCGCGATCGACAGCGCGGCGAACGTGCTCGCCAGCAGGTAGAAGGTGCGAAAGCCCAGATCGAACAGCGCCAGGCGCCGCGTTGCGCCCTGGGGCGGTTCATCGATTTTCAGCAGCATGGTGATGCGGTTTGCGTTGAATGCGCGCGGCGTGCGCCCGCTGCCACGCCAGCGCCGAGCCAACCATCGTCAGCGCGAACAGCGCGATCGCTGCGGCGTTGCCGATGGCGCCTTCGGCCAGTGCCGAGGCATCGAGGGTCACCCCGCCCAGGCGCCACAGCAGCGAGGCCTGCAGCACGGCCAGTGGCAGATAGTACGGCCAGCCGAAGCGCAGCTTGACGCCGGCCACCGCCGGCAGGATCACCGGCGCGTGCGCGAGCATCATGCTGAACACGAAGCCGAGGCCGAGCGCGTGCAGCGCCACGTCGCGCAGCGGCGTGCCGAGTGCGGTGGCGGCCCATGCGGCGCCGGCCAGCGCGAGCCAGCCGTAGCCCAGCAACAGGCACACCGCCATGTAGCGGCTCAGCCCCTGCGCGCGCACCGTGCGCCGCGCGATGTCGAAGCCTAGCAGCCACGCCGCCAGCGCGACCAGCGCGGCACCGTACAGCACGCCGCCGGCACGCGGCCACGCCAGCAGCAGCGCGGCGCCGAGCAGCAGCGCGCCGAGCATGGTGGTCAGCGCCGGCTGGGCGCCACGGCGCCGGCGCATCAGGCGCGTCATCTCGAGCCGCTCGGCGGCGATGGTGAGCACCAGGAACGCGAACCACCAGGCGATCGCGGCACCGGCGTACGGCTGCACCGCGTGTACCGCGCTGCCCGCCGCCCACGCCAGCGCGCCCACCAGCAGCAGCACGGTGTGCGCCGCGCGCTGGCGTTGCACCACCACGAGGTTGACCGCCACGAACGCGAGCGTGGCCGCCAGCAGCAGCGCGCGCGCGAACACCGGTGCGCCGCCGATCAGCGCGAGGCCGGCGGCCGCCGACAGCGCCGGGCCGGCGAAGGCCCAGCGCAGCTTGACGGCCACCGCGCGCTCGATGGCGATCACCGTGCCCATGAATCCGCAGATCATCAGGAAAGCGTGACCGACCGCAGCCTGGCCCAGCCAATCGCCGGGCGGTTCGCCCGGCAGGCTCACGCCCGCGCGCAGCAGGCCGCCGGCGACAGCCGCCACCAGCGACACCGCCACCGGCAGCGCCACCAGCACACGCAGCGCGACGCTGCGCCGCGGTGCGGAAGCGGTGACCGGTGCGGAAGCGGGTGCGGTGCGTGCCATCACCATCCCATGAAGGCCTTGCCGCGCTCGCTCATGCGCTCGGGGGTCCACGGGGGATCCCACACCAGCTCGACGTCGACCACCATCGCGGCCGGCGCCACCGTCTCGAGCGCGGCGGTGGCCTCGTCGACGATCGAATCGGCCACCGGACACGCGGCCGAGGTCATCGTCAGCAGCATGTGCAGCCGGTCGGGCGTGACCGTGACGCCGTAGACCAGGCCGACATCGACGATGCTCATCGCGATCTCGGGGTCCACCACGTGCTGCAGCGCCTGCTCGATCGGCTCGCGCATCTCGTCGGGGCCGCTGTACGGGAACGCGGCGGGCGGTTGCGGCAGGTCAGCGGTCATGATGGCTCCTTCTGGTTGGCGGCGCGGCCAGCGGCCGCAGGCGCAGCGCGCCCGCCAGCGCCTTCGGGTTGCGCGTGAGATCGGCCAGCGTATAGCCATCGAGCACGCCGTAGAAGGCGTTCACCGCCTCGCCTAGCACGTCCTTGAGCTGGCAGCAGCGCGCGATGACACAAGGGTTCGTCCGGTCGGCACCGTGCGCGGAGAAGCATTCGGCCGGCATCAGCGGGCCCTCGGCGTCGCGCACCACGTCGCCGACGACGATGTCGTCGGCCCCGCGCGCCAGCACCAGGCCGCCGCCCTTGCCGCGCGTGGTCTCGATCCAGCCGCAGCGACCGAGGTGGTGCACCACCTTCGACAGGTGGTTGGGCTTGATGTCGAGCGCGGCGCCGATCTCGGCCACGGTGGCGCGGCGCTGCGGCACCGCGACCAGGTAGATCAGCACGCGCAGGCTGTAGTCGGTGAACGCGGTCAGCTTCATCGTGGTGCTGGCTGTGACGCGGCGCCCGCGCGGGCCGGCGCCGCACCCGCCGTGGGCAAGCTCATCGCGACCGGCGCGGCAACTCGACGTGGGCCACGCCGCCGCAGGCGCCGCAGCAACCGGATTCGCTGGCGGTTTCGCCGGCGGGTGCGCCGCCGGGGCGGCTGGCGGGCTGCCGGGCACTCAGCCGGGTGAGCGCGCCGCGCCACTGCTGCGGCCGGCTGTCGAGCGTGATCCAGGCGTAGTCGCCGCCCATCGTGGTGCGCAGCGTGTCGTACACCGTGCGCGGCTCCTGTTCGCACACCACCTCGAGGGTCTCGTTGACCGCCAGTCGGTCGAAGGCCGCGAGGATCGCCGTGTCACGCTCACGCGGCGCCATCGCACGCGCGTCCAGCTGGGTGGTCTTGGAATCGACCATGGAACAAGCTCCTGGTTAAACATGCATTGAGAATGCAGCTATTGTGGCCATGCGGCCCGCGCGCCGACTTGAGGTGGCTCAACTGCCGACGGGCCCGCGGGTCGGCGCCGAAGGCCGGCCGAGCGGGGTCGCGCGGGGCTCGGGCGGCGTGCGCGAGACCCCCTTGTGCTGCCACAAGCGGCGGCGAGTCCGCTGGCACGCCGCCCGAGCCCCGCACGTCCCGATGTTCAACAATCGGGCCTTGCTCGAACCTGCACGCCTTCGTGGAGCCCCGATGTCCGTCGACACCTCACCCGCAGCCGACTACAAGGCGCTGACGCGCCACCTGCCCGAGCCGAAGTTCGTGCCGCTGCCGCACTACCGGCGGCGGCCCGAGGCCGAGATGCTCGCGGCGGCGCGCGCGTTCTACGCCGAGATGGACCAGCGCCGCACGACGCGTCACTTCGCCACCGACGCGGTGCCGCGCGAGTTGATCGAGCTGGCGATCCGCACTGCCGGCACCGCGCCGTCGGGCGCGCACCGCCAGCCGTGGCGCTTCGTGGCCATTGCCGATGCCGAGCTGAAGCGCCGCATCCGCGTGGCCACCGAGGAGGAGGAGTACAAGACCTACAGCGGCCGCATGACAGACGAATGGCGCGAGGCGCTGCACCCGCTGGGCACCGACCACGTGAAAGAGCACCTCACCGATGCGCCCTGGGTCGTCGTGCTGTTCGCCGAGAAGTACGGCCTGCGCGCCGACGGCAGCCACCGCAAGAACTACTACGTCGACGAGAGCGTGGGCATCGCCGCGGGCCTGTTCATCGCCGCCATCCACCGCATGGGCCTGGTCACGCTGACGCACACGCCCAACCCGATGGGCTTCCTGCGCGACCTGCTCGGCCGCGGCACGAACGAGAAGGCGGTGCTGGTGCTGCCGGTGGGCTACCCGCGCGCCGACGCGCAGGTGCCCGATCTGCAGCGACTGCCGCTGGAGGCGATCGCGCAGTTCAAGTAGCAAACCCGCAGCGAGGCCGGCTGGCTGCACCGAGGCCACGGTGTTCGGCCCCTTCCATGTCGACGGTGCGCCGCACTACCGGCTCGGTGCCGCCATCGCCAACGGCGCGCGCGGCGAGCCGTGCCTGGTGCGCGGCACGGTACGCGGCAGCAACGGCGAGACCGTGGCCGGCGCGCGGCTCGGCGTCTGGCAGTCCGACGCCGACGGCCTGTACGACGTGCAGCACGCGGGCCTCGGCCACGCGCAGGCGCGCGGCGTTCTCGAGAGCGATGCCGAGGGCCGCTACGCGTTCCGCTCGATCCTCGCGGTGCCGTATGCGATCCCGCACGACGGCCCGGTGGGCGAGCTGCTGCAGGCCAGCGGCCGCCACCCCTGGCGGCCCGCGCACCTGCATTTCATGATCAGCGCGCCGGGTTACGAGACGCTGATCACCCACGTGTTTCGCCGCGACGACCCGTACCTCGATTCGGATGCGGTGTTCGGCGTCCGCCAATCGCTCGTCGCCGACTGGCGGCAGCAGGCCGACGGCTCTTGGTTCGTCGAGTACGACTTCGTGCTGAATCCCGCAGCGGTGCGCGAGCCCTGATGCGCATGCGAAGACGATTCGGCCGCGCAGACGAATGCGCGAGGCTTCGCCGTCGCCGGGCATCACCCGCGCGCAAGCCCACCGTTGAGCCGACGCAACGCGCCGCGCCGCCGGCCGCACAGCATTGCCCGTCGGCAGCAAACCGAGGGACATGGCCATGAAGCAGACAACCACCTTCTCCGGCAGCGCGGTCGCGCTGCTGTTGGCGATCGCGGCCGGCGGCGTCCAGGCCCAGGGCCCCGCGTCGGGCCCCGGCAGGGGCATGCAGGGCATGCGCATGAACGGCGACAACACCCCGGGCTGGGGCATGATGTCGAATCGCGAGCGCATGGTGCACCGTCAGAAGATGATGGCCATGACGGACTACACCGCTTGCCACGACTACATGGAGCAGCACCACGCGCAGATGATGGAGCGTGCCAAGGAGCGCGGGCGCCCGGTGCCAGCGCAACCGCGCCGCGATGCCTGTGCGCCGCTGAAGAAGTAGGCGCGTTGCCGCTGCACCGGCGGCTCGGCGCGTGCCGCGTCGCGCTGGACAGTGCGCCACCCGACGGCGCGCGACGCCACCGCGTCTATGCAACGCTCAACGCAAGCGACCGTCGAGCCAGGCGACGATGTCGCCCGCCGCCATCGCCCCGCTGCTGCGCGCCAGCTCCCGGCCATCGCGAAACAGCAGCAGCGTCGGAATGCTGCGAATGCGTTGCCGCACGCTGGTCTGCGGCGCGGCTTCGGTGTCGACCTTCGCGAACCGCACGCGCGGCACCTGCGCCGCCGCGGCGCTGAACTGCGGCGCCATGGCCTTGCACGGGCCGCACCAATCGGCCCAGAAATCGACCAGCACCGGCAACCCGCTGCCTTCCACATACGCGTCGAAGCTGCGGTCGTCGAGTGCGATCGGGTACAGCGGCAGCAGCGCGGCGCCGCAACGCCCGCACACCGGCCCATCGGCGACGCGGCGTTCGGGCAGGCGGTTCTTCGTGGCGCAGGAAGGGCAGACGAGTTGCAGACTGGGGCCTTCGGACATTAGGTTCCCCTTCGCGAGGCTGGACACGATTGCAGCAGATCGGGCGGCGACGCCCGCGGCCGCGCGGGCCCGCCGCACCGGCCGCGGCGCCTCAGGCCCTGCGGCTCGCCTTCTCGAACGCGGCCTGGCAGCCGGCGCAGCGCGGCGCGGCAGGCTGCGCCTGCAGGCGCGCCAGCGCAATCGGCTCGCCGCACGCCGCGCAATCACCATACGTGCCGGCATCGAGCCGCTGCAGGGCGGCCTCGACCAGCGCCAGCTCGTCCTGGTCGCGCCGTGTCTGCGCACTCATCAGCTCGACGTCGGATCTCTGCGTCGCCGCGTCCTTCATGTCGTGCACATCGTCGAGGCCGGGTGCACGGTCGCGGGAGTCCGCTGCCGCGAGCTCCGCCGCATGCAGGTCGGCGCGCAACTCACCCAACCGGTAGATGAGCAGATCGCGCAGCGCGGCGAGATGCGACTGGGTTGCAACGTCCATGGCGACAAGGCCTCCGATCATTCCACTGGCGATCATCGTGGCCCCCGCCGGGCGCCGCGTGTTGAGAGGGGTCAACATCGGCGACGCAGCGGGCACGGCTCGCCGCCCCAGGTCGTCGTGCGGCGGCGCTACCGCCCGTGCGGCCCGATCTCGCCGGCGCGCACCCACACGCCCGGCGCCTCGCAGCGCAGCAGCTCGGAGCCGCTTAGCACGAGATCGCCGAGCTGGTAGTCCGCACCGTTGAACGTGCAGCCTCCTGCGGGCACATTGGGCTCCACTTCGACATCGTCTTCGCCGACGATCGGCGACGTGCTCTTGTCCGGGTCGGGGGTGCCGACCTGCGGGTGCCTGGTGATGGTGGCTTTCATCGGCTCGGTCCTCCAGCTTGCCGGCCCTACGCAACGCCGCGCAGCCGGCGCACGAGATCGGCGTCGCTCAGGTTCGTGAGGTCACTGGCCACCGCGCGCAGCAGCAGCTTGCGCGTCTGCGCGTTCAGATGCGATTTCAACTGCCCGAGAAAGGGGTCGGAGGCCACCAGCGTGAAGCCCGCGCAGCGGTCCTGCGCCACGCCGTCGTTCAGCGCTTGCGCCACCTGACGCGAGAAGCGATCGTGCTCGCGTTCGCGCGGGTCGGTGCGCGGCTGGAAGCTCGCGTTGCCCAGCCCGTGGCCGATGCCCTCGACACGCCCGGGCCGCTGCGTGGCGAGCTGGTGGCCCTTCATGCGGCTTTGCGGATGCACCAGATCGAGGAGCTGGCGATAGGCGCCGGGTTCGGCAGTCTCCTCGAGCACGCGCGCCCGTGCCGCGTTGGCGACGATCAGCCAGTTCCTCTTCGTTGCCATCGTGCGAGCCCTTCCAGGTTGGCCCGCCACCACTGTAGGCAGGCGCGGCTCGGGTGCGTTGAGCGCGCGCAACGCGCCAGGTTCAACGCGCGGCGCCGCCCGGACTGACGATGAAGTCGCCGACCACGCGCTGCGCATCGATGCGCGAGTCCATTCGGGGTCGAGCGCCGACAGCCTGAGCACGCTCACTGGACTACCCTTCGCGCTGCGCGCTTCGGGATGAGCGCTTGGGAGCGGCCCGGCGCGCTCATGGGCCGACCCGGACCTTGCAGTGCGACGCGAACCAGTGCGCGGCGAGCTGCGCCGCGGCATCGAGGGCTCCCGGCTCGTCGAAGCCCTGCGTCGCCCCCGGCACGATCTCGAGCCGCTTCTCGCAGCGCAGTGCGCGAAACGCTTCGCGGTTGAGCTCGAGAGCGCCGAGGTCGGCACCGCCGACGATCAGCAGCGTCGGTGGGTGCAGCTGCGCCGGCGCTACCGCGGCGATCAGCTCGACACCGCCGCCGCGCGACACCACCGCGCACACGCGGCCGGGCCGTGCCGTGGCGGCGCACAGCGAGGCCACTGCCGCGATGCCCACGCCGAACAACCCCACCGGTTGCGCGCCCCGGCGCTCGCCGGGCCCGCCCAGCCCGCGCTGGTGCAGCCAATCGAGCGCAGCGGCGACGCGCTGCGTGCACTGCGCGACATCCGATGCGGCGCGCGAATCGGTGGCCTCGTGCGCCATCAGCAGGTCGAGTTGCAGCGTGGCCATGCCCTGCCCGTGCAGCGCCTGCGCCAGCGGGCCGTCACCCGCGCCGTGGCCGCTGCTGCCACCGTGCGACAGCACCACCAACCCCTTCGCATGCGGTGGACAGGCGAACTCACCGCGCAGCCCGCACAGCTCGACGGCGCCGCTCGCCAGGGAACTCATCGTTCGACCCGCCGGCGCTGCAACAGGCTCCAGCAGCCCCTGCATCAGGCGGCGCGCGCCCATGCGGGGCGCGCACCCGCCTCGCCGAAGCCGCGCGTGCTGCGCGCCGCGCGGCGAAGCGCCTGCAGGTCGACGATCTCGACATCGCGATCGGCCACGCGCAGGCAACCGGCCTCGCTCAACGCGCGCAGCGACCGGCTGATCGTCTCGTGGGCCAGCCCGAGGTGCCGGGCGATGTCGCGCCGGCTCATGCGCAGCAGGATGCGGCGCGACGACTGGCCGTGCTCGACCATGCGCGCCGACAACAGCACCAGGAAGCGTGCCAGCCGCGCGTCGGCCGCCACGGCGGCCATCATCTCGGCCACGTCGCCGGCCTGCGCCACCTGACGCGCCATCAGCACCTGCAGCGCTTGGTCCAGCGCCTCGCAACGCACGCGCAACGCGCGCAGCGCAGCGCGCGGCAGCGCCACGACGCGGCTGTCTTCCAGCGCCACGGCTGCGAACGCGTGGTAGCCCGTCAGCGCGTCGAAGCCGATGACATCGCCGCGCCACGCAAAGCCCAGCACGTGCTCGTAGCCGTCTTCGGAAGTCTTCACGCGCTTGAAGCTGCCGGCACGCACCACGTAGAGCATGCTCGCCGGCGCCGCCTCGTGCACCAGCTCGGCACCCCGCGCCACGCGCAGCACCTGAAAGCGCATTACCTCGTCCCCCATGGACGCCGGGGCCTCGCCGCCAACCAGCTCCACCAACTCGGCCAACCCGATCTGGCAGATGCCGTCGACCGGTTCGCCCAGGGCCCTGCGGGTGTAGCGGGCGAAAGCGCCCGGCACGGGCAGGCGCAGATCGATACAGGAGCCAGGCATTGCCGTTGCCATGAGCGGAGCCTCCATTGGGTTGCCGTTGCCGCTCAGCATTGCGGCCTGCTGCTCGTGCGGCAATCGGCCTGCGGCGCGCCGGGGCCTCGGACTGCGCCGCGTTGCCCATCGGAAAACTCCGATCGCCCCCGACCGCTTGCGTGCGCTCAATACGCAGTGCAGCGCGTGGCCGACGATTCACCCGGCGGCTGCGGCAACGCGTCGCCCGAGTTCCATGCCCAAAGGAGTGCACGACATGAATGAGCTGCGAATTCCCGAACTGTTCGACATCGATCCGTTCCCGCCGGCCTTGCGCGACCTCTGGCGGCCCTGGCGCGGCGGCGCGGGCGAGCAGGCGCCGCAGATCCGGCTCGACATCGCCGAGTCCGACGGCGCTTACGCCGTCAAGGCCGAGATCCCCGGCGTCCGCAAGGAGGATATCGATGTCCGCATCGACGGTAACCAGGTGACGATCAGCGCCGAGGTCAAACAGGACAAGGAAGAGAAGAAGGGCGACCGCGTGCTGCGCCGCGAACGCCGCTACGGCTATGCCAGCCGCAGCTTCGCCCTCGACAGCGATGTCGACCAGGCCGCGGCCGACGCCAAGTACGCCAACGGCGTGCTCGAACTGAAGCTGCCGAAGAAGGCCACCGCCTCCGCCAAGCGTCTGTCGATCAGTTGAGTCGGGCCATCGCTTGATCCGCATCAACCGATGACATTCGTGCGTGGGCGCCGCGCGCACCGCCGTCGCCCGCGCGCCGTAGGATCACCCGGTGACCGCCTTCTCGTTCGATCGCAAGTACATGGCGGCGCTGGCGGTGGCGCTGCTGGTCTTCGTTGCGCTCGCGCTGGCCCGGTGGCATTCGGTCGAAGAACTGCGATCGACGCTCACCGTGGCGCGGGAGGCCCGGCATGCGCAGCAGCAGTTCTTCGCCGTCTACCGCGCGCTGCGCGAGGTCGAGATCTCTCACCGCGACTACCTGCTGGCACCGCAGACGGCGCTGCTGAAGCGTCACCGCTCGGCGCTGGCACGCCTGGACGCTGCTATGCGGGCCCTGGAGTCGCAGCAGGCTGCGCGCCCGGACCGAGCGCCCCACCTGGCCGCTGTGCGTGCCCTGCTGGACGACAGGGTGGCCGCTCTGGCGCACGCGGTGCGGCTGCGCGAATCACAGGGCCTCGATGCGGCGCTGGCGATGGCGCACAGCGAGGAGCCCCAGCAGCTGACGATGGGAATTCGCGACGTACTCGAACGAATGGGGCAGGAAGACGAGGTGCTGCTCGCCGCGCACGAAGCCCGGACCCAGGCCACGGTGGCGCGCAACGAGTGGCAGACCGCAGCCGCGATGGCCACCGGCGCGGTCTTCCTGTTGGCCATCCTGGTGTTGATGCGGCGCGAGCGAGCTGTGCGCCTGCGCACCAGGCAGCTGGAAGTCGACCAGCGAGACCAGCTCGAGCGCGCCGTTCGGCAGCGCACCGGGGAACTCGATCAAGCACTGGCAGCGTTGGCGGCGAGCGAATCTCGGGTACGAGGCATCCTCGAGTCCGCCACCGATGCCATCCTCACCGTGGACGACAACATGCAGATCGTGATGGCGAACCCAGCTGCCGCGCGCATGTTCGGGCTGCCGTCGGACGACTTGATTGGTACCTCGCTGGAGCGCCTTATCCCCGAGCCGGTGCATGCACAGCATGACGCCGCGCCGGCCGCCGCGGTTGAGCCGAGCTCCGCGTCCCACCCACGTCATGCACCGCGCGAGGTGATCGGGCGCAGGGCCGATGGATCGAAGTTCCCACTCGAGGCGAGCACCTCGCGGGCCGTGGTCGACGGCAAGGCGCTGCACACCGCGATCCTGCGCGACCTCACCGAGGTGAAGAAGACGCAGGCCGCGCTGCGGCACAGCGAAGCGCGCTTTCGCGACGTGCTGGTGAGGCTGCCCGAGCCGGTGCTGATCCGCACCGGTGGCCGCATCGTCTTCGCCAACGAGGCCGCGCAGGAGCTGTTCGGCGTCGACGAGCACGCGCTCATCGGCCGCGCGCCGCCGGAGTTCTGCGATCACATCGGCGAGCGGCCAGGCGAGGTCACGCTCGAGCGCCCCGACGGCAGTGCACGTGTGGTGCTGGCCACCGGCGCCGCCATCGAGTTCCAGGGCCAGCGCTCGCTGATCGTGATGCTGCGCGACCTGAGCGAGCTGCGGCGCGCCGAGCGCGAGCTGGCCGCAACCAACGCCGACTTGCAGCGCCTGGTCTCGCAGCAAGACCGCGTGCAGGAAGACGAACGCCGGCGCATCGCACGTGAGCTGCACGACGAGCTGCAGCAGCCGCTGGCGGCGATCGTGATCAATCTCAGCGCCGCAGCGGGCCAGCTCGGGCGCGACCCACGCGGCGCGGCACGCGCGCTGGCGAGCGCCGAGGAGCTTGCCAACGGCGTGATCGATTCGACGCGCCGCATCGTCAAGGCTCTGCGGCCGCAGATGCTCGACGACCTCGGCCTGGTTGCAGCGCTGGAGGCGCTGGGTGACCAGTTCGCCGCCACGACCGGCATCGTCTGCACGGTACAGGCCGACGACGACGCCGACGCCTTCGCCATGGCCTCGCCGCCGGTGGCGACATGCCTGTACCGCGTGGCGCAGGAGTCGCTCAACAACGTGCTCAAGCATGCCGACGCCAGCGCGGTGCAGGTGCATCTCACGATGACCTCGGCGCAGGAACTGTGCCTTCGCATCCGCGACGACGGCCGCGGCATCGACGCGCAGGCGCTGCGCAAGCCCGAGTCGTTCGGCTTGCTCGGCATCGGTGAGCGGCTGCGCGCGCTCGGCGGCACGCTCGACGTGCACGGCACGTCCGGCGCGGGCACCACGGTGCAGGCACGCCTGCCGGTGGCCGAACCCGCGACCGCATGAGGCCAAGCGTGGACGAAGCCGCGGCGCTGCGCATCCTGATCGTCGACGATCACGCCATCGTGCGCGAAGGACTGGTGCGCATTCTCGAGGGCATCGGCCGCGGCTGGCAGGTTGCCGAGGCCGCCAGCGGCCTGCAGGCACTCGAATGGCTGCGCCGCCACGACGCCGGCGTGGCGATCGTCGACCTGTCGATGCCCGGCATGGGCGGGCTCGAGTTGATCCGGCGCCTGCACGGCGAGTTTCCGGCGCTGCGCGTGCTGGTGTTGTCGATGCACGCGGAAGAGCAGTACGCGATGCGCGCGTTCCAGGCCGGCGCCCACGGCTACGTGACCAAGGACCGTGCACCGGCCGAACTGGTCAATGCGGTGACCAAGGTCGCCGGCGGCGGTGCGTACGTGACCACCAGCCTCGCGGAGCGGATGATCGGGCAGCTCAACGGAGCGCAGTCCGCACCACGGCACGCGGCACTGTCGAACCGCGAGATCGACGTGCTGCGCCGACTCTGCGCCGGACAGCGGCTGTCCGACATCGCAACCGAGCTGCATCTGTCGATCAAGACCGTCAGCACGCACAAGCGTCACATCCAGGACAAGCTGGGCCTGGCGTCGACGGCGGCGCTGATCCGCTACGGATTGGAAGAGGGTCTGGTCGGCGGCGGATCGGCAAGCTAGGGCCAGGCGCCCGAGGGGCGTGCATCACCCGGCGCGGGCCTTACAGCGCTACCCGTTTCAGCTGCAACGGCCGCCTCGCCGCGTCGAAATGGGCGCGCCATGCGCGCTGAGCAAGATCACCTTCACGACGACGAGGCGAACCGGAGTCGACGCACCGGGCATCGGTCGACACCGAGCCAGGCGCTGCATCCGGTTCGCGGCCGCCGGCGTATTGGGTTGCAGCTCGCGTGAGCACCACGCCGCAGCCAAACCAGTCGTCCGATCCATCCACCTGTTTCCAAAACCGCAAGGAGTCCATCATGTCCATTCAACGCAACCTGATCGTGCTGGCCGTTCTCGGCGCTTCCTCGCTGGGCGCATTCGCGCAGGCAACCACCCTGGGCGAACTGCGCGGCGAGATCAAGGCCGCCGCCGGCGTGCCGCACGGCGTCAGCGCCTCGCGCGAGCAAGTGCGCGCCGGCACCGCCGCCGCGCTCGCGGCCGACCGGATCACCCGTGGCGACGCCATCGCCCAACTGCCGGTGGCCGAGTCGATGAAGACTCGCGCCGAAGTCAGCAGCGAAGCGCGCATGGCCGGCGGCCTCGTGCAGCGCGGCGACGCGTAAGGCGCGCAGACCCCAGGGCCACGCCGCCACCGGCGCCGGTCTTGTCGCGTGCGGCGAAACATGCCGCCGCGGCGATGCCGGCGCTTCAGTACTGGCCTGACCCGCCGTCGAGCGCCAAGTCGCATCCGGCGGCTACGGCACGTCCAGCGAGTATGTGCGTGAACTGATCCGGCGCGACCAGGATCGGCTGCAACTGCGTTCGCCGCTGCTGGCCGGCACCATGTCGCGCGTCACGGGCGAGGCCGATGCCGCGTACTTCGCCAAGCTCTGGTCCCGCGTTGCGAAGAAGCCCCGCGCTCGCAAGGCAACCGGCTGAGGCTGCGGCGTGGCTCCTCCGCGCAGCAGGCCGTTCATCAGACGAGCGCAGGCAGACGCCGACGTTCTGGAGGCGATCGACCACCGCCTGACGGTTTCGGCCTCCGCGGCCGACAGCATCCCCGGCCTTCGCTTCTGGCCCTGCAGCCGCTACCATGTTCACCCTGCGTTGCACGCAGAAGCTGCTTCGATGCGGCCTGACCGAATCACCTCAAGGATGACCCGCTACGCAGCCAAGGGCTCGCGCGTACGCACCTTGCGCTCGATGGCCTTGCGCGTGGACAGCGTCTTCAAGTCGTAGTTGGCCTGCAGCACGAGCCAGGATGCCGCGTCGCCCCCGAAGTGCTTCGCCTGGCGGGCTGCCGTGTCGGCCGTGACCCCGCGGCGCTGCTTGACGATCTCGTGAATGCGCGTCGCCGGAACGTCCAGCGCCACGGCCAGCGCATTGACGCTCAAACCGAGCGGCGCCAGGAAGTCCTCGCGCAGCACCTCACCGGGATGCACCGGCCGCATGCGATCGACAGGTTGATTCATTCGTGCACCTTCAGTGGTAATCGACAATCTCGACATCTCTCGGGCCGACCGCCGTCCAGACGAAGCAAACCCGCCATTGATCGTTGACGGGAATGCTGTGCTGCCCCTTTCAATCGCCCTTGAGCGCTTCGAGGCTGTTGCCCGGCGGCGACCGCAGGAATTCCAGCGACTGCGCCGCGTGAAGCTGCGCCAGCTTGCGCTCCGCGATGCGCGCGAACGCCTTGAAGCGCCTTGGCGCCTTGCCTTCGAACAGTGCCTGGGTTTCCTTGCATTTGAACGACCGGCGAGACGCCGCGCGCGTCGGCACCGACGCGCCGCTCGTGTTCGCGCGCCTGCCCACGGTGAAGCAGGCCACCAGGCTGGGTCGCTCGACGTTTCGCCGCCTGATTCCCAGGCGAGGCGCTCGTTGCAGCTCAGCCTTCGACTCCGAAACCGTTGTGCACCAGATCGGCAATGCGCACGGCCATGCTGCGCGCTGGATCGAAGGGCAGATCCTCGAACCCGAAGGAGCGGTACAAGGCCCGCACATCGTCGTCCAGCGGATGCGTGAGCACGCAGAAGCAGCCGACCTCCTTCGAGAAGCGCACAGCCGTGGTCAGGGCATAGAACATCAGCGACCGCGCCACGCCGCGCCCCTGCCATCGCCGGTCCACCGCCAACTGGCCCAGCAGCACGGCGGGCACCGGGTCGGGGCGGTTGCGTTGCTGGCCCTTGGGCAGCCAGGCGCGCTCGATGTGCGCGGCCGACAGGCTCACATACCCGACGATGGCGCCGCTGACCGGATCGCAAACCACGCTGGTGCGCGATACGTCCGACCGCTGATTGCGCCACGCATGGCGCCGGAACCAGTGGTTGAGCGCATCGCGCCCGCAGTCGAACCCCGTTGTGTCGTCCCCTGCTTCGAGCGGGCGGGGTGGTGTAAGACTCGGCGTCACTTGCGCCAGAGGGGCTGGGTCTTGGCCAGCTTGCGCAGCGCCGGAACCGCCTTCGATGGTGCGCTGGCCCAGGCCTCGAACTTGGCCCAGTCCTTGGCCGGAATCGTCACCACGCGACGCTCCAGCAAGTCCGTCTCGGCCGCCTCGATGGCACGCCGCCGGATGAAGTCGCTGAGATCGGTGCGCGCCTGCTCCGCCGCGGCCTCCAGCAAGGCGCGTTCGTCATTGCTGACGCGAACACTGAGGACGGCGGGGGCAGCGCGAGGCATGGCAGGTTCCTGGCAGCGGTATGACAATAGAATACATCGAACCGCGATGCTTCACCACCGCGCTCGGGAACGCGCTATCGCTCCCGGGCCGCTTCGCGTGCGCTCGGGCCCGTCCGGTCGAGCGTCTTCGACATGCCGGGCAACTCGCGCTGCGGTTGCTTCTGCGGCGCCTTGACGCGCACGCCCGGTAGCCAGCGCGCGTAGTTGACGACCGAGCGGCCCAGCTCGCGATCGGCCGTGTCATGGTGTCCTTCTGCTTGGCCTCTCAGCCCCAGATCGCCTTCTTGGCTGCTTCGCTCAGTACGTCAACGACGATATCGCGCACGCCTTGCGCCACTGTGCCACCGACCTTGCCCATTGCCTTCTTGAAGCGAAGCGACGCCACCTGAGTCTGGGGGCCGTCCTTCGTCAACTCGGTCAGATCGGTGCGCAACTGAGCAAGCTCAGTGTCGTCCAGGCCGCCGCCTACCTCAACCAGTTCGACGGCGCTCGCCACCTTGCGTGCAGTCCAAGGAAACGCACTGCCGCAATTGTGGCAGTGAGCAGGCGGGGTGTACTCGCTGAAGCCGAAGACGCCTTCGACGTAGTAGTACCCGCGGATCGAAGCCTTGCATGATGGGCACTGCGTCATCGTCGGCTCGCCGCACGACGAGCAGAACTTCTCGCGCAGCTCGGGCGACGTGTCGGCCGAGCTGGTGGACACATGTCCGTTCGGGCAGATCTCCGCAACACGATACGTACCCATCGACTCTCCCAAGGCTTCACCGCGCTCACTGTACCCGGGCCTGTAGACGATTCGCTTACTCCGGTGCCCCAAAGCAAAAAAGCACTCACTGCGGATCCGCTGTAAGTGCTTGCTGCTAAAGCGAAACTTTGGTGGGCCCTGTAGGATTCGAACCTACGACCAACGGATTAAGAGTCCGCTGCTCTACCAGCTGAGCTAAGAGCCCTTGCCTCGCGGCGTGCCGCCTCACGGCGTGGTTGCGCCGGACTTCTCGATCCGGTGGTGGGTCGTGCAGGATTCGAACCTGCGACCAACGGATTAAAAGTCCGCTGCTCTACCGACTGAGCTAACGACCCCGGGGGTAGAGCCGCGCATTCTATAGCACCGGCGCCGGCCGGCGCCGGGCTGCGGCCCCGCGCGATCACGGTGCCGCGGGGGTCGCCACCAGCCGCGCGATCACCTCGCCCGCGGCCACCATGCCGAAGGTGGCGGTCACCGCCACGCTCGAGCCATAGCCGTGGCAGTTCAGGCTGCCGTCGATGGTCGCGGCCGGCGTCGCGACGTCTGCCTCGCCACTCGCCTCGCCACCCACCTCGCAGCCGGCCACGGCCGGACGCGCCACCGGCTCGCGCGAGAACACGCAGCGCAGGCCGATCGCACCATGGCGCGCGGCGCCGGCCTGCTTGCGCAGGCGCTGGCGCAGCGCGGCCAGCAGCGGGTCGTGCGTGACCTCGGCGAGATCGGCCACTTCCACGCGCTGCGCGGCGCGCTTGCCGCCGGCGGCGCCGGTGACGACGAGCGGCATCTGCGTCGCCAGCGCCCAGACCGCGATCGCCGTCTTGGCGCGCACCTGGTCGCAGGCGTCGACCACCGCATCCACCGGCTGCGGCAACAACTGCGGCCAGTTGTCGGGCGCGGCAAACGCCTCGACCGCGTGCACCGCGCAGCCGGGGTGGATCTGTGCAATGCGTTCTTGCAGCGCCCGCGGCTTGGCCATGCCGAGCGTGCCCTCCAGCGCCTGCAGCTGGCGATTGATGTTCGACTCGGCGACGTGATCGAGATCGATCAGCGTCAGCGCGGCGACGCCGCTGCGCGCCAGCGCCTCCACCGCCCACGAGCCGACGCCGCCCAGCCCCACCACCGCGACGCGCGCTGCGCGCAGCCGGCGATAGCCGGCCTCGCCGTACAGCCGCTGCAGGCCGCCGAAGCGGCGTTCGAGATCGGCCGCCGCACCGCTCATTCGACGAACCTCCGCGCTGCGCGCTCCGGCGTTCGCGCTTCGGAGCGGCCGGGCGCGCTCACCCTGGAGCCTCCGCGCTGCGCGCTCACGCGCGCTCCAGCCGCCACACCTGCCAGCGCAGCGCCAGCAGCGCGCCGCCGATGATGGCGGCCAGTGCGATCGCGCTGCCGATCGACAGCGTGGACAGGCCCGACAGGCCCTGGCCGATCGTGCAGCCCATCGCGGTGACGCCGCCGACGCCCATCAGTGCACCACCGATCAGGTGGTTGGCGGTGTCTTCGACGCCGCGGAAACCCTCCCAGTGGAAGCTGCGCGTGGCCAATGCCGCTGCCGCGCTGCCCAGCACGACGCCGAGCGTGCTGACGATGCCGATCGTCAGCAACTTGCTGCGGTCGCTGAAGAACAGGAACCAGTCGATCGTGTAGGCCAGCGGCGCCACGAAGCTCAGCGACTCCATGCGCTGCGAGTTGGTGGCGACGAACGCCTCCTCCAGCGTCTGCGGATGCTCGGCCAGATGCCCGAGCACGCCCGACACCCACCACAGCGCGGCGACGACTGCGCCGGTGACGATGCCACCGAGCAGCACGTCGGCGCGGCGGCCCTCGGGCCGCGCCAGCGCCCACCCCACCAGCGCGCCGCCGAGCGCGAGCCCGAGCCCGAGCGCGAGCGGGCCACGCGCGGCGCCGGTGGCCAGCGCCAGCAGCGACGGCAGGTCTTGCGTGGCCGGCAGCGTCCAGGCCACGCGGTCGACGCTCGCCACGCGCGCCACCGCGGGCAGGCCCTTCAGCGTGGCGAACGCGCTGAGCCCGAGCACGATGAACACCAGCAGCGATTTCAGGTTGCCACCGCCCAGCCGCACCAGCGTCTTGCTGCCGCAGCCCGACGCCAGCACCATGCCGAAGCCGAACATCAGCCCGCCCACCGCGTGGCTGAGCCAGATGAGCCGGGGCGCGGCGTAGATCGACTTGCCGGCGTCGACCCAGCCGAGCGCGGCCATCGCGTTGAAGCCGATGATCGCCACGCCGCCGGCCAGCGCCCACATGCGCAGGCGCGCCCAGTCGCCCATCGTGAAGGCGTCGGACACCGCGCCCATCGTGCAGAAGTGGGTGTGCTGCGCCACCGCGCCGAACACCACGGCGAGCGCGAACGCCGACCACAGCACCTGCGCGGCCAGCGCCTGCACGGCCGCTTGCGCCTGGGCGTCGGGCACGGCAGTGCTACTTCAGCGATGCAAGGCGCTCGCGGCCGGCCTGCGCGGCCTCGGACTTCGGGTAGCGCTTGATCAGCTCACCGATGGTCGCGCGCGCACCCTTGGCATCTTTCGATTCGAGCTGGCAGTTGGCCAGCGCCAGCAGCGCTTCGGGGGCGCGCGGGTGGTCAGGCGCGTTCTTCACCATCGTGCGGAAGGTGGCGATCGCCTCCTTGTACTCGCGCTTGCCGTACAGTGCATTGCCGAGCCAGAAGCGCGCACTCTCGAGGTAGCCGCTGGCCGGCCAGCGGCGCGTGAAGCCGGCGAACATCGTGGCGGCCTTGTCGAAATCGCCACCGCGCAGCGCCGCCAGCGCGTCATCGAACTGGCGCTTCTCTTCGGGGTCGGCGACGAACTCGACGCCGTCGACGGTGACCTTCATCGGCTCGAGCTTGCGGATGCGGTCGTCGACGCCTTGCGTGGCCTGGTTGATGTCCTTCTGGCGCCGCTGCAGATCGGCGATGTCGCGCGCCAGCTGCTCGTTGCTGCCGCGCAGCGTGGCCAGTTCGCCGCGCAGCGATTCGATCTGCGCGCTCAGCGCGAGCACGCTGCGCTGCAGCGTCTGCACCTGCTCGAGCAGCTGCGCGTTGGTCTTGGCCAGCTCGTTGTCCTGCCGGTTGCGCGCCTGCTCGAGTGCAGTGGTGCGGTTGCGCAGCTCGATGATCGCCTTGCGCGCCTCGTCGTCCTCGAACAGCGCGGCGCGCGCCGGCACCAGCGCCGCTGCCAGCGCACACGCCATCAGAGCCCGTGCCCAACTGCTCATTGCACCGTCGCTCATTGCACCGTCCCCACGTTGCCCCCGCGGCCGGCCCGCCGGCAGCGGGCCGCGCCACCGCGGCGGCTCAACGATCCTTCAGTTCGACGCGGCGGTTCTTGGCCCACGCCGCTTCGTTGTGCCCTTCGACCGCCGGTCGCTCCTTGCCGAAGCTCACCGCCTCGAGCTGGGTGGCCGACACGCCGAGCAGCTCCATCGCGCGCACCACCGCCTCGGCGCGGCGCTGGCCGAGCGCGAGGTTGTACTCGCGGCCGCCGCGCTCGTCGGTGTGACCCTCGGCGACCATCCTCTTGCTCTTGTTGGTGCTGAGGAGGCGCGCGTTGCCCTCGATCACCGGGCGGCCGTCGTCGCGCACCACGTAGCTGTCGAAGTCGAAGTAGATGATGCGGCCGACGTTGCTGGCGGCGAGATCGCGCGCGTTGCCGGTGTTGACCGTGGTCACGCCCGACTGCGCGGCACCGCTGCCGCCGGCGCCGGCACCGCCCGATGGCGTGGCCTTGGCATCGCTCACCGGTGCCGGCTCGCTGAGCTTGACGCCCGAGCTGCAACCGGCCAGCGCGGCGGCGAGCAGTGCGGCGAACAGCGTGGTGCGAAGTTGAGTCATGGTGGCGCTCCTGTTGTTTGAAAGCCCGGTGAAAGCGGTGCCGATCCGGTACGCTGCGGCGCTCAGCGGCCGAACGGCCCCCAGATCGGCTCGCGCACGTCGACACCCGACGACAGCAGCCGTGTGCGGATGCGCCCGTCGAGCGTGGTGGTCATCAGCACGTCGCGACCCTGCCCGCGCGTGGCGTAGATGATGAGCTTGCCGTTGGGCGCGAAGCTCGGTCGTTCGTCGTCGGTGGTGTCGCTCAGCGTGCGCACCGCGCCGCCGGCGAGATCCATCGTCGTGACCTTGAGCTCGTTGCCGCTGCGGTCGATGTAGGCCAGCGTGCGGCCGTCGGGGCTCACGGCCGGGCTGATGTTGTAGTTGCCGGTGAAGGTCACGCGGTCGGCGCTGCCGCCGCCGGCAGGCATGCGGTAGATCTGCGGGCCGCCGCCGCGGTCGCTGACGAAGAAGATGTGCTTGCCGTCGGGCGAGAACACCGGCTCGGTATCGATCGCGCTGCTTTGCGTGATGCGGCGCACGTTGCCGCCGCGCGCATCCATCAGGTAGAGCTGCGAACCGCCGTCGCGCGACAGCGTCACCGCCAGCGTCCGGCCGTCGGGCGACCACGCCGGCGCGCTGTTGCTGCCGCGGAAGTTGGCCACCGCGCGGCGCTCGCCGCTGGCGACATCCTGCGTCCACACCACCGCCTTGCCGCTCTCGAACGACACATAGGCGAGCGACTTGCCGTCGGGCGACCACGACGGCGAGATGATCGGCTGCGTGCTGTTCAGCGCCACCTGCCCGCCCTCGCCGTCGGCATCGGTGATGCGCAGCGTGTAGCGGTTGGCCACCTTGGTCACGTAGGCGATGCGGGTCGAGAACACGCCCTTGTCGCCGGTGAGCTTCTCGTACACCGCATCGGCGATGCGGTGCGCGGCCAGCCGCAGGTCGGCCGCCACCACGGCCAGCGCCTGGCCGCCCTGGTCGGCACCCTTGACCACGTCCCACAGCTTGTAGCGCACATCGAAGCGGCCATCGGCCAGCCGCGCGGCCGAACCGGCCACCAGCGCATCGGCACCACGGCCGCGCCAATCGCCGTAGTTGGGGCGGCTGTTCTCGTCGAGATCGCCGCTCGAATCGACGATGCGAAACGCGCCCGAGCGCTCGAGATCGGCGCGAATGATGCCGGAGATCGATTGCCCGGAGCGGTCTTCTTCGCGGAACTTGGCCACCGCCACCGGCAGCTGGTTGGCACCGACACCGGAGATCTCGACCCGGAACTGCGCCTGCGAGACCGCGGGCCAGGCCCCGAGGGCCAAGGCGCCGGCGAGCCATTGCCGGCGGGAGGGGCGATCGTGGGCCTCGGTCGGATTCACCATGAAGTGTTGTGGATTCGCTTCGACGGCCCGGGTTCCGTGCCCCCGACCGCCGCTTGCGCGCGCATTGTAGGCATGTCGCCCCCCGATAATCGTGAGCTGTCGTGTCCTTCGCGAGTCGCCGCAGCGGCCTCGAAAACGCGCCCATGGCCAGCCTGTCGCAGCGTCTTGCCCGCCTCGAGCCGTACTTCCGCCAGGGCCGCCTGGGCATCGTGGTGGCCGGTGTGGCCTCGCTGGTGGCCGCGCTCACCGAGCCGGTGCTGCCGTGGCTGATGAAGCCGCTGCTCGACCAGGGCTTCGTCGGTGGCGGCATCTCGCTGTGGCTGGTGCCGGTGGCGATCATCGGGCTGTTCAGCGTGCGCGGGCTGGCCGGCTTCATCGCGCAATACGCGCTCACCTGGGCCGCCAACCAGGGCGTGCAGACGCTGCGCGTGCGGCTGTTCGATCACCTGCTGGCGGCCGAGCCGGCACTGTTCACGCGCCACAGCGCCAGCAGCCTGACCAACATGCTGGTCTACGAGGTGCAGAGTGCGGCGACGCAGCTGGTGTCGTCGGTGCTGACGCTGGTGCGCGACTCGCTGACGCTGGTGGCGCTGCTGGCCTACCTGCTGTACGTCAACTGGACGCTGACGCTGGTGATCGGCCTGCTGTTTCCTGCGTTCGCCTGGGTGATGCGCAGCGCCGGCGCGCGCGTGCAGCGGCTCACACGCGAGGGCCAGCACGCCAACGACGAGCTGGCCTACGTGGTGGAGGAGAACGTGCTCGCCTGGCGCATCGTGCGGCTGCACGGCGCCGAAGGCGTGCAAGCCGGCCGCTTCGAGCGCCTGAGCCATGCGCTGCGCCGACTGCTGCTGAAGAACGTGGCCGCGGCGGCGGCGATGACGCCGCTGACGCAGATTCTCGCGGCGTGCGCGATGTCGGCGGTGATCGTGGTCGCGCTGTGGCAGAGCGCCACCGCCGGCCAGACGGTGGGTGGCTTCGTTTCGTTCATCACCGCGATGCTGATGACGCTGCCGCCGATCCGCCACCTGGCCGACGTGATGGCGCCGATCGTGCGCGGCATGACCGCGCTGGAGCGCAGCCTCGACCTGATCGAAGACGGCGCCAGCGAGCGCGGCGGCTCGCACGACGCGGCGCGCGCCACGGGGCGCATCGAGCTCGACGCGGTCAGCGTGCGCTACGCGGCCGACCAGGCCAACGCGCTCGACGCGTTCTCGCTCACCATCGAGGCCGGCGAAACGGTGGCGCTGGTGGGCCCGTCGGGCGCCGGCAAGTCGACGCTGGTGAACCTGCTGCCGCGCTTCATCGAGCCCAGTGCCGGCACGCTGCGCCTGGACGGCGTGCCGCTGCGCGAGTGGAACATCGCCGCGCTGCGCCGGCAGTTCGCGCTGGTGAGCCAGGACGTGGTGCTGTTCAACGACAGCGTCGCCGCCAACGTGGCGATGGGCGCCACGTTCGACGCCGCGCGCGTGCGCGCGGCGCTGCGCGCGGCCCACCTGCTCGAGTTCGTCGAGTCGCTGCCGCAGGGCATCGACAGCGAGATCGGCCACAACGGCAGCCAGCTCTCGGGCGGGCAGCGGCAGCGGCTGGCGATTGCGCGCGCGATCTACAAGGACGCGCCGGTGCTGATCCTCGACGAGGCCACCTCGGCGCTCGACAGCGAATCGGAGCGCGCAGTGCAATCGGCGCTCGACGCGCTGATGCGCAACCGCACCACGATCGTGATCGCGCACCGGCTGTCGACCATCGAGCACGCCGACCGCGTGGTCGCCATCGACGGCGGGCGCCTGGTCGAGCACGGCAGCCATGCCGAGCTGCTGGCGCGCGGCGGCCTGTATGCTCGGCTGCACGCCCTGCAGTTCCGCACGGCATGAGCAGCGCGCGCCCGCGGGCGCGCGCGAGGAGTCTGTCATGGCCGAATCGATCAGCCGCTACCCGGTACCCGAACTGAAAGACCTGCCCGCCGACCTGCGCGAGCGCATCGAGCAGGTGCAGGAGAAAGCCGGTTTCGTGCCCAACGTGTTCCTCGCGCTGGCGCACCGGCCCGACGAGCTGCGCGCCTTCCTCGCCTACCACGATGCGCTGCTGCTCAGGGAAGGCGGCAACCTCAGCAAGGGCGAGCGCGAGATGATCATCGTGACCACCTCGGGCGCCAACCAGTGCCTGTATTGCGTGGTGGCGCACGGCGCGATCCTGCGCGTGTACGAGAAGAAGCCGCTGCTGGCCGACCAGCTGGCGGTGAACCACCGCAAGGCCGACATCACGCCGCGGCAGAAGGCGATGCTCGATTTCGCGCTGAAGGTCTCGCGCGCATCGCACGAGATCGGCGAGGTCGATTTCGCGCTGCTGCGCACGCACGGCTTCGACGACGAAGACATCTGGGACATCGCCGGCATCACCGCGTTCTTCGGCCTGTCGAACCGCATGGCCAACGTGATCAGCATGCGGCCCAACGACGAGTTCTACCTGATGGGGCGCGTGCCGCGCGCCAAGTAGCGCCGCCTCGGCGCGGCCGGTGCGTGTGCCGCGCGTCGCCTACAAACCGAGTGGTTGCAGCGCCTGCGCCAGGCGCTCGCCTTGGCGCCGGTCGGTCATCGGATAGGTCGCGAGCCACTGCCGCACGCTGAAGCCGGGCTGCGCGGCGCGGATCTCGTCGGCCTGCCAGACGGCACCTTCGCGATCGCCGAGTTCGCCCAGCACGGCCGCCAGGTACAGCCGCGCCTCGAGGCTGCCGGCATTGCGCGCCAGCGTCTGCTCGAGGTTGACACGCGCCTGCTGGTACTCGCCGACGAAGTACAGCGCGCGCCCGAGCAGCAAGAAGTACAACGACCCGGCGTCGGGGTTCAGGCGCAGCGCGGTGCGCAGCAGCGCCACGCTCTCGGCCGGCTGGCCGCCGTAGGTCTTGATGCCCCCCAGCAGCGCGTAGGCATCGGCGTACGAGGGGTTCAGGCGCAGCGCGCGCCGCAGATGCGCGCTCGCCACCGCATGGCGCCGCCGCTGCGTCTCGACGAAGCCGAGCGCCCAGTGCGCCTCGGGCATGTCGGGGCGCATCTCCTGCGCCGTGCCGGCGAACTGCAAGGCCTTGTCGAGCGCACCCTCGCCCTCCCACCCCATCTGATAGGCGAGCGCATGGGTCATTGCCAGCCCGGCATAGGCACGCGCGAACGCCGGATCGAGCTCGATCGCGTTCCAGTACAGCTGGCGCGCGAGCTCGTTGCGGCTGCGCTGCCGCGCCTGCACCTCGGCCTGGGCGCGCAGGAACTGCTGGTACGCCTCGACGTTGCGCGTGTAGCGCTGCGCCGAACCGGCCGCCTGCGCGAGGCCGACCCGCACCGGCAGTTGCTCGAGAATGCTGCGCGCCAGCTCGTCCTGCACGGCGAACAGGTCGCCCAGACCGCGCTCGTAGCGGTGCGCCCACAGGGGCCGCCCCGCGTCGGCGTCCGACAGGCGCACGTCGAGCCGCAGCGTCTTGCCGTCGGATTGCACCGTGCCGGCCAACGCATAGCGCCCCGCCGGCCGCGCCGCCGGCTCGCGCTCGTGCGCCACGGCGGCGCGCGGCTCCGCGCCGCTGACGACCCACAGGCCCGGCGACTTCGACAGATCGGTGATCAGGTCGGAGGTCAGGCCACGTGCGATCAGCTTGCCGGCGTCGTCGCCGATGGCCTCGATCGGCTGCACGATCACCATCGGCAGCCGATCGGCCGCCGATGACGAAGCCCGTTGTGCCACATCCGAAGCCAGGTCGTCGTCGCCCGTTCGCGCGAAGTGCCAGACCGCGCCCGCAGCGATCAGCGCCACCACGGCGGCCAGCGCAGCGGCGACGTGCCGCCGGCGCGGCGGGTCGCGCGGCGGCTCACTGACGCGCACGGCCTGCGCCGCCGCCGGCAGTCCCGCGCGCTCGAGCCGCTCGACGGGGGCGATCAGCCGATAGCCGCGCTTGGAGATCGCCTCGATGTAGCGCGGCTGCCGCACGCTGTCGCCCAGCGCCTTGCGCAGCTTGGCCACCACCTGCGTCAGCGCGTTGTCGCCGACGACCACGCCCGGCCACAGCGCCGCCAGCAGCTCGTCGCGGCTGACGACCTCGCCGCCGCGCTGCGCCAGGTAAACCAGCAGCTCGACGGCCTTCGGCTCCAGGCGCACCACTTCGCCCGCGCGGCTGATCTGGTTGAGCGCCTGCACAACCAGCCAGGGGCCGACCTGCAGCACGGCCGCGAAGGCATCGCCCGATCGATCCCGCACGTTCATCTCGTGGCCACCGATCCTTCAGCGCAAGTTCACCGGTTCATCGGGACTTTGCCGTGACGCGGCGCCAACCTCTCGGCCTTCAGTCAGCCCCGGCGCCTTGACGACGGGGATTCTCACCAACCCGACCGAGACGGAGCAATCCCATGAAGAGATCGATGATGCGCACGGTCGCCGCGCTGTCAGCGGCGCTGCTGCTCCTGCCGGCGGCAGTGCCGGCGCAACAAGGTGCCGTGACCCAGTGGCACGCCCACGCGCAGACGCTGGTCGCCGGGTTCACCGGCCGCGGCAACGCGGCCCAGGCGTACACGATGGCGCTGATCCAGATCGCCGTCTACGACGCGACCGTCGCGGTGCGTGGCGCGCAGGGCCAGCGCGTGCCGGCACCGTTCTACCCCGGCCTCGTGGCACCGCTCGGGGCCGACCTGAACGCCGCGGTCGCCACCGCCGCGTTCCGCGTCGGCGATGAGCGGGTGAACAAGAACGATGCAGCCCGCGCCCGCTTCCGCAACGCCTACGAGACGACCCTTGCCGCCATCGCCGACGGCAAGGCCAAGGTCGACGGCATCGCCGTCGGCGAGGCGGCCGCGAAGGCGGTACTGGCCGCGCGCGCGAACGACAACTTCTACAACACCGCCACCTATGCCAACCCGGCCGCGACGGTCGGCGTCTGGCAGGCCGCGGCGGCGGCCAACCCGTCGACCACCGCCGGCGCCAACGATTACGCGATGGCATTCACGCTGCCGCTGACGGCCTCGACGCCCGGCGCCCGGCGCATCAAGCCGCCGCCGCGCCTGGGCAGCGGCCGCTACGCGCGGGACTTCGACGAGACCAAGACCCTCGGCGCGCTGGCCAGCGCGACCCGCACGCCGGCGATGACCGATGTCGTGCAGTTCTGGACCGAGAGCGGCTTCACACTGTGGGCGCGCAACGCACGCAACATCGTCATCGCGCGCGGGCTCGACGAGCTCGAAGCCGCCCGCGCGCTCGCCGTTTTCTCGGTGGCCACCGGCGACGCGATGCTGGCCTGCTTCGACGCGAAGTACGCGCACCTGTTCTGGCGGCCCTGGCAGGCGATCCAGCGCGCCGGCGAGGACAACGATCCCCGCACGCAAGCGGACGCGGCGTGGACGCCGACCGTGCGCGCCAACCACCCGGAGTACCCGGCCGGCCACGGCTGCTACTCGGGCTCGGCGACGCGCGCGCTGCGGCTGCTGTTCGGCGACTTTGCCGTCACGCTGACGAGTTCGGGCGCCCAGGTTGCGGGCTGGCCCGCGGCGACGAGCGCGCACTTCGACTCGCTCGACGACATCAACGACGCCAATGCCGACGCGCGCGTGTGGGGCGGGCTGCACTGGCGCACGACGATGGAGCGCTCCGCCCGCTGGACCGCGAGGATCGCGCAGGACGCCGTGTGCGGGCGCTTCGGCCTTGCCTGCGACAAGGGTCGGTTCGACGTCGACGATTGAGGGGCGCGCACGGCGGTGTCGTGCATCGCGGCAGGCGTGCAGGCCGACGCGATCGGGGACATGCCCGGTTGCCAGGCCCGGCGCGCAGCCGCGATAGTGCGCCGGGTGCAGACCCGTTGCGACATCCCCGCCCGGCTCGACGCGAACGGTGCCGCTGTTGCTGTGGGCCGTCTCGTCGAGTGCGGGGCTCACGACCCGCGCCTCGGTCCGCGCCGTCCCTCGGGGCACCCGTGTACGTCGAGCGGCCGCATCGGCGTCCGCTTCGATCAGCCGGCGCGTGAGTCTTTGATCAGGCGAGCCCTCGCCTTCAATGGGCCGCTTCAGAAAATTACAATCAGCCGCATACAAACCTTTCTATCAGCCGATGCCTCACCGTGCCGTACTCCTGCCCCGATTGGCTGCACCGCCGTTGCGCGAGGCGCTGGCCGACTCACCGGTGGTTCTGATCCACGGGCCCCGGCAGTGCGGCAAGACCACGCTGGCGCAGGCAGTCGGCCAGCGCATGGGTCACGCCTAGTTCAGCTTCGACGATGACGTGCTCCGCGGCGCGGCGCTGGCCGACCCGGCCGGTTTCGTCGACGATCTGCCGCCGCGCGCGGTGCTCGACGAGGTCCAGCGCGTGCCGGCGCTGTTCTCAGCGCTGAAGGCGACGGTCGATCGCGAGCGCACGCCAGGCCGCTTCGTTCTCACCGGCTCGGCCAACGTCCTGCTGCTGCCGCAACTCGCCGACTCGCTGGCCGGTCGCATGTCGCTGCTGCGGCTGCATCCGCTGGCGCAATGCGAACTAACGGCCCTGCCCACGGGCCCCAGCGTCGGCTTTCTCGACGACCTGTTTGCCGGCCGGTTCACGCTGCGGCGGGTGCAGCGCCTGGCCGGCGACCTCGCCGAGCGCATCGTCGCGGGCGGCTACCCCGCTGCACTGGCGCGGCCGCCAGGCCGGCGCCGCGCCGCCTGGTATCGCGACTACGTCGAGGCACTGGTGCAGCGAGACGTACGCGACCTCGCTCGCATCGCGTCGCTCGATGTGCTGCCGCGGCTGCTGGCCGCGGGGGCGGCGCAGACGGCTCGGCTCTACAACTCGAGCGACCTGGCCGCGCCATTCCAGCTCAGCCGGCCGACGATCGCCGACTACGTGACGCTGCTCGAACGCGTGTTCCTGCTCGAGCGGTTGCCACCGTGGCACACCAACCAGCTGAACCGACTGATCAAGACGCCCAAACTCCACCTGGGTGACACCGGGCTCGCATGCGCGTTGCTGGGTGTCGACGCGGCGGCGCTGCTCGCCGACCGCGCCACGCTGGGCTCGCTGCTCGAGACGTTCGTGTACCAGGAGCTTCGGCGCCAGGCCGATGCGCAGGGTGACGCGATGCGCTTCCTCCACTTCCGCGACAAAGATGGCGCCGAGGTCGACATCGTGATCGAGCGCGGGGCCAGGCAAGTGGCGGCGTGGAAGTCAAGGCGTCAGCTACCGTGACAGCCGCCGACTTCCGCGGCCTGCGCCGCCTGCAGCAGGCGGCCGGCAGCCGCTTCGCCGGCGGCGCCGTGCTGTACGACGGCGAGGCGAGCGACGTGCGCTTCGGCGAGCGGCTCGTCGCGTTGTCGATCCGAGAGCTGTGGGAACGACGGCCCGAGAAGGCGAAATAGGGCGCAGCATCTATCGAGTCTGCAAGGGGATAGGTTGATCAGTCGAGTGCACTCGTCTCAGGGCAGATGCGATGGCGAAGTTCGGTGCTCTTGCGCCTCGCGTCGGCGGCGGCCAGCTCGGCGTACCTCACCGTCAGCGAGGTGTTCCCGCTCGAGATGCGCGCGATCGCGATCTCGATCTTCTATGCCGTGGGCACCGGCGTCGGCGGCTTTGCCGCGCCGGCGCTGTTCGGTGCGCTGATCGCCACCGGCAGCCGCGGCAACGTGCTGATGGGCTATGCACTCGGCGCCGCGCTGGTGATCAGCGCTGCGGCCATCGCGTGGCGCTGGGCGGTGGACGCCGAGCGCAAGCCGCTGGAGGAGATCGCGCCACCGCTGGGCGACGAGCCGACGATGACGGGGAACGGCGCGCAGGCGCAACGCTGAGCAGCGCTGGGGGAACCGCAGCGGACGGCTTCGATCAATCGACATCCCAAGCCAAGCCAAACAGGGAGACGACGACAATGCCGGCGCGATATCGCGACGGAGACCACCCGTGAACGAGCCCCCTTTCGCGCCCGGCCTGAAGGGCTACCCGCACGACGCCGCGCCGATGACGCGCGCGCAGCTCGCTGCCGCCGGCTGGCAGCTGTTCGACGGCCGCCTGCCGCTGCCGCAGGCGGTGCTCAAGCGCGAGGCGCTGGAGCACAACATCGCGTGGCTGCAGCGTTTCGTGCGCGAGCGCGGCATCGACCTGGCGCCGCACGGCAAGACCACGATGTCGCCGCAGCTGTTTCGACGCCAGCTCGACGCCGGCGCCTGGGGCATCACCTTCGCCACCGTGACGCAGGCCGCGGTCGGCGTGGCCGCCGGCGCGCGCCGCATCCTGATCGCCAACCAGGTGGTGGCCGGCGCCGACCTGGCGGCGATCCGCGCGCTCGGCGCGGCACACGCGGGGCTGCGCATCGTCTTCCTGGTCGACTCGGCGGCGCAGCTCGCGCTGATCGAGCGCTGGTGCGCGGCGCAATCCGGCACTGGCACGAACGCGGCGCCGTTCGAGGTGATGCTCGAACTCGGGCTCGACAACGGCCGCACCGGCTGCCGCGGCGACGACGCTGCCGTGGCACTGGCGCGCGCGCTGCATGCCAGCGCGGCCGTGCACTTGGCCGGCATCGAGTGCTACGAAGGGCTCGGCGCCACCGGCCGCAGCGAACACGATGAGCCGTACGCGCACGCGCTGATGGACCGCGTGGAGGCGCTGGCGCAGCGCTGCGAACGCGAGGGCCTGTTCGATGCCGACGAGGTGCTGCTGTCGGCCGGCGGCTCGGCGATCTTCGATCTCGTGGCCGGACGGCTGAAACCTGCGCTAGGCCGCCCGGTGCGCGGCCTGCTGCGCTCGGGCTGCTACGTCACGCACGACCACGGCCACTACCGGCGCATGCTCGCCGCGGTGAGCGAGCGCTGCGGCTGCAGCGAGACGCTGCGCCCCGCACTCGAGGTATGGACGCTGGTGCAGTCGTGCCCCGAGCCGGGCCTGGCGATCCTCAGCGCCGGGCGGCGCGACGTGTCGTTCGACATCGAGATGCCGATCCCGTTCGGCCGCGTGCCCATCGGTGCGGTGCAACCCACCGCCGTGCCGCCGAGCTGGAAGATCACCGCGCTGAACGACCAGCACGCCTACCTGCGCTGCGACGCCGCCGACGCGGCCGCCGCACCGGTGGTGGGCGAGCGCGTCGGTCTCGGCATCTCGCACCCGTGCACCACCTTCGACAAATGGCACTGGATGCCGGTGGTCGAGAACGACTACCGCATCGTCGATGCGGTGAGCCTGCATTTCTAGGGCCCGTTGACCCCAGCCTCACGCCGTGCGCACCTCCTCAGACCAGACGCTCGACGTGCTCGCCCTCGGCGAGGCGATGGTCGAGTTCAACCAGCAGCCCGACGGCCGCTACCTCGCCGGCTTCGGCGGCGACACGTCGAACTGCGCGATCGCCGCGGCGCGGCTCGGTGCGCGCGCCGGCTACGCCACGCAGATCGGCGACGACGTGTTCGGCGATCAACTGCTCGCGCTGTGGCGCGCCGAAGGCGTCGACAGCCGCGGCGTGCTGCGCGTGGCCGGCGCGCCGACCGGGATCTACTTCGTCACCCACACCGCGCAGGGCCACCGCTTCACCTACCGCCGCGCCGGCAGCGCCGCCAGCCGCATGACGCCGGCCGCATTGCCCGCCGGGCTGGTCGAAGGCGCACGCTGGCTGCACGTGTCGGGCATCTCGATGGCCATCAGCGACCGCGCGCGCGACAGCGTGTTCGCCGCGATCGAGCGCGCGCACGCGGCCGGCACGCGGCTCAGCGTCGACCTCAACTTCCGCCCGGCGCTGTGGTCGGCGCCGCAGGCGCTGGCGACGCTGCGCCGCGCGCTGGCCGGCTGCGAACTGTTCCTGCCGAGCGTCGACGAGGTCGCGGCGCTGACCGGCCTGACCGAACCCGCCGACATCGTGCGCTGGGCGCACGACCAGGGCGTGCGGCACGTCGCGCTGAAGCTCGGTGCGCGCGGCGCGCTGGTGTCGACCGCGGGCGGCGCGGCCGGCAGCGTGCCGCCGCTGGCCGTGACACCGGTCGACGCCACCGGCGCGGGCGATTGCTTCGCCGGTGCACTGCTCGCGCGGCTCGCGGCCGGCGACGCGCTCGAAGCGGCCGCGCGCGCGGCCAACGTGGCCGCCGCGCTGAGCACGCAAGGCTATGGCGCCGTCACGCCGCTGCCGCGCTGGAGCGATGTGCAGCGCGTGCTCGAAACAGGGCTATAGGCTCGGCTTCAGCCGCTCATGCGGCCGAGCACGTTCAACAGGCGATCGAACACGCGGCCGTACGGTGGCCGCAGCAGCGCGGTGCCGGCGAGCGCGCTCTGCACGAACACCGGCTTGTGCTTGCTGAAGGTGTTGAAGCCCCACACGCCGTGGTAGGCGCCGTGGCCGCTGGCGCCGATGCCGCCGAACGGCTGGTTCTCCTGCCCGAGGTGCCAGATGCAGTCGTTGACGGTCACGCCGCCGGCGTAGGTCTGCTCGAGCACGCGCTGCTGCGTGCGCGCGTCGCGGCCGAACCAGTACAGCGCCAGCGGCCGCTCGCGCGAGCGCACGCGCGCCAGCGCGTCGTCGACACCGTTGCAGCCGACGATCGGCAGGATCGGGCCGAAGATCTCGTCGCGCATCACCGCCATCGTGTCGTCGACGCCGGTCAGCAGGTGCGGCACGAAGCGGCGATCGGCCGGCGTTTCGTCGTGCGTGGCGATCAGTCGCGCGCCCTTGGCTCGCGCATCGTCGAGCAGCGCCTGCAGACGCGCGTGGTGGCGCGCGCTGACGATCGCCGTGTAGTCGGGGTTGCCCGTGAGCCTCGGATAGAGCCGGCGCATGGCCGCCACCAGCTGCTCGACCAGCGGCTCCACCAGCGGCTTCGGCGCCAGGATGTAGTCGGGCGCGACGCAGGTCTGGCCCGCGTTGAGCAGCTTGCCGAACGCGAGCCGCTCGGCCGTGCGCGGCAGGTCGCAACTGGTGTCGACGATCGCCGGCGACTTGCCGCCGAGCTCGAGCGTCACCGGCGTCAGATTGCGCGCGGCGGCCTGCGCCACCAGGCGGCCGACCGCGGTGGAGCCGGTGAAGAACAGGTGGTCGAACGGCAGCTCGACGAACGCGCGGCCGACCTCGGCGTCGCCGGTGACCACCTGCATCTCGTCGGCCGCGAAATCGGCCGCCACCATCGTGGCCAGCAGCTGCGAGGTGGCCGGCGTCAGCTCCGACGGCTTGATCATCACGCGGTTGCCCGCGGCCAGCGCCGCGATCGCCGGCGCCATCGACAGGTAGTACGGGTAGTTCCACGGCGCGACGATGCCGGCCACGCCCAGCGGTTGCGGCAGCAGCCGGTTGCGCCCGGGCAGGAAGTGCAGCTGCGTCGCCACGCGGCGCGCCTT
The DNA here is from genome assembly GCA_015075165.1 of Ideonella sp. Lineage (GTDB taxonomy): Bacteria > Pseudomonadota > Gammaproteobacteria > Burkholderiales > Burkholderiaceae_C > JAEUPI01. The sequence goes on along the minus strand of JABTUY010000004.1, from coordinate 8,409 downwards.
CATCCAGCGGCCCACGTGCGCGATGGCGTGGCGCGCGCCGGCGCGCACGGTGAACACCTCGGCCAGCAGCGTCTCCTGCCGCGCACGATGGCCGAAGTCGGCCGCGATCGCGTCGGCCAGCGCATCGGCGTGCCGCAGCGTCATCGCGTGCACGCGGCGCAGCCGGTCGCGGCGCACCGCCAGGGTCGGCATCGGCTCGCGCTCGAACGCGGCACGCTGCTGGCGCAGCGCGAGGTGCAGGTGCTCGGTGGGGGTTTGGTTCATGGGTTGCCTCGTGCCAGTGGATCGAACTCGCGCGCGATCCCTCGAGCGAACTCGAACATAGGGGGATCGGGCCCGTTCTCGAGGCGGACACAGTAGCCTCGACCGCAATCTCGATGCGAGCGGGAGCGCCGCAATGAACGAGAGCATCTCACACCGACTGGCGGTGCCCGAAGCCTTTGCCGGGCACCTCGGCGCCGGCACCCGGCTGCTCGATCTGGGCTGCGGCGCGGGAGACGACGTCGTCGAGTAGCGCTCGATCGGTTTCGAGGCCATGGCTTGCGACGTGGGCCGGTACTCCGACAGCGACGATCGCACCGCGATATACGCCAGCGGCCTGCTGCGGCTGATCCACCAGGCGCCGTACCGCGTGCCATTCGACGACAGCAGCTTCGATGTCGTCGTCTCGAACTGGGTCTTCGAGCAGGTGCAGAAGTACCCAGACGGCATCCGGAAACCACACCGTGTGCTGAAGAGCGGCGGCATCGCGCTGCATCTATTTCCGCCGCGGTGGAAGCCGGTCGAGCCACACGTCCATGTGCCGCTCGCGGGCGTGCTGCAAGGCGACGCCTGGCTGCGCCTCTGGGCCCATCTGGGCGTACGCAACGAACATCAAGCTGGCATGACAGCGGCGCGCGTGGTCGAGCTCAAGCATGACTACTGCGGGACCACACCCAGCACTTGTCAACACGACAACTGCGGCAGCATTTCGAGAGCCAGTTCGAGTTCGTGCATTGCCGAGGACGTCTATCTTCGACACTCGCCCTTGAGCAAGGCGCGCGCCTCGTACCAGCTCATCGATGTCGTTCCGTGGATCCGCAGCGGGTACAGCCTGCTGCGCGAGCGCGTGGTGGTGACCATCGAGCATTGATCCGCGTCCCGCCGGCGCGCACCGGCGCTGGAAGCAGGCCTCCCGGCCCTGCGGTGCTGCGGCGCAGCTACATCAGCACGATGTCGTACTGCTCCGGATTCATCGCCCCCTCGGCCGACAGCGACACCGGCTTGCCGATGAACTCCGAGAGGCCCGCCAGGTGCGCGCTCTCCTCGTCGAGCAGCATCTCCACCACCGCCGGGCTGGCGATGACGCGGAACTCCTTCGGGTTGAACTGCCGCGCCTCGCGCAGGATCTCGCGCAGGAGGTCGTAGCACACGTTGATCGCGTAGATGCAGATATCGGTGTCGAGCATGTAGCGCATCGCCGAATTCCGCTTGCGTGCCGGGTCGCTCCGTCAGCGCGCGGACCGGATCGATGGGCGCCGTTGCGGCTCCGTGGGTTGCCTGCGTTCGATGGCCGCGCCAGGTTCGAACACCATGAGCGCATCGATCAATGCATCGACGCTCGGCGGCGCCACGGCACTGAGCACCACCTCATTACCCACCCGACGCACGTGGACCTCGGTGCCCTCGAAGCGAAACTCCTTGGGCAGGTTGTAGGTATGTCGTGCATATTGTGCAATTGGCAAGCGCGAGCGCGCTCGCCGCCATCGTGCTCGAACCCTAGCGGACGCCGGTGCGCGCTGCACGGGTCCAACGTCGCGTTCGTCGGCATCGCGCTCGGCCGTCGTCAACGCCCTCGTTGCGAGTGGCCCAGTTATTCATGCGGCCGCCGCCGGCGCAATCGCGCCGAACAATGCCTCGAGCCGCGCCACGGGAAGGCGGCCGCGCAGGCCGATCGCGACGACGGCCGCGCCGCCGGCCGGCGCTCGAGCGGCGCGCCGCAGTGAACCGCGACGCCCGACGAGCTGGATCTCGGTCCAGTCGAGCGCATCGGTCCGCGCCCATCCCTTCAGTCGCAACACTCCGGGCAGATCCTGCAGCGCGGCGCGCAACGTCGCGGCCGGTAGCACCCCGACGGGTCGGCACGACCAAGTGTCGAACTGCTCGCCATGATCGTGCGCGCCGTGCGCTCCGGAATCATGACCCGCGTGCGCGCAGCCTGACGCCTCAAGATCGCGCCGGCCTTCGGGCCGCAGCAGCGCCGCGCCGCTGAGCAGCGGCAGCGGCAGCGCGGCCTGCGTCGTCTCGAACACCGCGGCCGTGGCCGCGATCGATGCGACCCAGTCGCGCACGCGGCCGCGCTCGGCCGCATCGACCAGATCGATCTTGTTGACGACGACGAGGTCGGCGGCCCGCAACTGGCGTTGCAGCGAATCGGCGAGCAGCGGGTCGCGCGCCTGCTCGAGCGCCGCGTCGGCGTCGAGCAGCACGACGACGCCGTCGAGCTCGAGCCCCGGATCGGCGAGTCCGACCTGCGCGATGCGCCACGGATCGGAGACGCCGCTCGCTTCGATCACGACGGCGTCGAACGCAGGTGTCGTTTCGAGCACGCGGATCAGCGCGGCGGTGAGGTCGTCGCCGATCGAGCAGCAGACGCAGCCGTTGGTCAGCGCGATCGCATCGCCGCTGCTGGCCGCGATCAGCTCGGCGTCGATGTTGATCGCCCCGAAGTCGTTGACCAGCACCGCCATGCGCCGGCCGCCGGCGTCGCGCAGCCAGCGGTTCAGCAGCGTCGTCTTGCCGGCGCCGAGGAAGCCGCCGATCACTGCGAGTGGCAGCCGTGGCCTGGTTGCGTCCACTTCAGTGCTCCCTGCCGATCATGACACCCTCGACGCACGAACCGGTAGCCGAGAGCCCTTTCACCGGCCCGGCAGCGGCAGCACGCGCCCGCCGAGCACGGTGCCGGCCACGCGCACGTCTTTCAGCGCGGCGGCGCCGATGCTTTGCGGGTCGTCGTCGAGCACGCAGAAGTCGGCGAACTTGCCGATCTCGATCGAGCCGATGCGGTCGTCGAGCCCGAGCGTGAACGCCGCGCCCATCGTGATCGCGTACAGCGCTTCGGCCACGCCGATGCGTTCGCTCTCGCCCAACACGCGGCCCGACGAGGTCAGCCGGTTGGCCGCACACCACGCGGTGAACAGCGGCCCGAGCGGCGTGATCGGCGCATCGGAGTGGATCGCCAGCGGCACGCCGTGCGCCAGCGCGCTCGCGCAGGCATCCATCCGGCAGGCGCGGTCGGGGCCCATCGTCATCGTGTAGTGCGCGTCGCCCCAGTAGTAGATGTGGTTGGCGAACAGGTTCACGCACATGCCCAGCCGCGCCATGCGGCGGAATTGCGCCGCGTCGGCCATCTGGCAATGCTGCAGCGTGTGGCGGTGGTCGGCGCGCGGATGCTTGCGCAGCGCGGCCTCGATCGCGTCGATCGCCAGCTCGGTGGCCTCGTCGCCGTTGGTGTGGATGTGCAGCTGCAGGCCCGCGGCGTGGAAGTGCTCGATCATCGCCGTCAGCTCGGCCGGCGACTTGATCCAGATGCCGTTGTCGTGCCCGTTGAAGTAGCCCGGCCAGCGCACACGCGCGGTGAAGCCCTGGATCGAACCGTCGGCAACGATCTTGACGGCGCCGAAATGCAGCTTGTCGGTGTTGCGCGTCATGCGCTCGCGCACGCGCGCGGAGCCCGCCTCGCTCGACATGCCGGCATCGAAGCTCAGATACGCCGGCACGATGCGCACCGGGTAGTCGGGCTCGCCGGTGATGCGTTGCAGCGCCTCGACGTTGGCGTCGGAGAGGTCGTTGACCAGATCGGTGGCCGTGGTCACGCCGGCCAGCTGCGCGATCTGGCCGAACATGCGCAGCCCCGACTCGCTGGTGCCGGTGACGCGAAAGATGTTGCCGATCAGCCGCGTGACCGGAAACATCGCGGCGAACTCCTGCAGCTCGCCGGTGGGCTCGCCGTCGCCGGCCTTGGCGACACCTTCGATCTCGGTCTCGCGCGTGATGCCGGCCTGCGCGAGCGTGGCCGAGTTGACGTTCATCAGGTGCTGGCTGGCGTGCAGGATGACGATCGGCCGGCGCGCCGACACGCGATCCAGGTGCTGCCGCGTCATGCGCTCACTGCCGAAGAAGATCGGGTCGAACCCCCACGCGAGCAGCGGCTGCGACGCATCGGGCAGCGTCTTCTCGATCTCGGTCAGCCGGCGCACCACCTCGTCGAAGTTGCTGCAGCCGGGCCACACCTTGCCGTCGGGCGCCGTGCGGGCGTGGAAGCCGACGAACGGAAACTGCCACAGGCCGCCGGCCATCAGGTGCGAGTGGCCTTCGACCAGCCCGGGCATCAGCACCTGCCGCGCAAAGCGCGTGTCGACCTTGTGGTCGCCCCACTCGCGCATGCGTTCGCCGTCGCCCACCGCGAGCACGCGGCCGTCGCGCACCGCGACGTGCGTCGCCTCGGGCTGCCTCGGGTTCATCGTGATGATCTTGCGGGCCTGGTAGACGGTGGTGCTCATGGTCAATCGAACCTCAGCGTGAGAAGTGCAGCAGCAGCAGGCCGGCCAGCATCGAGCCGGCGCCGGCGAGCCGCTGCAGTGAAACCGGCCTGACCGCGAAGCCGAGCAGGCCGAACTGGTCGATCAGCAGCGATGCGACGATGGTGCCGAAGATCGTCGCGGCGGCGAACGACGCGGCGCCGATGCGCGGCGCGACGTACAGCGCGCCGAACACGAACGCAGCGCCGACCAGCCCGCCGCTCCACAACCACCACGGCCCGGCCAGCGAGCCGCGCCAGTTCGGCGCGGGCAACCGCAGCGTCAGGATCAGCACGATGAAGATCAGCGTCGCCACCGCGGTGTTGACCACTGCGCCGTACAGCGGATGCCCCTGACTCAGCCCCATGCGCCAGTTCACCGCCGACTGCAGCGGCACCGCGGCGCCGACGGCCACGGCGATGAGCAGTAGCAAGGTGGCGGGCATGTCGCAGGTTCAGTGCAGCGGCGGCAGTAGGCTGCGCCCTTCACGCGCCACGATACGGCCGCGCTTGAGCACGAGCCGCGGCAGCGGATGCGCGGCCACCGCCTCGGCAGCCGTCTCGGCGGGCACGAGCAGCAGATCGGCCACCGAGCCCACGGCAACGCCGTAGTCGCGCAGCCCCATCACCTGTGCGCCGCCATGCGTGGCCATGCGCAGCGCGAGTTCGATCTCGGCGTCGCGGCGCCATCCGCTGCAGTACGCGAGCAGGAACGCGCGCTCGAGCATGTCGCCGCTGTTCAGCGGCGACCAGGTGTCGCGCACGCCGTCGGAGCCGGTGAACAGCCGCACGCCGCGCTCGGCCAGCAGGCGCAGCGGCGGAAACGGGATGCCGCCCGCCGGCGCGTGGCTCATGATCGCGATGTCGTGCTCCAGCAGCAGCGCGATCATCTGCTCCAGCCGCGCCGGCTCGAGCATGCCGAGGCAGAACGCATGGCTGATCGACACGCGCCCGCGCAGCCCGAGCACCGCCGTGCGCTCGGCGATCTTCTCGATCGTCAGCGCGCCGGCTTCGCCGCGGTCGTGCAGGTGGATGTCGATCGCGCAGCCGCGACGCATCGCGATCGCGAAGATCGCGTCGAGCTGCCCGTGGAGGTTGCCGTCGATGCCGATCGGATCGATGCCGCCGATCGCCTCGGCGCCATCGAGCACCGCCTGGTCGAGCAGGTCGAGCACGTCGGGCTGGATCATCACGCCGCTTTGCGGAAACGCGACGATCTGCACGTCGATCCAGTCGCGGTGCGCGTCGCGCATCCGCTGCACGCCGTGCAGATGGTCGAGCCCGACCTGCGGGCCGACGTCGACATGCGTGCGCACGTGCGTGGTGCCGCGCGCCACCATGTGCCGCACCAGCCGCGCGCTCTGCGTTGCGGGCGACAGCGCCAGCGCGCTCAGCACGCGGCGCTCGTGGTCGATGCGCTCGCGCAGCGTCGGCCCGGCCTGGTGCGGATGCCACGGCGTGCCCCACAGCGTCTTGTCGAGATGCGCGTGGCCGTCGACCAGGCCCGGCAGCACCAGGCAGCCGCGCGCGTCGATGGTCTCGGCGTCGGTCGCCGCACTCAGCTCGGCACCGATCGCATCGATGCGGCCGCCGCGAATCGCCAGGTTCGCGCTCTGTCCGTCCGGCAGCCGGGCGCCGCGCAGCAGCAAGCCGGCCATCGATTCAGCCCCGCGGCATGCGCACGATCGGCTGCGGCGTGCCGTCGACTACGTCGATGCGGCGGCACGCGACCCAATGCCCGGGCGCCAGCTCGCGCAGCGGCGGCGGCGCGGCCGCGCACTCCGGCTCGGCCGCCGAACAGCGGCCAGCGAAGCGGCAGCCCGGCGGCGGCGCGATCGGGCTCGGCGGATCGCCGGTGAGCTTGATGCGGTGCGCCGCGCGCGTGCGCCCGCCCTTGACCGTGGGCACCGCCGACATCAGCGCGACGCTGTACGGATGCAGCGGGTTGGCGAAGAACTCGCGGCGCGGCGCGCGCTCGACGATCTGGCCCAGGTACATCACCGCGATCTCGTCGCAGATGTGCTCGACCACCGCCATGTCGTGCGAGATGAACAGGTACGTCAGCCCGAGCTCGCGCTGCAGCTTCGCCAGCAGGTTGAGGATCTGCGCGCGGATCGCCACGTCGAGCGCCGACACCGGCTCGTCGCAGATCACGAGATCGGGCCGGGTCGCGAGCGCGCGCGCGATGTTGATGCGCTGCCGCTGCCCGCCCGAGAACTGGTGCGGGAACAGCCGCTGCTGCTCGGGCCGCAGACCCACCGCGGTGAACAGTTCGTCCACGCGTTCGGTGCGCTGCGCGGGCGTGCCCACCGCCATCAGCTCCAGCGGTGCGCGTATCGCGTCGCCGGCGCGCTGGCGCGGATTGAGCGACGAGAACGGGTCCTGGAAGATGAACTGCATGCGTCGCCGCATCTGCCGCAGCGCCTCGCCCTGCAGCGCGCCGAGGTCGGTGTCGCCCAGGCGCATCGTGCCGGCGGTGACCGGCGCCAGCCGCATCACCGCCAGCGCGGTGGTCGTCTTGCCCGAACCCGATTCGCCGACCACCGCGAGCGTGCTGCCGCGCGGCACCGCGAACGACACGCCGTCGACCGCCTTGACGACTTCGGGCGGCTTGAACCAGCCCGACTTCGCGCGCGGAAAGTGGACCTTCAGGTCCTGCACCGACAGCAGCGTCGGCGCCGCGCGGCCCGGGCTCGTCGCCGCATGCTGTGCGCTCATTGGAGTGCCCTCCGCGCCGCGCGCTGCGGGATTCGCGCTTCGGCGGCGCTCATGCCACCGCCGTTTCGGCTGCCGCCAGCAGCCAGCACGCCGCCGCATGGCCGTCACCGCCGCCGATCATCGGCGGCACCTCGTGCGCGCAGCGCGGCATCGCATGCGGACAACGCTCGCGGAACGCGCAACCGCTGCCCAGCTCCCAGATCGACGGCACGACGCCGGCGATTTCGATCAGCTCCGGCCGCTCGTCGAGCTGGCTGCTGCCGAGCTCGGGCAAGCATTCGATCAGCCCCTGCGTGTACGGGTGGCGCGGCGTGTGCAGCACCTGCTCGACGCTGCCCTGTTCGATCACGCGCCCGGCGTACATCACCATCACGCGGTCGGCCATCTCGGCCACCGCGCCCATGTCGTGCGTGATCATCAGGATCGCGGTGCCGTTGTCGCGCTGCAGCTCGCGCAGCAGGTCGAAGATCTGCGCCTGCACCGTGACGTCGAGCGCGGTGGTCGGCTCGTCGGCGATCAGCAGGCGCGGGTTGCAGGCGAGCGCCATGGCGATCATCACGCGCTGGCTCATCCCGCCCGAGAGCTGGTGCGGGAACGCCCTGAGCCTCGTCTCGGGATCGGGAATGCCGACCTGGTCCAGAAGCCCGGCCGCGCGGCGCCTGAGCTCGCGGCGCGATCCACCGAGGTGCGTGCGCATGCCCTCGATCAGCTGGAAGCCCACCGTGAAGCACGGGTTGAGGCTCGTCATCGGCTCCTGGAAGATCATGGCGACGTCGCGTCCGGTGATGGCGCGGCGCTCGCGTCGGCTCAGGCCCAGCAGGTTCCGGCCGGCAAAGCTCATCCGGTTTGCGCTGACCGTGCCGTTCGCGGCGACCAGGCCCATCACGGCCAGCGACGAGACGCTCTTGCCGGAGCCGGACTCGCCGACGATGCCCAGCACCTCGCCTTCCTCGACTGTCATGTCTACGTTCTCGACCGCGCGCACCGTGCCGCCATGGGTTGCGAACGCGACCGACAGGTTGCGGACCTCGAGCAGCGCCACGGGTCAGCGCTTCAGCTTGGGGTCGAGGGCGTCGCGCAGCCCGTCCCCCATCAGGTTGAAGGCGAGCACGGTCAGCTGGATCGCCATGCCG
>JABTUY010000003.1 GCA_015075165.1 Ideonella sp. | reverse complement strand
TCCGGCAGGTCGACGAACACCACATCGCCGAGCGCGTCCTGTGCGTGCAGCGTGATGCCCACGGTGGCGGCCTCGTGGTTGCTGATATCCACCCATTCGTGGTCGCGCGAGTATTTGACAGTCATGTAGTGCTCCAGGAAAAAAGCTGTGTGAAGAAAGGGCCGGGGCCACTGTAGCCGGCGGCGGGCGCCGCGGCAACGCGCGCGCCGGCCGATCAGCCGCGGAAGTAGCGCGGCGGCACGAACGGCGTGGCGGCCACCTTCATGGGCACGGGCTTGCCGCGCACGATGGCGAACAGCTCGGTGCCAGGCGCGGCGTAGTCGGGGCGCACGTAGGCCATGGCGATGGGCTGGTTCACCGTGGGGCTGAGCAGGCCGCTGGTGACCTGGCCGACGGCCTGGCCGTCCATGTTCTCGAGCGGCGCGGGTTCCCGCACCGGCACGCGCTCCGTGGCCACCAGGCCGACGCGCTTGCGGGCGAGCAGCGACGGGTCGTCGATCTGCGCCAGCACCACGCCCGCCCCCGGGAAACCCCCAGCGCGCGCGCCACCGGTGCGCCGCACCTTCTGGATGGCCCAGTTCAGGCCCGCTTCGCTCGGCGTGGTGGTGGTGTCCAGGTCGTTGCCGTAGAGGCACAGGCCGGCTTCGAGCCGCAGCGAGTTGCGCGCGCCCAGGCCGATGGGCTTGACCTCGGGCTGGGCCAGCAGCGCGCGGGCCAGCGCCACCGCGGCCTCGGCCGGCACCGAGATCTCGAAGCCGTCTTCGCCGGTGTAGCCCGAGCGGGTGACGTAGCAGTCGGCGCCGGCCAGCCGCAGCGCGGCGCCGGTCATGAACACCAGCTTGGCCGCCTCGGGGTTCAACCGCGCCAGCGCGTGCACCGCCTTCGGCCCTTGCAGCGCCAGCAGTGCGCGTTCGGGCAGCGGCACCACGGTGCAGCGCGTGCCGATGTGGGTGACGAGGTGGCGCGTGTCGGCCTCCTTGCAGGCGGCGTTGACGATCAGCAGCAGGTCGTGCTCGCGCCGCGTGATCATCAGGTCGTCGAGGATGCCGCCTTGCGCGTTGGTGAACAGCGCATAGCGCTGCCGGTGCGCTCCGAGATCGACCACATCGACCGGTACCAGCGTTTCGAGCGCCTTGGCCGCATCGTCGCCCACCAGCTTGAGCTGGCCCATGTGCGACACGTCGAACAGCGCCGCGGCCGTGCGACAGTGCCGGTGCTCGGCGATGATGCCGTCGGGGTAGTTCACCGGCATCGAGTACCCGGCGAACTCGACCATCTTGGCGCCCAGCTCGACATGCAAGCCGTGCAGCGGAGTTTGCTTCAGTGCGACAGCGGACATATGCACTCCCGAGGGCCAACACACCACCGTGTGCACGGTGGGCCTGCCCTCGCTGTCCGCTTTACCTGAGAGATTTGCGGCCTGCCCGCATCAGCGCGAGTCGGGCCGTTTGCCCCTTCGGTGGGCAGCCGCGCGGGCCTGCCTCTCTCCAGTGAGGAACGCCCCGGATCGCGAAGCGTTTGCCAGTCCTTTTGCCTGAGCGTTTGGCCTTGCGGCTTCGCCTTCGGCGGCTCCGCGGCAAGCTGTCGCGGGGCTCTCTCCTGGCGGCGGCAGTGTAGCAGCGGCTGCCGCGGCTGCGCCATCGGTGACGCTGCCGTGGCGGCGCCGTGGCGCGCACCACGGACGGCGCCTTCACCCGGCGGCGATCAACGGGTTCAGCCGTTCGCGCAGCGCCCGGATCGCGCTGTCGGGGGTCGTCAGCACCGGTAGGCCGGTGGCCTCGGCGATCGGGTCGCGCGCGCGTGCGAGACTGAACTGCGCCAGCGCGATCACGCTGCAGCCCATCGCCTGCAGCGAGCGCGCAGCGTGCAGCGCGGCGCGATCGTGCGCCGCGGCGTCGCCCCGATCGAGCGCGGCCAGTGCACCCTCGGCCAGCGCGGTGCGCAACGCCACGTCGGCCGGGAACTCCGCCGGCATCGTCGCCAGCGTCGGCGCGAACGTGGCCAGCAGCCCGACGCAGCCGCCGCCCGCGCGCACCCGCGCGGCGGCCTCGTCGATCATCGCCTCGTTGGGCGCGAGCACCGGCAGCGGTGCGAGGCGCCGCTTCACCGCGTCGATGCACGGGCCGAAGGCCGAGCAGGTGAACAGGATCGCGTCGGCCCCGGTGCTCGCCGCGTAGTCGCCGAGCGCGGCGAAGCGCGCATGCATGCGGGCGTCGAGCGCGCCGCAGCGCGCCAGATCGGCCGACAGGCTGTCGTCGAGCAGGTTCATGCGTACCGCCTCGGGCCATGCGTGGGCCAGCGCGTCGTTGATCGGCGCGACCGAGTGCGCCAGCGCGTGGATCAGCGCGATGCGTGTCATCGGCGACGGCTTCAGGCGGTGCGCGGCTCGATCGCCGGTTGCGGCATTCTGCGACCCTGCGCGAACCACACCAGTGCCACCAGCAGCAGCGCCGGCAGGTAGAACCAATTCTGGCTCGGTCGGTCGGTGCGCTGTTTCACCGCCTTCACGTCCCAGCCCGGCTCGAAACCGGCCTTCTTCGCGCGGCTGCCGAACTTGACGCTGCCGATCTGCACCTGCTGCCCGAGCATGGTGACCCGCAGGCCGCCGTCGGCCAGGCGCTTGACCGCGTCGTCGCCCTGCCGGCCCGGCAACTGCAGCGCCACGGTCTTCGTGACCGCGTCGCCTTCGATCGTCGTGCCGGCGATCACGAGCACCAGCCGATCGAGGGTCTCGGTGTCCTTGACCACCTGCATCAGCTGCGCCGGTGGCACATCGCGGTACTCCGGCTCGATGCGATCCATGAAGGCGTCGGGCCGGAACAGCAGCGCGACGGCCACCGCCAGCAGCGCGAACTCCCACGCCTTGAGTCGCACCCGGAACCAGTTCATCGTCAGCGCCGCGAAGATCAGCATCGCCAGCGTGCTGGCCGAAACGACGATCACCAGGTCGACCAGCGAACGCACGTCGATCAGCAGCAGCCCGGGGTTGAAGATCCAGATGAAGGGCAGGATCACGGTGCGCAGCGCGTAGATGCTGCCCTGGATCCCGGTCTTGATGGCGTCCTCGCCCGAGATCGCCGCCGCGGCGAAGGTGGCCAGACCGACCGGCGGCGTGATGTCACCCATGATGCCGTAGTAGAAGACGAACAGGTGAACCGCGATGAGCGGGATCACCAGGCCGCTTTGCGCGCCGAGCTCGACCACCACCGGCGCCATCAGTGTGGCCACCAGCACGTAGTTGGCCGTGGTCGGCACGCCGAGCCCGAGCACCAGGCAGACGAAGGCGGTGAACAGCAGCATTGCCATCACGTTGCCCTGGCTCACGAACTCGACGAACTCGGTCATGCGCAGCCCGAGCCCGGTGAGCGTGATCCCGCCGACGATGATGCCGGCTGTGGCGGTGGCCACGCCGATGCCGATCATGTTGCGCGAGCCGTCCATCAGGCCGCCGACCACGTCGCGCCAACCCTGCCGCCAGCCATCGCCGACCGGCAGCTTGCGCAGCCGCGCGATCAGCGGCCGCTGCGTCAGCATCAGCACCACCAGCACGACGATGGCCCAGAACGCCGCCAGCGACGGCGACAGCTCGGAGATCATCAGGCACCAGATGAGCGTGCCGATCGGCAGCAGGAAGTGCAGCCCGGCGCGCACCGTCGGCCAGGTGTCGACCGCCTTCGGGTTGTCGATGTCGATGTCGTCGGGCAGGTCGGGCGAGCGCGCTGCCTCGCGCAGGCCGAACAGGTACAGCGCCAGCACCACGGCGCCGATGACCCACGGCGCGGCAGTGCCCAGCAGCGCATCGATGGCCGTGAACAGGTAGTACAGCAGCGCCACGACGATGACCGACCCCGACACGCCGAGCCCGAGTCGCAGCAGCCGCTGCAGCGCCGGCCGCGACCGGCGCTCGACGAGCGGCCGCAAGCCGAGCTTCAGCGCTTCGAGGTGCACGATGTAGAACAGCCCGATGTACGACAGCGTCGCCGGCAGCACCGCATGCTTGACGATCTCGCTGTAGGGGATGCCGACGTACTCGATCATCAGGAACGCCGCGGCGCCCATCACCGGCGGCATGATCTGGCCGTTGACCGAGCTCATGGTCTCGATCGCGCCGGCCTTCACGCCGCCGTAGCCGGCCTTCTTCATCAGCGGGATCGTGAAGATGCCGCCCGAGACGACGTTGCTCACCGAACTGCCGCTGATGATGCCGTTGAGCGCGCTGGACACCACCGCCACCTTGGCCGGGCCGCCGCGCAGGTGGCCGAGCGCAGCGAAGCTCACCTGCATCATGTAGTTGCCGCCGCCGGCGCGGTCGAGCAGCGAACCGAACACGACATAGACGAAGATCGTGCTGGTGCTGACCCCGAGCGCGATGCCGAACACGCCCTCGGTGGTGAGCCACATGTGCGACATCAGGCGGCTGACGCTGGCGCCCTTGTGCTGCAGCACCTCGGGCATCCACGGTCCGAGCATCGAATAGCCGATGAACAGCAGTGCCAGCGCCGCCATCGGCCAGCCCACCGAGCGGCGCGTCGCCTCCAGCAGCAGCACGAGGCCAGCGACCGCGACGGCGATGTCGAACGTGGTGGGCTGGCCGGGGCGGGTGGCCAGCTCCTTGTAGAACACCAGCAGGTAGGCGCCGGCGAACGCGCCGGCGAGCGCCAGCACGATGTCGGCCACCGGCACATGGTCGCGCGGCGACGTGCGTCGCGCCGGCCAGGCCATGAACGCGAGGAACAGCGCCAGCGCGAGGTGCAGCGAGCGCGCCTCGGTGTCGTTGAGGACGCCGAACCCGAGCACGAACGGCAGCGGCGACGCGTACCACAGCTGGAACAGCGCCCACGCCAGACTGGCCGCGGCGATGGCCAGGCCGGCCAGGCCGCCCGCCTTGCGAGCGCCGGTGTCGGACTGCGCCACCAGCTCCTGCAGGGCCTCGGGGGCCTTCTCGAGGTCGGTGCTCATGAACGCTCCTCGCGCGCAAACGAAAACGGCGGCCGCGGACTCGCTGCGGCCGCCACGGGTCAGGGGCCGGATGGGCGGCGGCGCCTGCGGGCTCGCCGCCGGGCGATCACTTCACCCAGCCCTTCTCGCGGTAGTAGCGCGCCGCCCCCTCGTGCAGCGGCGCCGACAGGCCGTCCTTGACCATGTGCTCGGGCTTCAGGTGCGCCAGCGCCGGGTGCAGCCGCTTGAACTCGTCGAAGTTGTCGAACACCGCCTTGACCACCTGGTACACCGACTCGGCCGACGACTTCGACGACGCGACCACGGTGGCGAGCACGCCGTAGGTGGTGGTGGGGTTGGGGTTGTTCGGGTATAGGCCGCCGGCGATCGTCGCGCGGGCGTAGTAGGGCTTGTCGGCGATCAGCTTGTCGACCACCGGGCCGGTCAGCGACACCAGCTGCGCGCCGCAGGTGGTGGTGGGATCCTGGATGTTCGCGCTCGGGTGGCCCACGCCGTAGAAGAAGCCGTCGATCTTGCCGTCGCACAGCGCCGGGCCGTGCTCGTCGGCCTTCAGCTCCGAGGCGAGCGAGAAGTCCGACAGCTTCCAGCCCATCGCCGCGAGCAGCTCCTCCATCGATGCGCGCGTGCCCGAGCCGGGGTTGCCGACGTTGAAGCGCTTGCCCTTGAAGTCGGCGAACGACTTGATGTTGGCCTCCTTGCGCGCCACCACGGTGAACGGCTCGGGGTGCACCGAGAACACCGCGCGCAGGTCGCCGTAGGCGCCGCTGTCCTTGAACTGCGCCAGGCCCTTGGTGGCGTTGTACTGCACGTCGCTCTGCGCGAAGCCGAGGTCGAGCTCGCCGGCCTTGATGGTGTTGATGTTGAACACCGAGCCGCCGGTGGATTCCACCGAGCAGCGGATGCCGTGCTTGGCGCGGTCCTTGTTGACGAGGCGGCAGATCGCGCCGCCGGCGGCGTAGTACACGCCGGTGACGCCGCCGGTGCCGATGGTGATGAATTTCTGCTGCGCCAGCGCCGGCGCGCCCGGCAGCGCCAACGCCAGGCCGGCGGCCAGCGCCGCCAGCTTCAGGCCGGAACGAACGGTGGTGATCATGCTCATGCGAGGGTCCTTTCGTCGTTGTGGTGAGTGGGTGGTGGTGGCCGGGTGGCCGTCTCAGGCTCGCGCCGGGCCTGCTGGCTCGCGCAACTCGGCCAGCGCACCGTCGATCGCGCCGGCGAGGCGCTCGACGACCGCATCGAGCTCGGAGTCGCTGACGATGAACGGTGGCGCCAGCAGCACGTGGTCGCCGTGGCGGCCGTCGATCGTGCCGCCCATCGGGTACACCATCAGGCCGCGCGCCATCGCCTGCGCCTTGATGCGCGCATGCAGCTTGCGGTCCGGATCGAAGGTGCTCTTCGTGGCGCGATCGCGCACCAGCTCGATCGCCTGGAACAACCCGCGGCCGCGGATGTCGCCGACGTGCGGGTGCGCGCCGAGCGCGGCGTGCAGCCGCTCGCGCAACCCGCGGCCTTGGCGCTGCACGCGCTCGAGCAAGCCGTCGCGCCGGATCACCTGCTGCACCGCGAGCGCGGCGGCACACCCGACCGCGTGGCCGATGTAGGTGTGGCCGTGCTGGAACAGGCCGCTGCCGCGCGCGAACGCATCGACCAGCCGCGCCTGGGCCAGCACCGCGCCGATCGGCTGGTAGCCGCCGCCCAGGCCTTTGGCGATCACCAGCAAGTCGGGCACCACGGCCTCCTGTTCGCAGGCGTGCAGCGTGCCGGTGCGGCCCATGCCGCACATCACCTCGTCGAGGATCAGCAGCATGCCGTGCCGGTTGCACAGCTCGCGCACGCCGCGCAGATAGCCCGGCACCGGTGTCAGCGCGCCGGCCGTGGCGCCGACCACGGTCTCGGCGACGAAGGCGATCACGCGCTCGCCACCGAGCCGCTCGATCGCCGCCGCGAGCTCGGCCACCAGCCGCTGGCCGTAGGCCTCGGGCGATTCATCGTCGCCGCGGTCGCGGTACTCGTAGCACGGCGCGACATGGGTGACCGGGATCAGCAGCGGCGCGAACTGGCGCCGCCGCCATTCGTTGCCGCCGACGGCGAGCGCGCCGAGCGTGTTGCCGTGGTAGCTCTGGCGCCGCGCGATGAAGTGCTGCCGCTGCGGTTGACCGGCCTCGACGAAGTACTGGCGCGCCATTTTCAATGCCGCCTCGATCGCCTCGGAGCCGCCGCTGACGAAGTAGGCGTGGCTGGTGCCCGCCGGCGCGTGGCCGACGAGGTCGTCGGCGAGTGCCTCGGCGACTTCGGTGGTGAAGAAGCTGGTGTGCGCGTAGGCGATGCGGTCGATCTGTGCGTGCATCGCGGCGACGACGTCGGGGTGACCGTGGCCGAGGCACGACACCGCGGCGCCGCCGGACGCGTCGAGGTAGCGGCGCCCGTCGGTGTCGACGATCGTGCAGCCGGCGCCGGCGGCGGCGACCGGCAGTGCGCGCCCGATCTGGCGGTGCAGGATGTGGGTCATGACGGTGGGCGGGGGGCTTCCCAGTAGGCACGGCTGGCGCGCAGCTGCTGCTGGCGCTCGCGCAGGCGATCGAGCACCGCGGCGCCACCGCGGGCGCTGACGGCGGCCAGCACGCATTCGACCAGCGCCAGCGCGCCGGTGGTGGAGTGGAAGAACGAGTTCGACGCGGTCTCGTACAGCAGCGCGAGATCGGCGTCGCGCGCGATCGGCGACAGCGCGCTGTCGGTCAGTGCGATCACGGCGGCGCCCTGGGCGCGCGCCAGGCGCACCGACTCGACCGTGGCGCGCGTGTAGGGCGACTGGCTGATCGCCAGCAGGACGTCGCGTGGTCCGACCTGCGCCACCTGGTCGGCCAGTGTGCCGCCGAGATCGGTCAGCAGCGTGCCGTTGCCGCACAGCAGGCCGTATGTGTAGGCCAGCTGGAACGCGATGCCGTGGCACACACGCAGGCCGAGGAAGTGCACCCGACGGGCGCGCAACATGCGCTCGGCGGCCTGCGTGACCGCGGCGGCCGGGTTGCGGCGCTGCACGGCCGCCACGTTGGTGGCCTGCAGGGCTGCGAGCTGGGCCAGCGGGTCGGCGCCGGCGCGCTGCAGCGCACGGGCGCGCCGCACGAACGGCAGTGCCGGCACCGCGGCGGCGTCGGCGACGCGGCGGACATAGGGCTCGCGCAGCGCGTCGAAGCTGTCGAACCCGAGGCGCCGCGCAAGGCGCGTCATCGTCGCCGGCGACACGCCGGCCTGGCCCGCCGCGCTGCGCATCGAGCGCACCGCCAGCACCGTGCCGTTGCTGCGCACCCAGCGTGCGGCGCGCTGCAGTTCGGGGCTGAGGGCGTCGAACTCGCGCTCGATCAACGAGTCGACCGGGCTGCGTACCGCGCTTGCGTGGGCCATGACCCGAATGTTCCAATGCCAACGCTGGGAATCAAGTGTTGCGAACCCGAATGCCGCACTCGAATGCTGCGCGCAGCGGCCACGGCCGACGGCGGCCTGTCTGGGTACCATTCGGCCGTCAAGGCCCGGCTCGGCCCCACCACCGATGGGCGCCCGGCGGCCGGATTCGCACGGGAGCACCACGATGAGCGACGACATCAGCACGCTGCGCCGCATTCTCGGCACGGCGCGCACCGTGGCCGTGGTGGGCCTGTCGGCCGAGTGGCACCGGCCGAGTCACTTCGCGGCGCAGTACATGCAGGCCAAGGGCTACCGCGTGATTCCGGTCAACCCGCGCTACGAGTCGGTCCTCGGCGTGCGCTGCGTGGCGCGGCTGGAGGACATCGGCGAGCCGGTGGACATCGTCGACGTGTTCCGCCGCACCGAGGACGTACTGCCGATTGCCGAGAGCGCGCTGCGCATCGGCGCGAAATGCCTGTGGCAGCAGATCGGCGTGAAGAACCTCGACGCCGATGCGCTGGCGCGCGCCGCGGGCATCGACTCGGTGATGGACCGCTGCGTGAAGATCGAACACGCGCGGCTCTTCGGCGGTCTGCACTGGATGGGCGTGAACACGCGCGTGGTGTCGGCGAAGCGGTCCATGGTGTCTCCTGGAACAACGCTTGCTGCTTCCGGAACAACGTTGGCATGAAACCGGGTGCAGTGACCGACCGCGGCTCGAGGGTGGCAAGCCGTCGTCGCCCGCCGCGGCGCGGTGGGCGGTGCCCGGTGTGGACTCATGATGGCGCGGTCGGCCCCGCGGGCCGACTTCGCTGCGGTGCAGACCGAGCATCGCAGGGAACCCCCTGCGAAGCGCAGGGCGCCGCATTCGAGCGCCGGCGCATACCCGGCCGCGGCTTTGCCCGCTCGGTCGTCGCACCCACAAGGAAGCAGCGCAAACGCGATGGCTGACCACCTCTTCAAGCCCGAAACGCTGGCCATTCACGCCGGCCAGATTCCGGACTCGTCCACCGGCGCGCGCGCGCTGCCGATCTACCAGACCACGAGCTTCGTGTTCGACTCGGCCGAGCACGCGGCGAATCTGTTCAATCTCGCAACCTTCGGCAACGTCTACTCGCGGCTGAGCAACCCCACGGTCGCGGCGCTCGAGGAGCGCGTGGCAGCGCTCGAAGGCGGCCGCGCGGCGGTGGCGTCGGCCAGCGGCATGGCGGCCGAGGCGATGGCGTTGATGACGGTGCTGCAAAACGGCGATCACGTGGTCGCCGCCGGTGCGCTGTACGGCGGCAGCGTGACGATGCTGGCGGTCAACCTGAGGAAGTTCGGCATCGAGACCAGCTTCGTCGACGCGACCGGGCCCGAGGCGTTCGCCGCCGCGATGCGGCCCAACACGCGCGCGGTGTTCGCCGAGAGCCTGGGCAACCCGAGCCTGGTCGTGCTCGACATCGCCGCGGTGGCCGACGTCGCGCACGCGCACGGCGTGCCACTGGTGGTCGACAACACGGTGCCGAGCCCGCTGTTGTGCACGCCGATCACGCTCGGCGCCGACATCGTCGTGCACAGCGCCACCAAGTACCTCGGCGGGCACGGCACCACGCTGGCGGGCATCGTCGTCGAGAGCGGCAGGTTCCCGTGGGACAACGGCCGCTTCCCAGGCATGACCGAGCCGTCGCCCGGTTACCACGGTGTCAGGTTCTACGAGACCTTCGGCGACTTCGGCTTCACGATGCGCTGCCGCATGGAGACGCTGCGCGTCTACGGTGCGGCGCTGAGCCCGGCGAGCGCATGGCAGATCCTGCAGGGCGTCGAGACACTGCCGCTGCGCATGGAGCGGCACTGCGCCAACGCGCTGGCGGTGGCGCGGCACCTGAAGGGCCATCCGGCTGTGGGCTGGGTCAACTACCCCGGTCTGGAAGATCACCCGCAGCACGCGCTGCTGAAGCGCCAGATGCGGGGCGCCTCGGGGCTGCTGGCGTTCGGCGTGAAGGGCGGCATCGAGCGCGGCGTGAAGTTCATCGAGAGCGCGCAGTTCATGAGCCACCTGGTCAACATCGGCGACACGCGCACGCTGATCAGCCACCCGGCGAGCACCACGCACCGCCAGCTCGACGAGGCACAGGCGCGCGCCGCCGGCGTCACGCCCGACATGATCCGCATCTCGGTCGGGCTCGAGCACATCGACGACATCCTGTGGGACATCGACCAGGCGCTCGCCAAGGCGAGCGCGTAGCGACCAGGCGCTCGCCAAGGCGAGCGCGTAGCGATAACCCCCACGTACGATCCAAGCGCACCGCACGGCGCACCACCGGGAGACCGCGATGTACGAACCTGATCTAATGCGCGGCCAGCGCATCCTCGTCACCGGTGGCGGCACCGGGCTCGGCCAGGCGATGGCAGAGGGCTTTCTTGCGCTCGGCGCCGATGTGGCGATCTGCGGCCGCCGCAAAGCGGTGTGCGACGACACCGCGGCGCGCTGGCGGCAGCGGTTTCCGCAGCGGCGCATCGACACCTTCGGGGTCGACATCCGCGTCGCGCAGGCGGTCGACGAGATGGTGCAGGCGCTGTTCGACGAAGGCGGCCTCACCGGCCTGGTCAACAACGCCGCGGGCAACTTCATCGCGCCCACCGAGAGCCTGTCGCCGCGCGCGTTCGACGCCATCGCCGGCATCGTGTTCCACGGCAGCTTCTACGTCACGCACGCGGTGGGCCGGCGCTGGGTCGAGCAGGCCCGGGCCGGGCAGTGGCAGCCGGGCCGGCCGTGCCGCAACGTGCTGAGCATCATCACCACCTGGGTCGACAACGGCAGCCCGTACGTGGTGCCATCGGCGATGAGCAAGGCCGGCCTCGACGTGATGACCAAGTCGCTCGCGGTCGAGTGGGCGCGCCACGGCATCCGCCTGAACGCCGTGGGCCCAGGCGAGATCCCGACCGAGGGCATGAGCAAGCGACTGAACCCTGGCGAGGAGCCCGGCGCACGCAGCCGCGAGCGCAACCCGATGGCGCGGCCGGGCACGTTCGCCGAGCTGCAGAACATCGCGACGTTCCTGATGGCGCCGGGCCGCTGCGACTGGCTCACCGGCCAGAGCATCATGATGGACGGTGGCAGCGCGCTGGCCACCGGCGGCAACTTCTACGAGCTGCGTGGCTGGAGCGACGCGCAATGGCAGGAAGCGCGCGCGCGCATCGAGGCACAGAACCAGCGCGATCGCGCCGCGCGGTGACTCTTTCCGTATTGCGGAAGATGGTGCGTGCCGGGCGCTGCCGCGGCTAGTGTAGTGTTTGGTTGTTGAGTGAACTTAAATGAACTACCTCGCTCCAATGCTCCACTTCGGTGTGCATTGGAGCGAGCAATTGCGAGTTGCGCCGGTTGTGGAGTTGAGCCAGGAGCAGGAGGCCGAGTTGACCAAGCTGGCGCGCTCCAAGCGCACCAGCGTGAGGCTGGCGCAGCGAGCGCAGATTGTGTTGCTGGCTGCGCAGGGCATGATGAACAAGGACATCGCCCGGCAGCTGAGCGTGGGGCGCGTGCAGGTTGCGCGCTGGCGCGAGCGCTATGTCCAATTCGGTCTCCAAGGGATCGAGCGAGACTTGCCACGCGGAGCGCCGCCGCTGAAGGTGGATGTGCAAAGACTGGTTGCACTGACCACGCAGAGCAAGCCGGCGGCGGCCACACACTGGAGCACGCGCAAGATGGCCGCCGAGCTGGGCGTCAGCGCCAGCACCGTGATGCGGCACTGGCAGGCCAATGGCCTGAAGCCGCACGTGGTGCGCGGCTTCAAGGTCTCGCGCGACCCGAAGTTCGTCGAAAAGCTCGAGGACATCGTGGGCCTGTACATGTCCCCGCCCGAGCACGCCTTGGTGCTGTGCTGCGACGAGAAGAGCCAGGTGCAGGCGCTGGACCGCACGCAGCCGGGCCTGCCGCTGAAGAAGGGCCGCGCGCAGACGCTGACGCACGACTACAAGCGCCACGGCACGACCACGCTGTTCGCCGCGCTCAACGTGCTCGACGGCCAGGTCATCGGCCAGTGCCAGCAGCGCCACACCCACGCCGAGTGGCTGAAGTTCCTGCGCAAGATCGACCGCGAGACGCCCAAGGACAAGACGCTGCACCTGATTGCCGACAACTACGCCACGCACAAGCACCCGGCGGTGCAGCAATGGCTGGCCAGGCACCCGCGCTTCAACATGCACTTCACGCCAACCTCGGCGTCGTGGCTGAACATGGTGGAGCGCTTCTTCCGTGATCTGACCACCGAGCGGCTGCGCAGAGGGGTGTTCTGCAGCGTGCCCGAACTCGTAGCGGCCATCGACGAATACGTCGCCCATCACAACACCGATCCGAAACCGTTCATCTGGACCAAGAGCGCACGCGACATCCTGCAGAAGGTGATTCGTGCCAACGCGCGCTTAAGTTCCAAGCAGAACGAAACACTGCACTAGCACATCTGCGCGCCTCTTGCTGCGCAGGGTCTCCGGGCCGGCTGGTACAACGGGCGTTCCAGTCCCCCCAAGCAGTTGGTTCCAAAGATGTACCCCGCCCGCTCACCCCAGCGCCAGCGCCGCTCGAGCGACTGCGCCGCGCGCCTGCCGTTCGATGTTGCTCTCGGTCCCTACGACCTGCGCGTCGAACTGCACCGGCCAGACCGCCTGCTCGATCGACGCCGGCTCGCCTGCGTCAACCTGTCGGAGTGCCGGATCGAACTGCGCTCCGATCTCGAAGGGCTGCGGCTCGCCGAGGCGTTTCTCGATTGCGTGATCCGGCTCGCGCACTTCAGCAACGGCTGCCAGGACGGCTGCGTCGAAGAGGCGTGGACGCACAGCTTCGCCACCGGCATGGTCGAGTTCGCGCGCCGCAACCCGAAGGCCTGGCTGTGGTTCAACCTGCTGCTGGCTCGCCATCTGCCGGGTGCAGGCTACGACCGGGTCGTGCGCGGCGCTCGTGCACGCGCGCCGGCGATGCCGCGGCTGGTGCGCGTGGCCCGCCACGACGTGCGGCTGCGCAGCATCAGCAAGACGCAATCGGGCAGCGCGTTCGGCTGGTATGTGTACGCCGATCGCGAGGCGCAGCTGTACCGCGGGCTCGCCGGCGCCAACCTCGCGGTGGTGGCTTTGCACGAGATCACCCACGCGGTGCACCACGCCTATGGCCTTGGCGACAGCGCCCGCCAGTGCGACTTCCGCCGGTCGCAACTCGCCGGCTGGATCGGCGTGATGCGACGCAGCCCGGCGGTGTGGCGCTGGCTGGCGTGGCTGATGAGCCACCCGGAGCAAGCCACGCTGGCGCCGCCGCAGATGCCGCCGCAGGTGGCGCGCGCCTCGTAGGGCCGGCGAGTGAGGCGCGCCAGCCCCGGTGACAGCCGGGGCTGCGGCGTCAGCTCACTTGCTGCTGCTGGGGTCGTACACCTTGCCGAACAGCACCCAGGTCTTGCCGTCGAAGCGGGCGAGTTGCTCGCGCTCGATCGGGTAGAAGTCGCTCGCGCTGGTCTTCACGTTGACGCCGGGCAGCAGCATCGGCAGCGTCATGTCCAGGCTCGCCGCCTGCTTCATCACGTTCTCGCGCGTCAGGTTGTCGCCGCACTGCTTGAGCACCTGCGCAAGACCTTGTGCCACGTTGTAGCCATAGACGTTGAAGCCATCGCTGACGTTGCCGCTCGGCAGGTACTTCTTCATGAACGCGAGCCAGTCCTGGAAACCCTTGTCGTTGGCCCACTGCGGGTCGGTGGGGTCCTTCAGGTACTGCGTGGTCATGATGCCCGTGCTGTTGTCGAAGCCCGCCGGCTTCAGCACCGAGCCCACCGACGACGACACGTTGTTCAGGTACTGCGTGGGCTTCCAGCCGATCTCGGCCGCCTTCTTGATCGCCTGCGCGGCGAACTTCGGCGTCGTGATGTTGAAGAAGGTGTCGGCGCCGGCGCCCTTGAGCGTGACGATCTGGCTGTCGACCGTCGGGTCGGTGACCTCGTAGCTGACCTTCGAGACGATCATCGTCTTGGCCTTGTCGCCCAGGCCGTCCTCGAAGCCCTTGAGGTAGTCCTTGCCGTAGTCGTCGTTCTGGTACAGCACGCCGATCTTCGCGTTCGGTTTGGTCTCCAGGATGTGCTGCGCGTAGATGTGGCCTTCGCCCTGGTAGGTGGGCTGCCAGCCCATCGTCCACGGGAAGTGCTTGGGGTCGCCCCACTTGGTGGCGCCGGTCGCCACGAACAGCTGCGGCACCTTCTTGCCGTTCATGTACTTCTGGATCGCCGTGTTCGACGGCGTGCCCAGCGGGTTGAATACGAGCAGCACCTCGTCTTCCTCGACCAGCTTGCGCGCCTGCTCGACCGTCTTGGCCGGGTTGTAGCCGTCGTCGACGTCGATGTACTTGATCTTGCGGCCGTTGATGCCGCCCTCGGCGTTGAGCTTGTCGAAGTACGCGCCGATTGCCTTGCCGATCGTGCCGTAGGCCGACGCGGGGCCCGAGAACGGGTGGATCGCGCCGATCTTGATCTCGCTGTCGGTGGCGCCCGGGTCGTACTTCTTCTGCGCCAGCGCCGAGATGCTCAGTGCGGCGGCGGCCAGGCCGGCGAGGGCCAATCCAAAGGGCTTCAGCTTCATGTTGCGGACTCCTTGGTGGGTGGGACGGGAATGCGGGCGCCGGCAGCGGCGTCGACGCTCAGGCGCGCGGCACCCGGTTGCCAGCGCGCCCACAGCTTGCGCACCAGGCCCATCACGCCGGTGGGCATCAGGACCATCAGCAGGATCAGCAGCACGCCGTAGATCGCGGCGGGAGCCGACTTCGACAACTCGTCGGCGATGTTCGGCACGAACTGGATGAAGATCGCGCCGAAGATCGCGCCCGGGATCGACGCCAGCCCGCCGACCACCAGCCCGACGAGCAGGAAGATCGACAGCGTGATCTGGAAGCTGTCGGGCGAGACGAACGCGATCACGATCGCGCCGAGCGCGCCGGCCACGCCGGTGAACGCGGCCGACACGCCGAACGTGAGCGACTTGAACACCGGCAGGTTGATGCCCATCGCCGCGGCGGCGATCGGGTGGTCGCGAATCGCGATCAGCGCACGGCCGACGCGGCCGCGCACCAGGTTCCACGCCAGCACGAACATCACGATCGTCACCGCCAGCGTGAAGAAGTAGAGCCAGCGGTCGGCGTTGAACGGCTGGCCGAGCCAGCGGAAGGTGACCGGCGGCTCGGGCTTGACCAGCACGATGCCCTGCACGCCGCCGGTGTAGCCCTCGATCAGCTTGTACTTCAGCAACTGCGGCACCGCCAGTGCCAGCGCCAACGTGGCCACCGCCAGGTAGTGGCCGGCCAGCCGCAGCGCCGGAAACCCCATCAGGAAGCCGAGCGCGAAGCACAGCACGCCCGATACCGGCAGCGTCAGCCAGTAGGGCACGCCGGCGCGGTCCATCAGGATCGCCGCCGCATACGCGCCGATGGCATAGAACGCGCCGTGGCCGAGCGAGATCTGGCCGTTGTAGCCGGTGAGCAGGTTCAGGCCGAGGATCGCGATCGCGTACACCATCACCAGGTTGAACTGGAACACGCGATAGTTCTTCACCAGGAACGGCAGCACCACCGCGGCCACCAGCAGCAGCGCGAGCCCGAGCCAGACGAAGCGGCTCTTGCTCATACCCGGGTCACCACCCGCTTGCCGAACAGGCCGTCGGGCATCAGCGTCAGCGTGCCGACGATCAGCACCAGCGCCACCGTGAGCTTCAGCTCGGTGCCGATCACGTAGGCGCCGAGCAGGTTCTCGATCACGCCGACGATCAGCCCGCCGACCACGGCGCCCCAGGGGTTGTCGACGCCGCCCAGCAACGCCGACGCGAAGCCGTACAGCAGAATGCCGGCCATCATGTTCGGGTCGAGGAACACGATCGGGGCGACCATCATGCCGGCGATCGCGCCGATCGCCGCCGCGAAGCCCCAGCCGAGCGCGAGCATCCACGACACGCGGATGCCCACCAGCCGTGCCGACTCGGGGTTCTGCGCCGCGGCGCGCATCGCCAGGCCCACCGGCGTGAAGCGGAAGAACGCGTACAGCGCCAGCAGCACCGTCAGCATCACGAGGAACGAGCCCGACTCGTGGGCCGAGAAGAACGCCGTCTTCAGCCACGACTCCTGCGGGAACGGGCTCGGGAACGCCTTCACGGTGTGATCGAAGATCCAGCCCGACAGCGCGTTGAAGATCAGCAGCAGGCCGATGAACACGTTCACGTTGGTCAGCACCGGCGCCTTCTCGACCGGGCGCAGGATGATGCGCTGGATCAGCAGCCCGCCCGCGAACGAGATGCCGAACGTCAGCGCGAACGCGGCCCAGTACGGCAGGCCGCGCTGGATCAGCGCCCATGCGATGTAGGTGCTGAAGGTGGCCATCTCGCCCTGCGCGAAGTTCAGGTGGTGCGTGGCCTGGTAGATCATCACCAGCGCCAGCGCCACCGAGCCGTAGATGCAGCCGTTGGCCAGGCCCGAGAAGATCTGGTGCAGGAAGGCGTCCATCGCTACACCCCGAGGTACGAGCGCCGCACCGATTCGTCGGCCATCATCTGCTCGCTGCTGCCGGCAAGCGCGACGCGACCGGTCTCGAGCAGGTAGGCGCGGTGCGCGAGCTCGAGCGCCAGCTTCGCGTTCTGTTCGACCAGCAGCATGCTGACCCCGTCGCGTGTGTTGATGTCGCGCAGGATGCGGAAGATCTCGGCCACGATCAACGGCGCCAACCCGAACGACGGCTCGTCGAGCAGCAGCAGCTTCGGCCGCAACATCAGCGCGCGGCTGATCGCCAGCATCTGCTGCTCGCCGCCCGACAGCGTGCCGGCCTGCTGGTGGCGCCGCTCGGCCAGCCGCGGAAAGCGCTCGTACGTGCGCGCGAGGTCCTCGGCCACGCGGGCCTTGTCGCGCCGCACGTAGGCGCCCAGGCGCAGATTCTCCTCGACCGACAGCGCGGTGAAGGTGCCGCGGCCGTCGGGCACGTGGGCCACGCCGAGCCGCACCACCGATTCGGTGGCGCTGCCGACCAGTTGCCTTCCATCGAAGGTGATGCTGCCGCCGGTGCGCACCATCTGGCAGATCGCGCGCAGCGTGGTCGTCTTGCCCGCACCGTTGGCGCCGAGGATGGCCGTGATCTGGCCGGCCTCGAGCGCGAAGCTCATGCCGTGCAGCACCTCGGTGGCACCGTAGGCGGCGGTGAGGCCATCGACCTCGAGCAGCTTAGGCATGAGCAGCGGCACCGGCACCGAGGTAGGCCTCGACGACGTCGGGGTGGTTCTGGATCTGCGCCGGCGGACCCTCGGCGATCTTGCGGCCGAAGTTGAGCACCACGATGTGGTCGGACACGCCCATCACCAGGCTCATGTGGTGCTCGACCAGCAGCACGGTGATCTGCCAGCGGCGGCGCAGGTCGCGGATCACCTCGTCCAGCGCGGTCAACTCCTCGTGATTGAGGCCCGCGGCTGGTTCGTCGAGCATCAGCAGCTTCGGCTCGGCGGCCAGCGCGCGGCCGAGTTCGATACGCTTTTGCGTCGCGAACGGCAGGTCGCCGGCCAGCCGCCGCGCGAACGGCAGCAGGCCCAGGTAGTCCATGATCCGGTGCGCTCGCTCGCGCAGCCGCGCCTCCTCGGCGCCCACCACCGGCAGCCGCAGCGCGCTCGCGACGAAGCCGGCCGCCGAGCGCGAATGGGCACCGACCATGATGTTGTCGGTGACCGTCATGCGCTGGAACATCGCCAGGTTCTGGAACGTGCGCCCGAGCCCGAGCCCGGCGACGCGGTGCGTCGGCACGTCGGTCAGCGTTTGCCCCTCGAGCAGGATGTCGCCGGCCTGGTAGCGGTAGAGCCGACTCATGCAGTTGAACAGCGTGGTCTTGCCGGCGCCGTTGGGGCCGATCAGGCCGCAGATGTCGCCGCGCGCGACATCGAAGCTCACGTTGTCGAGTGCCACAATACCGCCGAAGCGGACCGACACGCCGCGCACGCTGAGCAGTGCGGCGCCACCGGGGGAGTTCGGTCGGGCAGTCGTGTCGTCGGTCATCGGCTGTCGCAGGCAAACGGCGCACAGGTTATAGAGAGGCGGTGGGGTTCTGACAATGCGCGCTTGCACTGTCCGTTGGGCGACAGTGCCGGCGCGCAGTGTCGCGCCATCGACCGATCGATGGGGCACCGCAAAGGGGCACGCGATGAGCATCTACGAGCAAGGCCTGCCGCGCTGCGCGGCCAACCATGTGGCGCTGAGCCCGGTCAGTTTCGTCGAGCGCAGCGCCGAGGTGTTCGGCGATCTCCCCGCCGTGGTGCATGGACGGCGCCGCTACACCTGGGGGCAAACCCGCGATCGTGCCGCGCGGCTGGCGGCGGCGCTGCGCAAGCATGGCGTCGGTCGCGGCAGCACGGTGAGCGCGATGCTGCCCAACACGCCCGAGATGGTCGAGGCGCACTACGCGGTGCCCGCGCTGAACGCGGTGCTGAACACACTGAACACGCGGCTCGATGCGCCGCTGCTGGCCTGGCAGATGAACCACTGCGAGGCGCAGGTGCTGATCACCGACACCGAATTCGCGCCGGCGATCGGCGAGGCGCTGCGCATCCTGAAGGCCGAGCACGGCCGTGCGCCGCTGGTGATCGACGTGGCCGACAGCGAGTACACCGGGCCGGGCGTTCGGCTGGGCACGCTCGAGTACGAGGCGCTGCTGGCCGCACACGAGCCGCTGCCGCGGCTCGAAGGCCCTGCCGACGAGTGGGATGCGATCGCCGTCAGCTACACCAGCGGCACCACCGGTGACCCCAAGGGCGTGGTCACGCACCACCGCGGCGCCTACCTCAACGCGGTGTGCAACGCGACCACCTGGACCATGCCGCAGTTTCCGCGCTACCTGTGGACGCTGCCGATGTTCCACTGCAACGGCTGGTGCTTCCCGTGGACGGTGGCGCTGCAAGGCGGCACGCACGTGTGCCTGCGCCGCGTCGAGGCGAAGGTGATCCTCGATGCGATGCGCGAGCACCGGGTGGACCACTACTGCGCGGCGCCGATCGTGCACAACCTGATCGTCAATGCGCCAGCCGCGCTGCGCGAAGGCATCGCGCAGAAGGTGCGCGGCATGGTGGCCGGCGCCGCGCCGCCGGCGGCGATGATCGAAGGCATGGCGCGCATCGGCTTCGAGATCACGCACGTCTACGGCCTCACAGAGACCTACGGCCCGGCGGGGGTCTGCGCGCAGCGGCCGGCATGGGCCGCCGCCGATCTGTCGGAGCAGACGCGGCTCAACGGCCGCCAGGGCGTGCGCTATGCGCTGCAAGAGGGCATGAGCGTGCTCGACGCCGAGTCGATGGCCGAGACGCCGGCCGACGGCCAGACGATGGGCGAGATCATGTTCCGCGGCAACATCGTGATGAAGGGCTACCTGAAGAACCCGGCGGCCACCGAGAAGGCGTTTGCCGGCGGCTGGTTCCACAGCGGCGACCTGGGCGTGCTCGAGCCCGACCGCTACGTGAAGATCAAGGACCGCAGCAAGGACATCATCATCTCCGGCGGGGAGAACATCAGTTCGATCGAGGTCGAGGATGCGCTGTACCGCCACCCGGCGGTGCTGGCGTGCGCGGTGGTCGCCAAGCCCGACCCGAAGTGGGGCGAGACGCCGCTGGCCTACGTGGAGCTCAAGCCCGATGCCGCGGTAGGCGCGGCCGAGCTGATCGCGCATTGCAAGTCGCTGCTGGCCGGCTACAAGGTGCCGAAGGAGATCCGCTTCGAGGAGATCCCGAAGACCTCGACCGGCAAGATCCAGAAGTTCGCGCTGCGCGAGCGCGCGAAGTCGGCCTCGGCCATCGAATGAGGAGTTGCCGATGAATGCGGTTGTCGATTCCCCGCTGCGCGTCGAACGCGACGCGCGTGGCGTGACCACGCTGACGCTCGATCGGCCGCAAGCGTTCAATGCGCTGTCCGAGGCGATGCTCGACGCGCTGCAGGCCGCGCTCGACCGCGTGGCGGCCGACGAGGGTGCGCGCGCGGTGGTGATCGCCGCCAGCGGCAAGGCTTTCTGCGCCGGCCACGATCTGAAGGAGATGCGCGCCGCGCCGTCGCTCGACTACTACGAGCGGCTGTTCGCGCAGTGCGGCCGCATGATGATGACGATCCAGCGCCTGCCGGTGCCGGTGATCGCGCGCGTGCAGGGGGTGGCCACCGCCGCCGGCTGCCAGCTGGTGGCGATGTGCGACCTCGCGGTGGCCGCGCGCGAGGCGCGCTTCGCGGTCAGCGGCATCAACCTGGGGCTGTTCTGCAGCACGCCGAGCGTCGCGCTGTCGCGCAACGTGTCGCGCAAGGCGGCGTTCGAGATGCTGGTCACCGGCGAGTTCATCTCGGCCGAGCAGGCGCTGGCGCGCGGCCTCGTCAACCGCGTGGTCGACGCCGACGCGCTCGACGCAGAAGTGGAGGCACTGGTCGCGCGCATCGTCGGCAAGCCGCGCGTCGCACTGGCGATGGGCAAGGCGCTGTTCTACCGCCAGCTCGAAACCGGCATCGCCGCCGCCTACGACGACGCGGCGCGCACGATGGCCTGCAACATGATGGACGCCTGCGCGCTCGACGGCGTGCAGGCCTTTCTCGAGAAGCGTTGACCCCCTTTGCTCGCTTCGCTGCGCCGTCCCCCCGAGGGGGATCAGCCGGCTTGGGGCGGCCCGGCGCGGGCCGTTGACCCCCTTTGCTCGCTTCGCTCCGCCTTCCCCCCGAGGGGGAGCCGCCGGCTTGGGGCGGCCCGACGCCGGCTGAGCGGCGCCACTAACATGCACCGATGAGCACCTCCGAACCGCGCATTCCCGGCCGCCGCTTCCTCCATTCACCGGGCCCCACGCCACTGCCCGATGCCGTGCTGCACGCGATGAGCGTGCAGCCGATGGACCTGGGCGACCCACGCGTCGGCGCGAACATCGCCGCCTGCGAGCGCGGCCTGCGCGGGCTGCTGCAGAGCGATGCTGCCGACGTGTTCATGTACGCCTCGAACGGCCACGGCGTGTGGGAGGCGGTGATCCAGAACCTGGCGGCGCCGGGGCAGGCCGTGCTGGTGCCCGGCACCGGGCACTTCTCGGAGTCGTGGGCGCTGCAGGCCGAGGCGCTCGGCTGCCGCGTGGTGCGCACGCCGTGGCGCGAGGGCTGGCCGATCGACGCGCAGGCGGTCGAGCAGGCGCTGCGCGACGACCGCGCGCACGAGATCCAGGCGGTGTTCGTGGTGCACACCGACACCGCCAGCGGTGTGACCAGCGACGTCGCCGCGTTGCGCCGCGCGCTCGACGCTGCGCGCCATCCGGCGCTGTTCGTCGTCGACGTGGTGGCCTCGCTCGGCGCCGCGCCGTTCGCGATGGATGCGGGCGGCGTCGACGTCGCGGTCGGCGCGTCGCAGAAGGGCCTGATGTGCCCGCCCGGCGTCGGCTTCGTCGCGGTCAACGCGAAGGCGCTGGCCGCCGCCGAGCGCTGCACGGCGCCGCGCTTCTACTGGGACTGGGTGCGTCGCCGCGACGCGATGCCGTACCGCAAGTTCTGCGGCACGCCGCCGCAGAACCTGCTGTTCGGCCTCGAAGCCGCGCTGGGCCTGATCGCCGACGAAGGGCTCGACGCGGTGTGGGCGCGCCACGCGCGGCTGGCCGCTGCGGTGCAGGCCGCGGTGCAAGGCTGGCGCGAAGGCGGCGTGCTCGATTTTTTCGCGCGCGAACCCGCAAGCCGCTCGGTGGCCGTGACGACGATCGCCGTCAAGCCGGGCGCGTTCGAGGTCGACGCGCTGCGCCACGTCGCGCGCGAGCAGTTCCAGGTGGCGCTGGCCGGCGGGCTCGGCCCGCTGAACGGGCGCGCGTTTCGCATCGGGCACCTGGGCGACAGCAACCCGGCGATGATCCTCGGCGCGCTCGCGGGCACGGAGGCCGCGCTGCGCTCGATGGGGGTGCCGGTCGGCGAGGGCGTGCCGCGCGCGGTGCGGGCGCTGGCCGAGCGCTGAGGTCCGTGAGCGGCTGAGCCGCTCAGTCTTTCGCCGGCGACGAGACCTTGTGTCTCATCAGCCGCCCCTTCTCGCGCTCCCAGTCGCGCTTCTTCTCGGTCTCGCGCTTGTCGTGCAGCGCCTTGCCCTTGGCCAGCGCGATCTCGGCCTTCACGCGGCCGCCCTTGTAGTGCAGCTTCAGCGGCACCAGCGTGTAGCCGCGCTGCTCCACCTTGCCGATGAGGCGGCGGATCTCGTCCTTGTGCATCAGCAGCTTCTTCGTGCGGTCGGCCTCGGGGTGCACGTGGGTCGATGCCGAGCGCAGCGCGTTGATGCGGCAGCCGATCAGGTAGAGCTCGCCGTCGCGCACCAGCACGTAGCCGTCGGTGAGTTGCACCTGGCCGGCGCGGATGGCCTTGATCTCCCAGCCTTCGAGCACCATGCCGGCCTCGAAGCGCTCCTCGATCAGGTAGTCGTGACGGGCGCGCCGGTTCTCGGCGATCGGGGCTGACATGCGGGTGCTGCGGCTCTCTAGAATCGCGCGATTGTATGAAGCGCGTGCACAAGTCGGTCTTGCTGTGGTACTCGCCGCGCGAGATGTACGACCTGGTGGTGGCCGTCGAGCGCTACCCGCAGTTCCTGCCGTGGTGCGAGCGCGCCGAGGTGCTGGCGTCTGCGCCCGATGAGATGACCGCGCGGCTGCACCTGGCCTTTGCCGGCGTGCATCACGCGTTCACCACGCGCAACCACCACGTGCCCGAACGCTCGGTGCACCTGCACCTCGTCGACGGCCCGTTCTCGCTGCTCGAAGGGCGGTGGGATTTCTCGCCGATCGGAGGCGCCGGCGCGCAAGGCGCGGGCGACCCCGGCGCGTGCCGCATCGAGTTCGCGCTCGACTACGCCTTTGCCAGCAAGCCGCTCGAGGCGGTGCTGAGCCCGGCGTTCGGCAAGGTGGCCAACACGCTGGTCGATCGCTTCGTGCAGCGCGCGCAGGCGGTGTATGGCGAGCGCTGAGCTGGCGATCGAGGTGGTGGTTGCGCTGGCGCCGCACTGCGTGCGCTGTGCGACGCTGCGGCTGCCGGCGGGCGCGACGGTGGCCGACGCGCTGCGCGCCAGCGGCGTGCTCGACGGCGTCGATGGCGCTCTGGTCGATGCGCTGGCGCCGTCGGTGTGGAGCCGCGCCGTCGCGCTCGATGCGCGCCTGCGCGATGGCGATCGCGTCGAGCTGACGCGGCCGTTGCGGGTGGACCCGAAGGAGGCGCGGCGCCAGCGCTACCGGCGCGACGGCGTGCGGCGCAAGGTCAGCGGCAGTCCGACGCGATGACGGCGCGCGTGCGCGCGACCTCTTCGGCGCGCTGCTTGTCGTCGAGCACCTCGCGCTCGCCCTTGTCGTTGGTGCGTGACAGGCGGATGCCCGAATCGAGCGTGGCCATGTGCGAGCGCGCACGGCGGCAGTTGTCGGCGCGCTGCGCCGCGAGCTTCTGCTCTTCGGCCTTGGCCTTGTCCTTCTCGTCCTGCTCGGCCTTCTTGCGGCGCGCCTCGAGCTCGGGGTCGACCTTGGCCTTGGCCACCACCGGCGCCGCCGCTGGCGCCGATGCCGCGGCCGATGCCGCCGCCGCCTGCTGGGCAGGGCGGCGCGCGATCAACTCAGGCCGCTGCAGGATGTGGCTTTCCGGGATGTCGCGCGGCGGCGGCAGATCGCTGACGACCACCTGGCCGCGCGCATCCTTCCATTTCCATTGCGCGGCCGCCGGCCCTGCGACCAGCAGCAACGCCAACCCGACACCGACGAAAGCGCGCAAACGCATCGTGCACTCCGAGCCGCGGCCTCTATGGGGCCCGGCGAACCCCGGTCCCTCGCGGGGCCGGCATGCGCCGCAGTGTAGCGGTGGCCACACGAGAAGTGCTGTGCCGACGCGGGTTTGGCAGTGCGGCGTGGGCAATACGGCACAAGGGCGATTCGTATAATCCACTTTTGTCTTCGGCCGGCGCTTCGCACCTCCACTTCGCTGCCGCGAAGGAGCCTTCGACGCAACGGCGCTGCCGTTGACGCGACCGGAGCCTTTCCCATGCGCCTTCTCGGCAAAGCGCTCACCTTCGACGATGTGTTGCTGGTGCCGGCGTTTTCCCAGGTGCTGCCGCGCGACACGCGCCTGAGCACCCGGCTGTCCCGCAACATCCGCCTGAACCTGCCGCTGGTGTCCGCCGCGATGGACACCGTGACCGAAGCCCGCCTCGCGATCGCCATCGCGCAAGAGGGCGGCATCGGCATCGTGCACAAGAACCTGGCGCCGAAGGCGCAGGCCGCCGAGGTGGCACGCGTCAAGCGCTACGAATCCGGCCTGCTGCGCGACCCGATCACCATCACGCCCGAGCTACCGGTGCGCGAGGTGCTGGCGCTGTCGAGGGCGCACGGCATCTCGGGCTTCCCGGTGCTGCAGGGCCGGCAGGTGGTGGGCATCGTCACCAACCGCGACCTGCGCTTCGAGACCCGCATGGACGCGCCGGTGCGCGAGATCATGACGCCGCGCGAGCGGTTGATCACCGTGCGCGAAGGCGCCTCGATCGACGACGGCAAGGCGCTGATGCACAAGCACAAGCTCGAGCGCGTGCTGGTGGTCAACGACGCGTTCGAGCTGCGCGGCCTGATGACGGTGAAGGACATCACCAAGCAGACCACGTTTCCCGATGCCGCGCGCGATGCGCAGGGCCAGCTGCGCGTGGGCGCCGCGGTGGGCGTCGGCGAGGGCACCGAAGAGCGCGTCGAGCTGCTGGTCAAGGCCGGTGTCGATGCGCTGGTGGTCGACACCGCGCATGGCCACTCGGCCGGCGTGATCGACCGCGTGCGCTGGGTCAAGCGCCACTACCCGAAGGTGGACGTGATCGGCGGCAACATCGCCTCGGGCGCCGCCGCGCTGGCGCTGGCCGAAGCCGGTGCCGACGCGGTCAAGGTCGGCATCGGCCCGGGCTCGATCTGCACCACGCGCATCGTCACCGGCGTCGGCGTGCCGCAGATCTACGCGATCGAGTCGGTCGCCCGCGCGCTGGCGGGCAGCGGCGTGCCGCTGATCGCCGACGGCGGCGTGCGCTACTCGGGCGACCTGGCCAAGGCGATCGCCGCCGGCGCCGACAGCGTGATGATGGGCGGCATGTTCGCCGGCACCGAAGAGGCGCCGGGCGAAACCATTCTCTACCAGGGCCGCACCTACAAGAGCTACCGCGGCATGGGCTCGCTCGGCGCCATGCAGCAAGGCAGCGCCGACCGCTACTTCCAGGAAGACAACGCGCACAACCCCAACACCGCGAAGCTGGTGCCCGAGGGGATCGAGGGCCAGGTGCCGTACAAGGGCTCGGTGGTGACGGTGATCTTCCAGCTCGCCGGCGGCCTGCGCGCGTCGATGCACTACTGCGGCTGCGCCACCATCGAGGAGATGCAGCGCAAGGCCGAGTTCGTCGAGATCTCGTCGGCCGGCGTGCGCGAGAGCCACGTGCACGACGTGCAGATCACCAAGGAAGCGCCGAACTACCGCATGGAATGACGCTTGGCTGATCCGCAACCCGACCCCGCCACCGCACCCGGGGCCCCGATCGCCGCCGCCGGCTCGCCCGCGAAGGAGACGCGCCGGGCCGCGATGCCGTTCATCATGGTCGCGGTGCTGATCGACATGATCAGCATCGGCCTGATGGTGCCGGTGCTGCCGCACCTCGTCGGGCAGTTCACGCACAGCAACGACGAGCAGGCGCTCGCGTTTCTCGCGGTCACGCTGGCGTTCGGCGTGGCCAACTTCATCAGTTCGCCGATCCTCGGCGCGCTGTCCGATCGCTACGGCCGGCGCCCGGTGCTGCTACTGGGATTCTGCGGGCTGGCGATCAGCTTCTTCGTCACCGCGGCGGCCACCGCGCTGTGGATGCTGGTGGCGGTGCGGCTGTTCTCCGGCGCGATGCAGAGCAACATCTCGATCGCCAACGCCTACGTGGCCGACATCAGCCCGCCCGAGCAGCGCGCACGCCGCTTCGGTCTGATGGGCGCGATGTTCGGTGTCGGCTTCATCCTCGGGCCGGTGATTGGCGGCATCCTTGGCGACGTCGACGTGCGGCTGCCGTTCGTGGTGGCCGGCTCGATGGCGCTGCTCAACTGGTGCTACGGCTTCTTCGTGCTGCCCGAGTCGCTGCCGCGCGAGCGCCGCCGCGCGTTCGACTGGCGGCGTGCCAACCCGGTGGCGGCGCTCAAGGGCCTGGCGGCGCTCAAGGGCGTGGGCGCGCTGGTGTGGGTGATCGGCCTGGCCAGCCTGGCGCAGTTCATGCTGCACATGAGCTGGGTGCTGTACACCAAGTTCAAGTTCGGCTGGGGGCCGGGGCAGGTGGGCTGGTCGCTGTTCGCGGTGGGCGTGGTGTCGGCGTTCAGCCAGGGCGTGCTGCTCAAGCCGCTGCTGGCGCGCTTCACGCCGCAGCAGCTCGCGGTGCTGGGCCTGTCGGTAGCAGCGTGCTCGTATCTCGGCTTCGGGCTGGCCACGCAGGGCTGGATGATCTACGCGGTGATCGTGCTCGGCCTGGTCGGCGGTGCGGCGCAGGCGGCGATGCAGAGCATCGTGTCGAATGCAGCCGATGCCACGCGCCAGGGCCAGACGATGGGGGCGGTGACGTCGCTGAGCAGCCTGATGGCGGTGTTCGCGCCGGTGGTCGCGCTCGAGCTGCTGCGCTGGGTGGCCGACCGGCCGCCGGGCGACTGGCTGATCGGCCTGCCGTTCTTCGTCTGCGCGGCGCTGCAGGCCGCCGCGGCGCTGATCGCGTGGCGCTTCTTCCGCTCGCACCCGCTCCTGCGCGCGCAACCGGCGTGACGCCGATTTCGACATGCCGCACGACAAGATCCTGATCCTCGACTTCGGCTCGCAGGTGACCCAGCTGATCGCGCGCCGCGTGCGCGAGGCGCACGTGTACTGCGAGATCCATCCCAACGACGTGAGTGACGCGTTCATCCGCGAGTTCGCGCCGAAGGGCATCATCCTGTCGGGCAGCCACGCCAGCACCTACGAGGCGCAGGACCTGCGCGCGCCCGCAGCGGTGTGGCAGCAGAGCGTGCCGGTGCTCGGCATCTGCTACGGCATGTTCGCGATGACGGTGCAGCTCGGCGGCCAGGTCGAGGCCAGCAGCCAGCGCGAGTTCGGCTATGCCGAGGTGCGCGCGCGCGGCCACACCCGGCTGCTCGACGGCATCGAGGACTTCCGCACGCCCGAGGGCCACGGCATGCTGAAGGTGTGGATGAGCCACGGCGACAAGGTGACGCAGCTGCCGCCGGGCTTCACGCTGATGGCCAGCACGCCGAGTTGCCCGATCGCCGGCATCGCCGACGAGCAGCGCCGCTACTACGGCGTGCAGTTCCACCCGGAAGTCACGCACACCGTGCAGGGCCGCGCGATGCTCGAGCGCTTCGTGCACGGCATCTGCGGCGCGCGGCCCGACTGGATCATGCGCGACCACGTCGACGAGGCGGTGGCACGCATCCGCGAGCAGGTGGGCGGCGAAGAGGTGATCCTCGGCCTGTCGGGCGGCGTCGATTCGAGCGTGGCCGCGGCGCTGATCCACCGCGCGATCGGCGAGCAGCTGACCTGCGTGTTCGTCGACCACGGGTTGCTGCGGCTCAACGAGGCGGCGATGGTGATGGAGATGTTCGCCGGGCGGCTGCACGCGAAGGTCGTGCACGTCGACGCCGCCGAGCAGTTCCTCGGCCGGCTGGCAGGTGTCGCCGACCCCGAGGCCAAGCGCAAGATCATCGGCCGCGAGTTCGTCGAGGTCTTCCAGCGCGAGGCGGGCAAGCTGTCGAAGGCGCGCTGGCTTGCCCAGGGGACGATCTACCCCGACGTGATCGAATCCGGCGGCGCCAAGACGAAGAAGGCCACCACCATCAAGAGCCACCACAACGTGGGCGGCCTGCCCGCGACGCTGGGGCTGAAGCTGCTCGAGCCGCTGCGCGACCTGTTCAAGGACGAGGTGCGCGAGCTCGGCGTGGCGCTCGGCCTGCCGCACGACATGGTGTACCGCCATCCGTTCCCGGGCCCGGGGCTCGGCGTGCGCATCCTCGGCGAGGTCAAGCGCGAGTACGCCGACTGGCTGCGCCGCGCCGACCACATCTTTATAGAAGAACTGCGCAATACCGTGGACGAGGCCAGCGGCAAGACCTGGTACGAGCTGACGAGCCAGGCGTTTGCGGTGTTCCTGCCGGTGAAGAGCGTCGGCGTGATGGGCGACGGCCGCACCTACGAGCACGTGGTGGCGCTGCGCGCGGTGCAGACCACCGATTTCATGACCGCCGACTGGGCCGAGCTGCCATACGCGCTGCTCAAGCGCGTGTCCAACCGCATCATCAACGAGGTGCGCGGCATCAACCGCGTGACCTACGACGTTTCGAGCAAGCCGCCGGCGACGATCGAGTGGGAATGACCCAATTCATATACGAAACTCTTGATCATTCATCGAGTTTTGCGTATGTTTTGGCATGGCTTCCTTTGCGTCCTACCTCGACGATCTGCTCGCCCGCGGCCGAGCCTACTTCTCCCGGGATGAGGCCGTTGCGGCGCTCGGGCTGAAGCCCTCGGCGCTCGCGGCGGCGATCACCCGCTCGGTCAATAAGCGCCGCCTGGCGAACCCCAGGCACGGTTTCTATCTCATCCTGCGCCCAGAAGATCAGGTCGCCGGTGCGCCGGAACCGGTGAAGTGGATCGACCCGCTGATGAAGCATCAGGGAATCGACTACCGCATTTCGCTGCTGCGCGCGGCGGCATTCCACGGCGCCTCGCACCAGGCCAGCATGGTCTTCCAGGTCGTCGTCCCGAGGCAGTTGCGCGACTTCGACCTCGGCCGCCATCGACTGCAGTTTCTGTATCAGGCGCCGACGATCTTCAACCAGGTCAATCAGCCGGCGTTGGTCGGACAGATGAAGAGCGACGCCGGCTTCGCCAACGTGGCTGGCATCGAGCTGACGCTGCTCGACTGCGTGCGCTACTTCCACAAGGCGGCGGGCATCAACGGCGTCGCACAGATCGTCAAGGATGTTGGCGCCAAGGCCAGCCCGCGCTTGCTGCAGAAGGCTGCCGGCGCCTACGAGAACTCGACGGTCCGTCGGCTTGGCTATCTGCTCGATCTGGCGGGGCACGCGCGCCAGGCCGATGCACTGCAAGGGTTCGTGCAACGTGCCAGGACGGCACTGCCGCTCGATCCGGCTGCGCATTTCAACGATCGTGGACGCCCGTTTCGGCGTGATCGCAGACGGCGTTTCAGCGTGATCGTGGACGATCACGGAAGCACGCGAGTGACGGGGTTCATCGTATCGCAGTCGTCCACGATGCCGCTGAAGCGCCCGAGCGTTGTCCACGCCGGCGATGCAATCGCCGGGGTGGGCAGCGCGGCGCCGAAGGCGGTCGTGGTGGATCAGTGACGAGGCAGGCTTGTCCACGGCGGCGGGCGTCGCTTACGACGAACGACCGCCGCGGTGGGCGCCGTGTTCGACGGCGCGACGGTGGCGGTGCTCGGGCTGCGCGAGCGGTCTGCCTTCACCTGCTTCTGCGCATCGACTCGCCCTTGAGCGCGATCTTGTGCGCGGCGTGCACGATGCGGTCGAGGATGGCGTCGGCCAGCGTCGGATCGTTCAACCACTCGTGCCAGGTCGTCACCGGCAACTGGCTGGTGATGAGCGTGGCGCGCGTTCCACCCGGTCGTCCAGCAGTTCGAGCAGTCGTTGCGCTCGGCCGCCGTGATCGGCGCGATGGCGAAGTCGTCGATGGCCAGCAGGTCGATGCGCGCCAACTGCGCCAGGCGGCGAGCGAAGCTGCCGTCGCCGTGCGCCACGCGCAGCTCTTCGAGCATTCGCGGCGCGCGCAGGTACAGCATCGAAGCCTGAGCGCGCCGCCTGCTGCGCCAGCGCGCACGCCAACCATGTCTTCCTGACCCCGGTGGCACCCGTGATCAGCACGTTGTGGCCTTGGCGCAGCCAGTCGCAGCCGGCCAGCGCGGTGACGAGGCTGCGGTCCAGCCCGCGCGAGCCACGCCAGTCGATGTCTTCGATGCAGGCGCCGGCGACCTGAGCCTGGCCGCTTTGAGCAGCCGCGCCACTCG
Organism: Ideonella sp.; assembly: GCA_015075165.1. Classification (GTDB taxonomy): domain Bacteria; phylum Pseudomonadota; class Gammaproteobacteria; order Burkholderiales; family Burkholderiaceae_C; genus JAEUPI01. The sequence continues at coordinate 640,115 of JABTUY010000003.1, read as the reverse complement.
CTTGCCGTCACGCCAGTCGATCTCGCGCTGCACCAGCATCGCCAGGCGCTCGTCGAAGGCCATCTCGGCTGCCGCGGCGCTGCTGGCCTGGTCGGCCAGTGCGACCATGCCGTCCAATCGCAGGCCGCGCAGTTGGTCCAGGGTGTTCGTTGAGCAAGGCACTCTCCTTCGTCGTCAGTGGTAGTAGTCGGGACCGCGCACGTTGTCGTGCAACGGCAGGCTGACCGCGCTGGCGCGGCCGGCACCTGCTGGCGATCCAGACCCGCGGCCAGGATCGAGTTCACGCTGCGGTAGGTCGGCGAGCGGATCGACATCGCCCGTGCGCACGCAGCTTCAGCCGTGCATCGCCGCACTGGCGTGCCAGGCGCTGCAGGCCCAGGCAGGCGCGGTAGCCCTGCTCGGGGTGCGGGCGGTGCTCCATCTGCCAGCGCACGACGGCGGCGGTGGCTGCGCTGATGCGTTCGCCCCAGGCGATGAGCCGCTGCGGCGTCCACTCGCGATGCGCGCGGTGCGACGCCGGCATGTGCTCGGCCAGCGTCGTGCGCGCCGCGGATGGCGCTGTACGCGTGCACGGCCACGCGCTGGTGGCCGGCCAGGATCTCCACCGTGGTGGCCGTCACGCGCAGCTCGACTTCGGTGCGCACGAGCCGGTGCGGCACGCTGTAGTAGTGGCCGTCGAGTTCGACGTGTAGTCGATGTTCACGCGGGCACGCTTAGCGCGCGATGGCCATGCGCGCAGCCGGCAGCGCTCGCAGCTCAGGGCGGTCCAACGCCTCGAAGGCGCTGGCACGGCAGCCGGGCAGCTTCGAACGCGCGCCGGTTCAGCTCGTGCAGCAGCTCGGCGATAGCCGCGTTGAGCTCGGCCAGGCTGAAAAGCGCCGGTTGCGCAGCACGCGAGGATCCAGCGCTCGACGACTGCACGCCGACCTCCACCTGGCTTGTCGCGCGGATGCGCCGGGCGCGCCGGCAGCACCGCCACGTCGTAGTGGTCGCACAGCCTCGACCAGGCGGTTGACGGCCGGCCTGTAGCGATCCGGCGCGCGATCAGGGCGCGCGTCTGGTCGGGCACGATCAGGCGCGGCACGCCGCCGATGAACTCCAGCGCGCCGATGATCGAGCCGACCCAGTCGGCCGCGTTCTGCGTCGCGGTGGCGCAGGCGTAGGTGTAGTTCGACGCGCCCAGCACGGCCACGAAGATCTGGGCGCGGCGGATCTCGCCGCTGGTGCATCGATGACCGGCACGGTCTGGCCGGCGTAGTCGACGAACAGCCGCTCGCCGGCGATGTGCGTCTGGCGCATCGAGCGCTTGAGCGCGGCGGCCCAGGCGCGGTACTTGACGCAGAAGCTCGTGTACTTGTAGGCCTGCTCGGCGCCGCGCTGGTACCCCACAGCAATTGCAGGGTGACGCCGGGCGCTTGAGCCCTGGTGGACCCAGGATAGTCGGGTTCGAGCTGGCGGCTCGAACGCGGCACGGCGGGTCGGTACAGCAGCGCCTCGAGTTGCTCGTCGCTGAGCGTCTGCGCAACGGTCCAGTCCACGCGGCGGCGCGCGCCAGCAGCATGAACTTGCCTACCGTGCCCTTGCCGATGCCCACGGCGCGGGCGACCTGTGCGTAGCTCAGGCCGGCTTCGTGCAGGCGCAGGCCTGTCGTATCTGGCGCAGATCGTCAAGGACATTGGCGCCAAGGCCAGCCCGCGCTTGCTGCAGAAGGCGGCCGGCGCCTACGAGAACTCGGCGGTCCGTCGGCTTGGCTACCTGCTCGATCTGGCGGGACACGCGCGCCAGGCCGATGCACTGCAAGCCTTCGTGAAACGTGCCAGGACGGCACTGCCGCTCGATCCGGCCGTCAGGCCGCTCGTGAGGGCCTTGGCAGGGATCGGCGAGCGAAGTCCACGGTGGCGGCTCCTGATCAATGAAGCGGTGGAGATCGCAGAGTGATTCCCACCGCCTTCCAGCAGGCGTGGAGTACGAAAGCGCCTTGGCCGGACCTGCGGCAGGTCGAGCAGGACCTGATCATCTGTCGCGCCCTGTGCGACCTGTTCAATGCGCCGGCATTGGCGGAGAAGATCGCGTTCCGCGGCGGTACGGCGATCCACAAGCTGCTCTTCAAGCAACCGCTGCGCTACTCCGAGGATATCGATCTGGTCCAGACGCATCCCGAGCCCATCGGTGGCACGGTCGACGCGATTCGCGCCGCGCTGTCGTGGCTCGGGAAATGCAGCCGGGAGCAGGCTGGGCACTCGATGCACCTGGTGTTCAAGTTCAGGCCCGAGATCGATGCGCAGGCGACGCTCAAGCTGAAGGTCGAGATCAACACTCGGGAGTACGCGAGCTTGCTTCCCGTTCGACGGTACCCGTTTCTCGTGGAAAGCGACTGGTACCGCGGAACGGCGGAGATCGCCTCCTTCGAGCCCGAGGAACTGTTCGGCACGAAGCTGGGCGCACTGCTGCAGCGGCGCAGGAACCGTGACCTGTTCGATCTGCACCAGGGGCTCGATCAGCTGCCGCTGGCGCCGCAGAAAGTCATCGCCTGCTTCGACCACTACCTCGCCCTGGAGGGCAAACCGATCACGCGAGCGATGGCCGAGCAGCGCATGCTGGAGAAGTTGACCCGCAGCCTGACCGAAGACGTCGCGCCGATGCTGCCGGCGGGCGTGCGCTGGACCAATGAGGATGCGATTCAGGCATTCGAGCGCGTCTGGACGGAGCTGATCGCGCGAATCAGCGGGGATGCATGGAAGCTCTCCGATGCGGTCATCGAGGAATTGCGTGCAAAGCGCTATCCGGCGCTGCTGATGCCCCGAGATCCGGAACGGTCGCAATGATGCCTTCCGGGAGACCGCTGCCCAGCGAGGGATCGACGTCGGAACCCGACTCCTTGGCTGTGCTACAGGCGGAGAACGAGCGACTGATTGCGCTTCTGGAGGCAAACGGAATCGAGTGGCGTCCGACGCCTGAAACCACAACCTCTCCTCCGCAACCCGAATCGTCGCGACTCTCCACCGAGGCGAAAGTGGCACTGTTTCGCCGGCGGTTTCAAGGTCGCACGGATGTCTACCCTGTGCGCTGGGAGAGCAGGAAGACCGGCAAGTCGGGTTACGCACCTGCGTGCGCGAACGAGTGGCGCGCCGGGGTTTGCGAGAAGCCACGAATCAAGTGCGGAGACTGCCCGAATCGCTCGTTGATCCCGCTTTCGGACGCTGCGATCTACGCCCACCTGGCCGGTGACCAGACGATCGGTGTTTACCCGCTGCTGGAGGACGACAGCTGTTACTTCCTCGCGATCGATTTCGACGAAGCCGAATGGAGAGAGGACGTTCGAGCCTTCGCCGATTCGTGCGCCGATCTCGGCGTACCGGTTGCGGTCGAGACTTCTCGCTCGGGAAACGGGGCGCACGCCTGGATCTTCTTCGCAAATCGCGCATCAGCCCGGGATGCCCGTCGGTTGGGCACGGCCATCATCAGTCACACCTGCGCGCGCACGCGGCAACTGGAACTCTCGTCTTACGATCGACTGTTTCCAAATCAGGACATCATGCCCAAGGGCGGCTTCGGCAATCTGATCGCCTTGCCGCTGCAGAAGAGGCCGCGGGAGAACGGCTTCACTGTGTTTGTCGACTCCGACCTGCGACCACACCCGGACCAGTGGGCGTTCCTGGCGTCGATCCGGCCGCTGTCGCCGCACGACATCGAGCCGACGATCGTTCGCGCCACGGGTGGCGTGCATCCCCTCGACGTGACCTTTATCGACGAGGAGGATCTGGCGACGCCGTGGAAGCGCACTTCGCCACCGCCTGCGAGGATCCCGGGTGCGATGCCGAAATCACTCACCGTGACCTTGGCGAACCTCGTCTACTTCGAGAAGGCCGAGCTTCCTCAGCCATTGGCCAACCGCTTGATTCGCCTCGCGGCGTTTCAGAACCCGGAGTTCTACCGGGCACAAGCCATGCGGCTGTCGGTGTGGGACAAGCCGCGTGTAATCGGTTGCGCCGAGAACTATCCCCTTCACATTGCACTGCCGCGCGGCTGCCTCGATGCCGCGCAGGACTTGCTGTGCGGAAACTCAATCCGCTGTGATATGAGGGACGAACGCAACGCTGGCGAGCGGATTGATACCTGTTTCGTCGGGACGCTTCGAACTGATCAGGAGGCCGCTGCTGCCGCGATGCTCCATTGCGACGTGGGCGTGCTGTGCGCCCCAACCGCCTTCGGCAAGACCGTCACCGCTGCTGCAATGATCGCGCGCCGTGGCGTAAACACCTTGGTACTGGTGCATCGAACCGAACTGCTCAAGCAGTGGCAGGAGCGATTGCAGACGTTTCTTGGTGTGGGCGGGGATGTGGTCGGGATCATCGGCGGCGGCAAGGCGAATCCCACCGGCAAGATCGACATCGCGGTGATGCAGTCGCTGTCCCGCCAAGGCGAGGTCAACGCCCTCGTCGAGAACTACGGCCACGTCATCGTGGACGAGTGCCATCACGTCGGCGCGGTGTCTTTCGACGCCATCCTGAAGCGATGCAAGGCCAAGTACGTGCTCGGCCTGACCGCCACGCCGATCCGCCGCGATGGACAGCAGCCGATCATCTTCATGCAGTGTGGGCCGATCCGCCACACGGCGGCGAGACCTCTCGACATCCCCCATGACCTCGAGGTGCTGCCTCGATCATGCATTGCTCGAATCGATCTGTCGCCGGAGTCTGGGATTCAGGAGGTGTTTCGGCACCTCGCAAACGATCGGGCGCGGACGGCGGCAATCGCCGCAGAAATCAGGAATGCGTTCGAGCAGGGCCGCAAGGTGCTGGTCCTGACCGAACGCACCGAGCACCTCGACGCCATCCAAGTGGCGTTGGGTGTAGAGGCCCCGCCACGTTTCGTTCTCCACGGACGGATGTCCAGGAAGCAGCGCGCCACGCTCATCGCACAACTCGATGCGCTGCCACCCGATGCGCCGCGTATTCTGCTGGCCACCGGCAAGCTCGTCGGCGAAGGATTCGACCATCCGCCGCTCGACACGCTGGTCCTGGCGATGCCCATCTCGTGGAAGGGAACGTTGCAGCAGTACGCTGGCCGACTGCATCGGGAGCACGCCACCAAGACTGACGTACGGATCATCGACTTCGTTGACACCGGTCACCCGGCCCTGCTTCGAATGTGGGACAAGCGCCAGCGTGGCTACCGAGCGATGGGCTACTCGATTCGCGCAGACGCGAGTGTTGAAGGAGCCATCGGGGCCGAACTCCCGCTCGGTCGAGCACTTCTGACAATGGTTCAACAGTGAAACGGCAACCTGCTTCCAATCGGTCCGTCAAGGAACCGAAGCTCTCCCGCGCCCATCGGCCGGGCGATCTTGCCCCCGCCGAGTGGCAACGCGCGCTGCGGCGTCAGTTCGGGCGCGAACAGGCGTTCGTGCTGGAAAACCGCGGCGACCAGCCGTTCTTCTCGGAGTTTCGCGTCGGCAACCCGCAGTCGAAGGCCACCTACCGCGTGGCGATACGCGGCCTGAATGCCGGCGACAACTACTGCTCGTGCCCCGACTACGCCACCAACGAACTTGGCACCTGCAAGCACATCGAGTTCGTCCTCGCCCGACTCGAGAAGAAGCGCGGGGCAAAGGCCGCCTTTGCACGCGGATGGCGTCCGCCGTTTTCCGAGATCTACCTGCGCAACGACGGCGCGCGCGCCGTGTATTTCCGCGCCGGAGCGGACTGCCCGCCGACCGTGGCGCAAGCGGCGGCGAAGCTCTTCGACGCCTCGCAACGCGGCGTGCTGCCGGAAGAGCGTTTCGGCGAACTCGATCACTTCCTCGCGACGGCGGCGAAAAGCGGGCACGAACTGCGCGCCTACGACGACGCGCTCGACTTGGTCGCCGGCCGGCGCGACGCAGCGCGGCGGGCGCAGGTGCTCGACAGCCTGTTCCCGCGCGGCGCGTCCGACCGGAAGCTGGCGAAGCTGCTCGAGGCGCCGCTGTATCCGTACCAGGCCGAGGGCGCGCTGTTTGCGGTGCGCGCCGGCCGGGCCCTGATCGGCGACGAGATGGGCCTGGGCAAGACCATTCAGGCCATCGCGGCGACGGAGATCCTGGCGCGAAATTTCGGCGTCTCGCGCGTGCTGGTGGTGTGCCCGACCTCGCTGAAGTACCAGTGGCAAAGCGAACTCAAGCGCTTTTCCGGCCGTGCGGCGCGGGTGATGGCCGGCGGCCGGGCGCGACGGCAGCAGGATTTCGGCGCCGACGATTTCTGCAAGATCACCAACTACGAGAAGCTGAAGCCCGATCTCGACCTGATCGCGGCCTGGGCTCCGGAGCTGGTGATCGTCGACGAGGCGCAGCGCATCAAGAACTGGAACACGATCGCCGCGCGGGCGCTGAAGCGCATCGACAGTCCATACGCGCTGGTGCTCACCGGCACGCCGCTGGAAAACAAGCTCGAGGAGCTGATCTCGATCGTGCAGTTCGTCGACCAGCACCGGCTGGGTCCGACCTGGAAGCTGCTGCACGAGCACCAGGTGAAGGACGAATTCGGCCGCGTCACCGGCTACACGGGGCTGGAGAAGGTCGGCCAGACGCTGGCGCCGATCCTGATCCGACGGCGCCGCGCCGACGTGCTGACGCAGCTGCCCAGTCGCACCGACCAGAACCTGCTGGTGCCGATGACCGAGATGCAACTGGTGCATCACCAGGAGAACGCCGACATCGTGGCGAAGATCGTCAAGCGCTGGCGGCGGACCAAGTTCCTGTCGGAGCAGGATCAGCGGCGGCTCACCTGCGCCCTGCAGAACATGCGCATGTCCTGCAACAGCACCTACCTGCTGGACCAGCAGACCGACCACGGGGTCAAGGCCGACGAACTGGCGGCGCTGCTCGACGGTGTCTTCGTACAGCCGGATGCGAAGGCGGTGGTGTTCAGCCAGTGGACGCGCACCCACGACATCGTCATCCGCAGGCTGGAAGAGCGCGGCATCGGCTACGTCAGCTTCCATGGCGGCGTGCCTTCGGAGAAACGCCCGGCGCTGGTCGAACGTTTTCGCGCCGATCCGGACTGCCGCGTGTTTCTATCCACCGATGCGGGCGCGGCGGGACTGAACCTGCAGCATGCCTCGACGCTGGTGAACATGGACCTGCCGTGGAATCCGGCGCTGCTGGAGCAGCGCATCGGACGGATTCACCGCATGGGCCAGACGCGGCCGGTGCAGATCGTCAATTTTGTCGCCAAGGGCACCATCGAGGAAGGCATGCTGTCCGTGCTCGCCTTCAAGCGCTCGCTGTCGGCGGGCATCCTCGACGGCGGCCAGAGCGAGGTTTCGCTCGGCGGCTCACGCCTGAGTCGTTTCATGAAAGACGTCGAGAAGGCCACCGGCCGCATGGGCGAGGGCGAAGCGATGGCGCCGGCGGAAGAAGCGGCGAGTGTGGCCAGCGCAGCGGTGGAGTCGCCGGTCGAGGTGGCCGACGCCGACGTGCCTGCCGCGGCGGGCAACCTCGCGTCGGCAGCGCACGCGTCCTGGCCGAAAGCGGCCGCGCCGGCGTTACAGCAACCGGTCGCCGATCCTTGGAGCGTGCTGGTGCAGGCCGGCACGCAGTTGATTTCGGCGCTGCGCGTTGCTGGCGAAACCCAGGCGCCTTCACATCCCTGGCTCGAGCGCGACCCGGCAACCGGCGCATGCAACCTTCGCCTGCCGCTGCCGGCGCCGGAGCAAGCACGTCAATTGGCTGATGCCCTCTCCGCAATTGCAGATTCGCTGCGAGGTGCAAGATTGAGCGGATGAGTCCTCATCTTGGCGGCAAGAAGGTTGGTCGGAGGATTGACACAAGACCATCGTCAGTTGCAGGTTCTCCCATTGTGGGAGATACTGCCACCGGTGAGAGTCATCGCCAAGCGCAGCCTGCAGAAGTTCTGGGAGCGACCCGGCTGCGCCGATGCCAGAGGGCCGCTGCACAGCTGGTACGCCGAGGCGATCGAGGCGAGCTGGCGAAGCTCGCAGGACATCAAGGACCAGTACGCAAGCGCGAGCATCTGCGGCAATAACCGCGTCGTGTTCAACGTTGGCGGGAACAAGTACCGGCTGGTGGTCGAGGTGCAGTACCAAGCGGGCATCGTCTGGGTGAAGTTCGTCGGGACGCACGCGCAGTACGACCGCATCGATGTGGAGACCGTGAATGACTATTAAGCCGATCCGCAACGACGAGAACCTGCGACGCGCCTTCCGCCGCCTTGAGAAGGTCTTCCAGGCCGAGGAGGGCACGCCACAGGCGGACGAGCGCGACGTGCTCGTCACGCTGATCGAGGCCTACGAGAACAAGCACTATGACTTCGGTCCGTCCGATCCGGTGGAGGCGATCAAGTTCCGCATGGAGCAGGAGGGGCTGACGCCGCGCGATCTGGAGCCGTACATCGGGCAGAGTGGCCGCGTCTCCGAGGTCCTGAATCGCAAGCGCCCGCTGAGCCTTCGGATGGTCAAGAGGCTGCACGACGGCCTGAAGATTCCGTACGAGAGCCTGATGGCGGGGGTGCAGTAGTGCTTGGGCGGTTCGATTCCGCGGGTTGCGGCCGTACTCGGTGCTCCGAGCGCGTTCGACTGCCCAAATGAGATGGAGACGTAAGCCCGTATCCCCAGGCGAAATGCTCGCCGAGGAGTTCTTGAAGCCTCTGGGCATGAGCAACTGCCGTCTGGCAAAAGAGATCGGCGTGCCCGCGCAGCGCATCGGCGAGATCGTCGGCGGCGGGCGCGCCATCACCGCCGACACCGATCTGCGGGTGTGCCGCTTCTTCGGCCTCTCCGATGGCTGGTGGCTGCGCCTGCAGGCGGACTACGATACCGAGGTCGCGAAGGCGAGCCTCGCGAAGACGCTCGCGAAGATCAGGCCATGGCTCAAGCGCCCCGGGCTTGCCCACCGCCGCGCGAGTCTTGCGTGAGAGGCGCCGATCGCGCGGCCGTGGATAAGCCCCAGGTGATCATCCGCTACGCGATCGCGCCTCCCTCGCGGTGTGCATGACGAGCTCGTTCGTGCTGCAGGCGCTCTCCCGACCTGCGCAATGCATCGTCCAGGTGGTCCAGCAGTTCTCGCATGCGTGCGAAGCGCTCCAGGGCTTCGCCGTCGAACCGCTGTCGAAGCACCTCGCGTGCAACGGGCTCTTGAGTCAGGCGTGCCAGTGCGGTGCCGTGACGCGCCATCTCCCGCAGCGCATCCGTCGCCTCCCGGGCGCGCTCGTGCAGCGGCGCCAACGCTACTTGCGCATCGCCGGACAGGAACTCGCCCAGCGGGCCACCAAGTAGGCGAGCAAGGACGATCGCGGCGACGACATCGACGCCAAGGCCCAGATCGGCCGCGTGTCGGAGGAGATCGTCGAACTCGGCGGCAAGTCCGGACTGCGTCAGCAGATCGAGGGCGCCCGCGATGTCCAGCCGTGAAGCATCCGCATCGACGAGTTCGAGCATTCGGCGATACGGCTCCGGCAGATCGAGGGGCAGGGCACGCCGCGCGGGTTCGATCTCGAAGAGATCGAAGTGCTCCATGGCTGCGAAGTCGACACTGCGGCAGAAGTGGATGCGCGGGGACGCCACGCTGAGCGACACGGTACCTGTGCCGCCCCAGCCTGCCGCCAGTGTCTGCGGGACCTTGCGCAGCGCCGGGATGTCCAGCGCCTTCTCGTCTTCTGCCCGTGGCGCGACAACCAGCCAGTTGGTCCACGGGCCGATGAGCCGGTAGCGGAGCGCTGTCTGCAAGCCTATGCCGTCATCCGCTTCCTTCAGCCGGGCCGCAGCGGCGACGCGAGCCACGGTGGACAAACCATCCGGGGAAGAGGCCGGCGGCGAAGCTGGAATCGCCAGCTCCTGACGAACGATCTCGCCCTTGTCCGTCTCGACCTCCAGTACTGCGCTTCCGCCTGCCTGCGGGCGATCGAACGAAGCAGAGGCGACCACTGTGTCGCCCTCGAAGACTGCGCCGATCCGGGACGGGGTGATATTCGCGGCCCCATTGGGCCAGCGAACCGCCACCCGCTTGGCCCGCGGCGAGCGCATGCGCTCGAAGTGGCGAACGACCCGGTCGGCCATACCTTCGCGTGGCGAGACGAGCTCACACTCGCCGCCTGTGCCAGCTGCGAGCCCGCGCACGAACGCCTCGGAGACGGCGCTGCCGACGCCGACCGTGAAGATCCGATGCCCCGACTTCGTCGCTTCGTCCACCACGGACTCCCAATCGGAGATTTCTCCGTCGGTCACGAGGAAGAGATCGGCCGCCTCGGTGCGCCCGAGGGCGGCGTAGGCCTGCCGCAGCGCATTGCCGATCTCGGTGCCACCCATGTTCGCGTCCAAGGACTTCGCGAACCGCCTGGCTTTGGTGAGGTGGGTCTTGTTGCAGGGGAGGAGGTGACTCGACAACGCGTTGGTCGAATTGCCGAACGCGATCAGCGTCACTCGGTCCCGCGGCTGCAGGCTTTCGAGGATGCCGTCCAGCGCCTGCTTGGCCTGTTCCATCGAGTCTCCTTGCATCGATCCGGAGCAGTCGATGACGATGGCCAGCGAGAGCGGACGCGGCTGTTGCAGGCCCGGGAAGAACGGCTGGAAGCTGGCGATCGTCGTCATGCCTTCGCCGTCCTGGCCGCACAGGACGAAGCTGCGCGTCGCCTGCGGCGCCTTCACGTTCAGGATGAAGTCGCGGTCCATGACGGCCTTCGGCTGCTGCAGGGACAGCACAGCCTTCTCCGGTGACTTGACCAGCTCGACGGTGTGGGACGGGCAAACGAACTGCGCGTCGCGCAGGGCACCGAACACCTCCACGCGCAGGGAGAACTGGTTCTCGACCGTGAGCGAGGCTTCCGGGGCCTGGTGCGGCTGATGCCGCGATTCGCCGAAGCGCGGCGCGATCGTCGTCGGCAGGAAGAAGCGCAGCCGATCGCCTGCCCACCGGTACAGGTTCGCGTAGCTGAGGGTGATCTTCGCCGTCTCATGCGGGAGCAGGTTGCCGACATTCATCGTGTAGAGGCCCGGCTCGATAGCTTCGAGCATCACGGCCGCGTCGCCGGCCTCGACGGCATCCTCGTACTTCTCTTCGGCTGCCTTCTTCTCGACGACGACGCCCTTGAGCACGCGCCCGCCGATGTCGACTTCGAGGTCGAGCAGCACTGCGTCGAGCGGCAGCGGGAACGTGTAGACCGCCTCGATGTTCGTGCGCTCGTCGTTGCGGTAGGTCTGCGAGACCGTGACCTCGGCGAGCAGATCCTGCAGGACCGCTGAGACGGCGACGTCGCACAGGGCGACGCGTTCGCCCTCCAGGCCGGTGAGGGCCGATGCCAGCTTGTTCACTCTTTTTCCTCGCTTTCGTGAATCTGCGCGTAGGCCTGCGTCACCGCGCGGAAGAAGGCCCGCACCTGCTCCGGCGTCAGGCCGGCGCGGCCGGGTTCCAGGGTGAGCTCGACACCGTCGGCGACGACCAGGTGGCTCCAGACCTCCACCGTCCCGGCCCGCCGTGGCGTCGGGGGCAGGGGGGCGGTGTCCTGCTGCCGGAGGAGCTCGCCGATCCGCTCCAGGGACAGCCCGGCGAGCTGCCACTTCCGAACGAGCAGGAGCTGCTCGACATGGCGCTGGGTGTAGTAGGCACCCTTGCCCACGCCCAGCGGGCGATCGATCAGCCCGGACTGGATGTAGTACCGGACGGTGCGGCGTGGCAGTTCGGCCAGCGCGGCGATCTCGTCGAGGGTGAACGTCTTTGTGTCGTTCATAGCGGCTATATTAGCCACAACTAGTGTAAAAAACAACTGTCACGAAAACGGTGCGCCACGGCATGGGTTAGGGGTCCGCAAGCGAACGCGGTGCGGCGGACGTGCGCGTCGGCGCGAGTTGCTGCTGGTCCATCGAAACGGCGTTCTGGGTGATGCTGCCCTTCGACGCGGCGGCCGCTTCGCTGGACGCCGCCGACTGGACGGCGGCGACGCCGGTCACCGCCTGGAACGCCACCTCACCGCCCTTGATGATGGCGGTGGCGATGATCGGGATCGAGATCACCATGTAGCCGGCAATGGCCTGGTCGGAGACGGCGCTGCTGTCGAGGCAGCACACGCGCATCAAGTCGCGCGCCTGGTCGTGCCTACGTGTGCCGCTCCGGAAGTCAGGGCGATCCGTAGCGAACGCGGAAGTCGTCGCAGATCGGTTTTGATATCATTGATAGCACAATTTCCGGGATATAGCGCCATGCCTGACTTGCTCGTTCGCGGTGTCGATGAGGCGCTTGTCAAGGCGCTCAAGGAGCGCGCCGGCGCGCACGGCCGAAGCGCCGAGGCGGAACATCGGGAGATCCTCGCCGAGGCGCTCGCGCGCCCGCGCAAGCGCGCTTTGGCGGAACTGCTGGCTTCGATCCCCGACGTCGGCACCGACGCCGACTTCGAGCGCGTCGAGTCCGAAGGGAAGGCGCCGCGTGTATTTGATTGACACCAACGTCATCAGCGAGGCCCGCAAGAAGTCCAGGGCGAACCCCGGCGTCATCGACTTCTTCAGTCGCGTTGCGAGCGTCGGCGACCCGGTCTACCTGTCGGTCATCACGATCGGTGAGCTTCGTCGCGGCGTCGAACTCATCCGGGAGCGCGGCGATACCGAACAGGCGGGCTTGTTGGAGCACTGGCTCTCAGCCGTGCTCGAACAGTACTCGGACAAAGTGCTCGCCTTCGACGCCGACGCCGCGCAGGTGTGGGGTCGGCTCCGAGTTCCGAACCCCGAGCACGCCTTGGACAAGCAGATTGCGGCTACCGCGCTGGTCCACGATCTGACGGTGGTCACGCGCAATGGGGCGGACTTCGCAGGCACCGGCGTGAAGGTCATGAACCCCTTTGTGGCGCCAGCGCCGCCGCAGTGACGCCCTTCGCGGTCGATCGCTCAGCGTGGTCGATGTGGTGCAGGACGGAAGGGGCTGACGCCCGCAGCTTCCGGGTGCTCAGCGGCCAGGACGACGGTCAGGAGCTGTGCGACCCGAAGCGATGCCGATCTTCACTGAACAGCAAGTATCGCGATCCGGTCGAATATCGGATGCTGCTTCGTGGGCTGATCGAGTCGTTCAACGGCCGGCTGCGCGACGAGTTCCTCAATCAGCGTGTTCATCACGATGCCCGACGGGCGCGAGAAGTTGAGGGCATGGCAGGGCGACTACAACCACTGCCGGCCACACGGATCGCTCGGCCACCTGACCCCGAGCGAGTTCGCCACAATGCGGTCAGGGCAACCCAGGGAAGCGGCCTACCTCTGGTTCGAACCTGTCCGGCTTCCTGGGGAACGTCAGGACTCCTTCCTCGGGCAGGATCAGGTGTCCGCGCGAAATGCAGTCAACTCCAAGTCCAAGTCCAGACCGCTTCGACCGCTCGCGGCTGCGCGAGCACGATGGCCGGCTGATCGTCAGTGCGCTGGCGGAGCTCAACAGCGTCTCGAGCCAGCGCGTCCTGAGCTTCCACATCGAAGAGCACACCGCGCTGGCGTTCGACCTGCCGCTGCCGCCATCGCCGACGGCCCCGACGGTGGCAACGTGCCGTTGCGCTATCGCGTGGTGGTGCGCGGGCCCTGACACCCTGGGGCGGTGCTGCGACCGGCCGCGCCATCGAGATCGACCTGGCGCGCACGGCGCGGGCCGTGGCAGCGGATACGATGTCCACGCTTGGCGTCCGCAGCATGCGATGTCGGCCGGCGTCGATCGCGGCGCCCCGCGCTGCGGTAGCGCGCGCGCCCACATCGCCGGAGACCAGACGATGAGCTTTCCCGCTTTCTTCGAGCATGCGCCGCGCATCGCCGTGCGTGATGCGCTGGCGCAGTTCCTCGGTGCCGCCGACGACGGCGTGATCGAGTACGGCTATGCCGATGCCGTGCGCCTGGCCGGGCACTCGTGCCCGACCGTTGCCGGTGCCTACCTGATGGCGCGGGCCGCACTGCAGGCGCTGTACCCGCGGGGCCCGGCCGAACGCGGCGGCGTCGCGGTGACGATGGGCGCGCTTCAGGACGACGGCACGACCGGCGTCGTCGCTCAGGTGTTCACGCTGCTCACCGGTGCCGCTGCGGACAACGGCTTCCAGGGCATCGGCGGGCGCTTCGTGCGGCACGGCCTGCTCGAGTACGGTGGCGATTTGGGCGGCGCGATCGCCAGGTTCCGCCGTTGCGACAGCGGCGACGCGGTCGACGTGTCGATGGACCTCTCCGGCGTGCCGGCGGCCGCGCCGTTGCGCCCGCTGCTGCAGCAGGCGATGAGCCCGCAGGCGAGCGCGGCGCAGCGCGGCGAGTTCGCCGAGGTGTGGCAGGCCCGCGTGCGGCGGCTGCTGCTGGAGCATGCCGACGATCCGCAGGTGATCCGCGTCGAACGCTGCAGCTGATTCGCAGGGCGCGGCTGGCATGGCCGACGATCTTCGCCATTCGCTGGCCGACGAGCTGCGCCGGGCGGCGGCCGAGACGCCGCAACGCCCGTTCATCCGCATGCGCTCGGGGCAGTGGACCTACGCGGCGTTCGACGCGGCCACCGATCGCCTGGCCGCCGGGCTGCACGCGCATGGCGTGCGCCAGGGCGACACGGTGAGCCTGATGCTGCCCAACTGCATCGAGTTGGCGCTGCTGTGGTTTGCACTGGCCAAGCTCGGCGCCGTGACCGCGCCGGTGAACACCGCGTTTCGCGGTGCCGCGCTGGCCGATGCAGTGGACCTGGTGGCCAGCCGCGTCGCGGTGGTGCATGCCGATCTGCTCGAGCCGTGGGGTGCGGTGCGGCCCGGCCTGCACGCCGTGCAGCGGGTGTTCGTGGTCGGCACCGACACGCCAGCCGCCGGCAACCTGCCCTATTCGCTGCTGAGCGGCGTGGCGCCCGACGACACGACCCTGCCGCGGCCGGTCGTCCGCTTCGATGCACTGTGCCTGTTGCTGTACACCTCGGGCACGACGGGGCGCTCGAAGGCGGTGATGATCTCGCACCGCTTCGTGCTGGCGCAGGCGCGCCTGTTCATCCAGGGGTTGGAGCTGCGGCCCGACGATGTGCTGTACTGCCCCTATCCGATGTTCCACCTCGACGCCACGGTGCTGACCATCGCGCCGGCCCTGCTGCTGCGGGGTGTCGCAGCGCTCGGCGAGCGCTTCAGCGTCTCGCGCTACTGGGACGAGGTGCGCGCGCTGCAGGCCACGGTGTTCGACTTCATGGGCGCCACCATCACGCTGCTGTGGAAGCAGCCGGCTTGCGCGCGCGACCGCGACCACCGTGCGCGCCTGGGCTGGGGCGTGCCGCTGCCGTCGTTTGCCGACGCCTTCGAGCAGCGCTTCGGCTGCCGCCTGGTCGAACTGTACGGCTCCACCGAGGTGGGTTGCGTGGCCTTCACGCCGCTGCACGAGCCGCGCCGCCACGGTTCGTGCGGCCAGCCGGCGAGCGCGGTGCGCGTGCGGCTGGTGGACGAAGCCGGCTTCGAGGTGCCCGTGGGCGAGCCCGGCGAGTTGCTCGTGCGCCCTGAGGAGCCCTCATTGCTGACGCAGGGCTACTACGCCATGCCCGAGGCCACGCTGGCGGCGTTTCGCGACCTGTGGTTCCACACCGGCGACGTGCTGCGGCAGGACGCCGATGGCTACCTCTACTTCGTGGGGCGGCGCAAGGACATGGTGCGCCGGCGCGGCGAGAACATCTCCTGCGCTGAGGTCGAGCTGGGCATCGAGGCCCACCCCGACGTGCTCGAGTGCGCGGTCTACGGCGTCGCGAGCGAGTTGTCGGAGGAAGACGTGATGGCCGCGGTCGTGCGGCGCGCCGGCTCCTCGCTCGCCCCGCAGGCGCTGGTCGAGCATTGCGAGCAGCGCATGGCGCGCTTCATGGTGCCGCGCTACCTGCGCTTTCTGGATGCCCTGCCGAAGACACCCACCGACAAGGTGGAGAAGTTCCGCCTGCAGGCGCAGGGCGCGGCGCCCGGCACGTGGGACCGCGAGAGCGGCCGGTTCCTGCCGTGAGCGTGTCCCCGTGCGGGTTCCCCGCCAGCGCGCAGTGCGCACGTTCTTCCCGTGAGCGCGCTGCCGCGCGCGTGTTCGGTTGCCCAGGAGATGCCGATGACATTCGCCACCCATACGACCGAAGGTACCGTCAGCGTCGTGACGTTGCAGCGTCCGCAGCGGCTCAACGCCATCAGCGGCAGCCTGCTCGCAGACCTGCACGCCGCGCTGCAGGCGGCACACGCCGAGTCCGGCACACGCGCCATCGTGCTCACGGGTGCGGGCCGGGCATTCTGCGCCGGCGACGACCTGAAGGAGTTCGGCGAGCAGTCCGAGAGCGCCGCCGCCATCGCGCAGCACTGCGAGCGCATCCAGACGATCACGCGCGACATCATGTTCGGGCCCAAGCTCGTGGTGGGCGCGGTACACGGCTATGCGGTGGGCGGTGGTTTCGAATGGGTGCTCAACTGCGATCTCGTGGTGGCCGCCGACGACCTGGTGTGCTTTTTCCCAGAGATGCAGCTCGGCCACTTCGTGACCGGCGCGGTCACCCACCTGCTGCCGCAGGCGCTGGGGCATCAGCGGGCGATGGAGCTGATCGTGCTCGGCGAACGACACGGCGCACGCGACCTGCACGCGCTGGGGCTGGTCAACCGCGTGACACCGCTGCCGCAGATGCTGCCCACGGCCATCGCGCTGGCCGCCGAGGTGGCCACGCGCTCGCCCGACGCGACGGCGCGGCTCAAGCGTGCATTCAACCAGGGGTTGGGGCGGCGCATCGCCGACGCGCTCGAGCTCGAGGCCGAGGCTGCCGCTGCGTGCTTCGCCAACCCCGATACTGCGCAGCGCATCGCCGCGTTGGTGCGCGAGCGGCTGTGAGCGGCAGCGCACCCACGTGACGGGGCGTTGCCGCGGGCGTGCAGGCGCGCGCGACGGTCAGACTCGAATCGCGTGGCCGCGCACGGTGCACTGGCCGGTGTACCGCGCGCGCGACCTTCAGCCGAACTGCACGCCGCTCACATGAACGCTCAACGCGTTCATCCGGATCGGCAGCGTCGCCGGGTCGTCGCCGGCGGCACCGGCCATCACGTGCAGTGGCAGCAGGTGCTCCTCCCTGGGGTGGCAGGCGCGCGCAGCGGGCGCCGCGGTCCAGGCCTCGAGCAGACGGCGGCGTTCGGCAGGCTCGCTCGTCACCGCCGCGGCCAGCCAGTCGTCGAAAGCGCGGCTCGGTCCGGTGGACTCGGCGTGACCGAACCCCCTCATGTTGTGATAGCTGTTGCCGCTGCCGAGCAGCAGCACGCCTTCGTCTCTGAGCGGCGCCAGGGCGCGGCCGATCGCGATGTGCTCGGCCGGATCGAGCGAGCTCAGCAGCGACAGCTGCAGGATGGGCAGGTCGGCCTGCGGCAGCGCCACCATCAGCGGGATGAAGGTGCCGTGGTCGAACCCCCGGTCGGCGTCCTCCGCCGTCGCGAAGCCTGCGTCATGCAGCAGTTGCTTCACGCGACCCGCCAGGAAGGTCGCCCCCGGGGCCGGCCACTGCAGCCGGTAGGCTGCGGGCTCGAAGCCGGTGTAGTCGTACAGCATGGGCGGCTGCGGATTCGTCATCAGCGTGGCGACCGGCGCCTCCCAGTGCGCCGAGACGACCAGCGCCGCCCGCGGCCGCACCGCGAGCGTCGCGACCAGGCCGGCCAGATAGGCGCGCAGCGGCTCGAGCGCGCCCGGCGGGATGAACGGGACTTCGACGAAGGGCCACGGCCCGCCGCCGTGCGAGAGGTAGATGGTGGGCAGTCGCAAGGGTGCCTCCTGGTCGGCGTGTGCGGCTCAGGCCTGCAGGCTGTCGCTGGCCTGGCGATCGGGCGCGGCCGCGGCTCGCGCGCCGGCCGGCTCCTCACTGTCGCGCGGGGCGCGCGGCGGGAACATCATCGCGAACAGTGCGCGTGCGGTCGGGGTCATGTTCTCCGGGCGCGGGCGAAGGATGTCGTCGTCGTCGACCAGCAGCTTCGCATAGACGGCCTCGAACACGCGCTTGACCTCGCCGTTGCCGACCACCTCGCGGTCGTAGCCCGGTGTGAAGCCCAGCAGCTGGTAGCCGGCGCGCTCGAGCGCCACCTGCACGTGCGGCATCTTCAACGTCGCCATGGTATAGGCGAACTCCGCACCGCAGGTGCGCGCCAGCGCCGCGGTTCCTCCAAGGCAGTGCAGGCCCACCTTGGAATTGCGGTGCGCCGGCGAGACGATCAGCAGCTTGCCGTACATGCTCAGGGCATCGGGCTCGCGTTCGAAGGCGAACAGCCCGACCATCCCGGTGGCATGCACGATCAGCAGCACCATGATGTCGCGCTCGGCCTGCCCGGCGAGGAACACCTTCTCCTGGTAGAAGTCCTCGCGCAGGAAGCAGCTGCCCGCCCCGACCGCGATGTCCGGGTGCCATTCACGGACCTTGGCGCCGATTTCGGCGATCTGGTCCGCCCTGAGCTGCTCGAGGCGGTACCCGGGCGGAAGCGGAACGAATTGCGCGATCTCCTGCATCGAAGGCCAACGCATGGTGTCTCCTTTTGGGCGAGGGGCAGGTCGGGATTGAGTTGTGGTGCGTGGGTGCCGTGCAGCGACGCCGCATCGCGAGCGGCAGCGTCGAGCCCGGAGCGGGGCGCTACGCAGGCTGCGCCAGCGCGCCACGCAGCGGCGACACCGGCAGGTGCACGCGTCGTGGCAGCAGCTGCGCGCTCGGCGTGCCGCTGCGCAGCCGGGCCAGCCAGTCGTCGGGATCGAACTCCACCCCGATCGGGTTGGCGGCGAAGCCCGCGCCGCTCATGAAGGCGTTGGCCTCGTCGGCGCTGGCAAAGCACTCGACCTGGAACTCGATCTGGTTGCCATCGGGGTCGGCGTAGTACATCGACACCGTCACGCCATGGTGAATGCACCAGTAGGGGCGGATGCCCAGCATCGCCATCTGCTCGTAGTGGTCGAACAGGTCCTGCAGGTGCGTGAGGGTGTAGGCCAGGTGTTCCACGCCGACCAGGCCACGATGCTCGGGCTCGGGCACCCCGGGTGCCAGCACGTCTAGGTTGGCGAAAGCGAAGCGGTGGTGCTCGTCGTCGTAGGTGAGAAAGGCGAGCGCCGGATTGCGGTGCTGCACGCGAGCGTCGAAGACGGCGGCGTACCAGGCCACCATGGCGTCGAATCGACGCGTGCGGTAGGCCACGTGCACGAACTTCGAGGGGCGGATGCGGGTCATCGAGATGTCCTTTCGTCTGCAGGGTTGGCGCGATGGAAGGGGTGGCCTCGTTCAGGCCTCTTCTTGCAGCCGGGCCGCGTCCTGCGCGCGCAGCACGCGCCGCATCAGCTGGCCCGACGGTGTCCTGGCGATGGTGTCGACGAGCACCGCGTCGGCCAGCTGCTGGTGCGGCGCCACGCGCTCGGCCGACCACGCGAGCAGCGCGGCGGTGTCGAGCGCGCCGCGCGCCACCGGGCGGGCTACCAGGTAGGCCACCGGCCGTGCGCCGGCGCGCTCGTCGGGGCGGCCGATCACGGCGGCGTCGGCTACCTGCGGATGCGTCAGCAGCAGCGCCTCGAGTTCGGCCGGCACCACTTGCCGCCCCTTCACGTCGATCAGCTCGTCGAGCCGATCGGCGATGAAGACGAAGCCGTCGGCGTCGACACCGCCGAGGTCGCCGCTGCGCAGCCAGCCGTCCGGCGTCAGCGTCGCTGCGGTCGCCTGCGGTCGGCCGAGGTAGCCGGTGAACAGCTGCGGGCCGCGGAACCACAGCTCGCCGCGCCGGCCGCGCGGCTGATCGCGGCCGGTTCCGGCGTCGACCACCCGGCACTGTGTGCCCGGCAGAATGCGCCCCACTGAGCCCGAGCGCACAGACTGTCCGCTCGGACTGAGGGTCAGGCCTGCGGCGGCCTCGGTCATGCCGTAGCCCTGGCTGCAGGTACAGCCCAGGCGCTGCGCGACCTGCGCCTGCACGGCGGCCGGCAGCGGGGCGCCGAGCGATGCCACCATGCGCAGCGCGCCGAGGTCGAAGGCGCCGACCATCGGGTTGGCGGCGAGGAACGGCATCACCGGTGGCGCGACCACCGCATCGCTCACGCGGTGCGTGGCCAACGCCTGCAGGAAGGCCTGCGGCTCGAAGCGCGGCAGCGTGACCACGCGTGCGCCGCAGGCCAGCGCGGTCAGCGTGAGCGTGAAACCCGTCGCCTGGAAGATCGGCAGCAGGGCCAGCACCACGCTGTGCACACCCCAACTGGTGGCCTGCCGCAGTTGGCAGATGTTGGCGACGACCGCGCGGTGGCTCAGCACCACGCCCTTGGGCACGCCGGTAGTGCCCGACGTGTACGGCAGCAGCGCCGGCGCGAGCGCGTCCTGCGGCACCTCGGGCTCGGCGGTCGTGCAGGCCAGCAGGTCGGCGAGCGACAGTGCACCCGGTGCCTGCGTGTCGACGACGAGCGAGCGGCAAGCTGCGACCGCCGCCGCCTGGCGCACGGTGGCGAGCAGTCGGGGCTCGGTGAAGACGAAGCGCGCGCCGGCGTCGCGCAACTGCTGCGCCAGCTCGGCGGCGGTGTGAGCGGGGTTGGCCCCGCTGACGCGCGCGCCGGCAGCCAGAGCGGCCAGGGCGACGACGACCCACGCAGGGCTGTTGGCGCAGCACATCACCAACGTGTCGCCGGGCTGCAGGCCTGCTGCGGCCAGGCCGGCAGCGCAGCGGCCGATCTGGTGATCCAGCCCGCCGTAGGTCAGCGCATGTTCGCCGGCAGCGTCGGTCAGCGCCAGCGCCCCCGGCCAGCGTCGCGCCTGCTGCCGGATGAACCGCGGCAGCGTCAGCGCTGGCACCGGCTCGACAAGCGCCGGGCCGTCGATCGGGGCGGCAAGGGGCTCGATCATGTCGACCTGCGCAGCGGCGAGGTGGGCGCGGCACTCGGCGTGGCGGCAGGTTCCATCGCGCTCAGATCGAACGCCAGAGTTCGTCGAACACCGTGCCGGGAATGAAGCTCATCCCGCCCTTGGCGACCAGTTCGCCGTACTGCGCGTCACCGCGCAGGCGGTCCATCGTGCTGCCGAACTCGCCCAGGCTCTCGAAGCGGGCCGACCAGCCGACGCGGTTCGGGTTGCCGGCCATCGGCACGGCCACCGCGACCTCGACGCCGGTCTTGGCCTTGATCAGCGCGGCCACTTCCTTGGCGAAGGCGATGGCGCTGCCAAGCTGTCCCGCAGCGATGCTGGCGCTGCGATAGAGGGTGATCATGGTGGATCCTTTCGGTGTGCGGTGGAGGGATGCAAGAGCGCTCTCGGGGGTCGTGTTGGAGCGCTCGTCGTCATGGTGGCGAGCCGCGTTGCGCCGATCCAGCAATCGGCCCTAAACCTTGCTAAAACCACGCCCGCGCCACGCTGCGGCGCAGGGGCGCTTCTGGGGTTCTGCCGCCGACCTTCCGCTGCCATGGCCACGACCGCTCGCTCTCCTACGTTCGGCGCGATGCGCGCAGCGGGCCGCTCGAACGTCGAACCCGCGGCTGTAGAGCCCGACGCGCTGCCGCCGGCCGCGCCACGAAGTCTGGAACTGCGCTTCGGCCGCTGCACGGTGCAGCCGGCGCAGCGCCGCGTCTTGATCGACGGCCAGCCGGTGCGGCTGGGTGGCCGTGCGTTTGACCTGCTGCTGGCACTGATCGACCGGCGCGAGCGCGTGGTCGCGAAGGCCGAGCTGGCCGAGCTCGTGTGGCCCGGCATCGTGGTCGAGGACAACAACCTCACGGTACAGATGGCGTCGCTGCGCAAGGTGCTGGGCACCGACGCGATCGCCACCATCGCCGGCCGCGGCTACCAGTTCGTGGCCACGGTCGACACTGGCCCTGCTGGGGTCGGCGCCACCTTGCAGACGACCGCGCAGGCGGCGATGGCCGGTGCGGCCGCCGTGCCCGGCGCACGCGGCCTGCCGGCCGAGCTGGACGCGTTCGTCGGCCGTGGCTCGGAGCTGGCCGAGCTGGCGGCAATGCTGGACGCCGGCGCGCGGCTGGTCACCATCGTGGGCACGGCCGGCGCGGGAAAAACGCGCCTGGCGTGCCGCTTCGCGTGGTCGCGCCTGGCCGACTGGCCCGGCGGCGTGTTCTTCTGCGATCTGAGCGAGGCGCGCAGCCGTGCCGGTATCGCCTCGGCGGCGGCGACCACGCTGGACGTGACGCTCGGCGCCGAAGACGCTGTCGCGCAGCTTGGCCAGGTGCTGGCCGGCCGCGGTCGCTGCCTGGTGGTGCTGGACAACTTCGAGCAGGTGGTCGGCCATGCGGCCGCCACGCTGCAGCCCTGGCTGGAGCACGCGGTGCAGGCGCGCTTCCTGGTCACCAGCCGCGAGCGGCTGTCGCTCAAGGGCGAGCGGTTGCTGGCGCTGGAGCCGCTCGTGCCCGCTCGCGAAGGGATCGAGCTGTTCGCCGTGCGGGCACGCGCGCGCAAGGCCGACTTCGAGCTGACGGCCGACAACCGCGCCGACGTCGAACGCATCGTCACGCTGATCGACGGGCTGCCGCTGGCGGTGGAGCTGGCCGCAGCGCGCGTGCAGGTGCTGGCGCCGGCGCAACTGCTGGCGCGGCTGCAGGATCGCTTCCGCGTGCTGGCCGATCCGCGCGCGGCGTCGGCGCGGCAGGGCACGCTGCGCTCGGCCATCGACTGGTCGTGGACGCTGCTGGCGCCGTGGGAGCAGGCCGCATTGGCGCAGGCCAGCGTTTTCGCAGGCCCTTTCACGCTGGAGGACGCCGAGGCGGTGATCGACCTCTCGCCGTGGACGCAGGCGCCACCCGTGATCGACGTGATGCAACTGCTGCTGGACAAGAGCCTGCTGCGCCTGGGCGCGCCCGCAGCGGGCGGCGCCGGTCATGCAGGCCTGCCCCGCTTCGCGATGCTGGTCAGCATTCACGAATATGCAGCCGACAAGCTGGAGTCGGGTGCTGTGGCGCCGAGCGCCACGCCGTCGGCGCTCGATGCCGTGGCGGTGCAGCAGCGACATGGTCGCTGCTTTGCGGCGCGCGGCACCGACGAGGCATTGGCCGCGCTCGATCGCCACGGCGGCACGGCGCTGCAGAAGGCGCTGGCCGCCGACCTCGAGAACCTGGTGGCCGCTTGTCGCCGCGCTGCTCAGCGGCACGACGGCCGCGTGGCCGCGCGCTGCCTGGCTGCGGTGTGGTGGGTGCTGTCGTCGAGCGGACCGTTCGACCTGGGCGTGGAACTCGGGCGCGACGTGCTGGCGCTGCCTTCCCTCGAGCCGCACGATCGGGCGCGGGTCCTCGCCGTGCTCGGCCAGGCGCTGCGCCGCACCGGCCGGGCCGACGAGGCCGAGGCGCGTACGCGCGCGGCGCTCGCGCTGCACCAGCAACTGGGCGACCGGCGAGGCGTCGCCGACACCCAGATCGCCCTGGGCAGTGTGCTGGTCGCGCTGCACGCCCGGTACGACGAAGCCATGGTGCTGCTGGAGCAGGGGTTGGCCACAGCGCGCGAGCTGGGCGACGTCGGGCTCGAAGCCTCGGCGCTCGGCAACCTGAGCGTCGCGCTCGACCTGAAGGGCCGGCAGCAGGCCGCGCTGCCGCTGTACCTGCGTGCGCTGGATCTGCATCGGTCGGCCGGCAACCTGCGCATGGCGGCCAACACGCTCGTCAACCTGGGCAGCCTGTACGAAGAAGCGCAGCGCCATGACGACGCGCTGCGCTGCGCCGAAGAGGCGCTGGCGATCGCCCGCGAGACCGGCGACCGGCGAACCGAAGGCCACGCGCTCGGCGCCCAGGGCTTGACGCTGCTGCTGCAAGGCCGGCTCGCGGCAGCGCGCACGGCGCTGGACGCTGCGCTCGCGATCGCCACCGACACCGGCAACCGGCGCTTCGAGAGCAACATGCGGCGCAACCTCGGCGACCTCCTGCTGCGCGAGGGCAGGCTCGAGGCGGCGGTGGCGCAGTTCGAGCTCGGGCTGGCGCTGGCGCGCGAGGCGGGCCACCGGCTGGGCGAGGGACGGTTGCAGGGCCACCTCGGACAGGGTTTGAGCGCGCTCGGCCGGCATGAGGGCGCGACCGCAGCCTTCGCGGCCGGTGCCGAGCGGCTGCGCTCGCTGCAAGCGTGGGTCGAACTCGGGCAGCTGTTATGCCGCCAGGGGCACTGCGAGCTGGCCGCCGGCGACAGTGCCACAGCGCGGCGGTGCCTGGACGAGATCGTCGCGCTCGCCGCAGCGCACGGGGCGGCGCCGGAGGCGGCACTCGGCGTCGCAGCGACCTCGCTGCGTCGGGCGATCGATGACGCGCTCGACCTTCGCCCGGGCGGTGCAGGGTGACGGCGCGGCTGCTCGCCGCACGATGCAGTCGCTTCGGCCAGAATGCGCTGCCGGTGGGGCAAACGGGTGTGTGCGCCCGGGGATCCGCGGACGCGCATGGAGCACTGACGTGACACTGCGAGTTCTCGACGAGCAACGCGCCAAGGCGCTGCAATCGTTGTGCGGGCTGATCGTTCCGGGTTCGCAGCGCGTCGGACCTGCGGTCTACATCGATGCCGTGCTGGCAGCGATGCCCGACGATGTGCGGGCACAGGCGCTGCGGGCGATCGACGCGCTCGCGGGGTCGACCGCGCAGACGCTGGCGCAGCATGAGCGCACACCCGCTTTCGCGCTGCTGCGTGCGCTGGCGATCGAGGCGTACTACAGCGACTTCGTCGCGCCGGGGCTGCCGGGGCCGGGCGCGTGGAGCGAGATCGACTTCCAGCCGCCGCGCGCGGTCGATCTGCAGCGCGACTGGTCCTACCTGGGGATCGGGCGATCATGAGTGCCGAGTTCGATGTCATCGTCGTGGGGTCGGGCGCGGGCGGTGGCGTCGTCGCCGGCGAGCTCGCGGACTGCGGGCGCACGGTGCTGCTGCTCGAAGCCGGGCCGCACCTCACGTCGGCCGACTTCAAGCGCTGGGAGGCCAAGGCCTCGCACGACCTGTACTGGCCGCTGCGCTTCGCGCCGCTGCCCGACGGCGACGTGCTCACCTTCCTGGCGGGCAGGTGCGTCGGCGGCTCGACCACGATCAACACCAAGGTGGCGTTGCGCGCGCACGAGCGCGACATCGCCAAGTGGCATCCGGCGAGCGGCCTCACCAACGAGGGCGGCGAGCCGTTCTCGCGCGGCGACCTCGACGAGTACTACGCGCGCGTCGAGCGCGTGCTCGGCGTGCGCGAGCGACGCGACTGGGAGCAGTGCGTCCATACCGCGCAGGCAGGCTTTCGCGCGCTCGGCGCCGAGCTCGAGCCGGTGACGTCGTACACCGACGCCAAGTGCATGAGCTACGGCTCGTGCCTGCAGGGCTGCCCGACCGATGGCGGCAAGTCGACGATGAACACCTACCTCGCGCGCGCGCTCGCGGGCGGTCGCCTCGTGCTGCGCACCGGCGTGCATGCCGAGCGGGTGCTCGTCGAGCGCTCGGGCGGGCGGCCGCGCGCCGACGGCGTGCAGTATGTCGACGCCGCGGGCGAGCGGCGCATCGCACGCGCGCGATTCGTCGTCGTGGCCGCCGGCGCGTTGAACTCGCCGCTGCTGCTGCTGCGCTCGGGCCTCGAGAACCGCGCCATCGGCCGGCATGTCGGGCTGCATCCGCTGCGCCTCGTCTACGGCTTGTTCGACGAGGTGCAGGACGCACACCGCGTCTACCCCATCACCGCGCACTGCATGAAGCACCAGACCGACGACGCCGGCGGCTTCGTGATCGAGGCGTCGACCGTGATGGACCCGATCGCCTTCGCGACGACGCTGCGCGACGACAACGGGCCGTTCTGGGGCGCGCGCCTGGTCGAGGCGCTGCGTTCCTACCGGCGCTGGAACGGCCTGCTGGCGATGGTCAACGACGAGAACAACGCCAGCGTGAGCCTCGACGCCGATGGCGCCGAGCGCTTCGAGGTCGACCTGCAGCCGAGCGAGCAGGCGCGGCTCGGCGCGGCGTTCGGTTTCAGCCGCAAGGCGCTCGAAGCGGCGGGCGCCAGGCAGATCGCCTGGACCGGCCTGATCTCCACGCACACGCAGGGCGGCTGCCGCATGGGCGACGATCCGCAGCGCTCGGTGGTCGACCGCCACGGCGAGTCGCACGAGGTGAAGAACCTGTTCGTCGGTGATGCCTCGCTGCTGCCGTGCACGGTCTCGGTCAACCCGTCGCTGACGGTGATGGCGCTCGCGACGCGGCTGGCCGAGCGGCTGGAGCTCGCGCTGTCCGGAGAACTGGCCGTGACCTGAATGGATCGACGGCCGCGCGCCGACGTGGCGATGCAGCCCGCGAGGCGCTTCGTCGGCGGACGCCCGGCGTTGGCCGACCAGCGCCGGCGCTTCCGGTGGACGGGTCCGATCACGGCTTGCCGGCCCGCACGCAACCCGTGACGCAGAAGGCGACGCAGCTCCGCGTCATCGCCGCTCGCTCAGCGAGGCATCCCCACCTTCGCGATCCAGGGCCCGAGCACGTCGCGCAGCGCACTGCTCATCACCAGGCCCAGTGCACCGGCCGTGGCGACGGCCAGCATCGCCAGCGCGAGCCGGCTCGTCAGCCCGCGGTGGCGCGCGCGCAGCACGAACGACAGGCTGAACGCGATGCTGGTCAGCGACGCGATCACCGCACCGTTGCCGGCCACCGCCGGTGCGATCGCGCCCTGCGTGGCCATGCTCGCTGCCGCCGCCACCGCGCTGGCGCTCGACAGCAGGCCGCCGACCACGGTGACGACGTAGAAGCCGGCCTCGCCGTACTCGCGCTGCATCAGCGTACCGACCATGTGCAGCACCAGGAACAGCGCGCCGTACTTCAGCGCGACGCGCAGCGAGAACGGCAGCGTCAGCTTGATGTCGGCCGCGCCCTGAGGGTCTTCGACACTGGTGCGCAGGTGGCTCGTCACCACCAGCGCGGCGCTGGCCGCCAGCATCAGCGCGAAGGCACCGGCCACGTCGAGCAGCGCCAGCGGCGCCAGGATCAGCAGCAGCGCGGCGTTGCGCACCACCATCGCGCCGGTGGCCACCAGGATGCCGCGGTACGCCGGCGCGGCGAAGCGGCCCTGCGACTCGTGCACGCGCGTGGCCATCTCGATCACCGTGAAGTTGCTGTTGACCAGGCCACCGAAGAACCCCGAGAGCTCGGTGCCGCGCGCGCCGTACAGCTTCCACAGGATGTAGTTGACGAAGCCGATGCTGGCGATCAGGATCACCGTGATCCACGCCGCGCGCGGCTCGACGATTCGCCACGGGCCGATGGCGCCGACGGGCAGCGCCGGGTAGATCACGATCGCCAGGATCGCCAGCAGCAGCGCCGAGCGCAGCTCGCCTTCGGTCAGACCCATCGAGAGGCCGGCGAGGCGCTCCTTCCACGCCAGCAGCGCGGTGGCGATGACGATCACCGCGGCCGGCGTGATGGTGTGGCCCTGGCCGCACAGGATGCCGGCCATGCAGGTGATCAACATCGCGGCCGAAGTGGTGAGCTCGGTGCCTTCGCCGCTGCGCAGCGTGTGCACGTTCAGCAGCACCGCGAGCAGGCCGGTGGAGGCGAACGCCAGCAGCGCGAAGCCCTCGCCGAGCGAGCCGCCGAGCGCGCCCAGCAGCGCGATGAAGCCGAACGTGCGCAACCCGGCCTCCTTGCCGCGCCGCTCGCGCTCCAGGCCCAGCAGCAGGCCGAGCGCCAGCGCGAGCGCGAGCCGGATCAGGATCGCGACATAGGGCCACTGCGCGCTCGGCAGCGGCGAGATCTCGGTGGGCATGGCGGCGGGCTCCTCCGGCCCGCAGCGTAGCCCGAACCGGCGTCAGGCCGTCTCGGGGCGTGCCCGCGCGTGCGGGCTGACGTAGTGGCCGACCTGGGTGCGGAAGGCCACGTTCATGCGGTTCCAGCCGTTGATCGCGATGATCGCCAGCGTCAGGTCGACCAGCGCCTTCTCGCTGAAATGCGCGCGCGCCTGCGCGTACACCGCATCGGGCACGTCGTGCGTGTCGGCGACCAGCGTCAGCGCCTCGGTCCAGGCCAGTGCGGCGCGCTCGCGTTCGCTGTAGCAGGGCGCTTCGCGCCAGGTGGGCAGCAGGTACAGCCGCTGCTCGGTCTCGCCTTGTGCGCGGGCATCTTTCGTGTGCATGTCTAGGCACCAGGCGCAGCCGTTGAGCTGCGAGGCGCGCGATTTCACCAGCTCGAGCAGCAACGGCTCGAGGCCGCTCTTGTGGATCTGCTGCTCGGTGTGGAGCATCGCGTTGAACGCCTCGGGCGAGGCGAGCTTGTAGTCCAGGCGCTGTTGCATCGGATCTCCTGTCGTGTGCCCTTCATGCTGCAACGGGCGCGGCAGGCTCTCATTGCGGCAGGTCGAATCGGCGTGTCGTATTCTGGTTGCCGGGCGCGGCGTCGCGTTCACCGTCGGTCGATGACCCTTGCACCAACGCATCGCTGCCGTCCGCGCAGGCTCGCCGGATGAGCGCCGGCCCCGAATCGCACGCTGCTGTGACGCCCGTCGGCGGCCACAGCCCGCCGGTGCGCCGCGTGCGGGTGTTCGCGATCATCGCACTGGCACTGCTGATGATGTCGCTCGACTCGACGATCGTCGCCACCGCGCTGCACTCACTGCAGCACGGGCTCGGCACGTCGATCAACTGGGCAGGGTGGACGATCACGGCGTACTCGCTGGGCTTCGTGCTGATGCTGCCGCTGGCCGGCCGGCTCAGCGAGCGCTACGGCTGCCGCCGCGTGTTCATCGGCTCGGTCGCTGCGTTCACGGCGGCGTCGCTGTGCTGCGGGCTGGCCGAAAACATCTTCGTGTTGATCGCGCTGCGCGCGCTGCAGGCCGCCGGCGGCGCCGGGCTGACGCCATCGGCCACCGGCATCGTCGTCGAGCACTTCGGCGATGCGCGCGACCGCGCGGTCAGCCTGTTCGGCAGCATCTTCCCGATCGGCGCGATGATCGGGCCCGCGTTCGGCGGCCTGTTCGTGGCGTACTGGAGCTGGCGCGGCGTGTTCTTCGTCAACGTGCCGATCGGCCTCGTGATCGTCTGGTTGGCGCTGCGCTGCATTCCGCGCGACCGGCCGCGTGAGCAGGGCGCGGCGTTCGCGATCGACGTCACCGACATGCTGCTGCTCGGCGGCGGGCTGCTGGCCGGCATGCTGGCGGTCAGCGCGCTCGGCGAGTGCGGTGGGCACAGGGTGTCGACGACGTTCGCGGTGCTGGCGGCGCTGGCCGTCATCGCGCTGTGGCGATTCGTGCACCACATCGGGCGCAGCGCCAACCCGTTCATCGCGCCGCGGTTGATTCACGGGCCGGGCTTCGGGCCGGTGAACCTGATCAACACGATCTTCGGCGGCGTGGCCAACGGCGCGATGACGCTGATCCCGCTGTACGCGGCCAACCGCTACGGCATCGGCGTGTTCGGCGCCGGCGCGCTGCTGATCGTGCAGGGCCTGGCGGCGATCGCGTTCTCGGTCACCGCCGCGTTCGCGCTGCGGCGCACCGGGCACCGCCCGCCGCTGTATGTCGGCGGCACGGCGATCGCGATCGGCACGCTGCTGCTCGCGGTGGCGCCGCCGCACGGCGCCGCGCCGTTCGCGTGGCTCGCGGTCTGGGCGTTCGTGATCGGCGCCGGCCGCGGCACGATCAACCCGGCCAGCCGCAACGCCGGTCTGCAACTGGCGCCGCAGCATTCGTCGACGCTGGCGGCGCTGCGTACCGCGGCGCTGCAGGTCGGCTCGATCACCACCGTGTCGATCGTCACCGCGGTGCTCGCTCGTTTCGCCGACCCCGGCGGCGTGCAGGCCTGGGTCTATGTCGTGGTGGCGTTGCTGCTGCTGGCGGCGCTGCCGCTGGTGGCGCGCGTGCCGGAGCATCGCGGCGCGTGGTGAGCCACGCACACGGCAGCGGCCGCATCGCCGCACGCGTAGGCGCGCCGTGCACCGGGGCGGCGAGCGGTCACGACGGCTTGCGCAGCGCGAGTGCGACGCCGCCCAGCGTCAGCAGCAGTGCGAGCCAGCGCACGGCGCCCAGCGGTTCGCCGAGCGCGGCCGCGGCGCTGAGCACGCCGACCACGGGTGTCAGCAGCGTGGCCATCGATGCCGTCTGCGGCGGCAGCCGCCGCAGCGCGGCGAACCAACTCAGGTAGCACACGCCCATCGGCACGATCGTCATGTAGGCCAGGGCCAGCCAGCCGGTGGGCGAGGTGGCGTGCAGGCGCGGCGGTTCGAACGCCAGGCCCCAGGCCAGCATCGGCAGGCAACCGAGGCCGACCTGCCAGGCCACCGAGACGAGTGGCGCCAGCGGCAGCGGCGAGCGCCAGAGCACGGTGCCGAGCGCGAACAGCACCGCGGCGCCGAGCGTCAGCAGCACGCCGGCCAGCTTGTGCGCGCCCAGCGCCAGCCCCTGCGCGCCGAGCAGCAGTGCGACGCCGGTGAAGCCGAGCACGATCGCGACGATGGCGGTGGCGTTGGGTCGCGCGCCGTGCAGCGGCCACGCGAGCAGGATCGCCCAGATCGGCATCGTGTAGACGAGCAGCGCCGCCTCGCCGGCGTCGAGCCATTGCAGCGCCAGCGTCGAGAAGCCCATCCACGCGAAGACGTTGACGAAGGCGGCCATCAGCAACCGCGGCACGAGGGCGCGCGGCACGGCCAGCGAATCGCCGCGCGCCAGCGCGAGCGCGCCGATACCGAGCGCGGCCGCCACGCCGGCGCTGCCGCGCGCCAGCAGTGGCGGCCACTGCTGCAGCAGCAGCTTCAGCACCGGCCAGTTCAGGCCCCAGCCGACCGACGTGGTGACCAGCAGCGCGATGCCGACCGCGCGCTGTGCGCCGCCTACTTCGCCACGAAGCGTTCCACCCACGCGGCGTAGGCGTCGACGAAGCCTTGCAGGAACTTGCGCGTCGATTCGTCGGTGACCGTGCCGTCGGGTGCGATCAGGCCGTCGCGGGCCTGCAGGTACACCTCGGGCTGCCCGAGCGTGGGCACGTCGAGGAAATGCAGCGAGCCGCGCAGGTGGTCCTGCGCGACCGCGGTGCCCACCGCGCCGATCGACGCGCCGATCACCGCCGCCGGCTTGCCCTTGAACGAGTTTGTGCCCCACGGCCGCGACGCGATGTCGATCGCGTTCTTCAGCACGCCGGGCACCGAGCGGTTGTACTCCGGCGTGACGAACAGCAGCGCCTGCGCCGACTCGATATCGCGCTTCAGACGGCGCGCATTCGGTGGGTAGTCACCGTCGAAATCCTGCGAGTACAGGGGCAGATCGTCGATGCGCACCGTCTCGAACGTCAGGTGCGCCGGCGCGAGCTTCGTCACGGCGAGCAACAGCCGCTTGTTGTGCGAATCCTTGCGCAGGCTGCCGACCAGCGCTGCGACCTTGCAGGGTTTCATCGTGACACCTCCTGGTTGTGAACGCCGCAGTCTAGACACGCACGGCAACCTGCGCAGTCCAAGGGCCAATCGCGGGTGACCGGTGCGTCCAGGGGCCGTGCGGGCGATTGACCGACCTCAAACCCACACTCGGTGTGCGAGCCTGTACTCGGGCCATCATCGCTGTGCGAGGCACCATGCGCAACCGGATTCAGTTGACGATCATCGCCGTGCTGCTGCTGGTCATCGCGGCACTGGTCTACAAATTCGTCGTCGCCGGGTCGGTGGTGCGGCTGGAAGACGGGCGCCAGGCGATCGTGCTCGAGCCCGGCGAACGCGCCTTCGTGCTGCGCGAGATGCGTGCGTTCGTCGCCGGGCTGCAGCAGATGAGCGGCGCGCTCGCGCGCGACGACATGAAGGCCGCGGCCGCGGCGGCGCGCGGCATGGGCATGGCCGCCGCGCACCACGCGCCGCTGGCGATGGTGGGCAAGCTGCCGCTCGGGTTCAAGACACTCGGCTTCAGCGTGCACCGCGATTTCGACGCCATCGCGCTCGATGCCGACAGCCTCGGCGACCCGAAGCACACGCTGGCCCAGCTGTCGCAGGTGCTGGGCAAGTGCGTGGCGTGTCACGGCGAGTTCCAGATCCAGGCCGCGTCATCGTACTGACCTCATGCGCCCACGGGCGGGGTGGTGCCTTCGGCCTGCGTGTCGGTATCGGCCCCGCCGCCCAGATACAGCCGGTGCAGGCGCTGCGCATCGCCGCGCAGTTGCGCGCAGCGGCCGTCGAACACCATGCGTCCGCGCCGCAGCACGTAGGCGCGATCGCCGATCGACAGCGCCAGCGCGGCGAACTGCTCGACCAGCAGCACCGCGAGGCCCTGGTCGGCGAGCCTGCGCACCGCCTTCATCAGCCGCGCGACGACGATCGGCGCCAGGCCGGCCGACATCTCGTCGATCAGCAGCACCTTCGGGCGGCACAGCAGCGCGCGCGCCACCACCAGCATCTGCTGCTCGCCGCCCGACAGCAGCGCCGCGCGAACGCCGCGCCGCTGGTGCAGCTCGGGGAACAGTTCATAGGCCCACGACAGCGATGCCGGGTCGGCGGCGCCGACCAGCAGGTTCTCTTGCGTCGTGAGCTGGCGGAACACCGTGCGGCCTTGCTCGACATGGCCGAGCCCGGCGCGCGCGCGCGCACCGGCGCCGAGCCGGTGCAGCTCGGCGCCATCGAGCGTGATGCGGCCGCCGGCCAGACCGATCACGCCCGACAGGCCCTCGAGCAGCGTGGTCTTGCCCGCGCCGTTCGAGCCGAGCAGCACGCTGATGCTGCCGGGCTCGATCACCAGGCTCACCGCACGCACGACCGGCAGGTGCGCGCGCTCGACCGACACCGCGTCGACCACAAAGCGGGGTGCGGCAGCCGTCGCGCCGTGCGGTGGCGCGGCTTGTGCCGCCGCCGGCGCGTGCGGGCTGGTCGGGGCTGCGGGTTCGGTCGTCACACCGGGCCTCCGTCTGCCGCGGCCATCGTGTTGCGCGACGCTTGCCGCGCTGTGCCGTCGTCGGCGCCGTCGTCGGCGCCGAGGTAGGCCTTGCGCACCACGGCGCTGTCGAGCGTGGTGGCAGTCGCCCCGCGCGCGATCACGCTGCCGAAATCGAGCACGGTGACCTCGCTGCACGCGGCGCGCACCAGGTCCATGTCGTGCTCGACCAGCAGCACCGCGCAGCCGAAGCGCGCCGGAATCTCGGCGATCCGCCGGCCCAGGCGCAGCGTGGTGTCGAACGACTGGCCGGCTGCGGGCTCGTCGAGCAGCGCGATCGCCGGGCGCGCGGCGACGACGCCGGCCACGTCGAGCAGCCGTCGCGTGCCGGCATCGACACCGGCCACCGGCTGATCGGGCTCGGGGCCGTCGAGCCAGCGCAGGATGGCGCGCAACTCGTCGGGCGGCAGCGCGCCGGCCGCCAGCCGCAGGTACTCGGCCACGCTGAGCTCGGGTGCGATGCGCGTCGTCTGCCACGTGCGCCGCACGCCACCGCGTGCGCGCCGTTGCGGCGCATCGGGGTCGATCGGCCGGCCGTGCAGGCGGATGCAGCCGGCGTACGACGGCAGGAAGCCGGCCACCGCGTCGATCAGGGTCGACTTGCCGGCGCCGTTCGGCCCGATCAGCCCGACCACGCCGTGGGCTGGCACGCTCAGGTGCACGTCGTCGAGCGCCACCACGCTGCCATAGCGCACCGACAGCCGCTCGATCGCCAGCACGGGGCCGGTGCTGCCGGTGGCCGTTGCGGGCGGTGTGGGTGCCGTCGGCGGTCGTGGTGGTGGCGGCGCGGCATCGGAGCCGGCCGTCGACGTTGGCGGAGCGCGCGTGCGACGCTGCGCGAGCCTGCGCAGGTTGCGCCGCAGCGTGGCGCTCATGCTCTCGCCGGTGCTCAGCGCCTGTGTCGCGCCGATTGCAAATACCACGTTGCCGATGTCCTGCGGCAGCCCCACGCGGCGCAGCAGCTCCGGAAAGATCGTGATCAGCAGGCCGCCGATGAGCGCGCCCGACGCGAACTGCGCGCCGGTCATCGTCGCCACCGCGAACAGCATCAGCGACTGGATCATGTCGAAGTTGCCGGCCACCAGCGTGCCGAGGTAGCCGGCCAGCAGGCCGCCCGAGACGCCGGCGATGAACGCGCTGATCGCGAACGCCGACAGCTTGGCGCGCGCAATGCCGATGCCGTGCGCGGCCGCCGCGCGCTCGGAGTGGCGCACCGCGAGCCACGACGCGCCGAGCCGCGAGCGCGCGATGAACTCGAGCGCGACCGCGATCGCGGCGAACCAGATCAGCACGAAGACGAAGTAACCCGCGTCGCTTGCGAACGCGTCGGGCCGCGGCACCGGGATGAAGCTCGTCTGGCCCGGAAACGAGATCGTCGACAGCACCGAATCGAACGCGGTGGCGAAGCTCAGCGTCACGATCGCCAGGTTGATGCCGCGCAGCCGCAGCGCGGGCAGCCCGATCGCGATGCCGAACGGCACCGCGGCGGCACCGCCGATCAGCACCCACAGCGCCAGCCCGCCGGGAAACTGCGACACGTTGAGCCAGCCCACCACCCACGCGCCGACGCCGGCGAACGACATCTGGCACAGCGCGATCATGCCGGTGCGGCCGGTGACGAGCCCGAGGCTCTGCAGCGCGATCGACCACACCAGCAGCGAGGTGGCGAGGAACAGCCAGTACGCCGGCAGCAGCCCGACCACGACAGCGCCGGCGACGAGCGCCGACACGACGATCGTCAGCGACGCACGCGTCGCCGGCTGCAGCGCGCGCGGCCCGGCCGCCGCCGCATCGTCGGTGCCCGGCGCGGGCGGCGTCACCGCGCCTCGTCCCAGCGCGCCCCGCGCTGCGCCCACAGCAGCACCGCGAGGATCACGAAGAACGGAATCGCGCCGCGGTATTGATTGGAACCACCCAGCAGGCTCATCGTGCCTTCGAGCACGCCGATCGCCACGCCGCCGACGAGCGTGGCCCAGAAGTTGCGAAAGAAGCCGATCAGCGCCGCCGCGAGCGCCGGTACGACGAGCAGCGACAGCGACATGAAATCCGGCGAGCGCTGCGGCGCGACGATCATCAGCGCCAGCGTGGTGAACGCGCCGGTGGCGCCCCACACGCCCAGCGACAGCAGCCGCACGCGCACGCCGATCAGTTCGGCCGCCATCGGCCGCTCGGCCAGCGCGCGCAGGTGCAGGCCGATGCGCGTGCGCCGCAGCAGCGCGTCGGCCAGCAGCGTGAACACCACGGCCAGTGCGATCGCCACCAGCGCCGCGTTGGTCAGCTCGACGCCGGCCACGCGCAGCGCCGAGCCGGGCACCAGGTCGGGGAACGGGTGCGGGTGCTGGCCACCGGTGAGGCGCAGCCCGACCGCGACGATGCCGATGAACAGCGCCACCGTGACGGCGGCCT
The DNA here is from genome assembly GCA_015075165.1 of Ideonella sp. Classification (GTDB taxonomy): domain Bacteria; phylum Pseudomonadota; class Gammaproteobacteria; order Burkholderiales; family Burkholderiaceae_C; genus JAEUPI01. The sequence goes on along the minus strand of JABTUY010000003.1, from coordinate 604,945 downwards.
TGGTCGACGCGTCGGATTCGGCGAACCAGGTGGTGGTGACGAAGCCGATCGCCACGCCGGCCGCGCTGCCGGCGACGAGGCCGGCGAGCACCGCCAGCGGCAACGGCACGCCGGCCTGGTGCAGCACCACCATCACGAACGTTCCCGCGGTGCCGATCGCGGCACCGGTGAAGTTGACGACCGCCACCAGCCGGTAGGTGAACACCGCGCACACGCCCAGCAGTGCGTAGGTGCCACCGGCCGAGAGCCCGGCGACGGCGGCCGTCAGCAGGTCGCTCACCTCACAGCTTGGGCAGCGTCACGAACTGCGGCGTCTCGACCTTCCACGCGCCGTTGTCGAGCTTCATGATCTTGGTGGACTGCATCGGCGTGTGCGTCTTGCCGTCGCCGAAGATCCACGGCGAGCCGGCCAGCGGGTACTTCACCGGCTGGCGCATGCCGCGCAGCGCCTTGGCCACGGTGTCGTGGTTGACCGGGCCGTTGATGCCCTTGATGACGTCGACGAACACGTTGGCCGCCAGGTAGCCGCCCTGCGAGAACGCGGTCAGCGGCCGGTCGGCGGCCTTCATCGTCGCGATCCACTGCTGGTTGGCGGGCAGGTTCGATTCAGTGTACGGCTCCCACTCGGTGCCGGCGTAGACGGGTTGCTTCGAGTCGGCCAGCGCCTTGGCCACCTGCACCGTGTACGCCGGCGCGAGGAACAGCCACTTGATGTTGGTGATCTTCTGCGCGTCGGCGGTCTTGACCCACTGCACGACGTTGGGCTCGACGCCGTTGTTGATCACCGCGTCGCAGCCGCCGTCGCGCGCCTTGATCAGGTACGGCGTGAGGTCGCCCTGGATCGGCACCGTGAGGTCGAGCATGTGCAGCTTCTTGCCGGTCATCTTCTCCCAGTTGACCAGCGCCTGCTTGTAGGCCTCCTGCGTGCCGCCGAGGATGATGAAGAACGCGCACACGTTCTTGACCTTCAGCGTCTGCGACGCGTAGTACGCCATCGCGGTGCTGAGCACGAACGGCCCCACGTTGACCGGCGAGACGCTCGGCGAGGCGAAGCAGGCCGAGTCGACGCCCAGCCCCTGGATCGCGAGCACGTTCTTGCGCTGGTAGGTCAACGCGTTGACCTGGCAGTCGAGCAGGCTGGCCGAGCCGACCATCGCGACCACGCCCTTGTTGTCGATCAGGTCGCGCGCGGCCTGCGCGGCGACCTGCGGATCGCCCTTGTCGTCGGCGATCGTGTAGTCGATCTTGCAGCCGTCGATGCCGCCCTTGGCGTTGATGCTGTCGAACTCGGCCTTGGTGGCCTTGGGCACCTCGCTGAAATCGGCGACGCCGGTGATCGTCGACACCGCGCCGACCTTGATCACGCCATCGGTACACGTGGGCTTGCCGAAGGCCTGGCCGCACAGCGCGGCCAGGCCGAACGCCAACGCGGCGCCGACGGATCTCGCTTCGAATCGCTTGCTCATCTCGCTGCTTCCTAGGGTGGTGTTGGGAATCACAAGGCCCTGCGGCGCTGGCCGGCGGGCTTGGTCGAACAGCGCGGGAGACGATAGGGCGAGACGATGGTGGCGTCAATCGAGTCTGGCCAATGAAGAACGGGCGGCCATGGCCGCCCGCGACTGCACGAGACGCGCTCCAGTGCAGCAGGCGCCGTCAGTTCAGTGCCGGCCGGCCCGAGCCGATCGGTGCGCGCCGCGCATCGACGCTCAGCGGCCCGGCGCCGAGCGCGGCGACGACGAACATGCCGCCGGCGACCGACAGGTTCTTCATGAACATCAGCTGCTGCACCATCTGCTGCGCGGGTGCCACGGCCCAGAACTTGTGGAACAGCGCCGCGGCCAGCAGCGTGAACACGCCGAGCGCGAGCGCGGCCCAGCGCGCATGAAAGCCGACGGCGAGCGCCAGGCCGCCGAGCAGTTCGAGCAGGCCCACCAGCACGGCGAGCGTGCTGGCCATCGGCAGGCCGCCGCTGGCGATGTAGCCGGCGGTACCGCCGAGGTTGGTCAGCTTGCCGTAGCCGGCGATGATGAACATCAGCGCCAGCAGCACGCGGCCGATCAGCGTCAACGGGGGTTTGATCGAATCGAGCATCGTGGACTCCAAAGGGGGTGGACGTTGGCGCGCAGCCTACGGGCCGCACCGGCCGCGTCCATCCGCAGCCTTTGAACGGCGTGTTCAAACGCCGTGAGCGGCGGGCATCCGGGCCGCCCCGCTCGAAAGCGGCATTTGTGGCGCCGGCCGGCCGGGGCGGGCGCGTGGTTTCTGGTCAAATCGCGCCCGGAACACCATGCGTGCCCTGTTCACCCTGATCGGACTGCTGGTCGTCGTGGCGATCGTGATGCTCGCTGCGAAGAAGCAGTTGCAGGCGGTGGCGCCGTCGGTGCTGCCGGCGGCGTCGGCGGCAGCCGCCGGCGGCACGGTGCAGCAGCAATCGCAGGCGATCCAGCAGCAGGTGCTGCAGGACGTGAACCGCGCGCTGCAGCAAGGCGCCGCGCGGGCGTCCGACGCACAGCCTTGATCCCGATCGTGACGCCGAGCGCGATGACACCCGGGGTCTTCGACGAGACCGCGATGCGCCTGGCGCTCGACCAGGCGCTGAACGCGCAGCTGGCCGGCGAGGTGCCGGTCGGCGCGGTGATCGTGCGCCGCACCGAGGCCGGGCCGCAGGTGGTGGCCACCGGCTACAACCGGCCGATCACGACCAACGACCCCACGGCGCATGCCGAGATCGTGGCGCTGCGCCATGCCGCGCAGCTGCTCGAGAACTATCGGCTGCCCGAGCTCGAGCTGTACGTCACGCTCGAGCCGTGCCCGATGTGCGCGATGGCGATGCTGCACGCGCGGCTGCCGCGCGTGGTGTTCGCCGCGCCCGACCCGAAGACCGGTGCCGCCGGTTCGGTGTTGAACCTGTTCGAGCGCCGCGAGCTGAACCACCACACCGAGTGCGTCGGCGGCGTGCTCGCCGAGCCGGCCGCGGCGCTGCTGCGCGCGTTCTTCGCCGAGCGGCGTGCGCAGCAGCGCGCCGATGCGGCTGCGCCGTTAGCCGGCGCGCCGGCCGACGAGCCGATTCCGACCGGCGAGGTGATCGAGTCGCCGAACCCGGGCCCGACATGACAAAGGCGGTGACGAAGACCACCGCGGCGTCGCTGCTGATCTACTCGGCCGCCGGCGTCGAGCTGCGCGCGCAGGCGCTGCAGCGCGCGCGCACGCGGCTGCGCGCGCTGGGCTTCGAGGCCGTGCTCGACCCGAGCACCAAACTGCGCCACCAGCGCTTTGCCGGCCGCGACGATGAGCGCCTGGCCACGCTGCACCGCGTGGCCGATGCGGCGCCGCCGGTCGCGCTGGCCTGCCGCGGCGGCTACGGCATGACGCGGCTGCTCGACGCGATCGACTGGAAGCGCATCGCGCGCAGCGTCGACAAGGGCACGCGCTGGGTCGGCTTCAGCGACCTGACGGCGCTGCAGATGGGCCTGCTGGCGCACACCGGCGCGTCGAGCTGGGCTGGCCCGATGGCGTGCGACGATTTCGGCCGCGCCGATGCCGAGGGCGGCGTCGAGGCCGTCACGCGCGATTGCTTCGTCGAGGCGATGAGCGGCGTGCTGCACGCGGTGGGCTTTCGCACCGAGCCGGGCTTCGACGGCCTGCGGGCCAAGGGCGTACTGTGGGGCGGCAACCTGGCGATGCTGTGCTCGCTGCTCGGCACGCGGCACTTTCCGCGCGTGAAGGGCGGCATCCTGTTCGTCGAAGACGTCAACGAGCACCCGTACCGTGTCGAGCGCAGCCTGCTGCAGTTGCACCAGGCCGGCGTGCTCGCCGACCAGAAGGCGGTGCTGCTCGGCGCGTTCACCGACTACAAGCGCTCGCCGCTCGACCGCGGCTACACGCTGAAGACGGCTATCGCCTGCCTGCGCGCCACCACGCGCACGCCGCTGCTCACCGGGCTGCCGTTCGGGCACGTGCCGGTGAAGGCGAGCTTTCCGCTCGGCGTGCGCGTGCAGCTGCTGGTCGACGGCCGCGACGTGCTGATCGGCTGGTGATGCGGATGCAAGCTGCTGCCCACCGGTTGCTGCGCGCGCTCGCCTGCGGCCTGCTCGCCGCGCTGGCCGCGTGCAGCAACAACCCGTACCCGAGCGCGCTGGTCAACAGCAACACGCTGATCTACACCTTCGACGAGCGCTCGCCGCGCTACCTCGACCCGACCGCGTCGTACGCCAACCCAGAATCGGCCTACACCTACCAGATCTACGAACCACCGTACGGCTACCACTACCTGAAGCGGCCGTACGTGCTGATTCCGAAATCGGCCGCCGAGGTGGTGCACCCGAAATATCTCGACGCCAACGGCCAGCCGCTGCCCGACGACGCGCCGGCCGATCGCATCGCCGAGAGCGTGTACGACGTGCCGATCCGCCACGGCATCATGTACCAGCCGCACCCGGCGTTCGCGAAGGATGCGCAGGGCCGCTACCGCTACCACACCGATCACCCGCTGACGCGCGCCGAGTTGGGCGACAAGCGCTCGCCGTGGGATTTCGAGCACCAGGGCACGCGCGAGCTGGTGGCCGATGATTTCGTCTATGCGCTCAAGCGCCACGCCACCACGCGCATCGAGGCGCCGGTGTTCGCGGTGTTCGCCGAGTACGTGATCGGCCTCAAAGCCTACGGCGAGCTGATCAAGCGCGAAGACGCCAAGCTGCTGGCCGGCCTGCCGGCCGACCTGCAGGACAAGCCGTTCCTCGATTTCCGCCGCTGGCCGCTGGCCGGCGTGTCGGCGCTCGACCGCTACACCTATCGCATCCGCCTGAAGGGCAAGTACCCGCAGTGGCGCTACTGGATGGCGATGCCGTTCACCGCGCCGCTGCCGTGGGAGGCCGATGCGTTCTACGCGCAGCCGGGCATGGCGCAGGCGGGCCTGTCGCTCAACCAGTGGCCGGTGGGCACGGGGCCGTTCATGATGCGCACCTTCGTGCGCGACCGCCTGCACGTGATGGAGCGCAACCCCAACTACCGCGGCGGCACCTACCCGTGCGAGGGCCAGCCCGAAGACAAGGCCGCCGGCCTGCTCGACGATTGCGGCAAGCGCACGCCGTTCGTCGACCGCCTGTACGTGACGATCGAGAAGGAGCGCACGCCGCGCAAGGAGAAGTTCAAGCAAGGCTTCATCGACGTGCCCGAGATCGAGCGCCCCGAGTGGGGCGTGGGCTTCAAGGCAGACGAGGACGACTCCGACGAGGTGAAGCGGCTGTACGAGGCGCGCGGCTTCAAGTTTCCGCTCACCGCCGACATCTCCAACTGGTACTTCGGCTTCAACATGCTCGACCCGGTGGTGGGCGACACCGGCACGCCGCAGCAACGCGAGCGCCACCGCAAGCTGCGCCAGGCGATCTCGATCGCCATCGACTGGGAGGAGGGCTACGGCCGCATCTTCCGCTACAAGGGCGGCGATGCCGCGATGGGCCCGCTGCCGCCGGGGCTGTTCGGCTCGCGCGAGCAGACACCGGGCTTCTACGACCCGGTGACGCACCACCTGGTGAATGGCCAGGTGGTGCGACGGCCGATCGACGATGCGCGCCGCCTGATGACCGAGGCCGGCTACCCCGACGGCCGCGACGCCGCCACCGGCAAGCCGCTGGTGCTGAACTACGACTTCCAGCGCGCGCTGACCCCGGAGTTCAGGGCCGAGAACGACTGGATGGTGCGGCAGTTCGCGAAGATCGGCATCCAGCTCGAGATCCGCGCCACCGACTTCAACCAGTTCCAGGACAAGACGCTCAAGGGCAAGCACCAGATCTTCTGGGCCGGCTGGCTGGCCGACTACCCCGACGCCGAGAACTTCCTGTTCCTGCTGTACGGCCCCAACGCCAAGAGCAAGCACAACGGCGAGAACATCGCCAACTACGAGAACCCGCGCTACGACGCGCTGTTTCGCGAGCTGCAGACGCTCGACGACACGCCGCGCAAGCAGCAGGTGATCGACGAGATGGTGGCCATCGTGCAGCAGGATGCGCCGTGGTCGTTCGGCTACATGCCGTGGGGCGGGCTGGCGTTCCAGCAGTGGGTCTACAACGGCAAGCCGAGCATCCTGATCCGCGACATGGCGCAGTACTACCGCATCGACCCGGCGCTGCGCGCCAAGCGCCAGGCCGAGTGGAACCGCCCCATCGTGTGGCCGATGGTGCTGCCGCTGCTGGCGCTGCTGCTGGTGCTGTGGTGGGCCTGGCGCAACTGGCGCGCGCGCGAGCAGGCCACTGCGCGCCGCCCGGCCGCGCCGGCGCTGCGCTGATGGCTGCGCTGGCCACGACCGCACGGATGCCCGCCGACCGACCATGACCGTCTACCTGCTGCGCCGCCTGTGGTACTCGCTGTGGATCCTGCTCGGCGTGAACCTGCTGACGTTCTTCCTGTTCTTCACCGTCAACACGCCCGACGACATGGCGCGGCTGAACATCGGCGGCAAGCGCGTGACGCAGGAGCAGATCGACAAGTGGAAGGCCGAGCGCGGCTACGACCGGCCGCTGTACTGGAACGCCGCTGAAACCGGCAGCGCCCGGCTGACGCGCACCGTGCTGTGGGAGCGCTCGGTGTCGCTGATGGCACTCGACTTCGGCCGCTCCGATTCGGCGCGCAGTGTCGACATCGGCCACGAGGTGAAGACCCGCATGTGGGTCAGCCTGCAGCTCGCGCTGCCGCTGTTCATCCTGCAACTGATCGCCAGCGTCGCGTTCTCGCTGCTGCTGGTGTTCTTTCGGCACTCGCGCATCGACTTCTGGGGTGTGGTGCTGTGCGTGGTGATGCTGTCGATCTCGAGCCTGTTCTACATCATCATCGGGCAGTACCTGTTCTCGCGCGTGCTGCGGCTGGTGCCGATCTCGGGCTACGCGCCGGGGCTCGACGCGGTGCGCTTCCTGCTGCTGCCGATTGCGCTGTCGCTGCTGGCGCGGCTGGGCGGCGAGGCGCGGCTGTACCGCGCGATGTTCCTCGAGGAGATCGCGAAGGACTACGTGCGCACCGCGCGCGCCAAGGGCCTCTCCGAGTTGCGCGTGCTCGGGCGCCATGTGCTGCGCAACGCGCTGATCCCGATCGTCACCAGCGCCGGCTCGTACCTGCCGTACGTGTTCCTCGGCAGCCTGGTGTTCGAGAGCTTCTTCGGCATCCCGGGCCTCGGCGCGTTCGTGATCGAGGCCATCGGCGGGCAGGACTTCGCCATCGTGCGCTCGATGGCCTTCCTCGGCGCCTTTCTCTACATCGCCAGCTTCCTGCTGATCGACCTGCTGTACAGCTGGATCGATCCGCGGGTGCGACTGGCCTAGCCTCGCCATTGCACGACCCGTGGGTTTCAAGTTCGTCTTCCTCTGGACCGATCTGGCGCTGTGGGCGCTGATCGCTGCAGTGTCGCTCTACGGCTGGCGCGTGTGGCGCCAGCCCAGCCTGCGCGCCACCTGGCGCGTGGCGCTGCGCGATGCGGCCACCGTCGGCGCCGGCGCGGTGCTGCTGCTGTTCCTGTGCGTGACCGCGCTCGACAGCGTGCACTTTCGCCGCGCGCTGCCGCCGGCGCCGGGGCAGGCGGCCGGCACCACGTTCTACGAGACCCGCACCGAATCGCTGCTCGATCTCGTGCTCGCGCGGCCGCTGGCGATGCGCGAATCGAGCTACTCGCGGCCGCTGGCCACGCACGGCCTGCTGAAACAGAACCTCGAGCGCAACGGCCAGAGCGTGCGCGAAACACCGCGGCTGCAGTTCGGCGGCGCGCACCTGCGCGACCCCGAAGCCGACTGGGCCGGCGACATCGCGCTGCGCGTGGCCGGTGGCCTGGCGGTGGCCGCGCTGGTGGCGGCGCTGCTGTCGCTGGTGATCGCACGCGTGGCCGCCGCGCCGGGGCAGCCGCTGGCGGCGGCGTGGCAGGCGGTGATGCGCGGCCGCACCGCGGTGCCATGGCGTGCGCTGTGGCTCACGCTGAGCCTCACGGCGTTGCTGGTCGGGCCGGTGATCGCGCTGATGGGCCACTACCACGTCTGCGGCACCGACCGCACCGGCAACGACGTGCTGGTGCAGGCGCTGAAGAGTGTGCGCACGGCGTTCGTCATCGGCACGCTGTCGACGCTGGCCACGGTGCCGCTGGCGCTCGGCCTCGGCGTGCTGGCCGGCTTCCTCAAGGGCTGGGTCGACGAGGCGGTGCAGTACGTCTACACCGTGATCACCTCGGTGCCCAACGTGCTGCTGATCGCCGCCTGCGTGCTGATGCTGCAGGTGTTCATCGACACGCACGGCGAGCTGTTCGACACCGGCCTGGAGCGCGCCGACCTGAAGATGTTCCTGCTGTGCATCATCCTCGGCCTCACCGGCTGGGCCACGCTGTGCCGGCTGGTGCGTGCCGAGACGCTGAAGTTGCGCGAGCTCGAGTTCGTGCAGGCCGCCGAGGCGTTCGGCGTGTCGGCGCGGCGCACGATGCTGCGCCACATCGTGCCCAACGTGATGCACCTGGTGCTGATCACCACGGTGCTGAACTTCTCCGACCTGATCCTCTACGAGGCCGTGCTCACCTACGTCGGCGTCGGTGTCGACCCCAACCTCAGCAGCTTCGGCGGCATGATCAATCTGTCGCGCAACGAGATGAGCCTCGATCCGCTGGTGTGGTGGTCGTTCGCCACCGCGTTCGGCTTCATGGTCACGCTGGTGCTGGCGGCCAACCTGTTCGCCGACGGCGTGCGCGATGCATTCGACCCGCGCGCGCGCGCGTTCCGCCCGCGGCGCGCCACCACCCCGGCGGCAGGCTGACGCGATGCTGCAGATCGAGCGCCTCGAAGTCGAGCTCGACGCCGATGCCGGCCTGGTCAAGGCCGTCGACGGCCTGAGCCTGGCGATTGCGCGCGGCGAGACGTTTGCGCTGGTCGGCGAATCGGGCTGCGGCAAGAGCATGACCGCGCTCGCGCTGATGCGCCTGCTGCCCGAGAACGGCGCCATCACCGGCGGCGCGGTCGCGCTGGCCAACGACGATGTGCTGGCGCTGTCGGAGCGCGCGATGCGCGGCGTGCGCGGCGGGCGCATCGGCATGATCTTCCAGGAGCCGGCGACCAGCCTGAACCCGGTGATGCGCGTGGGCGACCAGATCGTCGAGGCGGTGCAGACACACACGCCGCTGCGCGGCGCAGCGGCGCGCGAGCGTGCGCTGCACTGGCTGCGCCGCGTCGGCATCCCCGAGCCCGAGCGGCGCATCGACGACTACCCGTTCCGCTTGAGCGGCGGCCAGCGCCAGCGCGTGATGATCGCGCTGGCGCTGGCGGCGGAGCCCGACTTCCTGGTGGCCGACGAGCCGACCACCGCGCTCGACGTGACGATCCAGGCGCAGATCCTCGATCTGCTGCGCGAGCTGCAGCGCGAGCAGGGCATGGGCCTGCTGCTGATCACACACGACCTCGCGGTGGTGGCCGGCATGGCGCACCGCGTGGCGCTGATGTACGCCGGCGAGATCGTCGAGGTGGCGAGCGCCGAGGCGTTCTTCGCGCGGCCGCGGCACCCGTACGCGCAGGCGCTGCTGCGCGCACTGCCCGACGCGGGCCGGCGCGGTCAGGCGCTGGAGGCCATCGCCGGCAGCGTGCCGCCGCTGACGCAGCGCTTCACCGGCTGCCGCTTCGCCGACCGCTGCGCATTCGTGATCGAGCGCTGCCGCGCCGCGCCGCCGGTGCTGCTGGAACGGCAGGGCGCGTGGGTGCGCTGCGTGCGCGTCGACGATCCGGAACTCGCGCCGTCGTCAGTCGAAGCGGCGGCCGCGGGGGTTGCGCAGCAGTCGGCACAGCCTGCGACGGCCGGCTTTGCTACAACCGCCAGCACGCCGCCGCCCGAAGCGCCGAGCACCCACGCGGCGCAGCCGCTGCTCGATGTGCGGGCCTTGAATGTGCGCTTTGCGATCCGCGGCGGGCTGTTGCAGCGCACCGTGGGCTGGTTCGACGCCGTGCGCGACGTGAGCTTCGGCATCGCCGCCGGCCGCACGCTGGCGCTGGTGGGCGAATCGGGCTGCGGCAAGACCACCACCGGCAAGGCGGTGGCGCAACTGCTGCGCCGCGTGGCCAGCTGCAGCGGCGACGCGCGCTTCGACGGCCAGGATCTGTTCGCGCTGCAAGGCGACGCGCTGCGTCAGGTGCGGCGCAGCGTGCAACTCGTGTTCCAGGATCCCTTCTCGTCGCTCGACCCACGCATGCGCGTCGGCGAGATCCTGCTCGAAGGCCTGGAAGCGCTGCATCCGCAGATGCGCGACGACGAGCGCCGCGATCGCGTGGCGCAACTGGTGCAGCGCGTGGGCCTGCGCGCCGATGTGCTGGCGCGCTACCCGCACGAGTTCTCCGGCGGCCAGCGCCAGCGCATCGCGATCGCGCGCGCGCTCACCGTGCAGCCGCGGCTGATCATCTGCGACGAGCCGACCTCGGCGCTGGATGTATCGGTGCAGGCGCAGATCCTGAACCTGCTGCGCGAACTGCAGCGCGAGCTCGGCGTGGCGTACCTGTTCATCACGCACAACATCGGCGTGGTCGAGTATCTGGCGCACGAGGTGGCGGTGATGCGCGAGGGACGCATCGTCGAGCAGGGGGCGGCCGGCGAAGTGCTGACCCGGCCGCGGCACGCTTACACCGCCGAGTTGCTGCGCGCGGTGCCGCGTCTCCGAAAGGCTGCGCCGTAGCCGCTCCTTCGGGCGATCGTTGCCGATGCGAGGAGGTGTGGCGAGAGCCTCGCAACGACAACTCCTCCCACGCCGGCGCCACCGCGGGCACTCGATGACGAATCAGCTTTGACGGATTCGCGATCTGGCGCGACCGATCGCCAGCACTGACTGATCTGTTTGGCTGTTCGCTTTGCGGTCCTCCAGCCCGTGGTTCGAGTTGACGCGCGTAAAGCGCCTGATCGAAACGTCAGACGTCAATCCGGGCGCACCCCGCGGCGTTGCCGTTCGCCAACGACACCCCGAGCCACCCATAGGGCTTTCCCTGCCTGCCCGCGCGCTGCACGCGCAGCACCCGGGGATCGGATGCCCTCGCTCCGAGGGATGTCGGTGTTGCCGACGCTGGCTGGATGGCGAGGGCCGTATCGACCGCCGTCGTACGAGGACTTCCCCGCTGTTCCGGCCCCACAACGGAAACTGACAATCCAGTTTCATGCCTGTTGGGTTGCAGGTTCGTTTCCTACAGGGAGCGGATGGTGGATCCCGGCGGGCACAGGCAAACAACCGTCTAGTTTCGAGGAGTACCCAATGGTCAGGTTCAGGAGAAGCAGGGTCGGCCAGGCTGCGGCATTGGTCGTGTCGGGTCTTGCCGTAGTGGCCACCGCGAATGTCTGGGCACAGGACACCTCCCAGCGTGTGGAGGTGACGGGTTCGCGCATCAAGCGCACTGACCTGGAAACCGCGAGCCCGGTGCAGCGCATCGACAAGGCGGAGATCGAGCGCTCGGGCGCGACGACGATCAACGACCTGTTGCAGCGGATCTCGGCCAACGGTGCGGGCATCGACGATCGCATCACCAACGGGTTTGCGCCGGGTGCCGGGGGCTTGAACCTGCGCAACCTGGGTTTCAACAGCACGCTGGTGCTGATCAATGGCCGCCGGGTCGCGACCTATCCGTTCGCCCAGCAGTTGTCTACCGGCTCGCAGGGCTTCAACGATCTGCAGAACATTCCGATCGCCGCGGTCGATCGCATCGAGATCCTGAAGGACGGCGCGTCGGCGGTCTACGGTGCCGATGCGGTCGGCGGCGTGGTCAACATCATCATGCGCAACGACTACAGCGGTCTCGAGGTGGGCGGGATCGCTGGCATCTCCAAGTTCTCCGACGGCAAGATGTTCGGCGCCAACCTCGCCGCCGGCAAGGGTTCGCTGAGCAGCGACCGCTACAACGTGCTGATCGGCGTCAACCTGTCCAAGCGTGACGAGGTGCGCTCGATCGATCGGCCTTGGGCGCGGACCGAAGACTTGCGCAATCGCGGCGGCAGCGACAATCGTTCCTCCTACGGGACACCGGGAACGATCACCGATATGGTGACCGATGACAAGCTGTTCGATGTGGGCGGCACTTGCGGGCCGGCCAGCCAGCGCGGCGGCAGCAGCGTGCGGGGTGGCTTCTGCCGCTATGACCGGTCGCAGCTGGGCTCGCTGATGCCCGAGTCGGAGAAGATCGGCGTCTTCACGAAGGGCCAGTTCGCGATCACCCCCGACATCACCGCATTCGCCGAACTGCTGTTCACCCGCAACAAATACCTCTCGCATTCGTGGCCCGCCGGTTCCACGGACGACGTGGGCATCGGCACCTTCTTCATCCCGGCCGGCTCGCCGTCGAACCCGTTCCCCAACGACGCCGAGATCCGCTACCGCTTCGCCGACGTGGGCAACCGTGGTGACGACGGTACCTCCGACAACAAGCGGCTGGTACTCGGTGTACAGGGCAGGAACTTCGGCTGGGACTGGGAAGGCGCTGCCAACCTGAATCGCATCAACGTCGACAACGTCGCGACGAACAATGCGCTCAATTCGCGCTTGATGTGCTTGATGAATCCGACGGCCGCGGCTTCGTATGCGGCCGGCGGCGACCCGCTGGGCCTCGGCACTCTGGATCAGATCTTCGCGGCCAACCCACCGTACGCTGCGTACTTCAGGAACGAGTTGGCCAAGTGCGCTACGGCATTCGCGACGTTCGGGTACTACAACTTCGTCAATCCGGCAGCGAACAACCCGGGCACGGCCAGCTACCTGCGTCACGACGCAACTCGCACGGGCCGCTCGAAGCAAGATGGCTTCGACTTCAAGGTGTCTCGTGAGCTGACGCAGCTCGGGGGCGGGCCGCTGGGCCTGGCGATCGGCGCGGAGACACGCAAGGAGAAGGTCAGCGACATTCCCGACACCCAACTGCAGACGGGTGACACGCTGGCCATCAGCGCGGCACAGGCGTTTGGCGAACGCAGGGCGTCTGCGGTCTACGCGGAGATCGGCGCGCCGATCACCAAGGCGCTGGAGCTCACCGCAGCGGTGCGCTACGACCGGTTCACCGGCAACGGCAAGTACTCGAACACGTCACCGAAGTTCGGCGTTCGCTACCAACCGGTCAGGCAGCTGGTGTTGCGCGCCACGGCGTCGAAGGCGTTCCGCGCGCCGTCGTTGTTCGAAACCACGCCGGCGCAGCAGACCGCGTTCGACTTCGGCCTTCAAGATCCCGTGCTGTGCCCGGTCTTCGACCAGAACAATCCGAACTGCATCATGGATGTGCGCACCGTGCAGCAGGGCAATCCGAACCTGAAGCCCGAGAAGACCAATATCTACACCCTGGGATTCGTGTTCGAGCCGAGCGACGCCGCCGCGTTGACGGTGGACTACTGGAGCATCAAGCGCAAGGACGAGATCGGCACGTTCGACGCCCAGACGCTCTTGGACTTGTTCCCGAACGATCCGACCATCGTGGTGCGCAACAACGCCGGTGTGGTCCAGCAGATCAACACCGTGCCCGTGCAGCTCAACGGCACGCGCACGAGCGGGATCGACCTGGAGCTGACCACCAAGGCCAACCTCGGCGAGATCGGGCGACTGAACTCCAAGTTCGGGATCACGTACGTGCACAAGTACGAGTTCACGACCGTCGACTCCAGTCGCAACCAGGTGCTGCAGAACTACAACGGCACGTACAACCAGCCGCGGTGGCGCATGAATTGGGACTTCGCGCTGGACCGTGGCAATTGGGAGTTCGATGTCGGCGGCAACTCGATCGGCAACTACGATGGCCTGGGCCAGACGGTGCGTGTAGCGCCGGAAGTGGTCTGGAACGCCGGCGTCGCATTCAAGGGCATCAAGAACCTGACCTTGCGGCTACAGATCAACAATGTGTTGAACCGTGCGCCGTCGTTCGACGACGAGAGCAGCGGTTCCAACGCCGGCTACAACCCGCAGCTTGGCGAGCCGATGGGGCGGTACTACCTGTTCGGCCTGCAATACAAGTTCTGACCGGCTGTTGTCCTCACAACGGGCCCGACCGCCGTGAGGCGGGCGGGCCCGCGTTCTCTTGGGATCGAACGGGCCGAAGCGACGTGCAGTTGATGCAACGCTTGCGGGCGCGGCCTGCCGGCCGTCAAACCGCTGCAGACGTCGTGCCAATTTCGGCGCCATCCGGATCGCGCCATCGAGCAGGATCACCTCGCCATTGAGCATGTCGTTGGTGACGATCCGCTGCACCAGCTTGGCGTAGTCCTCCGGCTTGCCCAGCCGCGACGGGAACGGCACCGACGCGGCGACCGCGTCCTGCACCTCCTGCGGCATCGAAAACAGCATCGGCGTGCCGAAGATGCCCCGGCGCGATCGTCCGTGAATAGTGTGAGTTCAGGTATCCAGGTACAACTGCCGTGCTGCGGTCGTACAATCCAGGCAGGTTCCGACTTCAATAGCCTAGGAGGATTTGGATGTCCAGCACAGCCGTGGTCCGGGAAAAGGGGCAAGTCACGTTGCCCAAGACCCTGCGCGACCGCCTCGGCATAGGGCCGGGCTCGCGGTTGGCGTTCAGCGTTTCGCCCGATGGCAGTCTGCGAGCACAGGTGCTGGTCAAGGGCGCGGGCGCGTTGTTGGGGCTGCTTGCCAGGCCCGGAGAAGCCGCCAAGTCGATCGAGCAGATGGACGGCGCGGTCACGCGGGTGGTCCGAGCGCGCGCGAGACGCGGCCGTTGATCGCCGTCGATACGAACGTCCTGGTGCGCTTGCTGGTTGGCGACGACGCCGATCAGGCCGGCAGGGCGAAACAGCTGTTCGACCGCGCGGCAGCGCAGGGCCGGCTGGTCTGGATCAGCGATACGGTGCTGGTCGAACTCGCATGGACTCTGTCGCGTGCCTACGGTCGCGACCGGGCCGACATCGTCATCGCGCTTCGTGCCCTGGGTGACAACGCGACCGTGTCGCTCGAGTCGGCATTGCAGGTCGCCGCGGCGATCGACATCTTCGAGCAGGGCCCGGCCGATTTCGCCGATTGCCTGCTATGTGCCAAGGCCGCAGCAGCAGGCTGCGATCATGTGGCCACCTTCGACCGCGGCATGCGCGGCCTACCGACCGTCAAGCTGCTGTAGCCGTCGCCGCGAGCGCATCCTGCGCTTCCTTGGGTATCGAGGGGACAAGATCGGCAGCGTCAGGCCGATGATGCCGTTACCTGTGTGGTCGGCACCGAACGCAGGAACAGGGTTTCGGGGGCGATGTCCAGGCCACCCGGCCAGCATGCTGTGTCGGCCTGCACGTGAACCTGCGCAAACAATGCCGGGTCGCGCAGGCGCGTGAACACCCCGCGATGCAAATACGGCGTGCAGTCGAAAGTGCGCGTTTCTCCGGACGCAAAGGTCAGATGCAGCTTGAAGTCGGCCTCTGCGCGGACGCCGATGAGTCGTGGTGTGTCCATGGTTTCCGGTTCAGCGAAGCGGCTCGATCTGAAATGGTGGTTGACCTGTGGTGGCGAGTTCCCAGTCAGCCGTCAACTCGTCGCGGTGGATCTCGATCCACGCCTGAACGAGACGGAGCTTGGCGCGCGGCAGATCGCCCGCGAGCACAGTGCCGTCGACACATTTACTCAGGCAGAGCCTACTTCGGCGCCATCCGGATCGCCCCATCGAGCCGGATCACCTCGCCGTTGAGCATGTCGTTGGTGACGATCTGCTGCACCAGCTTGGCGTAGTCCTCCGGCCTGCCCAGGCGCGACGGGAACGGCACCGACGCGGCAAGCGCGTCCTGCACCTCCTGCGGCATCGAAAACAGCATCGGCGTGCCGAAGATGCCAGGCGCGATCGTCATGTTGCGGATGCCGTTGCGCGCGAGGTCGCGCGCCACCGGTAGCGTCATGCCGACGATGCCGCCCTTGCTCGCCGAGTACGCGGCCTGGCCGATCTGGCCGTCGTAGGCGGCCACGCTGGCGGTGGAGATCATCACGCCGCGCTCGCCGGTGGATTCGGGCTGGTTCTTGCTCATCGCCTCGGCGGCGAGGCGAATCATGTTGAAGCTGCCGATCAGGTTGACCTGGATCACCTTGGTGAACAGCTCGAGCGAATGCGCGCCGTCCTTGCCGACGGTCTTGGCCGCCGGGCCGATGCCGGCGCAGTTGACCAGGCCCATCAGCTTGCCCATCGACGTGGCCTTGGCGACCACCGCCTTCGCATCGGCCTCCTGCGTGACGTCGCAGCGCACGAACGCGGCCTTGTCGGCGCCGAGTTCCTTAGCCAATGCCTCGCCCTTGTCGGCCTGCACGTCGGCAATGACGACCTTGGCGTCTTCGCGCGCGAACATGCGCACGCTGCCTTCGCCGAGGCCCGATGCGCCGCCGGTGACGATGAAGACCTTGCCTGAAATGTCCATGGTGAGTTGCCTCGCTGTCGTCTCGTGTCGTGGTGGGTTGCTTCAGCCGCGCAATGCGGCGAGTGCGCGCGCGCCGATCTCGTCGACGCTGCCGACGCCTTCGATCCTGCGGTAGCGCGGCGCCTGCGCATCGCCGGTGGCCGCCCAGGCATCGAAGTAGGCCACCAGCGGCCGTGTCTGGCTCTGGTAGACCTCGAGCCGCTTGCGCACGGTGGCTTCCTGGTCGTCGTCGCGCTGGATCAGCGGCTCGCCGGTGACGTCGTCGCGGCCGGCCACCTTCGGCGGGTTGAACTTCACGTGGTAGGTGCGGCCCGACGCCGGATGGACGCGGCGGCCGCTCATGCGCTCGATGATGGCGTCGTCGGGCACGTCGATCTCGAGCACGAAGTCGAGTTTGACGCCGGCGGCCTTCATTGCCTCGGCCTGCGGGATCGTGCGCGGGAAGCCGTCGAACAGGAAGCCGTTGGCGCAGTCGGGCTGCACGATGCGCTCTTTCACCAGGCCGACGATGATGTCGTCGCTGACGAGCGCGCCCGCGTCCATCACCTTCTTCGCCGCCAGCCCGAGCGGCGCGCCGGCCTTGACGGCCGCGCGCAGCATGTCGCCGGTGGAGATCTGCGGAATGCCGTAGTGCTTGCAGATCGTCGCCGCCTGCGTGCCCTTGCCCGCGCCGGGGGGACCCAACAGGATGAGTTTCATCGCGTCTCCTCGGCCGCTCGGGCACGTCTCGCTCGTCGAAACGAGCTTAGCACGCGCACCCGCGCGGTTCGTCCGCCGCGGGCGGTCTCAACCCGCGCGTGGCCACAGCGCGCGCACGCGTTCGAGGTCGGCCGGCGTGTCCACGCCAGGGCCGGGGCGCTCGTTGCTCACGTGCACCGCAATGCGCTCGCCGTGCCACAGCACGCGCAGTTGCTCGAGCGCCTCGAGCGCCTCGAGCGGCACCGGCGGCAGCGTGGGGAAGCGCCGCAGGAACGCGGCGCGGTACGCATACAGCCCCACATGGCGCAGCGGCAGCGGCACCGGCAGTGCCGCTGCCGTGCCGTGCGGCCTGTCGCGCCAGTACGGGATCGGCGCGCGCGAGAAGTACAGCGCGCGGCCGGCGGCGTCGAGCACGACCTTGACGACGTTCGGGTTGGTGTACTCGGCGGCGTCGTCGATCGCATGCGCCACCGTGGCCATCACGCAGTCGGGCCGCTGGCGCAGCAGCGCGGCGCAGGCATCGATCATCGCGGTGGCGATCAGCGGCTCGTCGCCTTGCACGTTCACCACTGTCGCGTCGCCATCGAGGCCGAGTTGCTCGCAGGCCTGGGCCAAGCGGTCGCTGCCACTGGCGTGGTCGCTGCGCGTCAGCAGCGCCTGCACGCCGTGCGCGCGGCAGGCGTCGACGATGCGCGCGTCGTCGGCGGCCACCACCACGCGGGCAGCGCTCGAGCACGCCGCGCGCTGCGCGACGCGCACCACCATCGGCGCGCCGCCGATGTCGGCCAACGGCTTGTCGGGCAGCCGCGTCGAACGCAGCCGCGCCGGGATCAACACGGTGAAGCTCATGCGCGCGTGCTCGTCAGGCGTGCCGGCTCGCCCGGGCCCGGATGCGCGGGGTCGCCCGCAGCCTCACTCGCGCGCCGCAGGGGCGGCGGTCGCTTCGAGTGCGCGCGCTTCGCCTTCGAGCATCACCGGGATGCCGTCGCGCACCGGAAACGCCAGCCGGTCGGCCGGGCACACCAGCTCGCGCAGCGGCTGGCCCGGCGTACGCTCGGCGCGCAGCGGCCCCTTGCACAGCGGGCACACCAGCAGGTCGATCAATCGGTGGTCCATCGTCGTCGGCTCATCGTGGGGCCGGCAGCCAGCGCGCGAGCGCCGGGCCGAGCGAAGCGTCGAGCTGCAAGTCTAGCGGTGCTACCCACACCCGGGTGTGGCCAGTGCGTTCGGGGCGCAGCTTCACCGCATCCTTCTCGGTCAGCACCACATCGGCGGCGTCGGCCGGCCAGGGCAGGTGGGTGTACGGCGCGTGGTCGGGCAGCACGATCGGCACGAGGTCGAGGCCCTGCTGGCGCAGCATCGCGAAGAAGCGCTCGGGCACCGCGGTGCCAGCGCAGGCGAAGATGCGGCGCCCGCGCAGCGCGCTCCAGTCGACTGCGCCCGGAGCCTCGCCATGCCACCAGCGCGCCAGTTCGATCGGCCCGGGCAGCGCGCGCAGCGCGAGCGTGCCGGGCAGCGGCGTGCTCGGCTGCGCGGCGTTGTAAACCACCAGCGTGCGTGCGGGCAGCTCCGTGGGCAGCGGCTCGCGCAGCGGGCCCGCCGGCAGCAGCAGGCCGTTGCCCGCGCCACGCTCGTCGAACACGATGACCTGGGCGTCGCGCGCCAGTGCGTGGTGCTGCAGGCCGTCGTCGGCGACGAGCAGTGTCACCTCGGGCTGCCGCTCGCACAGCGCCCGGGCGGCATCGATGCGCCGCCGTGCCACCGCCACCGGCGCGCGCGTGCGCAGGCGGATCAGCAGCGGCTCGTCACCGACCTCGGCGGCATCGCTGTGCGCATCGACGATGCGGACGCGATCGTCGTCGCGCCGCCCGTACCCGCGCGAGATCACGCCGGGTCGCCAGCCCATCTCGCGCAGCAGCGCGACCAGCGCGATCACGGTCGGTGTCTTGCCGGCGCCGCCGGCCACCAGGTTGCCGACGACCACCAGCGGCCGTGACGCGCGCTGCGGCGTGCGCAGCCGGGTGTCGATCACGCGCTGCAGTGCCGCGCCGCCGCGGTACAGCCACGACAGCGGTTGCAGCACGCGCGCCAGCGCATCGGGCCGCGGCCGCTGCCACGATGCGACGAGGGCGGCGTCAGCGCGAATTGTTGGGCACCTGCGCGGCGAAGCTCAGCCGGCCGATGCCGGCGCGGCGCGCCGCGTCGAGCACGTTGATCACCGCCTGGTGCGCACTGAGCGCATCGGCCGAGACGATCACCATCACGTCGGGTCGGGCGTTGGCGGCCGCTTGCAGCTCGGCCGTGAGCACCTCGACGCTGCGGCCTTCGACCGGCTTCTTGTCGACCAGGTAGCGGCCGTCGGCGGCGACGCTGACCACGATCTCGGCCGGCCGCTCGCGGATGCGCTCGGCGTCGGCGGTGGGCAGCGTGATCTGCAGCTCCGAGTACTTCGAGTACGTGGTCGACAGCATCAGGAAGATCAGCACCACCAGCAGCACGTCGATGAACGGGATCAGGTTGATCTCCGGCTCCTCGGCGCGGTGACGGCGAAAGCGCATGGTGTGCGGGTGCTGCGGCGCGCGTCAGCCGGCGCGCACCGCGAAGCGCATCAGGTGCGGCACCATGCGCTCGGCGGCCATCTCCATGTTCAGCGCGTACTCGTCGATCACGCGGCGGAAGTAGCGGTAGAACATCAACGACGGGATGGCGATGATCAGGCCGAACGCGGTGTTGTACAGCGCGATCGAGATGCCGTGTGCGAGCAGCACCGGGTTGTTACCGCCCGTGGGGCTCTGCGAGCCGAAGATCTCGATCATGCCGATCACCGTGCCCAGCAGGCCGAGCAGCGGCGCCGCGGCGGCGATGGTGCCCAGCGCGTTCAGGTAGCGCTCGAGGCGGTGGAACATGCCGCGGCCGGCGATCTCGAACGCCTGGCGCAGCGCGCCTTCCTGGATGCGCGGGTCGCCCATCACGGCGCGCACGCCGGCCGCAAGCACCGCGCCGAGCTCGGAGTTCGCGGCCAGCTTGGTCACCACGTCGGGCCCGGGCAGGCTCTGCCGCGTGACCGACAGCACCTCGTCGAGCAGCTTGGGCGGCAGCACGCGCGGCTCGCGCAGGTTGATGAAGCGTTCGATCACGATGGCCAGCGCGATGATCGAACAGATGAGCAGCGGCCAGATCGGCCAGCCGGCGGCTTGTATGATCGAAAACAAGAGGGAACCCGCTGATCGTGATGCGATGCTTTCCGGGCCGCGATTATGGCCGAGCTTCGGGCGTGCTCCGATCGGGGCTCGCCGCGCACGGTGCGATGGCAGCCTGCTCGCGACAGATTTCGCGAACGAGCGGCAAACAATCCACCGCTTCTGTGGAAAAGCTTGTGGGCAAGCCGCATCGGCGCCGCGCCAGGGCGCATGTTTGCGTGCTCCGCGTTGGATTGCCCGAGTTTTGAGCAATGAACACCGAACGCGACGATGCGAGCCACGCGTTGCCGGCGCGCGCGATCGGTGTGGCGGCGCTGCTGTTGGCCGCGAGCGACGCGTTGCAGACGCGGCTCGGTGCGGTGGTGGTGCAAGGTGAGTTGTCGAGCTTCACGCGCGCGGCCAGCGGCCATTGCTACTTCAACCTGAAGGACAGCGATGGCGCGAGCGCCGTGCTGCGCTGCGCCATGTTCCGCCGCGCGGCGCAGTTGCTCGACTTCGCGCCGCGCGACGGCCAGCAGGTGGAGGTGCGCGGCCGCATCGGCATCTACGAGCCGCGCGGCGAGCTGCAGTGCATCGTCGAGGCGATGCTGCCGCAGGGTGCCGGTTCGCTGTACGAACTGTTCCTGCGCCAGAAGGCGCGGCTCGAGGCCGCGGGGCTGTTCGATGCGGCGCGCAAGCGCGCGCTGCCGCCGCATCCGCGCGCGATCGGTGTCGTCTCGTCGACCGCCGGTGCTGCGCTGCACGATGTGCTGACCACGCTGGCGCGGCGCGCGCCGCACGTGCCGGTGGTGGTCTACCCGAGCGCCGTGCAGGGTGCCGATGCGCCGGCGCAGCTGGTGCAGGCGCTGCAGCAGGCGGCGCAGCGCGCCGAGGTGCAGACGCTGATCGTCTGCCGCGGCGGCGGCTCGATCGAAGACCTGTGGGCGTTCAACGACGAAGCCGTGGTGCGCGCGATCGTCGCCTGCCCGCTGCCGGTGGTGTGCGGCGTCGGCCACGAGACCGACGTGACGTTGGCCGACCTCGCCGCCGACGTGCGCGCGCCGACGCCCACCGCCGCGGCCGAACTGGCGGCGCCACGCCGCGACGACGAACTGCGCCGCGTGTCCGAGCGCGGCCGCGCGCTGGTCGCAGCCGGCCAGCGCCATCTGCTGCGCCACGCGCAACGGCTCGACGTGGCCGCCGCGCGGCTGGCCAGCCCGGCGCAGCGGCTGGCCGAACAGCGCCTGCGCAACGATCACCTGGCGCAGCGGCTCGTGCTGGCGATGCGGCAGGTGTTGCACGCGCGCACGCAATCGCTGGCCGTGCAGGCCGAGCGTCTGGCCCCGGTGGCGCGCGCCGCCTGGCGCCTGCGCGATCAGGCACTGCAGCAATTGCAGCTGCGCCTGGCCGCACTCGACCCGCAGCGCACGCTGCAGCGCGGCTATGCCTGGGTGACCGACGAGCACGGCGCGGTGATCACCCAGGCAGCAGCGCTGCAGCGTGGCCAGCGCGTGAACGCGGTGTGGGCCGATGGCGAGGCCTCGGCCGAGGTGCTCGCGGTGCGGCCGGGCAAGCTCACCGGTTGAAGCCCGGGGCCCACCCGGCGAATGCCCCCGCCGACGGCGCAATCGCGCGACGCGCCTAGAATTCCGCGCTCCAGCCAGAGCCGGTGCACCCGCGCCGGCCCGCCAGAACAGAAAGGTTGCCCGATGCCGTTCACCCTCGCGCCCCTGCCATACAGCTCCGACGCCCTGGCGCCGCACATGTCGAAGGAGACCTTCGACTTCCACCACGGCAAGCACCACCAGGCCTATGTGACGAACCTGAACAACCTCGTGCCCGGCACGCCGATGGAGGGCAAGTCGCTCGAAGAGATCGTGAAGACCTCGTCGGGGCCGATGTTCAACAACGCCGCCCAGGTCTGGAACCACAGCTTCTTCTGGAACTGCATGAAGCCCGGCGGCGGCGGCGAGCCGCGCGGCGCGCTGCTGGCGGCGATCAACGCCAAGTGGGGCAGCGTCGTGGCCTTCAAGGAGGCGTTCACCAAGAGCGCGGTCGGCAACTTCGGCTCGGGCTGGACGTGGCTGGTGAAGAAGCCCGACGGCAGCGTCGACATCGTCAACACCAGCAACGCCGCCACGCCGCTGACCACCGCCGACAGGCCGCTGCTGACGATCGACGTGTGGGAGCACGCCTACTACATCGACCACCGCAACGCGCGGCCGAAGTTCGTCGAGGCGTTCCTCGCGTCGCTGGTCAACTGGGGCTTCGCCGAAAGCAATTTCGCTTGATGCGGCTTCGGCCGTCGCGGCAGCGTCTGCCCGCGCATGCCGGCGGCCGGGTCCAGCCCGGCCGCTGCGCCTTCAGCGCCCGAACACTTCGCCGCTGAAGCGCGTGCCGGGCTTGATGCCGCGCTTGGCGAACCAGCCCTGGTTCATCTCGAGCACGAAGCGCACCGGCCTGGCCGAGCAGTGTGAATCGTCGGTCTGCGGCTGCATGTCGACGATGTTGACCACCGCGCCATCGTCGGCCAGGAAGGCCGCCGACAGCGGCAGCAGCGTGTTGCGCATCCAGAAGCACTGCTGCGCTGCCGCGTCGAAGACGAACAGCATGCCCTCGTGCATCGGCATCTCGCGGCGGAACATCAGGCCGATCTGGCGCTGCTGCGGCGTGGCTGCCACCTGCGCGACCACCTTGTACATGCCCACCTGCAGCGTCGCCGTCGGCAGCGCCTGCGGTTGCTGCGCCGGGGCGAGCGCGGGCGCCGCGAGCAGCACACCGAAGCCCAGCAGCCGGTACAGCCGGCGGCGCAGTTGCAGCAGCTTGATCTGGATCGGGTCAGCAGGGGTCATCGTGACGCCGATTATCCGGCGCGTGCCGGCGTGGCATGCTGGCGCTGGGTCATGACCGTTCGAGCCGCTTCCGTTCCTGTTGCCAGTGCCGATGCGTTCGCTGCCGTCGGCCCGGCCGACGGTGCGAACCCAAACGGCTCCGCGTCGCGCGTGCGCACGCGCCGCCTGGCCGATGGCCGAGCGGTGGCCGAAGCGGGGTTGCGCCTGTCGGGCCTGCACTGCGCGGCCTGCGGCGGCCTGATCGACGCCGCGCTGCGCGCCGTGCCCGGCGTCGAACGGGTCGAGGTCAACGCGGCGCTCGAGCACGCCGAGCTGCGCTGGCGGCCGGAGGCCACCGACCTCGAGTGCGTGCTCGCCGCGTTGCGCGCGGCCGGCTACGACGCCGCGCTCGACGACACGCCGCAGGTCGCGCGGCTGATGCAACGCGAGCAGCGCGCGCAGCTGATGCGCTGGCTGCTCGCCACGCTGTGCGCGATGCAGGTGATGATGCTGGCCGCGCCGTCGTACCTGCCGAGCGGGCGCGATCTCGCGCCCGACCTGCAAAGGCTGCTGAACTGGGGCGGCTGGGTGCTCACGCTGCCGGTGGTGTTGCTGTCGGCGACGCCGTTCTTCGCCGGTGCGTGGCGCAGCCTGCGCCAGCGCACGCTCGGCATGGACGTGCCGGTCGCGCTCGGCATCGCGGTCACCTTCGTCGCCAGCAGCGCGGCCACGTTCCATCCCGGCGGCTGGCTGGGGCACGAGGTGTACTTCGATTCGCTGACGATGTTCGTCGCCATCGTGCTCGGCGCGCGCTGGCTCGAGATGCGCGCGCGGCACCGCGCCGTGCAGCAACTCGACCGCGCGGCGCGCGAGGTCGAGCTGCGCGCGCTGCGGCTCGACGAGCACGGCACGCCGCGCGAGGTCGATGCGCGCGAGCTGGCGGTGGGCGACCGGCTGCTGGTGCCGCTGGGCCAGGCGTTCGCGGCCGATGGCCGCATCGAGACCGGCGACACCGCCGTCGACGAGTCGTTGCTCAGCGGCGAATCGCGGCCGCTGGCGCGGCGCGCCGGCGAGGCGGTGCAAGGCGGCAGCCTCAACGTGGGCGCGCCGGTGACGGTGCGCGTCGAACGAGTGGGCGACGATTCGGCGCTGCAGCGCATCGTCGAGCTGGTGCGCAGCGCCGCGACGCAGCGGCCGGCGTGGTCGCGCGTGGCCGATCGCTGGGCCGCGCCATTCCTGTGGGCGGTGCTGCTGCTGGCCGCCGGCGGCGCCGCGGTGTGGGGCGTGATCGATCCATCGCGCGCGCTGTGGGTCGCGGTGGCGGTGCTGATCGTCACCTGCCCGTGTGCGCTGTCGCTGGCGGTGCCGGCGTCGCTGCTGGCGGCCGCTGGAGCACTGGCGCGCCGCGGCGTGCTGCTGCGCCGCCTCGACATGCTCGACGCGCTAGCCCGCGTCGACGAAGTGTTCATCGACAAGACCGGCACGCTGACCGCCGATGCGCTGGCGCTGCGTGCGGTGGTGGCGTTGACGCCGCTGCCGCCGGGCGAGGCCGCGGCGCTCGCGGATCGGGCCGCTACGCTCGCGCGCTGGTCGGCGCATCCGCTGGCGCGTGCGCTGGCCGCAGCGCGCGCCGGCGCGGTCGACGGCTGGAGCGCGGTGCGCGAGGAGACCGGCCGTGGCCTGTCGGCGCTCGACGCGCACGGGCGCCGCTGGCGGCTCGGCTCGACGGCTTACGTCGGCGTGAGCGACCCTGCCGCGGCCGACGACGATGCGCCAGCCGCGCTGTGGTTCGGCGCCGAGCCCGACGCATCGGCCGCAGCCGCAGCCGCTACCGATGGACCGTGCATCCGCATCGAGTTCGACGAGGTGCTGCGGCCCGACGCCGCCGCGCTGGTGGCGCGCTGGCGCGCCGACGGCGTCAAGCTGACGCTGCTGTCGGGCGACCGCCGTGCGCGCGCCGAGCGCATCGGCTGTGCGCTGCGGGTCGACGCGGTGATCGCCGAGGCCACGCCGCAGGCCAAGCTCGACGCTGTGGCGGCGGCGCAGGCGCGCGGCGCCGTGGTGGCGATGGTGGGCGACGGCATCAACGATGCCCCGGTGCTGGCGCGCGCCGACGTGTCGCTGGTGATGGGGCAGGGCGCGCAGCTCGCGCGCGCGCGAGCCGACGCGGTGCTCACCGGTAGCCGGCTCGACGATCTCGACTTCGCACGCCGCGTCGCGCTGCGCGCGCGCCGCGTCGTGCGGCAGAACATCGCCTGGGCTGCCGGCTACAACCTGGTGAGCGTGCCGCTGGCGTTGAGCGGCACGCTGCCGCCGTGGGCGGCGGGGCTCGGCATGGCCCTGAGCTCGCTGCTCGTGGTGGGCAACGCGGCGCGGCTCGCGCGTATGCGGTAGGCGGCCGGCACGCATGGACATCCTGTACCTGCTGATTCCGCTGTCGGCCGTGCTGGTGCTGCTGATCGGCGGCGTGCTCGCATGGGCGGCCTACAGCGGGCAGTTCGAAGGGCTGGAGCACGAAGGCCGGCGCATACTGGCTGCCGACGACGGCAAGGTGCTTGACCTTGGTCAATCCGACCCGCCGACCCGCGACGAACAATCCGCCGCGGCGGCGCGCGCACGCGTCGCCGGCGATCGCTGATGGGCTGGAGCCCCGAGGCAACGAACCCGAACGACAGGAGCGAGGACGATGACGACCACAGCCATGCGAGCCGACGGCCCGGTGTATTCCGACACGGTGGTGCGCCTGTTCGCGCTCGCCTCGGTGCTGTGGGGCGTGGTCGGCATGCTGGTGGGCGTGGTGATCGCCGCGCAGCTGACGTGGCCGGAGCTGAACCTCGGCATCCCATGGCTCAGCTACGGCCGGCTGCGCCCGCTGCACACCAACGCGGTGATCTTCGCGTTCGGCGGCTGCGCCTTGTTCGCCACCAGCTATCACGTGGTGCAGCGCACGGGCCAGACGGCGCTGTTCCTGCCGAAGCTGGCGATGTTCACCTTCGTCGGCTGGCAGGTGGTGATCGTCGCGGCGGCCATCACGCTGCCGCTGGGCTACACGCAGGCCAAGGAGTACGCCGAGCTCGAGTGGCCGATCGACCTGCTGATCGCCGCGGTGTGGGTCGCCTACGCGGTGGTGTTCTTCGGCACCGTGGGCGTGCGCAAGGTGCGCCACATCTACGTGGCCAACTGGTTCTTCGGCGGCTACATCATCGCGGTGGCGCTGCTGCACATCGTCAACAGCGCGGCGGTGCCGGCGAGCCTGTGGAAGAGCTACTCGGCCTACGCCGGCGTGCAGGACGCGATGGTGCAGTGGTGGTACGGCCACAATGCGGTGGGCTTCTTCCTGACCGCCGGCTTCCTCGGGATGATGTACTACTACATCCCGAAGCAGGCCGAGCGACCGGTGTACTCGTACCGGCTGTCGATCGTGCACTTCTGGGCCCTGATCTTCACCTACATGTGGGCGGGCCCGCACCACCTGCACTACACCGCGCTGCCCGACTGGGCGCAATCGGTGGGCATGCTGTTCTCGCTGGTGCTGCTGGCGCCGAGCTGGGGCGGCATGATCAACGGCATCATGACGCTGTCGGGCGCGTGGCACAAACTGCGCGACGACCCGATCCTCAAGTTCCTGATCGTCGCGCTGTCGTTCTACGGCATGTCGACCTTCGAGGGGCCGATGATGTCGATCAAGACGGTGAACGCGCTGTCGCACTACACCGACTGGACGGTGGGCCACGTGCACTCCGGTGCGCTCGGCTGGGTGGGCCTGATCTCGATGGGCTCGCTGTACTACCTGATCCCGCGCATGTACGGCCGCACCACGATGTACAGCGTGAAGGCGATCGACCTGCACTTCTGGATCGCCACCATCGGCATTGTGCTGTACATCGCCGCGATGTGGATCGCCGGCGTGATGCAGGGCCTGATGTGGCGCGCGATCAACCCCGACGGCACGCTGGTGTACAGCTTCGCCGAGAGCGTGAAGGCGACCTTCCCGTTCTACGCGATCCGCCTCGCCGGCGGCCTGCTGTACCTGAGCGGCATGTGCGTGATGGCGTGGAACGTGGTGCAGACGATGCGCGCCGGCCGCCCCGAGCCGGTGCGCATCCCGGCCGTCGCGGCCGCGCACGCCTGAGCGCGCGCCGAGCAACCGAAGCGAGCCGAGAACACCATGGCCCAGACCCGCGCCACCGGTCACGAGCGCATCGAGACCAACAACTTCCTGATGATCGTGCTGATCCTGCTGACCGCAGCGGTCGGCGGCATCGTCGAGATCGTGCCGCTGTACTTCCAGCGCTCGACCACGCAGCCCATTGCGGGCCTGAAGCCGTACGACGCGGTGCAGCTCGCCGGGCGCGACATCTACATCCGCGAGGGTTGCTACAACTGCCACTCGCAGATGATCCGCACGCTGCGCTCGGAGACGCTGCGCTACGGCCCGTACTCGGTGGCCGGCGAGTTCGTCTACGACCATCCGTTCCAATGGGGCAGCAAGCGCACCGGGCCCGACCTGGCGCGCGTCGGCGGCAAGTACAGCGACGACTGGCACCGGCTGCACCTGCGCAACCCGCGCGACCTGGTGCCCGAGTCGAACATGCCGGCCTACGCCTGGCTCGACGACGCGACGATCGAGCCGGCGTCGATGGCGCCGCGCCTGAAGGCGCTGCGTGCGGTGGGCGTGCCGTACAGCGACGACGAGATCGCGAAGGCGGGCGACGCCGTCAAGGGCAAGACCGAGATGGAGGCGCTGATCGCCTACCTGCAGGTGCTGGGCACCGCGCGCAAGTGAGGAGGAGCGCGATGAACATCAACGATATCCGCAGCGCCATCACGGTGCTGTCGCTGCTGGTCTTTCTGGGCATCGTGGCGTGGGCGTGGTCGTCGCGCCGGCGCGCCGCGTTCGCCGAGGCGGCGCAGCTGCCGTTCGTCGACACGCGCGACGCTGCACAAGGTGCTGTACAAGGTGCTGCACAAGGCGTCGCAATCGGCGTCGCAACGGGCGCCGCACAAGACACCGCACAACGCGCGGGCCAACCGGAGGCGCGGCCATGAGCGACTTCGTCAGCGAAGGCTGGTCGATCTTCGTCGCCGCCGCGACCGTGCTGTCGCTGCTGGCGTGCCTGGCGCTGCTGATCGTCGCCAGCCGGCGCAAGATCGTGCCGAACGACCCCACCACCGGCCACGTGTGGGACGAAGACCTGCGCGAGTACAACAACCCGCTGCCGCGCTGGTGGATGGGGCTGTTCGTCATCACCATCGTGTTCTCGGCGATCTACCTCGTGCTGTACCCGGGTCTCGGGTCGCGCCAGGGCAGCCTGAACTGGAGCAGCACCGGGCAGCTCGACCACGAGGAGGTGTCCGCACGCAAGGCAATGGCGCCGGTATATGCCAAGTTCGCCGCGATGCCGGCAGCCGAGCTGGCGAAGGACGCGCAGGCGATGGGCATCGGCGAGCGCATCTTCTTGAACCACTGCGCCGGCTGCCACGGTTCCGACGCGCGCGGCAGCAAGGGCTTCCCCGATCTCACCGACGGCGACTGGTTGTGGGGCGGCTCGCCGGAGACCATCGAAGAGACCATCACCAAGGGCCGCTCAGGCACGATGCCGCCGATGGCAGCGGCGGTGGGCAGTGCGCAGGACATCAAGAACGTGGCCAGCTATGTGTTGAGCCTGTCGGGCAGCCCGCACAACAACCTGGCGGCCGAACTCGGCAAGGCCAAGTTCGTGGTCTGCGCGGCCTGCCACGGGCCCGCCGGCAAGGGCAACCCGCAACTCGGCGCGCCGAATCTCACCGACAAGGTGTGGCTGCACGGCTGGGGTGAAGAGGCGATCGTCGCGATGGTGAACAACGGCAAGACCAACGTCATGCCGGCGCACGAGCATCGCCTGTCGCGCGAGCAGATCCACGTGCTCGCGGCCTATGTGTGGAGCAAGTCCAACGCGCCGGGGGTCACCAAGAAGACGCCATGACCGACACCGCCACCGAGCCGGCGGCGCGCCATCCGCCGCCACAGGCGTCGCCGCCCGCGGCGGCCATTGGCCCGCGCGGCGGCCCGGCTGCGCCGGGCGATGTCGACAGTGACGACGCGGCGACCGCGGTCGTCTCGCTGTACGCGAAGTCGAAGAAGATTTACCCGCGCTCGGTCGAAGGCCTGTTCGCCAACTGGCGCTGGGTGTTCGTGTGGGGCACGCAGCTCGTGTTCTACGGCCTGCCGTGGCTGCAGTGGAACGGCCGCCAGGCGCTGCTGTTCGACCTCGCCGCGCGGCGCTTCTACCTGTTCGGCGCGGTGCTGTACCCGCAGGACTTCATCTACCTCACCGGGCTGCTGGTCGTCTCGGCGCTGTCGCTGTTTCTCTTCACCGCGGTGGCCGGCCGGCTGTGGTGCGGCTTCGCCTGCCCGCAGACGGTGTACACCGAGATCTTCATGTGGATCGAGCGGCGCATCGAGGGCGACCGCATCGCGCGCATGCGGCTCGACGACGCGCCGTGGAGCGTCGACAAGGTCTGGCGCAAGACGGCCAAGCAGGTGGCGTGGATCGCGCTGTCGCTGTACACCGGGTTCACCTTCGTCGGCTACTTCACACCCATCCGCACGCTGTGGGCGCAGGCGTTCACGCTCGGCTTCGGGCCGTGGGAGTGGTTCTGGGTCAACTTCTACGCGCTCGCCACCTACGGCAACGCCGGCTACATGCGCGAGCAGGTGTGCAAGCACATGTGCCCGTACGCGCGCTTCCAGAGTGCGATGTTCGACCGCGACACGATGGTCATCGCCTACGACACCGCGCGCGGCGACCCGCGCGGCTCGCGCAGCCGCAAGGCCGATCCGAAGCGGCTCGGCCTGGGCGACTGCATCGACTGCACGCTGTGCGTGCAGGTGTGCCCCACCGGCATCGACATTCGCCAGGGCCTGCAGTACGAGTGCATCAGCTGCGCCGCGTGCGTCGACGTCTGCGACGACGTGATGGACAAGATGCAGTATCCGCGCGGGCTGATTCGCTTTGCCACGCAGAACGGCATGGCGCAGGGCCATTCGCGCCAGCAGATGCTCGAGCGCGCGTTGCGCCCGCGCGTGCTGGTGTATGGCGCCGTGCTGTTCGCCGTCACCGCGGCGCTGTTCGTCGGCATGGCGCTGCGCCAGCCGGTAAGGGTGGACGTGGTGCGCGACCGTGCTTCGCTGGCGCGCCTGGTGGGCGACGGGCAGGTCGAGAACCTCTACCGCTTGCAGTTGATGAACGCCACCGAAGCCACTCAGCGCGTGCGGCTGGGTGTCGGCGGGGCTGCCGGCGTGGCGCTGGCGGCACCGGTCGAGGTGACGCTCGCGCCGGCCGAAGCGCGTTGGGTCACCACGGCCGTGCGGCTGGCGCCCGAGGCGGCACGCGCCGCCGGGGCCGGCGTGCACCCGATCGCCTTCGTCATCGAGGCTGCCGACGCGGGCTCGAGCCGGCCGGGCGTCACGTTGCACGAGAAGTCGACCTTCGTGGTCCCACGTTGAGGAGCCAGCCGATGAACGCTGCGAACGACCGCTCACCAGCCGGAGCCACGTCCAACGCACCCACGCCGTGGTGGCGCGTGGGCATCGTCTGGCTGGTGCTGGGTGGCCCGGTGTTGGTGGTGGTGGCCGGCGTGGCCACTGCCGTGCTGGCGTACCGGGGCGCCGATGAGGTGATCTCGACGCCGTCGGTCGCGCAGGCGCAGACACCGGCCGATGCAGCCACCGACATGCCGGCGCTGCAGGCACGTAACCGCGGCGCTGCTGCGGTGCCCTCGAAGCCCTGACGCATGCAGGCCGTGATCAACACCGCGACCGAACCCGCCGACGCGCCACCGGCACGGGCACGCTGGCTCACCGTGCTGTGGCCGGCGTTTCTGATGGCCGGTGTGCTCGAGATGCTGGTGTTCGCGCTGGTCGACCCCGCCCAGTTGCAAGGCTGGGGCGTCGACGCGTCGGCGTGGCCGCGGCCGGCGGTCTACACGCTGGCGTTCTTCATCTTCTGGCTGGCGATTGGCGTCGCGTCGGCGGTGAGCCTGTGGCTGGCCACGCCGCCACGGCGCGGGCGGCCTTGATCTTCGTCAGGCGCAGGCGATGGATCTCGCGCTGCTGCTCACCGCTGCGCTGATGGGCGTGGCCGGCACGCCGCACTGTGCGGCGATGTGCGGCGCCGCTTGCGTGGCCGCGGGTGGCGGCACGCGCGGCTGGCCGATGGTCGGCTTTCAGCTGGGCCGGCTGCTCAGCTACGCCACGGTTGGCGCCGTTGCCGCGGGCAGCGTGCAGCTGCTCGGTCGCCTGGGGCAGTGGACGCCACCGATCAGGCTGCTGTGGGTGGCGGTGCATGTGGCCGCACTGCTGCTCGGACTGTGGTTGCTGGTGCGCGCTGCGCAACCGCTGTGGGTGCAGCAACTGGCGCCGTTTCGCGCCGGCGCCGCCACGGGCGCGGCCGGTGCACCGGTGGTGCTGACCTGGGGGCGCCGTCTCGGCGGTGGTGCACGCTCGGGAGTTGCCGGCCTGTTGTGGGCTGCGTGGCCGTGCGGACTGCTGCACTCTGCGCTGATGGTGGCCGCGCTGGCCAACGGTGCCGGCGGTGGCGCGGCGGTGATGGCGGCGTTTGCGCTGGCCTCGTCGCTTGGCCTGCTGGCCGCGCCGTGGCTGCTTGGCGTGTTGGCGCGCGATGCCGGCGAACGCAGCCGGCGCTGGATGACGCGCATCGCCGGCGGCCTGTTGGTGGGTGCCTCGCTGTGGGCTCTTGGCCACGGGCTGTGGCAGCGAATCGTCGCGTGGTGCTTCGGCTGAGGGCCTTGCCCGCTGGCATGCGCTGGGGCCCGCTGCTGCGCATGCCCGGATCCGATGCCGCAACCCGCGCCGCGCTGGCCGCGCCACGCGCGGCCAGGCATGGGCGCGAGCGGCTTACTTGCCGGCGTTCGGGGCGGCCTTTTCCTTGCGGCTCTTCGCCGCGGCCTTGGCCTTCTTCTTCTGCGCTGCCTTCGCCTTCTTCTCGGCCTTGGCGGCCGGCGCCGGGGTGGCAGCGGGGGCGGCCGCCGGAGCCGTCTGCGCGGGCGGCGTGGCCGGGGCCGCGGGCGCGGCGGGCTGGGTCTGGGCCATCGCGCCGGCAGCAGCCAGCACGGCGATGGTCGATACGGCGAGGAGCTTCTTCATCCAATGTCCTTCACAGGGTTTGCAGTTGCGGCCGCTCGGATCCGAACGGCCCGCCGTTCAACGCCGCGGCACGCCGTCGGTTGACGCGATGCGCTGTCATAAAATCGATCCCGCCTCTCGAGCCCACGCCCGAGAATGCGTGCCCCTGCGGCACCAACCCCGTCCACCCCAAGCGCAGCGCGCGAAAGCCTCGAGGCCATGTATCAACACGTCAAGGTGCCCGCCGGCGGGCAGAAGATCACCGTCAACAAGGACTACTCGCTGAACGTGCCCGATCACCCGATCATTCCGTACATCGAGGGCGACGGCACCGGCTTCGACATCACGCCGGTGATGATCAAGGTGGTCGACGCCGCGGTGGCCAAGGCCTACGGCGGCAAGCGCGAGATCAAGTGGATGGAGATCTACGCCGGCGAGAAATCGACCAAGGTCTACGGCCCCGACGTCTGGCTGCCCGAAGAGACGCTGAAGATCCTGCGCGAGTACGTGGTCTCGATCAAGGGCCCGCTGACCACGCCGGTGGGCGGCGGCATCCGCTCGCTGAACGTGGCATTGCGCCAGGAGCTCGACCTCTACGTGTGCCTGCGGCCGGTGCAGTACTTCAAGGGCGTGCCGTCGCCGGTGAAGGAGCCCGAGAAGATCAACATGGTGATCTTCCGCGAGAACTCCGAAGACATCTACGCGGGCGTGGAGTGGGCGGCCGAGAGCGACAAGGCCAAGAAGGTGATCGACTTCCTGCAGAAGGAGCTCGGCGTCAAGAAGATCCGCTTCCCGGGCACCTCGGGCATCGGCATCAAGCCGGTGTCGCGCGAGGGCACCGAGCGCCTGATGCGCCGCGCGCTGCAGTACGCGATCGACAACGACAAGCCCAGCGTCACGCTCGTGCACAAGGGCAACATCATGAAGTTCACCGAAGGCGCATTTCGCGACTGGGGTTACGCGCTGGCGCAGAAGGAGTTCGGCGCGCAGCCGATCGACGGCGGGCCGTGGTGCAAGTTCAAGAACCCGAAGTCGGGCAAGGACATCATCGTCAAGGACGTCATCGCCGATGCGTTCCTGCAGCAGATCCTGCTGCGCCCGGCGGAGTATTCGGTGATCGCGACGCTGAACCTGAACGGCGACTACATCTCCGACGCGCTGGCCGCCCAGGTGGGCGGCATCGGCATCGCGCCGGGCGCCAACATGTCCGACGACGTGGCGTGCTTCGAGGCCACGCACGGCACGGCGCCCAAGTACGCCGGCAAGGACTATGTCAACCCCGGCTCCGAGATCCTCTCGGCCGAGATGATGCTGCGCCACATGGGCTGGAAGGAAGCCGCCGACCTGATCATCACGTCGATGGAGAAGGCGATCCAGAGCAAGAAGGTGACCTACGACTTCGCGCGGCTGATGGAAGGTGCCACGCAGGTCAGCTGCTCGGGGTTCGGGCAGGTGATGATCGACCATATGTGATCGATGCGCTTGCTCCGCCGTCGTGCGGAGCGGCTCGACGACGGCTGCGCTCACGCGGCCGTTTTCGCGTGTGGTGGTCGTTGGGCCGCAGGGGGGGTGCGCGGACGTGCGAGGCTCACGCGATCTCGTGCCGCACCGTCAGCGGACCCAGCCGCTCGCCGACCTGCGCAGCGAGCCGGTCGCGGGCGGTGCCCTCGCAACCGCCCAGCGACACGCGGATCAGTTGTCCGTGCGTCGCGTCGGCCACCACTTCGACCGCCAGCGGTTCGCCATCGGAGGTCAGCCCTTCGAGCAACCGGCGTGCGACACGCAGCGTGGCGTCCTGCCGCAGCGCGGGCTTGAAGATCTTGCCCACCGCGGTCAGCGGCATCGGGTCGGCGAAGTGCAGCGCCACAGGCAGCGCGGCGCGCTCGGGCGTGTGCTGGCGCAGGTGGTCGAGCAACTCGTCGGCCGAGGCGGCCACGCCGGACTTCAACTGCACGTAGGCCACCGGCAATTCGCCGGCGTATGCATCGGGCTGCCCGACCAGCGCGGCGAGCGCCACCGCCGGGTGGCGGTACAGCAGTTCCTCGAGCGGTGCCGGGTCGATGTTGTGCGCGCCGCGGATGATCAGATCTTTCGCGCGGCCGGTGATCCACAGCTCGCCGTGCTCGTCGAGCCGGCCGAGGTCGCCCGAGTTGACCCAGCCGGGTTCGACGAACGCGCCGCGGTTGTGGGCTTCGCTCAGGTAGCCACCGAACACGCCCGGGCCCGCCATCGCGACCACGCCGATCTCGTTCGGCGCGCAGTCGCCCAGCAGCCGGCCCTCGGCGTCGAGCTTGACGACGCGGGTGCGCGAATACGGCAGTGGCAGGCCCACCGAGCCGGCGTGGCGCGGCATGTCGGGGTAGTTCATCGCGTGCACGCTCGATGTTTCGGTCATGCCGTAGACCTCGAGCACCGGCAGGTGCAGCCGCTGCTCGTATTCGTGGATCACGGCCAGCGGAATCGCCGAACCGCCGCCCGACGCGAGTTGCAGGCTACCGATGTCGTGCTCGCCGATCGGCACCTGCAGCGCCGCCGCGAGCACGGTGGGTACGGCGCCGATCAGCGGCGGCCGGTAGCGCTGCACCAACGCCCAGACGTTGCGCACCGCGTTCGGATGGCGCCAGCCGGCAGCACCGAGCACGATGATGTGGCCGCCGTTGGCGAGCGTCGCCAGCCCCTGCGTCAGCGCGCCGCCGACGTGGAACAGCGGCAAGCCGAACAGCAGCCCGCGGCCGGGGCCTGCCAGGCCCATCAGGCGCAGCGCCCAGGCCTGCGACACCTGGTTGGCATGCGTGTGGCGCACCAGCTTCGGCGTGCCGGTGGTGCCGCCGGTGTGGAAGTAGCCGGCGCTGTCGTCGGCGCGCGGCAGCCGACCGCTAGCCAGGTGGTCGCCAGCGAAGGCATCGACGCGGGCGTCGAAATCGTCGGCCGCGAGCGACGGGTGGGCCGCACCGCCGACCACCAGCACGGTTTTCAGGTCGGGCAACTGGGGGCGGATCGCCCCCACCTTGTCCCAGATCTCGCTGCCCTCGGCCGGCCCCAGCGTCACCAGCACACGCGTGCGGGCGGCACGCAGGATGTCGGCCAGTTGCGCCGGCGCGAGCAACGGGTTGACCGGGTTAGCGATGCCGACCGCCTGGGCGCCGAACAATGCGACGAACGCCTGCGGGACCAGCGGCAGCAGCAGGCTCACCACGTCGCCGGCGCCGACGGCGAGCGCATGGAACAGGTTGGCCGCCTGCGTCACGCGCTCGCCGAAATTCGTGTGGCTCCAGGTCAGGGGCGGCTCGTCGGCGCTGGCGCTGGGCAGGAAATGCAGCGCCGGCGCAGCGGGGTCGATTGCCGCGCCGAGCTGCAGTGCCTCGTAGGTGCTGGCTGCGGCGACGCGTTCGGCGAAGGGTGCGCCGGCCTCGAATGCCAGCACGTCGTCGCGGCAGGTGAAGCGCGGCAGCTCAGCGCCGATCAGGCGATCGAGCACATGGGCGCGGGCTGGCGCTCGAGAGCCGGGGTCGGTTGCTGCAGGCATGGCACGCTCGCGAAGCCGCGCGGCCTGGCCGACGCCGCTGGCCTACGTGGTTTCGGCGCCCTCGACCGGCTCGATGCCTTGTGCGAGGCAGCCCTTAGGGCCTTCGACCAGTTCGTAGCGCACACGTCGGCCCTGCTCGAGCGTGCGATAGCCTTCCATGCGGATGGCCGAGAAATGTGCGAAGACATCGGGCCCGCCGCCCTCGGGCTCGATGAATCCGAACCCCTTGGCGTTGTTGAACCACTTGACCGTGCCGATCGGCATGTCACCCTCCCTCGTGCTTGTTCTGACGGGTGCGAGCTACAAATTCTCGGCAGCCGCCACACAAGGTGTCAAGCCGGTGCGACCCTGTGGCGCAGGTGTACCGCCGCACACGCTGGCAGTGCCCGAACAGTCCGGATCGCAGCGGCTTTTTCACGCCTTGACGACGCGCAAAGGCGCCACAACATGGGCAGCCTGGGCACGTCGTGGGGGTCAACTCGATAGAATGAGCCATGCCACCTGTTGAGCCGCCGAACCCGCCTCCGAAGGCGCCGGCCGTCACGCGAACCGACGGTGGGCAGGGTGCGGTCGTGGCCGAGCGCAAGATGGCCAAGACCAAGCCGCCGCGCATGTTCCAGGTGGTGATGCTCAACGACGACTACACGCCGATGGAGTTCGTCGTCATGGTGCTGCAGCAGACCTTCAAGCGCGACCTGGAAACGGCCACGCAGATCATGTTGAAGATCCATCACGAAGGCCGCGGCATCTGCGGGGTGTACTCCAAGGACGTGGCGGCGACCAAGGTCGAACTGGTCCTGGCGGCGGCGCGCCGCGCGGGGCACCCCCTGCAGTGCATTATGGAGGCTGCATGATCGCGCAAGAACTGGAAGTCAGCCTGCACATGGCCTTCGTCGAGGCGAGGCAGCAGCGGCACGAGTTCATCACAGTCGAGCACCTGCTGCTCGCGCTGCTCGACAACGTGTCGGCCGCCGAGGTGCTGCGCGCCTGTGCGGCCAACATCGACGACCTGCGCAAGAGCCTCACCACCTTCATCAAGGAGAACACCCCCACCGTCGGCGGCAGCGAAGAGGTCGACACGCAGCCGACGCTGGGTTTCCAGCGCGTGATCCAGCGCGCGATCATGCACGTGCAGTCCACCGGTTCGGGCAAGAAGGAAGTCACCGGCGCCAACGTGCTGGTGGCCATCTTCGGCGAGAAGGATTCGCACGCCGTGTACTACCTGCATCAGCAGGGCGTGACGCGCCTGGACGTGGTGAACTACATCGCGCACGGCATCAAGAAGAGCGATCCGCCCGAGGCCCCCAAGGGCAACGAGGGCGGCGCCGAGGCCGAGAAGGAAGAAGCCGGCGACTCCAAGGGCTCGCCGCTCGAGCAGTTCACGCAGAACCTGAACCAGCTCGCCCGCGACGGCAAGATCGACCCGCTGATCGGCCGCGAGGCCGAGGTCGAGCGGGTGATCCAGGTGCTGTGCCGCCGGCGCAAGAACAATCCGCTGCTGGTCGGCGAGGCCGGCGTCGGCAAGACGGCGATCGCCGAGGGCCTGGCCTGGCGCATCACGCAGAACGACGTGCCCGAGGTGCTGGCGCAGAGCACCGTGTACGCGCTCGACATGGGCGCGCTGCTGGCCGGCACCAAGTACCGCGGTGACTTCGAGCAGCGCCTGAAGGGCGTGCTGAAGTCACTGAAGGACCAGCCGCACGCGATCCTGTTCATCGACGAGATCCACACGCTGATCGGCGCCGGTGCCGCATCGGGCGGTACGCTCGACGCCAGCAACCTGCTCAAGCCCGCTCTGTCCACCGGCGCGATGAAGTGCATCGGCGCGACCACGTTCACCGAGTACCGCGGCATCTTCGAGAAGGACGCCGCGCTGTCGCGGCGCTTCCAGAAGATCGATGTGGTCGAACCGACGGTCGAACAGACGATCGAGATCCTCAAAGGCTTGAAGACCCGCTTCGAGGACCACCACAGCGTGAAGTACGCGCTCGGCGCGCTGCAGGCGGCGGCCGAACTGTCGGCCAAATACATCAACGACCGCCATCTACCCGACAAGGCGATCGACGTGATCGACGAGGCCGGCGCCGCGCAGCGCATCTTGCCGCAGGCCAAGCGCAAGAAAACCATCACCAAGTCCGAAGTGGAAGAGATCGTCGCCAAGATCGCGCGCATCCCGCCGGCCAGCGTGAGCAGCGACGACCGCGGCAAGCTGAAGAACCTCGACCGCGACCTGAAGAGCGTGGTGTTCGGGCAGGACGCCGCGATCGAGGCGCTGGCCGCCGCGATCAAGATGGCGCGCTCGGGCCTCGGCAAGCCCGACAAGCCGATCGGCTCGTTCCTGTTCTCGGGGCCCACCGGCGTCGGCAAGACCGAGGTCGCGAAGCAGCTGGCCTACATCCTGGGCATCGAGCTGATCCGCTTCGACATGAGCGAGTACATGGAGCGCCATGCGGTCAGCCGCCTGATCGGCGCGCCGCCTGGCTACGTGGGTTTCGACCAGGGCGGCCTGCTGACCGAGGCGGTCACCAAGAAGCCGCACGCGGTGCTGCTGCTCGACGAGATCGAGAAGGCGCACCCCGACGTGTTCAACGTGCTGCTGCAGGTGATGGACCACGGCACGCTCACCGACAACAACGGACGCAAGGCCGATTTCCGCAACGTGATCATCGTGATGACCACCAACGCGGGTGCCGAGACGATGGGCAAGGCGACGATCGGCTTCACCACCAAACGCGAGCAGGGCGACGAGATGGCCGACATCAAGCGGTTGTTCACGCCCGAGTTCCGCAACCGGCTCGACGCGATCGTGTCGTTCGGCGCGCTCGACGAGGAGATCATCCTGCGCGTGGTCGACAAGTTCCTGCTGCAGCTCGAGGGCCAGCTGGCCGAGAAGAAGGTCGAGGTCACCTTTACCGACGCGCTGCGCAAGCACCTGGCGGTCAAGGGGTTCGATCCGATGATGGGTGCGCGCCCGATGCAGCGGCTGATCCAGGACACGATCCGCCGCGCGCTGGCCGACGAACTGCTGTTCGGCCGCCTGGTCGATGGCGGCCGCCTGACGGTGGACATCGACGACAAGGGCGAGGTGTTGCTCGACATCCAGCCGCCGCGCAAGAGCGACAAGCCGAAGACCGAGACCACACAGGTCTGAGCGTCACGCGGTTCCGGTGCGAAAGCGGGCCGGGCGGGGCCCGCTTCGCTTTCAGCCTGGCTGTGCCGCCGGGTCCTGCCGGAAGTACTCGGCGAACAGCGCGTACAGTTGGGCGTGCTCGGCGCGCATGCCGTCAGGGGCGACGAAGAACGCCTCGACCGCGACCGCGAAGAACTCGTCGATGCCGCTGGCGCCGTAGGGGTCGAGCGTGGTGTCGCGGCCCTCGTCGACCCAGTGGCAGAACGACTGGAACGCCTCGTCTGCCACCGCCTCCCAGTGCCTGCGCTCGGCCAGGTTCGCCAGCGGCGGTACGCCGTCGGCCTCGCCGTCGGCCATGTCGATCACGTGGGCGAACTCGTGGATCACCACGTTGTAGGCCCAGTCGGCCGATTCGCCCGCGTCGCGCACATCGGTCCAAGACAGCATCAGCGGGCCGCCGCCCATCGCCTCGCCGCTCAGCACCTCGTCGTACTGGTGCACCACGCCGTCGTCGTCGACCACTTCGCGCGGCGCCACCACCTCGTCGGGGTGGACCACGATGCCGACGAACCCGCGATACAGCGGCAGCCCGAGGTGCAGCACCGGTAGGCAGGCCTGCACCGCGATGCGCAGCGCGATCGCATCGGTCACCTCTAGGCCGCCGGCGCCGCTGAACTCCTTCTCGTCGAGGAACAGGCTGCTCAGGCGGCGCAACTCGGCCAGGTCGGCCTCGCTGCGGCGCGCCACGAACGGCAGCGACGCCAGCGTCTCGAGCCACAGCGCATCGGAGATCGTGCGCCGCTCGACAATGCGCTGCTCGCGCCGGGCGCGCAGCCGCGACAACCAGCGGCCGATCACGCGCGTGCCGCGCCGAGCGCCAGCGCCGACATGGCGCGGATGCCGGTGGCGTCGAGGCGCAGCACGTTGCCGCGCGACGCGGGGCCGTCGAAATCCCAGTCGGACAGCACGTGGCGCCACGCGGTGGGCGACAGCCGCGAGCGGCCTGGCCGGTGGGTGTGGCCGTGCACCAGCGTGTCGCTTGCCGCGGCGTCGAGCAGTTGCAGCGCGGCGGCTGGGTCGACATCGGCCCACAGCGGGTTCGCGGCCGCGCTGGCGCGGGCGGCGCCGGGGGCGATCGCATCATCGGTGCCGCGTGCCGCGCTGCGGGCGCTGGCGTCGCGCATCCGGCGCGCCAGCGCACGCCGCTCGGCCAGCGGGCGCTTCAGCACCTCGGCCTGCCATTGCGGGCTGCGCACGAGCGCGCGAAAGCGCTGGTACTCGGTGTCGGCCAGGCATAGCGCGTCGCCGTGCGTCAGCACAGCGCGGCGGCCGAACGCGTGCAGCACGGTGGCGTCGGGCAGCACCTGCGCGCCGCACGACAACAGCGCGGCCTCGCCGAGCAGGAAATCGCGGTTGCCGTGCATCAGCGCCACCGCGCGGCGAGAGCTCGCTTCGCGCAGCACGTCGAGACAGGCACGCTCGAAGTCGCAATCGCGGGCGTCGTCGCCGATCCACGCCTCGAACAGGTCGCCGAGGATCAACACCGCATCGGCATCGCCGCGCAGCATCTGCTGCCGCCAGGCGTCGAAGGTGCGCGGCGCCTCGGGCTGCAGGTGCACGTCGGACAGCAGCTCGATCGTGCGCCAATGCGCCGGTGCATCGAAGCGGTGCAGCGCCAGTGGCGCGGAAGGTGACGTTGGCGGCAGGGTAGCCGGCATCGCAGCAGCACGTCAGCCGGGCGGGCGCGGACCGGGCAGGGTTCAGTCGACGACGATGGCCTTGGTGATGACCACATCCTGCAGCGGCACGTCGTCGTGCATGCCCTTGCGCCCGGTGGCCACGGCCTCGATCTGGTCGACCACTTCGGTGCCCGACACCACGCGGCCGAACACGGCGTAGCCCCAACCCTGCGGCGATTCGGACTTGAAGTTCAGAAACTCGTTGTCGACGGTGTTGATGAAGAACTGCGCGCTCGCCGAGTGCGGCGCCGAGGTGCGCGCCATCGCCAGCGTGTAGCGCTTGTTCTTCAGGCCGTTGTTGGCCTCGTTGGCGATCGGCTCGCGCGTGGGCTTTTGCTTCATGCCCGCCTCGAAGCCGCCGCCTTGCACCATGAAGCCCTTGATGACGCGGTGGAACACCGTGCCGTCATAGTGGCCGGCGCGCACGTAGGCGAGGAAGTTCTCGCTGCTCTTGGGCGCCTTGGCGTCATCGAGTTCGATGCGGAAGATGCCCGCGGTGGTGGTCATCT
The DNA here is from genome assembly GCA_015075165.1 of Ideonella sp. Classification (GTDB taxonomy): domain Bacteria; phylum Pseudomonadota; class Gammaproteobacteria; order Burkholderiales; family Burkholderiaceae_C; genus JAEUPI01. Next base: position 563,858 of record JABTUY010000003.1, on the reverse strand, counting down.
CGACGGTCTTGCTCATTTCTCGTTCTCCAGGGTGGCCTTCTCGATGACCACGGGTTGCAGGGGTACGTTCTGGTGGCCGGCCTTGTCGCCCACCGGCACGGCGCGGATCTTGTCGACGACGTCGAGCCCCGACACCACGACGCCGAACACCGCGTAGCCGTTGCCGTCGGCCGCGTTGGCGGCATCGAGCCGCGGGTTGTCGACCACGTTGATGAAGAACTGCGACGTCGCCGAATCGGGCACCATCGTGCGCGCCATCGCGATCGTGCCGCGCTGGTTGCTCAGGCCGTTGCGGCTCTCGAGTGCGATCGGTGGCCGCGTGGCCTTCTGCTGCATCTGGGCATCGAAGCCGCCGCCCTGGATCATGAAGCCCGAGATCACGCGGTGGAAGATCAGGCCGTCGTAGTGACCAGCCTTCACGTACTGCACGAAGTTGGCCACCGTCTTCGGCGCTTTCTGCGCATCGAGCTCGATCACGATGGTGCCCAGGTTGGTGGCCAGCTTGACCTTTTGCGCCATCGCGGCGGGCAGCGCGAGGGCGCCGATCGCCAGCGCGACCAGCCAACGTTGCAACGACATCATCGAACGGTCTCCCATGTGGAATTGGACTGAACGCGACAAGCACGGCGGTCACGGCTGGCCCTGTGGCCGGCTGCCCGTGAGTTCGCGCGCCAGCCGCAGCTTGCGCTGCAGGCCATCGCTGCCGCGGCCGCTGCTGCCGGCGCGCTCGTAGGCACGCTGAGCCAGGCGCACGAAGACGTCGCCCAGGTTCTCCTGCGCCACCGCGTAGCCGGGGTCGTGACGCAGTGCGGCTTCGAGCAGGTCGCGCGCGCGGTCGATGCGACCTTGCGCCGCGTAGAGCACTGCCAGGTTGTTGTACGGCTCGGGCAGGTCCGGAAAATCGGCGATCAGCTGGTTCAGTGCGTCGATCGCCTCGGCGGTGCGCTGCAGTTCGGTCAGCATCACCGCGCGCAGGAAGCGCATCGCGGCGTCGCGCGGCCGCTCGGCGATCACCTGGTCTGCGCGCTGCATCGCCTGCGCGACGTCGCCCGAGCGGAACAGCCGCTCGACGTCGCGGCCGTCCTGGGAGGGCGCTTGCGCTTGCGCAAAAGCGCCGGCGACGGCCCACACACAGGCCGCCGCCGCAACGTGGCGACAGAGGTGAATCACGGGGTGAATCGGCAGTCTTCGCTGCACAGTGCGCCGCTATACTGGGCCGAGTCGATTGTATCGAGCCCGCCGCGCGGCCGCCCCCAGGGCATGAGCCTGAACCTCTACAACACGCTGACGCGCCGCGTCGAGCCGTTCGAGCCGCTCGAGCCGGGCCATGTGCGCATGTACGTCTGCGGCATGACGATCTACGACCTGTGCCACATGGGCCATGCGCGGATGATGATGGCGTTCGACGTCGTCTACCGCTGGCTGTGCACGCTCGGCTACCGCGTGACCTACGTGCGCAATATCACCGACATCGAGGACAAGATCATCCGCCGTGCGCTCGAGCGCGGCATCACGATCCGCGCGCTCACCGACGAGATGATCGCCGCGATGCGGCACGATCTCGCCGCCATCGGCACCGCGGCGCCGACGCACGAGCCGCGCGCCACCGACTACGTGCCGCAGATGCTCGCCATGATCGACACGCTCGAACGCAAGGGCCTGGCCTATCGCGCCACGGGCGGCGACGTGAACTTCGCGGTGCGCAAGTTCCCGGGCTACGGCAAGCTCTCGGGCAAGTCGATCGACGAGCTGCGTGCCGGCGAGCGCGTGGCGGTGGCCGACGGCAAGAGCGACCCGCTCGACTTCGTGCTGTGGAAGGCGGCCAAGCCCGAGGAGCCGGCCGATGCACAGTTCGCGAGCCCGTACGGCGCGGGCCGGCCGGGCTGGCACATCGAGTGCTCGGCGATGAGCTGCGCGCTGCTGGGCGAGGTGTTCGACATCCACGGCGGCGGCATGGACCTGCAGTTCCCGCACCACGAGAACGAGATCGCGCAGAGCGAGGGTGCGCTGGGCAAGCCGTTCGTGCGCTACTGGATGCACAACGGTTTTCTCAACGTCGACAACGAGAAGATGTCGAAGTCGCTCGGCAACTTCTTCACCATCCGCGACGTGCTCGCGCGCTACGACGGCGAGACGCTGCGCTTCTTCATGCTGCGCACGCACTACCGCAGCCCGTTCAACTTCAGCGACGCCCACCTCGACGACGCGCGCGCCGCATTGACGCGGCTGTACACCACGCTGCAGAACGTTCCGGCGGCAGGCTTGTCGGCACCGGCGGACGGCAGTGCCGGCATCGACTGGTCGCACCCCGCCGCCGCGGCGTTCCGCGCCGCGATGAACGACGACTTCAACACACCGGCCGCGCTGGCGGTGCTGTTCGATCTGGCCAGCGAGGCCAATCGCTCGCGCGACGGCACGACCAGCGCGCGGCTGCGCCAGCTCGGCGCCACGCTCGGCATCCTGCAGAGCGAGCCGCGTGCCTACCTGCAAGGCGGTGCGGCGCTCGACGAGCAAACCATCCAGGCGCGCATCGGCGCGCGGGCGCAGGCCAAGCGCGAGAAGAACTTCGCCGAGGCCGACCGCATCCGCGACGAGTTGCTTGCGCAAGGCATCGTGCTGAAGGACTCGGCCCAGGGCACCACCTGGGTCAAGGCCTGAGGCCGCACGCGAATGGCCACCCGCGCTAGCGCCGCCGCTGCCATTGCCGTGCCCGAGTACTGGGACGACGCCTGTCGCCACCTCGGCAAGCGCGATCGCGTGATGCGCAAGCTGATCCCCAAGTTCGGCGAGTCCCGGTTGCAGAGCCGCGGCGATGCCTTCACCACGCTGGCACGCGCCATCGTCGGCCAGCAGATCTCGGTGAAGGCGGCGCAGTCGGTGTGGGACCGGTTCGCGGTGGCGGTCGGCGGGCCTTCGAACCGCCTCTCGCCACGTGCGGTGTTGGCCTGCGCCAACAGTGACCTGCGCGGCGCGGGGCTTTCGGCGCGCAAATGCGAGTACCTGGCCGACCTGGCGCAGCACTTCGAGGACGGCTCGGTCCACGTGCGCCAGTGGCAGCAGATGGAAGACGAAGCCATCGTCGACGAGCTGGTCGGCATCCGTGGCATCGGCCGCTGGACGGCGGAAATGTTCCTCATCTTCCACCTGATGCGCCCTGACGTGATGCCGCTCGACGACATCGGCCTGCTCAAGGGCATCAGCGTCAACTACTTCAGCGGCGAGCCGGTTTCCAGGGCCGAGGCGCGTGAAGTCGGCGAGGCGTGGGCACCGTTTCGCTCGGTGGCCACATGGTACATTTGGCGCAGCCTCGACCCTCTGCCGGTGGACTACTAGTCGACAAGATGAGCAAACGGCACTTCCTCGAGTTCGAGCAACCGATCGCCGAACTCGAAACCAAGATCGAGGAGCTGCGCTACGTCCAGAACGAGTCGGCCGTCGACATCTCCGAGGAGATCGACCGCCTCGACAAGAAGAGCCTGCAGCTCACGAGGGACATCTACTCCAACCTGACGCCGTGGCAGGTGACGCAGATCGCGCGCCACCCGCAGCGGCCCTACACGCTCGACTACGCGGCCGAGCTGTTCACCGAGTTCACCGAGCTGCACGGCGACCGCACCTTCGCCGACGATGCGTCGATCGTCGGCGGCCTGGCGCGCTTCAACGGCCAGGCCTGCATGGTCATCGGCCACCAGAAGGGGCGCGACACCAAGGAGCGCGGCCTGCGCAACTTCGGCATGCCGCGGCCCGAGGGCTACCGCAAGGCGCTGCGCCTGATGAAGCTGGCCGAGAAGTTCGGCCTGCCGGTGTTTACTTTCATCGACACGCCGGGCGCCTACCCGGGCATCGGTGCCGAGGAGCGCGGCCAGTCCGAGGCGATCGGCCGCAACATCTACGAGATGAGCCAGCTGCAGGTGCCGATCGTCAGCACCATCATCGGCGAGGGCGGCTCCGGCGGCGCGCTGGCGATCAGCGTGGCCGATCAGGTGGTGATGCTGCAGTTCTCGGTCTATTCGGTGATCACGCCCGAAGGCTGCGCGTCGATCCTGTGGCGCACGGCCGAGCGCGCGGCCGATGCCGCCGAGGCGCTGGGCATCACCGCGCACCGGCTGAAGGCGCTGGGGCTGATCGACAAGATCGTCAACGAGCCGGTCGGCGGTGCGCACCGTGACCCCAAGCACTTGTATGCGCAACTCAAGCGCGCGCTCGGCGACGCGCTGCGGCAGGTGGCTGACCTCGACACCAAGGCGCTGCTCAAGCGCCGCTACGAACGGCTGATGGCCTACGGCCGCTTCACCGACACCAAGGATCGGTGATGGCCCGCCGCCGAGGCCGGCGCGGCGAGGCGGGCGTTAGCTGGCCGTGAGCTCGCAGCGGCGCGGCGCCGTGGTGGCGGTGGCCTACAGCGCCGGCCGCGATTCCACCGCGTTGCTGCATGCCACCGCACGCGCCGCGCGCGAGCACGGCCTCGACGTGGTCGCGCTGCACGTGCACCACGGCCTGATGCCGCAGGCCGATGCCTGGCTTGCGTTCGCCGCGTCGCAGTGCGGCCGCTGGCGCAAGAGCGGGCTGCCGGTGCGGTTGCTGCCCACTCGATTGCATGGCCAGCCATCGAAGGGCGAGAGCGTGGAGGCATGGGCGCGGCGCGAGCGCTATGCCGCGCTGGCCGGCATGGCGCGCGAGGCCGGCGCGACGGCGGTGCTGCTCGCGCACCACCGCCGCGACCAGGCCGAGACGGTGCTGCTGCAGGCGCTGCGCGGTGCCGGCCCGGCCGGGCTGGCGGCCATGCCGCGTGCGGTGCAGCGCGACGGCCTGTGGTGGCTGCGGCCCTGGCTTGGGCAACCCGGCGAGGCGATCGACGCCTATGTGCGGCGCCACCGGCTGCGCCACGTCGACGACGGCTCCAACGCCGACCCGCGTTTCGCGCGCAGCCGCCTGCGCACGACGCTGTGGCCGGCGTTGCTTGCAGCCTTCGACGACGCCGAGGCGGCGCTGGCCGCTGTGGCCCAGCGCGCGCACGAGGCGAACGCGCTGCTCGACGAGGTGGCGCAGGCCGACCTGGCCACGCTGGTCGGTGAGGGCGATGGCGCACCGCTGTTGGCGCAGCGCTGGCAGCAGCAGCTGAGCGCGGCACGTCGTGCCAACGCGTTGCGCGTCTGGTTGCGCCGCACGCTCGGTCGCGGTGCACCGCAGGCCCTCGTGTCACGGCTGCTCGACGAGCTACCGCAGGTGCGCAGCGGCCGCTGGCCCGTCGGTGCTGGGCAGCAGCTCGCGCTGCACCGAGGACAGCTCTCGCTGATGGCAATGCCCGCTGCCGCCACGCCGATGCCTGCGTTGCGCGAGCGTGGCGAGTTGCACCCGGGCGAGCCGGGTCACGACATCTCCCGCGCGCTCGACGCCGCGCGGGTCGGGCCCGGCATGTCGATCGGGTTGGCGGTGGATCTCTCGCATCCGGGCACCCACCCACTGCCGCAATGGCACGGTGCGTTCGAAGTGCGCCGTGTCGCGCGTGGCGGCATCGCGGCCGCCGCACTGCAGGCCTGCACAGTGCGCGCGCGTGGCGGCGGTGAGCGCTTTCAGGCGCACGCCAAGGGCGTGCCGCGCAGCCTGAAGAAGCAATACCAGGCCACCGGCGTGGCCGCGTGGCAGCGCGGTGGCCCGTTGGTGTACCGCGGCGATCAACTGCTGTTCGTGCCCGGGCTCGGCTTCGACGCCCGCGCGCTGGGCACGCACGGCGCGGCCCGCGGCGTGGTTTTGCGCTGGCGGCCAGACGACAACGCCGGCTGAACGGGCGCGGCGCGCTGCCGGCCGTTGCGCTCGATGAGTGCCAGGGCCCGCCCGGTAAAATCAGTGGTCCCTCAACCGGAGGCGAGCCTCCCACTGCGCGCGCACCATGGCCCTGATCGTCCACAAGTACGGCGGCACCTCGATGGGCTCGACCGAACGCATCCGCAACGTGGCCAAGCGGGTCGCCAAATGGGTGCGTGCCGGTCATCGGCTGGTGGTGGTGCCGTCGGCGATGAGCGGCGAGACCAACCGCCTGCTTGCGCTGGCCAAGGAGGTGTCGCCCGAGAAGGCCACGCCCGAAACGATGCGCGAGCTCGACATGATCGCCGCCACCGGCGAGCAGGTGTCGGTGGGGTTGCTGGCGTTGGCCTTGCAGGCCGAGGGCGTGCCCGCGGTGAGCTACACCGGCTGGCAGGTGCCGGTGAAGACCGACAGCGCGTACACCAAGGCGCGCATCGAGAGCATCGACGATGCCCGCGTGCGTGCCGATCTGGCGGCCGGCAAGGTGGTGATCATCACCGGCTTCCAGGGCATCGACGACGACGGCCACATCACCACCCTCGGCCGCGGCGGCTCCGATACCAGCGCGGTGGCGGTGGCGGCGGCGATGAAGGCCGCCGAGTGCCTGATCTACACCGATGTCGACGGCGTCTACACGACCGATCCGCGCGTCGTGCCCGAGGCGCGGCGGCTGCACGCGGTGAGCTTCGAAGAGATGCTCGAGATGGCCAGCCTGGGCTCCAAGGTGCTGCAGATCCGCTCGGTGGAGTTCGCCGGCAAGTACCGCGTGCCGATGCGCGTGCTGTCGAGTTTCACGCCGTGGGACATTCCGATCGACGAGGAGGCCCGCTCGGGCACGCTGATCACTTTCGAGGAAGACGAGAACATGGAACAAGCCGTCGTATCGGGCATCGCGTTCAACCGCGACGAGGCCAAAGTCACGATCATGCGCGTGCCCGACCGGCCCGGCATTGCCTACCAGATCCTCGGTGCGGTGGCCGAGGCCAACATCGACGTCGATGTGATCGTGCAGAACGTGAGCCACGACGGCAAGACCGACTTCTCGTTCACCGTGCACCGCAACGACTATGCGCGCACGATCGACCTGCTGAAGTCCAAGGTGGGGCCGGCCGTCGGTGCTGGCGAGGTCACCGGCGATGCGCGCATCTGCAAGGTCTCGATCGTCGGCATCGGCATGAAGAGCCACGTGGGCATTGCGGCCAAGATGTTCCGCACGCTGGCCGACGAGGGCATCAACATCCAGATGATCACCACCAGCGAGATCAAGACCTCGGTGGTGATCGACGAGAAGTACATGGAGCTCGCGGTGCGCGCGCTGCACAAGGCGTTCGACCTCGAGCAGCCGCAGCCGGCGTAGGCGGGCCTGCGCCGGTTGCGTTCAGGCCACGTGCCATCCAATGGCGAGAGGGCCGTGGCGCCTGCCGGTGCCACGGCCCTCGTCTTGATGCGATCGGCATCGCCGATCGGCGGCCGCTCAACGATGGCGCCAGTGGTCGCCACCGCGGTTGTCGTAGGGGTCGCGCCGGTTCGCAATGCCGTCGCCGTCGCGGTCCCAGGCGGGGTTGTAGCGCCGGTCGTAGCGGTTGGGGATGCCGTCGCCATCGCGGTCCCAGCGCGTCGGTTGGCGATAGGCCACGTGGTAGCCGGGGTGGTGCTCGCGAGGGTAGCGCGGGGCGTAGCCCGGGCCATACACCGGCGCCGGCAGCACCACCGGCGCCCGGTGGAACACCGGCACCGGCACCACCGGCACGGGCAGGGGCGGCAGCGGCAGCGCGATGGCGGGCGCGCCGATGGTGACCGACCAGCTCACGTTGCCCGCGTGCGCGGCGCCGACGGCGAACGTGCCGGCCAGTGCCAACGCGGCAATCGCCATCCCTCGGGTCTTGCGCATGAAGCTCTCCTGGTGTCGCGACCGCAGCGGCCGCGCCCCACCAACGGGCCAGGCCGCGGTGCCGATCACCGGGCGCGCGTCAACGCCGGGTAAAGCTTCGTGAAGCGGCCCAGAGGCTAGAATCGCCTCGCCGGGCCAGGAGACGTGACCGAGTGGCCGAAGGTGCTCCCCTGCTAAGGGAGTATGCGGGCAAAACCTGCATCGTGGGTTCGAATCCCACCGTCTCCGCCACCACCCGATGCACTGACCGCGCCGGACGCGCGGCCGGCCATTACCGCCGGCCCGGCCTACCCAGACGACGCGTGGGCTCAGGTCTTCGCCGCCTCCGGCTTTGTCGTGACGACCTTGCCGTCCTTCACCGGCAGCGTGGGGCCGGGCTTGTGGTCCAGCCGCACCTGGCCGTTCTTGCCGTCGAGGCGGTAGGTCACGTCGTAGCCGACGAGCTTCTGCGATTTCTCTTGCACCGTGTGGCAGCGGCGCTCGACCGACGTGGTCACGTCCTTGCGCTGCATGTTCTTCTGCACCTGGTTGCCGGCATAACCGCCGGCGGCCGCACCGGCCACCGTGGCCAGCTTCTTGCCGTCGCCGCCGCCGATGGCGCTGCCGAGCAGGCCGCCAGCCACGGCGCCGATCGCCGTGCCGGCGACGCGGTGACGGTCTTTCACCGGTGCCTGACGCTGTACCTGCACGTCCTCGCACTGTTCGCGCGGCGTGCTCACCGTCTCCATCACGTCCTTCACCGCGACCACCTCGGCCACCTTCGGCTTCGTCAGTGCCTGGTAGCCGGTGACGGCGCCGGCGCCGAGCACCACCATCGCGACGCCGCCGACCGCCATGCCCTTGATCATCGATGTGTTCATCGTCTACTGCCTCGTTGCGGCCCTGAGGCCGGAAGCGCGTTTGTACCGCGGCAGCAGATACCCTGCGTGAGGCAATGCAACATGCAACGGAGCAGGTTGGTCGTTCGCCACGCCGCGGCGTCCGGTATCGTGACAGCATGTTGCGGCGTTCGATCATCGGCTGGTTGCTGTGCCCGACGCTCGTGCCGGTGGCGGCAGACGTGCGTGCGCAGGCCGAGGCCGGCGCCGCGGCGCGGCTGGCCGCGGCCGAGCGTCTGCTGCATTCGCTCGAACTGGCGAACACCTCGTACGCACACGGCCCCGGCCGCATCACGTGGAGCGGCACGGTGGTGGTGCACACCGACTGCTCGGGTTTCATCGACCACCTGCTGATGCACGTCCACGGCCACACGCCGGATGACTTCAAGCGCTGGATGGGTTCGCGCCGGCCCACCGCTCGGCGCTACCACGATGCCATCGAACAGGGCCGCGGCTTCATCACACTGCAGACGGTGGCCGAGTTGCAGCCCGGTGACCTGATCGCCATCAAGTACCTCACGCGTCACGACAACACCGGCCACCTGATGCTGGTGGCCGAGCCGCCGCAGCGGCGGGATGCCACGGCACCGGTCGTGGCCGGCACCACGCAGTACGCCGTCACGGTGATCGACAGCTCGGAGTCCGGCCACGGCAGCACCGACACGCGGTACCGGCGCGGCGCGAACGGCCGCGACCACGCCGGCCTCGGCCGTGGCGTGGTGCGCCTGTATGCCGACGAGCACGACCGCGTGGTGGGCTTCGCGTGGAGCACGCTGAAGGCGTCGCGCTTCGTGGCGCCGCACGACGAGCACGTGGTGCTCGGGCGGTTCGTGCCGGGGTATCGGCCATGAAGCGCGTGAGGGCTGCCAGCCGTTCCGTCTAAAACGCCGAACGACAGATCGCGCGGATGCGCAAGCCCCTATAACCCACCTGTCAGAGCTGACAGGTGCGTGCGACGCTCCTTGCTGTTAGCGTCGCACAAGAATGAGAGCATCGCTCGGGGAGGACGTGGCGGCGGGCCCGATCGGGCCCGCCGGCGCGTCTGCGGGTGGGCCGCCAGTTGATGCGCCCGACCCCGGTCTGGCGGGCCTGTGCCTGGTGGCGCGGTTGCACCACGTGCCGGCGGATCCGCACAGCCTGGCGCATCGGCTTGGCCTGGGCGCCGCCCGGCCGGCGAGCGCCGACGACCTGCTCGCGGCCGCCCGGCACCTCGGGCTGAAGGCGCGGCGGCACCGGCCGGGCCCGGACCGTTTGCCGCACCTGCCGTTGCCCGCGCTGGCGCTGATGGCCGATGGCCGCACCGTGGTGCTGGCGCAATGCGATGCGCAGCGCGTGCTGGTGCTCGACCCGTCCGGCGCCGGTGGCGACCGGCAGGGCGCGCGCCCGCTGATCGAGCCGCTGGCCACGTTCGTGGCCGGCTGGGGCGGCGAGCTGATCCTGATCGCCAGCCGTGCCAGCCTGGCCGGCGAGCTCGCCCGGTTCGACTTCTCGTGGTTCATCCCGAGCCTGGTCCGGCACCGCAGGCTGCTGGGCGAAGTGCTGGCGGTCAGCCTGGTGCTGCAGTTGCTCGCGCTGGTGACGCCGCTGTTCTTCCAGGTGGTGATGGACAAGGTGCTCGTGCACCGCGGCGTGGCCACGCTCGACGTGCTGGTGGTGGGCCTGGTGGCGGTGGTCATCTTCGAGAGCGTGCTCATCGCGTTGCGCAGCTACGTGTTCAGCCACACCACCAGCCGCATCGACGTCGAGCTCGGCTCGCGGCTGTATCGCCATCTGCTGGCGCTGCCGCTGGCGTACTTTCAGGCGCGGCGCGTCGGCGATTCGGTGGCCCGCGTGCGCGAACTCGAGCACATCCGCGGCTTCCTCACCGGCAATGCGCTCACGCTGCTGCTCGACGTGCTGTTCTCGGTGGTGTTCGTCGCCGTGATGCTGTTCTACAGCGTGGCGCTGACCCTGATCGTGCTGGCGGCGCTGCCGGTGTATGTGCTGCTGAGCCTGCTCGTGGTGCCGGCGCTGCGTCGTCGCCTCGACGAGAAGTTTGCGCGTGGCGCCGAGAACCAGGCGCTGCTGGTCGAATCGATCACCGGCGTGCAGACGGTCAAGGCCGGCGCGCTCGAGCCACAACTTACGCGCCGTTGGGATCAACAGCTTGCGGCCTACGTGTCGGCGAGCTTTCGCACCGGCACGCTCGCCACCTGGGCGCACGAGGGCGTGAACCTCACCGGCAAGCTGGTCAACGCCGCCACGCTGTGGTACGGCGCGCACTTGGTGATGCAAGGCCAGCTCACCGTGGGCATGTTCGTTGCGTTCAACATGTTCGCCGGCCGGGTGGCGCAGCCCATCATGCGCATCGCGCAGATGTGGACCGACTTTCAGCAAACCGGCCTGTCGATGCGCCGGCTGGCCGACATCTTGAACACCCGCACCGAGGTGCCGCCGAGCGCCACTGCGCAGTTGCCGCCGCTGCAGGGGCGCATTGCGTTCGAGAACGTCGCCTTCCGCTACCGGCCCGATGCGCCGCCGGTGCTGCACGACATCAGCCTCGACCTTCACGCCGGCGAGGTGGTGGGCATCGTCGGCCGCTCCGGCTCGGGCAAGAGCACGCTCACCAAGCTGGTGCAGCGGCTCTACACACCCGAGCGGGGCCGCGTGTGCGTCGACGGCATCGACATCGGCCTGATCGATGCCGCGCAGCTGCGGCGCCAGATCGGCGTGGTGCTGCAGGAGAACTTCCTCTTCAACCGCAGCGTGCGCGAGAACATCGCCATCGCCGACCCGGCGGCGCCGCTCGAGCAGGTGATCGCCGCGGCGCAGCTGGCGGGCGCGCACGAGTTCGTCAGCGAGCTGCCCGAGGGCTACGACACGCTGGTCGGCGAGCAGGGCTCGAGCCTCTCGGGCGGCCAGCGCCAGCGCATCGCGATCGCGCGCGCGCTGTTCACCAACCCGCGCATCCTGATCTTCGACGAGGCCACCAGCGCGCTCGACTACGAGAGCGAGGCCGCCATCCAGCACAACATGGCGGCCATCGCGTCAGGGCGCACGGTGATCGTGATCGCGCACCGGCTGAGCGCGGTGCGCCACGCGCATCGCATCGTCGCGATGGACAAGGGGCGCATTGTGGAGGTGGGCCCGCACGATGCGTTGGTGCGGCAAGAGGGCCTGTATGCGCACCTGTGGCGGCTGCAGGCATCGGGCGCGGCCGCGCCGGAGGGCGTTGCGTGAAGGCCGCGGTCCGCTCCTGCTCGGCCGTACAAGGCGTGCCGCCCCCGGGCTCAGAGATCCTGCTTCGCGGTCTCGCGCGCGATGAGCTCGGTGGCCCATTGGTTGAAGCTCGTACCGGCCAACTCGGCGGCCGTGCTCGCCCGGGCGTGCAGCCGAGGGTCGAGGCGGAGCATCACGCGGCCCGAGTACGGCTTGTTGGGCGACTGCCGGAGCTTCGCGCAGGCCTCGAGATAGTCATCCACCGCCTCGTGGAACGCCGCTTCGAGCTCGGTCACCGACGCACCGTGGAAGCCGACGATGTCGCGGATGCCGGCCAGGTGGCCGACCAGAATCCGGTCGGCGGCGTCGTACTCCACCCGGGCGCTGTAGCCCTTGTATCGCATCACGTTCATGGCTTGACTCCGATCGACTGCAGGAACTCGCGCGCATCGCGCACCCGGTATCGCAGCGCTTCCTTGCGGGGGTGCGGGCGGTGGAACCGCACCTTGATCCCCTGGCGCTCGAATGTCACCGACGAGCCCGAACCTTCGGTGCGCGAGCACCCCACCGCCAGCAGCAGCGCCTCGATGCGCCGCCACTCGATGGCGCCGTTTGCCGGCTCGGCGAACACCGCTTCGAGCGTCTTGCGTTGCGCGCTGTTCACGACGTAATGATATCAAAATGTGATGTCATCGCGGAGCCCGGGAAGACCGAACCCGTGCATTCGGTTGGCATGCGCCATCCGGCGTTCGACCTGCTCGCCCGCTACGCCGCCGTGCTGCGCGCCGCCTGGGCTGCGCGCCACGAGCTCGCGGGCCCGCGCCGGCTGGCCGATGAAGCCGCCTTCCTGCCGGCGGCGCTGAGCTTGCAGGAGACGCCGGTGCACCCCGCGCCGCGGCGCGCCATGTGGGTGATCGTGGCGCTGTTCGTCGTGGCGCTGGCGTGGAGCATCGTCGGCCAGGTCGACATCGTGGCGGTGGCCCCCGGGCGCATCGTGATCAGCCAGCGCAGCAAGCTGGTGCAGCCGCTCGAGACCGCGGTGGTGCGCGCGATCCATGTGCGCGATGGCGATCGCGTGCGTGCGGGCCAGTTGCTGGTCGAGCTCGACGCCACCGCACCCGATGCCGACCACACCAGCGCGGCCGAGCAGCAACTCGCCGCCCGCGGCGAGCTGGCGCGCAGCCAGGCGCTGCTGCGGGCGCTGCAGGCGGGGCGCATGCCTGGGCTCGAGCGCACGCGCGATCCGCTGCCGGCCGACAGCGCCACGCTGCTGGCCAGCGAATGGAACGACATCGCCGCCCGGCGCGGCCGGCTCGACGCCGAGGCGCAGCGCCGCGAGGCCGAGCTGGCCACCCACCGCGAGCAACTGGCCAAGCTCGACGCCACCGTACCGTTGGTGCGGCAGCGCGAGGCCGATTTGAAGGGCTTGGCCGAGCAGGGGTTCGTGGCCAGCCACGCCGGGCAAGACCGCACGCGCGAGCGCATCGAGCTCGAGCGCGACACCGCCACCCAGCAGGCGCGCATCGCCGAGGCACGCGCCGCGCTGGCCGAGAGCCGCCAGGCCGCTGCCGCCTACCTGGCCGAAACCCGCCGCGCGCTCGACGACCGCGCGGCGCAGGCGCGCGTGAGGCTGGCGCAGCTGACGCAGGAGGTGCGCAAGACCGAGCAGCGCCAGGCCCTGACGCGCCTGACCGCGCCGGTGGCCGGCACCGTGCAGCAGCTGGCGCTGCACACCGTGGGCGGCGTGGCCACCGAGGCACAGGTGCTGATGGTGATCGTGCCCGACGACGGTGCCGTCACCGCCGAGGTGGTGGTGGAGAACAAAGACATCGGCTTCGTGCGCGCCGGCCAGCAGGCCGCGGTGAAGCTCGAGACCTTCAACTTCACCCGCTACGGCACCGTGCCCGCACGCGTGACCTGGGTCACCGCCGACGCGGTGAACGACGACAAGCGCGGCGCGATCTTTCCGGCCACGCTCGAGCTGGAGGCCAGGGACCTCGAGGTCGACGGCAAGCGCATCGCGCTCAGCGCGGGCATGAGCCTCACGGCCGAGATCAAGACCGGGCGCCGCCGCGTCATCGAGTACCTGCTGAGCCCCGTGCAGCAGCGCGTGGGCAGCAGCCTGCAAGAGCGGTGAGAGGCCGCCACGCGATGCGCATCCTGTTCATCCACCAGAACTTTCCGGGCCAGTTCCGCCACGCGGCGGCCGCATGGGCCGAGCGCCCCGGCTGGCAGGTGCTGGCGATCGGCCGCGACACCGCGCCCGGACTGCCCGGTGTGCAGTGCATTCGCTACAAGCCGCACCGCGCGCCGCACAAGGCGCAACACCCGTACCTGCGCACGATGGAAGACGCGGTGCTGCACGGCCAGGCGGTGGCACGCGTGCTCGAACGCCTGCGCGCCAACGGCTTCGTGCCCGATGCGATCGTGGCGCACCCCGGCTGGGGCGAGACGCTGTACGCGAAAGACATCTTTCCGCACACGCGGCTCGTGCACTACTGCGAGTGGTACTACGCGAGCGAGGGGCAGGACGTCGGCTTCGACCCCGAGTTTCCGCCCACGCTGGACGACTGCTTGCGCATCCGCACCTGGAACGCGCTGCACCTGTTGAACCTGCAGCACTGCGACGCCGGCATCACGCCCACGCAATGGCAATGGAGCCGGCACCCCGAGGCGTACCGCGGCAAGATCGCGGTGGCGCACGAGGGCATCGACACCGAACGGCTCGCGCCGGACCCGGCCGCCACCTTCACCGTGCCCAGCGGGCCGAACCAGGGGCGGGTGCTGAAGGCCGGAGAACCCATCGTCACCTACGTGGCGCGCAACCTGGAGCCGTACCGCGGCTTCCACCAGTTCATGCGCGCGCTGCAAATCGTGCAGAGCGAGCACGGCACCTGCCACGCCGTGATCGTCGGCGGCGACGGCGTCAGCTATGGGCGCAAGCCGCCGCAAGCGCCGAACTGGCGCGAGCACATGCTGCGCGAAGTGAGCATCGACCCGGCGCGCACGCACTTTGTGGGCAAGCTGCCGTACGAGCAATACGTGCGTGTGCTGCAGGTGAGCGCGGCGCATGTGTACCTGACCTATCCGTTCGTGCTGAGCTGGTCGCTGCTGGAGGCGATGGCGTGCGGGTGCCTGGTGATCGGCTCGGACACCGCGCCGGTGCGGGAGGTGGTGCGTGATGGGGAGAACGGATGGTTGACGGAGTTCTTCGATCGCCGGGCGCTGGCGCGGCGCACGTTGCAAGCGCTGGCACGAGGCAACGGGGCGGATGCAATGCGTGCGGCGGCACGGGCGGCGGCGATGAGGTTCGGGCGGTCGGCCGGCCTCGCGGCCTTGGAAGGGACTGTTGGCGCGGCCGGAATCGTGGCAGGCCTGCCAAGGGGCGAAGACCGAGCCCGGCGCGACGCGGTGGTGGTTGGATGACTGAGCAGCAGGAGATCGACATGAACGAAACGCAGCCCAGCTGTTGCCGGCTGCCGACGCAAACCGGTGCGCCATGCTGACCGGCACGCCGCTGGACCTGACGCCGTACGGCGGAGTGCTGGCAGCGCTGGGCTGGCTGTACTGGCTGCTGGCGCTGGGCATCGTGGTGCTCGCACTCTGGTGGCCCAAGCGCTGGTGGGTGAAGCTGGCCGCGGCAGCCGTTGTGCTCGGAGGCGTCGTCTATCCGGTGTTCGTGCGACCGGTGCACAAGCGCGTGCAGGAACAGCAGCAGTTCAAGGCCAGGCTGGACGCCGCGACGGCTCGCTTCGAGATGCGCTGCAAGAGTGCGGGCGAGAAGATCGCGCGTGCGGTCGAGGGTGTCGAAGGCGTCGTGTGGCTGAAGTGGCGCGAGCCGCGCGACGTGCAGGACGACTTCGACCAGTACAAGCTGTTCGACCCCTACGGGCGCGACTGCGCGGGCGACGAGTGCATCGCGCAGCTGCTGCGGCTGGAGAACACCCAGGGGCGCTTTCAGCGCGAGGTGGAGATTCGCAAGGGGCGCTACCGGTACGTCGAATCGATCGATCCGGCCGACGGCAGGCGGTATCGGTACACCGGGACGATGAAACTCATGCCTGCGTGGACCGCCGAGGCTATCGAGCGGTTTCGTCGAGATCGGGGGACCGATCCGCCAGAGAGCGCATATTGGTTTCAGCTCGAGCGCAAACCGATCGACCAATACACCGCCCGCTACGGCATCACCTGGGACGACCTCTCCACGCGCGAAGACCGCGAGCAGTGGATCGCGGGCGGCTCGCTGAAGGTGATCGACCTGCAGAGCAACGGGGTCATCGCCGAGCGCGTGGGCTACATGATGGATCGGGGGCTGGGCAGCAGGGCGGGGTTCAGGATGCCGTGGGCCGCGGCACCTGACTGTGCGTGCTCACCGTTCCCGAAAGTGTCAGACGGGGGCGCGTTCCGAAGTCTTCGAGGACAGCCCTTTCTCCTCCGCGTTCTCATGCCAACAAGGGAGCAATAGCAATGGCAATCAACCCCATCTCGACCTACCTCACTTTCGCTAATCTGCAGATGGCTGCAGAGGCACTTCTGGAGAGGTTCGCTTACACAACTCCGATTGGTCTTCAGGCTGCACTTGAGTTCGGCAACGGCCGCTCCAGCAGATTCACCGCCAAACAAGCCGAGCAGTTCGCCGCCGAGTGGGAAGTCGTCGACCACAAGGCCAACACCGAGACTGGTTTCAGTGGCACGCTGTTCAGGTTCAAGGGCGACACCGATCCGTCGCGCGGGCTGACCAACGGTCAGCTCGTGGTGAGCCTGCGCTCCACCGAGTTCGCTGACGACTCTGCGCGCGACACCCAGGCCACCAACAAGCTGGAGATCCAGAAGTTCGGCTGGGCCTTCGGCCAGATCGCATCGCAGCCAAGCCGTTGCCGGTTGCCGACGCAAACCGGTGCGCCATGCTGACCGGCACGCCGCTAGACCTGACGCCACTCGGCTCGCTGTTGACGGCCGCGGGCCGCCTGTACTGGTTGCTCGCGGCGGCGGCGCTGTGGTGGGCGCTGCGCGGGCAGGGCTGCCCCGGCAAGGCGCTGCGGATCGTGCCGGCAAAGGTTTTCATCTGTGGCTCTCTGCTGCTGGCGCTGCTTGGCGGCCTTCACATCACTGCGCAAGCGGAGCCCTACGTCCCGGCCGTGTGGACCCGGTTCGTCAAGGTGGATGGCCAACCCGAACCCATACCCGAGCAGTGGCTCGACGGCGACGAGGCGCGCATCGCGCACAACCTGAAGCTACCCGGCGGCGTGCCCGAGCCCGTGCCCTTCGACTTCGATCGGGCCTGGTGGCGCGGTTGGTTGCCCGGCACGCCGAGGGTTGCCGTGCAGTACTTCAACCACCTGTGCAGCACCGAGGCTGGCGAGTGGATCTTCAAGAAGGTGGACAACGTCGAGGGCTTGTACTTCGCCCGGCCGCAAGGGCCGCCGAGCAGCGACATGCTCAGCGACCCGTATGCGTTGGAAATGCCGTGGATTCAGCGCGTCTTCCTGCTTACAGGCGACAGTCTGAAATGGCAGGGCACCTGGTTCATCCAGCCGCCCCTCTACAACTACCGGTTCGTCGAGCAGCCGCGGCGCAACACGAAATGGCAGAAGGGCATTCGCGAGCCCTATGTCCGGCTGTTCGGCTACACGCGCGAGCAGGCCCGCGGGCCTACGGGCAACCTGACGGATCACTGGAAGGACAAGGATCCGATGCAGGTGCTTGGCATCGCGGCGCCCACCGCCCGCTTTGGCTACACGTGGCGCGGGCTCAAGCGCCCGCGTGACCGCGAGCACGGGATCTCGGGAGGCGAGCTGCTGATCTATGACCTGCAATCGCACGAGGTACTCGCGGTTCGCCGGCAGTTCTTGATCGCCAGCCGCAACCCACGCGGACCGGGCAAGGCGATGTGGGAAGTGGCGGCGCGCTGCGCCGAACTTCCGCGGAATGGCGTAGGTGCTGAGTTCACGCAGTTTGCCTTCGACGTCCTCCAGACCATCGAACCATCGAAAACAGGAGAGTGACCGCCATGAACACGAACATCGAATCGCTCTACGACTACGTCTTGCAGCGATTGGCTGCGGAATCCTACTTGGAGAACATGTCGCCGAGTGACACCACGGAAATCCGAAGGGCACTGCTACTGGGCACCAACCGCGAGGGCTACAAGACCGGCAATCCAGACCTCAACGAAGGCTACCGCGGCTACACGCGCATGACCTCGTCGCAAGCCGACGAGTTTCTGAGCAAGTACAGA
Organism: Ideonella sp.; assembly: GCA_015075165.1. Classification (GTDB taxonomy): domain Bacteria; phylum Pseudomonadota; class Gammaproteobacteria; order Burkholderiales; family Burkholderiaceae_C; genus JAEUPI01. Next base: position 545,848 of record JABTUY010000003.1, on the reverse strand, counting down.
ATCGTCCATCAATGGTCTGATAACCCAACGACCGGTGCCGTTCCGGGTTCGCGCCCTGCAGCCGAAGGCGATCCGGCGTTCGATCAGTTGAACGACGAGATCCTGGCCAATACCGGCCTGTCTGCAACGCTGATCCAGAAGCTGGACCTGTCTGGGAATCCGACCAATGAGTACACGCTCGCGATTCGCTCCACCGAGTTTCGGACGTGGGCCGACGGCGGTGATCGCGAGCGCGATGGATCTGCCGCGGACGTTGCCGTCGAATTCCTTGGTTTCGCACTCGCCCAGCAAGACGCCCTGGAGCGCTACTTCGCCTGGCTCAAGGTGAACAAGGACGGCTCCGGTACGCCGCTCCTACCGTCGGGGTCCATTCTCAACGTGACCGGGTACAGCCTGGGCGGCCATCTCGCAACGGTGTTCACCGAGATCCACCAGAACGAGGCCAGCATCCAGTTCGGACAAACCGTCACCTTCAACGGCCTGGGGCGCGGCAGTTGGGATGGCAGCGCGGGCTCGCTGAAGGACATGGTCGACTACTTCCACGCCGTGCTGGTCGACCCGCGCGTTGCACCGGATGTCGGCGATCCACTGCGCGAGGGGGCCATCGGCAGGACGGGTCAGCCTTTCGATGCGAAGTCGGTGTACGGCGATCAACGCTACGACTGGGCCGTGAAGGCCGTGTGGCTGGGGTTTGGGCCATCCTTTCAGCCCGTTGTCGACGAGGGGCGCACGGGCTCCGCTGCCGACGGGCGCATCACGCAGGTCTACGGCTACGAATCGATCAACAACACCAACGTGGCAGCGAACTCCGGGATCCACGGCCCCGCGTTGAAGGTCGGTATCGAGTCGCAGCCGATCCTGGAGGGGCCGTTCGCCGGGTTCATTGGCACTGGTGATTTCGGCAACGGACATGCCCTCATCTTGCTCGCTGATGCGCTCGCGCTGCAGCGTGCGATGGATCGCCTCGATAGCGGCATCGATCTGGCCAGATTTATCGGACTCCTTCCTGCGGCAAGCAATCGCACGACGAGCAATGGCCCCAATGCCAACTACGAGGCCGATCCGCTGGAGAACATCCTCGACGGCCTGCGGCGCCAGCTTCTCGGACCGGGCGTTGCGAAGACCGAATTCAAGGACGGCGCGTCTGGGTTCGGCGACATCACCAAGCGCGAGGGCTTCCACAGCAACCTCGGGGCGTTGACAGAGAGTGCGGCGTTCCTTGCGATTGCCGGCAAGGTCCGCCTCGAGCCCGCCAGCGCAGACCTCGGCGTCAAAGCCCGCAACGACTTCGCCGCGCTGGCCAGCCTGATCACGCTGAGCCCGGTCGTGCTGGCCGCCACCGACGGCAACCAGGGCGCACTGGATGCGACGCTGCGCACGGTCTGGGGCCAGACCTACCTCGACTGGGAAGCCGACAAGACGATGTCGCAGGCTGATCGCGACGCGGGCAAGGAGACCTTCACAAGCCGCTGGATCGATGACCGCGCTGTGATGCTGCAAGGGCTGACGCTCCGAAACATGCAGAACAGCGTCAGCGGCATCGTGGTCGATCGCAGCCAGGCCAGCAGCACCAACTTCGTCGACGTCGGCCAGGGCCTGCAGTTCCAGATGGACAACACCGCGAACACGCCGGTGCCCGCCATGCGGCGCAACGTCAAGTTCGGCGGGTCCGGCGCGGACCCTTGGCCGGCAACGACCAGAACGACGGCCTCTACGGCGGCGCCGGTGCCGATACCCTCACCGGTCTCGCCGGCGCCGACCACCTCGAAGGCAACGCCGGCGCCGACACCCTCGACGGCGGCAGCGGCAACGACACCTTGCTTGCTCGGCGGCACCGACGACTTCCTCGAAGGCAGCACCGGCGCCGACACCTGCTCGGCGGCGCCGGCAGCGACACCACTTCTTCACACCGCCGGCTGGGGCGACGACGTCATCATCGACAGCGACGGCCAGGGCAGCCTGCGCGTGCCCGGCTACGACGCCGGCCTGCCGCAAGGCAAGCGCCAGCCCAACGGCAAAGTACGAAACCCCACAGGACGTCACCTACACCGTCCAGCAGATCACCCCACCCGCAAAGACCTCTACATCGAGGTTCGCGAACCGCGCCGACACCATCACCATCCGCAACTGAGCCCCGGGGCGCTGGGCATCACGCTGGACGACAGCATCGCCCCGCTCGTGCCCAACTACGTGGACACGGGCGACGCGCAGCCCAACCGGCTCACCGCCTTCCACGACCCCGACGGCGCGGGCCCGCTCGAGGGCGAGTACGTGCGCGACGTGAGCCTGGCCGGCGCCAAGGCGACGACACCGTGCTCGGCTACATCGGCAACGACATCCTGCAAGGCGGTGCCGGCAGCGACATCGTGCTGGGCGAAGCCAGCGTCATCGTCGTCACCAGCCCGCCGGCGGGCGAACCGGCGACGACCGCATCTTCGGCGACGGCGAGGTCGAAATCGACAGCGCGATCGCGCAAGGCAACGTGCAGACGCCCAGCGGCGTCAAGGGCGACTGGCTCGGCGGCGAGGACGGCGACGATGCCATCGTCGGCAGCGCCGGCCACGACGTGCTGATGGGCGGGCGCGGGTCGGACCTGCTGGTCGGCGGCGCCGGTGACGACGACCTCAACGGCGATGACGACTACGCGCCGGGCAGCGGTGCGCCGTGGAGCGTGGCGTCCATGCCGGGCAACGAGTTCGATCGGCTGTACGACCCGGTGGTCAGCTACAACCGCGCCGATGACCGCGGTGCGGGCGACATCCTCTACGGCGGTGGGTTAGCGATCGGCGCTCAACGCGTCGACAGCGGTGGGCTCGCACGAGACGCATCGTTGGGCCGAACGAACACGGCAAACGACAGTGCGTTCAGCACAGAGTTCGTGGCATGAGCGCGCTGATCATTCTCGTGGCGGCCGCGCTATGGTTGGGTCTGGGATACCTGATCTGGCGCGTGACGCTTGCCCGGCGCATCAGCACGGGATTCGCCCGTTCGACTCTTGCGGTTGCACTTGCAGGGCTCTGGCTGTTTGCGCCATGGGCGGACGAATGGCTCGGCGCGCGTGAGTTCAAGCGCCTGTGCGAAGAGATGCCGGCGGTGAAGTTCTACGGACCCGTAGCCGTCGGATCGGGCTTGTTCTTTGATGAGCAAGGACGGCGACGAGTCTGGACTCAAAGCGAGATTGAAGCCGGGAAGAGTCCATTCCCCAAGGGCGACACCAAGCTTGCATATGAGGAAGGCCGGCGATTCGAAGAGGCCTGGACCAGGGAGTTCGAACGGACCCAGAGGCGCCAGAGCATCCGAAGTTGGCCCATTCCGGTGCTTAGAGAAGTGACGACATATGTCCAGATCTCCACTGGGAAAGTGGTCCGCGAGGACTATTGGCTCGGATCACCCGGCGGTTGGATCAAGCGGATTTCCGGTTGGGGCAGCCACGCGCCGTACTCATGCTTGAAGCAAGCCGCGCCTTACCCGCACGAGCTGTGGATCACCTACCAACATCGATAGGGAAATGACATGAACACGATTGAGCGAGCGTTCTTCGAGTGTGCATTGGCAGACCTCGTATACGCGGGACCGCTTGTCCCGGGAGACTCAAGCAGTCTCTTGACCTTGGCCTCGCGCCGACTCACCGCGCCTCTCGCCCAAGAGATCGCCGATCGCTTCGAAGTCCTCGCCGTTAGGGACGATCCAGCCAGCGACTACCAAGGCGCGGTGTTTCGTGACAAGACGACAGGCGAGCTGTATGTCGCGCATCGCGGCACCGAGGGTAGTGTTTCCGACCCCGACATCTTGTATGCCGACGTTGACCTAGCGTTCGGGTCCGGCGTGGCGCGTTCGCAAACCGCGGCGATGGTGAACTGGTGGAACGATATCTCCAAGCCGGCGAACACCGCGTACACGCAGATTGCCGCCGGCCCGCTCGACCAACCATTCGTATCGCCCGGCACAGCCACCGCGAGCGGAGGAATCGCGGCCGCCTTGGCGGCCGCTGGCGGGCGGGTGCGCGTTGTCGGGCATTCGCTGGGTGGACACTTGACCACCGTGTTCGGCAGCGTGTTCTCGAACCAGGTGTCACACAGCAGTACGTTCAACGGCGCAGGGCTGTTCTCGATCGGTGCGTCCATCGGAGCGTTGGGGCAGCCGCTCACCTTGCTTGCACAGTTGCTGGGGAGCACCGTTGCTTTGCCAGGTGCTTCGCAGGACAACTTCTACGCCATGAACGGCCTGAGCGTAACGACCAATGGGGTGACCTTCACGCAGTACGGCACGCGTATCGGTATCTACAACGAAGAGGATGTGACGCCGGCAATCGGCAATCACTACCTGTACAAGCTCACCGATGCGCTTGCGGCATTCCGAGCGATCGAGAGGCTCGATCCGACGGTAGACGTGGCGAGGCTGAATGCCATCGCCCAAGGCTCGTCACCCGACGATCTGTTCGTAGTCGCCGAGCGGACTCTCGAGAACTTGCTCGACGGGTTGCGCCGGGTGATTCAGAACCCCGCGGCAGTATCGACACCGCCGGGTGACGACGGCGGCAATTGGGAAACCGGCGCGATGCCGATGTCGCGGACGGCGTACCACGCCAACCTGAAGTCGTTCATGGAGAGCAACCCCTTCCGGGACATCGCCGGCAAGGTCCGCCTCGACCCCAGCAGCGCAGACCTCGGCGCAAAGGCGCGCAACGACTTCAGCGCGCTGGCCAGTCTGATCACGTTGAGCCCGGTCGTGCTGACCGCGACAACCGGCAACCGGAGCGTGCTGGACGGAGCGCTGCGCTCGGTTTGGGGACAAACCTATCTTGATTGGGATGCCGACAGATCGAGGTTGCCAGCCGAGCGAGACGCGGGCAAGGACGTGTTCACCGCGAAATGGATCGCCGATCGCGCCATCCTCGTGGAGTCGATCGTCGCGCAGAACAAGGCCAACGGTTCCGGTACGGCATACAGCATCATGTTGCCGACGGATCGATCCTTCGAGCTGCGGTGGATCGATGCACAGGGTACGCAACAAGTCGTCATCGCCGAGAACACCGCACGCAAGGGTGGGGTGCATGGGCAAGTGCCGAGCCAACTCTTGAACTTCGGCGGCAACGGCGACGACATGGTGGTCGGGTCAGCAAACCAACTCGAGGATCACCTCTATGGCATGGCCGGCAACGATACCCTTACCGGCCTCAGTGGAGGCGACTGGCTCGAAGGCAACCAGGGCAACGACACCCTCGACGGCGGCCCTGGTGCCGACTTGCTATTGGGTGGAATGGGCGACGATACCTACGTCTTCGGCAGCACGTGGGGCGACGACGTCATCATCGACAGCGACGGCCAGGGCAGCCTGCGCGTGCCCGGCTACGACGCCGGCCTGCCGCAAGGCAAGCGCCAGCCCAACGGCAAGTACGAAACCCCCACACAGGACGTCACCTACACCGTCCAGCAGATCACCCCCACCCGCAAAGACCTCTACATCGAGTTCGCGAACCGCGCCGACACCATCACCATCCGCAACTGGAGCCCCGGGGCGCTGGGCATCACGCTGGACGACAGCATCGCCCCGCTCGTGCCCAACTACGTGGACACGGGCGACGCGCAGCCCAACCGGCTCACCGCCTTCCACGACCCCGACGGCGCGGGCCCGCTCGAGGGCGAGTACGTGCGCGACGTGAGCCTGGCCGGCGGCCAAGGCGACGACACCGTGCTCGGCTACATCGGCAACGACATCCTGCAAGGCGGTGCCGGCAGCGACATCGTGCTGGGCGAAGCCAGCGTCATCGTCGTCACCAGCCCGCCGGCGGGCGAACCCGGCGACGACCGCATCTTCGGCGACGGCGAGGTCGAAATCGACAGCGCGATCGCGCAAGGCAACGTGCAGACGCCCAGCGGTGTCAAGGGCGACTGGCTCGGCGGCTGGGATGACGAGGACGGCCATTCGTCGAGCCGTGTGTCCTGGCGCGGAAGTAGGCGCCCGAACGATGAGTTCAAGCGGCTTGAGTCGGTGATCGGCTGCCATCGACGGGATTCCGTCGGGGCGCGGAGAAGTCCGCAGGCGGGCCTTGCTGCCATTGCGTGGAGCGATGCATGCGCCGGCTGAGTGTCGTGGTCGGCGGCTTGGTGATTTCTTGGCTCCTCGCTGGCTGCGAGCGCTGGGATCTCGATCGCCAGATGGAAGCGCTCTGCAAGAAGGACGCTGGGGTGAAGGTCTACGAGAAGGTCACGCTGCCGCCTGAGATGTTCGACCAGGGGGGCAATCCCTTCCCGGGTTGGGCGACGCGCTCGCCGGAGCAACGGCTCGTCGGCGGCTATCGACTGTCCGCAAGTACCACCGTGCTGAAGCAAGGCGAGCCTCTGCGAGGGGAAGGGCGCCTTTCCCGCTATCACTGGCAGGTGCTTCGGCTTTCCGACGGCAAGGTGCTCGGTGAGGCAACCATGTACGGCCGCTCTGGCGGCGACTTCATCGTCTTGGGGCACTTCACCTCGAACACCTGTCCAGAACGCCTCGGCTTGCCACGCGATCTGATTCACGCCGTATTCATCAAGAGAGGAGACTGACATGCCGACAATCAACGACTACCTGACGTACGCCGAGACTGCGCTCGCAAGCTACGCGCAAGGCTTGGTACTCGGCAGTGGCGCCAACAGTCCGCGATACCAAGTTTCCGGCATGGCCGAGAGCCAGGCTGCAAGGTTCGACCAGCAATGGTCCGTTCTCGACCAAGCCGACATCGGCGACGGCTTCTCGGCGGTCCTGTTCCAGCGCGTCGATGCCAGCGGCGGCGCAACCGGTGAGAAGGTGCTCGGCATCCGCGGCACCGAAGCCAGCCACTGGGGCATCGACTTCGCTGTCGATGTGATCGATGTCGCGTTGCTGGGCACGACCTTGGGCATGGCTCAGTACCAGTCGCTGGAGGCGTTCTATCAGCGGCTTGTCGGTGCCGGCAAGCTCGCTGCCAACGAACAACTGACCGTCAGCGGCCACAGCCTGGGGGGCTTCCTGGCCCAGGCGTTTGCCGCCGAGCACGATGCGGTGGTGCGAGCGGCCTATACGTACAACGCGCCCGGTCTCTCGGTGAATGTGACCAACATCGGCACGCAACTGCTCGAGTTCTTCGGCATCGTCGATGCGAGCATTCCGAACGGCAAGGTCTTCAACGCGCGCGCACTCGATGGTCTGTCGGTCACCGCCGGCTTGGGGCAGATGGTCGGATCCGTCGACACCTTCAACATCGAGAGCGGCAGCGCGATCTCCAACCTGCTGCTCGGTGGCGCCGGCCTCGACACCTACGACTTCAGCAGCGCCTGGGGCTCCGGTTGGGCTGCATGGCGCACCGGGCCATCTCGTTTCTCGGTGCTCGGAGGGGTCGCGTGATCGCTTTCATTGCATTGCTGCTCGTGCTGGCGTGGGCCGCGTTCTCGCTGCTGTTTGCATACAACGTGGCGCGATTTCCGAAGAGGATTTGGCTGAGAGGCTTGGTCGGGCTCATCGCCTTTGGCATCTTGATGCCCTTCCCGGTGATCGACGAGATTCTGGCCAAACCCCAGTTCGAGCGACTGTGCAGGGAGAACGCGGAGATCAAGATCGACCGCGCCTCAGCTGTTGGCAGGACCGTGTACTTCGAGGCGCAGCCGCATGTTGAGCTACCGGGTACCTGGGTCCAGGTCACGCGCCGGCCGATGCGCTACGTCGACGCAACCACGGGTGAACTGGTGCTCAGCTACAACGTGCTGGAAGCCAGCGGAGGAGTCCTTGTTCATCTGCTTGGTGCGCCGGGCAAGGTTCCGTTGCTCTTTCGGTACACGTGCATGCCGAAGGATCCGCCGGCCGGCGCCCAAGCTTTCAAGGCCCTAGGCATCAACTACGTCGAACCACCCAAGAACCGTAGAGGAGAGAAGAAATGACGACGATCAACGACGCGTTCATCAACGCACTGCTTGCCGACGCTTCCTACGTTGATGCACTGCCACCCGAGTTGACAGGCCCCGCGTTGGCCGAGCGGCTGACCCTGCGCATGACCCCATCACTCGCAACCTTCATCGGTCAGAGCTTCACAGTCATCAAACAAGCCGGCGGCTTCGCTTCGGGATTCGAGGCCACTATTTGGCGCGGCAACGCGGGCACACCGTACGCGAGCCAGACCTTCGTCTCGATGCGTGGCACCCAGGAGTTGGCCGAGGACCTCAGCGCCGACGCCGACCTGATGGTCAGCGGCCTTGCCACCGATCAACTGGTCGACATGGTGAACTGGTGGCTGCGCGAAACGACGCCAGCATCGCAATCCGTTGCCCAGATCGTGCGGTCGCCCGTCTCCCAACACTTCGCGTCGGGTTTGCCGGCGCAGGGCACCGGAGGTCTTGTCGGCATCGGCGCGATCAAGTCGGTCAACGGGCACAGCCTTGGCGGCTACCTGGCAACGGCCTTCTCGCGCATCTTCGGCGCGGGCTGGCCGATCGAGGCGGTCAACACCTTCAACAGCGCCGGCTTCAGGCGCGTCCAGTCGGGAAACATCGACGTGGCGTTCGCCGAGATCGCGGCACGAGTCGGCACCGGACTGAGCCTGGCCGGATTTGCCAACGCGCAGAACAACTACTACGCGGTCAATGGCGTCAACTTCACGACCAACGATTGGGATCCTGTGGGCTTCCAGCAGTACGGCGTACGCATCGGGCTCTACCAGGAGGACAAGCCCGACGGCCCAGCGGGCTTCCTGGGCAGTCATCCGATCTACAAGCTAACTGGCGTGCTGGCGTTGGGAGCCGCGCTGGAACGGCTGGATCCGTCAATGGACTTTGGCCGGCTCGGATCCTTGGTGAGCGCCGGCAGCAACGACATGAGCGCCTCGTATGAGTCGGTGCTCGATGGCGTACGGCGGGTTCTCGCCATGGACTACGTGTCGACCCCAGTCGGCGATGTCAGCGGCGGTACAACCGGTCCCCAGCCACAGTCGCGCGTAGCTTTGCACCAGACCCTGGTGGACCTGCAGGCGAGCCCATCGTTCGGCGCGCTGCTCGGCAAGCTCCGCCTCGACCCCAGCAGCGGCAACCTCGCCGCCAAAGCCCGCAACGACTTCGCCGCGCTGGCCAGCCTGATCACGCTGAGCCCGGTCGTGCTGGCCGCCACCGACGGCAACCAGGGCGCACTGGATGCGACGCTGCGCACGGTCTGGGGCCAGACCTACCTCGACTGGGAAGCCGACAAGTCGATGCCGCAGGCCGACCGCGATGCCGGCATGCTCACGTTCAGCGACCAATGGATCGCAGACCGCGCGCTGCTGGTCGCAGCGGTGGGTTTGCAGAACCAGCGCGATATCGTCACCGGGCAGGAGGTCTACGATTCGACCGTCCCCGCGGGCAAGCGCTACGAGTTCCAGTACTACGGCGGCACGCCGCGCGCCGGCGAGACGCAGCCGCCGCTGCAGACGCTGGCGTATGCCAGAACGTCGCAGGTCACCAGCCCTCAGTTCATCGCCTTCGGGGACGACACAGCGAACTTGGTCCAGGGAACCCCAAACCTCTTCGCCGACCACCTCTACGGCGCCGCCGGCAACGACAGCATCACCGGTCTCGCCGGCGCCGACCACCTCGAAGGCAACGCCGGCGCCGACACCCTCGACGGCGGCAGCGGCAACGACACCTTGCTCGGCGGCACCGACGACGACTTCCTCGAAGGCAGCACCGGCGCCGACACCCTGCTCGGCGGCGCCGGCAGCGACACCTACTTCTTCAACACCGCCGGCTGGGGCGACGACGTCATCATCGACAGCGACGGCCAGGGCAGCCTGCGCGTGCCCGGCTACGACGCCGGCCTGCCGCAAGGCAAGCGCCAGCCCAACGGCAAGTACGAAACCCCCACACAGGACGTCACCTACACCGTCCAGCAGATCACCCCCACCCGCAAAGACCTCTACATCGAGTTCGCGAACCGCGCCGACACCATCACCATCCGCAACTGGAGCCCCGGGGCGCTGGGCATCACGCTGGACGACAGCATCGCCCCGCTCGTGCCCAACTACGTGGACACGGGCGACGCGCAGCCCAACCGGCTCACCGCCTTCCACGACCCCGACGGCGCGGGCCCGCTCGAGGGCGAGTACGTGCGCGACGTGAGCCTGGCCGGCGGCCAAGGCGACGACACCGTGCTCGGCTACATCGGCAACGACATCCTGCAAGGCGGTGCCGGCAGCGACATCGTGCTGGGCGAAGCCAGCGTCATCGTCGTCACCAGCCCGCCGGCGGGCGAACCCGGCGACGACCGCATCTTCGGCGACGGCGAGGTCGAAATCGACAGCGCGATCGCGCAAGGCAACGTGCAGACGCCCAGCGGCGTCAAGGGCGACTGGCTCGGCGGCGAGGACGGCGACGATGCCATCGTCGGCAGCGCCGGCCACGACGTGCTGATGGGCGGGCGCGGGTCGGACCTGCTGGTCGGCGGCGCCGGTGACGACGACCTCAACGGCGATGACGACTACGCGCCGGGCAGCGGTGCGCCGTGGAGCGTGGCGTCCATGCCGGGCAACGAGTTCGATCGGCTGTACGACCCGGTGGTCAGCTACAACCGCGCCGATGACTCTCCTTCGACGGCGGCTGACCCGACACCCGGGAGCGCGAGTGGCCTGAGGATCGCAGGGGCGGCCTGGTCTGACGTGGTCAGCTGCCGTGCAGCCAACGACACGTGCGCCAGGAGGGCAGCGTGATCGGTCTTGCTGCGCGCGAAAGGCGGCAGCGTGGCGACCCGGCACGTGGCAACCGACGAGGCATCGTGTTGAGCAAGCGCGTCGTGCGTTGCAGTTCACAGAACCGATCACGTGGCGTGGTGCTGCTCAAGACGCTTCTGTTGGTCCCGGTGGTGCTGACCGTCTTGGTGGCGGGATGGTTCTTCTACGTCGAACATCGGCGTCAGTACTGGGACGACAAGGCGAAAGCCTTGTGTGCCAAGGAAGGAGGCGTACAGGTGTTTGAGCGCGTGCTGCTTCAGGATCGACGCTACGTCGACAAGGACGGAAACATTCGCATTCCCGTGCAACTCGGCGCTGCCCCGGGAGGATCGCTATTGCCATTCGCCGCGAAGGTAGGCGATCTGTTTGTGGTCAGGGACACGTTGACCGTGATCCGCGCGGAAGACCCCAGAGTCGTGCGAACCGACGTCTCCCTGGTAAGAACCGCCGATGACAAAGTGCTCGGCACGCTCACGAGCTTTCTACGAGTGGGCGGTGACTTTGTAGTGATCGATGCGGAATCGCGCTTCCGATGTCCGGCTGACCTTGATGTAAATGAACTGTCTCGGCAAGTATTCCTGATTGACATCCAACCGAAAGGCGAACGATGACCAACGAAGATCTGAAAAACCTCGCGCAGGCTGCATACGCCGCTTACTTCGATCTTCTCGCAGGAGTCCCGGACACGGAGCGTCTTAAGGACGGTGGGAGGGGCATGAGCCCGTTTCAGGCGACGGCATTTGCTGGCCGCCATACGGTGGCTCTTCCAACACTTCACGATAGCGCGTCCGACCTCGACGTAACCGTTTTCAAGGACGCCGCAGGCGCCCTCACCCTCGGCATCCGCGGCACGCTGCCTGGGCACGACCTGACCGTCACGGACAAGCAGATCGCGTTCGAGGGGGCGGCGTACGACCAGATCGTCGCGCTGTACAACTGGTGGCAGCGTGTCAGCACGGCCGGTGGGCAGGTCAGCCAGTTCGCGTTCAGGAGCTACACGACGTCATCGTCGGTGCCGCCGGCCAACGCGACACCCGGCGCCGTGTACCTGTACGCCGACACATCGCTGGCTGGCCCGAACGGCGAGGTGGTCGCGACGCACTACTACCTCGAACCGGCGACCTCCGTTGCCGCCACTGGCGAACTCGTACCGCTGCTGGCTGCCGACCCGGACCACAAGATCGACGTTGTGGGGCACAGCCTCGGCGGGCATCTTGCACTGGCATTCAACGCGCTGTTCGGATCATCTGTGGGCCAAGTCGTCGGCTTCGACACGCCTGGGTTCAAGAACAACGCAACCAACCAGCAGTTCTTCGCAACCCTTGGCGGCGCCGTACCGACCGGTGCCAACAGCGCCACCTTCCTCAACGTGATCGCCGATGAGGCTTCCGTCGGCGGTGCACCGTTCAATGCCATCTCGGGCCTTCACTCACGGCCGGGCATCGCGGTGGACATCGCGATCGAGGATCAGTGGTTGTCCGATGAGCCTCTGCCGGAGGACGCACGAAACCACAGCATGAGGACGCTGGCGGATTCATTGGCAGTCTTCGACCTACTGTCCAGGCTCGATCTGACACTGACCACGGCGCAATACAAGGCACTCCTCGCCGGCGCCGCGCAGGGGACAGCGGCGGGCTACGAGAGACTGATCGACGGCATCGAAGGCGTGCTGAACATCAACCAGGCGCTGCTGGCGGTTGGAAACGGTGAGCGAGAGGCCTTGTACCAGGCGCTCTACGACGTCCAGGTGCGCAATGCATTCCTGAACCTCGCCGGCAAGCTCCGCCTCGACCCCAGCAGCGGCAACCTCGGCGTCAAAGCCCGCAACGACTTCGCCGCGCTGGCCAGCCTGATCACGCTGAGCCCGGTCGTGCTGGCCGCCACCGACGGCAACCAGGGCGCACTGGATGCGACGCTGCGCACGGTCTGGGGCCAGACCTACCTCGACTGGGAAGCCGACAAGACGATGTCGCAGGCTGATCGCGACGCGGGCAAGGAGACCTTCACAAGCCGCTGGATCGATGACCGCGCTGTGATGCTGCAAGGGCTGACGCTCCGAAACATGCAGAACAGCGTCAGCGGCATCGTGGTCGATCGCAGCCAGGCCAGCAGCACCAACTTCGTCGACGTCGGCCAGGGCCTGCAGTTCCAGATGGACAACACCGCGAACACGCCGGTGCCCGCCATGCGGCGCAACGTCAAGTTCGGCGGGTCCGGCGCGGACCCCTTGGCCGGCAACGACCAGAACGACGGCCTCTACGGCGGCGCCGGTGCCGATACCCTCACCGGTCTCGCCGGCGCCGACCACCTCGAAGGCAACGCCGGCGCCGACACCCTCGACGGCGGCAGCGGCAACGACACCTTGCTCGGCGGCACCGACGACGACTTCCTCGAAGGCAGCACCGGCGCCGACACCCTGCTCGGCGGCGCCGGCAGCGACACCTACTTCTTCAACACCGCCGGCTGGGGCGACGACGTCATCATCGACAGCGACGGCCAGGGCAGCCTGCGCGTGCCCGGCTACGACGCCGGCCTGCCGCAAGGCAAGCGCCAGCCCAACGGCAAGTACGAAACCCCCACACAGGACGTCACCTACACCGTCCAGCAGATCACCCCACCCGCAAAGACCTCTACATCGAGTTCGCGAACCGCGCCGACACCATCACCATCCGCAACTGGAGCCCGGGGCGCTGGGCATCACGCTGGACGACAGCATCGCCCGCTCGTGCCCAACTACGTGGACACGGGCGACGCGCAGCCCAACCGGCTCACCGCCTTCCACGACCCCGACGGCGCGGGCCCGCTCGAGGGCGAGTACGTGCGCGACGTGAGCCTGGCCGGCGGCCAAGGCGACGACACCGTGCTCGGCTACATCGGCAACGACATCCTGCAAGGCGGTGCCGGCAGCGACATCGTGCTGGGCGAAGCCAGCGTCATCGTCGTCACCAGCCCGCCGGCGGGCGAACCCGGCGACGACCGCATCTTCGGCGACGGCGAGGTCGAAATCGACAGCGCGATCGCGCAAGGCAACGCAGACGCCCAGCGGTGTCAAGGGCGACTGGCTCGGCGGCTGGATGACGAGGACGGCCATTCGTCGAGCCGTGTGTCCTGGCGCGGAAGTAGGCGCCCGAACGATGAGTTCAAGCGGCTTGAGTCGGTGATCGGCTGCCATCGACGGGATTCCGTCGGGGCGCGGAGAAGTCCGCAGGCGGGCCTTGCTGCCATTGCGTGGAGCGATGCATGCGCCGGCTGAGTGTCGTGGTCGGCGGCTTGGTGATTTCTTGGCTCCTCGCTGGCTGCGAGCGCTGGGATCTCGATCGCCAGATGGAAGCGCTCTGCAAGAAGGACGCTGGGGTGAAGGTCTACGAGAAGGTCACGCTACCGCCTGAGATGTTTGATCAGAACGGCGAGCCGTTCCCGGGCTGGGCCAATCGACCGCCGGAGCAACGGCTCGGTCCGAGCTATCGGATCACCTGGGTTATCACTGATCTGAAGCGGGGTGACCCGATGCGCGGTGAAGGTCGTCTGTCCCGCAGTCGGCGGGAGGTGGTTCGCCTGTCGGACGGCAAGGTCCTTGGCGAAAGCGTCTCGTACAGCCGCTCCGGTGGCGATTTCATCGTCTTGGGGCACTTCACCTCGAACACCTGTCCAGAACGCCTCGGCTTGCCACGCGATCTGATTCACGCCGTATTCATCAAGAGAGGAGACTGACATGCCGACAATCAACGACTACCTGACCTATGCCGAGACTGCGCTCGCAAGCTACGCGCAAGGCTTGGTACTCGGCAGTGGCGCCAACAGTCCGCGATACCAAGTTTCCGGCATGGCCGAGAGCCAGGCTGCAAGGTTCGACCAGCAATGGTCCGTTCTCGACCAAGCCGACATCGGCGACGGCTTCTCGGCGGTCCTGTTCCAGCGCGTCGATGCCAGCGGCGGCGCAACCGGTGAGAAGGTGCTCGGCATCCGCGGCACCGAAGCCAGCCACTGGGGCATCGACTTCGCTGTCGATGTGATCGATGTCGCGTTGCTGGGCACGACCTTGGGCATGGCTCAGTACCAGTCGCTGGAGGCGTTCTATCAGCGGCTTGTCGGTGCCGGCAAGCTCGCTGCCAACGAACAACTGACCGTCAGCGGCCACAGCCTGGGGGGCTTCCTGGCCCAGGCGTTTGCCGCCGAGCACGATGCGGTGGTGCGAGCGGCCTATACGTACAACGCGCCCGGTCTCTCGGTGAATGTGACCAACATCGGCACGCAACTGCTCGAGTTCTTCGGCATCGTCGATGCGAGCATTCCGAACGGCAAGGTCTTCAACGCGCGCGCACTCGATGGTCTGTCGGTCACCGCCGGCTTGGGGCAGATGGTCGGATCCGTCGACACCTTCAACATCGAGAACGGCAGCGCGATCTCCAACCACTCGATCGTCACGCTAACGGACTCGCTGGCGGTGCAGGCCGCGCTGCAGAAGCTCGACGCCGGGGCAACCCCCGCCGCGGCGAACCAATGGATCCAGATGGCGAGCAACCAGGGCGCGGACACGCTCGAGCGGCTGCTCGACGGCGTACGTCGCACGCTGTTCGGCCCGGCTGTGATCCCGACCGCAGTGGGAGACCACAACGCCCTGTACGCGAACTTGGCTGATCTCGAAACACGCGCTGCAACGTTCGCCGGCAAGGTCCGCATCGACCCCAGCAGAGCAGACCTCGGCGCCAAAGCCCGCAACGACTTCGCCGCGCTGGCCAGCCTGATCACGCTGAGCCCGGTGGTGCTGGCCGCCACCGACGGCAACCAGGGCGCACTGGATGCGACGCTGCGCACGGTCTGGGGCCAGACCTACCTCGACTGGGAAGCCGACAAGTCGATGCCGCAGGCCGACCGCGATGCCGGCATGCTCACGTTCAGCGACCAATGGATCGCAGACCGCGCGCTGCTGGTCGCAGCGGTGGGTTTGCAGAACCAGCGCGATATCGTCACCGGGCAGGAGGTCTACGATTCGACCGTCCCCGCGGGCAAGCGCCACGAGTTCCAGTACTACGGCGGCACGCCGCGCGCCGGCGAGACGCAGCCGCTGCTGCAGACGCTGGCGTATGCCAGAACGTCGCAGGTCACCAGCCCTCAGTTCATCGCCTTCGGGGACGACACAGCGAACTTGGTCCAGGGAACCCCAAACCCTTCGCCGACCACCCCTACGGCGCCGCCGGCAACGACAGCATCACCGGTCTCGCCGGCGCCGACCACCTCGAAGGCAACGCCGGCGCCGACACCCTCGACGGCGGCAGCGGCAACGACACCTGCTCGGCGGCACCGACGACGACTTCCTCGAAGGCAGCACTGGCGCCGACACCCTGCTCGGCGGCGCCGGCAGCGACACCTACTTCTTCAACACCGCCGGCTGGGGCGACGACGTCATCATCGACAGCGACGGCCAGGCAGCCTGCGCGTGCCCGGCTACGACGCCGGCCTGCCGCAAGCGCCAGCCCAACGGCAAGTACGAAACCCCTACACAGGACGTCACCTACACCGTCCAGCAGATCACCCCCACCCGCAAAGACCTCTACATCGAGTTCGCGAACCGCGCCGACACCATCACCATCCGCAACTGGAGCCCCGGGGCGCTGGGCATCACGCTGGACGACAGCATCGCCCCGCTCGTGCCCAACTACGTGGACACGGGCGACGCGCAGCCCAACCGGCTCACCGCCTTCCACGACCCCGACGGCGCGGGCCCGCTCGAGGGCGAGTACGTGCGCGACGTGAGCCTGGCCGGCGGCCAAGGCGACGACACCGTGCTCGGCTACATCGGCAACGACATCCTGCAAGGCGGTGCTGGCAGCGACATCGTGCTGGGCGAAGCCAGCGTCATCGTCGTCACCAGCCCGCCGGCGGGCGAACCCGGCGACGACCGCATCTTCGGCGACGGCGAGGTCGAAATCGACAGCGCGATCGCGCAAGGCAACGTGCAGACGCCCAGCGGCGTCAAGGGCGACTGGCTCGGCGGCGAGGACGGCGACGATGCCATCGTCGGCAGCGCCGGCCACGACGTGCTGATGGGCGGGCGCGGGTCGGACCTGCTGGTCGGCGGCGCCGGTGACGACGACCTCAACGGCGATGACGACTACGCGCCGGGCAGCGGTGCGCCGTGGAGCGTGGCGTCCATGCCGGGCAACGAGTTCGATCGGCTGTACGACCCGGTGGTCAGCTACAACCGCGCCGATGACCGCGGCGCGGGCGACATCCTGTACGGCGGCGCGGGCAACGACCATCTGCTGGGGTTGATGGGCGACGACATGCTGTACGGCGAGATCGGCAACGACACCGCCGCCGGCGGCGGCGATGACGATTTCGTGCTCGGCGGCGATGGTGATGACCGGCTATCGGGCGACTTCGGGCAGAGCACCGACAGCTCCGGCCGGCCGATCGTGCAGGGGCACGACTTCATCGATGGCGGCGCCGGCAACGACTTTGCGCAAGGCGAAGGCGGCGACGATCTGCTCTATGGCGGCGCAGGCGATGACGACCTCTGGGGCGACGCCAAGACCTACACCGACGGCGCCCTGAAGGGCAACGACTGGCTCGAGGGTGAAGACGGCAACGACAACCTGGTGGGTCAGGGCGGTGCCGACACGCTGTACGGCGGCGCGGGCGCCGATTCACTGTTCGGCGACGCCGACGACGTGGCCGCGGCCGATCAAGGGGCCGATTCGCTCGATGGTGGCGCGGGCGACGACTACCTTCGCGGCTTCGCGGGTGACGACACCTTGAGCGGTGGCGCCGAAACGGATCAGTTGTTCGGCGACGCGGGCGACGACTGGCTCGCCGGTGGCGACGCGACCGATCTGCTGAGTGCAGGTGATGGCCACGACGTGCTCATTGGCAACGAGGGCGACGATCAACTGCAAGGCGGCATCGGCAATGACGTGCTCGATGGAGGCGCCGGCGCCGACTATCTCGACGGTGGCGCAGGCGACGACACGTACCGCATTGCAGCCGGCGAGACCAGCAGCGGCTTGTACCGCGACACCATCTACGAGACGAGTGGCGCCGACACGCTGCAACTCGACGGCGTTTCGCTGAGTGATTTGCAAGTGGCGTACAAGGCCGGCGGATACGTCGAGCTGACGTGGGGCGCGCAGCAGAGCGTGCTGCTCGACCAGGGGTTGACCACGAGCGTGCGCACGGTGGTGGCGGGCAATGAATCGACGACGCTGCAGAAGCTGGTCAACGAGCGGCTGACCACCCAGATCACCGCGCAGTCCACGCGCGACGGAGGCACCGTGCTCGGCGGCGCCGGCAACGACACGATCGTCGTGAACCATGCCGGCAATCGGGTGGCGGCCGGCCGCGGCGCCGACGTGATCGATCTGCGCAGCACCGCCGGGGCAGTTGTCGTGGCCTCGGCCGGGCAAGGCATGGATCAGGTGCTCGCGGTGCAGCGCGATGGCGTGGCCTCACCGGGGGCGCAGAACGTGCTCGAGCTCGACGCGGGCGTCGATGGGGCGGCGCTGCGCCTCTACCAGACCGGTGGCAACGCTTTCGTGCTGGCGCTGAACGACCAGGGTGACGGCCTGCGCTTCACCGCGGGCGACGGCGGCGGTGCACCGATCGCGGCGGCCGACTGGCCTTTCGATGCCGTGCGTCTGGCCGACGGCAGCACGCTCGGGTGGCAGCAGATCGTCGATCGCGGCATCTTACCGTCGCCGGCGGCCGCCACGGACGGTGACGATGTGCGGCAGCTCACGCCGATCGGCGATGTCTACGACGCGTTGGCGGGCAACGACAGCATCGACGGCCTCGCTGGCAACGATACGCTTCAGGGCGGGGATGGCAACGACACCTTGATCGGTGGGCTCGGCGACGACGTGCTGCAGGAGTACCAAGGCGCAAACACGCTGATCGGTGGCGAGGGCAACGACACGCTGATCGGAGGCTGGCAGTGGGCATTCGACGTCAGCGAGGGCGGCGAGGGCAACGACAGCTACATGTTCAGCATCGGTGCCAACAAGGACATCAGCGGCACGGCCACCGACACATCGACCACTTCGAACGACACCTACATCGCATCGGGGGGTGGATCGATCGGTGGCGGCCAGAGGCAGACTTGGACTCTGAGCGATGGTGGTGGCAACGACACGCTGCGGCTCTCGCACTCGCTGGTCACGCCTTCGAACACCACCGTGCGCTACACCGGCACCGGCCTGTCGCTCGCGAGTTGGAATGTCGAGGTACGGATCGAGGGGGCGATCACGCCCGATGGCGCGGTCGACCCGAACAGGAGCATCGAGACCGTGCACTTCTACGACGGCACGACGTGGAGCGCCGCCCAGATGCTGGCCAAGACGCTGCAGACGACCACCGGTGCGGACGTGATCCACGGCTACAGCGGGGCGGACTCGATCGACGGCGGCGCCGGCAACGACAGCCTGTGGGGTGGCGCGGGCAACGATACGCTGCAAGGTGGCGCCGGTGGCGACAATCTCTACGGTGAGGCCGGCAATGACGTGCTCAGTGCGGGCGCAGACGGCGGCATGCTGCTGGGCGGCGAAGGCGATGACGTCTATCGGGTCAGCAGCGGCGATGGTCAGTACGTCTACTTGGGTGCGTATCAGGCGGTGTCGTCCGAAGACGACGGCAGCGACACGTTGCAGCTCGACGTCAACGCCGATGCCGTGACGATCAGCGTCGAGCCGCACAACTTCAGGCCAGATGAGGACTATCTCGTCGTGCGCTGGAACGACGGCTCGGCCACCGCGCGGATGGTGCTCGGCGGCAGTGCCGCCGCTGGCCTGCGCGGTGCTGTGGAGACCATTCGATTCGCCGACGGCTCCGTCTTCTCGGCGGCTGAGTTCCTGGGCGGATTGGTGCCCGCGCCGACCGCCGGCCACGACACGCTCACCCTCAAATCGAGTGACGACACCGTCGACGGCGGGGCCGGTCGTGACACGCTCAGCGGGCGCGGCGGCAACGATCGCCTCGGCGGCGGGAGCGACGACGACCGCTTATACGGCGGCACCGGCGACGACACGCTCAGCGGTGGTACGGGGAATGACTTTCTGGACAGCGGCGCCGGCGCGAACACGATCGAGTTCGCGCTCGGTGATGGCCAGGACACGCTGCTGGCAGCGAATGACGGGAGAAGCAACACGCTGATCTTTGGCGCCGGCATCACGCCGGAGGCGGTTGTGCCGAAGTGGCAGAGCGGGGGCGGCCCGGGTCCGCAGGGGTGGTATGGCTCGTTGGGGCTGGTGATTGCAGGCACGCCCGACGCGGCCATCGTGGGCGTGCAACGCGATACCGCAGGCTTCCTGGCCAACCAGAGTGGTGCCGACACCGTGCGCTTTCAGGATGGCACGCAGCGGGACATCTCGGCGCTCGTCGATGCCGCCAACCTGGCGAGTAGCGGCGCCGACGTGCTGTTCGATGCCAACGGCCGAAACAACCTTGCAGGGGGAGACGGCAACGACACGATCTACGCACTCGACGGTGTCGACCGCCTGATGGGCGAGGGCGGCAACGACGTGCTGCACGACGGCACGTACGACGACGACACGCTGGTCGGCGGCCAGGGTGAGGATTCGATTCTCGGCAACGGTGGTCTCCTGACGCTGGAGTACGCTAGAGGCGACGGCAACGACACCGTCAGCGGTGCTGGGCAGGCTGTGGTCCGGTTCACCGATGCCATTGCGCCCGCCGATGTGGCGGTCGAACATCGTTCATTCGGCGCGCTGGATCTGCGGGTCGCCGGAGGCGGCTCGGTCAGCATCTGGACCGCCGCCCGCCGCGGGATCGACCGCGTGGCCTTCGCCGACGGCACGTCGTGGTCGTCCGACGAGGTCTGGGCCCGTGCGTTTGCGGGCACCGCCGGTGACGATCACATCGCCGGCCTCGACGGTGTCGGCGACACGATCTCCGGCGCCGACGGCGCCGATACCCTCGAGGGTGGCACCGGCTCCGATCTCCTGCTGGGCGAGGCCGGCGACGACCTGCTCGACGCGGTGGGGTACGACGCCGGCTTCACCGTGGACGCCGACACGCTGGTGGGCGGCGCTGGCAACGACACGCTGCGGGGCGGGCGCGGTTCGGTGACCTACTCGTTCGCAACCGGCTTCGGCCACGATCGAATCGAGTGGGTTGCCAATCGGAACACGAACCTTCTCTCTCGCGTGGTGTTCAGCGCCGACGTCGCATCGAGCGACGTGCAGGTGTCCAGGTCGCCGTTCGGGTTGGTTCTGTCGTCCATCTCGACAGGCGACACGGTTCAGATCGACCGCTTCTTCGTGGCGATCGATTCCTTGCAGCAACAGATCGGTCATCCGGTCGACCAGGTGGAGTTTGCCGACGGTACGGTCTGGACCAGCGATGATCTCGTGGCGAGATTGACCCCGGCCATCACGGCTGCCGACGATCTCATCTACGGTACCGATGCGGCCGAGGTGATCGATGCCCTCACAGGCGATGACCGGGTGTTCGCCGGCGCTGGCA
The DNA here is from genome assembly GCA_015075165.1 of Ideonella sp. Classification (GTDB taxonomy): domain Bacteria; phylum Pseudomonadota; class Gammaproteobacteria; order Burkholderiales; family Burkholderiaceae_C; genus JAEUPI01. The sequence goes on along the minus strand of JABTUY010000003.1, from coordinate 524,667 downwards.
ATGACACGTTGTTCGGGCGCGTGGGCGACGACAACCTGCAAGGTGGTGACGGCGATGACATCCTTGCCGGAGGCCCTGGCTATGACGACTTGGTTGGCGGTGCGGGCAACGACCGATTCGACTACGCCGTTGGCGATGGCAGTGATTCGTTCTGGGGCGATGACGGTGCAGCGGACACGCTGGTCCTCGGTCCGGGTATCGCGCCGGCAGATGTCCGCGTGTCGCTCGGCTGGCTGGACGCGTCGGGCCAGGTCTATCGCCTGGACATGCCCGGCGACAGCGATGGTCTTGTCATGGTCGGGGTGGAGTCGGTGCAGTTTCAGGACGGAACCCAGTGGAACCTCACCCAGATCGACGCGATGGCGCGTACGGTCTATGGCACCGCGGGCGCCGATACGCTGACGGGGACAGCGGGTGCCGATGTCCTGATGGGACTCGCCGGAAACGACAGCCTGCGCGGGGTGGATGGAGACGACGTGATCGACGGCGGCACCGGCAACGATACGATGGTCGGTGGCGTGGGCAACGACACCTTTGTCGTCGACAGTGCAGGCGATGTCGTGTCCGAATCGTCAGGGCAGGGTACCGATACTGTGCAGTCTGCAGTCACCCTCACGCTGGCCAGCAACGTCGAGAACCTGGTTCTCGTTGGCGGTGCCACGATCAACGGCACCGGCAACTCCCTGGTCAACACCCTCACCGGCAACAGCGCCGCCAACGTACTCAACGGCGGCACCGGTGCCGACACCCTCGCCGGCGCCGCGGGCGACGACACCTACGTGGTCGACAACGCGGGCGACGTGGTCACGGAGCTGGCCGGCGAGGGCACCGATCTCGTGCAGAGCAGCGTCACCTACACACTGGCGACGGAGGTTGAGAACCGATGAGGCGATCATGGCGCGCGGGGTACAGGGCCTCATCGGTGCGATGGCGGCGTTCGGCGCCGAGGCACGCGACGGCGTGCCCGGCTTCGGCGAACGCCAGACGATCACGCCGGTGCCTCGCAACGATCCGCTATGGGTGGCGCCGGCCGTGATGTAGCCGGCACCGCCATGGTCGCGCGCCGCGCTCAGCCGCCCGCGCCGATGGCCTCGATCTGCTCCTGCAGCTCGAGCCAGCGCTCTTCGAGCATCGCCGTCTCGGCGGCGATGTGGTTTAGGCGGCGGCCGGTGTCGGCCATCGCATCGGCGGCGATGGTGCCGGCGACGAGGGCGCCTTCGAGCTCGGCCTTCTCGGCGCCGAGCTTGTCGAGTCGCGCGTCGATCTGCTGGATCTCCAGCCGCAGCGGCCGCGTGCGGTTGGCCAGCTGCGCACGCGATTGCGCCTGCTGCTTGCGCTCGTCGCGCCGATTGGCGGTGGGCGGTGCGGTGCCTGCTGCGGATGCCGCTGCGGCTGCGCCGGAGGCCGCGGCTGGCGTGGTGGCGCGCGCAAGCGTGGCCGCGGGTGCCGCCGCCGCCGCCGCGTTGGCGTCCGGGGCGCGCCGGCGCTTCGCCGCCGCGCGCGCGGGCGCGCGACACTTCGAGCAGCCAGCGCTGATACTCGTCGAGGTCGGCGTCGAGCTCGTCGACGCCGCCGTCGGCCACCAGCCAGAACTCGTCGCACACCTCGCGCAGCAGTGCGCGGTCGTGGCTCACCAGCAGCACGCTGCCTTCGAACTCGTTGAGCGCCATCGACAGCGCCTCGCGCGTGGTGAGGTCGAGGTGGTTGGTCGGCTCGTCGAGCAGCAGCAGGTTGGGGCGCTGCCACACGATGGTGGCCAGCACCAGCCGCGCGCGCTCGCCGCCCGAGAGCGTGCCCACGCGCTGGTGCACCATCTCGCCGCCGAACGCGAACTGGCCGAGAAAGTTGCGCAGCTCCTGCTCGCGCGCCTCGGCACCGCCTTGCTGCTGCGCCTGCGTGCGCGCGAGCCGGGTCATCATCTGCAGCGGCGTGTCGTCGGCGTGCAGCAGGTCCATCTCCTGCTGCGCGAAGTAGCCGATCGCGAGGCCCTTGCCGGCCACCACGCTGCCGCCCAGCGGCGGCAGCGTGCCGGTGATGGTCTTCACCAGCGTTGATTTGCCCTGGCCGTTGGCGCCGAGAATGCCGATGCGCTGGCCGGCGCGCACGCTGCGCGTCACGCCGCGCAGGATGATCGCCTGCTCGCCGTAACCACACACGGCGTCGCGCAGGTTCAGCATCGGGTCGGGCAGGCTTGCCGGCTCGCGAAACTCGAACTGGAAGTCGCTTGCGGTGAGCACTGGCGCCAGCCGCTCCATGCGCGCCAGCGCCTTGACGCGGCTTTGCGCCTGCTTGGCCTTGGTGGCCTTGGCCTTGAAGCGTTCGATGAAGCGCGTGAGGTGCGCAATGCGCTCCTGCTGCTTCGAGAACGCCGCCTGCGCCTGCTCGATGCGCAGCGCGCGCATCTCTTCGAACGCGCTGTAGTGGCCGCCGTAGCGGTCGATGCGGCCGCCGTCCACGTGCAGCGTGACGCGCGTCACCGCGTCGAGAAACTCGCGGTCGTGGCTGATCACGATCAGCGTGCCGGCGTAGCGCACGAGCCAGCTCTCGAGCCACACCAGCGCGTCGAGGTCGAGGTGGTTGGTCGGCTCGTCGAGCAGCAGCGCGTCGCTCGGCGCCATCAGCGCGCGCGCCAGCTGCAGCCGCATGCGCCAGCCGCCCGAGAAGCTGTTCACCGCGGCGTCGAGCTGCTCGCTGCGAAACCCCAGGCCGAGCAGCAGCGCCTGCGCGCGCGCGCGGGCATCGAACGCGCCGGCTTCTTCGAGCGCAAGGTGGGCATCGGCGATCGCGTGGCCGTCGTTCGACGCTTCGGCCGCAGCGAGTTGCGCCTGCGCCTGTGTCAGCACGTCGTCGCCCTGCAGCACGAAGGCGGTGGCGCCGTCGTCGGTCTCGGGCATCGATTGCGCCACCTCGCCGATGCGCCAGCGCGGCGGCAGCTCGACATCGCCCGAGTCCGCGTGCAGCCGGCCGGCCAGCAGCGCGAACAGCGACGACTTGCCGGCGCCGTTGCGCCCGACCAGGCCCGCCTTCTCGCCGGCGTGCACGGTGACGCTGGTGCGCTCGAGCACCACCTTGGCGCCGCGGCGCAGCGTGAGGTCGCGCAGCGTGATCATGCTGCTTCTGCCGCGTTGCGCGGGGCATCGGGGCCGTGGGCCAGCAGCGCGTCGCGCGTCAGCAGCAGCACCGCGTCGTCACCGGCACTGGTGGGCAGGCCGATGGCGTCGAGGCGCGCGAACGCGGCGTCGAAGTGCTCGCGCTCGTGGCCGATCTCGAGCACCAGCACGCCCTGCGGCAGCAGGTGCGCCGCGGCCTCGCGCAGCAGGCGGCGCACGAAGTCCATGCCGTCGTCGCCGCCGGCCAGCGCCAGCGCGGGCTCGGCGCGGAACTCGGGCGGCAGCGCGGCCATCGACTGCGCGTTCACGTACGGCGGGTTGCACACGATCAGGTCGTAGCGGTCGTGCAGTGCGCCGAAGCCGTCGGCACGGTGCAGCGCGATGCGTTCGCCGAGGTCGTGGCGCTCGACGTTGAGCTGCGCCACCTGCAAGGCATCGGCCGAAACATCGGCGGCGTCGACCGCGGCCGCCGGCCAGCGCAGCGCCGCCAGCACCGCGAGACTGCCGTTGCCGGTGCACAGGTCGAGCACGCGCGCCGGCGCGCCGTGCAGCCAGGCGTCGATCGTGCCGTCGGCCAGCACCTCGGCGATCAGCGAGCGCGGCACGATCGTGCGCGCATCCACCGTGAACGGCACGCCCTGCAGCCACGCCTCGCCGGTGAGGTACGCGGCGGGCAGGCGCGACTGCGTGCGCTGCGCGATCAGCGTGTCGACGGCAGCCGCCCGCGTGGCATCGACCGGCTGCTCGGCCACCGCGTCGAGTGCGTCGAGCGGCAGGCCGAGCCGCCACAGCACCAGCCACGCGGCTTCGTCGAACGCGTTGGTCGTGCCCTGGCCAAACGAAACGCCCGCCTCGACGAGGCGGGCGGCACAGGCGTCGATGAGCTCGATGACGTTCAACGCAGTAGGGTCTCCAGCGTGCGGCGGTAGATGTTCTTCAGCGGCTCGATGTCGGCGACGAGTACGTTCTCGTCGATCTTGTGGATCGTTTCGTTCACCGGGCCGAACTCCACCACCTGCGGGCAGATCTTGGCGATGTAGCGGCCGTCGGAGGTGCCGCCGGTGGTCGACAGCACCGGCTCGCGGCCGGTCTCGGCGCGGATCGCGCCGATCAGCGCTTTGCTGAGCGTGCCGGGCGTGGTGAGAAACGGCTCGCCGTTGGCGTTCCAGGCCAGGTCGTGCTCGAGGCCGTGGCGCTCGAGCACGGCCTGCACGCGCGCCATCAGCGATTGCGGCGTCGACTCGGTGCTGAAGCGGAAGTTGAAGTCGACCACCACGCGACCCGGAATCACGTTCAGCGCACCGGTGCCGGCGTGCAGGTTCGACACCTGGAACGTGGTGGGCGGAAAGTGTGCGTTGCCGCGATCCCACTCGGTGGCGGCCAGCTCGGCCAGCGCGGGTGCGAGCTGGTGGATCGGGTTGCGCGCGAGCTGCGGGTAGGCCACGTGGCCCTGCACGCCGTGCACCGTGAGCCGGCCCGAGAGCGAACCGCGGCGGCCGTTCTTGATCATGTCGCCGAGGTGCTGCACCGACGTCGGCTCGCCGACGACGCAGCAGTCGAGCCGCTCGCCGCGTGCTTGCAGCGCCTGCACCACGCGAACGGTGCCGTCGACCGACGGGCCTTCCTCGTCGCTGGTGATCAGAAGCGCGACCGCGCCGGCGTGCGCCGGCTGCGCGCGCACGAACTCGTCGGCGGCGACCACCATGGCGGCGATCGAGGTTTTCATGTCGGCCGCGCCGCGGCCGTACAGCCGGCCGTCGCGGTGCGTCGGCACGAACGGGTCGCTGCGCCACTGCTCGAGCGGACCGGTGGGTACCACGTCGGTGTGACCGGCCAGCGCCACGGTAGGCCCGGGCCGCGCGCCGCGGTGCACGGCCCACAGGTTGCTCACGCGCGCACCGTCGGGGCCGAACGGCATCGCCTCGCACGCAAAGCCCAGCGGCTGCAGGCGCTCGGCGATCAAGCCCTGGCAGCCGGCATCGGCCGGCGTGACGGAAGCGCGCGCGATCAGCGCTTCGAGCAGGTGCAGCGTGGAACTCATCGGGGGATTATCCGCGCACGACCCGCGCCGAAGGCGAAGGCGAAGCCGAGCCTGCAGAGAGCTGCGACGCTCCAGCGTCGCATCCCCCAGTGAACGCCGCGGATCTGGCTTCGCCAGGCCGCTGGCGTTGCCCCCTTGAGGGGGGAGCGGCCGCCAGGCCGCTTCGGGGGTGGGACTACTACCGCCTGGTCAGCGGCGCGCTGCGCGTCGACGGGCCTGCATCGGCCACCACGTCGAGCGCGATCTCGGTGAAGAACGCGGTGTCGGGGTCTTCGCTCTTCTGCGGCGCGCGGGCAACCGGCGTCTGGTCGTTCTGCAGCCGCCACATCAGGTTGGTGGGTGAATCGGCGTGCGACAGGCCTTCATCGCGGCTGATTACGCCTTCGCCGATCAGCCGTGCCAGGTCTTCCTCGAACGTCTGCGAGCCTTCGGCGAGCGACTTTTCCATCGCCTCCTTGATGGCGGTGAACTCGCCCTTCTCGATCAGCTCGGACACCAGCTTGGTGTTCAGCAGCACCTCGACCGCCGGGATGCGGCCACCGGCGTTGGCGCGCAGCAGCCGCTGCGACACCACCGCGCGCAGGCCCGACGCGAGGTCGCTCAGCAGCGCGGGGCGCGCCTCGGGCGTGTAGAACGACAGGATCCGGCCCATCGCGTGGTAGCTGTTGTTGGCGTGCAGCGTGGCGAGCACCAGATGGCCCGACAGCGCGTACGAGATCGCCGAGGTCATCGTCTCGCGGTCGCGGATCTCGCCGATCAGGATGCAGTCGGGCGCCTGGCGCAGCGCGTTCTTCAGCGCAACCTGCAGCGTCTCGGTGTCGCGGCCGACCTCGCGCTGGTTGACCAGCGAGCGCTTGTTGGTGAAGGCGAACTCGAGCGGGTCTTCGATCGTCAGGATGTGGCCGGCCATCTGCTGGTTGCGGTGCTCCAGCATCGATGCCAGCGTGGTGCTCTTGCCGGTGCCGGTGGCGCCCACCATCAGGATCAGGCCGCGCTTCTCGAGCACCAGCTGCGACAGCATCATCGGCACGTTCAGGCTCTGCAGCGTGGGGATCTCGCTCGGGATGTAGCGGATCACGCCGGCCATCGAGCCGCGCTGGCGAAACGCCGACAGGCGGAACGTGCCCAGGCCGTCCATGCCGAGGCCGATGTTGAGCTCGCCGGTGTCGTCGAGCTCCTCGAGCTGCTGCGGCGTCAGCAGCTCGGTGAGCAACTGGCGCGGCTGGCTCGGCGTGAGCGACTGGTCGGACAGCTGCAGCATCTGGCCGTTGATCTTGATGAGGATCGGCATGTTGGCCGACAGGAAGACGTCGGACGCCTTCTTGTCCGCCATCATCCGCAGCACCTTTTCCATGTTGCCGCTCATGCGCGACTCCACCGGTTGCACCAACCGGTAGTGTGCCGCCTCAGGCGCGCAGCAACTCGTTGATGCTGGTCTTGGCGCGGGTTGCGGCAGTGACGCGCTTCACGATCACCGCGCAATAGAGGCTGTGGCTGCCGTCGGCCGCGGGCAGCGAGCCGCTGACCACCACCGAACCGGCCGGCACGCGGCCGTAGTGCACCTCGCCGGTGGCGCGGTCGTAGATCTTGGTGCTCTGGCCGATGAACACGCCCATGCTGATGACCGAGTTCTCTTCGACGATCACGCCCTCCACCACCTCGGAGCGTGCGCCGATGAAGCAGTTGTCCTCGATGATCGTCGGGTTGGCCTGCAGCGGCTCGAGCACGCCACCGATGCCGACGCCGCCCGACAGGTGCACGTTCTTTCCGATCTGTGCACAACTGCCCACCGTGGCCCAGGTGTCGACCATCGTGCCTTCGTCGACGTAAGCGCCGATGTTCACGTAGCTCGGCATCAGCACCACGTTTTTCGCGATGAAGCTGCCGCGCCGGGCCACCGCAGGCGGCACCACGCGCACGCCGGTGGCGCGCATCTGCGCCTCGTCGAGGTGGGCGAATTTCGTACCCAACTTGTCGTAGAAGCCGAGGTCGCCGGCGCGCATCGCGCGGTTGTCGTTCAGCCGGAAGCCGAGCAGCACCGCCTTCTTGACCCATTGGTTCACGCTCCACTCGCCGACGCCGCGGCGCTCGGCCACGCGGATGCGGCCGGCGTTGAGGTCGGCGATGGTCTGCTCCACCGCTTCGCGGATCTTCGGGTCGGCGTTGGTCGGGCTCAGCGCGGCGCGGCCTTCCCAGGCCAGGTCGATGATCGATTGGTGGTCTTGGCTCATGCGGGGTCTCGCAGTTCGGCGCGATGCCGTTCGGTGTATTGCACGATGCGCTGCGCGGCCTCGACGCACTCGGCGGTGTCGGCCACCAGCGCCATGCGGATGCGGCCGCGCCCGGGGTTGCTGCCGTGTGCCTCGCGCGCCAGCAGGCTGCCCGGCAGCACGGTCACATTGTATTGAGCGAGCAGGCCGCGCGCGAAGGCCACGTCGTCGCCGCCCGGCACCGCGGCCCAGAGGTAGAAGCCGGCGTCGGGCAGCCTCACATCGAGCACGCGCGCCAGCAGCGACGTGACGCGCTCGAACTTCTCGCGGTACAGCGCGCGGTTGGCCGCCACGTGCGACTCGTCGCCCCAGGCGGCGATGCTGGCGGCCTGCACCACCGGGCCCATCGCGCTGCCGTGGTACGTGCGGTAAAGCAGGAACGGCGCGATGATCGCCGCGTCGCCGGCGGCAAAGCCCGAGCGCATGCCCGGCACGTTCGAGCGCTTGGACAGCGACGTCAGCACCACCAGGCGGCGGAAGTCGCTGCGGCCGAGCGCATGTGCGGCCTGCAGCGCGCCCAGCGGCGGCTCGCCGCGGAAGTGGATCTCCGAGTAGCACTCGTCGCTGGCGATCACGAAGCCGTGGCGGTCCGACAGCTCGAACAGCGTGCGCCATTCGGCGAGTGACATCACCGCGCCGGTGGGGTTGCCCGGGGAGCACACGTACAGCAGCTGCGTGCGCGCCCAGGTGGCGGCATCGATCTGCGACCAGTCGGGCGCGAAGTTGCGCGCCGGGTCGCTGTTGGCGAACGCGGTGCGCGCGCCGGCCAGCAGCGCGGCGCCCTCGTAGATCTGATAGAAGGGGTTGGGGCAGACCACGGTGGCGCCGTCGCGCGACGCGTCGACCACCACCTGCGCCAGCGCGAACAGCGCCTCGCGCGAGCCGTTCACCGGCAGCAGTTGCGTCGCGGGGTCGATCGTCACGCCGTAGCGTGTGTGCAGCCAGCGCGCGCAGACTTCGCGCAGCCGCGGCTCGCCGGCGGTGCTGGGGTAGACCGACAGGCCTTTCAGCGACTGCGTGATCGCGGCTTCGATCAGCGGCGGCGTCGGATGCTTCGGCTCGCCGATGCCGAGGCTGATCGGCCGCAGCACGCCGCGATAGGCGATGTCGGCCGTGAGCTCGCGCCAGCGTTCGAACGGGTACGGGTGCAGGCGGCCGAGCAGCGGGTTCATGCGGCGGGATTATCCGGGAGCATCTTGCGGCACGCCGGCTGCGTGGCCCGGCCGCGCCCGCGCGGCGCGCCGCGCACGACGACGACCGCGTCTACAGCGCGCCGCGGCAGCCCGGCGCACCACAGCGGCAGCGCAGCCGTCCCTCGTGGTGCGTGTCGCCGTAGTCGACCGTGATCTCCTCGCCGCGGCCGATCGTGCGCAGCGCGTAGAACTCGACGCGGCCATTGCGGATGCACAGCCGCGCGTTCGGGCGGCAACTGTGGTTGGTGAAACGCATCGGGTCGGCCGAGCGGCTGAAGTCGATGGCGCGCCGCTGCGACACCTCGACAATCATGATGCGCTCGGTGCGCGTGGCGCGGATGCGCGCCTCGTCCACCGAGATGCTCTCGCCGCGGATCTCGCCGATCTTGCGGCGCGGCGGAATCGCCTCGGCCGCGAAGGTACCGTGGCCGTCGATCGGGCTGGGGCCCACGTCGACCGCGAACTTCTGGTACGCCGGGCGCTCGACGTTCATGGCGCGGCCGGCGGCAGCTCGACCGGCGCGGCGGGCCTCCAGCCCTTCTGACGATGCTCGGCAGTGACGTGGGTGCGGATGCCGCCGCGCACGAACCAGTCGGCGCTCAGCCTCAAGAAGCGTGGCGCGATCGCGCGCACGATGTCGTCGACGATCGCGTTCGTGACCTTCTCGTGGAAGGCGCCCTCGTTGCGGTAGCTCCAGAAGTACAGCTTCAGGCTCTTCAGCTCCACGCACAGCCGGTCGGGCACGATCTCGATCGTGAAGTGCGCGAAGTCGGGCTGGCCGGTCAGCGGGCACAGGCAGGTGAACTCGGGCACGTCGAAGCGGATCAAGTAGTCGCGCTGCGGCGCCGGGTTGGCGAACACCTGCAGGTCCTTGCTCGGTGCGCTCGGTGGGGTGGCCGGCTTGGCGCGCTCGCGCGGAGCACGCGTGCGGCTGCGGGTTGCGGCCATGGCGCTGGGGGTTTCGACGGGGGGCGCGATGGTATCATCCGCGCGCCCTCGGCACCCTCGTGCGCGAGGCGGCAGGCACACACCATTCACTCGACAACGGCGGCACCGAACGGGCTGCCGTTTTCGCATCCGGGGCGGCCCGACACGATTGCTTTCATGCGCCTGAACCAGATCAAGCTCTCGGGCTTCAAGTCTTTCGCCGAACCCACCACGTTCCAGTTGCCCGGCCAGCGCGTCGGCGTGGTCGGCCCCAACGGCTGCGGCAAGAGCAACGTGATCGACGCCGTGCGCTGGGTGCTCGGCGAGAGCAAGGCCAGCGAGCTGCGCGGCGAGTCGATGCAGGACGTGATCTTCAACGGCTCGGGCCAGCGCAAGCCGGCCGGCCGCGCCAGCGTCGAGCTGGTGTTCAGCAACGAGGACGCGCGCGCCGGCGGCCAGTGGAACGCGTTCGCCGAGATCGCGGTCAAGCGCGTGCTGACACGCGACGGCACGTCGAGCTACTACATCAACAACCAGCCGGTGCGCCGCCGCGACGTGCAGGACGTGTTCCTCGGCACCGGCCTCGGCCCGCGCGCCTATGCGATCATCGGCCAGGGCACGATCAGCCGCATCATCGAGAGCAAGCCCGAGGAGCTGCGCCTGTTCCTCGAGGAGGCTGCCGGTGTCAGCAAGTACAAGGAGCGGCGCCGCGAGACCGAGAACCGGCTCAAGGACACGCGCGAGAACCTGACCCGGGTCGAAGACATCCTGCGCGAGCTCAACGCCAACCTCGAGAAGCTCGAGTCGCAGGCCGAGGTGGCGCTCACCTACCGGCGACTGGTCGACGAGCAGGCGCTGAAGCAGCACCAGCTGTGGTTTCTGAAGCACCGCGACGCGGCCAAGGAAGAAGAGCGCGCCAAGCGCGCGGTCGAAGAAGCGCACAACGCGCTGCAGGCCAAGCTGGCCGAGCTGCGCCACGTCGAGGCCGAGCTCGAAACCGTGCGCCAGGCGCACTACGCCGGCGGCGACACCCTGCACGCCGCGCAGGGTGCGCTGTCGGAGGCCGCGCTCGAGGTGAGCCGGCTCGAGGAGCGCATCCGCTACGTCGTCGAAGGCCGCGAGCGCGTCAACCAGCGCCTGGCCGAGCTGCAGGCGCAGAACACGCAGTGGGCCGAGCGGCGCAGCGCCGACGAGGCCGAGCTGGCGCGGCTGGCCGATGCGATCGTCGAGGCCGAGCGCGCGGCGCTCGACGAGGCCGGGCGCGCCAGCGCGCACAGCGCGACGCTGCCGGCACTCGAAGACGCCGTGCGCGCCGCCGCCGAGCGCGCGAATGCGCAGCGCCAGGCCGCGAACGAGGTGCAGCAGCAGATCCAGCTGCTCGCCGCCGACACGCGCAACCTGCAGGAGCAGATGCGCGCGCTGCGCACGCGGCGCGAGCGGCTGGCCGCCGAAGCGGCCGAGCTGTCGCCGCCCGATGCGCAGCGGCTGGGCGCGCTGCAGCAGCAGGTGCCGCAGCTCGAGGCGCGCCAGCGCGACGCCGAAGCGCGCTTGCACGAGTTGCAAGAGCAGTTGCCCGCGCTCGACCAGCGCCGCCGCGCGCAGAACGACGAGTCGAACCAGCAAGGCGCGAAGCAGGCCGACCTGGCGGCGCGGCTGGCCGCGCTGCGCGCGCTGCAGGAGAAGCTGCAGACCGAAGGCAAGCTCAAGCCGTGGCTGACCAAGCACGGCCTCGACCGGCTGCCGGGCCTGTGGACGCAGGTGCACATCGAGCCGGGCTGGGAGACCGCGCTCGAATCGGCGCTGCGCGAGCGGCTGAATGCGCGGCAGGTGGGCCGCATCGACAACCTGCGTGCGTTCGCGGCCGATCCGCCGCCCGCACGGCTGGCGTTCTACACCGTGCCGCAGGCCGCGGCACCCGACACGCACCGCACGCTGCCGCGGCTGGCCGAGCTGTTGCGCCTGGGTGATGCCGGCCTGCAGGCGCTGCTCGGCGACTGGCTCGAAGGCGTCTACACCGCGCCGAGCCTCGACGATGCGCTGGCGCAGCGCGGCAAGCTGACGCACGGCGAAGTGATCATGACGCGCGAAGGCCACGCGGTCAGCGCGCACGCGGTGGCGTTCCACGCCCCCGACTCCGAGCACGACGGCCTGCTGGCGCGCGCGCAGGAGATCGAAAACCTCGAGCGCCAGCTGCGCGCGCAGGCGCTGATCGCCGAGGAAGCCAAGTCCGCGCTGGTGCGGCTCGAAGCCGGCTACACCGAGGCCAGCGCGCGGTTGGTGACGCTGCGGCGCGAGGCGATGGAGTCGCAGGCCAGCGCGCACCAGGCGCAGGTGGAACTGCTGCGCCTGGCGCAGCAGGCCGAGGCCACCGCCACGCGGCGCGCCCAGCTCGATGCCGAGCTGGGCGAGATCGATGCCCAGCTCGCCGCGCTCGGTGAGCGCGCCGGCGGCAGCGAATCGACGTTCGAGCGGCTCGACCAGCAACTGGCGGATGCGCAGCAGCGCCATGCCGACCTCGACGAGGCCACGCGCGCGGCCGAGCGCGAACTGGCGACAGCGCGCGAGGCGCTGCGCGCGCTCGAACGCCAGGCGCAAGAGGCGCAGTTCGCGGCGCGCTCGCTGGTGGCGCGGCGCGCCGAGCTGCAGCGCGCGCTCGAAACCGCGGCCGAGCAGGTGGCCAACAACCAGCGCGCCGGCGAACAGCTCACGCTCGAGCTGGGCGCGCTCGACGACAGCGCCGCGCAGGCCGGCCTGCACAGCGCGCTGGCGCTCAAGCTCGACCGCGAGCGGCTGCTGGCCGCGCGCCGCAGCGAGTACGACGACCTCAGCGCCAAGCTGAAGGCGCACGACGAGCAGCGGCTGACGCTCGAGCACGGCCTGGAGCCGATGCGCGAGAAGATCACCAAGCTGCAGCTCGAAGAGCAGGCCGCGCAGCTCGGCGGCGCGCAGTACCTCGAGCAGCTGCAGGCAGCGCAGGTCGACCTCGAGCGCCTGGGCGCGGCCATCGCCGAGGGCGGCGTCAAGCTTTCGGGCCTGCAGACGCAGATCGACGCGCTCGGCCGCGAGATCGCCGCGCTCGGCGCGGTGAACCTGGCGGCGCTCGAAGAGCTCGGTACAGCGCGCGAGCGCAAGCAGTTCCTCGATGCGCAGAACGCCGACCTGCAGGAGGCGATCCGCACGCTGGAAGACGCGATCCACAAGATCGACCTCGAAACGCGCGGCCTGCTGCAGCAGACCTTCGACCAGGTCAACGCGCACTTCGGCCGCATGTTCCCGACGCTGTTCGGCGGCGGCACCGCGCGGCTCGTGATGACCGGCGACGAGATCCTCGACGCCGGCGTGCAGGTGATGGCGCAGCCGCCGGGCAAGAAGAACTCGACCATCCATCTGCTGTCGGGCGGCGAGAAGGCGCTGACCGCGATCGCACTGGTGTTCGCGATCTTCCAGCTCAACCCGGCGCCGTTCTGCCTGCTCGACGAGGTGGACGCGCCGCTGGACGACGCCAACACCGAGCGCTACTGCAAGCTGGTGAGCCAGATGAGCGAGCAGACGCAGTTTCTCTACATCTCGCACAACAAGATCGCGATGGAGATGGCCGAGCAGCTGATCGGCGTAACGATGCAGGAGCAGGGCGTGTCGCGCATCGTCGCGGTCGACATGGACGAGGCGGTGAGCCTGGCCGAAGCCGCGTGATCGCCGCTGCACGATGACGCTGACCGCCGCCCTGGCCATCGTCGCCGGCCTGGTGCTGGCCGCCGTGGTGGCCCACGGCGCGTGGAACGCCCGCCGCGCCGGCCCGCGCCAGCCGCAGCCGGCGCCGCAGCCACGGGGCGACCGCACCGAGCCCACGCTCGGGCCGGCTCACGGCGCCGCCGCCGCGCCGGCCGAGCCGACGCACGCCGCGCCGGCCGCGTTGTCGATGGCCACCGACATGGTGCCGCGACGCGGACCGCGCATCGACGCGCTGATCGACGCCATCGTGCCGCTGCGGCTGGAAGCGCCGGTGAGCGGCGAGTTCGTGCTTGCGCATGCGCCGGCCACACGGCGCGCCGGCAGCAAGCCCTGGCTGCTCGAAGGCCTGAACGCCGCCAACGGCGAGTGGGAGCCGGTTGGCCTCGGTCCGCGCTACAGCGAATTGCAGGCCGGCGTGCTGCTGGCCAACCGCGGCGGCGCGCTCAACGAGATCGAGTACTCCGAGTTCGCGCAGAAGATGCAGGACCTGGCCGAGCATGCCGGCGCGCTGATCGAGCTGCCCGATATGCTCGAAGTGGCGGCGCGGGCGAAGGAGCTCGATGCCTTCGCCAGCGCGCACGATGCGCAGCTCACCGTCACGCTGCGCACCAATGGCGTGGCGTGGTCGCCCGGCTACCTGCAGCAGGTGGCCGGGCGCCACGGCTTCGTGGCGGGCGTGGTACCCGGCCGTCTGGTGCAGCCTGGCAGCGAAGACCACGCGCCGCCGATCCTCGTGCTCACGTTCGACGCGCGCGCCGCGCTCGCCGACGAGCCCGACCACGCCGCGGTGCGCGAGGCCGCGCTGTCGCTCGATGTGCCGCAGACACCCGAGGAGTCCGAGCCATTCACCGCCTGGCAGCAGGCGGCGCGCGCACTGGCCGACGACATGGACGCCACGCTGGTCGACGATCAGGGCCACCCGGTGACGCCGCAGGCGTTCACCGCCATCGGCCACGAGCTGAAGCAGATGTACCGCGCGCTCGAGGCGCGCGAACTGGCGGCCGGGTCGCCCTCCGCGCGGCGGCTGTTCAGCTGAGGCGCCGCGCCGGCGTGCGCATCAGCACGAACTCCTCGGCCGCGGTCGGGTGCACCGCCATCGTGGCGTCGAAGTGCGCCTTCGTCGCGCCGGCGGTGATCGCCACCGCCAGGCTCTGCACGATCTCCGGCGCGTCGGCGCCGATCATGTGCACCGCACGCACGCGGTCGCTGGCGTCGTCGACCAGCAGCTTCATGTAGCAGCGCTCGGCGCGGCCGGTGAGCGCGTGGCGCATCGGCCTGAAATCGGCCTCGTAGACGCGGGTCGGAGCGTGCGCGGCGGCGAGTGCTGCCTCGGTCGGGCCGATGCTCGCGATTGGCGGCAGCGTGAACACCGCGGTGGCGACGCGGCCGATGTCGATGGACGGCGCCGGCTGCCCGCCGAACACGCGATCGGCCACCGCGCGGCCCTCGGCGATCGCCACCGGGGTCAGGTTGAGGCGATCGGTGACGTCGCCGATCGCGAACACGTGTGGCTGCGCGGTGCGGCACTGCGCGTCCACCGGCACCGCGCCACGCGCATCCGCCGCCAGGCCCGCCGCGGCGAGATCGAGATCGGCGGTGTTCGGGTGGCGGCCGGTGGCGTTCAGCAGCCACGGCAGGTGCAGCGTCTCGCCGTCCGGCAGCAGTGCGCGCCACGCGCCGGCCGCACTCTCGATGCGCTGCGGTGCCTGGCCCGGGCGCAGCACGATGCCGGCCTGCTCGAGCGCGGCGGCCGCGCGCGTGCGCAGGTCGTCGTCGAAGCCGCGCAGCGGCAGGCGGTCGCGGTACAGCAGCGTCACCGCCGTGCCCAGCCGCACCAGCATCGACGCGAACTCCACCGCGATGTAGCCGCCGCCGACGATCGCGGCGCGTGGCGGCAGCGCCGCCAGATCGAGCAGGTTGTCGGAGGTGGGGCACGCGGCGATGCCGGGAATGCGGTCGCACGCCGGCGCGCCGCCGGTGGCGATCAGGATGTGGCGGCCGCGCAGCCGCCGGTTGCCCACCGCCACCGTGTGCGCATCGACGAAGCGTGCGCGGCCGGCGACCAGTTCGACGCCGCTTTGCGCCAGGTTGCGCCGGTACACGTCTTCGAGCCGCGCCAGCTCGGTGGTCTTCGCGGCCTGCCAGTGCGCCATGTCGAAGCCGCGGGCGTCGTCGGTCGTGCCCGCCGCATCGGCCGGCAACTGCCAGCCGTAGCCCCGCGCTTCGTCGAGTGCATCGCCGTACTGTGCGGCGTACATCAGCAGCTTCTTCGGCACGCAGCCGCGCAGCACGCAGGTGCCGCCGACGCGGCCGGCCTCGACCAGCGCCACGGTGGCGCCGTGCAGCGCCGCGCGCCGCGATGCGGCAATGCCGCCGGAGCCGGCGCCCAGCGTGATCAGGTCGAACTCTTCGGCCATCGGCGATCCCTCGGTTGCTCTTGCGTGGCAATTCTGGCCCGTTCGCGCGCGCCGCGCGGTCGCGGCCGTGCAATGTCCGTCGGCGCGCGGTGCCGACACTCGATGCCGGACAATGCCGCCATGGTGGCCCGCACCCAGTCCGTGAACGCAGCCGATCGCACAGCCGAGCGCGTGTCCGAACTGCGCGAACAGCTGCGCTACCACGCTCGGCGCTACTACGAAGACGATGCGCCGGAGATTCCCGACGCCGAGTACGACAAGCTGTTCGTCGAGCTGCAGGCGCTGGAGGCGGCGCACCCCGAGCTGCTGACGCCCGACTCGCCGACGCAGCAGGTGATCGGCGCGGTGCGTGAAGGCCTGGCCAGCGTGGCGCACGCGGTGCCGATGCTGTCGATCCAGACCGAGACCGACACCAGCGCCGGCGGCGCGCTGAAGTTCGACGCCGCGGTGCGCAATGCGCTGAAGCTCGCCGCCGACGCGCCGCCGGTGCGCTACGCCGCCGAGCTGAAGTTCGACGGCCTGGCGATCAACCTGCGCTACGAGTATGGCCTGCTGCAGCAGGCGGCCACGCGTGGCGACGGCGAGACCGGCGAGGACGTGACGCACACTGTCGGTACGATCGCGTCGATCCCGAAGCGGCTCGCGCAGGCGAGCGCGCCGGTGCTCGAGGTGCGCGGCGAGGTGTTCATGCGGCGCGACGACTTCGAGGCGCTCAACGAGCGCCAGCGCGCTGCCGGGGCCAAGGCCTTCGTCAACCCGCGCAACGCCGCCGCGGGCATCGTGCGCCAGCTCGACGCCAGCCTCGCGCGGCAGCGACCGCTGAGCTTTTACGCGTACGGGCTCGGCGACGTGCAGGGCTGGCCGATCCCGGCCACTCACAGCGGCCTGCTCGATACGCTGCAGAAGCTGGGCCTGCCGGTCGACGATCACCGCGCGGTGGTCGAAGGCGGCGCCGCGCTGGCGGCGTTCCACGCGCGCATCGCCGCGCAGCGCGACGCCCTGCCGTTCGACATCGACGGCGTCGTCTACAAGGTCGACGAGCGCGCGCTGCAGCAGCAGCTCGGGTTCAAGACGCGCGAGCCGCGCTGGGCGGTGGCGCACAAGTATCCGGCGCAGGAGCAGCAGACGCGGCTCAACGACATCGAGATCCAGGTCGGCCGCACCGGCAAGCTCACGCCGGTGGCCAAGCTCGAGCCGGTGTTCGTCGGCGGCACCACGGTGAGCAACGCCACGCTGCACAACCTGTTCGAGTTGCGCCGCAAGGGCGTGCGCATCGGCGACACCGTGATCGTGCGCCGCGCCGGCGACGTGATTCCCGAGGTCGTCGGCCGCGTGCGTCCGGACGATGACGGCCACGGGCCGCGGGCGCGCGCCGTCTACGTGCCCAACTTCCGCATGCCGCGGCAGTGCCCGGTGTGCGGCAGCGCGGTGGTGCGCGAGAAGGGCGGTAACGACCACCGCTGCTCCGGCGGCCTGTTCTGCGCCGCGCAGCGCAAGCAGGCGATCCTGCATTTCGCCGGGCGCCGCGCGATGGACATCGAAGGCCTCGGCGACAAGCTGGTCGACCAGCTGGTCGACGGCGGCGTCGTGCGCACCTTGCCCGATCTGTACAAGCTCGGCATCGCGTCGCTGGCGGCGCTCGAGCGCATGGCCGACAAGAGCGCCAGCAATCTGGTGGCGGCGCTCGAGGCCAGCAAGCGCACCACGCTGGCGCGGTTCCTCTACTCGCTCGGCATCCGCCACGTCGGCGAGAGCACCGCGAAGGACCTGGCGGCGCACTTCGGCCGGCTCGATCCGATCATCGACGCGCCGGTCGAAGCGCTGCTCGAGGTGCCCGACGTCGGCCCGGTGGTGGCGCAGAGCATCCACACGTTCTTTCAGCAAGCGCACAACCGCGAGGTGGTGGCGCAACTGCGCGCGGCCGGCGTGCACTGGTCCGAGCACGACGGCGCGGCGGCCGATCGTGCGCCGCGGCCGCTGGCCGGCAAGACCTTCGTGCTCACCGGCACGCTGCCCACGTGGAGCCGCGACGAGGCCAAGGAGTGCATCGAGGCCGCCGGCGGCAAGGTCAGCGGCTCGGTGTCGAAGAAGACCGACTACGTGGTGGCCGGCGATGAGGCCGGCAGCAAGCTCGACAAGGCACGCGAACTCGGCGTCGCGGTGATCGACGAGGCTGGCCTGCGCATGCTGCTGCCTCCTTGATGACGTGAGCGCCCAAAGCCGGCCATCGACAAGACCTGACGATCCACCCAGAATCGCACGAGCGCAGCGCGAGGGAAGTGCAATGGCCGCCTACGTCATCTTCGATGTCGAGATCAGGGACATGAACCAGTACCAGGGGTTCATGAAAGGCGTCAAGCCTGCCGTCGTGGCAGCGGGCGGCAAGTATCTTGCTCGTGGGGGACCTCACAAGGTCTACGAGGGCGACTGGCTGCCGCGCCGCATCGTGCTCTTCGAGTTTCCTTCGGTCGAGGCCTTCGAGGGCTTCTACAACGGGCCGGTCTATCGCGGTCTCAAGCCGATCCGGGACGCTTGCAGTTCGGCCCGGCTGGTCGCGGTCGAGGGTCTCGCGTGAGGACAGGCGCGCGGCTGCTGGGCGACGGCGTGCGCGGCTCCGTCACGCTGCCGGGCGATCAATTCATCCACCGGAGCTGACGGCCGATGGCGGTAAGAGAAATCCTCAAGATGGGCGACCCGCGCCTGCTGCGCATCGCGCAGCCGGTGCGCGAGTTCGGCACGCCGGCGTTGCGTGCGCTGATCGACGACCTGTTCGAGACGATGACCGCTGCGCGCGGTGCCGGCCTGGCGGCGCCGCAGGTCGGCGAGGATCTGCAGCTGGTGATCTTCGGCGTCGACCACACCGAGCGCTACCCCGATGCGCCGCCGGTGCCTGCGACCGTGCTGATCAACCCGACGATCACGCCGCTGTCCAGCGCGATGGAAGAGGGCTGGGAAGGCTGCCTGTCGGTACCCGGGCTGCGCGGCGTGGTGCCGCGCCACGCGCACATCCGCTACGCCGGCTTCGACCCCGACGGCCGGCCGATCGAGCGCGAGGCCGAGGGCTTCCACGCACGCGTGGTGCAGCATGAGTGCGACCACCTGATCGGCCGCCTGTACCCCACGCGCATGACCGACCTGACCAAGCTCGGCTTCACCAACGTGTTGTTTCCGGGGCTCGACGACAACGCCGACGATTGAAGGCGCTGTGAAACCGTAGCCGGCCGCTGTCGGCGCCGCCGGTGCCTGCGGCGTTCAATGCAGCAACACGACCGGAGAGCACCCGATGGCTCGCACCGCTGCCGTCAACAAATCTTTACGAGCGAACTCGTGGCTCGCGCGCCGGGGGCTGTTCTGGCTGGCGTCGCTGGGCTTGGTGGCGACGCTGCTGACCGCGGCGGGCAGCGCACGCGCGGCCGACGACCCGCCGGGCCGCATCGGCCGCGTCAGCGAGAGCCAGGGCCAGGCCTGGGTGTTCGATGCGCAAGGCAACGAGTGGATCGCGCTGCAGCGCAATCGCCCGTTGACCAGCGGCGACCGCCTCGCGGTCGACGCCGACGGCCGCCTCGAGCTGTGGGTGGGCTCCACCACGCTGCGCCTCGCCGGCGGCAGCGACCTCGAGATCCGCCGCCTCGACGACCAGCGCATCGATCTCTTCCTGCACCAAGGCAGCGCGGCGCTGCGCGTGCGCTCGCCCGAGGTCGCGCGCGAGGTCGCGCTCGACACCGAAGAGGGGCGCTTCACGCCGCGCGGCCCCGGCTACTTCCGCATCGACCGCCGCGACGGCGCGAGCGACGCCACCGCCTGGCGCGGCGAGCTGCGCTTCGAAAGCGACGACAGCGCGATGAACCTCGACAACGGTCGCAGTGCCGAGTTCTGGCGCGAGGCCGGCGTCACGCACTACAGCTGGAGCCCGGTGCAAAGCGACGAGTTCGCCGACTGGGCCGCGCGCGCCGACCGTGCCGACGAGCGCAGCGTGTCGGCGCGCTACGTCTCGCAGGAGATGACCGGCTGGGAAGACCTCGACCGCCACGGCAGCTGGGAGACCAGTGCCGAATACGGCCCGTTGTGGACACCGACGACCGTGGTCGCCGGCTGGGCGCCCTACCGCTACGGCCACTGGGCCTGGGTGCGGCCCTGGGGCTGGACCTGGGTCGACGACGCGCCGTGGGGCTTCGCTCCGTTCCACTACGGCCGCTGGGTGATGTTCGGTGGCCGCTGGTGCTGGACGCCGGGGCGTTGGGTGGCGCGCCCGGTCTACGCGCCGGCGCTGGTGGCCTGGGTCGGCGGCGCGCACGCCAGCATCACGGTGAGCGCCGGCGCGCCGATGGTCGGCTGGGTGCCGCTCGCGCCGCACGAACCGTATTACCCGAGCTATGCACGCGGTGCCCGCTACTGGGGCCAAGTGAACCAGGCGCAGCTGAAGTACTTTGCGCCGCACACGCCGCGCGTGGCGCCGCCGACGCCGGTGCTCTACGTGAACCAGCGCGTGCCGAACGCGGTGAGCCTGGTGCCGTCGAGCCAGCTGGTGCCGAACCGGCCGATGGCGCCGGTGGTGGCGCAGGTCGACCCGACGCTGCGCGGCACGCTGACCACGCAGCCGTGGCGCACCCACGTGCCGCCGCCCGGCATCGCGCGACCGATCGCGGTGCCAGGCGGTGGCGCCATGCCCGCGCCGCGGCCGCAGCCGCCGAGTCCGGCGGTGATGGCGCGGCCGCCGCACGGGGCGTATCCGGCGCCACCGGTGGTGACGCCGCCGCCCGCGGGCGGGCTGGGCGGCCGGGCTGCACCCGAGCCACGCGAACGCATACCGCGCCGCATGGCGCCGGCGCAGGTACCGGCGCAGGTGCCGGGGCAGGTGCCGCCGCCCGCGCAGGGATCGACGGCCACGCCGATGCCACCGCGTCGCATGCCGGCTCCGGCGGTACAGCACGACGCTCCGCAGGCGCCGCTGGCGCCGCAGCGCCACCCGGCGCAGCCCCGGCGCATCGAGCCTGGCGAACCCGGCGGGCTGCGCCGCGACGCGCCGGGGCGATCGTCGTCGAACGCGCCGCCGCAGAGGGTGGCGTTGCAGACGCCGGAGGTCGAGCGGCGTGCATTGCGCGAACCGCGCGTGCCGCGCGTCGACGCGCGGCACGACCGCGGGATGCGGTGGCATGCCGCGCCCGAGGCGAGCCCGCGCGCGCCGACTGCGCGCGCGCAAGCGCCGGTGCCGCACACGACGACGCCGATGGCGCAGGCAAGATCGCCTGCAGTGCGTGCGCGCGTGCCCGAGCCGCGCAACGAGCGCAACCGCCTGCAGATGCGCTGAAGGCGCGGTGCTTCGCGCGGCTCAGCGCTTCAGCTGCTTCAGCAGCACCGGCCAGATGTTGTCGAGAATGATCGGGTGCGCGCGTGCGTTCGGGTGGATGCGGTCGGTCTGGAACAACGCATCGGCCTGCGGTGAATCGGCCACGCCGGCGAGCATGAACGGCACCAACGCGGCGTGCTCGGACTTGGCCAGCTCCGCGTACATCGCCTCGAACTCCTGCGTGTAGCGGCGGCCGTAGTTCGGCGGCATGCGCATGCCGACCAGCAGCACCTGCGCGCCGGCGGCGCGCGCGGCGCGCACCATCGCTGCGAGGTTGTCGCGCGTCATCTGCAGCGGCAGGCCGCGCAGGGCGTCGTTGCTGCCGAGCTCGATGATCACGTGCGTCGGCTTGTGCTCGGCCAGCAGCGGCGGGAGTCGGCTGCGCCCGCCGGCGCTGGTGTCGCCGCTGACGCTGGCGTTGGTCACGCTGGCGGCCAGCCCGTCGCGCGCCAACCGCTGCGTCAACAGCGCCACCCAGCCGCTGCCACGCGGCAGGCCGTACTCGGCCGACAGACTGTCGCCCACCACCAGCAGCCTGGCCGGCGGCGCGATCGCGACGCTCGATGGCGTGGCGCCGGCGAGGGCCAGCGCTGCCACGCTACAGTGCGCCAGCCACGCCCGCCGCGTGAGCGGGGGTGCCGTGCTGAAATTGCCCGATCCGATCATTGCCGTCGAGGGTGTCACCAAGCAAGTCCGCGATAGCGGCGGGATGCTGACGATTCTCCACGACATCGCCTTTGCGCTGCGAGCGCGCGAGTCGGCGGCGATCGTCGGTGCCTCGGGCTCGGGCAAGAGCACGCTGCTGGCGATCGTGGCCGGGCTCGATACGCCCAGTGCCGGCACCGTGCACCTCGCCGGCCACGACCTGTTCGCGCTCGATGAGGATGCGCGCGCCGCGCTGCGCGCACGGCAACTCGGCTTCGTGTTCCAGAGTTTCCAGCTGTTGCCGAACCTGAACGCGCTCGAGAACGTGATGCTGCCGCTCGAACTGCTGGGCGTCGAGCGCGCGCGTGCGCGCGCCACCGAGATGCTGCAGCGCGTGGGCCTGGGCGAGCGGCTGACGCACTACCCGCGCACGCTGTCGGGCGGTGAGCAGCAGCGCGTGGCGCTGGCGCGTGCCTTCGTCGTGCGACCGGCCGTGCTGCTGGCCGACGAGCCGACCGGCAGTCTCGACTTTGCCACCGGCGAGCGCGTGATGGACCTGATGTTCGAGCTCAACCGCGAGGCCGGCACCACGCTGCTGCTGGTGACGCACGATGCCGCGATCGCGTCGCGCTGCGACCGTCAGCTGCACCTCGAGGCCGGGCGGCTGGCGCCCGCTGCAGGCGGTGTGCCCGGCTCGGTGGCTATTGCGCGTTCGGGAACTTGAAGTCGGTCTTCGCGGCCTTGCGCAGATCTTCCTGGTACTTCTGCAGCTTGACTTGCGCCAGGCGTTGCTCGATCTGCGGCTTCACCGCGGCGAAGTCGGGGAACTTGGCTTCGCGGGTGTCGTCGAGCCGGATGATGTGGAAGCCGAACTGTGACTTCACCGGCGTGTCGGTCATCTCGCCCTTCTTCAGCGCGACCATCGCCTTGCTGAACTCGGGCACGTAGGCGTCGGGCTTGGCGAAGTCGAGGTCGCCGCCGTTGGCGCCGGAGCCGGCGTCCTTCGAACTCTTCTTGGCCAGCTCCTCGAACTTGGCGCCACCCTTGATCTGCGCGATCAGCTTCTTCGCCTCGTCTTCGCTTTCCACCAGGATGTGGCGCGCGTGGTACTCGGTGCCGCTGGCCTGCGTCTTGAGCGTCTCGTACTCGGCCTTGGCCTCGGCATCGGTGACCGGGTTCTTGCGCTTGAAGTCCTCGAACAGCTCGCGGATCAGCACCGTCTGGCGCACCAGGTCCATCTGCTGCTTGTAGTCGGCGCTGGCCGGGATGCCACGCTTCTCGGCCTCCTGCGCGAAGATCTCGCGCAGCACCACCTCCTCGCGCGCGCGCTGCTCGAGCTCGGGCGTGCGCGGCTGGCCACCGCGTGCGGCCTGCGTCAGCAGCACGTCGACGCGCGCCTTCGGCACCGGCTTGCCGTTGACGACGGCCACGTTCTGCGCCGAGGCGGCCAGCGGGGCGAGCACGAAGCCGGCGATCAGGGCCAGTCGTGCGATGCGGATCGATGCGGTCATGGGATACCTTCTTTCGACGCGTGGTCGGAGGGTGAGGGCTGGTCGACGCGCTGTGCGCTGGCGCGAGCCCGGCTGCGGGTGCGGCGCGTGTCGAACGAGAGGCTTCAGCCGGAGGGGCCCGTTTCGTCGGGGGCGCTGGCCTCGATGGCCAGCGCGTGGATGCCCTGTGGAATCAGGCGCTGCAGGGCATCATACACGAGGCGATGTCGCGCCACGCGGGTGAGCCCGGTGAAACGCGGGCTCGAAATTCGTACCGAAAAGTGTCGGCCTTCGCGTGCACCGGCGTGGCCCACGTGCCGATGCGAATCGTCGTCGACCGCAAGCGCGACCGGTGCGAGCTGCTCGCGCAGCGCGCGCTCGATGTCGGTCGCCGAGACGCTCACCGCTGCGACTCCGCCGGCGGCTCTTCCTGGAGGTGGCGGCTCAGGTACAGGCCCTGCGCCACGGTGAAGGCGAGCATCAGACCGAGCGCGCCGAAGAGCTTGAAGTTCACCCAGGCGTCGGTGCTGAAGGTGAAGGCGACCCACAGGTTGAGCACGCCCATCAGCGCGAAGAATGCGATCCACGCCAGGTTCAGCCGCTGCCACACCGGCGTCGGCAGCTTCAGCTGCTCGCCGAGCAGCGCGCGCAGCAGGTTCTTGCCGAACGCCACCTGGCTGATCCACAGCGCGAGGCCCATCGCCCAGTACAGCGCGCTCGGCTTCCACTTGATGAAGGTTTCGCTGTGGAACCACACGGTCATGCCGCCGAGCACCACCACCAGCGCCAGGCTCACCCACAGCATCAGGTCGACCTTGCGGCCGCGCAGCTTCAGCGACAGCACCTGCGCCAGCGTGGCGACGATCACCACCACGGTGGCCAGCAGCACCGGCGCCTCCTGCGGTCCGACCACCCCGCCGGCGACGATGCCGCCCAGGTGCTGGGTGGCGAAGGCCGACGCCCAGGCCTTGTTCGCCTCGGCGTATTTGAAGGTGCCGAAGAACAGGATGATCGGCAGGAAATCGAGCAGCAGTTTCATGCGCGGCGCGAGTGTAGCCGCGCCGGCGGCCGCCGCAGCGGCCGCGCGGATCAGGCCTTGGGCCGGAAGTCGATCGACGCCGAGTTGATGCAATAGCGCTCGCCGCTCGGCTCGGGGCCGTCGTCGAACACGTGGCCGAGGTGGCTGCCGCAGTTGGCGCAGCGCACCTCGATGCGCGTCATGCCCAGGCTGTGGTCGACCAGCCGCTCGATGCGGCCGGGTTCGGCCTCGCGCCACCAGCTCGGCCAGCCGCAGCCGGCGTCGAACTTCTCGCCGCTGTGGAACAGCACCTGGCCGCAGCCGATGCAGCGGTAGCTGCCGTCGGCCCAGTGATCCCAGTACCGGCCGGTGAACGCGCGCTCGGTGGCGCCTTGGCGCGCAACGCGGTATTGCATCGGGTCGAGCTCGCTGCGCCATTGCGCGTCGGGCTTGCGAACCGGGTAGCGTGGGTCGTCGATGTCGTGACTCATGTTGGCTCCGGGAAATGCGGGCGGCGTCGGGCTGGCCGTGGGCGCGTTCACGACGAGCACGACACCTGCAACTGCTGCGCCCAATCGGGCGGGAAGTCGGCGTCGGCCTCGTGCCCGGGTTGTTCGTCGAACGGACGCTGCAGAACTTTCAGCAGCCGTTCGGTCTCGCCGAAGTCGCCTTGCTGCGCGCGGCGGATCGCCTGCTCGGCCAGGTGGTTGCGCAGCACGAACTTCGGGTTGACCGCGTGCATCCGCGCGCGGCGCTCGCCGTCGACACTGCCTTCGGCGCGCAGGCGCTGCGCGTAGCGCGCGGCCCAGGCGTCGAACGCGGCGCGGTCGATGAACAGGTCGCGCACGCTGCGCCGGGGCGCCTGCGGCACCGCGCCCGGCGCGCCGCAGCCGTCGGTGGGGAACTCGCCGAGCCGGCGCATCGCGATCGTGTAGTCGGTGCGCTCGGTGGCCATCAGCCTCAGCAGGTCGTCGATCAGCGCCGGGTCGTCTTCGCGCGTGGTCGCCAGCCCGAGCTTGGCGCGCAGCCGCGCCTGCAGCGTGCGGTCGAACTCGTCCTCGAATGGCGCGATGGCACCGGCCAGTTGTTCGGCCGCGGCCGGCTCGGGCAGGTGGTCGAGCAGCGGCGCGATCGCCGACACCAGCGCATGCAGGTTCCACCACGCCACGCCGGGCTGGCGCGCATACGCGTAGCGGCCCTGGTGATCGCTGTGGTTGCAGACGTGCATCGGGTCGAAGCCGTCGATGAAGCCGAACGGCCCGTAGTCGATCGTCAGGCCGAGGATCGACAGGTTGTCGGTGTTCATCACGCCGTGGCAGAAGCCCACCGCCTGCCACTGCGCGAGCAGCCGCGCGGTGCGCCGCGTCACGGTCTCCAGCCAGGCCAGCAGCGGCGCCGGCGCGTCGCGGCACTCCGGGAAGTAGCGGTCGATCACCGCGTCGACCAGTCGGCGCAGCGCTACCGTGTCGCCCGCGGTGTGTGTGAAGTGCTCGAAGTGGCCGAAGCGCAGGAAGCTCGGCGCGACACGCGTCACCACCGCGGCGGTCTCGACGGTCTCGCGCAGCACCGGCTGCGGCGAGCCCACCACCGCCAGCGCGCGCGTGGTGGGAATGCCCAGCGCATGCATCGCCTCGGAGCACAGGAACTCGCGGATCGACGAACGCAGCACGGCGCGGCCATCGCCCATGCGCGAGTACGGCGTCAGGCCGCTGCCCTTGAGCTGCACCTCCTGCGGGCCGAGCGGCGAATCGATCTCGCCCAGCAGCAGCGCGCGGCCGTCGCCGAGCTGGCCGGCCCAGAGGCCGAACTGGTGGCCGCTGTAGACACTGGCCAGTGGCGGCGGGCCGGCCGGCGGCGCGTTGCCGGCCAGCAGCACCAGCGCCGCATCGCCATGCAGCCAGTCGCCCAGGCCGAGCTCGGCGGCCAGCGCCTGGTTGCGGCAGACCCAGTGCACCTCGGGCAGCGGTTGCGCGGGCAGCGCCGTCCAGTAGGCAGGGCCGAGCGAGCGCAGCAGGCCGGCCGCGCGCCAGCGCGGTTCGGCGGGCGCCCGGCGTGCGATCGGTTCCCGCAGCGGTGCATCCATGGCCGGATTGTCGGCCGCAGCGCCGGCGGCCGTGCCGCCGGGCGGGATTCACCCCATGCACGACCGGCAGCCGGCCCACATGATGGCGGCTGACGCCGGCCACGAGGCCGCAACCGCACAGGAGATTCTCGATGTTGGGTTTGATGCAGGAGCAGCCGCTGCTGATCTCGGGGCTGATCGACTTTGCCGCACGCCACCACCATGATGCGCCGATCGTCTCGCGCCGGGTCGAGGGCGACATCCACCGCTACACCTACGCCGGCGCGGCGCGGCGCGCCAAGCAGGTGGCGCGCGCGCTCGACCGGCTGCAGCTCGGCTTCAGCGACCGCGTGGCCACGCTGGCGTGGAACGGCTACCGCCACCTGGAGCTGTACTTCGGCATCGCCGGCAGCGGTCGCGTGATCCACACCATCAACCCGCGGCTGGCGCCCGACCAGGTGGCGTGGATCGCCAACCATGCCGAAGACCAGGTGCTGTGCTTCGACATGACCTTTCTGCCGATCGTCAAGGCGATCGCGTCGCATTGCAAGACGGTGAAGCACTGGATCGCGCTGTGCGACGCCGACAAGCTGCCGGCCGACAGCGGCGTCGCCAACCTGCGCTCGTACGAGGAGTGGATCGGCGGCGAGCCGGCCGAGTACGACTGGCCGCAGTTCGACGAGCGCAGCGCCGCGGCGTTGTGCTACACGAGTGGCACCACCGGCAACCCGAAGGGCGCGCTGTACAGCCACCGCTCGACCTTGCTGCACGCCTATGCCGGTGCGCTGCCCGACGCGCTCGACGTCTCGGCGCGCGACGCGATCCTGCCGGTGGTGCCGATGTTCCACGTCAACGCCTGGGGCATCCCGTACAGCGCCGCGATGACCGGCGCCAAGCTGGTGTTCCCCGGCGCCGCGCTCGACGGCGCGTCGGTGTACGAGCTGATGGAACAGGAAAAGGTCACGCTGTCGGCCGGCGTGCCCACCGTCTGGCTCGGCCTGCTCAACCACATGAAGCAGCATGGCCTGAAGCTGGGCACGATGAAGCGCACGGTGATCGGCGGCTCGGCGTGCCCGCCGGCGATGATCAAGACCTTCCGCGACGACTTCGGCGTGACCGTGCTGCACGCCTGGGGCATGACCGAGATGTCGCCGCTGGGCACGGTGTGCCAGCTGAAGAACAAGCAGCTCGACCTCGCCCCCGACGCGCAACTGGCGCTGATGGCCAAGCAGGGTCGTGCGGTCTACGGCGTCGAGATGCGCATCGTCGACGACGCCGGCCACGAGCTGCCCTGGGACGGCAAGGTCAGCGGCGACCTGCACGTCAAGGGGCCGTGGATCATCTCGGGCTACTTCAAGGGCGAGGGCGGCGATCCGCTGGTCGACGGCTGGTTCCCGACCGGCGACGTGGCGTCGATCGACCCCGACGGCTTCCTGCAGATCACCGACCGCAGCAAGGACGTGATCAAGTCCGGCGGCGAATGGATCAGCTCGATCGACATCGAGAACATCGCGATGGCGCACCCGGCGGTGGCGATGGCCGCCTGCATCGCGGTGCCGCACCCGAAGTGGGACGAGCGGCCGCTGCTGGTGGTGGTGAAGAAGCCCGGCACCAGCCCGACGCGCGACGAACTGCTGGGCTTCTTCGAAGGCAAGGTGGCCAAGTGGCAGGTGCCTGACGATGTGGTGTTCGTCGATTCGATCCCGCTCGGCGCCACCGGCAAGATGCAGAAGATGAAGCTGCGCGAGCAGTTCAAGTCGCACGTGCTGCCGTCGCCGACGTGACACGTCGGTTGCGGGAAGGTCCGGTGGTGGCGGCGCCGGGCTTTGGCCACACTGGCCGCCGGCTCAATCCCAGACCGGAGGGTTACCCATGAATCAGTGGATCGCGAGAACGGGTCTGATCGCAAGCGCGGCGCTGCTCGCCGCCGGCTCGGCCATGGCACAGATCAAGATCGCCTATGTCGACCCGCTGTCCGGTGGCGGCGCGACGGTGGGCGAGCACGGGCTCAAGCACATGCAGTTCCTGGTCGAGACGATCAACGCCAAGGGCGGCGTGCTCGGCGGTCAGAAGCTCGAAGTGGTGCCTTACGACAACAAGGTCAGCCCGCAGGAGAGCCTGGTGCAGGTGCAGAAGGCGATCGACGCCGGCGTGCGCTACATCACCCAGGGCAACGGCTCGAGCGTGGCAATCGCGATTTCGGAGTTCGTCGCCAAGTACAACGAGCGCAACCCCGGCAAGGAGGTGCTGTACTTCAACTACGCCGCGGTCGATCCGTCGCTGACCAACGACAAGTGCAGCTACTGGCACTTCCGCTGGGATGCCAACTCCGACATCAAGATGGCTGCGCTGACCAGCTTCATGAAGGACAAGCAGGCGATCAAGAAAGTCTACATCATCGGCCAGGACTACTCCTTCGGCCACTCGGTGCGCGCCGCGGCCAATGCGATGCTGAAGCAGAAGCGCCCCGACATCCAGATCGTCGGCGACGAGTTGCACCCGCTGCTGAAGATCACCGACTTCGCACCCTATGTGGCCAAGATCAAGGCCTCGGGCGCCGACACGGTGATCACCGGCAATTGGGGCAACGACATGTCGTTGCTACTGAAGGCGGCCGCCGACGCCGGCCTGCAGGTCAACTGGTACACCTACTACGCCGGCGGCGCCGGCGGGCCGACGGCGATCAAGCAGACCGGGCTCGACCATCGTGTCTACCAGGTCAGCGAGTGGCACACCAACGTGCCGGCACCGGCGATGGAGGCCTTCGCCGATGCCTTCGTCAAGAAGTACGGCGGCGCCAATCAGCAGGGCTGGTGGTACCTGCGCCTGAAGAACGAGTTGGAGATGTTCGCCGACGCGCTGAACAAGGCCAAGTCGGCCGAGCCGAAGAAGGTGGCCGCGGTGCTGGCCGACATGAAGTACAAGAATGCGCTCGGCGCCGAGGTGTTCATGCGCCCGAGCGATCACTCGCTGTTCCAGGACATGTACATCTCGTCGTTCGGCTCGGGTACCAAGCACGACGAGGAGAAGACCGGCTGGGGCTGGAAGACCGAGGGCGTGGTGAAGGCTGCCGACACGGTGATTCCCACCACCTGCAAGATGGTGGTGCCCAACTGACCGGCCGCGCCGACCGCAGCGTGGGCCGCCACCGAGCGGCCCGCGCGTCCGACTGAGCCGTGCCCGCCGCGCCTACCCGCGCCCGCAAGGGCCGCAGCCGATGCTCGAGCTGATCGTCTTCTCCACGCTCAACGGCGTGCTGTACGGCATGCTGCTGTTCCTGCTGTCCAGCGGGCTGACGCTGATCTTCAGCATGATGGGCGTGCTGAACTTCGCGCACGCCAGCTTCTACATGCTGGGCGCGTACTTCGGCTACCAGATCAGCCGCTATGTCGGCTACTGGCCCGGATTGGTCGTGGCGCCGCTGCTGGCGGGCGTGATCGGCGCGCTGGTCGAGCGTTACGGGTTGCGCACCGTGCACAAGCACGGCCACGTGGCCGAGCTGCTGTTCACCTTCGGCCTGGCCTTCATCATCGAAGAGCTGGTGCAGATGGTCTGGGGCAAGGTGCCGGTGGACTACCGCGTGCCCGACGCACTGAACTTCTCGGCGTTCACGCTGTTCACGACCACCTATCCGGCGTTCCGCATGTTCATGCTGCTGATGTCGATCGCGGTGTTCATCGGGCTGCTGCTGATGCTGACGCGCACGCGGGTCGGCCTGATCATCCGCGCGTCGCTGACGCATCCGAACATGGTGGGTGCGCTCGGCCACAACGTGCCGCTGGTATTCATGCTGGTGTTCGGCGTCGGCTGCGCTCTGGCGGCGCTGGCCGGCGTGATCGCCGGGCCTGCGCTGGTTACGCAGCCGGCGATGGCCGCCGCGCTCGGGCCCATCCTGTTCGTGGTGGTGGTGGTCGGCGGCCTGGGCTCGCTGTCGGGCGCATTCGTCGCGTCGCTGCTGATCGGACTGGTGCAGACCTTCGCGGTGGCGATGAACGTGTCGGTGGCCGACGTGTTCGCCCATGTCGGCATCAAGCTGACGCGCGAATCGTTCGGCGGCGACCTGTGGATGGCCACCGTCGCGCAGGTGGCGCCGATCATCCCGTACCTGCTGCTGGTGCTGATCCTGATCTTCCGGCCCAAGGGCCTGCTGGGGGATCGCGATACATGAATGCAGCGCCGCAAGTGCGTGGCACCTGGCTGCCTTGGGGTGGTGCGATCGTCGTCGCGGCGCTGCTGCCGCTGGTGTTCTCCAGCGGCTCGTCGTTGACGATGATGAGTCTGATGGGCTTCGCGATCATCTTCGCGCTGTCGTACAACATGCTGCTCGGGCAGACCGGCATGCTGTCGTTCGGTCATGCGGTGTACTACGGCCTCGGCGGCTTCGTGACCGCGCACGCGCTCAACGTCGTCGGCGCCGGCCGGCTGCCGGTGCCTCTGCCGGTGATGCCGCTGATCGGCGGGCTCGCGGGGCTGTTCTTCGCGCTGTTGCTCGGCTGGGTGTCGACCAAGCGCGCGGGCACCGCGTTCGCGATGATCTCGCTGGGCATCGGCGAGCTGGTGGCGGCATGCTCGCTGATCCTGCGCGGCTTCTTCGGCGGCGAGGGCGGCATCTCGACCAGCCGCACCAAGACGCTGGCGTTGTTCGGCCTGAACTTCGGGCCGCAGATTCAGGTGTACTACCTGATCGCCGCCTGGACGCTGCTGTGCATCGGCGCGATGTACGCCTTCACGCGCACGCCGCTCGGGCGCATGTGCAATGCGGTGCGCGACAACCCGGAGCGCGCCGAGTTCATCGGCTACAGCACGCAGATGGTGCGCTTCCTGGTGTTCTGCCTGTCGGGCTTCTTCGCCGGCGTGGCCGGCGGCCTGGCCGCGATCCACTATGAGATCGTCACCGCCAGCATGGTCGGCGCGGCACCGTCGGGCCTGGTGCTGCTGATGACCTACATCGGCGGCGTCGCGTTCTTCATCGGTCCGGCTATCGGCGCGGTGCTGATGACGGCACTGCAGATCTCGCTGTCGGACTACACCGGCGCGTGGCAGCTCTATGTCGGCCTGATGTTCGTGTTGGTCGTGATGTACGCGCCGTGGGGGCTGGGCGGTCTGATCCTGATGCACCAGCCGCTGCTGGCCGGCGGCACGCTGCGCCGCGTGGTGCCGGTGTACGCGTTGGCGCTGGTGCCGGTGCTGTTGCTCGGTGCCGGCGCGATTGCGCTGGTGGAGACGGCGCACCATCTGCTGGTGAACGAGAGCCAGGGCCCGGTGATGCGGCTGCTCGGGATCGGCTACGACGCGAAGTCGCCGCTGGCATGGCTCGCGATCACCGCATTGCTGGCGGCCGGCCTCTGGGCGCTGCGACACGTGGCACCGCGCGTCTCCGGCGCCTACCACGAAGCGGCCCAGGCCGCCCAGGCCGTGCGTGTGGCGCGTCGGGGGCCGCGCGCGTGAGCGCCACAGCCGTGGCCGGTGCCACCGGCGCGCCGGTGCTGGAGCTGGTCGACGTGCACAAGCGCTTCGGCGCCACGGCGATCATCCGTGGCGTCAACCTGCAGCTGCGCCGCGGCGAACGCCATGCGGTGATCGGCCCCAACGGCGCCGGCAAGTCGACGCTGTTCAACCTGATCAGCGGCCGCTTCCCGGTCAGCTCGGGCCAGATCCGCCTCAACGGCAGCAGCATCGCCGGGCTGCCGCCGTACGCGATCAACCGCCGCGGCCTCGCGCGCAGCTTCCAGGTGACCAACATCTTCCCGCGGCTGTCGGTGTTCGAGAACGTGCGCTGCGCCGTGCTGTGGTCGCTCGGCTACCGCTACGCGTTCTGGCAACGCGTGGCCAAGGCGCGCGATGCCAACGAGCGGACCGAGGCCATCCTCGAGCAGATCAACCTCGCGAAGCGGCGCGACACGCCGGCCGGCGTGCTCTCGTACGCCGAGCAGCGCGCGCTGGAGATCGGGATCACGATCGCCGGCGGCGCCGAGGTGATCCTGCTCGACGAGCCCACCGCCGGCATGAGCCGCAGCGAGACCGAGCACGCGGTGGCGCTGATCCGCCGCATCAGCGAAGGCCGGACGTTGCTGATCGTCGAGCACGACATGAGCGTGGTGTTCAACCTCGCCGACCGTATCTCGGTGCTGGTGTACGGGGAGGTCATCGCCACCGACGCGCCGCAGGCGATCCGCGCCAACGCCGAGGTGCAGAAGGCCTACCTTGGCGGCGCGGTCGAGGAGCGCGGCGATGCTTGAGGTGCGGGGCCTGCACGCCTACTACGGCAAGAGCCACATCCTGCACGGGGTGGATTTCGGCGTCGGCGAGGGCGAGATCGTATCGCTGCTCGGGCGCAACGGCGTCGGGCGCTCGACGACGATCAAGGCGATCATGGGTGAGGTCAGCCGCGAAGGCTCGGTGCGCTTCAAGGGGCGCGAGCTGATCGCGCTGAAGGCGCACCAGATCGCGCGCGCCGGCGTCGGCTACGTGCCGGAGAGCCGCGACGTCTTCCCGCAACTCACCGTGCGCGAGAACCTGGTTTTGGGCATGAAGTCGACGCGCGGCGGTGGCCGCTGGTCGATGGACGACATGTTCGAGCTGTTCCCGCGCCTGCGCGAGCGCGTCGACACGCCGGCCGGTGTGCTGTCCGGTGGCGAGCAGCAGATGCTGACGATGTGCCGCACACTGATGGGCGACCCCGACCTGATGATGGTCGACGAGCCGACCGAGGGCCTGGCGCCGAAGATGGTCGAACTGGTGGGCGAACTGCTCGAGCGCATCGCCGCACGCGGCGTGTCGATCCTGCTGGTCGAGCAGAAGCTGACGATCGCGCTGCGCATCTCGCGCCGCCTGTACGTGATGGGCCACGGCCGCATCGTGTTCGAGGGCACGCCGGCCGCGCTGAAGGCCGACGACACCGTGCGCAAGGAGTGGCTCGAAGTCTGAACAATCGAGGCCCGCAGCGGGGTTTGCACCGCGGCATCACCCTGGCGCGCCGCGCGGGCACACAATGCGCTCGTTGTCGCCGCAGCGACAGGCCTCTGCCGCCCGACACCTAGAATCGAACGATCGTTCCATTTTTCGCCCCCGCCGGCAACCACGACCAGGAGACGCCCATGAGCGCCAGCTACGAGGTCCGCGACGGCATCGCCGTCATCGCGCTGAACAACCCGCCGGTCAACGGCCTCGGCTACGACACGCGCCGCGCGGTCGCCGACGGCATCGACCGGGCGCATGCCGACGCCGCGGTGCAGGCGATCGTGATCACCGGCGCGGGCAAGGCGTTCTCCGGCGGCGCCGACATCCGCGAGTTCAACTCGCCGAAGTCGATGGCCGAGCCCAACCTGCACAGCCTGATCCGCATGGCCGAAGGTGCCACGAAGCCGGTGGTGGCGGCGATCAACGGCGTGTGCATGGGTGGCGGCCTCGAATTGGCGCTGGGTTGCCACTACCGCGTCGCCGCGCCGAAGGTGCCGATCGCGCTGCCCGAGGTCAAGCTCGGCCTGCTGCCCGGCGCCGGCGGCACGCAGCGGCTGCCGCGCGTGCTCGGCGTGGAGGCCGCGTTGAACATGGTGGTCAGCGGCGAGCCGGTGCCAAGCGATGTGCTGGCCGCGCTGCCGGGGCAGAAGCTGTTCGACAAGATGATCGACGGCGGCGATTTCGTCGCCGGCGCGGTGGCGTTCGCCAAGTCGGTGGCGCCGCAGCGGCCGCTGCCGCGCGTGCGCGACCTGCCGGCGTCGCACCCGAATGCCGATGCGTACTTCCAGTTCGCGCGCAACACCATCAAGGCGATGGCGAAGAACTTCCCGGCGCCGCCGCGCTGCGTCGACGTCGTGCAGGCCGCCGTGACGAAGAAGTTCGACGAGGGCCTCGCGATCGAGCGCGAGGCGTTCCTGGCGCTGGTGATGACGCCCGAATCGAAGGCGCTGCGTCACGCGTTCTTCGGCGAGCGCGCGGCCAGCAAGATTCCCGACGTGCCCGACGACACGCCGCGGCGCAAGATCGAGCAGGTGGCGGTGATCGGTGCCGGCACGATGGGCGGCGGCATCACGATGAACTTCCTCAACGCCGGCATCCCGGTGACGATGCTCGAGATGAAGGCCGAAGCGCTCGAGCGCGGCGTCGCGACGATCCGCAAGAACTACGAGGCGCAGGTCAAGAAGGGCAAGCTCAAGGCCGACAAGTACGAGCAGCGCATGGCGCTGCTGAAAACCACGCTTGCCTACGACGACATTCGCAACGCCGACCTCGTGATCGAAGCGGTGTTCGAGGAGATGGGCGTCAAGGAAGCGGTGTTCCGCAAGCTCGACGAGGTGATGAAGCCCGGCGCGATCCTCGCCACCAACACGTCGACGCTCGATGTCGACAGGATCGCCGCGTTCACCCGGCGGCCGCAGGACGTGATCGGCACGCACTTCTTCAGCCCGGCCAACGTGATGAAGCTGCTCGAGGTCGTACGCGGCGCCAAGACCGCGAAAGACGTGCTCGCCACCGTGATGGCGTGCGCCAAGACGATCAGGAAGACCGCGGTCGTCTCCGGCGTCTGCGACGGTTTCATCGGCAACCGAATGATCGAGCAGTACTCGCGCCAGGCCGGCTTCCTGCTCGAGGAGGGCTGCACGCCGGCGCAGGTGGACAAGGCGATCGAGCGCTTCGGTTTCGCGATGGGGCCGTTCCGCATGGGCGACCTGGCCGGCAACGACATCGGCTGGGCGATCCGCAAGCGCCGCTACATCGAGAAGCCGAACCTGCGCTACAGCAAGACCGCCGACCTGCTGTGCGAGATGGGCCGCTACGGCCAGAAGACCGGCGCCGGCTGGTACGACTACCAGGCGGGCAAGCGCGACGCGATCCCGTCGTCGGTGGTCGAGAAGATGATCGTCGACTACCGCAAGGAGCTCGGCATCGCGCCGCGCAAGATCGCCGACGACGAGATCGTGCACCGGCTGGTCTACGCGCTGGTCAACGAGGGCGCGAAGATTCTCGAAGAGGGCATCGCCAGCAAGGCCAGCGACATCGACATGGTCTACCTCACCGGCTACGGCTTCCCGCTGTGGCGCGGCGGGCCGATGTGCTATGCCGACAGCCAGGGGCTGTTCAACGTGGTGCACGCGATGAAGCGCTTCGCCGCCAACCCGCGCGACGACGCAGCGTTCTGGCAGCCGGCGCCGCTGCTCGCGCGGCTGGCGGCCGAGGGCAAGAGCTTCACCTGAGGCGCCCGGTGCTCAAGGGCTTGCTGAAGTGGCTGCTGCTGGTGCTGGTGCTGCTGGCACTCGCGGTGGCGGTCAACACCTGGCGGCACGGCTCGAAGCAGCTGCAGGTGCAACCGGTCGCGCCGCTGGCGGTCGACGCCAAGGCCGCCGGCGAGTCGCTGGCCGCGGCGATCCGCGCGCGCACCGTGTCGTCGCACGACGACCCGCAGCTCAACGCCGAGCAGTTCGCCGTGCTGCACGCGCATCTGGCGCAGCGCTACCCGCGCGTGCATGCCAGCCTGAAGCGCGAGGTCGTCGGCGGACTCAGCCTGCTCTACACCTGGGAAGGCAGCGAGCCGAAGCTGCCGGCGATCGCGCTGATGGCACACCAGGACGTGGTGCCGATCGCGCGCGGCACCGAAGGCGACTGGCAGGCCGAGCCGTTCGGCGGCGTGATCAGGGACGGCTTCGTCTGGGGCCGCGGCGCGTGGGACGACAAGGCCAACCTGATCGCCGAGTTCGAGGCCGTCGAGGCGCTGCTGGCCGGCGGCTTCAAGCCCAGGCGCACGATCCACCTGATCTTCGGCGCCGACGAAGAGGTCGGTGGCGAGCGCGGCGCCAAGCCGATCGCGAAGCTGCTGGCCGAGCGCGGTGCGAAGCTCGAGTTCGTCATCGACGAAGGCCTGCTGATCACCGAGGGCATCATGCCGGGCCTGAAGCAGCCGGCCGCGCTGGTGGGCGTGGCCGAGAAAGGCTACCTGTCGCTCCAACTCGAGGCCAAGGCCACGCCCGGGCATTCGTCGATGCCGCCGGCGCCGGGCCGCTCGGCGATCGCGCAGATCAGTCAGGCACTCGAACGTCTGGACGCACAGCCGATGCCGGCGGCCGTCGGCGGCGTGGCCGCCGAGATGTTCGACACCATTGCACCGGAGATGAGCGGCTTCGGCCGCGTCGCGCTCAGCAACCGCTGGCTGTTTGGCCCGTTGCTGCGGCGCCAGCTCGAGCAGGCGCCGAGCACGAACGCGATGCTGCGCACGACGACGGCGCTCACCGTCGTCTCCGCCGGCAACAAGGACAACGTGCTGCCGGGGCGCGCGCAGGCGGTGGTCAACTTCCGCATCCTGCCCGGCGACACGCAGGCGGGCGTGATCGAGCACGTCAAGCGCGTGGTCGGCAGCGACGCCATCACGATCACCGCGCTGCCGGGCAGCTCCGAGCCGTCGAAGGTGGCCCCGCTCGACGGCAGCGGCTACCAGGCGGTGAACCGCGTCGTGCGCGAGCTGTTTCCCGGTACGCTCGTCGCGCCGGGCCTGATGCTCGGCGCCACCGACGCGCGCCACTTCGAGGGGCTGTCGCAGCAGGTGCTGCGCTTCTCGCCGGTGCGCGCCAGGCCCGAGGATCTGCCGCGTTTCCACGGCACCAACGAGCGCATTGCGCTCGATAACCTTGCCGACCTGATTCGCTTCTACCATCAACTGCTGCGGCGCGCCGCCGGGGCCTGACCAGGGGTCTGTCAACAGACCCCAATAGGAGATTTCCATGACCCAAGCCGTGATCGTTTCGACCGCCCGCACGCCGCTGGCCAAGAGCTGGAAGGGCGCATTCAACATGACGCATGGCGCAACGCTCGGCGGCCACGTGGTGAAGGCCGCGGTCGAGCGCGCCGGCATCGAGCCCGGCGCGGTCGAAGATGTGCTGATGGGCTGCGCCAACCCCGAAGGCGCCACCGGCATGAACATCGCGCGGCAGATCGCGCTGCGCGCGGGGCTGCCGATCACCACCTCGGGCGTCACGATCAACCGCTTCTGCTCCAGCGGGCTGCAGACGATCGCGATGGCCTCGCAGCGCGTGATCGCCGGCGAAGGTGATGTCTACGTGGCCGGCGGCGTCGAGAGCATCTCGTGCGTGCAGCAGGAGATGAACCAGCACATGCTGGTCGACCCCGCGTTGCAGCAAGCCAAGCCTGGGGTCTACTGGACGATGCTGCAGACCGCCGAGAACGTGGCCAAGCGCTACAACATCGCCAAGCAGCGCCAGGACGAGTACGGCGCGGCCAGCCAGCAGAAGGCGTGCGCCGGCCAGGAGGCGGGCCGCTTCAAGGACGAGATCGCCCCGATCACGGTGACCGCCGGCGTCGCCGACGCGGTGCTCGGCCTGCGCAGCAAGGAGGTCAGCGTCGACAAGGACGAAGGGCTGCGGCCGGGCACCACGGTCGATGGCATCAAGGACATCCGGCCCGCGATTCCCGGCGGCGTGATCACCGCGGGCAACGCCAGCCAGTTCAGCGACGGCGCCGGCGCCTGCGTGGTCGTCAGCGACAGCTACGCGCAGAAGAAGAACCTGAAGCCGCTCGGCCGCTTTCTCGGCTTCGCGGTGGCCGGCTGCGAGCCCGACGAGATGGGCATCGGCCCGGTGTTCGCGGTGCCGAAGGTGCTGCAGCGCCTGGGCCTGAAGGTGGGCGACATCGATCTGTGGGAGCTGAACGAGGCGTTTGCGGTGCAGGTGCTGTACTGCGCCGACAAGCTCGGCATCCCGATGGACCGGCTCAACGTCAACGGCGGCGCGATCGCCATCGGGCACCCGTACGGCGTCAGCGGCCAGCGGCTGACCGGCCATGCACTGCTCGAAGGCAAGCGCCGCGGCGCGAAGAAGGTGTGCGTCACGATGTGCATCGGCGGTGGCATGGGTGCGGCCGGGGTCTTCGAAGTCCTTTGATCCGGAGGGCCGGGCCATGCAGGTGCTGCGCACACCCGACGAGCGGTTTCGCGACCTGCCGGGCTTTCCGTGGCCGCCGCACGACGTGGCGATCCTGCGCGGCTTCGAGGGCCTGCGCGTGCACTACCTCGACGAGGGCCCGCGCGACGCCGATGTGACGGTGCTGTGCCTGCACGGCAACCCGTCGTGGTGCTACCTCTACCGCCACATGATCCCGGTGTTCGTCGACGCCGGGCTGCGCGTGGTGGCGCCCGACCTGATCGGCTTCGGCCGCTCCGACAAGCCCGACGACCCGGCCTGGCACACGTTCGACAAGCATCGCGCGATGCTGATGCGCTTTGTCGAGTGGTTCGACCTGAAGAACATCGCGCTGGTGTGCCAGGACTGGGGCGGCGTGCTCGGCCTGACCTTGCCGCACGACATGCCCGGCCGCTTCACCCGGCTGCTGGTGATGAACACCGGCCTCGGCACCGGGCAGGTGACCGAAGGCTTCCGTCAGTGGCGCGCGTACTCCAACTCGCAGAGCGATCTGCCGGTGGGCCGGCTGCTTGCACGCGGCAAGCCCGAGCTCGGCGCCGACGAGATCGCTGCCTACGACGCGCCGTTCCCCGAGGCGCGCTTCAAGGCCGCTGTGAAGGCGTTTCCCAACATCGTGCCCGATACCGGCACGCAGGGCGACGATGCGCCGGGCGCCGCCGTCAGCCGTCGTGCGCGCGAGTTCTGGCGCGACGAATGGAGCGGTGAGTCGTTCATGGCCATCGGCATGCAGGATCCGGTGCTCGGCGCGGAGCCGATGCGCGCGCTGCAGCAGGTGATCCGCAACTGCCCCGCGCCGCTGGAAGTGGCCGAAGCCGGCCACTTCGTGCCCGAGTGGGGCGCACCGATCGCACGCGCCGCACTGCAGCGCTTCGGGCTGGCATGAAGGACACCGCACGATGAAGATCGATCTCGACGCGGCACGCGCGTTCTTCGCGGCGGCGCCGTTTATGGTCGACCTGGGCGTGACCCCCACCGCGGTCGGCGAAGGCACGATGACGACCGAACTGCGCATCACGCCGCGCCACACGCAACACACCGGCCTTGTGCACGCCGGCGTGATGGCGACGCTGGCCGATCACACGATGGGCGCGGCGGCGCAAACGCTGGCGCCGGCCGGCCACTGGGTGCTGACCGCCGAGCTGAAGACCAGCCAGCTGCGGCCGGCGCGTGGCGACCGTCTGGTGTGCGAGGCCCAGGTGCTGAAGCCCGGCCGGCAGATCAGCTTCACCGAGGCACAGGTGTGGACGCTGGTGGGCGACGAGCGCACGCTGGTGATGAAGGCCTCGGCGACGATGGCGGTCACCGCGCCGAAGGCCTGATGGCGGTGCGCGACGCGCGCGGCCCGTGGCCAGGCGCCTGCCGCGAGACACCGCAACACGAGCGAAGAGGAGAGCTGGCATGTCGACCCCGGTGATGAAGCTGTTCGATCTCGGTGACCGCGTCGCGCTGGTCACCGGCGGATCACGCGGCCTGGGCCTGCAGATGGCCGAGGCGCTGGGCGAAGCGGGCGCGAAGATCATGCTGACTTCGCGCAAGGCCGGCGACCTCGAGGAGGCCGCCGCGCAGCTGCAGGCCAAGGGCATCGATGCGCGCTGGATCGCCGCCGACGCCAGCGACCCCGAACAGGTGCGCAAGGTCTGCAGCGAAACGCTCGAGCGGCTCGGCGCGGTCGACGTGCTGATCAACAACGCCGGTGCCGCGTGGGGTGCGCCGGCCGAAGACCACCCGCTCGACGCTTGGGACAAGGTGATGAGCCTGAATGTGCGCAGCATCTTCCTGTTCAGTCAGGCGATCGGCAAGGCGAGCATGCTGCCGCGCCGGCGCGGGCGCATCGTCAACGTGGCGTCGATCGCCGGCCTCGGCGGCAATCCACCCGGCATGGAGACCGTGGCCTACAACACCAGCAAGGGCGCGGTGGTGAACTTCACGCGCACGCTGGCCGCCGAGTGGGGCGAGCACGGCGTCACGGTGAATGCGATCGCGCCCGGCTTCTTTCCCAGCCGCATGACGCGCAGCACGCTGCAGGCGATGGGCGACACGCTGGTGTCGCACGCACCGCTGCGCCGCCTCGGCGACGACGACGACCTCAAAGGCGCGGTGCTGCTGTTCGCGTCGGACGCCGGCAAGCACATCACCGGCCAGATCCTGGCAATCGACGGCGGCGTGACGTGCGTGCTCGGCGGATGAGCCCCCGCGTCGGCGTGCACTGAAGCCGGGCGCGGCATCGTGTCCAGCAGCGCGTTTCCGTCGTTTCCGTATCGCATCCCGTTCGTCGAGGCGCTCGGGCTCGAGCTGCACGCCGCGGCCGACGGCAAGGCCGAGCTGCGCATCGACCTCACCGATGCGCATCTCAACTCATGGGAGGTCGCCCACGGCGGCGTGTTGATGACGATGCTCGATGTGGCGATGGCGCAGGCCGCACGCAGTCTCGGCCGCCACGACGGCGCCGCGGGGCCCGGCGTTGCCACGATCGAGATGAAGACGAGCTTCGTGCGGCCGGCCGAAGGCGCGCTGCGCGCGCTCGGCCAGCTGCTGCATCGCACCGCGACGCTGGCGTTCTGCGAGGCGTCGCTGTACGACGGCGAGGGCCGGCTGTGTGCGCACGCCACCGGCACCTTCAAGTTCGTGCGCGCGCTGCCGAGCCGCAAGGTCGGCACGAAGCCCGTGCACCGAAACCCCACTGCTTCGGAGTGATCATGGCCACGATGAACCAACGCTTGGTGCTCGCGTCGCGCCCCACCGGCAAGCCGACTGCCACCAACTTCCGCCTGGAGCAGGTACCGCTGCCCGCGCTCGCCGATGGCGAGGTGCTGGTGCGCCACCACTACCTGAGCCTCGATCCGTACATGCGCGCTCGCATGAGCGATGGCAAGAGCTACGCGCAGCCGCAGCCGCTCGACGCGGTGATGATCGGCGGCACGGTCGGCGAGGTGGTCGAGTCGCGCCATTCCGGGTTCCGCGCCGGCGATCCTGTGGTCGGCATGGGCGGCTGGCAGCAGTACTCGGTGGTGGCCGCGGCGCAGCCGGGCGCGCTGCGCAAGGTCGACACCACGCACGTGCCGATCGCGGCGTATCTGGGCGCGGTGGGCATGCCGGGCGTGACGGCATGGGTCGGGCTGAACCACATCATCGAGGCCAAGGCAGGCGAAACCATCGTCGTCAGCGCGGCCAGCGGCGCGGTGGGTGGCGTCGTCGGGCAACTGGCCAAGGCGCGCGGCTGCCGCGTGGTGGGGATCGCGGGCGGCGCCGACAAGTGCGGCTATGTCGTCGACGAGCTTGGTTTCGACGCCTGCATCGACCACAAGACGCTGGATGGCACCGATGCGATCGCCGCCGCGCTGCAGCGTGCGTGCCCGAACGGCATCGACGGCGACTTCGAGAACGTCGGCGGCGCGATCCTCGACGCCGTGATGCGCCATGCCAATGCGTTCTCGCGCATCGCGATGTGCGGCATGATCGCCGGCTACAACGACGTGCCGATCCCGATGGCGGCGCCGCAGCTGATCCTGCTCAACCGCATGAAGGTGCAGGGCTTCATCGTCAGCGAGCACATGCCGCTGTGGCCGCAGGCGCTCGCCGAGCTCGCGCAGCGCGTGGCAGCGGGCACGCTGAAGTACCGCGAGACCATCGCACAGGGGCTCGAGAGCGCCCCCGCGGCGTTCATCGGCCTGCTCGAGGGCCGCAACTTCGGCAAGCAGCTGGTGAGGCTGATCTGAGCGGCACGTGCATGGGATCTGGCCTGGGATTGGCGGCGCTTCGGCGAGCTCGGGGTCGACGGGGTCTACGACATGCTGGCGCTGCGCTCGAAGGTGTTCGTGCTGGAGCAGGGGCCCTACCTCGATGCCGACGGAGCCGACCGCGCGGCCTGGCACTTGCTCGGGCGCAATGCCGCGGGTGAGCTGATGGCCTACCTTCGCATGCTCGATCCGGGTATCAAGTTCGACGAGGTGTCGATTGGTCGCGTGGTGGTCGATGCCGCGCGGCGCGGGCAGGGCATCGGCCATGCGCTGCTGCGCGAAGGGCTGGCCCGCTGTGCCGGCGTGTGGCCTGGTGCCGCGGTGCGCATCGGCGCGCAGGCGCATCTGCAGGCGTTCTACCGGCAGCACGGTTTCGTCACCGCATCGGCCGAGT
The DNA here is from genome assembly GCA_015075165.1 of Ideonella sp. Classification (GTDB taxonomy): domain Bacteria; phylum Pseudomonadota; class Gammaproteobacteria; order Burkholderiales; family Burkholderiaceae_C; genus JAEUPI01. The sequence continues at coordinate 482,357 of JABTUY010000003.1, read as the reverse complement.
ACCTGGAAGACGGCATTGCGCATGTGCAGATGTTGAGGAGCGCACGATGAGTCAGACCCACGAAGTCACCAACCAGGTCACGCCGTTCGGCGACGTCAACCTGTTCGACAGCGACACCGCGCTGCGCGACGCGCTGCGCTTCAACGCGCCGCAGCTCGACACCGGCGCGCTGTCGACGCTCGGCGCATTCGCCGGCAGCGCGGCCACGATCGAGCACGCGCGGCTGGCCAACCTGTACACGCCGGTGCTGCACACGCACGATCGCGTCGGCCATCGCATCGACCAGGTGGAGTTCCACCCCAGCTACCACGTGCTGCTCGGCGGCGCGCTGCGCCACGGCCTGCACGGCACGCCGTGGTCGCGCGGACCCGGTGCGCACCTCGAGCGCGCAGCGGGCTTCATCGTCTACACGCAGGCCGAGCCATCGGTGCTGTGCCCGGTGTCGATGAGCTATGCCGTCACGCCGGCGCTGCGCGCCAATGCGCCGCTGTACGAAGCCTGGCGCAACCGCATCGCCGGCACCGGGTACGACCCGCGCTTCGTGCCGTTCGATCGCAAGGGCGCGGTCACGCTCGGCATGGGCATGACCGAGAAGCAGGGCGGCTCAGACGTGCGCGCCAACACCAGCCGCGCCGAGCCCGACGGCGAGGACGCCTGGGGCCCGCGCGTGCGCATCACCGGTCACAAGTGGTTCCTGTCGGCGCCGATGTGCGATGCCTTCCTGGTGCTGGCGCAAGGCAACAACGGGCTCAGCTGCTACTTCATGCCGCGCTGGCTGCCCGACGGCACACCCAACGTGCTGCGCATCCAGCGCCTGAAGGACAAGCTCGGCAACAAGGCCAACGCCAGCTCCGAGGTGGAGTTCGACGGCAGCACGGCCTGGCGGGTCGGCGACGAAGGCCGCGGCGTGCCGCAGATCCTCGCGATGGGCGCGATCACGCGGCTGGACTGCGCGCTCGGCACCGCCGGCTTGATGCGGCAGTCGCTGGTGCTGGCCTTGCACCATTGCAGCCAGCGCCATGCGTTCGGCAAGCGCCTGGTCGAGCAACCGCTGATGAAGAACGTGCTGGCCGACTTGGCGCTCGAGAGCGAGGCCGCCACCGCGCTCGCGCTGCGGCTGGCGCGCTCGCTAGACGCCAGCGAGAACGGCCGCGACGCCGATGGCCGCGAGGCGCTGGTGCGCCGCGTGTTGACGCCGATCGCAAAGTTCTGGATCTGCAAGCGCGGCAGCCTGTTCGCGCAGGAGACGATGGAATGCCTCGGCGGCAACGGCTACGTCGAGGAGCAGGGCGAGGGCGCGATGGCGCGCATCTACCGCGAGATGCCGGTCAACTCGATCTGGGAGGGTGCCGGCAACATCATGGGCATCGACCTGCTGCGCGCACTGCGCACCGGCCCGGTGGCCGATGCGCTGATGCAGGAGCTGGCGCCGGCACTGAAGGCCAACGCCGCGCTCGACCGCCTGGTCGCCGTGCTGCCCTCGCGCGTCGACGGTACCGACGACGAAGCCGGCGCGCGCCGCCTGGCGCGCGATGTGGCACTGGCGGTGCAGGCGGCGCTGCTGAAGCAGCATGCGCCCGAGGCGGTGTTCGATGCCTTCTGCGCGTCGCGTCTGGGCGACCAGGTTGGCGGCGGCGGTGCATTCGGCCTGCTGCCGGCGGGCGCACCGTTGGACGCGCTGATCGCGCGCGCGAAGCCGCGCACCTGAAGGTCGAGCACAATGCGGCAGCACTGCGACGACGAAAGGCCAGCACGATGAGTGAGCAGCATCTCGGCCGCGGCGACACCGCGGTCATCACCGGCGCAGCATCGGGCTTCGGGCTCGAACTGGCCCGCCTGTGCGCCGGCCGTGGCATGAACGTGGTGCTGGCCGACGTGCAGGCCGATGCGCTGGCGCGCGCGCAGCACGAGCTGGCGCCTCTGGGCGCAGCGCTGCTGCCGGTGCGGCTCGACGTGTCGAAGGCCGCCGAGGTCGAGGCGCTGGCGGTCGCGACGCGCGAGCGCTTCGGCGCGCCGCATCTGGTGTTCAACAACGCGGGGGTTGGCGCCGCCGGGCTGATCTGGGAGCACAGCGCAGCCGACTGGGAATGGGTGCTCGGCGTCAACCTGATGGGCGTGGCGCACGGCGTGCGCGTGTTCACGCCGCTGATGCTGCAGGCAGCGGCACGCGACGCCGGCTACGAAGGCCACATCATCAATACCGCATCGATGGCGGGGCTGGTGAGCATGCCGAACATGGGCGTCTACAACGTCAGCAAGCACGCCGTGGTGACATTGAGCGAGACGCTGTACCAGGACCTGTCGCTGGTCAGCGAACAGGTGCGCGCGCACGTGCTATGCCCGTTCTTCGTGCCCACCGGCATCGCGCACAGCGAGCGCAACCGCCCGCAGAACCTGACCGACCCTGGCGCTCAGCCCACGCGTGCCCAGGTATTCGGCCGCGCGATGACCGACAAGGCGGTGTCGTCGGGCAAGGTGAGTGCGGCCGACGTCGCGCGCTTCGTGCTCGATGCGGTGCGCGACGACCGCTTCTACATCTACAGCCATCCGAAGGCGCTCGGCTCGGTGCAGTTGCGGCTCGAAGACGTGGTGCAGCAGCGCAACCCGAGTGATCCGTTGAAGGACCGGCCCGAGGTGCGCCAGCAGCTGCGCACCGCATTGCGCGGCGGCTGACGCCGGAGCGCTGGGCGCGGCGCGCGGCGGGATGCAGCCGCGGCCCGCGGCCACACCGGCGAACACGCCCGCGGCGGCACTCGTGGATGCGTGCGCATATCGCAGCGCTGCATCCGATCCGCTCCAGGCCGCGTAACAGCGCGCCAGACTCATCGACGCGCGTCGCGCGTTCGCGGGTCGGGCGCTTCGCCGGAGCCTTGTGCGTCGTCGAAGCAAGAACGTCAACCTGCTTTCGAGGACACACCATGATCGCCACTTCCTTGTGCCGCGCGCGCCGGCTGCCGATCGCGGCAGCGGTGGTCGCTGCCGTCACGGGCGGCGCTTTCGCGCCGGCCCATGCATCCAGCCACCGCGAAGCGCCGTACATCACGACGCAACCCAAGGTCGACGGCACCGACTTCTATTTGTTCTCGAGCTACGAGCCCGGTCGCACCGGCTACGTGACGCTGCTCGCCAACTACCAGCCGCTGCAAGCACCGTACGGCGGGCCCAACTACTTCTCGATGGATCCGAACGCGCTGTACGAGATCCACGTCGACAACAACGGCGACAACCGCGAAGACATCACGTTCCAGTTTCGCTTCAAGAACAACCTGAAGAGCACGCCGCTGCAGATCGGCGGCAAGAGCGTGGCGATTCCGCTGATCCAGTCGGGCGGTGTCAGTGGCCCGAAGGCCGCGGCGCTGAACGTGAACGAGAGCTACACGGTCGACATCGTGCGCGGTGATCGTCGCAGCGGCCAGCGTGCGTCGATCACCAACGTGCAGGGCGGCAGCGCCACGTTCGACAAGCCGGTGGACAACATCGGCACGAAGACGATCCCCGACTACGCGGCCTATGCCGATCAGCACGTCTACACGGTGAACATCCCCGGCTGCGGCCAGCCGGCGAAGCTGTTCGTCGGCCAGCGTAAGGAGGCCTTCGCGGTCAACCTCGGCACGATCTTCGACCTCGTCAATGCACCGGTGGCAGTCATCACCGACCCGAACCTGATCAATGCGGCACCGAACATCATCGACGATGCCAACATCACCACGCTGGCGATGGAGGTGCACAAGAGCTGTCTCACGCAGGGCAGCGACCCGGTGATCGGCGGCTGGACCACGGCCAGCCTGCGTCAGGGCGCGCTGCGCGACCCCACGCCGCGCAAGGGCCACCAGAGCACCGAGTTCACCGGTGGCGCGTGGGTGCAGGTGTCGCGGCTGGCGATGCCGCTGGTCAACGAGGTGGTGATCGGCCTGCCCGACAAGGACCGCTTCAACGGCAGCAAGCCCAAGGACGACGCCCAGTTCCTCGACTACGTGACCAACCCCACGTTGCCGCGATTGCTCGAGATCGCGCTCGACAAGGATCCGGCGTTCGGTGGCAGCGCAATGGGCAAGATCGCGCCGATCAACTTCCCTCGCACCGACCTGCTGAACGTGTTTCTCACCGGCATTGCCGGCGTCAACCGGCCGGCCGGCGGTGGTGGCTCGGAGATGATGCGGTTGAACACCAGCACGCCACCGACGCCCGAAGCGAGCCAGAACCGGCTCGGCCTGGCCGGTGGTGATGCCGCGGGCTACCCGAACGGCCGCCGCCCGAAGGACGATGTGGTCGACATCTCGCTCGCTGCGGTGGCCGGTGGCCTGTGCGTGCTCAACGGCGACAACAACGCGCTCGGCCTCAACGACGCGCTCGGCCTGAGCAGCGCCTGCAAGCCGGCGTCGGTGCCGCTGGGTGGCACGGCGCTGAAGCTGCACGATGCGGTCGACAACGCGGTGGTGCCGCTGCTGCCGAAGTTCCCGTACCTGTTCACGCCGACGCCGGGTGCCGGCGCGGCGCAGTGAGGAGCGCACCATGCTGCAACGATTCAAGCTCTGGGCTGGCATGGCCGGCGTCGCCGTGGTGCTGGCGGCGTGCGGTGGCGGTGGCGGTGGCACCGAGATGCCGGTGGCGGCCGACCCGCTCGACGCGATGCCCGCCGAGGCCACGCAATCGACCAGCACCCTGATGGCCTACCTCGAGCGACTGGTGAAGGCGCAAGGCGCCGATGAGCGCGAGGCCTTCGCAATGTCGTCGGCCGGCACCGGTGCGCTGCCGGTCGATGACGTCGGCGAGCCGATGCCGCTGATGATGCCTTGATCGGTCGGCATCACCGACAGGCGCCGCTGCGTTCGCGCAGCAGCGCCTGTCGCTTTCTGGCGGTGGCCGTGTTGCAGCTGCAACGCAGCGGGCCATCCGTCGCGCCCGCCGGCTCGCGCTGCGCGGGGGTCTGCATTAAGATCGGCCCACACAGTTCACAAGGGCCCAGAAAGGCGCGACGGTTATGACACCGCGAACGACCACCACCACCGGAACCGAAGGCAATTCGGCCGCGCGCGCTCGCCCTTGACCGTTCCATCCATCCATCACCGAGCGCGGCGCCTGCCGCGCTTTTTTTTTCCTACCCAGCCAGGACCACAACCCATGATCACGATCACACTGCCCGACGGCTCACAACGCGAGTTCGAGCAGGCCCCGACCGTCGGCGATGTCGCGGCCGCGATCGGCCCGGGCCTGGCCAAGGCCGCATTGGCCGGCCGTATCGGCCGCGGTGCAACGGCCAGGTTGGTCGACCTGAGCCATCGCTTGAGCGCCGACACGACGCTGGCCATCGTCACCGAGAAAGACGCCGACGGGCTCGAGATCCTGCGCCATTCGACGGCACACCTGCTGGCGTACGCCGTGAAGGAGCTGTTCCCCGACGCGCAGGTGACGATCGGCCCGGTGATCGACAACGGCTTCTACTACGACTTCGCGTACCAGCGCCCGTTCACGCCGGAAGACCTGGCGGCGATCGAGCAGCGCATGGCCGAGCTGGCGGTGAAGAACGAGCCGGTGGTGCGCCGCGTGCTGCCGCGCGACGAGGCGGTGGCGTACTTCAAGAGCCTGGGCGAGCACTACAAGGCTGAGATCATCAGTAGCATCCCCGCCGGCGAAGAGGTGAGCCTGTACCGCGAGGGCGGCTTCGAAGACCTGTGCCGCGGCCCGCACGTGCCGAGCACCGGACGGCTGAAGCACTTCAAGCTGATGAAGGTGGCCGGTGCCTACTGGCGCGGCGACCAGAACAACGAGCAACTGCAGCGCATCTACGGCACCGCGTGGGCGACCAAGGACGAATTGCAGGCCTACCTGCGCATGCTGGAGGAGGCCGAGCGCCGCGACCACCGCAGGCTCGGCCGCGAGCTCGACCTGTTCCACATGGACGAGCACTCGCCGGGACTGGTGTTCTGGCACCCCAACGGCTGGATTATCTGGCAGCAGGTGGAACAGTACATGCGGGCGGTGTACCGCGACAACGGCTACCAGGAGGTGCGCGGTCCGCAGATCCTCGACAAGAGCTTGTGGGAAAAGACCGGGCACTGGGACAACTACCGCGAGAACATGTTCGTCACCGAATCGGAGAAGCGCGAGTACGCGCTCAAGCCGATGAACTGTCCGGGCCACGTGCTGATCTTCAAGCAAGGCATCAAGAGCTACCGCGACCTGCCGCTGCGCTACGGCGAGTTCGGCGCCTGCCACCGCAACGAGCCGAGCGGTGCGATGCACGGCATCATGCGCGTGCGCGGCTTCACCCAGGACGACGGGCACATCTTCTGTCTGGAAGACCACATCCTCGACGAATGTGTGGCCTATACGGCGTTGCTGCAGAAGGTCTATGCCGACTTCGGCTTCGACCAGATCATCTACAAGGTGGCCACGCGCCCCGACAAGCGCGTGGGTGCCGATGCGCTGTGGGACAAGTCCGAGCAGGCGCTGATGGAATCGTTGCGCCGCTCGGGCTGCGAGTTCACGGTCTCACCTGGCGAAGGGGCGTTCTATGGCCCGAAGATCGAGTACACGCTGAAGGACGCGATCGGTCGCGAGTGGCAGTGCGGCACGATGCAGGTCGACTTCAACACCGCCGAGCGGCTGGGCGGCGAGTACGTCACCGAGACGAGCGGCCGCGCCCACCCGGTGATGCTGCACCGGGCCATCGTCGGCAGCCTGGAGCGCTTCATCGGCATCCTGATCGAGCAGCACGCTGGTGCGCTGCCCCTCTGGCTGGCGCCGCAGCAGGCAGTGGTGGCGCCGATTGCGCAAGCGCAAGCCGAATACGCCGCCGATGTAGCGAAACGGCTTCAAAAACAAGGAGTTAGAGCCAGGGCCGATTTGCGGGGTGACAAAATCGGCTATAAAATACGTGAGCATTCGATGTTGAAGGTTCCGTACATCCTGGTCGTTGGCGACCGGGAGTTGGCAAGCGGGACCGTTTCGGTGCGCGCCCGGGGCAATGTTGACCTTGGTGCGATGTCGGTCGAGGCCTTCTCGCAGAAGATCGCTGACGATATCGCGCGCAAGGTCTGAGCCTTCGGCGCGCTTTTGCTTTTGTTTCGGCCCGTCGCTTGCCTGGCGGGTCGCTGAAAGGATCGACACCATCGCTACCTTCTTCGACCGTCGTACTCCCAACGCCGAGCGCAAGCACCGGCTCAACCGCGAGATCACCGCACCGATGGTGCGTCTGAACGGGCCCGACAACGAACCGTTGGGTGTCGTGCCGCTGATGGAAGCGCTGCGCCTGTCGGGCGAGCACGACGTGGATCTGGTCGAGATCGCTGCCACCGCCGACCCGCCGGTCTGCCGGCTGATGGACTACGGCAAGTTCAAATACCAAGAGCAGAAGAAGGCGGCCGAGGCCAAGAGCAAGCAGAAGGTCATCGAGGTCAAGGAAGTCAAGTTCCGCCCGGGCACCGACGAAGGCGACTACGCCATCAAGATGCGCAACCTGCGCCGCTTCATTTCCGAAGACGGCGACAAGGGCAAGGTGACACTGCGCTTCCGCGGCCGCGAGATCACGCACCAGGACATCGGCATGCGATTGCTCGAGCGCATCCGCGACGAGCTGGCCGACGTGGCGGTGGTCGAGCACATGCCCAAGCTCGAAGGCCGCCAGATGGTGATGGTGCTGGCGCCGAAGAAGAAGTAAGTCAGTTCCACCCGAGTTCACTCTTCCACGGCGCGGTTGGTCGCCGCGCCGTTGGAAGCACAAGGCCACCGCAGGCCTCACCAAGCGATGCGCGCGGTCAGCGCATCCGCCTGCGGCAGCCACAGCAAGAAGGAGCAGTCATGCCCAAGATGAAGACCAAGAAGAGCGCGGCCAAGCGGTTCCGCGTGCGTCCGGGGGGTACCGTCAAGCGCGGTCAGGCGTTCAAGCGCCACATCCTCACGAAGAAGTCCACCACGCGCAAGCGCCACCTGCGTGGCGCGACCCACGTGCACGAGACCAACATGGGCCACGTGGCGGCGATGCTGCCGTTCGCCGGCCTGTGATCCGCTGACACGCACGAAGGAGAACCAGCATGCCTCGCGTCAAACGCGGCGTCACCGCCCACGCCCGTCACAAGAAGGTCCTGGCCCAGGCCAAGGGGTTCCGGGGCCGTCGCAAGAACGTCTTCCGCATCGCCAAAGAGGCGGTGATGAAGGCCGGCCAGTACGCCTACCGCGACCGTCGCGCGCGCAAGCGCGTGTTTCGCCAGCTCTGGATCGCCCGCATCAACGCGGCCGCGCGCGAGCTCGGCATCACTTACAGCCAGTTCATGGCCGGCATGCGCAAGGCGGCGATCGAAGTCGACCGCAAGATGCTGGCCGAGCTCGCCGTCAACGACCCGGCGGCGTTCGGCAGCATCGTCGACAAGGTGAAGGCCCAACTCGCCTGAAGCTCCAACGGCCGGGGCGCAGGCTCCGGCCGCCGCATCCAGGCAGGCCGTCACCTCGGGACGGCCTGTTTTCATTTCGATCGATGACGATGGACGATCTGGATCAACTGGTGGCGCGCGCGCAGCAAGATTTCGCCGCCGCGCCGACGCCGGCCGAGCTCGAGAACGCCAAGGCGCGCTTTCTCGGCAAGACCGGGCGCGTCACCGAGCTGCTGAAGGCGCTGGCGGCGCTGCCGGTCGACGAGAAGAAGTCGCGCGGCGCGCTGATCAACCGCGCCAAGGAGCGCGTCGAGGCCGCGTTGCACGAGCGCCGCCAGGCGATGGCACGCGCCGAGCTCGACGCGCAGCTGCGTGCCGAGGCGCTCGATGTCACGCTGCCGGGCCGGCGGTGCGGCGAAGGCGGCCTGCATCCGGTGTCGATGACCATCGCGCGCATCGAGGCGATCTTCGCTTCGATAGGCTTCGACGTCGCCGACGGCCCCGAGATCGAGACCGACTGGATGAACTTCACGGCGTTGAACAGCCCGCAGAACCACCCGGCGCGCTCGATGCAGGACACGTTCTACGTCGACCTGAAGGACGACGAGGGCCGCTGGCTCAACCTGCGCACGCATACCTCGCCGATGCAGGTGCGCTATGCGCGCGCGCATGCGGCGCGATACGCCGGGCAGCCGTCGATGCCCGACATCCGCGTGATCGCGCCCGGGCGCACCTATCGAGTGGACAGTGACGCCACTCACTCGCCGATGTTCCACCAGTGCGAAGGCCTGTGGATCGGCGAGAACGTGAGCTTCAAGGACCTGAAGGCGGTGTTCACCGACTTCTGCCGCCAGTTCTTCGAGAGCGACGATCTCGAGCTACGCTTCCGGCCGTCGTTCTTCCCGTTCACCGAGCCATCGGCCGAGATCGACATCGCCTTCGCCAGCGGGCCGCTGAAGGGCCGCTGGCTCGAGGTGGCCGGCTCGGGCCAGGTGCACCCCAACGTCGTGCGCAACTTCGGGCTCGACCCCGAGCGCCATATCGGTTTCGCGTTCGGCATGGGCCCCGATCGGCTGGCGATGCTGCGCTACGGCATCGATGACCTGCGGCTGTTCTTCGACGGCGACCTGCGTTTCCTGTCTCAGTTCAGGTGAGGCGCAAGGGCACATCATGCAATTCCCCGAATCCTGGCTGCGCGAGTTCTGCGATCCGCCGCTGTCCACCGCGCAGCTGGCCGATCTGCTGACGATGTCGGGCATGGAGGTCGAAGACCTGCGGCCGGCGGCACCACCGTTCACGCGCGTGGTGGTCGGCGAGATCGTCGAGTGCGAGCCGCACCCCAATGCCGACAAGCTGCGCGTCTGCCGCGTGCAGGCGGGCACCCATTCGCGCGATGGCGCGCTGCAGGTGGTGTGCGGCGCGCCGAACGCGCGCGTCGGCCTGCGCGCGCCGCTGGCGCTGGTGGGCGCACTGCTGCCGCCCGGTGCCGGCGGGCAGCCGCTGGCGATCAAGATGGGCACGCTGCGCGGCGTCGAGAGCCATGGCATGCTGTGCTCGGCGCGCGAGCTGGGGTTGAGCGACGACCACGGCGGCCTGCTCGAGCTGGGCCCCGGGTGCGAGCCGGGCGCCGACCTGCGCGCGGCGCTCGCACTCGACGACACGCTGTTCACGCTGAAGCTCACGCCCAACCTCGGCCATTGCCTGTCGGTGTACGGCATCGCGCGCGAGGTGGCGGCGCTCACCGGCGCGCCGCTGCGCACGCCGGCAATCGCACCGGTGGCGCCCGCGCTCGGCGACACGCTGCCGGTGACGATCGAGGCCACCGACTTGTGCGGCCGCTTCTCGGGCCGCGTGGTGCGCGGCATCGACCCGAAGGCGAAGACGCCGGCGTGGATCGTCGATCGCCTGCAGCGCTGTGGCCAGCGGCCGGTGAGCGCGCTGGTCGACATCTCGAACTACGTGATGTTCGAGTACGGCCGGCCGTCGCACATCTTCGATCTCGACAAGATCCACGATCACCTGGTGGTGCGCTGGGGCCGCCCGGGCGAGCCGCTGAAGCTGCTCAACGGCCAGTCGATCGAGGTCGACGCGCAGGTGGGCGTGATCGCCGATGCGCGAGGCCTCGAATCGCTGGCCGGCATCATGGGCGGCGACGCCACCGCGGTGTCGGACGATACGCGCAACATCTACATCGAGGCGGCGTTCTGGTGGCCCGATGCGGTGGCCGGCCGCTCGCGCCGCTTCGGCTTCGCCACCGACGCGGGGCATCGCTTCGAGCGCGGCGTCGATCCGTCGGGCACGGTGATGCACATCGAGCGCATCACCGCGCTGGTGCAGCAGGTGTGCGGCGGGCAGGCCGGCCCCATCGACGACCAGCAACCCAACCTGCCTGTGCGCAAGCCGGTGACGCTGCGCGTGGCCCGCGCGGCCAAGGTGATCGGCATGCCTGTCACGCTGGCGCAGTGCGCCGGCGTGTTCCAGCGGCTGGCGTTGCCGTGCGAGCAGGCGGCCGTTGCGATCACCGTCACGCCGCCGCCGTGGCGCTTCGACCTGCAAATCGAGGAAGACCTGATCGAAGAGGTGATCCGCGTCATTGGCTACGACAAGCTGCCGCCGTCGCCGCCGCTGGCGCCGGTGCGCGCGCGGCCGCAGCCCGAGGCGCGGCGCGGCCCGCATGCCGTGCGGCGGCGGATGGCCGACCTGGGCTACCAGGAGACGATCTCGTTCAGCTTCGTCGAGGAGCGCTGGGAGCGCGAACTCGCCGGCAACGACGACCCGATCCGCGTGCTGAACCCGATCGCCGCACCGCTGGCGGTGATGCGCTCGAGCCTGTTCGGCAGCCTGCTGGCGCAGTTGCGCCACAACCTCGCGCAGCGCGCCGAGCGCGTGCGGCTGTTCGAGCTGGGCCGCGTGTTCCGGCGCGACGCCGCAGTGCCGGGCGGCGATGCCACGGTGGCCGGCGTGGCGCAGCCGATGAAGCTCGGAGGCTTGGCCTACGGCGATGCACACGCCGTGCAATGGGGGCAACCGCCACGGCGGATCGACTTCTTCGACGTCAAGGGCGACGTCGAGGCGCTGCTGGCGCCGATGGCGCTGCGCGCCGCGCCGGTGAAGCACCCGGCGCTGCACCCTGGCCGCAGCGCCGAGCTGTGGCTGAGCGACACGGCCGTCGGCGTCATCGGCGAGCTGCACCCGCGCTGGCGTCAGGTCTGGGAGTTGCCGCAGGCGCCGCTGCTGTTCGAGCTGGACCTCGCCGCGGTGCTGCAACGCGCGCTGCACGTGTTCGCGCCGATCGCGCGTCAACAGCCGGTGCTGCGCGATCAGGCGTTCGTGCTGGCCGAGCGCGTGCGCCACGATGAACTGATCGCGGCGCTGCTCGACGATCCGGCCGGTGTGGTGCGCCGCGCCACGCTGTTCGACGTGTACCGCCCCCGTACCGATGGCGACCTCGCGCCCGGCGAACACAGCATGGCGGTGCGGCTGGAGTTGCTCGACGCTGCCGGCACGCTGACCGACGAGCGCATCGAGGCCACGCTGGTCGCGGCACGCGCGCGTGCCGCCGAGCGGGTCGGCGCGCGGCTGCGGAGCTGAACGCGGCCACCGGGTTGGAGGAGACCATGGACCCCGAACACAACACACCATCGCGCACCGTTGCCGTGCCGTCGCTGCAAACGCCGACGCTGACCAAGGCCGAGCTGTCGGAACTGCTGTTCGAGCGGCTGGGGCTGAACAAGCGCGAATCGAAGGACATGGTCGAGGCCTTCTTCGAGCTGGTGCACGACACGCTGGTCGGCGGCGCCGACGTCAAGCTTTCGGGTTTCGGCAACTTCAACATCCGCCGCAAGGCGCCGCGCCCCGGGCGCAACCCCCGTACCGGCGAGGCGATTCCGATCAAGGCCCGGCACGTCGTGACCTTTCATGCCAGTCAGAAGTTGAAATCAATCGTGCAGGGCGACACGCCCGCCGAGGGTGAGTTCGAGTAAAGTCTAGCTTTGCAGCTGCACCCCGTTGATTTCAATGGAGAATGCGCTCCCCGCTATCCCGGCCAAACGCTACTTCACAATCGGTGAGGTCAGCGTGCTGTGCGGCGTGAAGCCCTACGTGCTGCGCTATTGGGAGCAGGAGTTCACCCAGCTCAAGCCGGTGAAGCGACGCGGCAACCGGCGCTACTACCAGCACCATGAGGTGTTGCTGATCCGCCGCATTCGCGAGCTGCTGTACGACCAGGGCTTCACGATCAGCGGCGCGCGCAACCGGCTGGCCGAACAGGCGCCGGCGCCGCGAGCGGGTCACGGTGACGAGCAGGCCGGGGCTGGGATACGTGCCGAGCCAGCCCCCAGCCCCGCCGCGGCGTCGCCCGAAGAGGCCGATGTGCTGGTCACGGTAGAAGGCGACGAACTGCCGTTGCCCGATGTGAGCGAGTTCGATCTCGCGCAGTTGCGCACCGAGTTGGTCGCAATCCGCAAGCTGCTCGGGTAGCCCGAGCGGGCAAGCGCGGCCAGGGCGGGGCCGCTCGACCGCGCCTCTATAATCCTTCGCTTCGTCGGGGTGTAGCGCAGCCTGGTAGCGCACTTGCATGGGGTGCAAGGGGTCGCGAGTTCGAATCCCGCCACCCCGACCAATGAAATCAACGGGTTAGCCTCGCAAGGGGCTAGCCCGTTTTGATTGGCGCCTCCTCAGGGGTAAACCGAGGGGTAAACGGGTAAACCAGCGAAGCTCCTATAGACGGACAAGCGTGTTGGGAAGACGCCACTGCGCTGGCGCATGAGGCATGGGGCGCATGGCCGCATCCAGTTCGGGACTCTGTCCATCAAGCCCCACCTTAACGGCAACGCCGCCTGTCTGAGAAAGGGCCCTCAACGGCGTGAGCTCCCCGACCTATGGTCGTTGCTCGCCTATGCGCCCGAGATCACGACATGCAGGTACCGCGGCCCGTGAGCTCCGAGCACGAGGCTGCCCTCGATGTCGGTCGTGCCGCTGGCTCCGGTGATGAGGTTCACGTTACGCGGCATCGGGTCACCGGCGATCAGTGCCGCGTAGTCTTCAAGGTAGGCAACGATGTCGGCTTGCCGCAGCAGCACGATGTGATGCAGCGGCAGGAAATTCGCGAGCACCGGCGAATCCGGACCGGAATGGAAGACGAGCGAGCCGGTCTCGGCAACTCCCCAGCGCGCTATCCCGACCGCGACCACCTCGTCGGACGCGACGCCAGGGCGCAGCTCGAATCCCGTCCAGTCGAGCCCGCGCAGCACGTCGTGGGGCTGCAGCGCGATCCTGTTGCGCAGGCTGCGCTCACTCAGATAGCTGGCGACGGCCGCGGGAAGGGCGGCTTCGGTTGCGATGCGCTGCGCGGTCGCTGCGACCTTTGGCGAGGTAACGCGCGCGATGAACGCTTCGGCGAGCGAGTCGGCCAGAAGGTCGGGGCGTGTAGACGGGAGGTCTGCCAGCAGTCCTGCAGCCGCGGTCTGCACCGTGGCCGGGTCGATGCTCCGTCGGCCGAGTGCCGCGCGGACGCGGCCCAGGATGTCCTCGCGCGCGGTCATGGCCGTCGCCCCTCGCCACTCGCGTACTGCGCCATGAAGGTACGGCCCTCGGGGGCAGGAAAGTCGCGGTAGGCCGTCCACGCGCCGAGCCCGGGCATGCGTCGGATCCAACCCCCACGACCGAACAGGCCCATCACACGAACGGCGACCGCCGCACCCAACCGGTAGAGCCATGGCCGCGATGCCACGAAGGTGAAGATGCCGAGCCCGAACCGCATCGTCGCCGGCTCCAGGCCGTCTCGCCACGAGCGGTCGCGCCAGCCGCGCAGCAGCGTCGGCAGCGGGATGTCCACCGGGCAGACCTCCTGGCACTTGCCGTTCAGGGTGCAGGCGTGCGCCAGCTCGCGAGACTCCTTCAAGCCGTCGAACACCGGTGTGAGCACCGCCCCCATCGGCCCGGGGTAGGTCCCGCCGTAGGCGTGCCCGCCCAACTGCCGGAAGACGACGCAGTGGTTCATGCAGGCACCGCAGCGGATGCAGCGCAGCATGTCGCGCAAGCCGCCTTCGTCGGCGAGCATCTTCGTGCGGCCGTTGTCGACCAGCACGATGTGAAACTCTTCCGGCCCATCCCGGTCTCCGGTCTGCCGCGGGCCGCAGTGGAAGGTGGTGTACTGCGTGACGTCGGCGCCGGTGGCCGAGCGCACGAGCAGCCGCAACAGCGCGAAGGCGTGCGGCAGGCTCGGCACGAGCTTCTCGATCCCGGCGGTGACGATGTGCATACGCGGCGGGGATGTCGTCAGCTCCGCATTGCCCTCGTTGGTCACCGTGCAGGTGGCGCCGGTGTCGGCGATGAGGAAGTTGGCGCCCGAGATCGACACGTCGGCGCTCAGGAACTTGTCGCGCAACTCGCGCCGGGCGCTGTCGACCATCGCTTCGATGGTCTCCTCCTGGTGCGGGGCCCGATGCGCCTTCTTGAACATCGCCGACACCTGCTCGCGTGTGCGGTGCATCGACGGCCAGACGATGTGCGACGGCCGGTCGCCGGCGAGCTGCACGATGTGTTCGGCCAGGTCGGTCTCGAAGCGCTCGATGCCGGCGGCGTCGAGCGCGTGCGGCAGACCGATCTCCTCGCCCAGCATCGACTTCACGCGCGTGACCCGCTTCGCCTTGGCCTGACGGCACAGGTCGACGACGATCTTCGAGGCCTCTTCGGCCGACGAGGCCCAGTGCACCTTGGCGCCGGAGGCGATTGCGTGGCGCTCGAACTCGACCAGGTAGTGGTCGAGGTGCGCGATGACGTGGTTCTTGATGCGCTTGCCGCGTTCGCGGGTGGCCTCGAACTGCGGAAACGCAGCCACCGCGGCGGCACGCTTGCGCTCCGCTGTGCCCGTCGTACGGTCGATCGCCAGCTTCAGCGTGGGATCGGCCAGCGCCGCGTCCACTCGCTCGCGGAAGGAGACCACTGCGGTATGCATGGTGTTGCTCATCCTTTCTCGCCGACGGGGCGCACGTCGGCCATCCCCGCGAGCACCTCGGCGGCATGGTAGACGCGCACCGGGGAACCGTCGCGCCGCAGCTTGCCGGCCATGTTCATCAGGCAGCCCAGGTCGCCGCCGAGCAGCACTTGCGCGCCGCTGCGCCCGACGGCGGCCGCCTTCTCCGCTACCACCGCGTTGGAGATGGCCGGGTACTTGACGCAGAAGGTGCCGCCGAAGCCGCAGCAGACGTCGTTGCCCTCCAGCGGCTTCATCTCGAGGCCGGCAACCGCGCCGAGCAGCGCTCGCGGTTGGTCGTGCACGCCCAGTTCGCGCAGGCCGGAGCAGCTGTCGTGATAGGTCACCGTGGCCGGGAACTTCACACCGGTCGGTCGGTAGCGCATCACGTCGACCAGAAAGCTCATCAGCTCGAAGCTGCGCGCGCCGAGGCGGCGCGCTCGTTCGGCCCAGGCCGGGTCGTCGGCCAGGGCCTCAGGGTAGTGTGCGCGCGTCATGCCAATACACGAGCCCGAAGGCCCGACCACGTAATCGTAGGGTTCGAAGATCTCGATGAAGCGACGGGCGAGCACACCGGTGTCTTTGGTGTCGCCGCTGTTGAACGCCGGTTGCCCACAGCACGTCTGTTGCATCGGCACTTCCACCTTGCAGCCGGCGTCCTGCAGCAGCTTCAGCGCCGCGAAACCGACACTCGGCCGCATCGCATCAGCCAGGCAGGTGACGAACAGCGCCACCCGAGGGGCAGTCGGTGGCTTCGACAGATTTCGGAGTTCAGCCATGAAATCGGGCTCCATCAAAGCGGCGGTGCATCAAGGCAGTTTCACCCCGAGCAGCGGGTCGCCCCAGTTCAACACATGCATCGCCACCCACGCCAGGGCGCCGACAAGCGCTACGTAGTAGATGGTCGGGATGACCGTGCGACGCAGCGTCTGGCCTTCGCGTCCCATCAGGCCTACCGTCGCCGATGCCGCCACGACGTTGTGGATTGCGATCATGTTGCCCGCCGCTGCGCCGATCGACTGCGCCGCCACCATCGTGGCGCCGCTGACGCCCAGCGCCTGCGCGACGCTGTACTGGTACTGGCTCAGCATCAGGTTTGACACGGTGTTCGATCCTGCCAGGAAGGCCCCCAATGCGCCCACTGTCGGCGCGAAGAATGGATACACATCGCCCACCGACCCCGCGACCCAGCGCGCCATCGAGATTGGCATGCTCGCAAGCTCGTTGGCGTTGACACCTGACTGGATCATGATTCGAACCATCGGCACCGTGAACACGAGGACGAAGCCCGAGCCGAGCAATGTGCCGCCGGATTCACGCGCGGCCTTGACGAAGTCAGACACCTTCATTCGGTGTAGCAGTATCGTGACCAGACAAACGAAGACGAGGATGCCACCCGGAAGGTACAGCGGCTGGAAGTTGCCGCTGATGCCGGTCTCGCCGAGGATGTCTTTCACACCGACGCTGACCGACAGCAGCCAAGCTTTGAACGACGGCACGGTCCGGCTGAGCACCAAGATCAGCGCCAGCAGGCCATACGGCGCCCAGGCCAGCGCAGTGGGAATGCGGCGGCTGCCCAGTTCGTCGAGCTTCATTTCCATGTTGCCCATTCACTCCGACGGCCACTCTTTAGGGTCGGCGAAGTCCCAGCTTTTCCTGGGCACCAGGAAACCGGCACGCGCGGCCAGCGTCACGACGGCAAGGCCCAGCAGACCACCCAGCAACGACGGGAACTCTGGCCCAAGGAACCGCCCCGCCAGACCGTAGGGGATAGTGAACGCGAAGGCCGAGAACAGGGCGAACGGCACCGCGGGCAGCGCCTCGGCCCATGAGCGGTTGCGGCCGAAGAAGCGGGTCATGAAGAACACCAGGCACACCGGAATCAGCGTGCCGGCGATCGCATGGCCGAGCGCCACGCGTTCCACCACCAAGTTGAAGAAGTCGGGCCAGGTCTGGCCCTGCGCCACCAGAGCCTGAGTCATCGACTCGCGCTGCAGGCCACCCTGAACACCAACGAGCAGCGGCGTGCCAACCGCACCGAACGACACCGGCGTGGACTGGATGATCATTCCGAACATCACTGCGGAAAGGGCCGGGAAACCAACGGCCACCATCAACGGCCCGGCCACCGCTGCCGGCGTGCCGAATCCCGAAGCACCTTCAATGAAACAGCCGAACAACCAGGCGATCAGGATCACCTGGATGCGGCGGTCTGGGCTGATGCGCGCGAAGCCGCTGCGGATGCTGGCGATGCCGCCTGAGTGCTTGAGCGTGTTCAGCAGCAGCAGCGCGCCAAAGATGATCCAAAGCACCTGCACCGTGATGATGATGCCTTCCAGCGTGGCAGCGGCGATGCGGTTGAAGCTGACTCCCCATGCCGTCAGCGCGATCAGCGCGGTAACCACATAGACCAACGGCATCGCCCGCTTTGCCGACCAACCGAGTCCGACGAGGAGCACGCCCGACAGGGCGATCGGCATGAATGCCAGCAGTGCTTGTAGACCTAGTGTCATGGTCGTGTCCTTGTCGTTGGTCCGGGGCCGGGAGAGTCGATCGGCTCAGGCTTTCAGCACTGCCAGCACCTCGTCCAGCATCTTCTTCGCGTCACCGAACAGCATGCGGTTGTTGTCCTTGTAGAAGAGCGGGTTGTCCACGCCGGCGTAGCCGCTGGCCATGCTGCGCTTCATCACGATCGAGGTCTTGGCTTTCCAGACTTCGAGCACCGGCATGCCGGCGATCGGGCTGGCGGGATCGTCCTGCGCCGAGGGGTTCACGATGTCGTTGGCGCCGATGACCATCGACACGTCGGTGTCGGAGAAGTCCTCGTTGATCTCGTCCATCTCCAACACGATGTCGTAGGGCACCTTGGCTTCGGCCAGCAGCACGTTCATGTGGCCGGGCATGCGGCCGGCCACCGGGTGGATGCCGAAGCGCACGTTGACGCCCTTCTCGCGCAGCAGCTTGGTGATCTCGAAGACGGTGTGCTGCGCCTGCGCCACCGCCATGCCGTAGCCGGGGACGATGATCACGTTCTTGGCTTCGCGCAGCAGCTCGGCGGTTTCGACCGCGCTCACCGGCACCGCTTCGCCCTGCGGTTGCGCCGCGCCACCGGCTGCAGCGGCCACCGGCGCGCCGCCGCCGAAGCCGCCGGCGATGACGCTGATGAAATTGCGGTTCATCGCCCGGCACATGATGTAGGACAGGATCGCGCCCGACGAGCCGACGAGCGCGCCGACGACGATGAGCAAGTCGTTGCCGAGCATGAAGCCGGTGGCCGCTGCGGCCCAGCCCGAGTAGCTGTTGAGCATCGAGACGACGACCGGCATGTCGGCGCCGCCGATGGCCATGACCATGTGCACGCCGAACAGCAGCGCGATCACCGTCATGATCAGCAGCGGCCCCATGCCGGCCTGCACCGTCGGCGCGTTGACGAACTCGCGGCCGAACCAGAGCACGATCAGCAGTCCGATCAGGTTGATCACGTGCCGCCCCGGCAGCAGCAGCGGCTTGCCGCCGATGCGCCCTGAGAGCTTGCCGAAGGCGACGACCGAGCCGGAGAAGGTGACGGCGCCGATGAGGATGCCGATGTAGATCTCGACCGAATGGATCGTCTTCTCCGCGCCGGTGAACACCACCGAGGTGTCGACGTAGCTGGCGAAACCGACCAGGCACGCCGCCAGGCCGACGAGGCTGTGCATCAGCGCCACCAACTCGGGCATCTGCGTCATCTGCACCTTCTTCGCGGCATACAGACCGACGGCACCGCCGATGACCAGCGCGCCGACGATCCACGGGATGCCGGCGCCGGTGACGCGTGGCCCGAGGATGGTGGCGAGCACGGCAATCGTCATGCCGATCATGCCGAACAGGTTGCCGCGGCGCGCGGTCTCGGGGTTCGACAAACCGCCGAGGCTGAGGATGAACAGGATGATCGCGCCGAGGTAGGCGACGGTGGCGAGACTCGATGTCATGGTCTGAGTCTCCCGATCACTTGCGGAACATCGCCAGCATGCGGCGCGTCACCGCGAAGCCGCCGAACATGTTGACGGCGGTGAGCACCAGCGCCAGCACCGCCAGGCCGAGGATCAGCGCGTTCGGCCGGTTCGCGGCGCCCGCCGCGTCCAGCGGCGGCGCGACCTGCACCAACGCACCGATGGCGATGATCGACGAGATCGCGTTGGTCACGCTCATCAGCGGCGTGTGCAGCGACGGGGTGACGTTCCACACCACCATGTAGCCGACGAAGCAGGCCAGCACGAACACCGTGAAGTGGCCGAGGAACGACGCCGGCGCGTACAGGCCGACGAGCAGGAACAGCAGCGCGCCGACGCCGAAGACGATGGCCAGCGACTGGCTCGACATCGGTTCGCCCGCGCCGTGGCCGTGGCCCTTGGCGGCGGGCGCAGCGACAGCCGCCTTCGGCTTGGGCGGCGCCGCGGGCATCTGGATCGGCGGTGGCGGCCAAGTCACCTCGCCTTGCTTGATGACCGTCAGCCCGCGGATCGCCTGGTCCTCGAAGTTGACGTCGATCGTGCCGTCCTTCGTCTTGCAGAGCTCTTCGGTCAGGCGCAGCAGGTTGTTCGAGTACAGCGTGGACGACTGCTTGGCCAGGCGGCTGGCCAGGTCGGTGTAGCCGACGATGGTCACGCCGTGGCGCACCACCGCTTCGCCCGGCACGGTGAGTTCGCAGTTGCCGCCCTGCTCGGCGGCCATGTCGACGATCACGCTGCCGGGCTTCATGCTTTGCACCATCTCGGCGGTGATCAGCCGCGGCGCCGGCTTGCCCGGGATGAGGGCGGTGGTGATGATGATGTCGCACTCCTTGGCCTGCTGCGCGTACATCGCGCGCTGCGCGGCCTGGAAGCCTTCGCTCATGACCTTGGCGTAGCCGCCGCCGCCCGAGCCTTCTTCTTCGTAGTCGACCTTGACGAACTCGCCGCCGAGCGAGACCACCTGGTCGGCGACTTCGGCGCGCGTGTCGTTGGCGCGCACGATCGCGCCCAGGTTGGCTGCCGTGCCGATCGCGGCCAGGCCCGCCACCCCGGCACCGGCAATGAACACCTTGGCCGGCGGGATCTTGCCGGCGGCCGTGATCTGGCCGTTGAAGAAACGGCCGAAGGCGTTGGCCGCCTCGACCACCGCGCGGTAGCCGCTGACACCGGCCATCGAGGTCAGCGCGTCCATCTTCTGCGCGCGCGACAACTGGCGCGGCAGCGAGTCGATGGCCAGCACCGTCGCCTTCTTGGCGGCCAGCTGTTGCATCAGCTCCGGGTTCTGTGCCGGCCAGACGAAGCCGATCAGCGTGCCGCCTTCGCGCATCGACGCGACTTCCTGCGGCGTCGGCGGGCGCACCTTGAAGACGATGTCCGACTGCGCCCACAGTTCGGCCGCGCTGCCGACCACGCGCGCACCCGCGGCGCGGTAGGTGTCGTCGGCGCAATTGGCCGCGTCGCCCGCGCCGCTTTCCACCGCCACCGAGAAGCCCAGCTTGATGAGCTTCTCCACCACCTCGGGCACGGTGGCGACGCGCTTCTCGCCGGCACCAGTTTCCTTGGGGACTCCGATCAGCAGGGGCATGTGCTTCTCCTCGGGTGTGGGAGCCGATGCTTTCGTTGAAGGCCGCGCCGTCGCGGGTGTCGATGCCTGCCAGCTCATTGCGCGCACCAACCTCCATCGATCGACAGCGACGAACCGCGGATCTGGTCTGCGCCGTCGCCGCAAAGGAACACGATCAACGCTCCCACGTCGCTCGCGGTGATGAAGCGCCCGGTCGGCTGCTTGGCCAACAGGCTCGCACGCGCCGCCTCATCGCTGATGCCTTCAGCGGCGGCACGTTCCCGCGCTTGTTGCAGCAGGAATGAGCTGTTCTCCACCCAACCAGGGCAGATGGCGTTGACCGTGATCCCCGCCGTAGACAGTTCGAGCGCCAGCGCCTTGGTGAGTCCAACCAAGCCGTGCTTGGCAGCCACGTACGCGGCCTTGTAGCCGGAGCCCACCAAGCCTTGCGACGACGCAACGTTGACGATTCGGCCCCAGTTCTGCTCGCGCATACCGGGCAGCACGCGACGACTGGTGTGAAACGAGGCGCTCAGGTTGACCGCAATGTCCTGGTCCCACCGATCCGGCGGCATCGTCTCGAGCGGGCCTGCGTATTGCGCGGCCGCCCCGTTGATGAGGATGTCGATGCAGCCGTGATTCGACAGCACCTGGTCCATCATCGCGTTAATTGATGCCGCGCTGGTCAATTGCGCTCCATAGAACGCTATGGCAGGCGAAAGGCCTTTCTCAGACAGCTTGGCGCGAATCGCCGCCACCTTCGCGGGGTCGCATTGCACCGCCAACGAGGCTTGCGCGCGCGCCAAGGCAGCGATGGCGCCTATGCCGACACTCACGTCGGACCCGCCGATGACCAAGGCCGTCTTGCCGTGCAGCATGTTGCGGTCCAGCTCCGACTCAATCCACCACCGCACCGGAACGCCGAACGACTTCTCCCCACTTCTTGATCTCGGTGTCCAAGAAACGGGTGAATTCCACCGACGTGCCTCCCATCGGCTCGACGCCCATCCTGACGACGCGCTCGCGGAATTCGGGCTGTGCGAGCAGCTTGTTCACGGCCTCGTTCAGGCGGTCGACTACGGCCTTCGGCGTGCCCTTGGGCGCCACGAAGGCGAGCCAGGTCGACGACTCGAGATCGGGAAAACCTGCCTCGGCCATGGTTGGCACGTCCGGCAGGGTTGGCGATCGCTTGCTCGCCATCACCGCGAGAGCCTTGACCTTCTTCGATTTGACGTGCTCGGCGATGCCAGGCACGAGCTGGAACATCGCCTGCACATTGCCGCTGAGCAGGTCAGTGGTCGCTGGTCCCGCGCCGTTGTAGGGCACATGGACCATCGATGTCTGCGTCGTCTGGCGGAACAACTCGCTGGCGATGTGCATCGAGCTGCCGATGCCGGTCGAACCGACGGACAACTTTCCGGGCGACCTGCGCAGATGCTCGACGAACTCCTTGACGCTGTTCGCCGGCACCGCCGGGTTCACGACCAGGATGTTGGGCACGTTACCGACCACCACCACCGGCTCGAAGTCCCGCTGCGGGTGAAAGCCGATGTTCTTGTAAAGCGCCGGATTGGTGGCCAGCGTGCCTGCACCGGTGAAGAGGAGCACGTGGCCATCGGGCGTGGCGCCTTTCACATGCACCGCACCGATGTTGCCGTTGGCTCCGGGCTTGTTTTCGACCAGGAAGGTAGCACCGAGTTGCTTGCTCAGTTCCTCCGCCAACATGCGCGCCAGCGGATCGGTGGTGCCGCCGCCCGCCCCATAAGGCACAACGATGCGTACCGGCACGCTCGGCCACTGCTGCGCCGCAGCCAATGGGGCGAAGGCCGTGGCGCTGAATGCGGCGCCCAGCACCATGAGTGTTCTGCGATGCATGTGGTTCTCCTTGAGGGGGGAACGAGTCTTGCGCGACCTACGCATATCTCAAGTCCGTCGCTTTGCCGCGGAACACGCGGTACGAGTACACCGTGTACGCTGCTATCGCCGGCAGTGAGATGCACACCCCGATCAGGATCACCTTGAGTGCAGCCGGGCTGCTCGCGGCCTGCCAGATCGTCAGCCGGTCGATCACGACGTAGGGGAAGAGGCTGTAGGCCAGGCCCAGGAACCCGAGCACGAAGACGACGATCAGCAACGTGAACGGCAGCCAGGCGACCGGTCCGCGCACGATGGGCGTACCCAGCAGTGCGCGAACGGCCACCAACGAGATCGCCGTCATCAGCGGAATCGCCGACAGGGCAATGATCGACGGCAGCTCGAACCAGCGCTGGCGCACCGTCTCGCTGATCCAGGGTGTTGACATCGAGATCAGCACGAGCCCGCCGCACATCGGCGCCCAGGCAATGCGTGCCCAGTTCACAGCCCGCTCCTGGAGCTCGCCGTCGGTCTTCATGATCAGCCACGTGGCGCCGAGCAACACGTAGGCCATCGGCAGTGCCACGGCGATCGCGGCGGCGAACAACGGGTAGTTCCAGCCCTCGCCGAAGCCGCTGATGTAGCGCCCCAGCATCCAGCCCTGCGAGACCGAGGCGAGCGCCGAGCCGGCGAAGAACAGCCCGTCCCACATCGGCTTGCGTGCGGCCTTGGCCTTGACGCGAAAGTCGAACGCGACGCCACGCAGGATCAGACCGATCAGCATCAGCGTCGCCGGCAGGTACAGCGCGGTGAGCACCAGGCCGTGCGCCTTCGGGAAGGCCACCAGCAGGATGCCGACGCCGAGCACCAGCCAGGTCTCGTTGGCGTCCCAGAAAGGGCCGATCGAAGCGATCATCACGTCCTTCTCGGCCGGAGTCGCACGGTGCATCAACATGCCGACGCCGAGGTCGTAGCCGTCGCTGATCACATAGACCAGCATCGAGATGCCCATCAGGCCCATGAAGATCACGGGCAGCGCCTCGTCGAAGGTCACGCCCGGTCTCCTTCGACCAGCGCCTCGACCGCGCGCGCCTGCGCACGTTCCAGCGCATCCGGCTGGGTCACGTCCTCCGGCTTCTCGGCCATGTACTTGAGCACCGCCACGTAGGCGAACAGCAATGCGAGGTAGACGGTGACGTACAGCGCGAGAGTCAACGCGATCATCGGTGCCGGTACGGTCGAGGCGGTGTCCGCCGTGCGCAACAGGCCGAACACGATGAACGGTTGGCGCCCGATTTCGGTGACGTACCACCCGGCCACGGTCGCGACCCAGCCGGAGAACGTCATGCCGGCCAGCACCCACAGCAGATGCCGCGGCAGCCGCTCGGGTTGCCATGCGCTACGCCGGTACCACCACCAGCCCGCCCAGCTGACGACCAGCATCAACACACCGGTGCCGACCATGATGCGGAAGGCCCAGAACACCTGCAGCACCGGCGGGTGGGCGCCCCGAAAGTCGTTCAGGCCCTTGATCTCGCCGTCGGCGTCGTGAGTCAGGATGAAACTGGCGAGCTTCGGAATGCCGATCGCCAGCAGGTTGCTGCGCGAGGCCTCGTCGGGGATGGCGAACAGCAGCAGAGGCGCACCGCGCTGCGTCTCCCACACGCCTTCCATCGCAGCCACCTTTTGCGGCTGATGCTTCAAGGTGTTCAGGCCGTGCAGGTCGCCGACGAAAATCTGCAACGGGATCAGCAGCGCGGCCAGTGTCAACCCGACGCGCAGCACCCGCGGAGCCGACTGCTTTGCGGAGCCCTTGAGAACCTGCCAAGCCGACAGCCCCGCCAGCAGGAAAGCAACCGTGAGCGCCGAGGCGAGCAGCTTGTGCGCGAAGCGGTAGGGGAACGAGGGGTTGAAGATGACCTCGACCCAGCTCTTGACGTGAAACTCGCCATTGATGATCTCGTGACCTGTCGGCGTCTGCATCCACGAGTTCAGCGCCAGGATCCAGAACGCACTGAGCGTGGTACCGATGGCCACGAAGAACGTGGCCATCATGTGGACGCGTTCGCTCACCTTCCCGTGGCCGAAGAGCATGATTCCCAGGAAGCCGGCTTCGAGAAAGAACGCGGTCAGCACCTCATAGCCGAGCAGCGGCCCGGCCACGTTGCCGACGCGCTCCATGAAGCCGGGCCAGTTGGTGCCGAACTGGAAGCTCATCGTGATGCCGCTGACCACGCCCAGCGCGAAGGTCAGAGCGAACACCTTGGTCCAGAAGCGATAGGCAGCCAGCCAGGCTTGCCGGTCCGCCGGCTGTGCGGCGCGCAGATAGCGCCAGCGAAAGAACATCAGCACCCAGGCCAGCGCGATGCTGATCGTCGGAAACAGGATGTGGAACGTGATATTGGCGGCGAACTGCATGCGCGCCAGGAGCAAGGCATCCATGCTTCCGACTCCTTATGTTCAGTCAGCTCATGCGTGAGCGACCAGCCGACTTCTTCGTCGTGGTCGTTACGGCGTCCGAGGCTTTCAGTCCCTCGGACAGACCGATCAGCACGCCGCGCGCAAGCGCCGTGTAGTGGTCCATCCAGGCGTCCACGGTGCTCTGCGCCTGGCTACGGCCCTCTCGCACCGCCTCGCGCGACCTGGCCGTGAGCTGCTCGAGCGCTGCCGTCGCGCTGGAGCCGGTGGCGCTGCCCTTGGCCTTGAGGCCTTCGAGGACCACAGCCCAGGGCGCCTGCAGGCCCTTCGCGGCGTCGCCGACCGCCTTGTCGACGCTGGCGTAGAGCGCATCCTCCATCTTCTCGATGTCGGCAAGCGCCTTCTTCACTTTGGTCTCCCGCAGTTGCGCGCCCTGGTCGACGAACTGCTCGAGCGCGCGCCGATTGGCTTCGACCGCCTTCACCAGCGCGGCATCCATGCCCTCGACGGCCCTCGTCAGCAGCGTCTCGACATCGGTCGGCGGCAGGCCGCTCTTCGCGGCCCCGGCCGAGGCCGCTTTCGTCGTCGCCCTGATCGCGTCGCGCACGCTCTTGAGCGTCAGTTCGCGTCCCTGCAGGGCCTTCAGCGTGGCCTGCTGCGCCGCCTGGCGCAACGCGTCGCCCTGTCGGGCCGAGGCCTGGGCGAACTGCTCTACCAAAGCTTCATGATCGAAGCCGGTCTTGTTCATCTCGTCGTCTCCTGGGTTGTCGTGTGTGGCCGGCGTCACTGCATGTGCTGGCCGCCGTTGATCGCGATGTTGGCGCCGGTGACGAACGCAGCCTCGTCGGAGGCCAGGTAGATGATCAGACCCGCCACTTCCTCGGGCTTGCCGAGGCGGCCCACCGGGATGTGCGGCAGGATCTTCGAGTCGAGCACTTCCTTGGGGATCGCCGTGACCATCTTGGTGCCGATGTAGCCGGGCGAGATGGTGTTGACCGTCACACCCTTTTTCGCGACCTCGAGCGCCAGCGCTTTGGTGAAGCCGTGCACGCCGGCCTTGGCCGCCGAGTAGTTGGTCTGCCCGAAGGCACCCTTGCTGCCGTTGACCGACGAGACGTTGATCACGCGGCCCCAGCCTCGATCCGACATCGCATCGACGACCTGCTTGCTCATGTTGAACAGGCTGTCGAGGTTGGTGCGCATCACCGCATCCCAGTTGACCTTGTCCATCTTCTTGAAGGTCATGTCGCGCGTGATGCCGGCGTTGTTGACCAGCACATCGACGGGCCCGACCTTGGCCGTGACCTGCGCCGCCGCCGCGGCGCACGAGTCGATGTCGGCCACATCGCAAGGCACGGCGACGATTTCATACCCCTTCGCCTTCATGTCCGCCACCCACTCGCCGTGTTTGGTGTTACCCGGCGAGTAGGTCACGGCCACCTTGTAGCCGGCGTCGGCCATCTTGGTCGAGATGACCTCGCCCAGGCCGCCCATGCCGCCGGTGACCAGCACCACACGTGTTTCACTCATGACGATCTCCTTGCTGTGACGGATTGAAAGTTCAACGCTCGATGGCCAGCGCCACGCCCATGCCGCCGCCGATGCACAGCGCGGCCAGACCCTTGTGGGCGTCGCGGCGCTGCATCTCGTGCAGCAGCGTGACGAGGACGCGGCAGCCGCTGGCGCCGATCGGGTGTCCGATCGCGATCGCGCCGCCGTTGACGTTGACCTTCGCCGGATCGGCTTCGAGCACCTTGTTGACCGCGCAGGCCTGCGCGGCGAAAGCCTCATTCAGCTCGAACAGATCGACATCGCCGACCTTCCAGCCCGCACGCTCCAGCGCCTTGCGGCTGGCCGGCACCGGTCCCATGCCCATCGTCGCCGGATCGAGGCCGCTGGTGCCGAAGCTGGCGATGCGCGCCAGCGGCGTCAGGCCCAGAGCTGCGGCCTTCTTGGCCGTCATCACCACCACCGCGGCGGCGCCGTCGTTCAGGCCCGAGGCATTGCCGGCGGTCACGCTGCCGGTCTTGTCGAACGCGGGCTTGAGGCCCGCCAACGCTTCGGCATTGGTCTTCTTGTTGATGAACTCGTCGGCCGCGAAGACGAGCGGATCGCCTTTCTTCTGCGGGATCGTGACGCCGACGATCTCGTCCTTGAAGCGGCCGGCATCCTGAGCCGCCGACGCCTTCTGCTGGCTGGCCAGCGCCAGCGCGTCCTGCATCTCGCGCGTGATGCCATGCGCCTTGGCCACGTTCTCGGCCGTGGTGCCCATGTGGTACTGGTTGTAGACGTCCCACAGGCCGTCCGTGATCATCGAATCGATGAGCTTCCAGTCGCCCATGCGTTGGCCCTGGCGTGAACCGAACAGCACGTGAGGCGACAGGCTCATGTTTTCCTGGCCGCCGGCGACGACGATCTCGCTGTCGCCCCATTGCACGGCCTGCGCGGCCAGCATCACCGCTTTCAGTCCAGAGCCGCAGACCGCGTTGATGGTCAGCGCCGGCGTCTCCTTCGGCACCCCGGCCTTCAGCTGTGCTTGGCGCGCCGGGTTCTGGCCGGCTCCGGCGGCCAGAACCTGACCCATGATGACCTCACCGATCTGCGCCGCGTCGAGCTTGGCGCGGGCGATCGCTTCCCTGACGACGATCGCACCGAGATCGGTTGCGGGGGTGTTGGCGAGGGAGCCGCCGAACTTGCCCACGGCAGTGCGCGTGGCGGCGACGATGACGATGTCTTGCATGATCGGTTTCTCCTTGGCAGTGAGACGTGAGGGTTCGAAAGGGCTAGGGCGCCTTGGCCTTGACGTAGCGGCCGGGCGCGGGCTCGATCGGCTTGTGCTTGCGCGAACCGGCCGATTTCGGTGCCGCCACCATGCGGCCGGCGTGTTTGCCGAGCCAGCCTGTCCAGGCGGGCCACCAGCTGCCCGGCACGTCCTCGGCCTGTTCGAGCCAGCGGTTGGCGTCGGCCGCGATCTCGCCGACCCAGTGGTTGCGTTTCTTCTTGGCCGGCGGGTTGATGACGCCGGCGATGTGGCCGCTCGCCCCGAGCACGAAGCGCACGTCGCCACCGAGCAGCTGCGTGCTTGCGTAGGCGGTCTGCCAGGGCACGATGTGATCCTCGCGCGAGGCATAGACGAAGGCCGGCACGGTGATCTGCCCGAGGTCGACCGGCACGCCGCATTGCGTGGTGGCACCCGGCTCGCGCAGCTTGTTCTCGAGGTAGGTGTTGCGAAGGTACCAGCAGTACATCGGTCCCGGCAGGTTGGTGTCGTCCCCATTCCAGAACAGCAAGTCGAAGGCCGGCGGCGCCTTGCCTTTGAGGTAGCCGTTGACGACGTAGGGCCAGATCAGGTCGTTGGCGCGAAGTGCGGCGAATACCTGCGCCAATTCACGGCCCTTGAGCAGGCCGCGGCGGCCGATGCTGGCCTCGCGTGCTGCGACGGCCGGCTCGCTTACCATCAGCCCGAGCTCGCCGGTATCGCTGAAGTCGAGCATGGCCGTCAGCAGCGTCAGGCTCGAGACCCTGTCCTCGCCGCGCGCGGCGAGCACCGCCAGCGCGCTGGCCAGCAGCGTGCCGCCGATGCAGAAGCCCAGTGTGTTGGCGCTGTCGGCGCCGCTGATCGAAAGGGCGACGTCGATCGCCTGCAGCACGCCTTGTTCGAGGTAGTCGTCCCAGCCGAGCGTTGCCTGTTCCGGCCCGACGTTGCGCCAGGAGACCAGGAACACCGTGTGTCCCTGGGCGACCGCATGGGCGACCAGCGAGTTGTCGGGTTGCAGGTCGAGGATGTAGAACTTGTTGATGCAGGGCGGCACGATCAGCAGCGGCCGCTCGTGCACGCGGGGCGTCGTGGGCGCGTACTGGATCAGCTGGATGACCTCGTTCTCGTAGACCACGCTGCCCGGCGTCGTTGCGACATTGCGGCCGACCTCGAACGCGCTGTCGTCGGTCATCGAGATGCGGCCGCGGGCGAAGTCCTGCACGAACAGGCGCATGCCTTCAGCGAGGCTGGCGCCACCGCTGTCGAGCGCGGTCTGCATCGCTTCTGGGTTGGTGACCAGACAGTTGGCGGGGCTCAGCGCATCGACCACCTGGCGCAGCACGAATCCCCATTGCGCCTTGCTGCGATCTTCCAGCGGCGCCGCGTCCAGGTTCTTGCGCACCATCTC
Source organism: Ideonella sp. (assembly GCA_015075165.1). Lineage (GTDB taxonomy): Bacteria > Pseudomonadota > Gammaproteobacteria > Burkholderiales > Burkholderiaceae_C > JAEUPI01. The sequence goes on along the minus strand of JABTUY010000003.1, from coordinate 453,018 downwards.
CGATAGGCCGGTGTACGCGAGCGTGAGGCCGTGGAAACGGGGGTCGTTGCGCCAGGCCTCGCCGGCAAAGCGCCGATCAGCGCCCGGCGCTTGTGCATCCGCGTCGAACGCGGGCAGCGCGCTGGTCCACCATTGGCTTGCCTGCTGCTGCCAGGCCAGCATCGCTCTCGTGCCGTCGAGCCAAGAGGACATGGAGGGCACCGCCGGAGTCGATGCCGGTGCCGATGTCGGCGTGGCCTGCTGCGCGGCTGGCGGGCCGGCAGCGCCGCCGAGGATGCGCACCATCTCCTGCTGTCCTGCCAGCAGGTCGGCGAGCCATCGGGAGGGGTCGGGTGTGGGGGCAGCCATGGTCCTTTTCTCCGTCCGCGTGTTCAGTGCAACTTCACGTGGGGTTCGGTGCGCCGCACGATCAGCCGGGCCAACGTGTCGAGCGTGACCTTCGTGAAGCCATGCAGGGCCAGCTCGTGCATCTTGTAGAGCGACAGGTACATCGTTCGCGCGAACAGGCCCTCGACCATCAGGCTGCCGCCGATGAGCCCGCCCATCATGTTTCCGACGGTGCTGAACTCGCCGAGCGACACCAGCGAGCCGAAGTCGCGGTAGCGGTAGGGCTGCAACGGCTTGCCGGCCAAACGTAGGCCGATCTGCTTGACCATGTGCGATGCCTGCTGGTGCGCAGCCTGTGCACGCGGCGGCACCAGGCCGCCCTTGCCGTGATCGGCCTGCGGCCAGTCGCACGCCGCGCAGTCGCCGATGGCGAACACGTCGTCGTCACGGCTGGTCTGCAGCGTCGCCCTGACCACCAGCTGATTGCTGCGGTTGGTCTCCAGCCCGGCGATCTCCTTCAGGAAGTCCGGCGCCTTGACACCGGCGGCCCAGACCACCAGTTCGGCCGGAAGCAGGTGGCCATCGGCGAGCCTCACGCCCGAAGGCAGCACTTCGGCCACCCGGGCATTGGTGAGCACGGCGACCCCCAGCTTGGACAGCAGCGACTCGGTGGTCTGCGACAGCCGCGGCGGCAACGCCGGCAGCACGCGCGGCGCCGCCTCGATCACGCTGACGCGGATGTCCTTGTCGGGATCGACACGGTCCAGCCCGTAGGCCACCATCTCGCGCGTCGTGCGATGCAGCTCCGCGGCCAGTTCGACTCCGGTGGCGCCGGCACCGATGATCGCGACCTTCAGCTGCTCGGGGCGCAGCGGCGTGCTCTGCGCATGGGCGCGAATGCAGGCGTTGATGACACGGGCACGGAAGCGCTGCGCGTCCGCCGGCGTCTCGAGCTTCATCGCATGTTGCGCCACGCCGGGTGTGCCGAAGTCGTTGCTCAGGCTGCCGACGGAGACCACCAGCGTGTCGTAGCCGAACGCACGCTGCGGCGTGACCTGCTGCCCCTCGTCGTCGATGTACGGCGCGACCAGCACCTCGCGCCGGGCCCGATCGAGCCCGACCATTGCGCCCACCCGGTAGCGGAAGTGATGCCAATGCGCCTGCGCCAGATAGCTGACCTCGTGGGCGCCCATGTCCATACTGCCCGCGGCAATCTCGTGCAGCTTGGGCTTCCAGACGTGCGTGCGGGTGCGGTCGATCAGCGTGATCTCAGCGCGCCCGCGCCGGCCCAGGGTGTCGCCCAGACGGGTGGCAAGTTCGAGCCCGCCCGCGCCTCCGCCGACGACGACGACGCGGTGAGGGCCGGCGGCCCGGGCAGCGGTATCGCTCATGCGGCGTGCCGATCCAGCGCCTGCTGCAACGCCGCCAGGAATGCCTGCGGCTGTTCGGCGTGCACCCAATGCCCGGCCGCCTCGACGGTGTGCACTTCGAGCGCGGGAAACAGCGGCCGGAAGGCTTCGATGTCCGCTGCTGCTACATAGTCGGAGTTGCTGCCGTGGATCAGCGTGGCTGGGCCCGTGAAGCGGCGCCCGAGCAACGCCGACGGAAACGCGCTCAGCGTCGGCACGGACATGCCAATGGCGGCGAGGTTCAGCCGCCAGTCGAAGTGGTCGTTGCGGCTGACCAGGTTCTGCATCAGGAAGGGCGCGGTGTTTGGGTCCGGCAGCCGTTCGGACAGCCTGCGCTGGGCTTCCGTGCGGCTGGCGGTTGCCGCGGCGCCGATGCTGCGCATCGCCTCGACATAGGGCGTGAAGCGATCCGCGTAGGGCACTGGCGCGATGTCGACCACGACCATGTTGCCGACCGAGGCAGGACTCGCCAGCGCCAGCGCCATCGCCGTCTTGCCGCCCATGCTGTGACCGACCACACTCGGGCTGGGCAGGCCCTCTCGAGCGATCAGGACGCGCACGTCCTCCGCCATCTCCAGATAGTCCATCGAGTCGGCCCAGGGCGAACTGCCGTGGTTGCGCAGATCGACGCTGAGCACGCGGTGGCGCGACGACAGCGAGCGCGCCACCGAACGCCAGTTGCCGCTGGAGCCGAACAGCCCGTGCAGGATCACCACCGGAGATCCGGTGCCGATGTCCTCGAACGCCAGTTGCAGTGCCAAGGGACGTCGCTGCGCGGGTGACGGTGTTCACTTCTTCTTCTGCGGTGGCAGGTCGGTGCAGACACCTTCGAAGACCTCGGCCGTCATGCCGATCGATTCACCCAGCGTCGGGTGCGGGTGAATCGTCTTGCCGATGTCGGTGGGCTCGCAACCCATCTCGACGGCCAGACACACCTCGCTGATGAGGTCGCCCGCGTGGGTACCGACGATGCCGCCACCGATCACCCGGTGCGTGGCCTCGTCGAAGATCAGCTTGGTGAAGCCTTCGTCGCGGCCATTGGCGATGGCGCGACCCGACGCCGCCCAGGGGAAGACGGCCTTGCCGATCTTGATGCCCTCGGCCTTGCACTGTTCCTCGGTCTTACCGGCCCACGCGACCTCGGGGTCGGTGTAGGCCACCGAAGGAATCTGGCGGGCATCGAAGAACGCTGCCTGGCCCTGTGCCGCCTCGGCCGCCACATGCGCCTCGTGCACCGCCTTGTGCGCCAGCATCGGCTGGCCGACGATGTCGCCGATGGCGTGGATATGGCGCACGTTGGTGCGCATCTGGTTGTCGACGTTGATGAAGCCGCGGTCGGTGACGGCGACACCGGCCTTCTCGGCGCCGATCTTCTTGCCGTTGGGGCTGCGCCCCACCGCGACGAGCACCAGGTCATAGACCTGCGGCCCCTGCGGAGCCTTCTCGCCCTCGAAGCTGACCTCGATGCCGGCCGGAGTCGCCTTGGCACCGACGGTCTTCGTCTTGAGCATCACGCTGCCGAAGCGATGCGTATTCATCTTCTCCCAGACCTTGACGAGGTCGCGGTCGGCTCCCTGCATCAGGCCGTCGAGCATCTCGACGACATCGATGCGCGTGCCCAGCGTGGAGTACACGGTGGCCATCTCCAGGCCGATGATTCCGCCGCCGACGACCAGCATGCGCTTTGGGATGCTCTTCAGCAGCAGCGCACCGGTGCTGTCCACCACACGCTCGTCGTCCGGCATGAAGGGCAGCTTCACCGCCTGGCTGCCGGCGGCGATGATGGCCTTGGCGAACTTGACCACCTTCTTGCTGCCGTCGGCCGCGGCAACTTCGAGGTGGTGCGGATCGAGGAAGCTGCCGGTTCCCGTCATCACCTCGACCTTGCGCGCCTTGGCCATGCCGGCCAGGCCGCCCGTGAGCTTCTTGATCACGCCGTCCTTGAAGCCACGCAGCTTGTCGATGTCGATCTCGGGTGCGCCGTACTTGATGCCGTGATCGGGCAGGTGCTTGACTTCGTCCATCACCGAGGCGGTATGCAGTAGCGCCTTCGACGGAATGCAGCCGACGTTCAGACACACGCCGCCGAGCGTGGCGTAGCGCTCGACGAGTACGGTCTTCATGCCCAGATCGGCGCTGCGGAAGGCCGCGGAGTAGCCGCCGGGGCCGGCGCCCAGCACCAGCATCTCGCATTCCGTGTCGGCCTTGCCGGAGTAGGTGGCGGCACCCGGAAGCGGCGCGGAGGGCGGGGCCGGCGCGGCCGGCTTCGCGGCGGCGGTCGCCGGGGGCGCCGCGGCGGGAGCCGGAGCCGGCGCGGCGGCAGAGGCACCAGCTGCCTCGACGACGAGGATCACCGTGCCTTCGCTGACCTTGTCCCCGAGCTTGACCCGAAGCTCCTTGACCGTGCCGGCATGCGACGACGGGATCTCCATCGACGCCTTGTCCGACTCGACCATGATCAGCCCGGTGTCGACGGCGATCACTTCGCCGGGCTTGACCATCAGCTCGATGATCGCGACTTCCTTGAAGTCGCCGATGTCGGGGACCTTGACTTCCACGAGAGTTGCCATGGCTGCGGGTCCTTAGAACATGATCCGCCGCATGTCGGCGAGCAGGTTGGCGAAGTGCACGTTGAAGCGCGCGGCAGCTGCGCCGTCGATGACGCGGTGATCCCAGGACAGCGACAGCGGCAGCGTCAGCCGCCAGCTCGAGTTCTTGCCGTCGCTGGAGTGCTGCTTCCAGTAGCTCTTGCACACGCCCATGATCGAGACCTCGGGCGCGTTGATGATCGGTGTGAAGTAGATGCCGCCGATGCCGCCGAGCGAGCTGATCGTGAAGGTGCCGCCCGACATCTGGTCGGGCTTGAGCTTGCCGTCGCGTGCCAGCTTGGCCAGGTCGCCCATCTCCTTGGCGATTTCGGGAATCGTCTTCTTGTCCACATCGCGGATCACCGGCACGACCAGGCCGTTCGGCGTGTCGGCCGCGAAGCCGATGTGCCAGTAGTGCTTCAGCACCAGCGCGTCGCCGTCGAGCGATGCGTTGAACTCGGGGAACTTCTTCAGCGTCGCGACCGCCGCCTTCATCATGAAGGGCAGCATGCTGACCTTGACGCCCGACTTCTCGAGTTCCTTGTTCATCTGCACGCGGAACTGTTCGAGGTCGGTGATGTCCGCCTCGTCGTGCGTCGTCACATGTGGGATGACGACCCAGTTGCGGTGCAGGTTCGCCGCCGAGATCTTCTTGATGCGCGACTGTTCCTTGCGTTCGATCGGGCCGAACTTCGCGAAGTCGACCTTCGGCCACGGCAGCAGGTCGATGCCGCCCAAGCCTGATCCCGTAGCGCCCGCCACAGTCGCGGCAGCCCTCGGGGCCGGCGCCGCGGCGCCGCCGCCTTTGGCGAAGGCTTCCACGTCCTGTCGCAGGATGCGACCGTGGTCGCCGCTGCCCTTGACCTTGCCGAGGTCCACGTTCATCTCGCGCGCCAGCTTGCGCACCGCCGGGCCGGCATAGGCCAGCGCAAACGCGGCTTCGTCGATGGCGCCGCCCGTCCCGGTGGCGGCCGCCGCGACGGCGGCTGCTGCCGGCGGCGGACCGGCGGGCGCACCGCCAGCAGCAGCACCGGCCGCTGCGCTGCCGGTTGCCAAAGCCAGGATGACGCTGCCTTCGCTGACCTTGTCGCCCAGCTGGACGCGGATCTCCTGCACCACGCCGCCGAGCGGGGCCGGCACGTCCATCGTGGCCTTGTCGGACTCGAGCGAGATCAGCGGGTCTTCGGCCTTCACCGTGTCGCCGACCTTGACGAAGATCTCGATCACCGGCACGTCCTTGAAGTCGCCGATGTCGGGCACGCGCACCTCGGCCTTGCCGGCCGGCGCGTTGACGGGCGACGGTGGCGCGCTGATGCTGGGCTTGGCCGGCTCCGCTGGGGCTGCGCCAACGCCGTCGAACTGCATGATCACGCTGCCTTCGCTGACCTTGTCGCCGACCTTGACCGAGATGGCCTTGACGACGCCGCCCTGCGGCGCGGGCACGTCCATCGTGGCCTTGTCGGATTCGAGCGAGATCAGCGGGTCTTCGGCCTTGACCGTGTCGCCCACCTTGACGAACACCTCGATCACCGGCACGTCCTTGAAGTCGCCGATGTCGGGTACGCGGATGTCGATGCTCATGTGCTGCGCCTTCTTGGTCAGACGGATCAGACGGTGTCAGACGGTCCAGGGCGCGGCGCGCTCGGTGTCCAGGCCGTACTTGGCGATGGCTTCGGCCACCACGGCTGGCTTCAACGTGCCTTCATCGGCCAGTGCCTTGAGGGCGGCGACGGCGACGTAGAAACGATCGACCTCGAAGAAGCGGCGCAGCTTGACGCGGTAGTCGCTGCGGCCGAAGCCGTCGGTGCCGAGCACCACGTAGCGCCGGCCCGCCGCCTGCACGTACTCGCGCACCTGGTCGGCGTAGTTGCGCATGTAGTCGGTGGAGGCGATCACCGGGCCGTCGTTGCCTTCGAGGCAGGCCTCGACCCAGCTCCTGCGCCGCGGCTCGGTTGGGTGCAGCAGGTTCCACCGTTCGGCGGCCATGCCGTCGCGGCGCAGTTCGTTGTAGCTGGTCGCGCTCCAGACGTCGGCGCTGACGCCCCAATCGTCTTTCAACAATTCCGCGGCCGCGATCACCTCGCGCAGGATCGTGCCGCTGCCCATGAGCTGGACGCGCTGGCCCTTCTTCGCCTTGCCGCCGCCCTTGAGCTTGTACAGACCCTTGAGGATGCCCTGTTCCGCCCCTTCTCCCGCATCGGCCAAGCCGGGATGCGGGTAGTTCTCGTTCATCAGGGTGACGTAGTAGTACACGTCTTCCTGCGCCTCGTACATGCGGCGCATGCCCTCGCGGACGATCGTCACCACTTCGTACGCGAAGGTCGGGTCGTAGGAAACGCAGTTCGGGATCGTGCCGGCGATGATGTGGCTGTGGCCGTCCTCGTGCTGCAGGCCCTCGCCGTTGAGCGTCGTGCGCCCCGCCGTGCCGCCGAGCAGGAAGCCGCGCGCGCGGATGTCGCCGGCCAGCCAGGCCAGGTCGCCGACACGTTGCAGCCCGAACATCGAGTAGTAGATGTAGAACGGGATCATCGGCACGTTGTTCGTGCTGTACGAAGTGGCTGCGACGATCCAGCTCGACATCGCGCCGCCTTCGTTGATGCCCTCCTGCAGCACCTGGCCGTCCTTGGACTCGCGGTAGTACATCAGCTGGTCGGCGTCCTGCGGCTTGTAGAGCTGGCCGACCGACGAATAGATGCCGAGCTGGCGGAACATGCCTTCCATGCCGAAGGTGCGGCTCTCGTCGGGCACGATCGGCACGACGTGCTTGCCGATGGCTTTGTCACGCACCAGCGTGCCGAGCATCTGCACGAAGGCCATCGTGGTGCTGATTTCGCGCTCGCCGGTGTTCTCGAGCAGGCGCTGGAATGTCGCGAGCGGCGGGATCGCGAGCGACGCGGACTTGCGGCGCCGCTGCGGCAGGTAGCCGCCGAGCGCAGCGCGGCGCTCGCGCAGGTACTTCATCTCCGGGCTGTCTTCGGGCAGCTTGATGAAGGGCACCTTCGCCAGGTCATCGTCGGCCACCGGAATCTGGAAGCGATCGCGAAAGCCGCGCAAGGCATCGGCCGTCATCTTCTTGGCCTGGTGCGAAATCATCTGGCCTTCGCCCGACTCGCCCATGCCGTAGCCCTTGACGGTCTTGGGCAGGATCAGCGTCGGCTGTCCGGTGTGCCTGACCGCCGCGGTGTAGGCCGCAAACACCTTCTGCGGGTCGTGGCCGCCGCGCGTGAGTTTCCAGATGTCGTCGTCGCTCATGTCGGCGACGAGCGCCTTGGTCTCTTCGTAGCGGCCGAAGAAGTGCTCGCGGACGTAGGCGCCGCTTTTGCTCTTGAAGTCCTGGTACTCGCCGTCGACACACTCCTCCATCAACTGCAGGAGCTTGCCGCTCTTGTCCTTGGCAAAGAGCGCGTCCCAGCCGCCGCCCCAGAGCACCTTGATGACGTTCCACCCGGCGCCTCGGAACACGCTCTCAAGTTCCTGAACGATCTTGCCGTTGCCGCGCACCGGGCCGTCCAGGCGCTGCAGGTTGCAGTTGATGACGAAGACCAGGTTGTCCAGGCCCTCGCGGCCGGCCAGGGAGATGGCGCCAAGCGACTCGGGCTCGTCCATCTCGCCGTCGCCCATGAACGCCCAGACCTTGCGCTGCGATGTTTCGGCGAGCCCACGGCCCTGCAGGTACTTAAGGAAGCGCGCCTGGTAAATCGCCATCAATGGGCCCAGGCCCATCGAGACGGTGGGGAACTGCCAGAAGTCGGGCATCAGCCACGGGTGCGGGTAGCTCGACAGGCCTTTGCCGGCGGTTTCCTGCCGATAGCCGAGCAACTGGTCTTCGGTCAGCCGGCCTTCGAGGAAGGCGCGTGCATAGATTCCGGGCGAACTGTGGCCTTGGATGAAGAGAAGGTCACCGCCGTGCGTGTCGGTCGGCGCGTGCCAGAAGTGGCCGAAGCCGATGTCGTACAGCGTGGCCGCCGACTGGAAGCTCGCGATGTGGCCGCCGAGCTCGGAGCTTTCCTTGTTCGCGCGCAGCACGATCGCCAGCGCATTCCAGCGAATGATCGAGCGCAGGCGGTGCTCGATCGCCCGGTCCCCGGGCGCCTTGGCTTCCTGCTCCGGTGCGATCGTGTTCTTGTAGGCCGTGGTGAGCGAGCGCGGGATGTACAGGCCGTCCCTGCGCGCCTGATCCACCAGCCGGTTGACCAGCACGTTCGCACGTGCCTGGCCTCGATGCAGCTCCACGGCCTTGAGCGAGTCGAGCCATTCGCTGGTCTCGGCGGGATCGGCATCGTCATGCATGTTCATCAGGCCTCCTGGCGCCGGCGCTGTTCGTCTGAACGCGCTCGGCAGGTCAATGCAATGGGCGTGAACTTTTGGTCAGCGTGGTAAGACCAACCTGACCGGGAGCTTACGGGCGGATAACCATCGACTCCATTCGGGTTCGCCCGTAGCAGTCGATTCGGGATCGATGACGACAAGTGCCTCGCGCCGAGCTCGGCAGCAGCGGTCAGAGCCACCGCAGTGCTGCCAACGCGACGAGCGTCGGAATCAACGCCGCCACGAGCAGGCGTGACGGCTGAACGGTCTCGTTCTCGAATCGCCCCCGCAAGATGGCGAAACCGGCCGGGTTGGGTGCGTTGGCGATGACGGTCAGGCCGCCGCCTGCCACGGCGCCGCTCACGAGCGCGTACTTGAACTCATCCGACAGGTTCGGCACCAGTGAGCCGAGGTAGGTGAGCGCGGCGTTGTCCGTTACTGCCGTCAGCGCCGTTGCACCGACGAGCACGGCATCCGCGCTCAATCCCGACAGCAAAGGTTGAAGCCACCAGGCCTGCTGCCCGCCCAGGACCACAAGGCCGCAAAGGAAGAAGGCCACCAGCAGACCCTCGCGCAGCATCAGCCGGTCCTGATGCCGGGTGTAGGCCGTGGCGAAACCGAGGAACAGCATCAGCAGGCCCAGAAACACCGGCGGGTGATGAGCGAAGGCCACGATGCCGGCAAGAAAGAGCACATGCGCCACCATCACGACCCAGGGCGTCGAGCTGCGCTGACCCTCGGCTGCTGGCAGAGCCGAAAGCTCGCGCTTTAGCAGCAGCGTTGCCCCCGCCGCGTTGATCGCCACCGCGATCGCGGCCTTCCAGCCGAAGTGCGACAGCATGAACGGCGTATCCCAGCCCCAGACACCGGCGACCATGAGTACCGGTGGCGCCGCGAAGGAGGTGAGCACGCCGCCGATGCTCACGTTGACGAACAGGACACCCAGCGTGACGTACTTCAAGCGCGCCGATGTACCGGCGACGAAGTACCGGTCCCGCAGCAGCAGCGCGGCGAGCGTCATCGCGGCCGGCTCGGTGATGACCGACCCCATCAGAGGCACGAGCCCCAGCAGCACAAAGTACGAGGCTACAGCCGATGGCAGGGGCAGCAGGCGCGCCGCGATCGACACCACCCGCGCGCCGAGATCGAGGATCGGCCGGGTGCCGGCGACCACCATGATCGCGAAGACGAACAGCGGCTCGGTGTAGTTGCGCTCCTCGAGGTAGTTGATCGCGTGCGGTGCGCCCTGCCCGACGAAGATGACGAGGACGAGCACCATCGCCCAGAAGCCGAACACGATCTCCACCTCGCCCAGCAGGTGCCACAAGCCGGCGTGGGCAGGCTGGCGATGCGCCAGCTTCTCGAAGATGGCCGTCGAAAAGGTGTGCACCAGTGCGACGGCGAAGATCGCCGCCGAGACCCAGTCCAGGGTTTCGGTAAGCATCGGGCTTCGCCTCGGCTTGCGCTGGGCGTCGCGTTCAGCCGCCAGGCGTGCCGTACATCTGCTTGGGAAGCCAGGTGATGATCTGCGGGAAGTAGATGCAGGCCGCCACCATCGCGATCTGCAGCAGCACGAAGGGGATCACGCCGACGTAGATGTCCTTGATCGTCACCCCCTTGGGCACCACGCCCTTCAGATAGAAGAGGGAGAAGCCCACCGGCGGCGTCAGGAACGAGGTCTGGAGCATCACGGCGATCAGGATCAGGAACCAGGTCAGGTCGATCCCGGCGGCCTTCACGATCGGCGCGAGCAGCGGCAGGATGATCAGCACGATCTCGAACCAGTCGAGGAAGAAGCCAGCAACGAACACGATCCCCAGCACGACCAGCACGAGTGCCGTTGGCGAGAGGTTCATGCCCTTGAACAAGGCCGACAGCAGCTCGTCGCCGCCGACCAGACGCAGCACGTAGGCGAAGACGGTGGCGCCGATGAAGATGGCGAAGATGAAGCTCGTCGTCAGCGTGGTCTCGATGCCGACTTCACGCAGCACCTTCCAGTTGAGCTTGCCGTTGGCCGCCGCCAGCAGCATGGCGCCCGCGGCACCCAGGCCCGACGCCTCGGTGGGCGTGGCGATGCCGAAGAAGATCGTCCCCAGCACGAGCAGGATCAGGCCAAAGGTCGGCACGGTGGACAGGGCCGCCTTGACGACCTGGCCCATCGTCAACTTCTCGGCGTCCGCCGCGCGCGGCGGAACCATGTCGGGCCGCACGAAGCCCACCACCATGATGTACAGCATGTACAGCAGGCCCAGCGCGACACCGGGAACCAGCGCGCCCATGAACAGGTCGCCCACAGAGGTGGAAACCTGGTCGGCCATCAGCACCAGCATGATCGACGGCGGGATCAGGATGCCCAGCGTGCCCGAAGCCGCCACCGTCCCCGAGGCGATCGCCTTCGAGTAGCGGTGCTCCAGCATGATCGGCATCGACAGCACCGCCAGCAGCACCACCGACGCGCCGACGATGCCGGTGGAGGCCGCAAGCAGGATGCCGATGAACACCACGGTGATGCCCAGCCCGCCGCGGATGCCGCCGAACACCTTGACGAAGTTGCGCATCATCGTGTCGGCGACGCCCGACTTGTCCAGCATCAGTCCCATGTAGACGAACATCGGCAGCGACACCAGGACCCAGTTCGACATGATCGAGTCGAAGCGGTCGATCACCCCCGAGAACTTGGCCCAGCTGGTCATCAGGAAGGTGTCATATCCCATGTCGCCCAGCGTGATGCCGATCGTGGCGAACAGCAGCGAAAGGCCGGCCAGCAGCCAGGCCACCGGGTAACCCGTGAACAGCGCGAGGATGAAAGTCACCATCAAGGCGATGGCGACGAAGTCGTAGAACGGCATGGTGTGTCTCTTGAAGCGTGCCCGGTCGGCGGTCAGCGGTGGCCGAACAGGGCGGCCCAGACGCGCGTCAAGCGCGACAAGCCGGCGAGGGCAAGCAGCAGGAACGCCGTGACGATGAACGACTTCAGGAACCAGCGGTAGGGCAGGCCCCCCGGAGATGCCGAGGTCTCGTTGAGCTGGAACGAGCTCCAGAAGTACGGCACCGCGAACCAAATGACGAAGCCGCAGAAGGTGAGAAGCATCATGACGATGCCGCCCAGCTCGATCCACTGCCGAGTGCGCTGCGAAAAGCGCTCGGCGAGCACGTCGATGCGCACGTTGCGTTCGCGGACCTCGGTGAAGGCGATGCCCAGCATGAAGCCGATGGCATAGAGGTGCCATTGCAGCTCCTCCATGGTGATCGAGCCCTTGTTGAAGGCGTAGCGCGCCACGACCTGCACCACGATCACCGCCACCAGCACCGTCCACAGGGCCGAGGCGACCTCGCCGAACCAGCCGATGACGCGGTCGCCTGCTCGTGAGAACGCGGTAGTGGGCAAGGCAATGCCCGATGGCCCGGCTTGGGGGCCGCTTTGATCGGTCTTCATGTTGTCTCCTCAGAGGCCCGCAACGGGCGGGCCGGGCTGGTGCTCAGGCCAGCGTCACTTGTAGTCGCGCGGCAGGTACCCGAAGTTGTGCCACTTGCGGTTCTTGTTCTGGAACGCCGACATGCTGTCGTAGACCTTCTTGAACATCGGGTCCTTGGCCGACTCCTCGGCGAGCACTTCCTTCGAGGCCTTGGCGAAGGCGTCGAGCATCGGCTTGCCGAACTGGCGCAGCTGCACGCCTTCCTTCTCGAACTTGGCGAGGATGTCGCCCTGCAACGCCTCGGCCTTGGCCAGCGACATGATCACGCCCGCCGTGCAGGCGGTCTCGATCTGCGCCTGCGTCTGCGGCTTGAGCTTGGCCCATGCCGCCGTGTTGACGTACAGGAACTGATTGGTCGAGGGCTGGTGCCAGCCAGGAAGGTAATAGTTCTTGGCGATCTTCTGGAAGCCGAGTTGGTCGTCCACGGTCGGCAGCGAGAACTCGGTGCCGTCGAGCACGCCTTTCTCGAGCGCCTGGAACAACTCGCCACCCGGCAGCATCGTCACCGAGGCGCCGAGCTTCTGGTAGATCTTGCCGCCCAGTGCCGCCGCGCGGAACTTCATGCCCTTCAGGTCTTCCGGCGTCTTGATCTCCTTCTTGAACCAGCCCGCCGCCTCGGGGCTGATCGATCCGCAGAAGATCGGGTACACGTTGTGCGCCTTGTAGGCCTCTTTCAGCAGCGCATCGCCACCGCCGTAGTAGATCCACGCAGCGAACTGCGGCGTTTCCATGCCGAAGGGCAGCGCCCCGAAGATGGCCGAGACGGGCACCTTGCCCACCTCGTATCCCATGAAGCTGTAGCCGGCCTCGACCTTGCCGGTGGAGACGGCATCGAAGATGCCCAGCGCAGGAACGAGCTTGCCCGGCTCGAAAACCTGCAGGTTGATCGTGCCGCCCGACACCTTCTTCAACTGCTCGGAAACCCACGGCATGGTGTCGCCCAGCGCGGTGAGGTTGGCGCCGAAGGCCATCGGGATGCCCCAGCGCACGTTTTCCTGCGCCTGAGCGCCGCAAACAGACAGGACGAGTGCGGCCGTCGCCGCCAGGGGCTTGATTCGTGAACGCATGGGAATGCTCCGTGTAGGTTTGATGTGCGTGCGAGGTGCTGCGGCGTTGGGGTTCATTGAGCAAGGGTGGACGGCAGCAGGGCTGGACTGAATGATCTGCTTGGACGGACTGGAATGCTGGTCATGTTGGTCTTACCAAGCGAACCGGATAGTATTGGGGTGTCGCCAACAGTTCCATGCGGGTTACCCCGCATGGCAGACGCAGTTCAAGCAGGAGCCGCCGTGGCAAACCAGCCGTCATTCCGCGCCGTCCCTCACGTCCGCCGCCCCCGCCTGTCGGATACGATCACCGACCAGATCGAAGACCTCATCGCCACCGGCAAGCTGAAGCCCGGCGACAGGCTTCCGGCGGAGCGTGACCTCGCCCAGCAGCTCGATGTGTCGCGCCCGTCGCTGCGCGAGGCGCTCCTGATTCTCGAAAGCCGCGGCCTGCTACAGGCGCGCAGAGGCGGCGGCTTCAGCGTCACCGACGTGACCGCGCCGACGATCACCGACCCCCTGGTGCACCTGCTGCAGCGCCACCCCGAGACCGTCGACGACATCCTCGAACTGCGCCACGGGCTGGAGTGCGTGGCCGCCGAGTTCGCCGCATTGCGTGCCACCGAGGCTGACGACAAACGGCTGCGCGAGATCGTGGGCACGATGAAGCGACGCAAGGGCCCCGTCGACCCGCTCAAGGACACCGATCGCGACGTCGACTTTCACATGGCCGTTGCCGAGGCCTCGCACAACGTTGCCCTTGTGCACGTGATGCGCGGCATCTTCAACCTGATGCGCATCAACATGCTGCGCTCACGCGAGGCGCTGTGCCACCAGGCGGAGAACGTGACGCTGCTCGACGATCAGCATGCCCAGATCGCCAAGGCCATCACCACGCGCGACCCGGAGGCGGCGCGTGCGGCGGCGAACATCCACCTGAGCTTCGTGCAGGCGAGCCTGCGCGAGGCCGCGAGGAAGGTCGGCCGCAAGTCGGGCAACGGCGCTACCGCTCCGGCCCCAGCCCCGAGCGCGGCCCGCGGCCGCAGGCGCCCCGAAGGTGACAACGGTGCCTGAGTCGGACGGCAGTTCTGTCGGCGGCACCTACGTCGCGACCGCCAAGCAGAAGGCGCAGGCCAAGACGGCGCGCATCCCGATCAAGGTGGTGCCGGCCGAAACCCTGAAGAAGCCCGACTGGATCCGTGTCAAGGCCGCGACGCCGAGCTCGCGCTTCTACGAGATCAAGCAGATCCTGCGCGATCACAAGCTGCATTCGGTCTGCGAGGAAGCCTCGTGCCCGAACATCGGCGAGTGCTTCGGCAAAGGCACGGCCACGTTCATGATCATGGGCGACAAGTGCACGCGTCGCTGCCCGTTCTGCGATGTCGGCCACGGCCGGCCGGACCCGCTGGATGCCGACGAGCCGCTGAACCTGGCGCGCACGATCGCCGCGCTGAAGCTCAAGTACGTGGTCATCACCAGCGTCGATCGCGATGACCTGCGCGACGGCGGGGCAGCGCACTTCGTCGCTTGCATCGAGAAGACGCGCGAGCTGTCGCCGGGCACGACGATCGAAGTGCTGGTGCCCGACTTCCGCGGCCGCGACGACCGCGCGCTCGAGATCCTTAAGGCCGCGCCGCCCGACGTGATGAACCACAACCTGGAAACCGTGCCGCGCCTGTACAAGGAGGCGCGGCCGGGGAGCGACTACTCCTTCAGTCTGAACCTGCTGAAGAAGTTCAAGGCCCTGCACCCCTCGGTGCCGACCAAGAGCGGTCTGATGGTCGGCCTGGGCGAGACCGACGACGAGATCCTCGCGGTGATGCGCGACATGCGCGCGCACGACATCGACATGCTGACCATTGGCCAGTACCTCGCGCCCAGTGGCCACCACCTGCCGGTGTTGCGCTACGTGCATCCCGACACCTTTGCGAGGTTCGAGGACGAAGCACGGGCGATGGGCTTCACGCACGCCGCCGTCGGCGCGCTGGTGCGTTCCAGCTATCACGCCGACCAGCAGGCGCACGCGGCCGGCGTGGCCGCTGCGGTGTAGGCGCAGGCGTTTCTTTTTCACGCGCGCGCGGAGAAGTCCCGCTATAGGA
This sequence comes from Ideonella sp., assembly GCA_015075165.1. Classification (GTDB taxonomy): domain Bacteria; phylum Pseudomonadota; class Gammaproteobacteria; order Burkholderiales; family Burkholderiaceae_C; genus JAEUPI01. The sequence goes on along the minus strand of JABTUY010000003.1, from coordinate 437,765 downwards.
CGGCGCCGTGTGGCGAGCAGTGGGCTGATCGGATTGAATCGCGGCGCAGTAATTGGCGAGACGCTTCAACGGAGGGCGCGTCCCCCGCTTCCAACGGAGTGCGCGTCCCCCGCTAGCGGGGTCAGGCTGTCGTGCTGCGCATCGAGCCCTGTCGCTGCGCTCCGTGTCTCGACCCTGCCGGGCTTCCATCCTTCGCGCAACACGGTCAGGCCGGCTGCGCCGGCAGAGTGACGAAGGCCGCCCTTCCCGTGGCCGGGGATCGCGCGCTCGCGGACGGCCGTCGCGGGTACGCGACCGCCATCTGATTCGCTCGCGCACTTGACGAACTGGCCGGCGGTTCGCTTCGTCGCTGCGCTGCGCTTCGACTCCGGGCGCGCCCAGCCGGCCAGATCGTCACCCCGGCCACCCGCCACGCCCGGAGCCGGGCCGCCTAAACAGGCAATGCGCGAAGTGCTCCGGCCGGCTCGACCGCCGCGCCAGTCGCTGCGCTTGGTGGCACGTCGGCCGCAGAGGCGCCGGTCCTCGTGAACGTTGGCGGGCCGCTCGCGGCGTCTGTCGCGCCAGCGGAGCTGTTACGCCGACCGCGGGTGCTCAGGCCCTCTTGGGCTGCGGTCGCTTGCGTCGCGCCGGTTCAGCCCACCGCGATCCCCCAGGCCGCGCCCCCGTCCCATGTGAGGGGGACTTGCTGGGGGATCTTCAATGCGGCGGGCGGATGAACCGACTCGCCGTTTGGTGTGTTCGCTCCCGCTCGAACAGCCACCCCACCCCCCGCCCGCCCCAGGGCGGGAGCGAGGAGTCCGAGCAGAAGGATCAGTTTTCAGCAGCCCGATGCGGGATGCGGCTGGTCTTTCCGATGAGGAGTTCATCATGGCTTTCGTTCGAGTCGAACAACGCAATGCGCACCTGGCTTCGGCCGTGCGTCTGGTCTCCGTGAAAGGCCGCGACGGGCAGCCCGTCAGCAAGGCGACGCTGACCGCGATCAGCAACACCCGCAAGGGATCCGCCGAGAACCGCGGCGAGGAGGCGACCGCGATCCAGTGGACGCTGTGGGGCCAGCGGGCCGAGAACGCGGCGCAGTACCTCGCCAAGGGGAGCCACGTCAACGTGGTGGGTCGCGTGCAGAACAACAACTACGAGCGCGAGGGCGAGACGGTCTATTCGATGGCCTTCACGGCCGAGGAAATCGACTACCTCGACACCAAGGCAGAAGGCGAGGCGCTGCGCGGCAAGCACGGCCCGACGCCCGAGGAAGGCGACCCCATGCCCGCGTCGAAGCCGATCGCGAAGGCGAAGGGTGGCAAGTCCACCAAGGGCAAGAAGCCCGCCACCGAACAAGCCGAGCTCGACGAGCACGGCGACCCGATCCCGTTCTGACCACACGGGCGGAGCGCCTGCCGTTCCGCCCCTTCATCCATTTCGTCGATTGAAGGAACCGACATGTACTCAACGCCGACACTTGCGACGCGCTTTGCGCGCAACACCCGTGTTCTCCGTGCCGATGTCCCGCTGAGCGAGGACCAGATGCGCACCGCTGCCCCATCGGTCTTTGCCGAGGGCAAGCACGCCAGCCGCTCCGAGCGCTACACCTACATCCCGACCATCGAAGTGCTGCGCGGGCTGCGCAAGGAGGGCTTCGAGCCCTTCATGGTCGCCCAGGGCGCGAGCCGCATCGAGGGCAAGGCCGCCTACACCAAGCACATGATCCGCATGCGCCATGCGGGGCAAGTCTCGACCCGGCCCGAGGCGAACGAAATCATCCTCATCAACAGCCACGACGGCGCGAGCAGCTACCAGATGCTCGCGGGATGTTCCGGTTCGTCTGCTGCAATGGCCTGGTGGTGGGCGACGTGGTGGGGGACATCCGCATCCCGCACAAGGGCAACATCCAGGGCGAGGTGATCGAGGGTGCCTTCCGCGTGCTCGACGAGTTCGAGGCCGTCAACCATCACACCGAGGCTATGAAGGCGTTGCCGCTGGAGCCGTGCGAGGAGATCGCCTTCGCGACCGCCGCACTCGCACTGCGCTTCGGCGAACGTCCGGTCGAAGAGACGGGCGGGCACCGGCCAGCGCCGGTGACGGCCGAGCAGCTCAACGAGGCGCGCCGCATCGAGGACATCGGGCACAACCTCTGGGCGACGTTCCAGCGCGTGCAGGAGAACGTGATGCGTGGCGGGCAACCCGGCCGCAGCGTGCAGGGCCGCCGGCTCCAGACGCGCCCGGTCGGCAGCATCGACCGCGGCGTGAGCCTGAACCGCGCGCTGTGGATGCTGGCCGAAGAGATGCGGCAGATCAAGGCTGCGCACTGATGGCCCGACCGCAAGGCGATGACTTCATCCAGGAAGTCATCGCCTGTTCGGCACGCTCTCGGGCCGACCATCGGGCGACGCACACTCGTTCGAGGAGCCGTCACCATGACCCCGCACGAAGAGATCGAAGCCGCGCTCGACGAGTTCCAGACCCGTTCACGCGCGGCAACGGCCACCGGCGCGCAAGCCTTCGCGCGCCTGCTGAGCCTGGCCGAGGAACGCGACTCCGGCCAGATCGCCCGCATCGCGCGCTTCCTGGCCGCGACCTACAACGGCCAGGCCTTCCCGCTCGACCCGTTCGAGCTTCGCGCCGTCGATGTGGCGATCAGCGACGACATGCTGCAGTGCCTGGACGCGCTGCGCTGGGGCTGCGCTGACCTGCACACGCTCGTCCCCAATGGGGACCGGCGCATGCAGGCCGTCATCGCGCGCTGGGGCTTGCGCTGGCCCGAAGGAAGGTGACCTTTCCGCGATGATTCATCGCAGAAAGTCATCGCGCTAAAGCCACTCGCCCGCGCCGATCATGGATCGTGCGCGGTGCTCGCGCTGCGGGTTCCATAGCTCGCGCTCGCCGGCCGTCGCTTGACGCTTCGGCCGGCTCGCGCGGCCCGGCTGCCACCCATCGAGGGATGGCGCGCCGGGCATGGCTCCCTCGCACGCGTCCGCGTCCCACCTCCCGGGTCGGTGGTCCGCGATCCGCTTGCGCAGGAACCTCGTCCATGAAGACCCTTGTTCTGTGCAACCAGAAGGGCGGCGTCGGCAAGAGTGCCGTCGCCACCCTTTTGGCGCACTACCTCGTTCATCGCGGCCAGCGTGTCCTGGCGATCGACCTCGATCACCAGGGCAACTTGTCCAAGCCCCTGCGGCTATCGGGTCGCGCCGCGGTCAGCAGCTTCGCTGCCGATGCGCTGTTCACCGCCGCCGCGCCACTGCAGCCGCTGCCTGACAAGCCCTTCGCGCTTGTTCCCGGCGACCGCGCGCTGCTCGGCCTGGAGCGCCAGCCGGCGCTGCACACGCCGTTCGCGCGCCAGTTCCGATCCTTCCTCGCTGCCGTCGATGCGCGCTTCGATGTCTGCGTGATCGACACCAACCCGAACCCTGACATCCGCGTCATCGCTGCGCTGGCCTCGGCCGACTGCGTGCTGTCGCCGATCCAGCTCAACCAGGAGGCGATGGACGGCGTGAGCGGGCTACTCAACCATGACCGCGTGGGGCTGCGCAAGATCAAGGCAGTGCTGAATCCGAAGCTTGCGTTGATCGGCCTGCTGCCGACGATGGTGGAGCCGACGCCGTTCCAGAAGGCCAACTTCGTGCAGGTGGTGCAGCAGTACCACGGTCTGATGATCCGCATCGGCGACGGGCCCGGTGCCTTCGCTTCGATCCCGCGCCGATCGTGCATCGCCGAAGCGCAGGCCGACGGAGCCGTGCTGTGGGAGATGAAGAAGACCGCTGCGCGCGATACCTGGCGCGAGATCGAACCGAGCCTCGCACGCATCGCCGACATCGTGACTGCGCACGCTGCGATCAAGGAGCCGAGCCATGCCACTGCAGCTTGACGACCTGGCGGTGCTCGATGCACCCAGTCCCACATCGAGCGGCCAACCCCTTCTGCTGCCGGTGGCCGACATCGACGAAGACCCCGAGCAGCCGAGGCGCGAGTTCGACGCCAACGCGCTGCATGAGCTGGCCGAGACGATCCGCGAGCGTGGCGTGCGGCAGCCGATCTCGGTGCGGCCGAACCTGCAAGCCTCCGGGCGCTGGCTGCTCAACTTCGGTGCTCGGCGGCTTCGGGCGTCGAGGCTCGCGGGACTCGAGACGATCCCCGCATTCGTCGACACCACCGCCGACAGCTACGACCAGGTGATCGAGAACGAGCAGCGCGAGGGACTGAAGCCGCTCGAGCTGGCGCTGTTCGTCCAGAAGCGCCTGGCGCTCGGCGACAAGCAGGCCGACATCGCCAAGAACCTCGGCAAGAGCCGGCAGTGGGTGACGCTGGCGACCGCGCTGATCGAAGCGCCGGACTGGCTGCTTCAGGCCTACCGCCAGGGCCGCTGCCGCGGCATGAACGAGCTGTACGAACTGCGGCGGCTCCATGGCGAGCACGCGGCCGAGGTGGAGGCGTGGGCTACTGCGCATCCGGGCATGACGCGCGACCGGATCGCTGAGCTGCGGACCGAGCTTGAAGGTGCGGCGGCACTGCCCGCATCGCAACCCGATGCCACCTCACCGGCCGCATCGTCCGGCGCCGCCGATCAAGCGGTCGGTGCAGGCCGCGCGACCAGCTCGAATCGCAGGACCGATGCATCGAGGCCTGCGCGTGTTCAGCACACCGACCAGCGCATCCACGTCGAGTTCGACGGCCAGGACTACCAGCTCGTGGTCTCGGTCGCGCCGGAGCAGCCGGGGCACCTCTACGTGCGCCCGCTGGTCGGTGGCCCTCGTCGCCTTGCTCCTGCCTCAGCGCTGAAGCTGCTCGGCTTCGTCGGCGGCTGACGCTGTCACTCCGATTGACAGCCCGGCGGTGCGTGTCATCGACCGGGCCTCTCGAAGCCCGGTTCGCCGCCGACCGCACCGCCAGGACCGTGTCACTCCGATTGACAGCTCGCACCCCGGCCATGGCTGCTCGCGGTTCTTCGAGCCTCGAAGTCATCGGTCTTGCGACCTCGATCGAGGCCTAAGCTGAATGCGTAGGTGAGTGCAGAGATAGGCGGCTTGCCGCCAAGTTGTGAAGCGTCCCGCTTGCCTCGCATCGCATCGATTGCTCGACCCATGAACACCCCGACTCACGAGTTCGTCACGGTGGACATGCGCGGCCTGAAGGCCGCGCTGGTGGCGCGTGCGCAGGCGCAGCGGGTCAGCGTGTCGGTGCTTGTGCGCGGGGCCGTCGAGCGCGAGTTGGGTCTCGCGGGCGCATCGCCGGAGCGCGCGATGCCCGCAGCCGCTGCATCGGGCTCGACCGTGAAGTTGTCAATCCGATTGACAAGCGGCGAGGCCGAACAACTCGATGCCGGTGCGCGGCAAGCGGGCCTTTCTCGCGGCGCGTTCCTCGCCGGCCTGCTTGCGAGCGTCCCGGCGCTTTCAGCCGGCGCGGGCAGCCGAGCCGACTACCTGGCTGCGCTCACCGCATCGAGTGCCGAGCTGTCGACACTCAGCCGAGACATCAGCCACCTGATGGCACTACTGCGCCGAGGCGAGGTCCGTGCGGCTCAGGAGTACCGCCAGAGGCTCGACACGCTCGGCGACGACGTGCGCGCGCATCTGAGCCTCGCCGCGGGCGTGCTGGCCGACCTGCGGCCAGCACGCCCGTCCAGCAGAACCACCGGACCGCGACGACCCGCGGCCTCGTGAATCGAAGGAGACCACCTTGAGCCAACCACCCAACATCGACGGCGTGCTGATCCAGTGGGGCGACCGCCTCTTCTATCCTGGCAATCGTGTCGTCAAGACCCAGCCGCAGCCGAAGCTGAGTGCCCTTGCGGCGCGTCAGCGCGCAGCTGCGATTCGCGAGCGCATCGAAGCGACGGTGGTTCGCCGGGTTCCACAGGTGATGGTCAAGGTGACCGGCGGCGGCAGGGGCATGAAGGCCATCGCGGCGCACTTGCGCTACATCAGCAAGAACGGCCGGCTCGAGGTCGAGGACGAGCGCGGCGAGACGACGCGCGGCAAGGAGTCGCTGCGGGGACTCGGCGACGACTGGCGCTACGGCGGCAGCCTCATCGAGGACATCAGCGACCGGCGCGAGGCGTTCAACATCATGCTGTCGATGCCGCGCGGCACAGACCCATCGAGCGTTCAGTGGGCCGCGCGCGAGTTCGCGAAGGCCGAGCTGGCCGACCACAAGTACGTGATGGTGCTGCACGACCACCAGGCCAACCCGCACGTGCACATCAGCGTGCGGGCGGAGTCGAAGCACGGCAAGCGCCTGAACCCACGCAAGACCGATCTGCACCGCTGGCGCGAGACTTTTGCGGAGAAGCTGCGTGAGCGCGGCATTGAAGCCGAGGCCACACGGCAGGCGACGCGAGGCGCTGCGCGGCGATATCCGGCGCTGTGGCAGGTGAAGGCCCGAGATGACGGGCGCCTGTCGAAGCCGGTGCAAACCGCAAGGGCGGGTGTTGCCACTGAGGCAAGCCGCCAGGCCGCCAAAGCCGCCTGGCGCGAGCTGGCAGCCGCATTGGGCGCCACGGGCCGCGAGGCGGACCGGCAGTTGGCGCGCTCGATCGAGGTCTTCGCGGCCGGAGTGCCCGAGCGCGTCGTGCCCCAAGGCGCGCAGCCACGCACACCAACGCAGGCGACGCAGCGTGAAGGACCGGCACGGTAGGGTGGCGCATGCTACTGGATATCCGTACAGTTATGGACCGCGTTGCCAGCGCGCACAACCGCCGACCGCCTGACCACCATGAATGCCCCGAACCCGCCGCTGCTGCGAGAGGTAACCCTTGGCCCGCAGCCCACCGATCAACCAGCTCTCGAACTCGCCAGCGAAGGCGTGCAGCGCTACGTCTGGCACAGCGCCTACGGCGCCATGCTGATCGAAGTGCGCGACGGTGCCGCCTTCGTCAACGGTGGCCGGGTGACATCGATCCACGAGCTGAGGGCCGTGGACCCGCCGGCCTGACCGCGCGATTCCATCCATCAGGAGCTTGACGATGGCACGCAGAGCACCACCCCAGAAGCGTTCGGCGAAGGCGAGCGCGATGCCGACGACGGACCACGACCAGACCGAGTCCTTCGATGCCATCGTTCGCCTGATCGACGCCGCACGGCAGCGCGCCTACCAGGCCGTCAACACCGCGTTGATCGACCTGTACTGGCAGATCGGCGAGACCATCAGCCGCAGGATTGCGGCGGCCGAGTGGGGCGATGGCGTGGTCGATCGCCTGGCGGCCCACATCGCGCGCAGCCATCCGGGCCTGCGCGGGTTCACGCGACCGAACCTATTCCGCATGCGCCAGTTCTACGAAGCCTATGCGGGCGTCGGCGACCAGACCGCGGCACTACTGCGGCAAGTGTCGTGGACGCATCACCTCATCATCATGGGCCAGAGCAAACGCCCGGAGGAGCGCGAGTTCTACCTGCGCCTGGTGGTTGAGCAGCGATGGGGCAAGCGGGAACTCGAGCGCCAGGTCAAGCTGGCCTTGTTCGAGCGCGCCGTCCTAGCGCCGCCAAAAGTCTCACCAGTGGTGAGACAAAGTCGGCCCGAGGCGGTGGGCGCCTTCAAGGACGCCTACATGCTGGACTTCCTCGACCTGCCGCAGCCGCACACGGAGGCTGACCTGCACGCGAGCCTGCTCGCCAAGCTGCGACAGTTCCTGATCGAGCTGGGGCGCGACTTCTGTTTCGTCGGCTCGGAGTTTCCGATGCAGGTGGGTGGCCGCGACTTCGCGCTCGACCTGCTGTTCTTCCATCGCGGGCTCAACTGCCTGGTTGCCATCGAGCTGAAGGTCGGGCGCTTCGAGCCCGAGTACCTCGGCAAGCTCGGCTTCTACGTTGAGGCACTCGATCGCGACGTGAGGAAGCCGCACGAGAACCCGGCGATCGGTGTGCTGCTGTGCGCGAGCAAGGACGACGAAGTGGTCGAGTACGCGCTCAGCCGCATGGCCGGGCCAGCGTTGATCGCGGAGTACCAGACGCAGTTGCCGGACAAGGCGGTGTTGCAGGCCAAGCTGCACGAGTTCATGTTGGCTGGCGATGCGCCAGGCTGAATTTTGGGGATGCATGGGATCCCAGGCAAACGCGTCCAGCAGATGACCGGCTCAGACTGGGTGCGGTCCGTCGAGAACGAGACTTCGATCGACTGCTTCCCGCACAAGCGGGCGTTCGGTTGCGCCATGACTCGAAGCCTTGAAGCCCCTACGGACTCCAATGTCCCAGGGTGCTTTACCACTGTAGCCCGCTTACCCTGGCGCTGTGTAGCGTGCTGCTACTTCATGGGACGGAGGCGTCCGAAGCACCCACCCAATGAGGTCCTATGGGTCAGGACACAGAAGTCCTAGGGTAAGCCCGGCTTGAACCCACCTCTGCACGAGTGAAGTGCGTACAGTTCGAGTCATGGAAACAACCAACGGAAGTGCTCGATGGCTACTGCGAAAGTAGTGCCGCTGCCGGTCAAGACTGCACCCGAGCAACTGCAGTCGGAGAAGAAGTGGGGCGCGGCGGTGATGCGTCACGGCACGCTGATCGTGCCATCGATCCTCTTGCGGGCTCAGGCACGTCTGCTCGTGAACTCGACGCAAATGATCGTATTGCTGCAACTGGTCGAGCATTGGTGGACGGTCGAAAGCAAGGTCTTCCCGAGCATGAAGACGATCGCAACTCGGATCGACCTGACGCCGAAGCAGGTGCAGCGCACGATCGACGCGCTGGTTAAGAAGGGCTTGATCACGAAGATCTCGCGTCGTCTGCCGCATGGCGGCAAGGCGAGCAACGAGTACAAGTTCGACGGACTTGTCGCCAAGCTCAAAGCGATCGAACCGGACTTCGAGAAAGCGCGGAAAGCGAAGATCGCTGCAGGGAAGCCTGGAGGGCTCGCAGCGAACACGGACTAAGAGTTTGGCGGCGTAGCTCAGCGCGGATAGAGCACCTTGCCACTACGTCATAGGGCGGCATCTCTATGGTACGGGTAAGGAGGTCGTGGGTTCAAGTCCCACCGTCGCACCCCATTCTCTCTTGAGGGACAGTGTATGGATTACATCTACGTCGACAACTCGAACCTGTACATCGAGGGGCGCCGCGTCAGCGCGGTCGCGCAAGGGCTCGCTGCGAACATCCGCGAGGCGATGGACTACGGCATCCTCGACCACGGGTACACGATCAGCTTTGGCAGGCTGCACGAGTTTCTGACCGGCCAGGACCTCAGCAAGATTAAGCGTGCAGCGCTGTTCGGCTCACGCCCGCCGCCGAATGACTCCATCTGGCAGTACGCCAAGAAGGCCGGCTTCGAACTGCACCTCGAAGATCGAAACATCAAGAACAAGGAAAAGAAGATCGACACCGGCATCGCAACCTTGCTCACCAAGGACGCGTACAAGCACGGCAACCCGAAGGAAGACACGTTCGTGCTCGTTGCTGGTGATGCTGACTATGTGCCGACGATCAACGAACTGAAAGCGGACGGATACAAGGTCGAGGTGGTGTTCTGGAACCATGCGGCACGTGAACTCCGCGAGGTCGCGTCGAAGTTCATCTCACTGGATGAGTACCTGGATACGCTGCGCATCTGACAGCGGAAGTGAAACACACGGCCTGCCGCTCGTTGGCCCTTGGGCTTACTTCGGTGGGGCATGCTGAACGGCAAGCTGTCTGCAGCCCGTTGGATGCTCGGTGACGAGTGGGACATGCTCGACACGTAAGAGCCTTTGCACGCGCTTGACTGCGCCGCTGAAAGTGATCGCATGACACGCGAAGCGATATTCATCAGCCATGCCACGCCCGAGGACAACGACTTCGTCCGTTGGCTCGGATCCAAGTTGGAACTGGCCGGCTACAAGGTGTGGTATGACCTCGCGCGCCTCAAGGGCGGCGACTTTTTCTGGGACAAGATTGAGGCAGCCATCCGCAACGATTCCTTCCGTTTCATCGCCGTTGTCTCCAAGGTGGCCATCGGAAAGCAGGGCGTCAAGGACGAGTGGGCTGTGGCTGGAACGATCGAGCGCGGCCTGCCGGGTTTCATCATTCCGGTCCGCATCGACGGCATCCCGTTCAGCGATGTGCCGATCTTGCTTCACCGCAAAAACCTGATCGACTTCGCCTCTGGGTGGCACAAGGGGCTCGCATCTCTGGTCGACACGCTGGAAGACGCTCGAGCGCCCAAGGCGAGCCCCGATCCGGCGCTGGCCCGCCATTGGCTGCCCGAGCTGAAAGAAGGCGCCATCGTTCGGACCGATGCCAAGGAGACGCTTGACTCGACTTGGCTCCGCATCCTCTCGCTTCCCCCGGCGATCGAGACCGCGCGCATCCTCGGCAAGGATCGCGAGATCAAGGTGACCGAGGAGAATCGCAAGTTGCCCTGGTTCGAGCACGAGGACCGCATCGTCGGATTCGCCAAGGGCTCTGACCTCGTGTCGTTGATGGCCAAGTCTGTGATGCTCAAGGCGGCCAACGCGGCGGAGACGGCCACGTTCATTGATGAGGGCTCTACGCTTGGCGACAAGGAAGTGCCCTGGTGGGAGGCCCGCAAGCGCATCGGCAATCTCGTCCGCCAGGCCTGGGAGCTGACGATGGAGGCCAAGGGCTTCGCCAGCGTCTACCAGTCCAGCGGCCGGAGGATTTTCTATGCCACGCCGAAGCTCACGGGCGGGCGCGGCAAGTTCGTCTCGTATCAGGACCTTGACGGGACGAAACGTCGCAAGGCACTCACGGGCAAGAGCGAGAAGCGCGGGGCATGCTGGGCCTACGGCGTTGGCATCGTGACATCCTTCGAAGAGCCTTGGCGCGTGGAACTCCGCCACGCCGTCATCTTCACTGACGACGAAGGCAAGCCCCTCCAAGACGCGTTGAAGGCGCATCGCCTGCGCCGAGGTTTTTGCAAGAGCTGGTGGAACGAGCAGTGGCGCACCCTCATGCGCGCTTTTTTGTGGTTGGCCTCGGAAGGCAAGCCGGAATTGCTCCTGCCAGTCGGCTCCGGTCGCAGCATCTCGCTGTGCTCGACGCCTATCCAATTCGAGGCGCCTTGCGGCTTGTCGGATGTGGCGCGCGTTGTAGATGAAGACCCGGTCGACGAGATCGATGAGGAAGAAGCCGCCCAGGAGGAAGAGGGCGAAGAGGAGGAGGCTCGATGAGCTTCGCCCCTCGCCTTATCGAGATCACCGAGCCCGAGCTGCAATTCGCATTCGGCCAAGCCATGGCGCATCCGAAGGATGGGCTCTCACTTTACGGCCCGCTGCGCGGACCGCTCACGGGCGGCCGGCTTCGCATCGGCGTCGTGGCCACGGCGCGCGGCCGCCGGCTCTATGGCAAGTTCTCCGAGCGGCTAGGCAAGCCCATTGCTCCAGCCAAGCCCAACGACCCGAACCATACGCTGTTCCCCGGATTCCAGGCGATTTTCGGGGTCGAGTGGCCGGTGGAGCCGGCCGCTTGCATCGAGATCGACTCAGCCGACCTGGATGCCGCGATCAGCATCCCCGATCGCCACCAGGCGATCCACAAGGCCGTGTCGTTTTACTCGAATGCCATAGCGGAGCATCTGCGCGATGACGCCGAGGCGCACATCGATCTCTGGATGGCGATCGTGCCGGAGGATGTCCACAGATACTGCCGTCCGCAGTCGAGGTCCAAGAAGGGCGGCTCTGAGCAGGCTGCGCCGGTCGCCCTCATGGACCAGAAGCAGGCGACCCGGCTTTTGACCAACGAGCCGGGGTTATTTGAAGAGGACGCCAAGTCCGCGGAGATCTACCTCTACGAGCTCGACTTCCACAACCAGCTCAAGGCTCGGCTCTTGGAACACAAGGCCGCGGTCCAGGTTGCGCGCGAGACGACTCTGGCGCCTGAGGAGTTCCCTAACAAGCTTGGCAAGCCGCTACGCGCCTTGCAGGATTCGGCGACGCTGGCGTGGAATTTGGCGACGACGTGCTATTTCAAGGCGGGCGGCAAGCCCTGGCAGCTCGCACGTGTGCGCCCCGGCGTTTGCTATGTCGGCGTCGTCTTCAAGGAAGACGCTTCGAATCCAGAGCCCGGCATGGTCTGCTGCGGTGCTCAAATGTTCTTGGAGTCGGGGGACGGTGTCGTCTTCAAGGGCACGCCAGGTCGGTTCAGGTCCGAAAGGAAGGACGAGTTCCATCTACCTAGAGACCAAGCCAAGGCGCTAATGTCGTTGGTCGTCGAGGCCTACCGCAAAGGACATGGTGGCGAATCGCCGAAAGAGCTGTTCATCCACGGCAAAACCCGCTTCTCGTACGAGGAGTGGGAGGGCTTTCGCGAATCAGTGCCGTCGGAGACCAACGTGGTATGCGTGCGCATCCGCGAGGACTCAGGCATCAAGCTCTATCGTCACGGCCCCAGTGCGATCTCCCGGGGGCTGGCATGGGTCAAGTCGGAAACCCGCGGCTACCTTTGGACCAAAGGCTACGTCACGCGGCTTCAGACGTATGCCGGCCGCGAGGTTCCGAGTCCCTTGACCATCGAAATCGCACGGGGGAACGCAGACATCGAGCAGGTGATGGCGGACGTGCTAGGCCTGACCAAGCTCAACTACAACGCCTGCATCTATGGCGACGGGGTTCCCGTGACACTGCGTTTTGCGGACACCGTCGGCGAAATTCTGACAGCCGCGCCTCGCACGGAAGACTTACCTCCGCTGCCTTTCCGGTACTACATATGAGCTGCCGCGCTTGAAGCGCAGTGGCGGCTCGATACCACCTGAAAACTGGGCAACCTGGAAGCCCGCATGGGCAGACTCGATGGCACGCATGATCGAGCATCCACTTACTGAGATTCGCAAGACGCGACCCGACGCGGTGCTGTGGGCCAACATGGCGGTCCGGCCGAGCTTTTCGTGGCCAAACGTTCACGTGGAGATTTCGTTCGAAGGCAGGACCATGGTGCTGCAACCGGGGAGCGAAAAGCTCTCACGTGCCGTTTCGGTCTACGACGACCAGGGCACGAACTTCGAAGAAGGTGGCTCACGGGTCAGCCGATTCCTCAGTCACCTCGCGTGGTCGCACGACGCCGCGCTGGTCGATCTATTCATCACTGGATCAAACAACCCTGCACATCCCGGTCTCTGTGGCGTAAGCCAACAATCTGCCTTGAATTGGGCGGCCGTCGATCCGTGGTTGAGTCTGTATTTGCCAATCGCACCTGACTCACGTGGGCATCTGGCACTAGCGCTATATCGTGAAGGCATGGGGCTGGCGATTGACTCGTCGCCGTTCTCGCTGTTGAGCTTTTCCAAAGTGCTTAACATCGTCCATGCGGGTGGGCCAGCGCAGATCGCTTGGATCAACGCCAACGTCGATGCCATTCCGCATTGGTCGCGGGGAAAGAGTCGTCTCGACGAGTTGCGTGCCGACGGCATCGATGATGTTGGAGAGTACCTGTACAGGCAAGGGCGTTGCGCCGTTGCTCACGCGAACAGCACGACAGTGGATCCTGATGACTACGCTGACAGACGGCGCCTCAGCGCGGACCTCCCGCTAATGAAAGAGGTCGCCGCACTTTTTATCGAGAAGGAACTTGGCATTGAACGGGAGCACACCTTCTCGAAAAGGATTCGTGATCTGAGGACGTTGCCGTCAAATGTCCTCGTGCCGCGCCCCCAGCCGAACGGCTACGTTCGATATCTTCCAGCAGAGGAAGCCCTGTCGATGGGATGAGCATGGCGAACGTCAAGTTTGTGACGATCATCGCTCTTTCGCCTCGGCGTCCCCAATGACGGCAACCGCTGCAGAGTCGACCGCGCCGCGACCGCAAGTCATGGTCAATGTGCTGGCGCTTCCACGCCGGTCCTCCCCTTGGGGCGACTCCAGCGAGGTGGTAGCAGCGGCATCGCCTCTGCGGTCGGGCGCCAATGCCATACGGGGATCGAAGCATCGCCCACCTCGACGTAGCGCGCAGCGTCTTCAACGCCCGCCGGCACCACGAAGAGCAGCGGTGCCGATCCCTCGCAATCCGTCAGGGTCGCGCAGGCTACTTCGCTGCCCGCGCCGAGGTTGTAGCGAAGCCCCTTGATGAAGGATCGTCCGTCACCGACGAGCTTTTCGACGAGCTGCTTCTCAAAGCCGTCCTCGACCGGCACCCACTGCCGCGTCACCGGCATCAGCGACAGCTCGACGATCGTCGGCACGCCCGCCGCCGCCACGCTGAAGGTCGCGATCATCACCATGTGGATGTCGTCGGCGGCGCCCCACAGAGCGAGCGCCGACTCGAAGCGCCTGCCCAGCCGCCGATAGAGCGCCTCGTCGATCGCGAAGGCCTGGTCGGGCACGTGCTTGACGACGGCCTTGAAGCCGTGGCGCGCCGGCACGATCTCCTTCACCTCGGCGATCAGCAGCATCAGGTGCTGCGGCCTGCCGGGCACCGCGATGCTCGGCGCCCACTGTGATACGCGCCTCGCGTTGATCGCGTCGCGGTGCTCGACGGCGAACACCTCAGGGATGTACAGCCGCGCGCTGAGCGCATCGCCACGCGCGATCTTGTGCGTAAGCGTGACCTCACCACCCTCTACCCCTTGACCCTGACTGGCGGCATGCTCGCGTGAGGATGCATGCTGCGATGGTGTGCATCAAGACCGATCATGCACATCATGTCCGTAGCAACGCAGTCCGTATCCAGGCCCCGTCGACGGGTGCACGAAGATGCTTTCAAGCGCAAGGTGGTCGAACTGAGCCTGGCGCCGGGCGCCTCAGTTGCCGCCATCGCGCTGGAGCACGGGATCAACGCGAACCTCCTGTTCGGCTGGCGCAAGTCCTATTTGAAGGTGCACGCCGATACGCGCGCTGGTCGTCAGTGCACGCCGGCGCCAGCGACCTTGTTGCCTGTCGAGGTCGTCGCCTCACCCGTGCCTGCCGTGGCGCCCGCGGCGCCAGCCAACCGCAGCGGCAACGCGCCCGGCAGCATAGAGATCGAGGTGGCCGGTGTGCGCGTTCGCGTGCGCGGCGTGGTGGACGAGGCCAGCCTGCGCAGCGTACTGGCGGCGCTGCGCGGATGATCGGCCTGCTGTGATCGGACTTCCTTCAGGCACGCGGGTCTGGCTGGTGGCGGGTCACCGACCGCGCAAGGGCTTCGACGGCCTGGCGGCGGGTGGTGCAGTCTGCGCTGGCGGCCAATCCCTGATGGCCACGTGTTCGTCTTCCGCGACCGGCGCGGGATTTGCTCAAGGTGCTGTGGTTCGACGGCCAGGGCCTGTTGTTGCTGGCCAAGCGCCTGGAACGCGGGCGCTTTGTGTGGCCGCAAGCCAGCGACGGTCGCGTGGTGCTCAGCCCTGCGCAACTGTCGATGCTGCTGGAGGGCATCGACTGGCGCATGCCGGCGCGTACCCACGTGCCTGAACTTGCGGCCTGAACACTGTATGAACTGCGCCCGGTGCAGCACCGATGACGAGCGCTTGAGGCTCGGGCACAGTGGTGTTCGTGCCGCACGACACCGACCCCATCAGCCAACTGCCCGACGATGCGGGCTTGCTCAAGCCAGCACTTGCGTGCCAGCGAGGGGAAGTGCGGCGCCTGAAGCTGATGGTGGACAAGCTCACGCTGCAGCTGGCGCGGCGGCTGCGCGCGCAGTTCGGCGCCAGCAGCGAGCGCTTCGAGGACCCGCAGACCAGCCTTCTGGAGCCCGCAGTACTGGATGAACTGCCGGCCCGCAGGCCTGCGCCGCCGGCGGCCAACGCCGGCACGCTGACCGCAGCTGCCTGAGCACCTGCCGCGCGAGCAGCAGGTGATCCGCCCCGAGGCCACGACAGCGCACCACGACGCACAAGGCCAGGCCTGTGGCTGCACGGCCTGCGGCGCCTGCCTGCGCAGCCTGGGCGCGGACGTGTCGCACCAGCTGGAGTACGTGCCGGGTCGCTTCAAGGTCATCCGCACGGTGCGCCCGAAGCTGGCCTGCACCCAGTGCGAGTCCATCTTCCAGGCCCTTGCGCCCAGCCGTCCCATTCCGCGCGGCCTGGCCGGCCCGGCGTTGCTGGCGCACGTGATGGTGGGCAAGTTCTGTGACCATATCCCGCTGCACCGCCAGAGCGGCATCTACGCCCGCGACGGGGTGGAGTTGGACCGCGGCACGCTGGCCGGCTGGGTGGCGCAGGTGCATGCGCTGCTGCAGCCGCTGGTGGCGAGCCTGGGCCGCTACGTGCTGCAGGCAGCCAAGGTGCACGCCGACGACACGCCGGTGAAGGTGCTGGAGCGGGCCGCGGCAAGACCCGAACCGGCAGGCTGTGGGTGTATGTGCGCGACGACCGACCAGCAGGCAGCAAGGCAGCGCCGGCGGCTTGGTACCGCTACACGCCCGACCGCAAGGGCGAGCATCCCGACGAACACCTGCGCAAGTTCAGCGGCATCCTGCAGGCCGACGCCTACGCCGGCTGGGGCGGCGGCGTACGGCAGCGGCCGGGTTGCCGAGGCTGCTTGCTGGGCCCACGCGCGACGACCTTGGTGGGACCTGTACGAACAGCATCAGCGCACGCAGCGCGGTGACGAGCAAGGCCTGGCAGCGCAGGCCCTGCGGCGCATCCAGGCGCTGTACGCCATCGAGGCCGAGGTGCGCGGCAAGCCGCCCGACATCCGAAGGCAGCAGCGCCAGGCCCAGGCCGGCCCGCTGATGGCCGAGTTCCACCAGTGGCTGCACGGCGTGCTGGCAAGGTCTCCCGCAAGTCCGACCTGGCCAAGGCCGCGCGCTACAGCCTGGTGCGCTGGGCCGCGCTGACGCGCTACGTTGACGATGGGCGCATCGAGATCGACAACTCGGCGGCCGAGCGGGCCCCTCAGAGGCGTGGCCCTGGGGCGCAACAACTACCTGTTCATGGGCTCCGACGAAGGTGGCCAGCGAGCGGCCAGCCTGTACAGCCTGGTGGAGACGGCCAAGCTCAACGGCCTGGACCCCGAGGCCTACCTGCGCGAGGTGCTCACGCGCATTGCCGAGCACCGGATCGACCGCATTGATGAGTTGCTGCCGTGGAATATCGCGACCATGCCTGACATGCGGCGCGCGGCCTGAAAGCGAGAGCGAGCAGCCGCGGCAGCGAGATCGGACCATGGCCGAAGACGACATCGCCACGCGCATGATCGAAGCGCTGCAGGACGCCCCAGCCTGCAGCTGTACCAGATGCGCGCGCTGATCGACACCATGCTGGCCGAACCGAAGCGGACCATGCAGGCCCGCAAGCCTGCATCTGGGTCAGGCGGTCCAGTTCGTCGACTTCCGCACCGGGCAGATCCGCCACGGCAAGCTCATCGCACGGCACGATGCACAGGCCACGGTGCTGGAGGACGTCGTCAAGAGGTCCTGAAGATCCCTGGCGTGGCTAGCTGTGCCCCAGCCAGCAGCGAGCCCGGGCGCAGCCCACACCCTACGAGCCACCGCCTGAGCCCGCAGCGCCGCAGGGCCAACGCGAGTTCAACCTCGGCGACAAGGTCACCTTCGACGATGCCAAGGGCACCGCGCAGGTCGGCATCGTCAAGCGCATCAACCGCCGCACCGCCACGCTGGAGACGATGGACGGCCGCACATGGCGTGTTGACTTCCAACTGCTGCGACACGTGGTCGAGGTGTAGTTCGGCGCAACCTCGTCAAGAGGGTGCTGGGGGCACGCTTACTCTTGTGCTCGGCCGCCTGCAGCAGATGCCGGCGCACCGTGCCCCAGCTGCGCTTGCCTGCGAAGCCAGGCTGCCAGCGCGTCAGCTCGGCTTGGTCCCACAGGTAATGCAGCAGGCCGCGCAGCGACAGCCTGGTACCGCTGCTCGCCACGCTGTCGCTGTCCCCGCCGGCGGTCGGCATCGTCGAGCGGCCCGCGATCTTCGACATCGGGAAGTCCAGCTTCAGTGTCGTCTCGCCCGTGGCCGGATCTTCGGTGATCGCCGAGCCCAGCACCTGCCCCAGGCCGGAAGCCTCGGGCGGTGGTTCGTAGGACGGACAGTCCGGCGCATGCTGACAGCCCGTGTCGGGCATGCGCTTGACGATGTAGCCCTCGTTCGAGCCCGCCAGGCGTGCGACGTACATCTCGACGCCGCCCACCAAGCATAGGCAGCGGGGGCGCTGGTGGGCTGCATGCGCGGCGGCGATGGCATCTCCGAACTCGGCCGAACCTGTGTCGAGGCGCCGGCCACCGACCAGGTAGGCCGATCGCCGGGCAGTGGGCTCTCGGTCTTCGCGCGGGCTGCTGGCGGCGGACATGCGCGGCAACGAGGTGCGGTTCAGCGCACGGGCGCCCTACCTTCCCGCGTGCGCTGCACTTCGGGCACCGGCACCACGACCGACCGCTGCGAAGGAGCCGCCTTGTCGTACAGCTTGACCTTCGGTGCCTGGCACTCGCGCATGCGCTGCGCGAGCTTCTCGGTCGCGGCGGTCATGATCGCCTCGCGCTGCTTCTCGGGTACGCGCTTGGCGACCAGCACCGCTTCGATGGCGACGAGCACGGCCTTGCGGCCGCCGCTCCCCCGCGCAGAGCCTTTCTCGGCCGGGGCGGCACCGGCGGCCTTGTCGCCGGCGGCTTCGCGGGCCGGTTCGATGCGGTTGGTCCGCCGCGCTTCGCGCTCGCTGCGCAGCCACGCCTGGTCGCTCGGCAAAGGCTCGTAGCCGATCGTCTTCACGCCTCGGAGTGACGCCTCGAACCACACTTGGCGGCGGAACTCCTCGTGCCCTGAGACGCGGAGCGCCTTCCAGTCGCGGGCCTCGGCCACGTCCACCATCGAGCGGGCCACAGACGGGCTGTTCGTGTCGGTCGCAAGGCGGAAAGTCGATTCGGTGAAGGCCACACGCGAGGTGTCGCCGCGGAAGCGGTACTCGGTGCGGCCGATGCTCACGTCGCCGACCGTGACCGGCGCGCGCTTGATGACGTAGCGATCGGTCAGCGCGGCTTCGAGCCGTGCGACGAGCGCAGCGCGTTCGGCCTGCGCGTCGAGCCGTGCGACGGCTTGGTTGTCGGAAGCATCGGCTATGCCCGGCACGGGGTCGCGGCTTCCGGTCGGCCGGTTCGCCTTGACCTCGGCTCCCGGCACGTCGGGCACCTCATCGCGCTCGGTCGGGTCCACGGCCCGCTCCTGGGCAGCCGGCCGCTGCGGGCCACGCTGCCACTCGGGCCCGGCGGGGCCATCGACCCGTTGGATGGTGGTGCGCCTGCCGTCGGCGTCGATCGCGACGAAACGGCTGCTGCCGAGCTGGTTGGCCTTGGCAATGATGTCGGTGATCTTGTCCGACCGGTAGGTGAGCTCGGCGAGGGCGTCGCGCAGTTCGTAGCGCTCGCCGGCAACTTCGATGGGCGTCTGGTACAGCGCCTTCACGACGGTCGCGCGGTTGGCCGGTTCGACGGTGCCGCCCTTGTCGGGGAGCAAGGCTTCCGGTCGGCGGAAGGGCGAGGTGTCGGCATCCATGCTGCGCTCCTCAAGGTTGATTCGAGGCCGGTGAGCCCGCAAGACTCGGGGCCACGCCTACGGTGACCGGCGCAGATCGGTACACCTCGATCTCGACGCGGCGATTGATTGCGCGCCCGGTGGCGGCGGAGTTGTCGGCGGCGTGGTCGCCGGCCGGCTGCCACGTGGCTCGGATGCGCGACGCATCGACGCCCGCAGCGACGAGGTAGTCCCGGACCGCTGTTGCCCGCTCGCGCGCGATGCGGCTCTCCGAAGGGTTGTCGGTCGTGCCATCGGTGCGGCCCTTGAGCACGACCAGTGGTGCCGAGCGAGCTTCCTCGACGAGGGCCGCAGAGATCTCATCCGGGATGGCGACCTTCGCGCTGCCGAACTCGAAGCGCACCGCGAAGACGCTGTTGGCCTGCGGCGCGGTCGCACGCGCCTGGAGTGCGGCAATCGCCTGCTGCCGGACGGCCAGCTGCTGCAGGGTCGCGGTCGCCGAGTCGGCCATCCGACCTGACTCGGCGGCCAGGATGCGCGTGTTCTGCAGATCGTTCTTGCAGACCTGCAGCTCGACGGCCGCTGCCGTGTTGGCGGGCCGCTTGGTGGACTCATCCACGGTCGGTGCCTTGGGTGGCGAACCGCACGAGCCGAGCAGCAACAGCCACGGGATCAGCAGCGGAACGGTTAAGGCGGTGTCGCGCATCGGCATCTCCATCAAGTCAGGGTGCTTCCGCCGCGCCGACGTGTTCAGGCGGCGGTGACTCAGCCGCGACAGCGTGCTCGTCTGTCCGAACGTCGATGAGCACGCCGTCGGCATCGGCCGCGGGTTCGACGGCGCCGCCCTTGCCGCCACCGTCACCCGACTCGCCCGGCCCGAAGAAGTCGAGCATCACGTCGGCCATCTTGTCGGGCGGGCCATCGAAGGTGTCGGGCAGCAGGCTCACGTCATGCGCCAGCGCCTCGACGTTGAAGCCTTCGTCCGGTGCGAGCACGTCGCTGGCGTAGCGCCAGCGCTGCTGCACACGCGCCAGGTGCAGGTCCATGTTCATGCGCGGTACCGCCGGCGCCGGCCGCAGCCGGGCCTTGAAGTCCTTGTCGCGGTGGTAGCGAATCTTCTCGCCGAGGATCGGCTTGCAGTTCTCGTAGATCACGACGAGCCGCTCGGAGCCGAGTTCCTTGAACTCCTGCGGCAGCAGCAGCGCGCGCCGCTGCTCGGATTCGTTGCGGCTGACCGTGCTGTGCCCGTGGCCGCTGAACGATCGGCTGCGCCCGCGGGAGGTGGCGCGCTCGGTAAAGTGGCCGAGCATCGCGCTGTACTCGTCGGCGTCGCGCTGCTCGCGCGGCGCGTAGAGGATCTGCAGCCCGTGGTTCGTCGCGAAGGTCCGGGCTTCCTTCTCGCCATAGACCGCGTCGAGCTGCGACATCGCCTGCACAACCGTCAGCAGCCGCAGGTTGTAGCCGGCCAGGAATGCCGCGGCCGACGTGATGAGCCCCACGCGTCCCATCGCCGTGAACTCGTCGTTGACGAGCAGGCACTGCACTTTGAGCGAATTGTCCTGCTCGGGCAGCGCCTGGGTGTTGAGGCTCACCAGTTGAGAGAAGAACAACGCCAGCAACGGCCGCGCGTTGGCAAGCCGGTTCGGCGGGATGCGCACGTAGATCGACATGCGACGACGCCGCAGGTCTTCGAGCTTGAAGTCGTCGGCGCTCGTGGCGGCATCGACCACAGCATCGGCGAAGATGGTCAGCGGCGCATTGAAGGTGGCGACCACGCTGGACAGCGTGTTCTCCGAGTTCGAGAGCAGCCGCTGCAGCGCATCGGCGCACTCGTCGGAGAGTGGGTTGCCCTCGTCGCGACGCTGCGTCATCAGGCCGCTCAGGTGGTCCTTCAGCGATCGACCCTTGCCCGAGGATTGGCGCAGCATCTCGCCGATGGTTCGCGGCAGATCGGGCGTCTCGAGCAGCAGCAGGCCGATGCCAAGGAAGAGGTTGCGCGCCTGGTCGTTGAAGAACGCTTCCGACGACGTGCCGCCGCCATCGTTGGGAAAGAACACCTGACCGACGGCCAGCAGATCGCCAACGCGGTGCAGAGCACTCGTGCGCACAGCAGAGAGGGGGTTCCAGCGGTGGCTGCGTGCGTGCTCGTCGAAGGGCGAGAACGCGAAGACCGCCTGACCGTGGGCGGCGCGGTAGCCGGCCGTCACGTCGTAGTTCTCGCCCTTGATGTCGAGTACGACGACCGAATCGGGCCAGTTCAGCAGGTTCGGGATCACGACACCGACGCCCTTGCCGCTGCGGGTCGGCGCCGACAGCATCACCGAGAGCTGGCCGGGTAGCGCGAGAAAGTGTTTGCCGTAGCGCCCGACAAGGATGCTTGGGGAGTGGGCGTCCCCGACGAGGCCGGCACGACCGACTTCGGCCGCGTTCGCGAAGCGGGCGTCGCCATGCAGCGGGCGGCGGGGACGTGCTGCCGCCACGAGCGCTGCGGGCAGCACCACCACCAAGCCGATGCCGCACAGACCGATGGAGATCAGCAGCTTCTTGCGCAAGCCGGGATCGTCGGCGTAGAGCTGCCAGTAGTGCGCAATGCTGGCGAACCGGGCCTGCTTCGGGTCCGCCTTGTTCAGCAGCAGGAAGACGACCGCTGACAGGTACACCGCGGCGCAGGCCAGGCCGACCAAGCCGAGGGTGCCGAACAACACCGCCGCCACCTTGCGAGGCAGCGGCCAAGCCGACATCGGCAGCGCCGTGGTCCCGCTCACCGCTTGGTCCCTTGCGAGTCGTCCCAGCGACCGAGCCGCTGCCGCCGCGGTTCGTAGAACAACTCGGAGATGAAGCGCCCGCGCTCGTCGCGATCGAACTGCACGATGACGTCGATGACGACGCCGAGCAGGTACTTGATCTCGTCCATGCGCAGCCCGCCACCGGCGCCGCTCTCGCGGATCATCAGCGACATCTGCTCCAGCGCGAGCGCGCAGCTGCCCGCGTGAACACTCGTGATGCTGCCCGGGTGGCCCGAGGCTGCGAGCCGCACGAAGTAGAAGCACTCGTCGCCACGAACCTCGGCCAGGAAGATGCGGTCCGGCTTCATGCGCAGGCAGGCTTCGAGCAGCGACTTGGCCGTCACCCGCGCCGTGCCCTGCGCATCCTTGCTGTAGAAGAGATGGACGACGTTGGGGTGGTTCGGCAGCGTCAGCTCGGCGGTGTCCTGGATCGTGATCAGCCGCTCGTGCTTCGGCACTTCCTCGACCAGGCCCTTCATGAAGGTGGTCTTGCCCGAGCCGGTCTTGCCGCTGACGACGATGGTCTGGTGCTTGCGCACGGCCAGGCGCAGGAACTCGGCGTAGCGGCCGGCGTCCTTGAGCGCGACCAGCTCCTGCTCGAAGGGCAGCAACTCGCTCGACGCGGTGCGCGTCACGGTCGCGGTGCGCTCGAACAGTCCGTCCCGCTCGAAGTCTTCGAGCCGCTTGATCAGGTGCGAGGGCTTGCGCACCGTGATCGACACCGTGCCGCGCGTGACCGCCGGCGGGATGACGAACTGGATGCGCTCACCGCTCGGGAGCGTGGCCGACAGCAACGGCCGTTCCTGGTTCACCTGCTGGTCGCAGAAGGTGGCGACCGCGGTCGCGAGCGACAGGCAGCGCTCCTGCGTCATGTCGGGCGCCGCAACGACCCGCCAGCCCCTGACGGTCTCGACGAGCAGCTCGCCGGGGCGGTTGACGCAGACCTCGAGCACGCCGTCGGCATCGAGCTGCTCGCGCAGCGGCCGCAGGAACTCGATCACCGAGGTGGCGTCGCCGCGCCAGGCGTCGGCATCGGGCGCTTCGAGTTCGATGGCGCGCAAGCTCATCGCTCGGACCCCGGATTGGCCTCGCGGGCCACGGGCTGCAACTCGTACACCGACGAGAAGTCCACGTCGCGCGCGACGTAGATGCCGACGATGCCGCCCTGGTTCTGGTAGATCAGCGGTGGGATGTTGATGGTGTTCTCCAGCACCTTCTCGGCCAGCTTGCTCGTGTTGGCCGTTGTCGAGGGCAGCACGATCGTGTCGGCGTTCGACTCGTTGGCCTGGTTCTGGATGATCAGCTTGACCGAGTCGTCGATCAGCGAGAGCAGCATCGCCGCACCGATGCGCTCGGGCCAACGGTTGTCCACGTAGCCGTCGATGCCGGACTCGCCGAGCTTGCCAGTGCCCGGCGACTCGATGTCCACGGTGACGCCTAGCGGCGTGCGGATGCGGGTCCACAGCACCGGGATGCGCACGGTGCCGGGCCGGACCGAAGCGATACGGTACTCGCCGTCGAGGTGCGAGCCGCGCTCGATCAACAGCACGCGGCCGTCGTCGCTGTAGACGTTGCGCTGCACCTGGCAGCCGACGAGGCCGGAGACGGCGCTGATGACCTTGGTCTTCAGCGCGCAGGTGAAGGCCGTGCCCTTGGGCAGCGTCAGGCTGCGCTTACCTGAGTCAGCGAGCATCGAGGCAGCGACGCGGGGTGTCGCCGAGCCCCGCAGCTGGCCGCCGAACAGGCCTGCGCCGGGCGACTGCGGTGCAGCGAGCGGCGTGCCCACCCTTGGGGGCCCACCGAGGAGCGCACCTGTCGGGGCCTGCCCGGTCGCCTGGCCCGTTGCCGCTGCTGTCGTGCGCGTGAGCGTTTCCATCAGGCCCTGCAACTGGCGCTGGTACGCCTGCAGGTTGCGGGCGGTGTTCGCGATCGGATCGCGAGGGTCGGCGGCGGGCGCTTCTGCAACCGCAGGAGGTGCGGGCTCGTTGCCACGAGCCGTCGGCGGCGTCCCACCTACGAGTGCCCCCGGACGGGTGGACACCAGCAGCACGGGTGCATCCTCTGGAGGGACCACCTTAGTGTTCCCGCCAGCGGGGGCGCCCGCAGCGGTGCGCCGGACGCCGATCGGTTCCGCCATCTCTTCGGCCGTCGGCACGATCGCGGGAATGCGCGGGTTCGTCGACGGCGTGCTCGCGGCAGCCGCGGGGAGCGGCACCTCGAGCCGCCGTGGCTCTGTCGAGGTCGCCGCCGGGCGATTGCTCACCAGCTTGGAGGCTTCGTCCTCGGGTTTCTTGCCGCTCGATGCGAAGCGCTGGATCGTGAAAGCGGCGACGACCACGAGCGACAGGAGCAGCAAGCCCACGGCCAGCAGTCCCTTCTTCGAGATCGAGAGGCGCTGGCGCTCCGCGACGTTGGGGATGCCGGCTTCGCCGGGGAGCGGCGAGATCGCGTTTGCGTCTTCGGGTGGGCGATCGTACGGGTCACGTTGCTCGTTCATTCAGTCACTCCGCTGCGCGGCTCGCCGCCGAGCGATGGTTGCTTCAAGTTCCGCTGCACACCGGGCACCGTCACGCCACTGGCTGCGGGAACGCCGTCCAGGTCGAAGGCCTCGTTCCATAAGCCGACCACCGCCGAGCCGGCACGCAGCATCAGCCGGCGGCTCACACGATCGACGACGAGCAGGTCGTCTTCCATGCGCGAATTGACGAGCGTCTCGCTCCCGTCGCCGAGCACATGGAACACGGCCGGCACCTCACGGTTGCCGGGGAACTTGAGATACGTGAACCGGCCGTCGTCGAAGACCAGCGTCGGCACGATGTCCTCGGAGTGCTTGCCTTCGGCGATCGAGTAGCTGGTGTTCAGCACCTGCGCCTTCGCTTGGAGACGATCCGCGACCACATGCTCCGGGCTCCGCGACGGTGGCGCCGACGGCACTGCGGTCAGCGCCTGGAGCAGCGGGTTGTCGGCAATTGCCGTCCGCGCCGGCGTCACCGCGCGCACTGCAGGCGCCTTGACGACGAGCCGGTACACAGGCGGCCGGGGATCACCATCGGCCAGCACGACAAACCGGAACGCATGCGTGCGCTGGTCGGTGACCACCGCGAGGTTGTTCGCGGCGCTGGCGGTGCTCTTGGGCTTGACGAAGAGGTTGCGGCCCCCGGGCTGCGTGGCGACACACCAGGCGGAATCGGCCTTGGCGCAGTCGCCGCCGAGGCCCGCGGCGACCTCGGTGATGGCTTCGTCGGGATCGAGCATGACCAGGGTGACGACACCGCGCTTGACCGGGACCGTGACGACGGCCTTCGGGTCGTAGATCACCTCGCGCAGTCGCGGGTCCGCGGGCGGCGCTGGTTGCGCCTCGACGACAAGGGCGCAGCCGATGACGAGGAGCAACGCGCAGCGCATCATGGCTTCGCCCCGGCCGCCGTCGTGTTGATTTCCGGGTCGGAGCGATACGCCACGACGACGAAGCCGAACGGGTTCTCGATCCGGTCCTTCTCCCTGGCGAGCACCTTGGGCTGGTACTCGTAGACCACACTCGCGACGTGGCGCGTCGTGGTCTCGGGCAGGTTGCGGTCCGTAAGGCGCGCGACCTTGTCGTAGGTGACCTGGGCCTCGCCGCGGTTGCTCTTGCGTCCCGACGCTGCCAGCCGCACGCCGATCACGTTGATGCGCCAGTCCTCGCCAGCGGCAAGCTTCTTCTGCAGCGCGGCGTCGCCTTCGAACTGTCGGTTGTAGTCGCTGAAGACCGCCGGCACTGCCATGCGCGCCACCTGGTCGAAGTCGCGTTGCAGGAACATCCAGCTGTAGCCCTCGCGGGCACGCACGAAGGTGGCGAGGTTGTGCTTGTCGAGGGCCTCCATCGGCGGGATCGTCTCGACGCTCAGCCGCTGCTGGATCGTGGCCTCGCCGGTGACGCGATCGACCACGATCGGAATCTCGACCACGCGGCGCAGCGGACCCTGCACGAACACCGCGGCGATGCCGATCAAGCCGAGCAGCATGCCGGCGATGGCGACCCACCAGGCGCGGCGCTCGGAGCGTTCGAGCATCAGCGCACGATCGAGCTCCCACGACCGGTTCGCCGAGAGCTCGGCGTCGCGGTCATCGGCCCGGGGAACCGCACCGGGCGATGCAGCGGCTCCGGCCGGCTTGCCGCCGGCCGTCAGGACGGCACTCATGGGCTACTCCGCTACGGTAGGTAGTCGGCGACTTTGCCGGTGCGGCCGAGCATCTGGTACTGGCGCTCGCGGTCACGCGAGCGGGCGATGCGCTCTTCGCTGTCGGCCATGCCCTGCAGCATCTGCACCTGCGAGACCTCGTGCGCGAGCAGCGCGTTCTCCGCGCCGATGCGCGCCTGGATCTCCTGCACCGCCTTCTGGTCGGCGGTGGCGTTGATCTGGCCCATCAGCGCGTTGATCTGCGCGAGGCGCCCTGCGGCCGACTTCATAGCGTCCTGCAACAGGCCCTTGGTCTGGTACGGCGCCGCAAGCGTGGCCTGGCAGCGCGTGCGTTCGGCACCGGCCAGGTCCATGCAGTTGTAGACCATGCCGGCGTCGCGCAGCGCCTTCGACGTGCCGGTCAAGCCGGAGTAGCCGCCGGTATTGACTGCGTTGACGAACGTGTACGCCTCGGCGGGCACGTAGTTGCGCAGCAGCGGGCTGTTGAAGATCTGCCCGAGGTTCCGGAAGCCGTTGATGCTGTTGAGCTGGTCCTGCAGCTGGGTGATCTGCTGCACCTGGTTCTGAATCTCGGTGATGTCGTTCAGGACCTGCTGGATGGTCTGGATCAGGTTGGCGACGTCGATGACCGGGATGCCCGTTGCGCGGGCCGGCGTGGTGCCGAATGCGGCAGCGACGACACAGGCAGCGGCAGCGAGTCTCTTGAGGCGAAAGCGCATGTCGGTACTCCTTGCGGTTGATCAGCCCCGTCCACGCAAGGCGGCGAGGCGGTAGGCGGCGGTGCGCGCCGCGGCGTATCCCTGTCGGGCGAACGAAGCGGCTCCGGTGGCCATCGTTCCGGCGAAGCGGCTGCTGGTCGAAGCGGCGGCGGCCGTCGCACGGCCGGCTGCATACGGGAGGCCGGTACCGGCGCGTACCACGCCACCTGCGGCCGATGCGGCGCCCGAACTCCGTGCCGCGGACGCGGACCGCAGACCTGAAACCATCATCGCGTTCTGGATCATCTGGATGCCTTGCTGGACCGCAGCACCGCCAGTAAGCGCGGATGCGAGGCTCGGGGCCTGGAAGCAGATGATCGCCATCAGGATCATCAGCACGCAGTAGCGCGTGGCCTCACCGAGCACGTTGAGCGTGGCCCCGAGGAAGCCGCCGCCGCTCTGTATCGCGACGAACATCTGGTTCCCGACAAAGGTGCTGAGGCCCAGCGCAAAGAACGCGAACCAGGTCAGCACGACGGCGTTCAACACCATCGACAGCCAGCTGTCGAAGAACCTCGCGGTGGGACGCCATGCGAGGCAGAGGATGAACAGCGGCCCGACTGCGATGACGAACGTCAGGAAGAGCTTCGACAGCGTGACCACGAAGAGCCCGATGCAGAGGAACACCACCGAACCGATCGAGAACACCACGGCCGCGAGCACCAGGTCGAGCCGGAACATGCCGGCCTCCTTCATGATGTCCGCGACTTGTGCGCTGGCGTCATCGTTGAACTTGTCCAGCAGCGCGTAGGGAGTCGTCACCGTGTTCGGATCGACTGCCGCAGGCAGGAACGTCGACGCGACCCCCATCGCCAGGGCATTGGCGGTGTCCGACACGTTGCTGATGTAGAAGCCGGATTGCAGTGCGAACGCCAGCACGAGGCCGATCTTGAAGACCTTCCACATGAACACCGGCAGGGTCTCCGACACTTCGTTGCGCAGGATGGCCCAGCCGTACAAGGCGACCCACAGCGTCATCGCCGTCAGCGCGATCGGCGCGATCCCGGTCATGAGCGCCGACACCACACCAAGCACGTAGGTGCTCAGCACGCTGTCGAACTGCGAACCAACCCAATTGAACACTGGTGCTCCCTTGCGCTACTGAACGGCTGACACCGGGAGGTTCAGGGGCGGCCTTGCGTTCATGTCCACGCACTTCTTGCCGAGGTCGGGGTACTGGCACCACAGCCATGTGGCACCGCGCTTCGCCACCCAAAGGCGGGACAGCTTCTCCGACCCATAGGTGGAATCGCGGCAGGTCGTGGGACGCGCGAACGGTTCCGTGCATTCCCGAAGACCATCGATTGTTTCGACCATGTGCCACGGGCCAGGGTGGCATCCCGCATTTGCCGCACACGGCTTCGCCTTGCTGGCCGCAGCCGAGGAGGGTGGCGTCTCGACTTTCCTCGTCCCATCGGGCATCACCTTCACGGCTTCGTTGCCCTTGACGAACTGCGCCATCGGCGAGGTGCTCGCGACCAGTAGCGCCAGCGCGGCGAGGAGACAGCGAACTGCACTCATGCGGCTCTCCTTGAAGTTCGGGACTTGCGATCCTGAACCTCGCGAAGCAGCACGGGAAGCCACTGAAACGGTTCGTTGCCGTGTCGTGCTCGAATCTCGTCGAGCAGGGCCACGTTGTCGGTCGTCGCCGAAAGCACGGTGATGAAGTCGTCGAGCCCGGACAGGTCGAGTTCGCAGATTGCGCTTGCATGGCCTTGCTTGACCAGGAAGCGCCGGCCGCCCTGGGCGCCCAGGCTGCGCACGATGTCGTACTCGGCCTCGCTGAGCCCGAAGCCCTCGACGTACTCCTCGCGCACCGCTTCGGGGTTGGCGAGGAAGACCTTGGTGACGCTCTGCTCGATCATCGTTCGACCGATCGGGTGGCGCAGCACGTCGGACGGACTCTGCGTGTCGAAGATGCCCAGGCCGTTCTGCTTGCGGATCGTCTTCTGCTTCTGCTTGGCGAAGTCGCTGAAGATCGGGTGGTCGAGCGCCTTCCAGAACTCCGAGATCACGTAGATCAGGCGCTCTCCGTTGACCAGCTCCTCCATTACCTGCAGCAGGTACAGCATCACCGGCGTGCGCACCTCGGGCAGGTCGAGGAACTCGGTGGTGTCGAAGCCGATCACCGAGGCGGTGTTCAGGTCGAGCAGTAGATCGTCGGCCTGGTCGAAAACCCAGCCGAGCGCGCCGCCCTGGCACCAGCGGCCGAGTCGCTCGTACAGGCTGTTCTCGCCCGTCTTCGGCAGGTTCTGCCGGACCGTCGAGAAGCGGCGAAGCGGTGCCGGCATCATCGCCACGGCCTTGACGGCTTCCGCGATGGCGCGCTCGTCGGACGGCATCAGTGGTAGCGCCGCGGTTTCGATGCACGTCCGGATGAGTTGCTCCCAGAACTGGATACGCCCCGGTGTCGGTTCGCGCTGCAGCGGGTTGCAGCCGGTGGGCTTGCCGGCCTCGAGCGTGAAGTAGCGCCCACCGAGCGCGCGAATCGCAATCTCGCAGCCGCGGTCCAGGTCGAAGAGAACGAGCCGCGGCCCCGGGCTCCACTTGCGCGTGAGCGTCAGGAGGAACATCTCGAGCGTGGTCTTGCCCACGCCAGTCGAGCCGATGATCAGCGTGTTGCCCGGCAGCTTCTTGTCGGCCGAGTCTTCGCCGTCGGGGCTGACGTGCAGGTTCAGGTAAAACGGCTGCCCGGACGGCGTGCGCAGCAGCGCCAGCGCTTCGCCCCACGGGTTTCCGTCGCGCTTGCCTCGCGCGAAGTTGTGGGCTGATGCAAGCGCCGCGAAGGCGCGGGAGGACAGCTTGGCGTCCCGTGGCCGCCACTGCCAGTTGCCTGGCATCTGCGCGAACCAGGCCGCGTCGGCCACCAGGTCTACCGGTGACATCTGGAGACTGGATGCCTCGCCGACCGCGCCGATCGCCTGGGCGGCACGCCGGCCCGCATCGGCCACGTCCTCGCCGAGGACGACGAGGCTGTAGTGGTACTCGCCCATGCAGAACTGGCCGTCGCCGAGTTCGTTCAGGGCCACGTCCATGTCGGCGACCTGGCTCGCCACCACGTCATCGCTCGCGATGAGCTGGTCGCGCTGCAACTCGAGCGCGCGCATCGCCTCGCGCCGCGGCAGGATCGAGAAGCTCTGCGTCTCGATGAACTCGCTCGCCTCATAGAGCAGCGCGTTCAGGATGCCGGGCTGCACTGCGTCGGCGTACTCCTTGATGTCCACCAGCGCCGCGTAGCGACGAACATCGCCCTGGCGCAGTTCGAGTTTGTCGCCGCCAAAGGAAAGCCGCGCGGTTGGCAGTGTCCGGTACAGCGGCCCTGCGGCGAGCGGTACCGGCCGCCAGCATCCGTTCACGAGGTAGCCGAGGAACTCTGCGACCTCCGACCAGCGCCGTCCGTCCGCTTCTCTGGCGCCGAGCGGCTCGGGCCCAAAGCCGCGCAGCACCCGCGCCACGAGTGCCGAGCGTTCTTCCATCACCCGCAGCGCCTCGACTTGCGCTGCCGCGATGGCTTCGCGCGAGCGCTGCTTCGACTGCAATGCACGGCTCACCCGCGAGACGTTCGGCCGATAGACGAGCGTCAGGTACAGCTCGTTGCTCATCATCCGGTGCTCGCGCAGCCGGGCCTGGTACGCCACTGACAGGTCGCGCGCGAAACCCGCTTCGGTCGGATGCCGCAGTTCGTCGCGGACGACGCGGTGCAGCCGGTGCGTCCACACCGCCCACTGACCGCCAGCCAGGTTGCGCAGCAGGCTGCACAACGCTTCGTGCCGCTCGGCGATCAGGTGCTCGTCGGCGCACTCGAACGGCACGCCGTCGAGCCGCCAGACACGCAGGTAGTCGCCGCCGCGCGTGATCACGTCGTGCTCGCTGACCAGCGACGAGAACGGCACGAAACGGGCAACCGGGTTCTCCGCGAGCGCCTGCTTCCAATAGCGGGGCGTCGCTCGGAGCGGGGCGCGGGTCGCTGCGCCGTTGCCGGCGGATGCCGCGGGCCTAGACATGCCAAGCATCGCGTGCTCCGGAGTACAAGCTCGGCGCGTAGCTGCGCGCACGCCAGAGGCGGCGGTTGCGGTCGTGCAGCCGCAGCTTCGCCGCGACGAACATCTGTCGGAAGCGCTGGTCGTCGCGGGCGGTGACGAAGCGCATCCACGCGAGCGCCGGTGCGATGGCGACCAACACCCCGAGCGAGACCCACCAGCTCAGGAAGATGCCGCCCCACATGATGAGCAGCATCCCGGTGCCGAACAGCACCACGAGCGGCACGAGCGGGATGCCCAGCTTCATCGCCGGCCGCGTCGCGCCCTTGTAGATGGCTTCGGCTTGCATCGGTGGCCGGCCCGTCAGGTGACGATGTAGCTTGCGAAGGCCGCGGCGCCGCCGACCAGCGTCCCGCCGATCAACACGTTCGCCACGTCGGCCAGGCGCGCGCCCTGGAAGATCATCTTGAAGCCGGCCCAGATGATCGCGATGGTGACGACCGCGATCGAGATCGTCACCAGGATCGTGTTGACGTTCGTGACCGTGGTGTTGATCTTGTCGAAGCCCTGGGCCAGTGCGGCCGATGCCGAGCAGGCGAGTAGCGGCGCCGCGAGGCGGATGAACGTCGATCGGATCGCGGGGATGAGTTTCATGACTTGTCCTTCGTCGGCATCGAGGCCGAGGCGACCACCTTGCGCACGTAGCCGTGTCGGAAGCCGGTGCTGAAGTTGCCGCTGTAGTAGCAGGACAGCGCCCGTCGGAGCGCGACCTGCGGATGGGAGGCGAGCGATGTGCGGCCGTGGCACTCGTCGAGCACCGCCTGCATCGCACGGAGGTTCGTGCAGGGGTCGAGCACCGACTCCACGGTCAGGCCGAGGCGCGCGAAGTTACCGACGTTGATCTGCCCGAGCCCGACGCTGAAGTTCCAGCCCGCGGCGTGCAGCGCACGCGCGGTCGCAAGCGCTTCGCTGCGCGTGGCTGGTTGCCTTTCGAGCACGCCCCCGACGACGCCGATCGCGTAGGGGTTGAAGCTGCTCTCCACGGCAACGAGCGCCCGCGCGGTGTCCGGGTGAACGTGCGGCGCGCAGGCCATTGCCAGCGCCAGGAAGGTAGCGATGTCCACGACGGCTCCGATCACGGAAGGTCGGCCGGCGCGGGCGGCGGCAGCGACGCGAGCCACTTCGCGTAGTCGTTGTCGAAGCGCGTGCCCCAGGTGCCGAGCTGTGTCTTCGCGGCCGGGCTGAACTCGGTCACCGAGTCGCCGCCGAAGCTCCACCAGGTCCGCGAGAACGGCGCGCCGTTGATCGACACAGAGATGGCGCCCGAGTAGTCGCACTGGTACACCGGCGCGCTCTCGGTCTCTATCACGCGGGTGTACTGCGGTGGGCAGAACGCTGGCGCGCTCGACCAGGCATGGTTCGCCGAGTTGCCTGCGCCGGACATGCTGCAGGTCGGGAACGGCTTGCCGCGAGCTAGGTCGCGGAAGAGCTGCTTGACTGGTGGCACGCACTGAGGGATTCCGCGCCAGTCCGGCGCCGCCAGGCACAGCAGCACGAGGCACCCGTCCACCGCGCGCGCAGGTCTCGGTGACAGCGCAAGTGCAGCGACGAAGACGACGATCGCATGCTGCATCAGACGGCGAAGCGAAAGTCGAGCGCGAGGCGCGCCGTCGACAACGAGAAGCGTGGTGTGCATGAGGCTCTCCAGCGTGCCGATGGTGCGGGCTTGTCTTCCTGACGAGACCGACCGACCGTGGGAGCAATCTAGTCGCCGATGTCTGCGCCTGAACCGATGACTTTTAGGGTCAAGTCATCGCGCGATTGCGCACGCACAACCTACCGGGTGGTGGACGGCTCGCAGGCCGGCCGAGGGTGCCAAGCTCACGGGGGCGCGTTGTCCGTTGCGTGCTGGGGATGATGGAACGCGAGCGCAGCCGAAGGTCCGCTGTCGAGATAGGTCCCGAACTCACGCTCCCGGCCACGTGCAGACAGTCGCGCCTGCGCAGGGAAGCAGTCAGTCAGGCCTTGTCCACCTGCACATTGTCTCGACTCTCCAAGGCATTCAGTGCCGCCAAGAGGCGCCGCGCGCCATCCTCGATCGCATCGGTGCCCAGGAGCGCATAGCCCATGACAAGGCCTGCGGGCCGCTGCATCGTCGTACGTGACCGCGCGCGCACCGGGAGGTACAGCGGCCCGACCGGATAGACGCGCACGCCGCGCTCACGCGCCGCCTGCACCAGCGCCGGCTCTGCACTCGCCGGCAGGCCCGGGATCCAGGCCACGAGGTGCAGCCCACTGGCCGCCCCCTCGATCCGCACGCGATCGCCAAAGTGCGTGGCGAGCGCATCCGTCAGCGCGCGCTGTCGGGCCTGCTGCAGGCGTCGCATGCGGCGCACGTGGCGGTCGTAGCTTCCATCGTCCAGCAGCGCGGCCAGGGCGCGCTGCAGGCCTGTGGCAGCGTGTCGATCCGCAACGCGCTTGGCGGCAACGAAGGTATCCACCAAGGTTTGCGGCAGCACCATGTAGCCGAGCCGAAGCTGTGGCGACAGCGTCTTGGAGAACGTGCCGACGTGGATCACGCAGCCGCGACGATCGAGTGACAGCAGCGTCGCCTCCGGCCGCACCGAGTAGCGGTACTCGCTGTCGTAGTCGTCCTCGATGATCCACGCATGCCGTCGTGCGGCCCAGGCAAGTAACGCGCTGCGCCGAGCCATCGGCATGAAGGACCCGAGCGGAAACTGATGCGTCGGGGTGACGTACGCCACGCGTGCCGGCCCGAGCGCCGCCAGCGCGTCGGTCCGCAGCCCGTGTTCGTCGACGTCCACGCCCAGCAGCTTGGCGCCGCAGGCCTCGAAGGCATGGTGCGCCATGCGGTAGCCCGGGTTCTCGACGATCACACTCTCGCCGGGATCGACCAGCAGCCGGGCGCACAGGTCCAGCGCCTGTTGCGACCCGTTGACGATCATGATCTGCTCGACGCTGCAGGACACGCCCTTGGTCCGGCTCAGGTGCGTCTGCAGCGCACGGCGCAACACGAGGTTGCCGCGCGGATCCTCGTATTCCAGTCGATGGACGCGCTGTCGCTCGACTGCACGAAGTGCCTTCAGCCAGGTCTGGGTTGGAAAGTCGCCGCCAGCCAGGGGGCCGTAGACGAAGTCGATCTCCGCCGGCGCGGTCGGACCCGCATCGCGGATACCCATCGCCGCGATGCGCCGGCCGACGGCGGACAGCCTGCCCGCCACCCGACCGGCCTCGTCGCGCTCCTGGCGGGCACCGCCAGCACGGCGCAGCGAGGCCACCGCGCCTTCGGCCACCCGGCTCATGGCGCCAGGACGGGTGTCGATGAAGCCATCGGCCGCTAGTTGTTCGTAGACCAGCGTCACGGTGCCGCGCGACAAGCCCCGCTCAGCGGCGAGCGCGCGCGAGGACGGCAGCGGCGTACCGGCCGCATAGGTGCCGTCCGCGATGCGCGCGCGGAATTCCTCGTACAGCGCACGGCTGAGTCCGCGCCGGCGATCTGGGTCAGCGGGCATGGTGGGAAACTGGTCCAGTGAGATTGTCGGGAACTGGATATTTTCCACGTGCCGGCCTCAAGGCACAGTGAGGGTCCGCCGGTCTCCGGTCGCCCACTCGCAAAGCGCCCCATGTACCTTCCCCAGCAATTCGCCGAGGCCCGCGTCGAAGAGCTTCATCGCATCGTGCGCGAGAACGCGCTCGGCATGCTCGTCCGGCCCACGGGGGCGGGCTTCGAAGCCGACCACCTGCCGTTCATGCTGGAGGCGGCGCCGGACGGTCCGGGGACGCTGATCGCCCACGTCGCCCGCGCCAACCCGGTGTGGCGAGAGATCGGCAGTGGCGACCCGGTGCTCGTCGTCTTCCGTGGCGTGCAGGGCTACATCTCGCCGAACTGGTATCCCGGCAAGCACGAGACGCACCGCCGCGTGCCGACCTGGAACTACGAGATCGTGCATGCCCACGGGACGATCCACGTGCACGACGATGAGAAGTTCGTGCGCGGCGTCGTGGCCCGCCTGACCCGCCAGCACGAGGCGGACCAGCCGCAGCCCTGGAAGATGGGCGACGCACCGGCCGACTACCTGGCCGAGCAGCTGAGCCACATCGTCGGCATCGAGGTCAGGCTGACCCGCCTGGAGGGCAAGCGCAAGCTCAACCAGCATCACGCGGTGCCGGACCGTGAAGGCGCTATCCGCGGTCTGGAGTCCGTCGGCAATGCCGGCCTGGCGCAAGCCATGCGAGACACTGCGACACCGCCCGCTGAGGGCGCATGAACCGCGACGGCCCACGCCGCACAGGAGACGACCGGGTGTACAGCGCGACCTTCACCTTCGCCAAGGGCGAGTACGACGACGAGTTCCATCGCCGCGACCAGGCGATTGCCGAGATCGCGAAGGCGATCCCCGGCTACCTGGGCGAGGAGGCCTGGGAGAACCCGGCGAGCGGGCTGATCTCGACCGTCTACTACTGGCAGACGCTGGAGGCGCTTCAGCAGCTCGTCGAGCACCCCCTGCACCGCGCCGCAAAGGACCTGCAGGGCCGCTGGATCCGTGGCTATCACATCACCATCGCGCAGGTGCTGCGCAGCTACGGCGATGGCGGCATCGCCCATCCGCTCGGTGCCACGCCCCCCGGACACGACTGAACGAAGGAAACGCACCCATGGCGTGGCTGTTGCTGATCATCGCCGGCTTGCTCGAAGTGGGCTGGGCCATCGGCCTGAAGTACACCGAGGGCTTCACGCGAATGTGGCCGAGTGTGTTCACGCTAGGTGCCATGGTGCTGAGCGTCGTGCTGCTCGGCGTGGCGATGAAGTCGCTACCGGTCGGGACCTCGTACGCCGTGTGGGTTGGCGTCGGCGCCGTCGGCACGGCGATCCTCGGCATGGTGTTGTTCGGCGAGCCCGCCACGACCGGCCGCCTGGCGAGCCTTGGATTCCTCGTTGCCGGCATCGTCGGATTGAAGCTGGCCAGCACCTGATGGCACCCCAAACAACTTTGCCCATCGAGACAGCATGAACATGAAGGCAGACAACATCCAGCTCCAACCCGACTCCTGGCTCGTCACCGCCGGCCGCTCCTCGGAGCCCGGATCGCCGCTGAACGTGCCGCTCGTGCCTGCATCGAACTTCATCATCGGCGGCAAGCGCGAGTACTCGCGCGACGACGGCACGCCCACCTGGGAAGCCCTCGAACAGCTCGTCGGTGGCCTGGAGTCAGGGCGCTCGGTGGCCTTCGCGTCCGGCATGGCGGCCATCGCCGCGGTCTTCGATCAGCTCCATGCCGGCGCGACGGTGGTGCTGCCGGACGACTGCTACCAGGGCGTCGCCGGACTGGTGACGGCCGGCGCCGATCGCGGTCGCTGGTCGGTGCAGCGCGTGGCTCTGCACGATACGGCGGGCTGGATCGATGCCTGCCGCACGGCCGACCTGGTCTGGCTCGAGTCGCCTTCGAACCCGTTGCTCGGCGTGGCAGACCTCGAGGCGATCTGCGCCGCACCGCGCAAGCCAGCCACCATCGTGGCTGTGGACAACACGTTCGCCACGCCGCTGAACCAGCGCCCGCTGGACTTCGGCGCGACGGTGTCACTGCAGTCCGCGACCAAGTTCATCGGCGGCCACTCCGACCTGCTCGCGGGCGTGGCAACGACGAAGGACGAGGCGTTCTGGCACGCGCTCAAGAAGTCGCGCGAACTGACCGGCGCGACGCCGGGTACGCTGGAATCGTTCCTGGCGGTGCGCGGTGCACGAACGATGGCGCTGCGGCTGCAGCGGGCGCAGCAGTCGGCGATGGTGCTGGCCGAGCGGTTGGCTGCGCACCCGGGGGTCGAGGTGACCCGATACCCCGGTCTGCCCTCACACTCGACGCATGCGACGGCCAGGCGAGTGCTCAAGGGCTACGGCACGATCATCTCGCTCGATGTGCGCGGTGGCGCGGCGCGGGCCGATGCGGTGTGCCGTCGCACGGGCCTGATCCAGCACGCGACCAGCCTCGGCGCTGTCGAGTCGACGATGGAGCGCCGCGCGGCGATCCCGGGCCAGGAGCATCTGCCACCTTCGTTGCTGCGCCTCAGTGTCGGCATCGAGGATGTGGAGGATCTCTGGCGAGACCTCGACAATGCCTTGATCGCGACAAGCGCGTGATGGCGCTTGGTCGCTGGCCAACACTGAAACGCGCTTGCGTCGAAGCTGGCGCGATGCGCGGAGGCCACCTGGCAGGCACGAATGTCTGCTGCTTAGATGGATGATTGACCGTTGAGGGTCGAGAGCGCATCCACGCTGACCCGGCAAGCCGCCGTTCAGAGCGCGGAGCACACGCCGGAGTTGGCGCTACCGAGCGATGAGCCCACAGTCCGCTGCCAGCCTCGCAGCGCTCTTGCGGCTGCTCACGCCCAACTTGGCGCGGAGGCGCTGAAACCGCGAGTTCACCGCGATCCGGCTCAGGTTCAGCTCGGCCCCGATGCGCTTGCTTGTCTGCCCGAGCCAGAAGCGTTCGAGGAGATCGAGTTCCTCCTCCGTGATGCGGGACCGCGCAAGCGTCTGTTCACGGATGCGCGCGAGCCACCAGTCATGAATCTCCAGGGCCAGCGAGCGCGCATTGACCCGCAAGCGGGCAAGGCCCTCTGCCTCGAAGTAGCCAGCCGTTGAATGCCCGAGGCACAGCAGGCTCACACGTGGGTTGTTCTCACCGGAGTGCGCCGGAACCAGCAATGCCGAGACGAAGCCAGCTTCGACCGCCAGTTCGGCCACGGCACGCTGCGCGGGATCGACGATGTTCAGCGCACTGGCGACGACCGGCTCCGACTCGCGCGCTGCGTATCGAATCCAGGCATCGATGCGCGGCCCGCCCTGCTCGAGGTAGCGCTGGCACCAGTGCGGCTCGCAGTCCAGCATGAAGCGGCACGACGACAGCTCCGATCTCTCCTTCTCGAAGCTGACGAACGCGGCCCGCTCGGCGCCCAGCGCGGCGACACCAGCACGGAGCAGCTGATGCAACTCGGCTTGATCAGCCGCCGCCGCGATGCGCTCGGCGATCGAGGACACGCGGCCGGTGTACCCCGCGTCGCTCACCAGGTCGGCGAGCGACGCGCTCGTTGGTGGCGGCTCAGCCGTCGAACTCCCACAACTCATCGGCGGCTCGCCGGACCCGCTGGTGCAGCAAGGGACTGTCGAAGCGACTGGGATCACTGTCGCACCATCGTCCGAAGCCATCTCGATCCTTGAACTCGACCGAGATGCTGGTGCGCGTTCCCTTTCGGGGAAGCTCGTCGCGTTCGACATACAGACCTCCGGCGACCCGTCGCAGCACGAATCGAATGACCCCCTCGCGCCCCTCGGCAGAGGCGATGCGCACGTTGGCGCCGTTGTCGTGAGCGCCGGCGCGCTCGGCCGACCCCGATCCTGGTGAACGGGCGCGCTTGCGCCGAGTCCGAGGGTCGTCGGGCGTGTCCATCGTGCGGGCTCGGCTCGTCATGTTCTATCCACAGGAAGTTCTAGGTTAATTGTGGAGAAGTCCCGCTGCAACCCTTGGGACCATCGGCCTTGTCCGTCGGATGCCTTGGGACGGGTCACATTGCGTCCCCGTAGCGCCCAGTTCGTCTCTTGGGAGCCCGCTTCCGTCCATCCGCTCACGCGAGTAACATTCAATTTCCATAAGCTGGTTATGCCGCTTCCATCGGAGGGAACCCGTGGCTAACATCAAAGTGCTTCTCGCCGACGATCACCCGCTCATCCTGGAAGGGCTGAAGGCCGCGCTCACCAAGCGGAACATGCGAGTTATCGGGGAGACGGGCAGTGCGGAAGAGGTCGTGAGGCTCTTCCGGCAGTGCCGGCCTGATGTGCTGGTGCTCGACCTGCGTTTCGGGCAAGGAGCCACCGGTATGGACGTTGCCCGAAGCTTGTTGTCGAAGGAGCCGGAGGCGCGCATCGTGTTCTACAGCCAGTTCGATCAAAACGAGGTGATCCGCGAGGCCTACCGCCTTGGAGCGGCGGCGTACGTCACCAAGAACCAGCCACCGGGCGTGCTCGCGACTGCGATCGAAGAGGCGGCCCGCGGCAAGACCTACTTCGTTCCGGCCATCGCAGAACGGCTGGCCCTGCTCGGTGTTCGTGGCGACGAGTCACCGCGTTCGCGGCTCGATGCCCGCGAGGCCGAGGTGTTTGTCCAACTCGCCAACGGCTTGACCAACAACGAGATTGCCGAGCGCATGAGCTTGTCGTCCAAGACCATCGGCGTCATCGCGCAGGCGATTCGCGAGAAGCTCGGTGTCCAGCGCGCCGCGGAGATGACGAGGCTCGCGGTGCGCTACGGAATGATCGACCCGTAGGCAACACCCGAGGCCGCGGCGGCCTCGGCCCACCTATGCCGCTGACTTTCGTCCTCCTCGGATTCGCCGCCTTAGCGGTCTGGGGAACGGCGGCGAGTTCGGCATGCTGGCGCGAGTGGCCGTGGCGCCTGTTCCTTTTCGGTTCTGCCGTCGCGGCGCTCCTCGAAGGGTTGATGTTCTGGCGCGGGGCTTTCGTCGCGTCTGCACTCTGGGCGGCAGTCGAGCTCTACCAGCGTGCGACCGAGCGGCGTTGGCGTCTGGCCTGGGGTGGCGTCGCCTTGCTCGTCGCTGCGGCCCTGGCCACGCACCGCGTTCCCGGCTTCGCTTCGTACATCGTCGCGGAGGGCATCCAGGTTGGCCCCTCGTCGGCGGCCATGACGGTGAAGGCGAACTTCGACAAGGCGTTCGCTGGTGTACTCCTGCTCGCGGGATTCTGTTCCCGCGCTCGTAGTGCCGCTGAATGGCGGCGTGCGATCAGCGTCGGCTTCCTCGCTGGCGCGGCGACCGCTGTCGTGGTGGTCGGCCTTGCCGTCGCCGCCGGTGCGGTCCGCTACGAGCCCAAGTGGCCCGCGATCACCTTCGCGTGGATGGCCGCCAACCTCGTGCTGACGTGCATCTTCGAGGAGGCGCTCTTTCGCGGCGTGATCCAGGACCGTCTGACGCGCTTAGTGGCGGACCGGCGGCGTCTGGCGTGGCTCCCGCTGCTCTTGGCCAGCGTGCTGTTCGGCCTGGCTCACGCCGCGGGAGGGCCTGTGCTGATCGTCGTCGCGGCGATTGCCGGCGTGGGCTATGGCCTCGCCTACGCGACGACGGGGCGGGTGGAGGCCGCGATCGTCGCGCACTTCACCTTGAACTCGATCCACTTCCTCGGCTTCACCTATCCCTATGCAGTGAGGTGACCATGCGCCGATCCCTTGCCTTCCTTGCGTCCGTCACGTCCGGCGGCGCGCTGCTGACCGCGACTCCATGCGGCGCCCAGCCCGCGACGCCCGACGCGCTCGAGTCCAGCTACCCGGCCGTGATCACGCCCACCCGGCTCGTCCAGTCGCTTGCCGACGTGCCCGCCAGCGTGACGGTGATCACTT
The DNA here is from genome assembly GCA_015075165.1 of Ideonella sp. GTDB lineage: Bacteria > Pseudomonadota > Gammaproteobacteria > Burkholderiales > Burkholderiaceae_C > JAEUPI01. The sequence continues at coordinate 397,332 of JABTUY010000003.1, read as the reverse complement.
CCGAGACGATCGAGCGCTTCGGCATCCGCTCGATCCCGGCAGCGCTGCGCCTCGTGCCTGGCATGTCCGTGGTCCAGGCGACGGGTCCGGACTACCAGATCAGCTATCACGGTACCAACACGCTGTCGCCGCGACGCATGAACGTGCTGATCGACGGCATCTCGGTATACCGGCCCGCCTTCTCCGAAGTGATCTGGTCGCAGCTGCCGGTGGCCATCGAGGACGTGCAGCGCATCGAGGTCACACGCGGCCCCAACTCGGCCAGCTACGGCCCGAACTCGATGCTGGCCGTCGTCAACATCATCACCCGCAATCCGAACGACCTGCCTCTCGCAACGGCAGCCGGGATGCTCGGGACCAACGGTGTTCGAGAACTCACCGCGCGCACCGGCATCAGGTTCGGCGACACAGCGATCGGCATCACTGTGGGCACGTTGCGGGACCGGGGCTTCGACTCGCTGACGCAGGACCCGTCGGGCCATGACAGCCTGCGGATCGATCGCTTGGCGCTGCGCTCTCAGTCCCGTCTCGGCTCTCGATCGACGCTTGCGCTCCAGGCTTCGCTCGCCCGAGGCACTGCCGAAGTTCCGTTCATCGACAACTTCCAGCAGAGCTACCCGGATCGCCGCTTCGAGGACATCTACGCCGGTGCGGTCTGGACAACGCAACTGGCGCCGAACCATGAGCTGTCGCTCCGCATCGACCATGCGCGGCAGACGAGTCGGCAGTCATGGCGCACATGCCTGCCGACGGTTGGACTGCTGCCGGAGATGTTCGCGCTGTGGCGCGCGAATCCGAGGTACGCCAACGAGGTTCTTGCAGGCCGGCTGCCGACCGGCGGCACCCCGACGGACGATGCGTTGGCCCTTGCCGCCATCGCCGCGATTCAGGCGCTCGGCGCCGGAGCCCTGGCTCCGCGTTGTGTGCGCGCGAACCAGGACGTCATCCAGCGCCGGCTCGACATCGAGTTGCAGGACACCTACGTTTTCTCCGATCGGCTACGCATCGTCGGAGGGTTCGGGTACCGCGACCAGGGCGGCGACAGCCAGACCTACCTTGGCGGTGAGCAGACCAGCTCGGTCCGCTGGCTGTTCGCAAGCATCGAGTACCGGCCGATCGAGCCGTTGACGCTTAACGTCGGCGGCTACGCGGAACGCAACTCGCTCAGTCCTTCAACCTTCTCGCCTCGCGCAGCCGCCAACCTGCGCCTCGCTCCCGGCCACACGCTCCGGGTCGTGTTCTCGAATGGCACGCGGAGCCCCGACATCCAGGAACAGCGCACGGACTGGAGCTATCGATTCGAGGACGTGACGCCACCCTTCAACGGCTCGACAACGGCGTTCTTCTACCAGAGCAGGACCGGGCCGGGGAACCTGAAGAGCGAGCGCATCCGCTCACGCGAAGTGGGCTACCTCTGGAACGCGCAGAGCATGGGCCTGCTGCTGGACGCGCGCGTCTTCGAAGATCGCCTGAGTGATCTCATCTCCGAGCGGACCAATCTTGCTGGGCTTGTCCCGACAAATGCCGGACGTGTTCGCCTCACCGGCACCGAGCTTCAAGTCAACCTGCGCGTGGGGGCAGGCTGGAACGGCTACGCCAGCTACGCGTATCTCGACAACCGCGACGCGACGAACCTCCTCGAGCGAACGCAATGGTCGCGGCACAGCGGGGCGGTCGGGCTCAGCCGAGACTTCGGCGAGGGTTGGCAGGCCGCCATCGCCTATGCCGGGCGGTCGGGCGACGGCTACCAGCAGTCTCGGTACGGGCGCACCGATCTCGTCTTCTCCCGCGCCTTCGCCGTGGATCGCTCCCGCTGGCAGGTGACGCTGGGGCTGCAACGCCTTGACTCGCCGCTGACCCGCTACTCGATCGGCTCCGCCGATCCGTTGGAGAGCCGGCGCTCGAATCGGCTTGCCGGGTACGTTCGTCTGGGTGTCACCGTGCCCTGAGGCGGTGTCAACTCCCGGCGCTCCCGACGGCCCGAGTCGCCGCCGCCTGCTGCGGCTGGCTGCCGCAGCCGCCTTGCTGCCAACCTCGACTCGCGCGCAGGCTCGCGGCGAGTTGCGCATCCTCCTTGCTGCTGAAACCGCGCAGCACGTGTCCTTGGCCCAGGCGCTTCGCTCGCGCTGGGCGCAGATCACCACCTACAGAGAGCCGGCCCTAGCGGTCAGAGGACGCAACGCTCCGCTGGCCTATGCGGCGGTGGGTCCGTGGGCATTGCAGCAGGCGTTGCGGGTCACGCTTGATGCGCCGCTGATCTCCATCCTCGTATCGCGTCAGGCGTACACGCAGCTCGTTGAGCAGGCCGTTCGCCCACCGCGCGGCGTCACCGCCGTGTTCGCCGAAGCCTCGCCCGCGCAGCAGATGCGCACCATTGCCGCGGTCATGCGCAGACCGGTGACGGTCGGCGCGCTCGCGTCCGATCACTCGCGCGCCCTCGATCCCGTCCTCAAAGCTGCCGCGGAGAGCGCCGGCCTGAGCGCAATGGTGCAGGGCTATGACGCCACCATCGGCATGTCCCGCAACCTCTTGCGGCTGGCTGCCGCCGATGCATTGCTCATCTATCCCGACGGCGACCTCTACAACCCGGCCAGCCTGCGCGAGCTGCTGGAGTCCACCTACCGCCGCCGGCAGCCGGTGTTCGGCTTTTCCGAGGCGCTGGTCGAAGCCGGCACGCTGGCGTCGGCGTTCGCCAATGCGGACGACCTGGCCGCGCATCTCGTCGAGCTTCTCGGCACGCTGGCAGAGGGCCGGTTGCCCGCGCCTCAATACCCGCGCTACTGGCGCGTGGCGATCAACGACAACGTGGCCCGATCACTCGACATCGTGATCGACGGCGCTGCCCGCAGCTTGGGAGATCGGCCATGAAGTCGTGGTTCGACCCTTCACGATGGAGCATCGCAGCAAGACTGCTGATGCTGGCGTTGCTTCCCACCGCGCTGATGCTGGTGGCAGGCAACGCGTCGATGTACTGGCTGTCGTTGCGTGATGCCGCGACCGAGATCCGCGAACGCGGCAAGTCGGTCGCCGCGGCGCTTGCCGAGGGCAGTCGCTACGCCGTCGTCTCCGGCAACACCGGATCGGCTGAGCGAACCGTTCGCGACCTGATGGCCGCCGACCCGAGTCTTGTCGCAGTGAAGGTGCTCGACAGGAACCGTGCAGCCGTTCTCGAGGTCGAGTCCGAAGCGGTGTACTCGAGAAGCACCGACTTCGAAGTGGCGATCAGCTCGGAGCCGCTCAATGTCGATACCTTTGATGCAGTCAACAGTGCCGGCGCCGCGGGCCGAAGCCCCAGCCCGCCGCTTGGTTTCGTCCGCGTCCGGATGTCGGTCGATCCCATCGTCGCCGCGAGCGTCGGCAGGCTCGCGACCGGCAGTGCGCTGGTGCTCCTCGCCACGATTGCTAGTCTGGGCATTGGGCTGATGCTTGCCGGCAAGCTCCGCGAGCCACTGAAGGACGTGATGCAGGCCTTGCGCCAGCTGCGCGATCGGAAATACGACCTTCGCATGCGACCCGGGGCGACCGGCGAGCTCGCCGAGTTGCAGGCCGCGGTCGCGGAGCTGGCGAAGGGCTTGCACATTACCCATGCACAGCTCGAAGCCGAGGTTGCGGCCCGCACCGCCGAACTGCATGAAGCCATGCAGCGCATCCGGGTCAGCGACGAAGAGAAGGGACGACTGATCGCACGGGGCAACGAGTTGGTCGAGGACGAGCGGCGCCGCATCTCGACGGAGATTCACGACGACTTGAACGTGGTTCTCGTGTCCATCCGCATGCAGGCCGAGGCACTCGCCTCGGCGGCGCGTGAAAGCGGGCAGAGCGAGGCGAGCGCCGAAGCAGCACGCATGCTCGAGCTGATCGACTCCGCCTACGACCGGGCCAGGGCCATCGTCCGCAAGTTGCGACCCGAAATCATCGACGCACTTGGGCTCACCGGTGCGGTCGAGGAAACCGTGAGCAGCTTCGGCGCACTCGACCGCGATTGCCTTTTCGCTTTCGTGTCGTCTCCGCTGCCAGCCGTTTCGGAGTCGGTCAGCATCGCGGCCTACCGCATGCTGCAGGAGGCGCTGTCCAACGTCGTGAAGCATGCCAACGCCAGGCACTGCCGGGTATCGCTTGGCGCGAGCGACAAGGATCGCCTCACCTTGATCGTCGAGGATGACGGCCGAGGCTTCGAGGCATCGTCGAACTCGACGAGGGGCCTTGGGCTCGCGGGAATGCGCGAGCGGGCTCACGCGCTGCACGGAACGCTCAAGATCGAAAGCCTGCCGGGCACCGGAACCCGGCTCACCATCACGCTTCCGATCGTCGACGCGTAGGCTCGAACTGCGCGCCCCTGGGCGCGTCAAGCCGGCCGCGCACTCACGCGCACGGCCTGTCCCTTCGTCGCGGTGGCCGTCGAGCGGCCCGCGTTCATCGGCCGCCCCAGGTGCGAACCGTAGCGCCGCGCGCGCCGTCGCAAGGGCCTTTCGCGGCATGAACGGCTTCCTTCCCACGCACGCCGCGCTGCGCTTGGCGCGCGCGGGCCCCTGCCATTAATTCCACGGTGCCCTTGCGCCAGCGCTTGGTCGCGGCGCTGTCGGTATCGCACGGCGACCGACGAATGCGGGGCAGAGACAGCTCGATACCCGAGCCAACGCCGAGGGACGAACAGCCACGGACGGCTCCCTCGGAAATTGGAGCAGGGGTGGTCGGAATCGGAAGGCAGGCATGCGAAGCAACTTGGGTACGGGAAGCGAGGCACGAGGGTGCGGCGCACGCGCAGGTGCCACCGGCTTCGCGAAGGGCTGCATGCCTTGGCCGGGCGTACCACCGTAGCGCACGGTCTCGCTCATCGGTGGGCTGCGCGGCTCGCTCTCGCGAGTGTGCTGCCCGGGTTGTCAATCGAAGGAGGTCTTCATCATGGAACACACCAAGGAACTGCTGTCGGTTCCGCTCTCGGCGCTGGTCGCCTCGCCATTCAACGTGCGCCGACATGCGTCAGGTCAGGTCGAGGAACTGGCGGCGCTGATCGACTCGCAGGGGCTGCTGCACAACCTTGTCGTCACCGAGCAGGTGGGGCGGCACGGTAAGGGCAAGGCATCGAGTGCCGGCAGGGTGCGCTTTGCAGTAGCGGCCGGCGAGCGCCGCCGTCGTGCGCTGCTGCTGTTGCAGTCGCGCGGCCGGCTGTCCAAGGATTACGAGGTGCTGTGCGAACTGGTCACGCCCGAGCGTGCGCTCGAAGTCAGCATCGCCGAGAACAGCGGGCGCGAGCCGTTGCACCCGGCCGACGAGTTCGACGCCTTCAAGACAATGATCGACGAGGGCAAGGGCATCGAGGACGTGGCGGCGCGCTTCGGGGTGTCGCCACTGACCGTTCAGCGGCGGCTCAAGCTCGCCGCGTTGTCGCCGAAGCTGCTGGCTCTCTACCGGCAGGACGGCATCAACCTCGATCAGCTCATGGCGCTGACGCTTGCCGATGCCCACGAGGTGCAGGAAGCCGCCTGGTTCGGCGTGCCGCATTGGGAGCAAAGCGCGGCGGCCATTCGTCGCCGGCTCACGGCCGGCGAGGTCGAGGCTGCGAGCAGCGGCCTGGCTCGCTTCGTCGGCATCGAGGCGTACGAGGCGGCCGGTGGCATTGTGAAGCGCGACCTGTTCGACAGCGAGCAGAGCCGCTTCCTCGGCGACCCGGCGCTGCTGCAACGGCTTGCGGTCGAGAAGCTCGAATCGACCGTCGCGACCGTGCGGGAGGAAGGCTGGGCCTGGATCGAAGCCCGGCTGGAGGTGGACTCGCAGGCGCTGCGTCAGTTCACGCCCGCCGAGTACGACCTGCGGAAGCCCACGGGCGAGGAACGCAAGGAACTCGCCGAACTTGCACGGCGCGGCCGTGAACTCGAACAGCAGAGCGACGCGCTGCACGACCAGCACGAAGGCTGGCCCGCCGAAGCCGAGGCGATCGACCTGGAGGAGCAGGACATCGCGGTGCGGCAGCGCGCAATTCAGCACGGGCTGCGCGTGTGGGCCGCTGACGTGAAGGACCTGGCGGGGGTGATCGTCACGGTCAGCCGTGAGGGCGATGTCGAGATCATTCGTGGTCTCGTGCGCGAGGCAGATCGGAAGTCCCTCGATGCGGCCCGCCGCAAGAGCGAGAAGCAGAAGCGCGTGATCGGCGACCCGATGAGCGGGGGCGGCGCGGCCGGCGCCATGAACGAAGCAGAAGATGACTCGGTCGCCGACGAGTCTGCAACGCGGACCGAGCCCAAGCGGTCCGAGTTCAGCGACGCGCTCTCGCGGCGTCTTGCAGCACATCGGACGCTGGCCTTGCAGGCGGTGCTGTCGAAGAACCTGCCCGTGGCGCTCGCTGCCCTCTCGAACGCCCTTGCGCAGCGCGTCCTGGGCGACGAGTACCGACGCGTCGGGCAGTCGATGCAGATCACTGCACAGCCGGCAGCTCACGCCCTGACCTCGGCAGCCGACGACGCGAAAGCAGCACCTGCGTGGCTCGCGATCGAAACCGCGCGCGACGCCTGGGCCGAACGCCTGCCCGAGGACCGGTCGGCCTGGTTCGGGTGGTTGCTGGCTCAGCCGCAGGCTGACCTGCTGGAGCTGATGGCACTGTGCAGCGCGCTCACCGTCAACGCCTTGCCGAGCGCAGGCTCGGCGTTCGACGCGAACTCGCTTGCCTGCGCCGTCGGACTCGACATGGCGGACTGGTGGGAGCCGACGAAGGAGGGCTTCCTGAACCACGTCTCGAAGGCGCAGATCGTCCAGGCGCTCAAGGAGGCCGGGCCTGGGCTCGCAGCCGATCGCGTCGAGAGCATGAAGAAGGACGTGCTCGTCAATACGGCGCTGACACGGCTGAAGGGGACGCGATGGCTGCCGCTGCCGCTTCGGCCGTCCTCGCCCTGATGCGGTAACTGTTCGATGCGTGGCGGCGGAGTGTGCGAACCATTCCGCCCCCACGCCGTCGAACGCGATCATGTGGCTCGTCCTCACCCGCGCACCGCTGCTCGACGCACCCTATTGGCCGGGCCGACGCCTGCTCGCGCTGGTCGATGCCGTTGCGTGGCCTTCCGCATGGATAGCGCTCGCGACGCAGCTACCTCAGCCGGCCGGCATCGTCGGGCCGATGATCATCGCGCTCGCCGTGTTGAGCGCTGTCGGCCGCGTGCTTCGAGCAGCCCGCCAGAACCATCGCTACCACTTCACGACTTGGATGTGGGGGCGGCCAGTATTGATGCTTCTGTTGCTTGGCCTGGTGCTCAGGTTCGCAGTGCCGTCGTAGTGGATGGTTGCCATGTGCTCGCCACTCTAGCGAAGCACGCCGACACCTCTGCACTGCTCAATGGGTTGCCCTCGGCCTCCTGTCGCTCCACTGGTCCAGGTCCGCGCGCCGCCATGCGACCAGGCGGCGAGTCAGGCGCACGGGCTGAGGGAAGTCGTCCTCCGCCATCATTCGATAGATGGTCGATCGGCCGAGGCCGGTGATGCGCATGACCACGCCGATACGGAGAAACATGGGTGTGGGCGCGGGGTCGGCCGCTGGCGTCGGCCGCGCCGGCAAACGGTCATCCATTTGCTGCTCCTGCAAGAGTCGGTTGATCGACTCTAGGCGGGCACCGGTGATCCCCGTGCGATGACTTTGGGCCTGAAGGCATCGGCCGTGAGACGATGAGCAGCCTTCGCGGGGCGCTTCAGTTCGAGAATCGCTTCGATCTCCTCCCCAAGCCGCCTCCACGCCTCGCGCTTCTCGGTGTTGTACGGGTGGGTGAGGTAGTGCCGTCGCACGCGGCTGCCCTCGAGTACGTGGTTCTGGCAGCGGTCGACCACCACGGGGGTGATGCCCAAGGCCTGCATCATCGTGGCGCCAGTGCGGCGCAAGTCGTTGGGCGTCCAATCGCCGTTCGCTCCACGGGCCAGCACCAGGCTGTTGTCGTTGCGCCGGCCCTTCAGCATTGCGCGATCCTTGAATCGATGCTGTCGGTCACCGACCTGCTTGGTGACCGTCTTCACGTCGATGTGTGACTCGCCGTCACGCGATGGGAAGCACCACGGTGTCTTGCCAGTCAGTGCGTGCAAGGCGGAAAACTGCCCCAACGAGAACGCCGACAGAAAGACAAGCTGATCCTGCTTCTTGCCCCGCGCTCCTTTGGCGTTCTCCTTTGGGATGAACCAGGTACCTGCCTTCAGATCGACATGCTTCCACTCTGCCATCAGCAACTCGCCGATGCGGCACAGCGTACCGAGGCAGATCCAGAGCGCAAGCCGGCTCTCCGCCTGCATCGGACGAGCGGCGCGGCGCTTGTCGCTGGCGCTCTCGTAGCTTGCATCCATGCGGCAGAAGATGTCGCGCAGCTCTCGGACTTCGCCGGCGTCCAAGGTGCGCTCGCGCACATTGGACATGTCGTAGTCCACCGGCACGATGGTTTCGATGCGTACCAGCTCGGCCGGGTTGCCGTCGATCAGCATCCGGCGCCAGGGCTGCCGCTTCTCTGCCCAAGCGAACATCTGTCGCAAGTCGCGCCAGAGCCGCACGGACATTCGGTTTGCGCCTCGCGCGACCACTGCTGTGAGTGCGTCGCGCAGGTGCTGCTCAGTCAGCGTTCGGACCGGTGTGCTGCCGAGCATCGGGACGATGTCCTTCTCGAAAGCCCGGCGCAGGTCGGCATTGCCGTCCTTGCGCAGCACGCCGCTCTTCAACCACTCGCGCGCGAGCTCTTCAAGCGTGGCGTCATCGGCTCGCCTTTGCGCGTCGGCTGCGAGCGTCGCCCGCACACGGTCACGTTCCTCGATGCGGTCAGCGAGTCGCTTCTCGTTGGGATCGGCACCCCGCTTCAGCGCGTCTCGCGCTGCGTCGCGGGCGGCGCGGATGGCCTCGAGCGACACCAAGGGCCAAGTCCCGCAGTAGTGCCAAGCAACTCGACCTTCGCGCTTGAAGGCATAGCGCCAGTGCACGGTGACCGTGCCACCGTCGCCGGTCCTGACCGTACCGCTGAGACCGTCGCCGTCTGCGAGACTGTCGCCGCGCCAGGCTGCGCCGATGGCCTTCAGCTCGACAATGGTCCAGCGCCGGCCGCGTCCGGATTTGGGGTAGCGCGTCATGGGTGCGTTGCGCCTCAGGGGTAAACCGAGGGGTAAACCGTGAGTGGGCTGGAGTGGCGTACTGAGAGACGACGTGGAACCGATTGTCCGCGCCAAGTGCTTGATCTACAAGGCTTTCGGTTGTCCCGCGGTGTCCCACGTGGTACCGTTGGACATGCATGGGGTGCAAGGGGTCGCGAGTTCGAATCCCGCCACCCCGACCAATCAGATCAACGGGTTAGCTCTCACAAGGGGCTAACCCGTTTCGCTTTTAGGATCATCAGTCGTAGAGGGACTCGAAGTGGACTCGCTGAACATCTTGGAACCTTCGGCCAACGGGCAGGACGTCGCCGCCGAGCCGCTCTACCTGCACCTATCGATCACCGATCCCGAGGTGGCGCGTGCGCAGGCCGAGCATCGAGTCCAGCGCGCAACGCGGGCATTCGCAGCACGAGCCGTCAGCGGCGCAGTCCGATCATCATGGTCAGCTCTTGCGTTGGCGATTCGACGAAACCATGTCTCGCGTAAAACGTCTTGGCGTCGGTGTCGATCGCGTGGCACATCAGGGCGCAGGCACCGATGATCTCTGCCGCCTGGAGCGAGCGCAGGACGGCATCCTTGAGCAGCCCGCTGCCGACGCCGCGACCCGACCACGCGTCATCGACGGCCAGCCGACCAAGCACGACCACCGGCAACGGGTCGGGCATGTTGCGCCGCAAGCGCGACGGGGCCAACCCGACATCCAGCGAGCCGGCGGCCAAAGCGTAGTAGCCCACCACACGCTGACTTTCGGCGCAGACGACGTAGGTGCGCGTGGCGCCGCTCGATGCGTTGGCCAGTGCGCGCCTGCGCAGCCACTGGATCAGCGCATCGTGCCGGCAGTTGAACAATGACGTGTCGTGCTCGGCGGTGATCGGCACTGGCGGCCCGAGCGCCGCCAAGTTCACTTCTCCCAAGGCGAACGCTTGGTCAGTAGCCGCTGCAGCGCGACGTTCTTGCCCAGCGGTGCGTCCATCAGCGCGATGAACGCCTTGTACTGCTTGGGCGTCACGCTGAAGAGGGTCTGATCGAGCAGCACCTGCTGCGCCTTCTCGCGCGATGCTTCCAGCATGAACTCTGTGCGGCTCTTGCCCTGCAACTGGGCGGCACGATCGATCAGTTCACGCTGCGAGGCCGGCGTGCGCAGATTGATGACGGTCGAGGCGGTAGCGCTCATGTCTGCACTGTAGCAGATGTATGCACATCGTGCATACGGTGCTCCCCGCGCCGTTGGCCATCCTCAGCTTGCCTTCGGCCTCGACGCCATCGAGGATGGTCAGCAAGTTGGCGCGCTTCACTTCTTCCACGGCGATGTCACCGACCTTCGGGAACACCCACCGCTCGAACTGCGCTTTCGTGAACGCTCCCGCGTCCTTGCGGCCAAGCCTCGTGCCGCCGGCCAGCTTGCGGGGCCGAAGTTCGATCGCAGCCCGGCGGTCGAAGAGCGCCCTGACGGTGATGCGCCGCTCCTGCGCCCGACGCTGCTGCGCATCGGCTTCTTCACGGGCTCGAGTCTGGCGCCGACGCTTGGCGCGCGGGTCGATGCCGGACGAGCGCGGGAGCACAGCCGCCGCGCCTCGGCGCGCGCATCAGCGAGGCCCTTGTGCGGGTAGGGCCGAGGGGATCGCCGGGGAACAGGCGGTGCCATAGCTCGGTGCCGCTCGCCGGGCCGGTGAGCCTCAGCGTCCAGTGCAGCGCGGCGCCGCGCTTGCGAAGGTAGAGGCCGCCGCCATCGTGCAGCGGCGTTTGCGACGACGGGTCGCCGGCATACTTGCGAACGGTCAACGCGGTGAGCCTCTGGGTCTTGGCGGTTCGCCCCATCTCGGCCCCGATCCGGTCTCCCTGGGGTCGTGCCGCTTGACCTTGCCATCGTGGCAAGCTTGATGATCGTCGCCTGCTCAGCATCGAGCGAAGGAGAGTCCCGTGGCCGAGTTGAAGACGATCGAGTTCCAGTTGCCCGACATGAGCTGCGGCCATTGCGCCGGCAGGGTCACTCAGGCCTTGAAGCAGGCGGATCCGGTGTGCCAGGTCGAGATCGATCTGAAATCACGCACCGTGCGTGTCCACAGCGGTGAGGATCGCGGCGCGCTGTCGGATGCGCTGACCGAAGCGGGCTACGCGCCGGCCTGAGCCGCATCGCCGGCATTCGATCGCCGTGGCCGCACTCAGGCGCCACCTGCATGGTGAGCCACATCGGCCGCGGTCAGCGGCATCGGCATGGCGATGCCATATCCGAACCTGATCGCCGCCGTGGTCGACATCGCGCACCCGAGCTGGCGCGCGTCGGCGATCGGCATCTACCGCTTCCGGCGCGACCTGCGCTACGGCGTCGGTGCGCTCGGGCTCGGCGTGGCCGCCGGCTTCGGCGGCCACGTGGAACGCGCGTTCTGGTTCGTCACGGTCGCCATGCTGCTCTCCGGAGCCGCGCTGTTCCATTGGGGCGAGGAGCCCCCCGGCTTGAAGCCGGCGCATTGATCGGCGCGGTCGCCGCTCCGGTGCGCCGACGCCGATGTGCCTCGCCGTGCGCCGGTAGCGCCCTCGCGCCGCGCTCGAGTGACCGCGCTGCGCCCTCGGCAGCCGGCGTGCCGGTCCACCAGCGGTCGTAGGCGCGCAGGTTCAGCTGGTGCTCGCGCTGCAGCCAGCCGTAGAGGAAGCCGGCGACGCGGCGAACTTCGTGCGCTTGCGCAGGCATCAGCGCGATCCAGGGCATGAAGGTCTTCATACTGCACTCCTTGTGGGCCACAGGGCCGTGGCGATCGCCGGTGGCGGCGGGGGAAGCGAGGCCAGCGCGGCCGCGCTGCGGGCGATGGCCGCGGCACCGGCGGTCGGGACCACCGGCCGCGCGGCCAGCCAGCGCACGTTGGCGCGCGATGCATCGGCCGGCCGCGGCACGATCAGCACGTCGCACGCGGCGCCTGCCAGCAGCGCGCGGCTGACACTGCCCGCGGGCCACTGACCCGGTTGGCCACGCTTGCCGGCGACGATCAGGTCGGCGTCGAGGGCGATCGCCTGGCGCAGCGCGGCGTCGGCGGCGGGCCCGTGGGTCGCCGCGAAACTGATGCGCGTGCTGTCGAGGCCCAGCCGTGCCACCCTCCGGCGCATGCGTGCCGCGGCGCCGTCTTCGGCACGCAGCCGCGTGGTGCCGAGCGCGCGCGCGGCAGCGTCATCGGCAAGCGACGGGGTGGGGCACCGCGAGCCGATCGCGTGGAAGACCTGCAGGCTGGCATCGCGCGCCACGCCAGCGGCGAGCCGGACCGCGGCATCCGCCGAACCGCTGAAGTCGATCGGCGCCAGCAGCCGCTCGTAGGGTGAGTGCGCCGGCATCTTGACCACCAGCACCGGGCGTGCGCAGGCGTCGAGCAGCCGGTCGGTCGTCGAGCCGATCAGTGCGCTCTCGAGACGACCTCGATCGCGCCGGCCGAGCACCACCATCGCCACGCTCCGCGATGCTTGCAGCAAGACCTCGAACGCAACGCCTGCGACGACGCTGACGCTCGCCACCACGCCGTGCGAGTGCGCGAGTTCGTGCGCCATGCGCTGCAGCGTGTGCTGCGCGTGCTCGACATTGCCCGCGCGATCGGGCGACGAGCCGAACCAGTGCCGCAGCGCGCGCGAGCCTGCGGATTCGAGCACATGCACGATCTCGAGGCGTGCACCGTGCTCGCGCGCGAGCCGCGCGGCGCGCTGCACCGCGTGGCGGCCGTGCGGCGTGAAGTCGGTTGCCGCCAAGATGGACTTGAGCATGGTCATTGGCACCACCCTCCGTCGGGTTGAGATCCTTGCGGCGCGGGAAGAGCCCGCGCCGCGGCTGCAGCCGAAAGCTGTATCGAGGTGGCCGAAAGTCCGCCGCGGCAGCGGATGCCGTGCAGCGCACGGCCGCACTCATGTAGCGCGCGGCCGTGCGCGCGTTACATCGCGTAGTCGCCGCAGGCCTCGGGCTGGAACGGGATGCCGATGATCTCGGCACCGCGCTCATCGCCCGCGGGCGTGCGCCAACGCGCCACCGCGCCGACCGGCAGCCCGAGCAGGCTGCTGCCCACCGGCGACAGCACCGAGACGAAACCCGCGGCGGGCTCGGCGTCGGCCGGGTAGCACAGCGTCAGCTTGCTGCGCACGCCGGTGTCGACGTCTTGCAGCAGCACCTGCGAGTACATCGTCACCACGTCGGGCTGCATCTGGCGCGAGGTCACGACGGCGCAGCCGTCGAGCAGGTCTTCGATCTCGGCCGATGGCAGTGAGGACCGATCGCTGCGCCGGTCACGTCGCAGCAGGTTCGAGAGACGGACATGGTCCAGTTCGGTGAGCGTACGCTCGAGGGCGAGGGCTTCCACGAGGCATTCCTTTCCGGTTTCAGACGCATGGTCGTCCTTCGGGGACGCGCGTCACATGCGCGGGCTTTCTGTGAGGCCCGGCGATCGAAAGGGGTGCGCTGTGAGGGGGTAGGGGTGATCGCCGGGCTCAGGAATGTGCGGCCGGCGACGGGGTACGAGCCTCCGTCACGGCGCGCAGTGCACGCGCGCGCAGCGTGCACGCAGCCAAGGCGGCTGCGAAGTGCTGTGCGTCGCGAAGTGCGGCGGTGAAGAGGGCGAACCACATGGCGCGCACTGTAGCGGCTGCACGCGGTTGGTGCAACGTTCGAGGTCAATGTCGCACTGTGGCGTAGGCGTATTGCGCCGTGCGAACCTGCTTGTGGTGTGCACGAAGACGACGTCGTTCGCGGTCACCTCGAATCGCGCACGGCGACCGCAACCACGGCAGGGTCTTCGCCGCGTGCGCGTCGCAGCTGCGCGCGTAGCATGACCCTGTGTCCACGCTGCGGAGTTCGAGATGAGCGCTGATGCTGCCGCCGACCGCGGGCCCGATCTGGCGGCCGGCATCGCCGTCGATCGACTGGCCGACGGGCAGATGCTCGCCGGCCATGTCGGCGACGATGCGGTGCTGCTCGCGCGCCGCGGTGGCGAGTACTTCGCGATCGGCGCGAGTTGCAGCCACTATCACGGCCCGCTCGCCGAAGGCTCGATCGTCGGCGACACGGTGCGCTGCCCGTGGCACCACGCGTGCTTCAGCCTGCGCAGCGGCGAGGCGCTGCACGCGCCGGCGATCGATGGCGTCGGCTGCTGGCGCACCGCGGTGCGCGGTGGCAAGGTCTTCGTGCTCGGCAAGGCACCTGCGGCCGCGCCGCGCCGCATCGAGGCGGCGGGCGACCCGCCGCGGCGCATCGTGATCGTCGGTGGTGGCGCGGCTGGCTTCGCGGCCGCCGAGATGCTGCGCCGCTCGGGCTACGACGGCAGCGTCACGATGCTGAGCGAGGATGCCGCAGCGCCGGTCGACCGGCCGAACCTGTCGAAAGACTACCTCGCCGGCAGCGCGCCGGAGGACTGGATTCCGCTGCGCGGCGACGACTGGTACGCCGCGCAGCGCATCGAGCTGCGCCTGGGCACCACCGTGACCGCGCTCGATGCCGGCGCTCGCGAGGTGGTGCTCGGCAGCGGCGAGCGTCTCGGCTACGACCGGCTGCTGCTCGCCACCGGGGCCGAGCCGGTGCGGCTGGAGGGCTCCGGCATGGAATTGCCGCACGTGCACACGCTGCGCAGTCTGGCCGATTGCCGCGCGATCATCGCGCACGCCGCGGGCGCGCGCCGCGCAGTCGTGCTCGGCGCCAGCTTCATCGGGCTCGAAGTGGCGGCGGCGCTGCGCACGCGCGGCCTCCAGGTGCACGTGGTCGCGCCCGAGCAGCGGCCGATGGAGCGCGTGCTCGGCGCGCAGCTCGGCGACTTCGTGCGTGCGCTGCACGAGCAGCACGGCGTCGTCTTCCACCTCGGCAACACGGCGAGCGCGATCGACGCGCGGCAGGTCACGCTGAACAACGGTGCCACGCTCGAGGCCGAGCTGGTGGTGGCCGGTGTCGGCGTGCGGCCGCGCCTCGCGCTGGCCGAGCGCGCCGGGCTCGCGCTCGACCGCGGCGTGGTCGTCGATGCCACGCTGCAGACGAGCATGCCCGGCATTTACGCGGCCGGCGACATCGCACGCTGGCCCGACCGGGGCAGCGGCGCGGCGATTCGCGTCGAGCACTGGGTGGTCGCACAGCGCCAGGGCCAGACCGCCGCGCGCAACATGCTCGGCGCGCGCGAGGCGTTCACCGCGGTGCCGTTCTTCTGGAGCCAGCACTACGACGTGCCGATCAACTATGTCGGCCATGCCGAGGGCTGGGACGCGATCGAGGTCGAGGGCGACATCATGGCGCGCGACTGCGCGGTGCACTACAAACGCGCGGGGCGCGTGCTCGCGGTGGCGACGATCTATCGCGACGCGCAGAGCCTGGCGGTGGAGGCGGCGATGGAGGCCGCGGCATGAACCGACTGCCGCTGCGCGCTGGCTGGGCCCGGGCCCGACGATGCAGGTGCTGACGGTCGGCCACTCGACGCGGTCGCTCGACGAGTTCATCGCGCTGCTGCGGGCGCACCGCGTGGGCCTGCTGGTCGACGTGCGCACCGTGCCGCGCTCGCGCACCAACCCGCAGTTCAACCGCGACACGTTGCCCGCCGCGCTGCACGCCGCCGGCATCGGCTACGAGCACGCCGCGGCGCTCGGCGGCCTGCGCCATGCGCGCGCCGATTCGCCGAACACCGGCTGGCACAACCTGTCGTTCCGCGGCTATGCCGACTACATGCAGACGCCGCCGTTCGAGGCCGCGCTGGGACACCTGATCGACCTGGCGCGCCGCGAGCGCGTGGCGATCATGTGTGCCGAAGCGGTGCCGTGGCGCTGCCACCGCTCGCTGATCGCCGACGCGCTGCTCGTGCACGGCATCGAGGCCGACGAGATCGTGTCGGCCACGCGAGTGCAGCCGCACCGGCTGCATGCGTTCGCGGTTGTCGACGGCACGCGGGTCGGCTACCCGCCGCCCCGCACCGACTAGTCTCGCCGGCGGAGCGCGGCGCGCGACCCGCCGGCGCGGTGGCTGTCGTGCAGGATGGCCTGCGCCACCATGCGGTCGTCGATGCCCCAGCGCGCCAGCATGTGCCGGTAGACGGTGCGCTCGTCGCCGGTGATGCGGCCGTCGGCGGTGATCACCGCCGCTGCGAGGCGGCACAGCTGCAGCCGTTCGGCAGGGTCGGTGATGCCGGCCATCAACTGCTCGACGTGCGCCCACTCGCTCGAGCGCAGCCAGAGATCGTCGGCATGCGGCGATGGATCGTGCCGCAAGCTGTCGCGCACCAGACGCACGAAGTGCGCACGCCGCACACCGAGCTGGTCGAACGCGCGCAGTTCATCGAGCCTGCGCAGCGCGCTGTCGTCGAAGCAGCCGTCTGCCGACACCAGCAGCGCCAGCAACTGGGCCGACGGTTCGGCCGAAGGGTTCATGTTCGCATGTTTCATCGCTGCCTCCTGGTGAGGGCAGGGAGGGACCGGAATCCCGGCCGGAAGTTTCGCGCCGTCACACTAACTTGCGATTCGGGCCGGCAGCGTGCGCCCGATCAACGTCGCGGCTACTCGAGTGCCACCGTGGAGCGCGGCACGGTGGATCCCGGTTCGGGGCCGGAGGCGGCATCCCACGCGAGGCGGTGCGGGTCGAAGCGGCCTTGGAGCGTGGGCTTCACGACTTCGAAGTACGGTGACACGTCGAAGTCGCGCGGCGCGTACAGGCTGTAGTGGCGGATGTGCAGCAGCTCGCGCTGGCAGTGCCGGCCCGCGGCATCGAGGCCGTCGCGCAGCGTGATCTCGGGCAGGATCGGATAGTGGATCGATTGGAACGCCTGCGCGATCAGAGTCGAGCAGATCGCCCGCGTCGGGTCGCCGCTGCCGAACGCGAGCATGCGGCGGCGCCGGTGCAGCGGCACCGGTGGCATCGGCAGCAGGTAGCGCGCCAGGTCGAACAGGTTCTTCAGGTCGTAGCGCTGGCCGATGCGGCCCATCGCGTAGCCGACAAGTTGTGCCACCTCGTGCGGTGCCAGCCCCACCGGGCGGCAGATGCGGGTGTGCAGGTGCACGTAGCTGTCGAGTGCGATCACCCGCACGCCGTCGCGCAGGTCGGCCTCTAGCAGCGCCGGGCCGTCGATGCCCGCGATGCCATGCGCGTTGCCGGGCCCGATGAACAGCGCCGCGTGCGACCAGTTCGACTGCGTGAGGAACTTGATCGCCATGCTCAGCCGCGACTGCCCCTCCACCAGCAGCACGTCGCCGGGGCGCAGCGCGGCGACCAGCTGCGCCGGCGCCGCCGTGGCCACCATCTCGCCATGCGGCCGCGGCGCCAGCAGGTGTGCGGCCAGTCGGTCGCCGATCGCGTGCAGCAGCCGGTTCATCGCGCGCGATCGGCGTGGCCCGCGTCCAGCTCGACGATCCGGTTGGCGTCGAAAGCGCTGTTCTCGTTGACGCCATCGCGCGCATAGCCGCGCGGGTTGCAGATCACGCGGGTGCCGTGTACGTGGTAGTCGAAGCTGTCGTGCGTGTGGCCGTGGATCCACAGCGCAACGCGGTCGGCACCCAGCAGATCCTCGGCGTCGGACACGAAGCCGGCATTGAGCAGCGACTCGGTGAAGCGTGGGTGGATGCTGCGGCGCGACGGCGCGTGGTGCGTGATCACGACCGTGGTACCCGCGTGGGGCGCGGCGAGCCGGCCGCGCAGCCAGTCGGCATCGCGCCGGAACAGCGCGGCCGAGTCATCGGGTGTGAAGATCTCGTCGGAGTCGGCCCGTGTGCGGATGCGGCTGAAGTCGCGCATGAACCGTTGTGCCTCGGCCTTCGCCGCTTTGCACTGCTGCGGATCGGCAAACAGCGCGAAGTCGCTCCACAGTGTGGCACCGAGAAAGCGCACGCCGGAGAGGATGACCTCGTCGCGATCGAGCAGCCGCACCGGGGTGCCCGCGCACAACCGCTGCAGCTCCTGCACGGTGCCGTCGAGGCTGCCGCCGTAGAACTCGTGGTTGCCTGGCACGTACAGCACCGGCCGTTCGAAGCGCAGCGCCCAGGCCACCGCCTCGCGCGGGCGCGAGATGTCGCCGGCGAGCACGACGACGTCGGCATCGTTGACCGGCCAGTCCATGGCCCCGAATCCGAGGTGCAGGTCAGACAGGATGTTCAGCTTCATGGCGGATCGCCGGTTCGGAGGCGCAGCCGCTGGTGTAATACAACGTGATATACAGGATGCGCAAGGGGGTTCGCGTGTTGGGCGCGATGCCCCTGAAGACTCGTATCACCACTGGAAGGAGAACCCCGATGAAGATGCTGCGCCGCAGCGTGCTGACCACCTTTGCCGCCGTCGTGGCGGGCGCCATGTACCCGTCCGCTCATGCCAGCGACGTCATCCGCGTCGCCACCGACGCCACGTTCCCGCCGTTCGAGTACAGCGAGAACGGCAAGCGCACCGGCTTCGACATCGACCTGATCGAGGCCATCGCACGCACGCTGAACAAGAAGGTCGAATGGACCGACATCGACTTCAAGGGCCTGATCCCCGGGCTGGTGTCCAAGCGCTTCGACGTTGCGGCGTCGGCGATCTACATCACCGACGAGCGCAAGAAGGTGGTGGCCTTCACCGACCCGTACTACCCCGGCGGCCTGGTGATCATGACCAAGAAGGGCGACACGCAGATCAAGGGGCCCGACGACCTGAAGGGCAAGAAGGTGACCGTGCAGGTGGGCACCAAGTCGGTCAATTTCCTGAAGGAGCACTTTCCGACGGTGCAGCGCATCGAGGTCGAGAAGAACCAGGAGATGTTCCAGCTCGTCGAGGTGGGCCGCGCCGATGCCGCGGTGACCGGCAAGCCCGCCGCCAAGCTGTACGCGCGCTCGCGCGGCACGCTGCAGGTGGTCGACCGGCAGCTCACGGTGGAGGAGTACGGCTACGCCATCGCCAAGGAGCAGCCCGAGTTGGTGAAGCAGTTCAACGAGGCGCTGAAGAAGCTGAAGGCCGACGGCACCTACCAGAAGCTGGTCGACAAGTACCTGTGATTGCCGGCGCGAGGCCCGTTCCATGGACTTCGACTTCTCACCGGTGTTCGCCGGCTGGCGCGAGTTGGCGCACGGCACGCTGATCACGATCGAGGTCACCGTCGGCGCGATCGTGCTCGGCTGCGCGATCGGCCTGCTGGTCGGTCTGGCGCGGCTGGAGCCGAAGCGGCGCGCCGTCTACGGGCTCGCCACCGCATACGTGTCGTTCATCCGCGGCACGCCGCTGCTGGTGCAGCTGTTCATCTGGTTCTTCGGCCTGCCGCACTTCGGCATCAACCTGCCGGCGTTCTTCTGCGGCGTGGTCGGCATGGGCATGTACAGCGGCGCCTACGTGTCGGAGATCGTGCGCGGCGCGATCCAGTCGGTCGACCGCGGCCAGATGGAGGCCGCGCGCTCGCTGGGCATGCCGTACGGCATGGCGATGCGGCACATCGTCGTGCCGCAGGCGGTGATCCGCATGATCCCGCCGCTGGGCAACGAGTTCATCGCGCTGATCAAGAACTCGTCGCTGGTCTCGCTGGTGACGATCACCGACCTGATGCACGAGGGCCAGAAGATCATCAGCGTGTCGTACCGCTCGCTCGAGGTCTACCTGGCGATCGCGCTGGTGTACTTCGCGTTGACCAACCTCACGGGTTTCACGCTGCGCCTGGCCGAGCGCCGGCTGAGCGCCGGCGGGGCGGTGCAATGAACCGGCCGGCCGAACCGATCATCCGCGCGCGCGGCGTGACCAAGTCGTTCGGCACGGTACAGGTGCTCAAGGGCGTGCACTTTGACGTGCTGCCGTCGCAGGTCAAGGTCGTGATCGGCCCCAGCGGCTCGGGCAAGAGCACCTTGCTGCGCTGCTGCAACGGCCTCGAGGTCGCCGACGGCGGCACGCTCGAGATCTGCGGTCAGCGGCTCGTCGACGGCGGACGCCTGCTGCCCGAGGCGGCGCTGAACGCACTGCGCGCCAACGTCGGCATGGTGTTCCAGTCGTTCAACCTGTTCGCGCACCTGACGGTGCTCGACAACGTGGCGGTCGCGCCGCGCAAGGTGCGTGGCATGGCGCGCAGCGAGGCCGAGGCGGCGGCGCGGCGGCTGCTCGACAAGGTGGGCCTCGGTCACAAGACCGATGCCTACCCGTCGACGCTGTCGGGCGGGCAGAAGCAGCGCGTGGCGATTGCCCGCGCGCTGGCGATGCAGCCGCAGGTGATGCTGTTCGACGAACCCACCTCGGCGCTCGACCCCGAGTTGGTCGGCGAGGTGCTGCAGGTGATGCAGGACCTCGCGCGCGACGGCATGACGATGATGGTGGTCACGCACGAGATGGGTTTTGCGCGCGAGGTGGCCGACGTGGTCGCGGTGATGGACCACGGCGTGGTGCTCGAGTCGGGCCCGCCGGCGCAGATCTTCGAGCGCCCCGAGCATCCGCGCACGCGCGAGTTCCTGCAGGCGGTGCTGACGCGGGCATGAGGCGGCGTCGAACGGCGCGGCGAGCACGAAACGCGAACTCGGAATGCAAGAGGCCGAAGCATGGCTTCGGCCTCTGCGCATGAGGCGCCGCAGACGGCGCTCGCCGAGCTGAGCCGCTACTGCAACGCGACTTCGACGCGGCGCGCGTCGGCCGCGGCTCCGGCGTTGATCTGCTCGGGCTTCTTCAGCTCGATCTTGTCCTCGGCCACGCCGGCGGCCTTCAGCGCGTCGCGCACCGCGAAGGCGCGCTGCTTGGCCAGCTCGGCGTTCTTCGCCGGGTCGCCGCTGGCGTCGTGGAAGCCGCTGACCACGGCCTTCTTGCCGTCGGCCACGCCCTTGATCACACCGGCGAGCGCGCCGGCCGCGCCGTTGGGCAGCTCGTCCTTGCCGCTGGCGAAGTAGAACTTCACCACCTCGCCTTCGACCTTGACCGACGCGGCATCGGCGGCGGCTTGTGCAGCCGACGCCATCGCGGCGTTGGAGCTGCCCGACACCGTGGCGGCCGCCGGCGTGTGCGCCGCCTTGGCCGTGCCGGTCGGCACCGGCAGCAGCGGCACGATCAGCAGCGCGACGATGTTGATGATCTTGATCAGCGGGTTCACCGCGGGGCCGGCGGTGTCCTTGTACGGGTCGCCCACGGTGTCGCCGGTGACGGCGGCCTTGTGCGCATCGCTGCCCTTGCCGCCGTGATGACCGTCTTCGATGTACTTCTTCGCGTTGTCCCACGCGCCGCCGCCGGTGCACATGCTGATCGCGACGAACAGGCCGGTGACGATGGTGCCCATCAGCAGGCCGCCGAGCGCCTCGGCTCCGAGCAGCAGGCCCACCAGGATCGGCACCACCACCGGCAGCAGCGACGGGATCATCATCTCCTTGATCGCCGCCGCGGTGAGCATGTCGACCGCCTTGCCGTACTCGGGCCTGGCCTTGCCTTCCATGATGCCCTTGATCTCGCGGAACTGGCGGCGCACCTCCTCCACCACGGAGCCCGCGCAGCGGCCCACGGCTTCCATCGCCATGGCGCCGAAAAGGTAGGGGATGAGCCCGCCCACGAAGAGGCCGATGATGACCGCGGGGTTGGAGAGGTCGAAGGAGATGTGCCGGCCCATTTCCTCGAGCTTGTGCGTGTAGTCGGCGAAGAGCACCAGCGCCGCGAGGCCCGCCGAACCGATCGCATAGCCCTTGGTCACCGCCTTGGTCGTGTTGCCCACGGCGTCCAGGGGATCGGTCACGTTGCGCACTTCCTTGGGCAGTTCGGCCATCTCGGCGATGCCGCCCGCGTTGTCGGTGATCGGGCCGTAGGCGTCCAGCGCCACGATGATGCCGGCCATGGAGAGCATGGAGGTTGCCGCGACCGCGATGCCGTACAGGCCCGCCAGCGCGTAGGACGCCCAGATCGCGAGGCAGACCGACAGCACCGGCCAGGCGGTCGAGCGCATGGACACGCCGATGCCTGCGATGATGTTGGTGGCGTGGCCCTTCGTGGAGGCTTCCGCGACGTGCTTGACCGGGCCGTAGTCGGTGCCCGTGTAGTACTCGGTGATGATCACCATGAGCGCGGTGAGGACCAGGCCCACGACGGAGGCGCCCCACAGGTTCACCACGGTGAGGTTGGGATAGGCGGTCACCACGTCCTTCATCATCCAGCCGGTGACGAAGTAGAAGGCCACGAGCGAGATGCCGCCCGCGACGATGAGGCCGCGGTAGAGCGCCGACATGATCTTGCCGCCCTCGGAGGTCTTCACGAAGTAGGTGCCGATGATGGAGGCCACGATCGAGACCGCGCCCAGCACCAGCGGGTAGGTCACCGCGTTGCCGACGACGGCCGGGCTGGGCATGAGCAGCGCGCCCAGCACCATGGTGGCGATGATCGTCACCGCGTAGGTCTCGAAGAGGTCGGCGGCCATGCCGGCGCAGTCGCCCACGTTGTCGCCGACGTTGTCAGCGATCACCGCCGGGTTGCGCGGGTCGTCTTCGGGGATGCCGGCCTCGACCTTGCCCACCAGGTCGGCGCCGACGTCGGCGCCCTTGGTGAAGATGCCGCCGCCCAGCCGCGCGAAGATCGAGATCAGCGAAGCGCCGAACGCCAGGCCGAGCAGCGGCTTCAGCGTTTCGGCGTCGACCTTGGCGCCGCCCGACACATACCAGAAGAACGCGCCGACGCCCAACAACCCCAGGCCCACCACCAGCATGCCGGTGATCGCGCCGCCCTTGAACGCGATGTCGAGCGCCGGGCCGATGCCTTGCGTGGCCGCCTGCGCGGTGCGCACGTTGGCGCGCACCGACACGTTCATGCCGATGAAGCCGCAGGCACCCGACAGCACCGCGCCGAGCACGAAGCCTGCCGCCGTCTTGCCGTTGAGGAAGAAGAAGATCAGCACCGCGAGCACGACGCCGACGATCGCGATCGTGCGGTACTGTCGCGCCAGGTAGGCCGCGGCGCCTTGCTGCACTGCGCCCGAGATCTCCTGCATGCGGGCGTTGCCGGCATCCTTGTTGAGGATCAGGCCGCGCTGCACGAAGCCGTAGATCACTGCGGCCAGACCGCAGGCCAGCGCCACGTATAGCGCCATGGTTATCGACATGGAGGTTTCTCCTTCCTCGTTTCGGAACTGCAGATATCGGAATTGTGGGTTGCGTCCGCGTCGTGCGGCCGGCCGAAGGCATCGGCGTGCGGTGCGCTCGGCGCGCATCCTAAGGGATGCAGCAGGGCTGCCCGCCGGGGTGGCGCAAGTGGGGCTTGTAAAATTCGGGTTTCCCCCTGGGTGGTGTGGTGGCGAGCGCGACATGAGTCTGCACAACGTGAGTCCGGGACCGAAGGCGCCTGATGAGTTCAACGTGATCATCGAGATCCCGATGAACGCGGATGCGGTCAAGTACGAGGTCGACGAGGACTCCGGTGCCCTGTTCGTCGACCGCTTCATGGCCACCTCGATGCACTACCCGTGCAACTACGGCTACATCCCGCAGACGCTGGCCGACGACGGCGATCCGGTCGACGTGCTGGTGATCACACCGGTGCCGCTGCTGTCGGGTGTGGTGGTCACCTGCCGCCCGCTGGGCGTGCTGAAGATGCAGGACGAGGCCGGCGGTGATCACAAACTGCTGGCCGTGCCGGTCGACAAGATCCTCTCGCTGTATACGCAGTGGCAGCGGGTGAGCGATCTGAACCCGATGCGGCTGAAGACGATCCAGCACTTCTTCGAGCACTACAAGGACCTGGAGTCGGGCAAGTGGGTGAAGGTGCTCGGCTGGGATGGCCCCGATGCGGCGCGCGACGAAGTGCGCTCAGGCATGAAGGCCTGGAGCACGCAGAACAGCGGCTGAACGAGCACCCGCGCCGGCGCGTTCCCGACGGAACCAGCGGCGCAGCCGGCCTGTCTACACTGCCGCACCGCCGGTGGCCCGATCCGGCAAGGGGAGACTCGATGGCAGGATCGTTGCGCACCGCCGGGGCCTTGGCGTTCGCCTTGTTCGCGCTGTGCGCTGCTGCGACACAGGCGGCGATGACCCGGGTGACCGAGGTCGAGGGCATCACCGAGTACCGCCTGTCCAATGGCCTGCAGGTGCTGCTGGCGCCCGACGACAGCAAGCCCACGACGACGGTGAACGTCACCTACCACGTCGGCTCGCGCCACGAGAACTACGGCGAGACCGGCATGGCGCACCTGCTAGAGCACCTGATCTTCAAGGGCACACCGACGCACCGCGAGGTGTGGTCGGAGTTCTCCAAGCGCGGCCTGCGCGCCAACGGCTCGACCTGGGTCGACCGCACCAACTACTTCGCCAGTTTCGCGGCCAACGACGACAACCTGCACTGGTACCTCGGCTGGCAGGCCGACGCCATGGTCAACTCGTTCATCGCGCGCAAGGATCTCGACACCGAGATGACCGTGGTGCGCAACGAGATGGAAATGGGCGAGAACGACCCCGGCCGCATCCTGTTCCAGAAGACCATGGCTGCGATGTTCCAGTGGCACAACTACGGCAAGAGCACGATCGGCGCGCGCAGCGATGTCGAGAACGTCGACATCGGCCGGCTGCAGGCGTTCTACCGGCTCTACTACCAACCCGACAACGCCACGCTGATCGTCTCGGGCAAGTTCGACCCGGCGCGCACGCGCGAGTGGATCGAGCAGTCGTTCGGCCGCATCCCGAAGCCCACACGCGTGCTGCCCCGTCTGTACACGCTCGACCCGGTGCAGGAGGGCGAGCGCAGCGTCACGATCCGCCGCGTCGGTGGCACGTCGCAGGTGATGCTCGGCTATCACATCCCGGCCGGTGCGAGCCCCGATTACGCGCCGATGGAGTTGATCGCGCTGATCGTCGGCGACGACCCGTCGGGGCGCGCGCACAAGCGGCTGGTGGAAGCCGGCCTCGCGGCCAGCGTGTTCGCCGAGCCGCTGGCCACCGCCGACCCCGGTGTCGCGCTGTTCGGCGCGCAGTTCGCCGCCGGGCAGGATGCCGAGCGCGGCACGCAGGAGCTGATCCGCACCATCGAAGGCCTGGCCACCGAGCCGATCAGCGACGAGGAGTTCAAGCGCGCGCAGACCAAGTGGCTCAAGGGCTGGGATCGGCAGTACAGCAACCCCGAGACGATCGGCGTCACGCTGTCGGAGACGGTGGCGCAGGGCGACTGGCGCCTGTTCTTCCTGCTGCGCGATCGCGTGAAGGCGCTGAAGCTCGCCGACGTGCAGCGCGTGGCGCAGGCGTACTTCGTGGCGTCGAACCGCACGCTGGCGCGCTACGTGCCCACCGAGCGCCCGCAGCGCGCGCCGAAGCCCGAGGCGGTGGACGTGGCCGCGCAGATGAAGACCTTCGTGCCGCAGGCGTCGGCCGCCGCGGTGGCCGCGTTCGACAGCTCGCCGGCCAACATCGACGCGCTGACGCAGCGCTCGGCGCTCGCCAATGGCATGAAGCTGGCGCTGCTGCCCAAGGCCACGCGCGGCCAGACGGTGCGCATCTCGATGGCGATGCGGCTGGGCAACGAGCGCAGCCTGCTCGGCCAGCGCGAGGTGTCGGAGTTCGCCGCCGCGATGATCGACAAGGGCGGCGCCGGACTCACGCGCGTGCAGATCCAGGACCGGCTCGATGCCTTGAAGTCCGAGCTGCAGATCGGCTCCAGCGGCGACGAAGTGAACATCGCGCTGCTCTCGCACCGCGACACGGTGGGCGATGCCGTCAAGCTGCTGGCGCAACTGCTGCGCCAGCCGGGCTTCCCGGCCGCTGCGCTCGACGAGTTGAAGCGCCAGACCGCGGCCGGCATCCAGGCGCAGCGCGACGACCCGGAGGCGATCGTCGTCAACTCGCTCGCGCGCCGCGGCAACCCGTATCCGCGCGGCGACGTCCGGCATGCGCGCAGCTTCGACGAGCGGCTCGAGGACTCTCAGGCGGTGACGATCGACAAGATCAAGGCCTTCCACGCACGCTTTTACGGCGCCGGCCAGGCGCGCCTGGCCGCGGTCGGCGATTTCGATGCCGAGGCGCTGCGCCGGGCGCTGGCGGCGGGCTTCGGTGATTGGGTGGCGAGCGAGCCGGCGCAGCGCGTGCCGCGGCCGATCTACACCTCGGCCGGCGGGCGCGAGCTGGTGCGCACGCCGGACAAGCAGAACGCGATGCTCGGCGTGCGGCTGCACCTGCCGCTGTCGGACAACGATGCCGCCTACCCGGCGCTGATGCTGGCCAACTTCATGCTCGGCAGTGGTGGCGACTCGCGGCTGTGGAAGAGCATCCGCGAGCGCCAGGGCCTTTCGTACGACGTGCGCAGCACCATCGACTGGGGCGACACCGACGAGCATTCGGTGTGGTTCGGCAGCGCGATCTTCGCGCCGCAGAACGGCCTGAAGGTGGAGCAGTCGTTCCGCGACGAGCTGGCACGCGCGCTGAAGGACGGCTTCAGCGATGCCGAGGTGGCCGCCGCGCGCAGCGCGCTGCTGAACTTTCGCAGCCTGGGCCGCGCGCAAGACGTGCGGCTGGCGCGGGCGCTGCAGCAGGATCTGGGCCTCGGCCGCACCTTCGCGTTCGCGCAACGGGTCGACAGCGCGCTGGCCGCGGTCAGCGCCGCGCAGGCCAGCCAGGCGCTGCGCACCTACCTGAAGCCCGAGGCGATGGCGTTCATGCTGGCAGGCGACTTCAAGCAGCCTTGAAGCACCTGGCCGCGGCGCAACGCCGCGGCCTCAGCGCGCGCCGCTGCGGAAC
The DNA here is from genome assembly GCA_015075165.1 of Ideonella sp. Lineage (GTDB taxonomy): Bacteria > Pseudomonadota > Gammaproteobacteria > Burkholderiales > Burkholderiaceae_C > JAEUPI01. The sequence goes on along the minus strand of JABTUY010000003.1, from coordinate 370,629 downwards.
GGCGCGTGCTCGTTCAGTTCGTCGACATAGCCGCGCACGCCGTCGCGTTCGGCGTGCAGGAACTCGTCGACCGCGCGCGCGAAGGCCGGGTGGGCCAGCCAGTGCGACGACGCCGTGGCCACCGGCAGCAGGCCGCGCGCCATCTTGTGCTCGCCCTGCGCACCGCCTTCGAAGCGCTCGATGCCATGCTCGATGCACCAGCGCAGCGGCTGGTAGTAGCAGGCCTCGAAGTGCAGGCAGTCGATGAAGCGCGTGGCGCCCCAGTAACGGCCGAACGCGGCGCGGCGCGCGCGGTCCACCGCGATCAGCGACACCGCCACCGGCTCGGCCCCGATGCGCGCGACGAACAGCACCCAGTGCGCGGCCATCGAGCGCGCCATCGCGGCGAAGAACGCGCGCGTCAGGTACGGCGTCGAGCCGTGGGCCTCGTAGGTGAGACGGTAGCAATGGTGGAAGAAGTCCCACAGCGGCTCGTCGATCGCATCGCCTTCGTGCACGCTGAACGAGACGCCGGCATCGGCCACCTTGCGCCGCTCCTGCTGGATCTTCTTGCGCTTGTCGCGCTGCAGGCTGGCGAGAAACTCGTCGAACGTGCGAGGCGCACCGCTGGTCGCGCGGGTCCAGTGGAACTGCACGCTGTCGCGCGCCAGCCAGCCGTGGGCGCGCAGCGCGGCGGCATCGGCGGCGTCGTGGAACAGCACGTGCGCCGACGACAGGCCGGCCTCTTCGGCCAGGCCGTGCAGCGCGCGCACCAACTGCAGCCGTGCCGCCGGGTCCGCGGCCAGCAGGCGGCTGCCCGGCACCGGCGTGAACGGCACCGCGACCAGCAGCTTCGGGTAGTAGCGCAGGCCGTGGCGGCGGTAGGCGTCGGCCCACGCCCAGTCGAACACGTACTCGCCCCAGGAGTGCGTCTTCAGGTAGGCCGGAGCGGCCGCCTGCAGCTTGGCGCCCGCCCACAGCGTGACGAAGCGCGGCGTCCAGCCGCTGCGCGGCCAGGCGCTGCGCGAGGCGTGCAGCGCGGCCAGGTAGCGCAGGCTCATGAACGGCGTGGGCGCGGCTTGGCTCGCCAGCAGTGCATCCCACGTGGCGACGTCGATCGCGGTCGGGTCGTCGAAGACCCGGATGACATAATCGTCCGCACCCCTGTGGGATGCGCGGTCGTGCGGCTCGCGGGCCCCGGGGCCGCTCGATCGATCGTCGCTGTTCACGTGTCCAACATCCGCGTCGCGCTGGCGCAAATCAACCCCACCGTCGGCGACTTCGCCGGCAACGCCAGGCTGATCGCCGACGCGGCGCGTGAGGCTCACGCCGGCGGCGCGGTGCTGATGATCGCACCGGAGCTCGCGCTGTCGGGCTACCCGCCCGAAGACCTGTTGCTGCGCCCGGCCTTCATGGACGCCTGCGAGCGCGTGCTGCACGCGCTGGCCGCCGAGCTTGCGCCGTTGCAAGGGCTCACCGTGGTGCTCGGTCACCCGGCGCGCGGTGCCACGATGGCGTCGCTGCGCACGCGCTCGGTGGCGCTGCCGCCGTGCTTCAATGCCGCATCGGTGTTGGCCGGTGGCCACGTGCAGGCCACCTACTGCAAGCGCGAGTTGCCGAACTACCAAGTGTTCGACGAGCGGCGCACCTTCGCCAGCGGCCGCGACGCCGGACTTGGCCCGGTGGTGTGCGAGGCCGGCGGCCGGCGCTTCGGCATCCTGATCTGCGAGGATGCCTGGTTCGACGAGCCGGCGGCCACCGCGGTGGCCGCCGGTGCCGAGGTGCTGTGCGTGCTCAACGCATCGCCGTTCCACCTCGACAAGAGCGGCGAGCGCGAGGCGCGCATGATCGAACGCGCGGTCGCGGTGCAACGGCCGCTGCTGTATGCGCACCTGGTGGGCGGGCAGGACGAGATCGTGTTCGACGGCGAGTCGTTCGCCGTCGACGCGGGCGGCCGGGTCGCGGTGCGCGGCGGCTGCTTCGAGGCCGGCCTGGTGTGGGTGGAGATCGCCGGCGACGGCAGCCTGCACGGCGAGCGGCACGAAACACCTTGCCTCGAAGAGCAGGCCTGGCGCGCGCTGGTCACCGGCGTGCGCGACTACATCGGCAAGAACGGCTTTCCCGGCGCGATCATCGGGCTGTCGGGCGGCGTCGATTCGGCGCTGGTGCTGGCGATTGCCGTCGATGCGCTCGGCGCCGAGCGCGTGCGCACGGTGATGATGCCGTCGCCCTACACGGCGGAGATCTCGTGGCTCGACGCGCGCGAGATGGCCGCATGGCTGGGCGTGCGCTACGACGAGATCGCCGTCGCGCCGATGTTCGCTGCCTTTCGCGCCGCGCTGGCCGAAGAATTCGCGGGCCTGCCCGAGGACGCCACCGAGGAGAACATCCAGGCGCGCATTCGCGGCACGCTGCTGATGGCGCTGTCGAACAAGCACGGTTCGATCGTGCTGACCACCGGCAACAAGAGCGAGATGGCCACCGGCTACTGCACGCTGTACGGCGACATGGCCGGCGGCTTCGCGGTGATCAAGGATGTGGCCAAGACGCTGGTGTACCGCCTGGCCGACTGGAAGAACCGGCAGGCGAACCGGCGTGCCGACGGCAGCATCGGCGCGGTGATCCCGCAGCGCATCCTCACGCGCCCACCATCGGCCGAGCTGCGACCGAACCAGACCGACCAGGACAGCCTGCCGCCCTACGAGGTGCTCGATGCGATCCTCGCGCGCTACATGGAGGACGACCAGGGCATCGAACAGATCGTCGCGGCCGGCTTCGCGTACGCCGACGTCGAGCGTGTGACGCGCCTGATCAAGGTGAACGAGTACAAGCGACGGCAGGCCCCGGTCGGCATCCGCATCACCCACCGCGCGTTCGGACGCGACTGGCGCTACCCCATCACGTCGAAGTTCCGTGCTTAAATCAGGCCGAACCGCCGCACAGCCATCCCGGAGCCGCCCATGAAGCAGATCACCGCGATCATCAAACCGTTCAAGCTCGAGGAAGTGCGCGAAGCGTTGGCCGAGGTCGGCGTCTCGGGGCTAACGGTGACCGAGGTCAAGGGCTTCGGGCGCCAGAAGGGCCACACCGAGCTGTACCGCGGCGCCGAGTACGTGGTCGACTTCCTGCCGAAGGTGAAGATCGAGGTGGTGGTGAAGGACGATGACGTCGAGCGTTGTATCGATTCGATCGTCAAGGCGGCCAAGACCGGCAAGATCGGCGACGGCAAGATCTTCGTCACCGCGGTCGAGCAGGTGGTGCGCATCCGCACCGGCGAGACCAACGAAGCGGCGGTCTGAGGGCTGCGTCGGTCGGCGCCTCTATTGTGCCGGCGGTCAGATGCGGCGCAGGTCGTCGACCGCGGTGGCGTGCACGGCCTCGGCCGCGAGCCGGTCGAGCAGCGATTCCACCCTGGCATCGAGCGTGATCATCGCGATCTGTTCGGCGGTGACGAAGCCGGCATCGGCCGCATGGCGCAGCATCGCGGCCAGTGGCTGGAAGTAGCCGGCGGTATCGAGCAGACCCACCGGCTGGTCGTGGTAGCCCAGGTGGCGCCAGCTCCACACCTCGAACAGCTCCTCGAGCGTGCCGATGCCGCCGGGCAGTGCAACGAACGCGTCGCTGCCCTCGGCCATCAGGCGCTTGCGCTCGTGCATCGTCTGCACCACGCGCAACTCGGTGAGGCCGGCATGGCCGACCTCGCGGCGCATCAGCGACTCCGGGATCACGCCGGTTACCAGCGCGCCGGCTGCGAGGGCGGCGTCGGCCACGGCGCCCATCAGGCCGACCCCTCCGCCGCCGTACACCATGCGCCAGCCGCGGCGGCCGATCGCCTGGCCGAGCTCGCGGGCGGCCTGCCGGTAGGCCGGGTCGACGCCTGGTCGTGAGCCGCAGTAGACGCACAGCTTGAAGCTAAGTGCCATCACGCCGCCCAGCGCAGCCACAGCAGCGACGCCCACAGTGCGGCGCAGGTCAGCAGTGCGAGCATCACGGCGGCGCTGCCGATGTCTTTTGCGCGCTTGGACAGCGGGTGCAACTCGCCCGACACGCGATCGACCACCGCTTCGATCGCCGAGTTGAGCAACTCGACCACCATCACCGCGACCACCGACCCGGCCAGCAGCGCCACCTCGACCCAGTTGCGACCGAGCCACCACGAGGCCGGCAGCAGCACCAGCGCCAGCGCGCACTCCTGGCGAAACGCGCTCTCGGTTCGGAAGGCGGCCGACAAGCCGGCGATCGAGTAGCCGGTGGCGAGCACGATGCGTTGCAGTCCGCGATGGGCCTTGTGGGGGTGCGTCATGCCGCCGATTGTGCCGGCGCCGCGCGCGTACTCCGGGTATCGACGAGCCGGGTGCCGCACAGCACGTCGTGTGGCCACTGGCGGTCGGGCCGCAACCACGCCAGCGCCGAGTAGGCCAGCATGCCGGCAGCGACGATGACCGCGAAGCCGGCGCTGCTGTGCACGCCGGCGGCGTGCGCCGAGGCGAGCGCCGGCAGGAACCACAGCCAGCTGGCGACGTAGCGCGCGGCCGCGCGCGGCCACCTCGGCAGTGTGCCGGTCGTGGTCTGCAGTCGGATATGCCAGGTCTTCATCGCCAGCGTCTGGCCGCTGGCCGACCAGAAGCCGGCGAAGTAGATGCCGAGCGCCAGGAAGACGGTGGCCTGCAGTCCGCTGCTGCCTTGCAGGGCGTCGCGCTGCTGGGTGATGGTGGAGTGCAGCAGGCCGACGACCATGATCACGCCGAACAGCAGCACCGACTCGTACAGCATGCACGCCAGCCGGCGTCGCACGCCCGGCGCGTTGGCGGGCGTCGGGACCGGGCCTGCGGCCGTCACGGCCGCTCGATCGGCGCCGGCCCCGCGGCGCGCACCGCGGCGCCCTGCGGGCCGCGCCGGGGCAGCAGTGTGTTGCGGTCGACGAAGCCCGGCGCGCCAGCGATCTTCGGCAGCCCGGCCTGCTGGTGCGCCGGCGGATTGGCCCGGCGCGTCACCAGCGTGGTGGTGGCTCCCGGCGCGGCCTGCACCACGGTGGGTGCCACCGCGCGCGAGCGGTTGGGCGCCAGCGACGGGTTAGCTACGATGTTGTGCTTGGCGCCCGGCTGCGGCGACGGTTTTGCGGTCCCGTTGCGGCGGGTGCCGGACTGCTTGGCACGCGCGGCCAGTTCCTGGCGCTGGCTTTCGGACAACGCCTGGTAGGCCTGCCAGCGGTCGCGCCGCTCGTCTTGCGGCAACTGCTTCACCTGCTGGAAGGTAAGCCGGGCGCGCGCTCGATCCTTGGGGCTCAGACGCGACCACTCGGTCATGCGGGCCTGCATCAGCTTCTGCTCGTCGGGTGTCATCTTCTGATAGCGGCCGGCGATTTCGATCCACTTCGCGCGGCGCGGGGCGTCGATCGACGCCCAGTCGCTCTGCAGCGGTGCCAGCGCCGAGCGCTGGGCTGGCGTCAGCGCCTGCCATGAGGGGCCAGGGCCGGCGGCCACCCGTCTTGCCGCGGCCGGGTGCGGCTGGGCCAGGGCCAACGGCACCAGGCAGGCGGCCACGAGTGTCACGATGGCCAGGCGCATCGTGTTCAGGGCGAAGCGGACGGCGCGAAGGTTCACGGCACCCAATCGGTCTAGTCGCCCGTCTTCGGCGACTTCAGGTACTCGGCGAAGCCCGGGTCGCTGTACGCCTGGGGTGGCAGGTCGTCGGTGAGGATGGCTTCGTCGATCTCGGCGGCGGCGCGGATCTGCTGGTTGACGTAGCTGCGCTCGATGGCCAGCAGGCCGACCACCAGCAGCGCCAACGGTGCCAGCGACGCCAAGCGCAACCACCACGAGGGCCCCGACAGTGCCAGCGTGCCGCCCTGGGCGTGCACCGCGGGTGCCGTCGACAGCCTGCGTTGCACGCGGGCGCGCTCGAGCGCCAGGCCGCGGGCGACCCGCAACCGTTCGGTGATGTCGTGCGGCAACTGCTCGGCGGCCTGGCTCAGCTGCCCGGCGATGCGCAGCGCGACCCGGGCCTCCACCACTTCGTGGTGGGCCGTCTGCGCGAAGGCTGCCTGTGAGGTTCGAGCGCTGGCGTTCATGGCGTGATTCCCTTGGCTCGCAGGGCCTTGGCCAATGCATGAACCGCCCTGGAACAGTGGGTCTTGACGCTGCCCTCGGAACAACCCATGACGGCGGCCGTTTCGGCCACGTCGAGCTCCTCCCAGTAACGCAGCAGAAACGCCTCGCGTTGACGTTGCGGCAACTGACTCACCTCCTGTTCGATCCCCAGCAGGATCTGCGTTCGGCCGACGCTGTCGGCGGCGCTCTCGGTGCGGGTGGAGTCGTCGTCGACGGCGAAAGTTTCCAGCAGATCGAACTCGGCGCTGTCGCCATCGGACTCGAACTCCGAGAAGTTTTGCACCACCGCATTGCGCACGCGCTGGCGCCGGAACCAGTCCATCGTGGCGTTGGACAGGATGCGCTGGAACAGCAGCGGCAGCTCGGCTGGCGGGCGATCGGCGTACTTCTCGGCCAGCCGGATCATCGAGTCCTGCACGATATCCAACGCGGCATCGTCGTCGCGTACCGTGTAGGCCGTGCGCTTGAAGGCTCGCTTCTCGACGCTCTTCAGGAAGTCGGTGAGTTCGTGGTCGGTGGCCAAACGCGCGGGCCGGCCTGTGTACAGCGCGGCTCCCATTTTCGAGGCGCGCGATTATCGCATCGGCCCCACGGGCGGGATTGCCCGCGACAGGACGCGCCGCGGACGATGACATAATGCTGCTTCGCACAACGCTCTTTGGATCGCGAGCGGCGGCCCGACGGCGGGCACACCGACGCGAATCGCGCAGGTTCCGAATCCACCTCATGAGGGTGCGAAGAGGGGCACCGATGGTTTTTCGTCAGAGAAATTCACAGAGGTTCAAGATGGACATGTCTGCCGCGGAGATCAAACGCGCCGCCTCGGCGCAACCGCAACCCCCCTCCGACGGTGCCGAAGTTCTCAACGGCGCCGACATCATCGTTCGCTGCCTGCAGGCCGAAGGGGTCAAGTACCTCTGGGGCTACCCCGGCGGCGCGGTGCTCTACACCTACGACGCGCTGTACAAGCAGCAGGGCATCGAGCACGTGCTGGTGCGGCATGAGCAGGCCGCGGTGCACGCCGCCGACGGGTATGCACGCGCCACTGGCGACGTCGGCGTTGCGCTGGTCACCTCGGGGCCCGGCGTGACCAACGCGGTGACCGGCATCGCGACCGCGTACATGGATTCGATCCCGATGGTGATCGTCACCGGCCAGGTGCCCACCGCGGCGATCGGCCTCGACGCCTTCCAGGAGTGCGACACCGTCGGCATCACGCGTCCGGTGGTCAAGCACAACTTCCTCGTCAAGGACGTGCGCGACCTGGCGTCGACGATGAAAAAGGCCTTCCACATCGCCCGCTCCGGTCGCCCCGGCCCGGTGGTGGTCGACGTGCCGAAGGACGTGACGATCCAGCAGACCGAATTCACCTATCCGCAGCGCATCGAACTGCGCTCGTACAACCCGGTGCGCAAGGGGCACGGCGGGCAGATCCGCAAGGCAGTGCAACTGCTGCTGGCGGCCAAGCGGCCGTACATCTACGCCGGTGGCGGCGTCGTGCTGGGCAACGCCGCGGCCGAGTTGCGCGAGCTCGCCGACTGGCTGGGTTTCCCGTGCACCAACACGCTGATGGGGCTAGGTGCCACGGCGGCAAGCGACCCCAAGTTCCTCGGCATGCTCGGCATGCACGGCACCTACGAAGCGAACATGACGATGCAGCACTGCGACGTCCTGCTCGCCGTCGGGGCGCGTTTCGACGACCGCGTGATCGGCAACCCGAAGCATTTCGCGACGGTGGAGCGCAAGATCGTGCACATCGACATCGACCCGTCGTCGATCTCCAAGCGCGTGCGGGTCGACATCCCGATCGTCGGCGACGTGAAGGACGTGCTGCAGGAACTGCTGGCGCAGCTGCGCGAGGGCGCGGCCAAACCCGACGCCAGCGCGCTGTCGACGTGGTGGAGTCAGATCAACGACTGGCGCAAGCGCGAGTGCCTGAGCTACAGGCGCAGCACCGAGGTGATCAAGCCGCAGCAGGTGGTGGAGACGCTGTGGCAGTTGACGCGCGGCCAGGACGTCTACGTCACCTCCGACGTCGGTCAGCACCAGATGTGGGTGGCGCAGTTCTACGGCTTCGAGGAGCCGCGCCGCTGGATCAACTCCGGTGGGCTCGGCACGATGGGCGTCGGCCTGCCGTACGCGATGGGCATCAAGCTGGCCAAGCCCGACGCCGACGTGTTCTGCGTCACCGGCGAGGGCTCGATCCAGATGTGCATCCAGGAGCTGTCGACCTGCGCGCAGTACAAGACGCCAGTGAAGATCGTCTCGCTGAACAACCGCTATCTCGGCATGGTGCGGCAGTGGCAGCAGCTCGACTACGGCGGCCGCTATTCGCACACCTACATGGACGCGCTGCCCGACTTCGTCAAGCTGGCCGAGGCCTACGGGCACGTCGGCCTGCTGGTGGAGAAGCCGGCCGACGTGGAGCCGGCGCTGCGCGAGGCGATCCGGCTGAAGGACCGCACGGTCTTCCTCGACTTTCGCACCGACCCCACCGAGAACGTCTGGCCGATGGTCAAGGCGGGCAAGGGCATCACCGAGATGCTGCTCGGTTCGGAAGACCTCTGACGCCCGGGGCGGCCTGCCGCGGTGGCGCCACACGCGCCACGCGCAGCCGGCAGCCGAGGGCGACGGCGGTCGATTTGTTCGACGACTGAATTCGAAGAGCGCAGCCAAGGCGCAGCGGTTACCGCCGCCGACGCCGAAGAGCGCGAAGGACGAAACATGAAACACATCATTGCGGTGCTGCTCGAGAACGAGCCCGGCGCGCTGTCGCGGGTGGTGGCGCTGTTCTCGGCGCGCGGCTACAACATCGAAAGCCTCACGGTTGCGCCCACCGAGGACGCCTCCCTGTCGCGCATGACCATCGTCACCGCCGGCTCCGACGAGGTGATCGAGCAGATCACCAAGCACTTGAACCGGCTGATCGAGGTGGTGAAGGTGGTCGACCTCACCGAGGGCCACTTCACCGAGCGCGAGCTGATGCTGATCAAGGTGCGGGCGGTCGGCAAGGAGCGCGACGAGATGAAGCGCATGGCCGACATCTTCCGCGGCCGCATCATCGACGTGACCGACAAGAGCTACACGATCGAGCTGACCGGCGACGCCGCCAAGCTCGATGCGTTCATCACCGCCGTCGACCGCGCGGCGATCCTCGAAACCGTGCGCACCGGTACCAGCGGCATCGGCCGCGGCGAGCGCATCCTGCGCCTGTAGCGCGGCGCGGGGCGGTCATCGGTCGCACCCGCCCGCGACGAACTTCAATGGAGAGAACGAGCATGAAGGTCTACTACGACAAGGACGCCGACCTGAGCCTGATCAAGGGAAAGCGCGTCACCATCGTCGGCTACGGCTCGCAGGGCCACGCCCATGCGCAGAACCTGAACGACAGCGGCGTGAAAGTCACCGTCGGCCTGCGCCGCGGCGGCGCCTCGTGGGCCAAGGCCGAGAAGGCCGGGCTGCAGGTGGCGTCGATCGCCGACGCGGTGAAGGACGCCGACGTGGTGATGATCCTGCTGCCCGACGAGCAGATCGCCGCGGTCTACCGCGACGACATCGAGCGCAACATGCGGCAGGGCGCCTCGCTGGCGTTCGCGCACGGCTTCAACATCCACTACGGGCAGGTGGTGCCGCGCGACGACCTCGACGTCTGGATGGTGGCGCCCAAGGCGCCGGGCCACACGGTGCGCAACACCTACGTGCAAGGCGGAGGCGTGCCGCACCTGATCGCGGTGCATGCCGACCGCTCGGGCAAGGCGCGCGACCTGGCGCTGAGTTATGCCGCGGCCAACGGCGGCGGCAAGGCCGGCGTGATCGAAACCTCGTTCCGCGAGGAGACCGAGACCGACCTGTTCGGCGAGCAGGCGGTGCTGTGCGGCGGCTGCGTCGAGCTGGTGAAGGCCGGCTTCGAGACGCTGGTCGATGCCGGCTACGCGCCCGAGATGGCGTACTTCGAGTGCCTGCACGAGCTGAAGCTGATCGTCGACCTGATGTACGAGGGCGGCATCGCCAACATGAACTACTCGATCTCGAACAACGCCGAGTACGGCGAGTACCACACCGGCGCCAAGGTGATCGGCGCGGAAGCGCGCGCGGCGATGAAGAAGGCGCTGGCCGACATTCAGACCGGCGAGTACGCCAAGAGCTTCATCCTCGAGAACCGCGCCGGCGCGCCCACGCTGCTGTCGCGTCGCCGGCTCACGGCCGAGCACCCGATCGAGGTGGTGGGCGAGAAGCTGCGCGCGATGATGCCGTGGATCAAGGCGAACAAACTTGTTGACAAGAGCAAGAACTGAGCACGCCTTGAACGGCAGGCCCGCGCCTGCATGCGCGGGCCCGTTCGCGCCGGCCGTCCGCGCGCAGGCGCGGCCGGCATTCTCGGCGCTCGCTGCCGTGGACCGGGGTCGACGATCTGGTCGACGGGGACCGCAACCGATCGCGGCTCGCGCCTGCAGAGCGGGACGATGAACGATCACCTGCACGCCGACCCCGACAGCGTGATCGAGCAGGGTCCGCCTCTTTCGCCGCGGCGCAAGGGCATCTACATCCTGCCCAACCTGTTCACGGTGGCCGCGCTGTTCGGCGGCTTCTACGCGATCGTGATGGCGATGAACGATCGCTTCGAGAATGCGGCGATCGGCGTGTTCTGCGCGATGGTGCTCGACAGCCTCGACGGCCGCGTGGCGCGCATGACGCGCACGCAGAGCGCGTTCGGCGAGCAGATGGACAGCCTGTCGGACATGGTCAGCTTCGGCGCGGCGCCGGCGCTCATCGTCTACGAGTGGGCGCTCAAGGGCCTGGGCAAGGCCGGCTGGATCGCCGCGTTCGTCTACTGCGCCTGCGCGGCGCTGCGGCTGGCGCGCTTCAACACCAACCTGGCGGTCGTCGACAAGCGCTTCTTCCAGGGTCTGCCGAGCCCGGCCGCGGCGGCGCTGGTGGTCGGCTTCATCTGGGTGCTCGATGCCTACGGCTTCAAGGACGTCGAGCGGATCGATTGGCTGGCCTGGGCTGCCTTCGTCGTCACGCTGTACGCCGGCCTGACGATGGTCACCAACGTGCCCTTCTACAGCTTCAAGGACATCAGCTTCAAGCGCTCGGTGCCGTTCATCGTGATCGTCGCCATCGCGCTGGCGATCGCCGTGGTCAACATCGATCCGCCGCTGGTGCTGTTCGTCGCGTTCGTCGCCTACGGTGTGTCCGGCTACGTGGTCTATGGCTACAAGCGCGCCAAGGGCAAGCCGGTGAGCGTGATCGCCACCTCGACCGACGAGCCCGACGAGCAGGGCTTGCATCGCTGATGCCCGGCCGTGCTACAGTCGGCGTCATGACGCGCGCGACCCCGCTTTCGCTGGCCCTATTGCTAGGAGACCCACGGGCTCGCTGATCGTCCACGTCCTGTTGTTTGCGATCTCGACGGCCCGTATGCAACCTGCAGCGGGCCGTTGGTCTTTCTTGAGCGCAGGTTGCCAGCACCCCACCCGAGGAACGCCATGTTGAAGCAACCGCAACTCAAGTACCGCGCCTTTGCACCGGTGCGCCTGCCGGACCGCCGCTGGCCCGACGCCGTGCTGACGCGCGCGCCGCGGTGGTGCAGCGTCGACCTGCGCGACGGCAACCAGGCGCTGATCGAGCCGATGAACGGCGAGCGCAAGCTGCGCATGTTCGAGATGCTGCTGCGCATCGGCTTCAAGGAGATCGAGGTCGGATTCCCGTCGGCGTCGCAGACCGATTTCGACTTCGTGCGGATGCTGGTCGAGCGCGATCGGGTGCCCGACGACGTGACGATCCAGGTGCTGACGCAGGCGCGGCCAGAACTGATCACTCGCACCTTCGAGGCGCTGACCGGTGCCAGGCGTGCGATCGTGCACCTGTACAACGCCACCGCGCCGGTGATGCGCGACGTGGTTCTCGGCCTCGACGAAGACGGCGTGGTCGAGCTGGCCACCACGCATGCGCGCCTGATCCGCGACCTGGCGGCACGCCAGCCGCAGACCGAATGGGTGTTCCAATATTCGCCCGAGATGTTCTCCGGCACCGAGCTCGCCTTCGCTAAGCGCGTGGTCGATGCGGTGACCGAGGTCTGGCAGCCCACGCCGGCACGCAAGTGCATCGTCAACCTGCCGTCGGCGGTAGAGCACAGCACGCCGAACATCTTCGCCGACATGATCGAGTGGATGCATCGCCATCTGGCACGCCGCGATGCGATCGTGCTGTCGGTGCACCCGCACAACGATCGCGGCACCGGCACCGCGGCCGGCGAGTTCGCGCTGATGGCCGGAGCCGACCGCATCGAGGGCTGCCTGTTCGGCAACGGCGAGCGCACCGGCAACGTCGACCTGGTGAACATCGCGCTGAACCTGTACACGCAGGGTGTCTCGCCGGGGCTCGACTTCTCCGACATCGACGAGGTGCGACGCTGCGTCGAGCACTGCAACCAGCTGCCGGTGCATCCGCGCCATCCGTACGTCGGCGACCTGGTCTACACCTCGTTCTCGGGTTCGCACCAGGATGCGATCAAGAAGGCGTTCGCCGCACGACGCGACAGTGAAGTCTGGCAGATGCCTTACCTGCCGATCGACCCGAAGGATCTCGGGCGCAGCTACGACGCGGTGATTCGCGTCAACAGCCAGTCGGGCAAGGGTGGCATCGCCTACCTGCTCGAACACGAGTACGGGCTGGAGCTGCCGCGGCGCCTGCAGATCGAGTTCAGCCGTGTCGTGCAGGCGGTGACCGATGGCACCGGCAAGGAGCTCGACGCGGCGCAGATCAAGGCGATCTTCGACGCCGAGTACGGCATCGGCCTGCCGGCCGTGGCGCATCCGTCGGTCAGCGAGCAGGCCGGCGGGCGTGTGCTCGTGCGCGCCGATGTGGAGCTGGCACCCGGGCGGCGCCAGGTGCTGGTCGGCACCGGCAACGGACCGATCGATGCCTTCGTCGCGGCGCTGCAGGCGCACACCGATGCGTCGATTCGCGTGCTTGACTACCACGAGCATGCCGTGACGAGCGGCTCCGACGCGCGGGCGGTGGCCTACGTCGAGCTGCGCGTCGGCGAGCAGACCTGCTTCGGCGTCGGCCTCGATCGCAACATCGTCACCGCGTCGCTGAGCGCGGTGATGTCGGGCCTGCGGCGGGTGCATGCCCCGGCGAACCGGCGTGGGGCCGCCGAGCCCGCGTAACATCACCGCGCCAACCCGGGAGTGCTCCATGGCCGACAAGCTGATCATCTTCGACACCACGTTGCGCGACGGCGAGCAATCGCCCGGCGCGTCGATGACGCGCGACGAGAAGCTGCGTATCGCGCGCCAGCTCGAGCGGCTGCGCGTCGACGTGATCGAAGCCGGCTTCGCGGCATCGTCCAACGGCGACTTCGAGGCCGTGAAGGCGATCGCCGGTGTCGTGCGCGAGAGCACGGTGTGCTCGCTGGCGCGTGCCAACGACCGCGACATCTCGCGCGCGGCCGAGGCGCTGAAGCCGGCGGCGCGCGCGCGCATCCACACCTTCATCGCGACCAGCGCGCTGCACATGGAGAAGAAGCTGCGCATGACGCCGGAGCAGGTGTTCGAGCAGGCCAAGCTCGCGGTGCGGTTCGCGCGCAACCTGTGCGACGACGTGGAGTTCTCGCCCGAGGACGGCTACCGCTCGGACGCCGACTTCCTGTGCCGCGTGCTCGAAGTGGCGATCCGCGAAGGCGCGACGACGATCAATATTCCCGACACGGTCGGCTACGCCGTGCCCGAGCTGTACGGCGGCTTCATCGCCATGCTGCGCGAGCGCGTGCCCAACTCCGGCAAGGCCGTCTGGTCGGTGCACTGCCACAACGACCTCGGCATGGCGGTGGCCAACTCGTTGGCCGGCGTGAAGATCGGTGGCGCACGGCAGATCGAGTGCACGATCAACGGCCTCGGCGAGCGCGCGGGCAACTGCTCGCTCGAGGAGGTGGTGATGGCGGTGCGCACGCGGCGCGACTACTTCGGGCTCGAGCTCGGCGTCGATACCACGCAGATCGTGCCGGCGTCGCGCATGGTCAGCCAGACCACCGGCTTCGTCGTGCAACCCAACAAGGCGGTGGTCGGCGCCAACGCGTTCGCGCACGCCTCGGGCATCCACCAAGATGGCGTTCTGAAGGCACGCGACACCTACGAGATCATGCGCGCCGAGGACGTGGGCTGGACGGCCAATCGCATCGTGCTGGGCAAGCTGTCGGGCCGCAACGCGTTCAAGCAGCGCCTGCAAGAACTGGGCATCGCGATGGAATCGGAGGCCGACATCAATGCGGCGTTCGCGCGCTTCAAGGATCTGGCCGACCGCAAGAGCGACATCTTCGACGAGGACATCCTGGCGCTGGTCAACGACGAGAGCCTGACGCAGCAGCGCGAGCACTACCGGTTGCTGAACCTGCGCCAGCACAGCGAAACCGGCGAACGGCCGCACGCGACGGTGAGCTTCGCCATCGGCGACACCGAGCATGTGGCCGAGAGCGACGGCAACGGGCCGGTCGATGCGATCCTGAAGGCGATCGAGTCGAAGGTGTGCTCAGGGGCCGAGCTGCTGCTGTACTCGGTGAACGCCATCACCTCGGGCAGCACCGAGTCGCAGGGTGAGGTGACGGTGCGGCTGCAACTCGGCGGCCGTGTGGTCAACGGCGTCGGCGCCGACCCCGACATCGTCGTCGCGTCTGCGAAGGCCTACATCTCCGCGCTCAACAAGCTGCACCATAGCCCGGATCGGGTCGCCGCGCAGGGCTGACGCTGTGGCAAGGACACGGCAGGCGTCCTGCCCCCGCAAGAGGGCCGGCTGCGACGTACCCGGCCAATTGCCCAGCGAAACAACCTCGGCGAGCGGCGGCGTGTGCTCGATGCGCGTGCGGATTTTGGCGTTCTCGCCACTTGAGGATAATTCCCTAAGCGTTTGATATTGCCCGCGTTTTGGGGGGTGGCTACACTGCGCCGAATGCGGTGCGTTGCGCCGCCCGTCATTGCGGTGGCGCTGTGCAAGCAAGAAGCAGTCGGGGCACGTCGTTGGGCAAAGTGTTGGAAGGTCTGTCGAGCATCTGGGCGGCCGCCGTGGCCGCCTTCGCTTGTTGTGCGTTCGCCACTGCCGTCCAGGCGGCCGGGCCGGCCTCCTCGCGGGTGGCGGCCAAGCCCAAGGCCAAGGTTTCTGCCGCGACCGCGGCATCGACAAAGGCGCGGCGCAAGGCCCGGGCGATTCCCGCGCGGCCCTCGCTGGGTCAGCGTGAAGGCCTGCACCGCACCGACGATCCGCTCGATCTGAAATCCGGCGCCGCGCTGGTGATCGACCAGGACACCGACGAGGTGCTGTTCAGCAAGAACGCCGACGCGGTGCTGCCGATTGCGTCGATCACGAAGCTGATGACGTCGATCGTCGTGCTCGATGCCCATCAGCCGATGGACGAGACGCTCGAGGTCGAGAAGGTCGCGCTCGACACGCCGCGCAACAACCGCTCGCGCCTGAAGGTCGGCGCCAAGCTCACGCGCGGTGAGTTGATGAACCTCGCGCTGATGGCCTCGGAGAACCGTGCCGCGTATTCGCTGGGCGCCGCCTACCCGGGTGGCCTGCCGGCGCTGGTCGAGGCGATGAACCGCAAGGCAAATGAACTCGGCATGACTGACTCGCATTTCGTCGAGCCCACCGGGCTGTCCAGCGACAACCGCTCGAGCGCGCACGATCTCGCGTTGCTGGTGAAGGCGGCGTACCAGCATCCCGAGATGCGCGAGTACTCCACCTCGCCCGAGGCGGTGGTGCCGGTCGGCCGGCGCATGGTGCGGTTCCACACCACGAACTCGCTGGTGCGCAACCCGTCGTGGGAGATCGGCGTGCAGAAGACCGGCTACATCTCCGAGGCGGGGCGCTGCCTGGCGATGCAGGCGCAACTGGCGGGCCGCAAGCTGATCATGGTGCTGCTCGATTCGGCCGGCCGCTATTCGCGCATCGGCGACGCGCAGCGCCTTCGTCGCTGGCTCGATTCGCTGCCGGCGGTGGCCTCGCAGGTCGTTGCCGGTAGCGAGGCACACCGGCCGGCCCAGCCGACGGCTGTGGCTGCGGAACCGTCGCGCTCAGCGGCGGTAACCCAGAGCGACGGAGATCTGGGCCGCAGTGGCTCGGACTCGTTCTAGCCAGGCCTCTTCCAGCCGGTCGGCCGGCGCCGACACCGACAGCCCGGCCACCAGGCTCGCCTGGTCGTCGAAGATGCCCGCGGCCAGACAGCGCACACCCAGTTCGAGCTCCTCGTCGTCGCGGGCCACCGCGGTCTGGCGTACCTGGTGCAGTTCGCGTTCGAGCCGTGCCAGGTCGGTGATGCTGTTGCGTGTGTGCCCGGCCAGGCCGGTGCGCGTGGCGTAGGCACGCACGCGCTGCGGGTCGTCGAACGCCAGGAACAGCTTGCCGACCGAGGTGAGGTGCAGCGGCGCTCGGCCGCCGACCGCACGCACCACCTGCATGCCCGAACGCTCGCTGTAGGTGCGCTCGATATAGACGATCTCATCGCCTTGTCGCACCGAGAGGTTCACCGGCTGGTGCGTCAGCTTGTGCAGCTCTCGCATCGGACCCAGCGCCGCGTCGCGCACGTCGAGACGCGCCTTCACCAGGTTGCCCAGCTCGAGCAGCCGCATGCCGAGCCGGTAGGCGCCGGGTTCGGGGCGATCGACGAAGCGCCCGATCACCAGATCGTTGAGGATGCGGTGCGCGGTCGACGGGTGCAGACCGGTGCGCTCGGTCAGCTGCTTCAGCGGCACCGGATCAGGCTGCGACGCCAGCACGTCGAGCAGTGCGAACATCCGCTCGATGACCTGGATCGTCGGGCTGGCCTGGGCGGGCGCACGCGGCTTGGTGACCATGGGACGGGATTCTGCATGACGGCAAGGCGCTTGTTGCCCGCCGACCGTGTGGCTGCGCAGCCGGTGCAGGCGTGCCGTGGCTCAGGCGCGGCACGCGATCGCCCGGGCGGCGTCGAGCCCCGAGCGCACCGCGCCTTCCAGCGTCGCGGGGTAGGGGCCCTGCACATGATCGCCGGCGGCATAGAGCCCCGACGCGATCGCCATCGGCGGGCGCTGCAGCTCCGGGGTACAGGCGAACGTGGCCCGACGTTCCATCGCGGCGTGCACCAGGGTCGCCCCACCGCCGAACGAGCCCGGCAGGTCGCGCAGGGCCTGGCGTTGCACGGCATCGACCAGCGCCGGCATGCCGTGGTCGAGCCACTTGCGCGCGCCGCTGACGACGAACGCCACGATACCGGCGTGCGAGCCGAGCCGCTCGAGATCGAAGGCGAACTGCGCGGGTGCTTCGGCCGCACTGCGCAGCGCCACCATCGGCGACGCGCAGGGCGCCGCCCCGCGGCGCAGATAGAGCGTCGCGATCGGTTCGTAGCGCAGCGCGGCAGCGGATCGTGACCATGATGGGTTCACGCTGGCCACCAGCCGCGCTGCCTCGACTGCGCTGCTGGCCAGCACCACGGCATCGAAGGCTTGGTCGTCGACGCGCCAGCCGGCGCCGTCGCGTGCGAGCTGGCCGACGCGCCGACCGAGCTGGCAGTCCGCTCCCTGGCGTATCAGCCAGCGCAGCGCAGGCTCGGGCAACAGCGCCGACAAGCTCGTGCGCGGCAGCAGCAGGTCGGAGTGCCCGCGACCACCGAACAGCGCGTCGGACAGCACACGCAGGAACACCGTGGCACTGGCTTCGCTCGCTGGGGTGTTCAGCGCGGCGATGCACAGCGGATCGATGAGGTCCTCGCGGATGCGAGCCGGCAACCCTGCGCACAGATCGTCGACCGTCTGCACGCCGGGGTTGCGCATGCCGTGGCGCAGCCAGGTGGCCGCGCGCGCCAGCAGCGCGCCGCGTTGTGCCAAGGACCAGCCGCGCGCGCGCAGCACCGCCCAGGCGAAAGCCAGGTGTACCGGGCCGCGCGGCATGCGCAGGCCGGTGCCGTCGGGATACAGCAGCTCGAGCGGACGGCGCAGCAGCACGCGCTCGGGCTCGACGCCGACGGCGCGCATCAGCGCGAGTGCTTGCGTATAGGCACCGATCAGGATGTGCTGTCCGTTGTCGAGCGTGGTCGTGGCGTCGATCGCCACGCTGCGGGCCCGGCCGCCGGGCTGCGCGGCCATCTCGTACAGCGCCACATCGTGCCCGCGCCGCGTGGCCTCGACGGCGGCGGCCAGGCCGGCCCAGCCGGCGCCGATCACCGCCACGCGCTGCCGGCTCACCGGTCTTGCCACGTGGTGCGCACGGCGATCCACAGCTTGCGCAGCGGCGTCAGCGACGTGCGCTGGTGCAGCACCTGGAAGCCGTCGGCCTCGATCTCGCGCAGCAATGTGCGGTAGATGTTGGCCATCATCAGGCCCGGCCGCTGCGCCGCCCGGTCTTCGGGTGGCAACAAGGCCAGCGCGTCGTCGTAGGTCTGCTGTGCGCGCGCGGCCTGGAAGCGCATCAGTTCGGTGAAGCGCTCGCTGTAGCCCCAGGGCGCCTGCCGCTGCAGGATCTCGGCGGCCTTGACACCGAAGCGTTGCAGTTCGTCCATAGGCAGGTAGATGCGCCCGCGGCGCGCATCGTCGCCGACATCGCGGATGATGTTGGTCAGCTGCAGTGCGCGGCCGAGCGTGTGGGCGTAGTCCACCGTCTGCTGCTGTGTGCGGCCGAAGATGTTGGCTGCCACCTCGCCGACCACGCCGGCCACCAGATGGCAGTAGCGCTCGAGGCCGGCAAAGTCGAGGTAGCGCGTCTGCTGCAGGTCCATCTCGCAGCCGTCGATCACCGCCGCGAGGTGTGACGCAGCGATGCCGTGCAATGCCGTGTGCGGCATCAGCGCCTTCGTCACCGGGTGGCTCGGCTGCCCGGCGAACGACGTGGCCACCTCCTGCCGCCACCAGGCCAGTTTGGCCGCTGCAACGCCGGGGTCGAGCGCGTCGTCGACCACGTCGTCCACCTCGCGGCAGAAGGCATAGAACGCGGTGATTGCCGCGCGCTTGGGCGGGGGCAGGAACAGGAAGGCGTAGTAGAACGACGAGCCGCTGCGTGCCGCCTTGTCCTGTACGTATTCCTGCGGCGTCATCGCAGGCGCCCGGCGTCGAACCAACCCGGCCGGTAGGTCAGCGCGCGCCAGCCGAGCAGCGGCGTATCGCGCAGCGTGAGACGCGGACGAACGGCAAACGAGCGGTGCTCCATGCGCGCGATTCTCTCCAGGATGCGCCAGCCGCCGTGCACCACCAGGCGCAGCTCCCATCCCGCGCGGCCGGGAACGCGCAGTGGCAGAGGCGCGCCCTCGGCCATCAGCGTCGCGGCCCAGCCGACGAGTTCACGTACCAGCGCGCGCGCAGCCGGCGTGTCGTGCAACGGCGATTGCGCAGCCAGGCCATGGCGGGCGCGATCGTCGCGCGGCACGTAGTCGCGGCCGCGCGGCAGGTCGACACTCAGGTCCTGCCAGAAGTTGATCAACTGCAGCGCGGAGCAGATGGCATCCGATTCGCGCAGCGCCTGTGCGTTGTCGATGCCGTGCAGCTGCAACAGCAACCGGCCCACCGGGTTGGCCGAGCGGCTGCAATAGGCGAGCAGCGCCGCGCGGTCGGCGTAGGGCGGGTTGTGCACGTCCTGCTCGAATGCGTCGAGCAGCGCATGCAGCAGCTCTGGGGCGAGGTGGTAGCGGCGCAGCGCGGTGGCCAGCGGGCCGAACACCTCGGGCCACTCGGTCGGTGACGGCGGCTGCGTGTGGCCGCCGGCCTGCGCGGTTGTCGCTCTCAAGGCATCGCGATAGCGCGCGAGTTGCTGCAGTCGATGCGCCGCAGGCCAGTCGCCCTCGTCGGCGAGGTCGTCGCCAGTGCGCGCGAAGGCATAGATCGCTCGCACCGGTGCTCGCAAGGCCGGCGGGCACAGCAGCGTGGCGACCGGAAAGTTCTCGTAGTGACCCACGCCCACGGCGCGCATTGTCCATGGCACGCCGCGACCGAAGGAGATTGGCGTTTGACAAGTCCGGGGAGCCAGATCTATATTACTGACCGGTCAGTCATTAATTATCGGGAATCCCCGCTGCGTCTCGGCCCAGGATGAACCCGATCGCAACGTCTCACGCCGATGAAGTACTCGACAACCACCCTCTTGCTCGCAGGCCCCGTCGCGATTCTCGTCGCGGCGTGCACGCCCGCCACGCCGACGGCCGAACCGGTGCGCGCGGTGCGCACGCTCACGCTGGTCAACAGCGCAATCGGCAGCGCGCAAGAGTACGCTGCCGAAATCCGGGCCCGCACCGAATCACGCCTGGGCTTCCGCGTCGGCGGCAAGTTGCTGTCGCGTCCGGTCAACCTCGGCGACGCGGTGCGCGCGGGACAGGCCCTTGCGCGGCTGGATCCAGCTGACCTCCAACTCGGGCAGCAGTCCGCGCAGGCAGCGCTTGGTGCCGCCAAGGCGAACTACCTGTTCAGCGAAGCCGAGTTCAAGCGCTTCAAGGAACTGCGCGATCAAGGCTTCATCAGCGGTCTGGAACTCGACCGCCGTGCGGCCGCGCTGACCGCGGCCCGCGCGCAATTCGAACAGGCGCAGACCCAGGCCAACGTGCAAGGCAACCAGGCGCGCTATGCGACGCTGTCGGCCGATGCGGCGGGCGTCATCACCGGGGTCGACGTCGAGCCCGGTGCCGTGGTCGCCGCCGGTGCGCCAGTGGTTCGCCTCGCGCACGATGGTCCGCGCGACGTGGTGTTCAACGTGCCCGAAGATCGCGTGGCGGAGATTCGCGCGCTGCTCGGCAAGACCGGTGCAATGCAGGCGCGCCTGTGGAACAACGGCCGGCAGCCGATCGCGGCCACCGTGCGTGAAGTGGCCGCCGCGGCCGACCCGGTGACGCGTACCTTCGTCGTCAAGGCCGACGTCGGGCATGCGGCCGTCCGCCTCGGGCAGACCGCGAGCGTGAAGGTCGAGACAGCGCGAGGGGCCGAGGGCATCAAGGTGCCGTTGACCGCGGTGTTCGAGGCCAAGGGCGTGCCGGCCGTCTGGGTGCTCGACCGCGGCACGATGACGGTGAAGGCGCAGCCGGTCCGCGTGGCCGGGGCCGACGGCAACGACGTGACGCTGGCCCAAGGCGTGCAAGCCGGCCAGACCATCGTGGTGGCGGGCGTGCACGTGCTGAACCCAGGGCAGAAGGTGCGGCTGTACGCCGAGCGGGTGTCGACCGCGTCGAACACCGGGCCGGCGCGTTGAAGCAGGCCACCACGATGAGCGCCACGGCCACCACCGCCACCGCGCCCGCTGGCGCCGCGCGCTTCAACATCTCTGCCTGGGCGCTGGAGCATCCGGCGCTCACGCGCTACCTGCTGGTGGTGCTGATGGTGCTCGGCGTTGCCGCGTACTTCCAGCTCGGGCAGGACGAAGACCCCCCGTTCACCTTCCGGGCCATGGTCGTGCAGGCGTTCTGGCCGGGCGCCGGCGCGCAGCAGATGGCCGAGCAGGTCACCGACAAGATCGAGCGCACGCTGCAGGGCGTGCCGAACGCCGACATCATCCGCAGCTACACCAAGCCGGGCGAATCGCTGACCATCCTGCAGCTCAAGGACAGCGCGCCACCGAAGGAGGTGGCCGACGCCTGGTACCAGGTGCGCAAGCGGGCAACCGACATGCGCGGCACGCTGCCGCAGGGCGTGGTCGGGCCGCTGTTCAACGACGATTTCGGCGACGTCTACGGTTCGATCTTCGCGCTGTCGGCCGCCGGCTTCAGCGACGAGGAGCTGCGCGTCTTCGCCGAGGACGTTCGCTCGGCGCTGCTGCGCGTGCCCGACGTCGCGAAGGTCGAGCTGTTCGGCGTGCAGCCCGAGAAGCTGTTCGTCGAGATCTCGCACAAGCGGCTGGCCGAACTGGGTCTCGACCTGAACCAGGTGATCGCCCAGCTCGGCGCGCAGAACGCGGTCGAGGGCGCGGGCGTGCTCAACGCCGGCACGCAGAACCTGCAGGTGCGCGTGGCCGGCGCGTTCGATTCGGTCGACGAGCTGCGCCGCTTCCCGATCCGTGCCGTCAACCCGGCCACCGGCGTGGCCAGCAGCCTGCGGCTGTCGGACATCGCCGAGATCCGCCGCGGCACGGTCGACCCGCCGGCGGTGAAGGTGCGCTACCAGGGCAAGCCGGTGATCGCGCTCGGCGTGGCGATGGCCAAGGGCGGCGACATCGTGGCGCTCGGCCACGCGCTGCACGAACGGGTCGATGCGCTGAAGCACGACCTGCCGGCCGGCATCGAGCTGACGCAGATCCAGGATCAGCCGAAGGCCGTGACGCGCTCGGTCGGCGAGTTCGTGCGCGTGCTGATCGAGGCGATCGTCGTCGTGCTGGCGGTGAGCTTCGTCAGCCTCGGCCTGCACACCCGGCCATTGCGCATCGACCTGCGTCCGGGCCTGGTGGTGGGCATCACGATCCCGCTGGTGCTGGCGATCACCTTCGTCACGATGTACTACTGGGGCGTGGGCCTGCACAAGATCTCGCTCGGCTCGCTGATCATCGCCCTCGGGCTGCTGGTGGACGACGCGATCATCGCGGTCGAGATGATGGTGCGCAAGCTCGAGGAGGGCCATGACAAGAAGCGCGCCGCCACGTTCGCCTACGAGATCACCTCGATGCCGATGCTGACCGGCACGCTGATCACCGCGGCCGGCTTCCTGCCGATCGGGCTGGCGCGCTCGGCGGTGGGCGAGTACACGTTCGCGATCTTCGCCGTCACGTCGGCGGCGCTGCTGATCTCGTGGGTGGTGTCGGTGTACTTCGTACCCTACCTCGGCGCGGTGCTGCTGCGCACGCGCAGCCGCGCGGGCCCGAGCGACGCGCACGAGCTGTTCGACACGCCGTTCTACACGCGCTTTCGCGCGCTGGTCGACTGGTGCGTGCAGCATCGCTGGATCACCATCGGCCTCACGGTGGCGACCTTCGCGCTGGGCCTGGCCGGCATGGGCCGCGTGCAGCAGCAGTTCTTCCCCGATTCGAGCCGGCCGGAGATCCTGGTCGACCTGTGGCTGCCCGAGGGCGCCACGATCCAGGAGACCGAGGCCGTTGCGCGGCGCTTCGAGCAGCGCATGATGGGTGAGCCCGGCATCGAGAGCGTGAGCCAGTGGATCGGCTCGGGCGTGCCGCGCTTCTACCTGCCGCTGGACCAGATCTTCCCGCAGTCCAACGTGACGCAAAGCATCCTGCTGACGCGCGGCATCGCCGAGCGCGAAGCGCTGCGCAAGCACCTGCCGACGCTGCTGGCCGAGGAGTTTCCGGAGGTGCGCGGTCGCGTCAAGCTGCTGCCCAACGGACCGCCGGTGCCGTACCCGGTGCAGTTCCGCGTGATGGGCCCCGACGCGCGCGAGGTGCGCGTGTGGGCCGACCAGGCGCGCGCGCTGCTGCAGGCCGACCCGGCGATGCGCGGCGTCAACGACAACTGGAACGAGTCGATCAAGTCACTGAAGCTGGAGATCGACCAGGACAAGGCGCGCGCCATCGGCGTCAGCAGCCAGTCGGTGGCGCAGTCGTCGCGCACGATCCTTTCGGGCACCACGATCGGCCAGTACCGCGAGGGCGACAAGCTGGTCGACATCGTGCTGCGCCAGCCGCTGGAGGAGCGCAACGCGATCACCGATCTCGGCAGTGCGAACCTGCCGACGACCAGCGGCCGCTCGGTGCCGCTGACGCAGGTGGCGCACATCGGCTTCGGCTTCGAGCCGGGCGTGATGTGGCGCGAGGGGCGCAAGTTCGCGATCACGGTGCAGGGCGACGTGATCGAAGGCGTGCAGGGCGCCACCGTCAGCGCGCGGCTGTGGCCGCACATGCAGGAGTTGCAGCGGCGCATGCCGCCCGGTTACGAGATCCAGCTCGCCGGTGCGGCCGAGGAGAGCAGCAAGGGCCAGGGCTCGATCGCGGTCGGCGTGCCGGTGATGCTGTTCATCATGCTGACGCTGCTGATGCTGCAGTTGCAGAGCTTCTCGCGCGCGATCCTGGTGTTCCTGACGGCGCCGCTGGGCATGGCCGGTGTCGCCGCGGCGCTGCTGCTGCTGGGCCGGCCGTTCGGCTTCGTCGCGCTGCTCGGCGTGATCGCGCTGATGGGCATGATCATGCGCAACTCGGTGATCCTGATCGACCAGATCGAGCAGGATCGCGCCAAGGGCGTCGCCACCTGGAACGCGATCGTCGAGGCGGCGGTGCGGCGCTTCCGGCCGATCGTGCTGACGGCGGCGGCCGCGGTGCTGGCGATGATCCCGCTGTCGCGCAGCGTGTTCTGGGGGCCGATGGCGGTGGCGATCATGGGCGGCCTGATCGTCGCCACCGTGCTCACGCTGCTGTCGCTGCCGGCGATGTACGCCGCGTGGTTCCGTGTGCAGCGCGAACGCTAGAATCCGCGCCAAGCCACCTCCACCTGAAAGGGGTCGCCGCAGGCGACCCCGCTTTTCATCCCCACACCCTCGCGCGGGTGGCGAAATTGGTAGACGCACCAGGTTTAGGTCCTGACGCCCTCACCGGCGTGCCGGTTCGAGTCCGGCCCCGCGCACCACAACCACGGCAGAAGCAAGAGAAGCGAAATGGCAGTGCAAGTCGAAACCCTCGAGAAGCTCGAACGGCGCATGACGCTGACCGTGCCGGCGCAGGAGATCAGCGCCGAGGTCGAGTCGCGCTTGAAGAAGCTGTCGCGCACCGTGCGTGCCGACGGCTTCCGGCCCGGCAAGGTGCCGCTGTCGGTGGTGGCGCAGCGCTACGGCGCGTCGGTGCAGTACGAGGTGATGAACGACAAGATCGGCGCGGAGTTCGAGCGCTCGGCCACCGAGGCCAAGCTGCGCGTGGCCGGCATGCCGCGCATCACGCCGAAAGACGGTGCGCCCGAAGGCAGCATGTCGTTCGATGCGACGTTCGAGGTCTACCCCGAGGTCAGGCTGCACGACCTAGCCGGCGTGCAGGTCGAGCGTGTCTCGTGCGAAGTCGACGACGCGGCGATCGACCGCACGGTCGACATCCTGCGCAAGCAGCGGCGCAGCTTCGCGCAGCGGCCGGCCAGCGAGGGCGCCGCCGAGGGCGACCGCGCGACGATCGACTTCGAAGGCAAGATCGACGGCGAGGGCTTCGCCGGCGGCAAGGCCGAGGGCTTCGCCTTCGTGATCGGCGAGGGCCAGATGCTCGAGCAGTTCGACAAGGCGGTGCGTGGCATGCGGGTCGGCCAGTCGAAGACCTTCCCGCTGCAGTTCCCGGCCGACTACGGCAGCCAGGACGTCGCCGGCAAGGAGGCCGACTTCCTCGTCACGATGAAGAAGATCGAGGCGCAGCACCTGCCCACGGTGGACGAGGCCTTCATCAAGGCGCTGGGCATCGCCTCGGGCGCGCAGGACGACCTGCGCGCCGACGTGCGCAAGAACCTCGAGCGCGAGGTGAAGTTCCGCGTGTTGTCGCGCAACAAGGGCGCGGTGATGGACGCGCTGGTGAAGGCCGCCGAGCTCGAGGTGCCGAAGTCGCTGGTCGCCGCCGAGACCGACCGCATGACCGCCGCGGCGCGCGAAGACCTGAAGCAGCGCGGCGTGAAGGATGCCGACAACGCGCCGATCCCGGTCGAGATCTTCCAGCCGCAGGCCGAACGCCGCGTGCGCCTGGGCCTGGTGGTGGGCGAGCTGGTGCGGCGCGAGAACCTGCAGGCCCGGCCCGAGCAGCTGCAGGCGCACATCGAGGAGCTATCGCAGAGCTACGAGAAACCGGCCGAGGTGATGCGCTGGTACCTGTCCGATCGCCAGCGCATGGCCGAAGTCGAGGCGGTGGTGGTCGAGTCGAACGTCACGCAGCACGTGCTCGGCCGCGCGCAGGTGGTCGACAAGAAGCTGGCGTTCAACGAGTTGATGGAGTCCGCAGCATGAGCGTTGAGGAGACCACCGGCCTGGGCATGGTGCCGATCGTCATCGAGCAGTCGGGCCGCGGTGAGCGTGCGTACGACATCTACAGCCGGCTGCTGCGCGAGCGCATCGTGTTCCTGGTCGGGCCGATCGTCGACGCGACGGCCAACCTGGTGGTGGCGCAGCTGCTGTTCCTCGAGAGCGAGAACCCCGACAAGGACATCTTCCTGTACATCAACTCGCCCGGCGGCAGCGTCAGCGCCGGCCTGTCGATCTTCGACACCATGCAGTTCATCAAGCCCGACGTGTCCACGCTGTGCATGGGCATGGCCGCCAGCATGGGCTCGTTCCTGCTGATGGCCGGTGCCAAGGGCAAGCGCGCAGCGCTGCCGAACTCGCGCGTGATGATCCACCAACCCTCCGGCGGCGCGCAGGGCCAGGCCGCCGACATCGAGATCCAGGCGCGCGAGATCCTGAAGACGCGCGAGCAGCTCAACCGCATCTACGCCGAGCGCACCGGCCAGAGCGTGGAGAAGATCGCGGCCGACATGGAGCGCGACTACTGGATGTCGCCCACCGAGGCCAAGGAGTACGGCTTGATCGACCAGGTGCTCGACAAGCGTGCGTAAATCCACGCCCGGGCGCGCCCGGGCGATCGGCATGGCGCGCGCGTGGTGAAGGCCGGCAGGGGCGGCGCGGGCATGGCATATCATTGATTGACCGGGAACCAAGCGGCTGATCACCGCGCAGAGCACCCCATGGCCGACAAGAAAGGCGCCACCGGCGAGAAGGTCCTGTACTGCAGCTTCTGCGGCAAGAGCCAGCACGAAGTGAAGAAGCTCATTGCCGGCCCGTCGGTGTTCATCTGCGACGAGTGCATCGAGCTGTGCAACGACATCATCCGCGACGAGGCGCCGGCCGACAGCGGCCCCAGCAGCGCGGCGAAGTCGGACCTGCCGACACCGGCCGAGATCAAGGGCATCCTCGATCAGTACGTGATCGGACAGGAGACCGCCAAGCGCACGCTGTCGGTGGCGGTCTATAACCATTACAAGCGGCTGAAGCACCTCGGCGGCAAGGATGACGTCGAACTGACCAAGAGCAACATCCTGCTGATCGGGCCCACCGGATCGGGCAAGACGCTGCTGGCGCAGACACTGGCGCGGTTGCTCAACGTGCCGTTCGTGATCGCCGATGCCACCACGCTGACCGAGGCCGGCTATGTCGGCGAAGACGTCGAGAACATCATCCAGAAGCTGTTGCAGAACTGCAACTACGACGTCGACCGTGCACAGCGCGGCATCGTGTACATCGACGAGATCGACAAGATCAGCCGCAAGTCCGACAACCCGAGCATCACGCGCGACGTGTCGGGCGAGGGCGTGCAGCAGGCGCTGCTGAAGCTGGTGGAAGGCACGATGGCGTCGGTGCCGCCGCAGGGCGGCCGCAAGCACCCGAACCAGGACTTCCTGCAGATCGACACCACCAACATCCTGTTCATCTGCGGCGGCGCGTTCGACGGCCTCGAGAAGGTGATCCAGAACCGCACCGAGCGCTCGGGCATCGGCTTCGGCGCCACGGTGCACAGCAAGAGCGAAAAGCGCGCGGCCGACGTGTTCCGCGAGGTCGAGCCTGAAGACCTGATCAAGTTCGGGCTGATTCCCGAGCTCGTGGGGCGCTTGCCGGTCGTGGCCACGCTCGGCGAGCTGACCGAGGACGCACTGGTGCGCATCCTCACCGAGCCGAAGAACGCGCTCAGCAAGCAATACCAGAAGCTGTTCGGCATGGACGGCGTCGAGCTCGAGATCCGGCCCTCCGCGCTGGCGGCCATCGCGCGCAAGGCGCTCGAGCGCAAGACCGGCGCGCGCGGGCTGCGCTCGATCCTGGAACACGTGCTGATCGACACCATGTTCGATCTGCCCACGCTCGACGGCGTGGCCAAGGTGGTGGTCGACGAGCACAACGTCGACGACGGCAGCAAACCCATTCTTGTGTATCGGGAACAGGCCAAGGCCAGCGCCTGAAGTCCCCGCGTTTTCTGCCGATACTTGCATTCACCGTCTCAGGCCTCACCTCGGCCTGAGAAAGAGAGGTTCCCATGTCAGGACACCCGACGCTGCCGCCCGACCCGATCACGCTGCCGCTGCTGCCGCTGCGCGACGTGGTCGTGTTCCCGCACATGGTCATCCCGCTGTTCGTGGGGCGGCCCAAGTCGATCAAGGCGCTCGAGGCGGCGATGGAAGCCGGCCGCCAGATCATGCTGGTGGCGCAGAAGGCCGCCGGCAAGGACGAGCCGCGGCCGGAAGACATGTTCGCCATCGGCTGCGTGTCGAGCATCCTGCAGATGCTGAAGCTGCCCGACGGCACCGTGAAGGTGCTGGTCGAGGGCCTGCAGCGCGCCGGGACGCGCCACATCGCCGACACCGGCGAGCACTTCGTCGCCGAGGTGTCGCCGATCGCCCCGGCCGGCGACACCACGCCCGAGGTCGAGGCATTGCGCCGCGCCGTGACGCAGCAGTTCGACCAGTACGTCAAGCTCAACAAGAGGATTCCGCCGGAGATCCTCACGTCGATCGCCGGCATCGACGATCCCGGCCGTCTCGCCGACACGATCGCCGCACACCTGCCGCTGAAGCTCGAGGCCAAGCAGTCGGTGCTCGATCTCGAGTCGGTGGCCAAGCGCCTCGAGAAGCTGCTGGAGCTGCTGGAGCACGAGGTCGACATCCTGCAGGTGGAAAAGCGCATCCGCGGCCGCGTCAAGCGGCAGATGGAGAAGAGCCAGCGCGAGTACTACCTGAACGAGCAGGTCAAGGCGATCCAGAAGGAACTCGGCGACGGCGAGGAAGGTGCCGACCTCGAAGAGCTGGAGAAGAAGATCCGCGCCGCGCGCATGCCGAAGGAGGCGCGCAAGAAGGCCGAGGGCGAGCTGAAGAAGCTCAAGCTGATGTCGCCGATGTCGGCCGAGGCCACCGTGGTGCGCAACTACATCGACACGCTGGTCGGCCTGCCCTGGGCCAAGAAGACCAAGATCAAGCACGACCTCAGGCACGCCGAAGAGGTGCTCAACGAGGACCATGCGGGCCTCGAGAAGGTGAAGGAGCGCATCCTCGAGTACCTCGCGGTGCAGCAGCGCGTCGACAAGGTGAAGGCGCCGATCCTGTGCCTGGTCGGGCCGCCCGGCGTCGGCAAGACCTCGCTCGGCCAGAGCGTGGCACGCGCCACCGGCCGCAAGTTCGTGCGCATGGCCTTGGGCGGCGTGCGCGACGAGGCCGAAATCCGCGGCCACCGCCGCACCTACATCGGCTCGATGCCGGGCAAGGTGCTGCAGTCGCTGACCAAGGTCGGCGTTCGCAATCCGCTGTTCCTGCTCGACGAGATCGACAAGCTCGGCATGGACTTCCGCGGCGACCCGTCGTCGGCGCTGCTCGAGGTGCTCGACCCCGAGCAGAACCACACCTTCAGCGACCACTACGTCGAGGTCGACTTCGACTTGAGCGACACGATGTTCGTCGCGACGTCGAACTCGATGAACATTCCGCCGGCGCTGCTCGACCGGATGGAGGTGATTCGCCTGTCGGGCTACACCGAGGACGAGAAGGTCGACATCGCGCAGCGCTACCTGCTGCCCAAGCAGCGCAAGAACAACGGCGTGAAGGACGAAGAGCTCGAGGTCACCGAGAGCGCGATTCGCGGCATCATCCGCTACTACACGCGCGAGGCCGGCGTGCGCTCGCTCGAGCGTGAGATCTCCAAGATCTGTCGCAAGACCGTCAAGGGCATCCAGCTCAAGACCACCGAAGGCCGGGTGGTGGTCAGCGAGGACAACCTCAACGACTACCTCGGCGTGCGCAAGTTCGACTTCGGTCGCGCCGAGAAGCGCAACCAGGTCGGCCAGGTCGTCGGTCTGGCGTGGACCGAGGTCGGCGGCGACCTGCTGACGATCGAGGCGGCCGTGATGCCGGGCAAGGGCAACATCATCCGCACGGGTTCGCTCGGCGACGTGATGAAGGAGTCGGTCGAGGCTGCACGATCCGTGGTGCGCAGTCGCGCGCAGCGCCTGGGCATCAAGGACGATCTGTTCGAGAAGCGCGACATCCACATCCACGTGCCCGACGGCGCCACGCCCAAGGATGGACCGAGCGCGGGCATCGCTATGACCACCGCCTTCGTCTCCGCGCTCACCGGCATCCCGGTGCGCGCCGACGTGGCGATGACCGGCGAGATCACGCTGCGCGGCGAGGTCACCGCGATCGGTGGGCTGAAGGAGAAGCTGCTGGCCGCGCACCGTGGCGGCATCAAGTCGGTGATGATTCCCGAGGAGAACGTCAAGGATCTGCAGGAGATCCCCGAGAACGTCAAGAATCAGCTCGAGATCGTGCCGGTGCGCTGGATCGACCGCGTGCTCGAGGTGGCGCTGACCAGTGCCCCGCAACCGTTGCCCGACGAGGAGGTGGCCAAGGCCGAGGCGGCCGCCGCCGCGAAGCCCGAGGTGGCCCCGCCGGCGCTCGGCGGCGAGGTGCGGTCGCATTGAGACGGTGTGCCGGCTCTCTGCGAGGCTGGCTATAATCGCGGCCTGCATCGCAGCCAGGGCTTCGGTGCAGGCCGAATGCGGGAATAGCTCAGTTGGTAGAGCGCAACCTTGCCAAGGTTGAGGTCGGGAGTTCGAGACTCCTTTCCCGCTCCAGGTTCGCATGAAGGGGAAGCCGGCCGGCTTCCCCTTCGTCATTCGGGCGGCGCACGAAATCGTTGTGGGACAATCCGCCGCCACGGCGCGATAGCAAAGCGGTTATGCACCGGATTGCAAATCCGTTCAGCCCGGTTCGACTCCGGGTCGCGCCTCCACCCGGTTCGCCGCCGCGACCGCCCGTGCGTCAGTTGGTGATCAGGACGTCGATCGTCGCCACCAGCGCCGAATCGATCGTCGACACCGCGGTCAGCGTGATCGGCACCGCGCGCGCCAACCCGTAAGGCGCTGACGTATCCAGCGCGATGCGCGATGCGCTCAACTCGGTGACCGTGATGTAGGCGTCCTGGTAGACCACGGTGGTACCGCTCCCGGTGACCGCGCTGCCACCGACTTCGAGCCTCCACTGCACCGGCTCGCTGGCGTCGAACTCGAGCGATTGCCCGGCATGAATGGCGATCTGTTGCGGCGATCCCGATTGAACGACGCCGCCCGTCGGCTGCCCGCCAATGACCACGCCGATCTCGAACATGGCGTCGCCGCCGCCGCAGGCCGACAACGCCAGCGCGGCCGCGAGCAGCAGCGCTGCGACGGCGCCTGTGCGCAGGCGGCGCGAGGGTTCGCCGCGTCGGGCAGTGCCCCGCCGTGCGCTCCCCGGTAGCGCGCGGATGGTGTCTGCGACCATGATCGGCCTCCAAAGGGTGGTGCACACGACAACGCCTGGAGGGCCGGCTTCGCTGACGCGAAGGTGTGCTCGGTTGTACGCGGTGGGGGTGACGACGACCTGTCGCTGCGTGTCGATGCCGCAGGCGTCGGCGTCGCCGAGACGCCGCTGATGGCTGGTGCGCGGGCCGGGGGTCGAACCCGGATGCCTTGCGGCTGCGGGTTTTAAGCCCGCTACGTCTACCTGTTCCGTCACCCGCGCATGGCCGCGGTCGATGCTACCCGATCGACTGCCGCGCAATCGGCACAGGCCGTGGGGCGCGCGCCGGGTCCACCGTGGCACCATCGCGCGGCCGCGTCGAGCCGTGCATGCCGGCCGCGGCTCATGCCCAGGCGTCCGAGACAGGAGGTCCCCGATGGGAACATGGTTCGCACAGACCAACCTGAACCCCGGTGTGCAACGCCGCGAGGTGTTCGGCTGGGCGATGTACGACTTCGCCAACTCGGGCTACACCACCGTCGTACTGACGGCGGTGTTCAACGCCTACTTCGTGGGTGCCGTCGCCGGCGGCGCCACCTGGGCCACGTTCGCGTGGACCGCCGCGCTCGGTGCCTCGCGCGCACTGTGCATGTTGACGATGCCCGCGCTGGGCGCCTATGCCGACGTCAAGGCGGCGAAGAAGCGCCTGCTGATGCTGAGCACGCTGGCCTGCGTGCTGACCACCGCCGGGCTCGGTGCGGTGGGCCGTGGCGACGTGGCGCTGGCGGTGGTGCTGATCGTGCTGTCGAACCTGTTCTACAGCTACGGCGAGTCGCTGACGGCGGCGTTCCTGCCGGAGTTGAGCCGGCCCGACGCGCTGGGCCGTGTCTCGGGCTGGGGCTGGAGCTTCGGCTACTTCGGCGGCATGCTGACGCTCGGGTTGAGCTTGGCCTATGTGCTGTCGGCGCAGCGGACCGGGCAGACCGCGACCCAGTTCGTGCCGGTGACGATGTGGATCACCGCGGTGGTCTATGCCGCGGCAGCGCTGGCGACGTTCGCGTTGCTGCGTGAGCGCGCGCAGCCGCAGCCCGGTGCGGGGCGGGTGCACGGGCTGGCGGCGTCGCTCGCGCGGCTGGGCCGCACGTGGCGCGAGGCGCGCTCGTATGTCGACTTCGTCTGGCTGATGGTGTGCGGCTTCTTCTACCAGGCCGGCATCGCGGTGGTGATCGCGTTGGCGGCGGTGTATGCCGCGCAGGTGCTGGGTTTCAAGCAGACCGAGACGATGATGCTGGTGTTCCTGGTCAACATCGCGGCCGCGCTCGGGGCCTTCGCGTTCGGCTACCTGCAGGACCGCATCGGTCACAAGCCCGCGCTCGGCGCCACGCTGATCGGCTGGGTGGTGATGACGGTGCTGGCGTACCTGGCCACCAGTGCAGCGTTGTTCTGGGTCGCGGCGGTGATCGCCGGCCTGTGCATGGGCTCGAGCCAGTCGGCCGGGCGCGCGATGGTCGGCGTGTTCGCGCCGCCGGGGCGGCTGGCCGAGTTCTTCGGGCTGTGGAGCTTCGCCACCAGTCTGGCGTCGATCGTCGGGCCGCTGACCTATGGCGCTGTCACCTGGATGACAGCGGGCAACCACCGGCTGGCGATCGTCTCGACCGGCGTGTTCTTCGTCGTCGGCTGGCTGGCGATACGCCCGATCAACGTCGAGCGTGGCGCCGCGGCGGCAGCGCGCTCGGCCGCGTAAAATCCGCCGCTCGGTTCGAGCACGATCTACCAGGAGCAACGCGGCATGAAGGTATTGGTACCCGTCAAGCGCGTCGTCGACTACAACGTGAAGGTGCGCGTGAAGTCCGACGGCAGCGGCGTGGACATCGCCAACGTCAAGATGAGCATGAACCCGTTCGACGAAATTGCCGTCGAAGAGGCCGTGCGGCTGAAAGAGAAGGGCGTTGTCACCGAGATCGTCGCCGTCAGCTGCGGTGTCGCGCAGTGCCAGGAGACGCTGCGCACCGCGATGGCCATCGGCGCCGACCGCGCGATCCTCGTCGAGAGCACCGATGAGCTGCAGCCGCTGGCGGTGGCCAAGCTGTTGAAGGCGCTGGTCGACAAGGAGCAGCCGGGTCTGGTGATCCTGGGCAAGCAGGCGATCGACGACGACTGCAACCAGACCGGCCAGATGCTCGCCGCGCTGGCCAAGCTGCCGCAGGCCACGTTCGCGTCGAAGGTGGTGGTCGACGCCGGTTTCGCCGCGGTCACGCGCGAGGTCGACGGCGGCCTCGAGACCGTCAAGGTCAAGCTGCCGGCGATCGTCACCACCGACCTGCGACTGAACGAGCCGCGCTACGTGACGCTGCCCAACATCATGAAGGCCAAGAAGAAGCCGCTCGAGACCTTCAAGCCCGCCGACCTCGGCGTCGACGTGGCGCCGCGCATCAAGACACTGAAGGTCGCCGAGCCGCCCAAGCGCGGCGCCGGCGTCAAGGTGCCCGATGTCGCCACGCTGGTGGCCAAGCTGAAGAATGAAGCGAAGGTGATCTGATGGCCGTTCTCGTCATTGCCGAACACGAACACGGTACCCTGAAGGGTGCGACGCTCAACACCGTCACCGCGGCGGCCGCCTGCGGCGGCGACGTGCACGTGCTGGTGGCCGGCCACAACGCCGGCGGCGCGGCGCAGGCTGCGGCCAGGATCGCCGGCGTGGCCAAGGTGCTGCACGCCGACGGCGCGAGCCTGGCCGAGCAACTGGCCGAGAACGTGGCCGCGCAAGTGGTCGACATCGCCAGGAACTACAGCCACATCCTGTTTCCGGCCACGGCGCACGGCAAGAATGTCGCCCCGCGCGTGGCGGCGCTGCTCGACGCGGCCCAGATCAGCGATGCCACCAAGGTGGTCGGTTTCGACACCTTCGAGCGCCCGATCTACGCCGGCAACGCGATCGCCACCGTACAGAGCAGCGATGCGATCAAAGTGATCACCGTGCGCACCACCGGCTTCGACGCCGCTGCCGCCAGCGGTGGCAGTGCTGCGGTGGAGAGCGTCAACCCGGTGGCCGACAGCGGCCTGTCGAGCTTCGTTGGCCGCGAGGTCACCAAGAGTGACCGGCCCGAACTCACCGCGGCGAAGATCATCGTCTCGGGTGGCCGCGCGATGGGCTCGAGCGACAAGTTCAACGAGGTGCTGACACCGCTGGCCGACAAGCTCGGCGCTGCGCTCGGCGCCAGCCGCGCTGCGGTCGATGCTGGCTACGCGCCGAACGACTGGCAGGTTGGGCAGACGGGCAAGATCGTCGCGCCGCAGCTGTACATCGCTTGCGGCATCTCGGGCGCGATCCAGCACCTGGCCGGCATGAAGGACAGCAAGGTCATCGTCGCGATCAACAAGGACCCCGAGGCGCCGATCTTCAGCGTGGCCGACTACGGCCTCGAGGCCGATCTGTTCGCCGCGGTGCCCGAGCTGGTCAGGGCGCTTTGATCGGCCCACGCCGGTCGTCGAGCGGTTCTCCGGCGCGCCCGTTGAGCGCGCCGGCTTTGCAGGGAGTCGTGTCATGAGCTACCGCGCACCCGTTGCCGACATGCTGTTCGTGATGAAGGAGCTGGCGGGGCTCGACGAGGTGGCCCGGCTGCCGGGCTTCGAAGAGGCCGGGCTCGACACCGCACAGGCCGTGCTCGAGGAGTGCGCGCGCTTCACCGAGAACGTGGTCGCGCCGCTCGACCGCGCGGGCGACACCGAGCCTTCGAGCTGGAGCGCCGGCGTCGTGCGCACGACGCCGGGCTTCAAGCAGGCGTTCAGGCAGTTCAGCGAGGGCGGCTGGCAGGGCTTGCAGCACCCGGCAGCGTTCGGCGGCCAGGGCCTGCCGAAGACGATCGGCGCGGCCTGCGGCGAGATGCTCAACAGCGCCAACATGAGCTTCGCGCTGTGCCCGATGCTCACCGACGGCGCGATCGAGGCGCTGCTCACCGCCGGCTCGCCCGAGCAGCAGCAGCAGTACATCCCGCGCATGATCGCCGGCGAGTGGACCGGCACGATGAACCTCACCGAGCCGCAGGCCGGCTCCGATCTCGCGCTGGTGCGCACGCGCGCCGAGCCGCAGGCCGACGGCAGCTACAAGTTGTTCGGCACCAAGATCTTCATCACCTACGGCGAGCACGACATGGTGGACAACATCGTCCACCTGGTGCTGGCGCGCATTGCCGGTGCGCCCGAGGGCGTGAAGGGCATCTCGCTGTTCATCTGCCCGAAGGTGCTGGCCGACGGCACGCGCAACGACGTGCACTGCGTCAGCATCGAGCACAAGCTCGGCATCAAGGCCAGCCCGACCGCGGTGCTGCAGTACGGCGACGGCTCGGCGGCGAAGACCGTGCACGGCACCCCGGGCGCCGTGGGCTACCTGATCGGCCAGGAGAACCGCGGCCTGGAGTACATGTTCGTGATGATGAACGCCGCGCGCTACGCGGTCGGCGTGCAGGGCATCGCGGTGGCCGAGCGGGTCTACCAGAAGGCGGTGGCGTACGCGCGCGAGCGCGTGCAGAGCCGCCCGGTCGACGGCTCGCTGCCGCGTGCCGCGGCGATCGTCCACCACCCCGACGTGAAGCGCATGCTGATGACGATGCGCGCGTTCACCGAGGCCTGCCGCGCGATGGCGCTGGTGGCTGCGGCGGCATACGACGCCGCGCATGCGCACCCCGACGCCGAGGCGCGCGCGCGCAACCAGGCGTTCTACGAGTTCCTGGTGCCGCTGGTGAAGGGCTACTCCACCGAAATGAGCATCGATGTGGCGAGCCTCGGCGTGCAGGTGCATGGCGGCATGGGCTTCATCGAGGAGACCGGCGCCGCGCAGCACTACCGCGACGCGCGCATCCTGACCATCTACGAAGGCACCACCGCGATCCAGGCCAACGACCTGGTCGGCCGCAAGACCTTGCGCGACGGCGGCACGGTGGCGCGCGCGGTGGCCGCGCGGATCGAAGCCACCGAGGGCGAACTGGCCGCGAGCCGCAGCGAGCACGCGGCGGCCATGCGCTCGCGCCTGCGCGCCGCGCGCGAGGCGTTCCTCGACGTGGTGGGCTACATCGTCGAGCACGCCAAGCGCGAGCCGAACGCGGCGTTCGCCGGCAGCGTGCCGTACCTGATACTGGCCGGCAACCTGGTGGCCGGCTGGCAGATGGCGCGCGCGCTGCTGGTGGCCGAAGCGCGCATCGCCGCCGGCGAGCAGGTGGCGTTCATGCGCGCCAAGGCGCTGACCGCGCGCTTCTATGCCGATCACATCCTCAGCCGTGCCCCGGGTGTGCGCGACAGCATCGTCGACGGTGCGGTGGGCGTCACCGCGATGCCGGTGGACGCGTTCTGAAGGCCTGCACACAAGCACCATGACACTGCCGCCGATCCTCGCCAACCTGCCGTTGCCGGTCATCGGCGCGCCGCTGTTCATCGTCAGCAACCCCAAGCTCGTGATCGCGCAGTGCACCGCCGGCGTGGTCGGCGCGATGCCGGCGCTGAACGCGCGACCGGCCGAGCAGCTCGAGCCGTGGCTGGCCGAGATCACCGAGGGCCTCGCGGCGTGGAACCGCGCGCACCCCGGGCGGCCGGCCGCGCCGTTCGCGATCAACCAGATCGTGCACAAGAGCAACGACCGGCTCGAGCACGACATGGCGGCGTGCGCGAAGTACAAGGTGCCGATCGTCATCACCAGCCTCGGCGCGCGCACCGACGTCAACGACGCGGTGCACGGCTGGGGCGGCGTCGTGCTGCACGACGTGATCAACAACACGTTCGCGCGCAAGGCGATCGACAAGGGTGCCGACGGCCTGATCGCGGTGGCTGCCGGCGCCGGTGGCCACGCCGGCGTCAAGAGCCCGTTCGCGCTGGTGCAGGAGATTCGCCAGTGGTTCAGCGGCCCGCTGGCGCTGTCGGGTGCGATCGCCAACGGCGGCGCGGTGCTGGCGGCGCAGGCGATGGGCGCCGACTTCGCCTACATCGGCTCGGCGTTCATCGCCACCGACGAGGCGCGCGCCAGCGATGCGTACAAGCAGTGCATCGTCGACTGCACCAGCGACGACATCGTCTACTCGAGCCTGTTCACCGGCGTGCATGGCAACTACCTGAAGCCGTCGATCCGCGCTGCCGGCATGGATCCCGACCACCTGCCCGACGGCGACGTCAGCAAGATGAACTTCGCCAGCGCCGACGGCAGCAAGGGCAAGGCGTGGAAGGACATCTGGGGCTGCGGCCAGGGCATCGCCGCGGTGCAGGCGGTGGTGCCGGCACGCGAACTGGTCGCTCGCCTGCGGCGCGAGTACGCGGCCGCGCGGGAGCGCTTGGCACTCGACGTGGCCGACCCGGTCACCACTTGAGCCGCGCGTCATCGCGATGAGCCGCCTGCTGATCGACAACGTGCGGCCGTTCGACAGCCGCCGCGGCGTGCTGGGTCCGGTGTCGCGCATCGTGATCGAAGACGGCCGCATCGCCGAGGTCACCGCCGAGCCGCGCTCGGTCGACGCCGCGCAGCGCATCGACGGCGGCGGCCGCGTCGCGCTGCCGGGGCTGATCGATGCCCACGTGCACGTGGTGGCGAGTTCGCACGACCTGGTCGGCCTGGCGTCGCAGGCGCCGTCGCTGTTGGTGGCCGAGTCGAGCCGCATCCTGCGCGAGATGCTGCTGCGCGGCTTCACCACCGTGCGCGACGCGGCGGGTGCCGACTTCGGCCTGCAGGAGGCGGTGGCGCGCGGCCTGTTCGAAGGCCCGCGCCTGTTCATCGCCGGCTTCCCGGTCTCGCAGACCGGCGGCCATGCCGACATGCGGCCCAAGGGCGTGCGCGCGAGGGAGATGTTCTGCAGCTGCGCCGGCCTGGGCCTGATCGGCGCGATCGCCGACGGCGTCGGCGAGGTGCGCCGCGCAGTGCGCGAGCAGGTGCGCAACGGCGCCAACCAGATCAAGATCATGGCCGGCGGCGGCATCTCGAGCCCGACCGATCCGCTCGAAGGCACGCAGTTCTCGCTCGACGAACTGAAGGCCGCGTGTGAGGAGGCCGAAGCGGCCAACCTGTACGCGATGGCGCACGCCTATTCGCCGCGCGCGGTGACGCGCGCGGTGCGCGCCGGCGTGCGCTCGATCGAGCACGGCAACCTGATCGACGAAGCGACCGCGCGCGTGATGAAGACCGAAGGCGCCTACCTGGTGCCGACGCTGTCGACCTACGCCGCGCTGGCCGACGAGGGCGAGCGGCTGGGCTGGTCACGTGCGATGCTCGACAAGCTCGACGTGGTCGGGCGCCGCGGCATCGAGGCGGTGCGCATCGCGCAGGCCGAAGGCGTGCCGATCGTCTTCGGCACCGACCTGCTCGGCCACATGCACGCGCGCCAGAACGGCGAGTTCGACCTGCGCCTGCAGGCGCAGTCGCCGGTGCAGGCGCTGCAGGGCGCCACCGTCACCGCGGCGCGGCTGATGGGGCAGGAGGGCCGCATCGGCGAGCTTACCGCTGGCGCCTGGGGCGACGTGCTGGTGGTCGACGGCGATCCGACGCGCGAGCTGTCGATGCTGACGCGGCCCGACGCCGGCATCCGCCTGCTGGTGCAGGCGGGGCGCTTGGTGAAGTCGAGCCTGCCAGGGCGCGATCGGTAGCCGGGTCCGCCGTTGGCCCGCGCTGGCTCGCCGCGACGTGAGCGATCGATGTCATCGAGCGAAGGCAACCTCGGCTTCGCGGCGGCGCACGACGAGCCGATTGGCTACATCGCGCGCACGCGCCGCTACTACCGGGCGCTGGGCTACGGCGCACCGTACGAGTGGGCGCACTACACCGACGTGCCATTCCATCGCCTGGCGCAGCCGCTGGCGGCGACGCGTGTCGTGCTGGTGACCACCGCCGCACCGTACCAGCCCGGCAAGGGCGACCAGGGGCCGGGTGCACCGTACAACGCGGCGGCCAAGTTCTACGCGGTGTACTCCGGCGACAGCAGCGTCGACCACGACCTGCGCATCTCGCACGTGGCGATCGACCGCGCGCACACCACCGCCGAAGACGCGGGAAGCTACTTCCCGCTGCCGGCGCTGCGCGAGCAGGCGCGCTCGGGTCGCATCGGCAGCGTGGCCGCGCGCTTTCATGGCCTGCCCACCAACCGCAGCCATCGCACGACGCTCGACATCGACATACCCGATCTGGTGGCGCGCTGTGTCGCCGATGGTGCGCAGGCGGCCGTGCTGGTGCCGAACTGTCCGGTGTGCCACCAGAGCGTGAGCCTGGCGGCGCGCGCGCTCGAGGCGAGCGGCATCGCCAGCGTGGTGATGGGCTGCGCGAAGGACATCGTCGAGCACGTCGGCGTGCCGCGCTTCGTGTTCTCCGACTTCCCGCTCGGCAACGCCGCCGGGAGGCCGCGCGATGCGGCGTCGCAGCGCGCCACGCTCGAGCTGGCGCTTGAGCTGCTCGTGGTGGCACCG
Organism: Ideonella sp.; assembly: GCA_015075165.1. Taxonomy (GTDB): domain Bacteria; phylum Pseudomonadota; class Gammaproteobacteria; order Burkholderiales; family Burkholderiaceae_C; genus JAEUPI01. Next base: position 330,957 of record JABTUY010000003.1, on the reverse strand, counting down.
GCGCCGCGTACGACGGTGCGCTCGCCGCAGCGCTGGAGCGCCAGCGCCGACTGGAAGCTCGACTACTGCAACGTCGACCGCCTCGCAACCGAGGAGCTGCAACGTCGCCGGGCAGAATTCGACGCCGGCAAGCGCGAGGCCGAGCGGTTGCGGCGCGAGGCCGGCGTGCCGTCGTCGCGCGGCGGCGGCCACGACTGATCCATCACCACCGGAAGGAGCGCCACCACGATGTCGACCGCATTGCAGATCAACCTGGTGTTCAACGCCGACGACCAGGCGTGGATCCGGCGCGAGGGGCTGGCGGTGCCGGCGTTCTGGCAGGGCCACGCGGTGCCGCCGCTGGTCGGCGACGTGGTGCGATTCGGCGGCCGCCAGTTCGTGATCCGAACGCGCGTGTGGGAGCACCACGCCGACGCGCCGGTGCTGCGCCTGTTCGTCGGCGATGCGCACGCGCAGAGCGACACCGGGCTCGGCACGCTGGCCTGAAGCTGGCGCGAGCGCCGCGCATCGACCCGTGCCGTTGCGCGCTACGATCGCATCGGCAACTCAACAGGAGACGCGTGATGCAGCAGACTCCCCGATCGATGGTCATCATGTTCGTGGTGGCGGGTGCGGCGCTGGCCGGGGCCGCGGCCAGGGCCACCGTCGGCGAGAAGGTCGAGGCGGCCGCCAAGGCCGCATCCGGCGTGGCCACGAAGGCCCAGAACGCCACCAAGCGCGGCCTGAAGGCCGCGGCGTCGAGCGTTGAGCACGGCGCCAAGGCGGCCGGCAAGGCGACCGCGAACGCTGCCCACAAGATCGGTGTTCCGGCCTCGGGCCCGGCCAAGCGCGCCTCGGGCCATTGAGGCACGCCCGCAGCATGCAGGGGACAGGCCGATGATCGAAGTCAGCGCCTGGTTGTTTCTGATCGCGTCGCTGCTGCTGATCGTGACGCCGGGGCAGGACATGATCCTGGTGATGTCGCGCTCGATCGCGCAGGGTCCGGCCGCCGGTGTGGCCACCGCCGCGGGCGTCAGCGTCGGCCTGGTCGGGCATACGCTGCTGGCCACGCTCGGGTTGGGCGCGATCCTGCGCACCTCGGAGTGGCTGTTCCTGGCGCTGAAGCTGGTCGGTGCGGCGTACCTCGTCTATCTCGGTATCCAGCTGCTGCGCACCGGCCGCCACGAGCTGGCGGTGAGCGGCGGCGCGTCGCGCTCGCTGCCGCGCCTGTTCGCCGATGGCGCGCTGTCGAACGTCTCGAATCCGAAGATCGCGGTCTTCTACTTCGCGTTCCTGCCGCAGTTCGTGTTGCCCGGGGCGGCTCACCCGACGCTGTCGGTCTTCGTGCTCGGGCTCGCGTTCGCTGCACTCACCTTTGTCGTCAAGGGGCCAGTGGGGCTCGGCGCCGGCCTGCTGTCGAGCTGGCTGCGCACACACCCGAGCGCACTGGCGTGGCTGTACCGCGGCAGCGGCGCGGTGCTGGTTGCGCTCGGGGCCAAGCTGGCGTTCGAGCGGCGCAGCTGACACCGCTGGTTCACGCAAGGAGCTTCGCGATGTCGACGATCGAATCCCGCCTCGCGGCACTGGGCCTCGCGCTGCCGGGGCCGCTGCTGATGCCGGCGGGCGTGAAGCTGCCATTCCAGTTCGTGCATGTGCGCGGCACGCGCGTCTTCGTCTCGGGCCACGGCCCGCAGAACCTCGATGGTTCACTGGCCGCGCCGCTGGGCAAGGTCGGCCGCGAGCTGACGCCCGAGCAGGGCTACCAGGTCGCGCGCGTTGTCGCGCTCAGCGTGCTCGGCAGCCTGAAGCGCGCGCTGGGCGAGCTCGACCGCGTGGCGCAATGGAACCGGGTGTTCGGCATGGTCAACTCGGCACCGGGCTTCAACCGCCAGCCGGCCGTGATCAACGGCTTCTCCGACCTGATCCTCGAAGTGTTCGGCGCGCAGGTGGGTGCACATGCGCGCAGCGCGGTCGGCATGGCCGAGCTGCCGTTCGACATCCCGGTCGAGGTCGAGGCCGAGCTCGACCTGGTGGGCTGATCACCATGTGCCGCAACATCAAGACGCTGTTCAACTTCGAGCCGCCGGCCACCGAACTCGAGATCCGCGACGCGAGCCTGCAGTTCGTGCGCAAGCTGAGCGGCTTCACCGTGCCGTCGAAGGCCAACGAAGCGGCGTTCGACGCCGCGGTGCAGAAGGTGGCCGCCGCCGCGCGCGAACTGATCGGCACGCTGGTCACGAGCGCCGAGCCGCGCAACCGCGACGTGGAAGCCGCGAAGGCGAAGGCGAGATCGCGCGCGCGCTTCGGATCGCACGAAGCCGCGTAGGTTGCAGCCGACCGCGGCACGCGGCGCGTCCTGCTTTGCGGCCATTCGCGTTGACCGCACCCTCGATTCGCGGGCCGGCGCGGCTGACGCGGCGAGGGCAGCCGCTACCATCGGTCGCTTCGATCGCATCGCCGTTGAAAGGGCCCTGGTTTCATGTCTCCTCGCATCGCTCCGCTGCAGGCCGCCGACCGCGCAGCCTGGGAAGTGCTCGCCCGCGGCTACAAGGACTTCTACAACACGCCGACCAGCGACGCCGAGTTCGACGTGGCGTGGAACCGCCTGCTGGCCGAAGACCGCGTCTACGGCCTGGCCGCGTGGATCGGCGATCGCCTGGTCGGCATCGCGCACTACCTGTTTCACACCAGCGTCTGGGCGCGCAGCAACTGCTACCTGCAAGACCTGTTCACCGCGCCGGGCGAACGCGGGCAGGGCGTGGCGCGCGCGCTGATCGAGGCCGTGGCGGTGCAGGCGCGAGCGCAGGGTGCCGCGCGCTTGTACTGGCTCACGCAGGAGCACAACGCGGTCGCGCGCGTGCTCTACAACCGCGTCGGCCGCTACAACGGCTTCATCCGCTACGACTTTGCGCTGACCACGCCGGCCTGAACCGGGGATGTTGTCGTGGCCGCCCGCCCGCTGCACATCGGCATCGTGGCCTGCTCGGCCGAAGGCGCGGCGCTGTGCTACCGCACCGTGTGCATCGAGGGTGCGCGCTGGCTCGGCGCGCACGCGCACCCCGAGGTGTCGCTGCACTCATACTCGCTGGCCGACTACGCCGCCTGCCTCGGTCGCGGCGACTGGGCCGGCGTCGGCGACCTGATGCTCGATTCGGCGCGCAAGCTGGCCGCGATCGGCGCCGATTTCATGATCTGCCCCGACAACACGATCCACCAGGCGTTGCCGGTCGTGCGCGCGCGCTCGCCGAAGCCGTGGCTGCACATCGCCGAGGTAGTCGCTGACGAGGCACTGCAGCGCGGTCACCGGCGGCTCGGCATCACCGGCACGCGCTGGCTGGTCGAAGGCGAGGTGTACCCGGCCGCGCTCGCCGGCCGTGGGCTGGCTGCGGTGCGCCCGGATGCGGCCGCACGCGACGAACTGCACCGCATCATCATGGACGAACTGGTGTGCGGCGTGCGTGAGCCGGATTCGGTGACGGCGCTGCAGCGCGTGATCGCCGCGCTCGCGCGCGACGGCTGCGACGCCGTGGTGCTCGGCTGCACCGAACTGCCGCTGGTGATCGACGACACCAACTCGCCGCTGCCGGTGCTCGATTCGACTCGGCTGCTCGCGCGCGCGGCGCTGCGCCACGCGGTGCAGGGCGCGTTGGCGCGTTGATGCGGTGTCGCCGGGGCGCGGTGCCGGGGCGGCCGGGGCGCGGACCGGGGCGAACCAGAGCGGACCGGGGCCGACCTGGCGGCCGAGGCGCCCGCCAACGCATGCCCAGCACGGTGTATCGTCGCGCGATGCCGTCCGCCGACACGCTCGAACGCTTCATCGCCCGCGTCGAACAGAACGCGCACGTCGAGGCGATCGAGGAGTTCTACACCGAAGACGCCACGATGCGCGAGAACCTGGCGCCGCCCCGCGTCGGCCGTGCCACGCTGATCGCGCACGAGCGCGCCGCGCTGGCGCGCGTGCGCTCGGTGCACTCGCGCTGCGTGCGGCCGGTGCTGGTGCACGGCGACACCGTGGTCGTGCGCTGGTTCTTCCGCTTCGAAGGGCACGACGGCCGCATCCGAGAGCTCGAGGAGCTGGCCTGGCAGCGATGGGCCGGCGAGCGCATCGTCGAGGAGCAGTTCTTTTACGACCCGTCGCAGTTCGTCTGGCGCGATCCGACGCCGGGCTGAGCGCGGCCCGCGGCGGCGCCGCTACTGCAACGGCCGCAGGCTGCCGAGCAGCGTCGGGATCAGCTCGCTGACCGTCGGGTGCACGTGCATCGTGCGGCGCAGCGTGGTGTAGGGCTGGCGCGCGACCATGGTGTCGAGCAACGTGTGGATCACCTCGTCGGCGTTCAGGCCGAGCAGTGATGCACCGAGGATCTGCCCGGACCCCGCGTCGACCAGCACCTTCATGAAGCCCTGCGTCTCGCCGGCCTCGCGCGCGCGGCCGACGCGGCTCATCGGCATGCGGCCCACCAGCGCCGGCGTGCCGCGCTCACGCACTTCGCGCTCGGTGAGGCCGGCGCGGCCGAGCGGCGGGTCGATGAACAGCGCATAGGCGGCGATGCGGTCGCTCGCCTGGCGCTGCTCGTCGCGGAACAGGTTGCCGGCGACGATCTCGTAGTCGTTGTACGCGGTGTGTGTGAACGCGCCGCGGCCGTTGCAGTCACCCAGCGCCCACACGCCGGCCACGCTGGTCTCGAGCCGCCCGTTGACCACAATGTTGCCGCGCGCATCGGTGGCGATGCCCGCGGCCTGCAGGCCGAGGTCGGCAGTGTTCGGGCGGCGCCCGGTGGCCAGCAGCAGGTGCGTGGCCAGCACGTCGGGCGAGCGGCACGACGTGCTGACGGCGATGCGACCGTCGCGCGGCGCCACCGCCAGGCACTGCGCGCCGGTGCGCACCGCGATGCCCTCGCGCTCGAGGATCGTCTGCACCGCGGCGGACACGTCGTTGTCCTCGCGCGCGATCAGGCGCGGCGCCATCTCGCACACGGTGACCTGGGCGCCGAAGCGGCGGTACATCTGCGCGAATTCCAGTCCGATGTAGCTGCCGCCGATGATCGCCAGGTGCTCGGGTACGTGCTCGAGCTCGAGGATGCTGCGGTTGTCGAGCGTCGGCACGCGGTCGAGCCCTTCGATCGGCGGCCGTGCGGCTTCGCCGCCGACGTTGACGAAGATCTTCGGCGCGGTGAGCCGCCGGCCGTTCACCTCGACGGTGTGCGCGTCGACGAAGCGTGCGGCGCCGGCCACCAGCTCGAGCCCCGCGGTGCTGCCGAGCCAGCGCTCGAGGCCCTGGCGCGAATGGTCGACTACCGCGTCCTTGCGCGCCTTCACGGCCGGCATGTCGACCTGCACGTCGCCGCCGAGGCGCACGCCCCATTCGGCGGCGCGGCGGGCCACCTGTGCCGCGCGCGCGCTGGCGACCAGCGCCTTGGTCGGGATGCAGCCGACGTTGACGCAGGTGCCGCCGAGCGGCCCGCGCTCGATTAGCACGCTGCGCAGCCCATGCTGCGCGCACTCCACCGCCAGCGATGGGCCGGCCTGGCCGGCACCGATGACGATTGCGTCGAACGATTCATCCATGGCGGGGCTCCGGCGACGGGCGCTCGGCGTACCCGTTGCGCGGGGAAGTTTGGGTCGACGCGCGGCATGCAACCTTACGCCGCCGGCGCCGCAGCGTGTGCCGCAGGGGCATACGGGCGCGTCGCTGCTCAGGCCTCGTCGGCCAGACAGGCATCGAGGATGTCGATCGCCGCGTCCATCTGCGCCTGCGTCGTGACGAGCGGCGGCGTCAGCGTCAGCACGTGGCCCATCGTGGTCTTGAACGACAGGCCGCGCGACAGCGCGCGGTACAGCACGCGCTCGGCGGCGTCGGCGGCCGGCATCTTGGCATCGCGGTCGGTCACGAGGTCGAGCCCCAGCAGCAGGCCGCGACCGCGCACGTCGCCGATCAGCCGGTGGCGCTGCTGCAGCTCGCGCAGCCGCGCCAGCGCATGGGTGCCGACGCGCGCGGCCTGCTCGACCAGGCCTTCGCGCTCGATCACCTGCAGCGTGGCCAGCGCGGCGGCGGCGGTGACCGGATTCTTCTCGTGTGTGTAGTGGCCGAACGCGAAGTCGCCGGCCACGTCGAGCCCGGCGCGCGCGATGCACGCGGCGATCGGCAGCACGCCGCCGCCGAGCGCCTTGCCGAGCACGACGATGTCGGGCGCCACGCCGTCGTGCTCGGCGGCGAAGAAGCGGCCGGTCTTGCCCAGGCCGGTGGGGATCTCGTCGAAGATCAAGAGCGTGCCGTGCGCATGGCACGCTTCGCGCACCGCGGCCCAGTAGCCCGGCGGCGGCACGAACGGTACCGCGCGCGCCGGCTCGGCGATCACCGCGGCCACGTCGCCCTCGCGCTGCAGCACGTAGCGCACCATCGCAGCACAGGCGAGCCGGCATTCGTCGAGCCGCGGCTGGCCGGCGGCATCGACGCGGTGGCCGTACGGGCAGCGATAGCAGCCGAACGGCGCGACGTGCTCGCTGCCCGGCAGCAGCGGGCCGATCGGTCCGCTGCGAAACAGCGCCTCGCCGCCGACGCTCGAGGCGCCGAAGCCGGCGCCGTGAAACGCATCCCAGAAGCTCAGCGTCTTGAAGCGCCCGGTGGCGGTGCGCGCGAGCTTGATCGCCACCTCCACCGCGTCCGACCCGCCGGTGGTGAACAACAGCTTGGCATCGTGCCCGGTCAGCGCGCGGAACTTCGCGCCCAGCGCCTCGGCCAGCTCGATCGCGCGCTCGCTGGCGAAGCGGCGCGGCGCGAAGCTCAGCGCGTCGAGCTGCGCCTTGATCGCCGCCAGCACGTGCGGGTGCGCATAGCCGACGTGGTGCACGTTGTTGCCGTGGAAGTCCATGTAGCGCCGACCCGCGAGGTCTTCGATCCAGATGCCTTCGGCCCTGGCGATCGCGTCGAGGCACGGCGTCGACACCGACTGGTGCAGGAAGGCTGCGCTGTCGCGCGCCAGCAGCGCGCGCGTGGATTCGTCCAGATGCTCGTGCTGCCACTGCGCGCGGCGCGGCGAGTGGTTGACGTCGCCTTCGCTCGGCGCGGGGGTGGCGGAGCGGTCGGGCCGGCGGCTGGACATCGGCGATGATGATAGGGCGTTCGAGGGCGCGGCAGTGCCTGGCGCCGGTCGCTACGTCGGCATGCGGCTGCGCAGGCCTGCGGTCAGCATCGCCAGCGCCTCGCGCAGGTCGACCAGCTCGGCGCGCAGCGTGTCGTCGCTGGCGCGGCCGCGCACCAGTGCGCCCAGGGCCTGCGCCTTCGCGTGCACCTGCTGCGCGCCGATGGCCGCCGCCGCACCCGCCAGCGTGTGCAGCGTTTCGCGCAGGCGCAACCGGCCGTCGGCGTCGAAGCGCGTGCGCGCGGGATCGAACGCGTCGCCGCTGGCGTACTGGGCGACGAACTGCTGCAGCGCCCGCTCGTACGCCGCGTCGCGACCGGCGAAGTAGCCGAGGCCCACCTTGGCGTCGAGGCCGGGCAGGTCGGCCCAGGTGGGGTCTTCGAACTCGTCGAGCCCCATCATGCCCGACGGCGGTGCGTCGCGCGGCGGCAGCCAGCGCGCCAGCGTGTCGAACAGCGCCGCCGGTTGCACCGGCTTGGGTACGTGATCGTTCATGCCGGCAGCCAGGCAGGCGGCGCGATCTTCGGCGAACGCGTTGGCCGTCATCGCGATGATCGGCAGCCGCGAGAAACCCGGCAGCGCGCGGATCTGACGGCACGCCTCGATGCCGTCGACCTCCGGCATCTGCACATCCATCAGCACGAGGTCGTAGCCACCGTGGCGCGCCATCTCGACGGCACGCCGCCCGTTCTCGGCCACCTCGACCTCGCAGCCGGCCAGGCGCAGCAGTTCCTTGGCCACCTCCTGGTTGACGAGGTTGTCTTCGGCCAGCAGCACGCGGGCGTCGAAGCGCTGCCCGTCGAGCGCGGCGGCGATGCCGTCGGCTGCAGGGCTCGCGGCGGCGGCCTCCGGAGGGTGGCGCTCGAGCAGCACGATCAGCGCGTCGTGCAGCGACGAGCGCGAGGTGGGCAGCGCGAGGGCGGCGTGCACCCAGTTCGGTCCGCCGCCGTCGGGCGGCGGCGCGGTGCCCGACGCGGTCAGCAGCAGTACCGCGGCGCCGCGCCGCTGCGCACTGCCGATGGCCGCCAGCGCGCCTCCGAGACCACCACCGTCGGCCAGCGGCCACTGCAGCAGCACCACGTCGGCGCCATCGCCGGCGGCATCGGCTGCGGCGATCTGGCCGATCGCCGCGGCCAGCGACGACGCCTCGTCGACGCGCAGGCCGAGCCGGCGCAGCATGTCGCCCAGCGTCTCGCGCCACGCCAGGTCGTCGTGGATCACCCAGGCGTGCAGGCCTTCGAGCGCGCTGGCGCGGCGCGCCGGCTCGGTCTGCGCGAGCTGCAGGCGCACGGTGAACCAGAAGCAGCTGCCGGCACCGGGCATGCTCTCGACGCCGACCTTACCGCCCATCAGCTCGACCAATTCGCGCGTCACCGCCAGCCCGAGCCCGGTGCCGCCGAAGCGGCGCGTGGTCGAGCTGTCGGACTGCTCGAACGCGGTGAACAGGCTGTCGATGCGCGAGGGCTCGATGCCGATGCCGGTGTCGCGCACCTCGAAGCGCGCCAGCAGGCCACCGGCATCGGCGTCGAGCAGCGCGCCTCGCAGCGAGACGTTGCCGTGCTCGGTGAACTTCACCGCGTTGCTCAGCAGGTTGACCAGCACCTGCGACAGCCGCGTGGGGTCGCCGCGCACGGTGTCGGGCAATGCCTCGGCGTTGACCGACAGCTGCAGGCCCTTGGCGTGTGCCGGCCCGGCCACCAGCGAGCAGCTGCGTGCCAGCACCTCGTCGAGATCGAAATCCACCGCCTCGAGCGTCAGCTTGCCGGCCTCGATCTTCGACAGGTCGAGCACGTCGTTGATGATGCCCAGCAGGTGGTGCGCCGCGTCGACCACCTTGGCCAGCCGCTGCTGCGCGAGCGCGTCGCGGGTCTCGCGCTGCAGCAGATACGTCAGGCCGATGATGGCGTTCATCGGCGTGCGGATCTCGTGGCTCATGTTGGCCAGGAACACCGACTTCGCGCGCGCCGCGGCCTGTGCGCGGTCGCGCTCGATCACCAGCTCGTCGTTCAGTGCCTGCAGGTGCTCGCTGTCGCGCTTGCGCTCGGTGATGTCGATGCCGAACACGTAGAAGCCGTGCACCACTCCGCCGCGCACGTCGGGCATGAACTGCACCTGGGTGGAGATCGGGCGGCCGGCGGCGTCGAACTCGTTGCGCTCGAAGGTCTGCGGTTGGCCGGCCAGCACGCCGGCGAGCTGGCGTTCGATGCGGTGCACGCGCTCGGGCGGGAAGATCTCGTGCATCGTGCGGCCGAGCATCTGCTCGGGCGCGAAACCGCTCCACTCGCAGTACTGCCGGTTGACGAACAGGCAGCGCAGCTCGCGGTCCCAGTAGACGATGCGCGCCGGCAGGTTGTCGGCAATGGCGCGCGTGAAGCGCTCCGAAAGGCTGAGCGCCTGGGTGCGCTCGCGCACCTGGTCCTCCAGGTGCTCGCGGTGGCGCTGCAGCTCGGCCGTCTCACGCCGGTGCTCGGTGACGTCGACGAACGACGCTACCGCGCCGATCACGCGCCCGCCCGCGAGCATCGGCTCGTAGTTGATCTCGAACCAGCGCAACTCACCGCCCGGCGAGACATCGCCGGTCACCACACCGCGCTGCGAGCGGCCGCTGCGCAGCGTCTCCTGCAGCGGCATCTCGGTGGCCGCGAGGCTGCGCTCGTCGGGTGCCACGCGATGCCAGTCGGCCGGGCTCATCGCCTGCATCTGCGCCAGGCTGCGTCCGAGCAGCCGCTCGGCGGCCGGGTTGCAATCCTGCACGCGACCGTCGAGATCGAAGAAGACCACACCTTCGGCGAGCGCGCCGAGCATCGCGCGGTACTGCGCCTCGCCGAGTCCCGGCGAAACGGTGCGGTCCGGATCGTCGCGCTGCGCGGCAGTCATCGGGTGGTCCCGGCCCCGACCGGGGCCGGCGCGGCGGCCAAGGCCGCACTGTACGGTGTTGTGCGTGGCCGCGGTAGCTTTGGGGGCGTCGGCTGTGCTCGGGTGCACCCGAACGTGGCGTCAGTGCCAACCGCCACCGCGCGTGGGAGGTGCTACGGCGTGGCCGGATCGCGCAGGTCGAGCACCGGCCAGCCGCGCGCGGCCGCCTCGGCCGCCAGCCGTGCGTCGGGGTTCACGGCAATGGCGCGGCGCACCGTCTGCAGCAGCGGCAGGTCGTTGATCGAGTCGCTGTAGAAGGCAGAGTCGCAGTCGGTCAGCGCGAGCCGCTGCTGCGCCAGCCAATCGTGCAGGCGCGCGATCTTGCCCTCGCGCATGTTCAGCGTGCCGGTCACGCGACCGGTGAAGGCCCCGTCGGGGCCGAGCTCACACTCGGTGGCGATCAGGTGCGGCAGTCCGAGCTGGGCCGCCGCCAGCTCGGTGACGAAGCGGTTGGTCGCGGTGGTCATCACCACCAGGTCGCCGGCGTCGCGGTGGCGCGCCACCAGCGCGCGCGCCGCGCGGCCGATGCGCGGCACGAGCACGGCGGCCGTGAACTCGCGGCGCAGTGGCTCCCATTGCGCACGCGTGCGGCCGGCCAGCGTCGAGACGTAGAACTCGCAGAACGCCTGCGCGCCCACGGTGCCGGCCCGGTACTCGCGTTCCATGCGCGCGTTGGCGGCCTCGAACTGCGCGCGCGGAAGCACGCCGCGATCGACCAGGAAGCCGCACCACAGCACGTCGCTGTCGCCGTCGAGCAGCGTGTGGTCGAAGTCGAACAGCGTCAGCCGGCGCATCGCGGCAGGGTGCCCGGCGTCAGGCCTGCCGCAGGTGCCAGGCCCGGGGCCGCGTGAAGGTCTGGATGCCGTGCGTCGACAGCGTCAGCCCGACGCCGGAATCACCACAGCCCGACCACGGCAGCCGCGGGCTGACGCGATCGCAGCAGTTCCAGTAGACACTGCCGGCGTTCACGCGCGCCAGCAGCTCGCGCGCCTTGGCTTCATCCTTGCTGTAGACGCCGGCGGTGAGGCCGTAGCGGGTGTCATTCATCAGCGCCACCGCTTCGCCGTCGCTGCGCACGCTCTGGATACCGATGATCGGCCCGAAGCTCTCCTCGCGCATCAGTTCCATCGTGTGGTTGACCTGCGTCAGCACCGTGGGCGCGAACCAGTTGCCCGGCCCGGGCAGCCGCTGCCCGCCGGTGAGCAGCTTCGCGCCCTTGGCAACGGCATCGGCCACCTGCGCTTCGAGCACCGCAAGCTGCGGCGCACGCGTGATCGCACCGATGTAGGTGGCAGGGTCGGTCGGGTCGCCGACCTTGAAGCCCTTGACGGTTGCGAGGAAGTGCTCGACGAACGCATCGTGCAGCACCTCGTGCACGTAGATGCGCTCGACCGCGCAGCAGCTCTGGCCGGTGTTGTACATCGCGCCGTCGGCCAGGCTCTCGGCGGCGGCCATGGGGTCGGCGTCGGGGCGCACGTAGACCGGATCCTTGCCGCCGAGCTCGAGCTGCAGCTTGGCCAACTGCGGTGCGACCGCCTGCGCGATGCGCACGCCGGTGGCGTGGCTGCCGGTGAAGAACAGGCCGTCGAGCCGCTGCGCGACCAGTGCGGCGCCGACGTCGCCGCCGCCGACCAGGCACTGCAGCACGTTCGACGGCACGCCGGCGGCGTGCAGCAGCCGCGTGATGTGCAGACCGGTGAGCGTGGCGAATTCCGACGGCTTGTACAGCACCGCGTTGCCGGTCAGCAGCGCCGGCACGATCACGTTGCAGCCGACGAAGTACGGGTAGTTCCACGCCGAGATGTTGCCCACCACGCCGAGCGGCCGGTGCTCGATGCGCTCGCGCATGCCACCGTCGTCGAACACCGGCTCGTCGGCGATCGTGGCCTCGGTCTGCGCGAGGAAGAAATCGATGCGCGACAGCAGGCCGTTGAGCTCGTTGCGCGCTTGCGCGATCGGCTTGCCGACCTCGCTGGTCAGCGTGGCGGCCAGCGTGTCGGCCTCGGCCACCAGCGCGGCGCGGAACGCGCGGATCGCCGCCAGCCGCTGCGCCAGCGGCGTCGCGGCCCAGGCCGGCTGCGCGGCGCGGGCGGTGGCGGCCTTCTCGGCCACCGTGGCCGCGCTGTCGGCCAGCCGCTCGGCCACCGGCGCGCCGGTGGCCGGGTTGAAGATCACAAGCGTGGGCATCGGTCTCGCTTCCGCAGGTCAGGGCGCGTGCGCGGCGCGGGTCTCGTGCGCGGCGTGCAGAAAGTCGCGCAGCATCGGCGCATCGTCGAAGTTGTCGGGGTCGCCCGGCACGTGGAACTCGGGGTGCCACTGCACCGCGGCCACGAAGTGCGGGCCGCTGCGGCGCACCGCCTCGATCATGCCGTCGTCGGGGCAGCAAGCCTCGACCGCGAAGCCGGGTGCGAGATCCTTGATCGCCTGGTGATGGATCGAGTTGACGATGCCGTGCCGCAATCGGGGATACAGGTGTGCCAGCCGCGAGCCGCGCACCAGCTCGACGGTGTGGAAGTGGCGCTCGAAGGTGGAGCCGTCGCGGTGCGCGCGCGAATCGGGGCGTTGCGTGGCGATGTCCTGCAGCAGCGTGCCGCCGAACATCACGTTCAGCAGCTGCAGGCCGCGGCAGATGCCGAACACCGGCTTGCCGTGGCGCACGAAGGCATCGATCAGCTCGATCTCGTAGCGGTCGCGCACGCGGTCGCCGGCCCAGTCGGGGTGCATCGGAGCCTCGCCGTAGGTCTCGGGCGCGACGTCGTTGCCGCCTTGCAGCACCAGGCCGTCGAGTGTGCGCGCGTAGTCGTCGAGGTCGAGGTCGCTGCGGGTGACGATGCTGTCCTTCGTGACGGCCGGGATCATCACCGCCATCGCATGGCCCGACAGCACCCAGTGCGCCACCGATTGCTCGAGGTAGTGCAGGTTCTTGGCCCAGATGCCGCTGACCTGGATACCCGGCGTGCCGGGCGTGTAGATGCGCGCCGAGACGCCGATCAGCAGTGGGCGGCCGCCGGGCCCACGCAGCGCGCGCCGGGGGCTCGCGGGCCGCGCCTTCGTCGTGCCGCCGTTGCGCGCCATCGCGTCTTCAGCGCCGCCGTGCCGCTCGCGCGGCTTGCAGGAAGTCGCGCAGCATCGGCGCGTCGTCGATCACGCCGTCGCCGCTGCGGTGGAACTCCGGGTGCCACTGCACCGCGGCAACGTACCCCGGGCCGGTCCAGCGCACCGCCTCGATCATTTCGTCGTCGGGGCACAGCGCCTCGACGACGAACTGGTCGGCCAGCCGCGCGATGCCCTGGTGGTGCACGCTGTTGACCGTGGCGCGCGACACGCCCGGGTACAGCTGCGCGAGCCGCGAGCCCGGCACCAGCTCCACCGCGTGGAAGTTGCGGTCGTACAGGTCGGCCTTGCGGTGCGGCAGCGCGCGCGGCTTCAGCGTGGCGATGTCCTGCAGCAGCGAGCCGCCGAACGCCACGTTGAGCACCTGCAGCCCGCGGCAGACGCCGAACACCGGCTTGCCCTGTGCGACGAAGGCGCGCGCCAGCGCGGTTTCGTACTCGTCGCGCACGCGGTCGCCAGCCCATTGCGGCTGCAGCGGCGCCTCGCCGTAGTGGCCGGGCCACATGTCGGAGCCGCCCATCAGCACCAGGCCGTCGAGCCAGCGCGCGTAGTCGTCGAAGCCGACCGTGCCGCGCGAGGTGTCGCCCAGCGGCGACGGCACCATCACCGGCAGCGTATCGCCGCCCGACGCGACCCAGTGCGCCATCGACTGCTCGATGTACTGCAGCGTCTTGCCTTTGAAGATCGGGCGCTCGGCATCGGCATGGAAGAAGCAGGCCGAGATGCCGATCTTCAGAGGGTCGGTCATGGTCACATCGCCGTCAGGAACAAGCGCTCGTAGTCTGCCTCGACCGTCGGTCGCGGGTTGGTCTGCGCGGTGAAATCCTTCGCGGCCAGCGGCACGAGCTTGGGCACGTCGGCCGCGGTAACGCCGTGCGCGGCCAGGCCGCCGGTGATGCCGATGCGTGCCTTCAGCGAGCGCAGCCAGCGGATGAACGCGGTGCCGTCGCCGTCGGCTTCGACATCGGCGGCGTGCGACAGCTCGGCGAACTTCTCGGGCACCGCCACGCGGTTCCAGTCGAGCACGGTGTCGATCATCAGCGCATTGGCCAGGCCGTGGTGCAGGTCGCACACCGCGCCGAGCGCGTGCGCGCAGGCGTGCACCGAGCCGAGGTCTTTCTGGAACGCGATGGCGCCCATCATCGAGCTCATCATCATGTCGGAGCGGGCGTCGAGGTTGCGCGGCTCGTGTACCGCATGGGCCAGCGCGCGCGCGCCGATGCGCAGGCCCTCGAGCGCGATGCCGTCGCACAGCGGGTGGTACGCCGGCGACAGGTAGCTCTCGATGTTGTGGGTCAGCGCATCCATGCCGGTGGCGGCGGTCACCGCGGCCGGCAGTGCGAAGGTGAGCTCGGGGTCGGCGAACACCGCCTTGGCCAGCAGCCGGGCGTTGAACACGGTGCGTTTGTGGTGACTGTCGTTCTCCGACACCACCGACGAGCGGCCCACCTCGGAGCCGGTGCCCGAGGTGGTGGGCAGCGCGACGAAGTACGGCAGCTCGGCCGTGATCGGGCGCACCTGTGGGTGATCCCACACGTACTCGAGGATGTCGCCCGGGTGCGTGGCCATCACGCCGACCACCTTGGCCACGTCGAGCGCGGCGCCGCCGCCGAAGCCGATGATGCAATCGGCGCCGTGCGCGTTGAACGCCTTGGCGCCATCCATCACCTGCGAGCAGGTGGGGTTGCCGAACACGCCGTCGAACAGCGCGACCTCGAGCTCGCGCAGATGGCTGCGGAACTCGGCCAGCACCGGCAGCGCGGCGAGCGCACGGTCGGTGACGATCAGCGGCCGCTTCAGGCCCAGCTCGAGCAGGTGCGGGCCGGCCAGCTTGCGCGCGCCGGCGCCGAAGTGGATCGCGGTGGGGAAGGCGAAGCGGGTGATGGTCATCGGCGCCTCAGGTCAACATGACGACGCCGGGGATGCGGGCCGCGCCGCGGTCGAACGTGACGGTATGGCGGCAGCCCCGACGCCGATCGAGCGCGGCGATCAGCGCATCGGAGAAGTCGGCGTGGTCCTGCTCGAACGCGTCGATGGCCACCCAAACGGCCTCCGCCTCCTGCAGCACGAACTGCGGCCCGGCGAGTAGCTGTGTCACGACACTGACGATCTCGGCGCGCTGCGCCGCGAACGACGCGCGCAGCACCCACACCAGCTCGTCCAGCGCCACCAGCGACACGTGCCCAGGCGATTCGGCGTTCAGCGTCCGCTCGATGAACCGTGCGGCCACCGCCGACTGAGCAGGATGGTCCTGCGCGAAATAGCGCACGAGAATGTTGGTATCGAGGCCGATCACCGGCGTCTTGCCTTGGCCTTCGCCGCGCGCTGCATCGCGCTTTCGCTGCGGCGACCCATTTGCGCGATCGTGCGGTTCATCTCGTCGATCGACAGGGGCTGTGCGCGGCGGCCCTTGAACATGCCGCGCAAGGCGGGCAGATCGCTCTTGATCACCACCAGCCGATAGCCCCGCGCGGCCGGCACGAACTGGATCTTGTCACCCGGGCCCACGCCCAATTCGACGCGCACGGCCTTGGGCAGCGTGATCTGGCTCTTGCTGGTGACGGTGGCGGTTTCCAACGCTTCGACGATGGTAAGGCGATGTGCGATTGTGCCTTACGCGAGCGGCCCCATCAAGGGCAAGCGTTCTCGCAGAGCGCAGCGGTCGCTCCCGAGCAGATCTGCCGTGCCACGTTGCTTGATCCGGTCCGGTCCCGCGGGCGCTCAGATGATCTCGAAGTACCGCTTCAACTCCCAGTCGGTCACCGCATCCTGCCACTGCCGATGCTCCCATTCGCGCGTGGCGGCGAAGTGGTCGACGAAGGTGTCGCCGAACCAGTCGCGCGCGATCGCCGACTGCTTGAAGATCCGGGTCGTCCGCAGTAGCGAGCGCGGCGCGCGGGCGATGTGCTCGGCGCCTTCGTTGGTGCCGGTGATCGGTGGCGCAGTGAGCTTCAGCCCGTTCTCGACGCCGTGCAGGCCGGCGGCAATCACCGCGGCCATCGCCAGATACGGGTTCACGTCGGCGCCGGGGCAGCGCGTTTCGAGCCGGGTGCCCTTCGGGCTGCCGGCGATCACGCGGAAGCTCGCGGTGCGGTTGTCGAGCCCCCAGGTCGGCTTGACCGGCGCCCAGAAGCCGTCGACCAGCCGCTTGTAGCTGTTGACCGTGGGCCAGAACATCGGCGCGAACTCCATCAGGCAGACCACCTGACCGGCGAGATAGCTCTCGAACAGCTGGCTCATCGCTCGCTTGCTCTTGGCGTCGAAAAACAGGTTGCTCTTGCCGTCGCTCAGGCTCTGGTGGATGTGTCCGGAGCAGCCCGGGTACTGCTGGCTCCACTTGGCCATGAAGCTGGGCATGATGCCGAAGCGCTTGCCGATCTCCTTGGCGCCGGTCTTGAACAGGATCGCGCGGTCGGCCGCCTCGAGTGCCTCGCTGAACGCGATGGCCGCCTCGTAGACGCCGGGGCCGGTTTCGGTGTGCAGCCCCTCGATCGGCACGCCGAACGCCGCCATCTCGTCCATCAGCGCGTTGAAGAAGCCGCGGTGGTCGCCCATGCGCAGCAGCGAGTAGCCGAACATGCCCGGCGTGATCGTGGTCGGGCCGACGCCTTGCTTGGCCGCCCAGGTCTGCGGCGTCTCGGCGAAGTTGAACCACTCGAACTCCATGCCGGCCATCGCGCGGAAGCCCAGCTTCTCGGCACGCGCAAGCACGCGCTTGAGCGTCTGCCGCGGGCACACCGGATACGGCGAACCGTCGGTGTTGACGAACTCGCCGAGGAAGAACGGCACGTCGCCGTCCCACGGCACGTGGCGCGCGGTGTCGAGGTCGAGCCGGGCCAGCGCGTCGGGGAATCCGTGCTGCCAGCCGGTGACCTGCGTGTTGTCGTAGCACTGGTCGTGCGAGTCCCAGCCGAACACCACGTCGCAGAAGCCGAAGCCGCCTTTCGGGTGCGGCTGCGCTGCGCCGAGGAACTTGTCGACGTGCAGCAGCTTGCCGCGCAGGATGCCGTCGATGTCGCTGACCGCGACCTTGACCTTGCGCGCGCCGGAGGTGCGGACGGCGGCGAGCGCCGGGTGTTCTCTGGTGTGGGCCATGGCGAATTGTGCGCAGTTCTATCGTGTGGGGTTGCCGTTCGGGATGCCCATCTCGCGCAGCGTGTCGGCCACGGCGTTGACCGCCTGCTGCATCACGTTGCGACCGATCGCGCCGATGCAGCCGACGCGAAAGGTTTCGAGCTGCGTCAGCTTGCCGGGGTAGAGGATGAAGTCGCGCCGCTTGGCGGCCTCGTAGAAGCGCTTGAACTCGTAGGCCGCATGAGCCGGTGCGTGGAAGGTGACGATGATCGGCGCCTGGATCTCGGGCTTCAGGAAGGGCCTGAACCCCAGCGCCGCCATGCCGTCGACCAGCGTGCGGTAGTTGTCGGTGTAGCGGGCCAGCCGCGCCGGCTGGCCGCCTTCCTCGACGAACTGCGCCACCGCTTCGGCCAACGCCACCACCACGTGGGTGGGCGGCGTGAAGCGCCACTGGCCGGTCTTCTCCATGTAGACGTGCTGGTCGTGCAGGTCCATCGCCAGGCTCTGGCTGTTGCCGGCACACGCGTCGAGCACCGCCTTGCGGATGAAGACGAACCCCATGCCGGGTACGCCTTCGAGGCACTTGCCGCTGGCTGCGACGAGCGCATCGAAGCGGATGCCGCGCGCGTCGATCGGCAGCGCGCCGAAGCTCGACATTGCGTCGACGATCAGCCCCTTGCCATGGCGCTCGCACACCGCGGCCACCTCGGCCAGCGGGTTCTCGACGCCGGTGCCGGTTTCGCAGTGCACCAGCACCACATGGGTCACCGAGGGGTCGGCGCGCAGCCGCTCGTCGACCGCTGCGGCCGACACCGGCTCATCCTCGGCGAACGGCATCACCGTGGCCTTGCGGCCCATCATCTGCGTGAGCCTGGCCGCGCGCTTGCAGTACGCGCCGTTGTCGGGCACCAGCACGTGGCCGTTCCTGGGCACCAGCGTCGCCACCGCGGCCTCGACGCTGAACGTGCCGCTGCCTTGCAGCGGCACCAGCACGTGCGACTCGTGGCCGTGCACGACGTCGAGCAGCTGCGCGCGCAGCCGCGCGGTGACGACGTTGAAATCGGCGTCCCACGAGCCCCAGTCCTTCAGCATCGCCAGCTTGGTGCGCAGCGTGGTCGTCAGCGGGCCGGGGGTCAGCAGGATGCGGTCGCGGTCCATCGCGTATCTCCGAACGAAAAGGTGGCTCAGGTTCTCCGTGCGGCCGAAGCGCATCGGTGGTGGTTCATTCAGCGCTGCTTCCAGGCCTGCGTGCGGCGGTCGATCCAGCGCCCGAGCAGCATGAACAGCACGGTGGCCAGCGCCGACGCGGCGGCGATCAGCACCGCCATCGCGGCGGCCGGGCTCAGCTCGCCGGCCTCGTCCATGTTGAGGATCGCGATCGACGCCAGCCGAGTCTCGGGCGAGTAGAGGAACACGACCGCCGAGATCGTCGTCATTGCGTTGATGAAGAAGTAGCGCGCGATGTCCACCAGCGCCGGCGTGCAGATCGGCAGCGTCACGCGCCAGAAGGTCTTGAACAACGGCACCTTCAGCGACGCCGACACCGCCTCGAACTCGGCATCGAGCGCCTTCAGCGCCGTCACCGCGGTGAGGTGACCGGTGGTGTAGAAGTGCACGATGGTGCAGAAGATCATCAGCGTCAGCGTGTGGTACAGGCCGTTCAGCGGATTGGCCGGCGAGTTGAAGAAGAAGATGTAGCCCAGGCCGAGCACCAGGCCGGGCACCGCCATCGGCGTGATCGCCAGCATGCGCAGCGTGCCGCGCAGCGCGGCGAGGCCGCGCGTCTTCTCCTGCAGATAGGCTCCGACGAAGACCAGCGCGGTGCCGATCAGCGCCGTGCCGGTGGCCATCGTCAGGCTGTTGATGAAACCGGTGGCGACCTCGTTGTCGACCAGCCCGTAGATGTAGTGCTTGAAGCTCGGCGTCAGGTTGTACGGCCAGAAGGTGGCGAACGACGCGAAGACCGCCATGCCCAGCATCGCCAGCATCAGCAGCGAGATGATGCCGCAGTAGGCGGTCATCGCGAGGTCGAAACCGCGCGCCGGCTTGGGCGCATAGGGCACCGCGCGCGCGGTGAGCATGGCCGTCTGGCGGCGCTGCACGATGTGGTCGACGCCGAAGGTCAGCACCGCCGGCGCCAGCAGCAGGATCGCCACCACCGCACCGCGGGCGAAATCCTGCTGGCCGATCACGAGCTTGAACACGTCGGTGGCCAGCACGTTGAAGTTGCCGCCGATCACCTTCGGCACGCCGAAATCGGTGATCACCAGCGTGAAGGTGACCAGCGCGGCCGAGATCAGGCCGTAGCGCGCGCCGGGCAGCGTGATGGTGAAGAACTTGCGCGCCGCGGTGGTGCCCATCGCGTCGGCCGCTTCGTACAGCCGCGCATCGGCCAGCGCCAGCGCCGAGATCAGGATCATCAGCGTGTGCGGAAAGATCGCCAGACACTCGGCCAGCACGATGCCCGGTGCACCGTAGATCTGATCGATGCCGATGGCTTGCATCGCCTCCTTCAGCACGCCCTGGTTGCCGAACCAGTAGATCAGCGAGATCGCCGACAGCAGCGACGGCGCCAGCAGCGGGATCAGCGCGATGCCGCGGAACAGCGCCTTGGCCGGCATGCACGAGCGTGCCAGCGCATAGGCGAAGCCGAACGCCAGCGGCACGGTGATCGCCGTGACCAGCGCCGACACCCACAGGCTGTCCCACAGGCTCTGCAACAGCGCGGGCGTGCGCGCATAGGCGATGAAGTTGGTCAGCCCGACGAAGCGGCCGTCGCTGCCTTCGAGCGCCTGCAGCAAGATGGTGGCCAGCGGCAGCGCCAGGAAGGCCACCAGCGCGAGCACGATCGCGGCGATCGCCAGCTGGGCGATGCGATCGCTCCAGTGCAGCTTCAGGCGAACCGCCGTCGGGCCCTGGCGCAGCAGCGCGGCCATCGCTTGCGGTGGGTTCAGAACACCCGCGCCCGCTCCTGCAGCAGGCGCAGGCGCAGGCTGGAGCCGACCGCAAGCGATTGCTCGGCCAGGTAGTTCAGCGACAGGTACACCGTGAGCCGGTGCGGCGCGAACGCGGCCGATGCCACCTGCACGTGGCAGTGCGAGCCGAGGAAGTCGATCTTCTCGATCTCGGCGTCGAACACGTGCGGGTCGCCCTCGGCGATCGGCCGCGCGAGCACGTCCTCGGGGCGCAGGTAGATGCGCACGTCGCGGTCGGCGCCGTCGACACCCCAGCTGAAGCCGCCGGCGCGCAGCTGGCCCTGGCGTACCTGGCCCGGCAACACGTTGACCTTGCCGACGAAGTCGGCCACGAACGGCGACGCCGGCTCGCGGTAGACCGCCAGCGGCGCGCCGATCTGCTCGATCGCGCCGTGGTTCATCACCACGATGCGGTCGGCCACCGCGAGCGCTTCTTCCTGGTCGTGCGTGACCATGATCGTGGTCACGCCGAGCTTGCGCTGCAACGCGCGGATCTCCTGTCGCAGGCGCACGCGTTCGAGTGCGTCGAGCGCCGACAGCGGCTCGTCGAGCAGCAGCAACCCGGGCGACGTGGCCAGCGCGCGCGCCAGCGCGATGCGCTGCTGCTGGCCGCCCGAGAGCTGGGCCGGAAACTTCTTTTCGCTGCCCGGCAGCCCGACCAGCCGCACCAGCTCGGCCACGCGCTGCGCGATCTGCGCCTTCGGCATGCGGCGGTTGACGAGGCCGTACGACACGTTGTCGGCCACGCTCAGGTTCGGGAACAGCGCGTAGCTCTGGAACACGATGCCGTAGTCGCGCTTGGCCGGCGGCAGGAGCGAGATGTCGCGGCCGTTCTGCCACAGGGTGCCGGCGGTCTGCACCTCGAGCCCGGCGATCACGCGCAGCAGCGTGGTCTTGCCGCAGCCCGAGGGCCCGAGGAAGCACATGAACTCGCCCTTGCGCACCTGCAGGTCGACGTGCTGCAGCGCCACGAAGGCGCCGAACGCCTTGTGGATGCCGTGCAGTTCGAGCGACAGCTCTGCGTTCATGCGATGCGGGCCGGCGCGCTGCCGGCGCCCGGCCCGTGGTGCCTGCGCGACGGCTCGATCAGCGCTTCTTTTCCGACTTGGCGCCGTAGCGCTGGGTCCACTCGGCGAGGATGCGTTCGCGGTTGCTGGCCGAGAAGTTGAAATCCATCTTGATCAGCCGCGACTCGTAGTCGGCCGGAATGTTCGCCAGCTTCGGCGCCACGCCCGGCTGCGCGGTGACGGCGAAGTTCTTGCCGTACAGCATCATCGCGTCCTTGCTGCTGGCCCAGTCGGCGAGCTTCTTGGCCGCGGCCAGGTGCTTGGTGCCCTTGTGGATCGCGTAGGCCTCGAGATCCCAGCCCAGGCCTTCCTTCGGGAACACCAGATCGATCGGCGCGCCCTTGCTCTTGTTGCTGTGGCCGCGGTACTCGAACGAGATGCCGGCCACGTACTCGCCGGCGGCGGCCATGTTGCATGGCTTGGAGCCCGAGTGCGTGTACTGCGCGATGTTTTCGTGCAGGCCGTCCATGTACTTCCAGCCACCGCCCTTGCCGTGGTCGTCGCCCCACATCTGCAGCCAGGCCACGACGTCGAAGTAGCCGGTGCCCGATGACGCGGGGTTGGGCATCACGACCTGGCCCTTGTAGACCGGCTTGAGCAGATCCTTCCAGCCTTCGGGCTTGGGGATGTTGCGCTTCTTGGCTTCCACCGTGTTGAAGCACACCACGGCGCCGTAGACGTCCATGCCCCACCACGCCGGCGGGTTCTTCTTGTCGCGGTACTGCGGCATGATCGCGTCGAGATTCAGCGGCGCGTACGGCTCGAGCATGCCCTGCTGGTCGAACAGCGCCAGGCCCGACGCGGCCACGCCCCAGATCGCGTCGGCCTGCGGATTGGCCTTCTCGGCCAGCAGCTTGGCGATGATCACGCCGGTGGAGTCGCGCACGAACTTCAATTCGATGTTCGGCTCGACCTTCGCGAAGCCGTCTTGATAGGCCTTGATCTGGTCGGTCTCGAGCGCGGTGTAGACCAGCAGCGTGGTCTTCTGCGCCATCGCCGCGCCGCCGATGCACAGCGCGGCGCAGGCCGAGAACCGCGCCAGCCAGCCGGTGGCGCGCGAGACCGTGGAGCGCGAAGGGGTGAAGCGCAAAGACCGCATGAATGTCTCTCCTTGTGGTGGGGCCTGCAGCAAGATTACGGGCCACGGCCTGCCACGCAAGGCATGACAACCCGATGTCGCCCCGATGTCCACGCGCCGTGTCGGCCGTGCCGGGGACAGTAGGAGGGCGCCGCGGCGCTGTCAACGGTATTTTGCCGATTGTTGACAATGTGCAAAGACCGGGATTCAATCGCCCGGTCGAGCGGCCGGCTGCAGCGCGGCCCGCGTGGCGTGCCAGGGTTGGCGGCGAAGCAGGCGAGGCGGTCGCGGCGCGCGCGCACAATCGGGCCCGCGGCCGCGCGAGGCTGCCCTCGGGCGGCCGCGGCCTTCGGGTGGCGGCCGCAGGGCTGCGTGTTCCGGATTCATGATTCATCTGCTCAATCTGCTGGCTGCGATCGCCCTGCTGGTCTGGGGCACGCAGACGGTGCGCACCGGCATCCTGCGCGTCTTCGGTGAGAACCTGCGTCACATGCTGGCGGTGGGCATGGCCACGCGCGGGCAGGCGTACCTGGCCGGGCTGGGCGTGACCAGCCTGATCCAGAGCAGCACCGCCACCTGCCTGATCGTCACGTCGTTCCTCGGCCGTTCGCTGGTCACGCTGTCGGCGGCGCTGGCGGTGATGCTCGGTGCCGACGCCGGCTCGGCGCTGATGGCGGTGGTGTTCTCGCTCGATCTGTCGTGGCTGTCGCCACTGCTGATCTTCGGCGGCGTGGTGGCCTTCGTCGCGCGCGAGAAGACGACCACCGGCCGTCTCGGCCGCGTGGCGATCGGGCTCGGGCTGATCCTGCTGTCGCTGCAGCTGATCG
The DNA here is from genome assembly GCA_015075165.1 of Ideonella sp. Classification (GTDB taxonomy): domain Bacteria; phylum Pseudomonadota; class Gammaproteobacteria; order Burkholderiales; family Burkholderiaceae_C; genus JAEUPI01. The sequence continues at coordinate 307,788 of JABTUY010000003.1, read as the reverse complement.
TGGCGGCGACCAAGCCGCTGACCGAGTCGCCGGCGGTGCGTGCGCTGCTGGCGTCGCTGCCGAGCGACGTGATGCTCGACATGCTGGTGGGTGCCGTGCTCACGGTGGCGTCGTACTCGAGCCTGGCGATGGTGCTGCTGACCGCGACGCTGGCGGTGTCGGGCATGGTGCCGATGACGGTGGCGCTCGGCCTCGTGCTGGGCGCCAACCTCGGCGGCGGCCTGCTGGCGCTGTTCATCACCGCGCGCGCGCCGGTGGCCGAGCGGCGGCTCGCGATCGGCAATTTCGCGTTCAAGCTGCTCGGTGCGCTGGCCACGGTACCGCTGCTGCCGTACGTGCCGCAGTGGCTCGGCGTGATCAGCGGCGGTGTGCACCAGCAGGTGGTGCTGTTCCACCTGGCGTTCAACCTCGTGCTCGGGCTGGTGTTCATCGGCCTCACCGGCACCGCCGCGCGGCTGCTGATCCGCGCCTTCACCGAGCCGCCGGTCACCGCGTCGCAGCGGCCGCAGCACCTCGACCCGTCGGCGCTGGCGACCCCGTCGCTGGCGATCAGCTGCGCCGCGCGCGAGGCGCTGCACCAGGCCGACGTGGTCGAGACGATGCTGCGCGGCATCGTGCCGGTGCTGCGCAACAACGACCTCGAACTGGCCGAGCAGTTGCGCCGCATGGACGACACGGTCGATTCGCTCTACACCTCGATCAAGCTGTACCTGACGCAGATCTCGCGCGAGGCGCTGTCCGAGCGCGAGAGCCGCCGCTGGACCGAGGTGGTGTCGTTCACGATCAACATGGAGCAGATCGGCGACATCATCGAGCGCGTGCTGCAGGATATCGAAGACAAGAAGATCCGGCCGACGCGGCGCCTCTCGGATGCCGGCATGGGCGAGGTGTGCCACCTGCACGAGCGGCTGCTGGCCAACCTGCGGCTGGCGATGAGCGTGTTCCTCGACGGCCACGTGCGCGATGCACGCAAGCTGCTCGAGGAGAAGGCGCGCTTTCGCGACCTGCAGGTCGAATACGCCGCCACGCACATCGCGCGGCTGCAGGACAACACCACGCAGAGCATCGAAACCAGCTCGCTGCACCTCGACCTGATCAGCGACTTGAAGCGCATCAACTCGCACATCTGCTCGGTGGCGTACCCGATCCTCGAGTCCGCCGGCGCGCTCTCCGCCACGCGCATCCGGCCGTCGGTGCTGGCGCCGCTGGACTCGGACCTGCAGAAGAGCGAATGAGCCCCGCATCGCCGCTCGCGGCCGTGTGCGGCAGAGGGTCGGTGTGGCGTTGGCGCTGACCTGGCCGGTGGTGCTGGCCGTGCTGTGCGGCGCCGTCCTGCACGCCGGCTGGAACGCTCTGGTCAAGAGCAGCGGCGACAAGGAGCTCGACACCGCGCTGGTGCACTTCATCGGCGGCGTGGTGGCGCTGCCGGCGCTGCTGTGGGTGGGGCTGCCGCCGCCGGCTGCGGCGCCGTTCATCGCGGCGTCGCTGGTGATCCACATCGCCTACTACATCACGCTGGCCGGTGCGTACAAGCACGGCGACCTCGGCATGACGTATCCGATCATGCGCGGCAGTGCACCGCTGCTGGTGGCGCTGGGCAGCTCGGCCGTGCTCGGCGAGACGCCATCGGCGCTGGCCTGGGCCGGCGTGCTCGGCGTCACCGTGGGCGTGGCGATGGTCGGCCTGGCGCATCCGGGGCAAGCGCTGCACCACGGCCGCGCGCTGCGCTATGCGCTGACCAACGCGGTGGTGATCGCCTGCTACACCTTCGTCGACGGCAGCGGCGTGCGCATCAGCGTGGCGGCGGGCTCCGGCGCGCTGAACTACGTGCTGCTGCTGTTCGTGCTCGACGGCCTGCCGTATCCGGCGCTGGTGGTGTGGCGGCGCGACGCCGCCGGGCGGCGCGCGATCGCCGCCTACGCGCGGCAGCGCTGGCCGCTGGCGGCGCTCGGCGGCACGGCGTCGATCGGCTCGTATGCGATCGCGCTGTGGGCGATGACGCGCGCGCCGGTGGCCGCGGTGTCGGCGCTGCGCGAGACCTCGGTGCTGTTCGCGACCGTGCTCGGCGCGTGGCTGCTGAAGGAGCCGCTGGGGCCGCAGCGGCTGCTGGGGGCGCTGGTGATCGTGGCCGGTGTGGTCGCGCTGCGCTTCGGTTGAGGTTCGGGCTGGGCGCGCTGCCGGCCGCGCTGCGAGGGCCGGCGCTGCGGCTCGTGGCGGGCCGACGGATTGGGCTCCGATTGCGCTCGGGTAAATTGTTGACAATCTGCAAAGTACTGCCTACGCTGCGGGTCTGCCCAGGCGCCGCGCGCGGTGCCCGGGTGCGCAGCCGCCGATACCGATGCCGACCCCAGCCGAATCCAGCAAGCACGCCGCCGCCGCGGCGATCGACCTGCTGCGCGAGAACTCGCTGGCCATGCTGGCGCAGCGCGAGCTCGAGCGACGCATCGTCGCCGGCGAGATCGCGGTGGGTGCCAAGCTCAACGAAGTCGACATTGCCAACGCGCTCGGCGTGTCGCGCGGGCCGGTGCGCGAGGCGTTCCGCGCGCTCGACCAGGCCGGCCTGGTGCGGGTGGAGAAGAACCGCGGCGTGTTCGTGCGCCAGGTTTCGCTCGAGGAGGCCAACGAGATCTACGAGGTGCGTGCCGCGCTCGAAGGCCTGATCGGCCGGCTGGCGGCGCAGCGCATCGCGGCCGACGAGATCGAGCAGCTGCGTGCCATCGTCAAGAAGATGCTGGCGCTCGACAAGTCGCGCAAGGCCGAGGCGTACTTCGCGCTCAACGTCGAGTTCCACGACGTGCTGGTGCGTGCCGCGCGCAACGGCGCGCTGGCCACGCATTACCGCCGCGTGGTCAACGAGCTCGACCTCTACCGCCGCGAGACGCTGCTGCGCGGCAGCGAGAACATCCCGCTGTCCACGCGCGAGCACGAGGCCATCGTGAACGCGGTGGCCAAGGGCGACGAGAAGCTGGCCGAACGGCTGCTCACCGAGCACGTGCTGCGCAGCCGCGAGCGGTTGCACGGCGCGCTGGCCAAGTCGCGCAGCGTGCGTGGCGAGTAGGCGACTGGCACCATCGATCCGAAAGGCAGTTCACGTCATGACAGTTGCCAGGCCCACGGTCCATGTCAACGGCACAGCCTACCGCTGGCCGCTGCGCCCGGTGGTGGTGGTGTGCATCGACGGCGGCGATCCGGCCTACCTGCGCCGCTTTCTCGGCGACCGCGCGCTGCCCAACATCGCACGCTTCGTCGCGCAGGGCTTCGGCACGGTGGCCGAAGGTTCGATGCCTTCGTTCACCTGCCCGAACAACATGTCGATCATCACCGGCACGCCGACCGCGAAGCACGGCATCTCGGGCAACTTCTACCTCGACACCGCCACCTGGCAGCCGGTGGTGATGACCGGCCCCGAGCTGCTGCGCGGCGACACCATCCTCGCGCGCTTTGCCGCGGCCGGCGCCAAGGTGGTCTCGATCACCGCCAAGGACAAGCTGCGCAAGCAGCTCGGCAAGGGGCTCGATGTGTCGCAGGGCCATGTGTCGTTCTCGTCGGAGTACGCCGGCCGCTGCACGCTGGCCGACAACGGCATCGAGAACGTGCTCGAGTTCGTCGGCATGCCGCAGCCCGACATGTACTCGATGGAGCTGTCGCTGTTCGTGCTCGAGGCCGGCGTCAAGCTGCTGGCGCAGCGCCGGCCCGACCTGCTGTACCTCTCGCTGACGGATTGGGTACAGCACAAGTACGCGCCCGACGAGGCCGAGGCGCTGCGCTTCTACCGCGCGCTCGACGATGCGTTCGGCCGCCTGGCCGCGCTCGACGCCACCGTGGCGCTCACCGCCGACCACGGCATGAGCGACAAGAGCGACGCCGCCGGCGAGCCCAACGTGATCTGGCTGCAAGACGTGCTCGACGCCGCGTTCGGCGCCGGCAGCACCACCGTGATCTGCCCGATCACCGATGCCTTCGTCGGCCACCACGGTGCGCTCGGCGGTTTCGTGCGCGTGTGGAGCAAGGGCGCCGTCAGCGCGCGACAGATCGTCGAGTGCATCGCCGGCCTCGACGGCATCGAGATGGCGCTGACGCGCGACGAGGCCTGCGCGCGCTTCGACCTGCCGGCCGATCGCGAGGGCGACGTCGCGGTGGTGGCGCGCCGCGACGTCTGCATCGGCAGCTCGGCCAAGGCGCACGATCTGTCGGGCCTGAAGGGCCACCGCCTGCGCACGCACGGCGGCGTGTCGGAGACGCTGGTGCCGTTCATCGTCAGCCGGCCGCTGAACGAAGCTTACAAGCTCGAGGCCGTGGGCGGTTTGCTGAAGAGCTACCGCATCTTCGACTTCGCGATCAACGGAACGCAGTAGGAGCACGCGATGTCCGCTGTTGGCAACCGAAATGTCCGCCGCAGTGTCGGCGAGTTGCGCCGCGAGGGCCTGCGCATCGCCGGCGAGACGGTGCACACCGGACGCACGTTCGACGTGCGCTACCCGTACACCGGCGAGGTGATCGCCACCGTGCCGAAGGCCGGCATCGACGACGTGCGCCGCGCGATCCGCCAGGCGCGCGACTACAAGCCCCGGCTCACGCGCCACGAGCGCTTTCGCATCCTGATCCGCGCCGGCGAGCTGGTGGCGCAGCGCAAGGACGCGATCGCGCGGCAGATCACGCTCGAATCGGGCCTGTGCCTGAAGGACTCGCTGTACGAGGTCGGCCGCGCCAGCGACGTGCTGCTGTTCGCCGCGCAGGCTGCGCTGGTGGACGACGGCCAGAGCTTCTCGTGCGACCTCACGCACCACGGCAAGCAGCGCCGCGTGCACACCACGCGTGAGCCGCTGCTGGGCGTGATCAGCGCGATCACGCCGTTCAACCACCCGCTGAACCAGGTGATCCACAAGGTGGCGCCGGCGGTGGCCACCAACAACCGCATGGTGCTCAAGCCGAGCGAGAAGACGCCGCTGGCCGCGCTGACGCTGGCCGACATCCTGTACGAGGCCGGGCTGCCGCCGCCGATGCTGTCGGTGCTGACCGGCGACCCGGCCGAGATCGCCGACGAGCTGCTGACGCACCCCGATGTGGACCTGGTCAGCTTCACCGGCGGCGTGGCGATCGGCAAGCACATCGCCGCGCGCGCGATCTACAAGCGCCAGGTGCTCGAGCTCGGTGGCAACGACCCGCTGATCGTGATGGACGACGCCGACGTCAACAAGGCCGCCGAGCTGGCCGCCAGCGGCTCGTACAAGAACAGCGGCCAGCGCTGCACCGCGGTCAAGCGCATCTTCGTGCACGAGCGGTTGGCCTCCGACTTCACCGATGCACTGCTCGCGCGCACCCGCGACTGGCTGTACGGCGACCCGCTCGACCCCACGGTCGACATGGGCACCGTGATCGACGAGCGCGCGGCGATGCTGTTCGAGGCGCGCGTCAACGATGCCATTGCGCAGGGTGCGCGGCTGCTGCACGGCAACCGGCGCGATGGCGCGTCGTACTCGCCGACGCTGATCGACCGCGTGCACGGCGAGATGGAGGTCGTCAAGCAGGAGACCTTCGGCCCGGTGTCGCCGGTGCTGACCTTCCGCGATGTCGATGACGCTATTCGCCAGGTCAATGCCACCGCCTACGGCCTGTCGTCGGGCGTGTGCACCAACCGGCTCGACGACATCATGCGTTTCGTGCGCGAGCTGCAGGTGGGTTCGGTCAACGTCTGGGAGGTGCCGGGCTACCGGCTCGAGGTGACGCCGTTCGGCGGCATCAAGGATTCGGGCCTCGGCTACAAAGAGGGCGTGCAGGAGGCCTGCAAGAGCTTCACCAACGTGAAGACCTATTCGCTGCCGTGGTGACATGACGACGGCGCGCGGCGTGCGCAGACCCGTGCGATGAGCCTGCCGGCCCAGGCGCGGGTGGTGATCGTCGGCGGCGGCATCGCCGGCTGCTCGACCGCCTACCACCTCGCGAAGCTCGGCATCGCCGACGTGCTGCTGCTCGAGCAGGGCAAGCTGACCTGCGGCACCACCTGGCACGCAGCCGGGCTGGTGGGCCAGATGCGGCCCAACCGCAACATGACGGCGATGAGCCGCTACGGCATCGAACTGTACGCGTCGCTGGAGCAGGAGACGGGCCTGGCCACCGGCTGGAAGGCCTGCGGCAGCGTCAACGTGGCGGCCACGCCCGAGCGCTGGAAGGTGCTGAAGAAGCAGGCCGCGCTGGCGGGCAGCTTCGGCGTCGAGGTGCAGCTGATCACGCCGAAGGAGGCGGGCGACCTGTTCCCGCCGATGCGCACCGATGACCTGCACGGCGCGCTGTGGATCCCCGGCGACGGCAAGGCCAACCCGGCCGACCTGTGCATGAGCCTGGCCAAGGGTGCGCGCAACCGCGGCGTGCGCATCGCCGAGGAGGTCGAGGTCACCGCCGTGCTGACCACGCGCGGCACCGGTGGCGAGCGCGTCAGCGGCGTGCGCGTGCGCCGCGACGGCGCGCTGGCCGACGTGGCCTGCGAGGTGCTCGTGAACTGTGCCGGTCAGTGGGCGCGGCAGTTCGGCGCGCTGGCCGGCGTCAACGTGCCGCTGTACTCCGCCGAGCACTTCTACGTGGTGACCGGCCGCATCGACGGCGTGCACCCGATGCTGCCGGTGATGCGCGATCCCGACGGCTTCATCTACTACAAGGAGGAGGTCGGCGGCCTGGTGATGGGCGGCTTCGAGCCCGAGGCCAAGCCGTGGGCGGTGGACCCGATCCCGAGCACGTTCCAGTTCCAGCTGCTCGACGAAGACTGGGACCAGTTCGAGCCGCTGATGACGAATGCGATCCACCGCACGCCGTGCCTGGAGCATGCCGAGATCAAGCTGCTGCTCAACGGGCCCGAGAGCTTCACGCCCGACGGCAACTTCATCATCGGCGAGGCGCCGGGCCTGGCGAACTACTTCGTCTGCGCCGGCTTCAACTCCGCCGGCATCGCCAACTCCGGCGGTGCCGGCCGGCTGGTGGCCGAGTGGATCGCCGGCGGCGAGGCGCCGCGCGACCTGTGGGATGTGGACCTGCGCCGTTTCGGCGCCTTCACCGCCAACCGCAAGGCGCTGGCCGAGCGCACCGCCGAGACGCTGGGCCTGCACTACGCGATGCGCTGGCCGCGACAGGAGCTGCAGACCGCGCGGCCGCTGCGCACCTCGCCGCTGTACGACCTGCTCGACGCCAAGGGCGCCGAGTGGGGCAGCAAGAACGGCTGGGAGCGCGCCAACTACTTCAGGCCCGCCGGCCAGCCGCGGCCCGAGCCGACGCTCGACGCGCCCGGCTGGCTGCCGTGGGTGCGCGCCGAGCAGCGCGCCACGCGCGAGGCGGTGGCACTGTACGACCAGACCTCGTTCGGCAAGCTGCTGGTGCAGGGGCGCGATGCGCTGCCGCTGCTGCAGCGCCTGTGCGCCAACGATGTCGACGTGGCGCCGGGCCGCATGGTCTACAGCGCGATGCTGAATCAACGCGGCGGCTTCGAGAGCGATCTCACCGTGTTGCGCCTCGACGCGTGGCGCTTCCAGCTGATCACCGGCTCGGCGCAGCCGCAGCGCGACCTCGACTGGATCGAGCGCCGCATCGGCGAGCACGAGCACGTCACGGTCACCGATGTCAGCGCGCTCAGCGCGGTGCTGTCGCTGATGGGCCCGAGGGCGCACGAGCTGCTGCGCCGCGTCAGCCCCGACGACCTGTCGACGCTGAAGTTCTCGCACACGCGCGAGATCGATCTCGGGCTGGCGCGCGTGCGCGCGGCGCGGATGAGCTACGTCGGCGGCCCGGGCGTCGAGCTGTACGTGCCGATCGAGATGGCGCGCCATGTCTACCTGGCACTGCACGAAGCGGGCGAGGATCTCGGGCCGGCCGACGCGGCCGGCGGCACGCAGGGGCTGGTCGATGCCGGCTACTACGCGATCGACGCGCTGCGCATCGAGGCCGGCCGCCGCGCCTGGGGCGCCGAGCTTGGGCCCGACGAGACGCCGTGGGAGGCCGGGCTCGGCTTCGCGCTGAAGATTGACAAGCCGGTGGAGTTCATCGGCCGCGCCGCGCTGCTGGCCGCGCGCGAGCAGCCGCTGCGCAAGAAGCTGCTGAACTTCGTGTTCGACGACCCCGACGTCTACGCCTGGGGCGGCGAGGCGATCGTGCTCGACGGCAAGCCGGTGGGCGAGCTGATCTCGGTGGGCTGGAGCCCGGCCGCGAACGCCTGCGTCGGCCTCGGCTACGTGCGCGGCGCGGCCGCACAGCGGGTGCACGCGGGAACGCCGGTCACGATCGACCTGTGGGGCGAAGCGGAAGACGCCACCGCGTGGGATCAGTCGGTGCGCGATCGGGTCGGTCAGCGCGGCGTTTGAGCGCGCTGGCGGCGCCGTATAGCGGCGTCAGCCGCCGCGGCAGTTCAGCGGCAGGAACTTCGCCGCGACGTCGGTGCGGTCGCCGCCCTTGGCGCTCATCTTGTCGGGCACCGGTGCCGCCGCGCACACCCAGGCGATCGGCACCATCGGTGCGCTGTCGACCACCGCCGGGCGAAAGCTCAGCGTGCGCCCATTGATCGCGCCGTTGGCCTGGTTGCCGAACACCACGTGCAGCGCGCCGGCCTCGACGCTGACCGACGACACGTAGTTGCCGACCATCTTGTCGGCCGCCGGCAGGCCGGCCTCGGCGTTGTCCTGCGGCAGCTTGCCGCTGGCCGCCCAGCGCACGCCGACCGCGTGCTTCGCCACGTTGATCAGCGGCGCCGAGTCGACGATCTGCTGCCGCACCATCGGCGCCTGCACGCTCGGCAGCGCCAGCGTGGCCAGGATCGCCAGCACGGCGATCGCCACGAGCAGTTCGATCAGCGTGAAGCCGGGGGCGGGGCGGGCGCGCACGGCCGATTATTGCGGCAGGCTCCTCACCGGCGCCGCGCAGCGCCGCGCAGTGCAGCGGGCATGCGCAGTTCTGCACAGCTTGTGTGTGCGCACCGCGCAGGTGGACGCTTGAACCATGCGTAAGATGCGCGCGGCTCCGGCGAGGGTGGACAACATGCGAATGGGTGGAGGATTCAGTCTCGGGCGGGCAGCGGTCACGCTGCTGCTGCTGGCGTCGGCGCAGGCGTCGCTGGCCCAGGTCGCCTACCGCTGCAACGTGCAGGGCCGGACGGTGCTGTCGCACACGCCGTGCACCACCGGTGCCGGCACCAGCATGGGTGGCTACGGGCCTGCGCCGGTGCGGGAGCTGCCGCAGCTGCGCGCATCGCCTTCGGCTTCGCTCGGCCGTGCGCCGGAGCATCTGCAGTACCTGAGCCCCGCCTGCGCGCAGCTCAACGACGCGATTCGCACCGCGTCGTCACGCGGCGTCGGACACGCGGTGCAGCAGGACCTGCGAGCCGAGTACCAGGCCAAGTGCGCCGACGACGATCGCCAGGCCCGGCAGGAGCTGGCCGACGCCAAGTCGGCCGAACGCAAGGCCGCGTTGGATGAGCGGCAGGCACGCACGTCGGCGCGGGCACTGTCGCAGCGCGAGGCCGAGCAGTGCCACGAGATGCTGCGCATCCTGCACGGCAAGCGCCAGCGCGCGGCCACGCTGAGTGCCGGCGAGCAGGCGGACTTGCAGCGTTCCGAGGCCACCTACGTGGCGCGTTGCAAGAGCTGACGAGGCGCGCCGCATCGAGGCTCACTCCGCAGCGGTTGCAGCGGCTGCCGTGCCGGTGACAGCCGCGCCACCGCGCTGCCGCCACCAGCGCTGCACCTGCTCGCGATCGGCCGCGCCGTAGTGCAGCCCGAGCTTGCTGCGGCGCCACAGCACGTCGTCGGCGCTGCGTGCCCACTCTTGATCGCGCAGGTAGCGCAGTTCGCCCTCGTGCAGGTGCGGCGCCACCTCGGCGCCGATCGGCTGCGCCAGCAGCAGCGCGACCCGCGAGCCGTAGCTGTGCACCCAGCGCTCGCGCAGTGCCGTGGCCAGCTGCGGCTGTCGGCGCGCGAGTTCGGCATCGAACGCAGCGATGTCGCGGTCGGGCCGGCCGCTCGGCGTGATCCAGGCCGACAGATCGCCGCCGGGCAGCGGGGCGGTGGCGGTCCACGGTGCGCCAGCGATGCGCAGCGGCTCGCGCAGCAGCGCGGCAGCCTCCTCCGCCAGCTTGCGGAAGGTGGTGATCTTGCCGCCCCACACGTTGAGCAGCGGCGCGCCGGAGGTGTCGAGCTCGAGCAGGTAGTCGCGCGTGACCGAGGCGGCGTCGCCGGCCTCGTCGAGCAGCGGGCGCACGCCGGCGTAGCTCCAGACCACGTCGGCCGGCGTCACCTCGCGCGCGAAGTAGCGGCTGGCCTGCTCGCACAGGTAGCGCGTTTCGTCGGCGTCGATGCGCGCTTCGCCGATCGGCGCCTGCGTTTCGACGTCGGTGGTGCCGATCAGCGTGAACTCGCCCTCGTACGGGATCGCGAAGATGATGCGGCGGTCGGCGTTCTGGAAGATGTACGCGAACGGATGGTCGAACAGCCTGCGCACGACGATGTGGCTGCCCTTGATCAGCCGCAGCGTCTTCGGCACCGCGATGTTGGCGTGTTCGCGCAGGAACTGCGCGGCCCACGGGCCGGTGGCGTTGACCAGCGCACGTGCGCGCACGGTGCGCGTGCGGCCGTCTGCGCCGCGCAGCAGCGCGAGCCAGCCGCTGGCGCTGCGCTCGGCGCGCTCGCAGCGGCAGCGCGTGAGCACGGCGGCGCCGCGCGCGGCGGCATCGACGGCGTTCAGTACCACAAGCCGAGCATCGTCGACCCAGCCGTCGCTGTAGACGAAGCCGCGCGTGTACCGCGGCTTCAGCGGCGCGCCGGCCGGGTGCGTGGCCAGCGCCACGGCCTGCGAGCCCGGCAGCCACTCGCGCCGCGCCAGATGGTCGTACAGGAACAAGCCGGCGCGGATCATCCACACCGGCCGCATCGACGGATCGTGCGGCATCACGAAGCGCAGCGGCCGCATGATGTGCGGCGCGCTCTTCAGCAACCGCTCGCGCTCGGCAAGCGCCTTGCGCACCAGCGAGAACTCGTAGTACTCGAGGTAGCGCAAGCCGCCGTGGATCAGCTTGGTCGACGATGACGAGGTGTGCTGCGCGAGGTCGTCCTTCTCGCACAGCCACACCGCGAGCCCGCGGCCGGCGAGGTCGCGCGCGATGCCCGCGCCGTTGATGCCGCCGCCGACCACCAGCACGTCGCACGTTGCGGTGTCCGTTGCCGGCGCTCCGGTCGATCCGGCAGCGCTCAAGCGGGGCTCCTGGGGGTTCGCAAGGGCATCGAAGCGGCGCGCCGGGTGCTCACATGGTGGCTCACATCCCCGAGTAGTTCGGCCCGCCACCGCCCTCGGGCGCGACCCAGACGATGTTCTGCGTCGGATCCTTGATGTCGCAGGTCTTGCAGTGCACGCAGTTCTGCGCGTTGATCTGCAGCCGCTCGCCGCCGCCGTCGACCGGCACGAACTCGTAGACGCCGGCCGGGCAGTAGCGACTCTCGGGGCCGGCGAAGCGCGCGAGGTTCACCTGCACCGGCACCAGCGCGCTCTTCAGCGTCAGGTGCGCCGGCTGGTTCTCCTCGTGGTTGGTGTTGCTGACGAACACCGAGCTGAGGCGGTCGAAGCTGATCTGCCCGTCGGGCTTCGGGTAGGCGATCGGCGTGCACTCGGCGGCGGGCCTCAGGTACTCGTGGTCGGCCTTGGTCGCGTGCAGCGTCCACGGCGGGCTCGCGATGCCGAGCTTGGGCAGCAGCCACTGCTCGAGGCCGGTCATCAGGTTGCCTACCCACTTGCCCTTCTTGAACCACAGCTTGAAGTTGCGTTGCTGCTGCAACTCGTCGTTCAGCCAGCTGGCTTCGAACAATGCCGGGTAGGCGGTCAGCTCGTCGTGGCTGCGCCCCGCGGCCAGCGCCTCGTCGAGCGCGGCGGCGCACAGCATGCCGCTCTTGATCGCCGCGTGGCTGCCCTTGATGCGCGCGGCGTTCAGGTAGCCGGCGTCGCAGCCGACCAGCGCGCCGCCGGGAAAGATCGTCTTCGGCAGCGCCTGCGGCGTGCCGTTGTTGATCGCGCGCGCGCCGTAGCCGATTCGCTTGCCGCCTTCGAGATGCGCGCGGATCGCCGGGTGCGTCTTCCAGCGCTGCATCTCCTCGAACGGGCTCAGGTACGGGTTCTGGTAGCCCAGGCCGGTGACGAAGCCCAGGGCCACCTTGTTGTCGTCCAGGTGGTACAGGAAGGCGCCGCCGTAGGTGTCGGCGTCCATGGGCCAGCCGGCGGTGTGCAGCACGAAGCCGGGCTGGTGGCGCGCGGGGTCGATTTCCCAGACTTCCTTCACCCCCAGGCCGTAGGTCTGCGGGTCGCGGCCTTCGTCGAGTTTGAAGCGTGCGATCAACTGGCGCCCCAGGCTGCCGCGCGCGCCCTCGGCAAACACCGTGTACTTGGCGTGCAGCTCCATGCCCAGCTGGAAGTCGCCCGTGGGTTCGTGGTCCTTGCCCACGCCCATGTTGCCGGTGGCGACGCCCTTGACGCTGCCGTTGTCGTTGTAGAGCACTTCGGCGGCGGCGAAGCCGGGGAAGATTTCCACGCCGAGGCTTTCGGCCTGCTGCGCCAGCCAGCGGGTCAGCGCGCCGAGGCTGACGACGAAGTTGCCGTGGTTGTGGAAACACTTTGGCAGCAGCCAGTGCGGGGTGGCGCGGGCGCCGGTTTCGCTGAGAAAAAGAAATTCATCGCGCGTCACCGCCTGCTTCAGCGGTGCACCGCGCTCGGCCCAGTCGGGGAAGAGTTCCGCCAGCGCCTTCGGATCGACGATCGCGCCCGACAGGATGTGCGCGCCCGGCTCGGAGCCCTTCTCGAGCACCACCACCGAGACCTCGCGTCCGGCCTTCGCGGCCAACTGCTTCAGGTGAATGGCCGTGGCCAGGCCGGCCGGGCCGGCGCCGACGATCACCACGTCGTACTCCATCGCTTCGCGCGGGCCGTAGGTGTCGAGGATCTGTTGGGGTGTCATCGCGTTCTCGCAGTTCGGTGACGGGCCACAGCCGCTGCAGCGCCGGCGGCGGCTGCGTGCAGCGTGCGAATTCTAGGTGCGCGGCTCTGAGGTGCCCGCTCCAAAGGCGACGGCGGGCGCGGCTGGTGCACGCGCCGTGCCGACGCGCGACATGGCCCCGTGGGCGCGCGCCTCGCCACACGCGCGTGCTATCGTCCGGCGCGAATCGGCAACCGGTGACGGGGAGGGCAGTTCGTGAGCTACAGCATCGATTTGTCGGGCCGTGTCGCGCTGGTGACGGGCGCATCGAGCGGCCTGGGCGAGCAGTTCGCGCGCACGCTGTCGCGCGCCGGTGCGGCCGTGGTGCTGGCGGCGCGCCGCATCGAGCGGCTGAAGACGCTGCGCGCCGAGCTCGAAGGCGCCGGCGGCGATGCCCACGTGGTGGCGCTCGACGTCGCCGACACCGCCAGCATCAAGGCCGCGGTGGCGCATGCCGAGACCGAGATGGGCGCGATCGACATCCTGGTCAACAACGCGGGCGTCGGCACCACGCAGCATCTGACCGACGTGACGCCCGCAGACTACGACTACATCATGAACACCAACACGCGCGGCGCGTTTTTCGTCGCGCAGGAGGTGGCCAAGCGGATGATCGCGCGCGCCAAGGGCACCGCGCCCGGCACCTACACCGGCGGGCGCATCGTCAACATCGCGTCGGTGGCCGGCCTGCGCGTGGGCAGCCGCATCGGCGTGTACAGCATGAGCAAGGCTGCCGTGGTGCACATGACGCGCGCGATGGCGCTCGAATGGGGCCGCTACGGCATCAACGTGAACGCGCTGTGCCCCGGCTACATCGACACCGAGATCAACCATCACCAGTGGCAGACCGAGGGCGGTCAGAAGCTGATCGCGTCGCTGCCGCGCAAGCGCGTCGGCGAGCCGAAGGATCTCGACAGCGCGCTGATGATGCTGTGCGCCAACGAGAGCGGCTTCGTCAACGGCGCCATCGTCACCGCCGACGACGGGCACGCGGTTTGATGTCTGCGCGATGACGCGCCGCGAACTGTCGCCGGCCGAGGCGCGCGTGCTCGGCGTGCTGGTGGAGAAGCACGCCACCGTGCCCGACACCTACCCGCTGTCGCTCAACGCGCTGGTGGCCGGTTGCAACCAGAAGACCGCACGCGAGCCGGTGATGAGCCTGGCCGATGCCGACGTGCTGCAGGCGCTCGATGCGCTGCGCGCGGCCAGTTTGGTGCTGGAGTCGAGCGGCTCGCGCGTTTCGCGCTACGAGCATAACGCGGCGCGCGCATGGACGCTGCCCGGCGCGGCGGTGGCGCTGCTGGCGGTGCTGATGCTGCGCGGGCCGCAGACCGCGGCCGAGTTGCGCGCCAACTGCGAGCGGCTGCACCGCTTTGCCGACATCTCGTCGGTCGAGGCCTTTCTCGACGAGCTGCAGGGCAAGAGCCCGCCATTCGTGCGCCGGCTCGCGCGTGCGGCCGGTGAGCGCGAGGCGCGCTGGGCGCACCTGCTGTGCGGCGAGGTGGCCGAACCGGCAGCTCACCCTGCACCTGCGCCCGCCGTGGCGCACGACAGCCTGCGCCAGGCGGCCGACGAGCTGGCCGCGATCAAGGCCGAGCAGGCACGGCTGGTGGCGCAGATCGACGAGCTGCGCGCGATCGTGGCGCGGCTGGGCGACTCGCTCGGCGCGGGCCGCAACGGCTGACGCCGACGAATCCTAGAGCCCACGATGCGCTTCGATCCGCCGCCGCACAGGAAGCTGGTCTACGAGACGGTCATCCCGATCCGCTGGGGCGACATGGACGCGATGGGCCACATCAACAACACGGTCTACTTCCGCTACATGGAGACCGCGCGCATCGACTGGTGCCGCAGCATCGGATGCATGCCCGAGCAGAGCCGGCAGGGGCCGGTGATCGTCAACGCCTGGTGCAACTTCCTCCAGCAGCTGCGCTATCCCGGCGACGTGCGCGTGAAGCACCATGTCACCACCGTCGGCCGCACCAGCTTCGACACCTACGTGACGATGGAGCGCAGCGACGACCCAGGCGTGATCTGGGCCGAAGGCGGCGCGCGCATGGTGTGGATCGATTTCGCGAGCAATCAGTCGCTGCCGCTGCCGCAGGAATTGCGCGAGAAGATCAGCTGATGCCGCGGCGCGAACCGCGAAACTGAACCGCACGCGCCCGTGCAATCCCGTGGCCCCGGATCAGGGTGCGCTCGCACGCGTGGGCAAGCGCCGCACTGCCAGCAGGATGCCGCGCAGGATCTCCAGTGGCGCCGGCGGGCAGCCCGGCACGCCGACGTCCACCGGGATCAGATTGGCGACGCGGCCGCAGCTCGCATAGCCTTCGCCGAAGATGCCGCCGCAGCAGCCGCAGTCGCCGACGGCGACGACGAGCTTGGGGTCCGGCGCGGCGTCGTAGGTGCGCCGCAGCGCCTCGGCCATGTTGCGGCTCACCGGCCCGGTGACGAGCAGCAGGTCGGCGTGGCGCGGGCTGGCGACGAAGCGGATGCCGCGGCCCTCGAGGTTGTAGTAGGGGTTGTTGAGCGCGTGGATCTCGAGCTCGCAACCATTGCACGAGCCGGCGTCGACGTGCCGGATCGCCAGCGCCTGGCCGAGGATGGCCAGCAGCTCGTCGTGGATGGTGCTCGCCGCGGCCGCCAGCGCGCCGGCGTCGGCCGGCACCGGCTCGGTGACGATGCCCGCGCGAACGATCTGCTGCACGAGTTTGAGCATCTCTACAGGTCCTGCCCCGAATAGCTCAGGTTGAACGACTTGTTGATCAGCGGGAAGTCGGGAACGATGTTGCCGATCACCGCGTGCTCGAGCACCGGCCAGTTCTGCCACGAAGGGTCGTGGCAGTGGCAGCGGTGGATCGCGCCGGCGCGCAGCTCGAGCGCGACGAACACCTCGCCGCGCCAGCCTTCGACCCAACCGGCGCCGCGCACGTCACCCTGCGGTGCATCGACTGCGCTGCACACCGCGCCGGCGGGCAGCGCGGCCAGCAGGTCGCGGATCAGCCGCAGCGACTCGAACAGCTCGTCGAAGCGCACCGCGACGCGCGCGGCGACGTCGCCCTGGGTCGACAGCGCGCGCCCGGGTTGCAGCGCGTCGTACGGCGGCCAGGGGTGGTCGCAGCGCAGATCCTGCGGCTGGCCGCTGGCGCGGCCGGCGAGCCCGGTCAGCCCGAGCTGGCGCGCGAGCTGCGCGCTGGCGCGGCCGGCGCCGATGAAGCGGTCCTGCAGGCCGGCGTGCTCGTCGTAGATCGCGCGCAGCGTGCGGCACTCGGCCTCGATCGCGTCGCAGTGCTGGCTCATCTGCACCAGCTGCGCGGTGCCGAGGTCGCGCACCACGCCGCCGGGCAGCACCGCGTCCATCAGCAGGCGGTGGCCGAACGCCGCCAGCGACTCGCGCTGCCAGTCCTCGCGCAGGCGCGAGAACTGCGCCAGCCCGAACGACAGCGCGGCGTCGTTGCCGATCGCGCCGAGGTCGCCCAGGTGGTTGGCCACGCGCTCGCGCTCGAGCAGCAGCGCGCGCAGCCACTGTGCGCGCGGCGGAGCGTCGACGCCGAGCGCCGACTCCAGCGCCATGCAGTACGCCCAGGCGAAGGCCACCGTCGAGTCGCCCGACACGCGGCCGGCCAGGCGGTGCGCCTGCAGCGGCGCCAGCTCGGTGAAGCGCCGCTCGATGCCCTTGTGCGTATAGCCCAGCCGCTGCTCGAGGCGCAGCACCTTTTCGCCGACCACCGAGAAGCGGAAGTGGCCCGGCTCGATCGTGCCGGCGTGCACCGGGCCGACCGCGATCTCGTGCACGCCGTCGCCCTCGACACGTACGAACGGGTAGTCGCCGTCGCCGCGCGGCGGCTGGCTGGCCGCGTCGCTACACAGCGGCCGCTCGAGCGTCCAGGTGCCGTGGTCGAGCCAGCCGCGCGTGTCCGGCGCGCCGAGCGCACGCACGCCGCACAGGTCGGCAGCGGCGCGCTGCATGCGCTGCGCACACGGGATCGTCGCAGCGAGGTCGGGATAGGCGGCGTCGGCGCCGAGCGGCAACTCGGCCCACAGCGCGCCGTCGGCGAACGCGTACGCGGCGTGCACCGATTCGCGAGCGCTGGCCCACAGCGACAGCAAGCGGCCATCGCGCGCGGCCGCAGCGGCCAGTGCCGACCAGGCCGCGGCATCGACCGGCGCGTGCCAGACCGGCAGCGGCGCACGCAGGCGCTGCGCACGCAGCTCGATGCCGCCGATCTGCATTGCGCCCATCAGCCGCCGATCATGCGCGCCGCCTGGCGGAACCAACCGTCGAGGTACGGCGGCACGTACAGGCCCAGCATCAGGCACAGCGCCAGGTGCACGAACACTGGCACCAGCGCCGGTGGGTGGGCCAGCCGCTTCAGCGTGGACTCGCCGAACACCATCGGCTGCACGCGGCCGAACACCGACGCGAACGCCACGCCCAGCGCCAGCAGCAGCCACGGCGTGGTCCACGGCTGCTGGCGCATCGCGCTGGTGATGATCAGGAACTCGCTGGCGAACACGCCGAACGGCGGCATGCCGAGGATCGCCAGCGACCCCAGCATCAGGCCCCAGCCCACCGGCGGATTGACCCTCACCAGCCCGCGGATCTCGTCCATCACCTGCGTGCCGGCCTTCTGCGCCGCATGGCCGACGGTGAAGAAGATCGCCGACTTGGTGAGCGAGTGCACCGTCATGTGCAGCAGCCCGGCAAAGGTGGCGATGCCACCGCCCAAGCCGAAGGCGAACGTCATCAGCCCCATGTGCTCGATCGACGAGTAGGCGAACATCCGCTTGATGTCGCGTTGGCGCATCAGGAAGAACGCCGACGCCACCACCGACAGCAGCCCGAAGCCGATCATCATCTGCCCGGCCAGCGGGCTGCCGAGCGCGCCGTCGGTGAGCACCTTGCAGCGCAGCACGGCGTACAGCGCCACGTTCAGCAGCAGCCCCGACAGCACCGCCGACACCGGCGTCGGGCCCTCGGCGTGCGCGTCGGGCAGCCAGTTGTGCAGCGGCACCAGGCCCACCTTGGTGCCGTAGCCGATGAAGAGGAACGCGAACGCCAGCGTGATGATGTTGGGGTCGAGCTGGGCCTTCACCGCGTCGAGGTTGGTCCACAGCAGTGCGCCGCCGCTGGCGCCGACCACCCGCTCGGCGGCCATGTAGAGCATCACGGTGCCGAACAGCGCCTGCGCGATGCCGACGCCGCACAGGATGAAGTACTTCCACGCCGCCTCCAGGCTGGCCGCGGTGCGGTAGACGCTCACCAGCAGCACGGTGGCCAGCGTCGCCGCCTCCATCGCTACCCACAGGATGCCCATGTTGTTGGTCATCAGCGCCAGCAGCATCGTGAAGCTGAACAGCTGGTACATGCTGTGGTACAGCCGCAGCCGCGGCGGGGTCATCTTGCCGTGGTCGCGCTCCACCCGCATGTAAGGCCGCGAGAACAACGCGGTGGTCATGCCGACGAACGAGGTGAGCGTGACCAGGAAGACATTGAGCGGGTCGATGAAGAACTCGCGCTCCCACGCGAACAGCGGGCCCTCGGCCACCACCTCCACGGTGAGCACGCACGCCGCGACGAACGTGCCGACGCTGAACGCGACATTGATGTCCATCGCGCGGTCGCGGTGGCCCACCAGCGCCAGCACCACGCCACCGGCCAGCGGGATCGCTAGGACGAAGAAGAGGGCGTTCATAGCGCCGCGTGTGATGTGCTGAGCGAGGCAAAGCCGCGGCCGGGTCTGCGCCGGCGCTCGTGTGCGGCGTCCTCCGCTTCGCTGCGGCGTCCACGGCCCGGCTTGCAAGCCGGGCCGGCTCGTGAGGCGAGCGAGAGTCCGCAGGGACTCTCGCTCGTCCGCACTCGCCCCTGCGCTCCTCGATCGCATGGCCCGCGTCGAAACTCGCTCCGCTCACTTCGTTCGCTATGCTCGAACAATCGACGCGAGTCAGAGGTGGAAGCGCGCGCTGCGCGCGCGCGGCCATGCGCTCTGCGGTGCTCAGCGCCACACAATGTCGCTGCCGACGCACACTCGCCCACGGCTTTGCCGGCACCACCGTGGCATGCGCCGACGTACACCACGAGCGTTGCAGCGCGGCGGGCGGTGCCCGGTGGGGGCGACTTGTGGGGCGCCGAGAAGCGCAGCAGTGCGGTCGGTGCGCGCGCAGCGCGCACAACGTGTTCTGACTCGCGGCGATTGTTCGAGCGCAGCGAACGCAGTGAGCGAAGCGAGTTTCGCCGCGCGACCGTGCTGCGAGCATCGCAGGGGAGTCGGCCTGCAAGGCCGACCGCCCCAGTAGGAGCCCCCACCGGGCACCGCCCGCCGCGCCGCGCCACCCCGTCGCGAGCGAATTGAAGTCGCCGCAGCCGCAAGGCTAGTCCTCCTTCAACCGCTCGAGGTGGCGGATATCGAGGCTGTCGAACTGCTCGCGGATCTGGAACATGAACACGCCCAGGATCAGCACGCCGATCAGCACGTCGAGACCGATGCCCAGCTCGACCACCATCGGCATGCCGTAGGTGGCCGAGGTGGCGGTGAAGAACAGGCCGTTCTCCATCGACAGGAAGCCCACCACCTGCGGGATCGCCTTGGTGCGCGTGATCATCATCATGAACGACAGCAGCACGCACGCCAGCGCGATGCCCAGCGTGCCGCGCGCGATGGTCGACGAGAAGCGCGCGATCGGCAGCCCCAGGTTAAACGCGAAGATCACCAGCAGGATGCCGATCAGCATCGTGGTCGGGATGTTGATCAGCGGCTCGGTGTCCCAGCGCACCTCGAGGCGGCCGATCACCCGGTGCAGCAGGATCGGGATCAGGGTCACCTTCAGCAGCAGCGTCAGCGCCGCCGAGACGAACAGGTGCGGCTGCGCCGTCGCGTAGCCCACCACCGCGGTGGCGATCACCAGCACCACGCCCTGCAGCGTGAACAGGTGCACCAGCGACAGCACGCGCCGCTGCGAAAGCATCGCGAAGGCCAGCATCAGCAGCACCGCGCCGAGCAGGTTGATCAGCTCGCCGAGCAGCGGGCTCACTGGACCAGCCTCGCGCCGCGCGCTGCGCGCTTCGCGCCGGCGAGCGGCCCGGCGCCGCCCGTCCGCCCGAGGGCGGCGCGCGCCCCGGCGCGGGGCAGCGAACAAGGCGAGCGCGGGCGTTTCATGTTCAACTGCCCAGCAGGATGCGCACCAGCAGGCCGATCACCGCCAGCAGGAACGCGGTGGCCAGGAACTCCGGCACGCGGAAGATCCGCATCTTGGCGCTCAGCGTCTCGAGCACCGCGAGCGTGGTGCCACCGAGCGCGAGCTTGAGCAGCAGTGCCGGCAGCGCCAGCAGCATCTCCAGCGGCGCCTGTGCCTCGGCGATGCCCCACGGAAAGAACAGCGCGAGCCCGGCGCACGAATAGGCGAAGAGCTTGAGGCTGGCCGCCCATTCCAGCAGCGCGAGGTGGCGCCCCGAGTACTCGAGGATGAGCGCCTCGTGGATCATCGTCAGCTCCAGATGCGTGGCCGGGTTGTCGACCGGCACGCGCGCGTTCTCGGCCAGCGAGACGATCGTGAACGCCACACCGGCCAGCGCCAGGCTCGGGTAGATCGCCAGCTCGCGGTGCGCCAGCGTCTCGACGATGGTGGCCAGCGAGGTCGAGGTCGAGATCAGCGAGGCGCAGAACAGCACCATCAGCAGCGCCGGCTCCGCGAGGAAGCCGATCAGCATCTCGCGGCGCGCGCCCAGTGTGCCGAACGCGGTGCCGATGTCCATCGCCGCCAGCGAGATGAACACCCGCGCCAGCGCGAACAGCCCCACCAGCGCGATGGCGTCGGCCGCCAGCGTGAGCGGCAGGTCGGTCGACAGCGTCGGGATGATCGAGCAGGCGAGCACCATGCAACCGAACACGATGTACGGCGTGGCGCGAAACAGCGGCGACGCATGTTCGGCCAGCACCGACTCCTTGTTGAACAGCTTGTGCAGCAGGTAGTACGGCTGCAGCAGCGGCGGCGCCGAGCGGTTGTGCAGCCAGGCGCGGCACTGGTTGACCCAGCCGGTGAGCAGCGGCGCCAGCGCCAGCGCGAGCACCACCTCGAGCAACTGCGACAGCGCGCCGCTCCAGCTCATGCCTGGGCCCCGCTCATCGGCGCACCACCAGCAGCACCGCGATCAGCGTGACGAAGCTGAACAGCAGGTACACCGCGATGCGGCCCTGCTGCAGCAGGCCGACCAGCCGGGCGACGCGCGCCACCGCATCGGCGACCGGGCGGTAGAGCGCGTACCAGAAGTGGTCTTCCACCGTCACGCGGTAGCGCGGTGCGCTGTCGAACGGCGACGGCAGCTCGCGCTGCATGCGGAAGAACGGCTCGAAGATCTGGCGGATCGGCTGCCCGAAGCCCTCGGCAGTGTCCTGCATGCGTGCGCCTTGCCAGCGAAAGCCGCAGTCCCACGGCGGCGCGCGCCGGGTGCGGCCGTGATAGAGCCGGCGCACCAGCGCATACGCCAGCGCGAAGCACGCCGCCACGCCGAGCAGGAACAGCACCGGCCCGTAGCTGGCGCGCGCCACCGCGGTGGGCGCCAGCAGCCAGCCGTGCTGCGCCACCGCCGCACCGAGGCCGGCGCCGACCAGTTCGCGGGTGATCGGGTCGATCAGCTGGATGAACTGCGCCGGCGCCAGCCCGATCAGCACGCTGCCGGCCAGCAGCCAGGCCATGCCGGCGCGCTGCCATGCGTTGGCGTCGTGCGCCTGCATCAGCCGCGGCTCGCGCGGCTGGCCGAGGAAGATCACCCCGAAGAACTTGACCATCGTGTAGCCGGCCAGCGCGGCCACCAGCGCGATCAGCGCCGCAGCCACCGGAACCAGCATGTTGAGAAACGAGTCGGGCAGCCCCGGCGTAAAGAGAAAGCTCTGCAGCAGCAGCCACTCGGCGACGAAGCCGCTGGTGGGCGGCAGGCCGGCGCTGGCCAGCGCGCCGGCCAGCGTGACCCAGGCCACCCACGGCATCGCGCGCATCAGCCCGCCCAGGCGACCCAAGCTGCGCTCGCCGGTGGCGTGCAGCACGCTGCCGGTGCCGAGGAACAGCAGGCTCTTGAACAGCGCGTGGCTCGCCACGTGCACCAGGCTCGCGGTCAGCGCCAGCGCGGCCAGCGGCTTCATCGCGTAGGCCGAGAACAGCAGCGCCAGCCCGATGCCGGCGGCCATCAGGCCGATGTTCTCGATCGACGAATACGCGAGCAGCCGCTTCATGTCGGTCTGCACCGCCGCGAACACCACGCCGAACAGCGCCGTGGCCAGCCCGATCGCGAGCAGCACCACGCCCCACCACCACTGCGGTGCGCTCAGCAGGTCGAACAGCACGCGCAACAGGCCGTAGACGGCCGTCTTGAGCATCACGGCGCTCATCAGCGCCGACACCGGCGAGGGCGCCGCCGGATGCGCCTCGGGCAGCCAGACGTGCAGCGGCAGCAGCCCGGCCTTGGCGCCGAAGCCGAACAGCGCGAGCGCGAACGCCACCGCGGCCCACAGCGGCGACAGCTGCCGCGCGCGCATATTGGCGAAGCTGTAGTCGCCGGTGTTGGCCTGCAGCACGCCGAAGCACAGCAAGATGCCGATCGCGCCGACGTGCGCCACCAGCAGGTAGATGTAGCCGGCGCGGCGGATCTCGGCGACGCGGTGGTTCGACGTGACGAGGAAGAACGACGACAGCGCCATCGTCTCCCACATCACCATGAACGCGTAGGCGTCGTCGGCCAGCACCACGCCGGCCATGCTGGCGAGGAACACGTGGTACTGCAGGCACATCAGGCCGGGCGGCGTGCCTTCGCCGTGCCGGAAGTAGCCGGCGGCGAACGTCGACACGCCGGCCGCCGTGGCGCCGATCACCAGCAGGAAGAACGCCGCAAGCGCGTCGAGCCGAAGGTGAAACGGCAGCGTCGGCAGGCCGATCGCCAGCACCGCCACCTGCGGCGGCGTGAACAGCGCGGCCAACGCGACGCCGGCCAGCAGCACGCCGACCACGCCACCGAGCGGAAACAGCACGTGCGACACCAGCGTGAAGCGCATCAGCGCCCACGCGCCGGCGACGCCGATCGCCAGCCAGGCGGCCAGCAGCACGAGCGCCCAGTCGAGCAGCAGCCATTGGGTGGGGTCGGTCTGCATGGCGGCGCGCGCGGGCAGTGTCTTCAGCGCTTGCCGCGCCCACCGCGGCGCGAGCCCGGCGCGGCGCGGCGCGGCCTGGCGGGCTCAGCCGGCGTGCCGCTGGGCACGTAGCTGACGCCGTGCTGCGCCAGGTAGTCGCGGATCAGCTGGCGCACCACCTGCGAGGGTGTGAGGTCCTGCTGCGCGCACAGCCGTTCGAAGGCGGCCTTCTTGGCCGGATCGACCAGCAGGGTCAGGCGCGCGGTCTTCAGCTCCATGCGGATTGAATGCTAATGCAATGTGCATCGAAAGCGAATAGCCGGGAGGATTCACCGGGCGCACAATTCGCGTTGTCGCTTCAAGCCGCGAACCGACGCGCGCGAGGCGGGCATCACCGCCCCACATTTCCTGGAGCCCCCATGTTCGAAGCCCTGAAGCGATGCGCCCGCCACCTGCTGGCCTGGCTGGCGTGCTCGCTGCCCGCCGCCGGTGCGCTCGCTGCCGACATCGTCGATGCCGACCACGTCGCGCAAGCGCTGCAGCGCGGCGCGATCGTCTGGGACGTGCGCGACGCCAAGGCCTACGCCGAGGGTCACCTGCCCGGCGCGGTCAATGTCGGCGACATCGCCACCGTGCTGCGCGACCCGAACCGGGAGGATTGGCTGCCCGCGGCGCAGGTGGCCGCCGTGCTCGGCCGCGCCGGCATCGATCTGCTCGAGCGCGAAGTCATCGCGTACGGCCGCCAGGGCGACCCCAACGCGTACTACGCGCTGAGCGGCATGCGCCACTTCGGCGCGCGCGACCCCAAGGTGTTCCACGGCGGGCTCGATGCCTGGCAGGCCGCCGGCCGGCCGCTGACGAAGGAGCCGTCGCTGCTGGCGCCGGTGGCGCTGGCGCTGCAGCCGCGCGGCGGCACGTTGATCGACAACGCCGAGATGATCCAGCGCATCAGGGCCGGCGGCGGGCAGCTCGTCGACGTGCGCACGCCCAAGGAGTTCTCGGGCGAAGACGTGCGTGCCATCCGCGGCGGCCACCTGCCCGGCGCGGTGAACCTGCCGTACGAGCAGAACTGGATCGACCCCGACACCGCGGCCAAGCTGGCCAGCGGCAAGGTGCGTACGCGCGACGGCATGGCGCTGAGGCCCGCAGCCGAACTGCGCCGCCTGTACGCCGCGCTCGACCCCGACAAGGAGGTGGTGGTCTACTGCCAGAGCGGGGTGCGTGCGTCGGTGACTGCCACGGTGCTGCGCGATCTCGGCTTCAAGGACGTCAAGGTTTACGAACCGAGCTGGCTCGGCTACGCCGGCCTGCTGAACCAGCCGGCCGAGCGCGAGGTGTTCGTCAACGTCGGCGCGTTGAACGGGCGCATCGGCGCGCTGACCCGGCGCGTCGGCGAGCTGGAAGCCGAGCTGGCGCGGATCAAGGCCGCGCGATGACGGCGGCGCCGGGCGCGCGTCAACGCGGCGCGAAGAACCGGCTCGGCGGCTGACCGACCGCGCGCCGCACCATCGCCGAGAACGCGCTCGGGCTTGCGTAGCCGAGGTCGGCGGCGATCAGCGCCATCGGCCGCCCCTGCGCGGCCAGCCGCAGCGCGTGCGCCAGCAGCACCTGCTGCCGCCACGGGCCGAACGAGGTGTCGAGCTGCTGGCGAAACAGCCGCGCCACCGTGCGCGGGCTGGCCGCGGTCTCGCGCGCCCAGCCCTCGAGGCTGGCGTGGCGCGACGGGTTGCGCAGCACGGCTTCGCACAGCGCGCGCAGCCGCTTGTCGCGCGGCAGCTCGATGCCCAGCCGCACCGGTGCGGCGCGCCGCAGCTCGTCGAGCGCCAGTTCGCCGAGCCGCGCCTCGCGCTCGAGCGCGGCGGCGGGCAGCGCCGATGCGCCGTCCATCGTCACGTCCATCTGCAGCACCAGCTCACGCAGCAGCGACGACACCTCGAGCACGCGGCAGCTGCGCCACGCGGCGCTGTCGCCGCGCGCCACGCCGGGCCCCGGGCGGTCGGGCTCCTGGTGGATGTACAGCGTGCGCAGCTCGGCCTGCTCGAGCACCGTGACCACGTGCTCGATGCCCGGCGGGATCCACACCGCGCGCCACGCCGGCACGAGATAGGTGTGGTCGCCGGCGGTGATGCGCGCCACACCCGAGATCGAGATCGCCACCTGCGCCCACGGGTGGCTGTGCGGCAGGATCTCGGTGTCGGGCCCGAGCCGGCGCAGCTTCACGCGCACCGGCCGCTGGCGCGTCGGCCTGAAGCGCTGCGGGTCCACCGGCGGCACCGCCGAGCGGCCGCGCGGGCGTGGGCTGGAGCGTGGCATGTTCGCGATAGAAGTTGTCGGACTATCGTAACCGGGCCGAGGCTGTGCGGCCTACGATCGTGCGATGAGCTCATCGCCCGTGCCGGCCGACTCGCTGCGTCGCGACGCAGCGGTGATCGGGCTGGTCGGGCTGGCGCACGGCGTCAGCCACTTCAGCCAGCTGCTGCTGGCGCCGCTGTTTCCGTGGCTGAAGGACGTGTTCGGCGTCGGCTACGCCGAGCTCGGCTTCCTGCTGACGATCTTCTTCGTCGTGTCGTGCGTCGTGCAGACACTGTCGGGCTTCCTGGTCGACCGCTACGGCCCGCGGCCGGTGCTGTTCGGTGGCCTGGCGCTGCTGGGCGTGGCCGCGCTCGGCTATGCCGGCGCGCACAGCTACTGGGTGCTGGCGCTGTTCTCGGTGGTGGCCGGCGTCGGCAACGGCGTCTTCCACCCGGTGGACTACAGCCTGATCAACCGCAAGGTCGCCAAGCAGCGGCTGGGCCATGCCTACAGCGTGCACGGCATCAGCGGCAGCCTCGGCTGGGCGTTGGCGCCGGCGCTGCTGGTGCCGATCACGGTGGCGGTGTCGTGGCGCGCGGCGCTGCTGTGTGCGGCGGTGCTGGCGTTCGTCGTGCTGGCGCTGCTGTGGGTCGGGCGCGACGCGCTGGACATGGAGGTGGCCTCCGCGCCGAAGCCGTCGGCCAGCGCGACGACGGGCCCCGAAAGCGCGCTCGCGTTCCTGCGCATTCCCGCGGTGTGGGTGTGCTTCGCGTTCTTCTTCTTCTACGCCGGCGCGCTGTCGATCGTGCAGGCGTTCGCGCCACAGGCCGCGGGGCACCTGCACGACGTGCCGACGCAGCTGGCGGCGATGTGCCTCACCGTCTACATGGTCTGCAGTGCCGGCGGCATGCTGGCCGGCGGCTTCCTCGCGCGCGACCCCGAGCGCTGCGAGCGTGTGGTCGGCGCCGCGTTCGGCGTCGCGGCGCTGATCGCGCTGGTGGTGGGCGCCCTCGAGCTGCCGGCGCTGGCAGTGCCGGTGGCGTTCGGCGCGATGGGGCTGGCCGCAGGCATCGCCGGCCCCTCGCGCGACCTGCTGGTCAAGCGCTCGACCCCCGACAACGCCACCGGCCGCGTCTACGGCGTCGTCTACTCCGGGCTCGACATCGGCCAGGCGGTGGTGCCGCTGATCGTCGGCACGATGATGGACCACGGTGCCTACCGCGGCGTGTGGCTGGTGCTCGCGGCGCTGCAGGGCGTGCTGATCGTCACCGCGCTCAACGTGCGGCACGTGCGCCGCGCGGCGCTGGCGCCGGCCTGAGGCGGCGGCGCGCGCGTGCACCGCCGTATGCCGCACGCCGCCGTCAAGACCCAGGCGTGCCCGCGGCTTCGGGTCGGAAGCGGTAGATCAGATACGGCGCCTTGTTGCGCGCGACGCCGTCCTTCTGCAGCGCGCCGACCAGTGGCAGCTGCGCCGCGCCGGTCACCATCCAGCCGTCGCTGACGTAGACCACGCCGTCGGGCCAGACCATCCCCGGGTCTTGCACGTAGCGCCGGTAGCGCCGCGTGTCGGCCGGGATGATGCCGACCGCGCGCTCGCCCACCTCGGTCAGGTACAGGTTGCCGTTGGCGTCGATCGTCATGCCGCCGGCAAAGGGCTTGTCCGACCAGGTCTGCACGCGGGCGCCGAGCTCGGCGTCGCTCAGCTTCGCATCGAGCAGGTCGCTCATGCGCACGCGGTAGACGGTGCGGTTGTTCAGCGGCGCGTAGTACAGCCACTGGCTCGCCGGGTCGAGCGCGATGCCGTCGGCGCCGACGTGCAGATCGACCTTGCCCTCGGTCGGCTGGCCGACGTCCCAGCGGATCGGCTCGCGCAGCGGCCGTGTGCTCTCGTGGCCTTGCAGCACGCGCCGGCTCTTGCCGGTCTTCAGGTCCACCACCACCAGCGCGGCCTTGCCGCCGTAGCCGCCGGAGTTCTCGCCGATCGCCTCGTCGGCGATCACGATCACCCGGTGCTTCAGGTCGACGACGAAGTCGTTGTGCTGCGACTCGGGGATCGACGCCGGCTCGGGAATCTCGATCACCCGCAGCAGCTTGTTCGCGCGCGTGTCCCACGCCACCAGCTTAGGCACCAGCCCTGCCGGGCGGCCCTTGGCGCGATCGGTGGTCTTGGCCGAGTCGAGCAGCCACAGCGTGCCCTCGGCATCGGTGTGCAGGCCCAGCACCCAGTCGAGGCAGCGCGAGAAGTCGCTCTTCCACTGGCCGTCGGCCGTCTTGCAGCTCTGCCAGTCGGCGCTCGGATACGGCGTCGTCGTGCGCCGGTCGGCATTGAGCAGCGCGACCTGTACCGCATGCCCGTAGAACGGGTGGTAGCCGACGATCAGCCGGCCGTCGGGCATCTGCGTGATGCCGCCGACGCCAGGGCCGTCGAGCCGCGCGAGGACTTCCAGGCTCGCCTGGCCGCGCGGGGCCGGTGGCGTGGTGCACGCGGCCAGCAGGCACGCAGCGGCCATGGCGATCGCGCCGCGCAGGCTGCGCTGGGAGGGAAGGGGAGCGGGCATGATGCCTCCGTGGTTCGTCGGGCGCCGATTCTCGACCACGCCGCGGTGCGCGCGCCCTGCACCACATCAAGGATCGGCTGCGTGGTCGGCCGCTGAAGCCCGGCGTCGAGCCGATCCGCCGTGCAGGCTCACCCCGCCAGCAGCTTGTTGACCAGCTCCGGCGTCGTCGCCGCGCCGACCTTGCGCATCAGTCGCGCGCGGTACACATCCACCGTGCGCGGGCTGATCGTCAGGCGCTTGCCGATCAGCTTGCTGGTCAGCCCTTCGATCACCAGCGCAGCGATCTCGCGCTCGCGCGGCGTCAGCTCGAGCTTGAGCTTGCGCCGCGACGACAGATCCTCGAACGCCCAGATGCCGGCCTCGTGCGGCGCGCTCGGGTTCAGCGCGCGGCCCGACACGTGGCACCAGAACAGCTCGCCGGCGCGCGCGCCGGCCATGCGCTTCATGATGCGGTCGTCGGCGTACCAGCCCTGCGCGTCGAGGCGGGCGGCGATGCGCTCGCCGGTGCGCTCGAACTCCTCGTGCGTCGGGTACAGCACCTCGAACGAGTGGCCCACCAGTTGCGCGCGCGAGGCGCCGAACATCGCCAGCACATGCTCGTTGCAGTCGACGATCTGCCGCTGGCGCGACAGCACCAGGCCGATCGGCGCCAGCGCAAACGCGGTGTGATAGTCCAGCGGCGGCCGCGCGTGCGGTGCTGCGGTGTCGGGCAGGGCCATGGCGGCGCGGGTTACAGCAGCGCGTAGGTGGTGGTCGCGTGCGCGGCGAGCGCGCCGCGCGCGTCGGCCACCTCGATCTCGCCGAACACCAGGCTCTCGCCCTTGCGCAGCACGCGCGCGGTGACGCGTGCCTGGCCGCTGTCGCCGCTGATCGGGCGCAGGAAGCTGGTGTGCAACTGCACCGTGGTCATCGGCGTGAAGCCGCCGGTCGTCGTGCAGACGGCCAGCACCATCGCGGTGTCGGCCGCGGACATCATCGCCTGGCCGCACAGCACGCCGGCGCCGTGCACGTGGTGTGCGGTCACCGGCAGCGCGAGCTGCACCTCGCCTTCGAACACCTGTTCCACGCGCAGCTGCAGCTGGCGCACCCACGGCGCGAAGGTGTCGCCGTCGAGCAGCGCCTGCAGCGTGCCCGTGTCGGGATCGCGAGGGTCGTCGATGGCGGTGTTCGCCGGGCTGTCGGGGTGGGCGCTGCTCATTACGCGATTCTACGTAGCGCCTACCTAATCGCTTAAGTAGTACGCTCGCGCGTTCGGACGCACGGAGACAGCAGGCATGAACAAGATCTATCCGAGCGCGGCGGCCGCGCTCGACGGCATCGTGCGCGACGGGATGCTGGTGGCCGTGGGCGGCTTCGGCCTGTGCGGCATCCCCGAGGCGCTGATCGACGCGCTGCGCGACAGCGGCGTGAAGAACCTCACCGCGATCTCGAACAACGCCGGCGTCGACGGCTTCGGCCTCGGCAAGCTGCTGGCCACGCGGCAGATCAGGAAGATGATCTCCAGCTATGTCGGCGAGAACAAGGAGTTCGAGCGCCAGTACCTGGCCGGCGAACTCGAGCTCGAGTTCACGCCGCAGGGCACGCTGGCCGAGAAGCTGCGCGCCGGCGGCGCCGGCATTCCGGCGTTCTTCACGCGCACCGGCGTCGGCACCATCGTGGCCGAGGGCAAGGAGGTGCGCGAGTTCGACGGCCACACCTACGTGATGGAGCGCTCGCTGGTGCCCGACGTGTCGCTGGTCAAGGCCCACGTCGCCGACAAGAGCGGCAACCTGCAGTTCCGCAAGACCGCGCGCAACTTCAACCCCAACGTGGCGATGGCCGGCAAGATCACGGTGGTCGAGGTCGAGCGGATCGTCGAGACCGGCAGCTTCGATCCCGACCAGGTGCACCTGCCGGGCATCTTCGTGCACCGCATCGTGCTGAACGCGAAGCCCGAGAAGCGCATCGAGCAGCGCACCGTGCGCGCCAAGGCCTGACAGGGAGACGACGATGGCATGGACCCGCGATGAAATGGCCGCCCGCGCGGCCAAGGAACTGCAAGACGGCTTCTACGTCAACCTCGGCATCGGCCTGCCGACGCTGGTGGCCAACCACGTGCCCAAGGGCATGGAGGTGTGGCTGCAAAGCGAGAACGGGCTGCTCGGCATCGGCCCGTTCCCGACCGAAGACGAGATCGACGCCGACCTGATCAACGCCGGCAAGCAGACCGTGACGACGCTGCCCGGCTCGAGCATCTTCAGCAGCGCCGACAGCTTCGGCATGATCCGCGGCGGCAAGATCAACCTCGCGATCCTCGGCGCGATGCAGGTCAGCGAGAAGGGCGACCTGGCCAACTGGATGATCCCCGGCAAGATGGTCAAGGGCATGGGTGGCGCGATGGATCTGGTGGCCGGCGTCGGCCGCGTCATCGTGCTGATGGAGCACGTGGCGACCAAGAAGGACGGCAGCACCGACCAGAAGATCCTGCCCAAGTGCACGCTGCCGCTCACCGGCGTCGGCGTGGTCGACCGCATCATCACCGACCTGGCGGTGCTCGACGTCACGCCGCAGGGGCTGAAGCTGGTCGAGCTGGCGCCCGGCGTCACGCGCGAGGAACTGCAGAGCAAGACCGGCGTGACGCTCAAGTAGGGACGGCGGCCGGGCGGGGCGCGATCGGCTCAAGCCGGCGCGCCGCGCAGGTTGGGGATCTCGACCTCGCAGACGATGCCTCGCGGCGGGCGTTCCCTCCAGGCCACGGTGCCGCCGAACTGCTTGACGCGCTTGCGCACGCCGCCCAGGCCGAGCCCGTGCGACCACTGCTGCGGCAGCCGGCCGTGGCCGTCGTCGGCGACCGACAGCGTCAGGCGGCTTCCCTCCAGGCGGGCCGTGATGTCGACCTGGGTCGCCAGCGCGTGGTAGATCGTGTTGCTGACCAGTTCGCGCAGGACCCGGGTCAGGCCGGACCACTGGACGACCGACAAGACCATGTCCTGGTCGAAGTCGAAGCGCCATCGAAGTTCGACGCCGGCGGCCTCCAGGCGCTGCTGGATGTCGGCCTTCCACTCGGCCGCGGCGTGCGAGAGCCGATGCTCGGCGGCCGCCAGCCCGCGCGTCAGCGTCTTCAGGTCCTGCAGGGTGTGGCGGACGTAGTCCTCCATCTCCTGCGTCTGCGCCTTGTACATCAAGGTCAGCAGCCGCGCGCCGATGTCGTCGTGCAGGTCCTGCGCGATCCGCAGCCGCTCCTCGCTTCGGCCGCGTTCGACCGCCTGGTCGTACAGGACCGCGCGGTGCAGCTGTTCGGCCACGCGGTCGGTCAGCCTGGCATCCTCGGGCGTGAAGATGCGCTTGCCGCCATGGGCGAAGCGAAGCACGAGCGAGGCGGTCGAGGCGGCGGGGTTGCTGCCGGGCCCGGACACCGGCACCACCAGCGCCGCGCCCTCGGCCACGACGCGCGAGCGGCCGGCCGGCTTGGGCACCGTCAGCACCTCGACCGGATCGAACAGCTCGCGCAGCAGGCCGGCCAGCAGGGCGGCATAGCGCTCAGGGTGCTGCTGGACCTCGCGCGCGACCCGGTACAGCTGCTCGTACCGCAAGCTGACATCCGGGCCGCGGCGTGGCGCTGTACCTGGCGCGCTACGTCAAGGGCGGCCCACTGCCGGCGCAGCGCCCTCTACAGTTGCACCAACAACACGTCGTGCTGCCCTACACCGATCACCGCGACGGGCGCCGCAAGCGCGCCCGCTACAGCGTCGAGCACTTCATCGAGCGTGTCCTGTGGCACGCCGCACCGCGCGGCCAGCACCTGGTGCGCCACTGCGGGCTTTACTGCAGCAGCGCACGGCCGCATCATCTGGCGGCCGTGAGCCAGCTTCGCACCGAGCCCATACCCGCACCCTTGCAGCCGCTGGCGGCCATCGCCGCCGTGCGCCCCATCTGCCCCAGCTGCGCGCGGCCGCTGCAGCCCGTGCTCAGCCTGCTGCCCACGCACCGGGTTGGTGAGTTTTACAAGGCCCGCCCTCCCGCCACCACCGAGTGGCTCGGCCCAACCCTCAGTTCGAGCGGAAATGCAACGGCGGGCTCCTCTCAGGCGCTTCGACGACGTTCTTTGCGCCGTCGCATTCCGCTCAACTGAACGTTAGGCCGCACAGGAGACGCTGATGTCCCGTAAAGCAGTCGAATCACTTGCGTGGCCGACCATTGTGGCCATCCATACGGCGCCCATCGTGTGGGCGCTGGTTTACTGGCCTTCGCTTGTGCCGCAGGTTGCAACGGCCACCACGATTGCGGTGATGATCGGCCTCGTCGCAGTCGAGCGCCTGTTGCCATACCGCATGGACTGGTCTATCAGGGGTGACCCCGAAGTCTGGCGCGACATCGCCCACACGGCCGCCTACGCCGTTGCGATCAACGCGTCTCGCGCGCTCTTCCTCGTCCTCTTGGCCGGAGTAATGGCGCAGGTTGGCCTTCATGGTGTGCTCGGCCTATGGCCAAAGACTGCCCCAGTCTGGCTGCAGGTGTGTCTCGCGGTTGTGCTCGGCGACGGTCTGGAGTACGCGTATCACCGGCTGTGCCACAAGAACGCGACGATGTGGCGTCTTCATGCGCTGCATCACACTCCCACGCGAATCCATGTCCTCAAGGGCGGAAGGCATCACTTCCTTTACGCGTTCGGTCGCGGATTTGTCGTATGGACGCCGCTCCTGCTATTGGGTTCACCGGGCGAGGTGGTCTTCTGGCAATACATCGCGGAAGTCATTACCGGTCTGGTTGGCCATGCGAACGTCCGCTTTGACCTACCTTCGTGGGTTCACCGCGTTGTGACAACGCCTCAAGTGCACCGTATCCACCATGAGCTCGATCCTGGCCCTGGCAACACCAACTTCGCCGTTGTCTTGCCCTTCTGGGACATGTTGTTCTCTACCTACTCGCACCCGGACGTTGTGGCCGTCAGCGCAGCGGGTATCGCGGACGACCCGATTCCTCGCAGGTTCTTTGAGGAACTCAAGTCGCCATTCACCTACGCTCAGCTTGAGCGCTCGCGCGATGCGGCCTAACCCGTCGTTGCACCTGACTGGCTACAGCGGGCTTCGCCCGCTTCCGCCAGCAGGTGAACTCCAACGTTAGGCGTAGTGAATGACATCTGATCCTCAGTCCCCGACCGCGACTACGCATTTCAACGTTGGTCACAACGAAGCGTTTCGCGCACTTGGCGCACTTGAGCCTGGCCAGCAGTGGTCCGCGTTCGATGTTCCCAGGGACCAGGCGCGCGCTGGTAAGGCCAGCCGCTTTGTCACGACGATCTGGAACTTTCATAGTTCTCTTGATGAGCGAGGGCGACGAACACCCACAGAGAAGGCCATCTGCAAGGACACTGTGGACGGCACGCTGTGGTATCGAGTTGCGAAACCGCCACCTCGTGCCACGCGGAAGACTTGGACCGCACACTGGGCTGGGATTCAACTCGCGCTCGAGAGGGGCTTACCCATGGTGGGCGTCCTGAAAGACGTCTACACGCGTCGATGCAGTCTGGAACACGTCTTCGACATCGCATCACCGCGATATCAGGTTGACGATGGTTCCTTATGGCTGCAGCTGCGACCAAGAGCCGACGTGGGCTGCGATGTTCGCCCTGTTGACATTCGCGTCATTGCTGGCGAGCAGCCCAGCGCTGAATCACTCCTCACGCTGGGCGCAGACTTCGAGCACGCGGTCACCGCTGCAAGCCAGTTGACAAGCTCTTCCAGAGCGGAGCGACTGAATCTCGCCCCTGTGCTTCCTCGTCGGATCGAGGTAGTCACGACAGTCTTTGTAAGGAACCCCGATGTTGTGGCTGAGGTGCTCTTGCAAGCAAAGGGGCATTGCCAGCGCTGCATGCAGCCAGCCCCATTCACGCGCGCCTCCGATGGTACGCCCTACCTTGAGGTCCATCATCGTGTGCCACTCGCGATCGGCGGAGAGGACACGGTCGCCAACGCAATTGCACTCTGTCCAAACTGCCACCGTGCGGCGCACTACGCCTAACCCTGC
Source organism: Ideonella sp. (assembly GCA_015075165.1). GTDB lineage: Bacteria > Pseudomonadota > Gammaproteobacteria > Burkholderiales > Burkholderiaceae_C > JAEUPI01. The sequence continues at coordinate 273,829 of JABTUY010000003.1, read as the reverse complement.
ATTGCACCCGACGTGCAACAGCCGGCTTCGCCGCCTGTCGCCCGCGGGTGAATGCAAACGTTAGACCGCAGGGCCCTTCATGCGGGAACACAAGTCTCCTCTGCCTGCGTCGGCCGTGGCCGCCGGCTCTCGCGCGCGAGGCTACGCACGAGCGGTTGGCAGCACCGAGCCACGCGCGGCTTTACCGGGGCCCGCGCTTGGCAGTCCCACCACCGAGGCGTTCGTTCTCTGCATGCGCAGGCCGCAGCACCTCACCCACACCGAGCGGCACGAGGCCACCGCTCGCTGCCTGCGGACATCGAGCTGCGAACCACGAGGCCCTGCCGCCCCTTTTGCCTTCCAACTGGCTCGCGCTCAAGGTAGGCTTCGAGCATGCAACCTTGGGTGCCTCCGTCGGTGGCTCGGTCTAACCCGGCGTTAGACACGGACGGTCACCAGCCGGCTTCGCCGTCTGGCGCCCGCCGGTCAACGCCAAGACGTTAGACCGCACATGGTCATCCTGCGAAAGACCCAGTCGCACGGCAAGATTGGTGAGGCAGCCGTCGCTGCAAAGTGCTGGATGCACGGCGTTCCTGCGTACAACACCGCCGGCTTGCGTGCGAACTTCGCCGGCAGTGATTTGATCGTTGATACGGAAGATCCCACCAAGAAGCTGCTTGTCCAAGTCAAAACAGGCTACAACCCATCGGGCGAGTGGGTCTACATGACGCAGTGCGCGGGCGAGCAAGATCTGAATGAAGACAAGTTTGTCTCCGACTTCGTTGTCTTCGTCAATCTGGATCGCAAAGCTGGCAATGGGCACATGCACAACGGCGAGCTCGACTTCCACCACTTGACCTTCTATGTCGTACCACGCAGTTCGGCCAACGACCTCTACCGCCAAGCCGTTCGTCGCGACTACAACCGTCCTCTCAAGGCCGGCGGTCGGCGGAAGCTCGGCAACATGGCAGTCAACATCGCAGCGGTGGATATGGCGCCCTTCCGGAATGCTTGGTCACTTCTGCGGGATGCCGCGAAGAGTGCTGTCTAACCATTCGTTGCACCGGACGCGCTACAGCGGGCTGCGCCCGCTTCCGCACGCCGGTGAACTCAAACGTTAGACCGCAGGGCCCTTCATGCGAGAACACAAGTCTCCTCTGCCTGCGTCGGCCGTGGCCACAGGTGCTCGCGCGCGAGCCAACGCACGAGCGGGTGGCTGCACCGAGCCACGCGCGGCCGGACCGAGCCCTGCGCTTGGCATTCCCACCACCGAGGCGTTCGTTCTCTGCATGCGCAGGCCGAGGCACCTGGCCCACACCGAGCGGCACGAGTCCACCGCTCGCGGCCTGCGGACATCGAGCTGCGAACCACCAGGCCCTGCCGCCCCTTTGCCTTCCAACTGGCTCGCGTTCAAGGTAGGCTTTGAGCATGCGACCTTGGGTGCCTCCGCCGGTGGCTCGGTCTAACCCGGCGTTAGACACGGACGTTCGCCAGCCGGCTTCGCCGTCTGGCGCCCGCCGGTCAACGCCAAGACGTTAGCCCGCTCCGCAGGAACTCCAGCTTGATGCACGCCGCGGTCAATCACCGAGCAGTTGCCTTCATCGAGTGCGCGGCTTCGCGCGAGTTCGCTGCACCGGTTCACCTGCATTCAATCGTTGGCGTCGGTGGTTGTTCAAGGCCGCCGACCCGCCGCGCAGTCGGAGCGGCAGGGGGTTGTCCTTCGCCCCGCCGTCGCAACTGCTGGCGGTTCAAGGCTACCTCTGGCACAGTACGCGCATGCAAGCGGCGGTCGCGGTGTGGCACCAAAGCCTTCTCTGCCATTTGAACTCAACACTCATCAAGCGATTCCAGGCCTTGATCAATCGCTGCGCGATTGATCAAGGAAGATCGGACTGTCGAGAACCACGGTCGCGGTGTCGATCGCGTCGATTGGCGAGCAAGGTGCGGACTGGAGAAACTACAACCGGTCATCGATGCAGTCGGACTGTGGACTGCGGACCCTGATGAAAGACGCGCGGGGACCCATTCGTTAGTCGAGTCTGTCTTGCGACAAACGACTCCCAGAGTTCAACGGTCACTCCCCGCGCAGGTCCAACCCTTACTCATCAACGCGGGTGGTCACGCGGTGGTGGTCAACGCTTGGCTTGGCGGCGGTGCGGCCGCCGGAGGCAGCAAGTGGCGCGCAGCGATCGCGACGGTGATCACGGCCAACGCCTCGCCGGTTGAAGGCTTCGCCCTTGGTCAGCGCCGCCCACGCCAGGCGTGCGTTCTTCGCCGCGATCGCCACCACCGCCTTCCAGTAGCCGCGGCGCTGGCGCAACTGCAGCGCCCAGCGGCTGATCGAGTCGTTCCTGCCGGGCGCGGCGTTGAGCACCGAGCGGGCCCCGAGCACCAGCAAGCTGCGCAGGTAGGCGTCGCCGGCCTTCGTGATGCGCCCCAGCCGCGCCTTGCCGCCCGAGCTGTACCGCCCGGCACCAGCCCGAGCCAAGCGGCGAACTGCCGGCCGCTGCTGAACTCGTGCGCGTTGCCCACCATCGCCACGATCGCCGTGGCGCTGGTCTGGCTGATGCCCATCAGCCGCATCAGCCGTTGCGCCGGCGTGCTGCGCTGGGCGATCGCGCGCAGGTGCACGTCGTACTGCGCAATGCGCCTCATCGAGCCGATGCACCTCGCTGAGCAAGTCGCCGATCACGGTGTTGCCCCAGCCGGGCAGGTCCTCCAGATGCGCCGCCGCCTGGCGCCGCACGACGGCGGACTTCAGCGGCAGCACGATGCCGAACTCGCTGAGCAGGCCGCGGATGCGGTTGATCGTCGCGGTGCGCTGCTGCACGAATCCCTGGCGCGCCCGGTGCACCATCAACTGCGATTGCTGCTCCTGGCTCTTCACCGGCACGAAGCGCATGTTGGGGCGCTGCAGCGCTTCGCAGGTCGCCGCGGCGTCGGCGGCGTCGTTCTTGCCGCGCCGCCCGCTCATGCGGTAGGGTGACGAACTTCGGCGCGATCAGCCGCACCGTGTGGCCGTGCCCAGCGAACAGCCGCGCCCAGTGGTGCGCCCCCGAGCACGCCTCCATGCCGATGGTGCACGGCGGCAGTGACGCGACCAGCTCGAGCAGCTTGGCGCGCGCCACGCTCGGGCGCACCAGCGCCGCTCGGCCCGCTTCATCCACGCCGTGCACCGCAAACACGCTCTTGGCCAGATCGATACCAACGAAGACAATAGCCACGGACTTCCCCTTTCGACGGTGAGTTGATGAGAGTTCACACTTCCCATCGTGGCACTTCGTTGCCGTACTCCGCAATCCAGCGGGCACCTCGGGACGGGGAAGTCCCTTTCATTCGTTAGGCGTCAAGAGTACCGCAAAAGACGTTCCGCGTTGGGCGCACGCCGTCCGCTGAAGTCTGGCGCCACCTACACTTGCTCAGCCTTCACGCATGGTGCACTCGTTTCGCCAATCTCCCTCGACGATCAAGTTCCCGATGCATACGGAGCAGCCTATGAACGTGACAGCCGTGATAACGGTTCGTGGCACAAAGAAGTCAGAGCGCGCTGGAGGGCTGGATGCCGGCGAGGTTAGTCAATTCACGATCGCACCTGGCCAGTACGACGCCACCGTAAGCAACCCGAGCGATCTCATCGCGCAGATTGATCGCAGCGCCTACTCCCGGGGCGAGTGGATAGCGTCCCTGCGAATCGACGGCGTGGACGTTGTCGAACACATCATTGCGCAGGCCCTGAAGGAGGCCCACGGCGACTTGGACGCTGTCATGCAAGCCCTATCGGAGATGGGCATGTTCTGCAATGCGGATGCCGATGATCTCCGACCGATTGTTCTCCTGGTGGAGAACGCACGGCAGGCGGAGTAACCAACCATGGAGAGCAACAGCGGCAAGAAGCTACATACGAGTTTCGAGCAGGCCGAACGAGCAGCCAAGGCCATGCGAACTCGACACAATGAGAACTTCCAACCGATCAAGGTTGATGGAGGCTGGGTAGTTGGCGGCAGTCACGTGAAGAGTAAGACGCCCTACAAACGCGTGAAGTCGTTTGTCGATATACGCGCACTATTCGATGACATTGCTGAGTCGATTTCCGAAACCGATGTGGTCGAGTACGCGAAGCAGATCGACGCAGAGTCGGCCACGTCGAAGGTCAGCGAAGTCAATGGTCAGGGAGAGCACTGGAAATTGGTATCGTGGCAAGTCATGTCTGGCCGGCAACTCCAGATGAACAACGACACGTCGTATCTTGTTCTCACGGTCGAGAATGCCCACCAGACGCTCCAAATACAAATGGGAGGAGTGTTCTCACGGCATATCCCGTTGATCTCGGCCCAAGCCGAGTCGCTCCGCGGACGCGGCATCGTCTGGCATACATGGAACTCCGCGCGTCAGCCTGCGAAGTGGGAGCGCAGCAAGTGGTTTTACATGATTGAGCCGGTTGACGCCTAACCCTTCGTTGCACCCGACGTTCGCCAGCCGGCTGCGCCGTCTGGCGCCCGCGGGTGAACTCAAACTACAAGGGCTTCCCCATTTGTCAAGCGATTCCAGGCCTTGATCAATCGCTGCGCGATTGATCAAGGAAGATCGGACTGTCGAGAACCACGGTCGCGGTGAGAAGTGGCCCCGGAAATCTGAACACGGTCCAAGGTGGACCGGCTGCTCCAATGGGCGAGGATAGAGCCCGGTGTGACAGGAGCAGAGACGATGAGCAGACGACCCCGCCGCAACCACTCTGCGGCATTCAAGGCCAAGGTGGCGCTGGAGGCGCTCAAGGGTGAGAGGACCATCGCCGAGATCGCGCAGAAGCATGACGTGCATCCCAACCAGGCCACCGAGTGGCGACGGCAGTTGCTCGAGCGAGCGGCCGAGGTGTTCGGCGGCGCGGCGGCACAGGCCGAAGCGCCGGTGGACCTCAAGGCGCTGCACGCCAAGATCGGCCAGCTGACGCTGGAGAACGATTTTTTAGAAGGCGCGCTCACCAAGGCGGGATTGCTGAGCGCAAAGCGATGATCGACCGTACCCACGAGCTGGCGGTGAAACGCCAGGCCGAGTTGCTGAACATCAGCCGCGGCAGCGTGTACTACCACCCCGAGCCGATCAGCGAGGCTGACCTGGCGCTGATGCGGCGCATCGACGAGCTGCACCTGGAGCATCCGTTCGCGGGCTCGCGGATGCTGCGCGACATGCTGCGCCGTGAGGGTCTGGAGGTCGGACGCCGGCACGTTGCGACCTTGATGCGCAAAATGGGCATCGAGGCGCTGTACCGCAAGCCCAACACGAGCAGCGCCACCCGGCGCACCCGGTCTTCTGCACCTGCTGCGGGCCGGCCATCGAGCGAGCCAATCAGGTCTGGGCGATGGACATCACCTACATCCCGATGGCGCGCGGCTTCGTGTTCCTGTGCGCCGTGCTGGACTGGCGAGCCGCCGCGTGCTGGCGCACCGCGTGTCGATCACGATGGAGGCCGACTTCTGCGTCGAGGCGCTGCAGGAGCCATTGGCCACTACGGGCCGCCGGAGATCGTCAACACCGACCAGGGCAGCCAGTTCACCAGCAGCGACTTCATCGACGAGGTGAAGAAGCACGGCATCGCCATCAGCATGGACGGCCGCGGCCAATGGCGCGACAACGTGTTCGTCGAGCGGCTGTGGAAGAGCGTGAAGTACGAGGACGTCTACCTCAAGGCCTACGACAGCGTCAGCACCGCGCGCGCCGGCATCGCCGCGTACTTCGACTTCTACAATCAGCGGCGCCCGCATCGCACCCATGGCGGGCAGACGCCCGATGTGGTGTACTTCGCGGCGTTGCCGCCACTGCGTGCCGCCGCGTGAGCGTCGAACACGGGTTGCCCACCGCGGCTGTCGTGCGTTCGTCGCGAGCGACGCACGCCCGCCGCCGTGGACAACCCTGCAGCGCAGCACTTCAAACCGCAGCCGATCCACTTATCTCAGCCCGGATCGTGTTCAAACGAGCGGAGCCACTTCTGTGTCGATCGCGTCGATTGGCGAGCAAGGTGCGGACTGGAGAAACTACAACCGGTCATCGATGCAGTCGGACTGTGGACTGCGGACCCTGATGAAAGACGCGCGCGGGGGACCCATTCGTTAGTCGAGTCTGTCTTGCGACAAACGACTCCCAGAGTTCAACGGTCACTCCCCGCGCAGGTCCAACCCTTACTCATCAACGCGGGTGGTCACGCGGTGGTGGTCAACGCTTGGCTTGGCGGCGGTGCGGCCGCCGGAGGCAGCAAGTGGCGCGCAGCGATCGCGACGGTGATCACGGCCAACGCCTCAAGCCGGCTGTTTGAAGGCTTCGCCCTTGGTCAGCGCCGCCCACGCCAGGCGTGCGTTCTTCGCCGCGATCGCCACCACCGCCTTCCAGTAGCCGCGGCGCTGGCGCAACTGCAGCGCCCAGCGGCTGATCGAGTCGTTCTTGCCGGGCGCGGCGTTGAGCACCGAGCGGGCCCCGAGCACCAGCAAGCTGCGCAGGTAGGCGTCGCCGGCCTTCGTGATGCGCCCCAGCCGCGCCTTGCCGCCCGAGCTGTACTGCCCCGGCACCAGCCCGAGCCAAGCGGCGAACTGCCGGCCGCTGCTGAACTCGTGCGCGTTGCCCACCATCGCCACGATCGCCGTGGCGCTGGTCTGGCCGATGCCCATCAGCCGCATCAGCCGTTGCGCCGGCGTGCTGCGCTGGGCGATCGCGCGCAGGTGCACGTCGTACTGCGCAATGCGCTCATCGAGCCGATGCACCTCGCTGAGCAAGTCGCCGATCACGGTGTTGCCCCAGCCGGGCAGGTCCTCCAGATGCGCCGCCGCCTGGCGCCGCACGACGGCGGCCTTCAGCGGCAGCACGATGCCGAACTCGCTGAGCAGGCCGCGGATGCGGTTGATCGTCGCGGTGCGCTGCTGCACGAATCCCTGGCGCGCCCGGTGCACCATCAACTGCGATTGCTGCTCCTGGCTCTTCACCGGCACGAAGCGCATGTTGGGCGCTGCAGCGCCGCAGGTCGCCGCGGCGTCGGCGGCGTCGTTCTTGCCGCGCCGCCCGCTCATGCGGTAAGGGGTGACGAACTTCGGCGCGATCAGCCGCACCGTGTGGCCGTGCCCAGCGAACAGCCGCGCCCAGTGGTGCGCCCCCGAGCACGCCTCCATGCCGATGGTGCACGGCGGCAGTGACGCGACCAGCTCGAGCAGCTTGGCGCGCGCCACGCTCGGGCGCACCAGCGCCGCTCGGCCCGCTTCATCCACGCCGTGCACCGCAAACACGCTCTTGGCCAGATCGATACCAACGAAGACAATAGCCACGGACTTCCCCTTTCGACGGTGAGTTGATGAGAGTTCACACTTCCCATCGTGGCACTTCGTTGCCGTACTCCGCAATCCAGCGGGCACCTCGGGACGGGGAAGTCCCTTTCATTCGTTGGGCCCCACGCCGGCCAGATCGAGCCGCTTGACAGCAGTATCCATACGGATACAATAACCACGTGTTCACCGTCCGGCTCACCGCAGAGTTCGAAGCTTGGCTCGATGGTCTGCAAGACAAGAAGGCTCAGGTCCGCATTGCCGCGCGGCTTCGGCTGGCCGAAGCCGGCAACCTCGGTGACTGGAATTCCATCGCTGGCGCGATCTCCGAGATGCGAGTGAACTTCGGGCCGGGCTATCGCCTTTTCTTCACGCGGCGAGGCCGCATCCTGATCGTCATGCTCAATGGCGGTGACAAGTCGACCCAAGCCAAAGACATCAAGCGAGCGCAGCAGATCCTGAAGGAACTGGAGTCTGAGCTATGAGCAAGGTGAATCCTCAACCCAAGCTTGTGCCCTTCGATGCAGCGAGGTACCTGACCGACGATGAGGCGGTCGCGGAGTACATGAACGCCGTGCTGGAAGCCGAAGACCCCGATCTCTTGCTCCTTGCGCTTGGCGATGTTGCGCGGGCCCGAGGCATGGCTCAAGTAGCGAAGGATACCGGTCTAGGTCGCGAGAGTCTGTACAAGGCGCTAGCTCCTGGGGCGAAACCGCGCTTCGACACGGTGTTGAAGGTCGCGCGCGCACTTGGGGTACGCCTCACTGCGCATCCCGTCGAGCATACGTCGTAGCGTGCGGCCCAACCCATCGTTGCACCCGACGGCCTACAGCGGGCTGCGCCCGCTTGCGGCCGCGGGTGAACTCAAACTACAAGGGCTTCCCCATTTGTCAAGCGATTCCAGGCCTTGATCAATCGCTGCGCGATTGATCAAGGAAGATCGGACTGTCGAGAACCACGGTCGCGGTGTCGATCGCGTCGATTGGCGAGCAAGGTGCGGACTGGAGAAACTACAACCGGTCATCGATGCAGTCGGACTGTGGACTGCGGACCCTGATGAAAGACGCGCGCGGGGGACCCATTCGTTAGTCGAGTCTGTCTTGCGACAAACGACTCCCAGAGTTCAACGGTCACTCCCCGCGCAGGTCCAACCCTTACTCATCAACGCGGGTGGTCACGCGGTGGTGGTCAACGCTTGGCTTGGCGGCGGTGCGGCCGCCGGAGGCAGCAAGTGGCGCGCAGCGATCGCGACGGTGATCACGGCCAACGCCTCAAGCCGGCTGTTTGAAGGCTTCGCCCTTGGTCAGCGCCGCCCACGCCAGGCGTGCGTTCTTCGCCGCGATCGCCACCACCGCCTTCCAGTAGCCGCGGCGCTGGCGCAACTGCAGCGCCCAGCGGCTGATCGAGTCGTTCTTGCCGGGCGCGGCGTTGAGCACCGAGCGGGCCCCGAGCACCAGCAAGCTGCGCAGGTAGGCGTCGCCGGCCTTCGGAATCGACCTTGCGAATATGTATCCTATGTGATACAGTTGCGCATGCTTGAGGTTCGCCAGACCGCCGCCTATGTCGCCTGGTTTGCGGGGCTTCGCGACCGAGCAGCCAAGGTGCGTATCGACCTTCGCATCCGTCGTCTCTCGCTTGGCAACCCCGGCGACGTCAAGCCGGTCGGCGAGGGTGTCTCTGAGCTTCGCGTTGACTACGGCCCTGGCTATCGCGTGTACTTCATTCGCAAGGAAGATCAATACGTTGTCTTGCTCGCAGGCGGCGACAAGTCGAGCCAAGACCGAGATATCCGTGAAGCAAAGGCGCTCGCCAAAGCGCTGTAGGAGAGCCAAATGCCCAAGACCGTCACTTCTCTGTGGGATCCCGCCGAACACCTGAATACCGAAGAAGACATGGCTGCCTATCTCGAGGCAGCGCTCGAGGAGGGTGACTCTGCTCTCGTCGCGGCTGCACTGGGGGACATTGCGCGCGCAAAGGGCATGTCGCAGGTTGCTCGTGAAGCGGGCCTCGGTCGGGAAAGCCTGTACAAGGCTCTGTCCCCGGGTGGCAATCCAGAGTTCGCCACCATTCTCAAGGTGGTCTCAGCACTCGGGTTGCAGCTACATGCTGCGCGCAAGTGAAAAGAGCGCGGGCAAACCCTTTACTGGGACTTCCATTTTAGTCAAGACGTATTTGTGGTTTTCGTTGATGACCTCGACGGTTGATGAGCAGGCGGCGTTGAAGAGCGTGATCGAGGAACAGACTGCTTCCCTACAGACGGTCTTGTTGCACGGGCGCAAGGGGCTTGTCGTGCGGACCCAGATGCGAACCGCTCAGCGGTGGCCGTCGTCGGGCCTACGCCCGACAGCCGCATCAACTGCCGTGCGCGCTCGTCCTCGCGGGGGATGGCCAGGACGTGGTCGTCGTACTGCGCGATGCGCTCGTCCAGGCGGTGCAGCTCGCGAGCAGGTCGCCCACCACCGTGTTGGCCCAGCCGGGTAGATCCTCCAGACAGGCGCCTGCCTCACGGCGCACCGTGGCCGCCTTCAGCGGCAGCACGATGCCCAACTCCGACAGCAGCCCGCGTAGGCGGTTGATGCAGGCAGTGCGAGCCTCGACGTAACCCTGGCGCGCGCGATGCACCATCAGCCGGGCCTGCTGGTCCATGCTCTTGATCGGCACGAAGCGCATGGCGGGTCGCTGCACCGCCTCGCAGATGGCCGCTGCGTCGGCCGCATCGTTCTTGCCGCGCGTGCCGCTCATGCGGTAGGGGGCGACGAACTTCGGGGCGATCAGGCGCACGGGTGTGGCCGTGGGCGGCAAAGAGGCGTGCCCAGTGGTGTGCGCCCGAGCACGCTTCCATCGCCACGGTGCAAGGCGGCAGCGAGGCGATCAGCTCGTGCAGCCTGGCGCGAGGCACGCTGGGTCGCGCCAGCGCAGGCTTGCCGTGTTCGTCGATGCCGTGGACCGCAATCACGTTCTTGGCGAGATCGATGCCGACGTAGACAATGGCTATGACTTCCCCTTCCGCAGGTGGTGGATGGAAACGAACACTTCCCATCGTGGCACTTCGATGCCGACCTCCGCCTCTCGGCGGGCACCTCGGGACGGGGAAGTCCCTTTCATTCGTTAGGCGTCGCACCCCATGGCGTACGATATCGAGCGGAACAAAGGTGTGGTCCGTGCGTTCGCGGAGGCAATCAATCGCCGTGATTGGGATGCTCTCGACAGCCTCGTAGCCGCAGACTTCGTGCGCCACAGCAACGCCGCTCCTGGCGTATGCAGCCGCGACGATTTGAAGCGGTACCTTCGCAGCGAGTTCACGATCTTTCCTGATGCCTACGAATCGGTCGAAGACCTTATTGCCGAACGAGACCGCGTCGCTGTCCGTCATTCTTTCCGTGGCACTCAAACCGGACCCATGGGGCGTAACCCTCCGTCCGGCAAACAGATGACTGCTGACTACCTTGCGATCTACCGCCTTGCCGACGGAACGATCGCCGAGGCCTGGGTCGAGTGGGACAATCTATCGGGTTTAGTCCAGCTCGGTCATGCTAGAACCGACGCCTAACCCCGCTTTCCAGGGGAGCGCCGGCCAGCGGGGCTGGCCGGTACCCTCGTCGCTTCGCTCCTCGGCGCCCCCTGAACGCGAATGTTAGGCGTCACTGTGATGCGACGATGCCGATCGTAAGTGACGCGCGGATCGAGCGATCGCCGCGTTTGATCCGTGGCCATGCGCCTGGCGCTCCATCGGCCTTCGCCAACGCGAAGTCGGTTCGATTGGTGTAGGGACTTGGACCGCGTTCCCGATAAGGCGCCAACGTGGCCACGTCGTCGGAGAGCTGTTGCGGGAAGTACAGTTGTGTCGACACTCGATCGCGGCCGCCGATCAGTGCCTTGACGTGCACGTGGGGTGCCCGAGGGTTGTACCAACCTGGGAAGATCGTTTCGAACTCCACCATCCCCTGTCCGTCTGCAATCTGATGACCCCTCAGCCATCGTGAGCCAGTTGCCGGAGCCCGACGCTGCCAGTATGGAGCAGACCACGGGAATGCCGAAGGGTCCATGTCGTCGTGAGCGCTGTACCGGCCAAGTGCATCGGCCTGCCAGATCGCGATGGTTGCTCCCGGAATGGGCCTGCAGTTCGCATGGTCGACGATGCGCAGACGCAGGAGCATGGGAACACCGAGTCTGTCCTCCCGGACGTCCCGGCGCAGCGGGGATCCTTCGACGAAGAACGGGCCTTCGATGGCGGCGGCCGTGAGCATGCAGGTTCCGCCTTCGTCGGCGGACACTCCGCTGGGCGCATAGCCGCTGTTGTCATTGCGGGTGAATAGCCATGAGCCAATCGGACTGCGGCCAACGTATCCCGCGGCGCCGAGGCACGCAGTGGCGGTGACGCCGCTCAGCAGGAGCCGCCGCTTCCTCGAAGCCGATCCTGCGGTCAAGTTCTTGTTGCTCACTGTGGAATCCTTTGATGGCGTGCCGTCCTCGCCTGCACAGCGGCTACGGCACGATCTGCTTGCCGGATGCATTGGCAGAGGGTGGGTCGCGGCTAGTAGAAACCCGGATTCGAGATGCGGGGCAACGTGGTGACGCCCAACCCCTCGCTCGTGAGGCGAGCCCCCACGGCCGGCTGCCTTGCCCGGCGGACCGTGGTCGGTCACCATCGGTCCGCCGGGCAGGCCAGCCGTCCGCTCCGGGCGCATCAACTCGTTGGACCTCGCGCGCGCCATGCCGCTTGAGGGGAACCATGTTTGACCATGTCGTGTTCGGAGTCAGCGACTACGCAGCGAGCAAAGCGTTCTTCCTCAAAGCACTTGCACCGCTTGGCGTAACGGTTGTTTCGGAGGGGCCGCTTGGTATCGAGCTTTGCCGCCCAAACAGCACCTCATCGTTGTGCATTCGCCTCCAACCCGAAGAGAGGCCCGCGCATCTTCACCTGGCGTTCACCGCTGAGAATCGCCAACAAGTCGAAGCCTTCTATCGCGCAGCTCTACAGGCGGGTGGTAAAGACAACGGCGCGCCCGGTCTTCGCCCGATCTACCACGCAAACTACTATGCAGCTTTCGTCATTGGTCCAGACGGGCACAACATCGAAGCCGTTTGCCATGAACGCGAGGCCTAATTGACGTTAGGCGTCACGAACCCCCTCGGTCGATCCCCATGCCGCCATTCAAGAATGCCTCGGTCGCAGCGAAGTTCGAGTCGTATCCGCCGGTCGTCCGCCGGAAACTGCTGGCACTTCGCGGACTCGTGTCTCGAACGGCGCGCTCGCATCCAGAAGTCGCAGAGCTCGAGGAAACTCTGAAGTGGGGCGAACCAGCCTACGTCACGAGGAATGGGGCGGGTAGCACCGTCAGGATGGATTGGAAGGCTAAAGACCCCAATCGGTACGCCATGTACTTCCACTGTCAGACCAACCTAGTCGAGTCCTTTCGCTCTATGTTCCCAAACGACTTCAAGTTCGAAGGAAATCGCGCGAGGAACGCGTTCCGCTTGATGTACTCTCGGTTTGCATCGCGGCTTCGCTCATGTACCATCTCAAGCGCTCGCAAAGTGCGAAGGCTCGCCGGTGACGCCTAACCCTCCCGGCCAAGCCACGGGCTTTAAGCTCGTGCTGCGCCGGGTCGCGGCGCGGCGTGGAGGGCCAATGAAGCAGTGGTGGATGGTGGGCTTCGCCTTGTGCGGCGCGGCCGGCGCCGCACTGGCGCAGGGCGGCAGCGCCAAGTGGATGGGCGAGTGCGCGCAGTGGATCGCGATGAAGGGCTACTCGGTCGACTACGTCGAGCAGCGCACCGGTCAGCGGCCCAGCGGCAACATGGCGCAGAACTGGCGCACCAACCTCGACCCCAAGGACGCCGGGCCGAACGACGTCGTGTTCCTGAGCACCAACACGCCCGACGGCAAGGGCCAGCGCGTCGAGGTGGTCGACGAGGTGATCAGGGCCGGCGACGGTTCGATCAAGGCGTTCCGTACCTCGTCGATGAACATCGGCAAGATGGTCGAACCGTACTGTCACGTGACCGAGAACTTCGGCAAGGTGCGCCGGCGCACCGTGGCCTTCGACCGCGTGCTCGGCGCGTGGCGTCCCGGCAAGCCGTGACGCGGCGCGCCGTCGCGCTGCTGTGCGCGGCGGCGGCCTGGCTCACCGCCGCGTGCACCGCGCCGGCACGGCTCGGCGACGCGCCGCCCGCCGTCACGCCGGTCGCGGCATCGGCGCGCATCGACGGCAACGGCCGCGTGGCGGCGCAATGGGCGGTGGCCGCGGCCAACCCGCTGGCCGCCGAGGCGGGCTACCGCGTGCTGAAGGCCGGCGGCTCGGCGGTCGACGCAGCGGTCGCGGTTCAGATGGTGCTGACGCTGGTCGAGCCGCAATCGAGCGGCATCGGTGGCGGCGCCTTCCTGCTGCACTGGGACGGCCGCCGGGTCGAGGCGTTCGACGGGCGCGAGACGGCACCGGCGGCGGCCGACGAGCGCCTGTTTCTCGGTGACGACGGCCAGCCGATGCCGTTCGCCGCCGCGGTGACCGGCGGCCGTGCGGTGGGTGTGCCCGGCACGGTGCGCATGCTCGAGCTCGTGCACCGGCAGCATGGCCGGCTGCCGTGGGCCGAGCTGTTCGCGCCGGCGATCGCTTGGGCCGAGCACGGCTTCGCGGTCAGCGCGCGGCTGCACGCGCAGCTCGCGGCCGATGCCGCGCTGCGCCGGCAGCCCGCCGCCGCGGCGTACTTCTACGACCCGCAGGGGCGGCCGTGGCCGGTGGGGCATGTGCTGAAGAACCCGGCGCTCGCCGCCGTGCTGCGCGCGATCGCGCGCCACGGCAGCGCGGCGTTGTACAGCGGGCCGATCGCGCGCGACCTGGTGCGCCGGGTCAACAGCTTTCCCGGCAACCCGGGCCGCATGACGACCAGCGACCTGGCGGCGTACCGGCCGCTGCGGCGCGAGGCGATCTGCACCGACTGGCTTGCGGTCTATCGAGTCTGCGGCTTCCCGCCGCCGTCGTCGGGCCATCTTGCGGTGATGCAGATCCTGAAGCTGCTCGAGGTCGCGCCGCCGCCGGGGCCGCCGTTGCTCGACGGCGCGCCGGGCGTCGAGCTGGTGCATCAGTTCAGCGAGGCCGCACGCCTGGCGTTCGCCGATCGGGCGCTCTACGTCGGCGACCCGGCGTTCGTCGCGCCGCCGGCCGGCGACTGGCGCAGCCTGCTGGCCGTGCCCTACCTGCGCGAACGCGCGGCGCTGATCGGTGCGCGCAGCATGGGCAAGGCCCAGGCCGGTGCGCCCGGGCCCGTGCGCGCCGCCCATGCGCCGCAGCTCGAACAACCCGAGCATGGCACCAGCCATGTCTCGATCGTCGACGCGCAGGGCCATGCGATCGCGATGACGACGACGATCGAAGCAGTGTGGGGCTCACGCATCCTGGCCGACGGCGGCACCGGCTTGAGCGGCGGCTACCTGCTGAACAACGAGCTGACGGACTTTTCGTTCGCCCCCGCCGATGCCGAGGGCCGGCCGGTGGCCAACCGCGTGCAGCCGGGCAAGCGGCCGCGCTCGAGCATGAGTCCGACGCTGGTGTTCGACCGCCGCGATGGCTCGCTGTTGATGAGCGCGGGCTCACCCGGCGGGGCCGCGATCATCCTCTACACCGCGAAGACGCTGCTGGCCACGCTCGGGTACGGCCTCGACCCGCAACGCGCGATCGCGCTGCCGAACTTCGGCAGCCAGAACGGGCCGACGCTGCTCGAGCGCGGCCGCTTCGGCCCGGCGCTGGTCGAGGCGCTGCGCGCGCGCGGCCATGTGGTGCAGGAGGCACCGCTGGTCAGCGGCGTGCAGGCGCTGCGCCACACGCCCGCAGGCTGGGCCGGCGGCGCCGACCCGCGGCGCGAGGGCATCGTGTTGGGGGAGTGAAGGCAGGCGGTGAGACAGCGACGAAGGAGCCCCGAGCCACGGGATTGCCGCGCGGTATCGATCGGCCGAGCATGGTCACCACACGCCCAGAGGCCTCGACCATGTCGCTGCCGGAGACCCCGAAACCGAAGCCGAAACTCTCGCTCGCGTCGGTGCAGTCGTGGCGGACGGCCGAGGAGAAGCTGCACCTGCTGCAGGAGGAACTGATCAAGCTCAACGCGCAGCTCGAGTACCTGCGCCTGATGCTGAAGCTGCGCCGCTGAACGCGCGCAGCGCGCGCGCGCATTCGCCGACCAGCGCCGGGCCCCTGTAGATCAGCCCGGTGTAGAGCTGCACCAGGTCGGCACCGGCTTCGCGCTTGGCGCGCGCGGCGGCAGCATCGAGCACGCCGCCGACGCCGATGATCGGTGTGCCCGCGCCGAGCGTCGCGCGCAGCGCGCGGATCACGCGATTGCTGGCATCGGCCAGCGGCGCGCCGGACAGGCCGCCGGCTTCGTCGGCATGCGGCAGACCCTGCACCGCGTCGCGCGCCACCGTGGTGTTGGTGGCGATCACGCCATCGAGCCCGAGCCGCTTCACGGTGGCGGCGATCAGGCTGATCTGCGCATCGTCGAGATCGGGCGCGATCTTCAGCAACAGCGGCACGCGGCGGCCGAGCGTGCCGGCGTGGCGGTCGCGGCGCGTGATCAGCGCCGACAGCAGCGTATCGAGCGCCGCGTCGCTCTGCAGGCTGCGCAGGTTTCTGGTGTTCGGGCTCGACACGTTGATCGTCACGTAGTCGGCGTGCGGCAGCACGCCGTCGAGCGCGAGGCGGTAGTCGTCGACCGCATGCTCGATCGGCGTGGCGGCGTTCTTGCCGATGTTCAGCCCGAGCACGCCGCCGCCGGCGCGAAAGCGCGTCGATCGCTGCACGTTGGCCACGAAGGCATCGAGCCCGTCGTTGTTGAAGCCCATGCGGTTGATCAGCGCCTGCGCCGCGGGCAGGCGGAACAGCCGCGGCCTGGGGTTGCCGGGCTGCGGCTGCGGCGTGACGGTGCCGACCTCGACGAAGCCGAAACCCATCGCGCCGAGGCCGTCGATGCAGCGGCCGTTCTTGTCGAGCCCGGCGGCCAGGCCGATGCGGTTCGGAAAGCGCAGCCCGGCCAGCATCACCGGATCATCGATGCGCGCTTGCGACCACAGGCATTGCAGCGGCGTGCCCTGCAGCCGCGCGATCGCCTCGAGCGTCAGCTCGTGGGCATGCTCGGCGTCGAGGCCGAACAGGAACGGGCGCGTCAGCGCATACGGAACGAGCGGCATGGGGCGGGCGAGATAATGGCCGGCATTGTCTCGCACGGCCACCGCGTGCCGACGACCCCGCATCCATTGCTGCGCGCCCGGAGCGACTCACCATGACGCAAGACGAACTGAAAGCCCTGGTCGGTCATGCCGCGCTGGCGCACGTGGTGCGCGGTGCGGTGATCGGTGTCGGCACCGGCTCGACGGTGAACCACTTCATCGACGCGCTGGGCACCATCAAGGCTCAGCTCGCAGGGGCGGTGTCGAGCTCCGACAAGAGCACCGAGCGGCTGCGCGCGCACGGCATCCGCGTGCTCGACGCGGCCGAGGTCGAACGCATCCCGGTCTACGTCGACGGTGCCGACGAGATCGACCCGCGCGGCCACATGATCAAGGGCGGCGGCGCGGCGCTGACGCGCGAGAAGATCGTGGCCGACCTGGCCGAGCGCTTCGTCTGCATCGCCGACGCCTCCAAGCGCGTCGACGTGCTCGGCCGCTTTGCGCTGCCGGTGGAGGTGATCCCGATGGCCGTCGCGCAGCTGACGCGCCGCTTCGCGCGGCAGTACGGCGGCGACGCACGCGTGCGCGCCGGTGTGCGCACCGACAACGGCCTGCCGATCCTCGACGTGCACGGCCTGCGCATCACCGACCCGGTTGCGATGGAGGCCGAGGTCAACCAGTGGCCCGGTGTGGTCACGGTGGGCATCTTCGCGCGCCACAAGGCGGCGCTGTGCCTGCTGGGCACCGCGCAGGGGGTGCAGACGTTGACGTTTCCGGCCCAGCCGGCTGCGGCACGCTGAGCGCTGCGCGAGCCGAACGCTTCGAGCGCCCGCTACATCACCGCGCCCAGGTGCCAGGGCACGAACTCGTTCTGCCCGTAGCCATGGCGCTCGCTCTTGGTGGCTTGCCCCGATGCGGTGGCGAGCATCAGACGGAAGATGCGCTCGCCGGCGGCATCGACGGTGTCGCCGCCGTCGACGATGGCGCCGCAGTCGAAGTCGATGTCGTCCTGCTGGCGATGCCACAGCGCGCTGTTCGTGCTCAGCTTCAGCGACGGCGATGGCGCGCAGCCATAGGCCGAGCCGCGACCGGTGGTGAAGCAGATCAGGTTGGCGCCGCCTGCCACCTGCCCGGTGGCAGAGACCGGGTCGTAGCCCGGCGTGTCCATGAACACCAGGCCGCGCGCGGTGACGCGCTCGGCGTACTCGAGCACCGCCTCCAGGCGCGTCGTGCCGCTCTTGGCGATCGCGCCCAGGCTCTTCTCGAGGATGGTGGTCAGCCCGCCGGCCTTGTTGCCCGCCGACGGATTGTTGTCCATCTGCATGCCGTTGCGCGCCGTGTAGCGCTCCCACCACGCGATGCGCTCGAGCAGCTTGGCGGCGACCTCGGGGTTGGCGGCGCGGCGGGTCAGCAGATGCTCGCCGCCGTAGATCTCGGGCGTCTCGCTCAGCAGCGCGGTGCCGCCATGGCGCACCAGGCGGTCGACCGCCGCACCGAGCGCGGGGTTGGCGCTGATGCCCGAGTAGCCGTCGCTGCCGCCGCATTGCAGGCCGACCACGAGGTGGCGTGCCGGCACCGGCTGACGGCGCACGCGGTTGGCCTCGGGCAGCAGATCGCGCACCAGCGCGACCCCGCGCGCCACGGTCTTCGCGGTGCCACCGCTGTCCTGGATGTTGAAGGCGTGCAGCGCGGCGCCTTCGGCCAGGCCCTCTTGTGCGAGCAGGCCCTGGATCTGGTTGGTCTCGCAGCCGAGCCCGACGATCAGCAGCGCCGCGAAATTGGCGTGCCGTGCGTAGCCACCGAGCGTGCGGCGCAGCACGTGCAGCTCTTCGCCGTCGCTGGCGGTGGCGCAGCCCATGCCGTGCGTCAGCGCGACCACGCCGTCGACCTGGGGATGATCGGCCAGCGCCTCGGGATACAGGCCGCGCTGGAAGCGGTCGGCGATGGCGCGGGCGACGGTGGCCGAGCAGTTCACGCTGGTCAGCACGCCGATGTAGTTGCGCGTCGCCACGCGGCCGTCGGCGCGCACGATGCCCTCGAAGGCGGCGGGCTCGGTCGCGTACTCGGTGGGCCTGGCGTCGGCGCCGGGCTCGTGCGCGCGCTCGAACGCGCCGAACGCCAGGTTGTGCACGTGCACGTGCTCGCCGGGCGCGATCGCACGGGTGGCGCTGCCGATGATCTGGCCGTAGCGCCGCACCGGCACGCCGGCGGGGATCGCGCGCGTGGCGATCTTGTGGCCCGGGGGCACCAGGCCCGAGATGACGATGCCTTCGTCTGCGAGCCGCTCGCCGGCGATGAGCTGGCGCCGGGCGATGACGACGTTGTCGTCCGGGTGGATGCGGATCACGGGGCTGGTCATCGCGCGGCTCCAGGGCTTCAGCTGTCGATCAGCTCGGGATTCCAGGCGTGCACCACCTGGCGCTGCTCGCCGAGCTTGTCGATGCCCAGGCGCATCACGTCGCCCGGCTTCAGGAATACCGGGGCCGGCTTGATGCCCATGCCGACGCCCGGTGGCGTGCCGGTGGTGATGCAATCACCGGGCTCGAGCGTCATGAAGCGGCTGAGGTAGCTCACCAGCGTGGCGACACCGAAGATCATCGTCTTCGTGCTGCCGTTCTGGTAGCGATGCCCGTTGACTTCGAGCCACATCGCAAGGTTCTGCGGATCGCCCACTTCGTCGGCCGTGACCAGCCACGGGCCGATCGGGCCGAAGGTGTCGCAGCCCTTGCCCTTGTCCCATTGACTGCCGCGCTCGAGCTGGAACTCGCGTTCGCTGACGTCGTTGACGACGCAGTAGCCCGCCACGTGCTTCAGTGCGTCGGCCTCTGGCACATAGCGTGCGCGCGTGCCGATGACAACGCCCAGCTCGACCTCCCAGTCGGTCTTGACCGACCCCTGCGGCAGCACCACCGGGTGATGGCTGCCGACCGCGCAGCTCGTCGCCTTCGTGAAGACGACTGGCTCCTTCGGGATTGGCATGTTCGATTCGGCGGCGTGGTCGGCGTAGTTCAGGCCGATGGCGATGAACTTGCCCATCCCCGCCCACGGCACGGCGAGCGCGCCCGGCTCGATCACCGGCAGGCGGGCCGGGTCGATGCTCGCCAGCGCGGCGAGGCTGGCCGGTGCCAGCGTGGTCGGCGTGATGTCGCCGATCAGGCTCGACAGGTCGCGTGCGCGACCCTGGGCGTCGAGCAAGGCGGGCTTCTCGTGGCCCTTCTTTCCATGGCGAAGCAGTTTCATGATGAGTCCTGGTGGTGGGTCAGAGCGTCCAGCCGCCGTCGATGACGTGGGTGGTGCCGGTGGTGAAGGCCGATTCGTCGCCGGCCAGGTAGACCGCGAGAGCGGCGATCTCGTCGGCACGGCCGAGCCGCCCCATCGGCTGGCGCGCGACGAAGCTCGCCTCGGCCTGCTCGACGGTCTGGTTCGTGCTGCGCGCCAGCGCCGCGATGCGCTCGCGCAGCGAAGGCGACTCGATCGTGCCCGGGCAGATCGCGTTGCAGCGCACGCCGCGGGCGATGAAGTCGGCCGCCACGCTCTTGGTCAGGCCGATCACCGCCGCCTTCGTGGCGCCGTAGACGAAGCGGTTGGGTGCGCCCTTGAGGCTGCTGGCGCCCGAGGCCATGTTGATGATCGAGCCGCGGCCGCGCGCCAGCATGCCCGGCACGAAGGCCTTGATCGTGCGGTACATCGAGCGCACGTTGAGGTCGAACGCGAACGCCCATTCCTCCTCGGTGCAATCGAGCACGCTGCCGTGATGCACGAAGCCGGCGCAGTTGAACAGCACGTCCACGCCCGGATGCTGCTCGGCCGCGGCCCGGATCGCGGCCGGGTCGAGCACGTCGAGCGTCTGCGTCGTCAGCGGCAGCCCGGCCGCGTCGGCGGCGAGTGCGGACAGCAGTGCGGGGTTCAGGTCGGTGGCGATCACACGCGCGCCCTCGCGCGCGAACGCGAGCGCGGTGGCGCGGCCGATGCCGGCACCGGCCGCGGTGAGCAGGGCGGTCTTGCCTGCGAGACGTTGACTCATTCGGAACCCTCCTGTTCAGCGCGGCACGATCTTCGCGCCGCTGAGTTGCTCCTGCGCCTCGACGAGCGAGGGCACGAACTTGTGGCCGTGGCCGAGCGCGCTGGCCAGCGTCAGGCTCTGGTGCACCGCCTCGCCCACGACGCTCGGGACGGCCAGGCTCTCGGCCAGGTGGGTGTAGTAGCGCACGTCCTTGCGCGCGTTGTCGAGCTCGAACTTCAGGCCGTCCAGCCGCCCTTGCAGCGTGGCGGCCATCGCCTGGAACAGGCCGCTGTTGACGGCGCCGGCCGACACCAGCTCGACCAGCCTGCGCAGGTCGATGCCGGCACGCTGACCGACCGCGAACGCCTCGGCGGTGGCGGTGCAGATCGCCTGCGCGATGAAGTTGTTCAGCAGCTTGACGGTGTGGCCCGCGCCGGGCCCGCCGACGTGGAACACGTTCTCGGCGAACGCGCGCAGCACCGGCTCGATGCGCGCCAGCACACCGGGCTCGGCGCCGACCATCACATTGAGCCGGCCGGCCTCGGCTTCGACCGGCGTGCGCGCCAGCGGTGCGTCGACGAAAGCGACACCGCGCGCCGCCGCGCGCTCGCGCAGCCTGGCGGTCGAATCCGGTTCGCTGGTCGAGCAGTCGACCACGATTGCCCCGGCGTTCGCGCCGGCGAGCACGCCGCGCTCGCCGAGCATCAGCGCCTCCACCTGCGGCGAGCCGGTGACGCACAGGAGCACGATCTCGCTCGCCGCGGCGAGTGCTGCACCGTCGGCTGCCTCGGTGGCGCCGGCGGCGAGCAGGTCGGCGACGCGATCGCGGTTGCGGTGCACGGTGAGAGCGAGTGCATGCCCCTTGGCGAGCAGGTTCTTCGCCATGCCGTGGCCCATCAGGCCGCTGGCGCCCATGAAACCGATTCTTGCCATGCTCAACCCCTTGCGGTGAACCGCATCCCGGTGATCATCACGCGTCGGCGCGCTACGCCGGCAGGCACGCCGGACCGCGCGGCGCGAAGCTCTTGTACGTCAGCACGAATTCCTGATGGCCCAGCGCCTCGGAACGCGACGGTGCGCCGTTGGCGACGTCGAGCACGCGCTGCACGATCTCGCTGCCCACTTCGTCGAGCGTGGCACATCCTTCGAGGATGCGCCCGGCGTCGATGTCCATGTCGTCGGCCATGCGGCGCCAGGTGTCCGGATTGGCGCAGACCTTGATCACCGGCGCCAGCGCCGAGCCGACCACCGATCCGCGGCCGGTGGTGAACAGCGTCAGCAGCGCGCCGCAGGCCATCAGCTCGGCGATCTCGGCGTTGTCGTTGATGTTCGGGAAGCCGAAGCGCGGCGCGTCGTCGGCCACCACGTCGAGCAGGTACAGGCCACCGGCCGGCGGCCGTTCGCCCGGCTCGAGCACGCCGACGATCGACGCGGCGCCGCTCTTGGCGTAGGCGCCGAGCGACTTCTCCTCGATCGTCGTCAGGCCGCCCTCGGCATTGCCGAGCGCGAAGCTGCCCTGGCCGAGTGCGGCGTAGCAGCGCGCCGCCTTCTCGACGCGCTCGACGATCTCGCGCCCGAGTGCCGGGCTGGCGGCGCGCGCGGCCATCACGTGCTCGCAGCCGACGAGCTCGCCGGTCTCCTCGAAGATGCACGCGGCGCCGGCGGCGCCCAGGCGGTCGAAGGCGCGGCCGACCGCCGGGTTGGCGCTGATGCCGCTGGTGCCGTCCGAGCCGCCGCAGACGGTGCCGATCACCAGCTCGTTGGCTCCCATCGGCACGCGGGGCTGCGCGCGCAGCGTGGCCAGCACCTCGCCGACCCACGCCGCGCCGCGCTCGATCGTGCGCGCCGTGCCGCCCTCGTGCTGGATGACGAGCGTGTGCACCGGCCGCCCGCTGGCGGCCACCGCCTGGGCCAGCGCGCGTCGATCGAACGATTCGCACCCGAGCGACACCAGCAGCACGGCGCCGACGTTCGGGTGTGTCGCGAGCGCCTGCATCATCCGCGCCGCGTAGGCGTTGGGGTAGCAGCCGCCGAAGCCGATCAGGTGCACATCGTGGCCGCCGGCCCGGTCGACGATGCGGCGAGCGACGTGGTGCGCGCACTCGACCAGATAGGCCACCGCGACGACGTTGCGGATGCCCTTGCGGCCGTCGGAGCGCGCGTAGCCGGAGATCGGGCTCAGCGCGGCTGCCATGTCGGGATCCAGTCGCTCGCCAGGTTGTGCAGGTGGATATGCTCGCCGCGCGCGATCGGCACCGTGGCATGGCCGATCGGCGCGCCGTACTTGAGCACCCGCTCGCCGGGCGCGATCGCACGGCGCGCGAGCTTGTGGCCGAGCCCGACGGGCTGCGCCACGTGCAGCGCCCTGTCGTCGAGCCACAGCGTCTCGCCGGCGGCCAGCGGCCGTATGGCGACGACGCAGTTGTCGTCGGGCCCGAGCACGATCACGCCGGCATCAGAACTTGCCATATTTCAGGTAGGCGTCGACCGGGTCCATGCCGCCGCGGATCGCGCTGCGCACCTGGTTCTCGGTGCCGGCCACTTCCTCGGTGCGGGCTACCACCTCTTCGGCGATCGCCTTGGGGATCACAACGACGCCGTCGCGGTCGCCGATCAGGTAGTCGCCGCTGCACACCGTGACCTCGCCCAGCGTCACCGGCTCGCCGAAGCGCTCGATATCGGGCACCCAGCGGCCGACGATGTCGCTCGGCGTGAAGAAGCGATGGAAGACGGGAAAGCCGAGCTCGAGGATGAAGTCGGTATCGCGGCAACCGCCGTCGACCACGTAGCCGAGCACGCCCTTGTTTCTCAGCGTCTCGGCCGACAGCTCGCCCATCAGCGCGATGGCGTCGTTGTGCGGCTGGCAGACGACCACATGGCCGCCCGGCGCGCGCGACAGCAGCGTGGTCCAGCCCAGCAGCGTGTCGTGGCGCGAGCGGGTGCCATCGAGCCGGCCGGAGCACGTCCACACCGGGCCGGCGAGCT
Source organism: Ideonella sp. (assembly GCA_015075165.1). Classification (GTDB taxonomy): domain Bacteria; phylum Pseudomonadota; class Gammaproteobacteria; order Burkholderiales; family Burkholderiaceae_C; genus JAEUPI01. The sequence goes on along the minus strand of JABTUY010000003.1, from coordinate 250,399 downwards.
TGTGCGTCGGGTCGAGCGGGCGGATCGTGCGCGGCAGCACGACGGCGTGCTGGCCCATGGCGCGCAGCACGTCGTGCACCGCGCTCGCATAGAGCCTCAGCAGGCGCGGGGTGAGGGCGTCGGTCAATGGTTGTCCTTCGGTACGAACGCGCCACGCGTGCCGCGCAGGAAATCGAGGTCGGCGCCTTCGTCGGCCTGCAGCACGTGGTCGATGTAGAGCTTCCAGTAGCCGCTCGACAGCGCCGGCTCGGGCGGCTTCCAGGCGCTGCGCCGCCGCGCCAGCTCGGCATCGTCGACGTGCAGGTGCAGCTTGCGTGCCGGCACGTCGAGCGTGATGCGGTCGCCGTTGCGCACCAGCGCCAGCGGCCCGCCGGCGGCGGCCTCGGGTGCGGTGTGCAGCACCACGGTGCCGTAGGCGGTGCCGCTCATGCGCGCATCGCTGACGCGCACCATGTCGGTGATGCCCTTGCGCAGCACCTTCGGCGGCAGCGGCATGTTGCCGACCTCGGCCATGCCCGGGTAGCCCTTGGGGCCGCAGTTCTTCAGCACCAGCACGCAGGTTTCGTCGACGTCGAGGCTCTCGTCGTCGATGCGGCGGTGGAAGTCGTCGCTGTCCTCGAACACCACGGCGCGCCCGGTGTGCCGCATCAGTGCCGGCGTGGCGGCGCTGGGCTTGATGACGGCGCCGCGCGGGGCCAGGTTGCCGCGCAGCACGGTGATGCCGGCCTTTTCCTTGAACGGCGAGGCGAGCGGGCGGATCACGTCGGGGTTGAAGTTCTCGGCCTCGGCGATGTTCTCGCGCACCGTCTTGCCGCTGACGGTGGGCGCGTCCAGATGCAGGTGCGCCGAGATCTCCTTCATCACCACCGGCAAGCCGCCGGCGTAGCAGAAGTCCTCCATCAGGTACTGGCCGCTCGGCTGCAGGTTCACCAGGCACGGCATCTCGCTGCCCAGGCGTTCGAAGTCGTCGATCGTCAGCGGCACGCCCAGCCGCCCGGCGATCGCGATCAGGTGGATCACCGCGTTGGTGCTGCCGCCGATCGCCGCCAGCGTGCGGATCGCGTTCTCGAATGCCTCGCGCGTGAGGATCTGCGACAGCCGCTGGTCGGCGTGCACCATCTCGACGATGCGCCGGCCCGCCATGCGCGCGATCACGTTGCGCCGGCCGTCGACCGCCGGATACGCGGCGTTGCCCGGCAGACCGACGCCGAGCGCCTCGACCATCGACGCCATCGTGCTCGCGGTGCCCATCGTCATGCAGTGGCCGTGGCTGCGGTGCATGCAGCTCTCGGCCTCGAGAAAGTCCTTCAGCCTGAGCGTGCCGGCGCGCACCTGCTCGCTCATCTGCCACACGCCGGTGCCCGAACCGAGCTCCTGGCCGCGCCACTTGCCGTTGAGCATCGGGCCGCCCGAGACGCCGATGGTCGGCAGGTTCGCGCTCGCCGCGCCCATCAGCAGCGACGGCGTGGTCTTGTCGCAGCCGAACAGCAGCACCACGCCGTCCATCGGGTTGCCGCGGATGCTCTCCTCGACGTCCATGCTGGCCAGGTTGCGATAGAGCATCGCGGTCGGCCGCATCAGCACCTCGCCGAGCGACATCACCGGGAACTCCAGCGGCATGCCGCCCGCCTCGTAGACGCCGATCTTCACCTGCTCGGCGATGGTGCGGAAGTGCGAGTTGCAGGGGTTCAGCTCGCTGAAGGTGTTGCAGATGCCGATCACCGGCCGGCCATCGAACTGGTCGTGCGGCAGCCCCTTGCCCTTGAGCCAGCTGCGGTACGCGAAGCCGTCGCGGTCCTGGCGGCCGAACCACTGCTGGCTGCGCAGCTCGGAGGGCTTCTTGCGCGCGGGGGTGTTGCTCATCGTGTCGACGCTCGGGGTTTGTGCGATGGAAGCGCGGTTCGGCTCACGATATTATGGTATGACGATTGGCGCCAAGTCGTTTACCCTGATGGTTGTTCCGGAGCCGCTGTCTTGACCCGCATCCCGGTCCTCGCCGCGGCGAAGCTGTCGCCGCTGTACAGCGCGCTGCTCGAGCGCCACTTCCGGTTCATCGACCGGCTGCACGAGGGCGATGCTGCGGCGTTCGCGGCGCTCGCGCCGTCGATCCGTGCACTGGCGGCGAGTGGCGATTCGCGCGTCGGCGCCGAGCTGATCGCCCGGCTGCCCGCGCTCGAGATCATCGCCGTGATGGGTGTCGGCTACGACGGCATCGATTTGGCCGCGGCGAAGGCGCGTGGCGCGGTCGTCACGCATACGCCCGACGTGCTCAACGATGACGTGGCCGATCTGGCGCTCGCGCTGATGCTGAGCGCCGCACGCCAACTGCCGGCGGCCGATCGCTGGGTGCGCGCAGGACGGTGGGCGCGCGAGGGCGCGATGCCGCTGGCACGCAAGATGGCGGGCGCGCGACTCGGTCTGGTCGGCATCGGGCGCATCGGGCAGGCGATCGCGCAGCGCGCGGCGGCGTTCGGCATGACGATCGCCTACACCGCGCGCAGCGCGAGACCTGCACTGCGCTACCGGTTCGAACCCGACCTGATCGCGCTGGCTGCAGCGAGCGACTTCCTGGTGGTCATCACGCCCGGTGGCGCCGGCACGCGTCATCTGGTCGATGCCGCGGTGCTGCGCGCGCTGGGGCCCAAAGGCATCCTGGTCAACGTGGCCCGCGGTTCGGTGGTCGACGAAGCGGCGCTGATCGAGGCGCTCGAGGCCGGCACGCTGGGCGGTGCGGCGCTCGACGTGTTCGCCGACGAGCCGCACGTGCCCGAGCGGCTGTGCGCGCTGCCGCAGGTGGTGCTCAGCCCGCACATCGGCAGCGCCACCACCGCCACGCGGCAGGCGATGGCCGAGTTGGCCTGCGCCAACCTGCAGGCGCACTTTGCCGGCCGGCCGCCGCCTTCGCCGGTGCCCGAATGCCGTTGACGCCAGCGGCCAGCAAGCGATGTGCGTCTCGGCCCGGCCGGACGAACGCGGGGCCCGGCCTCGCTTCGGTGGCTGATCTCACGGTACCCGGAGGGCAAGCTCAATGCACGACATCCACCTGATCGCGCTGCCGGCGCTGCTGCGCGCGATGCGACTCGTCGTGGCCGGCTTCGGCAGCGCGCCCGCCGAGATCGACGCCGTGGTCGGCAACCTGGTCGACGCCAACCTCACCGGCCACGATTCGCACGGCATCGGCATGCTGCCGCGCTATGCAGACGCGTACCGCGAGGGCGGCCTGAAGCCCAATGCGCATGCGCGTGTCGTGCTGGACGCCGGCGCGCTGCTGCGGCTCGATGGCGACGCGGGCTTCGGGCAGGTGATCGGCCACGAGGCGATGGTGCTCGGCATCGAGCGCGCGCGCCGCCACGGCAGCGCGATCATCGCGCTCGGCAATTCGCACCACCTCGGGCGCATCGGCGCCTGGGCCGAGCAGGCGGCCGCGGCCGGCCTCGTGTCGTTGCATTTCGTCAACGTCGTCGCGCGGCCGATCGTGGCGCCGTTCGGCGGCGCCAGGGCCGGGTTCGGCACCAATCCGTTCACCGCCGGTGTGCCGCTGCCCGGTCGCGAGCCGCTGATCCTCGACTTCGCCACCAGCGTGATCGCGCAAGGCAAGACGCGCGTGGCCCACAACAAGGGCGAGACGCTGCCCGAGGGCTGCGTGATCGACGACCACGGGCGGCCCAGCATCGATCCGCGCTGGTCGGTGGTCGAACCCTACGGCGCAATCCTGACCTTCGGTGCGCACAAGGGCTACGGGATGGCGGTGCTGAGCGAACTGCTCGGCGGTGCGCTCGCCGCCGGCCTGGTGGGGCATCGCGAAGACGGCGCTGCCAAGCGCGTGCTCAACGGCATGCTCAGCGTGCTGATCGACCCGGCGGCGCTGGGTGGCGCCGCGGCATTCGAGCGCGAAGCGCAGGCGTTCGTGCGCAGTCTGCTCGAGGCGCCGGCGCGCGCCGGCTTCGATCGCGTGCTGCTGGCCGGCGACCCGGAGCGGGCGCAACGCGCGCGGCGCAGCGCCGAGGGCATCGCGGTCGATGCGACGACGTGGCAGCAGATCCTGCGCGCGGCCGAGAGTCTCGGGGTCGAGCCACGCACAGTGGAGCAGGCGGCGGGGACGGTTTGAGCGGCGCGAGCCGCCGCCCGGCCCTGCGGGCTTGCGGGTTTGTCCGGAATTGCCGGATCGACAATCATCATACGATAACACGACGTGCCCTCCGCAGTGCGGACGAGGCGGCACGCAACCCGCACTCCACGCGAGTGCCCGAGGAGACCTCTCGATGCAACTGAAGAAATGGATGGTCGGGGCCGTGGCCGGCGCGGCATTGCTGGCGGTCGGGCCCGCGATGGCGCAACAGAAGCTCACCGTGTTCTGGGTCAAGGGCTTCTACAAGGCCGAAGACGAGGCGCTGTACGAAGCGATCCGCAAGTTCGAGGCCAAGAACAAGGACATCAAGGTCGAGCTGTCGCAGTACCCGGTGCAGGACACCATTCCGAAGACGGTGTCGGCGCTCGATTCGGGCAACCCACCCGACGTGGCGTTCTCCGATGTCTACGATTTCCAGACCACCGCCAAGTGGGCCTACGACGGCAAGCTCGAAGACATTTCGAGCGTCATCGAGCCGATCCGGGCGCGCTTCGAGCCGGTCGCGTTGTCGACGACCTTCCTCTACAACAACGCCAGCCAGAGTCGCGCCTACTACGCGTTCCCGATCAAGCAGCAGACCATGCATGTCCAGTACTGGAAGGACATGCTGGCCGAGGCGGGCTTCAAGGACGGCGACCTGCCCAAGACCTGGAAGCAGTACTGGAGCTTCTGGTGCGAGAAGGTGCAGCCCGCGTACCGCCAGAAGACGGGCCAGCGCGGCTACGCGATGGGCTTCCCGATGGGGGTCGACAGCACCGACTCGTTCTATTCGTTCCTGACCTTCGCCGACGCCTACAACGTCAAGATGGTCAACGACTCGGGCAAGCTGCTGGTCGACGACCCGGCAGTGCGCCAGGGCCTGATCAACGCGATGAACGACTACATCTACCCGGTCCAGAAGGGTTGCACGCCGCCATCGTCGACGAGCTGGAAGGACCCCGACAACAACGTCGCGTTCCACAACAAGACGATCGTGATGACGCACAACGCGACGATCTCGATCGCCGCCAAGTGGCTCGACGACGCCAACAACACCGCGTTGACGCAGGCCCAGCGCGACACCGCGCGCGTCAACTACAACGAGAAGATCGCCACCGCCGGCTTCCCCGCCAAGCCCGACGGCAGCAAGATGGTCTACCGTGCGGCCATCAAGACCGGCGTAATCTTCAAGGACGCCAAGAACAAGGCCGCGGCCAAGAAGTTCGTCTCGTTCCTGCTCGAAGAGGCCAACCTCACGCCGTACGTCGAAGGCTCGCTCGGCCGCTGGTTCCCGGTGACCAAGGCGGGGCAGCAGAGCCCGTTCTGGAAGGCCGATCCGCATCGGCTGGCGGTCTACAACCAGTTCATGTCGGGCACGGTGCCGTTCGAGTTCACCAAGAACTACAAGTTCACGGTACTGAACAACGAGAACGTCTGGGCCAAGGCGATGAACCGCATCGTCAACGAGAAGGTGCCCACCGACAAGGCGATCGACGAGCTGATCGCCCGCATCAAAGCGGTCGCGGGCAACTGATCGGCACGGGGCTGCGGCGCTGATCATGAGCGCGACGGCCGCCACGGTTGCACGCAAGGCGCTCGGCCCCTGGGAGTTCTGGGGCCGGGCGCTGGTGCTGCCGTACCTGGTGGTGTTCGCGGTCTTCGTGCTCTATCCGGTCGGCTACGGCCTGTGGCTGGCGCGGCACCCGGCGAGCTACTCGAAGCTGTTCGACGACCCGATCTTCTTCCGCACCGCGATCAACACGCTGGTGTTCATCGTGGTGGCGATCAACCTGAAGATGATGGTCGCACTCGCGCTGTCGGGCTTCTTCACCATCAAACGCTGGTGGATCTCGGTGCTGGCGGGCCTGTTCATCCTGCCGTGGGCGGTGCCCAGCATCCCCACCATCCTCTCGGTGCGCTTCATGCTCAACCCCGAGTGGGGGGTGATCAACACGACCTACTTCCGCCTCACCGGGCTCGACGGCCCCAACTGGCTGAACGATCCGACGCTGGCGCTGTCGTTCTCGATGCTGATGCACGTCTGGAAGAGCCTTCCGTTCTGGACGCTGATCCTGGTGGCCGGGCGCCTGGCGATTCCCACCGAGCAGTACGAGGCGGCCAGCGTCGACGGCGCGACGCGCTGGCAGAAGTTCCGCTTCATCACCTGGCCGGCGATGAAGTCGCTCTATCTCACATCGACCATCCTGTCGATGATCTGGACGCTGGGTGACTTCAACAGCGTCTACCTGCTCACCGGCGGTGGCCCGGCCGATCTGACGCACGTGCTCGCCACGCTCGGCATCCGCTACCTGCGGCTCGACCAGGTCGACCTGGCGATGACCTCGATCGTCGTCGCGCTGCCGCTCGTGCTGCCGCTGGTGTTCTTCATGATGAAGAGGCTGGGCAAGTGAGCGGCGTGCTGCGCAAGGCGGGTACCGAGGCGCGGCTGCTGCTGATCGGCATTCCGGTGCTGGTCTGGACGCTGCTGCCGATCTACCACATGTTCCTGTTCGCGATCAGCGAGCGCGACTCGGCCACCTCGGGGCGGCTGTGGCCCAAGCACCCGACGCTGCAGAACTTCGAGATCGTTTTCCGGCAGCAGCACTTCTATCTCAACCACTTCTGGCTGCAGCTGCTCAACTCGCTGCTGATCGCGTTGGCGGTGGGGGTGATCACGCTGTTCGTCGCCACCACGGCGGCGTTCGCGATCAGCCGGCTGCGGGTGCGCGGCGGGCGCGCGGTGATGAACGTCGCGCTGTTCACCTACTTCATCCCGGCGGCCTTCCTGGCGGTGCCGATGTACAAGACGATGAGCGTCTACGGCCTGCTCAACAGCCGCTGGTCGCTGATCCTGGCGATGGTGACGATCGCATCGCCGTATTGCATCTGGGTGCTCAAGCAGGCGAGCGACAAGTTGCCCTGGGAGCTCGACGAGGCCGCGCGCATCGACGGTGCGGGGCCGCTGCAGCTGTTCCGCCTGGTGTACCTGCCGCTGATGGTGCCTTCGCTGGTGGCGGTGGGCACGTATGCGCTGCTGCTGGCGTGGAACGAGTACCTGTACGCCTTCCTGCTGCTGTCCAACGACACCGACGTGACGCTGGCGGTGGCGCTCGGCCACTTCCTCGCCGCGGACGATTCGCCGTGGGAGCTGCTGATGGCCACCGGCATCATCTACGCGCTGCCGCCGGCGGCGATCTACTACGCGTTCAAGCGCTACATGATCGGTGGCCTGACCGCGGGCGCGGTCAAGAGCTGAGGGGCGACGCATGGCATCGGTGGGCTTCCGCGGCGTTCGCAAGAGCTACGGCAAGGTCAAGGTCATCCACGGCATCGACTTCGACATCCACGATGGCGAGTTCGTCGTGCTGGTGGGGCCGAGCGGCTGCGGCAAGAGCACGCTGTTGCGCATGCTGGCCGGCCTCGAGGAGATCAGCGGCGGCGAGATCCTGATCGACGGCAAGGTCGTCAACCATCTCGAGAGCAAGGACCGCGACATCGCGATGGTGTTCCAGAGCTACGCGCTGTATCCGCACATGACCGTGCGCGAGAACATGGGCTTCTCGCTGCGCCTGCGCCGCGCGGCGGCCGATCAGATCGAGCAACGCGTGGCCGAGGCGGCGCGCATCCTGAACCTCGAGACGCTGCTCGGGCGCTATCCGCGCGAGCTGTCCGGAGGCCAGCGCCAGCGCGTGGCGATGGGCCGCGCGATCGTGCGCAGCCCGAAGGTGTTCCTGTTCGACGAGCCGCTGTCCAATCTGGACGCCAAGCTGCGCGTGGCGATGCGCGCCGAGATCAAGGCGCTGCACCGGCGGCTCGCGACCACCACGGTCTACGTCACGCACGACCAGATCGAGGCGATGACGATGGCCGACCGCATCGTCGTGATGCACGACGGCATCGTCGAGCAGATCGGCACGCCGCTGGAGCTGTTCGACCGCCCGGGCAACCTGTTCGTCGCCCAGTTCATCGGGTCGCCGGCGATGAACGTGTTCGGCGGCAACGTACGCGAGGGTGCGGTCGACGCGCTCGGATCGCGCTGGCCGCTGCCGCCGGGTGTCGCGGCCGCGCAGGGCACTGCCGTGCAGTACGGCGCGCGTCCGGGTGACCTGAAGCTCGCGGCCAGCGGCGTCGCGGCGCGCGTGGTCGTCGTCGAGCCGACCGGCGCCGAGACCGAGCTGGTCGTCGAAGTCGGTGGCCAGCAACTCATCGTCGTCATGCACGGCCGCACCGACGCGGCACCCGACGACGTGGTGTATCTGGCGCTCGATGCGGCCAAGGCGCATGTCTTCGATGCCGCGAGCGGCCTGCGCCTGGGGTAGCTCGGGTGCGGCACCCAGGCGTCCCAGCGTGCCGGATCGTCGTGATGGGCGTGAGCGGCAGCGGCAAGACCACCGTCGGCCGTGCGCTGGCGCAGGCGCTCGGCTTCGCGTTCGTCGAGGGCGATGAACTGCACCCGCAGCGCAACGTGGCGCGCATGGCCGCCGGCGTGGCGTTGACCGATGCCGACCGCGACGGCTGGCTCGACGCGATCGCGGCCCGGCTGGCGCGCGCCACGGCCGACGGCGAGGGTCTGGTGGTGTCGTGCTCGGCGCTCAAGCGGGCCTACCGTGACCGGCTGCGCGCCGCGGCGCCCGGCCTGCACTTCGTCTACCTGCACGGCACGCCGCAGTTGCTCGGCGAGCGCCTGGCCGGACGGCGCGGCCACTACATGCCGGCGTCGCTGCTGCCGAGCCAATTGCAGACGCTCGAGCCGCCCGTCGCCGACGAGGGCGCAGTCGTTTTCGACATCACCGAGACGCCGGTTGCGATCGTGCGTCGGGTGGTGCAATCGCTGGAGCAACCATGATCGACACGGCCACCTTTCGTCTCGATGGTCGCCTGGCCCTGGTGACCGGATCGTCCGCGGGCATCGGCACGGCGCTCGCGCGCGGGCTCGGCCAGGCCGGCGCAGCGTTGGTGCTCAACGGTCGCGACCGCGACAAGCTCGCGCGCGCCGCCCAGGGCTTGCGCGACGAAGGCCTGCGTGTGCACACGAGCGCGTTCGACGCCACCGACGCGGCCGCGGTCGACGCCGCCGTCGCCGCGATCGAAGCCGATGTCGGGGCGATCGACATCCTCGTCAACAACGCCGGGACGACGCGGCGCGCGCCGTTCACCGAGCTCGCGCTGGACGATTGGCGCACGGTGATGGCGACCAATGTCGACGGTCTGTTCATCGTCGGCCAGGCGGTTGCGCGACGGATGGCGCAGCGCGGGCGCGGCCGCATCATCAACATCTGCTCGCTGATGAGCGAGTTCGGTCGCAGCGGCACCGCGGCCTACACCGCCAGTAAGGGCGCTGCCAAGATGCTGACCAAGGCGATGGCGGTCGACCTCGCGCCGCTGGGCATTCGCGTCAACGGCATCGCGCCGGGCTATTTCGCCACCGAGCTCACCGCGCCGCTCGTCGCCGACGAGAAGTTCAGCGCCTGGGTGCGCCAGCGCGCACCGCTCGGGCGCTGGGGGCAGGTGGACGAGCTGGCGCCGGCCGCGGTGTTTCTCGCCAGCGATGCGTCGGGCTTCGTCACCGGGCACCTGCTGTTCGTCGACGGCGGCATGTCGGCGACGCTGTGAACCCGTGCGAGCGCGGATGAACCCGGCGATCAAGAACGTGCTCGGCAATACGCTCGACCGCCTGGGTGAGGCGATCGTCGCCGGCCGCTGGCCGCCGGGCACCAGCCTGCCGACCGAGCCGGCGCTGTGCGTCGAACTGGGGGTTAGCCGCACCGTCGTGCGCGAGGCCGTCAAGTCGCTCGTGGCCAAGGGCCTGCTGGTCACCGGCCCGAAGCTGGGCACGCGCGTGCTCGTGCCCGAGAAGTGGAACTGGTTCGATCCCGAGGTGACGGCCTGGCAGACCCGGGCCGGCCTCACGCGCGAGTTCCTGCGCGACCTGCACGAGCTGCGCCGGGTCATCGAGCCGGCCGCTGCGCGGCTCGCGGCCGAGCGCGGCGAGCCGCATGACTTTGCCGCCATCGAGGCGGCTTTCGCCGGCATGCGCGACGCCATCGAACACGGTGGCGACTACGTCAAGCACGATCTGGCGTTCCACCAGGGTCTGCTGCGCGCCTGCCACAACCGCATGCTGGTGCAGATGAGCAAGTCGATCGGTACGCTGCTGCGCACCAGCTTCGAGATCAGCACGACCAAGCCGCACGGTCCGGCGCAGTCGTTGCCGCTGCACCGCGCGCTGCTCGACGCGGTGATCGCGCGCGACCCCAAGCGCGCCGAGCGGGCCAGCCAGGTGCTGATCGACAGTGCCGCCGAGGACATCGCTCAGGTGCTGTCGTCACGCCGGCGCCTGCCTTCGGTGGTCGAACCGCCGGCGCTGCTCGAAGGCCGGGTGCGGCGGCGCTCACCTGTGGCGCCGGTGGGCCGAGCTCACCTGAACGATAAGACGGAGGTGCGATGAGACTGCTGATCACCGGCGGTGCGGGCTTCGTGGGGGGGCGCCTTGCGCGCGCGTTGCTCGCGCAAGGTTCGCTCGCCGGGAGTCGCATCGAACGGCTGGTGCTCGCCGACCAGGTGGCGGCGCCGCCGTGGCTGCTGGCCGATGCCAGGGTCGAGGGCCGCGTCGGCACGCTGCTGGCGCAGGTCGATGCGTTGCGCGAAGAGCCGTTCGACGGCGTATTCCATCTCGCGTCGGCGGTGTCGGGCGAGTGCGAGCTGGACTTCGACCTCGGCATGAGCTCCAACCTCGACAGCACGCGGGCGCTGCTCGACGCATTGCGCTGGCGCGTGCAGCAGCGCGGCGCTGTGCCGGCGCGCCTGGTGTTTGCGAGCTCGATCGCGGTGTTCGGCCCCGATCCGGCGTACCCGTTCGCCGCGCTGGTCGGCGACGATACCTTGCCGACGCCGCAGACCAGCTACGGCACGCAGAAGCTGGTGTGCGAACAGCTGATTGCCGACTACACGCGCAAGGGCTTCGTCGACGGGCGTGCGGCGCGGCTGGTCACCGTCACCGTGCGTCCGGGGCGGCCCAACGGCGCGGCGAGTTCGTTCTTCAGCGGCATCATCCGCGAGCCGCTGGCCGGGCATGCGGCGGCGCTGCCGGTCGACCCGAGCGTCTCGCATCCGGTGGCCTCGGTGCACCTGATGGTCAGCAGCCTGATCGCCGTCTACGAGGCAAGCCGCACGGCCTTCGTCGGCCGCACCGCGATGACGCTGCCGGGGCTCAACGTGACCGTGCAGCAGATGCTCGATGCGCTCGAGCGCGTCGCGGGGCCCGAGGTGCGCGCGCGCGTGGTGCCCGAGCGCGACGAGCGGATCGCCGGCATCGTCGCGAACTGGCCGCGCGGCGTGGTCGCGCGCCGGGCGGCCGCGCTCGGCCTCGCACCCGAGAGTTCGTTCGACGAGATCATCGCCCGCTACATCGCCGACTGCCGCGACCCGGTGCTGGGCGATCCCGCTGCACTGAAAGGTATGGCATGAACCGCATCGATCTCGACGGCCGCGTGGCCGTGGTCACCGGGGGCGCGCAGGGCATCGGCTATGCCGTAGCCGAACGCATGCTGCGCTCGGGCGCGCGGGTCGTGCTGTGGGATGTCGACGCTGCGCGGCTCGACGCCGCGGCGGCGGCGCTGGCGTCGCTCGGGCCGGTGCGTGGCCTGCCGGTGGAGCTGACCGACGATGCCGCCGTGGCCGCGGCGACGCGCCGGACGCTGGATGCGGAGACGCGTATCGACATCGTCGTCAACAACGCCGGCATCACCGGCGGCAACGCCACCACCTGGGAGCTCGAACCCGCGGTGTGGCGGCGTGTGATCGACGTCAACCTCGTCGCGCCCTACCTGGTGTGCCGCCATGTCGTGCCAGCGATGATCGCGGCCGGTTACGGCCGCATCGTCAACATCGCATCGGTGGCCGGCAAGGAAGGCAACCCCAACGCCAGCCACTACAGCGCCAGCAAGGCGGGCTTGATCGCGCTGACCAAGTCGCTGGCCAAGGAGCTGGCGACGCGCGGCGTGCTGGTCAACGCGGTGACACCGGCGGTGGCGCGCACCGCGATCTTCGAGCAGATGACCGCCGCGCACATCGAGTACATGCTCGGCAAGATCCCGATGGGACGCTTCGTCGAGGTCGACGAGATCGCCGCGCTGGTCGCCTGGCTGGCGAGCGCGGATTGCTCGTTCTCCACCGGCGCGGTGTTCGACATCACCGGCGGTCGCGCCACGTATTGATCGAGCGCGCGCCGGCGGGCCGAGGGGAGGGTGCGATGAGCTCCGCTGATTCAGCTGATGCCGAGCAAGGCCGGCCGATGCGCCTGCGTTGCCTGTGCCTCGTGATCCAGGCACCGGACGATCTTCGGGTCGTCGAGCACGATGCCGGCGAGCCGGGCCCAGGGCAGGTGCTGGTGGAGGTCGGCTTCGGCGGCATCTGCGGCTCCGACCTGCACTACTTTCACCATGGCGGCTTCGGCACGGTGCGCATCCGGCGGCCGATGATCCTGGGGCACGAAGTGGCCGGTACGGTGAGCGCCACCGGCCCAGGCGTCGCGCGCGTGAAGCCGGGCGACAAGGTGGCGGTGAACCCGAGCCGGCCTTGCGGTGAGTGCCGCTATTGCCTCGAAGGCCTGCCCAACCAGTGCCTGGACATGCGCTTCTACGGCAGCGCGATGCGCGACCCGCACGTCGAAGGCGCTTTCCGCAACCTGCTGGTGTGCGACGAGGTGCAATGCGAACGCGTCGCCGGCCACGTGCCGCTGCAGCATGCGGCGCTGGCCGAGCCGTTCTCGGTGGCGCTGCACGGTGTGCAGCGCGCCGGGGCGTTGCTCGGCAAGCGCGTGCTGGTTTCGGGCTGCGGGCCGATCGGCGCGCTGGCCGTGGCGGCGGCGCGCATCCATGGCGCGGCCGAGGTCACCGCCGTCGACCTCACCGACGAAACCCTGGTGATCGCGCGCGCGATGGGCGCGCAGGTCACGATCAATGCGGTGCAGGATGCGAACTGGAGCGAGCGCTTCCGCGCCGACAAAGGCACGTTCGATGTGATGTTCGAGTGCAGCGGCAACGAGCGTGCGCTGCGCGCGGGGCTCGACGCGATGCGCCCGCGCGGCGTGGTGGTGCAGGTCGGCCTCGGTGGCGACGTGGCCGTGCCGCAGAACCTCGTCGTCGCCAAGGAGCTCAGCCTGGTAGGCAGCTTCCGTTTCCACGCCGAGTTCGCGCTCGCGGTGCGGCTGATCAACGAAGGGCGCGTGGACCTGCGGCCGATGATCACCGGCGCCTACCCGCTCGCCAGGGCGCGCGAGGCGTTCGAACTCGCCGGCGACCGCAGGCGCGCGATGAAGGTGCTGCTCGACTTCGCCGCCGAAGCGGCGTGATGCCGTTCACCCGGCCGATGGGGCAAGGGGCCGGCAGCGGACGCGTCGCCCCGGGCGCGTCGCCTCAGCGCCAGGTGGCGAGGCCGGCCAGTGCGGCGTGCTGGATGGCGATCGCGTGGCCCAGCGTGCTGCGCTTCCAGGCGAGCGACTGCGGCGCGAAGACCTCGAGCACCTGCTCGCGCAGCGCGGCGCGAAGCGCATCGGTTGCCGCACCGTCGCCGAAGCGCAGGTAGCGGTCGGCCTGCAGCGCGCGGCGCGCATCGTCGTTCGACACCGTGCCGAACTCGATCACGGCGCCGGTCAGGTCGGCCTGCGCCGCGTAGCGTTGCACACCGTGGAAGAGCAGGCCGGTGTATCGCGGTCGCGCGGCGCCGCCGAAGCCGCCGCGGGTTTCGACCCGCTCGCGCCCCCACCAGTTGCACGCGCGCTCCCAGCCCGGCCCGCCGGGTTCGTTGAAGCACAGGAAGAAGGGCTCGCCGCGCTCGCCGAGTGCGGTGTGCCAGTCGATCAGCGCGATGCGTTCCACTGCCGACAGGTGGCGGCGAACAATCGCCTCGAGCGTGCGGTTGGACCACTCGGGTCCGCGGCCGCCGTAGTGCAGACCGTCGGGGTGGCTGTACTGCCCGCGGCTGGTCATGTCGACGAACGCGTCGTGTCCGTTGCGCTCGACCCATGCGAGCCGTGCGGCGTCGGCGGCGGCCAGCGCCTCGGGCGTCCAAACCGAGGGGCACAGCGCGGCGTGCACCTCGGCATAGGCCGGATTCGCCGGCGCCCCGGCCGACCAATCGATGAAGTTGCGATTGAGGTCGACGTTGTTCTCGGTGGTTCGCGTCAGGTGGGCGAAGCCGTAGGGGTTGATTGCGTGGACCAGCACGATGCGCACCCGCGGCATCGCGACACCTGCGGCGAGCGCGTCGAGCAGTGCGACCTGCGCCGCCGAGCCGACGAACCCTTCCGGGCCGTGCGTGCCGCTGACCACCAGCAGCGCGGCCGTCGCGTCGGCCGGGCCGGCGACCGCGACGTCGGTCGTCAGCGATCCACCGCCCGGCGCGCAGGCGCCGTCGTCGACGAACACGTCGACCCGCGCGCCGGCACACGCGGCAGCGGCGAGAAAGCGCGCGCGGGCACTCCGGTAGTCGGCCGCGAAGCAGGCGCCGGCCAGCGCCTCGGAGACGTGGTGCGGTGTGAAGCCGATCGTCACTTGTCGTAGCTGAAGCGGAAGTCGCAGTGGCTCGCGCCCTGCATGATCGTCTGCGTGCGCTCGAGCTTGAGCTTGGGGTCGTAGCCCTCGCAGAACGTGCCGTCGCGCTGGCACGACAACAGGTGGCCGATCTCGCCCAGCCCCATCTCGCGGTACATCTCGGCGTAGCGGCAGCGCACGACGTCGAACTCGTACGCGGTGTCGGTCTTCACGTGCACGACGCGCTGCAGCGCATCGTCCTTCTGCCACAGCTGCCCCATCTCGATGAACGTGCGCAGCGAGGTGCCTTGCGGCTCCTGCGCCGCGAAGCGCTGCGCCTGCTCGATGGCCGAGCGACGCACCGCGTCGCCGATCGCCTGCATCGCCGCGGCCTTGCCGTGGCTGGCCTTGAGCACCTCGTAGACGTGACCGAGGATCTCTGCCTCGATGCGTCGCTTGGCCAGCATCGACAGGTTCTCGGGGTGGGCCGGTGCGGCCGGCTTGGCCGGCGTCGAATCGCTCATCTCATTGCCTCCATCAGGGGTGGTTCGCTGGCAATCCGCTGCGACCAGTGCCGGCCCGGGATCGCCTCGATCAGCGCGCGCGTGTAGTCGTGCTGCGGTTCGGTGAAGACGCGGGCCGCCACGCCGGATTCGACCACGCTGCCGTTGTGCATCACGGCGACGAGGTCGCAGATCTGGGCGGCCACCCGCAGGTCGTGGGTGACGAAAACCATCGACAGGCCCAGCCGCCCCTTCAGCTCGGCCAGCAGCTGCAGCACCTGCGCCTGCACCGACACGTCGAGCGCCGACACCGGTTCGTCGGCCACCAGCACCTCGGGGTCGAGCGCGAGCGCGCGCGCCAGGCCTATGCGCTGGCGCTGGCCACCGGAGAACTCGTGCGGGTAGCGATCGACCGCGGCTGGGTCGAGGCCGACCAGCGCGAACAACTCGCGCGCGCGCGCCAGCGCCTCGCGCCGCGGCACGCCATGCGCGACGGGCCCCTGCGCGACGAGGTCGCCGGCGCGCCGGCGCGGGTTGAGCGAGGCGAACGGATCCTGGAACACCATCTGCACACGCCGCGTGGATGAACGCAATGCGCTGCGCGACATCGTGGCCAGATCGGCGTCGCCGATGCGGATGCGGCCCGCGTCCGGGTCGAGCAGGCGCACGATGCAGCGCGCCAGCGTCGACTTGCCCGAACCCGACTCGCCGACCACGCCGAGCGTGGCGCCCTTGGGCAGCGTGAGGCTCACGCCATCGAGCGCGCGCGTGACGCGTGCGCCGCGGCCGAGGAAGCCGCCGGTGCGGTAGACCTTGGTCAGGCCCTCGATCAGCAGCTCGGGTTCGTCGCTCACCGGCTGCGCCGGCGGTGGCGCCAGCGGCGGCACCGCGGCGATCAGTTGCTTCGTGTACGCGTGGCGCGGCGCCTCGAGCACCTGCCGCACGGGGCCCAATTCGACCAGTTCGCCGTTCTGCATCACGGCGACGCGATCGGCGATCTCGGCGACGACGCCGAAGTCGTGCGTGATGAACAGCACCGCGGTGCCCTTGCGCCGCTGCAGGTCGCGGATCAGGGCCAGGATCTGTGCCTGCGTCGTCACATCGAGTGCGGTGGTCGGCTCGTCGGCGATCAGCACGCGCGGCTCGAGCGCCAGCGCCATCGCGATCATCGCGCGCTGGCGCTGGCCGCCCGACAGCTCGTGCGGATACGCGCGCGCCGACGCCTCGGGGTCGGGGATGCGCACCTCGCGCAGCAGCGCGAGCACGCGCTGCGCGATCTCGCCGTCGTCGAGCGTGCTGTGGATGCGGAACATCTCGCCGATCTGGTCGCCCACCGTGCGCAGCGGGTTCAGTGCGGTCATCGGCTCCTGGAACACCATCGCGATCTGCGCGCCGCGGATCTCGCGCATCTTTGCCTCGCTCAGCTCGAGCAGGTCGCGCCCGCTGAACACGATGCGGCCGGCGCTGGCGCGCACGCCGGTGGGCAGCAGCCGCATCACCGCGCTGGCGGTCATCGACTTGCCCGAACCCGACTCGCCGACGACGCAAAGGATCTCGTTGGCCGCCAGCTCGATGTCGAGGCCGCGGATCGCATGCTCGCGGTCGGCGCCCGGCGGCAGCCGCACGCTGAGCCCCTGCAACTGCAGCAGTGGCGCCGAGGCGGCGTGTGTCGCGGCCGGTGCGCTCGGCGCGTTCATCGCGACCTCAGGCGCGGGTTGAGCGCATCGTTGAGGCCCTGGCCGACCAACGAGACCGCTAGCACTGTCAGCAGGATCGCCACGCCGGGGATCGCGGATACGTACCACTGCGTGCGCAGCACGCCGCGGCCGGTGCCGATCAGGTTGCCCCACGAGGCGACGTTCGGGTCCGACAGGTTCAGGAACGCCAGCGCGCTCTCCATCAGGATCGCCAGTGCCATCACCACGCTGGCGTAGACGATCAGCGGCGGCATCGCGTTGGGCAGGATCTCGCGGAAGATGATCGCGCCGTCGCGCAAGCCGAGCGTGCGGCACGCCTGCACGAACTCGCGGTGGCGCAGCGTCAGGAACTCAGCGCGCGTCAGCCGCGCCGGTGCCGGCCACGAGACGATGCCGATGGCCAGCGTGACGGTGGCCAGGCTGGAGCCGAACACCGCCACTAGCACCAGCAGCAGCAGGAAGTTGGGCACGGTCTGGAACGCCTCGGTGACGCGCATCAGCGCATCGTCGACCCAGCCGCCGTAGAAGCCCGCGATCGCGCCGACGACGATGCCCAGCGCGATCGCCACCAGTGTGGCCACGAAGCCGATCAGCAGCGAGATGCGCGCGCCGTGGAAGATCTGCGCGGCGATGTCGCGGCCCGAGGCGTCGGTGCCGAGCACGAAGCGGCTGGTGGTGAAGGGCCACTGCAGCGGCCGTCCGGCCAGGCTCAACGGGTCGCGCGGGAACAGCCAGTCGGCGCTGCCGGCCATCACCAGCACCAGCGCCAGCAGCACCAGCCCGATGACGGCACCGGGGTTGCGCAGGTACAGGCGCGCGAACTCCATCGCGTCACCTCCCGGAGCCGATGCGCGGGTCCAGCCGCGCGTAGGCGATGTCGACGATGAAGTTGATCACGATCACCAGCAGCGCCGAGACGAAGACGATGCCCAGCAGCGTGTTCAGGTCGCGCTGCACGACCGAGTCGTAGGCGAGCCGGCCGAGGCCGGGCAGCGCGAACACGCTCTCGACGACGACCGAGCCGCCGAGCATCGCGCCGGCCTGCAGGCCAATCAGCGTGACCATCGGCAGCAACGCGTTGCGCAGCACGTGCCGCACGACGACGCCGGTCTCGTGCAGGCCCTTGGCGCGCGCCGTGCGAACGAAGTCGAGCGTTAGCACCTCGAGCATCGACGCCCGCATGATGCGCAGGTAGATCGCCAGGAAGATCAGCGCCAGCGTAATCGTGGGCAGCAGCAGGTAGCGCGCGATGTCGAGCACGCGCGCCACGCCGGTGTAGCCGGCACCGATGGTCTCGAAGCCGCCCGGCGGCAGCCACGCCAACCAGACCGCGAACACGACGATGCCCATCAGCCCGAACCAGAACGACGGCGTGGCGTAGAACACCAGGCCGAGCGTCGAGATCAGCGTGTCGGGCCACTTGTTGACGCGCCGCGCGGCGATCACGCCGAGCGCCATGCCGGCGGCGAACGCCAGCGACAGCGCCGACACCATCAGCAGCAGCGTGGCCGGCAGCCGCTCGAGGATCACGTCGACGACGGGTTTGTTGTACGCCGCCGAATAGCCGAGGTCGAGGCTGACCAGCCGCCACAGGTAGTGCCCCAGCTGCGCGGCCACCGGCAGGTCGAGCCCGTAGAAGCGGCGCATCTGCTCGATCATCGCCGGGTCGCCACCACCCATCTGCGCGACCAGCGCGTCGACGGTGTCGCCGGGCGCGAGCTGCAGCAGCAGGAACAGCCCGATCAGGATCAACAACAGTGTCGGCACACTGGCGACGAGCCGACGCAGCGCGAGTGCGAGGATGCGCATCTCAGCGGCTCCGACGCGCGCCGCGCGCGACGTGCGACGCATGGAACGCCCTTGCGTCGGCGACGGCGGTCGGCCCGCTGCGGGCATCGGGTGTGCGCCTCGCGGTCGCCTGCCACGACCGCGCGGGCCGAGGCCGCCGGGTGCCCTTGTCCTCCATGTCCCCCGCCATCGGCCTGCAGGCCGATGGCTCCTCCTACTTTCGGGCGGCACCCGGCGGCCTCGGCACAGCGGCCGCGGGGGCGTTCGAAGGTGGAAGACCAGCGGCGGCGAGAGGCCAAGGGCGGCGGGCACTCGCACGCGCAAGTCCAGGGAGGGGCGTTGCAGACCGACCCGGGGAAATGGAGCGCGCGGTGCCCGCCGCCCTTGGCACGCTCGGTCGTCGAGCGGCGGGTCTGGCCCGCGGCAGGCGTTGATCGTCCCATGCGCCCGCGAGCCGACAGCGCAGGACCGGGCTTCATCTTCAGCGGTGCGAGCCCAGATCGTGCCAGGTGCTCGAGATCGCAGCGCGGGTGTTGTGGTGGTTCCATGCAGTTTGTTGTTGGTCACCGAGATCAGCAGCCGCTCGATCGGATCCGCAGCAGCGATCTCTCAGTGACGACCTGACTGCGCGTCGGCGGAGAGCTGGCGGCTGGTGGCCGGTCGAGCTCGAACGCCGCGGCGTCGATCAGCTTGTCGACGTCGGCCGACCGCCAGCCCCACTGGTTGGTCCACGCGCGCGCGCTTTGGCCTGCCGAGCGGTACCACACGGTGGTCGATACCGCCGGGTCGCCGCGGAACTGGTGCAGCCGGTGGCGAGGTCGAAGTTCAGCAGTCCTTAGACGTTGCTCAGGAAGCCTGCCGCGTCGTCGCGCACGATGTCGACGCCGATGCCGATCTGCTGCAGCGACGGCGCGCATGAAGGTCGACCACAGCTGATGATCCTCGCCCACGGCGCGGCACGGCCGCAGCGAGAAGCGCTTGCTGTCGGCACCCTTCTTGTAGCCGCTCTCGTCGAGCAGCGCCTCGGCGCGGCGCGGCGAGACGGCAGAACGGGCGCGGGCGAACCTTCGGGAAGAACTTCGGCGGCGCTGGATCGGCCTGGCGGGCCGGGCGAAGCCGTAGAGGAAGTTCTCGCAGAAGAACTTGACGTCCAGCGCGCGCACGATCGCCTCGCGCACGCGGTGATCGGCGATCTCCTTGCGGCGGAAGTTGAACTCGATCGTGTTCATCACCGCGTTGCCTTCGTTGCCGCGGCTCGAAACCTCGAACTTCGGATCCTTCTTCAGCCGGTCGAGGTCGGCCAGCGGCAGGCCGCCCTCGGCGCTCATCTGGATCTGGCCCGACTCGATCGCGGCGACTGCCGCGGCCGGGTCGGGGATGAAGCGCCAGATCAGCTGATCCAGATACGGGAAGCCCTTGCGCCAATAGGCGTCGTTGCGCACCGCGATCACGTACTGGCCGCGCTCGTACTTCGAGAACTTGAACGGGCCGGTGCCGATCGGCGCCGCGTTGGCCGGGTTCTCGAGCACGTTGCTGCCGGCGTAGACGTGCTTCGGCGCCACGTAGCCCAAGTCGGCCAGCGCGCGCAGCAGCAGATCCATCGGCATCGGGCGCGCATAGCGGAACACCGCCGTGTGCGCATCGGGCGTGTCGACCGCCTCCAGGTACAGCTGCAGCGTGGTGCCGTAGTTGAGGTGCTTCTTCCACATCTCCATCGCCGTGTACTGCACGTCGGCCGACGTAAACGGCTTGCCGTCGTGCCAGTTCACGCCCTGGCGCAGCTTGAAAGTGATGGTCTTGCCGTCGGGGCTCGATTGCCACGACGTGGCCAGCACGGGTGCCGCGTCGCCCTTGGCGTCGAGATCGACCAGTGCCTCCATGATCTTGCCGCCGACGACGTACACGCCGGTGGAGGCGCGCAGCGCCGGATTGAGGATGCGCTGCTCGCCTTGCATGTGCACGGTGACCGTGCCGCCGCGGCGCGGCTCGCCCTTGGCCTGCGCGTGCAGCAGCGCGGGCGTGGTGCCCGCCAGCGCGATGACCGGCCCGGTTTTCAGAAGATCACGGCGGGTGAAGCTCATGTGTCGATACCCCTTGTCGTTGCAACCATGCCGATGGCCATCGGCAAATCTGCTCTTTCGCGCGCGGTAGCCCGCGGCGACCGCATTCGTGTTGACCGTGCCGTCATCGGATCTCGCGCCCGTCCAGCCACCGGTAGCGCAGCAGCATCAGCCGCGCCACGCGCCGCGCCAGAGTGTGCATAGGCAGCGGCGCCGGCTCGCTGAACGGCATGGCAAGCTCGCGCTCGGGCACACCGCGCACCGCCTTGGCGAACTCGCCGCCCAGCGCCACCGCGAGGGCGACCGCGCGGCCGTTGCAGCCGGCCCAGGCCCAGGCGTCGGGGCCGAGCCGGTGAAAGCGCGGCATGAAATCGCGCGTCATGCCG
Organism: Ideonella sp.; assembly: GCA_015075165.1. Classification (GTDB taxonomy): domain Bacteria; phylum Pseudomonadota; class Gammaproteobacteria; order Burkholderiales; family Burkholderiaceae_C; genus JAEUPI01. The sequence continues at coordinate 229,325 of JABTUY010000003.1, read as the reverse complement.
ACATAGCCGTTCCACACGTGCTCGAAGCGAACCTCGCCGATCTGCGGCCATAGCCGCAGCAGCCGCGCACCGACCATCACCTTCAGCCGCTCGACGCGGTTGAACGGGGCGATGATCGCGCCGCCGCTGACCAGCCGGTGGCGCGCGTCGTAGCGCGCGAAGTGCAGATCGCCATGCGTGTCGGACATCGCCTGCCGGCCCGGGATCACGCTGGCGCGCACGGCCTGCGGCAGCGGCTGCGTCGCCATCTGCCACGACAGCACCGGTACCAGCTCGCGCGCGATGCGCGGCGCGAGCGAGCGTGAGAACTCGCCCGTGTACGCGTTGGTCGCCAGCACCAGGGCCCGTGCACGCACCGAGCCGCCCGGCGTGCGGACGAGCCATTGCCCGCCGTCGCGCGCGAAGCCCAGCGCCGGCGTGCGCACGAAGATGCGGCCGCCGGCATCGGCGAGCACGCGCGCCAGCCCGCGCGCCAGCGCCAGCGGGTTGATGTGGCCGCCGGTGCGGTTCCAGAAGCCGCCATGCCAGGCCTGCGAGCCGAGCATCTCGCGCGCCTGAGCGGCGCTGAGCAATTCGACCTGCGCACCGCGCTTGGACCACTGGCGCACGCGCCGTTCGGAGATCGCGATGCGCCCGGGGCTGTGCACCGGCTGCACCCAGCCGGTCTGCTCGGCCTCGGCGGCGATCGCGTGTTCGCGCACGGTGTCGAACAGGATCGACGCGCTGTCGCGCAGCAGCGCGACGAAGCGCTCGCCGGCCTCGCCGTGGCGCGCCTCGATGTCATCGGGGTCGGGCCGCGTCAGCGTCGGGATGACCTGGCCGTTGTTGCGGCCCGATCCACCCCAGCCCGGCTCGGCGGCCTCGACGACGGCCACGTCGACGCCCGCCTTGCGCAGGTTCAGCGCGGTGGACAGGCCGGTGAACCCCGCGCCGATCACGACGACGTCGGCGCCGACGCTGCCTTCGAGCCGCGGATACGCCGGCAACGGCGGGGTCACGGCCGACCACAGCGACTCAGGGTCGGCTATATGCGGGTCGTTCGAGACGGAGGCCATCGAACGCTGCCTACGCCTGGCCGGCGATCAGTTCGCGCAGGATCAGCACATCCTTGCGCAGCGCCGCAAGAGCCTGCGCCTCGTGGCCGGCGCGTACGGCTTCGAGGATCTCGCGGTGATAGTGCCGGCCCTCGGGCTGACCGCCCGCGCGCAGCATCACCTGCAGGGTGGGCCGGCGCAGCAGATCGAGCATGCGCGCGATCTCGCGCTCGAGCACGGTGTTGCCCGACATCGCCGCCAGCTCCAGGTGCACGGCGTCGCCGGCGCGAAACCAGGCTTGAAGCTCTTCTGGCTCAGCCAGCGACGGCATCGGGCGCCTGTCGTTCGCGCGCTCGGCGGCAATCAGGCCGTCGAGCCGCGCCAGCGTCGCCGCGTCGCGCAGCCGGCAGACCCGGCTCGCCGCCTCGCATTCGAGCAGCAACCGCACCTCGAGTGCGTCGAGCGTCTCGGCCAAGCTCAGCGGTGCGACCCGGTAGCCCACGCGCGGCACGGTCTGCAGCAGCCCTTCGGTGGACAAGGTCTGCAGCGCCTCGCGAACCGGTGCGCGACTCATTCCGAGCTTCTCGGCAAGGCGCTGCTCGCTGAGGAACTCGTGTTCGCCGAGTCCGCCGCCGAGCACGATCGTGAGGATGCGGCGATAGGCTTGCTCGCGGCGGGTGACGGCTGCATCCCGTGCCGCCGGCGGCGAGCCACCGTGGCGCTTCGGCGCGCTGGCAGTGGCGCGTGCGGCGGCTCGCATCAGCGACCTCCGCCCGCGCGCTGGCGACCGCTGCCGGCAGGCCGCGGGCCGCGCGCCGCGGCGGCGGGCCGGGTGCGCGGGGCTGCTGCGGGGCTCATACTCGGTGCCTGATCTGTTCAGTGATCACAACAATGGAACCCGGAACGATCCTCGTCAATCGGGTTTGTGCCATCGGGCGCAACCCGGGTGGATGGATCCGCTTCGGCGCGTTCAACACCGATGCGCGCCGATCGCGCGGGCGCGCTGCGCGGTGTCACCGGCGCACCGCGCGTGCGGCAAAGCGCGCCGCGTCCACCGCATCGAGCAGCGCACTGCCGATCGGCAGCGGCGTGTCGGTGAGCAGCGCGGCGAGCACCTCGCCGGCCAACGCGGCCTGCGTCAGGCCGCGTGAGCCGAAGGCGGCCAGCAGGTACAGGCCGGCAACACGGGGGATGAAGCGCGGCTGATCCTGGCGCGACCAGCCGCGGCGCTCGTGCGTCGCCGACGGCACGCCGCCGATCAGCGGCAGGCGGTCGCGCGCGTGCACGCGCCAGGCCACTCGGCCGCTCGGTGAGGGCGTGGGCAGCGGCCAGGCGCGGCCGCTCAACCGCTGCAGTGCATCGAGGTTACGGCGGTGGTCGGCATCGCGCAGCGCGGGGTCGTCGTCGCCGAGATCGCTGGTCGCACCGCACAACAGGCCATCGCCGAGCGCGATCGCATAGCCGTCGCCGGCCACCGGCACGCTGGGGTGCCAGTCGCGCGGCGCCTGCTGCAGCCAGGTGATCTGGCCGCGGCTGCGCAGCAATGACCACTCGGCATCGCTCGCAGCATCGGTGTCTGCGGCAATCAGGCGCGCGAAGCCATCGGCGTTGGCGAGCACCACGTGCTCGGCGTGCGCCAGCGTGCGCCCGTTCGCGTCGAGCAGCAGCCATCGCCCCGAATCGTCGCGGCGCAGGCGCTCGATCGTCGTGCCGAGGGTGTGCTCGACGAGCGGATGGTCGAGCCACGTGCGCACGACGCTGCGCGGGCTGACCCAGCCGCCGCCGGCGTACCACCATGCCGCAGCGGTGACCTCGCAGCCGGCGCGCGTGCAGGCGGCCTCACGGGTCAGCACCTGCAGGTAGTCGGCCGGCAGCCCTTGGCGATCGAGCACGCGCTGCATCGCCCCGGCATCCAGCCCGCGTTCGAGCCGTAGCAGACCGGCGAGGCTGCCGCGCACGGCACCGGCCGCGATCAGCGGCGCGAGCACGCTGTGCGCGCGCAGTGCACCGGCGCGGAACCAGCGCGTGTGCGGCGAGTCGTGCGCATGCACCACGCCGTGCAGCAGGCCGGCGCTCTGGCCGGAGCCGCCGGCGGCGACCTCGGCGTGTGTGTCGAACACCCGGCTGGCCACGCCGAGCGCGGCCAGTGCCCGCGCCGCGCTGGCGCCGGCCAACCCTGCACCGACGATGGCGACCGGTGCGCGCGCGGCGCTCCAGCGCCGGCCCACCGGCGGTGGCGCGCTGTGCTGCGGCGCATGGCGTGCGCGCAGCATCTCGCGCTTGCGATCGAAGCCGGGCTCGACCTGCACCTCGAACGCGGCGGCGGCCAGCGCGTCGCGCACGACGCGCGCGGTGCTCCACGTGGCCGCGCTTGCGCCCGGCGCTGCGAGGCGTGCCAGGCGCCGCAGCAGCTGCGGCTGCCACATCGCAGGGTTCTTCGCCGGCGCGAAGCCGTCGAGATAGAACGCGTCGATCTGTGCCACCCATTGCGGCAGCCAGTGGGCGACGTCGCCGAACGCCAGCAGCAGGTGCACGCGGCCGTCGGCGAACTCACGGCGGTGCAGGTCGGGCGTCAGCGGCGGCCACGCCGCCACCAGCTCGCGCGCCAGCGCCGGCTCGGCGCTGTGCGCATGCGCGCGCTGCAGGTCGGCTGGCAGCGGCGGATGCTTGTCGACCGACAGAAACCACAGGTGCGCGCAGCGCGCCGGGTCGTCGCGCCACGCGGCCCAGGTGGCGAGAAAGTTTTGCCCCAGGCCGAAACCGGTTTCGAGCACTGCGAAGTGCTGGCGCCCGGCCCAGCGTTGCGGCAGACCGTTGCCGGCCAGGAAGACGTGACGTGCCTGCTCGAACGCGCCGCCGCGGGCGTGGTAGATATCGTCGTAGTCGATCGCGCGCGGTGCGGCGGCATCGGCGAAGTCGATGCGCGCCGGCTGCAGCGGCGCGGTCACTGCGGCACCCTGCGCGCCCGCATGGGCAACGGTGCCGCCGCCGCGGTGGGGAAAGCGAAACCCATCACCGGGTGCAGGCGCCGCGCCGGCATTGAAGCCGCCCGATTTGCCGCCATCATCGAGGCTTCACCATCGACGGGAGTGTGCCTTGTCCTTCGATTCGAGCTGGCTGGCCTGGGCCGGCATCGTGGTGCTGATCGTCGGCGGCGTGCTCGGCACCGTGCTGCCGGCGCTGCCCGGCGTGGTGCTGGTGCTGGCCGGCATCGTCTGGGGCGCGTGGCTCGACGGCTTCACGCGCGTGCCGGTGTGGGTGGTGGTGCTGTGCGCGGTGCTCGCGGCGGCCGCCTGGGCCACCGACTACGTGGCCGCACTGATGGGCGCCAAGCGCGTGCGCGCCAGCGGCTGGGCGATTGCCGGCGCCGCGATCGGCACGGTGCTGGGCGTCTTCACCGGCTTCATCGGCCTGTTGTTCATGCCGCTCGTGGGCGCGATGGTGGGCGAGTGGTGGGCGCTGCGCCAGCGCAACGGGCCGCTGACGCTGGGCGGCAACCACGCCGCCGAGGGCAAGCGCGCGCTCGAGGTGGGCGTGGCCACGTGGATCGGCATGCTGGTGGGCACGGCCGTCAAGCTCGCGCTGGTGTTCGTGATGATCGGCGTGTTCGTGTTCGCGTACCTGTTCTGAGCGTGCAGCGGCCCACGAAGACGAAGGGCGCCGAAACGGCGCCCCCCGGATCTGGACGACAGCGGTCGTTCAGACGCGCTTGCGGTACTCGTGCGTGCGGGTGTCGATCTCGATCTTGTCGCCGTTCTCGACGAACAGCGGCACCGCGATCTCGAACCCGGTGCTCGCGAGCTTGGCCGGTTTCATCACCTTGCCCGAGGTGTCGCCCTTGACGGCGGGCTCGGTGCTGATCTCGCGCACCACCGTGGTGGGCAGCTCCACCGAGATCGCCTTGCCGTCGTAGAACACCACTTCGACCGGCATGTTGTCCTCGAGGTACTGGATCGCGTCGCCCATGTTCTCGGCCTCGACCTCGAACTGGTTGTACTCCGGGTCCATGAACACGTACATCGGGTCGGCGAAGTAGCTGTAGGTGCACTCCTTCTTGTCGAGGACGATCGGATCCATCTTGTCGTCGGCCTTGAACACCACCTCGGCGCCGCCGCCGTTGAGCAGGTTCTTCATCTTCATGCGCACGGTGGCGGCGTTGCGGCCGCCGCGGCTGTATTCGGTCTTCAGCACGACCATCGGATCCTTGCCTTGCATGATCACGTTGCCGGCACGGATTTCCTGAGCGAGTTTCATGGCACACCTTCGGGGTTGGGGCTTCGCGGCGCGCATCCCACGGCGCTGCCGAAAAGCCCATCATTCTAGCCGGGCGGCGAACCCCGCCGCGAGCGCGCGAACTCCTGCAAGCGGGTGGCGAGATCGGGCTGCGCCGCCAATACGCCACGCCAGCGCCGCACGGCGGCGGCCCAGTCGCGCAGCGCAGGCAGAGCGGGCGCGATCGGCTCGGATGTCGCAGGTGCCGCAGGAGCTGCAAATGCCGCGGATACCGAGGGTGTCGCAGGTGCCGCAGGCGCCACCGCCGGGCGGCTGTTCCACCACCCCAGCAGTTCGGCCACGCCCTGCGGCAACGGCCCCGCGCTTGCCGCCCAGCGCGCAACGAAGGCATCGAGCTTGCCCAGGTGAGCGTCATCGTGCTGCGGGTAAAGCTGCCAGACGAACGGCGCGCCGGCCCACAGCGCACGCACCAGCGAGTCTTCGCCGCGCACGACGTTGAGGTCGGCGCTCCACAGCAGGTGGTCGAACGCGCGCTGGCTCAGCCACGGCAGCAGTTGCGCGCGCAGCGCGCCGCGACGCAGCGATGCGCCGAACCACTGTTGCACCGCTGCCTGCGCCGGGCCTTGCGGCACCAGCAGCAGCGTGGGTTCGGTGGCCAGCACGGCAAGCCAGGCGTCGAGCCCGGGGTGGGCGTAGCAGAACAGCACGCTGACGCGCTCGGTCGCGGCACGCTCGATCGCCTGCGCGCGCAGCCATGCATTGCGGTCGAACCGCTCGCGCTCGTGCAGCAGTGCCGGCTCGCGCAGCAGGCCGCCGCTGGCCGGCGTGAAACCGGGGAAGAAGAACCACTTCGTCAGGCCGCGCGCCGGCCCGGCGAGCTGCGGCGACGGCAGCGCATGCGAGCGCTCGGCGTACGGCTCGGCGCTCAGGTATTCGAGGTTGATCCAGCATGGCGGCGCGGGCGCGCGCGCCATCTGTGCCACGTAGCCCGGCGGCGGGTCGCAGCCAAAGGCCTCGCAGACGGCGTCGGTGGCGGCATCGAACGGCAGCGCGTCGTGCCAGACGGTCACCTCGACGCCCGCGGTGCCGTCGGGTGCCAGGTGGCGCAGCGGGGTCGCATCGTCGATCACCAGTTGCACGCGCTCGCCGCGCGCGGCCAAATCGGCCGCGAGGCGCCAGCACACGCCGGCATCACCGAGGTTGTCGATCACGCGGCAGAAGATCGTCCAGCGCATCGGCACCATTGTCGTCGTGCGAGGTGCGGTGCAGCGCGCGGGCGCGGCGCGCGGCGACCGCGCCCGATAATCGAAAGGCAATGAGCGGAAAGGCGACGAGCGGAAAGGCGACGAGCGGAAAGGCGATGAACGACGCCGCGGCCCGAACCCCGAACCTTGCGCGCGAGGCGCTGCTGGCCGAGGTGACTGCACTGCCGTCGCTGCCGGGCGTGTACCGCTTCTTCGACGCTGCCGACCAGGTGTTGTACGTCGGCAAGGCGCGCAACCTGAAGAAGCGCGTGTCGAGCTACTTCCACAAGGACCACGACGGCACGCGCATCGGCGCGATGGTGGGGCGCATCGCGCGGCTGCAGACCACCGTGGTGCGCAGCGAGGCCGAGGCGCTGCTGCTCGAGAACACCCTGATCAAGACGCTGGCGCCGAAGTTCAACATCCTGTTCCGCGACGACAAGAGCTACCCGTACCTGAAGCTGGTGGGGCACCGCTTCCCGCGCGTGGCCTACTACCGCGGCAGCGTCGACCGGCGGCACAAGTACTTCGGGCCGTACCCGGGCGCGTGGGCGGTGAAGGAGACCATCCTGCTGCTGCAGAAGGTGTTTCGCCTGCGCACCTGCGAAGACACGGTGTTCGCCAACCGCTCGCGGCCGTGCCTGCTGTACCAGATCCAGCGCTGCTCGGCGCCGTGCGTCGGCTTCATCGCCGAGGCCGACTACGCGCGCGACGTCGCCGATGCCGAGGCCTTCCTGCTCGGCGACGCCGACGCCGTGATGCAGAAGCTGCAGACGCGGATGATGGCGCTCTCGGATGCGCTGGAGTTCGAGCGCGCGGCCGCTGTGCGCGACCAGATCGGCGCGCTGTCGCGCGTGCTGCATCAGCAATCGGTGGAGCAAAGCAGCCTGTCGGCGCGCGAGCGCGACGTCGACATCCTCGCGGTGCGCTGCCAGGGCGGCCGCGCCTGCGTCAACCTGGCGATGGTGCGCGGCGGCCGCCACCTCGGTGACCGCGCGTACTTTCCGCGCAGCGGTGCCGATCTCGAGGCGTGGGCGGTTGCGCTGCCCGTCGGGTCCGATGGCGAATCGGAGGGTGACCCAGACGGTGCGGTGCGCAGTGCCGAAGAGCGCGTGCTCGAGGCGTTCGTCGCGCAGCACTACCTGGCCAACCCGCCGCCGCCGTCGCTGGTGACCAGCCATGCGCTCGACCCGCGGCTGGTCGACGCGCTCGGCGAGCAGCTGGGCGTGCGCCTGGCAGCGCAGCACCAGCCGCGTGAGCAGCGGCGCATCTGGCTCGAGATGGCGGTGAAGGGCGCGCAGATCGCGCTCGCGCGGCTGCTGGCCGAAGAGGGCTCGCAGCGCGAGCGCACGCGCGCGCTGGTCGACGCACTGGACCTGCCGGTGGACGACCTCGAAACCTTTCGCATCGAGTGTTTCGACGTCAGCCACACGGCCGGCGAGGCCACGCAGGCATCGTGCGTGGTGTTCCAGAACCACGCGATGCGCCCTGCCGACTACCGCCGCTTCAACGTCGAAGGCATCACCGCCGGCGACGACTACGCCGCGATGCGCCAGGTGCTGATGCGGCGCTATGCCAGGCTGGTCGAAGCGGTCGAAGAGGTCACGCCGGCGGCTGGGGCGCCACACAGCGAGACGGCCGATGCACCCGACGATGCCGCTGCCGCAGCGCCCGGCGATGCGGCAGCCGGGTCGGCGGCGGCCGGCAGCGCGAAGCGCGCGGCGCCGAAGCGCCTGCCCGATCTGGTGCTGGTCGACGGTGGCCTTGGCCAGGTGGCGGTGGCGCGCGAAGTGTTCGGCGAGCTGGGGCTCGACCTGTCGTTGATCGTCGGCGTCGAGAAGGGCGAGGGCCGCAAGGTCGGCCTCGAGGAGCTGGTGTTCGCCGACGGGCGGCCGAAGCTGGCGCTGGCGCACGATTCGGCGGCGCTGATGCTGGTGGCGCAGATCCGCGACGAGGCGCACCGCTTCGCGATCACCGGCATGCGCGCGCGGCGCGCGAAGGTGCGCACCGGCGGCAGCCGTCTCGAGGACATCGATGGCGTCGGGCCGAAGAAGCGGGCCCGGCTGCTGCAGCGCTTCGGCGGTGTGCGCGGCGTGGCGGCGGCGAGCGTCGACGACCTGGCCAGCGTCGACGGTATCTCGCGCGAGTTGGCCGAGGAGATCCACCGTGTCCTGCATTGATTCCCTGCGGCCCCATCGCGCCTGCGCACCGCGCCTGTTCGCCGCCGTGGCGCTGCTGGTGGTCGCCGGTTGCGCTATGCAGCGCGCGCCGGCGCCGGGCGTGCCGCCGGCGCGACCGGCGGTGGCCGCACCGTCGCATGCCACCGCGCGCAACTGGGACGAATACCGCGTGCTCGCGGCGCATCGCATCGTCGCGGCCAACCCGTCGATCACGCACGTCGGCACCGTGCACGAGCCGCTGCTGGCGATCCCGGTGCTGGCGATCGAACTCAACGCCGACGGCAGCGTGCGTCACGTGCGCGTGCTGCGCGAGCCGTCGCAGGCGCGCGAGAAGACGCAGGTGGCGATCGACGCAGTGCGCCGCGCCGGCCCGTTCGGCGACGTGTCGCGGCTGCCGCGGCCGTGGCAGTTCACCGAAGCGTTCCTGTTCGAGGACGACGGCCGCTTCAAGCCGCGATCGCTCGACTGACGGTACAGCCACTGGGGCGGCGGCGCTGCGCGACGCGTCGCGCACCCAGGGCGGTGGCGGCGTGCCCGCAGCAGGCACAATGCCGCGATGTTCTTCACGCTGCCGACGATCCTGACCTGGGCGCGCATCGCCGCGATCCCGCTGATCGCCGGCGTGTTCCACCTGCCGTTCGACGACGCCACGCGCAACCTCGTGGCCACCGCGATGTTCATCGTCTTCGCGCTCACCGACTGGCTCGACGGCTGGCTGGCGCGCAAGCTGAACCAGGTGTCGTCGTTCGGTGCCTTCCTCGATCCGGTGGCCGACAAGTTCCTGGTCTGCGCGGCGCTGCTGATCCTGGTGTGGCTGCACCGGGTCGACACGCTGGTGGCGCTGGTGATCATCGGCCGCGAGATCGCGATCTCGGCGCTGCGCGAGTGGATGGCGCAGATCGGCGCGGCGCGCAGCGTGGCGGTGCACATGCTGGGCAAGGTGAAGACGGTGGCGCAGATGGTGGCGATCCCGTTCCTGCTGTTCGACGGCCGGTTGTTCCGGGTCATCGACACCCATGCCTGGGGCACGGTGCTGATCTACGTGGCCGCGGTGCTGACGATCTGGTCGATGGTCTACTACCTGCGCAAGGCGCTGCCCGAGATCCGCGCGCGCGCGCGATGAGCGCCGGCGCCGCAGGCCGCGCGGCCGACGCGGCGGCCGCCAACGCGTGGCTGCGCGCGATGCCGGCGGTGTTCGTGCTGATCTGGAGCACCGGCTTCGTCGTCGCGCGGCTGGGCATGCCGCACGCGCCGCCGATGGGCTTTCTCGCCTGGCGCTATGCGGCGTCGATCGTCGGCTTCGGAGTCTGGGTCGCGCTGGCGCGCGGCGTGGCGTGGCCGCGCGATGCGCGCCAGTTCGCGCACCTGGCGGTGCTCGGCACGCTGCAGCACGGCGGCTACCTCGGCGGCGTGTGGGCCGCAGTCAAGCTCGGCATGCCGGCGGGCCTGGCGGCGTTGATCGTCTGCCTGCAGCCGGTGCTGACCGCGGCGTGGTTGTCGTGGCGCAGCAGCACGCACCGCGTGTCGGCGCGCCAGTGGTTCGGCCTGTGGCTCGGCCTGGCCGGGCTCACGCTGGTGCTGTGGCGCCGCCTGCACGGTGGCGAGCTCGGCGTGGCGGCACTGGCGTTGGCGATCGGCGCGCTGCTGTCGATCACCGTCGGCACGCTGTACCAGAAGCGCTTCGTCGCGCCGCTGGACGTGCGCTCGGCCAATCTGGTGCAGTTGCTGGCGGCGCTGGCGGTCACACTGCCGCTGGCGCTGCTGGAGCACGAGCCGATGCACTGGAACCTGGCGCTGGGCGCGGCGCTGGTCTGGTCGGTGTTCGGCCTCACGCTCGGCGGCAGCTCGCTGCTGTACCTGCTGATCCAGCGCGGCGCGGCCACCGAGGTGACGAGCCTGTTCTACCTGGTGCCGCCGTGCACCGCACTGATGGCCTGGGTTGGCTTCGGCGAGGCGATCACGCCGAGCATGTGGCTCGGCATGGCCTTGTGCGCTGCAGCGGTGCTCCTCGTGCGGCGCGGGTAGGCGTGCGCGCCGCGCTTGTCAAGCGGGGTGACACCATGCGCGCGCAAGCCCCGGTGCGTTGAATCCTCCTAGAATCGCGCCTCCGCGCTTGACACCACCTGGGGCCGTGGCTGTAATTGGTCCACGCCCTGCGCAGTACATTCTTCGAGACATTCCAAGAGGGGGTCCATTCGTGAACAAGGCCGACCTGATCGAGCACATCGCCAAGCAAGCCGACATCTCCAAGGCCGCGGCCACGCGCGCGCTCGAGGCGCTGATCGGCGGCGTGAAGTCCACGTTGAAGAAGAGCGGCAATGTCTCGATCGTCGGCTTCGGCACGTTCGCCGTCAGCAAGCGCGCCGCGCGCAGCGGCCGCAACCCGCGCACCGGCGCGGCGATCAAGATCAAGGCGGCCAAGGTGCCGAAGTTCCGGCCCGGCAAGGCGTTGAAAGACGCGGTCAACTGAACGGTGACGCGCACCGCGGGTGCTTAGCTCAGTCGGTAGAGCGGCGCCCTTACAAGGCGTAGGTCGGCGGTTCGAACCCGTCAGCACCCACCACCCGCACCGCCGCGGCGCACGGCTGCCGGCGAGCGAGGCCCTAGAATCCGCGGCTCCGGACCACCGCGACCGCCATGTTCGAGTTCGTTCGCAAGCACACCAAGCTGTTCCAACTGGTGCTGGTGCTGCTGATCTTCCCGTCGTTCATCTTCTTCGGCATCCAGGGCTACAGCAGCTTCATGGACGGCGGTGCCACCACCGTGGCCAAGGTCGACGGCAAGGCGATCACCCGTGCCGAGTTCGACCAGGCCTACCAGCGCCAGGTGGAGCGTATGCGCCGTCAACTGCCTGGCGTGGATATCAAGCTGTTCGACAACGCGGCTTCGCGGCAGCAGACACTCGACGCGCTGGTCAACGAGCGGTTGCTGCTGGCGGCCGCCTACCACGAGAACCTGCTGGTCGGCGACGAGCGGCTGCGACGAATATTCCACGATGACCCGCAGTTCGCCGCGTTGCGCAACCCCGACGGCACGGTGAACCAGACGCTGTTGCAGGCGCAGGGCATGACGAGCGAAGCGTTCGTTGCGCAACTGCGCCAGGAGCTGGCGATGCAGCAGGTGCTGCGCGGCGTGGCCGCCACCGGATTCGCCTCCGCGGCAGAGGCCAACGTGGCACTCGACGCCTTGTTCCAGCGCCGCAGCATCGCGTTCCAGCGTTTCGACGCCAAGACCTACCGCGCGAAGATCGTGCCTACCGACGCCGACATCGACGCGTACTACAAGGCGCACGAGGCCGAGTTCAGGGCTCCCGAGCAGGCGACGATCGACTACGTGGTGCTCGATCTCGATACGGTAAAGAAGGGCATCACGGTCTCCGAAACCGACCTGCGCAAGTACTACGACGAGAACCTGTCGCGCTACACCGCGCCCGAGGAGCGCCACGCGCGGCACATTCTGATCGCGGTCGACTCCGGGGCGTCGGCCGACGCCAGGGGCAAGGCCAAGGCCAAGGCCGAAGCGCTGCTCGAGCAGCTGCGCAAGTCGCCGGCGTCGTTCACCGAGCTGGCGAAGAAGAACTCAGACGACACCGGCTCGGCGCCGCAGGGCGGCGACCTCGGCTGGTCGGCGCGCGGCGCGTTGGCCTCCAAGGCGCTCGAAGATGCGGTGTTCGCACTGAAGAAGCCGGGCGAGATCGGCCCGCTGGTGAGCAGCGAGTTCGGCTACCACGTGGTGCAGCTCGAAGGCATGCGCGGCGGCGAGGTCAAGCCGTTCGATGCGGTGCGCGCGGCGATCGTCGACGAGGTCACGCGCCAGCTCGCCACCAAGCGCTGGGCCGAGGCGGCCGAGCAATTCACCAACACCGTCTACGAGCAGCCCGACAGCCTGCAGCCGGCGATCGACAAGCTCAAGCTCGACAAGCGCAGCGCCACCGTGACGCGGCAGCCCGCACCCGGCGCCACCGGCGCGCTGGCCTCGGCCAAGCTGCTCGATGCGGTGTTCGGCAACGAGAACGTGCGCAACAAGAAGAACAACACCGATGCGATCGAGGTCGGTGCCAACCAGCTGGCCGCGGCGCACGTCAGGCAATACCTGCCGACGCGCACGCTGCCGCTGGCCGAGGTGCGCGAGCGCGTGCGCGAACGCGTGATCGCCACCCGCGCTGCCGAGCTCGCGCGCAAGGACGGCGAGGCCCAGCTCGCGCAGCTGAAGTCCGCCGGCGGCGAGCTGCCCGACAAGGCCACGGTGTCGCGCCAGCAGCGCCACGATCTGCCGCCGCAGGCGATCGACGCCGTGCTGCGCGCCGATGCGGGCAAGCTGCCGGCGTGGCTGGGCGTCGACCTCGGCGACCAGGGCTATCTGGCGGCGCGCATCGACGCCGTGCTGCCACGCGAAGCCACGGCCGACGACGCCGCGGCGCGCCAGCAATACGCCCAGGCCTGGTCGAACGCCGAGACCCGCGCGTATCTCGACGCGCTGAAGCTGCGCTACAAGACCGACGTACGCAACGCCGAGATCGCGACGCCGGCGGCATCCGCGCCGGCGCGCTGAGGCCGCTGCGGTGCGCGCGGCAGTGCGCGTGGCCAAGGGGCGATTCGGGGGGTGGGGTGGCTGATGGGACTCGAACCCACGACGACCAGAATCACAATCTGGGACTCTACCAACTGAGCTACAGCCACCGACGCGGCGCGAATTATAGCGACGCGCTCTCGCTGAACCACCGATGAATGCCCCCCACCAGAGCCCGGCCGACACACTGCACAAGCTGGCGCTCGAGCGCTACAGCTGTCGCGGGTTCCGGCCCGATGCCGTGCCGCGCGAAACAATCGAGCGCGTGCTGGCGATCGCGCAGCGCGCGCCGTCGTGGTGCAACGCGCAGCCGTGGCAGCTCACGGTGGGCAGCGCAGCGGCCACCGAGCGCGCCCGCGCGGCGCTGCTGGCGCACGTGAAGGCGGGCGCCGCAGCGGCGCCCGATCTGCAGTGGCCGCGCGAGTACCGCGGCGTGTACCTGCAGCGGCGCCGCGCGTGCGGCCTGCAGCTCTACGGTGCCACCGGCGTCGCGCGCGGCGACCGCGCCGCAACCGAACGCCAACAGCTGGAGAACTTCCGCTTCTTCGGTGCGCCGCACGTGGCGATCGTGACCACCGAGGAACCGCTGGGCACGTATGGCGCGATCGACTGCGGTGCCTACGTGGCGATGTTCATGCTCGCCGCGCGCGCCTGCGGCCTGGCGTCGATCGCGATGGCGGCGCTGGCGGCGCATGCGCCGTTCTGGCGCGAGCATTGGGGGCTCGATGCGCAGCGACCGGTGGTGTGCGGGCTGGCATTCGGCTACGAAGACACGGCCCACCCGGCCAACAGCTTCCGCACCGCACGTGCCGAGCTCGCCGACGCGGTGCGCTGGGTGGCCTGAGCGTGCGAGCGGCGGCGTCAGCGCCGCGCGCGTGTGGCCGGCAGCAGCAATGCGACGATGCCCAGCAGCGGCAGCCAGGCGATCGCTCGGTAGACGAAGTCGATGCTGGTGCGGTCGGCCAGCACGCCCAGCAGCGCGGCGCCGAGGCCGCCCATGCCGAACGCGAAGCCGAAGAACAGGCCCGACACCATGCCGATCTTGCCCGGGATCAACTCCTGCGCGTAGACGACGATGGCCGAGAACGCCGACGACAGGATCAGGCCGATCACGATCGTCAGTGCGGTGGTCCAGAACAGGTTGGCGTGCGGCAGCAGCAGCGCGAACGGTGCGACGCCGAGAATCGACACCCAGATCACCGGCTTGCGCCCGATGCGGTCGCCCAGCGGGCCGCCGATCAGCGTGCCGAGCGCCGACGCGAACAGGAACACGAACAGGTGCACCTGCGCGCTCTGCACCGAGAGCCCGAACTTCTCGATCAGATAGAAGGTGTAGAAGCTGCTGATGCCGGCAACGTAGAAGTACTTCGAGAAGATCAGCAGCAACAGCACGCCGATCGCCATCGCCACGGTGCGCCGCGGCAGCGTGGTTGCGGCCGTGGTGCGAGCCGTTCGCACCGCGGCGGCGTGGCGGCGTGCATACCAGCGGCCGACGTGCAGCAGCAGCACGATGCCCAGCAGCGCGGCGGCGCCGAACCACGCCACGCTGTGCTGGCCGAACGGCACGATCACCGCGGCGGCCACCAGCGGTCCGATCGCGCTGCCGGTGTTGCCGCCCACCTGGAACAGCGATTGCGCGAGGCCGTGGCGGCCACCCGAGGCCATGCGCGCGACACGCGACGACTCGGGGTGGAAGATCGCCGAGCCGAGGCCGACGAACGCGGCGGCCACCAGCACCACCGCGAACGACGGTGCATAGGCCAGCAGCAGCAGGCCGATCAGCGTCGAGCCCATGCCCAGCGGCAGCGAGTACGGCGTCGGCCGGCGATCGGTATAGGTGCCCACCAGCGGCTGGAACAGCGACGCGGTGAGCTGGTAGGTCAACGTGATCAGGCCGATCTGCGCGAAGCTGAGCGCGAACTGGCCCTTCAGAATCGGGTAGATCGCCAGGATCAACGACTGCATCATGTCGTTGATCAGGTGCGAGGCGCTGAGCGCGCCGAGCACGCGGAACGCCGTGCCGTCGCGTGGCAACGGCAGGGCCGTGGAAGGGGTCGACATCGGTTGGGGGGAGGCGGGCGCGGCCAGTATGCCGTGTCAGCCGTGGCCCTCGCGGCACACGGGTACTTCGTGCGCCGGTGGCGTGTTGCGGCTGCGCTGGCAGCGCACGATGCCATCGATCATCACCAGGCCGATGCCGGGGATGTCGCCGAGCTGCACGCTCTCCAGCAGCGTGCGGCCGGCGCTGTGCTGCGCGCGATCCATGAACACGAAGTCGGCGTCGCGGCCCACCTCGATCAGCCCGCAGTTGAGCTTGCGTTGCCGCGCGGTGTTGCCGGTGGCGAAGCAGAACACCAGCTCCGCCGGGATGCCGGCCAGGCTCGACAGCAGCGCGACGAGCCGCAGGATGCCCAGCGGCTGCACGCCGGAGCCGGCCGGCCCGTCGGTGCCGAGAATCACGCGGTGCGGGCACTTGAGTTGCAGCGCGGCCCTGGCCGCCGCGATCGCCACGCGCTCGTTGCCGTTGTGCACGATCTCGATCGCGCGCGCGCTCTTCTCGCACAGCTCGCACACGTGCGCCTCGGGCAGCGCGGTGTGGCCGCCGTTGATGTGGCCGATGATGTCGGCGTCGGCCTCGAGCACCACGTCCTTGTCGATCAGGCCCGAGCCTGGAATGCTCGGCCCGCCGGTGTGGATCGTGCTCTGGATGCCGTGCCGGCGCGCCCACGCGACCATCGTCTTCGCCTCGGCGCCGGCCTTCACCGAGCCGAGCCCCACCTCGCCGAGCAGCTTGACGCCGGCGGCGGCGAGCTCGGCGAAGTCGCTCTCGACCATGCCCTTCTCGAGCACCGGCGCGCCGGCCAGCACCTTGACGCCGCCGGGGCGGAAGTTGTCGAACGCGCGCTGCGCGGTGATGGCCAGCGCCTTCAGGCCGACGATGTCTTTCGGCCGCCCGGGCAGGTGCACCTCGCCGGCGGAGATCATCGTCGTGACGCCGCCGTTCATCGTGCTGTCGATCCAGCCGAGCTGGTTCTGCCGCGGCGTCCAGTCGCCGAACACCGGGTGCACGTGGCTGTCGATCAGGCCCGGCGCGACGGACGTGCGCCGGCAGTCGACCTCGAGCTTCGGCTGCGCGATGTCGCAGTCCTTCTCGCGGCCCACCGCGGTGATCACGCCGTCGTGCACGACGATCGTGTCGGCGTCGAGGATCGGGCGGTCGATGTCGCCCGACAGCATCAGGCCGACGTTGCGGATCACGACCTTGCCCGATTTCGTTGCGGCGGCGATGTCTGCCATGCGGATCCCCTTTCGTGATGGTGTCGTGGGCGCCGCTCAGCGTGTGGCGCCCACCTTGCGCAGCACCGCGTCGATCATGAACGACTCCCAGTGTGCGAGCGCGGCCGGGGTTTCGAGGCTCTCGCCGAGAAAGGCCGACAGCGTGAAGCGGTTCGACAGGTAGAAGTACCCCAACGCGGCGATCATCAGGTAGACGTCGCGCGCGGTCACGTCGCCGCGGAACACGCCGCGCCGGGCGCCGCTCGCCAGCACCTGTCCGAGTACGCCGACCGCCGGCGACGAGTACTCGCGCGCGCGCAGCGACTTCGAGATGTGCTTGCCGCGGTGCAGGTTCTCGGTGTTCAGCAGCGTGATGAACTCGGGGTTGCGCTGGTAGTAGCCCCACATGAAGCGGATCACCGAGCGCAAGGCCTCGAGCGGCTGCGCCGTGTCGAGCACCAGGCGTGACTCGGCGTCGTTGAATCGCCGGTACATGTCTTCGAGCACCGCGATGAACAGCCCCTGCTTGCTGCCGAAGTAGTAGTAGATCATGCGGTCGTACGAGCGCGCCGCCTTCGAGATCTGGTCGATGCTGCCGCCGTCGTAGCCGTGGCGCGCGAACACCTTGGTCGCCGCGCGCAGGATGCTGTCGCGCGTGGCCAGCGCCGCGCGCTGTCGCACGCCGAGCGCTCGTGCACCCGCAGGCGGCGCCGCCGGCCGGGGTGTGCGGTCGGCGGCGGCGGGGCGGCGTGCGGGCCGTGCGGGCATCGGGCGGGTGGACGCGTCGGCGCTGCGACACCGGTGTTCCCCGCGTTGCGAGGGCGCCGCGCCTGCGCTAGAGTCCGCCGCGAGTGTAGCAAAGGCTACATGAATGTTTGGTGTGCGCTACATGAGCGTCCGGCCGCGTGGATGACGCGGCGACGGGCGATGGGCGCAGGGGTCAGACATCGGGGCGAAGGCGAGAGGCAGCCGCTTGAGCGAACACGAGCACACCAAGACCGACGGCCTCGGCGATGCGCTGCCGCTCGCGCCTGGCGGCGAGCCGTGGCGCTCGCGGCCGCGCAACGAGCGCATGGCAGCGCACAAGATCGAGTGCAACGCCTGCCCGGTGCTATGCCAGATCAGCGAGGGCAAGGCCGGCGCCTGCGACCGCTATGCCAACGCCGGCGGCGTGCTGGTGCGCGTCGACCCGGTGCTGCTGGTGCGCAAGGCGGTCGCCGGCGAGGTGGCGGTGCCCACCGACACGCCGGTGCTGGTGCCGTTCGTGGCGCCCGGCGCCGCGCCGGCCGCAGCCGCTGTCGTGGCGCCCGCCGGTGCAGGCGATGCCGGCGACGCCGATCTATTCGTCACCGCGGTCGGCGCCTCGACCACCTACCCCGACTACAAGCCTGCGCCGTTCATCGTCGCGTCGCAGGTCGATGGCGTCGACATGGTCACCGTCGTCACCGAGGGCATCTTCAGCTACTGCAGCCTGAAGGTGAAGATCGACACCGACCGCTGGCTCGGCCCCGAGCAAGCCGACGTGCGCTGCGGCGGCGAGGTGGTGGGCCACGTCAGCACCGCCGAGTACGGCTCGCAGATGCTGTCGCTCGGCGGCGTGCACCACATCACCGGCGGCAGCAAGAAAGAGGGCCGCGTCACGATCGAGATGATGCAGGCGCTGGGCAACAAGCAGCCGGTGGAGCTGGCGATCGACGGCGGCACGACGGTGCGCGTGCAGGCCGGCCATGCGCCGGTGGTCGACGGCGTGCTCGAACGGCGCATGCGCGTGGGCTGCGGCTCGGCCACGGTGGGCATCTTCGCGCAGCAGTTCAAGGAGGTGGTCGACGAGGTCGTCGTCGTCGACGACCACATCACCGGCGTGCTCACCGAGCACCAGGCCGGCCGCTGCCTCGACATGCGGCCGGCCGGGCTGAAGGTGCGCGGGCGCAAGTCGACGCCCGGGCGCTACTTCCAGGTCGCCAACCCCGGCACCGGCTGGGGCGGCACCGACATCGCCGACCCGATGACGATCGTCGAAGGCTGGGATGCCGATCTCGCCTGGCCGGGCCTGCGGCTGCTGATGGTCAGCACCACCGGCGAGCATGCGCAGTACTACGTGCTCGACGCGGCGCGCGTGCCGCAGCCGGCGCCGCTGCCGGCGGCGGTGCAGCGCATCGTCGAGCGCATCGGCGAGAACTGCGAGCCGTCGCTGTGCACGGTGTTGTTCGTCGGCGGTGCCGGCGGCAGCCTGCGCGCCGGCGTCACCGAGAACCCGGTGCTGCTGACGCGCGCGATCAAGAGCGCGCTGGTCAACGTGACCTGCGGCGGCGCACCGGCCTATGTGTGGCCCGGCGGCGGCATCACGGTGATGGTCGACGTGATGCGCATGCCCGACGCCAGCTTCGGTACCGTGCCGACGCCGGCGATCGTCGCGCCGATCGAGTTCACGATGCGGCTCGAGGATTACCGCGCACTCGGCGGCCACATGGGCTACGTGCGCCCGCTGTCGCAGGTGCTGGCCAGCGGCGCCTGGCACCATGACGGCGCGCCGACCGCACGCCGCTTCGCACCGGCCGCGGCCGCCAACCCGTGGCCGATCGGCCGCGGGCCGCTGCTCGGGTGAAGCGATGGCGGCGCAGCGACAACCGCTCCCCGGCCGGCGCTGGCACTTCGCGCACGGACCGATCGACATCGTGATCGGCGCCGACGGCGAGTCCGATGCCGTGCACGCGGCGCACGAGGCGGCGTGGCGACGTTTCGAGCCGCTGCTCGATGAACTGGTGGCCGAGCTGTCGCTGCTGCGCGCACCGATCGACGGGCCCAACCGCCTGCGCGGCGTGGTGGCGCGCCGCATGTGGCAAGCCTGCGTGCCGTTCTCGGACGCCTACATCACGCCGATGGCCGCGGTGGCCGGCGCGGTGGCGCAGGAGCTGGTCGGCTGCTACCGGCGCGCCGGCGTGCGCCGCGCCTGGGTCAACAACGGCGGCGACATCGCGCTGTACCTGGTTGACGGCGAGCAGTTGCGCGTCGGCCTGTTCGCCGACCTGGCGGCGCTCGATGCCGCCGCGGTCGTCGCGGCCGCCGGCGGCCGTCTCGCGCTCGACGGTCGCTTCACCGTGCATGCCGCCGACGGCGTGCGCGGCGTCGCCACCAGCGGCTGGCGCGGCCGCAGCTTCTCGCTCGGCATTGCCGACAGCGTGACCGTGCTCGCGCACGATGCCGCGGCTGCCGACGCGGCGGCGACGGTGATCGCCAACGCCGTCGACGTCGACTGGCCGGGCATCGAGCGCGCGCCGGCGAACACGCTGCGCGACGACAGCGACCTCGGCGACATCGCCGTCACCGTGCGCGTGCCGCCGCTGCCGGCCGCGGCCGTGCGGGCCGCGCTCGATCGCGGCCAGGCGTGTGCGCAAGCGCTGCGCGCGCGCGGGCAGATCGTGGCCGCGGCGCTGGTTTGCCAGCATCACGCGCGACTCGTGTCGGGGCACACTGTGGTGTCGCCGCTCGTCGCGGCGCAGGTCGTTGCACCATGATCGAGATCCGTCGCGTCCTGACCCAGGTGGAAGACATCCACCACGAGTTCGGCCCGCCGCCGGCGGCGCCGCTGCGCCGCGGCGCGGTGGCGGCGGTATTGACCAACCCGTTCGCCGGCCGCTTCGAGCCGAACATCGTGCCGATGATGGAGGCGCTGAACCCGGTGGGCCTGCAGATGGCGCGCACGCTGCTGGCCGCGCTGGCGGTGCCGCCCGAGCGCATCGAGAGCTACGGCAAGGGCGCGATCGTCGGCGCCGGCGGCGAGCTCGAGCACGGCGCGCTGTGGCACGTGCCGGGCGGCTACGCGATGCGCAAGTTGCTCGGTTGGAAGGGCGATGCCGGCTCCTACGCACAAGGCAAGGCCACCGGCCAGAGCGGCAACGCGCTGGCCATCGTGCCGAGCACGAAGAAGGTCGGCGCACCGGGCAGCACGCTCGACGTGCCGCTGACCCACATCAACGCCAGCTACGTGCGCAGCCATTTCGATGCCTTCGAGATGCGTGTGCCCGGTGCGCCGCGGCGCGACGAGATCGTGTTCATCCTGGCGATGAGCACCGGCGCGCGCGTGCACGCGCGCGTCGGCGGCCTGGCGGCGTCGGCGATCGCCAAGTGGGACGGCCAGCGTTGACCAGGACCGTCGAACGCGCGAAGCCAACGGCAACAGGAGCACCAACCCCATGACCGCACGCATCCGCAAGCTCGTCGTCCAAGTGGACGAAACCCGCCTCGAGATGGGCCGCCCGGTCGAGCCGCCGGCGCGCCGCGCGCTGGCGATGGCGGTGATCGCCAACCCCTGCGCCGGCCGCTACGTCGAGCAGCTCGACGACCTGATGGCGATCGGCGAGGAGCTCGGCGGCCTGCTGGGCGAGCGCTGCGTGCAGGCGCTGGGTATCGCGCCGGACGCGGCGCACAGCTACGGCAAGGCGGCGATCGTCGGCGAGGCCGGCGAGCTCGAGCATGCCGCGGCGATCCTGCATCCCAAGCTCGGTGCGCCGCTGCGCAAGGCGGTGGGCAAGGGCGCGGCGCTGGTGCCGTCGGCCAAGAAGCAAGGCGGCGTCGGCACCGCGGTCGACGTGCCGCTCGGCCACAAGGATGCCGCGTTCGTGCGCAGCCATTTCGACGCCATCGAGGCGCGCATCGGCGATGCGCCGCGGGCCGACGAGATCGTCGTCGCGGTGGCGGTCACCGCCAGCGGGCGGCCGCTGGCCCGCGTGGGCGGGTTGCAGGTCAGCGAGATCCGGGGCCACGACGGTCTGCGATGATGGGTGTCGTATCAGGTCCGGTGCACGGCGCGCCGGGGTTCGGGTTGATCAGGAGGGTTCGTTCGATGAAGCGTTTCGTCACCGCGGCGTTGGTCGCGTTCGCTGCCAGCGGCGCAGCGGTTGCGCAGGGCACGATCAAGATCGGCGAGGTCAACAGCTACAAGGTGCAGCCGGCGTTCCTCGAGCCGTACAAGAAGGGCATGGAGCTGGCGGTCGAGGAGATCAACGCAGCCGGCGGCGTCAACGGCAAGAAGCTGGAGCTGATCACGCGCGACGACAACGGCTCGCCGGGCGACGCGGTGCGCGCGGCCGAGGAACTGATCTCGCGCGAGCGCGTCGACGTGCTGACCGGCGCGTTCCTGTCGCACATCGGGCTGGCGCTGACCGACTTCGCGAAACAGAAGAAGTTCTTCTACCTCGCCAGCGAGCCGCTGACCGACAAGATCGTCTGGAGCAACGGCAACCACTACACCTTCCGGTTGCGCCCCTCTACCTACATGCAAAGCGCGATGCTGGTGCCCGAGGCGGCCAAGCTGCACAAGAAGCGCTGGGCCGTGGTGTACCCCAACTACGAGTACGGCCAGAGCGCGGTGTCGACGTTCAAGCAGCTGTTGAAGGCCGCGCAGCCCGATGTGGAGTTCGTCGCCGAGCAGGCGCCGCCGCTGGGCAAGCTCGACGCCGGCTCGGTGGTGCAGGCGTTGGCCGATGCCAAGCCCGACGCGATATTCAACGTGCTGTTCGGCGCCGACTTAGCCAAGTTCGTGCGCGAGGGCAACACGCGCGGGCTGTTCCAGGGCCGCACCGTGGTGAGCATGCTCACCGGCGAACCCGAGTACCTCGACCCGCTGAAGGACGAAACCCCCAACGGCTGGATCGTCACCGGTTACCCGTGGTACGGCATCCAGACGCCTGAGCACAAGGCGTTCTTCATCGCCTACCACCGCAAGTACAACGACTACCCGCGGCTGGGCTCGGTGGTGGGCTACAGCGCGATCGAGTCGATCGCCGCCGGCATCCGCAAGGCCAAGTCCACCGACACCGAGAAGCTGATCGCCGCGTTCAGCGGCCTCGAGGTGAGCACGCCGTTTGGCAAAGTGCGCTACCGGCCGCAGGACCACCAATCGACGATGGGCGCGTTCGTCGGCAAGACGAAGAACGACAACGGCAAGGGCACGATGGTGGACTACCACTACTTCGACGGCGCCAAGTTCCAGCCCAGCGATGCCGAGGTGAAGAAGCTGCGCCCGCAGTAGCGACGTGACCGTCTCCGCCTTCCTCGTCCAGCTGCTGAACGGGCTGGCGGGCGCTTCGTCGCTGTTCCTGGTGGCGGCGGGCTTGTCGCTGATCTTCGGCGTCACCCGCATCGTCAACTTCGCGCACGGTTCGTTCTACATGCTCGGCGTGTACTTGGCGGTCACGCTGACCGGCCAGCTCGGCGCCGGCCTCGGTTTCTGGCCGGCGCTGCTGCTGGCGGCGCTGGCCGTGGGCGCGATCGGCGCGCTGATCGAGGTGCTGGTGCTGCGGCGCATCTACCGCGCGCCCGAGCTGTTCCAGCTGCTGGCCACCTTCGCGCTGGTGCTGGTGATCAAGGACGCCGCGCTGTGGTTCTGGGGCGCCGAAGACCTGCTCGGCCCGCGCGCGCCGGGCCTGGGCGGCGCGATCGAGATCCTCGGCCGGCGCTTTCCCACCTACGACCTGTTGCTGATCGTGGTCGGCCCGGCGGTGCTGGGCGTGACCACGCTGCTGCTGACGCGCACGCGCTGGGGCACACTGGTGCGCGCGGCCACGCAGGACCGCGAGATGGTCGGCGCGCTCGGTGTCGACCAGGCGCGGCTGTTCACCGGCGTGTTCGCGCTCGGCGCGCTGCTGGCCGGCCTCGGCGGTGCGCTGCAGGTGCCGCGCGAACCGGCGTCGCTGAACCTCGATCTGTTGACGATCGGCGATGCGTTCGTGGTGGTGGTGGTCGGCGGCATGGGCTCGATCCCCGGCGCCTACGTGGCGGCACTGCTGATCGCCGAGATCAAGGCGATCTGCGTCGGCATCGGCACGGTGCACGTCGGCGACATCGATTTCTCGTTCTCGAAGCTGACGCTGGTGGTCGAGTTCCTGGTGATGGCGGTGGTGCTGGTGGTGCGGCCCTGGGGCCTGATGGGCCGTGCGCAGGCACCGAGCCGCAATGCCGGCGCCGCCGAAGCGCCGTTGCGTGCGGGCGGCCGCGGCACGCTGGTGGCCGGCCTCGTGCTGCTGGCATTGCTGTTGCTGTTGCCGGTGTGGGCCTCCGGCATGCCGTATGCGGGCGTGCTGGCGATCGACCTGCTGACCGCGGCGCTGTTCGCGGCCAGCCTGCACTTCATCATGGGCCCGGCGGGCATGCATTCGTTCGGTCACGCGGCGTACTTCGGGCTCGGCGCGTATGCCGCGGCGCTGCTGGTCACGAAGCTGCAGCTGCCGATGGAGCTGTCGCTGTTCGTCGCGCCGCTGGCCGCTGCGGCCGGCGCGCTGCTGTTCGGCTGGTTCAGCGTGCGGCTGTCGGGCGTGTACCTGGCGATGCTGACGCTGGCGTTTGCGCAGATCGTCTGGTCGGTCACCTTCCAGTGGGACGACGTGACCGGCGGCAGCAACGGCCTGACCGGCGTGTGGCCGGCGCCCTGGCTGGCGGGCAATGGCGCCTATTACCTGCTGGTGCTGGTGGTGGTGGCCGCGGCCGCGTGGGCGCTGCGGCGCGTGCTGTTTTCGCCGTTCGGCTATGCGATGCGCGCCGGACGCGATTCGCCCCTGCGCGCCGACGCGATCGGCATCGACGTGAAGCGCGTGCAGTGGGTGGCGTTCGTCGTGGCCGGGCTGTTCGCCGGCCTGGCGGGCGCGCTGTACGCGTTCAGCAAAGGCAGCATCTCGCCCGACAGCATGGGCGTGGGCAAGTCGGTCGATGGCCTGGTGATGGTGCTGCTCGGCGGCGTGCAGACGCTGGCCGGGCCGTGGGTCGGCGCGGTGACGTTCACGTGGCTGCAAGACGCGATGGCGCGCAACACCGAGTACTGGCGCGCGCTGCTCGGCGGCGTGATCCTGCTGCTGGTGCTGGCGTTCCCGATGGGCATCGCGGGGTGGGTGCGGATGCGGTACGAGCGGTGGGGGCTGCGATGAGCTTGCTCGCTGCGTGCCGTGATGGGGTTTGCTTGCCATGCACGAGTGCGGCGTGGCGTGGTGGGCTTCGCCCCGTGTGCGTGGGTTCCGCGCGGCGCGGTGGGCGGTGCCCGGGGTGGGCTCATGATGTCGCGGTCGGCCCTGCGGGCCGACTTCGCTGCGCTGCAAGGGCGGCTGCGTGCCCTGGCGCTTGCAAGCGCCAGGGCGTTCGCCAGGCGTGTGCCAGTCCGCAGCGGACTGGCACACGTCCGGGCTCACTACC
Organism: Ideonella sp.; assembly: GCA_015075165.1. Classification (GTDB taxonomy): domain Bacteria; phylum Pseudomonadota; class Gammaproteobacteria; order Burkholderiales; family Burkholderiaceae_C; genus JAEUPI01. The sequence goes on along the minus strand of JABTUY010000003.1, from coordinate 204,608 downwards.
GCCGTCCCCGGCGCTGAACGCACCGGGAACTTCACGGCGTCCTCGCCGGTCCGGCGCCTGCGGCGCCGGACGTCCACGGCGCGGCTTGCAAGCCGCGCCGGCTCGCCAGGCGGGCCAGAGTCCGCAGGGACTCTGGCCCGTCCGGGCTCGCCCCCTTGCGCTGCTGCGCTCCTCGCCGCGCCATAAATCGCCCACCCCGGGCACCGCCCACCGCGCAGAACCGCTGGTGGTGTGCCGCGAGGAGGCATGCCGCGGTGGTGGCTGCAAAGCCGCGGGCGGGTGTGCGCCGGCAGCGACATATGCGGCGCCGAGCAGCGCAGAGCGCATGGCCGCGCGCGCGCAGCGCGCGCTACGTGTTCTGACTCGCGGCGACTGTCCGAGCACAGCGAACGAAGTGAGCGGAGCGAGTTTCGCCGCGGGCCATGCGATCGAGCAGCGCAGGGAACCCCTCGCGCAGCGAGGGGCTGCCGCATTCGAGCGCCGGCGCATACCCGCCCGCGGCTTTGCAAGCTCGGTCATCGCACGCAATCGTGGCCACGTACTCGTCAACCGATTCGCTTCGCGCGGTCCATCGAGATGAGCCTGCTCACCGTCCGCGATCTGTCCAAGTCCTTCGGCGGCAACCGCGCTGTCGATGGCATCGGGTTCCAGCTTGCCGCCGGCGAGTTGCTGGCGCTGATCGGGCCCAATGGGGCGGGCAAGTCGACCACGTTCAACATGGTCAATGGGCAGCTGCGGCCCGACGGCGGGTCGATCACGCTCGATGGGCATGAGCTGATCGGCAGGAAGCCGCGCGAGATCTGGAAGCTCGGGGTCGGGCGCACGTTCCAGATCGCCGAGACGTTCGCCTCGCTCACCGTCGTCGAGAACGTGCAGATGGCGCTGCTGTCGGCCGATGGGCGCGTGTTCTCGATGACGCGGCGGGCCGCGGCGCACAAGCGCAGCGAGGCGCTGGCGCTGCTGCAGCAGGTGGGCATGGCCGCGCAGGCGGAGCGGCCGTGCAGCGTGCTGGCGTATGGCGACGTCAAGCGCGTCGAGCTGGCGATCGCGCTGGCCAACGCGCCGAGGCTGCTGCTGATGGACGAGCCCACCGCGGGCATGGCGCCGAAGGAGCGCAACGAGCTGATGGCGCTGACCAGGCAGCTCGTGCAGCAGCGCGGCCTGGGTGTGCTGTTCACCGAGCACAGCATGGACGTGGTGTTCGCGTACGCCGACCGCATCATCGTGCTGGCGCGCGGGCGGCTGATCGCCGAGGGCCGGCCGGCCGAGATCCGCGAGAACCCGTTGGTGCAGGAGGTGTACTTCGGCAGCGGCAAGACCTTCGAGCGCAAACCGGTGGTGACCCCGGCATGACCGCACACGCACCCGATGCCGACGTGCTGCTGCAGGCGCAGGGCCTGGCCGCGTGGTACGGCGCGGCGCAAATCCTGTTCGACATCGCGCTCGAGGTGCGGCGCGGCGAGGTGGTGGCGCTGATGGGCCGCAACGGCGCCGGCAAGAGCACCACGCTGAAGACGCTGATGGGCATGACCGCACGGCGCGCCGGGCGCGTGCGCTTCATGGGCGAAGACGTCTCACGCGAGGCGTCGCACCGCATCGCGCGGCGCGGGCTGGGCTACGTGCCGGAGGACCGCCGCATCTTCGCCGACCTGACGGTGCTGGAGAACCTCGACGTCGCGCGCCAGCCGCCGCGCCGCTGGGCCGATGGCAGTGCGGCGCCGAGCTGGACGCCCGAGCGGCTGTTCGCGCTGTTTCCGAACCTCGGCGAGATGCCGCAGCGGCCGGGCGGGCGCATGAGCGGCGGCGAGCAGCAGATGCTGACGGTGGCGCGCACGCTGATGGGCAACCCGCTGCTGCTGCTGCTGGACGAGCCGAGCGAGGGCGTCGCGCCGGTCATCGTCGAGCAGATGGCGCAGATGATCGTCGAGCTGAAGGCGCAGGGCGTCAGCATCCTGCTGTCGGAGCAGAACATGCACTTCGCCGAGCTGGTGTCCGACCGCGCCTACGTGCTCGAGAAGGGCCAGATCCGCTACCAGGCCACGATGGCCGAGCTTGCCGCCAACGACGAGGTGCGGCGGGCGTATCTTTCGGTTTGACCTCGTCGCCGGCGCATCACAACAGGAGGATTCGATGATCGACCACCCCGTGCAATCGCACCGCCGCCGCTTTCTCGGCGGCCTCTCGGCCACCGCGCTGCTCGCTGTGCTGCCCGCCGCGGTGCAGTCGGCCGGCAAGCTCAAGCCCGGCGCCGACGCGGCGCTGATCGTCGTCGATGTGCAGAACTGCTTCATCGGTGGCGGCACGCTGCCGGTCAAGGGCGGCGAAGAGGTGGTGCCGGTGATCAACAAGCTGGCCGAGCGGTTCGAGAACATCGTCGTCACGCAGGACTGGCACACGCCGGGGCATGCGTCGTTCGCGAGCACGTATCCGGGCAAGAAGCCGTTCGAGACCACCAAGCTCAGCTACGGCACCCAGGTGCTGTGGCCCGACCACTGCGTGCAGGGGACCGACGACGCCGCGCTCAGCAAGGACCTGAAGCTGCCGACCGCGCAGCTGATCATCCGCAAGGGTTTCCACAAGAACATCGACAGCTACTCCGCATTCGACGAGGCCGACCACAAGACGCCCACCGGCCTGGCCGGCTACCTGAAGGCGCGGCGCATCAAGACGCTGTACGTCACCGGCCTGGCCACCGACTTCTGCGTCGCGTGGACCGCGATGGACGGCCGCAAGGCCGGCTTCAACGTCTACGTGGTCGAGGACGCCACGCGGGCCATCGACCTCAACGGCTCGCTCGCCGCGGCCTGGAAGAGCATGAGCGCCAAGGGCGTCAAGCGCATCCAGTCGGCCGACATCGCCTGAGGCGGCCGAGCGCCGCACCGAACCCGCCCGCCGCGCTGTCGTGATCACGCTGACGGTCAACGGCCGCACCCACGCGCTCGACGTGGCGCCCGGCGTGCCGCTGCTGACCGTTCTGCGCAACGACCTCGGATTGAACGGGCCGAAGTACGGCTGCGGCCTCGGCGAGTGCGGCGCCTGCAGCGTGCTGGTTGGCGGCGTGCTGGCGCGCGCCTGCACGCTGCCGGTGGGCGGCGTGGCCGGCCGCGCCGTCACCACGCTCGAGGGCCTCGGCACGCGCGATGCGCTGCACCCGGTGCAGCAGGCGTTCATCGAGTGCCAGGCGGCGCAGTGCGGCTACTGCCTCAATGGCATGATCGTCGCCACCGTCGCGCTGCTGGCGCGCGTGCCGCGGCCGAGCGACGAGCAGGCGCGCGCGGCGTTGGCGCATCAGCTGTGCCGCTGCGGCGCGCACCTGGAGATCCTGCAGGCGGTGCAGCGCGCGGCGCAGTTGATGGACGCAGCCGCGTACCGGGGCATCGCGCAGCGTGCGACGGCGGATCGCTCCGACGATCGGCCGGAGCTGCGACCCGACGCGGGGCAGCACGATCGATCGGAGGCATTGCCGAGCCCGCCGCAGGCCGAACCATCGGCTGCGCGCACATGACGGCGCCGCGTGGCCAGGCGCGGTTGAGCCGCGCCGAACTGCGCGCGGCGCACGGCGTGCTGCTGGTGTCGCGCACGCCGCCACCGGCGCTGCCGCCGGCGCGCGGACAGCCGCCGAGCGTGCCAGCCAACCCGGCCGAAGGGCCCGAGCCGCTGCTGGCGGTATGGAGCGATGGCAGCGTCACCGCGCTGCACGGCCACGTCGATCTCGGCACCGGCCTGCGCACCGCGCTGGCGCAGATCGTGGCCGAGGAGCTCGGCGTCACAGCGGACGCCGTGCACGTCGCGCTCGGCGACACCGCGCGCGCGCCGAACCAGGGGCCGACGATCGCCAGCAGCTCGATCCAGATCCATGCCGAGCCGCTGCGCCGTGCGGCGGCGCAGGCGCGCGCCTGGCTCGACGCGCATAGCGGCGCCCACGGCGATGCGGGCGGCGTGCCGCACGGCATCGCCGCGCTGGCCGGACAGCATGTCGACCTGATGCTCGACGCGTCGACGCCGACCAAGCCGGCGGCCGCGTACCGCGTGGTCGGCCAGTCGCTGCCGCGCGTCGACCTGCCGGCCAAGGCGACCGGCGAAGCGGTGTTCGTGCACGACGTGCGCCTGCCGGGCATGCTGCACGGCCGCGTGGTGCGGCCCCCGTACGCCGGCCTCGACGTCGGTGATTTTGTCGGCAACACGCTGCAGGCGGTGGACGAGGCGTCGATCGCGCATATCGCCGGTATCCGGCGGGTGGTGGTGATCCGCGATTTCGTCGGCATCGTCGCCGAGCGCGAGGAGCAGGCCGAGGCCGCGATGCGTGCGCTGCGCGTCACGTGGAAACCGTGGCCCGGCATGCCAGACATCGGCGACCTCGGTGCCGCACTGCGCGCCAATCCGGCGACGCGGCGCGTGCTGGTGGAGCAAGGTGACGTCGAGCAGGCGATCGGCCATGCGGCGCACGCGCTGAAGCGCGAGTACCTGTGGCCGTACCAGCTGCACGCGTCGATCGGGCCGTCGTGCGCGGTCGCGCATTGGCACGCCGACGCGAGCGATGCGGCCGGCGCGGCCGACCAGCCGAGCATCGCGCTGACGGTGTGGACCGGTTCGCAGAACCCGTTCGTGCTGCGCGCCGACCTGGCGCGCCTGACCGGGCTGGCCGACATGGCGATCGACGTGATCCGCCTCGAAGCCTCGGGCTGCTATGGCCGCAACGGCGCCGACGATGTCAGCGCCGATGCGGCGCTGCTGTCGCGCGCGGTCGGCGCACCGGTGCGCGTGCAGCTCACGCGCGAGCAGGAGAACCTGTGGGATCCGAAGGGCGCGGCGCAGCTGATGCAGGTGACCGGCGCGCTCGGCACGCACGGCGAGTTCGCGGCCTACGACTTCCAGACCGCCTACCCGTCCAACGGCGCGCCCACGCTGGCGCTGCTGCTGACGCGCACCATCGAGCCCGATGCGCTGCCGTACGAGATGGGCGACCGCACCGCGGTGCCGCCGTATGCGGTGCCCAACCTGCGCGTGGCGGCGCTCGACATGGCGCCGATCCTGCGCGCGTCGTGGCTGCGCGGCGTGTCGGCGGTGCCGAACTCGTTCGCGCACGAGAGCTACATCGACGAGCTGGCCACCACGGCCGGTGTCGATCCGGTCGCGTACCGGCTGCGCCACCTCGACGACGAGCGTGCCGCCGCGCTGGTGCGTGCCACCGCCGACCGAGCCGGCTGGCTCGTGCACACGCAGCCCCAACAGCAGGGCGCCGACGGCGATTGGCTCAAGGGCCAGGGTTTCGCCTATGCGCGCTATGTGCACAGCAAGTTCCCCGGCTTCGGCGCCGCGTGGTCGGCCTGGGTCGCCGATGTCGAGGTCAACCGTGTCACCGGTGACGTCAACGTGCGGCGCGTGGTGGTGGGGCAGGATGCCGGCCTGCTGGTCAACCCCGACGGCGTGCGGCATCAGGTGCACGGCAACGTGCTGCAGACCACCAGCCGCGCGCTGAAGGAGCGCGTCGAAACCGATCGCCGCAGCGGCGCGCTGGCCACGCGGGAGTGGGGCAGCTACCCGATCCTGAGCTTCCGCGAGGTGCCGGTGGTCGAGGTGCTGCTGATGCCGCGCCCCGGCGAGCCGCCACTGGGCGTCGGCGAATCGGCGTCGGTGCCCGGCACCGCGGCGATCGCCAACGCGATCTTCGATGCCACCGGCGTGCGCTTTCGCCAGCCGCCGTTCACGCCCGAAGTCGTGCGCACGGCGCTGCAGCCGTTGCCGGAGCCCGGCGGCGCGGCGCCCGTATCGGCCGCCGCTTCACCACCCCCGGCCAACGCAGTGCCGGGCACGGCGGCCGATCCGCAGCGGCGGCGCCAGGGTGTGCTGGTGCTGGCGGCGTCGCTGGGCGGTGCGTTGCTCGCGACGCTGATGGGTCTGTTCGGTGGCGCGTTCGGTGGGCGCGCGGCGATCGCCCCAGTGCAGCCGAGCGCGCAAACGCCTTACACGGCCGCTGTCATCGAGCGCGGCCGCCAGCTGGCCGCGCTGGGCAACTGCGTGCACTGCCACACCGCCGAGGGCGGTGCGCCGCTGGCCGGCGGGCGCGCGATCGAGACGCCGTTCGGCACCGTGGTGTCGACCAACATCACGCCCGATGCCGGGCACGGCGTCGGGCTGTGGGGCTTCAGCGCGTTCCAGCGCGCGATGCGTGACGGCATCGCACGCGACGGCCGGCACCTGTACCCGGCGTTCCCGTACACGGCGTTCACGCGCATCACCGACGACGACCTGCAGGCGCTGTATGCGTGGCTGATGACGCAGCCGGCCGTCGCCCACGCGCCGCCGCCGAGCGTGCTGCGCTTCCCGTTCAACCTGCGGCCGCTGCTGGCCGTGTGGAACGCGCTGGCGCTGCAGCCCGGAACGGTCGCGCCGGATGCGAGCCGCAGCGCGCTGTGGAATCGCGGCACCTACCTCGTCAATGGCGTCGGCCACTGCGGCGCCTGCCACACCGAGCGCGGCGCGCTCGGGGCCGAGCGCAGTGCCAGCCGCTATCTCGGCGGCGCGCTGGTGCAGGGCTGGGAGGCGCCGGCGCTCGGCGCATTGGCGCGCCCGCCGGTGCGCTGGAGCGAGCCGCAACTGCTGCGCTACCTGCGCCAGGGCCACGACGCGGCGCACGGCATCGCCGCCGGGCCGATGGCGCCGGTGGTGCGCGGCCTGGCGCAGGCCAGCGTCGACGACGTGCGCGCGATCGCGCACTACCTGGTATCGCTGCAACCCGCGCCCGACGCCGGGGCCGACGCGGCCGCCGACGCGCTGCTCGCGCGCAGCCGCGAGCAGGCGGCGCGGCTGCGCGGCCCGGCACAGCGGATGTTCGAGACCGCGTGCGGCGCCTGCCATCACGATGGCGATGGCCCGCAACTGCTCGGGCTGAACCAGCCGCTGGCGCTGAACCCCAACCTGCACAGCGCGCGGCCCGACAACCTGCTGCGCACGATCCTCGACGGCATCCAGGATCCGGCGTTCGTCGAGATCGGCCACATGCCGGCGTTCCGCCACGCGCTGAGCGACGCCCAGGTGGCCGACCTGGCGGCGTACCTGCGCGCGCGTTTCGCGCCGGACCAGCCGGCGTGGCCCGAGCTCGAGGCGGCGGTGGCGCGAGCGCGGGCGTTGCCCTGAGCACGGTCGTGCGTTGACGGCTCGTGGCGGCGCGGTGCCCGTCGTCGCATACAGTGCGGCTTGCAGGCATGGGCCTGCGCACGCGGTCGGCCCCGACCCGAACCCGGAGACCCCATGACCGAGCCGTTCAAGCCGGCCATCAGCACGCTGCTGGACACCGACCTCTACAAGTTCTCGATGTGGCAGGTGATGCTGCATCACAACCCCGAGGCCACCGGGTTGACGCAGTTCATCTGCCGCAACACGCCGCAGGTCCCGCTGGCCGACCTGGTGGACGACGTGCGCGAGCAGCTCGAATGGCTGTGCAGCCTGCGCTTCACCGAGCGCGACCTGGCCGTGCTCGGCGAGCGCAGTTTCTTCAAGCGCGACTTTCTCGAGTGGCTCGGCATCTTCCGCTTCCAGATGAAGTTCCTCGAGGTCGCCACCGAGGGCGAGCACCTGAAGATCGTTGCGCGCGGGCCGCTGGTGCACATCACCGGCTTCGAGGTGTTCGTGCTGTCGATCGTCAACGAGCTGTACTTCCGCCGCCTGGCGACGCCGGCGGTGCTGGCCGAAGGGCGCCGTCGCCTGCAGGCCAAGATCGAGCACCTGCGGCGGCTCACCGCCGACCCGGCCCATGCGCGCCGGCACCCCTACGTGTTCTTCGATTTCGGCACGCGGCGGCGCTTCTCCGGCGCCTGGCACGACGAGGTGCTGGCCGCGCTGCTGCGGGGGCTGCCCGATCACTTCCGCGGCACCAGCAACGTCGAGCGTGCGCACCAGCACGGCCTGGTGCCGATCGGCACGATGGGCCACGAGCACCTGCAGAAGCACCAGGGCCTGGGCCACGTGCAGCTGCGTCGCTCGGTGCGCGCGGCGCTCGAGGAGTGGGTGCAGGAGTACCGCGGCGACCTCGGCATCGCGCTGACCGACGTGATCACCACCGACGCCTTCCTGCGCGACTTCGACCTCTACTACGCCAAGCTGTTCGACGGCATGCGCCACGACAGCGGCGACCCCGACGCGTGGGCGCGCAAGATCCTCGACCACTACCAGCGGCTGCGCATCGACCCGCACACCAAGCGCCTGGTGTTCTCCAACGCGCTGACGTTCGACGAGTCGTTCCGCCTGTACCTGAACTGGGGCGACGCCGCGCAGTACGGCGCCGGCATCGGCACCTGGCTGACCAACGACCTGGGCCCGACGCCGTTGAACATCGTGATGAAGCTGCGCGAGGTCAACCACCAGCCGGTGGCCAAGCTGTCGGACGACCCGGGCAAGGCGCTCGAGGCCGACCCGGTGTTCCTCGCCTACCTGAAGCAGGTGTTCGGCGTGCAGTGAGCCGGCATCAGCCGCGCTCGCCCAGCTCGGGCACGCGGATCTCGCAGACGATGCCGCGCGTGCTGTTCTCGCGCCAGCGCACGTCGCCGCCGAGCTGCTTCACGCGCTTGCGGATGCCGCCCAGGCCGAGGCCGTGGGCCCAGGTCTCCGGGGCGCGGCCGACGCCGTCGTCGCCCACCCGCAGCACGAAGCGGCCGCGCTCGTGGATGGCCGCCACCGTCACGCGCGAGGCCTGCGCGTGCACGATCACGTTGTTGATCAGCTCGCGCAGCATGCGCGTCAGCGCCGACCACTGCACGACGCCGAGGTTGACGTCGCGGTCGGACTCGAACGACCACTCCAACTCGCAGTGCGCCGCCTCGAGCCGCTGCGTGATGTCGGCCTTCCACTCGGCGCTGGCGTGCGAGAGCTGGTGCGACGACGCGGCGAGGCCGCGCGTCAGGGTCTTCAGGTCCTGCAGCGTGTGGCGCAGGTAGTCTTCCATCTCCGGCGTCTGCGCCTTGTACATCAGCGTCAGCAGCCGCGCGCCGATGTCGTCGTGCAGGTCCTGCGCGATGCGCGCGCGCTCCTCGTTGCGGCCCTGCTCGACCGCACGGTCGAACGCCACCGCGCGCACCAGCTGCTCGAGCACGCGGTCGGTCAGGCGGGCGTCTTCGCGGGTGAACATGCGCCGGCCGCGGCCGGCGAAGCGCAGCACCAGCGAGCCGCGCGGCTGGTGCTCCTCGGGCACCGCGGGCAGGCGCGGCAGCGGCACCAGCAGCGTCGAGCCGTCGCCCACCATGCGCGTGCGGCTGGCCTGCTGGGTGGAGTGCTCGAGCTCCAGCGGTTCGAACAACTCGCGCAGCAGCCGCGCGAAGTGCTCGGTGGCGTCGCCGCCGGTGGTCTCGATCTCGCGCGCGATGCGGTACAGGCTTTCGAACATGCGCTCGGTGGTGAGCACGGTGCTGCCCGTCATCAGGTTCATCACCCACTGGCGCGCGCCGGCGTACATGCCGAGCGCGATGAACAGCGCCAGCGTCAGCGAGGCAAACTGGCTGAGCGCGAACATCGCGACGAACAGCAGGTCGAGCGAAGTGGCGACTGCGCTGATGCCGGCCAGCAGCGTGAACTCGCGCATCACCTGCTGCGAGCGCGACAGGAACGGCACCAGCATCAACGCCGAGGCCTGGAATACGTACCAGATCAGCGAGCCGGGTCCGGCGGCGAAGCGCTGCACCTCGGCGTTGCGCTCGGCACCGGCCACCGTCGCGGTGAGCAGCAGCAGGATCGCCAGCACCGTGAGCCCCAGGCGGCGCATCACGATCGCGATCGGGTGCGGCACCATGCGGTACGACCACGTCAGCACGGCGACGCCGGCGGCGAAGTAGCCGAGCTGCAGGCCTTGTGTCCACCACCACAGGCCCGGCACGTGGGCGAACGCCACGGTGGCGATGAAGCCCAGCCCGACCGCCCACGCTCCCAGCGCGATCAGGCTGTGCGTCGGCAGGCGGCGCGGGTACAGGCTCAGCACGTGCACGCCGGCGGCGCCGGTGACGAGGTCGCAGGCCACGCGCGTGAGCAGGTCCAGCCGCGCCCACGATGCGGGCACGCCGAACGCGGTCAGTGTGTCCAGGCCGATCAGCAGCAGATGCGTGGTCTGCGCCAGTGCCATCGTGCAATACAGCAGGTTGCGGACGTCGGGCCGCACCAGCACCACGACCGCGCCGATCAGGTAGAACACCAGTGCCAGCGCGGTCATCAGCCAGAATGTCGAACCCAGGCCGGCGTAGCTGCGCGGCACGGTGGCGACGTCGATGTCGGTCGCGTTGTCGGTCAGACGTAGCCGCACCTGGCCGCGTGCGAGCGCCTGCGCCAGGGCATCGCCTTCGTCGATCTGCTGCGCGCGCACCGTATCGTCGACCGTCCAGCGCAGCGAGCGGCGCGATTGCAGCACCTCGGGTGGTAGCAGGCGGCCGTCGGCGGCGACCACACCGACCAGCGCGTGGCCCACATGCGGCTGCAGCGCCAGGTCGCCACTGCCGGCGAGGATCAATTGACCGTTCGCTGCCGTGCGCCAGCTCGCGTCGACCGTCGGCGTCGAGGCCAGCGCCCGCAGCAGGCTGAACAGGCCGACGCAACCCAGCAGCGCCACCACCACCAGCGCACGCCGGCGCCACCCGAGCCAGCGGCCGGCGCCGACACCGGGGCTCTCGAGCTCGCGCGGGTTGGGCAGCTGCGAACTGCCGTCGACGCCGGTGGGCGCGAAGCCGCTGCTCGATTCCGGGTGGGCGAGCGACTCGGCGGCCAGCATGGCGGCCTGCCCGCTGTCGGGTCGATGCGGCTTGGCCACGTTGCTCGAGCCCCCGCGGGGGGCGGGCCGGGCTGCCTCGGCCCTGGGGGCACTCAGCCGCGCATCGCGCCCGGCGGGCACGTCACACCAGCCCCTGCTTGGTGGCCAGCACCGCAGCCTCGGCGCGGCTGGACACGTTGAGCTTCTTGTAGATGGACTTGATGTGGTCGTTGACGGTGAACCACTTGATGCCCATCAGGTTCGCGATCTCCTTGATCGTGAAGCCCTTGCTCAGGTAGGTGAGCACCTCGTTTTCGCGCGGCGTCAGCCGCTCGTGGTCGGGGGTTTTCTCGATCGGCACCGGCCGGCTGGCGGGCGCCAGGTCCATCGGGCGGCTGAAGCCCGAATCGCCGGCCTGCAGCTCGCTGCGCTGGCCGTCGCGGAAGTGGTTCAGCAACCGCCGCGCGATCGCCGGCGACAGCGGCGGCTGACCGCGCACGATCTTCTGCAGCTCCTCGACCAGCACCTCGAAGCGGTCTTCCTTCAACAGGTAGCCGTCGGCGCCGCGCTGCAGCGCGGGGAACAGGTGGTCGTCGTCGGAGTACAGCGTGGTGACGATCTTGGTCGCCGGGTACTGCGACAACTCGGCCAGCAGCTCCATGCCGTTGCCGTCGGGCAGTTCGAGGTCCACCAGGATCAGCCGGAACGGATCGACGCCGTGCAGGCCCTGCGCGCCGCCGGTCAGATTGATCTGCCGCCGCGCGGTCTCGAGGTCGCCGGCCTCGGTGATCGACAGCGCATCGCTGAAGCTCTCGCGCACGACACGGCACAGAAAGCTTCGCGCCACCGGGTTGTCTTCGACGATCAATACCTTGACGGTCATGCTGCTGCCGACGTGTGCGGGCGCGCCGATCGTAGCGCACAGTTGCAACAGACGCGCGTGTCACCGCGGGCCCCGCGCGGGGCGCCGGGCCGGCGCCCCGCGCGGGTGGGTCAGCCCGGGTTGACCAGCACGATCTTGCCCATCACCTCGCGCGAGCCCATGCGCGCGAAGGCCTCGCGCAATTGCGGCATCGGCAGTGTGCGGTCGATCACCGGCTGGATCCGGCCCTGCGCGTACCACTGTGCCAGCGCCTGCAACTGCTGCGCGCTGGCCTGCGGCTCGCGGCGCACGAACTCGCCCCAGAACACGCCGACCAGCGAGGTGCCCTTGAGCAGCGGCAGGTTCAGCGGCAGCGCCGGGATCGTGCCCTGCGCGAAGCCGATCACCAGGTAGCGGCCGCGCCAGGCCAGCGAACGGAAGCTCGGCTCGGCGAGCTCGCCGCCCACCGGGTCGTAGACCACGTCGGGCCCGCGGCCGTCGGTGTGCTGCTTCAGCGCGTCGCGCAAGCGCTCGCGGCTGTATTCGATGGTGGCGTCGGCGCCGAGCGAGCGGCACAGCTCGCACTTGGCGGCGCTCGAGGCCCCCGCGATCACGCGCGCACCCACCGCCTTGGCGATCTGGATCGCCGCGGTGCCGACGCCGCCGGCGGCGCCGAGCACGAACACGGTCTCGCCGGCGCGCAGCGCCGCGCGGTCGACCAGTGCATGGTACGAAGTGCCGTAGGTCAGCGCAAAGGCCGCGCCGTGCTCGAAGGTGAAGCCGGCGGGCAGCGGCAGCACGCGCGCCGCGTCGACCAGCGCATGGGTCGCGAAGCCGCCCACGCCACCGACGGCGAACACCTTGTCGCCCACGGTGAAGCCGCGCACCTCGGTGCCGACCGCGTCGACCACGCCGGCGTACTCCGAGCCCGGCACGAACGGCGGCTCGGGCCTGAGCTGGTACTTGCCCTGCACGATCAGGATATCGGGGAAGTTCAGGCTCGCGGCGCGGATCGCCACGCGCACCTGCTTCGGGCCGGGTGCGGGTGTCGGCAGTTCCTTCCACTGCAGCGCGTCGATGCCGATCGGTTGCTCGCACAGCCAGGCTTGCATGGTGGGTGGCTCCTCGGGTTCGGTCGCGGCGATGATACGGAGCGCGCGGCGGCCACGTGCCGATCCGCGGTGGCCGCCTTGCCGCCGCGAGGGTCGGCCGCGCGGCGTCCCTACAATCGCCCCTCGCATGCGCATCCTGATCGCCAACGACGATGGTTACCTCGCCCCCGGCCTCGCGGCGCTGGTGCAAGCCTGCCAGGGGCTCGGCGAGATCGACGTCGTGGCGCCCGAGAGCAATGCCAGCGGCACGTCGAACTCGCTGACGCTGAACCGACCGCTGCAGGTGTTCACCGCCCAGGGTGCCGCGCAGCAGGGCTTTCGCGTCATCAACGGCACCCCGTCGGACTGCGTGCACGTGGCGCTCACCGGGCTGCTCGAGCGGCGGCCCGACCTGGTGCTGTCGGGCATCAACAACGGCGCGAACATGGGCGACGACACGCTGTACTCGGGTACCGTCGCGGCGGCGATGGAGGGCTTCCTGTTCGGCATTCCGGCGGTCGCGTTCTCGCAGGTCGAGAAGGGCTGGGCGCACGTCGACGGTGCGGCGCAAGCGGCGCGCGCCATCGTCGAGCAACTGCTGCCGGTGGTGCGCGCCGGCGGTGCGCCGTGGCTGCTGAACGTGAACATGCCCAACCACGCCAACGCGGGTGCGCTGCCGCGCGTGATCACGCGGCTGGGCCGCCGCCACGCCAGCGAGCCGGTGATCCGCGAGGTCAACCCGCGCGGTGAAGCCGTGTACTGGATCGGCCCGGCCGGTGGTGCGCGCGAGGCCGGAGAGGGCACCGATTTTCATGCCGTGACCCACGGCCGCATCTCGATCACGCCGTTGCAGGTCGACCTGACCGATCACGACGCGATCGACGGCTGGCGCGGCGTGCTGGCGGGCGGCCGGTGAGGCGACGGCAGGTCGCGGTGGGCGGGCCGGCGCCGTGAGCGAGCAGCGCAGCAGCCGGCGCTTTCCGCTGCCGCTGGAGCGCGTGGCCAGCGGCAGTGCACGGCGCGGCGAGGTGCAGCGGCCGCAGCGCCCGCTGCAAGACGCCGCACACGACGCGCGCGTACGCCTGGCGCCCAGTGGCGTCGGGCTCGACTCGGCCCAGGTGCGCGAGCGCATGGTGCAGCGGCTGCAGGCACAGGGGCTGCGGCACGAGGCGGTGCTGCGCGCGCTGCGCGCGGTGCCGAGACACGAGTTCATCGACACCGCGCTGGCCGCGCAGGCCTACGAAGACACCAGTCTGCCGATCGGCCACGAGCAGACGATTTCGAAGCCGTCGGTGGTCGGGCACATGCTGGCGGTCCTGCTCGCCGGCTCGGCGGCGCGTGCGCGCGGCGGGCTCGGCAAGGTGCTGGAAATCGGCACCGGGTGCGGCTACCAGTGCGCGCTGCTCGCGCAGCTGGGCGACTCGGTGATCTCGATCGAACGCATCCGGGCGCTGTTCGACAAGGCGCGCACGCAGCTCGCGCCGCTGCGGCTCGATCGCGTGCGCCTGGTATTCGGCGACGGCCTGCGCGGCCATGCGCCGAATGCGCCGTACCACAGCATCATCGCCGCGGCGGTCGGCGACGAGCCGGCACCGGCATGGCTCGAGCAACTGGCGATCGGCGGGCGGTTGATCGCACCGGTGCGCCGCGGTGGCGCGCAAGTGCTGGCCGTGGTCGACCGCGACACCGCGGGCTACCGCCGCGTCGATCTCGATGAGGTGCATTTCGTCCCTCTAAAATCCGGCGTCGATTGAGCTGACAATGCGCACCATGCGAAGCTTTATCGTTCGTCCGCGTCTTGCGCTGGCCCTCACGTTGGCCGGTCTCGTCGCCGCCTGCGCCAACACGCGCCAGCCGGCGCCGGTGGAAGAACGCGCGGTGAGCACGCGGCCTGCGCAGGTGGCGCTCAACGGCGCGGCAGCCACGCCGAGCCCCGCTGCTGCGTCGATGCCGGTGGCCGAGCCGCCGAAGAGCGGTGCCGACAATGCCGGCAAGCCCGGCTACTACACCGTGAGGCCCGGCGACACGTTGATTCGCGTCGGCCTCGAAACCGGCCAGAACGCGCGCGACATCGCGCGCTGGAACAACATCGACAACCCCAACGCGCTCGAGGTTGGCCAGGTGTTGCGCGTGGCGCCACCGGGCGTCGACCCAAATGCGCCTTCGACCAAGGGCATCAATGCTGCGCGCGTCGAGGCACGGCCGCTCGATTCGAAGCCGGCTGCTGCGTCGGCCGTGCCTGGTGCGGCGGCCCCGCCGTCGACCAGTGCACCGCCGCTGGTAGCGGCGTTGCCGACCCTGCCATCGGCCACGCCGGCCGCGCCGGCCGCCAGTGCGCGCGACCCGGACGACGACGTCAACTGGGCGTGGCCGGCCAACGGTGCGGTGGTGGGCGGCTTCGACGAGAGCAAGAACAAGGGCCTGACGATCACTGGCAAGGCCGGCGACCCGGTGTTCGCCGCGGCCGACGGCCGCGTGGTCTACGCCGGCTCGGGTCTGCGCGGTTACGGCAACCTGGTGATCGTGAAGCACAACGCCACCTACCTCACCGCCTATGCGCACAACCAGGCGCTGCTGGTGAAGGAAGATCAGGTCGTGCGGCGCGGCCAGAAGATCGCCGAGATGGGTTCGAGCGACTCCGACCGCGTGCAGCTGCATTTCGAGATTCGCCGCCAGGGCAAGCCGATCGATCCGCTGCGCTTGCTGCCGCCGCGTTGAGTCACGCCAGCGAGATGACCGATGGTGCGCCGCCGCGAGTCTCCCGCCGCGAAGCCGGGCGTGCCGCCGCTACCGGGGTCGAGCGCGCACGATCACGTTGAAGACGCCGCCGCTGCGGCCGCACCGTGGGCTGCTGTTGCGGGGGTCGCCGATCCTGCCGCGACCGAGGCGGGCGCAGCGGCTTTCGACGGCAGCCACTGGCCGGCTGTCGAGTCCGCGCTCGACGCGCAGGCCGACGCACTGGCACCTGCCACCGAGGCGGCGGGTTCGGCCGGCGCCGACGGGGATGCTGCCGATTCGCTGCAGGCGTACCTGCGCGACATCCGTCGTGCGCCGCTGTTCTCGGCGCAGCAAGAGCACGAGATGGCCAGCCGCGCGCGCGCCGGCGACTTCGATGCGCGCCAGCGCATGATCGAGCACAACCTGCGCCTGGTGGTGTCGATCGCCAAGAACTACCTCGGCCGCGGCGTGCCGCTGCCCGACCTGATCGAGGAAGGCAACCTCGGCCTGATGCACGCGATCGCCAAGTTCGATCCCACGCGGGGATTCCGCTTCTCCACCTATGCGTCGTGGTGGGTGCGGCAAAGCGTCGAGCGCGCCATCCAGCAGCAGGCGCGGCTGGTGCGCCTGCCGGTGCATGTGGTGCGCGAGCTGAACCAGGTGCTGCGCACACGGCGCACGCTCGAGGCCCGCGTCGCTGCCGATGCCGCCGCGACGCCGGCCGGCGTCGTGCGCAGCGAAGAGATCGCGGCGGCGCTGGGTATCGGCGTCGCGCAGGTCGAAGCGCTGCTGCGGCTGGCCGAGCAACCGGCGTCGCTCGATGCCAGCTTCGACGGCGAGCGCGGTGATTCGCTGCTCGACACCGCGGCCGACCATGACGCGGGTGACCCGATGGACCTGACGCTGAGCCACGAAGTGTCGCAACTGCTCGAGCGCGGCCTGACGCAACTGCGCCCGCGCGAGCGCGAGGTGCTGATGGGTCGCTACGGTCTGGCCGGCCGCGAGCCCGAAACGCTCGAAGGCCTGGCGTTGCGGCTGCACCTCACGCGCGAACGCGTGCGCCAGATCCAGCAGGAGGCGCTGACGAAGCTCAAGCACGGCATGCAGCGGCAGGGGCTCGACCGCGACAGCGTGCTGTGAGGTGAACCACCCCCGTTGCGCCTTCGGCGCTTCCCCCTCCGAGGGGGCCGAGGCCCGCGGCTCCAAGCCGACCTGCGTCGGCCTGGACGGGCCAAGGAATGGCTGCGTCTCGCGACCATGCGGCCTGCAAGGCTCGCCAGCGGCCCGGCGAAGCCGGAGCCGCGGCCGCTCTCGGTGGCGTCGGTTCATGCGTCGCGGGTAACGCCTCAGCGGCATCGAGAAGTCGAGGAGTTGACCCATGTCGTCGTGGCCGGTGCTGGTGTTCGACATCGAAACGGTTCCCGATGCAGCGGGGCTGCGACTGCTGCGCAGCGCCGACGCCGCGCTCAGCGACGAACAGGTGCTGGCGCAGGAGCTGGCCGAGCGCGCCGAGGCCGGCCGCAGCGATTTTCTGCCGCACCACCTGCAGCGCGTGGTGGCGATCTCGTGCGTCTACCGCGGTGCCGATGGCGTGCGCGTGCACTCATTCGTCGACCGCTCGCTGCCCGGTGCCGCATCGGAAGAGGGCCGCATCGTGCAGCAGTTCTTCGCCACGATCGAGAAGCGCGTGCCGCAGCTGGTGAGCTGGAACGGCGGCGGCTTCGACCTGCCGGTGCTGCACTACCGCGGCCTGATGCACGGCGTGGTGGCCTCCAAGTACTGGGACTTCGGCGAAGACGACCGCGAGTTCAAGTGGAACAACTACATCTCGCGCTACCACCATCGCCACCTCGACCTGATGGATCTGCTGGCGCTGTACCAACCGCGTGCCAATGCGCCGCTCGATGCGATGGCCAAGCTGTGCGGCCTGCCGGGCAAGCTCGGCATGGACGGCACCGCGGTGCACGGCGCCTGGCGCGCCGGGCGCATCGAGGACATCCGGCGCTACTGCGAGACCGACGTGATGAACACCTATCTCCTGTACTGCCGCTACCAGCTGATGCGCGGCGGCTTGACACCGGCCGAGCATGCGCAGGAGCTGGCCCTGGTGCGCGGCGTGCTCGCCGCGATCGACGAACCGCACTGGCGCGAATACCTCGCCGCGTGGCCCGACGCGGCGGCACCGGCCGGGTGAGGCCGGCGATCTGCGCGGCCGACCACCGGCGGGCCGCCGGATGTCAGCGTTTCCGAGGGTGAACCGGTGACGACGGCGCGGCTAGTATGGATCGCGCCGACCCATGCCGAACCTCTGGGACTTCGACCGCTCGCCATCGCCGGACAGCAGGCCCGACCTGCCGGGCGACAGCGTGCCGGCGATGTTCTGGGCCGCTGTGGCGCAGCGTGGCGATGCCACCTGGCTGCGCGAGAAGGAGCTCGGCGTCTGGCGCCGCTGGAGCTGGAACGACGCCGCACAGGCCGTGCGCGAGATCGCGCATGGCTTGATGGCGCTCGGCTTCGAGCCGGGGCAGACGGCGTCGATCCAGTCGAACACCGTGGTCGAATGGGTACTCGCCGACCTGGCGGTGATGTCGTGTCAAGGCGTCAGCAACGGCATCTACCCGACCGATGCGGCGCCGCAGACCCAGTACCTGTGCGAAGACTCTCGCACCACCGTGCTGTTCGTCGAGGACGATGAGCAGTTCGACAAGGCGCTCGAGGTGCGTGAGCGGCTGCCACTGCTGCGCCGGATCGTGGTGTTCGACATGGAGGGCCTGTCGGACCTGGATGATCCGATGGTGATCGGCCTCGATGCGCTGCGCACACTCGGCCGCGAGCACCTGGCCGCCCACCCCGATGCGCTGCCGCAGCGCGTGGCCGCGATCGCGCCCGAGGATCTGGCGATCCTGGTCTACACCTCGGGCACCACCGGCAAGCCCAAGGGTGCGATGCACCTGCACGGCGCGCTGGCCTGGACGGTGCGCCACGCCGCCAAGGTGCTGCCACAGGTGACGGGCGACGAGCGCATGTGTTTCCTGCCGCTGTGCCACATTGCCGAGCGCATGATCGGCGAGTTCTCGTCGATCTACGCCGGCTCGATCCTGAACTTCGTCGAGAACCCCGATACGGTGCCCGAGAACGTGCGCGAGATCGCGCCGACCATCTTCTTCGCGGTGCCGCGGGTGTGGGAGAAGTTCTACTCGGCGGTGGTCATCGCCGTGCGCGAGGCCGGGCGCGTGCAGCAATGGGCCTACGCCTGGGCGATCGGCGTCGGCGGCCGCGTGGCCGATCGCGTGCTCGCGCGCCGGCCGGTGTCGGGGTGGCTGAAGCTGCAGTTCCGCCTGGCGCGTTGGCTGGTGCTCGACAACGTGCGCCGCATCGTCGGCATCCACCGCGCGCGCTACCTGCTGACCGGCGCCGCGCCGATCGCGCCCGACCTGATCCGCTGGTACCTCGCGCTCGGCGTGCCGATGCTCGAGGGCTGGGGCATGACCGAGACCAGCGGCCTGGGCACGATCAATCAGCCGCATGACCTGCGCGTGGGCACGATCGGCCGCGCCGCCGAAGGCGTGCAGGCGCGCATCGACGCGGCCACCGGGGAGATCCTGGTGCGCGGGCGCAACGTGTTCGCCGGCTACCTGAACCTGCCCGACAAGACCGCCGAGACGATCGATGCCGACGGCTGGCTGCACACCGGCGACGTCGGCACGGTCGACGCCGAGGGCTACTTCCGCATCACCGACCGCATGAAGGACATCATCATCACCGCCGGCGGCAAGAACGTGACGCCCAGCGAGTGGGAGAACGAGCTGAAGTTCAGCCCCTACGTGACCGACGCGGTGGTGATCGGCGACAAGCGGCCGTATCTCACCGCGCTGGTGATGATCGACCAGGAGAACGTCGAGCGCTTCGCGCAGGAGCGCGACATTCCGTTCTCGAACTACACCAGCCTCGCGCGCGCGCCCGAAGTGCGTGCGCTGATCCAGGGGGAGATCGATCAGGTGAACAAGAAGTTCGCGCGTGTCGAGCAGATCAAGCGCTTCCACCTGCTGGAGACGCAGCTGACTGCCGAGGACGAGGAACTCACGCCGACGATGAAGCTCAAGCGCAAGCTCGTGCACGCCAAGTACGCACCGCAGATCGATGCGATGTACACATGAACGACCACCACCAGGAGACGCGATGAAAACCCTCGTCACCGCCGGCCTGATCGGCCTGGCACTGGCCGCGGGAGCGGCCCACGCCCAGCAGGGCGTCACCAAGGATCAGATCGTGCTCGGCTCGATCCAGGATCTGTCGGGCCCGATCGCCGGTTTCGGCAAGCAGGTGCGCAACGGCATGCTGCTGCGCGTCGACGAGCTCAACGAGCAAGGCGGCGTCAAGGGCCGCAAGATCAAGCTGATCGTCGAAGACTCCGCCTACGACCCCAAGCGCGCGGTGCTGGCGGCGCAGAAGCTGGTCAACCAGGACAAGATCTTCATGATGGTCGGCCACATCGGCACCGCGCAGAACCTGGCGGCGATGCCGGTGCAGTTCGAGAAGAACATCGTCAACTTCATGCCGGTGACCGCGGCGCGCGAGATGTACGAGCCGTTCAACCGCCTGAAGTATTCGTTCGCGGTGCCGTACTACGACCAGATGCTGGTGATGCTGCCCAAGCTGGTGAAGGACAAGGGCGCGAAGAAGATCTGCGCGATCTACCAGGACGACGAGTTCGGCCTCGAGGTGGTGCGCGGCGCCGAGGCTGGCCTGAAGAAGATCGGCATGGAGATGACCGAGAAGACCACCTACAAGCGCGGCGCCACCGATTTCTCGTCGCAGGTGGCGCGCATGAAGGCGGCCAACTGCGACCTCGTGGTGCTGGGCACGATCATCCGCGAGACGATCGGCACCATCGCCGAGGCGCGCAAGACCGGCTTCAACCCGACCTTCCTCGGCTCGACCGCGGCCTACACCGACCTGATCCACAAACTCGGCGGCCCGGCGATGAACGGCCTGTATGCGGCGATGGCCACGCAGCAGCCCTACCTGGACGACGCGTCGCAGCCGATCCGCTTCTGGGCCACCAAGTACAAGACCAAGTTCAACGAGGACCCGACGGTGTTCTCGGCCTACGGCTACGTGATCATCGACGCCTTCGCCAAGGCCGCCGAGAAGGCCGGCGCCAACCTGAGCACCGACAGCTTCATCAAGGCGATGGACACGATGGTGATCCCGCCCGACATGTTCGGCAGCGCCGAGGCCACCTACGGGCCGAAGAAGCACCTCGGCAGCGATGCCTCGCGGCTGTCGCAGATCGTCGACGGCAAGTGGAAGGTGATCTCCGACTACGTCAAGCCCTGAATCGCCGAGGCGCGAGCGTCGAGGCCGCCTGCGGGCGGCCTCTTCGTTGGTGGCCCCTCGCGGCGCGCTGCCGATAATGCCGGCCATGTTCGCAAGCGAAGAATGGTTGCAGGTCGAATCGCTCGATCTCGAAGGCCAGGGCGTGGCGCACCGAGCCGACGGCAAGGTGGTGTTCATCGAAGGGGCGTTGCCCGGCGAGCAGGTGCAGGTCAACGTCTTGCGCAAGAAGAACCAGTGGGAGCAGGGCACGCTGACCGCGCTGCGCCGCGAGAGCTCGCAGCGCGTGCGGCCCGGTTGCCCGCATTTCGGTCTGCACGCCGGCGCCTGCGGCGGCTGCAAGATGCAGCACCTGCAACCGGCGGCGCAGATCGCCGCCAAGCAGCGCGTGCTCGAAGACAACTTGCTGCACCTGGCCAAGGTAGTGCCGCAGCACATCCTGCGCCCGCTGCAAGGTCCGGCCTGGGGCTATCGCCACCGGGCGCGGCTGTCGGTGCGCCACGTCGCCAAGAAGGGCACGGTGCTGGTGGGGTTCCATGAGCGCAAGTCGCGCTACGTGGCCGACATGACGGCCTGCCCGGTGCTGCCACCGGCCATCGGGGCGTTGCTGCCGGCGCTGCGCGCGCTGGTGGGGGCGATGCGAGCGCGCGACCGCCTGCCGCAGATCGAGGTCGCGGTGGGTGACGACGTGCGGGCGCTGGTGCTGCGCCACCTCGAGCCGCTGGGCCCGGATGACCGCGCGCAACTGCGCGCCTTCGGCGCCGCGCACGGCGTGCAGTGGTGGCTGCAACCCGGTGGCCCCGACACCGCCGCGCCGCTCGACGCCGGTGGCGCCGAACTGAACTATCGCCTGCCGGCGTTCGACCTCACGCTGCCGTTCAAGCCCACCGAGTTCACGCAGGTGAACATGGGCATCAACCGCGTGCTGGTCACGCAGGCGCTGCGCCTGCTCGACGCGGGGCCCGGCGAGCGCGTGATCGACTGGTTCTGCGGCCTGGGCAACTTCACGCTGGCGATTGCACGCTCGGCGCGCGAGGTGCTCGGCATCGAGGGCAGCGCGGCGCTGGTGCAGCGCGCACGCGACAACGCGGCGCGCAACGGCCTGACGGCGCGCACGCGCTTCGAGGCGAGCAACCTGTTCGAGCTCGACGCCACCGCGCTGGCCGCGTGGGGCAGTGCCGACCGTTGGCTGATCGACCCGCCGCGCGAGGGCGCGTTCGCGCTCGTCAAGGCACTGGCCGAGCGGCATGCGGCGTCGGCCTGCGCACCCGCCGCTGCCTCGGGTGCCGCGTGGTCACCGCCGCGGCGCATCGTGTACGTCAGCTGCAACCCGGCCACGCTGGCGCGCGATGCCGGGCTGCTGGTGCACCAAGCGGGCTATGCGTGCGTGGCCGCCGGCGTGGTCGACATGTTCCCGCACACCGCGCACGTAGAGAGCCTGGCGGTTTTCGACCGCGCAGAATGAACAAGGGCCCTGCAGGGCCCTTGCGATTCGTCGGCGCGAACGGTCAGTCGCGATTGCCGCCGAAGATGCCCAGCAGCGCCAACAGGCTTTGGAACACGTTGTACAGGTCGAGGTAGATCGCCAGCGTGGCCGAGATGTAGTTCGTCTCGCCGCCGTCGACCACCCGCTTCAGGTCGACCAGCATGAAGGCCGAGAACACGCCCAGGCAGACGATCAGCAGCGTCAGCATCAGCGCCGACGATTGCAGGAAGAAGTTCGCCAGGAAGCCGACGAACACCACCAGCGCACCGACGAACAGGAACTTGGCCAAGCCGGACAGGTCGCGCTTGATCACGGTGGACAGCGTGGCCATCGCGAAGAAGATCGCGGCGGTGCCACCGAAGGCGGTCATCACCAGCGTCGCGCCATTCGTGAAGCCCAGCACCATCGCCAGCATGCGCGACAGCATCAGACCCATGAAGAACGTGAACCCCAGCAGCATGTAGACGCCGGCACTGGAGTTCTTGGTCCGCTCGACGCCGTACATCAGCCCGAATGCGCCGACCAGGAAGATGACCAGGCTCATGCCCGGGCTCATCATCTGCATCACGCCGGTGCTGACGCCGACCCAGGCGCCGAGCACGGTGGGCACCATCGACAGCGCGAGTAGCCAGTAGGTATTGCGCAGCACGCGGCTGCGTTCGACGGCCAGCGCGCCGGAGCCGGCGAGGCCGGATGGGGTTTGCAGGCTTTGGTTCATGGACCCTCCGTGGTGGATGACGCGGGATTTCAGACCCGCTTCAGCATTCTAAGTTCCGCCGCAGCAAAAGGGGTATCGGGTTGGCGGGGGTTCCGTTGGATATTGCGATCCGCGATGCTCGACAGGGCAACTTTGTGGCCGGGGTACGAATCCGGCTTGTTCCGGGCGCTATCGTGCGCCAATTGCAGCGCAAACCCACCGACTACCGCCATGAAGAGCAAACCCGTTCTTGCCTCCGACGACGCACGCCGCATCGCCGCGGCAGCCGAAGCCGAGGCGCTGCGCCACCATTGGGCGGTGACGATCGCGGTGGTCGACGATGGCGGCCACCTGCTGTGGCTGCAACGGCTCGACGGCGCGGTGCCGATCTCGGCTGAGATCGCGCCGGCCAAGGCGCGCACCGCGGCGCTCGGACGCCGCGAGAGCAAGGTGTACGAAGACCTCATCAACCAGGGCCGCGTGTCGTTCCTCAGCGCGCCGATGTTGCACGGCATGCTCGAGGGTGGCGTGCCGATCCTGGTCGACGGCCAGTGCATCGGCGCGGTCGGTGTCAGCGGCGTCAAGTCGAGCGAGGACGCGCAAATCGCGCGCGCCGGCATCGCGGCGCTCGGCGGCTGAGCGGCATCGCCTGGCGTTCGCGGATCGACCCGGGCCGCTCGGGCCCACTGGTCCGGGCGGCTATAATCGCGCCGCTTCACATCCACAGCGCTGCCTAGCGAAACTCCGTCGACGGTTTCCCCTCGGACTCCGGGCTTCCTTCGGGAGCGGAGCTGGGTGCGCGAACTCCGGAGTTCCCTCTTGCTGCCCGTCCTGCCCCCAGCCTTGCTTGCGCTCGCGGACGGCACGGTCTTCTCCGGCCACTCGATCGGCGCCAGCGGCTCCACGGTGGGCGAGGTGGTGTTCAACACCGCGCTCACCGGTTACCAGGAGATCCTCACCGACCCGAGTTACTGCCGGCAGATCGTCACGCTGACCTACCCGCACATCGGCAACACCGGCGTCAACAGCGAAGACGTCGAGGCCACGCGCGTGCACGCGGCGGGGCTGGTGATCAAGGATCTGCCGCTGCGCGCATCGAGTTTCCGCAGTTCGGCCACGCTGACTCAGTACCTGCAGCGCGAGAACACGGTGGCGATCGCCGGCATCGATACGCGGCGCCTGACGCGCAAGCTGCGCAGCGGCGGCGCTCAGAGCGGTTGCATCGTCACGTTCGCGCCCGCCACGCGCGTCGAGCGCTCCGATGTCGACGCTGCCGTTGCGCGGGCGCGCGGTGCACCGAGCATGAACGGGCTCGATCTGGCGCAGGAGGTCTCGGTGGCCGAGCCCTACGCCTGGCATGACACCGAATGGCGCCTGGGCACCGGGTTCGGCCGGCTCGAGCAGCCGCGCTTTCATGTGGTGGCGTACGACTTCGGCATCAAGCACAACATCCTGCGCATGCTGGCCGGCCGCGGCTGCCGCGTGACCGTGGTGCCGGCGCACACCAGTGCGGCGGAGGCGCTGGCGCTGAAGCCCGATGGCATCTTTCTCAGCAACGGCCCCGGCGACCCCGAGGCCTGCGACTACGCGATCCGCGCCACGCGCACGCTGGTCGACCAGGGCCTGCCCACGTTCGGCATCTGCCTGGGGCACCAGATCATGGCGCTCGCTGCCGGTGCGAAGACCTTCAAGATGAAGTTCGGCCACCACGGTGCCAACCACCCGGTGAAAGACCTCGACAGTGGCCGCGTCTCGATCACCAGCCAGAACCACGGCTTCGCGGTGGACGAGGCGACGCTGCCGGTCACGCTGCGGCCCACCCACGTGAGCCTGTTCGACGGCACGCTGCAGGGCATGGTGCGCACCGACCGGCCGGCGTTCGGCTTCCAGGGCCACCCCGAGGCGAGCCCGGGCCCGCATGACATCGGCTATCTGTTCGACCGCTTCGTTGCGCTGATGGAGAAGGTGCAATGAGCCCCCACACTCACTCGCGTTCGCTGCCCCATCGGCCCGCAAGGGGCCGCTTCGCGTCCCAGGGGGCGCAGGCCTCCCTTGGGGCGGCCCGGCGGGAGGCCTGATGCCCAAGCGCACCGACCTGAAGAGCATCCTGATCATCGGCGCGGGCCCGATCGTGATCGGCCAGGCCTGCGAGTTCGACTACTCGGGTGCGCAGGCCTGCAAGGCGTTGCGGCAGGAGGGCTACAAGGTCATCCTGGTCAACAGCAACCCGGCCACGATCATGACCGACCCGGAGATGGCCGATGTGACCTACATCGAGCCCATCACCTGGCAGGTGGTCGAGCAGATCATCGCGAAAGAGAAGCCCGACGCGGTGCTGCCGACGATGGGCGGGCAGACGGCGCTGAACTGTGCGCTCGACCTGCACCGCCACGGCGTGCTGGCGCGCCATGGCGTCGAGATGATCGGCGCCAACGAGCACGCGATCGAGAAGGCCGAGGACCGGCAGAAGTTCAAGCAGGCCATGACCTCGATCGGCCTCGAATCGGCCAAGAGCGGCATCGCGCACACACTGGACGAGGCCTGGGCAGTGCAGCGGCGCATCGCCGAGCAGACTGGCGCGCCCGCCGCGCGAGCGGCGGGCTTGGCCGGTTCCGGTGGAACCGGCCCCACCGGCTTTCCCGTTGTGATCCGCCCCAGCTTCACGCTCGGCGGCACCGGCGGCGGCATTGCGTACAACCCCGAGGAGTTCGAGGAGATCTGCAAGCGCGGCATCGATCTCTCGCCGACCAACGAGTTGCTGATCGAGGAGTCGCTGATCGGTTGGAAAGAGTTCGAGATGGAGGTGGTACGCGACCGTGCGGACAACTGCATCATCATCTGCTCGATCGAGAACCTCGATCCGATGGGTATCCACACCGGCGATTCGATCACCGTCGCGCCGGCGCAGACGCTCACCGACAAGGAATACCAGCTGATGCGCAACGCGTCGATCGCGATTCTGCGCGAGATCGGGGTCGACACCGGCGGCTCGAACGTGCAGTTCGCGATCCACCCGGCCAACGGCCGCATGATCGTGATCGAGATGAATCCGCGCGTCAGCCGCAGCTCGGCGCTGGCGTCGAAGGCCACCGGGTTCCCGATCGCCAAGATCGCCGCCAAGCTCGCGGTCGGCTACACGCTCGACGAGCTGCGCAACGACATCACCGGCGGCGCCACGCCGGCGAGCTTCGAGCCGAGCATCGACTACGTGGTCACGAAGATCCCGCGCTTCGCGTTCGAGAAGTTCCGCGAGGCCGATCCGCACCTGACCACGCAGATGAAGAGCGTGGGCGAGGTGATGGCGATCGGCCGCACCTTTCAAGAGAGCTTTCAGAAGGCCCTGCGCGGGCTCGAGACCGGCATCGACGGCCTCACCGAGCGCGAGACCGATCGCGAGGAGATCGTCGAGGCGATCGGCAACCCCGGGCCGGAGCGCATCCTGTACCTCGGCGACGCCTTCCGCATCGGCATGAGCCTGGACGAGATCCACGACGAGACCGCGATCGACCCGTGGTTCCTGGCGCAGATCGAGGACATCGTCGCCGTCGAGCGGCAGCTGCAGGGCCGATCGCTGGCCAGCCTCGGCGAGGCCGAGTTGCGCCACCTGAAGGCCAAGGGCTTCTCCGATCGCCGGCTGGCGAAGCTGCTCGGCACGTCGCAGCACGATGTGCGCCGCGCGCGCCACGCGGCCGGCGTGCGGCCGGTGTTCAAGCGCGTCGACACCTGCGCGGCCGAGTTCGCGACACAGACCGCGTACCTCTACAGCACCTACGACGAGGAGTGCGAGGCCGAGCCGGGCACGCGCCGAAAGATCATGGTGCTCGGCGGTGGGCCCAACCGCATCGGCCAGGGCATCGAGTTCGATTACTGCTGCGTGCACGCGGCGCTGGCGATGCGCGAGGACGGCTACGAGACCATCATGGTCAACTGCAACCCGGAGACGGTGTCGACCGACTACGACACCAGCGACCGGTTGTACTTCGAGCCGGTGACGCTCGAAGACGTGCTCGAGATCGTCGATAGAGAGCGCCCGACCGGCGTGATCGTGCAGTTCGGCGGCCAGACGCCGCTGAAGCTCGCGCTCGATCTGGAGCGCGCCGGCGTACCGATCATCGGCACCACGCCCGACTCGATCGACGTCGCCGAAGACCGCGAGCGCTTCCAGCGCCTGTTGCACGAGCTAAAGCTGAGGCAGCCACCCAACCGCACCGCGCGCACCGAAGAAGCGGCGATCGCGCTGGCCAACGAGATCGGCTACCCGCTGGTGGTGCGGCCGAGCTATGTGCTCGGCGGCCGCGCGATGGAGATCGTGCACGGCGACCGCGACCTCGAGCGCTACATGCGCGAGGCGGTGCGCGTCAGCGAGAAGTCGCCGGTGCTGCTTGACCGCTTTCTCGACGACGCGATCGAGGTCGACGTCGACGCCGTCAGCGACGGCAGCGAGGTGATGATCGGCGGCATCATGGAGCACGTCGAGCAGGCCGGCGTGCACTCGGGCGATTCGGCGTGCTCGCTGCCGCCGTACTCGCTGCCGCCAGCGCTGCAGGACGAGCTGCGCCGCCAGACCACGCTGATGGCGCGCGCGCTGCGCGTCGTCGGGCTGATGAACGTGCAGTTCGCGATCCAGGGCAACGTCAACACGCCCGGCGACGCGGTGGTCTACGTGCTCGAGGTGAATCCGCGCGCGTCGCGCACCGTGCCGTTCGTCAGCAAGGCCACCGGGCTGCCGCTGGCCAAGGTGGCGGCGCGCTGCATGGCCGGCCAGCGGCTGAGCGACCAGCGCGGCCCGAGGGGGCAGGCGCTCGGCGAGGTGGTTCCGCCGTACTTCAGCGTCAAGGAGGCGGTGTTCCCGTTCAACAAGTTCCCCGGCGTCGACCCGATCCTCGGCCCCGAGATGCGCTCCACCGGCGAGGTGATGGGCGTCGGCCGCACGTTCGGCGAGGCGATGCTGAAGAGCCAGCTCGGCGCCGGCTCGCGGCTGCCGGCCAAGGGCACGGTGGTGATCAGCGTGAAGAACGGCGACAAGCCGCGTGCGGTGCAGGTGGCCGGCGAACTGGTGGCCCTCGGGTTCCAGATCGCGGCCACCAAGGGCACCGCGGCGGCGATCGCGGCCGCCGGCATCGCGGTGGCGGTGGTCAACAAGGTCAACGACGGCCGGCCGCACATCGCCGACAAGGTCAAGGCGGGTGAGGTGCAGCTCGTCTACACCACGGTCGACGAGACGCGTACCGCGATCGCCGATTCACGCCACATCCGCACCGCGGCGATCGCCAACCGGGTGACCTACTACACCACGATGGCCGGCTGCGAGGCTGCCACAGAGGCGCTGAAACACCGGCAAGACCTGTCGGTTGTGTCGCTGCAGCAACTGCACGCCGAACTGCAATAAACTGGCCCGGCGGCGGCGCGCGGGTGCGCGCTTTCGCGGTGGACGCGCCTTGCGGCGCGTTTTCTCTTTGACAGGATTCCGAGCGATGGCCACGATTCCCCTCACGCGCCGCGGCGCCGAGCTGCTGCGCAGCGAGCTGCACCGCCTGAAGACGGTCGAGCGCCATGCCGTGATCCAGGCGATCGCCGAGGCGCGCGGGCAGGGCGACCTGTCGGAGAACGCCGAGTACGAGGCGGCCAAGGACAAGCAGGCCTTCATCGAGGGCCGCATCGCCGAGATCGAGGGCAAGCTCGCCGCGGCGCAGGTGATCGACCCGGGCACGCTCGATGCCGGCGGCCGCGTGGTGTTCGGTGCCACGGTCGACCTCGAGGAGGAAGACGGTGGCCAGCGCGTGACCTACCAGATCGTCGGCGACGACGAAGCCGACCTGAAGCAGGGCCTGGTCTCGATCAGCTCGCCGATCGCGCGCGCCCTGATCGGCAAGGAGAGCGGCGACGTCGCCGACGTGCAGGCGCCCGGCGGCACCAAGAGCTACGAGATCGTCGACGTGCGCTACGTCTGACGGGCGCCCGCCACGCGTCTCAGCCCGGCTGCTTCTTCTTGATGCTGGTGGCGCGCCGCTTGGCGCGCTTGATCGTGCCGCCGGCGGTGACGCGCTGGTTGCCCAGCAGCTTCACCTTCTTCACGGTCGGCCGGTGCGTCGGGCTGCTGGAGAACTTGACCAGCCGCACCGTGCGCGGCGCCGGCAGCGCGTCGTCGCGCGCCGCCTTGGTCTTCGGCGGCACCGGCCGCCACAGCACCAGCAGCTTGCCGATGTGCTGCACGGCTGCGGCATTCAGTGCGGCACTGGCTTCGGCCAGCAGCGCCTCACGCTCGTCGCGCGAATCGTTGAACACCCGCACCTTGACCAAGCCGTGCGCGGTCAGCGCGGCGTCGAGCTCCTGGCGCACGGCGGCGCTGAGGCCGTCGCTGCCGATCATCACGACCGGATCGAGGTGGTGGGCCTGGCTGCGCAGGGCCTTGCGGCGGGACGGGTCGAGGACGAGGGCACTCACGGGCGCATTATCCGATGCGATGATGCGCCCGCGATGAAGGTCAGAACCCGCAGCGCCAAGGTCGACAAGGCCTGGCTCAACGACCATGTCAACGATCCCTACGTCAAGCTGGCGCGCAAGGAGGGCTACCGCGCGCGTGCTGCGTACAAGCTCAAGGAGATCGACGAGGCATTGGGGCTGATCCGCCCCGGCCAGGTGGTGGTGGATCTGGGCGCCGCACCGGGCGCATGGAGCCAGTACGTGCGCCGGCGCTTTGCGCCGAAGGCGGCCGGCACCGGCGGCGCGGCCGCGGGGGCGCTGCACGGCACGATCATCGCGCTCGACCTGCTGCCGCTCGAGGCGATCGAGGGGGTGCACTTCATCCAGGGCGATTTTCGCGAACAGGCGGTAAGCGACGCGCTGGCGCATGAGCTCGGAGACCGAGCGGTGGACGTGGTGCTGTCCGACATGGCGCCCAACCTGTCGGGCGTGGCGGCGTCCGACAGTGCGCGCATCGAGCACCTGGTGGAGCTGGCGATCGAGTTCGCCCGCCAGCACCTGCGGCCCGATGGTGCGCTGGTGGCCAAGGTGTTCCACGGCAGCGGGTACAGCCAGCTGGTGGAGCGCTTCAAGAAGGCCTTTCGCGTCGTCAAGCCGATCAAGCCCAAGGCATCGCGCGATCGATCGGCGGAAACCTTTCTGGTCGGCATCGGTCTGAAACAACCGTGATCGTGGGTTGAAACGGCGCCACCGGCTGCCAACGAATGCGCGCTCGCGGCGCAGGGTTGGCTTGTGCACGCAGGCGAGGCGAGGACTTGACTGCACTAGAATCGTCCCCAATTGCACCTTCGGTCGTCGTCGACGGCTGCGGGCGCAGGCCGCGGGGCCGCAGTTCTCGAGCCCGCTGGCCGACGTAGGCGAAGGAGCCACGGTGAACAATCAATGGTTCTCGAAGGTCGCGGTCTGGCTGGTGATCGCGCTGGTGCTGTTCACGGTCTTCAAGCAGTTCGACCGCGGCGTCACCCAGGGCTCGCAAGTGGCCTACTCCGACTTCCTCGACGAGGTGCGCGCCAAGCGCATCAAGTCGGTGACGCTGCAGGAAGGCAACGGCGGCACCGAGATCCTGGCCATCACCACCGACGACAAGCGCATCCGCTCCACCGCCACCTACCTCGACCGCGGCCTGATCGGCGACCTGATCAACAACAACGTCAAGTTCGACGTCAAGCCGCGCGAGGAGCCGTCGCTGCTGATGAGCATCCTGATCAGCTGGGGCCCGATGCTGCTGCTGATCGGCGTGTGGATCTACTTCATGCGGCAGATGCAAGGCGGCGGCAAAGGCGGCGCCTTCAGCTTCGGCAAGAGCCGCGCGCGCATGCTCGACGAGAGCAACAACTCGATCACCTTCGCCGACGTGGCCGGCTGCGATGAGGCCAAGGAAGAGGTCAAGGAGCTGGTCGATTTCCTGAAGGACCCGCAGAAGTTCCAGAAGCTCGGCGGTCGCATTCCGCGTGGCGTGCTGATGGTGGGCCCGCCCGGCACCGGCAAGACGCTGCTGGCCAAGGCGATCGCCGGCGAGGCCAAGGTGCCGTTCTTCTCGATCTCGGGCTCCGACTTTGTCGAGATGTTCGTCGGCGTCGGCGCCGCGCGTGTGCGCGACATGTTCGAGCAGGCCAAGAAGAGCGCGCCGTGCATCATCTTCGTCGACGAGATTGATGCCGTCGGCCGCCACCGCGGTGCGGGCCTCGGCGGCGGCAACGACGAGCGCGAGCAGACGCTGAACCAGTTGCTGGTCGAGATGGACGGCTTCGAGACCAACCTCGGCGTGATCGTGATGGCGGCCACCAACCGGCCTGACATCCTCGACCCGGCGCTGCTGCGTCCGGGCCGCTTCGACCGCCAAGTCTACGTGACGCTGCCCGACATTCGCGGCCGTGAGCAGATCCTGAACGTGCACATGCGCAAGGTGCCGCTCGGCTCCGACGTGCGCGCCGACCTGATCGCGCGTGGCACGCCGGGCTTCTCCGGCGCCGACCTGGCCAACCTGGTGAACGAGGCGGCGCTCTTTGCCGCGCGGCGCAACGGCCGCGTGGTCGAGATGGTCGACTTCGAGAAGGCCAAGGACAAGATCATCATGGGCACCGAGCGCAAGTCCATGGTGATGGACGAGGACGAGCGCCGCAACACCGCGTACCACGAGTCGGGCCACGCGCTGCTGGGCAAGCTGCTGCCCAAGCTCGACCCGGTGCACAAGGTCACCATCATCCCGCGCGGCGGCGCGCTCGGCGTCACGGTGTCGCTGCCCGAGAAGGACCGCTACAGCACCGACAAGACGATGATGCTCAACCGCATCTCGATGCTGTTCGGCGGCCGCATCGCCGAAGAGGTGTTCATGCACCAGATGACCACCGGCGCCAGCAACGACTTCGAGCGCGCGACGTCGATCGCGCGCGACATGGTGATGCGCTTCGGCATGAGCGACCTGATGGGCCCGATGGTCTACTCCGAGAACGAGGGCGAGGTGTTCCTCGGCCGCTCGGTGACCAAGACCACCAACATCTCGGAAGAAACGATGCGCAAGGTCGACGCCGAGGTGCGCCGCATCATCGACGAGCAGTACGGCATCGCGCGCAAGCTGATCGAGGACAACGCCGACAAGATGCACGCGATGGCCAAGGCGTTGCTCGAGTGGGAAACGATCGACGGTGACCAGATCGACGACATCATGGCCGGCAAGCCGCCGCGCCCGCCGAAGGACTGGGCCACGCCGAGCGCCAAGCCGCCCGGCGGAACCAATCCGCCGGTCGCCACCGACGGCGCGCCCGCAGCGGCGGGCTGAAGCGCCCGGGGGTGGCAACGGGGCCTGCGGGCCCCGTCTTTCTTGCTACCGTCGCCACCCATGCACTGGCAGACCTCGCGCCACCGGATCGATCTGTCGCGCACCCGCGTGATGGGCATCGTCAACGTCACGCCGGACTCGTTCTTCGACGGCGGCCGGCAAGCCACCGCCGCAGCCGCGCGCGCGCATTGCGAGCGGCTGCTGGCCGATGGCGCCGACCTGCTCGACATCGGCGGTGAATCGACGCGCCCCGGCGCGCGGGCGCCCGGCGCGCAGCAGGAACTCGACCGCGTGATGCCGGTGATCGAGCATGCCTGCACGCTGGGCGTGCCGGTGTCGGTCGACACCAGCCGGCCCGAGGTGATGCGGGCCGCGCTGGCGACCGGCGCCGACATCGTCAACGACGTGCGCGCCTTGCGTCGCCCCGGTGCACTGGAGGCGGTGGCCGCGCACGGCCGCTGCGGCGTCTGCCTGATGCACATGCGCGGCGAGGATGCCGCGACGATGCAAGTGGCGATCACCTACGACGACGTGGTGCGCGAGGTGTGCGACTTCCTGCGCGAACGCGCGGCGGCGTTGCGCGCCGCCGGAGTCGCTTCGGAGCGAATCGTGCTCGACCCGGGGGTCGGATTCGGCAAGACGCCGGAGCACAATTGGACGCTGCTGCAGCGTCAGGCCGAGTTGTCGGCGCTCGGGTGGCCGTTGTTGGTGGGCTGGTCGCGCAAGTCCACGCTCGGCCTGCTGGTCGGCCGCGAGGCCGGCGAGCGCCTGGCGGCCAGCGTGGCGGCGGCGCTGGCCGCGGCGCAGCGCGGCGCGCGCATCGTGCGCGTGCACGACGTGGCCGCCACGGCCGACGCGCTGGCCGTGTGGCGGCGCGCAGGGTTCGAAGTTTGAGGGAGCGAGATTCCAGATGACGAGGCGATATTTCGGCACCGACGGCATTCGCGGCACGGTGGGCCAGGCACCGATCACGCCCGACTTCCTGCTGCGGCTCGGCCATGCCGTGGGCCGCGTGCTGCGCCAGCGCATCGCGCGGCCGACGGTGGTGATCGGCAAGGACACGCGCATCTCGGGCTACATGATCGAGTCGGCGCTCGAGGCGGGCTTCGCGTCGGCCGGCGTCGGCACCTTGCTCAGCGGTCCGATCCCGACTCCCGGCGTGGCCTACCTCACGCGTGCGCTGCGGCTCGACCTCGGCGTGGTGATCAGCGCGTCGCACAACCCGTACGCCGACAACGGCATCAAGTTCTTCTCGGCCGCCGGCGAGAAGCTGCCCGACGAGTGGGAGCTGGCCGTCGAGGCGGCGCTCGACGAGCCGGCGCAATGGGTCGATTCGGCCGGCCTCGGCAAGGCCCGCCGGCTCGACGACGCACGCGGACGCTACATCGAGTTCTGCAAGAGCACGGTGCGGCACGACCTCTCGCTGCGCGGCCTGAAGATCGTGGTCGATGCGGCGCACGGCGCGGCCTACCACGTGGCACCCGACGTGTTCCACGAACTCGGGGCCGACGTGGCGGCGATCGGCTGTGCGCCCGATGGCCTGAACATCAACGACGGCGTCGGTGCCACCGCGCCGGCGGCGCTGGTCAAGGCGGTGGCCGAGCACAGGGCCGACTACGGCGTCGCGCTCGACGGCGACGCCGACCGGCTGCAGATGGTCGACCGCGCGGGCCGGCTCTACAACGGCGACGAACTGCTGTACGTGCTGGTGGCCGAGCGGCTGGCCAGCGGCCAGAAGGTCGACGGCGCGGTCGGCACGCTGATGACGAACATGGCGGTCGAGCTGGCGCTGCGCACGCGCGACGTGCCGATGGTGCGCGCCAAGGTCGGCGACCGCTACATCCTCGAAGAGCTCAGCGCGCGCGGCTGGCTGCTCGGTGGCGAGAGCTCGGGCCACCTGCTGGCGCTGGACAAGCACACCACCGGCGACGGCATCATCAGTTCGCTGCAGGTGCTGCAGGCGGTGCGCCTGAGCGGCAAGAGCCTGGCCGAGCTGCTGCACGGTGTGGCGCTGTTCCCGCAGACGCTGATCAACGTGCGGCTCGCGCCCGGCGCCGACTGGAAGGCCAACCGCGCACTGGCGTCCGAGCAGGAGGCCGTGCAACGCGAGCTGGCCGACGCCGGCCGCGTGCTGATCCGCGCCTCAGGCACCGAGCCGCTGCTGCGCGTGATGGTCGAAGCCAGCGACGCCGAGCTGGCGCGCGGCTGCGCCGAGCGGCTCGCGCGCGCGGCACGCGGCTGAGGTACCGCGCGCAGAGCGCGCGCACCGATGGCGCGCGCCGAAGGCGCGCCTGCGCACCACGCGCCGTCGATCCACGCGCCGGCTCGTTGCCGGCCGCGCCATGCCGTCATCGAACTGTCACGCGCGCTGAATAGAGTGCCCACCCATGCAAGCTGAAAGCTGAAAAGGAGTGGGATGAAATCGATCCTCGCGCGCACGCTGGTCTTGGCGTCGCTGAACGGCGTGGCCCTGGCGGCCATCGCGCAAGACGTCACCGGCGCTGGCGCGTCGTTTCCGGCGCCGGTCTATGCCAAGTGGGCCGATGCCTACCACAAGGCCACCGGCGCCCGCATCAACTATCAATCGGTGGGCTCCGGCGCTGGCATGAACCAGATCCGCGCCAAGACGGTGGATTTCGGCGCCTCCGACGCGCCGCTGTCCGACACTGCACTGGCCAGGGATGGCCTGCTGCAGTTCCCCACCGTGATCGGCGGCGTGGTGCCGGTGATCAACGTGGCGGGCATCGCTGCGGGGGCGCTGAAGCTCACCGGCGCCGTGCTCGGTGACGTCTTCCTGGGCAAGGTGACGAAGTGGAACGATGCGGCGATCGCGTCGCTGAACCCAGACCTCGCACTGCCCGATGCCGCGATCGCGGTGGTGCGCCGCGCCGACGGTTCGGGCACCACGTTCATCTTCACCAACTACCTGGCGAAGGTGAACGCCGAGTGGAAGGCCAGGGTCGGCGAGGGCACGGCGGTCAACTGGCCCACCGGCGCCGGCGGCAAGGGCAACGAAGGCGTGTCGGCCTTCGTGCAGCGCTTGCCCAATTCGATCGGCTACGTCGAGTATGCCTATGCCAAACAGAACAAGATGAACGCAGTTCAGCTGCGCAATCGGGCCGGCGCCTTCGTGGCACCCGATGACCTGACCTCCAAGGCTGCCGCCGCCGGCGCCGACTGGGGCAAGACCTTCCATCAGGTGCTGACCGATCAGCCCGGCCAGGATGCGTGGCCGATCACCGGCGCCACGTTCATCATGATGCACAGGCTGCAGGACAAGCCGGCCCAGGCGGCCGCCGCGTTGAAGTTCTTCGACTGGGCCTATCGCGAGGGCGACAGGATGGCCGTCGATCTCGAGTACGTGACCCTGCCCGACAGCGTGAAGGCACTGGTGCGCAAGCAGTGGAGCGAGATCAAGGACGCTGGAGGCAAGCCGGCCTACCCGGCGCCGTGACGCCACGCTGAGCCGCACGCGACGCGCCCGCCGCCATCACCATGGCCGCCACGCTGCCCGCTGCTGCGCTTGCGAGCCAAGGGGCGATGTCGCGCTGCGACCCCGCGCCGCGGACGCGGGTGGCGCGCGGCCCATGGGCCGATCGCGTGTTCGCTGCCGCTGCGATGGGTGCCGCACTGATCACGTTGGCGCTGCTGGCCGGCATCATCGTGTCGCTGGTGATCGGCGCGGCACCCGCGATCCGCGAGTACGGGCTGTCGTTCCTGGTGCGCTCGCAATGGGACCCGGTGGCCAATCGCTACGGCGGCCTGGTCATGATCTACGGCACGCTGATGAGCTCGTTCATCGCGTTGCTGATCGCGGTGCCGGTGAGCTTCGGCATCGCGCTGTTTCTCTCCGAGTTGTCACCGCGCTGGCTGAAGCGGCCGCTCGGCATCGCGATCGAGCTGCTGGCAGCCGTGCCGTCGATCGTCTACGGCATGTGGGGGCTGCTGGTGTTCGGGCCGCTTCTCGCCAGCTGGGTGCAGCAGCCGCTGCAGCAGCTGTTCGGCCAGATGCCGGTGCTCGGCGCACTGGTGTCGGGCCCGCCGGTCGGCCTGGGCCTGCTGGCAGCCGGCATCATCCTGGCGATCATGATCATTCCGTTCATCGCCTCGGTGATGCGCGACGTCTTCGAGGTCACGCCGCCGATGCTGAAGGAGTCGGCCTACGGCCTGGGCGCCACCACCTGGGAGGTGATGTGGCGCGTGGTGCTGCCGTACACCAAGACCGGCGTCGTCGGCGGCATCATGCTCGGTCTCGGGCGCGCGCTGGGCGAGACCATGGCCGTGACCTTCGTCATCGGCAACATGAACCAGCTCGATTCGCTGTCGTTGTTCGAGGCGGCCAACAGCATCACGTCGGCGCTGGCCAACGAGTTTGCCGAGGCCGGCGCGGGGCTGCACCAGGCCTCGCTGATCTATCTCGGCCTGGTGCTGTTCTTCATCACCTTCGTCGTGCTGTCGCTGTCGAAACTGCTGCTGTTGCGCCTGCAGCGCGGCGAGGGGCGCAAGGCGTGATGGGCCGTGCGCTCGCGTTCGACCGCGCCAAGCTCGCCTTGCACCGCAGGCGCAAGCGGGTCAACGCGATCGCGCTGGCGCTGTCGCTGGCGGCGATGGCGTTCGGTGTGTTCTGGCTGGTCTGGATCTTGTTCGACACGCTGCGCCTGGGCATCGGTGGCCTCAGCTGGCAGGTGCTGACCGAGATGACGCCGCCACCGCAGGCGGACACGGGCGGCCTCGCCAACGCGCTCTTCGGTTCGCTGGTGATGGTGGCGCTGGCCACCGGGCTCGGCACGCCGATCGGCATCCTGGCCGGCATCTACCTGGCCGAGTATGGCCAACGCTCGGTGATCGGCCGGATGACGCAATTCATCAACGACATCCTGCTGTCGGCGCCGTCGATCGTGATCGGGCTGTTCATCTACTCGGTGGTGGTGGCACGCGTGAAGAGCTTCTCCGGCTGGGCCGGCGTGCTGGCGCTGGCGCTGATCGTGATCCCGGTGGTGGTCCGCACCACCGAGAACATGCTCAACCTGATTCCGAACGCCCTGCGCGAGGCCGCCTACGCACTCGGTGCGCCGAGGTGGAGGGTGATCCTGACGATCACGCTGAAGGCGGCACGCGCCGGCGTGGTCACCGGTGTGCTGCTGGCGGTGGCGCGCATCGCCGGCGAGACCGCGCCGCTGCTGTTCACCGCGCTGTCGAACCAGTTCTGGACCCGCAGCCTCGCCGAGCCGATGGCCAGCGTGCCGGTCACGATCTTCAAGTTCGCGATGAGCCCCTACTCGAACTGGCAGTCGCTGGCCTGGGCCGGCGTCTTCCTGATCACGATTGGCGTGCTGGGCTTGAACATCCTGGCCCGCGTGATGTTCCGCAACAAGAATTGAAGGATCGCATGCAAGCCCTCGCGGAGGCGCCGGTGAGATCACCGGCCAAGACCGAGAAGACCAAGATCGCGGTGCACGACCTGAACTTCTACTACGGCGGCTTTCAGGCCCTCAAGCGCATCAACCTGGAGATCCCCGAGCGCCGCGTCACCGCGTTCATCGGGCCCTCGGGCTGCGGCAAGTCGACGCTGCTGCGCACGTTCAATCGCATGTACGAGCTGTATCCCGAGCAGCGCGCTGACGGCCACATCCTGCTCGATGGCGAGAACATTCTCGACCGCCGCTTCGACGTCAGCCTGATCCGCGCCCGCATCGGCATGGTGTTTCAGAAGCCGACGCCGTTCCCGATGTCGATCTACGACAACGTTGCCTTCGGGGTGCGGCTGTTCGAGGCCTTGCCGCGCGCCGAGATGGACGACCGCGTCGAGTGGGCGTTGAAGAAAGCGGCCCTGTGGAACGAGGTGAAGGACAAGCTGCAGCACAGCGGGGCCGGCCTGTCGGGCGGCCAGCAGCAACGCCTGTGCATCGCGCGCGGCATCGCGATCCGGCCCGAGGTGCTGCTGCTCGACGAGCCGTGCTCGGCGCTCGACCCGATCTCCACCGGCAAGATCGAGCAGCTGATCCACGAGCTGAAGAACGACTACACGGTGGTGATCGTCACGCACAACATGCAGCAGGCGGCACGCTGCTCCGACTACACCGCCTACCTGTACCTCGGTGACCTGATCGAGTTCGGCCCGACGGCCGAGCTGTTCCTGAAGCCCAAGCAGAAGGATACCGAGGACTACATCACGGGGCGATTCGGATGACAATGGCGGTTGCCGACATGAGCGACAAGCACCTCTCGACGCAGTTCGACTCCGAGCTCAGCACGATCTCCGGTCGCGTGCTCGAGATGGGCGGCTTGGTCGAGTCGCAGGTCGCGCAAGCGGTCCACGCGCTCACCACACTGAGCGGCGATGTCGCGACCGCCGTGTTGGAGCAGGAGCAGCGGGTCAACGCGCTGGAGGTCGAGATCGACCGCGACCTGTCGACCATCATCGCGCGCCGCCAGCCCACGGCGCGCGACCTCCGCCTGCTGATCGCGGTGTCCAAGGCGATCGGCAACCTGGAGCGCATCGGCGACGAGGCGGCGCGCATCGGCCGCACCGTGCAGCGCCTGCTGAATGCCGGCGTGTCGAGTCGCATGCGGCTGCCGGTGGCCGATCTGGCGTTCGAGTCGGAGCTGGCGATCCGCCAGTTGCGCAAGGTGCTCGATGCGTTCGCACGGCTCGATGTCGAGGCCGCACTCGAGGTGCTGAGGCAGGACGACCAGATCGATCGCGAGTTCGATGGCCTGATGCGCAAGCTGATCACCTACATGATGGAAGACCCGCGCACCATCTCGGCCAGCATCGACCTGGTGTTCGTGGCCAAGGCGATCGAACGCGTGGGCGACCATGCGAAGAACCTGGCCGAGGGGGTCATCTACGTCGTCAAGGGCACCGACGTTCGCCACACCGCACAAGAGGCCGTGGCGTCGATGGTGCGCTGAGGGTCTGCCGATCGTGAGCCGCATCCTGGTGGTCGAAGACGAACCCGCGATCGCCGAGCTGATCGCGCTCAACCTGCGCCACGCGGGCCACGACGTGACGACCGTGGCCGATGCCGAGCGGGCGAGTGCGGCGGTCGATGCGGTGCTGCCCGATCTGGTGGTGCTCGACTGGATGCTGCCCGGGCAGTCCGGCCTGGCGCTGGCGCGGCGTTGGCGTGCCGATGCCCGCACGCGGAACCTGCCGCTGATCATGCTGACGGCGCGCGGCGAGGAGACCGACAAGGTGACCGGGCTCGACGCCGGCGCCGATGACTACCTGACCAAGCCGTTCTCGACGCAGGAGCTGGTTGCGCGCATCCGCGCGGTGCTGCGGCGCAAGACGCCCGAGGCGCTGGAGGAGGCCGTTGCGGTCGGCCACCTGCGGGTCGACCCGGCGACACGCCGCGTGGTCGCCGGCGGGCAGGAGCTGCGCCTCGGACCCACGGAGTTCAAGCTGCTGCACTTCCTGGTGGCGCATCCCGATCGTGTGCACAGCCGCAAGCAGTTGCTCGACCGGGTGTGGGGCGATCACGTGTTCATCGAGGAGCGCACGGTCGACGTGCACGTGAAGCGCCTGCGCGACGCGCTGGCGCCGGCGCGCTGCGCCTCGATGATCGAGACGGTGCGCGGCGCCGGGTATCGGCTCGTCGAATCCGCCCAGGCCTTGTCGACGCCGTAGCGGGCGGCTGCGATGCTGGTCTGGCTGTTGCCCCGGATGTTCGCGGCCGTTGCGGTCACGGCCTTCGGTGCGGCCATGGGCTACCTGGCGGGCGATGCGCTGGATTCGCACGGGCCGCTGTGGGCTTTCGGCGGCGCGCTGGCTGGCGTGGCGCTGGCCGTCGCCTACGACCTGCTGCGGGCGCGCTCGCTGTTGCAGTGGTTGCGCGACCCGCAGGTGCAGGGTGCACCGCGCCACACCGGTTTCTGGGGTGAGTTGGCGCATCGCGTCGAGCGCGCGCTGCTGCGTCGCGAGTACGACCTCGAGCACGAACGCCAG
Organism: Ideonella sp.; assembly: GCA_015075165.1. GTDB lineage: Bacteria > Pseudomonadota > Gammaproteobacteria > Burkholderiales > Burkholderiaceae_C > JAEUPI01. The sequence continues at coordinate 164,478 of JABTUY010000003.1, read as the reverse complement.
CGCCTCACGCAGCTGCTGACGGCGATCGACGCCGCACCCAACGGCGTGGTGCTGGTCGACGATGACGATCGCATCGAGTGGTGCAACGCCACCGCGGCGGATCACCTGGGGATCGATCCCTTGCGCGACCGGCGCCAGCGCGTCACCCACCTCGTGCGGGCACCGGCGTTCGTGGCCCACCTGCAGTCGCGCCGGATCGATCAACCGGTGATCTTCGCGTTGCCCGGGCGACCCGGCAGCCTGTTGACCTGGGTGCGGCCGTACGGCACCGACGGCCATCGCGTGCTGCTGACGCAGGACATCACCGAGCGGCTGCGCACCGACGAGATGCGCCGCGACTTCGTGGCCAACGTGTCGCACGAGATGCGCACCCCGCTCACGGTGCTCGCCGGCTTCGTCGACACGATGCATCAGATCGAGCTGGGCGCGGGCGAACGCGACCGCGTGCTGGCGCTGATGCAGGAGCAGGCCGCCCGCATGCGCGCGCTGCTCGATGACCTGCTGGTGCTGGCGCAGATCGAGAGCGGCCCGCGCCCGCCGGTGGATCGCTGGGTCGCGCTCGAACCGCTGATGCAGCGTTTGCGCACCGATGCGCTGGCGCTGTCCGGCGGCCGGCACACGCTGCACGTCGAGAGTGGCGGCCAGGCGATGATCGCCGGGCTCGAGTCCGAGCTGTTCGGCGCGATGCTGAACTTGGTCGCCAATGCCGTGCGCTACACGCCCGAGGGCGGCACGGTCGACGTCCGTTGGTTGCCGCGTGCGCAGGGCGGTGGCGTGTTCGAGGTGCGCGATACCGGCATCGGGATCGCGCGCGAGCACCTCGCGCGCCTCGGTGAGCGGTTCTATCGCGTCGACGGCGCGCGTGCCCGCGCAACCGGCGGCACCGGCCTCGGCCTGGCGATCGCCAAGCACACGGTGCAGCGGCACGGCGGCGAGCTGCAGGTCGACAGCGAGCCCGGCAAGGGCTCGGTGTTCAGGCTGGTGTTTCCGTCGACGCGCGTGCGCTGACGCACCGTCGCGGATCACGGCCGGCGGAACACGCCGGTGACCTCGTCCTTGTCGGTCGGGCGCCGCTCGATCGCGATCGTCGTCCAGCCTTCGGGCGGCAACGGCGGGTGGGCGATGGTGCCGGCCTCGAGCCGCACCGGGCAATCGCCCTGCGCCGCCTCGGGGCGGGCGTCGATGCGCCAGTGGCCGTAGTACTCGAGCGCGGCGGTCAATGCACGCGGCAGCCCCGGTGCCGCGATGCAGACGTCGGGCGGAATGTGCTTGGCGAGCAGCCGGATGTGCGCACGGTAGCTGCGCGCATAGTCCAACGGCGGCAGCCACAGCGTCATCGCCAGGTTCCACGCCAGCACCACGCCGCCGGCCGGCAGCACCAGACTGCGCCACAGCGCCGAGCGGTGACGCGCGGTGCGCCAGCGCACCAGCCAGAGCCAGGCGACGGTGGCCACCGTGGCCACGACGAGTGCAAGCCAGCCGAACTGCGGCACGAAGCCCGGCGCCAGCTTGGCCACGTTGCGCGCCGGGCCGGCCGGCACGCCGGTCTGCATCGCGATGTAGATCACCCACACGGCGAGCGCGATCAACGTGAAGAAGAACACCGAGAACCAGTCGATCGCCGAACCGGTGCTGCGGCGCAAGGTCGGCAGCGCGAAGGCGGCCAGCACGGCCAGGCCCGGCAGGCCGAGCAGCAACGCGCGATCGGAGCCGCCCATCGCCACGTTGGCGACCATCGCCGTCAGCAGCGCCGACAGCGGGATCGCCACGTGCCGCCGCAGCAGGAAGTGCCGCCATTGCCACAGTGCCCACAGCGCGAGCAGCCACGACGGCCACAGGAACCACAGCCACTGCCGCGCCAGCACCAGCAGCGCCAGCGGCGTGGCCGGCGGCGTCAGGCGCCAGGCCCACCGGTGCGTCAGCGTCGCCACGGCCACCGCCAGCAGCGTGGCCGCGGCGGTCCACCATCCGAAGCGGCGCACGGCGGCATAGGTGGAGCGCGCGCAGATCAGGATGCCGGTGACGCCGACCACCGCCGCGATCGCCGGCGCGCCGCTGCCGGCCAGCGCCGGCAGCGCCAGCACGATGCCGATGCGTGCGCGCCCGGAGTGGAACGGCGCCACCGCGAGCGCCCATTGCGCGGCCGCGATCGCCGCCAGCTGCGCCAGCTCGGGCGTGGTCTCGTGGCCGAGCTGCAGCAGGCCCAGTGTGGCGATCAGCGCGAGCACCGAGGCGTCGGCGATCGCGCGCGCGTAGTCCACCGCCTGCGCCTCGCCGCCGAACGCGAACGGCAGCGGCTGCGCGGCGTCGGTGCGCGCCAGCGCGAAGCAGGCGTACCACAGCGCCACCAGCGTCGCCACCAGCAGCAGCGCGAATGGCAGCCGCGCCGCCAGCGACGGATCGAGCCAAGGCGACGTGAGCACGATTGCGCCGGCGCCGAGCCAATTGGGCAGCAGCGCGGCATCGGTGGGCACGCCGCCGAGCGCCGGCGCGAACCACGACGTGCGCCCCTGCGCCATCGCCAGCATCTGGCCGAACGCGGTGAGGTCGGCGTTCTTCCACGGGTCGCGGCCGAACACGCCGGGCAGCACGTAGGCCGCGCACAGTAGCAGCAGCGCCCAGCGTGGCAGTTCGCGCGCGGCGTCGCGCGTCACCAGGGCCGGGATCGGGGCGACCGTCACTGCCGCATCATGCCGCAGGCCGGCCGCCGCCCAGACGCCCACGCGGCGGCAACGAAAAGGGCAGCCGGAGCTGCCCTCGTCACGGCCGCACGCGGCGTCACTTCTTCAGGCCGACGCGGGCGAACTTGTTGCGGAACTTCTCGACACGGCCGCCGAGGCTGTCGACGCTCTTTTGCGTGCCGGTGTAGAACGGGTGCGACTCGCTGGTGGTCTCGAGCTTCACCAGCGGCAGCTCGCGGCCGTCGTCCATCTTGATCGTCTCGCGCGTCTGCAGGCTGGAGCGGGTGACGAACTTGAAGCCGTTGGCGAGGTCGACGAAGCAGATCTCGCGGTACTCGGGGTGGATGCCTGGTTTCATGGGTGCCTCGGGGTCGGTTCGGGAGCCATGCGCGCCGGTGCAGACGGGCGGCACACTTTCCGGTGGCGGGAAGGGCGCGATTATAGGTGGGGCAAGGGCTACCCACCCCTGCGCATCATGTCGAAGAAGTCGAGGTTGTTCTTGCTCGCCTTCATCTTGTCGAGGATGAACTCCATCGCCTCGATCTCGTCCATCGGGTACAGCAGTTTGCGCAGGATCCAGGTCTTTTGCAGGATCTCGGGCTTGAGCAGCAGCTCCTCGCGCCGCGTGCCGCTCTTGTTGAGCAGGATCGACGGGTAGACGCGCTTCTCGGACATGCGACGGTCGAGGTGGATCTCGCAGTTGCCGGTGCCCTTGAACTCCTCGTAGATCACCTCGTCCATCTTCGAGCCGGTGTCGATCAGCGCGGTGCCGATGATGGTCAGCGAGCCACCTTCCTCGACATTGCGCGCGGCGCCGAAGAAGCGCTTGGGCCGTTGCAGCGCGTTGGCGTCGACGCCACCGGTCAGCACCTTGCCCGACGACGGCAGCACGTTGTTGTAGGCGCGCGCCAGCCGCGTGATCGAGTCGAGCAGGATCACCACGTCCTTCTTCAGCTCGACCAGGCGCTTGGCGCGCTCGATCACCATCTCGGCCACCTGCACGTGGCGCGCCGCCGGCTCGTCGAAGGTGGAAGAGATGACTTCGCCGCGCACGGTGCGGATCATCTCGGTCACTTCCTCGGGCCGCTCGTCGACCAGCAGCACGATGAGGTGCACGTCGGGGTAGTTGGCGACGATCGCGTGCGCCAGGTGCTGCATCATGATCGTCTTGCCGCTCTTGGGCTGCGAGACCAGCAGCGCGCGCTGGCCTTTGCCGATCGGGGCGATCAGGTCGATGATGCGGCAGGTGACGTTCTCGTCGCTGGCCTTGATGTCACGTTCCAACCTGAACTGCTCCTTCGGGAACAGCGGCGTCAGGTTCTCGAACATGATCTTGTGCTTGCTCTCCTCGGGCGTCAGGCCGTTGACCTTGTCGACCTTCACCAGCGCGAAGTAGCGCTCGCCGTCCTTCGGCACCCGCACCTCGCCCTCGACCATGTCGCCGGTGTGCAGGTTGAAGCGGCGGATCTGGCTGGGGCTCAGGTAGATGTCGTCGGTCGATGCCATGTAGCTGGTGTCGATCGAGCGCAGGAAGCCGAAGCCGTCGGGCAGCACCTCGAGCACGCCGTCGCCGAACACCTGCTCGCCACCCTTGGCGCGCTTCTTCATGATCGCGAACATCAGCTCCTGCTTGCGCATGCGGGCGACGTTCTCGATCTCCAGTTCCTCGCCCATCTGGATGAGCGCGGAGACGTGGAGCGCCTTCAGTTCGGACAGATGCATCGTGCGGTCAGTGGAGGATGCGTCGGCGCCCGTTGCCGGCAGGGCGCGTGACAGGGAATCCGGCCGCGCTCCGCAGCGTCAGCGCCCTGCGGGGCAGGGTGGCGGCAAGCATCGGGGAGGGCCGGAACCACGCGCCGCGAACAACCCGGCGGCTCAGCGTGGTGGCAATTTCTGGGCGGGGTGGATGGGCGGCCTATCGGCCGCCTCGGCCCCGCGATTGGGGCGGATTATAGATGACCGTCGAGAAACGCCGTCAACTGCGACTTCGACAGCGCGCCGACCTTGGTGGCGGCCAGCTGGCCGCCCTTGAACAGCATCAACGTGGGAATGCCGCGGATGCCGAACTTGGCCGGCACGTCCTGGTTCTCGTCGACGTTCATCTTGGCCACCTGCAGCCGGCCGGTGTAGTCCTTCGCGGCTTCGTCGAGGATCGGCGCGATCATCTTGCACGGCCCGCACCACTCGGCCCAGTAGTCGACCAACACCGGCTTGTCGGACTTCAGCACGTCGGCTTCGAACGAAGCGTCGGACACGTGTTTGATCAGGTCGCTGCTCATGGCGTCTCCCCTAGGTCGGCATGCTGCGGGCATTCTGGCATATCGGGCTGACCCTGGCCGCGGCCCGCACAATGCGCGTTGCCTATGGCGACGATTGTTCCGCACCCGCTGCCTCCCGGCTCGCCGGCCGCGGTGCTGTGGGCGGCGTTCGCGGATGCCACCTACGCCTGGCTCGATGCGCGCTTCGCCGGGCAGCCGCTTGCGGTGGCCGACGCCGTGGTGCTGCTGCCGTTCGCCGGCGTGCTCGCGCCGGCGCGGGCGGCATTCGCCGCGCACGGCCGCTGGATGCCGCGGCTGCACACGCCGCGCACGCTCGCCGCCGCGCTCGGGCCGCCGCCGGCGCGCGACGCCGGCGAGCTCACCGGCGACGCTGCCATCGATCGCATCACCGCGCGCGACCTGCTGCGCCGGCACGCGTGGGCACGCGACTGGCTGCAGCGCGACCCGAGCGGCTTCGACGCCGCGCTGCAGCGCATGGTGCACAGCGCGCACACGCTGCGCCGCCATGCCGATGCACTGCCGCCAGCCGCACGCGCCGCTTGGTTCGTGCTCGCGCGCAAACACGCCGCCGGCGCAGGGCCGGGCAGCGTTCAGCGCTTGCTGCTGCGCGTGGCGATCGAGTGGGCGTCGCTCGCTGGCCCACCGGCCACCGACCGGCTATTCGCGCACCGGCCGTCGGCCTGGATCGCGCTGACGCTCGGCGGCGACGATGCGCTGACCGGCCACGTGCTCGCGCACGCCGCCGCGCAAGGCACGCCGGTGCAGGCGTGGTCGGCCGACCCATCGGATGACGACCCATTCGCGGCCTGGCTGGAGCACAGCCGCGTCACGCTGCAGCCGACGCCCGATGCCGAGGCCGAGGCGATGGCCGCCGCGGCGCAGGTGGCCGCGCATGTGGCCGCCGGTGTCGTGCCGGTCGCCCTGGTGGTGCAGGATCGCGCACTGGTGCGCCGCGTGCGCGCGCTGCTCGAACGGCTGCGCATCGATGTGGTCGACGAGACCGGCTGGTCGCTCGCCACCACGCGCGCCGGTGCGCACGCCGCCGCGGCTCTGCGCGCGGCGCGCGGCCCGCACGCGTTCGACGACGTGCTCGATTGGCTGAAGGCCGATCTCGATGAAGCGCAGACCGGTGCACTGGCCTGGCTCGAGAAGTTGTGGCGCGGCCAGCGCCTCGACGCTGCGGCACGGCAGCGCGCCGAGGCGCTGTGGCAGCGCGAGCGCGCACGGCTCGAGGCCTTCGCGCAGCCGCGGCGGCGTGCGCTCGGCGACTGGCTGCGCGCGTTCGATGCGCTGCTGCACGGCTCGCCGCATGCTGCGGCATGGCGCGACGACCCCGCCGGCGTGCAGCTGCGCCGGGCCTTGCGCTTCGACGACAACGCGGTCGGTGGCACGGGCGCGGGTGAGGGTGCCGGCGATGGCGCAGATGACGGCACAGAGGGCGGCACGGCCGCGCGCGACCCGGCGTGGCAGGCTGCGCGCGCCGCGTCGTGCAGCCTCGACGAGTTCGCGCAGTGGGTCGGCACCACGCTCGAGGCGGCGAGCTTCGTGCCGCCCATGCCCACCGCGGCACCGGTCGTGATCACGCCGCTGGCGCGCGCGAGCGGGCGCGCGTTCGCGGCCGCGGTGCTGCCCGGTGCCGACGAGCTGCGGCTGGGCCCCCTGCCGCACGATCCGGGGCTGCTCGACGAGGCTGCGCGCAAGGCGCTGGGCCTGCCCGATCGTGCCGCGCGGCAGCGGCGTGCGCTGCTCGGCTTCGTGCAACTGCTGCGCGTGCCGCAGGTGGCGCTGCTGCACCGCGGCGCCGACGGCGACGAGCGGCTGTCGGTCAGCCCGTGGGTCGAGCGGCTGGCCCTGGCCCGCCAGCGGCGCGCCGCACCGGCGCTGCTGCCGCCGCTCGGTGTGACACTGCCGTTGCGCACGCTCGTGGCCCAACCGGTCTTGCCGCCGCAGCCGGCGCCCGGCACGGCGCTGCCGGCGTCGTGGAGCGCCAGCACGGTCGAGGCGCTGCGCCAGTGCCCGTATCGCTTCTACGGCCGTGCGGTGCTGCGGCTGTCGGAGGCCGACGAGCTCGACGACGATGCCGACAAGCGCGATGCCGGCCGCTGGCTGCACGCGGCGCTGGAGCGCTTTCACCTGCAGCGTGGCGCACCACCACGAGCGCGCGATGCCGACGTGGCCGCGTTGGTCACGGCAGGGCACGACGCGCTGGCCGAACTGGTGGCTGCGCGCGAGGTCAGCGACGAGGCGATGCTGCCGTTCACCGCCGGCTGGCCGGCGCTGGCCGGGCGCTACGTGCACTGGCTGCACGGCAGCGAGCGCGAGGGCTGGGTCTTCGCCGCCGCCGAGGTCGAGCTCGCGTGGCCGGCGGCCGCGGGGTCGACGCTGCGCCTGCACGGCCGGCTCGACCGCATCGACCACCGTGCCGCCGACGCCGCCGTGCACCTGATCGACTACAAGCTGCAGTCGGTGGGCGCGCTGCGCAGCAAGGTGCGCACGCCGCTGGAGGACACCCAGCTCGCGGTCTATGCCGCGCTGCAGGGCGCGCACGACGGCACCGAGCGGCCGGTACAGGCCGGCTACCTCGCGCTCGACGACGATGAAGTGGTCGAGGTCGCGCACCCCGAAGTGCGCGACAGCGCGCAGCGCCTGCTGCACGAGCTGGCACTGGAGCGCGCGCGCATCGAGGCCGGCACGCCGCTGCCGGCGCTCGGCGAGCCGCCGGTGTGCGATTACTGCGAGCTGCGCGGCCTGTGCCGGCGCGACCACTGGGCCGGGCCCGACAGCGCGGCGCGTGGGTCCGATGGCGGCTGAACCGGCCTACCGGGCCGACGGTCGCGCCTGCGCGGCCGCTCGGTTCTACGCGCTCGCGTGCGACCCGGCGCGCAGCGCGATCGTCGAGGCCTGCGCCGGCGCCGGCAAGACGTGGATGCTGGTATCGCGCATCCTGCGTGCGCTGCTCGACGGTGCGCAACCCGGCGAGATCCTGGCGATCACGTTCACGCGCAAGGCCGCGGCCGAGATGCGGCTGCGCCTGCACGAATGGCTGCGCGACTTCGCCGCCGCCGCCGACGCCACGCGCGCGCGCGAGCTGCAGCACCGCGGTCTTGACGTCCTGCAGGCCGAGATCCAGGCACCGGCACTGGCCGCACTGCATGCGCGCGTGCTGGCGTGGGGCAATGACGTGCAGGTGCACACCTTCCACGCCTGGTTCGCGCAGCTGTTGCGCGTGGCGCCTCTCGAGCTGCTCGATTCGCTCGGCGTACACCCGGCCATGTCGCTGATCGAAGAGGTGGACGACCAGCACGGCGAGTTGATGCGGCGCTTCCAGCGCGCCGTGCTCGATGCGCCCGATGCGCTGCACGACTACCGCCAGCTCACCGAACGGTATGGCCGCGCCGGTCTCGCGCGCTGGCTGCGCAGCGCGCTCGACAAGCGGCTCGAGATCGAACGCGCCGACGCGCACGGTGCGCTCGCCGCCGCAGTGCCAGACGCCGCACAACTGTGGCCCGACTGCGCGGGCCTTGCACACCCCATCGAACGCATCGTGGCCGACGCGAGCTTGCGGCGCACGCTCGGCAGTGCCGCCGAGGCGGCGCAACGCGCCAAGGCCAAGGTCGATCGCGATGCTGCGGCCGCACTGAACGCGGCGCTGGCACAACACGACCCCGCCGCGGTCCTGCAACAGGCTCGTGCCGCGCTGTTCACCAAGGCCGGCACGCCGCGCAAGCTGAGTGCCACGCCGGAGCTGCAGGCGGCCGTCGAGGCGCTGCTGCGGCTGGGGCAGCAGGTCGCCCAGCACGACGCGCACGTCGACCACGGCCGCATGGTGCGGCTGGCGCGTTTGCTGCTGGGCTGCTGGCGCGAACTGAAGCGCGAGCGCGCGTTGATCGATATGCAGGATCTCGAACGCTGCGCACTGGCGATCCTGTCGGACCCGGTGGTCGCCGGCTGGGTGCAGCAGCGGCTCGACGCGCGGCTGCGGCACGTGCTGATCGACGAGTTCCAGGACACCAGCAACCTGCAGTGGCAGGCGCTGCTCGGCTGGCTGTCGTCGTACGCCGGTGCCGGCGGCGGCGCCAGCGGGCAACGGCCGCTGTCGGTGTTCATCGTCGGCGACCCCAAGCAAAGCATCTATCGCTTCCGCGGCGCGGAGCCGCGCGTGTTCGAGGCCGCGCGCCGCTTCGTCGTCGACGGCCTCGACGGGCACGACCTGGCGTGCAACCACACGCGGCGCAACGCCCCGGCCGTGGTGCAGGCGGTGAACGCGGTGTTCGGGCAGGCGGCCGGCGAATTCGTCGGCTTTGCGGCGCACAGCACCGAACGGGCCGATGAGGCGTCGGGCCGCGTGTGGCATCTCCCGGACGAGCCGGCTGCGCCGAATGAGGTCGAGGCTGCCGCGGTGCCCGTCGCCGAGTGGCGCGATTCGCTGACCGTGCCGCGTCATGAGGCGAAGGCGGCGAGGACGCAGGACGAGGCGCGCCGCGTCGCGGCCGGCGTGCAGCACCTGCTGCGCGCCGGCACAGCGCCCAGCGACGTGATCGTGCTGGCGCGGCGCAACGCCACGCTGGCGCGTGTGGCCGACGCACTGCATGCGTTGCACGTGCCCTGCGTGGCGGCCGAGGAGCAGCGGCTGGGCGACGTGATCGAGGTGAAAGACCTGGTCGCCGTGCTCGACGTGCTGGTCTCGCCCGGCAACGATCTTTCGCTGGCGCAGGTCTTGAAGAGCCCGCTGTTCGACGTCGACGATGCCACGCTGCTCGCGCTGTCGCAGCGTGCCGATCGCGGTGCGGCCACCGCTTGGTGGCACGCGCTGATGAACTGGCACGACGCGCCGCCGGCCGTGCAGCGTGCCCGCGATCTGCTCGCGCGCTGGGCCGAGGCGGCGCGCCACCTGCCGCCGCACGACCTGCTCGACCGCGTGGTGCACGAGGGTGACCTGCTCGCGCGGTTGGCCGCGGCGGTGCCGGCCGATCGGCGCGTGGCGGCGCTTGCGGCGGTGCACGCGCTGATCGCACTGGCGCTGTCGCTCGATGGCGGTCGGCACGCCAGTGTCTACCGCTTCGTGCGTGCATTGCGGCGACGCGCATTGACCGTGAAGCCACCGGCGCGCAGCGACGCGGTGCAGCTGATGACGGTGCACGCCGTGAAGGGCCTCGAAGCGCGCTGCGTCTGGGTGGTCGACACCGATCCGCACGAGCGCGCCGAGTCGCAACCCGGCGTCCTGGTCGACTGGCCGGTCGAGCGCGCCGCGCCGCTGCGCGTGGCCTTCGTGCCCGATCTGGCACGGCCTTGCGCATCGCTGGCCGAATTGCGCGCGCGCGAGCAGGTCGCGGCGCAGCGCGAGGAGTTGAATGCGCTCTACGTGGCGATGACGCGTGCCTGCGATGTGCTGCTGTTCAGCCGCACCCCAGCGGGCAGGACGGCGAACGCCAGCTGGTGGTCGCGCCTGCAACCGCACAGCGAGCCGTTCGCGGCGCCGCCTGGGGACGCCGTCGCTGCCGCGGCGAACGCCGCCGCGATCGTCGTCGCCGAGTTGCCCGGCACCTCGGCGGACTCCACATCAACGGCAGCGCACGTGCGTGCACGCGCCACCGCGCCCAACGCCGCGGCGCAACTCGGCCGCGCGGTGCACCGCGTGCTGCAGTGGGCGACGGCGGCGGCCGAGCCGGCACCGCTGGTGCGCCTGGCTGCGGCCGCGGTGGCCGAGTTCGAGCTGCCGGCGTCCGCGGCGAGCACGGTGGCCGCATACGCCGCGGCGATCCTCGACAGCCCCGCACTGCAGCCGTTCTTCGATCACGCGCAGCTGGCATGGAGTGCCGACGAGTTCGACATCGTGCACGATGGCCGTCTGCTGCGCGTCGACCGTCTGGTGCAGCGAGTCGAAGCGGGGCCGGGCGGGTCGGCCGTCACTTGGTGGGTGCTCGACTACAAGCTTGCAGCCAATGCCGCCGGCGATCCCGAATTACGGCAGCAACTGGCCACCTACCGCGCAGCGGTGCAAGCGCTCGTCGGTGCGGCACCAGTGCGCGCGGCCTTCGTCACCGGTGATGGTGCCCTGCACGAGCTGGCTGCCGGATGAATTGCCGCGCCGGCGCCGGCCTGTTCGGTCGATCGCGGCGGCCGGGCAATTGCTTCAATCGCGTGCAACACCGGCCGCCTGTGGCCCCGCACATGCCATCGCCAGAACACAGCGAAGCCAGCGGCTTTCGCACGCCAGAGCCCGCACCGGCGGTGCCGGCGTTCGGCCGCTTCCGCCTGCAGCGCCTGCTGGGCAAGAGCGCGGCCACGCTGGTGTGGCTGGCGCACGATTCGGCTGCCGGAGGCGAACGCCTGCTGGTGATGACGCGTGCGCAGGCTGCTGACCGCGCCAAGCTCGCGCATCATGTGCAGGCCGCGCGCAAGGCCGGGCGTGTCACGCACCCGGGCTTGACTGAACCCATCGAGGTCGGCGAGCTCGACCGCTGGACCTACGCCGCCTACGCGCGCGACGGCGTTCGCACGCTGGCCGAGCAGGTGGCCGGCCAGGGGTTGCCGGCGCTCGACGTGGCCCGCAGCAGCGTGCAGGTGCTCGATGGTCTCGCGTTCGCGCATGAGGCGGGCTTGGCGCACCGCGACATCCAGTCGTGGATGGTGACGATTGACGACGCCGGCCGCGCCCGTCTGATGGGGCTGGAGATCGCACCGGCTGGCGTTGCGGCTTCGACCGCCGACGCCGCATTCACCGTCACCGGCCTGCAGGCGCAGCGCCGCGACGCCGAGCGCGACGTGCTCGCGTTCGGCCTCGTGCTGCACCACGCGCTCACCGGCGCGCCGGCGCTCGAACAGGCCGACACCGCTGCCGCGATCGCACTGATGCCGCCGCTGGGCCGCGAGATCGTGCGGCTGCCGTGGAGCACCGGCAGGCCGATCCCCGAGCCGTTGCGCGTGATCGCCAACCGCGCCACCGACCGCCAGCAGCGGCAGCGCTACCACAGCGCGCGCACGCTGGCACGTGCACTCGAGGGTTGGCTGCGCGTCGAGGAGGCCACCGACAGCGGGCCGCTGACGCTGCTGGCCGACCGCCTGCGCGCGATCGGCGCGCTGCCGTCGTTGCCCGGTGCCGCACGCCGCGTGGCTCGGCTGGCGCTGATGGAGCGCGAACGCACGATCGAGCTGGCCGAAGCCGTGCTGCAGGATCCGGCGCTCACCTTCGAGCTTCTGCGTGCGGTGAACTCGGCGGAGGTGCACGGTGCGACGATCGCCGGCAGCGGACCGATCCTGACGCTGCGGCGCGCAATCGCGATGGTCGGGCTCGACGGCGTGCGCCGCGCCGCGTTGGCGTTGCGCGACTGGCCCGGCCCGCTCGCCGGTCCGGCGGCCGCGCAGTTGCAGCGCGCGATCGAGCGCGCGCAGCGCGGCGCGCGCATTGCGCAACTGCTGCGACCGCCCAGCTACGACGCCGAAGTGGTCTACCTGATCGCGCTGCTGCAGAACGTGGGCCGTCTCGTGGTCGCCTATCACTTTCCAGAGGAGGCGGCGCAGATCGAGCGCCTGATGCAATCGGCACCGGCGAGCGAGCCCGGTGGTACCGAAGAGCCGGGCATGAGCGAAGAGGGTGCGGCGCTGGCGGTGCTCGGCGTCACGGTGGAGGCGCTCGGCAACGCGGTAGCGCGCCACTGGGGCCTGGACGAATCGGTGCTGCGCATGTTGCAGCGCTTCGGCACCGGCGCGGCGGTGCGCGCGATCGAGAACGATGACGAGATGCTGCGTGCGTTGGCCTGTTGCGCCAACGAGGTGGTCGATGCGCTCGCCTCACCGCACAGCGCAGCCGCATTGCAGCGCGTGGCGCAGCGCTACGGTCGGGCGCTCGACCTGACGTTGCGCGACCTGCAGCTGGCGGCACAAGGGCAATCGCCGCACGACCCGGTGCACGAGGCGTCGGCGGATGCGACACGCAGCACGCCGCCGTCACGGCGCGCCGCCTGAGCGGCCCCGATCGCCGCCTGCCGTTGGCCCGAAGGAGCCTTTCGCGCGGTGGTGATGGCGTTGCGGCAGGTGAGCGGCGCGGCGGCTCGACGCAAGTGACGAGCCTTGCCCTCGGCACTGGTTGCAACGGCTAGGGCTGCTTGGTTCCCCACCTGACCCGGTTGACCGCGCTTCCATGCGAGGAGGCCCGTCGCCGTCGATTGTAGGCGCCCGGCGTGGGCCGGGGACAAACGCCTCAGCGCAAGTGCAGCGCGTCCTCGCCGTAGTGCACGCCGAGCGGCTCGATCGTCAGTTGCTTCGGGCCGGCGAGCACCTCGCCGGCCACGCGGGCACCGATGCCGAGCCGTTGCGCCACCTCGACCACGCGCGCTGCGTCGGCAGCCGCCACGAACAGTGCGAAGCCGGCGCCCATGTTCAGCGTGCCGTAGGCCTCGTGGTCGTCCAGATGGGCGTGCTGCTGCATGAATGCCAGCACCGGCGGCAGCGGCGGCAGCGTGTGGATGCGGTAGCCGAAGCGCCCCGGGTGGCGCAGCAGCTTGCGCCAGCCGTGGCCGGTGATATTGGCGCAGTAGTGCGGCACGATGCCGGCGCGCCACAGCGCCTCGGTGACCGGGGCGTACAGCGTGGTCGGCGCGAGCAGCGCGTCGCCATAGGCGAGGCCGGGCCGCACCGGTGTCAGGTAGCCCTGCGGCAGGCGCGGCACCAGCGCGCGCGCCAGGCTCAGGCCGTTGGCGTGGATGCCGCTCGAATCGAGCAACACGATCGCATCGCCGGCGCCGAGCCGCTCGCCGAGCGACAGCCGCGTCTTCGGGTTGACGATGCCGGTGCAGGCGGCCGCGAGGTCGATGCGGCCGGCCTCGACGATGCCGGCCAGCGCCGGCGTCTCGCCGCCGCCCCAGGCGACGCCGCAGGCTTCGCAGGCACGCTGCCAGCCATCGACCAGCGCCTGTGCGCGCGCGGCGTCGCCGAACCAGTCGGAGCCGCCGGTGGCCCAGTAGGCCTGCACCACCAGCGGCGTGGCGCCGACGGTGATCAGGTCGTTCACCGCCATCGCGATCGTGTCCTGCGCGATGCCGGCGTAATAGCTCCTGCCGGTGAGGCGCGCCATCTCGTCGGCCACCAGCGCCTTCGAACCCAGGCACTCGACGATGCTGGCGAGGTGGAACGGACCCACGTCGACGACGTAGGCCGATTCGCCGCGCGACGCGGCCAGCTCGCGAAAGCCGTGCATGCCGAGCTGCGTCGCGGTGGCCGCGGCGGCGCGCTGCGCGCTGACCTTCAGCGGATCGATCAGCTCGTAGTTGACGCCGGCCTGCTCGTAGCGCAGCGTGGTGGTGTCGGGTGCGCTCGGGGCAGGCGTCGTCATCGGGCGCGATTATCGGGCAGCGTGCCGCGGCGCCCGACGCACCGCGGGTGCAAGCCGCGGCGCGCCGTGGCGGCGTGGGGTCGGCCCGTAGAATCGGCGCCATGGGTTCGATGGTTCTCGCGCGCAAGTACCGGCCGCGCCGCTTCGCCGAGATGGTGGGGCAGGAGCATGTCGTGCGCGCGCTCGGCAATGCGCTGGCCAGCGGCCGGCTGCACCATGCCTACCTGTTCACCGGCACACGCGGCATCGGCAAGACCACGGTCTCGCGCATCCTCGCCAAGAGCCTGAACTGCACCGGCCCCGATGGCAACGGCGGCGTCACCGCCGAGCCGTGCGGCCGCTGCCAGGCCTGCACCGAGATCGACGCCGACCGCTACATCGACTACATCGAGCTCGATGCCGCGTCGAACCGCGGCATCGAAGAAGCGCGCGAGCTGATCGAGCGCGCGGCCTACAAGCCGAGCGTGGGCCGCTTCAAGGTCTTCATGATCGACGAGGCGCACCAGCTCACCAAGGATGCCTTCAGCGCGCTGCTGAAGACGCTCGAGGAGCCGCCCGAGTACCTGAAGTTCGTGCTGGCCACGACCGACCCCGACAAGATGCTGCCCACGGTGCTGAGCCGCTGCCTGCAGTTCAACCTGCGGCCGATGGCGCCGCAGACGGTGGCCGAGTATCTCGAGCGCGTGCTGCAGGCCGAAGGCGTGGCGCACGACGCCGGTGCGCTGCGCCTGCTGGCGCGCGGCGCGCGCGGCTCGATGCGCGATGCGCTGTCGCTGGCCGATCAGGCCATCGCCTATGGCGGCGGGCGCCTGCAGGAGGCCGCGGTGCGCGCCATGCTCGGCAGCGTCGAGCGCTCGGTGGCGGCGGCGATCGTGCAGGCGCTGGCCGCGCGCGACGGCGTGGCCGTGCTCGCCGTGGTCGATGGCCTGCGCGGGCGCGGCCAGTCGGCCGCCGGCGCGCTCGAAGAGCTGGCCGGCCTGCTGCAGCAGATGGCGGTGGCGCAGGCGGTGCCGGGCGCGCTCGATGCCGACGACCCCGACGCGGCTGAGGCCGCGCGACTCGCGGGCGCGTTGAGCGCCGACGAGACGCAACTGCTGTACAGCATTGCGGTGCATGGCCGCGGCGAGCTGCCGCTGCTGAACGACGAGTACGCGGCGCTGACGATGGTGCTGCTGCGCTTCCTGGCGTTTCCGCCGCTGGGACCGGGTGCCGCTGCAGAGGTCGCGCCCGCGACCGGCGCCGCCGCCGCGCTCCGGTCTGCGGCTGCAGACGCACCCGCGCAGCCCGCCGCACCTGCGCAGCCCGTTGCACCCGCGTGCAGCGCCGCGGCTCCCGCGGCCGCGAACGTCGCGCTCGTGTCGGCCAAGGCCAACGCGGTCGCGTCGAAGCCGGTGCTGCCGGAGCCACCGGCGTGGCTCGATGCGGTTCCCGACGATGCCGGCACCGCCGCGAGCGATCGCGCGGCCGGCGTTGCCGCATCAACCTCGAGCGAGCCGCCTCACCAGCGCGCGACCGAAGCGTTGCAGCCCACCGTGCTCGGCCAGCGCTGGGCCACGCTCGTCGCCACGCTGAACGCCGGCGGGGCGATCACGGCGCTGGTGCGCGAGCTGGCGATGCAGGCCGAGTGGCTGGCCGAAGACACCGGCTGTGTCCCGCCGCGCTGGCGCCTGCGCGTCGAGCGCGAAGCGCTGCGCACGGCGGCGCTGCGCGACAAGCTGCAGGCCGCGGTGTCGGCCGCGCAAGGCCATGCGGTCGAGCTCGAGCTGATCGACGGCGTCGCACTCGACAGCCCGGCGCTGCGCGACGCCGCTGCGCGCGCGCGCGCGCAGCGGCAGGCCGAGCAGGCGATACAGGCCGACCCGCTGGTGCGCGAGGTGATGTCGCAGTTCAGCACGGCACGCATCGTGCCGGGGTCGATCAAGCCCAACCCGAGGAACCTTTCACCATGATGAAGAACCAGCTGGCCGGCTTGATGAAGCAGGCCCAGGCGATGCAAGACAACCTGCGCAAGGCGCAGGAAGAACTGGCGACGATCGAGGTCGAGGGCCAAGCCGGCGCCGGCCTCGTCAAGATCACGATGACCTGCCGTCACGACGTGAAGCGCGTGGCCATCGACCCCAGCCTGCTTGCCGACGACAAGGATATGCTCGAAGACCTGGTGGCCGCCGCGTTCAACGATGCGATCCGCCGCGCCGAGGCCACGTCGCAAGAGAAGATGGGCAAACTCTCGGCCGGCATGCCGCAAATCCCGGGCATGAAGTTCCCGTTCTGATCGGCGCACGGCTCCTGGCGCTCGCCTGATTCACGCGTCAGCCGGCCTGTTCCCGCCCGAGGCTCCGCGCTTGTCCGAGCACGCGCTGCACGATCTGCTCGAGGCGCTGCGGCGCCTGCCCGGCGTGGGTGCGAAATCGGCGCAGCGGATGGCATTTCACCTGCTGCAGCACGACCGCGACGGTGCGCGGCGGCTCGCTGCGGCGCTGCTGGCAGCCGACCAGCAGGTGCGGCACTGTCGGCGCTGCCACACCTTCACCGAGGCCGAGGTCTGCGCCACCTGCCTCGACCCGCGGCGCGACGGCCGCCAGCTCGCGGTGGTGGAGACGCCGGCCGACCAGGCCGCGCTCGAGCGCAGCGGCAGCTTCCACGGCCTGTACTTCGTGCTGATGGGGCGGTTGAGCCCGCTCGACGGCGTGGGCGTGCACGACATCGGCCTGGCGCCGCTGCTCGAACGCGCCGGCGATGGCACGGTGCAGGAGGTGATCCTCGCGCTCAGCTTCACCGCCGAGGGCGAGGCCACCGCGCACGTGGCCGGGCAGGCGCTGGCCGCGCGCGGCATCAAGGTGACGCGGCTGGCGCGCGGCGTGCCCGTGGGCAGCGAGCTGGAGTACGTGGATCTGTCGACGATCGCACATGCGTTGAGCGACCGGCGTTGACGCGCACCGCTTGCGCGTGCGCCCGGCCGCAGGCGGCCCTGGTGTCACCGCCGCGCGGCCAGCGGCGAAGACTTGGTGCGCGCTGCCGCCGCGGCCTTCGGCGCACCGTTGTGCGGGGCCTTGGCCGTCGCCCGACGCGCCGGCTTGCGCGTGGTGCCGGCGGCGGCCTTGCGCACCGGCGCACGGGGTGACCTGGCCGCTGCCTTGTGCGCCGACACGCGGGCGGCCTTCGCGGCTGACTTGCGCGCCGGCGCCCGTGCCGGCTTGGTTGCCACCATCACGACGATGTGCTGGCCGGGGCGGAACCGCGCGTTCACCGACACGTTGTTCCAGTGCGCCACCGTTTCGGGCCGGACGCGGTAGCGCCGCGCGACCGCGACCACGCTGTCGCCGCGCCGGCCGGCGCGGAAGCTCACGCGGCGCAGGGCGCGGCCCTCGGGCGTGAGCAGCAGGCGGCCGTTCTCGGCCAGGTCTTCCGGCACGTCGTGCAGGCGCTCCTCGGGGCGCGGCACCACCAGCGACGAGCCTGCCTGCACCACCATCGACGGCGGGATGTGGTTGACATCGCGCAGTTCGGCCTCGCTCATGCCCACCAGCTCCGCGACTTGCGCAGGCTTCATCGCCTTGGGCGCCACCCACACCGTCCAGCTCGCCAGCGGGCCTTGCGCCTGCGGCAGATTGCGCACGAAGGCATTGGCGCCGTCATAGGGTAGCAGCACCTGCGGCGTGCCGGCAGCCAGGATCACCGGCCGGTTCATTTGCGGGTTGAGCTGCTGGAACTCGTCGAGGTCGATCTGCGCCAGCTTGGCGGCCAGTTCGACGTCGATGTCGCGCTCGATCGGCACGCTGAGGAAATACGGGTGGTTCTCGAGCGGCGGCAGCGTGAGGCCGAACGCCGCCGGGTCGGCGACGATGTTCTTCATCGCCTGCAACTTGGGCACGTAGTCGCGCGTCTCGCCCGGCATGCGACGCAAGCTCTCGTAGACCGTGTCGGCCTTGTGGTCGCGCTTGCGACGCAACGCGCGCTGCACATTGCCTTCGCCCCAGTTGTAGGCGGCCAGCGCGAGGTGCCAGTCGCCGTTGAACATGTCGTGCAGCTTGCCGAGATAGTCGAGTGCGGCGCGGGTCGAGGCCAGGATGTCACGGCGGTCGTCGCGGAAGGCGTTCTGTGTCAGGTCGAACACCCGGCCGGTCGACGGCATGAACTGCCACATACCGGCGGCCCGTGCCACCGAGACGGCCTGCGGGTTGAACGCGCTCTCGATGAACGGCAGCAACGCGAGATCGAGCGGCATCTTTCGCTTCTCGAGCTCCTCGACCACGTGGAACAGGTAGCGCCCGCCGCGGTCGGTCATGCGCGCCACGTAGTCGGGCCGCTCGGCGTAGTAGCGCTCCCACTTGCGCACACGCGCGTTGTCGATCGGCTCGATGCCATAGCCGTTGCGCAGTCGCTGCCACAGATCGCTGCGCGCGGTCGGGTCGTTGAAATCGATCCGAGCCTCGGGACGCACCGGATCTTCCACTGCCGGCGCGCTCGCCGCAGCCATCGGCGCGGGCGCGGGTGCCGCCACGCCACTGGCGGCCGCGGCGACGGCCGAAGCCGCGGCCGCAGCGCTGGCCGCGGCCGCAGGTGGTTCGGCAACGGGGGTGACGCTCGCGGCAGCATCGCCACTGGTCGAAGGCGGTGGCGTGGCGCAACCGCCGAGCACTGCGGCCACCAGCAACAGGGCGGCCGCACGCGCGCGCATCGGCGCGGGGGGGCGGTTGAGGAACGGAAACGTCATGCGAAGGGCAACGGCGCGGCTTCGAGGTGCCAACCGCAAAGCGCAGGATACCTTGCAGCCGCGCAGGCATTCTCCGGGAGCCCCCGGCTGGCACTGCGTTGCATCCTTCACGCAACAACCCGCATCACTAGAATGCGCAGCCGACCCCTGCCGGCGGCCACGCCCTGGTCGTTGCCCGACCTGCCCAACGGCCGCACGCCGACGCACCGTACCCCACCCATGTCCGCCCGAGACGACGCGATTTTGGAGCTCGCGGCCTGGCTGCAGAGCCCGCCCGGGCGCTACCTGCTCGCCTGGGAGCAGGCCCGTCTCGACGAGATGGTGGCCGACCGCTTCGGCTTCCACGCGTTGCAGCTCGGGCTGCCGCAACTCGACGCGCTGCGCGCCAACCGCATGCCTTACCGCTGGGTGGCGCACGATTCGCTGGTGGTGCCCGGGCGCAGCGAGCTGCCGCGTGCGGCGGAACCCATCGCCAGCACCGATGCGTCGGGCCCATCGGTGGCGCTGCATTGCGACTTCGACGCGCTGCCGTTCCCGAACCAGAGCATCGACCTGCTGGTGCTGCCGCACGGGCTCGAGCTGGCGCGCGATCCGCACGAGACGCTGCGCGAGGCCGAGCGCGTGCTGGTGCCCGAGGGGCGGGTGGTGATCGTCGGCTTCAACCCGGCCAGCCTGTGGGGCCTGCGCCGGCGGCTCGGTGCGCTGCGCCAGCGCATGTCGAGCGCGCAGCGGCCGCGCTTCCTGCCGCGCGAGGGCGAGCTCATCGGCTACTGGCGGCTGCGCGACTGGTTGCGGCTGCTGAGCTTCGAGGTCGAGCACGGCCGCTTCGGCTGCTGGCGCGCGCCGGTGCGCTCGCAGGCCTGGCTCGACCGCTGGGCCTGGATCGAGCGCACCGGCGAGCGCTGGTGGCCGGTGTTCGGCGCGGTGTACCTGCTGGTCGCGGTGAAGCGCGTGCGCGGCATGCGGCTGGTGGGCCTGGCGCGCCAGAAGGCCAAGCCGCAGGCGGCGCCGGCGGTGGCCACCCACCATCGGCGCGAGACGGCCGAGGTGGATTGAGCCCCAGCCGGCGTGCCGCACGGTGCGCCGCATTCCCTTCGCAATGATCGACAGGAGACCGACACCATGAGCGACCGCGTGGTCGTCTACACCGATGGCGCCTGCAAGGGCAACCCGGGCCCGGGCGGGTGGGGCGCGCTGCTGCGCCGCGGCGACGAGGAGACCGAGCTGTTCGGCGGCGAGGCGCAGACCACCAACAACCGCATGGAACTCACCGCGGTGATCGAGGCACTGTCGGCGCTCGCCGCGGGCAGCCGGGTAGCGCTCTACACCGACAGCGAATACGTGCGCAACGGCATCACCAGCTGGATCCACAACTGGAAGCTGCGCGGCTGGCGCACCGCCGACAACAAGCCGGTGAAGAACGTCGAGCTGTGGCAGCGGCTCGAAGCCGCCGCGGCGCGTCACGATGTGCAATGGCACTGGGTGCGCGGCCACGTCGGCGACCCTGGCAACGAGCGCGCCGATCGGCTGGCCAATCGGGGGGTGCCGGGCGGACGGTGAATACCCGCGGAGCAGGCTCGTTCACCCGCCGATGTAGTGCATCTCGACGCGGCGTTCGGCGCCGTCGTGCGGCGCGCGGCCACTGCTGCGCAGCTCGGAGTAGCGATCGTCGCGCTGCGCCCACAGCGCACCGAGCGCCGCCGAGATCTCGTCGTCGCTGCGGCCGCCGCGCAGCAGCGCACGCAGGTCGTGCCCCTGAGTGGCGAACAGGCACATGAACAGCTTGCCTTCGGTCGACAACCGGGCGCGGTTGCAGTCGCGGCAGAACGCCTGCGTCACGCTCGAGATCAGGCCGATCTCGCCGCCGCCGTCGCGGTAACGCCAGCGCTCGGCGGTTTCGCCGTTGGCGTTCGGCTGCAGCGGCTCGAGCGCCCAGTGCGCCTGCAGCCGCCGCAGCAACTCGGCCGACGGCAGCACCTGGTCCATGCGCCAGCCGTTGGTGGCGCCGACGTCCATGTACTCGATGAAGCGCAGCACGATGCCGGTGCCGCGAAAGCGCCGCGCCATCGTCACCGCTTCGTGGTCGTTGACGCCGCGCTGCACGACCATGTTGACCTTCAGCGGCGCCAGCCCGGCGGCCTGCGCCGCCTCGATGCCGGCCAGCACGTCGGCGACCGGGAAGTCGACATCGTTCATCGTGCGGAAGATGCCGTCGTCGAGCGCGTCCAGGCTTACCGTCACGCGCGACAGGCCGGCCGCCTTCAGCGCGTGCGCCTTGCGCGCCAGCAGCGAGCCGTTGGTGGTGAGCGTGATATCCAGCGGCTGGCCGTCGGCGCCGCGTACCTCGGCCAGCATCGCCACCAGATGCTCGATGCCTTTGCGCAGCAGCGGCTCGCCGCCGGTCAGCCGCAGCTTGTGCACGCCGTGCGCGCCGAACAACCGCGCCAGCCGCGTGATCTCCTCGAAATCGAGCAGCGATTTCTGCGGCAGGAACTGGTAGTCGCGGTCGAACACCGCCTTCGGCATGCAGTAGCTGCAGCGGAAGTTGCAGCGGTCGGTGACCGAGATGCGCAGGTCGCGCAGTGGCCGCCGCAGGCGGTCGCGCAGCGTGCCGGTGGGCGCCTCGAGCCGCGCCGGGATCGCCGGCACCGCGGCGTGGTAGCGCAGGTCGGCCAACGGAATGATGGTTTCGCCCATGGGCCCGATTGTGCCGGTGGCGGCGGGCCTACCGGCGATGACCCACCCGGGACGGGGTTACTGGCGCAGCGGCGCGACCACCGCCAGCGACGCCGCGGCGGTCAGGGCGCGCCGCGCGCCAGTGAAGCGGCGGCTCCAGTACGGCAGCGAAAGGCTCTCGACGCGCACCTGCGCGCCGGTGCGGGGTGCATGGATGAAGCGCCCGTCGCCCACATAGATGCCGACATGCGAGTACATGCGACGCAGGGTATCGAAGAACACCAGGTCGCCCGGTTGCAGTTCGCTGCGTGCCACGGTGCGCAGGCCGGCGAAGCGCGCTTGTTCGTCGGCGCTGCGCGGCAGCGCGATGCCGAGCGCCTGGCCATAGAGATGCCGCGTGAAGCCGCTGCAGTCGAACCCGGTGTGCAGACTCTGGCCGCCGCGCCGGTACGGCTGGTCGAGGAAATTCATCGCCGCGATCACCACTTCGCTGCCGCGCTCGTGCGCGATGGTCGGCGCATGGTCACGCACCGCTGCGGGGGCGCTGTTCGCGTCACCGCGACCGGTCAGATGGCTATCGGGCATCGCGGCACAGCCGGCAAACAGCAGGCCGGTTGCGACGCTGCAGGCGGCGGCCAAAGCCCGGGCGTGCGGATCCATGCGGCGCAGCGTAGTGGCGGCACGCGACGCGGTCAAATCGACTGTCGCAAATCAACCGTCGCCGGCGTGCGTCGGTTCGGCATGCAGCCGTGCGCGTAGACTGCACTGGCAGGCCGCGAGTCGCGTCGGCGGCGCGTGACGCTGCAGGGTCAACCTGGAGACGGGCATGGGTTACGACGACTTCCATCGGCGCTCGATCGAGCAGCGCGATGCGTTCTGGGCCGAGCAGGCGGCGCTGGTCGACTGGCAGCAGCCGTTTCGCCAGGTCTGCGACTACAGCCGGCCGCCGTTCGCGAACTGGTTCGTCGGCGGCCGCCTGAACCTGTGCCACAACGCGGTCGACCGCCACCTGGCCACGCTGGGCGACCAGCCGGCGCTGATCTACGTGTCGACCGAGGTCGACCGCGAGCAGACCTACACCTTCACCGAGTTGCACGTCGAGGTGCAGCGCATGGCGGCGATCCTGCTTGCGCTCGGTGTGCAGGCCGGCGACCGCGTGCTGCTGTACATGCCGATGATCCCGGAGGCGGTGTTCGCGATGCTGGCGTGCGCGCGCATCGGCGCGATCCACTCGGTGGTGTTCGGTGGTTTCGCCAGCCACAGCCTGGCCAGCCGCATCGACGACGCGACGCCCAAGGTGATCGTCAGCGCCGATGCCGGCAGCCGCAGCGGCAAGGTGATGCCGTACAAGCCGCTGCTCGACGAGGCGATCCGGCTGGCGCAGCACCGCCCGGACCAGGTGCTGATGGTCGACCGCGGGCTCGCGCCGTTCGAGCGCAGCGCAGGTCGCGATGTCGACTACGCGGCGCTGCGCCAGCAACACCTGCACGCCAGCGTGCCGTGCGCCTGGGTCGAAGCCACGCACCCGAGCTACACGCTTTACACCAGCGGCACCACCGGCCGGCCCAAGGGCGTGCAGCGCGACACCGGCGGCTACGCGGTGGCGCTGGCGGCGTCGATGAAGCACATCTTCCTCGGCCAGCCGGGCGAGACCTACTTTTCCACCAGCGACATCGGCTGGGTCGTGGGCCACAGCTACATCGTCTATGGCCCGTTGATCGCCGGCATGGCGACGATCCTGTACGACGGCGTGCCGATCCGGCCCGACGCCGGCATCTGGTGGCAACTGGTCGAGCGCTATCGCGTCACCGCGATGTTCAGCGCGCCCACCGCGGTGCGGGTGCTGAAGAAGCACGATCCGGCGCATCTGAAGCGCCACGACCTGTCGTCGCTGCGCGCGCTGTTCCTGGCCGGCGAGCCGCTCGATGAGCCCACCGCAGTGTGGATCGCCGAGGGCCTGGGCAAGCCGGTGATCGACAACTACTGGCAGACCGAGACCGGCTGGCCGATCCTGACGATCTGCAACGGCATCGAGAGAGCGCCGTCGAAGTTCGGCTCGCCGGGCAAGGCGGTGTTCGGCTACGACGTCAAGCTGGTCGACCAGACCACGGGCCAGGAGCTGACCGGCGCCAACCAGAAGGGCGTGCTGACGATCGAGGGACCGCTGCCACCGGGCTGCATGCAGACCGTCTGGCGCGACGACGAGCGCTTCGTCAAGACCTACTGGAGCACGGTGCCGGGCCGCCTGCTGTACAGCACGTTCGACTGGGGCATCCGCGACGACGACGGCTATTACTTCATCCTCGGTCGCACCGACGACGTGATCAACGTCGCCGGCCATCGGCTGGGCACGCGCGAGATCGAGGAGAGCCTCTCGAGCCACCCGAACGTGGCCGAGGTGGCCGTGGTCGGTGTCGCCGATGCGCTGAAGGGCCAGGTGGCGATGGCCTTCGCGGTGCTGCGCGACCCGGCGCAGGCCGCCACGCCCGAGCAGGCGCTGAAGCTCGAGGGCGAGATGATGAAAGTGGTCGATTCGCAGCTCGGCGCGGTGGCACGGCCGGCGCGGGTGCACTTCGTCACCGCGCTGCCGAAGACACGCTCGGGCAAGCTGCTGCGCCGCGCGATCCAGGCGGTGTGCGAGCGGCGCGATCCGGGCGACCTGACCACGATCGAGGATCCGACGGCGCTGCAGCAGATCCAGGATCGGGTGGCCGGTTAGCCATGCCGCGGGCGCGCGTACACGCGCTGCTGACCAGCCTCAGCCTGATCGGGGCGACCGCCGGTGGGATCGCGGCCACCGCGTTGCCCGGCCCGACATTCCCGTTCTTCCCCGATGCTGCCGCGCTAGCCGCGCATTGCGAGCGCGGCCTCGCTCGTGCCCGCGTGGCCCAGGCGCGGCTCGAGCGCCGTGCCGCCGATCCCGGCTGGCCGGCCGCTTACGACGACCTGAATGCGCTGATCGAAGACGCCTCGGGGCCCGTGTCGCTGCTGGCGAACGTGCACCCCGACAAGGCGATACGCGACGCCGCCGAGGCCTGCGAGCTGCGCTGGCAGGACTTCACGTCGAGCCTGGGCCAGAACGAGCCGCTGTACCGCGCCGCGCTGCGCGTGCAGCCGCGCGACGCGATCGACGCGCTGCTGCTGAAGACGCTGCGCGAGGATGCCGAGGACGCCGGCGTCGGCCTGCCGCCGGCGCAGCGCAGCCGGGCCAAGCAGATCGTCGATCGCATCACCGCGCTCGCGCAGGCGTTCGAGCAGAATGTGCGCGATGCCAACATGCGCGTCGCGGTGACGCCGGCGTCGCTGCGCGGCGTGCCCGAGGCGGTGTGGCGCGACGCCCGGCGCGACGACCAGGGCCAGCTGCTGCTCGGCGTCGACTCGCCGACCTACACCGCGGTGATGCAGGGCGCGGCCGATGCCACGCTGCGCGAGCGCATCTGGCGTGCGCGCACCGACCTCGGCGGCGCGACCAATTTGGGGCTGATGGGCGAGGTCGTCGCGCTGCGCAAGGAGTACGCGGCGCTGTTCGGTGCCGCGAGCTACGCCGACTTCACGCTGCGCCGGCGCATGGCGCACAGCGCGCGCGAGGCGCAGGCGCTGCTCGACGAGGTGCTGGCGGCCGCCGCGCCGCGCGAGCGAACCGAACTTGGCGAACTGCGCGCCGCCAAGGCGCGTGAGCTGAACCTGCCGCTCGAGCAGGTTGAGCTGAAGCGCTGGGACGTGGCCTACTACCAGCAGCAGGTGGACCGCGAGCGCTTCGCGGTCGACCAGGAGGCGTTTCGTCGCTACTTCCCGCCACAGCAGAGCCTGGCCTTCGTGATGCGCGTGGTCGAGCGCGTGTTCGGCGTGCGCTACGAGCGCGTGCGCAATGCGCGGCTGTGGCACCCCGACGCGCAGGCCTATGCGGTGCTCGACGCCAACAGCGGTCGGCCGCTGGCCACGCTGTACGTCGACCTGTTCGCGCGCGACGGCAAGTACAACCATGCGGCGGTGTGGAGCTTGCGCAACGGTTCGCAGCGCCTGCACAGGTTGCCGCAGGCAGCGCTGGTGGTCAACGTCGGCCGCAACGGCCTCACGCTCGACGATCTGGAGACGCTGCTGCACGAGTTCGGTCACGCCGTGCACAACAACCTGTCGGCCACGCGGCATTCACTGCAGGCCGGCACCAGTGTGCTGCGCGACTTCGTCGAGGCGCCGTCGCAGATGCTCGAGGCCTGGGTCTACGACCCGCAGGTGCTCAAGCTGATGCAGCAGGTGTGCGCGCAGTGCCCCCCGGTGCCCGACGCGCTGGTGGCCAAGGCGCTGGCGGCCAAGCGGCACGGCACCGGCGTGCTCTATACGCGCCAGTGGCTCTATGCCAGCTACGACCTCGCGCTGCACGGCCCCGATGCGCCCCAACCGATGGCGCTGTGGGCGCGCATGGAAGGCGCCACGCCGCTCGGCCACGTGGCCGGCAGCATGTTCCCGGCCAACTTCGAGCACCTCGTCGGCGGCTACGGCGCCGGCTATTACGGCTACCTGTGGAGCGAGGTGATCGCGCTCGACCTGCGCACCGCGTTCGCGCGCGACCGGCTCGACCCCGCGGTCGGCGCGCGCTACCGGCGCATCGTGCTGGCCAACGGCGCGCAGCGGCCGCCGGAGGAACTGGTGCGCGAGTTCCTCGGTCGCGACGGCAACGCGAAAGCCTTCTTCGACGAGTTGAATCGTTGAGCGGCCTGCGCTGGCGCGGCCCGGCGGTCAGCGAAGGTCAGAGCACGTCGGACGCGTAGTCGGCCAGCCGCGAGCGCTCGCCGCGCGCCAGCGTGACGTGGCCCGAATGCGGCCAGCCCTTGAAGCGGTCGACCGCGAAGGTCAGGCCCGAGCTGCCTTCGCTCAGGTACGGCGTGTCGATCTGTGCCAGGTTGCCCAGGCAGATGATCTTGGTGCCGGGGCCGGCGCGCGTGATCAGCGTCTTCATCTGCTTGGGCGTCAGGTTCTGAGCCTCGTCGATGATGACGAACTTGTTGAGGAACGTGCGCCCGCGCATGAAGTTCAGGCTCTTGATGCGGATCTTGCTGCGCACCAGGTCTTGCGTGGCGGCGCGGCCCCATTCGCCGGCGCTGCCATCGCCGCGCGCGAGCACCTCGAGGTTGTCGTCGAGCGCGCCCATCCACGGGCCCATCTTCTCTTCTTCGGTGCCGGGCAGGAAGCCGATGTCCTCGCCGAGCGGCACGGTCACGCGCGTGACGATGATTTCGCTGTAGCGGCGATCGTCGAGCACCTGGCTCAGGCCCGAGGCCAGCGTCATCAGCGTCTTGCCGGTGCCGGCGGTGCCGGTCAGCGTGATGAAGTCGACCTCGGGGTCCATCAGCAGGTTCAGCGCGAAGTTCTGTTCGCGGTTGCGCGCGGTCACGCCCCAGACGGCGTTCTTCGCGTGCGTGTAGTCCTTCAGCGTCTTCAGCACCGCGGTCTTGCCGGTGATCTCGGTCACGCGCGCGTACAGCGGCGCGGCGCCCGGCGACTCGAGAAAGACGAACTGGTTGATCATCAGCGCCGGCACCAGCGGGCCGGCGATGCGGTAGAACGTGTGGCCGCCCTGGCTCCAGCTCTCCATGGTCTTGCCGTGCCGATCCCAGAAGTCGGTCGGCAGCGGCAGCAAGCCGGTGTAGAGCAGGTCGCCGTCGTCGAGCGTCTTGTCGTTCTGGTAGTCCTCGGCCGGCAGCCCCAGCGCGCGTGCCTTCACGCGCATGTTGATGTCCTTCGACACCAGCACCACGTCGCGGTTCGGGAACTGCGCGCGCAGCGACTTCACGACACCGAGGATCTGGTTGTCGGCCTTGCCCTGCGGCAGCCCGTCGGGCAGCTTGATGTCCAGCAGCATGGTCTGGAAGTACAGCCGCCCGAGCGCCTCGCGCTTGCCGGTCTTGGCCAGCGCAATGCCGTCCTTCGGGTCGAACTCGCTGCCCGAGGCCAGCGCGTCGAGCTCGCGGCTGGCCTGGCGCGCGTTGCGCGCCACCTCGCTCATGCCGCGCTTGTGCGTGTCGAGTTCCTCCAGCGTGATCATCGGCAGGAAGATGTCGTGCTCTTCGAAGCGGAACAGGCACAGCGGGTCGTGCATCAGCACGTTGGTGTCGAGCACGAACAGGCGTGTCGCTGCGTTGCCGCGCTTGTCGCGCACGGCGTAGGCCGTGGTGGCAGCGGTCGCGCTGGCTGCGGCTCGGGGCACGTCGCGCGGCGGCGCTTTGGCCTCGACCCGGGGCGCCGCCACCGGTGCGGGCGCCGGGTCGAGCGCCAGAGGCTCTTTCGCGGTGTCGATCGCCGCCTGCAGCGAGCGCTTGGCGGTGCGCGCGGCGGCCTGGGTCTCGTAGTCGGTGTCGGACAGCAGGGTGGCTTTGGAGGTCGGCGGCTTCGGTAGTGGCATACAGCTAGTCGGTCAGGCCAAACAAAAAAGCCGCACAGTCGACTGTGCGGCTTCTTGCTCGAGGGGCGGAACGCGCTATGCGATTCCCTGTCATGGCGGGGATTATGCGCCTCGGGTGGCGTCGGAACCCGCTGGCGGGCCTCGCTCAGGCGGCCTTCTTCAATTCCTTCACGGCTTTGAGCACCTCGTCGACATGGCCGGCCACCTTGATGCCGCGCCATTCGGCGCGCATCACGCCCTTGGCGTCGACCAAGAAGGTGCTGCGCTCGATGCCCTTGACCTTCTTGCCGTACATGATCTTGTTCTTCACCACGCCGAACATGTGGCACAGCTTCTCTTCGGTGTCGGCGATCAGGTCGAACGGCAACTCCAGGTTCTGGCGGAACTTCTCGTGCGAGGCCATGTTGTCGCGCGAGACACCGAACAGCACGGCGCCGGCCCTGACGAAATCCTTGTGGCGATCGCGGAATTGCATGGCCTCGGTGGTGCAGCCGGGTGTATGGTCCTTCGGGTAGAAGTAAAGTACCACCACCTTGCCGATGAAGGCCTGGGGCGTGAACTTGATGCCGCTGGTGGCGTTGGCTTCGAACTCGGGCAGGGGTTTGTTCAGGACAGGCGTCATGACGGTTGTGGTTGTCGGTGGTGCCCGGCGGCGCAGCCAGCAATTATAAAGTTTCGAGCGGGGCCGCCCGGCGGCGGGGCCATGCACGGCCCCTCGGGGCCGACGGCACGGCTGCGCGTCGCAGGCACCACGGCAAGTCGCAGCGCGACGGGCTCAGGGAATCAGCAGCGCGGCGACCACGTTGCGGCCCTCGGCGGCCAGCACGTTGTAGGTGCGGCACGCGGCGGCCGTGTCCATCGATTCGACCCCGACCCGCCGCGCGATCAGTTCGCGCAGCAGCGCAGGGCTCGGAAAGCGCAACCGGCTGCCGCTGCCGAACAGCACGATCTCGGGCCGCAATGCGAGCAGCGCGTCGAAATCGACCTGGCGCAGCGTTTCGAAATCGGCTGCCGTCCACGGCACGATCGCGCCGGCCCACGGCACGACCACGCTGCGGTCGAAGGTCTGTGTACCGACCACGAGCTTCGCGCCGTCGAAGCGGCCGATTGTGTTGACCCCGTCGAGGAAATCCGGTTGGAACTTCACGCCTTGCGTTGGCACGGTCAGCGGCGGTTTGCCGCGGGCAGGGTACGCAGCGCGGTCGCTGCGCGGGCCTATGGTTAAATTCTAGTTTGCGCGGCGCAGCAATTCCGCACCGGCGCGCAATCCCGTGGGCAGAGCAGGAGCGCAGCGGTGAAGCCGATTGCCAAGTCGAGCAAGCTTGCCGATGTCGGCTACGACATCCGCGGCCCGGTGCTCGAGAAGGCCCGCCTGATGCAGGAGGAGGGCCACCGGATCATCCAGCTGAACATCGGCAACCTTGCGGTGTTCGGCTTCGATCCGCCCGACGAGATCGTGCAGGACATGATCCGCAACCTGCCCGCCAGCGCCGGCTACACCGACAGCAAGGGGCTGTTCGCGCCGCGCAAGGCGGTGGTGCACTACACGCAGGAAAAGCACATCGCCGGCGTCAGCGTCGACGATGTCTATCTCGGCAACGGCGCGTCGGAGCTGATTGCGTTCAGCCTGAACGCGCTGCTCGACACGGGCGACGAGATCCTGGTGCCGGCGCCCGACTACCCGCTGTGGACGGCCGCGGTGTCGCTGTCGGGCGGCACGCCGGTGCACTACCGCTGCGACGAAGGCGCCGGCTGGCTGCCCGACCTCGACGACATCCGCCGCAAGATCACGCCGCGCACTCGCGGCATCGTGGTGATCAACCCGAACAACCCGACCGGCGCGCTGTACCCCGAGGCGCTGCTGCTCGAGCTGGTGGAGATCGCACGCACACACGCGCTGATCGTGTTCGCCGACGAGATCTACGACAAGACGCTGTACGACGGCGCCACGCACACCAGCATCGCTGCGCTCGCCGACGACGTGCTGTTCGTCACCTTCAACGGCCTGTCGAAGAACTACCGTGCCTGCGGCTACCGCGCCGGCTGGATGGTGGTGTCGGGCGACAAGCGCGACGCGCGCGACTACATCGAGGGGCTGACCATGCTCGCGTCGATGCGCCTGTGCGCCAACACGCCCGGGCAGCTCGCGATCCAGACAGCACTCGGCGGCTATCAGAGCATCAAGGACCTGGTGGCGCCGCGCGGCCGGCTCACGCACCAGCGCGACCTGGCCTACGAGCTGCTGACCGCGATTCCCGGCGTCAGCGTGGTCAAGCCGAGAGCGGCGCTGTACATGTTCCCGCGGCTCGACCCGAAGCTCTACCCGGTCGCCGACGACCAGCAGTTCGCCTACGAGCTGCTGGCCGAGGAGAAGGTGCTGATCGTGCAGGGCACAGGCTTCAACTGGCCGCAGCCGGATCACTTCCGGCTGGTGTTCCTGCCCAATGCCGACGATCTCACCGAGGCCATCGGTCGCATCGAGCGCTTTCTCACGCACTACCGCAAGAGGCACGGCACATGACGACTCCCGCGCAGCAAGACGACGGCGTGGCCAAACCGCTGCAGGTCGGCCTGCTCGGCATCGGCACGGTCGGCAGCGGCACCTTCAAGGTCTTGCAGCGCAACCAGGAGGAGATCCAGCGCCGCGCGGGCCGCGGCATCCGCATCGCCTCGGTGGCCGATCTCGACGTCGCCCGTGCGCGGGCGATCGTCGGCGACGCGGCGGCGGTGGTCGACGACGCGCGCCGCGTGATCGCCGACCCGGCGATCGACATCGTGGTCGAGCTGATCGGCGGCACCGGCGTGGCACGCGCGCTGGTGCTCGAGGCGATCGCCGCCGGCAAGCACGTGGTCACCGCCAACAAGGCGCTGCTGGCGGTGCACGGCAACGAGATCTTCGCCGCTGCGCACGCCAAAGGCGTGATGATCGGCTTCGAGGCCGCGGTGGCCGGCGGCATCCCGATCATCAAGGCGCTGCGCGAAGGCCTCACCGCGAATCGCATCGAGTGGGTGGCCGGCATCGTCAACGGCACGACCAACTTCATCCTCAGCGAGATGCGCGACAAGGGTCTCGACTTCGCCACCGTGCTGAAGGAGGCGCAACGGCTCGGCTATGCCGAGGCCGACCCGGGCTTCGACATCGAAGGTGTCGACGCCGCGCACAAGGCCACAATCATGTGCGCGATCGCGTTCGGCGTGCCGATGCAGTTCGACAAGGCCCATGTCGAGGGCATCACCGCGCTGCAGGCCACCGACATCCGCTACGCCGAGCAGCTCGGCTACCGCATCAAGCTGATCGCCATGGCGCGCCGCGCGGCGCAGGGCATCGAGCTGCGCGTGCACCCCACGCTGGTGCCGGCGCGCCGGCTGATCGCCAACGTGGAAGGCGCGATGAACGCCGTGGTGGTGCAGGGCGACGCCGTCGGCACCACGCTGTACTACGGCAAGGGCGCCGGCGCCGAGCCCACGGCATCGGCGGTGGTGGCCGACCTGGTCGACATCACGCGGCTGCACACCGCCGACCCCGATCACCGCGTGCCGCACTTGGCGTTCCAGCCGGGCGCGCTGGCCGCCACGCCGGTGCTGCCGATGCACGAGGTGGTGACCGCGTACTACCTGCGCCTGTGCGTGGCCGACCAGACCGGCGTGTTGAGCCGCATCACCACCATCCTGGCCGAGCACGACATCTCGATCGACGCGGTGCTGCAGCGCGAATCGGCGGAAGGCGAGCGCCAGACCGACCTGATCATCCTGACGCACGACACGCGCGAAGGCCGCATGAACGATGCGATGGCCAAGATGCAAGCGCTGCCGACCGTGCTGGCGCCGATCGTGCGGCTGCGCAAGGAAGAGCTGAACTGATGAACCTGCGAACCGGCGGCCGCCCCGAGCGGCCGCGCCGCGGAGCCCGCGCCGCATGAAGTACCTGAGCACGCGTGGCGACGCCACGCCGCGCCGTTTCTGCGACATCCTGCTCGAAGGCCTGGCGCCCGACGGCGGCCTGTACCTGCCCGAGCATTACCCGCGCATCGATGCCGCCACGCTGGAGCGCTGGCGGGCGCTGCCGTATGGCGAGCTGGCGTTCGAGATCCTGTCGCTGTACATCGACGACATTGCGCCCGCCGACCTGCGCGCGCTGTGCCGCCAGACCTACACGCGCGCGGTGTTCGGCAGCGATGCGATCACGCCGCTGCGCCCGCTCGAGGCTGGCGTGCTCGTGCAGGCGCTGTCCAACGGCCCGACGCTGGCCTTCAAGGACATGGCGATGCAGCTGCTCGGCGCGCTGTTCGAGTACGAGCTGGCGCGCCGCGGCGAGCGGCTGAACATCCTCGGCGCGACCTCGGGCGATACCGGCAGCGCCGCCGAGTACGCGATGCGCGGCAAGCACGGCGTGCAGGTGTTCATGCTGTCACCGCACGGTCGGATGAGTCGCTTCCAGCAGGCGCAGATGTACAGCCTGCAGGACGCGAACATCCACAACCTGGCGATCGAGGGCGTGTTCGACGACTGCCAGGACATCGTCAAGGCAGTGGGCAGCGACCTCGCGTTCAAGCGCGCACACCATATCGGCAGCGTCAACTCGATCAACTGGGCGCGGCTGCTGGCGCAGGTGGTGTACTACTTCGCCGGCTGGTTCCAGGCCACGTCGGCGTCCGCGCGCGGCGGCGAGCGCATCAGCTTCGCGGTGCCGTCGGGCAACTTCGGCAACGTCTGCGCCGGCCACGTTGCGCGCATGATGGGGCTGCCGATCGAGCGCCTGATCGTCGCCACCAACGAGAACGACGTGCTCGACGAGTTCTTCCGCAGCGGCCGCTACCGCGTGCGCGCCGCCGCCGAGACGCACGAGACGTCGAGCCCGTCGATGGACATCGGCAAGGCATCGAACTTCGAGCGCTTCGTCTGCGACCTGCTCGGGCGCGACACCGCGCGCACGCGCGCGCTGTTCGGCACCGAGCTCGCGCGCGCGGGCGGCTTCGCGCTCGATGCCGCCACGCATGCGCGCTGCGCGTCGGCGTTCGGTTTCGCCTCGGGCCGCAGCACGCATGCCGATCGCGTGGCGACGATCCGCGACACCTGGCAGCGCCACGGCGACCTGATCGACCCGCACACCGCCGACGGGCTGAAGGTCGCGCGCGAACTGCGCCGGCCCGACGAAACCGTGGTCGTGCTCGAAACCGCGCTGCCGGCGAAGTTCGCGGTGACGATCGTCGAGGCGATCGGCCGCGAGCCGCCGCGCCCGGCCGCGCTGGAGGGCCTCGAGTACCTGCCGCGACGCTGCCGCGTGCTGCCGGCGAGCGCCGATGCCGTGAAGGCCGAGATCCTCGCCAGCGAAGGCCTGGGCGGCGCTGCAGCAGCGGGCGACGCCGCGCGCGCATGAAGGTCGTCGGCTTCTGCGGCCCGTCGGGGTCTGGCAAAACCACGCTGATCGAGCAGTTGCTGCCGCGGCTGCGCGGGCACGGCACACGCGTATCGGTGATCAAGCACGCGCACAGCGGCTTCGACATCGACACGCCCGGCAAGGACAGCTGGCGCCACCGCGAGGCCGGCGCGTTCGAGGTGCTGCTGGCGTCGGACTCGCGGCTGGTGAAGATGCGCGAGTACGAGGTGCAGGGCCACCCCAGCGTGCACCAGCTGATCGCCGAGCTGGTCGATTGCGACTGGGTGCTGGTCGAGGGCTTCAAGCACGCCGATATCCTGAAGATCGAGCTGTACGACCCCGCGCGCGGCGCGGCGCCGCAGTACCCCGATGACCCCTACGTCGTCGCGCTCGTCACCGATGCCGCGCCGCCGGTGCCCACACAGCGGCCGGTGTTTGCGCGCGGCGATGTCGAGGGCTTGGCACAATTCCTGGCCGAGCAAGCCGCGCGCCATGAATACCGCTTCGACCCGCCCGCCTGATCGCGCGCCGCTGCTGAGCCTCGACGAGGCGGTGCAGCGGCTGCTCGCCGGCGCGCGCGGGCACGGTGCCACGCAGCGCGAGGCGGTGTCGACCTTCGATGCGCTCGGCCGCGTGCTGGCCGACGATGTGCGCTCGGCATTGAATGTGCCGCCCGAAGACAACAGCTCGATGGACGGCTACGCACTGCGCGTGGCCGATGTGCCGGCCGCCGGCACCGTGTTGCGCGTGTCGCAGCGCATCCCTGCCGGCCATGTCGGCACGGCGCTCGAACCCGGCACCGCGGCGCGCATCTTCACCGGCGCCCAGATTCCGGCCGGGGCCGATGCGGTGGTGATGCAGGAGCAGTGCGAGGCGATCGCGCCGGCGGGCGAGGGCCTGGGCAGCGTGCGGCTGCAGGCGCTGCCCGAGCACGGCCGCTGGATTCGCCGCCGCGGCGAAGACGTGCAGCGCGATGCCGTCGTGCTGCGCGCCGGCACGCGCCTGACGCCGCCGGCGATGGGCCTGGCAGCCTCGGTCGGTGCGGCGCAACTGCAGGTGTGGCGGCGCCCGCGGGTGGCGCTGTTTTCCACCGGCGACGAGCTCGCGATGCCCGGTGAGGTGCTCAGGCCCGGCGCGATCTACAACTCCAACCGCTTCACGCTGCGCGGCCTGCTGCAGGCCGCCGGCTGCGAGGCGATCGACCTCGGCATCGTGCCCGACCGCCTCGACGCCACGCGCGAGGCGCTGCGCCGCGCCGCCGCGCAGGCCGACGTGGTGCTGACCTGCGGCGGCGTCTCGGTGGGCGAAGAAGATCACCTGAAGCCGGCGCTGCAGGCCGAGGGCCGGCTCGACCTGTGGCAGATCGCGCTCAAGCCGGGCAAGCCGCTGGCCTTCGGCGCGGTGCGGCGAGCCGATGGCGCCGAGGCGCTGTACGTCGGCCTGCCCGGCAACCCGGTGTCGGCGGCGGTCACCTTCCTGATCGCGGTGATGCCGCTGCTGCGTGCGATCGCTGGCGCGGCGCCTGCGGGCCCGGCCCCGATCACGATGACCGCCGGCTTCGACTGGTCGCGGCCCGACCGGCGCCGCGAGTTCCTGCGCGCGCGGGTCGGCGGCGATGGCCGGCTCGAGTTGTTCGCCAACCAGAGCTCCGGCGTGCTGACCTCGATGGTCTGGGCCGACGGCCTGATCGACAACCCGCCCGGGCAGGCGATCGCGGCCGGCGACGCGGTGCGTTTCCTGCCGCTGCCACTGCTGCTGGCGTGACGCACGGGCCGACACGATGAAGGTGCAAGTGCGCTACTTCGCCTCGCTGCGCGAGGCACTCGGCGCGGCCGAAGCCGTCGAACTGGCGACGGGGAGCACGGTGGGCACACTGCGCGACGCGCTGATCGCGCGTGGCGGCGAGCATGCGCGGCTGCTGGCGCGCGGGCGTGCCGTGCGCTGTGCACTCGACCGCGTGATGGCCGACGAGGCCGCGCCGCTGCACGAAACTGCCGAAGTGGCGTTCTTCCCGCCGGTCACTGGCGGTTGACCGCATCCGCGGCAGGCCGGGGTCTTGCCTGGCCGAGCACGTGGTGCCGACTGCCGCGTGAGAAGATCGCACCGATGCCGCACCATCGCGTCACGATTCAGCAGTCCGACTTCGACATCGCCGCCGAGGTGGCCGCGCTGCGCGAGGCCGACGCGCAGGTGGGGGCGGTAGCGGTGTTCGTCGGCACGGTGCGCGACCGCAACGACGGTGTCGCGGTGCGCGCGCTCGAGCTCGAGCACTACCCCGGCATGACCGAGCAGGCGATCGAGGCGATGATCGACGAGGCGCAGCGCCGCTTCGAGATCCGCGGCGTGCGCGTGATCCACCGCGTCGGCCCGCTCGCGCTGCGCGAGCAGATCGTGCTGGTGGCGGTCACGTCGGCGCACCGACAGGCGGCGTTCCAGGCCTGCGAGTTCCTGATGGACTACCTGAAGACGCAGGCGCCGTTCTGGAAGAAGGAAACCACGCCCGATGGCGAGCGTTGGGTCGATGCCCGCGTGGCCGACGATGCGGCGGCCGCGCGCTGGGGCCTGACCGTGGGCAACGCCGCTTGAGCGCCGGCGTGTCCGTCGGCCACCCGGCGCACGGCGCCCGGGGCGTCGCATGACCCGGGGCCCGTTCGAAGGCGGGGCCGATACCGCGGCGCTGCGTTCGGCGCTCGGCCGCTTCGCCACCGGGGTCACGCTGGCCACCTGCTGCGACCGCCACGGCAACCCGGTGGGCCTGACAGTCAACTCGTTCGGCGCGCTGTCGCTCGAGCCGCCGCTGGTGCAGTGGGCGCTGCGTGCGGCCAGCCCGACGCTGGCGGCGTTCGAGGCCGCCGAGCACTTCGCGGTCAACGTGCTCACCGAGGCGCAGGTGGAGCTGTCGCGGCGCTTCGCCAACCCGTCGGAGCGGCGCTTCGAGCTCGGCCGCTGGAGCCCTGGGCGCTACGGCGCGCCGGTGCTCGCCGGCGCGCTCGCGGTGTTCGAGTGCCGCCGTCAGGCGGCCGAGCGGCACGGCGACCACGTGCTGTTCATCGGCGAGGTGCTGCACTACACGGCACACGCCGGCGCGCCGCTGCTGTTCCACGCCAGCCGCTACCGGCGCCTGGGCGAGCCGCTTTAGCGCGCGGCGGCGCCGCACCGGGCGCAGTCTGCACAGGCGGGCCTGCCGGCGCCTTGAAATGGCCGGTGTCTTCCCCACCTGCCCAAGCAGTCCGGAGGAATCCATGCGTCTCGACAAGCTCACCACAGCGTTCCAGCAGGCCCTGGCCGATGCCCAGAGCCTGGCGGTTGCACAGGACAACCCGTACATCGAACCGTCGCACCTGCTGGCGGCGATGCTGGCGCAGCCCGACGGCCCGAGGGCTCTGCTCGACCGCGCCGGTGCCAACAGCGCGGCGCTGAAGACCGCGATGGACACGGCCAACAAGGCGCTGCCGCAGGTGCACGGCGGCGGCCAGCCGGTGCAGCCGGGGCGCGATCTGGTGTCGCTGCTGCAGGCGGCCGACAAGGAGGCCACCAAGCGCGGCGACCAGTTCATCGCCAGCGAGATGTTCCTGCTGGCGCTGGCCGACTCCAAGACCGACCTCGGCGGCGTCGTGCGCGGCCACGGGCTGACCCGCAAGGCGCTCGAAGCGGCGATCGACGCCGTGCGTGGCGGCCAGAGGGTCGACAGCGCCGACGCCGAAGGCCAGCGCGAGGCGCTCAAGAAGTACACGCTCGACCTCACCGAGCGCGCCCGCCAGGGCAAGCTCGACCCGGTGATCGGCCGCGACGACGAGATCCGCCGCTCGGTGCAGGTGCTGCAGCGGCGCACCAAGAACAACCCGGTGCTGATCGGCGAGCCGGGGGTCGGCAAGACCGCGATCGTCGAGGGCCTGGCGCAGCGCATCGTCAACGGCGAAGTGCCCGACTCGCTGCGCGACAAGCGCGTGCTCTCGCTCGATATGGCCGGCCTGCTGGCCGGGGCCAAGTACCGCGGCGAGTTCGAGGAGCGCCTGAAGGCGGTGCTGAAGGAAGTGGCGGCCGACGAGGGCCGCATCATCCTGTTCATCGACGAGCTGCACACCATGGTCGGCGCCGGCAAGGCCGAGGGCGCGATCGACGCCGGCAACATGCTCAAGCCGGCGCTGGCCCGCGGCGAGCTGCACTGCATCGGCGCCACCACGCTCGACGAGTACCGCAAGTACGTCGAGAAGGACGCCGCGCTCGAACGGCGCTTTCAGAAGGTGCTGGTCGACGAGCCGAGCGTCGAGGCGACGGTGGCGATCCTGCGCGGCCTGCAGGAGAAGTACGAGGTGCACCACGGCGTCGAGATCACCGACCCGGCGATCGTCGCCGCGGCCGAGCTGAGCCACCGCTACATCACCGACCGTTTCCTGCCCGACAAGGCGATCGACCTGATCGACGAGGCGGCGGCCAAGATCAAGATCGAGATCGATTCGAAGCCCGAGGCGATGGACAAACTCGACCGCCGTCTGATCCAGCTGAAGATCGAGCGCGAGGCGGTGAAGAAGGAGAAGGACGAAGCCTCGCTCAAGCGCGCCGGCCTGATCGAAGACGAGATCGCCAAACTCGAACGCGAGTACGCCGATCTCGAGGAGATCTGGAAGGCCGAGAAGGCCACCGCCCAGGGTTCGGCGCAGGTGAAGGAAGAGATCGACCGCATCCGCCACCAGATCGACGAGTGGAAGCGCAAGGGCGACTTCAACAAGGTGGCCGAGCTGCAGTACGGCAAGCTGCCCGAGCTCGAGCAACGGCTGAAGGAAGCCCAGGCCAAGGAGGCCGGCAAGGGCCGTAGCGGCAAGCCGCAGCTGTTGCGCACGATGGTCGGCGCCGAAGAGATCGCCGAGGTGGTGTCGCGCGCCACTGGCATTCCGGTGGCCAAGCTGATGCAGGGCGAGCGCGACAAGCTGCTGCTGATGGAGGCCAAGCTGCACGAGCGCGTGGTGGGCCAGGACGAAGCGATCACCGCCGTCGCCGACGCCATCCGCCGCTCGCGCGCGGGCCTGAGCGACCCCAACCGGCCGCTCGGCAGCTTCCTGTTCCTCGGCCCCACCGGCGTCGGCAAGACCGAGCTGTGCAAGGCGCTGGCGGGCTTCCTGTTCGACAGCGACGACCACATGATCCGCATCGACATGAGCGAGTTCATGGAGAAGCACAGCGTGAGCCGGCTGATCGGCGCGCCGCCCGGCTACGTGGGCTACGACGAGGGCGGCCACCTCACCGAGGCGGTGCGGCGCAAGCCCTACAGCGTGCTGCTGCTCGACGAGGTGGAGAAGGCGCACCCCGACGTATTCAACGTGCTGCTGCAGGTGCTCGACGACGGCCGCCTCACCGACGGCCAGGGCCGCACGGTGGACTTCAAGAACACCGTGATCGTGATGACCAGCAACCTCGGCTCGCAGATGATCATGCAGATGGCCGGCCAGAGCAGCGAGCGCATCCGCGACGCGGTGTGGGCCGAGGTGAAGGCGCATTTCCGGCCCGAGTTCTTGAACCGCATCGACGAGACCGTGGTCTTCCATGCGCTCGACCAGAAGCACATCGAATCGATCGCACGCATCCAGCTCAAGGTGCTGGAGCAGCGGCTCGAGAAGATGGACATGAAGCTCGACGTGTCGCCGGCGGCGTTGGCCGAGCTCGCCAAGGCCGGGTTCGATCCGGTGTTCGGCGCGCGGCCGCTGAAGCGCGCGATCCAGCAGCGCATCGAGAACCCGGTGAGCAAGCTGATCCTGCAAGGGCGCTTCGGCCCGAAGGATGTGATCCCGGTCGACGTCGAGAACGGCGAGTTCTCGTTCTCGCGCACGGTGCACTGAGGGGGCTCCGCCCGATCCGGCGGACCCTCGAATGCCGACCAGCCGGCGCTCGGTTGCAAAGCCTGTGTCAGCCGGCGCTCGGCTGCAGAGCCTGTGTCAGTCGCCGCTCGATCGCCGCTGCGAGCTGTGCTGCGGTGACCGGCGCGTCGGCCAATCGTGCACACGATGCGGTGCGTTCGTGCAGCGAGGCCACGTCCTGCGGGCGGCCGACGGCATCGCACAGCAGCGCCCAGTCGGGCTCGTCGACCAGCGTGCCAGCCACCAGCAGCACAGCGTCACGCCGACGCCGCTGCGCCAGCCCGACGATCTTGCGGCCACCGGCGTCGACGACTTCCCATGGCGACAGACTGCCGAAGCAGGCCCAACGCACGACTGGGGCGGCGTTGTTGGCAGCGGCCACCTCTTCAGGCCGCATCGCGCGACCGTCAACCCCGAGCGCGGTGAGCGCATCGACATGCAGATCGGCCAAGTGGCGATAGCTCGCCACGACCCCCGTGCGCACCCATGGGTGGTCGTGCGGCACCACGACCGAGGTGCCGACCAGCCACGGCCCCACGAGCACCGTGCCGCCGCCGGATTCGCGCAGCAGCACCTCGACACGCGTACCGAGCCGGCGCTGCACATCGTCGTGCCAGGCGCGTTGCGCGCAGCCGAGTATCACCGCAGGGATGCGGTAGCTCCAGACACGGTGGCGCGGCGTGCGCGCGGCGGCGGCCAGCGCGCGCGCGTTCCATGCTTGCTCTCGCGCCGCGCTGCCTACGTTGCCTCCGCGAGCGTTGCGATGGCCTCGCCGCGCTTGAAGGTATCGCCCATTGCGACGCGCAGCGACTCGACGCGCCCGGCCACCGGCGCCGCAACGTCGACGGTGGCCTTCACGAGCACCACCTTGGCCAGCGGCTGGTCGGCGGGCACGGTATCACCGGCAGCAACCAGCCATTGGTCGAGCAGGGCTTCGACCCCGACGTCGACACCCTCCCACGCGCTGTCGGGCAACTGGACCTCCAGGCTCATGCCAGAGTCGCCCCGGCCAGCCGCGCGGACATCAGCTTTTGTGCCGCGTCGACGATACCGGTGACCTGCGGGATCACGAACTGCTCGAGCGGCCGGCTATACGGGATGGGCACGTTCGGCACCGCCAGACGCCTGACCGGTGCCTTGAGCCGCAACACGTCGAGGTTCTCCGCGACGATCGCCGAGATCTCGCCGGTCAGGCCGAAGCCGAGGTAATCCTCGTCGGCGACGATCAGGCGCCCGGTCTTGGTCACGGATTTCAGTACCGCCTCGCGGTCCAGCGGCACCAGTGTACGCAGGTCGATCACCTCGACGCCGATGCCGGCCTTGGCCAGCTCGTCGGCCGCCAGCAGTGCCTTGTGCACCATCTGGCTGATCGTCACGATCGTCAGGTCCTCGCCTTCGCGTGCGACCTTGGCATGGCCGAACGGCAGCGTGTAGGACGCTTCGGGCACGTCGCCGGTGCTGCCTTCGAAATAGGCCATCCACGGCAGGCCCATGATGCCCTTGTGGTACATGAACAGCACCGGGTTGTCGTCACGGATCGCCTGGGTCATCAGGCCCTTGGCGTCGTAGGCCGTGGACGGCACCACCACCTTCAGCCCGGGCATGTGCGCGAAGGTCGCATACAGGCACTGTGAGTGCTGCGCGGCGTCGTTGTAGCCGCCGCCGATCGCCGTGGTCAGCACCACCGGCAATTTGATGTGCCCGCCGGCCATGTAGGTGTTCTTGGCCAGGTGGTTGTAGATCTGGTCCATGCAGACGCCGAAGAAGTCGACGAACATCAGCTCGGCGATCGGGCGCATTCCGGCCGCCGCGGCGCCGGTGGCGGCGCCGATGAAGGCGGTCTCGGAGATCGGCGTGTCCATGATCCGGTCCTTGCCGAATCGCTCCAACAGGCCACCGGTGGCGCCGAAGATGCCACCGTAGGTGCCGACGTCCTCGCCCATCAGGAAGACGCTGGGGTCGCGTGCCATCTCCTGGCCGATTGCTTCTGCGATCGCCTGGGCCATCGTGAGGTTACGGGTCTTGCTCATGGTGTTCTCCTCGGGTTCAGTCGGAGACGAACACGTCGGCCAGTGCCTCGTGCGCAGCCGGGTACGGGCTTCTGCGGGCGAAGTCGTAGGCATCGGCCACACGCTGCCTCGCTCGCGCGGCCAGGCTGGCTTCGTCGACATCGTTCAGCAGGCCCCGTTGCTTCATCAGGCTCGCGAGCTTCGGAATCGGGTCGCTCTTGCGCAGCGTGCCCACCTCGTTCTTCGGACGATAGGCCTCGGGGTCGCCCTGGAAGTGGCCGAGGTAGCGGTCGGTCTTCACTTCGATCAGGCTCGGGCCCTCGCCGCGTCGGGCTCTCGCGACGGCTGGGCCGACCGACTCGAACACCTCGACGGCATCGTTGTTCTCGACGTGGATGCCCGGCATGCCGTATGCCGACGCGCGGTCTGCCACCCGCTCGATCGACGTCGCCGCCGTCTTGGGCACGGAGATCGCCCACTTGTTGTCCTCGCAAACGAAGACCACCGGCAGTTTCCACAGCGCGGCGAGGTTCAGCGATTCGTGGAACGAACCCTGGTTGGCCGCGCCTTCACCGAAGAAGGCGACGGCGACCCAGTCCTTGCCCTGCTTTCGCGCCGCGAGCGCGGCCCCACATGCCGGCGGCAGACTGGCGCCGATGATGCCGCTGCAGCTGAAGCGATGCTCGGGGTCGAACAGGTGCATGTGACCGCCCTTGCCCTTGGCCAGGCCGGTGGCCTTGCCGAAGATCTCGGCGGTCATCTTGTCGAGCGGCACCCCCTTGGCGATCGCGAAGTGGTGCGGCCGGTGCGTGCCGACGACGGTGTCCTCCTTCTTCAGGTGGGCGCACACGCCGACGGCCACCGGCTCCTGGCCGGCAGCCAGGTGCATCTCGCCGGGCACCGGCCCCGAGCCGATGTCGAAGGCGAGGCCCTTCTGGATGTGCGGCGGCAGTTTGCCTTCGAGGTAAACGTTGACCATCGTCTCCTCGTAGTGGCGGATCGCGACCATCGTCTCGAACATCCACAACAGCTGTTCCTTGCTGGCTTGCATGTGCGTCTCCTTTTAGTCATCGGACGGTGACGCCCCTCTTGGTGCCTCGTGCAGGTCGAGGCCGGGCAGCCGCCACGATATGCCTCGCAGGTGCGGCGTGGTGCCGATTGCGCGGCGGATTGAGCCCGATCACCACCGGCGCTTTGTTCGTCGCCGGAACGCCGGGACGCCGGGGCGACGTCCACCGCCGATTCGTCCGCGCCGATGTGGCCGGCGCGTCGCGCCGACGGTGCGTTGGACCAGCGCCGCGCCGCCCTCAGGCCGGCGTCCGATCCTGCTCGAGCCGCTGCAGCTTCACGCGCACCAGCATCGGGTTGGCAGCGTGGCTGTCGAGCACCGCGTGCAAGGCCACCCCCGGGTGGCCCGGGATCGCGCGCAGCACCAGGTGGTGGCCGCTCAGCGTGACCGAGATGTCGGGCGGGCCGATCGGCAGGCCCATGGCCTTGGCCGCCGAGTTGGCGGCCTCGTGCAGCGCCGCGCCCTGGGTGGCCAGCGAAGCCGGGCCGGGCCGCGAGCCGGCGTGCGCCAGCGTGCGCTGCGTCGACAGCTCGAACACGCAGCAGCTGATCATGCCGGTGATCTCGATGCACTGCTTCACATAGGTCTGCCACGGGTTGCCGTGGTCGACCGGCGCGGCGCTCGGGCGCGTCGGCGGCATCGGCTGCATCGGCAGCGGGGCAGGGGCCGCAGCCGCGGTCCGCACCGGCGCCGGGTAGGCGATCGGGTCGCGCGTCGGCGCGGCGGCCGGCGGCACGGTAGGTGACGCCGCCGCGCCAGCCTCACCACGCACGCGGTTCCAGGCGGTGCTGATCGCGGTCCACGCATCGGAGGGTTTGACCGCCTGGGGCGCGATCGACACCTGCACGCCGGTGCGACCGCCGAGCTGCGATACCTGCTGGTGCAGCGAGCCCGGTGGCGACAACGGCACGAACAACAGGTTTCGCCCGGGCCAGGGGCCGCGCGCGATGCCGTCGCGCAGTGGCTGCAGCGCGCCTTCGAGCGCATGCGGCGGCAGGCTGCCGACCATCACGACGCCGAGCCGGCTGTAGGCCAGCAGCACGCGCGCCAACTCGGCACGCTGCCGCGTATCGGCATCGACGCGGGTGGAGTACACGCGCAACGCCTGGCCGTTGGCGCCCGGCAGTTCGGCGAACTCCATCGTCGCCAGCGCCATGCCATGGCCCTGCCGGCGGATGACCAGGTGCTGCACCTTGCGCTGCGTGGCCGCCGCCAAGCCGGCCAGGATGCGCGGCGACGAATCGGTGGCGATGTCGTGGATGGCGATGAAGTCGCAGGCCCATTGCTGAAACTGCTGCTGCACCGCCTCGGCGGGGTCGCAGACCACGAACATTT
Source organism: Ideonella sp. (assembly GCA_015075165.1). Classification (GTDB taxonomy): domain Bacteria; phylum Pseudomonadota; class Gammaproteobacteria; order Burkholderiales; family Burkholderiaceae_C; genus JAEUPI01. Next base: position 120,755 of record JABTUY010000003.1, on the reverse strand, counting down.
CGTGGGTCTGGTCGCCGATGCGCCGACCGATCTCGCGTCGCTCCGGCGCCAGGTATTCCTCCTGGTCGTCGAGAATCTGCGTGGCCTGCGTCTGCGCACGCGTCGCCTGCCACGCTTCGGGCACGCGCGAGTTGTGAATCGACGCGTCCCACTGCGACATCTCGTGAATCGGCTTGGCCATCGGTGGTCCCCCCAAGCCAGGCCATCGAGCGGCCGGCCGCGGAATTCCCGCAGTGTAGGCGCCACCCGTCCGGCGCCGCGGCATTTCCGCACGGCGGCCGCGCTGGACCGGTGGGTCGCCGCGCGGGTCGAGGGCCGACGACAACGATTGCGCAAACGTCGCCGTCGCGTTCACCGCGCGGCGGCGGGCCGGTGCGGCCGTCAGTGCAACTGCTTCTCGGCCTGCAGCGCTTTGAAGCGCACCAGCGGCACGTTGGCGAGTCGGCGGTCGAGCATCAACATCAGGCCCAAGCGCTGCGGTGCCGGCCCGGCGGCGCGCAGCATCTCGATGCGGCCGCCTTGTGTGATCAGCATTTCCTCGCAGTCGTGCGCCGGGGCGCCAGCTGTGCTGAACACGCGCCGTGCCGCGCTCAGACGGCGTGCTCGTGCAGCGAGGTCGACCGTGAGGCTGCGGCGGCTGTCGTGCGCCAGCAACTCGCCACTGCCGAGGTCGACCACGCCACAGGCGATGACGCCTTCGGTGCGCACCAGGCCGAACAGTGCCTTGGTGACACTCGACTCGTCGAGCACATTGGTCTGCCTGGCCGAGAAGGTGGGCGCATTGGCGCACGCCTCCCAGGCCGACAGCACGGTGTTCCACACCGCCGAGGTGCCGTTCAACGGCTCGGCCAGCGCGGTCGCGCGCACCGGTGCCGGCCACGCCTGGCACAGGATGCGATGGCGCAGCGCGCCGGAGTTCGGCGGCAGCAGAAACACCAGCCATGGGCAGTGCCAATCGGGCTGCTGTGTGGCCATCAGCAGCGAGCGCAGCAGCGCGTCGAGCGCGTGTGGTTGCAGCGCGCCGACGATCACCGCGGTCATCTGCGAACGCTCAGCCAGCGCATTGACGATCTCGTCGTGCTCGAGCCCAGCGGCCCGTACGTCGGCGTGATACACCTTCAAGGGCCCCGCGGCGCGGCGCGGCACCGCGGTGCGCTCGATCACCGCCAGCGTGCGCAGCGTGGTGCGCTCGCGCAGGGGCAGCTTCTCCACCGGCTGGCCGGTGGCGTCGGACAGCGCCTTCACCACTGCCGGCGCCCACAGCCTCGACGGGTCGAGCAGCGTGATCATCGACGGCGCGCTGCCTAGGTCGGCGCGGCTGGTGGTGAAGTGCTCGCGAATCGACTGCGCCGGCGAGCCGGCGACGAACACGTCGACTACGTTGGGGTCGCTCTCTCGCGGCAGCGCCGCGGGCACACCTTCTTCGAGCACGGCCGTGGCAGCGAATGCCACTTCGGTCGGCGCATAGCCGTCGCCGGCAGCAGCTCGTGGCCCGAGGTCACCGAACAAGGTCTTCAGCATCGTCTGCGCTCCCTGGCGCCGCCCCACGGGCAAGACGCTTCGCGTCATCGGGCGCCAGTGTCCAATCTAGGCTGCGCCGCCGCGTCGTGCCTGTTGCGGTGTACGCGAATGTCACGTCGACGGGCCGTGCAAAAAGTCGCATCCGGCGGGGTGGCGCGACGCTGCCCTGCGTTCGGCCACCCCACAGGGGCCGAACCAGGCGCTAGATCTTGCCGTGGCGCAAGACGAGCGCTCACAGTTGCCGCGGCGTGGCCGCGATGCCCGGCAGCCAGCGGCGGTCGGCGAGGGTGGTTCGTGTGCTGTCGATAATCCCCGCCGGGGCGCCGTTCGTGCCGCCGCCACCTTCACCCAAGGATTGCCATGACACCCCGCATCGCCGGCCATGCCCTCGTCGAAGCCCTGATCGCGCAAGGCGTCGACACCGCGTTCGGCGTGCCCGGCGAGAGCTACCTGGCAGTGCTCGACGGCTTTCACCAGCACGCCGATTGCATCCGCTTCATCGCCTGCCGGCAGGAGGGCGGCGCTGCCTTCATGGCCGATGCGCAGGGCAAGCTGAGCGGCCGACCAGGGGTCTGTTTCGTCACCCGCGGGCCGGGTGCCAGCAACGCCGCGGTGGGGCTGCACACCGCGTTCCAGGATTCGACGCCGCTGGTGCTGTTCATCGGCCAGGTAGCCAGCGACCAGCGCGACCGCGAGGCGTTCCAGGAGGTTGACTACCGCCAGATGTTCGGCCCCGGCACGCTCGGCATGGCCAAGTGGGCGGCGCAGATCGACAGTGCCGACCGCGTGCCCGAGTACGTGGCGCGTGCATTCCACACCGCGCTGCAGGGCCGGCCCGGCCCGGTGGTGCTGGCGCTGCCCGAAGACATGCTGACCACGCCGACCGCTGCGCCGGTGATGCCGCGCGCGGCCGCCGCGACGACCTGGCCTGCACCCGATGCGTTGCGCGGGCTGCAGGCGCTGCTGACGGCCGCGCGCCGCCCGCTGGTGATCGCCGGCGGCAGCGGCTGGGATGCGCCCGCCTGCGCCGCGCTGCAGCGCTTTGCCGAGCGCTGGCAGCTGCCGGTGGGCTGCGGCTTTCGCTTCCAGGACACGTTCGACAACCGCCACCCGCTGTATGCCGGCGACGTCGGCATCGCGATTAACCCCAAGCTCGCCGCCCGCGTGCGCGACGCCGACCTGCTGCTCGCGCTCGGCGTGCGGCTCGGCGAGATGACCACCGGCGGCTACACGCTGCTGCAGGTGCCGCGACCGGCGCAGAAGCTGGTGCACGTGCACGCCGGCGCCGAGGAGCTCGGCCGCGTCTACCAGGCCGATCTGCTGATCCATGCATCGATGTCGCAGGCGGCGCTGGCGCTCGAGACGCTGACCGCGCCGGCTTCGCCGCCGTGGCGCGTGTGGGCCGGCGCGGCGCACGCCGACTACGAGGCCAACCTGGTGCCGACGCCGGTGGCGCCGCTCGACCTCGCGCAGGTCATGAAGACCGCGCAGCGCCTCGCGCCGGCCGACTGCGTGTACACCAACGGCGCCGGCAACTTCGCCGGCTGGCTGCACCGCTACGTGCAGTACCGCGGCTTGCAGCATCACGGCCGCACGCAGCTTGCGCCGACCTCGGGTGCGATGGGCTATGGCGTGCCGGCGGCGGTGGCCGCATCGCTGCTGTACCCCGAGCGCACCGTGATCAACGTCGCCGGCGACGGCGACTTCCTGATGACCGGGCAGGAGCTCGCCACCGCCACCCAGTATGGCGCCGGGCGCGGGCGCGGCAAGCTGGTGTCGATCGTGGTCGACAACGGCAGCTACGGCACGATCCGAATGCACCAGGAGCGCGAGTACCCGGCGCGCATCAGCGGCACCGAGCTGTTCAATCCCGATTTCGTGCAGCTCGCCCAGGCCTATGGCTGGAGCAGCGAGCGCGTCGACCGCACCGAGCAGTTCGAGCCTGCTTTCGCACGCGCGCTCGCCACCGAGCGGCCGACGCTGCTGCACCTGAAGCTCGACCCCGACGTGATCACCACGCGCACCACGTTGTCGGCCATTCGCAGCCAGGCGCAGCAGCGCAAGGCTTGAGCGGCGACTGCCATCCCCATCTTCGAGACTCACGCGATGAACTCACTGTCCACCTGCGACCTGTGCGATGCACACAAGACCGAGCCGAGCGCGCGCTTTCGCGTGCTGCCGCCGCTGTTTCGCGACTATGGTGGCCGTGCGCGCTTCCACGGCGCGGTGGCCACGGTGCAATGCCTCGAGGACAACACGTCGGTGCGCGAGCTCGTCTACACGCCGGGGCAGGGCCGCGTGCTGGTGGTCGACGGCGGCGGTTCGCTGCGGCGCGCACTGGTGGGCGGCAACCTCGCCCAGCTCGCCGAGCGCAACGGCTGGGCCGGCGTGATCGTGTACGGTGCGGTGCGCGATGTCGACGAGCTGCGCAAGCTGCAGATCGGCGTGCGTGCGCTGGCGACGATGCCGCTGCCCACTGAGAAGCGGCATGCCGGCGTGGTGGGGCAGCCGGTGCAGATCGACGGCGTGTGGGTCAGCCCCGGCGAGTGGCTGGTGGCCGACGAAGACGGCATCGTGCTGCTGGCCGAGAAGCCAGCCTGACCACCCGCCGCCCGCGCGCGGGGTGCCCCGGTAGAATCGCTACCGCTCGGGGTGTAGCGCAGCCTGGTAGCGCAACTGCTTTGGGAGCAGTGGGTCGGACGTTCGAATCGTCTCACCCCGACCACTTCGCATGACGACGTCACGCGCCATTTCGGCCACGCGCCGGCACTGGATGGCCGGCGCGTTGTCTTTCGGGCTGGCATGCGGCGCGCGTGCGCATGCAGCGTATCCGCAGCGTGCTATCACCTGGGTGGTGCCATTCGCGCCCGGCGGCATCGCCGACCTCACCGCGCGCGCGGTGGCGCAGCCGATGAGCGTCGCGCTGCGCCAGCCGATCGTGATCGACAACCGGCCGAGTGCCGGGGCCATCGTCGGCGCCAGCGCGGTGGCCCATGCCGAGCCCGATGGCTACACCGCGCTGCTGCTGAGCAATGCCAACGCGATCAGCGCCGGCCTGTTCCGCAAGCTGCCGTTCGACGTGCTGCGCGACTTCGCCGCGGTGACGACGATCGGCTTCTTCGATCTTGCGTTGTTCGTCGCGCACGATTCGCCGTGGCGCGGCGTGCGCGACGTGGTGGCGGCGGCGCGGGCGAAACCCGGCGCACTGACGATCGGCACCATCGCCAGCGGCAGCACGCAGCACCTGGCGGCCGCGCTGTTCAAGTCGATGGCCGGCATCGATGCGCTGACGGTGCCGTACAAGGGCACGCCGGCGGTGGTCACCGCGCTGCGCACGAAGGAGGTCGACCTCGCGTTCGAGATCGTCGGGCCGATGCTGCCGCAGCTGCACGCCGGTGCGCTGCGCGCGCTCGCGGTCACCGCCGACGAGCGCTTCGCCGGCCTGCCCGGCGTGCCGACGGTGCAGGAGTCGGGCGTGCCCGGGTTGAGGGCCTACCAGGCTGCCTCCTGGAACGCGCTGGCAGTGCCGGCGCGCACGCCGGCCGCGGTGATCGAGCGGCTGCACCGCGCTGCGGCCGATGCGCTGGCGCTGCCGGCCGTGCGAGCGCAGTTGCAGGTGCTGGGCGTGCGCGCGCGGGCCGGCACGCCGCAACAGCTCGCGCAGCTGCTGGTCGACGAGGTGCGCCGCTGGGCCGCGGTGATCGAGCAGACGAAGATCGAGCGCCAATGAACCTCAGGCATCTCGAGAGCTTCGTGCGCGTGGCCGAGCTCGGCAGCTTCAGCAAGGCCGCGCGCGTGCTCGACATCGCACAGCCGGCACTGAGCCGCCAGGTGCGCCAGCTTGAGACCGATCTGCGCCAGACGCTGCTGCTGCGCAACGGCCGCGGTGTCAACCTCACCGATGCCGGCCAGCGGTTGTTCGAGCACGGCGTGCAGATCTTGCAGCGTGTGTCGCAGGCGCGCGAAGACCTCGGCACGCAGCGCGACGCCGCAGTGGGCCACGTGACGATCGGCCTGCCGCCGAGCATCGGCCGGCGCCTGACGGTGCCGCTGATCGAAGGCTTTCGCGAGCAGCTGCCGCGCGCGCGGCTGACGCTGGTGGAGGGCCTGAGCGCGCACATCGCCGAGTGGATCGCCAGCGGCCGCGTCGACCTCGGCCTGCTCTACAACCCCGAAGACCTGCCGGCCCTCGAGATCTCGCCGGTGCTGCAGGAGTGCCTGTGCCGGGTGGAGCGGCGCGGCGGCGGCCGTCGCGCGGCCGTGGGCCCGCCGTTGCCGTTGCGCGAGCTGGCGGGCTGTCCGCTGATCCTGCCCGAGCGGCACCAGACCATCCGCCGCCAGCTGCAGATGCAGTCGGCGCTGGCCGGCGTGAAGCTGGATGTCGCCTGGGAGGTGTCGAGCGTGCCGGCGATCATCGACCTGGTCTGCGCCGGGGTCGGCTTCGCGGTGCTCAGCGCCAGCGCGGTCGAGGCCTCGGGGCGCGGCGGCGAGCTCGCGGTGCGGCCGATCGTCGAGCCCGAGCTGGTCAGCGTGCTGTGCCTGGCGCAGCCGGCGCACAAACCGGCGACGCCGCTGGCGCGCCGCGCGGCGCGCATGCTGACCGATCTGGTGACCGCATCCATGCCGCGCCGAGGGGGGCGGCGGGCCCTCAGCCATGCCGCATCGGCATAGCTGGTAGTGGGGCCGCCGGCTTGGCGCATGCCGGCAACTGCGCACAATCGACGGCCATGCGGCCGCTGCCATCGCCAGCGGCCCCGGAGCCGCACACGATGATCATCGACTGCCACGGGCACTACACCACCGCGCCGAAAGCGCTCGAAACCTGGCGCAACGCGCAGATCGCCGGCATCCGGAATCCGGCCGCCAGCCCGAGGGTGAGCGAGCTGAAGATATCGGACGACGAGTTGCGCGAGTCGATCGAATCGAACCAACTCAAGCTGATGAGGCAGCGCGGCTCCGACCTCACGATCTTCAGCCCGCGCGCCAGCTTCATGGCGCACCACATCGGCGACTTCGCGGTCTCGAGCACCTGGGCCGCGATCTGCAACGAGCTGTGCTTTCGCGTGTCGCAGTTGTTCCCGGATCACTTCGTGCCGGCGGCGATGCTGCCGCAGTCGCCCGGCGTCGACCCGAAGACCTGCATCCCCGAGCTGATGAAGTGCGTCGAGCAGTACGGCAACGTCGGCATCAACCTGAACCCCGACCCGTCGGGCGGCCACTGGAGCAGCCCGCCGCTGACCGACCGCCACTGGTACCCGATCTACGAGAAGATGGTGGAGTACGGCATTCCGGCGATGATCCACGTCAGCACCAGCTGCAACGCGTGCTTCCACACCACCGGCGCGCACTACATCAACGCCGACACCACCGCGGTGATGCAGCTGATCCAGGGTGACCTGTTCAGGGACTTCCCGACGCTGAAGTTCATCATCCCGCACGGCGGCGGTGCGGCGCCGTACCACTGGGGCCGCTATCGCGGGCTGGCGCAGGAGCTGGGCAAGCCGCTGCTGCGGGATCACCTGCTGCACAACGTGTTCTTCGACACCTGCGTCTACCACCAGCCGGGCATCGACCTGTTGACGCGGGTGATCCCGGTCGACAACGTGCTGTTCGCCAGCGAGATGATCGGCGCGGTGCGCGGCGTCGACCCCGAGACGGGCTTCAACTACGACGACACCCGTCGCTACATCGAGGCGGCCAACCTCACGCCGGCGCAGCGGCAGCAGATCTACGAAGGCAACGCACGCCGCGTGTTCCCGCGGCTCGACCGCGCGCTGAAGGCGCGCGGCAAGTAGGCAACCAGGGTCCGTGAGGAAGCGCGACCCGCTTCACCACCAGGGGTTCACATGTACGAGCTGGGCATTGTCAAGCGCAACATCGTGCGCGCCGACCGCGCGGCGGTCGATCGTCTCGCCGGCTTCGGCGTCGCCACGGTGCACGAGGCGATGGGCCGCGTCGGCCTGCTGCAGCCGTGCATGCGGCCGATCTACCCGGGCGCGCAGATCGCCGGCACCGCCGTCACCGTGCTGCTGCAGCCGGGCGACAACTGGATGCTGCACGTGGCGGCCGAGCAGATCCTCGACGGCGATATCGTCGTCGCCGCCTGCACGGCGGAGAACACCGATGGCTTCTTCGGCGATCTGCTGGCCACCAGCTTTCGCGCGCGCGGCGCGCGTGGCCTGGTGATCGACGGCGGCGTGCGCGACGTGAAGGTGCTCACCGAGATGGGCTTTCCGGTGTGGAGCAAGGCCGTCAGCGCCAAGGGCACGGTCAAGGCTACGCTCGGTTCGGTGAACATCGCGCTGGTGTGCGCCGGCGCGCTGGTGCATCCGGGCGACGCGATCGTCGCCGACGACGACGGCGTGGTCGTGGTGCCGGCCGCGATAGCCGCCAAGGTGGCCGATGCGGCCGCCGCTCGCGAGGCCACCGAGGGCGACAAGCGCGCCAAGCTCGCCGCCGGCGTGCTGGGCCTGGACATGTACAAGATGCGCGAGCCGCTCGAAAGAGCCGGCCTGCGCTACATCGACTGAACGCACGGCGATGAGGATCGCGCTGATCGGCTACGGCGAAGTCGGCCGCATCCTGGCGGAAGACCTGGCGCCCGGCGGCCATGCGCTGAGCTGCTTCGACGTCAAGTTCGATGGCCCGGGTGACGGCGCGCTGCGCGGGCACGCGGCCGGGCTCGGCGTGGCGGCGGCGCCATCGCACGCCGCCGCGGTGCGCGGCGCCGAGCTGGTGGTGAGCGCGGTCACCGCGAGCCAGGCGGTGCCGGTGGCGCAGGCGTGCGCGCCGGCGCTGGTGGCGGGCGCGTTCTTTGTCGACTTCAACTCGGCGTCGCCGGGCGCGAAGATCCGTGCCAGCGCCGTTGTCAACGCCGCGGGCGCTCGCTATGTCGAGGGCGCGGTGATGACCTCGGTGCCGCCGCACCGCATCAAGGTGCCGCTGTTGCTCGGCGGGCCCGACGCGGCCGCGCTCGAGCCGGTGCTCAATGCGATCGGCTTCGCGGCCCAGGTTGCCAGCGCGCAGCTCGGCGTGGCCAGCGCCACCAAGATGTGCCGCAGCGTGATGATCAAGGGGCTGGAGGCGATGGTGATCGAGAGTTTCACCGCTGCGCGCCACTACGGCGTGGAAGATGCGGTGCTGGCTTCGCTGCGCGAAACCTTCCCCGGCATCGACTGGGAACGGCAGGGCGCGTACTTCTTCCAGCGCGTGATCGAGCACGGCCGTCGCCGCAGCGAAGAGGTGCGCGAGGTGTCGGTGACTGTGCGCGAGGCCGGGCTCGACCCATGGAGTGCCAGCGGCACCGCCGAGCGCCAGGCCTGGATGGCGGACCTGGCCGATGCGTCGCTGTTCGGCACCCGCGGTGCGGCAGACTTTGCGCGCAGTGCCGATTGGCGCACCGAGGCCGACCGCATCCTCGCCCATGTGAACAAGAGCAGGAAGACGTGAGCTTCGACAAGACCCCGGGCTGGCTCGACTGGTACGCCGGCCCCAGCGAGCCGCGCTTCGCGCTGCCGCCGGGCAGCGTCGACGCACACTGCCACGTGTTCGGGCCGGGCGCGGAGTTCCCGTACGCGCCCGAGCGCAAGTACACGCCGTGCGACGCGAGCAAGGCGCAGCTGTTCGCGCTGCGCGACCACCTGGGCTTCGCGCGCAACGTGATCGTGCAGGCCACCTGCCACGGCGCCGACAACCGCGCGCTGGCCGATGCCTGCCGCGCCTCCGGTGGCAGGGCGCGCGGCGTGGCCACCGTCAGGCGCAGCGTCGGCGATGCCGAGCTGCAGGCGTTGCACGACGCCGGCGTGCGCGGCGTGCGCTTCAACTTCGTCAAGCGGCTGGTCGACTTCACGCCGAAGGACGAACTGCTGGAGATCGCCGCGCGCATCAAGAACCTCGGCTGGCATGTGGTGATCTACTTCGAGGCGCAGGACCTGCCCGAGTTGTGGAGCTTCTTCACCGCGCTGCCCACCACCGTGGTGGTCGATCACATGGGCCGGCCCGACGTGCGCAAGCCGGTCGACGGCCCGGAGTTCGAGCTGTTCGTGCGCTTCATGCGCGAGCACGAGAACGTGTGGAGCAAGGTGAGCTGCCCCGAGCGGCTCTCGGCCAGCGGACCGGCGGCGTTGAACGGCGAACGAAATGCCTATCGCGACGTGGTGCCGTTCGCGCGCCGCATCGTCGAGACGTTTCCCGATCGCGTGCTGTGGGGCACCGACTGGCCGCACCCGAACCTGAAAGACCACATGCCCGACGACGGCCTGCTGGTGGACTTCGTTCCGCACATCGCGCGCACGCCGCAGTTGCAGCGCAAGCTGCTGGTCGACAACCCGATGCGGCTGTACTGGCCGGAAGAAGGGCGCTGACGCTCCATCGAACGCCGCCGCGGCAAGTTTCCATGAGGACCCAATGGCACTGCACAAACCGTATCAGGACATCCCCGGCACGACGATCTTCGACGCCGAGCAGTCGCGCAAGGGTTACTGGTTGAATCAGTTCTGCATGAGCCTGATGCGGGCAGACAATCGCACGCGCTTCAAGTCCGACGAGCGCGCCTACCTCGACGAATGGCCGATGACCGAGGAGCAGAAGCTGGCCGTGATGGCGCGCGACCTGAACCGCTGCATCGCGGCCGGCGGCAACATCTACTTCCTGGCCAAGATCGGTGCCACGTTCGGCAAGAGCTTCCAGCAGATGGCCGGCAGCATGACCGGCATGACCGAAGAGGAGTATCGCGACATGATGATCCGGGGAGGGCGCTCGGTCGAGGGCAACCGCCGCATCGGCGAAGATGGCGACGCGCAGGCGCACCACCAGCCGCAAGGCCATGGCAAGGGTACCCTCTGACATGCCGGCACGCATCACCGCCTCCGTCTACACCAGCCACGTGCCGGCGATCGGCGCCGCGCTCGACCACGGCAAGACGCACGAACCCTACTGGCAGAAGGTGTTCGGCGGCTACGAGGCGAGCAAGCGCTGGATCGCTGCGCACAGGCCCGACGTGGTGTTCCTGGTCTACAACGACCATGCCACGTCGTTCAGCCTGGAGATCATCCCCACCTTCGCGATCGGCACGGCGGCCGAGTTCGCGGTGGCCGACGAGGGCTGGGGCCCTCGGCCGGTGCCCAAGGTGATCGGCCACCCCGAACTGGCCGCGCACATCGCCCAGAGCGTGATCCAGGACGAATTCGACCTCACCATCGTCAACAAGATGGACGTCGACCATGGCCTGACGGTGCCACTGTCGCTGATGTTCGGCCAGCGCGATCCCGTGCAGGGCGCATGGCCGTGCAAGGTGATCCCGTTCGCGGTCAATGTCGTGCAGTACCCGGTGCCGTCGGGCCGGCGCTGCTTCATGCTCGGCCAGGCGATCCGCAAGGCCATCGAGGCGTACGACGAGCCGCTGAACGTGCAGATCTGGGGCACCGGCGGCATGAGCCACCAGCTGCAGGGCCCGCGCGCGGGGCTGATCAACCGCGAGTGGGACAACCGCTTCCTCGACCGCCTGATCGACGACCCCGCCGGCCTCGCCGAGGTGCCGCACATCGAGTACGTGCGCGAAGCCGGCAGCGAGGGCATCGAGCTGGTGATGTGGCTCATCGCGCGCGGCGCGATGGCCGATGTTGCGCGCGGCGCGAAAGCCGATGCGGCACGCGGCGCGCCGAAAGCGAAGGTCGCGCACCGTTTCTACCATGTGCCGGCGTCGAACACCGCCGTCGGGCACTTGATCCTGGAGAACTGAATGACCATCCAAGTGGCGCTGGCCGGCGCCGGTGCATTCGGCGTCAAGCACCTCGATGCCATCCGGCAGATTCCCGACGTGAAGGTGATCTCGGTGGTCGGCCGCGAGCTCGCCAAGACGCAGGAGGCGGCCGCGAGGTACGGCATCGCCCACGTGGCCACCGACCTCGGCGAGAGCCTGAAGCTCAAGGAGCTCGACGCGGTGATCCTCGCCACGCCGACGCAGATGCACGCCGAGCAGACCATCGCCTGCCTGAAGGCCGGCAAGCATGTGCAGGTCGAGATCCCGCTGTGTGATGCGCTGAAAGATGGCCAGGCCGTCGTCGCGCTGCAGCAGCAGGTGGGCAAGGTGGCGATGTGCGGCCACACGAGGCGCTTCAACCCGAGCCACCAGTGGGTGCACAAGCGCATCGTGGCCGGCGAGTTGCATGTGCAGCAGATGGACGTGCAGACGTACTTCTTCCGCCGCACCAACATGAACGCCCTCGGCCAACCGCGCAGCTGGACCGACCACCTGCTGTGGCACCACGCCGCGCACACGGTCGATCTGTTCGCGTACCAGGCGCGTTCGCCGATCGTGAAGGCCAACGCGATCCAGGGCCCGATCCACCCGACGCTGGGCATCGCGATGGACATGAGCATCCAGCTCAAGGCCGCCAACGGCGCGATCTGCACGCTCAGTCTGAGCTTCAACAATGAAGGCCCACTGGGCACGTTCTTCCGCTACATCGGCGACAGCGGCACCTACATCGCGCGCTACGACGACCTCTACAACGGCCGGGACGAGAAGATCGATGTCTCGAAGGTCGACGTGTCGATGAACGGCATCGAGCTGCAGGACCGCGAGTTCTTCGCCGCCATCCGCGAAGGCCGCGAGCCCAACGCCAGCGTGGCGCAGGTGCTGCCGTGCTACCAGGTGCTGCACCAGCTGGAGCAGCAGCTGGCGTGAGCGGGCGATGAAGTCGCGCCGCATCGGCCCGCTCGAGGTCTCGTGCATCGGCCTCGGCTGCATGGGCTTCAGCCATGCCTACGGCACGCCGCCGTCGCCCGAGCAGGCCGAGCGCGTGATGCTCGAAGCGCTCGAGCGCGGCGTGACGCTGTTCGACACTGCGGCGTTGTACGGCTTCGGCACCAACGAGACGCTGGTGGGCCGTGTGCTGAAAGCGCACCGCTCGCGCATCGTGCTGGCGAGCAAGGGCGGCATGGCCGGCGTGGCGTTCGCCGACGGCGTCAAGCGCGTGATCGATGGCCGCCCCGAGGCCATTCGCCGCAACTGCGACGACAGCCTGCGCCGCCTGGGCACCGACGTGATCGACCTGTACTACCTGCATCGCTGGGACAAGGCGGTGCCGATCGAGGATTCGGTCGGGGCGCTGGCCGATCTCGTGCGCGCCGGCAAGGTGAGGGCGCTCGGGCTGTCGGAGGTGTCGGCCGCCACGCTGCGTCGCGCGCACGCGGTGCACCCGATCGTCGCGGTGCAGTCGGAATACTCGCTGTGGAGCCGCAACGTCGAGATCGGCGTGCTCGGCGCCTGCCGCGAACTCGGCGCGACGCTGGTGGCGTTCAGCCCGCTGGCACGCGGCTTCCTCACCGGGCAGCTGCGCGACGTGGCCGCGCTGCCACCGAAGGACATCCGCCGCGCGATGCCGCGCTTCGAGCCCGCAACCTATGCGCGCAACCTCGAACTGCTGCCGGGCTTTGCCGCGCTCGCGCGCGAGGCCGGCTGCACGATGGCGCAACTGGCCTTGGCCTGGGTGCTGGCGCAGGGCGAGCACGTGGTCGCCCTGCCGGGCACCACCCAGCTGGCGCACCTGCAGGAGAACCTCGGCGCCGCGGCGCTCGAGCTCGCCGCTGTGCATCGGGCGCGCGCCGACGCGCTGATCAACCAGTGCACCGTGGCCGGCGCGCGCTACAGCGCGGGCAACGCCGTCGAGGTCGACACCGAGCCGTACTGAGGCGGTCCGCGGTCTTGACATAAGGCAAACGCGGCGCCGGCTGTTGCTGGCAACGTGGCCGCCACAGAGCGCGCACGCGGCGCGCCGAGGAGACCACCGATGGCCGCAGCCGCCAAGCCCGAGATTCCCGGCACCACCTTGTTCGATGGCGCGCAGGCGCGCAAGGGCTACGCCCTGAACAAGATGTGCTACTCGTTCAACGACGCCGCCAACCGCGAGGCGTTCAAGCGCGACGAGGAAGCGTACTGCGCTCGCTACGGCCTCAACGACGAGCAGCGCGCCGCGATCAAGGCGCGCAACGTGCTCGCGCTGCTGGCCGCCGGCGGCAACGTCTACTACCTCGCCAAGTTCGCCGGCATCTTCGGCCTCGACGTGCAGGACCTCGGCGCGCAGCAGACCGGCATGACCAAGGACGCGTTCAAGGCCAAGCTCGTGGCCGCCAGGGGCTGAACATGGCGAAGATCGTCGGAACCATCACCACCTCGCACGTGCCCGCGATCGGCGGCGCGATCGCCAAGGGCCTGCAGGCCGACCCGTACTGGAAGCCGTTCTTCGACGGCTTTCCGCCGGTGCGCCGCTGGGTCGCCGCGGCCAAGCCCGACGTGGTGGTGGCGATCTACAACGATCACGGCCTGAACTTCTTCCTCGACAAGATGCCCACCTTCGCAATCGGCGCGGCCGCCGAGTACCGCAGCACCGACGAGGGTTGGGGCATCCCGACGATGCCGCCGTTCGCCGGCGAGCTCGATCTGTCGTGGCATCTGATCGACTCGCTGGTCGGCGACGAGTTCGACGTCACCACCTGCCAGGAGATGGTGTTCGACCATGCAGTGACGCTGCCGATGGCGCTACTGTGGCCCGAACAGAAGTGGCCGGTGAAGGTGGTACCGGTGTGCATCAACACCGTGCAGCACCCGATGCCCAGCGCCGCGCGCTGCTACAAGCTGGGCGAAGCCGTGGGCCGCGCCGTGCGCAGCTGGGATTCCGATGCGCGCGTGCTGATCCTCGGCACCGGCGGCTTGTCGCACCAGCTCGACGGCCAGCGCGCCGGCTTCATCAACAAGGAGTTCGACCTGCAGTTCATCCACAGCATGGTCGGCGACCCGAAGTGGGCCACGCGCTACTCGATCCCCGAACTGGTCAGGCTCACCGGCACGCAGGGCGTCGAGCTGGTGATGTGGCTCGCCGCGCGCGCGGCGCTCGGCGACGGCGCGGTGCGCAAGGTGCACACCACGTACCACATTCCGATCTCGAACACGGCTGCCGGCATTGCGGTGCTTGAACCGGCGGGCTGATCGAGGGTTCCTCGGCACCTCTCGCGTCCACTGGGTAGCGTCTCCCGGCCGGATGGCCTTTCAGCGCGGGGCCACCGGCCAGCGTGCGCGAGCGGCGCCGCCGTAGGCGCGCCGATGCCAGCGCGAAAACGCGCTCTGTGCCGAGAACCCGAGCAGCGCCGACACCTCGCCGAGGGTACGCGCTCCGTCCTTGCGTGACCGCTCGAACAGATCGCGCCGCAACTCGTCGACCAACGCGCTGAAGGTCGTGCCTTCGGCCGCGAGACGCCGGGCGATCGTGCGGCGGTCGATGCCGAGGTGCTGGGCGACGATCTCGACGCGGCAATGGCCGCGCGGCAGCAGCAGCACGACGAACTGCCGCACGCGCGAGGCCATGTCCGATGGCGCGTCGAGGCCCTGCTTCAGCAAGGCGTGCGCATAGCGCGCCATCACCGGGTCTGCTCCGGGGTTCGGCGCGTCGAGATCGCTCGCGTTGCAGACGATGCCGTTGAACTCGTGGCCAAACTCGATCGCGTCGCCGAACACGCGACGGTGCAGCGCATCGCTGGCCGGCGCGCGGTGCGCGAAACACACCAGTCGCGGCCGCCACGACGCACCGAGGAAGATGCTGAGCACGCGATGGGTGACGGCAAGCACCAGTTCGGTTGCCTGGCGCAGCGGTTCACGCCCGTGATGCAGCAGATCCTCGCGGATCACCACCAGATTGCCGACCTCCTCGATCCCCAGTGCGAGCGCCTCGTTGTGCAGGTGGATGTAGCGCACCAGCGCTTCGAGGACGCTGCGCAGCGTGGGCTCGTCGCGCACCAGCAGCGCCAACGGCCCGAGGTTCGAGAGCCGCCGCGACTGCGCCATGCGCAGCCCGAACGCGGCCTCGCGCCCACGCGTCGCGGCGAGTTCGAGCAGGCGGCTCACCGCGGCGGCAGGCACCTTGAGGTCAGGCTCGTCGAGACAGCGCAGCGGCAACCCGGCCTCTCGCACCAGCGTGCGCGCATCGAGGCCGCACGATGCGGCCACTTCGGCGAACTGGGTCAGGCTGGCGCTGCGAACAAGGGCGACCATCGGGCCATCTCGGGTTGTCCCGAAATGGTAAGTCTCTGTCCCGATCGGTCAAGTGCGGCTTTGCGGTCAGACAAACAATGCCGCCCCATGCATGCTAACGACGCCGCCGCGAAAACCACCCCGACGCCCATCTGCGACGCGCTGCGCGCGCGCGGCGCCTGGAACCCGGCATGGGATCCGTTCCAGCAGCTGGATCCGGCCTGGACCGAGCGTTTCATGGCGATGGCCGTGCCGCCGATGGTCTCGGGCGTGCTCGATGCGAAGACGATCGAATTCATCGCGATCGCGGTCGACGCGTCGTGCACGCACCTGTACGCGCCAGGGGTGCGCCGCCACATCCGCCATGCGCTCGCGCTCGGCGCGACGAAAGACGAGATCACCGCAGTGCTGCAGCTCGTCAGCGTGCTGGGCATCCACACGATGAGCGTCGGTGCGCCGATCCTGCTCGAGGAGCTGGCCGCCCGTGACGCGGGCGCGGCACCCGATCGCTGAGCCATCACCACCCACGGAGACTACGACCATGCAATTCCTCGACGACTCGCTGCTGCCCGAGAACCAACAGCCACTGGTGATCCAGGTGGCACCGTACGGGCCTGAGTTCCTGCCCGGGGATTCCGACGATATCCCGGTCACCATGGCCGAGCAGGTGCAAAAGGCGGTGGACTGCTGGAACGCCGGCGCCACCGTGCTGCACGTGCATGTGCGCGAGGCCGACGGCAAGGGCAGCAAGCGTCTGTCGATGTTCAACGAGATGCTGGCGCGGCTGCGGCAGGCGGTGCCGAAGATGCTGCTGCAGGTGGGCGGCTCGATCTCGTTCGCGCCGGAGGGCGAGGGCGCTGGTGCGAACTGGCTCAACGACGACACGCGCCACATGCTGGCCGAGCTGACACCGAAGCCCGACCAGGTGACGATCGCCATCAACACCAACCAGATGAACGTGTGCGAGTTGTTGAGCGCCGACGACGTAGCCGGCACCTCGCTCGCGCTGCCGGCCTACCAGCAGGCCTACACCGAGATGACGATCCCCTCGGGGCCGGCGTTCGTGGCCGAGCACCTCAGGCGGTTGCAGGCGGCGCGCATCCAGCCGCACTTCATGCTCGGCGATGCCGGCCAGCTCGAAACGGTAGAACGGCTGCTCCGCCGCGGCATCTACACCGGCCCACTGGTGCTCAACTGGGTGGGCATCGGCGGCGGCGCCGACGGACCCAATCCGTACAACATGATGGAGTTCATCCGCCGCGTGCCGCCCGGCGCGGTGCTGACGATCGAGTCGATCATGCGCAATGTGCTGCCGCTGAACACGATGGCCATCGCGATGGGCCTGCACGTGCGCGTCGGCATCGAGGACAACCTGTGGGGACGCAAGGGCGAGCGCATCAGCAGCGTGCGCCAGGTCGAGCAGATGGTGCGCATCGCGCGCGAACTGCATCGCGACGTCGCCAGCGGCGAGCAGGCGAAGGCGATCTACCAGATCGGCACGCACTATCGATCGGCCGACGAGACGCTGGCACGGCTGGGCTACGCGCCCAACCGCCGCGATGGCGAGCGCGGCGCGCCGCTGCGTCGCGCGGCCTGACTGCCGATCACATCACCCGGAGACGAGCGATGCGCTGGAAAGACAGCCCCCATGCCGCGCTGATCGCGCTGCTGGTGATCCACGTGATGGCCCACATCGATCGCAACATGCTGCTGGGCTTCTCGCCGCAGATCACGCGCGAGCTCTCGATCGGCAACGCGCAGTACGGGTTTCTGGCCGGCGCGGTGTGGGTGCTGAGCTTCGGCTTCATGGCCGTATTCCTCGGCAGCCTCGCCGACCGCTTCAGTCGCACCCGGGTCATCGCCGTCGGCATCCTGATCTGGAGCGTCTGCACCGGCGCGTCGGGGGCGGCGCAGAACTTCGGCCAGATGGTGGCGGCGCGCTTCCTGGTTGCGTCGGGCGAGGCGGCGCTCGTTCCCGCCGCGGTGTCGCTGCTGATGGAGCTGTTCCCGCCACGTCGCGCCGGCACCGCTGTCGGTGTGTTCTTCATGGGCATTCCGCTCGGCATCGGCCTGGCATTCACGCTCGCCGGCACGCTCGGCGCGTCGCTCGGCTGGCGCGGCACGTTCTACGCGCTGGGCGTGATCGGCGTCGTCGTCGGTCTGCCGGCGCTGCTGCTGAAGGACGATCGCGCTCGACAGGCCGAGTCGGAGCGCGGCGCGCCGTTCGGGCAACAACTGCGCAACGTCGTCGGGCTTTTGCGCGGCAACGCGACGGTGGCGAGCACGATCGTCGGCTTCGTGCTGGTGCACATGGCGTTCGTCGGCATCTCGTTCGCGCAACTGTGGCTGACGCGCGAGCGCGGCCTCGACGCGGCGACGATGGCGCGCCAGCTCGGTGCGCTGGGCATCGTCTTCGGCATCGTCGGCTCGGTGGTCGGTGGCGTGCTGAGCGACCGCGTGGCCAAGCGCATGCCGGGCGGCCATGCCGGCTTCGTCGTGCTGCTGATCGCGATCTGCGGTCCGCTGATGGTGGCGTATCGCTTTGCCCATCCGGGGACGCCGCTGTTCTACGTCGGCATGTGCGCGGGCTTCTTCCTGCCGCTGGCAACCTACGGTCCTTCGCTTGCGCTGATCCAGGGCCTGACGCCGAACGCCATGCGCTCGACCATCACCGGCTTCACGATGCTGCTGATCAACGTGTTCGCGATCGCGATCGGCAATCTGGCGGTGGGGGCGGTGAGTGACCGCATGAACGCCGTCGGATCGGGTCAGGCGCTCACCTACGTGCTGCTCGCCACCGACCTGCTGGCGATTGCCGGTGCGCTGTTCTATGCGCTCGCCGCGCGCGGACCGCGCACCGACGGCTTGTCGGCAGCCACGATGGCACATTGAAGCTGCAGCGACCCGCTGCCGGTTGACGCGACCGGCCCGCGGAAACACCTGCGAGGCCGCTTCAGGATCGATACAGCAGCAGCGGCGCGGTCGCCTCGCGCCACGCCGCTTCGTCGCGCGCAGCGAGCGCGTCGAGGTCGCCCGGCGTCGCGGCCGCGTCGTCGACCCACTCGCGCAATGCAGGCCCGCCGTTGATCACGTCGATCGCCAGGCGCCCGCGCTCGTACTCGTACGCGAAGTCGCGCCAGATCGCGTAGCCGGGGTAGAGCCTGCGGATCGAGCGCAGCGCCAGCGCCTGAAGCCGCCAGGGGCGGAACGCGAGGTGATCGTAGAAGCGGCCTTCGGCGTGGACCATCAGCGCGCTGCACAAGCTGTTGGCGTGCTTGTGGAACGTGGGCTCGAACCAGCACGGCCGCAACGCGCAGCCGCGCATCCAGTCCGGCGCGAGGCGTTGCATCTCCTGCAGCACGCGCGCGGCATCGACGTCCGGCGCGCCGAAGAGCACCTCGAGCGGCCGGGTTGTGCCGCGGCCCTCGGACAGCGTGGTGCTCTCCAGCATCACCGTGCCGGCATAGGCGCGGGCCATGTTCAGGTTCGCGGCGTTGGGGCTCGGGTTGATCCAGATGCGGTCGTCGGGCCAGCCGTGACCGGGCGCAGCGTCGGGTTGCCAACCTTGCATCGTGACTACGCGATAGGCGACGTCGATCCCGAGCTCGCGCTTGAACCAGTGCCCCATTTCGCCGAGCGTGAGCCCGTGGCGCATCGGCATCGGCGCGGCGCCGACGAAACTGTCGTGGCCGGGCACGAGCGTCAGGCCTTCGACCGGCCGGCCCGCGGGATTGGGCCGGTCGAGCACCCAGACCTCCTTGCCGTGCGCGGCCGCCGCCTCGAGCAGGTAGCGCAACGTCGTCACGAAGGTGTAGATGCGGCAGCCGAGGTCCTGCAGATCGAACAGGAACACGTCGGCCGTGGCCATCATCGCCGCGCTCGGGCGGCGCACCTCGCCATAGAGGCTGAAGATCGGTATGCCGTAACGCGGGTCGACTTCGTCCGCGGTCTCGACCATGTTGTCCTGCTTGTCGCCCTTGAGGCCGTGCTGCGGGCCGAAGGCGCTGGTGACGCGCACGCCGGCGGCGATCAGCGCATCGAGCGAATGCACGAGCTCCTCGGTGACCGAGGCAGGATGCGCGACCAGCGCCACCCGTCGCCCGGCGAGCTGCGCGAGCGCCGCACGATCGGCCAGCAGGCAATCGATGCCGAATTTCATGGCGTCATCGACGTTCGATCGAGCAGGGCGGTGAAGCCCGCAGCCGCATGGAAATCCGGCGCGGCACCGGCGGCATGCGCGAGCGCCCAGTAGCTCTTGATGCCGCCATGCTCCTCGATCACCGCGCTGATGCCGAGCCGGCACGGCAGCGGCGGCGCCGCGCAACGCGGCAGCGCGACGTCGAGGATCAGCGCGCGATCAGGGCCGTTGCTGTCGATGCGCAATGAGATCTCGGGCGCGCCGGGCAGCGGGCGGTGCGTCATGCCTTCGCGGTACGCCGAGAAATCATAGGCATTCCAGCACCCCGACGGCGAGAGGTTCCATTCGACATACGGGGCGCCGTCTTCGTCGGCTCGCATGAAGACCTCGAAGCA
The DNA here is from genome assembly GCA_015075165.1 of Ideonella sp. Classification (GTDB taxonomy): domain Bacteria; phylum Pseudomonadota; class Gammaproteobacteria; order Burkholderiales; family Burkholderiaceae_C; genus JAEUPI01. The sequence continues at coordinate 100,675 of JABTUY010000003.1, read as the reverse complement.
TGTCGTCCGCCACAACCCGTCGGCGCGAGCCGTCGCGGCAGCAGGCGGCAGTACCACCGCGTGCGCACCGTCGACGCGCCAATGCAGGCGCAGGCGATCCGCGTCGATGCCGAGCAGGCAGGCTTGCACGCCGCGGACGCCAGCCGGCGGGTGCTTTGGATGCGGGAGGAGTTCGAGCGTTTCCAAACGAAGACGGTCTCTTGGCGGCGGTGGCAGCGAAGCCCGGACCGTTGGCCCGCGTGACGCAGCGGGCGGTTGTACATCAGAGCGCGTCAGCAGCTCCTTGCTTGTGCTCGCGCGAGGGAGGGAAGCGTCCGAGTGTGGGCGCGATACGCGTATTGAAAGTTAACATAATATACATTGTCGCGTATAAATATTGCCAAACAGCACCCGTTGGCGCGCGACGCTGCCCCGATCAGAAGATCGTGCCGAACTCGGTGTCGCGGACCACCTCGTGCGACTGATCGATCACAGCATCGAACGCGCGCTGCTCCTCGGCATCGCGCTTCGGAATCAGCGGCTTGTCCAGCGGGCGGCAGACGCGGCTGGCCAGTGAACCCAGGCAGCCTGACTGCTCGACCGCCTGAAGCACGGCTTGCGGATTGACCAGCATCGCAAACGGATCGCTGACGATGATGGCGTCGTGGGATTCCTGCATCTCGAAGCTCCGGTGGCTGTCGCTCTAGGCGACGGTTTGGACTGTAGGCAGCGACCACGCAGCCTCATAGTCCGTGACCGGTGTTTCTTCGTGCCGAAATTCATTGCGTCTTGCACTGCATGCGGTGCACCCATTCGAGGCTCAGTGCAACCGTGAATCAAGTCGCTTCGCGAGCGACTCGCGCTCGGCCGAGCGCGCGAAGTCGGCCGCGTTCATCTGGCGTTGGTTGCGCAGCGCACGATCGGCCTTTGCCGCCAGCAGCAGCGTGATCGACTCCTCGTTGCCATAGCGTGCCGCCATCATCAGCGGCGTGGTGCCGTTCGGCGAACGCGCATCGACCTGCGCGCCCTTGGCAATCAACAGCTCGACAATCTGCGGGTCCGGGCCGGTGGCCGCGTAGTGCAACGGGCTCCATCCGGCACGGTTCACCGCTGCGCCAAGGGCCAGCAACCGCTCGACGATGCCCATGTGGCCGCGCAATGCGGCCAGCATCAGCGCGGTTTCGCCCGAGTGGTTCGGCGCATCCGGCTGGATCTGGCGGCTGCGCAGCAGTTGCTCCACCACTTGCGATGAACCCTGGTTGGCAGCCAGCACCAGTGCCGGCTGCCCGGCCTCGTCGACGGCATTGACGTCGAAACCGCGCTCCAGCAGCGCGGCGACCGAACTTGCGTCGTCGCGCTTCACGGCCAGGAAGAAATCATCGAATGAACCGGCACCAACGTCACAAAATGCAGTAGTTATAATTAGATAGATGCAGTACTTCAAGTATTTCATTAGAATTCCATTTATCGGTCAGGCATGAAAAGCCGCTCGAAATTCCGGGTGGTAGCTTCGGCCACTTGCTGCAGCGACACGCGCTTCTCCTTCGCCACCAGCGCGGCCACGTGCGTCACCCAGGCCGGCGTGTTGACCTTGCCGCGGTGGGGCATCGGCGCAAGGTAGGGGCTGTCGGTTTCGATCAGGCAGCGCTCCAGCGGCACGAAACGCACCACCTCGCGCAGCGCATCGGCATTGCGGAAGGTGACGATGCCCGAGAACGACACGAAGAACCCGAGATCGAGCGCCGAGCGAGCCACGTCGAGCGTCTCGGTGAAGCAGTGGAAGACGCCGCCGGTGTCGCGCGCGCCCTCCTCCTGCAAGATGGCCACCGTATCGGCCGATGCGCTGCGTGTGTGCACCACCAGAGGCCGCCGTGCGCGGCGCGCGGCGCGCACGTGCACGCGTAGGCGCTCGCGCTGCCAATGCATGTCTTCGATCGTGCGCTGGCCCAGGCGGTAGTAGTCGAGGCCGGTCTCGCCGATGGCCACCACCTTCGGCAACGATGCCAGCGCCAAAAGGCGCTCGACGGTCGGCTCTTCGACGTTCTCGTTGTCGGGGTGCACGCCGGCGCTGCACCAGAAGTTGTCGTACGCGGTGGCCAGGCCGTGCACGCGTGCGAACTCCTCCAGCGTCGTGCAGATCACCAGCGCGCGATCGACGCCGGCCTGCGCCATCTCGGCGCGGATCGAATCGATGCGCCCGTAGAGCTCCGGAAAGCTCAGGTGGCAGTGCGAGTCGACGAACATGGCGCCATTGTGGCGCCGCGCTATGGTGGGCCCGGCCAGGGTCCGGGTGCGGCCCGATCCGCGTGCACCGCTCTCACATCGGCATGTGGCTTCGCCACCTTGCTTGATCCCCACGCGGGGCCGGGCCGGTCGGGCCCTGGTGGGCGATCAGATCGTCTGCGTCGGCTTGGCCGATTGCAGTTGCGTACCGAGCAGCTCTTCGATCTTCAGCTTCAGCAGGCGGGTTTTCTCGTCGTTCGGAAAGCGCACGCCGACACCCTGTGTGCGTCCGCCCGAGGCATTGGCCGGCGTGATCCACGCGACCTTGCCGGCCACCGGGTAGCGCTGCGGGTCATCGGGCAGCGACAGCAGCAGATAGATGTCTTCGCCGAGCTTGTATTCGCGCGTGGTCGGCACGAACAGGCCGCCATCCATCAGGATCGGCACGTACGCGGCGTAGAGCGCGCCCTTCTCGCGGAACACGAGCTGGATCACGCTCGGCCGCGAGGCCACGGCACCGCCAGAGGGTGATCGGCCAGACACTTCGCTCATCCGGTCGAGTGTAACGAATGGCCCGCCGCACGCCGATTCGCCGCCGCAGGTGCGGGCCAGCATCGCGCGCCATTCGTCACGAGGGCCTCCACCAGCAGCGCGGTGTTCCACGGATGCTCGTCGTGACGCGCCGCGCGCAGCAACTCGCGTTGCCAACTTTGCAACGCCGGCAGCGCCGCGCGCGGCGGCATCGCGGCCGCCGCGAAGTGCCGCGGTGCCGCGCCCACCGCCTGCGCCATCGCGTCGTGGGCCAGCCGCAACAGCAGGTCGATCACCAGCGGCAGCGGCTTGCCCACAAGCGCGCCGGCGTCACCGCGTGCCACCGCCTTCGGCAACAGCATCAACACGCCGTCGTCCAAGCCCGCTTCGATCAACGCTTCGGTCGCCAGCGGGCTGCCGCCGGCCACAGTGAGCAACTGCGTGCTCGCGGCATGTCCCCTCGACCGCAACCACGCCAGCGAGGTGTCGGCCGGCGGCAGGCTCAGCGCCACCCGCTGCACCCGGCTGCGCAGCGTGGGCAGCAGGCGCTCGGGGTCGGTGCCGGCCAGCGCGATGCGCAGTCCGCCGGGCGGCTCCTCGAGCGTCTTCAGCAGTGCACTGGCCGATGCGGCATTGAGCGCCTCGGCCGGCGCGATCACCAACGCCCGCCCGCGCGGCGAGCCGGCGCTGCGTTGCGACCAATCGATCGCCTGGCGCACCGCCTCTACCTTGACCTCTCGGCTCGGCTTGGCGCCCGCCTTCAGCAGTGGATCGTCCTCGACCAGCCAGCCACGCGCATGGCGCAACACTTCCGGCACGACGATCCGAAGGTCGGGGTGCGCGCGCTGGCGAACCAGCCGGCAGCTTCGGCATTGGCCGCACGGCACCGCGGCGGCCTGCTCGCACAGCCACGCCTGCGCCAGCACCAGCGCGAGATCGATCTGCCCCACTGCGGTCGGTGCATGCAGCAGCACCGCATGCGAACGCGCCAGCGCGAGCGCACGCGTCAGCGCGTCGCCCAGCCACGGCAGCGGCAGGCTGCCGTCTTCGGCCACGCCCACCGGCTGCGGCTCACCACCAGCCACGGCGGTTCACCTGTTGCCGCACCTGCTGCCACACCGCACCGACATCGCCGGCGGCATCGATGCGTGCGAAGCGCTCGGGGTGTTCGGCGCAACGCCTCGCGTAGCCCGCACGCACGCGTTCGAAGAACGCGACATCGAGCCGCTCGAGACGATCGGGGACGCGGGCGGCTGCACGCCGTTGCGCGGCGATGACCGGGTCGACGTCGAACCACAGCGTGAGGTCGGGTTGCCGGCCTTCGTGCACCCAGTGCTCCATGCTGCCGAGCACCGACCAATCGAAGCCGCGCCCGCCGCCCTGATAGGCGAACGTGGCATCGGTGAAGCGATCGCACAGCACGGTGGCGCCGGCGGCCAGCGCCGGCTCGATGCAGGCGCGCAGGTGGTCGCGCCGCGCGGCGAACACCAGCAGCGTTTCGGTCAGTGCGTCCATCTCGTCATGCAGGAAGAGCTCGCGCAGTTTCTCGGCCAGCGGCGTGCCGCCGGGCTCGCGCGTAGACACGACGCGCTGGCCGTGCTCTCGCAGCCATTGCGACAGCGCGTCGATGTGCGAGCTCTTGCCGGCACCGTCGATGCCTTCGAAGGTGATGAAACGGCTCATCGCACCCCCTCGGCGCCCGCGGCGCCTTGCCCCCGACAGGGAGCCGGTCGGCTTCGGGCGGCTCGGCGCTGTCTCATCGGCCGCCTCGCTGATAGGTGCTCACAGCCTTGTTGTGCTCGGCCAGCGATTCGCTGAACACGCTGCTGCCGTCGCCGCGCGCGACGAAGTACAGCGCCTTCGTGCGCTCCGGGTTCAGCGCGGCCTTGATCGACGCCAGGCTCGGCATCGCGATCGGCGTCGGTGGCAGACCCGCGCGGGTGTAAGTGTTGAACGGCCCGTCGGTGAGCAGGTCGCGCTTGCGCAGGTTGCCGTCGAAGCGCTCGCCGAGGCCGTAGATCACGCTCGGGTCGGTCTGCAGCGGCATGCCGATGCGCAGCCGGTTGTTGAACACGCCGGCGATCTGACCGCGATCGCCCGCGCGGCCGGTTTCCTTCTCGACGATCGACGCCAGGATCAGCGCCTCGTCGGGCGACTTCAACGCCACCGTGTCGGCGCGCGCGCTCCACGCCGCGGCCAGGTGCCGCTGCATCGTGGCATAGGCGCGCCGCAGCACGGTGACATCGCTGACGCCGCGGCTGTAGACATAGGTATCGGGAAAGAACCGCCCTTCCCCGGCAACCCCTGCGGCGCCGAGCGTGGCCATCAACTGCGCGTCGGGCATGCCGGCGGTGGTCGGCTTCAGGTACGGGGCGCGCGCGAGCTCGGTGCGCAGTTGCCGCAGTGTCCAACCCTCGAGCAGGCGCACGCGCTCGTAGGCTTCGTCGCCCTGCACCATCTTGGCCAGCAACTGGCGCGGCGTGACCACCGGACCGGCCACGTAGCTGCCGGCGCGGATGCGGCGCGCATCGCCCGACCAGCGGAACCACTCGTACAGCCATAGCGGCCGCACCTGCACGCCGGCGCGCACCCAGGCGTTGGCCACTTCGCGTGGTGACGCGCCCGGCTCGATCGACAACTCGACCGTCGGCGCGGCCAGCGGCAACGGCTGCTCGAGCCATCGCCAGGCCCAGGCCGCCGCACCCGCTGCGCCGAGCAACACGATGAATACCGACCAACGCAGCAGCTTCATCACGCAGCGCACCCCGGCCGGCGACGAAACCCTGCCCTGCTCGCATCCATGGCGGCTGATGATAATGGCCGGTGATGAACGAACGCCTGGACCCGCCAGCGCTGCACGACGGTGCGCTGCGCCTCGACGAGTGGGCCCTGCTGCGTGCGTACGGCGCCGATGCCGCCACGTTCCTGCAGGGCCAGCTGACACAGGATGTGGCCGGCTTGGCGATCGGTCAGGCGCGGTTGGCCGGCTATTGCTCGGCCAAGGGGCGGCTGCTGGCCAGCTTCGTCGTTTGGCGCATCGACGGCGACTCGTTCGGGCTGCTGTGCAGTGCCGATATCGCCGCGGCGGTGGGCAAGCGTCTGTCGATGTACGTGCTGCGCGCGCGCTGCCGCATCGAAGACCTCTCGGCGCGGTGGGCCGTCTGGGGCATGGCCGGGGCGGCCGTTGCACGCGGCGCCGGCGCGGCGCTGCCGGCGTGGCGCGCCGAGTTTCGTGAACCGGCGTGGTCGATCGGGCTGCCAACGGTCGACGGCACGGCGCGCGCGTTGTGTGTGCAGCCCGCGCAGGCTGCGCCGCCTGTGCAGCCCGCCGTGGCAGCCGCGGCGTGGCAATGGCTCGAGGTGTCGGCCGGCGTGCCGCGAATCGTGGCGGCCACCGCCGAGCAGTTCGTGCCGCAGATGGTCAATTTCGAGCTGGTGGGGGGCGTGAGCTTTCAAAAGGGCTGCTATCCGGGCCAGGAGGTGGTGGCACGCAGCCAGTATCGGGGCACGCTGAAGCGACGGATGCATCTGTTTGCGACCAGCGCAACCGCCGTGCCGGGGATGGAGGTCTTCCACAGCGACGACGCGGCGCAGCCGGCCGGCATGGTGGTCAATGCCGCACCCCTGGCCGACCAGGTGCGGCTGCTGGCCGAGGTGAAGCTCGCCGCGCTCGAGCGCGGCACGCTACACCTCGCCAGCCCGCAGGGCGCGGTGCTGCAGCAGCTGGCGCTGCCTTACGCGATTCCGGTACCTGCCGATGCGTGAGCGCGTGGGCCATTCGTCGCACCGGCGGGCGGAGCACACTCGAAAGACGAGTTAGCGCGTCGCGGCCGCGAGATTCGCCGCCGCACTGCAACCCTGGTTGCCCGGTGCGCGCTGTTCCGGACGTTCGACTCGCTCGGGCACTGCGCAGTCTCGGGCGCACTACAGCGGCCGCACCATCTCCACGTGCGGAATGCCGGCCTCGTCGAACACCGGGCCGCGTGCGACAAACCCGGCGCGGCTGTAGAACGGCGCGGCTCCCAGTTGCGCGTGCAGCAGCGCCTCGCGGTCGCCGCGCTCGCGGGCGTGCTGCAGCAGCGCGTCGAGCACCGCGCGCCCGACCTTGCTGCCGCGCATCGGTGCCAGCACCGCCATGCGGCCGATCTTCGCCACGCCCGGCACGTGCTCGAGCAGACGCCCGGTGGCCAACGGAACGCCGAAGCGGTTGCACGCCAGCGCGTGCACGCAGCCGTCGTCGGCGCCGTCCCACTCCATCTCGGCCGGGATGCGCTGCTCGTCGACGAACACCTGCGAGCGGATCTTGCGCGCCGCCTCGCCCAGCTCGCTCCAGCGGCCCAGCCGCACCTCGACCATCGACTTGCCGGCCTCGTAGGCCTGCAACAGGTCGCGAAACTCCTGCGGGATCGGTTTCGAGGTCATCGTGGCCGGGTCGGCGAAGACGTAGACGAGCTCACCGGCGACCAGCAGTTGCTCGCCGCGGAACACGGCGCACGCGAGCAGCATCGACGAATTGCCGATGCGCTGCGTGTGCACGCCGACGTCGATCAGATCGTCGTAGCGCGCCGACGCGTGGTACTCGACCGTGGCCTTGCGGGCGTAGAAGTCGCCGCCCAGATAGGCCATCGTCTCGTGGTACGGGATCGCCAGCGCGCGCCAGTAGCCCGCGACCGCGGTGTCGAAGTACATCAGGTAGTGGGCATTGAAGACGATCTGCTGCATGTCCACCTCGGCCCAGCGCACGCGCAGGCGCTCGAAGAAGCGGTAGTCGGATCGGGCGGTGGTCATGGCATGCTTGGCGTTCGTGGCCGGCGTCGCGATCTCCGGGACCGCGTCGACCGCGAAGCATACCGAAGCCGTCACCGTCCATGTCGGGCGGGGCGAGAGCCCGAAGGATCAGCATGGCGCGCATCTTCTACCTGACCCAGATCGAGATCGACCACGGCGCGATCACCCGCCTGGCACAAGAGTGCGATGACGCCGGCATGCGGCGGCCGCTGCTGGTCACCGACCCTGGCGTGCGCACTGCCGGCGTGTTCGAGCGCGCGCTGAAGGCGCTCGGCGAGCGCGACCATGCCGTGTTCGACCAGACCCCCGGCAACCCCACCGAGGCGGCGGTGCGCGCGGCCGCCGATGTCTTCCGCCAGCATCATTGCGACGGCCTGGTCGCCATCGGCGGCGGTTCGAGCATCGACCTGGCCAAGGGCGTGGCGATCGCAGCCGCGCATCCGGGGCCGCTGAAGACCTACGCCACGATCGAAGGCGGCAGCGCGAAAATCACCGGGCGCACGGCGCCGCTGATCGCGGTGCCGACCACGGCGGGCACCGGCAGCGAAGTGGCACGCGGCGCGATCGTGATCGTCGACGACGGCCGCAAGCTCGGCTTCCACAGCTGGCACCTGTTGCCGAAGGCGGCGATCCTCGACCCCGATCTGACGGTAGCCCTGCCGGCGCTGCTGACCGCAGCCACCGGCATGGACGCGATCGCGCATTGCATGGAGACCTTCATGGCGCCGGCGATCAACCCGCCGGCTGACGGCATAGCGCTCGACGGTCTCGAGCGTGCATGGGCACACATCGCGCGCGCCACGCGCAACGGCCACGACAAGGCCGCGCGCTGGAACATGATGAGCGCGAGCATGCAAGGCGCCATGGCGTTCCAGAAGGGCCTGGGCTGCGTGCACTCGCTGAGCCACAGCCTGGGCGGCGTGAACCCGTTGCTGCATCACGGCACGTTGAACGCGATGTTCCTGCCCGCAGTCGTTCGCTTCAACGCCAGCGCCGACTCGATCCGCAGCGAGCATCGGCTGCAGCGCATGGCCCACGCCATGGGCCTGGCGCACTGCGATGCCGAAGGCGAGGCGGTGGTCGAGGCGATCCGCGCGATGAACGCGCAGCTCGGCCTGCCCAGTGGCCTGAAGGCGCTCGGTGTCACGCCCGAGCTGTTCGAGCAGGTGATCGACGGCGCGCTGGCCGATCACTGCCACAAGACCAACCCGCGGCTGGCCAGCCGCGACGACTACCGGCGCATGCTGCACCAGTCGATGTGAAGCGGCAGCGCGGGCCGCATCGAACATGAAAATGGCCCGACGGCTTGTGGCGGTCGGGCCTGCGAAGCGCGGCGCTGTGGCGCCGCGCGATGCTCGGTGCGCGGATCAGCCGTGCTTGCGGTCGAAGAACTGCTCGTCCTCGGTCGAACCCTTCAGCGCCGCGGTGGACGACTCGCGTTCGATCGTCGTCGTCACCGCGTCGAAGTAGCCGGTGCCCACCTCACGCTGGTGCTTCACCGCGGTGAAGCCCTTCTCGGCGGCGGCGAACTCCCGCTCTTGCATCTCGACGAAGGCGCTCATGTTGTTGCGCGCATAGCCGTAGGCGAGCTCGAACATGCCGTAGTTCAGCGCGTGGAAGCCCGCCAGCGTGATGAACTGGAACTTGTACCCCATCGCGCCCAGCTCGCGCTGGAACTTGGCGATCGTGGCGTCGTCGAGGTTCTTCTTCCAGTTGAAGCTTGGCGAGCAGTTGTAGGCCAGCAGCTTGCCCGGGAACTTGGCGTGGATCGCGTCGGCGAACGCCTTCGCGAACGCCAGGTCCGGCGTGCCGGTTTCGCACCACAGCATGTCGACGTAAGGCGCATACGCCAGGCCGCGGCTCACCGCCTGGTCGAGGCCCTTGCGCGTGCGGAAGAAGCCTTCCACGGTGCGCTCACCGGTCAGGAACGGCTTGTCGTTGTCGTCGACGTCGCTGGTCACCAGATCGGCCGCTTCGGCGTCGGTGCGCGCCAGCAGCACGGTGGGCACGCCCATCACGTCGGCCGCGAGGCGCGCGGCCACCAGCTTGGCCACGTTCTCGCGCGTCGGCACCAGCACCTTGCCACCCATGTGGCCGCACTTCTTCACCGACGCGAGCTGGTCTTCGAAGTGCACGCCGGCGGCGCCGGCCTCGATCATCGCCTTCATTAGCTCGAACGCGTTGAGCACGCCGCCGAAGCCGGCCTCGGCATCGGCCACGATCGGCGCGAAGAAGTCGATGTCGTTCTTGCCCTCGCTCCACTGGATCTGGTCGGCGCGCGTGAAGGTGTTGTTGATCTTCTTCACCACCTTGGGCACCGAGTCGACCGCATACAACGATTGGTCGGGGTACATCTCGCCGTTGCTGTTGGCGTCGCCAGCCACCTGCCAGCCCGACAGGTAGATCGCCTTCAGGCCCGCCTTGACCTGTTGCATGGCCTGGTTGCCGGTCAGCGCGCCGAGCGTGTTGACGAACGGCTCGGTGTTCACCAAGGTCCACAGCTTCTCGGCGCCACGCTTGGCCAGCGTGTGCTCGATCGGCAACGAGCCGCGCAGGCGCACGACATCGGCTGCGCTGTAGCCACGCTTGATGCCCTTCCAGCGCGGGTTGGTGGCCCACTCGCGTTCGAGGGCAGCGGCTTGTTGTTCACGGGTTGCTTGAGTCATAGGCGCTCCTGCAGGGTTGAATAGTGAGATGGGTGCGAATGCTGCGTGGCAACAAGCGTAGCGCTGGCCGGATTGGATCGGAGCCACTATCTCTTATATAAGACATAAATTATTCATCAGCAAAATCATATTGTTAGCAAAGCAATTCCGTATTACGGTGCACTCGATCTTCATCATGGAAGAGGTTGTCGATCGGCTCGCGATCGAAATTTCATGATACGGAACTCAGATTCCTTGATACGGAATCATGAGCGCCAGGCCATGTCACCCCGCCGCCGACAGCCAGCGACCGTAGATCCGATCGGCCAGTCGCTGCTGCGCATCGAGCAGTTCAGCCGTGTCGGCGCGGATGCGGCCTGGGTCGTGTACCGTCGGCGCCGTCTTGCGTGCCTGCTCGTACTGCGCGTCGTGCAGGCCGCACCACAGTTCGATCTTGGCGGCATCGACTTCGACATGAAACTGCATCGCCAGGTGCGGCCCCAGCGCAAACGCCTGGTACTTGCACTGCGGGCTCGACGCCAGCGGTACGGCGTGCGGCGGCAGGTCGAACGCCTCGTAGTGCCAGTGGAACACCCGCTGCGTTGCGGCCGGCCCGAACCACGCATGGCACTGCGGCGACGCGATGCAATGCAGCGCATGCCAGCCCACCTCGGGCGCGGGCGATGCGCCCACACCGGCGCCGAGCGCACGCGCCATCAACTGGCCCCCGAGGCAGTGCCCGAGCACCGGGACGCCACCGGTGATCGCTTCGGTGACGAGGCGCTCGGCATCGCGCAGGTACGGCAGATCGTCGTTGACGCTCATCGCGCCGCCGAGCAGCGCGAGTGCCCGGTACTCACCGAGGTGTCGAGGAAAGCCGCCGGCCTCGGCAAACCGCACGTCGGTGGCGACACCGGCACGCTGCAGGCAGGTACCGAGATAGGCCGGCGTGTCGTCGGCCATGAACTGCAGGATCAGCACCGGCCCCATCGTGGCCTCCGTCGATTGTGATCGTCCGCGCGATCGTGCTCCATGATGCCCGCGCTGCCGCGGCTGCGTCGCAGTGCTGCGGCAGAATCGCCGCCGATCGCTCGAACGCCTTCGCTGCGGCGAATCGGGTCACCGCTGGAGAGGCACGATGAAGTTCGATCCGCGCGCACCGACGCGCCAGCCCGCCCGCACACACGCGGCAGCCGCATGAGCGGCGGCTTGTGGGCCGCCTACGCGAGCCTGGCGGCCAGCATGCTGCTGGTCGGCAGCTATGTGGGTCTTTCGAAGCTGCTGCTTGGCGTGTTTCCGGTCTTCCTGCTGGCGTGGTTGCGCTTCGGCATCGCTGCCGTTGCGATGCTCAACTGGCTGCCGCGGGCGCCCGGCGAGCAGCCGTTGTCCGCGCACGACCGACGGCTGCTGTTCTGGGAGAGCTTTCTCGGCAACTTCCTGTTCTCGATCTGCATGCTCTACGGGGTGTTGTGGAGCTCGGCCGTTTCGGCCGGCGTCGTGATGGCGGCGATTCCCGCCGCCGTGGCGCTGCTGTCGCGTGTGTTCCTCGGTGAGCGCATCGCACCGCGCGTGGCACTGGCGATCGTCTGTGCGATGGCGGGCATCGCGCTGCTGGCGCTGGCCAAGCCGGAGCAGGCCGGCACACCGGACGTCGCCGCCGAGACCCGGTGGCTCGGTCACCTGCTGCTGCTCGGTGCGGTGTTCTGCGAGGCCAGCTACGTGGTGATCGGCAAGCGGCTCACCGGGCAGGTGTCGCCGCGGCGGATCAGCGCGTGGATCAACCTCTGGGGCCTGGTGCTGGTCACGCCGCTCGGGCTCTGGCAGGCGCTGTCGTACCGATTCGCCGCCGTGTCGGCCGCCAGTTGGGGTCTGCTGGTGTTCTATGCACTGGCCGCCAGTGTGGTCACCGTGTGGCTGTGGATGCGCGGGCTGCGCCACGTGCCGGCGTCGCGTGCCGGCGTGTTCACCGTGCTGCTGCCGGTGGCGGCGGCGCTGGTGGGCGTGGTGGTGCTGCACGAACCGTTCGGCGCCGCGCACGCGACGGCATTCGCGCTGGCACTGTGCGGCCTGCTGCTGGCAACCTGGCCGGGCGCACCGGGCGCCGTCGCTCAGGCCTGAAAGACGCCCGCCGCGGCGCCCGAGGCCACCGCAGTGTCCGGCACAGCACCGTCGAGCGCCGCGCGCGCGCGACGCGACACCTCGACCGGCGGAAGTTCGCGCAGGCGGTGGTCCGACCACACCTGCCGCCAGCGGCGCGCGCCGGGCTGACCCAGGCGCAGGCCCATCATGTGGCGCGCGATCGACGGCCACGGCGTGCCTGCAGCCGCATGCTGCTCGTGCATGTAGCGCACCATCGCGGCCTCCACCTCGTCGCGATCCGGCGCATCGGCGCTCTGGGCGCCGAATGCCGCGGTCTCCCATTCGCGCAGGCGCCAAGGGTCGTGATACGCCGCGCGCCCGATCATCACGCCGTCGACGCGCGCCAGTTCGTGCTCGACCTGTGCGCGGTCGGCCACGCCGCCGTTGACGACGAAGGTCCAGCGCGGGAAGTCGCGCTTCAGGCGCACGACGACGTTGTGCCGCAGCGGTGGCACCTCGCGGTTGGCTTTCGGGCTCAGGCCAGCGAGCCAGGCGTTGCGTGCATGGACGATGAACACCTCGCAACCGCCCTCGCCCACCGTGCCGACGAAGTCGCGCACGAACTCGTAACTCTCGACGCGATCGAGGCCGATGCGGTGCTTCACCGTCACCGGCAGCGGCACCGCGTCGCGCATCGCGCGCACGCAATCGCGCACCAGCGCCGGCTCGGCCATCAGGCAGGCACCGAACGCGCCGCGCTGCACGCGCGGGCTCGGGCAGCCGCAGTTCAGGTTGATCTCGTCGTAGCCCCGCTGCAAGCCCAGACGCGCGCCATGCGCGAGATCCGCTGGCTCGCTGCCGCCGAGCTGCAGCGCCAGCGGATGCTCGTGCGCGCCGAAATCGAGGTGGCGCGCCACGTCGCCATGCAGCAGCGCGCCGGTGGTGACCATTTCGGTGTACAGGCGCGCGCGTGGCGCGATCAGGCGATGGAAGGTGCGGCAATGCCGATCGGTCCAATCCATCATCGGCGCCACGCACAGGCGCCAGCGTTCGCGGGGACGGGTGTCGTCGCTGGCCATCGTGGCGATGGTAACGGTCCGCCCTGCGCCCAGCTGCTGCCGCGGGGCACCGGGCGGTCCGGGACCGGGCGTCTACCAGTTCGCCTCGATCATGGGCCGCCACCGCCTTGCGAGCAACGTGTAGCCGCGCGGCGTGGGATGGATCTCGTTCTCCCATTCGCCGCTGACGCCGGTGCTGCCCGGCGTGGCCGGTGCAATGGTGCCGATCGTGTCCACCAGGGTCAGGCCGCTGCCGGGTCGCGCTGCGATCATCGCGGCCCACAGGTCGCGCAACTGCGTGAGCAGCGCCAGCGCGACACCGGTGCGGTCGGCGGCCGGCACCGCGTAGCGATCGAACGCCCTGCTCAACCACGGGCCGCGATCAAGGCCCGCCGGCGCATCGCGCGGCACGATCACGTCGTAGCTGTGCATCAGCACCGGCGTGTCGCGGTTGACGCCTTTGGCGCGCTCGGCGAGGAAGCGGTCGAGCACCGCGTTCAGGTGCGCACGGAAGGTAGCCCAGCCCGGCGCGCTCAGGTAGCGCGCCGGCGCCGGTACGCTGCTACGCCATTCGGCGCGCGTGAGCAGCAGCCGCACCGCCGATGCAGCCGTCGGTGGGGACAGCGCAGCATCGATCAGGTCGTTGCCGCCGCCGGACAACAGGATCGCGTGCCATGCCAATGCCTGGCGACCGCGCAGCAACCGCAGGAACGGCCGCTGTCGCGTGGTGTCGAACATGTGCGCGAGTTGCACACCGGGCGTTGCGCAGTTGACGATGCAAGTGGGCTGAGACAGCACCATCGGCAACAACAGGTTGGTCGTCGCCCAGGGCGGGACGGCACCGATCGAGAACCACGAATCGCCTTGCGCGAGGCATCGCTTCGTGAAGCGTGCGAGATCGACACCGCCGAACTCGCCTCGCGGATCCAGTTCGTCGGGCCTGACGACGGTGGCGGTGAGGTCGGTCGTGGTTGTAGTCCCCGACATCAGGGCGCGTGGGCGAGCCAATGCCAACGCCCCAGCGCCAGCGCCGCCAGCAGAGCCACGGCCATGCCGAACTCGGGTCGCGGGTTGACTCCGATCGATGTCACCAACGCGCCGCCGAGTGCCACCGCGCCGAGCATCGCCAGCCAACCCCCGACGCGCAACCAACGGCGCTCGTGCGGCGCGGTCGCCCGCCTCAGCGCGGACAAGGCCAGTACGCCCACGCAGGCGAAGGCGGCGCCCGCCAGCCACCACTTGATCAGCGACGCCAGGCGCACGTCGAGCACCGTGGCATCGGACAGCAGCCGCATCAACAGCTCCTCGGCGGCGACGATGGTGATGCCGTTCTCGGCGATGTCGAACAGGCCCGCCGCCACGGCCGGCACGCATAGCAGGTGGCGCAGCCACACCGCCTCGATGCCGCCGCGACGGGCCAGCGTTAGCGTCAGCAGCACCAGCAACCCGACGTAACCGGGCACGAACCACAACGAGTCGACGAACAGATGGCAGCGCAGCCGATTGATCGACGCGCCCTTGGCGTCTGGCGTCTCGCCGAGGCCGCAGGTGGTGCCGCCGGTGCTGCGCCAGCCGGTGGCCAGCGCCTGTGTGAAGCCTTGCGCGTCGCGCGCGAGCTCGATCGTCGTCGGGTTCTGCCCGTTGTAGGGGCGCAGCACCGTCACCAGCACGAGCAGCGCAGCGGACATCGCCAGCAACCAGCCGGCGACGATGCGCCGCATTCGCGTGTGCTGGACGTGGGCGTCGAAGGCAACGCGCTCGGTCACGGCCGCGCTCCGCCCGATCGGCTGCCCGATGGCTCGCACGGTGGCGCATCGCTGCGCAGGCGCTCGCGCAGTGCGGGCTCGATGCGCTGCACCGCCACGATGGCTTCGGCCGCGAGTGCCCGGCGTACGTGATCGGACAACGCCCAGCCCAGCGGCGCGCGCGCCGCTTCGCTGGCGATGCCGATCGGCACCGCAATCACGTCGCAGCCGTAGCGCGATCGCGCGCGCAGCTTGGCGGCGTCGGCATGTGCGCCGCGCACCTTCAGCAACGCCCCCAGCACCGAGCCGGCTTCGGGGAACCATGCGCTCGGTTCGAGCTGGGCGGGTGTCGGCGGCGACTGCGTGACCTTGGGGTCGTTCTCGATCATTAAGATCACTGGGCGGAACGGCGGCGCGCCCGCGCTGCGCATCACGTCGATCAGGTCGAGCAGCGTGTCGACGCCCGAGTTGTCGTAGTAGCCGCCGTCGACCAGCCGCAGGCGCGGGCGCGGCTCATCGAGCCACTGGCCGCCCTCGCGCACCTGCGTGATCGTGCCGGCCGGGCTCAATACCGGGAAGCGCGCACTGTGCTGCACCAGGCCGGCCAGCGATTGGTAGCGTGCGGCGTAGTCGCCGTTCATCAGACCCATGCCTTGCGCGATCGCGCGCGTGTCGAGCAGGCTCAGCACCGTGCGCTGACCGGTCTCGACGATCGTGGCGTTCAGCAGCAGCTGCGGCAGGCCGCGGCAGTCTCGGTAGAACGCGTCGAGTGTCAGCTCGAACGGCTGCTCGGGCTGCAGCGCGAAGGCCCGCTGCCAGCCGCTGACCATCGCGCGAGAGCGGTCCCAGGCATCGACCGGCCAGGGTACGAAGCGCTGGATCAAGTCGTAATACAGCAGGCCGGCGACGCTCGGCGAGACGAAATCGAGCGCCAGCGAATCGGTGGCGCGCTGCGGCGGCGACGTGCCGCGGTGCGGGCACAACCGCGCGCGCTGCACCGCCAGCCAGCTGGCAAGCCCGAGACTGCCGCCGGATACGCCCGACAACATCGCCACGCGGCCCTCCAGCGCATCGACCTGGGCCGTGAGCTGCTGCATCACCGCGGCGGTCCAGTAGGCGGCGCGGATGCCGCCGCCTTCGCTGGCGATGAAGATCACCGCCGGTGCCGCAGCGCCGGCCGGTGGCAGGAACTGCACCAGTTCGGCGAGCGGGTCACGCAGCGGTGGCGGTGCATGCGTGCGATCGATCGTCGGGTGCACAACATGGTTGTCGTTGCACGCGCCCAATGCGCCGCCGATCAGCAGCACCCACGGCGCCAGGTGCGGCAGGCCGCTGCGCAGCGGCCAGAAGCTGAGCACGAAGCTGCCGAACAGATTGATCGACGCCAGCGCGATCAGCGCCACCGCCGCGGCCTGGATCACGCGCGGCAGGCTGACCGGAAACAGGATCATCATGCCGCCGATCAGCATCGTGATGCCGATGCCCCAGGCGATCGTCAGCTTGGTGATCATCGGCAGCGGTGCCTCGAGCGCGAGCACATGGGGTTGTCCGTGACGGCGGCCGTCTTCGCCGGCCATCCAGCCGCCGTGCGCCAAGCGCGCCATCATCGGCCCACGCATGCGTGCCAGCAGTGGCAACGCGAGCGCCAACAGAGTAAACACCGCGGCGGCCCACTGCGCGCGTTGCCGCAACTCTCCTGCGCTGGCGTCGGCCAGCTGGTAGAGGTTGTGCGCCACCATCGCGGGCACCACGGCTCCGAGCACGCGCGGCAACCAGCGGCGGGCCACGCCCGGTGGCGTGCGCAACGGCAGGCCGGGCATCTCGGCCGTCAACAGCCAGCGCATGGCGTACCACAGCGAGAGTGCCAACGCGGCGCTGGCGAAGCCGAGATAGATCAGCCCGCTGATGCGATGCGAGTCGTCATCTGCGTTCTGCTCGATCAGCACGCGCAGCACGTCGCGGCCCTGCGGGCTGTACAACAACCCCGCTGCCAGCGCGAGCATCGCCGCCGGGAACAGGCAGCGGACGCAGCCGCGCAGCAGATCGGCCACCCAGCGCCGCAACGAAGCCAGCAACAAACCCATCGGCGCGCGAGCATCGTCGCTTGTGCGGGCGAGCGCAACCCCTAGGGGCCGGCCCAATAGAATCCAGGCGTCGCATGAACAAGGCACCCGTTACGTCCGCTGGCAGTGTGTTGCTCGTCGACGACGATCCGTTGATCGGCGAACTGCTGTCGGACTACTTCGATGGCCACGGCTTTCGCGTGCAGCTGGCACGCGACGGCACGCAGATGCGCGAGTGCCTGGCGCGCGAAACGGTCGAACTGGTGCTGCTCGACCTCGGCCTGCCGGGCGAGGACGGGCTCAGCCTGGTGCGCTGGCTGCGCGAGCACTGGCACGGTGCGATCATCATCATCACCGGCCGCGGCGAGGCGGTGGATCGCGTGGTCGGGCTCGAGCTCGGCGCCGACGATTACGTGGCCAAGCCATTCGATCTGCGCGAACTGCTGGCGCGCGTGCGCGCGGTGCTGCGGCGGGCGCAGCCAACCGCGGCGGCCGCATCGTCGGGCGTGCTGTGCTTCGCCGGCTACCGGCTCGACACCAAGTCGCGCACGCTGCGCCGCGACAGCGGCGACGACGTGGCGCTGACCAACGGCGAGTACGAACTGCTGCTGGCCTTCGTGCAGGCGCCGCACAAGGTGCAGACGCGCGACGAACTGCTCAACGCCACGCACGGCCGCGACGCCGGCCCGTACGACAAGACCATCGACGTGCAGGTCGGACGGCTGCGGCGCAAGATCGAGCGCGATGCCGCGCAACCGGAGTTGATCAAGGCCGTGCGCGGCGCCGGCTACGTCTGGACGACCGACGTGCGGCGTGGCGGATCGATGGCATGAGCACTCGCGTCGGCGCACCCCGCGAGCCGTGGCGCCCGGCAGCGCCTTGTACGGTGGCGTGATGGCCGAAAGCCTCTATCGCCAACTCTGCGATGCGTCGCCCGACGGCATCGTGGTGACCGACGATCGAGGTCGCATCGTGCGCGTCAATCGTCGCGCCGAGGTGATGTTCGGCTACGACGCCGGCGGGCTCGACGGCTTGTCGATCGAAGGGCTGCTGCCGACTCGCTACCGCGCGGTGCACGAACGCCATCGCGGCCACTTCATGGCCAACGCGTCGTCGCGCCCGATGGGTACCGGCATGAGCCTGATCGGGCAGCGCCGCGACGGCAGCGAGTTTCCGATCGAGGTCGGCCTGTCGCCGCTCGCCGGCGGGCGGGCCGCCGCCTTCGTGCGCGACCTGTCGCCCACGCGCCGCGGCCGCGAAGCGTTCAAGCACGCGCGCTACCAGGAGGTGGTGCGGCGCTACACGCAGGAGGCCTTCACCACACCCGATCTCGAGCAGGTGGTGCAGCGAACGCCCGAGTTGCTGGTGGCGGCATTCGACTGCGATGCCAGCGAGTTGTTCATGCTGTCGCGCGATCGGCGCGAGTTTCGCGTTCGTGCCGCGTTCGGACTGCCGCCGGATGTGGCGGCCGAGCCTGCCGCCAACGACCTGCGCACGCTGACCGGCTTCGTCGCCGCCAGCGGCACGCCGCTGGTCGTCGAAGACCTGCAGGCCGACCCGCGCTGGCGTGACGAGCCGCTGACGCGCGTCGCCGGGCATCGCAGCGCATTGGCGGTGCCGTTGCAGCTTCGCGACCAGACGGTGGGCGTACTCACCGTGCGCAGCCGCGAGGTGATGCGCGTCTCGCACGATGAAGTGAGCCTGCTGACCGCGGTGGCCCACCTGCTGACGGTGGTGCTCGAGCGCCAGCAAGGCGAAGAGCGCCTCGCCCAGGGGCAGAAGCTCGAGGCGCTGGGCCAGCTCACCGGCGGCGTGGCGCACGATTTCAACAACATCCTCACCGTCGTGCTCGGCAACCTTCAGTTGCTCGACGATCTGCTGCAAGGTGAGCCGCGCGCCTTGAAGTACGCCGCCAACGCGGCTCGCGCCGCGCAGCGCGGGGCCGATCTGACGCGCAAACTGCTCACATTCGCGCGCAAGCAGCCGCTGGCGCCGAAGGCGGTGCCGGTGGCCGAGTTCCTGCGCGGCTGGAGCGATCTGCTCGCCCGCACCTTCGGCGAATCGATCCAGCTCGCGATCCGCGCCGACGATCCCGATCTCGTGCTGCTCACCGATCCGGGCCTGCTCGAAACGGCGCTGCTGAACCTGGCGCTGAACGCGCGCGATGCGATGCCGCACGGCGGCCGGTTGACGGTGCAGGCCGAGGCGGTGTCGGTCGCGGTCGACGATCCGCTCGACGCCCGCGAGCTGAAACCCGGGCCCTACGTGCTGATCTCGGTGACCGACACCGGCCACGGCATGGATGCGCAGGTGCTGCGCCATGTCTTCGAGCCGTTCTTCACCACGAAGGACGGGCGCGGCAGCGGGCTCGGGCTGGCGATGGTCTACGGCTTCGTGAAGCAGACCGGCGGCGGCGTGGCCGTGTACAGCGAACCCGGCCACGGCAGCACCTTCAAGCTTTACCTGCCGCGCGCGCAACCAACCGCCGCGGCTACCGCCGCGGCCGCGGTCAGCCGGCCGCTGGGGCACGAGCGCGTGTTGGTGGTCGAGGACGACGCCGACGTGCGGTTGCTGGCCACCATCTTCCTCGAGGCGACGGGCTACACCGTGGTCGAGGTCGCCGATGCGGCGCAGGCGCTCGCGCTGCTGCGCGACGACCCCGGCTTCGATCTCGTGTTTTCCGACGTGGTGTTGCCTGGCGGCACCAGCGGAGCGCAACTGGCGCAGCAGGCGTTGCGGCAGGTACCGGGCTTGCGCGTGCTGCTCGCGTCGGGTTACCCGCGCGATGCACTCTCGGGCCTGGACGGCGACGTCGACCGCATCGCGCTGCTCACCAAGCCGTACTCGCGCGACGACCTGGCGCGCGCGGTGCGCATGGCGCTCGACGCCTGACGCGCCGGGTGGCGCTGTGCCGCCGCGGCCCGCGGGCTCAGGCTACCGCGCCGGACGCGACCTCGTGCGGTAGCTCGTGCCCGGCGGCGATCGCGCGCAGCGCAGCCACTTCCAGCAGCTCGATCTTGCGCAGGTCGACGCGGATCAACCCGTCGTCTTTCAAGCGCGAGAACAGACGGCTCACGCTCTCCAGCGTCAGGCCGAGGTACGAACCGATCTCGGCGCGGCTCATGCGCAGGTTGAACACGCGCGGCGAGTAGCCGAACGCGGCGAAGCGGTCGGACAGCTCCAGCAGAAAGCGCGCCAACCGCTGCCCGGCACGCATGCCACCCAGCCGCATCAAGTGTTCGCGCTCCTTGCGCAGCGTGGTGCCGAAGTGGCGGTACAGATCCTGGCGCAGACCCGGCGTGCGGGAGCACGCGCTTTCGAAGTCGCTGACCGGCAGCACCAGCACCTCACTGTCTTCGAGCGCCTGTACGTCGGTGGCGCAGGGCTGGCCGGCCAATGCGTCGGCGCCGAGCAGGTCGCCCCGCATCGGGAAGTCGAGCACGCGCTCGTCGCCGTCATCGGCTGCCAGCGACGACTTCAGGCAACCGAAGCGCACGACATACAGCGCGGTCGACGGCATGCCGGCGCGGTACAGATAGGCACCGCGGCGCAGGCGCCGCGCCGTCCAAGGCATGGCGGATTCGACCGCCGCGAAGCTCGGCAGCGCAATCTGTTGACAACTGTCGGACGCCTCGAGGCGGGCGGCGCCACGCACCATCGGGGACGTCGGGGGAACTGACCGCAGCGCCGTTTGCATGTTCATCGTGGAGTCCGTTTCGCGTCTGTCGCGTTTGCGTTTGATTTCGAGCAAGACTCTAGGCAGCGACCCGGGTCGCCCGATGAACGGTCAGCGTCGTTCGGCAACAGATGACAACAACCGGGGCGGATCTGGCGCCGGACCCCGCGCCTCTTTCAGATGGAGGCCGTTGTGCTCGAGTGGCGGAAGAACCAGCGCCTGGCGCCGTTGGTGTCGAAGCGCTGCCAGCGCGATGGGTCCTGCCGCAGACGGTCGGCCAGCGCGTACAGCGCCAGCGGGTTCATCGCCATGCCGACATGGCTGGCCGGGATCTCGATGTTCTCGGTGTGCGGCAGCAGTTCGTTGACACTGCACTGCCAGCCCACGACGCCATCGGTGCGCGACAGGATCGAGGTGGTGGGCACCGGCGGCGCGCTGCGCAACTGCTGGTGCAGCGCAGGGTCATCTTGCACCGATTGGCCGCTGAGCAGTTCATACACGCGCCACGCGTTCGTGCCGCGTGGATGCCCGGCAAACGGAGAGCCGAGGGTGACGACGCAGCGCACCAGGTCGGGCATTTCCTTGGCCAGCTCGCGCGCATAGACGCCACCCAAGCTCCAGCCCACCAGGCTGAGCTTGCATGCGTGGCGTTCGGCGAGCAGCCGCAGCCGCTGGCGCGTTGCGTTCAGCACCCCATGGCGCGGCCCGAAGTTGAAGCCCTGCTTCCAGCCGTGCACCCAGTGCCCGCGCTGGCGCAGGAAGCGTCGCAGCAGTACCGTGCTGAAGTCGGAAGCGGCCAACCCCGGGAACACCAGCACCGGATGGCCATCGCCATCGGGCAGCCTGCCCAACCACGGTGACGCCGCGACCAGCGCCGCCAGCTCCCACGGCGCGCGCGCTTCCATCAGCATCAGCCAGGGGCTCGGGGGGGGCGATGCGGGCGGCGCTGCGCCCGTCGCAACGGCGAGCTTGGCGGGCGTCTTGTGCGGGCGCGGCATATCGCGTCGGGCTGAGCGTGCAGTGCGTTGTTGCGTTGGTGGCATGGTAGCCAGCAGCGCCCGCGCACGACTCGAGAACTGCCCCTAGTTCACCCGCTACGAGCCCCGCCTGTGTGGGGGACGCGACAACAGCGCGTCGGCGCAGGCGGCGAGGTCGGCGTGCACCGCATCGGCCTGCGCGGCTTCATGCGCCGCCAGCGCATGGCCGCTGCGCACCAGCCAACAGCGGCCGACGCCGGCCGCGCGACCGGCCTGCACGTCGCTCAGCCGGTCGCCGACCATCACGCTGGCCGACAGGTCGAGGTTGAGGTCGCGCGCGGCGCGCAGCAGCATGCCGGGTGCGGGCTTGCGGCAATCGCAGGCGAGCCGGTAGGCAGCAACCGCGGCATCGGGCAGGTGCGGACAGTGCAGCACCGCATCGAGCCGAACGCCGGCAGCGCCCAGCGCAGCGATCATCGCAGCGGTGAAGCGCGCGTAGTCGTCTTGCGAATACAGGCCGCGCGCGATGCCGCTCTGGTTGGTGACCACCACCAGCCGCCAGCCGCCGGCCTGCAGCCCATGCAATGCCGACACCGTGCCGGGCACGAAGGCCAGGTCTTCGATCCGGTGGACGTAGCCATGATCGATCACGATCACGCCGTCGCGGTCGAGAAGGACCGCGCGCGCCGGCGCACCGACCCGCTCGCTGCCGGCCATCAGCCGCCGCGGATGCGCTCGACCAGTTGCGTGGTCGAGTAACCTTGCACGAACGGAATCGCCACCGCGCGGCCGCCCCAGCTGCGCACCAGCGCCGTCTCGCGCAGCCGCTCGACGTCGTAGTCGCCGCCCTTCACGTAGACATCGGGACGCACGCGCTCGATCAGCTCGCACGGCGTGGGCTCGTCGAACAGCACGGCGAAGTCCACCGCCTGCAACGCCGCGATCACCAGCGCGCGGTCGTCCTCGCGGTTCAACGGCCGGTCGGGGCCCTTGCCGAGGGCGCGCGCCGACGCGTCGCTGTTCACGCCGACCAGCAGCGCCGCGCCGAGCGCCCTCGCCTGCGCCAGGTAGCTGACATGGCCCCGGTGCAGCACGTCGAACACGCCATTGGTGAACACCAGCGGCCGTGGCCACGCCATGCATGGCAGTTGCTGCGGGCTCAGCAATTTGGGCGATTCGGCTGACGGCACAATGCGTGGGTTGGCGGGCTCGGTGCCCGAAGCGGGAGAACGAGTGAGTCTACTCTTCGGTGAACAACTGGCCGCACACCGCGAGCTGTTCGCACGGCTCGATGTGCTGGGCCCTGGCGTGCAACGCGCGGCCGACACGATGAGCGCGGCGCTGCGCAGCGGCGGCAAGATTATGTTCTGCGGCAACGGCGGCTCGGCGGCCGACAGTCAGCACCTGGCAGCCGAGTTCACCGGCCGCTTCGTCGACGATCGCCGGCCGCTGGCCGCGCTTGCACTGTCGACCGACAGCTCGGCGCTGACCTGCATCGCCAACGACTACGCCTTCGATCAGGTGTTCGAACGCCAGTTGCGCGGCCTGGGCCGCCGCGACGATGTGCTGGTGGCGATCTCGACCTCGGGCAACTCGGGCAACGTGTTGCGCGCGACGCGGGCGGCGCGCGAGCTCGGCATCGCGGTGGTCGGCCTGCTCGGTCGCGACGGCGGCCAGCTGGCGCCGCTGTGCGACGTGCCGATCATCGTGCCGAGCGCGGTCACCGCGCGCATCCAGGAGGCACACATCTTCGTCGGCCACACGCTGTGCGGCCTGGTGGAACAGGCACTGGGCCTGGCGGCCACCGGCGCGAGATAGAGCGTCTCAGGGCTGCACCGCCAGCCACTCCACGTAGCGCTGCACGCCACTGGCGACGTCGGCGAAGGTGTGGTCGCAGCCGGCAGCGCGCAGCGCCGCGAGGTCGGCCTGCGTGAAGCACTGGTACTTGCCGACCAGCGCGGCCGGGAAGTCGATGTACTCGATCAGCCCCTGGGCCACCTGCTGCTCGAGCGGCAGCGCCGCCTCGCCGCGCCGCGCGCGCCAGGCGTTGACCACCGCGTGGGCCACGTCGTTGAACGGTTGCGAGCGCCCGCTGCCGACGTTGAACACGCCACTGGCGCCGCCGTGCTCGAGGAACCACAGGTTCACCGCCACCACGTCGTCGACGTGCACGAAATCGCGCGACTGTGCGCCGGCGGCATAGCCGCCGTACGCGCCGAACAGCCTGACGCGCCCGTCGGCGGCGAACTGCTGGCTGTGGTGCAGCGCCACCGACGCCATGCGGCCCTTGTGCTGCTCGCGCGGTCCGTAGACGTTGAAGTAGCGCAGGCCCGCCACCTGAGCCTGCGCGGTGGGCAGCAGACGGCGCACCACCTGGTCGGTGAGCAGCTTGGAGTAGCCGTACACGTTCAGCGGCCGCTCGTGCTCGGGCGACTCGCGGAATACCGCGCTGCCGCCGTACACCGCGGCCGACGAGGCATAGATCAGCCGCGTACGCTGCTGTTGACAGGCATCGAGCAGGTCTTTCGTGCAGCGGTAGTTCAGCGCCATCATCAGCTGGCCGTTGTGCTCCATCGTGTCGGAGCAGGCGCCCTGGTGCAGCACCGCGTCGATGCGGCCGAGCTCGCCGCGCGCGAAGCGCGCATAGAACTCGCTGCGGTCGAAGTAGTCGACGAAGCGCGCACCGAGCAGATTGCGGTGCTTGCTGCCGTCGGTGAGGTCGTCGACCGCGATGATGTCGTCGATGCCGCGCGCGTTCAGCGCGTGCAGCAGGTTGGCTCCGATCATGCCGGCCGCGCCGGTGACAACCAGCCTCACGCGGCGGCTCCGAACAGCTCGTCGTAGCTGACGCTGGCGGTGCCGAAGCGGCTGACGACGATGCCGGCGGCACGGTTGGCGATCGGCATCGCCTCGCGCGCGCCGAGGCCCGCCGCCATCATCGCGGCCATCGTCGCGATCACGGTATCGCCGGCGCCGGTCACGTCGAACACCTGGCGCGCCTGCGCCGGCACGCTGAGCGCGCCTTGGGAATCGAACAGCGTCATGCCTTCCTCGGAGCGCGTGAGCAGCAGCGCGTCGAGCCGGCATTCGCGGCGCAAGCGCGCGGAGATGGCGGTCAACGCGTCCTCGTCGCTCCACGGGCCGGCCGCCTGTGCCAGCTCGCCGCGGTTGGGGGTGATCACGCTGGCACCGGCGTAGCGCGTGAAGTCGCGCCCCTTCGGATCCACCAGCACGGGTTTGCCGGCTGCGCGCGCGAGCTCGATCATGCGCCCGATGTGCGCCAGCCCGCCCTTGCCATAGTCGGAGAACAGCACCGCATCGTGCGCCGGCAGCACGCGGCGGAACTCATCGAGCATCTGCGCCAGCAGCTCGTGGTCGGGCCGGTTCTCGAAGTCCACGCGCAGCAACTGCTGTGAGCGACCCACCACGCGCAGCTTGATCGTCGTGCGCAGCGCGGGATCGCGACCGATCACGCCGCGCACGCCCTCATGCTTCAGCAGACGCGTCACGGCACGCGCCGGCTCGTCGTCGCCGAGCACGGTGAGCAGCGAGGCCTGCGCGCCGAGCCGCCGCACGTTGAGCGCGACGTTGGCCGCGCCGCCCAGGCGCTCTTCTTCGCGCTGCACCAGCACCACCGGCACCGGCGCCTCGGGCGAGATGCGGTCGACCGCGCCGAACCAGTAGCGGTCGAGCATCGCGTCGCCCACCACCAGCACGCGGGCAGCCTCGACACGGGCACGATCGACGGCAACGGCATTCATCGTGGGCGCGATCATGCCTCAGGCGCGTACGCGGGTGCGGTAGCGCGCGGCCGCAGTGCGCGCCACGACGCGAGCACCGCCGGCACGTCGAGGTCCATCACCACGGCGCCCGGCGTCGGTGCGCGCGGGCCGAGCGCCTGCACGTTGCCGCTCGGCGAGCGCGGCAGCCAGCGGCCCCAGCCGGCGCTGCCGTACAGCACGACCAGCGGGCAGTCGACCGCACCAGCGATGTGGGCGGGCCCGGTGTCCACCGAGATCATGCTGTGCGCGCGCGCCGCCAGGCCCACCACCCGTTGCAGCGTCGGCTGCAGCGCCGCCACGTTGATCACGCGCGAGCCGGCCGGCGGCGTGCCGGCTGCGTCGACGATCTGCTGCACCAGCCCGGCCTCGCGCGACGAGCCGCAGACCAGCGCCGCGGCGCGCGGCAGCTCAGCAAGCATGGCGCGGATCAGCGCCGCCCAACGCTCGGCCGGCCAGTGCTTGTCGTGCTGCAACGTGCCGATGCGGCCGCGCTTGTGCGTCTTCTTGTGGCCGGGCTGCAGCAGCACCAGCGGCTGCTGGTGCAGGCCGTGCTGCTGCAGCCATTGCTGCGTCAGAGCGTGCCACACGGCCGGCACCTGCAGGCGCGGCCGCGGCGGCACGACGGGCCGGCGCGCCGGGCCCGGCACCGATGCGGCATCGAGCTGCGCCACGTCGAGCCACCAATCGGCCCAGTGCACGTCGTTGCCGGGCCAGTGGTTCCAGGCGCGCACCAGGCGATCCTCCGGCAAGCCGGCCTCCTGCACGATGCGCTCGGCATGCACATCGGGGTCGCACAGGTACACCGGCCCGCGGTGTGCGCGCAGCCACTGGCGTGCGGCCCAGCGCGACGGCAACAGCCAGTACGGCGCGCGCCGGCTGTAGACCAGCCGCAGCTCGGACACTGCGGGGTCGGCCTGCAGCAGCAACGGCGTCCACTCACCCGAGGCGAGCAGGTGCACCGGCTTGCCGTAGCGCTGGTGCAGCGCTTCGAGCAATACGGTCAGCAGCACCAGGTCGCCGACGGCGGGGAAGCGCATCACCACCGGTGCCAGCGGGTCGCCGGTGCGCGACGAGTGAAGCTCGGAGGGCGAGATCGGCATGCGTGCGCGGCTGAGCGGGCCGCAGTCTAGCGGCTGACGCTTGCCGCCCGTCGTCGGCCGTGCAGCGCCAGCAGTTCGTTGCCGAGTAACGCCGCCAACACCAGCGTGCCACCGCTGAGCGCGGCCGAGCCCGGCGCCTCGCCGGCACCGAGCCATGCCCAGGCGGTGCCGAAGATCACCTCGAGCAGCGCCAGCAGCGCGATCTCAGGCCCCGGCAGCACGCGCGTGAGCCACACCACCAGCAGACACGGGATCGCCAGCTGCACCACGCCCAGCAGCGCCAGCAAGGTCAGGTCGTGCCCCGATGCGCGCAGTGGCCACGCCAGCGGCAGTGCGAACAGCGACGAGATCACCGCGCCGATCCAGACCGCGCCGAGCATGTCCTGCGCCGGCTGGTCGGGGTCGCCGTCGCCGTGCGCCAGGTGCTGCAGCAGGGTCCAATTCGATGCGCCGGCCACCGGCACCGCCAGCGCCACCGCCATGCCAGCGAACGCCTCGCCGCCGAGCTGCATCTCGCGGCCGAACATCCAGGCGATGCCGATGCCCGCGACGCCGATCGCCACCCAGGTGCGACGCGGCAACCGGTGCTGCAGCAGCACGCGCGCGAACACCGCGGTGACCAGCGGCCCGATCGCCAGCGTGACCAGCACGTTGGCCACCGTGGTCAGCGTGATCGCGATCATGAACGCGGTGAACATCACCGACCAGCACACGCCCGACGCCCACAACGGCCAGCGCGCGCGCAGCAGCTCGCGCCACCACGCGCCGCCGCGCAGCAGCGTCAACCCGACCGACAGCGCGAGCACCGTGAACGCGCTGCGCCAGAACGTGACCTCGAAGCTCGCCGCCGCATGCAGCTGCCGCGTGACGACGCCTGCGATGCTCCACATCAACGTGACGAGGATCATCAGGAACACGGCGCGCGAGTGAGTCATCGGTCTCAGGAATTCAGAGGGCCGCGCAGCGGCCCGGGCGTCCCTCTGGCCAGAGCCCCCTCCAGGAGGGGGCGCGGGGGAGCCAATTGAACTGCGAAGCCGAGGGCATTCGGTTGCGCAGCCTCTGCAGTCAGGCAGTCTCTCGGGCGGCACGCTTGCGATCGTGCTCCTTCAGCCACCTCTTGCGCAGCCGAATGCTCTTCGGAGTGATCTCCACCAACTCATCGTCGGCGATGAACTCCACCGCGCTCTCCAGCGTGAGCTCGATCGCCGGCGTGATCTTGATCGCGTCTTCCTTGCCCGAGACGCGGAAGTTGGTCAGCTGCTTGGTGCGCACCGCGTTGACCACGAGGTCGTTGTCGCGGCTGTGGATGCCGACGATCATGCCCTCGTAGACCGGATCGCCCGCCTTGACGAACATGCGGCCGCGGTCGTCGAGCTTGCCGAGCGCGTAGGTGACGATCTCGCCATCCTCGTGGCTGATCAGCACGCCGTTCTTGCGCCCGCCGATCTCGCCGCGAAACGCCTCGTAGCCGTCGAAGATGTGGCTCATCAGCCCGGTGCCGCGCGTGATGTTGAGAAACTCGGTCGAGAAGCCGATCAACCCTCGCGCCGGAATCCGGTAGTCGAGCCGCACGCGGCCGCGGCTGTCGCTTTGCATGTCGGCCAGCTCGCCTTTGCGCTGCCCCAGCTCCTGCATCACCGCGCCCTGGTGCTGGTCCTCGACATCGACCGTCAGCAGCTCGATCGGCTCGTGCTTGTCGCCGTCGACTTCGTGCAGCACCACGCGCGGCCGCGACACGGCGAGCTCGTAGCCCTCGCGGCGCATGTTCTCCAGCAGGATCGTCAAATGCAGTTCACCGCGACCCGAGACCTCGAACACGCCGTCTTCGTCGGTGTCCTTCACGCGCAGCGCCACGTTGCTCTGCAGCTCGCGGTCGAGCCGGTCGCGGATCTGGCGGCTGGTCACGAACTTGCCTTCGCGCCCCGCCAGCGGCGAGCTGTTGACGCAGAAGTTCATCGTCAACGTCGGCTCGTCGACCTGCAGCATCGGCAGCGGCAGCGGCGTGTCGAGGCTGGTCACCGTCATACCGATGCCGATGTCTTCGATGCCGTTGATCAGCACGATGTCGCCTGGGCCGGCACTGTCGGCCTGGTGGCGTTCGAGGCCCTCGAAGGTGAGCACCTGGTTGATGCGCGCCTTGCGCTGCGGACCGTCCAGGCCCTCGCAGACCATCACGTCGCTGGCCGGGCGGATCGTGCCTTGGTTGACGCGGCCGACGCCGATGCGGCCGACGTAGCTCGAGTAGTCGAGCGACGCGATCTGCAGTTGCAGCGGCGCCTGCGCGTCGCCCGCGTGGGCCGGCACGTGCTGCAGCACGGCGTCGAACAGTGGCGCCAGGTCGGTGCCGACCACGCCCGCTTCGAGCGCGGCCCAGCCGTTCAGGCCCGACGCGTAGACCACCGGGAAGTCGAGCTGCTGCTCGCTGGCACCGAGCTTGTCGAACAGGTCGAACGCAGCGTTGATCACGTCGTCGCAGCGCGCACCCGGACGGTCGACCTTGTTGACGACGACGATCGGCCTCAGGCCGAGCGCCAGCGCCTTGCGCGTGACGAAGCGCGTCTGCGGCATCGGGCCTTCGACGGCGTCGATCAGCAGCAGCACGCCGTCGACCATCGACAGCGCGCGCTCCACTTCGCCGCCGAAGTCGGCGTGGCCCGGCGTGTCGACGATGTTGATGTGCGTGCCCTTCCAGGTCACCGCGCAGTTCTTGGCCAGGATGGTGATGCCGCGCTCGCGCTCGAGGTCGTTGCTGTCCATCACCCGTTCGGCCACCTGCTGGTTCTCGCGGAAGGTGCCGCTCTGGCGCAGCAGTTGGTCGACCAGCGTGGTCTTGCCGTGGTCGACGTGCGCGATGATCGCGATGTTGCGGATCTGGGTGTTCATGCTGGTGCGGGTTCGGGCAGGGCAACGCAGGCCATGCACGGGTGGATCATCGGGTTTCGGTGGCGATCGTCGCGCGCACTTCGAGTGGGCTGAGCAACCGGTCGGCGATCAGTTCGCCGGCGGCGATGTGGGCGGTGCCGAGAAACGCGTCGGGCTCGCTGCCATAGACCCGCACGGCAGCGGCGTCGGCACCGTCGATGCGACGACGCAACCCGGACAGGAAGCGGCCCGCCTCTTCCGGCAGCAGCCGCACGGCGGGCCAGTCGGCGAGCAACCGATCGGCCGGCAACAGCCGCGCATCGCGCGCGCTCTCGGGCAGAGCCTCGAGGGCCTCGGGCGTGATGGCGTCGCGCACATCCAACCGGCCGGCGGCCGTGCGGCGCAGCGCGGCCAGGTGTGCGCCACAGCCGAGCGCCTGGCCGATGTCGTCGGCCAGCGCGCGTATATAGGTGCCCTTGCTGCACGCGATGTCGAGCACGAGCTCGGCGCCCGACCACGACACGATGTCGATGCGGTGGATCGTCACGCGCCGTGGCGTGCGCTCGACCTCGACGCCGGCGCGCGCGTAGTCGTACAGCGCGCGTCCGTCCTTCTTCAGCGCCGAGTGCATCGGCGGCAGTTGCTCGATCGCGCCGGTGAAGCGGCCGCAGGCGGCGTCGATCGCCGTGCGGTCGAGCCGCACCGCACGCCGTTCGATCACCGGCGTCTCACGGTCGCCCGATGCCGTGCGCTCGCCGAGCGTAAGCGTGGCGCGATAGTGCTTGTCGGCGTCGAGGCAGGCCTGCGCGAATTTGGTGGCCGCGCCGAAGCACAGCGGCAGCAGGCCGCTGGCCAGCGGGTCGAGCGTGCCGGTATGGCCGGCCTTCTCGGCACGCAGCGCCCGCTTGGCGCGCTGCAGCGCGTGGTTGCTGGTCATGCCCACCGGTTTGTCGAGCAACAGCACGCCGTGCACGGCCCGGCGCAGCGGACGCATCGCACTCACGCCTGGTGCCGAACGGGTGGCGCCCGAGCCCGCCGGCGCGCGCGCGGCACCGGCGCTCACGACGACCCCTCCTCGGAGCGTCCTTCGTTCGCCTTGCGGATCAACGCCTGGAGATCGGCGGCACGCTCGGTGCTGCGATCGAAGCGGAAGTGCAGCGTCGGTACCGTGTGGATCGCCAGGCGCTTGAACAGCCCGTTGCGCAGGAAGCCCGCCGCCTCGTTGAGCGCGGTCTGGCACTCGAGCGGATCACCCACCAGCAGCGAGAAATAGACCTGCGCGTGCGCGTAGTCGGGCGACACCTCGACGCTGTTGAGCGTGACCATGCCGACACGCGGATCCTTCAGCGCGCGGATCAGCTCGGCCAGATCGCGCTGGATCTGGTCGGCGACGCGAAAGCTGCGGTTGGGAATCGACTTCCTATGGCGCACGGCGTGTTGTCCGAAGAATCAGCCCCGCTCCAGCGGGGCTACCCCAAGGTCACGCGCGGATCCGGCTCCGCCGGTCCGCTGCGTGCGCCCCCTCGGGGGGCAGCGACCGGAGGGAGCGTGGGGGCTAAAGCGTTCTCGCCACTTCCTTGATCTCGAAGAACTCGAGCTGGTCGCCCTCTGCGATGTCGTTGTAGTTCTTGATGCTGAGGCCGCACTCGAAGCCTTCCTTGACCTCGCGCACGTCGTCTTTGAAGCGCTTGAGGCTGTCGAGCTCGCCGGTGAACACCACCACGTTGTCGCGCAGCACGCGCAGCCGCGCGCCGCGGCGGACGAGGCCGCTGGTGACCATGCAGCCGGCGATCGCGCCGACCTTGCTGACGCGGAACACCTGGCGGATCTCGGCGCCGCCGATGACCTCTTCCTTCTGCTCGGGCGCCAGCATGCCGGCCATCGCGGCCTTCACCTCGTCGACGGCGTCGTAGATGATGTTGTAGTAGCGGATGTCGATACCGTTGTTCTCGGCCAGCTTGCGCGCGCCGGCGTCAGCACGCGTATTGAAGCCGATGATCACCGCCTTCGACGCGATCGCCAGGTTGACGTCGCTCTCGCTGATGCCGCCCACCGCGGCGTGCACCACCTGCACCTTGACCTCGTCGGTGGAGAGCTTCAGAAGCGATTGCGCCAGCGCCTCCTGTGAGCCCTGCACGTCGGCCTTGATGATCAGCGACAGCGTCTGCGCGGCGCCCTCGCCCATGTTCTCGAACATGTGCTCGAGCTTGGCGGCCTGGCGCCTGTTGAGCGTGACCTCGCGGTACTTGCCCTGGCGGAAGGTGGCGATCTCGCGCGCGCGGCGTTCGTCGGCCAGCACCATGAAGTCGTCGCCGGCCTGTGGCACCTCGGTGAGCCCCTGGATCTCCACGGGGATCGAAGGGCCCGCCTCCTGCGTGCTCTTGCCGTCTTCGTCGAGCATCGCGCGCACGCGGCCGTAGCTGGCGCCGGCCAGCACGATGTCGCCGCGCTTGAGCGTGCCCGATTGCACCAGCACGGTGGCGACCGGGCCGCGGCCCTTGTCGAGCTGCGCCTCGATCACCAGGCCCTTGGCCATCGCGTCGGTCGGCGCAGTCAGCTCCAGCACCTCGGCCTGCAGCAGCACCTGCTCGAGCAGATTGTCGATGCCCTGACCGGTCTTAGCCGACACCGGCACGAACGGCGAATCGCCGCCGAACTCCTCGGGCACCACGCTCTCGGCGACCAGCTCGTTCTTCACGCGCTCGGGGTTGGCCTCGGGCTTGTCGATCTTGTTGATCGCCACCACGATCGGCACCGAAGCCGCCTTGGCGTGGTGGATCGCCTCCTTGGTCTGCGGCATCACGCCGTCGTCGGCTGCCACCACCAGGATCACGATGTCGGTGGCCTTGGCGCCGCGCGCGCGCATCGCGGTGAACGCGGCGTGGCCCGGTGTGTCGAGGAAGGTGATCGTGCCGCGCGGCGTCTCGACGTGGTAGGCGCCGATGTGCTGCGTGATGCCACCGGCCTCGCCGGCCGCGACCCGGGTGGCGCGGATGTAGTCGAGCAGCGAAGTCTTGCCGTGGTCGACGTGGCCCATCACGGTGACCACCGGGGCGCGCGGCAACAGCTCACCGGTCTGCGCGGTGGTCTCTTCCTCGGTGAACGCCTCGGGGTCGTCGAGCTTGGCGGTCAGCGCCTTGTGGCCCATCTCCTCGACCACGATCATCGCGGTCTCCTGGTCGAGTTGCTGGTTGATGGTGACCATCTGGCCGAGCTTCATCAGCTGCTTGATGACCTCGCTGGCCTTCACGCTCATCTTGTGCGCCAGGTCGGCCACGCTGATCGTCTCGGGGATGTGCACCTCCTGCACGACGAACTCGGCCGGCGCACTGAACGCCGGCGCGTCGTCGCTGCGGTCGCCCTTGCGCGCGCCGCGCGGGGCGCGCCAGCCGGCGCGTGCCCCCGCGGCGTCGCCGCGGGTCTTCAGCGCACGCTTCTTGGCGGCATCGTCGGCCCAGCTCGACGACAGCTTCTCGGACTTGACCGACTTCTTGTCGCCCGGTTTCGCAGTGGCGCTGCCAGGCGCGGCCGCGGCGCCCGGAGCCGCCTTCGGCTTGTGGATCGTGCCCTTGATGCCTTCCTTGCCCGCCTCGCCGGGCTTGCCTTCGTCGGGCTTCTTCGCGGTCAGCACCTTCTTCGGCGCGGCCATCATCGCCCGGATGGCCGCTGCCTCGGCCTCGGCCGACTTGCGGCGGTTGTCGGCCTCGGCCTGCTTGGCGCGCTCGGCGGCCTCGGCAGCGCCGGCCTTCACCACGCGCAGCGCGGGCTTGGGCGTGGCCGGCGCCGGGCCAGCGGCGGCAGCCTCTGTGGCGGCGGGTGCGGTGGCGGCGGGTGCGGTGGCGGCGGGTGCGGTGGCGGCGGGTGCGGTGGCGGCGGGTGCGGCGGCGGCGGTTGCGGTGGCGGCGGTTGCGGTGGCTTGCGCCGACGGCACGACTGTCGGTGTTGCAGCAGCGGCGGCGGCGGCTTGTGCAGCGGCCTCTGCAGCCGCTGCTTCGCGCGCGCGTCGCGCCTGCTCCTCGCTGGCGCGGCGCGCGGCGTCTTCCTCCTGGCGGCGCAGCAGTTCGGTCTGGCGCGCGGCCTCGGCCTCGCGGCGCTGCGCCTCGGCTTCGTCGATCACCGGCGCGCTCTCGTCGGCCGCGGCGGGGCCGGCGCTGTCCTCGCGCTTGACGAAGACGCGCTTCTTGCGCACCTCGACCTGGATCGTGCGCGCCTTGCCGGAGGCATCGGCCTGCTTGATCTCGCTGGTGGACTTGCGCGTCAGGGTGATCTTCTTGCGCTCGGCACCGGCGGTGCCGTGCGCGCTGCGCAGGAACTCGAGCAGGCGCTCCTTGTCGGCGTCGGTGAGCTGATCGTCGGGCGACTTCTTGGTCACACCGGCGGATTGCAGCTGCTCGAGCAGCGCCGCACTCGGGCGGTTCAGCTCGGCGGCAAACTGGGCAACGGTGGTGACGGCCATGTGTTCGGGGTCCTTGGCTGGTCTGGGTGCGGCTGGTCGGGCGTCAGGTGCTGAACCAGTGTTCGCGCGCCTTCATGATTAACGCCTTGGCCTGCTCGTCGCTGACAGCGGTCAGCTCCTGCAGCTCGTCGACCGCCAGGTCGGCGAGGTCGTCGCGCGAGTTGATGCCGCCTTCGGCCAGCTTGCGGATCAGCTCGGGGGTCAGACCTTCGAGGTCGCGCAAATCCTGCGACACGGCGTCGACCCGTTCCTCGCGTGCAATCTCCATCGTCAGCAGTGCGTCCTTGGCGCGGGTGCGCAGCTCGTTGACCGTGTCTTCGTCGAACGACTCGATCTCCAGCATCTCCTGCAGCGGCACGTAGGCCACCTCTTCCAGGCTGGTGAAACCCTCGGCGATCAGGATGTCGGCGACCTCCTGGTCGACGTCGAGCTTCTCGACGAACAGCTTGCGCACCGAGTCGGACTCCTGTGCCTGCTTCGACGCCGACTCCTCGGCGGTCATGATGTTGATGCGCCAGCCCGTCAGCTCGGAAGCCAGGCGCACGTTCTGGCCGCCGCGGCCGATGGCGATGGCGAGGTTCTCCTCGTCGACCACCACGTCCATCGCGTGCCGCTCCTCGTCGACGACGATCGACTGCACGTTGGCCGGCGCCAGGGCACCGATGACGAACTGCGCCGGGTCCTCCGACCACAGCACGATGTCGACGCGCTCGCCGGCCAGCTCGTTGGTGACCGCGTTGACGCGCGAACCGCGCACTCCGACGCAGGTGCCGATCGGATCGACCCGCTTGTCGTGCGACTGCACCGCGATCTTGGCGCGCGAGCCGGCGTCGCGCGCACAGCTCTTGATCTCGAGCAGGCCCTGTTCGATCTCGGGCACCTCCTGCGCGAACAGCTCCTTCATGAACAGCGGCGACGAACGCGACAGCATGATCTGCGCACCGCGCGCCGTGGGGTCGACGCCGAGGATCACCGCGCGCACGCGGTCGCCGCTGCGCAGGTTCTCCTTGGCGATCATCTCGCTGCGCTTCAGGCGGCCCTCGACACGCCCCGATTCGACGATCAGGTCGCCCTTGTCGGCACGCTTGACGGTGCCGACGAAGATCTTGTCGCCGCGCGACAGGAAGTCGTTGAGCAGTTGCTCGCGCTCGGCGTCGCGGATCTTCTGCAGGATCACCTGCTTGGCCGCCTGGGCGCCGATGCGGCCGATCGGCACCGAGTCGATCGGCTCCTCGATGTGGTCGTCGACCTCGATGTCGGGGATCTGCTCCTTGGCCTCGAACAGCAGGATCTCGGCGTCGGGGATCTGCAGCCCGGCTTCGTCGGGCACGACGTGCCAGCGGCGGAAGGTTTCGTAGTCGCCGGTGTCGCGGTCGACCGCGACGCGGATGTCGACCTCGCCGCCGTGCAGCTTCTTGGTGGCCTGGGCCAACGCGGCTTCGACGGCGCCGAAGACGACGTCGCGCTCGACGCTCTTCTCGCGCGAGATCGCGTCGACCAGCATCAGCATTTCCCGGTTCATGGCTTGCATCGCCTTTCTGCTTTCCCTTTGGCCAGCGGCGCTCAGGCCGTGGCCGGCCGCGCACGGCGGCCCTTGAAATCCAGCTGCGGCACCAGGCGCGCCTCGCGCACCTCATGCAGATCGAAATCCAGCGTCTCGGCCGTGGTGGTGCCGTCGCGCGGCAGCAGCAGCCGCCAGCCGGCCTCTCGCGGCTGCAGGCGGCCGCGCCAGTGCTTGCGGCCCTGGTGCGGCGCGCGCAACGTGAGCGCGACCTCGCTGCCGGCGAAGCGCTGCCAGTCCGCTGGCTTGCGCAGCGGTCGGTCGAGCCCAGGCGACGACACCTCCAGGCGCGCATAGTCGACCCCGTCGACCTCGAGCGCGATCTGCAGATGGCGCGTGACGCGCTCGCAGTCGTCGACGATGACCGTGTCACCCGGGCCGGCGTCGTAGCTGCGACCGGCGACGCGGTCGATGTAGACGCGCAGCAGCCCGCCCGCCGAACGCTCGACGTCGACGAGTTCATAGCCCAGCGCCTGCACGCCGCGCTCGACCGCTTGCTGCCACGGCAGGGTCATCGGTGGTCTTCGATCCTCTTTCTGCGGGTCTGCGCGGGGCCGGGTCCGTCCGATCCCCGCTGCTGCAACAAAATCCCAGCGCCCCACGGCAAAAAAAATGGGCTGGATGAATCCGCCCATTTCCTTGCCCCAGCGAAGCGCGGATTCTACTCTGCAAGACCCATACCCGCAAGAGTTCAGGCGTTGTCGTGACACCGGCGCATGCGAGAATCCGCTGCCCTTCCACACCGAGCCTTGCGACCCCTCGAGACCATGGGATTCCTCTCCGGCAAGCGCCTGCTGATCACCGGCGTGCTGAACAACCGCTCGATCGCCTACGGCATTGCCCGCGCGTGCAGTCGTGAAGGGGCCGAGCTGGCGTTCAGCTACCAGGGCGAGCGCTTCAAGGACCGCATTGCCGAGTACGCGGCCGAATTCGGCTCCAAGCTCACGTTCGAGTGCGACGTCGCCGACGATGCGCAGATCGCGCGCCTGTTCGACCGGCTCGGCGATGCCTGGGGCGAGTTCGACGGGTTCGTGCACGCCATCGCCTTCGCCCCGCGCGAGGCGATTGCCGGGGACTTCCTCGACGGCATGACGCGCGAGAACTTCCGCATCGCCCACGACATCTCGGCCTACAGCTTCCCGGCCATGGCCAAGGCCGCCCTGCCGCGGCTGCGCACCGGTGCCTCGCTGCTGACCCTGACCTACCTCGGCGCCGTGCGCTACGTGCCCAACTACAACACGATGGGTCTGGCCAAGGCCTCGCTGGAGGCCAGCGTGCGCTTCCTGGCGCACAGCCTGGGCGCGCGCGGCATGCGGGTCAACGGCCTGTCGGCGGGGCCGATCAAGACGCTGGCAGCCTCCGGCGTCAAGGATTTCGGCAGGCTGCAGGCCGATTTCGCGGCCGCCACGCCGATCCGCCGCAACATCACGATCGACGACGTCGGCAACGTCGCGGCGTTCCTGCTGTCGGATCTCGCCGCCGGCGTCAGCGCCGAGGTGGTCTACGTCGACGGCGGCTTCAGCCACGTCGGCGGCGGTGCCGCTGCGAGCTGAGCGCCGGCGTCAGGCGCGCACGCAGTCGACGTAGTAGCTGCGGCGAAACCCTTCGGTCTGGTTCTCGACCAGGCCGTGCACGTCGGTGTCGAAGCCGGGGAAGCGGGCGTTGAACTCCTGCACGAAGCGCAGGTATTCGACGATGCGGCGGTTGAAGCGCTCGCCCGGGATCAGCAGCGGGATGCCCGGCGGGTACGGCGTCAGCATCGCCGTGGTGATCCGGTCCTCCAACTCCTCGATCGGCACGCGCTCGGTGTCGCGGTGGGCGATGCGCGCGAAGGCGTCCGACGGCTTCATCGCCGGTTGCAGGTCCGACAGGTACATCTCGGTGGTCAGGCGGGCGATGTCGCCCTTAGCGTAGGTCTCGTGGATGGCCTGGCTCAAGTCGCGCAGGCCCATGCGCTCGTACTTCGAGTTGTGCTGGCAGAACTCCGGCAGTACGCGCCACATCGGCGCGTTCTTGTCGTAGTCGTCCTTGAACTGCTGCAGCGCGGTCAGCAGCGTGTTCCACCGGCCCTTGGTGATGCCGATGGTGAACATGATGAAGAACGAGTACAGGCCGGTCTTTTCGACCACCACGCCGTGCTCGGCCAGGTACTTGGTGACGATGGCCGCCGGGATGCCGGTCTTGGCGAAGCGGCCGGTGACGTCGAGCCCCGGCGTGACCACCGTGCTCTTGATCGGGTCGAGCATGTTGAAGCCCGGCGCCAGGTCGCCGAAGCCGTGCCACTTCTCGTGCGCGGTGAGCATCCAGTCGTCGGGCTTGCCGATGCCCTCGTGCGCCAGCCGCGGCGGCCCCCAGACCTGGAACCACCAGTCGCGGCCCCAGTCCTTGTCGATCTTGCGCATCGCGCGGCGGAACTCCAGCGACTCGTGGATGCTCTCTTCCACCAGTGCGGTGCCGCCGGGCGGCTCCATCATCGCCGCGGCGACGTCGCAGCTGGCGATGATCGCGTACTGCGGCGAGGTCGAGGTGTGCATCAGGTACGCCTCGTTGAACAGGTGCTGATCGAGCCGCCGCGTTTCGGAGTCGGCCACCAGGATCTGCGACGCCTGCGACAGCCCGGCCAGCAGCTTGTGGGTCGACTGCGTCGAGAACACCATCGACGTCTTGGTGCGCGGCCGGTCCTTGCCGATCGCGTGCATGCCCTTGTAGAAATCGTGGAAGGTGGCGTGCGGCAGCCAGGCCTCGTCGAAGTGCAGCGTGTCGGTGAAGCCGTCCTGCATCGCCTTGATCTGGTCGACGTTGTAGAGCACGCCGTCGTAGGTGCTTTGCGTGATCGTCAGGATGCGCGGCTGCTTCTTGCTGGCGCCGTTGTCGGCCAGCAGCGGGTTGCGCGCCATGCGGCGGCGGATCGCCTCGGGCTCGAACTCGGAGCGCGGGATCGGCCCGATGATGCCCAGGTGGTTGCGCGTCGGGGTCAGGAACACCGGAATCGCGCCGGTCATGATGATCGAGTGCAGCACGCTCTTGTGGCAGTTGCGGTCGACCACCACCACGTCGCCCGGCGCCACCGTGTGGTGCCACACCATCTTGTTGCTGGTGCTGGTGCCGTTGGTGACGAAGAAGCAGTGGTCGGCGTTGAAGATGCGCGCCGCGTTCTTCTCGCTGGCGGCCACCGGGCCGGTGTGGTCGAGCAGCTGGCCGAGTTCGTCCACCGAGTTGCAGACGTCGGCGCGCAGCATGTTCTCGCCGAAGAACTGGTGGAACATCTGCCCGACCGGGCTCTTCAGGAACGCGACGCCCCCGCTGTGGCCGGGGCAGTGCCACGAATACGAGCCGTCCTGCGCGTAGTCGACCAGCGCCTTGAAGAACGGCGGCGCCACGCCGTCGAGGTAGCTGCGCGCCTCGCGGATGATGTGGCGCGCCACGAACTCGGGTGTGTCTTCGAACATGTGCACGTAGCCGTGCAGCTCGCGCAGGATGTCGTTGGGCAGGTGCTGCGAGGTGCGCGTCTCGCCATAGAGGTAGATCGGGATGTCGGCGTTGCGCCGGCGGATCTCGCCGATGAAGTTGCGCAGGCTCACCACTGCCTTCACCGGCTCTGGGCCGGAGGTGAACTCCTCGTCGTCGATCGACAGGATGAAGGCGCTGGCGCGGCTCTGCTGCTGCGCGAACTGCGAGAGGTCGCCGTAGCTGGTGACGCCGAGCACCTCCATGCCTTCCTTCTCGATCGCCGAGGCCAGGGCGCGGATGCCCAGGCCCGAGGCGTTCTCGGAGCGGAAGTCCTCATCGATGATGACGATGGGGAAGTGGAAACGCAGCATCGCAAGGGCCTCCGGGCCGAGTCAGGGCAAACCGAGCGCGAGAGTGTAGGACCGAATCCCTGAAGTGATGCTGTCGCTACACTTGGCCGCAAAGCAAAGTTGCCGCGGAGGGCGGTTCCATGGATTGGCCGACGTCGACGCTGTGGTGGGTGGTTGCCGGCCTGCTGGTGGCCGTCGAACTGGCCAGCGGCACCTTCTACCTGCTGATGCTCGCGCTCGGCGCTGCCGCCGGCGCCATCGCGGCGCATCTGGGCGCGACGACGAGTGCGCAGGTCGTGGTGGCCGCGCTGGTGGGCGGCGGTGCGACGGCGCTGTGGCACTTCAAGCGCTTCCGCAAACCGCGGTCGGCGCCGGCCGAGGCCAACCCGGACGTCAACCTCGATATCGGTCAGACCGTCCGCGTCGATGCCTGGGCCTCCGACGGCACCGCGCAGGTCAGCTACCGCGGCGCAACGTGGACCGTGGGCTACCGCGGTGAAGGCAAGCCGGCGCCGGGCGAGCACACCATCGTTGCCATCCAAGGCAGCCGCCTGCTGGTGGCTCCACGCGCCGCCCCGTGAGCGGGGCCACCGCTTCGCAAGCCGCTACACCAGAGAGAACCCGACATGGAAGTCGCCCTGCTGATCCTCGTCATCGCCGTCATCTTCGTCGTCCGCACCTTCAAGATCGTGCCGCAGCAGCACGCGTGGGTGGTCGAGCGCCTCGGGCGCTACGACCGCACGCTGACGCCGGGGTTGAAGTTCGTGATCCCGTTCGTCGAGCGCGTGAGCTACAAGCACTCGCTGAAGGAGATTCCGCTGGACGTGCCGAGCCAGGTCTGCATCACCAAGGACAACACGCAACTGCAGGTCGACGGCATCCTGTACTTCCAGATCACCGACGCCATGCGCGCCAGCTACGGCTCGAGCAACTATGTGCTGGCGATCACCCAGCTCGCGCAGACCACGCTGCGCAGCGTGATCGGCAAGATGGAGCTCGACAAGACGTTCGAGGAACGCGGCGCGATCAACGCGGCGGTGGTGGCGGCGCTCGACGAAGCCGCGCTCAACTGGGGCGTCAAGGTGCTGCGCTACGAGATCAAGGATCTCACGCCACCGGCCGAGATCCTGCGCAGCATGCAGGCGCAAATCACCGCCGAGCGCGAGAAGCGCGCGCTGATCGCGGCTTCCGAGGGCAAGCGGCAGGAGCAGATCAACCTCGCCGAGGGTCAGCGCGCGGCCTTCATTGCCAAGAGCGAGGGCGAGAGGCAGGCCGAGATCAACAAGGCACAGGGCGAGGCGGCGGCGATCACCGCGGTGGCCGATGCCACCGCCGGCGCGATCCGCCAGATCGCGGCGGCCATCCAGCAGCCCGGCGGCGAGGCGGCCGTGCAGCTGAAGGTGGCCGAGCGTGCAGTCGACGCCTACCAGCAGCTCGCCAAGACCAACAACACGATGATCGTGCCGGGCAACATGACCGAGGTCGCGACGCTGATCGGCACTGCGATGGCGCTGATGAAAGGCGGCGCCAAGGGTTGAATAGAATCGCCGCCCGCCGTTCGGTGGGCACTCATGAGCGCTCCGCGCTCGTGACGTGACCACTGTTTTTCGAGCGCCCCTGCGGAGGGATGGATGAGTGGTTTAAGTCGCACGCCTGGAAAGCGTGTGTGGGTTAACAGCCCACCGCGGGTTCGAATCCCGCTCCCTCCGCCAGCAATCGATCCGCAGAGTTTCGGGATCGGCTGGCAACCGGGCTAAAGACCGAGATTCTCCTGGGAAATCTCGTTCGCTACTGACCGTTGCGGTTCGCCAGCAGCCGCGCTACAGTGGGGGCTCTTTTGGGAAGATGAGCCCCCAAACGGGCGGAAAGAGCCCCCGATGGCGCTGACCGAGGTAGCCTGCAAGAGCGCGCGATGCCCGACCGGCCGGCCGCGCGTGCGGCTGTTCGACGAGCACGGTCTGTACCTCGAGCTTCTGCCCAACGGTGGCAAGTACTGGAAGTGGAAGTACCGCTTCGGAGGCAAGGAGAAGCGCCTCGCCCTGGGCGTCTACCCCGGCATCAGCCTAAAGGCGAGCCGCCTCAAACGCGACGACGCGCGCAAGTTGTTGGCCTCTGGGGTGGACCCCGGCCAGGCCAAGAAGGAAGACAAGCTGCGCAATCGACTTTCTGCCGCGAGTTCATTCGAGAAAGTGGCTCGGGCGTGGTATGCAACATGGTCCACGGGGCGCAGCGAGCGCCACGCCAAGCAGACCCTGCGCCGGCTCGAGGCCGACGTGTTCCCCGAGATTGGGTCGCTGCCCATTAAGTCGGTGACCGCCCCGCTCCTGTTGGCCATGGCGCTCAAGATCGAGAAGCGCGGCGCCGTGGACATCTCCAAGCGCGCGTACCAGACCTGCGGCCA
Source organism: Ideonella sp. (assembly GCA_015075165.1). Classification (GTDB taxonomy): domain Bacteria; phylum Pseudomonadota; class Gammaproteobacteria; order Burkholderiales; family Burkholderiaceae_C; genus JAEUPI01. The sequence goes on along the minus strand of JABTUY010000003.1, from coordinate 58,949 downwards.
GATCCTTCGCTACGCGGTGGCCCATGGGAAGCTGGAACGCAACCCGGCAGCCGACGTGAAGCCTGGCGACGCCCTGGCCCCTGCCCGCAAGCGCAACTATGCCAGGCTGGACCAGAAGGAAGTGCCTGGCCTGCTGCGGAAGATCGACGCCTACGACGGCTCGGTCTACACCCGCCTGGCGCTGCAACTGATGGCGCTCACGTTCGTCCGCACGTCGGAGCTGATCGGCGCGCGCTGGCGTGAGTTCGACATGGGTGCCAAGCAATGGCGCATCCCTGCCGAGCGGATGAAGATGAAGACGCCGCACATCGTGCCGCTGTCGAAGCAGGCTGTGGCCGTGCTCAAGGAGTTGGAGCAGTACCGCCAGAGAAGCGACCTGCTGTTCCCTGGCGAGCGCGACCACGACAAGTCGATGAGCAACAACACGCTGCTCTACGCGCTCTACCGAATGGGCTACCACTCCCGGATGACAGGCCACGGCTTCCGCGGCGTTGCGTCGACCATCCTGCACGAGCACGGTTTCGAGCACGCCCACATCGAACTCCAGCTGGCCCACATGGAGCGCGACTCCGTCTCCGCTTCCTACAACTTCGCGACGTACCTGCCGCAGCGGGCCAAGATGATGCAGTGGTGGGCAGACCACTTGGATACGCTGCGGCGAGGAGCCGAGGTGTTGTCGCTCCACGCGGCGTGATGTTGACGCCGCGAGGGCGGCACCTCCCGGTAGCAGGAGACTGAATGTGAGTGACGAGCACCGGCATAGCGGTCAACACCAACAAGACGAACTAAGAGCCGGTGCGCGAGCACTGAGTGCCCTCATCGTCGCCATCCGAGACGTAACCACGGCGCAAGCTGAGGCCGCGGTCAACGAGGACGGCAACTTCTCCGATGACGGTTCAGACTTCCGCGACTACGCGCTGTTCGCGCGCCTCATTGAGCAGAGCCTGCAGAACGACTTCGTCAATGCTGCCGAGGCGCACCGCACAGGTTACTTGCGCGCCCTCTCCGAGCTTTTCTCGCGCATCGCCGACGACGTTTGCCCACCTTCCGTAGACAAACTCGACACATGGGACCCCATCGCTGTCACGGAGGCCGCGTTCGTAGCTGACCGCGGCATGAGATTGATCCTTGATCGCGCTACGTCACGGTAGCCAGCCATTCAACCACCACTACTTGGAGAGAACGCGGTGCGCCATCTATGGTTCTTGCTGCTACTGGCCAGCTGTAGCGCCAACGTGATCCAGAGCACACCCAACTTCGTGATCGTGGACCACAACGGCAACCGAGCCGGCTTCAGCAAGGCGTTGCAGGCCGCCAACGCTGAGTGCGCCAAGTACGGCAAGGCGGCCTCGATGGACCGGCAGACCTGTCAGGGGTCTTGCACCACCCAGTTCCGCTGCGAGTGAAGCCCCGCGCATGATCCCTCCTCTGCGACCCCTGCGCCTGCGCTCGATCGAGAGGTGGCTCAAAGATCAGCTGAACCCACCGAGCGACCTGCAAAGCCGCGCGCTCGAACTCGACGAAGTGATGATCGAGGCGTTCGAGGCAAGAGAGGACGGCTTGAAGGAGAAGATGATGGCGAATGGCACCTGGGGAACGGGCGAAGGGATGCAGTCGTTCCCTGCTGCGCGCATTGCGCTGTGGAGCGAGACCGTGGCGGAGTACCTGCCATCGTCCCTCCTCCCAGACTGAGTCGCTCACATTGAACACTCGTGTCGCGTTCGCCATCGGCGCTCTCTCGACCTCGGTGATGGCCAGCATAGCGGTGGCCGGAGCGGACCAGCCATGGCTCGAGCCTGGTGATGCAGGAAAAGTGCCGGGCGTCGCGCTAGTTTCAGGGTTGATAGGTGCTGCCTGCCTTGGCGTGCGCGTCCTATTGGACGGGCGCCCCGTTGGCGAGGTGTTTCAGGCTGCATTCGTAGGATGGGTAGCCGGCTTGTGCATCGGGCTGCCGTTGTCATGCGCGTTGAAGTGACGAACGCCGCGTGCCGGCGCCGATTCAATTTTTCCAACGCCTACGTGTGCCTACGCACGGCGCTCGTTCCCGGGAGAGCTCTGCAGCGGCGACGGTTCCACCCTCCTCGGCGAGCACAGATCATCATCGATCCCGGAGCGCGGTTCTTCATCACGGTGGACGCTCCAGCCGACCTGCTCCGTGCCGCCTACAGTAGCACCCATGCCCATCACCGGACACGTTGCCCTTGCCCTGGCGCTGCTGCTCGTACTGCCTGCCTTCGCCAAGACCGAGCGCTCGCGCGCGCAGCGCGATGCGTTCCAGCAGCAGCACCCGTGCCCAGCCACCGGCAAGACACACGGCGCCTGCAAGGGCTACGTCGTCGACCACGTCGTGCCGCTGTGCGCCGGGGGCGCCGACTCGCCGCGCAACATGCAGTGGCAAACGGCGGCCGATGCCAAGGTCAAGGACCGCGCTGAGAGGGCACAGTGCCGGCGATGAACCCGCGACCGCTAACGGCGCGCCACGACGACCACGGGAAACGGGGGTTGCTGCGCTGCGGTATGCTTTCACGCATGGCCGCGTTCAGACCATATGCCTGACGCCAAGCACCCGCACCTGCCGAAGGCGCCCATTGCGGAGGCCGTCGTCGAGTTCAGGGTGACCGGCCATCCCGCCCCCAGCGAGGAATTCGAGCGATTCGCCGTCGCGCTCGGCAGCGGCTATCCGAAGCACATGAAGCTGCAGGAGGCACATGCCTTGTTGCGGTTCGGTGAAGCCGACACCCACGCCGACAGCTCCGTGTCGCGCATCGGCGTGCGCCTCGAGTCCGCGGACGACAAAGACATCGTCATCGGCTCGGTGCGCAGCCTCGTGGTCAGCAGGTTGGCCCCGTACCAGTCGTGGGACGTGCTGATCGAGAAGATCAGGATGGCGTGGCCGATCTACCGCGAGCACTTCAAGCCCGAGCAGGTCATTCGCATGGGCGTGCGCTGCATCAACCGCATCGACATCGGCGAGGAGAAGGTAGACCTCGACGCGATCTTCCAGGCCGGCCCCCAGATCCCGCCGGATCTGCCGCAGCACCTGGGCCAGTACATGACCCGCGTGGTCTTGCCGGTCGACTTTCACATGGGCATTGCGATCACGCAGTCGTTGGAGCCGGGTTCGAGGGACGTGGTGCTCGACATCGACGCCTATGCCGAGCTGGCCGCCAACCCCGCCGATGATCACACGCTGTGGGACCAGCTCGAAAAGCTGCACGACCAGCGCAACCGCGCATTCTTCGCCTCGCTTCACAAGACCGTGTGGGAGAAGTATCTATGAGCACCGTCGTCGACATGCCGTCGCCGTACATCGCCACTCGCGCCACGGCAGCGATTCCTGCGCCTTTCCCGGCCGCGACGACCTCGGCACGAGAGAGCGAACGACGTAGCGCGTGGTCCGCGCTCGACCAGGCCCTGCAGGAAGGCGATCACCCGGTCGCGCCCAGCGATGCCGCGGTCGACGAGGCCCGCGCCATTCTCGACATGCTCCCTTCGTGGGTGATGGTCCCCGAGCCCGTCATCGAGGATTCCGGCACCATCGCCTGGGTCTGGGACAGCGTCGGCAAGTTCCTCGCGCTCGCGGTGAACGGCACGGGCACGATCCAGCGCTCAGCGATCATCGATGGGCAGCGCTCGTGGGCGACCACCCTGTTGCGTGACAGACTGTCCGACGCGGACGAGGCACTGCTGGCGAAGTTCAGCTCGTTGCATGCCTCGTTGCATGCCTGAGCCGTTGCCCTCGCCAACGGTTGGAGGCGACGAGCCAATCACGCGGTTCTGCATCTCGCGCAGCGAGCACATGCGCCGCGGCGACGGCAAGGCGAGGTTTCCGTTGTTCCTCCCGCTGCCCCACATGGAGCTGAGCGTGGCCAGAACGTTGGGCATGAACGACGCACAGATTCGCCAGCTCGGGCAGTACGCGCCCGCGCCCCCGAAGGGGTACGCGACCGTCGAGGCCGCGGTGGTCCTGCAGGAGGGCCTCGCCTTCGACGCCAACGGCGAACCCTACCCACAGCACGCCGACGTGATTGGCTGGAGCGGCGATCAGGCGAAAGACCGCGTCATCGCCAAGGTGCTGGCTGACGCAAGCACGCTCGTCGACTACGGGGCTGAGCCGACGAAGTAGAAGTTACGGCATGCCCGCGGTCGCCGCGCTGCTCCTTTGCGCCGTCGTCGGCGTCACCGACGGCGACACCCTGACGGCGCGCTGCGACGGCGCGGGAACGCTCAAGGTGCGCCTGGCCGAGATCGACGCACCAGAGCATTGGCAGGCATTCGGCGAGCGCTCCAAGCAGGCCCTGGCGGCCCTGTGCCCTGTGCTTCGGCCGGCGGGCCGAGGTGCAGCCTATCGCCGCCAATGGTGGCCTCGACCGCTACGGCCGCACGGTGGCACACGTCCGCTGCAACGGGATCGATGCCAATGCTGAGCAGGTGCGCACGGGTATGGCCTGGGTCTTCGATCGCTACGTGGTCGATCGCGGGCTGTACGGGCTGCAGGACGACGCTCTAGCCGAGCACCGCGGCCTGTGGGCTGACGCGCAACCGGTGGTGCCGTGGGTTTGGCGTCGCGGTCATTGACCGACATGCGGGGCACTTTAGGAAGGCGAACCGTCCTTCGCGGGTCGGCGCTCCTTCCATACTTCATCGTTGAGGGACACCCCAACGCCAGCCGCAACCAGCACCCCTACCACCGCCACCAGCAGCAAGAAGAGCTCGCCCAAGGTCAGGGCGGCGAACGGCGTGCTGAGAACAGGCGAGATCCAGCTGGTCCACGCGAACCAAGCGATCGCGCACCAGCTTGCGAAGATGAACAGTGAGGCAATCACTCGCCAGAAGAAGAACAGACCAACAGCTGCCGCCAGCAGACCGGCTATCCAACGCAATGCTTTAGCGTCCCAGCCGTGCTGCGTGATATCGCGATAGGCGTTGATCGATAGGCCCGCGCCAAGTAGCGCGAGGAAGAGCACGCCAAGCACACGGCCGACTCGCTCGCTTGTGCGTTGGCTGTTCCCCTCGGCCCACACCTTCGCCATCAACGCGCCGAAGCGGGTGTTCGGGAACCGGCTACCGATCAGAATCACTGCGCACGCCAGGAGAACGAGCCCGCAGACCAGAAGTGCGATCGTGCTGCCTTCCACCTTTGACCTCAGCGCGGGATGCGGCTCAAAGCAACATCATCCGCCAGCCGCTCTGCCCCGCAGGCTCGGTGTCAGCAATCTGCGGCGGCGTCCACCCATAGCGCTTGAAGAACTTCGGCAGCACGCTCTCCGCATACTGATGCCGCATCGCCTCGCGCACGCGCTCGTCTGCCTTCGGCCCGGTCAGGGCTAACCACTCTGCCGGCGGCGAGAAGTCGCCCACGGCCTCGGCCACGAGCAGCGCGAATGGGTCCGGCGGCACCATGCGAGCGAAGAAGTCCTCGAGCCACAGGCCGCGCTCGTGGATGACTAGGTCGAGAACGTCAGCCGCAGCCGCGCGCCGATGCGACTTGCGTAGCGCAAGCGCTTCGCTGATTGCCCTGTCGGCTGGGTTACCCATGTCGATCAGCCGACGGCGTCCTTCACACACTTCTTCTCAAAGCTTGTCTTCGCGGCGCCGCTCAGTTTCTTCTCCTTTGATGCCGCCTCGCACACCGCCTTGGCATCCTGCTCGCACTTCTTGAGGTGCGAGGTCTTGGCCGCGCCTGAGAGCTTCTTCTCTGCGGCGCTCGCCTTGCAGGTTTGGGGCTTGTCCTGCGCCATTGCGGCACCCGTGAGTGCGAGCGAACAGACGAGTACGAGATGTTTGAGCATTGCGATCCTCCTTCGATGTGGCGACGTAGCCGCGGATGAATCGTAAGCCCTATTCCTTACTGGCTCGTCGTGGGCTTGTCGCGCTCGGGATCTCCTGGCGCGCGCTCCTGGAACACGCGGCCCACCGTCGTCAAGACGGTTTCGCTGAACGCTGCTGCGCCAGATCGTTGAGTCGCGCACGCAGCGCCTTGACCCGCTGGCTCAGTGCTTGGATGGCGGCCATCTGCACACCGTTGGTGTCCAGCGGGTCAGCACCTGCTGCGCCGCGGGCGATCGCGGCATCGATACCGCCGTTTGGTGCGCGCTTGGCTCCCTTGCTCGACACGCCGTAGATGGCCGCCAGGTCTGGCTGCTCGATCTCGACGTTCGAGGGCTCCACAGGGTACTGTGGCTTCCTCGGCGGCGCCATGCGGGCCAACGCCTCGCCCATGCGAGCCCAGTTGACGGCTCGGCCAGTGCTCTGCACACCGCCGAGTTCGCCCAGGTCCACAGCGCTCGGGACGCCCGCAGATCCGAGGTCCGAGTAGCCAGCCGCTGCGCTGGTGGCCGCCGAATCCGCAGCAGGCACGAATGCCGAGCCGGTCGGAGCTGCGGGCGTGGCCATGGCGGCTTCGGCTGCACCTGCGCCACCGGCACCGCCTCCGCTCATCAACGCGTAGCCGCCGTAGAGCAGACCTGTGGTCGCGGCTGCTCGCCCGATGCCGCGCACCGGGTCGTTCACGTTCTTGTCGGCTTCGCGCTCCAGGGCGGTCAGGCCCAGCCCGCGCGCGATCGTGCGCACGTTGCGGGAGTCCTGCGCGACGACCTTCTCGATGGCCTTGTGGGTCAGTGGGTCGATCTTGCGACCCTTCTCCCACATCCTCTTGAAGACGGAATCGAAGCTCATGCGGTCACCGTATCACCGAAGCGCTGGTACACAAGCCCGTCCCTCCCTTCGCGCGTGCGTACAGTTCCGCGCGAGTCGGCCGAGCTGGTTCATGGCATTGGTCTCCGCGCGCACCAGCAGTTCCAGACTTCTTGGATCGGTCGCGGCGCGACGCCGGCACGCTCCTTCTCGGCCAGGCAGCTGCCGCCACCCCAGTTCTCGCACTCTGCGCAGGAACCGCTGTCGCGTAGCTCGTTGACCCGATCGCGCTCGAGCACAAGGTGCTGGGCCAACTCGGCTGCCTCGTCCTGCGAAACGCCCTTCGCCCTGAAGTGGACGATGCGCCGCTCGATCCGGCGCTGCTCACCGTCGGTGAACTGTGCCGGGGCGTCGATCGCCTCGCCGATCGTCGGTGAGCTGTACGCGCGCACGCGCGCGGAACGTGAAGTTGCGGCCTCACGCGCGCGCGCGGAATGGTCGGGATCGACAGCACTTGCAGGCAGTTCATTCGTGCCCTGATCCCCAGCATCTGCTTCGCCGGGCAGCGACCAGGTCGATCGCATTGCCTGCCTCGAGCCCGCGCGCACGACTCGCAATTTCAAGCTCTCGCGTGCATGTCTGAGCGCCTTGGCGGAGAGACCCGCCTCGGCGCCCTTGGCTAGGATCTCGCGGGAGTCGCGTGGCCCCTCGGCAAGCAAGGCGGACAGCCATTTGGCAGCGGCTACGGCGGTGCGTCGGCGGCCATCAGGTACGTCAAGGCCAGCTGGAGGCGCGTTCATGCCTGGGGCGCGGCCTTGGCAGTCGCCGGCCCATGTGCATCGAGCCGAACATGCTTGATGCGGCCGGCGCCGCCGTGCAGGTCGGCGAAGAAAGCTCGCAGCGCTTCTGCAACTCCTTCCTCGACACTGCCGGTGCCTGCACTGTGCTCGATTGCCTGCAGGCGGGGGTGCATGTAGGGCGCCGCATCCTTGGCGATGCTCGACGCGGCCACCAGCAGTTTCAGGCGCGGCTCCCCGGTTGCCGATGCCGCTTCGACCACGAACGCCCGCATCGCGTCGAGCATCACTTCGAGCGGTGTCTGGCCGGTCTCCGCCGCCTTGTCGGCGATCGCCCGCGTCTTCTTGTTGGCCGAGCCGGGCTTTCGCCCTGCGCCCTTGCGAGCGCCACCGCGCCCGATCCCTACCGATTTCCTATGAATGCTTTCAGTCATCGGCCTGCCTGCTTCATGCTGTCGCCTCATTCGTGCCCACTTCGTCATGCGCTCGCTCGGACATCGTCCAGTGCAACAGTGCGAGCGCGTCGGCTTCGTTGTCATCGACAGGCTGGTAGCCCAGCACCTTCATCGCCGCGATCACGGCTGCCTTGTCGGCGTTGCCCTTACCCGTTGCGTGGCGCTTGATGGTGCCCACCGGCACTCCGCTGTAGGGGATCTGGTGGTGCTCGCACCATGCGGTCAGCGTGGCGAGCAAGCCGCCGTAGACGTGAGCGGCGTCGACACCGACGTGACGGCGCACCTCCTCGAAGTACACCGCGCTCAACCCGTCTGAGACTGCCTTCATCTCGGTGAGCCAGCGACGGAAGCGCAGGTAGCGCATGCCGCCGCCTTCGTATCGTCCGGGCTTGAATGACTGCGTACCGCTGGTGACGCGGCCGTCGGCGGTTCGCAGCGCCCAGCCTGTACTCGTGCCCAGATCCAGCGCAAGGATTGCGATCACACCGCCCCTCCTGCGGTGACGGGTGCGCCCTCATACGGCACGAAGGACGCGGCGCGTCGCTGGCTGGTGGTGGCATATTGCTGGCAGGCCGGGTTGAAGTACAGCCACAGCTTGCGGTGCTGCACATCGCCATTGCGCTGCTTGTGCAACTCGAGCAGCGCGTCGGGCTTGCCATCGTCCTCGTCCGCGTCCTCCTTCCTTGCCGACCACACCGAGAACACGTTGTCTGCCGCATCCGTGATGCGTGAACTGCCCGACACGTCCAGCTTGCCTGGTGCCTTCGATTCATCGCTGGCTTTGCGCGGGTGTGCGATCAGGTGCACATGCACCCCATGGCGCTTGGCAAAGGCAGCGATCTTCTGCACCGCCTCCTTCTGCGCGCTGAAGGCTCCGGCGCCGTCTTCTGGCACGTCGGTCATCATCAGACTGTCGATCACGAACTGCGTGATGCCGTATCGCTTGGCGCCGTAGCGGAAGACCTCGAGCAGCCGATCGATTGGGGCGCTGCCCAACAGATCCAAGATCCACATGCGGTCGACCAGCCAGGCCCCCACGGCATCGATGTAGCCGGCAGTCGGGCGGTTTGCGCCGGTGGCCTGCTTGACCAGCCGCTTGAGCACCTCTTGGGGCTTCATCTCGCCGGAGAACACACACACGCGCTCGCCCTGGCTCATCAAGCCCAGCATCAGGTACCCGTGCAGCAGGCTCTTGCCGTGGCCGTTGATGCCGGTGATCACCGTGAACTCGCTAGGCCGGAAGGCGAACCAATCGCAGGCGGTGTCGCCCACCTTCAGCAGCGGCGGATGGTCGTCGGTCGGCGCCGGGTAGAACAGCGCCTTCACGCTGCCGATGAACGCGCTTGCGGCGACCAGCTCTTCAGGATCGAGAGGCTTGGCCGTGTGGATCGCTTCTTTGAAGTCGACGCGCTCGGCACCTTGCTGCAGCCGTTCGTTGGCGTCCTTCGCGCCAAACGTGACGATCTTGCAGCGCTCGATGCCCAGTCGCTTGGCCACCTCGGTAGCACCCTTGCGGCCGGGCTCGTCATCGTCGAAGCACAGCGCGATCTCGCTGAAGCGCTCGAGCCGGTCCCAGTCGGATTCGATCCACTGGTGGTTGCCAGCGCCTGCGTTGACCGACAGCGCCGGGATGCCCACCTGGTGCAGCGTCATGGCGTCGAGCTCGCCTTCGGTGATCGCCACCGTGCGCTGGCGCGGGTCGATCAGGTGCCAGCCGAACAAGCACGGCTCAGCGTCCTTCTCCTGCCGCATGTCGCGCTTGTCGCTGACGTTGCGGTGCTTGGCGTTGATCAACTCGCCGTCACGCAAGTACGGAAATACGGCGTAGGTCTTGCCGTCGCGCTCGGCCTCCCCAACCTTGAACGCCTCGATCGTTTCGGCGGTCAAGCCGCGACTGGTAAGCCATGCGTGAGCGCCCGCCTTGGGTGGCCGGCAGCTTGGTCGTTGCGGCCGGCGGTACGAGCGGCGCTCGCGCGGCGGTGCGCTGTCGCGGATTCCCAGGTACTGCTTGGCCTCACGCATCGCATCGGCGAGCGAGACGGCGCGGCAGCGTGTCCACAGGTCCAACAGGTCACCCCCATCGCCGGCAGCGAAGTCGCGCCACACGCCCGCCTTGGCGCCGGTCAGGCGCACGGACAGCGACTGCCCGGCGTCACCCTGTACGTTGCCGGCCTTCCATTCGCCGGAGACCTTCTTGCCTGCGGGCAGCAGGTACTGGGCGATCTCGGCGGCGCGAGCGGCCATCGCGGTGGACAGTTCGGCGGCGTTCATGCCGCGGCGACCTTTCTGCCTTCGCGGAACTGGTGGGCGTTGCCCTTGCGACAGCCGGCGTTCTCTGCGTCGAACACGTTCTCGAACCCAGTGCCCTCGAGCCAGCTCGGGCTGGAGTCCTGACCCAGCAACACGCCTGGCGACGCGCCTCCATCGTTGCCGCGCTTCTTCGCCGCCGCCCGCGCCGCGCACGTTGTGGTGATCCACGCTTTCGGGTCAACCGGCTTGTGGTGCGCTGTGTCGGCAATGACCGCGGCGAGCAACTCATCGCCGTAGGTCGATGCTAGTGTAGTGAGTTATAAATTCGTTGAACTAATCGCATTGCCGATGGTCTGTCGTGTAGCGTTGCACGACGAGGACGGCGATGAGAGGAAGACCGAAGGCGCAACTGGTGTTGAGCGATAGCGAACGCGAGCAGCTGATGGCGCTGACGATGCGTCGCAAGACGGCGCAAGCGCTGGCGCAGCGCGCTCGCATCGTGCTGGCCTGTGCCGATGGCGCGGACAACAAGGTTGTGGCCGCACGCCAGCGCGTGACGGCGCAAACGGTGTCCAAGTGGCGCGCGCGGTTCGTCGAGCATCGGCTCGATGGTCTGCTCGATGCGCTACGGCCAGGCGCGCCGCGCACCATCGACGATGCCAGGGTTGACGCCGTGATCGCCAAGACTCTCGAGTCCGTCCCCGAGGCGGCCACGCACTGGAGCACGCGGGCGATGGCCCGCGAGATGGACATGACGCAATCGGCCGTCAGCCGCATCTGGCGCGCCTTCGGTCTGCAGCCGCACCGGCAAGAGAGCTTCAAGCTGTCCACCGACCCGCTGTTCGTGGACAAGGTGCGCGACATCGTCGCTCTGTACCTGGACCCGCCGGTCAAGGCGATGGTGCTGTGCGTGGACGAGAAGAGCCAGATCCAGGCGCTGGACCGCACGCAGCCGGTGCTGCCTCTGGCCCCCGGCATCCCCGAGCGACGCACGCACGACTACATGCGCCACGGCACGACCACGCTGTTCGCAGCGCTGGACATTGCCACCGGCGAGGTGATCGGCCAGTTGCATCGGCGCCATCGCGGCAGCGAGTTCTTGCAGTTCCTGCGCACCATCGATGCCAACGTGCCGGCCGAGCTGGATGTGCATCTGGTGATGGACAACTACGGCACGCACAAGACGCCCACCATCAAGTCCTGGTTCGCTCGGCACCCACGATTCCACGTCCACTTCACGCCCACCTCGGCGTCCTGGCTCAATCAAGTCGAACGCTGGTTCGCCACGCTGACCGACAAGTACATCCGTCGCGGCACCCACCGCTCGACTCGGCAACTCGAGCAAGCCATCCGGCACTACCTGGACGTTCATAACGCCAACCCCAAGCCGTTCGTTTGGACCAAGTCTGCCGATGACATCCTCGCCAGCATCGAAAGATTTTGTCTGCGAACTTCTAACTCACGACACTAGTTTGCCGAGGAACGGACGGCCCTTCTCGCCCAACAGTGCCACACCCACGGCCCAAGCCCGCTCCTTGGCCGACATGGCGGAAGCTGGCGCCGCGACTGCGGCGGAAGCTTTAGCTTCCGAAGGTATTACTACTTGGGTACTGGGTAGTGGGTACTGGGTAGCCGTTGCAAGCGTTGCTGATGCCGTTGCAGGCGGCGTTTCACCCTTTGCGGATACAGGCAAGCCTGGTGTTTCAGTTGACGTTGCAGGCACAACCGCGGCGGGCAGTGCAGCCACCATGTCGCGCAACTCGCTGATGCCGATGTTCCAAGGTGCGTGTTGGTCGGCATCAGTGAGGCGTCGGAACAGCTCACTGCGTTCCTGGCGATGGCGCCGAACGCGGTTCTGCTCGTTGGCCTTCTTGACCTGCCTCTCGGGTTCGGACTCCTTGAAGCGCGCGATCTCGCTGTCGACACGCGCTTGATGCCAACCGTCGTCGCGCAGCTCGAAGAACTCGCGCAGTACGGTCTCTACCGCAGCGCGCTCATCGTCGGTGCGTGCACCGACCAGTCGCTGTGCCGCCGCGATGTCGGCAGGGATTGGCCGTTCGCTGGCGTAGCACTTACGCAGCAAACGCATGTAGGCGGCGTCCTCGATAAACGTCAGGTGCCCGGTCGCTTCGGCGTAGTCGCCGCAGTGAAACTCGAAGAAGTTCATGCGAGCCCTTCTGTGGCTTCGCCACCAGGCCCGCGCAGGAAGTCGGCCGCCTCGTCCAGCGCGTCCTGCGTGCGGTTCGTGTCGTCGAACGCCATGCGCCGCGCGCGATCGGCTTCGTCGATCACTGCGGCGTTGGTGGCCTGCGATGGCATCGTCCCCGCGTACCCAGTGACCGTGTTGAGCCAAGCGGCGACTTCATCAAGCGTCTGAAGTTCGCGCGTGAGGTTCCACTTCGTGGCGATGTAGACCGGCACGCCACCGTCGCCTTCGAGCTCGTGCAACGTGATGCCGGAGATGGCGGCGATCGCACGCACGGTCTCGAGCCGCTTGCGCTCCGGACCCTCAGCACCGACAATGGGCGCGTTCTGTGTACTCTTCTCTGCGTCCAGCCCGGTTGCCGCCGGGCTGTCGCGTTTCTGGGAGGCGCTCATGCCACACCGCCAAAGAAGTCACCGCGTCGTGTCGGCCACACCACCGCGAAGACGCCGACGCCGCCCACCGCACCAGATGGCCGCCAAGGCCCTCGGATCACATCCAAGGTCAGCTTGCGGCCTAGCCGCGGCCAGAACCGCCGTGGCTCAGTCCTCTGCGTTGCCGCTGCGCCCGGCGCCAGGATCGTGAAGGAGAACACCGTCATGGCGTGCCCTCTCGGCTCGGTCTTCAGAGCTTCGGCATCTTGCTGGCGCGCTCGGCGACGAGCTTGCGCACCAACTGTCGGAGCTGTTCTGGGGTGGCGCCGGCGATGCGGGCGTCCATCACCTGAGCCACCTCGCTCGACAGAAAAGCGACGGCCCTCTTGGACAGCTGGATCGGAGGAGTCAGGGTCTCGTCGCGCACACTGTCGTGGATGGCGGTGCGCTGCAGGCCGATTAGTGACGGCATCTCAGCGGGGCGAATGAAGGTGTCCAAGGTGTGGTCTCCGATGGCCGCACACAATCGCGGCGTTCGGCGACACCTTATGGCAGCGTCAGTCGCTCGGGGCGATATGGGAAGCTAGGCGGGAAACTGGGAAGCCTAGATGGGAAACTAAATGGCCTTCGTGCTTCAGCGGCTTCGTTTTGGATGGTCTTCCTGGTGACGCGCAGCGGATTCCCAGCCAGGTCTCGCCACTCGAGCGGCTCGTCCGTTGACGGGCCCCTTAGAAGACCTGTACCCGGCAGGCGAAGCAAGAACCTGACGATCTCCTCAACGCTGGCCTTGCCACGCTTGGATTGCGTGTCCATGGTTGCGATGTGGGTGCGCACGAGGGCCCTCCAGGCTGCTCTCGCATCAGTGGGGCCCACCCTCGGTTGCCCCGGCAGCGGCGCGTGGTCCTGGCCACCTCTCAGGCGTGCAAGGAGCGCCTCTACTAGCTCTGGCGCGTGCGACGATCTCTTGCGAAGCACGTCGACGGCTGGATCCTTCAAGCCCTTCCAGACCACCGCGATGGGCCTTCGGCGCTGGTCTTCTTGGTCGTCTTCTGGGTCGACCCGGTAGGTGACTTCCGCATCGATGTATTGCCACGCGAACTGGGGCACCAGCAACTCAAGGTCGACGAACTGCACTGCTGTGAACTTGGCCGGCAGGAGCGGCTCGATGGACGGTCTGCCATTCGGATGACGACTCACGACCTCGAGCTCCGGATCAGTGTCGTCCATGTCGTCACGCTCGGCTTGGCTCAGCGCCCACCAAATGCTGCCGTCTTCGCGCACCTCGAGCAATTTGGACAGCCCTTTGAGACTACCGCCGCAGAGCGCCCGTATCTCGTCGATCCCGTAGAGCTTCGGCTGGTTCGTGTTGTACCGGTCCATCGTCAATCCGTCGCTTGCCGCACCGCTGCGGCGCTCCACGGAAGTTTCCGCTGCATTCCGGAAGAATCAAGCCCGTGGCACATCGCCGATGCGTCGACGCTGATCCACCCGCGAAGCACGCCATGGGCGATCCGGGGACCTGTAGGCTTGAGTTGCGCGGCGCCCGCAGGCCGGCGGGTCAGGCGATCGCCACGTCCCTTGGGTCTCGTGCCCAGTGCCGCGGATCTTCGCTGCACGGCCGGTAGGCAACGATCGCCGCGTCGCCCAGCTCCGCCTGCAGCCGGCGCGCGAGCGCGATGCCCTGAGCGTGGAACTCATCCCATCCACAAGCGGGCGCGTCGCCGTTCAGGGGGTTGGTGCGCTCGAACTGAAGCTGCCACTGCGCGAACGCCTGATCGAGTTCGCTCGAGATCGGGTGCCTGCCCTGCCAGGTGTTGGTCATGCCGCCGAATGTGTCGGCGCAGTTCGGGCCGACCACCATCGACGTGTCATCGGCCGCCGTGACCCAGGCGTAGGCGCCGCCGTAGTCGGCCATGATCGTGTACTTGAGCATATGCCTGGGTTTCGCTGTCCAGCGATCAGACGCAGAACAGCGCGCTTTGAGGGGCCACTCGAAGTGGCCTCCCTTAGCCCTCGATGCTCAGCGGGCACAGGTTGATGCCGACGTTGAGCACCGTACCGTTGCTGTACTTGCAGAAGTTGTTGCCGGACTTGTCGGTCCACTGTGCGACAAGGAAGTGGAGCATGGCTTGGGCCGTTGCCGCCCACAGCAACAACACGATTGCGAGCACCTGTCCTTGCGACCGAAGTCTGCTCAAGATTGCATTCTCACTGTTCTGCCAAGGTTCTAACTCAGAATGCGGTTGAGTAGGGACGGTGCTGACGCCTAACCCAAGTCTCGCAGACGCGGGGACTATCTGGGGGCTCTCCGCCGAGACTCAGATCAATCTGGCAAGCTTTCATGCGGGTTGGCGGCGTTCATTCGAACGACGCTCCCTCCGCCACTTGGGCTGGTGCGCGCACCATGGACGAGGACCGTGAGCTGCGTGCGCTGCTGAGCGCATCGGCCGTCTTCGCCACGCTCGACGAAGCCGACCGCACGCGCCTGGCGGGCGCGCTGCGGCGCGAGACTGCGCTGCCGGGGCACGTGTTGCTGCGTCAGGGCGAGGCCAGCGCCGCCTTGTTCGTCGTTGCGCGCGGACGGCTCGACGTGCGGCTGCGGCGCGACGACGGCAGCGAAGCCGTGATCGACACCGTCGGTCGCGGCGACGTGGTCGGCGAGTTGCAGATCATCGTCGGTGGTGTGGCATCGGCCACCGTGGTGGCTGCAGACGCGGCCGAGGTCTACCGGCTGCAGCGAGACGACTTCGACCGGCTCTGCGTCGCCTCGCCCGCGCTGCTGGAGCCCTTGGCACGCATCGCCGCGCGGCGCCTGCTGCGTCGCCAGATGCTGGCGGTGCTGCCCGCACTGCTGGGCGCGCTCGATGACGCCGACCTCACCGCACTCGAGCGTCGGGTCAGCTGGCGTACGCTGCGGCGCGGCGACGTGCTGTTTCGCAAGGGCGACCCCGGCGATGCCTGGTACGTGGTGACCAGCGGCCGCCTGGCGGTGGTGGAGCCCGCCCGCGACGGCCAGCCCGAGCGTCTGCTGTCCGAGGTGGGGCGCGGTGAAGGCGTGGGCGAGATGGCGCTGGTCACCGGTCAGAGCCGCTCGGCGACCGTCTATGCGCTGCGCGACGCCGAACTGGCGCGCTTTCCGGTCGAATTGGTGACCGAGCTGATGGCGGCCCGGCCGCAAGTGACGCACGCGATGCTGCGTGCGCTCGCGCTGCGCGTGATGCAACAAGGCGGCGTGTCGCGGCGCGACGAGGGTGGCGGCCTCGCGATCGCGCTGGTACCGGCCACGCCGGGTGTCGATCTCGCCGGCCTGGCGCAGCGGCTCCTGCGCGCGCTCGGCCGCCTCGGCTCGGCCCGCGTGGTGGGCAGCGCACAGTTGCATGAAGTGGGCCTCGGCCAAGGCGCAGCCGACCGTCCGCAGCTGCACCCAAGCTGGATCCGTGTCGGCGCCTGGCTCGACGAACAGAGCGCCGCCCACCGCTTTCTCGTACTGGTGGTCGATCCGGTGGCCAATGCCTGGGGCCTGCGAGCGATAGGGCATGCCGACCGGGTGATCCTGGTCGGCGACGCGCTGGGCGACCCGAGCCCCGGTGCGCTGGAGCAGGCCTTGTTGCCCGCCGCTGCCGAGCGGCCCGATGCACGGCGTCTGCTGGTGCTGCTGCACGCCAGCGGCGCGCGCGCGCCAACCGGTACCGCGCGCTGGCTCGATGCGCGCACCGTCGAGGCCCATCTGCACCTGCGGCTCGACCGCGACGACGATGTCGACCGGCTCGCGCGCCGCCTCGCGGGGCGCGGGGTAGCGCTGGCGTTGTCGGGCGGCGGCGCACGCTGCTGTGCCCACATCGGCGTGGTGCGGGCGATGCATGAGCACGGCGTGCCGATCGATCTGCTCGCCGGCACCAGCGCGGGAGCCATGGTGGGCTATCTGGCCGCCGCGGGCGCGAGCCACCAGGAGATGCGCCATTCGGTCGATCGCCTGGCGCGCGCGCGGCCGTTCAAGGGCTACACGCTGCCGCTGTTCTCGCTGCTCCGCGGCGAGCGGCTGAGCCGCGCGCTGCACGAGCAGTGCGGCGACACCCAACTCGAGGATCTGTGGCTTCCGCTGGTGGTGGTGTCGAGCAACCTCACGCAGCGTTCGGCGCATCTGCATACGCGCGGGCCGGTCTGGGAGGCGCTGCGCGCGAGCGGCTCTCTGCCGGGTCTGATCGAGCCTGTGATTCGCGACGGGCAACTGCTGGTCGACGGTGCGCTGGTCGACAACCTGCCGGTGGGCGTGGCCCGCGAGCGGCTTGCCGGCCACGTGATCGCCGTCGACGTGACGGCCGACCTCGACGTGCGCACCCCCGCCAGCGCCTACCCTTCACCGTGGCTCGAATTGGCTGCGCGGCTGGTACGGGGCCGTACGCGTGCGACCCCGCCGGGCATGCTGGAGGTGATGATGCACAGCCTGCTGCTGGCCAGCCTGGCGCATACCCGGCGCATGCGCCTCGAAGCCGATCTGTGCCTGCGCCCCGATCTGTCGCCATTCGGGTTGCTGGCGTTGCGACGCCATGCGGAGATCATCGACGCCGGGTATCGACACGCGCAAGAGCACCTGCCGGCGCTCGTGCAGGCTGCTCAATGCCGGTCGTAGCGGTTCGGGATGCCGTCGCGATCGCGATCGTGGCGGCGGTTGTCGAAATGGTCGCGCCGGTTTGGGATGCCGTCGCCGTCGCGATCCCACGCGGGGTTGTACAGGCGGTCGCGGCGATTCGGAACGCCGTCGCCGTCGCGATCCCAGGCAGTTGGCTGCGAATGGCCGTACGCAGTGCGGCCATAGTAGCCACCGTACCGGTAAGGCGTCGGCTGCACGACCACCGGTGCGGGCCGGATCACGGCCGGCGCAGGCGCCAGCATCGGCACCGGCAGCAATGGCGCGGGCAGACCGATCGAGATCGACCAACCGACGCGGCTTTCGTGCGCCTGCGCGGCGCCGACACCGAGCGCACCGGTCGCAACCAGCGCGGTGGCCACCAACAGCTTGCTCTTGCTCATGGATCTGTCTCCTGCGGAGTTGCCGACCACGACGGTCGCGCCTCCACAACGAGGCGAGCCGATGCGCCGAGCACGCTCGCAAGTCAACGCTTCGTAAAGCTGTGCGAAGCAGCAGGCCGGGGTGCGGCAAGCACGAAAAAAGGGCGCCGTTGCGGCGCCCTTGCGTGGCAACGAGCCGGGGCCGTCAGTTCAGCGGCACCTTCTTGCCATCCTTGTACATGTACAGCGACATCGCCGGATTCTTCAACTCGCCGTCCTTGTCGAACGAGATGTTGGCGGTGACGCCCTTGTAGTTGATGGCCTTCAGCTTGGGCAGGTAGACCTTGGGGTCGGACGACCCGGCGTCGACCATCGCCTGCACCAGCACGTGCACCCCATCGTAGGTGTAGGGCGAGTAGACCTGGAACTGCTTCGGGTACTTGGCGTCGTAGCGCGCCTTCCAGGCCGTGCCGCCTGGCATCTTGGCCAGCGAGGAGCCACCCTCGGCGCACACCACCCCACCCAGCGTCTTGGCACCGCCGGACAGTTCGATGATCTTGTCGGTGCAGATGCCGTCGCCGCCGAAGAACTTGACGTTGGACAGGCCAAGTTGCTCCATCTGGCGCAGCATCGGGCCGCCCTGGGTGTCCATGCCGCCGTAGAAGATGCCGTCGGGGTTCTTGGACTTGATGGCGGTGAGGATCGCCATGAAGTCGGTGGCCTTGTCGGTGGTGTACTGCTGGTCGACGATCTGGATGCCCTTGGTCTTGGCGGTGGCCGCGAACACCTCGGCGACGCCCTGGCCGTAGGCGGTGCGGTCATCGATCACCGCGATGCGCTTCAGGTGCAGGTTGTTGGCCGCGTGCAGCGCCAGGCCGGCGCCGAGCGCGTTGTCGTTGGCCAGAATGCGGAAGATGTACTTGAAGCCCTGCTGCGTGAGCTTGGGGTTGGTGGCCGACGGTGTGACCATCGGGATGCCGCACTTCTCGTAGATCGCCGATGCGGGAATCGTGGTGCCGGAGTTGAGGTGGCCCACGACGCCGGCGACCTTGGCGTCGCACAGCTTCTGCGCGGCGGCGGTGCCCTGCTTCGGGTCGGCGGCGTCGTCCTCGGCCGCGAGTTCGAGCTTGACCTTCTTGCCGCCGATCGTCACGCCCTTGGCGTTGAGATCGTCGATCGCCATGCGGGCGCCGTTCTCGTTGTCCTTGCCGTAGTGCGCCTGCGGCCCGGACATCGGCGCGACGTGCCCGATCTTGACCACCATCTCCTGCGCCGACGCGGCGCCGGCGAATAGCGCTACCGACGCCGCGGCGATCACACTGAATTTCAATAGCATGTCTTGAGCCTCCAAGTGGGTAAGTTGAGAGCGTTTACCCGGGGTTTTTCTCAACGGGCGACACGATACCCCAATCCACCCCCCTGTCTCATCGGGAATCCTCGGGTCGTTGCCGCCCGGCCGAGCCGGGCGCTCGCGACAGCCCACACGGCTGCGCGAGAGGCTCCACAACGCGGCAGTCAGGGCGCGCGATGACGCCCGAGCTCCTCGTTGACGGCCTGCTCGACCGCCTCGCGCAGGCGATGGGCCAGCTCCTTGCGCGCTTCGTCGGCAACGACGTTGTAAACGCGTGCAACCAGCGGCGCCAGCGCTTCGCGCAGCCGGTGCTCGAACAGGAAGTCGATGCGCGGCTGCAACCGCTCGATCACGCGCTCGGCGATGCGCGACTCCTGCAGCCACACCTCGGCCAGCAGCGCGTCGGGCGCGATCTCGGCGTCGCGCGGCGGCCCCGGGGCGGGCGGCGGCGGCGCTGCGGCCGGCGGCACCTCGCCGATCACCTCGGTCAGCGTCGGCACCCGCTGCGGCGGCTTGGGTGGGGGGCTGTTCATGCGGAGGCGTCGGCCGCGGTGCCGGTCACCTTCTGCGGCGACAGGCCCTGATCGGCGTAGTGTCGCCAACGCAGGCGCCCTGCCAGTACAGCGTCGGCGTCGCGGCCGACGATCTCGACGATCCGGCCGAAGCGGCTCGGGTCGGCCACCGGTTGCTCGCCGAGGTTGACCACCACGTCGGCCTGCGGCCATGCAGCGGCCGCGTCGGCCAGCCAGATCGGCGTATGGCCAAGCAGCGCGGGATCGGGCCGCTCGCCGCCGCGCAGCCGCGCATGCGGCACGAACTCGAGCTGCTCGAAGGTCCAGAGCAGGACGTTGAGCCGGCCCAGGCGATCGGGGTCGCCGGACACCACCACCTCGAGCCGCTGGCGATACGCCTTGCGCAGCAGCCGGCAGCCGTAGGCCAGGGGGTCGGCGACGTCGGTGTGGAACTCGAGCCGAACCATGACCGGACTCCACTTCGCAGCGCGCCGATCAGGCGCCGTCGGCCTGCGCCAGCACGTAGTGGGTCAGCAGGCCCACCGGCCGGCCGGTGGCGCCCTTGTGGGCGCCCGACTTCCACGCCGTGCCGGCGATGTCGAGGTGTGCCCATCGCAGCTTGTCGGTGAAGCGCTTCAGGAACATCGCGGCGGTGATCGCGCCTCCGGCGCGCGGGCCGACGTTGGCCACATCGGCGAAGTTGCTCTTCAACGCGTCGTCGTACTCGGGGTCCAGCGGCATGCGCCAGCACGGGTCGAGTGCGGCGTCGCCGGCGCGCGTCAGCGCCTCGGCCAGCGCGTCGTGCGGGGTGAACAGGCCGCTGCGGTGGTGGCCGAGCGCGACCACGCAGGCACCCGTGAGGGTGGCGATGTCGACCACGACGCGCGGCTTCAGGCGTTCGGCGTACGCCAGCGCGTCGCACAGGATCAGTCGCCCTTCGGCGTCGGTGTTGAGGATTTCGATGGTCTTGCCCGCCAGGCTCGTGACCACGTCGCCCGGCTTGACGGCCTGGCCGCTCGGCAGGTTCTCGCAGGTCGGGATCAGCCCCACCAGATTGACGCGGGTCTTCAACTGCGCCACCGCGCGCAGCGTGCCGAGCACGCTGGCAGCGCCGCCCATGTCGAACTTCATCTCGTCCATCTCGGCGGCCGGTTTGATCGAGATGCCACCGCTGTCGAAGGTGATGCCCTTGCCCACCAGCACGACCGGCGCGTCGCCGGCAGCGGCGCCGCGGTAGCGCAGCACGATGAAGCGCGGCGGCTGCTGCGACCCTTGCGCCACCGCCAGCAGCGCGCCCATGCCGAGCTTCTCGATCTCCTTGCGGCCCAGCACTTCGACCTCGAGCTTCATCGCCTTGGCCAACTCCTGCGCCTGCTCGGCGAGGTGCGCCGGCGTGCAGTGGTTGCCGGGTCGGTTGGCGAGTTCGCGCGCCAGCGTGACGCCGGCGACGATGGCTGCGCCAAGTCGCACGCCGGCGTCGACCGCGGCCTCGTCGGCGCGCGTGCACAGCAAGGTGGCACGCGTCAGCTTCGGGGTCGGGCCCGCGCTCGGCTTGGTGTGGCGATACAGATAACTGACGTCGCCGCCTGCAGCGGCCAGCGCCTCGCCGTGGGCTTCACGCAGCACGCCAGCGCCGGCGATCCAGACGGCAACGTGCCTGCCGCCGAGCCCCTTGAGCTGCGCCAGCCCTGCAGCGAAGGCGCCCTTCACGCTGCGCGGGGTGGAATCGGCAGCCACCGCGAAGGCGACGCGCGGCGACTTCACGCCACGAACCTGTCCGAGATAGAGCGTGCGGCCGGCCTCGAGCACCAGGTCGCCTTGCTTCAGCGCAGCCTGCAAGGCCTTGCCCAGCGCCGCTGGCAGGTCGGCCGGCGCCTTGGAACCGACCAAGACCACAAGCAAGGCATCGGCGCTCACCGATGCGACCGCGGCGACCGTGATCGCCTGATGTCTGAAGTCCATAATCAACCCAGGTTCTGAGGCTCGGAGATGTTATTCGATTCGAAGCTGCGCCAGGAGTTGGCGCGCGGATTCGGCGCCACGCTGGTCGTCATCCTGACCATCGTGATCACGATGATGCTGATTCGCGTGCTCGGCCAGGCGGCCAACGGCGCGGTGGCACCGGCCGACGTGGTGCTGCTGATGGGCTATGCGGCGCTGAGCCACCTGCCGACGATCCTCGCGCTGAGCCTGTTCATCGCGATCGTGGTGACTCTCGGGCGCATGTACCGCGACAGCGAAATGGCGATCTGGTTCTCCAGCGGCGTCGCGCTGACGCGCTTCGTCGCACCGGTGCTGCGCGTCAGTTGGCCGGTGTTGCTGGTGGTGGCGGTGCTGGTGCTGTTGGTGTGGCCATGGGGCAATCGCAGCAGCGCCGAACTGCGCGAGCGCTATGAGCAGCGCTCCGACCTGTCGCGCGTGACCCCCGGGGTATTCCAGACCTCGCGCGACGGGCGCCGGGTGTTCTTCATCGACAAGCGGTCGGACGAATCGATGAACGCGCGCGGCGTCTTCGTGCTGGCCAGCGGCGAGCGCGACGACTCGTTGACCTCGGCGCGCAGTGCGCATCTGGAAACCATCGGCAGCGACCGCTTTCTGGTGCTCGACACCGGCCAGCGCAATCAGACCGACCGCCAGACCGGCGAGCATGCGCTGGCCAGCTTCGTGCGCTACCAGTTGCTGGTCGGCGAGCAGCAGGTGCAAAGTGCGTCGAGCCGTTCGCCGAAGACGATCGCCACCGTCGAATTGCTGCTCAACCCGACGCCGCGCAATCAGGGCGAGCTAGTCTGGCGCCTGGGGCTGGTGTTCGGCGCCGTCAACCTGGTGTTGCTGGCGATCGGGCTGGCAGCCATCAATCCACGCCGCGCGACCAACTGGAACCTGCTGTTCGCACTGCTGGGCTTCGTCGTCTACTACAACCTGATCAACCTGTCGCAGGCCTGGGTGTCGAGCGGCCGCTTCGAGCTCGGGCCGGCGTTGGCGATGGTGCACGGCGGCGCACTGGCGCTGGCGCTGTCGCTCGTCTGGTGGCGCGATCACGGCACGGTGTGGCGCCCATGGCGGCTGGGCGGTGGGCAGGCGCCGTCGTGAGGACCGTGCGCCGACTGCTGTACCGCGACATCGTCTGGTCGGTGGCGTTCGTCGCCGTGGCGTTCCTGTCGCTGTTCTTCTTCATCGACTTCGTCGACGAACTCGACAACGTCGGGCGCAACGGCTTCACGCTGCTGCATGCGGCGATCGCGGCGACGCTGGAAGTGCCTGGGCACCTGTACGAGCTGTCGCCGATCTGCGTGCTGATCGGCACCATCTACGCGATGGCGCGGCTGGCGCAGTCGTCGGAGTACACCATCTTGCGCACCGGCGGGCTGGGGCCGGTGCGCGCGCTCGGATTGCTGGCCCTGCTGGGCTTGTTCTTCGGCGCCGTCACCTTCGTCGTCGGCGATTACTTGTCGCCGCTGTCGGAGCGCGAGGCGGTGCAGTTGAAGGCGTCGTTCCGCGGCGGCCTCGCGCTGGGCAGCACCGGCGCCTGGCTGAAGGAGCGCCGCGCCGGACCCGATGGCGAGCGTGCGATCTCGATCAACGTCGCGCGCACGGCAGCCAACGGCGAGCTCGAAGGCATCCGCATTTTCGAGCAGGACTCCGACGGTCGGCTGCGCACGCGCATCGACGCGCGCCGTGCCCGCGTCGACGCCGACTCGGTATGGCAGCTCGCGGACGTCGAGCGCACCGATTGGCCGACGCCCGAGCAGGCGGCCGCGGGGGCCGAGGTCAGGGTTCAGCGCCATGCAACGGTGCGCTGGCCCAGCTCGCTGTCGGCGTCGGTGGTGGCCGCTGCCGTGCTGCCGCTGAGCACGATGTCGACCGCCGAGCTGTGGCGCTACAGCGCGCATCTGGGCGATCAGGAGCAAGCCTCGCAGCGCCAGGAAATCCTGTTCTGGAAGCGTGCGCTGTACCCGTTTGCCTGCCTGGTGATGGTGGCGCTGGCGCTGCCGTTCGCCTACCTGCACGCGCGTGCCGGCGGCCTCAGCCTGAAGGTGTTCGGGGGCATCATGCTCGGCATCAGCTTCGTGCTGCTGAACAACGTGTCGGGGCACCTGGGCATGCTGCGCAACTGGGCGCCGTGGGTCGCGGCGTCGGCGCCGGGCCTGGTCTATCTCGCGCTGTCGCTGGCGGCGTTCACCTGGCTGGTGCGGTTCAGATGATCGACGCGACGGCGCCGCGCGGCCTGGTGCTGTTCGCCCACGGGGCGCGCGACCCTGCGTGGGCAGCGCCGTTCGAGGCCGTGCTCGGGCGCGTACGGCTGCTGCGGCCCGACGCGCGGGTGATGCTGGCGTTTCTCGAGATCATGCTGCCCGACCTCGCCGACGCTGCAGCCCGGCTGGTGGCGCAAGGCTGCCGCCAGATCACGGTGGTGCCGCTGTTCCTGGGCACCGGCGGCCACGTGCGGCGCGACCTGCCGCAACGGCTGAGCGCGCTGAAGGCGCAATACCCTGGAGTCGACTGGCTGCTGATCGAGCCGATCGGCGAGCATGCCGAGGTCATCGAAACCATCGCGCGCGTGGCCGCCGGCGCCGCAACGTTCGGTTCCTGATCGCCCACAGGCCATGAATCTGCACCAGTTCCGCTTCGTCCAGGAGGCCGCGCGCCGCAACCTGAACCTCACCGAGACCGCCAAAGCGCTGTACACGTCGCAGCCCGGCATCAGCAAGGCGATCATCGAGTTGGAGGAGGAACTCGGCGTCGAGATCTTCGCGCGCCACGGCAAGCGGCTGCGGCGCATCACCGAGCCCGGGCAGTTGGTGCTCAAGGCGGTGGAAGTGATCATGCGCGAAGTGGCCAACCTCAAACGCATTGGCGAGGAATACTCCAAGCAGGACGCGGGCACGCTGTCGATCGCCACCACCCACACGCAGGCGCGCTACTTCCTGCCCGAGCCGGTGGCGGCGCTGCGCAAGCGCTACCCGAAGGTGCAGGTGGTGCTGCACCAGGGCACGCCGGCGCAGGTGGCGCGCATGCTGCAGGACGACTCGGCCGAGATCGCGCTGGCCACCGAATCGCTCGCCGACGCCGAAGGCCTCGTTTCGCTGCCGTGCTACGAGTGGCAACACGTGGTGGTGGTGCCGGCCGGGCATCCGCTGGCCGGCGTCGAGCGGCCGACGATCGAGCAGATCGCCGCCGAGCCGCTGGTCACCTATCACTCCACGTTCACCGGGCGCTCGCGCATCGATGCCGCATTCGCGCGGGCGCGGCTGAAGCCGCTCATCGCGCTCGAAGCCATCGACTCGGACGTCATCAAGACCTATGTGCGGCTCGGCATGGGCATCGGCATCGTTGCCGAGATGGCGGTGCGCGACGATCCGGCGGGCGGCGATCTGGCCTGGCACCGGGCGGGGCATCTGTTCGGCAGCAACCTGACGCGCGTGGCCTTCAAACGCGGGGCTTATCTGCGGCAGTTCGTGCTCAGCTTTGCCGAGTTGCTGTCGGATCGCCTGACGCGCAGCTTGATCCAGCGCGCGATGAGCGGCGCCGGCGTCGACTACGATCTGTGACCCCGAGCCGCAACCTGCCGTCGCCCCGCATGAACGTCGCGCGTACCCCTGCCGTCACCAGCCGCCTGCCCCAGGTGGGCACCACCATCTTCACCGTGATGTCGGCGCTGGCCACGCAGCACGGCGCCGTCAACCTCGGCCAGGGCTTTCCCGATTTCGATTGCGACCCCGCGCTCGTCGACGCGGTGAACCGGGCGATGCGCTCGGGACTCAACCAATACCCGCCGATGGCCGGCGTGCCGGTGCTGCGCGAGGCGATCGCGCGCAAGATCGAGGCACTCTACGGCGGTGCCTACGACCCGGGCGACGAGATCACCGTCACCGCCGGCGCGACGCAGGCGATCCTGACGGCGATCCTCGCCGCGGTGCACCCGGGCGACGAGGTGATCGTGCTCGAGCCGTGCTACGACAGCTACGTTCCGAACATCGAGCTGGCAGGTGGGCGCGTCGTGCGCGTGGCGCTCGCTGCCGGTACGTTCAGGCCCGACTTTCCCGCCATCGCCGCGGCGATCACGCCGCGCACGCGCGCGATCCTCGTCAACACGCCGCACAACCCGAGCGCCACGGTATGGACGCGCGCCGATCTCGACGCGCTGGCCACCCTGCTGCGACCGACCGACGTGCTGCTGATCGCCGACGAGGTGTACGAGCACATGGTGTACGACGGCGCCGCACACGCCAGCGTCTGCGCTCATCCCGAGCTGGCGGCGCGCGCGTTCGTGGTGTCGAGCTTCGGCAAGACCTATCACGTCACGGGCTGGAAGGTCGGCTACGTGGCCGCACCGCGCGCCCTGACCACCGAGTTCCGCAAGGTGCACCAGTTCAACGTATTCACCGTCAACACGCCGGTGCAGCATGGCCTGGCCAGCTACATGGCCGACCCCGGGCCCTACCTCGGGCTGGCGGCGTTCTACCAGCGCAAGCGCGATCTCTTCCGCAACGGCCTGGCGCGCACGCGGCTGCGCCTGCTGCCGAGCCAGGGCAGCTACTTCCAATGCGTCGACTACTCGGCGATCAGCGATCGCAGCGAAGAGGATTTCTGCCGCTGGCTCACCACCGAGATCGGCGTGGCGGCCATCCCGCTGGCGCCGTTCTACGAAGACGGCCGCAATCAGCGACTGGCGCGCTTCTGCTTCGCCAAGCGCGACGAAACCCTCAGCTCGGCGCTGGAGCGCCTGGCCCGCCTGTAGAGCGCTACTTCGACTTCGGCGGCGGCAGGTCTAGGAAATCGCTGCGCTGATCGTCGTCGCGGCGGAACACCTGCGTGTCCTCGTCGATCGGCATCGGCTTCGTCAGATCGACGTCGATCGCGCCGTAGAGACTCTCGGGCCCGCTATCGGCCGTGCGCCGTGATGGCTGCAGCGGCTGGATCGACGACGGCTCGCCGTCGCGGCTCAGCTCGGCCAGGCCGGTCGACGTGAACAGGTGCGGGCGCGCTGTCGTCGGCTCGAACTCGGCGCTGCGGTCCCCCAGTGGCAGCAGCACGTCGATGGCCGTCGGTGGGCCGCCTTGATGGTCGAGCAGGTCGCGCGCCATCGAGTACAGGAACAGCACCTCGCGATACGCCGGCAGCTCGAACAGCTCGCCGCCGTCGCGGCGGAACATCAGCGCCTCCAGCTCGGCCATCGCATCGAGCGGTTCGCGCCAGCGCGCCACCAGCCGTTGCGTCACGGCCGGGTACTCGTCGAGCGCACGGCCATGCTGGAGATCGGAATCCCAGTCGGGTGCGTAGGCGTTGAAGCGGTGGTTGAAGCGCTCGCGCGTGCGTTCGTAGGACTCGCGGTCGCCCTGCCGGCGATAGATCTCGAGCAATTTCAGGTAAGGCAGCGGGCTGGTGCCGCCGCTGCTGCGGATGTGGCCCATCAGCAGGTCGATCGCCGCTTCGTCCTGCCCGAGCACGACGAAGAATTCGGCCTGCTGCTCGAGGTCGATCAACTCCTCGATCGACACGTCGCGGGGTTCCTGCTGCGAAGCGAACAGCGAATCGCGGAACGCAGGCTTGCGCATCGTCGCCGGCTTCACGATGACCGTTGCCTCGGGTTTCACCAGCGGCGGTGGCGCCACCTGCGGCGGCAACGTCATCGGGTGCAGCGTCGGTGGATTGGGCGGGGGTTTGGCCGCAGCACGGCTGGCTGCCCACCACGCGGCTTCACGCTCGCGCTGCAGCCGGCGCATGCGAAGCCACAGCCACAGCGCCAACACGGCCAGCAGCACCATGCCGCCCACCAGCCACGGCGTGAGGCGACCGGCGGTCTCTGCCCTCGCGAGCTTCGAGCGGATCGCCGCCGCCTGCTCGCGGTCGCGCTCGGCATCTGCACGCAGCTTCTCCAGCCCCTGCTCGAGCGCGCGCAGGCGTTCGGCCGCGGCGGCGGCGTTGGCAATGGCCGCGCTGGCTGCCTGCTCGGCAATCGCCGCGCTGGCAGCCATGGCTGCCACCCGCAACTGCGCCTCCTGCACCGCGGCAGCCGCCGACGCGGCCGCGCTGCCGCGGGCGATCGGCTCCAGCGGGTCGAGTTTCAGGCGTGGACCGGACGCCGCAAGGGCTCGCGCAGGGGCCGCGCCGCCGCGGGCGGCGGCCGCGGCGGCGGGCGCCTCGGATGTCGCGGGCGCGGCAGCCACTGCGCGCGCTGCGGGTCGTCGTGCGGTGGGCCGCATCGCCGCAGCGGAGCGTGCCGGCGCATGGCCCGCTGTCGGACGCGACGATCGCACGGGCTGGCTGGCCGCCGCGGCGGGCTCTGCCGTGCTGCCGCCGGGCGGCGCGCCATCGGCGCGCGGTGCCGATGCAGCGGCCTCGCGGCGCGTCGGCGTCGTGGCAACGGTGGGTTCGACGCTCGACGGTGCGACCGCTTCGGGTGCTGCCGCCACGGTGACCAGCGGCGGGTCGGCGAACACGGTGAAGCGCCGCTCGAAGCGGCCTGCGCAGCCCAGCGTCAGCGTGACGGTGACCACCGGCTCGTCGATCGCCACCGTCGTGTAGACGCGCACCACCCGCTCGTCGGGGATGCTGCCCTGTTCGATGCTGGTGCGCAGCGACGACGGCGCGATCCGCTGATCGCCTTGAGACGCTTCGGCCGTGACGCAGGTCGAGTTCAGCGACTCGTCGCTGTCGATGCGAACCCTGATCGGGAAGTTCAGCGGCGCGCCGAGCGTCGCGTTGGATGGTGCACCGACGATGCCCAAGCCATGCACGGGCATGCTCGCGGCGATGGCCAGCGAGCCCACCGAGACGATGCGGCGAGCACTCATGCAGTGGGCGCTGGTACGTCGGATCTGAGGCGCTGCGTTGCGATCGAAAAGACGCGCGGGACTCTAGCATGAAGACCCTCGCCGGCCATCGTGAAGCGCTGGCACGGCAGGCGCCGGGTGAGAGAATCTTCTCTGTTATGCGTCACGTTGCAGTGAAGGGTTGCGGGCCATGGCTTCGGTGCTGCTGAGCGAACGCCGCGGCGCCGCGCAGGTGCTGACCATCAGCGACCCGGCGACGCGCAACACACTGTCGCCGCAGGTGTACGAAGCCGGCAGTCGTGCGCTGCAGGCGGCGGCTGCCGATGCCGGCGTGCGCGCGGTGGTACTGCGCGGCGACGGTGCGCACTTCTGTGCCGGCGGCGACTTGCAGCGCCTGGCCGCATCGCGTGAAGGCCCGGCCGACACCGTGCGCGCGAACATCGACCGCTTCCATGCCTTCGTGCTGGCGATTCGCGATTGCCCCAAACCGGTGATCGCCGCGGTCGAAGGGCATGCCGCCGGCGGCGGCTGCTCGCTCGTGCTGGCGTGCGACCTCGTGGTGGCCGCCAGCGGGGCGCGTTTCACGATGTCGTATGGCCGTGCCGGCCTGTCGCCCGATGGCGGCGGTACCTTCCACCTGGCTCAGGCGCTGCCGCGTGCGCTGGCGCTGCAACTGATGTGGCTGCCCGAGCCGATCAGCGCGCAGCAATGGCATGCCTGGGGCCTGGTCAACGCGCTGTGTGCCGATGGGCAGGCGCTGCCCGAGGCGCTGGCCTTGGCCGAGCGCCTCGGGCGCATGGCAGGCAACGCGATCGCCAGCGCGAAGGCGCTGGTGAATCACGCGCGAACCCGCACGCTGGGCGAGCAACTGCACGCCGAGCGCGAGCAGTTCGTGCCGAACCTGCAGCACCGCAACGCCGCCGAGGGGCTGAGCGCGTTCTTCGAGAAGCGGGCGCCGCGCTTCGACTGAAGCAACCTCGACACGCAGAGCCCGACTCCGGCACAGGCCCGGAGGCCATGGACAATAGGCCCGGCGGCGCGCAGACGAGCGCGCACGCCGCGAACCCCCATGCGCATGCCGGCCCTGAGCAGCGAGGAACTGAAGTGCATCGAATCGGGTGCCTGGTTCGCGCGCCTGTCGGCGGGCCTGCGCGGCGACATCCTCGAGCGCGCGGCGATCAAGCGCTACCCCGACGACGCCCGGCTGGGCACGCGCGGCGGGCCGGCCGAGCAGTGGTGCGGCGTTGCGCGCGGCGCGGTGCGGGTCTCGAATGTCACGCTGTCGGGCAAGCAGGTGGTGCTGACCTACGTCGAGCCCGGCACCTGGTTCGGCGACATTGCCCTCTTCGACGGCCTGCCACGCACGCACGACGCGAGCGCGCACGGCGAAACGACGCTGCTGGTGGTTCGCAAGGCCGACTTCAAGGAGCTGCTGGCCCGGCACGTCGAGCTTTACGACGCGCTGCTGCGGCTGAACTGCCGCCGCCTGCGGCTGATGTTCAACCTGATCGAAGACTTGAACAGCCGCCCGCTGAGCGCGCGGCTGGCCAAGCAGATCCTGCTGCTGGTCAAGAGCTACGGCGTCATGCACGGCAGCGAGATCCGCATCGCACTGCAACTCGCACAGGAAGATCTGGCGCAGCTGCTGGGCGCCTCGCGCCAGCGCGTCAACCAGGAGCTGAAGGTGTTCGAGCGCCAGGGTGCGGTGCGGGTCGAGCCGACGCGGCTGGTGGTGCTGTCGCGCGACAAGTTGCTGGCTCTGGCCGAACGCTGAAGGAGCGCCATGGAATCGATGGAGCAGTTCATCGGCACGCAGGCGGTGTCGGCGCGTCATGCCTTCGACATCGCGGCACTGCAGCACTACCTGCACGGCGAACTGGCGGGCTTTGCCGGCCCGCTCGCGGTCGAGCAGTTCAAGGGCGGCCAATCCAACCCGACCTACAAGCTCGTGACGCCGCAGCAGACCTACGTGATGCGCACCAAGCCGGGCCCTGCAGCCAGATTGCTGCCCTCGGCGCACGCGATCGAGCGCGAGTTCCGCGTCATGCGCGCGCTGGCCGGCAGCGCGGTGCCGGTGGCGCGCATGCACCTTTTGTGCGAAGACGAATCGGTGATCGGCCGCGCGTTCTACGTGATGCAGTTCGTCGACGGGCGCGTGTTGTGGGAGCAATCGCTGCCGGGGCTCGCGCCATCGGATCGCGGCGCGATCTACGACGAGATGAATCGCGTGATCGCCGCACTGCACAGCGTGAGCCCAGGGCACATCGGGCTGGCCGACTACGGCAAGCCGGGCAACTACTTCGTGCGTCAGATCGCTCGCTGGACCAAGCAGTACCAGCTTTCGGCGCTGCAGCCGATCGCCGAGATGGATCGCCTGATCGATTGGCTGCCGGCGCACCTGCCGCCGTCGGCGCTCGACGAATCGCAGGTATCGATCGTGCACGGCGACTTCCGGCTCGACAACCTGATCTTCGAGGCACAACAGCCGCGCATCGCGGCCGTGCTCGACTGGGAGCTGTCGACGCTCGGGCATCCGTTGGCCGATTTCAGCTACCACTGCCTGGCGTGGCACATCGAGCCCGGCGTATTCCGCGGCATCAGCGGGCTCGATCTGACGGCGCTCGGCATACCGAACGAGCGCGACTACGTGCGCCGCTACTGCGAGCGCACCGGACGCGCCGACCCCGACGCCGTGATGGCCCACTGGAACTTCTATCTCGCGTACAACCTGTTCCGTCTCGCGGCGATCACCCAGGGCATCGCCAAACGCGCTGCCGACGGCACCGCCGCCAGCGCGCAGGCGCAAAGTTCAGGCCAGGCGACGAGCGCCCTTGCCCGCATGGGCTGGGCGCAGGCGCAGCGCGGCTGACGTCGGGCCCTCGCCGCAGAGACCGCATACTCACCACCCAGGAGGAGCACCGCCATGGACTTCGGCTACTCACCGCGCACGCAAGAGTTGCAGGCCCGGCTCACGGGCTTCATGGCCGAGCACGTCTATCCGGCCGAGCCGCGCTACGCCGAGGAGCTGCGCGCCAACACCGCGGCCGGCAAACGCTGGACGCCGCTGCAGACCATCGAGGCGCTCAAGCCCAAGGCGCGTGCCGCCGGGTTGTGGAACCTGTTCCTGCCCGACAGTGAGCATGGTGCGGGTCTGAGCAACCAGGAGTACGCGCCGTTGGCCGAGATCATGGGCCGCGTGCCGTGGGCCAGCGAGGTGTTCAACTGCTCGGCGCCCGACACCGGCAACATGGAGGTGCTGGTGCGCTATGGGTCGAAGGAGCAGCAGCAGCAGTGGCTGCGGCCGCTGCTGGCCGGCGAGATCCGCAGCGCCTTCGCGATGACCGAACCCGCGGTGGCTTCGTCGGACGCCACCAACATCGAGGCGCGCATCGAGCGCCGCGGCGACCAGTACGTGATCAACGCACGCAAGTGGTGGACCTCCGGCGCAGGCGATCCGCGCTGCAAGATCATGATCTTCATGGGCAAGACCGATCCGTCGGCGCCGCGTCACTCGCAGCAGTCGATGATCCTGGTGCCGGTCGATGCCAAGGGCGTCACCGTGCTGCGCCCGCTGCCGGTGTTCGGCTACGACGACGCGCCGCACGGGCACATGGAGGTCGATTTCAAGGACGTGGTCGTGCCGGCGTCGAACATGCTGCTCGGCGAGGGGCGCGGCTTCGAGATCGCGCAGGGGCGCCTGGGGCCCGGGCGCATCCACCATTGCATGCGGCTGATCGGCCTGGCCGAGCGCTCGCTCGAGCTGATGTGCAGGCGTGCGCAGGCGCGGGTCGCGTTCGGCAAGACGGTGGCGCAGCAGACCGTGACGCAGGAGCGCATCGCCGAGGCACGCTGCCTGATCGAGCAGGCGCGGCTGCTGACGCTGAAGGCGGCGTGGATGATGGACGTGGCCGGCAACAAGGCGGCCAAGGCCGAGATCGCGATGATCAAGGTGGTGGCGCCCAACATGGCCGGCCGCGTGATCGACTGGGCGATCCAGGCGCACGGCGGTGGCGGCGTCAGCGACGACTTTCCGCTCGCCTACTTCTACGCGCTGTCGCGCACGCTGCGCTTCGCCGACGGCCCCGACGAGGTGCACCGCAACGCGATCGCCAAGATCGAACTCGGCCGCCACGCTGCGGCGGCGCCGGCGCGCTGAGCGCGGTCTACTCGAGCCGGCTGTCGCGCGGCCACACCGACGGCCGGGTCGACGCAACCGGCAGTGTCGAATCGCGCCATTCACCGGCGACCCGGCGCGCCTCGTCGATGGCCACCCCGAACAGCCCGAGCCACCGCTCGATGCGCTCGGGGCGCGGGTCGCGCATGGCCAGCCGCATGCCGAGGCGCCCGCGGGCGATCGACAGCACGAAGGCGTCGTTCTCCGACAGATCCCGCCCCGAATCGAGCAGCGCCTCGGACAACGGGCCCGCCAGCCACGCCAGCAGCCACGACTTGGCGCTGGCGACGCCGCCGAAGCGCAGCCCGAGGCGTCCCAGCTCGCTGGCGCTGAGCTTGGTGTACATCACCAGCCAGCGGATCTCGGTGGGCGTTTGCGTGTCGACGCGCGTCTGCACGCCCTGCACGTACTCGTCGTAGACCCGGGCTTCCGACGACAGCATCAGCACGCGATTGAGCACCATGGCCTGAAGGTCGCGGTGCAGGCCCAACTCGGCGATGAAGCGCAGCTCGCTGCCCGCGATGTAGGAGCGATGCGACGCGCCCCACTCGATGCGCCAGGGCACGCTGCCGTGCGCACCGTCGATCACGAAGCCGCCGTCGTCGCGCACGCGGCGCCACTGGGCCTGGCGCACGTGCGCCCATTGCTCGATGCTCTGCAGGCGTGGCTGCGATGTCGACGCGGGCCACAAGCGCTTGATGAGAGCGAGCATGGGGTAGAGTGCGCGCGGCAACGACAGCAGGAGCGGCGATGATCGAAGTGTATTCCTGGGCCACGCCCAACGGGCACAAAGTGCACATCATGCTCGAGGAATGCGCGCTGCCCTACCACGTCACACCGGTGGACATCGGCGCCGGCGATCAGTTCGAGCCTGCCTTCCTGGCGATCAGCCCGAACAACAAGATCCCGGCGATCGTCGACCCCGACGGGCCCGACGGCAAGCCGATCTCGCTGTTCGAGTCGGGCGCGATCCTGTTGTACCTGGCCGGCAAGACCGGGCGCTTCCTGCCGCCGGACACGCGCGGCCGCTATGGCGTGCTGCAGTGGCTGATGTTCCAGATGGGCAGCGTCGGTCCGATGCTCGGGCAGGCGCATCATTTCCGCATCTATGCGCCCGAGAAGATCGGCTACGCGATCGACCGCTACACCAACGAAGCCCGGCGCTTGTACCGCGTGATGAACGATCGGCTCGCCAGGTCGCGCTACATCGCCGGCGACGATTACTCGATCGCCGACATCGCGATCTTTCCGTGGCTGCGCAGTTGGAAGAACCAGGGCATCGACTGGGCCGACTATCCGCACCTGAAGGGCTGGTTCGACGAGATCGCGGCGCGGCCCGCGGTGATGCGCGGGGTCGAGGTGCTCGCCGATCGGCGCCGCCCGCTGGTCGACGACAAGGCGCGGACGGTGCTTTTCGGGGCCGAGCAGTACCAGCGCCACTGAGCGCGCCGGCCGCTTTGGCCCGTGGCGGCTGCATAGAATCGCTGCGCACGGCTGCCCGTAGCTCAGTTGGATAGAGCAGCTGCCTTCTAAGCAGCAGGCCGGGGGTTCGAATCCCTCCGGGCAGGCCAAGGGCAAGTTGTCCGACGGAGCGGGCGCCGACGGTCGCACCACCGACAATAAGATCCCCCGATGGAATCGAACGATTTTTCCGCGTTTCTTTTCCAGTAGTGCACCGATAGCATCGGCGCGCATGCGGCGGGCAAGGCTCAGCCGCTCGTCCATCCAAGGAGAAGCGTCGATGCCACAAAGCCCGAGCCGCGCCCAACCGAGGCGCACCGTCGTTGCCGGCCTGGCGGCCGCGCTGGTCGCGCCAGCGATCGGGATTTCCGTGCGCGCGCAGGGCAAGCAGGTGGTCGTTCGCACCGGCGGCGGTGGCTACGACGAAGCCAAGCGGGCCTCGGTGTACGAGCCCTTCACTCGCGAAACCGGCATCGAGATCGTGCTCGTTGCCGCCAACGCCACCAAGATGCTCGCGCTGGCGCGCGCCGGTTCCGACGAGATCGACGTCTACGACACCAACGACGAGACGCTGCTGCAGATCTCGCGCGCCAATGGGCTGGCGCCGATCGACTATGCGGGCTTCAAGTTCACCGACCCGGCCGATCTGCCGGCGGCGCTGCGGCAGCCGCAGTACGCCGGGCACTCGTACTTCGCCACCCTGCTGGGCTTCAACACCAGCCGCATCAAGCCGGGCTCCGAGCCGGCCAACTGGGCGCAGTTCTTCGACGTGCAGCGCTTCCCGGGTGCGCGCTCGATGCCCAACCCGTCGCTGGGCGAGCCGACGCTCGAGTTTGCGCTGATCGCCGACGGCGTGCCGATGGACAAGCTCTACCCGCTCGATATCGAGCGCGCACTGAAGAAGCTCGGCACGATCAAGAAATCGATCGTCAAGTTCTGGGAGACCGGCGCGTTGTCGACGCAGTTGCTGGTCGACGGCGAGGCGCCGCTGGTGGCGCTGTGGAACACCCGGCTGTACGAGGCGATGGGCAAGGGTGCCCCGGTGGCCGCACAATGGAACCAGAACCAGGCGGCGCTGGTCGCTTTCGGCATCAACCGCCACGCGCGCAACGCCGCCAACGCGAAGGTGTTCGTCGACTACTGCCTGAGCGCCGAGACACAGGGCCGCTGGATGCAGGGCGTGACCGCGATGCCGGCCAACCGCAAGGCGGTGTCCAAGGCCTCGCCGACGCTGCGCGATCCGGCCACCGGCACGCTGTGGGTGCATTCCAAAGGCTTCATGCGTGACATCACGTGGTGGGCCGACAACCGCCAGAAGGTGGCCGATCGCTGGCAGCGCTGGGTGCTCGAATGACGCGACCGCGCCGCCGAAGGCGGCCTGCCGGCGGATGAGCGCGCGGACAGGCCGGGACCGGGGCGCGGTCGAACTTCGTTCGGTGACCAAGCGCTACGGCGACGAGAACGTCGTCGACGCGGTGTCGCTGACGGTTCGCGCCGGCGAGTTCTTCTCGCTGCTCGGGCCCTCGGGGTCGGGCAAGACGACCACGCTGATGATGATCGCCGGTTTCACCGCGGTCGACGGCGGCGCGATCCTGATCGACGGTGTCGACATCGCGCGCACGCCGCCGCAGCGGCGCGGGCTGGGCATGGTGTTCCAGAACTATGCCGTGTTCCCGCACATGAACGTGTTCGACAACATCGCCTTCCCGCTGCGTGCACGCCGCATCGCGGGCGCCGAGGTCGAGACCCAGGTGGCGCGCGCGCTCGAACTGGTGCAACTGCAGCGGCACGCGACGAAGTTCGCGCGCGAGCTCTCCGGCGGCCAGCAGCAGCGCGTGGCGATCGCGCGCGCGATCGTCTACTCGCCGCCGGTGGTGCTGATGGACGAGCCGCTGGGGGCGCTCGACAAGAACCTGCGTTACGACATGCAGTCGGAGATCAAGGACATCCAGCGCCGGCTCGGCATGACGGTGGTGTACGTCACGCACGATCAGGAAGAGGCCCTCAACATGTCCGACCGCATCGCGATCCTCGATCGCGGCCGCGTGGCGCAGGTCGGCGCGCCGGGCGAGGTGTACGAGCAGCCGGCCAACCGCTTCGTCGCGCAGTTCCTCGGCGAAGCCAACCTGGTGGCCGGCACGGTGCAGCGCAACGGCGACGCAGGCCTGCGCTTTGCCGCCGCCGGCGGCCTGAGCGTCGCGGTGCGCGACCAGCCGGGCTTCGGCCCGGGGTCGGCAGCGGTGCTGTTCGTCCGACCGGAAAAGGTGGTGCTGGGCGACGTGGCCGACGCCCCGCTCAGCGGCGAGGTCCGGCGCAGCGACTTCCTCGGCAGCGTGATCCGCTATCGAGTGGCGTGCGACGACACGGTGTTGACGGTCGACGTCGCCAATGCGGCACATCTCAGGCGCCCGCGGCTCGGCGAGCGGGTGGGCCTGCGCTGGCTGCCCGACGACGCGACGCTGCTGCCAGCGGCAGGATGAACCGCCGTCTGTCCGCGACCTGGCTGCTGCTGCCGGCGCTGGCGATGCTGGTGCTGGGCTTCGCGCTGCCGCTCGTGTCGTTCTTCGTCCGCGTGTTCCTGGTCGATCACACGGTGGCGGCAACCGCGACCCTGTTCGCGCAGGTGCTCACCTCGCGTGTGATGGTGTTCGCCATCGGTACCACGGTGTGGATCGCGCTGCTCGTCACGCTGGCGGTGCTGATCGCCGGCTACCCGGTGGCCTACTTCCTGGCGCGCGATCGTGGCTGGCGAGTGACGCTGGTGCTGTTCTGCATCATCGTGCCCTACTTCACCAGCATCATCGTGCGCACCTACTCCTGGATGGTGCTGCTCGGCCGCAGCGGCGTGATCAACCGTGCGTTGCTCGAATCGGGCCTGGTGAGCAGCCCGCTGCCGCTGATGTACAACAAGGGCGCGATCGTGCTGGCGATGTCGTACGTGCTGCTGCCGTACATGGTGCTGACGCTGTACGCCAGCATGCGCAGCATCGACCCGGCGCTGCAGCGCGCGGCGCTCAGCCTCGGCGCCACCCCGGCGTACGCCTTCGCCAAGGTGTTTCTGCCGCTGAGCATGCACGGCGTGCTCGCGGCGTGCCTGATCGTCTTCATCCTGGCGCTCGGCTTCTTCGTCACCCCGGCGTTGATGGGCGGGCCCTCCGACGTGATGATCGCGATGCTGATCGAGCGCGCCGCCGAGGTCACGCTCGACTGGCAGCTCGCGGCCAGCCTGTCGCTGGTGCTGCTGGCCGTCACGCTGCTGCTCTACGCGCTGTACTTCCGCTTTGCCGACGCGCGCCGGCTGCTGCAGGGGATCTGACATGGCGGCCACAAGCTCCGCCGGCCGCGGCTCGCGCACCCCCGCCCTGCTGAGCGGCGTGGTGTGGGCGATCAGCCTGGTGCTGATCGCGCCGATCGCGATCCTGATCATCGTCTCCTTCTCGGGCCAGGCGTACCTGAAGTTCCCGCCCGACAGCTACTCGCT
Organism: Ideonella sp.; assembly: GCA_015075165.1. Lineage (GTDB taxonomy): Bacteria > Pseudomonadota > Gammaproteobacteria > Burkholderiales > Burkholderiaceae_C > JAEUPI01. The sequence goes on along the minus strand of JABTUY010000003.1, from coordinate 21,471 downwards.
GCGCTGGTTCGCGGCCTTCCTGCGCGATGCCCGCTGGCAGGAGTCGATCTGGCTCAGCGTCCGCATCGGCCTCATCGCCTGCGCCTTCGCCACGACGATCGGCTTCTTCGCGGCCTATGCACTGGTGCGCGGCCGCTTCGCAGGCAAGACGATCGTGCTGTCGCTGCTGTTGACCCCGATGATCATTCCCTCGGTGGTGACGGCGATCGCGATCTACTTCATGTCGGCCGCCGTGGGCCTGGTGGGCAGCGTCGTCTGGCTCGGTTTCTGCCATGCGGTGGTGGCGCTGCCGGTGGTGGTGCTGATTCTGCTGTCGACCCTCAACGGCGTCGACCAGAACCTCGAGCGTGCCGCGCTCAGCCTGGGGGCGAGCAAGACGATGGTATTCACACGCATCGTCGCGCCGCTGGCGGCGCCGGGGCTGGCGTCGGCGGCGCTGTTCGCCTTCCTGACCTCGTTCGACGAGCTGCTGATCTCGCTGTTCCTCGCCGACGTGCGCTCGCAGACGCTGCCGGTGCGCATCTGGAACAGCCTGCACCTCGACGTCGAGCCGACGATCGCCGCCGTCAACGCGTTCCTCATTGCGGTCACCGCCGTGGTGCTGACGCTCGAGGCCGTGCTGCGACGCCATCGAAGCCGTCATGCAACCGGGAGAACCACGTGAACGAATCCAGCGTCGAGACGCCGCTGCGCAACGAGCGCGGCGCTACCGCGAGTCTCGCGTCCTGGCTGGCCGGCACCCGTTTCGAGGCGCTGCCGCAGGAGGTGGTGGAGCACGTGAAGTGGTGCTTCATCGATACCGTGTCGTGCGGCCTGGGCGGCAGCCGCACCGACGAGGCGACGGCGCTGCTGGAACTGGCGCGCAGCACCGGCAGTGGTGCCAGCGGCTTCACGATCTTCGGCGCCGGTGCACGCTTCGGCATGCTGCAGGCCGCGCAGACCAACCGCGTGCTGATCAACGCGCTGGATTTCGACGACACGGTGATCGGCACCGGCCACATGAGTTCGGTGGCGGTGGCCGCGGCGCTGGCGATCGGCGAGCATCTGCACAGCGACGGGCGCGATCTGATCACCGCGCTGGCGCTGGCCTACGAGATGCCGCTACGCCTGCGGCAGGCGGTGAACCCGACGCTGGCGGCGTTTCGCAGCACCTTCGAGCGTGTCGACAGCGGCGTGCACTTCTGCTCGACCGTCGTCGCCGCCGCGTTGCTCGGGCTCGGTGCGGTCGCGTTCCAGGACGCGTTGGGGCTGACCGGGCATCTGCGGCCGTGGCACGTCACCACGCCACCGATGCCGGAGCACGGCATGCCGCAGTGGTTCAAGGTGACGCAAGGCGACGTCGTCGTGCCGGGTCTGCAGGCGGCGCTGCTGGCCGCCGACGGGTTTCCGGGCGACCGCGAGATGTTCGATCAGCAGCGCAACTACGCCGCGCTCGTCGGCTCCGACCGCTACGACAGCACGCTGCTGCAGCGTGGCTTCGAGCCGCCGTTCCTGTTGATGGGCATCGGCTTCAAGGCGCAGCCGTGCTGCCGGCACATCAGCGCCTTTGCCGACGCCGTCGAGCGGTTCCGCGCGCGCACCGGTTGCAGGGCCGACCAGGTGCGGCGGATCCGGGCGCGCACGCACCTGTGGACCACCGAGAACCTGCCGCACACCGACCCGCAACACATGATCGGCGCGCAGTTCTCGATGCCGCACGGGCTGGCGATGACGATGCTCGGAGTGCCGCCGGGCCCGGCGTGGTACACCGAGACCGCGCTGTTCGGCGCGGCGGCACGCGAGCTGCGCCACCGCGTGGAGCTGGTTCACGACGAGCAAGCCCAGCACCACTACGACGTGGAGCGGCGCTATGCGGGGGCGGTCGAAATCGAAACCGTCGACGGCGTCGTGCACCGCGAATTCGTGCCGGCTCCGAAGGGCGCCGCCGACAACGCCTTCGACGAGAGCGACCACCGCGCCAAGCTGTTCGATCTGGCGGCCGCGGCTGGCCTGGCGCGCGACCGCGCCGCGCACCTGTGGGACCGCATGCGCGCGCTCGAATCGCTCGAAGACCTGCGCCAGCTCACCGCGCTGCTCGAGCCGGACTAGGCGCGCTGCGTTCGCCCACCCCGCTGCGCGCGAGGACGGCGCGCCGGCTCGGACCCCGCCCTATGCCGTTAGCCAAGCCAGTCGCGCGCCAGATTGTCAAGGTATTGACAATACAGCGCGCCACGTTTCAAATTCCCATCCGAGGAGGACGCGCCGACACGGATTCGTCGAGGCGCGCACGATGCAGCCGCCACGGCCAACGGCGGTTTCAGGTCAACGCAAGGATCCCTGCCACCGCGCTCCGCCGGAGCGCCTTTCGGACTTGCCATCCGGCTCAATGAACTCGATCTCTCCCAATTGCGCTTTCAATCTTAGGAGGTCCGCTCCATGTCTACGCCGGTCTCATGCCTGTTCGCATCGGCAGCTCTGGTCGCCGCGATCGCCTTGCCCTCCGACGCCGCCGCACAGGACATCCTCATCGGGTTCCAGTTGCCGCTGACCGGGTCGCAATCCCAGTACGGCGAAACGTTCCGCAATTCAGCGCAGATGCAACTCGACAAGCTCAATGCGGCCGGCGGTGTCGGCGGGCGCAAGGTGCAGATCGTCTACGAGGACTCGAAATCCGATCCGAAGGAAGCGGTCAACATCGCGAGGAAGTTCGTTGACGACAAGCGCATCGTTGCGGTGCTTGGCGACTTCGCGAGCGGCCCATCGATGGCTGCTGGGGAGGTCTACGGCAAAGAGGGTGTGGCTCAGCTTTCGCCGACCTCGTCGCATCCGGACTTCCTAAAAATCTCGAACTGGCAATTCCGCAACGTGTCGACGATGGTGCAGGAGGGGCCATTCATTGCGAAATGGCTGGGCGAGACCGGCAGCAAATCCTTGGCGATCATCGCCGTACAGAACGATTGGGGGCTATCGGCAACCCGCGAGGTCCAGAAATCGTTCGAAGCGGCTGGCGGCAAGGTCACTGCGATGGAGGCGTTCAACCCCGGCACGCGTGACTTCAAGGCCATCCTGACCAAGGTGATGCAGGGCAAGCCGGAGGCGATCTATCTGGCAGTGTTCTACGAAGAGGGCGCGCTGCTTCTGCAGCAGGCACGGCAGCTCAATATCCAATCGAAATTGTTCTCGACAGCATCGCTTCACCACCAGAAGACGCTTGAACTTGCTGGCCCGGCGGCCGAAGGTCTCTTCCTGGTGACCGTATTCATGGTGGATCACCCATCCAAGCATGTGCAGCAGTACGTTGCCGAATACCGCAAGCGATATAGCAGCGACCCGACGATGTTCGCTGCGCAGGCATACGATGCAGTCGGCATCGTGATCGAAGCGCTTAAGCGCACGGGCCCGGAAATGACGCGGCCGAAGGTCCGCGATGCGCTCGCGGATACCTCCGGCTATCCCGGTGTCACCGGCACGACGACTTTCGACAAGGCAACACGGGAACCCGACAAGCAGCTATCGCGGCTACACGTAGAGAACGGAAAATTCGTGCTGCTAAAGTGAATCTTAGCTACGAGTCACCAGCCCCAGTTGAGCTGCCGTGAGTGTCGCGCGGCGCAGCCGGGAAGGGCTTGCGACCCGTTCCACAGGGTGGACGCTCCGTTGATCAAGGTGCCTGACCAATGGACACCAGCGTAGCACTACAGCAGTTGGTCAATGGTCTGTCGATCGGTCTGGTCTATGCGCTGGTGGCGATCGGTTTGACGCTGATCTTCGGCGTACTCAACGTCGTCAACTTCGCGCACGGTGAGGTCTACGCGCTGGGCGCATTCACTGGATTGATCCTGCTCACCGCATTGGCACCGCCTCTGTGGCTGGTACTGCTTCTGACCCTACTGTCGGGAGGCATCTCCGGTTGGCTGCTCGAACGGATCGCGTTCAAACCGTTCCGTCGCTTCCAGGACGAGGCGACGTTGAGGAGCAAGGCGATGCGCGAGGCGACGCTGCTGTCCTCGCTGGCGGTGTCTACTGTGGTTCGCGAGGCGCTGGAACTGAAGTTCTCCGGCGAGATGCAGACGATCGCACAAGGCTATCTGCTGCAGCAGCCGATCCAGCTCGGCGGCTTGGTGATGACCGACGGCAACTTGATCATCTTCGGTCTGTCGCTCGCCATGCTGCTGGTGCTGCAGTTCGTGCTCTACCGTACCCACATTGGCTTGTCGATCCGCGCCGTTTCGAACAACGTGCTCGGTGCGAGCTTCGTCGGCATTGACACGGATCGGACGGTGATCGCCACTTTCGTCGTCGGCTCGATGCTTGGCGCAGTGGCCGGAATCATGGTCGGGCTCTACCAGGGCGCCATCTTTCCGCAGATGGGTTTCGAGCCGGGTGTCAAGGCCTTCGTTGCAATGGTGATGGGCGGCTTGTCCAGCATCCCGGGTGCGGTCGTGTGTTCGCTGATCCTCGGCGTATCGGAATCGGTCGCGACGCAGTACTTTGCCGACGGCTGGAAAGCACTGGTGTCGTACGGATTCCTGTTGCTGACTCTGTGGTTGTTCCCGTCGGGGCTCTTCGGCTTCAAGCGCGAGAAGATGTAGCGGCAATGGCTCGTGGGTCCCGAAGATGCTGACAGCCAACCTGAACCGCTTGCTCGTCACCGGGCTCATGCTGGTGCTAGGCGCACTGGTGGCAATGCAGTCAAGCTACCTCAATCAAGTCGCGATCATCACAATGATCTTCGTGATTCTGGCCGCGAGCATGAATCTGATTGCCGGCTCAGCGGGCCTCTTGAGCCTGGGCCATGCAGCCTTTTTTGGTGTTGGCGCCTACGCTTCAGCACTGTTGTCGACGCGGGCCGATTGGCCCGTTGTCGTAACCGTGCCGGTGGCCGGAGTCATCGCCGCGGCGATCGGGGCCGTCGTCGCGATTCCCACGATGCGCTTGATCAGCATCTACTTCGCAGTGGCGACGCTGGGCATCGGCGAGATGATCTACGTGGTGCTGCTCAATTGGGTAGATCTGACCCGAGGGCCAATGGGCATTCGCGGCATTCCAGGTATCGCGCTACCAGGTCTCTCGAGCACGTTGTCGGGTATGGTTGTCGTGGCGGCCGTCATGTTGGTTTCGCTCTGGGTGATGCATCGAATCACCCACTCGTACTACGGCAACGCATTGCGCGCATTGCGCGAGGACGACGCCTGCGCCGACGCGATGGGGATCGATGTGCCCCGGCTGAAACTCGAGAGCTTCAGCATTTCGTGCTACTTCGCAGGTGTCGCGGGGGCACTCTTCGCACACACCACCGGCTACATCGGGCCCGAGAGCTTCCGCCTGATGGAATCGATCCTGATTCTCTCGATGGTTGTCGTCGGCGGGCTTGGCAGCATCTACGGCTCGATCATCGGCGCGGTGCTGCTCTCCGTGCTGCCCGAAGCGCTACGTCAGCTCGGCAGCTACCGGATGATCGTCGTCGGCGCGGTTCTGTTCTGCTCGATCTTGTTTCTGCCCAAGGGCTTGGTCGGCGAGGTGTCGGCGCTGAGGCTGATCCGTGCGCAGTTGAGACGGCGGGGCACCCGACCCAACGACCTGCACCCGGTGTGGTGAACTGGCGCGATGACGACGACCGCCCTGCTCCAACTGATAGGTGTTACCCGCCGCTTTGGAGGCCTGACTGCGATTGCCGACTTCTCAGCAGAGGTGCGTCGAGGAGAACTGGTCGGCCTGATCGGACCCAACGGCGCAGGGAAGACGACCTTGTTCAACCTCATCTCGGGCGTCACACCGCCCAGTGCGGGGCGCACGATCTTCGAAGGGCGTGACCTTGCTGGCCTGCGGCCCTTCGAGGTTGCGCGGCTCGGCATCGGTCGTACCTTCCAGAATCTGCGGGTGTTCCCGAACATGACGGTCGCCGACAACGTATCGGTCGGCGCAATCGGCGGCATTGGCCTCGGGGACGTATTCGGCGCCAAGGGTGCGCTGCGTTCGCGCGAGATTGCTGAGGTGACGGCGGCGATGCTAGGTAAGGTCGGCCTGGCGAGCCTAGCCGACGAGTTGGCGGCGAATCTCTCTTACGGCAAGCGCAAGATGCTCGAGATCGCGCGCGCTCTCTCTGGCAAACCGCGCCTGCTGATTCTCGACGAACCGGCCGCGGGATTGAACACCAGCGAAACCTCGGAACTCGCGCGGTTCATCGAGGAGTTGCGTGCCGAAGGTTTAACGATCCTACTGGTCGAACATGACATGGGCCTGGTGATGCGTGTATGCACCCGCGTGATCGTGCTCGCGTTCGGTAAGAAGATCGCCGATGCCGCCCCGGCTGCCGTGCAAACCGACGCGGCCGTGCTCAATGCGTATCTTGGAACCGAAGAGGCAGCATGAGCACCACCCTTGCACCGGTGGATCCGTATTCGCAAGCTCAAGGGTTTGCGACGCCGGACCTGAGCATGGCCCCACTGCTCGCGGTGGAGGCTCTCGGCGTACGCATGGGTATCCAGCAGATCCTGTCCGACGTGTCGCTGCGGGTGCCCGAACGTGGAGTGATCACGGTGCTGGGCGCCAACGGCGTCGGCAAGACCACGCTAATGCGCACGATCTCCGGAGTGTATAGGGCCAGCACCGGTCGCATTGCCTTCGCTGGCGAGCCGATCGAGCGCTTGCGGCCGCATCGGATTGTCGCGCGCGGGCTGGCGCAGGCCCCTGAGGGCCGGCAGATATTCTCAAACATGTCGGTGCGCGAGAACCTGATCCTCGGTGCCGGCCGCGCAAAGTCTGCCGAGCGGCGGCAGGTACTGGAGGAGGTATTGGGGCGCTTTCCCGTGCTGGCCGAGCGTATGGTGCAGCAAGCAGGTTCGCTTTCTGGCGGCGAGCAACAGATGCTGTGCATTGGCCGTGCGCTGATGAGCCGCCCGCGCCTGCTCCTGCTCGACGAGCCCTCACTCGGGCTGGCACCGAGGTTGGTGCGGCAGATCTTTGCGTTGATCTTGAGCATTCGCGGCAGCGGCACCTCGATCCTGCTGGTTGAACAGAACGTGCGCGCTGCGCTCGAGGTGGCCGATCATGCCTATGTGATGGAAAGCGGCCGGATCGTGCTCGCCGGCAAGGCAGCGGAGCTGAGGGACGACCGACGCGTCAAGGATGTGTATCTGGGTGGATCGATCCACTGAACGCGCGTCGCTCTTGCCGGCGATCCAGGCCGTAGCCTTCCTAAGAATCACGCGTCACCGGCTCCAGCCTGAACCCGAAATTGGCGGCGCGTCGATGCAGTTGCTTGACGACCCGCTGCCTGTAGGCCGCCTCGTAGCAGTCGGCGCCTGGATCCCGGTACTCGATCCCATGCCGCATCGTGTTGTAGAAGAGCACGGCGATCTTGCGCGCTGTCGCCGTGACTGCCTTGGCCTTGCCGATCCGGGCGGCAAGACGTCGGAAGAACGCCCCAAGTGCGGTGTCGGTGCGGCCCACGGTGACTGCCGCCAGCCGCAAGTGCACGGCCACCGGGTTATTGGACCTGCGCGTTCTCGACGACAGCACCTTGCCGCCGCTGATCTTGCAGCCCGGCGACAGCGATAACCAAGACGTGAAGTGCTTGGCCGTTGGCCAGCGGCCGAGGTCGGTACCGCACTCCGATACGAGGCGAAGTGCCAGATTGGGGGCCGATGCCGTGGATCTGCGTCAGGTCGGTGCCGACGATCTGGTGCAGTAATGGCCGCGTGTCGAAGTCCACCGCGTTGGGCTGCTTCGTGCGGTGACGGGCCTGGGCAGGGCCTGCGAGTTCGCCGGGGCACCGGCCTGCGGCGGCGCCGCGCGCACCAGTTTCGAGCGCGGCGGGCTGCGTTACTGGCAGTGCGGCGCCTGTGCCCACCAGTGCAGCCTGATCAGCGGCACCATCACGACAGCGGCCAACCTGATCGAGAAGCTGACCAAGGCACACGCCGAGGGCCGCCTCGAGGAGAAACTGAAGCTGTACACCGCGCCGCGGCTGCTGATCGTCGACGAGATCGGCTACCTACCGATCGACCGCGTGGGCGCGAACCTGTTCTTCCAGCTCATCAGCCGGCGCTATGAGCGCGGGCCGATGATTCTGACCAGCAACCAGAGCTTCGGCGCCTGGGGCGAGGTCTTCGGCGATCGCATCATCGCCACCGCCATCCTCGACCGGCTGCTGCATCACGCGGTGACGATGAACATCCGCGGCAACTCCTACCGCCTGAAGGACAAGCTCAAGGCCGGCTTGGTCGGCTCACACCACGACAACTCCTCTCAACCAGGTGGGGAAATTTGAACGACCACGGCTGGGGAGAATTCGGCGACCCTTGACACCGACGGGCTGTGGTGCTTCGGCGCTGCCGCCATCGTCGGGGCCGAGCACCAGCGCCACGTCACCGGCGGCGGCAAGGCCAGCGTGAGGCTGCCGCAGTTCAAAGCCATCAACACCTTGCTGGGCAACCTCAAGACCGCCATCACCGGCTCGTACCACGCCTTCGACTTCGCCACGTACGCCCATCGCTACCTTGCCGAGTTCCAGTACCGCTTCAACCGTCTCTTCAACATGAAAACCATCCTGTCCCGATTGCTCACCGCCCCGGTCCTCGCTCCGCCGTCTTCCGGGCAGGTGCTCCGGGTTGCTGAGGTTTCTCGCTAATCAGGAGTGAGGTTCATGTAGACGACCTTGCGATAGAGAAAGCCCTCAATATGCTCGGCGCCTCCCTTCCAGCCATAGCCGCTCATCTTGCAGCCGCCGAAACCCACCGCGGGATCGAGCAGTCCATAACTATTCACCCAGATCGTACCGGCCTTGATGCCTCGCGACACGAGGTGTGCGGTCGCCGCGCTGCGCGTCCATACGCCGCCGGCCAGTCCGTAGGGCGTATCGTTGGCCAGGCGAATCACTTCGTCGATGTCGTCGAATGGAATGACTGAGATGACGGGACCAAAGATCTCTTCCCTCGCAATGGTCATGTCGTTTCGAACGTCGGTGAACACCGTTGGTTCGAAGAAGTAGCCCTGGGCCAAATCCCCGCCAAGGCGGCCGCCGCCTACCGCCAGGCGCGCGCCCTCTCGGTTGCCGAGATCAACATATTTCGTTACGCGGTCGAGTTGTCTCTGCGAGATCAAGGGCCCCAACTGCACCTGGGGATCGAGCCCGTTGCCGATCCGCAGGCTGCGACTGAATTCCTTCAGCCGATCGACGAACTCACGCTGGATAGCGCGTTGCACGAAGAGTCGCGAGCCGGCCACGCACACCTGACCGCTATTGGTGTACACGCCCATCGCGGCCCCAGGTACCGCCAAGTCGAGATTGGCATCGGCAAAGACGATGTCGGGCGACTTGCCGCCCAACTCGAGCTGCAACCGCTTCACATTGACCGCCGAAGCCGCCACGATTTGGCGGGCTGTTTCGATCGAACCGGTGAACGCGATGCGATCCACGTCGCGGTGCTCGGCGAGCGCAGCCCCTGCTTCCGGGCCATAGCCGGTCACTACGTTGATCACGCCCGGCGGCACGCCGGCTTCCAGCAGCAACTCGGCGGTGCGCAGGATCGATAGCGACGCATCCTCGGCCGGTTTGAGCACCACGGTGCAGCCCGTCGCCAGCGCCGCGCCGATGATCCACAACTGACCGATCAGCGGCGCGTTCCACGGGACGATGCCGCCTACGACACCAATTGGTGCTTTGTGCCCCAGGGTCATGTACGTCCCCGGCAGCGAGTTCGAAAGGGTTTCTGTCGTGCAAGCGTTCGTTTGCGACGCGTAGAACAGCAGCGTCTTCGACATCCTGTCCTTCAGCCCCTTTGTGCCCGCCAATGGCGCACCCATGTCCAGCGTTTCGATCAGCGCCAGTTCGTCGAAATGCTTCTCGAGCTGGTCGTGCACGTGCAGGATCAGACGCTGGCGCTGGTAGGGTGTCCACCGACTCCATTCGCCCTCGAACGCGCGGCGAGCTTCCTTCACCGCCAGATCGACGTCTGCAGCGCCCCCCCTTGCCAGGCGAGCGATCGCTCTAGCGGTGGAAGGGTTCTCTGTGTCGAACTCGAGGCCGGACACCGAAGCCCGCCACTGGCCGCCCATCAGGTGCCGCTTCGATCCGCCGACGAAGGCGGGACTGGTGGTGTCCGTCGCTGTCATGTGTCATCTCCTCGCGAACCGACCGCTCGAGGCCCATCCCTCGATTCGAATCTGATTGTCAACGTATTGACAATCATTGCATGCACCACTGTAATAGCATGACAAGGAGGAAATGATCGATGCGATATCGCCGTCTCGGCGCCAATGGCCCGACCGTGTCCGCGCTTGCCCTCGGATCGTGGCACACCTATGGGCGGCTGTCGTTCGAGGCAGGCGTTGCGTTGGTGCACCGAGCGTTCGAACTAGGAGTCGATACGTTCGACGTCTGCTACTACCGCGATCAACCGCACACCGAGGTGCTAGTCGGCCGGATTCTCGACGTCGTTGGCCGACCGCGCAGCGAGTACCGGCTGATCGAAAAGCTCTGGTTCTTGAGCTACCCAGAGAAGTCTCTTTCGCGTCAACTCGACGAGTCGCTGGTCCGACTCGGTTGCGACCACGTCGACATCATCCTCAGCGAACACCCCCGGCCCGGGATGAACGTCGAGAAGCTGACCGAGGAGATCGCTGATCTCGTGGTCAGTGGGCGCGCTGAGTGCTGGGGTGCGATGAACTGGTCGATTGACGACATCCGTCGTGGCTACGAGCATGCCGACAAGCTAAACCTGCCAAGACCACAGGCCGCAGAACTGAAATACAACATCGCGCGCAGCGCAATCGTCGATGGCGATCGATTCCGTGGGCTGTGCGCCGAGCTCGGCGTCTCGCTGATCGCGTCGGACGTGATGGAGGGCGGGATACTGGCAGGCAACCTGCAGCCCAATCGCAAGATCGGAATCGACACCGGCGGCATCCGTGACGAAATCAGGGCGATCCTCCCTCGTGTGCGTGAGATCGCGTCGCTCTTCGGAGCGACTTCGGCGCAGGTCGCGATCGCGTACTGCCTTGCCAATCCAACGGTCTCGTCGGTGCTGTTCGGGGCTACGAGAATCGCGCAACTCGAAGAGAACGTCGCGGCACTCAGCCTGGGGTTGGAGCACGGACCGGCGCTGCGCCACATGGTCGCCTCCCTCGCGTCTGCAGGCCATGTCGAGGAGGCGCCCTATGCATTCGACGCGGCTCTGACGCCTGAGTTCGTCAGCGACCGCGCCTTCAGCCGCGATACCGAAGTTCGCGGGTAGGCTACCGATGGCGGAAGGCTAGGCTAGGGAAAGATGGTGCGCGCCACTTGTGAGCAGCGTGAGCGGGTCGTCTGACAGACTCGCCGGCGCCGTATCGGGCTCGATGGCTGAGAGTGCACCGGCATCGATTGGAGAAGCTGACGTGTCGCGGAAGAGGATGCACAACGACGCGAAGGGAGGCAGTGCGCGAGAGAGAGATCCCGCGACGCTCGACTACTGGACATTCGTCGACCATGCCGTGGACCGCATCAGCGAGCAGTTCCCTGGCATTGCGCGGGAGCCAATGCTGCTGCTGATGACGCTACGGCGCGCGACCAACCTGATCTTCTACGACATGCACGTCAAGCTGAACCAGGGGAGCGCGCTCACGTCGGCCACTGCGCTGACTCTTCTGCTCGTGCTGTCGGCCTGCGGCCCGCTCGAGATGCGGCAACTGGTTCGGCTGTCGGGGCAAAGCCGCGCCACCGTGTCGGCGCTGATGACCGGGCTGGTCGCTCAGGGGCTGGTGCGGCGCGACACCACCGCCGACAAGCGCGTCATTCGCCTCGAGATGACCGCGCGCGGCGGCCGCCTGTTCGACGCCGCCTTCTCGGTCTTCAACCGCCAGGAGCAGTTCTGGGCCGAATCGCTCACGCGCGAAGAGCAGGCGACGCTCGTTTCGCTGTTGCGCAAGATGGTGATGGCGCGCCACGACGACGAGCGGGTGGGTCGCCGCAACTGAGGCGTGTCGAGCCGCAACGGGCGGGCTCCCGGTCCGTGATTTCCGGCGCACTCGCTGAACTCCATCGAGTTCTGCCCGGAGTCGATGCGGCGTGGTGCGACCGATCACCGATCGGGGCGCGATCGCCACTACATTGCCGCATGGACAACGCGCCGCGACCGCCAGGGTTGAAGTGGCCGCTGCTGCTGGGCGCAGCCGGGTTCGCGGCCGGGTTCTTCGGCCCGATGATCTTCGACCGCGATGCCAATCAAGGGCCGTTGGTCGGCATCCTGATCACCGGCCCCGCCGGCGCCGCGCTCGGACTCCTGCTGCTCGCCCTGTGCACGCTCGCGCGCACCGGGGCACGCACGCAGTGGCGCCTGCTGAAGGGCAGCGCGACCACGGGCGTGCTGCTGATCCTCGCCCTCGTGCAGCCGGGACCCGCGCTGCGCGGGTACGTGATGGAGCTGCAGATCCGATCGTGCACCGAGCTTGCCAGTGCCCAGGCGCAGGTCATCGACCACTGGCAGCAGCGCATCGCCAAGGTCAACTGGGCCGCGGCTCGCCCGGGGTGGCAGCAAGACATGCGCCAGACGCTGGGCCAGGCTCCCGGCGTCATCGTCGACGTCGCGATGCGAAGACAACTCTCGGTGTGGGAACGACGCAAGCCGTGGGACCGCGGCGAATTGTTTGCCACCGCCGGCCGACCGGCGCCCGACGAGCACTCGTTCTACTATCCCAGCGGCACCTGCTCGGACCTCTCGGCGGGCTCGCCGCTGCGCGCGTTCGAGAAGTACGAACTCAACGGGCGCATCCAGCCACCGTCGGACTGGCCTCCCCGAGAACTCGAGCAGATCTTGCCCGTCTCGCCGATCGCCGCGGTTCCGGCGCGGTTCGAAGCGCTCGCCGTCGAAGGCACGCGCTGACGCTCACACCTGGGGCGCGGTCGAGCCTTGTCGCTGTGCTGCGCGAGCCGGTGATGAGCCGTCGCGACGACGCGCGGGCGGCTCGCTCGCCAGGCTTGCCGCGCCGACCGAGGCCGCGCCGCGCCTCGGGGCCACGTCGTCGCCCAGAAACGCCGCGAAGTTGGCGAGCATCTCGCGCTCGAGCAGTTGCTCGGCCTGGCCGGGTTCGCGGTTCAGCCGCGTGACGAACTTCGGCCGGTAGCCGTCGCGGTTGCCGTTGACGCAGTCCACGGGCCGCAGACGGCCGTCACGCAGCTCGTCGGCGATCAGGTAGATGGGCAGCCAGCCGTAACCGATGCCGCGCAGGATCGCACGCTTCTTGGTCTCGAAGTCGCTCAGGTACAGCGCGCGCACGCCGTCGGTGGCCGCGAGCCGCTCGGAGTTGTCGATGCGGATGTGGCTGCCCTTGATCGTGATCTTGACGTGCTCGCGCAACTCGGTGCTCGACACCGCGCAGCGGGCGGCCAGCGGATGGTCGCTGCTGACGCACAGCAGGAACGCCAGCTCGGGCAGCAGCGTCACGCGGTAGAACGGGTCGTCTTCGATGTCGCGCGCGATCATCATCGCGGCGCCGTCGCTCTCGAAGCACGCCTGCACCCCGTGCAGGAACTCGATCTTGAGCTGCACGCGGGTCGGTGCGTCGCGCTCGACCATGGCCTTGAGTGCACGCATCACGGGCTCCATCGGAATCGCGCCGTCGACGACGATCTGCAGGTAGGGCTCCCAGCCCTGCTTGAGCTTGTGTGCGATCGAGTGGATGCGCTCCGAGTGATGCAGGAGCTGCCGCCCTTCCTGCAGGATCAGCAAGCCGGCCGGGGTGAGCTGCGCGCGATAGCTGTTGCGGTCGAAGATCACCACCCCGAGCTGCTCCTCGAGCTTGCGCACCTGGTAGCTGATGGCAGCCTGGGTCCTGTTCAGGCTCAGCGCAGCCTTGGCGAAGCTGCCCTGCGCGAGGATCGCCTCGAGGATTCTCAGGGCACCCAGGTCGACGATCATTTCCCGATCTCCATCAATCGGTTCGATGTTGGTGACCAGTATTTTGCGCTTTCCTTCGATCATCTCCGGCCCTAGGCTCGGCGCCTCGACAAGGAGGCCACCATGTCCCAACGCAAGGCTCTCTCGGTTCGCAGGCGTCGCGCTGTGCTCGCCGGCGGCGCTGCGGCGCTCGCGCTGCCGCAACTGTGGGTCGGTCGCGCGGCGGCCGCCGAGCGGTTGATGGTGCGTACGCCAGGCGGCAGCTACGACGAGAAGCGCCAGAAGACGGTGTACGAGCCGTTCCAGAAGGAGACCGGCATCGAGGTGGTGCCGGTGGCCAGCAGCGCCGGCAAGCTGGTGGCGATGTTCAAGGCGGGCCGGCCCGACCTCGACATCATCGAGACCGGCCCCGACATCCTCTGGCTGCTGCAGGACGCGGGCGCGCTGGTGCCGATCCCCTACAAGGATTTCAAGTTCACCGACCCGGCCGACATCGAGCCGAGCGCCAAGACCGAGTATCACGTCGGCATGTCGACGTACAGCGACGTGCTCGGCTACAACACGCAGGCGTACAACGCGCAGACGGTGCCCAAGTCGTGGGCCGAGTTCTGGAACGCCAAGGCCTTTCCCGGCGCGCGCGGCCTGGCCGACATGCAAAGCGGCGTGCCCAACCTCGAGTTCGCGCTGCTCGCCGACGGCGTGGCGCCCGACAAGATCTACCCGATCGACATCGAGCGCGCATTCAAGTCGCTGTCGCGAATCCGGCCGTCGGTGGTGAAGTTCTGGGATTCCGGCGCGCTGTCGGTGCAACTGCTCGCCGACAAGGAGACCGTGCTCAGCTCGATCTGGAGCAGCCGCGCGCAGGCGGCGCGCGACAAGGGCGCACCGGTGGCGATCCAGTGGAACCAGAACCTCGTGAACCTCACCTCCACCTCGATCACGAAGAGCGCGCGCAACCTCGACGCGGCGCGCATGTTCGTCGACTACACGCTCAGCCCGGCGGTGCAGGAGCGCTGGCTGTCGGCCAACAACGAATTCACGATCAACCGCAAGACCTACAAGACGATGCCCAGGGATCTGGTCGACCCCCAGACCGGCAAGCCGTGGACGGTGTCGCAGGGGGTGATGAAAGACGCACGCTGGTGGGCCGACAACCGGCAGAAGGTGGGCGAGCGCTGGAGCAAGTGGATCCTCGGCTGAGGCCCGGGGCATCGTTCTCCCCTGGCGCCGAAGGAGTCCCTGGCTTGAAAGTGCCTGCCCATCGATTCACGCCTACCGGACCGACGCTGCCGCTACTGGCGCTCGGCTCCTGGTACACCTACGACCGCATGGACTTCGACGAGGTCGTCGCCATGCTGCAACTCGCGGTCGAGCGTGGCGTCACGCTGTTCGACGTCGGGGTCTATGGCCGCTATCCGCAGCGTCATCCGCTGTCCAACCCGCGCTATGGCCGCACCTGGACCGACGTCGTCTTCGCCCACGCAATGCAGGTGAGCGGGATCGCGCGGTCGTCGTACATGACCGCCGAGAAGATCTGGATGTGGGCCTACCCGCGCCTGTCGATCGAAGCGCAGCTCGACCATGCGCTGCTGCGACTCGGTACCGACTACACCGATTTCGTGATGCTCGGCGACATGGAAGACGCGTTCGACCTCGGCGCGGTCGTCGACGAGGTGGCGCACATCATCCGCGTCGGCAAGGCGCGCTGGTGGGGCGTCAACAACTGGTCGGTGGCCGAGCTGGCGACCGCGAACGACCATGCGGTCGCGCACGGCCTGCCACCGCCCGCGCTGGCGCAGCTCAAGTACAACCCGGCGCGGCGCACCAAGGCCGAATCCGCGGTGTGGCTCGACTTCTTCCAGCGCAGCGGCGTGCGCTTTCAGGCCTCCGACATCTTCGAGAGCGGGTATTTCGCCGGGCGCACGAAGCTCACGCGCGGGGTCGCACGCGACCCCGGCGAGATCCGGCCGCTCATCGAAGCGGCCGCGACTCGTTTCACCGAAGTGGCGGCCGGTGTCGGCGCGACGCCCGCGCAACTCGCGGTGGCGCTGTGCCTTTGCCATCCGTCGCTGGGCAATGTGCTGTTCGGTTGCACGTCGCGCGATCAGCTGAACGAGAACCTCGGGGCGATCGAGCTGCATGCGCGGCTCGGCGATCGCATTCGCACGCTGGTCGACGAGTTCTGGTTCGATCGCGACAAGGTCGACCCGCAGGCATCGTGGTCGGCGCAGCCGATGGCGCTACCGCTGCCGGCGCAGGGCTGAGGCGCGCCGCGCGCTGCTGGTGGGCGGTGCAGGTTTCGAACCTGCGACCTCGTCGGTGTGAACGACGCGCTCTACCCCTGAGCTAACCGCCCTGCAAGGGGCGCGAATTATGCCATGCGCTCAGCGCCACACCGTGCGGCCGCCACTGGCTTTGTCGAGATCGGCCAGCACGGCCGCATGGGCCAGCAACTCGTCAGCAGTGGGTTCGAGCAGCGGCAGATCGAAGCTCGACAGGTCGACCGCATCGCCCGAGTGCGCACCGCCCGCCGCGGCTTCGGCAAGGTCGATCACCAGCGAATCCTGGCCGCGCGTCATGCGCAGATAAGCCTCGGCCAGGAGCCCGGCGTCGAGCAACGCGCCGTGCAGTGTGCGATGCGTGTTGTCGACCTCGAGACGACGGCACAGTGCATCGAGCGAATTGGCCTTGCCGGGGTACAGTTCGCGCGCCAGTGCCAGCGAATCGGTCACTTTGGCGACGCAGGCAAGGAACGACGGCCGGCCGAGCCGCCGCAACTCCGCGTCGATGAAGCCGACGTCGAACGGTGCGTTGTGCGCCACCACCTCGGCTCCTTCGAAGAACGCGAGCAGTTCATCGGCCACCGCAGCGAACAGCGGCTTGTCGGCGAGGAAGTCGTCGCTGATGCCGTGCACCTTGAGCGCGTCGTCGCTGCTCGGGCGCTGAGGGTTGACGTAGAAGTGCTTGTGGCGACCGGTGAGTCTGCGGTTGACCATCTCGATGCAACCGATCTCGACGATTCGGTCGCCGTTGTCGTGCGACAGACCGGTGGTTTCGGTGTCGACGAAGACGAGCCGGCTCATCGTGTCGTCCGCCCGTGGCGTGCGGCCCATGCCATCAACGCGATGCCTGCCAGCACCATCGGCACGCACAACCACTGCCCGCGCGACAACCCGAGCGCCTGCAGGCCGAGAAACGAGTCGGGTTCGCGGAAGTACTCGGCGATGAAGCGCAGCACGCCGTAGCCGAACAGGAAAGCGCCCGACACCTGGCCCATCGGCCGCGGCCGCCACGCGAACCACCACAGCAGCGCGAACAGCAGCAGCCCCTCGAGACCGAACTCGTACAACTGCGACGGATGCCGTGGCACCGTCGTGCCCGACTGCGGGAACACCATCGCCCACGGCAGCGAGGGGTCGGCCGGGCGGCCCCACAACTCGCCGTTGATGAAATTGCCGATGCGCCCGGCCGCCAGGCCCGTGGGTACGCACGGGGCCACGAGGTCGGCCACTTCGAGGAACGGACGGCGGTGCAGCCGTCCGAACAGCCACATCGCGCCGATCACGCCGAGCAGACCGCCGTGAAACGACATGCCGCCTTTCCAGACCGCGAACACCTCGAGCGGATGCACGGCGTAGTAGCCGGGCTTGTAGAACAGCACGTAGCCGAGCCGGCCGCCGATCACGACGCCGAGCACGCCGTAGAACAGCAGGTCTTCGATGTCGCGCTTGTTCCAGCCGTGGTCGCGAAACGGCGCTCGCGCCGCGCGCACCCGAGCCAGCCAGAGGAACAGCGCGAAGGCGACGAGGTAGGTGATGCCGTACCAGTGGATGGCGATCGGAATGCCGAAGCGCGACAAGTCGATCGCCACCGGGTCGAACTGCGGATGCACGAGCATCGGGGGTGTGATTCCTGCGGGATGAGGCCCCGCGATTGTCGCCGCAATCCATGCTGCGTCCTGGGGACGGGGCCGACGCTACGATACGAGTTGGCACAGGTGCGCCAACCCAATCCGAAATCAGTCAACGCAACGGAAATTCGCCATGAGCAGCATGAATCGACGCTCCAAGAACATCACCGAGGGCGTGGCGCGCGCGCCCAACCGCTCGATGTACTACGCGATGGGTTACGAGCCTGGCGACTTCGCCAAGCCGATGATCGGCGTGGCCAACGGACATTCGACGATCACGCCGTGCAACTCGGGGCTGCAGCGACTCGCCGACGCGGCCATCGATGCGCTCGAACAGGCCGGCGCCAACGCGCAGGTGTTCGGCACGCCGACCATCAGCGACGGCATGGCGATGGGCACCGAGGGCATGAAGTATTCGCTGGTGTCGCGCGAGGTGATCGCCGATTGCGTCGAGACCTGCGTCGGCGGCCAGTGGATGGACGGCGTGCTGGTGATCGGCGGCTGCGACAAGAACATGCCCGGCGGCATGATGGGCATGCTGCGCGCCAACGTGCCGGCGCTGTACGTGTACGGCGGCACCATCCTGCCGGGCAGGTACAAGGGGCAGGATCTCAACATCGTCAGCGTGTTCGAGGCGGTCGGGCAGTTCTCTGCCGGCCGCATGAGCGAGGAGGATTTCTGCCAGATCGAGCGCTGCGCGATTCCAGGCAACGGCTCTTGCGGCGGCATGTACACCGCCAACACGATGAGCTCGGCCTTCGAGGCGCTGGGCATGAGCCTGCCGTACTCGTCGACGATGGCCAACGTCGAGGACGAGATCGTCGGCAACGTGCGGCGCGCCGCCGCGGTGCTGATTGAGGCAGTGCGCAAGGATCTCAAGCCGCGCGACATCGTCACCAAGCAGGCGATCGAGAACGCGGTGGCGGTGATCATGGCCATCGGCGGCTCGACCAACGCGGTGCTGCACTTCCTGGCCATCGCGCATGCAGCCGGCGTGTCGTGGACGATCGACGACTTCGAGCGCATGCGCAAGAAGGTGCCCGTGCTGTGCGACCTCAAGCCCAGCGGCCGCTTCATGGCGATTGACCTGCATCGCGCCGGCGGCATCCCGCAGGTGATGAAGGTGCTGCTGAAGGCCGGTCTGCTGCACGGCCAGTGCATGACGATCACCGGCCAGACCCTCGAGCAGGTGCTCGCCGAAGTGCCCGACGTGCCGCGCAAGGATCAGGAGGTGATTCGCGCGATCGGCGAGCCGATGTACGCGCAGGGTCACCTGGCGATCCTCAAAGGCAACCTGTCGCCCGAAGGCAGCGTGGCCAAGATCACCGGGCTGAAGAATCCGGTGATCACCGGCCCCGCGCGCGTGTTCGACGACGAGCAGTCGGCCCTGGCGGCGATCATGGCCGGCAAGATCGAGCCGGGCGACGTGATGGTGCTGCGCTACCTGGGGCCGCGTGGCGGCCCAGGCATGCCGGAGATGCTGGCGCCGACCAGCGCGCTGATCGGTCAGGGCCTCGGCGAAACGGTGGGGCTGATCACCGACGGGCGCTTCTCGGGTGGCACCTGGGGCATGGTGGTCGGCCACGTCGCCCCCGAGGCCTATGCAGGCGGCCTGATCGCATTGGTGCACGAAGGCGACTCGATCACCATCGATGCGCACCGTCTGCTGCTGCAGCTCAATGTCGCCGATGCGGAGATCGCCAAGCGCCGCGCTGCCTGGCGGACGCCGGCGCCACGCTACACGCGCGGCGTGCTGGGCAAGTTCTGGAAGAACGCGTCGAGCGCGAGCGCCGGGGCGGTGCTCGACCTCTACGACGAGCGTTGAGCGTCAGGCCGGCTGGTCGTCGGCCGGCCGGGTCGGGGGCAGTTCCTGGCGGCTGGGCAGGAATGCGGTGATCACGTCGCGGTTGTGGCGCTCTTCCTCGGACTTCTTCACCGGTGCCATCGGCGGCGGCTCCACCTTGCGGTTCTCCTTGATCACCGTGACGCGGCGCGCGCGCTTCCAGTTCAGGCCTAACGCATCCATCTGGCGGCGGCGCCGCTCCTGCTTGCGCTCGTCGAGCTTGTCCATTTCGCGCTGCTTCGTCAGACCGCTCAGATCGGCGAAGGACCACCACGCTACCGCGAGCCCGAACGGCAGCAGGATCCAGCCCCACGACCAGTCGGCGGCGAAACCAAACTCGGTCATCTTCATCGTCAGCAGCAGACAACCGATCACCACGAACCACATACCCGTCTCCAGCCGCGGGGTCAATCCGGAGAGCGTCAACCGGACGACCTAGAATCCCGTTACAGACCACTGTAATCCGAGCCTTCGAACACGCCCGAAAGGAAACCATGAAAAAGCTCATCTTCGCGACGATTGTTGCCGTTATGGCGCCGGCCGCGTTTGCCCAGCATGCTCTGGCCGAGAAGAAGAACTGCCTGGCCTGCCACCAGGAGAACAAGAAGCTGGTCGGGCCCGCCTACAAGGAAGTGGCCAAGAAGTATGCCGGCCAGAAAGACGCCGTGGCCAAGCTCGCCGAGAAGATCCAGAAGGGTGGCAGCGGCGTCTGGGGTCAGATTCCGATGCCGGCCAACCCGCAGGTCAATGCCGAGGAGGCCAAGCAACTGGCAACCTGGATCCTGTCGCTGAAGTAGCCCGCTCGCGCGCTCGAGATAAAAAGGCCCCGCAATGCGGGGCCTTTGCTTTGGCGGCGCTCGATCAGTTGGACTGCGCCAACTGATCGAGGATCGCCGAGTTTTGGCTTCGGCCGGCGCTGCGCGCCTCAACTTGCGCTTTCGCGCAAGTTGGCCTGCGCCGAAATCCAGCGCTCTCGGCGCTGCGCGCCGCCGCCTTCGGCGCTCGATCAGTTGGACTGCGCCAACTGATCGAGGATCGCTGGATTTTCCAGTGTGCTGGTGTCCTGGGTGATGGCCTCGCCCTTGGCGATCGAGCGCAGCAGGCGGCGCATGATCTTCCCCGAGCGGGTCTTGGGCAGGTTGTCGCCGAAGCGGATGTCCTTCGGCTTGGCGATCGGACCGATCTCCTTGGCCACCCAGTTGCGCAGCTCGTTGGCGATCTTCTTCGCCTCTTCGCCGGTGGGCCTTGCGCGCTTGAGCACGACGAACGCACACACCGCCTCGCCGGTGAGGTCGTCGGGGCGGCCGACCACCGCGGCTTCGGCCACCAGCTGCGTGTGCGCCACCAGCGCCGACTCGACCTCCATCGTGCCCAGGCGGTGGCCCGAGACGTTGAGCACGTCGTCGACGCGGCCGGTGATCGTGAAGTAGCCGCGCTCGGCGTCGCGGCTGGCACCGTCGCCGGCGAGGTAGTAGCCCTTGAGCTCCGGCGGGTAGTAGCTCTTCTTGTAGCGCTCGGGGTCGCCCCAGATGGTGCGGATCATGCCGGGCCACGGCTTCTTGACGACCAGCAGGCCGCCCTGCCCGTTGGGCACGTCGCCGCCCGCCTCGTCGACGATCGCTGCGGCGATGCCCGGCAATGGCAACGTGCACGAGCCCGGCACCAGCGGCGTTGCGCCGGGCAGCGGGGTGATCATGTGGCCACCGGTCTCGGTCTGCCACCAGGTGTCGACCACCGGGCAGCGGCCGCCGCCGACATTCTCGTAATACCACTCCCACGCTGCCGGGTTGATCGGCTCGCCCACCGAGCCGAGGATGCGCAGCGAGTCGAGCTTGTACTTCTTGGGATGCACGGCCGGGTTG
>JABTUY010000028.1 GCA_015075165.1 Ideonella sp. | reverse complement strand
CCCGGCGGCCAGCAGCGGCTCGTCGGCGAACACGATCGCCGGGTGCCCGGCGGCGTGCAGCGCGTCGGCGTGGCGCAGCGCCTGGCGCGCGTAGTTGACCTGCGCGCCCTCGAACCAGCGCGCGCCGGGCATGCGCTCGTCGACCAGCACGCGCGCGTGCGGCGTCGGCGACTGCAGGTCGAAGAACTGCCAGATCGACGACCAGAACGCCTCCAGGTCGGTGACCGACCAGCGCCACAGCGAGTCGTAGTCGGCGAACTGCAGGCCGTGCCGCTCGCGCAGGAAGCGCTGGTAGCGCGCGATCTGGGGCTCGGGTGACGTAGCCATCAGTTCAGCAGCGCGGCGCGCCGCGCGTTGTCGACGTCGACCATGTGCCACCACTCGAGCCAGAACAACGGCCTGCGGTAGCCTTCGACCCAGCCGTGCAGCATGTCGGCCTCCATGCGGTGCGCGGTGTGCTTGTACGGCATGTACGCCACGGCGATCTCCTTGGCCTTCAGGAACAGCGCGTCGCGCTCGGGCCCGTCGGGTATCACGCGCATGCGCTCGTAGATACGGTCGAACTCGGCGTTCCTGAAGCGCGCCAGGTTCTGGCTGCCGATCTGCTGGCTGTGCAACTCCGCCAGCGCGCCTTGTCCGTCGGAGCCCGCGGCCGAGCGGCCGACTTGCCAGAACTGCAGCTTGCCGGCGCGCGCGGCCTTCAGATTCTCGGGCCACTGCGCCGGTTTGAAGACGATGCGCACGCCGATCGCGGCGAGGTTCTTCTTCCACAACTCGTCGAACTTGCGCGTCAGGTCGTCGGGCTGGCTCGCCATCTCGATTGTCAGCGGCCGGCCGTCGGGCAGGTCGCGCCAGCCGTCGCCGTTGCGGTCGACGTAGCCGTACAGGTCGAGCAGCGCCCTTGCCCGCGCCGGGTCGTAGTCGCCCATTTCGCTCTTGAACCTGGGGTCGTAGCCGATGGTATGCGGCACCACCGGCGACTGCGCGTGGATGCCGCCACGGCGGATGTTGCGGATCTCGACGTCGACGTCGTAGGCCAGCGCGATGGCACGCCGCAGCGCCACCTTCTCCGGTGTGTAGCCGCCGACGACCGGATCGTCCATGTTGAAGTACGCCAGGCCCGAGTCGGGGTTCAGGTTGCGAATGCCCTGGATGCCGCGCTTGGCGAGGTACGGCGCGAGCTTGCCGCCCGGCATCGCGAGCGCCAGGAAGTCAGGCGGCACGCGGCCGGCGTTGGTGACCAGCGCGTCGACCTCGGCGTTGAGGAACGACAGCCACATCGGCTGGCTCTGCTCGATGATCGCGACGCGCACCTCGTCGATCATCGGCAGGCGGCGGCCCCTGAACTTGGCTGCGATGGCCTGCCCGGCGGCGTCGCCGGGCGCTGGCTCGGCGTCGTAGGTGCGCTCGCGGTAGCCCGGGTTGCGTTCGAGCACGATCTCGGAAGAGCGCCGCCAGCTCTTCAAGCGGTACGGCCCGGTACCCACCGGATGCGCGTCGATCTGGTCGCCGTAGAACTCGACCACCTCGCGCGCCACCGCGCCGAGGATGTCCGAGCCGGTGAAGCCGTCTTCGGCAAAGCGCGGCCGCGGCTCCTCGAGTTCGATGCGCAAGGTGTAGCGCTCGGGCGTCGACAGGCCCGCGATCGGCTTGTCGTAGTCGAGCGGCTTGTTGTTCCTGATCGCGTCGTCGCGCAGCGCGGCCAGCCCAGCGTACTTGGTCTCCAGGACGCCGGCCACCAGCGGGCTCTTGTTCCTGGGGTCGACGATGCGTTTGAGCTGGTACACGTAGTCGGCCGCCACCAGCTCGCGCCGCTTGCCCTTGAAGGCCGGGTCGTCGGCGAAGTAGATGCCCGGCTTGATCCTGATCGTCCAGACGCGATAGTCGGCCGAATGCTCGGGCATCGACTCGGCGGTCTGCAGCCTGAGCTTGAACGGCCGCGCCAGATGGTCGTAGGTGAGCGGCGCCTCGAAGATGTGCGCGGTGATGACGCGCGAATAGAGGTCGACGATGCGCGCCGGGTCGAGGGTGGTCTCGGCACGCGCGAACGCCAGCCGCAGCACCTTGCGCTCGTCGGCCTGAGCGGCCAGCGCGACCAGGGCAAGACAGAGGCAGACAAGGCTTCTCATGCGCAGGCCCGGCGAATCAAGAGACGTGCTCGCTGCGCAGCGCGGG
>JABTUY010000027.1 GCA_015075165.1 Ideonella sp. | reverse complement strand
GATCTGCGCGATGCCCTGCGCCGAGAGGTTCGCCTGGTTGTAGAAGATGCGGCCGAAGTGCTCGCGGTCGGGGAACACCTCGTCCTGGTTGGGCAGGTTGGCGCCGCCTGAGTCGACCAGGTAGATGCACGGCAGCCGGTTCATCTGCGCGATCTCCTGCGCGCGCAGGTGCTTCTTCACCGTCAGCGGGTAGTAGGTGCCGCCCTTGACGGTGGCGTCGTTGCAGACGATCACGCACTCGACGCCGGCGACGCGGCCGATGCCGGTGATGACGCCGGCGCTCGGCGCGGCGTCGGAGCCGTCCTTCTCCTTGTAGACGCCCATCGCCGCCAGCGCGCCGATCTCGAGAAACGGCGTGCCGGGGTCGAGCAGCCGCTCGACGCGCTGGCGCGGCAGCAGCTTGCCGCGCGCCTCGTGCTTGGCGCGCGCCGCCGCCGGGCCGCCCTGCGCGACGCGCTCGACCTGCGCGTGCAGGTCGTCGACCAGCGCGCGCATCGCGGTGGCGTTGGCCTTGAAATCTTCGGAGCGCGGGTTGAGCTTGCTCGCGAGCTGGGGCATTACATCGTCTCCGCGAACAGCTCGCGCCCGATGAGCATGCGGCGGATCTCGGACGTACCGGCCCCAATTTGGCTACGGCCGGCGCTGTGCGCCTTCACGTCCGCTGCGCGGACGTGAGCCTGCGCCGAATCGGCTTCGCTCTTCGCCATCACATGGTCTCCGCAAACAGCTCTCTGCCGATCAACATGCGCCGGATCTCCGAAGTGCCAGCGCCGATTTCATACAGCTTCGCGTCGCGCCACAGGCGGCCGGCAGGGAACTCGTTGGTGTAGCCGACGCCGCCCAGCGCCTGGATCGCCTCGCCGGCCATCCAGGTGGCCTTCTCGGCGGCGTAGAGGATGGCGCCGGCGGCGTCCTTGCGCAGCGTGCGCGCGTGGTCGGCGCCGTCGCAGGCGCGGCCCACCGCATAGACGTAGGCGCGGCACGCCTGCAGCGTGGTGTACATGTCGGCCACCTTGCCCTGCATGAGCTGGAACTCGCCGATGCTCTGGCCGAACTGCTTGCGCTCGTGCACGTACGGCACCACCACGTCCATGCACGCCGCCATGATGCCCAGCGGCCCGGCGGCCAGCACCGCGCGCTCGTAGTCGAGCCCGCTCATCAGCACCTTGGCGCCGTTGCCCTCGCCGCCGAGCACGTTGTCGGCCGGCACCTCGCAATCCTGAAAGAACAGCGGGTAGGTGTTGGAGCCGCGCATGCCGAGCTTGTCGAGATGCCGGCCGTGCGTGAAGCCGGCGAAGCCCTTCTCGACGATGAACGCGGTCATGCCGCGCGCGCCCATCTGCGGCTCGGTCTTGGCGTAGACGACCAGGGTGTCGGCGTCGCCGCCGTTGGTGATCCACATCTTGCTGCCGTTGAGCACGAAGCGGTCGCCGCGGCGCTCGGCCTTGAGCGTCATGCTCACCACGTCGGAGCCGGCGCCGGGCTCGCTCATCGCCAGCGCGCCGACGTGCTCGCCGCTGATCAGCCTGGGCAAGTACTTCTGCTTCTGCGCCTCGCTGCCGTTGCGGTGGATCTGGTTGACGCACAGGTTCGAGTGCGCGCCGTAGCTCAACCCCACCGCGGCGCTGGCGCGGCTGATCTCCTCCAACGCCACCATGTGCGCCAGGTAGCCCAGCGCGGTGCCGCCGTAGGCCTCGGCGACGGTGAGCCCCATGACGCCGATCTCGCCGAGCTTGCGCCAGAGGTCGGCCGGAAAGTGGTTGGCGCGCTCGATGTCGGCCGCGCGCGGCGCGATCTCGGCTTGAGCGAAATCGCGCACCGCGTCGCGCAGCATCGCGATGTCGGGGCCGAGGTCGATCTGGAAGGTGGACTCGAACACGGTCGTCTCCTGTCAGGCCCGGCGCGCGACTGCAGGCGCGCGGGCGGGCAACCCGCCCCCGGGGAGTGCGAGCGTAACAGGGGTGCTCCGCCGCGGCTTGCGGGGTCACTCGGCGGCGCGCCATCCCCCGCGACACCCGACTGCGGGCGTCGCCGCCTTGCGCCGCCCGGCGCCGGCATGGATGTCGGGCCACCGTGATGCACGACCCGAAGCCGGAGCGGTCACCAACCGGTCTCCCATGAAGGCGTGCGCGCGAAGCGCGCGACGAGGAAGTCGATCAGCACGCGCACGCGCGAAGCGAGCGTACGGTTCGGCAGATAGACCAGGTAGATGGCGCTCTCCGACGCAAAGCGATACTGGCGCAGCAACGGCACCAGCCGGCCCTGCCGCACGGCGTCGGCCGCCATGTAGAGCGGCAGGGCGCCGATTCCCAGCCCGGCGGCGACAGCGGCGAAGACGGCGTCCATCTCGTCGGTCTCGAAGCTGCCGGCCACCGGCACCGAAACCTTGCGCCCATCGCGCAGCAGCGTCCAGACGCCTTTCGGCGCCAGCGCCGGGAACAGCACGCACGCGTGCTTGGCGAGATCCTCGACGCGGCGCGGCAACCCGCAGCGCTCGATGTAGGCGGGAGAGGCGCACAGCACGCCGCGGTTGGGCGCCAGCTTGCGCGCCACCAGCTCCGGCGGCGGCTTGAACGACACGCGAATGCCCAGGTCGAAGCCCTCGCTGCCCAGGTCGACCGGGCGATTGCTGCAGAACAGCCGG
>JABTUY010000026.1 GCA_015075165.1 Ideonella sp. | reverse complement strand
GGGCCATCACGGTAACGGTGATTGCCGATACGCTGGCCGAGCCTAACGAGACGGTGATCGTGACGTTTGGGACCCCCACCAACGCGACGCTTGGCGCCCAGCCCAGCACGTCCTCACCATTGCCGATAACGACTTGGTGCCACCGACTATCTCCAACATCAGTGTTGTACTGATTCAACTGAACGACGCCGCTCGCTGCAGTTTGGATCAGCCGCCCGCGTCCTCATTCCAGGTCTCGTTCGACTACGCCGATGCCAACGGCAACGGCCCCACCAGTATCTCGGGAGCCGGGCTCAACACCATGAGCATCGTGGACCAGGGTGGTCTCCGTAGCGCCGGCGCCGCTTTCAACATCTCGAAGCCCACCGGCTCGAACTGAAGGCGTTCTCCCTAAGGATGCGGCGGGTCTGTGGTGCTCGTCTACCGTGACAGCAGGCCCGTGGGCACGGCCAGCGTCAACGGCTTCGACTGCCGCTTCACCATTGGCGCCGGCGCCGGTGAGGCGCGCGGCCTGGTCTGCCGCGCCTCGTATTGTGTTGCTCGTGCGCGTACTGCACGGTCTGCGGCACCTGCAGGAACAGCTCGATGCGCTCCCGGACGCAGGCGCGGCGCTCGTCGGCCCAGCGCAGCAGGCTGCGCCCCCCGCCACGTACTCCAGCGCCAGGTACGGCGCGCCGCCGTCGCTGACCCCGGCCATGGAAGTGCGCGATGTGCGGGTGCTCCAGCGCCGCCAGGATGTCGCGCCCGACGGCGAAGCGCTACGCCAGGTCGGCGCGCCACGCCGATCGCGCTGGCGTCTTCAGCGTCACCTCGCGGTGCGCACAGGCCTGACGTGCTGAGTGTGAAGGTCGGCACCACGGTGCGCTGGACCAACCATGAGAAGCCCCCCACGCACTCGGTGCTGTTCAGCGACGCCGGCGGCTTCGAGTCCGAGCGCATGTTCCCGGCGAGCCGTGGCAGCGCACCTTCGACAAGGCGAGCACGTATCCCTACACCTGCGGCCCGCATTCGGAGATGAAGGGCCGGGTCGAAGTCACGGCCTGAGTCTCGAGTTCCAAGAGGCCGCCCACCGCCGGCTGCGCATCCACCGCAAGGCGCGAGGCCGGCGTGGCGTCGCCGCCGCCACCGCCGCAGGCGGCCAGCAGCGCGACGAACACGAATGCAAACGAGCGAACGAAGCTCGTCAGCATGATCCTACCTCCTCGATGTCTGACTGTCCGGTGCACACGCACTACGGCTCGTTGCCTTCGATGGTTGTCGAACGGCCGACGCTGCGCTGTCGCGCGAACGCCTCGGCGTCTTCGTCACTGAAGCCGCGGTTGTCCCGGATGGTCAGGCTGTACCGGACATTGCCCATGGTGATGGAGTCGAGCGACAGGCCGGTGTTGCCGATGATGCCCGCATCGCCCACATCGCCCACGGTGAAGGAGCCGCCCGACAGGCCGGTGTTGGCGCCGATGCTGAAGCCGTTGTCGATGTTGCCGAGGGCGATCGACGGCGGCGACGCGAACGAGTTGCTCGAGACAAGGGAGGAGCCGATGGCGCCACCGGTGATCGACCCCAGCGCGAGGTTGCTGTTGCCACTGATGTCCAAGAGGCCCCGCGATTCCTCGGAGGGAGCCGCAAGCGTGCCCCGAACGTTCACGACCGAGTTGGCGGTGCCTCGCACCTGCAAGTAGCCGTAGCTGCCTACGCTGACGTTGACGGTCATGCCGGAGGCCGGCTCCGAAACCCCCGGGCCCACGGACACACTCTCCGCCTTGCCGCTGCTGATCGTGACCGCCGTGTCTCTGGCTCCATCAACGCTGATGCTCCCAGCGTCTCCCGTGGTGAGCGCCACGCGACCCAGGCAACCACGGACAACCGCACTCTGGACATTACCCACCGATAGGCCGATGTTCGACGCGCAGGCAGCTGCCGTCAGGCTGGAAACACTAACGCCTTCGGCTGGCCTGCCGAGTGTCAGCGACAGAGCGACGGCCTCGGAGACCAACACTCTGACGCCGCGTTGAATCCGGCTCGAGCCGGCCAGCAGGGAGTCGACCAGCGCTTGGAGCGAGCCCACCTCGGCAATCGGCACGGACGTGCGGAAGTCGCTGTCGTCGCTGCGAGACCCAGTCACAAGGATGTGGCCGGGTGTGGAGGGCGCGTCCCCGCCGACGAAGATTGACAGATCCTCGACCTCCGCCGTGCCCATCGTGGCCGTCACGGTCTTGCGCGCCTTTGGCTCGCTGCCTTCGTTTTCGCTGGCCAACGCGGTCACCGAAACCGCCGCGCTGCACCCGCTGGGCGTGAGGCTCGCGGCGAGCCGGCCCTGCGCGTCGGTGCGCCCTGCGGTGGGGTTCAGGCTGCCGCAGGTGCTGCTGAGCGCGACGTACGCATCGGCCACGGGCACCGTTGCACCTTGCTCGTCCAGGCGCGTCACGGCCGCGGTGAGCGCGATCGGCGCGTCGCCCTGGAATGTCGAGGGCATCTGCACGTCCACCGCCCAGCCCGTGGCCGCGCCCACCTCGAGCGCGAGCACGTCCAACGGCAGCAGCGTGGTCACGACGAAGGCGGTGAACTCGGCCGCGCTGCCGGCATCGTTCGCCGTGAAGGCGAAGTCGAAGCGGCGCTGGCCCGAGGCCGCGGTGCTGCGCGCCACCTCGCGCGCCTCGGTGGTGCCTGGCGGCGTGCGCATCAGCACGACCTCGCGTACGTTGTAGATGAGCGGCAGGAAATTGAGCGTGGCCGCGTCTAACTCGACGCGGAAGTTCACCTGCTCGCCCGCGACGAAGGCTAACCGGTCGGCGGTGACCGCGCCCTGCGGCGAGGTATTCAGCCGCACCGAGCCGCTGAGCTCGACTGCGTCGAGGCCGTCGATGCCCAGCAGCTCGAGCGCGTCATCGAGCGTGCTGCCCAGACCGGCCTTGACCTCGAAGGTGCGCTCGTAGCTGGACTTGTAGTCGGTGGCGGCGATCTGGTGGGGCAGCGGCGCGAAGCTGCCGCCCAGCTTCGGGCCCATGCTGGCCTCGAAGGCGTTGAAGCGGATCGCGCGCAGGAACGGGTTGCCGAGCGCCAGCTCGACCTTGCCGAAGATCGTGAGTTCGGGTTCGAAGCGAACTTCGCCATCGATGGTCGGCACTTGAAAATTCGGCTTGACCTCGCCGGTGCCGGTGAGGCTGCGCACGAACTCGCAACTCTGGCCGCCGGGGCACGCTATGCCGAGCTGCGCCTCGGCGCTGGCGCTGGCCGTCAGCCCGAGCTTGGCAGTGGCCAGCGTGAGCTGGCCGCCGGCCTCGAAGCCCAGCTTGATCGGCACCACACCGCCGACGACGAGCGACAGCGGGCCGCCCACCGGCAAGCGGATGGCGAAGATCTCCTTCTCGCATTCGATCGTGCCCACGAAGGCGACTGAGATCTCTGTCGTGCTGTCGTAGGCGACACCCACGCTGCCGCGGGCCACCAGGCGCTCGAGCCCGGCGCTCGTGATCACCAGGTCGAGCGCCAGATCCTGCGTCAGGCTGAACACCGGCGGCTGGCTGAGCTGGATCGGCAGCGCGTTGAGGCCGGTGACCGTCGATTCGCAGTCGAACGGCCCGAGCCGGAACTCGCCGTCCCCGGCATGGGGCCTTGCGCGCTGCGAGCGCGCGGCTGCGCGCGGCGCGGCGCCCGATGGGCCCGGGCGCGGCGCGAAGCTGAGGGTATTGCCGTTGCGCTGCACGTCGTAGCCAGCGGCGATCTGCGGGTCGATGTCCACCGCCGCGCGCGACAGATCG
>JABTUY010000025.1 GCA_015075165.1 Ideonella sp. | reverse complement strand
GCCAACTGGGACGAGGCGCACTGAGGGTGCGGCTTGCGACTTGTCGCGGAGCTGGCATGTTTTACAATTTCAGCTTCAAAAGCTGAAACCGCATGCCCCCACTGACTCCCCGATTTCCACGCGCGGCGCAGGCGCGGCTGCTGCGCCTGGCACGCGGCTTTCCGATCGTCGTGCTGACCGGCCCTCGGCAGGCCGGCAAGACCACGCTGGCGCGCAGCGCCTTCCCCCCTCACAGCTACGTGTCGCTGGAGGAACTCGACACGCGTGCGGCCGCGGTTGCCGATCCGCGCGGCTTCGTTGCCCAGTGGCGCGACGGCGT
This sequence comes from Ideonella sp., assembly GCA_015075165.1. Classification (GTDB taxonomy): domain Bacteria; phylum Pseudomonadota; class Gammaproteobacteria; order Burkholderiales; family Burkholderiaceae_C; genus JAEUPI01. The sequence continues at coordinate 4,142 of JABTUY010000025.1, read as the reverse complement.
GGTGATCGACGAGGTACAGCACGCGCCGCAGTTGCTGTCGTACTTGCAGGGTGCTGCCGACGCCAGCACCGACATGGGCCGCTACGTGCTCACCGGATCGCAGAACCTGCTGCTGGCCAGCCAGGTCAGCCAGAGTCTGGCCGGGCGGGCGGCGTATCTCGAGCTGCTGCCGCTGTCGTACGCGGAGGCGCCCCGCGCACTGGCCGCGCTCGGCCTCGACGAACTGCTCGCGACTGGCCTGTACCCCGCGCTGCACGACCGGCCGATCGCGCCCGCCGAATGGCATGCCAGCTACCTGGCGACCTACGTCGAGCGCGACGTGAGGCAGATCAGCCGCGTTGGCGATCTGCTGGCCTTCCAGCGTTTCATGCGCCTGATGGCGGCACGTTGCGGTCAACTGCTCAACCTGAATGCGGTCGCCAACGACCTCGGTGTGGCGCAGACCACCGCACGCGATTGGCTGGCGGTGCTCGAAGCGAGCTATATCGTGTTCCGGCTGCCGCCCTACCATGGCAACTTCGGCAAGCGCCTCGTCAAGACGCCCAAGCTCTACTTCCACGACGTCGGGCTGGCCGCGCATCTGCTGGGTCTGAACGATGCACGCTCGATGAATTCGAGTCCGATGCGCGGCGCGCTGTTCGAGAACCTGCTGATCACCGAGTACCTGAAGCACTGCCGCAACGCAGGTCTAAACCACGGCCTGTACTTCTGGCGCGACAACATCGGCAACGAAGTGGACTTGCTGATCGAACGCGCGGGCGTGCTATGGCCGGTGGAGTTCAAGTCCGGCGCAACCTTGCAGCGCGAATGGCTCGCACCGTTGCACCGATGGGCCATGCACGCCGCCGCGGCGCGCCGTGGCGAGGCGATGCTGATCAGCGCCGCCCCCGGCAACCTGGTTGTCGAGGGCGTGATGACCGCCCACTGGCGCGACGCCGTGCGGATGCTCGGGCCGGCGGAAGGTTAGAGGGGCCTCGACCCGCTGCTGGCCGACGTGGGCGTGGGGGCGAACTGGGGCCAGGCGCCCCGATAGCGGCAGCCGGGGGCGGCCGCTTCACGTGCGCGTCTTGCGCGCACCTTGCGCCAACTCGTCGCGCATGGCGCGGAAGATGAGGTCCATGCCCACATCGAAGATCGCGCCCAGCTTGCTGACCCGCAGGTGCGGCACCGCTGCGCTCACGAGCGGATAGCGCTGCGGCTCGCGTCGAAGGTCTCCAGCCGGATCGGCGTCGCGTCGGGCTGCTGTGCTCGCGAGCCGATCTCGGCCAGGCTGGCGCCGGTGACAAGGCCGCAAGTACGCGGAAGTAGGTGGCGGACTGCGCCGCGTCGAAGCCGGCTTCGCGGAAGATCGCGAGCAGCTTCTCGTAGTCGATCGAGCGGTGCCATCGATCCGCCCGGCGTGGCAGGCGGCGTGCTCGTCGGCTATCCGTGCGTGGCGCTGGCCAACGCCGTGCTGCAACGGGCGTATCATCGATTCCCGCTGCACCATGCGCCGCAACGGCTCGACATCCCCGGCGCGGTGCTGTTCACTCCGCTCGATGTGATCATCAACGTGGCGACGGTCTTCACGATGATGGTGTTCGTGCTCGGGCTCGATGCCGTCGCGGCCGCGATCGTCGGCTACGTCGCGACCTTCTATGGCTTGTTCCAGCACCTGAACCTGCGCACCCCGCGCTGGCTCGGCTACCTGATCCAGCGCCCCGAATCGCACGGCGTGCATCACCGGCGCGGCTTCCACGCGTACAACTACAGCGATCTGCCGGTCTGGGACATGTTGTGGGGAACTTTTCGCAACCCGGCCGAATTCCACGGCGACGTCGGCTTCGAACTCGCGGAGTCGAGGCGGATCGGCGCGATGCTGGTCGGTCGCGACGTGAACGCGGCAACGCTCGGGCTGGACAGCCGGGGCCGCGTCGATGCGGCGAGCAATCCGGCATGAGCCCGTCGCTGAAGCTCGCCGGGCCCGAAGCCGAGCGCCTGGCCGACGCGATCGAAGCAGCGGCCAGTCGCGACCTCTATGCCGCGGCGCCGCACGCGTTGCGTCTGAGGTCGGTGACCCTGGGATCGGCGACCGCGCTGCTGGCACCGGCCCTGCCGATCGCCTACTTCAACCGTGTGATCGGACTCGGCAACGAGGCGCCGGCAACGAGTGCCGACATCGATCATGTGATGTCCCTGTTCGATGATTCGGCGATCGGCGCGTACTGGGTGCATATCGTGCCTTCGGCGCGTCCGGCCGATCTCGCTGCGCTGCTGCAGCAGCGCGGCTTCTCGCTGCCGCCGCGCCGAAGCTGGGCCAAGTTCCTGCGCGGTCCCGATGCACCGCCGATGCCGCGCACGGCGCTGCGCATACGCCCGGCCGCGCCGTCCGATGCCGGTGCGGTGGCCGGCGTCGTCTGCGGAGCGTACGGGCTGCCAGCGAGCACCGGGCCCTGGTTCGCAGCCCTTGTCGGCCGACCGAAATGGCACGTCTGGGTCGCCGAGGAGAACGAGCGCATCGTCGCCACCGGCTCGTTGTTCGTCGACGCCGACACCGCGTGGCTCGGCGCCGGCGGCACGTTGGCCGACCAACGGGGCAAGGGCGCGCACAACGCGCTGATCGCGGCCCGGATCGCCGCGGCGGCCGAACTCGGATGCCGGGTTATCGCCACCGAGACCGGCGAGCCGGTGCAGGCCGAGCCCAATCCTTCGCTGGCGAATCTGCGCCGCGCGGGTTTCGTGCAGGTCTGCTCGCGGATGAACTTCCAGGCACCGGCGCGCACGGTCGAGTAGCGCGCCGGGCCGCTCCGGCGATCAGCTCCGCCCGGTGGTGGTGGGCACGGCGCCATCGCCCTGGGCGACGAGGCCGCGCTTCAGTGCCGCGATCGTCTCGGCAACCACCTCGGCGCGCGTCTTGCTCGCCATGAAGACAGGCTGCGCCACGACGCTGGCCTCGCCGCTTCCGATGAGGTCGTGCTTCAACGCGTCGACAGTGTCGGCGCGCAGCTGGCTGCGCTCGATCATCGAGCCGCTGGGTTGCGGGTACTCGGGCGCGGCTTCGCCGGCGAAGTTGGCGGCGAACGTCGCCGAAGAGCCGAGGGTGATCGCGGCGAGAACCGCGAGCTGACGGGGGATACGCATGAAGGTCTCCTTGAAAGGCGGGTTGGTGCGAAAGTCGTCGAAGACATCCGGCATGGGGCTTGTGTGCCTTGCGCCGTCATGAGTCGCGGCAGCGCGACCTTCATTACGTCGCCGTTGCGCGGCGCTCGGCTTCGGAAGTCATCGGCGGCACAGGCGGCGCCATCGCGGCGCGCCCTGGGGAGCTACCAGATGCCCGTCGGGCACCAAAATAGAATCGCGCGTCCCCGTTTCGCCTGCCACCCGGAGCCACCGCCATGATCGAACGCGAGATCGCCAGCCTCGCCCCGAGCCGCGACTTCAACCGGCGCGACTTCGTGCGCACCTCGGTGGGCAGCGGCTTCGCGGCCGCGGTGCTGCCGGTGGTGGCGCAGACGGCGTTCAAGACCGACAGCAGCGGCCTCGTGGTCGGCGAAGTCACGATTCCGGTGGGCGGCTTCAAGATGCCGGCCTACCGCGCCGCGCCGGCCGGCAAGACCGGAGCGCCGGTCGTGCTCGTGGTCAGCGAGATCTTCGGCGTGCACGAGTACATCGCCGACGTGGCGCGCCGTTTCGCGAAGGCGGGCTACTTCGCGGTCGCGCCCGAGCTGTTCGTGCGCCAGGGCGACGCCGGCTCGTACGGCGAGATCTCCAAGCTCATCGCCGAGGTGATCGCCAAGGTGCCCGATGCGCAGGTGATGGGCGACCTCGACGCCGCCGCGGCGTGGGCGAAGACCGAGGGCGCCGATGCGTCCAGGCTGGCGATCACCGGCTTCTGCTGGGGTGGCCGCATCGTGTGGCTGTACAGCGCGCACAACCCCGACCTCGAGGCCGGTGTGGCGTGGTACGGCCGGCTGGTCGGCGCGAGCAACCCGCTGCAGCCTGCGAATCCGATCGACCTCGCCGGCAGGCTGCATGCCCCGGTGCTCGGCCTGTACGGCGCGGCCGACCAGGGCATTCCGCTCGACACGGTGGAGCGTATGAAGGCCGCGCTGGCCGCCGGCAGCGCCGCTGCGAAGAAGAGCGAGTTCGTCGTCTACCCCGAC
>JABTUY010000024.1 GCA_015075165.1 Ideonella sp. | reverse complement strand
CTGGTGGCCCTTGACCGCCGTCCAGCCGACCAGCGTGTCGCCGTGGAACACCGGCTTGAACACCGCGACGTCGTTGTTCTGGTTGCCCAGCGAGAAGACGTCGTTGTGGAAGAACACGTCGCCGGGGTAGATCTCGCCGTCGAAGGTCTTGCGGATGTGCTTGCACACCGGCGCCAGCGAGAACGCCAGGATCGGCAGGTTCTCGGTCTGCTCGAGCATGCGGCCTTCGGCGTCGTACAGGCCGGTGACGTAGTCCTTGGCCTCGCACAGGATGGGGCTGCGCGTGGTGCGCTCCATCGAGATGCTCATCTCGTCGGTGATCGCCTTGAAGGTGCGCGCGTACACCGACAGCAGGATCGGGTCGACCGCGGTCTGGTCGATGGCCTTCGTCATGTCGTTCATGCTGGTTGCTCCGACATCGGGAGACCGCGCGAGGCAAAGCCGCGGTCGGGCGCAGCGCTACGACCGAGTGGGGCAAAACCGTGGTCGGACGCAGTGCTACGACCGAGTGAGGCAAAGCCGTGGCATGCGTCGGCAAACACCACGAGCGTCTCTGCGCGGTGGGCGGTGCCCGGTGGGGGCGACTTGTGGCGCGGCGAGAAGCGCAGCAGCGCAAGGGGGAGTCCGGCCCGCAAGGGCCGGACCGGCGAGGAGCCGTGAAGTCGTGGCGCGTCCAGCGCCGCGACGAGCGGTACCGCAGCCGCCCTTGCGATGCGAGCATCGCAGCGAAGTCGGCCCGCAGGGCCGACCGCGACAGTAGGAGCCACCATCGGGCACCGCCCACCGCGCCGCGCAGGACTCCAAGCATTCACCACGGCGCCAAACAGCTCATACCGCCAACGCCGGCACGTCCACCCATCGCCGCTCCTTCCAGCTCTGCAGCGCGCACTCCACCAGTTGCACGCCCTTGGCGCCCTCGGGCAGCGTCCATTGGTAGGGCGCATCCTCGACCACGTGGCGGATGAAGGCTTCCCATTGCAGCTTGAAGCCGTTGTCGTACTCCTGCGCGTCGGGCACCTCCTGCCACTGGTCGAAGAAGTTCATCGTCTGCTTGACGTCGGGGTTCCACACCGGGCGCGGCGTCGTCACGCGGCTCTGCGCGCGGCATTCCTGCAGGCCGGCCACCGCCGAGCCGTGCGTGCCGTCGACGTGGAAGGTGACGAGGTCGTCGCGGCGCACGCGCGTGGCCCAGCTCATCGTCAGTTGCGCGACCACCGGCTCGCCGTGGTGGCCCACGAGCTGCGCGGTGGCGTAGGCGGCGTCGTCGGCGGTGGCGGTGTACGGCTTGCCGGCTTCGTCCCAACGCTGGCCGATGTGCGTAGCGCCCAGGCAGGTGATGGCCTTGACCTCGCCGAACAGGTTGTCGAGCACGTAGCGCCAGTGGCACATCATGTCGAGGATCATGCCGCCGCCGTCTTCGGCGCGGTAGTTCCAGCTCGGCCGCTGGATCGGCTGCAGGTCGCCCTCGAACACCCAGTAGCCGAAGTCGATGCGCACTGCCAGCATGCGGCCGAAGAAGCCGGCGCGGCGCAGCAGGTCGAGCTTGCGCAGGCCGGGCAGGAACAGCTTGTCCTGCACCGCGCCGTGCTTCAGCCCCGAGGCCTTGGCGAGCTTGCAGATCTCCAGCGCCTCGGCGAGCGTGGTGGCGATCGGCTTCTCGCAATACACGTGCTTGCCGGCGCGCAGCGCCGCGGCCAGCAGCGTCGGGCGCTGCTGCGTGGTGGCGGCGTCGAAGAACACGCTGTCGTTCTTGTCGGCGAGCGCGGCGTCGAGGTTGGTGCCGAAGCGCGCGATGCCGTGCGCGCGGGCGAGTGCCTCGATCTTCTCGGCGTTGCGGCCGATCAGCAGCGGGTCGGGCATCACGCGATCGCCGTTGGCGAGCGTCACGCCGCCTTGCGCGCGGATCGCGACGATCGAGCGGATCAGGTGCTGGTTCATGCCCATGCGCCCGGTGACGCCGTTCATGACGATGCCGAGTCGTTGCGTGGCCATCTGGGGTCAACTCCTGGGGAAGGCGGGCGAGGGCTGCAGCGGCGTCATCGCGTCCCACACGGGCATCGCCGCGCTGGCGTAGCCGGTGCAGTCGAGCGAGCCGATCGCCAGCCGGCCGTCGCGGATGCGCAGCCGCGTCGCGCCGTGGCTGTGTTCGTAGAGGTCGGGGTGCGCGGCGAGGAACGCGCGCTGCTCGGCTTGCGGCAGCGCGGCCATGCCGTCGACGTAGTGGTGGCCGTTGCGCTCGACGTGCGCGATGCCGAGCAGGTTCACGAGTGCCAGGTCCTGCTGCACCGCGAGGCCGGCCTGCGTCGTGAGGTCTTCGCCCGACATGAAGAGTTGCGCTGCGCCCGCCGGCGCCTGAGCGCTCCACGCCGCGCAGCGCGCGGCGTTGAGCAGCGAGCGGTAGACGCCCTTGCAGGTCTTGCTCGAGATGCCGCCATAGCCGCACGCACGCGCGCGCACGAAGGCGTCGAGCTCGCCGTCGGACTCGTCGATGATCACCGGCCGGATCGCGGCGATCGCTCGCACGTCGACGTCGAGCGCCAGCTTGCGCGCGATCGGCTGCTCGACGAAGGCGATCGACGCGAACAGCCGCGCCAGCTCCGGCGCGCCGCGCAGCCGCGCCAGCAGCTCGAGCACGCCATCGGCGCCGTCGTACTGCTCGTTGCCGTCGAGCGTGACGAGGATGTCGCCATCGATGCGGTCGAGCACCGCAGCGATGCGCGCGAGGCGCGCCACGTCGTCGTCGATGCGCCCGCCCACCTTGAGCTTGAAGTGGCGGTGGCCGTAGCGCGCGATCACCTGTTCCAGCGTCTCGGGCAGGCCGTCGTTCACCGGGTGCGCGAGGTCGGCGGCGGTGATCGCGTCGAGCATGCCCACCGTGTGTCGCGCGGCGATCGACGCCGCAGGCGGCGGCAGGCCCTGCAGCACGCGCGGCCAGTCGAACGGCGCGAACTGGGCATGCCGTGCGCCGAGGCCGACGAGGTTGCCGCGCACCGCGGCGTAGAACGAGACACCGAGCGCGCGGCACAGCGCGTCGAGCAGTGCGCGGTCGATCAGCGCGGGGCCGTACGCTGCCAGCAGCGGGTTGTGGCCGCGCGCGGCGGCGGCGGCCTGGTGCGCGTCGTGGTGGCGCGCGAAGTGGCCGAACGCGGTGTCGGGCGTTGCGTCGGCGAGGTACGCGCCGCGCGCCAGCCGCAGCACGTCGCGCAACTGGTCGAAGTTGTCGTCGTTGCTCAAGGTCAGGTTCTTGTCGAACCACTTCGGCGCCAGCAGCTCGGCCGCGGCGCCCCACGCGCTGTGGCCATCGAAGAGCTCGACGCGCGCATGCACGAACGCCTGCGGGCACTCGGTGAGCGTGACCACGCCGAAGCGAAACGGCAGCCTCAAGCGCACCGGCCGCTCGTGCAGCGCGATCTCGCGCACGACGAAGCGCGGCGCATCGTTCATCTGGGAGCCCCGATCGCCTCGACCAAGCCCTTGAGGTAGCCGATCGCGCGCGCCGCGCAGCCTGGACCGTCGGGCACGTAGTCGAACGGCTCCACCGCGACGATGCCGCGGTATTGACCCTGCGCCTGCAACTGCAGCAGCGTGCGAACGATCGGCGCGAACGCCATCGTGCCCTGGCCGGGGCCGCGGCGGTTGGGGTCGTTGACCTGCACGTGCGCGACGTGCCCGCTCGGGATCCAGCGCGCCAGCAGCGCGGCCACCGGCTCGCGCTCGGCCTGGCCGGCGGCGCTGCAGTCGAGCATCGTCTTCAGCGCCGGCGAGCCGATCGTGTCGACCAGCTCCGCCGCCTCGGCCACCGTGTTGACGAAGCCGGTCTCGCGCGGCGCCAGCGGCTCGATGCAGTAGGTGACGCCGCACGCTTGGGCGCGACGTGCGGCGCGCGCGAAGCACTCGAGCGCGCGCTCGCGTACGGTGGCCGGTGGGTCGCCGGGGCCCGGCGTGCGCTGCTTGGGCGAGCCGTGCACCAGGTAGCGGCCGCCGAGCAGCGCGCACAGCTCGACCAGCCGCTCCATCACCGCCGCGGTGCGCGCGCGCAGCGCGGCGTCGGCGCCGACGATCGACAGCCCCGCCGGCGCCACCAGCAGCCAGTGCAGGCCGCCGATCGAGATGCCGGCGTCTTCGGCGCTGCGCCGCCATTGCCGCGCCTGCGCGTCGTCGATCGTCATCGGGTCGTCGGCGAGCGTGAACGGTGCCACCTCGAGCGCGTCGTAGCCGAGCTGCGCGGCCAGCTCGCACTGGCGCTCGAACGGCAGCGGCTGCAGCACCTCGTTGCAGAGCGCGAACTGCATGGCCGGCGAACCTACCCGCGCCGCCCGATCAGCGCCCGCACGCCAGCGACCGTGGCGACGCGCACGCGGTCGACCTGCGCGCGGAACGCCGGCACGTAGAGCGCGATCGTGAAGATGGTGACGAACGCGAAGCCCATCGAGATCGGCCGCGTGAAGAACGGCTCGAGGCTGCCGTCGGACAGCACCAGCCCGCGGCGCAGGCTCTTGTCGAGCAGCGGGCCGAGCACCAGGCCCAGCACCAGCGGCGCCATCTCGTAGCCGCGCCGGCGCAGCAGGAACGCGACGAGGCCGATGGCGATCATCGCGTAGACGTCGAACAGCCGCGACGCGGTGGCGAACGCGCCCACCACGCACAGCAGGAAGACGATCGGCATCAGCACCGTGCGCCGCACGCGCAGCACGTGCAGCAGCGGCCGCACGCCGAACAGCCCGAACAGCAAGATGGTGATCGACGCCAGCGTCGTCATCGCCACCACCTCGTAGACGAAG
>JABTUY010000023.1 GCA_015075165.1 Ideonella sp. | reverse complement strand
GTCGCCGCCTCGTTCGCCGCTTCGTCCGTTGTCGCGCCGACCTCGGCCGTTCGCACCCGCGCCACGATATGAATCGACGCCAATCGGCTCTCCTGAAACACGCGCACGAGGCGCAGTTTCATGAGCTCCAGCAGAGCCAGAAAGGTCGTGATCATCTCGCTCTTCGTCGTCTTTTCGTCGAAGAGCTGCTCGAAGATCACCGAGCCCTTGGCCGCGAGAAGCTCGGTGAGCTGCGTCATCCGCTCGCGAATCGACCATCGGTCGGGCGCAATATAGTGAATGCGCTGGTCCAGGGGAACCCGTTTGAGCACCTCGCGGAAGGCATCGAGCAACTCCGACATCTGGACTTCGAGATAGCCGGGGGTTTGCCGCGCTTCCTCCAGGTCGGGCGACGGAAACTTGCGGGCGAAGACATCGCGGCCCAGCATCGGCCGGTCGCCGATCTCGGCGGCGGCTTCGCGGTAGCGGGCGTATTCGAGCAGTTGCCGCGCCAGTTCCTCGCGGGGGTCGGGTCCCTGCTCGCCATCCTCGATTTCGGGACGCGGCAGCAGCATGGCGCTCTTGATCTTGGCGAGTGTCGCCGCCATGACCAGGTACTCGCCCGCGATGTCGATGTTGAGTTCCTTCATCAGGTCGAGAAAATCCAGGTATTGCCGCGTGATCTGCGCCATCGGAATGTCGAAGATCTCGTACTCGTTTTTGCGCACGAGATGCAGCAGCAGGTCGAGCGGGCCCTCGAACGCCTCGAGGAACACCTCGAGCGCGTCGGGCGGGATGTACAGGTCCTGCGGCAGCGTGAACAGCGGCTCGCCGTACAGGCGCGCCACCGCGATGCCGTCGACCGGCATCGCCGCCGCCTCGGTGCTCGATGCGACGCTGTCTTCGAGCGCAGCGGTGTCGCTCACGCGCTGCCCTACTTGCCGCCGGAGCCGATGCGCGCGTTGTCGTAGTAGACGTAGGGCCGCATCGGCACGCGCGCGCTGCGCCAGCGTGCCTGCGCGTCGCGGTCGATCTCGCGATCCCACAGCCGGCCGCGGCCCGCCCGCTGCTCGGCCTCGAGCGTGGGCTTCTTGGCCTTCATCTGCTCGATGAACTGCGTGGCTTCGGACTTGTAGGGCTTCCAGAACAGCGGCATGGCCTGCGACGCGCGACTTGAACGACCCGTGCATTCTACCGAGCAGGCCACGCGCTCCGACGGCGCGACGCGGCGCTCGCCTATGCGCTGGGCGCCGCCGCGCGCGCGGGCAGCCGGCGCACCGCCAGCAGGATGCCGCGCAGGATATCGAGCGGCTGCGGCGGGCAGCCTGGCACCGACACGTCGACCGGGATCACGCGCGACACCGGCCCGCAGCTCGCGTAGCTCTCGCCGAAGATGCCGCCGTCGCAGCCGCAGTCGCCCACCGCCACCACCAGCTTGGGCGCGGGCGTGGCGTCGTAGGTGCGCTGCAGCGCCTGCGCCATGTTGCGCGACACCGGGCCGGTGACCAGCAGCAGGTCGGCGTGGCGCGGGCTGGCGACGAAGCGGATGCCGTGGCCTTCGAGGTTGTAGTACGGGTTGCCGAGCGCCTGGATCTCGAGTTCGCAGCCGTTGCACGAGCCGGCATCCACCTGCCGGATCGCCAGCGCCTTGCCGAGGATGGCCAGGATCTCGTCGTGGATCGTCGCCGCGGCGGCGCTCGCCGCGCCGGCGTCGGCCGGCACGGGCTCGGTGGCGATGCCCACCCGCGCGATCTGTCGCATCAGCTTGAGCATCTACAGGTCCTGCGCCGAGTAGCCGAGGTTGAACGATTTGTTGATGAGCGGGAAGTCCGGCACGATGTTGCCGATCACCGCGTGTTCGATCACCGGCCAGTTCTGCCACGACGGGTCGTGGCAATGGCAGCGCTGAATGGCGCCATCGCGCAGCTCGAGCGCGACGAACACCTCGCCGCGCCAGCCCTCGACCCAGCCGGCGCCGCGCGCGCTGCCGTGCGCCTTCGCGGCCGGCATCTCGACCGGTGCACGCACCGCGCCGGCGGGCAATGCGGCCAGCAGCTCGCGCATCAGCCGCAGCGACTCCAACAGCTCGTCGAAGCGCACCGCCACGCGCGCGGCCACGTCGCCCTGCTGCGACAGCGCACGCCTGGGTTGCAGCGTGTCGTACGGCGCCCAGGCATGGTCGCAGCGCAGATCCTGCGGCTGCCCGCTGGCGCGACCCGCCAGCCCGGTGAGCCCCAGCTCGCGCGCCAGCTCGGGGCTGGCGCGGCCGGTGCCGATGAAGCGATCCTGCACGCCGGCGTGCTCGTCGTAGATCGCGCGCAGCGTGCGCGCCTCGGCGGCCACCGCGTCGCCATGCGCGCTCATGCTTTGTACCTGCGCGGCGTCGATGTCGGCGGCCACGCCGCCCGGCACCACGGCGTCCATCAGCAGGCGGTGCGCGAAGGTGGCCAGCGATTCGCGCAGCCAGTCTTCGCGCAGGCGCGAGAACTGCGCCAGGCCGAAGCCGAGCGCCGCGTCGTTGCCGAGCGCGCCCAGGTCGCCGAGGTGGTTGGCCACGCGCTCGCGCTCGAGCAGCAGCGCGCGCAGCCAGCGCGCCCGCGCCGGCAGCTCGACGCCGAGCGCCGACTCCAGCGCCATGCAGTAGGCCCAGCCGAAGGCCACCGTCGAATCGCCCGACACGCGGCCGGCCAGCCGGTGCGCCTGCAGCGGCGGCAGCTCGGTGAAGCGGCGCTCGATGCCCTTGTGCGTGTAGCCCAGTCGCTCTTCGAGGCGCAGTACCTTCTCGCCGACCACCGAGAAGCGGAAGTGCCCCGGCTCGATCGTGCCTGCGTGCACCGGCCCCACCGCGACCTCGTGCACGCCGTCGCCTTCGACGCGGACGAACGGATAGTTGCCGGCGTGCGCGGGCGCATCGGGGGTGCCGTCCGGCGCCTGCGCCGCGGCGTCGGCTGGCAGCCGCGCCGTGGCGTCGCGCCGCGCGTCGCTAAGCGGCTGCGCCGTGGTCCACGCGCCGTGGTCGAGCCACGGCCGCTCGTCGGTCGCGCCGATCGCGTGCACGCCGCACAGGTCGGCCGCGGCGCGCTGCATGCGCTGCGCGCACGGGAAAGTGGCGCCGAGGTCGGGGTAGGCCGCGTCGGCGTCGAGCGACAACTCGGCCCAGAGCGCGCCACCGGCCAGCGCGTAGGCCGCGTGCACCGCGGTGCGGCCCGTGGCCCACAGCGCCAGCAGCCGCCCCTGGTCGCGCGCCACGGCGCGTGCCAGGGCACTCCAGGTGGCGGCGTCGACCGGCGCGTGCCAGATCGGCAGCGGCGCGTTCAACCGCTGCGCGGCAAGCTCGACCCCGGAGATCGGCATCGTCACGCCCTCAGCCGCCCACCATGCGCGCAGCCTGGCGGAACCAGCCGTCGAGGTACGGCGGCACGTACAGGCCGAGCATCAGGCTCAGCGCCAGGTGCACGAACACCGGCGCCAGCGCCGGCGGATGCGCCAGCCGCTCGAGCGTGGTGTCGCCGAACACCATCGGCTGCACGCGGCCGAACATCGATGCGAACGCCACGCCGAGCGCCAGCAGCAGGAACGGCGTGGTCCACGGCTGCTCGCGCATCGCGGTGGTGATGATCAGGAACTCGCTGGCGAACACGCCGAACGGCGGCATTCCGAGAATCGCCAGCGACCCCAGCATCAGCCCCCAGCCCACCGGCGGATTGACCTTCACCAGGCCGCGGATCTCGTCCATCACCTGCGTGCCGGCCTTCTGCGCGGCATGGCCCACGGTGAAGAAGATCGCCGACTTGGTGAGCGAGTGCACCGTCATGTGCAGCAGCCCGGCAAACGTGGCCACGGGGCCGCCGAGGCCGAAGGCGAACGTCATCAGGCCCATGTGCTCGATCGACGAGTAGGCGAACATGCGCTTGATGTCGCGCTGGCGCATCAGCAGGAACGCCGCCGCCACCACCGAGAGCAGGCCGAAGCCGATCATCATGTGGCCGGCCAGCGGCGAGCCCAGCGCGCCGTCGGTCAGCACCTTGCAGCGCAGTACGGCGTACAGCGCCACGTTCAGCAGCAGGCCCGACAGCACGGCCGAGACCGGCGTCGGGCCCTCGGCGTGCGCGTCGGGCAGCCAGTTGTGCACCGGCACCAGCCCCACCTTGGTGCCGTAGCCGATGAACAGGAAGGCGAACGCCAGCGTGATGATGCGCGGGTCGAGCAGATCCTTCACCGCGTCGAGGTTGGTCCACAGCAGCGCGCCCTCGGCGCCCACCACCTTCTCGGCGGCCATGTAGAGCATCACGGTGCCGAACAGCGCCTGCGCGATGCCCACGCCGCACAGGATGAAGTACTTCCACGCCGCCTCCAGGCTGGCTGCCGTGCGGTACACGCTGACCAGCAGCACGGTGGTCAGCGTGGCGGCCTCCATCGCCACCCACAGGATGCCCAGGTTGTTGGTCGTCAGCGCCACCAGCATCGTGAAGCCGAACAACTGGTACATGCTGTGGTACAGCCGCAGCCGCGGCGGCGTCATCTTGCCGTGGTCGCGCTCCACGCGCATGTACGGCCGCGAGAAGAGGGCGGTCGTCATGCCGACGAACGAGGTGAGCGCGACCAGAAACACGTTGAGCGGGTCGATGAAGAACTCGCGCTCCCACGCGAACAGCGGCCCGCCGGCGATCACCTCGGCGGTCAGCACGCAGGCGGCGAGGAACGTGGCGGCGCTGAACGCGACGTTGATCTCCATCGCACGATCGCGGTGCCCCACCAGCGCAAGCACCGCACCACCGGCCAGCGGGATTCCGAGCACGAAGAAGAGGGCGTTCATCGGGGCGTTACAGCCATCGCCGCATGCGCGGATTCGAGCGA
>JABTUY010000022.1 GCA_015075165.1 Ideonella sp. | reverse complement strand
CGCGCGCGCGGCTGGATGGAGGCCGCCGGCTTCGCGGGCTTCTCGGAAGTCGAGATCTTCTCCGAGCACTGGTGGGGCCGGCCCGGCGACGAAGTGCTCGACACCTGCATCGCGCGGCATCGCAGCGTGGTGTAGCTCGGCGCACGATGCGCGCGGCGCGAATGCGCCGTCACTCGTCGACGAAGCCGGCCTTGTAGAAGCTCCAGGCCGTGCCGTCGTGCAGGTAGAAGCTGCCGTCGGCGCAGAAGTCCTTGCCGGGGAAGAACTCGCGCACCGCGCGCGGCAGCAGCCTCACGAGCTGCTCGTCGCTCAGCCACTCGAACTGCTCGGGCGTGATCGCACGGCCGACGCGCAGCTTGAATTCGGGCGGAGCCATGGCGGCCATTGTGCGGCCGCGTGTCGCCGAGGTGATTGTTGGCCTGCGCGGTGCTGGCTAGCATGAGCGCACACCCTCGACGAATCGAAAACGCCAACCCGACAGGAGCCGGCATGGACTTCTCGCCCTCACCCAAAGTGATCGAGCTGCAGCGCCGCGTGATGGACTTCGTGCAGACGCACGTCGTGCCGGCCGAAGCCGCATTCGACGCCGAGATGGCGGCGTTTCGCGCCGCCGGCAACCCGTGGCAGCCCACGCAGACGATGGAGACGCTGAAGCAGCGCGCCAAGGCCGCGGGCCTGTGGAACATGTTCCTGCCCGAATCGAAGTACGGCTTCGGCCTCACCAACCTCGAGTACGCGCCGGTGTGCGAGATCATGGGCCGCTGGCCGCTCACCGCCGAGGCGATGAACTGCTCGGCGCCCGACACCGGCAACATGGAGGTGCTCGAGCGCTACGGCACCGACGAGCAGAAGTCGCGCTGGCTGAAGCCCCTGCTCGACGGCAAGATCCGCTCGGCCTTCGCGATGACCGAGCCCGCGGTGGCGTCGTCCGACGCCACGCAGATCGAGTGCCGCATCGAGCGCGACGGCGACCACTACGTGATCAACGGCCGCAAGTGGTGGACCTCGGGCGCGCCCGACCCGCGCTGCGAGATCTTCATCCTGATGGGCAAGACCGACCCCGAGGCGGCCACCTACCGCCAGCAGTCGATGATCCTGGTGCCCAAGGCGACGCCGGGGGTGAAGGTCGAACGCGCGCTGTCGGTGTTCGGCTACGACCACGCGCCGCATGGCCACGGCGAGGTCACCTTCACCGATGTGCGCGTGCCGGCGAGCAACATCCTGCTCGGTGAGGGCCGCGGCTTCGAGATCGCGCAGGGCCGCCTCGGGCCCGGGCGCATCCACCACTGCATGCGGCTGATCGGCATGGCCGAGCGCGCGCTGGAGCTGATGTGCCGCCGCGCGCTGGTGCGCAAGCCGTTCGGCAAGCCGCTGTCGGACCAGGGCGTGACGCGCGAGCGCATCGCCAACGCGCGCATCCTGATCGACCAGGCGCGCTTCCTCACGCTCAATGCCGCCGACCGCATGGACAAGGTGGGCAACAAGCAGGCCAAGCGCGAGATCGCGATGATCAAGGTGGCGGCGCCCAACATGGCGTGCCAGGTGGTCGACTGGGCGATGCAGGCCTACGGCGGCGCCGCGGTGTGCGACGACACGCCGCTGGCCCACATGTACGCCAGCGCGCGCACGATCCGCTTCGCCGACGGGCCCGACGAGGTGCACCGCAACCAGATCGCCAAGCTCGAGCTGGCGCAGTACATGACGCTGAAGCACTGACTGCCGGCCGCTTGCGGGCGTGGTCGTCGACCAAGGTCGCGCGTAGCGGGCAGTCAAGATCAGCGCCCCGCGCCGCGGCTGGCTCGCGCTATGCGCCGGGTCTTGAACCGTGCCACCGCCCCGCTCGCTCGGTTCTCTCGGGCTCGGTGCCGTTGGCGTTCACCTGAGGAGGTTCAGCGCCACGAGTTCAGCCTCCTGCGTTCCCGAGCCCTGCGAGTGATGGTCGAAGCGGCGCAGGTTGGTCTTCAGGATGATGCCGTGTTCCGGGCTGGACCACCACGTGTCTTCCTCGGCCGGGGCCTTGCAGTTGACCTTGAACGAATCGAACGTGCCCGCGCGCACGGTCACCGGCTCGTAGGACACCACCTTGCACGCGTACAGGAACTCGACCGTGACCGCGCGGCCGGTAGTCGCCGTCGTCATACGGTGGGTCGTCGCCCACTCCTTGCTGACCTTCAGCGGGTACTGGAGACCGAGGGGAGGATCGAACGTCATCATCGGCTTGTTGTCGCTGCCGACGAGCGCCATCCACAAGCCGGTGTCGGGCTGGGCCATGAGGGTGGTTCCCGTGACCGAGTTGGTGAATGTGACCGCGGGCTGCCCTTGCCACATCGTCTCGCCCCGCTTCATTTCGTACTGGACATCTTTGCCGTAGCTGCCGGTGTTGTGCTCGGCGACCGTCCAGCTCGAGCCGGTTCGAGGAATGTTCCACTTGGCGACTTCGGGCTCGCCGACCGTGGCGCAGCCGCCAACCAACATCGCCGTCAACCCGCCGATGCCCAGGTTCCTGATTGCTGTGACTCTGCTCATGATGACCCTCCGTGTTGTCACGGGGGCGCAGGCCATCGGGAAGCAACTTTCCGCCCCCGATCTTCGATGCAACCGCGGCAGCAATCTGCCGGGCTCCGATGCCGTGGCGGTATTACTCCGATTCGGTCGTCGCCGCGTTGACGCGAGTCAATGGCTCGCGGCCTTTGTGCCGCGTGTCCCGCGTGTCACTGGCCTGACACGCTATGGCAGGGCGCTGAGCGAGACCGAAGCGATCGCCGCATTGCTGCCGCTGGCGGTCGCACCGACGAGATCCGGCCTTGCATCCGAGTCCTCACGCGCGAGGCGTCGCATCGGTCATGAAGCCCAGCCGCACCGCCGCCTGACTCACGATGGACGACCGTGGTCCAATGCCTGCGCCGGCGCAACTGCCGACGACGAGGAGACCACGGTGGACAAGCTGTTTTCGCTCGAAGGCCGCGTGGCGCTCGTCACCGGCGGCTCGCGCGGCATCGGCCGCATGATCGCCGAGGGCTTTCTGCGCCACGGCGCCAAGGTCTACATCTCGTCGCGCAAGGCCGAAGCGTGCGACCGCGCGGCGGCCGAGTTGTCGGCGTTGGGGCCGTGCACGTCGCTGCCGGCCGATGTTTCCACGGTGGCGGGCGCCGAAGGCCTGGCGGCGACGATCACCGCGCGCGAGCCGAAGCTCGACATCCTGGTCAACAACGCCGGCGCCGCGTGGGGCGCGCCGTTCGACGAGTTTCCCGAGCACGGCTGGGACAAGGTGGTCGACCTCAACCTGAAATCGCCGTTCTTCCTGACGCGCGCGCTGCATGGTGCACTGAAGGCCGCGGGCACGGCGCAGCGGCCGGCCAAGGTGATCCAGGTCGCGTCGATCGACGGCATCGCGGTCAATCCGCTCGAAACGTACTCGTACGCCGCCAGCAAGGCCGGCCTGATCCACCTGACGCGTCGCATGTCGCTGCGCCTGATCCAGGACCACATCGCCGTCAGCGCGATCGCGCCAGGCGCCTTCGCTTCCGACATGAACCGCACCGCGCGCGACCACGGCGACGAGGTGGCCAGGCGCATCCCGGCGCAGCGCATCGGCACGCTGGAGGACATGGCGGGCGCGGCGATCTTCCTGGCGTCGCGCGCGGGCGACTACGTGGTCGGTGCGACCATCGTGGTCGACGGCGGCGTGTCGCTGGGGATGGCGGGCAGACCAAGCTGAGCGCGCGACGTGCTGAGCGGAGGACCACTGCTCTGGCTGGTCACGGTCGCCGCATTGACCGGCGCGAGCGACGCGGCACAGGAGGCGGCTCCTGCACAGAGGCCGCACGTCAAGCCGGATTCGGCGGCGCCCGAGCCAGCACCCTTCCGACGTGCCGAGGGCGTGCTCATGCTGGACTACCAGCTCATCCGGGTGCCTCAGGAATCGTCGCTCGATCTGCTGGGGTTGCATGCCCTGACCCGACTGACCGACTGGCTTTACGCCGGCGTCGGTGTTCATGCTCCCCTGGTCAAGGGCGAGTACGGCGGCTTCATGGCATTCGACGTCACCGCCCACGCGCAACGCAGGATCTGGCGCAGCCTCTTTGCCGACGCCGGCCTGTCGATCGGTGGCGGCGGGGGCGGCAAGAGCAAGGAGCAGAGCCGCGTCCTCACCGGTTCAGGCGGGTTCGCCAAGGCCTACGCGGGGCTCGGCTACGACTTCGCCGACTTCTCGGTGGGAGCGAACGTCTCGCGGATGAAGTTCTACCAGTCGATCATCGACAGCACCCAGGTCAACGTCTTCGTCCAGGTGCCGTTCTCGTCCACCGTCGGCTCGTACGCGAGCGCCGGACGAAGGCTCGCCGCGACGGACGCCCAAGGGGCTCTCGCGGATTCGTCGGAGAACACGTTGACCCTGGGTCTGGACAACCTGGTCCAGATCGATCCCGAGGGATCCAACAAATCCACCATCGGCCTGATCGACCTGCAGTTCGCGCACTACCTGACGGCCAGCACGTATTGGTACGCCAGTTTCGCTGCCGGCTATCGTGGTCTGCCGCTGTACAACCAGCTTGTCGGCGGTCTCGGCCATCGGTTCAAGGTCTCGCCACGCGTCGATCTCCACGCGCAACTGGGCATCGGCTCGGGAGGCTGGTCGCCCGACCGGATCGACACCGGCGCCGGGCTGCTGGTGTATCCGAAGGCGACGGCCGAGGTCGCGCTAGGAAAGAACTTCGGCTTGGCGCTTTCGGCCGGGTACCTGTTCGCACCGACCGGATCGTCGAAGAACTACACGTTGGGTGCATCACTCAACTACCACCTTCTGCCCGATGCGCAACCTTCGGGTGCGCGCGAATCGTCCGAGGGCATTCTCTTCAGAGGTTATCGAATCGGCTTGTTCCAGCAGACCGCGCTCCATGTCAGGGACCGCGATGTCGTCGGCGGGCGCATCAGCATGCTCTCCGCGCAGCTCGACGCCATCGTCGGCGACCATGTCTACATTCCCATCCAGGGCGCCGTCGCCTACGAGGCCTACCGTGAGTATCCCGGTTACGGCGAGCTGCTCGCCGGCGTCGGGTTGCAGAGCAAAAACGAAAAGGACAACCCGCTGCAGTTCTTCGGCCAGTTGCTTGGCGGCACGAACGCCCACGGCCCCGTCGTGAAGGCGAGCGTCGGGGTGAACGTTGGCCTCGGCGACCGGCTGGCGCTCTACGCCTCGATCGGCAAGACGATTGCAGCACCGTCGAACAAGACCAACTTCAGGTCGGACAACCTCGGGCTGGGCCTGACGTATCGCTTCTCGATGCCAGGCGGGTGAGGCGGTTTGCGCCTCAGCGGCCGCGCCCCACCCGGTGCGGCGCCAGCGCGTCCATCAACGCCGCCAGGTCGGCAGGCCGGCGCGGGCTGCGCGCGGCCACCGCGGCGCACAGGCCCTCCAGCAGTGCCAGCACGCTCACGCCCGAGGCCGGCAGCAGCGCCGGCGCGGCCGGCGCGTAGAGCACCATGTCGGCGGCAGCGGCCAGTGGCGCGCCCGGCGCGTCGGTGATCGCCACCACCGCAACGCCGCGCGAGCGCGCGAACGCGGCCAACTCGAGCGTGAACGCCGAATAGCGCGGCAGCGACAGCAAGACCAGCAGGTCGTCGGCACCGAGGTCGAGCAGGCGGTGCATCGGCTCGCCGATGCCGCCGGCAGCGGCGAGGTTGATCACGTCGGGGCGGAACAGGCCAAGGTAGCTCGCGAAGTAGCCGCCCAGATGCGCGCTCACCTCGGCGCCGAACACCGCCACGCGTCGCGCCGCGAGCAGCCGCTCGCCGACGGCCTGCAGCGCCGCGTCGTCGGCGTCGGCGGCACTGCGCTGCAGGTCGGCCTGCGCGTCGTGCAGCACCGCGCGCACGCGCTCGGCCGCGCTGCCGCGCTTGTGCAGCCGCTGCTGGCGCTCCAGGCGATCGAGCGGCGCGGTCTGCGGGCGCAGCTCGGCCTGCCAGTGGCGGCGGAACTCGGCCCATGCCGCGTAGCCAAGCGCACGCGCGAAGCGGTTGGCCGAAGCCACCGAGACGCCGGCGCGCCGCGCCAGCGCGTCGATCGCCAGCGTCGCGGCCTCGAAGCGATGCGCGAGCACGTAGTCGCCCAGGCGCTGCTGCGCCTGCGTGAGCGCGCCGTAGCGGCGCGTCAGGCGCAACGAGCCGGTGCCGCGGTCGGCAGCCACGCGGCCGGTGCCGCGATCCGCTGGCACGCTGCCGGCATGGCGCTCGGCGCTGGAACGGCCGGCGCCGCGCGCTGTCGGCCGGCTCTTCGGCGCCGCGCT
>JABTUY010000021.1 GCA_015075165.1 Ideonella sp. | reverse complement strand
GCGTTCCTGAAGAGCCCGGTCGGGCAGATGTTCCACCAGTTCTTCGGCGAGAACATGCTGCGCGCCGACGTCTGCAACTCGGTGGACGAACTCGGCCAGCTGCTCGACCACACCGGCCCGGTGGCCGCCAGCGAGAAGAACGCGGCGCGCATCTTCAACGCCGACCACTGCTTCTTCGTCACCAACGGCACCAGCACCAGCAACAAGATGGTGTGGCACCACACGGTGGCGCCGGGCGACGTGGTGGTGGTCGACCGCAACTGCCACAAGAGCGTGCTGCACTCGATCATCATGACCGGCGCGATTCCGGTGTTCCTGACCCCGACGCGCAACCACCTGGGCATCATCGGGCCGATCCCGCGCTCCGAGTTCGAGCCCGAGGCGATCCGCCGCCGCATGGCGCGCAACCCGCTGCTGGCCGACAACGGCGCCAGCAAGAAGCAGCCGCGCATCCTGACGATCACGCAAAGCACCTACGACGGCGTGCTCTACAACGTCGACCAGATCAAGGCGATGCAGGACGGCTTCACCGACACGCTGCACTTCGACGAGGCCTGGCTGCCGCACGCCACCTTCCACGATTTCTACAAGGGCATGCACGCGGTCGGCAAGGACCGGCCGCGCACCAAAACCTCGCTGGTGTTCTCGACGCAGTCCACGCACAAGCTGCTGGCCGGGCTGTCGCAGGCGTCGCAGATCCTGGTGGTCGAGTCGGAGACGCGACGCCTGGACCGGCATCTGTTCAACGAGGCGTACCTGATGCACACGTCGACCTCGCCGCAGTACGCGATCATCGCCAGCTGCGACGTGGCGGCGGCGATGATGGAGCCGCCGGGCGGCACCGCGCTGGTCGAGGAAAGCATCCTCGAGTCGATGGAGTTCCGTCGCGCGATGCGCAAGATCGACAAGGACTGGGGCCGCGACTGGTGGTTCCAGGTCTGGGGCCCGCCAAAGCTGGCGCACGAGGGCATCGGCAAGCGCGACGACTGGATGCTCACCGCGCACGAGAAGTGGCACGGCTTCGGCGACCTGGCACCGGGCTTCAACATGCTCGACCCGATCAAGAGCACGGTGGTGACGCCGGGCCTCGACGTGACCGGCAAGTTCGCCAAGACCGGCATTCCGGCGGCCATCGTCACCAAGTACCTGGCCGAGCACGGCGTGGTGGTGGAGAAGACGGGTCTCTACTCGTTCTTCATCATGTTCACGATCGGCATCACCAAGGGCCGCTGGAACACGCTGCTGACGGCGCTGCAGCAGTTCAAGGACGACTACGACAAGAACGCGCCGCTGTGGCGCATCCTGCCGGAGTTTTGCCAGCACCAGACGAAGTACGAGCGCATGGGCCTGCGCGACCTCAGCCAGGCCATCCACGAAACCTACGCCAAGGGCGACATCGCTCGGCTGACGACCGAGATGTACTTGTCGGACCTGCAGCCGGCGATGAAGCCGTCGGACGCCTACTCGCGCATCGCGCACCGCGAAACCGAGCGCGTGCCGATCGATGAGCTCGAGGACCGCATCACCACGGCACTGCTCACGCCGTACCCGCCGGGCATTCCGCTGCTGATTCCGGGCGAGCGCTTCAACCGGCGCATCGTCGAGTACCTGCGCTTCACGCAGGACTTCAACGCCCGCTTCCCCGGTTTCGACACCGACGTACACGGCCTGGTCGAGAACGACACCGAGGGCTTCCAGCGCACCTACTACGTGGATTGCGTGAGGACGTAGACCACCCCGAGGCGGCCTGGCGGCCGCCAGCCCCTCGAGGGGCTGGCGAACGCTGTGCGGCGTGCAGGCCGCGCAGCAACGCCGGCGGCCTGGCAGAGCCAGATCTGCGGCCTCCGCTTGGGGCTGCGGCGCTGGAGCGTCGCAGTTGGCCCTTGGTCGTTGGGAAAGCGGCGTCAGGCGGGTGCTGCGCCGCCGCCGACGTGGCTGAAGCCGCCGTCGACGTAGACGATCTCCGCGCTGATGCCGGCCGCCAGGTCCGACAGCAGGAAGGCGGCGGCGTTGCCGACGTCGTCGATGGTGATGTTGCGCCGGATCGGCGTGGTGGCGGCAAACTCGGCCTGCAGTTTGCCGAAATCCTTGATGCCCGAGGCGGCCAGCGTCTTGATCGGCCCGGCCGACACGCCGTTCACGCGCACGCCCCTGGCGCCCAGGCTGTGCGCCAGGAAGCGCACGCTGGCCTCGAGCGAGGCCTTGGCCAACCCCATGGTGTTGTAGTTCGGCACGTAGCGCATCGCGCCGAGGTAGCTCAGCGTCAGCAGCGCGGCGCCAGGGCGCAGGCGCGCCGCCGCCGCCTTGGCCATCGCCGGAAAGCTGTAGGCCGAGATGTCGTGTGCGATGCGAAAGCCCTCGCGCGACAGGCCGTCGAGAAAGTCGCCGGCAATCGCCTCGCGCGGCGCGAAAGCGATGGCGTGCACGAAGCCATCGAAACCGTCGCCCCAGACGCTGCCGAGCTGGTCGAACAGGCGCTCGATCTGCGCGTCGTCGCTCACGTCGCACTCGAAGGTGAGCTTGGAGCCGAACTCGGCGGCGTACTCGGCGATGCGCTCCTTGAAACGCTCGCCCTGGTAGCTGAACGCCAGTTCGGCGCCTTCGCGCGCGCAGGCACGGGCGATGCCGTAGGCGATCGAGCGATTGTTGAGCACGCCGGTGATCAGCAGGCGCTTGCCGGACAGGAAACCCATGGCTCTGGTGGCTGCAGGCAGCGAGGACAGGGCAGATGCCCCGGAGGGCCCGGATTCTCGCACGCAGCATCGGCCGAGCGAGCGCGCCCTTGCCGGTACAGGTCTTGCAGAGTAGAATACGCGCTTCGCTGGTGCCAGGGGCGCCAAAGGAATGGGCGGATTCATCCAGCCCATTTTTTTTGCCGCTGGCGCATTCGGCCTGGGCGTTCGGCGAACCCGTGCAGGCCGCTGAAGGTGGGGCAGAGGTCGGGCAGGCCGCGGATACGTTGATGGGCACGATGTCGACATGGCAGCAGGCGATCGAGCGCACGGTCGGCGCGATGGGCTACGAGCTCGTCGACGTCGAGCGTTCGGCGCTCGGGCTGCTGCGCGTGTTCATCGACCGCGTGCCCGGGAACGCCTACGAAACCGGAGCCGGTGAGGCGGTCACGGTCGACGATTGCGAACGGGTGACGCGCCAACTGCAGTACGCGCTCGAGGTCGACGGCATCGATTACGCCCGGCTCGAGGTGTCGTCGCCGGGCCTGGATCGCCCGCTGCGCAAACCCGCCGACTGGCAGCGCTTTGCCGGCCACGCGGTCGACTTGACGCTGCGCGCGCCGTTCCAGGGCCGCAAGCACTGGCGCGGCCGGTTGCAGGCGCGCGACACCGGCTGGCGCCTGGTGCTGCCGCCGCCCGAGCGCGGCGCGAAGGCGGTGCCAGCAGTCGACCAGGTACTCGATTTCGAGCTGGTTGAGGTGCGCGAGGCGCGACTCGTGCCGCAACTGGATTTCAAGGGGCGCCGTGCGCGGCCCGCCGCGGCGCCGCAGCCGTCGGCCGATTGATCGAAGGATGATGAGCACGATGAACCGTGAAATGCTGATGCTGGTCGACGCGATCTCGCGCGAGAAGAGCGTCGAACGCGACGTCGTCTTCGGCGCCGTCGAGGCTGCGCTGGCGCAGGCGACGAAGAAGCTGCAAGGCGGCGAGGTCGACATCCGCGTGGTGGTCGACCGCGACACCGGCGAGTACGAATCCTTCCGCCGCTGGCTGGTGGTGCCCGACAGCGCCGGCCTGCAGAACCCCGACGCCGAAGAGATGCTGAGCGACGCGCTCGACCGCATCGCCGACATCGAGGAGGGCGACTACATCGAGGAGCCGATCGATTCGGTGCCGATCGGCCGCATCGGCGCGCAGGCCGCGAAGCAGGTGATCCTGCAGAAGATCCGCGACGCCGAGCGCGAACAGCTGCTCAACGACTTCCTGTCGCGCGGCGACAAGGTGTTCGTCGGCACCGTCAAGCGCGCCGACAAGGGCGATCTGATCGTCGAATCGGGTCGCGTCGAAGGCCGGCTCAAGCGCAGCGAGATGATCGCCAAGGAGAACCTTCGCACCGGCGACCGCGTGCGCGCGGTGATTCTCGGCGTCGACCCCACCGCGCGCGGCGCACAGATCATGCTGTCGCGCTCGGCACCGCAGTTCATGATGGAGCTGTTCGCGCAGGAGGTGCCCGAGATCGAGCAGGGCCTGCTCGAGATCAAGAGCTGCGCGCGCGACGCCGGCTCGCGCGCCAAGATCGCGGTGCAGTCGCACGACAAGCGCGTCGACCCGATCGGCACCTGCGTCGGCGTGCGCGGCTCGCGCGTCAACGCGGTGACCAACGAGCTCGCCGGCGAGCGCGTCGACATCGTGCTGTGGTCGGAAGACCCTGCGCAGTTCGTGATCGGCGCGTTGGCGCCGGCCAACGTGCAGTCGATCGTCGTCGACGAAGAGAAGCACGCGATGGACGTGGTGGTCGACGAGGAGAACCTCGCGATCGCCATCGGCCGCGGCGGCCAGAACGTGCGGCTGGCCTCCGAGCTGACCGGCTGGCGCATCAACATCATGACCGCCGAGGAGTCGGCCTCCAAGCAGGCGCAAGAGAGCGATTCGGTGCGCAAGCTGTTCGTCGACAAGCTCGATGTCGACGAGGAGGTGGCCGACATCCTGATCGCCGAAGGCTTCACCAGCCTCGAAGAGGTGGCCTACGTGCCGCTGCAGGAGATGCTGGACATCGAGTCGTTCGACGAAGACACCGTCAACGAGCTGCGCACCCGCGCCAAGGATGCGCTGCTGACGATGGAGATCGCGCGCGAAGAGCGCGTGGGCGAGGTGTCGCAGGACCTGCGCGACCTCGAAGGACTGACGCCGGAGCTGATCGCCAAGCTCGCCGAGGGCGGCGTGCACACCCGCGACGACCTCGCCGACCTCGCGGTCGACGAGCTGCAGGAGCTGACCAATCTGGCCGACGAACCGGCCAAGGCCATGATCATGAAGGCGCGCGAGCACTGGTTCACCGCCTGAGCCCGCTGCGCCCGAACAAGACTACGAGGAAGACCCTTTCATGGCCGTGACCACCGTCGCCCAGTTCGCCGAGCAGCTCAAGCGCCCGGCCGCCACGCTGATCGAACAGTTGGAGTCGGCCGGCGTTGCGAAGAAGTCTCCCAACGACGAGCTGACCGAATCCGACAAAGAGCGCCTGCTCGAGTTCCTGCGCGAGTCGCATGGCACCGCGTCGGCGGGGCGCCGCAAGATCACGCTGACGCGCAAGTCGACGTCCGAGATCAAGCAAGCCGACTCCTCCGGCAAGGCACGCACGATCCAGGTCGAAGTTCGCAAGAAGCGGGTGTTCGTCAAGCGTGACGAGTCGCAGCAGGTGACCGAGGAGACCGCCGCCGCCGAAGCCGAGGTCAACGCCGCCGAACTCCAGCGGCGCGAGGAAGAGGCCCGGGCCGAGGCCGAGGACCTGCGCCGTCAGGAGGAAGAGCTGGCCGAAAGCCGCCGCCAGCGCGAGGAGCAGGAGCGCCAGGCGCGCGAAGCCGCCGAAGCCCAGGCCCAGGCAGCCGCCGAGGCGGCCCGCGACATGGAAGCACGGGCGGCCGCCGCCGCCGAGGCCGCGCTGGCCAACACCGCCCAGCGCAAGTCCAAGACCAAGGCCAAGGCCGAAGACGCGCCGGCCCCCGACGCCGAGATCGCCGCGCCGACGCCGGCCGCTGCAGCCGCGCAGGGCCAGACGGAGGCTGCCGCTGCGGATGCGGCCAAGCCGGCCCCCAAGCCGGTGCGTCGGGTCGTCAAGGCCAACGACAAGGAAACCGAGGACGCCAAGCGCCAGGCCGATCTCGAGAAGCGGCGCAAGGCCGCCGAGGCCGAGGCCGCGGCGATCCGCGAGATGATGGCCACGCCGCGCAAGGTGCAGGTGGCCAAGAAGCCCGAGGAGCCCAAGCCCGCGGCGCGCGCTGGCGATGCCAAGAAGGGCACGCTGCACAAGCCCGCACCGGCACCCGGCGCGGCGCCGCGCACGGCGGGCGCACCCGCGGCGCCTGGCGCCGGCAAGGAAGTCAAGTCGGCCAAGCTCTCGTCGAGCTGGGCCGGCGATGCCGCCAAGAAGAAGGGCATTCCCACCCGCGGCGACACCAGCGGTGGGCGCGGTGGCGCCAGCGCCTGGCGCAGCGGCGCGCGCAGCGGCGGCCGCCGTGGCTACGACCGCGATCGGGGCGACCAGCACGCCCACGCCGCGCCGGCCGAGATGCGCATCATCGAGGTCCATGTGCCCGAAACCATCACCGTGGCCGAATTGGCCCACAAGAGGTCGATCAAGGCGGCGGAAGTCATCAAGGCGCTGATGAAGATGGGCCAGATGGTCACCATCAACCAGCCGCTGGACCAGGACACGGCCATGATCGTGGTCGAGGAAATGGGCCACAAGGCCGTGGTGGCGGCGCTGGACGACCCCGAGGCCTTCACCGCCGAGGAAGCGGCGCAGCACGAAGCCGAGGTGCTGCCGCGTGCGCCCGTGGTCACCGTCATGGGCCACGTGGACCACGGCAAGACCTCGCTGCTGGACTACATCCGCCGCACCAAGGTCGCCAGCGGCGAGGCCGGCGGCATCACCCAGCACATCGGCGCCTACCACGTCACCACCCCGAAGGGCGTGATCAGCTTCCTCGACACCCCTGGCCACGCGGCGTTCACCCAGATGCGCCAGCGCGGCGCCAGGCTGACCGACATCGTGGTGCTGGTGGTTGCGGCCGACGACGGCGTGATGCCGCAGACGGTGGAGGCGATCCAGCACGCGCGCGCCGCCAAGGTGCCGCTGATCGTGGCGATCAACAAGATCGACA
>JABTUY010000020.1 GCA_015075165.1 Ideonella sp. | reverse complement strand
TTCCGTCACGCGGGTGTGCAGCTCAACTACATCGATGCGCGGGCGGCGGAGGCCGGCGGATGACCCGCCTTGCATCGCCGCTTTCGGCCCCCTAGATTGATGCTTCCGGCCTGAGAGATGCCGTCGGCGACACGGGTTCCGGTGTCGCTGATGGCGGTCTGGAGGTGTGTCGAATCGGGCCCCGGGAGTGATTCAACGTTGTGGAGCAGTGCATGGCCGAAGTGTTCACAGTGGGCCTGATCGGATGCGGTGTCGTCGGGCAGGGCGTGGCCAGGCTGATCGCGTCGGAAGCGGAGGAGATCGCCCGCAAGACCGGCGTGAAGCTGGAGTTGGCCCGCGTGGCCGACAAGGATCCCTCCCAGCCGCGCAAGGCCGGCGTCCCCGATGACCGGGTGACCACCGACGCCGCCGAGTTGATCGCCGATCCGAGCCTGCAGGCGATCGTCGAGCTGGTCGGCGGGACGGGCATCGCCAGGGAGTTCGTGCTCCAGGCCTTCAAGGCCGGCAAGGACGTGGTCACGGCCAACAAGGCCCTGCTGGCCAAGCATGGCAGGGAGATCTACAAGACCGCGCGGGACAACGGCCGGTGCATCGCGTTCGAGGCCAGTTGCGGCGGCGGCATTCCGCTGATCCTGCCGCTGCGGACCGGGCTGGTCGCCAACCGCGTCACCGCCCTCTACGGTATTCTCAACGGCACCTGCAACTACATCCTCAGCGAGATGGATCAGAAGGGGAAATCCTACGCCGTCGCCCTGAAGGAAGCCCAGGAAGCCGGCTATGCGGAACTTGATCCGACGCTTGATGTCAGCGGCGGCGACACGGCTCACAAGCTGGCGGTGCTCGCATCGCTGGCCTTCGGCGCAGACGTGGATCTCGCCAAACTGCACGTGGAGGGGATCGATCAGCTCGACGCGGCCGACCTGGCCGCCGGGCGCGAGCTTGGCTACGTCTGCAAGCTGCTGGGCATCGCCCAGAACGGCGAAGATGGTCTGTCGCTGCGGGTGCATCCGTCTTTCGTGCATGACAGGCATCCGCTGGCCGGCACCAGCGGCTCTTTCAACGCCATCAGCGTATACGGCAACTGGGTGGGGCATACGCTCTACTACGGGCGCGGCGCCGGCAGCAAGCCGACTGCCAGCGCGGTGGTGGCCGACCTGGTGGACATCACGCGGCTGCACACGGCCGACCCGGATCACCGCGTGCCGCACCTGGCGTTTCAGCCCGACGCGCTGGCGGCGACGCCGATCCTGCCGATGGACGAGGTGGTCACCGCGTACTACCTGCGACTGCGGGTGGCCGACCAGACGGGAGTACTGAGCCGCATCACGACCATCCTGGCCGAGCACGACATTTCGATCGACGCGGTGCTGCAGCGCGAGTCGGCGCACGGCGAAGGGCAGACCGACCTCATCATCCTGACGCACGACACCCGCGAAGGCCGCATGAACCAGGCGATCGCCACGATGCAGGCGCTGCCCACCGTGCTGGCGCCGATCGTGCGCATCCGCAAGGAAGAGTTGAATTGAGGTACGTGAGCACGCGGGGCGACGCGACCCCGCGCGCGTTCTGCGAGATTCTGCTCGAGGGCCTGGCGCCCGACGGCGGCCTGTACCTCCCACAGCGCTATCCGCAGGTCGATCAGGCGACGCTGAGCCGATGGCGGGCCCTGTCGTATGCCGACCTCGCGTTCGAGATCCTGTCGCTGTACATCGACGACATTCCCGCGGCCGATCTGCGTGCACTGTGCCGCAAGGTGTACTCGAGCGAAGTGTTCGGCAGCGAGGTGATCGTGCCGTTGCGCCCGCTCGAGGCGGGGCTGTGGATCGAAGGCCTGTCCAACGGGCCGACGCTGGCCTTCAAGGACATGGCGATGCAGTTGCTCGGCGCGCTGTTCGAGTACGAGCTGGCGCGCCGCGGCGAACGCCTCAACATCCTCGGGGCGACCTCGGGCGATACCGGCAGCGCGGCGGAGTACGCGATGCGAGGCAAACGCGGCGTGCAGGTGTTCATGCTGTCGCCGCAGGGGCGCATGAGCCCGTTCCAGCAGGCGCAGATGTACAGCCTCGTCGACGCCAACATCCACAACCTCGCGATCGAGGGCGTGTTCGACGACTGCCAGGACATCGTCAAGGCGGTGGCCGGCGACCTGGCCTTCAAGCGCGCTCACCGCATCGGCAGCGTCAACTCGATCAACTGGGCGCGGCTGGTGGCGCAGGTGGTGTACTACTTCGCGGGCTGGTTCCAGGCCACGCGCGGTGGCGATGCGCCGGTCAGCTTCGCGGTGCCGTCGGGCAACTTCGGCAACGTCTGTGCCGGCCACGTCGCGCGCATGATGGGGCTGCCGATCGATCGCCTGATCGTCGCCACCAACGAGAACGACGTGCTCGACGAGTTCTTCAAGAGCGGCCGCTACCGCGTGCGCGGCGCCGCCGAGACCCACGAGACCTCGAGCCCGTCGATGGACATCAGCAAGGCGTCGAACTTCGAGCGCTTCGTGTGCGACCTGCTGCAGCGCGACACCGCGCGCACGCGCGCGCTGTTCGGGCCGTTGCTGGCCCACGAGGGCGGTTTCACGCTCGACGCCACCGTGATGGCGCGCTGCGCGCAGTTCGGCTTCGTCTCGGGGCGCAGCACCCACGCCGACCGGCTGGCGACGATCCGCGAAGTCTGGCAGCGCCACGGCGACCTGATCGATCCGCACACCGCCGACGGCGTGAAGGTGGCGCGCGATCTGCGGCGGCCCGACGAGACAGTGATCGCGCTGGAAACCGCGCTGCCGGCGAAGTTCGCCGAAACGATCGTCGAAGCCATCGGCACCGCGCCGGCGCGCCCGGCGGCGCTGCAGGGGTTGGAGGAGCGGCCGCGTCGCGTCACCGTGCTGCCGGCGAGCGTCGAGCGTGTCAAGGCGCTGATCGCCGCGCACGACCCTGCCTGAGGCAGGCGCTTCGCGCCGCCTGCCCGACGACGGCCGCGCCGGCTTGGCACAATGCAGCGGGTGATCGACACCCACACGACACTACAGGCGCAGGCTTCCCGCGCGGCCCCGCTGATGAGCCTGGACGAGGCGATCGAGGGGCTGCTCGAAGGCACCCGCGGGCACGTCATCACCGAGCGCGAAACGGTGTCGACCTTCGACGCCTTGCATCGGGTGCTGGCGCAGGATGTCCACTCGGCCCTGGCCGTGCCGCCGTCCGACAACAGCGAGATGGATGGCTACGCGATGCACGCGGTCGACGTGGCTGTAGCGGACACCGTGCTGCCGGTCTCGCAGCGCATCGCCGCCGGGCAGGTCGGCCAGCCGTTGCAGCCGGGCACCGCGGCGCGCATCTTCACCGGGGCGCCGATTCCGCCAGGAGCCGACGCCGTGGTGATGCAGGAGCTGTGCGAGGCGATCGCGCCGGCGCGCGAGGGCGAGTTCGGCAGCGTGCGCGTGCGCACGGTGCCGACGCCGGGCCTGTCGATCCGCCGTCGCGGCGAGGACGTGCCGTTCGATGCCGTGGTGCTGCGCCGTGGCAGCCGCATCACGCCGCAGGCGATGGGCCTGGCCGCCGCGGTGGGGGCGGCCACGCTGCAGGTGTGCCGGCGGCCGCGGGTGGCGCTGTTCTCCACCGGCGACGAACTGGCGATGCCCGGCGAGCCACTAAGGCCCGGGGCGATCTACAACTCGAACCGCTTCACGCTGCGCGGCCTGCTGCAGGCCGCCGGCTGCACGGTGGTCGACCTCGGCATCGTGCCCGACAAACTCGACGCCACGCGCGACGCCCTGCGCCGCGCGGCCGCTGGGGCTGACTTGGTGCTCACCTGCGGCGGCGTCTCGGTCGGCGAGGAAGACCACTTGAAACCGGCATTGCGCGCCGAGGGGCGGCTCGACCTGTGGTCGATCGCGGTCAAGCCCGGCAAGCCGCTGGCCTTCGGTGCGGTACGCCGCAGCGGCGGCGAAACCCTGTACGTCGGGCTGCCCGGCAACCCGGTGTCCAGCACGGTGACCTTTCTGGTGGCGGTGATGCCGGTGCTGCGCGCGCTGTGCGGCGCACCGCCGCAAGGGCCCCGGCCCATCGCGATGACCGCCGGCTTCGATTGGCCGGCGCCGGTGTCGCGCCGCGAGTTCCTGCGTGCGCGGATCGCCGCCGATGGCCGACTGGAGATCTACACCAACCAGGGCTCGGGCGTGCTGACCTCGCTGGTGTGGGCCGACGGCCTGATCGACAACCCGCCCGGGCAGAAGATCGCCCGCGGCGATCGCGTGCAGTTCCTGCCGTTGCCGATGCTGTTGTCATGAGCCGTTCTGGGACGTCCGACGCGAAGACTTCAACGCCCGGCGGGGACGCGCCGATGAGCGGGCGCCTGCGCGTGCAAGTGCGCTATTTCGCCTCGCTGCGCGAAGCGCTGGGTGCCGGCGAATCGGTGGAGATCGCCTCCGGCGCGACGGTGGGTTCGCTGCGCGACACTCTGGTCGCGCGCGGCGGCGAGCACGGCCGTCTGCTGGCGCGCGGCCGGGCGGTGCGCTGCGCGCTGCAGCAGGCGATGGCCGACGAAGGCGCCGTGCTGCACGACGGCGCCGAGGTGGCGTTCTTTCCGCCCGTCACCGGGGGGTGAACGTCGCTCGCGCCGGCAGACGACGCCGGTCGCATGACAGAATCGCGCGCATGTCGCGCGAGGTCAGCATCCAGCCAACCGACTTCGACCTGAGTGCCGAGGTGGCCGCACTGCGCGAGGCCGACGGCCAGGTCGGCGCGGTGGCGACGTTCGTCGGCACGATGCGCGACCGCAACGACGGCACGCGGGTAAGTGCGATGGAACTCGAGCACTACCCAGGCATGACCGAGCGTGCCATCGAGACGATGGTGGCCGAGGCGCGTGGCCGCTTCGAGATCCGCGGCGTGCGCGTGATCCACCGGGTCGGCGCGTTGCGGCCGGGCGACCAGATCGTACTGGTGGCGGTCACGGCGACGCACCGCCAGGCGGCCTTCGAGGCCTGCGAGTTCCTGATGGACTACCTGAAGACACAGGCGCCGTTCTGGAAGAAGGAGACCACGCCCGCGGGCACCCGCTGGGTCGATGCCCGGGCGAGCGACGACGATGCGCTCGCGCGTTGGGGCCTGCCAGTGAGCAACGCCGGGTGAGCATGCCCGGCGCCTGGGGCGAGGCGGCGGCAGTGGCTGGCGGCGCCGCCGTCGGGGCGCTCGGCCGCTGGGGCGCAGGGGTCTGGCTCAACGCGCGCTGGTCGGGGTTTCCGCTCGGCACCTTGTTCGTCAATCTGCTGGGCGGCTTGCTGATGGGCGTTGCGCTCGTGTGGCTGCAGGAGCGCTCCTTCGGCACGTTGCGCCTGTTCGTGATGACCGGCGTGCTGGGCGGCTTCACCACCTTCTCGGCGTTCTCGGCCGAGTCGCTGACCTTGCTCGAGCGAGGCCAATGGGCGATGGCCGCGGCGCACACGCTGACCCATGTGCTCGGCGCGCTGGCGTGCGCGGCACTGGGCGTGGTGCTGGCGCGCGCTGGCGGGTTGGGATGAAAACCACACCGAGCGCGGATCGCCCGCGGCCCGGCGCATCGGGCCCCGGGCTTCGGGCGGGCGGGCGCCGCTGACATGGCGTTGCGCGGCCCGTTCGAAGGCGGCGCCGATTCGGCGGCCTTGCGCTCGGCGCTCGGCCGCTTCGCCACCGGCGTCACGCTGGCCACCTGCTGCGACGCCAACGGCGAGCCGGTGGGGCTCACCGTCAACTCGTTCGGCGCGTTGTCGCTGGCGCCGCCCCTGGTGCAGTGGTCGCTGCGCTGCGAGAGTCCGAGCCTGCCGGCGTTCGAGGTCGCTGGCCACTTTGCGATCAACGTGCTCGCCGAGGGCCACCTCGAGCTGTCGCGGCGCTTCGCGGCGCAGGGCGTCAGGCGCTTCGACCAGGGCCGCTGGCATGCGGGCCACACCGGCAGTCCGGTGTTGGCCGGCGCGCTGGCGGTGTTCGAGTGCGCCCGCCGGTCGGCGCAGCGCCACGGCGACCACGTGCTTTTCATCGGCGAGGTGTTGCACCACAGCGCCCACGCCGGAGCGCCGCTGCTTTTTCACACCAGCCGCTATCGACGCCTGGGCGACCCGTTGTGACCGCCGCGGGGCCTTCGCCCTGAGTCAAAGGCGGGGCCGTGCGGCCTGTCGACGACCCTGGCGCCTTGAAATGCTGGCCGGCCTCCTCACCTGCGATGGCAGTCGGAGGATTCCATGCGTGTCGACAAGCTCACCACTGCCTTCCAGCAGGCCCTGGCCGATGCCCAGAGCCTGGCCGTCAGCCGCGACAACCCGTACATCGAGCCTGCCCACCTGCTGGCGGCGATGTTGAGCCAGCCCGACGGCCCGAAGGCGCTGCTCGATCGCGCCGGTGCCAACACGGCAGCACTGCGCACGGCGATGGACACCACCATCGCTGCACTGCCGCAGGTGCAGGGCGGCGGCCAGCCGGTGCAGCCCGGGCGCGACCTGCTGTCGCTGCTGCAGGCGGCCGACAAGGAGGCCACCAAGCGCGGCGACCAGTTCATCGCCAGCGAGATGTTCCTGCTGGCGCTGGCCGACTCCAAGACCGACCTCGGCGGCGTCGTGCGCGGCCACGGGCTGACCCGCAAGGCGCTCGAAGCGGCGATCGACGCCGTGCGTGGCGGCCAGAGGGTCGACAGCGCCGACGCCGAAGGCCAGCGCGAGGCGCTCAAGAAGTACACGCTCGACCTCACCGAGCGCGCCCGCCAGGGCAAGCTCGACCCGGTGATCGGCCGCGACGACGAGATCCGCCGCTCGGTGCAGGTGCTGCAGCGGCGCACCAAGAACAACCCGGTGCTGATCGGCGAGCCGGGGGTCGGCAAGACCGCGATCGTCGAGGGCCTGGCGCAGCGCATCGTCAACGGCGAAGTGCCCGACTCGCTGCGCGACAAGCGCGTGCTCTCGCTCGATATGGCCGGCCTGCTGGCCGGGGCCAAGTACCGCGGCGAGTTCGAGGAGCGCCTGAAGGCGGTGCTGAAGGAAGTGGCGGCCGACGAGGGCCGCATCATCCTGTTCATCGACGAGCTGCACACCATGGTCGGCGCCGGCAAGGCCGAGGGCGCGATCGACGCCGGCAACATGCTCAAGCCGGCGCTGGCCCGCGGCGAGCTGCACTGCATCGGCGCCACCACGCTCGACGAGTACCGCAAGTACGTCGAGAAGGACGCCGCGCTCGAACGGCGCTTTCAGAAGGTGCTGGTCGACGAGCCGAGCGTCGAGGCGACGGTGGCGATCCTGCGC
>JABTUY010000002.1 GCA_015075165.1 Ideonella sp. | reverse complement strand
GAGCCGCCTCATCGCGCCGATCTCAACGCGCCGCGGCAGCGCCCGTCGGGCGCACAAGAGCGCGCAGGCCGGCGGCCAGTGTGCGGCCCAGGCGCGCCAGTTGCGCGGCGACCACCGGGCCGGCCACGCGCTCGAGATCGGCCTCGACGTCCCAGCGCAGGTGGTCGACCAGCCACTGCATGTCGGTGGCCAGCGCGGCATCGCCGGCGATCTGCAGCGCCGGCGGTTCGCCGGCGAGCGCACTCGCGAACAACGCGGCCGGGTGCGTTGCATCGACATGCACTCGCAGGTCGGCGTCGGTCGCGTTATCGTCGGGCCCGCACCACTCCATCAGACCCGGGGGGGTGACACACAAGCGGATGCGCGGCGGCACCGGCAACAATGCGGGCCAGTGCTGCACTTCGAATGCGATCACGCGCCCGCTGTGCGGCGCCAGCTTGGCCATCGCCGCCGGTTCGGCCGCCAGCACATGGTTGATCACCAGCACCAGGCGCTCGAGCACGGCGCTCACCCACAGCGCCTGCAG
This sequence comes from Ideonella sp., assembly GCA_015075165.1. GTDB lineage: Bacteria > Pseudomonadota > Gammaproteobacteria > Burkholderiales > Burkholderiaceae_C > JAEUPI01. Next base: position 1,025,855 of record JABTUY010000002.1, on the reverse strand, counting down.
GTCTTGCAGCATGGCGCATTGTAGGTGTCGGCCCCGCACACGCCGGCGTCACCCACGTTCGATCGGACACGACAGATGAATTCCCACTCGCCCTGCATCCTGCTCACCGGCGCCACCGGCTACATCGGGTCGCACACCTGGCTCGCATTGCACGCCGCCGGCTGCCGCGTGGTGGGCCTCGACAGCTTCGCCAACAGCTCGCCGGTGGTGCTCGAGCGCTTGGGCGAACTGATGGGCACACCACCTGTGTTCGAGCGCGCGGACGTCACCGATCCTGCAGCGCTGGCCGCGGCGCTGGCGCGGCACCCGATCGACGCGGTGGTGCACTTCGCGGCCCACAAGGCGGTGGGCGAATCGGTGCAGCGGCCGCTCGAGTACTACCGCAACAACATCGGCGGCCTGGTGTGTCTGGCACAGGTGCTGCAAGAGCGCGGCGTGAAGCGGCTGGTGTTCAGCTCGTCGGCCACCGTCTACGGTCAGCCCGAATCGCTGCCGATCCGCGAGGACGCGCCGCTGGCAGCCACCAACCCCTACGGCACCACCAAGCTGATCGGCGAGCAGTTGCTGCGCGAGCTCGAGCGCTGCGACCCGGGCTGGCGCATCTCGACGCTGCGCTACTTCAACCCGGTGGGCGCGCACCCGAGCGGTCGCATCGGCGAGCACCCCAGCGGCGTGCCGAACAACCTGATGCCCTATGTGGCCCAGGTGGCCGTCGGCGCGCGCGAGGCGTTGCAGGTGTTCGGCAGCGACTACGACACGCCCGACGGCACCGGCGTGCGCGACTACATCCACGTGATGGACCTGGCCGAAGGGCACGTCGCGGCGCTGCGCAGCCTGCTCGGCGGCGGCGCCTCGCACACCGTGAACCTCGGCACCGGGCAAGGCTACAGCGTGCTGCAGATGGTGAAGGCGTTCGAGGCCGCCAGCGGCCGTGCCGTGCCGTACCGCATTGTCGCGCGCCGCCCGGGCGATGTGGCCGCGTGCTACGCCGACGCGTCGCAGGCGCAGCGCCTGCTCGGCTGGCGCGCCAGCCGCGGGCTCGACGCGATGTGTGCCGATGCCTGGCGCTGGCAGCGCGACAATCCGGCCGGGTTCACGAGCCAGGGTTCGACATGACCATCTCCTTGCAGCCCGTCGTGATGGCGGGCGGCAGCGGCACGCGGCTGTGGCCGCTGTCGCGCGCGGGGTTTCCGAAGCAGTTTCTCGCGCTCGACGGGCGCTCCAGCCTGTTCCAGCAGGCCGTGCAGCGGCTGGCCGCGATCGGCAACGACGCAATCCAGGCGGCGCCGCCGCTGGTGGTAGGCAACGAGGAGCACCGCTTTCTGCTGCTGGAGCAGCTGCGCGAGCTGGGCATCGTCGCGTCGGCGCTGCTGCTCGAGCCTGCGGGCCGCAACACGGCCCCCGCACTGACGCTGGCGGCGCTGGCGGCACTCGACGGCGGCGGTGACCCGGTGCTGGCGATGACCCCGGCCGACCAGACCGTGGCCGATGGCGCGGCCTTCACCGCCGCGATGCGCCGCGCGGTGGCGCTGGCCGAGGCCGGCGCGATCGTCACGCTCGGCGTCGTGCCAACGCGCCCCGAGACGGGCTACGGTTACATCCATGCCGCGTCGGGCGCAGACTCGGCCGCCGTGCGCGCCTTCGTCGAGAAGCCCGACCTCGCCACCGCGCAGCGCTACCTGCGCGAAGGCAGCTACCTGTGGAACGCCGGCATCTTCGTGCTGAAGGCTTCGGTCTGGCTGGCCGCGCTCGAGCGCTTTGCTGCCGACATCGCGGGCGCCACGCGACTGGCGTGGCAGGGCCGCACGCGCGATGCCGGCTTCGTGCGGCCGGCACGCGACGCGTTCGCGCGCGTGCGCGCGGAGTCGATCGACTACGCGGTGATGGAGCGCTGCCCCGGCTCGGGCCTGGACATGCAGGTGGTGCCGCTCGACGCCGGCTGGAACGACCTCGGCGCCTGGGACGCGGTGTGGCAGATGCTGCCGAAAGATGCCGCCGGCAACGCGACGATGGGTGACGTGCTGGTCGACGACTGCCGCGACACGCTGGTGCATGCCAGCAGCCGGCTGGTGGCCGCCGTGGGACTGCATGGCGCGGTGGTGGTGGAAACGCCCGACGCCGTGCTGGTCAGCAGCCGCGAACGCAGCCAGGACGTCAAGCGCATCGTCGAGCGGCTGGCGGCCGACGGCCGCGACGAGAAGAACCTGCACCGCAAGGTGCACCGCCCGTGGGGCTGGTACGACAGCATCGACAGCGGCAGCCGCTTCCAGGTCAAGCGCATCATGGTCAAGCCCGGTGCCTCGCTGAGCCTGCAGATGCACCACCACCGTGCCGAGCACTGGATCGTGGTGCAGGGCACCGCCGAGGTCACCTGCGGCGAGCGCAAGCTGATGCTCAGCGAGAACCAGAGCACCTACATCCCGCTCGGCGAAGTGCACCGGCTGGCCAACCCGGGCAAGGTGCCGCTGGAGATCATCGAGGTGCAGTCGGGGTCGTACCTCGGCGAGGACGACATCGTGCGCTTCGAAGACAGCTACGGGCGCACGGATTCAGCCGGCTGATACGCCGGCGCCTGCCTTCAGCAGGCGCTCGAGTTCGGCGGCGATGCGCTCGCCGGTGCGGCCGTCCCAGAGCGCGGGGATCGCGCCCTTCTTCCACCGCCCGGCGAACAGCGTGTCGAACGCGGGCTCGAGCTTGGCCGGGTCGGTGCCGATCAGCTCGTTGGTGCCGACGGTCACGGTCTCGGGCCGCTCGGTGCTGTTGCGCATCGTCACGCACGGAATGCCGAGCACCGTGGTCTCCTCGGTGACGCCGCCGGAGTCGGTGATCACCGCCTTCGCGTGCCGCACCAGGTAATTGAACTCCAGGTACGGCTGCGGCTCGACGACGATCAGGTTCGGCGGCAGCGCACCCACCGCGGCCAGCGTCTTCGCGGTGCGCGGGTGCACCGGGAACACCACCTTCATGCCGCGCACCGCCGCGGCGATCGCCGCCAGCACCGCGCGAAAGCCCTCCGCCGTGTCGACGTTGGCCGGCCGGTGCATCGTCATCACGAAATACCCGCCGGGCACCAGCGCGTGCTGCTGCCAGAACGCCGGCGGCCGCAGCCGCGACAGGTTGGCCAGCAACGTGTCGATCATCGTGTTGCCGACGAAAAAGATGCGCTCGTCGGCGATGCCGGCCTTGCGCAGGTTGGCATTGGCCACTTCGCTGGTGGTGAAGAAGTAGCTCGTGATCGCGTCGGCCACGAGACGGTTGATCTCCTCGGGCATGCTCCAGTCGCCCGAGCGGATGCCGGCCTCGACGTGCGCCACCGGAATGCACAGCTTCTGCGCGACGATGGCGCAGGCCATCGTCGACGTCACGTCGCCCACCACCAAGCACAACTGGCTGGGCGAGCGCAGCAGCAGCTGCTCGTAGCGCACCATGATGCCGGCGGTCTGCTCGGCCTGCGTGCCGGAGCCGACCTCGAGGTTGACGTGCGGCTCGGGGATGTGCAGCTGCTCGAAGAAATCAGCCGACATGCGCGCGTCGTAGTGCTGGCCGGTGTGCACCAGGCGCCAGCGCAGCGTGCTGCCGCGCTGCCGCCGCGCCTCGATCGCGCGGATGATCGGCGCGATCTTCATGAAGTTGGGGCGCGCGCCGGCGATGATGTCGATCAGCGGGCCGGCCACGGGTTCCATCATCGCGCCCATCGTCAGGCCGCCGCGTGGTCGATGTACCAGCCCACCGCCTCGCTCAGGCCGGCGCGCACATCGTGCGACGGCTGGTAGCCCAGCAGCCGCTGGGCCTTGCCGACATCGGCCAGCGAATGCCGCACGTCGCCCTCGCGGAAGCCGGCGTACTGCGGCGCCGCGACCGTGAACCCCGGTCGGCGCTGGCGCAGCGCCTCGGCGATCAGGCCGTGCAGCGCGGTCAGCGTGGTGCGCTGGCCGAACGCGACGTTGTAGACCTGCCCGATCGCCTGCGCGTCGTCGGCGATCGCCGCCAGCAGGTTGGCCTGCACCGCGTTGGCCACGTAGCAGAAGTCGCGCGAGGTCTCGCCGTCGCCGTTGATGGTGCAGGTGCGGCCGGCCAGCATCGCATCGACCCAGCGCGGGATCACTGCAGCATAGGCGCCATCCGGATCCTGGCGCGCGCCAAAGACGTTGAAGTAGCGCAGGCCGATGGTCGGGAGGCCGTAGCAGCGGCCGAACACGTCGGCATACAGCTCGTTCAGGTACTTGGTCACCGCGTACGGCGACAACGGGCGGCCGATGACGTCTTCCACCTTCGGCAGCGTGGGCGAATCGCCGTAGGTCGAGCTCGATGCCGCGTAGACGAAGCGCTTCACGCCGGCGTCCTTGGCCGCGATCAGCATCGCCAGGAAGCCGGTGGCGTTGGCGCGGTGCGTGGTGAACGGATCCTTGATCGAGCGCGGCACCGAGCCCAGCGCGGCCTGGTGCAGCACGACCTCGGCGCCCTCGCAGGCGCGACGGCAGACCTCGGGGTCGGCGATGTCGCCTTCGATGAAGCGGTGCCGCGCCCACGCGGCCTCACCCACCAGCGCGCGCACCTCGTCGAGGTTGCGCTGGTGCCCGGTGGCGAAACTGTCGAGACTCACCACCTGCTGGCCCGCGCGCAGCAGCGTCTCCAGCAGGTTGGAGCCGATGAAACCGGCGCTGCCGGTGACCAGCCAGCGCCGCGGGCGCTGCGCCAGCTCGTCTGCGATCCGCTTCAGCATCGGCTCGTCACAGGCGCCAGACATTCACGCCGCGCGAGCGCAGGGCCTGGGCGTCGGCGGTGCACTTGACGTCGACATAGACGCCACCGGCAACGAGCTTCTCGAGCATCGCATCGAGCGAATGGCTCTTGAACTCGCTGTGTGCCACCGCCGCCACGACCGCGTTGGCACGCGGCAGGTGCTCCCACGGCACCAGCTTCACGCCGTACTCGTGCTCGGCCTCGGCCGGTTCGGCCGCCGGATCGTGCACGTGCACGGTGGCGCCGTAACTCTCGAGCTCGCGAATGATGTCGATCACCTTAGAGTTGCGCAGGTCGGGGCAGTTCTCCTTGAACGTCAGCCCGAGCACGTTGACGTGCGCGCCCTTGATCGAGAAGCCGGCCTGGATCATCTGCTTGATCGTCTGCTCGGCGATGTACTTGCCCATGCCGTCGTTGATGCGCCGGCCCGCGAGGATCACCTGCGGGTGGTAGCCGAGCGTCTCGGCCTTGTGCGTCAGGTAGTACGGATCGACGCCGATGCAGTGGCCCCCGACGAGGCCGGGCCGGAACGGCAGGAAGTTCCACTTGGTGCCGGCAGCCTGCAGCACCTCGAGCGTGTCGATGCCGATGCGGTGGAAGATCAGCGCCAGCTCGTTGACCAGCGCGATGTTCAGGTCGCGCTGGGTGTTCTCGATCACCTTGGCCGCCTCGGCCACCTTGATGCTCGACGCGCGGTGCACGCCGGCGGTGATGATGCTGCCGTAGACCTCGGCCACCTTGTCGAGCGTGTCGGCCGTGTCGCCGGACACCACCTTCTTGATCTTGGTGAGCGTGTGCTCCTTGTCGCCCGGGTTGATGCGCTCGGGCGAGTAGCCGACGAAGAAGTCCTTCTTCCACTTCAGGCCCGAATGCTTCTCGAGCAGCGGGATGCACACCTCTTCGGTCGCACCCGGGTAGACGGTGGATTCGTAGACGACGATCGCGCCGCGCTTCAGGTTCTTGCCGACCGCGGTGCTCGAGCCCACCAGCGGCGAGAAATCGGGGATGTGCGCCTCGTCGACCGGCGTCGGCACCGCAACGACGATGAAGTCGGCGTCCTTCAGCGCCGAGGCGTCGGTGGTCGGCTGCAGGTGCACCGCCGCCTTCAGCTCGGCCGTGCTGACCTCACCGGTCGGGTCGACATGGCGCTTGTACGCCTCGATCTTCTCGGCCGACAAGTCGACCCCGATGGTGGGATAGCGCTTGCCGAACTCCACCGCCAACGGAAGGCCGACATACCCCAGGCCCACGACTGCCAACTTGAACAAGATTGCACTCCCTGCTGCTTCGATCGTCGAAGCCGATTCTCTCTGAATCCGTTTTCGATGGGTCGGCTCGCGACACACCGAGATGCGGTGGCGAGGCGGCGGCGCTCGCGGGTCGCGCGACGACGTCAGGCGCGCACGCGCATCGAATCGTCGTCGGGCGCCCCTTCGGTCACCCGACCATCCCCCGGTGCATTCGAAGAATCGAGCGCCGCAAACTCGCTGGCATGGAACCGGAGTACGCGAGACGCCGCCTCGAGCGTGGCGTGCCACGCGGTCGAGTCTGCTTGCAGGTCGGTCGCCGACGCGGTCGGTTGCGTGCTGTCACGCAGGCTCGAGGGGTTGCTTGCCACTTCCGATGCTTTCCGTGCCGATGTTTCGGGCCGGTATTCTGGTGTCACAGATCCGCGCTCGCATCACCCAAGCGGGTGGACGGCATTGGAACGGCCTGCGCCCCGACAGTTCCGCGCTGCCAGACACAGCACACCGGCGCCACGACGTGCCGACACATACGTTTTGCAACGCGCGGTGCAGTCGGCGCGCGCCCGTGTCCGATCCCCTGCGGTTGGGGGAATCGGCAGCTTGGCGTCGCGCCGTTTCGGGGAGAATCCGTCGGGCGTGAACTCCAGGCCCACCCGCATCGGCCATGTACGAATCACACTTCGGCTTCACCGGCTCGCCCTTCCAGCTGAACCCCGACCCTGCCTTCTACTTCGGCAGCCAGGGGCACAGCAACGTGATGTCGTACCTGCGGTTCGGCGTGCACCAGGGCGAAGGATTCATCGTCGTCACGGGCGACATCGGCGCGGGCAAGACCACACTGGTGCGAACGCTGCTGGAGCAGTTGAACAGCGACGAGGTTGTCGCCGCGCAGGTGCTCAACACGCAGCTGCAGTCGGGCGAGTTGTTGCAGTCGATCCTCACCGCGTTCGGCGTGCCGGTGCCCAGCGGCTCCAAGGCCCAGTTGCTGGCCGAACTCGAGAAGTTCCTGTGCGAGGTGGCCGTGTCGCGCCGGCGCGCGCTGCTGATCGTCGACGAGGCGCAGAACCTGGGGCCCGAGGCGATCGAAGAGCTGCGCATGCTGTCGAACTTCCAGGTCGGCAACCACGCGCTGCTGCAGAGCTTCCTGGTCGGCCAGCCCGAGCTGCGCAAGCAGCTCGAATCGCGCTCGATGGAGCAGCTGCGGCAGCGCGTGATCGCGTCGTGCCACCTGGGTCCGCTGACGGCGCCCGAGACGCGCGACTACATCGAGCATCGGCTGCGGCATGTCGGGTGGGACGCCAATCCGGCGTTCGACGACGGCGTGTTCGATGTCATCTTCCGACAGACCGGCGGCATTCCGCGCAAGATCAACCTGCTGTGCAACCGGCTGCTGCTGTCGGCCTACCTGGGCGACATCACCCAGATCACGCCGCAGCTCGCCGACGCCACGGCACGCGAACTGTCGCGCGAAACCGGTAGCCCACTGCCCGCACCGGCCGCACCCGAGGCGGCCGCGGCAGCACCCTCGCGGCAGGACGCGGGAGTTGCATCGACGGCTGCCGCCGCCCTGCTGCAGCCGCAGGCGGGCCTGGCAACGCCGATCCAGCGGGTGTCGCGCGCGCATGCCAATGCGGCGGCACCAGCGCATCCGCTGGTCTGCATTGCCGACTCGCCGCTCGAGTACCTGAAGTTCGCCACCCTGGCGCAGGCGATGCAGGCGGCCGGGGCGAGCCCGCCGATCGTGCTGGCCAATCCCGGCACGGTGGCATCGCTGCAGGCCGATCAACTGCCGCAGGACCTGATCAGCACGGTGGCGCTGGAGATGCACCTCGGCGTCGACCAAGGGCCCGTCGGCGATCGCATCGCCGCCGTCACGCTGCGCTTCGGCGAGTTGCTCGACGAGCTGGCACCGTGCGCGGTGCTGTCCAGCGGCTCGGGTGACGCCGTGCTGCCTTGCGTGTACCTCGCCAGCAAGCGCGGCATTCCGGTGGCGCGCCTCGGCGCCGGCCAGCGCCGCGACATGCAGACGCTCAGCTGCGACCTCAACGCCGTGCTGATCGATCGCATGTCGGAGGTGTTGTACACGCCGATGCTGAAGACCCATTACACGCTGTACCGCGAGGGCATCGCGTCGGACCGCATGGTCTGCATCGGCAACCTGTTGACCGACGGGCTGCGGCACACGCTGTCGGGCATGCAGCCGGTGTCGGAGATCCTGAAGGCGATGGGCCTGTCGCGCGACCAGATGCGGCGCGCGCTGAGGGGTTTCGTCTTCGTCAGCGCGCAGGTCGACGAGCGCGACCTGACCGTGGCCGACCTGCCCAAGGTGGCCCGTGTCGCGCGCGATCTCGGCAAGGAGACGCTCGTCGTCTGGCCGGTCACCGAAACGACCGCCCAGGCGATCGCCGCCGGCAAGGCCGATGCGCTGCTGCAGCGCTCCGGCGTCGTGCTGATCCCCGCCACCGGCTACGGGGCGGAATTGGGCCTGATCCGTGGCGCGACCTGCCTGATCACCGGACCCGCGTGGGCGCTGGTCGAGGAAGCCGATTGCCTGGACATCCCCAGCATCGTGCTCTACCCAGGCGGCGAGGTGCCCACCGGCGCACCCGGCGGGGTGATCGCCAAGATCCCCTGCGACTCGGTGTCGTGCATCCGCGCGCTGCACGAGATCCTCGAGCGCGGCCGCGCCGACGACGAGGTGGTCGACGACACCAGCGGCGCAGCGGCCGCGCGGCTGATCGATCACCTGCGGCGCTGGCTGCCCTCGCCGGCGCCGGCCGGGCAGGCTCGCTCGTCGAGCACCGGCCTGACGGCGCGCTGAACCCCGGCGCCCGCATCCGGGCTGACCGCCACCCCCCAGTCGGAGGGTCGGCGACAACGGCCACCTTGGGGAAAATTGCCTCCGTCGGCAACCGTCGCGAGCAGCTTTCCCACAAGAATGAGAACCCACCTTTCGTCCACCCTCCATCGCAGGGAACAGCGGGCCTTCTACAGCGCCCCGCGGCCGGTGACATCGTTGATCGCGGCGCTGATGGATCCGGCCCTGACCGTCGCGGTCTACCTGCTGGCAGCGGTCTTCTTCAATCAGACGGTGCGCTACGCCGACTGGGTGTTGTGCCTGCTGCTCGTGGCCTTCACGTTCCCGGGCCGCAACCGCTTCGAGAACACCGAGCGTTCGCTGGCGGTCGACATCGCCCTGCCGTGGTCGGCGCTCGTCGGTGGCCTGGCGCTGTGCGGTTACCTGACCGACAGCCTGCGCTACTTCCAGCCCGAAGTCATCGCCGCCTGGGCGCTGCTGACCCCGGCCCTGCAATGGCAAGCGGTGGCGATCGGCCGCGCCGTGCTGCGCAAGCAGGCGGCGCAATCGGTCGCCCAGCGCACGGCCGTGATGGTGGGCGGCGGCCCCCTGGGCGTGGCCGCGGCGCAGGCGTTGCAGCAACGCGACCGCAACGCCCAGTTCCTCGGCTGGTTCGACGACCGCACCGACAACCGCCTGCACGCCGATGCCAGCGCCAAGCTGCTCGGCGGCCTGGACGACATCGCCGGCTACATCCGCGCGCATGGGGTCAAGGAGGTCTACATCTCCCTGCCGCTGTCGCATCCGCGCATCGCCGACCTGCTCGGGCGCATCCAGGAGACCACGGCGTCGATCTTCTTCGTGCCGAACCTGCTGGGCATCGGCATCATCCAGGGTCGCCTGCACGACATGAACGGCCTGCCGGTGGTGGGCATCTGCGAAACGCCGTTCACCGGCATCAACGAGCTGGCCAAGCGCGCGAGCGATGTGGTGCTGGCGTCGATCATCCTGACGCTGGTGTCGCCGCTGATGCTGGCCATCGCGATCGGCGTGAAGCTCAGCTCGCCGGGCCCGATCATCTTCCGTCAGAAGCGCAACGGGCTGTACGGCGATGAGATTGCCGTCTACAAGTTCCGCTCGATGACGACGCAGGACAATGGCGCGCGGATCGTGCAGGCCACCAAGAACGATGCGCGGATCACCCGCTTCGGTGCCTTCCTGCGCAAGACGTCGCTCGACGAACTGCCGCAGTTCATCAACGTGCTCCAGGGCCGCATGAGCATCGTCGGACCGCGGCCGCACGCGGTGGCCCACAACGAGCAGTACCGCCAGATCATCAAGGCCTACATGGTGCGCCACAAGGTGCGCCCCGGCATCACCGGCTGGGCGCAGGTCAACGGCTTGCGCGGCGAGACCGACACGCTCGAGAAGATGCGCTCGCGGGTCGAGTTCGATCTGGAGTACCTGCGCAACTGGTCTCTCCTGCTTGACCTGAAGATCATTCTGCGTACGATTGGCCTGGTTTTTCTGGACCGCAACGCCTACTGACGCACCAGGGCGCGTTGCTCGAGTACCGATAGGGCCGGGCATGAACTCAAACAAGAAGTTGGCGCTCGCGGCGTTCGCAGCGCTGGGCGTCGCGTCGGGGGCAGTGCTCGCCGAACCGAATCCGTACTACATCGGGATCGCGCAGGCGTTCACGCACGAGACCAATCTCTTCCGGGTTCCGCGTGGGCAGCCTGAGACGAGCGATACGTACTCGACCACCTCGTTGCTCGCCGGGCTCGATCAGCCGATCGGACGGCAGCGGTTGTTCGCCGATCTCGCGGCCCGCTACAACCGCTATCGCGACCAGGATCAGCTGAACCACACGGGCTACAGCGCGCTGGTCGGCACTGACTGGGAGGCCCTCGACAAGCTCTCCGGGCGCATCTCCTACAACATCAACGATGCACTGACGAGCTTCGGGAGCGACCAGGCGGTGCGTCTGACCAAGAAGAACATCGAGAAGAGCCAGGAGTTCGTGGCGCGCGCGCAGTACGGCTCCGCGTCGCTGCTGTCCATCGATGGCGGCTATACGTACCGCAAGCTCGACTACACAGCACCGGAGTACGCTGCCCAGGAGTACGCGCAGAACGCCGTCAACCTGGGCATGCTGTACCGACCCGGCGGCTCGCTGACGCTCGGCGTTGCCGGGCGGCACACGCGAGGCAAGTATCCTTTTGCCGTCCAGCCTTCGCCCGGTGTCTTCCAGCAGGACGACTTCAAGCGCGACGACGTCGACCTCACCGCGGTCTGGGTGGCGACGGGCCTGAGCACCGTGTCGGCGCGGCTCAGCCACACCAAGGTGACCCACGAGACCGTCGCCTCGCGCGATGTCACCGGCACCACCGGCTCGATTCGCTGGAACTACAAGCCCACCGCGAAACTGACCTTCGACACCGAGTACATCCGCGACACCGGTGCCGAGTCGAGCTTCAACTTCATCTCGCTGGCCAACGGCAATTCGATCGGCAACGACAGCCAGTTGTCCAACACCGTGGTGTTCCGTGCGCTCTACGACGCCACCGCGAAGATCCAGGCCGACCTCAGCGCACGCTATGTCGAGCGTGACCTGGTGAACACCGTCGCGCTGTCGTCCGGCGCGTCGTCCACCCAGGCGGGCCGTGACCGCCTGGGCGTGTTCCGCCTGGGCCTGAACTACACCCCCACGCGAAGCCTGCTGTTCGGCTGCTCTTATCAATACGAGAAGCGTGGCAGCACGTCGGTGGTGTCGTACCCCTACACCGCTCGCGTGGTCGGCTGCTTCGGCCAGTTCAAGCTGCAGTAGGCGCGATCGGCCGCGTCGCCAGCCGCCCGCCGCCGACGCGTGATCCGCGGCACGGAGGCCGGCGACGGGCGGCATTGCCGCCGCACCGATCGCCTACCTAGGTGGATGCCTGCACAGAGGGCGCAAGCGAGAATGGCGGCTCGCTTCCCACCGCCGACCCGCGCCCCCGAGCGTGGTCCATCCTGAACCACCCAACGCCATGTGCGGCATTGCCGGGATCCTGTACCCACCCAGCGGGCCATCGCAGCCGAGACGCGAAGAGCTCGAGGCGATGATCGGCGCCATCCGGCACCGCGGCCCCGATGGGACCGGGTTTCACATCGAGGGCCCGGTCGGACTGGCGCACGCGCGGCTGTCGATTATCGATCTGGCCGGCGGCGCGCAGCCGATGCACAACGAGACGCAGGACATCTGGGTCACCTTCAACGGCGAGATCTTCAACTACATCGAGTTGCGGCAGGAGCTCGAGCGCAAGGGCCACAGCTTCTACACCCACTCCGATACCGAAGTCATCGTCCATCTCTACGAGGAACATGGCGATGCCTTCGTCGAGCACCTGAACGGCCAGTTCGCCATCGGCCTGTGGGACCGGCGGAACCTGCGCCTGGTGCTGGCGCGCGACCGGGTCGGCATCCGTCCGCTGTTCTACACGCGCGCGGGCGGTCGCCTGCTGTTCGCATCGGAGATCAAGGCGCTGTTTCGCATCGGTGGCCAGGATCGGCGTGTGGACACCACGGCGCTGGCGCAGGTGTTCAGCGTCTGGAGCACGATCGGCGATCGCACGATCTTCGACGGCGTGAAGTCGCTGCCACCCGGCCACGTGATGACGGTGGACGCGCGCGGCGCGCGCACCCGCTGTTATTGGGACTGGTCGTTCCCGCTGGCCGAGATCGATGCGCGTCCCGAGGAAGAGTGCGCCGAGCAGCTGAAGGCGCTGCTGCTCGACAGCCTGCGTCTGCAGGTACGGGCCGATGTGCCGGTGGGGGCTTACCTGAGCGGCGGGCTCGATTCGTCGGTGATCACCTCGCTGATCCGCAACCGCACCGATACGCCGTTGCGCAGCTTTTCGCTGACCTTCGAGGACGCCGAGTTCGACGAAAGCAGCTTTCAGCAGAGCCTGGCCAACCACCTGGGCACGGAGCATTCGTCGCTGCGCGTGACGCGAGCGGACATCGCGAAGGCGTTCCCACGCATGGTCTGGCATGCGGAGTCGCCGGTGGTGCGCACCGCGCCGACGCCGTTGATGCTGCTGTCCGAGCACGTCCGGCAGTCGGGTTACAAGGTGGTCCTGACCGGCGAAGGTGCCGACGAAGTGTTCGGCGGCTACGATCTGTTCAAGGAAGCCAAGATCCGCCGCTTCATGGCGCGCTCGCCGCAGTCGGCGTGGCGCGGTCGCATCCTGGAACGCTTGTATCCCTACCTGGCGAACTCACCCGTGGCCGGTCGCGCATTCACACAGCGGTTCTTCAGCGATGGCATCGACCAGCGGGACGAGCCCTGGTTCGCGCACGGCCCGCGCATCCGCACCACGCAGCGCGCGCTGCAGTTCCTGCACCCCGACCTGCAAGCCCGGCTCGCATCGTGGAGCCCGTACGATGAGCTTCGCGCCGAGATGCCAGCCGGGTCCGACCGCTGGCCGGCGATGGGCCGCGACCAGTACGTCGAGGCGCACACGCTGATGTCGGGCTACCTGCTCAGCTCGCAGGGCGATCGCGTCGCGATGGCCAATTCGATCGAGGGCCGGGTGCCGTTCCTCGACCACCGCCTGATCGAGTTCGCGAATGCCCTGCCGCCACACTACAAGCTCAGAGGCCTGACCGAGAAGCACATCCTCAAGCGCGCGGTCCGCGGCGAGGTGCCCGAGTTGATCCGCACGCGCACCAAGCAGCCGTATCGGGCCCCGGACAGCGCCTCGTTCTTCCACGATGGCCGGCTGGTCGACTACGCTGCCGAGCTGCTGAGCCCCGAGCGCATCGACGGCGCCGGCCTGTTCGACGCCGGCGCGGTGGCCAAGCTGGTGGCGAAGTGCGCGGCCGGCCGCGCGATCGGCTTCGGCGACAACATGGCCTTCGTCGGCATCCTCTCGGCCATGCTGGTGCACGACCAATTCGTCGGCCGGCACGTCCCCGAACCGGTACTTCAATAGCCCCATGCTGCTCCACCACGATTTCGAATCCCAGGTCGTCCGGCACGGCGGCAAGGTGGCGCTGATCTGCGCCGAAGCGCGGTACACGTATGCCGACGTCGACCGGGCGGCGCGCGCCATCGCCGCGGCGCTGCAGGCCGCTGGTGTCCAGCGCGGCGACCGCGTCGCGCTGTTCCTCGACAACGGCATCGAGTTCGTCGCCGGTGTCCTCGGCATCCTGAAGATCGGCGCCGTCTTCATGCCGATCAATCCGCTGACCAAGGACGACAAGCTGGCCTACATGCTGGGCGATGCCCGCGCCAGCGCCGTGCTGACCAGCGCCGCGCTCGAGCCGGTGTGGTCGGCCGCGGTACCCAAGGTGGCCAGCGTGCGCGCCGTGTTCGTCGCCGGCAGCGCCAGCGCCGGTTCATCGGCCAGCCCGTGCCGGGAATGGCCGGCCGCGGATGCGCCAGCAGCGTTCCAGTCGCCCTCGACGATCGACCAGGATCTCGCCAGCATCATCTACACCTCCGGCTCCACCGGCTTCCCGAAGGGCGTGATGCTGACCCACCTGAACATGGTGAGCGCCGCGCGGTCGGTCAGCACCTACCTCGGGTTGCGCGAGGCCGACATCATCCTGTGTGCGCTGCCGCTGGCGTTCGACTACGGCCTCTATCAGGTGCTGATGGCATTCAGGTTCGGCGCCACGGTGGTGCTGGAGCGCAACTTCTCGTTCCCGGTGAAGGTGCTCGAGCGCATGGTGGCCACCCGCACCACCGTGTTCCCGGGGGTGCCCACGATGTTCGCGATGCTCACCGCGATGAAGGACCTGGCGCGCTTCGACCTCGCCTCGCTGCGCATGATCACCAACACCGCCGCGGCGCTGCCGGAGTCCCGCATTCGGGAGTTGCGCGCCCTGTTTCCGCAGGCGACACTCTTTTCGATGTATGGCCTCACGGAGTGCAAGCGGGTGACCTACCTGCCGCCGGAACAACTCGACATCCGCCCCACCAGCGTGGGCCGCGGCATGCCCAACGAAGAGGTGTGGCTGGTCGACGACGAGGGCCGGCGGCTGCCCAACGGCTCCACCGGCGAGCTCGTGATCCGCGGCAGCAACGTCATGCGCGGCTACTGGGAGAAACCGCGCGAGACGGCCGAGCGCCTCAAGCCCGGGCCCAACGGCGAGATGATTCTCCATTCCGGCGACCTTTTCCGCACCGACGAGGAAGGTTGGCTCTACTTCGTGGCGCGCCGCGACGACATCATCAAGAGCCGGGGCGAGAAGGTGAGCCCGCGCGAGGTCGAGAACGCGATCAGCGCGATCGACGGCGTATCCGAAGTCGCCGTGGTGGGCATCGACGACCCGGTGCTGGGCCAGGCCATCAAGGCGTTCGTCACGCTGCGGCCCGGTGCCGAGCTGACCGAGCGCGACGTGATCCGGCATTGCCTGGCCACGCTCGAGAGCTTCATGGCGCCCAAGGCCGTCGAGTTCGTCGAATCGCTGCCGAAGACCGACACCGGCAAGATCAAGAAGACCGGCCTGGTCTGAGTGCCAGGCTGCGCCCGACCAGTTCGTGCAAATCAGTTCGTGCAAATCAGTTCGTGCAATCGAGAGGGGAAACCGAGAATGGACATCAAGGCACAGGTCCGCAGCTTCATCCACGACAACTTCGTCATGGGCGCCAAGGCGGTGCAGTTCGGCGATCAAGATTCGTTCATGGAACGCCACCTGATCGATTCGACCGGCTTCCTCGAACTCGTCACCTACCTCGAGCAGACCTTCAACATCCGGGTCGAAGACGCCGACATGGTGCCCGAGAACCTCGACAGCCTGGCGGCCGTCGAAGCCTACGTGGGACGCAAGCTCACCCATTGAGAGCCGCAACCGTGACCTCGGCCGGGCTGGGCCCGCACGTGCTGGCGCTCGACCACGGCGCCGAGACGACCCGCATCTGCGACTGGATGGTCGCCACCGTGGCCACGACACTGCGGCGACGCGGTGTGATCATCGCCATCTCGGGCGGTATCGACAGTTCGGTCTGCGCGGCGCTGGCGGTGCGCGCGTTCGGCGCCAAGAAGGTCTACGGCCTGTTGTTGCCGGAGCAGGATTCCAGCAGCAGCAGCGCCGACAGGGGCCGCATGGTGGCCGAGTCGCTCGGCATCGACCATGAGCTGTTCGACATCGCGCCCGCGCTGCGCGCGCTGGGCTGCTATGCGCAGCGCGATGCAGCCATTCGAGCCGTCTTTCCCGGCTACGACGAAGGGTGGAAGAGCAAGATCGCCATCGCCGGCGGCGCCGCCGGCGGCCTCAACTACTTCAAGCTGATCGTCCAGGACCCGCAGGGCGCACAGCACGAGGCGCGGCTGCCGCTGCGCGAGTACCTGCAGATCGTGGCGGCCACCAACTTCAAGCAGCGCATCCGCAAGACGATCGAGTATTTCCACGCCGACCGGCTCAACTACGCGGTGATCGGCACGCCCAACCGGCTGGAGTACGATCAGGGCTTCTTCGTCAAGAACGGCGACGGCGCCGCCGATCTCAAGCCGATCGCGCACCTGTACAAGACCCAGGTCTATGCGCTGGCCCGCCACCTCGGGCTGCCCGACGAGGTGTGCAACGCCCAGCCCACCACCGACACCTACAGCCTCGCGCAGGGCCAGGACGAGTTCTACTTCGCGCTGCCGTACCAGAAGATGGACATCGCGCTGTGGGCGTTCAACCACGGCGTGCCGGCGGGCGAGCTCGGGCGTGCGCTGCAGCTCACGCCGGAGCAGGCCCAGTTCGTCTACAACGACATCGAGGCGAAGCGGCGAACCACCGCCTACCTGCACGCCGCTCCGGCGTTGCTCGAACCCGTGTTGCCGCAGGCGGCCTGACCCTGCTGCGCGTTCCGCCTACGCCAGGCGAGCCACCACCACCCGGTTAGTGCCGCCACCGTCGGGCCGGAACGTGACCGACTGGTAGCCGCCAGCACGATCGAACAGCATTTTCACCTGCCGGTCCTGCCCGGCACCGAACTCGAACAGCAGGTGGCCGCCGGGCTTCAACAGCGCCTTCGACTCCACGATCAGCCGCTGCTGCATGCGCACGCCGAACGGTCCGCCATCGAAGGCCTCCTGGGGTTCGTTCGAGACCAGGTAGGCGCGATCGCCCTTCAATCGCGCGGAGGCGATGTACGGCGGGTTCGACACCACCGCGTCGACCGTCGCGCCGAGGCCCAGAGCCTGCAGCGGCTGGAACAGGTCGCCCAGGTGCACCGAAACCCGATCGGCCACCCGGCATCGCTCGACGTTGCGCCGTGTCAGCGCCGCACAGCTCTCCAGGATGTCGACCGCATAGACCCTCGCCTGCGCCAGCAGGCTGGCGACGGCGCAGCTCAGGTTGCCACTGCCGCATCCGGCGTCCACCGCGACGGGGTGCGGCGTCGGGCGCAGGCAGTCGATCGCCGCCTGTGCGAGCAGTTCGGTTTCCGGCCTGACCACGAAGACATCGGGCGCGAACTCGAGTTCGAGCCCCATGAAGCTTGCGCGCCCGGTGATCTGCATCAGCGGCGCGCCCGCCAGGCGCTGCGCAATCAACCGTTCGAGCACCGACCGCTGCCCGGCATCGAGCAGGGGCAGGTCGCGCACGGCCGCCTGCTTCGCGGAGCAAGGCGCGCCTGCCGCGGCCTGCCACAGCGCGCGCAGCGTCGAATCGGCCGTCTCGTCGGGCTGATCGGGTGGCAACACCAACGACGGGCGAAACTGCTGCAGCAGCATCTGGAACGCGGCGGGGTCGGTCGACATGGGCACTCCCAGCGTTGAACGTGCGCGCGGACTAGGCGAGCGAGCAGGCGTCGATGGCGTCGGCGATGGCGTGGACCACGGTGTCGAGTTGCTGCTCGGTGATGCAGATCGGCGGCTCCACCAGCAAGCGCGAGCGATCGCAGAACGCCGTCATCACCAGCACTCCGCGGTGCGCACACTGCGCCACCACCTCTGCGGCGATCTTGGCGTGGGCCATCTGCACACCGGTGAGCAACCCGATGCCCGAGACGCCCAGCACCTTCTCGCCATGGGCACCGCGCAGGGCCTGCAACCCATGCATCAACCGATTCCCGAGCACCCCGGCGCGTGCCGACAACCGCTGCGCCTGCACGAGCTCGAGCGTGGCCAGCGCCGCCGCGCAGGCCGCCGCGTTGCCGCCACCGGATGAGCTCGACATCGGGAAGCTGAAGCCGAAGCGACCCCACAGCGACCGCTTGGCGATCACCGCGCCGACCGGCATCACGCCACCGCCGAGCGCCTTGCCGCACACCAGGATGTCGGGCACCGCCCCATCGTGCTCGCAGCAGAAGAGCCGGCCGGTCTTGGCGATGCCGGTCTTGGCCTCGTCGAAGATCAGCACGACCTTGCGCCGGGCGCACAGCTCCTGCAGCGCCTTGAGATAGCCCGGCGGCGGCACGATGGCGCCGCTCTCGGACTGCAGCGGTTCGACGATCACGCAGCCGGTGCGCTCGTCGATCGCCGCCTCGACGGCCGCCGCGTCGCCATACGGCACATGCTTCACGCCCTCGAGCATCGGCCGGAACGTGCGGCACATCGAAGGCTCGGACACCCCGAGGCAGCCGAACGTGAACCCGTGCCAGCTGCCGGTGGTGCTGATGATGCCCGGCCGGCTGGTCGCCAGCCGCGCCAGCTTCAGCGCCGTCTCGACCGCCTCGGAGCCGCTGTTGACGACGAACGAGCATTCGAGCTCGCCGGGGCTGTCGGCTGCGAGGCGCTGCGCCAGCCGCGCCTGCACCTCGTGCACGAACGGCAGGTTGAACGGCCTCGACGACGTGATCTCGGCCACCACGGCGTCGACGATCGGCTTCGGGTTGTGACCCAGCACGCAGTTGCCGTAGCCCGAGATGCAATCGATGTAGGCCTTGCCGGCGCGGTCGCGCACGACGCAACCTTCGGCCTCGACCACGTCGATGAGCATCTCCATTCGCCGCAGAAACGCCACATAGGGGGCGTTGACGCGCTCGGCGTAGGCCGCGGAGATGCTCGGGAAATCCATCTGGCTTCAGGCTGCGGGGGTCGATGCCGTTGCGACGGAGGCCGCGACGCGCTGCACCGGCTTCGACAGCTCGTCGATCAGCTGCTTGGTCTGGCGGATGTTGCCGCGACTCGAAGCCCCGAAGACGATCGACTCGATCTGCGGCTGGGTGCACACGTAGTCGATGGCCTCGCGCGGCGTGATCGCACCCGAGGCCAGCACCGACATCGCGATCGGCCGGAAGCGACGGGTGGCGATGGTCTTCTCGTAGAGCTCGACGCCGCCGCACATGCGAAAGCCGATCTTGTTGATGTTCGAGCAGACGATCGGGTTGTCGATGCCCTGCTTCTCGAGCACGTCGAGCAGCAGCGGCGTGTTCATCGTGATGAAGCCCGGTTCCGCCCGATACTTGTTGCGGACATGGTCGGCGAACATGCGGAACACGTCGTTCATGCCCAGGCCCAGCAGCAGGTCGGTGATCACGTTCTGGATGAAGATCACCGGTGTCGGCAGCCCCTCGAACATCTTCATCTCGGCATCGACCAGCAGCTGCAGGATCGTCTCGACGTCCTTGTTGGCCAGCGCCACGCCGCCGCGCAGCATCGCCGCCACCGCGCCCTCTTGCGGCAGGAACTTGCGCAGCGCGCCGACGATGCCCTCTTCGGTGGCTGCGTTGGCGTACTTGTGCGCGTACGGCATGCACGGATAGAACACGTAGTCGGGGTAGCGGCTGCGGTTGGCTCGAAAGTGGTCGCAGATCTCGGCCACCCGGTCGTGCGTGGTGCACATGAAGGTGCGAATCCCCTCCTGGTACGCCGCATCGAGCACGTCGATCACCGCCTGCAGGTCCTGGAACTTCATCGCCTGCGCGCGCGCCTTGTCCTCCGACATGTGGTTGACGCCGAAGAACTGGTTGTCGCCGAAAAGCACTCTGTCCATCGTTGATCCCATCGATAACTGCAACGGTCGCCGCGTTCAGCCGAACACGCGCTTCCAGATCCCCTTGGCGTTGTCCTGCGCCTTCGCCGGTTGCACGGCGCCGCCGGCCCCGGCCAGGATCATCGCGACCAGGCGATCGGCCTGCAGCGCCGAGCGGAACGAATTGACCTCGGACTTGCGCTCGCCCTCCACCGCACGGACGAAGTGGTCGATCTGCGCCGAGTACTCCTCGCCACGCAGGTAGTACCACACCTCGTCGGTCAGCTCGGTCGTGTACTTCACCGTCCAGCCCTGCTTCAGCTCGGGCACCGCGTCGTGCGGCGCACGCAGGTAGATCTGGCACTCCTGCCGATCGGCGGTGATCCGGCCGTTGGTGCCCCAGACCGACACCTTGGTCGACATCTTGCGAAAGCTCTCATCGCTCCAGTTGACCGCCAGCTGTCCGGTGGCGCCATCGGCATAGTGCAGCGTGCAGTAGACCTCGTCTTCCACGTCGCGCGAGAACACGCTCTTCAGGATGACCCCACCGACCGAGCTCGGTGCGCCGGCGATGAAGTTGACCAGGTCCAGCGCGTGGCACGCATAGTCGTACAGCGCGCCGCCGCCCTCGCCCTTGGACGAGCGCCAGGTGCCGCCCTTCGGCCGCAGCACCACCGGGCCATAGGCCTCGGCCCGCACATGGTGCACCTTGCCGAGCGCGCCCGACGCCACGATGCGAGCCGCCTCCTGGAACGCACCGACGAAGCGGAAGTGGTAGCCCACCTGGTTCACCAGGTTGCGCGACTCGGCCATCGCGGCGAGTTCCTCGCCTTCGGTCGGGTCGAGCACGAACGGCTTCTCGCAGAACACGTGCAGGCCGCGCTCGAGCGCCTTGCGCACCATCGAGGCGTGCAGCTTCGACGGCGTGGCGATCAGCACGGCGTCGAGCGTCTCGCCGGCCAGCAGCTTGTCGTAGTCGTCGTAGCACTTGAGCCCGCTGTACTTGTTGAGCACGCTGGTCAGGTAGGCGGTCTGGTCGCAGGCGGCCACCACCTCCACGCCCGGATGTGCCCGGGCAATTGCGTGGTGCGACAGGCCCATCTTGCCCAGGCCCACCATTCCGAGTCTCACCATCTATTCCTCCGAAAGAATCTCGCCCTCGCCATCAGCGGCCGAGCACTGCGCCCTTGATCATCGTGTAGGCCTGGCGCCCCTTGTCCAGCAGCGCCTTGTTCGGCGGCTTGCGCGCCGCCTTGCCCAACGCGGCCAGCACGCCGGCGGCGGTGGGCTGAGGCTCATGCACGAGCGCCCCTTGCTGCAGCAGGTGGCGGTCGACGTCGAGCAAATCATCCTGGTAGACCGAGATCGTCGGCACGCCGAGCACGGCCATCTCGCGCGTCATCGTGCCGCCGGCGCCGATGAACAGATCGCAATCGGGCGCGATGTCGGCAATGTCGAGCGCGGTGTCGACGACGCGGACGCCGGCGAACTGCGGCTCGCGGTAGTGCAGGCCCTGGTCCTTGCCACGCGGCAGCACGATCACCTGCACCTGATCCTTGATGCCGAGGATCGTCTCATCCAGGAAGTCGCGGCTGCCCTTGTAGTACTGGGCCGTCCAGGGTTCAGGGCGGATGTAGACCGTGGGCCGGGCCTTGGCCCGCGCATCGCGCCGGGGTTGCCGCTCGTCGAGCTGCCACAGGTAGATGCCTTCCTTCACGCCGGGATAGGCCACCACCTTGCGCGGGCTGGCCCACTGCTTGCGCAGCTTCTCGATCGACAGGAACTCGGGCACCATGATGCGGCTGGCGAACAAGAAAGACGGGATGTTGCCCATCGCGTGCTCGTTGTCGTTCATGTAGATCGAGCGCACCCGCAACAGCCACGCCACCAACGGTGAATGAAACGAACTCTGCGAGATCGCCACGTCGATGCGCTGGCGGCGCAGGTAGCGAACCAGTTGCCAGACGCGGATCGGAAACCCGAGCAGCTTGAGTGCGAACTTGCCGCCGTAGTGAACTCCCACCACCTGGTAGCGGAAGCGGTGCAGATCCAGCAGGTCGATCGTGTTGGCGAGTGGGCGACAGGTGATCACCACCTCGTGCCCCTCGGACTCCAGATCGCGGATCATGTGGGCGAACAGGTTGATGTGCGGCGAGTTCGAGAGATCGAACCAGATCTTCATTTGGCCTGCTCCCGTTCGACTCCGCCTCGCCTGATGCGGGTGCGCAGCACCTGGTGAGGCGCGAGCCGCACGCGCGCCGACAAGACCGGCGCCGGTGTTCTCTCGTAGAACCGCCTCGATACCCAGCCTTGCGGCGGTGATTCCCTGCCGGCCACGATCGAAGTCGTCAGGTCTGCGCCACTGATCTCCAGCTCGATGGCACGGTCTTCGGCGCTCAGCCGCCACTTGCCGACACCCGACGGCTCGAGCGAAGCGCCGGCTGCCGCGTGCCACAGCAGTTCGACGTCGTGTGGCCGTGCGCATTCGATCCAGTCCTCGACCACCAGGGCGGTCTCGCCCGCGTGCGGCGTGACCCGCCGATGGTGCACGACCGGATCGGCCAATCGCTCGTAGCCCCGGTGGAGGGCGTGAACCGCGGCGCCCTCATCGTGGACGACTTGGGTCTCGATGTCGCGCAGCCACAGGAAGCTCGCGCCGTACTCCGACTGGTCGCGACCGTCGACGACCAAGGTGTTGTGCGCGTGCGTGCCACGGAAGTAGTGGCGCAGCGCAGGCGCGGCGTTGTAGCAGTAGGTGCCCGGGTCGACCAACAGATCAACCCCACCCCAGCTGACCAGCACCGACAGTGCGTCGGCGTGCCCATGGCCGGCAACGCGCACATGGCCGAGCGCGCCGCAATCGAGCACCGCGCGGAACTCCTCGGCGCGGTGCAGATTCTCGCCCAGCAGCACGTAGCCACCTTGGTCGAACCGCGTCGGCAATCGATACATGGCGGCAACGTCGGCTTGCGGCGAGGGCGGCAGCGGCAGCCAGCGCAGCTGCGGGTCGGGCAACCCGCCGGTCGCCTCGACCTTGGCCTGCAGGTCGCCGCGCTGGAACAGCGCAGCGGCAGCGGCCACCAGCGTCCGGTATGAATTGGCGCCCGCACCCTGGGCCAACGACCAGACCTCGCTGTCGTCGGCATCGCCGATCGCAGGCAGGCGCCCGCGGCAGTTCATCATCGATGCGAGGAACACCGCGGCCGCTTCGATGCGCGACCAGTAGGCAACCGAGAAATCATCGCCGTTGGCCCGCGCGCACAGACCACTGGCGAGCAGGAACTGCATCGCGAACTTGTGGTAGCACACGGCCTGCTCGCGGTTGACGCCATCGGGCGCGAACTGGCGCAGCGCCTCTCGCTCCAGCAGTGCCTTGGCCTTGCGGCGCATGCGGCGCGACTCGGGCCACCGGTCCCACGTGTGCGCGGCCACGAACACACCCGTCGCCTCACCGATCAGGTGGTTGTCGGCCGACGAGTAGTACGAGTAGTTGTCGTCGGCGAACGCCATGTGCTGGTAGATGCTCGCCAGCCACCGCTGCAGCAACGCCTGGCCCGCAGGGCCGCCGAACAAGCGCGAATCGGCTCCACCGATCAGCGTCCAGACGATGCTCCAGTTGACCAGCCGGATGCCGTGCTCGACCGGAGACGACCAGTTGGCGCCGTTCGGGTACGGGCAATCGTTCAACCAGCTGTCCAGCAGCTTGCCGATATGGGCGAGGTACCGCTCGTCACCGGTGAGCGCGAACCGTTGGGCCAGCGGAACCCACCAGCCATGCCGGTTGACCTCCCAGAGAAACTTGATGTCGATGCCTTCGCCGAGATGGCGAAAATCGATGAACAGCCCGAATGTCGGCTCGATCCGCACCCCGGTGCCGGGGTCGCGGTTCCAGTCGGGCACGCCGCCGTGGGTGGCCACCAGCTTGCCGAAGACCGAGAGCTCACCTCGCAAGGTCTGCTCGACGAGGTCGGCGAGCGCTTCGTCGGCGGATGCTGCGTTGTCGGGCACCCGACACCAGCCCTGCCCGTAGCTCGCGTCCGTCGACTGCGCCGGCACTGCCGTGGCAGTGAACAAGCCCAGGCGTTGCGCATGGCTGCGCAGCAGGAAGCCGATGCGGTACGGCACCTCCTGCCAGTACATCCGGCCGAGGCGCCGCCACAGCCAAGTGAGGCGCGTGGCGGTCAGCGCGGCCATGGCTCCGGGCTCGGGGCATGCTGTGGGTCGGCAGCGCGAAGCAACGCTTCGTAGTGCCCGACCATCGACGAAATGGAGAAGTCGCGTTCGACGCGCGCGCGGGCCGCCGCGCCCATCGCCTGTGCACGCTGTGGATCCCAGCAGGTGTCGAGGCAGTTCGCAAACGCCGCGACATCGCCCGGCACGAACACCAGGCCGTTGACGCCATGCTCCACCTGCTCTCGGGCGCCGCCCACGTCGCTCATCAGCATCGGCTTGCCCATCGACATCGCCTCGAGCGCGGCGATCGAGAATGACTCCGAGTTCGACGGCAGCGTCACCACATCGCAGGCGGCAAGCCACGGTCGCACATCGGACTGATAGCCGGTGACGAAGATGTCATCGGCCACCCCGAGTTGCCGGGCCTGTTCATCGAGGGTGCTGCGCAGCGGGCCGTCGCCGATGATCATTGCCTTCCATGGTTTGCCACCTGCACGGCAAACCGCCAGCGCCGCGAGCAGATCAGCATGCCGCTTCTCGGGTCGCAACACGGCGCAGATGCCGACGACACGATCATCGGGGCCGAACCCCGCCTGCGCGCGCAGCCGGCCCACGCCCGCCTCGAACGGCTTCGGGTCGAAGAACGACGGATCCACTCCGTTGTAGATGGTGTGCGTGGCCCGCCCCCACAGCGCGCGCCGCCGCCAGTGACGCCGCTGGGCATCGCACACGAACACCACATGGTTGGCGGCCCAGAAGAACGGCCGGTAGAAGACCAGTTCCAGCACCTCCTTGAGTGACCGCAGCTTGGTGGTGTGGAAGACCTGGATCACCTCGATCGGCGTCGGCGACATCCACCGCGCGATCTGCGCATACATCAGCGCGAACGCGTTGGCGCAGACGATGGTTGTCAGGCCGTGCCGCTGGCACATGCCCAGCACCTCGCGCGCGGCGTCGAGGTCGATGCGCTTGCGCGCATGCAGGCACTTCAACTCGGCCATGGCCTCGCGCCTGACGTGGCCGATCAGGTCTTCTTCGCACTTCAGGTAGGCCATCGCCACGCGAAACTCGCGCGACAGCAGGTTGGCCAGCGAGATCGTGTGGCGCTCGGCACCGCCCATGCCGAGGCGGCTCGTCAGCAGCAGGACACCGCGCGCGGCGGAGGAACTGAGAGGGCCCATGGAAGCGGCGAGTGGCTCGCGAAGCGGCGTCGCCGCTACACCAGCGTGGAAGCAGTCGAGGCGCAGTCGATCACCGTGATCTCGTGCTGCACGTTGTAGGTGTGCAGCAACGAGATGCCCGCCATCTGAGCCCGGATGGCTTCGGGTTCGTACGGCACCTCGGAGAAGCTCTCGGCATCCAACTGCACCACGTGCTGGAACGACACCGCATCGCCGTATCGATTGCGGCAATCCTGGGCGGGCCGGATGAGCTTGCCGTCGATCACGACCGGCGCTCCGGCCGGTCGTGCTGAACCGGCGTCGATCTTCACCGGATTGAGCGCGTGCGGCTCCCAAGGGCCGAAGAGGTCTTCGGCCCAGTAGACGTGCAGTTCGTCGTAGGTGCTTGCACCGGGCAGGCCGTGGGCGGCGAACAACCACCACTTGTCGTTCCAGCGGACGATGCTGGCGTCGTAGAGCGCCACCCCCTCGACCAGCGTGCACACCTCTTGCCAGCGGGCCGGAAACTCCGTGCACCTGTACAGGGTGACCGACAGGTTCGCACCCGACTCGGGCACCATGTACCACTGTCCGTCCACCTGGAAGACGTAGGGATACGACTGGTGCCAGGGACGGTCGAGCACGACGGTGGGCGCGCCGTGCGAGCCATCGGGCTCGACCTCGATGCAGGCGATGAACCCCTTGTTCTCCCGGTAGCGCAGGGCCTCGAAGAACACGACCGCGCGGTCGCGGTGCGCAATGACGAACGGGTCGGCCCAGAACTCCTCGCGCGGCGGCTTGAGCGTGGCCCACGGCTCACCGAGCGACCGACCGGCCTCGCCACCCCTGTACAACTGGATTTGCCATTGCACCCGCCCGAGCAGTTTGGATGCCACCGCACGTGCGGATTTGGAGAGCAACTGCACCGCCGTTCGCGGCCTCGGGTGCGGCCCCGCGCCGGATCGCGCCCCGTCGTGCACACCACGATCGGTGCGCTTCAGCGCCGCGATGACGATGGGCGCAATCTTCAGCGCGGCCAGCTGCCCGCTGCGCCTGAACGACCGGTGATCGAGGAAGACACGGGCGCCGAAAACCTGCTTCCGACTGCCCTGCGCCGCGGCCCGGGCCACAGTGACCGACAGGGCGCCATGGGGCACGCCGATCCGGTCGCGCACCGCCTGCTGGAGACTAGTGGCCTCCGCACCATCGCCGAACTTCAGCGACAGCAGATCCGCCCCGTTGCACTGGGCGGTGGTGACCTGACCGGTGAGATCGAGAACGACTCGGGGCGCACCCGCCTCGGCGAGCGCCACCAGCGCGTGCACGTCGGCGACCGAACGTTCGATGTGATCGGCCCCCAGACCCTTGTGGACGACCAATGGATCCAATTCGTCCGTGCCGGTGCAAACCGCGTCCACGGCCCTTGGGACGGCGTTGCGCCGATCGAACAGCCGGCCGTCGAGCCATCGGTAGAGTCTCTCGAGCGGACCCAGGGTCTGCCGCCGCGCGCAGGACTCCACCACCACCATGTGCAACCGGGATACCTCGAGCGCCCTGAAGCCAGCCGCGATGTGCTTGGTCAAATGAGCGTCATCGCGTCCAACCACTACGAGCGCGTCCTGCATCTGTGCTGCGTTCCCAAAAAACCGTCGTTGATCCGGCAACAAGGGACCAGTATCGCCGACGCAGCGGCCCCACCGACCACCGACTCCCCATGATCGGGGGCACGACGTTGCAGGCGGGGCCCCGATTGAGGGCAATTGCCACACGCATCCACCAGCCGTCAGAATGGCGTTGCGTGGTCGCATGCATCGGTGGCGCGGTGCGGTGAAGGGGTCGGGCTCATTGCCCACCGCGCTGGGCGCGCCATGACGCCACCACCACCTTGATCGTTGAGTATTCCCAGGTTCTCGAGATGCTGAAATCGCTGATCAACATTGCTCGCAACGCCGTTCATCGCGTCAAGGAACGCGTGGAGTTGAACGCCTACGACACGAGGACCATTGCGGCTTACTTCAGGAAGCAGGGAGCACAGGTCGGCGAGGGCTGCATCATCATCCCGACGTGGCTCGGCACCGAACCCTACTTGATCAAGATCGGCAATCGGGTTTCGATCGCCAAGGGGGTCATGTTCATCACCCACGACGGCGGTGCTGCGGTGCTGCGCGACGAGATCCCCGACATGCAGGTGTTCGGCCCCATCGTCATCGAAGACAACTGCGTCATCGGCCAGAACGTCACGATCTTCGGCAACGTGCGCATCGGCGCCAACTCGATCATCGGTGCCGGCTCGGTCGTCATCGGCGACATCGCACCGAACACGGTGGCCATGGGCATTCCGGCGCGGGCCTTCGGCTCGATGGAGCGCTACCGCGAGAAGTGCCGCGAGCGCTGGGCCGTACAGCGTCCGCCCGACGCCGTTCTCGAGCCGGGCGAAACCTGGTGGACTTCGAAGCACTTCGACCAGAACAGGGAGAAGCTGCGGCGCCATCTGCTGAGCTTGTTTGCGACCGAACTTGGGTTGACCCAAGAAATCATCGAAAGGTGATTGCTGCGGACTGACCCCGCAGTGCCGCGCATTGGTCGCCACGTGGCCTGCCACTGCGCGGATGGCGGCCGCGGCCCGAGCGTCGTCCGCGACATGCCGGAGTGTGCTCAGTCGTAACGACCGCCCTCCGTCTCGCCGGCGATTGCCCGGCCCCTGTCACGCCGCCTAGGCCGGTCCCCAGGGTCTTGACGCCTCGGAATCCGCAGTAGCAATAGCTGACCGGACTGGTCGGGCCTCGTGCCGGTCGACGGGAGCCGCCTGTACATCCGATTACTGGCGACACAGTACCCTAACGGCTGCTGGCCCTACGCCGCGAGACTCGTGGCCACTCCTATTGCCGTAGTCAACCCCACAGGTAGGGTCTGTCATTTTTCGTCATGCGATACTCTTCCCGTCAATCTCTTTCTCCTGCCGGCAGACTCATGAGCGGCGCGATTCTTCTTGCTGCTGCCCTCGTCGGTTGCGGCGGTGCATCCGATTCGCTGGACGCCAACGGCGCCTCGCCGGAGGGTACCCGTCCCGGTGTGGCCGACGCTTGGGTCCACTGTGCAAATGAGTACGCAACTTGCGCGCTGTCTGGAACGCGTGAGGTTCGCTACGGGACACCCAGTTCGTACGTCACTCGGGTTGTCACGAATTCGGTCAGCTGCACGAACGACGTGTTCGGTGACCCGGCCCCCGGCGTCGACAAGACGTGCTCGTACGCCGCCGCCGCTGGTGACTCTACGAGCGACTCAGGCGGCGGCGTCTCGGGGGGATCGAACCAAGGCTCTGGCCAGCCGAGCGGTGGGGATGGGGGGGGTGCGACGACGCCAGTGCCGCCGACCGACGGGGGTTCGACGGCCGGCCCGTCCAGCGATGCGGTCACGGCCAGCTTCAGCCCGGACAACTCCACCGACTTCCCCAACCCCGAGCGCGGCTGGTACATCTACGCCGCGTACAACGGCGGCCTGCTGGCCAGCCCGTCGACTTGGCAGTCCGAGGTCGGCGCCGTCAAGAACAACAGCTACGGCGCTCCGCTGACCCTGGTGTTCGGCTACACGAGCCTGGCCAACTACGCAGGCTCCGACATCACCTCCTCGGCGCTGTCGAACCTGGACACCAACCTGGCCTACATGCGCACTGCCGGCACCAAGGCGATCATCCGCTTCCACTACGGAAGCAGCATGAGCACGCCGGCGGCCAGCCCTTCGCTGGCTCGCATGCAGGCACACATGGAGCAGATCAAGCCGATCCTCGCGAAGTATCGCGACGTCATCTACCTCGTGCAGACCGGCTTCATCGGTAACTACGGCGAATGGTGGTTCACCAACAACGGCACCAGCAGCACCGATGCCGACAGCAAGTCATCCAAGCGCACCGTGCAAAACGCCGTGCTGTCCATGGTGCCCAGCGAGATCCCCGTGGCCACGACCTGCCTGTACTGCACCCAGGAGGATTGGTTCCCTACCGTCTTGAGCTCGGCCGCGGCCTTCAACGGTTCCAATCTCGCACGCACCGCCTTCCACAATGACTGCTTCATGGCCTCGGCCAATGATCAGTACCAGTTTCCCGGAACCGGCACGGTCAACGACTTCACGTTCAACAAGGGTGCGCTCTCTCAGCGCACGTACATTGCAGCCCAATCGGAGTTCGTACCCTATGGTGGCGAAACCTGCGCCGGCAGTGCGCAGCGGCTGGCCAGCTCCGGCGGCAGCGACAACGCCGGCTTGAGCGGCGGCATCCTCAACGAAGGACCGCGCTACCACCTCGCCTACCTCAACCGCGCGTACTACACCGGGTTCATGAACCAGTGGAGCAGCGAAGGGACGCTGTCCCGGGTCAGCCGATCCATCGGCTACCGCTTCCAGTTCGACAGCATCAGCCACACCGATTCCGTCGCTCGCGGATCGGCCATCACCGTCAACGTCAATATGCGCAACGTCGGTTGGGCACGCATCTACTCGGCCCGCCCGCTTCGCGTCGTGTTGACCAACGGCTCCCAGACCATCACCGGCACCAGCACCACCTTGCTGCGCCAGCTCCCATCCCAGGCTTCGTCCAGCACCACCGTGGCTGTCCCCATCTCCATCCCCGCCTCTGCCACTGCCGGCCGCTGGGCCGTCTCCCTCGAAATGCCCGACATCTACTCCACCACCCAGTCCAACGCATTCAAGATCCGCCCGGCCAACGCCAACAACGGTTCCCAGTCCTGGGACCCCTCCTCCTATCGCTTCATCACCGGTACCAGCATCAACATCCAGTAGCTTCACTGCGCGTCGAGCCCAGTAGCGCGGGCTCGACGCGCGGGTAGTACAACTTGCTCCACATGCCGCACCAGGGTAGGGTGCATCGAAAAGTAGGTGGCGCCGGTGGTGTCGGGGTTCTCTATAGTACGGCCGTCTGTTGCGAGCAAGCTGAGTATCGACGCAGCCGCGCGACGCACGCTATCGCGCTTGACAACCGCCCTCACCGCGTTCACGGAACGCGCGCTGAGCGTCTGCAGTTCATACGACCAAGCTCCGATAAGCCTACCCGTGTCGATACCAATGTCGACCAGGTGCGTCGTGGCGGCAACGGGTATCCCATGCAAGAGTGACCACTCGATGGTCGATCGTCCTCGCACATGCGGGAGCAACGCCCAGTGATCGTTGATGATGCCAAGCCGACTGCCACCAAGCGTACCGCGCTTGATGATGAACCCCAGCTTGTGAAAACTGACTTCGATTCCGTCAGTTGAAAGTCGCTTGCCGATTCCGAACGAAGCAGGGTCATCCCCCAGATCGACGAAGTCTGTCGGTGATCGGGTCAATCGAAGGAAGATGCGATGAATCGTTGGGTGCTGGAGTAGCCATCGCGGCCAGCGGTCGGCGTGTTGTCGGACCACATAGCAGCGTGGTTCCAAGTTGTGCTCCCGCAGGGTCGGTATGAGCGCTCGAAAGAACCAAGGACTACCTAAAAGGCCGACACGCTCCCGATTCGAACGAGAGCCATTCAATCTCGCGCCGTCGATCTCGAGCCTGCGGAGTTGGTCGGGAGCCGTAGCGACACTCCCGTGTGGGAAGCGGTGTAACCCATGACGATTGAGCAACGAATGGAACCGTCCGATGGCCAGCGACTCGGTCCGCGGAACTCTGAATCTCTCATTCGCTGTAGAGAACCAGAGTAGTTCATTGAAGTAGCGCACGTCGCCCGTTGCGCCATACCCCTCGAGCATGAACCCGAGGACGTTCCGGACTGCGTCGCCACCAAGGTGATTGCTCCGCCGGAAGTGCAGTCGCCGCAGCAACTCGTCCGCGTCAGGTCGCTCCAGCGTAAAGCGCGTCCGCCAAGCAGTCCAGTCGAACGCGCCCTCCTTCGAGCACAGTTCGTCCACAGTCGGCCAGCGTGACCGTGATGAGGCTGGCGTGCCGGGAGCCGCGAACGCGAAGTAGGCCTCGACATCATCCGCATCCGCGGGCCGGGCCAGGTCAAGCGGCGGCGGCACGCGCACGGACAAGAGTCGGATTCTGATCGAGGATCGTAGCCAACCGAGATATTGTCATGAACTCCACTTCGTCGCCGAACTCAGGCTTCAGATCGCGTAGAAAACGCGCGATGTCCGAGTAGTGCCCCTTGAACTGCTTCGTATGCGACTCGATCACCAAGGGCACTAGCGGTCTGTCGAGCCTGCGGAGCCGGCCAATCACGGCGCGCAAGGAGCGCATCAGGTAGGTGTACGGCACATCACCCAGTTTGAGATGAGTGAGATACGGGCGATACGCCAGTTTCAGTTGTTGCCGCCCCTCCAACGGCGAAAGAGAGAGAACCTCCTGCGGAATCTCGCCACGATGATAGAAGCGCTCCTCAACTCGCGTACGTACCAGCCGGGAGCGCACCTTGGCAACGGCCAGACTGACCAGCGCCGGCCAGTCTGGCGCGTAGGCAGCCATCGGTATCACCGTTATGCCGTTCGGCCGCTCAGAAACTTTCCGCAGGTCATCGAAGTCCGGGTGATACGGAAGGGATGCTTCTTCCATGCCACGGAAGTCAACTTGATTGGCCGGGATGTGCATACCTTCGCGCGCGCCGATCACGATCTTGATTCCTTCATCGGCGAGGGTCTCGAAAAGCACGCGGCTTGGTTGCATCCCCCACGAACCAGCCTTGTAGGCGACCACACGATAGCCCTCAATGACCACCTTCAGCAGTGACCTCAGATAGGCTACTGCGTGCGTTACCAACTGGCGCTGCTGCTCAGGTGCATACAGGCCGATATTCCAACGCTTGTCGAGCAGGTTGAAGCCACCGCGTCGCGACGCACCAAGCCATTGAGGATGCAGGTGCAGTTGCACATCATGACCCCGCTCCGCGATGCTTCTCACCGTGTGCTCCCAGAGGTCGCACTGCTGAGCCACATGCCGATCGTGCTTGCGCTGCGATGTCAAGAACAAGTGCTGCGCCACGTCGACCATGAAGGTGACTCGAACGCCCGCATCGTCCAGCATGTTGAGAAAGGCCATCGTGGGCAAGTACTGAAGACTCGCCACGTCCCCCAAGCCGTTGCCGTATAGCTCGAAGTCGTCTTCAATCAGGATGGGGAACCGTGTCATTCAGTCACTCAACAGGGCATTGGCGCCACGGGCCAACACCGATCCATGAGACGCCAAAGGAGTAGGTTACTCGTCCTGGGGTCGCGAGCGATGGGCGCGGGCATGCGTTCCCTTCAGATTGGGGGCAACCGCAGTTCAGGACCCACGGGAGGTAGGCCGGACGCGTAGTGCACTTCGCGCGCACACGCGAATTCGTAACGATGGGCGCATGCCTTTGGGCATCCATCTCCGACCACGCGGCCGCTATCAGTTACACCCAGGCGCATGAAGTGGTGGCAAGCACACACGCCACATCCCCGCGGGAGGCAGATTGGGGTGGGGCGATTCGTGCACTGCTTCACACACGCAGCACCGCAGGACCATCGGGGCGATACGTCGATCACGCACCGCGCGTAACACAACGTCATCCCCCTCGAACGAGGGGTCGACAACCGTCGATTCGTCTCCTTACGCGCGCGACATCTCACTACAGCCGAAGAACGAAGGGCTCCGAGACTCTCTCCATCGGAATCTGGTTCGCAAGAAGCAGGGCACCGGGTTCAACCAGATCGAGAGAGCCATCCATGTCCGTCGAGTGGTACCTATCCAATCCCCTCACAAGACTCGTTCCCGCTGCGATCTCAGCCGTACTGATATCCGCCTGCGGCGGTACCTCGGACGAGGTGCCATCATCGGTCGATTTGTCTGCGATCGAGGCCGGGATCGGTTCGACATCGCACGAGGTATCCGTCGATCGCAGAAGGTTCCGTTCGCCTCGAACATCGAGCACTTCGGAATCAACATCCACCTCGCAGACCGCCACCTCACCATCCACGACCTCACAGGCAACGCCTTCGACGTCCACACCGGCGGACTCGACGGCCAGCACCACCACCGGTCAAGCGTCCGATCCCGAGGTGTCTTCCTGGGTAGTCTGCGCGCAAGAGTACGGGACATGCTCGTTCAGCGGGACGCGCAACGTCAGGTACGGCACGTCGTCTGCCTTCACAGAGCGCGCATACGCCAATGGAGTCGCTTGCTCGAACGCAATGTTTGGCGATCCGGCGGTCGGCGCAGAGAAGACCTGCTGGGTGGACAGCCAAACCACCGTAATTGAATCGCCTTCGACTACCACCGCACCGTCGACTGGCACAGGGTCGACGGGCGGAGCGACCACACCGAACGATCCAAGTCCACCGAGTGCTGGGGATGGGGGGGGTGCGACGACGCCAGTGCCGCCGACCGACGGGGGTTCGACGGCCGGCCCGTCCAGCGATGCGGTCACGGCCAGCTTCAGCCCGGACAACTCCACCGACTTCCCCAACCCCGAGCGCGGCTGGTACATCTACGCCGCGTACAACGGCGGCCTGCTGGCCAGCCCGTCGACTTGGCAGTCCGAGGTCGGCGCCGTCAAGAACAACAGCTACGGCGCTCCGCTGACCCTGGTGTTCGGCTACACGAGCCTGGCCAACTACGCAGGCTCCGACATCACCTCCTCGGCGCTGTCGGACCTGGACACCAACCTGGCCTACATGCGCACTGCCGGCACCAGGGCGATCATCCGCTTCCACTACGGGCAGCAGCATGAGCACGCCGGCGGCCAGCCCTTCGCTGGCTCGCATGCAGGCACACATGGAGCAGATCAAGCCGATCCTCGCGAAGTATCGCGACGTCATCTACCTCCGTGCAGACCGGCTTCATCGGTAACTTCGGCGAATGGTGGTTCACCAACAACGGCACCAGCAGCACCGATGCCGACAGCAAGTCATCCAAGCGCACCGTGCAAAACGCCGTGCTGTCCATGGTGCCCAGCGAGATCCCCGTGGCCACGACCCTGCCTGTGCACCCAGGAGGATTGGTTCCCTACCGTCTTGAGCTCGGCCGCGGCCTTCAGCGGTTCCAATCTCGCACGCACCGCCTTCCACAATGACTGCTTCATGGCCTCGGCCAATGATCAGTACCAGTTTCCCGGAACCGGCACGGTCAACGACTTCACGTTCAACAAGGGGTGCGCTCTCTCAGCGCACGTACATTGCAGCCCAATCGGAGTTCGTTCGTACCCTATGGTGGCGAAACCTGCGCCGGCAGTGCGCAGCGGCTGGCCAGCTCCGGCGGCAGCGACAACGCCGGTTTGAGCGGCGGCATCCTCAACGAAGGACCGCGCTACCACCTCGCCTACCTCAACCGCGCGTACTACACCGGGTTCATGAACCAGTGGAGCAGCGAAGGGACGCTGTCCAGGTCAGCCGATCCATCGGCTACCGCTTCCAGTTCGACAGCATCAGCCACACCGATTCCGTCGCTCGCGGATCGGCCATCACCGTCAACGTCAATATGCGCAACGTCGGTTGGGCACGCATCACTCGGCCCGCCCGCTTCGCGTCGTGTTGACCAACGGCTCCCCAGACCATCACCGGCACCAGCACCACCTTGCTGCGCCAGCTCCCATCCCAGGCTTCGTCCAGCACCACCGTGGCTGTCCCCATCTCCATCCCCGCCTCTGCCACTGCCGGCCGCTGGGCCGTCTCCCTCGAAATGCCCGACATCTACTCCACCACCCAGTCCAACGCATTCAAGATCCGCCCGGCCAACGCCAACAACGGTTCCCAGTCCTGGGACCCCTCCTCCTATCGCTTCATCACCGGTACCAGCATCAACATCCAGTAGCTGAAGCGGGCGCCTCGGGGTATGCGTCCGGCGAACCCGTCTTGACGGCGGGCGGCGCGATCAGGCTGAGGCGCGGGAGGCCTGCCAGCGATGCGGCAGCAACTCGTCAATGCGGCTGGCTGGCTGCGTGGGCAGCCGCTCGAGCACGTCGCGCAGGTACGCGTAGGGGTCGTGCCCGTTGATGCGCGCCGAGTGCACCAAGCTCATCACTGCAGCGGCGCGGGCGATGTCCCGCCGATCGTTGGAACTCTCGGCGGCGGCGTGAGCCATCTTACGCGGCCTTCCTCGGTGTCTGTGAAGCATCGACACGATCTCGACCGAGCGCAGCGCGCAGGATCCACAGCTCCTTGAAGCCGAGCACCTTGCGGAAGGTCTTCTCGGCCTCGAGGAAGCCGGCAGCCGTCCAGCGAAGTGCCATGTCTTGATCGCGCCAGCGCTTCACGCGGTGCGTGGTATTGCGCACGATGCCGTTGGGGTTCTCGATGATGTTGGTCGTCGTCAAGCAACGCATGAGCGTGGGCGGCAGCCCCAGCCGGTTGACGGTGAACATCTCCTCGATGCCTTCGAGCAGCGAGGCTGCCGCATCGGCGTGCTCGGCCTGCAGCCACTTGGCCTGTTGGCGAAGCTTTTCCATGCCGGCCTTGGCTTCGAGCTTGAACGCCGCGTTCATCACCGACTTGGTCTGCGCGCGCTGCTCCTTGGGCAGCCGCTCCAGCACGTTCCTGAGCTTGTGCTCCTTCTGCCGACGTCGGCAGAACACGCATTACGCCGACCTCCGGGTTATGCCGACATGGCACTGCCGGCCGGGGGCGAACGCGCTCGCGAGGTCGGCATAAGCGACGACAGCTGAGGGACCCTTCCTTCTCCACACGTTGAGAAGGAGGTGTCATGGCGCATCCATCCCGGGTCCGGGTGACCGGACCGCTCGAGTCGTTCGCGCAGGGCTTCGCTGCAGAGTTGTTGCGGCAGGGATACCGGCCCAAGGCCGCGGTGGACCAAGTTCGGCTGCTCGCTCATCTGAGCCGATGGCTGGACTCCAAACGCCTCGGCGCGACCGACCTCACCACGGCGGTGCTGGACGAGTTCCTGGTCGCACGACGTTCGCAGGGGCTACGTGTTGGGGCTCTCGAAGGCGCTGGCGCCGCTGATCGGCTACCTGCGTTGCGTGGGGTGACGGTGTTGGAGCCGACGCCCACGCCGAACGCGACGGAAGCGCTGCTGGCCCGCTATCGCGACTACCTGCTCGGCACACGCGGGCTGACCGCGACCTCGGTTCGGGGATACGTCGACCTGGTGCGCGCGTTCGTGGCGAGCCGGGTCGTCGAGGACGAACTCGACTGGGCGAGCTTGCGGCCCGCCGACGTCACCGGCTTCGTGCTCATCGCGCGTCAGAACCGCGCCATCGGGTCGGCGAAGCTCTTGGCGACGGCACTGCGCTCGCTGCTCGGCTACGTACACATCGAAGGCCTGATCCCTGCGCCGATGCGCGATGTTGTCCCGTCAGTCGCGGGCCGGCGGCTTGCCGGGCTGCCTCGATCGCTGGAGCCGCCTGACGTACGACGCTTGCTCGCAAGCTGCGATCGACGCACCGGGGCGGGCCGACGCGACTTCGCGATGATGATGCTGCGTTTCGCGCGTCTGGGCCTGCGCGCCGGCGAGGTGCGCCGCTTGGCTCTGGAAGACATCGACTGGCGTGCGGGCGAACTGCTGGTCAGAGGCAAGGGCGGTTGCCTCGAACGCCTTCCCTTGCCCGAGGGACGTCGGTCAGGCCTTGACCGCGTACCTTCAGCGAGGCCGACCCGCAACCGCACAGAGCCGCACGGTGTTCGTGCGCGCGCGCACCACCTCACCGTGCGCTCTCCTCGGTGGCGTCACGCAAGCCGTGGCGGCCGCCGCTGCACGCGCGGGCCTCGAGCGGGTGAGTGCCCATCGGCTGCGACACACCGTCGCCACCGAGATGGTGCGCGCGGGGTACCGCTGCCCGCGGTCGCCCAGGTGCTGCGCCACCGCCGGCTGATGACGACCGCCATCTACGCCAAGGTCGACCGAGAGCGACTGCGCTTGCTGGCTCGTCCGTGGCCGGAGGCACGACATGACCGCGTTGCGCCAAGCCCTCGTCGACTACCTGAGCTTGCGCCGCTCCTTGGGCTACCAGCTGCGACGCCCGAGAAACTGCTGCACCAGTTCCTCGACTTCCTCGACGCCGCCGGTGCGCAGACGATCACGACGGAGCTCGCCTTGGCCTGGGCATGCCAGCCCAAGAACGGCGGCGAGAACTGGTGGGCTACCGTCTGTCGGCCGTTCGCGTCTTCGCCGCCTACGTGCACGCCGAGGACGCCAGCGCCGAGGTGCCGCCGCGGGAGTTGCTGCCGTGTCGGCCCCACCGCGCGGTCCCATACCTGTACTCCGAACGAGACATCGCAGCGCTCGTCGATGCCGCCGACCGGCTGCGCACGACGCTGCGGCGGGCGACCTACCAAACCCTGATCGGACTGTTTGCCGTCACAGGGATGCGCGTCGGCGAGGCCATCGGCCTGGACCGCAGCGACTTCGACCCAGCCAACGGGTTGCTGCTAATCCGTCGCGCGAAGTTCGGCAAGACGCGCGAGGTTCCCTTGCACCCGAGCACGGTGGCGGCCTTGCATCGCTACCTCGCCTGCGCGGACCACGAGTGCGCCGCGAGAACCACGGCGGCGCTGTTCATCTCGACCGCCGGCGCTCGGCTCCTTTATTGCAACGTTCACTGGACCTTCAAGCGCTTGGTCCGCCAGGCCGGCCTCGAGGCGCGCACGGGCCGGTGCCGCCCGCGGATCCACGATCTTCGGCACGCCTTCGCGGTGAGCAGCCTGCTGGATGCGTGCCGCAACGGGCTGAGACCCAATGCCTCACGCTACTGCCGACGTACCTGGGCCACGTCGACCCGGCCGCGAGCTACTGGTATTTGTCGGCGGCTCCCCGAGCTGCTCGCGCTGGCGGCCGAGCGTCTGGAACACCGTCGGGGAGCCAAACCATGAGCGCGCTCGCACCTGTCGTGCAGGCGTTCTTCACCGACCGGCTCGTGCGCGAACGACACGCCAGCGCACAGACTATCGCCGCCTATCGGGACGCCTGGCGGCTGCTGCTCGGCTTCGCCGCCAAGCGCGTCGGCACAACGCCCTCGGCTCTGGATCTCGACGATCTCGGGTGCCGTTGATCAGCGCGTTCTTGGATCACCTGGAGCACGACCGAGGGCAACAGCGTGCGCACTCGCAACGCGCGGCTCGCGGCCATCCACTCGCTATTCCGCTGCGCCGCGCGCGCCATCCTGAGCACGCGGCCACGATCGCGCGGGTGCTGGCCATCATGCCCAAGCGCTTGAGCGCGCGCTCGTCGCGTTCCTCACCGAGGCCGAGGTCGACGCGTTGCTCGCGGCACCCGATCGCTCGACGTGGGCCGGTCGGCGAGATCACGCGCTGCTGCTGCTGACCGTGCAAACCGGATTGCGGATCTCGGAAGTGATAGGCCTACGGGCAGCGACGTCTATCTCGGCACCGGCGCCCACGTCGCCTGTCATGGCAAGGGCCGCAGGATCGCGTCACGCCCTTGACCGTGCCGACCGTGAAGGTCCTGCGCGCTTGGCTCGCCGAGCACGATCCGGGCGTGACGGCGCCGGTGTTCCTGACGTAGCGGCACACCGCTCAGTCGCGATGCGATCGAGCACCGCATCGCTGTGCACGTAGCCAGCGCTGCGGT
The DNA here is from genome assembly GCA_015075165.1 of Ideonella sp. Taxonomy (GTDB): domain Bacteria; phylum Pseudomonadota; class Gammaproteobacteria; order Burkholderiales; family Burkholderiaceae_C; genus JAEUPI01. Next base: position 987,342 of record JABTUY010000002.1, on the reverse strand, counting down.
CCACTGCCCGACGCTCGTCGGCAAGCGGGTCACCACCACGTGCTTCGACATACCGCTGCGATGCGCCTTCTCGAAGCAGGAGTCCATCCCACGGTGATCGCGCTGTGGCTCGGCCACGAGCGTGTCGAAACGACCGCGATCTACCTGCACGCACACCTGGGAATCAAGAAGCCGCTCTCGCGCGGACCCAGATGCCGGACGCGACACCGCGCCGCTATCGCCCACCCGACGCGCTGCTGAGGTTCCTACAGGCCCTCTGACTATGCCGACCTCGCGAGCGCGCTCACCCCCGGCCGGCAGTGCCATGTCGGCATAACCCGGAGGTCGGCGTAATGCGTTCGGCAGCGCTGGACGTGGGCTCGCTCACCGAAGATCTCGTCGATGGCCGAGCGCAGCGCCTTGGATCCGTCGATGACGAACAGGTACACCAGCTGCGGATCCAGGCCGCGCGCGACCATGCCGCCCAGCAGATCCTTGACCACCGGCGCGTTCTCGCTGGAGCCGGCGGCCAGCCCGAGCAGGTACTTGTCGCCGAGCTCGTCCACGCCGATGGCGCCCACCACGTGATGAGCGTCCACGACGATGCCGTCGAGGTAGATCGCCAGCAGCTTCAGCTCCTTCAAGCTGCGCTCGTTGAGCGCGCGCAGCTGCTCGGCGCTGGCCTCGACCATGCGGCGCGACACCGAGCTCTTGGACACGCCCACGGTGCCCGCCACCTCGGGCAGCACCTTCTCGTACTTGCGCGTGGACACGCCCGTGACGAGGATGTCGCGCACCCGCGCAGCCAATGCGCGCGTCGCCCGTCAGCCGTTCGTACGCGGGCACGGCCACCTCTTGGACGTCGCCTGCTGCGCAGCCGCGGGTGCGTAACCGCAACTTCTTCTCTCGGCCAGCGTCACCTGCCCGCGCTGCGTACCGCCCACACCACGTCGCCGTCGGCACGGCCGCGCAATCTTGGCCCCGGCGAGTTCCTGCGCCGACAGCACCAGCAATTGCTCGATGAGCCCGCGCGCGGCCTCGTTCATCAGCTCGTCGATGCTGGCCTGCGCGTTCTCCAGCAACTCCAGCATCGGCAGCAACGCCTGGCCGTTGCCGGCCAGCCACTGCCCGATCGCGGCACGATCGTCGCGCCGCACCACCTTCAAGGCGGTCTTCCTTGCCTTACGATTTCCCATGGCGGTTTCCCCTTTGGGTCTGGGTTTCAGGTCGGCAAGCTCGATTCTCACGAACTCACCGGCGGAAACCGCCGCCTTCAAGTTCCAACTACGCGTGGGACATCGCCGCGGCGCGCTTGCCCGCACGCAATGAGCCGGTGAACAACCAGTTCTGCCGCCCCAGCGCAATGGGCCGGATCTGGTTCTCCACCCAGTTGTTGTCGATCGGCAAGTCGCCGTCGTCGACGAACTTCGTCAGCGCCATCCAGCGCTTGAGGCTGTAGTCGATGGCCTTGGCCGTAGCCGACCCGTCGGGCACCTTCTGCCGCTGCTGCCGCAACCACTGGTGCAGCGCATCGGCGATCGGCTGCGATCGTCGTCGTCGCGCCTCGCGCCGCTGATCGGCATCGAGCTCGGCGACCTCGCGCTCGATGTCATACAGCTGGATGAAGAACTTCAGCGCCTGCTCGCCCACTTGGCTGCCGTGGTTGGCCCACAGCTCGTGGAACTTGCGTCTGGCGTGGGCCATGCAACCGACCTCGGTCACGCCGAGCTCGAAGCAGGCCTTGTAGCCGCTGAAGTCGTCGGTGACGAGCTTGCCCTTCCAGCCCTCGGCGCCGTCCAGCCCGAGGAAGCCGCGCACGTGCTGGCCGCCGCGGCTGTCGGCGAAGTCGAACACCACGGCCTTCATCGGGTTGAAGCGCGTGCTGCAGTAGCTCCACAGGTAGGCGCGGTGCGTCTTGCCATCTCGCAGGTGCGCCGGCTTGAGCATCGCCAGCGGCGTCTCGTCGGCGTGCAGCACGTCCTGGCGCAGCAGCTCCTTCGTCAGCGCATCGACCAGCGGTTGCAGTTGCACGCCGCATTCGCCCACCCACTGGGCCAGCGTCGAGCGTGCGATCGCATGGCCGGCGCGCTCGAAGATCGCTTCCTGGCGGTACAGCGGCAGGTGATCGAGGTACTTGGCCACCAGCACCTGCGCCAGCAGCCCGGTGGTGGGCAGGCCCTTGTCGATGACGTGCGGTGCCACCGGTGCCTGCACGATCTTCTCGCAGCACGCGCAGACCCACTTGCCGCGTACGTGGCGCTCGACGCTGAACACGCCGGGCGTGTAGTCGAGCTTCTCGGCCACGTCTTCGCCAATGCGCCGCATCGGCTGCCCGCAGCCGCAGGTGGTGTCCTCGGGCTCGTGGCGGATCTCGCGGCGCGGCAAGCTCGCCGGCAGCTTCTCGCGCTTGGGCTGCTGCTTCTGGCCGGTGGGCTTACCTGGCTGCAGCGCTTCGATCTCCGCGGCCACCGCCGCCAGGTCGGCATCCAGCGTCTCCTCGAGCAGGCTCTTCTGCTCGGCGTTGTAGGCCTCGCTGCTGGCGGCGAACTTCAGCCGCTTGAGCGTGGCGTTCTCGTGCGTGAGCTTGTCGATCAGCGTCTGCTTGAACTGCAGCTGATGCGCCAGCGCGTGCACCGCCTGGCGCAGTTGTTGCGTGTTCAGCGAGTCGATGGACTGCAGATCGATCACTATCGATCACGAGGCGTGATCGTGCCGCGCACGTCGCTGCAGCGCCATCGGCACATGCAGCAATGGCGCAGTGCTACAGAACCCGGATGATCCCGGCCTCGCCCACCCGTTGCCAGGGCAGGCTGCGTATTTCAGCCCATCGTGGACGGCCGTTTCAGCCGATCGTGGACGGCATTTCAGATGAACGTGGACGGCGTTTCAGGCTGATCGTGGACGACGTTTCAGCCTGAGCGTGGACGATCGCGGCGGCGAGCGAGTGATCTTGACCGTTGGCATGCTGGCCGGTTTTTCGGCCTGCCATGCCCACCAACAGGATCACGATGCGCCAGATACGACAGGCCCTGCGCCTGCACCTTGAAGCCGGCCTGAGCTACGCACAGGTCGCCCGCGCCGTGGGCATCGGCAAGGGCACGGTAGGCAAGTTCATGCTGCTGGCGCGCGCCGCCGGCGTGGACTGACCGTTGCGCAGACGCTCAGCGACGAGCAACCGAGGCGCTGCTGTACCGACCCGCCGTGCCGCGTTCGAGCCGCCAGCTCGAACCCGACCATGCCTGGGTCCACCAGGGGAGCCTGCGCCCCGGCGTCACCCTGCAATTGCTGTGGAGGAGTACCAGCGCGGCGCCGAGCAGGCCTGCAAGCACACGAGCTTCTGCGTCAGGTACCGCGCCTGGGCCGCCGCGCTCAAGCGCTCGATGCGCCAGACGCACATCGCCGGCGAGCGGCTGTTCGTCGACTACGCCGGCCAGACCGTGCCGGTCATCGATGCGGCCAGCGGCGAGATCCGCCGCGCCCAGATCTTCGTGGCCGTGCTGGGCGCGTCGAACTACACCTACGCCTGCGCCACCGCGACGCAGAACGCGGCCGACTGGGTCGGCTCGATCATCGGCGCGCTGGAGTTCATCGGCGGCGTGCCGCGCCTGATCGTGCCCGACCAGACGCGCGCCCTGATCGCGCGCCCGGATCGCTACGAGCCGGCCGGCGGCATCGTGGACGACTGCGATACGATGAACCCCGTCACTCGCGTGCTTCCGTGATCGTCCACGATCACGCTGAAACGCCGTCTGCGATCACGCCGAAACGGGCGTCCACGATCGTTGAAATGCGCAGGCAGGCCGAGCACGAGCGCGTCGAACTGCGCGCGAGCAAGCGTCAGCGTCGGCACGCCGTCCTTGGGCCAGACGAACTTGCCGCTGTTCAGTCGCCGCGCGGCCAGCCACACGCCAATGCCGTCATGCACCAGCACCTTCATGCGGTTGGCCCGCTTGTTGGCGAACAGGTAGGCGTGGTGCGGGTGGGCGGCACCGAAGACGGCCACGACCTTGGCCAGCGCCGACTCGGTGCCCGCACGCAGGTCCAGCGGCTCGACGGCCAGCCACACCTCATCGATGCGGATCAACGCAGCAGCTCGCGCGTGAACGCCGCGAAGTCGGCCGCTCCCGCGGCCGGCCAGATGATCTTCATCGTCACCGCGCCGCGGCGCAGTTCGACTTCGATGTCTTGCCGACAGCTCGCGCCGCCTGGCGCCGGTCCAATGGTCACGGGAACGAACTGCACAGGCTCGCTCGCCGATGCGGCCGGGCCGCGCGCCAGCTTGCGCCAGCCGTGCACGATGTTGCTGTTGATGCCGTGCGCCAGCGCTACCTTGGCCACCGATGCGCCGGGCGCTTCGCACTCCGCCACCACCTGCGCCTTGAACGCCGCGCTGTACTGGCGTCGCCTTACGACCTTGTCCGTTGTCTTCGTGTCCACGGAGCTCCCTTCGTGGACACGATCGTTGGCTCACAGACCGCCGGAATCAAGACGGGTTCGCCGGACGCATACGCCTCGGGCGCGCGAGGCCCCGCGGATCCCAAGCGACCTCCTAATGGGTGCTCAATGCTCGCAGGTACGGACGCAGGATCTCTGCCTCTGCGAAGTTGCTCTCGACGTACTGGGTGGCAGCAGAGCTGAGCGCGCGATAGGCATCCTCTCGGGTGAGCAATAGCTCAATGCTTTCAGCCATCCCCTCCACGTTGGTCCGGGCGGCACCCAACCCGTTCGATTGAACCACCCCATCCGGATCGAATGAGGTCACGACCGGAATTCCGCGCACCCAAGCCTGCAGAAAGGTATTCGGGAATCCCTCGACGTCCGAGGTGTTCGCGAACAGGCGTGCGCGATCGAACAAGTCACCAACATCCAGGTAGGGTACGGCACCGCGGAACTCCATGTTCGAGACGGTTCCTGCCTCCTTCTGGATTTCCTCGTACAAGGCTTCTTCACCCGGTGATCGGCCTCCGGCCATGCAAAACCGCACGTGCGGCAGCATACGCACCAGTTCCAGGAACTTGTCCGGCCGCTTCAACTGGCGCAGATTCGCCACCCAGAGCACATCGATGTCCTTCTTGGCCTGTCCAGACCCGGCCGGCACTGGCCAATCGATCAGTCCTCTGATGAGAGTGCCTTCACGGCCGAAGTTGCGTCGTATCGCGTCCAGTTGCCAGCGTGACTGGACCAACACCGCATCGGCTCTGCGGATGCCGTATTGGTACAACCAGCGGTCGCGCCGATACTCGATCAGCAATTGCGATGGCTCGCAGTCCGAGTCACTGGCGACACGAAACACCAATCGCCTGCCGTTGAGGCGACAGAACAACGCCAGCAGGCCAACGATCATGCTCGCTGTACTGCACAGATAGACCTCGGCATCGGCCTCGCTCGCCGCGCGCCACAGCCCAGTACAACGCGGATGCAGGAACCGAATCAACGGTACGCCGGCCGCAGGATCGAACGCGCTATGGAGCCGGATTCGACCGTAGGTGGAGGGATTGGCTTGCCCATGATCCTCCACGATCATGCTCACGTCGTGCCCTTGCCGGGCAAGAGCGAGGGCTAGTTGAGCCAGCTGCACTTCGGCACCGCCGATCCGCCCGGCCTTGTACTCGCGGGCAATGACCGGCAGAGAGCCCAGCGATACGATGCAAACTCTCATGGGGCCGACGATTCAAAAATGAACCTCATCGCCAGATTGTGCTTCGGGTGCAGAAGTGGCTCCGCTCGTTTGAACACGATCCGGGCTGAGATAAGTGGATCGGCTGCGGTTTGAAGTGCTGCGCTGCAGGGTTGTCCACGGCGGCGGGCGTGCGTCGCTCGCGACGAACGCACGACAGCCGCGGTGGGCAACCCGTGTTCGACGCTCACGCGGCGGCACGCAGTGGCGGCAACGCCGCGAAGTACACCACATCGGGCGTCTGCCCGCCATGGGTGCGATGCGGGCGCCGCTGATTGTAGAAGTCGAAGTACGCGGCGATGCCGGCGCGCGCGGTGCTGACGCTGTCGTAGGCCTTGAGGTAGACGTCCTCGTACTTCACGCTCTTCCACAGCCGCTCGACGAACACGTTGTCGCGCCATTGGCCGCGGCCGTCCATGCTGATGGCGATGCCGTGCTTCTTCACCTCGTCGATGAAGTCGCTGCTGGTGAACTGGCTGCCCTGGTCGGTGTTGACGATCTCCGGCGGCCCGTAGCGGCCAATGGCCTCCTGCAGCGCCTCGACGCAGAAGTCGGCCTCCATCGTGATCGACACGCGGTGCGCCAGCACGCGGCGGCTCGCCCAGTCCAGCACGGCGCACAGGAACACGAAGCCGCGCGCCATCGGGATGTAGGTGATGTCCATCGCCCAGACCTGATTGGCTCGCTCGATGGCCAGGCCCCGCAGCAGGTACGGGAAGACCGGGTGCGCCGGGTGGCGCTTGCTCGTGTTGGGCTTGCGGTACAGCGCCTCGATGCCCATTTTGCGCATCAAGGTCGCAACGTGCCGGCGTCCGACCTCCAGACCCTCACGGCGCAGCATGTCGCGCAGCATCCGCGAGCCCGCGAACGGATGCTCCAGGTGCAGCTCGTCGATGCGCCGCATCAGCGCCAGGTCAGCCTCGCTGATCGGCTCGGGGTGGTAGTACACGCTGCCGCGGCTGATGTTCAGCAACTCGGCCTGGCGTTTCACCGCCAGCTCGTGGGTACGGTCGATCATCGCTTTGCGCTCAGCAATCCCGCCTTGGTGAGCGCGCCTTCTAAAAAATCGTTCTCCAGCGTCAGCTGGCCGATCTTGGCGTGCAGCGCCTTCAGATCCACCGGCGGTTCGGTCTGTGCCGTCGCGCCGCCGAACACCTCGGCCGCTCGCTCGAGCAACTGCCGTCGCCACTCGGTGGCCTGGTTGGGATGCACGTCATGCCTCTGTGCGATCTCGGCAATGGTCCTCTCGCCCTTGAGCGCCTCCAGCGCCACCTTGGCCTTGAATGCCGCAGAGTGGTTGCGGCGGGGTCGTCTGCTCATCGTCTCTGCTCCTGTCACACCGGGCTCTATCCTCGCCCATTGGAGCAGCCGGTCCACCTTGGACCGTGTTCAGATTTCCGGGGCCACTTCTTGCCTCACCGAAGAACGTGCCGGTACAGGTTGAGGTACAGATCTGCGTAAATCGATAACCGCGAACGATCGAGGGTGGGATGCGTGGTCCGCCCAGCCGCTCCGGCGATTTTCGCAACGAGATCCCCTACATCGCGACTCTTGAAGAGCACTGTACCCTCCGGTCGAGCGGCAGCATCCGATGCGATTGTCAGCTTGCCGAGAAACAGGCTCTCCCGGACCGACAATGCATCGCCGTCGGTGGACGTTGCACGGATCGTGCCGTCGGCCAGAGCTGCAATCCCCGAGAAACTCTCTGGCTCGGCTCGCAGCCAGAACACCTCCTCCATGCGGCGTCGACGCACTTCTTCCTGGTAGTGAGCGAGAAGGTTTGGGTCGAAATCCGGTGCGCCAACAACGAACAGGCATGCGCAACGCGAAGCGACATCGGGATGCGCGAAGGCCTGAATGATCATGTCAAGGCCATAGAGATCCTGCCCCTCGAATCGCTCCAGCCTGTAGGCATTGGACGCGAACACCAACCTGCCCTTGGCCTTCTGGCCGGCGATCCACCGAGCCACCTCCGCGCTGACGGCCATCTCCGACGGTGCGGGGGGTATGAAAGCGGGCACCACGTGCGTGGGGCCCGGAACCGCTCTCGCCACCTGATCGCTGACGGCCACACAGACGTGCGCCAGCCTCGCACTCGCCGAAACCGCCGCACGCGACAGTGCGTTCGTGCTCCGCAGCGAATGGATGGTCAACACCACCCTCTTGAACAACAACCTGGCCACCAACACGTGGAGAAGCTTCAGAATTGCTGGGTAGCTGTGCACATGAACCACGTCGGCGGCAGCAACCGTGCGCATGTAGGTCCAGGGCGACATACCTCGCAAGTTCGGAGGGAACTCCTTCACATTGCGCGATTCGTCGAGCAATGACACGCGAAAGTGACCTTCCAGCAGAGCGGCGAGCCGTTCGATATGCACGCTGACGCCGCCCTTGGGTGGCAGGACCGGCCCTATCAGCAGCAGGCGGCGATTGGACATCCTGAGACCCGAGCGCTGCAAGAACCCACCGCCCCGCCGAGGATTCAAGCGGCGGCGGTTGCTTCCGATGAGGACACTGGCGTGACTACTCCCTGCTCTGGCAGCTGCCAAAGATGCTGGCTGACCGGAATCGGCAGCCCGATACCCAGCGACTCCACCGCTGCAATCGTCGCAGCACTTACGGCCATTGCCGTCTCGAATGGCAAGGCACTCCGGCCTGTCAGCAGGCCATCGACCCACGCCTCCAGCATTGCACGCTGGCCCTTGTCCTGACTGGCCAGCTTCGAGCGCCGAACGCTGGCGTCTCCCTGATAGAAGGTAGCTTCGCGGAAGTCGTCGATCACGGCGCTCCGATCGCCCCCGAAGATCTCGACCCGCTCCTTGGGCATGGACTTCGAGCCGTCCGCGACGTAGTTGATCGTAGCCACACTCCCGTTCGCGAAGCGCAGTGTGATACACACGTTGTCGTTGAGTAGCGCGGGCACCTGAGCCTTCGCCATTCCAGCGGCGTGCACCTCGACGGGGTCGCTCCCGGTCAATGCGCTTGCAAGATCGATGAAGTGGCATGCCTCCCCGATCAATCGTCCGCCGCCTATCCGGGGATCCTGGATCCAATGCTCCGGTGGAATGAACCCCGCGTTGACGCGAATGTTAACCATGAGCGGCGACCGTACGCCGTCGAAATGCTTGTTGGCTTCGCGCGTCAAAGGCGACCACCGGCGATTGAAGCCAATCATCAGCTGCGCGCCGGCACCCTGACCGAAGGCGCGAGCCACTTCGGTCAGTTCCTCCATCGTCATTGCCAGAGGTTTCTCCACATACACGTGCCGACCGCTGCGCAGCGCCTTGCTGGCGTAGTCAGCATGCGTGTTGTGGCGTGTGGCGATCAGCACTGCGTCGGCGCCACCCGCGAGCAGATCGTCGAACCCCGCGGCGCAAGAGCGGAAGCCAAACTGCTTGGCCACGCTGTCTGCCGTCCGGCCGCTCGAGGTAGCGATCTCCCTCAGCTCGACGCTCGCGGCCGTCCGCAGCACCGGAAGCAATGTTGCAGTGGCGTAGTTCCCGGCGCCAATCAGGGAGACTCCGACCCTGGCGGAAGCTACCGCCTTGGGCGGAGGCGCCGCAGCCCTCACTTGCTCCGCGGGCTTCGCATCGCCGGAGTAAGTCAAGACGATGCCAAGGTAGGGTTCCCTCTTCTCACCTTCGATCAGCTGGTAGGCACTCACCGCATCATCGACGGCAAAGCGGTGCGTGATCAGCGATCGGACATCCAGCTTCCGCTCAGCGATCAGGTCAATCACCGTCTGCATGTTGCGCTGTTCGGTGAATCGTACGTAGCCAATCGGATAGTCGTTCCCATTCTCCTCGTACCTCGGATCATATCGGCCGGGCCCATAAGAGCGAGAGATGACAACGCTGATTTCCTTCTTAAAGAAGTCCTCGCGCGGGATATCCATGCGGACGACACCCACGACGACGACTCGTCCCTTCTCACGCACCACCCGACCACACAGCTCGATCGGCTGATTCGAGGACGTACCAGCGCAAACGAGGACTGCATCGACGCCATGACCACCGCTGAGTTCGCGGCACGCCGACTCGGCATCGGCGCTCGAGACCGAGATCCCACCGAACCGCTCAGCCAATTTGGTCAACGAAGCGTCGAGGTCCAAGCACAGGACGCGACAGCCTGCAGCCCGAAGCAACTGAACCGTGATCTGTCCCAGGAGCCCAAGCCCCAACACCAGCACCGTTTCACCGAGCTTGGGTTCCGCGAGTCGCACGCCCTGCAGGGCAATCGCGCCGAGCGTGGCGAAGGCGGCCTCCTCATCGCTCACGGTCTCGGGCACCCTGACCAGCAGATTCTTGGGTACCACAGCCAACTCAGCATGGTTGGCGTAGCCCACGCCACCGCAGGCCACGCGATCGCCCGGGCGAATTCCTTCCACCATGCCCCCAACTACGAGCGCCACGCCAGCTGAGCTGTACCCAAGCGGATTTGCTGCACCGAGGCGCGTGTTGACGGTGCCCAGGGTCTTGCCAAGGCCCTCGCTACGGATCTTTCGAACGACCTGCTTCACCAAGTCAGGGCGGGCCCGAGCCTTCTGCATCAGGCTCATCTGCCCCATGTCGATCTTTGTCTTCTCGGTGCCCGCGCTGATCACCGACGCAGCGGTGCGCACCAGCACGAATCCGTCGGTCAAAGTGGGCACCGGCACATCGACCACTTCGATGCGCCCATCCTTCAATCTGTGGGTCACTTGCTTCATTGTGTTGGATGCCGACCGCACGCCCGGCGCTGCCAGGAGCGCACTCTAACGATTCGGCCGCTATGGAATCTTGGGTCATCGAGGATATCAGTGCCTACTTGGCATCGGATTCGAGAACGGTGGCGCCGTTGCTCTTTCCCCCGTGCTCCCGGGGGATGCTCAGTTCCCCGACTCCGGGGTGGCCATTTGGCAAGCCCGTAGATCACCCCCCGCATTCGCCGCGCGGGTACAGTCAGATGCGCCGTCTGCTCAGCGTGCGCGGCGTCCGGTGTTGCAACGCCGTGGACGGCGCGTCTGCAACTGATTTGGGTCGAACTTGCGGGCTCCAGTACGCAAACAGCATCCCAAGCGAGAACCAGAGAAATGCGCTCTCGGGCTGGGGGATGTAGTAGCCATTCGTAAGCGACATCGCGCACATTCCGAGAAAGGACGCGAGGGCACCGATGAAGTACGACCTGATCGTCGGCGCCATCGACTCGTCCGATGACACCCATATGAACTCCCGCACGTATCTGAAGTAGAGGTACATCATCAACGCGAATCCGACGATGCCGAGGTCCAAGATGATGTCCAAGTACATGTTATGCGCCAGCAGTGCGCCGTACCGGCCAGTTGAAGTTGCTTCGCTCCAGGCGACCGATCCAATGCCTCGCCCCCAGATCGGGCTCTGAAGAACGTCTGGCGCAAGCATTGCCCAAATGGCCAACCGGCCCTTCGTCAGCGGATCGTCGGTGTTGTGAACACTGGTGGCCTGCGCGTCATCCAGCCCGAGCGCCAACCGGTCCCACACGCTCTCAGGCATCGCAACCGCCAGCAGCGCCACGATCACACCAGCGATGAACAGGTCCGACAGCCGCCTGCGGCGGACCAACCAGACGGCAACTATCACCACGAGCCCCAGCGCCGCACCGCGCGAACCGGTGAGCAGCAACCCGGCCAGAACCAGCAGGAACGCGACCGCGCAACCCACTTTCGCGAACTTCTTCGTTCCCTCGGTCGTCAAAAACAACAACGGCCCGGCCGCCAGCGTCAGCAGCATGCCCATGGCATTCGGGTGAAAGCCGATACTCTGAAAGTAGCTGTCGCGCCGTTCGATCCCACCGACCCCTTGGGTAGCAACCAGGAGCAAGACCGAAAGAGCTGGCAGTACAGCGGCAACGACGAAGGGGATCAAAAATCGCTCCGGTCTTCGGCTGTCACGGATCGCGTTGGCCAGCAGAAATGCGAAGACAACGAAGAACATCGGTTTGATGAACCGCGACTTGAGGTACTCACCGGGGGTGAAGGCTTGGTAGTAGTCGGGCGTCACGGCGGGGTAGTTCGCCGCACCGATGTGCAGATACGGGAGAGCCACCATCGCAGCGATCGTCACCGGTAGCAGGTAGCACAGCTTGAATACGTTTGGCAGAGAGACCAGCAACTTCCAGCGTAGTCCACATGAAAGCAAGAGTGAGGATACCGACGCTGCAACCATGAAGTTGACCAGATTGAAGCCGTGCGTCTGCGGAATCAGCGGCGACGAGTACCACGGCAGTAGCAAGGTGAGGCACACGACGCCGACGCGATAGTCGTAGAGAACCAGGCCGATGGCGATGGCCGCGGCGATGCCCGCAACGGCCCACTTCGGCTCGAGCAGGCTGACCACCAAGCCGGTAACCACGGCAACCAGCGCGAACCCCCCCAGCAGCAGTGCGGGGCTCCGCGGCGGCCTAGCTTGCATGTGCAGGCCTCTTGAGGAAGATCAGATCGCGCAATGCGATGAACGCGATCACGCAGTGCACAACTCCAGAGACGACGTAGGCCAGCGTGACGCCTGGTACGCCCATGCGGGCGCCCAGGAGACTCGCCAGCACGATGAACACCATCGGCACGACGATCTGGGTGGCGATGTACCAGTGGCTTCGCATCGTGGCCACCAAGACGAACCCGCAGATGAAGCCCGTGATCTTGAACAAGTCGCCCAACAACTGGGTGGGCATCAAGTCGGCCACGGGAAGGAATGTGTGTGAGAAGAGAAAGCGGACGATCTGCTCGCGCAGCAAGTAGATCGCCAACGCAAGCGCGGCAGTGGCACCGACCGCATGCGACAGGGTCTTCAACATCTCCGCGCGCAGGCGCTCGGGCGAGCGAGACGCCTCCCCGAGGCGCACCATGAACTGCGTTGTCACGGACATCGTCACGATCATCAGGTAGGTTTCCGACAACCGCCAACAAGCCTGCCACAGACCGGCGGCTTCCAGGCTCAAGGCGTTGGCCACATGATCGCGGATCAACAGCAGGCTCAGTGGCGTCATGACGGCATGCACGATCAGCATGGGGTAGAAGCCCGCGATGCGTCGAGCCTCGACGCCGTCGAATGAGCCTGCCAGGTCGCGCAGTCCCACGAGAGGTGATTTTCTGATCAGCACGAGCGTGACCAGCACCGAGAAGATGTAGACCGTTGCCGATGCACCCAGGCCGCCGGTCACGCCCCATCGAATCGACGCTGGCGCGTAGATGCTCACTCCGAGAATGCTCGCGATGATGTTGGAAATCACCACACGGGTGATGCCACCGCGCGCAGACAACGCCCCGAGGAGGATCGAGTTCAGGATGCTGGCCAGCACTGAGAGAGCCCCCAACACGAAGACCCACGCGTACGCGCGATCGTGCAGCAGCCACTCCGCAAGCCACGGCGAGCCGATGGCAATCGCCGCTGCCGTCGGCAGCCCCAGCATCAATCCGAGCCTGCCAATGGTGCCGAGCAGTCGCTTGCGACGTTCGGCATCCTGGCTGTACTCCGCGGTCAGCCGGCCCGAAGCGGTATCGAGTCCAGTACCGACAACGCTCTGCCCAAGCGACATGAAGTTGTTGAACTGAGCGATCAGCGCCAATCCGCTGGGCCCCAGGTAGACAGCCGTGAGCTTGACGCTGATGAAGCTGCACGCCAGCTGGACAAGCGCCCGAATTGCACCGAGGCTTGACGCGCGGGTCCGCTGCTGCGCTGCCGACCTGTAAACGGAGCTCAATTTCGAACCCTCGATGGCTTTGCGCTGCGATACCGGCCAACGACCCCGGCTAACGCCCCGCCCGCAAGCGATGAAAGCAGTCCCGGTACCTTCCGAGAACCGCTACCTGGCTGTGGTTTTGGTCGAAGTACGCCTTGCAAGCTTGGCTCGCAGCGCCCCACCGCCCGGGTTCCGCCAGCATCGTCTCCAGACGCGCGGCAAGCTCGTCGAGATCCCGGCAGACGATCGTTCCCGTGCGCCCCGGTATTGTCTGGGGGTTGACGAACGACAGTGTTGGAACGCCACGGATCCATGCCTGCAAGAACGTATTCGGAAAGCCCTCGCGATCCGATGTGTTGACCAGGGCACTTGCCGCGTCGAAGTAGCGGCCCACCTCCGAGAACGGGACGAACCCAACGAACTCCATGTTCCCCACATCGGCGGCCAGGTCGCGCATCCGGCGATAGAACTCCTGGCCGGGATCATTGTCGCTGTCGGCTCCGCCCACCATCACGAACCGACGCGCAGGCAGCCGACGCGCAAGCTCGATGAACAACTCCGGCCGCTTCAGCGGCCTGAACCCACCCACCCAAATGACCGGCCCGCCGCTGGAAGCCGGCGTGACCCCGGATTCGTCGTAACAGTTCTGGATCAATTCACCATCACGCCCCAAGCGCGATCTGAGCAGGTCTTTCTGCGCAATGTTCTGTACCAGCACGCCGTCGGCCATCCGGACGGCCGAACGGAACAGGAACTCGTCACGCCGGGACAGGCCCGTCTCAGCGCGCGACAGGAACTCGCGATCGCTCGCACATGCGTAGACGAAGCGCTTGCGGTACTTGCGCGCGTACCATGCAGCCGCCATCGAGCGAAAGCCTGCGATGCGGTAGTACACGATGTCAGGATCGACCCTGCGCAACGCGGATACGACGTCGGTCAGGATCGGATACAGGAAGCGCAGGCCCCTGATGCCTCGACCCTCATCGCTGGGCACGCGATAGACTCGGATGCCGCCGATCTCTTCGACATCCGGCTGCCCATAGTTGCCCGTCAGCACCGAGACCGGGTACCCCGCTGCTTTCAGCATGCGCGCCAGGATCGTCTGCTGAACCTCGGCACCGCCAGCCGACTCCACGTTGGCGGCTGCATTGAGGATCGGGTACAGGCCCATCGACACGAAGCAAACATGGGGCAGCCGGTCCTGACGCAGACCCGACTTGCTGCTCATCTCAGGCTGTCGCGCCGCCGCGGCTCGTTCAATCGTCAGCACCTCGGCACTTGCAAGCTTCACGCCAGATGCTCCAACGACGCAGGTGCGTTGACCTCGGCCCGCCACGTCGGCTGGCTCTTCGAGGGCCCCATCCAGCGCGCATACCAAAGCTGAAAGGCGAGTAGCAACCACAGGCGCTGCACCGAGTACGGATCGCCTGCCTCGAAGCGGCGACGCACGGCCTGCACGACGGCAGGATCCAGCAGTCCTTGCATCGCGATGCGCCCGGCATCCAGGTGGCTATCGAGCAGGCACTTCAGTGCCCCACGCATCCACGCCGCGATCGGCGGCGAGAAGCCCTTCTTCGGGCGCTCGATCAACTCTCGCGGCACGTGTCGATACAGCACCTTGCGCAAGAGGTGTTTGGATCCGAGAGCGCCCCTGCGCAGCGAATACGGCAACGAGAACGCGAACTCGACAAGGCGGTGGTCGAGCAACGGCTCGCGTCCCTCGATGCTCAGCGCCATGGTCGTGCGGTCGACCTTGGCCAGCACGTCACCCACAAGATAGTGATCGAGGTCCCAACGGCACATCTGCTCGCCCACTTCCCCCGGGTAGGCGCCGCAAGTGGGCCGCGGTGATGGTGTCGCACGACCGAGCAGGCGATCGAGGTCACCATCGTGCCAATACATCGACGTCAGCACATGCTCGAACATGTCCCCCGGGCTCGACATGCCGCGCACCTCCCGCATGAATCGCAGGCGAAGCGACACCGACCGACCCAGGCTGTGCGCCGGGTCCGCATACGCCGCCCGTCCGGCCAGCACCTTGTCGACGTGCTCCCACGGCAAGGTGGCCGCGATGCCGCGGGCAATGCGGCCGACCGGCGAGCGCGCTTCGATCGCCGCCTGCCGCGAGAACACGGCCGAGTAGGAGTTGTAGCCTCCGAACAGTTCGTCGCCGCCATCGGCCGACAGCACGACCTTGACATGTTCGGCAGCCAAGCGGGAGACCAGCAGGGTCGGAATTCCCGAGTCGTCGCCGAACGGTTCGTCGAACAGGTCACCCCAGTCCGGGAGCACTCGCATGGCATCGGACTCGCTGACGATCCGGGTCGTATGCTCGGTGCCAAAGTGGCGCGCAATGGCCTCGGCATAGGGCGCCTCGTTGAAGCGCGGGTCATCGAAGCCGATGGTGAATGTCTTGACGGCCGGCCCGCGGCGTTCGAGCATCGCGACCAGCGCCGACGAATCGACTCCTCCCGAAAGGAACACGCCAACCGGCACGTCGGCAATCATTCGAAGATTGAACGCGTCGGACATCAAGTGCTCGAGCCTTGCCGACAGCTCGTCCTCGGAGGCGTCGAGCTTGCGCCCATCGCCCACCACTGACCAGTACCGCTCGATGCAGGGCCGACCACCGCGCTCCAGTTCGAGAATGTGCCCCGGCATCAGCTTGGACACGCCCTTGTAGATGCTCAGGGGTTCGGCGATGTAGCTGAAGCGGAAGAAGTCCGCCAGCGCCGTCGTGTCGATCTCGGGTTGCCAGTGTGGGTAGGCGCGCAAGGCCTTCAGCTCCGAACCGAACCACAGGGTTCGTCCGTTCCAGCCGAAGTACAGGGGTTTGACGCCCAGTCGATCGCGGATCAGCGTCAGGCGGCCTTCGCGCGTCTCCCAGAGCGCGATCGCGAACATGCCGACGAAGCGCTTGACGGCATCACGAACCCCCCACTGCGCAAAGGCAGCGAGGATGACCTCCGAATCGCCGGTGCCGACGAACGAATGGCCCAGGCCCTGCAACTCTTCGCGAATCGACGCGTAGTTGTAGACCTCGCCGTTGTACACCATCACCAGCCGGCCATCGCGCGATCGCATCGGTTGATGCCCGTGGGCGGTGAGGTCGATGATCGCCAGCCGCGCATGGCCGAGCCCCACCTCGCCGTTGGCGGTCCACATGCCCTCGTCGTCGGGCCCGCGTCGCCGAATCGATTCGACCGCGGTGGCCAGCGAACCTGCATCCAACTCCGGAGCGCCCGCCGCCGTGAAGAAACCGGTGATGCCGCACATGACACAGCCTCAGGCCGGAAGCAGCGTTCGGGCCGACTTCAACAGCTTCGCCCGCAGCGTCCGATGAACAACAGCGTCGTATTGCAGCACCTTGACGCCCCCGAATTGCTCCTTGAACCGATTGATCAGCAACCTCGCTTCGTCGCTCTTGCCCTCGTACCAGCCACCCATGTCGTACAGCTTGCAGCCATCGGAGCGGAAGTGGCGCATGTCCAGCAGGTGATGCAACCGGTTCGCGCGCCCGACCAGCCGCTGCGTCTCCTCCGACGCCCCGCGAAACAGCGATGCCGAGTGCGTCAGGACGACGGTCCGGCCCACCCGCAGGTACGCATGCCAGACGAGCGCCCCTGCGGCGTTGCCGATGCGGCTCAGCACCAGCATACCGGCCCCGCGCCGGTGCTCCATCGCGGCCCGGTCGAGCGGCAGCACACCCTTGGAACGCGCGAACTCGCGGTGGTGTTCGATGAAGTCCCGGACGTCTTCCGCGGTGGGCGCCCGCGTGACCACATAAGCGAGACCGTCCTCCTCCTCGGCGCGCCGGATCTGCGAGCGGGCGCCGCGATGGAACCGCGACACGAGTTCAGCGTCGTCGACCTCCAGATTCACGACCAGTGTGTGGTACTCCGTATTGCTGGTGCCTGCAACCGGCGCGCTGCTGCGGTAGTGGTAGACAACATCGAAACCTTGGTCGGCGCAAGGCTCGTCGAGCCAACGCTCCGCGTACTTGAGCCAGCGTGACCGGTACGTGATCATTCAAGCCGCGACGGCATGCGCTGGTGATGGCTCGGCGACCTGCGCTGCATGGAACTCTTGCAGCGTCATGCCACGGGCGCGTCGTGCAATCTCGACGAACAAGGCCCTGAGATCCGCGTACAGATGCTCGATGCTCGCAGGGGTCGCGAACAGCGGGCTTCCGCCCGGCATCAGTTCGGACGAATGGATCATGAACTGGATGTACGACCTGCCCTGTGCGATTGCCGCACGGACGCAACCGAGCATCTGCGCCAGGTTCTCGCCCGTCGGCCTCAGCCAGGTCACCCGAGGCGGCAACACCTTCGCGACGGCGCCCCTGGCCCTGCGCATCGTGTAGATCCACGGCGCAAGACGATCCACCTTGCTGCGCATGATGGTCGGCGGAACCTCGAGCAAGCCGGAGCGGCCCGATCGCCGGATGTCCTGCAGATCCAGCATGTAGGCCATCTCGGGGAAGTCGGTGTAGTCGGAGCCGCCCTGTCCGTTCGGATCGCCCAAGTGGTCTCGCCATGACACGTGGGGCGTCACGGAGCAATCCACCCGATAGCCGTTGTCGAGCAGAATCTGCGCGTACCGCGCGTCGAACGCCCATCGACCCGCACGATGGCTGATCATCTTGGTCTGGAAGGTCTGCTCCAGCAGTTGCGTCAGGAAACGCACCTTCTCGGCCATCACCTCGTCCGGGAACTCGATCAGATACGGGTGGGTCTTGTGGTCGTCGTGGGTCAGCGTGCGAACCGGCGGACTGCTCCAGGCGTGCAAATGCATTCCGATCTCAGCGGTGCCGCGCGCGATGGCATCGCGTCCGAACCGCACGAACTCCTCCGACGTGGCCATCTCGTAGTTGGTCAGCCACGTGGGTTTGAAGCCGAACTCTTCGCACAGCGCCTGAAAACGCGGCAGGTAGGCCGCGTTGCGCGTGGTGATCGGGTTCGGGCGCGCCCATTCGTTGTCGCCCTCGGTGTCGACGGTGATGATGAAGGCAGGCCGCTCGCGCGTCATGGTGTTCCGGTCGCGCTCAATACTCGTTCATGACCACGCCGGCCAGCTTGGCCGAGCTTTGCGAAAGCGTCGACACCAGCTGCTGCAGCACGCCGACGCGCGATGTGTCCTTGCGAGCGACCACCAGCGCGGCGCCACACCGCGTGGCGATCACCTGGGCATCGGAGCCGTACTCAGCCGCCGGCGTGTCGACGATGACGTGGTCGAACTTGGCGCTCAGCTCGCGCATCAAGATGCCGAAGGTCGGCCGCTCGATCAGCTCGAGCGGGTTCGGCGGCGTGATGCCCACCGGCATGATGTACAGGTTGGTCGCGCCCGGCACCTGCTGGATCACCTTGTAGTCGACGTGGCCTGCGAGCACGCTCGACAGGCCGGTGTGGTTCTCGATGTTGAACACCTGGTGCTGGCGCGGCCCGCGCAGGTCGGCGTCGACGATCAGCGTGCGGCCGCCGATCTGCGCCAGCGCCACGGCCAGGTTGGCGCTGAAGAAGGTCTTGCCGTCGCCCGACGACGGGCTCACCACGGCAAGCGCCGCGCGCGGTTGCTGGGTCTGCGCGAACACGCGCATCATCAGCTGGCTGCGGATCTCGCGAATCGCCTCGGCCTGCACCGAGAACGGCTGGTTCAGACCCACCAGCTCCGGCATCAACTTGCGACGCTCCTCGCTGGCGTAGAGAAACCCGAACTGCTGCGCGAGCGCCTGCAGCACGTGATCTTGCGAGACCAGCCCGAGCGCGACCGCTGCATCGCCGAAGCGCACACCCTTCTCGCGGGCATGGGTCAGGATCTGCTCGACGTTCTCGGCGCTGAGGTGTACCTTCTCGCCGAGGATGGCGCCGATCAGCTTCTCGGGGGCCACGGCCTCCGGCAGCATCGAGACGGGTTCGGCGTCCTCCCGTGCAGCCTGCGGCGGCACCGGACGCGCGACGCCCTTGAGCTTGTCGAGCCTTGCCATCAGGCCCGGGATCAGACCGTCGTCGATCGGCGGCAAGGTCAAGGTCTTTGCGGCATCCATCTTGGCCATCATGCTTCCCGGTGACTCGGCGCCGTCAAACGACGCAATCCAGCGGCGGAAACCAACGGCAACGGTGTGCGCCGGAACCGTCCCTTGCCGCCCGGCCGCGGCAGCACACCCAGCAGCGGCAGACCGATCAACTCGGAGACCTCTTCCTCGGTGCGCACCCTGCGGTCGACGAACTCGAGCACCAAAGCCGCACCGATCGCGAGCACAAGGCCCACCACGATCGCCAGCACGACGTTGCGCAACACCTTGGGCGACGACGGTACGAGCGGTGGCGAGGCCTGCGCCAGCATGTAGGCATTGCTCTGCGTGGTGCGGCTCTCCAGGCTGCTCTGCTGCAAGCGGTTGAGCACCGCGTCATAGGCGCGCTGCGCGTTCTCCACATCCCGCAGCAGCACGGATCCTTCCTCGCGCGCGGTGCGCATCTTGAGCACCCTCGCGCGCTGCGCCTCGACGGCAGCGCGCAACTCCACCTCGCGGTGCCGGTTGATCGAATTGCTCACGCCATACGTACCGGTGATGCGGCGGGTCTCGGTCTCGAGCCGGGCGCGCAGCGTCGCGATCGTCGCCTTCGCCTCGATCACCTGAGGATGGTTCTCGCCCAGCCTGGAGTTCAGTTCCTGCAGTCGCGCCTCGGCGCGGGTGATGTCGCCGCGCAGGCCCGCCAGCACCGGGTTGCCGACGACCTCCTGCAATCGATCGCCTGCCCCCAACTGCACCTGCGCCTGCCGGCTGCTGGTTTCGGCAGCCACCGCCTGCAGCGCGGCCAGCTGCGACGACAGCTCGTTCAGCCGCGCGTTCTCGACATCCAACTGACCGTCCGACGCAATGACCACGCCCTTCTCGCGCTGGTAGGCCGACAGCTTGGCCTGTGCACGCTCGATGTTCTCGCGCAGTTCCTTGCTTCTGGCGTCGAAGAACGTGGAGTATTGCTTCGCAGGGTCGACGCGCAACTCGACGCTGACATCGAGATAGGCCTGCACGAAGGCGTTCGCCAACTTGGCTGCGCGCAGGGGGTCGGACGACTTGTAGCCCACGCTGATCACGTTCGATTCGCGCGATGGCCTCACTTCGAGTCGCAGCTTGACCGCGGCCACGACCCAGGCCTCGAAGCTGCCTTCGCCCCCTGTGGCCTTCATCCAGTCGGCACGCCAGCCTTCGTCGTCCAGCATGCCGAGCTTGCGCACCACCTGCTGGGCAATGCGGTCGCTGTTGAGCACGTCGACCTGCGTCGCCATGAACGCAGGTGACGGGTTGCCGCTGTACGTCGCCGACGAGATCGGATCGGGTCGCGTCTGGTCGACCACCACGGTGGCTGTCGCGGTGTACTGCTTCTTCATCAGCAGACTCATGCCGACGGCCGTTCCCACGGTCAGCACGAAGATCAGCAACGCCACCGACCAGCGCGCCCGCAGAATCGACAGGAACTGACTGAGGTTCATCGCACTTGCTTCCTCGAACTTAGAACAGGCTTTCGGGCACCTGCATCACGTCGCCCTGCTGGAGCTGGTCTTGCAACGAAGGCTTCGACTCCTGCAGGGTGCCGTCCGCGCCCTTGCGCTGAATGCGGATGCCGCGCTGCGTGCCGCGCAGCGTCAGGCCGCCAGCGGCCGCGAGCGCCTGCAGCACGGTCATGCCGCGCTCGAGGCGGATCGCGCCCGGCCGCTGGACTTCGCCGTAGACGTAGATCTGCGGCGCCCGGTCGACATACACGACATCGTTGTTGTGGATCGTGATGTCGTCGCCCCCACTGCCGCGAAACAGCGTGCGAAAGTCGATCTGCGTGCGAAACGGCTTGCCGTCGCGCGTACCCACCACCGTGAGGATCTCGCTGCCGTCGGGTGCCACGCCGCCGGCCAGCGCCATCAGGTCGGACAGCCGCGTGTTGGTCGATTCCAGCGTGTAGCGGCCGGGCCGCACCGCATGCCCCAGCACCGAGGCCTGGCTGCCACGCAGTTGTGTGACCAGGATCGAGACCTGCGGCTTCTTGACGAACTTGCCGTTCAGCAGCCCTTCGGCCAAGCGCTTCTCGGCCTGGTTGATCGTCAGGCCGCCAAGTGTCACCGAGCCGAGCAACGGGTAGTTGATGGTGCCGGACTCGGGGATTCGCGTTTCGAGCGTGAGTTCCGGGCTTTGAAACACCGTGATCCGCACGACGTCGCCGGCACCCAGCACGTAGTCGGTTCCGCTGGCGGGGGCCGCCGGCGCCGCGGGCTGGCCCGGCGCAGCCTGCGCAAAGGCCGTGCCGGTGATCAGCAGACAGATCAGCGCGAGCAGCCAGCGCAACGGCAATGTCTTCATCATCGGTTCCCCAGCCAAGAAAAAGGAAGGTGCCGCACGATTCCGCTGTTTCGATCCGGGCCCTGCGCCAGGAACAACACGAAGAGTCTATGCGTCACCGCCCTGCCATCCAACCCCGGGTTGCGGGAGCGCCCGACCACGCGGCAGGCGTGGCCGCAGGCGCGTGTGCGGCTCGGTTACAACGCGCAGTGCACGCCGACGTGCACCGCCACGACCCCGCCGGTCAAGTTGTGAACGTCCACATGCGCGAACCCGGCGGTCTTCATCATCGCCTTCAACTCGGCCTGCGCCGGGTGCATGCGGATCGACTCGGCCAGGTAGCGATAGCTCTCGCCGTCGCCGGCCACCCATTGCCCCAACCGAGGCAACAGCTTGAACGAGTACCAGTCATAGGCCCCGGCCAACGGCGGCGCGACGCGCGAAAACTCGAGCACCACCAGCCGGCCCCCGGGCCGGAGCACGCGCGCCATCTCGGCCAGCGCCCGCTCCTTGTGCGTCATGTTGCGCAGGCCGAACGCCACCGTCACCAGATCGAAGCTGGCGCTGCGAAACGGCAGCTCCTCGGCGTCGCACAGCACCGTCGGCAGGTTCAGGCCGACGTCGACCAAGCGATCCCGCCCGGCGCCGAGCATGGCCTGGTTGATGTCGGTGTGCACGACGCAGCCCGCAGAGCCGACGCGGCGCGCCAAGGCCTCGGTCAGATCGCCGGTGCCGGCAGCAAGATCGAGTACCCGGTCGCCCGCCTTCGGGGCGGCGATGGCCACCGCATAGGCCTTCCACGCCCGGTGCAACCCGAGCGACATCAGGTCGTTCATCAGGTCGTACTTGCCGGCGACCGAATCGAACACGGCGCGCACGCGCCGCGCCTTGTCGCGCTCGTCGACCTGCTGGTAGCCGAAGTGGGTCTGCGCCATGCCTTCGAAGCGCCGGTCTTCAGTGGCCGTGCCCGCAACCGGCCGCCCGCGCGGCCGCCATCGGGGCATCGCGGTCAACGCCGGCGGCGGCCAGGCGCGACTCGTAGCGATCCCAGAACTCCTGCTGGCGGCTGCCAAGCTCGTACAGGTAGGTCCAGCTGAAGATGCCGCTGTCGTGGCCATCGGAGAACGTCGGTTGCAGGCCGTAGTTCCCGACGGTCGCGACATCGACGATCTCGACCTGCCGCTTGCCGGTCTGCAGCACCTCCTGCCCGGGGCCGTGCCCCTGCACCTCGGCCGACGGCGAGTACACGCGCAGCAACTCGAACGGCAGCTTGAAGCAATTGCCGTCGTCGAAGCCGATTTCGAGCGCGCGCGAGCTCTGGTGCAACGTGACGGCTACAGGTGTCGGGCTGGGCATGGCGTGGTGCGACGAAGCGAATCTCGGACAGGCCGCCAGTTTAGCGGCGACCCCTGTGCCACCAATGATGACCCCGCGCGTGCAATAGCACACGGCACGCGCCGCTGGCTACCTTGCGGCCTCCGCAGCGAAGCGGGGCTTCACATCGGCTGGCTGCATAGGGTGCGCAATCCTTCGCAGCCAGGCCGGCGCATCCCACGATATGGTCGGCTCCGCCGCCGTGGGCGGCTTCTTGGATCGCGCCGGAGCCTGTCGAAATGTCCACATTGTCGTTGTCCTCCGCCTTGCTCGTCGTGGCCTGCACCGCCGGCGGCGCCGGCGTGGCCTGGTTAGCGACGACGATGCACTTCCGGTTGAAGCTGGCCGAGATCGGCGCCCAGTTCGAGCTCGCCGAGCGGGCCAAGGCACAGGCACAGGAGCTGGCGCTGCAGGCGCGCCGGCAGGTCGAGCAACTGCAACAGGCACTGTCGGAGGCCAAGCGCGACGGCAGCGCCAGCGCCGCTGCCCATTCGGCCCGCGCCGCGGCGGCCGCGGCCGCGGCTGCGAAGGCCAAGGCCCGCGAACAGGTGCTGCGCCAGCTCGCCACCGCCGACGCCGATCATGGCGAGGCCCACGGCTTTGCCGATACCCTGCCGCTGGCGAACTGATCGGGCCGGTCGCCGGGCGCCCTACACCAGCACGCGCTCGATGCCGCCCGCGTTGGCGCGCGCCACGTAGTCTTCGAGCCACGCCTGGCCGAGGATGTGCCGCGCCATCTCGACCACGATGTAGTCGGCGCGCAGCAGGCCGCTTGGCAGGTCGTTCTCGTAGCGCGACAACCCCTGCAGGCAGCTCGGGCATGAGGTGAGCAGCTTGACGTCGCCGTCGGCGGCCAGGCCGTGCCGCTCGCGCAGCGCCGCCGCGCCGTTGCGGATCTCCTGCTCCTTGCGGAAGCGCACCTGCGTCGCAATGTCCGGGCGGCTGACGCCCAGCGTGCCGCTCTCGCCGCAGCAGCGCTCGCTCTTGATCACGCCATCGCCCAGCAGGCCCTTCACGGTGAGCATCGGGTCGCGCTGCTTCATCGGGTTGTGGCAGGGGTCGTGGTACAGGTAGCTGCCGCCACCCGGCAACGTGATGCCCTTGTCGAGCAGGAACTCGTGGATGTCGACGATGCGGCTGCCGGGGAAGATCTCGTCGAACTTGTAGCCCAGCAGCTGGTCGTGGCAGGTGCCGCAGCTGACCACCACGGTCTTGATGTCGAGGTAGTTCAGCGTGTTGGCCACGCGGTGGAACAGCACCCGGTTGTCGGTGATCATCTGCTCGGCGCGGTCGAACTGCCCGGCGCCGCGCTGCGGGTAGCCGCAGCACAGGTAGCCCGGCGGCAGCACGGTCTGCACGCCGGCGTGCCACAGCATCGCCTGCGTCGCCAGGCCCACCTGCGAGAACAGGCGCTCCGAGCCGCAGCCGGGAAAGTAGAACACCGCCTCGCTGTCGACGCTGGTCGCCGCGGGGTCGCGGATGATCGGCACGTAGCGCTTGTCCTCGATGTCGAGCAGCGCGCGCGCGGTGCGCTTGGGCAGGCCACCCGGCAGCGTCTTGTTGACGAAGTGGATCACCTGCTCGCGCAGCGGCGGCGTGCCCACGGTGGCCGGCGGCCGGCCGGTCTGGCGCCGGCCCGCCGGCCGCAGCAGCCGCACCGCGGCACGCTGCGCGCGGAAGCCCACGTTGACCATCGCGCGCCGCGCCAGGCGGATGGTCTCGGAGTTGGTCGCGTTGAGCATGAACATCGCCGCGGCCTGGCCGGGGCGGAAGCTCTTGCGGCCCATCTTGCGCAGCAGGCTGCGCATGTTCATCGAGACGTCGCCGAAGTCGATGTCCACCGGGCACGGGGCGGCGCATTTGTGGCACACCGTGCAGTGGTCGCCGATGTCCTCGAACTCCTCCCAGTGCCGCAGCGAGACGCCGCGCCGCGTCTGCTCCTCGTACAGGAACGCCTCGATCAGCAGCGACGTGGCCAGGATCTTGTTGCGCGGGCTGTACAGCAGGTTGGCGCGCGGCACGTGGGTGGCGCACACCGGCTTGCACTTGCCGCAGCGCAGGCAGTCCTTGATGCTGTCGCTGATGGCGCCGATGTCGCTTTGCTGCATGATCAGCGACTCGTGGCCCATCAGCCCGAAGCTCGGCGTGTAGGCGTGCGCGAGATCCGCCGCGCGCACGTCGGCGCCCAGGCCCGCGAGCGCCGCGCCGCGCAGCAGCTTGCCCTTGTTGAAGCGACCCTCGGGGTCGATGCGCGCCTTGTAGTCGGCAAAGTCGCGCAGCTCGTCGTCCGACAGGAACTCCAGTTTGGTGATGCCGATGCCGTGCTCGCCCGAGATCACGCCGCCCAGGCTGCGCGCCAGCGCCATCACGCGCGCCACCACGGCGTGCGCCGTCTGCAGCATCGCGTAGTCGTCGCTGTTGACCGGGATGTTGGTGTGCACGTTGCCGTCGCCGGCGTGCATGTGCAGCGCCACCCACAGCCGGCCATGGAGCACCTCGCGGTGCATGCGCTGGCATTCGGCGATGATCGGCGCGAACGCCGCGCCCGAGAACAACGCGCGCAGCGGCTCGAGCAGCTGGCGCTTCCATGATGCGCGCAACGTGTGATCCTGCAATTGCTCGAACACGCTGCGTTCGCCGGCGAGCGGCTCGCGGTCGAGCGCGTCGAGCCAGCCCTGCCACTGCGCGCGCACCGTGCGCAGCAGCAAGAGCGCCTGCTGCACACGGTCGTCGAGCAGCTCGGTGCTGGCGATCTCCTGCGCATCGTCGCCGCGGCCCAGCGGCAGCGCGCCGGCCGCGAACCAGGCCTGCAGCCGGTCGAGCAGTTCGAGCTTGTTGCGCAGGCTGAGCTCGATGTTGATGCGCTCGACACCGAGCGTGTACTCGCCCATGCGCTCCAGCGGGATCACCACGTCTTCGTTGATCTTGAACGCGTTGGTGTGGCGCGCGATCGCCGCGGTGCGCTTGCGGTCGAGCCAGAACTTGCGCCGCGCATCGGCGCTGACCGCGGTGAAGCCCTCGCCGCCGCGGCTGTTGGCGATGCGCACCACCTCGCTGGCAGCACGCGCCACCGCGGCCTCGTCGTCGCCGACGATGTCGCCGATCAACACCATCTTCGGCAGGCCGCCGGCGCTGGCCGCACCGCGCTTGCTCTTGGTGGTGTAGCCCACCGCCTTCAGGTAGCGGTCGTCGAGGTGCTCCAGGCCCGCCAGCAGCACGGGTGCGGGGCCTCGTGCGTCTCCTGTGCCGCCCCCCTCGCGCTGCTGCGCGAACGTGAACTCCTTGATCTCGACGATCGACGGCACCGCGTCGCGCGGGTTGCCGAAGAACTCCAGGCACACCGTGCGCACGTGCGGCGGCATGCGGTGCAGCACCCAGCGCGCCGACGTGATCAGGCCGTCGCAGCCTTCCTTCTGCACGCCCGGCAGGCCGGCGAGGAACTTGTCGGTCACGTCCTTGCCGAGGCCCTGCTTGCGAAAGCGCGCCCCGGGAATGTCGAGCCGCTCGCGGCGCTCGACCGTGCGGCCTGCTTCGTCGAACCAGCGCAGCTCGAAGCTCGCCTGCGCGGCGTCGTGGATCTTGCCGAGGTTGTGGTCCAGCCGCTGCACCTCGAGCCAGCGCCCCTGCGGCGTGACCATGCGCCAGCTCGCGAGGTTGTCGAGCGCGGTGCCCCACAGCACAGCCTTCTTGCCACCGGCGTTCATCGCGATGTTGCCGCCGATGCAGCTGGCCTCGGCCGACGTGGGGTCGACCGCGAACACGTAGCCCGCGGCTTCGGCGGCGTCGGCCACGCGCTGCGTGACCACGCCGGCCTCGCTGCGGATCGTCGGCACCGGCTGCGCCACGCCCGGCAGCGTCACCAGCTCGACCGCGCCGAGGTCTTCGAGCTTCTCGGTGTTGATCACCGCGCTCTTCCACGTCAGCGGAATCGCGCCGCCGGTGTAGCCGGTGCCCCCGCCGCGCGGCACGATCGTCAGCCCGAGCTCGATGCAGCCGCGGACCAGGCCGGCGATCTCGTCTTCGCTGTCGGGCGTGAGCACGACGAACGGGTACTCCACCCGCCAGTCGGTGGCGTCGGTCACGTGCGACACGCGCGACAGGCCGTCGAACTTGATGTTCTGCCGGTCGGTGCAGCGCGCCAGCACGCGGCGCGTGCGCTGGCGCAGATCCCACACGGCCGCGAAGCGCCCGGCCAACTCGCGCACCGCGTCGTGCGCCAGCGCGAGCAGCTCGCCCACCGCGGCGTCGCGCCCGGCATCGTCGGCCGGCGTGCGCCGCTTCTCGACCTCGGCCAGCCGGTGCGACAGTGCGTCGATCAGCGCACGGCGGCGCTTCGGGTTGTCGAGCAGGTCGTCTTCGAGGTACGGGTTGCGCTGCACGACCCAGATGTCGCCCAGCACCTCGTACAGCATGCGCGCCGAGCGGCCGGTGCGGCGCTCGCCGCGCAGGCGCGACAGCACGGCCCACGCGCGCTCGCCGAGCAGCCGGATCACGATCTCGCGATCGGCGTACGAGGTGTAGTTGTACGGAATCTCGCGCAGCCGTGCCGGCGCGTCGACCCCATCTGCATGGGCCCCTGCGGCGAACAGAAGCGGCAGCGGTTGCGGTGCGTTCATCGGGGGCCGTGATGGTACCGCAGCGCAGCAACGAGCCGGCTGCGAGGCCCACAGCGGCGACGCGCGGCGGGTTATCCCGCTTGCCCGCACCGCACCATCCATGACAGAAACGGCGTTGTCAATCGAGCGGTGCGATGCTGCCCGCTCGCCGAAAACCCCAGTCTTGCAGGAGTGTTCATGAAGCGAAGAATCGTCATGTCGATCGCCGCCGCCGTCGCCGGGCTCGCCGCCGCCGGCCCCGCCGCGGCCCAGGTGCAGGTGCATTGGTGGCACGCGATGGGCGGGCCGCTCGGCGAATGGGTCAACGACCTCGTCAAGGAGTTCAACGCCAGCCAGAAGGAGTATCAGGTCGTGCCCACCTTCAAGGGCACCTATGGCGAGACGCTGACCGCGGGGGTAGCGGCGTTCCGCGCCGGCAACGCGCCCGACATCCTGCAGGTGTACGAGGTCGGCACCGCGACGATGATGGCCGCCAAGGGTGCGATCAAGCCGGTCGGCGAGGTGATGACGATGGGCGGCGCCAAGTTCGACTCCAAGGTCTACATCCCCGCGGTAGCCGGTTACTACACCGCACCCAACGGGCAGATGCTGTCGCTGCCGTTCAACAGCTCGACCACCGTCTTCTACTACAACAAGGACGCGTTCAAGGCCGCAGGGCTCGACCCGAACACCGCGCCGAAGACCTGGCCCGAGGTGGTGCTCGCCGCGGCCAAGCTCAAGGCATCGGGCCACAAGTGCCCGTTCACCACCAGCTGGATCAGCTGGACCCAGCTCGAGAGCTTCTCGACCTGGCACAACGTGCTGTTCGCCACGCTGAACAACGGCTTCGGCGGCGCGGCGTCGCGACTGGCGATCGACTCGCCGCTGCATGTGCGCCACTTCGAGAACCTGGCCAACATGTCCAAGCAGGGGCTGTTCGTCTACAAGGGCCGCGACAACAAGGCCGACGTGAGCTTCCCCTCCGGCGAGTGCGCGATGATGACCGGCTCGTCGGGGCTGTACGCGCGCGTCAGCAAGGAAGCGAAGTTCGCCTACGGCATCTCGACGCTGCCGTACTACCCGGATGTGCCCGGTGCGCCGCAGAACACGATCATCGGCGGCGCCAGCCTGTGGGTGATGAACGGCAAGAAGCCCAATGTCTACAAGGGCGTGGCCGCGTTCTTCAAGTTCCTGTCGCGGCCCGAGGTGCAGTCGGCCAGCCACAAGCGCACCGGCTACCTGCCGATCACGACTGCAGCCTACGAGCTGACCGACAAGTCGGGCTTCTACAAGCAGCACCCGGGCACCGACGTGGCGGTGACGCAGATGATCCGCAAGACCACCGACAAGTCGCGCGGCATCCGGCTCGGCAACTTCAACCAGATCCGCACCATCATCGACGAGGAGACCGAGCAGATCTGGACCAGCAAGAAAACCCCGCAGGAGGCGCTGAAGGCGGCGATCCAGCGCGGCAACGAGCAGCTCGAGCGCTTCCAGGCCGCAACCAAGTAGCCGCGGGGCCCAGGGCGCCTTGCCCAGGCCTCGCCGCCCTCCCCGGCTCGTAGTCGAGCGGGGAGGGCCCAGCCGACCCAGCACCTTCGACAGTGGCCGCCGAGAAGCGCGTCGTCTTCCGTTCACCCGTCCTGCCGTGGCTGCTGATCGCGCCGCAGGCGGCGGTGATCGGCATGTTCTTCTTCTGGCCGGCGGCGCAGACGCTGCTGCAGTCGTTCCAGCTGCAGGACGTGTTCGGCCTGTCGACCACCTGGGTCGGGTTCGACAACTTCCGCGAGCTGTTCGCCGACCCGGGTTACCTGGCGTCGTTTCGCATCACCGCGTTCTTCTCGCTCGCGGTGGCGCTGCTCGGCATCGCGATCTCGCTCGCGCTGGCAGTGTTCGCCGACCGCATCGTGCGCGGCGCGCTGTTCTATCGCACCTTCCTGATCGTGCCGTACGCGGTCGCGCCGGCGGTGGCCGGCGTCCTGTGGCTGTTCATGTTCTCGCCGACGCTGGGCGTCGTCGCCTATGCGCTGCGTGGGCTCGGCATCGACTGGAACTACCTGCTGAACTCGACCCACGCGGTGGCGCTGATCGTGATCGCCGCGGTGTGGAAGCAGATCTCGTACAACTTCCTGTTCTTCCTGGCCGGGCTGCAGTCGATCCCGAAGTCGCTGATCGAGGCCGCGGCGATCGACGGCGCGCGGCCGTGGCGGCGCTTCTGGTCGATCCAGTTTCCGCTGCTGTCACCGACCACGTTCTTCCTGCTGGTGATCAACATCGTCTATGCGTTCTTCGACACCTTCGCGATCGTCGACGCCACCACGCAGGGTGGCCCGGGACGCGACACGATGATCCTGGTCTACAAGGTGTACGACACCGGCGTCAAGAACGGCGACCTGGGCGGCTCGGCGGCACAGTCGGCGGTGCTGATGGCGATCGTCATCGCGCTCACGGTCATCCAGTTCCGCTACGTCGAGAAGAAGGTGAACTACTGATGGTCGAACGCAGCGTCGGCCTGCGCGTGCTCAGCCATGCGGTGATGTGGCTCGGGTTGCTGGTGGTCACCTTCCCGCTGTACCTGGCGTTCGTCGCGGCGTCGCACACGCCGGCCGAGATCATCGCGGTGCCGATGCCGCTGCTGCCCGGTGGCCACCTGGTCGAATCGTTCAAGGCCGCGCTGTTCGGCAGCGACGGCCCCGGCTCGACCGCGCCGGTGGCGCGCATGATGTGGGTCAGCCTCGTCACGGCGCTGGTGATCACGTTCGGCAAGATCGCGATCTCGCTGCTGTCGGCGTTCGCGATCGTCTACTTCCGCTTCCCGCTGCGCAACTTCTTCTTCTGGGCGATCTTCATCACACTGATGCTGCCGGTCGAGGTGCGCATCATGCCCACCTACAAGGTGGTGGCCGACCTCGGGTTGCTCAACAGCTTCACCGGCCTGACGGTGCCGCTGATCGCCTCGGCGACCGCCACGTTCCTGTACCGCCAGTTCTTCCTCACGGTGCCCGACGAGCTCGTCGAGGCGGCGCGCATCGACGGCGCGGGCCCCTTGCGCTTCTTCAAGGACGTGCTCATACCGCTGTCGGCCACCAGCACCGCGGCGCTGTTCGTCATCCAGTTCATCTACGGCTGGAACCAGTATCTGTGGCCGCTGCTGGCGACGACCAGCGAGGACATGTACCCGGTGGTGATCGGCATCAAGCGCATGATCACCGGCGGCGACGCGGCCAACGAATGGAACGTGGTGATGGCCACCGCGATCCTGGCGATGGTGCCGCCCGCGCTGGTGGTGGTGCTGATGCAGAAGTGGTTCGTCAAGGGCCTAGTCGACAGCGAAAAGTAGAAATAGACATGGGCGCAATTTCGATCCGCAACGTCGAGAAGACGTATGGCCATGGGGCCAAGGCCAACAAGGTGATTCACGGCGTCAACGCCGAGATCGCCGACGGCGAGTTCATCGTCATCGTCGGGCCGTCGGGCTGCGGCAAGAGCACGCTGCTGCGCATGGTGGCCGGGCTGGAGGAGATCACCGGCGGCGAGATCGCGATCGCCGGCCGTGTGGTCAACGATGTCGAGCCGGCCGAGCGCGACATCGCGATGGTGTTCCAGAACTACGCGCTGTACCCGCACATGACGGTGTTCGACAACATGGCCTACGGGCTGAAGATCGCCAAGGTGCCGGCCGACGAGATCCGGCGCCGCGTCGACAAGGCCGCCGGCATCCTGCAGCTCGGTGGCTTGCTGGCGCGCAAGCCGCGCGAGCTGTCGGGCGGCCAGCGCCAGCGCGTGGCGATGGGCCGCGCGATCGTGCGCGAGCCGCAGGTGTTCCTGTTCGACGAGCCGCTGTCCAACCTCGACGCCAAGCTGCGCGCGCAGACGCGGCTCGAGATCCAGAAGCTGCACCGCGAGCTCGGCGTGACCTCGCTGTTCGTCACGCACGACCAGGTCGAGGCGATGACGCTGGCGCAGCGCATGATCGTGATGAATGCCGGGCGCGTCGAGCAGATCGGCTCGCCGGCCGAGGTCTATGCCCGGCCGGCCACCACCTTCGTGGCCGGCTTCATCGGCTCGCCGCCGATGAACCTGATCCCGGGTCGGGCCAACGGCGCGGCGTTCGCGGTCGACGGCGCGTTGCTGCCGCTGCCCGCGCCGCCGCCGCGCGCGGGTGAGGCGATCGTCGGGCTGCGCCCCGAGCACGCGTCGCTCGACGGCGGCGGCTGGCCGATGACGGTGGAGATGATCGAAATGCTCGGCGCCGAGCGGCTGGTGCACGGCCGCGTCGGCACGGCGGCGTTCACCGTGCGGCAGGATTCGACGCTGGCCTCGCCCGCGGTCGGCCACACCGTGTCGCTGCGTGCACCGGCCGAGCACCTGCACTGGTTCGACGCCACGACGCAGCAGCGGCTGTGATCGCGCGCGAAAAGACGATGGATGCCTGGCCCTACCCGTTGTGGATCGCGCACCGCGGTGCCGGCAAGCTGGCGCCCGAAAACACGCTGGCGGCGTTCCGGCTCGGCGCGCAGCATGGCTATCGCGCGTTCGAGTGCGACGTCAAGCTCAGCGCCGACGGCGTGCCGTTCCTGCTACACGACGACACGCTCGATCGCACCACCAGCGGCCGCGGCGTGGCCGGCGCGCGGCCGTGGGCCGAGCTGTCGCGCCTCGACGCCGGCAGTTGGCACAGCCCCGACTACGCGGGCGAACCGCTGGCCAGCTTCGAGGCCATCGCCGCCTATTGCCTGGCCAACGACTTCAGGCTCGACTTGGAGATCAAGCCCACGCCCGGCACCGAGCGCGCCACAGGGCAGGCTGTGGGCCAACACGTGCGCCGGCTGTGGCGCGGCACGCCGCCGTTGCTCAGCTCGTTTCAGCCCGAGGCGCTGGCCGGCGCGCGCGAAACCGCGCCCGAGCTGCCGCGCGCGCTGCTGCTCGACGAGCTGTGGCCCACCTGCATGGCGATGGCGGCATCGCTCGGCTGCATCGCGGTGATCACCCACCACAAGCTGATGGACGCGACATTGCTGGCGCAGATCCATGCGGCCGGCCAGCGCGCACTGGTCTACACGGTGAACGACGCGGCGCGCGCGCGCGAACTGATCGCACTGGGCATCGACGGTATCGTCACCGATGCCGTCGACCGCTTCGACCCTTCGTCGTTCGCCTGACGGGCCGCCGCGACATCAGCGGCTGCCGCCGTCGAGCGCCGGCGGTGCGTGTAACGTACCCTCGGTACCCAGGTCTTCGAACGTGCGCTGGCCGCCTTCGGGCGTTGGCAATTGCCGCACCTGGCGCAGCGTAGCCAGCAGTGCCGCCACCAGGGCCAGCAGCAGCGCACCGCCACCGGCGAACGCCAGCGCGGCGCGCAGGCCGAAGTGCTCGCCGAGCCAGCCGCCGATCAGCGCGCCCGGGCCGGCCGGCAGCAGGATCAGCCAGCGCATCGTGCTGGTCATGCGGCCGAGCAGCGGCTCGGGCGTGACCGCCTGCCGCATCGCCAGGAAGTTGATGAAGATGAGCACGGCGCCGACGCCGAACGCGAACAGCATGAACGCATAGGCGACCACGCCGATGCGCCCGACCGGCGCCAACGCCAGCGCGAGCCAGCCCGCGCCGCACACCGCGCTGGCCAGCGGCAGGCTCGGGCCGGGCCCGATGCGCCGGCTGATGCGGTGGCCGAATGCGCTGGCCAGCACCGTGCCGGCACCGAGCGCGATGAACGCGGTGCCGATCTGCTGTTCGCTCAGGCCGAGCACCCGCGTCGCGAACAGGATGTTCACGACCATCGCCGCCTGGTGGAACAGCTGCCAGCAGCCCACCACCGCCGCCAGCGCCACCAGCAGGTGCGTGCGCCGCACGAAGCGCAGGCCGTCGCCGAGGTCGCGCCAGAAATGCGCGTCGGCGCGCGGCTCGCGCCGCTCGACGACGCGCACGCCGCGCAGGATCCACGCCGAGCACACCAGCATCGCGGCATCGGTCAGCAGCGCCAGCGGCGCACCGAGGGCGCGGATCAACACACCCGCCAGGCCGGGCCCGACCACCTCGGCACCCGAGCTGGCGAGCGCGTTCTTGGCATGCGCCTCGACCAGCCGCTGCCGCGGCACCACTTGCGTGAGCACGATCTGCGCCGCGCTGCCGGCCGTGGTGTGCACGGTGCCGAGCGCGAAGGCGACGAAATAGAGCCACGGCATCGTCAACACGCCCAGCAGCCACGCCAACGGCACGCTGGCCACCGCGAACGCCAGCAGCAGCTCGCCGGCCACGTAGACCGGCAGCTTGCGCACGCGATCGAGCCACACGCCCGACGGCAGCGAGAACAGCACGAACGGCGCGATCTCCATCGCCGTCAGCAGGCCCATCTGCGTGGGCGACGCGTGCAGCAGCACCGCCGCGGTCAGCGGCAGCGCCAGCATCGTCACCTGGCCGCCCAGCGAGCTGATCAAGATCGACGTCCACAGGCGGCGGTAGATCGCGTCGCGCAACAGGTCGTCGGCGTCCAGGCGCAGGCGCCGGCGCCACGATGCGGAGGGTGCGAGGCTGCGGCGCAAAGGGGCGCAGGCCGCCGCCGTCAGGAGCGGTAGTCGGCGTTGATGCTGACGTACTCGTGCGACAGGTCGCAGGTCCAGACCTCGCTGGCAGCAGCGCCGCGGTGCAGGTGCACGCGCACGGTGATCTCGCTTTGCTTCATCACGCGCTGGCCGTGCTCCTCGCGGTAGGCCGGATGGCGGCCACCGGCCAGCGCCACGTGCACGTCGTCGAGGAAGAGATCGATGCGGCCTTGGTCGAGGTCGTCGATGCCGGCATAGCCGACCGCGGCCAGGATGCGGCCGAGGTTGGGATCGGAGGCGTTGAACGCGGTCTTCACCAGCGGCGAGTGCGCGATGGCATAGGCCACGCGGCGGCACTCGGCCTCGTCGCGGCCGCCTTCGACGCGCACGGTGATGAACTTGGTCGCGCCCTCGCCGTCGCGCACGATGGCCTGCGCGAGTTGCTGCGACAACGCCACCAGCGCGGCGCGCAACGCGCGGCCGTCGGCGCTGTCGAGCGACTCGATGCGCGCATGGCCGGCGCGCTGCGTGGCGACGAGCATGAACGAATCGTTGGTCGAGGTGTCGCCGTCGACCGTGATGCGGTTGAAGCTGGCGTCGGCCGCCTCGCGCACCAACGGTTGCAGCAGCGCCGGCGCAATCACCGCATCGGTGGCGACGAAGCCGAGCATCGTCGCCATGTTCGGCCGGATCATGCCGGCGCCCTTGGCGATGCCGGTGATCGTCACGGTGCGGCCGCCTATCGTCACCTGCCGCGACGCCGCCTTGGGGCAGGTGTCGGTCGTCATGATGCCTTCGGCGGCATCGAACCAGGCGTCGGCGCGCAGCGCCGCGACTGCAGCGGGCAGGCCGGCCTCGATGCGCGGCACCGGCAGCGGCTCCATGATCACGCCGGTGGAGAACGGCAGCACCTGCCGCGACTGCAGTTGCATCAGCCCGGCCAGCGCATCGCAGCAGCGCCGTGCGTCGGCCAGGCCCTCGGCGCCGGTGCCGGCATTGGCGTTGCCGGTGTTGACGAGCAGCGCGCGGATGCCGCGCGCTTCGCCGCCGCATGCGCCTTCGGCCACGCCAGCGGCAAGATGCTCGCGGCACACTTGAACCGGCGCCGCGCAGAAGCGGTTGCGCGTGAACACACCGGCGACCGCGGCACCCTCGTCGAGCGCGAACAGCACCAGATCCTTGCGGTTGGCCTTGCGGATGCCGGCCATCGCGACGCCGATGCGCACGCCGGGCACGGGTTTCAGCTCGCTGGCCACCGGGGCCTTCAGGTTGACGGACACGCGCGCGCTCCGAAGGTCAGGCCAGCTTGCCGTGGCAGTGCTTGTACTTCTTGCCGCTGCCGCAGGGGCATGGGTCGTTGCGGCCGACCTTCGGCGCCGCGCGCATCGCCGTCGCGGTGGCGACGTCGCCCTCCTCCGACACGCTGCCATCTTCGTTCGGGTGCGTGTAGGTCACGTTGCTCACGTGGCCGACCCGCTCCTCGATCGCCTGCGCGGCCTCGCTGGCCTGCTCCTGCGTCTGGATGCGCACGGTGAGCAGCAATCGCGTGACCTCGAGCTTGACCACGCCGAGCAGCTGCGCGAACAGCTCGAACGCTTCGCGCTTGTACTCCTGCTTGGGGTTCTTCTGCGCGTAGCCGCGCAGGTGGATACCCTGGCGCAGGTAGTCGAGCGCGGCCAGGTGTTCGCGCCAGTGCGAGTCGATGGCCTGCAGCAGCACCATGCGCATGAACGGGTTGAACTGCTCCATCCCCACCAGCGCCACCTTGTCGGCGAAGGCACGGTCGGCGGCTGCCGTGGTCTTCTCGACGATGTCGTCGTCGACGATGGTGTCGCTCTTGGCCACCTCGCCGCGCAGGTCGACCTCGAGCTGCCACTCGTCCTTCAGCACCTTCTCGAGCCCCGGCAGATCCCACTGCTCCTCGATGCTCTCGGTGGGCACGTAGGTGCGCACCACGTCGGTCATCGCACTCTTGCGCAGGTTGGCGATCTGGTCGGCGACCGAGGTGGATTCGAGGATCTCGTTGCGCTGCTGGTAGATCACCTTGCGCTGATCGTTGGCGACGTCGTCGTACTCGAGCAGCTGCTTGCGGATGTCGAAGTTGCGCGCCTCGACCTTGCGCTGCGCGTTCTCGATCGAGCGGTTGACGATGCCGGCCTCGATCGCCTCGCCCTCGGGCATCTTCAGCCGCTCCATGATCGCCTTGACGCGATCGCCGGCGAAGATGCGCATCAGCGGATCTTCGAGCGACAGGTAGAAGCGGCTCTGGCCGGGGTCGCCCTGCCGGCCCGAGCGGCCGCGCAGCTGGTTGTCGATGCGCCGGCTCTCGTGGCGCTCGGTGGCGATGATGCGCAGCCCGCCCTCGGCCTTGACCTTCTCGTGCAGGCCCTGCCATTCGTCCTGCAACTGGCGGATGCGCTGCGCCTTGTCGGCTTCGGGCACCGACTCGTCCACCTCGACGAACTGCACCTGCTTCTCGACATTGCCGCCGAGCACGATGTCGGTGCCGCGGCCGGCCATGTTGGTGGCGATGGTGATCACGCCCGGGCGCCCGGCCTGCGCGACGATCTCGGCCTCCTTGGCGTGCTGCTTTGCGTTGAGCACCTGGTGCGGCAGCTTGGCCTTGGTGAGCAAGGTGGCCAGCAGCTCGGAGTTCTCGATCGAGGTGGTGCCCACCAGTGTCGGCTGGCCGCGGGTGTGGCAGTCGCGGATGTCTTCGAGCACCGCGTTGTACTTCTCGGCCGCGGTCTTGTAGATCAGGTCGTTCGCGTCCTCGCGAATGGTCGGCTTGTTCGGCGGGATCACCACCGTCTCGAGACCGTAGATCTCCTGGAACTCGTAGGCCTCGGTGTCGGCCGTGCCGGTCATGCCCGACAGCTTGCCGTACATGCGGAAGTAGTTCTGGAACGTGATCGACGCCAGCGTCTGGTTCTCGCTCTGGATCTCGACGCCTTCCTTGGCCTCCACCGCCTGGTGCAGGCCGTCGCTCCAGCGGCGGCCGGTCATCAGACGGCCGGTGAACTCGTCGACGATCACCACCTCGCCGTTCTGCACCACGTAGTGCTGGTCGCGGTGGTACAGGTGGTTGGCCCGCAGCGCCGCATACACGTGGTGCATCAGCGTGATGTTGGCCGGGTCGTACAGGCTCGCGCCCTCGGTCAGCAGCCCGGCCTTGCCGAGCAGTTCCTCGGCGTGCTCGTGGCCGGCCTCGGTGAGGTAGACCTGATGGGTCTTCTCGTCGACCGTGAAATCGCCGGGCTCGATCACACCCTCGCCGGTGCGCGGGTCGGCCTCGCCGATCTGCTTCTTCAGCGCCGGCACAACCGCGTTGATTCGCACGTACATCTCGGTGTGGTCTTCGGCCATGCCGCTGATGATCAGCGGCGTGCGCGCCTCGTCGATCAGGATCGAATCCACCTCGTCGACGATGGCGTAGTGCAGCCCGCGTGCGACACGCTCGCTGACTTCGTAGACCATGTTGTCGCGCAGGTAGTCGAAGCCGAACTCGTTGTTGGTGCCGTAGGTCACGTCGGCGGCGAAGGCGGCCTGCTTCTCCTGCCGGCCCATGCCGGGCACGTTGACGCCCACCGTGAGCCCGAGGAAGTTGTACAGCCGCCCCATCCACTCCGCGTCGCGCCGTGCCAGGTAGTCGTTGACGGTGACCACGTGCACGCCCTTGCCGGTGAGCGCATTGAGGTACACCGGCAGCGTGGCGACCAGCGTCTTGCCCTCGCCGGTGCGCATCTCGGCGATCTTGCCCTGGTGCAGCGCGATGCCGCCGATCAGCTGCACGTCGAAGTGGCGCATCTTCAGCGCGCGCTTGCCGGCCTCACGCACGACGGCGAACGCCTCGGGCAGCAGATCGTCGAGCGCGCTGCCCTGGGCCACGCGTTGGCGGAACTCGTCGGTCTTGGCGCGCAACGCGGCATCGTCGAGCTGCTCGAGCCCGGTCTCCAGCGCATTGATGCGCTCGACCACGCGGCGATATTGCTTGAGCAGCCGGTCGTTGCGGCTGCCGAAAATCGAAGTCAGGATCTTGGGCAACATGCGGAAAAGTCGCTTCTGGCGTGCGGACGCATCGAGCCGGTTTCGCCGCCGTACGCACGCCCGATCGCGGCACGGGGCCTGCGGTGGCGGTCAGGCGCGCCGCGAAAGCGGGGCAGTTTAGCAGTCGCGCGTGGGCGGCACGACCATGGGCGGCGCGACCGCCCGGGCCGCTGGGCAGGCGGGCGGCGCCTCAGAGACCGGTGACGCCGGCCGGCCGTGGCACGACAGCGGGCGTCGAGTCGGGCGCGGTAGCCGCGGGCGCTGCGAGCGTCGCGGCTGCTGGGGGTGGGGCGGACACGGGCGCCGCTGGCATCGCGGGCGCCACCGCCGCAGACGGCTCTACCACCGTGGCCGGCGCGGGGTTGCCTCCCGCATCGGATGTGCCAGCGGACGCGCCCGGCGCGACCGGGCCGCTCGACTCGTGCGGCGTGGTGCTCTTGCGCGCCAGCGCCAACGCCTTGCGGCGCGATGAGCGCAGTTTGGCCGCATCGGCCGTGCCATCGGCCACCATCGTTGGCGCCTTGACCTTGCCGGCGAGGAACCGCACCGGGTTCTGTTGCACACCGGACACCAGCACCTCGAAGTGCAGATGCGGCCCGGTCGAACGCCCGGTGGTGCCGACCTCGGCGATCTTCTCGCCGCGCTTGACCAGCTGCCCCACCTTGACCAGCAGCTTCGATGTATGCGCGTAGCGCGTGATCAGCGCGTTGCCGTGGTCGATCTCGATCATCTTGCCGTAGGCCGGGTGGACCTCGCTGACCACCACGATGCCGCCCGCTGCCGCCAGGATCGGCGTGCCGATGTCGGATGGGAAGTCGAGCCCGGTGTGCAGCGCCGCGCGACCGGTGATCGGATCGACGCGGAAGCCGAAGCCCGAGCCCACCCGCCCTTCGACCGGGTGCGTGCTGGGCACCAGCCGCGCCTGCAGCTTGGCCTCGAACAGACGCGACTCGGCCAGCGCGAACACGTCGCCGCCGAGATCGGAGCGCTCGTCGATCTGGTCGATCGCCTCGGTCAGTTGCGCCAGCGACGGCTGGCTCAACGGCACGAACGGGCCACCCTGGCCGCCGCGGGTGCTCGTCGGCAGCGCCTTCAGATCGTCGGTCTTCACGCCGGCCAGGCCGGTCACCCGCTCACCGAGCGCCTCGAGCTTGACCAGCTTGGCCTGCATCTCGCCGACGCGCCGCGCGATCGCATCGAGGTTCTCGCGCATGAAGCGCTCGCGCTGCGCCTCGTCTTCGCGCGCCGCGCCCTTGACCAGGCTGCTCACCAATGGCCAGCCCTCGCGCGCCGCGGTGGCGAACACCAAGTGAACGACCGCACCGGCGATCAGCATCATCGCCAGCGCCAGCAGAGAAGCGGCCAGCGCGAGCTGCCAGCGATTGATGTGGATCGCACGCGTGCGCACCAGGCTCGAGTCGGTGATCAGGATCTGCATCGCTCTACACTCCCTGATATGCCCGATCGCCCCGGACCGGCCGTGCCCCTGGCGGATGCACTCGATGCGAGCGAGCCGCTGGCGAAGCTGGCGCTGCGGCTGCGCGAATCGGCAGCGCGCTTCGCCTGCATCCGCGGCCACCTGCCGGGTTCGCTTGCGCAGCAGGCCCGTCCGGGTCCGATCGACACAGACGGTTGGACTTTACTGGCCGACAACGCCGCCGTGGCCGCGAAATTGCGTCAACTCGTGCCGCTGTTCCAGCAGCAGCTCGCACTCGGGCACCATCCGGAGCTGCCGCTGCGTGTACGGGTGCGTGGCCGTTGATGCCGCGACGGTCGCCACCGGGTCCGCTCGATCACCGGAGGTCTTGCCGACCGCGGAGCCAACGCGAACCCGACGGGTCGACCGGGCGAGGCGAGCTTCCCGACCGGGCTTGGGCGACGTCGATTCTCGGCGGCTAACGACCGGCGAACCGACGCGCGGCGTCGAGCCATCGGTCGAAGACCGAAACGTAGTGGCTCAGCCTGACCAGTTCGCCGCCGAAACCGTCTTTGAACGCGTTGATGCCATTCAGCTTCGCATCACCGGCCTCGAACGCATAGCCGCCGAAATCGTACTCCGTGATCCCGCTACCGGCGAGCGCGCGCATGTCGTGCCAATGAAGCAGTCGATTGGCCAATCCAACGGCAGAACGCCCGACGGTATCCCGGTTCGTTCTCGATTCGTTCTCGAAGGAATGCCAGAGCCTGGCCACGCCTCGTCCCCGGTCGACAAGATAGGAGTGGATATTGAGAACCTGCCGATCGTCGGCGCGGACGGCAGTCAACATCAGATGCTGCCGAAGGCGTTCGATGCCCGCCCGCGGTGGCGACGGCCCGAACTGCCTGGAGACGTAGAAGAGCTCCAGCAACTCGATGAAGCGATCGAAATCGGAGAACGCCTCGCAGCTGAAGCCCTTTCGCTTGGCAGCTTCGACATCTCTGCGACAGCTGCGACTGAAGTTCGATTCGAAGTCCTCGTTCAGCTTCACGATCTTCGTGAAGAAGTCTTCCCGCCGGAAGAATGGGAAATCCTCAGTCGATCGGGTTGAATAGAACCTCGAAAAGAAGCCAAACGACAAATCCGGACGATTCGCAAAATAGCATTCTTTTCTGATACCGCGTGATGTCTCGATCATCGCCAATCAAGCCGCAGGATCCCGGCGAGCGCCCCATTTTTTTGGTGCCGACTATCTGACTCGAACAGATGACCTACCGCTTACAAGGCGGTTGCTCTACCAGCTGAGCTAAGTCGGCGCGCGGCGGATTGTAGGCGTCGCCCGGCGCCCGCCCAAGCGGGCCATGCGCGGTCGCCGCTGCGAGCGCGCGCGGGCTTATTTCACGCGCTTCAGCGCCGGGCGCCCGCCGCCCGGCGCGGGGCCATCGGGTGGCGGCTCTTCCAGCCGGTCGGGCCCACGCGGCTTGGGCTTCTGCGCGGTGCTCAGCTTGCCCGGCACGTCGTCGGCGCTGGCCAGCCGCAACCCACGACCGGCAGTCTCCGATCGCGGCTCGAGCGTGGTGGCTTGCTGCTCGCTGCCGTCGGCGTGCGGCGCCGGGAAGGCCATACCCTGGCCGTTCTCGCGCGCGTAGATCGCCACCACGTGATCGATCGGCACGACGATGTCGCGCGCAACGCCGCCGAAGCGCGCCTTGAACTCGATGGTGTCGTTGCCCAGGCGCAGGCCGCTGGTGGCCTCGAAGCCGATGTTGAGCACGATCTCGCTGTTCTTGACGTACTCCGCCGGCACCTGCACCGTGCGGTCGACGAACACCGCCACGTACGGCGTGAAGCCGTTGTCGGTGCACCAGTCGTGCAGCGCACGGATCAGGTACGGCCGCGTCGAGCTGCCTTGCGCGTCGGGGCCGGGCGGCTTGGGGCTGGTGGCCATGGCAGCGGGAGCGGCGGGCGCAGGCGTTACTTGCGCATCACCTTTTCCGACGGCGTCAGCGCCTCGATGTAGGCCGGGCGCGAGAAGATGCGCTCGGCGTACTTCAG
Organism: Ideonella sp.; assembly: GCA_015075165.1. GTDB lineage: Bacteria > Pseudomonadota > Gammaproteobacteria > Burkholderiales > Burkholderiaceae_C > JAEUPI01. The sequence continues at coordinate 945,632 of JABTUY010000002.1, read as the reverse complement.
CAGCGGCGCGGCGTTCTTCGACAGGTCGATGCCGTAGAAGTCGAGCCGCCACAGCAGCGGCGCGATCGCCACGTCGAGCATGCTGAAGTCGTCGCCCAGCATGTACTTGTTCTTCAGGAAGATCGGCGCCAACTGCGTCAGCCGGTCGCGGATCTGCGCGCGCGCACGCTCGAGCTGCTTGTCGGTGGGCTTGATGCCGCGGTTCTCCAGCACGTTGACGTGCGCGAACAGCTCCTTCTCGAAGTTGAGCAGGAACAGCCGCACGCGCGCGCGCGCCACCGGGTCGCCCGGCATCAGCTGCGGGTGCGGGAAGCGCTCGTCGATGTACTCGTTGATGATGTGCGACTCGTACAGGATCAGGTCGCGCTCGACGAGGATCGGCACCTCGTTGTACGGGTTCATCAGCGCGATGTCTTCCGGCTTTGCGAACAGGTCGACGTCGCGGATCTCGAAATCCATGCCCTTCTCGAACAGCACGAAGCGGCAACGGTGCGAGTAGGGGCAGGTGGTTCCGGAATACAGCACCATCATGGCGGCGAAACTCCCGAGGCGAAGGCTCGAACAACGGCACACCGGGCGGCGATGGGCGCCGCCCGCGGCAAGGATTCAGGCCGGCGCCCGCGCTGCGGCACGCCGGCGGACAGGTCACTTCACGTCTTTCCAGTACGCGGCATTCAGGCGCCACGCGATGACCGTGAACAGGCCGAGGAACAGCAGCACCCACACGCCGATGCGCACGCGCTGGTCCTGGGCGGGCTCGGACATCCACTGCAGATACGCCACCAGGTCGGCCACGGCGGCGTCGTACTCGAGCTTGCTCATGCTGCCGGCGCTGATCGGCTCGAAGCGGTCGAACTCGTGCAGCGTGACCTTCGGGTCGTGCGGGTCGGGTCGCTCGACGAACACGGCACGCTGCTGGCCCTGCAGCTCCCACAGTGCGTGCGGCATCGCGACGCTCGGGAACACCAGGTTGTTCCAGCCGGTGGCCTTGGTGTCGTCGCGGTAGAAGGTGCGCAGGTAGGTGTACAGGTAGTCGGCGCCGCTGCGGCCGGCACTGGCACGCGAGCGCGCGACCAGGCCCAGGTCGGGCGGCTCGGCGCCGAACCAGGCCTTGCCCTGCTTGGCCGTCATCGCCACCGTCATCGTCTCGCCGACCTTCTCGCCGGCGAACAGCAGGTTGGCCCTGATCTGCTCGTCGGTCAGGCCGACCGCGGGGTCGGTCATGCGGTTGTAGCGCACCGAGGCCGCGGCGTGGCAATTGAGGCAGTAGTTGACGAACAGCTTCGCACCGCGCTGCAGCGCGGCGACCTCGGTCACCCGCTCCTTCGGGAAGTGATCGAGCGGCACGCCGCCTTCGGAGGCCGACGCGGCCGGCACCGCGAGCCACGACCCCGCAACGACGAGCAGGCTGAGGAGCAATCGATTCATGGTGATGGGACTCCTGGCCGATCTCAATGGGGAGCGAACGTCACGCGCTCGGGCACCGGCTTGAAGCTGCCGAGGCGGCTCCACCAGGGCATCAGCAGGAAGAAGGCGAAGTAGATCAGCGTGCACCCCTGCGACAGCAGCTCGAGCGCCGAGCCGCTCGGCGCGGCCGGCTGCGTGCCCTGGTAGCCGAGGATCAGGAACGCCACCACGAACAGCGCCAGCACCAGCCGGTGCCAGCCCGGCCGGTAGCGAATGGACTTGGCCGGGCTGTGGTCGAGCCAGGGCAGGAAGAACAGGATCACCACCGCGCCACCCATCAGCACCACGCCCCAGAACTTGGCGTCGAAGGTCTTCATCAGCACGATCAACACCGCCGCGCCGACCACGAGGCCGCCGCGCAGCGCGAGCGACTGCTTGCTGCCACGCACGAGGTTGAACAGCGCCGCGATGCCGACCAGTACGCACAGCGCGTTGACCATCGGATCGGTGGTCGCACGCAGCATCGTGTAGAACGGCGTGAAGTACCACACCGGCGCGATGTGCGGCGGCGTCTTCAGCGGGTCGGCCGGGATGAAGTTGTTGTACTCGAGGAAGTAGCCGCCGAGCTCCGGCGCGAAGAACAGGATCGCGCAGAAGACGATCAGGAACACCGACACGCCGAGCAGGTCGTGCACCGTGTAGTACGGGTGGAACGGAATGCCGTCCAGCGGCACGCCGCGTGCGTCCTTGTGGGACTTGATCTCGACACCGTCGGGGTTGTTCGAGCCGACGTCGTGCAGCGCCAGCAGGTGCGCCACCACCAGGCCGAGCAGCGCCAGCGGCACGGCGATGACGTGGAACGCGAAGAAGCGGTTCAGCGTGGCATCGCTGACCACGTAGTCGCCGCGGATCAGCAGCGCCAGGTCGGGGCCGATGAACGGGATGGCGCCGAACAGGTTGACGATCACCTGCGCACCCCAGTAGCTCATCTGGCCCCACGGCAGCAGGTAGCCGAAGAACGCCTCGGCCATCAGGCACAGGAAGATCGCGCAGCCGAAGAGCCACACCAGCTCGCGCGGCTTGCGGTAGCTGCCGTACAGCAGCGCGCGGAACATGTGCAGGTAGACGACGATGAAGAACGCGCTCGCCCCGGTGCTGTGCATGTAGCGGATGATCCAGCCGCCCGGCACGTCGCGCATGATGTATTCGACCGACGCGAACGCGCTCGCCGCATCGGGCTTGTAGTGCATCGTCAGGAAGATGCCGGTGACGATCTGGATCACCAGCACCAGCATCGCCAGCGAGCCGAAGAAGTACCAGACGTTGAAGTTCTTCGGCGCGTAGTACTCGGACATGTGCTTCCGGTACTCGGCGAACAGCGTCGGGAAGCGGTTGTCCAGCCAGGTCATCGCCTTGACGCTCAGCGGCGCGTCGGCGGGGGCATCCTTCATTTCGGCCATGCGGAACCTCGGTCGGTTTCAGCGGGTGCGGGTGTCGATCGGCTGGCGGGGCGGCGGCGCCCCGCGGCAGCACTCACGCCTTCTTGTTGTCCTCGCCGATGAGCAGCCGGGTGTCGGACAGGTACGTGTACGGCGGCACTTCGAGGTTGTCGGGCGAGGGCTTGTTCTTGAACACGCGACCAGCGAGGTCGAAAGTCGAGCCGTGGCACGGGCACAGGAAGCCGCCCTCCCAGTTGTCGGGCAGCGACGGCTGCGGGCCCGGGATGAACTTGTCGCTCGGCGAGCAGCCCAGATGTGGGCAGATGCCGACCAGCACGAGCACCTCGGGCTTGAGCGAGCGGTATTCGTTCTTGGCGTACGGCGGGATCGGGTACGTCTTGCGCTCGGAGTTCGGGTCGGCCACCTCGGCATCGGTCTTCTTCAGCGACGCCAGTTGCTCCGGCGTGCGGCGCAGGATCCACACCGGCTTGCCGCGCCACTCGACCGTCATCTTCTCGCCAGGCTGGAGCCCGGAGATGTCGACCTCGACCGGTGCGCCGGCCGCCTTGGCTCGCTCCGACGGGGTGAAGCTCGCGACGAACGGCACCGCGGTGGCCACCCCGCCGACGGCACCCGCACCACAGGTGATCATGACCCAGTTGCGCCGTGCGGGGTCGACCAGAGGCTCTGCCATGGAAATCCTTCGCGAATGGAATGCGCCGCCTTGCCTTTGCGGACAGCCGGTCATTCTAGCGGAGCGGTCAAGCCCACTCGGCGCTGGCGGTGCTTCACCGATTGACAGCACCCGGGGCTTCGCAATACTGGCCGCGGCCGGCGGCGGCACGTCGGGGCACCACCAAGACCAACGCGAAGGAGCGCAGAGCATGAGTTTCACCAGCGAGTTCAAAGAGTTCGCGATGAAGGGCAGCGTCGTCGATCTGGCCGTCGGCGTGATCATCGGCGGTGCGTTCGGCAAGATCGTCGACTCGATGGTCAGCGACCTGATCATGCCGCTGGTCGGCAAGGTGCTGGGCGGGCTCGACTTCAGCAACTACTTCATTGCGCTGGCCGGCCAGACCGCGACCAACCTCGCCGACGCCAAGAAGGCCGGCGCGGTGTTCGCCTACGGCAACTTCATCACCGTGGCGATCAACTTCGTGATCCTCGCCTTCATCATCTTCGTGATGGTCAAGCAGATCAACCGACTGAAGAAGGAAGCGCCACCACCCCCACCGGCCGCGCCGCCCGAAGACATCGCCTTGCTGCGCGAGATCCGCGACGCACTCAAGCGCTGACGAACGGCGCTGCGACGGGCGCCGAAAGGCGCTCAATCCACGACTTCGGCAACCGGAGGTAACGGCCGCTGCAGTCGGCATCGCAGGCATGGGCCTAGCGTGAATCAAGCCCGGAACACGGCCTGCTTCACGCTGTGTCATCGTGGGTCGCGGCCGCATACTGGCCGCGACCCGCGGTCATGCGACCCCGATGACAACGATTGCGCCCACGCGGCTGCCGCCCGCTCTCGAAACCGCCGTGCAGCGGTTGCGTCTGGCCGCGCGCGCAGCGGCCGAGAAGAGCGTCAACAGCCTCGGCCTGGCAGCGTTGTCGGCCACCAACCTGACGCAGCGCGACGCATTGCTGGGCGGGCAGTTCGAGCTCAACCGCAAGCTGGCGCTGTTCACCCAGACCTTCAACGACACGCTCGACGACCATGTGGCACGCGAGGTGGTGCCGCGCGGCACGCAGTCATCGGGGCCGACCACCTGGGACATGATGACCCTGGTCGAGGACCATGAGGTCGAGATCAAGGTACTGGCCAACCGCTTCGCACTGGACATCCAGAGCCAATGCGAGTGGGAGCTGCGCGAACTCGACACCTACATCGGCGCGGTGCTGAACCGGCGCAGCGCCGAGGCCGAGCGCAACCCGCTGCGCCCCGAGGTGATCGGCCAGGCGCTGGTGCGCGCCATCGAGGCCACCGCCGACCGCAAGGAGGTACGCAAGGCGCTGTCGATCGAGGTCGGCCGGGCGCTGGCGGCGGCGATGCGCCAGACCTATCTCGCGGTGATGGGCGACCTGCGTGCTGCCGGCGTCAAGCCGCTGGGCATGCTGGTGCGGGCGACCGCGCCGGCCGTGCAGGCGTCTTCGCGTGACAGCGTGCACGCCCACAGCACCTCGGGCACCTCCAGCACCGGCGGCACGTTGTCGGGTCACGGCGCGCTCGGCCGCGATACCGTTGCGGCCCGGGCCACAGCCGCACCGAGCGCGGACGGCCAGCCGGGCTTCGCGCGCAGCCAGCGCGGCGCCGGCATCGAGGGCTTCGCCGCCAGCGGCCACGGCGCGTTGCCGGCGATGCGGCTGCCGGCCACCGAACGCGCCGGAGGCACGCTGTTCGGGTCGCCGCGCGGCGGCGCCTCGCTGGGCCAGGTCGACCCCGAGTTGATGAGCCTGCTGCGCCGGTTGACCTACACCGCGCCACCGGACGTGGTGTCGGCCCCGACCACGCGCGGCGGCGGCCTGGAGAGCTTGTCGTCTTCGTTGTCGGGTGCGCTGCCGTCGACCGGCAGCGGCGTCGGGCCCAACCTGATCGTCGCGCACCGCGACGAGCTGCGGCAGGCGGCGACCGGCACGCTCGATCACATGGTGATCGACGTCGTCGGCAGCCTGTTCGACCAGATCCTGTCCGACGCCAAGGTACCGCCGCAGATGGCGCGCCAGATCGGCCGTCTGCAACTGCCGGTGTTGCGCGCCGCGCTGGGCGACCCGAGCTTCTTCTCGTCGCGCCGCCACCCGGTGCGCCGCTTCGTCAACCGCATCGCATCGTTGGCGGTGGCGTTCGACAACCTCGACGACGAGGATGGCAAGGCCTTCCTGAAGCTGGTGAAAGACCTGGTGCAGCAGATCGTCGAGGGCGACTTCGACCAGATGCAGCTGTACGAGCAGAAGCTCGGCGAGCTCGAGCTGTTCGTGGTCGACCAGAACCGGCGCGAGGTGCAACGCCAGGGCAATGCCGACGAGGTGCTCGCGCGCAAGGAGAACCAGCTGCGCTTGCAGCAGCGCTACGCCGCGCAGCTGCGCCAGGGCCTGCACGGCACGCCGGCGCCGGAGTTCCTGCTCGACTTCGTGGCCGCGGTGTGGAGCCAGGCCGTGATGCACTGCGCGCTGCGCGACGGTGCCGACAGCCCGAGCGTCGCGCGTCTGCGCCTGGCCGGGCGCGACCTGCTGATGAGCGTACAGCCCAAGGGTTCGCCGGCGCAGCGCAAGGCCTTCCTGCTGGCGCTGCCGCCGTTGATGAAGACCCTGAACGCGGGCATGGACCTGATCCTGTGGCCCGAGGCGGCGCGCAAGGAGTTCTTCGCCAAGCTGCTGCCGGCGCACGCCGAATCGCTGAAGGGCGAGACGATGCGCACGCTCGACTACAACCTGCTGCTCAAGCAGGTCGACAGCGTGCTCGGCCAGCCGATCCCGCAGGCGAGCGAGCTGCCGCCGATGCCGGCATCGGAGCTGCCGGTGCTGCTCGACGCGGTGCAGGCCACCACGTTCACCGAAGCCGAAGCGAAGGCGATCGGACTGGTCGACGAGCGGTCGGTCGACTGGAACGGCAAGATCGACATCGAGCTCGAGGCCGAACCCGAGGTGCAGGCGGTCGACATCCAGATCGACGGCCTGCCCGAGCCCGAGCCGGTGGAGCCCACGCGCGGCAGCACGCTGGCCGACCATGTGCAGATCGGCTTCGCCTACCAGATGCACCTCGAAGGCGCCTGGCACAAGGTGCGGTTGTCGCATGTCAGCGCGGGCCGCACGTTCTTCGTCTTCACGCGCGGCCAGAAGCACCAGCGCACGATCTCGATGACCTACCGCATGCTCAGCCGCATGTGCGAGAACAACCGCCTGCGCGCGTTCGAGAGTGCCTACCTGCTCGAGCGCGCCACCGCCCGCGCGCGGCACCAGCTGTCGCAGCTGAGCGTCGGCGGCAAGGCCGCCTCAACCGCGCGCGGCGCAGCGGCACAACTCGTGCGCCACTGACAGCGCGGCGCGCAGGCTGGTCGCGTCGGCCACGCCACGGCCGGCGATATCGAACGCCGTGCCGTGGTCGGGGCTGGTGCGCACGAACGGCAGGCCGAGCGTCACGTTGACACCACGTTCGACGCCGAGGTACTTCACCGGGATCAAGCCGTGGTCGTGCGTCATCGCGACCACGAAATCGAACTCGCCGGCGTGGCCCTTCGCATGGCGTGCGCGCATGAACACGGTGTCGGGTGCGAACGGCCCGCTGGCGGGCCAGCCGGCAGCGCACGCCGCGGCGATCGCCGGCGCGATCAGCCGCTGCTCTTCGTCGCCGAACAGACCGCCCTCGCCGGCATGCGGGTTCAACCCTGCTACCGCGATGCGCGGCGCGGCCAGGCCCAGGCGGCGCCCGGCCTCGTGCGTGAGGCGGATCGTGGTGACGATGCGCTCGACGTCGAGCAGCTCGATCGCGCGGCGCAGCGCGACGTGGATCGTCACCAGCACGACGCGCAACTCGTCGTTGGCCAGCATCATGCGCACCTCGGGCAGCGCGCCACCGCGCGCCGCCAGCGCCTGCAGCATCTCGGTGTGCCCGGGATACGGCGAGCCGGCCGCCGCCAGCGCCTGCTTGTGCACCGGCGCGGTCACGATCGCCGCCGCGCGGCCGGTCAGCACCAGCTCGGTGGCGGCCTCGATGCAGCGCAGCGCGGCGCGGCCGGCATCGGACTGCACGCTGCCGATCGGCAGCGCGGCAAGCCGCGCCGGCAAACCCGGCGGCTGCCACAGCGCGAGCGTACCGGCCGGCACGTCAGGTGCTTCGTCCGGCGCATCGAGCAGCGCCAGCGGCGCCTCGAGCCCGCACTGCGCGATGGCGCGGCGCATCACAGCCAGATCGCCCACCACCACGCACGGCGCCGGCGGGTTCGCGCTGCAGGCGCGCGCGACGATCTCGGGCCCGATGCCGCATGGGTCGCCCATCGACACCGCGAGCAGCGGCTGCCGGTTCATGCCGGATTGTCCACGTCGATGAAGCAATGCTCGAGCCCGAAGCGCGACGCCAGGTGCTCGCCCAACGCCGACACGCCGAAGCGTTCGGTGGCGTGGTGACCGCAGGCGACGAAGGCGACGCCGGTCTCGCGCGCGATGTGCGCCTGCGGCTCGGAGATCTCGCCCGTGAGGTAGGCGTCGACGCCGGCGGCGATCGCCGCCTCGAAGCTACCTTGTGCGCCGCCGGTGCACCAGCCGATGCGGCGCAGCGCGCGCCCGTCGCCGGCCACCGCCACCGGCGCGCGGCCGCAGACGCGTTGCACCGCGTCCGTCAGCGCGGCCAGCGAAGCCAGCGCACCGGCATCGCCGGCGAACCCGAGGTCCTGCTCGCCGAAGCGCGCATCGGCGCGCAGCCCCAGCCGTGCACCGAACTGCGCGTTGTTGCCGCATTCGTCGTGCGCATCGAGCGGCAGGTGGTAGGCGAACAGGTTGATCTCGTGCGCCAGCAGCGGCGCCAGCCGCGCGCGCAGCCAGCCGGTGACGCGACCATCGTGGCCGCGCCAGAACAAGCCGTGGTGCACCAGCAGCGCATCGGCGCGCGCCTGCACGGCCGCCTCGATCAGCGCCAGGCTCGCCGTCACGCCCGAGACGACGCGGCGCACCTCGCGCCGGCCTTCGACCTGCAAGCCGTTCGGCCCATAATCGCGAAAGCGCTCCACACCCAGCAGCTGTGCCAGGTGCGACTGCAGTTCGTCGCGCGTCACCATCGCCAGCCCTTTCGGGAACCACCCGTGCGAAGACTCTGGTCCATATTCTCGCAGGCGGTCACGGTCGCGCTGGCGGTGATGTTCGTCGTCGGCACGTTGAAGCCGCACTGGCTGGCCCGCGCACCGGCCGCTGCCACGCCCGGCGTGGTGGCGATCCGCACCGCGGCGCCGCCGTCCGCGCCGGCCACGCCCAACCCGGGCAGTTTCAACAGCGCGGTGCGTCGCGCGGCGCCGGCGGTGGTCAGCGTCAGCGCGGCCAGGCCCGGCGCGCGCAACCCGCACGAGGGCGACCCCTGGTACCGCTACTTCTTCGGTGATCGCGACCCCGGCGAGGTGCAGCGTGGCGTCGGCTCCGGCGTGATCGTCTCGGCGCAGGGCTACCTGCTGACCAACAACCACGTGGTCGAGGGCGCGACCGAGATCGACGTCGGCCTCGCCGACGGCCGCAGCGCCAAGGCACGCCTGGTCGGCACCGACCCCGACACCGACGTGGCAGTGCTGCGCGTCGAACTCGACCGCCTGCCCGCGGTGACGCTGGGCAACGCCCAGGCGCTGCAGGTCGGCGACGTGGTGCTGGCGATCGGCAACCCGTTCAACGTCGGCCAGACCGTCACCTCGGGCATCGTCAGCGCGCTCGGGCGCAACCAGCTCGGGTTGTCGACCTACGAGAACTTCATCCAGACCGATGCCGCGATCAACCCGGGTAACTCCGGCGGCGCGCTGGTCGACGTCAACGGCCAGCTGGTGGGCATCAACACCGCGATCTTCTCGCGCACCGGCGGCAGCATGGGCATCGGCTTCGCGATTCCGGTCGACCTCGCACGCCACGTGATGGAAGGGCTGATCAAGGACGGCAAGGTCACGCGCGGCTGGATCGGCGTCGAGCCGCGCGACCTGCCGGCCGAGTACGTCGAGAGCTTCAAGCTGCCGATCAAGGACGGCGTGCTGATCACCGGCGTGCTGCGCGACGGGCCGGCCGGAAAGAGCGGCCTGAGGCCGGGCGATGTGGTGACCACCGTCGGCGAGCGGCGAGTGGCCAACACCAGCCAGCTGCTGACCGCGGTGGCCGAGCTCAAGCCCGGCAGCGAGGCGGCGATCGGCGTGCAGCGCGGCACCGACGCGCTGCAGCTGAAGCTCACCGTCGGCCAGCGGCCGCCGGCGCCGCGGCGCCTGCCGCAGTAGGGTCAGGTTTCCTTCGTCGCCGCGGCCTCGTCGCCGGCCGGCTTCGCGGCGCCGACGAACGCGCGCGCCGCCCAGATGCCGAGTTCGTACAGCAGGCACAGCGGGATCGCCAGCGACAGCTGCGACACCACGTCGGGCGGCGTGACGATCGCCGAGACGATGAACGCCGCGACGACGAAATAGCCGCGGAACTTCTTCAGCTGCTCGATCGTGACGACGCCCACGCGCGCCAGCACCACCACCGCCACCGGCACCTCGAACGCGATGCCGAACACCAGGAACAGCGTCAGCACGGTGCCGAAGTACTGCTCGATGTCCGGCGCAGTGTTGATCGAGGTCGGCGCCACCGCGACGATGAACCGCGTCAGCGCCGGGATGACGACAAAGTAGCAGAACGCCACGCCGGCGAAGAACAGGATCGTGCTCGACACCACCAGCGGCAGCACGAACTTCTTCTCGTGCGAGTACAGGCCCGGCGCGACGAAGGCCCACACCTGGTACAGCACCACCGGCAGCGCGATCAGGAACGCGCCCATCAGCGTGATCTTCAGCGGCACCAGGAACGGCGAGAACACGTTGGTGGCAATCAGCTTGGTGCCCGCGGGCAGATGGTGCGTCATCGGCGCGGCCAGCAGGTCGTACAGGCCGCCTGGGCCGGGCCAGACGCACAGCACGCCGAACACGATGCCCACCGCGAGCAGCGCGCGGATCAGGCGGTCGCGCAGCTCGACCAGGTGCGAGACGAACGGCGCTTCGGTGCCGGCCAGTTCGTCCTTCGGGTCGTCCTTCGGATCCTCGGTTGCCATCGCGCGCGCCCAGCTCACTTCACCCGCGGTGGGCGAAAGCGCGCGACGCGCGCGGCGCCGGACTGCGCTTGCCGGCGGATGCCCTGGCGCTGCTTGAACCACAGCGGCGTGGCGCCACGCTTGAGCCGCCACTTCTTGTTGGGGCGTTGGTAGGTCGGCGGCGGCGGGGCCAGCGCCTCGGAAGACGCATCGGCCGGCGCGCCGTCGAGCCCCGCGGTGGCCGATTGCCAGCTCGACTCCAACGCCTGGCCGGCCTCGCCGACCTCGCGCCGCACGGTGTCCTGGATGTCGCTGGCCGCGCTCTCGAACTGCTTCTTCACCTTTTGCAGTTCCTCGAGCTCGATCGAGCGGTTGACCTCGGCCTTGACATCGGCCACGTAGCGCTGCGCCTTGCCGAGCAGCGCGCCGACGGTGCGCGCGACGCGCGGCAGCTTCTCGGGGCCGATGACGATCAACGCCACCGCGCCGATCAGCGCGAGCTTGTCGAAGCCGAAGTCGAGCATGGTTGGTGCGGGCGCAGGTCGCCCGCCGCGGTCACGACTTGGTCTTGGCCTCGACGTCGACGGTGTTGGCGTCGGCGGGCTTGTTGGTCGTCACCTGCTGGGCCGGCGGTACCGGCGCGTCGGAAGAACCGTCGCGCACGCCATCCTTGAAGCCCTTGACGGCAGCACCGAGGTCGGAGCCCATGTTCTTCAGCTTCTTGGTGCCGAAGATCAGGACCACGACGAGCAGCACGATCAGCCAGTGCCAGATGCTGAACGAACCCATGATGAATCTCCTGGAGACAGTTGCTGCATTCTAGGATGCGGGGAGCCCGACCGCCCACGGCCGGGCCTGCATGCCCGGCCGGTTCGCGAGGCGCGTGCCCGCACGCAGGTGCGGTCACACGTCCACGCTCACCCCTTGAGCCAAGGCCTCGGGCCGCCGAAGACGTGCAGGTGCAGGTGCATCACCTCCTGCCCGCCGTCGCGTCCGGTATTGACCACGTGGCGAAAGCCGTTGGTGACGCCGAGCTCGCGCATCAGGCGCGGCGACACCGCCATCATGCGACCGAGCAGCGGCGCGTCGGCCTCGGTGACCTCGACCATGCTCGGTACGTGCTGTTTCGGCACGATCAGGATGTGCACCGGCGCCCACGGGTGGATGTCGTGGAAGGCGACGATCTGGTCGTCTTCGTACACCTTCTTGGCCGGGATCTGCCCCGCCACGATCTTGCAGAAGATGCAGTTCGGGTCGCTCATCGGCCGTTCTCCTCGCGTGCCACGCGCTTGCGAAGCGCGAACTCCTCCAGCCCCGACAGGCCTTCGCGCCGCGCCAGCTCGTCGAGCACGTCCTGCGGCTTCAGGCCATAGGCGGCCAGCGCCACCATCGCATGGAACCACAGGTCGGCCATCTCGGCGACGATGCGCGCGCGGTCGCCGTCCTTGGCCGCCATCACCGTCTCGGTGGCCTCTTCGCCGATCTTCTTCAGGATCGCGTCGGGCCCCTTCGCGAACAGGCGCGCGACGTAGCTCTTGTCGGGGTCGCCGCCGCGGCGCGATTCGATCACCGCCGCCAGGCGCGCGAGCGTGTCGGTGGCATCGCTCATGGACGCAGACTCACTTGTAGATCTCCGCCGGGTCTTTCAGCACCGGCTCCACCGGCTGCCAGCGGCCGTGCTCGTAGCGCTGGAAGAAGCACGAATGCCGGCCCGTGTGGCAGGCGATGCCCGGCTGGTGGCCGAGCTGCGTCACCTTCAGCAGCAGCACGTCGTGGTCGCAGTCGAGGCGGATCTCGTGCACCTGCTGCACGTGGCCCGATTCTTCACCCTTGAACCACAGGCGCTGGCGCGAGCGGCTCCAGTACACCGCGCGGCCGAGCTCGGCGGTGCGCTGCAGCGCCTCGCGGTTCATGTGGGCGAGCATCAGCACGTCGTTGCTGCCGAGCTCCTGCGCGATCACCGGCACCAGGCCATCGTCGCCCCACTTGATCTGCTCGAGCCAATCCATGGTTCAGTGTAGTCAATCGGCCTGGGTTCCCCCGCAGGCGCGGCACAAGGCCCGAGCCGCGTCATTCGGCGTGCGTCGGCCCCGCGTGGCCGCGCTCGGCGGCGAACCAGCGCAGCACCGGCACGGTGCCGGGCAGCACCGGGCGGCTGCGCACCGGCAGATCCTCCCAGGCCATCACCTGCCCTTCGCGCATCTCGAACTCGCCGCGCCAGTCGAACACCTTGCAGAAGTGCAGCCGCACCAGCGCGTGCGGGTAGTCGACCAGTTCCACCTGCCACGGGTGCACGGCACCGATCTCGATGCCGAGCTCTTCGTGCAGCTCGCGCTGCAGCGCCTGCGCCACGCTCTCGCCGGGCTCGAGCTTGCCGCCCGGAAACTCCCAGTAGCCCGCATACACCTTGCCGGCCGGGCGCGAGGTGAGCAGGAAGCGGCCGTCGCGCCCGATCAGCACACCCACCGCCACGTCGACCGGCTGCCGCGCCGGCGCGGCCTCAGCGACCGGCTGCCGCGCCGACGCGGCCTCAGGCATGGTCGAGGCCGTCGGGGTGGTCGGCATCGGCGCCCGCGGCGGACGCTGCGGCGCCGGGCGCGCCGGCCTCGGCGCCGTTGCGGCCGGCCCAGTCGCGCGCGAACTGGTAGGCCACGCGGCCCGAGCGCGAACCGCGCTCGAGCGCCCACACCAGCGACGGCTTCAACGCGCGCTCGATCGTCGCCGCGGGCACGTCGAAATTGCGCAGCCATTGCGCCACGATCGCCAGGTACTCCTGCTGGCTGAACGGGTAGAAGCTGATCCACAGGCCGAAGCGCTCGGACAGCGAGATCTTCTCCTCCACCACCTCGCCGGGATGCACCTCGCCGTCGTCGGTGTGCGTGTAGGTGAGGTTCTCCTTCATGTACTCGGGCAGCAGGTGGCGGCGGTTGCTGGTGGCGTAGATCAGCAGGTTGTCGCTGGTGGCCGCCACCGAGCCGTCGAGCACCGACTTCAGCGCCTTGTAGCCGGGCTCGCCCTCGTCGAAGCTGAGGTCGTCGCAGTAGACGACGAAGCGCTCGGGCCGCGCCGCCACCAGCTCCACCAGGTCGGGCAACTCGACCAAATCGGCCTTGTCGACCTCGATCAGCCGCAGGCCGCGCGCGGCGTACGCGTTCAGGCAGGCCTTGATCAGCGAGCTCTTGCCGGTGCCGCGCGCGCCGGTCAGCAGCACGTTGTTGGCCGGCCGGCCGGCCACGAACTGCTCGGTGTTGCGCACGAGGCGCGCCATCTGCGCGTCGATCTCCTTCAACTGCTCGAGCCCGATCGCGGCCACGTGGCGCACCGGCTCGAGCCGTGCGCTGCCGCCGCGGCGCCGGTAGCGAAAGGCCACCGAGGCGCTCCAGTCGGGCGCCTGCGGCGCGTGCGGCAGCACCGCCTCGAGCCGCGTCAGCACGCGCTCGGCGTGCGCGATCAGGTGTTCGATGCGTTCGTCCATCGCACGCAGTGTAGGGTCGCGCGATCCTGCTTCAGACTTCGCGCACGCGACCGTCGGCGATCGCGAACACACGGTCGCCTGCCTCGCGCCGCATCGCGTGCGAACCGGTGAACTCGCCGAACGCCGGCAGCACGCCAACGCGGGCACCGAAGTGAAAGCACGGCAGCCGCAGCCGGTCGAAGCCGCGCCCCCCCACCACCACACAGGGGTGCACGTGGCCGGCCAGCACGTACGCGTCGGGCAACGGCGCCGGCTCGTGCGCCAGCCACAGCGGCCCGCAGCGCAGCGGCGCATCGACCACCGCGAAGCCCAGCGCCGCCGGCGGGTCGCCGGCGTGCAGATCGTGGTTGCCGCGCAGCAGGGTGACGCGCAGCCCGGCGTGGGCCTCGCGCCAGCGCGCGAGCGCGTCGAGCGTGGCGCGCGCATACGAACGCGCCGAGTGGATGAAGTCGCCGAGCACGATCAGCTGCTGCGCGCCGCTGGCGGCCAGCGCCGCGCCGAGCCGCGCCAGCGTGCCGCCGGTGGTGCCGCCGGGCACCGGCACGCCGAGGCCGCGATACGATGCCGCCTTGCCGACGTGCACATCGGCCACCAGCAGCGCCCGCTGCTCGGGCACGAACACCGCACGCTCGCCCAGCAGCACGAGCGCGGTGCCGCCGACTTCGACGTGCACCACGGCCACCCCAGCCGCTCAGGCTGTCAGCCGCTGCAGCGCCGCATCGAGGTGCTCGGTCGGGCTGCGCTTGAAGCCCGAGCGCGCGTAGCGCTGCAGGCGGCCGACGACGAAGGCGGTGATCACCGACGCGGTGGCACCGGCGTCGACGGTGGGCGTCATCGAGCCGGCGCCCTCGGCGGCCAGGCGCAGGCTCTGGCGCAGTTGCGACTCGACGCGGTCGAAGAACTGGTTCATGCGCACGGTGAGCCGCTCGTTCTCGAACACCAGCGCATCGCCGACCATCACGCGCACCATGCCCGGGTTCTTCTCGCCGAACTGCAGGATCAGCGCGACGATGCGCTGCGCCTGCGCGGCGCCCGACGCCTCGCGCTCGGTGATCTGGTTGACCAGCGTGAACACGCTGCTCTCGATGAACTCGATCAGGCCCTCGAACATCTGGGCCTTGCTCGCGAAGTGGCGGTACAGCGCCGCCTCGCTGACCTCGAGCCGCGCCGCCAGCGCCGCGGTGGTGATGCGCTCGGCGCCCGGCTGCTCGAGCATCGACGCCAGCGTCTGCAGGATCTGCACGCGCCGCTCGCCCGGCTTGGGCCGCTTGCGGGTGCGCGGCGCCGCGCTGGCCACCGGCTCGACCGCGTGTTCCACGTCGGGCTCCGGGTTCACGTCGACCCGGGCGGAAGCGCCCGTGGCGTCGGATTCGGAGGCGTCGATCATGAGCGGGGAAGCGCTGGGGCGGCAGGGAGCGGGGCATTCTGGCATAGGCGGTGGCCGCGTCTTGGTGCAGGTAAACACTTACTGAATTTGGATCACCTCCGATGCGCCTTCGGCGCCTCCCCCTCGAAGGGAGCGCCGCCAGCGGCCCGGCAAAGCCGGGTCTGCCGCCGGAGTCGGCAGGCGCTCAGGCCGTCCAAGCCGACGCAGTTCGGCTTGGAGCCGCGGCCTTCGCTCCGCGGCCGCTCGCGGTCACGTCGGTTCGCGGAACAGGCCGCGCAGCGCGTTCACGCGGCGATCCACATAGGCCGGCCGGCCGCCGAAACGGCGCGACGCGGCATCGCGCCGCCGCGCGTAGCGCCGCATCCACACCGTGGCCATGCCGAGCCGGCGCGCCGACTTCAGGTGGCCCGGCGTGTCTTCGACCAGCACGCAGTGCCGCGGCGGCACGCGCAGGCGCGCCGCCAGCGCGCGCAGCATGCGCGCATCGGGCTTCGGCCGCGGCACGCCGTGCATCCACATGTCCTCGATCGAGATCACCGCGTCGAACAGGCGCCCGATGCGCAGCGCGCCGAGCACGCGCAACGCGTAGGCGCGCGGCGCGTTGGTGAGGATCAGCCTGCGGCCCGGCAGGCGCGCCAGCGCGGCCAGGTCGTGCCGGTGGCCGCTGACGCGCGCTTCCAGCCCCGGCAGCCGGTGGGTTTCGTGCAGGAAGTGCGCCGCCCGCACGCCGTGGTGGCGCACCAGCCCGAGCAGCGTGGCGCCGTAGCGCTGCCAGTAGCGGCGGCGCAGCGCATCGGACTGCTCGCGCGTCAGCCGCAGCTCGCGCTCGATGTACTCGCCCATCGCGACGTGGATGCCCGGCATCGACGCGTTCGCCGCGTCGTGCAACGTGTCGTCGAGGTCGAACAGCCAGATCAATGGCTTCGGATCATCGTGCCGTAGGGCTGGTCGCTCAGGATCTCGAGCAGCATCGCGTGCGGCACGCGGCCGTCGATGATGTGCACCGCGTGCACGCCGCTCCTGGCGGCGTCGAGCGCGCTGGCGATCTTGGGCAGCATGCCGCCCGAGAGCGTACCGTCGGCGAACAACGCGTCGATCTCGCGCGCCGAAAGATCCGTCAGCAGCTTGCCCTGCTTGTCGAGCACGCCGGGCGTGTTGGTCAAGAGCACCAGCTTCTCGGCCTTCAGCACCTCGGCCAGCTTGCCGGCGACGACGTCGGCGTTGATGTTGTAGCTCTCGTTGTGCTCGCCGAAGCCGATCGGGCTGATGACCGGGATGAACTGATCGTCCTGCAGCGCGCGCACCACGCTGGGGTCGATCGCGACGATGTCGCCCACCTGGCCGACATCGTGCTGCTTGTTCGGATCGTCCTTGTCCACCATCTTCAGCTTGCGCGCGCGCACCAGGCCGCCGTCGCGGCCGGTCAGGCCCACCGCCTTGCCGCCGGCGTGGTTGATCAGGCCGACGATGTCCTGCTGCACCTGGCCGGCCAGCACCCACTCGACGACCTCCATCGTCTCTTCGTCGGTGACGCGCATGCCCTGGATGAAGGTGCCCTTCTTGCCGAGCCGGCCGAGCGCCTCTTCGATCTGCGGGCCGCCGCCGTGCACCACCACCGGGTTCAGGCCCACCAGCTTCAGCAGCACCACGTCCTCGGCGAAGTCCTGTTGCAGCGCCGGGTCGGTCATCGCGTTGCCGCCGTACTTGATGACGATGGTCTTGCCGTGGAACTTGCGGATGTACGGCAGCGCCTGCGCCAGCAGCTCGGCCTTCTCGCGCGGCGTGATGTGGCTGAGATCGGGGGCCGTGGGCGCGGGCGTCGACATGGTGGGCGCGAGAGCGAGAGGTGGCGAAGCGGTGCGGGCATTGTAGGCAGCGCCTCGCACCGCGCCGGGCCCTGGCCGCCCGCGCCGCCGCCGCGCTTGACCTTGCCACTATGGCAAGGTGCAGACTGCGCCGTCATGCAGCCGATGCGCCCGATGCCTATACTGGCCGCCCCATGCGACGCGTGATCCGCCCGTTCGTGTTCTGGCTGCTGGCGCTGGCGTTGCCGCTGCAGGGCCTGGCGGCGGCGACGATGCTGCACTGCGTGCCCGCGGCGGATGCGGCGCGGCATGCTGCGCACGAACACCACGCTTCGATGGCGCACGACGGCGACGCGCAGATCCAGGTGCACAAGTGCAGCGCCTGCGCGGCGTGCAGCGTCGGCCTCGCGCTGCCCAGCGCGAGCCACACGCTGCCCGAGCCGGCCGTGGCGCCGCAGGCGGCGCCGGCGCCGGACGGCGGACACGCCGCGTTCTTCACCTCAGGGCCCGAACGGCCCCCGCGCGCACGCGCCTGACGCGGCGCGACGCCGCGGCGGGCCAGCGCCCTCACGCGCGCCACGCGCGCGGACGCTGACGCCGCTCGCCCGGCCGAACGCCGTGTGGGTCACCCGTGCTGCCGGCATCGGCCGCTGCAGCGCCCGGGTTTGCGCACGCCGATGGGCGTGCATGCTGAAAGCGAGGTTCTCATGGGGTCACCCTTCACCGGCCGCCACGCGGCGGCAGCGGCGCTGCTGGCAGCACTGGTGGTCGGCAACAGCACCGCACACGCGCAGGCGATACGCGGCCACAAGCCCGACCCGCTCGACGCCGCCGCCAGCGTTCCGGCGGCGCGCCACACCTCGGCGTTCGAGCACTACTGGCGCTTCGGCGACGCGCCGGCCGTGCCCTGGCGCCAGGCCAACGACACGGTCGAGCGCATCGGCGGCTGGCGCAGCTATGCGCGGGAGGCCGCGGCGCCGGCGTCCGCGGCAGCGGCCGCCGCGGCGGTGCCGGCAGCCGCTGCGCCCTCGACCCGGCCCACCGCACCCGCCGCCGCCAGCGCGCCAGGCGGTGAACCGGCACGCGGCCCAGCCGGCCAGCACGGCCACCGACCATGAAGGAGCCGTCGATGCCCTCACCCCGCGCGACGCGACTTCGCGTCGCAAGCCTGTTGCTCGCCAGCGCGCTCTTCGCCACCGGCTGCGCCAGCTGGAGCCCCGACGGCGGCCTGGCGCCGGTGCAGCACACCGCCTCGCAGCGGCTCGGCAAGGACGTGCTGTGGGCGCGCACGCCGGCCGAGCAGCAGCACATCGACCAACGCGTGACCGCGCTGCTGCAGCAACAACCGCTCGCGGCCGACGCCGCGGTGCAGCTCGCGCTGCTCAACAACCGCGGCCTGCAGGCGCGGCTGTTCGCACTCGGCATCGGCGAGGCCGAGCTGGTGCAATCGCGCCTGCTGCCGAACCCCGGCTTCAGCTTTGCGCGGCTCACGCGCGGCGACGAGGTCGAGCTCGAGCGCGGCGTGCACTTCAACCTTGCGCGGCTGATCGCGTGGCCGGCGATCCAGCGCGTCGAGCAGCAGCGCTTCGCGCAAACCCAGGCCGACGTGGCCGCCGCGGTGCTGGCGCTGGCCGCCGACGCGCGCCAGGCCTGGACGCTGGCGGTGGCCGCCGAGGCGTCGGTGCACTATGCGCGGCAGGTGATGCGCGCCGCCGAGGCCGGTGCCGAGCTCGCGCAGCGCATGGCGCAGGTGGGCAACTTCAGCCGCCTGCAGCAGGCGCGCGAGCAGGCGTTCCATGCCGATGCCGCGCTCGGCCTGGCGCGCGCGCAGCAGGCACAGCAGGCCACGCGCGAGCGGCTCGTGCGCACGCTCGGCCTGTGGGGCGACGCGGCGGCGAACCTGCGGCTGCCCGAGCGCCTGCCCGATCTGCCCGCCGAACCGAAGACGCTGCCCGACGTCGAGCGCACCGCGATCGCGCAGCGGCTCGACGTGGAAGGCGCGCGGTTGATGGTGCAGCAGACCGCGCGCAGCCTCGGTCTCACGCGCACCACGCGCTTCGTCAACGTGCTCGAGCTCGGGCTGCAGCACAACGGCTCGAACGAGGCGCCGACGCAGCGCGGCTGGGAGGTGACGCTCGAGCTGCCGCTGTTCGACTGGGGCGGTGCGCGCAGCGCGCGTGCCGAAAGCGTCTACCTGCAGGCGCTGCAGCAGGCCGCCGCCACCGCGATCGCCGCGCGCTCCGAGGCGCGCGAGGCGTACGGCACGTACCGCTCGGCGTGGGACATCGCGCGCCACGTCCGCGACGAGATCGTGCCGCTGCGCCGGCGCATCGGCGACGAGAACGTGCTGCGCTACAACGGCATGCTGATCGGCGTGTTCGAGCTGCTGGCCGACGCACGCGCGCAGATCGCCGCCGTGCAAGCCTCGCTCGACGCGCTGCGCGACTTCTGGCTCGCGCAGGCCGCGCTCGACAACGCGTTGATCGGCACCCCCGGCGCGATCGCGCTGCCCGTCACGACCACCGCCGCCGGCGACAGCGACGCCGCGGGCGGCCACTGAACGACTCCCCGAGGAAGCCACCCATGGTGTCCCGACGCAACTTCATCGGCGGCGCAAGCGCTACCACCGCCGCGTTGACCGGCGCGGTCGGCAGCGCCGCCGTCAGCACCGTGGCGCTGGCCGCGCTGCCCGAGCCGGTGCTGCAGCACAAGCCCGACACGATGCCGCCGCTCGCGCCCGCCAGCGGCCGGCCGTACAACCCGGTGGTCACGCTCAACGGCTGGACGCTGCCCTGGCGCATGCGCAACGGCGTCAAGGAGTTCCACCTCGTCGCCGAGCCGGTGGTGCGCGAGATGACGCCCGGCTTCAACGCGCACCTGTGGGGCTACAACGGACAGAGCCCGGGGCCGACGATCGAGGTGGTCGAGGGCGACCGCGTGCGCATCTTCGTCACCAACAAGCTGCCCGAGGTGCACGCCGTGCACTGGCACGGCCAGCGCCTGCCCAACGGCATGGACGGCGTGATGGGCCTGACACAGCCGCCGATCCCGCCGGGCAAGACCTTCGTCTACGAGTTCGTCGCGCGCCGGCCCGGCACCTTCATGTACCACCCGCACGCCGACGAGATGGTGCAGATGGCGATGGGCATGATGGGCTTGTGGGTCACGCACCCGCGCACCAAGCACCCGCTGATCGAGCCGGTCGACCGCGACTACTGCTTCCTGCTCAACGCCTACGACATCGAGCCCGGCAGCGCCACGCCGAAGGTGATGACGATGCTCGACTTCAACCTGTGGAGCTGGAACAGCCGCATCTTCCCGGGCATCGACCCGCTGATCGTGCGCCAGCACGACAAGGTGCGCATCCGCATCGGCAACCTGACGATGACCAACCACCCGATCCATCTGCACGGCCACGAGTTTGTGGTCACCGGCACCGACGGCGGGCCCACGCCCCGGAGCAGCCGCTGGCCCGAGGTGACGACCGACATCGCGGTCGGCCAGATGCGCCAGGTCGAGTTCGTGGCCGACGCGGAAGGCGACTGGGCATTCCACTGCCACAAGAGCCACCACACGATGAACGCGATGGGCCACGCCGTGCCGACGATGATCGGCGTCGACCACCGCAGCGTCGCGCGCCGCATCACGCAGCTGATCCCCGACTACATGGTGATGGGCGAGCGCGGCATGCACGACATGACCGAGATGGAGATGCCGCTGCCCGACAACACCGCCGCGATGATGACCGGCACCGGCCCGTTCGGCGCCGTCGGCATGGGCGGCATGTTCAGCGTGCTCAAGGTGCGCCGCGACCAACCGCGCGGCGACTACCGCGACCCGGGCTGGTTCGCGCACCCGCCGGGCAGCGTGGCCCGCGAGTGGACCGCTGCGCTGGCCGAACCGGAGCGCAGCACGCAGCGCGGCGGCACGTCGATGGCACCGGCCGCCAAGCCGGCGCAGCCGCTCGAAGTGCAGGTGCGCAAGCCCGCCGGGAGCCACGGCGGCCATTGATGCACGCGCCGGATCGCGCGAACCCAAATCGATCGAACGGACCACCAGGGAGATCCACCATGCAACGACGACGCCACCACTTGCTGCTGATTGCCACCGCGCTCGCGGCCACCACCCCGGCCCTGCGCGCGCACGGCGACGCCACGCACCCGCGCCGCGCGCCGAAGCAGGAGCAGAAAGACTGGGGCATCGCCGGCGATGCCCGCGACGTGCGGCTGAACGACACCGTGCGCTTCGTCGCACACAACACCGGCCGCGTCATGCACGAGTTCGTGATCGGCACCAAGCCCGAGAACGAGAAGCACGCCGCGCTGATGGTCAGGTTCCCCGACATGGAGCACGAAGAGCCGTACATGGCCCACGTGCCGCCCGGCCAGCGCGGCGAGATCGTCTGGACGTTCAACCGTCCCGGCACGTTCGAGTTCGCCTGCCTGATCGCCGGCCACTACCAGGCCGGCATGGTCGGCACCATCACCGTGAGAACCTCATGACGACACTGCATCGACGCCACTGGATCGCCGCCGTCGCGGCCGCCGCCCTCGCGCCGCGTCTGCCCGGCGCCGCGGAGCCGCCGCCGGTCGAGGTGTGGAAGGGCCCGAGTTGCGGCTGCTGCAAGGACTGGGTGCACCACCTCGAGGCCAACGGCTTTCGCGTGCGCAGCCACGACAGCGGCAACAGCGACGCGCGGGCCGCGCTCGGCATGCCGCTGCGCTACGGCTCGTGCCACACCGCCCGCGTCGGCGGCTACACGATCGAGGGCCACGTCCCCGCGCGCGAGATCCGGCGCCTGCTCGCCGAGAAACCCGCCGCAGTGGGCCTCGCCGTGCCGGCGATGCCGGTGGGTTCACCCGGCATGGACGGCCCCGAGTACGGCGGCCGCCGTGACCCGTACGACGTGCTGCTGGTGCAGAAAGACGGCCGCAGCAACGTCTACCAATCGTACCGCTGACCCGAAGGAGCCTTGCCCATGAAGAACCCACTGATCGTGATCGCCATCGCCGCCGGCGCGTTTGCCGGCCCGGCCCTGGCGCAACTGAACGCCGCCGACCATGCCGCCCACCACCCAGCCGCCACCGACGCCGTGCTGACCGACGGCGAGATCCGCAAGGTCGACAAGGCCGCCGGCAAGCTGACGATCAAGCACGGCGAGATCAGGAACCTCGACATGCCGCCGATGACGATGGTGTTCCAGGTCAAGAGCGCCGCGCTGCTCGACCAGCTGAAGGCCGGCGACAAGGTGCGCTTCCACGTCGAGAAGGCTGCCAGCGGCTACGTCGTCACCACGATCGAGCGGGCGCCCTGAACGTCGGTGCAGGCCTTGACTCTTACATGATGTCAAGGTCTATCGTGGCCCGTCCGCTCGAGCTGCAGCACTGCGGTGACCCCCCGGAAGGCCCTCATGGACACCACGACCCACGCCCGCCACGCTGGCCACGATCATCACGGCCACCACGATCAGCACCCCGCACCTGGCGGCGGGGCGCGCGGCGCCGCGGCCGCGCTGCCGGCCGGCACGATCTACACCTGCCCGATGCACCCGGAGATCCGGCAGGACCATCCGGGTCACTGCCCGAAATGCGGCATGGCGCTCGAGCCGCTGCTGCCGACGCTCGACGACGACAACCCCGAGCTGCGCGACTTCACGCGCCGCTTCTGGTGGACGCTGCCGCTGACGCTGGCCGTCGCGCTGCTGGCGATGTTCGGCCACCGCCTGGGCTGGTTCGCGATGGCCACGCAGAGCTGGGTCGAGCTGGTGCTGTCGCTGCCGGTGGTGCTGTGGGCCGGCTGGCCGTTCTTCGCGCGCGGCGCGGCCTCGGTGGTGCAGCGCAGCCCGAACATGTGGACGCTGATCGGGCTGGGCACCGGCGCGGCGTTCGCCTACAGCGTGGTCGCCACCATGGCACCCGAGGTCTTCCCCACGTCGTTCCAGTCGATGGGTCGCGTCGCGGTGTACTTCGAGGCGGCGGCGGTGATCATCTCGCTGACGCTGCTCGGTCAGATGCTCGAGCTGAAGGCACGCTCGCAGACCTCGCTGGCGATCAAGGCGCTGCTCGGCCTGGCGCCGAAGACGGCGCGCCGCATCGCCGCCGACGGCAGCGAAGAGGACGTGCCATTGACCCACGTGCACGTCGGCGACGTGCTGCGCGTGCGCCCCGGCGAGAAGGTGCCGGTCGATGGCGTGGTGGTCGAGGGCAGCAGCGCGGTCGACGAATCGATGCTCACCGGCGAGCCGCTGCCGGTGACCAAGCGCGCCGGCGACAAGCTGATCGGCGCCACGCTGAACACCAGCGGCGCGCTGGTGATGCACTCCGAGCGCGTCGGCGCGCAGACGATGCTGGCGCAGATCGTGCAGCTGGTGGCGCAGGCGCAGCGATCGAAGGCGCCGCTGCAGCGCCTGGCCGACCGCGTGGCCGGCTGGTTCGTGATGGCGGTGGTGGCGGTGGCGCTGGTCACCTTCGTCGCCTGGGGCCTGGTCGGCCCCGAGCCGAGCTGGGTCTACGCGCTGGCCAATGCGGTGGCGGTGCTGATCATCGCATGCCCGTGCGCGCTCGGCCTCGCGACGCCGATGTCGATCTTGGTCGCCAGCGGCCGCGTGGCAACCACCGGCGTGCTGTTCCGCGACGCCGCGGCGATCGAGCGGCTGCGTCAAGTGGACACGCTGATCGTCGACAAGACCGGCACGCTGACCGAAGGCCGGCCCGCGTTCGAGCGTGCGATCGCCGCCGACGGCGGCAGCGCCGACGAGGTGCTGCGCCTGGCCGCCAGCCTCGACCAGGGCAGCGAACACCCGCTGGCCGACGCCATCGTGCGCGCCGCGCGCGAACGCGGCCTGACGCTGGCCAGGCCCGAAGGGTTCGAGTCGAGTTCCGGCGTCGGCGTGCGCGGCAGCGTCGACGGCCGGCGCCTGGCGCTCGGCAACGGCGCGCTGATGCAACAGGAGGGTGTGGCGGTGCAGGCCCAGCAGGCGCAGGCCGAGGCGTTGCGCGCGCAAGGCGCCAGCGTGATGCACCTGGTCGAACGCGGCGGGTCGCCCGACCACGCCGACCGGCCCGATCGGCCGGGCCGCCTGCTCGGCCTGCTGGCCGTGTCCGACCCGGTCAAGGCGAGCACGCCGCAGGCGCTGGCCGTGCTGCACCGCGCCGGCCTGCGCATCGTGATGGCCACCGGCGACGGCTGGACCACCGCGCGCGCGGTGGCGCAGCGGCTCGGCATCGACGAGGTGCATGGCGAGGTCAAGCCGGCCGACAAGCTGGCGCTGGTGCGGCGGCTTCAACAGGAGGGCCGTGTCGTCGCGATGGCCGGCGACGGCATCAACGACGCGCCCGCGCTCGCGCAGGCCGACGTCGGCATCGCGATGGGCACCGGCACCGACGTGGCGATGGCGAGCGCGCCGGTCACGCTGGTCAAGGGCGACCTGCGCGGCATCGCGCAGGCGCGCGCGCTGTCGCGCGCGACCATCGTCAACATGAAGCAGAACCTCGGCTTCGCGTTCGTCTACAACGCGCTCGGCGTGCCGCTGGCCGCCGGCGTGCTGTACCCGTTCACCGGCTGGCTGCTGTCGCCGATGATCGCGGCGCTGGCGATGAGCCTGAGCTCGGCGTCGGTGATCACCAACGCGCTGCGCCTGCGCGGCACGCGGACGTGAACGCCCATCGCGACCGCCGCACGGGTTGACCGTGGACCTGCTGGCGCACGGCATCTGGGCCGGCATCGGCGTCGCGTGGGGCCGGCGGCGCTGCGCGATCCCGCGCCGCACCGCGCTGGCCACCGTGGCGCTCGCCGTCGTGCCCGACCTGTTGCAAGGCCTGCCGCTGCTCGCCCTGGTGCTGCAGGGCACGCTCGACGCGTCGGCGCTGCTGCGCTACGCCACCGCGTCGCCCGGCCAGGAGCCGGCGCTGTCGCCGCTGGTGGCGCTGTGGACGCATCACCTGCACTGCATCGGGCACAGCGCGGTGATCGCCGCCGCGGTCACGTTGCTGGCGTGGTGGTGGTTGCGACGGCTGTGGCTGCCGCTGCTCGGTTGGTGGTCGCACGTCGTGATCGACGTGTTCACGCATTCGGCCGCGTTCTATCCCTCACCGGTGTTCTATCCGTTCACCTACTGGGGCTTCGATGGGCTGGCCTGGAACACGCCGTGGTTCCTGGCACTGAACTACGCCGCGATCGTCGCGGCGCTGGTGTGGCTTCGCGTGCACCGGCGCGAATCTTCGGCGCCCTGATGCCGCAGCCGCACGATGCGTGATACAGATCAACCGCAACGCGGCCGCTGCGCGGCCTGCGCCACAGCCGCCGCCCGCGCCACGCCCTACACTCGCGCCATGGTCCTGCTCAGGCGCGCGCTGCGCCGCCTTGCCCTCTGGTTGGTTCTGGGGTTGCTGGCCTCGCAATGGGCCGTGGCCGCCTACGTCTGCCCGCTGGGCGCCACCGCCGCGCCAGCGCAGGCGATGCCCGAGATGCCGGGCTGCGACGGCTCGATGGCGGGCACGGCGATGGACCCCGACCAGCCGCAGCTGTGCAAGGCGCACTGCGAGCAAGACGCACAAGGCGTCAAGGCGAGCGTGACGCCGGCGGCCAAGCCGCTGCCCAACACCACCGTGTGGGCCGTGCTCGACTGGCAGCTGTCCGCGCTGCAGCCGGCGCCCAGCGTGCGCGAACGCGTACGGCCCAGTGCGGCAGCGCCGCCACCGGCGCCGCCGATCTACCTCACGCTTCGAGTCCTTCGCAACTAGCGCCGGCCGCGCGTCCGGCTGCAGGCATCGGCCTGCCGTTGCCCTGCCCGCTTGCCACGAAGGACTCGTCATGCCCGTTGCTTCCACCATCGCCCGCGTCGCGGCGTCGGCCGCGCTGCTCGCGTTCGGCCCCGCGCACGCCGGGCTCAGCCTGCACGAGGCGATGCGCCTCGCACAGCAGCGCTCGCCCGCGCTCGCCGCCCAGCACAGCGCCGTCGACGGCGCGCAAGCCATGCAGGTGGCCGCCGGCACGCTGCCCGACCCGCGCCTGACCGTCGGCGTCGACAACCTGCCGCTGCGCGGCGCCGACCGCTACACGCTGACACGCGACTCGATGACGATGCAGCGCATCGGCCTGATGCAGGAGGTGCCCAACCGCGCCAAGCGCGCGGCGCGCGTGGCCAGCGCACAGGCGCGTGCCGAGCGCGAACGCACGCTGCTCGCGGTGGCGCAGCTCGCCGTGCAGCGCGACGCGGCGCTGGCCTGGCTGGCGGTCCTCTTCGCCGAGCGCCGCGTCGACCAGCTGGGTGAGCTGGAGCGCGAGAATCGGCTGCTGCAGGACACACTGGACGCCCGCATCGCCGCCGGCCGCGCGCTGCCGGCCGAACGCACCGCGGCGCGGCAGGACGCGCTGGCACTGGCCGATCGCCGCGACGACGCGCAGCGCGACGTGGCCAAGGCCCGCGCCGCGCTGCGCCGCTGGGTCGGCGAGCGCGCCGACGACACGCTCGACGGCGCCGTCGACGACGCCTTCAACGGCAACGCTGCATTGGCCGCGGTCGCACCCGAGCAGGCGCGTGCCGACCTGCACCACCACGCCGAGCTGGCCGCCTACTCGGCGCAGCAGGCGATCGCGCAGGCCGAGGCGCGCGAGGCCGACGCCGAGCAGCGCGGCGATTGGGCGTGGGAGGTCAGCTACAACCGGCGCGGCGCGCAGTACGGCGACATGGTGTCGTTCCAGCTCAGCTTCGACCTGCCGTGGCAGCGCAGCCAGCGCCAACAACCGCAGCTGCGCGCGCGCGAGCATGAGGTGCAGCGCGCCGAGGCCGAGCGCGACGATGCGCTGCGCCGCCACCGCGAAGAGCTCGAGGCGCAGCTGGCCGAGCTGCAGGCGCTGGAGCGCCAGCGCACTCGCCTGGCCGGCACCGGCCAGGCGCTGGCCAGCGAGCACGTCGCGCTCGCGCTGGCGGCATACGAAGCCGGCCGCGGCGACCTCGGCGCCGTGCTCGCGGCGCGCCGCGAGGCCGCCGACACGCGGCTGCGCCTGATCGACCTCGACGCGCAGCGCAGCGCACTGCGCGTGCGCCTGAACACCCTGGTGGAGCAGCCATGAACGCCCGCACGACCCGATTTATCGTCGCCGCCGCGCTGCTCGCAGCGGGCCTCGCCGCCGGCTACGGCATCGCCGCCTGGCGCGTCGCACCTCCCTGGCAGGGCGTACGCGATGCGCACGGTGCGCAGGCTGCGAGCAGCAGCGCCGCCACCGCATCGGCGCCCGCCGAACGCAAGGTGCTGTACTGGTACGACCCGATGGTGCCGACGCAGCGCTTCGACAAGCCCGGCAAGTCGCCGTTCATGGACATGCAGCTGGTGCCGCGCTACGCCGACGAGGGCGAGGCCAGCGGCGCCGGCGGCGTCGCGGTGTCGCCGCAGGCGGTGCAGTCGCTCGGCGTGCGGCTGGCCACGGTGCAGCGTAAGAGCGTCGGCGCGGCGATCGACGCCGCGGCCACGGTGCAGCTCAACGAGCGCGACGTGGCGATCGTGCAGGCGCGCAGCGCCGGCTTCGTCGAGCGCGTGCCGCCGCGCGCGCCGGGCGACGTGATCGCCGCCGGCGCGACGCTGGCCGAGGTGTTCGTGCCCGAGTGGCTGGCCGCGCAGCAGGAGTACCTGGCGGTCAAGCGCAGCGGCGACGCCGCGCTGGCGCAGGCGGCACGCGCACGCCTGGCGCTGCTGGGCATGCCGCCGGCGCTGGTCGCGCAGGCCGATGCGGCGGGGCAGCCGGTGCGGCTGCACGCGATCACCGCGCCGATCGGCGGCGTGATCAGCGAGCTCGCGGTGCGCCAGGGCATGACGCTGGCGCCCGGCGCGACACTGGCGCGCATCAACGGGCTGGCCACGGTGTGGCTCGAGGTCGCGCTGCCCGAGGCGCTGGGCGCCGCGATCGCACCGGGCCAGCCGGCCGAGGCGCGCTTTCCGGCGCGGCCGGGCCAGGTGGTGCACGGCAAGGTGGCCGCGATCCTGCCCGAGGCCAACCGCGACACGCGCACGCTGCGCGTGCGCATCGAGCTGCCCAACCCGGGCCTCGCGCTGCGCGCCGGCGTGTTCGCGCAAGTCCGCCTGCGCGGCACCCAGCGCGAGGCGCTGGTGCTGCCGGCCGAGAGCGTGATCCGCACCGGCCGGCGCGCGCTGGTCTACGTGGTCGAGGCGCCGGGCCGCTACCGGCCACAAGAGGTGCAGTTGGGCGAGCAGTTCGACGAGTTGATCGTCGTGCGCGAGGGCCTCGCGGCCGGCCAGCAGGTGGTGGCGTCGGGCCAGTTCCTGATCGACTCCGAAGCCAGCCTGCGGGGCGTGATGGCCCGCGCGGCGGCCAGTGCAGCGACCGGCACTGCGCCGATCGCGCAACCCGCCGCCGCCGTGCACGAGGCGCGCGGCGTCGTCGTCGAGATCGAGCGCGACAGCATCACGCTCGACCACGAGCCGGTGCCGGCGCTGAAGTGGCCGGCGATGGTGATGCCGTTCAAGCTCGCGTCGCCACAGCTCGCGCACGGCCTGCGCAAGGGCGAGCGCGTGCGCTTCGGCTTCACGCAGCGCGGCGACGATGCGGTGCTGGTGCGCGTGGCGCCCGAGGCCACTCCGGCGCCGGCCTCCGGAGCGCCGCGATGATCGCGCGGCTGATCCGCTGGTCGGTCGCCAACCGGCTGCTGGTGCTGATGGCCACCGTGCTGCTCGCCGCGTGGGGCGTCGCGGCGCTGCGCGCGACGCCGATCGATGCGCTGCCCGACCTGTCGGACGTGCAGGTGATCATCCGCACCAGCTACCCCGGCCAGGCGCCGCAGATCGTCGAGAACCAGGTCACCTACCCGCTGGCCACCACGATGATGTCGGTGCCCGGCGCCAAGACGGTGCGCGGCTTCTCGTTCTTCGGCGACAGCTTCGTCTACGTGCTGTTCGACGACGGCACCGATCTGTACTGGGCGCGCTCGCGCGTGCTCGAGTCGCTCAGCCAGCTGCAGGGCCGGCTGCCGGCCGCGGCCAGGACCGCGCTCGGCCCCGACGCCACCGGCGTCGGCTGGATCTTCCAGTACGCGCTGGTCGATCGCAGCGGCCGCCACGACCTGTCGCAGTTGCGCGCGCTGCAGGACTGGTTTCTCGAGTACGAGCTGAAGAGCCTGCCCGACGTGGCCGAGGTGGCCGCCATCGGCGGCATGGTGCGGCAGGTGCAGGTGCAGCTCGACCCGACGCGGCTGGCCGCCTACGGCATCGGCTACGCGCAGGTGCGCGACGCGATCGTGGCCGCCAACCAGGAAAGCGGCGGCTCGGTGCTCGAGCTGGCCGAGGCCGAGGTCATGGTGCGCGCCAACGGCTACCTGAAGACGCTCGATGACTTTCGCGCCGTGCCGGTGGCGGTGCGCGGCGGCGTGCCGGTGAAACTCGGCGACGTCGCTAGCATCCACTACGGCCCCGAGATGCGCCGCGGCATCGCCGAGCTCGACGGCGACGGCGAGGTCGCCGGCGGCGTGGTGATCGGCCGCTTCGGCAAGAACGCGCAGGCGACGATCGCCGCGGTGAAGGCCCGGCTCGAGCAACTGAAGCCGAGCCTGCCGGCCGGCGTGGAGATCGTGACCACCTACGACCGCAGCGCGCTGATCGCGCGCGCGGTGGACAACCTGTCGCACAAGCTGCTCGAGGAGTTTGCCGTGGTGGCCGCGGTGTGCCTGGTGTTCCTGTGGCACCTGCGCTCGGCGCTGGTGGCGATCATCGCGCTGCCGCTGGGCGTGCTGGCGGCGTTCGCGGTGATGCAGCAGCAGGGCATCAACGCCAACATCATGTCGCTGGGGGGCATCGCGATCGCCATCGGCGCGATGGTCGACGCGGCGGTGGTGATGATCGAGAACGCGCACAAGCACATCGAGGCCTGGCAGCACGCACACCCGGGCCGCGCGCTGGCCGGCGACGAACGCTGGGCGCTGGTCACGCGCGCTGCCGAAGAGGTGGGGCCGGCGCTGTTCTTCTCGCTGCTGATCATCACGCTGTCGTTCGTGCCGGTGTTCACGCTGCAGGCGCAAGAGGGCCGGCTGTTCGCGCCGCTGGCCTACACCAAGACCTACGCGATGGCCGCCGCCGCCGGCCTGTCGGTGACGCTGGTGCCGGTGCTGATGGGGCTGTGGATCCGTGGCCGCATCCGCGACGAGCGCCGCAACCCGCTGACGCGCGCGCTGATCGCGCTGTACCGGCCGGCGCTCGACGCCGTGCTGGCGCGGCCGAAGACCACGCTGGTGGTGGCCGCGCTCGCGCTGGCCACCGCCGCGTGGCCGCTGATGCGGCTGGGCGGCGAGTTCCTGCCGCCGCTCGACGAAGGCGACCTGCTGTACATGCCGTCGGCGCTGCCGGGCCTGTCGGCGCAGAAGGCGGGCGAGCTGCTGCAGGTGACCGACCGCATGATCAAGACCGTGCCCGAGGTGGCGCGCGTGTTCGGCAAGGCCGGCCGCGCCGACACCGCCACCGACCCCGCGCCGCTGGAGATGTTCGAGACCACCATCCAGCTCAAGCCGCGCGACCAATGGCGCCCCGGCATGACGCCCGAGAAGCTGGTCGAGGCGCTGGACCGCGCGGTGCAGGTGCCGGGGCTGGCCAACCTGTGGGTGCCGCCGATCCGCAACCGCATCGACATGCTGGCCACCGGCATCAAGAGCCCGATCGGCGTCAAGGTCAGCGGCGCCGATCTCGCCGCCGTGGAGCGCGCGGCGGTGCGCATCGAGCAGGTGGCCAAGACCGTGCCGGGCGTGACCTCGGCGCTGGCCGAGCGGCTGACCGGCGGCCGCTACCTCGACGTGCGGATCGACCGCACGCTCGCCGCGCGCTACGGCCTGAACATCGCCGACGTGCAGGCCGTGGTGGCCGGCGCGATCGGCGGCGAGAACGTCAGCGAGCTGATCGACGGCCGCGCGCGCTACCCGATCAACCTGCGCTACCCGCGCGAGTGGCGCGACACGCCGCAGCGGCTGGTGGAGCTGCCGCTGCTCACGCCCGCCGGCCAGCAGGTGACGCTGGGCACCGTGGCCCGCGTGGCGATCACTGATGGCCCGCCGATGCTCAAGAGCGAGGGCGCGCGCCCGACCAGCTGGGTGTATGTGGACGTGCAGGGCCGCGACCTCGCCTCGGTGGCGCACGCGCTGCGCCGCGCGGTGGCCGCGCAGGTGGCGCTCGAGCCCGGCGTGAGCGTGGCGCTGTCGGGCCAGTTCGAGTACCTGGAGCGCGCCAACGCGCGGCTGGCGTGGGTGGTGCCGGCCACGCTGGCGATCATCTTCGTGCTGCTGTACCTCACGTTCGGCCGCATCGACGAGGCGCTGCTGATCATGGCCACGCTGCCGTTCGCGCTGATCGGCGGCGTGTGGCTGCTGTATGCGATGGGCTTCCACCAATCGGTGGCCACCGGCGTCGGCTTCATCGCGCTGGCCGGCGTGGCCGCCGAGTTCGGCGTCGTGATGCTGTTGTACCTGCGCCAGGCGCTCGACGCACGGCTGGCCGCCGGCGCGCCGCTCACCGCCGCGCTGCTGCTCGATGCGATCCGCGACGGCGCGGTGCAGCGCGTGCGGCCCAAGGCGATGACGGTGGCGGTGATCCTGGCCGGCCTGCTGCCGATCGTGTTCGGCGCCGGCACCGGCTCGGAGGTGATGAGCCGCATCGCCACGCCGATGCTCGGCGGCATGCTGACCGCGCCGCTGCTGTCGCTGTTCGTCGTGCCGGCGGCGTGGGCGCTGATGCGGCGGCCGCGGGCGCGGCCGGCCGGCGACGGTGCGGGCCTTGCGGTCGTTCGATGCGGTTGAGCGAGGCCGAGGCCACCGGGTGACCGGCTGGCTCCGTGTCCCCCGCGGTCAGTCTGCGTTCCGCAGCCTGACCGCTCCCCCTGTTACCTGCGCCAGCCGGTCACCCGGCGTCCTCGGCCCGGCGACACTGCGGCACACCACGCGAACCAGGCTGCGGTGACGAACGAGCGCCGTGACAGCCCGGCCTGTCGTGCGCAAGTTGAGGAGGAGGCCCGGGCGGGAGCCCGGGCCGAGGGACACGAAGTGCAACGGGTCAGCGCGGCGCGGACGCGCCGACCCCTGCAGACGGCATCAGGCATCAGCAGCCGTATCGACGTGCGAGCGCAGCGCGGTTCTGCAGAGCTACAACCCCAACGTCAACTGCGCCGCTTCCGACATGCGCGAGCGGTCCCACGGCGGGTCGAACACCATGTCGACCGTGGCCTCGCCGACGCTGGGCAGCGCGAGCACCTTGTCGCACACCTCGTTGGCCAGCACCTCGCCCATGCCGCAGCCCGGCGCGGTGAGCGTCATGCGGATGCGCACCTTCATCCGCTTGTCGTCCAGCGGCTCGATGTCGCAGCCGTAGACCAGCCCCAGCTCGACGATGTTGACCGGGATCTCGGGGTCATAGCAGGTGCGCAGCGTCTGCCACACCAGATCGTTGACGTGCTCGGGCCCGGCATCGGGCGGGATCTCGATGCCCTCGGGTGGCGTCAGCCCGACGGCGTCGGCATCGGGGCCGGGCAGGCGCACCAGTTGGCCCTGCACCAGCAGCGTGAACGACGAACCGAGCGCCTGCGCCACCTGCGCACCGGTGCCGGTCGGCAACTCGATCGGCGTGCCATCCGGAATGCGCGTCACCACCACCGGACGGTTGGTCGTGACCGACTGGTACAGGTGCTTCATGCCGCGTCGCTCCCGGTGGAGTCGTCGGCGCCGGTTGCGCCCGCTGCAGGGTCGCGCCCTGCCGCTTCACCCAGCGCATGCATCAATGCATGCCAGCCGAGCAGCGCGCACTTGATGCGCGCCGGGTAGCGGCGCACGCCGGCCAGGCTGATCAGCTTGCCCAGCTGCGCCGGCTCGGGCTCGAGCTGGCCGGTGAGCACGCCGCGAAAGCGCTGCTGCAACTGCACCGCCTCGTCGATCGAGCGGCCCTTGACCGCCTCGCTCATCATCGACGCCGATGCGATGCAGATCGCACAGCCCTGGCCGCGGTAGCGGATGTCCTGCAGCCGGCTGCCCTCGAGCTGCAGCTGCACTTCGAGATCGTCGCCGCATTGCGGGTTGTGGCCGCGCGCATGGTGCGTGGGCGCAGGGAGCGTGCCGAAGTTGCGCGGCGCGCGCTTGTGCTCGACGACGAGCTCGCCGTACAGATCGTTGCCCGCGTCGGCCGTGCTCACCGCAGCCTCCGCAGCGCGGTGTCGACGCCTTCGACCAGCTCGCGCACGTCGTCGTCGGTGTTGTACAGCGCGAACGAGGCGCGCGTGGTCGGGCCCACGCCGAGGTGATCGAGCAGCGGTTGCGCGCAATGGTGACCGGTGCGCACCGCCACGCCGCGCTCGTCGAGCAGCGTGCCGATGTCGTGCGGGTGCACGCCGTCGGCCACGAACGAGACGATCGCGGTGTCGGCTTCGTCAGCCGCGAGCACCTGCACGCCCGGCAGCGCGGCGAGTCCGGTGGCCGCGGCGTGGCGCAGGCGGCCCACGTGGGCGTGGATCGCATCGCGTCCCACCGAATCGATGAACGCCGCCGCCGCCGCGAGACCGACCGCGCCGCTCACGTTGGGCGTGCCACCTTCGAGCCGGGCCGGCAATTGCGCGAAGCGCGCGTCGGTCAGGCCGACCCATTCGACCATGTCGCCACCGAAGCGCAGCGGCACCAGCCGCTCGAGCGCGCTGCGCCGGCCCAGCAGCACGCCGCTGCCCATCGGCCCGTGCATCTTGTGGCCCGAGAAGGCCATGAAGTCGCACGCCAGCGCAGCCAGGTTCGGCGTCGCGCACGTCACCGCCTGCGCGGCATCGAGCACGGTCAGTGCGCCGGCCTGCGCGGCCAGCGCGAGCAGTGCCTCGTACGGCGGACGATGGCCGGTGGCGTTGGCACACGCGGTCAGTGCGAACACGCGAGTGCGTGGGTTGAGCAGCGGCAACAGGTCGTCCACCGTGAGTCGTCCGCTCGCAGCCGGCAGCAGCACGCGCAACGTGGCGCCGCTACGCCGCGCGGCCACCTGCCAGGGCACCAGGTTGGCATGGTGCTCGAGCGCACTGACGACGATCTCGTCGCCCGGGCGCAGCCACGCGGGCCCGAGGCCGGCGTCGCTCAGGCCGTGCGCCACCAGGTTCAGCGCCTCGGTGGTGCCCGAGGTGAACACCAGTTCGTGCGCCTCGCCGGCACCGACGAAGCGCTTGACTGCCTCGCGCGCGTGCTCGTAGGCATCGGTGGCGCGCTGGCTCAGCGTGTGCACGCCGCGGTGGATGTTGGCGCGCTCGCGCAGCTCGAACGCGCGCATCGCCTCCAGCACCGCCAGCGGCACCTGCGTGGTTGCCGCATTGTCGAGGTAGACCAGCCGCTGGCCGTTGACCCGCTGGTCCAGCAGGGGGAAGTCACCGGCCAATGTCGGCAGGGGCAGGCGGTTACCCATGACGCGCTCCCTCGGTGTGTGTGCGGGCCGGCGTCTGGCCCGCCTGCGCGCCCGCCACGGCGGCATGGGCGCCGCGCTCGAGATGACGTGTCACTTCGCGCGCCAGCCGCTCGGGCAGGCCCAGCGTATCGAGCAGGCTGGCATCGCCCAGCGCGCGCTCGAGCGCCGCGTGCGCAAGGCCGTCGACCACCAGCGCACGCGCCTGCGCTTCGCTCAGCCCGCGCTGCAGCGCATAGAACAGCGCATCCTCGGGCAGCGCGCCCCAGGTGGCGCCGTGCGCGGCCTGCACCTGGTCGTGGTGGATCTCCAGGTGCGGCCGCAGCGCGATCTTCGGTCGGCCGCCGGTGGGAATGCCGGTCAGCCGCTGGCGCACCTCGGCCTGCGTAGCACCCGCAGCGATGCCGGTGAACGCGTTGACCACCGTGCGCGCACTGCCGTCGGCCAGCACCAGCGCCTCGACCGTGCTGCGCGTGGCGGCCGCCTGGTGCGACACGCGCAGCTGCTGCTCGAGCGCCGCATCGGCCGCGAACAGCACCCCGCCCGTCTGCGCCGACGCCTCGCGCGCCGCCAGGTCGAGCGCGGTGTGCTGCAGGTGGTACCCGCTGCCGCTGGCGATCAGCGCCTGCCGGTAGCTGGCGCGCTCGCCGACGCGTACCTGCACGCCGTGCGCCCACTGGTCGCGCTCGCCGGGCGACACCAGCCGCACGTGCTGCAACGCGGTGCCGCGGCCGAGCTGCACATGCACCTGCAGGTTCTGCGTAATCGCGTGCGAGCAGCTCGCGGCATCGCGCTCGTGCACCTCGATCAGCACGCATTGCACGCCGTCGGCCACGTCGAGCACCAGCAGCGGCGCTTCCACCGCGGTGCGCGGCAGACGCCGCAGTTGCAGCCACACGCGCTCGTCACCGGCGGCCTGCGTGCCGGACGCGCCGCCGATGCGCACGCGCAGGCCGTGGCGACACAGCGCGCGGTGCGCCCACGCGAACGGTGCGGCGTCGGTGCCGGTGGGCAGCGGCACGCCGGCGAACAGCTCGGCGCGCTGCGCGGCATCGGTGGCATCGAGCCAGCGCGCGTCGACGCCGCCCAGGTGGCGCGAGCCCACCGGGTGCAGCGTCCAGCCTGCGCCGGCCAGCGGCGAGGCCTCGCAATCGGTCACGGCGGTGCCGGTAGCCGCGGTGCCGGTAGCCGCGGTGCCGGTGGCCGCGGTGCTAGCCGCGGCGGCATCGTCGCCGAGCCAGGCGTCGAGCGGCGGCGGCGGCAGGTGCCGGAAGGTTTCGGCATCGCGCGCGATCCAGCCCTGGGTCGCGAGCCGGTGGCGGGCCGCCAGCATGTCGGCGCGGGCGCTGTCCATGGCGTCAGGCCGCCAGCGCCACGCGTGCGCGCGACGTATCGGATGCGGCAAAGCCGTGGCGCGCGATGCTGCGAGCCAGCTCGATACCGCCGCTCTCGGCGATGCAGCCTTCGTGCAGGCGCAGCACGGCATCGGGTGCCAGCGATTCGATCAGCTGCAGATAGTGCGAGACGACGAAGAACGCCGTGCCGCGCTCGCGCTGACGCTGCACGAACTCGACCACCGTGCGCACGCCGTCGACGTCGAGCCCGGAGTCGATCTCGTCGAGCACCGCCAGCCGCGGTTGCAGCAGCGCGAGCTGCAGCAGCTCGTTGCGCTTGCGCTCGCCGCCGGAGAAGCCGTCGTTGACCGCCCGGTTCAGCAACGCATCGGGCAGGCCGAGCCGCGCCGCCTCGCTGCGCGCAATGCCGAGGAAGTCGTAGGCGTCGAGCGGCGGCTCGCCGCGCGCCTCGCGCACGGCGTTGAGCGCGGTGCGCAGGAACAGATTGTTCTTGACGCCCGGCACGTCCGGCGGGGCCTGGAACGACACGAAC
Source organism: Ideonella sp. (assembly GCA_015075165.1). Taxonomy (GTDB): domain Bacteria; phylum Pseudomonadota; class Gammaproteobacteria; order Burkholderiales; family Burkholderiaceae_C; genus JAEUPI01. The sequence goes on along the minus strand of JABTUY010000002.1, from coordinate 909,098 downwards.
AGCCCGGCGCGCGCGCGCTCGTGCGGCTTCAGCGCCAGCAGATCGCGGCCGCCGAAGCGCACGCTGCCGCCGACCACCGTGTAGCGCGGGTGGCCGGCCAGCGTGAGGCCGAGCGTGCTCTTGCCCGAGCCGTTGGCGCCCATCAGCACCACCAGCGAGCCGGCGGCGACGTCGAGCGAGATCGACTTCAGCACGTTGCGCTCGCCCACGTCGACGCGCAGGTCGCGCACGCTCAGCAGCGGTTCGGGTGCGTTCATGTGTTTCCCTCCGGTGATTCGAGTGGTCAGCCGACCGCGCCTTCGAGCGATACGGCCAGCAGTGCCTTGGCCTCGAGCGCGAACTCCATCGGCAGCTCGTCGATCACCGCCTGGCAGAAGCCGCCGACGATCAGCGCCGTGGCCTCCTCGGGCGCGACGCCGCGCTGCTCGCAGTAGAACATGCGCTCTTCCGAGATGCGCGTGGTGGTGGCCTCGTGCTCGACCACCGCGTCGCCGCGCGCCGCCTCCACCGTGGGGAAGGTGTGCGCACCGCAATCGGGGCCGATCAGCAGCGAATCGCACTGCGTGTGGTTGCGCGCGCCGACCGCGGTGGGCGCCACCTTGACCAGGCCGCGGTAGCTGTTCTGTGCATGGCCAGCGCTGATGCCCTTGGAGACGATGCGGCTCTTGGTGTTGCGCCCCAGGTGGATCATCTTGGTGCCGGTGTCGGCCTGCTGGCGGTGGTTGGACACCGCGATCGAGTAGAACTCGCCGCTGGAGTCGTCGCCGCGCAGCACCACGCTCGGGTACTTCCAGGTGATCGCCGAGCCGGTCTCGACCTGCGTCCACGCGATGCGCGAGCGCGCGCCGGCGCACAGCCCGCGCTTGGTGACGAAGTTGTAGATGCCGCCGCGCCCCTGCGCATCGCCCGGGTACCAGTTCTGCACGGTGGAGTACTTGATGTACGCGTCGTCGCGCGCCACCAGCTCGACCACCGCCGCATGCAGCTGGTGCTCGTCGCGCTGCGGCGCGGTGCAACCCTCGAGGTAGCTCACCTGGGCGCCCGGCTCGGCGATGATCAGCGTGCGCTCGAACTGCCCGGTGTTGCGCGCATTGATGCGGAAGTACGACGACAGCTCCATCGGGCAGCGCACGCCCGCGGGGATGTAGACGAACGAGCCGTCGGAGAACACCGCCGAGTTCAGCGCGGCGTAGAAGTTGTCGCCCGGCGGCACCACGGTGCCGAGGTGGCGCTCGATCAGCTCCGGATGGTGCTCGACCGCATGCGAGAACGAACAGAAGATCACGCCCACCGCGGCCAGCTGCTCGCGGAACGTGGTGCCGACCGAGACCGAATCGAACACCGCGTCGACCGCCACGCCGGCCAGCCGCGCGCGCTCGTGCAGCGGCACGTTGAGCTTCTCGTAGGTTTCGAGCAGCTTGGGGTCGACCTCGTCGAGGCTCTTGGGCCCATCGGCCAGCGACTTCGGCGCCGAGTAGTAGCACTGCGCCTGGAAATCGATCGGCGCGATGTTCAGCGCCGCCCAGTGCGGCGGGCTCATCGACTGCCAGCGCTCGAACGCCGCCAGGCGCCAGCGCAGCAGGAACTCGGGCTCGCGCTTGCGCCGCGAGATCTCGCGCACCGTCTGCTCGTCGAGCCCGGGCGGCAGCGCATCGGACTCGACGTCGGTGACGAAACCATGCCGGTACGGCTGCCCCAGCGCCTTGGCCAGGGGGTCGCGTTGCTCAGTGGCAGACATCGGCACGCTCCGGTTCGAATGGGCCCCGCACGGCGGTGATCGAGGGGGGTCGCTTAATTGATGCATATGGTATGCATCTTTTTGTCTCCCCGCAAGCGCCCGGCGAACGCCCCGGCTTGTCCGGGGACAAACGCGGGGCCCGAAGCCGCTGCGCCGCGTCGGCATCGGCCACCCGTGCCGCGGCGCGCCCCGCTGCTGCTACGCTCGGCCGATGTTCGCCTTCCTTCCGGCGCCGCTGCGCGGCGCGCTCGCCGCGCTGCTGCTGACGGCCAACACGCTGTGGTGGTGCCTGCCGCTGTTCGTGCTGGCGCTGGTGCGGCTGGCGCTGCCGTTTCCAGCGGTGCTGCGCGCGCTCGACCCGCTGCTCAACGGCATCGCCACCACCTGGGTCGCCGGCAACAGCGGCTGGATGCGACTGACGCAGCGCACACACTGGGACACGCCGGACTGCGACGGCCTCGACGTGCGCAGCTGGTACCTGGTGGTGTGCAACCACCAGAGCTGGGCCGACATCTTCGTGCTGCAGCACGTGTTCAACCGCCGCATCCCGATGCTCAAGTTCTTTCTCAAGCGCGAGCTGATCTTTGTGCCGGTGATCGGCCTGGCCTGGTGGGCGCTCGATTTCCCGTTCATGCGCCGCCACTCCGATGCCGAACTGCGCCGCCACCCGAAGAAGCGCTTCGACGACCTCGAGGTCGCGCGGCGTGCCTGCGCGCGCTTCGCGCGCGTGCCCACCAGCGTGATGAACTTCGTCGAAGGCACCCGCTTCAGCGCCGGCAAGCACGCCGCACAGCACTCGCCATTTCGCCATCTGCTGCGGCCCAAGGCCGGCGGCCTGGCGGTGGCGCTGGCCACGCTCGCCGATCGCGTCGATGCCGTGCTCGACGCGACGATCGTCTACCCCGACGGCGTGCCGGGCTTCTGGGATTTTCTGTGCGGCCGCACGGGTCGCGTGGTGGTGCGCGCCGAACGGTTGGCGATTCCACATGACCTGCTCAGCGGCATCGGTCTGGAAGACCCGGCACTGCGCAAGCGCGTGCAGCGCTGGCTATCGGGCCTGTGGCAGCGCAAGGATGCGCTGATCGACGTGCTGCGTTCGACATAGCCGCTCAGCGCGGGCCGGCCGCGCGTGCGGCCGCCGCCGCGGCACGCGTCTGCACGACGCGGCGCACCACCACAACGAAGAAGAGCGCGAACGCGAGCGCGCCCGCGCCGCCGACCGCGGCCGCCACCAGCGCCAGGCTCGCACTGTCGAACCCGATCGCCAGCGCCAGCAGCGCCAGCGCGACGCCATGGCAGACGCGATGTACCGCCAGCGCGCGCTCGTGCGTCAATGCCGACGGCGCGGGCGCACGGCGGATCGTGCCGGCCAGATGCATCGACACCAGGAACGGCACGATGCGCTGCAGGATGCCGAACAGGAAGCTCAGCAACCAGCCGGCGACGGCGCACGCGACCAGCGCGGTGAGCAGGCCGGCGCGATCGGGTTCGAGCGCCCACCACGCGGCCAGCACCAGCGTCGCGAGCAGGCCGGCCCAGCCCAGCCGCACGAGCTGAAACGAGCCGCCGAGTTCGCGCCGCATGCCGGCGCGCATCACCGCACGCATCGACACGATGTGCCACAGCGCCGCGGCCAGCGCGCACGCCACCGCGACCAGCAGCGCCGCCTGCGGCCAGGCGCCGAACGCGACCGGCACCGCCGCCAACAGTGCGGTCGCGGCGAGCGCGGCGATGCCGAACTGGATCTTGTCGGCGGGCACCGAACCGAGCGTGAACATCGGCACCAGGATGTTCGACAGGCCGAGCGCGAGCAGGCCCATGAAGCCGAACACGGCACACACGATGTGCAGCATCAGCAGGCCGTGACGCGGCCAGGCGGCCCAACCGGTCCAGGTGGCGACCATCGCCGCCGCGCTGGCCAACGCCACCGCGAGCGCCGCCACCGCGAGCCAGCCCATCGCCAGCACACCGGGCATGCCACGCGCGCCCACCAGGTTACGCGCCAGCAGCGCGCCATAGAGCAGCAGCGCGCTCACCACCGGCAGCGCGGCCAGCGCGATCCACAGCGGCTGCTGCCACGCCATCGCGAGCACGAGCACGGCCACGCCCGGGGCGTAGAGCCACCAGAGCAACGCCACCGCGCGGTGCGACAGCAGCCCCTGCCGCGTGGCCACCGGCACCAGTTGCAGGCTGGCGCCGATGGCGCTCATCGCGAGCACGCCCAGTGTGATGGCGTGCAGCGCGGCCAGCGGCCAGCCAATGCCGCCCGACCAGCGTGGGGCCTCGAGCGCGCCGTACGCCAACGCCAGCCACGCGAAGGCGTGGAACACGGCGGCGGTGCCGAAGAAGCGCAACGGAATCGACAGCGGCAGCAGCCGTCCGCTGGCGCCGAGCGCAAACGAGCCGCCGGCGCCGGGCCGCCCGCTGCGCCACGGTCGATCGGGCTTGGCGCCCGTGCGAGCTGCGCTCGATCGGCCTGCGCTCGCGGGGCCTGCGCCCGTTCGGCCCGCGCTCTCGTGACGCTCGTTCGCGCGCCCCGCGTCCGAACGCCCTGCGCCTGCGCCACTGCCTGCGTCACTGCCCGCGCCCGTGCCCGCTGCGTTGGCGGGTGCGGCTGCGCGCGGCGCGTTCACGGCCGCGGCGCCGCCCCGCCCGCTGCGGCGGCGCGCAGCACCTGGTCGCCGATGATCAGTTGCAGCACCTCGCTGGCGCCTTCGTAGATGCGCAGCGCGCGGATCTCGCGGTACAGCCGCTCCACCGGCATGCCGCGCACGACGCCCAGGCCGCCGAACAACTGCACCGCGGCGTCGATCACGCGCTGCGCGGCCTCGGTGGCGTACATCTTGGCCATCGACGCCTCGCGCGTGACGCGCGTGCCCTGCACGTCGCGCGTCCAGGCGCTGCGGTAGACGAGCAGCGCCGAGGCATCGATCGCGGTGGCCATCTCGCCGAGCTTGGTCTGCGTGAGCTGGAACTCGGCCAGCGTGCGGCCGAACATGCGCCGCTCGCGCGCGCGGTGCACCGCCTCGGCCATCGCACGGCGCGCGAAGCCCAGGCCCGCGGCGCCGACCGTGGTGCGAAACAGATCGAGCGTGCCCATCGCGATGCGAAAACCCTGCCCCGGCTCGCCGAGCAGCGCGTCGCCGCCGACGCGGCAATCGCTGAGCCGCACGATGCCCAGCGGGTGCGGTGCAATCACCGGGATGCTCTCGCGCGTGTCGAGCCCGGGCGTGCCGGCCGGCACGATGAACGCCGAGATGCCTTTCGCACCCGGCGACTCGCCACTGCGCGCGAAGACGACGAACGAATCGGCGATCGGCCCGTTGGAGATCCAGGTCTTCACGCCGTTCAGGCGCCAGCCGCTGCCGTCGCGCACGGCGGTGGCGCTCATCGCGGCCACATCGGAGCCGGCATCGGGCTCCGACAGCGCGAATGCGGCGATCGCCTCGCCCGAAGCCACGCGCGGCAGCAGCGCGCGCTTGTGCGCCTCGCTGCCGTACAGGCTCACCGGCACGCTGCCCAGGCCCTGCATCGCCAGCGCGAAATCGGCCAGGCCCGACGCGCAAGCCAGGGTCTCGCGCGCCAGCGCCAGCGCGCGCACGTCGACCTGCTCGCGCGCGCCGCCGTAGGCCGCCGGCACGCAGGCGCGCAGCAGCCCGGCGCGGCCGAGCTCGCGCACCAGCCGCCTCACGTGCGCACAGGCGGCCTCGTCGTCGTCGCCGACGCCGTGCTCGAGCGCCGGCAGCGCGCCGGCGCACCAGGCGTCGAGCTCGCGTGCGTAGGCGCGATGCGCGTCGTCGAAGAACGGCCACGCGAGGTGGGCATGGTCGGCGGCCATGGCGGCTCTCCTGCGCGCGGTGCGGTCAGTTGCCCTCGAAGACGGGCTTGCGCTTGGCGGCAAACGCGTGGTAGGCGCGCTCGAAGTCCTGCGTCTGCATGCAGATCGCCTGCGCCTGCGCCTCGGCCTCGATGCACTCGCCGAGGCCCGAGTTCCACTCCTGCCACAGCATGGTCTTGGTCATCGCATGGCCGAAGGTTGGGCCGTCGGCCAGCTCGTTGGCCAGCGCGGTGGCCTCGGCCATCAGCTTGTCGGGCTCGACCAGCCGCGTGTGGAAACCCACGCGCTCGGCCTCTTCGCCGTTGACCACGCGACCGGTGTAGAGCCAGTCGGCGGCACGCGACAGGCCGATCAGCCGCGGCAGCAGCGTGCACGCGCCCATGTCGGCGCCGGCCAGGCCGACGCGCACGAACAGGAACGCCAGCTTGCTGCGCGCGGTGGCCAGCCGCATGTCGCTGGCACAGGCGATCATCGCGCCGGCGCCGGTGCACACGCCGTCGATCGCCGCGATGATCGGCTGCGGGCAGGCGCGCATCGCCTTGATCAGGTCGCCGGTCATGCGGGTGAACTCGAGCAGCTCGGGCATCTCCATCTTCACCAGCGGGCCGATGATCTCGTGCACGTCGCCGCCCGAGCAGAAGTTGCCGCCGGCGCCGGTGAACACCACCGCCTTCACGTCGGTGGCGTACGACATCTCGCGGAACAGGTCGCGCAGCTCGCCGTAGGAATCGAACGTGAGCGGGTTCTTGCGCTCGGGGCGGTTCAGCGTGATGGTGGCGACTTTGCCGCTCACCGCGAAGCCGAAGTGCTGCGCCTTGTGGCCGGCCAGTGTGATGCGCTTCATCGTGGGACTCCGTTGAGGGGTTGATGTCGAGACGTAGAATGCCCCGCCGCGGCGAGGAACGAAACAGCATGAGCAAGACCACGACGATGAGCGTCGAGATCCGATTCGGCGACTGCGACCCCGCGGGCATCGTGTACTTTCCGCGCTATCACCGCTGGATGGACGCCGCGTCGCTGCAGTTCTTCATGGCCAACGGCGTGCCGCCGTGGCATGTGCTGGAGCATACCAACGGCATCATCGGCACGCCGCTGCTCGAGCACACCGCCCGCTTCGTCAAGAGCGCCACCTACGGCGAAAAGATCCTGATCAGCACCCACATCCAGGAGTGGCGACACAAGGTCTTCCTGCAGAAGCACGTGATCACGCGCGGCGACGATCTGATCTGCGAGAGCGTCGAGACCCGCATCTTCTGCAAGCGCGACCCCGAAGACCGCCGCCGCATCGTCGGCGTGGCGGTGCCCGAGGACATCCGCAAGCTCTGCGAGTGAGGGCCGCACGGGCGTCGCCCTGGTGAACAGCCGCTAGCGGTCGACATGCGGGTCGGCGGCCCACGGCGCCGCCGGCCGCGCGGTGCGCGACAACCAATCGTCGACCGCGGCGACGTGCTCGGTCTCCTCGGCGGCGAATTCGGCGGCCAGGCGCCGCACCTCGGGGTCGCTCGAGTTGAGGCCGACGTCGCTGTAGTACTGCATCGCACGCGCCTCGTTCTCGCGCGCGTAGCGCAGCGCGTCGTAGGCGTTGAGCGCGGGGTCGAACGTCTCCTCGCCCGCCGCCTCGGGCGGGTAGCGCCAGGCGTAGTCCCAGGGGCCCAGCGAAGGCAGCGTGACGCCGGCCGCGCGCTCGACGATCGAGTCGTGGTGCAGACGCGAGTAGCGCACCATGTCGCGGAACAGCGCGGCTACCTCGTCGTTGCGATGCGCCTCCATCATGTCGGCCAGTTCGTGGTAGCGCTCGGCCGCCTCGCGCTCGAGCGCGATGGCATGGGCGAGGAACAGCGGCAGTGTGTAGTCCATGGCGTTGGCCCTCAGTTCGGTCGTCATCGAATGGGAAGTCGGCGCGAGATCATTCGTCGGCGCCTTCGTGCACCAGCCGCAGCTGTACACCCTCGTCGGCCGACGGCAGGCGCTGCGCCGTCCAGCCGCGCTGCGCGAGCTCGGGGTACAGCATCGTCGGGTCGCGATCGAGGTGCGCGATCACCACCCGCGGCCGCTTCGACGCCGTGATCTCCTCGAGCAGGCGCACGATCTCCACCAGCGGTTGCGGCGGCGAGAGGCCGCGCACGTCGATGTGCTCGGCTTCTGCGTCGGTCCAGCGGCGGGTGTTCACTTGTGCGGCTCCTGCTTTGCGGTTGGCATGCGGTGGACCGCGCGTGCAAAGCCGCGGGCGGGTATGCGCCGGCGCTCGAATGCGGCAGCCCCTCGCTGCGCGAGGGGTTCCCTGCGCTGCTCGATCGCATGGCCCGCGGCGAAACTCGCTGCGCTCACTTCGTTCGCTGTGCTCGGACAGTCGCCGCGAGTCAGAACACGTAGCGCGCACTGCGTGCGCGCGGCCATGCGCTCTGCGCTGCCCGGCGCCGCATATGTCGCTGCCGGCGCACACCCGCCCGCGGCTTTGCAGGCTCCACCGTGGCATGCGTCGTCGAACAGCCTGAGGGGTTCTGCGCGGTGGGCGGTGCCCGGGGTGGGCGATTTCTGGCGCGGCGAGCAGCGCAGCGCGGCAGGGGGAAGTCCGGCCGCGCAGCGGACGGACCGGCGAGGACGCCGTGAAGTTCGCAGCCCGTTCAGGGCTGCGGACGGCGGTAGTGAGCCCGGACGTGTGCCAGTCCCCTGCGGACTGGCACACGCCTGGCGAACGCCCTGGCGCTTGCAAGCGCCAGGGCACGCAGCCGCCCCTGTCGCGCGAGCATCGCAGCGAAGTCGGAGCGAAGCGGAGACCGCGACATCATGAGCCCACACCGAGCATCGCCCAGCGCGCCGCGCCGCACCTGCGCACGCCGAACAAGTCAAGCACACCAAAGCGCTCCGCCCGCCAGTCGCCCAACCGACGGCGGCAAGGCCATCAGCCGACCTCAGCGCGCTTCGCAGCGGTGTCATCTCGAAAGCCCAGCCTCACCCGGCCATCGTAAGACCACCGCTCACGCTCAGCACCTGCCCGGTGACATAGCTCGCGCCGTCGCCGGAGAAGAACACCACCGCGTCGGCCACCTCCTCGGGCTTGCCCAGGCGGCGCAGCGGGATCGCCTTCTTCAGCGCCTCGGTCACCTTCTCGGGCACGGCGGCCATCAGCGGCGTATCGGTCGGGCCGGGGCAGACGCAGTTCACGCTGATGCCGTAGCGCGCCACCTCACGCGCCAGCGACTTGGTGAACGCGATCAGGCCACCCTTGGCGCCGGAGTACACCGTCTCACCGAGGCTGCCCACGCGCCCGGCATCGCTGGCGATGTTGACGATGCGGCCGCTGCCGCGCTGGACCATGCCCTGCACGAACGCCTTCGTCAGGCGCATCGGGCCGACGAAGTTCAACGCGATGATTTTGTCCCACAGCTCGGGCGTGCCCTCCCAGAACGGGTGCGTCGTGCCCCAGCCGGCGCCGTTGACCAGCACGTCGGGCACGCCGTAGCGCGACTGCACGTCGGCCGCGAACGCGGCGACCGATGCGGCGTCGGTCATGTCCACGCGCACGAAGTGCGCCGCATGGCCGGCATCGCGCAGCGTGGCGGCGCGCGTTTCGCCCTTGTCGGCCTGCACGTCGGCCACGATCACCGTGGCGCCGGCGGCGGCGAGCTTGGCCGCGATCGCGGCCCCGATGCCCGACGCGGCGCCGGTCACGACGGCGAGTTTCTTCTGCAGCGAATTCATGGCTTCTCCTTGGGGTTGGCAGCGCCGCGCTCGACGCTCTTGTCGAGAAAGGCCGAGACACGGCGCTTGGTTTCGGGATGTTCGTAGAGCCGACGCGTGGCCGCGATCTCGGCCGCGTAGCCGTCGCCGTGCGCCGCGCAGGCCAGCTCGATGCAACGCTTGTTCTCGGCCAGCGCGCTGCGCGGCACGGTGGCCGCGCGCGCGGCCAGCGCACGTGCCGCCTCGGCCAGTTGCTCGCGCGGCACGCTCCACTGCACCAGGCCGAGGCGCTCGGCTTCGACGCCGTTCACCGTCTCGCCACCCAGCACCAGCCGCCGCGTGATGCCGGGGCCCACCAGACGCGTCAGCCGCTGCGTGCCGCCGCCCGCGGCCAGCAGGCCCAGGCCCACCTCGGGCAGGCCGATGCGCGCTTCGTGCGCGGCGATGCGCCAGTCGCACGCCAGCGCCAGCTCGAAGCCGCCGCCGACGCTGGCGCCGCCCAGCTCGGCGATCGTCACGCAGCCCACGCGCTCCAGGCGCGCGAACACGCGCTGCATGTCCTGCACGATCGCGACCATGCGGTTGCGACCCTGCGGCGTGGCGATCGACGAGCGGATCAGCGCCAGATCGGCGCCGGCGCAGAAGACCTTGCACGCGCTGCGCAGGTGCAGCACCGCGATGCGCTGGTCGGACTCGGCCTCGTCGAGCGCGGCGTCCAGGCCGGCCAGCAGTTGATCGTCGATCGCGTTGACCGGTCCGCGCGCCAGCGTGACGACCAGCGCGGCGCCGACGCGCTCGCAGCTGACGCGCCCCGCGTCCGCCGGGCTGCCCGCCGGGATCTCCGCTCGGGTGTCCGCTTCGGGGGATGCTGCCGAAACCGTCATCGTTGCCGCGCTCCTGCACGCGCCGCGGCGGCGCTGCGGGCCTGCAGCACGGCCGAAATGCGTATCGCGATACCAGAATAGCCGCGGCTTCGGTAGGCGAACCTGTTCAAGGTCAAACCCGGGCCACGCCAGGGGTGTCGCGCAGCTCGCGGCACAGCGCGCGCTCGAAGCGGCGCAGCGCCGCCGCGCCGCCAGCGCCGCTGCCGCGGTAACGCAGCGCGCTGGTGACCACCCCCGGCCAGGCCTGGTCGAGCACGGTACGCACCGCGAGCTGCCAGGCTTCCATCGTCGGCGCGCAGACCGGCGTCCACGGCAGACGCACGGCGCGGCCGCCGATCAGCAGGTTCGAGCCGCCGGCGCCGATCACCTGCACCGCCGCCTGCCCGCTGCGCAGCCAGTTGGCGCTGGTGCGCCCGCCGCGGTCGACCGCGATGCACAGCCGCCGCGGCGCGAGCGCCACCGCCCACGAGTAGGTGGCGTGCGGTCGGCCCCAGCGGTCGGCGCTGAGCAGCAGCACCGGCGCACCATCGGCCAGCCGCGGCAGCGTCGCGGCCGGCAGGCCAGCGCTGGGTGCCGGACGCGCGGACGACAACTCAGTTGCTCCACAGCGCTTCGCGCGACCCGCGATGCCTGCACCGGTGCAACCGAGAGCCGTCGCGGAGCGAAGGCCGCGGCTCCAAGCCGACCGGCGTCGGCGTTGACGGCTTGAGCGCCTGCAGACTCCAGCAGCAGGCCCGGCTTTGCCGGGCCGCTGACGGTGCCGCCTTGCAGGGGGAGGTGCCGAAGGCGCTGCGGGAGTGGTTCATTCTCATCGGTCGAAGCTGACGCGGACCAGGCTGCCGTCGCGCAGGTTCAGGGCTTCGCGCAGCGCCAGCGGCGCCACCAGTTCGAGCTTGTCGTCGGGGTAGCCGTCGACGTCGGGGATCACCGCCGCAGCCGCTGTGCGCCCGTCGAGGCGCACGGCGAAGCAGCGCGCGGCGCAAAACCCGGCCGCCGGGTGCAGCACGATGCCCGGGCGCTGCGCCAGCGCGCGGCGCCAGCGCTGCCACGCGGTGCCGGCCATGCGCAGGTTCAAGGTGCCGGGCCACGGCTCGAAGCCGAGCGCGCGCCGCATCTCGCGCTGCACCCAGTCGATCGCGACGAAGCGCGCGCCCTCGCCGAGGCCGCTGCACACCACGCCGGTGAAACAGGCGGCGGCGCCCGGCACCGCTGGCGACGAGGCAGCCTGCGGCGACGCGACCGCAGGCGGCTCAGGCGCGCGAGCGGGCATGCTCGCGCTCTTCGTTGCCGGTCCAGCGCTTGAACAGGCTGCAATCGACGCCGAACTGGTCGAGCGCCTTGTTGACCGACTGGTTGATGATGTCGTCGAGCGTCTTCGGCCGGTGGTAGAACGCCGGCAGCGGTGGCACCAGTACGGCGCCGGTCTCGGTGACCTGCGTCATCAGCCGCAGGTGCCCCAGGTGCAGCGGCGTCTCGCGCACCATCAACACGAGCTTGCGGCGCTCTTTGAGCGTGACGTCGGCGGCGCGGATCAGCAGGTTGGTGTTGAACGAATGCGCCAGCGCCGACAGCGTCTTGATCGAGCACGGCGCGATCACCATGCCGTCGTGCTTGAACGAGCCGCTGGAGATGCAGGCGCCGACGTCGGCCAGCTCGTGCACGTGGTTGGCGAGCGCCTTCACCTCGTCGATGCTGCGATCGGTTTCGTAGACGATGGTGCGCTTGGCCGAGTCGGACATCACCAGGTGCGTCTCGACTTGCAGCTGCTTCAGCACCTCGAGGATGCGCACGCCATAGATGGCGCCGCTGGCACCGGACATTCCGACCACGAGTCGCATCGTCACCCTCTTGTTGACCGTCAGACCTGCCGGCTGCCCCGGCACCTCACGCCATCATGTCACGCCATCGACTCGCCGAGCACCGCGCGCGCCTTGGCCAGCGCCTGCGGCTCGAGCCGCGCCTTGTCGAACGCCGCGCCGCCGCCGCCGCGCGTGGCGTCGAAGCCGATTTTCGAGCCTTGGCCCGCGCCGGCGGCCGACGGGTCGATCACGTAGGCATCGGTGCCGGCGATGACGATGGTGTCGTGCTGCGGCCGGTGGCGCGTGGCCATCGCCCAGGCCACCTCGCGCGGGTTGCGGATGTCGACGTCGTCGTCGACCACGGTCACGCATTTCAACCGCTTGTCGAGCGCGAGCGCCAGGTGGATCAGCCGCCTCACCTCGGAGCGCGAGGTACCCGACACCGACACCACCATCGAGAAGCCCGCGGTGCCGCCGACCAGCTCGAGATCGGCCACGTCGCCCACCAGCGCGCGCAACTGGCCGAGCAGCTCGGTGCCGGCGGCCAGCCACAGCAGCATGTCGACATCGGCCGCCCACGGCGTCAGGCCAGGGTAGATCGGCTCGCGCCGGTGCGTGACCGCGGTGACCTCGATTACCGCGCTGTCGGCGCTGAAGTAGGCGCCGGTGTTCTCGCCGAACGGGCCCTCGTGCTGGCGCACGCCGGGCAGCACGCGGCCTTCGATCACCACCTCGGCGCGTGCGGGCACCTCCACCGCCACCGTCTCGCCGCGGATCAGCGGCACCGGCTCGCCGCGCAGTGCGCCGGCGATCGCCATCTTGTCGGGCACCAGCGGGCCCACCTTGCACACCGCGGCCACCACCAGCGCCGGCTCGAGCCCCAGCGCCACCGCCACTTCGAGCGGCTCGCCGCGCGCCTCGGCGGCGGCGTGAAACAGCGTCAGCGGCGGGTTGGCCAGGAACAGGCCGAGCCGGCGCGGACCATGCACCTGCATGCGGTGGATTCCCATGCCGCGGCGCCCGCTGCCGGGCTCGTTGCACAGCACGACACCGGTGGTGATGTACGGCGCGCCGTCGCGCTCGTGGTGCGTGAGGATCGGCAGCGTGCCGAGCAGGTCGTCGGCGTGCGTCAGCACGACCTCTTTCACCGGCACCTGCGTAGCGCCGATCGGCTCGATGCCGCGCTGGCGGCGTTGCAGGTATTCCTCGGCGAGCCGGTCCGGCGTGGTGTGGAACGCGCGCGCCAGCCGCTCGCGGCTGGCGATCAGGTTGCCGCAGACGCGCCAGCCCGGGTGCCCGGTGACCGACTCGAACAGCAGCGCCGGTGCATCGGCGCGCGCCTCGCGCAGCGCGGCGGCGATCTCGAAGCGCGGCGAGAACGGCTCGCGCACGCGGCGCAGGCCGCTGCCCAGCCCGTCGAGAAACGCCCGCAGGTCGCGCCACGCCATGTCGAGCACTCCCTGTCGCGTTCAGCGGTACTTGGGCGGCAGGCGATCGACCTCCTCGAGCAGCTTGAGCGAGTAGCGCTGCGGCGCCAGCTGGCCACGGCCGAAGCGCACCTGCAGACCGTCGGGCAGCGCATCGGTCTTGGCCGAGACACGCACCTTGGCGCGCTTGTAGGTGTATTTGTGGATACCCGGCTCGAGCGTGCGGATCGTCAGCTCCAGGTCGCGCCCCTCGGCCAGCTCGGCGAGGTCGGTGACGAACACTTCCCATTGGCTCATCGTGAATGCCTTTCGCTTCAGCGTGTGGTGGGCGCGAAGCCGTAGTTCGTCCAGTTGGCGAGCACCTTCTCCTGTACTGCCTTCGGGTAGACGTTGCGGAACGACACCAGCGACGGCACGTCGTTGATCTTGTCCCAGTCCACCGGCCACAGACAGTCGAACAGCACCTGCGAGCCGATCGAGTACTGGCGGTCGTGCGGGCTGGCGTGCGGGTACAGCGCGGTGCCGGTGGTGTTCTTGAACACGTGGATGCCGCGCTCGGGGTTGCAGCGCGTGCAGAACGCGTGATAGACCTCGTCCCAGTTGTAGATGTCGGTCTGATCGTCGACCACCATGACCATGTGGAACCACGGCCCCAACTTGGAGCCGAACGCGAGCTGCGCGATCTGCATCGCGATGCCGGCGTAGGTGGGCTTGACGCCGACGATCATCATGTGGTGCGTCGAGCGCGGGTGCATGTAGACGCCGGTCACCGGGATGCCCTGGCTCTTCAGCAGCTTCTCGAGCTCCAGGCCGAGCGAGAACGAGCGCAGCAGCTGCCCTTCGTCCTGCGGCACGCCCATGTTGGAGATCGTCATCGTCGCGTTGTTGCGGTAGGTAATGCAGTTGACGCGGAACGTGACGCGTGGCGAGCGCGGGCTGGTGCGGTAGCCGGTGTACTCGCCGAACGGCCCCTCCTCGACCGTGTAGTCGGGCAGGATCTCGCCCTCGAGGATGATCTCGGCGTCGGCCGGCACCTCGAGGTCGTTGGTCTCGCACTTCACCAGCTTCACCGGCTCGCCGGCCAGCATGCCGGTCAGCTCGGGCTCGGGGATCGGCGACGGCGCGCACGCGGCCATCGCCGCCAGCGGCGACAGGCCGATCGCGGTGGCAAACGGACAGGTCTCGCCGCGCGGCAGGTAGTACTCGTTCAGCGCCTTGCCGAGGTCGGAGAACGGGAACACCGCGCCCGACATCGTGCGCGAGTCGTACATCATCTGGCGGTACATGCCCCAGTTGACGTCGCCGCGCACCGGGTGCCTGGTGATCACCGCGTGCCAGGTGCCGACGTAGCGGCCACCGTCGCCGTCGTGCACCAGCGGCACCGGCAGGCGGCACAGGTCGACATCGTTGCCGCGCAGGATGTTCTCCTTGCACGGCGCGGCGCGGCGGTCGACCAGCACCGGCTGCACCGGCTCGCCGTTGGTGCGCTTGAGGTACTCGCGGCCCAACTCGGGCAGCGGGGTCTTCGGATCAAGCCCCATCGAGATCGCCATGCGGCGGTAGGTGGACAGCGGCGCGCCGAAGTAGCGGAAACCGGGATAGTCCTTGATGCTCTCCATCAACGGCGCCGGCGCCGCCAGCTCGCAGACGCGGCGCACGATGGCGCCGGCCTCGTTGTCCCAGTCGACCTGCTGTGCGATGCGCACCGCATCGCCCGAGGCGATGCAGGCTTCGACGAACTCGCGGTTGCTGCGCGGTGGTACGGCCACTTGCGTGTGCTCCTGTTGGTTGGATGAGAGATTCAGCCGATCTTGGCCAGGATGGCGTCCCACTTGCCCTGTGCCTTGAGAATCGCCTCGGCGGCCTCGCGCACGGCACCGTGGCCGCCGCGTGCCTGTGTCACGTAGGCGGCGGCGGCGCGCACCTCGGGCACTGCATCGGCCACCGCGACCGGAAAGCCCACGCGCTTCATCAACGAGAGGTCGACCAGGTCGTCGCCGACATAGGCCACCTGCGCATCGCCGATGCCCATCTCGGCGAGCATCTGCTCGTAGGGCTCGGTCTTCTTCTTGATGCCCTCGTGGAAGCGCTTGATCTTCAGCTCTTCGGCGCGGTGGCGCACCGAGCCCGACTTCTTCGACGTGATGATCGCCACGTCGACACCGCACATCTGCAGCGCGACGACGCCCAGGCCGTCCTTGATGTCGAAATTGCGCTGCTCGACGCCGTTGTCGTCGATGACGATGCGGCCGTCGGTCATCACGCCGTCGACGTCGAGGATCACCAGCTTCACGTTCTTGGCCTTGTCCATCCGCCTCTCCTAGAGTCTTGACAATCGATCGTGACCGCCGGACCTAATGTGGGTACTTGACGGCGGGGGCTTCGAGCGTCGCCCCGATGGCGTGGCTGTGTCCGCCCCAGCGCACCACCGGCTTGCCGCCGTCGCGCACGTTCCAACCGGTGACGAGACCGAGGAACAGGTCGTGGTCGCCGCACGCGGCCACCTTCAGCACGCGGCATTCGTAGCTCGCCGCCGCGCCGCTCACGCGCGGGCTGTCGATCGACGCCGCGGGCTCGAACTGCAGCGCCAGCTTCTTCAGCTTGTCGGGGTCGTCGCCCTTGAGCGAGCCGGCCAGCAGCGCCTGCGGGTTTTGCGCCTCGTCGACGACGTTGAGCGTGAACTGCCGCCCCTCGTTGACCAGCTTGTGCGTGCGGATGCCCGGGCGCAGGTAGACGGCGACGATCACCGGGTCGTACGACACCCACATCGTGGTCACCGCGGCGACGTCGGTGACTTCGCCGGCGCGCACGCACAGCAGCGTCTCGGGGCACGGCAGGCTGGACAGCAGTTTGCTCAGCTCGGCGAAGCGTGTGCGCCCGGCGCGTTCGGTCTTGTCGTTCATGGTTTGCTCAATCGAGGCCGAACTCGGCCCAGCGGCCGCGCAGTCGCGCGAGCGTCTCGTCGTCGAGCCGCGACTCGACGGGTTTTTGCTTCCACTCGTAGGGGATGCAGGCGTCCATCAGGATGCGCGACGTGGTCAGCTTGTCGCCGTTGGGGTCGAGTGCGGGGTCGAGCGGCGTCGAACGGCCGCGCTTGATCAGCTCGGTGCCGCGCATCGGGTCGTAGCGGCACGACAGCGCCCACACCACGCGCTGCAGGTCGTCGGCGGCGATGTCCTCGTCGACCGTGATCACGCCCTTGATGCCGTAGCTGCCGGTGTTGCTGCCGATCACCGCATCGGCCACCTGGCGCGAGTGGCCCGGGTAGGCCTGCTTGACCGACACCACGGCCCAGAAGCGGCCGGCCGACTCAGGCAGCACGCAGACGTTGTGGATGCCCGGGATCTTCATCTTCTCGAGCTCGGTCCACAGCGTGGCCGTGCGCGTGAACGACAGCAGCATGTGCACGTCGGTGACCGGGCGGCCCTGGCCGGTGGCCCACAGGATGGGCTGGTTGCGGTGCAGGATCTGCTTGACCTCGAGCACCGGCTTCGGAATCGGCTTGTGCAGCTCGTCGGTGTAGTAGCCGGTGTACTCGGCGAACGGCCCTTCGGGGCGAAACGCCGTGGGGTCGATCTCGCCCTCGAGCACGATCTCGGCGCCCGCGGGCACCGGCAGGCCGGTGAGCGGCGCCATCAGGTACTCGGCCTGCTGGCCGCGCACGGTGCCGGTGATGTCGAAGTCGCTGGCGCCCTTGTGCATCAGCGTGCCGGCCATGAACAGCAGCGGGTCGCAGCCGATCACCGCCGCGGCGGGCATCTTCTTGCCCAGCTTGGCGTACTTCTTCATGATGCGCTCGCCGCGCTTGCCCGGCAGGATCTGCACGCCGCAGCTCTTGTGGTCGAGCATCTGCATGCGATAGGTGCCGAGGTTCGTCTCGCCGGTCTCGGGGTCTTTGAGCACGACGAACACCGTGGTGCCGATGTAGCGCCCGCCGTCGAGCGGAAAGAAGCGCGGCACCGGGAACATCTCGAGATTGACCTTGTCGCCCTCGAACACGTTCTCGAGCACCGGGCCGTCGTTGACCTGCTTGGCCTTGATCAGGCCTTCGGCGGTGATCGTCTTCTTCATCCACGCCTGCGCCGACTCGCACAGCGTGTTGCCGTGCGGCAGCCCGAGCATGATCGCCAGCCGCTTGGTGGTGGCGAACGCACCGGTGAACACCGGCGTCGAGTAGCCTTTGACGTTCTCGAACAGCAGTGCCGGGCCCTTGCGCTCCTCGACCAGCTTGGAGATGTGCGAGATTTCCAGGTTCCAGTCGACCGGCGCCGACACGCGCTTGAGTTCGCCGGCGTGTGCGCATTGATCGATGTAGCTGCGAAGGTCCATCTGCGGGTGCTCCTGTTGGGGTTCGACGGTTGTGGCGGTGGGTGGTCGCTTCAGGCCGCGCGGGCGACGGCGTGCGCGTCTTCGACCGACTCGATCACCGCGTAGCCGGCGCGCTCGAGCGCTTCGCTCACCGTGCGCGCACAGCCGCCGTGAAAGCGCACGACCAGCTTCTTCAGTGGCGATGGCGTGCGGCCCGAGCCGATCGGGTAGATCGCCACCACTTCGGCGCCGCTGGCCTCGACGACATCGGTGACGCGGCCGATCGCGCCCGGCACCAGCGCCATCGGCGCCAGCGTGACGCCGCTGCGGCGCTCGAACGCGCCGAGGAAGTGCGCCGCCATCGCGAACACCTCGTTGGCCGAGATCATGCCGACCACCGCGCCCTGGCTCATCACCGGGAACTGGCCGATGCGCAGCTCCTGGCCTTTTTGCAGGCAGGCCTCCATCGTCTCGTCGGCGTCGACAGTGGCCGGGTTGCGCACCATCAGGTCGCGCACGCGCAGCCGGCTCGAGAAGTAGGCGAACTCGTCGGGGCTCTGCGTGCGCGCCACGTGGTGCGCCGCGCGCAGGCAGTTGGCGCGCGTGATCAGCCCGCGCAGCCGGCCGCCCTCGACCACCGGCAGTCCATGCAAGTTGCTGTCGGCGAAGATCTGGTTGGCCTCGCTGAGCAGCGTGTCGCCGGTTACCGTGGTCGGTGTCGGCTTCATCCAGTTGCGCACGATCACGCAGCGGTCTCCTTGTTCGTGGTCAGCCGAGCCTGCGGCCCGACAGCAGGCCCGACACGATGTAGTTCATCGCCGAGGTTTCGGCCGGGGCCGCGCTGGCCGCCTTGGCCTTCGCGCTCCACACCGTCTCGGGGCGCGCCTGCAGGATGAAGATGTTGCCGCCCGAGGGCACGTCCTTGTCGACCGCCCACTCGATGTCCATCGGGCAGCCGTAGTGCTTCTCGATCTGCTTGCCCATCCAGGCCAGCTCGCAGATCTCGTCGTCGATCAGCGACTGCACGGTCTGGCGCTCGAGCGGCACGTCGATCGCGCGGCTGCACTGCGACTTGAGGTCGACCGTGTAGCAGCGCTCCTTGCGCGAGATGGTGCGCTCGGTGATGTCGAGCGTCACCTTGTTGACGACGAAGTGATCCGGCGTGACCTCGCCCGACACCACCGACTCGCCGAAGCCGAAGTTGGAGTCGATCACGATCACCGAGCGGTCGCCGTTGGCCGGGTGCACGGTGAACATCACGCCGGCGGTGAACGCGTTGGCCATCTTCTGCACGCCGACGCTGATCGCCACCTGCGCATGATCGAAGCCCATCTTCTGCCGGTAGCCGATGGCGCGCGCGGTGTACAGGCTCGAGATGCAGCGCCGCACGTGGTGCAGCAGCTCGTCGGCGCCGCGGATCCACAGGAAGGTGTCCTGCTGGCCCGCGAAGCTGGCGCCGGGCAGGTCTTCGGCGGTGGCGCTGGAGCGCACCGCCACCGGCGCGGCCGGCAGGCCGCAGCGCAGCGCGAGGCGCCGGTAGGCCTCGGCGATCTCGTCTTCGAGCTCGATGGCCATCGGGCGCGATTCGATCATCTGGCGGATCGCCGCCGACGCCTGCTCCAGCCGCACGATGTCGTCGTGCGGCAGGCCCTGCAGCAGGCCGGCGATCTCCGGCAGGATGCCGGCCTCGCGCAGGAAGCGCGTACAGCCGTGCGTGGTGACGGCGAAGCC
The DNA here is from genome assembly GCA_015075165.1 of Ideonella sp. Taxonomy (GTDB): domain Bacteria; phylum Pseudomonadota; class Gammaproteobacteria; order Burkholderiales; family Burkholderiaceae_C; genus JAEUPI01. Next base: position 889,692 of record JABTUY010000002.1, on the reverse strand, counting down.
CGGCGGCACGCGCACCTGGGCGTGGATCAGCTCGCCGAGCGAGGCGCACTTGCCGCCCACCTCGGGCAACGAGGACTTGTCGCAGTCCTCGAACCAGCGCACGGTGGGCGCGGCGCCGGGCGCCGCGCGCTGCGGTGTCGACTGCACGGCCGCCAGCATGATCAGCGCGCGATGCTCACCGCGCCCGTCGAGCCGTCGACGCGCAGCATCATGCCGCTCTTGATCACCTTGGTGGCGTGGCCGGTACCCACCACCGCCGGCATGCCGTACTCGCGGCAGACGATCGCGGCATGGCTCATCACGCCGCCGACGTCGGTGACGCAGGCGCCGATCTTGGCGAACGCCGGTGCCCACGACGGCGAGGTGGTGGGCGCGACCAGGATCTCGCCCTCCTTCAGCTCGCCCACCTCGGCCACCGTGCGGCACACGCGCGCCTTGCCCTCGACGATGCCGGGGCTGCCGGCAAAGCCCTTGAGCTCGGAGATCTTGTCGGGGTCGCCGACTTCCTGCACCGCGGCCCAGTCGGCCAGCGACTTGTTCGTCACGCCCCACAGCACGATGGTGAACGGCTCCTGGATCACCTCGGGCGCGGTGCCGATCGCCGGCGGCGGCGCCCAGGCCTTGAACTTGGCCATCACGCCCTTGCGCCATTCGATCTCGGGCGGCCAGGTCTTGGTGCCGCGCGGCGTCACGCCGGTGGCCCAGGCGGTGACCACGTCCCACAGCGCCTGCTTGATCTCGTCGCGGCGCAGCAGCCAGACGTCTTCGACGTCGGCGATCACGCCGTGCGTCTTCAGGATCGCCGCCACCTCGCGCATCTTGTTCCAGAACACCGAGTGGAACCAGTGCTCCACGTAGAACAGGTGGTTCTCGACGTACGGGAACACCGTCTTCGCGCAGCCGAGCAGCTCGTCGAACTGCTTGCGGTCGGCCTCGTTGGTGATCAGGTCGCGGTACTCGGCGGTGATGCGGTCGCGCTCGGCGCGCACCTTCGCGGTCGGCCGCTCGATCGACACGCCGGCGCGGATCTTGTCGATGTAGGTCTGGATGCCGAGCAGCGGCACGTTCATCTGATCGTTCCACGAGCGGTCGTGGTGGAACCAGCCGGTGCCGGTGGAGACGTTGAACCACGGCTCCTTGGCCAGGCTCAGTGCGCTGAGCCACTCGCGGCCCTTGCCATCGGCCTTGAGCGACGCCTCGACCTTGGCCCACTCGGGGCTGGACTTCACCAGATCGCCGACGCCGAGCTCGATCGCCTTCGCCGCGAGCTTCTTCAGCTCCTCGTCGGGCTGGTACATGATCACGTCGATGCCCGAGATCATCTGCGTCACCCGCTGCGCCGGGATGCTCGGGAACTGCTTCTGCACGAAGTCGAGGAAGAACACGTAGGCCGCATAGCCCAGGTTCAGGAACTCGAAGTGGTACTGCCAGCACTTGATGCCGAGGTTGATCAGGTCGTCGTAGGCCTTCAGCAGATGAAAGCCGGTGGACTCGCCGAGCGCTTCGGTGACGACGCGGCTGTCTTCCATCTCGGGCAGCGGCGGGATCTTCAGCGCCTCGAGTTCGCGGATGGTCGCTTCCATCTTGACCTTCCACTTGGCCTCGAGCGCGTCCCAGTTCTTGTAGTAGTGGCCGGCGCGCTCCATGAAGTGCGGCACCCGCGAGCCGATCTCGTTGCCGTCCTTCACCGGCACCGGCGAGATGTAGACGTAGCCGTTGATCACGCGGTGGTCGACGCCGCGCACCGGCGGGACCATGAAGATGCGGTTGTTGTACTGGCTCAGCGCGAGGTACCAGGCCTCGTCCCAGATGGTGTCGAACGGGTACAGCGGCTCGGGGTAGTGCAGCCCGTCGTAGAACCAGAACGTCTCCTTCTCGTACTGGTTGCGCACCGCGTCGTCGGTGACGAATTGATACTGGTACGGATACATCCGCTCCCAGCCTTCGGTACCGGGAATGGTCTTGGCCTTGACGTCGTGCGGAACCGGAAATTTCATCGCCTGTCTCCTGTTCGTGTGTGGGGTCGGCATCGTCGGGCCCGGCCGGGCCGTACCCGGTGTCTGTTGCACGGTTCGTGCCAGGGGTCTGCTGCCCGCGCCCGTTCACCTGGGAAGCGCGTGGCCGACACGGCTGGCACGGCGCGTGATGGCCGCGCAGCGGCGCCGGCGACACTTGCGCATTTGGTGAAATCGCGCCGCGCCGAGGGCCGCTGCCCACCAATTGATCAACTGTTGCCGTGGCCGCGCGCGCGGCGGTGGGGCAGCGTGGCGGCGCCCCTGGTATTCCCCGGGGCCACGTCGTCGCGAGTCTTGATTTCGTTCAAGTCCCGACCACCCCGCGCCGGCGTACAACGCTGACTCGCGTTGCGAAGGAGCCGCCCGATGACGCGTCTTCGAAGCGTGCCGCCGCCGGACGCCGACGACGACCTGCGCTCGCGCGTGCGTTTCTGCCCCGACAGCGGCCAGATCTGGCTGCACGAGAACCGCATGCTGCTGGTGCACGCCGAAGCGCAGGCTTTGCTGCGCCGCGAACTGATCGACACGCTCGGCATGGAGCGCGCGCAGGGCCTGCTGATGCGCATGGGCCACGCCTCGGGCGTGCGTGATGCCGAGCAGGCGCGCAAGCGCGCACAGGAGTGCTCCGACCTCGAGGCCTTCATGACCGGGCCGCGGCTGCACACGCTGGAGGGCATCGTGCGCGTGCAGCCGGTGACGATCGAGCTCGACCGCGCCGCCGGCCGCTTCTATGGCGAGTTTCTGTGGGAGAACTCGTGGGAGGGCCAGTGGCACCGCCACTACTACGGCATCCACCACGAGCCGGTGTGCTGGACGCAGATCGGCTATGCCTGCGGCTACACCTCGGCGTTCATGGGCCGGCCGATCCTGTACAAGGAAGTCGAGTGCGTCGGCATGGGACACGCCAACTGCCGCATCGTGGGCAAACCGGTCGAAGAGTGGGACGACGCGGCGCAACACATGCGCTTCTTCACGCCCGAGTCGATCGCCGACCAGCTGTTCGAGTTGCAGACCCAGGTGGAGCAGTTGCGCTCGACCATCGACGATCCAGGCGGCCTGGGTGCCGAGATGATCGGCCAGTCACCGGGCTTTCGCGCCGCGTGCGAGCTGCTGCGCGCCGCCGCCGGCACCCACATCAGCGTGCTGCTGCTGGGCGAGACCGGCGTCGGCAAGGAGCAGTTCGCGCGCGCGCTGCACCGCATGAGTCGGCGCGCCGAGCAGCCGTTCGTCGCCGTCAACTGCGCCGCGGTGCCGCACGAGCTGGTGGAGTCGGAGCTGTTCGGCGTCGACAAGGGTGCCTACACCGGCGCGCTGGTGGCGCGGCCCGGGCGCTTCGAGCGCGCCGACGGCGGCACGCTGTTCCTCGACGAGATCGGCGACCTGCCGCTGCCGGCGCAGAGCAAGCTGCTGCGCGTGCTGCAAGAGGGCGAGGTCGAGCGCCTGGGCGGCGCACAGCCGCGCAAGGTCGACGTGCGCGTGGTCGCGGCCACCAACCAGCGGCTGGCCGAGGCCGTGAAGGCCGGGCGCTTCCGCTCCGACCTGTACTACCGGCTCAACGCCTACCAGGTCGACATTCCACCGCTGCGCGAGCGCAAAGAAGACATCTCGCCGCTGGCGCGGCACTTTCTCGAGAAGTACGCGGCCATCAACGGCAAGAAGCTGCGCGGCTTCACCGACCTCGCCAAGCGCGCGCTGCTCAGCTACGCGTGGCCAGGCAACGTGCGCGAGCTGCAGAACATGGTGGAGCGCGGCGTGATCCTGGCGCCCGGCGGCTCGCGCATCGAGGTGCAGCACCTGTTCCCGTGCAGCACGCAGCGCCTGCACGTCGAGGGCCTGGACATGGTCGACAGCCTCGGCGGCGGCTCGTGGGAGGCCGGCAAGTCGCTGTGCGAGGCGGTGCTCAACGGCGTGATGACGCTCGACCGCATCGAGGCGATGCTGCTCGAATCTGCGGTCGACAAGGCGCGCGGCAACCTGTCTTCGGCGGCGCGGCTGCTCGGCCTGACGCGGCCGCAGCTGGCGTACCGCCTGAAGCGCCTGCACGAGACCGGCGCCCGCGCCGACGCCGCGGCCGGCGACACGGCCGAGGCCGCGCGTTGAACGCCGCGCTACGCGAGCGCGTGCAGCGCCTGCTGCAACAGCACCACGTGATGACGCTGGCCACGCACGGCCACGCGCCGTGGGCGGCGGCGGTGTTCTACGCGCCCGACGGGCTCGACCTGGTCTTTCTGTCCAAGCCGCGCAGCCGCCACGTGCAGGACGTGGCGCACGACGCGCGCTGCGCGGTGACGATCCAGCGCGACTACGCCGACTGGCCGCAGATCACCGGCCTGCAGGCCGAGGGCCTGGTCAACGAGCTGCAAGGCGCCGCGCGCGAGCGCGCGCGCGAGCTGTACGGCCAGCGCTTCCCGCTGGTGGGCCGCGGCGCGCCGGCGGCGATCGCGCAGGCGCTGGCGCAGGTGAGCTGGTACCGCTTCAGGCCCCGGCGGCTGTACCTGATCGACAACTCGCTCGGCTTCGGCCACCGCGACGAGCTGGATTGCGGGCACGGTTGAGCGGTCTGCGATCGATCCAATCCTTGCTGCGGCGGAGCGAGGCCGAGGCCACCGGGTGACCGGCTGGCTCCGTGTCCTCCGCGGTCGGCCTGCTGTCGCAGCCCGACCGCTCCCCCTTTACCTGCGCCATCCGATCACCCGGCGTCCTCGGCCCGGCGAGCACCGCGACTTGCCACCACACGGTGCGTACCGCGGTGTCGATCGATGCGGCCGGGAGCGGGCGCGGGCCCCTGCAGGCCGTCGGGCGCAACGATGGGCTAGCCCGCTCGCGCAGTGACATAGGCATAGTCTCCGAGCTCGTTGAAGTAGCGAGCCTTGACGGAAGCGAATGCTCCACTCTGCAAGTCTGCGGTCAACTGGGCGAGCCCTTCTCGGAGCTCTGTGGTTGGGGCGAGGCCGGAGAAAGAGCTGATGTTTGCGCGAATCGCCGAATCCAGATACAGCTCGGGCCGATGCTTGCCCGAGTAGAGAAAGAGATCTTGAAGCTTTGGCGTGACGAAGAACGGGGTAACCGCGACCGACCTGAACCCAGCCCGTGAAAGGGCAGCTCGGATCTCTGACTCGGATGGCATCTTCTCGATTGAGCGAGCCATCATCTGCGGGAAGTAGTGGCAGAGCCAGTAGCGGTGCATCTGCTCGGCCAACCCTGTGAAGATGGCGAAGCACCCGGAGCGCAACGTTCTACGAATTTCCGCGAATGAGGATTCGAGCGCTGGGAAGTGGTGGATGGCGAGCGTGCAGATCGCACCGTCGAACGTGGCGTCGGCGAACGGGAGCGAATCGGCACTCGCCAGACACCAAGCGACTGAGCTGGCCTTGCTGCGGGCTTGTGCGAGCATGACCTCCGATGCGTCAACCCCGCTCCAGGCCCCACCCAGCGTGCTGAGAGCAACTGTGTAGTTGCCCGTTCCGCACGCCAAGTCCAAATAGGCTCCGGCGGCCGCGAGGCGCAGTTTCCCGGCCAAGGCGTCGACGATGGCTGGGTCAGCGCAGCGAGTCCGTGCATACGTGGCGCCGAGGGAGTCGTAGAGCGCTGGCATCAGACGGCCAACTAACGTTCGTTCACCCGAGGGCTGCAGACGGCATAGCCGGCAGCAACGCCTCGACCGTGATAAGGCGATGGCCGCTTACGCAAGTGCTTCACGAACAATGCGCGGATGCTTGCGCGCGATGCGAATGAGCGCCTGCGCCGCCCCGGACGGTGCCCGTCGGCCCTGCTCCCATTCTTGGAGGGTGCGCTTGGAGATGCTGAGCGCAGAAGCGAACTCCGCCTGCGACATACCGGTGCTCTGCCTTGCTTCGACCACCTCATTGAGCTGCACCTCGGTGACGCGCGCGAACTTGTGAGCCTTCATCTCGCCGACCGACTGCAGCAACTTGCGGCCCAACGCCTCACCCGAGGATGGCGTCTCGACTGACTTGCGTGCGGGCATCTTCAAGGTTCGTTCTTGGCGATCGATGAGAAGATTTCAAGCGCCCATCATCGGACCAGACTCGCGCCGCCTCGGACAAAAAGGTTGGCGTCTCCCAGATGGTCAGCACGCGGCAGTGTATGGCGGTGACGTACAAGGCGCAGGAAGATGTTCGCGCGAGCCAACTTCATCTGTGCCTGCGTCGCGTACGAACCTCGCTGAAGACGGGGCGTGCCACGGTGATTCACGAGTGCCGTGACCGGCTGGCCAGTTGCGCGCAAAGCAAAGGAGGAGGTCCGGGCGCAGCCCGGGCCGGGGGACAGGTGGCGCAACAGGCCAGCCTGGCGCGGCGCGGACTCGCCAACCGGAAGATGCCGACATCGAGCGCCCACGGAAGAGATTGCTCGTGACCCCACAGCAACGCGCCTTGGGTACGACCAAGCCGTCGCAGTCGAAGGCATCAGCCCGGTCTGCCGGCTCGCGTGATCATCCGGTTCACGGCGGCGGCCAGCGCGGGCAGATCCTGCTCGACCACCAGCCAGACTGCCGGCAGATCGACGCCAAGATGGCCGTGAACGATGATGTTCCGGAAGCCCGCGAGTTCGCGCCACGGGATCTGCGGCTCGGTTGCCTTGATCTCACTGGACAGGCGCTGGCTCGATTCGGTCAGGGTCTGCAGATTGCGGATGACCGCGTCCTGCACCAGGCGCGACGCGTCGAAACCGGCGCGGTCGCCGTTTGTGTACTCGTGGATGCGGCCCAGACAGTCGAGCATGTGCGCCAGCAACACCCGATCTGCGTCGGGGCCAGCGTTCACAGCGGCACGGCGTCTGCCAGCACGCGCTCACGGAGCGCCGGGTGCAGGCTCGCTTCGGTGACGACGTCGACACGGCGGCCCAGCAACTCCTGCGCGTCCAGCAGCAGCCCACCCATGGCCAGCGCACTCGTGCCCGGCAGGAGCGTCACCAACAGGTCGACATCACTGTCGTCACGCGCGTCGCCACGGCTCATCGAGCCGAACACGCGCACACGCGCAATGCCCCGCCGCCGAGCGATTGCCAGCAGGTCAGCGCGATGGGCTTCGATCAGCGGGTGCATGGCGAAGAGTGTATCCAAGCCATAGCAAGGGCGTGCTTCGCTGTCTCACGAGCGCCGTGACAGGCCGGCCCGTTGCGCGCAGGTAGAAGGAGGAGGCCCGGGCGGGAGCCCGGGCCGGGGGACACGAAGCGCAACGGGCCAGCCTGGCGCGGCGCGGACGCGCCACTCGCGGAAGGCCGAGCGCCGAAGAACCAACGATCAGGAATCGAGAACCGAACGCCCATGCCGACCGAGTGCCGGCAGACAGCTCACCCCGCCCCTTGCCCCTCCAGCAGCTTGCGCCGCAGCAGCTTGCCGGTGGCCGTGCGTGGCAGCGCGTCGATCGCTTGCAGCCGCGTCGGGCGCTGGTACGGCGGCAGCGCGGCGATGCGGCGTTCGAGTTCGGCCTTCACCGCCGCATCGCTCGCGCCGGCGGCGTAGAAGTACGCCACCGTGCCCATGCCGTCGGCATCGGGCATCAGCACCGCTGCGCCCTCGCGCAGGCCGGGCACGCCGGCGCCGAGGCGCTCCTCGAGATCGACCAGGTTCACCCAGCGGCCCTTGACCTTGACCATCGAATCCTCGCGGCCGGCGAAGCGCCAGCCACCGGTGGCCGTGGGCACGAACAGGTCGGCCGGGCAGAAGCGCCCGTCGCGGAAGCTGTCGGCCTGCGCGGCCGGGCGGTCGAGGTAGCCCAGCGCCTGCATCGGGCTGCTGATCAACAGCCGCGTTGGCGTGCCGGCGGCGGCCGCGGCGGCATCGAGCGGCTCGGCCTGCGTGCCCGGCGACAGGCACAGCGCGTCGTCGCCGTCGACCGCGGTGAGCACCAGCACCAGCACCTCGGAGGCGCCGTAGCCGTCGATCATCGGCAACCCGGTGGCCTCGCGCCAGGCCTGGCGCAGGCTGGCCGGCAGCGCCTCGCCAGCGGAGATGCACACGCGCACGCCGGCCTCGGCGATCGCGCGCGCGCGGCCATCGTGCAGCAGCGTGCGGTACAGCGACGGCACGCTGAACAGCACGCTCGGGCGGCGCGTGGTCACCGCAGTGGCCACCGACTCCGGAGTTGGCCACTGCGGGTCGACGATCAGCGTGGCGCCGATGCGCAGGCCGGCCAGCAGCAGGTTGGTCAGCGGGTAGGCGAAGAACAGCTTCGAGCTGGCGTACAGCCGGTCGCTCGCGCGGATGCCCATGCGCTCGGCCGAGATGCGGCCCACCTCGCGCACGCAGCGGTGCGCATGCACCACCGCCTTCGGTTTGCCCGACGTGCCCGAGGTGTGCAGCCAGAACGCTGGCGTGTCGGGGTCGACCTGCGCCGGTGCCACCGGCTGCGCCGCCGCCACCGCGTGGCGGCCATCGGCCAGCGTGTGCACGCGCGAGCGCCACGGCTCGGGCGTGTCGGCATCGGACTCGGCGACGATGACGTTGAAGCCGGCCTCGTCGAGGATGTAGTGCCACTCGGGTGCCGGCACGCGCGGGTTCACGCCCACCGCAACACCGCCGGCCCAGATGGTGCCGAGCCAGCAGACGACCCAGTCGAGCCCGTCGGGCAGCTTGACCGCCACGCGATCGCCCGGGCGCAGGCCTTTCGCACGCCAGACCGCGGCAGCGCGCGCCACGCGGTCGCGCAGCTCGGCGTAGGTGAGCCGCTCGTCGCCGCACTCGATCGCGATGCGGTCGTCGTCGTGCCCCGCCAGCAGCAGCTCGGCGGCGTTGAGCGGCGCGGCGTCGGGTGATGACGCGGGGCGCGGCGCCGCACCGAACAGGCCGGGCATGCGATCGCGCCAGCGCGCGAACTCGGTGCTCAGGATGTTGGCGTGCTCGCGCTCCTCGGCGGCCAGTTCGTCATACAGCCGGTGCTCGGCCGAGCCGGGCGCGCAGCGGCCGGCGCGCTCGCTGAAGAACGCCACCGCGCGCTTCTCGAGGCCGATGGCCACCTTGAACAAGCCTGCCGCGTCGCGCGGCGCCTCGCCGGTGCCGACATAGACCGCCGCAGTCTCCAGGTGGAGCTGCGGCGACGGATCGGGCAGATCGAGGTGATAGCGACGCGCCAGCGTCTCCATGTGCTCGCCTTCCATCACCGCGAAGCGGCCGAACAGCGCGCGCAGCTCGGGGTCGTCGCAGGCCACCGCGGCGCGCTGATAGAACGCGCGGCCACCGAGCTCGATCTCGAACGCGGTGCGCACCGCAGCGAGCGACGCGGCTTCATCGTGCGCGATCGCCGGCTGCTCGCCGTACAACTCGAGCGCACCGGCGCACAGCGGGCAGCGGCCATACGGAAACGCGAAGCCCTCGCTGACCTTGCCGCAACCGGTGCAGTGCCACTGCATCGGCGCGCCGGCACAGCAGATGTAGGGCTCGTCGTCTTCGTCGGCCAGCGGCTGGTGGCACTTGGGGCACAGCATCATCGGGCGGCTCCTCGTGGGCGCTGCGCCATCATGGCGCAACGATGGTCGGCTGCGGCGGTTCGAACGCCGTCACCTGCTCGGGCGACGGCGGCCAGTCGGCGCGACCGCCGTGCAGCCAGGCGCCGATCGCGCGCGCGGCGCGGCGGCCGGCGGCCATCGCCAGGATCACGGTGGCGCCGCCGGTCACGATGTCGCCGCCGGCAAACACGCCGCGCAGCGACGTGGCCTGCGTGGTGTCGTCGGCCGCGATGTAGCCGCGGCGGTCGAGCGCCAGGCCCGGCGTGGAGCGGCCGACGATCGGGTTGGCCTTGGTGCCGAGCGCGTAGATCACGGTGTCGCACGGCCACTCGACGAAGTCGCCCTCCACCGGCACCGGCGAGCGGCGGCCACGCGCGTCGGGCTCGCCGAGCGTCATGCGCTGCGCGCGCAGGCCGCGCACGTCGCCGGCGTCGTCGAGCAGCACGGCCGACGGCCCATGCAGAAACGAGAACACCACGCCCTCCTCCTTGGCGTGGCGCAGCTCCTCCACGCGCGCCGGTGCCTCGGCCTCGGAGCGGCGGTAGACGCAGCGCACCTCGGCCGCGCCGAGCCGGCGCGCGGTGCGCAGGCAGTCCATCGCGGTGTTGCCGGCGCCGATCACGATCACGCGCTGGCCGGCGCCCACCGGCGTGTCGCGGTACGGGAAGCGGTCGCCGCCCATCAGGTTCACGCGCGTCAGGAATTCGTTGGCCGAATAGACCTGGCCGGCCGATTCGCCCGGAATGCCGAGGAACGACGGCGCGCCGGCGCCGGCGGCGACGAACACGGCGTCGAACCCCATCGCACCGGTCAACCGGTCGATCGTGAACGTCTTGCCGATGACCTTGTTGGTCTCGAACTTCACGCCGGCGTCGCGCAGGCGGTTGACCTCGCGGTCGATGATGTCGCGCGGCAGGCGGAACGCCGGGATGCCGTAGCGCAGCACGCCGCCGACGACGTGCAGCGCCTCGTACACGGTGACTTCGACGCCGAGTTTGATCAGGTCGGCCGCGCACGCGAGGCCGCCGGGGCCCGAGCCGACGATCGCCACGCGCCCGGCGTCGCGCTCGAACTGCACCGGCGCCACCGGGCGCTGTGCCGCATGGTCGCCCACGAAACGCTCGAGCCGGCCGATCGCCACCGGCTGCATCTTGGCCTTGACCAGCACGCACTGCGCCTCGCACTGGCTCTCTTGCGGGCAGACGCGGCCGCACACCGACGGGAACGGGCTCGAATCGTGGATGGCGTCGACCGCGCCCTCCACGTCACGCAGCATCAGGTGGCGGATGAAGCGCGGGATGTCGATGCGCACCGGGCAGCCTTCGATGCAGGTGGGCTTCAGGCACTGGATGCAGCGCTCGGATTCGCGCAGCGCGGCGGCCCAGTCGTAGCCCAGGTTCACCTCGTCGAAGGTCTGCGCGCGCTCGGCCGGCTCGCGCTCGGGCATCGGCACCTGCGTGCGCTCGAGCGCCGAGTATTTCTTGTAGGTGCGCTTGCCCTGCTTGACCAGCAGCTCTTCGAGGCTGCACACGTGATCGAGGTCGGCGTTGGCCTGCTGCTCCTGCGCCTTGAAGCGCTTCTGCCGCGCCAGCAGCTCCTTGAAGTCGATCTGGTGCGCGTCGAAATCGGGGCCGTCGACGCAGGCGAACTTGACCTCGCCGCCCACCGTGACGCGGCACGAGCCGCACATGCCGGTGCCGTCGACCATGATGGTGTTCAGCGACACCTTGGTCGGCACGCCGAACGGGCGCGTGGTCTCGGTGCAGGCCTGCATCATCGGCATCGGGCCGATCGCCACCACCAGGTCGGGCCGCTCGCGCTCGAGCAGCGCCTGCAGCGCGCCGGTGACGAACCCGGGGCGGCCGCTGCTGCCGTCGTCGGTGCAGATGATCAGCTCGTCGGCGAACTCGCGCAGCTTGTCGTCCCAGAACACCAGCTCGGCGCTGCGAAAGCCGACGATGCAGGTGGTGCGGTTGCCGGCCTGCTTGAACGCGCGCAGCTGCGGGAACACCGGCGCCACACCGAGCCCGCCGCCCACCAGCACGACGTGGCCCACCTTGTCGATGTGCTGCGGCAGGCCGAGCGGGCCGACGAAATCGGCGAACTCGTCGCCCTCGCGGTAGTTGTCGCGCATCTCGCGCGTGGTGCGGCCGAGCGACTGCACCACCACGGTGATGGTGCCGCGCGTGCGGTCGTAGTCGGCCACGGTGAGCGGAATGCGCTCGCCGGCGTCGTCCAGGCGCAGCATCACGAAGTGGCCGGCCTCGGCGGCCTCGGCGACATCGGGTGCGTCGATCTCCCACAGAAAGGTCTGCGGCGAGAACTGTTCGCGGCGCGCGATGCGGGTCATGCGGTCTTCCCTTTGCTGGCCCTAGGGCTGCTTCCAGAGGTCGTCGACGAGCCGGCGCACCAGCGCCTGCAGCATGCGGCGCCGGTACTTCACCGGCGCGACGGTGGTGGCCAGCACGTTGCCGGTGGCCTGCACCGCCTTGGCCAGCGCCTGCGCGGCATCGGCATCCCACGGCCGACCGATGACGTCGCCGGTCGGCACGGCCAACGGCGCCGAGTTGGTGCCGGTGATCGCCACGCGCAGGCCGGCCATCCGGTCGCCGTCGCGGCGCAGCGCCACCGCGGCGCCGGCGAGCGCGAAGTCGACTGCGTCGCGCACGCGCGCCTTGGCGCAGTCGGCGCGCCAGCCGGCGGCCGGTGGCACGACGATTCGCGTCAGCCACTCGCCGGCCGCGAGCGTCAGCCGCGCCTTGCCGTCCTCGACGAACAGCGCCGCCAGCGGCAGCGTGCGCGCGCCGCCGGGGCCGGCGATCTCGGCGCGCGCGTCGAGCACGATCAGCGCCGGCGCCACGTCGCCGTGGTAGGTGGCATAGCAGCGGTCGCTCTTGACGACCACATGGCATTTGTCGCCGCGGTACTTCAGGCAGTAGCCATTGCCGGCACGCCACCAGTCGCTCTGGTTGTAGAACACGCAGCGCGTGTCCTGGCACAGGTTGCCGCCGAGCGTGGCGGCCTCGCGGTGCGTCGGGCCGGCAACCAGGCCGGCGGCCTTGGCCAACACCGGCCAGCCGGCACACACCGCGGCATCACGCGCCAGCGCGGCCAGCGTGGTCGCGGCGCCCAGGCGCACGCTGCCGTCGGGCAGCGGCGCGATGGTGTCGAGCGCCGCCACGGCGGTCAGGTCGACCAGCGTGCGCGGCGTGCCGATGCCGCGGCGCAGGTTGGGCAGCAGGTCGGTACCGCCGGCCAGCGGCTGCGCGCCGCCTTCGACCAGCGCGCGCGTCGCGTCGTCGACGCTCGCCGGGCGCACGGTGCGCAATTCGTGCAACGCGTTCATCGAACCTCCTCGGCGCGGCGCGCGGGCACCTTCTTCGCTGCGTCGCGCTTGTCGAGCAGCTCGACGATGCGATCGGGGCTGAGCGGAAACACGTCGCAGCTGACGCCGGCGGCCTCCTGCACCGCCTCGCGCAGCGCCGGCAGGAAGCCCGCGAGCATGCCCTCGGATGCCTCCTTGGCACCGAACGGTCCGTTCGGGTCGACGCTCTCGACGATCAGCACCTCGATATCGGGGCTCTCGACGATGGTCGGCACGCGGTAGTCGAGCAGGTTGCCGTGCAGCATGCGGCCGTCGTCGTACTCGGTCGCCTCCGACAGCGCCTGGCCCATGCCCATCCACACGCCGCCCTGTGTCTGGCCCTCGACGGCCAGCGGGTTGAGCGCGCGGCCGACGTCCACCGCCACCCACACCTTGTGCGCCGTGACCTTGCCGGTGAGCTCGTCGACCGACGCCTCGACCACCTGCGCCGCGTAGCAGAAGCCCATCGTGGCGCCGATCGCGCTGCCGCGGATCTTCTTGTCGCCCTGGAACTCGATCGGGCAGGTGTAGGTGCCCTTGACCGTCACGGCGCCGCTGTTGACCATCGCCGCGCGCACCGTCTCGATCCAGCTCAGGCCGTGGTCGGTGCCGCGCACGCAGAACATCTCGTCGCGCACCTCGATGTCGGCCGCGTCGGCCTCGAGCCGGCCGGCCGCCGCCTTGCGCAGCAGCTCGCGCAGCTCGGTGGCGGCAGCGATCGTCGCGCGGCCGACCATGAAGGTCACGCGCGACGAGTAGCTGCCGTTGTCCTTGGGCGTCACGGCGCTGTCGGCCGAGATCACGCGGATGCGCGCGAGCGCAACGTCGAGCACCTCGGCGGCACACTGCGCGGCCATCGTGTTCGAGCCCTGCCCGATGTCGGCCGCGCCGGTGAGCAGCGTGACGCCGCCGTCGAAATCGAGCCGCAGCTGCACCGTGGCATGCGGCTCGCCGGTCCAGTGCTTGGGCGTCGAGGTGCCGGAGACGAAGTGCGAGCACGCCAGCCCGAGGCCGCGATTGCGCGGCATGCGGCCCTTGCGCTCGTGCCAGCCCGAGGCCGCCAACACCTTCTCGAGGCATTCGGGCAGGCCGTAGCTGAGCACGTTCTGCGCGTACATCGTGCGGTACGGAATCCGCGGCAGCAGGTTCTTCTGGCGCACCGCCAGCGCGTCGAGGCCGAGCTCGGCGGCCATGTCGGTCAGCAGCGCCTCGAAGGCGGCGCGCGTGTCGACCGTGCCGTGGCCGCGCTGCGCGCCGCACGGCGGCGTGTTGGTGTAGACGCGCCAGGCGTCGTGCTTGATCGCCGGGATGTCGTAGATGCCGTGCATCAGCGCCCCGGTGTAGAGGATCGTGATGATCCCGTAGCCGGCGTAGGCACCGCCGGCCTGCGTGGCCTCGAGCGCGAGCGCGGCGATGCGGCCGTCGCGCTTGAGGCCGAGCTTCATCTTGACGGCCGTCCACGGCCGGCCGCGGTGCGCGAGGAAAGTCTCCTCGCGCGTCTGCAGCAGCCGCACGGTGCCGCGCGCGGTGCGCGCCAGCAGCGCGGCGATGATCTCGAAGTGCAGGCACTCGGTGCGCGCACCGAAGCCGCCGCCGAGGAACGGCTTGATCACCCGCACCTGCGACTCGGCGATCTGCAGGCAGGCCGCGACCTTGAGATGCACGTAGTACGGCACCTGGGTGGTGGTGTGCAGCGTCACGCCGTCGCGCTCGTTGTCGTACTCGGCCAGCGTGGCATTGAGCTCCATGTGCGCGTGGTTCACCTCGGCGAAGGTGAAGCTCTTCTCGCGCACCAGATCGGCCGCGGCGAAGCCCGCGGCGGCATCGCCGAACTCGGCGTGCACCTCGCGCAGCACGTTGTTAGGCTTGTCGTCGTGGATCGCCACCGCGCCGGGCTTCATCGCGGCCTTGGCGGTGGTGTACGCCGGCAGCACCTCGTACTCGACGACGATGGCCGCCAGCGCACGCTCGGCGGTGGCCTCGTCGACGGCCGCCACCGCGGCCACCGGGTCGCCGCGGTAGCGCACCTTGCCGCGCGCCAGCGGGTATTCGTTCTCGGCGATCGGCAGCACGCCGAACGGCACCGGCGTGTCGTCGCCGGTGCACACCGCGTGCACGCCCTCGAGCGCCAGCGCGGCGCTGGTGTCGATGGCGACGATGCGCGCGTGCGCGTGCGGGCTGCGCAGGATGCGCCCGACCAGCGCACCGGGCGCCGCGATGTCGGCCGTGTACCTGGCGCGGCCGGTGACCTTGTCGATGCCGTCGATCAGCGGCGTGCGCACGCCGATGCCGCCGGCGCGGCTCATGCGGGGGTTCATCGTGCGGCCCCCACGGCAGCCGCCTGCACCGACTCGATGATCTTCACGTAGCCGGTGCAGCGGCACAGGTTGCCGGCCAGCGCGGCCTTGATCTCGTCGACCGTCGGGTTCGGATTTCGGCGCAGCAGGCCTTCGGACGCCATCACCATGCCCGGCGTGCAGTAGCCGCACTGCGCGCCCAGCCTCTCGTGGAACGCCTGCTGCACCGGCGACAGGTGGCCGTGCCGGGCCAGGCCCTCGATCGTCTCGATGCGCCGGCCCTCCATCTGGGCGGCCAGCGTCGAGCACGCCAGGCGCGGCCGGTCGTCGACCAGCACGGTGCAGGCGCCGCACTCGCCGCCGTCGCAGCCCTGCTTGGTGCCGGTGAGTTGCAGCGCCTCGCGCAGCACCTCGATCAGCAGTGCGCCGTCGGCCGCAGCGAGCGTGTGCTCGCGGCCGTTGACGTGCAGCGTGAGCAGTCGCTTGGCCATGTCAGCCTCCCTGCCCTCTCAGATCGCGCACGCGCACCGCCTTGCCCTGTGAGCGCGGCAGTTCGCCCGGTGCGCGCACCACCACGTCGACCGTGATGCCGACGGTGGACTTGACGCGGTGCCCGATCTCGTGCCCCAGCGCCTCGTAGCGCTCAGGCGCGAAGCCGGGCTCGGCCTCGGTCTCGAGCGTCACGTGGTCGAGGCTGCCGCGCCGGGTGAGTACCAGCAGGTAGTGCGGCGCCACGTGCGGCTGGCCGACCAGCACGGCCTCGATCTGCGTCGGGAACACGTTGACGCCGCGCACGATCAGCATGTCGTCGTTGCGGCCGCTCACGCGCAGCAGCCGCACGTGCGTGCGGCCGCAGGCGCAGCGCGCGGTAGTGAGCCGCGTGATGTCGCGCGTGCGATAGCGCAGCATCGGCAGCGCCTGCTTGGTCAGCGTGGTGATCACCAGCTCGCCGACCTCGCCCTCGGGCAGCGGCGCCTGCGTGTCGGGGTGCACCACCTCGAACAGGAAGTGATCTTCCCAGCCGTGCAGGCCGTCTTGCTGCTCGCACTCCACTGCGACGCCCGGGCCCATGATCTCCGACAGGCCGTAGTTGTCGATCGCGCGCAGGTTCAAGCGCGACTCGATCTCGCGGCGCATCGCTTCGCTCCACGGCTCGGCACCGAACAGGCCCACGCGCAGCGCGCTGTTGCGCAGGTCGACACCCTGCTGTTCGGCCACCTCGGCGATCGCCAGCGCATACGACGGTGTGGCGCACAGCACGCGCGCGCCGAAATCGACGATCAGCGACACCTGGCGCTCGGTGGAGCCGCCCGACACCGGCACCACCACCGCGCCGAGCCGCTCGGCGCCGGCGTGCATGCCCAACCCGCCGGTGAATAGGCCATAGCCGTAGGCGTTGTGCACGACATCGCCGCGCCGCGCGCCGGCGCAATGCAGCGTGCGCGCCATCAGGTCGGCCCAGACGTTCAGGTCGGCCGTGTTGTAGCCCACCACCGTGGGCTTGCCGGTGGTGCCCGACGAGGCGTGGATACGCGCCAGCTGGTCCACCGGCTGCGCGAACAGGCCGAACGGATAGTGGTCGCGCAGATCGGTCTTCACCATGAACGGCAGGCGGTGCAGATCGGCCAGCGAGCGCAGATCCTGCGGCGCGCCCAGGCCGGCCTGCTGCAGGCGCTGGCGGTGCCAGGGTTGCTGCCACAGCCGTTCCACCAGCTCGCGCAGACGCTGCGTCTGCAGCGCCGCCAGCCGCTCGCGCGGCATCGACTCGACCTCGGGGTGCAGGCCCACGCCGTCGTGGGTACGGGGCGCGGCAGCGGTGGCGGTCATCATGATCCGGCTCCTCGACGACGGGCGCCGCGCACGGGCAGGTGCGGCAGCGCGAAGCCCTGGTTGAACGCAGCGCGCGTGATCAGCACGAACTTGAATGCCGCACCGCCGGCGGCGGCCAGCACGCCGGCCAGCACCTGCAGCGCCGTCAGCCAGGACGCGGGCGGTTGCAGCAGCAGCGCCGCCAGCACCAACGCCAGCGGCAGCGCACCGGCGGCCAGCGCTGGCCACTTGAACTGCGCCAGCGCGCGCAGCGCCTGGCCACGCAGCGCAGCCGCCAGGCGCTGTCGCCACACGGCACCGGCGGCGACGCGCAGGCCCAGCAGCAGCGCCAGCGCCAGGCACGCGGCCGTGCTGGCGCGGCCCCACAGCGCCGCGCCCGCGGCGTACAGCGCCATGCCTTCGCTCAGACCCGAAGCGATGATCAACGGCAGCGTCATCGGCTCGCGCCAGGCCGGAATGCCACGCGCGGCACGCAGGATGCGCGCCTGGCAATACAGGAACGCCAGCGCGGCCAGCGCCGCCAGCGCAGCGATCCACGCGATGCCCAGCAGCATCAGCAGCGCCGTGCTGCCGAGCAAGACCGGCGCCACCAGGGCCTCGCGCGTCATCCACGAGGTGTTCGGGTTGGCGAACACGTTCAACGCGCGCCAGGGCCGGCCGATCTCGGCCCACACGCAGGTGAGCCCGCCGCCGATCAGCGCCAGCGCCAGCAGCAGCAAGGTGATGCGCAGGCCGCCATCGGCGCCGAACACGACCGTGGCCACCACCAGTCCGCTGCCGGCACCGCCGCCGATGAAATTGCCGGCCGCGCGCGCGTCCCAGTTGGTCTGCTGCCAGGGGTTGGGGCCGAAGCTCATTCCGCGTCCTCCGCGCCGTCGCGCGCGCCGTCCCACAGGTAGTGGAAGTTCGGCCCGGTGCCCAGCTCTTCGTGCATGCGAAAGTGCTGGTTCTCGACCAGCAGCTGCGAGACGTTCGATTGCGGATCGTCGGCATCGCCGAACGCCAGCGCCAGTGCGATGCAGGAGTTCACGCACGCCGGCGTGGCCTCGGGGTCGACGCCGGGCACCAGGCCCTTCGCGGTGCCCGCATCGATGCGGTCGACGCAGAAGGTGCACTTGGTGGCCACGCCGATGCGCGCATCGTCGTGGCGCTTGACTTCGGCGTCGGTCGGCTTGCCGTACGCGAAGCTCGGCCGCTCGGTCTTGTAGCGCGCCTGGTACGGGCACGCCACCGCGCAGTAGGCGCAGCCGATGCAGATGTCGTAGTCGATCGTGACGATGCCGTCGGGCCGCTTCTTGGTCGCGGTGGTGGGGCAGACTTCCATGCACGGCGGGTCTTCGCAGTGCTGGCAGCCCACCGGCACGAACGCGCGCTGCACGTCGGGGTACTCGCCGAACTCCATGTCGATCACGCGCCGCCACTGCACGCCCGGCGGCGTGGCGTTGGCGTGCTTGCACGCGGCGGTACAGGTCTGGCAACCGACGCATCGGCGCAGGTCGGCGACCATGGTCCACTTGGTCATGGCCGTGGCTCCGTTGTGCGCTGTTGGCTGCCACCGGTTTCATTGCACAGACCGAGTGAAGCAAAGCCGCGGGCGGGTATGCGCCGGCGCTCGAATGCGGCAGCCCCTCGCTGCGCGAGGGGTTCCCTGCGAGCGCGTGCGCTTGCAAGCGCACGCGCGTTCGCCAGGCGAAGAACAGTCCGCAGGGACTGTTCTTCGTCCGGGCTCACTACGTCAGTCTCACGGCCCGTCGCGAAACTCGCTGCGCTCACTTCGTTCGCTACGCTCAAACAGTCGCGACGAGTCAGAACACGTTGCGCGCGCTGCGCGCGCGCGGCCGTGAGCCTTCCGTTCCTCGGCGCCGCATATGTCGCTGCCGGCGCACACCCGCCCGCGGCTTTGCGGCCACCACCGTGGCATGCCTCCTGGTGGCACAGCACCAGCGGTTTTGCGCGGTGGGTGGTGCCCGGGGGGCGATTTATGGCGCGGCGAGAAGCGCAGCGCGGCAGGGGGAAGTCCGGCCGCGCAGCGGCCGGACCGGCGAGGACGCCGTGAAGTTCGCAGCCCGTTCAGGGCTGCGGACGGCGGTAGTGAGCCCGGACGTGTGCAGTCCCTGCGGACTGGCACACGCCTGGCGAACGCCCTGGCGCTTGCAAGCGCCAGGGCACGCAGCCGCCCCTGTCGCGCGAGCATCGCAGCGAAGTCGGAGCGAAGCGGAGACCGCGAGATCATGAGCCCACACCGGGCACCGCCCACCGCGCCGCGCGGCACTCTCGCACACCGGGCACCGCTCACCGCGCCGCGGCCGCCCCCAACGGATTGGATTGGGAAGCTGCCTCACACGCGCGCCCCCCGAGCCTTGCTCACCTTCACGCGCACCAGGTCCGCGCCGGAGCCGGTGGCGTCGGTGAGGTCGAGCGACATCTCTGCCAGCGTGTTGAGGCTCGGCACGCCGAAGTCCTTGGCCAGCGGCGTGACCCAGTGGTCGAACTGGCCCACCAGCAGCAGCGTGTCGGGCCGGATGCCATGGCGCAGCACGACGCGGCCGCGCGTGGACCGGCGTGGCGTGGCGATCTCGATCACGTCGCCCTCCTGCACGCCGAGGCTTTCGGCGGCACGCGGGTTCATCACCACGCCGTTGTGGCCCGCCACGTTGCCGGCCACCTCGCGAATCATCTGCACCCCGACGTTGCCGCCCCACGCGTATTGCATGCTGCGCGCGGTGACCAGCCAGAACGGATAGTCGGCCGGCCGCGCACCGGCCTTGGCGACGCTCGCCTCCCACAGCCCGGGGAAGTCCTTCCACGGCGGCAGCGCCTGGTACTCCTCGAGCTGCTTGTCCCACCAGTGCATGCCTGCCTCGTGCAGCCGCCGACCGAGCTGCGCGCCGACGCGCTTCAGGCGCTCCTGGTACGGCATCTCGAAGCGCAGGCCACGCTCGACCACGGTCGGGTACAGGTACCACTGATCGCGCGGGAAGGGGCGCGTCTTCAGGCCGTGCTCCTTCCACCAGTCGAGGCCCAGTACTTCGGCGCCTTCGGTCAGCTCGGCACTGGCGGCCTTGCAGGCGGCATCCCAGATCACCTCGCGGCTGTGCGCCTGGCCGGGGTCGAGCGAGAAGTCGCCGTGCTCACCCCTCAGCGCGACGCCGCAGGTGCCACGGTTGATCGCCGCGTTGTACTTCTCGAGCAGGCCGCAGCGCCGGGCGAGCTCGGTGCAGATGTCGGTGAAGTCGCGCGCCTCGCCACGCGCGGGCACCACCGGCTGGCGCAGCGCGAAGCCCTCGTGCTCCCAGAACTGCTCCTGGTACTTGGTGGCCGCCAGCTTCAGCAGTTGCAGGCCCTCGAGGTCGGTGGCATCGGGCAGCAGCACATCGGCGAAATGGTTGCTCTCATCGCGCGTGTACGCGAACGCCACCACGAACGGGAAGCGCGCGATCTTGTCCGCCACGGCGTGCGTGTCCCAGAACGAGATCGCCGGGTTGGTGCGGTAGACGAACCACACGTCGGGCGGTTCGACCTTCGGCAGCCCCTTGGGCGTGTCGTCGAGAAACATCCACGAGAAGTGCGTGGGCCCGAGCGCCTGCGCCCACGCGTTGTTGCCGGTCAGCGGCACCATCGTCTTGTAGGCGTTGCGGATGTTCGGGTGCGCCGACCAGTGTTCCTTCGAGGTCGGGTTGAACGGGTAGTCCATCAGCCCGTCGGCGCCGGCGCGCACGCTGTCGTGCCGCTCGGCCATCGGCTTGACCAGCCGCACGGTGGTGCCGATCGTGCCGCCGGGCACCTCGAGCGCGCCGACCAGCGTGGCCAGCAACGTGCGCGCCCAGCAGCACTCGTAGCCGCCCCAGCCGTTGTTCACGGTCTTGCCGAGCGTGACCGCGACCGGTCGGAACGGCATCGTCTTGCCGTTGATCGTGATCGTCTGGCCGACGCAGGCGTGCGCCAGGTATTCGAACGCGATGGCGCGGATCGTCGACGCCGGCACGTCGCAGACGCCGGCGGCCCACTCGGGCGAGTACGGCGCCATGTGCGCCACCAGCTTGTCGAACGCGGTGCAGCCGCGCAGCAGGCCGTCGGCCAGCACCTCGTCGTCGGCACCGATCTCGACCGCGTCGACCTGCACGGCGGCGCTCAGACCTTCGCGGATGCCTGGGGTGTCGTGCGGCACGGCGCTGCGCGTGTGCTCGTCCCACACCAGCGGCTTCCTCGTGGTGCGCTCGCGCAGGTAGAAGCCGTGTTCGCCCACCAGATACGGCGAGCTGGTGTGCCGGGCCAGGTGCGGCAGGTCGAGCTGCACGCGCGGTGCTTCGTGCAGCATCACGTGGATCAGCGCGTAGAGGAACGCGGCGTCGGTCTTCGGCCTGATCGGCACCCACTGCGCCGAGCACGCGCCGGTCACCGACAGGTGCGGCTCGACCTGCACGCGCTTCATGCCGCGCACCCGCGCATCGGCGTGGCGCCGCACGCCGACCACGCCGCCGGCGGCCTCGATGTTGTTGCCGCAAGAGATCAGGTAGTTGCAGCTCGGCGTGTCGGCGGCCACGATGAACGCGCGGTGCCACAGCTCGCCGTACAGGTGCTCGGAGTGGTAACACTTGACGCCCTGCCCCGAGCCGAAGCCCATGTCCACCGGCCCCCAGGCGGCGAGCAAGGCCGGGAAGGTGCCCATGTAGAACTGCGGCGTGCCGCCGCCGCCGAAGCTCGCCGCGAGCTTGGGGTAGCCCGATGCATCGAGCAGCCCTTCGGCGCGGATGCGGTTGAGCTGCGCGGCGATCAGGTCGAACGCCTCGTCCCACGAGATCGGCACGAAGCCCGGATCCTGGTCGCGCCCCTTGACCGGGTTGGTGCGCTTCATCGGCGTCAGCACCCGGTTGGGGTTGTAGGTCTTCTGGATCAGGCCGTAGGCCTTCACGCACACCTTGCCGCCACCGGGATGCACCTCGGCGGCGCAGAAGTTCGGCTCGACCTCGGTGGCCACGCCGTCGCGCACCTTCACCGTCAGCAGGTCGGGGCCGGCCACGCACTGGTAGCAGTAGGTGGGCACGCGCCGCACCGTGCCGGTGGCTGCGGATGCGGGCGCGGTAACGGGTGCCGTGTCGACGCTCATCGCAATGGCCCTCGTGCGCAGTACGCTGCCCCTCAGGCCGCAGCGGCCTTCGCCTTGGCTGCCTTGGCCGCCAGGCGCTGGCCGGTCTTGGCCACGTCGACCACGAAGCGGTGATGCTTGCCGCGCACGATCGGCTCGACCTCGTCGCGGCCTTCGACCTCGAACACCACGGCGCGTCCGTCGACGCTGGCCAGCGTGACGGTGAGCCACACCTTCATGCCCAGCAGCGAGGCGCCGATGTGGTCGATCTCGACGCGCGTGCCCACCGAGTCTTCGCCGGCATCGAGGTGCGCCAGCAGCAGGTTGCGGCAGGCGATCTCGATGTCGCGCACCAGCATCGGCGTGGCGTAGACGCGCGCCGCGTCGCCCATGAAATCGATCGTGCGCTCGCGGTCGACGGTGAGCGTGTCGGTGGTGGCGAGGCCGGCTTTCAGCGTGTCTTTCATGCGGGTTCCCTTCGGTTTCGATTCGATTCGCGGGCTCACTCCAGCCCGAGGTAGGCGCGCTGCACCTGCGGATCGCCGAGCAGGTCGCGCGCGGCGCCTTCGAGCGCGATGCGCCCGGCTTCCATCACGTAGGCGCGGTCGGCCACCGACAGCGCGGCACGCGCGTTCTGGTCGACCAGCAGCACCGTGGTGCCGCGCGCGCGCAGCGCGGTGATGTGCTCGAAGATCTCGGCCACCAGCCGCGGCGCCAGGCCCATGCTGGGTTCGTCGAGCAGCAGCAGGCGCGGCTCGGCCATCAGCGCGCGGGCGATCGCCAGCATCTGCTGCTGGCCGCCCGACAGCAGGCCGGCGGCCTGGCGGCGCTTGTCGCGCAGCACCGGAAAGAAGCCGATCACCTCGTCGAGCGCGCTGGCGCGGCCGCGCGCGAACGCGCCGAGCCTGAGGTTGTCTTCGACGCTCATCGGCGCGAACACCTGCCGCCCCTCGGGCACCTGCACGATGCCCAGCTGCACGCGCCGGCGCGACGACAGCGCGGTGACGTCGCGTCCCTCGAAGCCGATGGTGCCGGCGCTGGCCGGCTGCACGCCCGAGATCGTGCGCAGCAGCGTGCTCTTGCCGGCGCCGTTGGCGCCCACCAGCGCCACCAGCTCGCCGGCACCGACGCGCAGGTTCACGTCGGCCAGCGCGGGGATGCGGCCGTAGCGACTGCCGAGCGCGCGCACCTCAAGCATGCGCGGCTCCCGAGCTCGTACCGGCCGGGGCCACCTCCTCGGCCGTGCCGAGATAGGCCTCGATCACCGCCGGGTTGGTGCGGATCTGCTGCGGCGTGCCCTCGGCCAGCACGCGGCCCTGGTCGAGCACCAGCAGGTGGTCGGACACGCCCATCACCAGCTTCATGTTGTGTTCGACCAGGATCACCGTGGTGCCGGCGGCGGCCAGGCGCTCGATCAGCACGCCGATCGCCTGCGCCTCGGTGGCGTTCAGGCCGGCTGCGGGCTCGTCGAGCAGCAGCAGCTTCGGCTCGGCGGCCAGTGCGCGCGCGATCTCCAGGCGCTTCAGCGCGCCGTAGGGCATCGCGTCGGCCGGCGATTCGGCCGCGTCGGCCAGGCCGACGAGGGCCAGCAGCTCGAGCGCGCGCTCGCGCGTGGCGGCCTCGCCGCGCACCAGCGACGGCAGGCGCAGCAGCGCGGCCCACAGCGCATCGCGCTCGCGCAGGTGGCGCCCGGTCATCACGTTCTCGAGCGCGCTCATGTTGAAGAACACCTGCAGGTTCTGGAACGTGCGCCCGAGCCCGGCGGCAGCCATGCGGTACGGCGCCGCACCGGTGAGGTCGACGCCGTCGAGCGTGATGCGCCCGGCATCGGGCACCACCAGGCCGGTCAGCAGGTTCAGCAGCGTGGTCTTGCCGGCGCCGTTGGGGCCGATGATCGAGTGCACCGCACCGCGCGCGATCGAGAACGACACGTCTTCGACGGCGCGCACGCCGCCGAACGACCTGCCCAGGCCTTCGACCTGCAGCAGCGTCATCGCGCGTCCCTGCGGAAGGCGCGCGCCGCGAACCAGCGCGAGATCGTCGGCACGATGCCCTGCGGGAAGCCGACCATCGTGACGATCAGCACCGCGCCGAAGACCATCATCTCGTAGTCCTTCAGCACCGTCAGCAGCTGCGGCAGCGTGGTGAGCACCGCGGCGCCCACCACCGCGCCGAACACCGACGCCATGCCGCCGAACACCACCATGATCACCAGCTCGACCGAGTGCATGAACGACGACTTGACCGGTGTGATGAAGCCGGCGTAGTGCGCGGTCAGCGCGCCGGCTGCGGCGGCAAACAGCGCCGAGATCACGAACACGCGCAGCTTGTGGCGCGCGGCATCGATGCCCAGCGTCTGCGCGGCGATCTCCGAGCCGTGCAGCGCGCGCAGCGCGCGGCCGGCCGGCGAGGCGATGAGGTTCTGCGCCAGCCACACGGCCAGCATCAGCGCAGCGCCGACCACCCAGTACCACACGCGCTCGCCGCGCAGCGCGAACCCGGCGATGACCAGCGGCGGCACTGCCATGCCGTCGGGACCGCCGGTGACGCGGTCTTCGGTGGTCAGCACGATCGAGATGATCACGCCGAGACCGAGCGTGGCCATCGCGAGGTAGTGGCCCTTGAGCCGCAGCGTGGGCCGGCCGACCACGTACGCGAGCACGCCGACCGCGGCCACCGCCGCCGGCAGCGACAGCGCACTCGGCCAGCCGTACTGCGCCGACAGGATCGCCGAGCCGTAGCCGCCGAGCGCGAAGAAGCCGGCGTGCCCGAGGCTGATCTGGCCGGCGTAGCCCACCAGCAGGTTCAGGCCGACGCAGACGATCGCGTTCAGCGCCACGAGGATCGCCACCTCGTAGAAGTAGTTGTTGGTCATCGCCGCCGGCAGCAGCGCGATCACCAGCGCCAGCACCAGCAGGCCGCCGCTGCGCGCCGACATCAGCGGCCGCGCCGTGCCGCGCGCCGGCAGCTCAGACACGTTCGATCCGGCGCGCACCGAGCAGTCCCCCCGGCAACAGGAACAACACCGCCAGGATGACGACGAACGCGATCGCATCCTTGTAGGCCGACGAGACGAAGCCCGCGCTCAACGCCTCGATCAGGCCGAGCAGCAGGCCGCCGGCCACCGCTCCGGCGAAGCTGCCGAGGCCGCCGAGCATCGCCGCCGAGAAACCCTTCAGCCCGAGCATCAGACCGCTGTCGTACGAGGTGAAGGTGATCGGCGCGGTCAGCACGCCGCCGAGCGCGCCCAGCAGCGCGGCCAGCCCGAAGCTGACCAGCAGCACCGTGCGCGTCTGGATGCCCATCAGCCGCGCGGCCAGCGGGTTGTACGAAGTGGCGAGCATCGCCTTGCCGAACAGCGTGCGGCCGAAGAACCACGACAGCGCCAGCACCGCCAGCGCGGTGACGCCGAGCACCCACAGGCCCTGCGGCAGCACGGTGGCGCCGAACAGCGTGATCGGCTTGTCGCCGCTGAACGCCGGCAGCGCATGGATGCGCTTGTCCCACACCAGCTGCGCCAGGCCGCGCAGGAACAGCGAGGCGCCGATCGTGATGATGATCAGCGTGACGGTGCTGGCGTTGCGCGCCGGCTCGATCGCCAGCTTCTCGAGCAGCAGGCCGACGAACACCGCCACCGCCAGCGCCAGCAGCACCGCCAGCGGCAGCGGCATGCCGGTGGCGAGCAACGCCACCGCGCTCATGCCGCCGATCATCACGAACTCGCCCTGCGCGAAGTTGATCGCGCCGCTGGCGTTGTAGATGATCGAGAAGCCGAGCGCGACCAGCGCGTAGATCGCGCCGGCGGTCAAGCCGCCGGCGACGAACTGCAGCCACATCCCGCTCATGTCGATGCGCCGTGCCGTGCGCGCTCAGGCCTCGCCCGGCCGTCCGAAGAGGCCTGATCCCCTTTGGGGGGACGCGAGCGCAGCGCGCAAGGAGGTCATCAGTTCACCAGCGCCCAGGTGCCGTTCTTCACCTCGAGCATGCGAAACGCCGAGAGGTCGAGCCCCATGTGATCGGTGGCCGACATGTTGACCACGCCACCGGTGCCCACGTAGCCCTTGGTGGCTTCGAGCGCATCGCGCACCTTGGCCTTGTCGGTCGAGCCGGCCTTCTTGATCGCGTTGACCACCAGCATCAGGCCATCGTAGGCGTGGCCGCCGAAGGTCGACACATCGCTCTTGTACTTGGCCTGGTAGGCGTCGCGATAGGCGGTGACCACCGGCTTCTGCGCGTCGCCGGCGGGCAGCAGGTCGGCCACCAGCAGCGCGGCCGCGGGCAGGCGCACGCCCTCGGCGGCCGGGCCCGACAGCTTGATGTACTCCTTGGAGGCCACACCGTGCGACTGGTACAGCGGCTGCGTCAGCCCCACCTGCCGGTAGTTGCGCGTGACGATCGCCGGGCCCTGGCCGAAGCCGGCGTTGAGCACCGCCTGCGCGCCGCTGGCGCGGATCTTGGTGAGCTGCGGCGTCATGTCGGTGTCGGCGGCGCCGTAGGTCTCGTCGGCCACGATCTCGATGCCGCGCTGGCCGGCGGTCTTGAGGCACTCGGCGCGCATCGACTTGTCGAAGCCGCCGCTGCCGGAGATCAGCGCGGCCTTGGAGAAGCCGCGCGCCTTCATGTCGACGAAGATCTTCTCGCACGCCATGCGGTCGGTGTGCGGCGTCTTGAACACCCACTTCTTGACCGGCTCGACGATCACCACCGCACCGGCCAGCGAGACGAACGGCATGCCCGCGCCCTCGGCCAGCGGCACCGCGGCCATGGTGGCGCCGGTGGACGAGCCGCCGACGATGGCGTCGACCTTGTCCTGCTCGATCAGCCGCTTGGCGAAGGTGCGTGCCTTCTCGGCGTCACCGGCCGAGTCGTAGGAGATCAGCTGCAGCTTGCGACCCAGGACGCCGCCGCCGGCGTTGATCTGGTCGACCAGCATCTCCAGCGTCTTCTGCTCGGGGTCGCCGAGGAACGACGCCGGCCCCGTCACGGCCAGGAACGCGCCGATGCGGATCGGCTCCTGGGCGTGCGCCGCGGCCGCCGCGACGAGCCCGAGTGCGATCGCGCCGACGGCGCGCGCGATGCGCCCTGCGGCGCGGGTGCTGAATTGAAGGCCCATGGTTGTCTCCTGGTTGGCCATCCGAACAGAACCCGCCCGGCACTGCCGCCCGGCGAGCCGCCACCGAACCGCCGCACACCGATGCAACGGCTAGAATCCACGCTCAGAGGCATTCTGGTACCCGAATGCGCTTATTGAATTGATCTGGTTCATGCTTTGAGAGCCCCCTCCAGGAAGACACCGATCGCCAGCGCACCGGTCGCCGCCGCGCCGGTGGTGGTGCGCCCCGTGCGCCGCGGCGACCTCGACCAGGTGATCGCGCTCGACGCCACCGTCACCGGGCTGGAGAAGCGCGGCTACTGGCGCTCGGTGTACCGGCGCTACGGCGTCGGCGAGCGCGAACAGCGCCACTTCCTGGTGGCGGTGCAGGGGCGACAGATCCTCGGCTTCCTGATCGGCGAGGTGCGCGACTGGGAGTTCGGCTCGCCGCCGTGCGGCTGGGTGTTCGCGGTCGACGTGCGGCCCGACGCGCGCCAGGCTGGCGTGGGCACGCGGCTGCTCGAGGCGATCAGCGCGCTGTTCCGCCGCGCCGGCGTGACCCAGCTGCGCACGATGCTGGCGCTCGACAACACGCTGATCCTGTCGTTCTTCCGCAGCCAGGGCATGACGGCCGGCTCGCTGATCACGCTGGAGATGGATCTTGACTGAGCGCCGACGGCCGAGCCGATGAAGCTGCAGAAGAACACCCTGCTCGCGCTGTACAGCGTGCTCGAGTTCGCCGCCGAGCCCACGCGCCACATCGCCGCCGCGGCGATCGCCGAGAAGTACGGCGTGTCGCAGCATCACCTGGCCAAGGTGCTGTCGGAGCTGGCGCACGCCGGCATCGTCGAATCGGTGCGCGGCGTCGGCGGCGGCTACCGCTTCACCGGCAACGTGCGCCGGCTGACGCTGATGGACGTGATCACGCTGTTCGAGGAGCCGCTGCAGGGCGACGGCATCGGCACCGACGCCACGCCGGTCGATCGCGCGCTGGGCGCGGTGCTGGCCGAGATCGACCAGATCGCCGCGGCGACCTTCAAGTCGATCACGCTGGCAACGATGCTGCAGATGGTGGGCAAGCACGCGCAGCCGGCGACGCAACGGGCGGCGCCGGCTGCCGCCCCTGCCGCACGCTGACGCGCCCTCGCCCGCCTGGCGGCGCGCCGGCGCGCTCAGCCCTTGCGCGGCACCACCGCCGTGGCTTCGAGCTCGATCTTGCCCGGGCTGTCGAGCAGGTCCGACACGAAGATCATGCTCATCGCCGGAAAGTGCTTGCCCATCAGGCGGCGCCAGATCGCGCCGAGCTCGGGCCGCGCGGCGAGGTACGCCGGCTTGTCGCAGCAGTACGCGGTGATGCGGCAGATGTGCTCCGGGCGGCCGCCGGCCTGCGCCAGCACGTCGAGCACGTTGCGCAGCGCCTGCTCGAACTGCGGCACGATCTGCTCGGAGTGGAAGCGCTGCTGCGCGTCCCAGCCGACCTGGCCGGCGAGGAACACCACGCGGCCGCCTTCGACGGCGATACCGTTGGAATAGCCGATCGGCTTGTCCCAGCCGGCGGGCAGCAGCACTTGCATCTCGGGATTCTGGGCACTGGTCATCGTGGCTCCCTGCGGCATCACTCGGTGTAGCGTGGTGGATCGGGGTCGTCGGCCCAGGAGTCGTCGGGCTTGGGCGTCTTGTTCAGCCAGGCCTGCACCAGTTGCACGTGCTCGGCCTCCTCGGCCTTGAGCTGCAGCGCGGCGCGGCGCACCGAATCGGTGGTGGCGGCGCGCGCCAGTTCGTCGAAGTAGGCCTCGGCGCGCTGCTCGGCCGCCAGTGCGAGCTGCAGCGCATGCCACGGGTGCATCAGGTAGTGCACCTCGTCGTTGGGCACCACCTCGGGCGGCTCCATCGACGGCCACGCATTCGCCGGCACCACCGGGTCGGCGGACCAGTTCATCTCCGCCATGATCTCCTGCGCGTGCTTGGTCTCGTAACCGGCCATCGTGCGGAACAGCTTGGCCACCTCGTGGTTGTTGTGCATCTCCATCGCGTCGGCGAAGTCGTTGTAGCGCTGCGCAGCCTCGCGCTCCATCGCCAGCGCCTGGGCCATGAACTCCTCGATGGTCTTCGGTACGTTCGCGGTCATCGTGTCTCCTTGATCCTGCGCGCCCGCGCCCCGGGTGCGAGCGAGTGTCTGCGAAGCGGCGGTTCGGCGTTCACAGTGCGAACTCCTGCTCCAGCGCCGCCAGGTCGCGCCCCTTGCGTTCGGGCAGCGGATACGGCACGCGGTTGCCGGCGTAGAGCACGCCGATGTTCAGGCCGTCGTCGGTCATGATGCGGCGCGCGGCGCGCGCGGCGTCGTCGGTGGCGGCCACCGACGCGGCGTGCACCTGGTTCTTCCACTCGCGCTGCTCGGGGCGGAAGGTGACGCACGGGCTCAGGATCTCGATGAACGAGAAGCCCGGATGGCGGATCGCCTGCTCGATGATGTCGGCGGTGCCGGCCTGGTCGCCGCCGAACGCGCGCGCGACGAAGTTAGCGCCCGACGCCAGCGCGATCACCAGCGGGTGGAAGGCGCGGATGCCGGTGCCGCCGGGCGAGAGCTTGTTGTCCCAGTCGGGCTCGGTGGTGGGCGACGCCTGGCCCTTGGTCATGCCGTAGACGTGGTTGTCCATCACGATGTAGGTCAGGTCCACGTTGCGCCGGCAGGCGTGCAGGAAGTGGTTGCCGCCGATCGAGTAGCCGTCGCCGTCGCCGCCGGTCACCAGCACGGTGAGGTCGGGCCGTGCCACCTTCAGCCCGGTGCCGGCGGCCAGCGCGCGCCCGTGCACGCCGTGGAAGCCGTAGCACGCGGTGTACGCGGGGATGCGCGAGCTGCAGCCGATGCCCGAGACCACCGCCACCTCGTGCGGCGGGATCTGCAGCTTGGCCAGGCCGCGCGTGATCGCGCTCAGCACGGTGAAATCGCCGCAGCCCGGGCACCACACCGGCTTGGTCTGCGACTTGTAGCTCGCCGCGGTGAACGCGGCGGGTTGGCACATGTCATTCATCGGGGTCCTCCGCGCTGCGCGCGCCTGATCACCTGGGGGAACGGCACCGCGCGGTTCAGGCGGTGGCCAAGTCGGGCTGCTGCTCGCGGGCCCATTGAACGATGCGTTGGGCGAGCTCGCCCGGACGCAGCGGCAGCGGGCCCGGCTGGTGCACGCTGGCCGGGCGGCCCGGCAGGTCGGCCACGCCGCGCAGGTAGCGCCACAGCTGTGCGCCATGGTTCTGCTCCACCACCATCACCTGGCGCACGCCGGCCAGCGCACGCGCCAGCGGCGCGCTCTGCATCGGCGCCAGCAGGCGCAGCACCACCAGCCGCACGCCGACTCCAGCGGCGCGCGCGCGCTGCACCGCCTCGCGCACCGGGCCAGCCACCGAGCCGAAGGTGATGATCGCCAGCTCGTCGTCGCCCTCGACATCGGCCCAGCGCGCGCCGTAGTCGTGCTGCATCAGCTTGCGCTCGCGCTTGTCGAGCTGCAGCCGGTGGTCGCGCGCCTGGCTGCTGGGCACGCCGACCTCGGTGTGCTCGAGCCCGTCGGCGGTGTAGGTGAGGCCCGGCGTGCCGGGGATCGACATCGGCGAGACGCCGCTGGGCGTGTCGCGGTAGCGCTTGTAGTCGGGCGTGCCCTCCGGCGCGGTGAGCCGCACCGCGGCGGTGTAGTCGTCGGCCGGCCGGTCGATGATCGCGCGCGACTGGCCCATGAACTGGTCCGACAGCACGATGGCGGCGGTTTGCAGCGCCTCGGCGAGCTGCACCGCCCACTGCGTGGTCGGCAGGCAGTCGTCGATCGAGCTCGGCGCCAGCACCAGCCGCGGCGCATCGCCGTGCAGCCCGCTGACCGCGAACGACAGGTCGCTCTGCTCGCTCTTGGCCGGGATGCCGGTCGACGGGCCGCCGCGCATCACGTCGACGACGACGATCGGCACCTCGGAGCTCACCGCCAGGCCGATGCCCTCGGTCATCAGCGCCAGCCCGGGGCCGGCGGTGGCGGTGAGCGACGGCACGCCGCCGAACGACGCACCGATCGCCATGTTGACCGACGCCAGCTCGTCTTCGGCCTGCAGCAGCGTGCCGCCGACCTTGGTCAGCGCCGGCGCCATCCATTCGAGCAGCTCGGTGGCCGGCGTGATCGGGTAGGCCGCCACGAAGCGCACGCCGCCGCGGATCGCGCCGTAGCCGGCGGCCTCGTTGCCGCTGATCAGCCAGCGGCGGGCGTCGCCGCCGCGCGCGGCCTGCAGGCGCACCGGCGCCCGGCCCAGTGCATCGGCCGCCGCCACGCCGGCGCGCAGCGCCGCCAGGTTGGCCGCCAGCGCCTCGGCGCTGCGTTTCCAGCCGGCGCGCACGGTGTCTTCGAGCACCGCGGCGTCGAGCCCGGTCCAGGTGCCGGCCAGGCCGAGTGCGAGCATGTTGATCCAGCTGCCGGCGTGCGCCTTGGCCATCTTCTTCAGCGGCAGCGTGACCACGCGCGCACCCGAGGCCTTGAACACCTCGGGCACCTCGCCTTCGTCGGAGTCGCCCACCAGCAGGCTCGAGCCGTTCAGCGGGATCTCGTCGGCGAAGCGGAACACGTTCTGCCAGTCGATCGCCAGCAGCAGGTGGAAGTGGTCGTCGAGCGACTGCGTCGGCGCCGCCGCCAGGCGCAGCAGCGCGGCCGCCTCGCCGCCGCGGATCTGCGGGCCGCTGGTGCGCACCATCACGCCGTAGAGCCCGGCGCGCGCGGCCGCTTCCAGCAGCGAGGTGCCGGCGGTCATCACGCCGCTGCCGCCGCTGCCGGCCAGCGCGATCGACAGACTGGCGCCTTGCGGAGTGCCGGTGGCGCCGGCGCCGGTGGAGGGGGTGGTGGTCGACACAGGAGCTCCCGCGGTTGAGGCTTGGGCGTCGCGCGCGGCCGGTGGGCTCGCGCAGCGCCCTGGGGTTGAAGTGAAACGGTTCGATCGCTCGCAGTCTGTGATGCAGATCAATGAAAAGCGCTCGCAGGCCTTCGACACTGCAGGCGTTTCCCGTTAAATTGGCATTGCGGTACCATATTACCTGAATAGGCGCTGCCGTGCTCACCACAGGAGTGTCGATGAACGCCCCCCAAGCCCTGAGTCCGCAGCGCGAGTTCAAGAGCCACGACCTCGTGGCCGACACCGCCAAGCCCGGTGTGCGCTACGAGCTGCGCCCGGCGCGCCGCCCCGACGGCAGCGTGGCCGCCGGCCTCTACAACGCCTGGATCTGGCTCGACAACCCCGGCCAGTACAACTCGTACACCACCGACATGGTCAAGGGCGTGATCCTGGCCATGCGCGCGGCCAGCAACGCCCGCGACGTCAGCAGCGTGGTGTTCACCGGCGTCGGCGACAAGGCGTTCTGCACCGGCGGCAACACCAAGGAGTACGCCGAGTACTACGCCGGCCACCCGCAGGAGTACCGCCAGTACATGCGGCTGTTCAACGACATGGTCAGCGCGATCCTGGCGTGCGACAAGCCGGTGATCTGCCGCGTCAACGGCATGCGCATCGGCGGCGGCCAGGAGATCGGCATGGCGTGCGACTTCTCGGTCTCGAGCGATCTCGCGCGCTACGGCCAGGCCGGCCCCAAGCACGGCTCGGCACCGATCGGCGGCGCCACCGATTTCCTGCCGGTGATCGTCGGCGCCGAGCGCGCGATGGCGGCCTGCGTCCTGTGCGAGCCGTTCTCGGCGCACAAGGCCTACCAGATGGGCATGCTCACCGAGATCGTGCCGGCGCTGCAGGTCGACGGCCAGTACGTGGCCAACCCGCTGGTCGAGACGCAACGCCTGTTCGACGAGTTCGGCCGCCAGGTCTACGGCGAGGCCAAGACCGGCGCGGCGCTGAAGGAAGCCAAGGCGCTGATGGCGCGCGGCACGGTGAACCTGGAGCGGCTCGACGCCAAGGTGGAAGAGCTGTGCGCGAAGATCCTGCTCACCTTCCCCGACTGCACCACCAAGACGCTCGAAGAGCTGCGCAAGCCCAAGCTCGACGCCTGGAACCGCAACAAGGAGAACTCGCGCGCCTGGCTGGCACTGAACATGGTGACCGAGGCCCGCGCCGGCTTCACTGCGTTCAACGCCGGCACCAAGGACGACCGCGAGGTCGATTTCGTCGCGCTGCGCCAGAAGCTCGCCGCCGGCCAGGGCTGGGTGGGGCCGCTGCACGACCAGATCCAACCCGGCGCCAAGCGCTGAACGGGCACTCGCCATGTCGCCGCTGAAGCACTGGCTCGAGGCCGACGGCGCGCTGCTGCGGCTGCGGCTGGCGCGGCCGAAGGCCAACATCGTCGATGCATCGATGATCGCGGCGTTGCACGCGGCGCTGAAGGCGCCGCTCGAGAGGGCGGCGCTGAAGGCGCCGCTCGAGAGGGCGGCGCTGAAGGCGCCGCTCGAGAATGCGGCACTTGCCACACCCCAGCCTGCGCTGCGCGCCGTGCTGCTCGATGCGGAGGGCCCGCACTTCAGCTTCGGCGCCAGCGTCGAGGAGCACCTGCCCGACTCGTGTGCGCAGATGCTGGCCAGCCTGCACGCGCTGATCGTCACGATGGTCGAGTACCCGGTGCCGATCCTCGCGGCGGTGCGCGGGCAATGCCTGGGCGGCGGGCTCGAGGTGGCGCTGGCCGCCAACTGGATCTTCGCCGCGCGCGATGCGCAGTTCGGCCAGCCCGAGATGAAGCTCGGCGTGTTCGCGCCCGCTGCATCGGTGCTGCTGCCGTACCGCGTGAACCAGCCGATGGCCGAAGACCTGCTGTTCTCCGGCCGCTCGATCGGCGCCGAAGCGGCGCAAGCGTGCGGCCTGGCGCACGGCGTGGCCGACGACCCCGAGGCCGCCGCGCTCGCCTGGTTTGCCGAACACCTGCAGGGCAAGAGCGCCGCCGCACTCGCCTGCGCCACCGAGGCCGCGCGCGCTCCGCTGCGCCGCGCGGTGCGCCAGCGCCTGCACGAAGTGGAACGCCTGTACCTCGACCGCCTGATGGCCACGCACGATGCGCCGGAGGGCCTGAACGCATTTCTCGCCAAACGCCAGCCCGAATGGGAGCACCGCTGAGGGAGCACCGCCGATGACGCCGACCCAACCCAAAGTAGTCCAGATCGTGCAGCGCTGCGAGGCGCTGTTCGAAGACCTGCACTTCAACGCCGTGAAGGAGTGGAAGGCCGCCGTGCCGGGCCGCAAGGCGATCGGCTACATGCCGGTGTACGTGCCGCGCGAGCTGATCCACGCCGCGGGCATGCTCCCGGTGGGCATCCTCGGCGGCGGTGACCAGCTCGAGGTGATCCAGGGCGACGCCTACTACCAGAGCTACATCTGCCGCATTCCGCGCTCGACGATCGAGCTCGGCCTCACCGGCCGGCTCGACTGTCTCGACGGCATGCTGTTTCCGAGCATCTGCGACGTCATCCGCAACCTCTCGGGCATGTGGCAGATCCTGTTCAAGGACAAGTACGTGCGCTACGTCGACGTGCCGCAGAACTATCAAGACAGCGTGGGCGGCCGCTTCTACGAGCAGGAGATGCAGCACATCCGCGACGACCTCGGTCGGCTGCGCGGCTCTGCCGTCACCGATGCCGAGCTGAACGCGTCGATCGCCGTCTACAACGAGAATCGGCGCGCGATCCGCGATCTCTACGCCTACCGCGCCGCCAAGCCGTGGCAGGCGCCCACCTCCGAGGTCTACCTGCTGCTGCGCGCCGGCATGGTGCTGCCGGTGGAGGAGCACACCGCACTGGTGCGCGAGTACCTCGCCGCGGCCGAGCAGCTGCCGCGCCCGAAGCGCGACAACGCGCGCGTGGTGATCAACGGCTCGTTCTGCGAGCAGCCGCCGCTGGCGCTGATCAAGTCGATCGAGATGTCGGGCTGCTACATCGTCGACGACGACTTCATCCTCGTCACGCGCTGGCTGCTCGACGACGTGCCCACCGACGGCAACCCGCTCGCCGAGCTGAGCAAGGCGTTCCTGCACCGCTCGGCCAGCACCGCGGCCAAGTACGACGCCACGCGCGAGGAGAAGGGCGTGTTCCTGATGAAGCAGGTGAAGACGCGCGGCGCCGAGGGCGTGATCTTCGCCGCACCGTCGTTCTGCGACCCGGCGCTGCTCGAGCGGCCGATGCTGCAGGACGTGCTGGCCAAGCAGAAGATCCCCTACACCGCCTTCAAGTACGCCGAGAACACGGGCCAGATGGCACCGATCCGCGAACAGGCGGGCACGTTTGCCGATTCCATCAAGCTCTGGAGCGCGGCGTGACGCCCGGCTGCGCCCGCCCACCGCTCGACCACCCGCCCGCTCACCGCCAGGAGACACGGCAATGAACACCCCGATCGCGATGCCCGCGCCGCTCGGCAAGCCGACCAAGAAGCCGCAGAACGTCCAGAAGGACGATGCGATGAATCTGCAGAAGGAGCTGATCAATCGCAACTACATGGAGCTCGCCACCGCCCGTCGCGACAACCGCAAGGTCTCCGCCACGTTCGTGCCGGGCAACCTGAACGAGCTGCTGATGTGCTTCGACTTCGCGCGCAGCCTGCCCGAGACCAACGCGCTGCAGAACGGCATGCGCAAGAAGAGCGGCAAGCTGATCATGGACGCCGAGCGCGACGGCCACAGCGAGGACGTCTGCACCTACGTGAAGGCCGACCTCGGCATGATGATGGGCGGCGAAGTCGGCCCCACCGGCGACCCGCTGCCCACGCCCGACGTGCTGCTGCTCAGCTACACCGGCTGCTTCACCTTCATGAAGTGGTTCGAGCTGATCCGCCACAAGTACGGCTGCGAGACCGTGATGCTGCACGTGCCGTACCAGGGCGACGGCAAGATCACGCCGAGCATGCGCGACTACGTGGTCAAGCAGCTCAAGGACACCGTGATCCCGACGCTGGAGCGCGTGTCGGGCGTCAAGTTCGACATCGACCGCCTGCGCCAGTACATGCGCGAGTCGGTCAAGGCCGAGGAGAACCTGGTCCACGTGCTGCAAAGCGCGAAGAACCGGCCGAGCCCGATCGACGGCTACTTCGGCGCGGTGTACTACATCGGCCCGATCTTCACCGCCTTCCGCGGCACGGCCGAGGCCACCGAGTTCTACAGCGTGCTGCGCAACGAGATCGACGAGCGCGTGCGACAGGGCAAGGGCCCGGTCACGCCCGACGGCGACATGGGCGACGAGAAGTACCGCCTGATCGTCGAGGGCCCGCCCAACTGGACCAACTTCCGCGACTTCTGGAAGATGTTCTACGAAGAAGGCGCGGTGGTGGTCTCGTCCACCTATGCCAAGGTGGGTGGCCTGTACGACTTCGGCTTCCGCCACGACCCCGACCACCCGCTGGAATCGCTGGCCGAGTACTGCCTGGGCTGCTACACCAACCACAGCCTGCCGGCGCGCATCGACATCATCTGCAATTACATGGAGCAGTACAGCGCCGACGGCCTGCTGATCAACTCGATCAAGAGCTGCAACAGCTTCTCGGCCGGGCAACTGCTGATGCTGCGCGAGGTCGAGCGCCGCACCGGCAAGCCGGCCGCGTTCATCGAGACCGACCTGGTCGACCCGCGCTACTTCTCGGCCGCCAACGTGAAGAACAGGCTCGAGAGCTACTTCCAGATGATCAAGCAAAAGCGCACCTACGGCCACGCGATGCCACCCGGCGCCGGTGCGCCGGTGATTCAGGCCGCTGCCAACTGAAATGGACCACCCCCGTAACGGCCTTCGGCCGCCCCCCCTCGAGGGGGCGCCACCAGCGGCCCGGCAAAGCCGGATCCGCGGTGGCCGCTTGATCTCGCCCATTCTTGCGTCGCTGTTCGCGCTTCGGCAACAACGAACCCAGAGGAACTGACATATGCGCTGCTTCATCGGCATCGACCTCGGCTCGACCACCACCAAGGCGGTGGTGGTCGACGAGCAGCAAAACGTGCTCGGCCGCGGCATCACCAACTCGCGCTCCAACTACGACACCGCCGCTGCGGTGGCCAAGCAGGAGGCGATGTTGAGCGGCCGCTTCCAGCTGTTTCGCCACGCGCTGGCCAACACCGGCGCGTTGAACGGCGGGCTCGACGGCTTCATCGGCCAGCTCGAACGCGACTTCCGCGCCGAGCAGTACCTCGAGCAGCTCGACGACCTCGAAGCCACCTGCCAGCGCAACCTGGAGAAGTCCAACTTCGGCGACGCGGGCCCCGCGCTGCGCGAGGCGCTGCAGGTGGTGTTCAAGCAGCTCAAGCAGGAGGCCGCGGCGCTGTTCGCGCCGGGCGCCAAGCGCAAGAGCGACTTCTTCCGCGACATCGCCGGCAGCCAGTACCTCGCCACCGGCGAGGCGGTGGCCAAGCAGATGGGCATCCGCTACGACTTCCTGCTCAACTTGTTCGACCGCTCGATCATCGAGGTGGAGAACCGCGTCTACGGCGATTCGATGCGCCGCCACCTGCTCGCCGCGCTGGAGCGCACCTTCATCGCGCTGCCCGACTCCGCGTCGCGGCGCGTGCAGATCGAGGCGCCGATCAAGGGTGTGCTCGACACCGAGATGGAAGAGACCTACGTGGTCGGCACCGGCTACGGTCGCGCGCGGCTGCCGTTCTCGAAGGAGCACATCAGGAGCGAGATCCTCTGTCACGGCCTGGGCGCGCACGTGATGTACCCCAACACCGCGACCGTGCTCGACATCGGCGGCCAGGACACCAAGGCGATCCAGGTCGACCCGGCCGGCATCGTCGAGAGCTTCCAGATGAACGACCGCTGCGCCGCCGGCTGCGGCCGCTACCTCGGCTACATCGCCGACGAGATGAACATGGGCCTGCACGAGCTGGGCCCGATGGCGATGCAAAGCACCAAGCAGATCCGCATCAACAGCACCTGCACCGTGTTCGCCGGCGCCGAGCTGCGCGACCGGCTGGCGCTGGGCGACAAGCGCGAGGACATCATGGCCGGCCTGCACCGCGCGATCATCCTGCGCGCGATGAGCATCCTGGCGCGCTCGGGCGGCATCCGCAACGAGTTCACCTTCACCGGCGGCGTGGCCAAGAACGAGGCCGCGGTCAAGGCGCTGAAGGAGCTGGTGACCGAGAACTACGGCGAGCTCAAGCTCAACATCGACCCCGACTCGATCTACACCGGCGCACTCGGCGGCGCCACGTTCGCGTGGCGCGCGGTGATGGAAGAAGGCAAGACGGCCGAGGCGAGAACGTGACCCACCCCCGCAACGGCCTTCGGCCGCCCCCCCTCGAGGGGGCGCCGCCAGCGGACCGGCAAAGCCGGATCCGCGGCGGCCGCTTGGTTGCAGCGACTCATGCGTGGCCGTGTGCCACGAACATCAACTTCAATGCCAGGGTACCAGCATGACCATTCGCACCATCGGCATCGACATCGGCTCCGGCGCCGTCAAGTCGGTGCTGTTCTCGTTCGACGAGCAGGGCCAGCCCAAGTGGCTGGCCAAGCGCTGCGAGCGCATCCGCCGACGCGACCCGATGACGCTGGCCGCCGAGGGCCGCGACGGCGTGCTCGCCGATGCCGGCCTGAAGCCCGAGCAGGTCGACTACATCGCCACCACCGGCGAGGGCGAGAACGTGAAGTTCTCGACCGGCCACTTCTACTCGATGACCACGCACGCGCGCGGCGGCGTGTTCCTGAACCCCGAGGCGCGCGCGGTGGTCGACATCGGAGCGCTCAACGGCCGCGCCATCTCGATCGACGAGCGCGGCAAGGTGCTGGCCTACAAGATGACCAGCCAGTGCGCGTCGGGCTCCGGGCAGTTCCTGGAGAACATCGCGCGCTACCTCGGCGTGGCGGTGGAAGAGATCGGCACGCTGTCGAAGACGGCCAAGGATCCCGAGAAGGTCAGTTCGATCTGTGCCGTGCTGGCCGAGACCGACGTGATCAACATGGTCAGCCGCGGCATCGCGACGCCCGACATCCTGAAGGGCATCCACCTGTCGATGGCCTCGCGCATCGTCAAGCTGCTGAAGGTCACCGGCGTCAAGAACGGCGTGGTGCTGCTCACCGGCGGGCTGGCGCTCGACACCGGGCTGCTGGCCGCGATCCAGGAAGACATGGTGGCCGAGAAGGTGCAGGTGACCGCGGTGTCGCACGAAGACTCGATCCACGCCGGCGCGATCGGCGCCGCGATCTGGGGTGCCTACCGGCACACCAAGCTGAAGGAACTGGAAGCGGCCGCGGCATGAACGGGTTGCCCCCACGCTCACTTCGTTCGCTGCCCCCCGAGGGGGCTCAGTCGGCTTGGGAGCGGCCCGGCGCCGGCTGGCCGCGCATCCAACCACGAGGAGTTTTGCCATGGCCCTGCTGATCGACGAGAACTGCACCGCCTGCGATGCCTGCCGGCCGGTGTGCCCGAATGAAGCGATCGCGGTCGGCGACCCGATCTACGTGATCGACCCGCTGCGCTGCACCGAGTGCGTCGGCGCCGAGGACGAGCCGCAGTGCAAGCTGGTGTGCCCGGCCGACTGCATCGTGCAGCATCCCGACTTCGTCGAGAGCCCCGAGGAACTGCAGGCCAAGTACCAGGCGATGCACTGACGCTGCGCGGCGATCTGCCGGGTCGGTCGTCAACGGCGTTTGAACCGTTCGCACCATCGGCGCGAGGCCGAGGCCACCGGGTGACCGGATGCCTCCGTGTCCCCCGCGGTCAGCCTGCGTCCGCAGCCTGACCGCTCCTCCTTAACCTGCGGCATCCGGTTCACCCGGCGCCCTCGGCCTTGGCACGGCTGTGCGACGCCATGAGCGCGAACACCCGCGTACCCGAATGTCGAACGAGCGCCGCGGTGGGCTGGCCTGTTGTGCGCAAGTAAGAGGGGGAGGCCCGCACAGCGGGCCGGAGGACATGGAGCACAACAGGCCGGCCCACCGCGGCGCGGACGCGCCGAACGCCGAACTCACCCCACCGCGCGCACGAACGCCAGCCGCTGCGATGGCGCGAAGCCCAGGTCGGTGAAGAAGCGCGCCAGCTCGGGCTCGCGCAGCGAGGTCACCGTCTCGACACGCTCGACGCGCAGTGCATCGAGGTTGGCGAACAACTGCGACACCAGTGCGCGACCGACGCCACGGCGCGCGTACTCGGGGTCGACGCCGAGGGTGTCGATCACCGCCACCGGATCGATGCGGCCGAAGTCGCCGAGGTCGGCGCGCGCCATCAGATAGCCGACGATCGTGTCGTCGAGCCGCGCCGTCAGCGACACGCGGATCGCCGAATCGTCCATCGTCTCGGCCAGCCGCTGCGCGATGTAGGCGCGACGGTCGCGGCCGGTAATACCGCGGTCGATGCGCACGATGTCCGACACATCGGCACTGCTCATCGGGCGCACGTCGGCGCCACCGCGCGTCTGGCGCTCGAAATCATTGGCCTCGCGCATACCGAAATCGACCTCGTGCCCGGGCCCGTGCGCCTCGGGCCGCGCGACCGGCCGGTCGTCGGCCTGCAGCGGCGCGCCGCCGACCGCGCGTTCGACGATCTGGATCGGCGCCAGCTCGAAACCCATGCGGTCGAACCAATGCAGCATGCGCGTGCGCCGCCACGACCCGGTGGTGCGCAGCTCGGTCGCGCCGTGGCGCTGGCTCCAGGCCATCGCCGCCTGCAGCAGCTGGCGCCCGACGCCACTGCCGCGCAGATCGTCGCGCACGCCCACCATCTCCAGGCGCAGGCCGGTGGCGCTGCGGCCGAACTCGCCTTGCACCAGGCGCGCCAGCACATAGCCGGCAATGCCTCGCCCTGCGAGCGCGGCCAGCTGCACATGCTGTGCCGGCTCGCGCAGCGCCGCCTGCAGGCGGCGCTCGATGTAGCGGCGCCGCGAACGGCCCTCGATCGCGGCGTCGATCGCCACCACGGCGTCGAGATCCTCGGCCCGCAGCGCGCGGATGGTGTCCGCTGCGGCGGCGGGTGCGGCGGCGATGGTGCTCATCGGTAGGTCTCCTTCGGGGGGCGCAAGGGCGGGCGGACGCCGGCCGGGGCTTCAGGCGCTGGCGTAGGCCATCGCCAGTTCGCGATCGGTGTCTTCGTCGAGCAGGTCTTCCAGCAGCGGCAGCAGCGCCATGCCTTCTTTCTGGATGTGCGCCATCTGGCGCTCGATCAGCTCCATCGTGCTGCGCACGAGCAGCGGCGTGTCGGCCGCGGCCAGTTCGCCGCGGCCGGCGGCGCGCGCCAGCGGCTGCAGCTCGGCGGCCACCTCGCGGATCGCCGCGTGCTCGTCGGTCAGCAGCGCGACGATGTCGCCGTCGCCGGCCTCCTGCAGACGCGGAAACAGCTCCTGCTCCTCGAAATCGAAGTGGCGCGCCACCTCGCGCTCGAGGTGGCCGGCCAGTTGCGTCAGCAGCCGCGCGAGCTCGGGCTCGGCGAGATTGACGTTGCGGCCGGCACGCGCCAGGCGCGCCTCGAGTTGCGCCATCAGTTCCAGGTTCTCACGGTGCTCCTGCTCGAGCACCCGGCTGGTTTCGCGTTCCCAGTTCATGCGGCCCCTCGGTCGAAATCGCGGGGTTGAAACTACCGCAACCACCCTCGGGCGGCTTGATCTGCATCACGGGTGCACGCGGGCCTCGCGCTGCCCCTCGGCCTCGCTGCGCAGCGTCCGCGGCGAGCCCTGCCCTCGCGTCGCGCTCAGGGCCGGCGCTGCGCGCGCAGCAGCCAGTCGTCGCTCGGCAGCCGGGCGTCGGGCGAACGCAGCAGGCACATCATGCGGATCGCCGCTTCGCGCTGCTCGTAGTAGCCGGCCAGCACCAGCGTTTGCGCGAAACCGAGCGCGCGGTAGAACTGCAGCGCCGGCAGGTTGGTAGCCCGCAGCTCCAGGTGCACCGAGACCATGCCCGCGACCCGCGCCGTCTGCAGCAGCCAGCGCATCATGCGACGCCCGAGCCCCTGCCGCCGGTGCGACGGCTGCACCGCCAGCAGCAGCAGGTGCGCGTGCTCGTCGTCGAACTGCATCACCGCGAAGCCGGCCACGCCGCCGAGCCCGGCGCACGCCACCAGCACCACGGTGTCGCGCCGGGCGATCAGCCGCCGCACGCGGTCGGCGCGGTAGCGCCAGCCGAGGCCTGCTTCGATCAAGTCGCGCGACATCCGGGCCAGGATGTCGGCATCGCCGGCATCGGCCAGACGCAGGGTCACGGCATCGAAGGAAGCCATGCGGACATTCTGCCAAAGCGCCTGCAACAATGTCGACCGCACCGCCACGACACCGCACGATGAACCACCTGCACCCTTTCGACACCGCCTGCGCGCTGACGCGCGAAGCACCCGGCCGCTACAGCGGCGCCTCGCCCTCGGCCTACTGGAACATGATGGGTCCGTTCGGCGGCACCACCGCGGCCACGCTGCTGCACGCGGCGATGCTCGAACAAGGCCCGGCAGTCGAGCCGGTGGCGCTGACGGTCAACTACTGCGCCGCGCTGACGCCCGGCGCGTTCAGCGTCAACGCGCGCGAGGTGCGCAGCGGCAAGTCGGTGCGCCATGTATGGGTCGACCTGCAGCAGGGCGACACGACGATGGCCAACGCCAGCGTGGTGTTCGCCGCGCGACGCGACACCTTCGCGCACCAGGCCGCGCCCATGCCCGACGTGCCGCCGCCCGAAGCGGTGCCGGCACTCGACACCGGCAAGCGGCTGCCGTGGCTGCAGCGCTACGAGATGCGCTTCGTGCGCGGCGCGTGGCAGCCGCAGCAGCAGCCATACGCCGAGCCGCAGAGCCCGCATTCGACGCTGTGGGTACGCGACGCGCCGCCGCGGCCGCTCGATCACCTCTCGCTGGCGGCGTTGTGCGACGTGTTCATCGTGCGCGTGTTCCAGGTGCGCGGTACCTTCGTGCCGTCCGGCACGGTGACGATGACCGCGTACTTCCATGCCACCGCGGCCGAGCTGGCGGCACAGGGCAGCGAGCCGGTGCTCGGCGTGGCCGACGCGCAGACCTTCGGCCGCAACTTCGGCGACCAGAGCGCGCAGATCTGGTCGCGCCAGGGCCGGCTGCTGGCCACCAGCACACAAGTGTGCTGGTTCAAGGAGTGAGCACGCGGGTGTGCGGGTTCAAGAGAGTGAGCACCCAGATGTGCTCGTTCAACGCGTGATCACGGCACTGCGGCGCGCCCGGCGCGCTGGCGCGCGACGATCGTCTTCATGATCTGCGCCGTGCCGTCGCCGAGCTGGAAGCCCAGCACGTCGCGCAGGCGCTGCTCCATCGGGCCGCGGTCGTAGCCGCCATGGCCGTGCATCAGCAGGCACTGGTGGATGGTGTCGTAGGCGAGTTGCGGCGCCCACCACTTGCACATCGCCGCCTCGGCGCTGTGCGGCGCGCCGCGGTCCTTCAGCCACAGCGCCTGCAGGCACAGCAGGCGCGCCGCCTCGACCTGCGTGTCGGCCTCGGCCAGCGGATGCGACACGCCCTGGAACGCCGACAACGGCTGGCCGAACGATTCGCGCTGCGCCACGTAGGCCCACGTCTCGTCGAGCGCGACGCGCGCCACCGCCAGCACCTGCAGGCCGATCAGCGCGCGCGAGAAGTCGAAGCCCTGCATCACCTGCACGAAGCCCTTGTTCTCGTCGCCCAGGCGGTGGTCGAGCGGCACGCGCACCCGGTCGAAGTGCAGCGAACCGCGGCCGATCGCGCGCTGGCCGTGGCAATCGAAGCGGCTGCGCGTGAGCCCCGCTGCATCGGCGGGCACCAGCAGCGCGGTGACGCCGTGCGCACCGGCCTCGACGCTGCCGGTGCGACCGAACACGATCACCGCATCGGCCTGGTCGGCGGCCGAGATCGAGGTCTTCTCGCCGTCGATCACGTAGTGGTCGCCGCTGCGCTCGACGCGCAGGCGCAGGTTGGCGGCATCGGACCCGCCACGCGGCTCGGTGAGCGCGATGGCCAGCAGCGCGTCGCCCGCCACCAGCCGCTGCAGCCACGGCTGCACCACCTCGCGCCGGCCGTGCTGCGACAGGATCTGCCCGTTCAGCGACGCCAGCAGGTTCACGTACGACATCGACAGGTCGGCGCGCGCGATCTCTTCGTGGATCACGCCGGCGGCCAGCGTCGGCAGCCCCTGGCCGCCGCATGCGGGCGGCAGCTCCGGCGCGATGAAGCCGAGCGCGCCCATCGCGCGCATCAGCGTGCGGTCGAGCACGCGGCTGCGGTCGCGCTGCTGGTAGCCGGGCGCGATGCGCTCGCTGGCGAAGCGGCGCGCGTGGCCGGCGATGGCCAGCAGGTCGTCGTCGAGGTACGGGTTCATCGCCGCGTCGGCTACTTGGCGAACTTGCGGAACTGCGGCTTGCGCTTCTCCTTCAGCGCGGCCACGCCCTCGCGCGACTCGTCGGTGTCGTAGAACAGCTTCAGCGCATACATGCCCATGCCGGCGATGCCGGCCTGGTGCG
This sequence comes from Ideonella sp., assembly GCA_015075165.1. GTDB lineage: Bacteria > Pseudomonadota > Gammaproteobacteria > Burkholderiales > Burkholderiaceae_C > JAEUPI01. Next base: position 845,184 of record JABTUY010000002.1, on the reverse strand, counting down.
CGGTGTCCATGTTGAAGCTGCGCTTGGCAATGGCCAGCGCGGTGGGGCTGCGCTCGCACAGCTGCTCGCCCCACTTCTGCACCTCGGCGTCGAGCTGGTCGTGCGGCACGCAGGCATTGGCCAGGCCCATCGCCGCCGCCTCGGCGCCGCTGTAGCGGCGGCACAGGTACCAGATTTCGCGCGCCTTCTTCTCGCCGACCACGCGCGCGAGAAACGCGGTGCCGTAGCCGGGGTCGACCGAGCCCATCGTCGGCCCCACCTGGCCGAAGATGGCCTTGTCGGAGCAGATCGTCAGGTCGCAGATGGTCGCCAGCACGTTGCCGCCGCCGATCGCGTAGCCCTGCACGCGCGCGATCACCGGCTTGGGCACGTTGCGGATCGCATCGTGCAGCTCCTCCATCGGCAGGCCGATGGTGCCGCGGCCGTCGTAGTTGCCGTCGTGCGCCGATTGATCACCACCGGTGCAGAACGCGCGCTCGCCGGCGCCGGCGAGCACGATGCAGCCGATGCTCTTGTCGTAGCCGGCTCTGTTGAGCGCCTTGATCAACTCGTCGCAGGTGGTGCCGCGAAACGCGTTCATCTTGTCGGGGCGGTTGATCGTGATCCAGGCGACGCCGTTGCGCACCTCATAGAGCAGATCCTGGTAGGGCGTGCTGGCTTGGGTCATCGGGGGTTCCTCGGTTGGGTGGTGTGACGCTGCGCCGCGGGCGGCGCGACGGTGGGTGCGGCTCAGCCGGCCATGGTGAGGCCGCCCGAGACGCTGAGCACCTGGCCGGTGACGTACGCCGCGTCGTCGCTGGCGAAGAAGGCGATGGCACCGGGCAGATCGTCGGGCCGGCCGATGCGGCCGAGCGGGATCGCGCGGATGAAGGCCTCCTCGAGCTTCTCGGGGTTGCCGGCGCCGAGCTTGTAGTCGGCGAACAGCGCGGTGTCGGTCGGGCCCGGGCACACCACGTTCACCGTGATGCCGTGGCGCGCATGCTCGCGCGCCAGCGTCTTCGACAGCGCCACCAGCCCGGCCTTGCAGGCGGCGTACACCGCCTCGCCGGAGGAGCCCACGCGCGCCGCGTCGGACGCAATGTTGACGATGCGCCCGGCGCGCCGCTGCACCATGCCCGGCAGCACCGCGTGGTGCATGTGCAGCGCGCCGATCAGGTTGACCGCGATGAGTTGCTCCCATTGCGCCGGCTCGGTCTTCGTGAACGGGCGGAAGACGTCCCAGCCGGCGTTGTTGACCAGCACCGTCACCGGGCCGAGCGCGGCTTCGGCCGCCTGCAGCGCCGCATCGACGCTGGCGCGCCCGGTGATGTCGCAGGCGAACGCCGCCGCGCGGCCGCCCTCGGCACCGATGGCATCGGCCAGCCGGCAGGCCGCCTCGCCGTCGCGGTCGAACACCGCGACGCGCGCGCCCTCGCGAGCGAAGCGGCGGCAGGTGGCGCTGCCGATGCCGCCGGCGCCGCCGGTGACGACGACCGTCTGGTTCTCGAAACGTTGCATGGTCGGCTGCCTCGTGGTCCCGGGGTGGCTAATTATGACAATATATTTGCCTATAATGGGCAACCCTGCGCCACCCGACAAGCGCGCCGATACGCCGATCGATCATGGATTCCTCCATTGAAGGCGACTCCACCACCCGAACCGAGCTGGCGAACCGCTTGTTCTTCCGGCTCTACCAGTGCGCCAACATGTTGCACAAGACCGGCAGCCGGGCCGTCGAATCCGAAGGGCTGACGACGCAGCAGTGGGCGGTGCTGGGTGCGTTGTCGCGGCCGCAGGCATGCGCCGGCATGGGCGTGGGCGAACTGGCGCGCTACCTGATGGTGAGCCGGCAGAACCTGGCCGGCGTGCTGTCGCGGATGGAAGGCGCCGGCCACCTGCGCACCGGCACGCCGGCCGGGCACGACCGCCGCAGCCGCCTGGTCACGATGACGCCGGCCGGGCGCCGCCTCTGGCGCGCGCACGCGCTGCCGAAAATCCGCAGCTACTACGACGACGCGCTCGCGGGCTTCTCGGTCAACGACATGGCGCACACGCTGCACTACCTGCTGAAGATGCTCGACAACATGCAGCGTCTCGACGGCGGCGCGGGCGCGGCCGGCGCGCGGCCGCGCTGAGGGCGGCTCATCCACCGGCACGCCCCGCCAGCTCACGGCCGATCAGCATGCGCCGGATCTCCGACGTGCCGGCGCCGATCTCGTACAGCTTGGCATCGCGCAGCAGGCGCCCGGCGGCGTTGTCGTTGACGTAGCCGTTGCCGCCCAGCAGCTGGATCGCGTCGAGCGCGCTCGCCGTGGCCGCCTCGGCCACGAAGAGGATCGCGGTGGCCGCGTCCTCGCGGCGCAGGCGGCCGTTGTCGGCCGCGCGCGCGGTGGCGTACAGCAGCGCGCGCGACGCCGCCAGCCGCGCGTACAGGTCGGCCAGCTTGCCCTGCACGAGCTGGAAGTCGCCGATCGGCTGACCGAACTGCCGGCGCTGGCGCGTGTAGGGCAGCGCGAGGTCGAACGCGGCCTGCATGATGCCGAGCGCGCCGCCGGCGGCCACGATGCGCTCGTAGTCGAGCCCCGACATCAGCACCCGCACGCCGCGGTTCAGCTCGCCCAGCAGGTTGACCGCCGGTACTTCGCAATCGGTGAACACCAGCTCGCAGGTGCCCGAGCCGCGCATGCCGAGCTTGTCGAGCGGCGACGCGGTCGCGAAGCCCGCGAAGCCGCGCTCGACGATGAAGGCGCTGATGCCGGCCTTGCCGGCCGCTGCGTCGGTCTTGGCGTAGACGATGAAGCGGTCGGCGTAGGCGCCGTTGGTGATCCACAGCTTGGTGCCGTTGAGCACGAAGCGATCGCCGCGGCGCTCGGCGCGCAGCGTCATGCTCACCACGTCGGAGCCCGCACCGGCCTCGCTCATCGCCAGCGCACCGACGTGCTCGCCGCGGATCAGCGGCGGCAGGTAGAGCGCCTTCTGCGCCTCGTTGCCGTTGAGCCGAAGCTGGTTGACGTGCAGGTTCGAGTGCGCGATGTAGGCGATGCCGACCGAGCCCGACGCGCGGCTGATCTCCTCGGCGGCGATCACGTGCTGCAGGTAGCCCAGGCCGGCGCCGCCGAAGTCCTCCTCGGCGGTGATGCCGAGCACGCCGAGCCGGCCCAGCTTCGGCCACAGCGCGCGCGGCAGCGCGTCGTCGCGGTCGATGCGCGCGGCCAGCGGCGCGATCTCGGCGTCGGCGAAGGCGCGCAGCGCATCGCGCAGGCTCTGCGTGGTGTCGTCGAGTTCGTGCACGGTCAAGGTCATGGCGATGCGCGGCGGGCGTGGAAGGCGGCGATGCCGGCGTCGCCGGCTGGCGATGCGATCAGCGACTGGAACAACGCGCGCTCCTCGGCGAGGCCGGCCTGATCCTGGCGCGCGCGTTGCGCGCGCCAGAATTCGACCAGCCCGCGGATCGCCGCCGGCGCCGCATCGGCGATGCTGCGCGCCACCTGCTGCGCCAGTGCCGGCAGCTCGTGCGGCGGCGCGACGCGGCTGACCAGGCCCCAGCGCAGCGCTTCTTCGGCGCTCAAGCGGCGCCCGGCGAGCAGCACGTCGGCGGCCAGCGCGGGCGGCAGCGCATGCAGCACGCGCGTGCAGCCACCGGCACCGGCCACCACGCCCCAGCGCGGCTCGGGCAGACCGAACTGCGCGCTGCTGGAGGCGATGCGCAGGTCGCTCGCCAGCGCCAGCTCGAAGCCGCCGCCGAGCGCCAGGCCGTTGACCGCGGCGATCAGCGGCTTGCCGGGCAGCGGGTGCAGGTGCGTCAGGCCGCAGAAGTTGATCGGCTCGGCGCTGCGCAGCACGCGCTCGCGCAGCGCCGGAAACAACGTCGGGATGTCGGCCCCGGTGCAGAACGCCTGCGTGCCCGCACCGGTCAGCACCACCACACGTACCGCGTCGTCGGCGCCGAGCGCGCGCAGCGCGGCGGCCAGCGCAGCGTCGAGTTCGGGGGTGACGGCGTTGTGCTTGTCGACGCGGCTGATCGTCAGCGTGGCGATCGGGCCCTCGCGCCCGACCTGCACGCCGGCATCGTCGCGCACCGGTTCGTTCATCGCACGCGGCCGGTCGCCGCGCAGGCCTGGGCTACCATCGTCGGCACCAGCGTCCTTCGCGACCGCGCGTTCCCATGGCCCGCATCGCCGGCAAGGCCACCGAGAAGACCGTCAGCGACATGAAGCGCGCGGCCATCCGGCTGATCGCGCGGCACGGCTTCGAGGGCATGAACCTGCGCGAGCTGGCCGACGAGATCGGCGTCAAGGCCGGCTCGTTCTACAACCACATCGAGTCGAAGGAATCGCTGCTGCACACGCTGCTCAGCGACACGATGCACGAGCTGATCGCCGGGCTCGACGCCGCCTCGGCGGTGGCCACCGACCCGGCCGACGCGCTGCGGCGCTTCGTCGCCTTCCACATCGAGTTTCATGCCGTGCGGCGCGACGAGGTGTTCATCGGCAATGCCGAGTTGCGCAGCCTGAGCACGCCGCACCGCGCGCAGATCGTGGCGATGCGCGATGCCTACGAGAAGCGGCTGCTGGCGATCCTGCGCGCCGGCCGCGCGGCCGGCGTGTTCGCGCCGGGTGACCTGCGGGTGGCCGCCTATGCGCTGATCGCGCTGCTCAGCGGCGTGTGCAACTGGTACCGGCCGGGCGGCCGGCTCGGCGTGCGCACGCTGGTGCGCCAGTACACGCGCATGGCGTTCGGCTGCGTCGGCGCCGATCCGGCGCGGGCCGCACCCGCTGCGGGCCGGGGCGTAGGGTCGCGCGCGGGCCCGGGCGGCGGCACGAACCCGCGCCGCCGCCGGCCGCGCTGACCCCGGCGACCCCAGCGACCCCGACGGCCACGCCGGCCCGGGAACCCGGGGTCGGGCTTGGAGAATCGCGCGCAGCCTCATAAACTAACAAACGTTAGTAAATTATTGGGCGTGATCACGATGCAGGTCAACTACGTCAGCCCGGCCGCCGCCGCGGCCGCCGTGCGGGCGGCCTTCTCGCCGGTGGAGCTGCTCGACCCCGCGGCCGTCACCGCGCTGCAGAACGAGCGCCTGGCGCGGCAGTATCGCTACCTGCTCGAGCGCTCGGCGTTCTACCGCCGCAAGTTCGCCGCCGCCGGTCTCGGGCCCGACGCGGTGCGCACGCTCGACGACCTGGCCATCGTGCCGTTCACCACCAAGGCCGAGCTGCGCGACAGTCTGCGCGCCGCGCCGCCGTTCGGCGAGCACCTGGCGGCGCCGCTGGCCGAGGTGATCCAGATGCAGGCCTCGTCGGGCACCACCGGCAGCCCGAGCTACGTGGCGCTGACGCAGCGCGACGCCGTCAGCTGGCAGGAGGCGAGCGCGCGCAGCCTGTTCGCCTGCGGCATCCGCGCCGGCGACCTGGTGCTGCACGGCTTCTCGATGTCCAAGGGTTTCGTCGGCGGCCTGCCGATCTTCCAGGCGCTGCAGTACATGGGCGCCGTCGACATCCCGATCGGCGCCGACGGCGGCATCGAGCGGCTGCTCGCCGCCGCGTTCGACCTGCGGCCGAGCGCGATCGTCGGCACGCCGAACTTCCTGCTGCACCTGGCCGAGGCCGCGCAGGCGCAGCTCGGCCGCGACGTGCGCGAGATCGGCGTACGCCGGCTGGTGGTGGGCGGCGAACCCGGCGGCGGCATCGCGGCGCTGCGCACGCGCATCGAACAGGCCTGGGGCGCCAAGCTGTGCGAGCTGATGGGCGGCACCGACCTGGGGGTGATCTACTGGGCCGAGTGCGATGCGCAAGACGGCATGCACATGACGGCACCCGACAGCATCGTGGCCGAGCTGATCGACCCCGACACCGGGCTGACCCGGCCGTTCACCGACGGTGCCACCGGCGAGCTGGTGTACACCGCGATCGAGCGCGAGGCCTCGCCGGTGTTCCGCTTCCGCAGCGGCGACCACGTGCTGGTCACCGGCACGCGATGCAGCTGCGGCCGCCGGCAGCCGAAGATTCGCTGCTTCGGCCGCACCGACGACATGCTGATCGTGCGCGGCATCAACCTGTTTCCGAGCGCGGTGCAGGATGTCATCGAGGGCCTGCGCCCCGCGGTGTCGGGCCAGGTGCGCGTGATCGCCGACTTCGAAGGCCATTCGACGCAGGCCAACCTGAAGCTGCTGGTCGAGCGGGCCGAGCACGAACCGGCCGGCCTTACGCTCGGCGCGCTGCGGCAGGAGATCGAAGCGCGCATCCGCGGCGCGCTGGCCGTCAAGGCCGATGTGCTGCTGGCGCCGCACGGCAGCATCGAGAAACCCGGCGCCGCCAAGGTCAAGCTGGTGCTGCGCGCGATGCCGGCCATCGACGGCGTGTGGGGCGGCTGCTGATGGCGGCCACGCTCGACGACGACGCGGCGCTCAACGCGGCCGCCTACCGCGTGCTGCTCGACGACCTGGCGCAGCGCCGCGCCGGCGCGCGCGCTGGCGGCGGCGACAAGGCGCACGCGTTGCACCGCTCACGCGGCAAGCTCGCGGTGCGCGAGCGCATCGACGCGCTGCTCGATCCGGGCTCGCCGTTCCTCGAGCTGGCCGAACTGGCCGGTGCCGGCCTGCACGACGGAGTGGCGCCGGGCGCCGGCATCGTCACCGGCATCGGCGCGGTGAGCGGGCGGCTGTGCATGGTGATCGCCAACGACGCCACCGTGAAGGGCGCACCTACTTCGGCATCACCTGCAAGAAGATGCGCGCTGAGCTGACGATCGCCTGATGCACCGCTGCCGTGCATCACGCTGGTCGATTCCGGCGGCGCCTTCCTGGTCGCCGCGAGGCCAACATGCCGGCGGACGAAGGCCAGTTCTGGCGGTTCGATCTTCCATCACCAGGTGCGCATGTCGGCCGAGGGCATCGCGCAGATCGCGGTGGTGATGGGCGCGTGCACCGCGGGCGGCGCCTACATCCCGGCGCTGGCCGACGAGTTGGTGATCGTGCGCCACCAGGGCTTCATGTACCTCGGCGGCCCGCAACTCACGCGCGCGGCCACCGGCGAGGACGTCGACCCCGAGACGCTGGGCGGCGCGCAGATGCACAGCGCCACCAGCGGCGTGGCCGACCACCTGGCCGAAGACGACGCGCACGCGCTGGCGATCGCGCGCCGGCTGGTCGCGCGGCTGGCCGACTGGCCGGCGCGGCGCTGGCAGGTCGCCCGCCCGCAGCCGCCGCGCCTGCCCGAGGCCGACATCTACCGCTACATCAGCCGCGATGCGCGCCACCCGTCGGACAACCGCGAGGTGCTGCTGCGCCTGGTCGACGACAGCGCGTTCGACGAGTTCAAGCCGCTGTACGGCGACACGCTGATGTGCGGCTTCGCGCGCATCAACGGCTTCGCGGTGGCCGTGCTCGCCAACCGCGGCGTGCTGTTCAGCGAGAGCGCGCTGAAGGCCACGCACTTCATCGACCTGGCCTGCAAGCGCGACGTGCCGCTGCTGTTCCTGGCCGACGTCACCGGCTTCATGGTCGGCCGCGAGGCCGAGCAAGGCGGCATCGCCAAGGCCGGCGCCAAGTTCATCACCGCGATGGCGTCGGCCAACGTGCCCAAGTACACCGTGATCACCGGCGGCTCGTACGGCGCCGGCTACCTCGCGATGTGCGGCCGCGCGTTCCGCCCGCACGCGATGTTCATGTGGCCCAACGGCCGCGCCGCGATCATGGGGCCCGAGCAGGCCGCGACCACGCTCGCGCTGGTGCGCGAGCAGATCCTGCAGCGCAGCGGCGCGAGCTGGAACGACGCCGAGCGCGAGGCGTTCAAGGCGCCGATCCGCGACGAGTACGAGCGCTTCGCCAACGCGTACAACTTCGCGTCGCGGCTGTGGGTCGACGGCGTGCTCGATCCGCTCGAAACGCGCGCCGCGCTCACGCTGCTGCTCGAGGCCACGTCGCGCACGCCGCGCGCGGACACGCGCTTCGGCGTGTTCCGGATGTGAGCGCGCCGATGTTCCGCAAGGTCCTGATCGCCAACCGAGGCGACAACGCCGCAGGCGTTGCGGCGCAGGGTGACTTCGCGCCAGCGAAGTCGGCCGCAGCCAAAGCGCCTGGCCCGCGAAGCGGGCGGGCGATCGAGCCGAGCGGCCATGTTTGAGAAAGCCCTGATCGCCAACCGAGGCGACAACGCCGCAGGCGTTGCGGCGCAGGGTGACTTCGCGCCAGCGAAGTCGGCCGCAGCCAGCGCCCTGGCCCGCGAAGCGGGCGGGCGATCGAGCCGAGCGGCCATGTTTGAGAAAGTCCTGATCGCCAACCGAGGCGACAACGCCGCAGGCGTTGCGGCGCAGGGGTGACTTCGCGCCAGCGAAGTCGGCCGCAGCCAGCGCCTGCGCCCGCGAAGCGGCGCGGCGGGCGATCGAGCCGAGCGGCCATGTTTGAGAAAGCCCTGATCGCCAACCGAGGCGACAACGCCGCAGGCGTTGCGGCGCAGGGTGACTTCGCGCCAGCGAAGTCGGCCGCAGCCAAAGCGCCTGGCCCGCGAAGCGGGCGGGCGATCGAGCCGAGCGGCCATGTTTGAGAAAGTCCTGATCGCCAACCGAGGCGACAACGCCGCAGGCGTTGCGGCGCAGGGTGACTTCGCGCCAGCGAAGTCGGCCGCAGCCAAAGCGCCTGGCCCGCGAAGCGGGCGGGCGATCGAGCCGAGCGGCCATGTTTGAGAAAGTCCTGATCGCCAACCGAGGCGAGATCGCCATCCGCATCGCGAGCACCGCGCGCCGCATGGGGCTGGCGGTGGCCGGCGTGTGCTCCGATGCCGATCGCGGCGCACCGCACGTGCAGGCCATCGGCGAGGTGGTGCGGCTCGGACCGGCGCCGGCGCGCGAGAGCTACCTGGCGATCGATCGCGTCGTCGACGCCGCGCGGCGCAGCGGCTGCGATGCGGTGCACCCGGGCTACGGCTTCCTGTCGGAGAACGCCGCGTTCGCCGACGCGCTGCAGCGCGCCGGCATCGCGTTCATCGGGCCGTCGGCCCAGGTGCTGCGCGAGTTCGGCGACAAGGCGGCAGCCAAGCGCATCGCCGCGCAGGCCGGCGTGCCGACGATCCCCGGTGCCGACGGCGCCAGCGCCGATGCGGCGCAGGTTCGCGAGCGGGTGCACGCCGTGGGCTTCCCAGCATTGTTGAAGGCCGCGGCCGGCGGCGGTGGCAAGGGCATCCGCGTGCTGCACGACGAGAGCCGCATGGCCGACGAGATCGCCGCCGCGATGCGCGAGGGCGCCAGCGCGTTCGGCGATCCGTCGCTGCTGGTCGAGCGCTACCTGCCGCGCGGCCGGCACGTGGAGGTGCAGATCCTCGGCGATGGCCGCGGCCACGTGCTGCACCTGTGGGAGCGCGAGTGTTCACTGCAGCGCCGGCACCAGAAGGTGATCGAAGAGGCGCCGGCGCTGCCGCTGCCGCCGGGCCTGCGCGCGCAACTGCTGCAGGCCGCCGTGGCGCTCGGCCGCAGCGTGCGCTACCGCGCGCTCGGCACGGTGGAGTTTCTCGTCGCCGGCGAGCGCTTCTACTTTCTCGAAGTGAACCCGCGGCTGCAGGTGGAGCACCCGGTGACCGAGGCGATCACCGGGCTCGACCTGGTCGAGCTGCAGATCCGCGCCGCAGCCGGCGAGCCGCTGACGCTGGCGCAGGACGCCGTGCGCTGCGACGGCCACGCGATCGAGGCCCGCCTGTACGCCGAGGACCCGGAGCACGGCTTCGTGCCGGCCACTGGCATCGTGCAGCGGCTGCGCTGGCCGGCGCTGGCCGGCGTGCGCATCGACAGCGGCGTGGCACGCGGCTCGGTCGTGACGCCGCACTACGATCCGATGCTGGCCAAGCTGGTGGCGCACAGCGCCGACCGGCCGCAGGCGCTGCTGCGATTGCGCGAGGCGCTGGCGGCCACCGGCGTGGCCGGCGTGGCGACCAACCTCGCCTTCGTGCGGCGCCTGCTGCGCGCTGCCGAGGTGGCCGACGCCGTGCCTGATACCGGCACGATCGACGCGCTGGCGCAGCGGTCCGCACCCACCGGCGCACCCACCGGCGCACCCACCGGCGCACCCACCGGCGCACCCGCCGGCTGGCGCGCGGCCGCCGGCCACATCGCCGCCGCATGGGCACTGCAACGCACGCGCCGCGACGACCCGGCGCTGCCGGCATCGTCGTGGGCCGCGCTGACGCACTGGCGGCTCGGCGCCGCGGGCGGCATCGGCCGGCCGCTGCAGCCGCAGTACGCGCTGCACACGGCCGCCGGCACGCAACCCGTCACGGTGGGCACCGACCGCGACGACCCGCTGCGCTGCCGCGTGCAGATTGGGCCCGCGGAGCATGATGTGGAGATGCAGGCGCACGGTGAAGACTGGCGCGTCGTCGTCGACGGCACGCTGCACGCGTTGTCGATCGGCGGCGGCGAGGATCTCGACGCGGCGATCTGGCTCTCCGACGGCCTGCACACCGAAACCGTCCGCCTGCGGCCCGCGCTCGCGCGCGACCGCTCGCGCGGCGCGCACGCCGGTGCCGCGCTGCCGGCGCCGCTGACCGGCAAGGTGCTCGAGGTGCGCGTGCGCGACGGCGAGAGCGTGGCCGCGGGTCAGGTGCTGGTGGTGCTCGAATCGATGAAGATGGAGCTGCGCGTCAGCGCGCCGCACGCCGGCGTGGCGCGCGGCATCGAGGCGGCCGCCGGCGCGATGGTCGAGCGCGGCGCGGTGCTGGTCCGCGTCGAGCCGGTCGATGATGTGGCGCTCGATGGAGTGGCGGCCGAATGAGCGCGTACGGCCGCTGCGCAGCGCAAACCCCGCTGCGCGCAGCGCGAGGAGAAACCCGATGAGCCACCTGCCGCGCCACGTCGAGATCCACGAGGAAGGCCCGCGCGAGGGCTTTCAGATCGAGCCGCGCAGCTTCCCGCTCGGCGAGCGCGCGGCGCTGGTCGAGGCGCTGGCCGATGCCGGTCTGGCGCAGATCCAGGTGGCCTCGTTCGTCAGCCCGCAGCGCGTGCCGCAGATGGCCGATGCGGCCGAGCTGTTCGGCGCGATCCGCAAGCGGCCCGGCGTGCGCTACACCGCGCTGTGGCTCAACGAGGCCGGCTACCGGCGCGCCCGCGCGGTGCCGCAGGTCGACCCGGTGGGCACGCTGCACTACTACGCGTCGGACGCGTTCGCGCGCGCCAACAACGGCCGCGGTGCCGACGAGATGGCTGCGTTGCAACGCGACTGGCTGCGCCGCTACCGCGCCGACGGTGTCGCGGTCGAAGCGGCGTATGTGATGACCGCGTTCGGCTGCAACCTCGAAGGCGAGATCAGCGAGGCCACGCTGTCGCGCGTGCTGGCCGGCCTGGCCGCGATGCTGCGCGACGAAGGCGCGAGCCTGCCGAAGGTCTACCTCGCCGATACCGTGGGCTGGGCGAACCCGCGCGCGGTGCGGCGCCGCGTCGACCTGGTGCGGCAGCACCTGCCCGGCGTGCGCGTGGGCCTGCACCTGCACGACACGCGCGGCATCGGCATGGCCAACGCCTGGGCCGCACTCGAGCACGGCGTGGACCTATTCGACGCCTCGGTGGCCGGCCTCGGCGGCTGCCCGTTCAGCGGCCACGCCGACGGCAGCGCGGCCGGCAACATCTGCACCGAAGACCTCGCGTTCCTGTGTGCCGAATCGGGCATCGACACCGGCATCGAGCTGGAGCGCCTGCTGCATGCCGCGCGGCTGGCCGAACGCATCGTCGGCCGCCGGCTCGACGGCAAGCTGATGCACGCCGGCACGCTGCAGACGCTGCGCGCGCGAGGGCCGGCGCCGTGAGGGCGCCGACCGCCAAGGCTGCCGGCCACGCCATCCGCCGCGCCGCGTCGGTCAACCTGGCCGAGCTGTTTCGCCAGCGCGCACAGGCGCAGCCGCAGGCGCCCGCATTGCGCGATGCCGTCACCACGCTGAGCTATGCCGAGCTCGCGCAGCGTGTGCGCCGGCTTGCGGCCGGGCTGCGCGCGGCGGGCCTGCGCGGCGGTGATCGCATGGCGCTGCTGTCGGAGAACCGCATCGAGTACATCGAGCTCGAACTCGCGGCGGCCGAGATCGGCGCCGTCGTGGCCTGCCTGAACTGGCGGCTGGCCGACGACGAGCTGCTGCACTGCATCCGGCTGGTGGCGCCCGCGATGGTCATCGTCTCGCCGCGCCACGCCGCCACGCTGGCACGCATCGACGCCGGCAGCGCGCCGACGATCGCGCTCGACAGCGACGCGTTCGAGCGCCTGCGCGCGGCCGCGCCGCCGGCGGCCGTCGCCGACGACGACCCCGTCGACGCCGAGGCGGGCCTGGTGGTCCTCTACACCAGCGGCACCACCGGGCTGCCGAAGGGCGCGCTGGTGAGCCAGCGCGCGATGGTGGCGCGCGCACAGGTTTTCGCCGCCGACTACGGCATCGGCGCGCGCGAGGGCTTCGTGGCCTGGTCGCCGTTGTTCCACATGGCCGCCACCGACCATGCACTGGCCACGCTGCTGCTCGGTGGCACGGTGTTCGTCAGTGATGGGCTCGACCTCGACCGCCTGTGCGCGCTGCTCGAAACGCAGCCGCTCGGCTGGCTGCTGGCGATGCCCGGCATGATCGAGCCGCTGATCGACGCGCTGAAGGCGCACCACGCGCCGCGCATCGCGCCGAAGATGGTCGGCGCGATGGCCGATCTGGTGCCGCGGCACCAGCTCGCCGAGCTGACCGGCCTGCTGCGCGCGCCCTACCTCAACACCTTCGGCTCCACCGAAACCGGCCTGCCGCCGGCATCGGCCTCGCTGCTGCCGCCGGGCGAGGCACCCGCATCACTGGCCAAGCGGCAATCGTCGCTGTGCAGCACCCGCCTCGTCGATGCCGAGGAGCGCGAAGTGGGCGTCGACGAGCCCGGCGAGATGATGGTGCGCGGACCCACGCTGTTCTCGGGCTACTGGAACGCCGAGAACGCCAATGCGCACGATTTTCGCGGCGGCTGGTTCCACCTGGGCGACATGTTCGTGCGCCACGCCGACGGCACGCTCGACTTCGTCGACCGGCTGAAGTACCTGATCAAGTCGGGCGGCGAGAACATCTACCCGGCCGAGATCGAGCGCGTGCTGCTGGCGCACGCCGCCGTGGCCGATGCCGCGGTGGTGCGCAAGCCCGATGCCCGCTGGGGCGAGGTGCCGGTGGCGTTCGTCGCGCTGAAGAGCCCGCTCGACGCCGCCGCGCTCACGGCGTGGTGCCGCGAGCGGCTGGCGCACTACAAGGTGCCGCGCGAGTTCCGCTTCATCGAGCTGGCCGCGCTGCCGCGCAGCGGCACGGGGAAGATCCAGCGGCACGAGATCGAGAGGCGGATGGTGTGAGGGTCGCATCACCCTGATCCGGGTGGCTGCCAGCCCCAGCGGGACAGGTCGAATCAGAGGCGATCCACTCATCGCGGCCGGGGCACCTCCCGCGCCCCGGCTCTCCACCACCCTACTTCGCCGCCTTCGCGAACTCCGCCGACTGCTGCTTGACCACCTCCCACACCACGTCGGTGTAGGCCGCGGTCCAGTCGCCCTGCGGCACCCACTTGGCGCCGTCCCACATGTCGACGCGGGTCTTGCCGCCGCCGCCGTGGTCCTTGGCGGTCACCGTCACCGGCGCGATCAGGCCGCCCGCGTCGAAGTTCTTCAGGCTCTCGAAACCGGCCTTGATCTTGGCCGGCGTCAGCGGCATGCCGCCTTGCTTGATCGCCAGCCGCACGCCTTCGAACGCGGGCGCGTAGATTGCCAAGCCGGTGTTGTAGTAGATGTCGTTCATCGCCTTGACGTCGCCGTTGCCCTTGCCCTTGGCGTACAGCTCGGCCTCGATCTGCTTCATCAGCGGGTGATCCTTGCCGCCGACAACGTTGGTGCCGCGCTTGATGCCCTTGGCGTCGGCCGGGCCGATGTTGGCGATGTCGGTTTCGTTGAACCAGTTCACGACGATCATCTTGTCGAGCGGGTAGCCGTTGCGCTTGGCCTCCTTGGCGGCCACCACGTGCATCGCGCTCAAGTTCCAGCTGATCACCCAGTCGGGGTTGGCGCGGCGGATCTGCGTCCACACCGCGGCCTGGTCCTTGCCCGGCAGCGGGTTCGGGTACAGCAGCAGCTCGAAGCCCTCCTTCGCGGCCAGCGTCTTCAGCACCGGGATCGGCTCTTGGCCGAACGCGTAGTCGGGGTACAGGAAGCCGATCTTCACGCCCTTCAGCGAGCCCTTGTGCTGGCTCTTGATGTAGGCCACGTCGTTGGCCACCTGGCCCCAGTAGGTGGGGCCGATCGGGAAGATCCACTTGAACACGTCGCCGTCCACCGCGTCGCCGCGGCCGACGAAGCTCTGCAGCATGATGTTGCCATCGGCCATCGCGCGCGGCAGCACGGCGCGTGACACCGGCGTGGACAAGAAGTCGAACACCAGCACGCCTTCGCGCTTGAGCTTCTCGTAGCACTCGATGCCGCGCTGCGGCTCGTTGCCGTGGTCCTGCACGGTCAACTCGATCTTCTGCCCTTCGAGGCCGCCGTGCGCGTTGATCAGCTCGGCGTAGTCCTTCACCGCCTGCGCGATCTGCGGCGTGACGAAGGTATAGGCCTTGCTCAGGTCGTAGCACAGGCCGAACTTGATCTGCGCCTGCGCGCTGCCGGCGGCCAGCGTCAGCGCGGCCAGGGTACTCAAGACTCGGAACTTCATCGCATGTCTCCTGTGGGTGGAATGGTTCCCCCCAAGCCGCCGCCGTGGAACCGGCTTTGCCGGGTCACTGGCGGCGCCCCTGGGGGGAGGCGACCGCAGGTCGCTTCGGGGGGGTTCATGAAAGCCATCGCTTGCGGCGGCGGTAGTGCTTGATCTCGCTGAAATCGCGGCCCTCCCGGCCGCCCAGGTAGAACTCCTGGATGTCGGGGTTCTTCTTCATCGCCTCGGCGCTGTCGTGCATCACGATGCGGCCGCCTTCGATCAGGTAGCCGTGCGACACCACCTCGAGCGCGGCGATCGCGTTCTGCTCGACCAGCAGCACCGACAGGCCCTCCTCGCGGTTGATGCGGCGCACGATGTCGAAGATCTCGGCCACCAGGAACGGCGCCAGCCCGAGGCTCGGCTCGTCGAGCATCAGCAGCTTCGGGCGCGTCATCAGCGCCCGGCCGATCGCCAGCATCTGCTGCTCGCCGCCCGACAGGTAGCCCGCCTGCGCGGTGCGGCGCTCGAACAGCCGCGGAAAGTAGCCGTACACGCGCTCGCGGTCGCGCTGCAACGCGGCGCCGGCGGTGCCGCGCACCGCCGACGCGGCGACCAGGTTCTCGTCGGGCGTCAGGTGCTCGAACACGCGCCGGCCCTCGAGCACCTGCACGATGCCGCGCTGCACGCGCACCTGCGGCGGCAGCGCGTCGATGTTGTGGCCGAGAAAGTGCACCTCACCGCGCGTGATCTCGCCGCGCTCGGCCTTCAGCAGGCCGCTCACCGCCTTCAGCAGCGTGCTCTTGCCGGCGCCGTTGGCGCCCAGCAGCGCCACCATGCCGCCGGGCGGCACCACCAGCGAGGCGCCCTTGATGGCCAGCGCCACGCGGTCGTAGATGACCTCGATGTTGTTCAGCATCAGCACGTCGGTGGCGGCGTTCATGTCACCTCATCGATCCGTGGTGCCAGCCGACACCGACGATGCACAGCATCGGAACAACCAAGCGGCCGCCGCGGATCCGGCTTTGCCGGTCCGCTGGCGGTGCGCCCCCTGGGGGGAGGCGCCGAAGGCGCTTCGGCGGGGTCATTTCCGTGCATAGCCGAACGGCCACACCATCAGGTAGTTGCGCACGTTGCCGTACAGCTTGCCCAGCCCCATCGGCTCGAGCAGCAGGAAGCCGATGATCAGCGCGCCGTAGAACGCATGCGGCAGGTGGGCCAGCGTCTCGACGCCGATCTCCACGCCGAGCTGCTGCGCGCCCCAGGCGATCAGCGAGTGGATCTGGCCCGGCGCCAGCAGGATGAAGCCGGCGCCGAGCCAGCTGCCGATGATGCTGGCCAGACCGCCGACGATCACCATCGCCAGCAGCTCGATCGACACGTTGACCGCGAACTGCTCGGGCGTCACCGCATGGTAGAAGCAGAAGATCAGCACCGCGCCGCTGACGCCGCCGATGAACGACGAGGTGGCGAACGCCACCAGCTTGTAGCGGAAGGCCTGCACGCCGATCACCGCGGCGGCGTAGTCCTTCTCGCGCACGGCCACCAGCGCGCGGCCGAGCGCGCTGCGCCGCAGGTTCAGCATGAACAGCGTGACCAGCAGCGCCCACGCCAGCGCCACGTAGTACAGCGCCACCTCGGAATCGATGCGCTGGCCGAGCAGCCGCATCGCCGGCGCCTGCAAGGTGGCGCCGACGCCGCCGCTGATCGCCGGCACGTGCGAGATCACCCAGTCCATCACGAACTGCAGCGCCAGCGTCGACAGCGCGAGATACAGGCCCTTCACGCGCAGCGCCGCGAACGCGAACACCACGCCGATCACGGTGGCCATCAGGCCGCCCGCCACGACGGCGATCTCCCACGGCACGCCGGCCTTGAAGGCGTGCACCGCGGTGTAGGCGCCGATGCCCATCACCGCGGCGTAGCCGAAGTGGAACTGCCCGGCCCAGCCGATGATCAGGTTGAGCCCGAGCGTGGCCGACACCCAGATCAGCCACGGCGTGAGGTAGCTCGACACCGCCAGCGAGCTGAACAGCACCGGCGCCAGCAGCGCCAGCGCGAGCAGCGCCGCGATGGCGATGCGATCGGCCGGAATCGGGAACAGCGCGCGATCGGCCGCGTAGTCGGTGTGGCGGATGCCCGCCTGGCGGTACAACATGCTCAGTGCTCCATGCTGCGCATGCGCGCCGTATCGGCATGACCGTGCGGCAACCGAGCGGCCGCCGCGGAACCGGCTTTGCCGGGCCGCTGGCGGCGCCCCCTCGGGGGGAGGCGCCGAAGGCGCTTCGGGGGGATCGTCATAGCCTTTCGATGTCGTGGCGGCCGAACAGGCCGTGCGGGCGGATCATGATGGTGAGGATCAGCACCACGGCCACCACCAGGTCGCGCGTGCCGCCGCCGAGCAGCGGGTCGAGCACGCCGGCGGCCACCGCTTCGAACACGCCGAGGCCGATCGCCGCGAGGATGGCGCCGCCGAGGCTGTCCATGCCGCCGAGCACCGCCACCGTGATGCCCTTGAGCAGCAGCAGCGACAGCGACTGGTCAACGCCCTGGATCGAGCCCCACAGCACGCCGGCGGCGGTGGCCACCAGCGACGACAGCGCCCACGACAGCGCCACGCCGCGCTCGACCGAGATGCCGACCGCCCACGACGCCATGTAGTCGTCGGCGATCGCGCGCAGCACCACGCCGCGGCGCGTGCGGAAGAAGAACACGAAGACGCCGAACAGCGCGATCGCCACGATCGCGCCCACCAGGTAGGCACGGTTGATCAGCAGCGGCCCGAGGAACAGCGGCGCATCGCCCACGCCGATCTTCAGTGGCCGCGCGGTGCCGCCGCCGATGGCCATCGTGCCGGCGCGCAGGAAGATGTCGAGCCCGAGCGTCATCATCAGGATCATCACGATCGGCCGGCCGGCCAGGCGGCGCAGCGCGATGCGCTCGATGCCCAGGCCCAGGCCCATCATCGTGACCATCGCCAGCGGGATCGCCGCCCACATCGGCAGTCCGGCGCCGTCGGCGAACGCCAGCACGACATAGGCGCCCACCATCGTCAGCGCGCCCTGCGCCAGGTTGGGCACCGACGACGACTTGTAGATCAGCACGATGCCCATCGCCACCAGCGCATACATCAGCCCCGACAACGCGCCGTTGATCGCCAGCTCGAGCAGGTACATCAGGTCCATCGCGTCACACCACCCGAGCGCTCACACCGCCACCACGCGCAGCTCGCGCTCGGTGACGCCGACTTCGCCGGTCTCGTAGACGATCTGCGCCTTCATCGTCACGCTCGGCTGGCCGCCGTAGACGGCGTCGATGATCGGCGCATAGCGCTCCTCGACCACGTTGCGGCGCAACTTGCGCGTGCGCGTGATCTCGCCGTCGTCGGGGTCGAACTCCTTGTGCAGGCTCACGAAGCGGCGCAGCTTCAGCGGCTCGGGCAGCGTGGCGTTGACGCGCGCGATCGCCGCGCGCACCAGTTCGATCACCTCGGGCTTGCCGGCCAGATCGGCATACGACATGTACGAGATGCCGTGCAGCTCGGCCCAGTGGCCCACCGGCTCCTTGTCGATGCAGACGATCGCGGCCAGCGTGTCGCGCCCCTTGCCGAGCACGGCCACGTCCTTGATCCACGGGCTGAACTTGAGCCGGTTCTCGATGTAGTTGGGGATGTAGCGCTCGCCCTGCGCGGTGTGCACCACCTCCGACAGGCGGCCCAGCACCACCAGGTGGCCGTCGGGCTCGAGGTAGCCGGCGTCGCCGGTGTGCAGCCAGCCGCCTTGCAGCGCGGCGCGGCTGGCCTCGTCGTTGTGCCAGTAGCCGCTGAACACGCTGCCCGAGCGCACCAGGATCTCGCCGGATTCGCTGATGCGCGCCTCCACACCCGGCAGCGGCCGGCCCACGGTGTGCAGCCGCACCTCGGATTCGTCCTGCATCGCGTTGTAGGCGGCGCACTCGGTCTGGCCGTAGAGCTGGCGCAGCTGCACGCCGAGCGCGCGGTAGAACACGAAGGTGTCTTCGCCGATCGCCTCGCCGCCGGTGAAGGCATGGCGCAGCCGGCTCAGGCCGAGCTGGTCCTTGATCGGGCCGTAGACCAGCCATTCGCCGAGCGGTCGCAGCAGCCGCTGCGCGCGCGTGGGCTCGCGGCCCTCGAGCTTGGCGCGCTCGCCGGCCAGCGCGAGGTTCATGAAGGCGTCGTACACCGCCTTCTTCAGGCGCGTGGAGTCTTCCATGCGCACCTGCACCATCGTCAGCATGTTGTCCCAGCTGCGCGGCGCCGCGAGGTAGAACGTGGGCGCGATCTCGCGCAGGTCGTGCAGCACCGTCTCGGGGCTCTCGGCGATGTTGATCGTGAAGCCGAGCGCGATGCCGGCGCCCATCGTGAACGCGAAGTCGCCGACCCAGGCCATCGGCAGGTAGGCCAGGATCTCCTCGCCGAAGCCGAACGCCTTGGCGCGGTACGCGCCGGCCACGCCGGCGAGCACGTTGCGGTGGCTCAGGACCACGCCCTTGGGCTGCCCGGTGGTGCCCGACGAGTGCACGAACACCGCCGCATCGTCGGGCGTGGCGATGGCGATCAGCGATTCGCGCAGCCCCGGCTCGGCCGCGAGGCGCTGCGCGCCGGTCTCGACCAGTTGCCGCCACGACACCAGGCCTGGCTGCCGGTAGGCGGCGAGGCCGCGCGGGTCGTCGTACGCGATGTGCTCGAGGCCCGGCGCGTGCTCGCGCAGGTCGAGCAGCTTGTCGACCTGCTCCTGGTCTTCGGCCAGCGCGAAGCGCGGCCGCGTGTTGTCGATCACCTGGCGCACCTCGTCGGGCGTGGCGTCGGGGTACACCGGCATCGGCAGGCCGGCCAGCGCGCCGGCGGCCAGCAGCCCGGTGTACAGGCTCGGCCGGTTGTCGCCGACCACCAGCAGCGCATCGCCGCGCCGGAAGCCCAGCGCCTGCAGGCCGGCCGCGCAGGCCAGTGTGGTGTCGAGCCATTGCGCCCAGCTGGTCTGCTGCCAGATGCCGCGGTCTTTCTCGCGCAGCGCCGCGCGTGCGCCGTGCGCCTTCGCGTGCGCCGCCAGGCAGCGCAGCAGCGTGGTGTCGGCGGAGAAATCCCACACCTGCAGGCTGGCGTCGCCGCCGCCGGTGCCGGCGCGGCCGCGCTGCGCGTCACGCGGCGGCCGCATGCGCACCCCCGAGATAGGCCTTGATCACGCGCTCGTTCTTCACCACCTCGCGCGGCACGCCGGTGTCGATCACCTCGCCGTAGCTCAGCACCAGCATGCGATCGCAGATGCCGGTGATGATGTCCATGTGGTGCTCGATCAGCAGCACCGTCACGCCGCGCTCGTCGCGCGCGTCGAGCACGAAGCGCGCCATGTACTCCTTCTCTTCCTGGTTCATGCCGGCCATCGGCTCGTCGAGGATCAGCAAGCGCGGCTCGGCCACCAGCGCGCGCGCCAGCTCGACGCGCTTCTTCAGCCCGATGGGGATCGCGTCGACCAGCTCGCGGCGCACGCCCTGCAGCTGCATGAAGTCGATCACCTCTTCGACCACGAGGCGGTGCGCCACCTCGTCGCGCTGCGCCAGCCACGGGTACAGCGCGGTGCGCAGCACGCTCGGCCGCATGTGCACGTGGCGGCCCAGCAGGATGTTGTCGAGCACGGTCATGCCGTTGAACAGCGCCAGGTTCTGGAACGTGCGCGCCACGTGGCGCCGCGCCACCGCGTGCGGCGCCATGCCGGTGATGTCGTGCCCGTCGAGCACGATGCGGCCCTTGTGCGGCGGGTAGAAACCGGTGATCGCGTTGACCAGCGTGGTCTTGCCGCTGCCGTTCGGGCCGACCAGGCCGAAGATCTCGCCGCGCTCGATCCGCAGGTTCACCCCGGCCAGCGCCACGAGACCACCGAAACGACGTTCAACCTGCCGGCACTCGAGCATCGAACAAAGTCTGGTGCGGGCGAGTTGCCGCTGCCCAGATGGTTTTCCCGCGAACTAGTGTAGTGTTTGGTTGTTGAGTGAACTTAAATGAACTACCTCGCTCCAATGCTCCACTTCGGTGTGCATTGGAGCGAGCAATTGCGAGTTGCGCCGGTTGTGGAGTGAGCTCGATGAGCAGGAGGCCGAGTTGACCAAGCTGCGCGCGCTCCAAGCGCACCAGCGTGAGGCTGGCGCAGCGAGCGCAGATTGTGCTGCTGGCTGCGCAGGGCATGATGAACAGGACATCGCCCGGCAGCTGAGCGTGGGCGCGTGCAGGTTGCGCGCTGGCGCGAGCGCTATGTCCATTCGGTCTCAAGCGATCATGGCGAGACTTGCCACGCGGAGCGCCGCCGCTGAAGGTGGATGTGCAAAGACTGGTTGCACTGACCACGCAGAGCTGCCGGCGGCGCTGCGCACTGGAGCACGCGCAAGATGGCCGCCGAGCTGGGCGTCAGCGCCAGCAGCACCGTGATGCGGCACTGGCAGGCCCGCGGCCTGAAGCCGCACGTGGTGCGCATTGGCTTCAAGGTCTCGCGCGACCCGAAGTTCGTCGAAAAGCTCGAGGACATCGTGGGCCTGTACATGTCCCCGCCCGAGCACGCCTTGGTGCTGTGCTGCGACGAAGAGCCATGGTGCAGGCGCTGGACCGCACGCAGCCGGGCCTGCCGCTGAAGAAGGGCCGCGCGCAGACGCTGACGCACGACTACAAGCGCCACGGCACGACCACGCTGTTCGCCGCGCTCAACGTGCTCGACGGCCAGGTCATCGGCCAGTGCCAGCAGCGCCCACCCACGCCGAGTGGCTGAAGTTCCTGCGCAAGATCGACCGCGAGACGCCCAAGGACAAGACGCTGCACCTGATTGCCGACAACTACGCCACGCACAAGCACCCGGCGGTGCAGCAATGGCTGGCCAGGCACCCGCGCTTCAACATGCACTTCACGCCAACCTCGGCGTCGTGGCTGAACATGGTGGAGCGCTTCTTCCGTGATCTGACCACCGAGCGGCTGCGCAGAGGGGTGTTCTGCAGCGTGCCCGAACTCGTAGCGGCCATCGACGAATACGTCGCCCATCACAACACCGATCCGAAACCGTTCATCTGGACCAAGAGCGCACGCGACATCCTGCAGAAGGTGATTCGTGCCAACGCGCGCTTAAGTTCCAAGCAGAACGAAACACTGCACTAGGGCTTCCCTGAACAGCGGGCGGCGCGCAGCACGCGGCCGGCGGGCAAGAAAAAGCCACCGCGGCGCGGTGGCTTGGATCTCGTGGCGGAGTGGACGGGACTCGAACCCGCGACCCCCGGCGTGACAGGCCGGTATTCTAACCGACTGAACTACCACTCCGCGGAAAGAGCCGAGCAGTATAGCAGGCAGCAGCAGACCGACCAGAACTCGCGTTGATGACCGTCAAGGCGATGCATACCGGCCTGAGGTACCAAGAGGAGCGTGCGGGACTGCACGCATCGTGCGGCGACGAGGATGGAATGGATCCGACGACTGCGAACGCGTGGGTGTGCGCGATAGACGAGGGCACGCTGACGTGATGCCCACCGAAGCCACGCTCGCTTCGGCCATGCTGGTCGGCATGCTGGGCTCGACCCATTGCGCCGGCATGTGCGGCGGCATCGCCGGCAGCCTCGCGCTGGCCACTGCGCGCGACGCCCGCCGCTGGTGGCAGGCGCTGCATCTGCTCGCATTCAACCTCGGCCGGATCTGCAGCTACGCGCTCGCCGGCGCACTGGTGGGCTGGCTGAGCCAGCAGATGCTCGACACCCTGCCCGCGCCGGCGGCGCGGCAAGCCGCCGGCTGGGTGTCGGCCGGGTTCATGATCGCGCTGGGCTTGTACCTGACCGGTTGGTGGACCGGTCTGGCTGCACTCGAACGCGCCGGCGCGCGGCTGTGGCGGCGGATCGAACCGCTCGGGCGCCGTCTGCTGCCGGTACGTCACCCGCTGCAGGCGTGGCTGTTCGGCATGGTGTGGGGCTGGCTGCCGTGTGGGCTGGTGTACGCGGCGCTCGCATGGTCGCTGGGCGCAGGCAGCCCGGCAGCCGGGGCGCTGCTGATGCTCGCGTTCGGTGCCGGCACCTTGCCGATGCTGCTGGCTGCTGGCGGTGCCGCGCGCGCGCTGCGCAGCGCGGCGCGCGACAGCCGGGTGCGGCGTGCGTCGGGCGCGATCGTCCTGGCGCTCGGAGTCGCGTCGCTCGTACCGTTCGGCGCACACGACGGCCACGACAGCCACGGCGGCGCGCCGGCGTCGACGGTGCGCTGATGCAGATCGATACCGACACCTTCTGGCTCGCCGCCGTGGTGCTGCTCGGCGCGCTGATGGCCGCGACGATGGCCCTGGCGATCGCAGCGGCGCGCGTGCGCGCGGCTGCGCGGCGCGTGCACGAGCAGCAGACGCAACACGAAGGCATGTCGAACCGGCTGCTCGAGAACGAGTACCGCCTGCGCGCGATCATCGAGTCCGAGCCCGAGTGCATGAAGCTGCAGGCCGCCAACGGCACCGTGCTCGAGATCAACCCGGCCGGGCTCGCGCTGCTCGAAGCCGACAGCCCGGGCGACGTGATCGGCAAGCCGATCTATCTGTTCGTCGCTGCGGAATCGCGCGACGTCTACCGCGACAACGTGCGTCGCGTGTTCGCGGGCGAATCCGTGGTCTACGAGTTCCGGCTGATCACGCTGAAGGGAAGCAGCCGCTGGATGGAGACGCATGCCACACCGCTGCGCGACGCGCACGGCGCGATCTACGCGCTGCTCGCGATCACGCGCGACATCACCGATCGCAGGCTCGTCGAGGAGCGCGCGCGCCGTCACCAGAGCGAGCTGGCGCACGTGGCACGGCTGTCGACGATGGGCGAGATGGCCACCGCGCTGGCACACGAGCTGAACCAGCCGTTGTCGGCGATCGCCGCCTTCGCGCGCGGATGCACGCGACGCGTCCGCGCCGGCACCACGACGCTGGCCGAGCTGAACGAGCCGCTCGACGCGATCAGTGAGCAGGCCGAGCGCGCCGGCGCGATGATCCGGCACCTGCGCGAGTTCGTTCGCAAGCGCGAGCTGGAGCGCGTGGCGATCGACATCAACCTCGTGGTGCGCAGCGTCGCGCAGTTCGCCGAGATCGAGGCGCGCCAGCATGCAACGCGCCTGCGGCTCGAGCTGGCCGGCGGCCTGGCGCCGGCGCACGCCGATCCGATCATGGTTGAGCAGGTGATCGGCAATCTGGTGCGAAATGCGATCGACGCCATGGACGAGGCGCACTCGCCGTGCCGCGAGATCACCGTACGCACCGCGCGCGCCGACGGTGCCGCAATCGGGGTCGAGGTCAGCGATACCGGCCCCGGAATCATGGCCGGCCTGGTCGAGCAGGTATTCGACCCGTTCTTCACGACCAAGCCGGACGGCGTCGGCATGGGGCTGTCGATCAGCCGCTCGATCGTCGAGTCGCACGGCGGGCGCATCGGCGTGCGGTCGCGCCCGGGCGGCGGCGCGACGTTCGGCTTCACGCTGCCCGTGTTCAGCCAGGAGGTGACGCGCGATGCCCTCGCCCACGGTGTTCGTCGTTGACGACGACCAAGCCGTCCAGCGCAGCCTGCGCTGGCTGATCGAGTCGGTGCGGCTGCCGGTGCAGACTTTCGCGTCGGCGCAGGAGTTCCTGGGTTGCTACGACGCGGAGTTACCAGGCTGTCTGCTGCTCGACGTGCGCATGCCCGGGATGAGCGGCCTGGATCTGCAGCAGCACCTGGCCGCGCGCCACCGCCATCATCTGCCGCTGATCTTCGTCACCGGTCACGGCGATGTACAGATGGCGGTGCGCGCGGTGCAGACCGGCGCGTTCGACTTCATCGAGAAGCCGTTCAACGACCAGGATCTGCTCGATCGCGTGCAGCGCGCGATCGCGCACGATGCCGCGCGCCGCGATCGCGACAACCAGCACCGCGAGCTGCGCGAGCGCTTCGACGCGCTGACCGCGCGCGAGCGCGAGGTGCTCGACCTGGTGGTACAGGGGCAGTCGAACAAGGCGGTCGCCCACGCGCTCGGCTTGAGCGCGAAGACGGTCGAGTTCCACCGCGCCAAGGTGATGGAGAAGTTGCACGCCCGCTCGCTCGCCGATCTGGTCAAGCTGGCGATGGTGCACGCCGGCGAAGGCGAATGAGGCGGGCGCGCGGCGCCAAGGCAGGGTCGCAGCGCCGTCACGGCGCGAGGTAGTGGTCGACCAGCAGCGCCGCGAACAGCAGCGACAGATAGGTGATCGAGTAGCGGAAGGTGCGTTGCGCCAGCGCGTCGCTGTCGCTGCGCAGAACGCGCCAGGCCAGCCAGACGAAGCGCGCGTCGAGCGGCAGCACCACGGCGAGGTAGATCCACCCGCTCATGCCGACTGCCGCCGGCAGCACGGAAGCCGCCGCCAACGCGAGCGTGTACGCGACGATCGAGCGCTGCGTGTAGCGCCGGCCACGCACCACCGGCAGCATCGGGAATCCGGCGGCCGCGTAGTCGCGCGTGCGGTACAGCGCGAGCGACCAGAAGTGCGGCGGCGTCCAGACGAAGATGATCAGGAACAGCAACCAGGCCTCGACCGGCGCCTCGCCGGTGACCGCCGCCCAGCCGAGCACCGGCGGCATCGCGCCCGAGGCACCGCCGATCACGATGTTCTGCGCGGTGCGCGGTTTCAGCAGCACCGTGTAGACGACCGCATAACCGACGAAGGTGGCCAGCGTCAGCACCGCCGCCAGCGCGTTGGTGCCGTGCAGCAGCAGCAGCATCCCTGCCCCGCCGGCGAGCCCGGCGACGAGCAGCGTCTCGACCGCGCCGACCTCGCCTTGCGGCAACGGCCGTGCGCGCGTGCGCGCCATCAGCGCGTCGAGCCGGCGCTCGATGAGGCAGTTGAACGCGGCCGCCGCGCCGGCCACCAGCGCGATGCCCGCTGTGCCCGCCGCCAGCGTCGCCAGCGGCACCGCGCCGGGAGTCGCCAGCAGCATGCCGATGACCGCGCAGAACAGGATCAGCGTCAGCACCCGCGGCTTGGCGAGCCGCACGTAGCAGCGCAACCGCCACCCGGCCCCCGCTTGCGCCGACACACCGTTCAATTTGCGCCTCACCCTCGCGGTCGTGAACCGGTGCGGACTCTAGCGCCACCGCGAGCATGCATCTTCAGGGAGATCGAGCATCGCGCTAGGAAGCATCCTAGTTTCGCGCTGGCGCCCCGCTGCCTATCCTCGGCAGCGGGGCGGCGTGGCGAATCCGCGCGGCGCTGCCGCAGCGGCGAGGAGGACAAGGCGATGCTCGACTTCCTGTTCAGCGGCTGGGGCGCGTTCTGGATGACGCTGTTCATGCTGCTGCCGTTCGCCGCGGTCTTCTACTACATCGTCCGCCGCAAGAGCGTCGTCGATCCATCGCCGGCGGCCGCCGCGCGCGCGCAGATTTCGCGCGTCGAGGTCGGCTGGATCGGCCTGGTGCTGTTGGTTTTCGTCGGCGTCAACCTGGCGAGCCTCAAGTACATGCCGACGCTGCGCACCGCGCACGCAAACACGCGCACCGACATCCAGAACGTCGACCTGACGGCCACCTCTTGGGCGTTCGACATCTCGAGCCGCCGCGTCGAGGCCGGCCGTCCGGTGCGCTTCTCCGGACGCAGCAACGACACGATGCACGGCTTCGCGATCTACCACCCGGACGGCCGGATGCTGTTCACGATGATGCTGATGCCCGGGCTTACCAAGCCGACCTCGCTGATCCACACGTTCGACGAAGCCGGCACGTACAAGGTGCGCTGCCTCGAATACTGCGGCATCGCGCACCACACGATGCGCGACGAGATCGTCGTCGTCGCGGGTGCGAAGTAAACCCACCGGTGCAACCGCCGAAGGAGGCGCAATGACCATCGCTGCCACGCTGATCGAACGCACGCCGCTGTTCGGCCGCATGTTCGCGGTGGACAAGTCCACCGGCCTGGAGGAGATCAACGCCTGGCCGGCGCTGATGGTCATGGCCTCGTTCGTCTGGCTCACGGTGGCCGGGCTGCTCGGGCTGGTGATGCCCGCCACCCAGCTGTTCAACATGGACAGCGGCCTGTTCTACACCACGCTGACGCTGCACGGCGCGGCGCTCGCGTTCCCGTTCACCTTCCAGCTGATGATCGGCGTCGGACTGCACCGTGCCGCCGGCTGCGTCGGCAAGCCGGTCACCGGGTGGCTGCCGGCAACGGCGTTCGTCGCGCTCAACCTCGGATCGGCGCTGCTGACGGTGGCGGTGCTGCTCGGCTTCCGGGTCAGCCTGGTCGTGATGTACCCGTTGCCGCTCGTCGGCGCCAAGATGGGCATCTGGAGCATGGGCACCGTGGTGCTGGGCTTCACCGGCATCTATCTGGTGCTGGCGACGATGATCCTGTTCTACCCGCTGCTCGTCCTGCGCATGCTGTTCTTCGGCCCCAAGCGGCCCGAGCTGGTGCTGTCGCCGCGCTCGCTCGCCGACCCGGGGATGCTCGGCATGACGCTGGCGGCGCTGACGCTGCTGATCGCCGGCCTGCCGCTGGTGGCGGTCGGAACGACATTGCTGGCGGCGCTGTATGGCGTGATACCGATGTCGATGGCGGCCTGGGCAGCCGAGCCGGTGGTCTTCCAGTACTCGTTCTTCATCTTCGCGCACAACCTGATGGAGGCGATGGCGCTGATGGTGATCAGCGCGATGTACGCGACGCTGCCGCTGTACCTGGCCGACGGCACGCGCAAGCTGTTCAGCGACCGCATCGCGAACACCGCGCTGTGGATCCTGCTGCTGACATCGATCACGTCGTTCCTGCATCACTTCATCACGCTGTACCCCAACCAGCCGGCAGCGCTGGCGTACTGGGGCAACATCATGAGCTGGGGCACCGGCATCGGATCGGCGTTGTCGATCTTCACGGTCCTCGCCACCATCTGGCAGCACGGGTTGCGGCCGGAGCCCGGGATCATGGCGACGCTGGCCGGGTTCGTGCTGTACATCCTCGACGGCGCGAGCGCGGTGGTCACTTCCAACGTCGCGTGGTCGTTCCAGCTGCACGGCACGATGTGGCAAAGCGGGCACACGATGACGGTGCTCGTGTCGATGGCGATGATGTGGCTCGGCGTGCTGTACCACCACTATCCGGTGATCACCGGGCGGCGACTCGACCAGACGCTGGGGATGTGGTCGGTGCGGCTGTTCGTGATCGGCTCGATCGGTAGCGCGCTGTCGATGCTCGCCGGTGGCGCTGCAGGCATGCCGCGCCGGTTCGCCGACTGGAACCAGGAGGGCTGGATCCTCTACGGGCAGTTGATCTTGGTGTTCGGACTCATCCTCGGCGCCGCGCTGGTGGTGTATGCCTGGAATCTGCTGCGCTCGCGTGCGATCGGCGAGGCCGCCGGGCGGCGAGCCGTTCCGGCCTGAGCGGCGGCGCCGCGGCGTGATCGGCAAGCCCCGCGGCGCGGCGCGATGAGCTGTGCGCTGTGCGGGCTGCCGTTGCCACGGCCCGCAGTCCACGGCGACGGGCGGGACTACTGCTGCATCGGTTGCCGCGAGGTGGCGCGCTTGCTGGGCAGCGAACCGAGCCACGCCGCAGCACCGATCGACGCTGCCGCCGAGCCGCGGGGCAGCGAGGCCTTCTTTCGGGTCGACGGCATGCACTGCGCGTCGTGCGAACAGCTCGTGGCGCGCGCGGCGACTCGGGTCGACGGCGTGCTCTCGGTGCACGCGAGCCACGCCACCGGCACCGCGAAGGTCGTCTACGACCCGGCACGCATCGCCGCGACCGACCTCGCCGATCGGCTGAGCATCGGCGGCTACCGCTACCGCCCGCGCGGCGAGGCGTTGCCCGAGTACGACGAGCGCGCCGACCTGCTGCGGCTGCTCACCGGCTGCTGCCTGGCGTCGGCAGTGATGATGCTGTCGTTCGTCTTCGTCTATCCGCTGCACGCCGGCTGGCTCGATGCGCAGGACTACGCCGCCATCGGCTGGCTGGCTTTCGACTGGGTACCGCGCGCGCTGTTCGTTCTGACGACGATCCAGGTGTTCGGCGTCGGCTGGCCGATCCTGCGCAGCGCGGTTGCCGCGGCGCGCGTCGGCGGGTGGCACATGGACGCGCTGCTCGCGCTGGCGATCGTCTCGGCCTACGCGTACAGCGTGTTCCAGCTCGGCCATGACCGCTCCGACCTGTACTTCGACGCCGCCAGCGGCATCGTCGCCGTGGTCACGATCGGTCGCTACCTCGAGCGCGGCGCGCGCGAAGCGGCGCTGCGCGGCCTCGCGGACATCATGCACGCGCCGGCGCTCCGGGCGTGCGTGGTGCGCGCCGGCGAGTGCTTCGCGTGCGGCGCCGACGAGGTGCTGCCGGGAGACCGCGTCGTGGTGCGCCAGGGCGAGACGATCCCCGTCGACGGCACGATCGTCGACGGCGAAGGAGCAGTCGACGAGTCGCTGCTGACCGGCGAGGCCGTTCCGGCAGCGCGACGCAGCGGCGGGCGCGTGCTCGGCGGCGCCGTGCTGCGCGAGGGCCGAATCGAGGTCGACGTCGGGGCCAAGGTCGAGAGCCGGATCGCCGAGCTGGCGCGCGTGCTGTGGGACGCGCAGGCCTCACGCGGCGCAACGCAGGCGCGCACCGATCGCATCGCGCGCGCATTCGTCCCCGCCGTGTTCGCGTCGGCGCTGCTGGTCGGGCTTGCGTTGTGGTTCGCCGGCGCCGGGCCGCAGCGTGCACTGCTTGCAGCGCTGGCCACGCTGATCGTCTCGTGCCCCTGCACCTTCGGCTTGGCGATCCCGCTCACGCTCGCCGGTGCGACGAGCGCGGCGCTGCGGCGCGGGATCATCGTCGCCCGCCCCGCGCTGTTCGACCGCGGAGCTGGCGTCGACATCGTGGCGATCGACAAGACCGGCACCCTGTCGAGCGGCGCGATGACGGTGTGCGACGTGATCGGGTCGCCCGAGATCGTGCCGCTCGCGGCCGCTGTCGAGCGCGACTCGCCGCATCCGGTGGCGCGTGCGATCGCTGCACTCGACCGCCGCGCCGCCGCACGCGCGGTCGAAATCCGTGCCGGCCGGGGCGCCTGCGGGTCGGTCGGACAACGTCGCGTCGCGGTCGGCAGCCGCGCGCTGTTCGACGAGCTGCAATGGAGCGTGCCGGCGGAACTGGATGCGCAACTCGCCCGGCGCGACGGCGCGACCGGCGTCGTGTCGTACGTCGGGTGGGACGGCGCCGCGCACGGTGCGATCGTCTCGCGCGACGATCCGCGGCCACAGTGGGAGCAGGTGCTGCGGCGAATGCGACAGCGTGCGCGCGTCGTCCTGCTCACCGGTGCCGTGAGCGCCGAGGGTTACGCCGCGCACGTCGACGAGTGCTACCGCGCAGTGCCGCCGCAGGCCAAGGCCGCCGTCGTCAGGCAGTTGCGCCGGCGCGGCCGCGTCGCGATGGTCGGCGACGGCAGCAACGATGCACCGGCCCTTGCCGAGGCCGACCTGGCGATCGCCTTCGGCGCGCCGACCGCGCTGGCCGCACACGCCGCCGACATCGTCATCACCGGCGAACGGCTCGAGCGCGTCGTCGATGCGCTCGATATCGTCGACAGCGCACGGCGCCGCGTGCGCCAGAGCCTGGCCTGGGCCCTGTCGTACAACGCGATCGCAGTGCCGCTGGCGATGACCGGCTGGCTCAACCCGCTTGCCGCCGCCCTGGCGATGACGCTGAGCAGCATCCTGGTGGTGTGCAACGCGACGCGACCGTTCTCGATGCGCGCGGGCTCGCCGGGCAACGCATCGGCCGAGACAGCGGACACCGCCTGGGCGAGCTGATCCAGCCGACGAACCGCTCGGAGTCGATCCGCGGGCAAGCGATCGGGCCCCGTCGTCGGGCAGTCGGGGAGCCGGCGCTGGTCGAGACCCAGACCCATCTGCTGATATCGCCCGCCAAGGCTGCGTCCGACGAGGCGATCGTCCAGCTTTGCCGCGCCGCCCACCGCGGCCCATGTCTGCTCCGTGGTGCCGGACGAGCTTCTGGCGACACAGCCTGGCCGGCCGACGGATGCTCTGCGGCCTCACGCGCAGTCTATCGAATGCTGTGCCGCTCGTGCGACCCCGGCGGGGATGGCGTTGATGCGGCCGATCGACCGCAGGCCCTGCTGCGGGCACTCACTCGATCAACGGATTGCGGACGGCAAGCGCCGGGAACCGGGAGAAGTCGCGGTCGGCCGACCACAGCTCGGCCACACCATGCGAAAGGCAGATCGCCGCGATCCGAGCGTCGTGAACCGCTGCGCCGTGGGCTTTGGCGGCCAGCGCCAGCGGCTCGAGGTGCTGCAGGTGGTCCTCGGCCTCGGCGATGAACGCGAGGTTGGCCAGCGTGTGCAGCGCGCGCAGCTGCGCGAAGGCCGTTGCGGCGGGCGTGGCGGTCTTGTAGATGCGCGGATGCGTCACGACGGCGAAGAACTCGTGCGCGCAAGGCCACGGGATGGCCCACTCCTTCGCCCCCGCGGCGAGAGACTCGAGCGCCGCTCGTGCACGGCCGTGGAAGGGCGAGTCCGTGCGGTGCGCATAGACCAGGATGTTCGTGTCAACCGCGATCACGGTAGATCTCGTCGCGAATCTTCTCCCAGCCGGCACCGGCGAACTCGGGGGACAAGCCGTCTCCCGCGAAAGGCTGCACCGCGAATGGCGCCGTCCGCTTGCGCGTGCGCGCCCGAAGCGCCAGGCGCAAGCCCTCCTCGATCAGCGCTCTGAGTGTGGAGTTCTCGCGCCGCGCCACCGCTTTGCTGCGCTCGAGAAGATCGTCCGGGAGCTCGATCGTGGTCTTCATATGGGCGACCCATCACACTGGTATGGCTGGTATGGTAGAGGACGCATGGTGGCCCATCAAGTCACTGTCGCCCGCCCGGGCCCTCGGGGGCCGAGCTGGTTCATGAAACCCTGGTTGTCCTTGTGCTGCAGCCCTCTGGTGCGCGCCGCCTGCACCAGGGCAAGTGCGTCCGACCCAAGAACTGCAGCGCCACGCCGGGCCTGACGCGAGCGCAACTCGGATCGAGAAGCGACAGACAACGCCCGGCATGATGAAACACGCCAGGCGTTGCACGAGTTGCTCGAGAAGATCGAGCTCGATCCCGCCACCTTATCCGCCCGCTTGCACGACTCCGTGAGGAGCAGCGCAACGGGGGACAACTTGGCGACCCCTAGGGGATTCGAACCCCTGTTACAACCGTGAAAGGGTCGTGTCCTAGGCCTCTAGACGAAGGGGTCAACAAACTCTCTCGTTCACTCGACGCGTGCTGGTGGTGGAGGTAAGCGGGATCGAACCGCTGACCTCTTGCATGCCATGCAAGCGCTCTCCCAGCTGAGCTATACCCCCGTTCCCTCACGGGCCGCGACACAGCGCGCTTCGAGCGAAGGCCGAATTATACCGAGAGCGGCCGCGGATCCGGCTTCTCCGGTCCGCGGGCCGCGCCCCCTTGGAGGGGGAGGCGCCGCAGGCGCCTCGGGGGTGGCTCACATCAGCGCTGCGGACAGCCGCTCGATCACGGTGGCGCGATCGAACAGTGCCAGCACGGCATCGATGGCCGGCGTCTGTTGGCGGCCGCACACCGCCACGCGCAGCGGAATCGCCAGCTGCGGCATCTTCAGCTTGTGCTGCGCCAGCGTGTCCTTGATCGCCTGCGCGATGTCGGCCTTCTCCCACGCCACACCCGCGAAGCGCTCGCACAGCGACTTCATCGCCGCGCGCGCGCTCGCGTTGGCCAGGTGCGCCGCGCGGTCCTCGGCGCTGGGCGGCGACGGCCGCTCGAACATCGCCAACCACTGCGCCAGCTCGACCAGCGTAGCGCAGCGATCCTTGAGCAGCGCGCAACGGCGCGCCAGGCGCGCATCGCCGGCGTTGGCCTCGATGCCCAGCGTGCCGAGGTGGCGCACCACCAGCGTGGCCAGGCGCTCGTCGGGGGCGGCCTTCAGGTGGTGCGTGTTCACCCACGCGAGCTTGGCCGGGTCCCACTGCGCCGGGCTCTTCGCGAGGTGACTGCCGTCGAACCACTGCACCATCTGCTCGCGAGAGAACAGCTCGTCGTCGCCGTGGCTCCAGCCCAGGCGCGCGAGGTAGTTGAGCATCGCCTCGGGCAGGTAGCCCATCTCCTCGTAGGCCATCACGCTCACCGCGCCGCGGCGCTTGGACAGCTTCTGGCCGTCGTCGCCGAGGATGATCGGGCAGTGGCCGAACTGCGGTAGCGGCGCCTGCAGCGCGCGGAAGATGTTGATCTGCCACGGCGTGTTGTTGATGTGCTCGTCGCCGCGGAACACATGCGTGATGCGCATGTCGAGATCGTCGACCACGACCGCGAAGTTGTAGGTCGGCACGCCGAGCGCACCGGTCGGTGCACCCTCGGCCGGCGGGCGCAGGATGATCAGGTCGTCGATCTCCTCGTTGCGGATCGTGATCGGGCCCTTGACGAGATCGCTCCAGCTGACGCTGCCGTCGACCGGGTTGGCAAAGCGCACCACCGGCGCCACGCCGGCGGGCACCGGCGGCAGCACCTTGCCCGGTGCCGGGCGCCAGCGGCCGTCGTAGCGCGTCTTCTCGCCGCGCGCGCGCTGCGCTTCGCGCATCGCGTCGAGCTCGGCCGGCGTGCAGTAGCAGCGATACGCGGTGCCGGCGGCGATCATCTGCTCGGCCACCGCTTGGTAGCGCTCGAGGCGCTGCATCTGGTAGACCGGGCCCTCGTCGTAGTCGAGCTGCAGCCAGCGCATCGCGTCGAGGATCTGGTTGACCGAATCCTGCGTCGAGCGCGCGACGTCGGTGTCTTCGATGCGAAGCACGAACTGCCCGCCGTGGTGGCGCGCGTAGGCCCACGAGTACAGCGCCGTGCGCGCCGTGCCCAGGTGCAGGAAACCCGTGGGCGACGGCGCGATGCGCGTGCGGACCGGTGCGCTCACCCCCTCGGCGCGATCACCTGCGTGCCGCACTTCATTGCCGGCCATCATGCGAGCGCATCCAACCCGCGCGCGAGGTCGGTCTTCAGGTCGTCGAGGTCTTCGAGGCCGACCGCGAGGCGGATCGTGCCCTGCGTGATGCCGGCGTCGATCCGCTGCGCCTCGGTGAGGCGGCCGTGCGAGGTGCTCGACGGGTGCGTGATGGTGGTCTTGGTGTCGCCCAGGTTGGCGGTGATCGAGCAGATGCGCGCGGCGTCGATCACCGCGAACGCGTTGGCACGCGCGCGCTCGGCGCCGCTGCCGCGCACGACGAACGACGCCACCGCGCCGCCCACGCCGCCTTGCTGCCGCATCGCCAGCGCGTGCTGCGGATGCGACGGCAGTGCCGGGTGGTACACCCGCTGCACCGCCGGGTGCCGCTCGAGCCAGCGCGCCAGCTCGAGCGCGCGCGCGCTCTGCTCGCGCATGCGGATCGACAGCGTCTCCAGCCCCTTGAGCACCACCCAGGCGTTGAACGGCGACAGCGTGAAGCCCATCGTGCGCATCAGCGGCGTGAACTTCTCGTCGACCAGCGCCTGGCTGCAGCACAGCGCGCCGGCGATCACGCGGCCCTGGCCGTCGAGGTACTTGGTACCCGAGTGCATCACGATGTCGGCGCCGAGCTGGATCGGCTGCTGCAGCGCCGGCGAGCAGAAGCAGTTGTCGACCACCAGCAGCGCGCCGGCGCCGTGCGCCATGGCGGCCAGCGCGGCGATGTCGCACACCTCGGTCAGCGGGTTGGTCGGCGACTCGGCGAACAGCAGCTTCGTGTCGGGCCGCAGCGCGTCGCGCCACTGCGCCACGTCGGTCTGCGAGACGAAGCTCACCTGCACGCCGAACTTGGCGAAGTCGTTGAACAGCCGGATCGTCGAGCCGAACACGCTGCGCGAACAGACGACATGGTCGCCCGACTTCAGCAGGCCGAGCGCGATCATCGCGATCGCGGCCATGCCGCTGGCGGTGCCGATGCAGGCCTCGCTACCCTCGAGCGCGGCGAGGCGGCGCTCCATCATCGTGACCGTGGGGTTGCTGAAGCGGCTGTAGACGAACGCCTCTTCCTCGTTGGCGAAGCGCGCTGCCGCAGTGGCGGCATCGGGGTGCACGAAGCTGCTGGTGAGAAACAGCGCCTCGGAGTTCTCGCCCCACGGGCCGGCCGGCAGGCCTTCGCGCACGGCCAGCGTGTCAAGCCGCGCGTCGCGCGGCAGCCGGGTGCGCGGGATCTTGTGCTCGCTCAAGGCGCCTCCCTCATGATCGGTCGGCCGCGCTGTGCAGCGCGAGCCGCGAGCGCTGGGCCTCGTCTTCGTCGTCGGCGGCGCCGCTGCGCGGTGCGGCGCCGGCCTCGGCGACGTCGCCGGTGATGTAGTGGCCGTCGAAGCACGAGGCCTCGAAGCCGTCGAGCGCGGGGTTCAGCGCCTTCACCACACGCTTCATCGCATCGACATCCTGGTAGATCAGCGCGTCGGCGCCGATGTAGCGGCGGATCTCCTCGACGCTGCGGCCGTGCGCGATCAGCTCTTCCTTGGTCGGCATGTCGATGCCGTAGACGTTCGGAAAGCGCACCGGCGGCGCCGCCGACGCCATGTAGACCTTGCGCGCGCCGGCCTCGCGCGCCATCTGCACGATCTCTTTGCTGGTGGTGCCGCGCACGATCGAGTCGTCGACCAGCAGCACGTTGCGGCCCTTGAACTCCTGCACGATGGCGTTGAGCTTCTGCCGCACCGAGCGCTTGCGCACCGCCTGCCCGGGCATGATGAAGGTGCGGCCGACATAGCGGTTCTTCACGAAGCCTTCGCGGTACGGCTTGCCGATCTTCGCCGCGAGTTGCATCGCGCTCGGCCGGCTTGATTCTGGGATCGGGATCACCACGTCGATCTCGGACGGCGGCATCGTCGAGATCACGCGCTGCGCCAGCGTCTCGCCCAAGTTGAGCCGCGCCTGGTAGACCGACACGCCGTCGATCACCGAATCGGGTCGCGCGAGATACACGTACTCGAACATGCACGGGTTGTGCGTCGGCGCGTCGGCGCACTGGCGCGAGTGCACCTGGCCGTGGCGGTCGACGAAGATCGCCTCGCCCGGCGCCACGTCGCGCTCGGCGCGGTGGCCGGTGCCTTCGAGCGCGACGCTCTCGCTGGCCACCATCACCGCGTGGTCGTCGCTGCCGGTCGAGCGGCCGAACACCAGCGGGCGGATGCCGTAGGGGTCGCGAAACGCCAGCAGGCCGTGGCCGGCGATCAGCGCCACCACCGCGTACGAGCCGCGCAGGCGCCGGTGCACCGCCTGCACGGCATCGAACACCACCGCGGGCGACAGCTCGCGCTCGCGGCCGGCGCGCTCGAGCTCGTGCGCCAGCACGTTGATCAGCACCTCGGTATCGCTGCCGGTGTTGATGTGCCGGCGGTCGACCTCGAACAACTCGGCCTTCAAGGCCGCCGCGTTCGTCAGGTTGCCGTTGTGCACCAGCACGATGCCGTACGGCGCGTTGACGTAGAACGGCTGCGCCTCCTCTTCGCTGTAGGCGTTGCCGGCGGTCGGGTAGCGCACCTGGCCGAGGCCCACGGTGCCCGGCAGCGCGCGCATGTTGCGCGTGCGGAACACGTCGCGCACCATGCCGCGCGCCTTGTGCATGAAGCACTGCGTGCCTTGCATCGTGACGATGCCGGCCGCATCCTGGCCGCGGTGCTGCAGCAGCAGCAGCGCGTCGTAGATCAGCTGGTTGACCGGGCTCTCCGAGATGACGCCGACGATGCCGCACATGATCGAACTACCTCGCGCCTCGCATTGTCCGGTTGGCCGTCAGGCCCGCAAGTGCCGCGCGACCTCGTGCGGCAGCAACGGCTTCAGCCCGCTCAGCAACGCGCCGAGCCACGCCGCACCGTGCGAGGCCTGCCACGGCGCGGCACGCACCGCCGGCGTGAACGACACCACCGTCGCCACCGCGAGCAACAGCACCAGCGCGCGCACCAGGCCGAACACGCCGCCGAGCGTGCGGTCGATCAAGGTCAACGGCGTGGCGTGCACCAGCAGCCGCACCAGCCGTGCCAGCAGCGTCCAAGCGATCAGCGCCAGCACGAAGGTGGCCGCGAAGGCGGCGCCCTGGTTCAGCGCCGAGTTCGGTGCGCCCACCGGCAGGTGCGGTGCGAGCAGAGGGCTGGCCGCCTGCGCCGCGATGTAGGCGGCCACCCAGCCGAGCAGCGACAGCACCTCGAACACCAGGCCGCGCACCAGTCCGATCAGCACCGAGGCCAGCAGGATCGCCAGCAGCACCCAGTCGACCCAGCCGATGCCGCTCACGACGCTCGCGGTGCTCACAGCGTCATCACCGCGGCCTGCATGCCTGCGGCCTTGAGCTTGCCAGCGGCGTGTTCGGCTTCGTCGCGCGCCGCGAACGGGCCCACGCGCACGCGGATGCGCCGGGCGCCACCGATCTGCACCACCTGCGTGTAGCTCTTGAGGCCGAGCTTGTCGAGTTTCTGGCGCATGTCGTGCGCGGCCTTGGCTTCGCCGAACGAGCCCACCTGCACGACGAAGCGGCCGTTGCCGGCAGCCTGCGCACCCGCCGCCGACGGCACCGCGCTCGCCGCCTGGCCCTCGAGCAAGGCGCGCGCGCGTGCGCCGTCGTCGCCCTTCGAAGGCGCGGCCGCGGGGGCCGGCTTCGCAGGCTGCAGCTTCGGCTCGGACTTCGCGGATTCGGGCTTCGCAGGCTCGGCCTTCGCTTCGGCCTTGGGCTCGGCGCGGGCCTCCGGCTTCGGCTCGGGCTTCGCGGCCGGCTTGGCTGCCGCGGTTGTCGCTGCGGGCGCCGACCCCGCAGCACGCGATGCTTCGGGGCTTTGCTCGGCACCGACCGCGCCGCCGCTGACGCGCGCCGCAGCGGCCGACGGCGCCCGCGGCGGCGGCAACGGCAGCGCTGGCGCGGCGTCCTTGCGCGGGATCTCGATCGGGATGTCCACCGCCACCGGGCGCGGCTGCGTCTCGAACAGCAGCGGAAAGCCGACCACGCCGATGCCGAGCAGCACCGCCGCACCGATCAGGCGCCGCCGCGCGCGCGCACGCGCCACCTGCACGGGATCGGCCGCGGCACGGTCACCGTCGGCGTCGGATCGGCCCTGCAGGAACGAGAACAAACCCATGCGCGGCGTGGTGCGGGCGGTTGAGGCGGCGGGCGTCGCAGTGGGCCTGCTTCCGTCGAGCCGCGGACTGACCGCAGGCGCTCAGCCCACGTGCGGTGCCGCGGTTCGCGGCAGGCCGTCTCTCAACACACCGCCCACTGTGTGGAAGGAACCGAAGACGACGATTCTATCAGTGGGGTCAGCGGCCTCCAGCGCAGCGCGCAGTGCAGCGGCCGGCGTGGTATGCGTGCTCACGCTGCGTGCGGCAGTCACCGCGCTCGCCGTATCCGTGGCCGCAGCGGCGGCCAACGCGTGCGCCAGATCGTCGGCGCGCGCGGCGCGTGGCAACGGCAGATCACAGACGTGCCAGGCATCGACCAGCGCGCGCAGCGGCTCGATGACACCGGCCACGTCCTTGTCGGCCATCACGCCGAACACCGCGAACGTGCGCGGGTAGAACCCCATCTGGTCGAGGCTGACGGCGAGCGTCGCGGCGGCCTGCGGGTTGTGCGCCACGTCGAGCACGATCACCGGCTGACCGGGCACGATCTGGAAGCGTCCCGGCAGTTCGACCCGTGCCAGCCCGCTGCGCACCGCCTGCGCCGACACCGGCAGCCGATCGCGCAGTGACTCCAGCGCGGCCAGTGCGGCCGATGCGTTCAACAACTGGTTCGCACCGCGCAACGCCGGATACGCCAAGCCGCTGTAGCGCTGCGCGCGACCGCGCCACGCCCACTGCTGGCGATCACCGTGGAAACCGAAGTCGCGCGTCTGCAGCCACAGATCGGCGCCCACCGCCTGCGCGTGCTCGACCAGACTGGCCGGTGGCTCGGGGTCACCGACGATCGCCGGCCGGCCGGCGCGAAAGATGCCGGCCTTCTCGCGACCGATCGATTCGCGGTCGGGGCCCAGCAGCTGCGTGTGGTCAAGCGCGATCGTGGTCACGACGGCGCAATCGGCGTCGAACGCGTTCACCGCGTCGAGCCGGCCACCCAGGCCGACCTCGAGCACGACCAGATCGGGCGCGATCTGCGCGAACGCGCGCAGGATCGCCAGCATCGTGAACTCGAAGTAGGTCAGCGTGAGGTCGCCGCGCGCGGCCTCCACCGCCGCGAAGTGCGGCAGCAGCGCGGCGGCATCGATCATCTGCCCGTCGACCAGACCGCGCTCCTCGAAGTGCAGCAGGTGCGGGCTCTGGTACAGCGCGGTGCGGTAGCCGGCGTGACGCGCGATCGATTCGATCATCGCGCAGGTCGAGCCCTTGCCGTTGGTGCCGCCCACCGTGATCACCGGGCAGCGCAAGCGCAGGTCGAGCCGCGCGCGCACGGCCTGCACGCGCTCGAGCGTGAAGTCCATGCTCGTGGGGTGCAGCCGCTCGCAATGCGCGAGCCAGTCGCCGAGCGTGCGCGGGGCGGTCACCGCGCGACCCTGCGCGTTGCACGCTGTGGCGTTCGCGCTTCGCAGCGGCCGTGCACACTCATCGCCGTGCCGCCGCGACGGCCGAAGCGGGCGGCGGCGCGATCAGGCCACCGCGTCGCTGCTTTGCTTGAGCAGCATCGCGACGAGCCCGGCCACCGTGGCGCGCAGCTGGCGGCGGTCGACGATGCGGTCGAGCGCGCCCTTGCCGAGCAGGAACTCGGCGCGCTGGAAGCCCTCGGGCAGCTTCTCGCGCACGGTGTTCTCGATCACGCGCGGGCCGGCAAAGCCGATCAGCGCCTTCGGCTCGGCGAGCACCACGTCGCCGACGAAGGCGAAGCTGGCCGACACGCCACCCATCGTCGGATCGGTGAGCACGCTGATGTACGGCAGCCGTGCCTTCGACAGGCGCGTCAGCGCGGCGTTGGTCTTGGCCATCTGCATCAGGCTGAGCAGGCCCTCCTGCATGCGCGCGCCGCCCGACGCGGTGAAGCAGACGAACGGCATCTTCTGCTCCACCGCGGCCTCGACGCCGCGCACGAAGCGCTCGCCGACCACGCTGCCCATCGAGCCGCCCATGAAGTCGAACTCGAAGCACGCGGCGACGATCGGCACGCTCATCACCGCGCCACCCATCACCACCAGCGCATCGGTCTCGCCGGTGGCCTCGAGCGCGTTCTTCAGGCTCTCGGAGTACTTCTTCTTGCTGTCCTTGAACTTCAGCGCGTCGACCGGCACCACCTCCTGGCCGATCTCGAAGCGGCCCTCGGGGTCGAGGAAACCATCGAGCCGCGCCCGCGCGCCGATGCGGTGGTGGTGGTCGCACTTGGGGCAGACGTTGAGGTTCTGCTCGAGGTCGGTCTTGTACAGCACCGTCTCGCACGACGGGCACTTGATCCACAGGCCCTCGGGCACCGAGCGGCGCTCGGCCGGGTCGGTTTGCTGGATCTTCGGGGGCAGCAGCTTCTCGAGCCAACTCATCTGCGGATTCCTCGCTCAGTCAGGCCGGCGCGTCGAGCGCGGCGCGGATCCCGGCCATGAAGCGCCGGCCGGCGGCAGCCGCATTGTCGCGCGGTTCGGCCTCCAGGACCTGCACCAGCCGCGCACCGATCACCACCGCATCGGCGACGCGGGCCACGGCCTGCGCGCTGGCCGCATCACGGATGCCGAAACCGACGCCGACCGGCACCCTCACATGCGCCTTGATGCGCGGCACCGCCTCGGCCACCGACGACACGTCGAGATGCCCCGCGCCGGTGACGCCTTTGAGCGACACGTAGTAGACGTAGCCGCTGGCCAGGCGGGCGACGTCACGGATGCGGGCCTCGGTCGAGGTCGGCGCGAGCAGGAAGATCGGGTCGAGCCCGGCCGCCTTCAGGCCGGCCGCAAACGCCTCGCACTCCTCCGGCGGGTAGTCGACCACCAGCACGCCGTCGACGCCGGCAGCGGCCGCCTCGCGCGCGAACGCGCCCGCGCCGCGGCGCTGGTCGAAGCGCTCGATCGGGTTGGCATAGCCCATCAGCACGAGCGGCGTGTTGGCATCGCGGCGGCGGAACGCGCGCACCATGTCGAGCACCTCGGCCATGCCGATGCCGCGCGCCAGCGCGCGCTCCGACGCGCGCTGGATCACCGGGCCATCGGCCATCGGGTCGGAAAACGGCACGCCGAGCTCGATCAGGTCGGCGCCGCCGTCGACCAGGCCGTGCAGGATCTCGGGCGTGGCGTCGGCGAACGGATCGCCGGCGGTCACGTACGGGATCAAGGCCTTGCGGCCGCTGCGTTGCAGGGCTTGCAGTGTCGTCGCAATGCGGCTCATCACCGGTCCCCCTTCACCGCCTGCCCGCGGCACGACGGCCGGCAGAAGAACTCGGCGCCCGACAGGTCGGCCACGGTGCCGATGTCCTTGTCGCCGCGGCCCGACAGGCACACCAGCAGGTGCTGCTCGGGCTGCATCGTCGCGGCGAGCTTGATCGCGTGCGCCACCGCATGGCTCGATTCAAGCGCCGGGATGATGCCTTCGACGCGGCACAGCCGGTGGAACGCCGCCAGCGCTTCGTCGTCGGTGATGCCGACGTATTCGGCGCGACCGATGTCTTTCAGGTACGCGTGCTCGGGGCCGACACCGGGGTAGTCGAGGCCGGCCGAGATCGAGTGCGTCTCGAGGATTTGCCCGTTGTCGTCCTGCAGCAGGTAGGTGCGGTTGCCGTGCAGCACGCCCGGCGAGCCGGCGCACAGGCTCGCCGCGTGCCTGCCGCTTTGCAGGCCGTGCCCCGCCGCCTCGACGCCGACGAGCCGCACGCCCTCGTGCTCGATGTACGGGTAGAACAGGCCCATCGCGTTGCTGCCGCCGCCGACGCAGGCGATCACCGCATCGGGCTGGCGGCCGATCTGCCGTTGCATCTGCTCGATGCACTCGTCGCCGATCACGCGTTGGAAGTCGCGCACCATCGTGGGGTACGGATGCGGGCCGGCCACGGTGCCGATGATGTAGAACGTGTTCTCCACGTTCGTCACCCAGTCGCGCAGCGCTTCGTTGAGCGCATCCTTCAGCGTCTTGGAGCCGCTCTCGACCGGCACCACGGTGGCGCCCAGCAGGTGCATGCGGTAGACGTTGGGCGATTGGCGCGCCATGTCGTGACTGCCCATGTAGACCACGCACTCGAGCCCATAGCGCGCGCAGACGGTGGCGGTGGCCACACCGTGCTGGCCCGCGCCGGTCTCGGCGATCACACGCGGCTTGCCCATGCGCCGCGCCAGCAGCGCCTGGCCGACGGTGTTGTTGATCTTGTGCGCGCCGGTGTGGTTGAGATCCTCGCGCTTCAGGTGGATCTGCGCGCCGCCCAACTCGCGGCTCAGCCGCGCGGCGTGGTAGATCGGGCTCGGCCGGCCGACGAAATGCTCGAGCTCGTCGCGGAACTCGGCAACGAACGCTCCATCGCGCTGGTAGTGCGCATAGGCGCTCTTCAGTTCGTCGAGTGCGTGGACCAGGGTCTCGGCGACAAAGCTGCCGCCGTATGGCCCGAAGTGCCCGCGCGCGTCGGGCTGGGTGTAAGGCTTCATGGTGGTGATCGAAATGGGGTTACTGGATGGCGTCGGCGATGCGCGCATCGGCTTCGCGCACCGCCTCGCAGAACCGGCGGATCAGCGCGGCGTCCTTGACGCCCGGGCTCGCTTCGACGCCGGAGCTCACGTCAACGGCCGCAGGCCGGACGCGCATCACCCCATCGATCACGTTTGCAGGATTCAACCCACCAGACAAAACGACCGGAAGGGGCACGTTTGGTGGAATGAGTGACCAATCGAAAGCCTTTCCGCCGCCGCCGAAGCCCTGGACATCCGCGTCCAGCAGCAGCGCCGAGGCGCTGGCGTAGGCGTGCGCGAAGTCTAGCAGCGCAAGGCCCTCGTGCATCCGCGCGGCGCGCACGTAGGGCCGCCGCGCCGCCTCGCACCGCGCCGGCGTTTCGTCGCCGTGGAACTGCAGCAGCGCGTGGGGCAGCGCCTCGACCGCGCGCGCGATGGCATCGGCCTTCGCATTGACGAACAGGCACACCGGCGTCACGAACGGCGGCAGCAGCCGCGCCAGTGCGGCCGCGCGCTGCACGCTCACATGCCGCGGGCTGCGCGCGTAGAGCACGAAACCCACCGCGTCGGCGCCGGCATGGACCGCCGCGGCCACATCGGCCTCGCGCGTGAGGCCGCAGATCTTGATGCGGGTACGTTGCTGCAACGACAGGCCGGTGTTGCGGTGTGTGGAATCAAGGCAGCCAGTCGAACGCACTCGTGCGCTCGGGCAGGCCGAGGGCCGCATCGTAGTACGGGCCGACGAAGTACAGCCCGTCGGGCGCGAACGTCGGTGCGGCCGCGACGCGGTCGCAGGCGGCCAGCACCTCGGCCAGCCAATGCGGCGGCCTGCGGCCGGTGCCCACCGCGAGCAGGCAGCCCATCAGGTTGCGCACCATGTGGTGCAGGAATGCGCTGGCATCGAAATCGAACACCCAGTAGGCGCCGTGCGGCCGGATCGCGATCGCGCGCAGTGTCTTCACCGGGCTCTTGGCCTGGCATTCGCTGGAGCGGAACGAGCTGAAGTCGTGCTCACCGATCAGCGGCGCCGCCGCCGCACGCATGGCGTCGAGATCGAGCGCATCGAACACCCAGCCGACCAGTCCGGCCTCGAGCGACGGCCGCACCGGCGCGTGCAGCAGCACGTAGCGGTAGCGCCGGCCGAGCGCGCGGTTGCGCGCGTGGAAATCGGCGCCGACCGGCCGTGCCCACTGGATCGCGACGTCAGGCGGCAGATAGCGGTTGCTGCCGCGCACCCAGGAGAACGCCTCGCGCGCCACCGGCGCATCGAAGTGCAGCACCTGGTTCAGCGCGTGCACGCCCGCATCGGTGCGGCCGGCGCAGACGGTGGTGATCGGTGCATCGGCGAAGCGCGACAACGCACGCTCGACCACGTCCTGCACCGTCGCGCCGTCGGGCTGGCTTTGCCAGCCGTGGTACGCGCTGCCGCGGTAGCTGACGCCGATCGCCC
This sequence comes from Ideonella sp., assembly GCA_015075165.1. Lineage (GTDB taxonomy): Bacteria > Pseudomonadota > Gammaproteobacteria > Burkholderiales > Burkholderiaceae_C > JAEUPI01. Next base: position 801,573 of record JABTUY010000002.1, on the reverse strand, counting down.
ACCGGCCGCCAACCAGGGGCGGCGTCATGGCACCATCCAAGCGGACACCGCGGATCCGGCTCTGCCGGTCCGCCGGTGGCGCCCCCTAGAGGGGGAGGCGGCCGTCAGGCCGCATCGGGGGGGAGCCCATCACGCAAGGCCGTCGAGCATGCTCTGGGCCTTGGTCTTCAGCGCACCGCCGGCCTTGGCCACCACTTCCTCGAGCAGGTCGCGCGCGCCCTCCATGTCGCCGATCTGGCGGAACTCCTCGGCCAGCTCGAGCTTGCGCGCCAGCGGGTCGTTCTCGTCGAGTGCGCCCAGACTCGACGGCTGTGCCGGCAACGTGAAGTCGCCGAAATCGAGCGCCGGCTTGCTCTCTGGGCCACTCGACGACGATAGCGGCGCGGCACCACTCGGTGCGCCGAGGTCGAGCGAGATCGAACCCATCTCCAGGCTGGCGACAGGCGCCGCAGCGGGCGCCGCTGCTAGCGTGGCTGGTTGCGCGTTGGTGCCGAGATCGAGGTCGAGATCGAGGTCCGGCGGGATCGTCTGGCCACCGCGTGTCTCGGGCGACAGCGTGTCGACGCCCGAGCTGGTCGCGAAGCCCGAGGTGTGCGGCATGATCGATTGCGGCATCGTGCTCGCACCGAGCGGCTCGATGACACGGCCGCCATCGCCCACCACGGTGGCCGCCGGCGCACCGCCGGGCTGGTACAGCGGGTTCTCGGGGTCGATCTGGCGGCCGAGATCCTGCGCCTTGGCCCAATCGTCTCCTTCGCCCTTGGTCAGCGCATACAGCTGCGTCGCCAGCAGTTCGAAACCCTTGGTGTCGCGGCGCTTGGCGTAGACCTCGAGCAGCTTGGTGCGGATGGCCAGCCGATCTGGATTGCCGCGCATGGCTTCCTTCAGGATCTCTTCGGCCTGCAGGTCGCGCCCGTAGGCGAGGTAGACGTCGGCCTCGGCCACAGGATCGACATCGCCGATCGCATCGAGCTGGCTCAGCGAGTAGCTCATCGACGACGAGGCCCCGCTGGCGCCAGCATCGCGCGTATCGACGCGCTGGCCGCCGCTGGCGCCGAAGAACGAATCGGGTTGCAGCCGGCTTTCGAGGAACGAGGTCTCGCCGTTGTCCTTGCGGAAACGGCCACGCATGCGATACAGGCCCAAGCCAGCGAGCAGCACGACGAGGCCGATGCCACCCGGGATCGCCAGCGGATGATCCATCAGCGACGCGAGCAGGCCGGGCTCCTCGGCCTGCGGTGGCGTGGGCGTCGCCACGGCGGGCGGCGCCGCCGGCACACTGGCCACCGGCGGCACCGGCACGGCCGGCGTCGCGGGCTCGGCGGTCTTCGGCGGCTCGGTGGCAGGTGCTTGCGCGACCGGTGCGGGAGTCGGCGCGGGCGCAGCAGGTGTCTGTGCCGGCGTCGGCGGCGCGACGGGTGCGGCCGGCGCGGGCTTGGCTTCGGCAGCCGGCGGCGCGGTCGGTGTGCCCGCCGGCGCGGCGGCCTTGCCGCCCTCCTGCAGCTTCTTCAACTCCTCGACGTTGCGCGTCAGCTCGGCCACGCGCGTCGCGGCATCCTTCTTCTCGGCATCCTTCGAGGCCTTGGCCTCAGGGCTGGTCGGCTTGACCGCGCCTTGCGACAGCGTGAGCTTGTCTGGCGTCGGAGCGGCAGCGGCCTTGGTTTCGTCGACCGATGCCTGCACCTTGCCTTTGGCCTGCCGGCCTTCGTCGGCCTTGGTGGTCGGCACGTTGCCGGCCAGGCGGCGGCGGTAGGCACTGAAGTCGGCGCTCTGCGCGCGGATCACCTCGCGCGCGTCGGCGGCGGTGATGGCCTTCGCGTCGTCGGACGACGGCACCGACAGCACGGCACCGGCCTTGAGCCGGTTCATGTTGTCGCCGATGAAGGCGTCCGAGTTGCTGCGGAACAGCGCCACCAGCATCTGGTCGAGCGACACGCCCTGACGCTGATTGCTCTTGGCGATGCGATACAGCGTGTCGCCCTCGCGCACCTTGTATTCGCCGGCCGCGGTCGGGCCTTGCGAGGCAGCCTGGCTGCGCGCGGTCGACGGCGCGGCCGGCCGCGGTGCCGGCCGCGGCGCGGGCGCCGCGGCTTGCGGTGCGATCGGCGCCGCAGCCACGGCCGGCGGCGTGGGGGCCGGCATCGACGTGGCCGGTTGCGGTGTGGCCGAGATTGATGGCGACACCGGCGCCGCCGCCATCGCCGGGGGCGCCACGCGCGACTGCGGCGGATCGAGCAGCAGCGTGTATTCGCGCACCAGGCGGCCGGACGCCCACGTGAGTTCGAGGATCACATCGACGAACGGCTCCTGCACCGCACGGTCGCTCTGCAGCCGCAGGTAGGCCCGGCCATCGGCACGGCGTGCGATCGACACCTGCGCCGACTGCAGCACCGAGTTGTATTCGACGCCAGCCGCTCGATAGGAATCGGGCGGCGCGACGCGCACCTTCAGTGTGGAATCTTCTTCGGGCGTCAGGTTGGTGATGTCGATCTCGGCGCGCAGCGCCTCGCCGAGTGCCGATTGAACGTTCAGCCGCCCAAGTCCGAGGGCCCAGGTGCTGCCCGACGCAACCAGCATCGCGGCCATCGCGACGGTCGTGAGCGCAGCGCGTGCAACGTGTGCAGAGCGGTATTTCAAGGCGTCTCCCAAGTGCAACCGGCGCGCGTGTGAGCGGCGCGCCGGTGTTCGCCGATCGTGCAGCTCCAACCGCTGCCTATCGAATACGGGTAACCCGTCGAAACCACAATAACATCAAGCATATAGGCTGACAAGCTCATGCAAAAGCTGACGTTTGTGCCAAATCTCCTCCGAAACCGATCGCTTGGTGATTTGTTGCCGACCCACAACGTCATCCGTCAGCCCGCTGCAGGAGGGCCGGAAGACCGCCTCAGGCCTCGAGCAGCAGCCTGAGCATTCTACGAAGCGGCTCGGCCGCGCCCCACAGCAGTTGATCGCCGATGGTGAACGCGGCCAGGTGCTGCGGCCCCATCGCCAGCTTGCGGATGCGCCCGACCGGGATACCCAGTGTGCCGGTGACGGCCACCGGCGTCAGCTCGCGCAGCGTCTCGTCCTTGTGGTTGGGCACCACGCGCACCCACTCGTTGTCGGCCGCGATCATCGCCTCGATGTCGGCCAGCGGCACGTCGCGCGTCAGCTTGAAGTGCAGCGCCTGGCTGTGGCAGCGCATCGAGCCGACCCGCACGCACAGGCCGTCGACCGGCACCGGTGCCGAGCCGAAGCCCTCGCCGCGGCCGAGGATCTTGTTCGTCTCGGCCATGCCCTTCCACTCTTCGCGGCTGACGCCCCACAGCGCGTCGGTCTGCGCGCGGCCCTCGCCCAGGTCCTTGTCGATCCACGGGATCAGCGAGCCGCCGAGCGGCACGCCGAAGTGCGCCACTTCGGCGCCGCCCATCGCCTGCTGGCGCGCGAGCACGCGGCGGTCGATCTCGAGGATCGCGCTGGCCGGGTCGTCGAGCAGCGGCTTGACCGCCGCGTTGAGCGCACCGTACTGCACCAGCATCTCGCGCATGTGCTGCGCGCCGCCGCCCGAGGCGGCCTGATAGGTCATCGTGCTCATCCACTCGACCAGGCCGGCCTTGAACAGCGCGCCCACGCCCATCAGCATGCAGCTGACCGTGCAGTTGCCGCCGATCCAGTTGCGCCCGCCGCGCGCCAGCGCGTTCTTGATCACCGGCAGGTTCACCGGGTCGAGGATGATGACGGCGTCGTCCTGCATCCGCAGTGCCGAGGCGGCGTCGATCCAGTGACCCTTCCAGCCGGCCGCGCGCAGCTGCGGGAACACCGCGTGGGTGTAGTCGCCGCCCTGTGCGGTGAGCACGATGTCGCAGCGCGCCAGCGCCTTCAGATCGTGCGCGTCGACCAGCTTGGTCTCGTTGCGCGCCTGCGCCGGCGCCGCGCCGCCGGCGTTGCTGGTGGAGAAGAACAGCGGCTCGAACAACGCGAAGTCGTTCTCGGCCTGCATGCGCTGCATCAGCACGGAGCCGACCATGCCGCGCCAACCGACGATTCCTACCAATGCCATGTTCGCCCTTTCGTTACCGTGGATTCCTGCTGCCCGGCCCGTTCGCCGGTTGCAGGAGTTGCGGGCGAGACGAACCGGGAGCTGCTAGCTCTTCTTGGTGATGGTTTTCGTGATGGCCGCGACGACGGCATCGCCCATCTCGCGCGTGCCCACCTTGTGCGTGCCCGCCGACCAGATGTCGGCCGTGCGCAGGCCCTGCTGCAGCACGTGACGCACGGCGGCTTCCACCCGGTCGGCCGACTCGGGCTGGTCGAGCGTGAAGCGCAGCATCATGGCCATGGACAGGATTGTAGCCAGCGGATTGGCGACGTTCTTGCCGGCGATGTCCGGCGCACTGCCGTGGCTGGGTTCGTAGAGGCCTTTTTGGCGCGAATCGAGCGATGCCGACGGCAGCATGCCGATCGAGCCGGTGAGCATCGCGGCCTCGTCGGACAGGATGTCGCCGAACATGTTGCCGGTGACGATCACGTCGAAGCTCTTGGGTGCGCGCACCAGCTGCATCGCGGCGTTGTCGACATACAGGTGCTCCAGCTGCACATCGGAGTAGGCCTTGTGCACGTCGGTGACCACGTCTTTCCAGAACTGGAAGGTCTCGAGCACGTTGGCCTTATCGACGCTGGTCACCTTGCCGCGGCCACCGGCTTGCTTGCGGACCCGCGCGGCCTCGAACGCCACGCGGGCGATGCGCTCGATCTCGGGCCGGCTGTAGCGCATGGTGTCGAACGCCTCCTCGGTGCCCGGGAAGTGCCCATCCACCGCCTGGCGGCGGCCGCGCGGCTGGCCGAAGTAGATGTCGCCGGTGAGCTCGCGGATGATCAGGATGTCGAGCCCCGCCACCAGTTCGGGCTTCAGGCTCGACGCGTGCGTGAGCTGTTCGTAGCAGATGGCCGGCCGGAAGTTGGCGAACAGCCCCAGGTGTTTGCGCAGGCCGAGGATCGCCTGCTCGGGCCGGAATTGACGCTCGAGTTGGTCGTACTTCCAGTCGCCCACGGCGCCGAACAGCACCGCGTCGGCGGCCTTGGCCAGGTTGAGCGTGGCCTCGGGCAGCGGGTGGCCGTGCGCTTCGTACGCGGCGCCGCCGACGGGCGCCTCTTCGATCTCGCACTTCAACTCCAGCGCGCGCAGCACGCGCACCGCCTGCACGATGATTTCGGGGCCGATGCCGTCACCCGGCAGAACTGCGATCTTCATGGTGTGTGTGAAATGCGTGGCAACAGTGCTCAGGCGGGGCGGTTGGCCAGCCACGGCTGGCGCGCCAGCCGCTCGGCCTCGAAGGCGCGGATCTTGTCGGCGTGGCGCAAGGTGAGGCCGATATCGTCGAAGCCGTTGACGAGACAATACTTGCGAAACGGCTGCACATCGAACGCGATCTCGCTGCCGTCGGGCCGCACGATCACCTGGCGCGGCAGATCGATCGTCAGCTGGTAGCCGACGAAGGCGGCCACCTCGTCGAACAGCGTCGCGACCTGCGGCGCCGGCAGCTGGATCGGCAGCACGCCGTTCTTGAAGCAGTTGTTGAAGAAGATGTCGGCGAAGCTCGGCGCGATCAGCGCGCGAAACCCGTACTGCTCGAGCGCCCACGGCGCATGCTCGCGGCTCGAGCCGCAGCCGAAGTTCTCGCGTGCCAGCAGGATCGACGCACCTTTGTAGCGCGGCTGGTTCAGCACGAAATCGGGGTTGGGCTTGCGCTGCGTCGGATCCTGCCCCGGCTCGCCCGGGTCGAGGTAGCGCCAGGCGTCGAACAGGTTGGGGCCGAAGCCCGAGCGGTGGATCGACTTCAGGAACTGCTTCGGGATGATCGCGTCGGTGTCGACGTTGGCGCGGTCCATCGGCGCGACCAGACCCTTGTGGACGGTGAAGGCTTGCATGCTGCGTCTCCTTCGGCCTCAGGCAAAGCGCCGCACGTCGACGAAATGGCCGTGCAGCGCGGCGGCCGCGGCCATCGCCGGGCTCACCAGGTGGGTGCGGCCGCCGGCGCCCTGGCGACCTTCGAAGTTGCGGTTGCTGGTGGAGGCGCAGCGCTCGCCGGGCTCGAGCCGGTCGGCATTCATCGCCAGGCACATCGAGCAGCCGGGCTCGCGCCACTCGAAGCCGGCGGCCTTGAACACCTCGTGCAGGCCCTCGGCCTCGGCCTGCGCCTTCACCAGGCCGGAACCCGGCACCACCATCGCCAGCCGCACGTTCGGCGCCACCTTGTGCCCGATGCGGCGCACCACCGCCGCGGCCTCGCGCAGGTCTTCGATGCGGCTGTTGGTGCACGAGCCGATGAACACCTTGTCGATGCCGATGTCGGCCAGCGGCTTGTTCGGCTGCAGCCCCATGTAGACCAGCGCGCGCTCGATCGCATCGCGTCGCGTGGCGTCGCGCTCGCGCTCGGGATCGGGTACGCGATCTCCGATGCCCAGCACCATCTCGGGTGACGTGCCCCAGGTCACTTGCGGCTGGATCTGCGCCGCGTCGAGCGTGACCACCTGGTCGAAGTGCGCGCCGTCGTCGCTGCGCAGCGTGCGCCACGCCGCCACGGCCTGCTCCCACTCGAGGTCGCCGCTCGTCGATGCACCGCAGTTCGCGCCCTGGCCGGGCGCGAAGGGCCGGCCCTTGACGTACTGGATCGTCGTGTCGTCCACCGCCACCAGGCCGGCGCGCGCGCCGGCTTCGATCGCCATGTTGCACACCGTCATGCGGCCTTCCATCGAGAGGGCCCGGATCGCAGCGCCGCCGAACTCGATGGTGTGGCCGGTGCCGCCGGCAGTGCCGATCTTGCCGATGATCGCCAGCACGATGTCCTTCGCGCTGCAGCCGCGGGGCAGCGTGCCGTCCACCCGCACCAGCAGGTTCTTCATCTTGCGCGCCAGCAGCGTCTGCGTGGCCAGCACGTGCTCGACCTCGCTGGTGCCGATGCCGAACGCCAGCGCGCCGAACGCGCCGTGCGTGCTGGTGTGCGAGTCGCCGCAGACCACCGTCATGCCCGGCAGCGTGGCGCCGTTCTCGGGGCCGATCACGTGCACGATGCCCTGGCGCTTGTCGAGGAACGGAAAGTACGCCGCCGCGCCGTGCGCCTTGATGTTGGCATCGAGCGTGGTGACCTGCAGCTTGCTGATCGGATCGGCGATGCCGTCGTAGCCGCGCGCCCAGCCGGTGGTGGGCGTGTTGTGGTCGGCGGTGGCCACCACCGAGCTGGTGCGCCAGACCTTGCGCCCCGCCAGGCGCAGCCCCTCGTAGGCCTGCGGGCTGGTCACCTCGTGCACCAGGTGGCGATCGATGTACAGGACGGCGGTGCCGTCTCCCTCGGTGTGGACGACGTGGTCGTCCCAGAGCTTGTCGTACAGCGTGCGGGCGGTCATCAGCGAGCCTTCGGTGTGCGGGTGGCGGGTTGGGCTGCGGCGCCGCGGCCCAGGAAGTCGACGAAGCGCTGCAACGGCGGCGGCAGCACCGCCTGCTGTCGCACCGCGAGCAGGTAGCTGCGGCGGGCCCAGGGTTCGCGCAGCTCGAGCGGCTGCACGCGAAACACCTTGGCAAAGCGCTCGGCCACCACCGCCGGCAGCACAGCCACGCCGAGGCCGGCCTCCACCAGCTGGGCGATGGCATCGAAGCCGTGCACCTGCATGCGCGCGTTCAGCGTGCGGCCGAGCGCGGCGGCGCGCTCGCGCATCTGCTGCTGCGCGGCCGCGCCGGCGTGCAGGCCGACGATGTCGTGCTCGAGCAGCGCGTCGAAGCTGTGCCCGGCGCGCCGCGCCAGCGCATGACCGCGCGGCACCAGGATCGCCAGCGTGCCCTCGCGGTAGGCGCGGCACTGCAGCGCCGCCTCGCGCAGCGGCGCCACGAAGATGCCGGCATCGGCATGGCCTTCGACCAGCGCAGTCTGCACGTCGGCGCTGGTCAGCTCCTCGAGACTGATGCGGATGCCCGGGTGGGCCCTGGCGAACGCAGCCAGGTCGGCCGGCAGGTGCTCGGCGATCGCGCTGGCATTGGCCACCACGCGCAGGTGGCCCTTGATGCCGCGCGCGAACTCGACCACCTCGCTCTCCAGCGCATGCAGCGAGGCCTGCAGGCTGCGGATGTGGCGCACCAGCGCACGCCCGGCCTCGGTGGGTTCGACGCCACGCGCGCGGCGCTCGAACAGGTTGACACCGAGCCGCGACTCGAGATCGGACAGCCGCTTGCTGGCCGCCGCCAGCGCCAGGGCCTCGCGCTCGGCACCGCGGGTGATGCTGCGGGTGTCGGCAATGGCGAGCACGAGGTTGAGCGTGGTGAGGTCGAAGCGCATGGCGGGCGGGCGCCCGCACCCGGATCTTCGCCCGGGCGCGGGCCGTGGCGGTGCGCCAATTGTGAACCGAGCCTTCGCGGTTGGCGAAGGCACTGCGCGGTCAGTGGCCGCAGCGGCCGTCGCGCGAGACGCTGCCGTCCTTGCATTCGGTGACGATGCCCTCGTCGCCGCCGCGGCGATAGACGATGCGCCGCGTGCCGCGCTCGCAGCTGCCCACCACCTTGCCGGGCGCCGACGCCGCGGCATCGATCACCGTGACGCTGAACTGCGCCACGCCGGCGGCACGGATCTTGGCCTCGATCTGCTCGCGCAGCGCATCGCAGGTGGACGGTGCGGCCGCGGCGATGCTGGCGCTCGCGCATGAGACGGCTGCCAGCGCGATCACCCTCGCGGCCACGAGCGGGAACCCCGGCGCGACCCTGCGCAGCGGCCTCACGGCTAGCCCCCGAGTGCCGCCACCACCTCCGGCGGCGCCTGCACCAGCTCGATCAGCACGCCCTCGCCGCCGAGCGGGAACTCGTCGTTGCCCTTCGGGTGGATGAAGCAGATGTCGTGGCCCGAGGCACCCTTGCGGATGCCGCCCGGCGCGAAGCGCACGCCGTGCGCGGTCATCCACTCGACGGCCCTCGGCAGGTCGTCGACCCACAGCCCCACATGGTTCAGCGGTGTGGCGTGCACCGCCGGCTTCTTGTCGGGGTCGAGCGGCTGCATCAGGTCGACCTCGACTGCGTGCACGCCCTCGCCCAGCGCGCAGACGTCTTCGTCGACGTTCTCGCGTTCGCTGACGAAGGTGCTCCTGGTTTCGACCCCGAGCACGTCGACCCACAGCGCGCGCAGCCGCTGCTTGTCGGGCCCGCCGATCGCGATCTGCTGCACGCCGAGGATGCGAAACGGCTTGCTGCTCATGGTATTCACCCTCTGGCCAGATTGAGGGTCGCCGACATCAGGCGAACGCCAGGATGGGTTGATCGACCGCCAGGCTCTCGCCGCGGCGCGCGAGCACCTCGCGCACCTCGCCGTCGCGTGTGGCGGTGAGGATGTTCTCCATCTTCATCGCCTCGATCACCGCCAGCTTCTCGCCGGCGCTGACCTTCTGCCCCGGCTGTACCGCCACGTCGACCAGCAGCCCGGGCATCGGCGACAGCAGGAACTTGCTCAGGTCGGGCGGCGCCTTGTGCGGCATCAGCGCGAGCAGCTCGGCCGCGCGCGGCAGCAGCACCAGCGCCTCGATCTGCCGGCCGTTGTGCATCACGCGGATACCCAGCGGATGGCGCGCGCTGCCACGCTCGATCTGCGCGGTGAACGGCTGGCCGTTGCAAGAGCCGTCGACGCGGATGTCGCCGAGCTTGGTGTGGCTGCGGATCGCGTAGCGGCGCTCGCCGATCGCGATGTCGGCCTGGCCGGTGGCGGCGTCGTAGTCGCCGACCGACACCGCGTGGTGCGTGTGTCGGCCGTCGGCGGCGAGCACCACGACCACCAGGTTCGGCAGGTGCTTGACACCGTGGCCGCTGAGCTGGCCGCTGATGCCCGCCGAGCGTTCGCGCGCCTTGCGGCGCACGAACGCCGCCAGCGCCACCAGGAACAACGGGTCGTCGTGCGGCACGTCGGCCGGATCGAAACCCTGGCCGAACTGCTCGGCGATGAAGCCGGTGTCGAAGTCGCCGGCGACGAAGCGCGGGTGTGCCAGCAGCGCCGACTGGAACGCGATGTTGCTCGCGATGCCGCGGATCACGAACGCGTTCAGCGCCTCGCGCATGCGTGCGATCGCGTCGCGCCGGTCGCGCCCGTGCACGATCAGCTTGGCGATCATCGAGTCGTAGTGCAGCGGGATCTCGCCGCCTTCGAAAACGCCGGTGTCCACGCGCACGCCCCCCGGCGTGCTCGCCGTAGACCCGGCGGCGCCGGTCGGCATCGGCGCCGCGGCCTGCATCGTGACCGGCGGCGGCAGGTAGCGCACCAGCCGGCCGGTGGACGGCAGGAAGTTGCGCGCCGGGTCCTCGGCGTTGATGCGGCACTCGATCGCCCAGCCGTCGCGCCGCACGTCGGCCTGCGCGAACGGCAGCTTCTCGCCGGCGGCCACGCGGATCATCAGCTCGACCAGGTCGAGCCCGGTGATGCATTCGGTGACCGGGTGCTCCACCTGCAGCCGTGTGTTCATCTCGAGGAAGTAGAAGCTCTGGTCGCGGCCGACCACGAACTCCACCGTACCGGCGCTCTGGTACTGCACCGCCTTGGCCAGCGCCACTGCCTGCTCGCCCATCGCCCGGCGCGTGGCGTCGCTGATGAACGGCGACGGCGCCTCCTCGATCACCTTCTGGTGGCGGCGCTGGATCGAGCACTCGCGCTCGTTGAGGTACACCACGTTGCCGTGCGCGTCGCCGAGCACCTGGATCTCGATGTGGCGCGGGCCCTCGACGAACTTCTCGATGAACACGCGGTCGTCGCCGAACGCGGCCTTGGCCTCGTGGCGGCAGGAGGCGAAGCCGTCGAACGCCTCGCGGTCGTTGTACGCCACGCGCAGGCCCTTGCCGCCGCCGCCGGCGCTGGCCTTGATCATCACCGGGTAGCCGATGCCCTGCGCGATGTTCACCGCCGCCTCGGGCGACTCGATCACGTCGTTGTGGCCGGGAATGGTGTTGACCCGCGCCGCGAGCGCGAGCTTCTTCGACGCGATCTTGTCGCCCATCGCGGCGATCGAGTGGTGCTTCGGGCCGATGAACACCAGCCCTTCGAGCTCGACGCGGCGCGCGAAGTCTTCGTTCTCGCTGAGGAAGCCGTAGCCCGGGTGGATCGCCTGCGCGCCGGTGCGCTTCGCGGCCTCGATGATCCGCTCGCCGACGAGGTAGCTCTCGCGCGACGGCGCCGGGCCGATCGCCACCGCTTCGTCGGCGAGCGCGACGTGCATCGCATCGCGGTCGGCGTCGGAGTACACCGCGACAGTGGCGAGGCCCATCTTCTTCGCCGTCTTGATGACGCGGCAGGCGATTTCGCCGCGATTGGCAATCAGAATTTTGGTGAACATGGTGAACATATCAGTCAATATCAGTCGCAGGCTCACTGTGGTTGCGACGCCGCAGCGTCGCATCCCCAAGCGAACGCCGCGGATCCGGCTCTGCCGGGCCGCTGGCGTTGCCCCCTCGAGGGGGCCGAGCGGGACGGCAACAGTCCGGGGGCCTGTTCGCCGCCAGCGAGGGCCGTCAGGCCGCATCGGGGGTGGGTCATAACGGGATGTTGCCGTGCTTGCGCCACGGGTTGTGGATCTGCTTGTCTTTGAGCATCGCCAGCGAGCGGCAGATGCGCTTGCGCGTCTCGTGCGGCTGGATCACGTCGTCGATGTAGCCGCGCGCGCCGGCGACGAACGGGTTGGCGAAGCGCGCCTTGTACTCGGCCTCGCGCGCCGCCAGCTTGGTCTGGTCGCCCTTGTCGTCGCGGAAGATGATCTCCACCGCACCCTTGGCACCCATCACCGCGATCTCGGCGTTGGGCCAGGCGAAGTTGACATCGCCGCGCAGGTGCTTGGAGCTCATCACGTCGTAGGCGCCGCCGTAGGCCTTGCGCGTGATCACGGTGACCTTGGGCACCGTGCACTCGGCATACGCGTACAGCAGCTTGGCGCCGTGCTTGATGATGCCGCCGTACTCCTGCGCCGTGCCGGGCATGAAGCCCGGCACGTCGACGAAGGTGATCACCGGGATGCCGAAAGCATCGCAGAAGCGCACGAAGCGCGCCGCCTTGATGCTGCTCTTGATGTCGAGGCAGCCGGCGAGCACCTGCGGGTTGTTGGCGACGATGCCGACGCTGGAACCCGCCATGCGGCCGAAGCCGACGACGATGTTCTTCGCGTAGTCGGCCTGCAGCTCGAAGAAGTCGCCGTCGTCGACCACCTTGACGATCAGCTCCTTCATGTCGTAGGCCTTGTTCGGGTTGTCGGGCACCAGCGTGTCGAGCGAGAAGTCGCAGCGCTCGGGCGCGTCGCCACTGGGCCGCAGCGGCGCGCCGCTGCGGTTGTTCAGCGGCAGGTAGTTGAAGAAGCGCCGCAGCATCAGCAGCGCCTCGACGTCGTTGTCGAACGCGAGGTCGGCGACGCCGCTTTGCGTGGTGTGCGTGCCGGCGCCGCCCAACTGCTCGGCGCTGACCTCCTCGTGCGTCACCGTCTTCACCACCTCGGGGCCGGTGACGAACATGTACGAGCTGTCGCGCACCATGAAGATGAAGTCGGTCATCGCCGGCGAGTACACGGCGCCGCCCGCGCACGGCCCCATGATCAGACTGATCTGCGGGATCACGCCCGAGGCCATCACGTTGCGCTGGAACACCTCGGCATAGCCGCCGAGCGAGGCCACGCCCTCCTGGATGCGCGCGCCGCCGGAATCGTTGAGGCCGATCACCGGCGCGCCGACCTTCATCGCCTGGTCCATCACCTTGCAGATCTTCTCGGCGTGCGCCTCGCTGAGCGCGCCGCCGAAGACGGTGAAGTCCTGGCTGAACACGAACACCAAGCGGCCGTTGATCATGCCGTAGCCGGTGACCACGCCGTCGCCGGGGATCTTCTGCTCGGCCATGCCGAAGTCGGCGCAGCGGTGCTCGACGAACATGTCCCACTCCTCGAACGAGCCTTCGTCGAGCAGCAGCTCGATGCGCTCGCGCGCGGTGAGCTTGCCCTTGGCGTGCTGCGCTTCGATGCGCTTGCGGCCGCCGCCGAGCCGCGCGGCACCGCGCTTGCGGTCGAGTTGTTCCAGGATGTCGTGCATGGGGTGCCTTCGTCGAGGGTCGGTTGTCGGGGTTTCGGTGTGCGGCGCGGTGGATCAGCGACATCAGCCGCGCGGTCACGCCATCAGCTCGATCAGACGGCGCGCCGCCACCGAGGCGGCGACGCGGCCGGCGCGCACGTCGGCGGTGAACTGCGGCAGCGCGGCGGCCACCGGTGCGTGCGTGCGAAAGCGCTCGTGCAGCAGCGCCTCGATGCGCTCCCACATCCAGGCCTCGTCCTGCTCGTGGCGGCGCGCCGCCAGTTGCCCGCTGGCCACCTGCTGGTCGCGAAACGCGCTCACCGCCTGCCAGAACTCCACCAGCCCGGTGCCGTGCACGGCACTGATCGTCAGCACGCGCGTGGCCCACGGCACACCGCCGCGCGTGCGGCCACCGTGCTGCATCAGCCGCAGCGACGAGGTGATCTGCGCCTGCGCCCGCGTGGCCGCCGCTGGGTCGAGATCGGTCTTGTTGATCGCCACCACGTCGGCCAGCTCCATCACGCCGCGCTTGATCGCCTGCAGGTCGTCGCCGGCGTTGGGCAGCTGCAGCAGCGCGAAGCAATCGGTCATGCCGGCCACGGCAGTCTCGCTCTGGCCGACGCCCACGGTCTCGACGATCACCACGTCGTGCCCGGCGGCCTCGAGCACCAGCATCGCCTCGCGCGTGTGCGCGGCCACGCCGCCGAGCGTGCCACCGGTCGGGCTGGGGCGGATGAAGGCATCGGCCTGCACCGACAGCCGCTCCATGCGCGTCTTGTCGCCGAGGATCGAGCCGCCCGACACGCTCGACGACGGGTCGACCGCGAGCACCGCCACGCGGTGCTTCGCCTGCAGCAGGTGCAGGCCCAACGCCTCGATGAAGGTGCTCTTGCCGGCGCCGGGCACCCCCGAGATGCCGAGCCGGAACGAGCGGCCGCTGGCCGGCAACAGCGCGTTGAGCAGCGCGTCGGCGCGCGCGCGATGGTCGGCGCGCGTGCTCTCCAGCAGCGTGATCGCCTTGGCCACCGCGCGCCGCTGCACCGGGCCGCGCGCGTGCAGCACGGCATCGAGCAAGGCCTTGTCGGCGGTGGCGAGCATGGCGCGGCGCGGCGGTGGGTTGCCTGTTCCCGTTGGACGGCCTACTTCGCCAGTGACGCGCGGATCTGCTCCAGCACGTCTTTCGCGCTGGCCGGAATCGGCGTGCCGGGGCCGTAGATGCCCTTGACGCCGGCGTCGTAGAGAAACGCGTAGTCCTGCTGCGGCACCACGCCACCGACGAAGACGATGATGTCGTCCGCGCCCTGGCGTTTCAGCTCGGCGATGATCGCCGGCACCAGCGTCTTGTGGCCGGCGGCGAGCGTGCTGACGCCCACCGCGTGCACGTCGTTTTCGATCGCCTGGCGCGCGCACTCTTCGGGGGTCTGGAACAGCGGGCCGATGTCAACGTCGAAGCCGAGGTCGGCGAACGCGGTGGCCACCACCTTGGAGCCGCGATCGTGCCCGTCCTGCCCGAGCTTGGCGATCATCACGCGCGGGCGGCGGCCGTGCTCGCCCGCGAACGCCGCGATCTCGCCCTTCAGCTTGTCCCAGCCCTCGGCCGAGTCGTAGGCCTTTGCATACACGCCGGTCACCTTCTGAATGTCGGCGCGGTGGCGCCCGAACACCTGCTCCAGCGCCTCGCTGACCTCGCCCACGGTGGCGCGTGCGCGAACGGCCTCGATGCTCAGGGCGAGCAGATTACCCTGGCCCGAGCGTGCGGCCTCGGTCAGCGCCGCCAGCGCCGCCTTCACCCCGGCCGCGTCGCGTGTCTCGCGTATTCGCTGCAGCCGCGCCACCTGCTGCTCGCGCACCTTGTGGTTGTCGACCTCGAGGATGTCGACCGCGTCCTGCCGCTCGCTGCGGAACTTGTTGACGCCGACGATCACGTCGCGGCCGGAATCGATACGCGCCTGCTTCTCGGCCGCGCTGGCCTCGATCTTCAGCTTGGCCCAGCCGGAGCCGACGGCGCGCGTCATGCCGCCTTGCGCCTGCACCTCGTCGAGGATCGCCTGCGCCTGATCGGCCATCGCCTGCGTCAGCGACTCCATCATGTACGAACCGGCCCACGGGTCGACCACGTGGGTGATGTGGCTCTCCTCCTGCAGGATCAGCTGCGTGTTGCGCGCGATACGCGCGCTGAACTCGCTGGGCAGCGCGATCGCCTCGTCGAAGCTGTTGGTGTGCAGGCTCTGCGTGCCGCCGAACACCGCGGCCATCGCCTCGACAGTGGTGCGCACCACGTTGTTGTACGGGTCCTGCTCGGTCAGGCTCCAGCCGCTGGTCTGGCAGTGCGTGCGCAGCATCAGGCTCTTGGGCTTCTTCGCGCCGAAGCCCTTCATGATGCGGCACCACAGCAGCCGCGCCGCGCGCATCTTGGCGATCTCGAGATAGAAGTTCATCCCGATCGCCCAGAAGAAGCTCAGCCGCCCGGCGAAGTCGTCGACATCGAGCCCGCGCGCCAGCGCCGCCTTCACGTACTCGATGCCGTCGGCCAGCGTGAAGGCGAGTTCGAGTGCCTGGTTGGCGCCGGCTTCCTGCATGTGGTAGCCCGAGATCGAGATCGAGTTGAACTTCGGCATCTTGCGCGCCGTGTACTCGATGATGTCGGCCACGATACGCATGCTCGGCTCGGGCGGGTAGATGTAGGTGTTGCGGACCATGAACTCCTTCAGGATGTCGTTCTGGATGGTCCCGGAGAGCTGCTCCTGCGCAACGCCCTGCTCTTCGGCCGCCACCACGTAGCCCGCCAGCACCGGCAGCACCGCGCCGTTCATCGTCATCGACACGCTCACCTGGTCGAGCGGGATGCCGTCGAACAGAATCAGCATGTCCTCGACCGAGTCGATCGCCACGCCGGCCTTGCCGACGTCGCCGGTGACGCGCGGGTGGTCGCTGTCGTAGCCGCGGTGGGTGGCGAGGTCGAACGCCACGCTCACGCCCTGGCCGCCGCCGGCGAGCGCCTGTCGATAGAAGGCGTTGCTTTCCTCGGCGGTGGAAAAGCCCGCGTACTGGCGGATCGTCCACGGCCTGCCGGCGTACATCGTCGGCTGCGGGCCGCGCACGAAGGGCTCGAAGCCGGGCAAGGTGTCGATGTGCGCCAGGCCGCGCAGGTCGGCCGCGGTGTACAGCGGCTTGACCGTGATGCCCTCGGGCGTGATCCAGTTCAGCCCCTCGAGCCGGCCGCCGGGCGCCGCCTTGGCGGCCGCCTGCGCCCACTGCTGCAGCGTGGCGGCTCCGAACTCAGCAGCTTGCGACATGACGCGACTCCTCGATGCGGCGCGGTGCGCGTGTGGCGTGGTACTTGCCAGCGCGCGCGGCCCGTCCTATGATGCGCCCGCATTATTCATAATTATGAATGCAAAATCAAGTCGATTGAGTTGCCCGGCTGCGCACCCCCGGCGCCTCGCCGAGGCGGCCGGTCGGTGATGGCATCGCGCCCGCGGGCCGCCCCGTCGCGCGCCACCGCCAGCGCACGAACGGCGGCGCGCTCGCCCACGGCACGCTCTTCCGCGGCGCGCACCGCCGTCGCGCCACCTCAGGCCGCGCCGCCGCTGTCGCCGCGCGCGCTGTACCAGGAGGTGGCCGACCGCCTGCGCGAGAAGATCTTCGCGCGCGCGCTCGAACCCGGCGCCTGGATCGACGAGCTGACGCTGGCGCGCGAATGGGGCATCAGCCGCACGCCGCTGCGCGAGGCGCTGAAGGTGCTCGCGGTCGAAGGCCTGGTCACGATGAAGGTGCGGCGCGGCGCCTATGTCACCGAGATGTCGCGCGACGACGTCACGCAGGTCTATCGCCTGCTCGCGCTGCTCGAGAGCGACGCCGCCGCCGAGGCGGCCGCAGCGGCCGATGCGTCGCAGCTCGCCGAGCTGCGCGCGCTGCACGAGCGGCTGGAGCGGCAGGCGCGCCAGCGCGACGCGTTCTTCAGCACCAACGAGCAGTTCCACCTCAAGCTGCTCGAGGTGGCCGGCAACCGCTGGCGCGCGCAGATCGTGGCCGACCTGCGCAAGGTGATGAAGCTCAACCGCCACCACTCGCTGTTCAGGCAAGGCCGCGTCGGCGAATCGCTGGCCGAGCACCGCGCGCTGATGCAGGCGCTCGAAGCGCGCGACGCCGCGCGCGCGCAGCGCCTGATGCGCGAGCACTTCCACAGCGGCCTGCAGGCGGCCACCGCGTAGCTCAGCCGAGCACCAGCACGTGGCCGAGCGCGGGATCGACCTGCCCGCGTGCCATCGCCTGCATCAGCTCGGCCGCCGCCGGTAGACCGCGGTGCTCGACGATGCGCAGCCACGGCGGCTGGGCATCGAACGCGCGCTGCGCGAAGCGCTGCTGTGCGTCGCCCACTCGGCGCTGCAACTCGGCCGACCCCCAGGCCTGGCTGCGCACGCGCATCTGCTCGGGCGCGAAGAAGAACGTGGGCTTCGGGCCTGGCAGGCTCTCGCCACGCGGGCCTTCGCTGTACTGCGTGGCGCCGATCACCGCGCTGTGGACCAGCGCCGCGCCCAGATGCCGGTGCAGGCGTGCGCGCTGCGCCGCATCGCCCGAGAAATCGGCAAACACCGTGGGCTGCGCGGCATCAAGCGCCTCGGTCGCGTCGTAGCGCTGCACGGCGTCGTAGACGCCGAGACCGCGCACGAACACCTCATGGGTCGCCGAAGTCAGCGCGACGATCTCGACGCCGCCGATCTCGCGCAGGCACCAGGCGGTGCCCATCGCCGTCTTGCTCGAGGCGCTCGACAGCACGACGCGCCGCGCGCCGAACCAGCCCTGCTCATGCAGGAAGTCCGCCAGCAGGAACGCGGTGCCGAACAGCGGCCGCAGCAGCGCGAGCGCGCTTTCGTCTCCCGCGCGATAGCCCGGGTCGGCGGCGCAGCGCTGGTAGCGGTTGTAGGCCGCCGGCAGCGCCGCGCGGTGCGCCGTGGCGTCGGTGAACGCGAACGGCGACACCTTCGCCGGCTGCAGGTCGACCTGCGACGCGAGCGGCCAGTAGCCGTACAGGCGCTCGCCCACCGCGAGTTCGGGCACGCGGCTGGCCACCACGTCGGCGAAGCCCCAGGCCGGCACGAGGCCCCAGCCGGCCTCGCCGGTGGGAAAGAACTGCCAGTACTGCATGCGCTCGCCGAACAGCGCATAGGTGACGTTGTTGGTGGTCAGCGCGACGCGGCGCACCGCCACGCGCACGGCCGCCGGTGCCGGCTCGGCCGCGCCCTGCGCCGGCGCGACGCGCACGACCGCCGGGTCGTGCATCGCGGTCAACAGGCGCTCGAACGCCATCGTCAGTTGGCCAGGAAGACGGCGAACCAGCCGGCGTCGTCGCACCAGCACCGCGTGCGCGCGAAGCCGGCCTCGCGCAGCAGGCGATCGAAGCCATCGACCGTGTACTTGTAGGAGTTCTCGGTGTGGATGCGCTCGCCGGCGGCCAGTGCACGCTCGCCACCCGGCCAGTGCAGCGTCACCGCAAGCCTGGCCTGCAGGTGCATCTCGATGCGGCTCTCGTGCTCGTTAAACAGCGCCACGTGCTGGAAGTCTTCGAGCCGCGCATCGCAACCGAGCAGCGTGTTCAGCCGCCGCAGCAGGTTGAGGTTGAACGCCGCGGTGACCTGCAGCGGGTCGTCGTAGGCGCGCTCCAGCACCGCGCGATCCTTCACCAGGTCGACGCCGATCAGCAGAGCGCCGTCGGCGCCGCCCACCGTGCGCGCCTGGCGCAGCAGGCGCAGCGCCTGCGCCGGCGTGAAGTTGCCGATGCTCGAGCCGGGGTAGAACAGCAGCCGCTCGCCGCCGCCGATGTCGGCCGGCAGCACCAGCTCGGTGGAGAAGTCGCTGCCGACGCCGATCATCTCGATCGCCGGGTGCAGGCGATGCAGGTGGTCGAGCGCATGGCGCAGGTAATCAACCGAGATGTCGACCGCCACGTAGCGCAGCGGCTCGAGCACGCCGAACAGGCGCGCTGCCTTCTCGCAGCTGCCGGCGCCGAGATCGATCAGCGTGCGGCCGCGGCCCGCGGCCGCGGCCATGGCCGGCGCATGGGCATCGAAGATCGCGCGTTCGATCCGCGTCGGGTAGTACTCGGGCAACTCGGTGATCGCATCGAACAGCCGCGAGCCGAGTGCGTCGTAGAAAAACTTGGGCGCCACCATCGCCGGCCGCTGCGCCAGCCCGCGCGCCAGCTCATCGCGCGGCGCGGCGCCATCCTCGCGATGGAGCTGGATGAAGCGCGGCATGGCCATGGCCGCAGTATCGGCGCTCGACGCGGTTGCGTTCAACGGGGATTCCAGGTGTAAGGTCAAGTCGAGCCGCCCGACTCCTGTGCGACACGGCCCGTTGGCAGCGGGCGTGAAAGCGCAGCACGATGCGGGCCTCGATGCCGAACCCCGGACCTGGAGCGCATGACCCCCAACGAGCTGTCGATCCGGCGCTACCGCCGGCATGCCGCGGGCTACGACGCGTCGGCGCAGCGCACCATGCCGCTGCGTCGGCGCACGATCGCACTGCTGGACCTGCAGCCCGGCCAGGTGGTGCTCGACGTCGGCGCCGGCACGGGCCTGAGCTATGCGCTGCTGCGCGCCGGCGTCGGCGACGCCGGCCGCGTGCTGGCCTTCGAGCAGAGCCCCGAGATGTTCGAGCTTGCGCGCGAACGCGTCGCGCGCGAGGACTGGCGCAACGTGTGGCAGGTCTGCGAGTCGGCCGAGACCGTGCAGCTGCCGCAGCCCGCCGATGCGGTGCTGTTCAACTACACGCACGACATCCTGCGCTCGCGCGCGGCGCTGCACAACCTGATGCGCCAAGTGAAGCCGGGCGCACGCATCGCGATCGCCGGCATCCGGTATTTCCCGTGGTGGACCGGTCCGCTGAACCTCTACGCCTGGCTGAAGAACCGGCCCTACAACGCCCGGCCCGGCGAGCTCTGGCGGCCGTGGGACCGCATCGAGCCGTATTGCCAATCGCTGCAGCGCTGGACCACGCAGTTCGGCATGGGCTACATCGCCTGCGGCCATAAGCGCGACTGAAGGAGGCCACGCGTGCATTCGCGGCCGCAGCGTGGTCGATCGATTGCGCCGCGGTTGGTGGCGCGCGCATCGCGGGCGCCCGACCGTCAGGTGGCCAACCCTTCGGCGCTCGGCAGCACGAGCGGCCGCAGCGATCGCGACACGTGCCGCTCGCGCGACGCGTCGGCCGCCGGCCAGCCAAGCAGGCTGCAGGCGCGCCGGTAGCGCTCGTGCAGGTCAGCCTCGTCGGCGCCGCCCAGATGCAGCACGCCGTAGCGATGGCTGCCGAGCCATTTGAAGTCGCGCGCCAGGCCGCCGCCCTGCTTGGGCATCGCCCGCACCCAGGAATCCGGGAACTCGCGCGCCAGTGCACGCAACGCGTGTGGTGCCGGCATCGCCGGCACGTGGCCGGGATCGAAGCTGCGGAACACGAAGCTCGCGGCGGCGCCGGCGCTGGGGCGGCACGCCATCGCCGCGGCCGGGTCGCGGCCATGGGCCAGCGCCAGCGAGCCGGCGTGCGCGTCGAGGCCGTCGACGCGGCGGTACAAGTCAGCCAGTTGCGACGCCAGCCGCGGGTTGAACTCGATCACCTTCAGCGCATCGCTGTCGGCGTCGTAGAAGAACTCCATGTTGAAGAAGCCATGGTCGAAGCCCACCGCCTGCAGGAAGCGCGTGGCGATGTCGAGCGCGCGCGCCTGCACCGCATCGGGCAGCCGGCTCGGCCGCTCGAAGCGCTGGAACGCATCGGTGCCAGGGTACATCAGCGCGTCGACCACGCCGAGCGCATGCACGCGGCCGCCGAACACGTAGCCGTCGAGGTTGTACTGCGGCGCGTCGAACGGCTGTTCGAGCAGCATGCCGTGCGCAGTGCCGATCGACTCGGGCCCGACGCCCAGCCGCGCGCGGGCAATGGCGTCGAACGGCTCGACCAGGCGGCGGATGATCCACTGCTCGAGCGGTCCGAAACGGGTCAACGCAGTGAGGTGCTCGTGGCTGGCCACGCGCCGCGCCAGCACCGAGAACGCCGCCTTCACCGGCTTGGCGAACAGCGGATAGCGCAGCCCGTGGGGGATCGGCCCCCCGTAGCGCGCCTGCAGCGCGGCATGCGGCAGGTTGGCCTGCGGCGCCACGCGCTGCAGCACCTGGCGCGCCACCAGCTTGTGCTGGCACGCGAGCACAGCGGCCACCGGCGTGCCGGGCCAGCCCATGCGCTCGGCCAGCAGCGCCGCCGCGAGCGCGCCGAACTGCTCGTGATGCGACACCACGGCTCGCCAGCCGGCACGGCGCACACGCCGCGCCAGCGCTTCAACGAACGGCTGCAGGTCGAAGCCGGCCAGGCGCAGGCAACTCGGGAAGCTGAACAGATCGAAGCCGGCATGGTCGGCCGGCCACGTGGGCGACAGGCGGTCGAACGCCGCGGCGTCCCAGTCGTAGCCGAAGAGAATCAGCGTGCGTGCGTTGCTCATCGAAGCCACTACGCACGCGCCCCCGGCCCGGACGCACAGCCAGTCACGCGAACCACGCGGCCGATGGTCGGCACGCGCGCGGGTGCGCACGCGTCGACGTGTGTCCTGGCCGTGGTCGCGAACTGGCGCTCGTCGTGCTGCAACGGTGTCCCCCGAAGCCCCGGGGCAGAGGATAACGGCCAACCCGGGGTGACGGCACAGGGCAGCCCTGTGCATCCGCGCCTGAGTCGGAACCGTCGCGAAAAGCTTACGTCGATGCGTGCACCCGGTCGCGCGGCGCCGCGGCGGGCGGTGGCCTCAGGCGCGGGCGGCGATCGGCAACACGTCGCGCCGCACCGATCCCGCGTAGAGCTGGCGCGGCCGGCCGATCTTGTACTCGGGGTCGGCGATCATCTCGTTGAGTTGCGCGATCCAGCCCACCGTGCGCGCCAGCGCGAAGATCGCGGTGAACAGCGTCACCGGGATGCCGAGCGCGCTTTGCACGATGCCGGAGTAGAAATCGACGTTCGGGTACAGCTTGCGGGCGACGAAGTATTCGTCCTCGAGCGCGATCTTCTCCAGTGACATCGCCAGCTTGAACAGCGGATCGTCGTGCAGGCCGAGCGCCTCGAGCACCTCGTGGCAGGTCTCGCGCATCAGCTTGGCGCGCGGGTCGTAGTTCTTGTACACGCGGTGGCCGAAGCCCATCAATTTGACGGTGCTGTTCTTGTCCTTGACGCGCTTGATGAACTCGCCGATCTTCTCGACACCGCCCTCGCGCTGGATCTCCTTGAGCATGTTCAGCGCCGCCTCGTTGGCGCCGCCGTGCGCCGGGCCCCACAGGCAGGCCACGCCGGCGGCGATGGCCGCGAACGGGTTGGTGCCCGAGCTGCCGCACAACCGCACGGTGGACGTGCTGGCGTTTTGCTCGTGGTCGGCGTGCAGGATGAAGATGCGGTCGATCGCGCGCACCAGCACCGGGTTGGAGACGTACTCCTCGCACGGCGTGGCGAACATCATGCGCATGAAGTTGGCCGAGTACGACAGCTCGTTCCTCGGGTAGATGAACGGCTGGCCGATGCCGTACTTGTAGGCCATCGCCACCAGCGTGGGCATCTTGGCGATCAGCCGGATCGCCGAGATCTCGCGGTGCTTGGCGTTGTGGATGTCGGTGCTGTCGTGATAGAACGCCGACAGCGCGCCGACGAGGCCGGTCATCACCGCCATCGGGTGCGCATCGCGCCGGAAGCCGCGCAGGTAGAACTGCATCTGCTCGTTGACCATCGTGTGGCGCGTGACGAGCGTGTCGAAGTCCTTCTGCTGCTGCGCGTTGGGCAGCTCGCCGTACAGCAGCAGGTAGCAGGTGTCGAGGAAGTCGCACTGCGTGGCCAGTTGCTCGATCGGGTAGCCGCGGTACAGCAGCTCGCCCTTGTCGCCGTCGATGTAGGTGATCGTCGAATTGCACGCGGCGGTGGACAGGAAGCCCGGGTCGTAGGTGAACTTGCCGGTCTGCGCATAGAGCTTGCGGATGTCGATCACATCCGGGCCGATCGAACCCTTGTAGATCGGCAGCTCCATCGCGGGGCTGCCGTCGGAGAACGACAGCGTGGCTTTGACGTTGGACGGGGTCATGTCGGTTTCCTCTGGTCGGGTTCGGACTCTACGGCTGCGCGCGGCCGCATCTGCGTCAGCAGCTCGCGCACCGCGGGGCGGTCGAGCGGCCCCTCGGGCTCGCGGCGCGCGAGCAGCAGATCGAGCAGGTCGGGGTCGGGCAGATCCATCAGCGAGCGCAGGCCATCGGCCTGCCGCGCGGTGACGCGCCCACCGTGCCGCGCGAAGAAGCGCTCGATCAGCAGGTCGTTCTCGAGCAGGCCGCGGCGGCAGCGCCACTTCAGCCGGCTCAGTTCCACAGGGTCGAGCAAGGGTTCCATGGACGCGTGGAATGGTCGGTCGGCCGATTCAGACCGCGCGCCGCACCATCAGCTCCTTGATCTTGCTGATCGCCCCGAGCGGGTTCAGGCCCTTGGGGCAGACATCGACGCAGTTCATGATGCTGCGGCAGCGGAACAGACGGTAGGGGTCGGCCAGGTTGTCGAGCCGCTCGCCGGTGGCCTCGTCGCGGCTGTCGGCGAGGAAGCGGTAGGCCTGCAGCAGGCCGGCCGGGCCCACGTACTTGTCGGGGTTCCACCAGAAGCTCGGGCAGGCGGTGGAGCAGCACGCGCACAGGATGCACTCGTACAGCCCGTTCAGTTCGTCGCGCTGTTCGGGGCCTTGCAGCCGCTCCTTCTCGGGCGGCGTGCTGTTGTTGATCAGGTACGGCTTGATCGAATGATACTGATCGAAGAATTGCGTCATGTCGACGATCAGGTCACGCACCACCGGCAGGCCCGGCAGCGGCTTGAGCACGATCGGGTCCTTCAGGCGCCGCAGGTTGGTCAGGCACGCGAGGCCGTTCTTGCCGTTGATGTTCATCGCATCCGACCCGCACACGCCTTCGCGGCACGAACGCCGGAAGCTCAGGCTGGGGTCGACCGACTTCAGCTTGATCAGCGCATCGAGCAGCATGCGCTCGGAGCCGTCGAGTTCGATCGACACCGTCTGCATGCGCGGACGTTCGTCGCGGTCGGGGTCGTAGCGGTAGATCTGGAACTGTCGGTGCGTCACGTTGGGCACGCGCTCGAAGCGCGAGTTCAGGTAGGTGCTGTCGGGGGCGGCGGCCTTGGCCTCGGCGCTGTCGTGGGCGGCGCTCATCAGAAGGTCCTCACCTTGGGTGGGATCGATTCCACGCTCAGCGGCTTTCGCTGCACCGGTTTGTACTCGAGCCGGTTGCCCTGGCGATACCACAGCGTGTGCTTCATCCACTCGTCGTCGTTGCGGCCCAGGGGATGCTGCGGGTCGTCGGGCCCGCGCTCGTACTCCTCGACGGTGTGGGCGCCGCGGCACTCCTTGCGCGCGGCCGCCGAGACGATGGTGGCCTGCGCGCATTCGATCAGGTTGTCGACCTCGAGCGCCTCGACGCGCGCGGTGTTGAACACCTTGGACTTGTCCTTCAGACCGATCGCCTCGGCGCGCCGGCGCAGCACCACCAGCTTGCCCACGCCCTCATCGAGCAGCGCCTGCTTCCTGAACACACTGGCGTGGTGCTGCATCGTCGCGCGGATGTCGTTGGCGACGTCTTGCGCGTATTCGCCGTCGGTGGCCGCGTCGAGCCGGGCCAGGCGCTCGAGCGGCATCGCCGCCGCATCGGCCGGCAGCGGTTTGTGTGCCTCGGGCGCCTTGGCCAACGTGTCGATGATGTGGCGGCCCGCCGCACGGCCGAACACCAGCAGGTCGAGCAGCGAGTTGGTGCCCAACCGGTTGGCGCCGTGCACGCTGACGCACGAGCATTCGCCCACCGCGTACAGGCCACCGACCACCGCGTTGGGGTTGCCGTCCTTCGGTGCCACCACCTGGCCATGCCGGTTGGTGGGGATGCCGCCCATCTGGTAGTGGAGGGTCGGCACCACGGGGATCGGCTCTTTCGTGATGTCGACATTGGCGAAGTTGTGGCCGATCTCGTACACCGACGGCAACCGCTTCAGGATGTCCTTGACCCCGATGTGGGTCATGTCGAGGTGGATGTAGTCCTTGTTCGGGCCGCAGCCGCGGCCTTCCTTGATCTCCTGGTCCATGCAGCGCGAGACGAAGTCGCGCGGCGCCAGGTCCTTCAGCGTCGGCGCGTAACGCTCCATGAAGCGCTCGCCGTTGATGTTGCGCAGGATCGCGCCCTCGCCGCGGCAGCCTTCGGTGAGCAGCACGCCGGCGCCGGCCACACCGGTGGGGTGGAACTGCCAGAACTCCATGTCTTCCAGCGGCAGACCGGCGCGCGCGGCCATGCCCAGGCCGTCGCCGGTGTTGATGTAGGCGTTGGTGCTGGCGGCGAAGATGCGCCCGGCGCCGCCGGTGGCCAGCAGCGTGGCCTTGCCTTCGAAGATGGTGCAGTCGCCGGTTTCCATCTCGAGTGCGACCACGCCGAGCACGTCGCCGTCGGCGTCGCGGACCAGATCGAGCGCCATCCACTCGACGAAGAACTGCGTACGCGCCAACACGTTCTGCTGGTACAGCGTGTGCAGCATCGCGTGGCCGGTGCGATCGGCCGCGGCGCAGGCGCGCTGCACCGGCTTCTCGCCGTAGTTGGCGGTGTGGCCGCCGAACGGCCGCTGGTAGATCGTGCCATCGGCGTTGCGGTCGAACGGCATGCCGAAGTGCTCGAGCTCGTAGACCACGTTCGGCGCCTCGCGGCACATGAACTCGATGGCGTCCTGGTCGCCGAGCCAGTCGCCGCCCTTCACGGTGTCGTAGAAGTGGTAGTGCCAGTTGTCCTCGCTCATGTTGCCGAGGCTGGCGCCGATGCCGCCTTGCGCGGCGACCGTGTGCGAGCGCGTCGGGAACACCTTGCTCAGCACCGCCACGTTGAGGCCCGCGCGCGCGAGCTGCAGCGACGCCCGCATGCCGGAGCCACCGGCCCCGACGATCACGACATCGAATTTTCGCCTGGGAAGAGCCGTCATGGTCAAAGTCTCCACAGCACCTGCAGTGCCCAGCCGACGCAGCCCAGCAGCCAGACGATGGTGGCCGCCTGCAACGTGAGGCGCAGCCACACCGGCTTCACGTAGTCCATCAGCACGTCGCGCACGCCGACCCAGGCGTGCACCCCGAGGGCGACGATGACCACAAACGTGGCCAGGCGCATCCACTGTTGCGAGAAGATCGCCGACCAGCGCTCGTAGCCGAGCGGCGCGCCGACCAGCAGCTGGATCACCAGCGCCAGCGTGTACAGCGTCATCGCCACCGCGGTGATACGCTGGCTGAGCCAGTCGCGCATGCCGTAGTGCGCCCCGACGACGAGGCGCTTCGAGCCGTAGTTGTGATCCATCGCGCGCGCCCCGTTCAGAACATCCCGAACAACCTGGCGCCGAGCACCAGCGTCAGCGCGACGCTGGCCACCAGCACCGCCAGCGCCGACAGACGGCCCTGGTCCTTGCTGAGCACGTGCTTCAGGTCCATCCACAGGTGGCGCACGCCGGCCAGCAGGTGGTGCAGGAAGGCCCAGATCAGAGCCAGCATCACCAGCTTGAGCAGCCACGCCGGCACGAAGCCGATGCCGGCGACGAAGGCGTTGGCGAAGCGCTCGTACGACACCTCGCTGCCGAGGCTGGTATCGAGCAACCACACCAGCAGAGGCAGCAGCACGAACATCAGCAAGCCGCTGGCACGATGCAGGATCGACGCCACACCGGCCAGCGGCAACCGGTATTGCAACGCGTCGAACAGACGCATGTTCCCGCCGGGACGTGGTCTTGCTTGTTCTGCCATCGCCGTTGCTCCGCGCAGCTCGGAAAGCTTGCATCTTATTTCAACGCGCGACGGCGCCGCCGCGCGCGGGCTCCGGAAACGCGCCGAACTTGCCCGCGGTCAGCGACGCGGCCGTCATCCGTCTATTGCAGCTCGTTGCGGTAGTGGTGGGCTTCGGTGCGGTACAGGCCCCGGCGCAGCTCGACCGGCCGGTTGCCGTAGGTCAGCGCACGCCGCTCGACGCTGAGCAACGGCGTGCCGGCCTTCGTGCCCAGCAGCGCAGCCACCGCGGCGTCGGCCGCAACAGCACGGAGCTTCTCCTCCGCGCGGATCATCTGCACGCCGAACGCCGCCTCGAACAGCGCATACATCGGGCCGTTGTATTGCGCCAGACGCGCGGCATCGAGGCCCTTGAACAGACGGCCGGGCAGCCAGATGTCATCGAGCACCACTGGCGCGCCGCGGTCGAGCAGCAGCCGGCGCACCCGGACGACCGGGTCGCCGCCCTTCAACTCCAGCAGCCGCGCCACGTCGGCGCCGGCGCGCGTGCGTTCGCAGTGCAGCAGCCGGCGCTCGAGACCGCGCCCGCTGCCGTCGTCGGCGGCCAGCCGCAGGAAGCGATAGCGCGTGGTCTGCTCGGTGTGGGTGGCGACGAAGGTGCCTTTGCCCTGGCGGCGCACGAGCAGGTTCCCGGCCGCCAGTTCGTCGATCGCCTTGCGCACCGTGCCCTGGCTGGCCCTGAAGCGCTCGGCCAGCTCGAGCTCGCTCGGGATCGCCGTGCCCGGCTTCCACACGCCGGCCTGCAGATCCTGCGTGATCAGCGCCTTGATCTGGCGGTACAGCGGGCTGAATGCAGGTTTGCCGCGGCCGGTGGGGTTCATGGCCGCCATTGCAGCACAGGCCGCGCGACGCGGACCACCGGCGCCGATCGAACGGATGGGGACGCCCGTGGCCTACACTTGCTGCCGACCCGCCGCGGCTTCGATCGAGCGCGGCGCCGCTGGCAGATTTCGACGAGTTCCCGCATTCATTCCCTGGAGTCGCTCATGAGCAAGAAGCCCGTCCGCGTGGCCGTCACCGGCGCTGCCGGTCAAATCGGTTATGCCCTGTTGTTCCGCATTGCCGCCGGCGAGATGCTGGGCAAGGATCAGCCCGTCACGCTGCAGTTGCTGGAGATCCCCGACGAGAAGGCGCAGAAAGCGCTCAAGGGCGTGATGATGGAGCTGGAGGACTGCGCCTTCCCGCTGCTGGCCGGCATGCAGGCCCATGGCGACCCGGTGGTCGGCTTCAAGGACACCGACTACGCGCTGCTGGTCGGCGCACGACCGCGCGGCCCCGGCATGGAGCGCAAGGATCTGCTGGCCGCCAACGCGCAGATCTTCACCGCGCAGGGCAAGGCGCTGAACCAGTCGGCCAGCCGCAACGTCAAGGTGCTGGTGGTCGGCAACCCGGCCAACACCAACGCCTACATCGCGATGAAGTCGGCGCCCGGCCTGCCGGCGAGGAACTTCACCGCGATGCTGCGCCTGGACCACAATCGCGCCGCCTCGCAGATCGCGGCCAAGACCGGCCGCCCGGTGTCGGCGATCGAGAAGCTGTGCGTGTGGGGCAACCATTCGCCGACGATGTATGCCGACTACCGCTTCGCCACCATCGAGGGCCAGCCGGTGAAGGAGCTGATCAACGACGCGGCGTGGAACAAGGACGTGTTCCTGCCCACCGTCGGCAAGCGCGGCGCGGCGATCATCGAGGCGCGCGGCCTGTCGTCGGCCGCGTCGGCCGCCAACGCGGCGATCGACCACATGCGCGACTGGGCGCTCGGCAGCAACGGCAAATGGGTGACGATGGGCGTGTGCTCCAACGGCGAGTACGGCATCCCGAAGGAGGTGGTGTTCGGCTACCCGGTCACCACCGCCGGCGGCGAGTACCGAATCGTCGACGGCCTGACGATCGATGCCTTCAGCCAGGAGCGCATCAACCTCACGCTGAAGGAACTGCAGGAAGAGCAAGACGGCGTGAAGCACCTGCTGTAGCGTCGCGCCGCAGCGCTGCACGCCCAGCCCGTCGCGCGAACGCTCTCGCCATGGACCCCGCCAGCCATCCGCGCCGCGTGCTGTTCGCCGACGGCGGCCTGCCGCCGTCGATCCCGGTGTGCGACCACTACAGCGGCGTGGAAGAGCGCATGCGCAAGAGCCTGGCGCTGCAGGCGCAGCTGGGCCCGGTGTTCGACGTCACGCTCGACTGCGAAGACGGCGCGCCGGTCGGCGCCGAGGCGCGCCACGCGCGCATGGTGGTCGACCTGCTGCGCTCGAGCGAGAACCGCTTCGGCCGCGTCGGCGCGCGCGTGCATCCGGTGGACCACGCGGCGTTCGCCGACGACGTGCAGACACTGGTCGCCGGCGGCGGCGAACGGCTGCCGTACCTGATGGTGCCCAAGCCACGCGACCTCGCCGATGCGCAGCGCGCGATCGCCGCGATCGACGATGCCGCGCGCCGCGCCGGCCAGGTGCAGGGCCCGGCGGTGCACTTCCTGATCGAGACCCACGGCGCGCTGCGCGACGTGTTCGCGATCGCCGCGCTGCCGCGCGTGCAATCGCTGTCGTTCGGGTTGATGGATTTCGTCTCCGCGCACCTCGGCGCGGTGCCGGTCAGCGCAATGGGCGTGCCCGGCCAGTTCGAGCATCCGCTGGTGCGCCGGGCGAAGCTCGAGATCGCCGCCGCCTGCCATGCGGCGGCCAAGGTGCCCTCGCACAGCGTGGTCACCGAGTTCAAGCACGCCAAGGCGGTGGGCGCGGCCGCGACACGCGCAGCGCACGAGTTCGGCTACCTGCGCATGTGGAGCATCCATCCGTCTCAGGTCGAGCCGATCATCGAAGCGTTCGCGCCGACGGTGGCCGAGCTCGACGAGGCAATCGACGTCATGCGCGCCGCGCAGGCGGCCGCGTGGGCACCGATCTCGCACCGGCACGACGGTGTCGACCGCCTGCACGATCGCGCCAGCTATCGCTACTACTGGCAGGTGATCGAACGCGCGCACCGCACCGGCCAGCCGTTGCCGGCGCAGTGTCTGCAAGACTGGTTCGGCGGCGCGGCGTGAACGCGCCGACGCACGCGACCCACCACCGACGGAAGGCCGCCATGCCGAAGCACCCGCATCCGATCGCCACGCTGGCGCTGGCAACCACCGCGCTGCTGTGGGGATGGCTGGCGGCCACGGCGCGAGCGGCCGACGCGCCCAAGACCGCTCGTCCGGCAACGCCGGCAAAGCCGGCAACGCAACCGCCCAAGCCAGCGGCCACCGCGCAGGAGCGCGCCGACAAGGCCAAGGGCATGGCGCTGGCCACCGAAACCGTGCAGCGCGCCACCGAGGCGCAGTTGCAACTGGCCGACCGCGTGCTGACCGGCGATGCCGCCTGCGAGTTCGAGCAGACCGTCAACCTGCAGCGCATCAGCGGGCAGCCGGGGTACTTCCGGCTGCGCTTCAAGAAGGCGTCGTACACGGTGGTGCCGGAAGAAACCAGCACCGGCGCCGTGCGGCTCGAAGACCGCAAGGCCGGCATCGTGTGGATCCAGATCCCGAGCAAGTCGATGCTGCTGAACGCCAAGATCGGCCAGCGTCTGGTCGACAACTGCCTGCACGCCGAACAGCGCGCCGCGGTGGCCGCCGCCGCGGCGGCTGCGTCGGCCACCGCCGCGGGCGCGAAGCCCTGACGAGCACCCGACAGTCGGGTTAGGCACAGCCGCACCGCGGACCGCTTCGCGGTCGCGCGAGAGCGCGTGTGCCGCGCCGCGTCTGTAACACCGCTGCGCAGGCGGGCGGCACGCCCAACGCGTTGCGTGACGAGCGGTGCCGTTCGGCATTCCGCGCCGGAAATCCGTGAGAACCGGCACGGCCACATTGGCGTGCCGAATCAACTTGCAACGCCTGCGGTGGAGGGGGCCCGAAAGAATCTTCGCACCGAGCTTTTTCCCCAAGGAGAGAACCGATGAAACCCCTGTCCTACCTCGCGCTTGCCGCGGCGATCGGTGTGTCGATCAGCGCACCGCTGGGTGCCGTGGCAGCCGACAAGCACGCCAAACACGCGGCGCCCACTCAGAGCGTGGCGGCATTGAACGCCGATCAGCTGAGCACGGCCGATCGCGTGCTCGTCGGCCGCTCGAGTTGCGAGTTCAATCAGTCGGTCAACGTGGCCGCCGTGCCGGGCCGCAAAGGCTGGTTCAACGTCGAGTACAAGGGCAAGAGCTACCTGATGGCGCCCGAGGCCACCACCACCGGTGCCGTGCGGCTGGAAGACAAGAAGCAAGGCATGATGTGGCTGCAGATTCCGAGCAAGTCGATGCTGATGAACAGCAGAATCGGCCAGCGCATGGTCGACAACTGCGTGCATCCGGGCCAGAGCGCCTGATCGACACGGCACCGCGGCCGTCCCGTGCGCGGGGCGCGCGGTCGGAGCCCCGCTGCGGCGGGGCTCACCATTTTCCCGATCGTGTTTTCTGCTATGCTGCGGCGCAGCATTCGACGAATGCGACGCTTCCGCACCCTCCGATCCACCCACCTCCATCGAACTCAAGTGATCAACGTCTTCCTCGCCGTCGTTCCCCTGGCTTTCGCCACCGGTGCCCTCGTCTGGACCATGACCACCGGCGCGCGCGAACAAAGGCGCTCCGACCAATGGGCCGAACAGTGGATGCGCGACAACGGCTGACGCCGTCCGGCGCGTGCAGACGCTTCCACACCGCAGCCCGCCGCAAGGCGGGTTTTGCTTTGCGCGCGCGCGTTCGCGGTGCGCCCCGGCCGGCGCCGCATCTGCTGCAACATTGCGCAAGTCTTATATAAGACATAGAATCCACCCGCCAGCCTCGCCACGCTGCGCGAGGCCCCCACCGCCCGTCCACCGAAGGCCCCACGATGCTCACCGCCTACCGCCAACACGCCGCCGAACGCACGGCCCTCGGCATCCCGCCGCTGCCGCTCGATGCCCGTCAGACCGCCGAGCTGATCGAGCTGATCAAGCGTCCGCCGCCCGGGCAAGAGGCATTCCTGGTCGATCTGCTCGCGCGGCGCGTGCCGCCGGGCGTCGACGACGCGGCGAAGGTGAAGGCGTCGTTCCTCGCCGCGGTGGCGCACGGCGATCTGTCGGTCGGCCTGATCGACCGCACGCGCGCCACCGAGCTGCTCGGCACGATGGTCGGCGGCTACAACGTCAAGCCGCTGATCGACCTGCTCGACGACGCAGCGGTCGGCGCCACGGCAGCGGCGGGCCTGAAGAAGACGCTGCTGATGTTCGACTACTTCCACGACGTGGCGGAGAAGGCCAAGGCCGGCAACGCGCTGGCGCGTGACGTGATCCGCTCGTGGGCCGATGCCGAATGGTTCACCTCGCGCCCCGAGGTGCCGCGCTCGATCACCGTCACCGTGTTCAAGGTGCCCGGCGAGACCAACACCGACGATCTCTCCCCCGCGCCCGACGCGTGGAGCCGCCCCGACATCCCGCTGCACTACCTGGCGATGCTGAAGAACACCCGCGACGGCGCCGCGTTCAAGCCCGAGGAAGACAGCAAGCGCGGCCCGATCGCGTTCATCGAGGGCCTGAAGAACAAGGGCCACACGGTGGCCTACGTCGGCGACGTGGTGGGCACCGGCAGCTCGCGCAAGAGCGCGACCAACAGCGTGATCTGGGCCACCGGGCAAGACATTCCGTTCGTGCCGAACAAGCGCTTCGGCGGCGTCACGCTCGGCGGCAAGATCGCACCGATCTTCTTCAACACGCAGGAAGACTCCGGTTCATTGCCGATCGAGGTCGACGTCTCGGCGCTCGAGATGGGCGACGTGATCGACGTGCGGCCGTACGACGGCCAGATCGTGAAGAACGGGCAGACGGTGGCCACCTTCGCGCTCAAGAGCGACGTGCTGCTCGACGAGGTGCGCGCCGGCGGCCGCATCAACCTGATCATCGGCCGCTCGCTGACGGCCAAGGCGCGCGAGTTCCTCGGCCTGCCCGCATCCACCGCATTCCGCCTGCCGCTGGCGCCCAAGGACAGCGGCCGCGGCTACACGCTGGCGCAGAAGATGGTGGGCCGTGCCTGCGGGCTGCCCGAGGGCCGCGGCGTGCGCCCAGGCACCTATTGCGAGCCGAAGATGACCACCGTGGGCTCGCAGGACACCACCGGCCCGATGACGCGCGACGAGCTCAAAGACCTGGCCTGCCTGGGCTTCAGCGCCGATCTGGTGATGCAGAGCTTCTGCCACACCGCGCCGTACCCGAAGCCGGTGGACATCAAGACGCACCGCGAGCTGCCGGCGTTCATGGCCAACCGCGGCGGCGTCTCGCTGCGCGTGGGCGACGGCGTGATCCACTCGTGGCTCAACCGCCTGCTGCTGCCCGACACCTGCGGCACCGGCGGCGACAGCCACACGCGCTTCCCGATCGGCATCAGCTTCCCGGCCGGCTCGGGCCTGGTGGCGTTCGCCGCCGCCACCGGCGTGATGCCGCTGGACATGCCCGAGAGCGTGCTGGTGCGCTTCAAGGGCACGATGCAGCCGGGCATCACGCTGCGCGACCTGGTGCACGCGATCCCCTACACCGCGATCCAGCAGGGCCTGCTCACGGTGGCCAAGCAGGGCAAGAAGAACATCTTCTCCGGCCGCATCCTCGAGATCGAGGGCCTGCCCGATCTGAAGGTCGAGCAGGCGTTCGAGCTGTCGGACGCCAGCGCCGAGCGCTCGGCGGCCGGCTGCACCGTCAAGCTGAACCAGGCGCCGATCGTCGAGTACCTGCGCAGCAACGTGGTGCTGATGAAGCACATGATCGCGCAGGGCTACCAGGACGCGCGCACGCTGCAGCGGCGCATCCAGGCCGTCGAGGCCTGGCTCGCCGCACCGCAACTGCTCCAAGCCGATGCCGACGCCGAGTACGCCGCGGTGATCGAGATCGATCTCGACCAGCTGAAGGAGCCGGTGCTGTGCTGCCCGAACGACCCCGACGATGCGCGCCTGCTCAGTGAGGTGGCCGGCGCCAAGATCGACGAGGTGTTCATCGGCTCGTGCATGACCAACATTGGCCACTTCCGCGCTGCCAGTAAGCTGCTCGACGGACGGCGTGACATGCCGACCAAGCTGTGGGTCGCGCCGCCGACCAGGATGGATGCCGCCGAGCTCACCAAAGAAGGCCACTACGGCGTGTTCGGCGCCGCCGGCGCGCGCACCGAAATGCCGGGCTGCAGCCTGTGCATGGGCAACCAGGCGCAGGTGCGCGAAGGTGCGACGGTGGTCTCCACCAGCACGCGCAACTTTCCGAACCGGCTGGGCAAGAACACCCACGTCTACCTCGCGTCGGCCGAGCTGGCGGCGATCGCCTCGAAGCTCGGCCGGCTGCCGACGGTGGCCGAGTACCACGCCGACATGGGCGTCATCAACGCCGACGCCACCACCGTCTACCGCTACATGAACTTCGACCAGATCGACGAGTACGTCGACGCGGCGAAGGCCGTCACCGCTTGATTGGCGTGCGCGCGAGCCCGCGGTCGTGCGGGCCCGCGTGCGGCAGGGGCCGCGCCTAGCGATCGATGCAGGTGCGGTTCTTGCCCGTGCGCTTGGCCTCGTAGAGCGCGCGGTCGGCGCGCTCGAGCGCGGCGTCGAGCGGCTCGGCCGGGCGCCACGCGGTGACACCGGCCGAGAAGGTGACGAAGACCTCGCGGCCTTCGTGCATGAACAGGCTCGCGCTCAGCTGGCGCTGCAGCCGCGTCAGCACCTGCTGCGCCTCGTCGCACGGCGTGGTCGGCAGCAGCACGACGAACTCCTCGCCGCCGAAACGCGCCACGTGGTCGACCGGCCGCAGGCCCTGCTTGACGCGCGCGGCCAGCGTCTTCAGGGCTTCGTCGCCGGCGCCGTGGCCGAGCGTGTCGTTGAGCTTCTTGAAGTTGTCGATATCGATCAGACCCACCGCCAGCGGCGCGCCCGTGCGTTCAGCGCGGGCCTTCTCGACCTCGAACGCCTGCAGCAGGCCGCGCCGGTTGGCCACCTGCGTCAGCGCATCGGTGGACACCTCGTCGGACAGGCGGCGCAGCTCGCCTTCGAGCTCGCGCACGCGCTGCTCGAGCTCGCCGGCGCGCGCGTGCTCGGCGCTCAGCCGCGCGTGCGAGCCGTCGACCAGCGCGTGCACCGAGCGCGTCTCGGCGACCATCTGCTGCACCACGCCGGCCAGACCCTGCAGCGAATCGGCGCCTTCGATCGTCTGCGCATAGCGCTGCACGTTGTCGGTAAAGCGGCCGGTGTGCTGCCCGAGCTCGCCCAGCTCCGACAGCATGCGTTGGATCATCGACTTCAGCGCATCGCGGGCACGCGTGCGCTCGCCGCGCAGCTCGTGCTGGCGCGCGCGCGTGGCGGCCAGCAGCTCGGCCGCGGCGTGCACGCCACGCACGCTCAGGTTGTCGCCCAGCCGTTCGCGCAGCGCCTCGCACTGGCCGCGCGCCCAGCTGTCGTCCTCGGCCAGCTCGCCCACGCTCTCGGTGAGCGCGCGGCACAGCTGCGCGAGCTCGTCGAGCAGCAGGTGGCGATGCGCCAGGTGCGCGCGCGCCTGCTCGCAGCGTTGTGCCACCTCGGCCAGCAGCGCCGGCTGCGGGCCCTCGCCTGCGAGGCGGTCGGCCACGCTGGCCAGCGCATCGGCCAGCGCGACCGCATCGGGCCGCTCGGCCGGCAGCGCGGCCACGACGGTGGCGCGCACCTCGCCCAGCAGTGGTGTCCAGTCGCCGCGAGCAGCGGCGCCGGACGACACCGCGGCATCGACGGCGATCGCATGCGGCGCTGCCGTCGGCGCAACGGCCGGCGT
Source organism: Ideonella sp. (assembly GCA_015075165.1). Lineage (GTDB taxonomy): Bacteria > Pseudomonadota > Gammaproteobacteria > Burkholderiales > Burkholderiaceae_C > JAEUPI01. The sequence goes on along the minus strand of JABTUY010000002.1, from coordinate 765,905 downwards.
TGCCTGCGGCGTCGCCGCTGGTGCCGTGTGAGCCGCAGTGTCTGCCGCCACGGGTTGCGACTCGGTGTCTTGCGCGACGGCGGCTTCGTCGAGCGGCGCCAGATCATTCGTCTCGATCTCGGCCGACGGCGTGTCGTCTTCCCAACTGCGGAGCAGCGGGCCCAGGCGTTGCAGCATCCGGTTGGGATCGCAGCGGCTGCCGTCGATCACGCGTTGCAGGCTCTGCTTCTTGCGTGCCTGGGTCCAGTGGCGGCCGCCGCGCTCGAGTCCGTGCGCAAGCTGCTCGATCAACGCTGGCCAGGCGGCGGCCTGCTGGTCGCCGGCCGCGTCGGCGCGATCGAGCAGGTGCCGCAGGTCGTCGTAGCGTGCCTCGCCCAGCGCGGCCACGATCTCGCTGCGCGGCGCCCCGGGCCAGCGTGCGGCCAGACGCTCGAGTTGCGCACGCGCCCGCGCCGAGACGGTGCTGCCGGCACCGATCTGCGCCGCCTCATGAGCGTAGGCCTGCGCGAAGTGCTCGGGCGTGGGCTCGAGCTGCTGCGCCGCCAGCCGGCGCAGCGCGCCCTTGGCGATCTGCGCCGGTGTGGCGGCGGGCGCAGCGCCCGGCTTGGCGATGGTGGATGGACTTGCGACCATGTGCTGCCCCTCGTCAGCGACCGAACGACTGCTGCGCCGCTTCGGCGGTTGCGTCGAACGCGCTCGCTTGGCCGATCCACGGCGCGCGGCGCGGCAGCACGGTGTTCTTCAGCCAGGCCTCGAGGTCATCGGGCGGGATCGGGCGGCTGAACAGGAAGCCCTGCATCACGCCGCAGCCGAGGCGGTGCAGCACCTCCATCTGGCGCAGGTTCTCGACGCCCTCGGCCACCACGCCGAGCCCGAGCGAGCGCGCCAGCGCGATGATGGCGGTGACCACCGCCGAGCTCTGCGGCGTGATGCCGAGATCGCGCACGAAGCTGCGGTCGATCTTGACCTCGGAGATCGGCAGCGTCGTCAGGTAGGCCAGCGACGAGTAACCGGTGCCGAAGTCGTCGATCGAGATCTCGACGCCGATCTCGTTGAGCCGGTGCAGCGACGGGATCACGTTCTGCAGGTCGCGCATCAGGCCGGTTTCGGTGATCTCGAGCTGGATCGCGCGGTGCGGCACGCCGTAGGTCGACACCGCCTGGTGGATGTGCTCGACCAGGTCCGACCGCTCGAACAGGCGATTGGGCAGGTTGACGGCCACCGAATCGGCGAAACCGATGCTGACCTGCCAGGCCTTGGCCTGGCGCGCGGCCTCGCGCACGGCCCACTCCGACAGCGGCACGATCAGGCCGGTTTCCTCGGCCAGCGGAATGAAGTCGCCCGGCGGCACGAGCTGGCCGTGGCGGTTCCAGCGCATCAGCGCCTCGACGCCGACCATGCGCGCGGCGCGCACGTCGATCTTGGGTTGGTAGTGCAGCACCAGCTCGTCGCGCTCGATCGCCTTGTGCAGCGCGCTCTCGAGCTCGAGCTTCTCGCGCCCGCGGCCCGACAGGTGCGGCGTGTACAGCGCCTGCGCGTTGCGACCGGCCGACTTGACCGAGTACATCGCCACGTCGGAGTTGCGCATCAGGTCGGCCACGCTGGCCCCATCGCGCGGGAACAGCGCGATGCCGACGCTGGCGGTGACGAAGCACTCCTGCCCGCCGACGAAGATCGGCTCGCGGGCGACGTCGAGCATGCGCTGCGCGACGCGCTCGGCGTCGGCCTCGCTGCCCACCTCGGGCAGCAGCGCGACGAACTCGTCGCCGCCGAGCCGGCCCACCGCCTCGAGCGAGCGGTGCGAGCGCGAACCGGTGGACTCGAGCGCGCCTTCCATCACCTGGTCGCTGTGGCGCACGCAGGCGCGCAGCCGCCGCGCCACCTCGACCAGCAGATCGTCGCCGGCGGCGTGGCCGAGCGTGTCGTTGATGACCTTGAAGCGATCGATGTCGATCATCAGCAGCGCCACCTGATGGTTCGAGCGGCGTGCCGCCTCGAGCGCGCGCTCGGCGCGCCACATCAGCTGGCGGCGATTGGGCAGGCCGGTCAGCGCGTCGAAGTTGGCGAGGTGGCGGATGCGGTCCTCGGCGATGCGCCGGTCGGTCACGTCCTGCACGATGCCGGTGTAGCCCACCTGATGCCCGGATTCGTCGAACTCGGGCTCGGCCTCGACGTGCACGATGCGCTGGCGGCCGTCGACCACCGTCACCGGTACGTCGGTGGCCAGCACGGCGTTGGCGCGCAGCCCGTCGTGCAGGATGCGCATCAGCCCATGGCGGTCGGGTTCGGGCACCATGCGCAGCAACTGGTGCATCGACAACGAGCCGTTGGGCGGCAGGCCGAACACGCGCAGGCCCTCTGGCGACAACGCGAACTGGCCCGCGAGGTCAGCACGCGCGCGATGCCAGTCGAAGCTGCCCATGCGCGCGAGATCCTGCGCGCGGGCGAGCTTGGCCTTGCTGCGCTCGAGCTCCAGCCGCGTGCGCGAGGCACGCAGCAGGTAGTGCAGCCGGCCGGCCAGCAGGCTCCATTGGTGCGACTTGACGAAGAAGTCGGTCGCGCCAACCTCGAACGCATGCGTGATCGACGCGTTGTCGTCGAGACCGGTCAGCATCAGCACCGGCAGGTGCTCGTGCCCGGGCGTCTCGCGCACGATGCGGCAGGTGTCGAAGCCGTCGCGGCCGGGCATCATCGCGTCGAGCACTAGCGCGTCGAATGGCCGCTCGGCCAGCAGTTGCAGCGCCTGGTCGCCGCTGCGCGCCTCCACGGCGTCGAAACCGCGTTCGCGCAGCGCCACCCCGATCAGCATCAGGGTGACCTCGTCGTCGTCGACCAGCAGCAGCCGGGGCCGGTGCGAAGGATCGCCGAGGTCGGAGTCGATCGAGAGCATGAGGTGGCTATCGGCGCATCACGGTCGGAGCATAGCGTGCACCGCGACCAGTACGCGCCCCATCTCGGTGTGCAGCGCGTCGAGCTGCGGCGCCAGATGCACCGGCTGTGGCGAACGCACGTTCTGCTCCACCCGTGCGCACAGCGCCGACAGCGCCAGTGCGCCGACGCTGGCCGACGATGACTTCAGCGTGTGCGCCAGGTGGCGCAGCGCCTCGAGCTGCGCCGGTTCGCGCGCGGCGGTCAGCTCGCGCTGCGCCCGCTCCAGCGAGGTGGCGTAGGTGTCGAGCACGCGCTGCACCAGCCCTGCGGTGCCTTGCGGGTCGAGCTCGGCCAGCCGGGCCAGCGACGCGGCATCGAGCACGCCGGACGGGTCTGTGGGCGGCAAGCTCGGCTGCGGGCTCATCGGCGGGTCCGGGCGTCGTGTGGGCTCGGTGGCGGTGGCGTTCGGGCCGCGTCAGTCGAGCTGCTTCGCGCTGGCCAGCGCGCGCAGCACCGCGCGGTTGACCTCGGGCAGGCCGAGCAGCACCGCGTCGGCGGCGGCCCGGATGTCGTAGATCGACTCGGATTCGATCGCCCGCACCAGCTCGAGCTGCGCATGGTAGGGCCCGGCGCCGTCGGCCAGCGCCACACGCACCGCGTCGGGCACCGGAATCGAGCGCATCAGCTCGGGCAGCGGCTGCCCCATCAGGCGGTCGAGCAGCGAGAACACGCCGCAGATGAACATCTCGCCGCGCTGGTCGGCGTCCGCCGCGCGGCCGAGTTCCTCCATCAGCAGGCCGCGGCGCACCGCGGCATACATCGCCGGCTTGACGTTCGGATCCTTGCTCGCCGAGGCCAGCAGCAGCGCCAGCCAGCGCTTGAGCCGGTTGTAGCCGAGCACCATGATCGCGTGGCCGAACGAGTTGATCTCCACGCTGAGGCCGAACGCGGGCGAGTTGAGGTAGCGCATCAGCCGGAAGGCCAGCGTCGGATCGGTCTTCAGCACCGACTCGAGGCGATCGGCCGGCTCCTCGCGATCGACGCGGTTGATCAACTCGACGATGAACTGCAATTCGGGCCGCGCACCGTCCCTGCCCTTGGGCCGCGCTGCAGCCGCCTCGTCGATCGGCCAGCCGAGCACGGCAATCGCGCCGCGCTGGAACGATTGCTCCATGTCGGCGAGCGTGCGCACGCCCGACTGGATGTGCGGGATGTTGCGCGTTGCGCCGCCCGGCGTCGGCGTGCCGTCGCGCCGCTCGTCGGCCAGGTCGACGATCGAATAGGCGAAGCACGGCAGCATCTCGCGCGGCAGCGGCGACAGCGGCCGGCCCTTGATCAGCAGCGTGCCGCCGTGCCGGTACATCGCCTGCAGCGCCGCGCTGTTGGCGATGTCGCAGGCCATGAACGCCGGCACCTCCACCATCACGTTGGGCGCCGGCTGCTGCCGCACCAGGTCTTGCAGCGCGGTCTCGCTGACCACGTTCAGCGAGACGCGGCCGCCGTCGGCCGGCCACACGCCGGCCACCGCGTCGAGCAGCGCCGCGGCGCTGGGTGTGATGTCGGGGCGGCTCGGGAACACGGTCAGCCGCGTGGCGGTGATCGCTCGATGGCGATCGACCATCGGCGAGTAGCCCAGCACCACCTGGCCGAGGACCTGTTGATCGCTCATCTGGACTATGGGTCAGGGGTCGATGTAGTTGAACAGCGACAGGCGCTGCACCATCGAGTACGCCTTCAGCGCGGCATCGTAGCCCGTTTGCTTGAGCTGGAAGTCCGAAATCGCGTGCACCATGTCAAGGTCTTCGGCACTGGAGCGCTCGGTCTGGGCCTGCAGCTTGCGCGAGGCCACGCGGGACTCCACGCTGTCGAGCCTTTGCAGCCACGCGCCGGCCGCCGAGCGGGCCCGGTCGATCTGCGCGGTGCCGGCGTCGAAGTCGCGCAGGCCGTCGGCCACCGCCTGGTGGATGCCGCCCGGACCGAGGCTGGCGTTGCGCAGTGCGGCGGCGGCGCGATCGAGCGTGTCGAAGATCGACAGGTCGGCGCTCGACGGTGTGACCGTGAAGTTGTCACCGTTGGCCGGTGCGCCGCTCACCGTGAACGACATGCCGTCGATCTGGATCGCCTGGCCCGAGACATACGGCACGTTGGTTGCCGTGGTGGCGGCGCCGTTGCGCAGCACGCTGTAGGTGGTGCCGCTGCCGCCGACGCTGAACTGCACGCTGTAGGGCAACCCGGTGAGCTGGCTGGGATCGGTGACGCGGCCGGCATCGATCCATGCGCTGCCGTTGGCGGTGGCCGCCGCGGTCTCGAACACGCCGTTGCCGCTGCGTGCGGCGAGCAGCGCGACGCGGCCATCGGCGGCCAGCGGCAGCGGCTCGCCCGAGGCCGTCTGGCTGGCGCCGCCGGTTGCGACATACGTCACGCCGCCCAGCGTATCGACGAACGGCGCGCCGCTGGTGCCCTGCCCGCCCAGCAGATAGCCGCCGACGCCGTCGCCGCGATTGGCCACCGCGAGCAACTGGTTGCGGATGCCGGCGATCTGCTGCGCGATCGACAGGCGTTCGCTGGCGCCGTAGCTGGCGTTGCCGGCGGCGACCATCAGCGCGCGCGCCTGCTGCACCAACTCGCCGGCATCGCCGAAGGCGGCTTCGACCTGCGCCATCGACGCGCGGCTGGCGTCGATGGCGCGCTGGTCGGCGGTGGCCCGCGCTTCGGCTGCCCGTGCACGCTCGGCACGTGCAGCGTTGGCCGGGTCGTCCGACGGCCGCGCGATGCGCTTGCCGCTGGTCATCTGCTGCTGCGCCGCGTTGAGTTCGCTTTGCCGCTGCTGCAGCGTGCGGATGCCGGTTTCGAACTGGTTGGCGGTGGAGATGCGGATCATCGGGGGACTCGCTCGCCTGCGTGGAGGTGTTCGGTGACGTGGGTTTCGAGGTTGGTTCGGGGCTCCGGCGCGTGCGCGGCACCGCGCGTTTACCGGCCGGCGGCGTCGAGCAGCGAATCGAACACCGTCTGCGCCACCTGCAGCACCTTGGCCGCGGCCTGGTAGCCCTGCTGGTACTGCAGCAGGCGTGCGGCTTCCTCGTCGAGGTTGACGCCGGTGCGCTGCGAATGCGTGGCCTTGGCGCTCTCGGCCACTTGCGACGAGATCGCCGACGCGCTGTGCGCGCCCTGCGTGCGCACGCCGATGTCGGCCATCGCCTGCGACCACGCATCGGTGAGGCTGGAGCCGCCGGTCAGGCCGCCACCGCCGTTGCCGACGCGCCCCACCAGCACGCCATCGCGCAGGTTCACGAACGCCACTGCGTTGCCGTTGCTGGCCGCCGGGAACGCAGTCTTGGCCACGGTGAACACATCGCCGGCCGCCGGTGCGCCGGTGAGGTTCAGCTCGAACCCGTTCAACGCGATCGGCTGCGCGCCGCTCCAGGTGCCGCTGCCGCTCGTGAGCAACGCATTGGTCACGCGGTCGCGCAACTCCCAGTTGTAGGCACCGGCGGCCGAGGTGAAGGTGACGGTCGCGGTCTGGTTCGGGTCGACCGCCGTGCTCACCACCTGCAGCGACGCCACTGCGCCGGTGCCGGTGTTGTTGCCTGCCGCTGTGGCGGTGACCGGCGATGCGGCGGCCAGGCCGCTCGCGTCGGTGAGCGCCAGCGTCATCGAGTTCGCCGCACGCGACACCGGTTGCAGCAGGAAGCGATCGGTCGGCGCCGGCGCCGGCGTGCCGAGATCGATGCGAAAGCCATCGACCACCGAGCCGTCGACCACGGCTTGCGTCGCGCCGTCGCTCAGTCGCACAAGCTGCCAGCCGGTGCCGTCGTTCGCGAGGCTGTACTCGCTGGCGCGCAGTTGCGCGGCGTCGGTCACGGTCAACGTCACGTTGGCGACGAACGCCCCGCCACCACCGCGCGCGTTGCTCGACGCCGGCAACGCCTGCGGCAACCCGACCGTGAACAACGCGCCGCCGCTGTTGCCGTGAAGGTCGAGGCCGAGCGCCTGCTGGCCGTTGAGGCTGCCGGCCGCCGCCGCGCTCAACTGGCCCAGCAGCGTGCGCGCGCGCACCAGGTCGTCGCCCTGGAAGTGCAGCAGTGCGCCGATCGAGCCACCGCCGAGCAACGACGCCGACAGCGGCTGCACGCCACCGGGGCCCGAGAGTCCCACCGCGACGCGCGACGGATCGAACGTGTCGGCGCCGACGACGAGCTGCGCGGCCTGGTTGCCCAGCACCAGTTGCTGGCCGCCGCCGATGAAGACGCTCATCGAGCCGTCGGCGGCCGCCATGGTGGTGATCTGCGTGAAGTCCGACAGCTTCGACAGCAGCTGGTCGCGCAGGTCGAGCAGGTCGTTCGGCGGCTGGCCGTTGCCCTTCACCGCCGCGATCTGGTTGTTCACCTGCGCGATCTGGCGCGCGATCGAGTTCACGCTGGCCACGCCGGCTTGCAGATCGAGCGTGACGCCTTGCTGGATGCCGTCGAGCTGCAAGGCGGCGCTGTGGAAGCGTTGCGCCAGCTCGCCGGCGCGGCCGAGCACGACGTTGCGCGCCGCCAGATCCTGCGGCGTACTGGCCACGTCGACCATCGAGTTGAGGAACGCACCGGTCGCCGCACCGATGCCCTCGTCGCCGCCGGCGAACACCATCTCGAGCTGCTGCAACCGCTCGAGCCGCATGCTGTCGTATTGCGCCTGCGAATTCGACGTGTTGAGCTCGCGCGTGAGGAACTGGTCGTACGCGCGCTGGATCGTCTTGACGTCGACGCCCTTGCCGATGTAGCCGTTGCCGGTGAACTGGCCGAGCGCGGTCTGCAGATCGACCTGCTGGCGCGAGTAGCCCTCGACGCTGGCGTTGGCGATGTTGTGGCCGGTGGTTTGCAGGCCCGCGTAGTTCGCGAACATCGCCCGCATGCCGATCGACATCAGACCCGAGACGGACATGGCATCCCCTGCAGCATCAGCCCGCGCTGGCGCGCAGGCGTTGGACGGTGGCGATCGCGCCGCCGAGCTTCTCGGCGTAGCGCGGATCGGTGGCGTAGCCGGCGCGCTGCAGGCCCTCGGCGAATGCACGCGCGTCGCCGCCGGCTGCCAGCACCGGCCGGTAGCGCGCATGGCCGGTCATCAGCGCGGCATAGTCGGCGAACGATTCGGCGCTGCTGGCATAGACGCGAAAACGCTGCACCACGCGCTGCGGCCGGCCGTCGACGAACTCGGTGGTGGTCACCTCGGCGACCTCGCCCTTCCAGCTGGCGCCGGCCTTGATGCCGAACAGGTTGTGCGATGGCGTGCCGTCGGCGCGCGCGATCTCGCGGCGGCCCCAGCCGCTCTCGTGGCCGGCCTGCGCGATCATGAAGGCGGCCGGAATGCCGCTGGCGCGCTCGGCCGCCGCGGCGGCCTGCTCGTGCTGCTGCATGAACGCCGCCGCGGCGCGCTCCGGAATGCGCGGGCCGCGCGCGGCGCGCGCCGCTTCGGTCGTGCCCTGCAGCGCCAGCGGCTTGGCGTCTGCCCTCGCGCCGGGCCCATGCGACAGACCCATCTGGCGTTCGAGCTGGCGCGCGATCAGCTCCGACAGGCCACCGGGGCGCCCGGCGAACGACACCGCCATCTGCGAATCGAGCATCTCGGTGCCCATGCGGCTGGCGTCGTTGTCGAACAGGCCGCTCGACAGCTGCGACGCGCGCATGCTCTTCAGCAGCTCCTGCATGAACAGCGCCTCGAACTGGCGCGCCGCCTCCTGCGCCACCGCCTTCGGGTCGCGCGCGGCCGCGTTGCGCAGCGACTGCAGGCCGCGCGCATCGCCGGCCAGCGCGTTCAGCGGCGCGACCACGTCAGGCCCTCCTGCCTTGCAAGGTCAACGAGCTTGCACAAAGCCCGGCCGGGACCAAGCAGACGCCGCGGATCCGGCTCTGCCGGGCCGCTGGCGTCGCCCCCTGGGGGGAGGCGACCGCCAGGTCGCTTCGGGGGGGTGTCATATCACCTCGATCTCGGCGTTGAGCGCGCCGGCGCTCTTCATCGCCTGCAGGATCGCCAGCAGGTCCTGTGGCGTGGCGCCGAGCGCGTTGAGCGCCTTCACCACGTCGGCCAGTTGCGCGCCGGCGCTCATCTGCATCAGCGTGCCGCCTTGCTGCGCGATCGTGATGTCGGCCTTCTCCGACACCACGGTCTGGCCGCTGTTGTTGAACGAGTTGGGCTGGCTGACGATCGGCGTCGAGCTGATCGTCACCGACAGCGAGCCGTGCGCCACCGCGCAGGCGCCGATCGTCACTGCCTCGTTCATCACCACCGAGCCGGTGCGCGCGTTGAGCACGATCTTCGCCGCCGGCTTGGCCAGCATCAGCGCGAGGTTCTCGATGTCGGCCAGGAAGCCCACGCGCTCGCCCGGCTCGACCGGCGCGCGCACGCGCACCACCCGCGCGTCGAGCGCCTCGGCGGTGCCGTCGCCCTTGGCCGCGTTGATCGCACGCGCCACTTCGCGCGCGGTGGCGAAGTCGGCCGCGTTCAAGTCGAGTTGCAGGTGCTCGCCTTGCTGCAGCGGCGTGGGCACCGCGCGCTCCACGGTCGCGCCCTGCGGCACGCGGCCGGCCGACAGGTGGTTGATCTGCACCTTCGAGCCGCCGGCCGACGCGCCGGCACCGCCGACGATCAGGCTGCCCTGCGCCAGCGCGTAGATCTGCCCGTCGGCACCCTTCAGCGGTGTGGCGATCAGCATGCCGCCGCGCAGGCTCTTGGCATTGGCCACCGACGACACGCCCACGTCGATGCGCTGGCCCGGCTGCGCGAACGCCGGCAGCTCGGCCGTGACCATCACCGCGGCCACGTTGCGCAACTGCATCTGCGTGCCGCTGGGCAGGCTCACACCCATCTGCTGCAGCATCGCGATGATGCTCTGCGCCGTGAACGGCGCCTGCGTCGATTGGTCGCCGGTGCCGTCGAGCCCCACCACGAGACCGTAGCCGGTCAGCTGGTTGGGGCGCACGCCCTGCACGGTGGCCACTTCCTTGATGCGGGCGGCGAAAGCGTGTGCGTTCAGAAGCACACCAGCGAGAACCACCACAACGATCAACAGCACGCGAAACGCAGCGAGCCATCTGCACGCGATCCGCGCCACTCCAGTGGCGCGTCCCCAAGCGAACACCGTGGATCCGGCTCCGCCGGTCCACTGGTGTGCCTTGCAGGCCGCATGGTCGCGAGACGCGACCATCCCTCGGCCCGTCCAAGCCGACGCAGGTCGGCTTGGAGCCGCGGGCCTCGGCCCCCCTGGGGGGGAGGCGCCGAAGGCGCATCGGGGGGGTGCCATCACACGGGCCACAGGCTGAGGAAGAACCGCGCCAACCAACCCATCGACTGCGCATCGGCCTGCTGGCCGCGGCCGCGCTGCTCGATGCGCACGTTGGCGATCGCCGTCGAGGCCACGGTGTTGCCCGGCGCGATCGCGCGCGGATCCACCTGGCCCGAGAAGCGCAGCACGTCGACGTTCGCGTTGACGCCGATCTGCTTCTCGCCGGCGACGATCAGGTGGCCGTTGGGCAACACGCGCACCACGCTGGCGGTGATGGTGCCGGAGAAATCGTTGCTGTTCTCGGTGGTGCCCTTGCCGCTGAAGGTGTTGCCGTGGGTGGCGCCCGCGCTGGCGCGACCGAACGAGTTGCTGCTGACCAGCGGCAGCGCGGTCACACCGGCATCGAGCGAGCCGGCGCGGTCGAGCGTGCTGGTGGACTTCTGCGTCGCGCTCACCTTCTCGGTGATCTGCACGACGATGGTGTCGCCGACCAGCCGCGCGCGGTGGTCTTCGAACAGCGGGCGGTAGCGGTCGGCCTGGAAGATCGCGCCGTTGTTGCGCTCCAGCGGAATCTGCGGCGCCGGCTCGACGCCCTTGGCATCGACCACGTCGACCTTCGGCACGCGCTGCACCGACTCGAGTGCGCCGCACGCCGGCAGCAGCGGTGCGACGGCCATGGCAAGGGCCAGTTCGACGCCGCGCAACGGGCGCTGCCGCACGGGCCGCTTCGGCAGAGTTGTCATAGGTTGCCCAGCCGCTGCAGCATCTGGTCGGACGTCTGGATCGCTTTCGAGTTGATCTCGTAGGCGCGCTGCGTCTGGATCATCGCGACCAGCTCTTCGACGACGTTGACGTTACTGGTCTCGACATACCCTTGCGAGAGCGTGCCCAGGCCGCTGCTGCCCGGCGCGGCGACGTTCGGCGTGCCGGATGCGGCGGTCTCGCCGAACAGATTCGAGCCGCGCGGGTCCAGGCCCGCGGGGTTGGCGAAGCCGGCAAGCTGGATCTGCCCCACCGAGGTGGGCTGCGACTGGCCCGGCAGCAGCACACCGACCGTGCCGTCGGCCGCTACCGTGACGCTTTGCGCGCCGGGCGGTATCGTGATGCCCGGCTGCACGACGTAGCCGTTGTTGGTGACGAGCTGGCCCTGCGCGTCGACCTGGAACGCCCCGTCGCGCGTGTAGGCCACGCTGCCGTCGGGCATCTGGATCTGGAAGAAGCCGTTGCCCTTGACGGCGATGTCGTAGTTGTTGCCGGTCTGCTGCAGGTTGCCCTGCGTGAAATTGCGCGACAGCGACACCGGCCGCACACCCAGGCCCACCTGCAGCCCGGTGGGCAGCTGCGTCTGCTCGGAGCTGTTGGCGCCGGCCTGGCGCAGGTTCTGGTAGATCAGGTCTTCGAACACCGCATGGCCGCGCTTGAAGCCGTTGGTGCCGACGTTGGCGAGGTTGTGGGCGATGGTGTCCAGCTGCATCTGCTGGGCTTCCATGCCGGTCTTGCTGATCCAAAGCGAACGCATCATGGCCAAACTCCCTTGGGGGTTTGGCGCCGATGATCCGCTGCGCCCGCCGGTTACTGCGCGCGAAAAGCGAGGGGAAGGCGGGGCAGTTCGCCCCGCGGGCCCGCGAAAGGCCGGCCGCGGCGGGACTTCAGCGGCTGCGGCTGGGCATCATCAGCCAGCCCGACTCGGTGCGCACGAAGCGCGCCGTGGAGACCGAGCCCTTGCGCACCAGGTTGGCCATCGACGGCGGCAGCGGCATGTTCATGTCGATGCCGGCGGTGTAGTCGCACCAGTAGCCCGGCTCGCCCTGCGCTTTTTCGCACGCGATCTTGCGGAACTGCGTGGCCTTCATCGCCGGGGCGCCGCCCCGGCCGGCCCGCATGGTGCCGAACGCCAGGCATTGCATGGCCAGCGCCGGGTCACCTTGCCCGCGCTTGTACTCGCCGCGCTGGCATTGTTCGGTGGTGCTGCGCGCGTAGTCGTTCACGCCCTGCAGCCGGCGCTCGTAGGCGGCCAGCATGTCGGCCTCGCCAGGTTCGCCGCCCGGGGCGGCGGCGGCGTCGAGGCCGGCGCCTGCCGCGCACAGCAGCAGCGTCAGCGAGCGGAGCGCGCCGGGCCGATTGCGCGCGCCGGGCTCTGTCGGGGAGGCGGGCTGTCTCGTTGGGGCGTGACGCATGGCGCTACTTCGTTCAAGGCGCGCAGTAGGCGCGGTTGGGCGCGTTGGCGTCTGCCTGGCTGCGCCAGCCGTCGGCGGTGACGAACGGGAACACCAGCGGCAGCACGATCGCGCGGCAGGCGGCGCTCTGGTAGCTCGATCGGTGGACGGCATCGATGCTGCCGTCGGAGCCGAGGTCGATGTCGATGCGCTCCGGCGCGCCAGCGGCGTCGTAGCTGAACGCATGGCTCAGTCCGGGCTGCGCGGCGTACAGGCCCGACATGGCCACCTTGGTGAGCACCAGCCGGCCGGCGCTGTAGGTGTAGTCGGTGGTCCGGTCGACCACGCCGTCGCCATTGACGTCCTGGCGCTCCTGCGCCAGCGTGGCATCGCTGTTCCAGGTGTATGCGTAGTGCTGGTTCAGCGGCAGCGGGCCGCGGCGCATCTGCGTGGGCAGGCCGGTGGCCGGGTCGTAGTCGATCGTCTGGCGCATCATCTCGGCGCCGGCCGGATCGCGCATCACCGCCTCGGTCATGCGGCCGCCGGTGTAGCTGTGTTCGGTGTACGCCTCCAGGGTCACCGCGCCGCCGGCGCCGAGCGACTCGCTGTCGATGCGCGTGACGCGGCCCGCGGCGTCGTAGGTGAAGCGGGTGCGCCAGCCGGAGCCGTCGTCGCGCACCTGGGTCTCCGAGGCCACGCGCTCGGCATCGGCATAGGTGAGGGTCACGGTCTCGTTGGCATCGCCGTACAGCGCATGCCGGTCCGCCGCGCCGTCGCCGGTGTACACGTAGCGCCGCTGCGTGACGCGGCCGTCGGCGTCGTAGGTGTAGGCATCGGTCGCATCGTCGGTGCCGTTGGCGTCGTAGTCGAAGCGGCCGCTGGCCAGCCGAAGGTCGGTGCCAGCGCCACCGCCGCCACCACCGCCGCCGCCACCGCCTCCCGCGCTGCCACCACCGCCGCCTGCGGCATCACCGCCGCCGTCACCGCCGCCGCCGCAGGCAGCCAGCGCCGCGCAAAACAGAAACAGCGTGATGCCCTTCTTCGCCCGATCGTTCATGACCTCGTCGCTCCCTGCGGGCCGCTCGGCCCTCGGCGCAAGCTTCGGCGAGGCGCGTTATCGCGGCGTTATCACCGGAGGGCGCCCGGCCATCGACGAGCGGCCGCGGCCAGCACCTGCCGGTTGATCGGATGCCGGTGCACGAAGCCGTCGCGGTACGCCTCGGGCACGTGAGGCAGCGCGGCGCGAATCCAGCGCGCCGCCGCGTCGAGCGCGGTGTCGGCGCCGTCGCGGTCGCCGCCGGCAGCGCACGCCTCGGCGAGCAGCCACCAGAACTCGCCGGCATAGATGTCGTGCGGCCGGCGGTGTTCGGCCTGGGCCATGACCTCGCGGGCTTGTGCTGCCGCCGCCGCGAGATCGCCGCGCCGGCGCAGCGCGTCGACCTCGCGCACTCGCGCACTCAGCACCATGCCGTCGAGGCCCTGCGCCTCGCTCGCTTCGAGCACCTCGCGCAGCCGCGGCAACGCCTCGTCGGGCGGGGCCGCCTGTGCCCACGCCAGCGTGGTGCCGATGCGGTCCATCGAACGCTGCGGGCTGGCATCGATCAGCGCCATCGCGGCATTGAACCGGGCGCTGCCGCTGCGCCCGGCGGCGCGCTCGATGCGCGCCTCGACCACCAGGCGGCGCGCGCGGCGCGCCGCGGGGATCTCGGCGGCCACCGGCGACAGGATGCCGCGTGCCCGCGCGGTCTGATGCAGCGTGACGTAGAGGTTGGCCAGCATGCCCTCGGTGGCCACGATCCAGATCGCGGCGCCACCGCTGCGAAAGCGCTGCAGCGCATCGAGCAACACGCGCTCGGCATCGCCGAAGCGGCCGAGCGCGTGCCAGCCGAGCCCGAGCATCGTCTCGTTGCTGCCGACCGCCACGCCCTGCCTCGGCCCGGCGTGCAGCGACAGCGCATGCGCGCGCTCGGCCAGCGCCGCACCCTGCTCGACCTCGCCGAGCTGCATCAGCGTGCCGGCCAGGTTGGACCACAGCGTCATGGCCTCGGTCGCATCGCCCAGCGCCTGTGCGCGCTCGGCGGCATCGCCCAGGTGCGCGACCGCCTGCCGCCGGCGGCCCACCACGCACAGCACGTAGCCGATCGACCCGTGGTACTCGCACACGTCGCGCGGATCGCTGCACGACTGAGCCAGCGGGCCCAGCGATTCGAGCTTGGCCAGCGCCTCGGCGGCCCGCCCGTGGGCGGCCAGCGCACTGGCCAGCAACTGGCCCGCCTTGAAGACCGCCGGTTCATCGCCGAGTTGCACGGCCAGCGCTTCGGCGGCGCCCGCCGCGGCCACGCCGGCCAGCGCATCGCCCGCGGCCAGCGCCGCCTTCGCCGCCAGCAGGCGCTGCTGCAATCGCTCGGCGTCCGCGCGCGCGGCGCGCTCCAGCAGCGCGATCTCGTGATGGGCACGGGCGAGCGATCCCGTGGTCATCATCGCTTCGGCGCGGCGCAACCGCGCCGCGAAAGCCCCTCGATGGTCGGCGCAGCGCTCGAAGGCATCGATCGCCGCGCCGAGCAGCTCCACCTCCTCGTCGCGGCGGCTCTGCCCGGCGGCCACGCCGGCGGCCTCGATCAGTTGCGCCGCCGCCTCGGCCCAGGCCTCGCCATGCAGCAGGTGCCGGGCCACGCGTGCCGGCGCGTGCCGCCGCGCCTGCCGCTCGCGACCAATGCGGGCATGCAGCACGCGGCGGATCTCCGCCGGGATCGAACGCAACACCGCCGCTTCGATCAGGTCGTGGGCCAGACCCGCGCCGCCGGCGATCTCGCGCCGTTCGAGCTCGCGCCACGCGCCGATCAGGTCGATCACATCGCACTGGAGCACCGCGGCGAACACCTCGGCACCGCAATCGGCGCCGGCCAGCGCCATCACATGCGCCAGCCGCAGCGCCGGCGCCGGGAGCTGCTCGAGACGCCGATCGATCAGGCGCTCGACACCCAGCGGCGCCGGCAGCGGCGCGTCGTCGGCAAACGCCGCCGACCCGCCGGCGTGGTGGCAGGCGATCAGCGTCTCCAGCACGAACAGCGGATGGCCGCCGGTATGCCGCATCAGTCGCGCCACCCAGGGGCCTGCCGCGTCGAAGCCTTCGAGCGCCAGCGAGCGCAGCAGCTCGCGCAGGCCGGGCTCGTCGAGCGGCGGCAGTTCGATCTCGATGCCGCGCCGCGCGGGCTGCGGCGCGTGCGATCGCCGCAGCACGGCCGGCCACTCGCCGCTGCGCGCGATCAGCAAGTGCGGCATGCCGGCCGACGCTTCGCTGCACAGCCAATCGACCAGCGCCTCGACCGAGGCGGCATCGGCGAACTGCAGGTCGTCGATCACCAGTCCCTGCACGCCGCGCGCGCCGCAGCGCGCCAGTTCGGCGCGAATCGCCCGCAGCAGCCGCTCGGCATCGGCCGCGCCGGCGGCCGCGGTGCCGTAGTCGGGCGCCACGCGAGCCAGCTCGGCGGCATGCCCCGCATCGAGCGCGGTCTCGCCGATGCGCTGCCGCACGGCGTGCATCAGCCGCGCCAGCAGCGCATAAGGCTGCGCTGCATCGCCCGGGCGCGCGCCGCACACCAGCGCGCCGGGGTGCGCCGCGGCGAACTCGCGCGCCAAGCGCGACTTGCCGATGCCGGCTTCGCCGCCGAGGTGCACCACGCCGCACTCGGCCCAGGCGCGGCTCAGTTGCTGCCACACGGCATCGCGCCCCACCAGACGCGGCGTTCGCCTGAGCGACAGCGGTGCGCCCGGCTCGCGCGCCGCGGCCGGCGCACCGCTGCGCTCGACGAGGCGCGCCAGCCCCCGCGTCTCGCTGTCGGGCTCGACACCGAGCTCGTCGGCCAACACCGCGCGACAACGGCGATACGCCTCCAGCGCCGCCGCGCGGTCGCCGCACAAATAGTGCAGCCGGATCAGCCGGCGATGCGCGGTTTCGTCGAGCGGC
This sequence comes from Ideonella sp., assembly GCA_015075165.1. Classification (GTDB taxonomy): domain Bacteria; phylum Pseudomonadota; class Gammaproteobacteria; order Burkholderiales; family Burkholderiaceae_C; genus JAEUPI01. Next base: position 749,647 of record JABTUY010000002.1, on the reverse strand, counting down.
TCGTGCTCGACCAGCAGGGCCGCAGGCGCGAGCGCGGCGTCGAAACGCCCTTCACGCTCCAGCGCATCGGCGGCCTGCAGCCAGCGGCCGCGGCGCGCCGCCTGCCAGCGCTCGCGCGCGCCCACCAGCCACTCGTCGAACTGCTCGAGGTCGTGGTAGCGCTGGCCGTCGAGCAGCGGTGCGTGCGCGCCGCCAGCGCCGTCCACCGCATCGGCGGGCCAGTCGCTGCGCACCCCATCGGCCAGGCTCAACCACTCGTCGCCATCGACCAGCGCATGGCCGCCGGCGCGCCGCAACTTGAACAGACGCTGGCGCAGGCTGTTGCGCGCCTGCTGCGAAGGGCGCCCGGGCCACAGGAGCTCGGCAGCGCGCGCCCGCGACACGCGCCGCTCCACGACCAGCAGTGCAAGCAGCGCCGCATCGTGGCGTTCGAGCGGATGCATGCGCCCATCGGCCGCGTGAAGGCACGGTGCACCGCCGAGTTCGATCCGCACGTGGGGCATGGGTCCATCGCCTCGTGGCGATGAGGCAGGATGCTAACGCGGCGCACCGGCGGGGCGCGGAGCGGCCTGCCGAAGGTGGTCCGTCGCCGCGAGGTCGCGGGTCGGGTCGGCGCTGACGGCCGGGCAACTCGTCGGTCGGGTCGGCAACTCGGGAAACACCACGGCAACTCGGAAAACACCACCGAGCCGCACCTCCATGTGCAGGCCGTGCGCGGTCGCTACTCCGGCATGCGGCAGCTTCTGTTCAGCGGCGAAGCCTTGCCGATGGTCATCGAGAGCCGATTCCGGATTCGAGGAGACGGAGCATAGCGCCCGTGTCGTGCGCGGTGCACGCGGGCCGTTGAACTCAGGTCGACAACAGCTTCGCCGCCGACTGCTCCTTCTCCTGCGCGCTGTGCATCATCTTCATCTGCTGCTCGAACTGGCGTGCGGCGGCGATCATCGCGATCATCGTCTCCACCGGGCTGACGTTGCTGCCCTCGAGCGCGCCGCCTTGCACGCGGGCGTTCGGGTCGGCCGGCAGGTCGCCATCGGCGGCGCGGAACAAGCCATCGTCGCCGCGCTGCAAGGGTGCCTCGGGCGTCACCAGCTTCAGCTTGCCGATCGTCTGCGGCTTGGCCTGGCCCACCGCCGCGCTGAGCGTGCCGTCGGGGGCGATCTGCACCTGCGCATTGGTCGACACATTGATCGGGCCGCCGTCGCCCAGCACCGTGAGGCCGGTCTTGGTCACCAGCACGCCATCGGCATTGACATCCAGCGCGCCGGCACGCGTGTAGGCCTCCGTACCGTCGAGCCCCTGCACCGCGAGCCAGCCGTTGCCCTTCAGCGCCACGTCGAGGTTGCGGCCGGTGGCCTGCACCGCGCCGGGCTCGGCGTTGTAGCCGGGTGTGGACTCCAGCGCGTACACGCGCGTGCTCGCGCCGCTGCCCTGCACCGGCACCGCGCGAAACGCCGTCATCTCGGCGCGGAAGCCCGGGGTCGAGGCGTTGGCCAGGTTGTGCGCCAGCACGTCCTGGCGCTGCATGGTCGCCTTCGCGCCGGCCATCGACAGGTAGATCATGCGGTCCATCGTGGCTCCCGGTCAGTGGCGGCGCGGCGCGCGATCAGCGCAGATTCACCAAGGTCTGCATCGTCTGGTCGATCGTCTTGATCGTCTGCGCGTTGGCCTGGTAGATGCGCTGCGCGGTGATCATGTTGACCAACTCGCCCGTGAGGTCGACGTTGCTCTCCTCGAGCGCGCCGGCCTGCAGCACGCCGAGGTTGCCGTTGCCCGGCGTGCCGAGCACCGGGTCGCCCGAGGTGAAGCTGCGGCCCCAGGCGTTGCCGCCCAGCGGCTGCAGGCCCTGCGGATTGCGGAAGCTGGCCACCTCGATCTGGCCGGCCGGCTTGCTCTGGCCGTTGGAGTAGCGCGCCATCACGACGCCGTTGCTCTCCACCGAGATGCTGCTGAGCTGGCCGGCGGAGTAGCCGTCCTGCGTGGCGTTGGTGACGCCGAAGTTCGAACCGTACTGCGTCGAGTTCGTGAGGTCGAGCTGCACGCCGGGGATGGCCAGCGTCGCCGCGCCGGCGGCGTTGGTGGAGGCCGGCACGTTCAGCGTGATCGCGCCCGCCGGCGCGGTCGGCGCCGCGCCGCTGGCCGGGAAGGTCATCGTCGTCAGCGGCGTCGGCGCGACGTTGGTGCCGCTCACCGAGGTGCCGTTGGCGGTGGCGAACACGTTCCAGGTGTCGGTGGCCGACTTCTGGAAGTAGAACGTCAACGCCACCTCTTGCCCGCGCTGGTCGTACAGCGTCATCGAGGTGGCGTTGTTATAGGTGTTCGGGTCGGTGAAGTTGATCTGTGGGCCCGCGGTGGGCGCGGTGGTGGCCGCCCGTGCGTCGAGGTTCATCTCCACCGCGGCGATGCTGGTCACGTTCGGGTTGATGCCCGAGGTGGGCAGCTGCAGCGCGGCCGACGAACCGGGCTGGATCACGCCGTTGCCGTCGGCCGGATAGCCCAGCAGGCGCTGCAGCTGGTTGTTGACGATGTAGCCGTCGCGGTCGACCTTGAATTGGCCGTTGCGCGTGTAGGTCACCGGGTTGTTGCCATCGCTTACCTGGAAGAAGCCGGCGCCGTTGATCGCCAGGTCCATCGGGTTCTGCGTGGTCAGGATGTTGCCCTGCGTGAACTGCTGCGACACCGCCGACATGTTGACGCCGATGCCGATCGGGTTGGCGCCCGCGCCGTTCAGCGCCGCGGCGTAGACGTCGGAGAACTCCGCGCGTGCGGCCTTGGCGCCGTAGGTGGAGGCGTTGGCGATGTTGTTGCCGATCACCTCGAGGCTCTTGGCGGTGGCGTTCAGGCCGGACAAACCTTGCTGGAAGCTCATGCGTTCTCCCGTTGCGGATCAATGATGAATCGTCGGCGGCTTCAATCGAAAGCCTTGACCTCGTCGTAGGCCACCGGGCCGGCATGCGCCAGCTCGAGGATCACGCCGTTGGCGTCGGTGCTGACGGCGTCGACACGGTCGACCGTGTACGGCGTGGCGGCGACGGCCGTGGTGCCGAGCGTCGCGGTGATGCGGAACCTGGCCGCCTGCGCGGCGTCGACGCCGGCCGACGGCGTCCAGTCGAAGCTGTGGCGGCCGCTGGCTTCGGCGCCGAGCTCCTGCGTGTCGATGACGCGGCCGGCGCGGTCGAGCACCTCGAGCTTCACTCGGTCGGCCTGCGAGGCCAGTTCGTAGCCGGCGTGGCCGCTGCCATCGGCGGCGATCATGCGGTTGCCCTCGATCAGCACGTTGCGGCCGACCAGCGATGCCGCGCCGAGCGCCTGCAGCTGCGCGAACTGCGCGTTCAGGCCCTGCACCGTGCCGGTCAGCTTGTCGATGCCGGCGACGGTCTGGATCTGCGCCATCTGTGTCGTCACCTGGGCGTTGTCCATCGGGTTCAACGGATCCTGGTTCTGCATCTGCGCCACCAGCAGCTTCAGGAAGCGGTCTTCGGTGTTGGCGTTGGCCGTGCCGGTGCCGCGGCCTGTGGTCGCCGCGACGGTGGCGGCGGTGCTCGATTGGATCGCGGTGTTGACCATGGCGAACGGGTCTTGCGAGTCGGTGATGCCGTGAGTCAGCGTGCCGCTCACGCGCCGAGCTGCAGCGTCTTCAGCAGCAGGCTCTTGGCGGTGTTCATCACTTCGACGTTGTTCTGGTACGAGCGCGAGGCCGAGATCATGTTGACCATCTCCTCCACCGGATTGACGTTGCTGTAGGTCACGTAGCCCTCGGCGTCGGCGCCCGGGTGCTTGGGGTCGAACACGCGGCGGCCCGGCGTGGTGTCTTCGGCGACCGTGCTCACGCGCACGCCGGCGGCGCCGCCGTTGCCGCCGGTGCCGTCGAGCGCGCCCATCAGCTGCGTCTGGAACACCACCTGCCGCGCCTGGTAGGCATGACCGTCGGGCCCGGCCACCGTGTCGGCGTTGGCCAGGTTGGAGGCCACCACGTTCAGCCGCTGGCTCTGCGCGCTGGTGGCGCTGCCGGCGACGTTGAAGATCTGGAACAGGCTCATGTCGACACCCTTTCGTCAAGCTCAGGCCTGGTTCGGCCCCTTCATCGCGTCGAGCATCGTGCGCACCTGGCCGTTGATGAAGCGCAGCGTGGCCTCGTACTTCACCGTGTTGTCGGCGAACGCCGCGCGCTCGCGATCCATGTCGACGCTGTTGCCGTCGAGGTTCGATTGCGCGGGCTGCGTGTACAGCAGCTGCGCCTCCGCGCGTGCGCCGCCCGCCAGTGCCAGGTGGCGCGGCTGTGTCGTTGCCGCGTTGACCGCCGCGGCCTGGCCGGTGGCCTCGCGCAGCGCGCGCGCGAAGTCCATGTCGCGCGCCACGTAGCCCGGCGTGTCGGCGTTGGCGATGTTGCTGGCGATCAGGCGCTGGCGCTCGGAGCGCAGCACCAGGGCCTGGGCCTGGAAATCGAGCGCGTCGGTGAGCCGTTGCATCGCTGAAGGTCCTTTCACTGGCCGCCCGCCGCATGCCCGTTCGTGACCGAATGGGCAAGCCTTTGGGAGGCGTTGGGCCATTGTGGGCAGCGGCACCACCGGGCATGAGCGCGAAAAGAAGGGTCTCTGCGGCCCAGATCGGGCCACTGCAACACGCGGCCCGCACCGACCATGCAGCCTGTGAACGAGTCGATCCACCCACGGGCTGCGGCCATCGCCGGCGCGATCGCGCTCGCGCTGTTCGGTGCGACGGCTGGCGCGCAGTCGGCCACGGGTACGATTTCCGGCACGCCACCGGCGACGGGCATCGACGCTGCCGACGACGACGCCGATGACGCTGCGCGTGGTCCTTCCTCCTATCAGGTACCGATCGAGAACCTGGCCCGCGCCGCGGTCGGCGGGCTGCCGGCCGGCGCGCGTGTCGAGGTCGAAGTGGGACGGATCAACCCACGGTTGAAGCTGGCGCCGTGCGCACGGATCACGCCGCACCTCGCCGCTGGCACGCGGCTGTGGGGCCGCGTGTCGGTGGGCCTGCGCTGCAGCGAAGGCGCACGCTGGAATGTCTTCGTGCCGGTGACGGTAAGGGTCTTCGCGCTCGCCTGGACGGCCGCCGAGCCATTGCCCGCCGGTGCCGTGCTCACGGCAGCTCGGCTGCGCCGCCGCGAGGTCGACCTCGCGGCCGAGCCGAGCCCCGCGGTGGTGTCCGAGGCGGTGGCGCTCGGCCGTACGCTGGCCCGCGCGCTGCAGGCCGGTGAGGCGCTGCGCGAGGCCGACCTGCGGCCGCGCCAGTGGTTTGCCGCCGGCGATACAGTGCGGCTGCACTCGAGCGGCTCGGGCTTCGCGATCAGCGGCCAGGGCCAGGCGCTGGGCGCCGGCATCGACGGCCAGCTGATCAAGGTGCGCACCGAGAGCGGCCGCATCGTGCAGGGGCGTGCCACCGCCGCGGGCCAGGTGGAGCTGTTGCTGTGACGAACTGCGTGCCCGGCGCCCGCCACCGTACCCCGGGTTCGCGGGATCGGCGCCAGAATTCGAAGCGGACGGCTCAAGTTCGGCGCCGGCCGTCCGATACCCCGTCATCGCAACGGTGTGCCTGACGCATCGGCGAGGAGTCCATCATGAAAATCGGTCCGCTCGAGAACAAGCCCGCCGTCGCCGGCACCGCCGGCGAACGCAAGTCCAAGGCCGCCGAACCGGCCGTCACCGCGACCAGCGGCGGCGCGCCCGAGCCCAGCGCCAAGGTGGAGCTATCGGCTGCCGGCAGCGCGATTGCCAGCGTGCTCGCCGATGGTTCGTTCGACGCGCAGAAGGTCGAGCGCCTGAGCCGCGCGATCCGCGAAGGCACGTACCGCATCGACGCCGAGGCGATCGCCGACAAGCTGATCAGCAACACGCGCGAGCTGCTCGAAGGCGGCAAGATCTGAAGATGGCAACGCTGCGCTCGCCGGCACCTCCGGCCGGGCAACCCGCGCCGCACGGCGAGCTCGAAGCCGCACTGCAACGGCTCGAACAGCAACTCGACCAACTACAAGCCGCGCTCGGCACGCGCGAGGGCCCCGAGATCCAACAGCAGGCCGTTGCGTTGCAGCACGCCCTGGCGCGGCTGGTCGACCACGGCACGCAGGCGGCACGGCGTGGCGATGCACTGCCGCCGCGCTGGCGCCTGGCGCGCACCGGCGCGCAAGTGGCGGCACAGCGCGAGGCGCTGGCCCGTGCCGGCGCCGCGCTCGATCGCGCGATCGGCGTGCTGGTGCCCGGCGCGGACTGCGCGGTCTACTCGGCCCGCGGCGTGCCGGGCCACGTGCGCAGCGCCGCGTCGATCTCGGCTTGATCGCCGCGCGAGCGCGGTCCGACCGAAGCCACGCGCGCTCGCGCGATCGCACCGCTGTGTTCGCGATTCACGCGAGGCGCCGACCGCTGCCCGCGCACGTGCCGACACGCAGCGGCGCCGACCAGCGGTGCCCTCGCACGGCTCGCGCCGTGTAGCCGCTCACAGAAAAAGTACCTCGCGTGCAGCTTCAGCCCTGCGCAAACATGTGACAATCGCAACAGGGGGGATGAGTCGTCGCACGCGACGTTCGACATCGATCCAAGCAGTCGCATCGATCCCGCACACCGTGGCCCCAGAGAGCAGCCCCAGCCGATCCTCCCGCCCGGCACGCTCGTCGCGGCCCCATCCTCCGACGGCCGAGACGATGCCTTGGCCGCACACCTCACCCGCCGATCCCGCGCGCCGATCGTCGGCACAGCGCCTGAAGCAGATGACCTGGGTGCTCGCGCTGCTGTGCGGCGTGGCCGCCGCGGTGGCGCTGGCGGCACTGGTGCCGCTGATCGCCGGCACTGCGTTGAACGAACGCACGCGCACACAGCTGCTGATCGTGCTGTTTCCGGCCGCGCTCGCGTTCGGCGCCCTGGCCGGCCTCGTGCTGGTGCAGCGGCGCGCCCGCAAGCTCGCCGCTGCCACGCTGCGCCGCACCGCCCGCGAGCTGCAACGTGGCGCGTGGCGCTCGGCGGTGGAGCACATGCGCCAGACGCCGCCGGCCGATCCGTCGGCGTTCGGCGACCTGGCCAACCAGGTCGAAGGTGTGGTGGGCGAGCAGGAGCGGCGCTGGCAGGCGCGTGTGGAGCTGTCGCAGGAGTGGTACTGGGAGAGCGACGAACTGCATCGCCTGTCGTCGCTGTCGGCCGATGCACCGCTGGTCAAGCCGGCCGGCCGTGCACTCGGCGACGTGCTGGGCCGCCGCCACGACGAACTCGGCTTCGTGCATGCACCCAGTGGAGGCTGGGCAGCATTCACCCAGATGCTCGAGCGGCAGGAGAGCTTTCGCGACCTCGAGTTCGAGGTCGACGCTCTGGCCGGCCGCGCGCGCGGCTGGATGTCGCTCGCCGGCCGCCCGCGCCACCACCGTGACGGCCGCTTCGCCGGCTACGAGGGCGTGGGCCACGACATCACCGCGCACAAGGAGTCGTTTCGCCGCCTGCAGGCGAGCGAGCAACGCTATGCGGTGCTGGCCGGCCTGTCGGCCGACTGGTACTGGGCCACCGATGCCGAGCACCGCTTCACCGCGCCCGACGACGAGATGCGTCGCCGCCTCGGCACGCTGGCCGAGGCCTCGCAAGGCCGCACGCGCTGGGAGCTGTACCCGCAGGCCCTGCCCGAAGCGCAATGGCGTGCGCATCGCGCCGACATGGAGGCCGGCCGGCCGTTCCACTCGCTGGAGTTCCAGGTGGCGCGCGGCGACGGCACGCCGGTGTGGATGTCGATCAGCGGTGCGCCGCGGCACGACGAGACCGGCCGCTTCCTGGGCTATCACGGCGTCGGTCGCGATATCACGCTGCGCAAGAAGGCCGAGCAAATGCTGGTGGTGCACAACCGCCAGCTGCAGTCGGCGGTGACCGCGCGCACGCGCGAGCTGGAGTTCGCCAATCGCGACCTCGAGGCCTTCGCGCGCCACCTGGCGCACGAATTGCGCACGCCGATCGGCCATGTGCGCGGCCTGGCCGAGCTGCTGCAGCGGCGACTGGGTGATCAGATGCGGCCCGAGTTCGGCGAACTGCTCGATCTGCAGGTGCGCGCCACGCAGGAGATGCTGACCACGCTCGAAGCGCTGCTCGCGCTTGCGCGCAGCTCCAGCGAAGCCATCGAGCGCTCGATCGTCGACCTGAGCCATCTCGCCGAAGAGGTGGTGGCGGGCCTCGCCGGCGCCGATCGCGCAGCGCCGGTGCACTGGCAGATCGAGCCGGGGCTGCGCGCCTGGGCCAGCGAATCGCAGATGCGCATCGTGCTGACCAACCTGCTGGGCAACGCCGCGAAGTTCACGCGGCGCACGCCCGATCCGGTGGTGACGCTGTGCGGCGTGCTCGGCGCCGACGGCCAGATGATCTACCAGGTGCGCGACAACGGCGCCGGCTTCGACGCCGCCCAGGTTTCGCAGCTGTTCCAGCCGTTCCACCGCCTGCACAGCGCGCAGGAGTTCCAGGGTACCGGCATCGGCCTGACGATCGTGCAGCGCATCGTGCAGCGCCACGGCGGCACGATACGCGCGGTGGGCAACCTCGGGCAAGGCGCGTGCTTCGAGTTCACGCTCGGCAGCCGCGATGCCGGTGCGGCACCGACGACGACGGCCGGCACGCTGCCCGACGTCTCGCAGCCGCAACCGCTCGATTCGACGATCACGCCATCGCGCGAACTGGCCGCCTGAACGAGCCGAGTGGCGTCGCCCAGCTGCCGGCGCGACACCTCACGCGCGGTCGATCGCCGTTCACCATTCGCGCAGCCGGCTGCGTAACCGGGTGATCGACTGGCTGTGCAGCTGGCAGACGCGGCTCTCGGTCACCCCGAGCACGGCCGCGATCTCCTTCAGGTTCATGTCGTGCTCGTAGTACATGCTCATCACGTACTGCTCGCGTTCGGGCAGCTTGCCGATGGCGTCGACCAGCGCCTGGCGCATGCGCTGGTCCTGCAGCATCGCCAGCGGGTTGGCGCCCTCGTCGGCCACGTGGCGGTCGAGGTAGTCGTCGCCGTCGTCGCCCGACAGGTCTTCCAGGTAGAACAGCTGCGTGCCGCGCACCTTGCCCAGCAGCTCCTGGTAGTCGCCCAGCAGCATGCCCATTTCGTCGGCGATCTCGCTTTCGCTCGGCGCGCGCTGCAGCTTCTGTTCCAGCCTGTGCACCGCCGCCTCGATCGAGCGCTGGTGGCGGCGGTCGCCGCGGCTCATCCAGTCGCCGCCGCGCAGCTCGTCGAGCATCGCACCGCGGATGCGCTGGGTGGCGAAGGTCTCGAACTGCACGCCCTGCGCGGCGTCGAAGCGCCCGAGCGCATCGTGCAGGCCGATCATGCCGACCTGGATCAGGTCGTCGAGCTCCACGTTGGCCGGCAGCTTGGCGATCATCTGGTGCGCCAGGCGGCGCACCAGCGGGCTGTACTGCTTGAGCATGGCGTTGGGGTCGAGCTGACCCTTGGCGGTGTACATGACGGTGGGCTCCGCGTGGTCTTCGTGAGGTTCGGGTCTCGGTGCGCGGTGGCAGACGGTCAGTGCGCCGTCCCGGGCGGTGGTGCCAGCGGGGCGAGGCCGCTGTCGTGCAGCAGCTCTTGCGCGAGCTGCGCGCGCAGCAGGTGCATCAGGCGCGCATCGCTCTCTTGCCCGGGTGCGCCGTGCGCCTGCGGCGGCTGCGCCGCGGCATCGCGCGGGTCGAGCACCACGCAATCGTGGATCGCCGCGCCGAGGAAGCGCTCGGCGCATTCGGCCAGGCTCGGGCCGAGGCGCGCGGTGCGCGGGCCGTCGGGCTCGGCGACGATCAGCAGGTCGTGCGCGCGCCAGCCGGGTCGCATCGCCAGCCGCTTCAGCGAGGCATAGGCCTCGGTCATCGCGCGCGGCGAGTCGGCCCCGAGCAGGATCGGGCGCACGCACCGCTCGGCGAACACGCGCGCCAGGTCGACGGTGCCGGCGTGCAGCAGCAGCAGGTCGGCGTGCGGCGCGGCGCGCTCGGCCGCGTCGAGAAAGCCGCCGCAGCGGCCCTGCGTGTCGACATGGCGGATCGGCAGGCCGCGCGCGGCGAGGTACGACACCTCGTCGGACAGCCGCTCGATGCACGCCGGCAGGTCGATCAGCGCCATCTCGTGCGGTGCCGGCGCGTTGTCGGCGGCGTCGATCACCAGCGTGTGCAGGCCGAGCGCGGCGGCGGCGCCGCACAGACGGTCGATCGCCAGCGACGACTGCGTCATCTCGGGGTTGTGCACCAGTGCCAGATGGCGTTTGGGCCACGAACCGAACAGGCGGCGCAGGCCGGCCGCCTGGTCGTGGGCAGCGGATGGGTTCACGGGCGGCATCGGATCAACGGTGGGTTCGTCGGTGTTCGTCACGGCGGCTGGCGGTTCAGGCGTGCAGCGCCGTCGCCGGCGCGCCGCGCTGCGCGGCGAACACCAGGTTCAGCTCGGCCGGCTCGATCCGCCACGCCGGCGAGGCGGCCGCGCGCAGCGCGCGCTGCACCAGCGCCGCGGCCGACAGGCGATGCCAGTCCTCCGGCACGCGCTGGCCGTTGGCCACGCCGATCACGCGCAGCTTGTGGCGGATCAGGCCGTCGAGTGCCGGCGCGATCTTCACCGCCTCGTCGATCTTCGACAGCACGGCACCGCGGCACTGCGCCGCGCCGTAGGCCAGCATCACGTCTTCCACCGTCTCGCCCTGCGCCGCGGCGTTGACCACCAGCAGACGCTGGATCGAGCGGTGCGCCAGCATCTCGAGCAGCTCGCGCGTGCGCTGGTCGCGCTGGCACATGCCGGCGGTGTCGATCAGCACCAGCTTCTTGCCGGCCAGCAGCTCGAGCAGGTCATCGAGCGAGGCGCGGTCGTGCGCGGTGTGCACCGGCACGCCGAGGATGCGGCCGTAGGCGCGCAGCTGCTCGTGTGCGGCCATGCGGTAGGCGTCGAGCGTGATCAGGCCCAGGTTGGCCACGCCATGGCGCGCCGCGAAGGTGGCGGCGATCTTGGCTGTGGTGGTGGTCTTGCCGACGCCGGTGGCGCCGATCAGCGCATAGACGCCGCCCAGGTCCTCGATCGGCGCCGCGGTGTCGTCGCTGTGCAGGTTGCGTTGCAGCACGCCCTGCGCCCAATCGATCTCGTCGGTGCTGTCGTGCGGCAGGTGCTCGACCAGCTTGCGCACCAGCGCCGGCGAGAAGCCCGCTTCGAGCAGACGCTGCGACAGCGTCGACTGGCGCGGGTTGCGGTGCATCTGGTCCATGAACGCCAGCGCCGCGAAGCGCTCTTCGATCAGGCCCTTCACCGAACGCAGCTCGCTCATCAGCGCTGCTTGCTCGCGCTGCGCGGGCGACGGATCGGCCAGCGACGGCACGCCCGCGGGCATGCGCAGCGGCTCGTGCAGCACCGGCAAAGCGGCCGGCGGCATCGTCGCGGGCAGGCTGGCGTGCAGGGCGGCCGGCATCGCGACGTGCGACGGCGCGGGCATCGCGGCGGGGCTCATCGCTGCCGCTGCGGCGGGCCTTGCCGGCGGCACCGCGGCCGGCTGCGGCATCGCCGGCGCGGCCGCGATCGGCTGCACCGGCGTGGTGGCCGGAGCCTTCGCGGCCGGCGCGGCGGCGCTGCGCTCCTCGAAGGTGGGCATGATCGTCTCGGGCGCGTCAGGTTGCTGCGCGGCGCGGCGGCGGCGCAGCAGGCGTTCGCGCACGTAGTCCTGGAACGACAGCGTGCTCATCGCCAGGCGCTGCACGTCCTGCTCGACCGGCGTCTCGGCCTTGCGTGCGGCAGCACCGCGCTCGGCCTGCGGCGGCGCGGCCGGTGCCGTCTGGCGCGGCGCGCGCTCGGCGGCGCGCTCGATCTGCGCCAGGCCTTCGGGCGCCATCGCCAGCACCTCGACGCCGGCCTCGCACGGCTTGTTCGACAGCACCACCGCATCGGCCCCGAAGGCCATGCGCACCTGGCCCAGGGCCTCGCGCGACGAGCGCGCGACGAAGCGTTTGACGTTCATGGTGCCTCCCGCCGAGCCGCCTCAAGGGAGGCACGCGCCCCATGGGCCACGAAGGTGCCCTTGCAGGGCCCTGGGGGCAGCGAACTCTGGTGAGCGTGGGGGTTCATGCTGTTCCTCCGATCACCGCGCCGATGCGGATCGAGTGGGTTTCAGGAATCTCGCTGTGGCTCAGCACGCGCAGCCGCGGCGCGGTGCGCTTGAGCAGCCGCGCCATCGCAGCACGGATCGTGTCGGGCACCAGCAGGCAGGCCGGGTGGCCCATGTCTTCCTGCTGCTGAGCGCTGGCCGCGGCCTCGCGCGTCAGCGAGTCGGCCACGCCGGGGTCCAGCGCCACGCCGTGCGGCGAGGTCAGCGCCTGCGTCACCAGGCGCTCGAGGTCGGGCTCGAGCGCGATCACTTCGAGCTCGCGCACCGGGCCGTAGATCTGCTGCACGATGGCCGGCGCCAGGTGCACGCGGATGCGACGCGCCAGTTCGGTGGGATCGGTCACGGTGGCGGCGTGCTCGGCCAGGCATTCGACGATCGAACGCAGGTCGCGGATGTGCACGCCCTCTTCCAGCAGCAGCTGCAGCACCTTCTGCACGGTGGCGATACCGACCATCTTGGGCACCACGTCCTCGATCAACTTGGGGGCCAGCTTGGTCATGTGCTCGACCAGCGCCTGGGTTTCGACGCGGCCGAGCAAGCGCGCGGCCTGAACCTGCATCAAGTGTGAAAGGTGGGTGGCGACGACGGTGGCGCAATCAACCACCGTAAAGCCGGCCATCTGCGCCTGCTCGCGCGCGCGCTCCTCGATCCACACCGCCGGCAGGCCGAACGCCGGGTCGACCACGCGCGTGCCGGGCAATTGCAGCGTCGCGCCGCCCGGGTTGATCGCCAGCCACATGCCCGGGAACGCCTCGCCCTCGCCGACCACCGCGCCGCGCAGCGTGATGCGGTACAGGCTCGGCTTGAGCTCGAGGTTGTCGCGGATGTGCACCGGCGGCGGCAGGAAGCCGACGTCCTGCGCGAACTTCTTGCGCACGCCCTTGATGCGCGTGAGCAGGTCACCCTGGCGCGAGGCGTCGACCAGCGCGATCAGGCGGTAGCCCACCTCGAGGCCGAGCGTGTCCACCGGCTGCAGGTCGTCCCAGCTCGCTTCGCCGTTGTGCTGCACCTGCGGCTGCGGCGGCTGCGCGGCCTGCGCCGCGCGCAGCTTCTCGCGCTGGTGCAGCCACCAGGCGAGCCAGCCGATCGCCGACGCGATCACGATGAACACCAGGTGCGGCATGCCGGGCACCACGCCGAGCGTGCCGACGATGCCGGCCGCCACGCCGAGCGACTTCGGCGAGCCGAACACCTGGGTGCCGATCTGGGTGCCGATGTCGTGCTGCTTGCCGACGCGCGACACCACCATCGCCGCGGCCACCGAGATCAGCAGCGCGGGCACCTGCGCGACCAGCGCGTCGCCCACCGCCAGCAGGATGTAGCTCTCGGCGGCCTGCCCGGCCGACAGACCGTGCTGCGCCACGCCGATCACGAAGCCGCCGACGATGTTGATGACGAGGATCAGGATGCCGGCGATGGCATCGCCGCGCACGAACTTCGACGCGCCGTCCATCGAGCCGAAGAACTCGGCCTCTTCACCGACCTCGGCGCGGCGGCGCTTGGCCTCGCCCTCGTCGATCAGGCCGGCGTTGAGGTCGGCGTCGATCGCCATCTGCTTGCCGGGCATCGCATCGAGCGTGAAGCGCGCGCCGACCTCGGCGATGCGCTCGGCGCCCTTGGTGACGACGATGAAGTTGATCACCACCAGGATCGCGAACACGATGATGCCGACCGCGAAGTTGCCGCCGATCAGGAAGTGGCCGAACGATTCGATCACCTGCCCGGCCGCGCCGGTGCCGGTGTGGCCCTGCATCAGCACGACGCGGGTGGAGGCCACGTTCAGCGACAGCCGCAGCAGCGTGGTGATCAGCAGCACCGTGGGGAAGGCCGCGAAATCGAGCGGCCGCACCATGCGCGCGGCGACCATCATCACGGTCAGCGCGATCGCGATGTTGAAGGTGAACAGCACGTCGAGCGCCAGCGGCGGCAGCGGCAGCACCATCATCGCCAGCACCAGCACGATGAACAGCGGCGCGATCACGCCGCGCACGGTGTCGGCGCGCGCGCCGAACCAGCTCTTGAGCAGGCCGCCGTTCATTCAGCGGCCTCCGCCGGCGACGCGGCCATCTTCTCGTGCGGGTCGAGCCCCGGCGGCAGTTGCGGGTCGGGCACGGCCGGCGGCATCGGGGCGTTGCCGGTCAGCGCGGCGCGCAGTTGGTACACGTAGGCCAGCACCTGTGCCACCGCGGCGAACAGCGTGGTCGGCACCTCGCGGTCGACCTCCACGTGCGTGTACAGCGCGCGCGCGAGCGGCGGCGCGCGCAGCACCGGCACCCGGGCGTCGCGCGCGAGGTCGCGGATCCGCATCGCCAGCAGGTCGGCGCCCTTGGCGACCACGCGCGGCGCGGCCATCGTGGCCTCGTCGTACTTCAGCGCCACCGCGTAGTGCGTGGGGTTCATCACCACCAGGTCGGCGCCGGGCACCGCGGCCAGCATGCGGCGCTTGGTCATCTCGCGCATGCGCGCCTTGACCTTGGCCTTGACCTCGAGGTTGCCCTCGAGCTCCTTCATCTCCTGCTTGGCCTCTTCGCGGCTCATCTTCAGCCGCCTGAGCCACAGGTGGCGCTGCAGCGGCACGTCGACCGCGGCGAATACCGCCAGCACCAGCAGCAACAGCAGTGCGCCCGACAGCCACGCGTGCGCCACCTGTGCCAGCGCGGCCGGCAGCGGCATCGCCAGCGCGTCATGGAACTGCGCGATCGAACGACTCAGGTACAACCCGCCGACCACCGCCAGCACCAGCGCGAGCGCGCAGGCCTTCAGCGTGTCGCCGAGCTGGCCGAACGACAGCAAGCGCCCGAGGCCGGACCACGGGTCGAGCTTGCCGAAGCGCGGCACCATCGCCTTGAGGCTCCAGTTCCAGCCGCCGCCGACCACCGCGGCGGCCAGCGCGAGCGTGATCATCAGCACACCCAGCGGCAGCACCACCAGTGCGAACTGCCAAGTATGGTGCCCGAGGCCGTCGAGCATCGGCTGCGTCGAGGCGAGCGCACGGGCGTCGAAGCGCAGGCCTTCGGCCAGCAGTTGCCCCGCGCTGCGCGTGGCCCACGGCGCCACCAGCATCAGGCCCACGACGCCGGCGGCCATCGACAACAGGTGCGCCAGATCGCGCGAGCGCGCCACCTGGCCTTGCTCGCGCGCCTTGGCGATGCGCCGCTGCGAGGCTGGCAGGTTGCGGTCTTGTGAGTCGGCGGCCATCGACGATGGGTGCGGAAGCGACGCTTGTGTCGGTTCCGCCATCGTCTGCGACGGTGCGGCTTTCTTAAGCCCGAAAAGCCGGGTTGCGGCCCGGCGTTTTACATCTGGGCGCCGCGGTGGAGCCCCGCTACCGGCTCAGCGCCGGCTGGCTGGCGACGATTGTCGGCCGCTCGGGCCGGATCGACGGCTCGTCTTGCGCGGGCTGCGCCGACTGCGCGTGGAAGATCGCGTCCTCGGCGTCGCGCGTCATCACCACGATGCTGATGCGTCGGTTGGTCGGATCCTCGGGCCGGTCGCGCAGCAGCAACTGGCTCGACGCCAACCCCTGCACGCGCAGCACGCGGTCCTCGGGCAGGCCACCGGCCAGCAGCTCGCGGCGCGACGCGTTGGCGCGGTCGGCCGACAGCTCCCAGTTGCTGTAGCCGCGCTCGCCGCCGGAGAACGGCGTGGCGTCGGTGTGGCCTTCGAGCGTAAGGCGGTTGGGCACCTCGGCCAGCACGCCGCCGATGGCACGCAGCAGCTCCTGCATGTACGGCTGCACCGCGGCCGCACCGCTGGCGAACATCGGCCGGTTCTGCGCGTCGACGATCTGGATGCGCAGTCCGTCACGCGTGAGCTCGAACAGGATCTGCGACTTGAAGGCACCCAGGCCCGGATGGCTGGCGATCTCGCCTTCCAGGCGCTGCTGCAGCGTGCGCAGCCGCGCGATCTCGGCGCGGATCTGCTCCTGCTTGAGCGCCATCAGGTTGATCGTCTTGCGTTCGGCCTCGATGTCGCCGCGCTTGACCTGACCGGTGGTGCGCGTCAGATCCTGACCGCCGCCCTTGACGACATGCGACGCGTCGCCGGCCCCCGAGCCGCCGAACATCGCCACCTTCAGCGGCGCCTGGAAGTAGTCGGCAATGCCCTTCTTGTCACCCTCGGTGGTCGAGCCGAGCAGCCACATCAGCAGGAAGAACGCCATCATCGCGGTCACGAAGTCGGCATACGCGATCTTCCACGCGCCGCCATGGTGCCCATGGCCGCCCTTCTTGATCTTCTTGACGATGATCGGTTGGAGCTTCTTGGCGTCACCGGCCATGGGTGCTCTTTCGTCCTTCTAACTGGAACCCCCGCTCGGCGGGGGGCAGGGGGTGTCCATTCTTGCCCCGTAGGGAAGAAGGCCGCCCTCAGGCGGCCTTCTTCCCTTTCACATGCCCTTCGAGCTCGACGAACGTCGGCCGCTCGGTCGAGTACAGCACCTTGCGCCCGAACTCGATCGCCACCTGCGGCGCATAGCCCTGCATCGACGCCAGCAGCGTCGTCTTGATGCATTGCAGCTCCTTGCCGCCCTCGTCGACCTTCTGCTCCAGCAACCCGGCCAGCGGCTCGAAGATGCCGTAGCTCAACAAGATGCCGAGGAAAGTGCCCACCAGCGCCGAGCCGATCATCGCGCCCAGCACCGCTGGCGGCTGGCCGACCGAGCCCATCGTGTTCACCACGCCGAGCACCGCCGCCACGATGCCGAACGCCGGCAGGCCGCCGGCCAGGCGCTGCAGCGCGCCCACCGGCGCGTGCGCCTCGTGGTGGTGCGTTTCGATCTCGCTGTCCATCAGCGACTCGATCTCGTGCGCGTTCAGGTTGCCCGACACCATCATGCGCAGGTAGTCGGTGATGAACTCGCTCACGTGGTGATCGCCGCCCACCGTCGGGTACTTCTGGAACAGCGGCGAGTTGTGCGGGTCTTCGACATCCTTCTCGATCGACATCAGGCCCTCCTTGCGGGCCTTCTGCAGGATGTCGTACAGCAGCGCCATCAGCTCCATGTAGCGCGCCTTGGTGTACTTGCTGCCCTTGAAACAGCTGATCAGGCCCGCAGCCGACGCCTTCAGCACCTTCATCTGGTTGTTGGCGATGAACGCGCCGAGCGCCGCACCCATGATCGTGACCATTTCGAACGGCAGCGCCTTGAGCACCACGCCGATGTTGCCGCCGTGGGCGATGAACACCCCGAACACGCAACCCAGCGCAACGACCCAGCCGATGATGACGAACATGTGAGCGCGACTCTTGCTGACCGGACGCGGCGAGCCCGCGGCACGCCAACCCTTGCGATATCGGCCGCGCCGCGCCGGCTCTTGAGCGGGTTACACCGCGTGCGTCCGAGGCCGGCGGCGGCGCACGCCGCCGGTGCCCCCCGGCGTGCAGAGTTGGCACCCGGCGCATCGCCGGCAGCCTTTGGTGCAGCGCAACACCCGCACCGCGTGACTCGAGCGCGCCCATGAAGAAGCGGCGCGTTGCCGTCAGGCCACGCGCCGCAAAGGCACCGGGGTGCCACTAGGAGGAGACAAGCAAGAACGCAGTCAACAAACAGAATGCATGTCGGCTGCGTCGGTTCGATTCTGAACCGGACGCAACACGGGTGTCAGTGAATTTCCAACGCTGTGCACGACAACGAGCCGGCGGCCCGCCCCTTGCCCGCGCGTGCCGGCGGACTGCACAGGCCACACACGTAGTGACGCGCGATCTCGTGCGGGTGCGTGACGAAATGACCGCCGCACTTGGAGCACGCCGTCATCGTCAGCATGCCGTTGTCGACGAACTTCACCAGCCGCCACGCGCGCGTGACCGACAGCTGCGGCTCGAGCGATTGCGCGGTGATCTGCTCCAGGTACAGCTTGTAGGCCTTGATCACGGTGTCGATCTCGTCGAGCTCGGCCACCTTGTTCAGGTACTCGTGGATGTTGAGGAACAGGCTGGCGTGGATGTTGGGCTGCCAGGTCATGAACCAGTCGGTGGAGAACGGCAGCTGGCCCTTGCTGGGGCTCTTGCCGGCCACCTCCTTGTACAGGCGCAGCAGGCGCTCGTAGCTGAGATCGGTCTCGCTCTCCAGCACCTGCAGCCGCGCGCCCAGGCGGATCAGCTCCACCGCGCGTTCGATCTGCCGGGCCTCGGTGAGGATGCTCTTGGTGCGGGCCATGGTGTGGTTCCCTCCGGTTCAGTTCGATTCGGCTCGGCTCGGTTCGGCTGTCGCGGCGTTCAGGCCGCTTCCTGGTGGCGCCCGGCCAGCAGGATCGACGCATGCAGGCGCGACACGCCGTCGTTGGCGGCCGGCTTGCCGTGGTTGGTGAGCAGCGACCACACCATCTCGTCGTCGCAGCGCATGCGGCACAGCAGGCTGTTGCACGAGGCGATCTTCATCATCTGCGCCGGCGTCAGCGCGTCGATCAGCGCCACGCTGTCCTCCGACAGGCCGAGGCGGAACAGCGCCTGCTCGCGGTCGCTGCGGATCAGGCTCTGCGCCAGCATCAGGTACGACAGGTTGGCTTCGCGGATCTCGGCGAGGATTTGGTCGGCGGTCATGGGGTCTCTCGGTCTGTTGATGCGATGGGATGCATTCTGGCCACGCCAACAGACCGCGGATAGCAGCCCATCTCCGGACCTTCAGTCCGGCTTCGTCCACACCGCATGTCAGACGAATTCCTAGGTGCGGTGTGAGCGCACCCACGCGACGTGTGGTCCATCACGGCGCAGCGGGGGTGAGCGCCGGCGCCCGATCGAGCGAGAGACAGCCGGTGTTTGCTGCGCTGTCCGCGCGATCTCGCTGGCAGCGCGCTTCTAGACTGCCGCGCATGCTGTTCGACAACCCCGACGCACCGATCTACGTGGCCGGCCATCGCGGCATGGTCGGTTCGGCGCTGGTGCGCGCGCTGGCCGCGCGCGGGCACCGCGGCATCGTCACCCGAGCGCGCGAGCAGCTCGACCTGCTCGATGCCGGCGCCGTCGATGCCTTCCTGCGCGCGCAGCGCCCGGCCTACGTCTTCGTTGCGGCCGCCCGGGTCGGCGGCATCGCCGCCAACCAGGGCGAGCCGGCCGACTTCCTGCACCAGAACCTGCAGATCGCGCTCAACGTCATCGCCGGCGCACACCGCGCCGGCGTGCAGCGGCTGATGTACTTCGCCTCGAACTGCATCTACCCGCGCGACTGCGCGCAGCCGATGGCGGAATCGGCGCTGCTGGGCGGGCCGCCCGAACCCAGCAACGAAGCCTATGCGATCGCCAAGATCGCCGGCCTCAAGCTGTGCGAGGCCTACCAGCGCCAGCACGGCCGCGAGTACATCACCGTGCTGCCGGCCAGCCTGTACGGACCGAACGACAACTACGATCCGCAGCGCAGCCACGTGCTGCCGGCCCTGCTGCGGCGCGCGCACGAAGCGCGCGAACGCGGCGACCCGCAGCTCGTGGTCTGGGGCAGCGGCACGCCGCGGCGCGAGCTGCTGTACGTGGACGACCTGGCGCAGGCCTGCATGATGCTCGCCGCATCCGGCTACGCCGGGCCGCCGCTCAACATCGGCAGCGGCACCGACTCGAGCATCCGCGAGCTGGCCGAGGCGGTGGCCGAGACCGTGGGCTACGGCGGTCGCCTGGTGTTCGACACCACCAAGCCCGATGGCACGCCGCGCAAGCTGCTCGACAGCACGCGCATCCGTGCGTTCGGCTGGCAGCCCACGATCGGGCTAAGAGACGGCCTGCGTCGCGCCTATGCGGCAGCGCCCTGGCAACACAGCACTGCAGCCGACCCCTGCAGCATCGGCCGCGAGGCCGCCACAGCAGGAGCAACGCGTTGATCCACCTGTACCCCAAGGCCGTGGTGCTGACCAACCGCCACCCGTACGGCGGCACCGAGATGATGGCGCAGAGCCTCGCCGCGGCGCTGAGCAACCACGGCTACGACGCTCGCGTGGTCGACATCGAGGCCCGCGCCGATCTCGATGCGCTGGTCGGGCTGCTGCGCGACCCGCACCTGGAGCTCGTCATCACGACCGGCACCGTGCCCTTGCAGTTGCAGGTGGACCGCGCGCCCATCTGGCACGCCGTGGCGCCGACGGTGCAGTTCGTGATGTACATCATCGATGTCTGGCCGTACGACTTCGTGCGCGTGGAGGCGTGTCGCCGCTTCATCGCCGACTGGCCGCAACGCGGCAACCTGCATGTCGCGTCGGTCGAAGCCAACGATGCGCGGTTGATCGGCCCGCGCGCGCACTTCCTGCCCACCGGCGCCTACCCGGCGCCGCGCCGCCGCGGCGCCAAGCTGTACCCGCAGCGGCTGATGATCTGGGGCTCGGCCAACAAGGAGCTCGCCGTCACGCCGGTGCACAGCCAGTTCGAGCAGACGCTGGCCGCCAACAACCACTGGGGGCTCGATCCGGCCCGCATCGCGAGCGTGGCCGAGGCACTGCGCCACACCGAGATCGTGCATGGCATGGGTGCGATCGCGGCCGCGCTCGAGCAGCCGCTCGACGAGTTGATGCGCCCGCAGGCCATGGCCGCGTTGTGCGCGCTCGATTCGTGCCTGAAGCGCTACCGGCGCGTGAAGGTGGCGCGCGCGCTGAAGGGGCTGCCCGTCGACATCTATGGCGAGAACTGGCAGCAGCATGTCGACGGCATCGATTCGTTCCGCCTGCTGACGCCGCAGCCGAACCACAACCACACCTTCGGCCACCTGTGCCAGCACTACGCCGGCCTGGTCAACTTCGATCCCAACTTCGGCCATGGCACGAACGAGCGCGCGGTGACCGCGCTGGCACTCGGCGTGCCGATCGCCAACAACTTCAACCTCAGCACCGATCACGCGATCGGCTGCATCCCGTACCACTTCAGCGACGCTTCGATCCGCCATGCGGCCGAGCGGCTGTTGAGCTACCGCGGCGAGGTGCCGCTGCCGCCGCAGCACACCTGGGAACACCGCGTTGCGGGCCTGCTGGCGGGCATCGCGGCGGCGCCCGCCGTGCCGGCGATGCCCGCGCCCGCCGCGCCGGCACCGCATCGAACGGCCAGTCTCGCCGCGGTCGGCCCCTGACCACCGGCCCATCGGGCTGGCCCGGCCCCGCAGCGCTCAGACGTTGCCGTGCACGGTGTTCTTCATCATCGTGTAGCCCTTGATCAGCTCGGCGATGCCGGCGTCGAGCGAGGTGGTCGGCTCGAACCCGGTGGCCTCCAGCTTGGCGTTGCTGACGATGTAGTTGCGCTGATCCGGGTCTTTGCCCAGCGGCGCATCCATGAACACGAAATCGGGCAGCTGCAGCCGGATGCGCTCGCACAGCTCGCGCTTGGACACGTTGGCCTGCGACAGGCCCACGTTGTAGACCTGCCCGCGCATGGACTCGAAGTGCTCCAGGCCGTGCTGGAACACCCGCGCCACGTCGCGCACGTGGATGTAGTTGCGCTTGAAGCCGCCTTCGAACAGCACGACGAAGCGATCGTGCACGGCGCGATGGGTGAAGTCGTTGACCAGCAGGTCGATGCGCATGCGCGGTGACATGCCGAACACCGTGGCCAGGCGGAAGCTGATGGCGTTCTCGCGCTGCATCAGCTCGCGCTCGACCGCGACCTTCTCGCGTGCATAGAGCGAAATGGGGCGTAGTTCGGACTCCTCGGTGCAGAAGTGGTTCTCGTCGCCGCTGCCGTAGGCGCTGTTGGTGGTGGGCATCAGGATGCGCTGCGCGGGCGACATCAGCCTCAGCATCAGCCGGATCGCGTCGTGGTTCACCGTCTTCGCGCCCACCGGGTCGGCGTTGCACATCGGCGCGCCCACCAGCGCCGCGAGCGGAATCACGACGTCGGCCTTTGCCAGCAGCGGCGCGATGGTTGCTTCGACGCGGATATCGCCCTTGACGACCGAGAAGTTCGCGTGGTGGCAGACGTGGTTCAGGCTGGTCTGCCTGAACATGAAGCTGTCGAGCACCGTCACGCGGTGGCCGGCCTGCAGCAGCGCCGGCACCAGGGTGGAGCCGAGGTAGCCGGCACCGCCGGTGATGAGGATGTTGTGGGTCATGGTGGTCTCGTGGGTGTTCAGGCCGCGGCGAACAGCGCGGTCTCGACGCATTCGCACAGGGTGTGCGCCAGCACGATGTGCTGCTCCTGGATCGTGCTGGTCGCGGTGCCGGGCACCACGATGCAATGGCTGGCCAGGCGGCCCGCGCGCCCGCCGTCACGGCCGGTGAAAGCGATGCTGGGCACGCGCAGCCGTTCGCACTCCAGCAGCGCGCGCTGGGCTTCGATCGACGCCTGCAGGTTGCGCGCCCGCAGCGCGGCAGGTTCAACGTGCGCGGGCATGGCAGGCTCGCAGCGCATCGGACGACGCCGGGAACATCACGTCGGCGGCGCGGTGGTAGTCGGCCGGCACGCCGATGTCGATGAAGGCGCCGCGGCACTCCAGCGCCGCGAAGCGCTGGCCCTGCGCGAGCAGCCGCGGCAGGGCCTCGTTCTCGAGCGAGAGGGCGCGCCCCGGTTCGTGCGCCAGCACAGCCAGCGCCGCAGGGCGGAACCACACCACACCGCCGTGGGCCAGCGACGAGTCGACGCTGCGCAGCGTGTGCACCCGTCCGAAGCGATCCACTCCCATGCCCATGTAGCGCTCGCGGTCGTCGTGACGAAACAGCGCGAAGCACCAATCGGCGTCGTGCTGCATCGCGCGCGCGGCCAGCGCCGGCAGCGGCACGTCGAACCAGGTGTCGCCGTTGAGCAGCAGCGCGCGCTCGTCGGCCACCCGCGCCGCCGCCTGCTGCAACGCGCCGCCGGTGCCCAACGGCTGCGTCTCGACCGAGTACTCGACCGCGGCGCCGCCGTGGTGGCTGCCGAAGTGCTGCACGATCGCCTCGTGCCGGTAGCCCACCGCGAGCACGAAGCGCCGCACGCCCTGCCCGGCCCAATAGTCCATCTGGTGGGCCAGGAACGGGCGACCGGCGATCGGCGCCATCGGCTTCGGCACGTCGGGCACCGCGTCGCGCAGCCGCGTGCCGAGGCCGCCGGCCAGGATGATGGCGGTGGTCATGCCCGCTTCACGCCGCGTTGACCACGCGGCAGATCGAATCGATCTCGTCGTCGCGCAGGTCGGGGAAGTTGCCGATGTAGAAGCCGTAGAAGTGCACGTGCTCGGTGTGCGGGAACTGCCGGTGGTGATCGGCCGGCACGACGCCGCGCAGATAGGGCTGGCGCAGCTGGTTGCCGCCGCCAGCGCTGCCGCGGCGGAACTCGATGCCCGCCTCGCGCATCGTGGCCATCAGCCGGTCGACGAACAGCGGATCGGCCTCGTTGACGATCAGATTGAAGGCGTAGTTGCTGCTGCCGTCGAGCTTGAAGTCGGTCTGATAGCGCCGGGCGTCGATGCGCGACAGGAAGCGCTGCAGGTTGCGCGTGCGCCGCGCCACGTTGGCATCGAGCCGTGGCAGCTGCGAGCGGCCGATGATGGCGCCGATCTCGGTGTTGCGCAGGTTGTAGGCCGGGAACGCGAAGATGAAATCCGGGTTCAGGTCGGGGTTCTCGCCGCGCCAGGTGTCGCGCAACGCCACGTCGTTCGCCTCGCGCACCATGCCGTGCGAGCGCAGCATCCGGGCCTGCTGGTAGGCCACCGGATCGTCGGTGCACACCATGCCGCCTTCGATGGTGCTCATGTGGTGGGCGTAGTAGAAGCTGAAGTTCGACACCCACCCGAAGCTGCCCAGGCGCTGGCCGTTGTGCGTGGCGCCGTGCGACTCGCACACGTCCTCGATCAGCGGCACGCCGCGGCGGGCGAGCTCGGCCAGCAGTTCGTCGGTGAGGCCGTCGAAGCCCTGCACGTGCGTCAGGAACACGGCGCGCGTGCGCGGCGTGATGCGGGACAGGATCGCGCGCGGTGCCATCGCGAGCGTGCGCCGGTCGATGTCGGCGAACACCGGCGTGAAGCCGTTCTGCAGCACCGAGGCGATGTCGGACACCCAGGTCAGCGGCGGCACGATCACCTCGCCGCCGGCGGGGTGGCGCAGCTTCAGCAGCGCCATCGAGATCAGGTTGGCCGAGGCGCCGGAGTTCACGAAGACGCTGTGGCGCACGCCGAGCCAGCGCGACCACTCCACCTCGAAGGCGGCGCACTGCGGCCCGTTGGTCAGGATGGGGTCGTCCTGCCGCAGGTGCTCGATCACGGCGTCGAGATCGGCGCGCGCGATGTTGTTGCGCATCAGCGGGAAGGTCGGTCGCTTCGTCATCGGCGGCCTCACTTCTCGCCGTAGTGATCGCCCCACTCGACCAGCAGGGTCGAGCGGCCGTCGTCGCGCATCAGCGCACGCTGGTAGGCGGGGAAGACATCTTCCGGCTCGTCGAGCCGGATCACCTCGATGCTGGAGCAGATCGAGCGCACCGCCTCGGTGAAATCGCCCACGTGCTGGTGCTGCGGATGCAGCGGCCGCTCGCTGCCGATACCGGTGCGCACGATGGCCTTGGCATTCCAGCCGCGGCCGCCCATCGCATGCAGCTTGTCCAGGTGGTTGATCAGCTGGCTCATGCCGCACAGCAGGAAGTTCCAGCGCGGGAAGATGCTCACCGGCACCTGACCCGCCAGCGCCAGGCCGGTGGTCATGCCCATCTGCAGCTCCTCGGCCACCGGCAGTTCGATCAGCTGGCGCGGGTCCACGCCCTTCAGCGTGTTGCTCATCGCGGTGCCCGGTACGGCCACCGCCTGGCCGATGAAGACCACGCGCGGGTCGGCGGCCAGGTAGTCCATCGAGCGCTTCAGCTCGTCGAAGTAGCGCAGCGGTGCCTTGGCGCTTGCCGGTGCCGCCGCGGTCGCGGCCGGCGCCACGCGGCGCCCGCCCGGACCGCGCAGGGCCGGGCGTTCGACCGGGGGCACATCGAGTTGCGTCATGTGCGGCCTCTCAGAACTGCACCCGCACGCCGGCGCCCGCATGCGGGTAGCGCGTCTCGTAGCGGTAGTGGTGAATGAAATCGTCGCGCCGGCCCTCGAAGCTCAGCACCGGCTGGTTCCAGGCCTGCCGGGTATCGGTGCACACCGACTTGCCGTTGTCCTCGACGATGAAACGGATCGGCAGCCGGTGGTTGCGGCTGTACTTGATGGCCTCGTGCGCGATCCCGGTCTCGGCTGTCATCTCGCCCATGAAGCAGTGCACGCGCGCGTCGTCGGCCCCACGCTGGATGGCCAGCGCGGTCCCCACCGCCACCGGCAGCACGCCGCCGACGATCGCCGATGAATAGATGCGGTGCCGCGGAAAGCACAGCGAGATCGAGCGCCCGGCCAGGATCTCGGCCATCACCTCGTCGCGCGGCACACCCTTGAGCAGGCACTGGTAGTGCGAACGCCACGAGCAGAACACCCAGTCGCGCGGGCCGATCGACTCGAACACCTCGATCATCTGCGCCTCGTTGCCCGAGTACAGGTGCACCGGCGCCCGGATGCGGCCGGCGTTGAAGGCGGCGGCCACCTCGTTCTCGAACGCGATCAGTTCGTCGGCGGTGTAGGCAGTCCTGTCCGGTTCGTCGGCGGCGCACGCCGCCGTGCCCGGCTCGTCGGCGACGCGCGCCGCCCTGTGCGGCTGGCGTTCGGTTCGGTCGGTGCGATCCATCGATGATTCCTGGCAAGGAGAAACCCGGTTCAATGCAGCCCGTTCGGTTGGTAGAGCACCACGCGGCTGCCCGATTCGTCGAAGTTCACCGGCGCGTGAATCAGGTGGCTCAGCGCCTCGCGGATGCGCGGCTGGTCATCGGGGCGCGCGAACAGCAGCAGGAAGCCGCCGCCACCGGCGCCGAGCAGCTTGCCGCCGAGCGCGCCGGCGTCGCGGGCGCGCTGGTAGATCTCGTCGATCTCGGTGGTCGAGACCCGATCCGACAGGCGCTTCTTGATCACCCAGGCCTGGTGCAGCAGATCGCCGAATTCGTCGAGCGAGCGGTTGCGCCCGCTCAGGATGCGCATCGCCTCCTCGACCATGGCACGCATCTGGGTCAGCTCGTCGGCGCGCCGGGCCAGGTTGTCGATCTTGGCCTTGGCCACCTCGGAGGCGATGCGCGAGAAGCCGGTGAAGCACAGCATCAGGTGCTTCTGCAGGTCCTTCAGGCGCCGCTTGCCGAGGATGACCGGCGACACCTGGAAACCGCCCGAGGGCAGGAACTCGATGTGGTTGAAGCCGCCGTAGGCCGCAGCCACCTGGTCCTGCGAGCCGACATGCTCGCCAATCACGTTCTGCTCGATGTGAATCGCGTCGCGCGCCAGTTGCTCCTTCGAGACGTATTGGCCCTTCAGCGCCGACATCGCGTGCAGCAGGCCCACGGTGAACGACGAGCTCGATCCCAGCCCCGAGCGTGCCGGCAGGTCGCCGTCGTGGTGGATCTCCAGGCCCTTGCTGCAGTTGACCCAGCCGAGCACGGCGCGCACCGCGGGGTGCTTGATCTCCTCCCAGTGCTGCACGTTCTCGATCGTGGAATAGACGATGCGGTGCTTGTGGTCGAAGAACGGCGGCAGGTGGCGGCAGGTGATGTAGCAGTACTTGTCGATCGAGGTCGACAGCACCTCGCCACCGTGCTCGTTCGACCACGCCGGGTAGTCGGTGCCGCCGCCGAAGAACGAGATGCGGTACGGTGTGCGCGTGATGATCATGCGGCGTGTTCCGTGGCGGGCCCGCGGGCCTCAGGCCGGCAACGCCGCATCGGCCGCGTCGGCGGCGGCCAGCGGTGCCGCGGCGGGCCGGTACATCGATTCGGCGCTCGGCAGGTCATCGGGGCAGTGCACGCCGGCGTCCAGCGTGCGCGCCTGCATGCGCTCGCGCAGCGTGGTCGCCACCTTCACCAGCGTGACCCGCATGAAGGCCGCCTGCTCGCGCGCACAGGCGCGCAGCTGCAGGTCGAGGTAGCCCGATTGCTCCACCGCGAAGCGGTGCTCGTACCACCCGAGATACCAGAACCAGTCGGTGTAGTAGAGCCACGAGTTCTCGTTCATCGCCCGCACATGGGTCGGGTCCTGCCAGGCGGTGGCGGCGTGCTCGTAGGGCACCTCGATCATCAGTCGGCCGCCGGTCTTCAGCAGCTGCAGCGCATGCGTCATCAGCCGCGGCAGGTCGGCCACGTGTTCGAGCACGTTGTTGGCGACGATCACCTCGGCCTGGCCCTCGTCGAGCACCAGCGGCCCCACGGTGGGCGAGTTCGCCTGCAGCGGCCAGGCCTGGGGCTGGGCCAGGTCGAGCACCAGGTCGGGCTCGGCGCGCGCCAGCACGTCGAGGTTCAGCCAGCCGGGCTTGTAGTCCTTGCCCGAGCCGATGTGGATGCGCGCGGGCTGCCACGGCTGCTGCGGGCGACGCTCGTGGTGCGCGCGGCCGAAGCCGACGGCGAAGGCCAGCAGATCGGCATAGGCCTCGACCGGATCGGCGGCGCGGAACGCCTGCACCGCGGCGTGGGCTTCGCCGTGCCAGTCGGGCGCCAGGAAGCGCTCGCGAAAGTAGGCCTCGATCGGCTCGTGCTGCGGCAGCCAGAGCACCGACGACGCAAACGCCTCGTGCGGCCGGCAGGCCGGGCCGCGCTCGGAGATCACCGGCGTGCCAAGCGACAGGCAGTGCGACACGCGCACCTGCTCGAAGCGGCTCGATTCGTAGAAGTGCAGGTTCAGCACGGCCTTGGCCTGGGCGATGTAGGCATCGCGCTCGTCGCCGTACAGCGCCGAGTCGAACATCGTCACCTGCACACCCGCGCGCTCGATGCGCTCGATCAGCGCCGTGCGGCGCGCGTTGATGCTGCCGACGAACAGCAGGTCGATCGGCCGCTCGTGCAGCGGCAGCGGTGCCGCGGGCGCCAGGTACGGCGCATGCAGCACCGGCACCACCGGCACCGACGCCGCGTCATCAGCGTAGGCCGCCACGTTGTCGGCGTCGTAGTCGACCACCGCCGAGCGGCGCAGCAGGTCGAGGTACGCCGGCGACACCTGCGCCCCGCCCTCGCCCAGTTGCTCGAGGTTGACGAACACGCAGGCATGGCGCTGGCGCAGCGCCGGCTCGAAACCGAGGTGGGCCCCGAAGACGAAGTTCACGGCGTCGTGGCGCAGCCGGTTCTTCGCGATGCTCACGTCGGCGCCGAAGCGGCGGAACTGGTAGCGGAAGTAGCGCGCCGGATCGACCAGGCCGAGCGAATGCACGTAGCCCAGCGGCTGCACGATGCAGATGTGGATGGGAGGCAGTGCGGTCATGGTGTGCGGCGCGATGCACCGATGGGCGTCGTGGGTTGCATGCAAGGGTAGCGAGCCGCGCACGACGGCAGCCGCGGAGATGCGGGGTGTTCGCGGCGCTGTCCGGCGCTTGCCGCGGGACACGGCTACCACCGGGCCACCGGCCCGCTGGGCTGTTGTCGGGTCGGCCCGCTACACGGCCGCGAGGTGCTCCGGCGGCAGCCCCGCCGTCGCGCGCTGCCACATGCGCTCGAACAGCGCCTCGATGTCGCGCGCGAAGCTTGTGCCGTCGAACAGCGGCTGCGTCCGCTGCGCGATCAACCGCTGGCGCAGTGCGGCGCTGCGCTGCGGCTGCGCCACCAGCGTCTGCACCGCCTGCTCGTAGCCCGCGGCGTCGGTACACACCAGTTCGCCCAGGTCGCTGGCGTGCAGCAGGCTCGCGGCCACGCGTTGCGCGAAGGTCTCGCCGATCACCGTGACCGGTGGCACACCGACCCACAAGGCCTCGCTGATGGTCGTGTGGCCGTTGCACGGCCAGGTGTCGAGAAAGACGTCGGCCGCGCCCGGGCGCGACAGGTGTCGATCCGCCGGCAGCAGCGGCGCGAACACCAGCCGCGACGCGTCGATGCCCTCGGCAACCGCGGCCTGCGTCAGCGCAGCCTCGACGTTGGCGTTCCAGCGCAGCAGCCACAGCACCGCCCGCGGCAGCGCGTGCAGCAGGTGGCACCAGGTGGCGAACACCTCGCGCGAGATCTTGTACGCCTGGTGAAAGCCGCACAGCACCGGCACGCCATCGGGCAGGCCCCAGGCGGCGCGCGGCTGCGGTTGCGGCAGCGCACGCCGGCTGTCGTTGGGCTGGTAGCACAGCGGCATCTGGGCAATGCACTCGCTGAAGTGCGCCGCGTGCGCCAGCGGCGTGACCACCGGGTCGCCGATCAGGTAGTCGATGTAGCGGGCGCCGCTGGTGCCGGGAAAGCCCAGCCAGTTCACCTGCACCGGTGCCGGCCGATAGGCCATCACCTTCATCACGCTGCCTGCGGTGGCGCCCTTGGCGTCGACCAGGATGTCGATGCCGCGCTCGCGGATCGCCGCGGCCATCTGTGCCGGGGCGAGGCCGCGCAGTTCGACAAAGTGTTCCGTCGCCGCTTGCATGCGCCGGCGCAGTGGGGTGCCATCGTCCTGGCCGGCGGAGAACAGCGTCACCTCGAAGCGCCCGCGATCGTGCGCCTCAAACATCTGCACCGCGAGCTGGCTGGTGGCGTGCTGGTGGAAGTCGGCCGAGAGGTAGCCGACGCGCAGGCGCCCGTCATGGGTCTTCGCCTTGCGCCGCGGCAGCGGCACCACCGACGACTCGAGGTGGCGTGCGTACAGCGTGGCCACCTTGCGCTGCTCGAGCGCGTCGTTCACCAGCACCGCATGCACGAACGCGCCGGTTTCCAGCGGCGCATCGTCGGGCGCACGCTGCACCGCAAGCCGCAGCGCCGCCACCTCGGTCTCGGCCTCGCTCCAGCGGCAGGCCTCGCGCTCGAGAAACACCATCAGCGCGCGTGCCGCGAGTTCGCTCGAACCCAGCCCCAGCGCCAGCGCGGTGCGCACGCACTCGGCCGCCTCGGCCTTCAGGCCCATGTCCTTGAACGACATGCCCAGGCGGAAGTGCGACATCGCGTCGTCGAGCTTCAGCGCCAGCGCCGCAAGAAACGCCGGCACCGCCGCGTCGTGCCGCTGCAGCTTCTGCAGCCCGACCGCGAGCTGCGAGTGATAGCTGTGGTCGCGCACGGCCTCGGCCGGCAGCGCCTGCAGCACCGCCACCGCTTCGTCGTCGCGACACAGCTCGCTCCAGGCCAGCGATTCCATCGTGTACGCCAGCGTGAGCGTCGGCTGCGCCGCGCGCAGCCTGCGCAGCCGTTCGATCGCGTCGCGCGGCTGGCCCGCCTTGATCGCGGCATGCGCGGCCGCCAGCGCGTAGGCGCTGTCGTGCAGCAGGCTGGCCGCCTGCGCATAGGCGCGCGCGGCGCCGGGCCATTGCCCACTGGCTGCATGCACGCGGCCATCGAGGAAGTGCCGATGCGCCTTGCGCTGCGCCGCCGACGCACCCGCCACCCTGGCGATGGCGGGCGACGGGTCGGGCAGCATCAAGTCAGTCATCGAATGAGCCTCTTCAGGGGTTCAGCGCCGCGCGCATCGTTTGCTCGCGCCCACGCCACAGCGCCGCGTCGGCGGTGCGGCCCAAGCCGGCATACAGCACCGCCAGGTTGTGTGCCGCCAGGAAGCTGCCGCGGCCGACCACGCTGTCGGGCAGTTCGGGCCGTTCGCCGATGGCCACCGCGCGCTGCCACGCGGTCTCGATCAGCGGCAGCAGCTCGGCACCGCGTGCCGGAGCATGCGCCGCCCAATCCAGCAGCAGATCACCGAGCGCGAAACAATAGTCCGGCGAATCGGCAAACGCATCGAGCTGCGCCTGTGCGAAGCACTGCGCCTGTTCGAACCGCTGCAGCCGCTTCAGCGTGAACAGCAGACGCAACATCAGGTCGTGGCGCCACGGGTCCGCCGGCGTCACCTGCGCCTGTGCGCGCTGGTAGTGCGGCAGCGCCAGATCGAAGCGAGCCTGCAACTCGTGGTCCTTGCCGAGCTGGTAGTGCAGGTAGGGATCGTCCGGAGCGTCGTCGAGCGCGCGCTGCAGCAGCCGTCGGTTGCGGCCGCGCTTGCCGCGCATCGGGGCGTCGAGATAGCCGTCGTGGCCGATCACCAGCGGCAGGCGCCGGCGCGGCCAGCGCATTTCGGGTTGCTCGTGGATGCGTCCTTCGTAGCGCGCGCCGCGCGGCAGCACGCGCGAGATCCAGCTGGTCGACCGTGCGGCGTCCGCCTCGCTCGCACCATACAGGTTGTCGACGCGCACCACGCCGACGAAATCCGGCACCCGCGCGCGCAGGGCTTTCAGCGCACTGCCGTCGAGCAGCCACTCGTCGGCGTCGAGCACCAGCGACCAGCTGGCGCCTGCGGCTTCGGCGGCATGCAGTGCCGCGTTGCGCGCCGCGGCGAAATCGTCGCACCACGCGAAGTGCTCCACCCGCGCGCCGGCACGCCGGGCCAGTTGCGGTGTGGCATCGCGCGAGCCGGTGTCGAGCACGAGCAGGTGATCGACATGCGGCCTCACGCTGTCCAGGCAGCGCTCGATGCAGCGCGCTTCGTCGCGCGCGATCGTCACCAGTGCGAGGGTTGCCGTGCCCATGCCCGATCGTGTGCCGCGCTGCCACCGTGCAGCGAGCGGAACAACGCCGCGATCGGCCGGCAGTTCGCCGCGACTGCGGCATTCGTTCACGCATGGATCGGGCGAACTGGGACCGGAACGCCCTCAAGTTCCATTTCGTCACCTCCGATATGGCAACCAACGCCTCCCGGCAAGGGGGACGTGGTCCGGTTGGACGGACCGGAGCGTTCGGCGCCACGGCGCCGGGGCGACGGTGGCGTCCGGCGTCGGGCAAACCCGGCGGCTCGAGAGGCCGGATTCGTTTCAACCTGAAGGAGTGTCAGAAATGTCGATGACCATCAACACCAACGTGCAGTCGCTGAATGCGCAGCGCAACCTCACGACCTCGAAGGATTCGCTGGCCGTGTCGATGCAGCGCCTGTCTTCGGGCCTGCGCGTCAACTCGGCCAAGGACGACGCCGCCGGCCTGGCGATCGCCGACCGCATGAACACCCAGATCCGCGGCATCGCGGTGGCGATCCGCAATGCCAACGACGGCATCTCGCTGGCGCAGACGGCCGAAGGCGCGCTGGCCACGATGACCGACGTGCTGCAGCGCATGCGTGAGCTCGCCGTGCAGGCGCAGAACGGCTCCAACGGCACCGGCGACCGCGCCAACCTCGACACCGAGTATCAGCAGCTGTCGGCGGAAATCACGCGCATCGCCAGCCAGACCAAGTTCAACGGCAAGGCCGTCGTCGGCAGCGACGCCGGCGCGCAGACCTTCCAGGTCGGTGCGAACAACGGCGACACGCTGACGATCACGACCACGCAGGTCACGACCGTAGCCGGCGACCTGACGACCGTCGCCAACGCGTCGACCGCGCTGGCGGCGCTCGACGCCAAGCTCGACGTCATCACGACCAACCGTGCCACCTACGGCGCTGCGATGAGCCGCTTCGGCTTCGCGATCAGCAACCTGCAGATCACCGCCGAGAACCAGAGCGCCGCCCGTGGCCGCATCATGGACGCCGATTTCGCGGCCGAAACCGCCAACCTGTCGCGCGCGCAGATCCTGCAGCAGGCCGGCTCGGCGATGGTCGCGCAGGCCAACCAGCTGCCGCAGCAGGTGCTGACGCTGCTGCGCAGCTGACGCTCGCCGAAACCGCCGTGCCTGACCCGCGCCCCGCTGCCTCACGCAGCGGGGTGTGACATTGTTCACTCAAGTTCCGCCAACGGCGGCCGAAACGACGAGAGCGAAAGAGGGTAACGCCATGTCGACCACCGCCAGCATCTCCTCACCGGGCATCGGCAGCGGCCTGGACGTCAACGGCATCGTCACGCAGCTGATGGCGATCGAGCGCCAGCCGATCGCCAACCTGCAGAAGCAGGTGTCGTCGATGCAGACCAAGCTGTCGGCGTTCGGCAAGCTGCAGTCCAACCTGTCGGCGCTGCGCGACGCCGCCGCCGCGCTGGCCACGCCCGCCACCTGGAACCAGACCACGGGCACGTCGAGCGACGCGGCCGCCGTCGCCGTGACCACCGACGCCAACAACAAGCCGGGCGGTTTCAGCGTGCAAGTGACCGCGTTGGCGCGCGCGCAGTCGAACATCTCGCAGACCTACGCCTCGGCCGACGCGCTGGTGGGCGAAGGCACGCTGCACATCGAGCTCGGCACCTGGGGCGCCGGCAACAGCTTCACGCCGAACCCCACGGCCACCGCGATCGACCTCACGGTGGGACCACCGGCCAGATCGCTGGCCGAGGTGCGCGACATGGTCAATGCCGCCAACGCCGGCATCACCGCCGCGGTGCTGACCGATGCCTCCGGCGCACGCCTGGTGTTCCACTCCAGCGCCACCGGTGCCGCGAATGGGTTTCGCATCACCGCCACCGACGCCGACGGCAACAACATCGACACCGCCGGACTGTCGGCGCTGGCCTACGACCCGTCGGTCGGCGTGGTCACGATGGCGCAGGCGCTGGCCGCAGCCAACGCATCGGCGTTGATCAACGGCGCACCGGTGAGCTCGACCAGCAACACGCTCGCCAACGTGGTCGACGGCATGACGCTGACGCTGAAGAAGGTGACCACCGACACGATCCAGGTCAGCACGGCGCCCGACACCGAGGCCATCCGCAAGAAGGTGCAGACCTTCGTCGACGCGTACAACGCGTTGAACAACGAGATCGTCGCCCAGACCAAGTACAACGCCGGCAGCGGCAGCGCCGGCACGCTGCAGGGCGATAGCGCCGCGGTGGGCCTGCGCAGCATGCTGCGCAGCACGCTGGCGGGCACCAGCGGCGCGTCGACGATGTTCACGCGCCTGGCCGACATCGGCTTCGACGTGCAGCAAGACGGCACGATCAAGCTCAACGGCACCAAGCTCGACAACGCGCTGGCCAACGTCGGCGAGACGAAGAAGCTGTTCTCCAACAGCGACCTCGCTGTGCCGGCGAACAACGGCTTCGCCACGCTGCTGCGCACCCAGGCCGACCAGGCGCTCGGCGCCGACGGCGCCATGGCGGGCCGCCAGAACGGCCTGCGCGACAGCATCTCGCGCAACCAGGACCGGCAGGAGCAGCTCGAGCAGCGTGCCGTCCAGACCGAGGAGCGCTTGCGGCGGCAGTACACCGCGCTCGACGCGACGATGGCCCAGATGCAGAGCCTGTCCACGTACGTGACGCAGCAACTCTCGGTGCTGAACAACAGCAACTCGCGTTGACCCGCCGCGACGCGCGAGCGCCGGCGCCCCTCGCCCGATCGACCGGTGCCCGGCGGCGACCGCGCCGTCCGCACACCGGTGCCAGCACGCCTGGCACGCCCGCTGTCCTCGCCACCCGCCGGGCGGCGCCACCACCCGCGCCGCGCCGTGCGGGATGACAGCGGTGCGGGCGCACCGCACTCAAGTCGCCGCGCAGCGCAACCGATATCCAGGGCACACGCGAAGACATCGATCGGAAGCGCACCATGTTTGCCCGCCCCCGCCCCGACCAGCGCTCGATCGCCGGCCTGTACCAGACGGTGCAGGTCGACACCGCCGTCAGCGGCGCCTCGCCGCACCGACTGGTCGAGCTGCTGTTCGAGGAGTTCATCGCCTCGTGCAGCCGCGCCCGTGGCGCGCTGCGCAACGGCGACATCCAGGCCAAGGGCCGCGCCATCGGCCGCGCAGTGCGCATCGTCGAGGAAGGCCTGCGCGGTGGGCTCGACCTGACCCACGGCGGCACGCTGGCGCGCGACCTGCACGACCTGTACGGCTACCTCGTGGTGCGCCTGACTCAGGCCAACCTGCGCAACGACGACGCGATGCTCGCCGAGTGTGCGGCGCTGGTACAGCCGCTGCACGACGCCTGGCGCGCGATCGCGCCCCAGGCTCACGAAACCCACACGCATTGATCACCCGATGAACGCCGCACCCCACACACCGGAGATGGCCATGAACAGCTCGCTGCTCAGCTACTACGAGGCCATCGAACGCGCCAGTGCCGACATGCTCAGCGCCGCCCGCGCGGGCGACTGGAACCTCGTGGTCAAGCTCGAGGGCGCGTGCGGCTTGCTGATCAGCCAGCTCAAGCAGGCCGCGCGCGGCGAGACGCTGCAGCCGGCCGACGCGCAGGCGCGCACGAAGATCATGCAGCGCATCCTGCTGCGCGACGCCGAGATCCGCCACCTGGCCGAGCCCTGGCTCGACCAGCTCGACCAGATGCTCGCCGGCAAGAGCCGCACGCTGCACTGAGAACCCCGCGCGCGGCGATGACCGAGCTCACCCAGCCTGCCGCGCTCGACGCCCTCGGCGGTGTCGACCCCTACGCCGAGTTTCGCGTGCGGCATCCGCGCGAGATCGTCGCGCTGTTGCATCAACTGGCCAACGACGCCACGCCGGTGGTCCTGTCGGGCCCCGATGCGATGCCGGTCACCAGCGTGATGTGGGCGGTCGATGCTGCCGCGCAGCACATCGCCTTCAGCGTCGATCCCGACAGCCCGCAGTTGCAGGCGCTGCTCGAGCACGGCGATGCCACCTGCGTGGCGTACCTCGACGCCGTGAAGCTGCAGTTCGACGTGGAGCAGCTCGTGCTGGTGCGCGGCACCACCGGTTGCGCGCTGCGCGCCAGACTGCCGCGCGAGATGTATCGCTTCCAGCGGCGCGGCAGCTACCGCGTGCGCACGCTCGGCGGCAGCGCGCCCACCGCGCTGCTGCGGCACCCGTCGATGCCCGAGATGCAACTGGGCCTGCGCGTGCTCGACGTGTCGATCGGCGGCTGCGCGCTGCTGCTGCCGGCCGACGTGCCCCCCATGAACGCGGGGGTCGAGATTCGTCACGTGCGCATCGAGCTCGACGCTGACACGCGCTTCGATTCCGACCTGCGGTTGCACCATGTCACGGCCATCCAAGTGCCGTCACGGGGGTCGCGAATCGGTTGTGAATTCATGCACGTGCAGCCATCGGCCCAGCGTGCACTGCAACGATACATTGACCAGACACAGAAGCGCAGGCGCCTTCTGCAAATCGATCGCAACCCCGGCAGCGTGCAGTCATGAAGCGGCGAACGACCCAGCGCGGATCCATCCTGATCGATCTGTGCGCCGCCTGCCTGATGGGCAGCGTCACGGCCGCGTTGGCGCTGCCGTCGTACCAAGGCTATCTCGAACGCACCAGCCGCGGCGACGCGGTGGCCGCGCTCGAGCGCGTGCAGTCCGCGCAGGCGCAGCGCTTCGAGCGCGAAGGGGCCTACGCCCAGCAGTTGTCGCTACTGGCCCAGCGGCCGCTCGACACCAGCGAGCGCGGCCTGTACCGCATCGCGATGTTCTCCGACAGCCCCGACAGCTTCGAGGTGCAGGCCAGCGCGCTGCCCGGCGAGCAGTCGAAGGATCCGGAGTGCGCGCAGATCACGCTGCGCGTGACGCACGGCGTGATCGCCTACGGGCCCTCGGCTCGTTGCTGGAACCGTTGATGAACCCGCGGCAACCGCTGTCGCGCACGCTGCGCGGCGTCGTCGCCGCGCACGCGCGGCCAGCTGGCCTGCGCGCGCGCGCGGCACGCGGCGTGACGCTGATCGAGTGCGTGATCGCGCTGGCGATCCTGGCCGCATTGATGGGCGTGGCGCTGCCGTCGTTCGGTGAGGCGCTGGCCCGCGCGCGGCTGCGCAGTGCGGCCGAGGATCTCGCGCTCGATCTCGGCAACGCCCGCCTCGAGAGCGTGCGCGCCGGCGCCGGTGTGGTCTACGTGACGCTCAGGCCCGGCGCCGACTGGTGCTGGGCGGTCGGCCCGGTGCCCGATGTCGACTGCCGGCGCCCGCAGCCGGGCAGCACGGTGCACACGGTCAGCGCCGAGCAGTACGCCGGCGTGACGATGGACCGCGCAGTCAGCGCCGCCTTCGACGGCCGCGACACCCTTGCATCGGCCGGCCTGGCCGCCGAGTTCAGCTCCGCACAGGGGCAGCAACTGCGCGTGCACGTCACGCCGCTGGGCCGCGCCGGCATCTGTGCACCGCAGGGCCGCAGCGCCGACTACCCGGGCTGCCCGTAGCCCCGCCTGGATCCGCAAGCCGCGCGCCTGCACGGCGCGCCCACGTCCGCCACGCCGGTGCCGCAGAGCGCGCGTTCAGACCTGCATGTTCATGATCTCGCTGTACGCCTGCACCAGCCGGTTGCGCACCGCGAGCACACCCTGGAAGCCGATCTGCGCCTTCTGCATCGCGATCATCGTCTGCTCCAGGCTGACCGCCGGGTTGTCCAGCTGAAGTTCGCGTTGCAGCGCCTGCGCCTGCTGCTGCGTCCGGCTCACCGAGCCGAGCGCCTGCGTCATCGCGCTCTGAAAGCTCGCACCGGCGACCGGCTGCGTGCCGCGGGCCAGCGGCGTGCCGTCGGGTTTGAGCCCCGCGCGGGCCACTGCTTGCGCGAAATCGAAGGGCTTCAGATCGACTCTCATGATGCGTCCACCGGCCGGCCTGTAACCAGCGTGATGTGTGCACTGTACGCACGCGCGTCGGCCGCCGGTGGCACGAACTGAAACCCGAAATCCGGGCTGTTCACCCCATACACGCTGCAATCGCCACCGAACAATGCATTCGATGGACAACGCACTGACCCCCGCCCTGCCCCAAGGCATGCCGCCCGTCGCCCGCCCCGTGGTCGGCGGCGCGAGCGACGGCTGGCTGGCACGCCTGAGCGCGGTGCCGGTCAAGGCGATGGTGATGCTGACGCTCGGCGTCGCCGCGCTGGCGGCGGTGATTGCCGCGCTGGCGATGTGGAGCAAGGGCGGCGACTACCGCGTGCTCTACGCCAACCTGTCCGACAAGGACGGCGGCGCGATCCTGGCGCAGCTGTCGCAGCTGAACGTGCCGTATCGGCACGCCGACGGCGGCAACGCGATCCTGGTGCCGGCCGATCAGGTGCACGACGTGCGCCTGAAGCTGGCGCAGGCCGGGCTGCCCAAGGGGTCGACCAGCGGCTTCGAGTTGCTCGACAACGCCCGCTTCGGCCAGACGCAGTTCCAGGAACGCGTGACCTGGCAGCGCGCGCTCGAAGGCGAATTGGTGCGCTCGATCAGCGCGCTGGCGGCGGTGCAGAGCGCGCGCGTGCACCTGGCGCTGCCGCAGCAGAACGGCTTCTTTCGTGAGCAGCAGAAACCCAGCGCCTCGGTACTGGTGCAGCTGCACCCGGGGCGCACGCTCGATCGCGCGCAGATCGCCGGCATCGTGCACCTGGTGTCGGCCTCGGTGTCCGACCTGGCGCCGAAGGCGGTGAGCGTGCTCGACGCCAGCGGTGCGTTGTTGTCGGGCGCCAACGAAGGGCCAACCAACGGTCTCGACGCGCAGCAGCTGTCGTATGTGCAGCAGATCGAATCGAGCTACCAGAAGCGGGTGATCGACATCATCGAGCCGATCGTCGGCCGCGACAACGTGCGCGCCACCGTAACCGCCGAGGTCGACTTCGCGCAGAGCGAGGCCACCGACGAGCTGTTCAAGCCCAACCAAGGCAATACACCGGCCACGGTGCGCAGCCAGCAGACATCCGAATCGAGCAACGGCGCTTCGAGCACGCCGTCGGGCGTGCCCGGCGCGCTGAGCAACCAGCCGCCGGTGCCGGCCACCGCGCCGCTGACGGGCGCCTCGGCGCCGCTGCACGCGGCCGCCGCCGCAGGCAATGGATCGTCGCGGCGCGACCACGTGGTGAACTACGAGGTCGACAAGACCGTGCGTGTGACGCGCAACGCCACCGGCACGATCAAGCGCATCAACACCGCCGTGGTCGTCAACCACCGCGTCGTCACCGACGCTAAGGGCAAGACCACCAGCACTGCGCTGTCGAGCGACGAGATCGCGAAGCTCACCGCGCTGGTGCAGGAGAGCATCGGCTACAACAAGGAGCGCGGCGATTCGGTCAAGCTGATCAATGCGCCGTTCCGCGTCGAGCCGATGACCAAACCCGAGGTCGTGCCGCCGTGGCAGCAGCCGTGGCTGGTCGACCTGGTGCGCGCCGCCGCGGTGCCGTCGGCGCTCGCGCTGGTGGCGCTGCTGGTGGTGCTGGGCGTGATCCGGCCGGCGCTGAAGGCGGCCGGCACCGTGACCGGCCGCCGGCTCGACACCGTGGTGTCCGACCCGGTGCCGCAGCCGCAGCTGGGCCAGGCCGCGCCACTCGCGCTGGCGCCACCGGCGGCCGAGAAGCAACTTCACGACGCGCGCGAACTGGCGCGGCAGAACCCGGCCGCGGTGGCCAGCATCGTGCGCGACTGGGTCCACAACGAAGCCTGACGCCGCAGCGCGCGCACCATGGACGACAAAGGCATCGAAGACGCCGCCATCCTGCTGATGACCCTCGGCGAGGAGCAGGCCGCTGAAGTGTTCAAGCACCTCGCACCGAAGGAGGTGCAGCGCCTGGGCGAGGCCATCGCCAGGATGAAGGCGGTGCCGCACGACCGGCTCGAGGCGGTGATGGGCGCGTTCAGCAGCCAGGCGTCGGCGCAGCACATGCTGGTGGCCGACAGCGACGAGTACCTGAGGAGCGTGCTGCGCAAGGCGCTCGGCGACGAGAAGGCCAAGCTGCTGATCGACCGCATCATGCAAGGCAGCGATGTCTCGGGCCTGGAGAGCCTGAAGTGGATGGATGCCGCCGCGGTGGCCGAGCTGCTGCGCCACGAGCACCCGCAGATCGTGGCGGCGATGCTGGTGCACCTCGACGCCGAGCAGGCCTCGGCGGTGATCAAGGCCTTCGGCGAGCGCCAGCGCAACGAGGTGATGGTGCGCATCGCTACACTCGACGGCATCCAGCCGGCGGCGCTGAAGGATCTCAACGACGTGATGAGCAAGGTGCTGGCCGGCGGCGACAAGCTGCGCAAGCCGACGCTCGGCGGCACCAAGACGGCCGCCGAGATCATCAACCTGCTGGGCAACGCGATCGAGACCTCGGTGCTCGACTACATCCGCGAGGCCGACAACGAGCTGGCACAGAAGATCATGGACAGCATGTTCACCTTCGACGACCTGATCAAGCTCGACGACAAGGGCATCCAGGCGCTGCTGAAGGAGGTGCAGTCCGAATCGCTGGTGATCGCGCTGAAGGGTGCCGCGCCCGAGCTGCGCGAGCGGGTGTTCAAGAACATGTCCACGCGCGCCGCCGAGACGCTGCGCGAAGACCTGGACTCGCGCGGTCCGGTGCGACTGTCGGAGGTGGAGTCGGAGCAGAAGGAGATGCTCAAGACCGTGCGCCGCCTGGTCGACGAAGGCCAGGTCGTGATGGCCACCGGTGCCGCCGATGAGTTCGTGTAGACCGATCCTCCCCGAGGCACCCGCGGCGCGGGTGCGTGCTGAACGGCGCCGTGCGCCATGAAGACACCCACGAACCCATACAGCCGCTTCATCCCGCGCGAGGAGTTGCAGGACTTCGCGAGCTGGAAGCCCGGCGCGCTCGGCACCGCGGCCGGCCCGGGCGCTGCAACGCCCGGCGCCGACCACGCCGAGCAGCTCGCCGCGCAACAGGCCGCACGCCAGACGGGCTACCAGGAGGGCTACCGCGACGGCCTGGCGGCGCTGGAGAACTTCAAGCGCAGCGTCGCGGCGCAGAACGCCACGCAGTTCGGTGCGCTGCTGCAGCAATTCGACCAGCAGCTCGACGCGCTGGAGCAGGAGATGGCGCAGTCGCTCGCGCGCGTCGCCGCATCGATCGCACGCCAGGTGGTGCGCGACGAGCTGCAGGCCCGGCCCGAGCGCATCGCCCGCGTCGCGCACGAGGCGATCGAGGCGGTGCTGATGGGTGCGCGGCACATCGTCGTGCAGGTGAGCCCGCAGGACCACGCGCTGGTCGAGCACGGCGCGGCCGAGGCGATCGCCGCGCGCGGCGCGCGCCTGGTCGCCGATGCGTCGATCGAGCGCGGCGGCTGCCGCGTGCTGTCGGACGTGGGCACCATCGATGCCCGCATCGAGGCGCGCTGGCGGCAGGCCGCCGGCGCGGTCGGCGCCGAGCTGCCGTGGGCGGCCGACGACACCGGCGCAGATCCGCGCGATGCGCACGAAACGCCGGACGCACCGGCTCGCAACACGCGCGACGAAGAAGGCGGCACGCCATGATCACCGCCGCCGCCGACCGTGGCGCGCGCTGGCGCCGCTACCTCGCCGACCTCGAGGCCCACGCCGCGGTGTCGCGGCCGCTCGAGAGCGTGGGCACGCTGGTGCGCGTGACCGGGCTCGTGCTCGAGGCGGCCGGCGTGCGCGCGCCGGTCGGTTCGGTGTGCGATGTATCGGCCGCCAGCGGCGTGCCGGTGCGCGCCGAGGTGGTCGGCTTCCACGGCGACCGCGCGTTCCTGATGCCCACCGGCGACCTGCACGGCCTGGCCAGCGGTGCACGCGTGGTGCCGCGCACGGTATCGCATCTGGCGCCACAGCTCGGCCGCGACAACCCGCTGTGGCGGCGCGCCGAAGACCGCAGCCTGCATCTGCCGATGGGCACCGGCCTGCTCGGCCGCGTGATCGACGCGCACGGCGAACCGATGGATCGCCTGGGGCCGCTGCAGCAGGCACCCAACCAGCCGATGATGCGCCGCCCGATCAACGCGATGGACCGCGAGCCGATCCGCGTGCCGCTGGACACCGGCGTGCGCGCGATCAACGCGATGGTCACCGTCGGCCGCGGCCAGCGTATCGGCCTGTTCGCCGGCACCGGCGTCGGCAAGAGTGTGCTGCTGGGCATGATGGCGCGCTACACCGCCGCCGACGTGATCGTGGTCGCGCTGGTCGGCGAGCGCGGGCGCGAGGTGAAGGAGTTCGTCGAGGACATTCTCGAACGCGAGGGGCTCGAGCGCTCGGTGGTGGTGGCCGCACCGGCCGATGCGCCGCCGCTGGTGCGCATGCAGGCCGCCAGCTACGCCACCGCGATCGCCGAGCACTTCCGCGACCGCGGCCAGCACGTGCTGCTGCTGATGGACAGCCTCACGCGCTACGCGATGGCGCAGCGCGAGATCGCGCTGGCCATCGGCGAACCGCCGGCCACCAAGGGCTACCCGCCGAGCTGCTTCGCGAAGCTGCCGCTGCTGGTCGAGCGCAGCGGCAACGGTCTGCACGGCGCCGGCTCGATCACCGCGTTCTACACCGTGCTCAGCGAGGGTGACGACCCGCAGGATCCGATCGCCGATGCCGCGCGCGGCATTCTCGATGGCCACATCGTGCTGTCGCGCGAGCTCGCCGAGGCGGGTCACTACCCGGCGATCGACATCGAGCGCTCGATCTCGCGCGTGATGGGCTCGGTGGCGTCGCGCGAGCAGGTGGCGCTGGCGCGCCGCGCACGCCAGCTGCTGGCCAAGTACAACAAGGCGCGCGACCTGATCCAGCTCGGAGCCTACGCCGAAGGCCGCGATGCCGAGCTCGACGCCGCGGTGCGGCTGCATGCGCCGCTGACCGCGCTGCTGCAGCAGGACATGCACGAGCGCGCCACCCTCGAAACCAGCTGGCAGGACCTGCAGGCCCTGCTCGGCGGCTGAGCGCGGTTTGCCGGCGCCTTGCAATGCCCACCCTCGAAGCCCTGAACCAACTGCTCGACCACGAGCGTCGCACGCGCGACGAGGCCCTGCTCGGCCTGCGCGACGCCGAGACCACGCGCGATACCGCCGATTCGCAGGCCGCGCAGCTCGACGCCTACCGCGGTGAAACCGTGCAACGTTGGAGCACACGCTTTCGCGAGCCCGGCAGCGTCGCGCTGATGCAGTGCTACCAGGGCTTCATGCAGCGGCTCGACCAGGCCATCGGGCAGCAGCAAGCTGCCGTGCGGGTGGCACACCAGCAGTTCGACCAGGCGCAGGCCGTGCTGCGCGAGGTCGAGCGCCGCGTGGCATCGGTCGAGAAGCTCATCGAACGTCGCAGCCAGCAACTGCAACGCCGGCAGGCGCGACGCGAGCAGGTGCTGAGCGACGAGATCGCGCTGCGCCTGCATACGCGGCGGCAAGCCGACTCGCGCCACGGTGCCGACCCCACGCCCTAGTACCCACGCCCCAGCACCCCAGCGCGCCACCCCACCCGCCCAGCGCGCGCAACCAGGAGCATCCGATGCTGCCCGCCGTGAAAGCCCCCAACCCGCTGCCGATCGATATCGCCGCCGGCGCCCCGGTGGCAATCGCGGCGCCGACCGGCGGGCCTGCCGACGGCGCCGGCTTCGCGCACGCGCTGCGGCGCGCGAAGGCCGAGCCCGCGCGCGACACGAACCCGCGCGAGACCGATCGCGCCGCGCAGCCTGACGGCTCGGGCACCGAGCCCCACGCCGCGGCGACGCAAAGCGATGCGACAGCGCAAAGCGATGCGACAGCGCAAGGCGACGCGACAGCGCAAGGCGATGCGGCGGTGCCAGCCGATGCACCCGCCGTCCGCGAGCCCGTGTCGAAGCCCGGCACGCGCGACGCACGCGGCGACGACGCCCGGGCGCGCGCGCATAAGCCAACGCACGGCGGCGTGCACCAGACGACGCGGGCCGCGGCCGCACCCGAGACCCCCGCTGCACCGCGCGCCGACAGGACGCTCGCATGCGAGACCGCGGCCGGCGCGCCTGGCGACGATCAACCCGCGATGCACGAGGCCGGCCTCGATCACGAAGCCGCCGCGCGCGACGAGACCCTCCGCGACGGCACCGCGGGCGTCGACACCGTCGGCTCCGCGGCGAGCGGACCGACGCAGGCGCCACCGACTCCGCCGCCGGCAACGACGACGACCCATCGGCCGACGCCGATCGGGGCAAAGGCGATCGACAGCGCAGCCGCTGCTGCGATCGAGCCGGCTGGCGTATCGCCGGCACGCAGCGCCGCGGCGCGGGGTGTGCACGATGCGCGCAGTGCGCCGCGCGGCGAAGCCGTCGCACGCAACCGCGACGACCACGCACTGCCCACCACGACGGCGGCGTCCACCGAGACGCTGCTGCGCTTCGCCGCGGGCCAGCGCGGTGCCGGCGAGCGGTTCGAGTCATGGGCCGGGCGCGGCGCGGCGGTGCAAGCCGTGGCGCCATCGGCCGCCCAGCCGTACGAACGGGCCGGCATCGATGCCGTCATCGCCGGCAGTGCCTCCGCCAGCGGTCGCAGCGAATCGGTGCACACCGCCGCCGTGGCGGCGGCGCACGC
This sequence comes from Ideonella sp., assembly GCA_015075165.1. Taxonomy (GTDB): domain Bacteria; phylum Pseudomonadota; class Gammaproteobacteria; order Burkholderiales; family Burkholderiaceae_C; genus JAEUPI01. The sequence goes on along the minus strand of JABTUY010000002.1, from coordinate 705,617 downwards.
CACGCTGCACAGCGCGATCGACGACGCCGGCTTCGGCCCCGCGCTCGGCGCACAGGTGGCGGTGTGGCTGCGCGATGGCGTGCAGGAGGCCCAGTTGCGCCTGCACCCGGCCGAGCTCGGCCCGGTCACCGTGCAGATTGCGCTCGACGGCAGCGCCGCGCAGGTGGACTTCACCGCGGCCGTCGCGGCCACGCGCAGCTCGATCGAGCAGTCGCTGCCTGCGCTGGCGGCCGCGCTGCGCGAATCGGGCTTCACGCTCACCGGCGGCGGCGTGCACGATCGCACGGGCGGCGACACCGACCCGCGACCACGCCGCGACGGCGGCCGCCGCGGCCGTGTCGGCGCGATCGACGGTGGCGAACTCGACGGCGCCGGCGGGGTGCCGCCGCGCGTGAGCCGCTCGCTGGTCGATCTGTATGCCTGATCTCACGGCGCACGGCGCGGCCCGCGCACCGCGGCGCCCGAACGCACCAGACGCGCCCGAAAAGGCCGCCTATTCCGGCCACCCTGCCGGCGACGGCGACCGAACAATCGACGCGTCGAGATCGATTCTCGAACGCTGCGGCGGCTGAAACCCTCGGGCCGCGGCGTTCGACACCGTCATGGCCACCAAAGCCGCTGCTGCCCCGCCGCCCGAAGACCTGCCGACCGCAGTCGAGGTCGCGCCGGCCCAGGGCAAGAAGAAGCTGATCCTGATCGCTGCCGCCGCAGCGCTGGCGCTGCTGCTCGCGCTCGGCGGCGGCGCGGCGTACTACATCGTCAAGAAGAAGGCGGCCGCAGCCGCCGCGGCCGACGCCGAGCAGATGGCCGAGCCGGCCGACGCCGCCGCAGCGGAGGAGCCGGACGAGCCGAGGAAGGACAAGAAGCGCGACGCCGCGTCGGTGTTCCTGCCGTTGGAGCCGTTCACCGTCAACCTGGCCGACCGCAATGCCGAGCGCTTCGCGCAGGTGGGCGTCACGCTCGAACTCGACGGCAGCAAGACCAGCGACCGCCTGAAGCTGTACATGCCGGTGATCCGCAACGACGTGCTGATGGTGCTGACGCAGAAGAAGGCGGCCGATCTGCAGGATCGCGACGGCAAGCTTCAGCTCGCACGCGAGATCAAGCGTGCCGCGATCAAGGCCCTGGCGGGCAGCGACGACTCCGAAGACGGCGCCGACGACGCCGTGCGCGGTGTGCACTTTTCGTCGTTCATCATCCAGTAGCGCAGCCATGACCCAGCAGATCCTGTCGCAGGAAGAAGTCGACGCGCTGCTCGAGGGCATCACCGGCGAGGGCCAGCCGCCGGCGGCGCCCGAAACGCCCGACGATGGCCCGCGCGCCCACGATCTGGCCAGCCAGGAGCGCATCGTGCGTGGGCGCATGCCCACGATGGAGATCGTCAACGAGCGCTTCGCGCGCAACGCGCGACAGGGCCTGTACCACCTGATGCGCAAGAGCCCCGAGGTGTCGGTGGGCGGCACCAAGACGCACAAGTATTCGGCCTTCCTGCGCGAGATCGTCGTGCCGACCAGCTTCAACGTGATGGCGGTGCGGCCGCTGCGCGGCTCGGGGCTGATCGTGCTCGAACCCAACCTGGTGTTCGCGGCGATCGACGCGATGTTCGGCGGCATCGGCAAGTTCCACACCCGCATCGAAGGCCGCGAGTTCTCACCCACAGAGCACCGCGTGATCCAACGCTTGCTGGAGTGCCTGTGCAGCGAATACCACAAGGCCTGGGCCGGCATCTACCCGCTCGAGCTCGAGTACCAGCGCTCCGAGATGCAGCCGCAGTTCTGCAACATCGCGACGCCGGGCGAGATCGTCGTCTCCAGTTCGTTCACGTTCGAGTTCGGCGACGCCAGCGGCTCGATGCACCTGTGCATCCCCTACGCCACGCTCGAGCCGATCCGCGACGTGCTGTATGCCACCGCCCAAGGCGACAGCGGCGAACCCGACCAGCGCTGGGTCAAGCTGCTGAAGCAGGAGATCCAGGCCGCCGAAGTGGCCATGGTGGCCGAGCTGGCGCATGCCCAGGCCACGGTCGAACAGCTGCTGGCGCTGAAGGCGGGCGACTTCATCGAGCTCGACCTCGAACCGCTGATCCAGGCCAAGGTCGACGGCGTACCGGTATTCGACTGCCACTACGGTACTTCGAGCGGCAAGTACGCGCTGCGCATCGATCGCATGTTGACCCATCCGCAACCCGGGTGGCTGGGAGAATCCAATGTCTGACAACACTGCACCGGCCACCCCCGAGGGCCAGGATCCGATGGCCGCCGAATGGGCCGCGGCCACGGCCGGGGCCAAGACCGGCGGCGCCGAAGGCAACGGCGCGCTGACGCCAACCGAACCGGTGTCGCCGGCGCCGTTCGCCAGTTTCGCCGCCGGTGGTGCACCGGCCGCGGGGGCCGGCAACGACCTGAACATGATCCTCGACATCCCGGTGCAGCTCACCGTGGAGCTCGGACGCACGCGCATCCCGATCAAGCACATCCTGCAGCTCGCGCAGGGTTCGGTGGTGGAGCTCGACACGCTGGCCGGCGAGCCGATGGATGTGCTGGTCAACGGCTACCTGATCGCGCAAGGCGAGGTGGTGGTCGTCAACGACAAGTTCGGCATCCGGCTGACCGACATCGTCACGCCGAGCGAACGCATGCGCCGGCTGAGCAAAGCATGAGCGGTTCCGCGCTCACGCCGCTGCTGGGCTTCATCGCGGTCATCGCGCTGATCCCGGTCGCGCTGTGGCTGCTCAAGCGCACGCCGATCGGCGCTGGCGCGGCGCACGGCGTGCTGCGCACGGTGGCGATGCTGCCGGTGTCGGCCAACCAGAAGCTGCTGGCGGTCGAGGTGGGCTCGGGCGACGAGCGCCGGTGGCTGGTGCTCGGCGTGTCGCCGGGCAGCATCCACACGCTGCACACGATGGCGCCGCAACCGATCGACGCCGCCGCGCCGGTGGCCGGGCCGTTCGCGCAACTGCTGGCGCGGCAGTTGCCGCGCGGCGCCGACACGAGCGGCGGGCCCGATGCGCATTGAACGCACGCGGTCGCGCACATGCCGTGCGTTGCGCCGTGGCGCGCAAGGACTGGCGGTATCGTTGATATCGGCCGGCTGCTGCACGGCCTTTGCACAGAACAACCCGTCGAACCTGCCGCTGTTGATCGGCCAGGGCGCCGGTGGCACCACCTACTCGGTGCCGATCCAGACGCTGCTGGCGTTCACCGCGCTGAGCTTCCTGCCCGCGGTGCTGCTGCTGATGACCGGCTTCACGCGCATCGTGATCGTGCTGTCGCTGCTGCGCCAGGCGCTGGGCACGCAGGCGGCGCCGCCGAACCAGGTGATCATCGGGCTGTCGCTGTTCCTCACGCTGTTCGTGATGGGGCCGACGATCGACCGCATCTACACGCAGGCCTACGAGCCGCTGCAGGCCAACAAGATCTCGTTCAACGAGGCGCTGGCGCGCGGCGAGGCGCCGCTGCGCGAGTTCATGCTGAAGCAGACGCGCCAGTCCGACGTGCAGCTGTTCGCCAGGCTGGCCCGGTTGCCGGCCGAGGTGAAGGGCGAGGACGTGCCGTTCAAGGTGCTGGTGCCGGCCTTCGTCACCAGCGAGCTGAAGAGCGCGTTCCAGATCGGTTTCCTGATCTTCATTCCGTTCCTGGTGATCGACATGATCGTCGCCAGCGTGCTGATGAGCCTGGGCATGATGATGCTGAGCCCGGTGCTGGTGGCGCTGCCGTTCAAGCTGATGCTGTTCGTGCTCGCCGACGGCTGGAACCTGCTGCTCGGCTCGCTGGCGGCGTCGTTCGTCACGTGAGGCGGAGTGCGATGTCTGAGGTTCGCCCTAGGTGCGTGAGTGTTGCGCGGCGCGGCGGGCGGTGCCCGGTGTGGGCTCATGATGTCGCGGTCTCCGCTTCGCTCCGACTTCGCTGCGGTGCTCGCCCGACAAGGGCGGCTGCGGTGCCGCTCGTGTCGGCGCTGAACGCGCCGCACTTCACGGCTCCTCGCCGGTCCGGCGCCGATGGCGCCGGACTCCCCCTTGCCGGGCTGCGCTCCTCGCCGCGCCATAAATCGCCCACCCCGGGCATCGCCCACCGCGCAGAACCACTGGTGGCATGCCATCACGCATGCCACGGCGGTGCCTGCAAAGCCGCGGGCGGGTGTGCGCCGGCAGCGACATTGGGCGGCGCTGAGGAGGCGAGCCCGGACACGAACAGTCCAGTGGACTGTTCGTGCCTGGCGAGCGGCCAGTCCGCAAGGACTGGCGCGGCCTGCAAGGCCAGAGCGCATGGCCGCGCGCGCGCAGCGCGCGCTTCGTGGTCTGACTCGCGGCGATTGTCCGAACGTAGCGAACGCAGTGAGCGAAGTGAGTTTCGCCGCGGGCCATGCGATCGAGCATCGGAAGGCAGTCGGCGCGCAGCGCCGACCGCCGCACACGAGCGCCGGCGCATACCCGCACGCAGCTTTGCACGCTCGGTCCAAGAACGAATGACCAACCATTCCCCGAGCAGCAGCGCATAGCCATGGACGCACAACAAGTCTTCACCCTCGGCCAGCAAGGCCTGATGTTGATGCTGATGATCTCGGCGCCGTTGCTGCTCACGGTGCTGGTGGTCGGCCTGGTCGTCAGCGTGCTGCAGGCGGCCACGCAGATCAACGAGGCCACGTTGTCGTTCGTGCCGAAGGTGGTGGCGGCGATGGTCACGCTCGCGGTCGCGGGGCCGTGGATGCTGACCACGCTGGTGGAGTACATCCAGCGCACGTTGCAGAGCATTCCGGGCGCAGTGGGTTAGTCCCGATCGCTTGCGCTCCCCGCGCACCGCGCCATGCTGACCTTCACCGACGCCCAACTGCAGGCGTGGATCGCGCCGCTGCTGTGGCCCTTCTTGCGCGCGCTGGCGCTGTTCACGTCGCTGCCGGTGATCGGCCAGCGCATCGTGCCGGTGCGCGTGCGCATCGCGCTGGCGTTCTTCATCGCGGTCGCGTCGCAGGCCACGCTGCCGGCCATGCCGGCGGTGGCGCTCGACTCGCCGGCCGCGCTGCTGCTGGCGGCACAACAGGTGATGATCGGTCTTGCGCTCGGCTTCGCCGTGCGGCTGGTGTTCGCCGCGGCCGAGATGGCCGGCGAGGTGGTGGGCCTGCAGATGGGCTTGAACTACGCGAGCTTCTTCGACCCCGCCACCGCGTCGCAGACCAACGCCGCCGGGCGGCTGTTCGGCGCGATGGTGGCGCTGCTGTTCATCGTCGTCGACGGCCACCTGGCGGTGATCGCCGCGCTGGTGCGCAGCTTCGACGCCTTTCCGGTGTCGACCGACACGCTCGGCTGGCTGCGCACGCTGCAGCCGCACGCCTGGGGCGCCGAGGTGTTCCAACTCGGCCTGTGGATCGCGCTGCCGCTGGTGGGCATGCTGCTGTTCGTCAACATCGTGCTCGGCGTGATCTCGCGCGTGGCGCCGCAGATCAACGTGTTCGCAGTCGGTTTCCCGCTCACGCTGTCGGTGGGCCTGGTGGGCATGCTGGTCACGCTGCCGATGATGCAGTCGCCGTTCACGATGGCGCTCGAGCGAATGCTGGCGCAGTTCCGCTGACCGCGCGCGCTGCGGCTCGACACCGCTGGACACACTTGGGCACCCGCCGCGATCCGGCGCACGGCATCCTCGGTGGTGTGAATCCGCATCAACGAATCGGCACCCTGTTGCTGCTGGCCGCGCTCGGCGCCTGCGGCGGCGGCTCCAACGGCGACGCCGGCATCGGCGCGGCCCCGACACCCGCGCCGGGTCCATCGCCGACACCTTCACCGTCGCCTTCACCCGCACCGTCGCCCGGCCCCGCGCCCACGCCGGCACCCTCGCCATCGCCCGCCGGCGCCGCGATGCTCGGCAGCTGCCCGGCCTTCCCTGCCAGCGCGATCTTCAACACGCGCATCGACGACACGGCGCGCTTCCCGGCGCACGCCAGCAGCGCGAGCTGGATCGCGGCGATCGGCGCCACGCGGGCGCTGCACGCCGACTGGGGCACGCAGGCCGATCCGTCGGCCGGCGACTACTACGGCATCCCGCTCAACCTGCTCGCGGCCGGCACGCCCGAGACCGACTGGCCGACGCTGTCGTACACCGCCGACGGCGCGCCCGACGAGAGCGACTGCGCGGTCGCCAACGGCAGCGGGCACGACCTGGTGCGCAACTGCCAGTCGCTGCCGGCCGGATCGGTGCGCTTTCCGATTCCGCGCGATGGCGTGATCCAGCTCGAAGGCGGCACCTGCAACGACCCCGGCACCTGCGGCGACCGCCACGTGCTCGTCGTCGAGCAAGGCGCCTGCCGGCTGTGGGAGAGCTTCTTCACCTACAAGAGCAGCGGTGGCGCGTGGAGCGCATACAGCACCGCGGCGTGGGACTTGAACAGCAACGCGATGCGCCCGACTGGCTGGACCTCGGGCGACGCGGCGGGCCTGCCGATCGCGCCGCTGCTGGCGCGCGCGAGCGAGGCCTCGGCCGGCGAGATCGCGCACGCGCTGCGCGTGACCTTCCGCGACGCGGTGCTGGCCAACACTTACGTCTGGCCGGCGCGCCATCGCGCTGGCAACAGCGCCGGCAGCATTCCGTTCGGCGCGCGGCTGCGGCTGAAGGCGAGCGTCACGATCCCGTCGAGCTGGACGACGCAGGCGCGCGCGCTGGCCACCGCGATGCAGCGCCACGGCCTGATCGTGGCCGACATCGGCAGCGATCTGTACGTGCAGGGCGACCCCAGCGCGCAGTGGAGCGGCAGCACGATCGCGCAGATCCAGGGTCTGCGCATGAGCGACTTCGAGTTCGTCGACCTCGGCAGCGTCACGCGCGACCCGCGCTTCAGCGCGGACTCGTTCGCCGCAAGCTGGTAGCCAGGCGCGGTCACGTCAGGTAGCCGCATCCCGTGCGCGGCGAGTTGCCACGCGCACCCAGCCGGACGCAGCCGTCGCCGGCAGCCGTCGGCGCTACAGTGAGCGTGCAACCACAGGAGCGCGCATGAACCTCCCAGCCAGGCCCGCCGTGGGCCAGTTCGAAGGCGGCAGCGTCTTCATCGACGGCGCCTATGCGCCGCTGAGCGAAGGCAAGATCTCGCTGTTCGACTGGGGTTTCACGCGCTCGGACGCCACCTACGACGTGGCCAGCGTGTGGAACGGCGCATTCTTCCGCCTCGACACGCACATGGAGCGCTTCTTCGCCAGCCTGGCGGTGCTGCGTTTGCAGGTGCCGTACTCGCGCGCCGAGCTGCGCGAGGTCCTGCACGGCTGCGTGCGCGCCGGTGGCCTCAAGGAGGCCTACGTCGCGATGGTGTGCACGCGCGGCGTGCCGCCACGCGGCGCGCGCGATCCGCGGCTGGCCACCAACCGCTTCTACGCCTATGCGCTGCCGTACGTGTGGATCGCGCCGCCGGACAAGCAGCGCTCGGGCATCGACCTCTACATCAGCGAGCGCCAGCGCATCGGGCCCGAATCGGTCGACCCGCGGGTCAAGAACTACCACTGGATCGACCTGGTGCAATCGATGTTCGACGCCTACGAGCGCGGGCACGACACCAGCTGCGTCGTCGACGCGCACGGCCACGTCACCGAAGGTCCGGGCTTCAACGTGTTCACCGTGAAGGATGGCGTCGTGCGCACCGCCGAGCGCGGCGTGCTCGAAGGCGTGTCGCGGCGCACCGCGATCGAGCTGTGCCAGCGGCTGAACCTGCCGCTGCGCGTGGCGCCGCTGCCGGCGGCCGACGTGCGCGACGCCGACGAGGTGTTCATCACCTCCACCGGCGGCGGCATCCTGCCGATCGCCAAGGTCGACGGCCGGCCGCTGCGGCAGTTTCCCGGCCCGCTGACGCAGCGGCTGCAGCAGGCGTACTGGGCGATGCGCGAGGAGCCGGCGTACCGCGACGCGGTGGACTACCGTTAGCGGCAGCGCCGCGACCACGCCCGCGAGACCCGCACCGATGCTGTCGCACCTCGAACGCCCGCCGCTGCGGGCGCCCGGCCGGGCGTGGGCCGACTTCGGGCCGCGCCAGGCGGCCAACGGCTTCGTCGGCTGGATGTTCGCCGCCACCGCACCTGTGGCGATCATCCTGTCGGTCGGCACGCACGGCGGCCTGAGCGAGGCGCAGCTCGCCTCGTGGATCTTCGGCGTCTTCTTCGTCAACGGGCTGATCACGCTGCTGTTCTGCTGGTGGTACCGGCAGCCGCTGGCGTTCTTCTGGACGATCCCCGGCACGGTGCTGGTCGGCCCGGCGCTCGGCCACCTGGGCTTCGCGGAGGTGGTCGGCGCGTACTACGCCACCGGCGTGCTGATGCTCTTGCTCGGTGCCACCGGCTGGGTGCGCCGCGCGATGCAGGCGGTGCCGATGCCGATCGTGATGGGCATGGTAGCCGGCGTCTTCCTGCGCTTCGGGCTCGACCTGGTGCGCGCGCTGCACGACGACTTCGGCATCGCCGCGCCGATGGTCGTCGCGTGGCTGGTGCTGAGCGGGGCGCCCGCGCTCGGCCGCCGGCTGCCACCGCTGATCGGTGCGCTCGTCGCCGGCGTGATCGCGATCGTGCTGCTCGGCCGGGTCGGCGCGGGCGCGCTCGGTGCCATCGAGCTGGCGCGGCCGGTGCTGCAGGCACCGGCGTGGTCGGCCGCCGCGATGATCGAACTCGTGGTGCCGCTGGCGATCACCGTGCTCGTCGTCCAGAACGGCCAGGGCTTCGCGGTGCTGAAGGCGGCGGGGCACGAGCCGCCGATCAACGCCGTCACGGTGGCCTGCGGGGCCGGCGCGCTGGCCAGCGCCGCCGTCGGTGCCGTCAGCACCTGCCTGACCGGGCCGACGAACGCGATCCTCACCGCGTCGGGCGAGCGCGAGCGGCAGTACACCGCGGGGCTGTGCACCGGCGCGCTCGCGGTCATCTTCGGGCTGCTCGCGCCGTCGTTCACCCGCATCGCACTGGCCGCGCCGAAGGCCTTCATCATGACGCTGGCCGGCCTTGCGCTGCTGCGCGTGCTGCAGACCGCGTTCGTCGTCTCGTTCAAGGACCGCTTCTCGCTCGGCGCGCTGGTCGCCTTCCTGGTGACGGTGGCCGACCTCGGCCTGTTCAACATCGGCGCCGCGTTCTGGGGCCTGGTGGCCGGGTTCGCGGTGTCGTGGGCGCTCGAGCGCGGCGACTTCCGCTGAGGGCAGCCCGGCCCGCGACCGACCGGTCCGACAAGCTGTGGAGCAGCCGGAGCAGCCGGCACCGGAGTGCGGATCGGACCCGACGCCGCGCCAGCGGACGCATGGCACACTGGGCCGATGCCCGGCCCGGATCGGGCCGCCACAACCGCCCCCGAGGAGACGCCGATGCTGACGACGGAGAAGACAGCCGATTACGTGAAGCGCTGGGTCGACGCGTTCGAGTCGAAGAATCTCGATCGCGTGCTGGCCTTCTACACCGACGACGTGATCTTCCATTCGCCACTGATCGCGCGGCTGAGTCATGACCCGAGCGGCACCGTGCAAGGCAAGGCGGCGCTGCGCGCCTACGTGAAGAGGGGCTTCGAGGTATTCGACCACATCAAGTTCACCGTGCTCGACGTGCTGCGCGGCGTCGACAGCATCGCGATCCACTACAAGGGCATCACCGGCACGCATGTCGTCGAGGTGCTGTTCTTCGACAAGGACGGCATGGTGCGCGAGTCGTACGTGCACTACGCGTCGCCTGAGTAGCCCGCGCCACCGGAGCCGTCATGTACACCCCCTTCGACCTGAGCCATCGCGCCGTCGTCGTCACCGGCGGCAACGGCGGCATCGGGCTGGGCATGGCGCGCGCGCTGCTGGCCGCCGGCGCCCGCGTCGCGATCTGGGGCTCGAACCCCGACAAGACGCTGCGCGCCAAGGCCACGCTGGCCGCCGCCTGCGGCGACGCGGCGCGCGTGCACGCGTTCGTCTGCGATGTCGGCGACGAGGCGCAGGTCGACGCCACCTTCGCGGCGTCGGCCGACGCGCTCGGCGGGCGCGTCGACGCGTGCTTCGCCAACGCCGGCGTCGGCGGCAAGGGCACGCCGCTGGTGGAGATGACGCTCGACGAGTTCCGCCGCGTGCAGCGCATCAACGTCGAGGGCGTGTTCCTCACCTTCCGCGCCGCGGCGCGCCACATGGCCGCACGCGGCCGCGGCGGCTCATTGGTGGCCACCGCCAGCACCGCGGCGCTCGAGGGCGCCGCGCGCAACAGCCACTATGGCGCCAGCAAGGGCGCGATCACGTCGTACGTGCGCGCGCTGGCGGTCGAGCTGGCGCGGCACAAGATCCGCGTCAACTCGATCCTGCCGGGCTGGATCGTCACCGAGATGACCGAGCAATCGGTGCACAACGAGAAGTTCGCCGCCGCCGTGCTGCCGCGCATCCCGTCGCGCCGCTGGGGCGAGATCGACGATTTCGGTGGCATCGCGGTCTACCTGGCCAGCGACGCGTCGGGCTATACCACCGGCGAACAGTTCGTGATCGACGGCGGCTACACCAAGTTCTGATGCTCAGCCGCGCAGCGGCAGCGCGACGCCAATCGCCACGAAGACGCCGCCGCAGGCCTGGTTGAAGCGCTTGCCGACGCGGCGCAGCCACGGGCTGATGCGGTGCGCCATGCTGGCGATGAACCATTCGGTGGCCACCTCGATCGCCGCGAACGTGCCGGCCATCACCGCGAACTGCACCACCAGGCTGCGCGCCGGGTCGATGAACTGCGGCAGGAACGCGGCGAAGAACAGCAGCGCCTTCGGGTTGGTCAGCGCCGACAGCGCGCCCTGCTGGAACAGCCACGCGCCCGAGCGCGACGACGGCGCCTCGCCGCTGGCCGGCAGCCCGATCGGCGGCGCGCGCCACACCTGGATGCCGAGCCACACCAGGTACGCGCCGCCGAGCCATTTCAGCACCGTGAGCCAGACCAGCGACGCCTGCAGCAGCGCGCCGATGCCGAACATCGACAGCGCGATCACCGCGACGAAGCCGAACGCGCCGCCGCCGATCGTGAACAGCGCCTTGCGCCGTCCGTGCAACGCGCCGTGCGTCAGCGCCAGCAGGCCGTTGGGCCCCGGCGACAGCGACAGCCCGATGGCGGCGAGCAGGTAGATCAGCCAGGTGTGCAGGTCCATGGCGCCGATGCTAACCGCCGCGGCACCGCGCGCTGCGCGCGCACGGGTCGCACCGTCTGCGCCGCCATCGCGTTCGCCGGTGTTGATCCTGGATCGACACCAGCGCCCGTTCAGCGCTTCGTGATCACGATCTCCAGGTACTCGCCCGGCGCCACCAGCGTGCCGTCGTCGGCGCGGTTGAAGCGGCCGAACAGCGCGATCAGGTCGGCGGCCAGCGCGGCCTGCTTGCCTTCGTCGAGCGCGGCGAAGGTCTTCAGCACCGGGCCGTAGTAGTTGCGGAAGGTGTCGAGCATGTGCTGCGGCGAGCGGTAGCGGAACACGAAGTGGCGCGGCTGCGCGTCGATCTTCGACGCCTGCGCGCCGAACAGCTCGTCCAGGCGCGCGCGCGTGCCCCACAGCGCCGGCGAGTCGACGCCCGCCGGCGGGCTCACGTACTTGCCGATGGTCTTGAACACCTGGCCGATCATGCCGTCGGGCGTCCAGTTGGCCATGCCGATCTTGCCGCCGGCCTTGCACACGCGCAGCATCTCGGCCGCGGTGCGGCGCGGGTTCGGCGCGAACATGCAGCCGTAGGTCGACACCACGGCGTCGAAGCTGCCGTCGGCGAACGGCAGCGCCTCGACGTCGGCCTCGCGGAACTCGACCTCGAAGCGCTCGGCGGCCGCGCGTTCGCGCCCGCGTGCCAGCAGCGCGCCAACGTAGTCGGTGGACACCACGTCGCACCAGCGGCGCGCGGCGGCGAGCGTGACGTTGCCGTTGCCGGCGGCCACGTCGAGCACGCGCTGGCCCGCGCGCAGGTCCATCGCCTCGGCGAGCGACTCGCCGACGATCTGCAGCGTGGCGCCGATGATGGCGTAGTCGCCCGACGACCACGCGGCGTGCTGACGTGTCTTTACCGCGGCGAAGTCGGGCTGGGCAGCGGTGGTCGGGGTGGCAGTGGCAGACAATGTGTTCATGACGGCTCCGGTTCAGGTTGCGGCCGCGAGGCGGCCGCTGGGGTTGGCGGCAGCGTGGCGCGCGTGCGGTGCTGCCGGTGAGCGGAACTGTCTGCGCGCCGCGTGGGACCAAGCGTGGGAGCAGCCGTGGAATCGCGCGTGGAATCGTCGAGCCGGATGCGCCGCGCATCCCGAGGGCTGCCTGTGCCCGAGCTGAACGCAGGCGCCGGACAGCCGCCACCAACGGCGCTGAGCCTGCGCCTGCTCGGTCCGATGGCCATCGAGCACGGCGGGCGGCCGCTACCGCTGCCGCCATCGCGCAAGGTGCGCGCGCTGATCGCCTACCTCGCACTGGCGCCTCGCGCCATCGCGCGCCAGCATCTGTGCGAGCTGCTGTGGGATCTGCCGAACGATCCGCGCGGCGAACTGCGCTGGTGCCTGAGCAAGATGCGCGCGCTGCTCGACGAACCGGGCCTGCCGCGCGTGCTCGCCGAAGGCGAGCAGATCCGGCTCGATCTGCGCGGCTGCAGCGTCGATGCGCTCGACGTGCTCGCCGCGGCGCAGGCCGGCATCGCCACGCTCGACGGCGCGCAGGCGCGCACGCTGACCCAGGCGTTTGGCGGTGATTTCCTCGAAGGGCTCGAGATCGAGCGCAGCGCGCCGTTCAGCGCCTGGCTGCTCGGCCAGCGGCGCCGCCTGCGCGCCGCGCATGCGGCGCTGCTCGAACGCCTGGCGCACGAGCTGCCGCCGGCCGCCGACGAGCGCATCGGCTGCCTCGATCGCTGGCTGCAACTGGCGCCGTTCGATCGCCGCGCGCACGAGCTGCTGTTCGACACACTGGCCCGGCGCGGCCGTCTGCGCGAAGGCGACGAGCATCTGGCCAGCGCGGCGCGCTTGTTCGAGGCCGAGGGGCAGGACTGGGGCGCACTCGGCCTTGCCTGGCGCGCGGCCAAGTCGCGCCAGGCCACACCGGCTGCGCCGACCGATGCGGCGCCTGCGATCGTGCCGGCCGCCACGTCACCTGCCGCGCCACCCGCGGTGGGCCCCGAGCCCGCGCCGCGCCGCGCGTCGCTCGCGGTGATGCCGTTCGCCGACGCGTCGCGCGGGCCCGGCGTGCGCGGCGGCCTGGGCGACGCGCTGGCGTACGACGTGATCACGCGGCTGGCCAAGCTGCGCAGCGTGTTCGTGATCGCGCAGGGCACGGTGTTCGCGCTCGACGAGCGGCACGTCGGCCCCGAGGAGGCGGGCCGCACGCTCAACGTCGACTACGTGGCCAGCGGCACGCTGCAGCGCAGCCCGGGCCGCGCCACCGTCAGCGTGCAGTTGAGCGAGACGCGCAGCGCGCGCATCGTCTGGGCCGACACCATCGGCGCGCGGAACGACGACACGTTTGCCGTGCTCGACGAGATCGGCAACCGCATCGTCGCGTCGATCGCCGGCCAGATCGAACTCGCCGAGCGCAACCGCGCGATCCTGAAGCCGCCCGGCTCGCTCGACGCGTGGGAGGCACATCACCGCGGCCTGTGGCACATGTACCGCTTCAACCGCGACGACAACCTGCAGGCGCGCCACTGTTTCGAGGCCGCGCTGAAGCTCGACCCCACCTTCTCGCGGCCGTATGCGGGGCTGTCGTTCACGCATTTCGAGAACGCCTCCTCGGCTGGGCCGACCGCGCCGAGGCGATCGAAGCGGCGTATCGCAGCGCCGCGCAGGGCGTGCTGGTCGACGAATACGACCCGGCCACGCACTGGGCGCTGGGCCGCGCGCTGTGGCTGCGCGGCCGGCTCGACGAATCGCTGGCCGAACTCGGCACCTCGGTCGACCTGAGCCCGAACTTCGCGCTCGGCCACTACACGCTGAGCTTCATCAACGCGCAGTCGGGCGACCCGCTGGCGGCCATCGCGTCGGGCGACCACTCGCGCGAGCTGAGCCCGTTCGACCCGCTGCTGTTCGCGATGCTGGCGTCGCGCGCGCTCGCGCTGATCCGCCTCGGCCGCTTCGACGAAGCGGCCGATTGGGCGCGCAAGGGCGCGGCGCGCCCGAACGCGCACGTGCACGTGCAGGGCATCGCCGCGCACTGCCTCGTGCTGGCCGGCCGCGTCGAAGAGGCGCGCCGGCTCAGCGCCGCGATCCACCGCCAACGGCCGGGCTACCGCATCGACGACCTGCTGGCGGCGTTTCGCCTCGGCGACGATGCGCAGGCGCTGCTGCGGCAGGCAGCCGGTGCTACCGGCCTGGCGTGAGCGCACGCGGCCGCGGCGCACGCAAGCGCTTGCCGATGGCCGATTTCAGCGCACGGATCGCGCGGCGCTCGTGGAACGGTTGCCGCTTGATGCGCTTGGTGCGCAGCGGCGGCGCCTCCAGCGCTGCTTGTAGAAGAAGTACGTCGCGCTGTACGGCACGCGCACGAACTGGCGCAGGTTGGCCTGCCCGCACGGCTCGCTCGGTACCACGCCGCCGTGGGTGGCCACGCGCTGGATGCTGCGCGTGGGCGCGAGCACGCCCTTGCCGAAGGTGGCCTTGGCGTCCAGCAGCAGCCACGGCAGCGCCTGCGCGTCGGGGCCGGGGTCACGCGCCTGCACCTCGCCGAGCACGCGGCTGCCATCGCTGGCCTCCCAGATCGGTCCGGCGTAGTGCAACCCCAGCGCGCTGCCGCCGCTGCTGGTGAGCCTGGCATCGGGCGCGCGCAGCACCCACTGGAATGCGCCGGCCTGCGCCTGCCGGGGCATGCACTCGTAGATCTGCACGCCCTCGGCGCGCGCCTCGAGAAACGCGATCTGATCCGACGGCGGCTTCAGCTGCGGCGGCACATCGGGCTGTGCCAGCCCGCGGCTGCCGGCACAGGCACCGAGCGCCAGCGCAGCGGCGAGCGCGCCTGCGACGCGCGACGAACACAGGGCGATCGGGTGCGGGTTCATCGTCATCATCGTTGCAAGCGTAGCGCGCCCGCGCACGGCGGGTGTCACCGAACGTGGCGCGCGCCATCCACGCCGCCGCCCGGCCACGGCGGGCCCTTGAGCTCGACCACGTTGCCCTCGGGATCGTTCAGGTAGATCGACGGGCCCTCGCCTTCGGCACCGTAGCGCGACTCGACCGGCCCGGCCGTGACGCCGTGGTGCGCGAGCTGCGTGCGGATCGCCGCCTCGTCGAACGGCTCGACGCGCAGGCAGAAGTGATCGAGGTTGCGCCCCTCGCGGCCCGGCGCGGCGCCGCCGGCGCGGCCGAGCGGGCCGTCGACCGGCACCAGGTCGATCAGCGACGCACCGGCGCGCAGCTGCAGCAGCCCGATCGACGCCTGCTCGCGCTCGAGCGTGCAGCCGAGCACGTCGCAGTAGAAGCGCCGCATGCGCGCAAGGTCGCGCACGCGCAGCACGAGGTGGTCGAGCGCGCGGATCGGCAGCGTCATCGCAGGTGGTCCATCGGTCAGGGCGCGAGGCCCTGGCGCCGCAGCAGCGGCCGCTCGTAGCGCACATCTTCGGGCGGATTGCGCAGATCGTCGACGCCGCGCGCGCGCGCCAGTTGCCAGACGATGCTGCCGCCGGCGGGCAGCACATCGGGCTGCAGTGCGTACAACGGGTCGTCGAGCGCGCTGCGCGCCGAGACAAAATGCCAGCCTTTGCCGCGAAACGCCTCGATCGCGTCGTGCAGCGCCGCCGCGTTCAGCGCGTTGACGTGCAGGCGTAGCACGTGCGACGGGCTGCGGCCCAGCACCCGGCGCGCCAGGTCGTCGTAGTAGGTGGCGCGCTGCAGCAGGTGTTGCACATAGGCCCGCTTCAACCGCCTCACCGGCTCGCTGCGGCCGGCGGCGCGCAGCGCCAGGTAGCGCTCGTTGAAGTAGGCATCGCTGGTGTCGATCGACGCCGGAGCGGCGCGGTAGCCGTGCTCGCGCAGCCATTGACGCATGCCGTCGCGCTTGGCGCGCGTATCGCCTTCCTTCAGGTACGGGAAACGCAGCAGCGGCTGCCAGGTGGGTAGCGTGTGCAACACCTCGTCGGCGTGCCGCACGTCGGCGATGAAGGCTTCCAGCGGCGTGCCGTGCGCCGAAAGGTTGCGCGGCCGCGCGCCGCCGTTGCCCACGCCATGGCCGGCGGCGGCCCATTGGCCGATCGAGGCCATGCGGGCCTCATCGCCGGTGCCGAGCGCCGGGAACACGAGTGAGTGCACCTGCTGCAGCCGCAGCTCGTGCAGGATGCGTGCGCTCGACGCCGCGGCTTGCCGCTCGTGCGCGGGGTCGGGCAGGTCGTCGAAGGTGATGCCGATCAGTTGCGCGGCGGCGCTGGCGGGCCACCAGCCCAGCAGCCAGCACGACAGCAGCAGCACCCACGCGCCGGCCCGCCGAGCTCGCGGCATCGCGCCCAACGCGTCAGCCGCCCACCAGACCGTTGCGGATCGCGTACACCGTCAGCTCGGAGTTGTTGTGCAACCCGAGCTTCTCGAGCACGCGCGCGCGGTAGACCGAGACCGTCTTCGGCGACAGCTTCAGCTCCTCGGCGATGTCGGACAGCCGCTTGCCCGAGGCGATCATCGTCAGCGTCTGCAGCTCGCGGTCGGACAGCCGCTCGTGCGGGCTTTCGCTGGCCGGCGCGGTCAGGCTCTCGACCAGCATCTGCGCGATCTCGGGCGTCACGTACTTGCGGCCCTGCGCCACCGTGCGCACCGCCTGCACCAGCAGCTGCGGATCACCGCCCTTGTTGACATAGCCGTGGGCGCCGGCGCGCAAAGCGCGCAGCGCGTACTGATCCTCGGGGTACATGCTGACGACCAGCACCTTGATCGGGTTGTTCTCGTCCTTCAGCGCATGCATCACGTCGAGCCCGCTGCGCCCGGGCAGGTGAATGTCGAGCAGCAGCACGTCGGCCGCCACGCCGGGCTGCTCGCGATTGGCCGCCGCCAGCGCGCGCAGCAACGCGCGCAGCTCGCCGTAGTCACCCGCCTCGCCCACCACTTGGATATCGGACGCATCGGAAAGCGTATCGCGGATGCCGCGCCGGATCAGCGCATGGTCGTCGCAGAGGATGACGCGGATCATCCGGCGCTCCTTCTTGCCATTCGGCTCTTCGCCGCCTGCGAAGGTTCTACGACCTGCCAAGGTTCGAGCGCTGCAAAGCCGCGGGCGGGTGTGCGCCGGCGCTCGAATGCGGCAGCCCCTCGCTGCGCGAGGGATTCCCTGCGAGCGCCTGCGCTTGCAAGCGCACGCGCGTTCGCCAGGCGAAGAACAGTCCGCAGGGACTGTTCTTCGTCCGGGCTCACTACGTCAGTCTCACGGCCCGTCGCGAAACTCGCTGCGCTCACTTCGTTCGCTACGCTCGAACAATCGCGACGAGTCAGAACACGAAGCGCGCGCGCTGCGCGCGCGGCCGTGAGCCTTCCGTTCCTCGGCGCCGCATATGTCGCTGCCGGCGCACACCCGCCCGCGGCTTTGCAGCCACCACCGCGGCATGCATCGTCGAACAGCCCCACCGGTTCTGCGCGGTGGGCGGTGCCCGGGGTGGGCGATTTATGGCGCGGCGAGCAGCGCAGCGATGCAAGGGGGCGAGCCCGGACGGGCAAGAGTCCCTGCGGACTCTTGCCCGCCTGGCGAGCCGGCGCGGCTTGCAAGCCGCGCCGTGGACGTCCGGCCCGCCCGGGCCGGACCGGCGCGGAGCCATGTAGTTGCGGCGCGTTCGGCGCCGCAACCAGCGGCAGTGAGCCCGGACGTGGGCCAGTCCCCGGCGGACTGGCACACGCCTGGCGAACGCCCTGGCGCCTGCAAGCGCCAGGGCACGCAGCCGCCCTTGCGCTGCGAGCACCGCAGCGCAGTCGGCCCGCAGGGCCGACCGCGACATCATGAGCCCACACCGGGCACCGCCCGCCGCGCCGCGCCGCACTCACGCATCGCAAGCAAAGCCCACCGCACCGCACCGAACTCAAGCATCGCAAGGACCACACCCCAAGCCACCACACCGCCACGCAACTCACAACTCACCCCATCCCGATGGATCGTGCTCACGGTCATCCGCCGCGTGCGCCAGCTCCGGCCCGTGGGCCTTGGCCTCGCGCAGCGGCACCGACAGCATCAGCGTGGTGCCGGCCGCGCCGCTGGCCACGTCGACCCAGCCGCCCACCGTGCTGGCGCGCTGGTGCAGGCCGCGCAGGCCGAAGCTGCGGGCCTTGGTCAGGTCCTCGGGCTTCAGGCCGCGGCCGTCGTCGCTGACCTCGAGCGACAGCACGCCCGCACTGAGCGACAGATCCACCGTCACGCGGCCGGCGTGCGCATGCTTGCTGATGTTGGTCAGCGCCTCCTGCGCGAAGCGGTAGGCCACCAGCGGCACGCCGGCCGGCAGGCTGATCGACTCGTGCGACGTGCGAAACAGGCACGGCACGTTGCTGCGCCGCTCGAAGCGGCTGGTCAGCCACTGCAGTGCCGGCACCAGCCCCTGCTCGAGAATGGCCGGGCGCAGGTTGTGCATGATGCGCTGGCTGGCGCCGATCGCGTGGTCGAGCGTCTCGAGCGCGGTGGCCACGCGCACCTGCACCTCGGGCGCGCCCGCGTGGCGGCCGATCCAAGCCAGGTCGAACTTCAGCGCCGTCAGCGAGCCGCCCACGTCGTCGTGGATCTCGCGCGCGATCGCCGCGCGCTCCATCTCGATGCTGGTTTGCAGGTGCTGCGCCAGCTCGGCCAGCCGCTGGCGCGACGCCGCAAGCTCGGCATCGGCCTGCAGCCGTGCCTGGTGCTCGCGATGGGCCTGGATCGCGTTGCGCACCGCCGGCGCCAGCCGAGCCAGGTTGTTCTTCAGCAGATAGTCCGACGCGCCGTCGCGCATCGAGGCCACCGCGGTGTCCTCGCCGATCTCGCCCGACAGCAGCACGAACGGCAGCGACAGCCCCTCGCGCTTGAGCAGCTCGAGCGCCTGCGCGCCGGTGAAGCCCGGCACGTTGAAGTCCGACAGCACCACGTCCCAGCGCTGCGCGGCCAGCGCGCTGCGAAACTCGTGCTCGGTCTGCACGCGCAGCGCGCTGACGTCGAAACCGGCGCGGCGCAGGTGGGCACACGCCAGTTGATGATCGACCGGTGCGTCCTCCAGGTGCAGCACGCGCAGCGGTTCGAGCGCACGCGCAGCGCGATCGACGCCGCTCGCGCCCGCGCGGTCGGGGTTCGAGGTCATGGCCGCGAGTATGGCAAAGCGCGCGCGCCACCTGCAAACGCGCACCCACCGCGCGCCGCACGCGGCGCACCACCTATACCGCCGCGCGGCGCAGCGTCTCCACCACCGGCCGGCGCAGCACGCCGCGCAAGCCGAGCCAGCCCGCCGCCAGCGCGAGCAGCGCGCCGGCCAGCGCGCCGGCCAATGGCACCCAGGGTTTGGCGTTCCAGCTGAACTCGAACACGTAGCGCGCGAGCAGCCAGCCCACCACCACTGCCGCGCTGGCTGCGAGCAGCCCCGCCAGCGCGCCGACGCCCAGCAGCTCGGCGCGCTGCACGCGCGCCAGCAGCGCCGAGCCGGCGCCGAGCGCGCGCATCACCGCGAACTCGCGCTCGCGCGCGTCGCGCGTGGCGCTCACCGCGGCGAACAGCACCACCAGTCCGGCGGCGAGCGTGAAGCCGAACAGGAACTCCACCGCGCGCACCACCTGGTCGAGCACCGACTGCACCTGCGCGATCTGCGCCGAAACGTCGATGTCGGTGATGTTCGGAAACTCGCGCACCAGCGCGTTGTCGAAGCCGCGCACCGGCGGCGCGCGAAACGCACTGATGTAGGTGAGCGGCAAATCGTCGAGCCGGCTGACCGGAAACATCACGAAGAAGTTGACGTGCATCGAGCTCCAGTCGACCTTGCGCACGCTGGTGATGCGCGCGTTCACCACCTGGCCCGCGATGTCGAAGCCCAGCCGGTCACCGAGCTGCAGGTGCAGCGTCTGCATCAGCCCCTCTTCGACACTGAGTGCATCGCGTTCGTCGGCGCTC
Source organism: Ideonella sp. (assembly GCA_015075165.1). GTDB lineage: Bacteria > Pseudomonadota > Gammaproteobacteria > Burkholderiales > Burkholderiaceae_C > JAEUPI01. The sequence goes on along the minus strand of JABTUY010000002.1, from coordinate 685,644 downwards.
CAGCGTCCGGCCACGATGCGGTTGTGCGCCGGCGGCGCGGCGGCGTGGCTGAGGTTGAACTCGCGCTCCACCAGGCGCCGCGCGCGATCGTCGGCATAGGTGTCGGGCGCCACCGGCTTGCCGTTGATCGACACCAGGCGGCCGCGGATCATCGGGAACCAGTCGTAGCGCGCCACGCCGGCCTCGCGCAGCCGCTCGCGGAACGGCTGCGCCTGCTCGGGCTGCAGGTTGATCACGAAGCGGTTCGGCGCATCGGCCGGCGTGGCGGCACGCCAGCTCGAGATGAGGTCGGTGCGCAGCAGCACCAGCAGCGCCAGCGCGAGCAGGCCGACACCGAGCGAGCACACCTGCAGCACGGCATAGGCCGGCCGCGCCGCCACCTGCCGCGTGGCCAGCACCAGCCAGCGCGGCGCGCGCGACTCGGGCACCGCGGCCTTCAACCCGCGCACGGCGAGCCACGACAGGCCCGCCAGCAGCGCCACCGCGGCCGCGAAGCCGCCGACCGCGAGCGCGCCGAGCATCCAGTCGGACGACGCCGCCAGCAGCAGCGCCACGAAACCGGCCACGCCGGCGGCCAGCACCGCCAGCGACGCCGGCCGCAGGCTGCCGAGATCGCGCCGGATCACGCGCAGCGGCGGCACGCGCGCCAGCTGCAGCACCGGCGGCAGGCCGAACGACACCAGCAGCGTCATGCCGACGCCGAGGCCGAACAATGCCGGCCGCGCACTGGGCGGCGGCAACTGCGCGGCGCTCACCAGGCTGCCCAGCAGCGCCACGAACACCTGGTGCACCAGCAGGCCGAGCACGATGCCGAGCACGCTGGCCACCAGCCCGACGCCGATGAACTCCAGCGCATGGGCGCCGCCGATCGCGCGCTGCGGCGCGCCGAGCACGCGCAGCACCGCGCAATCGTCGAGCCGGCGCTGCGCGAAATCGCGCGCGGCGATCGCCACCGCCACCGCGGCCAGCAGCGCCGCCAGCAACGCCACCAGGTTGAGGAACTTGTGCGCGCGGTCGAGCGTCTGCTGCATCTCGGGCCGCCCCGAGGCGAGCGATTCGACGCGCAGGCCGCGCATCGCCTGCGCCTTGCGCTGCGCCTCGGCCCACTGCACGAATGCCGCCACCTGCTCGTCGCCGCGCGCGCCATCGGCCGCCACCGCGAGGCGGTAGGTGGCGCGGCTGCCGGGTTGGATCAGGCCGGTGGCGTCGAGATCGGCCTCGTTGATCATCACGCGCGGCGCAAAGCTGGCAAAGCCGGCGCCGCGGTCGGGTTCGAGCGCGATCACGCGGTCGATCGCGAGCGCGGCATCGCCCAGCAGCAGCGTGTCGCCCAGGCGCAGCTGCAACGCGTCGAGCAGCGCGGCATCGACCCATGCGTGCCCGCGCGGCGGCGCGGCGGCCACGATGGTCTCGGCGCCCGTGGCATCGCGCAGCGTCAGGCTGCCGCGCAGCGGGTAGCCCCGGCTGACCGCCTTCACCGCCGCCAGCCGCGCCGCGCCGCCGCGCGCGTCGGCCGCGCGCGCCATGCTCGGGAACGCCACCTGCGTCGCGGTCTTCAACTGCAACGCGGCGGCGCGCTCGGCGAACGCCGGCGGCGCCGGCTGGTCGCTGGCGACGACCGCATCGCCGCCGAGCAGCGCGCGCGCGTTGCGTGCGATGCCGCCGTTGATGCGATCGGCGAAGAACCCCACCGCGCTGAGCGCAGCCACCGCGAGCATCACCGCCACCAGCAGCAGCCGCAACTCGCCGGCGCGCAAATCGCGCCGCAGCTGGCGCCAGGCCATCGCAAACACGCCGACGGGCAATCGTTGAAGTGAACTGGGTGTCATCGGGCGCTGAACCTCGGCAAGGCCGCCACGGTACACGAGCGCGGCGCGTTGCGCTGCGCGGCGATGCATCAGGCGCGTCGACCGGGCGCCTGGGGCGCGTCCGTCGAAGGGACATTCGAACGGGACGCTTGAACCGGGTGCTTGACCCTGTAGCCGCTACAGGCCGTTCAATCGCGTGCAGATCCCCCACTCCACCGGAGGTCACTTGTCCCGACCGCTGCCACGCCACCTTGCCCCCACCGGCCTGCTGGACTTCCAACACCCGGCGATCGAGCAACTCGTTGCCACGCGCGGCTGGCGCCAATTGCCCGAGTACGAACGCATCGGTACCGTCTACGATTTCGTGCGCAACGAGATCGCCTTCGGCTACAACCGCAGCGACGAACTGCCGGCCTCGCAGGTACTGGCCGACGGCATCGGCCAGTGCAACACCAAGGGCACGCTGCTGATGGCGCTGCTGCGCGCCAGCGGGCTGCCGTGCCGCTTTCATGGCTTCACGATCGACAAGGCGTTGCAAAAGGGCGCCATCACCGGCCTCACCTACCGGCTCGCGCCGCAGCGCATCGTGCACTCGTGGGTCGAGGTGCTGCACCAGGGGCGCTGGATCGAGCTCGAGGGTTTCATCCTCGACGCGCCCTACCTCGCGAGCCTGCAGCGGCGGTTTCCGCAGACGCGGCGCTTCTGCGGCTTCGGCGCGGCGACGCCCGACCTCGCGTCGCCCGGCGTCGAGTGGCGCGGCACCGCCACCTACATCCAGAAAGAAGGCATCGCCGAAGACCTGGGCCTGCACGACGACCCCGACAGCTTCTACGCACGCCACGGCTCGAACCTGGGTGGCCTGAAGCGCTGGCTGTACGAGCACCTGCTGCGCCATGGCATGAACCGCAACGTGGCGCGCGTGCGCGCCGGGCGCTGGTAGCGCCGCCGGCGCGGCACGCCTGCAAGCCGCTCGAAGCCAGCGTGCAAGCGCGTGCAATGCGCCGCGTGCAATGCGCCGCGTGCAATGCGGCGCGTGTAGTGCGGCGCGTGTAGTGCGGTGCTGTAATGCCGGCATGAACCCGACCACCGCCACCCTGCCCGCGCTGTTTCTCTCGCACGGCTCGCCGATGCTCGCGCTCGAGCCCGGTGCGGCCGGCGCGTTCATGCAGCGGCTGGGGCCGGCGATCGACGCCGCGTTCGGCCGGCCGCGGGCCTTCGTCGTCGCGTCGGCGCATTCGCTGACGCGCGAGCCGGCGCTGCTGGCCGCGCCGCAGCACACCACGGTGCACGACTTCGGCGGTTTCCCCGACGCGCTGTACCGGCTGCGCTACGACGCCCCCGGCGCCGCGGCGCTGGCGCCGCGCGTGGCGCAGTGCCTGCGCGACGCGAAGCTGCCGGTGCACGTGCTCGACGAAGGCGGGCTCGACCACGGCATCTGGGTGCCGCTGCGCTACGCCTACCCGGGCGCCGACGTGCCGGTGCTGCCGCTGGCCTTTCCGCCCGACTGGTCGCCCACACGCCTGCACGCACTGGGCCACGCGCTGGCGCCGCTGCGCCGCGAAGGCGTGCTGGTGATCGGCAGCGGCAGCATCACGCACAACCTGCGGCTGGTGTTCTCGCGCCGCTCGCACGACAGCACCGCGCGCGACGATGCGCCCGAGATGGCCGAGAGCGCGGCGTTTCGCCGCTGGTTCGCCGAGCGCAGCGCGGCACAAGACCGCGACGCGCTGCTGCACTACCGCGCGCAGGCACCGCACGCGGAGCTGATGCACCCGAGCGACGAGCACCTGCTGCCGTGGTACGTGGCCTTCGGCGCCGGCGACGAAGGGCCGGCCCTGCGCATGCACGCGAGCGTGACGGCGGGCTGCCTCGGCATGGACGCCTACGCGTTCGGCGACGGCGCCGCTCGCCTGCAGCGCGAGCTGGGCGAACCGCAGCCGCTCGCCGCCTGAAGGACCCACCCCCGAAGCGCCTTCGGCGCCTGCCTCTACAAGGGGACGCGGCCAGCGGACCGGCGAAGCCGATCTGCGGCCGCTCGCGGCCAGGTCGGTTCACGCGTCGCGGGCGCCGCTTCAGCGGCACGGAAAAACTGGGCCGGCGGCTACTCGATCAGCTTGCCGAGCGCGTTGTCGACCACCAGCGGCGTGTCGAAGTAGCGGATCACCGGCTCGCTGCCGTAGGCCGAGCGGATGCGCTGCCGCCACGCGTCATCGTGCGCCGCCTCGGCCGCGGCGCGGTCGTGCCAGAGGTAGAACGCACCGGCCTGGTTGGCCTGCGCATCGAACACGAAGGTCTTGCGGATCAGCGTCGGCTCGGCGCGCCAGCGCGGCGCCACCTCGTGCATGCCGGCCACCACGGCTTCGCGCGTGATGCCCTGGGGCAGATCGAACAGGACGTACTCGGTGATCACGGGTCGGGCCTCCGGGCAGCGCGCGCATGCCGATGCGCGCCCGGCCAGTATGCCCGCGCCGCCGTGGCGCCGCGCAGCCGTGGCGGCGCGTGCGTGGCGCCGCTCGTCAGCCGTGCACCTGCCGCGAATCCGCCGGCGCCTGCTCGCGCTCGTTCATGCCGTAGTCGCGCAGCACCTGCGCCACGCGCAGCCGGTAGCCGGCAAAGTGCTGCTGGCGGCCGGCGCGCTGCACGCCGCGGTGCGACTCCAGCGCGCGCCATCGGCGCACCGCGTCTTCATCGCGCCAGAACGACAGCGACAGCACCTTGCCCGGCTGCGTCAGGCTCTGGAAACGCTCCACCGAGATGAAGCCGTCGATCGCCTCGAGCTGCTGGCGCAGCGACGCGGCCAGCGCCAGATAGGCATCGGTGTGGCCCTCGCGTGGCACCACCTCGAAGATCACCGCAATCATCGTGTCACCTCCCGTCCTGGGTATTGCCTGGCCAGGCGGCATGCCCACGCGGGGATGACCACGCGACGCCCTCCTGGCTCGGATCCGGCCTGCATGCTAGGGCAGCCGACGGCACCGACGGTTCGGCCACGGCCGAACCATGGCCGTGCGGCCGCCGCTACGATCCACACCATGAAAGGCGACGCGCACATCGCCGGCATCACCGCCCTGGTGGGCGAACCCGCGCGCGCCGAGATGCTGACCGCGCTGATGGCCGACCGGGCGCTCACCGCCGGCGAGCTGGCCGACATCGCCGGCGTCGGCAAGGCCACCGCCAGCAGCCACCTGGCCAAGCTGCGCGCGGCCGGGCTCGTCGCGGTGTACGACCAGGGGCGGCACCGCTACTTTCGGCTGGCCGATCGCGACGTGGCGCAGCTGCTCGAATCGCTGATGGGCGTGGCGTTTCGCACCGGCGCCGTGCGCCTGAAGTCGAGCCCGCGCGAGCCGGCACTGCGCCGCGCTCGCGTCTGCTACGACCATCTCGCCGGCGAGCTCGGCGTGCAGGCGTTCGAGTCGTTGCTGGCGCGCGGCGTGTTCGCGACCGACGGCGCCGGGCTGCGGCTCACGCCGCGCGGCCGCGAATGGTTCTCCACGTTCGGCGTCGACGTGCCCGCCGTGCAGGCACAGCGCCGCATGATGTGCCGCGCCTGTCTCGACTGGAGCGGGCGCCGCCACCACCTGGCCGGCGCCTGGGGCGCGGCGCTGCTGCAGCGGCTGTTCGAGCTGGGCTGGGCGCAGCGCGTCGACGGTGCGCGGGTGGTGCGGTTCACGCCGCCGGGCGAGCGCGCGTTTCAGCAGGCGTTCGGGTTGCCTGTCGAAGAACGGCGCGCGGCGGCACAGCCTGTGGCGTCGTGACAGGCTGCGCCGCGCGGGTGCAGCCATCGCTTCAGCGCACCGGCCGCGTGAGGTAGACGGCTTCGCGCCCCGGATCGGCGGGCGCGGCGGCGCTGAGGGCGTTGCGCCCGTCGCAGGCGCGCCGTCAATACGACTTCGGCAACCCGAGCACCTTCTCGGCGATGAAGCACAGGATCAGCTGCGGGCTGACCGGCGCCAGCCGCGGGATCCAGGCCTCGCGCAGGTAGCGCTCGACGTGGTACTCCTTCGCGTAGCCCATGCCGCCGTGCGTCAGGATCGCGTTCTCGCAGGCGCGGAAGCAGGCTTCGCCGGCCAGGTACTTGGCCGCGTTCGCCTCGGCGCCGCAGGGCCGGCCGTTGTCGTACAGGCTGGCCGCCTTGAAGACCATCAGGTTCGCCGCCTCGAGCTCGATCCACGACTTCGCCAGCGGGTGCTGGATGCCCTGGTTGCGGCCGATCGGGCGCTCGAACACGATGCGTTCGTTCGCGTACCGCGCGGCCCGCGCGAGCGCGGCCCGGCCCAGCCCCACCGCCTCGGCGGCGATCAGGATGCGCTCCGGGTTCATGCCATGCAGCATGTACTCGAAGCCGCGGCCCTCGTCGCCGATGCGGTCGGCCGCGGGGATGCGCAGCCCGTCGATGAACACCTGGTTCGAGTCGACCGCCTTGCGGCCCATCTTGTCGATCTCGCGCACCTCGACCTTGCTGCGGTCGAGGTCGGTGTAGAACAGCGAGAGGCCGAAGCTGCCCTCGGCCTCCTCCACCGGCGTCGTGCGCGCGAGCAGCAGCATCTTGTTGGCGACCTGCGCGGTCGAGATCCAGACCTTCTGCCCCGAGACGACGTAGTGGTCGCCGTCGCGCCGCGCGCGCGTCTTCAGCTTGAGCGTGTTCAGCCCGGTGTTCGGCTCGGTCACCGCGAAACAGGCCTTGTCGCGGCCCTCGATCAGCGGCGGCAGCCAGCGCGCCTTCTGCTCGGCACTGCCGTGCACCACCACCGGGTGCAGACCGAAGATGTTCATGTGCACCGCCGAGGCGCCCGACAGCCCGGCACCGGTGGCCGAGATCGTCTGCATCATCAGCGCCGCCTCGGTGATGCCGAGCCCCGCGCCGCCGTATTCGACGGGCATCGCGATCCCGAGCCAGCCGGCGTCGGCGAGCGCGCGGTGAAAGTCCGCGGGGAAGCCGCCCTCGCGGTCGTGCGCGAGCCAGTAGTCGGCGTCGAAGGGGGCGCAGGTGCGCGCGATCGCGTCGCGCAGCTGTTCCTGATCGGGGCTGAAGTCGAAGTTCATGCGTCGTCCCTGGCAGACCGTGGCAGCGTTGGCCCGCAGCGCGCGGATGTCGTCGTCGGTATAGCCGAGTTCGCGCAGCACGGCAGCCGAATCCTGACCGAGCCGCGGCGCCGGGGCCGGGTCGGTGCAGGGGCTGCGCGACCACCGGGTGGGATTGCCGGTGCTGCGCATCGGGGCTTCGCTCGGGTGCTGCACCTGGCGGATGAAGCCCACCGCCCGCAGCTGCTCGCCGGCGAGCAGGGCGGGCTGCACCTGGAAGAACCCACGTATGGTATCGTGTATGGCATGGAGAAAACCACCGTCTACGTGCCGCCGGAGGTCAAGCGTGCCCTCGGCCGATTGGCCAGCGCCCGCGGCACCAGCGAAGCCGAGCTGATCCGCGAGGCGTTGCGAAAGATCGTGGCCGAGGCGCCCGCCCCCCGGCCGCGGCTGCCGCTGATCGAGAGCGGCAAGCCCATGCTCGCCGAGCGCCTCGATGAGGCCCTCGAGGGTTTCGGCAGCACGTGATCCTGCTCGACACGAGCGGCCTGCTCGCCGCGCTGGACGCAAGCCAGCGCCAGCATGCGCGCTGCCGTGCGGCGCTGGCAGCGTCCAAGGGGCCGTTGCTGCTGTCGCCATTCGTTCTGGCCGAACTCGACTACCTCTTGATGCGCCATGTCGGCGCGCAGGCCCAGTCGGCGCTGCTCAACGAAGTGGTGCGCGGCGCGTACCGGCTGGAGAGCTTCACGGCCGACGACGTTGCGCGAGCCGACGAAGTCATGCGCCGCTACGGCGACCTGCAGATCGGGCTTGCCGATGCCTCGATCGTCGTGCTCGCCGAGCGGCACGGAGCCGCGCAAGTCCTGACCCTGGACCTGCGTCACTTCCAGACGCTGCGCATCGGTGGTCGAAAGCGGTTCCGCATCCTTCCCGTCGACACCTGATTCGACACCCATCGCTTCAGCGCATCGGGTCCGAGACGACGCACCAACTACGATGCAGAACCCCAGGATCGATTGAAATGCCAAGTAGGCTGGGGGTAGTGTCCTCGGGCGGCAGGTCGCAGTCGCAGTTCTCGCAGTTGGGTCGCAGCGCCAGGGCCATCGATCGCTCCTTCGCTCGGGCTCTGCATCGTAGCGGCACACGTGTGCCGGCTGTTCAGGGCTTCGGCACGCCGCCCACCACGCCCTGCACCAGCCAGTCGAGCTGTGCGATCTCGGCATCGCCCAGCGCCACCGGCGGCGCGCCGATGGCGGCCTTAGCGGCGCCGTGCAGCCGCGTGCGGCCGGCGGCATCGACCAGCGGCGCGGCGAACACCGCCACGCGGCCGTCGATCAGCTGCTGTCGCGCGGCGTCGAGCGCGGCCAGCTGCTGCGCCGGCAGGCGCGGATCGAGCGCCGACAGCGTGACCATGCCCGAGCGCAGGCCGCCCCACACCGGCGCGTTCGTCCAGCGGCCGGCGATCACGTCGCGCGCCACCTGCGTGTAGTACGCCCCCCACTGCGGCGTCACCGCGGCGAGCTGTGCGTCGGGCGCGAAGGCGCGCATGTCGCTCTGGTTGGCGATCAGCCTCACGTGCTGCTGCTCGGCAACGACGGCGACCGCCGGCGACGCGGTGTGGTTGGTCAGCACGTCGGCGCCCTGGCCGATCAGCGCCAGCGCCGCATCGCGCTCGCGCGCGGGGTCGAACCAGGTGTTGAGCCACACCACGCGCACGCTGGCCTGCGGGTTCACCGAGCGCATGCCGAGCGCGAACGCGTCGATGCCCTGCACCACCTCGGGCACCGGAAAGCCGGCCACGTAGCCGGCGATGCCGCTGTTGCTGTTCATCGCCGCCAGCCGGCCGGCCAGCCAGCGCGCCTCGTAGGCGCGCACGTTGTAGGTGGCGAGGTTGGGTGCGCTCTTGTAGCCGCCGGCGTGCTCGATGCGCACGCCGGGGAACTCGGCCGCCACACGCAACGCGCCTTCGAGGTAGCCGAAGCTGGTGGCAAAGATCAGCTGCTGGCCCTGGCGCGCCAGGTCGCGCAGCACGCGCTCGGCGTCGGGGCCCTCGGCCACGTCCTCGACCACGGTGGTCTTCACCGCGGCACCGAGCGCGCGCTCCATCTCGCGGCGGCCCAGGTCGTGCTGGTAGGTCCAGCCGGCCTGGCCGATCGGCGTGACGTAGACGAACGCCACTTTCAACGGCGGCACTGCCGGCGGGTCCGGGTGCGCCGGCGCCGACGCCGGCTGCGCGCGCAGCGGCACCGGCAGCGCGAACGCAAGCGCCAACACCATCGCGGCGAACAGACCCAGGTGGTGGGCACGCGCGATGGCGCGCGCGATGAGGTTTTTGTACATGGTTGTCCTCGACATGGCCACTGGCAGACGAGCCCCGGCGCGGTGGCACGCTGCCCGGGTGTGCGCCAGGGTGCGGCGCACACGAATTGTAGGCGCCTGCTGCCGATACCATCGGCGCGACGATGCGCACCACCCCTGCCGTCACCTCACCGTGCGCCGCGCTGCGCGGCCTGCATGCCGACCCGGCGCCGTACCGCACGCACCGGCTCGACGTGGGCGGCGGGCACGTGCTGGCGGTGCGCGAATCGGGCACGCCCAGCGGCATCGCCGCGGTGGTGCTGCACGGCGGGCCGGGCTCGGGCTGCACGCCGCTGCAGCGGCGCTTCTTCGACCCCGCGCGCTACCGCATCGTCTGCATCGACCAGCGCGGCGCCGGCGAGAGCCGGCCGCGCGGCGCGGTGGCGCACAACACCCCCACCGAGCTGCTGCACGACCTGCGGCGCGTGCGCGAAACTCTCGGCATCGCGCGCTGGCTGGTGGTGGGCGGCTCGTGGGGCGCCACGCTCGCGCTGCTGCACGCGCTGCACGAGCCCACCGCGGTGGCGGCGCTGCTGCTGCGCGCAGTGTTCCTGGCGCGGCCGCAGGACATGGCCGCGTTCTTCGTGCCGGCCGCGTTCAGCGCGGCCTTCGGCCGGCGCCTCGACGGCGCCAGCGCGCAGGCGGTGCTCGACACGCTCGACGAGCGGCTGCAGCACGGCAGCGCCGAGCAACAACGCGCGTGTGCGCTGGCGTGGTGGCGGCACGAGCAGGCGATGGCCAGCGCGGCGCTGGACGATCCGCATGCGCAGCGGCTCGACCCTCAAGCGCAGCTGGCCAACACTCAGGCGCAGCCGGCCAACACCCAGGCGCAGCCGCTCGACCCGCGGGCACAGCCGGCCGATCTCGATGCGCAGGTCGACCGCTACCGCGTGCAGGCGCACTACATGCGCCACGGCTGCTGGGTGCAGCGGCCGCCGCTGCTGGCGCGCTGCGCGGCGCTGGCGCCGCGGCCAATGCTGATCCTGCAAGGCAGCGCCGATCGCATCTGCCCGCCCGACGGCGCGCAGGCACTGCAGCGCGTGCTGCCGTGGGCCGCGCTCGAGCCGGTGGCCGGCTCGGGGCACGATCCGTCGTACCCGGCAATGGTCGACGCGATGGTGCGTGCGCTCGACGGCTATGCCGAGCACGGGCACTTCACCCCGGCCGCGCAACCCGGGCCCTAGAATTCACGCCCCACCCCCCCGGGCCCGCCCCACCAGGGCCCGACCGCATGGCCGCCATGACCCGGAAGCTGTTCGTCACCACCGCCTTGCCGTACGCCAACGGCGCGTTCCACATCGGCCACATGATGGAGTACATCCAGGCCGACATCTGGGTGCGCGTGCAGCGCATGCGCGGGGCCGAGGTCCACTTCGTCTGCGCCGACGATGCGCACGGCGCGCCGATCATGATCGCCGCGGAGAAGGCGGGCAAGACGCCGCAGGCGTTCGTGGCCGAGATCGCCGCCGGGCGCAAGCCCTACCTCGACGGCTTTCACATCGCGTTCGATCACTGGCACAGCACCGACGCGCCCGAGAACCACGCACTGGCGCGCGAGATCTACCTTGCGCTGCGCAAGAACGAGCTGATCGACGTGCGCACGATCGAGCAGTTCTTCGACCCGGTGAAGGGCATGTTCCTGCCCGATCGCTACATCAAGGGCGAGTGCCCGCGCTGCGCTAGCCCGGACCAGTACGGCGACAACTGCGAGAACTGCGGCGCGGTGTACGCGCCCACCGAGCTGAAGCACCCGTACTCCACGCTCACCGGCGCCAAACCCGAGCTGCGCTCGAGCGAGCACTACTTCTTTCGCCTGTCGGACCCGCGCTGCGTCGAGTACCTGAAGACCTGGACGCAGGACGGCAAGTTGCAGCCCGAGGTGGCCAACAAGGTGAAGGAGTGGTTCGCCGAGGGTGACGACGGCAAGGTGGTGCTCGGCGACTGGGACATCAGCCGCGACGCGCCGTACTTCGGTATCGAGATCCCCGATGCGCCGGGCAAGTACTTCTACGTCTGGCTCGACGCGCCGGTGGGCTACCTGGCGTCGTTGAAGCATCTGCTCGAGCGGCGGGGCGTCGACTTCGAGGCGTACCTGGCCGACCCCGCGCTGCGCCAGGTGCACTTCATCGGCAAGGACATCGTCACCTTCCACACGCTGTTCTGGCCGGCGATGCTGCACTTCAGCGGCCGCAAGGTGCCCGACAACGTCTACGTGCACGGATTCATCACCGTGAGCGGCGACAAGATGAGCAAGAGCCGCGGCACCGGCATCAGCCCGCTGCGCTACCTCGAGCTCGGGTTCGACGCGCAGTGGCTGCGCTACTACATCGCGGCCAAGCTCAACGCGCGGGTGGAAGATATCGACTTCAACCCCGACGACTTCGTCGCCCGCGTCAACGCCGATCTGGTCGGCAAGTACGTCAACATCGCCAGCCGCGCGGCGGGCTTTCTCGCCAAGCGCTTCGCCGGCGAGCTGTCGGCCGACGTGGGCGTCGAGGGCCGCGCGCTGCTCGATGGCCTGCGCGCGCACAGCGGCACCGTGCAGCAGCTGTACGACGAGCGCGAGTTCGGCAAGGCGGTGCGCGAGATCATGCTGCTGGCCGACCGCGTGAACGAGTATGTCGACGCACACAAGCCGTGGGAGCTCGCCAAGCACGAGGGGCAGCGCATCGGCGCCGGGCCGCCCCAAGCCGATGGAGCCCCCTCGGCGGGCCGCGCCGCAGGCGCCGGAGGGCACGGCTCGGCGCTGCACGACGTGTGCACCGTGTGCATCGAGGCGTTTCGCGTGCTCACCGTCTATCTGAAGCCGATCCTGCCGGCGCTGGCGCAGCAGGTGGAAGCCTTCCTGCGCGTCGAGCCGATGGGCTTCGCCGATGCGCAGCGCGCGCTCGGCCGTCACCGCATCGGCGCGTTCCAGCACCTGATGCAGCGCGTGGACCCGGCACAGCTCGAGCGGCTGTTCGAGACGCCCACGGCGCCGGCGCCGGCGCACCCGGGCGGCGAGGCGATCGCCGCCGAGATCGCGATCGGCGATTTCGCGAAGATCGACCTGCGCATCGCCAAGATCGTGCTCGCCGAGGAGGTGCCCGGCAGCGACAAGCTGCTCAAGCTCACGCTCGACGTGGGCGAAGGCACCGACGCGCAGGGCCAGCCGCTGACGCGCACCGTGTTCTCCGGCATCAAGAGCGCCTATGCGCCCGAGCAGCTGACCGGTAAGCTCACCGTGCTGGTGGCCAACCTCGCCCCGCGCAAGATGAAGTTCGGCGTCTCGCAAGGCATGGTGCTCGCCGCCAGCCACGCCGACGAGAAGACGCACCCCGGCCTGTACGTGCTCGAGCCCTGGCCCGGCGCCACGCCCGGCCTGCGCGTGCGCTGACGCGCGGCACGGCCGCAGCGGGCGACGCGCGCGGCGCGTTCCGCGCCGCCGGCGAAGCCACGCGAGAGGCCGCGCGTCAGGCCGCGCGCCGGCCGGCCCCGCCCCGCGCAATACAGCCACCGGCATCAGGGTCATTGATTTGCGCATTCTGGTACCACAATGCATATTTAGGGTCCAGGAGCAGCCCCATGACGACCGACACCCCTGCCGTGGCCGACGGCGAGCTCGACGAGATCCTCGAGTACTGCAACAGCCTGCGCCAGGCGCCGGTGCCGGCCGACGATGCGCTGCCGGCCGGCTTCAGCGGCACGATCGGCCACTTTCCGGTCTACTTTCCGGAAGAGATCGCGCACGCGGCCGGCCTGCTGCCGGTGGCGGTGCTGGGCGGCGGCAACAAGCTCGAGCTGAAGCACGCCGATGCGCACATGGGCTCGTTCGTCTGCTCGATCTGCCGCTCCACCACCGAGATGGGGCTGAACGGCTCGCTCGGCAGCCTCGCCGGCTTCGTCACCCACCCGATCTGCGATGCCGCCAAGCACCTGGCCGGCATCTGGACGCGCAACATCCCCGAGCAGCTGTCGCAGATCCTGTACCTGCCGCAGAACGTGAACACGCCGGGCGCGGTGCGCTACATCGCCGCCGAGTATCAGAGGCTGCGCGCCGAGATGGAGAAGAAGTCCGGCCGCGCGGCCGACGACGAGAGCCTGCGCGCCAGCATCCGCGCCTACAACCGCAACCGCGCCCTGCTGCGCGAGCTGTACGCGATCCGCCGCGACACGCCGTGGCAGGTGAGCTGCACCGAGTCGTACCTGCTGCTGCGCGCGCGCACCCGCATCGCCTGCGAAGAGCACAACGCGCTGCTCGAACGCGCGATCGCCGGCATCCGCGCGCGCCGCCGCCCGGCGCAGGACAAGCCGCGCGTGGTCTTCGTCGGCGGCTTCTGCGAGCAGCCGCCGCTGGAGATGCTGGAGGCGATCGACGACAACTGCTACGTGGTCGACGACGACCTGCTGGTGGGCCTGCGCTGGCTCACTGCCGACGTGCCCGAGGGCGGCGACCCGGTGTGGGCGCTGGCCGAGAGCTTCGTCGAGCGCTCGGCCGCCAGCCCGGTGCAGCACGACGAGCGCAAGACCAAGGAAGGCTACCTGATGGAGATGCTGCGCAGCGCCAAGGCCGATGCGGCGATCGTCACCGCGGCCAAGTTCTGCGAGCCCGGGCTCGACGAGCAGGTGGCCTGGTCGAAGCACCTCGACCACGTGGGCGTGCAGTACCTGGTGCTCGAGTTCGAGGAAAAAATGACCTCGTTCGAGCAGATGGCGATGCAGCTCGAGACCTTCGCCGAATCGCTGCTGTTCGCCACCGCCTGAGGAGACCCGAGATGACCACTGCCACCCTCGAGCAAGCGGCGCCGGCCGCCGCCACCACGCCCGGCGCCGACGAGTTCAACCCTCACCAGGCCGGCCAGCAGCTGATGAAGGACTGGTACGCCGACCTCGCGCTGGCGCGCGAGCGCGGCCAGCACGTGGCCAACGTGTTCGTGATGGGCAACGCGATCGAGATCCTGCGCACGTTCGATTTCCAGCTCGTGTTCCCCGAGATCAACTCGCTGCAGACCGGCGTGCGCAAGGTGTCGCAGGAGTACCTGCGCGAGTCGGAAGACTACGGCTACTCGCCCGACGTGTGCTCGTACGTGAAGGCCGACGTCGGCCTGATCCTGCGCGAGCAGCAGCACCCGGCCGGCACGATCCCGAAGGCCGACATCGCGATCACGTCGAACATGTGCAGCACGTTCATCAAGTGGGGCGAGATCTGGGAGCGCATGCTCGGCATGCCCACCTTCACGCTCGACCTGCCCGGCCAGCGCGCGGGCAACTGGCAGGTGCGCCGCGGCGATGCGCAGCACATGGCCGACGCGCACTGGGTCGAGGCGCAGTTCCGCGACCTGATCGCGCGCTGCGAGCAGATCACCGGCCGGCGCTTCGACATCGACCGCCTGGCGCAGGTGCAGGACCGCGTCAACCGCATGGTCGCGCACTGGAACAACGTGATGGCGCTGAACCGCGTCTGCCCGGCACCGTACAACGCGATGCTCGACGGCCTGACCTACATCGGCATCATGAACGTCTACCGCGGCACCGAGGCCGGCGTGCAGTACATGCGCCGCCTCGAGGAGCAGCTGCGCGCGCGCGTGGCGCGCGGCGAGGGCCGCGTCGCGCAGGAGCGCTTCCGGCTGCTGTTCTCGGGCACGCCGTGCTACGTGTCGATGCGCCGGCTGGTCGAGCTGTTCGAGACCTGGGGCGGCGTGTTCGCCTACTCCGACTACCTCACCTTCGCCGCCGGCGGCATGGACGCCGGCGAGATGGTCTACGACACCTCGCGCCCGCTCGAGAGCCTGGCCGAGATCACCGCGCTGGCGGCGCAGCGCGGGCTGTCGAACCAGTTCTTCGCGCACGAGCGGCTGGCGCAGCAGATCCGCGACTACGACGTCGACGGCATCGTCTTCCACGGCATCAAGAGCTGCCGCTTCGTCTCGTCGGGCATGGCCGACACGCGCAACTACCTGACCCAGCGGCTGAACATGCCGAGCCTGTACATCGAGTCGGACCTGATCGACCCGCGCTACTGGTCGGACGCGCAGATCAAGAACCGCGTCGACGCGTTCTTCGAGTCGCTGCAGCAGCGCGGCGGCGCGGCGCCGGCGGCGCGCGCCCACGCTGCGGCCGCCGCCAGCGCTGCCCCCGCCGCTGCGGCCAACACCGCTGCGGCCAGCGTGGCCGCCGCCATCACGCAGGAGGGCCGGCCATGAGATACACCGGCGGGGTCGATGTCGGCTCCACGCAGACCAAGGCGGTGATCCTCGACGAGGCGGGCCACGTGGTCGGCCGCGCGCTGCTCGACATGGAAACCAGCATGGTGACGATCGCGCAAGACGCGTTCAAGGCGGCGCTCGCCGATGCCGGCATCGACGAGGGGCAGGTGGCGCGCATCGCCAGCACCGGCTACGGCCGCTACAACGTCTCGTTCGGCCACGAGCAGGTCACCGAGATCAGTTGCCACGCGCGCGGCGCGGTGGCGCTGTTTCCCGGCACGCGCACGGTGATCGACATCGGCGGCCAGGACACCAAGGCCATCGCCGTCAAGCCCGACGGCCAGGTGGCCGACTTCACGATGAACGACAAGTGTGCCGCCGGCACCGGGCGCTTTCTCGGCGCGGCGTCGTACGCGCTCGAGATGCCGCTCGGCGAGCTGGGCCCGCTGGCGCTGAAGGCACAGAAGCCGGTGCGCATCACCACCACCTGCACGGTGTTCGCCGAGTCCGAGATCATCAGCCACCTGGCCAAGGGCATCCTGCCCGAGGACGTGCTGATGGGCGTGCACCAGGCCATCACCAGCCGCTGCGTGTCGCTGGCGCGGCGCGTCGGCGTGCACGCCGAGGTCACCTTCACCGGCGGCGTCAGCCGCAACGTGGCGATGGTCAAGCTGATCGAGGAGGCGGTGGGCATGAAGATCAACGTCAGCCCCGACGCGCACTTCTGCGGCGCACTCGGCGCCGCGCTGGTGGCGCGCGAGCACGCGTTCGGCACCGCTGCCGCGCCGGCCGCGGCGCTGGCCTGAGGAGGCACGCATGAGCATGATCTACGTTGCCGGCCTCGACATCGGCTCGACCTACACCAAGGCCATCGTGCTCGATGGCGAGCGCAAGGTGGTGGGCACCGCGGTGCGCCGCACCGGCTTCAAGCTGGCGCAGGCGTCGCAGGCGGTGTTCGACGACCTGATGAAGAACTGCGGCCTCGAGCGCTCGCAGGTGATCTACGTCGGCGCCACCGGCTACGGCCGCTACACGGTGCCGTTCCGCCACGCGCAGATCACCGAGCTGACGGCGCACGCGCAGGCCGCGGTGCACCTGTTCCCCGACACGCGCACGATCCTCGACATCGGCGGCCAGGACATCAAGGCGATCAAGGTCGACGCCGAAGGGCGCGTGAAGGCGTTCCGCCTCAACGACAAGTGCGCCGCCGGTACCGGCGCGTTCCTGGAGAAGACCGCGCGCTACCTCGGCCTGACCACCGAAGACATCGGCCCGTACGCGATGCGCTCGACCGCGCCCAAGCCGATCAGCAGCGTCTGCGCGGTGTTCGCCGAATCGGAGGTGATCAACCACTTGTCCAACGGCGTCGCGGCGGAGGACATCATGATGGGAGCGATGGTCTCGCTCGGCGGCCGCGCGATCCAGCTGATGCGCCGCGTGGGGCTGGAGGCTGGCTACATGCTCACCGGCGGCATGACGCGCAACGAGGCGATGGTCTCGGCGCTCGAGAAGGCGCTGGGCGCGAGCTTCCATGTGGCACCGAACGGGCTCGGCCAGCTCAACGGCGCGTACGGCGCGGCCTACCTGGGCCTGCGCCGCGTCGAGAAGCTGCTCGCCGAGGGCAGGCCGATACCACCCACCGCCGCGCAGCAGGGCCAGCCGCAGACCACGGCGGTGCGCCGCTGGTCGGCGATGGCCGCCACGCGCAGGCGCTTCGAGCCGTGCGGCGACAGCGCCGGCTGCCCGATCGTCGTGGTCAAGCGTGCCGCCGACGCACCGGCGCAGGCCACCGCCTGAAGCGGCGCTCGACCCGAACAGCGGCGCGCCTCGCATGCGACGGCCGACGACGCAACCGCATCCTTGGAGAACCCGATGGAATCGATCACCACCTACATGCAGCACGACCACGAGCTGATCGACGGCATCGCCGAGCGCGCCAGCGCGGCGGCGGCCGGCGGCGACAGCGCCACGCTAGCGCGCGAGGCGGCGCAGTTCCTGCAGCGGCTCGAGCGCCACATCGAGATGGAAGAGCACGTGCTGTTCCCGGCGTTCGAGCAGCGCACCGGCATGCGCGAGGCCGGCCCGAGCGTGCAGATGCGCGCCGAGCACGAGCAGATGCGCGGCATCCTCGCGCAGATGCGTGATGCGATGAAGGCCAACGACGCGCCGGGCTACCGGAGCGCGTCGCGCGCGCTGTTCGAGATCCTGGTGCCGCACAACATGAAAGAGGAGCAGATGATGTATCCGATGCTCGACGACGCGATGGGCGCCGACGGCGCGGCACTGCTCGCCGACGTGAAGGCGATGGCGATCGCCTGACCCGCCGGGCGATCGCCATCGTCCGCAGCGCCGCGATCCCGGTGCGGCAGCGGTCGCGCCGCCGGCGGGCGGCGGCCGCTCGGGCGGCCCGTGAGCCGCAGCGCGTATGATGCGCATTGCATTAACATGCCGCGCACATGGAGCTGAAAACCTCCCGGCTCACGCTGCTGATCGACCCAGCCAAGAAGGCGGCGTTCGAGCAGCTGTGCGCGCAGCAAGACAAAACCCCGTCGCAGGTGGTGCGGCAGCTGATCCGCGAGTACCTGGCCGCGCACGGCGTGCGCTACGTGCCCAGCGGCAGCGCGGCGCCCGCACCCCGGCCGCGCCGCCGCCGCTGATCCCCGCAAGATGGAGCTGCAGCGCTTTCGCCCGCGGCTGATCGAGTCGCTGCACGGCTACGACCGCGAGCGCTTCTTCAAGGATCTGGCCGCCGGCCTCACGGTGGGCGTGGTGGCGCTGCCGCTGGCGATGGCGTTCGGCATCGCATCGGGCGTCAAGCCCGAGCAGGGGCTGATCACCGCGATCGTCGCCGGCTTCCTGATCAGCGCGCTCGGCGGCTCGAGCGTGCAGATCGGCGGGCCGGCGGGCGCGTTCATCGTCATCGTTTACGGCATCGGCGAGCGCTACGGGCTGACCAACCTGCTGATCGCCACCGCGCTGGCCGGCATCGTGCTGTTCGTGCTGGGCCTGTTCAAGCTCGGCGCGCTGGTGCGCTACGTGCCGGTGGCGATCGTGATCGGCTTCACCAACGGCATTGCAGTGCTGATCGCGCTGTCGCAGGCGCGCGACCTGCTGGGCCTGACGATCGCCAAGATGCCGGGCGACTTCTTCGCGCAGATCGAAACCCTGTGGCTGCACCGCGCCACGTTCAACCCCTACGCGCTGGCCGTCGGCGGCGGCACCTTCGCGATCCTGTTCGCGTGGCCCAAGCTGTTCGCCAACACCGCGCTGCCCGAGGCGCTGCTCGAAGGCCGCACGCTGCGCACCGCCGCGCGCGTGCCCGGCCCGGTGCTTGCGCTGGTGGCGATGACGGCACTGGCGCATGCGCTGCAGCTGCCGCTGGAGACGATCGGCACGCGCTTCGGCGGCATTCCGGCCAGCCTGCCGAGCCTGAGCCTGCCGCCGTTCAGCTGGGAGTCGGCCAAGTACCTGCTGATTCCCACCGTGACGATCGCAATGCTCGGCGCCATCGAGTCGCTGATGTGCGCGCGCATCGCCGACAACATGGTGCCGCACCTGCCGCGGCACGACCCCAACCAGGAGCTGATGGCGCAGGGCATCGCCAACTTCGTGTCGCCGTTCTTCGGCGGCCTGCCCGCCACCGGCACGATCGCCCGCACGGTGACCAACCTGCGTGCCGGCGCCACCTCGCCCGTGGCCGGCATCGTGCACGCGGCCACGCTGCTGGGGGTGGTGCTGGTGGCTGCGCCGCTGGCCAAGCACGTGCCACTGGCGGTGCTGGCGGGCATCTTGCTGTTCGTGGCCTGGAACATGGGCGAGTGGCACGAGTTCGCGCGGCTGCGCAGGTTCAGCGTGCAGTACCGCACCATCCTCGTCGGCACCTTCTTGCTCACCGTGGTGTTCGACCTCACGGTGGCGGTGCAGGTGGGGCTGCTGCTGGCGTGCGTGTTCTTCATCTACCGCATGAGCATGCTGTTTCGCGTGCAGCCGTTCGTGCCGGCCGAGGGCGCGCCGCCGCCCGGCGTGCAGGTGTTCGAGCTGTTCGGCTCGCTGTTCTTCGGTGCGGTGGGCAAGATCGAGGCGCTGCCGGCGCAGCTGGCCGAGCACACGCGCGCCGTGGTGCTCGAAATGCACCGCCTGATCTCGCTCGACACCTCGGGGCTCGACGCGCTGCAGCAGTTGCATCGCACGCTCAAGCAGCGCGACGTGGCGCTGGTGCTGGCCAATGTCAACGAGCAGCCGCTGTCGCTGATGCGCCGCTCGGGCTTCGAGGCGGTGCTGGGCGCCGATCAGATCGTGCCCACCGTGGCCGCGGCGTTCAAGGACGACGAGCCGGCGGCGTGGCCCGGCAGCCCGTACTGACGCGCGCGGTCTTGGCACCGCGCCGCGGCTCTACTGGCCGCCGGCCAGCACCTGCTTCGGGTCGTCCAAGCTGGCGACCGACACCACCTGCCCGCCGTCGTCGAGCGTCACGCTGAACAGCCGCGAGGCCTGGCCATCGCGGTAGCGCCAGTCCCACACCTCGTGCCGCTTCAGCGCCTGGCGCTGCACCTGCGCCGGCCGGCCGAGCAGCGGCCGCAACTCGTCGCGGTGCATGCCGGGCCGCACGCGCGCGAAGTTCTCCGGCGTCAGCAGCTGGCGCAGCGAACGCAGCCGGCCGTCGGGGCCGAACACCGCGGCGATGTTGGTCCAGCCCTCGGGCTGGCGCGGGTACTCGAGCGTGCGCGTGCCGTCGGGCGCGGTCGCGATGCCGACCGGTTCGCCGAACCAGTGGCGCACGTCGGCTTCGCTCGACACGCCTTCGTGCAGTTGCGCGATGCGTGCCGCGTCGCCCCCCAGGCGCGCCTGCAGCCATGTCCACCATCGCGCCATCGGCAGCCTCCCGTACTCGCCTCGCACCCGTGCGCGCCGGCCGCGCGCGCGGGCGTGCTCTGTAAAATGCAGCCCCCGCCCGATTCTGCCCGCGCTGCCGCCATGCCGCTGTTCTGGAAGCCCTACAAGTCCGACGCCACGCAGTTCATCGATGAGCTGAAGGCCCGCAAGCCCACGCTCGAAGCCGAGCAGCGCGCCGGCCGCGGCCTGCTGTGGGACCGCCCGATCGACCGCGACGCGCAGGCCGAGTACCGCGCGGCACGAGTGCCGCAGACGCCGTACGTCTACTACCAGACCGAAGCGCTCGAGCCGCACAGGCGATAGGCCGCGCGTGAACGACACCGTCGCGCTCTGCGAAGACGAGGCGGCGCCGCCGGCCAGCGGCGAGCCGCCGCTGACGGTCGACGGCGTCGCGGTGGCGCGGCTGTACGGTGAGCCGCTGTTCGCGCTGCCGCAAGACCTGTACATCCCGCCCGACGCGCTCGAGGTGTTTCTCGAGGCGTTCGAAGGCCCGCTCGATCTGCTGCTGTACCTGATTCGGCGGCAGAACTTCAACATCCTCGACATCCCGCTGGCCGACGTGACGCGCCAGTACCTGGAGTACGTCGACCAGATCCGCTCGCGCAACCTCGAGCTCGCCGCCGAGTACCTGCTGATGGCGGCGATGCTGATCGAGATCAAGTCGCGCATGCTGCTGCCGGCGCGCAAGGCCGAAGACGGCAAGGAGGCCGTTGACCCGCGCGCCGAGCTGGTGCGCCGGCTGCTCGAGTACGAACAGATCAAGCTCGCCGCCGCGAGGCTCGATGCGCTGCCGCTGCTCGGCCGCGACTTCCGCCGCGTGCAGGTGATGCACGCCGCCAACGACGCGCCGCGCCTGCCGCAGGTGAGCCCGCAGGACCTGCGCGACGCCTGGGCCGACATCGCGCGGCGCGCGACGCTGAAGGCGCACCACCACATCACGCGCGAGCAGCTCTCGGTGCGCGAGCACATGAGCATCGTGCTGCGCCGGCTGCAGGGCCGGCGCTTCGTCGAGTTCCACGACCTGTTCGAGCAGCACGCGCCGTCGCCGGTGGTGGTGGTCACCTTCATCGCACTGCTCGAGCTGGCGCGCGAGAGCCTGCTCGAAGTGACGCAGGCCGAGGCGTTCGCGCCGATCTACGTGCGGCTGGCGTACCAGGCGAGTTGACCCCCGGCGCTCGGGCGCCACGGGCCTGCGAGCAGGATGTTTTACACTTTCGGAGTCCGACTCCGAAACTGTAAAGTCGATGATTCCCCGCCTCGCCGCGAGCCGCCTGACACGCCTGCTCGAAGGCTTTCCGATCGTCACCGTGACCGCGCCGCGCCAGTCCGGCAAGACCACACTGGTGCGCGCCCTGCTGCCCGACAAGCCCTATGTGTCGCTGGAAGCGCCGGCCAACCGCGAATTCGCGCGCGAACGACCGGCCGACTTCCTGCGCCAATACCCCCGCGGCGCGGTGATCGACGAAGCCCAGCACGCCCCGGAGCTGTTCTCCGAATTGCAGGGCGCGGTCGACGCCGCGGGCCGCATGGGCCTGTTCGTGCTCACCGGTTCGCAGAACCTCACGCTGCTGTCGCGCGTGACGCAAAGCCTGGCGGGGCGCACCGCGCTGGTCGAGTTGCTGCCGTTGTCGATCGCCGAACTGCGCAGCGCCTCGTTGCTGCCGCCGGAGTACCCAGCCCTGCTGGTGAAGGGCTTCTTTCCGGCGGTCCATGCGCGAGCGCTCGAACCCTACGAGTGGCTGCAGAGCTATCTCGTGACCTACGCCGAGCGCGATGCCCGCCAGTTGGCAGCGATCCAGGACCTCGGTGCATTCCAGCGCTTCCTCAAGTTGACGGCCGCGCGCAGCGGCCAGTTGCTCAACATGCACGCGCTTGCCGCCGACACCGGGGTCACGGACAAGACGGTGCGACATTGGCTGTCGATCCTCGAGACGTGCTACTTGGTCCACTTCGTGCGGCCGCACTCGGCCAACTTCGGCAAGCGGCTGGTGAAGATGCCCAAGCTCTACATGACCGACGTGGGTCTCGCCGCGGCGCTGCTGGGCATCCAGACCGTGGCGCAGGTGGAGGCCCACCCATTGCGCGGCGCCCTGTTCGAAACGCTGGTGGTCAACGAGTTCCTGAAACGCCAGCGCAATGCAGGCCAGCGCGAACCGCTCTGGTTCTGGCGCGACAACATCGGCACCGAGGTCGATCTGGTGCTCGAACGCGCAAGCGAGGTCGCCGCGGTGGAGGTCAAGTCCGGCATCACGGTGGCAGCCGATGCGTTCGGCGCACTCGACAAGTGGCGCCGCTACGCCGCCGAACGCGGGCCATTCACCGGGGTGCACGCCGGGCTGGTGTACGGCGGCGATGCGCGCTTCGTGCGCGACGGCGTCGATGTGCTGCCGTGGTCGATGCTCTGAATCAACCGGTGCATCGCAGACGATCCACCATGGCCGCCGCGGCAGCGGTATTCATCGAACCGATGGAGCCGAACCATCGACAGCGAACGGAACCGCCCCCGCTCGCGGGGCCCCGCCCACCTCGGCCACCCAGCACAGCGTGTTCACCAGCGCCATCTGCTCGGGTGTGTGGCACTGGATCGCCAGCAGCGCCGGGTTGGCGATCACGACGGCCAGGCACCTCGCGCGCGAGATCGCCACGTTGAGCCGGTTCTTGCTGTACAGAAACTCGATGTGGCGCGGCAGGTCGTGCTCGCTCGACGTGGTCATCGACACGATCACGAGTTCGGCCTCCTGGCCCTGGAACTTGTCAACCGTGCCGACGCGCGCGTCGGCCGGCAGCGTGCGCTTCAGCAGATTCACCTGCGCGTTGTACGGCGCGACGACCAGCACGTTGGCCGGCGTCATCGCATGCTCGACGCCGTGCCGGTCGGTGTGGCGCTGGCGCAGCGCGCTGGCGTAGACCGCGGCCGCCAGCGCGGCCTCGGCCTCGCTGCGCTGCGAACAACCTGCATGCTCGACCGGCGCATGCACGATGCCGGCCGGCCGCAGCAACGCGTGCGCATCGGCCCCCAGCACCAGCGCCTGCCGCCGGTTGTGCGGCTCGGGCTGCAAGCGTCCGTCGTACACCGCGTCGCTGATGAAGCGGCACACGTCGGGGTGCATGCGCCAGCTGGTGGCCAGGAAGATGCCGCGGTCGGGCGCGATCGTCGCCGCGCCGTCGAGCAGCCAGTCGAGCGCCGAGTCGCCCGAGCGGCCCGGGTGCGCGCCCTGCACCGGCTGCGCGAGCTGCATCTGGTCGCCCAGCAGCACGATGTTGCGCGCCGCGGTGCCGGCGGCCACCAGGTTGGCCAGCGACACCTGGCCGGCCTCGTCGACGAACAGCAGGTCGAGCGCCTGGTCGGCGCGTGCGTCGGCGAACAGCCACGCGGTGCCGGCGACCAGCGGGTGGTCTTGTTTCCAGACGGTTTCGCTGTCGTCGATGTTGTCGAATCCGGTCGCGTCGAAGCGCTGTGACTCGTTGCCCCGCGAGACCTTCTTGCACCCGCGCACCACCACGCCGCGCTCGTGCGCCGCCTTCACCACGCCTGCCAGCAGGTGGTTGATCGCCTTGTGGCTGTTCGACATCACGCCCACGCGCAGGCCACGCGCCAGCGCATCGGCGATCAGGCGGGCGCCGATGTGCGTCTTGCCCGCGCCCGGCGGGCCCTGCACGTACAGCAGCGTGTGATCCATCGCGCGCAGTGTGGCGATGCTGGCGTGCAGCAGGTCGGCGCCCACGGGCACGATCGGCGCGCCGGCGGCGAAGCCGCGCAAGCGTGGCGGCTCGCGACGCAGCAGGCCTTCGAGCGCAGGGTACCGGGCATCGGCCGCGAACACGCTGTCGGCGAAGCGGTACAGCGCCTCCACCAGCGCGCCGGTCTTCGGCGGGCCGCCGGGGCCGAGGCTCATGCGCGGCGGTGGCGCCGGCCGGCCGGCGCCGATCTTCACGCTCGCGCGGCCGGCGGCCTCGTCGTAGCGCAGCTTGCCGAGGGCCTCACCGGTGTCGAGGCGCACCACCTCGTCGCCATCGGCGCACTTGGACTCCTGCTCGGGCACCGTGTAGTGGTAGCGGATGGACCGGTTCTCGCGCTGCGGCGGCCGATCGGGGTCGGCCTGCAGGCCGGCCAGGCACTCCAGGTCGTCGAGCCATTCGGCCTCGCCAGCCTCGATGCGGTCGAAATGTGCCCACCAGTGCGGCTTGTCGGCGCGGCGGTGAAAATCCAGCAACTGCCACAGCAGCTCGCGCATGCGGTGCTCGGGGCTCCATCGCGCGGCGTCGGGCGGCAATGCTTCGACCAGCCGCACGCGGTACTCGGCCAAGCGCCGCTCGATGTCTGCGGTGTGTTCGGCGCGCGCCCGCGCCTTGCCGTCGGGCGGTTCGCGGGCGTCGCGCGCCCCGGCCCACGGCAGCCCGGCAGGCCGCAGCGACAGCAGCCAGTCGTGCAGACCCACGGTGGATTCCACGTCGTCGCGGTTGTAGGCCTCGATGTCGCGCAGCAGCGTGTCATCGTGCAGTGCCGGGTCGTCACGCGTGCCGCGCCAGCGTTCGTAGAACACCAGGCTCGCGCCCGCGTTCTGCACGCCGCCGGCGCGCGGTGGCCGGTAGAAGTGCTCGATGTTCTTGATCGAGTAGCCGGGCTCCGACGTGCGCAGCGCTTCGCGCACCACCTTGTAGAGGTCGACCAGCCAGTGCCCGCGCAGCATCGCGTCGACCTCGGCCTCGCGCGTGCCGTGCAGCGTGGCCAGGCGCTGCAGTGCCGTCACCTCGTAGCTGGCGTAGTGGTAGATGTGCGCGCCGGGCCGCTCGCGCCGCCGCGCGACCACGAGATCGACGAAGGCCTCGAACGCCGCGCGCTCGGCGGTGCGATCGTGCGCCCAGAACGCACGGAAGTCGAACCGCCCGCCCGGCCGGTCGCCCACGCCGAACAGGTACTCGAGCCCGCCGTCTTCGAGCGGATCGCCTTCCATGTCGAAGTAGAGGTCGCCGGCATCGGGCGCCGGCAGCCAGTGAAAGCCGCGCCGCGCGTCAGGGTCGATCGGCAGCCGCTCGATGCGGCGCTGCCCGTCGGCACGCGCCGCGTGCTGCAGCGCGGCCTGCGCGCGCAACTTGGCCAGCATGTCGGGCTGCAGCTTCGGCACGGACGCATCCGCGGGTAACGACGCCAGCGCCGCCATCGTGCCCACGCCCGCTTGCTGCAGCTTGATCCACTGCGCGCGCGTGATGCCCGCCACCTGGCACAGGTGGTCGTCGTCGACGCGCTGCGCCTCACAGCGCTCGCGCCAGTGGCACAGCTCACACTGCGCGCACGGCAGCGGAACCGTGGCCGGCGCGGCGCCGGCGTCGAGCGCGCCCACGTGCGCGACAAAGCGTGCCAGCAGCGAACGGAAGTAGCGCGCGTAGTCGGCCACGCGATAGCTGCGCTCGCTGAAGTCGCCCAGCACCACCTGCATCTGCCGCGGCTCAGCGCCCTGCGCGCGCGCCAACAGGTGGCTGTAGAACGCCAGCTGCACCAGGAACTTGGCTCTCGGCGTGCGCGCGAGCTTGGTGTCGGCCACCTCGTAGCGCCACGGGCCGAGCGCCGAGGCTTCGCCATCCACGCGCCGCAGAAAGTCGGCATGGCCGGCCAGCGGCCAGTCGCGCAGCGTGGCCTGGTAGATCACCGCCACGCCGGCGCGCATCGCGGCCAGCGTGCGCGCCGCCTTGTCGTCGAGGCTGCCGCCATCGGCCGCGATGTCGGCTACCGCGAGCCCCTGCGCGCGCAGCCGCGCCAGGTGGGCGCGCTCGTGCGCATCGCCCTTGCGCGCGAACAGCTCGGCCGATTCGTCTTGCTCGCTGCGCTGGCCGCGCAGCGCGTCGTCGTCGAGCGCCAGCCGGTCGAGCACGGCCAGGTGTTCGCACTCCAGAAAGCTGGCGAGGTCGGTGGCCGAGTAGACCGTGAGGCCGGCGAGGCGTTGCATGCGGGGCTGGTGAACCCAACGCTCATGCTACGGCACGGTTGGCTCGCCACGTGAGCCTGTGGCCGCCCGCGGCTTCACAGAGCCACCGTGTCGAACCCCAACCCCAACGTACCGCCCACCGACGCCAGCCGCTTGTCGCGGGTCCACAGCCGCGCTCGCGCCAGCACCGCGGCAGCCAGAAGGTGCACATCGACCCAACCAATGCCGCGGCCGGCCAGCGCGTGACGCTCGGTGAACGCCATCGCCTCGTCGTGCGAGGCCACGGGCGACTGCGGCAGCCTGGCCAGCTCTTGCAGCACGCGGCCGCGCTGGCGCAGGTGGCCGCACGCCAACTCGCCGATGACGAAGGGGTGGCACAACACCTCGCCGTCGAGCAGCAGCCTCGCAAGGTCGGATTGCCTACGGCGCAGGTGGTCGACCCACACCGACGAATCGACCAGGATCACTTGGCCCCGTGCAAGCGACCACGGCGCCTTGTTGCCGCCGGCCGCGGCCGGCGGCGCGGCGCCGCCGCGGCAGTGGCATCCGAGCCGCCCAGCAAGGCCAGCCGGCGCGCCGCCTCGCGCTGCACGATCAGCCGCAAGCCCTCGTGCAACACGGTCGACCGATCGCTGCCGTTCATGGCCGCAGTCGCGGCCTCGAGCAAGGCGTCGTCGAGGGTGATCGTGGTGCGCATGGCCGTGTCGCAGGGATTGAGGGCGCAGTGTACATCCGGCAATGCATCAAATGGTGCATCCGTTGATGCACCCTGGCGGGGAACGGACCTCGCCCGCGGCTGCGCGCCGATCTGCGCCTGCGCCGCCAACGTCCCGAGGAGACCCACTCGGCAGCCCCTACGCAGCCACCGCGCTGTCCCTGACCCCATTGATCACCGCGATCAGCTGATCCACCTCGTCGGAGCTGAAAAGCCCATCGGGCCCGTGCGGCGTCAGATCGGTGAACGGCGACTCGTACAGCCGCGCCGGCTCGACCACGCCGTGCTCGGTGAGGTGATCCACCACGAGGTTGACGAACTCGATCTGGTTCGCTGCGAGCGTCTTGCCGGCGATGAAGCGCGCCATCGCCTCCTTGGCGGCACCACGGTCGAGGCCGACGAGCGAGCGCACGAAGAGGCCCAGCCCGCTGGCTTCGCTGCTGGCGCGGCGGATGTCGTCGGCGCCGCCGAGGCCGCTCGCGGCCAGCATGCGTTCGAGTTCCGCCAGGTCGGTGCTGGTCAGCGGCTTGTTCATGCGCAGCTTGTGCACCGCGATGTGGTCCAGGTGCTGCAGCATGAACGCGCGCGCCTTGGCCAGGAACCGCGTGTAGTCGGTGCCCACCGCCAGGCCGGGCAGCAGCACATCGGCCTCGGCGCCGATCAGATCCTCGAAGTCGGTGTAGACGATTCGGCGCTGGCGTTTGTCGATCAGCTGCACCAGGTCGCGCAGGCGGCGCCGCACGGCCTCGAGCATCGGCACGGTGACGTCGTGCCACCACTCGTCGCCCTGCACGTCCTGGATCAGCACCATCTGCTCGCGCACCGCGGGGATCGCCTGCTTCTCTTCGAGCAGCGCGGCAATCTCCTTCACCCGGTCGCGCAACCGCGCAAAGGCCGGCTCGTGTCGCAGCACGGCGAGCTGCAGGTTCAGCAGCAGCAGGTCGAAGCGCTTGGCCTCCTCGTTTTCCGGGTCCAGCTCCGACGGCAGCCCGGCCACCTCGCGCGACAGCTCCTGCGCCGCCTCGCGCGGCAGCTGCTTCCACGCCTCGGGCTGGGCGAACTTCTCCACCGTCCGGCGATGCGGCCGCACCACGAAGTTGTCGAGGTTCATCGCCGCCACTTCGCGCTGCAGCAGCCCCGAGGTGGCGTCGCGCACCTCGCCATCGCTCATCAGCGCACCCCTGGCGCTTCGCGCCTCCCCGCCGAGCGGGGGCTGAGCCCCTTCGGGCGGCCGGGCGGGGCTCATCGGCCCGCCATAGGTCGCCGCGCGCTCGCGGGCCACATTCGCCTCGGACGCGGCAACGCGCTCGTCGAGCTGCCCGATCAGCTCCAATCGGGCGTTGAACAGCCGCTTGCGCAGCGGCTCGGAGGCCGAGCCCTCGGTGCCCGGGATGTCCTGGCTGAAGTACTCCAGGTTCTGGCAGTAGTCGAACAGGTAGAAC
Organism: Ideonella sp.; assembly: GCA_015075165.1. Lineage (GTDB taxonomy): Bacteria > Pseudomonadota > Gammaproteobacteria > Burkholderiales > Burkholderiaceae_C > JAEUPI01. The sequence goes on along the minus strand of JABTUY010000002.1, from coordinate 657,297 downwards.
AGCTGCTTGTCGAGGCCGGGGCCGAACAGGTCGGGGCACAGCCGCGTGCCGCGCCCCACCATCTGCCAGAACTTGGTTTTCGAGCGCACCAGCTTGAAGAACACCAGGTTCACGACCTCGGGCACGTCGATGCCGGTGTCGAGCATGTCCACCGAGATCGCGATGTGCGGCGGCTTGTCCTTGCTGGAGAAGTTGTCGATCAGCGTCTGCGCGTACTCGGTCTTGAAGGTGATCACACGCGCGAACTCGCCCCTCACCTTGGGGTAGTTGACGTCGAACCGCTCGGCGATGAAATCCGCATGCGCCTGGTTCTTGGCAAAGATGATGGTCTTGCCGAGCCGGTCGCCGCCGGCGACCGTGAGGCCCTTGGTCATCAGGTGTTCGAGCACCTTGTCGACGGTGCTCTTGTTGAACAGCCACTTGTTCACCGCCTCGGCCTCGACGCGGTTGGGCACCGCGCCGTCGTCGTCCCATTCGAGCGCGTCCCACTGGTCCTTGTCTTCTTCCGACAGCTGGTCGTACCGGATGCCCTCGCGCTGGAACTTCAGCGGCACCGACACCGCCCGCGGCGGCACCAGGTAACCGTCGCGCACCGCCTCTTCGAGCGAGTAGGCATCGGTCGGCACGCCGTCTTCCAGATCGAACAGGCCGTAGGTGTTGCGATCTACTTCGTCCTTCGGCGTGGCGGTGAGGCCGACCAGCATGGCGTCGAAGTAGTCGAAGATCGCGCGGTACTTCTGAAACACCGAGCGGTGCGCCTCGTCGATCACCACCAGATCGAAGTGCCCGACGCCGAAGCGCCGCTGACCATCCTTCGATTCGTCGATCAGCCCCATCATCGTCGGGTAGGTCGAGACGAACACGCGGCCCTCGGCGTCCTTCTCGGTCACCAGGTTCACCGGCGACGCATCGGGCAGGTGGCGCTTGAACGCGTTGACGGCCTGGTTCACCAGCGCCACCCGGTCGGCCAGGAACAGCACGCGCTTGGCCCAGTTGCTCTTCATCAGCAGCTCGGCCAGTGCGATCACCGTGCGCGTCTTGCCGGCGCCGGTGGCCATCACCAGCAGCGCCTTGCGGTCGTGGTCGCGCTCGAACGCCTCGGCCACGCGGCGGATCGCCCGCGTCTGGTACGGCCGCTCGGCGATCTCGGCGTTGATCGCCGCCGCGGCCAGCGCGCGGCGCGTGGTGCGCCGCTGGATCGCCAGCTCCAGCTCGGCCTTCTTGTAGAAGCCCTGCACGCGCCGCGGCGGGTGACGCGTGTCGTCCCACAGCCAATGGTCGTAGCCGTTGGAGTAGAAGATCAGCGGCCGCTGGCTGAACTGGCGCTCCAGGCAGTCGGCATACAGCTTGGCCTGCTGCTGGCCCACGCGCGGGTCGCGGCGCGTGCGCTTGGCCTCCACCAGCGCCAGCGGCTTGCCGTCGTCGCCCCACAGCACGTAGTCGACGAAGCCCTTGCCCTGCGTGTTGAGCATGCCGGCCACTTCGAACTCGCGCGCTTTTGGGTGGCCCGGTGGCTGGTCGAGTGCCCAGCCGGCCTCCTTCAGCAGCAGATCGATCAAGTAGTCGCGGGTCTGCGCTTCGGAGTAGTCGTGCAGATCCGGCTGCGCGGCAGCGGCCTGCCGCGCCGCGGCCACCTCGGCGCGCAGGCGCGCCAGCTCGGCGTCGATGGCGCCGCGCTCGCCCAGCAGTGCCGCGAGCTTCTCGTCGCGCTCGCGCAGGCTCGCCTGCAGCGCCTGCAGTTGCTCGGCGGCGCGGGCCGCGGCGGCGGCCGTCTGCGCCACCTGCGCCGCCGTCGGCGGCGGCTTCGGCAGCGCCGCCGCGTCGAACGCCAGCCCGGGCGGCGGGCGGCCGCTGCGGCCGTAGGTGCGCGCCAGCCAGTAGGCAATGTGGAACAGCTCGCGCACCGCCACCAGCGCATCCTGCGCCGCCACCAGCCGGTGGCTGTGCACCGCGTTGTTGCCGAGCGTGGTGACCACGCGCGCCTTGGCGAACACCGCCTCGCCGGCGGTGTGCTTGAAGCTCGGGTCGTGGATCAGCGCCGCCAGGTTGTCCTGGTACGGCAGCTTCAGCGCCGGGTCGTGCTTGTAGGCCCAGGCCACCGCCAGCTCGAGCGCGCGGCGGGCGTAGAAGCAGGCGGTGCGCGGGTCGGCATGCACGGCGGCTTCGGCGCGCGTGGCCGCCTCGAATACGGTGCCCCACTCGGTCTGCAGAAAGGCGAATTGAGTCACGCGGCACCGCCTCGCCGTGCGCGCGCCGGTTGCCCGCCCTGCTCCAACTCGGCCGTCAGTTCGTCCACGTAGCGACGGTAGCTGAACACGCGGCCGCGTTGGCGATTGGTGAGCTCGGCCACGACACCCAAGCGTTCAAGATGCACGAGCGACTTGTTCACCGTGGCCGCCGTCAGCCCGGTGAACTGGACCAGCGCCGCCGAGGTGGCAATCGGCTGGCGCTGCAGCGCCTGGTGCACCGCCAGCGCCGAGCCGGCCGCGCGCCCGAGCTGCTGCGCGATGCGGTCGCGGTCGCCGTTCACCAGCGCCAGCAGCGCGTTGGCCGTGGCCACCGCCTGCGCGGCGCTCGCCTCGACGCCCTCGGCAAAGAACTCGAGCCAGCGCTCCCAGTCGCCGTGCAGGCGCACCTCGTTGAGCAGCTCGTAGTACAGCGCGCGGTGCCGCTTGAAGAACAGGCTCGGGTAGAGCATGGGCTCGCGCAGCACGCCGTCGGCCACCAGCTGCAGCACGATCAACAGGCGCCCGAGGCGACCATTGCCGTCGAGAAACGGGTGGATGGTCTCGAACTGCACGTGCGCCAGCGCCGCCTTGATCAGCGGCGGCGTGGGCTCGGGCTCGTCGTTGAGAAAGCGCTCGAACGGCTTCAGGCACTCGGCCAGCCGGCTGGCCGGCGGTGGCACGAAAGCGGCGTTGCCCGGCCGCGTGCCGCCGATCCACACCTGCGAGCGGCGCAGCTCGCCCGGCGTCTTGCCGCGGCCGCCGGGGTGCGCCATCAGCACCCCGTGCATGCCTTTGAGCAGCCGCATCGACAGCGGCAGCCCGCCGCGCAGCGCTTTCAGCCCGTGCTCGAGCGCGGCGACGCAGCGGCTCACCTCGCGCGCGTCGCCCACCGGCACGCCGGGCTGCTCGTCGATCTCGTACAGCAGCAGGTCGGCCAGCGACGACTGCGTGCCCTCGATCTGCGACGACAGCACCGCCTCCTTGCGCACGAAGCTGTAGAGCAGCAGCGCCGCATTGGGCAGATGCGCCGAGAGCGCGTCGAGCCGGCCCAGGGCGACCAGCGCATCGTCGAAGCGGCGCCGCAGCGCGGCCGACCAGGCCACCGGTGGCTCGGGCGGCAGCGCCGCCGGCACGAACGCGCGGAAGCGCTCACCGGCCGTGGCGACCTCGACGTACGTTCCGGGCGGGCGTCTGCGCATTCGGTCGCACCCTCCAGGGCCGGCAACCTCAAACAAGGAAGGGCGTTATTTTAGGTTCGAGGTCGAGGTTGAATCAACGTGGGGTGTTGTTTGAGGGGCGGACGGTGGCGGCTACAGCTCGCCGCGGAAGGCGCGGTGTTGGAGGGAGGCGAACAACTCCTCGAACGCCCCAAGCGATCGCCAGCAACTCTGTCGAATCCGCTCGGTGCCGGAAACCAAGCGGGCGAAGTTCTTCTGCAATTCCAGAGGGGGTACTGGAATCTCAATTCGCTCGAACAAGGACTTCTTCAAGATCGGGAGCGTCGTAGATGTCCCCAAGCCGACGATCAAAGGCTTGAACGAACGCAGCACAAAGAAGCCGTAGTCCGCGCACACCGCGGCACCCCACTGAATCGCATTGATCTGCTGATTGAAGGCACACAGGGTGGTTGCCTTACCCACCTTGCCGATCGTCGCCCCGATGCAGCAGACAAGCGTAGCTCCGGTTGTGACTGTCGCACTCGCGCGCGCGCCAGCCTCCGTCACTGTTCTCTTGGCAGGCTCCCCACTCTCCAAGTCACCGGGTGTGATGAACGGTATCTCCCCGCCGAACATCGGTGGCTGCACGGAGGGTGGGGTTCCACCCGTCATCACTCTTCCCAGTCCATGCAACGCGAGCCTCGGCCACCCTTTCGAGTTCGTCGCGGGGTCGCCGAACATTTCGAGGAAGATGGATTGGGTGAGGGTGTCGAGCTGGGCGAGAGCGGCGCGGCGCTTGGCCCGCAGCGCGTCCGCCTTGTCCAGGATCTCCGCAATCCGCCGCTGCTCGGGAAGGGGCGGCAGGGGCATCTCGATTCGAGCGACAACCGCCTTCGACACCTCCTTGAAGGTCGCTCCGTTTCCGAGGCTCTCGAGGAACGGCCGATTGCACCGAAGCCAGTGGTACAGAAACTTGGCGTGAACGCACTCGCGCTTGGGCACGAAGCTCTTGAACCCTTGATTCGTGGCCATCGGAACAGTGTTGATGGCGACGTGTCCGATGGGTGCCCGGGAACTGAACAACACCGAATCAGGCGGAAGAACAGTAGCAGCACAACTCTGCAAGCCGCTTTGCGTGATCTTGCGAGGCGTGTCCGAGATGTATGCGCCATCGAGCTCGCTCAGGTCCTTCGGCGTAGCCCAGAAAACTTCCCCGCCCCAGTACGCAGACTCCGAAGTGCTCGGTGTCGCACCGGACACGATCTCGGTGCAGTCTTCCAGTCGCGCCGTCGGCCAATTGCTCATCCGAGCAACGCCTCCAACTCCCTCATCCCCCGCTGAATCTCCTCCTCCAGCTTGGCCAGCTCGGCCAGGATCTCCTTCGGCGCCCGGTGCTCGACGGCCTCGTGCACCACCTCCTTGTAGCGGTTGAGCGACAGGTCGTAACCCTGCGCCGCGATGTCGGCCTTCGGCACGCAAAAGCTCTGCGCGGTGCGCGGCCGTTCGCGCTCAGGCCCGTTGCGCCCGGCCCAGCGCGCCAGCACGTCGGGCAGGTTGTTCCTGGCGTGCTCGTCGGGGCTCAGCGCCGTGCGCGGCATGGCCCCCAGCTTGTCGTCGGGCAGCAGCGGCGTGCGCTTGTCGTCCAGGCTCCAGCCGTCGGCTTGCACGTCGTAGAACCACACGTGGTCGGTGCCGCCGGAGTTGGTCTTGGTGAACAGCAGGATCGCGGTCGACACGCCGGCATACGGCTTGAACACGCCGCCCGGCAGCTTGACCACGGCGTCGAGCTTCTGCGCCTCTACCAGCATGCGGCGCAGCTGCTTGTGCGCGGTGCTCGAGCCGAACAGCACGCCGTCGGGCACGATCACCGCAGCGCGCCCGCCGGGCCTGAGCAGGCGCAGGAACAGCGCCAGGAACAGCAGCTCGGTCTTCTTGGTCTTGACGATCTGCAGCAGGTCCTTGGCGGTGTTCTCGTAGTCGAGGCTGCCGGCGAACGGCGGGTTGGCCAGCACCAGCGTGTACTGCTCGTCTTCGCCGGCGTGCTCCTGCGCCAGCGAGTCGCGGTAGCGGATGCTGGGGCTCTCCACGCCGTGCAGCAGCATGTTCATGCTGCCGATGCGCAGCATGGTGTTGTCGAAGTCGAAGCCGTGGAACATGCGGTGGTGAAAGTGATCGCTTAAGCGCCGGTCGTGCAGCAGCTTCGGGTGCCGCTCGCGCAGCGCCTCGCCCGCCGCCACCAGAAAGCCCGCGGTGCCGCAGGCCGGGTCGCAGATCACGTCGGTGGGCTGCGGCGCCGTCAGCTCCACCATCAGCCGGATGATGTGGCGCGGCGTGCGGAACTGGCCGTTCTGCCCGGCTGATGCGATCTTGCCGAGCATGTACTCGTAGACGTCGCCCTTGGTGTCGCGCTCGGCCATCGGCACGTGGTCGAGCATGTCCACCACCTTGGCCAGCAGCGCCGGCGTGGGGATGGTGAAGCGCGCGTCCTTCATGTGGTGCGCGTAGGTGGAGTCTTCACCGCCGAGCTGCCTGGGCAGATCGGTGCGCAGGAACGGGAACACGTGCTCGGCGACCAGCGCGTACATCTCGCCCGCGGCCAGGTGCTTGAAGCGCGACCAGCGCAGGTCGTCGTAGGGGCGGCCCTTGGCGTCGCGGCCGGCGGGGAAGACGCGGCGTTCGAGGTCCTTCTTCAGGCGCGCGGCCTTGTTCTCCTCGAGCGTGTGCAGGTCGTCGAGCCGGCGGATGAACAGCAGGTAGGTGATCTGCTCGATCACTTCCAGCGGGTTGGAGATGCCGCCGGACCAGAAGGCATCCCAGATGCGGTCGATCTGGTTCTTGATGTCGCCGGTGATCATGGCGCTGCGGGCTCCTTGGCTGGCTTCATCGCGGTGCGGTCACGATATCCGAGTACGCGCGCGCTGCGCCGCACTCCACGTGCCGCAGCACATCCATCGCCAGCTCGGTCTGGGTCATGGCGCCGCGACGAACTGGGTCATGGGCACGGCCTCGACACCTTCGGCCAGCCGATAGCGCCGGTCACCGGGGTACACGACGTACAGGGCGTGCAGCCCGAGGTCGCGCATGGCGATGCGCATCGATGGCGTGAGGCTCGGCGCATCGACCCGTTTGAACTCGATGCCCACGCGCTTGCCGTGCTTGAACATCAGCAGGTCGAGCTCCGCACCCTGGTGGGTGGCCCAGAAGTAGGCTTCATCGGGCTGCGCGAGGCGCAACACCTGCTCGAGCGCAAAGCCCTCCCACGAGGCGCCGGCCCTCGGATGCCGCGTCAGCTCGGCGGCCCCCCGGATGCCGAGCAGCGCATGCAGATACCCGGTGTCGCGAAAGTAGATCTTGGGTGACTTCACCTGCCGCTTGCCCAGGTTCTCGTACCAGGGTTGCAACTGGCGCACCATGAAGCCCTGCGTCAGCCAATCGAGATAGCGACGCACGGTGGGTTCGCTCACGCCGAGCGAGCGTGCGGGGTCGGCCGCATTCCACACCTGCCCGTGCAGGTGCGCCAGCATGGCCCAGAAGCGCATCATCGCCGGCGCCGCCACGTTGACGCCGAACTGCGGCAGGTCGCTCTGAACGAACCGCTCGACCGCGTTGCTGCACCAGGCACTGGCATCGGCATCGTTGGCGGCGGTGTAGGCGGGTGGAAAGCCGCCGCGCAGCCACAGGCGCGTGGTGTCGCCGACACCGACCTCCTGCAGATCGAACCCCGCGATCTCGATCACCTCGACGCGGCCGAGCAATGTTTCGCTCGTCTGCCGCAGCAGCGTGGGGCTGGCGCTGCCCAGCAGCAGGTATTGGCCGGGGCGGTCGTGACGGTCGATCAGCACGCGCAGCACGCGAAACAGCTCCGGCGCGTGCTGCACTTCGTCGATGACCACCAGGCCTTGCAGCGCCTGCAGCGCGACCATCGGCTGGGCCAGGCTCGATCGGCTGGCGGGGTTCTCGAGATCGAAGTAGTTGGGATCGTCGACGCTCAGGAAGCGCCGCGCCAGCGTCGACTTGCCGCACTGTCGCGGCCCCACCAGGACCACGGCGCGCGCACGGCCGAGTGCCGTGCGGATGCGCTGCTCGAGGCCGGGCCGCGGAAGCATGCGGGCATCGTACCGCAGATACCATGAAATTCCAATACGGTATATTCGTATTTCATGGTATGTATGCCTGCGCCGCACGGCGCAGCCGCTGCGCGACCACCGATGCCAGGGCGGCGGGCGCCACCACCTTCACCAACTCGCCATGCCGCAACACATCCATCGCCAGCTCGGTGGCATCGGCGTACGGTACCTTGAGCGTCAGCGACCCGTCGCTCTCCATCTTGGCCTGCTGCGCCGGATGCCACTGCTCGTGCTGCACCCACTGCGCCGCCTCGGGCGCGAAGCGCAGCGTGGCCCACTGGCTCTTGCGCCCGGCGCCGGCAAAGATCCCATACCCGCCGTCGAGCTCGGTCTCGACGGTCTTGATCGTCACCTCCTTGGCCTTGTGCTCGAGCACCACGCCGTCGCGGATGGCGTCGAGCGCGAAGCGGCGCAGGCCGTCGCTCTTGTGGCACCAGGCGTCGAGGTACCAGGTGTTGCGGTAGTGCACCAGGCGCTGCGGTGACACGGTGCGCTGGCCCTCGGCCTTGCGGCCGCGGGTGTAGTACGTCATCTCGATGCGGCGGCGCTGCATCAGCGCGCCGCCGGCCAGCTCGAAGATGCGGCCGGCCACCGGGCGCCGCGCGGGGGTGACGATCTTCACGCGCTTCATCAGCTCCTGCGCGTCGCGCTCGCTGGTGCCGAGCATGCCGTGCAGCTTGTCGAGCAGCGGCTGCAGGTGGCGCGCGAGCATGCCGCCCTCGTCGAGCCCGCGGATCAGCTGGTGCATCGTGAGCAGCGCGTGGATCTCGCGCTCGCTGAACCACACGCCGGGCAGCTCGTGCTGCACCTGGGCGCGGCTGCCGCCTTGAGCGGTGTCGAACTTGTAGCCGTTGGCGAAGCGGTCGTACGCGATCGGCGCGTCCATGCGGCTGCGCAGGTACTCGAGGTCGCGCTTGAGCGTGGCCGGCGAGACGCCGAGCTCCTCGCGCAGGATGGCAAAGCTCACGCAGCCGCGGTTGCGGATCAGCATCTCGATCTTGTAGAAGCGCTCGGTGCGGTCCACAGGTTGGCTTGCTGCTGGCTCAGGGCGTGAGCCAGGGTGGATGCTACCCCGCTGCCTTGCGGTCAGGCGCGGGTTGCCGGGCGAAGGCACTCATGCCGTGGAGAGCTCCCTGCACAGACCGATGAGCGAGACCGCTTCGACGTTCTTGGCGAGCGGGAAGCGCTCGACGCCGCCATAGACGACCAGGCGTCGCTCGGGTCGCACGTCATCGCAGGCCAGATGAAAGCCCCGCTCGATCTTCGGCGCGAGCGCGCGCTTGATCTCGATCGCCCAGGGCCTGCGCCGCCCGGGAAGCTCGAGCAGCAGATCGATCTCGGCGCCGACCGCGGTGCGGAAGAAATGCGCTTCGGTGCCTTCGGGCGCGGCGGCGATCAGCGACTCGATCACCAGCCCCTCCCAGCTGACGCCGGCCACCGGGTGCGCCAGCAGGGCCTCGCGGTCGCCCAGGCCGAGCAGCGCATGCACCAGGCCGCTGTCGCGCACGTAGACCTTGGGTGACTTGACCAGGCGCTTGCGCACGTTGCCATGCCACGGTGCCAGGCGCCGCACGAGCAGCAGGTCGACCAGCAGGTCGAGGTAGGCGGCAACCGTCTTGCCGTCCACGGCCAGCGCGCGCGCGAGCGCTGCGGCGTTGAGCAAGCCGCCCTGGCTGTGGGCCAGCATCGTCCAGAGTCGGCGCAGGGTTTCGGCCGGGATGCGCGGCCCGAGCTGCGGAATGTCGCGCTCGAGGTAGGTGCGGATGAAGTCCACGCGCCAACGCAGGCTCGCGGCATCGGTATCGGCCAGCAGGCTTTGCGGGAAGCCGCCGCGCAGCCACAGCGTGTCGAGACGCTCGAGGCCCACCTCGCCGGCGTCGAGCGGGGCAAGTTCCAGGTAGCGGATTCGTCCTGCGAGCGACTCGCTCGATTGCTTCAGCAGATCGATCGACGCGGAGCCCAGCACGAGAAAGCGGCCCTTGCCCTGGCCGCGCCGCCGGCCGGCGTCGATGAGGCCACGCAGGCTGGCAAAGAGCTGCGGCGCGCGCTGGATCTCGTCGAGGATGACCAGCTTGTCCGCGTGCTGCGGCAAGTACAGCTCCGCCTCGGCGAGCTTGGCCCGGTCGGCCTCGGACTCGAGATCGAGATAGACCGCCGGCCGCCCGTGGGCGAGCTCGAGCGCCAGCGTGGTCTTGCCGACCTGGCGCGGCCCGAGCAGCGCCACGGCCGGGGCCTCGGCCAGCGCCGACGCGAGAGCCGGGAGGAGTCGGCGCCGAATCATCTGTGCAATTATGGATCTCAATTCCGCAAATGCAATATATCAGCAACCAGATCCATGAGATCCCCGCGCCTCGTGCAGGAGTTTCGGCCTCCGCGAGCCGACGTCGCTTCCGCTGCGACTGCGGGCACGCATCCACTGGCTCACGCCTTGAGCCAGCGGCCGTCGATGCTGGCTGCGCCGGGGTCGTCCCGGTGCCTCGGCCGGGGCCACCCCGGCCCCTCGCCTGGAGCCACCACCATGCATGCTGCCCAAGCCACCCTGCCGCTGGAGTTCAACCGCCCTGCCCCGCGCGCCGTGCACGAATGGTCCGATGCCGGCGGCACCGGCTTCGAGATCGGCTGGGATCACGCCCAGCACCGGCTGACGCCACCGGTCGATCACCTGCAGCCCGGCAGCCCGGTGCGCCAGGGTTGGGAGGCCGGCAAGGCCACGTTCGGACCGCGCACGCGCGCCGCCACGCCGCACGTGCGCAAATGGCTCCAGTTGCGCCTGAACGCCTGGCAGCGCGGCCGCGCGTTCTGCACGCTGCAGGTCACGCCGGCACTGCTGCGCCGCATCGACGTGGCGGTGTGCCCGATCACGCGCGAGCCGCTCACCCGCGGCACCGGCGGGCCGCTCGATGCATCGGTGGACCGCGTCAACAACGACGCCGGCTACGCCGCCGGCAACCTCGCGGTGATGAGCGTGCGCGCCAACGCCGCCAAGGCCGCGTATGCGTGGGACGACGCGATGGGCTTCGTGCGCCAGATCGAGGCCGGCGCGCTCGGCACGGTCGATGGGCTCAGCGCGGCGCAGTGGGCGCGGCTGGCGGTGCTGATGTCGTACGCCACGCCGTTGCCGCACGCGGTGGCCGCCACGCTGCCGATGCTGGTGCTGCCGCCGCCGCGGCTGCGGCTGCTCAACGCGGTGCAGTGCCTGCAGGCGCTGCTCACGCTGCAGTTCACGCGCGACGGCTACACCCAGCGCATCGCGGCGCTGGCCGAGCTGATGCCGTGCGCCACCACGCGCGACGCGCTGCGCGGGCTGATGCACACGCTGCTGGCACGGCGCATCGCGGCCGGCTTCGCTGCGGACGGCGCGGCGCTGCGCCGCGTGCTCGAAGACGTGTGGGCCGATGCGCTGGTGCTGCGCCGCTGGCAGCGGCTGGCGCTGGCGCTCAGCGAGGCGCAGTGCGAGCAGATCGTGCGCACCGCGCAGCGCCGCGGCCTGGCCGGCGCCCAGCTGCGCTGGCTGCCGCGCGCGCTGGCCACCGAGGGCTGGGCGCTGCAGTCGCGCGGGTATGTGACGCCGGGCGTTCAGGAGGTCGAGGCGCTTGCCGCGGCCGCGTAGGGTGCGGGGTCGAGCCTGCCTGGGTCTCGACGCCCGCGGCCATCCAGGTCAAGCGCCGCCCCACCCGCCTCAGCGCAACCCGAGCTTGAACGCGATCATCGCGCGCAGCTTGCCCGGCACCACCGGCTTGAGCAGCAGGTGAAAGTCGTGCTCGCCGGCCTCGCGCTCGTGGTTCGACAGCACGCTGCCGGTGACCACGATCGCCGGGATCGGTTGGTCGAGCATGCCGCGCAGCGCACGGATCGCCTCGATGCCGGTGTGGCCCGATTCGAGCCGGTAGTCGGCGATGATCAGGTCGGGTTTGAGCATCGTGGGCTCGGCGGCCTCGGCCCACTGCCGGCACGCCTGCAGGCTGGCGAACGAGATCACGGCGGCGCCCCAGCTCTTGAGCAGCACCTCGAGGCCGCTTTGCACCGCGGGGTCGTCCTCGATCATCACCACCAGCCGCTTGTCGAGCGTGAGGCCCTGCGGCGCGCTCGAACGCGCCGGCGGCAGCGCGCTCGGCCGCGGCCGCCCCAGCGGCAGCTCGACCGAGAACACACTGCCACGCGCGCTGACCGAACGCAGCGCGAGCGGCGCCGCCATCAGCCGCGCCAGGCGGCGCACGATCGCCAGCCCCAGCCCTAGCCCCTTGCGCTGGCCCGGTTCGGGCGCGGCACGCTCGTCGTGCAGCTGCACGAACTCGTCGAACACGCGCTCGCGGTCAGCCTCGGCGATGCCGACGCCGGTGTCCCACACCTGCAGCAGCAGCTTGCCGCGCCGCGCACGCGCACACACCAGCACGCCGCCGTCGACGCTGTAGCGGATGGCGTTGGCGACCAAGTTGCGCACGATGCGCTCGACCAGCAGCGGGTCGGCGTAGACGTGGCGGTGGCCGCCGCGCAGGCGCAGCAGCAGGCCCTTCTCGAACGCGATGGGCTCGAAGTGCAGCCGGATCTTGCGAAACACCTCGTCGAGCTGGAAATCGGTGGGTCGCGGCTCGATGCCGCCGCTGTCGATGCGGGTGATGTCCATCAGCTCGGCGAACAGGCCATCGAGCGCATCGACCGACGAGTTGATGCTGTTGATCAAGTGCACGGTTTCGTCATCGCGGCTAGGCCGCGCGCCGGCCGGCGCCTCGCCGCGCGGCGCCGCGGCCTTCTGCCGCAGCGCCTCGGCGAACAGGCCGAGCGCATGCAGCGGCTGGCGCAGGTCGTGGCTGGCGGCGGCGAAGAACTGCGTCTTCGCGCGATTGGCCATCTCGGCCTCGCGGCGCGCGGCCTCGGCCAGCGCGGTCTCGGCGCGCAGCTGCTCGGCCAGCCGCTGCGCGCGCGCCTTCAGCTCCACCAGCTCGCCGAAGCTGTCGCGGTAGTTGCGCGCCAGGCGGATGGTCATCGCCAGGATCATCAGCGCCACCGCGGTCAGCCCCGTGCTGCCGGGGCCGCCCACCAGCCAGATGCGCGCGATGGTCGGCGCCAGGCTCAGGCCGATGTAGGCGAAGAAGATCGTGCGCTGCCAGCCGAGCATCGGCGTCGAGCCGACGCAGAAGGCGTAGATCACCAGCACCATCGCGAGCTGGTGCAGCGGCTCGCCGTGGCCGTAGAACAACCAGCCGGCCGCGCCCCACAGCGCGCCCGAGGCCAGCGTGCCGATGTTCCAGGCGCGCAGCCACGCGACGCTGGCGGCATCGTCGGCCGGCACCGCGCGGTGGTAGCGCCACGCCGTGGCGCTGCGCGCGAGCAGCACCGCCGCGAACACGCCGGCCCAGCCGCCGAGGATCCACGCGGAGACCGCCCCCTGGAACAGTGCGACGAAGGTCACCGCCGCGAGTACGTAGCTCAGGTTGGTGGTGGCGGCGTACGAAAACAGCGCGTGCACGCGGTCGGCCAGCGCGCCACGCGCGACCATCGCCGGCGACAGCGCCGGGGCGGGTGCGCCGACGGGTGCGCCGACGGGTGTGTCGACGGGTGTGTCGACGGGTGTGTCGGGCGCCGCGCCGGTGGCGCGGCCGCTGGACGGCGTGGCCGCCGGGCTGCTCGTGGCCGGCTTGGTCATGCCCGAGTGCCCTAACGCTGCGATGTGTTGCGCCAGGCCGCCAACCCCGGGTTGGCCTGCGTCATCTGGCTCACCGCCAGCACCGCCTGCGTGCGCGAGCTGACGCCGAGCGCGCGCAGCACCGCGGCAACGTGGTCTTTCACGGTCTCGACCGACAGCGACAGCTCGCGCGCGATCAGCTTGTTGGGCATGCCCTTGAGCAGCAGCGCCAGCACCTCGGCCTGGCGCGGCGTGAGGCCGAGCGACTCGAAGCTGCGCAGCTTCTGCGCCGGCTCGGGCGCCGGCAGCGGTTGATCGTCGGGGGCGCGGCGCATCACCGCCGGCACGGTGTCGCCGCCCGGCGGCGGCGCGGGCAGCCCGAGCATCATCGGCGGGATGTAGACGCCGCCCGACATCACCATGCGCAGCGCCTCGAACAAATCGCGATTCGACGCGCGCTTGGGCACGAAGCCCATCGCGCCCATGTCGATCGCGCGGATCACGTCCACCTGGCGCTCGGTGGCCGATACCACCACCACCGGCAGCGCCGGGTAGGCCGCGCGCACCTCGGCCAGCAGCGCGAAGCCGTCGTCGTCGCCGAGCGCGAGATCCATCAGCGCGAGGTCGAAGCCGGCGTCGTCGCGCAGCGCGGCGCGCGCGGCGTCGGCGCTGGCCACGCCGAACACGGTCACGTCGTCGCCCAGGCCCTGGATCACGGCCTGCAGCGCCGACAGGATCAGCGGATGGTCATCGACCAGCAGCACCTTCATCGTCGACCCCCGGCGTCTCGCATGGTCGCGATGCTAGCGGCTGCGGGCGGCGCGCGGCGTGACCACCGGCAACCCGCGCACGCGACGCCGGTTACGTGAAGCGGCGCGTCAGCGACTCGGCCACGCACACCGGCTTGTCGCCGCCCTCGCGCTCCATCGTGACCTGCAGCGTCAGCTGCGCGCCGCCGTCGATCGGCTCGTAGGCCTGCAGCGTCACGCGCGCGCGCAGCCGGCTGCCCGCCGGCACCGGCGCCGGAAAGCGCACGCGGTTGAGGCCGTAGTTGACGCCCATGCGCACGTCGCCGATCTCGAGCGCCGACGCCACCAGCTGCGGCAGCAGCGACAGCGTGAGGAAGCCGTGCGCGATCGTGGTGCCGTACGGCCCCTGGGCCGCGCGCACCGGGTCGACGTGGATCCACTGGTGGTCGCCGGTGGCCGCGGCGAAGGTGTCGATCATCGACTGGTCCACCGTCAGCCACTCGCCGACGGCGATCTCGTCGCCGACGCGCGAGCGCAGCGCGGCCAGGTGGGGGATGCGAACGCTCATCGGTGCCCTCTGCGGTGGTGCAACGGCCGGCTCAGCCGTGGTTCAGCCATGTGACCAGCGGCTGCCATTGCTCGAGGTCGCGCTCGACGCGACCGGGCGCCACGTCCCACAGCGTGAGGCCGCGTGCGGCCAGGTGCACGTAGTTCTGCGTGTCGCGCAGGTAGCCCAGCACCGGCAGCTTGAGCCCGCCCAGAAACTGGTGCAGCTGGTCGTTCGAGATGGTGTGGTCTTTCACCCGCATGCCCACCAGCGCGATCTTCGGCGCGCGGCCGCGCGCCGGGCGCGCCAGCAGCTCCCGCACGAATGCGTGCGTGGCCTGGATGTCGAACAGGCTCGGCTGCAGCGGCACGACGATGCGATCGGCCAGCCGCACCACCTGCTCGAGCTGCTGGTCGTGCAGGCCGGCCGGCGTGTCGAGCACCACGTGCGTCACACCCCTGGGCACGCGCAGCGTCGAGCCGCCCACCACGTCCCACGGTTTGATCGCCGGCGCCGCGGTCGGGCGCAGGGCCAGCCATTGGCGCGACGATTGCTGGCGGTCGATGTCGCCGAGCATCACCGCATGGCCCTGGCGCGCGTACAGGCCCGCCACGTTGGTGGCCAGCGTACTCTTGCCGACCCCGCCCTTCGGGTTGGCGACGACGATCACCGGCATGCGTCCCTCCTTGGTGCGACACCGCGGCCGCGGCCGGGCGGTTTCGGGCTATGGTAACGGGCCGTTTCCGTCGTGAGCACCGGGCAAACCACGGGCCGCGGGGCTCGGGCGCGCACCTGCACAGACCCGAACGACCGCGAACGAACGAGGGAGCACGCCCGACGATGGCCGATATCCTGCTGCTGCTCGCACACCCCGACCTGCAGCATTCGCGCGTGCACGCCGCACTGCGCCGCGCGCTCGCGCCCGAGGCCGGCGCACGCTGGGTGCTGCACGACCTGTACGCGCGCTACCCCGACTACCTGATCGACGTGCGCGCCGAGCAGGCCGCACTGGAGCGCGCGCGGCTGGTGGTGTGGCTGCACCCGATCCACTGGTACGGCATGCCGCCGCTGCTGAAGCTGTGGCTCGACGAGGTGTTCGCGTACGGCTGGGCGTACGGGCCCGGCGGCACGCGGCTGGCGGGCAAGGATCTTTGGCTCGTGGTCTCCACCGGCGGCAGCGAAGCGTCGTACCGGCCGGCCGGGCACAACGGCTTCTTCATCGATGCGTTCTGGCCGCCGTACGAGCAGACCGCACAGCTCGCCGGCATGCGCTTTCTGCCGCCGCTGGTGCTGCACGGCGCGCACCAGGTGTCGCCAAGCGAGATCGACGCGCATGCCGAGTTGCTGATCGAGCGCCTGCGCAGCTGGCCCGACTGGCCCGAGATCGCCGAGCTGGCGCCGTGCGTGCAAGGCGATGCACCGGCCGACGAGCGCCCGACGGCCGAGCCGCTGGCGCTGGCGCGCGCGTGACGCGCGGCACCGAGCACGATCGACCTCGCCACCGGCTCAACGCGTTAGACCGACCCGTACGACCATGCCGCCCTGGCTCGCGCTCGGCCTCGTCTACCTCGCCGCCGCGGTGATCGCGGTGCCGGTGGCGCGGCTGCTCGGCCTCGGCTCGATCATCGGCTACCTCGCGGCGGGCATCGCGATCGGGCCGTTCGGCCTCGACGTCGCTGGCGACGCGCAGGCGATGCTGCACATCGCCGAGTTCGGCGTCGTGCTGATGCTGTTCCTGGTCGGCCTCGAACTCGAGCCGCGCCGGCTGTGGGCGCTGCGCCAGCCGATCTTCGGCTGGGGCAGCGTGCAGCTCGCCGGCTCGACCGCGCTGCTGTTCGGCGTGGGCGCGCTCGCCGGCGCGCCGTGGCGGCTGGCGCTGGTGGCCGCGCTCGGGCTGGCGATGTCGTCCACCGCGATCGGGCTGGCCGTGCTGGCCGAGCGCAACCTCGGCGCCACCACCGCGGGCCAGGGCGTGCTGTCGGTCGCGCTGCTGCAGGACATCGCCGCGATCCCGGTGCTGGCCGTCGTGCCGCTGCTCACGTTCGGCGCGCCGCACGCCAGTGACGCCGGCAGCGGCTGGCTCGCCGCGGTGCGCGCGTTCGCCGTCATCGCCGCCATCGTGTTCGGCGGCCGCCTGCTGCTGCGCCCGGCGCTGCGCTGGATCGCGCGCAGCGACACGCCGGAGATCTTCACCGCCGCCGCGCTGCTGCTGGTGGTGGCCACCGCGGCGCTGATGCAATCGGTGGGCTTGTCGATGGCGCTCGGCGCGTTCCTCGCCGGCGTGCTGCTGGCCGAGAGCGAGTACCGCCGTGAGCTCGAGACCGACCTCGAACCGTTCAAGGGGCTGCTGCTCGGGCTGTTCTTCATCGCGGTGGGCATCGGCATCGACTTTCACGTCGTGCGCCAGCACCCGGGGCTGATCGTGCTGCTGGTGGCGGGGTTCCTGGCGCTGAAGGCGCTGGTGCTGTGGGCGATGACGCGCACGATGCCGATTCCGCTGCCCGAGCGGCCGGTGTTCATCGTGCTGCTGGCGCAAGGCGGCGAGTTCGGCTTCGTGGTGTTCCAGGCCGCCACGCAGGCCGGCGTGATCGCGGGCGACGCAGCGTCGGTGCTGACCGCAGCGGTCACGCTGTCGATGGCCGTCACGCCGCTGCTGCTGCGCGCGGCCGACCGCTGGTGGCTGCAGCACCTGCAGGCGCATCGAGTGGACCCCAGCGTGCACCGGCTCGAATCGCAGCAGAGCGCGCCGGTGATCATCGCCGGCTTCGGCCGCTACGGGCAGATCGTGGGCCGGCTGCTGTTCGCCAGCGGCCTCACCGCCACCGTGCTCGACCACGATGCCGAGCAGGTGGAGGGCACGCGCCGCTTCGGCTGGAAGGTGTTCTACGGCGACGCCACGCGGCTCGATCTGCTGCGCACCGCCGGCGCCGCCGAGGCGCGCGTGCTGGTGGTGGCGATCGACGACATGGAACAGAATCTCGCGCTGGTCGACCTGGCGCGCGAGCACTTTCCGCAGCTGACGATCGTCGCGCGCGCACGCAACGCGCGCCACTGGACGCAGCTGTACAAGCGCGGCGTGCGGCTGATCGAGCGCGAGACGCTCGACTCGGCGCTGATGAGTGCGCGCAGCGTGCTCGAAGCGCTGGGCTTCGAGCCGCACCGCGCCCGCACGCTGGCGCAGCGCTTTCGCCGCCACAGCATCGAGCAGCTGATCGCGATGGCGCCGCACGTCGGCGACGAGGCGCGGCTGGTGGCGATCAGCAAGGACGGCCGCCAGCAGCTCGAGCAGCTGCTGGCGCAGGAGCGCGAGCTGGCGCAGCGCACGCGCGCTCGCGAGTGAGCGGGCGAGGCGCGCGTTCGCGAGCGCGCCCTGGCGCCGCTATCGAAAGCCGTCCCAGCTCAGCTTCAGCCCGGTGATCAGCAGCCCCGCCGATACCAGCCGGTAGAACCACAGCGCCGGCAGCCGCCGCAGCACCTTGACGCCGAGCCACACACCGAGCGCGGCGAACGGCGCCAGCACCAACGCGCTGGCCATGTTGCTCGCGTCGATCAGCCCCAGCCACGCATAGGGCAGCCACTTCGATGCGTTGAGCACGGTGAAGAACACCGCCGTGGTGCCCGCGAACACCGCCGGCGCGAGCCGCATCGGCAGCAGCGCCACCGATACCGGCGGCCCGCCGGCGTGTGCGACGAAACTGGCAACGCCCGACAGCCAGCCCGCCAGCGCGGTGAACCAGCGCGGCACGTGGCGCGCCTCGGCGGCGCCGGCCGACCAAGTGCGCTGCGCGAGGAACAGCAGCGTCATCACGCCGAGAAAGCCCGACACCGCCTTCGGCGACAGCACATCGAACAGCGCAAAGCCCGCCGCCGTGCCCAGCAGCCCGGCCGGCAGCAGCGTGCGCAGCAGCGCGCGGTCGCGGTCGCGGATCAGTGCCGCCAGACCGAACAGGTCGCCCACCGTCAGCAGCGGCAGCACGATCGCGGCCGCCTGCGGCACCGGCATCACCAGCGCGATCAGCGGCACCGCGAGGATGCCGAAGCCGCCGGCGACGCCGCTCTTGCCGATGCCCACCAGCAGCGCTGCGGGCACAGCCACCGCGTAGAACGCCGGCTCGCCGATCATCGACCGATCACCCCCATCGCGCGCAGCGGCGCGCGCCTCGCGGACAATTCTCCCCGTGTTCCAGCCCAGCCAGCACGACGTGCGCCGCTTCTTCTGCGCGGCGTGGCACAAGCACCGCAACGCCGCGCCGATGAGCGCGCTCGAGACGCTGGCCGCGCTGTGGATCGCCGAGCACCCCGAGTACGACGCCGAGCTGGCCGATCTCGATGCCGCGCTGGCGGCCGACTATCGGGTGGACGACGGGCGCGCCAACCCGTTCCTGCACCTGTCGATGCACCTGACGATCAGCGAGCAGTGCTCGATCGACCAGCCGCGCGGCATCCGCGCCGCAGTGGAGGCGTTGGCGGCCCGGCTCGATTCGCTGCACGAGGCACACCACCAGGCGATGGAATGCCTCGGCGGGATGGTGTGGACGTCGCAGCGCAGCGGCCGCCCGCCCGACGGCGACGCGTACCTCGACTGCGTACGGCGCAAGGTGTAGCGTCCGTGGGCCCCGGCTCGCGCGCCCGCCCTGCGCGGCGGAATCAGGGGCGGTCGACCGGGCGCGCGCAGTCGACGACACGCAGGCCCAGGTGCTTCTCGAAAGGATCGAAGTCGCGGTCGCTGTGCAGCAGCCGCAGGCCGTCGGCCAGGCATCGCGTGGCGATCAGCACGTCGACGGTGCCGCGAACGGTGACGCCGCGCCGGCGCAACCGCCGGTGGTTCCGCGCGGCCTCGATGGCGAGATCGATGCCGCCGACATTCACCTGCACCAGTTGGCTCAACAGGTGCCGGGCCTCGTCGAAGCCCTTGTCCTCCTTGAAGCCTTGCAGCACCTCGGCGAGGATCAGGTCGCCGACGACCAGGCCTTCGCGCCCGAGATTCGCGTCGAGCCACTCGGCCTGCGGCGTCGGCTTGTTGCGGAAGAAGTCGATCCAGACGCTCGAATCGACCAGGATCACTTGCTGCGCCTCATCGCGTCGAGGTCGCCTTCCCAGGTGTACTTGCCGCGCAGCTTGCGCAGCTGGGTCTGCTGCTTCAGCCGCAGCAAGGTGCGCAGCCCCTGCTCGACGGCCTCGCGCTTCGTCTTGATGCCGGTGGCCTCGAGCGTGGCCGCCATCAGCTTGTCGTCGATCACGATGTTCGTTCGCACGATGTGCATCCTTTCTAGATTGATACACATCATAGCCGGCACCGCGCGACGCGCCAACCCCTCCACCACGATCTTGCGATTCCCGCTTGACCTTGCCATCATGTCAAGGTCTAGATTCGCACCATGAACACGACCACCTCCCCCCTGCCCGCGCTGTCGCTGCCGATCGAGGGCATGACCTGCGCCTCGTGCGTGGCGCGTGTCGAGAAGGCGCTCGCGCGCGTGCCGGGCGTGCGCTCGGCGCAGGTCAACCTGGCCACCGAGCGCGCCGCGGTCGAGCTGGCGCAGCCGGTGGGCGCGCTCACCGCCGCACTCACCGGTGCGGTGGAGCAGGCCGGCTACGCGGTGCCGCGCGAGACCGTCACGCTCGGTGTCTCGGGCATGACCTGCGCCTCGTGCGTGGCGCGCGTCGAGAAGGCGCTGGCGCGCGTGCCCGGCGTGGTCGAGGCAAGCGTCAACCTCGCCACTGAGCAGGCGCAGGTCACGCGCTGGCGCGGCAGCGCGGGCGATGCCGAGCTCGCCGCCGCACTGCGCGACGCCGGCTACGGCGGCGCGGTGCTGCCGCCGGCGGGCGACGCCGTGGCGACGCCGGCCGACACCGCCGCGCGCGCGGTGGCACGCGACGGCTGGCGCGTGGTGATCGCCGCCGCGCTGTCGTTGCCGCTGGTGCTGCCGATGGTGGGCATGCTGTTCGGCCGCCATTGGATGCTCGATGGCTGGTGGCAGCTCGCGCTGGCCACGCCGGTGCAGTTCTGGCTCGGCGCGCGCTTTTATCGCGCCGGCTGGAAGGCACTGCGCGCCGGCACCGGCAACATGGACCTGCTGGTCGCGATCGGCACCAGCGCCGCCTACGGCCTGAGCCTGGTGCTGCTGCTCGGTGCCGAGCCCGGCGCGATGCTGGACCTGTACTTCGAGTCGGCCGCGGTGGTGATCACGCTGGTGCTGTTCGGCAAGTGGCTCGAGGCGCGTGCCAAGCGCCAGACCACCGATGCGATCCGCGCGCTGCACGCGCTGCAACCCGAACGCGCGCGCGTGCAGCGCAACGGCGATTGGGCCGATCTGCCGCTGGCGCAGCTGACGCTCGGCGACATCGTGCAGGTGCGCCCGGGCGAGCGCGTGCCGGTCGACGGCACCGTGGTCGACGGCGCCAGCACGGTCGACGAATCGCTGATCACCGGCGAGAGCGTGCCGGTGCCCAAGCACGTGGGCGACCGCGTGACCGGCGGCGCCGTCAACGCCGAGGGCGTGCTGCAGGTGCGCACCGAGGCGCTCGGCGCCGAATCGACGCTGGCGCGCATCGCGCGGCTGGTGGAATCGGCGCAGGCGCGCAAGGCGCCGATCCAGCGCAAGGTCGACCGCGTGGCCGCGGTGTTCGTGCCGATCGTGCTGGTGGCCGCGCTGCTGACGCTGCTCGGCTGGGGCCTGGCCACCGGGCAGTGGACGCAGGGCGTGCTCAACGCGGTGGCGGTGCTGGTGATCGCCTGCCCCTGCGCGCTCGGCCTGGCCACGCCGACGGCGATCATGGTCGGCACCGGCGTCGCCGCGCGCCACGGCATCCTGATCAAGGATGCGCAGGCGCTCGAGCTGGCGCACGCGCTGCGCACGGTGGCGTTCGACAAGACCGGCACGCTCACCGTCGGCCAGCCGCGGCTGCTGGCGCTGCAGCCGGCCGCCGGCGTCGAGCGCGCCGCGGCGCTGGCCGCCGCCTGCGCCTTGCAGGCCGGCAGCGAGCATCCGCTGGCGCGCGCGGTGCTCGACGCCGGCCGCGACGAGGCCGCCATGCCGGTGCCCGCCGCCACGGCCGTGCGCGCGATTCCCGGCCGCGGCATCGAAGGCACCGTCGACGGCCGCACACACTGGCTCGGCAGCACGCGGCTGCTGCGCGAGCTCGGCGCCGACCTGACCGCGTGGGACGCACCGCTGCGCGAGTGGCAGAGCCAGGGCCGCACGTTGTCGTGGCTGGCCGCACGCGACACCAACACCGACGGCGGCGCCACCGGCCGCGTGCACGTGCTCGCGCTGCTGGCGTTCGGCGACGCGCTGAAGCCCGGCGCCGCGCAGGCCATTGCGCGGCTGAAGCAACTCGGCGTGAAAACGCTGCTGATCAGCGGTGACCATGCCGGCGCCGCGCAGGCAGCGGCGCAGGCACTGGGCATCGACGACGTGCGCGCCGAAGTGCTGCCGGGCGACAAGGCACAGGTGGTGGCGGCGCTGCGCGCGGCACCCAGCGGGCCGGTGGCGATGGTCGGCGACGGCATCAACGACGCGCCGGCGCTGGCCGCCGCCGACGTCGGCATCGCAATGGGCGGCACCGACAGTACCGGCCGCATGCTGGGCACCGATGCCGCGATGCAGGCCGCCGGCATCACGCTGCTGCGCGGCGACGTGGGCCTGGTCGCGCAGGCGATCGAGCTGTCGCGGCGCACCACCGCCAAGATCCACCAGAACCTGTTCTGGGCCTTTGCCTACAACGTGGTCGGCATTCCGCTGGCGGCCCTCGGCCAGCTGAGCCCGGTGATTGCCGGCGCCGCGATGGCCGCCTCGAGCGTCTGCGTGGTCGGCAACGCGCTGCTGCTCAAGCGCTGGCAGCCGGCCGACCACACCACGACGGGAGCCACACGATGAACATCGGCGAAGCCGCGGCCGCCGCGGGCGTGTCGGCCAAGATGACGCGGCACTACGAGTCGCTGGGCCTGCTGCCGAAGGTGCCGCGCACCGAAGCGGGCTACCGCCAGTACGACGACGCGTCGGTGCACACGCTGCGCTTCATCCGCCGCGCGCGCGATCTCGGCTTCTCGATCGACGAGATCGCGAAGCTGCTCGGGCTGTGGCACAACCGCCGCCGCGCCAGCGCCGACGTGAAACGCATCGCGCTCGCGCACGTGGCCGACCTGCAGCGGCGCATCGACGAGATGCAGGCCATGCAGCGCACGCTGGCGCACCTGGCGCACTGCTGCGCCGGCGACGCGCGACCGGACTGCCCGATCCTCGACGACCTCGCCGGCGGCCGACGCGAGTGATGCGGCACTGATGCGCGCCGCGCGCGCATCCGCCGCCGGCGGCCTACCGCCCGCCGGCCCACAGCTCGTCGAGCTGCGGGAAGTTCCAGCGCTCCGGCGGCTCGCGATCGACGATGCGGTCGAAGCACCCCGGCGCCGAAAGGTCGATCGCCTGCGGCGACGTCGGCATCTGCGTGCGCAGCGAGTAGAACGCCTTGACCTTCGGCGACACCAGTGCCTCGGGGTTCTGTTCCACCACCACCGCCAGCCGCTGCGACTGCAAGCGCACCAGCGAACCGACGGGGTAGATGCCCAGGCTGCGCACGAACGCGTTGAACACCGCCTCGTCGAACTGGCCCTTCCACG
Organism: Ideonella sp.; assembly: GCA_015075165.1. Classification (GTDB taxonomy): domain Bacteria; phylum Pseudomonadota; class Gammaproteobacteria; order Burkholderiales; family Burkholderiaceae_C; genus JAEUPI01. The sequence continues at coordinate 634,246 of JABTUY010000002.1, read as the reverse complement.
CTGCCATGCGTGCGATCGACACGGCCGGATCCCAGCCCGCTTTGTACGGCCGGTTCGACGTAATGGCGTCGTACACATCGCAGACGGCGCCCATACGCGCCAGCTGGGTCAACTGCGCGCCGCTCAGCCGGTGCGGGTAACCGGTGCCGTCCGGTCGCTCGTGGTGGTGCAGGCAGACGTCGAGCGCCACCTCGGGCGCGCCGCGGCCTTCCAGCAGCATCCGGTGGCCATGCACCGGGTGCGAGCGCATCACCTCGAACTCGGAGTCGGTCAGCTTGCCCGGCTTGTTCAGGATCTCCAGCGGCATCGCCGCCTTGCCCAGATCGTGCAACAGCCCGGCCAACCCGGCGCTCCGGCACGCCTCGTCGTCGAAGCCGAGTTGGCGCGCCAGCGCCACCATCAACGCGCACACGGCCACCGAGTGCATGTAGCTGTAGTCGTCCTGCGTCTTCAGCCGCGCCAGACTCACCAGCGCACCGGGGTTGCGGAACACCGAGCGCGCGACGTCGTCCACCAGCGGCAGGCACCCGTTGGCGTCCACCGCCTTGCCCAGGCGCACTTCGGAGAACATGCTCATCACCGCCTCGCGGCCGCGCTTGCAGACGCTCGCCGCATGCTGCAGCTCGTCGGCAAGCTCGCGCGTGGGTTCCACGCTCAGCGGAACCAGTACCCGGACGATCCCTCCGACCGGCGCCGCACCGGCAGCCGCCGTGTCGGCATCGGGCAGCGCGACATCGAGGCCCTTGGACCGGTCGATCCAGCATTCGGTTGCGCCGCTGCTGCGCACGCGTTCAAGATCCCTCGGATCCTTGATCACGAAGCGCGTGCGCCACATCGCATGGTCCAACCAGCGGCCTTCGAGCGCATGCAGATGCATGCCGACACGCAACTGACGGACGGCGATCTTCTTCAGCATGTGACGGCGGCGACGGTGGCGAACTCGATATCGGCCGCATCTGCGGCCGCTTGAGCCCGATCCGGTCGAGTCCGATTCCGGAGACCGAATTCGGCGCACCGATCAAGAACAAGGGCCGCTCCAAGCGGCCCTTCTCGCGCTACGGCGCCCGTGGCGCGCGGCTCTCGAGCAAAGGTGGGCCCGCCACTTTGCTTGCCCCCCGCGGGGGGCGGGCCGGCCCGGCCCTGGGGGCGCTCACTTGCCAGCCACGTGGTGGATGCGCGAATGCGGCACCGTCTTCACGTCGCCCGGCAGCTCCGACAGGTACTCGGCCACTTCCTTCAGCTCGGCGTGGGTGAAGGTGGGCTTCTTCTTGCCTCCGACGTCCTGCACCAGCATGCCGCGCATGATCGCGTTGGAGCGGCCGAAGCGCGGGTTGTCGTCGGTGGAGTACTCCTTCAGCGCCTCGTACAGGTAGCTCGCGTACTGGCCGGCCAGCCGCGGGTACGACGGATCGAGCGTGTTGTTGAAGTTCTTGCCGTGGCAGGCCTGGCAGGCGGCGAGCTTGTCTTTCAGCGGCCCCGGCGGCTCGGATGCGGTCTCGGGCACGGCAGGGCCGGAAACCTGCTTGCCCAGCTGCTCGTAATAGGCGGCGACATCGGCCATGTCCTGCTCCGACATCGAGCCGGCGATGCCGCGCATCGACGGGTGCTTGCGGTCGTCGGCCTGATAACCCTTCAGCGCGGCGATGATGTACTTCGCGTTCTGCCCGGCGATCTTCGGCACCTTGTAGACCACCGGAAAGTTGGTCTGGTAGCCCGCGATGCCGTGGCAGCCGACGCACATGGCGATCTTCTTCGCGCCGGCGGCGGCATCGCCCTTGACCTCGTCGGCCAGCGACGACAGCGGCGCAGCGACCAGGGCCATGCACAGCAGCAGCAGTTTCTTCATGGACGACGAATGCAATGAAGGTGGCGGGAATCGGCGGCGCCGCGGCTTGCGGCACATCAAGGCTTGGCGCACGGCCGGCGATTATAGGGGCGCCCTTATACTGGCCCGAACACTCGCGCCCGCACGATGAAGTTCACCGGCTCCGATCAGTACATCGCCACCCAGGATCTGATGCTCGCGGTGAACGCGGCGATCACGCTGAAGCGCCCGCTGCTGGTCAAGGGCGAACCCGGCACCGGCAAGACGATGCTGGCCGAGGAGGTGGCGCGCGCGATCGGCATGCCGCTGCTGCAGTGGCACATCAAGAGCACCACCAAGGCGCAGCAGGGCCTGTACGAGTACGACGCGGTGAGCCGGCTGCGCGACAGCCAGCTGGCCGACGTGTCGGGCTCGGAGAAGGTGAAGGACATCCGCAACTACATCGTGCGCGGCACGCTGTGGCAGGCGTTCACCGCCGAGGAGCCGGTGGCGCTGCTGATCGACGAGATCGACAAGGCCGACATCGAGTTTCCGAACGATCTGCTGCGCGAGCTCGACCGCATGGAGTTCTACGTCTACGAGACGCGCGAGCTGGTCAAGGCCCGGCACCGGCCGGTGGTGTTCATCACGTCGAACAACGAGAAGGAGCTGCCCGACGCGTTCCTGCGCCGCTGCTTCTTCCACTACATCAAGTTCCCCGACGCCGAGACGATGAAGCGAATCGTCGACGTGCACTTCCCGTCGCTGAAGAAAGAGCTGCTGGCCGCCGCGCTGAAGACGTTCTACGACGTGCGCAACCTGCCGGGGCTGAAGAAGAAGCCGTCGACCTCCGAGCTGCTCGACTGGCTGAAGCTGCTGGTCGCCGAAGACATCCCGCTCGAGGCGCTGCAGAGCAAGGACGAGAAGGTGTCGGTGCCACCGCTGGTGGGCGCGCTGCTGAAGAACGAACAGGACGTGACGCTGTTCGAGAAGCTGGTGTTCATGCAGCGGCACAACCGGTGAGATCGTGCCGGTGATGGTGCTGGCGCGGTGCTTGCGATGCGTGAGTGCGGCGCGGAGCGGTAGGCTGTGCCCCGTGTGCGTGAGTACCGCGCGGCGCGGTGGGCGGTGCCCGGTGTGGGCTCATGATGTCGCGGTCGGCCCTGCGGGCCGACTTCGCTGCGATGCTCGCGCGACAGGGGCGGCTGCGTGCTCTGGCGCTTGCAAGCGCCAGAACGTTCGCCAGGCGTGTCCGCAGGGGACTGGCACACGTCCGGGCTCACTACCGCCGTCCGCAGCCCTGAACGGGCTGCGAACTTCACGGCGTCCTCGCCGGTCCGTCCGCTGCGCGGCCGGACTTCCCCTGCCGCGCTGCGCTGCTCGCCGCGCCATAAATCGCCCGCCCGGACCTGCCACGCGCGCGCAGAACCACTGGTGGCATGCCGTGAGCGGCACGCCGCGGTGGTGCTCTGCAAAGCCGCGGGCGGGTGTTCGCGCCGGCAGCGACATATGCGGCGCCGAGCAGCGCGAGCGCATGGCCGCGCACGCAGCGCGCGCAACGTGTTCTGACTCGCGGCGACTGTCCGAGCACAGCGAACGAAGTGAGCGGAGCGAGTTTCGCCGCGGGCCATGCGATCGAGCAGCGCAGGGAACCCCTCGCGCAGCGAGGGGCTGCCGCATTCGAGCGCCGGCGCACACACGCCCGCGGCTTTGCAACCTCGCACTTCGCAGGTGAACCCTCAAGGAAGAACAACCAACCATGAGCTGGCCAGACCCCATCACTTTGCGCGGACAACACGTCCGCCTCGAACCGCTCTCCCCCGCGCACGAGCCCGGCCTGATCGAGGCCGTGAAAGACGGCGAACTCTGGCGGCTCTGGTACACGGCCGTGCCGGCACCCGAGCGCATGGCCGCCGAGATCGAACGCCGGCTTGGCTTGCAGGCCAAGGGTTCGATGACGCCGTTCACCGTGTTCGATGCCGAGGGCCGCATCGCCGGCATGACCACCTACATGAACGTCGATGCGGCCAACAAGCGCGTCGAGATCGGCTCCACCTGGTACGCACGGCGCGTGCAGCGCGGGCCGCTGAACACCGAGTGCAAGCGGCTGCTGCTGGCGCATGCGTTCGACACGCTGCAGTGCATCGCGGTGGAGTTCCGCACGCACCGCTTCAACACCCAGAGCCGGCGCGCGATCGAGCGGCTGGGCGCACAGCTCGACGGCATCCTGCGCTCGCACCAGGTCAGCCCCGACGGCACGCTGCGCGACACCGCGGTCTACAGCATCGTCGCGGCCGAGTGGCCCACCGTGCGTTCGCACCTGACCTGGCAGCTCGAGAAGCCGCGCGGCTAGCGGCGTCGCCGGCCCGTTCGCCGGGCGGCACCGATCGGGGTTCGACATGGCGAAGAAGAAGATCGATGTCGAGGCACTGTGGCGCGTCGAGCGGCTGGGCGGCGTGTCGCTGTCGCCCGATGGCGCGCAGGCCGCAGTCACCGTCACGCGCTACTCGATGGATGACAACAAGGCCGTCGCCTCGCTCTGGCTGCTGTCGACGCTGGGCGGCACGCCGCGCGCGCTAACGCAGTGCGGCGAGAAAGACGGCCAGGCCGCGTTCAGCCCGCGCGGCGACGCGGTGGGTTTCGTCGCCAAACGCGAGCAGCAGGGGCAAAAGGACGACGAGCCGCAGCTCTACCTGATCGCGCCCGACGGCGGCGAGGCGCGGCGCGTGGCCACCGTGGCCACCGGCGTCGAGGGGTTCCGCTGGTTCCCCGACGGCCAGCGCATCGCGTTCGTCTCGTGGGTGTGGCCCGATGCCAAGGGCGCAGCCGAACAGGCGCGGCGGCTCAAGGCGTTCAAGCAGCGCAAGGAAACCGGCTACGTCACCAGCGAGTCGCTGTACCGCTACTGGGACCATACGCTGCCGATGGGCCGTGCGCCGCAGCTGCACGTGATGGAGCTGGCCAGCGGCCGCGTGCGCAACGTGTTCGAAGGCAGCGGCTACGAGCTGGAGCGCACCGAGCCCGGCGCCACCGCGTTCGACATCTCGCCCGACGGCCGCCGCATCGTGTTCGCGTTCGACCCCGGCAGCGAGAAGCGCATCGACGCGCGCTTCGCGCTGGCCGAGCTCGACCTGAAGAGCGGCCGCTTCGACGTGATCGTGCGCGACGCCAACTGGAGCTGCACCGCGCCGCGCTACAGCCCCGACGGCGCGCAGGTGGCCTTCCTGGCGCGGCACGACGGCCTGAAGCACACCATGCCCGACCAGCTCGCGCGCTGGCAGCGCGCCGACCGGCGCTGGGCAGTGGAAAGCGCCGAGTGGGACCACGAGGTGAAGGCCCCGCTGCACTGGGAGGACGACGGCCAGGCGCTGCTGTTCACCGCCGAGCAGCACGGCCGCACGCACCTGTGGCGCTTCGACCTGCCCGACCGCCGCGCCGAGCGGCTGGTCGAAGGCGGCACCGTGCTGGCGTTCGACAAGTGCGCCGGCACGCTGGTGACGCTGGCCGACGCGGCCGACCATCCGGCGCGCGCCACCGCGCACGTGCCGGGCGCTGCGCCGCGGCGCATCGAGCGCTTCAACGACAAGCTGCTCGCCGGCCTCGACCTCGGCCGCCACGAAGAGGTGTGGATCACCGGCGCCAACGGCGACCGCGTGCAGATGTGGCTGTTCTACCCGCCGGGGTTCGATGCCCGGCGCAAGCACCCGCTGCTGCACCTGATCCACGGCGGGCCGCACACCGCATCCGGTGACGGCTGGCACTACCGCTGGAACCACAACCTCTTTGCCGCACAGGGCTACGTGGTGGCCGCGGTCAACTACCACGGCTCGTCGAGCTTCGGCTATGCGTTTGCCGATTCGATCACCCACCGCTGGGGCGAGCTCGAGCTGCACGACATCGAGGCCGCCACCGCGTGGCTGCTGAAGAAGCCGTGGATCGACAAGCGGCGCGTGTTCGCCAGCGGCGGCAGCTACGGCGGCTACATGGTGGCGTGGATGAACGGCCACGTGAAGGCCGGCCGCTACGCCGCCTACGTGTGCCACGCCGGCTGCTTCGACTGGGTGGCGATGTTCGCCGACGACGCCTACGCCTGGTTCGCCAAGGAGCATGGCGCCGCCTACTGGGACGACATGGCGAAGATCCACGCCCAGAGCCCGCACGCCTTCGCCGGCACGATGGCCACGCCGACGCTGGTGATCCACGGCGCGCTCGACTACCGCGTGCCCGATGCGCAGGGCCTGGCGTACTACAACACGCTGAAGGCGCGCGGCGTCGACGCGCGGCTGCTGTGGTTTCCCGACGAGAACCACTGGGTGCTCAAGCCGCGCAACAGCCGGCTGTGGTATGCCGAGTTCTTCGGCTGGCTCGAGCGCCACGATGCCGCGCGCAAGCGCCCGCCCGCCAATCCGTCACGGCCGGCGGCGCCGCGCCGGCGCGGCGTCCGGTCGCGTTGAAGCGGCAGCGGCGGCGGCTTCCTACAATGCCGCCGTTCGCAGACCACCAGGGAGACGGCCGATGGATCGCCAGCAGACGATCGCTGTGAGCACAGAAGCCGCCGGCAGCGCCGATCGCGTGTGGCGCCGGCTGTGGCGTGGCGCCGCCCTCGTGGCCTCGTGCATCGCGCTGGCCTCGTGCGGCGGTGGCTCCGACGTGGCCTCGGTCGGCGTGATGGCGCAGACCTGCTCGCCGAACAACCCCTACCGGGCCGATGCAACCGCCGCCACGCAGCCCGGCAGCCTCGACACCGAGAAGACCTGGCTGCGCGACTATATCGACCATGCCTATCTGTGGTACCGCGAGGTGCCGAGCGTCGATGCATCGGCCGCGGCCTACAGCAACGACAACGATGTCTACACGTCGCTCGACAGCTACTTCAACGCGCTGCTGACGCCGGCCCTCACGCCCTCCGGCAAGCTGAAGGATCAATTCAGCTTCATCTACCCCACCGCGGCGTGGGATGCGCTGATCAACGGCGGCGCGACGATGGGCTACGGCATCGAATGGCATTTCGGTTCGCGCACACCGCCGCGCAACATCCGCGTCGCCTACGTGGCGGACAACTCGCCGGCCGCCCTCGCCGGCGTGCGCCGCGGCGACACGCTGGTGCTGGCCGACAACGTGGCCGCCGACGACAACACCGCGTCCGGCGTCGCCGCGCTGAACAACGCGCTGTACCCGGCCGCATCGGGTGCGCACACCTTCCGCTTCTCGCGCAGCGGCGGCGCCACCACCGACTACCAGTTCACCGCCGCCAACGTGCCGCTGACGCCGGTGCGCTCGAGCGTGCTGACGGTGGGCGCCCAGCAGGTGGGTTACCTGCTGTTCAACGATCACGTGCTCACCGCAGAACAGCCGCTGGTGGACGCGTTCGCCACGATGCAGGCGCAGCAGGTCAGTGACCTGGTGCTCGACCTGCGCTACAACGGCGGCGGCTACCTGTACATCGCCAGCGAAGTGGCCTACATGATCGCCGGCGCGGCGCGCACTGCCGGCCAGCCCTTCGAGCGCACACTGTTCAACGACAAGCGGCAGGGCGAGAACTCGACCACCGCGTTCTTCACCAGCGCCTGCATCCCGGACGCCAGCTTCAACTGCACCTCCAACCGCGCGCTGCCGACGCTGAACCTGGCGCGCGTGTTCGTGCTCACCAGCGCCGGCACCTGCTCGGCCAGCGAGGCGATCATCAACGGGCTGCGCGGCGTGGGTGTCGACGTGCACCTGATCGGCGGCACCACCTGCGGCAAGCCGTATGGCTTCTTCGCGCAGGACAATTGCGGCATCACGTATTTCCCGATCGAGTTCCAGGGCGTCAACGCGCAAGGCTTCGGCGACTACGCCGATGGCTTCGTCCCGGGAGGCGCCGGCTCCGCCGGCAACAATGTGCCCGGCTGCACCGCCAGCGACGACCTCGACCACCCGCTCGGCGACCCCGCCGAAGGCCAGCTCGCCGCGGCGCTGTACCACCGCGCCAACGCCGGCGCCTGCCTGGCGGTGTCGGCCGCCGCGCCGCGCACCGCGCCGCTGGCGGCGCACGGCGCCGGGCGTGCGATGCCACCGGTGCCGAAGCCGGCCGCGCTGACCAACCGCAACGCGCGCATGCCAAAGCGCTGAAGCGCGTCGGCGCCGCCCCGGCCCGCCGAGATGCCGCGGGCCCTGGGACGGCCTTCCGGCCGGCGGTCGGCGTATATACTAGACGTATATCCAATCACGTCGGAAGCCGCCATGACCGAAACCACCGTCTTCCAGTCGGGCAACAGCCAGGCGGTGCGGCTGCCCAAGGAGTTCCGCTTCAAGTCGAAGACGGTGGAGATCTACCGGCGCGGCGACGAGGTGGTGCTGCGCGAGAAGCCGCGCACCGTGCGCGGGCTTCTCGCCTCGTTGCCGCCGCTGACCGAGCAGGATCACGCGGCGCTGGATGCGATGTTCGCCGCGATCCGCGAGCCATTGCCCGAGCGGGAACGGGACTGGCAGGCGCTCTTCGGCGCTGACGATGCCAAGCGCACCACGTCAGCCGCGAAAGCGGCGCGCAAGAAGACACGCTGATCGGCGGCCCGTGCGGTACCTGCTCGATACCGACATCTTCACGGGATTGGCGCGTGGCCACGAACGCGTCGTTGCTCGCGCCCATCGAGCCGGCTTCGACGCCATGGCGGTGTCGGTCGTGACCGAGGCAGAGATCCGGTTCGGCCAGGCCTTTCGCCCGGTCTCGGAGGCGCTCGCTCTGCGCATCGACGCGTTGCTGCGGCAGTTCGCGCGCCTGCCGATCGACACCCGTGTGGTCGCGCCGTACGCGGACCTGCGCGCGTTCCTGCGCCGCCAGGGCCGGCCGATCGGTCCGAACGACCTCTGGATCGCGGCGCAGGCCCTGGCCGAGAACCTGACCCTCGTGACCGGCAACGAGCGCGAATTCGCCCGCGTGCCTAAACTGCGCGTCGAGAACTGGCTTCGCTGACGACCATGCTGATCAACTTCTTCTACACGCTGCGCGCCGCCAAGCTGAAGGTTTCGGTCAAGGAGTACCTGACGCTGCTCGAAGCCATCGAGGCCGGCGTGATCGGCCCGTCGGTCGACGAGTTCTACTACCTGGCGCGCACCTCGCTGGTCAAGGACGAGGCGCAGTTCGACAAGTTCGATCGCGCGTTCGCGGCCTACTTCAAGGGCGTGGAGCTGCTGACCGACTTCGCGCACGACATCCCGCTCGAATGGCTGCGCAAGCACCTCGAGCTGGAGCTCACGCCCGAGCAGAAGGCGGCGATCGAGAAGATGGGCTGGGATGAGCTGATGGAGACGTTGAAGAAACGTTTCGAGGAGCAGAAGGAGCGCCACGAGGGCGGCAGCAAGATGATCGGCACCGGCGGCACCAGCCCGTTCGGCGCCTATGGCTACAACCCGCAGGGCATCCGCATCGGCCAGGACAAGGGCCGCAACCGCTCGGCGGTGAAGGTGTGGGACCAGCGCGCCTACAAGGATTACGACGACACGCTCGAGCTCGGCACGCGCAACATCAAGGTGGCGCTGCGCCGGCTGCGCCGCTTCGCGCGCGAAGGCTCCGACCTCGAGCTCGACCTCGACGACACGATCCACTGCACCGCGGCCAATGCCGGCCTGCTCGACATCAAGATGATTCCCGAGCGGCACAACAAGGTGAAGGTGCTGCTGCTGATGGACGTGGGCGGCACGATGGACGAGCACATCCACCGCGTCGAGGAGCTGTTCTCGGCCGCCAAGAGCGAGTTCAAGCACCTGGAATTCTTCTACTTCCACAACTGCCTGTACGACTTCGTGTGGAAGAACAACCGTCGCCGCTTCTCCGAGAAGACGCCGACCTGGGATCTGATCCACAAGTACAACAAGGACTACAAGCTCGTCTTCGTCGGCGATGCCACGATGAGCCCGTACGAGATCCTGCAGCCCGGCGGCAGCGTCGAGTACAACAACGAGGAGGCCGGCGCCGAGTGGCTGCAGCGCATCACGCGCGCGTTTCCCAAGTACGCCTGGATCAACCCCGAGCCGCAGGGCGTGTGGCAGTACCGGCAAAGCATCGCGATCGTGCAGCAGCTGATGCACCAGCGCATGTTTCCGCTCACGCTGGCCGGGCTCGAAGCGGCGATGCGCTTGCTCAGCAAGTGACGCGCCGGCTCGCGGCCCCGCTCGGCGCCCTGCTGGCCACGATCGGCCTGTGCGGCTGCGCCGGGCTGCTGCCCGATCGCAGCGCGGCGCCAGCGGCCGACACCGCCGCGGCGGCGCCCAGCGCCGATACCACGGCCAACACTCCCGCCGCCAACGCCACCGCACTGCACATCGACGCGCCCGCACCGCTGCGCGACCTGCTGCAACGCCACCTCGACATCGCACGCCTGAGCGTGCTGGGGCCGCAGGAGCAGATCGACGATACCGAGTGGGCGCGCCTGGTCGCCGCCGCGCCGGCGCAGGCGCGCGAACTGCTGCAGACCGAGGGCTACTTCGCACCCGAGGTGCGGGTGCGGCGCGAGCCCGGCCCGCCGGCGGTGGTGACGGTGCAGGTCGAGCCGGGGCCGCAGGTGCAGGTGCAGGAGGTGGCGCTGACGGTGCGCGGGGCATTGCGCACCGCCACCGATGCCGGCGATGCCGACGCGCGCGAGCAGATCCGCGCGCTGCACGCCTGGTGGCCGCTGCCGCCCGGCGAGGCCTTCCGCAACGCCGGTTGGAGTGCCGCCAAGACCGGCGCGCTGACCCGGCTGCGCGCGGCCGGCTACGCGAGCGCCAGCATCGCCGCCAGCGCCGCCGAGGTCGATGTCGCCACGCACACGACCAAGCTCAATCTCACGCTCGACAGCGGCCCGCTGTTCCGCGCCGGCGAGCTGCGCGTGCTCGGCGTGGTGAAGCAAGACGACACCGTGGTGCGCAACCTCGCCGGCTTCGGCCCCGGCACCCCGCTGACCGAACAGCTGCTGTTCGACTACCAGGATCGCCTGCGCAAGAGCGGCCTGTTCGACACCACGGTGATCAGCTTCGACAGCGATCCGGCAGTCGCTGCGGCCTCGCCGGTGACGGTGCAGGTGCACGAGCTGCCGTTGCAATCGCTGACCCTCGGCGTCGGCGCCAGCGCCAACACCGGGCCGCGCGCCACCTTCGAGCACACGCACCGCCGCATCTTCGGCTACGCCGCCACGGTGCACAACAAGGTCGAGTACGGCCGCGATCGCCAGGCGTGGGAGGGCGAGCTGAGCACGCATCCGGGCGAGCGCTTCTACCGCAACCTGGTGGGCACCCAGGTCGAACGCCTGCGCACCGATCTCGACGAGGTGCTGTCGCAGCGCGTACGCGTGGGCCGCACGCAGGACACGCAGCGCATCGAGCGGCTGTACTTTCTGGGGCTCGACCGCTCGGTGCAGACCACCGCCACCGTGCACAAGGAGGCGCGCGCGCCGAGCGTGCAATACCACTTGGTGTGGCGCGACCTCGACAGCGTGATCCTGCCGACGCGCGGCATCACCTTCTCGGGCCAGGGCGGCGTCGGCTGGGCCACCAGCAACTACGCCGACAACGGCGCGTTCACGCGCGCCTATGGGCGCATCACCGGCTACCTGCCGCTGGGCCGCGGCTGGTACGCGACCGCGCGGGTCGAGGCCGGCCAGATCTTCAAGCGCGATGCGGTCGCGCTGCCCGACGCACTGGCCTTCCGCGCCGGCGGCGACGATTCGGTGCGCGGCTATGCCTACCGCACGCTGGCACCCACCGACGTCGACGGTGTGATCACCGGCGGTAACGTGCTGGCGACCGCCAGCGTCGAGATCGCGCGGCCGTTCGCGAAGCTGCCGAGCGTGTGGTGGGCCGCGTTCGTCGACGCCGGCCGCGCCGCCGACAGCTGGAAAGGCTTCTCGCCCGCGCTCGGCTACGGCCTGGGCCTGCGCTGGCGCAGCCCGGTGGGGCCGCTGCGCTTCGACCTCGCTTACGGCGAGGAGGTGCGGCGCTTTCGCGTGCACGTGTCGGTAGGCATCGCGTTCTAGATCGAGTGCACAGCGTGGTCCCGTCACCGACCCCCGATCGCCGCGGCGCATCGCGCCCGCGCGGCCGCCTGCTCGCCTGGTTGCTGCTGCCGCTGCTGGCGCTGGCGCTGCTCGGCTGGGGCATCGTGCAGCTGGCGCGCAGCGAGGCCGGCACGCGTGCACTGCTCGAGCGCGTGCCCGGCCTGCAGGCGTCCGGCGTGCACGGTTCGCTGCTCGGCGATGCGCTGCGCATCGAGTCGCTGCGCTGGCACGGTAACGCCACGCAACCGCAACTGCAGATCGAGCAGCTCGAGCTCACGCAGCCGCGCTGGCACTGGCGGCCGCATGCCGGAGCGTGGTTGGCGCTGGCCACGCCGTCGCTGAAGGCCGCGCGCGTGCAGTGGCATTGGCCGCGCGAGCGCGCACCGGCCGCTGCGCCGCCGGCCAACCTGCGGCTGCCGTTCGCGCTGCAGGTCGATGCGCTCGACATTGCCGTGCTGCAGGTCGACGAGCAGACCCCCTGGCACGACGTGCGCGCCGCGCTGCGCCTGGGCGATGCCGACGGCCGCGAGCACCGCATCGAAGGGCTGCGCGGCCACGACGATCGGCTGCGCATCGCCGGTGACGCGCGCATCGGCAGCGACGCGCCGATGCCGCTGGCGGCCCGCCTGCAGGCCGCGCCGGTCGCGGAACAGGGCCCGCGCTGGCAGGCGCAGCTGGAGGCCGACGGCCCGCTGGCCGGCTTCGCGCTGCGCGCCACGTTGCGCGGCACCGCTGGCCAGGCACAGGCGCCGTCGCCGAACGCGCGCGCGCCGTCGCAGCGTGCGCAGCCGCCGTCGCCCGGAGTGCAGCCGCCGTCGCCCCGGGTGCAGGCGCCGTCGCGGGGGCAGGCGCCGCCGCGAGAAGCGCAGGCGCCGTCGCTCGACGCCACCGCGCGCATCGAGCCGTTCGCGCCGTGGCCGCTGGCTGCGCTGGCGCTGTCGACGCGCGCGCTCGACCTCGCCGAGCTGAGCGCGGCCGCACCGCGCACGCGCATCGACGCCGACGCCCGCATCGACAGCAGCGGTCTCGATCGGCCGGCGCTCGCGTCGCTGCAGTTGCGCAACCACGAGCCCGGCCGCTGGGACGATCACCGCGCGCCGATCCGCGAGCTGAGGATCGAGCTCGGCGCCACGCCGAACCGGCTCGATCGCATCGAGTTCAAGCAGTTCGACGCCGAGCTGGCCGACGAGCAGCGCGCGGCCGGCCGCGTGCACGGCCGTGGCGAATGGACCCACGCCGGTGTGCAATTGCAGTTGAAGCTCGCCGGCGTCGAACCGGCGCGGCTGCACCGCCACGCCGGTGTGATGACGCTCGGCGGTACGCTCGACGTGCACGTCAGCGGTGTGCCGTTGCCGTTGCAGGGCTCCGCCACAACGCACACCGGTGCCTGGCGCGCCCGCATCGCCGGTGCACTCGACGGCACGTTGGCCGGCGTCGCGCGCCCGGTGCACGCCGACCTCGACCTCGCGCTGCACGCCGACGGTTTCGAGCTGACGAAGCTGCTGGCGCAATCGGGCGACGCGTCGCTGCGCGCCACGCTGAAGGCGCAGCGTGCGCACGGCGGCACGCAGCCGGCGTGGCAGCTGGCCGGCCAGGGCGAGGTGGCGCGCTTCGATCCGCTGCCGTGGTGGCCCGGCGCGGCGGGGTCGGCCTGGGGCCGCGGCCCGCACCGCATCAACGGCAGCTGGCAGATCGATGCACAAGTGCCCGCAGCAGCACCGCGTGCGCCGGCGGCCGCACAGACCGGCGGCGCGGCCGCGCGGATGGATCCATCGCCCGGCGACGCCGCGGCCGCCCTCACCGCCTGGGCGTCCGCCGTGCGCGGCCAGGCCCGCATCGACCTCGCCGACAGCGTGCTGGCCGGCACCGCCACCAGCGCCCACATCGAGGCGCACGGCGATGGCCGCGCATTGGCGGTGAAGGCGCAGGCGCGCGTCGCCGGCAACCAGGCGAGCGTCGACGGTCAATGGGCGGCCGACCCGGCGCAGGACCAATGGCAGCTGAGCACCGACGCACCCGCGCTGGCCGCGCTGCGGCCGGTGGCCGCGCTGTTCGGCGCCACGCCGGCATCGCTCTGGCCCGATGCCGGCGCGCTGAAGCTGCAAGGCCGGCTCGAGGGCCGCTGGCCGGCGCTGCGCAGCAGCGGTTCGCTGCAGGCCAGCGGGTTGCGCCAAGGCGAGCATGCGCTGCGCGACGCGCAGGCGCGATGGCGCCTCGGCACCGTGGGCGATGCACCGCTCGAGTTCGCACTCGACGCCAGCGGGCTGGCCGGCGGCACGGGCGCGCCGCGCGTCGACACGCTGGAGTCGCGGCTCGACGGCACACTGCGCACGCACCGCTTCAGCCTGCGCGCCGATTCGCCGCTGCGGCCGCCGCCGTGGAGCGAGAAGCTGCTGGGCAGTGCCGCGGCCGGCACGCGCCTGGCGTTGGAAGGCCGCGGCGCGTGGGCCCCGCTGGCCCGCGGGGCGGCCACGGGCGCAGTGTCGTCCGGCGCGTCCGGCGCGTCGAACGGCCGCTGGCAGCTGAGCGAACTGTCGTTGCGCATCGGCGCGCGCGATGCACCGGCCGGCACCTGGCTCGATGCGCAGGGCCTGCAGGGTCATGTCGACCTCGACGCGCAGGGCGCGCTGCAGCGCGCGGTGCTGCAGCCCGGCCGCGTGCTGCTGGCCGGCAGCGCCGCATTGCGCTGGAGCGAAGCGGCGTGGCAGGCCGCGGGTCAACGCATCGACCTGCGCGGCGATCTCGAACCGCTGCCGGTCGCGCCGCTGCTGGCGCGCGCACAGCCCGACATCGGCTGGCGCGGCGACCTCACGCTCGCCGGCCATGTCGAGTTGCATGCCAACGAGCGCTTTGCGGCCGACATCGTGCTCGAGCGCGCCGGCGGCGACCTGCTGCTCGACAGCGAGATCGGCACGCCGCAGGCGCTCGGGCTGAGCGAGCTGCGCCTGGCGTTCAGCGCGCAGGATGGCGTGTGGCAGCTCGCGCACGGCATCGCCGGCCGGCAGTTCGGCGAGATGGCCGGCGCCGAGGTGGTGCGCACCACGGCGCAGGCGCGCTGGCCCGATGCCGATGCGCCGCTGTCGGGCGTGACCGAGATGCGCGTGGCCAACCTGAACGCCTGGGGCGTGTGGGTGCCGCCGGGCTGGCGGCTGGGCGGCCAGCTGCAGGTGAGCGGCGAGCTCGGCGGGCGCTTCGGCGCGCCGGAGCTGCGCGGCTCGATGAGCGGGCGCGAGCTCTCGGTGCGCAACGTGCTGCAGGGCGTGGGCTTGAGCGATGGCGAACTCGACGCCTCGCTCGACGGCGAGGTGGCGCGCGTGCAGCGCTTCACCTTCAAGGGCGGCGACGGCACGCTACAGCTCAGCGGCCAGGTACGGCTCGGCGAGGCACCGAACGCGACGCTGCGCCTGCAGGCCGAGCGCTTCCGGCTGCTCGGCCGCATCGACCGCCGGCTGGTCGCCACCGGCCGCGCCGACCTGACGCTCGAGCGCACGTCGCTGAAGCTCGACGGCCGCTTCGCGATCGACGAGGGCCTGATCGACTTCAGCCGCGGCGACGCGCCGAGCCTCGACGGCGACGTGAGCGTGGTGCGCGCCGCCTCGCCGGCACCCGGCGGCAACGCCGGCTCGCCGACACCCGGCGGCAACGCCGCCTCGGCAGCACCCAGCGGCAACGGAGCGCCGCCGCGCAACGCGTCGCTGCCCGCACCGCTGCGCAACGCGCAGGTCGATCTTGCGCTCGATCTCGGCCAGCACCTGCAGGTGCGCGGCCGCGGCCTCGACGCGTCGCTGCGCGGCGACCTGCGGCTGACCACGCCCGGCGGGCACCCGGCGGTCAACGGCAAGGTGCATACCGCGTCGGGCACCTATGCCGCCTATGCACAGAAGCTGGTGATCGATCGCGGCGAGCTCAGCTTCTCCGGTGCCGGCGACAACCCGCGGCTGGACATCGTGGCGGTGCGGCCGAACCTCGACGTGCGCGTGGGCGTCGAAGTCACCGGGCAGCTGCAGAGCCCGCGCGTGCGGCTGTTCAGCGAGCCCGAGATGACCGAGATGGACAAGCTGTCGTGGCTGGTAATGGGCCGCGCCAGCGAAGGGCTCGGCCGCAACGACACCGCGTTGCTGCAGCGCGCCGCGCTGGCGCTGCTGGCCGGCGAGCACGAGGCGCCGAACGACCCGCTGCTGCAACAGCTCGGCCTCACCGACATCGCGGTGCGCCAAAGCGATGGCGAGGTGCACGAAACCATCGTGTCGATCGGACGCCAGCTGTCGCAGCGCTGGTACGTGGGCTACGAGCGCAGCGTCAACGCCACCACCGGCACCTGGCAGCTGGTGTATCGCATCGCGCAGCGCTTCACGCTGCGCGCGCAGTCGGGCGTCGACAACTCGCTCGACTTCATCTGGTCGTGGCGATGGTGAGGCGGGCTAGACTTCGCACTCGACTCGACGCTCGCCGTAGCACAAGGGATAGTGCAACCGCCTCCTAAGCGGTAGATCCAGGTTCGAGTCCCGGCGGCGGGACCATCGACACAACGCCGAATTCAACAAGCCGGCAGAACCGATGCCGAACGCGCGGCATGCGGCATCGGTTCCACCGGCCCGTTCGGCACCGCGCGTCACCCCGACTTGGGCTTGCGCGGCGCCTCGATCGCGACGGCGCTGGCCGCGGGTGCGGCCTTCAGCTTGGCGACCACGATGTCGAGTTCGCCGGAGGCCGACGCGTACAGCGCGACGATGCCGACGAACGACACCAGGCTGACGAGCAGCGCGGCGACGAAGGCCACCAGCTCGGCGCGCAGCGACCGGCCGGCGAGTTCGATGCGTTCCATGATGTTCTCCTTGCAGTTCACGCACGGTCTGTCGAGCCCTCGGCGCCGCGTGCGGCGCCGCAGCGGCACCGCGGCCCCCCGTGCGCAACGGGCTGCGGTGCAACTGCACGTTCCGGTGACGGGTTCCGGAGCCGCCCGATCGATGCGGCCGATTTCGTCGCGGGCGCCGCGAAGCGCCCGAACCCACTGCGGCTGTGCCCCCGCGCGAGCGTCCCTGCCGGGGACGAAAGCGCCTCGCTGCACAGCGGCGGAAGCGTCCTTCCGCCGCGCACATCCCGCACCGCCCAGCGCGTCGATCACCGGCGGCGCGGAGTGCGGGGACACACCCGCAGTGAGTCCTGAACAACAGCCCGGAAAACACGAAGGCCCGGATCCTTGCGGAATCCGGGCCTCTGGAAGTCAGAGCTTCGAGGGTGGCGCGCTACGGCGACGCCGCGTCTCCCTCGCCCGGATGCACCACGCCATCGCCGGCCGCCATGCGCGATTGCACGGCCAACAGGAAGGTGGAGTCCTGCAGGGCGCAAGCGGGGGCGATGGCGTGGGCGTTGCGGATCATGGTGAAACCTTGCGGATCATTCGGTGCCGAACCTTCGAATCGAGGAATTGGCGAATCGAGAAGTGGTTGTGAGGGTTCGCAATGTAAAGTGTCTTTACGCGACGGGTCAACCCCCTATGAACGAAACCGCCACACACGCCACGCCGCGGTCGATTGCAGATGCAATCGGGCCGGCCGCGTCACAGCCAACGGCGCGATGACCGCCCCACCCAGCACCGCCCACACCACGCGCAACCGCCGGCACAACGTGCTGGCGCTGTTCCACGCCCATGCCGAGGCCGCGATCGCCGCCGGCGCCGCGCCCAAGGGCCTGGAGCAGGCGTTCGCCGCGCGGCTGGCGATCTCGCCGAGCATGTGGAGCCAGATCAAGGCCGCGCGGCCGATCGGCGACAAGCTGGCGCGCCAGATCGAGCGGCTGTGTCGCAAGCCGCGGGGTTGGCTCGACGAGGCGCGCGCGCCCGAGCAGCCGACGCCGGCGGAGCGCGCTTTCGTGCAACTGGCGTTGGCGGCGTATCGCGCCAGCAACAGCGCTGGCCGGCGCGGCCTACGCGCGCAGCTCAAAGCGATGGCCGCGGCCGGCAGCCGGCGGGAACCCGGCTGAGGCCGCCGGGGTCACACGCGGCGCCGCACCGCCCAGGGGGGCGGCAGCCCCGCGAGGGCGGCTTCGACACCGGGGGCCGAAGCGGGCGGCAAATTCGTCGGGGAAGTCGCAGCCCGTGAATCCGGGGGCCCCAGCCCGGTACCCTGCGGGCTGCAATCAATTTCCCCCGGCATATACTGGGCGCGACCGCTATCAACGAGGCCTTCGGGCCAGGCAGGACGACGATGGGTGGCAAACTGAAAGTCGCTGGGTTCATCGCGCTGGGCGCCGTTGCCGGTGCGCTGACGACGATGCAACTGACGGCATTTGCGCGCAATTCGCTCGCACCCCTGCCGCTCGAAGAACTGCAGCAGCTCGCCGCCGTGTTCGGTATGGTGAAAACCGACTATGTCGAGCCGGTCGACGAGAAAAAGCTGATCACCGACGCCATTTCGGGCATGGTGGCCGGGCTCGACCCGCACTCGCAGTATTTCGACAAGAAGAGTTTCAAGGAATTTCGCGAAGGCACCACCGGCCGCTTCGTTGGCGTGGGCATCGAGATCGGCATGGAAGACGGGCTGGTCAAGGTGGTGTCGCCGATCGAGGGCACGCCGGCGTTCCGCGCCGGCATCAAGGCCGGCGACCTGATCACCCGCATCGACGACACCGCCGTCAAGGGCCTGAGCCTCGACCAGGCGGTGAAGCGCATGCGCGGCGAGCCGCAGACCAAGGTGGTGCTCACCATCTTCCGCAAGGCCGAGAATCGCAGCTTCCCGGTGACGATCACGCGCGAGGAGATCCGCGTGCAGAGCGTGCGCGCCAAGCTGATCGAGCCCGGCTACGGCTGGGTGCGCGTCAGTCAGTTCCAGGATCGCACGATCGACGACTTCGTGCGCAAGGTCGACGAGCTGTACAAGCAAGATCCGAACCTGAAGGGCCTGGTGCTCGACCTGCGCAACGATCCGGGCGGCCTGCTCGAAGGCGCGGTGGCGCTGTCGGCCGCGTTCCTGCCGGGCGACTCGACGGTGGTGAGCACCAACGGCCAGATCGCCGAATCGAAGGCCAGCTTCAAGGCCGCACCCGAGTACTACGTGCGTCGCGGCGGCGCCGATCCACTGAAGAAGCTGCCCGCGGCGCTGAAGAACATTCCGCTGGTGGTGCTGGTCAACGAAGGCTCCGCCTCGGCCAGCGAGATCGTCGCCGGCGCGCTGCAAGACTACAGGCGCGCCACCGTGATGGGCGCACAGACGTTCGGCAAGGGCTCGGTGCAGACGGTGCGGCCGCTGTCGGGCGAGACGGCGCTGAAGATCACCACCGCGCGCTACTACACGCCCAGCGGCCGCTCGATCCAGGCCAAGGGTATCGTGCCCGACGTGTGGCTCGACGAAACCGCCAACGGCAACGTGTTCTCGGCGCTGCGGCTGCGCGAGGCCGATCTCGAGAAGCACCTCAGCACGCCCGACGAGAAGAAGGACGAGACGCGCGAGAAGGCGCGCGAAGAAGCGCGCAAGCGCCTCGAAGAGCAACAGGCGAAGACGCACGAGCCGATCAAGGCGCTGCCCGAGTTCGGCTCGCCGGACGACTTCCAGCTCGCGCAGGCGCTCAACCAGCTCAAGGGCAAGCCGGTGGTGGTCAGCAAGTCGATGGTCGAGCGCAAGGCCGAGGTCAAGACGCAGTAGGCAGCGGCTAAGCGCCCTCAGGGCGTACCACCTGAAAGGGTCCGCGCCGCGGACCCTTTTTTCCTCCGAGGTTCATGAACGACGACCAACTGCTGCGCTACTCGCGGCACATCCTGCTCGACGAGATCGGCATCGAGGGGCAGCAGCGGCTGCTCGATGCGCACGCGCTCGTCATCGGCGCCGGCGGGCTCGGCTCGCCGGTGGCGCTGTATCTGGGCAGCGCCGGCGTCGGCCGCCTGACGCTGGTGGACGACGACCGTGTCGACCTCACCAACCTGCAGCGCCAGATCGCGCACAGCACCGCGCGCGTCGGCGATCCGAAGGCCACGTCGGCCGCCGCCGCGGTGGCCGCGCTCAACCCGGACGTGCAGGTGCAGGCCGTGGCCGAGCGCGCCGATGCCGCGTTGCTCGATGTACTGGTGCAGCACGCCGACGTGGTGCTCGACTGCAGCGACAACTACGCCACCCGGCAGGCGGTGAACGCGGCCTGCGTGCGGCACCGTGTGCCGCTGGTGTCGGGCGCGGCGATCCGCTTCGACGGCCAGCTCGCGGTGTACGACATGCGCGACCCGCACTGCCCGTGCTACGCCTGCGTGTTCCCGCCCGACGCGCAGTTCGACGAAGTGCAGTGCTCGACGATGGGCGTGTTCGCGCCGCTGGTGGGCCTGATCGGTTCGATGCAGGCCGCCGAGGCGCTGAAGCTGCTGGCCGGCATCGGCGAGCCCATCACGGGCAGGCTGTTGATGGTGGACGCGTGCACGATGCAGTGCAGCGAGATGCGGCTCGCGCGGCAGCCCGCGTGCAGCGTCTGCGCGGCGCGCCGCGGCTGAGGCGCCCAGGGCCTCAGCGCCGCCACAGCTCGGGTGTCAGCAGCACCAGCAGCGACAGCAGCTCGAGCCGGCCGAGCAGCATCGCGAAGGTGCAGATCCAGGTCTGGAAGTCGCTCAGCCCGCCGTAGTTGACGGCCGGCCCGACCTCGCCGAGGCCGGGCCCGATGTTGTTGATGCACGCCACCACCGCGGTGAACGATGTCAGCACGTCGAGGCCGCTGAACAGCAGCAGCATCGTCAGACCGACCAGCGACGCGCCGTACAGCATCATGTAGGCGATCACGCTCTGCATCACCCGCGCACCGACCTGCGCGCCGCCCAGCACCACCGGGTTGACGACGGCCGGATGCACGATGCGCACCAGCTCGCGGCGCGACTGCTTCAGCAGCAGCAGCATGCGGATCATCTTGATGCCGCCGCCGGTCGAGCCGGCGCAGGTGGCGAAGCTGCCGAGCAGGATCATCAGCAGCGATGCGAACGGCGGCCACAACGCGTAGTCGTGCGTCGCGTAGCCGGTGGTGGTGGCCACCGAGACGACGTGGAACACCGTCAGCCGCAACGCCTTGCCGATGTCCGGATGGGTGCCGTGCAAGACCAGGAACGCGGTGATCAGTGCGATGCTGGCGGCCAGCACGCCGACGTAGCTGCGCAGCTCGACGTCGCGCGCCAGGCTGGCCAGCGAGCGCTGCCGCCAGGCCACGAAGTAGAGCGCGAAGTTGACGCCGCCCAGCAGCATGAACACCACCGCCACCGCCTCGATGCGCGGCGAGTTCCAGTAGCCCAGGCTCAGGTCGTGCGACGAGAAGCCGCCCAGGCTGATGGTGCTGCACATGTGCATGAAGGCGTCGCTCCAGCTCATGCCGGCCCAGCGGTAGGCCAGGAAGCAGGCCAGCGCGAACACGAAGTAGACGCCCCACAGGCCGCGCGCCGTCTCGGCGATGCGCGGCGTCAGCTTCTGCTCCTTCAGCGGGCCCGTCATCTCGGTGCGCAACAGCTGCGTGCCGCCGACACCCAGCATCGGCAGGATCGCCACCGCCAGCACGATGATGCCCAGGCCACCGACGAACATCAGGAAGCAGCGCCAGACGTTGACCGACAGCGGCAGCGCGTCGAGCCCCGACAGCACGGTGGCGCCGGTGGCGGTGAAGCCCGACATCGCCTCGAAATACGCGTCGGTGAAGCTGAGCCCGGGCACCGCCAGCAGCAACGGCAACGCGCCGAACATCGGCAGCAGCAGCCAGGTCAGACCGACCAGCATGAAGCCGTCGCGCGGCTGCAGCTCGCGCCGGAAGCGCCGCACCGCCAGGCTCAGCGCCGCGCCGATCGCCGCGGTGAGCGCCGCCGACACGATGAAGGCCCGCTCGCCGCCGTCGTCGCCGGCCCAAGCGAAGGCCAGCGGCAGCAGCATCAGCAGCGCGAACAGCACGACCAGCCGACCGACCAGCGCGACGACGGCCAGGGCACCCATCAGCAACCCCGCGCGCCCATCGTCAGAAGCCGAACAGCGCGCTCACCTGGAACAGCTTCTCGATCTCGCGCACCATGCGCTTGCGCGGCACGAACACGATCACGTGATCGCCGCAGCGGATCACGGTGTCGTGGTGCGGGATGATCACCTCGCGCGTCTCGTCGACGTCGCTGCGCGTGCGCACGATCGCGCCGATCTGCGCCCCGGCGGGCAGCCGGATCTGTTCGAGCGGGCGGTCGACCACCTGGCAGGTCTTGGCGTCGCCGCGCACCACCAGTTCGAGCGCCTCGGCGGCGCCGCGGCGCAGGCTGTGCACGGCGACGATGTCGCCGCGGCGCACGTGGGCCAGCAACTCGCCGATCACCGCATGCGCCGGCGAGATCGCGATGTCGATCTGCGAGCCCTGCACGAGGTCGGCATACGCCTGGCGGTTGATCAGGCTGAACACGCGCCGCGCGCCGAGTCGCTTGGCCAGCAGGCAGCTCATGATGTTGTCCTCGTCGTCGCTGGTGAGCGCGAGGAACAGGTCCATCTCGCCGACGTTCTCGTCGACCAGCAGCTCTTCGTCGGTGGAGTCGCCCTTCAGCACCAGCACGCTGCCCGGCAGCCGGCTCGCCAGGTACTCGCAGCGCGCCGCGTTGGGTTCGATGATCTTGAGCTGGTAGTCGCCGGCGATCTCGCTGGCCAGCCGCAGGCCGACCTTGCCGCCGCCGGCGATCATCAGGCGGCGCACCGGCGAATCCATCTTGCCGAGTGCTCCGAGCACGCGGCGGATCTGGTCGGTGGCGGCGAGGATGAACACCTCGTCGCCTGGCTCGATGCGGGTGGCACCGTCGAGCGCCTCGACCGCGGTGTCGCCGCGGTAGATCGCGACGAGGCGCATCTCCTTGCCCGGCAGCAGCCGCGGGATCTCGGCCAGACCGTGTTGCACCAGCGGGCCGCCGGTCACCGCGCGCACCGCGATCAGGCTGACCAGTCCGTCGGCGAACTCCAGCACCTGCAGCGCCTCGGGGTACTCGATCAGCTTGCGCACGTAGGCGGTGACCGACTGCTCCGGGCAGATCACGCTGTCGACCGCGAAGCCGCCGCGCTCCAGCAGCGGCGAGCCGGCCTCGAACTCGGGCGAACGCAGGCGCGCGATCGTGGTCGGCACGTTGAACAGGTCGTGCGCCACCTTGCACGCCACCAGGTTGGTCTCGTCCTGGGTCGCGCAGGCGATCAGCAGGTCGGCATCCTCGATGCCGGCGCGGCGCTGCACCGACGGCTCGATGCCGTTGCCCGACACGCCGCGCAGGTCGAGCCGGTCCTGCAGCGCACGCAGCCGCACGTCGTCGGTATCGATCACCGTGATGTCGTTGCGCTCCGACACCAGGCTCTCGGCAACGCTCTCGCCGACCCGGCCGGCGCCGAGGATCACGATCTTCATGCCGCCATCTCGTCCGGCACCGGCTGCCGCCGCGGCGCGCGGCGCGGCAATGCCGGTGGCCCCTGCCCCCGCGCGCGCACGCGCGCGCCGCGCCGCGGCGCCCCCAGCACGCCGGGGCCGCCGAGGCATTTCAGCGCCGCCGCAGTGGCCGCGAACGCGACCGCGGCGCGTTCGTCGCGGCCCTCGCCGACGGCCAGCGCCAGCGCGGCATGGAACACGTCGCCGGCACCGGTGGTGTCGATCGCCGCCACCTGCGGCACCGCGAGCCTGCGCAGCGCCGCGCCGCGGCGCTGCCACCACACCGGCCGGCCGCCGCGCGTGACCATCGCCACCTCGCAGCCGCCGGCCAACGCGCGCCGCAGGCCCTCGCGCGCGCCCACGCCCGGCGCGAACGCGGCCAGGCCGGCCTCGGAGAACACCGCCCACTGCGTCAGCGCGACCAGCTGCTGCAGGTCGGCCGCCGGCGCCACGTCGACGTCGAGCACCGTCGTCACGCGGTGGGCGCTCGCCCAGCGCAGCGCGGCGGCCGCGCCGGCCACCCAGCGCGGATCGGCCAGCACGACGTCGGCACCTTGCAGCAACCGCGTGTCCAGCGGATGCGCCTGCGCGATCGCGTCGCCGCGGTGGTTGTAGATCTGGCGCTCGCCGCGCGCGTCGACCACGATCGCCGATACCGACGTCGTGGCGCCGCGCACGCACTCGAGGCCGCGGTCGTCGACGCGCTCGCTGCGCAGCCGCTGGCGCAGCATCTGCACCGCCGGTTCGCTGCCGACGCGGCCGATCATGCGCACCGCGGCGCCCAGCCGCGCGGCGGCGATGGCGGCGTTGAACGCCATGCCCCCGGTGCCGGGGCGGTAGCTGAGCGCCGGCGTCTTGGTCGGCCGCGCCGGCAGGGCCTCGACCTCGAACACGTGGTCGAGCACGGCATGGCCGACGCAGGCGATGCGGATGGGAGCGCGCATGGGCCGAGTATCGCCGCGCCGCCGACCGGCCCCGCGCTACGCCGGCGGCGTGCGCGCCGTGCCCACCACGGCGCGCCAGGTGCACAGCGTGGCCAGCGCCGAGCACGCGATGCAGCCCCACACCACCGGGCCGTAGCCGTGCACCGCGTCGAAGATGCGCCCCGCGAGCCACGGCCCGGCGAGGTTGCCGATCGCGGCGCCGCTGTACAGCGTGCCGATGATCGAAGACACCGCGCGCGCGCCGAACAGGTCCATGCACAGCGCCGGCATCAGCGAGACGATGCCGCCGTAGCTGGTGCCCATCCACAGCGCGAACAACGCCAGCGCCAGGTAGCCGTCGGCGAACGCCCACAGCACGAACGACGCGCCGAGCGATGCCTGCGCGAGAATCAGTGTGCGCGGTCGCCCCACGCGGTCGGCGAGCGCGCCGATCGCGAAGCGCCCGCTCAGGCTGCCGATGCCGATCAGCCCCACCAGGCCGACCGCGCGCGCATCGGTGATGCCGAGGTCGCGCGCCGCCGCCGACAGGTGCGCGAACGGCACGAACATGCCGAAGGAGCCGAGCGCGCACATCGCATACAGCCACAAGAACGCGCGGCTGGCCAGCGCCTGCGCCAGCGGCGTGCCGGGCACCGTGCCGTCGCTGCGTCGCGCCGCGGCCGGCGCGCGCTGCAGCAGCAGCGCCACCGTGAAGCCGACCGCGAGTGTGCCGAGCGCCAACGCGAGCATTGCGCCGCGCCACTGCCACTGCCCGATCGCCGCGGTGGCGAGCAGCGGCACCACCAGTGTGCCGGCGCCGATGCCGGCGCTGGCGATGCCGGCGGCCAGGCCGCGGCGGCGCGTGAACCACGGCTGCACGGTGCCGATGGCCGGCGTGTAGACCAGCGCGATGCCGATGCCCACGCCGACGCCGTAGGCCAGCGTCACCTCGACCATCGAGCGCGCGGCCGCCGCACCGGCCAGGCCAGCGGCGATGCACAGCATGCCGGCGCCGGCCACGCAGCGCGGGCCGAAGCGATCGGACAACATGCCGCCGAACGCACCGAGCGTGAAGTACAGCAGCCCGCTGAGGCCGAACACCAGCGACACATCGGCGCGCCGGGCGCTGAACTCGCGCACGAACGGCTCGAAGAACGCGGCGAACGAATACGCCACGCCGAAGATCACGCCCAGCGCGACGAAAGTGGCCCACACCACCACCCAGCCGTAGCGCGGCTCGTCGGCGACTGCGCTAGCACCGAGCACCGGATTCGTGCTCATCGCTGCAAAGCCGGTTCTGCCATCATGGCCGGCGGGCCGCCCGCACGCTCACGGCTCGAAATCTTGCGGCCTCAGCTCGATCGGCCGGCCATGCGGCGTGCGGTCGGCGGCGCGGTCCCACGCCTGGGCGGTGCGCTGCAGCTCGTCGGCCGATGCGGCGCCCTTCGCAGCCACCAGCGATTCGAGCGCGGCCAGCCAGTGCTGGTAGTAGGTGTCGCCGCGGTCGGGTTCGCCGCGCGCCTGTGCGGCCGCGATCTGCGCGGCCAGTGCATCGGCCCATTCGCGCCAGCTGAACAGGCCGCGCTCGTGCAGCTTCACCGCGAGCGCGAACGCGTGCGCCTCCCACGGCTCGCGGAAGGTGGGTGCATCGGCGCGCAGCAGCGGTTCATCGGGCACGGCAGCAGCCTCCGGGTAGCGCACGCCGCATGGCGCGCGAGCTCGCAACGCAGACCCCCGACGCCGCGGGCCGGGGAGTTCGCGCGCCGAGCGCCGGCGCCCTCACGCGCGCTCCATGTACGGCTCCCACGCGTCGACCGATACGCGCACGCCGCGCGCCGCGTCGGGCCACAGCTCGCACGCATCGAACGCCACCGTGTAGAGCCAGTGCGGCATCTCGCCGCGGCCGCTGGCGTGCGCATCGGCGAACACGTGCGTGCCGTGCACGCGCTCGATCACGCCGTGCCGGCCGCGCACGTAGCGCGGCAGCCGCGTGTGGTGCGGCACCTCGCCGGCGAACATGCGCACCGCATCGCCGACGGCAAAGCGCGCCGGCGTGGTGGCCGGCCGCTCGGTGGGCGAGCCCTTGGCCAGCACGCCGGGCACGTCGGCCGCGTGCAGCACGCGCGGCAGCGGGCGCGCCGGATGCAGCGCGTGGCCGGCGCGCAGTTCGTCGGCACGCACCAGCCGGTAGCGCGCCAGCAGCTTCAGCAGCGCCTCGAACCAGATCTCGTAGTAGCTCAGGCGCGCATAGGCCGGCAGCGCTTCGCGCGTGGCGCGGCTGATGTCGATGTTCCACAGCCCGGCGGCGCCGGCGGCCAGCGTGAGCGCGAGCACGCGCGGCTCCCACGCAGCGTGAAAGCGCTCGTCTTCCGGCTCGTCGACCGCGATCGGCCCGTGCCCGGTGGTGCCGCCGAGGTCGGCGTGGCTGACGTGCTTCATCGCGGGCTCGACGCGACCGGCACCCTCGGCGCGAGCGCCAGGCCGGTGCCGATCATCGAATCGCGCGTCACCAGCGCGGCGAGCGCGGCTTCGTCGAGCGCTTCGGTGCCGTCGGGTCGCATCGGCAGCACGAGGTAGCGCACCTCGGAGGTCGAATCCCACACGCGGATCGCGGTGCCGGCGGGCAGCGTGACGCCGAACTCGGCCAGCACGCCGTGCGGGTCGCGCACCACGCGGCTGCGGTACGGCGCGCTCTTGTACCAGACGGGCGGCAGGCCGAGCACCGGCCACGGGTAGCAGCTGCACAGCGTGCACACCACCATGTGGTGCTGCGCCGGCGTGTTCTCGAGCACCACCATGTGCTCGCCCTGGCGGCCCTGGTAGCCGAGCGCGGCGATCGCGGCCGTGGCGTCGCGCAGCAGCCAGGCCTTGTAGGCGGGATCGACCCACGCGCGCGCGACTACGCGAGCGCCGTTGCGCGGGCCCACCTTGGTCTGGTAGGTGTCGATCAGCACGTCGAGCGCGGCCGGGTCGATGTAGCCCTTCTCGCCGAGCACGGTCTCGAGCGCGCGCACGCGCAGCTCCATCGGCGACAGCTCGCTGTGATCGTGATCGTGGTGGTGCGCGGACATGGCGGCAACGCGGTCAGCGCAAAGCCATCGCGTGGCGCAGGTCGAAGCACCACGCCACCCAGCGCCGCGCACGCAGCCGCGCCACGCCGAGCAGCACCGCCACCGTGATCGCCGGCTCGATCGCCACCACCGCGAGGTACGACGCCGCGAAGCGCAGCCAGTCGGCCAGCGGCGTGGCCACCTCGCCGAGCGACAGCCAGAAGCCGACCATCACGGTGACGCCGGCGTAGTACGCGGCGTCGAGTTTCAGCACCGCGCGCAGGCTCACGCGCTGCAGCCGCCGGCCCAGCGTGGCGTGCAGCGCCAGCAGCGGCAGCGCGAGCGACAGCGTGTTGACCGCCAGGTGCACCAGGTCGGCCGGCTCGAACAGCAGGCCCTGCAGCAGCAGCCCGAGCGCGAAGCCGAGCACCGTGGGCACGAGGCCGAGCGCCAGGTACATCGGCATCGCGCCGACGAAGTGCAGCTCCGACGGCCCCACCCTCAGGTGGAACGCCTGCATGCACAGCGTGAAGAACAGCGCCGCCAGCAGCGCGCGCAGCAGTTGCGCCGGCCGGCGCAGCGCCAGCCAGGCCGCGGCGGCCACCAGCGCGAGCGCCGCCACGTTGGCGCCGGCCACCTTGGCCGCCACCAGCACCCCCGGTTCGATGTGCATCGCTCGTCTCCTTGCGCCACGCCGTGGGCGCCAGTCTCGCACAACCGGCGCGCGGTAAGCTTCCGGCCCGATTGGACGACGACGCGGGACGCGCCATGCACGAGCGCCACAAGAAGCTTCCCGAACGCAACTTCCCCACCGCCGAGCAGGAGGCCCGCGCCGCCGCGCGGCAGGCCTCGCGCTACGGCGGGCCCGAGAGCAGCTACCGGCTGGCCTTTACCGACGAGCGCTTTCTGCTGCGCGAGGAGCTGCGCCCGGTGCGCATGCAGCTCGAGCTGCTGAAGTGCGAGATGGTGCAGCAGGAGCAAGGCATCGAGAACACGATCGTCATCTACGGCAGCGCGCGCATCCTGGCGCCCGACGTGGCGCGCGCGCAGCTCGAGGCGGCCGTGCGCACCGGCGACGCCGACGCCGCGCGCCGCGCCGAGCGCGCGCTCGAGATGAGCCGCTTCTACGACGAGGCGCGGCGCTTCTCGCAGATCGTGGCGCAGCGCTCGCGCACGCTCGACGCGCCGATCTACGTGGTGACCGGCGGCGGCCCCGGCATCATGGAAGCCGGCAACCGCGGCGCGCACGACGTGGGCGGGCGCAGCATCGGGCTGAACATCGTGCTGCCGCACGAGCAGCTGCCCAACCCCTACATCACGCCGGAGCTGTGCTTCCAGTTCCACTACTTCGCGCTGCGCAAGATGCACTTCGTGATGCGCAGCATCGCCCTCGTCTGCTTCCCCGGCGGCTTCGGCACGCTCGACGAGCTGTTCGAGACGATGACGCTGGTGCAGACCGGCAAGAGCCGCGCACGCCCGATCCTGCTGTTCGGCCGCGCGTTCTGGGAGAAGCTGATCGACTTTCAGCACCTGGTCGACCACGGCATGATCGCCGCGAGCGACCTCGGACTGTTCCACTACGTCGAGACCGCCGAGGAGGCGTGGGCGCGGCTGGCGGAGCACTACGGGTTCGACGAGAGCGGGACGCTGGCGGGGGAGTTGGGCGAGGAGCGGTAGTCGACAGGGACCGTCAGGTTGGCTTCCATCGCCGGCACGCCTGCGTGCGGCTTCGGCGCATACTTCGTCGCATGCGACAGTGAGGCGCTGTCCGTCGTTGAAGCCCTCGAAGCTCTTCCGACGTCAAGCTGCAACGGAGGTACTGATATGGACTGGCAAGGCCGGATCGTCACCGACCCCGACACCCTGTTCGGACGTCCGCGCATCGCCGGCACGCGCATCGGCGTCGATTTCGTGCTGGAGTTGCTGGCCTCGGGCTGGAGCAGCGAGCGCATCCTGCAGGACTATCCGCACCTGAAGGCCGACGACCTCCAGGCGGTGTTCGCCTTCGTGCGCGACTGTCTGAAGGACGAGGACTTCATCATGGAGATCAAGGCCGCGCCAGCCAACTGACCCCGGGCAATGGCCGATCTGCTGCTGGATGAGAACGTGCCGCGCTCGGCCGGCCAAGCACTGGTGCAGGCTGGCCACAACGTGATCTTCGTTGCTGTGCTCGCTCCTGGTGCCGGTGATCGGCAGGTCCTCACGTTGGCGCGCGAACACCGTCGCATGCTCGTCACCTTCGACTCCGACTACGGTGATCTGGTGTTTCAGCAGGGAGTTGCCCCACCACCAGCGATCATCTATCTGCGGTTGCACCCGATCACCGGCGAGGGTGCGGCGGCGCTCACCTCGGAAGCGCTTGGCGCCGAGCCCCTGGGTCACTTGGTCGTCGCCACACCGGGCGGGCTGCGACGTCGGGCGCTGCCGACCGAACAAGAAGGTGGTGGCGCCCGAGTCTGAGCCGACGCGGCTTTCGGTGCACGCGCACGTCGACCAGTCCCGCGTCGGGTAGCGCAAGGGCGTCGCAACGAGCCGCCCCGCGCCGAATGCCACAATACCGGTCGCTCCGGCAGATCGAGGCCCGCCACGCGTGCCCCGTGCACCGCCGAGCGACCTCACTCCCGCATCGGTGACCACTCCCCCATGAACGACACCGGCTTGCGCACCAGCCAGCGCGACCTCGGGCGCCACGCCTACGGCCGCGATGAGCTGCTGGCCTGCGGCCACGGCGAACTCTTCGGCCCCGGCAATGCCCGGCTGCCGCTGCCGAACATGCTGATGTTCGACCGCATCGTGCGCATCGACGACACCGGCGGCGTGCACGGCAAGGGGCAGCTCGAAGCCGAGCTCGACATCCGGCCCGACCTGTGGTTCTTCGGCTGCCACTTCGAGACCGACCCGGTGATGCCGGGCTGCCTCGGGCTCGATGCGCTGTGGCAGCTCGTGGGCTTCTGGCTGGCGTGGCGCGGCAACCCGGGGCGCGGCCGCGCGCTGGGCGCCGGCGAGATCAAGTTCACCGGCCAGGTGCTGCCGTCGGTCAAGCGGGTGCGCTACCGGCTCGACTTCAAGCGCGTGATCGAGCGCAAACTGGTGATGGGCATCGCCGATGGCACGGTCGATGCCGACGGACGCGAGATCTATTCCGCCACCGATCTGAAGGTGGGGCTGTTCACGTCGACGGAGGGCCTGTAGATGCGTCGAGTCGTCGTCACCGGACAGGGCATCGTCTCCAGCCTGGGCAACACGCTGGCCGATGTGACGCACAGCTTGCGCGAGGGGCGTTCGGGCATTCGCTTCAACCCGAACTATGCCGAGCGCGGCATGCGCTGCCAGGTGAGCGGTCGGCCCGATCTCGTGCTCGAGACCGCGGTCGACCGCCGCACGCTGCGCTTCATGGGCGACGCGGCCGCCTATGCCTGGCTGGCGATGCAGCAGGCGATCGCGCAGGCCGGCCTGGGGCCGGCCGAGCTGTCGAACCCGCGCACCGGCCTGGTGGCCGGTTCGGGCGGGGCCTCGAGCGCCAACCAGGTGTGGGCGGCCGACACGCTGCGCGCCAAGGGCATCAAGCGCGTCGGCCCGTTCATGGTCACGCGCACGATGGGCAGCACGGTCTCGGCGTGCCTGTCCACCAGCTGCGGCATCAAGGGCGTCAACTACTCCATCACTTCGGCCTGCGCCACCAGCGCGCATTGCATCGGACACGCCGCGCAGCTGATCGCGTGGGGCCAGCAGGACGTGGTGTTCGCCGGCGGTGGCGAGGAAGAGAGCTGGGAGCTCTCGCTGCTGTTCGACGCGATGGGCGCGATGTCAAGCGGCTTCAACGACCGCCCCGAGCAAGCCTCGCGCGCGTTCGATGCCGCGCGTGACGGCTTCGTGATCGCCGGCGGTGGCGGCATGCTGGTGCTCGAGGCGCTCGAGCACGCGCAGGCGCGTGGCGCCACCATCCTGGCCGAGCTGGTGGGCTACGGCGCCACCTCCGATGGCCACGACATGGTCGCGCCGTCGGGCGAAGGCGCGGTGCGCTGCATGCAGCAGGCGCTGTCGACGGTGCGCACGCCGGTCGACTACATCAACGCGCACGGCACCTCCACGCCGGTGGGCGACGTGGCCGAGCTCGACGCGGTGCGCACGGTGTTCGGCGAGCGCGTGCCGCACATCAGCTCGACCAAATCGCTGTCGGGCCATTCGCTCGGCGCGGCCGGCGTGCAGGAGGCGATCTACAGCCTGCTGATGCTGCAAGGCGGCTTCGCCGCGGCGTCGGCCAACATCGAGACGCTCGACCCTGCGGCCGCCGGCCTGCCCGTGCTGCGCCAGCGGCTGGATCAGCCACTCGCCACGGTGATGTCGAACAGCTTCGGCTTCGGCGGCACCAACGCGTCGCTGGTGTTCGCGCGCTTCGACGGGGCCTGACCCCCTTGCTCGCTGCGCTCGCCGCGGCGGAGCCGTCGGCTTGGGGCGGCCCGGCGCCGACTGAGCGTCCACGCGCGCCGCGCGTCACGCCACCGCGAGCGCCACCATCATCCGCCGCACGAAGCCCTCGGTGTGCGCCGGGTCGAGCCAGCGCACCACCACCACCGCCGAGCGCTCGGGCTCGATCCACACCAGGTGCCCGCCGGCGCCGACCATGCAGGTCGCCTGCGTCGACGCACCGGGAAAGCTGCGGCCGTCGCGGTTGAGCCAGACCAGCCAGCCGTAGAACGGCGCGATCGCGCACGGCTCGCGCATGCGCCGCACCCAGCCCGCCGGCAGCAGCTCGCGCGCGCCGTGGTAGCCGTGGTCGAGCAGCAGCTGGCCGAGCCGCGACTGGTCACGCGCGCCGATCGACACGCCGCCGCCCCAGTGCGTGCCGCCGGGCACCGATTGCACCTTGCGCCCTTCGAGCTGCACCCAGGCATCGGCGTAGCCGCGCCAGCGCCAGCCCACGCTGCACTCCAGCGGCTGCATCAGCGATTCGTCGAACACCTCGGGCAGCGGCTGGCGAAACAGGTGCAGCAGCGCCAGCGCGAGCTGGTTTATGCGCACGTCGTTGTATTCCCAGTACGTGCCGGGCGGCCGCAGCGGCCGCGCGTCGCCCTTGCGGCCGCTGGCGGGCCGCGGGTCGTGCGCCACGTGGCGCCAGCGGTCCACCGTGTCGGGCACGCCGAAGCAGCGGCCCTCCCACTCGCTGGTCTGCTCCAGCAACTGGCGCCAGGTGATGCCGCGGTTGTGCGCGCTGTCGTCGAAGCCGATGCCGGACACGCGTGCGCACACGGGCTCGTTCACGTCGGGCAGCAGGCCGCGGCCGTGCGCCACGCCGGCCAGCATCGCGAGATAGGTCTTGGCCACGCTGAAGGTCAGGTCGGCGCGGTCGGGCTCGCCCCACGCAGCCACCTCGCGCCCGCGCTGGCGCACCACGCCCGAGACGCCGCCGCGCGCGTGCACCGGGCCGCGCAGCCGGTTGTACGGCGACGGGTCATCGTGGTGCACGCCCCAGGGCACGCCACCGGGCGCCGGCGCGGCGGCCGGGTCGCGTGGCCAGCCGATCTCGTGCGCATCCGCGTACGCGATCGCGTCGGCAAAACGGGCATCGATCTGCATCGTGCGCACTCTACGCATTCGGCGGCCGTGCCGCGCGGCCCGGCACCCGCGGCACGGTCACAATAGCCTTCCATGAACCGCACGGTCAGCCTGGTGGGCGTGCCCACCGACATCGGCGCCGGCAGCCGCGGCGCCAGCATGGGCCCCGAGGCGCTGCGCGTGGCGCAACTGCAATCCACGCTCGAAGGCCACGGTGTCGAGGTGGTCGACCGCGGCAACCTCGCGGGGCCGGCCAACCCGTGGCAGCCGCCGGTCAACGGCTACCGCCACCTCGCCGAGGTGGCCACCTGGTGCCGCACCGTGCACGACGCGGTGCTGGCCGAGCTGCAACTGGGGCGGCTGCCGATCGTGCTGGGCGGCGACCACAGCCTGGCGATCGGCTCGATCGGCGCGGTGGCGCGCCACTGCCGCCAGGCCGGCAAGAAGCTGCGCGTGCTGTGGCTCGACGCGCACGCCGACTTCAACACCAACCTGCTGACGCCCAGCGGCAACCTGCACGGCATGCCGGTGGCGTGCCTGTGCGGCCAGGGGCCGCAGGAGCTGCTCGAGATCGGCGGCACGGTGCCGGCGGTCAACCCGCGCAGCATCCGGCAGATCGGCATCCGCAGCGTCGACCGCGGCGAGAAGCAGCTGGTGCACCAGACCGGGCTCGAGGTGTTCGACATGCGCTACATCGACGAGATGGGCATGCGCCACACGATGGAGCTGGCGCTGGCGACGATCGACTCGCACACGCACCTGCACGTGAGCTTCGATGTCGATTTTCTCGAGCCCGAGATCGCGCCCGGCGTCGCCACCACGGTGCCCGGCGGCCCCACCTACCGCGAGGCGCAGCTGTGCATGGAGATGATCGCCGACACCGGCGCGCTGGCCTCGCTCGACGTGATGGAGCTGAACCCGGCGTTCGACGTGCGCAACAAGACCGCCGAGCTGGCGGTCGACCTGCTCGAAAGCCTGTTCGGCAAGAGCACGCTGATGCGCGACCCGGGTCAGGCCGCACGCTGACGAAGGCGCCGCAGCGATGGCCGAAGCCGCGTTCGACGCCGTGATCGTCGGCGCCGGCATCGCCGGCGCGTCGTTCGCGTACGCACTGGCACCGGATGCGCGCGTGCTGCTGCTCGAGCGCGAGGCGCAGCCCGGCATGCACAGCACCGGCCGCAGCGCGGCGATGTTCATGGAGAGCTACGGCCCGCCGCAGGTGCGTGCGCTCACGCGCGCGAGCCGCGCGCTCTATGCGCAGCCGCCGACAGGCTTCGCCGACGTGCCGATCCTCGGCGCGCGCGGTGCGCTCTACGTCGGCTGGCAGGGCCAGCAGGCCGCGCTCGACGCGCTGCTGCGCGAGCTCGCCGGCACCGGTGCAGCGGTCGAGCGCATCGACGCCGCGGCCTGCCTGCGCCGCGTGCCGGTGCTGCGCGCCGAGGGCCTGCTCGGCGGCGTGCTCGAGGCCGATGCGATGGACATCGATGTGCACGCGCTGCACCAGGGTTTTCTGCGTGGCGCCAGGCGCGCCGGTGCCGCGCTGTGGTGCGAGGCCGCGCTGCAGCAGGCGCGCTGTGGCGCCGACGGCCGCTGGACGATCACGCTGGCCGACGGGCGCACGGTTCACGCGCGCACGCTCGTCGACGCGGCCGGCGCGTGGGCCGACGACGTGGCGCAGCGCTGCGGCGTGGCGCCGCTGGGCATCCAGCCCAAGCGCCGCAGCGCGTTCACCTTCACACCGCCCGCGGGCACCGAACTGCGCGCGTGGCCGGTGGTCGCCGACGTCGACGAGCGCTGGTACTTCAAGCCCGACGCCGGCCAGTTGCTCGGCTCGCCGGCCAATGCCGACCCGGTGAGCGCGCACGACGTGATGCCCGAGGAGCTCGACATCGCCACCGGCATCGCCGGCATCGAGGCCTGCACCACGCTGACGATCCGCCGGCCCACGCGCACCTGGGCCGGGCTGCGCAGCTTCGCGCGCGATGGCGAGCTGGTGATCGGCCACGATGCCCGCTGCCGGAGCTTCTTCTGGCTCGCGGGCCAGGGCGGCTATGGCATCCAGAGCGCCGCCGGCGCGGCGCAGCTTGCCGCGGCGTTGTGGCTCGGCACGCCGCTGCCCGAGGCGCTGCGCGCGCAGCGCGTGCAGCCCGCAGCACTCGACCCGGCGCGCTTCGCGGTGGATTGACCCTCCCCCGAAGCGCCCGGCGAAGCCGGATCCGCGGCGGTTCTCGGCTGAGCCCGTTCGTGCACCGTGCCGAAGCTCAGCGCCGCGCTATCGCGCACGCTTCAGCGACAACACTTCGAGCCAGCGGCCGATGCGCGTCGTGAGGCCGGCGAAGCGGCTGTCGAGGTCGTCGACGCCGGCCGGTTCGAGCTGCGACAACCGCGACGGCTCGTCGGCCACCGGCTGCGCACACACCGGCTCGACCCGCACCGGCTCGACCCGCACCGGCTGGACCCGCACGGGCTCCGCGCGGGCGGGCTCCGCGCGCGGCACCACCGGCGGCAGCGATCGCTGCTTCGCCGCCGCAGCCGCCTGCACCAGCGCCTGCTCGGCGGGCCAGCGCGATTCGGCGGTGGCGGCGTTGCGCAGGTGGCCCGATGGCGGCGAGCCCGGCGGCAGCACCGGTCGCGTGGGGCGGCGCACCGGCTTGGCCTCGACCTGCGCCGGTTCGAGCAGCGGCGCCACCCAATCGAGGATCGGGCGCCACTGCGCCAGGTCGGCATCGACGCGGCCGGCCGGCATGTCGAACAGCGTGAGGCCGTGCTCGAGGCACTTCACATAGGTTTGCGTCTCGCGCAGCGCACCGAGGAACGGCAGCTTCAGCGTCTCGGCCCAGGCGCGCAGCGACGCCTCGGCCTTGGTGCGGCCGTCGATGCGCATGCCCACCGCGGCCACCTTGCACCGGCCGCGCGCCACACGTGGATGCGCCGCCAGCTCGGCCAGGCATTCGGCGGCCGACTCACGGTCGAACAGCGAATGGCACACCGGCACGATCACCGCATCGGCGAGCATCACCACGCGCAGCAGGTCGTAGCCCTTCAGGCCACCGGGCGTGTCGAGCACCACGTGGGTCACGCCAGGCGGCGCGCGCAGGATGTTGCGCGGGTCGACCGACCAGCCGGCGATCTTCGGCGCCGGCGCCAGCCGCTGCCGCTCGCGCTGGCGCAGCCAGGCATGCGACGACTGCTGGAAATCGGCATCGCCGAGCAGCACCGGCAGCCCCTTGTGGGCGCAATACGCCGCCAGATGCGTCGCGAGGGTGCTCTTGCCGCTCCCCCCCTTGCGATTGACAACGGCGATGACCGGCATGTGGCGATGGTGTCCCTGGACCCCGGATTGCAACACCGAAGCCTAACCGCTCGGCGTGAAATGCTGCGCGTCCATCGGCGTCGGCGTCGCGCGGCCGCGACTGTGCGGCACCCGACCCGGGGACCGGGCAGCGGGCCGGCAACCGCCTTTCGATCGTGGGATGCGCCGCTGCGGCGCATTGAAGCCACCCACGGTGCAGTGCAGAATCGATCGCGCTGCGTTGCGGAGGTGCGCGATGGCCAATCGGCTGGGCAGACGTGCGGCGGTGGCGCTGGCCGCCTCGGTGGTGGTGTTCGGCGCCGACACGCCGGCGCTCGGTGCACTGCCGCTGATCGCAGGCCTGGGCAAGCAGATCGTACAGAACCTGCTGATCGACGGCATCAAGTCGCAACTGATCGGCTCGCTCGCCAACTCCGGCTGCAAGGGTGCGGCACTCGCCTCGGTGCTGGCCGGCTCGCCGGGCCGCACGCTCGGTGGCATGGTCGGCGGTGGCCTGCTGAGCGGCGGCCTGCCGGGTGCCGGCATGCTGCCCGGTGGCCTGCCGCTGGTGAGTGGCCCGCCGCTGGCAGGTGCCCTGCCGCCCGGCACTGCGGCCGCGGCTGGCCTGGCCGATGCGGCCGCCCTGGGTGTCGCGCGCGGCGGCGCCGGTGCGCCGGCACCGATGCCCAGCGTCGGCATCGATCCGCGCACGATCGGCACGATGGGCACGATGGACATGTCACGGCTGATGGCCACGATGCAGCAGCGGGCCGGCGCGCAGATGGCGGGCCTGCCGCCGGTGTCACCCGAGCAGGCGGCGCAGATGCAGAGCGCGATGGCGGCGATGCAGCAGGCGATGGCGCAGCCGTTGTCGCCGGCCGAGTCGAAGGCCGTGTTCGACGAGCTCGGCACGCTCGGCGTGATGACGCCGGCGATGCAAAGCGAGGTGGGCGATTGCCTCGCACTGGCCGGCCCGGCGGCCACGCCGCAGCTCGGCATGGCCGCCGCGATGATGAAGCAGATGGTGCTGCCCAAGCTGCGCGAGGCCCGTCAGCAGATGGCCGAGCTGTCGCCCGAGCAACGCGAGCAGATGGCCAGCGAGATCGCACAGGCGATGAACGATGCCTCGCCCGAGGACCGCAAGGCGTTCGCCGACGGCTTCGGCGTCGGCTTCTTCCCGCCCGAGGTGGTGGAGCTGCTGCGCGCCAAGCTGCGCTGACGGGCAAACACGCGTCGGAACGAAATTGCGCAGCCGGCCCAGCCGCTGGCCGATTGAATTGCGCCGGCGTCAACCGCGCGCCGCTCACCACGCGCGCCACAGGAAGCCGAGGCCGCCGCACACCACCACCGCCTCCATGATGCGGTGGTGGATGCGCTGCGGCATGCGCGTGAGGATCGCGCGCGCGACGAACGCGCCGGGCGCGGTGCACAAGCCCACCAGCACACCGGCCAGCGCCAGGCCGGCGTCGAGCCGCGCGGCGCTGCCGAACAGCAGCGACTTGGCGCCGCTCATGATCGCGGAGACCAGCGCATCGGTGGCGATCAGCGCCGCGCCCTGCACGCCAGCGGCCATCAGCAGCGAGATCAGGATCACGCCGGTGCCGGTCATGCCGCCCTCGATGAAGCCGAACGCGCCGCCGGCGGCCACCTCGCCGTGCGCACCGAGTTGCAGTTGCGCACGCTTGAACGCGCGACGCAGCGGAATGCTGGCCAGCAGGAACAACCCCAGCAGCAGCGCCACCCAGCGCGCATCGAGCCGCGTGTAGCCCCAGGCGCCGAGCAGGCAGGTGGGCAGGCCGAGCCACAGCATGCGCCGCACGTGCGGCCACTGGATCTCGCGGCGGAACGCGACGACGCGGCTGGCGTTGTTGATCATCATCGCCACCGCCATCACCGGGATCACGTTGGCCACGCCGATCACCGGCGCCAGCGCGATCGGCAGGATCAGCCCGGTGCCGTAGCCGGCGAGGCCGCCGAGCACCGCGGCCGCAAACGCCACCAGCGCCACGCCGAGCCATTGCAACAACGGCACCTGCACGAGCAGCGCGGTCAGCGCATCCATCGTCGTGCGGCCGTCAGGGCGCCGATTGCGAAGCCGCGACGTTGGGGTCGAGCCCGCGGCGACGAGGCGTCAACCGAGCTCCAGCACCACCGGCTGGTGATCGGACGCCTGCGTCTGCAGGTCGACGCCGATGCGCAGGATCCGCGCCGCCAGCGCGCCGCTGACGAACATGAAGTCGCAGGCCACCGGCACGGGCCCATAGGTGCGGTCGAACAGGCGGAACGTCGGCGGGTGCGGGCGGTTGCCGTGCGCGAGCGGCCAGGCGTCGCGCAGGCCATGCGGCGCCGCGAGGTCGCAGATCGCCGCGACCGCAGCATCGCTCGCCTCGGCGTTGAAATCACCGCACAGCAGCGCGTGCGCGGTGTGCAACTTGGTCTGGAACGGCGAGCCGTCGTCGCAGTGCTGCGGCGGCGCCGCCGCCAGTGCGCAGGCCTCGTCGTGCAGCGCCCGCAGCGCCAGCGCCTGCGCCAGCCGCTGCGACGCCGAGTAGTACTCCAGGTGCGTGGTCATCACGCGCAGCGGGCCGATCGCCGGGTCGACCAGTGTGACCACGCTGACCATGCGCGGCATCGAGCGCACGCCCGCATCGGCCGACCACGGCAGCGCGTGGTGCTGCACCCGCGCCACCGGCAACCGCGTGGCAATCAGGTTGCCGAAGCGCTGACGCGTGCCATCGGCCGCGAACTCGTCCACCGCTGCGCCGAAGAAGCACCGGTAGCCCGGCAGTAGCGCTTCGATCTGCGCCGGCTGGTCGTCCGGCGCGCCCTGCAGGCGCGGGTAACCCTGCGCGATCTCCTGCAGGCACAGCACGTCGAAATCGGCCAGCGTGCGCGCGCCGTCGACGATGCGCCGCGGGCTCACGACGCCATCGAGGCCGCAGCACCATTGGGTGTTCCAGGTGACGAGCTTCATCCTCGCTCCAGAGCATCGACTCCCCGCAGCCTACACGCCCTCGCGCGCCCGGCGCTCGCGCCGCCGGCATCCGACCCAAGACTGTCGAGCGCGCCGGCCGCCGTGCGCTACTTGATCCCCGCGCGCATGAAGCTCTGCACGAACTGCCGCTGAAACAGCAGAAACGCCACCAGCAACGGTGCCGAGGTCATCAGCGTCGCGGCGGTGATCACCGACCAGTCCACGCCCTGGTCGACCGACGAGAACACCTGCAGCCCGACGGTCAGCGGGCGTGCATTCTGGCTGTTGGTGACGATCAGCGGCCACAGGAAGTTGTTCCAGTGGTAGCTCACCGAGACCAGCGCGAACGCGGTGTACACCGGCCGCGCCAGCGGCACGTACACGCGCCACAGCGTCTGCAGCGCGCCGGCGCCTTCCATGCGCGCAGCCTCGTCGAGCTCCTTCGGGATGCCCATGAAGGTCTGGCGCAGCAGGAAGATCGCGAACGCCGACGCGAAGTACGGCAGCCCGATCGCCAGCAGCGTGTCGACCAGCCCGAGCCGGGCCATGGTCTTGTAGTTCTCGACCAGCAGGATGTCGGGCATCACCATCAGCTGCACCAGCACCAGCGCGAACGCCACGTCGCGGCCGCGGAAGCGCCAGCGCGCGAACGCAAACGCGGCCAGCGTCGACAGCACGAGCTGCACCGCGAGGATCATCGCCACCAGCAGCGTGGTGTTGACGAAGTAGCGCGCGAACGGCGCCGCCTCCCAGGCGCGGCGGAAGTTCTCGAGCGTCAGCGGCGCCAACAGGTCGAAGCGGGTGGAGTACGCCGCCGGGTGGAACGCGGTCCACACCGCGTACATCAGCGGCAGGATCCACAGCAGCGCGAGCAGCCAGGCGGCCAGCGTATCGAGCCCGGTGGGGTCGTTCCACACCAGCCGCGCCGCGGTGCTGCCGGCGTCGGGCTTCACCGGTAGTGCACCTTGCGGTCGAAGACGAAGAACTGCAGCAGCGCGATGCCCGCCAGCACCACCACCAGCACCACGGTGATCGCCGCCGCGTACGCGGTGTCCCAGAAGCTGAAACCCACCTCGTACAGGTGGTACAGCAGCAGCGTCGACGCGTTGTCGGGGCCGCCGCGCGTCAGCACGAACAGATGGTCGACCATGCGAAAGGCGTTGATGAACGCGTTGACCAGCACGAACAGCGTGGTCGGCATCAGCAGCGGCCACTGCACGCGGCGAAAGAAGAACCCCCTTGACGCGCCTTCGATCGCCGCCGCTTCGCGCAGGCTCGGGTTCAGCGCCTGCAGTGCCGCGAGGTAGAAGATCATGAAGAAGCCGGCCTCCTTCCAGATCGCCACCAGCGTGACGGCGCCGAGCGCCGTGTCCGGGTCGCCGAGCCAGTTGTGCGACGGCAGCCCGAGCGCGCCGGTGATCTGCTCGAGCAGGCCATATTGCGGCGTGTAGAAGAACAGCCAGATGTTGGCCACCGCGATCATCGGCAGCACGGTCGGCGTGAAGTAGGCCATGCGCAGCAACGCGCGGCCGGCGATGCGCTCGTTGACCCACAGCGCCATCGCCAGCGCGAGCGTGATCGACAGCGGAATCGTCGCACCGGCGAACCAGAGGTTGTTGCGCACCGCCTTCCAGAACACCGGGTCGTCGGCCATCACGCGGTAGTTCTCGAGCCCCACCCACACCGCCGCACGCGCGCCCTTCGGCGTCGAGTGCAGGCTGTCGATCAGCGTGGCCAGTGTCGGCCAGTGCGTGAACAGCGCGAGCAGCGCCAACGCCGGCAACAGCATCAGCCAGGCGTGCACCGCCCGCAGCGACGGGCCGCCGACACCTGCGCCGGTCATGGCGACACAGCCACCCGCGGTGGCGCCTTCGTTGCGACGTGCACGGCAGCGCCCTCAGTGCGGCATCGGCCCCGGCACAACCGGCCCCATGCTCACTTGTACCCGCGCAGCAGCCGGTCGGCTTCGCGCTGCGCGTCCTTCATCGCCTGCTCGGGCGTCTTGGCGCCGGTGAGCGCGGCCTGCAGGCCGTCGTTCAGCGCCTTGGTCACGCGCTGGTTGTCGTGCGTCGAGAACTCGGCCACCGACACCGGCAGCTGATCGCGCGCCACCAGCGCCGGCGCGAACTCGGCGGTGTACTTCTTCAGCGCCGCCGTGTCGTAGGCCGCCGGCGACACCGCGACGTAGCCGGTGTCGATGCTCCACTGCGCCGCACGCTCGGGATGCGTGATCCATTGGATGAACTTGAACGCCGCCTCCTGCTGCGCCGGCGTGCTCTTCTTGAAGAGGTAGAAGTTGCCACCGCCGGTGGGCGAGCCGCCCTTGCGCTTGTTGCCCGGGATCATCGCCACGCCGAAGTCGAAGCCGGCGTTCTTGCGGATGTTGGTCAGGTTGCCGGTGGTGGTGTAGATGATCGCGGCCTTCTTCTCGAAGAAATCCTTCGGCGTCGTGCCCCACTCGACCACGCCGACCGGGTGCACGCCGGCCTTGCCGAGGTCGACCCAGAACTGCAGCGCCTCGATCACCTTGGGGTCGTCGAACTTCACCGCGGTACCGCTGTCGTTGGCCAGGATCGCGTCGTTGGTCGTGGTCAGCGTCTGGAACAACCAATACGGGAAGCCGCTCGACGGGATCTGCACGCCGTACTGCGTGACCTTGCCCGACGCGTCCTTCTTGGTCAGCTTGGCGGCCATCGCCTTCAGCTCGGCCCAGTTCGTCGGCGGCTTGTTCGGGTCGAGCCCGGCCTCCTTGAACAGCTCCTTGTTCCAGTACATCACCACGGTAGAGCGCTGGAACGGAATGCCCCAGGTCTTGCCGCCGGTCTGGCTGTTCAGCATGAACGCCTTGTAGAAGCCGTTGAGCCACGCCTTGTCGTCCGCCGTCTTGACGAAGCCGTCGAACGGCGCGATCGCGTCCTCGTCGATCAGCGTGAACATGTCGGTCGACAGCAGCACCGACGTGACCGGTGGCGTGCCCGACTTGTGGGCGGTGAGCGCCTTGACGATCGTCTCCTGGTAGGTTCCGGCATAGATCGGCGTCACCTTGATCGATGGGTTGGCCTTCATGAAGTCGGCCGCGAACTTGTCGATGACCTTGGCGATCGGCCCGCCGACCGCCACCGGGTAATAGAACGACACCTCGGTCTCGGCCTGCGCCTGCGTCACGCCGCCGAGCAGCAGGCCGGCACAGGCGATCAGGGTGCGCAGGAAGGTGGGTCGCCGCATGGTGGGATCTCCTC
The DNA here is from genome assembly GCA_015075165.1 of Ideonella sp. Classification (GTDB taxonomy): domain Bacteria; phylum Pseudomonadota; class Gammaproteobacteria; order Burkholderiales; family Burkholderiaceae_C; genus JAEUPI01. The sequence goes on along the minus strand of JABTUY010000002.1, from coordinate 592,016 downwards.
GTCGTGGGTGGATGGAGTTGGATCGCGGGGTGGATCGATGGCCGGACGGCATCGTCTATCGGATGCGCCCGCCCGCCAGGGTGGGGTCACCCGCTCGCCGCAGGGCCGGGCGCCGGTTCATTGCAGGCGCTGTCCGGCCGCATCGAACGCATGCACCGCGCGTGCCGCCCAATGCAGCGTGACGCGCTCGCCTGTCCTGGCGCGGTGCTGGCCCGACGTGCGCACCAGCACGGTCTGGCTGCCGACAGCGCAGGCGAGCACGAGGTCGGCACCGAGGTACTCGGCGCTGCGCACCACGGCGGCAACCGGCCGGTCGCCATCGAGCGCGATGTCTTCGGGGCGCAGGCCGATCGTGGCCGCGGCGCCGGGCGCGCCGGCGTCGACCGCGCTGCCGGCGATGCGGCCGCCGTCGAGCGCGATCAGGTTCATCGGTGGCGTGCCGATGAAGCGTGCGGCAAAGGTGGTGGCCGGCCTTGCGTACAGCTCGCGCGGCGCACCGTGCTGCTCGACGCGGCCCTGCGCGAGCAGCACCACCTGATCGGCCATGCTCATCGCTTCGGCCTGATCGTGCGTGACGTAGACCACCGTCAGCTTCAACTGCTGCTGCAGTTCGCGCAACTCGCGCCGCATCTCCTGCCGCAGCTGGGCGTCGAGGTTCGACAGCGGTTCGTCCATCAAGCACACCCGCGCGCGCGCCACCAGTGCGCGGCCGAGCGCCACCCGCTGCTGCTGGCCGCCGGACAGCTGACTCGGCTTGCGCTCGAGCAGCGAGGTCAGGCCGAGCAGCGCCGCGGTTTCGCGCAGGCGCTCGGCGCGCTCCGCGGGCGCCACGCGCCGCACCGACAGGCCGAAGGTAATGTTGTCGGCCGCGTTCAGGTGCGGGAAAAGCGCGTAGTTCTGGAACACCATCGCCACGCCGCGCTGCGCCGGTGGCAGCGCGGTGACGTCACGCCCGTCGATGTGCAGCCGGCCCGCGCTGGCCGACTCGAGCCCGGCGATGATGCGCAGCGTGGTCGACTTGCCGCAGCCCGACGGCCCGAGCAGCACGCAGAACGACCCGGGCTCGATGCGCAGGCTCACGCCATGCAGCGCCGTCGTCTCGCCCCACGTCTTGCTGATGCCGTGCAGCTCGATCGACGCCATCAGCGGTGCCCGACCGGTCGAGGCACCCGACACGCGCCGCAGGAAGCGAAGCGGCCCCGTCGTGGTCTGCGGGCCAGCGAGCGAGCCGAGCGTGCAGGTGCATGCATCGCGCCCGAGTATAGGAGCGCACGGCGACGGCTCGCCGCATCGCGGATCGGGGGTTTCCTCAGGGGGTGGGCCGGATTCAGCGCCGCGGCGCGTTCTCGAGGATCCGCGTCATCTCGCGCAGGCCGCGCGAGCGCGCCAACTGCAGCGGCGTGTGCCCTTCGCGATCGGTGAGCGCGAGGTTGGCGCCGGCGTCGACCAGCGCGCGCAGCGTGGCCTGGTGGCGCGGCCCGCCGTCGCCGAGCACCACCGCCTCGATGGCGGCCGTCCAGTGCAGGTTGTTCACGTGATCCAGCGGCGCGCCGGCGGCGATCAGCCGGCGCACCACGCCATCGTGGCCGAGGTGCGCCGCGGCGATCAGCGCGGTGCCGTCGTAGCGGCTGGTCACCAGCCTCGCGCTGGCGCCGAGCGCGAGCAGCAGCGCGAGCGTGCCTTCGTCGTCGGCCACAGCGGCGATCGTCACCGCGTCGTAGCGGTCGCTCTCCAGCGCGCCGAGGTCGGCCCCCGCAGCCACCAGTTGGCGGATCGCGTCGTGCCGGCGTGCGAACGTGGCCACGTGCAACGCGGTGCGGCCGTGCGCGTCGCGAGCATCGATCGCATTCGGGGTCTTCGATGCCTTCGCAGCACCCAGCGCGCGCGCCAGCGCTGCCGCATCACCGCGGTAAGCAGCGGCATGCAGCGGTGGCAAGGCCTGCACCTCGGAAGCGCTCGGTGCCACTTGTGCCGCGGCGCCGAAGCTCGCCCCCGCGACGAGCGCGGCGGCGATCAGCGCGGCCGCAGTGCTTCGGCGCGCCAGGCCGCACTGCTCGACGGTCAAGGCCATCACGCGTGCCGGCGCACGGCACCTGCATCGCACGTCAGCGCACCACCAGCCGCGCCGCGCCGTCTTGCGGCGCCACTTCGCCGATCTCGGCCACGGCGTCGAAGCCGTGGCGCTTGAAGGTATCGATCACCTCACCCACCACTGCCGCACTGCACGACACCAGCAGGCCGCCGCTGGTCTGCGGATCGGTCAGCAGCGCGCGCTCGGCCGGGTCGAACGCATCCGACAACCTCACCTCGCGGCCGTAGCCGGCCCAGTTGCGCCCCGACGCACCGGTGACGAAGCCGGCGGCCGCCAGCTCGCGCACGCCGGCCAGCAGCGGCACGCGTGACCAGTCGAGCACCACCGCGCAGCCGGCGCCGCGCGCGATCTCGAGCGCATGACCGGCAAGGCCGAAACCGGTGACGTCGGTGAGCGCGTGCACGCCGTCGATCGCGGCCAGATCGGGGCCGGGGGTGTTGAGCTGCGTCGTCGTCGCGATCATCTGCTGGTAGCCCTGCGCGCTCAGCTGCTCCTTCTTCAGCGCCGCCGACAGCACGCCGACGCCCAGCGGCTTGCCGAGCACCAGCCGGTCGCCGGCACGCGCGTCGGCGTTGCGCTTGACGCGCTTCGGGTGCACGAGGCCGAGCGCGACGAGGCCGTAGATCGCCTCGACCGAATCGATCGTGTGGCCGCCGGCGATCGGGATGCCCGCGGCGCGACACACCGCTTCACCACCGGCGAGGATGCGGCCGATGGTCTGCGTCGACAGCACGTTGATCGGCATGCCCACCAGCGCCAGCGCGAAGATGGGCCGGCCGCCCATCGCGTAGACGTCGGAGATCGCGTTGGTCGCCGCGATGCGGCCGAAGTCGTGCGGGTCGTCGACGATCGGCATGAAGAAGTCGGTGGTCGCGATCAGCGCCTGCTCGTCGTTGAGCTGGTACACCGCGGCGTCGTCGGCGGTCTCGATGCCCACCAGCAGCTCCTTGGGCACCGGCATGCGCGCGGTGTCTTTCAGGATCTCCGACAGCACGCCCGGCGCGATCTTGCAGCCGCAGCCGCCGCCGTGCGACAGCGAGGTCAGGCGGGGTTCGGCGGGCATCGGGTCGGGTGCGTTCATCGCGGGGTCTCCAGCAACTCGCCGAGCAGGTGCAGCAACGTCGCACGTTCGCGCGCGGGCTCGAACAGCGGCTCGCGCGTATCGCCCTGGGCGGTCAGCGCGGCGAGCATAGCGGGTTCGTCGCGCGCGCGCCGCAGCAGCGCGGCAAGCCCTTGGGCATCGCCGCAGGCGAAGTAGCCGCCGTAGTCGGCGCCGAGCATGCCCACGTTGCCGTCGATGCGCGACGCCAGCACCGGCGTGCCGCTGCGCAGCGCCTCGGCGATCACGTGGGCGCCGCCTTCGATGCGGCTGGCGTGCACCAGCACGTGCGCCTGCTGGATGCGCCGCCGCGTGGCGCCGTGCGCCAGGCCGCCGAGCCAGCGGTAGCGCGGCAGCCGCTGCGCCAGCGCCTGCGCCGCGTCGCCCAGCGCCGCATCGAGCGGCGCGCCGATGTGGTCGAGCGCGATGTCGGCGCGCTCGCGCAGCAGCTCGGCGGCCTCGAAGTACGTCTGCGGCGCCTTCTCGTCGCGCAGGTGGCCCACCATCAGCGCGCGCAGGCGGCGCGTGCTCTTGGGCAGCGCCCGCCGCGCAGGGCACGACTGGAAGCAGACGACGCAGCGCTCGCGCAGTGCCGGCGGCAGCCGCTGCGGACCCAGCTCCTGCAGCACGACCAGGCGATCGGCCAGCGCGAGCGACGCCTGCGCTGCCGTGTCGACCTCGATGTCGCGGTACAGGTCGGTGCCGGTCAGCACCAGCACCAACGGGCCGCGCCGCGCGCGGTGCCACGCGGCGATCGACGCGGCCGAGCGGCGCGCATGCAGCGCCACCAGCACATGGGCTTTCTCGCCGCGCCACTCGTCGGTGATCGTGATCCTGTAATGTTCGGCCAGCAGCCGGGACCAACGCCAGGCCGTCTGCCAGTTGCCGTTGTTCGACGACTTGTAGGCCGGCGTGACGATCACCAGGGAAGGCCGCTGACTCACCGGCGCGTTATACCGCGATGACCGCGCTCGACACCACTGCAGCGATGCGCGCGCGCCGCGCCGATGCCGGCGCGCTGGCTGCCGCACTGGCCGACACGCGCCGCCACACGCTGGCCACGTTCGCCGCCTACCGGCAGCACCTGGGCAACGACTGCGCGGTGCCGTACTCCGGCGAGCTCAACCCGCCGCGCTGGGAGGTCGGCCACATCCAGTGGTTTCAAGACTGGTGGCTGGCGCGCAACCCGCAACGCACGCGCGGTGCCGCGGCCGATCCGCTGGTGCCGCGGCCGGCGCCACGGCGCGCCGGCGCCGATGCGCTGTTCGATTCGAGCCGCGTGCCGCACCGCGAGCGCTGGACGCTGCCGCTGCCCACCGCCGGCGCGCTGCTCGACGATCTGGCGCAAGGCCTCGAAGCCTCGCTGGCGCTGCTGCGCGACAGCGCGGCCGACGACGACGCGCTGTACTTCTACCGCCTGGTGCTGTTCCACGAAGACATGCACCACGAGGCCGCGCTGTACATGGCGCAGCACCTCGACGTGCCGCTGGCGGGCTGGGCGCCGCGCGCCGCCGACGACACACGCGGCGGCGAGCTGGTGCTCGACGCCGGCGTGCACACGCTCGGCAGCGCCGATTACGGCTTCGCGTTCGACAACGAGCTCGGCGCGCACGCGCTCGAGCTGCCCGCCTTTCGCATCGATGCCGCCCCGGTGAGCTGGCGGGCCTACCTGCCGTTCGTCGAGGCCGGCGGCTACGCGCAGCGCGCGCACTGGAGCGACGAGGGCTGGGCCTGGCGCGAGCAGCAGGTGCTGCAGGCGCCGCGCTACCTGCGTGCCGCCGGCAGCGGCTGGCAGCGGCTGGCGTTCGGCCGCTGGACCGAGCTCGACCCCGCACTGCCGGCGATGAACCTCTCGTGGCACGAGGCGCAGGCCTGGTGCCGCTGGGCGGGCCGGCGCCTGCCCACAGAGGCCGAGTGGGAGCTCGCCGCCACGCACGGCCTGCGCGGCTGGGGCCAGGTGTGGGAGTGGACGGCCGATGCGTTCGCGCCGTTCCCGGGCTTCGTGCCGCACCCGTACCGCGACTACTCGGCGCCGTGGTTCCACAGCCGGCGCGTGCTGCGCGGCGGCTCGTTCGCCACCCACGAGCGGATGCAGCATCCGCGCTACCGCAACTTTTTCCCCCCCGAGCGCAACGACATCTTCGCCGGCTTTCGCAGCTGCGCGTTGGCGCACTAAACCCTCACCTGCGCCCTCAGCCGCGCAACCGACCAGTCTGAGTAGGAATGCCAGTCACCCAGCACCCCCTCAACAGATCCGTGCATGCGGAGCTACCGCACACGGCTCTTGCCTCGGGTCGTGACGATCAGACGTTGGTTCGGGTATGGGTGGCAGATGCGTGGCCGGGGCAACCAGTGTTCGACGATCCGATGCATGCGCTTCCAGCTCAGGTGCTTGGCCTGGCTGCGGCGGCACAGCGTGCGATGCCACAGCCGGGCGACCTGCTCTCGGAAGACGTGCACCCGTGCCCCGTTGCAGGGCACCGCGAAGTAGCGGCCATGCCCGCTGACCACCGCTCGCAGGTACGGGCCCTGCTCGGCAATCGGGCGGTGCATGCGCCTTCGCAACTCGTCCTTGACCGCGTGCAGCTTGGCCCGCAGTCGTTTGGCACTGGTCAACCTCAAGACCATGAAGTGGCCCTTCCTGCTCTTGCCGCAGCAATGCGTGAAGCCCAGGAAGTCGAAGGTCTCGGGTTTGCCCTGTCCGCGTCGGCTGCGGTTGTCGCGCGCGAAACGCCCGAACTCGATCAGCCGCGTCTTGTCGGGGTGCAGCTTCAGCCCGAACTGCCCCAGCCGCTGCTCGACCGCACGCCTGAAGGCTTCGGCGTCGGCGCGGTGCTGGAACCCGGCCACCCAATCGTCGGCATAGCGCACGACGATCACGTCACCTCGGGCATGGCGCCCCCGCCATTGCTCAACCCACAGATCGAACGCGTAGTGCAGGTAGATGTTGGCCAGCAGCGGGCTGATGCTCCCGCCCTGCACCGTCCCCAGCTCGCTGCGCGTGATCTGCCCGTCTTCCAGCACGCCCGCGTGCAGCCACTTCTTGAGCAGCCGGATCACGCGCGCATCGGCCACGCGATGCTCGACGAACTTGATCAGCCAAGCTTGATCGATGGTGTCGAAGAACTTGGCGGTGTCCGCATCGAGGATCCAGTTCACCTTCCTTGCCGTCACACCCACGGCCACGGCGTCCAGCGCGTCGTGCGCGCTTCGGCCCGGCCTGAACCCGTAGCTGAACCCGATGAAGTCCTGCTCGTAGATCGCTCCAAGGACTTCGGCCGATGCGCGCTGGACGATCTTGTCCTCCAGCGCGGGCACGCCCAGGGGGCGCTTACTCCCGTCGGCCTTGTCGATGTACGCCCGTCTCACAGGCTCGGGGCGGTAGCCCCCTCGGGCCAGCCGGTCCGACAGGTCCAGAAGGTTCACTTCCAGATCGATGCCGTACCCGTGCCAGGTTTGCCCATCGACGCCCGCAGCCGCGTCGCGCCGCAGCGCGTAGTACGCCGCCCGCAGGCGTTCGATGGCGTAGATGTGATGCAGCAGTCCGCTGAACTTCGCATCGCGACGGCCTCGTGCCGTCTGTCGTATGCCGTCGAGCGCCGTTCCCACGTCATAGACCCGGCTCGATCGCCGGGACATGCGCGCCGCGACAGCATTGCCCTTGGCTCGCAGCCTTCCCTCCACCGCCTCCGCCGCCGCAGGGATTGCACCCGCAGCCTTGTTCGGCAGCTTCTTCGGTACTACGCCGCGATCCGACTTCCCGCGCCCGTGGCTCATCGTCGTACGCCCTTGGGCTTCACGATGCGCGCTGCGGCAACGCTCTCCCGAGCGGCCGCAGCAGGACGCGGGATCTCCCGGTTCCCGTGCGAGATGTGTCCGCGCGTGCGCGGGGTCTTTGACCGCGCGGGGTCCGACGCAGCCTCGCCAATGCGGCCGCACCGGTGTGGCCTTCGGCATGTCTCCACGGCCTCGGCACCCCGGACACCCCGCGACCGAAGTCCGGGGTCATGGATTACGCGGCTCAATACCCGGCCCGCGCGTACCCCTGTCAACGCTTCAACTGCTCCCTCACGGGTCACAGCGCATGACTCGGGGCCGCCGTAGCTGGCTAAGCCTTCAACGTATGACTCTTTCATTCACAACATCTCGCCGGTTTTGACCGGCGCACGGAGACCGCCTTGACCCGCCTTCACCCCCAACGCTTGCTCGCCGTGCTTGCCGCCGGCCTGCTGTTGTCGCTGGCCGCGCTGTCGGCGCTGGCGCAGCCGGTGTTGCGCATCACCGCGATCCCCGACGAATCGCCGACCGAGCTGGCGCGCAAGGCCGCGCCGCTGGTGCAGTACCTCGAGCGCGAGCTGGGCATGAAGGTGCAGTGGACGCCGGTGACCGACTACGCCGCCGCGGTCGAGGCGCTGATCAACCAGAAGGTCGAGATGGCGTGGTTCGGCGGCTTCACGTTCGTGCAGGCCTACGCGCGCTCCGGCGGCAAGGTGATTCCGATCGTGCAGCGCGAGGAGGACGAGAAGTTCCGCTCGGTGTTCATCACCACCGACCCGGCGATCCGCTCGCTGGCCGACCTGAAGGGCAAGGACGTGACCTTCGGCTCGCAAAGCTCCACCAGCGGCCACCTGATGCCGCGCGCGTTCCTGCTGCAGGCCGGCATCGACCCCGACCAGGCGTTTCGCCGCGTCGCCTACAGCGGCGCGCACGACGCCACCGTGGCCGCAGTGGCGTCGGGCAAGGTCGACGCCGGCGCGCTGAACATCTCGGTGTGGGAGAAGCTGGTGGCCGACAAGCGCGTCGACCCGGCCAAGGTGCGGGTGTTCTACACCACGCCGCCGTACCACGACTACAACTGGACGGTGCACGCCAGCATGCCCGCCGCACTGCGCGAGAAGCTGACGCAGGCCCTGCTGCGGCTCGATCGCAGCACCGCCGAGGGCCGCGCCGTGCTCGACCTGCAGCGCGCCACGCGCTTCGTGCCGAGCAAGCCCGACAACTACAAGGGCATCGAGGCGGCCGCGCGCAGCGCCAGCCTGCTCTGAGCCCCACGGGGTCGGCGCGCCGCCCCCTTGCGCAACGCTTGACCGCCAACCCATGCGACTCGACTTCGATGCCGTCGACGCCCGCCCGCTGGCCGCGCGCCGCGGCGCGCCGGCCGCGCTGACGCGGCTGTCGCTGCGCGTCGCGGCCGGCGAGCAGGTGGCGGTGATCGGGCCCTCGGGCGCCGGCAAGACCACGCTGCTGCTGTGCGCGGCCGCCGCGCTGAAGCCCGAGCGCGGCACGGTGCAACTCGACGGCCGCAACCCGTGGTCACTGCCGCGGCGCGAGCTGACGCGGCTGCGCGGCCGGCTGTTCCTGGCGCCGCAGGTGCCGCCGCTGCCGCCGCGCCAGCGCGTGGTGACCAGCGTGCTCGCCGGCCGCCTGCCGGCGCAGAGCCTGGCGGCCAGCGTGCGTTCGCTGTTCTACCCGAGCGACATTGCGGCTGCGCACCTCGCGCTGCAGCGCTTCGACGTCGCCGAGAAGCTGTTCGAGCGCGTCGACCGCCTCTCGGGCGGCGAGCGCCAGCGCGTGGGGCTGGCGCGCGCGCTGCTGGCGCCGGCGCGGCTGTGGCTGATCGACGAGCCGCTGTCGGCGCTCGACCCGGCGCGCGCGGCGCAGGCCATCGCCACGCTCACCGACGCCGCGCGCGCCGATGGCCGCACGCTGGTGGCCACGCTGCACGACGTGGAGATCGCGCTGGCGCACTTCCCGCGCATCGTCGGCCTGCGCGACGGCGCGGTGGCGTTCGACCTGCCGGTGGCGCAGGTCAGCCGCGAGCGGCTGCGCGCACTGTATGCGCAAGCGCCGGCGGCGTCCGCGGGCCTGGCCGCGGCGGCTGCGTTCGGGCCACTGCCGCCGGCCGATCCGTTCGACGAACCGGCACCGCCGCTGCCGTCGGCCACATGCCGTTGAACGCAACGTTGGGCACCCAGCGCATCGCCGCGCCGCCGGTGCGCGACCCGGCGTGGCGCGGCCGCGTGCTGCTGGCCGGCGGCGCGCTGGCGCTGCTGTGGCCGCTGCTGGTGGCCACCGAGTTCAAGCCCTGGGTGCTGTGGGATGCGCGCAGCCTCAAGGTGACCGCGAACTTCCTGGCCTCGTTCGTGCCGCCGCGCGTCAGCCCCGACTTTCTCTGGCTGGTGCTGCAGCAAACCTGGCGCACGGTGGCCATCGCCACCGCCGGCATCGCGCTGGCGCTGCTGCTCGCCGTGCCGGCCACGCTGTTGTCGACGCGCGCGCTGTCGGTGTCGGCGCTGGCCGGCCGCATGGCCGCCGGCCCGTTCGTGCTGCGCCAGGGCCTGCGCGGCGCGCTGATCGTGCTGCGCAGCGTGCCCGAGCTGGTGTGGGCGCTGGTGTTCGTGCGCGTCGTCGGCCTCGGGCCCACCGCCGGCGTGCTGGCGATCGCGCTCACCTACGGCGGCATGCTCGGCAAGGTGTACGGCGAGATCCTCGAGAGCGGCGAAGGCCATGCCGCGCGCAACCTGCTGCGCAACGGCTGCAGCCGGCTGCAGGCCTTCTGCTACGGGCTGCTGCCGCAGAACGCGAACGAGCTGACCTCGTACACGGTGTACCGCTGGGAGTGCGCGATCCGCTCGTCGGTGGTGCTGGGCTTCGTCGGCGCCGGCGGCCTCGGCCAGGAGCTCGATTCATCGATGAAGATGCTGGCCGGCGCCGAGGTGGCGACGATCCTGCTGGTGTTCGTGGCGCTGGTCGCGCTGGCCGATCGCGCCAGCGGCTGGCTGCGCCGGCAACTGGGGTGACCCGCGCGATGGCAACGCACGCGAACCCCGAGCCCGGCGGCCGCACACAGCGCACGGCCGAGGCGGCCAACCTGCCGTACCGGCTGCCGCCGCCGATCTTCGATGTGCGCTGCCGCCTGTGCTGGTTCGTCGCCGGCCTGCTGGCGCTCACGCTGGCGAGCTTCTGGTCGCTCGACCTGCAGTGGGCGCAGTTCCTGTCGGCCCAGGCGCTGGCCAACATGGGCCGCTTCGTGGCCGAGTTCTTCCCGCCCGACGTATCGCCGCCGTTCGCGCAGCGCGTGCTGGTGGCCACCTGGGAGACGCTGGCGATGTCGGCCGTCGGCACCGCGCTGGCGGTGCTGCTGGCGCTGGGGCTGGCGCTGCCCGCGAGCCGGTTGCAGGCCGGCGAGCGTGCGCGCTGGCGCGCGCCGACGCGGCTGCTGCTGAATGCGCTGCGTGCGATTCCCGAGCTGGTGTGGGCCGCGCTGCTGCTGATCTGCGCCGGCCTCGGGCCGTTCGCCGGCACACTGGCGTTGGCCGTGCACACCGCGGGTGTGCTCGGCCGGCTGTTCGCCGAGGCGTTCGAGAACGCACCGCCCGGGCCGGCGACGGCGCTGCGCACGCACGGTGTGCGCGCGCCGCTGGTGCTGCTGTATGCGCTGCTGCCGCAGGTGCTGCCGCAGCTGGTGTCGTACACGCTGTACCGCTGGGAGAACAACATCCGCGCCGCGGCGGTGCTCGGCGTCGTCGGGGCTGGCGGCCTGGGGCAGATGCTGGCCTACCACATGGGCCTGTTCCAGATGCAGAAGACCGCCACCATCCTCGGCGCGATGCTGCTGCTGGTGGCGCTGGTCGACGGCCTGAGCTATGCGGTGCGGCGCGTGCTGACGCGCTGACGCCCGCGCGCCCGGTCGCTGCCGACAAGGCCCGGACCGTGCCGGGGTCGGCCGCCGCGTGCCGCGGGGCCGGTCGCCGTCTGATGTAATTTCCGCCCTCGCGGGCCGACCCATGCAACGGGCCCGCGCCCTGCCATCGAAAGAGGACACCGCTACATGCGCACCCGGATCCGCCTGTGGACCATCGCTTTGCTCTCGTGGGGGTCGCTCGCGTTCGCGGCCACCCCTGCGCCGTACACCCAACCGACGTTCGACCAGGCGGTGGCCGCCGGCGGCCCGGTGATCGTGCAGTTCCATGCCGACTGGTGCCCCACCTGCAAGCAGCAGGAGCCGATCGTCAAGGCGGTGCTGGCCGAGCCGAAGATGAAGGACGTGCAGTTCCTCGTCGCCAACTACGACACCGAGAAGGCACTGAAGAAGGCGCTGCGCGTGTCGACGCAGAGCACCTTCGTCGTCTTCAAGGGCGGCAAGGAGGTGGCGCGCTCGACCGGCCAGACCACGCGCGCAGCGATCGAAGGCACATTCGACAAGGCGCTGTAGGCGGCCGCGATGGAATTCGGCTTCGGCACCTTCGCGTTCGGCTACCTCGCGGGGCTGCTGTCCACGCTGTCGCCGTGCGTGCTGCCGCTGGTGCCGATCCTGCTGGCCACCGCGATCGGCGCGCATCGCCAGGGCCCGTTCGCGCTCGCGCTCGGGCTGGCGATCTCGTTCGCCACCGTGGGCATCTTCGTCGCCACCGTCGGCGCCTCGCTCGGGCTCGACGCCGCCACCTTCCGCACCGTGGCCGCGGTGATCCTGATCGCGTTCGCGATCGTGCTGCTGTCGTCCCGCCTGCAGGAGCGCTTCGCGGTCGCCACTTCAGGCCTGAGCAGCGCCGGCGACAGCCTGCTCGCGCGCATCAAGCTCGACGGCCTGCCCGGCCAGTTCGTGATCGGGCTGGTGCTGGGCATCGTCTGGAGCCCGTGCGTCGGGCCGACGCTGGGCGCGGCGACCACGCTGGCCTCGCAGGGCCAGCACCTGTCGCAGATTGCGCTGCTGATGGTGCTGTTCGGCATCGGCGCCGGCACGCCGCTGGTGGTGCTGGGCTCGCTGTCGCGCGCCACCGTGATGCGCGTGCGCGGCCGCATGATGGCCGCCGGCAAGGTCGGCAAGATGGTGCTCGGCGGCCTGCTGCTGGTGGTGGGCGTGGCCATCCTCACCGGTGCCGACAAGCGCTTCGAGGCCTGGGCGGTGCAGGCCTCGCCGGCCTGGCTGACCGAGCTGACCACGCGCTTCTGACGCTGCCGGCGCCACCGCCTCGGCCGCGGACAGGGCCCGCGCGCGCGCGCGTGCGAAGATCGCGCCTCGATCGAACTCGCACGGACCGGTCATGCTGATCAACTGCGTCGCGTACCAGCACGGCTGCAAGATGGCCGATCTCGAGATCGACCAGATCGGCCAGTGGCTGCGCCGCCCCGAGGGCTTCGTGTGGGTCGCGCTGCGCGACGCCACCGACGACGAGCTGGCGCAGGTGCAGCGCGCGTTCGACCTGCACGACCTGGCGATCGAGGACGCGCGCAAGGGCCACCAGCGGCCGAAGATCGAGGAGTACGGCGCCACCGTGTTCGTGGTGATGCAACTGCTCGAGCTGGAGCAGGGCGAACTGCAGGCCGGTGAAGTGGCGATCTTCGTCGGACAGAACTTCGTGCTCTCGGTGCGCAACCGCAGCCAGCATGGCTTCCTGGGCGTGCGCGAGCGCTGCGAGCGCGAGCCCGAGCTGCTGGCACGCGGCGCCGGCTTCGTGTTCTATGCGTTGATGGATGCGGTGGTCGACCGCTACTTCCCGCTGCTCGACGAGCTCGAAACCGATCTCGAAGAGATCGAGGCGCAGATCTTCCGGCCCGGCGCCGCGCGCTCGAACATCGAGCGCCTGTACGAGCTGAAGCGCCGCGCCGCCGCGTTGCGCCACGCGGTGGCGCCGCTGCTCGAGGTGCTGGGCAAGCTCTACGGCGGCCGCGTGCCCGCGGTGTGCCAGAACATGCAGGAGTACTTTCGCGACGTGCACGACCATCTCACGCGCATCAACGGCTCGATCGACGCGATCCGCGACACCATCGGCACCGCGATCCAGGTCAACCTGTCGATGGTGACGATCGAGGAATCGGAGACCACCAAGCGGCTCGCCGCGTGGGCCGCGATCTTCGCGGTGTCGACGATGCTGGCCGGCATCTGGGGTATGAACTTCGAGAAAATGCCCGAGCTGAAATGGGCCTACGGCTACCCGCTGGCGCTGGGCATCATCGCCACCGCCGCGGGCCTGCTGTACTGGCGCTTCCGGCGCGCGGGGTGGGTGTAGCCGGCGTTCGACATCCAGCGTTCGCCGGACCGGCGCCTCCGCGCCGCGGCGCTCGTTCGACACCGTGGCGTGCACCTGCTCGTCGCAGGTCGCGGTGATCGCAAGGCTGAGGACGTCGGGTGACCGGCTGGCATAGGTAAAGGGGAGCGGTCAGGCTGCGAGAGCAGCCTGAGCGCGGAGGACACGGAGGCAGCAGGTCAGCTCGGCGCGGCGCGGACGCGCCGATTGCCGAACAGCCGCATCGAGCGCATAGAAGTCGGCTGATGCATCGCCTCGGAACGGTATCGCGATCAAGCCCCTTCAGCGCAGCCGTGCCAGCAGCCAGATGCCCGCCAGCACGAACGCCGTGCCCGCTGCGATCCAGGCGGTGAACGGTTCGCCGAGCAGCAGCACGCCCATCGTGATCGTCGCCAGCGGCCCGATCATGCCGGTCTGCGCGGTCAGCGCCGCGCCGATGCGCTCCATCGCCGCCATCACCATCAGGATCGGTGCCACCGTGCAGGCCACCGCGTTCAGCAGCGACAGCCACAGCACCGGCGGCGCGACCGCCGCGGCCGACAGCGGCCGCAGCACGACGAACTGCGCGATGCACAGCCCGCACGCCACCGTCGACGCCAGCCCGGTGAGGCGCATCGCGCCGAGGCGCTTGACCTCCTCGGCGCCGACCACGAGGTACAGCGCATAGCTCAGCGCGCTGGCGAACACCAGTGCGGCGCCGAGCGCGGCATTGGGGGCGGCCAGCGTCAGCTCGTGGCCGAACACCAGCGCCACGCCGATGTAGCTGATCGCCATCGCACCGAGCTGGCGCAGGCCGACCGGCTTGCGGTACAGCAGCCACGACAGCAGCAGCACCAGCGTCGGATTGAGGTACAGCATCAGGCGTTCGAGACCCGCGGTCACGTACTGCAGGCCGGCGAAGTCGAGGTAACTCGCCAGGTAGTAGCCGAAGAAGCCGAGCACGACCACGATGCGCCAGTCGCGCGCCGCGAGCGGCGGGCGGCCGCGTCCGGACCACCATGCGAGCGCCACGAACATCGGCAGCGCGAACAGCATGCGATACATGATCAGCGTGACCGCGTCGACGCCGTAGCGATACGCGAGCTTGACGATGATCGCCTTGCCCGAGAACGCGATCGAGCCGGCGATCGCCAGCGCGAGTCCGATGCCGAAGGCGCGTTCGTGGCCCCCGCCGTGCGCGGCGGATGCGGTGCGTTCGCCGTGCACGGCAGGTTCAGTGGGATCGCCGCTCGCAGCGGCCTCGCCCCGTTCGCCGGCCGGCGCCGACGGTGTGCTCACCGCGTCGCGGCGGTGGCCGCGTCGGCGCTCCAGCCGCCGCCGAGCGCCTTGTACAGCGACACCTGGTTCTGCATGCGCGCCAGTTGCGCCAGCACGGCCTGCTGCTGGCTCGCGAACAGCGAGCGCTGCGCGTCGAGCAGGTCGAGGCTCGAGGCCACGCCGTTGCGGTAGCGCAGCTCGGCCAGGCGCAGCCGTGCGCCATCGGCGGCGGTCTGCTCCTGCAGCGCGCGGGATTGCTCCACCAGCGTGGCGCGGCCGGCCAGCGCGTCGGCCACTTCGCGAAACGCGCTCTGCACCGCTTTGTCGTACTGCGCCAGCGCGATGTCGCGGCCGGCCTCGGCGATGCGCGCGTTGGCGCTGTTGCGGCCGGAATCGAACAGCGTCTGCAGCAGCTGCGGTGCCACGCCCCAGCCCCACGAGCCACCCTTGAACAACCCCGACAACTCGCTGCTGACGCTGCCCGCGCTGGCGGTGAGCGTCACGCTCGGAAAGAACGCGGCGCGCGCGGCACCGATGTTGAAGTGGGCCGCGATCAGCTGCTGCTCGGCGGCGCGGATGTCGGGCCGCCGGCGCAGCACCTCGGCCGGCAGGCCCACCGGCAGCTCGGGCATGGCGGCGGTCGTCTCCAGTGTCGGCGCGCCGCCGGGCAGGTCGGCCGGCAGCGGCTGGCCCACCAGCAGCACGAGGTTGTTCTCGTCGAGCGCACGCTGTCGCTGCTGCTGCGCCAGCGTGGCACGCGCATTGGCCACCAGCGATTGCGCGCCCTGGTAGTCGAGCTCGCTCGCGGTGCCGGCGTCGAAACGCAGCTTGACCAGCCGCAGCGTCTCGACGCGCGTTTCGTAGGTGCGCTGCGTCAGCGCCAGCAGCTCGGTGTCGGCCAGCAGTGCGAGGTGGTTGGCCGCCACCGCCGCCACCAGCGCGATCTGCATCGTGCGGCGGCCCTGCTCGGCGGCCAGCGCCTGCGCCTGCGCGGCCTCGCTCAGGCTGCGCAGGCGGCCGAAGAAATCAAGCTCGTAGCTCGGCACCAGCACGCCGGCGCTGTAGACCTCGTTGTGCCGGCCATCGGGCAGCGGCTGGCGCGAGGCGCTGATGCCGGCGGCCACGGTGGGCAGCAGGCTGGCGCGCTGCACCTGCGCGCGCGCACTGGCCTGCTCGACGTTGAGCGCGGCCACGCGCAGGTCGCGGTTGTTGGCCAGCGCCAGCTCGATCAACCGCTGCAGCCGCGCATCGGTGAACACCTGGCGCCAATCGAGGTCGGACACCGCCGGCGCGCCGGCCGTGGCCTCGGGCGCACCGGCAAAGCGCTCGGCCACCGGCAGCGGCGGCAGCTCGTACTGCGGTGCCAGCGACATGCACGCGGCCAGCGGCACGGCCGCGGCGGCGATCGTCCACGCATGCAGCCTGCGCATCACGACTTGCCCGCGTGGTCACCCGGGGCGGCGGCGCGGCCGCCCGACGGGACCGCGGCCGCCGGCGCCGCGCCGCCGTTGCCCAACTCGTGCGCGTACATCTTCCGCTGCCGCTCGCTGCCCTTGAAGATGCGGCGGATGAAGACGAAGAACGCCGGCACGAAGAACACCGCCAGCACGGTGGCACTGATCATGCCGGCCACCACGCCGGTGCCGATCGCGCGCTGGCTGTTGGCGCTGGCGCTCGACGCCAGCACCAGCGGCATGACGCCGAAGATGAACGCGATCGAGGTCATCAGGATCGGTCGGAAGCGCAGGTGGACGGCCTCGAGCGTCGCCTCGACCAGACCCTTGCCTTGCGCGTGCAGGTCTTTCGCGAACTCGATGATCAGGATCGCGTTCTTCGACGACAGGCCGATCACCGCGATCAGACCGACCTTGAAGAACACGTCGTTGGGCATGCCACGCAGTGTGACGCCGAGGATCGCGCCGAGCACGCCCAGCGGCACCACCAGCATCACCGCCACCGGGATGCTCCAGCTCTCGTACAGCGCCGCCAGCGCGAGGAACACCGCCAGCAGCGAGAACACGATCAGCGCGGTGGTCTGAGCGCCGGCGAGCTGCTCTTCGCGCGACAGGCCGGTCCACTCGTAGGCGAAGCCCGGCGGCAGCTGCGCGGCCAGCCGCTCCATCTCGGCCATCGCCTCGCCGGTGCTGTGGCCCGGCGCCGCGTCGCCGGCGATGCGCATCGCCGGGTAGCCGTTGTAGCGGATGGTCTGCATCGGCCCGACCACCCAGCGCGTGGTGGCGAACGACGACAGCGGCACCAGCTTGCCGCGCGCGTTGATCGCGCTCAGATTCAGCAGGTCGTCGGGCTGCATGCGCGCCGGCGCGTCGGCCTGCACCACCACGCGCTGCAGACGGCCGTGGTTCGGAAAATCGTTGACGTAGGTCGAGCCGAGCGCGGTCGACAGCGCTGCGTTGATGGCGTCGAACGACACGCCCTGCGCCGCCGCGCGGTCGCGGTCGATCTCGAGCTGCAGCTGCGGCGCGTCCTCCAGGCCGTCGGGCCGCACGCCGGCCAGCACCTGGCTCTGGCCGGCCAGGCCGAGCAGCTGGTTGCGCGCCGCCAGCAGCGCCGCATGGCCGTTGCCGCCGCGATCCTGCAGGCGGAAGTTGAAGCCGGTGGCGGTGCCGAGCTCGGGGATCGACGGCGGCGCGAGCGCGAAGATGAAGGCGTCGCGCACGCCCATCAGCGCGCCGAACGCGCGCGCGGCCAGCGCGTGCGAGGAGTGCTCGGGGCCCTTGCGCTCGCTCCAGTCCTTCAGCGTCACGAACGCGAGACCGGCATTCTGGCCCTGGCCCGAGAAGCTGAAGCCCATCACGCTGACCATGCCCTGCACCTCGGGCTGCTTCAGCATGAAGCCCTCGACCTGCTGCATCACCGCCAGCGTGCGGCCCTGCGTGGCGCCCGGCGGCAGCTGCACGTTGACCACCAGATAGCCCTGGTCCTCGTTGGGCAGGAACGACGCCGGCAGGCGAACGAACAGCCACACCACCAGCGCCACCAGCAGCACGAACACGATCATCATGCGGCCCACGTGCTTCAGCAGCCGCGCCACCATGCCCTCGTAGCCGTGCGTGGTGCGCTTGAAGCCGCGGTTGAACCAGCCGAACGGGCCGCGCTTCTCGAGGTGGTGGCCGGCCGCCACCGGGTTGAGCAGCGTGGCGCACAGCGCCGGCGTCAGCGACAGCGCGAGGAAGGCCGAGAACGCCATCGAGCTGACCATCACCAGCGAGAACTGGCGGTAGATGTTGCCCACCGAGCCGGGAAAGAACGCCATCGGGATGAACACCGCCGCCAGCGTCACGGTGATGCCGACGATCGCTGCGGTGATCTGGCCCATCGCCTTGCGCGTGGCCTCGCGTGGACCGAGCCCCTCTTCGCTCATGATGCGCTCGACGTTCTCGATCACCACGATCGCGTCGTCGACCAGGATGCCGACGGCCAGCACCATCGCGAACATGGTCAGCACGTTGATCGAGAAGCCGAGCGCGGCCATCAGCGTGAAGGCACCGGCCAGCGCCACCGGCACCACGATGGCCGGGATCAGTGTGTAGCGCAGGCTCTGCAGGAACACGAACATCACCAGCACCACCAGCGCCATCGCCTCGAGCAGCGTCTCGACCACCTGCCGGATCGAGATGCGGATGAAGTTCGAGCTGTCGTACGGGATCTCGTACTTCATGCCCTTGGGGAAGAACTTCGACAGCTCCTGCATGCGCGCGTGGATCGCGGTGGCGGTGGCCAGCGCATTGCCGGTGGGCGAGAGCTGCACGCCGATGCCGGTGGACGGCTGGCCGTTCAGCCGCGCCGAGGTGGCATAGCTCTGGCTGCCGAGCTCGATGCGTGCCACGTCGCGCAACCGCACGGTGGAACCATCGGTGTTGGCGCGCAGCACGATGTTGCCGAACGCCTCCACGCTGTCGAGCTGGCCGTCGACGACCACCGTGGCGCTGATCTGCTGGCCCTGCACGATCGGCAGGTCGCCCATCGTGCCGGAGGACACCTGCGCGTTCTGGCCGCGGATCGCGGCGTTGACCTCGCCGGTCGACAGGCCGTAGCCCATCAGCTTGGCCGGGTCGATCCAGATGCGCATCGCGCGTTCGGTGCCGAACAACTGCGCCTGCCCGACACCGGGAATGCGCTGGAGCTCGGGCACGACGTTGCGCGATGCATAGTCGCCCAGCGCGACCGGATCGAACGATCCGTCGGTCGACGACAGGATCGTGAACATCAAAAAGTTGCTGCGCGCCTTGTCGACGCGCACGCCCTGCTGCGTCACCGACGCCGGCAGCCGCGGCGCGGCGCGGCTGAGGCGGTTCTGCACGTCGACCTGCGCCAGGTCGGCGTTGGTGCCGGTCTCGAAGGTGAGCGTGATCGAGCCCGCGCCGTTGGCCTGCGCCACCGACTCCATGTAGATCAGGCCGGGCGAGCCGTTCATCTCCTGCTCGATCACGCTGAGCACGCTCTCCTCGAGCGTCTGCGCCGACGCGCCGGGGTAGAACGCGCTGACGCGCAGCGACGGCGGCGCCACGCTCGGGTACTGCGCGATCGGCAGCAGCCGCACCGACACGCCGCCGGCCACCAGCAGCGCGAGCGCGATCACCCACGCGAAGATCGGGCGGTCGATGAAGAAGCGCGCCATGCGGCCCGCTCAGGACGCGCGGCCGGATGCCGCTGGGGCCGCGGGCACGGTCGCCGGCGTCGCGGATGCAGCCGCCGCTGCCGCGGCCGGTGCCGAAGCCGCGCGCGGCACCCACGGCACCGGGTTGACCGACGCGCCGGGCACCATCATCTTCTGGAAGCCGTCGACGATCACGAGGTCACCAGCGGCCAGGCCCGACAGCACGACCCAGTCGTTGCCACTGACACCGCCGAGCTTCACGGTGCGCGGCTGCGGCTTGTTCTCAGGCCCGACCACCAGCACGGTGTCGCCATCGCCGCCACGCGTCACCGCCTGCTGCGGCACCACCATCGCCGACGGCAATTCGGCCTGCGCGAGGCGCACGCGCACGTACTGGCCGGGCAGCAGCAGGCCGTCGGGGTTGGGCACCTCGGCGCGCAGCGTGACCTGGCCCGAACCGGGGTCGACCGAGAGGTCGGTGAACAGCAGCTTGCCCGGACGCGGCAGTTCACTGCCGTCGCCGAGCACCACGCGCACCTCGCCGGCGCCGTGCGGCAGCTTGCGCAGCTTGTCGGCCGCCATCAGCCGGCGCAGCTTCAGCACCTCGGTGTCGGGCTGCGTGAAGTTGACGTACACCGTGCCGATCTGCTGCACCGTGGCCAGCAGCGTGCCCTCGGCCGCGCTGACCAGCGCGCCTTCGGTCACCGCGGCGCGGCCGATACGCCCGGCGATCGGCGCCGTCACGTGCGCATAGGCCAGGTTGAGCTGCGCGGTCTGCACCGCCGCCTGCGCGCCGGCCACGTCGGCCTCCGACTGCCGGCGCGCAGCCTCGGCGTTGACGTAGTCCTGCGCGCTGATCGCCTTGGCCTCGGCCAGCGGCTTGTAGCGCGCGGCCAGCTCGGTCGTCATCTCGCGGTTGGCGCGTGCCTTGGCCAGCGTGGCCTGCGCCGCGCTCAAGGCGGCCTGGTACGGCGCCGGGTCGATCTGGAACAACGGCTGGCCGGCCTTGACGTCGCTGCCTTCGACGAACAGCCGCTTCAGCACCACGCCGTTGACGCGCGCGCGCACCTGCGCCACGCGCAGCGCCTCGACGCGGCCGGGCAGTTCGGTCTGCAGCGGCACCGCGCGCGGCTGCACCGTGACCACGCCCACCGCCGGCGGCGGCGGCGCCTGCCGGCCGGAGCTCCCGTTGGCGGCGGCGCTGCCCGAGTTGCCGCCGCCACACGCCGCGAGCGCTGCCGCGATCAATGCGACCACGATGCGCGGTGAGCCAAGCAGCGAGCGAACAACAGTCGGGGAAAGCAATCTCATCGCGAGACGCGGCACGATGCAGGGGTGGAAATCAGCGGGCGATGATAAGGGCAAGCCATCGGCGGCGTCGGCACGGGGCTTCGCCGTGCGACCTGCTGAGCGTCCGCGCCGCGACGGCGCCGGCCTGTTGTGCTCCATGTCCCCCCGGCCCGGGGCTCCCGCCCGGGCCTCCTTCCTTCACTTGCGCACAACAGGCCGGCCCGCCGCGCCGCTCGTTCGAGACCGCACGCACGCGATCTTCAGTGCACATCGCGTGCGCGCGGTCATGCCAAGGCCGAGGACGCCGGGTGACCGGCTGCCGTAGGTTAAGGAGGAGCGCTCAGGCTGCGAGAGCAGCCTGAGCGCGGAGGACACGGAGGCAGCCGGTCACCCGGTGGCCTCGGCCTCGCTCCGATGGGCGAAGGCTTCGAAGCACCGAGGACCTCGGAGCCTGCAACGCAGCCCTCCCAGCGATCCACCGTTGGCGATCAACTCGATCGATTGCGACTCGCTTTCAGAACCCCGCCGCCAACCCATCGCGCCGCGAATCGCTGGCCGCGACGTAGCCCTCGACCGCCGGATCGCCCAAGCGCCAGATGAACTGGCCGGCGCCGAGATCCTGGTAGCTGTCGGCCTTCGACTCGATGCGGTGGCCGAGCGCGACCAACCCGGCGACAACGTCGCGATTCATCTCGGGTTCGACCTCGGCGCTCAGGCCGCCGTCGAAGCGCCAGCGCGGCGCGTCGCACGCGGCCTGCGGGTGCTGCCGGTAGTCGAGCATGCGCACCAGCGTCTGCAGATGCCCCTGCGGCTGCATGTTGCCGCCCATCACGCCGAAGCTCATCTGCGGCTGCCCGTCCTTCGTGAG
This sequence comes from Ideonella sp., assembly GCA_015075165.1. Taxonomy (GTDB): domain Bacteria; phylum Pseudomonadota; class Gammaproteobacteria; order Burkholderiales; family Burkholderiaceae_C; genus JAEUPI01. The sequence goes on along the minus strand of JABTUY010000002.1, from coordinate 570,764 downwards.
GAACGCCGGGATGATGGTGTGGAACGGCCGCTTGCCCGGGCCGACGAGGTTCGAGCTGCTCGCATCGAGCGTGAAGCAGTGGCCGCGGTTCTGCAGGCTCACGCCCCACTCGGGCACGCACACGCCGGAGCCGAAGCCCATGTAGTTGCTCTGGATGAAGCTGACCATCATGCCGCTCTCGTCGGCCGCGGTGAGGTAGATCGTGCCGCCCTTCGGCGGCGTGCCGGCATCGAAGGCCTGCGCGCGCTTGGGATCGATCAGCTTCGCGCGCGCCTTCAGGTAGGCCGCGTCGAGCATCTGCGCCGGCGTGACCGTCATCGACGACGGTTCGGCCACATAGCGGTAGGTGTCGGCGAAGCCGAGCTTCATCGCCTCGATCTGCAGGTGCTGCGAGGCCACGCCGTCGACCGGCAGCGCGCCGAGGTCGAACTGCTCGAGGATGCCCAGCGCGATCAGCGCCGCGATGCCCTGCCCGTTGGGCGGGATCTCGTGCAGCCGATAGCCGCGGTAGTCGATGCCGATCGGCTCGATCCACTGCGGCTCGTAGCCGGCGAGATCGGCCGCGCGCAGTGCGCCGCCTTGCGCACGCGCCTGGCGGTCGATGGCCTGCGCGATCTCGCCGCGATAGAACGCCTCGCCGTGGCTGTGCGCGATCGCGCGCAGCGCCTTCGCGGCACCGGGCATGCGCATCAGCTCGCCCACCGCCGGCACGCGGCCGCGCGGCAAAAACACCTCGGCGAAGCCCGGCTGCGAGACCAGCTCCTTCACCTCGTAGGCGAGCTGCCACTTCTGCTGCACGATGACCGGCACCGCATAGCCGCGCTCGGCGATCTCGATCGCCGGCGCCAGCACGTCGGCGAACGGCAGCTTGCCGAAGCGCCGGCTCATCGCGGCCCAGCCGGCCACCGCGCCGGGCACGGTCACCGAGTCCCAGCCGCGCGCCGGCGGCGCCGGCGCCGCAGCGCCGTACTTGTCACGGAAGTACTGCGGTGTCCAAAGCGCCGGTGCGCAGCCCGATGCGTTGAGGCCGTGCAGCTTCTTGCCGTCCCACAGGATGCAAAACGCATCGGAGCCCAGGCCGTTGCTGCACGGCTCGACCAGCGTCATCACGGCAGCGGCGGCGATGGCACCGTCGACGGCGTTGCCGCCGGAGGCGATCACCCGCAACCCGGCCTGCGCGGCCAGCGGGTGCGACGTGGCGACGACGTTGCGCGCGAACACCGGCCGGCGCACGGTGGGGTACGAGGCGTTGTAGTCGAAGGCGTGCATGGGACTCTCGCTGCGGGTGATGCGCCGATCGTATTCGCTATTCGACACACCCGGCACGACACACCCGGCACGACGAACCCGGCGCCGTCCATCGCTGCCGTCGGGCATCGTGCGGCCCGCAGCTTGCAGCGGGTCAGTCGCGCAGCGACTCGCCGACCAAGCGCCGCACCACCGGTGGCTGCGCGCCGATGTGAAAACCCAGGCGACGCTCGCGCAGCCCGGCGTCGCCGGCGGTGAAGCGCTCGAGTCGGCGCTGGTGCTCCCACCAGGTCTCGTCGACGAAGTACTCCACGTAGCGCCCCGGCGCCGATGCGTCGCGGAACAACCCCCAGGAGAGCGCACCCTGGCGCAGCCGGGCCTGCCGGGTCTGCTGCATCACCGCGACGAACTCGGTCGTTCGCGCCGGGTCGATCTGGTATTCGATCGTCACCAGCACCGGGCCGTCTTCGCCGTCGATCGCAATCGCCGGCTCCGGCGGCGGCGACACCGCGACCCGCAGGTGCTCGTCGGGGTCGCCATGCTCGATCGACAGACGGTGCGCCAGCAGCACCGCGAGCACGCCGAACGCGGCCGACGCCAGCACGGTGTCGCGCACCTGCAGGCCCACCGCGACATGGCCCCAGATCGCGGCACCGGCCGCGCCACCGCCCATCAGCGCCATCTGGTACAGCGCCATGCCGCGTGCGCGCACCCAGTCGGGCAGCATCAGCTGCGCGGCCACGGTGATCGAGTTGGCAGTGAGGATCACCGCACCGCCGGCGACGAACAGGCACGGCAGCATCAGCCACAGATTGGGTGCCAGCGCGGCGGCGGCTGCGGCGGCCGCGTGCAGCAGCGCGCCGACGCTGACCACGCGGTTGCGGCCGATGCTGTCGCGCAGCCGGCCCATGTAGATCACCATCGCCACCGCGCCGAGGCCGGTGGCACCGAGCAGCGCACTGAACGCGCCCGCGCCGCCCTCGGGCAACTCCTTGGCCAGCAGCGGCAGCAGCGACATCAGGCCCGACACCTGCAGCATGAACAGCGCGATGCGCAGCAGCGTGATCTGCAGCCGCGGCGCCTGCCGCAGGTATTGCAGGCCGACGCGCATCGCGCCGACGAAGCGTTCGCCGGGCAGCGCGCTCTCCTTGCGCTCGGATTTCCAGCGCAGGATGGTGAAGAACGCCGCCACCGAGATCACCGCGTTGAGTGCGAACACCAGCGCACTGCCGGCGCTGGCGAGGATCGCACCGGCCAGCGCCGGCCCGACGATGCGCGACACGTTCATCGCCGCGCCGTTGAGTCCGAGCGCGGCCGACAGCTGCGCCCGCGGCACCACGGCGGGCACGATGGCGGCGAACACCGGCCAGCGCATCGCCATCGTGATGCCGTTGAGGAAGGTCAGCAGCAACAGCAGCGGCGCCGACAGCGCACCGGCCAGCGCCAGCACCATCAGCACGAGCGCGATCGACGCCGCCCACAACTGCGTGCCGGCGAAGTAGCGCCGGCGGTCGACGATGTCGGCCAGCGCGCCGCTGGGCAGCCCGAGCAGGAACATCGGCAGCGTCGAGGCGGTCTGCACCAGCGCCACCAGCGCGGGGTCGGTGGTCAGCGTGGTCATCAGCCAGGCAGCCGACACATCGTGCATCCACAGCGAGATGTTGGCCGCCAGCCAGGCGACCCACAGCATGCGGAAGGTGGCGTCGCGCAGCGGTGCCATCGCACCGAGCCCGGTGTCCTCCAGCGTCGCGCTCATGCTGCGTCAAGCATAGTGCCGAAGGGCAGTGCAGTTCGCGTTGAAGCAAGCGCAAACCCGACAAGACCCGCCCCAGCGCACACCGCGGAGCCGGCTTTGCCGGTCCGCTGGTGTGGTCCCCTTGAGGGGGAGGCGGCCGCGAGGCCGCTTCGGGGGTGGGTCAATCAATCGCCCTCGGCGAACGCCTCCTGGCGCTTGGCGCGGATCGACGGCAGCGCGACGATCACGATCATCGCCAGCGAGGCGATCAGCAGGCCGGCCGACAGCGGCCGCGTGAGAAACGTGCTCCAGTCGCCGCGCGACAGCAGCAGCGCGCGGCGCAGGTTCTCCTCCATCATCGGCCCGAGGATGAAGCCCAGCAGCAGTGGCGCCGGTTCGCAGCCGAGCTTGTAAAACACGTAGCCCGTCAAGCCGAAGATCACGGCGATGTAGACATCGAAGCTCGAGTTGTTGATCGTGTACAGGCCAATGCAGCAGAACGTGAGAATCGCCGGGAACAGGAAGCGGTAGGGCACCGTGAGCAGCCGGATCCAGATGCCGATCAGCGGCAGGTTCAGCACGATCAGCATCAGGTTGCCGACCCACATCGACGCGATCAGCCCCCAGAACAGCTGCGGGTTGCTCGACATCACCTGCGGGCCCGGCTGGATGCCCTTGATCGTCATCGCGCCGACCATCAGCGCCATCACCGGGTTCGGCGGGATGCCGAGCGTCAGCATCGGGATGAACGAGGTCTGCGCGCCGGCGTTGTTGGCGCTCTCGGGGCCGGCCACGCCGCGGATGTCGCCCTTGCCGAAGCGGCCGCCGGCGCCGGCGATCTTCTTCTCCATCGTGTAGGCGGCAAAGCTCGACAGCAGCGAACCGCCGCCGGGCAGCACGCCCAGGCACGAGCCGAGCGCGGTGCCGCGCAGCACCGACGGGAACGCGGCCTTGAAGTCCTCGCGCGTCGGCCACAGGCCCTTGACGTCCTTGGTGAACACCTCGCGGTGCTCGGCCGGGCGTCCGAGGTTGGCGATGATCTCGCCGAAGCCGAACACGCCCATCGCAATCGCGACGAAGCCGATGCCGTCGGTGAGCTGCGGAATGTCGAAGCTGTAGCGCGGCACGCCGGAGATCACATCGGTGTTGATCTGGCCGAGCAGCAGGCCGAGGATGATCATCGCGATCGCCTTGATCAGCGACCCCGACGCCAGCACCACCGCGCCGATCAGGCCCAGCACCATCAGCGAGAAGTACTCGGCCGGGCCGAACTTGAACGCCAGCTCGGTCAGCGGCGGCGCGAACGCGGCCAGCACCATCGTCGCCACCGAGCCGGCGAAGAACGAGCCCAGGCCGGCAGCCGCCAGCGCGGGGCCGGCGCGGCCCTGGCGAGCCATCTGGTAGCCGTCGATCGCCGTCACCACCGAGGCCGATTCGCCCGGCACGTTGATCAGGATCGCGGTGGTCGAGCCGCCGTACTGCGAGCCGTAGTAGATGCCGGCCAGCATGATCAGCGCCGGCGTCGAGTCGAGCGAGTAGATCGACGGCAGCAGCATCGCGATGGTGGCCGTGGGCCCGAGGCCCGGCAGTACGCCGATCAGCGTGCCGAGCACCGCGCCCATGAACGCGTACGCCAGGTTCTGCAGCGAAAGCGCGGTCTCGAAGCCGATCGCCAGGTTGTGGAGCAGATCCATGTGCGCCCCTTACTGGCCGAACGGCAGGAAGGCCGGCCACAGCGGGATCACCAGCTTCAGGCCGAGGATGAAGATGGCCCACGAGCCCACGGTAAGCACAACGCTGTTGATCAGCGCGTCGCGCCAATGGAACTCGTCGCCGGCCAGGCTCGACAGGCACACCAGCACCGGAATCGTCAGCGCCATGCCGAGCCACGGCAGCAGCGCGCCGAACAGCGCCACCGACAGCAGGATCGTGACGAGCGGCTTCCACGCGAACGCGCCGACCGGCTCGCCATCTTCGGTTTCGATCGTCAGCGCCTCGAACAACGTGAGCGCACCGAGCGTCGCGAGGATCAGCCCCAACCCGAACGGAAAGTAGCCGGGGCCAGGTCGCGCCGAGGTGCCGAAGCTGTAGTACTGCGCGCCCCACGCGAACCCCAGCCCGGTGACGATAAACATCAACCCGGCCCAGAAATCCTTCTGGCTCTTGATCTTCACCTTGCCTCCTCGCCTCCACGCAGGGTGGTCCGGGCCATTCTATTCAGCCGACCGAGCGCGCTGGTTCAGGTTTCCCCGTGTGGCGCAGGCAGCGAGTGGGCTCGCCGCGCGCGGCAACGCCGGCCGCGGGCGGGCGGCGCAGACGACTGAACCGCAGCTTACTTTTCCGACCAGGCCGGCGTCGAGCGCAGCACTTCCTCGACCGTGGTCAGCCCCTCGGCGATCTTCATCGTGCCGGCCAGGCGCAACGGGCGCATGCCGTCTTGCAGCGCCTGGCGGCGCAGCTCGGCCACGTCGTAGTGCGGATGGATGTGCTCGTGCGCCTGCGGCGTCAGCATCATCAGCTCGTACAGGCCGACGCGGCCGCGGTAGCCGGTGTGCCGGCATTCCAGGCAGCCCACCGGCTGGAACATGCGCACGCCGCCGCTGAGACGCCACGGCTTGGCCACCTCGGCCAAGTGCTCGCGCGCGTGGTCTTCGTCGGGCTTCTTGCATGCCGGGCACAGCGTGCGCGCCAGCCGCTGCGCCAGCACGCCGATCACGGTGGCGCTGATCAGGTACGGCGGCACGCCCAGATCGGCCAGCCGCGTGATCGCCGACGCGGCATCGTTGGTGTGCAAGGTGCTGAACACCAGGTGGCCGGTGAGCGCGGCCTGGATCGCCATCTCGGCGGTGGCGAGGTCGCGGATCTCGCCGATCATGATGATGTCCGGGTCCTGCCGCATCAGCGCGCGCACGCCTTCGGCGAAGCCCATGTCGATCGCGGCCTGCACCTGGGTCTGGTTGAACGCCGGCTCGATCATCTCGATCGGGTCTTCGATCGTGCAGACATTGACCTCGTCGGTGGCCAGCTGCTTCAGCGTGGCGTACAGCGTGGTCGTCTTGCCGCTGCCGGTGGGGCCGGTGACCAGCACGATGCCGTGCGCGCGGCCGATCAGCTGCTGCCAGCGCTCGCCGTCGTGCTGCGAAAAGCCGAGCCCCTGCACCGACTTGACCGCGGTGTCGGGGTCGAAGATGCGCATCACCATCTTCTCGCCGAACGCGGTCGGGATGGTGGCCAGCCGCATCTCCACCTCCTGGCCGGCGCCTTCCACCCCATCGGGCCGCTTGGTCTTGATGCGGCCGTCGAGCGGCCGGCGCTTTTCGATCACGTCCATGCGGCCGAGCAGCTTGATGCGCGCGGTCATCGCGCTCATCACCGTCATCGGCACCTGGTACACCGTGTGCAGCACGCCGTCGATGCGGAAGCGGATGGCGCCCATGTCGCGCCGCGGCTCGAGGTGGATGTCGCTGGCACGCTGGTCGAACGCGTACTGCCACAGCCAGTCGACCACCTGCACCACACCGGCGTCGTTGGCGTCGAGCTGCTTGTTGGTGCGGCCCAGCTCGACCAGCTGCTCGAAGTTCGCGGCCGCCGAGTTCTCGCCGCTTTTCTGCGCCGCGCGCACGCTCCGGGCCAGCGAGAAGAACTCGGTGGTGTAGCGCGCGATGTCCAGCGGGTTGGCCACCACCAGTTTGACGCGCCGCCGCGTGTGCGCCTCGATCTCGCTCACCCAGGCGTTGTCGAACGGCTCGGCGGTGGCGATGGTCACCTCGTGCGCGCCCACCGTCACCGGCAGCACGCGGCGCACCTCGGCGTAGTGCACGCTCATCACGTCGCCGACGCGGCCGACGTCGACCTTCAACGGGTCGATGCGCAGGTAAGTCAGGTTGAAGCGCTGCGCCAGCCACTGCGTCAGCAGCTCGATGTCGAGCGCGGTCTGTGTGCCGCGTCGCTTCAGACCGGCACTGCCCAGCCGCACCAGCGGGTGCTGGCTGGAGTCGGCACTGCCGAAGCGCTTGACGACCCCGGCGGCATCGTCGGCATCGATCCAGCCGTCTTCGCGCAGCCAGCCCAGCAGCGTGCGCCACTCGAGCTTGCCGCGCGCCGGTGCCGGCATCGGGCGCGGCGCGCTGCGCGGGCGGGTGGCGGTGGAGCTCATGGTGGGGTCGGGCCGGGCCGCCAGGCGTGCAGCAGGTGCAGCCATCGGCGCGCCGGCAGCCCGTAGCGGGCTTCGATGTTAGCCGCCCGGGCGCGCAGCGTGGCGGAGTCGGGCAGGCCGGCGGTGTGTGTTGCTACCGCAATCGTGTTGCCTTCGCGCGTCGGTGCCAGGTACCACAGCCGGTCGGCACCGAAAGCGGCGGCGATGCGCGCCATCGAGCGCGCGAAGCTGGCGCGGCGGCCGAACAGGTTCACCGTCATCGCGCCGTCGTCGGCCAGCAGCGCGCGGCAATCGGCGTAGAACGCCTCATCGTCGAGCACCGGCGCCGCGGCGTCGTGGTCGTACAGGTCGATGCACAGCGCGCTGACGCGGCCGCGGCAGCCGTCGGCCTCGCGCACCCAGCGCGCCGCATCGGCGGGCACCACGCTCAGCCGCTCGCCATCGGCAGGCAGCCGGAACCAGCGCCGGCACGCCAGGATCACCGCCGGATTGAGCTCGACCGCGGTGGTGGACCACTTCAGCTCCTGGTGCGTGAAGCGCGTGATCGCCGCCGCGCCGAGGCCAAGCTGCACCGCCAAGCCATCGTCGAACGACTCCGGTGCGCGCCACAGCATCCAGCACATCATGCGCTGCACGTAGTCGAGCGCGATCGCGCGCGGCCGGCGGATCTGCATCGCGCCTTGCACCCACGGCGTGCCCAGGTGCAGGTAGCGCACGCCGTCGGCCTCGCTGATGGTGACCTCGGGCAGCGTCACCTCGGGTGGCCGCGACTCGGCAGCGCGCCGCGGCGATGGCTTCGACACGGGTTTGTTCATCGGCACAGCCCATGCTGCACGAACACCGCGCGCCAGGCGTCGCACTTGCGCGCGAGCGACCAGCTCGCGTTGGCCGGGCTGCTCGACGGCAGCCGCACGGCCTGCGGCACCAGCGTGCGCGTCAACGCCAGCGCGCGCGCCGATTCGCTGCCGTTGTGCGCCACTGCGCTCAAGCGCGGCAGCGTGGCGAACAGGCCGGCGAGGTCGTTCGGCGTCGCGTCCTCGATCGCGCTGTCGAGGCTGCCCTCGCGACGACAGCTGGCGTAGACATCCCACACGCCGAGCCCGCGCCGGCGCAGTTCGTCGAGACGCGCTTCGTACGGCAGCGCACGCAGGTCGGTTTGCCACAACGTGGACAGGATGGTCCAGAACTGGTTGCGCGGATGTGCGTAGTACTGGCGCGCCGCCAGCGACGCGGCGCCGGGGAAACTGCCGAGCACGACCAGTCGTGCGTGCGGCGCCGCCACGGGCGGCAGGCCTTGCAGGCGCGCTCGCGCGGCAGCTTGCGCCGGGCCCGGCGTGCGCACGCGCATCGTCATCACTCGATCGCTCATATCGCTTGCAGCACCGTCAGCCGCTCATGTCGCTTGCAGCGCCATCAACCGCGGCAGCGCCGCACGCGCATTGGCGCCGGTCTGTACCGCGGTCTCGTCGAGCGACCAGCCGCGCAGCGCTGCCAGCACACCGGCGATGCGCGGCAGTTCGCCGGGTTCGTTGCGCGACGCCGCGCCAGCCACGCGCGGCGCGCTGCCGTGCACCAGCCAGTGCGGCGCGATGTCGGGCGCATCGGTTTCGAGCACCAGCGCCGATGCCGGCAACGCCACCGCGTGGCGGCGGATCTGCAGCGCGCGCTCGAAGGTCATCGCGCCACCGAAGCCGAGTTTCAGGCCACAGGCCGACAGTGCCTGTGCCTGCTCCGGGCTGCCGTTGAAGGCATGCGCGATGCCGCCGGCCACCTCGATGCGCCGCAGTCCGGCAGCGAGTCCGTCGGCCGAGCGCCGCACGTGCGCGATCACCGGCAGGCCGGCGTCGCGCGCGAGCTTCAGCTGCGCCAGGTAGAAGCGCTGCTGGCGCTCGCGATCCAGGCCCGGCACGAACCAGTCGAGGCCGATCTCACCCACCGCCACCAGGCGCGGGTCAGCCGCGTGGCGCTGCAGGGCCTCGCGCAGCCGCTCGAGGTCGCTGTCGTCGGCGCGCTCCACGTAAAGCGGGTGGATGCCCAACGCATACGCCAGGCCAAACCGGTGCGCCAGCGCGCGCACGCGCTCGAAGTGCTCGGCCGCCACCGCCGGCAGCACCGCCATCGTTACGCCGGCCGCGCGTGCGCGCGCCCACACGGCGTCGCGGTCGGCGTCGAATTCGGGTGCGTCGAGGTGGCAGTGGGTGTCGATCCAGTCCATGGCGGCGCGATTGCAACGAAGTTAGGGGCATCCAGACAAGCCCCGCTGCGTATCATCGCAGCCGCCGTCGGCACGCACCCGTGCGCTGAGATCTGCGCGGCTCTCGAACAGCATGCGAACGACATTCGAATGGGGAGACACGCGATGAAGATCCGGTTCGAGCCGCGCGGCCTGGCGCCGGTGGTGGCAGCGGCGGCCTTGCTCGCGGGCTGCAGCTCGGTCTCGCTGGCGCCGACGCGCGACGGCGAGCTGGCGATTCCCGCCGGCTACAAGAGCTGGCCCAAGTTCCTGTCGGCGGTGCAGCGCCCCGACGCGAAGCAGGTGCGCGAGATCTACATGGACCCCGCGGCGCGCCACGCCAGCGCGCAAAGCGGCTTCCCCAACGGCACCGTGTTCGTGATGGAGAACTACGCCGCGCGCACCAACACCGACGGCAGCCTTGCCAGCGGGCCCGATGGCAAGCTGGTGAAGGGTGACCTCGTGCGCATCTTCGTGATGGGCAAGAACGCCGGCTGGGGTGCCGACGTGCCCGAGCCACTGCGCAACGGCAACTGGGTGTATGCGGCCTGGCTGCCCAACGGCCAGAAGGCGCCCGACGACCTCGCCACTTGCCGCGCCTGCCACCTGCCGCTGGCAAGCCAGGACTTCGTGCCACGCTACAACGAGCACTTCGCACGCCGGTAGCACGCGGTGCAGCCCGGTCGGCCGGCGCCGCCAGGCGAGCGCATGCACGGCGGCGCGCTCCGTGGTACCTTGGCGACTCGCAGTGCGCCGTGGTGTCGGCACTGCGGGAGCGGTGACGATGAAGCGCGTGCCCTTGTACAGCCGAACCCCCGAGCGCACGCCCAGCCTGCCGGGTCGCGGACTCGGTGGCATGGCCGGTGGTGCCGGCGCTGCGAACGCCGGGCCCGGTCATTCGGGCCGCAGCACCACCGCAGCGCCCGGTATTGACGCGACCGGCGAACCCGACCTCGACCCACCGGGCCGGCTCACTCGCGGCGCGCGCCGCGTGCGCTCGTGGGTCACCGCGCGCGAGCGCTGGGCGTGGGCAGCGTTGGCGCTGCTGCTGGCGCTGGCGGCCGGCTGGCCGGCGTGGACTCGGCACGAGCGCACGCTGCCCACGTTCGAGCAGATCGACCGCGCGATGCGCGCATCGATCGCCAAGGAGCCGCTGGCGTCGGCCGCGGCCAACGCCTACGAGGCGGTGATCGGCTCGGTGGTGCGCGTGGTCGGCGAGCAGCCGCCCGAGCGCGCCGACCCGAAGGACGGTGAGGCGCACCGCAGCGTCGGCAGCGGCGTGGTGATCGTCGACAAGGGCATCATCCTGACCAACCTGCACGTGGTGCGCGGCGCTTCGCGCATCAAGGTCACGTATTCGAACGGCCTCGTCTCGGACGCCACGCTGATCAACGTGCAACCCGAGAACGACCTTGCCGTACTGCAGGCTGAGCAGCGGCCCGACGAACTCGAAGCCGCGACGATGCGCTCCACCGGCGGCCTGCGCCCCGGCGAAGAGGTGATCGCGGTCGGCTACCCGTTCGGCATCGGGCCGTCGGTGTCGCAAGGCGTGGTGTCGGGGCTGAAGCGCGAGTTCCGCTCACCCGAGGGCAAACGCGTACTGACCAACCTGATCCAGTTCGACGCCGCGGCCAACCCCGGCAACTCGGGCGGGCCGCTGGTCACGATGGACGGCCACGTGGTGGGCATCGTCACCGCGATCATGAACCCGACCGAAGCGCGCACCTTCATCGGCATCGGCTTCGCGGTGCCGATCGAGAACGCCGCCACCGCCGCCGGCTTGCCGCCGTTCTGACGCCCCCTTCCACTCCGACCCAAGGCGCCCATGACCCCCAGCCCCACCGAACCGTCGACCCTGATGGAGCGCATCCTCTACGAGGTCAAGCGCGTCGTCGTCGGGCAGGATCGCTTCCTCGAGCGCGTGATGGTCGCACTGCTCGCGCAGGGCCACCTGCTGGTCGAGGGCGTGCCCGGGTTGGCCAAGACGCTGACGGTGAAAACATTGGCCGCGGCGATCCGCGGCTCGTTCCGCCGCATCCAGTTCACGCCCGACCTGGTGCCGGCCGATCTGGTGGGCACGCGCATCTACAACCAGAAGACCGGCGACTTCGCCACCGCCCTCGGGCCGGTGTTCGCCAACCTGCTGCTGGCCGACGAGATCAACCGCGCGCCGGCCAAGGTGCAGAGCGCGCTGCTCGAGGTGATGCAGGAGCGCCAGGTGACGATCGCCGGCGAGACGCACAAGGTGCCGTCGCCGTTCGTCGTGATGGCGACGCAGAACCCGATCGAGACCGAGGGCACCTATGCGCTGCCCGAGGCGCAGGTCGACCGCTTCATGATGAAGGTGCTGGTCGACTACCCCAGCGACGAGGAGGAGTTCGTCATCGTCGAGCGCGTGATCGGCGCGCCGGCCGACGTCTCGGCCGTGGCGTCGACCGGCCAGCTCGCCGAGCTGCAGCAGGAGTGCCGCAAGGTCTACGTCGACCCGAGCCTGATCCAGTACGCGGTGAAGCTGGTCGGCGCGACGCGGCGGCCCGCCGACGCAGGGTTGCCCGAGCTGGCCAAGTACCTCACCTACGGCGGCAGCCCGCGCGCCAGCATCTCGATGATCGAAGGCGCGCGTGCGCTGGCGTTCCTGCGCGGCCGCGGCTACGTGCTGCCCGAAGACCTGACCGATCTCGCGCTCGACACGCTGCGCCACCGGCTGGTGCTGTCGTACGAGGCGCTGGCCGAAGGCCTGAGCGCCGACGATGTCGTCGCGCGCGTGATGGCGAAGATCGCGGTGCCCGACAAGCCACTGCAGCACCCCGAAGCGACCTAGAGGTTCGCCGATGCCGCAAGTCGCCGCCACCGTCGCCACGCCCGACCAGTTGCTGCGCCAGCTGGAGTGGACGGTGATCCGCCGCCTCGACGGCTTGCTGCAGGGCGACTACCGCACGCTGTGGCGCGGTGCCGGACTCGATCTGGCCGACCTGCGCGTCTACCAACACGGCGACGACGTGCGCCACATCGACTGGAACGTCACCGCCCGGCTGAACGAACCGCACGTGCGCCAGTTCACCGAAGACCGCGAGCTGAGCGCGTGGTTCCTGCTCGACCTCTCCGGCTCGATCGACTTCGGCTCCAACGATCGCACCAAGCTCGCCGTGTCGGAGGGCTTCGTCGCCGTGCTGGCGCGATTGCTCACGCGGCACGGCAACCGCGTCGGCGCGCTGCTGTACAGCCACCGGGTCGACGGCATGCTGCCGGCGCGCACCGGCCGCAACCATGTGCTCGAGCTGATCCAGCGCATGCGCCAGCGTCCTGCACCGCAGCCGGCACCGCGGCGCCGCAAGGGCGCTGCCGCGCCGGCGCGACAGACCGTTCTGGCCGACCTGCTGAAGAGCGCCGACACGCTGATCCGGCGCCGCTCGATGATCTTCGTGGTGTCCGACTTCATCAGCGCGCCCGGTTGGGAAGACGCGCTCGGCCGCCTCGCGCGGCGGCACGAGGTGCTGGCGGTGCGGCTGTACGACCCGCTGGAGCTCAAGCTGCCCGATGTCGGCCTGGTGACGATCGAAGATGCCGAGAGCGGCGAGCAGCTGTTCGTCGACACCAACGACCCGGCGTTCCGCGAGCGCTTCGCGGCGCTGGCCACGCAGCACGAGGCCGCGCTGCGCGCCGCGCTCGGCCGCGCGCAGGTCGACACGCTCGAGCTCGCCACCGACGACGACCTGTTCGAATCGCTGCTGCGCTTCGTCGCGCTGCGCCGCCAGCGCGCGCGTCAGCGCAGCGGCGCGCACATGCCGGCGCACCTGCGCAGCGCGGCAACGCCGGTGAATCACGCGGTGGAGGCACACGATGAAGTTCCTGTGGCCTGAGGCGCTGTGGGCCGCCGCGGTGCTGGCGCCGCTGCTGGTGCTGCTGTACCTGTGGCTGCTGCACCGGCGCAAGAAGAACACGGTGCGCTTTGCCAGCGTCGCGCTGGTCAAGCAGGCGCTCGGCAAGGGCCCGGGCTGGCGCCGCCACGTGCCGCCGCTGCTGCTCGGCCTGGCGCTGCTGGTGCTGATGGTGGCGGTGTCGCGGCCCACGGCCGTGCTGAAGCTCCCCTCGCAGCAGGAGACCATCATCCTGGCGATGGACGTGTCGGGCAGCATGCGCGCCACCGACATCAAGCCCAGCCGCATCGTCGCTGCGCAGGAGGCCGCCAAGGGCTTCGTCGGCGAGTTGCCGGCGTCGGTGCGTGTCGGTGTGGTGTCGTTCGCCGGCACCGCGGCGGTGGTGCAGGCGCCGACGCTGAGCCGCGATGACGTGGTGGCGGCAATCGACCGCTTCCAGCTGCAGCGCGCCACCGCGATCGGCTCGGGCATCGTGCTGTCGCTGGCCACGCTGTTCCCCGACGCGGGGTTCGATCTGTCGCAGATCACCGGTGCGCGGCCGATGCCGCCGGGCTTCGGCGACAAGCCCGACAAGCCGGCGTTCAAGCCGGTGGAGCCGGGTTCGTACAACTCGGCGGCGATCATCCTGCTCACCGACGGCCAGCGCACCACCGGGCCCGACACGCTCGAGATGGCCAAGCTCGCGGCCGACCGCGGCGTGCGCATCTACACCGTCGGCATGGGCACGAAGGAAGGCGAGATCATCGGCTTCGAGGGCTGGAGCATGCGCGTGCGCCTCGACGAAGAAACCCTGAAGCAGGTGGCGCTGCTGACGCGTGGCGAATACTTCTTCGCCGGCACCTCCGAAGACCTGAAGAAGGTCTACCAGAGCCTGACCAGCAAGCTCGTCGTCGAGAAGCGCGAGACCGAGATCACCGCGCTGTTCGCCGCGCTCGGCGCGCTGCTGGCCGCGGTGGCGGCCGGCCTGAGCCTGTGGTGGTTCGGCCGCGTCGGCTGACGCTGGCGGATGCCCGGCAACTCGAACGCGCCACACGGAGCCAGCGGCCTGCACCGCATCGTGGTGGTCGGCGGCGGTGCCGGCGGCCTCGAGCTGGTCACGCGGCTGGGCCGGCGTCTCGCCCGACGCGGCCTGGCGCACGTGACGCTGATCGAGCGCGCGCGCACGCACTTCTGGAAGCCGCACCTGCACGAGATCGCCGCCGGCAGCATCGACATCCACGCCCATGCGGCCGACTACCTCGCGCAGTCGCACTGGAACGGCTTTCGCTACCGGCTCGGCCGCATGGTCGGGCTCGACCGCGAGCGCTGCGAGGTGCAGGTGGCGCCGGTGCTCGACGACCAGGGCGTGCCGGTGACGCCGCCGTACACGCGCGGCTACGACACGCTGGTGATCGCCACCGGCAGCCACACCAACGACTTCGGCACGCCCGGCGTGCGCGAGCACGCGATCGCGCTCGAGACGCCGGAGGAGGCCGAGCGCTTCCATGCCCGCATGGTCAACGCCTGCCTGCGCGCGCACGTGCAGGCCAGCGCCGGTGCGCCGCAGCGGGTGACGGTGGCGATCGTCGGCGCCGGTGCCACTGGGGTCGAGCTGGCCGCCGAGCTGCGCCGTGCGCTGCGGCTGCTGGTGAGCTACGGGCTCGATCGCATCGACCCCGCACGCGACATCGGCATCCACCTGATCGAGGCCGGGCCGCGCATCCTGCCGGCGCTGCCCGAGCGCATCGCCACCGCGGCCACCGAGCTGTTGCGCGGCATGGGGGTGGAGCTGCGCTGCGACACGCGTGTCGCCGCGGTGCGTGCCGACGGCATCGAGCTCGCCGGCGGCGAGTTCGTGCCCGCGCAACTTGTCGTGTGGGCCGCCGGCGTAAAGGCGCCCGCATGGATGAGGGAGCTCGGCGGGCTGGAGACCAACCGCATCCACCAGCTCGTGGTGCGGCCGACGCTGCAGAGCACGCGCGACGACGCGGTGTTCGCGATCGGCGACTGCGCCGCGGCGCCGTGGCTCGGCCACGACGGCACCGTGCCGCCGCGCGCACAGGCGGCGCACCAGCAGGCCTCGCACCTGGCGCGGCAACTACCGCGCCGGCTGCGCGGCGAGCCGCTGCAACCCTGGGCCTACCGGGATTTCGGCTCGTTGGTCTCGCTCGGCCAGTACTCCACCGTGGGCCACTTGATGGGCGGCCTGGTCGGCGGCAACTTGTGGGTCGAAGGGTTGTTCGCGCGCGCGATGTACCTGTCGCTTTACAAGCTGCACGAGCTGGCGGTGCATGGCTGGTGGCGCACCACGCTCGGCACCGCCTCGCGGCTGCTGACGCGGCGCACCGAGCCGCGGGTGAAGCTGCACTGAAGTGAACCACCCCCGTTGCGCCTTCGGCGCTTCCCCCTGCAAGGGGGCGCCGCCAGCGGCCCGGTAAAGCCGGCTCCGCGGCGGCTCTCGACCGGACCGGTTCATGCGTCGCGGGTCGCGCGAAGCGCGGTGGAGCAACTGAGATGAACCACCCCCGAAGCGCCTGCGGCGCCTCCCCCTGCAAGGGGGCGCGGCCAGCGGCCCGGCGAAGCCGGATCCGCGGCCGCTCTCGGCTACACCGGTTCGTGCGTCGCGGGTCGCGCGATGGCGCTGGAGCTGAGAGGCCAGGCCGCCCGGCCCGGCGTCAACTCGCGCGGCAATCGACGATCTTGAACTCCACGCGGCGGTCGAGCGCGTCGCTCACGTCGTCGGTGCCGGTGCCGATGATGTTCTGCCGCCAGCCCATGCCGCTGGCGCGCGTGCGCGAGGCGAGTTCGCCCGCCTCGGCCTCGAGCTTCTGCTTGATCGCCACCGCGCGTGCCAGCGAGAGGCGGTCGTTGGTCGCTTCCGAGCCGGTGTGGCTGGTGTGGCCGATCACGTCCATGCAGACGTTCGACGCGGCCGCCTGGCGCGCGATCTGACGCAACCACAGCGCATACGGCCCGCTGATCTTCGGATCGGGCCAGAAGTCGGTCGAACCAGGGTTGAACAGGAACTTGACGCCCAGGTTGCGCGTGGCCAGGCCGTACGCCACGACACGGCCGAACGCCTGCTCGGCCTCCTGCACGCGGCCGAGCTTCCAGCTCGCCAGGTACACGCCGTTCAGGGCGCGCAGTTGCTCGCCGTTGGGCGTGGCGAGCGCGTGGTTGTACAGGCCGAGCGCATCCTGGTAGCGGCTGGCGTTGTAGGCGTTGGTGGCGTCGTTGATCACCGCGGCCGCGGCGATGCGCGCGAAGTAGTACGGATCGGCCGGCTGACCCGGCGCGGTGTGTGCGGTGCGGATGTAGCCGTCGACCGCCTGGTCCTTCACCAGGATCGGGCTGTCTTGGTAGTACGGCGTGGGCCGCGCGTCGAGCGCGTCGTCGCGCGCCAGCACGCTGGCCTGCGCGACGATGTTGCGTGAGCCCATCTCGACCAGCGCGAGGTCGATCTTGAACGGCTTGCGTGCGCCGCTGCCCTGGCCGGCGCGCGTCATCGTGCCGGTGAGCAGGTACTGCGCGCGCTGCAGGTTCGTGCCCTGGAAGGCCAGCAACTCGAACTGCGGGTGTTGCGCGCGCAGCCGCTCGATCACGCGCTGCTCGAGCAGCCGCGTGGCGCCGGTTTGCTGGCCCGAGGCAGCATCGAGCATCGGGTCGACCACCACCGGACGCTTGACCACCTTGGCCTCGACCTTGGCCAGGAAGGCCGGCAGCTTCTGCGTCTGCCCGACCAGCCCGTCGGTGGCGGCGATCGCCGCCTGCTCGAAGGGCAACTCCTCGCTCACCACGGTGGGCCCGGTGCCCTGGCAACCGGCACCGCCCAGCATCAGCAGCGTGGCGGCGATCGCAAGGCCTTTCAGCCAGCGCGGTGCAATCGCGTTCTTGTTCATCGACGGCACTCCTTCTGCATCAGGGCGCGCTCGGCGGCTGTCAGCGCTTCCCCCAGCGACACGCGGGCAATGATCTCCGCACAACGCGGGTCCGGCGCCGTCAACTTAGGGGTCGGCTTCGCCACGGGCTCTGCATTGCGGACAGCTTGGCGAGGCGGCGTTTCGGGGCTGCGGTCGGCGGTCACGTCGGGTTCAGGTGCTGTCGGGTGCGGTGTCGGCGTGGTGGTCACGGCCGCTGGCGCCGGCGCCGGCGTCAGCGCGGCGGCCGCCGGCGCAGTTGGAGGCCCGGTCGCAGACCCGGTTGCAGGCCCGGTCGCAGGCCCGGTCGCAGGCCCGGTCGCAGGCCCGGTCGCAGGCCCGGTCGCAGGCCCGGCCGTCGCACCGTTCGCCGACGCGGCCGCTGCCGCAGCAGCGGACGCCGGCGCGATCGACACCGAAGGCGTATCGACCACGCCGGGCAGCGCATCGTCGGGCGCCGGCAGTTTCGGCGACGCCGCTTCGGTTGCGCCGACCGCGCCCGACCGCGCAGCGGCGCCATCGGCGCGCCCGCCGGTGGCAGCGGCGTTCGGCGCGACCACGGAGCTTGCCGCTTGGTCGGTCGCCGGTGGTGCCGGTGGCGCCGATGAGCGCACGGCCGCATCGGACGCCGGGGCCGCGCCGAACCACCACCACGCGGCCGCCGCGAGCGCGGTGATCCCGAGTGCGGCGCCGACCCACGGTGCAGCTCGCGTTGGCGCGCGCGCCGCAGCCGATGCGGCCGGGGGCGGCCGCGTCGCATCGGCGTCCGTCGCATCGGGGTCGATCGCATCCGGCCGGCGCGAACCCGCCGGCGGCGGCAGCATCGATTCGAGCATGATCGGGCGCGAATCGAGCGGTGCCGGCGCGGTAGGGATCTCGCCGCGCTTGCGCTGCCGCGTACGCGGCGATCCGAGGCCGAGCTCCTCGCGCATCGCCGCCACGCTCTGCGGTCGCTGCGCGGGCTGCACGGCCAGCGCATGGTCGATCGCGCGCAGGAAGCGCTCGCCGTAGCGCCCTGCGGCCACCTGCGCCAGCGGTCGCATCGTCTCGGTGACCAAGCGCGCCACCGATTCCGGCGGCGTGTGGCCGGTGATCGCATAGTGCACCACGGCGCCGAGCGCGTAGAGGTCGGTCCACGGGCCCTGTTTCATCTGCGGCATCTCGGCGTACTGCTCCACCGGCGCATAGCCGGGTTTCAGGAACGCCGTGAGTGCCTGCGTGGCATCGCCGATCACGCGCCGCGCGGCGCCGAAATCGAGCAGCAACGGCACGCCATCGTCGAGCAGCAGGATGTTGTCGGGCGCGATGTCGCGGTGGAAGCAATGCACCTCGTGCATCACCTCGAGCGCGTCGAGCAACTGGCCGAGCTGCTGCCGCAGCCAACCCTCCTCGGGCGGTGCCTCGAGCCGAGCCAGCGCGCGCTTGAGCGTGATGCCCTGGTAGAACGGCATCGCCATGTAGGCGGTGCCGTTGTCCTCCCAGAAGCGGTGCACCTTCACCAGCGACGGGTGATCGAAGCTGGCCAGCAGTTGCGCCTCGTTGATGAAGCTGCGCAGGCCGAGTGCGAAGGTCTCGGCGGCCTTCTCCGAGCGCGGCGTCACGCGGCCGCCGTCGCCGCGTGAGGCCAGCGACCACGGCATGTACTCCTTCACTGCGACCTGGCGGCGCAGCGTGTGATCGCGCGCGAGGTAGACGATGCCGAAGCCGCCCTCGCCGATCACCCCGACGGTCTCGAACTCGGCCAGCCGCGTGCCGTCGGGCAGCGCATTGCCGCTGCGCCGCGCGGGCTGCGGCAGCGTGGGGTCATCGGAGACCCGGTACTCGGGCGGTGGCGCGCTCATTGCGCCGCAGGATAGCGCGCCGCGCTCTCGGGCCAGTGTGGCGCCGCCACTTCGCTCGGCCCCCCAAGGGGTCAGGCCCGCCCTGGGGGCGTTCAGTAGGTCTCGAGGTGCAGCCGACCCTCGCACTTGAGCGCGGCAGCGAGCGTAGACCAGTCGAGGCCAGCGCGCTGCACCACGTCGCGCAACGCCAGCACCACGCCTTCTTCCATCGCCTTCAGGCCGCACACGTAGACGCACGTTTGGGCATCCTTCAGCAGCGCGCCGAGGTCGGCCGCACGCTCGCGCATCAGATCCTGCACGTACCGCTTCGGCGCGCCCGGCGTGCGCGAGAACGCGAGGTGGATGTCGATGAAGTCCTTCGGCAGGTTCTGCAGCGGACCGAAGTACGGCAGCTCCTCCTTCGTGCGCGCGCCGAAGAACAGCATCAGCTTGCCGCCGTCGAACTTGCCCGATGCGCGCAGCCGCCGCCGCCACTCGGTCATCGCGCGCATCGGCGCGCTGCCGGTGCCGGTGCAGATCATCACGATGTTCGAGCGCGGGTGGTTCGGCATCAGGAAGCTGGTGCCGAACGGGCCGATCACCTGCACCGTGTCGCCGACCTTCAGGTCGCACAGGTAGTTGCTCGCCACGCCGCGCACCGGGCGGCCCTGGTGGTCTTCGAGCACGCGCTTCACGGTAAGCGAGAGGTTGTTGTAGCCCGGGCGCTCGCCGTTGCGCGGGCTGGCCACCGAGTACTGCCGCGCGTGGTGCGCGCGGCCCTGCGCATCGGTGCCCGGCGGCACGATGCCGATGCTCTGGCCTTCGAGCACCGGGAACGGCATGGTGCCGAAGTCGAGCACGATATGGTGCGTGTCGTAGTCGGTGCCGACCTCGGTGACGCGGAAGTTGCCGGCCACGGTGGCGCTGGTCGGCGCCTTCGGCCCGTACAGGTTGGCGTAGGCGTGCGCAGCCGACCACGGCGGCAGCGTGGCGCCGCACGCCGCGGCGTCGAACGCCGCCTCGCCCGGCGCAACCTGCGCGGTCGGCGGCGCCGCCGGTGGCGGCACGGGTGCAAGCTCGGCCGGGCCCTGCTCGCGCAGCTGCGGCAGCGGCACCTCGGCCGGCAGCGCGTCCCAGCCGAATTGCGCCTGCACCGTGTGGGCCTGCACCTTGAGCACCCGGCGCCAGTTGTCGATCGCGCCGGTTGGGCACGGCGGGATGCACGCCAGGCACTGGCCGCACTTGCCCGGGTCGACCACGTAGTTGCGCGAGTCGTGCGTGAT
Source organism: Ideonella sp. (assembly GCA_015075165.1). GTDB lineage: Bacteria > Pseudomonadota > Gammaproteobacteria > Burkholderiales > Burkholderiaceae_C > JAEUPI01. The sequence continues at coordinate 550,515 of JABTUY010000002.1, read as the reverse complement.
CGCGCCGACCGGGCAGGTGACCTCGCAGGTGTTGCAGCGGATGCAGATCTCGGGGTCGATCAGGTGCTGGTTCAGCACGTCGTCGGCAACGGGCGTGTCCATCGGCGATCTCAGTCAACCTCGATGCGGGGCATGACCATGCCGCTACGCGAAGCGGACGTATTCGAAGTCGATGGGCTGGCGGTTGATGCCCATCACCGGCGGCGCGATCCAGTTGGCGAACTTGCCGGGCTCGACCACGCGGCCCATCAAGCTGGTGACGAAGGCCCGGTCGGCATCGGTGGGCAGCCACTGGGCGACGTGGGCGTTCCATTCGGCATCGCTCACCACGCGGCCGTCGGGCGACACCAACACGTCCTTCAGCGTGCCGATGTTGCGGTGGAATGCCTTGTGCGGCGTCTTCAGCCGCACCGGAATGCCGGCCTTCTCGATCACCTTGTTCCAGCGCTCGACGCCGGCGATCGAATCCTTGATGTAGTCGTCGCGCAGCACCTCGTTGAGCGCGTTGAGCATCGGCACCTCGCGCTCGACCAGTTGGCCGCGCTCCACATCGAGCACCTTGTAGGTCTGGCCCTTCAGGATGTGATCGTCGCCGCGCTTGCCCTCCTCGAAGCGGCCCTTCAGGCCCGAGCTGTAGAACGTGGCGGCGTTGCTCGACTGGTCGGCGCCGAACAGGTCGATCGTCACCGAGAAATGGAAGTTCAGGTAGCGCTGCAGCGTCGGCAGGTCGATCACGCCGGCGGCGCGCAAGCGGGCAGGATCGTCGGTCTTCAGCTCGTTCATCACCTGGCAGGTGCGCGCGATCACGCGCGAGACGCCGCTCTCGCCGACGAACATGTGATGCGCCTCCTCGGTGAGCATGAACTTCGTCGTGCGCGCCAGCGGGTCGAAGCTGCTCTCGGCCAGCGCGCAGAGCTGGAACTTGCCGTCGCGGTCGGTGAAGTAGGTGAACATGAAGAAGCTCAGCCAGTCGGGCGTCTTCTCGTTGAACGCGCCGAGGATGCGCGGGTTGTCGGCATCGCCCGAGCGGCGCTCGAGCAGCGCCTCGGCCTCTTCGCGGCCGTCGCGGCCGAAGTGCTTGTGCAGCAGGTACACCATCGCCCACAGGTGGCGGCCTTCCTCCACGTTGACCTGGAACAGGTTGCGCAGGTCGTACAGGCTCGGCGCCGTGAGCCCGAGGTGGCGCTGCTGCTCGACGCTGGCCGGTTCGGTGTCGCCCTGCGTGACGATGATGCGGCGCAGGTTGGCGCGGTGCTCGCCGGGCACGTCGTGCCAAGCGGGCTCGCCGAGGTGGTCGCCGAAGTGGATCTTGCGATCCTTCTCGGCCGGGTTCAGGAAGATGCCCCAGCGGTAGTCGGGCATCTTCACGTGGCCGAACTGCGCCCAGCCCTGCGGGTCGACGCTGATCGCGGTGCGCAGGTAGACGTCGAAGTTGCGCGAGCTGTCGGGCCCCATGTCGGCCCACCACTGCAGGTAGTTGGGCTGCCATTGCTCGAGCGCGCGCTGCAGCGTGCGGTCTTCGCTCAGGTTGACGTTGTTGGGGATCTTCTCGCTGTAGTTGATGCTGCTCATCGGGTGATCCTTGTTCACTGTCCGCAAGACGTCGAAGTGAGTATCGAGTGGGCCACTGTCACACTCTGTTCCAGTCGAATTGCGCCTTGTCGCCCTTGCCGTAGACCTTGAGCGCGCCCTTCTCGCCCACCGCGTTGGGGCGGATGAAGATCCAGTTCTGCCACGCCGTCAGGCGCCCGAAGATGCGCGTGGCCATGTTCTCGCGCCCGGCGAAGCGCAGGTTGGCTTCGAGGCCGGTCAGCGCGTCGGGCGACATCGCCACGCGCTCTTCGATCGCGATGCGCGTCTCGTCGGCCCAGTCGAGGTCGTCGGGCGCCGAGGTCACGAGGCCGAGCGCGAGCGCGGCGTCGGCCGCCAGCGGCCGGCCCACCGCGTCGCGCGCGGCTGCCAGCGGCGCGGCCTCGCCGTAGAAGCGGCGCACCAGGCGCGACTCGCCGCTGGCCATCGGGTAGGCGCCGAAGTTCTGCGTCGACATCGTGAGCTGCGGCGCTCGCGCCGCATCCTCCGGTAACGCGAGCATGTAGGCGCGATCGGCGGCGAACGCCAACTCGGCCAGCGTGCCGGCGAAGCACGAACCCGGCTCGATCAGCGCGAACAACGTGCGCGCCGAGACATCCAGCCGCGCCAGCGTGCGGCGCAGCAGGCCCTGCGTTTCGCGCACCAGCCAGTGCCCGGCATGCTGCGCCAGCGCCTGGTCGCAGGCCAGCACCGGCGCCGCGTCGCCTTCGGTCTTCAGCAGCCAAAGGCCGATGTCGAGCTCATTGGTGCGCAGGTGCAGGATCGCGTCGTCGAGCTGGCGCGCCATCGCCAGCGGCCACCAGGCGGCGCCCGCGGCCTCGATGCCCGCGATGTCGCCGGGCTGCGCTCCGGCCGGCGCCTTCACCGTCAGCGTGGCGGTGCGGCGCGCGCGGTCGAGTTGCACGTGAACGTGCTCGTAGGTCAGCGTGTCGTCGGCCATGCTGCGCTCGATGCGCGGCAGCTTGACGCCCCTGGCGTCGGCCGGCCGGTCGCTCGTTGCCGCGAGCCGGCGCGCGCGCTCCTGCACCGCGGCGGCGAACTGCGCCGGCTTGACCACCGCATCGACCAGCCGCCACTGCAGCGCGCGCTGGCCGCGCACACCTTCGGTGGTGGTGCAGAACACATCGGCCAGGTCGTGCCGCACGTGGCGCTTGTCGGTCACGCGCGTGAGCCCGCCGGTGCCGGGCAGCACGCCGAGCAGCGGCACCTCGGGCAGCGACACCGACGACGAACGGTCGTCGACCAGCACGATGTCGTCGCACGCCAGCGCCAGCTCGTAGCCGCCGCCGGCGCACGAGCCGTTGAGCGCGGCTACGAACTTCAGTCCCGAGTGCGCCGAGCTGTCCTCGATGCCGTTGCGCGTCTCGTTGGTGAACTTGCAGAAGTTCACCTTCCAGGCGTGGCTCGACGTGCCCAGCATGAAGATGTTGGCGCCCGAGCAGAACACGCGGTCCTTCAGGCTGGTGACGATCACCGTGCGCACCTCGGGGTGCTCGAAGCGGATGCGCTGCAGCGCATCGTGCAGCTCGATGTCGACGCCCAGGTCGTAGCTGTTGAGCTTGAGCTTGTAGCCCGGGCGGATGCCGCCGTCCTCGGCGACATCCATCGCCAGCGTGGCAACGGTACCGTCGAAGCTCAACTTCCAGTGCCGGTACTGCGACGGATCGGTACGGTAGTCGACCCATGGCGCGGTGGAAACCATCTCGAACTCCTTGCTGCACGATAGTGCAGTTCCCGAATCGAAAGTCTTCGATCGCATGCACAATAATGCATATTCGATCGAACGTCAACGCAGGGGGAGCAATCCCCGACCGCTTCGGTGGGCATCGTGCGCCTTTCAGGCGGGCAATGCGAGTGCCTTGCGCAATTGCCTGCGCAGGCCCTGAAACGCCTGCTGCAGCGTCTGCCCGCTGGTGTCGAAGCTCAGATCGGCCTTGGCGTAGAACGGCAATCGACCGGCGAGGATGCGCCGCAGGTCGTCCATCGCCTCGGCGCTGGCCGCCATCGGCCGCAGGTCGCCCTGCGCCGCTACGCGCTGCATGTGGTCTTCGGGCCCGGCGCGCAGCCACACCGTGGTGCAGTGCGCCAGCAGCTCGTTGAACGTGGCCGCGTCCGAGACGATGCCACCGGGCGTGGCGATCACCACTTCGGGATAGATCTGGATCGCCTCCTCCAGCGCGCGCCGCTCGTAGCGACGGTAGGCGTTGGTGCCGTAGAGGTCGTGGATCTCGCGGATCGTGCAGCCGGCGAACTTCTCGATCTCGCGCGACAGCTCGACGAACGGATAGTCGAGATCGTCGGCCAGCAGCTGGCCGAGCGCCGACTTGCCGGCGCCGCGCAGGCCGATCAGCGCGATGCGGTGGTTGCGCGCCTGCGCGTCACCACGCGTGCCGAACAGCTCGCCCAGCACGATGCGCGCGCGCCGCAGCTCGGTTTCGCTGCGCGGCTCGAGCAGTTCGCGGATCAGCAGCCACTCGGGCGACGAGGTGCTGACGTCGCCGATCAGTTCGGCCAGCGGGCACTGCAGCGCGCGCGCCACCTGCTGCAGGATCAGGATCGACGCGTTGCCGGTGCCGTACTCCAGATTGGCCAGGTGGCGCTCCGACACCGCGGCCGCCTGCGCCACCGCCTTGCGCGTCAGCCCGCGCCGGGCGCGCAGGCTGCGCACGCGCTCGCCGAGCGCCGCCAGCAGCGGGTCGTGGTCATCGGGCTGCGGCGCGTTCGGCAGGGTCGGGCCCCGGGTCGGCGCTGATTTCTTCGTGCCGCCGCGGGTGGCACGCTGCGGCTTCGACGTGCGCGCCGTGCGCGCGGCTGGGGTGCCTCTCATGCAGTATGGTGCTCGACCGGCGCCATCGGTGAAATCGTGGTCATCGAACACGCACAATAGTGCATATGCTGTCGCATCGCAAGACCGCCAGGCGCGTGTGCCGGGCGCCACGCGCAACCGGGCCGACGCCGGGCCCAACCCGTGCGGCCGCCGCGGCCCGGCGATCGTGCGATGCCTGTTGACGGGAGGTTGATCATGTCTCTGACCCAGTTCGAAGCGCCGCCGGCCCAGTACAACTTCGCCGCGCACCTGTTCGAGCGCAATGCCGCGCGTGCGGCGAAGACCGCCTACGTCGACGACCACGGCACGCTAAGCTACGGCGAACTGGCCGTGCAGGCGCGCCGCCTGGCCGCGGCGCTGGCCGCTGCCGGCATCCGGCGCGATGAGCGTGTGCTGCTGGCAATGCAGGACAACGCCCACTGGCCGGTTTGCTTCCTCGGCTGCCTGTATGCCGGCGTGGTGCCGGTGGCGGTCAACACGCTGCTGACCGCCGCCGACCTCGGCTACATGCTGGCGCACAGCCGCGCGCAACTGGTGCTGACCTCAGCGTCGGTGCTGCCGACGTTGAGCGAGGCCATGGCCGTCGGCGCGCACGAGGTGCGCGAGGTCTGGCTGTCGCACCCCGGCGGTGCCCTCGCGGCCGGGCAGGCCGACCTCGCGCAGCGGCTGGCCGCCGCGCAGCCGCTGGCCGCACCGGCGGCCACCGCGGCCGACGAACCGGCGTTCTGGCTCTACTCGTCGGGCTCCACCGGCCGGCCCAAGGGCACGGTGCATTCGCAGGCCAACCTCTACTGGACCGCGGTGCTGTACGGGCAGGGCGTGCTCGGGCTCCGCGAGGACGACGTGTGCTTCTCGGCCGCGAAGCTGTTCTTCGCCTACGGCCTGGGCAACGCGCTCACCTTCCCGCTGTGGGCCGGCGCTTCGGTGCTGTTGATGGCCGAGCGTCCCACGCCCGACGCGGTGTTCGCGCGCTGGCGCGGCCGCGCGGGACCGAAGCCCACGGTTTTCTTCGGCGCGCCCACCGGCTACGCCGGCATGATGGCCGCGCCCGGGCTGCCGGCGCGCGGCGAGGTCGCGCTGCGGCTGTGCTCGTCGGCCGGCGAGGCGCTGCCGCGCGAGCTCGGGCGAAGCTTCGAGGCGCACTTCGGCTGCGAGGTAATCGACGGCATCGGCTCGACCGAGATGCTGCACATCTTCATCTCGAACCGGCCCGGCGACGTGCACTACGGCAGCACCGGCAAGGCGGTGCCCGGCTACGAGATCGAACTGCGCGGCGACGACGGCCGCCCGGTGCCCGACGGCGAGGTCGGCGACCTTTACATCGCCGGCCCAAGCGCCGCGCTGCTGTACTGGGCCAACAGCGAGAAGTCGCGCAACACGTTCCAGGGCGCGTGGACCAAGAGCGGCGACAAGTACGTGCGCAACGCCGACGGCACCTACACCTACGGCGGCCGCAGCGACGACATGCTGAAGGTGAGCGGCCAGTACGTGTCGCCGTTCGAGGTCGAGGCCACGCTGATGCAGCACGCCGCCGTGCTCGAGGCCGCGGTGATCGGCGTGGCCGATGCCGGCGGGCTGACGCGCGCCAAGGCCTTCGTGGTGCTGAAGCCCGGGCACGACGCCGGCGCGTTGCACGAGGAGCTGAAGGCCTTCGTCAAGAGCCGGCTCGCACCGTTCAAGTACCCGCGGCAGATCGAGTTCCTCGCGGAGCTGCCGAAGACGGCCACCGGCAAGATCCAGCGCTTTCGCCTGCGCGAGCTCGAAGCGGCCAAGGGCGCGGACTCGAGGTGATCCGCGTGCCGGTCATGCCAATCGATCACCGAGCGTGCCAAGGCCGACGGGCACCCTCGCACTCCATGTCCCCCGGGCCGGTCTGCGACCGCCCCTCCTCCTTTACTTGCGTGCGAGGGTGCCCGCCGCCCTTGGCCTGTCGCCGCTACGGGTCTTCGACCTTCGAACACCACCGCGGCCGCTGCGCCGAGGACGCCGGGTGCCCTTGCCCGGAAGTAAAGGAGGAGCCATCGGCCTGCAGGCCGATGGCGGGGACATGGAGGGCAAGGGCACCCGGCGGCCTCGGCTCGCCCGATCGTCGCAGGCGCCCGCCGGGCGCACACCGGATGCCCGCAACGGACCAACAGCGATCACCGACTGCTGGACGTTTCATGCATCGCGGATCGTGCGAAGCGCGTGGGGCAATCGGATGCCGCGCAGCCTGAAGCGCGCCCTGCGCGGCCCGAAGGCACGTTGCCGTCCGTGCCGACGACGGGGATCGACCTGCAGGTTGCCGGCACGCCGCTGCGGCTGGGTGCAACGCCTCGCGGCCGCCGAGCCGCAGCCCGCAGCACCGCTGCTGGTGTTCCTGCACGAAGGGCTCGGCTCGGTCTCGATGTGGCGCGCGTTTCCGCAGCGCGTGTGCGACGCGCTCGGCGCGGCCGGCATCGTCTACTCGCGCCCGGGCTACGGCCGCTCGACGCCGCGCGCGCCCGGCGAGCGCTGGGGCCCCGACTTCATGCACCACCAGGCGCAGCAGGTACTGCTGGCGCTGCTCGACGCCTTGCACGTCGATCGAGCGGACGACCCGCCCTGGCTGCTGGGCCACAGCGACGGCGCCACCATCGCGCTGCTGCACGCGGCGCGCTTCCCGCGGCAGGTGGGCGGCCTGGTGCTGATGGCCCCGCACGTGTTCGTCGAACCGCTGTCGCTGGCCAGCATCCGCCGCGCGCGCGAGGCCTATCTGGGCGGCGAACTGAAGTCGCGCCTGACGCGCCATCACGACGACGCCGATTCGGCGTTCTGGGGCTGGAACAGCGTCTGGCTCGACCCGCGCTCGAACACTGGAACATCGAGGCCGAGCTGGCGCCGATCGGCTGCCCGCTGCTGGCGATCCAGGGCGTCGACGACTGATACGGCACGCTCGAACAGATCCACGCCATCGCACGCCGCCTGCCGCGGGCGGGCCGAGTTGCTCGAGCTGCCCCGCTGCGGCCACTCGCCGCACCGCGACCAGCCCGACGCGGTGATCGCCGCCGTGCAACGCTTCGTCGCTACGCGGCGACGCGGCGCGAACGCATCATTCGCACCCGCTCCCACTTCATCACCCGCGGCATGAGCCGAACCCGAAAGGAGACTCCGATGACACCGAAGATCCGTACCCCCCTGGCCGCCCTTGCGCTGGCCGCCGCTGCCGCGCTCACCGGCGGCCCCGCCGCCGCGCAGGCGTCGAAGCTGAAGATCGGCCTGATGCTGCCGTACACCGGCACCTATGCCGCCCTCGGCGTGGCCATCGAGAACGGCTTCCGCCTCTACGTGGACGAGCAAGGCGGCAAGCTCGGCGGGCGCGAGCTCGAGTTCGTGAAGGTCGACGACGAGTCCGACCCGGCCAAGGCGGTGGACAATGTCAACAAGCTGATCAAGCGCGACAACGTCGACGTGCTCGTCGGCACAGTGCACTCCGGCGTCGCGATGGCGATGGGCAAGGCCGCGAAGGACAGCGGCACGATGCTGATCGTGCCCAACGCCGGCGCGGTGGCCGTCACCGGCCCGATGTGCGCGAAGAACATCTTCCGCAGCTCGTTCTCCAACTGGCAACCCGGCTACGCGATGGGCGAGGTGGTGGCCAAGAAGGGCCACAAGAAGGTGGTGACGATCACCTGGAAGTACGCCGCCGGCGACGAGAGCGTGGGCGGCTTCAAGGAGTCGTTCACCAAGGCTGGCGGCCAGATCGTCAAGGAGCTGACACTGCCGTTCCCCAACGTGGAGTTCCAGGCGCTGCTGACCGAGATCGCGTCGATCAAGCCCGACGCGGTCTACACCTTCTTCGCCGGCGGCGGCGCGGTGAAGTTCGTCAAGGACTACGACGCCGCCGGCCTGAAGAAGACGATCCCGCTGTACGGCGCGGGCTTCCTCACCGACGGCACGCTCGAGGCGCAAGGCGCCGCGGCCGAGGGCCTGCTGACCACGCTGCACTACGGCGACGGCCTCGACACGCCGCGCAACAACGCCTTCCGCCTCGGCTACGCCAAGGCCTACAAGCTGCAGCCCGACGTGTACGCGATGCAAGGCTACGACGCGGCGCAGATCCTGGCGATCGGCCTGAAGGCGACCAAGGGCGACATCGCCAAGAAGACCGAGTTCGCCGCCGCGCTCGAGAAGGCGCGCATCGACAGCCCGCGCGGCGCATTCGCTCTCGGCAAGAACCACAACCCGGTGCAGGACATCTACCTGCGCCAGGTGGTGGGCAAGGAGAACAAGGTGATCGGCGTGGCCAGCAAGCAGTTGGCCGACCCGGGCCGCGGCTGCAAGATGTAGGCCGACACCAGCCCCGGCCGGGATGGACCTCGCCACTTTCCTCGTCCAGTGCCTCAACAGCCTGCAGTACGGGCTGCTGTTGTTCCTGGTCGCGTCGGGGCTGACGCTGATCTTCGGCATCATGGGCGTGATCAACCTCGCCCATGGCAGCTTCTACATGATCGGCGCATACATGGCCTACGCGCTGGCGCCGTGGGTGGCGTCCACGCTCGGCGGCGGCTTCTTCGCCACGCTGGCGATCGGCCTGGTGCTCGCGGTGCTGCTGGGCTACGTGCTCGAGTGGGCGTTCTTCAGCTTCCTGTACGAGCGCGAGCACCTGCAGCAGGTATTGATGACCTACGGCCTGATCCTGGTGTTCGAGGAGCTGCGCAGCATCGCGGTCGGCGACGACGTGCACGGCGTGGCGCCGCCGGCCTGGCTCGCCGGCTCGATTCCGCTCGGTGACCTGATGACCTACCCGGTCTACCGGCTGTTCATCTCGGCGGTGTGCCTGGCACTGGCCGGCGCGATGTGGTTCGTGCTCGCGCGCACGCGGCTGGGCATGACGATCCGCGCCGGCGCGGCCAACCGCGAGATGGTGCAGTCGCTCGGCATCGACATCCGGCTGCTGTACCGCGTGGTGTTCGCCGCCGGCGTGGCGGTGGCGGTGCTGGCCGGCATGGTGGCCGCGCCGGTGTCGAGCGTCTACCCCGGCATGGGCAACCAGGTGCTGATCATCTGCTTCGTCGTGGTGGTGATCGGCGGCATCGGCTCGATCCGCGGCGCGATGCTGGCGGCGCTGCTGATCGGCTTCGTCGACACCTTCGGCAACGTAGTGTTCCCGCAGGCCGCCGGCGTGCTGGTGTACGTGCTGATGGCGGTGATCCTGCTGTGGAAGCCCGACGGGCTGTTCCGCGCCGGATGACATGGCCCACCCCCGATGCGCCCGCGGCGCCTCCCCCTCGAGGGGGGTGAGGCCGGACACGAGAGGTCCAGTGGACCTCTCGTGCCTGGCGAGCGGTCGAGCCGAAAGCGTGGCGCGGCCTGCAAGGCACACCAGCGGCCCGGCGAAGCCGGCTCCGCGGCGTCCACTTGATCTGCAATGAAGAGCGTGCGAGTCCTATCGGTTCTTGTCGGGGTTCTGCTGCTCGCGCTGTGGCCGTTCGTCGGCGGCACGTTCGGTATCGACTTCGTCGCCAAGACGATGATCTACGCGATCTTCGCGCTCAGCCTGGAGCTGCTGGTCGGCGGCACCGGGCTGGTGTGCTTCGGGCAGGCGGCGTTCTTCGGCCTCGCCGGCTACGCCGCGGTGAAGCTCTCGCCGCAGGGCGCGGCGCCGTCGCTGCTGTGGCTGCTGCCGGCGGCGATGGCGGTGGCGGCGGCCTATGCGTTGTTCATGGGTGCGCTGTCGCTGCGCACGCGCGGCGTCTACTTCATCATGGTGACGCTGGCGTTCGCGCAGATGGCCTACTACCTGGTGCACGACACGCCGCTGGGCGGCGGCACCGACGGCATCTACCTCTACGTCAAACCGGTGCTGGCGGCGGGCGATACCACGCTGCTCGACCTCGACCAGCCGCTGACGATGTACTACGTGGTGCTGGCCAGTCTGGTGACGGCGTTCGGCTTCCTGGCGCTGCTCGGTCGCTCGCGCTTCGGGCGCGCGCTGGCCGGCATCAAGGCCAACGAGCAGCGCATGCGCGCGGCCGGCTTCTCGACCTATCCGTACAAGCTGGCGGCGTTCGTCGTCTCGGGCGCGATCGCGGGTCTGGCCGGTTTCCTGTTCGCGGTGAAAGACGGCTTCGTCAATCCCGAGCTGCTGAGTTGGCACCTGTCGGGCGCGGTGCTGATCATGATCATCCTCGGCGGCATCGGTCACCTGCGCGGCGCGGTGCTCGGCGCGTTCGCGTTCGCGCTGCTGCAGGAGCTGTTCAAGTCCGACGCGGTGTTCGGCGCCTTCGCCAAGCATTGGCTGCTCGCCCTGGGCCTGACGATCATCGCCAGCGTCGCGCTGCTGCCGCGCGGGCTGATCGGCGCCGGCGAGCTGCTGACGCGCCGCACGCGGAGGGCCGATCGATGAGCGACGTGCTGCTGCGCGCGCGCGAGATCAGCCGCCGCTTCGGCGGCCTGGTGGCGGTGGATCGCGTGTCGCTCGAGCTGACGCGCGGTTCGGTGCACGCGGTGATCGGCACCAACGGCGCCGGCAAGTCGACGCTGATCAACGTGCTGTCGGGCGAGCTGCCGGCCAGCAGCGGCAGTGTCGAACTGGTGGGTACCGACGTGACGCGCTGGTCGCAGCCGCGCCGCGCGCGCGCCGGGCTCGGCCGCAGCTACCAGCGCACCACCATCTTCGCCGGCTTCAGTGTGCTGGAGAACTGCCGCCTCGCCGCGCAGGCGCAGCACCAGCGGCCGTGGGCGATCTGGTCGCGCGCCAGCCACTGTGCCGCGGCGTTGCCGGCGGCCCGCGACGCCGCCGCGCGCGCCGGCCTGGCCGATGTGCTCGACCAGCCGGCCGGTGCGCTGTCGCACGGCCAACGCCGCCAACTCGAGATCGCGATGTGCCTGGCCACCGCGCCCGACGTGCTGCTACTCGACGAGCCGCTGGCCGGCATGGGTGCCGAGGAGACCGACCGTATGCTCGCGCTGCTGGCCGAGCTGAAGCACGGCCACGCGATCGCGCTGGTCGAGCACGACATGGACGCCGTGTTCCGCATCGCCGATCGCATCACGGTGATGGTCAACGGCAGCGTGCTGGCCAGCGACACGCCGCGGGCCGTGCGCGCCAACCCCGAGGTACAGCGCGCCTATCTGGGAGAGGCCGATTGAGCGCGCACGCCGAGCCGATCGTCGAGGCCAGCGGCGTGCACGCCTGGTACGGCTCGAGCCATGTGCTGCACGGCATCGACCTGCGCATCGCGCGCGGCGAAACGGTGGGTCTGCTCGGCCGCAACGGCATGGGCAAGAGCACGCTGATCCGCACGCTGCTCGGCCACGTGGCGCAGCGCAGCGGCCGCATCCGCGTGCTCGGCCGCGACCTCTCGCGCGGCCGCCCGCACCAGCTGGCACGGCTCGGCGTGGCCTATGTGCCCGAGGGCCGCGGCGTGTTCCCCAATCTCACCGTGCGCGAGAACCTGGTGATGGCCGCGCGCGCGCCGTCGGGCGGCGGCGGCTGGGCGCTCGAACGCACGCTGGCCACGTTTCCGCGCCTGGTCGAGCGGCTGGGCCACCTGGGAGCTCAGTTGTCGGGCGGCGAGCAGCAGATGCTGGCGATCGGCCGCGCGCTGATGACCAACCCGGCGCTGATCATCCTCGACGAGGCCACCGAAGGGCTGGCACCGCTGGTGGTGGCCGAGATCTGGCGCGTCATCGAATCGATCCGCGGCGACGGCATCGCTACGCTGATCGTCGACCGCGACCACCGCAAGGTGGCCGCCCACAGCGACCGCCTGGTCGTGCTGCAGAAGGGTCAGGTCGTGCTGGCCGGTGAATCGGCCGCGCTGCGCAACAGCGAAACCCTGACCACCCATCTGGGTCTGTAAGACCCACCCGCTGCGAGGAGCCCCACAATGCTGCAAGCCCCCTTCGGCGAGGCCGACGCGCTGGCCACGCCGCGCACGCTGCGCGAAGACCTCGGCGGCGGTGCCTTCGTGCTGCGCCACCCCGAACCGCTGCAGCCGCACGCGCGCTGCGTCGGCGACTGGCTCGAGCACTGGGCGCAGACCACGCCCGACGCGTTGTTCCTGGCCGAGCGCGACGCGCAGGGCCAGTGGCGGCGCTTGACCTACCGCGACGTGCGCGAACGCGTCGGCCGCCTGGCGCAGGCGATGCTCGACCTCGGCCTGCCGGCTGCGAAGCCGGTGGTCGTGCTGTCGGACAACTCGGTCGACCACGCGCTGCTCGCGCTGGCGACGATGCACCTCGGCCGCGCGCTGTGCTCGGTGTCGAGCGCGTACTGCCGGCTGACGAAGGACCACACCAAGATCAGCGGCATCCTCGACACGCTCGACCCCGCCGCGGTCTACGCGTCGGATCCGGCGGTGTACGGCACCGCACTGCATGCATGGCGCAGCGCGGGTGGCCGCGCGCCGGTGATCGTCGGCGGCGATGCCGCCGCACTGTCGGGGGCGCTGCCGTTCGAGCAGTTGCTGGCCGCGCGCGAAGGCCCCGGCGTGGCCGCCGCGTTCGCCGCGGTGCGGCCCGAGCACACCGCCAAGTACCTGCTGACCAGCGGCTCCACCGGGCTGCCGAAGGTGGTGATCAACACGCACCGCATGCTCACCGCCAACCAGCAGCAGATCGCGCAGGTGTGGCCGTTCCTGAATCGCCACCGCCTCGTGCTGCTCGAGTGGCTGCCGTGGAGCCACACCTTCGGCGCCAACCACAACTTCAACATGGTGCTGGCGCACGGCGGCAGCCTCTACGTCGACGAAGGGCGGCCGGCGCCGGGCCTGATCGACAAGACGTTGCGCAACCTGCGCGACGTCAAACCCAACTTCCATTTCAATGTGCCGCGCGGCTTCGACATGCTGCTGCCGTTCCTGGAGCACGACGAAGCGGCGGCGCGCGACGTGTTCGAGCGCCTGGAGGGCGTGTTCTACGCCGGCGCCGCGCTGCCGCAGAGCACCTGGCAGCGGCTCGACGCGGTCGCACGGCGCGTGCGCGAGCGGCCGCTGTGGTTCACCTCGTCGTGGGGTGCCACCGAAACCGCGCCCGCGGTCACCGGCGTGCACTGGCCGATCGAGCGCGCCGGCTGCATCGGCGTGCCGCTGCCGGGCATCGAGCTGAAGTTCGTGCCCGTCGGCGGCGCCCACGAGGCCGGCAAGCTCGAGATGCGCGTGCGCGGGCCCACCGTGTTCCCGGGCTACCGCAACGCACCCGAGCTGACCGCGCAGGCGTTCGACGCCGACGGCTACTACCGCATCGGCGACGCCGGCGTGTTGATCGATCCGGCGCGACCCGAACGCGGCGTGGCGTTCGACGGCCGCGTGGCCGAGGACTTCAAGCTGACCAGCGGCACCTGGGTGTCGGTGGGTGCGCTGCGGCTGCGTGCGATCAGCGCGTTCAGCCCGCTGGCGGCCGACGTGGTGGTGGCCGGCCACGACCGCGACGAGATCGCCCTGCTGGTGTTCGCCGCGCCTGCGGCGGCCACGCTCACCGATGCGCAGAAGACGCAGTTGCTGCGCGACGGCCTGCGCGCACTGGCAGCCGCCGGTGGCGGCTCGTCGCAGACGCCGACGCGGGCGCTGCTGCTGGCCGAGCCGCCGAGCGTCGACGCCGGCGAGATCACCGACAAGGGCTACATCAACCAGCGCGCGGTGCTCGAGCGTCGTGCCGCCGACGTGCAGGCGCTGTACGCGCCGGCCGGCGACGCGCGCGTGGTGCGCGCGTAGCGCCTCGGTCAGTTCTGCAGCGCCGCGATCACCAGCAGCACGACCGCCAGCGCCTGGAACGCCACGCGGCGGATCATCCACTGCTCGCTGCTGCGGTGGCCGGCCTCGCCGCCACCGACCATCGAAGTGATGCCACCGATCAGCGAATAGACCGTGGCCGCCACCGCTACCAGGATCGCCAGGGTCAACAGACTCATGGGCTGCTCCTCGTCGAGGCGCGGCGCGGAGCGCGCCGCATGCCCTTCGTACGCCTGCCGGCCGGCGCCCGCTTTGACGCCGGACAACAAGCGGTCGGGCGCCGGGAAAGAGCACCGCGCACCGTGGTGGCGCGCGGCAGCAAACGGGCCCCATGCCGAGCCGCGCGGGACGCGGCCCGTCCTCGCCAGCCACAGGACAGTCCGCAGGGACTGCCGCAGTGCGCGGGCCCATGCCGGGCCGCGCGGGACGCGGCCCGTCCTTCGCCAGCCACAGGACAGTCCGCAGGGACTGTCCTGTGTGCGGGCTCAGCGTACGCTGAAGTCGATCACGATCGCGCCTGGGTCGCGCTGGCGGTACTCCACCGTGACCCGATCGCCGTAACGCTGCGCGATCTGACCGAGCAGCGGCAACGGATCGTGGTCGTTGGCAAAGCGCATCGTCTCGCCCGGCTGCAGGCTGTCGAGCGCACCGAAGATCGCCGCGTGGCGGAAGCGCTTGGCCACGCCGCGCGCGTCGAACGGATAGATCGCTTCGGGGAGGATGTGCAGGTGCGGTTGGGACATGGTGGTCTTCCTTCGGGTTGGTGAGGGGCGCGGCCTTTCTGCGCCGCGCTTCGAACGTGAACCGGTTTCGGCTTGCGGGCTTTCAGGCTTCCACGGCGCGCGCCTTGCGCCGGGTCAGCGCCACCGACGCCGCACTGCGCCCGGTCGGCCGCGTGCCCGCGCGAGGCGATGTGCGCGCCGGTGTGCGCGCCGCGCCCAGGGCGATGTCGGCCAGCGACGCCGCATCGAGCTCGCGGAAGTACGCCGCCAGCGCGGCGCCGAACAGGTGCTTCAGCCGGCAGCGAGGGCTGAGCGTGCACGCGCTGGTGCCGGCGTCGAAGCACTCGACGAGGCGGAAATCGGTTTCGCAGGCGCGCACGACGTCGCCGACGCGGATGCCGGCTGGATCCCTCACGAAGCGCACGCCGCCGCCGCGGCCGCGCGTGGTCTCGAGCAGACCTTGCCGCGCCAGATCGTTGACGATCTTCATCAGGTGGTTCTTCGACACCCCGTGCGAATCGGCGATCTCGCCGATCGTCACCAGGTCGCCACGACGGGCGGCGCAGTACATCAGCACGCGCAACGCGTAGTCGGTGTATTCGGCCAGCCGCATCGCAATCCTTAAAGATGCATGCAGTGTATTGCTTTAACGACGCGGCGTCTATAAGATGCACACGTGTTGCATCTTTTTGTCGGGTGACCCATGCCGACGTCACGGCTGCCGTCGATTCGCGTCGAAGCCACACCGGCCCGGCCGGCCGCGGCCGGCACGCAGGTGGCCGCGCCGCGCGGTTGGCCACTGCTGCGGCTGGGGTTCCGGCCGTTCTACCTCGGCGCCACGGCGTTCGCCGCGCTGGCGGTCCCGGTCTGGGTGGCCATGTTCCTTGGTTGGGTCGACTTGCGGCTGACGGTATCGCCGCTGCTGTGGCATGCACACGAGATGCTGTTCGGCTTCGCGGCCGCGGTGGTGGTCGGTTTCCTGCTGACCGCCGGCAAGGCCTGGACCGGCCTGCCGACGCCGCGTGGGCCCTGGCTCGGTGCGCTGGCGGTGCTGTGGCTGGCGGCCCGGCTGTCGGCGCTGGTCGCACCCTACCCCGTCTATGCGGCGCTCGATGTCGCGCTGATCCCACTGGTGGCCGTGGTGCTCGTCGATGTGCTGGTGCGCGCGCGCAGCTGGCGCAACCTGCCACTGGCCGCCATCGTGCTGCTGCTGACGCTGGCCAACGCGAGCTTCCACCTCGCGGTGATCGGCACGATCGATGTCGCACCGCTGCGGCCGCTGTTCGCGGCGCTGGCGCTGATCGTGATGATCGAATGCGTGATCGCCGGGCGCGTGATCCCGGCGTTCACCGTCAACGCCACGCCCGGTCTGCGGCTGCGCCTGCGCCGCCCGCTCGAGGCGGCGACGCTGGCGCTCAGCGCGCTGGCGCTGGCCGCATGGGTGTTCGTGCCGCCCGGCCCGTTGGGCGCCGCGACCTTCGCCGCCGCTGCGCTCGCGCAGTTGCTGCGCCAGTTGCAGTGGCGGCCCTGGGTGACGCGCGGCCGCCCGATCCTGTGGATCCTGCACGCTGCGTACGTCTGGATCCCGATCGGCTTCGCGCTGCTCGCCACAGCGCAACTGGCGCTGCTGGCCGAATCGGCCGGCGTGCACGCGCTGGCGGTCGGTGCGACCAGCGCGCTGATCATCGGCATGGTCACGCGCACCGCGCGCGGCCACACCGGGCGACCGCTGCAGGTGTCGCGGCTCGAGGTGCTGGCCTACGTGCTGGTACTGACCGCCGCCGCGGTGCGCGTCGGGGTACCATTGGTCGCGCCGCAACACTTGGCAGCGTCGCTGATCGGCGCCGCCGTCGCGTGGAGCACCGCGTTCGGCATCTACATCTTCGTCTTCGCGCCGTGGCTCGTCAGCACCAGGCTCGACGGCAAGGACGGCTGAGCACCGTGGCCAAGAAGTTCCCGCTGCGCCCCGAGCACCCCGAGCGCGTGTGCTGGGGCTGTGACCGCTACTGCCCGGCCCACTCGCTGATGTGCGGCAACGGCAGCATCCGCACGCCGCATCCGATCGAGCTGTTCGGCGACGATTGGATGGAGTGGGGGCTGGACGCAGCGGATGCGGCCTCCGATCCGGAGCCTCGGACGTCCAACAACTGAACGCCGTGCAAGTGTTGCGCTAGGCATTTTGACTTCATGCCACATCGGAGCGGTGCCCGCAGACGATGACGCAGCCAGCTGTCCAGCTCACGCCTGACGCTGGGCATCGGTGCCAGCCGGAAGTACGCTTTCCAGCCCGGCACGTACGCCCGCAGCTCTTCGGCGATCTGCGCCAGGCTGCGACCGCTGCTGCGCCGCGTGCTGCGGCGCAGCCGGTCTCGCAGCTTGTCCAGCGCCTGCTTGGCCACCACCAGCCGAGCGCCACCCTGGCCGACCACGAGGCTGTAGCCCAGGAACTTGCGGCCCCACACCGGCGCCACCGCGGTCTTCGCTTCGTTGACCACCAGGCGCAGCTTCGCGTAGCACCGCCGCAGCGCCTGCAGCACCCGCTGGCCCGCACGGCGAGTCTTGACGTAGACGTTGCAGTCGTCGGCGTAGCGCACGAACTCGTGGCCCCTGCGCTCCAACTCCCGGTCCACCTCGTCCAGCATCACGTTGGCCAGCAGCGGGCTCAGTGGCCCGCCTTGCGGCGTGCCTTGGTCCTTCTGCACCTTCACCCCCTGCACCATGACGCCGGCGTTCAGTCAGCCGCAGCACCGCCTTGTGGGCAATGCGCTTGGCCAGCCGGTCCATCACGATGTCATGGTTCACTCGGTCGAATACCAGCACTCCACATTGCAACCGCGCCGCGCCAACCGCAATCGCTTCCGAGAGTCCGAAGGCGATTCCGGCAGGCAATCTCAAGCCAGCAGCGCACCCGCTGCGGCCGCCAGCGCGACCACCGCCAGCGGTGACCAGCGCGCGAGCTGCAGCAGCGCGAAGGCGGCGAGCGCGAGGCCGAAGTCGGCGCGCGTCGCGATCGCGCCGGTCCAGACCGGGTCGTACAGCGCCGACAGCAGGATGCCCACCACCGCGGCATTGACGCCGGCCATCGCCGCGCGCACCGCGGGGCGGCGGCGCAGCGCATCCCAGAACGGCAACGCCGCCACCAGCACGAGAAAACCCGGCACGAAGATGACGACGAGCAACAGCATTCCGCCGGCCCAACCCGGCAGCGGGCCGGCCATCACCGCGCCGAGGTAGGCCGCAAAGCTGAACAGCGGCCCCGGCACCGCCTGCGCCGCGCCATAGCCGGCCAGGAAGCTCGCGTTGCTGACCGCACCGCCCGGCACCACGGTGGTTTGCAGCAGCGGCAGCACGACATGGCCGCCGCCGAACACCAGCGCGCCGGCGCGGTAGAAGCCGTCGATCGACGACAGCAGCGTCGACCCGCTGGCCGCCGCGGCCAGCGGCAGCGCGACCAGCAGCGTGGCGAACAACATCAACGCCACCCAGCCGGCGCGGCGCGAGACGCCGAACGCCTCATGCACCGCGTCGGGCTCGGGCGCGAGCCGCAGCAGCCGCCAGCCGACAAGTGCGCCGAGCGCGATCGCGCCGACCTGCCCGGCCGTAGACGGCAACACCAGCGTCAGCAGCGCCGCCGCGATCGCGAGACCGGCGCGCGCGCGGTCGGGGCACAGCGCCTTGGCCATCGCCCACACCGCCTGCGCCACCACGGCCACCGCCACCACCTTCAGGCCGTGCACCGCGCCCGACGCGGCCACGCCGGTGACTCCCGAGACGCCGTAGGCGAACGCGATCAACGCCAGCGCCGACGGCAGCGTGAAGCCGGCCCACGCCGCCAACGCGCCGAGCCAGCGCGCGCGCAGCAGGCCGATCGCCATGCCGAGCTGGCTGCTCGCCGGCCCGGGCAGGAACTGGCACAGCGCCACCAGTTCGGAGAAGCCGCGCTCGTCGAGCCAGCGCCGGCGCTCGACGAACTCGGCGCGGAAGTAGCCCAGGTGCGCCACCGGGCCGCCGAACGAGGTCAGTCCGAGGCGCAGGAACGCCCGCAACACCTCCATCGCACTGCCGCGGCCGGCGGTGCCCTCTTCGATCGTCGCGGGTGGCGGCTCGGGCGGCGTCATCGCGCGCATCGCGTGAAGCGCAGGCTCGACGCGGTGGCCACCGGCGTCAGGCGTCGCAGCAGCCTTGCTGCTGCATCGGTGGACACTTGACCGACCCGTACGAGCAGAACACGCAGCAGTGCCCCGCCAGCGGCCGCAGCACGGCGTGGCAGCGTTCGCATTCATAGAAGAACTGACACGCGTCGGTGGGCATCCGCTCGCGCTTGGCGTGCCCGCAGTGCGGGCAGGTGAGCACCGATTCGAGCACCGGCGAGGCGGCCATCGTCATGCTTTCCCGTGCCGGTGCCGGTGGTGGATGTCGGGATGGTGCGCGTGCGAGTGCGTCAGCACCTCGTGGCGGTGCGGGTGCACGTGCGGCTCGACGCCGTCCCACGCGAAGTCGTGCGCATGGCGGTGGTGTTCGTCGTGGCGGTGCCGGTGCATGTGTTCGAGCGCCTCGTGCGTGTGGCTGTGCGCGTGCCGCTCGCTGACGTGCAGCCAGAGCCCGAGCGCCATCAGCGCGGCGGCGACCCAGAACCACGCCGATGGCCACCGCGGCCACAACAGCAGCGCCAGCAGCAAGCCGAACAGCGGCGCGACCGAGAAGTAGGCCCCGGTGCGCGCGGTGCCGAGCGTGCGCAGGCCCAGCACGAACAGCGTCAGGCTGAGGCCGTAGCCGAGAAAGCCCACCGCCAGCGCAGCGGCAAGCGCGCCGGCAGCGGGCATCGCCGCGCCGCCGCCGAGCGCCAGCGCGGTGTTGCAGGCGCCCGCGACGAGGCCCTTCGCGCAGGCGACCACCATCGCGTCGTGCGCCGAGACCTTGCGCGTCAGGTT
Organism: Ideonella sp.; assembly: GCA_015075165.1. Taxonomy (GTDB): domain Bacteria; phylum Pseudomonadota; class Gammaproteobacteria; order Burkholderiales; family Burkholderiaceae_C; genus JAEUPI01. The sequence continues at coordinate 530,750 of JABTUY010000002.1, read as the reverse complement.
GTTGTCGATCGCCCAGCACAGGCAGGCGCCGGCGATCAGCAGCGCGCCGGCCGACCACGCGGCGCCAGCGGATGCCGATCCGGGATGCGACCCGCCCGGCTCGATCGACAGCAGCACGCCGCCGGCGACGATCGCGAGCACGCCGAACACGATGCGGCGGTCGGCGTTCTCGTGGAACACCCACCACGCGAGCAGCGCGGTCAGCACGACTTCGAGGTTCAGCAGCAGCGACGCCGACGCGGCGTCGCTGCGCGCCAGGCCGGCCAGCAGCAGCACCGGCCCCAGCATGCCGCCGAACACGGTCGCACCAAATAACCAGGGCAGGTCGCCGCGCGGCACGCGCAGCGGGGCATCGGCACCCCCGTGCAGCGGGGCATCGGCACCCCCGCGCAGCGGGGTATCGGCACCCCCGCGCAGCGGGGTATCGGCGGCACGCGCGCGCAGCGGGGTATCGGCGGCACGCGCGCGCAGCGACGCACCGGCGGCCCTCACACGCCGCAGCAACAGCAACGCCCCCAGCCCGAGCCCGCTGCCGAGGTAGAGCAGGCCGGCCAGCAGCAGCGGCGGCATCTGGCCGACCAGCAGCTTGGCCAGCGGCGTGCTGGCGCCGAACAGCAGCGCTGCGGCGAGCGCGGGCGACGCGGCGCGGATCGACATCGGGCGATCGGGCGAAGCCGTTGTCTGCGCCGTGATGAGGTAGGCCGCTGCGGATATCGATCGGCTCGGTCCCGCGCGTCCCCCCGGCGAACGCTAGCGCGCGCCCGACACGCGCAGCGACGCCGCACCGCGCAACTCGGCCCGCGCGTGTCGCACCACGGTCCACGCGCCGGTCAGCGCCAGCAGGCCCATCGCCGCGGCCACGGCGAGGTCGGGCCACGCGGTGCCGGTGCCGAACACACCGAGCGCCGCGGCCATCACCGCGAGGTTGCCGAGCACGTCGTTACGGGTGCAGATCCACACCGAGCGCATGTTGGCGTCGCCGTCGCGGTGGCGGTACAGCAGCAGCGCGACGGTGAAGTTCACCGCCAGCGCGGCAATGCCCACCGCGCCCATCGTGACCGGCTCGGGCGGCACGCCGGCGTGCGCGCTCCACGCCGCGCGGCCGAGCACGACGATGCCGAACACGCCCATGCAGGCGGCCTTGAACAGCGCGGCGCGCGCGCGCGCCGCGGTGGCCATGCCGAGCACCGCGAGGCTGATCGCGTAGTTGCCGGCATCGCCGAAGAAGTCGATCGAGTCGGCCAGCAGCGCCACCGAGCCCGAGGTCCACGACGCGCCGATCTCGACCGCGAACATCAGCGCGTTCAGCACCAGCGCCAGCCACAGCACACGGCGATAGCCGGGGTCGGCCGACGGCGGGGTGGCGGGAACGTGACAGCAGTGTGCGGACATGGCGCCGAGGTTCCGGGTAACGTGCGAGCATTGGAAACCCTGTAGCCGGTACAGGGTCAAGCGTTGGGGTCATCATGGCCCCGACGCACAGGAGATGACCGTGACAGGTTCGGCAGCGATGAAGATCGGCGAGCTCGCCGCGCGCGCCGGCTGCGATGTGCAGACCGTGCGCTACTACGAGCGCGAGGGCCTGCTCGAAGCGCCCGCACGCAGCGCCGCGGGCTACCGCCATTACGACGCGCGGCACCTGACGCAGCTGCAGTTCATCCGCCACTGCCGCGCGCTGGATATTCCGCTGGGCGAGGTGCGGCAGCTGCTGGCGTTTGCCGCGCAGCCGCAGCAGGCCACGCATGTGGACGGCCTGCTCGACCGCCACCTCGCGCTGGTGACGCAGCGGCTCACCGCGCTGACCGCGCTGCACCAGCAACTGACCGCGTTGCGCGGCAGCTGCGACGGCGACGCGTCGCACCCGTGCACGATCCTGCAGTCGTTCATGAGCGCGGTGCAGGACCACGCCTGCGCCTGTCATCCGGTTTCGCCCGCGCCGGCGCCGGCGCAGGCCGCCCGCGCCTGAGGGTGGCCCCTGCGATGCCCGCCACCACCACGGCCACGACCAACCACCAGATCCGCCTGGCCGCGCGTCCGGTGGGTCTGCCCAAGCCGACCGACTGGCAGGCCACCGCAGAGGCCGTGCGCGAGCCGGCCGACGGTGGCGTGCTGGTGCAGGTGCTGGCGCTGTCGCTCGACCCGGCGATGCGCGGCTGGATGAACGAGGGCAGGAGCTACATCCGCCCGGTGGCACTCGGCGAGGTGATGCGCGCCGGCGGCGTCGGCCGCGTGGTGGCATCGGGCAGCGCTGCGTTCGCGGTCGGCGACGTGGTGGCCGGCAACTTCGGCGTGCAGGAATACTGGGCGGCCGACGCCGCGCAGTTGCCCAAGAGCGGGCTGTACAAGATCGACCTGCGGCTGGGCAGCGCGACGCAATGGCTCAACGTGCTCGGCATGCCGGGCATGACGGCGTACTTCGGCCTGCTCGACGTCGGCCAGCCGCAGCCCGGCAACACCGTGGTGGTGTCCGGTGCCGCCGGCGCGGTGGGCCAGACGGTGGGGCAGCTGGCCAAGATCAAGGGCTGCCGCGTCGTCGGCATCGCCGGCGGGCCGGCCAAGTGCGAGTGGGTGGTGCGCGAACTGGGCTTCGATGCGTGCATCGACTACAAGCTGGCGGCACCCCAAGGTGCCGCTTCGAATGCCGCGCCGGCCGGCGCCACGCGCTGGGACGCGGTGCGCGAAGGCCTGAAGCAGCATTGTCCGAACGGCGTCGACGTCTACTTCGACAACGTGGGCGTGCCGATCCTCGATGCGGTGCTGGCGCGCATCAACCGCAAGGCCCGCATCGTGATCTGCGGCGCGGTGGCGCACTACAACGCCACCGACGGCATCCCGGGGCCGAAGAACTACATGTCGCTGCTGGTCAACCGCGCGCGCATGGAAGGCATGGTGGTGTTCGACTACGCCGAGCGCTTCCCGCAGGCAGTGGCCGAGTTGGCGGGTTACCTGAAGGATGGCCGCATCAAGAGCCGCGAAGACGTGGTGCCCGGCGGCATCGCGGCGTTTCCGGCCGCGCTGCTGAAGCTGTTTGCCGGCGAGAACTTCGGCAAGCTGGTGTTGCGGGTGGCGGACGAATGACGCCCGGGCCCGTCGCGCTTGCCGAGCGCCGTGGCTCGGCGACGCCGGGCACCACCGCGAACACCAACGAGCGGAGGACGCAATGGACAAGGCCAGGTCGCAGCAGTTCATGCTCAAGCTGGTGGGCGACGTCGGCACCGTGCTCGCGGCCGGCGCGCTGATCGTCGGCGACCGCGCCGGGCTCTTCCATGTGATGGCCGGTGCCGGCGCCCTGAGCCCCGAGGCGCTCGCCGCGCGCAGCGGCGTCGCAGCGCGCTGCGTCGAAGAATGGCTCGCGGTGATGACCGGGGCCGGATACGTCGAGCACGATGCCGCCTCCGGCACCTTCACACTGCCCGCCGAGCACGCGCTGTTCCTTACCGACCCGTCGAGCGAGTACTACCTCGGCGGGCTGTTTCATGGCATGCCGGCGATGATGGCGTCGCTGCCGCAGGTGGCACAGGCATACCAGCGCGGCCAAGGCGTGCGGTTCGCCGACTTCAGCGCCGAGTTGCCGCTGGCGCTCGAGGCCATGAACCGGTCCGTCTACGAGAATCGGCTGGTCAGCCATTGGCTGCCTGCAGTGCCCGAAGCCCTTGCCCGACTGCAGCGCGGCGGCCGCGCGATCGACGTCGGCTGCGGCACCGGGGTGGTACCGATCACGTTGGCCAAGGCGTTTGCCAGCGCGACGATCGCCGGCCTCGACTTCGACATGCGCTCGCTCGAAATCGCACGCAGCCATGCGCGCGCCGCTGGCGTCGACGGGCGCATCGAGTTCATCCATGCCGGCGTCGAGGCACTGCCCGGAGAGCCCGGCTGGGACTTGATCACCAGCTTCGACGTCGTGCACGATCTGCCCGATCCGCTGGTCGCGCTGCGCCGCATCCGCGGCGCACTGGCCGACGGTGGCACCTACCTGATGGTCGAGCCCAAGGTGGCCGAACGGCTGCAGGACAACATCGCCAATCCGTTCGCGCGCATGCTCTACGGCATGAGCTGCCTGCATTGCGTGCCGCAGTCGCTGGCGCAAGGCGGCCCGGGTCTGGGCGCCTGCTGGGGCGAGGCGCGGGCGCGCGCGCTCGCCGACGAGGCCGGTTTCGGTGCCTTCGAACGGCTCGATGTGCGCAGCCCTGCGATGGCCTTCTACGCGCTGCGCGCCGCCTGACCCGGGCAGCCGCCGTCATGCCCGCCGGCCGCGCGGCCCCGAGCCTGCGTCGAAGGCCCGGCAGCCATGGCGGCCAGCGACCTCAGCGCCCGGGCTCGACGACGAGCCGCACGACGCCGGTATCCTTCTTCGCGAGCTGGCCGAGCGCCTCGTTGACCTCAGCGAGCGCGAAGCTGCGTGTCACCGAACGCGACAGGTCGAGCCGGCCGCGTGCGACGAGCTGCAGCAGGTCGGCGATGTCACGCTTGTCCATGCCGAACGAGCCGATCACCGAATGCTCGCGGCCGACGAAGGCGAGCAGCGGCGGCAGCGCCGGGCGCGCCGGCCCGACGCCGACCAGCACCGCGCGCCCTCCGGTGTCGAGGCAGCGCAGCGTCGCCTCCACCGTTTCGGGGCGGCCGACGAACTCGAGCGCGAGGTCGACGCCGCGGCCGAGCGCCGCGCGGATCGCACGCCCCGGGTTGGGCTGCTCGGCGGGATCGATCGCGAGGTCGGCGCCGAAGTCGAGCGCACGCGCGCGCGCCTGCGGCTGGGTGTCGATCGCGGCGATGAAGCCGGCGCCCATCATCCGCGCCAGCAGGATCGCGTGCGCGCCCAGGCCGCCGCAGCCGACGACCGCAACCGCCTCGCCGGCGCGCAGCGCGCCACGCGAGCGCAGCGCGTGCAGCGGCGTCGACACGCCGTCGGTGATGATCGCCGCGGTCGCGAAGTCCACCGCGTCGGGGATCGCGATGGCGCCCGCGGCCGGCGCGACGATGTAGCGCGCAAGCGCGCCGTCGTGCGACATGCCGTAGGCCTGCGTGGCCTCGCACAGCGACTCGCGTCCGGCGCGGCAGAAGCGGCACTGGCCGCAGATCGGCGACGGAAAGAGCGCGACGCGCTGGCCGACCGCGAAGCTCGCCACGCCGGCACCGAGCTGCACGATCGTTCCCGCGGCCTCGTGGCCGAGCGTGATCGGCGTTCGCGCGACCGGGATGTCGCCGTCGACCGCGAGGTGGATGTCGGTGCCGCACAGGCCGCAGGCGGCCACTTCGAGCAGCAGCTCGCCGGCACCCGGCTGCGGGACCGGAACGGTCTCGATCGCCAGCGGCGTGCCGGGTCGGTGCAGCCTGGCTGCGCGCATCGTCGTTGCAATCATCGTTCGTCGCCCTTTCGCGTCTTGCCCGCGCGGCGCCCGGCACTGCGCTGCGCAGGCTGTGCGCCCGGGCCGCGCGGCGGCGCGAGCGCGAAGGCGCGACGGACCACGCCGAGGATCTGCGCGCGGGTCTGCAGATGCTCGCCGCGCCGCCCGTGCCCGAGGTTGGCGCGCGACGCCTCGCTGATCGTCAGGCCGAGGAACAGCGACCAGATCAGATCGGCGAGCACGGCCCCCGGCGTCTGTGGGTCGAGCCCGGCCAGCAGCTCGCGCAGGCGCCTGAAGTTCTCGCCCGAGCGGCGCGCGATCTCGGCCTTGACGTCGTCGGACACGTTGTCCATCACCTGCGGCTGCGCCATGTAGGCCGAGATCACGTAGTACTCGGGGTGCTCGCGGTAGACCTCCTCGTGGAACTGCCAGATCGCCTCGAGCAGCGCGCTCGGCACCAGCTTCTGCGCCGCGAGGGCCTCCATCCCCTGCGCCCAGAAGTCGATGCTCTCGAAGATCAGCGACAGCAGGATCTCGTCCTTGTTGCGAAAGTAGAAGAACAGCGTCGCCTCCGACAGCTCGCAGCGTTCGGCGATCTCCTTGGTCGTCGTGCCGCGCAGGCCCTGCGCGAGCAGCACGTCGCGCGCCGCGTCGAGGATCTCGGTGCGGCGCGCCTCGCGCTCGCGTTGGCGTCGTTCGCTCACGCCCATGTGGGATGTCCCTTCTACCTTGCCAGATGCCTGAAGATCGTCTCGCGCTGGATTTCGCTCGTGCCCTCGCCGATCTCGAACACCTTGCAGTCGCGGTAGAAGCGCTGCGCCGCGCTCTCGCGCATGTAGCCCTGCGCACCGCACAGGTGCAGCGCGCGCTCGCACACGTGGGTGCAGGTTTCGGTCGCGAACAGCTTGGCCATCGAAGCCGCGCAATCGTAATCGCTGCCGGCATCGACCAGCCGCGCCGCGCGCAGCGTGAGTCGCCACGCGGCTTCGATCCGGGTCGCCATGTCGGCCAGCGTGAAGCGGACAAACTGGTGGCTCGTGATCGCAGTGTCACCCTGCATGCGCGTCGCGCAGTAGCGCAGCGCCTCCTCGAGCGCGGCGCGCGCGAGACCGACGCCCTGCGCGGCGGAGGCGACGCGGCCGAGCGAGAGGACCTTCAGCGCCTCGATGAAGCCGAAGTGCTCGGCGCCGAGCCGGTTCGCAGCCGGCACGCGCGCGCCGTCGAACACGATCTCGGCCATCTCCGAGGCGCCCATGCCGAGCTTCTTGAACGGCGTGCCGACCCGCACGCCCGGCGTGTCGCGCTCGACGACGAACAGCGACATGCCCTTCAGGCCGCGATCGGGCGCGGTCTGCGCGACGACCACCATGAAGTCGGCGAACGGCGAGTTCGTGATGTACAGCTTGGCGCCGTCGAGCACGTAGTCGTCGCCGTCGCGGCGCGCGCGCGTGCGCACGCGGCTGATGTCGGCGCCGGCGCCGGCCTCGGCGTAGCCCCAGCAGCCGATGCGCCGCCCGGCGATCGCGTCGGGCAACCAGCGCGCCTTCTGTGGCGCGCTGCCCAGGTGCAGGATCGCCGCCGAGGCGAGCGCACTGTGCACGTACAGGCCGAGCGCGATGGCCGCCGAGCCGCGCGTGAGCTCGGCGCACAGCAGCGCAAACAATGCCGCGCCGCCGCCGCTGCCGCCCGCCTCCTCGGGAAAGCCGATGCCGAGCCAGCCGAGCGAGGCCGCTTCGCCGAACAGCTCGCGCGGGTAGCGCTCGCCCAGATCCCAGCGCGTCGCGTTGGGCGCGATGCGCCGCTCGACGAAGGCGCGCACGCTGTCGCGAAACGCGATCTCCTCTTCGCTCAGGCCGTCGTCGTTGACCATGCTCGCTCCTTCCCGCGGCCGCGGCGCATCAGGTGCCGCGGAAGACCGGCGGGCGGCGCTCGCGGAACGCCGCGACGCCCTCGCGGTGGTCGGCGCTTTGCAGGCACTGGACCTGCGCGAAGATCTCGTAGTCGAACTCGCCGTCCATGTCGCGGTCGAGCGAGCGACGAATCGCGCCCTTGGTGAACGCGGTCGTGCGCGGTGCGAACACGGCGAGCTGGGTGGCCAGCGCGTCCACCGCGACGTCGAGATCGGCATCGGGCACCGTGCGGCTGACGAGGCCGATCGCCTGCGCTTCCGTTGCGTCGACGACGCGCGCGGTCATCATCATGTCGGTGGCGCGCCCCAGGCCGACGAGCCGCGGCAGGAAGTAGCCGGCCGACATGTCGCAGCCCGCGAGCGCGAGCTTGACGAACGGCGCGCACAGGCGCGCCGATTGCGCCGCGACGCGGAAATCGCACGCGATCGCGAGCCCCAGCCCGCCGCCGAAGACGTTGCCGTGCAGCCGCGCGATCACCGGCTTGCCGATGCGCGCGATGGCGCGGATCGGGTCGAGGTAGTGGTCGACGGTGCGCTCCCAGTCGTCGGGCGTGCGTTCGATCATCTGGCCGATGTCGGCGCCGGCGCAGAACGACGCGCCGGCACCGGCGAGCACGATCGCGCGCACCTCGGGATCGCGCCCGGCCGCTTCGAGCGCATCGGTCAGCGCGTCGAGCAGCATAACGTCGATCGCGTTGAGCTTGTCGGGGCGGTTCAGCGTCAGGCGCAGCACCGCGCCACGGCGCTCGGCAAGCAGGGTATCGGTCATGTCTTCCTCCTGCGGATCGCGTAGTCGAAGCTGCCTTCGAGCACGGCCTCGCCGCCCGGATCGCGCACCGTCACGGTGACGACGAGTGCGCCGCGGCCACTCCTCGCGAACTCCTCGCGCAGCGCGCCGATGTCGGCGGCCGGATCGAGCCGCGCCTCGGCCGCGAGCGTGCCTTGCGCGCGGCGCGTGTAGCGCACCTGTGCCGAAGCGAGCAGGATGAAGCCGCCCCACGGCGCGGCGAGCTGGTCGGCGGCAACGCCGGCAGCGGTCTCGGCCAGCGTGTAGATCGCGCCGGCGTGCGCGGTGCCGGCGTAGTTGCGCAGGTCCGCGCGGTCGCCCTGGACGACGACAACGCGGCCCGGCTCCTCGTGCTCGATTCGTTGCCCGTGCCAGGCGACGTAGGCGATCGAGTCGAGGACCGACTGCGTCGAGGTCACAGCGCGAGCCTCAGTGCACGCAGCAGGTTGTCGCGCACGATCTTGCGGTAGACCTTTTCGTCGACGCCGAGCGCCTCGAGCTCGCCGAGCGTGCGGTCGAAGCCGAGCAGCGGATAGTCGGTGGCCCAGATCACCTTGTCCTGGCCCCAGCCCTTGGCGTACTCGACGAGCGAGGCCGGCCACTGGCGCGGCCCGCGCGCCGAGGTCTCCAGATACACGTTCGGGTGCTTCCACGCCAGCACCATCATCTCCTCGTGCCAGGGCTGGCCGACGTGGCAGCCGAGGATCGCCAGCTCCGGGAACGACAGCGCCACTTCGTCGAGGTAGATCGGCCGCCCGCACTCCGACGGCAGCAGCGGTCCGGTGTGGCCGACCTGGATCGCGACCGCGACGCCGAGCTCGCTGCAGCGCATGTAGACCGGCCAGTAGTGCTTGTCGTTGGGCGGCAGGCCGGTCATGCCATCGCCGTACATGTACGGCTCCAGGCGCAGGCAGCGCAACCCCAGGTCCTTGACGAGGTAGTCGACTTCACGCACGACCTGCATCGGCTTTTGCATGATGTTGACCGTGCCCGCGCCGATGAAGCGGTCGGGGTGCTCGCGCACCATGCGTGCGACCTCCTCGTTGCTCAGCACCCACTGGCCGCCGTAGAAGAACGCCGACAGCACGATGCGGTCGACGCCGGCGGCGTCCATCTCGGCGAGCATCGCCTCGACGCTGCCGCCCTCGAACATGTTGGGCGGGCACTTGTACTTGCGGAAGATGTGCACAAACTCGGGCGGCCACTTCTTCGCCCCCTCGGGCGAGATGTAGGTCGCCCAGGCGTCGATCGCGATCTTGGGTCTGGCCATGGTGGATGGTGCTCCTGTCAGTTGCCGGTGAAGCGTGGGGACCGTTTCTCGACGAAGGCGCGCACACCCTCGGCCGCGTCATCGCTCTGGCGCAGCGGCTCGGCGTGGAACTGCTCGAGCCGCAGCGCGGCGTCCAGCGGCAGCGCGAGGCCCTGGTAGACCGCGTCGCGCGCCGCGCGCAGCGCCAGCGGCGCGTTGGCCGCGATCCGCGCCGCGATCGCCAGCGCACGTTCGAGCAGCGCATCGGCCGGCACGACGTGGCTGACGAGCCCCCAGCGCAGCGCGGCCTCGGCGTCGATCGCTTGGCCACTGAGGATCATCTCGAGCGCGACCCCCAGCGGCAGCGCGCGCGGCAGCCGCTGCGTGCCGCCCGCGCCGGGCAGGATGCCGCGCGTCACCTCGGGCAGGCCGAAGCGCGCGTTCGCCGACGCGATCCGGATGTCGCAGGCCAGCGCGATCTCCAGCCCCCCTGCGAGACAGGCGCCGTTGATCGCCGCGATCGTCGGCTTGCGCGGATCGAAGTTGCGCGTGATCGCGCCCAGGCCGGGCTCGCGTTCGCCTCGCTCGCGGCGCTGCACCGGCGTCATCGCGCGGTAGTAGACGCCGAGCTCCTTCAGGTCGGCGCCGGCGCAGAACACCTCGCTGCCGGCACCGGTGAGCACCGCGACGCGCAGCGCGTCGTCGTCGCGAAAGCGCAGCCACTCGTCGTGCAGCATCTGGCGCGTCGCGCCGTCGAGCGCGTTGCGCGCCTGCGGTCGGTCGAGCGTCAGGATCAGCACGCCGTCGCGCACCTCGCGGCGCAGGCCCGGCGCACTCACTTGGCCACCAGCTGGTTGGTGCGTGCGATCAGCTCGCGCATGATCTCGCTCGACCCCGCGCCGATCGTCATCGCGAGCGCGTCGCGGTGCAGGCGGCCGACCAGCGACTCCTCCATGTAGCCCTGGCCGCCGAGGATCTGCGCGCACTCGCTCGCCGCGAAGCGCGCGGTTTCGGTTGCGAACAGTTTGGCCATCGAGATCTCGGACTGTGCGGGCCGGCCGCGCACGTAGAGGTCGATGCCGCGCAGCGTCAGCGCCTCGGCCGCCTCGATGCGCGTCAGCACGTCGGCGAGCCGGTGCTGCCACACCTGGAACGCGAGCAGCGGTTGGCCGAATGCGCGGCGCTCGTGGCCCCACGCGCGCGCCTGCTCGAACAGCAGCCGCGCGTGGCTGCACGCCATCACCGACAGCACGAGGCGCTCGCCCTCGAAGCCCGACATGATCATGCCGAAGCCGTCGTTCTCGGCGCCGAGCAGGTTGGCCGCGGGCACGCGGCAGTTCTCGAAGAAAAGCTCGGCGGTGTCCGACGCGTGCGTGCCGAGCTTGCGCAGCCGCCGTCGCGTCAACCCCTGGCTGTCGGCCGGCACGACGATCATCGAAATGCCGCGCGCACCGGGCCCGCCGGTGCGCACCGCGAGCGTGATGTAGTCGGCGATCGTGCCGTTGCTGATGTAGAGCTTGGAGCCGTTGATCACCCAGGCGTCGCCGTCGCGCACCGCGCGCGTACGCAACGCGGCGACGTCGCTGCCGGCGTCGGGCTCGGACACGCCGAGCGCACCGACGAGCCGCCCCTCGGCGGCGCCGCGCACGTAGTGCGCGCGCAGCGCGGGCGAGCCGTAGCGGTCGATCAGCATCGTCGCGAACTCGGCATGCGCCATCACCGCGACCGGCACGCCGATCGAGCCGCAGCGCATCAGCTCCTCGAGCAGCACGACCGTGTACCAGAAGTCGAGGCCACCGCCGCCGTGCTCCGGCGCGAGCCGCAGGCCGAGCACGCCGAGGCCGGCCAGGTCGGAGAACAGACTGCGCGGCACCTCGCCCGCAGCCTCCCACGCCAGGACGTTGGGCGTGACGCGGTCGCGCACGTAGTCGCGCAGCGATCGCCGTAGCAAGTCCTGCTCTTCGCTCCAATCTCGCTCCACGGCCGTCCTCCGCGCCGTCGTCGTCGGCGTCATCGTGGTGAAATCGAACAATACTCAGTTTTCGTGCGACAATCAAGTCATACCATCCCACCCCGCCAGCGGCGACCTTGGCAGCGCCGCGCGCAACCCGCCAAAGCAGCGTGAAGCAGGTCGCCATCGCCGGCATCGGACACACCACCTTCGGCCGCCACGCCGGCCGCGGCGCGCTCGAGCTCGAAGTGCAGGCGGCCCGCGCGGCAGTGCACGACGCCGGGTTCGATCCCGCCGCCATCGACGGCCTCGTCACCGACCCAGGCGCCGCGCAGGGCGTGATACACGGCATCGAGCCGCACCATCTGCGCCTCGGCCGCGCGCTCGGTCTCGACCCGGAGTTCAGCGGCACCGAGATCCTCGGCGGCGCCTCGAGCGCCGCCAGCATCCAGCGCGCAGCGATGGCGATCGAGGCCGGGCTGTGCAGCGTGTGCCTGTGCGTCTACGGCGACACCGCGCTGTCGAGCGCCGGCGCGTACGCCTACGGCCGCGGCGACGAGGCGGCGTACGGCTTCTTCGGCGCTGCCGGGCTGCACGCGCTCGCCGCGCAGCGCCACATGGCACTGCACGGCACCCGGCCCGACGCGCTCGCCGAGGTCGCGATCGCCGCGCACGCCCACGCAGCACGAACGCCGCACGCGCAGTCGAGAAAGGCGCTCGACCTGGCCGGCTACTTCGCATCGCCGATGGTGGCCGAGCCGCTGCGTCGCGCCGACTGCTGCCTCGTCTCCGACGGCGCGGCGGCGGTCGTCGTCTGCGCCGCCGAGCGCGCGCGCGACGCGCGCCATCGACCGGTGCGGCTGCTCGGCATGGGGCAGGCGCACCGCCTCGGCACATTCTCGAACCCGGCCCACTTCGACACGCTACCGGCCGCGCGCTGCGGACCGCGCGCGCTGGCGCGCGCCGGGGTTGGCGCGGCCGATGTCGACGTCGCGCTGCTCTACGATTGCTTCACGATCGTCGTGCTGATGCAGCTCGAGGCCTACGGCTTCTGCGCGCCCGGCGAAGCGGGCGACTTCGTCGCCGGCGGGCGCATCGGCCCCGGCGGCGCGCTCGCGGTCAACACCAGCGGCGGGCTGCTCGCCGAGGGCTACGGTGGCGGCATGCTGCACGTGATCGAGGCGGTGCGCCAACTGCGCGGCGAAGCTGGCGAGCGTCAGATCGCCGATGCGGAGGTGGCGCTGGTCAGCGGGCACGGCCTGGGTATGAACACCCACGCCACGCTCGTGCTCGGGCGGTGACGATGGGCCGCGCAGCCGCTGCCACCGCCAGCGAGGCCACCGGCTTCGAAGCAGCGCTGTGCGCCGACTGCGGCCACACCTTCCTGCCGTTCGGTCCGGTGTGCCCGCGCTGCTGGTCCGGGCGGCTCGGCCGGCGCACGCTGTCGGGCTTGGGCGAAGTGGCGACCTTCACCGTCTACCGCCAGCAGTACCACCCCGACTTCCCACCGCCGTACGTGATCGCGCTGATCGCGCTGCGCGAAGGTCCGCGCGTCGTTTCCAACATCGTCGACTGCGCGCCCGAGGCGGTGCGCATCGGCATGGCGGTGCGCGTCAGCTGGCGGCTGCGCGGCCAGCGGCAGCTGCCCTTGTTCGTTCCGGCAGCCGAGGCTGCCGGCCCTACCGCATCGGCCACCGGAGGCACCTCATGAGCCATGCACCCGAGCGGCGCGCGCGCCGCCACCACATCGGCGAGTTCGTCGCCTCGGGCGACTGGAGCGACTACTGGACGACCGCGATCAGCCGCGCCGGAACCGGCCGCATCCTCGTGCGCGGCTACCCGGTCGAGGAAGTGATCGAGCGGCTCAACCACACCGAGGTTTCGTACCTCGTGCTGCGCGGCGAGTTGCCCGATGCGCGCGAGACGGCGGTGTTCGACCTCGTGCTGCGCTGCGGCGTCGACCAGCAGTTCATCAGCGCCGCGGTCGGCGCAGCACGCTTCACCGCGTCGGCCTTCCCCGATTCACCGATCCCCGCGCTCGCCAGCGGGCTGCTCGCATCGGGCTCGGTGACCGGCTCGCCGCAGGAGCCAGCGCAGATGCTGATCGAGGCGGTCGGCTGGCAGCTGGCGCGGCCCGACGCCTGCGCGCGCGTGATGCAGCTGTGGGGCGAGCGGCGCGGCCGCGTGCCCGGGCTCGGCCACCCGCTGCACAAGAGCGCCGAGCCGCGCGCGGTGACGCTGCGCCGGCTGGCGATCGCACTCGACGGCTGGCGCGAGCACGGCCGCATGCTCGACGCGATCGAAGCGCATCTCGAGGCCACCAAGGGCCGCAAGATCCCGATCAACCTCGCGGGTGCGATCGCCGCGGTGCTCGCCGATCTGGGCTTCGACCCGCTCGTCATCGGCGGGCTCGGCGCGCTCGGCTACGGCATGGCGCTGCTCGCGCACGTGAGCGAGGAGATCCGCGACGGCGTGCCGCTGCGAATCATCCCCGACGCGCTCGGCGCCCGCTACGACGGCCCCGAGGAACGGCATATCGCGCCGCGGAGGAACACAGCATGAAGCACCCGTATTCGCACTACCCGGCGCGCGCTGCACGCCTGTGGCCCGACGCCATCGCCGCGATCGACGGCGAGCGGCAGCTCACCTTCGCCGAACTCGATGCATCGGCGAGCCGCGCCGCGACGGCGCTCGTCGCACGCGGCCTGCGCGTCGGCGAGCGCGTCGCGCTGATCCAGCACAACTGCCTCGAGTTCGTCGTCGCCGCGATCGCGATCGCGCGCGCCGGCGGCGTGCTGTGCCCGATGCTCGGCGCGCTGACCGAGCGCGAGCACCGCTACATCGTCGGCGACAGCGACGCACGCTTCGTCCTCGCGCTCACTCCCGAGCAGCTCGAGCGTGCACGCGCCATCGCGCCGGCGCCGCAGCACGCGTTCGGGCTCGGCGCCTTCGCCGGCACCGACGACCTGCTCGCCGACGCCGGCACGCCGGCCACGCTGCCCGCGTTCGATCGCCCGCCCGAGACGCTCGCGCAGATTCTCTACACGTCGGGCACGACCGGCCAGCCCAAGGGCGTCACGCACAGCTTCGCGTCGGTTTCGGCGGCGATGAACTTCTGGGCGGCGACCTTCGGCCACCGGCCCGGCGAGCGCGTGCTCGGGCAGCTTCCGTTGAGCCACTTCTGCGCGCGCGCGATGGACAGCGCGTGGATCGGCGGCGCGGCGCTCGTGATCCTGCGCGACCCGAGCCCGAAGCCGGTGATCGAGGCGATCGCGCGCCACCGTGTCGCCTTCATGCTCGGCGTGCCGACCTTCCTGCGCATGCTGCTCGACGACCCGGCGACCGCGAGCGCCGACCTCTCCAGCCTGCGCAACATCGTCTACGCCGCGGCGCCCGCCGCGCCGACGCTGGTCGAGCGCGCAATGAAGCGCTTCGGCCCGGTGCTCAACACCGGTTTCGGCCAGACCGAGGCCTACGGGCTGTGCACCTACATGGACGCCGCCGGGCACGCCCAGGCGCTCGCCGACAACCCGACACGGCTGACTTCGGTGGGGCGCGAGTTCGGCGCCGCGCAGGTGATGATCCGCGCCGAGAACGGCGAGCCCTGCGCAACCGGCGACGTCGGCGAGATCTGCATCTGCGCGCCGTGGGTGACGCCCGGCTTCTGGAAGAACCCCGAGCTCGACGCGCGGCGACTCAAAGGCGGCTGGCTGCTCACCGGCGACCTCGGCCGCATCGAAGCCGACGGCTACCTGTACCTGGCCGACCGCAAGGAGGACATGATCATCTCCGGCGGCTACAACGTCTATCCAGCCGAGGTCGAGCACGCGCTCGCGGCGCACCCCGCAGTCGCCGAGAGCGGCGTCTTCGCCGTGCCCGACGATAAATGGGGCGAGGCGGTGCACGCCGCGGTCGTGCTGCGCGCCGGGGCCGAGGCGACCGAGGCCGAGCTGATCGCCTTCGTCAAGGAGCGCGTCGCCTACTTCAAGGTGCCGAAGGCGCTGCACTTCGTCGACGTGCTGCCGAAGACGCCGGTCGGCAAGATCGTGCGCCGCGTGCTGCGCGAGCCTTACTGGGCCGGGCACGAGCGGCGGGTGCACGGGGCGGGGTAGGCGGGCGCGATCCGTTGACGCGGTGCGGCTGCGGCCTGCGCGCCAGAGCGCAATGCACGCAATGCATCGACGCTGCAACGCGCGCTGCAACGGGCGATGCGACGCGCAGGCAGCGCCCAAGCGGCGAGGCGAGGCGACGCATCAGCCGAGCACGCGTGCGGCGCGCAGCCGCTCGATCTGCGCCGCGTCGAGCCCGAGCTTCTCCTGCAACACCTCGGCGCCATGTTCGCCGAGCGCGGCGAGCCGCGCGCGCGCATGGGTCGGCGTGCGGCTGAGCCGGTAGGGTTGGTTGGCGCATCGAAACCGCCCTTCGCCTTCGCCCAGCTCGGCGAAGAAGCCGCGGTGCGCCAGCTGCGGGTCGGCCATCGCCTCGGCGACGCTGCGGTAGCGGCTGCAAGGCACGCCGGCTGCCGCCATCATGCGTTCGCATTCCTCGCCGGTGCGCCTGCGGGTCCATCCCTCGATCAGCTCAAGCAGTTCGCTCCAGTGCTCCTCCTTGGCTGCCAGCGTTGCGAAGCGCGGATCCTGCCGGGCTTCGGAGTGCCCGATCACGTCGAACAGCGCCTCCTGGTTTCTCGCGGTCACCGCAGCCACCATCACCCAGCCGTCGGCAGCACGCACCGGTTCGTAGAGTTGGCGTCGGCGCTCGGGCGGGAACTGGGCGGCCAGCACTTCGTAGACCAGCATGCCGAGCACCGAGTCGAGCAGCGCCAAATCGATGTGCTGGCCGCGGCCGCTGCGCTCGCGCTCGTACAGCGCGAGCTGGATCGCGCCGAAGGCGTAGCTCGCGCCGAGCACGTCGGCGAGAAAGACCCCGTTGTTGAGCGGCCGGCTTGCGTCGAGCTGGTAGCTCGCGTTGGCCAGCTCGTAGCCGCTTGCGGCGTGGATCACCGGCGCATAGGCCGGTTCCGCGGCGCGCGGGCCGGTCTGCCCGAAACCCGAAATCGAGGCGTACACGAGGCGCGGGTTGGCTTCGGCGAGCGTCGCGTAGTCCAGTCCGAGGCGCTGCATCACGCCGGGTCGGAAGTTCTCGACCAGCACATCGCACTGGCTGGCGAGCTCGCGCGCGATGCGCCGGCCTTCGTCCTGCGCGAGGTCGAGCACGACGCTGCGCTTGCCGCAGTTGAGCGATCCGTAGTAGGTGCTCGAGCCGGCGCGCAGCGGCGCACGCTGGCGCGCCACGTCGCCTTCGGGCGGCTCGACCTTCACCACGTCGGCCCCGGCGTCGGCCAGCATGCGCGTGCACATCGGGCCGGCCATCACGATCGTGAAGTCGAGCACCTGCAGGCCCGCCAGCGCGCCGGCGGCAGTGTTTACCGATCGCCCTGCGGCGTGCGCGCGGCGGCGGGTTCGATGGGGTTGCATGGGTTGCGCTTGATTTTCGAGTGATCCTAGACGAAGATCACTCTCGGCGCTGCTACTTCGCGCGGATCCCGACCCACTAGTGTAGTGTTTGGTTGTTGAGTGAACTTAAATGAACTACCTCGCTCCAATGCTCCACTTCGGTGTGCATTGGAGCGAGCAATTGCGAGTTGCGCCGGTTGTGGAGTTGAGCCAGGAGCAGGAGGCCGAGTTGACCAAGCTGGCGCGCTCCAAGCGCACCAGCGTGAGGCTGGCGCAGCGAGCGCAGATTGTGTTGCTGGCTGCGCAGGGCATGATGAACAAGGACATCGCCCGGCAGCTGAGCGTGGGGCGCGTGCAGGTTGCGCGCTGGCGCGAGCGCTATGTCCAATTCGGTCTCCAAGGGATCGAGCGAGACTTGCCACGCGGAGCGCCGCCGCTGAAGGTGGATGTGCAAAGACTGGTTGCACTGACCACGCAGAGCAAGCCGGCGGCGGCCACACACTGGAGCACGCGCAAGATGGCCGCCGAGCTGGGCGTCAGCGCCAGCACCGTGATGCGGCACTGGCAGGCCAATGGCCTGAAGCCGCACGTGGTGCGCGGCTTCAAGGTCTCGCGCGACCCGAAGTTCGTCGAAAAGCTCGAGGACATCGTGGGCCTGTACATGTCCCCGCCCGAGCACGCCTTGGTGCTGTGCTGCGACGAGAAGAGCCAGGTGCAGGCGCTGGACCGCACGCAGCCGGGCCTGCCGCTGAAGAAGGGCCGCGCGCAGACGCTGACGCACGACTACAAGCGCCACGGCACGACCACGCTGTTCGCCGCGCTCAACGTGCTCGACGGCCAGGTCATCGGCCAGTGCCAGCAGCGCCACACCCACGCCGAGTGGCTGAAGTTCCTGCGCAAGATCGACCGCGAGACGCCCAAGGACAAGACGCTGCACCTGATTGCCGACAACTACGCCACGCACAAGCACCCGGCGGTGCAGCAATGGCTGGCCAGGCACCCGCGCTTCAACATGCACTTCACGCCAACCTCGGCGTCGTGGCTGAACATGGTGGAGCGCTTCTTCCGTGATCTGACCACCGAGCGGCTGCGCAGAGGGGTGTTCTGCAGCGTGCCCGAACTCGTAGCGGCCATCGACGAATACGTCGCCCATCACAACACCGATCCGAAACCGTTCATCTGGACCAAGAGCGCACGCGACATCCTGCAGAAGGTGATTCGTGCCAACGCGCGCTTAAGTTCCAAGCAGAACGAAACACTGCACTAGGGCACCCGCGAGCACCATCGCCCGCAGGCCTCGACGCAGCGCAGGGGTGGCCCCTGAAGGAGGAGAGATGAAATCGATCGCGCGAATGCTCGCAGTCGTGCTCGCTGTCGCCGCTGTCGTACTGCCGACGGCGAGCCCCGCCCAGCAGCCTGCGGCAGCCAGCACAATCGTCCTCAAGAAGGCCGATTTCGGTGCGCCGACGCTGACCCGCACCGCGCTGTCGATGTGGTGGGGCAAAGAGCTCGAGCGGCGCAGCCAGGGCCGGGTGAAGGTGCAGTACTTCCCCTCCGACTCGCTGGTCAAGGCGAGCGACGTTTTCGAGGCCACACGCTCAGGCGTGGTCGACATCGGTATCTGGGTCCAGGCCTACAACCCGGCCGTTTCGCCGCTATCGAGGGTGTTCACGCTGCCGGGCATCAGCCCGAGCTTCAGGCCCGCGGTGCTTGCGGCGACCGACCTGATGTTCGGGCCCGAGTTCCCGCATTTCCGCGACGAGTTGCGCAAGCTGGGCGTCGAGCCGCTCTACGTCTGGGGGGTGGCCGATCAGGAGCTGATCGGCACCAAACCGTTGGAAGGCATCGGTGCGCTCAAGGGGCTCAAGGTGCGCGTCATCGGGCGCGAGTGGCCCAAGCTGATCAGCGAGTTCGGCGGCGTCCCCGTCACGCTGCCGTGGCCCGAGGTGTACGAGGCACTCGGCCGCGGCACGCTCGACGCGAACATGGGTTTCGTCACCGCCAATGCGGACAGCAAGCTCTACGAGGTGGCCAAGTACCACTCGCGCGCCCATCTGGGGGCGTCGGCCGGCCCGCTGGCGATCATGAACAAGGCGTCCTGGGACAAGCTGCCCGAGGACGTGAAAGACATCGTGCGCCAACTCGCGCGCGAATACCCCGGCAAGCTCGCCGACCTGTACGAGAAGGACGTCGACAAGGCGATCCAGGAGATGCAAGCCAGAGGTGTCAAGTTCTCCAGCTGGTCGTCGGCCGATCGGGCCAAGATGCAGGCCGCGATGGAATCGTTGTGGCAGGGCTGGGTCAACGAGCAGCAGACCAAGGGATTGCCGGCACGCGAGGCATTGGCTCACTACCGCGCCCTGCTGAAGAAGCACACGCCGTGAATCTGCTGGCCTCGTTCGAGCGACTGCTGTTACGCAGTCGGCGCCTGCTCGCACTGGGCTCGAATCTCGCACTGCTCGCCATCATGACGGGTGTCAGTGCCGACACGCTGCTGCGCTACTTCGCCAACCGGCCGGTCGCCGGCATGCTCGAGGGGGTCGAGCTTCTGCTCGTGTTCGCGGTGTTCGCCGGCCTGGCGCAGACGCAGGCCGACGGCGGCCACATCACGATCGAGGCGTTCACTGAGCGGTTGCATAGCCGCTCGCGCGCGTTCGTACGTGCGCTGACCGCGACGCTGGCGGTGGTGCTGCTCGCGGCCATGACCTGGGCCACCGGCGCCTACGCGTGGCGCAGCTGGCAGATGGGCGAGTACTCGGCAGGTCTGATCGCCTTTCCGATCTATCCGTCGCGCTTTGTCGTCGCGTTCGGCTGCTGCTTCCTCTGCCTGCAACTGCTGCAGACCCTGCTCGAATCCCTGCGCCGGCTGCTCGAGCGCGGCGATAGCGGCGCGTGAGCTCGCTCGCCATCGCCGCAGCCGCGCTGATGGCCCTCCTGGTGCTGCTCGCGCTCGGCCTCGAGATCGCGTACGCGCTAGCCCTGGTCGGCTCCGCAGGCCTCCTCGTACTCGGAGGTCCGGCAGTGGTGATGGGGTCGCTGGCCACCATTCCTTACAGCAACGTCGCCAGTTTCACGCTCGTGGTGCTACCGATGTTCGTCCTCATGGGCGAACTTGCGGTGGCCGCCGGCATGGCGCAGCAGGCCTACGCTGCGGCCCGCGCGTGGCTGGGGCGACTTCCCGGCGGACTGATGATGACCGGCATCGGCGCGAGCGCGGTGTTCGGCGCGGTCTCGGGCTCCAGCGTCGCAGCCACCGTCACCGTCGGCCGGGTGTCGATCGCGGAAATGCGGCGCTACGGCTACGACGGTGGGCTGGCCGCCGGGACAGTGGCGGTGGCGGGGACTCTGGCCGCGCTGATTCCGCCCAGTGCGCTCGCGGTCTTCTACGCGCTGGTGACCAACGAATCGATCAGCCGCATGCTGATGGCCGGGCTCGTGCCGGGCCTACTGAGCACGCTACTGTTCATGGCCACGGCCTATCTGATCGCCCGCGCCCGCCCCGCGCTCGCGCCACCGGTGCGCGAGCCGATCCGCTGGCGGGAGCGGTTGGCCGTGCTGCGCATGACGGGGCCGTTCGGCGTGCTCGTGCTCGTCGTGCTCGGCAGTATCTATACGGGGCTGGCCACTGCGACCGAGGCGTCGGCGCTCGGCGCACTCGCCGCACTCGTGCTCGTCGCGCTCGCGCGCAGACTGTCGCGAGCCGGGCTGCGCGAGGCGCTCGCGGCAACCACCCGCATCAGCTGCATGATCTTCCTGATCATCATCGGCGGCATGTTGTTCAGCCGCTTCCTGGCCTTCTCGGGCATCACGCTGACACTGAGCGAGTTCATCCGTGGTCTGCAGCTGTCGCCGCTCGCCGTGGTGCTGGTGATGATGGGGATCCTGACCGTGCTGGGCATGTTCATCGACCCGGTGGGCATGATCATGCTCACGCTGCCGTTCTTCTTCCCGATCGTGAAGGAACTGGGCGTCGACCCGATCTGGTTCGGCGTGCTCGTCGTGCTGCAGGCCGAGTTGGGCGTGATCACGCCGCCGATCGGCGTGCACCTGTTCGTCGTCAAGCAGATCACCCCCGACGTACCGCTCGGCCGCATCGTCCTCGGCAGTCTGCCCTACCTGGCGAGCCAGCTGGTCGTGCTCGCGCTCGTGATCGCCTTTCCGGGCATCGCGCTGTGGCTGCCCGAGCGCATGCCGTAGCGGCGCGCCCGGCGGTGCCGAGCGTGCTCGGGGCTCAGGGCTCGAGCAGCACTTTGCCGGGCTGACCGAGCAGCGCCGGCACGTGTTGCAGCGCGTCGGCGAGCGCGACCCGCGCGGCGACCTGCGTGTGCCACGCGCCGTCGATGAAGTGCTGCTGCGTTGCCTGCAGCGCACGCTCGCGATCGGCTGCGCTCACCGCACGCAACCAGCGGCTGAGCCAGAAGCCCTCGATGCGCTTGCCGGCGAAGACGAACGCGCGCATGTCAGAAAGCTGCGGGCCGGCGGCCGCCAGCACGCCGTAGCAGATCCAGCGGCTGTGCGCCGGCATCGCGACGAAGAGGTCCGCCGCGCCCTGGTCGCCGACAGCGTCGAACAGCATCCGCGGCGCGTGCGTGCGCAGCGTCGCCGCAAGCCGTGCAGCGTAGTCGCTCGCACCGCTGGCCAGCACCTCGGTCGCGCCGAGCGCAAGCAGCGGCGGCGCGGCTTCGGGGCGGCGGACGATGGCGATCGGCGCGATACCGCGCTCGCGCGCCAGCGGGATCATCAGCCGCCCGAGTTGCGATCCCGCCGCCGTCAGCACGATCGCGCGCGCGCCGGCCTGCGCAGCGAGATCGATCATCGCCATCGCGGTCAGCGGGTTGACGTACAGCGTCGCTGCATCCTCGTCGCGCAGCGCATCGGCCACCGGCACGCACGACGCGAGATCGGTCAACGCGAAGTCGGCCCAGGCGCCCGATGCGCTCGCGAGGAAGCTCACGCGCCGGCCAACCAGCGGCGCCGCCTCGGCGTCGCCGCCCGCGACGACGGTGCCGGTTCCTTCGAAGCCCGCTGGCGTGCCGCGCGCGCGCGGCTGGCCGTAGGCGCCGGCAATGTAGAGCAGATCCGACGGGTTGACCGGCGACAGCGCGACGCGCACCAGCAACTGGCGCGGCCCGGCGCGCGGGCGCGGCACGCGCGCGAGCTCGACACCGGCGGCCAACGCCGGATAGCCGGCGCCGGTCACCGGCGCCGCGAAGCCCTCGTGCCGCAGCACGAGGGCGCGCATGTCGTGCGAGCGCGTCATCACCCCAACCTCGACGAGGAGCCGCGAGCCGCGAGCCGCGAGCCACACGCCACACGCAGCAAGTTTCGATTTGTCTGAATGATACTTGAAACCTGAGTGCCAATAAAGTACGCTCGCGACCCGGCGGCCGCAGGCGCGGGTTTCCGGCTGCCGGGCAGGTGCCGGGCGCGAAACAGGCGATCGCAGGCGAAGGGACAACAGGGCAGCGGCATGCAGGGCTTGGGCGACTTCGCACAGATGCTGGCGGCCGGCACGGCGCTCGGCTGCGTCTACGTGCTGGTCGCCCTGGGCTTCGTGCTGATCTACAAGGCGACCGAGGTCGTCAACTTCGCGCAGGGCGAGTTGATGATGCTCGGCGCCTTCATCGGCTACACCCTCATCGTCGTGTTGGGGCTGCCGTTCTGGATCGGCCTCGCCGGTGCGGTCGTCGGCATGGCCGCGATCGGCGCGCTGCTCGACCGCGTCGTCGTGCGGCCGATCGTCGGCCAGCCGGTGTTCGCGATCGTCATCGTCACCATCGGCATCGGCTACGTCGTGCGCAGCGTCGTCGCCTTCATCCCCGGCTGGGGCGTCGACACGCACGCGCTGACGAGCCCGTTCAGCGGCCGCGTGGCCGCGCTCGGGCCGCTGATCGTCAGTTACGACCAGATCGCGGTGATGACGACGACGGTGCTGCTGGTCGGCGCATTGTTCGCGTTCTTCCGCGGCACGCGACTCGGCATCGCGATGCAGGCTGCGTCGCAGAACCAGCTGGCTGCCTACTACGCCGGCATCCCGGTGCCGCGGATCTTCTCGCTGATCTGGGCACTCAGCGCCGCGGTGTCGGCGGTCGCCGGCGTGCTGCTCGCGCCGATCGCGTTCGTGCACGTCAACATGGGCTTCATCGGCCTGAAAGCGTTTCCGGCGGCGGTGCTCGGCGGCTTCGGCAGCATCCCTGGTGCCATCGTCGGCGGCCTGGTGATCGGCATCGTCGAGTCGCTCGCCGGCTTCTACCTGCCCGAAGGGTTCAAGGACGTCGCCGCGTACGTCGTGCTGCTGGCGGTGCTCGCGGTGCGGCCGCAGGGCTTGTTCGTCGAGTCGTCGCGCAAGAAGGTGTAGGGGCATCGACATGCACATCGAGATGAAGACGAGCTTCGACCAGGATCTGCGCCTGTTCGAGCACCGCGGCATCGTCTTCTGGTACGCGCTGCTGGGCACCGCCGCGCTTGCCGCGCCGCTCGCACTCGGCCCCTACGCGATGTCGCTCGCCGGCTTCGTCTGCGTCTATGCGATCGCCGGCGTCGGCATGATGCTGCTCGCCGGCTACGCCGGACAGGTGTCGCTCGGGCACGCGGCGTTCTTCGCCGCCGGCGCCTACGTCGAGGCGATCGCGCTCACCCAGGGCTGGCCGTTCGCCGCCAGCTTCGTCGCCGCCGGCGCGATCGCCGCGCTGCTCGGCCTGGTGATCGGGCTGCCGGCGCTGCGCATGAGCGGCATCTACCTCGCGGTGGCAACGCTCGCCTTCGCCTTCGTCGTCGAGGAGGTGCTCGCGCGCTGGGAGTCGATGACCCGCGGCAACAACGGCCTGACGGTGCCACCGCTGACGATCGGCCCGCTCGCGCTCGACGCCGAGTGGAAGCTCTATTACCTCGCGCTCGCCGTGTTGGTGCTCGCGCTGCTCGGGGTGCGCAACCTGCTGCGCTCGAAGACCGGGCGCGCGCTGATGGCGCTGCGCGACAGCGAGATCGCCGCGCAGAGCATGGGCGTCGCGCTGGCGCGCACCAAGCTCGTCGCATTCGCGGCCAGCGCCGCGCTGACCGGGCTTGCCGGGGCGCTCTACGCGCACAAGATCCAGTTCCTCAGCCCCGACCAGTTCACGATCAACACCTCGGTCGAGCTGCTGGTGCTGGTGCTGGTGGGCGGCCTCGGGTCGCTGCACGGCGCGGTGTTCGGCGCCGCGTTCATCGTCATGCTGCCGCAGGCGATCGTGCTCGTGAAGGGCGCGCTCGGGCTGTCGGCGGCGACGCAGGCCGGTCTCGATGCCGGCGTCTACGGCTTGCTGTTGATCGGCTTCATGCTCTACGAGCCTGCGGGGCTCTACGGACGTTGGGTCAAGGTGCGGATGTACCTCGAGCTGTTCCCGTTCTATCCACGCGCCACCTTCCGCCGCCAGCGGGCGTACGCGCGCACCGATCGGTTGAAGTGAACCACCCCCGCAACGGCCTTCGGCCGCCCCCCCTCGAGGGGGCGCCACCGGCGAACCGGCGAAGCCGGATCCGCGGTGACCGCTCGGCTAGGTCGGTTCATGCGTCGAGGGTGGCGCGGTTACGCAATGGACAACTGTGATGAAGCTGCTCGAGATCGACGACCTGGCGCTCGCCTTCGGCGGCGTGCAGGCGCTCGCCGGGGTGAGCTTCGCGGTGCAGCGCGGCGAGGTGTTCAGCATCATCGGGCCCAACGGGGCGGGCAAGACGACGATCTTCAACGTCATCAGCCGCCTCTACGCCCCCGACCGCGGGCGGGTGCACTTCGACGGCCGCGATCTGGTGCGCGTCGCGCCGCACGCGGTGATCGGCCTGGGCATCGCGCGCACCTTCCAGAACGTCGAGCTGTTCGAGCACGCGACGGTGATGGACAACCTGCTGCTCGGGCGCCACGTGCGCTTCACGACCGGGTTCGTCCGCGAGCTGCTGTTCCTGCCGTCGGTACGGCGCGAGGAACGCGAGCACCGCGAGAGCGCCGAGCGGGTGATCGACTTCCTCGACCTGCAGCGCTATCGCGATGCGCCGATCGGCGCACTGCCGTACGGTGCACGCAAGATCGTCGAGTTGGGCCGCGCGCTGGTGGCCGAGCCGGCGCTGCTGCTGCTCGACGAGCCGTCGTCGGGGCTCAACGCCGAGGAGACCGAGGAGATGGCGTACTGGATCGGCGACATCCAGCAGGACCTGGGCGTCACCGTGATGATGATCGAGCACGACATGTCGCTGGTCGGCGAGGTGTCCGACCGTGTGCTGGTGCTCAACCACGGCCGCGTGCTCGTCGAGGGCGCGCCGCAGGACGTGCAGCGCCATCCCGAAGTGGTGCGCGCATACCTGGGGCAATGAAATGAACCATCCCCGTAGCGGCCTTCGGCCGCCCCCCTCGAGGGGGCGCCACCGGCGGACCGGCGAAGCCGGATCCGCGGTGGCCGCTCGGCTAGGTCGGTTCATGCGTCGCGGGTGGCGCGGTTGCGCCATGGATAGCTGAAGTGGACCGCGTGCTGCTCGAGGCGGGCAACATCGAAGCGGGCTACGGCCCGGTGACCGCGCTGCGCGGCGTCAGCCTGCGGCTCGCAGCCGGCGAGATCGTCGCCGTGCTCGGCGCCAACGGCGCCGGCAAGAGCACACTGCTGAAGGTGCTGTCGGGAACGCTCGCGCCCACGCGCGGCGAGGTGCGGCTCGAGGGCGAGCCGATCGGCAGCGCGACGCCCGACCGGCTGGTGCGCCGCGGCCTCGTCCATGTGCCCGAAGGGCGCGAAGTGTTCCCGCTGCTGTCGGTGCGCGACAACCTGGTCGCCGGCGCCTACCTGCGCGACGACGCCGACGCGGTGGCGGCCGACTTCGAGCGCATGTACGGCTACTTCCCGGTGCTGCGCGAGCGCCGCGCGCAGCCGGCGGGCCTGCTGTCGGGCGGCGAGCAGCAGATGCTGGCGATCGCGCGCGCGCTGATGGCGCGCCCGCGCGTGCTGCTGCTCGACGAGCCGTCGCTCGGGCTGTCGCCGGCGCTGGTCAAGGAGATTTTCGCGATCGTCGCGCGCATCAACGCCGAAGCGGGCGTCGGCGTGCTGCTGGTCGAGCAGAACGCGGCGCAGGCGCTGGCCACGGCCGTGCGCGGCTACGTGCTCGAGCTGGGGCGCATCGTGATGGAGGAATCGAGCGCGCGGCTGCTCGCCAACGACGACATCCGCGAGTTCTATCTCGGCATCAAGGACCGCGGCGTGCGCGGTCAGCGACGATGGAAGCGAAGGAAACAGTGGCGCTGAGCCGACCCGATGCGCGGCGCGCGAGACCGCAGGTCGCAGCGCGCTCGAACGAGCGGCCCGACGCGCCGGGCGCGCCCGCGCGTCCGGCGCACGTCGCCGCTCCGCTCACCATCGAGCCCGCGGCGGGAGTGACACTGGCCGGCGCGTTCGCGCAGGCGGTTGCGCTGCGCGGCCAGCGGATCGCGTTGCGCGAGAAGAAGGTCGGACTGTGGCGCGCGACCAGCTGGGCGCAGTACGGCGAACGGGTGCGCGACACCGCGCTCGGGCTTCAGTCGCTCGGCTTCGCGCGCGGCGATCGCGTGGCCATACTCGGCACCAACTGCTCCGAATGGATGGTCGCCGACTTCGCGGTGTTGACCGCGGGCGGCGTGTCGGTGGGCATCTATCCGACCGATTCGCCGCGGCAGGTCGAGTATGTCGTCGCCGACAGCGGCGCACGCTGGCTGTTCGTCGAGGACGAGGAGCAGCTCGACAAGGCGCTCGCGGTGCGTGAGCGCCTGCCGGCACTGCAGCGCATCGTGGTGTTCGACATGGAGGGGCTGCGCCGCTTCGCCGACCCGATGGTGACCAGCCTCGAGGCACTGATGCAGGCCGGGCGCGAGCGCGCGCTGGTGCAGCCCGGGCAGTGGCATGCGTCGATCGCCGCGGTCTCGCCCGACGACCTCGCGATCCTGATCTACACCTCGGGGACGACCGGCGCACCCAAAGGTGCGATGCTGACCCACCGCGGCCTCGTTTTCCAGGCTGGATGCCTCGCGTCGCGGATGCCCGAGGGCCCCGACGACGAGCAGTTGTCGTACCTGCCGCTGTGTCACATCGCCGAGCGGCTGACGACCGTGTTCCGCCCGGTCTTCCATGCCGCGACGGTGCACTTCGTCGAGAGCGCCGACACGATGGCGCACAACGTGCGCGAGGTGTCGCCGACGGTGTTCTTCGGCGTGCCGCGGGTGTGGGAGAAGTTCTACTCGGCGATTCGCATCGCTGCCGACGACGCCAGTGCGCTCGAGCGGCGTGTGTTCGACTGGGCGCTTCGCGTCGGTGCACGGGTTGCCGAGTGCCGTCTGGCCGGGTGCGCGCTGCCGGCGCCGCTGGCGCTCGCGCACGCCGCGGCCGAGCGGCTCGCGCTGCGGCGTGCGCGCAAGCTGATCGGCATGGACCGCGCGCGCTACGTGATCACCGGCGCGGCACCGATCGCGCCGGAGCTGATCCGCTGGTACCTCGCGCTCGGCCTCGACATGCGCGAGGCCTACGGCATGACCGAGACCGCCGGCGTGGCGACGCTGCCGCCGCCGGGACGACGCAAGCTCGGCAGCGTCGGCACGGCACTGCCCGGCACCGAGGTGCGCATCGGCGACGCCGGCGAGATCCTGGTGCGCGGCGAACACGTGTTCGCCGGCTACGTCGGCCTGCCCGGGAAGACGCGCGAGGCGATCGACGAGGACGGCTGGCTGCACACCGGCGACGTCGGCAGCCTCGACGACGAGGGCTTTCTGCGCATCACCGACCGGCTGAAGGACATCTTCATCACGGCCGGCGGCAAGAACGTCACGCCGTCGGAGATCGAGAACCAGCTCAAGTTCAGCCCCTACATCGCCGACGCGGTGGTCATCGGCGACCGGCGCAAGTACCTGAGCGCGCTGGTGATGATCGACCCCGACAACGTCGCCAAGTACGCGCAGGACGCGCGGGTGCCGTTCACCAACTACGCCAGCCTGTGCCGCGCCCGGGAGGTGATCGAGCTGATCCAGCGCGAGATCGACCGCGTCAACGCGCAGTTCGCGCGCGTCGAGGGCATCAAGCGCTTCCGACTGATCGAGGTACAGCTTTCCGCCGAGGACGAGGAGCTGACGCCGACGATGAAGCTCAAGCGCAAGCTGGTCAACGAGAAGTACAAGAGCCTGATCGATTCGATGTACCCGCAGGACGAACCCTGACCGCCCGGCGACGCGCGGGCGGATTTCTCAACCCGAGCAAGGAGAGACGACGATGAAGCGAATGGTTCGCGCGTGGATGGCAGCGCTGGCGTCGGCCGCGCTGCTGTGGGCAATGCCGGCGACGGCACAGATGCAGGGGGTGAGCGACAACGAGATCGTGCTCGGCACGCTGCTCGACCTGAGCGGGCCGATCAACTTCTGGGGGTTGCCGATCAAGAACGGCATGGAGATGGCAGTCGACGACCTCAATGCAGGCGGCGGCATCAACGGGCGGCGGGTGCGGCTGGTGATCGAGGACATGGCCTATGACCCGAAGAAGGCCGTGCTCGCGGCACAGAAGCTGCTGAACCAGGACCGCATCTTCGCGATGGTCGGGCAGATGGGCACGGTGACCGCGGCGGCGACGATGCCGCTGGTGCTCAAGGCGGGGCTGCCGCATGTGTTCCCGGTGACACCGGCCGAGCTGTTCTTCGAGCCGCACCACAAGCTGAAGTTCGCGTTCTTCACGCCGTACTACGACGACATCCGCACCGGCGTGAAGTACATGGTGCAGACGCACGGCAAGCAGCGCGTCGGCGTGATGTACCAGGACGACGAGTTCGGCGCCAACATCGTCAAGGGTGTGCGCGACCAGCTCGACGCGATGAAGCTGCCGCTGGTCTCGCAGACCAGCTACAAGCGCGGCGCCACCGACTTCTCGAGCCAGATCGCCAAGCTCAAGAGCGACGGCGTCGACCTCGTCGTGCTCGGCACCGTGGTGCGCGAGACGATCGGGGCGATGGCGGCAGCGCGCCAGCTCGGCTGGAACGTCGATTTCCTGACTTCGCAGGCCGCGTACGCACCCGAAGTGCCCGCGCTCGGCAAGGCCGCCGTCGAAGGCCTGTTCGGCGCCGGCATGACGCCGATTCCGGATGCCGCGACGTCGGGCGCCGAGGTCGCGGCGTGGATGAAGCGCTACCAGCAGCGCTTCGACAAGCCGGCCAACGTGCAGGCAGTGATCGGCTACATCGTGATCCAGACCGCGGCGATCGGGCTGAAGAACGCGGGGCGCAACCTGACGCCCGAGACGTTCGCCGCCGGCATCGAGCAGATCCGCGACCATCGCAACATCTTCGGCACCGCGCCGATGTCGTTCTCCGCCGAGAGCCACCTCGGATCGCGCCAGGTGTTCATGGCCCGGGTGCAGAACGGCAAGTGGGTGCGCTCGACCGACTTCATGCACTACTGATGCATCGGCGGCCGCAGGGTCGCCGCACCGCGATCATCCGTCTTGGGGCCGCCAGGAGGCGAACATGGAAGACAACGAGAGCATCGTGCGGCGGTTCATCGCCGAGTGGTCCAGCCTCGACGCCGAGCGGCTCGCGGCCTACTTCACCGAAGACGGCGTCTATCACAACATGCCGTCGCAGCCGGTCACCGGCCGCGACAGGCTGCGCCGCTTCATCGGCGCGTTCGTCGCCGGCTGGGACCGCACGAAGTGGGAGATCGTGAACCTGCTCGCGCGCGGCGACCTGGTGATCGTCGAGCGCATCGATCGCACCGTCGCCGGCGGCAGACCGGTCGATCTGCCGTGTTGCGGCGTGTTCGTGATGCGCGGCGGCAAGATCGCCGTCTGGCGCGACTACTTCGACCTGGCCACCTACACCAAGGCGCTGTCGAGCCCGGGCGCTCGACCGGCGGACGCAGGCAACTGACCATGCCGACCTGGCGCGAGATCCGCTCGCTGGCCGACATCCCGCGGTTCCATGCGCGGCACACGCCGGATCGCACCGCGCTCGTCGTCGCGGGCCGCAGCGTCACCTTTGCCGAACTCGACGCGCGCTCGTCGGCAGTGGCGCAGGCCCTGCTGGGCGAGCGCATGGCCGCCGGAGCACGGATCGCCTGGCTCGGCCTGAACTCCGAGCGCAGCTTCGAGATGCTGTTCGGCTGCGCGAAGGCGCGCTGCGTGTTCTGCCCCATCAACTGGCGGCTCGCGCCGGCCGAGATCGAGCAGATCGTCGACGACGCCGGGGCCGAGTTGCTGTTCGTCGGCAAGCGCTTCGCCGATGTTGCGGCGGCGCTCGCCGCGCCGCGCCTGCGCAAGGTCATCGTCATCGACGACGATGGCGATGCGCACGAGCGCTACCTCGATTGGCGCGACCGCCATGCCGGGGCTGATCCACCCGGTGGCGCCGCCGCGGACGATGCGGCGATCCAGATCTACACCAGCGGCACCACCGGGCGGGCGAAGGGCGTGGTGCTGAGCGCGGGCGCGCTGCTGTCCACCGGCAGCGAAGACGCGGGCGAGATGGCCTGGAACGGCTGGCGCGCCGACGACGTGGGCCTGCTGACGATGCCGTGCTTCCACATCGCCGGGCTGCGCTGGGGCATCATGGGCCTGTGGCCGGGCGCGTGCACAGTGGTGATGCCGGAGTTCTCCGCGGCGGGCGTCGTCGAGGCGATCGCGCGGCGCCGGGTGACGCGCCTGTTCCTGGCGCCGACCGCGATCCGCATGGTCCTCGACGCCGCCGGCAAGCGCAGTGGCGACTTCTCGTCGCTCAGGCTGGTCTGGTACGGCGCCTCGCCGATGCCGCCGGAGCTGCTGCGCGATGCGATGGACACGTTGCGCTGCGCGTTCGTGCAGACCTACGGCATGACCGAAACCGGTGCGCAGGCAACCTATCTGCCGCCGTCCGATCATGTCGCCGGCGGCGCGCGGCTGGCCTCGGCCGGCAAGGCGCTTCCCGGCGTGCGCCTGCGCGTCGTCGGCGGCGACGGCGCCGAGCTTGCCGCCGGCGCCGTCGGCGAGATCTGCGTGCGCTCGCCGTCGAACATGCTCGGCTACTGGCGCCGCGACGACGAGACACGCGCGGTGCTACGCGACGGCTGGATGCACACCGGCGATGCCGGGTATCTCGACGCCGACGGCTACCTCTTCATCCGCGACCGCATCAAGGACATGATCGTCAGCGGCGGCGAGAACGTCTATTCGGTCGAGGTGGAGAACGCCCTCGCCGGTCATCCGGCGGTCGCCGAAGCGGCGGTGATCGGCGTTCCCGATCCGATCTGGGGCGAAGCGGTCAAGGCCGTCGTCGTGCTCGCGCCGGGCAGCACGGCAAGCGCCGACGAACTGATCGCGCATGTCAGGCAGCGCATCGCCGCCTACAAGGCGCCGAAGTCGATCGATTTCGCCGCCGCGCTGCCCCGCAGCTCGCTCGGCAAGGTGCTCAAGGGCAGCCTGCGCGAGGGCTACTGGCACGGTCGCGATCGCCAGGTGAACTGACCCCTGCCCGCTCGCGAGCGATCCGCTCGACCACGGCAAGTGCCTGCAGGCGGCGAAGAAGAACGGCTGGTGCATCACGCAGATCCTCAACACCCACGAGCATCACGACCATACCGGCGGCAACGCGGCGATGGTCGAGGTGACCGGCGCGAAGCTGATCGCGCACCACCAGGCCGGGGGCCGATCGGCGGCGTCGACCGCGGCGTGAAGGCGGGCGATGTGATCGCGGTCGGCAAGACCGTTGAGCTCGAGTGCATGGACACGCCGGGCCACACGCTATGCCACGTCTGCCTGCGCGCGCACGGCGCGGTCAACGCGATCTTCTGCGGCGACACGCTCTTCAACGCCGGCGCCGGCAACTGTCACCACGGCGGCGACCCGGCGCTGCTGTACGCCACCTTCGCCGACCAGCTCGCCAAGCTGCCCGACGACACCAAGGTCTACCCGGGGCACGACTACATCGAGAACAACCTGCGCTTCACCCTGGCACGCGAGCCCGATAACGCCGCCGCCCGGGCGCTGCTGCCGCAGGTCGAGGACCACGACCCGGCGCAGGCGATCGTCACCACGCTCGCCGACGAAAAGCGCTTCAACACCTTCTTCCGCCTGACCGGCCCGGGGGTGATCGCCAGGCTGCGCGAGGCTTTTCCCGAGCTGCCGGAGCACCCTGACGCGAAGATGGTGTTCCTCAAGCTGCGCGAGCTGCGCAACGTCTGGTCGCCGAGCCCGAGGCGACGACCTCGCGCGGCGCCGTCGATCGCGCCGGCGCACCGGCCCAGCCCTCCCACTCGACGCAAGGAGCCTGCGATGCTCGACCTCGCCGCGATCCAGAAGCTGATCGAACCGATCTTTCCGGGACTGCTCGGTGTGCGGCTGCTGGAGGCCACGGCCGAGCGCGTCGTCGCCGAGATGGCGGTGCGGCCCGAGCTGTGCACCACCGAAAGCACGCTGCATGGCGACGCGTTCATGGCGCTGGCCGACACGGTCGGCGCGGTCGGCACGGTACTCAACCGCTCGCCGTCGACGCGCCCGAGCTTGTGCGCAGCCTCGCGATCTTCAACAGCGGCCCCGAGCGCGTGCCGCGCGGGCTGAAATGCGGCTGCCGCTGGGCCGCGAACGACCCGGACGCGCTCTGCGCCGCGTTCGACGCGCTCGTCGGCTGGAGCGTGGCCGATCGAATTGGCGCGATCGGCTGCCCGACGCTGGTCGTCGCTGCCGAGCACGACAACACCCCGGTGGCCGCGAGCAGGCGTACGTGCAGAGGATGCGCGACGCCGAGCTGGTCGCTATCCTCGACCACCGACATCTGCATCTACACGATCAACGAGCGGCCTGCGGCCGTGTTGGAGGCCTTCCGAGGGTTCCACCCGCAGAGTCTGGGCATCTCGTCGGTCACCGCGGCCGAGCTGTTCTTCGGCGTGAGCGGCGCCTCGTTGTCCGATGCGATGCCGATCTCGTCCGATGCGGACCTTTACCGGCGCCCGCCGGTCGACGAGAGTCCGTCGTCGACGCGCCGCGACTGCGCGCCACGGAACGCCTAGGAGCGAGACGATAGCCAAGCATCGCGCCGCCGCACCGCGCGGCAAGCCCGCCGCGCCGCCCGCGCGCGGCGAGGCGCCGCTGCTCGCGCCGGCGCGCCAGGTGCGCAACTGGACCGACGCCTTGCCCGGCGTCGCCGGCTATGCCACCGACCTCGGGATGACCCCGGCGCAATCGTTCGTCAAAGATCCGGCGCGCGACGCGGCCATCGCGACGACGGCTTCCGATTGCGGTGGCGTTGACGCGGCAGTACAACCCGCAAGCTGTGGAAGGCGCTCCAACGCGCGCACCGAATCAGCAGCCTTGATGCA
The DNA here is from genome assembly GCA_015075165.1 of Ideonella sp. Taxonomy (GTDB): domain Bacteria; phylum Pseudomonadota; class Gammaproteobacteria; order Burkholderiales; family Burkholderiaceae_C; genus JAEUPI01. The sequence continues at coordinate 497,747 of JABTUY010000002.1, read as the reverse complement.
GCCATGAGCACGATCGAATCGACGCTGTCCACCGCCGGGCCCGACTTCGCGGGCAACCGCGACGGCATGCTCGAGCTGATCCAGCGGCTGCGCACGGTCGAGCGGCGCGTGCGCGAAGCCTCGGCGGCGTCGCGCGAGCGCTTCGCCAAGCGCGGCCAGCTGCTGCCGCGCGAGCGCATCGCGCTGCTGCTCGACCCGGCGGCGCCGTTCCTCGAACTGGCGACGCTGGCCGGCTACGGCCTGGACACGCCCGACCTCGACAAGAGCGTGGCCGGCGGCGGCATCATCGCCGGAATCGGCGTCGTCTGCGGAATCCGCTGCATGGTGCTGGCGTCGGACTCCGGCATCGACGCCGGCGCGCTGCAGCCGATGGGGCTCGACAAGCAGCTGCGCGTGCAGGAACTGGCGCTCGCCAACCGGCTGCCGTACGTGCAGCTCGTCGAGAGCGCCGGCGCCAACCTGATGGCGTACCGCGTCGAGGACTTCGTTCGCGGCGGCAACATCTTCCGCAACCTGGCGCGGTTGTCGGCAGCCGGGCTGCCGGTCGTGACGGTGACACACGGCAGCTCGACCGCGGGCGGCGCGTACCAGACCGGCCTGTCCGACCACATCGTCATGGTGCGTGGCCGATCGCGCGCGTTCCTCGCCGGGCCGCCGCTGCTGAAGGCCGCCACCGGCGAGGTCGCCACCGAGGAGGAGCTCGGCGGCGCCGAGATGCACACCGGCATCTCGGGCCTGGGCGACCACTTGGCCGAGGATGATCGCGACGCGATCCGCATCGCGCGCGAGATCATGGCGCACATCGATTGGCACCGCGGACCGACGCCTCCATCGCGGCGCGAGTTCCAGCCGCCACGATACGACGCCGACGAGTTGCTCGGCATCATGCCGCTCGACTGGAAGCGCCCGGTCGACATGCGCGAAGTGATCGCGCGCCTGGTCGACGATTCGGAGTTCCTCGAGTTCGGCCCGCGCTACGGCGGCGCCACCGTGTGCGGCCAGGCGCACCTCGAAGGCTACCCGCTCGCGATCATCACCAACAACGGCCCGATCGACCCGGCCGGCGCCAACAAGGCGACGCACTTCATCCACGCGTGCTGCCAGGCGCGCACGCCGATCGTCTACCTGCAGAACACCACCGGCTACATGGTCGGCCGCGCGTACGAGGAAGCGGGCATGATCAAGCACGGGTCGAAGATGATCCAGGCCGTCACCAGCGCCACCGTGCCGCAGATCACCATCCACTGCGGCGCATCGTTCGGCGCCGGCAACTACGGCATGTGCGGGCGCGGCTTCCACCCGCGCTTCTGCTTCTCGTGGCCGAACGCCAAGACCGCGGTGATGGGCGGCGAGCAGGCGGCGCAGACGATGGCCATCGTCCAGGAGGCCGCCGCCGAACGGCAGGGTGTGCCGGTGGACCGCGCGCGGCTCGACGCGCTAAAAACGAAGATCGTCGACAACTTCGATCGCCAGATGAGCGTGTTCGCCACCAGCGCGCGGCTGCTCGACGACGGCGTCATCGACCCGCGCGACACGCGCGCCGTGCTCGCGCTCGTGCTCGCCGTGTGCCGCGAGGCCGACGCGCGGCAGCCGCAGCCGATGCAGTTCGGCGTGGCGAGGCCATGACCGGCCGTGCGAAAGGCGCCACGATGACCCAGGCCACGACGTTCACCAAGCTGCTCGTCGCCAACCGCGGCGAGATCGCGATGCGCGTGATGCGCACGGCGCGTGCGATGGGCTACGCCACCGTTGCCGTGCATTCCACCGCCGACGCCGAAGCGCTGCACGTGGCGGCTGCCGACGAAGCGGTGTGCATCGGCGAGGCACGGCCGGGTGAGTCGTACCTGCGAATCGGGCGCATCATCGAGGCTGCGCGGGGCACCGGCGCCGACGCCATCCACCCCGGCTACGGCTTCCTGTCGGAGAACGAAGACTTCGCGCAGGCCTGCGCCGACGCCGGCATCGTCTTCGTCGGACCGTCGGCGCGCGCCATTCGCGCGATGGGCCACAAAGCCGAGGCCAAGCGGCTGATGCGCGACGCCGGCGTTCCGTGCATCCCCGGCTACCAGGGCGCGGACCAGGGCGACGCGCGGCTGTTCGACGAGGCGCGCCGCGCCGGTTTCCCGCTGATGATCAAGGCCACCGCGGGCGGCGGCGGGCGCGGCATGCGGCTGGTGGAGCGCGCCGAGGACTTCGCCGCGCAACTCGCCAGCGCGCGCTCCGAGGCGCGCAGCGCATTCGGCGACGACGAGGTGCTGCTCGAACGCGCGATCGTCGAGCCCCGCCACGTCGAGATCCAGATCGTTGCCGATCGCCACGGCCACGCCATCCACCTCGGCGAGCGCGATTGTTCGGTGCAGCGCCGGCACCAGAAGGTCGTCGAGGAGTCGCCGTCACCGGTAGTGGACGCGGCGCTGCGCGAGCGCATGGGCGCGGTGGCGGTGAAGGCGGCGCTGGCGATCGGCTACGAGGGCGCGGGAACGCTCGAGTTCCTGCTCGACCGCGACGGCAACTTCTACTTCATGGAGATGAACACGCGGCTGCAGGTCGAGCACCCGGTGACCGAGGCCGTGACGGGGCTCGACCTGGTCGAGCTGCAGCTGCGCGTGGCCGCCGGCGAGCCGCTGCCGCTGACGCAGCAGCAGGTGCGTTTTCGCGGCCATGCGATCGAGGTCCGGCTGTGCGCCGAGGACGCCGACGCCGGCTTCGTGCCGCAGAGCGGCCACATGGGCCTGTGGCGGCCGTCGCCGCACGTGCGCGTCGAGCACGGCCTGAACCGGCGCTCGGACGTCTCGCCGTACTACGACTCGATGGTGGCCAAGGTCATTGCCCATGGCACCGACCGCGACGACGCCAGGCGCCGCTTGCTCCACGGCCTGGCCGACACGGTCGCGCTCGGTGTCAAGACCAACCAGGCCTTCCTCGCCGCCTGCCTGGCGCATCCCGAGTTCGCTGCCGGGGCCGCGACCACCGCGTTCATCGGGCGGCACCAGCCGGCGCTGCTGGCCACCAACGCGCAGCTGTCGCACGAGGCCTTGGCCCTGGCCGCGGCACTGCTGGGGCATGCCCTGGACCTTCGACGTCTCGCTGCCGATCGCCGACATGCCCGGCTACGTCGCGAGGGTCGAACAAGGCCTGCGCGAGCGCTGGCCGCAGGCCCGCTTCTGGGTGTTCGGGCACATGGGTGACGGCAACCTGCATGTGCTCGCCAGCCCCGACGGCATCGACGGTGATGCGCGCGAACGGATCGAGCGGTGCGTGTACGGTCCGCTGCGCGAGGCCGGCGAGGCGGTGTCGGCCGAGCATGGCATCGGCTTCGAGAAGAAGGCCTGGCTCGGCCTTACGCGCTCGCCGCAGGAGATCGAGGTGATGCGCACGCTCAAGCGTGCTCTCGATCCGAAGAACATCCTCAACCCGGACAGGATCTTCTGACCTGGGCCGCCCGGCGTCACGCTCTCGGGGAAGCCGCAGCGCAGGCCATCGGGCTTTCGCCGCGGGCCGGCGGTTGAGGGTCCAACCGGCGCATGCATGCAGCGGCCCGAGTGCCTATGGCATGCTTGCAACTTCACGCGAGGTGCCCTATGCCAATTCCGATCGAAGTCCTCGAGGCCGAAGCGTTGAGCCTTCCTCAGGCCGATCGATCGCGCCTCATCGATCGCCTCATCGCCAGCCTGGAGAAGGATCCCGAGTGGGAGGCGGAGTGGAGTGCTGAGGCCGACCGCCGCGAAGAGCGCATCGCTCGTGGCGAGTCAGCCTGGGTGCCGGGCCGGGAGGCCGTCGCTCGCGTTCGCTCCAAGCTCGTGTGAGCTACGTCCTCGCGCCCGAGGCCGAGGAGGAACTGGCCCAGGTCGTCACGTTCTACGCCCAACACGTGAGCCTGAACGTTGCGCGCAACTTCTTGCTCAGGTTCGAAGAGAAGGCGCAGCTGCTGACCGAGTTCCCAGGCATCGGCACGCCCACCACCAAGGGCCGGCGGCTGTTCCCCATCGGGCGCTATCCGTACTCGATCCTCTATCGCGCCCACGAGGGCACGATCCGCATCAGCGCCATCGCAGCCCACGCCCGCCGGCCGGGGTACTGGCAGAAGCGGCAGCCGTAGAGCGGGCATCAGAGCCGCCGACGATGATCTGCCGGCGCTGCATGAGGCGCCCTCGAGGGCCCTCGAAGCGGTGGCCGGCGCCGAATCAGCCGCGGAATTCCGCCGGCGTCATGCCGGTCCAGCGCTTGAACGCGTGGCGAAAGCTCGCGGCGTCGCTGAAGCCCAGGGCCGCCGCGATGTCCTCGGTGCTCAGGAACGACGTGCTGAGGTAGTCGCGCGCGAGGGCGTACCGGACGTTGGCGAGCAGCGCCTGGTACGAGGTGCCTTCGGCGTCGAGCTTGCGGCGCAGGTTGCGCGACGTCATGCACAGCGCCGCCGCGATCGCCTCCATCTCGGGAAAGCGGCCGGGCGTGCGAGTCAGCTCGTCGTAGACGCGCCGCGTGAGCCCCGATTGCCACTTCTGCTCCTGCAGCAGCCGCGCCAGCGTGCGCGACATCTGCGCCGCGGTGATCGGGTTGGCCAGCTGCGGCGTGCGCTCCAGCCACGCCAGCGCATAGTGCAGCTCGTTGACCGGCTGGTCGAACTCCACTGGGCCGGGCGAACCCGAAAGGTCAATTGACGTGACCTTCGACGCCGGCATCGACTCGATGTCGGAAACCGACGCGCCGACTGCGGATGCGCAAGCTGCGCCGCCGCCAGGACACGCCTTCGTCATCGACGTGCTGCACGTGCGCGGCCAGCAGCTGCGCGTCGGACGGCAGGATGGCGCAGGCGGCGGCGTGCCGCTGCTGCTGTTCAACGGCATCGGCGGCAACATCGAGTTGCTCGAGCCGCTGGCGCGCTGGATGCCGCAGCGAGAGGTCATCACGTTCGACATCCCCGGCGTCGGACATTCGCCGATGCCGTCTTGGCCGTATCGGCTGCAGGGCATCGCCAAGCTCGCTGCCAGCGTGCTCGACCAATACGGCCATGAGCGCGCCGACGTGCTCGGCATCAGTTGGGGTGGTGGGGCTGCGCAGCAGTTCGCACGCAGCCATGCCGCGCGCTGCCGGCGCCTGATCCTGTGTGCCACCGCCACCGGCATGCTGATGGTGCCCAGCCACCCGAAGGTCGCGCTGAAGATGGCCACGCCGCGGCGCTTCATGAGCAAGACCTATGCACGCCAAGTCAGCGGCGACATCTACGGCGGCGACTACCGCCGCCGGCCCGAGTTGGCGGGCGAGCACTTCAAGCACATCAAGTGGCAGTCGCGCCTGGGCTACTACCTGCAGATCGCCGCGATGGCCGGCTGGACCAGCGTGCACTGGCTGCACCGGCTGCAGCAGCCGACGCTGATCATGGCCGGCGCCCACGACCCGTTGGTGCCGCTGGTCAACGCCAAGCTGATGAATGTGCTGATCCCGCACTCGCGGCTCGAGGTGTTCGACTGCGGGCACCTGTTCCTGCTGACGCGGCCCGAACGGTCCGCTCGTGTGATCAACCAGTTCCTCGACCAGCCCTGAAGCGGCGGTCGAGGGTCGTAAACGGAGACGCATCATGAGCACCAAACGCCTGAAGCCCGCCGAGCTCGCCGCGCATGTCGGCGAGGAGATCGGCATCTCGTCGTGGATCACCGTCGACCAGCCGCGCATCGACGAGTTCGCGCATTGCACCGAGGACCACCAGTGGATCCACGTCGACACCGAGCGCGCGGCCAAGGAGAGTCCGTTCAAGGGCACGATCGCGCACGGCTTCCTGACGCTCGCGCTGCTGGCGCCGACCAGCTTCGACATCCTGCTCGAGCGCCTCGAGATCAAGCAGGCGATGAACTACGGCCTCGACAAGGTGCGCTTCCTCGCGCCGGTGCGCGCGGGAAAACGCGTTCGCAACCACGTCAAGGTCGCCGCGGTCGACGACAAGGGCGGCGGCCGCGTGCTGCTGACCACCGAGAACACGTTCGAGATCGAAGGCGAGGACAAGCCGGCGCTGATCGCGATGGCGCTTGTCATGTTGATGAACTGAGTTCGGGGGTCGTCCATGGTGACCAAGCAAACTGCCGCCAAGTCGGTCAGCGCCAAGCCGGCACCGCGCCCGCGCGGCAAGACCGCCGAATCCGCCGCGCAGGCGCTGCGCTCGGGGCACGCCGCCGCCCGGGCGTTGAAGGACGCCGCCAGCCAGGCCGGCAGCGCGGCGATCGGCGCCGCGGCGGGCCTCACCGATCTCGTCGCGCAAGCCAGCGAGAACACGCTGGCGATCAACCCGCTCGTCGGGTTGAGCCGGCGCGACGTGACGAGCGCCGCGAAGTCGCTGCTCAAAGCCGTGACCAAGACGCCGGGCAAGGCGGCCACGCACTACGGGCGCTACCTGAAGGAGCTGGGCGCGGTCGTCAAGGGCAAGTCGGAACTGGCCGCCGATGCCAAGGACCGCCGCTTCGCCGACCCGGCGTGGAAGAGCAACCCGTTCTACAGCCGTCTGATGCAGGCCTACGTCGCGACGCAGAAGGAGCTCAACGACTACATCGACACATCCAAGCTCGACAAGATCGAGAAGGGCCGCGCGCACTTCTTCGCTTCGCTCGTCACCGACGCGCTGGCGCCGAGCAACTTCGTGCTCGGCAACCCGGCAGCGGTACGCAAGATCGTCGACACCGGCGGGGAGAACCTGGTGAAAGGGCTGAAGAACCTGGTGCACGACGTGCGCCACAACAACATGCTGCCGAGCCAGGTCGACGCGACGCCGTTCAAGGTCGGCCAGAACATGGCCACGTCGCCCGGGCAGGTGGTGTACCGCGACGAGATGTTCGAGCTGCTGCAGTACGCGCCCGCGACGCCGCAGGTGCACAGGCGCCCGCTGGTGATGAGCCCGCCGCAGGTCAACAAGTTCTACGCGATCGACCTGTCGCCCGACAAGAGCCTGGTGAAGTGGACCGTCGACTCGGGCGTGCAGATGTTCGTCGTCAGCTGGCGCAACCCGACGATGGAGCACCGCCACTGGGGGCTGGAAGACTACTGCATGGCGCTCGACCGCGCGGTCGACGCGGCGCGCCAGATCACCGGCAGTCCCGACGTCAACATGTGGGGCTCGTGTTCCGGCGGCATGACGCTGGCCGCGTACCTGGGATGGCTCGCCGCCAAGGGTGACCGCAAGGTCGTCAACACCACCTGGGCGGTGTGCGTGCTCAACACCGAGGCCGCGCTCGAGGACTCGACACTCGGGCTGTTCAACACGCCGGCGACGATCCGCGCCGCCAAGGCGCGCTCGCGCCGCAAGGGGCTCGTCTACGGCGACGAGATGGCATCGATGTTCGCCTGGCTCAGGCCCAACGACCTGGTCTGGAACTACTGGGTCAACAACTACCTGCTCGGCAACAAGCCGCCGGCGTTCGACATCCTGGCCTGGAACGCCGACACCACGCGGCTGCCCGGCCAGTTCCACTGCGACCTGCTCGACATGGTCGAGAAGAACCCGTACGTCAATGCCGGAACGCTCGAGATCGCCGGCACGCCGATCGACTTCGGCAAGGCCGAGCTCGGCGCCTACGTCATCGGCGGGATTACCGACCACATCACGCCGTGGCGCGCGTGCTACGGCACGGCGCGGCTGTTCGGCCCCGAGACGACGTTCGTGCTCGCCAACGCCGGCCACCTGCAGAGCCTGCTCAACCCGCCCGGATCACCGAAGTCGTTCTTCTTCGCGGCACCGGCGAGTGTCGAAGACCCGATGCAATGGGCCAGGCTCGCCGAGGGCGAGCGGCGCGAAGGAAGCTGGTGGCCGCACTGGCGCGAGTGGATCCAGGGCAAGTCAGGCGAACTCGTCGATGCGCCCACCAAGCCCGGCTCGCGCAAGTACAAGCCGCTCGCAGCGGCGCCGGGCACCTACGTGCTCGAGCGTTGACCTTCCACCACCCGCGCCGTCGGCGCGTTACCGACGAGAGAGCAGATGAGCAGCAAGAAGTCGGCTTCCGCCGAGTCGGTCTACCGCATCACCGACGTCGTCGGCGTCAGCGCCAAGTCGTGGGAAGACGCGGCGAGCAACGCGGTTGCCACCGCCGCGAGCAGCCTGCGCGACCTGCGCGTCGCCGAGGTCACCAAGCTCGACGTGAAGATCGAGGACGGCAAGGTGGTCGCGTTTCGCACGAGGCTGCAGCTGTCGTTCAAGTACGAAGGCTGAGGCCCTGCTGAAGGCCCGGCGCGCGAACATGCGCACGACGATTCCGCGCACGATCTTCAACGCCGAGCACGACGCGTTCCGCGACGCTTACCGCCGCTTCCTCGAAAAGGAAGTGCTGCCGCACCACGCGGCGTGGGAGGAGCAGGGCTACGTCGACCGCGAGGTCTGGCGCAAGGCCGGCGCGAACGGGTTCCTGTGTTCGTCGATGCCCGAGGAGTACGGCGGCATCGGCGCCGACCGGCTGTTCCAGGTGATCGTGTTCGAGGAGAACTTCCGCGTCAACGCGACGGGCCTCGGTTTCGGGCTGCATTCCGAGATCGTCGCGCCGTACATCCTGCACTACGGCAGCGAGGAACAGAAGCGCCGCTACCTGCCGGCGATGGCCAGCGGCGAGATGGTGGGCGCGATCGCGATGACCGAACCCGCCGCCGGGTCGGACCTGCAAGGCATCCGCGCCACCGCGCTCGACAAGGGCGACCACTACCTGCTCAACGGCAGCAAGACGTTCATCACCAACGGCTTCCACGCCGACGTGGTGATCGTCGTCGCCAAGACCAGGCCCGACGCCGGCGCCAAGGGAACGAGCCTGCTGCTCGTCGAGCGCGGCATGCCCGGCTTCGAGAAGGGCCAGCGGCTGCACAAGGTGGGCCTGAAGGCGCAGGACACCTCCGAGCTGTTCTTCAACGACGTCAAGGTACCGAAGACCCACCTGCTCGGCCGCGAGAACGAAGGCTTCGTCTACCTGATGCAGGAGCTGCCGTGGGAGCGCATGCAGATCGCGGTCACTGCGGTGGCGTCGGCGCGCGCTGCGATCGACGCGACGCTCGCCTACGTGCAGGAGCGCAAGGTGTTCGGCAACGCGGTGGCGAGCTACCAGAACACGCGCTTCAAGCTCGCCGAGCTGCACGCCGAGACGACGATCGGCCAGGTGTTCGTCGACCGCTGCCTCGAGCTGCTGCTGGCCGGCAAGCTCGACACCGCCAGCGCGTCGATGGCCAAGGCGTGGTGCACCGAGCTGCAAGGCCGCGTGCTCGACCAATGCGTGCAGCTGCACGGCGGCTACGGCTTCATGTGGGAGGTCATGGTCGCTCGCGCGTGGGCCGACGCGCGCGTGCAGCGGATCTACGGCGGCACCACCGAGATCATGTGGGAGGTGGTGGCGCGTTCGATGGGGCTGCCGGCCCGCTGAGCATGCAAACGAACGCGCGCTTCGACTTCAGCGGCCGCAAGGTCTTCGTCTTCGGCGGCACCAGCGGCATCAACCTGGGCATCGCCGAGGCCTTCGCCGAGCGTGGCGCCGTGATGGCGGCCGAAACTCCGAGAAGGTCGCGGCCGCGGTGCGCAAGTTCGACGCGCTCGGCAGTCGCGCCGGCCAGCTGGCTGCGCCCGAGGGCGTTGCGCCGCATCGGCACGCCGACCGACGCAGCAGGCGTCTGCCTGTTCCTGGCGTCCGACACCGCTGCGTATGTGTCGGGCGTAGTGATCGCGGCCGACGGCGGATGGGCGGCCGCGGGAGCGCGTTGGACCTGACGCCATCGCGCAGGGCTGCCGAGCCCACGCACCGAACCATCAAACCATCCTCTGGAGTGTCGCGATGAAGATCCTGGTCGCAGTCAAACGCGTGATCGACTACAACGTCAAGCCGCGCGTCAAGTCCGATGGCTCGGGCATCGACCTGGCCGGCGTGAAGATGAGCATGAACCCCTTCGACGAGATCGCCGTCGAAGAGGCGGTGCGGCTGAAGGAGAAAGGCGCCGCCACCGAGGTGATCGCCCTCTCGTGCGGCGTCACGCAATGCCAGGAGACGCTGCGCACCGCGATGGCGATCGGCGCGGACCGCGCGATCCTGGTCGAGACCGCGGTAGAGCTTCAGCCGCTGGCGGTGGCAAAACTGCTGAAGGCCATCGTCGACAAGGAACAGCCCGCCCTCGTGATCCTCGGCAAGCAGGCGATCGACGACGACTGCAACCAGACCGGCCAGATGCTCGCCGCGCTGCTCGACCGGCCGCAGGCTACCTTCGCGAGCAAGGTCGAGGTCGCCGACGGCAAGGCCCGCGTCACGCGCGAAGTCGATGGCGGCCTCGAGACGCTGAGCCTGACGCTGCCCGCGATCATCACGACCGACCTGCGCCTGAACGAGCCGCGCTACGTAACGCTGCCCAACATCATGAAGGCCAAGAAGAAGCCGCTCGAGATGGTCAAGCCCGAAGCGCTGGCGGTGGATGTCGCGCCGCGCATCACGACGCTGAAAGTCACCGAGCCGCCGGGCCGCAAGGCCGGCATCAAGGTACCTGATGTCGCCGCACTGGTGGACAAGCTGAAGAACGAAGCCAAGGTGATCTGAGGGCAGACTCGATCGGCCATTGCCTGCGATGATGGACAACGCAACGCTGCTTCAAACCTACGGCCCACGCGAGGCGATGGCCTACGACGTGGTCGTCGTCGGCGCCGGGCCTGCGGGTTTGGCCACGGCGATCCGCCTCAAGCTGTTGAACGCCGAGGCATCGGTGGTCGTGCTCGAAAAGGGCTCCGAGCCCGGCGCGCACATCCTGTCGGGCGCGGTGATGGATCCGCGTGCGATCGACGAACTGTTCCCCGACTGGAAGGAGCGCGGCGCGCCGTTGAACCAAGAGGTGACCGGCGACGACCTGCTGGTGCTCGACGCCAAGCGCGCTCGCCGAACACCCCGCTGGCTGGTGCCGGCGTGCTTCCACAACGAGGGCAACTACGTCATCAGCCTCGGCGCGGTCACGAGGTGGCTCGCCGGCCAGGCCGAAGCCCTCGGCGTCGAGATCTTTGCCGGTTTTGCCGCCGCCGAGGTGCTGTACGACGAAGAAGGCCGCGTGCGTGGCGTGGCAACCGGGAATCTGGGCATCGGCAAGGACGGCCAGCCGCACGAAGGCTTCCAGCTCGGCATGGAGCTGCGGGCCAAGTACACGGTGTTCGCCGAAGGGGCCCGCGGCCACCTCGGCAAGCAAGTCATCGCGCGCTTCGCGCTCGACCGAGGGCGCGACCCGCAGAGCTTCGCGATCGGCATCAAGGAGTTGTGGGAAGTGCCGCCCGACAAGGCGCGGCCGGGCCTGGTCGTGCACACCGCCGGCTGGCCGATGGACGAGCACACCTACGGCGGCGGCTTCCTGTACCACCTCGAAGGCAGCCGCGTCACGCTCGGCTTCGTCACCGGCCTGGACTACCAGAACCCGTGGATCAGCCCGTTCGAGGAGACGCAGCGTTGGAAGACACACCCGGTGATCCGCGCCCACATCGAAGGCGGCAAGCGCATCGGCTATGGCGCAAGAGCGATCACCGCGGGCGGGATCCTCAGTCTGCCGAAGACGGTGTTCCCGGGTGGCGCGCTCGTGGGCTGCGATGCGGGCTACCTGAACGCGAGCCGGATCAAAGGCAGCCACGCGGCGATCAAGAGCGGCATGCTGTGTGCCGAGGCACTCGCCGCCGCCCTGGCGGCGGGCCGCGCGCACGATGAACTCGCCGCCTACCCCGAGGCCTTCGAGCGCAGCTGGTTGCACGACGAGCTGGAGCGCAGCCGCAACTTCAAGCAGTGGTTCAAGCACGGCAACACGATCGGCATGGCGATGACCGGCGTCGAGCAGTGGTTGTTGCCCAAGCTCGGCCTCCGGCGCCCGCCGTGGACGATTCACCGCAAGCAGGCCGATCACGAGCGGCTGCACGCGGCGAGCCAATGCGAGCCGATCGCGTACCCCAAGCCCGACGGCGTGCTGACCTTCGACCGCCTGTCGTCGGTGTTCATCAGCAGCACCAACCACGAAGAGAACCAGCCCGCGCACCTGACGCTGAAGGATGCCACGGTGCCCGTTGGGGTCAACCTCGCGCGCTACGCAGGCCCCGAGAGCCGCTATTGCCCGGCCGGCGTCTACGAGTTCGTCAACAACGACGACGGCGGCGACCGGCTCGTGATCAACGCGCAGAACTGCGTGCACTGCAAGACCTGCGACATCAAGGACCCGACGCAGAACATCGTCTGGGTCGCGCCCGAAGGCGGCGGCGGGCCGAATTACGCGGGGATGTGACCCGCGCCGCCGCCCGAGCCGATTCGAACCACGAACCGAAGGATTCCGACCATGGCCGTTCTTGTCATTGCCGAACATGACAACCACACGCTCAAACCCGCGACCCTGAACGCCGTCACTGCGGCGGGGCGCTTTGGCGTCACCGTGGACGTGCTGGTCGCGGGCCGCAACGCGGCCGCGGTCGCATCTGCGGCCGCTCAGGTGCGCGGCGTGACGCGCGTGTTGCATGCCGACGCTGCGTCGCTCGCCGATCAACTCGCCGAGAACGTCGCCGCACAGGTGCTCGCGCTCGCCGCCGAGTACAGCGCGATCGTCTTTGCGGCCACCGCCCGCGGCAAGAACGTCGCTCCGCGCGTGGCGGCCAAGCTCGACATGGCGCCGATCGGTGACGTCACGGCCATCGTCTCGGCCAACACCTTCGAGCGGCCGATCTATGCCGGCAACGCAATTGCCACCGTGCAAAGCGCCGATCGGGTGAAGGTCCTCACCGTGCGAACGACGGCCTTCGACGCTGCGGCGGCAAGCGGTGGCGACGGGCGCGTCGTGCTCGTTGAAGCCATCGGCGACGCGGGCACGTCGGCTTTCGTCTCGGCCGAATTGGCCCAACTCGACCGCCCCGAGCTCACCGCCGCCAAAATCATCGTCAGCGGCGGCCGTGCCTTGGGCAGCAGCGAGAAGTTCGACGCGGTGCTGACGCCGCTGGCTGACAAGCTCGGTGCCGCGTTGGGCGCCAGCCGCGCGGCCGTCGACGCCGGCTACGCACCCAACGACTGGCAGGTGGGCCAGACCGGCAAGATCGTCGCGCCGGCGCTATACATCGCCTGCGGCATCAGCGGGGCGATCCAGCACCTGGCCGGCATGAAGGACAGCAAGGTCATCGTTGCAATCAACAAGGACCCCGAGGCGCCGATCTTCGCGATTGCCGACTACGGCCTGGAAGCAGACCTGTTCACGGCTGTGCCGGAGCTGGTCAAGGCCCTGTAGCGCCGCGCCGCAGGCTGAGTCGCAGGAGCCAACACCGCATGCCGACGCTTCGATTGCCGGACATCGATCTGCATTACGAGTGCACCGGCGAAGGCCCGCCGTTGCTGCTGATCCACGGCCTGGGTTCGAGCACGCGCGATTGGGAGCATCAGGTGCCGCATTTCGCGCGGCGCTATCGGGTCATCTGCGCCGACATGCGCGGCCACGGCCGTTCGCACAAGCCGCCGGGCCCCTACAGCATCGCCCGGTTCGCCGCCGACACTGCGGTGCTGCTGCAGGCGCTGAAGACCGGCCCTGCGCATGTGGTGGGCATCTCGATGGGCGGCATGATCGCGTTCCAGCTTGCCGTCGATGCGCCGGAACTGGTCAGGAGCCTGGCCATCGTCAACAGCGGCCCGGAACTCGTGCCGCGCGGCTGGAAGATGCGGCTGCAGATCATGCAGCGAAGGCTCATCCTGCGCTGGATCGGCATGCGCAAGCTGGGCGTTGTGCTGAGCGAGCGATTGCTGCCCGGGCCCGAGCTGGCCGTTCAACGCAAGACCTTCGTCGAGCGCTGGGCCGAGAACGACCCGCGCGCGTACCGCGACGCGTTCGACGCGCTGATCGGCTGGAGCGTGGCCGATCGCATCGGCGAGATTCGCTGCCCGACGCTGGTCGTGGCGGCCGACCAGGACTACACGCCGGTAGCGGCCAAGCAGGCCTACGTGCAGAAGATGCCCGATGCCGAGTTGGTCGTGATTCCCGATGCGCGCCACGCCGTGACGGCCGAGCGGCCCGAGGCCTTCAACACGATGCTGACGCGGTTTCTCGAGCGCGTGGAAGCGGCGGCGTAACTACCGAGGCGCGGCGCTGCGTTGCTGGGCCGGCGGGCAGGCCGGTGCGCCCGGCGTCTCCGCGCCGACGCCCGCGAGGAGTGCGAATGCTGCTTCGACGCCGAGTCGGCCCGCGTCGTCGTCACCCACGCGGCGACGGTCCTTGCGCCGCCCGAGGTCGCGCGGGACCCGCTGCCTGCGCCGGCCGCTCGGCCAGCGCCACCGCGCGCGGCCGCTGCGCGAGCATGAACTCGGGCGTGATCGCCTCGAGCGCCGCCGCCTTCGCCGCGTGCTCGACCCGCTCGCGCACGCGCGCGCGCACGAAGCCCGGTATGCGATCGAGCAGCGCGCGCGCCGGCGCGGTCCACTGCGCGGTCGCAGGCAGCGTCGCGACCGGCTGCCCGACGCGCGACGCAGGCTCGGGCAGCGCATCGGCCGCGGGCACGTAGGCGCACTTGTCGTCCTCGGCCATCAGGTCGCCCGCGGCGGCGAGCGCCCGGGCGCGGCAACCGCCGCACGACACGCGCCAATCGCAGCGGCCGCACTTGCCGTGCGGCAGCTCGCCGCGCAGCCGCACGAAGCCAACGCCTTCGCGCCAGATGCGCTCGAGCGTCGCTTCGCGCAGGCTGCCTTCGGCGCGCGCGATGTACGGGCACACGGTCACCGCGCCCGCCGGCGTGATGCGCAGATAGCTGCGCCCGGCCAGGCACGCACTCGACCAGTTCGCGTGCAGCGCGTCGCCTTCGCCGGCATGCAGGCCGAGCATTCGCCGCGCGTAGGGCGCGCAGCGCGCGCGGATCATCAGCTCGGGGTGCGCAGCCTGCAGGCGCGCGATCTCGGCCAGCGCAGCCTCGTATTGCGCTCCCGACAGGTCGGTCTGCGTCACGCCGCGGCCGGTGCAGACGAGGAAGAAGAAGTTCAGCGCCATCGCGCCGGCGTCGCGCGCCAGCGCGACGAAGCCCGCGAGGTCGGCACGGTTGTCCTCGAACAGCGTCGCCTGCAGCAGCACACCCAGGCCGGCGTCGCGCGCGGCGTGCACGCCGCCGACCGCGCGCCGCCAGGCGCCGGGCAGCCCGCGCAGCCGGTCGTGGAACCGCGGCGTCACCGAGTCGATGCTGATGCCGACACCGAACGCGCCGGCCGCGCGCAGCGCCGCGGCGCGTGTGCTCGTCAGCAGCACGCCGTTGCTGCCCACCACCGGCATCAGGTCAGCCGCAGCAGCGGCTGCGACGATGCGATCGAGATCGCGCCGCAGCAGCGGCTCGCCGCCGGTCAACACCAGCAGCGCGCCCGGCGCGAGGGCGCCGACCTCGGCGACGACGCGCAGCGCCTCGCCGGTGCTGAGCTCGTCGCTCGCCTCGCTGCGGCGCTGCACCGCGTCGAGATAACAGTGAGCGCAGGCGAGGTTGCACACCCGCGTCAGGTTCCACGAGACGATTCGTGGTGCCGGCGCGGCGGCGCTCGCCGGGCCGACGGTCGACCCTCGGTCGGCGGCGCGCGAGGCGGGCTCGCACACCGCGCTCACCCCATCGCCGCGTGCATCGCGCGCTCGGCCTGCTCGACCAGCGCGAGGTCGACCGCCGTCCGGCGCGCGAGCCGCGCCGCCTTCTCGATGCGCAGCCGCGCATGCTCGCGCACCGCGGCCGGCTCGATTCGCGCCAGGCGCGCCAGCGCGTCGGGCGCCCAGGTCATCGCCGCGGAGTCCGCATCGACGCGCCGCGGCGCGAACGGGCAGCGGCTGCCGGCGCCTTGCAGCGAATTGGCCGCGACACCGTGCTGGTCGGCATAGCGCTGCACCGCCCCGGGCGGGATCGTCGCCAGCAGCGAGTCGATGACGTCGGAGGTGACGATCGTGTGGCCGAGCTTGGCGGCGTGCTCGACCACCGCCTTGCGCGCCATCGCGCGAGCGAATTCGGGCACACGCTCGATGCGCTGCTCAGCTTCGTCGGTCCACGCCATCGTCGCTGCGGCGACATGCTCCACCGGCGGCTCGAAGCAGCGCGCCGACAGCAGCAGGCTGCACGGCGCCTGGCGCAGCAGGTTCTCGGTCGTGCTGCCGAGGTCGATGCCACCGGCGTCCGAGTGAACTCCGCTGCGGCCGGCGAGCAGCAGCAACGGGCGCGTCTCGCGCGCATGCTGCAGCAGCTTCTCGAACGGCTTGCCGGCGAGCAGCCGGGTCGTGATCTCGATGCCGCGCTCGCGCGCCAGCCGCGCGGCGACGTCGAGGTGGCCCTGGTAGATCTTCGCCAGCCCGGAATCGATGATCTGCTCGTGCAGCTTCTCCTGCTGCTCGAAGCGGAACACCTGGGCCGCTTCGGCCGACAGCACGCGGGCGATGCGGTCGAACGCGACGTAGTGGAAGTGCGGGTCGAACACCGCCACCGCCTCGACCGGTCGCTGCCAAACCGCTGCCAAGTCGAGCGCAGTCATCAGCGCACCGAACGAGGGCGCGCTGCCGTCGAGCGCGACGACGACCGCGCCGCCAGCGCCGGCCTCGCACGGCTCGGTCTCGCGCACCAGCAGCAGGTCGCGGTCGATGCGGCGCGCGACTCGTTCGGCGACGCTGCCCACCTGCGAACACGCCACCGCACCGAGCCCGAGCGCGCCCATCGCCACCAGGTCGCAGTCGCTCGCCGCGATGTCGTCGACCAGCCGCTGCCAGTTCCGGCCTTCGAGGTGAACGCGCCGCCCTTCGAGCCCGGCGGCGCGGCAGCGCGCGTCGAAGACGTCGAGGTACGAGTCGGAGATCGCCTGCAACCCGCGGGTGATCAAGTCGTCGTGGATCGCGCGCTGCTCGACGAGCTTGTCCTCCTTGCGGTAAGGCTCGGGCAGCCCGCCCTCCATCTGGCGGAAGCGCCGGTCGTGCAGCCTGGCGGCGTAGACATGGCTGCCGGTGAGCGCAGCGCCGCTCGCGCGCGCCAGCTCGATCGCGAGGTCGAGCGCGCGCAGCGAATGCGCCGAGTTGTCCAGCGGCAGGTAGATCGAGCGGTAGATGGCTTCACCCCTTGTGTTCACCGCCGCGCCGCAGCCGGCGCAACGCGCCGAGCTGCGCCGCGAACACGCCGGCCACCACGGCCACCGGAGCCAGGTAGGTCGCGACGCTGCTCGGCTGCTCGAGGCTGAGGAAGTACCAGGTCGAGACCGACTTCTCGCCGCCGCGCTCTTGCTTCTCGCCGTTCCAGGCGGCGAACGCGACCGGGATCGTCTTGCCGCGCTCGAAGGCGAACGCCTCCTGCTGGCGCGGGATGGTGATCACCGTGGTCCACACGCCGTCCTTCCACGCCGCTTTCGCGTCGGCGTCCTGCTGGTCGGCGGCCACCGGTTCCAGCGTACCGAAGCCGTGGGCGACGAGCTTCTCGGCGCCGCGCCTGGCGTGCAGCGCCGGGTCCATCAGCGGGTTGCCGGCCCACCAGCTCGGAACGAACGCCTTGTCGCCGCCCGGCTGGCCGTAGTCGGCGGCCTCGGCGATCTCGTTGGCCGCGCGCGTCGAGAAGGGGTACCAGTCGACCGCCATCCGCGGGTACTTCTCGTTGGCGTCGGAGGCGCTCGCCGCCCAGTCGGCCTTCCACTGGTAGATCACCACCGGGCGCTCGCGCTCGCCCATGCCGAAGAACGGGATGCCCTTGGCCGGGTCGTACGGAAACTCGATCGCCACCGCGTCGCGAAACGCCTGCGCCGTGCCTTCCATCGCCTGGCGCTGCGCGTCGCCCCATTGCAGGCGTAGCCCGAGCCGATCGGCGCTGTACAGCGCGCGCACTTCGAGCGCTTTCACCCCCGGCTCGTAGCGGCGCGGCTTGACCACCGCCTGCGGCGCCAGCGGCAGCTCGAGCACGTCGGCGTCGCGCCACGCCTGCGCGTCGGGGTCGTCCGGGATCTGCTCGACCGGCCGCGCGAGCAGGCTCGCCTTCTCGGCGGCGTGCGCGCGCCGTGGCGCCAGCGCGAGCCAGCCGCCGACCGCGGCGAGCGACCCCGCGAGCCACGAACGCCGCGAGCTGCTGACTTCAGGTGCGTGCATGCATCACCTCGATTCGTGCCACGGGCGCGCCGCACGGCGCCGCGCACGCCGGCTCGGCCTCCTCCGGAGCTTCGTTCAGCCGGCCGCCGGTGCCGACGGCGACGCCGAGCCGATCGGCCTCGGCAGCGAGGAACGCTTCGAGCGCCGACGCCGCTGCGGCGTACAGCCCGCTGCCGGCGACCGCGCGCAGCCGCCGCGCGAAACCGCTCGCCCAAACACCCAGGTGCTCGGCGAAGAACTTCGCCTGCGCCGCGCGGCACTGCGCGACCCGCTCACGCGGCTCGCCACTCGCCGCGGCGGGCGCTTCCCCGCGCGCGGCGGCGTGCGCTTCCTTCAAGCACAGGAACTGCATGAATTCGAGCTCGACGCTCAGGTGGTCGGCGCGCTCGTGCAGCTCGGGGGCGAGCTGCAGCCCGAACGCGCGATAGAAACCGGCGATGTCGGCCAGCGTGTGCGTCTTCTGGAACAGGTTCGCCTGGTCGTACTCGGTCTCGTACGGCGGGCATTCCTTCGAGATCGCGTAGCCGAAGCACGTCACGTGCGCCGTGCGCCAACGCTCGAGCCGCAGCCGGCCGAGCAGCGCGGCGAGCGTGCGCGCCGCGTCGCCGGGGGCGGCCTCGAGCGCGCCCGCGCAGCGGCGTAGCGCCGGCAACGCCGCGCGGTCGGGGTCGGCGAAGACGAGCGCCAGCGCGCCGTAGACGCGCGAGCTGGCGAGGACGGGCGGCGGTTTCATATGGAGTTGTAGTGCTTGTCGGCGCGCACGAACTTCGGCTCTTCGACCGTCGTGCGCGCGACTTCCTTGCCGTTCTTGCCGAAGCCGATCACGGTGTCGTTGAACATCTCCCACTTGCGGCCGCCGACCGTGCCCTCGAACACCTTCGGCCCGTGCACGATCTGGTAGCGGTGGATGATCGTCTGGCTGCAGCGAAAGAGTTGCAGCACCGCGAGCAGCTCGCGCGACGGCCGCGTGTAGCGCTCGATCGCCTCGTCGACCCCGGGGCCGAACATCTGCCGCAGGTACGGCCGCGGCACCCAGCGCGGCGGGATGTAGTAGCCGTTGGGTTCGGTGCCGAACTGCGGATACAGCGGCAGCGCCACTTTCTCGACCTTGACCAGAAAGTACAGCGGGTTGTCGCGCTGCTCGGCCCACGCACCGTCGGCGCCGATCGCCACCAGCCCCTGCATGCGGATGCGGCCGACGCACGCCGCCATGCAGCGCGTTTCCATCGGCTCGCCGCGCGTCAGCGCGTCCTTGCCCTCGATTCGCGGGTAGCAGGCGATGCACTTTTCCGACACGCGCGTGGTGGCGCGGAACATCGGCTTCTTATACGGGCACGCGGCGACGCACTTGCGGTAGCCGCGGCAGCGCTTCTGGTCGATCAGCACGATGCCGTCGTCGCCGCGCTTGTAGATCGCGCGCCGCGGGCACGCCGCCAGGCACGCCGGGTAGGTGCAGTGGTTGCACAGCCGCTGCAGGTAGAAGAACCAGGTCTGGTGTTCAGGCAGCGCCGCCGCTTCGAGGTTGTACGACTCGCGCCGGTCCTTCGAGCCGGTGGCGGTGTCCTCGTAGATGTTCGGGAAGCGCCATTCGAGATCGCTCGGCTCGTAGCCGAGCGCGACCGCGTCGCGGCGGTCGGCGGTGCGCGCCGCCTCGAACACCGTCATGCCGTCGTAGACGCCGTAGGGCCGCGTCTTGGCGTCCTCTTTCGACGCATCCCACGCCGCCTCGCGCCCCGCCTTGCCGTGCGCGCCGTCGAGCATCTCCAGCAGCTTCACGTCCCAGAACTGCGGGTAGCCGCCGTAGGGCTTGGTCTCGACGTTGTTCCACCACATGTACTCCTGGCCCTTCGAGAAGGTCCAGGTCGACTTGCACGCCATCGTGCAGGTCTGGCAGGCGATGCAGCGGTTGATGTTGAAGACGAAGACGAACTGCTCGCGCGGGTGCGCCTCGCGGTACGGGTACTCCATCGCCCGGCCGAGCTGCCAGTTGTAGACCTTAGGCATCTTTCGCCACCCATTGGCCGAAGACCTCGCCGATCAGCGCGCGGACGCGCTCCTCGCCGAGCGTGCACTGCAGTGCGTGCGTGGCGCGGAACGCCGGGCGCGCGAACAGCTGCGCGATGCGCTGCTCGTCCCAGCCGAGCAGCAGGTACTCCTCGATCAGGCAGCGCGCCATCGCCTGCGGATCGGCCGCCGGCAGGCTCATGCCGACCAGTTCCATCGGATCGTCGTGCGCGACCGGTTTCATTCAGCCCTTGTCCTTCGCCTTCACCTTGACCACCTCGCCCTTCAGGTAGCGCGCGGCGAACGCGCTCTCGCGCGCCGGCGAGTAGCCGCTCGCGGCCGGCTCCCACACGCCCTTGCCGCCGAGCCCGCCGGGTTCGGCCTTCTGGATCCGCACCAGCGTCTCTTTCGGCACCGTGTTGACGGCGTGGTTGTCGACGTCGAAGCCGAACACGAAGCCCATCGAGCCGACCTTCTTGTGGAACAGGCTGTCGGTCTGGTGCATCGGCGGCGCCCAGCCGCGCGTCACGCTCTGGTGCGAGCCGTAGCGGAAGTTCGACTGGTAGCCGGTGTCTTCGGCGAGCGCGCGCTTGTCGGGCCGCGTCTCGTGCGCCTTGACCGTGCGCTCGCTGGCGATCCACGCGCTGTGCTTGGTCATCACCACGTGGTACGGGTATGCCGGGTTGTACTTCACTCGCGTCAGCAGCCGGAACGCCTTGTAGCGCGGGTCGGCTTCCTTCCAGCCGGCGTACGGGCGGTCGACCGGATTGGCGTCGACGTAGATGTAGTCGCCGTCGTCGATGCCGAGATCCTTGGCCGCCAGCGGGTTCATGTGCACCTGCCAGTCGCTGACCCCCGGCTGGCGCTCGTCCATCCGGTACGGGTCGCCGAAGTTGGTGCTCCAGATCCAGTTCCAGTCGACCGTCGCCCACGACGAGTGCGTCGTGTGGCGGCTCTTCGGCGTCATGCAGTAGAAGCGGTAGCCTTGCTCCCACAGCGGGTTCTTGGTCTTCTTCACGTCCTTCCACGCCAGCTTGTTGTTGGCCACCGCGCGCAGGTCGGCGTCGAGCACCTTCGCTTGCAGCAACTGCGGCGTGACGCCGTAGTTGTTGGGCCGCACGTACGGGCTCGACGAGACGATCACGCCCGGCAGATACGGCGTCGCCTCGGGCGCCTCACGGTGCACCACCAGGTTCTCGCCGTACTCGATCGCCTCGGGGATGTCGGTGTAGGCGTTGAGCCGGCCGGTGTCGGTGTAGAACGGCACGCTGTCGTGGATCTGCTCGTAGAACGCCACGCGCGGGTAGGTGCGGAACAGCATCAGCGCCGCGCCCGGCTCGCCGTACTTGCCGGCGACGATGTCGTCGACCCGGTAGCCCTGCGTCGTGCACGAGGCGTCGAACACCCGCTGCATGTAGACCTCGGGCTTGCCGTCGAGCATGAACTTCCAGTAGTCGCGGAAGCGCGGCTCGCCGGTGAGCTTGGCGAGCTTGTCGGCGACGAGCGCGAAGATCATCGCGTCGTCCTTCGAGTCGTACAGCGGCTTGATGCCGTCGCCGCCCCAGATCTGCAGGAACGGGTTCGAGCACGAGCCGCCGCACTCGCGGGTCTGGAACTCGAGCCAGGTGTTGGCAGGCAGGACGACGTCGGCATACTCGGCCGAGCCGGTCCACTCCACCTGCTGATCGACGATCAGGTCGATCTTCGGATTGACGTTGACCAGGAGGTGGTAGATCCACTTCGCCTGGTTCAACAGGTTCGCGTTGTTGTACCACATGAGCTTGGTCGGGCTCGGCATGTGCGTCTTGCCGGTGAAGTTCTTTCGGCCCGCCGGCGTGTCGACGATGAACGGCCGCTCGCCGAAGCCCCAGTAGCTCATCTCCTCGCCGTGCAGCAGCTCGCGCACGTTGGCCGCGCCGATCTTGGCCTTCGGGTCGAGCACCGGCTTGAACGGGTCCTCCTTCACGTAGGCGCCGCCGACGCCGGGCCCCGACCACAGCGAGCCCTGGAACAACGCGCCCTTGTAGTTGCCGGCCCAGGTGTGCGCGCCCGAACCGGGAATGCCGATGCTGCCCGCGAGCATCAGCGGCAGGCACACCGCGCGGTTGTGCAGCGTGGCGTGGAAGTAGTGGTTGATGCCTTCGCCGTAGTGGATGGCGATCGGGTACGCCTCGCGCGGCTTGCCCTTGTAGTCGGCGTCCCAGAAGCGGCGGCCGAAGTCCTTGGCCAGGCGGTCGAGCAGCTCCTTCGACGCGCCGCTGATGTCGCTCACGGTATCGAGGTCGTAGTCGCGCAGGTGCACGCGGTACATCTCCCAGACCGTCATCGCCTCGACCTGCTTGCCGTCGGTGAGGCGCACGCGGCCTTTCCAGTCGAGCTGCGGCTCGATGCCCCGCGCGGCGAGGTGCTTGCCGACGTCGTCGCGGCTGATCGGCTTGACGCCGCCGGACTTGCGGTCGTAGACGACGAAGTCGCCGATGCGCTCGCGCTGCGCCGCGGTCAGGCCGTGGACCTTGAAGCCGGGGCCGTTCGAGATGTCCTTGTTGCGGTAGCCGGCGATGACGTCCTGCGGCCGCAGGCGCTTCAACGTGTCGGTGCGCACCAGCAGCGGGAAGTCGGTGAACTGCTTGACGTAGGCGTCGTCGAACCAGCCCTTCTCGATCATCGTTCGCGCGACGTAGAGGAAGATCGCGGTGTCGGACAGCCCCGGGCGCACCGAGATCCAGTAATCGGCCTTGCTCGCCGACGGGTTGTATTCGGGCGCGATCACCGCGATGCGCCCGGCGCGCTCCATGATCTCGTTCAGCCAGTGCGCCTCGGGCATCTTGTTCTCGATCAGGTTCTTGCCGACCTGCACGGTGAACTTGCTGAAACGCAGGTCGTTCAAGTCGATGTCCGAGGTCTGCAGCCCGTGGACGAACGGCTGCCCCGGCGCCTGGTCGCCGCGCCAGGTGTACTCCGACCACTCGCGCGCGCCCTTGGCCTTGTCGGGGCCGACCTTGCGCACGTGGGCGTCGAGCAGCCCGAGCAGGTTGGCCATGCGGAAGATGCCGAACTTGCCGATCACGCCGTGCAGCGGCAATGAACTCCCGAGCTTCATCGTGCGCGTGCCGGCGCCTTCCCAGTGCTCGAGCATCTCGGCCGCGTAGCCGTCGTTCTTCACCAGGCGCCGGCGGCCTTCGTCGCCGCTGTAGGTGCGCGCGATCGCGATCAGCGCCTTGGCGACATAGGTCGTCGCCTCGTCCCACGATACGCGCGCGAAGGTGTCGCTGCCGCGCGCATCGAAGCGGTACTGGGTCCTCAGCTTCGGGTCGTCCGACAGCGACGGGAACCCGGCGTCGGCCCACTGCTTCCAGCCGCTGCGGATCATCGGCCCCTTGGCGCGGTACGGCCCGTAGACGCGCCGGTGCATCGTGAAGCCCTTCAGGCACATGCGCGGGTTCCATGCCGAGGTGGCCTGGTTGCCGTAGAGGTCCTTGTAGCGCTGGTGGTCGTAGTTCTGCTCGACGCGCGTCACCACGCCGTTGCGAACGAAGGCGCGCACGCGGCACATGTGGGTGTCGTTGGGCGCACAGATGTAGGTGAACGTCTTGTCGTACGCGTACTGGTTGCGGTAGACCTCCTCCCAGTCGCGCTCGGGGTAGTGTTCGAGCGGGTTGTCGATCCCCGGCGCGGCGACCAGCGTGCGCGCCGCGAAGGCGCGCTCGCTCGCCGTCAGCGCGCCGAACAGCCCGCCGGCGGCCGCGCTGCGCCCGAGGAACTGCCTGCGCGAGAGCTTGGCCATCGGCGCTATTCCCGGCGCGGCTCGAAGCCGCTGCCGCGGTAGATGTAGAGGATCACGCGCCAGGCCTCCTCGGGCGTGAAGTCGTTCGAGTGCAGCGTCGAGGCGTCGGGCTGCTCGTCGCCGGCGGCCCACTTCGGCATCGCGCTGTTGAACTGGTTCTGCAGCCCGCCGATCGTCAGCCGCCAGTACACGTACTGCAGCGTCAGCTGCCCGATCGTGCCGGCGTCGGTGAAGTTGGCCGGGCGGATCGGGTAGCGGAACGCCTCGGCCGCGGGGCCCTGGCCGTCGAGCTTGTCGCCGTGGCACACCGCGCAGTTGGCCTCGTACAGGCGCTTGCCGGCGGCGATGTCCTCGGCGCGCCACGCCTTCGGATCGGCGGCCCACGCCGGGATCGTGATTCGCTTGAGCACCTCCTCGCCGACGGTCGGGTGGCGCTGGAAGATCTCCACCGGCGGCGCGTAGGTCGGCCGCAGCGCGTCGTAGACCCACCAGCCGAGCACCAACGGAATCACCGCCAGCAGCGCCCAGCGCTGCGCGCGGATCGGCCGCGGCTCTTGCGCGGGCACGTCGACGAAGAAGGCGACGAAGCGCCGGATTCGCGCATCGTCGAGCGTGACGTGGATCAGCGCGCCGGCGACGGCGAAGCCCATGTACAGCAGGATCACGCTACCCGGAATCACCGGCCGCACGAGTTTCAGCAGGAGGTAGATCGCCGCCACGACCAGCACCACGTTCATCGGCAGCGGCACGTTGGCGCGCCAGGCCGCGCGCAGCCGCTTCAGCTCGTGCAGCGGCGTCACGACTTCCTCCCGGCGAGGTACTCGACCAGCGAGCGCAGCTGCGCGCCGGTGAGCTTGGCGCCGTAGTCCTGCGGCATCACGCCGGCGGGGAACTCCTTCGCCTCGTAGGCTTTCGGGTCGACGATCGCCTCGAGCACCAACGCCTCGAGGCTCATTTTGCGCGCCGCGGCGGCCTTGGCGAGCGCGGCTGCATCCAGGCTCGGGCCGAGCACGTTCTTGCCTGCCTCGAGGCTGTGGCAGCCGGCGCAGCCGAGCGAATCGAACAGCGCCTTCGGGTCGCTCGCCGCCGCGGTGACCGGCGCGGGAGCTGCCGCCGCGCCCGACGGCCGCGCGATGTCGCCGATCTTCACCGACGACCTGCCGCCGAGCGACTGAAGATAGTTCACCACCGCGACGACCTCCTCGTAGCCGAGCTTGGCCGGCGCCGCGGTCGAAGGCGGCATGATGTTGGCGAAGCCCTCGACGAGATAGGCGCCCGGCTCGTACAGCGACTGCACCAGGTATTCGACGAGGTTGCCCGGAGCGCCCTCGGCCCCGCGCGCGCGACGCGACGCGACATCGGCCAGGTTCGGCCCGCGGCCGCCGCCCTTGACCCCGGCGCCGGGCTCGATCGTGTGGCACGTCAGGCAGCCGCGCTGGCGCACCAGCGTCGCGCCGAGCGCGCCGAGTTCGGCGGGCGTCATCGCTTCGCTGATCGCCAGCTTCTGCGGCGCCTGCCAGCGCGTCTGCGGAATCCAGTTCGCGAACCAGACGAAGAAGCCGACCACCACCGCCGCCGGCAACGCCGGCGCGGCATACGCGGCGATGCTTCTCATCGCGGCGCTCCCAGCGGCGCCAGCTCAGCGAGCGCGCGCTCCTCAGTGCGGTGCGCCATGCCGGCGATCGCGAACGCCACCGCGAGCAGCGCGAAGAACAGCGCGGTGATCAACGTGATCACCAGCGCCGCCTCGCCGAGCGACGGCAGCCCCGCACCGGCCGACGTGTCCTCGACGATGCCGAACACGTGCCAGTTGAGCCGCGCGCCGCTGCGCGCGTAGCCCATCAGGCCCATCAGCCAGACGATCACCACCGCGAGCATCACCAGCACGTACTGCCCGCGGCGCGGCAGCGTGCCCCAGCGCACCTCGGCGACCGTCTTCGCGCCGCGCAGCAGCGCCTGGTCGAGCGCGAAGGTCACGACGATGCCGCCGATCAGCACGTAGATCTGCCAGATCGAGGTCTTGATGCGGATGTGCGCCGGCGCGAAGTAGCCGTAGACGCCGAGCGCGGCGATCGTGATCGCCATCAGCGCGACGAGCCCCCACTCGATGCGCGTTCCCTTGGCCGCCCACGCGACCACCGGCGCGCGCCCGGCGCGGCGGTACAGCAGATAACTCGCGTACAGCACCACCAGCACCAGCGTCACCGCGATCATCTTGGGCGCCATCACGCCGAGCGCGCCGAGCACCGGGTGAAAGCCGCCGGTCGACTCCTCGATGCTCGCGGCCATCGTGTGCGGCGTCGCCCACACCGCGAAGCCCGCCATCAGCGCGACGTTGAACACCGGGCTGAAGCGCTGCTGCGCTTCCGAGCCGGGGATGCGCAGCAGGCCGAGCCACGAGTAGTACGCCGCGCCGATGAACAGCACCGCGATCACGATCGCCTGGATGATGAACAGCCACGACAGCACGCCGCCCATCAGCGTCACGCCGTAGGTGGCCGAGAAGGCGAACAGCTCGAAGCCGAAGTAGTAGCCCGCGAAGGGCAGGAACAGCATCGTGAACAGCGCGATCAGGTTGCCCGTGTAGCCCATCCAGTCGTACAGCGCGCGCTCGCGCGCGTCCTCGCTCAGCAGCAGGCGGTACGCCGCGTACGCCGAGCACAGCAGCGCGCCGAAGGTGACGTTGGCGACCAGGCGGTGGATGTTCAGCGGCATCCAGCCCGGGTTCCACACCGCGGCGGCGAGGCTCGTGAGTTGCCCCTGCTCGTTGACGCCGGCCGGCGTCATCATGTAGGTGGCCCAGGCGTCGGCGATGAACATCACGATCGTGCCGAACACATTCAGCAGCAGCCCGAGCAGCAGGTGGAACCACTTGGTCCGGCCCTGCCAGCGGCGCCAGCCGTAGTACCAGAAGTACAGGCACAGCGTCTCGGCGACGAAGAACAGCGGATAGACGACGAACGTCGGCCCGAACACGCCGGTGAGGTGGCGCATGAACTTCGGGTACGCGGCGAACAGCAGGAAGCCGAGCAGCGCGCCGGTGATCGCGGTCAGCGAGTACGCCACCGGCAGCAGGCTCGCCATCTCGTGCGCGAGCCAGTCGTAGCGGCGCGCGACGACACGGTCGGTCTTCTCGGCGCGCCAGCCCAGGTATTCGATCAACAGCGCGAACATCGGCACCGCGAGCACGAATGCGGCGAACTCCAGATGCAGCTGCGCGGCGATCCACACCGCGAGCCGACTGTCGACGCCGCCGAGTGCCGGGTACTGGCGGCGAGTTCGCCCGGCTGCGCGGCCGCCGCGCTGGCGAGCGCGCACAGCATCAAGCCGAATACCGGCGCAAGATGGCCCCGGTATGCGTGCGGCGCGCTTCGTGCTGCCATGCCCTCGGCTGTTTGCGAACGAGTCGCCCGGCTGCGATGCAACAACCGGGCCAGGGCGCCCGGCGCGCGACGCCAGTCGGAGGCCTCGAATCGTTCGAACGATGTGTTCAATCGGGCGGCAGGGCCGGCTGCCGATTGAACGATTCGTTCCGGCCCGACAAACCGGTGGGCTACGGCATCACGATTGCCGGATCGTGATGCGACTTCGCAGCCAGCGACTCGGGCACCGCGTCGGCTACGGCGGCGTCGTCGCCGCGGCCCGCTGCTGCAGCCGGGCCCAGCCCTCGTCGATCTCGACCTGCAGCGCGGCCACCTGGTCGGAGCCGAGGTGGCGGTAGCGGCGCTGCACCGCCAGGTATTCGCCGATCGGCCGCGTCTTCGCCGCGTTGACCGTGTAGCGCTCGCCGTCCTCGACCTCGAGCAGCGGGAACGCGCCGGTCTCCACCGCCAGCCGTGCGGCCAGCAGGCCTTTGTCGTCGTCGACGCCCCAGCCGTCGAGGCCAGGGGATCAGCAGCGTCAGCAACCGCGTGCCGCGCATCGCCTTCGCCTTGGCCACCTTGCGCGTGAGATCGGCGAGGTGGCCGGCGCTCGCGGTGGCCACGTAGGGCACGCCGTGCGCCGCCATGATCTCGGTCAGGTTCTTCTTGCGCGTGAGCTTGCCCGCCGGCGTCGAGCCGGTCTTCGCGTAGTGCGGCGTCGAGCTCGACTTCTGCGCGCCGGTGTTCATGTAGCCCTCGTTGTCGAGGCAGACGTAGAGGAAGTCTTCGTTGCGCTCGGCCGCCGAGCTCAGACACTGGAAGCCGATGTCGTAGGTGCCGCCGTCGCCGGCGAAGACGACGACCAGCGTGTCGCGCTTGCCCTGCGCGTCGAGCGCGCGGCGCAGGCCCGATGCCGCCGCCGCGCTCGATTCGAGTGTGGGCTGGTAGACCGGAATCTTCAGCGACGAGTACGGCTGCGGCCCGGCGATGATCGCCATGCACGACGGCGGGATCACCGCCACCGCGTCGGGCCCGATGCCGGCCAGCACATGCCGCACCGACAGCGCGTCGATGCAACCCGGGCACGCGGCATGGCCGGCGCACAGCATCGGCTCGTCGGCGTGCAGTTCGCTCAGCGCGGTTGTTCTCATGCTCACCTCGCCCAGACCGGTTCGGGCCGCGCGTCGCCGGCGATCGCCTCGCGCACCAACTCGGCGATGCGCCGCGGCGGCACGTTGACGCCGCCGACGCCGGCGAGCAGACCGTGGATGCGCGCGCGCGTTCGCCGTGCCGTACAGCGCGGCGCGCAGCTCCTGGTGCAGCACACCGCCGATGCCGGGCGAATGGTTGCGATCGAGCACGACCGCGTCGCGCACGCCGGCCAGCGCCGCGCGCGCAGCGCCGCCATCGGCAACGGCCGGAACAGGCGCAGCTTGAGCCAGGCCGACCGCCTCGCCGGCATCGCGCAGCGCGTCGACCGCGACGCGCGCGCTGCCGCACATGCTGCCCATCGTCACCACCACCGCGCTCGCGTCGTCGCAACGGTAGCGCTCGACCACGCCCCAGCTGCGGCCGGTGCGCGCGGCCCAGTCGCGGTCGGCCTCGGCGGCGAGCGCAGGCACCTGCGCCATGGCATCTTCGGACGCCTGGCGGTGGCGGTAGAACATGTCCTGGCTGACGACGTTGCCCCACGACTCGACCCGCTGCGGGTCGAGCCGGTGCGGTGGATCGAACGGCGGCAGGTAGGCGTCGACCAGCGCCTGCGCGGGAACGGCGACCGGCTCGAGCGAATGCGAGACGTAGAACGCGTCGAGGTTGATCATCGCCGGCACGAGCACCGCTTCGGCGACGCGGTAGGCCTGCAGCACGGTGTCGAGCGCCTCCTGCGCGGTCTCGACGTAGAACTGGATCCAGCCGGTGTCGCGCTGCGCGAGGCGTCGGTCTGGTCGGGCCAGAAGGCCCCACGGCGACGCGACCGTGCGGTTGACGTTGGCCATCACGATCGGCGCGCGCGCGCGCCGGCCGCGTAGTGCAGCAGCTCGTGCATCAGCAGCAGGCCCTGCGATGCGGTGGCGGTGAAGACGCGCACGCCGGCGAGCGAGGCCGGGATGCAGGCCGACATCACCGAGTGCTCCGACTCCACCGTGATGATCTCGGCGTCGAACTCGCCGCGCGCCTGGAACTCCGTCAGCAACTCGAGCACCGGCGTCTGCGGCGTGATCGGGTACACCGGCGCCACCTTCGGCCGCGCCAGCCGCGCGCCCCAGGCGACCGCGTGGTTGCCGGTCAGCAGCAGGCGATCGTTGTTCTTGTCGGTCATGTGACCCCCTCGGCGCCGCGCGCCGCCGCGCCGGAAGCGGCGGCCCCGCAGCGACGCCCGCCGCCGTTCATCGCCGCTCCTCGATCATCGTCATCGAGCCGGTCGGGCATTCGCGCACGCACAGCCCGCAGCCCTTGCAGTATTCGGCCAGCACCTCGTAGCCGTCGCCGACGCGCCTGACCGCGAGATCGGGCAGACGGCGACGCAGTTGTCGCAGGTGATGCAGGTGCCGCAGAGGAAGCAGCGCGCGCTTCGGCCAGCGCCTGCTCGATCTCGAGGCCGAGTTGCACCTCGGCGCTGCCGCGCAGCCGCTCGTCGGCCGGAACGACCGGCGCGTGCGCGCGCGCGGCCGGCTCGTGGTACCAGGTGGCGATCGAGGCCAGCGGCACCGCCAGCCGCCTTCGTCGGCCGCGCTCGCCGCCTCGCCGGCGAGCGCGGCGTGGATGTCGAGCGCGGCGCGCTTGCCCATGCCGATCGCCTCGGTGACGAAGCGCGCGAGGCTCGCCGCGTCGCCGCCGGCCCAGACGCGCTCGGTCGCGCTCGCCTGCGTCAACGGGTCGGCGTCGATCAGTGCGCCGCGCTGCGCCAGCGTGCCGCCGAAGGGCGCGAGTTCCGGATCCTGGCCGATGCACGACAGCAGCGTCGGCGGCGCAACGTGAAGCCGCTGCCGGCGATCGGCTCGATGCGGAACTCGCCGCGCACCGCGCCGGGACGAAGTTCACCCGTTGGCACTGCAGCACGAGGCCGTCGGCACCTGCCTGCAAACGCACCAGCATCGCGCCGTCGACGATCACGATGCCTTCTTCGAGCGCCTCGTCGACCTCCTCGCGCTGCGCCGGCATCTGCCGCGCGACTCGAGCGCGAGCACGCGCACCGCATGGCCCTGTCGTCGCGCGCTGCGCGCCGCGTCCAGCGCCGCGCTGCCGCCGCCGATGACGACCAGCTCGCGGCCGAGCGCAGGCGCCGCGCCGGCGTTGCACGCCGCCAGGTAGGCCGCGCCGTCGAGCACGCCCGGCAGCGCGTAGTCGAGCGCTGCGAGCCGCTTGACGCGCGTCGCACCGGTGGCGACGAAGACCGCGTCGTGCGCGGCGCGCAGCCATCTCGAACTGCGCCGCATCGGCCAGCGGCTCGCCGCAGCGGATGACGACGCCGAGCTCGGCGATGCGCGCGATCTCGGCGTCGAGCACGTCGCGCGCCAGGCGGTACGCCGGGATACCGTGACGCATCAACCCGCCGGCCTCGGTGCTGGCCTCGTAGACCGTGACGCGCCAGCCGCGCCGGCGCAGCTGAAACGCCGCCGACAGCCCGGCCGGCCCGGCGCCGATCACCGCGACATGGCCGCTGCGTTCCTTGCGCCGGCGGCGCGAAGCGCCAACCCTGCGCGATGGCCTGGTCGCCGACGAAGCGCTCCAGCTTGCAGATCGACAACGCCTCGTCGTGCGTGCCGCGGTTGCACGCGGCCTCGCACGGGTGGTGGCAGATGCGCCCGCTGATCGCCGGAACAGGTTGTGCCGCGTCAGCACGTCCCACGCAGCGCGGAAGTCATGCCGGCGCGCGTGGCCGATCCACTCGGCGATATCGCCGCCGACCGGGCAGGCCTGGTGGCATGGCGACGGCGCGTGCACGTGCAGCGGCCGCGCCGCGCGCCAGGTGCCGGTATGGAAGACCTCGGTCGAGCCGGTGGTCCAGATCGGCGGGACGGGCGGGGCCTGGACGGTCACGGTACACCCTCGCGCTGCGCGAGGTCCCGTCGTGCGGCAGCGCGCTCATAGCGACTGCTCCTCGCGCAGCCGCGCATCGACGTCGTGCCAGCCGGTCTCGCAGGCGGCGATGTTCTCGTCGTGCAGCTTCGGCGAGCGCTCGGTCAGCGCGTCGTCTCGAGCACCGGCAGCGACGGCGCTCGAGCGCACGCGCGAGTGCGCCGAGCAGCGCCGAGTTGACGATCCGGCCGAGGCCCAGGCGGCGCGAGATGCCGAGCCCGTCGACCGGAATCACGCGCCGGTCGGGCATGGCGCGCGCGAACTCGGCGCGCGGCTGCGCCGCCAGTTGACGACGATCAGTGTGCGCGCGTCGCGCGCGCGCGAGCAGCGGCGGCGCGAGCAGGCTCGCGTCGAAGCACAGGATCGCGTCGGCGACGCTGATGTCGCAGCGCTCGCGGATCGGCCGGTCATCGACGCGCAGGAACGAGCTGACCGGCGTGCGCGCCGCGCCGCCGTAGCTGGCGAAGCACTGCACCTCGCGCCCGGCGGCGCGAAGAACGCGGCGGCCAGCAGGTTGCCGGCGGTCTGCGCGCCCTGCCGCCGCGGCCCTGGATCACGATCTGCAGCATCAGCGCCTGCGGCCTCCGGTCGCGCGCAGCCCGGGCAGCTGCGCGGCGGCCATTCTGGTATCGCGATGCGACTTTAGACTTGATCCGGTTCAAGTTTCGGCCGACGCGGCGGCTGCGCACCGGGGCCGCCGCCATCGTGGGTACCACGCCACCTCGAGGTGAAGACGCAGTCGGCTTCGCGGCGGCAGGCCCCGAAACCAGCATTTCGATCGCGCCGCGGCCGTTGCCGAGCGACCCGGCACATGCGAACGATCTGTTCAATCGGGCGGCCCAGCCGGCTTTTCAGTGAACGTTTCGTTCGACTCCGGCGGCTTCGCGGCGCTCGCGTTCGCGCGCCGCCCGGTGCGGCGTCGGGCACGATTTCTGCGTCGCCTGCGGCGACCATGGACTTGGACACCGAGGTTTCTCATCGTCGGTGGCGGGCTGTCTGGGCTCGCGGTGGCGTGGTGGCTCGCACAGCAAGGGCGTCGCGGCCGAGATCTGGGAGAGCGCCGATGCGCCGGGCGGACTGATCGGCACGCAGCAAGCGGGCGGCTACACGATGGAACGTGCCGCCTCGCTGATGCTGAACTTCCGGCCCGAGGTGGGCGCGCTGCTCGCGCAATCGGGCCTGAACGAGCGGCGGCTCGCGCTGCGCGCCGATCTGCCGCGCTTCGTGCTGCAAGGCGGCGCGCTGGCACGCGTGCCGATGCGTGCCGGTGCGCTGCTCGTCGCGCCGTTCTGAGCCGGGGCCGGCCGGCTCAGGATGCTCGCCGAGCCGCTCGTCCCGCGCGGCGGCGGAGCAGCGAATCGGCGAGCGCGTTCGTCACGCGCCGGCTGGGCCGCGAGGCCCTGGAGAAGATCTTCGAGCCGCTGCTGGCGAGCACGTTCGGCTGCGACCCGATCTGGCGCCGGCACGTGCGGTGCTGCCGCGCCTGACGGCGCTCGAGGATCGCTACGGCAGCATCGCGTTGGCGGTGTGCGCGCGCAAGCTGCGGCGCGAAAGCCTTCCGGCGAGCGAGATGTTCTCGTTCGAGGGCGGCATGCAGGCCCTGGTCGACGCGCTGGCGGCGAGCGCCGGCGTGCGCTTGCGCACGCGCTGCACCGCGCTGGCGATCGCCGGCGACTCGCGCGGCTGGCTGGTCGAAGGCCGCAGCGCGCAAGGCGCGACGCCCGGGTATGCGCGCGCCACGTGGTGCTGAGCGTCCCGGCAGCGGAGGCCGGCGCGCTGCTCGGCGGTGCAGACCCGAGCTCGCCCGCCTGGTGGCGGGAATCGACTATGCGCCGCTTGCGGTCGCGCATTTCGGCTTCGACCGCACTGCGTTCGGCGCTGCGCTCGACGGCATGGGCTTCCTCGCTCCGCGCGACGAAGGCCGCACGCTGCTCGGCTGCCAGTGGACGAGCAGCGTGTTCGGCGATCGCGCGCCGCCGGGCAAGGTGCTGCTCAGCGCCTACCTCGGCGGCGCGCGCGCGTCGCACATCGCGTCGTGGGGCGAGGCCGAGGATCGCCGCCGCCGCGCTGCGCGAGCTGACGCCGGTGCTGCGCCTGCGCGGCATGCCCGAGCTGGCGCGCGTGGTGCAGCACCGGCGCGGCCTGCCGCTGTACCACGGCGCCCATCTGCAGCGCGCGCAGCGCTCAATGCGCGAGCGGCTGACGCTGCGGCCGGGCTGCACCTCGCGGCGAACTACCTCGACGGCGTTTCGACGCGCGACCGCATCACCAGCGGCTGTGCAATCGCGCGCGCGGTCTGCTCGCACCTGCGCGGTGCCCTCGCGCGCGGGCGGCGCGGCCGGCGCCACGCGCAGCAGCGCGTCGCCACTGCCTGACCTGGTGCCGCGCGCGAGACCGAGGCCTAGAATCGTTCGTCGGTAGCGAGCTGCAGGTGTCATGTCGCTGGCTTTCGGACCCGGCAACGTCGATCGGCAGGAGCTTGCACTCGTTCCGCCGGTGGGCCGGCGCGCGCTATCGCGCCGGCTGTTCGCCGCGCGTTGGCTCGCCGGCCTGGTCGGCCTGACCGCCGCCGCCGCGACGCTGGGGCTGTGGGCAGCGCTGCTCGCGCAGGAACGCGTCCATTTGGCGCGCAGCGCCGAACTGCGGCTCGAAGGCGTGCGCAGCGAAATCGCCGTGCGGATGGAGTCGCGCATGCTGGCGCAGCTGCGCATGGCACGGCGCTGGCAAGCGCGCGGCGCACCGCCGCGCGATGAATGAATGAGAGGCCGATGCCGCGCAGTACATCCGGCACTACGCAGGCCTGACGAGCGTGGCCTGGGTCGACCCGACGCTGCAGCCGCGCTGGGAGGTGAGGTCCCCCGATGCGCCGGCAGCCGCGCTCGACCCGGCGTCGGCCGCCGTCGATCTGGCCTGGCGCAGCGCACTGCGCGACCGGCAGACGACGCTCAGCCACGTCTTCGCGCGCTCGTCAGGCGAGCGGACTTTCGTGGTCAGCGTGCCGATCTTCGGCGACCACGGCTTCGGCGGGATGGTCGTCGCCGCGTACGACGTGCGGACGCTGCTCGACGAGATCCTGCGCGCCGACATCGCGCTCGGCTTCGGCATCGGCGTGTCGGAGAACGGCCAGAGCATCTACCAGCGCGACTTCGTGTCCACCGAAGCGGACTCGCGCTTCGCGCAGGAGGCCTCGATCCGGCTGGCGATGCCCACTGGCGGGTGCGCGTGTGGCCGCAGCAGCAGACGTTGGCGGCGATGCGTTCGCCGCTGCCGCAGGCGGTGCTCGCCGGCGGCCTGATGCTGGCGCTGCTGCTGGCGCTGACAGCGCGCCTGGCGCAGCTGGCGCGACTGCGCGCACTCGAGGCCGAGACCGCCAACCGCGAGCTGCAGCACGAAGCCGCGCAGCGCCAGCGCGCGCAGGAACTGCTGCGCAAGCTGTCGCGGGCGGTCGAGCAGAGCCCGACGATGGTGCTGATCACCGACACCGCGGGGCGATCGAGTATGTCAACCCGAAGTTCGAGCAGGTCACCGGCTGGCGCCTGGACGAGGTGCGCGGGCGCAGCCCGCGTCTGCTCAAGAGCGGATGCACCGAGCCCCCGACGTACGCGCAACTGTGGCGCACGATCCTCGCCGGCGCGGAATGGCGCGGCGAGCTGTGCAACCGCAAGAAGAACGGCGAGACCTACTGGGAACATCTGGCGGCGATCTCGCCGGTGCGCGACGAGCGCGGCGCGGTCAGCCACTTCCTCGCCGAGGCCGAGGACATCACCGAGCGCAAGCGGCTGCAGCAGGAGATTGCCGACAGTCACCGCCGGCGCGCCGAAACGCAGGCGCTGGCGGCGATGGGGCAGGCGGCGAGCATGATCGCGCACGACCTGCGCAACCCGCTGTCGACGATCAAGATGAGCCTGGGCATCCTCGGCGAGCGCGCCGGCGACGCGCTGAGCGAGGGCGACCGCGAAATCAACCGCATCGCGCTCGACCAGGTGCGCTACATGGAAGAAGTGCTGTCGGATCTGCTGCTCTATGCGCGCCCCGACGCGCTGCAGCCGGCGTGGCTCGACCTGCCGAAGCTGCTCGACGCGGCGGTTCTGCTCGCCGAACGCGAGATCGAGGAGCAACGGGTGCGGGTCGAGTGCCGCTACCAGAGCGGCCTGCCGACGCTGCACGGCGACGCGACGAAGCTGCGGCAGGCGTTCACCAACCTCGTGCTGAACGCGGTGCAGGCGACCGAGGGCGTGGCCGACCGGGCAGCCGAAGTCAGCGTCTGCGCCCGCCTCAGCGCCGAGCGACAGCCACCGAGATCTGCGTCAGGATCCGCGACAACGGCCGCGGCATTCCGCCGAGCTGCTGCGACCGGGTGTTCGAGCCGTTCGTCACCAGCCGCGCCAAGGGCACCGGCCTCGGGCTGCCGATTGCCAAGCGCATCATCGATCAGCACCGCGGCACGATCGAGCTGCGCGGCGTGCCGCAGGGCGGGACCTGCGCGTTGGTGACGCTGTCGACCGGACCGGTGGGGACTGCCCCGTGAGCGCGCCGGGCTGCTGCGCAAGCGCGAACCCCGGAGCACGCAGTGCGCAGGGTAGCCCGATGAGCGCCATCTTGATCGTCGACGACGACGTCGCGAGCTGCCGCACGCTGCAGCTGCACCTGAGCAGCCAGGGCACCAGGTTCGTGTGGCGCACAGCGCCGAGCAGGGCCTGCAGGCGGCGAGCGAGGCCCGCCCGACCTGGCGATCCTCGACATCCGGATGCCGGGCCGAACCGGCTTGCAGGCGCTGCCCGACCTGCGGCGCCTGTGCCCCGGGATGGGCGTGATCATGATCACCGCCTTCCACGACATGGACAGCACGATCCAGGCGATGCAGGGCGGCGCGGCCGACTACATCCAGAAGCCGATCGCGATCCAGGAGCTGAACGCGGCCGTCGCCAAGGCGCTGCGCCAGCGCGAGGCCGAGGAAGACAGCGTGCTGGTGGTTCCGGCGCCGCCGGGCGGGCGGCCGGGCGCGGAGGTGATGGTCGGCCGCAGCCGTGTGATGAAGGACGTCTTCAAGACCATCGGCGCAGCGGCACAGGCGGCGTCACCGTGCTGATCACCGGCGAGTCGGGCACCGGCAAGGAACTGGTGGCGCGCGCGATCCACCGCGTGGGGGCCAACCCCGCGGGCCCGTTCGTCGCGGTCAACTGCGCCGCGCTGGTCGACACGCTGCTCGAGTCGGACATGTTCGGCCACGAGAAAGGCGCCTTCACCGGCGCCACCGAGCGCCACGCCGGCAAGTTCGCGCTGGCCAACCACGGCACGATCTTCCTCCGACGAGGTGAGCGAGCTGTCGCCGGCGGTGCAGGCCAAGCTGCTGCGCGTGCTGCAGGAAGGGAGTTCGTGCCGCTCGGCGGCAAGACCGCGGCAACGACCAACGCGCGCGTCATCGCGGCGACCAACGTCGACCTGCTCGAGCGCGTCAAGGCCGGCGCCTTCCGCGAAGACCTGTACTACCGGCTGCAGGTGGTGACGATCCACCTGCCGCCGTTGCGCGAACGGCGCGACGACATCCCCGATCTCGTGCAGGCGCTGCTGACACGCATCAACCGCGAAATGCGCCGCGGCGTGACGCGCCTGCACCGCGAGGCGCTGGAGTGCTTCCAGGCCTACGACTGGCCGGGCAACGTGCGCGAGCTGGAGAACGTGCTGATGCGCAGCGCCGCGCTGTCGTCGTCGGACGCGATCACCTGCGACATGCTGCCCGCGCACCTGTGCGCACACCCGCGGCGAGCGAGCGTGGCGCCCGATCCCGCGGCGAGCGATCCGGCGGCGCAGCACAGCCTGCGCGCGATCGAGAAGGCGCACGTGATGCGCGTGCTCGAGGCCACCGGCTGGCATCGCGGGCAGACCTGCGATATCCTCGGCGTATCGCGGCCGCGGCTGCGGCGCATGATCCGCTTGTTCGGCCTCGTCGCCCCACCTGAAGCGCCTGCCGACGACAGCGACGCCGAGGAGAGCAGCGCGGCGTAGCGCGGCGGGCAAGCCGCGAGCCCGTCACGCCGGTGTCGCCGTCAGGGCCGGCCGTCGCGCCTCGTAACGTCAGCGCTTAATCTGGGACAAGCCAAGGGGTCCGCCGCTCGACGACAGTGTTCGTTTCACGAGCGACCGCCGCGGCCGTGGCCTGATCTTCGGCCGCGGGGGCGGTCGGTTCGACGGCGCAGCGCTGACCCACTCCACCCGATGACCGGCCACGCCGCACGCCAGACGAACGCGGTGGATTCGCCCGCAGCGCCCGGCATGTGCCGGCGAGCGGCAGCGGACGGCCGGCAGCGCAGGCGCTCGACTGCCACGGACCTCCGCCGCAGCGCTGACGCGCCGCTCGCGCGCCAACGAACCGTCGCCGGCCGGTCCGAGCGGGCCGCTCCGGCTCCGGGCGCAAACGCCCGATTTCTCGTTGCGCAACGACACCATGGATCAACCGATCACGCTGACCCGGCGGCTCGTGCCGGCTGCCGACCCGATCGTCGGCCACCGCGTCGAACTGCAGCTGCTGACGACGCTGAAGTGCAACTTGAAGTGCAGCTACTGCTCGCTCGGCGTCGGCGACGTGCTGGGTTCGCAGACCGAGCTGCGCTACGACGTCGACGAACTGGCGCGCTTCGCCGCCACGCACCTCGCCGGCAAGGAGGTGGTCGTCACCTTCTACGGCGGCGAGCCGACACTGAACCGGCCGATGATCGAGCAGGTGATGGCGCGCTTCGCGCATTGGCGCTTCCAGCTGCAGACCAACGGCACGCTGCTCGACGACGTCAGCGAAACAGTGCTCGCCCGGCTGTCGAACGTGCTGGTGTCGATCGACGGCGGCGAGGCGATCACCGACGGCTACCGCGGCCGGGGCATCTACCGCCAGGTGCTGAAGAACCTCGAGCACGTGCGGCCGCGCATCGGCGGCGCGGTCACCGCGCGCGTGACGTGGAGCAACCCCGCCACCACGTTCGACGAGCTCGACGCGCTGGTGGCCCACGGCTCGCCGTTCGACTACCTGTACTGGCAGTTCGTCGCCGACGAGCAGTACGCCGGCGACTCGGTGGCACGGCGCGAACAGGTGCTCGCGCAACTCATCGACCGCTTCTTCGCGCGCACCGATCGGCTGTACCCGCTGATCCCGCTGATGGGCATCGTGCGCAACAAGCTCCTGCCTGGACGCGCGCAAGAGCTCTACGCCGGGCGCACGCAGTGCCGGGTGTCGTCGCACCTGCTCAACGTGATGCCCGACGGGCAGATCTACCCCTGCCCCGACATGATGTACGTGCCGCAGATGCTGATGGGCAGCGTCAAGGGCAACTGGCTGAAGCCGAGCCCGCTGCAGCACACCGCGGCGATGCCGTGCGGGGGCTGCGAGGCGTACGCCTGGTGTCGCGGCAACTGCATGAAGAACCTGTACCTCGGCTACGTGAAGAACGACCTGCGCTACCGCGCCGGCGTGGTCGAGCCGATCTGCGGCCTGCTGCGTTTCATCGGCCGCGAGGTCGACCGTCACGATCCGCAGGCCTGGTTCGCACGGCTGCCGCTGCCGCAGCGGCGGCAGGTCACCGACTGCGAGGTCTACGAGTACGTCGAGGTGATGCCGTGAGCGCCGCCAGGCCGCCCATCCATCCATCTGCGGCAGTTGCAGCCGTTGTCGGTGTGCCGTAGCGTCGCCGTTGTCGAGCGGGAACCAGTTGACGCTTGGCCGAGAAACGACCCGCCGCCACGGGAGGACGAACAGTGGGCTCTGCAATCAGGTCGACGTCTGCGCGTCTGGTGGCTTGCCTGGCGTTGTGGTCGTGTGCAGCAATGCCCGTCATCGACCTCTCGTCCGCGACGTTTCCCGCCGTCGAGTTCAGGCGGATTGCTGCACCGAGCTTGGTCGTCACCGTGGCGCCGAATGCCGTCTCGAAGCGCCAGTACTGGAGCGGCTCGCCCAACTATGCGTTGGCGTACTCGGTGGGCGACGCAGAACGCCGCTACGCGCAGGCGGTCGCCGATGCGGTCTTCTCCGGCGCGCAGTTCGACCAATCACCCGCCGCCGGGCAGGCCGAGTTGCGCCTGACCTCGTTCACTCACCTGCTGATCCCGCGGACCACGGGCAGCTTGCCCGACGTCATCGACGAGGTCACCGCCAAATGGACGTTGATGAGCCCGGCGGGCACGGAGTTGCGCCGCTTCGTCTTCGTCGGCAGCGAGAGCGGCGTTACCCGAGGCGGCCTGGCCCCGGCGCAGGCCGAGCGCGGGCACGTGCGCGCGCGCGCGGCCATTCAGGCTCTGTTTCGCCACAGCGTCGAAGGTCTGATCTCGGCGCCCGAGATCGCACAGATCGGGGCAAGATGACGTCGATCCACCGCAAATCCACGGAGGTGCCTGACATGATCCGCCGCCTGCTCGCCCTTTGTGTCGCCGTGCTGTTGGCCGGCTGCGCCTCGAACAGGCACATCCAGTCGCAGGCGCTCGACTTCGCCGACGCTGACCTGAACGCAGTGAAGCAACGGCTCGTGCTGCTGACGATCCACATCGAGCCGGCGAGCATGAATCTCAAGTTGCGCGGTTTCGATGTTCGCAACCCGAGTTCCGGCGAGGTGTTCTCGTTCGCGTTCTTCAACAACGTCATCCTGGGCAGCAAGGCGCTGGCGCACATCGTCGGCGACAACGCGGTTCAACACATGGTCTTTCTCGACCTGCCGGCGGGCAGCTACGTGATGGACGACTTCGAGTTCGCCTTCCTGAGCCAGGAAAGCGCCAGCACAACTGCGCTGAGGAAGAAGCTGACCACGCCGGTGCTGATCGAGGTGTCGGGCGACCGTGCCGTCTACCTCGGCCGGCTGGCTGTGCGGCTGGCGAACCTGCGCGCGACGGGCGCGTTCGGTCAGCAGATCAAGCCCGGAGACGACAGGACCATCCGCATTGGGCCACTCGATACCGCCGACCTCGACCTGACGGCCACCATCACCCAACCCGCCGACGAAGACCTGCTGAAGGCGAAGACGCGGTACAAGGCGCTGGCCGATCAACCCTTCGCCCGCGGCACGATGGCGCTGCGTCGCTGACTGCGAGCCTGGGACATTCAAGCGCCGCGCCGGCCGGCACCTAGAATCCGGTTCCTAACAAGAAGACCGAGGTGCCAGCCATGAGCGCAGCGCACGCAGCGTGTCGCCGCACCGCGGGCGCCCTGGCCATGGGCGCGCTCGCGCTGCTGATGGTGGCCTGCGCCGGCATCTCGCCGCAGCGCATGGTGCCCGACACCACAGCGGGGCCAGAGCGCAAGATCGCGCAGCGCGTGCGCGTGTTGCCCGTCACCGGCGCGCGCGACACGTTCTTCGGTGGCCCGGCGTTCCCCAAGCCCGAGCAGGTGCACGAGGCGCTCGTGGCGACGCTCGAGAAGGCCGGTATCTTTGCCGGCGTCTCGCCCGGCGCGGGCGACGTGGACCTCACGGCGACGCTGCTGTCGACCGACCAGAGCGGCTTTCTGCCGACCACGGTGCGCGTGGTGGCGAACTACAAGTTCACCGCGCGCGACGGCACGCTGCTGTGGTCGGAAACCTACGACTCCTCTTTCAGTGCGAGCGATCTGGGTGGCGCCTCGCGGACCTTGAATGCCAACGAGGGCGCGGTGCGCGAGAACCTCAAGGCTTTCGTGCAGGGCGTGCGGGAGCGCTGGCGCCCGTAGTGGCGCCACCCCGCTTCGCGCGAGGCAACGATGGCACGACGCACGATGCTGACGCTGACGATCGCGCTGGCCGTCGCGGGTTGCGCGGCGCCGCCGCCGCCCACCGTGCAGCGCGTGGTGGCGCATCCAGCCGCCGCGACCGCCGGTGGCACGTTGCTGGTGGTGGACGTCTGCCTGAACTACAGCCCGCTGACCGAGGGCGACTACTTCGTCATCGCCAACGCCAGGCGTGGTGCCAGCGCATTGGAGGCGGGGACGCGGCAGTTCCTCGACGCGGCCGACGTGCGCACCCGCAGCACGCTGATTCCGTTCGTCTGCGGTGCGCTGCACGACCCAGCCAACGCCCCCAAGCGCGTGGCCGACGAGATCGATGGCGCGGTGTCCGAGCGCGCGCAGCCGTTGTGGGTAGCCCCCGAGCTGGCGGCCGACGCCGACTACGTGAACGCGCTGCAGGTGCTGGCGACCCATGTGTTCCGCCGCGGCGTGGCCGCCTACGACATCGACAAGCCGCCCGCTCCCGATGCCAGGCCCGACACCGCGGCCGACGACGAGCGTGCGCGTCTGGCAGCGGCGACGGTGCTGCGCAAGAGCGGACGCGCGAGCCTGCTCTACGTCGGAGTCACCGGGCACAGCCTGTCTTCGGGCAAGGCCGCGGCGACAGGCGTGGCGCGCGTGGTGGCGGGCGTGGCGATGTCGCTGGCCGTCGGGCCCGTCTTCACCGCTGGCGGCGTGCAATACGGCGTGGTGTTCGTGCCGGGCGGTCCGGTCGACAAGCGCCAGATGGCCGCCGGCCTGTTCGACCTCGAGCACGGTCGGCTCGTGCGCTCGCGCGTGGTCGGCGGCGGCGGCGACCCGATGAAGCCCGAGGTCCTCGCCGAGCGCGACGGCCTGAACCTGCTGCTGCGCGACCTGCTGCTCACATCGGCACCGTAGGCATGAATCACGTTCACCGCACTTCGTGCCGAGCCGCCGTCGGCGGCGCATGCCGCTGGCGCCGCTGGTGCTCGGTATGGGCGCTGTCGTTTCCCCTCTGGCTGCTCGGGTGCAGCTCGATGACGTCGGACTGGCGCGACGCCGAGCAGGCAAGAACGCCCGAGGGCTACGAGACGTACCTGAAGAACTACCCCGGCAGCGCCAACGCCAAGACCGCGCGGACGCGGCTGCTCGAGCTGCGCTGGGCGAAGCTGAAGCCCTCGACCGACCTCGGCGCCATCACCGCACTGCAGGCCGAGGTCGACAAGGAGGCGCGGACCTACGAGCCCAGGAGCACCGCCCCCAAGCCCGCGGCAAAGGCCAGCGAGGCCGCCGGCAAGCAGAGCTGGTACCCGGCCGCGCTGCGCACGCTGTTCGAGCAGATCGCCGGGCGGCGCGCCGAGCTCACCTGGGCCACGTTGCGCTCGAGCGCCGACGTGGCGCAGATCGAAGCCTTCTTGAACGAGTTCCCGCAGGCGGCCGCGCGGCGCGACGCCGAGAGCCGCCTCGACGACCTGACCTGGGACGCGGCCGTGCGCCAGGCCACGCCCGCCGCATGGCGCGGCTACCTCGAGCGTTTCGGCAGCGGCCGACATGCCGACGAAGCGCGTCGCCTGGCCGAGGCGCCGTCGTGGGGCGAAGTGCAGGCGAGCCAGGACGAGGCGCTGCTCAGGCGACATCTGGCGCTGTTTGCGCAGGGCTCGACCGTGGCCCCCGCGCGGGCGGCACTGGCCGAGGTGCTGTGGCGACGCGCCGAGCAGGTGCGCACCGACGTGCGCCCCTATCGGGAGTACCTCCTGCTGCAGCCCGAGGGGCCGCGGTCGCAAGCGGCGCAGGACGCCGTCGACTGGGCCGCGGCCGAGGACGACGGCACCGTCGCGGCCGTCGAGCAGTATCTGCGCCGCTACCCGGACGGCCGCTTCGCGGGTCGCGCACGCAACGCGCTGCCGACACTCAAGGTCGCCGCACCGTCGAAGGTCCGGTCGGCCGCGGCCTCCGCGACGGCGCGCATCGAGCAGCAGTTGCGCGACAGCCTGCGGCAGGCCACGGCGCGCGGCACGGTCGACATCACCGGCGAGGCCAGCGTGAGCGACCACGCGCTCACCATGGTCTGGCGCGGCGGCGGCATGGTGGCGTTCGCCCAGAACCTGCCGGGCAAAGGCACGAAGGCCACGGAAACCTATCGCCTGGCGTGTTCGTTCACCGCCAAGATCGGGCCCGGCGGCCTGTCGGGCCTGCAGATCGCGAAGGCGCCGCGGGCGAGCCTGCGCGTCGACGGCGAGTCGTACGTGCACACGACCGAAGGCTGGCTGCGGCAGATCGACAAGCACTTCAAGCCGCCGACGGCGCCGGCGGCGACAGGTTCGGACCAGGCCGAGCCACCCAAGTAGGGTCGCCGAGCCCGCGCACCGGCGCCGCTGTGCCGATGGGCAACACGATGGCCGGGTGTCGCGCACGCCGTTCGGGCCAAATTCGCTCCTGTCTGCCGAGCAGACATCTGCGGGCTGTGTGCCGACGCTTCACGCGCTTCGGGCACATCTGGCCCATCTCCATCAGTGCCGGCTCTGCCTGCGCAGCCGGCGCTGCACGTACCAGCGGGCGAGCCGCTCCACCTGGGCGTTCAGCCGGCCCTTGAGCCCCGGCTCGGGCGCGGGTACGGCGTGCAGGTCGACGTTGGCGCCACCGGGCCGGTACATCTGCGCGA
The DNA here is from genome assembly GCA_015075165.1 of Ideonella sp. Lineage (GTDB taxonomy): Bacteria > Pseudomonadota > Gammaproteobacteria > Burkholderiales > Burkholderiaceae_C > JAEUPI01. The sequence continues at coordinate 454,113 of JABTUY010000002.1, read as the reverse complement.
ACAGGTCGAGCACCTTCTGTCGCACCAGGCCGCGCAGCGGAACGTGGCTCAGCATGCCGTAGGTGGCGGCGCTGCCGCCGCCGGCCAGCTCGGGGTGGGCCTTGACGGTGGCCACGGCGTCTTTCAGGTCGCGCAGGTAGTCGTCCACCACCGCCAGGTGGCCGGCGGTGATCATCGCGTGCAGGCCGTCGGGCCGCTGCAGGCGGTTGATCGTCCAGCCCTTGGCGTCCATCTGGTCGCCGACGGCGAAGATGTTCACCTCCGGCGTGCGCGAGCCGAAGCCCAGCAGCGGCCCGCAAGGCTCGCCCATCACGTACAGCTCGGGCATGGCCGCGATGCCCGCGCGCATCGTGTCGAAGGCCTCGATCGTGCGCCGCGCCAGGTCGCGGTAGCCCGACTGGCCGAAGTGCTGCATCGCGGCCCACGCGGCGGCATAGGCCCCGCCGGGGCGCGTGCCCAGCAGCGCGGGCGAGGCGAACACGCCGCCGGGCCAATCCTGGTACACGAACATCTGGTGCTTCAGGTAGGCCAGGTCGCGATAGGTGATGGTGGAGGCGCCCTTGGCGGCGAAGCCGTACTTGTGGATGTCGGCCGAGATGCTGGTCACGCCCGGCACGCGATAGTCCCAGGCGGGCAGCGCGCGCCCGTTCATCGCCATGAACGGCAGGATGAAGCCGCCCACGCAGGCGTCGACGTGCAGCGGAATCTTGCGTTCGAGCGCCATCGCGCCCATCGCCTCGATCGGGTCGATCGTGCCGTGCGGGTACTCCGGCGCCGAGCCGACGATCAACACCGTGTTGCGGTTGAGCAGGCGCGGCAGCAGCTTCACGTCGGCGCGCAGGTTCTCGTCCAGCGGCAGCAGGCGCACCTGGATGCCGAAGTACTCCGAGGCCTTGAACCACGCCACGTGCGCGGTCACCGGCAGCACCATCTCGGGCCGCGTCACGCCGCGCGTGCGCGCGAGGTCGCGGTAGGTCTTGGCGGCCAGCAGGCAGCTCTCGGTGCCGCCCGAGGTGACCACGCCGCAGACCTCGGGCGTACCGTGGAGCATCTCGGCCACCGCAGCGATGATCTCGTTCTCGAAACGCTTGAGGCTCTTGAACGCCGTGGGGTTCAGGCCGTTGGCGCTGGAGAAGCGCCGATAGGCGGCGGCCAGGAAGTCCGCGTGCGCTTCGTCGAGGTAGTACACCAGGCTCCACAGGCGCCCCTGTTGGTAGTGCGGGTCGTCGGCCGCGAAGCCCTCGAGCTCGGCCAGCACCTCGGCGCTGGTGCGGCCCTGCACGGGCAGCGCGGTCCGGTTGGCAGGGCTCATGCGGACTTGCCCTTGGCCTGGTGGCGGCGGTAGGCCCACAGCGCCAGCACCACCAGCACCGCGGCCGGCAGCAGGTAGCCCTGCAGGCGTTGCAAGGCGGCCAGCACCTCCTGCCAGCGTCCACCCACGTAGCGCACGCCGTAGACCAGCAGCGGCAGCTCCAGCAGCGCGGCCAGCCCATCGAAGACGAACAGGTAGCGGTACGGCATGCGCGACATGCCGGCGACCAGGAACAACGCGGTGCGGATGCCGGGCAGGAAGCGCACCACGAAGATGTAGGCGGGGCCGTAGCGCGTCATCGTGGCCTGCATGCTCAGCAGCCGCGGCTCGGGCAGCATGCGGGCAAAGAAGCGCCGGCGCAGCAGCTGCGCGCCGTAGCGGTAGCCCCAGTGGAAGATGAGCGCGTCGCCGGCGATCAGGCCGCACCAGGCCACCACCATCAGCGGCACCGGCTCCATGATGCCGCGCAGCGTGAGCGCCGCGGCCGCCAGCAGCACGATGTCTTCGTTCATCGGCAGCCCGATGCCGCAGCCGAACAGCAGCGCCAGCAGCAGCGCGTAGGCGGGCAGGCCCTGCAGCGACTGCAACAGCGGCCACACGGCATCCATCATCGGCGTGTCTCCTGGTGGGTCGGGCGGGCCGCGGGCCGCAGGTGTTGCAGTGGCCCGCGGCGGCTGCGGCCGCCCGGCGGGGCCGGCGCAGCCGCCGCGGCGCCGTCAGAAGTGAATGCCGCGCATCATCTGCTGCAATGCCATCGCCTCGGCGCTGAGCTTCGGGCGCTCACCGCCCTTGTCGCCCTTGGCAGCCTCGCTGTCGGGGAACATGCGGAAGCTGGTGTTCATCACGATCTGCGCGATGCGCGGCGCCAGCGCGTGCAGCACCTCGCCGAACACACCGAGCCGCGTGGCGATGCGCGCCGGCTTGTGCACGCAGGCCTGCACCAGCATGTCGGCAGCCTCGTCGGGCGACAGCGTGGGCACGTTGTTGTAGATCTTGGTCGGCGCGATCATCGGCGTGCGCACCAGCGGCATGTTGATGGTGGTGAAGGTGATGCCGCGGTCGGAGAACTCGCTCGATGCGCAGCGCGTCCACGCGTCGAGCGCGGCCTTGCTGGCCACGTAGGCCGAGAAGCGCGGCGCGTTGGTGAGCACGCCGATCGAGCTCACGTTGACCACGTGGCCCTTGTGCTTGCGCACCATGCCCGGCAGCAACCCCATCGTGACGCGCAGGCAGCCGAAGTAGTTGAGCTGCATCGTGCGCTCGTAATCGTGGAAGCGGTCGTAGCTCGATTCGATGGCGCGGCGGATCGAGCGGCCGGCATTGTTGATCAGGAAGTCGACGCCGCCGTGCTCGGCTTCGAGCGCCTGCACGAACGCGGCGCAGCCGTCGGCGTCGGCGATGTCGACGCTGTAGCTGAACACGCGTGGCTTGTCGGTGCCGCGCTGCTGGGCATAGGCGACGATCTCCTTCACCGCGTCGGCGAGCTTGGCCTCGTCGCGCGCGCAGATGATCGTGACCGCGCCGGCCTCGGCGAAGCGGCACGCCGCCGCCAGCCCGATGCCCGATGAACCGCCGGTGACCAGCACCACCTTGCCGCCCACCGTGCCCTTCAGGCTGCGGTCGATGAACAGGTCGGGGTCGAGGTGGCGCTCCCAGTAATCCCACAACACCCAGGCGTAGTCGTCGAGCTTCGGGCATTCGATGCCGCTGCCCTTCAGCGCGGCGTCGGTGGCGCGGCGGTCGAAGCGCGTGGGGTAGTTGACGAACTCGAGGATGTCGTCGGGCAGCCCCAGATCCTTCATCACCGCATTGCGGATGCGGCGCACCGGTGCCAGCGCCATCAAGCCCTTCTTGACGCTCTTGGGGACGAAGCCGAGCAGCGCCGCGTTGACGAACAGGTTCATCTTCGGTGCGTGCGCCGCGCGGGAGAAGATGTCGAGCACGTCACCGACGCGGTAGCCCACCGGGTCGACGAGGTGGTAGCACTGGCCGGCGATGTCGTTGCGCTGCGCGATGTGGTCGATCGCCGCGACCACGAAGTCGACCGGCACGATGTTGATGCGCCCGCCCTCGAGCCCGATGGCCGGGAACCACGGCGGCAGCATCTGCCGCATGCGCTGGATCAGCTTGAAGAAGTAGTACGGGCCGTCGATCTTGTCCATCTCGCCGGTGGTCGAGTCGCCCACCACCAGCGCCGGGCGGTACACCGTCCACGGCAGCTTGCACTCGGTGCGCACGATCTTCTCCGACTCGTGCTTGGTCATGAAGTACGGGTGATCGAGGTTCTCGGCCTCGGCGAACATGTCCTCGCGGAACACGCCTTCGTACAGTCCCGCGGCGGCGATCGACGACACGTGGTGGAAGTGCCCGGCCTTCACCGCCTTGGCGAACTCCACCACATGCCGCGTGCCCTCGACGTTGACCTGCAGCTGGCTCTCGGCATCGGCGCCGAGGTCGTACACCGCGGCGAGGTGGAACACCGCGTCGAGCTTGCCCTTCAGCGCGTCGAGCGCGTCGGCGGCGATGCCGAGCTTCTTCGCGGCCAGGTCGCCCGCCACCGCGTGCGTGCGCGCCGCGCCGGCGCCCCAGTACTCGCGCAGCGCCGGCAGCTTGTCTTCGCTGCCCGGTCGCAGCAGAAAGTGCACCGTCGTGCCGCGCCGCGCCAGCAGGGCCTTGACGAGACGTTTGCCGATGAAGCCGGTGGCGCCGGTGACGAAAACCTGCATCGCATTCCTCCTGGGTTGCGCCGCCTGAGGAGACACTCGCGGCGCTTCGCGGCGATTCTTGTGCAAGTTGCTGCGCGGCGCGGCACGCGCTAACCCTGAAGACACGCCAGCAGCGGCGTGGGCCTGAACGCACGCCGGCCGCGGCGTAGGCCTGCAGACACGCCGGCCGCGTCGTGGGCCCGAAGGCACGCCGGCAGCGGTGCGAGCCTGAAGCACGCTGACAGCAGGCCTGCAGGTACGCCGGGCCGCGGCGCGGCCCGTGCGTCGTTAGACGCGCGCCACTAGCGATTCCGGCTGCGGGCGGCGCAGCCGCTGCCTACACTGCAAGCCATCCCAAGCCCCTTACAGACACACGGAGTGCGCACGATGGTCAAGAAACTCAAAGCCATGGCCGACAAGAAGGCCGCCAGCCCCGCCGGCCTGCTCGACAACGCGCTGGCGCAATCGATCAAGGATTCGGCGCAGCAGATCTGGCTGGCCGGCATGGGCGCGTTCGCGAAGGCGCAGGCCGAAGGCACGCAGGCGTTCGACAAGCTGATCAAGGATGGCGTCAGCCTGCAGAAGAAAACCCAGGGCTTGGCCGAAGAGAAGATCAGCGAAGTCACCGGCAAGATGACCGCGATGGCCGGCGAGGTCACCGCCAAGGCCGGCCAGCACTGGGACAAGCTCGAATCGATCTTCGAGCAGCGCACCGCCAAGGCGATGGGCCGGCTCGGCGTACCGTCGGCCAAGGAGATGGCCACGCTGAACCAGCGCATCGACGAACTCAGCGCCACCGTGGCCAAGTTGGCCGGCAAGAAGACGCCGGCCAAGAGGGCGACGCGTGCGGCGGCGAAGGGCGATGCGGGCAAGGCCGCGACCACGCGCACGGCGACGAAGAAGACTTCGCGCAAGCCCGCAGCCAGGGCCTGATGCTCGCAGATCGGGCGGCGCCATCGCGTCGCCCGCGACGCGGCGCGTGAACGGTCGGCCTGCGCAGATGCCGCGCGCGAATCAGCGCGCCGCCGGCGGCGCGTACCTCGCGCGCAGGTGCGCCGCGAAGTGCGCCGGGTTCAGCGGCTCGCCGCTGGCGCGGCGCACCAGCTCGTCGGTGCTCCAGCGGCTGGCCTGCGTCCAGATGTGCTCGCGCAGCCAGTCGAACAGCGGCGCGAGATCGCCGGCGGCGATGCGCGCGTCGAGATCCGGCGTGGCGCGGCGCATCGCGGCGAACCACTGCGCGGCGTACATCGCGCCGAGCGAGTAGCAAGGGAAGTAGCCGAACAGGCCGCTCGGCCAGTGCACGTCCTGCATCGGACCATCTTTGAAGTTGCCGCGCGTGTCGAGCTCGAGCAGCTCGGCCATCTTGGCATCCCACAGCGCCGGGATGTCGTCGACCTCGATCTCACCTTCGACCAGCGGGCGCTCGATCTCGTAGCGCAGGATCACGTGCGCCGGGTACGTCACCTCGTCGGCATCGACGCGGATCAGCCCGCGCTTCACGCGCGTGAGCAGCCGGTGCAGGTTGTCGGCGTCGAACGCCGGCTGCGCACCGAACGCCTCGGCCACCAGCGGCGCCAGCCGGCCGACGAAACCGCGGTGGCTGCCGAGCTGCATCTCGAAGCTGAGCGACTGGCTCTCGTGGATGGCCATCGAGCGCGACTCCGACACCGGCTGGCCGAGCAGCTCGCGCGGCCGGTTCTGCTCGTAGCGGCCGTGGCCGGTTTCGTGAATCGTGCCCATCAGCGAGCCGAGGAACTCGTCGTCGCGATAGCGCGTGGTCATGCGCACGTCTTCGGGCACGCCGCCGCAGAACGGGTGCGCGCTCACGTCGAGTCGGCCGGCGTCGAAATCGAAACCCAGCAGCCGCATCACGCGCTCGCACAGCCGGCGCTGCGCATCGACCGCGAACGGGCCCTGCGGCTGCAGCACGGCCTCGCGCGACTGGCGGTCGATCACGTCGCGGATCAGGCCGGGCAGCCAGCGCCGCAGCTCGCCGAACACCGCGTCGATGGTGGCCGCGCGCATGCCGGGCTCGAAGCGATCCATCAGCGCGTCGTAGCGCGACAGGCCGAGCTGCTGCGACAGCGCCTGCGCCTCCTCGCGCGCCACCGCCACCACCTCGCGCAGGTTGGGCAGGTGGCCGGCCCAGTCGTTGGCCGGCCGCTGCGTGCGCCATGCGTGCTCGCAGCGCGAGGTGACCAGCGCCGCGCGCTGCACCAGCGCCTCGGGCAGCGCATTGGATTGCCGCCACGCGCGCCGCATCTCGCGCAGGTTGGCGCGCTGCGGCTCGCTCAGCGGTTCGGCCTCGGCGTCGTCGAGCTGGCGCGCGAGCTGCGGCTCGGTGCTCAGGCGGTGCAGCAGCGCGCTCATCTCGGCCATCGCGGCGGCGCGCGCCTCGTTACCGCGCGGCGGCATGTTGGCTGCCGAATCCCACTGCGCGATCGATTGCAGGTGCTGCAGCCGGTGCAGCCGCAGGAAAGCCTGCGTCAGCGCGTCGTAGCTCGGCGTGGTGGTGTCCATCGGGTGTCCGTCGTGCGAGGGTGGCACGCAGCTCGTGGCCACGCGCGGTGGGAGCGATCGGTGGCGCATTGTGCGTGGCGGCGCCGGTGCTCGACATCCCTCGAACCGAAAGGCCTCCTGCGGCGAAGCCGGCGCACACCGAACGCGCGGTCAGCCGGTCAGATCGTGACCTTGCCCGGGAACACCCACAGCAGCAGCGCCGTCATCGTCATGTAGCGCGCGAACTTGCCGATCGCCATGTACAGCACGCACGGCCAAAACGGAAAGCGCAGCCAGCCGGCCACCGCGCACAACGGGTCGCCCACCGCCGGCAGCCAGCTCAACAGGCACGCCTTGGCGCCGAAACGCTCGAGCCAGCGCAGCGCGCGCAGCTCGGCGGGTTTGCGGTGCCGCACGCGCTCGTAGGCACGCTCAACGCCATAGCCCATCCAGTACGAGATCGCGCCGCCGATCGTGTTGCCCGCGGTGGCCACCAGCACCGCGGGCCAGAACAACGCCGGGTTCAGCTTGACCAGGCCGAACACCGCCGGCTCGCTGCCCAGCGGCAGCAGCGTGGCCGACACCAGCGACACGACGAACACCGTGCTCAGGCCGAACTTGGGCAGCGCGAGCGCGCCGAGCAGGGCTTCGAGCCAGGCGTCCATCGGCGGCGATTATCGAAGACGCCTCGAGACGGGCGCACACCTTCGCTGGCTATACTGCGGCTCCCCGCCGCGCCCCGCCCCCGCAAAGCACATGAAGATCGGCCCGATCGAGCTGCCGAACAACCTGTTCGTCGCGCCGATGGCCGGTGTCACCGACCGGCCGTTCCGGCAGTTGTGCAAGCGGCTCGGCGCGGGCTACGCGGTCAGCGAGATGGTGACCAGCAAACGCGAGCTGTGGGCCAGCCTGAAGACCTCGCGCCGGCTCGACCACAGCGGCGAGAGCGCGCCGGTGGCGGTGCAGATCGCCGGCGTCGAGCCGGCGGCGATGGCCGACGCCGCGCGCTACAACATCGACCGCGGCGCGCAGATCATCGACATCAACATGGGCTGCCCGGCCAAGAAGGTGTGCAACGTGTTCGCCGGCTCGGCACTGATGAGCAACGAGCCGCTCGCGCTGGCGATCGTCGAGGCGGTGGTCGGCGCCTGCGCGCCGCGCAACGTGCCGGTGACGCTGAAGCTGCGCACCGGCCGCCGCGAGAGCGAGCGCAACGCGGTGGCGCTGGCGCGCGCGGCCGAGCGCGCCGGCGTCGCGCTGGTCACGGTGCACGGCCGCACGCGCACGCAGGGCTTCAGCGGCAGCGCCGAGTACGACACGATCGCCGCGGTGAAGGCGGCGCTGCGCATCCCGGTGGTGGCCAACGGCGACATCGATTCGCCGGCCAAGGCGCGGGCGGTGCTGCGCGCCACCGGCGCCGACGCGCTGATGATCGGCCGCGCCGCGCAGGGCCGGCCGTGGATCTTTCGCGAGATCGCGCACGAGCTGGCCACCGGCACGCCGCTGCCGCCGCCGGCCACGATGGCGGTGCGCGGCTGGCTGCTCGAGCACCTGCACGACCACTACGCGCTGCATGGCGAGGCCAGCGGCGTGCGCAGCGCGCGCAAGCACATCGGCTGGGCGGTGCGCGCGCTGCCCGGTGGCGAGGCGTTTCGGGCGGTGATGAACACGCTCGACCACTGCGCGGCGCAGGTCGAGGCGGTGGCGATGTTCTTCGACGCGCTGGCGCTGCGCCACCCGCGCTTGCCACAGCCCGCGTCGGTGGCCTGCGCCGCCAACGACGACGCGCTCGCGCTGGTGGCCTGAAGACGCCGTGAACGAGCTGCCCCGCATGAGCACGCACGGCCGCTCCGACGCGCGAACCCCGCGGCGCGCCGCGCGAAGGGTCTAGCCGTGAGCCGCAAGCACCTCGAAGACTGCGTGCGCGACACGCTCGAGCGCTACTTCGACGACCTGCGCGGCACCGAGCCGCACGCGGTGCACGCGCTGATCATGAACGCGGTCGAGCGGCCGTTGCTCGAGATGGTGATGCGCCAGGCCGACGGCAACCAGAGCCGCGCCGCAGACTGGCTCGGCATCAACCGCAACACGCTGCGGCGCAAGCTCGCCGACCACAAGCTGCTGAAATGACCCACCGCCGATGCGGCCTGGCGGCCGCCTCCCCCTCGAGGGGGCCGAGGCCCGCGGTTCCAAGCCGGCCTGCGTCGGCTTGGACGGGCCGAGGAATGGTCGCGTCTCGCGACCATGCGGTCTGCAAGACACACCAGCGGCCCGGCAGAGCCGGATCCGCGGCGTCCACTTGGCTGAACCGTTTCGTACTCCGCATGCCGAGCTTGACATCACCCAGCGGCGCCAGAGGTGTCCTGACATGCGCGCCTTGATCTCCGTTTCCGACAAGACCGGCATCGTCGAGTTCGCGCGTGCGCTGCACCAGCGCGGCGTGACGTTGCTGTCGACCGGCGGCACCGCGAAGCTGCTGGCCGACGCCGGGCTGCCGGTGACCGAGGTGGCGCAGGTCACCGGCTCTCCGGAGATGCTCGACGGCCGCGTGAAGACGCTGCACCCGCGCATCCACGGCGGCCTGCTGGCGCGGCGCGACGTGCCCGAGCACATGGCCGCGCTGCGCGAGCACGGCATCGACACGATCGACCTGCTGGTGATCAACCTCTACCCGTTCGCCCGCACGGTGGCGCGCGCCGATTGCACGCTCGACGACGCGATCGAGAACATCGACATCGGCGGGCCGGCGATGCTGCGCGCCGCGGCGAAGAACTGGCCCGACGTCGGCGTGGTGATCGACCCGGCCGACTACCCGCGCGTGCTCGCCGAGCTCGACGCGGGCGGCCTCGCGCGCAGCACCAAGTTCGCGCTCGCCAAGAAGGTGTTCGCGCACACCGCCGCCTACGACGGCATGATCGCCAACTACCTCGGCGCGCTGGCCGACGGCGCCGAGACAAACGCGGCGCAGGTGCCGCCGCGCGGCGAGTACCCGTCGGTGTTCACGCTGCAGGTGGTGAAGACGCAGGATCTGCGCTACGGCGAGAACCCGCACCAGAGCGCCGCGTTCTACCGCGAGCACGCGCCGGCGCCCGGCACGCTGGCGCAGTGGACGCAGCTGCAGGGCAAGGAGCTGAGCTACAACAACATCGCCGACGCCGATGCGGCGTGGGAGTGCGTGAAGAGCTTCGAGCCGTCGGCCGCCGCCTGCGTGATCGTCAAGCACGCCAATCCCTGCGGCGTGGCGGTCGGCGCGACGCCGCTCGAGGCCTATCGCAAGGCGCTGCAGACCGACCCCACCAGCGCCTACGGCGGCATCGTCGCGTTCAACCGGCCGATCGGTGTCGATGTGGTCGAGGCGATCAACACCGCCAGGCAGTTCATGGAGGTGCTGATCGCGCCTGTGGTCGACGCAGCGGCGCGCGAGTTGCTGGCCAAGAAGGCGAACCTGCGGCTGCTGCAGGTGCCGCTGCCACCGGCGCAGACACCGGCGCAGGCGAATGCGTTGGACTTCAAGCGGGTCGGCGGCGGCCTGCTGCTGCAAAGCGCCGACAGCGGCAGCGTGCAGCGCGACGCGCTGCAGGTGGTGACGCGCAAGCGGCCGAGCGCGGCGCAGCTCGACGACCTGCTGTTCGCCTGGAAGGTGGCCAAGTACGTCAAGAGCAACGCCATCGTCTACTGCGCCGACGGCATGTCGCTGGGCATCGGCGCCGGGCAGATGAGCCGCGTCGACTCGTCGCGCATCGCGGCGATCAAGGCCGCCAATGCGGGCCTTTCGCTGCAGGGCTCGGCGGTGGCCAGCGACGCGTTCTTCCCGTTCCGCGACGGGCTCGACGTGGTGATCGACGCCGGCGCCGCCTGCGTGATCCAGCCCGGCGGCTCGATGCGCGACGCCGAGGTGATCGCCGCCGCCGACGAGCGCGACATCGCGATGGTGTTCACCGGCATGCGCCATTTCCGCCATTGAAGTGAAGCACCTCCGAAGCGCCTTCGGCGGCTGCGCCTGAAGTGAACCACCCCCGTTGCGCCTTCGGCGCTTCCCCTCGAGGGGGCGCCGCCAGCGGCCCGGCAAAGCCGGCTCCGCGGCGGCTCTCGACCGGACCGGTTCATGCGTCGCGGGTCGCGCGAAGCGCGGTGGAGCAACTGAGATGACGCGCGCCGATGCGTTCGGCTTGCTGCTTGCCTTCCTGGCGCGGCTGATCACCGGCGCGCAGGGCCACTGGAAGGGCTGCCCGCCGAAGGCCGAGCAGCGCGTCTACTTCGCCAACCACCAGAGCCACTTCGACTGGGTGCTGATCTGGGCCGCGCTGCCGCGCGAGCTGCGCGCCACCACACGGCCGATTGCCGCGCGCGACTACTGGACGGCGACGCCGTTCAAGCACTGGATCACGCGCGAGGTGTTCCATGCGGTGTACGTGAACAGACAGCGCAGCGACGACCAGGATCCGCTCGAGCCGCTGATCGAAGCACTCGACCACGGCGACTCGCTGGTGATCTTTCCCGAGGGCACGCGCAGCCACCACGGCGAGCCGCAGCCGTTCAAGAGCGGGCTGTTCAACCTGGCCGAGCGATTTGCGCAGGTGCAGCTGATCCCGGCGTGGATCGACAACGTGCAGCGCGTGATGCCCAAGGGCGAGGTGGTGCCGGTGCCGATCCTGTGCACGGTGACGTTCGGCGCGCCGCTGTCGCGCATCGACGGCGAAGACAAGCGCGAGTTCCTCGAGCGCGCGCGCCAGGCGGTGCTGGCGCTGCGGCCGGCGGCCGGCTGAGGCCGCCGGCCTTCGCGATGGGTGCGTTGCGGTCGTTGTCGATCCCCGAGCAGGTGGCGCTGCTGTTCGTCGCGGTGTTCGGCGTGCTGCTGCTCGCCACGACGGCCTGGGTGCTGCTGTCGCTGCGCGAGATGCCCGAGGCGTCGCAGCGCCGGCACGAACGCTTCGGCCGCGACCTGCGCGCGGTGTGGTTCGGCACGGTGTGGTTCTGGCTGGCGTGGCTGTCGGGGCCGATCGGCGCCGCGCTGCTGTTCGGCACGCTGTCGTTCCTGGCGCTGCGCGAGTTCATCACGCTGATGCACACGCGCCGCGCCGATCACCGCGGGCTGATTTCGGCGTTCTTCGTGGTGCTGCCGCTGCAGTTCGTGTTCGCCGGCGGCCGCTGGTTCGATCTGTTCACGGTGTTCATCCCGGTCTACGTGTTCTTCGCGATTCCCGTGGCCAGCGCGCTGGCCGGCGACCCGCAGCGCTTTCTCGAGCGCAACGCGAAGATCCAGTGGGGCATCATGGTCTGCGTGTACGGCCTGAGCCACGCGCCGGCACTGCTGCTGCTGGAGTTCGCGGGCTTTCGCGGCGGCGGCGCGTTCCTGCTGTTCTTTCTGGTGATCGTCAGCGCTACCGCGCAGATCGTGCAGGAGGCCGCGAGCCGGCGCCTGCGCGCGCTGCCTGCGGTGCGCCACATCGACCGCAGCTTCTCGCTGCGCGCGTGGGGCCTGGGCGTGCTGGCGGCCGGCATCGTCGGCGCGGCGATGTACTGGTCGGTGCCGTTCAAGCCGCTGCAGGCGCTGCTGCTGGCGGTGATCGCCGCCGGCGCCGGCACGCTGGGCGACCTGGTGATGCGCGCGCTCAAGCGCGACGCCGGCGTGGCGAGCTGGAGCAACGCGGCTGCGATCACCGGCGCCGTGGGCCTGCTCGACCGCGTGGCACCGCTGGCGTTCGCGGCGCCGATCTTCTTTCACCTGACGCGGTGGTACTTTCGGGTTTGAGATGGGGGTTCTTGCGTTGGTGCTGAATGGCGGTGAGCGGCGCGATGGGGTTCGCTCGCGCTTCGAATGCGCGGTGCGATGCACCGGGGTTTGCCCTGTTGGCGTGAGCGCGGCGCGGCGCGGTGGGCGGCGCCCGGTGTGGGCTCATGATGTCGCGGTCTCCGCTTCGCTCCGACTTCGCTGCGGTGCTCGCGCTGCAAGGGCGGCTGCGTGCCCTGGCGCTTGCAAGCGCCAGGGCGTTCGCCAGGCGTGTGCCAGTCCGCAGGGGACTGGCACACGTCCGGGCTCACTGCTGCTCGTGTCGGCGCTGGACGCGCCGCACTTCACGGCTCCTCGCCGGTCCGGCGCCGATGGCGCCGGACGTCCACGGCACGGCTTGCAAGCCGCGCCGGCTCGCCAGGCGGGCCAGAGTCCGCAGGGACTCTTGCCCGTCCGCGCTCGCCCCCTTGCGCTGCTGCGCTGCTCGCCGCGCCAAAAATCGCCCACCCCGGGCACCGCCCACCGCGCAGAACCGGTGGCGGCGTGCCACGACGAGGCGTGCCACGGTGGTGGCTGCAAAGCCGCGGGCGGGTGTGCGCCGGCAGCGACATTGGGCGGCGCCGAGGAACGCAGGCTTCGTGGCCGCGCGCGCGCAGCGCGCGCAACGTGTTCTGACTCGTCGCGATTGTCCGAACGTAGCGAACGCAGTGAGCGTAGTGAGTTTCGCGACGGGCCACGAAGCCGAAGTAGCGAGCCTGGACGAAGAACAGTCCCTGCGGACTGTTCTTCGCCTGGCGAGCGCCCTGGCGCTTGCAAGCGCCAGGGCACGCAGGGGAGTCGGCCCGCAGGGCCGTCCGCCGCACACGAGCGCCGGCGCATGCCCGCACGCGGCTTTGCAGCGCTCGGTCGTGCAAGGACAGGCGTCATTCGAAGCTGCCACAAGCCATGAAGATCCTCGGCATCGACCCCGGTCTTCAGCGCACCGGCTTCGCAGTGGTCGAGGCCAGCGGGGCGCGGCTGCGCTACGTGGCCAGCGGCACCATCAGCACGCTGGAGGCGCCGCGCGGCGAATTGCCGTTGCGGTTGAAGCTGATCTTCGAGGGCGTGGGCGAGGTCGTGCAGCGCTACCGGCCCGATGCCGCGTCGGTCGAGATCGTGTTCGTCAACGTCAACCCGCAGAGCACGCTGCTGCTCGGCCAGGCGCGCGGCGCGGCGCTGGCGGCGCTGGTGGCCGGCGGGCTGCCGGTGTCGGAGTACACCGCACTGCAGATGAAGAAGGCCGTGGTCGGCCATGGGCTGGCCACCAAGGCGCAGATCCAGGCCATGGTCGCGCGGTTGCTCGCTCTGCCGCGCGAGCCCGGGCGCGACGCGGCCGATGCGCTCGGGCTGGCGATCACGCATGCCCATGCGGCACGCACCTTCGACGCGCTGGCGCGAACAGCCCCGCTGGCGCGCAAGGCGCATGCGCAGTACAAGCGCGGCCGCACGTACTGAGTTAGCCTCGGCGTCCCTCCATCGCCACCTGCCGCGCGAGGCTCGCACCATGAACTCACCCGTGACGACCGAATGGATCTCCGTGCCCACCGCCGGCGGGGCGTCGTTCGATGCCTACCTCGCCAAGCCGCCGGCCGGCAAGGGGCCGGGGCTGGTGCTGTTCCAGGAGATCTTCGGCGTCAACGCTCACATCCGCGGCGTGGCCGAGCAGTACGCGCTCGATGGCTTCGTGGTGCTCGCGCCCGATGTGTTCTGGCGCTTGGCACCGCGCGTCGAGCTCGGCTACGAAGGCGCCGATCGCCAACGCGGCATCGCGCTGGCCAAGCAGCTCGACGCGGGCGCGGTCGCGGCCGATACCGTGGCCGCCGCGGCCGCGCTGCGCGCACGGCCCGAGGTCGGCGGCGGCAAGGTCGGCGCCATCGGCTACTGCATGGGCGGCCGGCTGGCGTTCGGGGCCGCCGCCGGCGCGGGCGTCGACGCCGCGGTGGCCTACTATGGCGGCGGCATCCACGATCAGCTCGACCGGGCTGCCGCGATCGCCTGTCCGGTGCAGTTTCACTACGCCGGGCGCGATGACAACATTCCACCGGCGGCGGTCGAGAAGGTGCGCGTCGCGATGCAGGGCAAGGCCGCTGAACTGCACCTCTACCCCGGCGCACAGCACGGATTCAACTGCTGGGCGCGGGCCTCGTACGATGCGGCCAGCGCGGCGCTGGCGCACGGGCGCAGCCTGCAGTTCCTGAGCGCGCTGCTGTTCTAGCACTAGCGGGGGGCTGGCGGGCGCGCGCCCGCGCGGCGTCAGTCTTGCTTGACTGCGTCGTCGGGCGGCGGACGGCCCGGCAGCTGGCCGTCGATCAGCACCGGCGGCGGTGGTGGCGGCGGCGGGAACCAGATTTCGTAGAGCGCGCCGCCGACACGGGTGAAGATCCAGATATTGAACGTGCCGAGCACGACCACCACGGCCCAGCGGAAGAAGCCTACGGCGCGCTGGCGCGCCACGTCTTCGCCGGTGCCGGCATAGACCGACCAGTACATCGCCGACGCCGCCAGGCACAGCACCAGCAGCACGGCACCGACGATGAACAGGATGGTCATCGCGCCGAGGTTACAGGAGAACGGCCAGCCGCTCGAGGATCAGCACGCCGAAGAAGCCGGCCGCGGCGATCACCGTCCACTTCAACACCACGGTGCCGCGCTGGCGCCACACCGGCGCCCCGGTGGCGACGTACATCGCGAAGCACAACGCGCTGGCCAGCAGCAGCAGCCCGAACACCAAGCGGAAAATCAGCATGCATCGAAGGCCGCGGTCGCCGTCACCAGGTCGGCGCCAGTTCGGCAAACCCCGCCGGCGCGCGGGCGGCATCGGCGAATGTGACCCGTTCGGCCGCACCGGGTTCGGCGAACAGCCGGCGCAGCAGCTGGTTGTTCAGCGCGTGGCCGCTGCGGAACGCGGTGTAGCGCGCCAGCATCGGGTGGCCGGCGATGTAGAGGTCGCCGATCGCGTCGAGCAGCTTGTGCTTGACGAACTCGTCGTCGTAGCGCAGGCCGTCGGCATTGAGCACGCGTGAGTCGTCGACCACGATCGCGTTGTCCATCGCGCCGCCGAGCGTCAGGCCGCGCTCGCGCATCGCCGCCACGTCTTTCGTGAAGCCGAAGGTGCGTGCGCGCGCGATGTCGCGCTGGTAGCGGCCGCTGCCCATGTCGAAGCTCACGCGCTGGCCGGTGGCGTCGACCGCCGGGTGGTGAAAATCGATCTCGAAGCTCAGCGTGAAACCGTGGTGCGGCTCGAGCCGCGCCCACATCGCGCGCTCGCCGTCGCCCTCGCGCACCTCCACCGGCCGCGTCACGCGCCAGAAGCGCTTGGGCGCATCCTGCGTGACGATGCCTGCGCTCTGCAGCAGGAAGACGAAGCTCGCGGCCGAGCCATCGAGGATCGGCACCTCGTCGGCATCGATGTCGATGCGCAGGTTGTCGAGGCCGAGGCCGCTGCAGGCCGACATCAGGTGCTCGATCGTCTGCACCTTCGGCGCACCGGGGTCGCCGCCGGGCGAGATGGTGGACGCCATCCGCGTGTCGCACACCGACTCCGGGCGCACCGCGATCTCCACAGGCCGCGGCAGGTCGACGCGACGAAACACGATGCCGGTATCGGGCGCCGCCGGCCTCATCGTCAGCTCGACCTTCTGCCCGCTGTGCATGCCTACCCCGACCGCACGGGTCTGCGATTTGAGCGTGCGCTGCGCCAACATGCCGCCATTGTAGAAAGGCCGGCCCGCCGCCGTGATCGCCGGCGGAGCGAGCGCAGAACGCTTGAGCAAGCCAATTCTCACGAGAAGCACTCGATCGGCAAGGCAACGCCAACCAAGACCTGCGACGCCCCAGCGTCGCACCCCCAGGCAGACACCACGGATCCGGCTCCGCCGGTCCGCAGGCGTTGCAGTGCGGCCTGCAGGCCGCACTGCGTTCGCCAGCCACTCGCGAGCGCGCAGGCGCTCGCTCGGCGCCGGCTCACCCCCCTAGAGGGGGAGGCGACCGCATGGTCGCCTCGAGGGTGGGCCATCTAGTCCGCCTGCTTGCGCAAGAACGCCGGAATCTCGAACTCGTCCATGCCGTTCGAGCTCAGCGCCTCGACGCGCGCGGCTGCCTGTGCGCGGTTGCTGCGCCACAGGCTCGGCGTGGCGTACTGGCCGTAGTCGGGCTGCGGCGCGCCCGGCGCCGCGCTGGCCTGCGCGGGTTGCATCATGGGTTGGGCAGCGGGGTGCAGTGGCGCGTCGTCGGTGCCGGTGCGGCGCACGGCGGTGTGCGACTGCACCACCTGCAGCGGCCCCTGCGCGCGCTTGGCCTGGCTCAGGCCGGTGGCGATCACGGTCACGCGCAACTGGTCGCCGAGCGACTCGTCGAACGCGGCGCCGTAGATGATGTAGGCATCGTCGGCGGCATAGCGGCGGATGCAGTTCATCGCGTTCTTGCTCTCGTTGAGCTTGAACGTCGCCTCGCTGGCGGCAATCAGCACCAGCACGCCGCGCGCGCCCGACAGGTCGATGCCTTCGAGCAGCGGGCAGGCTACCGCGGCCTCGGCGGCCTTCAGCGCGCGGTCGGGGCCGCCGGCGCTGGCGGTGCCCATCATCGCCTTGCCGGGCTCGCTCATCACCGTCTTCACGTCCTCGAAGTCGACGTTGACCAGCGCGTCCATGTGGATGATGTCGCTGATGCCGCCCACCGCGTTGCGCAGCACGTCGTTGGCGTGCGCGAACGCCACGCCCTGCGGCACGTCGTCGCCCAGCACCTCGATCAGCTTCTCGTTGAGCACGACGATCAGGCTGTCGACGTTGGCCTCGAGTTCAGCGGCGCCGGAGTCGGCCTGCCGCGCGCGGCGCGCGCCTTCGAACTCGAACGGCTTGGTGACCACGCCGACCGTGAGAATGCCCATGTCCTTGGCGATGCGCGCGATCACCGGCGCCGCGCCGGTGCCGGTGCCGCCGCCCATGCCGGCGGTGATGAACACCATGTGCGCGCCGTCGAGCATGTCGCGGATGCGGCCCTCGGCCTCCTCGGCCGCGGCCTTGCCCTTTTCGGGCTTGCCGCCGGCACCCAGGCCGTTGTCGCCGAGCTGCACGATCGAGCGTGCGCTCGAGCGGTTCAGCGCCTGCGCATCGGTGTTGGCGCAGATGAACTCGACGTTCTGCACGCCGCTCTTGATCATGTGCTCGACGGCGTTGCCGCCGCCGCCACCGACCCCGATCACCTTGATCAGGGTGCCCTGCGCGAACTCTTCGATCATTTCGATTGGCATCTCATCTCTCCTGTGTGCCTAGCAGTTGCCGTTGTGAACCTCTGACTTGCCTTGCTGCGAATACCGGGGTCTTCGGCGGACCCCTTCTAGAAATTGCCGACGATCCAGTCCTTGGCGCGGCCGAACATCGACTTCACCGAACCGGATTGCGACGCTGCCTTCTGGCCGCGTGCGCGGTGCGCGCGCGCGTCCTCCAGCAGACCCATCACGGTGGCCGACCGCGGGTTGGCCACCATGTCGAACAGCGCGCCCGAATAGCTGGGCACGCCCTTGCGAACGGGCTTCAGGAAAATGTCCTCGCCGAGCTCGACCATGCCCGGCATCACCGAGGTGCCGCCGCAGATCACGATGCCCGAGGACAGCAGCTCCTCGTAGCCCGACTCGCGGATCACCTGGTGCACCAGCGAATAGATCTCCTCGACGCGCGGCTCGATCACGCCCGACAGCGCCTGGCGGCTCAGCATGCGCGGCGCGCGGTCGCCCAGCCCCGGCACCTCGACCTGCGCGCTGGCATCGGTCAGCAGCTGCTTGGCCGCGCCGTGCTCGACCTTGATCTCTTCGGCGTCCTTGGTCGGCGTGCGCAGCGCCATCGCGATGTCGCTGGTGATCAGGTCGCCGGCGATCGGGATCACCGCGGTGTGGCGGATCGAGCCGTCGGTGAAGATCGCCACGTCGGTGGTGCCGGCACCGATGTCGACCAGCGCGACGCCCAGGTCCTTCTCGTCGGCCGACAGCACCGACAGCGACGACGCGCTCGGGTTCAGCACCAGGTGCTCCACCTCGAGGCCGCAGCGGCGCACGCACTTGAGGATGTTCTCGGCCGCGCTCTGCGCCCCGGTGACGATGTGCACCTTCACCTCGAGGCGGTTGCCGCTCATGCCGATCGGCTCCTTCACCTCGTGGCCGTCGATCACGAACTCCTGCGGCTCCACCAGCAGCAGGCGCTGGTCGTTCGGGATGTTGATCGCCTTGGCGGTCTCGACGACGCGGCCGACGTCGACCGCGGTGACCTCGCGGTTGTCGCGCACGATCACCATGCCCGAGCTGTTCTGGCCGCGGATGTGGCTGCCGGTGATGCCGGTGGTGACGCGCTCGATCTTGCAGGCGGCCATCATCTCGGCCTCTTTCAGCGCCGCCTGGATGCTCTGCACCGTGGCGTCGATGTTCACCACCACGCCGCGCTTCAAGCCGTGCGACGCCGCGACGCCGAGGCCGGCCACCCGCATCGCGCCGTCGGCCAGCACCTCGGCCACCACGCACATCACTTTCGCGGTGCCGATGTCCAGGCCGACGATCAGATCCTTGTATTCCTTGGCCATCTCGGTGTGCCTCGTGTGGGTGGGTGTCGCGTCTCGGGCGGGGTGGATGCGGTGCGGTCAGTGGCGCGCGGCGGCGTTGCCGGTGGTGGCGCCTTTCAGCCGCACCGCGTAGCCGTCGGCGTGGCGCAGGTCGGCCGACTGCAGCGGCCGCTGCAGCGGGCCGGTCACCTGCGGCAGCGTGCGCACGAAGCGCGCGGCGCGCGCCACCAGCTCGCTGGACTCGCCACGGCCGAGCTCGATCGTCACGCCGTTGGCCAGGCGCGCGCGCCACACGCCGTGCCGCGTCAGCTGCAGCAGCCGTACCGGGCTGCCCAGCGGCTGCAGCACCGGCTCGAGTTGTTGCAGCATCTCGAGCACGCGCTCGGCGCTGCCCGCGGGGCCAGCCAGCCGCGGCAGCGCCTCGTCGTCGACGTCGCCCAGGTTGGCCTCGAACACCTCGCCGAAGGTGTTGACCAGCCGCTCGTCGTCGCTGCCGGCGTTCCACAGCGCGGCCACGCGGTGCTCCTCCAGCCGCACCGCGAGGCGATCGGGCCACACGCGGCGCACGGTGGCGCGGCGCACCCAGGGCACCTCCTCGAACACGTCGCGCGCCTGTTCGAGATCGATCGACAGGAAGTTGCCGTCCAGCCGCGTGCCGACCGCGGCGCGCACCGTGCGCGGCGTGTTGTGTGTGAGCTCGCCTTCGAGCACGATGCCGCGCAGCGTGAACAGCGGCGAGTGCGCGAGCCACCACGCCACGCTGCCCAGCAGCACCAGCGCCAGCAGCACGAGCAGCGCATTGGCGCCGGCTATCGTCGCGCGGATGTCGAACGGCAGCGGCGTGGGCAGCGTGGCGGTGCGGGCCATCGGGTCAGCCTTTCGCCTCGTCACCGGCCTCGTCGCCGGCGGCCGCGGGCGGCGCGTCGAGTCGCGCCGCCGCCAGCAGCTGCAGGCACAGCTGCTCGTAGGGGATGCCGGCGGCCTTGGCCGACATCGGCACCAGCGAGTGGCCAGTCATGCCCGGCGAGGTGTTCATCTCGAGCAGGAACGGCTTGCGGTCGGCCGCGCGCAGCATCAGGTCGGCGCGGCCCCAGCCGCGGCACTCGAGTGCACGGTAGGCGGCCAGCACGATGCGCTGCACCTCGGCCTCCTCGGCGGCCGGCAGGCCGCTGGGCACGTGGTAGTGCACCTCGTCGGTGAAGTACTTGTTCTGGTAGTCGTACTTGCCCTCGGGCGCGGCGATGCGCACCACCGGCAGCGCGCGCGCGCCGGCGCCCTCGCCGAGCACCGGGCAGGTCAGCTCGATGCCGTCGATGAACTCCTCGCACAGCACGTCGGGGTCGTAGCGCGCGGCAAGCCGCACCGCGTCCTGCATCTGCGAGTAGCCCTGCACCTTGGTGACGCCGATCGACGAGCCCTCGCGCGGCGGCTTCACGATCAGCGGCAGGCCGAGCTCGTCGGGCACGGTGCGCACGCGTTCGCGGCCCTGCTGGTCGGCGTCGAGCCGCAGCCAGCGCGGCGTCGGCAGCCCCTCGGCCAGCCAGACGCGCTTGGTCATCACCTTGTCGAGCGCGATTGCCGAGGCCATCACGCCGGAGCCGGTGTACGGGATGCCGAGCAGTTCGAGCGCGCCCTGCACGGTGCCGTCTTCGCCGTGACGGCCGTGCAGCGCGATGAAGCAGCGTGCGAAGCCCTGGTGCTTCAACTGCGCCAGCTCGTGGTCGCGCGGATCGAACGCGTGTGCATCGACGCCCACCGACCGCAGCGCGGCCAGCACACCGCGGCCCGACAGCAGCGAGATCTCGCGCTCGGCCGAGGTGCCGCCCATCAGCACGGCGCACTTGCCGAGGGTCTGTGCCCCTCGCCCGGTGAGTACACCGGTCGATCCCCCGAGGGGAGAGAGTGCCGCGGCTCCAAGCTGGCCTGCGCCAGCTTGGACGGCACGAGCGCCCGCCGACTCCGGCGGCGGGGACGGGCCGGCTTGGGAGCGGCCCGGCGCTCGGCCCGCCGCGCGCGAACCGACACCGGTGTCTGAGGGCCGGTGAGCTGCGGTCTTGGCAGCCGGCTTGCGACGCGTCGTCATGCGGAACCTCCCAGCAGCGCCACCAGCCGCGCCGGCACCGCACCGATCGAGCCGGCGCCCATCGCGATCACCACGTCCCCATCGCGCGCCTGCTCGGCGATCGCCTGCGGCAGCGCGGCGATGTCGTCGACGAACAGCGGGTCGACGTGGCCGGCCACGCGCAGCGCGCGCGCCAGCGAGCGCGCGTCGGCGGCGACGACCGGCGCCTCGCCGGCGGCGTAGACCTCGGTCAGCAGCACCGCGTCGGCGCTGCCGAGCACCTTGACGAAATCCTCGAAGCAGTCGCGCGTGCGGCTGTAGCGGTGCGGCTGGAACGCCAGCACGATGCGCCGGCCCGGGAAGGCGCCGCGCGCGGCCTCGATCACCGCCGCCATCTCGACCGGGTGGTGGCCGTAGTCGTCGATCAGCGTGAAGCGCCCGTCGTCGCGCGAGCGCAGCTCGCCGTGGCGCTGGAAGCGCCGGCCGACGCCGGTGAAATCGGCCAGCGCCTTGACCACCGGCGCATCGGGCAGCTCCAGCTCGGTGGCCACCGCGATCGCCGCCAGCGCGTTGCGCACGTTGTGCACGCCGGCCAAGTTCAGCGTAATGTCCAGCGGCGGCATCGCGGCGCCGTTGCGGCGCAGGCAGGCGAAGCGCATGCGGCCGCCGGCCAGCGCCTGCACCTTCACCGCGCGCACGTGCACGTCGTCGCTCAGGCCGTACAGCACCACCGGCCGCGAGATCGCATCGGCGATCGCCTGCACGCCGGGGTCGTCGCCGCAGACGATCGCCGCGCCGTAGAACGGCATGCGGTGCAGGAACTCCACGAACGCCTGGCGCAGCCGGCCCACGTCGTGGCCGTAGGTCTCCATGTGGTCGGCGTCGATGTTGGTGACGACGGCGAGGATCGGGTTCAGGTTCAGGAACGACGCATCGCTCTCGTCGGCCTCGACGACGATGTAGTCGCCGGCGCCGAGCCGCGAGTGCGCGCCGGCGCTGTTGAGGCGGCCGCCGATCACGAACGTGGGGTCGACGCCGGCCTCGGCGAGCACGCTGGTGACCAGCGATGTGGTGGTGGTCTTGCCGTGCGTGCCGGCGATCGCGATGCCCTGCTTCAGCCGCATCAGCTCGGCCAGCATCACCGCGCGCGGCACCACCGGGACGCGCGCCGCACGCGCGGCCTGCACCTCGGGGTTGTCGTCCTTCACCGCGGTGGAGGTGACCACCGCCTCGGCGCCGGCGATCTGCGCCGCCGCGTGGCCGATGAACACGCGCACACCCAGCTCGTGCAGCCGCTGCGTGGTGGCGCTGGCCGTTTGATCGGAGCCCGACACCGTGTAGCCGAGGTTGTGCAGGATCTCGGCGATGCCGCTCATGCCGGCGCCGCCGACGCCGATGAAGTGAATATGTTTGACGGCGTGCTTCATACACGGTCTCCGCCAACAGCGAGCCGCTTCATCGGCACCTCGTCGATGCGCGATGAAGTGACGATGTGCTTGACGGCGTGCTTCATGCACGGTCTCCGCCAACAGCGAGCCGCTTCATCGGCATCTCGTCGATGCACGATGAAGTGGCGATATGTTTGACGGCGTGCTTCATGCGCCCACCTGCTGCTCGATCAGGTCGGCCACGCGCGCCGCCGCCTGCGGCCGCGCCAGCGTGCGCGCGCGCTCGGCCATCTCGCGCAACGTGTCGCGCTCGAGCGTGGCCAGCAGCGCGGCGAGCGATTCGGCGTTGAACTCCGCCTGCGGCAGGTGCCGCGCGGCACCGCGCTCGGCCATCAGGCGCGCGTTGTCGCGCTGGTGCGCGGTGGTGCTGACGACGAGCGGCACCAGCACGCTGGCCACGCCGGCGGCGCACAGCTCGGCCACCGTGATCGCGCCGGCGCGGCAGACGATCACGTCGCACGCGGCCAGCCGCGCGGGCATGTCGTCGATGAACGGCAGCACCTCGGCGTCGACCCCGTGCTGCGCATACACGGCGCGCACCGCTGCCTCGTGCGCGATGCCGCTCTGGTGCACCACGCGCGGCCGCTGCGGCGGCGCCAGCCGCGCGAGCGCTGCGGGCACGGTCTCGTTCAGCACGCGCGCGCCGAGGCTGCCGCCGACCACCAGCAGCGACAGCGGCCCGCTGCGCGCGCGAAAGCGCTCGGCCGGCGGCGGCAGCGCCTCGATCTCGGCACGCACCGGGTTGCCGGTGACGCGCGAATGCCGCGTCTTCGCCACCGCCGGGCCGTCGAAACCGAACGCCACCGCATCGGCCACCGGCAGCAGCGAGCGCGTGGACAGCAGCAGCGACGCATCGGCGTTGACCAGCACCAGCGGCTTGCCGAGCAGCGCGGCCATCAGCCCACCGGGGAAGCACACGTAACCGCCCATGCCGAGCACCGCATGCGCGCCGCGTGCGCGCAGAATGCGGAAGCAGTCCCAGAATGCCTTCAGCAGCCGCAGCCCGCCGGTCAGCGCGCCGAGCGCGCCCTTGCCGCGCAGGCCGGCGAAGGCGATCGCATCGAGCGCGATGCCGGTCGGCGGCACGATGCGGTTCTCGATGCCGGCCCTCGTGCCGAGCCAGCTCACGCTCCAGCCGCGGCGCTGCACTTCGCGCGCCACCGCGAGGCCGGGGAACACGTGGCCACCGGTGCCGGCGGCCATCACGATGAGGTGCTTGCGGCTCACTGACCCACCCTCCGCGCTGCGCGCTGCGGGATTCGCGCTTGGGAGCGGCCCGGCGCACTCATGCGCGGCCTCCGCGCATCAGCTGGCGATTCTGGCTACGGCCGGCCGCTTCGCGGCCTTCACATGGCTGCGCCATGTGAGCCTGCGCCGAAACAGGCACCTCGCACGCTGCGCGCGCCCGCGCGCTCACGCGATGCGTGATCGCGCGACTCATGCGCGGCCTCCGCGCATGAGTTGCCTGTTTTCGGAATCCACCCTCACCACGATCGCCAGCGCGATCAGGTTCATCAGCATCGCCGAGCCGCCGAAGCTCAGCAGCGGCGTGGTCAGGCCCTTGGTCGGCAGCGCGCCGAGGTTGACGCCGATGCTGATGAATGCCTGGCCGCCGATCCAGATGCCGATGCCCTGGCACATCAGGCCACCGAACACGCGATCGAGCGCGATCGCCTGGCGGCCGATCACGAAGATGCGGCGCGTGATCCAGAAGAAGACCACGATCACCGCTGCCACCGCAGCGAAGCCGAGCTCCTCGCCGATCACCGCGAGCAGGAAGTCGGTGTGCGCCTCGGGCAGGTAGTTGAGCTTCTCGACGCTGCCGCCCAGGCCTTCGCCGAACAGCCCGCCGCGGCCGAAGGCGATCAGCGAGTGCGTCAGCTGGTACGCCTTGCCGCGCGAGTACTTCTCGTTCCACGGATCGAGCCACGCCCAGATGCGCTCGGCGCGCCAGTCGCTGAAGGCGATCATCGCGACGAACGCGGCGGCGAGCACGGCGCAGATCAGCAAGAACATGCGGCCCTTGACGCCGCCGAGGAACAGGATGCCGGCCGCGATCACTGCGATCACCACGAAGGCACCCATGTCGGGCTCGGCCAGCAGCAGCAGGCCGATGACCGCGAGCGCGACCGTCATCGGCCACACCGCCTTGACGAAGTCCTCCTTCACGTCCATCTTGCGCACCATGTAGCTGGCGGCGTACATCGTCATCACCAGCTTGGCCGCTTCGCTGGGCTGGAAGTTCAGGATGCCGAGCGGAATCCAGCGCCGCGCGCCGTTGCGCGCGCTGCCGACGAACGGCAGCAGCACCAGCGCCAGCAGCAGCAGCGCGCCGACGAACAGCCACGGCGCCCACTTCTCCCACACCGCGATCGGCACCTGCAGCGCCAGCAGCGCGGCGATCAGGCCGATGGCGATCGACACGCCGTGCCGGGTCAGGAAGTACAGCTCGCCCAGCCGCGCGCCGCGCGGCCCGTCGGGCAGCGCGACGCTGGCCGAATAGACCATCACCAGGCTGAACGCCAACAGCGCCATCACCAGCAGCACCAGCGGCTGATCGAAACCGGTGATGCGCGTCGCGCTGACGGTGACGCGCTCGAGCCCGCTGGCCACCGGCAGCGCGCGCGGCTTCGCCGGCAGGCGCAGGCCGCGCCAGCGCTGCCACAGCGCGTGCAGGCCGAAGTGCTGCAGCGCGGCCTTCATGTAGCCCCCTTGGCGCTGCGCGCCGTCGCCCAGGACTCCAAAGGAGCCCCTTCGTGGCTCCAGGGGAGCGAGCGCCTTCGGAGCGGCCGTGCGGCGCTCACTGTACCTCTCCACGCTCGGCCGCCAGTTCGTGCACCGCCTGCACGAACACCTCGGCGCGATGGCCGTAGTGGCGGAACATGTCGAGGCTGGCGCAGGCCGGGCTCAGCAGCACGGCGTCGCCGTCGTGCGCCTGTGCGAAGCACCAGCGCACCGCAGCCGGCAGGTCGGCGTGGTGCTGCAGCGGCACGCCGGTGGCGGCAAGCGCCTGCTCGATCACCGCCGCGTCGCGGCCGATCAGCGCCACTGCGCGCGCATGGCGCGCCACCGGTTCGGCCAGCGGGGAGAAGTCCTGCCCCTTGCCATCGCCGCCGAGGATCACCACGAGCTTGGCCGGCGCCTTGTCGGCACCGAGCCCGACCAGCGCGGCCACGGTGGCGCCGACGTTGGTGCCCTTGCTGTCGTCGAACGCCTCGACCTCGCCGACGCGGCCCACCGGCTGCACGCGGTGCGGCTCGCCGGCGTACTCGCGCAACCCGTGCAGCATCGGCGCCAGCGGGCAGCCGATGGCCGTGGCCAGCGCCAGCGCGGCCAGCGCGTTGGCCGCGTTGTGGCGGCCGCGCAGTCGCAGCGCATCGGCCGGCATCAGCCGTTGCAGGTGGATCTCGGGGGCTTCGTCCTTCTTGCGGCGCAGGCCGGACTCATCGGGCATCGCGCGCACCAGCCACGCGATGCCGCCTTCGGTGACGAGGCCGAAGTCGCCCGGCGCGGCCGGCGCATCGAGGCCGAAACGCACCACCGCGTGCGGCAGCGGTTTGGCCGCGCGCGCCCTCGCGCCCTTGCCGCGCTCGCCGGCCTTGCCGTCGGCCGGCAGCTGCAGCAGCGCTTCGACCTGCGCATCGTCGCGGTTGATCACCGCCACGGTGCGCGCGCCGAAGATGCGCGCCTTCGCCGCGGCATAGGCGGCCATGTCGCCGTGCCAGTCGAGGTGATCCTGCGTCAGGTTCAGCACCGCCGCGGCGGCGGGCTCGAAGCGGCGCACGGTGTCGAGCTGGAAGCTCGACAGCTCGAGCACCCACACCTGCGGCAGGCTGCCGTCATCGAGCCGCTGCACCAGCGTGTCGAGCATCGTCGGGCCGATGTTGCCGGCCGCCACCGCGCTGCGGCCAGCGCGCTCGACCAGCAGCGCCGTCAGCGCGACGGTCGTGGTCTTGCCGTTGGTGCCGGTCACCGCCAGCAGCTGCGGCGCGTAGTCGCGCTCGGTGCGCAACTGCTCGAGCGCCCGCACGAACAGCTCGACCTCGCCGGCCACCGGCACGCCGCGCGCGTGCGCGGCGTGCAGCGCGGCAGCGATGCGCGGGTCGTGCGGCCCCAGGCCCGGGCTCTTCAGCAGCAGCTGCACGCCGTGCAGCGCATCGGCCGTCAGCTCGCCGCTGCGCAGCTCAGCCGCGGGCAGCGACTCGCGCAGTGCGGCGAGCTGCGGCGGCGCGTCGCGCGAATCCCACACCGCCACCGAGGCACCGGCGCGAGCGCACCAGCGCGCCATCGCCAGGCCCGACGCGCCGAGCCCCAACACCAGAACCTGTTGACCGTGCAGCGAGGCGTCCACCGTGCTCGTCCCCTACCGCAGCTTCAGGCTCGCCAGCCCGATCAGGCACAGCAGCATCGTGATGATCCAGAAACGGATCACGACCTGGGTCTCGGTCCAGCCGCTCTTCTCGAAGTGGTGGTGCAGCGGCGCCATCAGCAGGATGCGCCGGCCCTGGCCGTAGCGGCGCTTGGTGTACTTGAACCAGCCGACCTGGATCATCACGCTCAGCGCTTCCATCACGAACACGCCGCCCATGATCGCCAGCACGATCTCCTGCCGCGTGATCACCGCGATCGTGCCGAGCGCGCCGCCGAGCGCGAGCGCGCCGACGTCGCCCATGAACACCTGCGCCGGGTGCGCGTTGAACCACAGGAACGCCAACCCGGCGCCGGCCATCGCGGCGCAAAAGATCAGCAGCTCGCCGGCGCCCGGGATGTGCGGGAACAGCAGGTACTTCGAGTACACCGCGCTGCCGACCACGTAGGCGAACACGCCGAGCGCCGAGCCGACCATCACCACCGGCATGATCGCCAGCCCGTCGAGGCCGTCGGTCAGGTTCACCGCGTTGCTGGCGCCGACGATCACCACGTAGGTCAGCCCGATGAAGCCGAACACGCCCAGCGGGTAGCTCACCGTCTTGAAGAACGGCAGCAGCAGGTCGGCCTTGGGCGGCAGGTCGTTCGAGAAGCCGCTTTGCACCCAGCGCAGGAACAGCTCGATCACGCGCAGGTTGGTCGTCTCCGACACGCTGAACGCGAGGTACACCGCGGCGATCAGGCCGATCACCGATTGCCAGAAGTACTTCTCGCCCGACGGCATGCCCTCGGGGTCGCGCTTGACCACCTTGCGCCAGTCGTCGATCCAGCCGATGGTGCCAAAGCCGAAGGTCACCAGCATCACGATCCAGACGAAGCGGTTGCCCCAGTCGAACCACAGCAGCGTCGACACGCCGACGCCGATCAGGATCAGCACGCCGCCCATCGTCGGCGTGCCGCGCTTGGCGATATGCGCCTGCACGCCGTACTCGCGGATCGGCTGGCCGATCTTCAACTCGGCCAGACGGCGGATCACCCAGGGACCGAACGCCAGCCCGATCAGCAGCGCCGTCATCGCGGCCATCACGGCGCGGAACGTCAGGTACTGCACCACGCGCAGGAAGCCGAACTCGGGCGACCACGCCTGCAGCCACTGCGCCAGCGTGATCAGCATGCCGCGCTCCGGCCGCGCTCAGTGCACATGCGGCACCTGCTGCGGCACCAGCGCGCGCACGACGCGCTCCATCGCCATGAAGCGCGAACCCTTGACCAGCGCCGACGCGCAGCGCGGTGCCTCGTGCAGCGCGGCCGCCAGCGCGGGGGCGTCGGCGAAGTGCCGCGCGCCCGCGCCGTACGCGCGCGCCGCGTGCTCGCACAGCGCACCGGCAGCCCACAGCGATTCGATGCCGCGCTCGCGCGCGTACGCGCCGACCTCGGTGTGGAACTGCGGCCCCTGCGCACCGACCTCGCCCATGTCGCCGAGCACCAGCCAGTGCGGGCCGGGCAGCCCGGCGAGCAGATCGATCGCCGCACGCACCGAATCGGGGTTGGCGTTGTAGCTGTCGTCAACCAGCGCCACGGTCGAGCCGTCGCGCAGCCAGCGCAGCAGCCGCGAGCGCCCACTGACCGGCCGGAACGCCTCGAGTCCCTGCACGATCGCCGCCATCGGTGCGCCGGCGGCGAGCGCGGCGGTGGTCGCGGCCAGCGCGTTGCGCACGTTGTGCGCGCCGGCTGCGTGCAGCGCGAACTCGGCGGCACCCGCCGGCGTGCGCGCGCGCAGCACCCAGTGGTCGTCGACCCATACCGCCTCGTCGGTCACGTCGGCCACGCCGCGGGTGGCGAACGTGAGCCGCACGCGCGCACCGGACTGCGCGCGCCAGACGCCAGCCTGCGCGTCGTCGGCCGGGAACACCGCCACGCCGGTCGGCGGCAGCGCCTCGATCGCGCTGCCGTTCTCGCGCGCCGCCGCCTCGACGCTGGCCATGAACTCCTGGTGCTCGCGCTGCGCGTTGTTGACCAGCGCCACGGTCGGCTGCGCGATGCGCGCCAGCGCGGCGATCTCGCCCGCGTGGTTCATGCCGAGCTCGACCACCGCGGCGCGGTGCTCGGGCCGCAGCCGCAGCACGGTCAGCGGCACGCCGATGTGGTTGTTGAAGTTGCCCGCGGTGGCCAGCGCGGCCTCGCCGCACCACGCGCGCAGGATGGCGGCCAGCATCTGCGTGACCGTGGTCTTGCCGTTGCTGCCGGCCACAGCGATCAGCGGCAGCGTGAAGCGCCGCCGCCACGCGGCGGCCAGCTGCTGCAGCGCGGCCAGGCTGTCGGCCACCTGCAGGCCAGGCAGCGCCGCGGCATCGAGGCCGCGCTCGGCCAGCGCCGCGGCGGCGCCGGCGGCGCGCGCCTGCGACAGGAAGTCGTGCGCGTCGAAGCGCTCGCCGCGCAACGCGACGAACAGGTCGCCGACGTGCAGGCTGCGCGTGTCGCTGTGCACGCGCTGCAGCGCGATGGCGCCGTCGCCGACCAGCGTGGCGCCGGGCAGCAGCGCGTGCGCCTGCGCCAGCGTCATCATCGCTGCGTCTGCGCTCATGCGAGTGTCCCGAAGCCACCGCGGCGCCCGGCGAGCGCGAGCTCGGCCACCGCCACGTCGCCGAACGGCCGCTTCACGCCGGCCACTTCCTGCGTCTGCTCGTGGCCCTTGCCGGCGATCAGCACCACGTCGGGCGCGGCGGCGCGCTCGATCGCCTCGTGGATCGCGGCGCCACGCTCCTCGATCACGTCGACCGAGCGGTCGTCGCCCATGCCGGCGAGGATCTGCGACAGGATCAGCGACGCGCTCTCGTCGCGCGGGTTGTCGCTGGTCAGCACCACGTGGTCGGCGCGCTGGTGTGCGATCGCGCCCATCAGCGGCCGCTTGGTCGCGTCGCGGTTGCCGCCGCAGCCGAACACGCACCACAGCCGGCCGCCGCGCGCCTGGGCCAGCGGGCGCAGCGCCTGCAGCGCCTGGTCGAGCGCGTCGGGCGTGTGCGCATAGTCGACCACCACCAGCGGCAGCGCGGCACCGTGCGACGCCACGCGCTGCATGCGCCCCGGCACCGACGACAGCGCCGGCACGGTGCGCACCGCGTCGGCCAGCGATATTCCGAGCGCGCGCAGCGCGCCGATCACGGCCAGCAGGTTGGCGACGTTGTAGGTGCCGATCACGCCGCAGCGCACCGGCAGCGTGGTGTCGCCCTCGACCACGTCGAACGCCAGGCCGTCGGCCGCGTGCTGCAGGTTGCGCGCGCACAGGCGCGCCGGGCCGTGCAGCGAGGTGGTCCACAGCACCGGCGAGCCACTGCGCGCCAGCTCGTCGGCCAGCGCGGCGCCGTGCTCGTCGTCGACGTTGACCACCGCGGCACGCAGGCCGGGCCAGGCGAACAGCGTACGCTTGGCCGCCCAGTACGCTGCCATGTCACCGTGGTAGTCGAGGTGGTCGCGCGTGAGGTTGGTGAACTGCGCCACCGCGATGCGCGTGCCGGCCAGGCGGTGGTCGACGAGGCCGATCGACGATGCCTCCATCGCGCAGGCCGCGAAGCCGTCGGCGACGAAGCGCGCCAGCGCGGCCTGCAGCATCACTGCGTCGGGCGTCGTCAGGCCGGTGTCCTCGATCGCGCCGGCGCCGGCGGCGCCGGGCGGCTCGCCGACACCGAGCGTGCCGACCACGCCGCAGCGCCGGCCCAGCGCGCCCAGCGCCTGCGCGGTCCACCACGCGGCCGAGGTCTTGCCGTTGGTGCCGGTGACGGCGATCACGTCGAGCGCGCGGCTCGGCTCGCCGTACCACGCATCGGCGATCGCGCCGGCGCGCGTCTTCAGCTGCGGCACGCCGGCGATGCGCACGTCGTCGAACGCGAACGCCTCGGCGCCGTCGGCTTCCACCAGCGCGCACGCCGCGCCCGCGGCGAGCGCGTCGCCGACGCGCGTGCGCGCGTCGTGGCGGCCGCCGGCCCAGGCGAAAAAGGCTTCACCCGCGCGCACCCGCCGGCTGTCGGTGCACAGCCCGCGCGCAGCGCCGCGCCGCAGCCACGCAACGGCTGCGGCGGCATCGGGCAGGCGTGCCAGCGTCATCGGCGGCCCTCCACGGCCTCGGTAGGCGCCTGCGCCAGCGCGGTGATCTGCCGCCGCACGTCGAGATCGGGTGGCACGTTCATCAGCCGCAGCGTCTGCTGCACCACCGAGCTGAACACCGGCGCGGCCACGTCGCCGCCGTAGTGCCCGCCCACCGTCGGCTGGTCGATCATCACCGCCACGATCACGCGCGGCCGGCTCATCGGCGCCATGCCGACGAACCAGGCACGGTGGCGGTTGCCCACGTAGTCGCCGCCTTGTTGCGCGTGCGCGGTGCCGGTCTTGCCGCCGACGCTGTAGCCCACCACCTCGGCGCGGGTGGCGGTGCCGCCGGTCTCGGTCACGCTCTCGAGCATCTTGCGCACCTCGCGCGCGACCTCGGGCGAAATCACGCGCACGCCGGCCACCGGGTGGCTCTGCCTGAGCATCGTGATCGGGATCACCTCGCCGTCGCGCGCGAACACGGTGTAGGCGCGCGCCATCTGCAGCAACGACGCCGACAGGCCGTAGCCGAACGCCAGCCGCGACTGGTCCACCGGCTTCCAGCTCTTGTACGGCCGCAGCTTGCCGCTGACGGCGCCGGGAAACTCGATGTGCGGGCGCTGACCGAAGCCGACGCTGGTGTACAGCTCCCACAGCTCGCTGGGCTGCATCTGCATCGCCAGCTTGGCCGCACCGATGTTGCTCGAGCGCTGGATGATCTCGGCCACCGTCATCGACGCGTGCGTGTGCGTGTCGTGGATCGGCTTGCCGCCGACCGAGAACGACGCCGTCTGGATCACCGTCGTGGGCTTGACGCGGCCGGTTTCGAGCGCCAGCGCGGCGACGAAGGGCTTCATCACCGAGCCGGGCTCGAACACGTCGGTCAGCGCGCGGTTGCGCACCGCCTCGCCCAGCTGCTCGGCGCTCAGCTTGCGCCGCTGCCCGGGGTGGAAGCTCGGGTAGTTCGCCAGCGCCAGCACCTCGCCGGTGGTGACGTCGAGCACCACCGCGCTGCCGGCCTTGGCCTTGTGCGCGAGCACCGCATCGCGCACGCGCTGGTAGGCGAAGAACTGCACCTTGGTGTCGATCGACAACTGGATCTCGCGGCCGTGCATCGGGTCGACCGCCTCGACGTAGTCGTCGACTACGCGGCCGACGCCGTCGCGCACGATGCCGCGCTGGCCGTCGCGGCCTTCGAGATCCTTCTCGAACGCCAGCTCGACGCCCTCTTGCCCGCGCTCGCTCACGTCGGTGAAGCCGACCACGTGTGCCGCCGCCTCGCCCTCGGGGTAGCTTCGCGTGAAACCGGGTTCGGCGCGCAGGCCCTTGATGCCGAGCTCGCGGATCTGCCGCCAAACCCGATCGTCGAGTTGACGCTTCAGCACCAGCTCGACCGCACCCGGCGTGTCGAGCCGCCGCTCGAACTCGCGCGGCGCCATGTCGAGCAGCCGCAGCAGCTCGCGCCGCTGCGCGGCGGTGGCGCTGTACTGCTTCAGGTTCACGAACACCGTGACCGACGCGACGCTGGTGGCCAGGATCAGCCCGTTGCGGTCGACGATGCGGCCGCGGCTGGCCGGCACGTCGTAGGTGTGCACGAAGCGGCGCTCGCCCTGCGCGAGGTAGAAGTCGCTCGCCACCACCTGCACGTAGGCCGCGCGGCCGAGCAGCACGAGGAACCCGAGCGCGACCAGCACGACGACGAAACGGCTGCGCCACGGCGGCGTCTTCGATGCCAGCAGCGGGCTGCTGGCATAGGCCAGGCTGCGCGCGCTGGTGCCGCGACCGGCACGCAAATGCCCGCCGCGCGCAAACGCGCTGCCGTCGCGCCGGCTGCGCGCGAGCCGGTCGCCGATGCGCGCGAGCAGCCCTTTCACCGCGGCACCCCCGAGGCCGGCACGGCCGCGCGGTCGACCACGAACTGCGTCACC
Organism: Ideonella sp.; assembly: GCA_015075165.1. GTDB lineage: Bacteria > Pseudomonadota > Gammaproteobacteria > Burkholderiales > Burkholderiaceae_C > JAEUPI01. The sequence continues at coordinate 421,392 of JABTUY010000002.1, read as the reverse complement.
GCCGGCGTCACGGTGCGCATCGCCAGCCGCTCGCGCGCCACGCGTTCGACGCGCAGGTGCGTGCCCTGCGCCTGGCGCTCGGCCTCGAGCCGCTGGAAGTCGGCTTCCAGCCGCGCCAGCTCGTCGCGCGTGCGGTTGGCCTCGTTGTACAGGCGGCGCGACTCGTACGAGCTCTGCACCAGTGCGAGGCAGCTGAAGATCAGCGCCAGCAGCATCACCAAATGGGTCTTCGTCATGGTCAGGGGCAATCGGTGCGTTCGGCCACGCGCAGCACCGCCGAGCGCGCGCGGGGGTTGGCGCGCAGCTCGGCCTCACCGGGCATGATGCGCGCCAATGCCTTCAGGCGCGTCGGCGCCGGCGGCGCGAACGGCGCGCGGCGGTCGGGCTCGCTGCGGCTCTCGCGCGCGATGAAGCGCTTGACGATGCGGTCTTCCAGTGAGTGGAAGCCGATCACCGCCAGGCGGCCGGAGGGAAGCAACAGGCTCATCGCGGCGCTCAACCCCTGCTGAAGATCCTCGAGCTCGGCGTTGACGAAAATCCGAAGAGCCTGAAACGTGCGCGTGGCGGGGTCCTGCCCCGGCTCACGGGTCTTGACCGCACGAGCCACGACTTGGGCGAGGTCGGCGGTGCGGGTGATGGGGTTGCCGCTTGCGCGGCGAGCAACAACCGCCTTTGCAATCGAAACAGCAAACCGTTCTTCTCCATGGTCGCGGATCACCTGGGCGATCTGGCGCTCATCGGCGCGCTCGAGGAACTGCGCGGCCGTCTCGCCGCGGCTGGTGTCCATGCGCATGTCCAGCGGCGCATCGAAGCGAAAGCTGAAGCCGCGCTCGGGCTCGTCGAGCTGCGGCGAGCTGACGCCCAGATCGAGCAGCACGCCGTGCACCTGCGCGATGCCGCGTGCCGCGAGCCGCTCGCGCATCGCGGCGAAGCTGGCGTGCTCGATCGCGAAGCGCGGGTCGTCCAGCCGCGTCGCGCCGGTGGTGGCCGCCTGCACCGCCTGCGGATCCTTGTCGAACGCGACCAGCCGCCCCGCAGGTGACAGCTGCTGCAGCAGCGCGCGCGCATGCCCACCGCGGCCGTAGGTGCCATCGACGTAGGTGCCGTCCGGATCGGTCACGAGCGCGGCGATCGCTTCGTGCAGCAAGACGGGCGTGTGCAGCCATTGCCGGTCGGGCATCAGAAGACGAAGCTCTTGATCGCGTCGGGCATCGGGCTTTGCTTCACCGCCGATTCGTGCGCCGCATGGCGCGCGGTGTCCCACAGCTCGAGGTGCGTGCCCATGCCGATCAGCAGCACGTCGCGGGTGAGGCCCGCGGCGCTGCGCAGCTCGGGCGAGATGTGGATGCGCGAGCCGGCATCGATGTCGACGTCGAACGCGCTGCCGAGGAACATGCGCCGCCAGCCGTCGGCCTCCATCGGCAGCGCCATCAAGCGCTCGCGCAGTTGCAGCCAGGCCGGGCGGGGCAGCACGAGCAGGCAGTCGGCCGGGTGCTTGGTCAGCGTCAGCTGCCCCCCCACCGACTCCGTCAGCGCATCACGGTGACGCGTCGGCACCGCAATGCGGCCCTTGGCATCGAGCGTGAGCGCCGAAGCCCCTTGAAAGACGACTTCCGGCACGTTGCCCCACTTCACTCCACAGTTCGGCACTGTAACGGAGCCTGAGGGGTGCGGTCAACCGTGAATGAAAGAAAAAATCAATGAAATCAAATACTTATCTCTGAATGACAATGTGAAGCGTGAATCAGAGAAAAGTGCTTAAAAAATAACGACTTGCGGGGAAATCTACAAGTTTTCGTTCAAATCGAATATGTAAGTATTCGCTTCATCGCGTGGGTTAACCCTAGGCGGATCGGGTCGACGCGCGGATGGCGCCAACCGGCACCCGCGTCGCACGAGGTGTCGAGGCCGATATCTTGCGCGGGTCCGGCTCCGCCGGTCCGCAGCAAGGGCCCCCTCGGGGCGATGAGCCCGCACCAAGCGAGCGCCTGCGCGCTCGCGAGTGGCTGGCGAACGCCGTGCCGCGTGCGAGCGGCACGGCAGCGAGCGCCAGCGAGCGTGGGGGCTTCGGTTTCAGTTCGACTGCTTGATCAGCCGTCCAGACGCCTGTTGCAGCGGGCGCGCATTCATCGGGTAGAGGTGCGCGAAGACGTCGATCTGCGCGGCCGAGATCGCCACCGGCTGCTGCATCACCATCCACAGCACGCCCTCGCTGCACGGCGGCGTGGTCAGCGAGCCCATGTAGGCGTAGTAGCGGCGATCCTGCGGCAGCAGCTGGGCCGGGTCGAGCGGCGCGCGGGCGTTGACGGGGTCGCCCTTCTCGAGCGGCAGGTTGTTCCAAACCGCCTGCACCACCGGATGCGCGCTGCCGCTGTCGAGCAGCACCGCCACCACCGCGAGCTTGCCGGCGGCATCGCGGTGCACCAGGTGCACGACCATGTCGAACTGCCGACCGTCGATGCGCTCCTCGGACGGCCGATGGAAGTGGAACTGCACCAGCTCGAAGCGGCGCCCCATCACCTCGATCGCGTTACCGGGCGCGACATTGACTTGCACCGTGTGACCGTTGTCGAGCACGCTGAAGGCGCCGGACTGGTACTCGAACTGCACCGGCTCGAGGTCCACGCGGATGCCGTCGCGGATGTCGATCGGGCTTTGCCGCGTGCCATTGCCGCAGGCGCCGAACTCGGGCTTCAGCCGGGCCCACGCCTGCGGCCCGTTCTCGCCGTGGTACGACCAGTGCGCGCCCGTGTGGCGCACGCCCGCCTTGGCGGCCGGCTTGCCGCTGCCGGGCTTGGCTGAGGGCCGCTGCGCGGGCGCGGCCTGGGGCGCCATGCGCATCTCGCCATCGGGCTGCGTGCTGACGCGCAGCACTGCGGCGCCCTCGTCTTCCGCCGCCTTGGTGGCACCGAGCTTGGCCGCCAGGCGGTCGCGCAGGCCCTGCAGCGGATCGAGCGGCGCAGCGCCACGCGGCTGACGCGCGTTGTGCGCGGCCGGTGGCTCGTTGCGTGCGGCGGCGTCGGAAGTCGCTTCGGCATGGGCGGGCAGCGCGGTCGACGCGAGCGCGAGCAGCGGGCCGACGATCGCCGCGCTGCGGATCAGGGGCGAGGGCAACTTGCGCATGGCGGTCGGTGGCGGGGAGTCGACCGGTTTTCGGCTGCTCGCCGCCGTGCTTGAGGGTCGGCGCCGGCGCTGGGCCCAGCGCACGTGCCCGCGTTCACATCGCCGGAACCCTTCGGCGCGCCCACAGCCAGGCCAGCACGCCGGCGCCGAACAGGCCGGCCGACGCGAGCGCGAGGCTGCGCGTGCCGTGCATCGCTGCCGGTGCCACGACGCCAGCCACCAGCGCATTGATCGCCGCGCCGAAACCAGCCTGCAACGACGACGCCAGTCCGCGCCGCTGCGGCGACAGTTCGAGCACCATCAGCGTGACCAGCGGCGTCATCATCGACCAGCCGAATGCGTACAGCGCCACCGGCCACAACGCCCACCAGGCCTGCGCATCGAACGCCAGGTTCAGCACGACGTTGAGTGCCGCCATCGCCGCCATCACCACGAAGCCTCGCCGCACCTGGCGCTGCGCCGACATCCGGCCGGCCATGCGGCCGCAGACCCAGGCGCCGCCCATCACGCCGCCGATCGACAACATGAAGTAGACGAAGAACTGCGTCGGCGCCAGCCCGAGGTGCCGGCCCAGCCACTCGGGCGAACTGACGATGTAGAGGAAGAAGCCGTTGAACGGCAGGTTGCTGGCCAGCACCAGGCAGACGAAGCGCGCATCGCTGGCCAACTCCCAGTAGCCGCGCAGCAGCGGCGGCAGCTGCAGCGACTGGCGTCGATCCGGTGGCAGGGTCTCGGGCAACCAGAACCGGCACGCCAGCCACATGAGCAGCCCCACCGCGGCGAGGAACCAGAAGATCGAGCTCCAGCCCATCCGCACGAACAGCTCGCCGCCGATCAATGGCGCCAGCGCCGGCGCCACGCCGAAGAACAGCGTCATCTGCGACATCATCCGTTGCGCGTCGACGGCATCGAACAGGTCGCGCACGATCGCGCGCGCCACCACCATGCCGGCGCCGCCCGACAGCCCCTGCACGACGCGCCAGGCCACCAGCGCGCCGACGCTGCTCGACAGCGCACAACCCACCGACGCCAGTGCGAAGACGCCGAGGCTGACCAGCAGTACCGGACGGCGGCCGAAGCCGTCGGACAGCGCGCCGTGGAACAGGTTCATCACCGCAATGCCGAGCAGGTAGGCCGACAGCGTCTGCTGCATCTGCAGCGGGCTCGCCGCCAGCGCAGCGGCAATACCGCCGAACGCCGGTAGGTAGGTGTCGACCGCGAACGGCCCCAGCGTGCCCAGGCTGCCGAGCAGCGCGGCCAGCAGCCAGCGCGGCCGCGTCCAGGGCGATGGGGGGTTCGGCGGAGGGTTCATTCGCGTTGCCGCTGCGCGGCGCGCAGGGGCGGGCAGTCTAGCTGCGGACCCCGGCTGCGTCGTGGCGCGCGGCCGGCCACGGGCGGCCAGGCTCCGCCGCCATCGCGGCGATCGAGAAGCCCTGCCTGCGAGCGGGCCGCGCCGCGTGCGATGCTGTGCGCTTGATCCACGCGTCGCCGCCCGGAGGATCCATGCGCCGAGCCCCGCTGCCTCATGCCACCTTCCCGCGCCGCGGCATGCTGGGCGCCACCGCCGGCGTGATGGTCAGCGCCGCCACCGGCGGCGCGCTGCGTGCCGCCACCGGGATGGCCGCCTGCCTTGCGCTGCCGGCGCTCGCGACGTCGCGCCGCGCGCTGGCGGCGATGACGGCAGGGCCGTTCTACCCGCCGCGCGCATGGCGCGAGCGCTGGCCCGATCAGGATGCCGACCTCACCCGCGTGGCCGACGGCACGCGGCTGGCCCAGGGCGAGCACCTGGGGCTCGAAGGTCGCGTGATCGACACCCATGGTCGCGTGATCGACGGCGCCGAGGTCGAGATCTGGCAGTGCGATGCCATGCGCCACTACCGACACCCGAGCACCGAGCCGGCCAGCGCGCCGGTCGACGAGGCGTTCCAGGGCTTCGGCGCCACGCTCAGCACGGCGCAGGGGCGCTACCGCTTCCGCACGATCCGGCCGGTGCCCTACCCCGGGCGCACGCCGCACATCCACGTCAGGTTGCGGCACGCCGGCTTCGGCGAGCTGACGACGCAGCTGTTCGTCGCCGGCGATGCCGGCAACGCGGGCGACTTCCTGTGGCGGCGGCTGTCGAACGCAGACCGCGCGGGGCTGGAGATGGTGCTCGCACCGGCGGCCGGCGACAGCGCGCTGCGCTGGCAGGTACAGCATGACCTCGTCGTGCCGGCGTGAAGCGCGGTGACTCGGCGGGCCGCAACGCGAAGAACAGTGTGAAGCGGGCCGATAGGCCGGATTCTGTGCGTCCGCGCCGCCTTGCGGCGAGCGCGGCCGTGGCTGCCATTCATCTGGGCCGGGCAATCGCTCGCCCGGCTCGGTGCCACCTACCCGCCGGCTCCGCGGGCCACATCGATGCCGGCCTATTTGGTGTTGCTGCGCGCAAAGATTGCCGCGTTTCACTCCGGACTGAACCGGCTCGTCTCTGTGGCTCTGATTCGCACCTTGCGGTGGGGAGGCGTTACCTCCTGCGCTGCCCTGTGCAGTCCGGACCTTCCTCCAGTGCGGCCTTTCGGCCGGTGCACCAGCGGCAGCCTGGCCGCTTCACCGCATGATTATCGCGGCTGGATCGACGCCGGAGTCAACCCATGGAAGCAACGATCATCGGCGCTGGCGGCGCGCATCAACAACGCGCGTGCGCGTGCGTGTCGGCGAAGTGGCCGCAGCGCGCGCTGCGCGCGCGCCTCAGCCGCGCCGCGCCGCCCTTCGCGCGCGCGCTCGCGCACGGCGATCTGGCTGGTGCCTTCGTGCGCGCGACGTCGAACAGCTGCGTCGCCACCAGCAGCTTGCTCAGCGTGGCGTAGCGGTAGTTGCGCTGCGCCTCATCGCGGGTCGAACCTGGCCTGGCGGCGATCTGCTGCCCACCGCGCCGACACGCGCCCAGCCCTCGTCGTCCTGCGCCGCCGTGACCGCGTTGCGTAGCAGCGTGACCAAAAGCGTCCTGGCGCATTGCGCGCTCGGCACGGTGGCGCGCACCGCCTGCGCCGCCTCTCGCGCTCGTCGCTGGCATCGGCTGCGTCGTCGCTACGAGGGGCGGCGAGCTTGTCGAGGAACAGGAAGCGCGAGCAGGCGTTGACGAACGGCTCGGGCGTCTTGCGCGCGCCGAAGCCGTAGACCGCGGCGCCCTTCTCGCGCAGGTGCATCACCAGCGGCGTGAAGTCGGCGTCGGACGAGACGATGCCGAACGCGTCGGGCCGGTCGGTGTACAGCAGCGCCATCGCGTCGATCACCATCGCCATGTCGCTGGCGTTCTTGCCCTTGCTGTAGTCGTACTGCTGCACCGGGCGGATCGCATGCTCGTGCAGCTGGTCTTCCCAGCCCTTGAGCTCTTGCTTCTTCCAGTTGCCGTAGGCGCGGCGGATGCTGGTCTCGCCGAAGGTCGACAGCTCGTTCAAGATCAGGTCGATCTTCGACGCCGGCGAGTTGTCGGCATCGATCAGCAGCGCGACGCGGGGTTTGCGGTCCATCGGCGGGGGCTCCGTTCGGTCATCGGTTGCGGATCGGTTCGGGCGGCGTTCGCGGCGCGGGCGCAGCGGTGGCGCCCGGCATTCATGCGTCGAGCAGGCGCCAGTTCAGCGTCTCGCCGCCGCGCAGCGGCTTGAGCTGCGCATCGCCGAACGGCACCGCCTCGGGCAGCGTCCACGGCTCGCGCTTCAGCGTCACACGGCCTTCGTTGCGCGGCAGGCCATAGAACGCCGGCCCGTTGAAGCTGGCGAAGGCCTCGAGCCGCTCGAGCGCACCGGCGGCCTCGAAGGCCTCGGCGTACAGCTCGAGCGCGGCCGGCGCGGTGTAGCAGCCGGCGCCGCACACCGAGGCCTCCTTCAGCGCCGCGGCGTGCGGCGCGCTGTCGGTGCCGAGAAAGAACTTGGCACTGCCCGAGGTGGCCGCCCGCACCAGCGCCTGGCGGTGCACCTCGCGCTTGAGCACCGGCAGGCAGTAGTAGTGCGGCCGCAGGCCGCCGGTGAAGATCGCGTTGCGGTTGTAGAGCAGGTGGTGCGCGGTGATCGTCGCAGCGGTGTGCGCGCCGGCCTCGGCCACGTACTGCGCGGCCTCGCGCGTCGTGATGTGCTCGAACACCACCTTCAGCTCGGGAAAGTCGCGCCGCAGCGGCGTCATCACGCGCTCGATGAACACCGCCTCGCGGTCGAAGATGTCGACCGCCGGGTCGGTGACCTCGCCGTGCACCAGCAGCAGCAAGCCCGCGCGCTGCATCGCGTCGAGCGTCGGGTAGGTGTGGCGGATGTCGGTGACGCCGGCGTCGCTGTTCGTCGTGGCGCCGGCCGGGTACAGCTTCGCCGCGACGATGCCCGCCGCCTTCGCGCGCGCGATCTCCTGCGGCATCAGCTGGTCGGTGAGGTACAGCGTCATCAGCGGCGTGAAGTCGCGCCCCGGGCCGCTGGCCGGCCGCGCCGCCACGATGCGCTCGCGATAAGCCAGTGCCTGTGCGGTGGTGGTCACCGGCGGCTTCAGGTTCGGCATCACGATCGCGCGCGCGAACTGCCGCGCCGTGGCCGGCAGCACCGCGGCCAGCGCGGCACCGTCGCGCAGGTGCAGGTGCCAGTCGTCGGGGCGGGTCAGTGTGAGGGTGGTTGCCGACATGGTGCCGTACGGTGTGGTGCGGCGCGGGGCTTGCGGCGTCCGCGTGCCGAATCGCGAGCGCTAGTTCTTCGCCGCGGCCGAGCCGATGTTGTGGTCCAGAAACTGCAGGATCTGCGTGTACAGCTCGACGTTGTTCTCCAGCTTGCCGAAACCGTGGCCTTCGCCGTTCTTCTGGATCCACTGCACTTGCTTGCCGGCCGCCTCGAGCGCCTTGCGCATCTTCTGCGGCTGCTCCAGCGGCACGCGGACATCGTCGACGCCGCTGTACATCAGCACCGGCACCTTGATGCGCGCGGCCAAGTACGCCGGTGACACCGCGCGCATCGCATCGCGATCGGTCGGGTTCTTCGGGTCACCGGCCAACTCGTGCCAGAACTGCAAGCCGCCGCTACGAGCGCGCGGAATGTCGCCTTCGCTGGAGGTGAGCAGCAGTTCGACATCGGTGACCGCGAGTCCGGCGATCGAGCAGCGATACTTGTCGGGCGTCTTGGCCACGCCCATCAGCGAGGCGTAGCCACCATAGCTGGCGCCCGACAGGCAGATGCGCGATGCATCGGCGAAGCCTTGCGTCACCGCCCAGTCGGTGGCGTCTTCGATGTCCTCTTGCATCGCGCGGCCGAGCTGCCGCAGTCCGGCGCGGAAGATCCTGGCACCGAAGCCCGGCGTGATCCGGAAGTTCGGCAGCACGACGGCATAGCCACGCGAGGCCAGCAACTGGGCCTCGTGCGCGCCGAACGAACCGTAGCCCCAGTGATCGGCTCGCACGGCCGGCCCGCCGTGGATGTGGATCACCGTTGGCAGGCGCTCGCCCGGCTTGCGCCCGACCGGCAGCAGGTAGTAGCCGGGAATCTGCAGGCCGTCGCGCGTCTTCAGCACGAACGGATGCATCGGCACCAGGTCGTCGGGCTTGAACCACGGCGCGCTGTCGAACAGCAGCTCGAGCGCATGCCGATCGGTGTGCAGAAAGTACCAGCGCGGCGGTTGCCGGTCGCTGTGCGACAGCACCAGCAGGCGCTTGCCGTCGATGTCACCGCTGAACACGTTGATCTGCCCCGGCAGCGCCGCGTCGAGCACTTTCTGCACCCGCTCGTAACGGGCGTCGTTCCACACCGCCAGCGGTTTCTCGGCAGCGACGCGCACCCCGACCATCTGCCGCGTCTTGCTGTCGAGCACCGCACCGAGCACCGGCTCGCCGGTGAGGTCGGCGCCGATGTCGAAGCGTGGATGCCCCGCCAGCACCTCGCCGAGCCGGCGCGCCTTCGGGTCGTAGCTCATCAGCGCCATCGTGTCGCGACCCTGGTTGGCGGCGACGATCAACGTCCGGTTGTCGTCGTCGAAGGCCAGCGGTACCGCCATGCGCTCGCTGCCGCGCTGCTGCCGGTACAGCTCGGTCCACGGCGCGTCGGCCGACGCGCGATACGAGACGATCTCCTCGACACTGTCCTCGCTCCACGACACCGCCACCCGCGGCACCGACTCGCGATCGAGCACCCAGCGGTACACGTGGCGCGGCCGGCCGGCGCTGAGGATCGTCTTGCGCCCGGTGCGTACGTTGACGCGGTACACGTCCTGTTCGCCCTGGTCGCTGATCTCGTTGGCCAGGATCTCGTCCTCGCTGTCGCGCACCGGTGCGAGGTAGAACAAACCGTGGTACGCCCGCTGCCCGCTCCTCATCATCTCGCGCAGCGTCGGCGCGAGCTTGCGCGACTCCGAGCCGTCGCGATGGACCATGATCAGCCCACCGCCGTCCTGGCGGTCGGGCCCGGTCGGCGTGTTGAGCCGGCCCAGCGAGAACACCAAGCGGTCGTTGCCGACCCAGTGCTGGTCGATCACGTCGAAGTCCTCGAATTCGGTCAGCGGCTTGGCCTGGCGGGTCTCGACATCGACCACCGCGACGTTCATGCGGCCCTTGATCGGCAGCGTGACCGCCAGGTAGCGGCCGTTGGGCGACAGCACCGGGTCGCGGTTGGCCGGTGGCCGCCAGTAAGCGTCGATCGGCTGCGCCGGGTTCGCGCTCGCTGCGGCCAGCACGAAGGCGCAACAAGAGACCCGCGACAGCCACCGCAACACGCGCATCGGAACTCTCCCTTGATCATCGGCCTCGCCGCGGCATGCGGCGGCGCAGCCGCAATCAGAACACAGCTTGCTCGCCCCACGTGGCCTGCGGTGGGGCCACGCGATCACGCGGTCTCCGGCTCTTCGGCTTGCTGCAGCCGCCACATCTGCGCGTAGCGGCCGTCGCGCGCGAGCAGCTCGGCGTGGCTGCCCACCTCGACGACGCGGCCGGCGTCGAGCACGACGATGGCGTGCGCGTCGGCGATGGTCGACAGCCGGTGCGCGATCACCAGCGCCGTCTTGCCCTGCGCGGCGCTCTTCAGCTCGGCCTGGATCGCGCGCTCGTTGGCCGAGTCGAGCGCACTGGTGGCCTCGTCGAAGATCAGGATCGGCGGGTTCTTCAGCAGCGTGCGCGCAATCGCCACGCGCTGCTTCTCGCCGCCACTGAGCTTCAAGCCGCGCTCGCCGACCATCGTGTCGTAGCCCTTCGGCGTGGCGGCGATGAAGCCGTGGATGTGCGCCGCGGCGGCGGCGGCGTGCACCTCGGCGTCGCCCGCGCCGGGGCGGCCGTAGGCGATGTTGTAGCCCACGGTGTCGTTGAACAGCACGGTGTCTTGCGGCACGATGCCGATCGCGCGGCGCAGGCTGTCTTGCGTGACGCCGCGGATGTCCTGCCCGTCGATCGTGATGCGGCCGCCGCCCACGTCGTAGAAGCGGTACAGCAGCCGCGCCAGCGTGCTCTTGCCGGCGCCCGACGCGCCGACCACCGCCACCGTCTTGCCGGCGGGGATCTCGAAGCTCACCTGGTGCAGGATCGGCCGCACGGCCGCCTTTGGCTTGCCTTCGCCTGGCTCTTCGACTCGGTCGTACGCGAACGACACCTGCTCGAAACGCACGACGCCGTCGCGCACCTGCAGCGGTGGCGCACCGGGCGCGTCGGCCACCTCGCGCTCGCGCGAGAGCAGCGCGAACATGCGGTCGAGGTCGGTCAGGCTCTGCTTGACCTCGCGGTACAGCACGCCGAGAAAATTGAGCGGGATGTACAGCTGGATCAGGAAGGCGTTGATCATCACCAGGTCGCCGAGCGCCAGCCGGCCGTCGACCACACCCTGCGTGGCGCGCCACAGCAGCGCCACCAGGCTCAGCGCGATGACCAGCTGCTGGCCGGTGTTGAGCAGCGACAGCGTCAGCTGCGACTTCACCTGCGCCTGGCGGTACGACTCCAGCCCCTGCTCGTAGCGCCGCGTCTCGTAGGCCTCGTTGTTGAAGTACTTGACCGTCTCGTAGTTCAGCAGCGCATCGATCGCGCGCGTGTGCGCCTTCGAATCGAGCTCGTTCATCGTGCGACGGAACTGCGTGCGCCACTCGGTGACGACGACCGAGAACACCACGTACAGCGTGAGCGCGGCCAGCGTGATCCACACATAGCCGGCGTCGAAGCGCCAGCCGAGGAAGCCCAGCACCAAGAGCACCTCGACCAACGTGGGCGCGATGGTGTAGAGCGAGTAGCTCAGCAGCGACTGCAGCGCGCGCGTGCCGCGCTCGATGTCGCGCGACAGGCCGCCGGTCTGCCGCTCGAGGTGAAAGCGCAGGCTCAGCGCGTGCAGGTGCCCGAAGACCTCGAGCGCGATCTCTTTCGCGGCGCCGAACGAGGCCTTGGCGAAGATCAGTTCGCGCAACTCGGTGAACACCGAGGTCGACAGCCGCAGCGCCGCGTAGGCCAGCAGCAACCCGATCGGCACCACCAGGATCGCGCGCGGGTCGCCCGGCTTCAGGTCGAGCGCATCGACCAGGTGCTTCAGCAGCACCGGCACGCCGACATTGGCCATCTTGGCGGCCACCAGGAACAGCAGCGCCGCGGCCACGCGCCAGCGGTAGCGCCACAGGTACGGCCCGAGCCGCTTCAGCACGCCGAAGTCGGACGGCGAGGCGTCCGCGGCGGCGGGCAACGGCAAAGGCGAAGCGGTGGCAGAGCGGCGCATCGAAGGTCGTGGAGAATCTCGCGGCAACGAACCCTGCGCGAAGGTGCAAGCGATGAACCGTTCCTCGAGCCCGTCGGGCCTCCTCGCGCAGCCGGGCAGTTTGCCCGATGACGCCGAACTGGTGTTCCGCGTCATGCCGATGCCCGCGGATGCCAATGCCAACGGCGACATCTTCGGCGGCTGGATCATGGCCCAGGTCGACGTGGCCGGCGCGGTGCTGCCGGCGCGCATCGCCAAGGGGCGCATCACCACGGTGGCGGTGAACCAGTTCGTCTTCAAGCAGCCGGTGTCGGTGGGCGACCTGCTGAGCTTCTACGCCCGCGTGCTGCGCGTGGGCCGCACCTCGGTGACCGTGCAGGTCGAGGTCTACGCCGAGCGCAACCCGGCGGCGCCGCAGCTGGTCAAGGTGACCGACGCCAACCTGACCTACGTGGCGATCGATGCCAGCGGGCAGCCGCGGGCGATCGGCGCGGCTGCCGCGCGCGGGTCCGGCGCCTAGTACCGAGTGGACCCTTGCCCCGATCGGCGCGGGGCCGCGGACACCTGTTGTCGCAGGATACCGATCGGAGTACGATCGGATCATGGTCAACATCCAAATCAAACCCGATTCCGCTCCACTGGCGAACCGCCGGCTGCACGAGCGCCTGCTCGCGCTGCTGACGCGCGCCTCGGCGATGGGCGTGCTGGCCGGCGCCGCGGTGACGCAGATCGATGCCGCGGCAGTGCAGCGCGTGCTCAGCGCGCTGCACCGGCAGGGCCTGATCGGCGCCGCGCCGGTCGCGCTGGCGCCGTTGTTGAAGCAGGGCCCGGCCCGGCTCGATGCGGCCACCGCCGAGCGCATGGCCGACAGCGTCGACCGCCTGGTCGCCGTGCTCGACGATTCGCCCGCCCCGGCCAGCGAATGGGCGCCGATGCGCACGGTGTTCGGCGACGACGCGCTCGGCGCGCTGGTGGGCGTGGCGCCGGCGTCGCTGCGCCGCTACGCGGCCGGCGAGCGCGCCACACCGCAGGCCGCCGCCGAGCGGTTGCACTGGCTGGCGATGGTGGTGTCGGATCTCGCCGGCTCGTACAACGAGTTCGGCATGCGGCGCTGGTTCGAACGCCCGCGCAGCCAGCTCGGCGGCAAGAGCCCGCGCGCGCTGCTGGGGCCCAAGTGGACGCCGGACGCAAAGTCGGCGCAGCAGATCCGCGCGCTGGCCGCGGTGCTCACCGGCGCGCAGCCGCTGGCGGCGTGAGCGGCGCCGGGCCGCGCGGCGGCGCGAACCCCGCCGCCGCGAACAGCGCGGTCGGTCCTGTGACCACGCCCATTGACGCCGCCGGCGCAGCGCCGGTGCGGCTGGGGTTTCGCCACTGCGACTCGCGCATGCCGTTCCTGTGGCAGAGCGCGCAGCAACCCGCCGCGCGCTGGCACGGCAGCGGCGAAGGGCCGGCCAACTACTTTGCCGACACACCGATCGGCGCCTGGGCCGAGTTCCTGCGCCACGAGGGCATCACCGACGCCGCCGAACTGGCCGGTGTGCGGCGCTCGCTGTGGGTCGTCGAGCTGCCGGCCGCAGGCTACGCGGCGCCGCAACTGCCGCGGCGCACGCTGACCGGCGGCCTGGCCAGCTACGGCGCCTGCCAGGCCGAGGCACGGCGCCTGCGTGCCGCCGGCGCCGTGCGGCTCGAGGCACCCGCCGCGGCGCTGAAGGCCGGCACCGCACGCGGCTGGACCGCGGCCCCGGCCGCGCGCCCGGCCAGCGCGGCGCGCGACGGCCGCGTGTGGGTGCTGTTCGGCTTGTGCAGCGCCGTCGGCTGGCCGGCCGTGGTGGCGGGCGCGCCGCCGGCCGAGGTGCTGCCGCTGGTGCGGCACTTCTGAAGCGCCGCGCCGGGCTGCGCGCTTCAGTCGACGAAGAAGTCGGGGATCAGGTCCTTCGTTCCGGGCACCACCGCATAGCGGTCGAAGTCCTTCACGCCGTGCTCGCCGAGCAGCGTGTCGTCGATGAAGAAGTTGCCGCTCACCTGCTTCGCATCGGATGTCAGGATGATGTGCGCCGCGTCGGACAGGATCTCGGGCTTGCGGCACTTGTTCAGGTCCACACCGGGGATCATCTGCAACGCCGCGGTGGCGATCGCGGTTCGTGGCCACAGGCTGTTCACCGCGATGCCGTGGCGCTTGAACTCGGCCGCATGGCCGAGCGTGCACTGGCTCATGCCGTACTTGGCCATCGTGTAGGCCACGTGGTTCTGGAACCAGTGCGGCTTCATGCTCAGCGGCGGGCTCATGTTCAGCACGTGCGGGTTGCGCCCGGCCTTCGCGCTCTTCACCAGCTCGGGCAGGCACGCCTGCGTGCAGCAGTAGGTGCCGCGCACGTTGACGCCGAACATCAGGTCGAAGCGCTTCATCGGCGTGGCATCGGTCGGCGTCAGGCTGATCGCGCTGGCGTTGTTGACCAGGATGTCGATGCCGCCGAAGCGCTCGACCGCTTTCACGACCGCGGCGGCCACCGCCGCCTCGTCGCGGATGTCGGTGGGCACCGGCAGCGCCTGGCCGCCGGCGGCTTCGATCTCCTGCGCGGCCGAGTACAGCGTGCCCGGCAGCTTGGGGTTGGGCTCGGTCGTCTTGGCCAGCAGCACGATGTGGGCGCCGTCGCGCGCGGCGCGCAGCGCGATCGCCAGCCCGATGCCGCGCGAGGCGCCGGTGATGACCAGGGTCTTGCCCTTCAGGGTGCGTGCGGTCTCGGCCATGGGTTGCTCCTGCTGTCGATGCGTGGCCACGCGGTCGCGCATGGCGGTCTCGGTGCCGATGCGGCTCTCGGTGGGGATGACACGCATCATGCACCGACACAGGCGGATGCGTAGGGCTCGGCGCTGCGGATGGGCGCACCGGTCGGCTGCGCAGCGGCAGCGGCTCTTCGTGCTGCTGCGGCTACTTCAACAGCGCGATGCGCAGCCCCGCGAAGTGCTGGAAGTCGCGGTCGAACGTGCCGAGTTCGGCCCCGTGCTCGATCGCCACGGCGGCCAGGTGTGCATCGCTGACGATGTTGCCGCCGCGCCCCTGCGCGAGCAGCAGACCCGACAGCACGGCGGCATGCCGCTCGGTCGGCGCCAGCACGCGTGCGGCCGGATGCTCCAGCCAATCGTCGACCAGTTGGAGTGCCTCGTCGAGCGACAACGGCCGGCGCAAGATGCCTGCGCGGGTGGCCAGGCGCAGGAAGCCGACCAGCGCGGCCCAGCAGAAGCCGATGCCGGCGGCGTCGCCGAACGCGTGCTCGAGCCAGCTCCTTGCGGATTCGTGCTGCGGCGCGTCGCTGTTGACGGCGTACAGCAGCAGGTTCACGTCGGGCGTCTTCACCGCCGCGCGTCTCGACGGCCCTTGGCGATGATCTCGAGGTCTTCGAGCTCGGCGGCCAGCGCCCCCGCTTTGGTCAGGTCCACTCGCGGGCGGCCGAGCGAGAACACCCGCTGCTTGAACGGCGGCGTGCGCGCCGGCGGGCGCTTCAGCCCGGCACGCAGCGCATCGTTCAGCACCTGCTTGAACGGCTGGCCGCTGCGCCGCTCTGCCTCCTTGAGCAGCCGGTGCACGTCGAGATCGAGGGTGACGGTGGTGCGCATGGCATCAAGGCATCAAGCAGAAGGCATCATGATGCCACATACGCCAGTGTGCCGTGCACCACGACGGCGCCGACGCGGGCGGCCGACAGCCGGCCGCCATGCTCGAGCGACCTGGGGTCGATGCCCTACCGCCGCAAGCGCGGCCACACCGCGTCGGCGATGTGCGCGGCCAGCGCGTCGGCAACCGCGCGGTACGCCGCGGCGCCGGGGTGGAAGCCATCGGCGGCCATGCTGTCGCGGCCCAACTGCAGCGCGCCGAGGTCGGGGGCCGACACGTCGGCCTGCGCGTGCGCGCGCTGCGCCACCCACTCGCGCAGCGCGCGGTTGTGGCGCTGTGCATCGGCGCCGGCCATCCAGCGCAGTGGCTGCGGCAGCGACGGAAACTGCTGCACCGGCGGCAACGGGCAGAACACGATGTGCCGCGCTCCCGCCACGCTGCGCAGCAGGTCGGCGATGGCCGCGCGTGCGCGCACGGCGCGTGCCGTGGCCACCTGCTCGACCACATCGTTGACGCCGGTGACGATCACCGCAAGGTCCAGCGCGTCGAGCCGGGTGGCGCGCAGCAGCTCGAGCGTCTGCGCGGTGGTGAGGCCGCTGGCGGCCAGCAGCTGCCAGTGCAGTTGCAGCGGCAGCCGCTGCGCCAGCCGCGCCAGCAACTGGCCGGCGAGCGCGTCGCGCTGCGTGGCAACGCCGACGCCGGCGGCCGACGAATCACCGGCGATCAGCAGCCGCAGCCGCTGCGCGCCGTGGCCGTGCACACCGGCGCGTGGGCCGGCCGCCTCGGGCAGGCGCGGCACCTTCGCGCGCGTGTGCAGCGCCTGCGCGACCAGCAGCGGGCTCAGCACGAGCTTGAGCGCCAGCGACACGGCGGTGCAAGCCTTGCGCGCGAAGGCCGTCAGAACTTCGAGAAATCGGGCTTGCGCTTCTGGAAGAACGCCTGGAACGCCTCCATCGCCTCGGGGCTGCGCAGCCGCGCGGCGAAGATCTCGCCCTCGATCTGCATCACCTGCAGCGCGGCGTCGCGCCCGGCGCGGCGCATCAGCCGCTTGCTCTCGCGCACCGCAGCGGGCGGCAGCGCGTTGAAGCGCTCGGCGATGCGGCGCGCATGGTGCGCCACCTCGGCGGCCGGCAGCACGGCATTGGCCAGGCCGCACTCCACCGCCGCCTCGGCGCCGAACGGCTCGCCGAGCAGCAGCTTCTCGGCCGCGCGGCGGTGGCCCATCAGCGCCGGCATCAGCAGGCTCGACGCGTATTCGGGCACCAGCCCGAGGCTGACGAACGGCGTGGCCAGCCGCGCCTCGTCGCTGACGTAGACGAAGTCGCAGTGCAGCAGCATCGTCGTGCCGATACCGATCGCTGCACCGGTGACGGCGGCGACCACCGGCTTGTCGCACTCGAGCAGCGCGCGCATGAACTGCGCCACCGGCGAATCGCTGCCCTGCGGCGGGCGCTGCATGAAGTCCTCCAGGTCGTTGCCCGAGGTGAAGACGCCGGGCTGGCCGGTGATCAGCACCGCGCGCACGGCCGCTTCGCCGGCGGCGGCGCGCAGCGCGTCGGCCATCGCCTGGTACATCGCGGCGGTGAGCGCGTTCTTCTTCTCGGGACGTGCGATCTCGATCGTGGCCACGCCGTTGTGCGTGGCGGTCTTGATGGTCATGGACTCTCCTGGTGGGCCGGACGGCCATGATGCCTGGGCGCCAGGCCTGGCGGCAGCAGGCGCGTGGAGCAGCCACTCTAGCGCGGTGGCGCGGCCGCTGCCGCACGCGCGCTACATGCCCAGGTAGGCCTGGCGCACGCGGTCGTCGTGCAGCAGTTCGTCGCCGCGACCCGACATCACGATGCGGCCGTTCTCCAGCACGTAGGCGCGGCGCGACAGCTTGAGCGACAGCGCCACGTTCTGCTCGACCAGCAGGATCGTCATGCCGCCGGCGTTGAGCGTGCGGATGGTGTGCAGCACCTCCTTCACGATCGCCGGCGCCAGGCCGAGCGACGGCTCGTCGAACATCACCAGGCGCGGACGCCCCATCAGGCAGCGGCCGATCGCCAGCATCTGCTGCTCGCCGCCCGACAGCGTGCCGGCGGCCTGAGTGCGCCGTTCGCGCAGCCGCGGGAACATCGCGTACACCTCGTCGAGCGCGCTGCGCGCGCTGGCGCGCGCGCGCGGCAGCAGCGCGCCCATCTGCAGGTTCTCCTCGACCGTCAGCGTCGGGAACACCTGGCGCCCTTCGGCGACCTGGCCGATGCCGAGGTTGCACACGCGGTGCGATTCGAGCCCGCTGATCACCTGGCCGTCGAACACGATGCGACCGGCGCGCGGCCGCTCGATGCCGGCGATGCTGCGGATCAGCGACGACTTGCCGGCGCCGTTGGCACCGACGATCGCCACCATCTCGCCGGCCGCAACCTCGAGCGACACACCGGCCAGCGCCTGCGCATCGCCGTAGTAGAGATCGAGGTTCTCGACGGAGAGCATGAAGCGTTCAGTGCAACGCAAAGGCGTAGCGGTCGACGACGGCCACGGTGGCAGCCAAGCGGCCACCGCGGATCCGGCTTCGCCGGTCCGCTGGTGGCGCCCCCTTGAGGGGGGGCGGCCGAAGGCCGTTACGGGGGTGGGTCATCACACTTCGACTTCCTCGCCGAGGTAGCACTCGAGCACCGCGGGGTCGCGCACCACCTGCTCGGGCGCACCGCGCGCCACGATCTGCCCGTGGTGCAGCACGACGATGCGGTGCGCCAGCGCCATCACCGCGCGCATCACGTGCTCGATCAGCACGATCGTCACGCCGTCGCGGGTGTTGATCTCGCGCAGCACCGCGACGATCTGGTCGCACTCGGTCGGCCGCAGGCCGGCCATCACCTCGTCGAGCAGCAGCAGTCGCGGCTGCGTGGCCAGCGCGCGCGCCACCTCGAGCCGCTTGCGGTCGGGCAGCGTCAGCGCCGACGCGAGCGCGTGGCGCTTGGGCGCAAGACCCAGCCGCTCGAGCACCTGAGCGGCCAGCGCACGCGCCGCACCGACGCTGCGCGTGCGCTGCAACGCGCCGACGACCACGTTGTCGAGCACCGACAAGCCGGCGAACGGCTTGACGATCTGGAACGTGCGGCCGATGCCCGCAGCACACACCTGATCGGGGCGCAGGCCGTCGATGCGCGCACCGGCGAAGCGGATCTGCCCGACGGTGGGTGCCAGCGCGCCGGCGATCAGGTTGAAGATCGTCGTCTTGCCGGCGCCGTTGGGGCCGATCAGCGCGACGATCTCGCCCTCGGCGACGCCGAACGACGCATCGGCCACCGCGCGCAGGCCGCGAAACGACTTGCCGACGCCTTCCACCGTGAGCAGTTCGGCCACCGCTGCCTCACTCATGGCGCGGCGCGACGCCCAGGCGCCGCGCCAGCGCCGGCCACAGGCCGTTGGGGCGGAACAGGATCACCAGCAGCAGCACGCAGCCGTAGAACACCTGCTTGATGCCGGGCACCTCGATGCCCAGCCGCACCAGCGCCTCGCTGATGCCGTCGGCCACCAGCGTCAGCAGCGCCGAGCCGACGATCGGGCCGAACAGCGTGCCGACGCCGCCGACGATCGGCCCCAGGATCATCTCGATCGAGCGGCTGATGTGGAAGATCTGCTCGGGGAACAAGTTGTTGTAGTAGAAGGCATAGAACACACCGGCCGGCGCCGTCATCGCCGAGCTGATCGCCACCGCCAGCATCTTCCAGCGGAAGGTGTGGATGCCCAGCGCCTGCGCGGCCTCTTCGTCCTCGCGGATGGCCTGCCAGTAATAGCCGGCGCGGCTCCTGAGCAGCCACGCGCACAGCGCGAACGCGAGCGCTGTGAGCGCCAGCATCACGTAGTAGAACATCCGCGGCGAGCCACGCAGGTTGAGCACATCGGTGACGCCGCGTTCGGCCACCGGCAAGAAAAAGCCGCCGCTGGCGCCCAGCCATTGCCAGTGGTCGAAGCCGATGCGCGTGAACTCGGCAAAGGCGATGGTCAGCAGCGCGAAGTAGACGCCGCCGATGCCGAAGCGAAACGCCAGGAAGCCGATCACCAGCCCCGCGGCCACGGCCACCGCCGTGGCCAGCCACAGCCCGGCCCACGGGCCGATGCCGAAGTGCACATACAGCGCCGCCACGGCATAGGCGGCCAGACCCACATACAGCGAATGGCCGAGCGAGAGCTGGCCGGCGAAACCCATCATCACGTTCCACGCCTGGCCGGTGTAGGCGAGGTACAGGATCAGCGTGGCCACCGACAGCACGTAGCCGCCGGCGACCTGCGGCAGCACCAGCAACACCAGTGCCAGCACGACCAGGCCCTGCACGGCGCGCCGCTCGTGCGCTGGGCGGTCGCGCCAGCGCGGCGCGGCCACCCCTGCGGTGGGCGGCGATGCGGGGCTCACGGGCGGCAGCGCGGGCCTCATGCCCGCTTGCCCAGCAGCCCTTGCGGGCGCAGCAACAGCACCGCGATCAGCAGCGCGAAGCTGAACATGCTCTTGGCCGACGGTGCGATGAACAAGCCGGCCAGCGCCTCCGACAGCCCGATCAGCACGCCGCCGAGCAGCGCGCCGGCCATCGAGCCGAGCCCGCCGACGATCACGATCACAAATGCCAGCAGCGTGTAGGCGGGGCCGAGCACCGGCGTCACGTCGACCAGCAGCACCATCAGGCAGCCGGCCACCGCGACGCAGGCCGAGCCGAGACCGAAGGTGAGTGCGTAGTAGCGCTTGACATGCAAGCCGACGACGAGCGCACCGAGGTTGTTGTCGGCGCAGGCGCGGACCGCCTTGCCGGCCAGCGTGTAGCGGAAGAACGCGAACAGCGCCGCCGCCGCCGCCAGCGCGACCGCCGCGGCGTAGACGCGCGCCTTGTCGAACAGCAGCGCGCCGAGCTGGAACGAATCGAGCTGGTAGCTCACCATCACGTTGCGCGCGCTCGGCCCGAAGATCATCAGCAGCAGGTTGACCATGATCGTCGCCACCGCCACCAGCAGGATGAACTGCGAATGCTCGGGCCGCGTGATGAACGGGTTGATCAGGCTCGATTGCAGCGCATAGCCGAAGACGAAGAACGCCAGCGCCATCGGCACCATCGCGACGAACGGGTCGATCTGCCAGTGGGCGAACAGCACCACCGTGGCGTACATCGCGATCGTCATCATCTCGCCGTGCGCGAAGTTGACGACGCGCACGACGCCGAAGATCACCGACAGGCCGAGCGCCATCAGGCCGTAGACCATGCCGGTCAGCATGCCGGTGAGCAGAACGTTGGCAACGACGTCGGCGGACATGGTGTGGGTTCGCTCGTACGCCTTCGCGCCGGCGGCCCCCGCGCCGGCGGTGCGGGGCTTGGGCTTCAGCTGGCCTTGTAGTCGGGCACCGGGAACAGCGGCTTGGCCTCGGCGGCGGCGGCCGGCAGCACCACGGTGGGCCGCTGCTTCAGGTTCTGGATGCACGCCGAGCGGTTGCCCTCGACTTGGCCCTTGGCGTTGAAGCGCAGCGGCCCGCCGAGCATCATGCGCTTGGCGATGTTGGTGGCGCGGATCGCATCGGTGAGCGCCTTGGCATCGGTGGAGCCGGCGCGCTTGAAGGCATCGGCGGCGATCAGCATCGCCTCGAACGTGAAGCCCACGTTCAGCGCGTGGTACATCAGATGGTCGTCCTTGTTGCGCGCCTTGAACGCCTGGTCGACCACCTTGGTCAGCTCGGCCTTCGGGTCGTACCACGGTACGTTGGAGATGCAATACTCCGACAGCGGCCCCAGCGTGGTGTAGAACTGCTTCTCGTACATGCCGGGGGACCCCGGGCTGACCACACCCATCGGATGCCAGCGCTGCTTGACCATCTCGCGGCGCAGCAGGATCGCATCGTTCAGGCGCGACACCAGCAGCACGAAATCGGCCTTGGTCGCGCGGGCACGCGACACCTCCACCGACAGATCGCGCGCCGCCGGGTCGTAGGCAATCTGGTCGACCACCTTGAACGGCAGCTGCGTCAGGCGCGGCAGGATGGCGTTGATCGCGCGCGTGTTGGCCTGCCCGAAGGTATCGTTGACGTGCATGTACACCGCGGTGCGCGGCACCGTGCTGGTGGCCTGGAACAGATCGCCGATCAGCGCCAGGCCGTTGGTGACCAGCTCGGGCGCGGTGGGGAAGTTGCGGAACACGTACTTGTAGCCCTGCTCGGTGATCTGCGGCGCGGCGGCGATGTTGATCACGAACGGCACGCCGCGCTGCTCGGCCACCTGCGCGATCGCCGACGAGGCGCCCGAATCGAACGCCCCCACCAGCACGTTGGCACCTTCCTGGATCAGCCGCTCGGCGCGCGTGCGCGCGACGTCGACATTGGTCTCGGTGTCGGCGCCCATCACCTCGATCTCGACGCCGGCCAACTGCTTGAGCACGGCCGGTGCCAGGTCGACGGCCTTCTGGCACGACTGGCCGATGAAGCCCTGCACGCCGCTGAGCGGCAGCAGAACGCCAACTTTCAGCTTGCGCGCCTGCGCGCGCACCAGGGTCGGGCTGCCGATCGCAGCCACCGAAGCCATCGCAATGCCGAACCGGCGGCGGGTCTGCATGGTGGGGTCTCCTTCAGCGATTGTTCAAACTTCGGTCTTGTAGGCGGTGATCGCGCCGACCACAAGGCGGGAAATCCTGGGACCGCGAAACCCCTCTGCGTTCGATCAAGCCGCCCGCGCCCGGCCGCGCGGCCCTCAGCCGCGCAGGTGGCAGGCCACCCAGTGGCCGCTGGAGGACTGCTTCAGCTCGGGCTTCTCGGTGTTGCACAACGGCTTGCGGGCGATCGGGCAGCGGGTGTGGAAGTGGCAGCCCGACGGCGGCGAGATCGGGCTCGGCACGTCGCCCTGCAGCGCGATGCGCTGGCGTCGCACCTTCGGGTCGGGGATCGGCACCGCCGACAGCAGCGCCTCGGTGTACGGATGCAGCGGCTGCGTGTACAGCAACTGGGCCGGCGCGAGCTCGACGATGCGGCCGAGGTACATCACCGCCACGCGGTCGCTGATGTGCTCGACCACCGACAGGTCGTGCGCGATGAAGATGTAGGTCAGGCCGAACTGCGACTGCAGGTCTTCGAGCAGGTTGATCACCTGCGCCTGGATCGACACGTCGAGCGCCGACACCGCCTCGTCGCACACCACCAGCTTCGGGCTCACCGCCAGTGCGCGCGCGATGCCGATGCGCTGGCGCTGGCCGCCGGAGAACTCGTGCGGGTAGCGCCGCATGTGGTCCGCCGCGAGGCCCACCGTCTCCAGCAGCTCGACGATGCGCGCCTCGTACTCGGCGGCGTTCTTCGTGAGCCGGTGGATCGACAGCGCCTCGCCGATGATCTGGCCGACCGTCATGCGCGGGTTGAGCGACGCGTACGGATCCTGGAAGATGATCTGCATGTGCCGCGCCATCTGCCGCAGCTCGTCGCGGCCCATCGCGGTGACGTCGCGACCCTCGAACCACACGCTGCCCCGGTGGGGCTCGATCAGCCGCAGGATGCAGCGCCCGGTGGTGCTCTTGCCGCAGCCCGATTCCCCCACCAGGCCGAGCGTCTCGCCGGACGCGAGGTCGAAACTGACGCCATCGACCGCATGCACGCGGCCGACCTCGCGCGACAACAGGCCGCCTTTGATCGAAGTGCTTGACCAGCTCCTTGACCTGGAGCAGCGGTCGGCCGGCCGCGGTGGCGTCGCCGGCGGTGGTCGCGCCGGCGGTGGCGCTGCCGTTGGCGATGCTTGTCACGCCGGCACCTCGTCGAGGATGCAGGCCACCTTGTGGCCGGCGCCACCTCGCGCAGCGGTGGCGTGGCCTGCGCCGCACCGCGGCATCGCGTAGCGGCAGCGCGCGCGAAGCGGCAGCCTTCGGGCGGCGCGATCAGCTTGGGCACGGTGCCGGGGATCGACTCCAGCCGCACCTTGTGCGTGGCCGCGGTGTCGATGCGCGGGATCGAGCGGATCAGCCCCTGCGTGTACGGATGCCGCGCGTGCGCGAACAGCTCGCCAACCGGCGCCTCCTCGACCACCTTGCCGGCGTACATCACGACCACGCGCTGCGCCACCTCGGCCACCACGCCCATCGCGTGCGTGATCAGCATCACCGCCATGCCGAGCTCGGACTTCAACTCGGCCAGCAGGTCGAGGATCTGCGCCTGGATCGTCACGTCGAGCGCGGTGGTGGGCTCGTCGGCGATCACCAGCTTCGGGTTGCACGCCAGCGCAATGGCGATCATCACGCGCTGGCGCATGCCGCCGGAGAACTGGTGCGGATAGTCGTGGATACGCCGCTCGGGCGTGGGAATGCGCACGCGCTTGAGCAACTGCACCGCGCGGTCGAGCGCATCCGTGCGCGACAGCTTCTCGTGCAGCCGCAGCACCTCGGCGATCTGCTCGCCCACCGTGTACACCGGGTTCAGCGAGGTCATCGGCTCCTGGAACACGATGGCGATCTCGCGCGCGCGGATCGACTGCATCTCGGCCGGCGACAGCGGCACCAGATCGCGCCCCTGCCACAGCACGCAGCCGGCGGCGATCTTCCCGGGCGGCATCGGCACCAGCTTGAGCACCGTCATCGCGGTCACCGACTTGCCGCAGCCGCTCTCGCCGACCACGCACACCGTCTCGCCGCGATCGACGCTGATGTCGACGCCGTCGACGGCGTGCAGCCAGCCATCGTCGGTCTTGAAGTGGGTTTTCAGGCCCTGAATTTCTAGAAGGGCCATGTTGTTCGCATGCTTGATCCTGAGCGTGCAAAGCCGCGGGCGGGTATGCGCCGGCGCTCGTGTGCGGCGCCCAATGTCGCTGCCGGCGCACACCCGCCCGCGGCTTTGCAGGCACCACCGCGGCGTGCCCCCTCACGGCATGCCACCAGTGGTTTTGCGCGGTGGGCGGTGTCCGGGGTGGGCGATTTATGGCGCGGCGAGAAGCGCAGCGCGGCAGGGGGAAGTCCGGCCGCGCAGCGGACGGACCGGCGAGGACGCCGTGAAGTTCGCAGCCCGTTCAGGGCTGCGGACAGCGGTACCGCAGCCGCCCCTGTCGCGCGAGCATCGCAGCGAAGTCGGCCCGCAGGGCCGACCGCGACATCATGAGCCCACACCGGGCACCGCTCACCGCGCCGCGCAGCACTCACGCGCAAACAAAGGCCACCGCACCACCACGCCGTACTGCCGCAACGCGAGCATTGCCCACCGCGCCCCACCGCACTCGCGCATAGCAGGTCCATCACATCACCTTGCGCGGATCCAGCGCATCGCGCAGGCCGTCGCCGATGAAGTTGATCGCCAGCACGGTGAGGAAGATCGCCGCGCCGGGGAACAGCGCCCAGTGCGCCGCGATGTCCATGTGGTCCTTCGCGTCGAACAACAGCCGCCCCCAGGTGGGAATGTCGGGCGGGAAGCCCAGGCCCAGGAACGACAGTGTCGACTCGGCGATGATCGCCGCCGCCACGTCGATCGTGCCGGCCACGATCACCGGCCCGAGCGCGTTGGGCAGGATGTGGCGCACCACCTGGCGCGAGGTGGAGGCGCCGAGCGCGCGCGCCGCCTCGACGAACTCCTTCTCGCGCAGCGAGAAGAACTGCGCGCGCACCAGCCGCGCCACCGGCATCCAGCGGAACATGCCGATCACCGCGACGATCAGGATGAACACGCCCACCTCGGGGCCGAACACGCCCTTGAGCGTGTCGCGGAACAGGTAGATCACCAGCAACAGCAGCGGCAACTGCGGCAGCGACAGGAACAGATCGGTCAGCCACATCAGCGCCGCGTCGACGCTGCCGCGCGAGATGCCCGCGACCGCGCCGATCGTCACACCGACCACGATCGCCATCAGCATCGCCGCCAGCCCCACCGCCAGCGAGATGCGGCCGCCGTAGAGCATGCGCGCGAACAGATCCTGCCCGAGATCGTCGGTGCCGAACGGGTGTGCGGTCGACGGTGCCTGCAGCCGCGCGCTGAAGTCGATGTCGTTGATCGCGACCTTCCACAGCGACGGCCCGAACACCACCAGCAGCACCATCGCTGCCAGCACGAACAGCGATGCCACGGCCAGCTTGTGGCGGCGGAAGCGCCGCCAGGCCTCGGCCCACGGCGACACGCTGCGCCGGCGCGCAGCCACCTCAGCCTTCCAGGCCGGGCCGGGCCCTCCGGACGGGCCCGGCTCTTCACCAGGCGCGAGGGCTCGAGCAGTCGAGCCCTCGCGTCCGGGCTCAGCGGAAGCTGATGCGAGGGTCGAGCCAGCCATAGAGCAGGTCGGCGATCAGGTTGAAGATGAGCACCAGGCAGGCGAACACGAAGGTCACCGACATGATCACCGGCGTGTCGTTGCGCAGGATCGCATCGATCAGCAGCGAGCCGATGCCGGGGATGCGGAAGATCTGCTCGGTGACGATCGCACCGCCGAACACCGCCGGCATTTGCAGCGCCACCAGCGTCACCACCGGGATCAGCGCGTTGCGCACCACGTGCTTGAGGATCACCGTGCGCTCGGCCAGGCCCTTGGCGCGCGCGGTGTTCACGTAGTCCAGCCGCACCACGTCGAGCGCGGCCGAGCGCACGTAGCGTGTCCAGCTGGCGCCCTGGAACAGGCCGAGCACCGCGATCGGCATGATCGACTGCTTGATCTGCTCCCACCACCAGGCGAGGCCGCTGCCCGGCAGATCGGTGCGGAACACGAACGGCAGCCAGTCGAGCTTGATCGAGAACACCAGGATCAGCAGGATGCCGGTGAAGAACGTCGGCAGCGAGAAACCCACGAAGGCCAGCGTGCTGGCGATGCGGTCGAACCACGAGTACGGCTTGACCGCCGACAGAATGCCCACCGGCAGCGCCACCGCCAGCGCCAGCAGCTGCGACGCGCCGATGATCGCCAGCGTCACCGGCACGCGCTGCGCGATCAGCTGGTCGACGTCGACGCGACTGATGAACGAGAAGCCCCAGTCGCCGTGCAGCATCGCGGTGAGCCAGTGGTAGTACCGCAGATACACCGGATCGTCGAGGCCGAACTTCGCCCGCAGCGCCAGCTTCACCTCGGCCGGCACGTTGGGGTTGGTGGCCAGCTCCTCGAACGGATCGCCGGGCGCGAGCGCCAGCACGGTGAACAACACCACGCTGATGCCCAGCAGGCTGGGCAGCGCGATCAGCAGCCGCCGCAGGATGTACGAGCCCACGGCTCTCGCGCCCGTCGCCGGAAACTACTCAGGCCTCGCGGTACCAGTTCGACAGGAACGACAGGTCCAGGTCCCAGCCGGTGGGTTGCGTCGCCAGCTTGACCGAGGCGCCGCGCACGCGCGGCCGGCTGATCAGCGGGATGACGACGTGATCTTTCACCGGCAGGTCGTTCAAGTGGATGTACAGCGCCGCGCGCTTGACCGGGTCGAGCTCGCCCATCGACGCGCGGTAGGTCTTGTCGTAGTCGTCGTTGACCCAGCGGCAGATGTTGCGGCCCTGCCATTTGTTCTCCTTGGTCGACACCTCCCACGAGGTGTACTGATCCATGAAGCGTTCGGGGTCGGGCTGCGTCATCGTGGTGGTGTACATCTGCATGTCGCACCAGAACTTGCCGTAGGTGTCGGGGTTGGCCACATCGGACGAGAAGAACACGCTGGCCACCACCGACTTCAGCTCGAGGTCGATGCCGGCCTTCTGCGCGCCTTGCTTGACCACCGCCTGCTCCTTCTGGCGCAGCGGGTTCACCGAGGTCTGGTAGACGAACTTCAGCTTCTTGCCGCCCTTCTCGCGCACGCCGTCGGAGCCCTTCTTCCAGCCGGCGGCCTCGAGCAGTTGGCTGGCCTTCTCGACATTGAATTCGAACTTGGTGTTCGGCGAGCGGTACTTGGGCGGGTTGTTCAGGAAGTTCGACGTCGCGATGCCGGTGCGGCCGTAGAGGAACTGCTGGATGCCCTTGCGGTCGGCGATGTAGCTCATCGCCTCGCGCACCGCCGGGTCGCTGAACGCGAAGTGCTTGGACTTCATGCTCGCGCGCTCGCCGTCGACCTCGTTCCACGGATCCTTGATGTTCAGCTGAATGAACTCGATGTCGCCGCTGGGCAGCACGAACACGCGGCCCTTGCCGCTGTCTTCCATGCGTTTGAGCACCTCGTCTTCGACCTGCAGGTTCCAGGCGTAGTCGTACTCGCCGGTCTGCAGCACCGCGCGCGCGGCCGAGGTGGCGTCGCCGCCGCCCTTCATCTCGATCGAATCGAAGTACGGCCGGTTCGGCATGTGGTAGTTCGGGTTGAGCTCGCCGCGCACGAGGTCGCCGGGCTTGAAGTCGACGAACTTGTACGGGCCGGTGCCCACCGGCTTCAGGTTGTTCGGCGCCTCGCGGCTCTTGGCACCGATGTAGGGGCCGAACAGGTGCTTCGGAATCACCATGCCCTCGGCGGCGACGAAAGCGCGGGCCCAGAACGGCGTCGGCTTCTCGAACAGCACCTTGATCGTGTGCGAGTCGATCTTCTCGACCTTCACCTCCTTGTAGATGCCGCCGGTCACCGCGGCGGTGGCCGGATCGCGCGCGTACTCCCAGGTGAAGAGGCAATCATCGGCGGTGAACGGCTTGCCGTCGTGCCAGGTCACGCCTTTCTTCAGCTTCCACGTCACCGACTTGCCGTCGGCGGCCAGGCCGCCGTTCTCGCGCGTGGGCAGCTCGGCGGCGAGCACCGGCACCAGGTTGCCTTCGATGTCCCAGCTGGCCAGCGGCTCGTAGAAGATGCGCGAGCCTTCCTGGTCCTTGGTGCCGTTGGCGAAGTGCGGCTGCAGCAGCGTGGCGCCCTGCCACCACAACACCTTGAGCGCACCGCCACCGCCGCGCTTGGTGGGTTTGTAGGTGAATGCCGCCGCGGTCTGCGCGACGCCGTAGTGCATCAGCATCATCGACGCCATCGGCGCGGTCAGACCGACGCCGACCATGCGTTCGATGAACGCGCGGCGCGGCAGGCTGCCACGTTTCACCTGGTCGATCAATGCGCGGATGGTGCGTTCCTTCATCGGAGTCTCCAAGAATGGCGTGGTCCAGCGGTGCCCGGCATGCTAGCGGCCGCGCACCGATGCCCGCATTCGGGTCCACCCGAGCATGCGGCGCGTCGATACTACGCCGATGCAGATGCCGCAACCCTGGGTTCTGTACGGCCCGCACGAGAGCGCATTGCCACTGGTGCTCGACTCGCCGCACTCGGGCCGGTGGTTTCCGGCCGATTTCGGCAGCGTGCTCGACGAGACGGCGCTGCGCAGCGCCGAGGATTGCTTTGTCGACGAACTGGTTCACCCGGCCACCGGGCGCGGCATCGCGCTGCTGGCGGCGCAGGTGTCGCGCGTGTACCTCGACGTGAACCGGCTGGCCGACGACATCGACCCCGAGCTGCTCGACGCGCCGTGGCCCGATGCCTCACCGCCGAGCCGCAAGGCGCGGCTGGGCAAGGCGCTGGCGTGGCGCACGCTCGACGACGGCCGGCCCGTCTATGCGCGCCGGCTCGGCGTCGCCGAGCTGCGCGGCCGCATCGAGCGCTGCCACACGCCGTACCACCGCACGCTGCAGGGCCTGCTCGACGCCGCCCATGCGCGGTTCGGCCGCGTGCTGCATCTGAACTGCCATTCGATGAACGCGGTGGCTGGCGCCAGCGGCGAAGGCGGCGCCGGCCGCGCGCGGCCCGACTTCGTGCTCGGCGACCGCGACGGCAGCACCTGCGACCCGGCGCTGACCGAGTTCGTGCGCGCGACGCTGGCCGCGATGGGCTACGAAGTGACGGTGAACGACCCGTTCAAGGGCGTGGCGCTGGTGCAGCTGTACTCGAACCCGGCCGCCGGCCGGCACAGCCTGCAGCTGGAGATCAACAAGCGGCTGTACATGGACGAGGCCACCGTGCAGCCGCACGCCGGCTTCGCGCCGCTGCAGCGCGACCTGATGCGGCTGATCGACGCGCTGGTCGACGGCTGGGGCGCGACGAGCTGAAGTGAACCACCCCCGTTGCGCCTTCGGCGCTTCCCCCTGCAAGGGGGCGCCGCCAGCGGCCCGGCAAAGCCGGAGCCGCGGCGGCTCTCGGCTGCACCGGTTCATGCGTCGCGGGTCGCGCCAAGCGCGGTGGAGCAACTGATATGAGTCAGTGCAAGCGCCGCTTGACGCTGCCGCCGCTGCCCGGCGCCTGTGCGGCGCCTGCCTTGTCGAGCAACTCGCGACCGCTGACGCCGGCGAACAGCGCCGCCGCACGCAGCTTGATCTCCAGCAGCTCGCTGGCGCTCACCGCGTACTGGCCGCTGGTCTTGTTGACCTCGATGCTGAACTCGACGTCCTTGCCCTGGTTCGACAGCGTGCCGCTGGTGAACTCGTAGTCGCGGCGCTCGAACGGCGCGCCGAGCTGCTTCGCGTCGTAGTCGACGTAGCGCACGTCGCGGATGGCGCCGCTGGCCAGGTTGAGCACACCGTGCGCCGACACCACGCCGTCGGTCAGCTCCTCGGTGATCGCGATCGGTACCTCGAGGTCCAATTGAACGCCCCTCAGCAGTGGACGGCTATTGTGCCTGCGGTGCCTGCCGTGCCCGCTCGGGTGCGGCGGCTCTCCCCCGCGGCATCAGCCAGCGGCCCCGCGCGCCGCCACATGGCGCATCAGATCGCGCACGCCGTAGGCCCACGGCGCCAGGCGCTCGCTCAGCTCGATGCGGTTCATCAACTCGCCGAGCCGAGCGCTGCGGATGCGCACCACGTCGCCCACGTGGTGCATGAAGCCGCTGCCGGGCGTGGTGCGGTCCTGGGTCGGCTCAACCAGCGAGCCGCAGAACAGCGCCAGGCCATCGGGGTACTGGTGCAGCGCGCTGGCGTGCGCCACCAGCTCGAGCGGATCACGGCCGATGGCGCGCATCGTGCCGGTACTCTCGGCCGCGAAGCCGTCGGAGCCGGTGACGGTGAGCTTCAGGTCGGCCTGGCGCACGTCGTCGAGCGAGAAGCTGGCGTCGAACAGGCGGATGAACGGGCCGATCGCGGCGGCGCCGTTGTGGTCCTTGCCATGGCCGAGCAGCCGCGCGCCGCGGCCGTCGAGGTCGCGCAGGTTGACGTCGTTGCCGAGCGTGGCGCCGACGATGCGAGCCCGGCTGTTCACCGCCAGCACCACCTCGGGCTCGGGGTTGCTCCAGGTCGAATCGCCGCGCACCCCGATCGCCACCCCGGTGCCGAGCGCCGACAGCACCGGCGCCTTGGTGAACAGGTCGGCGTCGGGGCCGATGCCGTCCTCGAAAGCAGCCTTGATCACCTGCAGGTCGATCGGTGCCAGCAGGTGCGGCGCGTCGCGCTGCCCGTGCGCGGTATGCCGCAGGATCTCGGTCAGCGTGCCGATGCGGCGGCCGTCGGTGGCGCGCACCGCGGCGGCGGGCGAGGCATCGTCGAGCACGTCGCTCACGGTGGCGAAGCGCCGCGACAGGTCGAACACGCCCTCGCTGCGCACCGCCACCACCGCGGGGCCTGCGTGGGCGCCCGGCAGCCAGCAGCGGCCAATCAGGGTGCCGGTGGTGCCATCGTCGGGCAGGCAGCTCGACGGATCCAGGGGAAGATCGGCCATGCGTCGCTCCCGGGAGGTGCCGCGATGCGCAGTGTAGCCATGGCGCCGCGGCGGCGGCGCGCGCCATGCGGCGTGGCTATGCGGTGCGGTGCAACGGCGCGAAGCCGGCGAGCAGCCGCTCGACGCGCGGCCACAACGTGGTCTCGAACTGGCGCCTGAACAGGCCGAAGTGCCCGATGCGCGGCACGCCCACGTCGGCCGGCGCGATGCGTTGCAGCTCGCGCGGCGCGCTCTCGTAGCAGTCGATCAGCACGCGGGTGCCGCGCTCGGTCATCATCTCGTCGTCGGTGATCGACAGCGCGACGATCGGAAAGCGCGCGCCGGCGAAGCGCACGCGCACCGCCTCGCCCTCGGCGCCGACGTGGTAGCGCGGATTCAGGCACCAGCGCCGCCACTGCAGCACCACGCCGCGCGGCAGGTCGCCCACCTTGCCCAGCCGCTTGCCGGGAAAGTAGCCGGCGATTGCCACGCCCAGCGGCACCAGCACGTGCCAGAACCACAGCACGACGCGCTTCAACCGCGGCGCGTTGTCGCGCCAGTAGCCGCTGCCGGCGGCCACCGACACCAGCCCGGCGATGCGGTCGCGGTGACGCAGCAGCCCGGGCAGCTGCGCGCCGAGGCTGTGGCCCACCAGCACCAGCGGCGCGCCGGGGTGGCGCGCCAGCAGCGCGTCGATCGCGGCGTCGGTGTCGCGCGCCCAGTCGAACAGGTCGGCGCGAAAACCGCGCAGGCTGCGCGCCGGCGGCAGCGACGCGCCGCTGCCGCGGTAGTCGAACGTGAGCGCGGCGTAGCCCTGCTGCGCCAGCCATTGCGCGAACGCGGCGTAGTAGTCCTGCGTCACTCCCATCGCGGCGGCGATCAGCACCGCCGCCTTCGGCTGGCCGGCCGGCGCATGGTGGCAACCGCTCAGCGTGACCGCGCCGTCGTCGGCCGTGAAGGTGATCGCCTCCATGGCCGGCCGATCACACGCGCTCGAAGATGCCGGCGGCGCCCTGGCCCATGCCGACGCACATCGTGACCATGCCGTACTTCAGCTGCTTGCGCTGCAGCGCGTGGATGGTGGTGGCGGCACGGATCGCGCCGGTGGCGCCCAGCGGATGGCCAAGCGCGATCGCGCCGCCCATCGGGTTGACCCGGGCCGGGTCCAGGCCCACCGACTCGATCACCGCCAGCGACTGCGCGGCGAACGCCTCGTTCAGCTCGATCCAGCCGAGGTCGTCGAGCTTCAGGCCGGCGAGCTTCAGCGCGGCCGGAATCGCCTCGATCGGCCCGATGCCCATGATCTGCGGCGGCACGCCCTTGATCGCGAAGCTGACGAAGCGCGCCAGCGGCTTGAGGCTGAACTGCTTGACCGCGCGCTCGCTGGCGAGGATCAGGCAGCCCGCGCCATCGCTGGTCTGGCTGGAGTTGCCGGCGGTGACCGAGCCCTTCGCGGCGAACACCGGCTTGAGCTTGGCGAGCGCCTCGAGCGAGGTGTCGGCGCGCGGGCCTTCGTCGAGGCTGACGCTGCGCCGCGCCACCACCACATCGCCGCTGGCGAGATCGGGCGTGCGCGACTCGACCTCCACCGGGGTCATCTCGGCTGCGAACTCGCCGGCCGCCTGCGCCTGCACCGCCTTGCGGTGCGACGCCAGCGCGAAGTCGTCCTGCGCCTCGCGGCTGACCTTCCACTGCGC
Organism: Ideonella sp.; assembly: GCA_015075165.1. Taxonomy (GTDB): domain Bacteria; phylum Pseudomonadota; class Gammaproteobacteria; order Burkholderiales; family Burkholderiaceae_C; genus JAEUPI01. Next base: position 388,783 of record JABTUY010000002.1, on the reverse strand, counting down.
GGCCACCTTCTCGGCGGTGAGGCCCATGCCGTAGGCGATGCCGATGTTCTCGTCGCGCTCGAAGATGTGCGCATTGAACGACGGCGTGGCGCCGGTCATCGGGATCGCGCTCATGCTCTCGGCGCCGCCGGCGATCATCACGTCGGCCTCGCCGACGCGGATGCGGTCGGCCGCCATCTGCACCGCGGTGAGGCCCGAGGCGCAGAAGCGGTTGATCGTGACACCGCCCACCGAGTTGGGCAGGCCCGCCAGCAACGCGGCGATGCGCGCCATGTTCAGGCCCTGCGGGCCCTCGGGCATCGCGCAGCCGACGATGGCGTCTTCGATCGCCTTCGGGTCGAGCGACGGCACCTGCGCCAGCGCGTGGCGGATCGTGGCCACCAGCAGGTCGTCGGATCGGGTGTGGCGGAACACGCCGCGGCCCGACCTGCCGATCGGCGTGCGGGTGGCGGCCACGATGTAGGCGTCTCGGATCTGCTTTGCGCTCATGTCAATCGCTCCAAACTTCTTGTCGGGTGGCCACCGCGGATCCGGCTTCGCCGGGCCGCTGGTGGCGCCCCCTCGAGGGGGAGGCGGCCGCCAGGCCGCATCGGGGGTGGGTCAGTTCCGCACGGGCTTGCCGGTTTGGAGCATGCCCATGATTCGCTCTTGGGTCTTCGGGTGGTCGAGCAGCGCGCAGAAGTGCTTGCGCTCGAGCGCCATCAGGTACTCCTCGCTCACCAGCGAGCCGGCGTCCACGTCACCACCGCAGACCACGTCGGCGATCAGGCTGGCCAGGTGGAAGTCGTGCGCGCTGGCGAAGCCGCCGTCGCGCAGGCCCACCAGCGAGGCCTTGATCGTCGCGATGCCGCTGCGCCCGGCCACCGGAATCGAGCGCCGGCTCGGCGCGCGCCAGCCCGAATCGGCCATTGCGTGCGCCTGCGCCAGCGCCACGGTGAGCAACTCGTCCTTGTGCGGCACGATCACGTCGTCGGCCTGCAGGTAGCCGAGGGCGCGGCTGTCGATCGCGCTGGTGCCCACCTTGGCCATCGCGGCGGCGGTGAACGGCTCTTTCAGGAACGCCAGCAGATCGGTGCCGGGCGCGGCCGCCGCGGCCTCGGCGGCCTTGCGCGCGATCGCCGCCAGCCCGCCGCCCGAGGGCACGAGGCCGACGCCGACCTCGACCAGGCCGCCGTAGGTTTCCATGTGCGCGACGCGGCGCGCGCTGTACAGCGCCAGCTCGCAACCGCCGCCGAGCGCCAGCCCGCGCATCGCGCTGATCACCGGCACCTGCGCATAGCGCATGCGCAGCAGCAGGTCCTGCAGCTTCTTGACCTCGGGCGCGATGCCCTTGGAGCCCATCTTCATGAACACCGGCATCAGCGCCTCGAGGTTGGCGCCAGCCGAGAACACGTCGTCGGGCGACCAGATCACCAGTGCCTTGAACTGTTGCTCCGCGAGGTCGAGTGCTTTGGCCAGGCCCTCGATCACCGCCGGGCTGATCAGGTGCAGCTTGGCGGTGATGCTGGCGATCACCACCTCGTCGCCGCGCGTCCAGACGCGGATCTCGTCGTTCTTGTAGAGCTCGCTGCCGCTGCTCAACGGCGCGGCGGCGCCCGAGCCCAGCACCGCCTCGGGGAACGGCTGGCGCCGGTACACCGGCAGCGTCGAGCGCGGCACGTAGCGCCTGGCGGCCGGGCTCCACGAGCCCTCGGGCGTGTGCACACCCTGGTTCGCGGCCACCGGACCATCGGTCACCCACGCCGGCAGCGGCGCATGGCTCAGCGCCTTGCCGGCGGCGATGTCGTCAGCGATCCACTGTGCCACCTGCTGCCAGCCGGCCTCTTGCCACAGCTCGAACGGCCCCTGCTTCAGGCCGAAGCCCCAGCGCATCGCGAAGTCGACGTCGCGCGCGGACTCGGCGATCGACTCCAGGTGCACCGCGGCGTAGTGAAAGCCGTCGCGCAGGATCGACCACAAGAACTGCGCCTGCGGATGGCTCGACTCGCGCAGCAGCTTCAGCCGCTCGGCCGCGGGCTTCTTCAGCATGCGCTCGACGATCGGTTCGGCCTTGCCGCCGGCGGCGACGTAGTCGCCCTTGCCGCCGTTGGCTGCCGGGTCGAAGCGCAGGATGTCCTTGCCCACCTTCTTGTAGAAGCCGGCGCCGGTCTTCTGGCCCAGCGCGCCTTGCTCGATCAGGCCGGCCAGCACCTTGGGCGTGGCGAAGTGCGGGTAGAACGGGTCGGCGCGCAGGCTGTCCTGCATGGTCTTGACGACGTGGGCCATCGTGTCGAGGCCCACCACGTCGGCGGTGCGGAAGGTGCCCGAGCTGGCGCGGCCGAGCTTCTTGCCGGTGAGGTCGTCGACCACATCGAACGTGAGGCCGAACTTCTCGGCCTCGACCATCGTGGCCAGCATACCGGCGATGCCGACACGGTTGGCGATGAAGTTGGGCGTGTCCTTGGCGCGCACCACGCTCTTGCCCAGGCCCGAGGTGACGAAGGTCTCGAGCTGGTCGAGGATCTCGCCGCGCGTGGCCGGCGTGGGGATCAGCTCCACCAGCGCCATGTAGCGCGGCGGGTTGAAGAAGTGGATGCCGCAGAAGCGCGGCTTCAGCTCGGCCGGCAGCGCCTCGGACAGCTTCGTGATCGATAGCCCCGACGTGTTCGACGCCACGATCGCGTGCGGCGCCACGTGCGGCGCGATGCGCTTGTACAGATCGAGCTTCCAGTCCATGCGCTCGGCGATCGCCTCGATCACCAGGTCGCAGCCCAGCAGCAGCTCGAGGTGCTCGTCGTAGTTGGCCGGCTGGATCAGCGCGAGGTCGTCAGCGACGCCGATCGGCGAAGGCTTGAGCTTCTTCAGGCCATCGAGCGCCTTGGTGACGATGCCGTTCTTCGGGCCTTCCCTGGCCGGCAGGTCGAACAGCACCACGGGAACCTTCACGTTGACCAGGTGCGCCGCGATCTGCGCACCCATCACGCCGGCGCCGAGCACGGCCACCTTGCGGACAACAAAACGATTCATGAACGACTCCTACAGAAAACGCATGGCGCCCGCGGGCGGAACAAGCCCACGCAGCGCGGTGACGGGAGTTGCGGGCCCGCGCCGCGCGCCTATTCGGCGCGCACCCACACCTGCGTGCGATAGAACGGCCCCAGGTAGCCGCGCAGCTGCAGCTGCTTGCCGCCTTCGAGCGGCTTCACGCGCGCGCGGTAGGTCTTGCCGTTGTTCGGGTCGAGCACCTCGCCGCCCGACCACGCACCCTTGTCGTCGGCGTCGGGCTTGAGGTTGCGCAGGATCGTCATGCCCACCACCGGCTGATCCTTGCGCTCGTCGGTGCACTTGTCGCACTTGGAATCCTGCTTGGTCGCATCGAAGAGCTTCTCGATCTTGCCGGTGAGCACGCCGCCGGATTCGGTGATGCGCACCAGCGACTTCTCGGTCTTGCCATCGTCGTCGATGGTCTTCCACAGCCCCACCGGGGTGTCTTGCGCCCACGCTGCCACGCCGATCCACGCCAGCGCGATGCCAATTGCCCAGTGCCTCATGTCTCACTCCAAAACGGGTTATCCGAAGGTTGACGACTGTAGGTCAGAACCAGCCCTCTTCCATCGCCATCAGCGGCTGCACGCCGGCGCGCGCGCTGCGGATCAGGCCCGCGGTCTCGGGCAGCAGCTTGGCGAAGTAGAAGCGCGCGGTCGCCAGCTTGGCGGCGTAGAACGGGTCGCCCGAGCCCTGCTTCGACAACGCGATCTTGGCCATGCGCGCCCAGAAGTAGGCGAACACCAGGTGGCCGGCCACGCGCAGATAGTCGACCGCGGCGGCGCCCACCTCGTCGGGGTTGCCGAATGCCTTCATGCCGAGCTCGGTGGTGAGCTTGGTCATCTTGTCGCCCAGTTCGGCCAGCGGGTTGACGAACTCCTGCATCGCCTCGTCCACGCCCTCGTCCTCGACGAACTGCGCGATCTTCCTGCCGAAGGCCTTCAGCTTGGCGCCGTTGTCGCCGAGCACCTTGCGGCCCAGCAGGTCGAGCGACTGGATGGTGTTGGTGCCCTCGTAGATCATGTTGATGCGCGAGTCGCGCACGAACTGCTCCATGCCCCATTCGCGGATGTAGCCGTGGCCGCCGAACACCTGCAGGCAGCCGCTGGTGGCGATCCAGCCGTTGTCGGTGAGGAAGGCCTTGACGATCGGCGTCAGCAGCGCGACTTCGTCCTCGGCGGCCTTGCGCTCGTCGGCGTCGTCGCTGGCGAGGTAGGTGTCGATCAGCAGCGCGATGTGCACGCTGAGCGCGCGGCCGCCTTCGGCATACGCGCGCGCGGTCAGCAGCATCTTGCGCACATCGGGGTGCACGATGATCGGGTCGGCGGGCTTGTCGGGCGCCTTCGGCCCCGACAGCGAGCGCATCTGGATGCGCTCCTTCGCATAGGCGGCCGCGTTCTGGTAGGCCACCTCGGTCAGCCCGAGCGATTGGTTGCCGACGCCGAGCCGCGCGGCGTTCATCATCACGAACATCGCGGGCAGCCCCTTGTTGGGCTGGCCCACCAGCCAGCCGGTGGCGCCGTCGAGGCTCAGCTGCGCGGTGGCGTTGCCGTGGATGCCCATCTTGTGCTCCAGGCCGGTGCAGACGATCGCATTGCGCGCACCGAGCGAGCCGTCGGGCTTCGGGATGAACTTGGGCACCACGAACAGCGAGATGCCCTTGCTGCCGGCCGGTGCGTCGGGCAGCCGCGCCAGCACGAGGTGGACGATGTTCTCGGCCAGGTCGTGCTCACCGGCGGAGATGAAGATCTTCTGCCCCGTCAGCTGGTAGCTGCCGTCGGCCTGCGGCTCGGCCTTGGTGCGCAGCAGGCCGAGGTCGGTGCCGCAATGGCTCTCGGTGAGGCACATCGTGCCGGTCCAGTGTCCGCTCGTGAGCTTGGGCAGGTACAGGCGCTGCTGCTCTTCGGTGCCGTGCGTGTGCAGGCATTCGTAGGCGCCGTGCGACAGGCCCGGGTACATCGTCCACGCCTGGTTGGCCGAGTTGAGCATCTCGTACAGGCACTGGTTCACCACGATCGGCAGGCCCTGGCCGCCGAACTTCGGGTCGGCCGACAGCGCCGGCCAGCCGCCCTCGACGAACTGCGCGTAAGCCTCCTTGAAACCCTTGGGCGTGGTGACGTCGTGGCTCTTCGGATCGAGCACGCAGCCAGCGTGGTCGCCGCCGGGGTTCAGCGGCGCCAGCACCTCGGCGGCGAACTTGCCGCCCTCGTCGAGCACCGCGTTCAACGTGTCGGCATCGATGTCGGCGTGGCGCGGCAAGGCCTGCAGTCGATCCACCACCCGGTTCAGTTCGTGCAGCACGAACTGCATGTCGCGCAACGGGGGGGTGTACAGCGGCATCGTGGGCTCCTGGTTGAAGTGCGAATCGAATACGGGCTCAGCCGCGCGACTTGCGCGCGCGCGGCGGGGTGATGACCTTGGGCCGCTGGTGCGTCGGCGGGGGTGCCAGGTGGTGGGCGAGCATGCGCTCGAACGCCAACCGCGCGTGCTGCAGCGCGCCGGGCAGCCGCAGAAAGCGCGCGTCGTGGTGCAGCGACAGGATCACGCCGTGGATCTCGAACAGCAGCTGATGGGGATCGGTGTCGGCGTGCAGGTGGCCTTCGTCGATGGCCATGCGGATCGCGGTTTCCAGCGTGGCGTGCCAGGTGCGCACCATCTGCGCCAGCGCATCGCGCACCGCGCCGGGCCGGTCGTCGAACTCGACCGCGCCGCTGATGTAGATGCAACCCGAGTCGATCTCCACCGACACGCGGCGCAACCAGCGCTCGAACAGCGCGCGCAGCCGCGGCAGACCGCGCGGCTCACGGATGGCCGGCGCAAACACCTCGGCCGCAAAGCGCTCGTGGTACTCGCGGATGACCGAGATCTGCAGTTCCTCGCGCGAGCCGAAGTGCGCGAACACGCCCGACTTGCTCATCTGCATCTGCGCGGCGAGCGCGCCGATCGACAACCCCTCCAGGCCCATGTGCGACGCCAGCCCCAGCGCGGCCTCGAGGATCGCGGCGCGCGTCTGGCGGCCCTTGGGCAGCGGCCGCACGGCAGGGGGCAAGGTGGCGGTCAAGGCGATGGCAATCGGCGTCGAAAGATACGAACGATCGTACTATTTTGTGGACACCATGGGCGACCAAGACCACGCGCCGTCTAGGCCTGGATGCCTAAGATGCCGCAGGCAGGCGCTGGCGCTACCGCAGGCAGGCGCTGGCGCTACCGCAGGCAGGCGCTGGCGTTGCCCGAGGCGGCGCCGGCGTTGCGCAGGCGCGCAGGCCGCCGCACGCCGCCAACGTGCCGCCGGCTTCGATGGCGCCGCGGGTTGCGATCGATCAAGATCTAGCGAATGCGAATGCGTCGCATTTGATTGAACTGTATAGTGCCGGTGACACCTACCGCCAAGGGCCCGCACCATGGATCGCCGCCACTTCATCGCCCGCCTCGGCGCCGCACTGGGTGCGGCTTCGCTGCCGACGCTGGTTCACGCAACGGCTCAGAGCGCGCCGATGCGCGTGGGTGGCGGCTGGCGCCTGCGCGAGCGCGACTACCAGGTGGGCGCATTGCAGGTCGACTGGGCGCAGGGCCGCGCCGCGGTGCAGTTCGCGCTGACGGTGCCGACGCTGCCGCACGCGATCGTGCCGGAAGCCGATGGCGGCTTTCTCGCGGTGGCGACGCGCCCGGGCAGTTGGCTGCTGCGCGTCGACGCCGAAGGGCGCCTCGTGCACCGGCTGACGATGGCCGACGAAGGCGACGCGCGCACGCTCGACGGCCACGTGATCGCCAGCCACGACGGACGCTGGCTGTACACCGGCGAAACCGACCGCGCAACCGGCGAAGGCTGGTTCAGCGTGCGCGATGCGCGCAACCTGCGCAAGGTGGCGCAGCACCGCACGCACGGCATCGACCCGCACCAGATCCTGGTCGACGCGCAGGGCAAGCTGCTGGTGGCCAACGGCGGCATTCCGCGCACACCCAGCGGCGACAAACGCAATCTGGAACGCATGAACCCGCTGCTGGTGCGCATCGACGCCGACAGCGGCGACAAGCTCGGCGAGTGGAGCCTGGCCGACAAGCGCCTGAGCCCGCACCACATCGCGTGGAATCGCCCGGTGGGCGGCGATGCGCCGACGCTGCTCGGCGTCGGCCTGCAGGCCGAGCACGACGAGCCCGCGCGCCGTCGCGAGGCGCCGCTGCTCGCGGTATGGGATGGCACGCAACTGACGATCCCGACGCGCATGATGGCCGAGGGCTACGCGGGCGATGTCGCCGCCGGCCCGAACGGCGGCTTCGTGCTGACCGCCCAGCGCGCCGACCGCATCGTACTGTGGCAACCGCACGATGCCGGCAAGCTGATGACCATCGGCAAGGTACAGAACCCGTGCGGCCTGTGGCCGCTCGATGGCGCACCCGGCGTCGCGATCGGCGGCGGCCTGGGTCTGGCGCGCTGGCATGCGAGCGAAGCGGCCGCCATGCTGCGCTGGCCCGACGGCCTGTCGGCCGGCAACCACTGGGCCATCCTCGGCTGACGCCCCAGGCGGCCATCGGCGCGCGTTGCGCCACGCGCCGTCTGCGCCCATCGCACGCGCCGCCTGCGGCGTGATCCATCACAGCGCGCGCGAGCCGAAGGCTCGCACTCGGTACGCGCCGCCGGAGTGCTACGCTAGCGACGTTGCGTTTTCCGGCAGAGGCTGTCGTTGGCCGTGGATGTGCTGCAACTCGATGTGTCGGGGCGCCCGCAGGCGTGGATCTCGCCGCGCGAGGCGGCCATCCTGTACGCCAGCGATGGCGTGGCCTGGACGCTGGGCCGCGCGTTCCACGTGCTGCGCGGCGGCATCCAGCGCACCACCGGGCTGCAGTCGCGCATCGACGTGCACCCGATCATCGCGGTGAAGGGCGCGGTGCCGAGCCGCGCCTGGCGAACGGTGCCGGCGCTGACCAACCCGAAGCTGTTCAACCGCGACCGCCATGTCTGCGCGTATTGCTGCCGGCGCTTCGGCTTCGACCTGCTCACGCGCGAGCACGTGGTGCCGCTGTCGCGCGGCGGGAGCGACAGCTGGATGAACTGCGTCACTGCCTGCCGCGGCTGCAACGGCCGCAAGGGTAACCGCCTGCCCGAAGAGGTGGGCATGAGCATGGTCTACCTGCCCTACGTGCCCAATCTACACGAGGACATGATCCTGCGCGGCCGCCGCATCCTGGCCGACCAGATGGAGTTCCTGCTCGCCAGCGTGCCGCGCTCGAGCCGGTTGCACGCCTAGCCGTCGATGCGGCGGGCGTGCCAGGCAGTGCCGCGCGCGTATCATCGAAGCCGCATGGCCGCCGCTTCGTCGCGGTGTCCCGATTCGACCCAGGAGCTTTCCGATGAAGCGCACCGCGATCGCCTTCGCCGCGCTGGCCTTCGTGCTGGCCGGCTGTTCGACCACCAGCCCCGACGTGATCAAGCGTGAAGACGCGCAGCGCATGTCCAACGTGCTCGACGGCGTCGTGCTGTCGACGCGCGCCGTCACGGTCGACGGCACGCAAAGCGGCGTCGGTGCGGCCGCCGGCGGCGTGGTCGGCGGCGTCGCCGGCTCGACGGTCGGCAAGGGCAAGGGCGCGATCGTCGGCGGCGTGCTCGGCGCGGTGGCCGGCGGCGTGGCCGGCAACATGATCGAGCGCGGCGCCACGCGCGAGCAGGCGGTCGAGATCCTGGTGCAACTGCGCAACGGCGAGCGCCGCGCGATCGTTCAGGCCCAGGGCAGCGAGCCGATCAATGCCGGCGACCAGGTGATCATCGTCACCACCGGCGGCACCGCGCGCGTCGTCAAGGCGCCACCGGGCTCGCGCGGCTGAGGCGCGTCTGATCGACCCGCGCACCGGCCGCACGGAACACCGCGGGCGCAACGCGGTCGAACCCGGCGACGCGGCCGCTGACTCGATCGCCAGGGTCTTCGCACCGCGTGGTTCACGGCGTGGCGGATGCTGCTGCCGTGCTCGGCGGCAGCCGGGCCGCGCCTTCGCCAGCGATGCGCGCGCGGCGCGACACAGGATGGAGCATGCACAGACAGACCGATCGATTCAGGGAGCGGCGCAGTCGCCACAACCCCGACGCATTGCGCGTGCCCGGCTTCTACCAGGTGCGCATCGGCTCGCTGGTGGAGATCGGCGACCAGACGCTCGACGCCCACGGCCGGCCGCGCCCGGTGTCGCTCGAGCAGGTGGGCCGGCAGGTGACCGCCGAGCACGTGGTGCTGCGCGTCGACCGGCGGCAGCAGCCGTAGCGCCGCTGTCGACCGGTCAGTCCGGCGCATGGGCCGGCTCGGGGGCCGGCTCGCGGATCAGGTGATCGAACGCCGACAGCGCCGCCTTCGAGCCCTCGCCCGCAGCGACCACGATCTGCTTGTACGGCACGGTGGTGGCATCGCCGGCGGCGAACACGCCGCTCGCCGTGGTGGCGCCGCGCGCATCGACCACGATCTCGCCGTGCGACGACAGCTCCACCGCGCCGCGCAGCCATTCGGTGTTCGGCACCAGGCCGATCTGCACGAACACGCCGCTCACCGGCACCTCGTGCACCGCGCCGCCGGCGCGGTCGACGTAGCGCAGGCCATCGACGCGCTGGCCGTCGCCGGTGATCTCGGTGGTCTTCGCATTGCGCACGATCGCCACGTTCGACAGGCTCTCGAGCTTGCGCACCAGCACCGCATCGGCCTTGAGCTGCGGCGCGAACTCCACCAGCGTCACGTGCGACGCGATGCCGGCCAGATCGATCGCCGCTTCGACACCTGAGTTGCCGCCGCCGATCACCGCCACCGGCCGGCCCTTGAACAGCGGCCCGTCGCAGTGCGGGCAGTACGCCACGCCCTTGTTGCGGTATTGCTGCTCGCCCGGCACGCCCACCTCGCGCCAGCGCGCACCCGGTGCGAGCACGACACTGCGCGCCCTCAGCTCGGCACCGTTGTCCAGCACCACGGTGGCCGGCACACCGGGCCCGCGGGCCGGCTCGAGCGCGCGCACGCGCTGGCCGCTGATGATGTCGACGCCGTACTCGCGCGCGTGCTGCTCGAGCGCGGCGGCGAACTGCGGGCCGGTGGTGTGCGACACCGAGATGTAGTTCTCGATGCCCAGCGTATCGAGCGTCTGGCCGCCGAAGCGCTCGGCGACGATGCCGGTCTTGATGCCCTTGCGCGCGGCGTACACCGCGGCCGCGGCGCCGGCCGGGCCGCCGCCGACCACCAGCACGTCGAACACCGGCTTGCCCGCCAGGCGAGCTGCGTCGCGCGCCGCGGCGCCGCGGTCGACCTTGGTCAGGATCTCGCCGATCTCCATGCGGCCCGAGCCGAACGGCTGGCCGTTGAGCATCACCATCGGCACGGCCATGATCTGGCGCTGCTGCACCTCGGCCTGGAACAGCGCGCCGTCGATCGCGGTGTGGCGGATGCGCGGGTTCAGCACCGCCATCAGATTCAGCGCCTGCACGACATCGGGGCAGTTGTGGCAGGTCAGCGACATCCAGGTCTCGAACTCGAAGTTGCCGTCGAGCGAGCGGATCTGCTCGACCACCTCGGCATCGACCTTCGGCGCCACGCCGCCGGCCTGCAACAGCGCCAGCACCAGCGACGTGAACTCGTGCCCCAGCGGCACCGCCGCGAAGCGCAGGCCCATCTCGGTGCCGGCGCGGGTGATCGAGAACGACGGCCGGCGCGCATGCTCGCCGTCGAAGCGCAGCTCGATGCGCTCGCTCAACTCGGCGATCTGCGTCAGCAGCTCGCGCATCTGCGCCGACGCGGCGCCGGCGTCGAGCGAGGCGACGATGACGATCGGCTGCGTCACGCGCGCGAGGTGCGCGCGCAGCTGGTCGCGCAGGTTCGAATCCAACATGGTGTGCTCCGCTTGATCTCGTGGGGAATGCTCCGCCGGCACGGGCCCGCGCGATCGGGCGCGGGCGCGCATGCACGGGCTCGCGCGGCGCTGCGCGGGCCGGCTGGGTGCGCCGGCTGCGGCCGCTTCAGATCTTGCCGACCAGGTCGAGCGACGGCGTCAGCGTCTGCGCGCCTTCGCGCCACTTGGCCGGGCACACCTCGCCGGGGTGCCTGGCCACGTACTGCGCGGCCAACACCTTGCGCAGCAGTTCGCCGGCGTCGCGGCCGATGCCGTTGTCGTGGATCTCGGCGGTCTTGACCACGCCGTCGGGGTTGATCAAGAAGGTGCCGCGCAGCGCCAGTCCCTCTTCCTCGATCATCACGTCGAAGTTGCGCGTGATCGTGCCGGTGGGGTCGCCGATCAGCGGGTAGCGCACCTTCTTGATCGCATCGGACGTGTCGTGCCACGCCTTGTGCGCGAAGTGCGTGTCGGTGGAGATGCCGTAGACCTCGACGCCGAGATCCTTGAACTGCGGGTATTGCTCGGCCAGGTCTTCGAGCTCGGTCGGGCAGACGAAGGTGAAGTCGGCCGGGTAGAAGCAGAACACGCTCCACTTGCCCTTGAGCGACTGCTCGGTGACCTCGATGAACTTGCCGTTGTGGTACGCGGTGGCCTTGAACGGCTTGACCTGGGTGTTGATGATGGACATATGCGCTTTCGTCGGGTTGCGAGGGGTGCCGGAGAACCGGCATGTCCGCATTATCCAACCACTATGCTATTGATTCATTTGAATCAATAGATTTTGAAGATTGCCCTTCCCTATCGACCGCCACCACCTGGGCCTCGCGCGACACCACCGCCTCCTCGCCGATCAGGCCGCGCGGGCGCAGCACCAGCGTCAGCATCAGCACGAAGCCGATCAGGATGATCTGCGCCGCGCCGCCCTTGACCTGCAGGTCGGTCGGCAGCAGGGCCTTGGCCGCGCTGCCGCTGGCCGACCACACCGCCCACATCAGCACGGCGCCGAGCACGGCGCCCTTGTTGTTGCCGCTGCCGCCGACGATCAGCATCGCCCACACCTGGAACGTGACGATCGGCAGGAAGTCCACGGGGCTGACGAAGCCGATGAAGCTCGCGTACAGCGCGCCGCCCAGGCCCATGATCGCCGAGCCGATCACGAACGCCTGCATGCGGAACGCGAACGCGTTCTTGCCGAGCGAGGCCGCCGCGGTCTCGTCCTCGCGGATGGCCTTCAGCACGCGGCCCCACGGCGAGCGCACCATCGCCTCGAGCGCCGCATAGACGACGAGCACGGTTCCGGCGGTGATCGCCAGCATCAGCAGGTTGCGGCCCGCGCCGGGGCCGGGCCAGCCGCCCAGCGGCCGCGGGATGCTCGGCATGCCCTGGCTGCCGTTGGTGAGCCACGCCGCGTTCAGCGCCACCAGCTGCAGCACGGTACCGATGCCGATCGTGACGATCGCAAGGTAGTCTTCGCGCAGCCGCAGCGTCGGGATGCCGACGACGAACGCCACCACCGCCGAGGCGACGAGCGCACCGGCCAGCCCCACGCCGAACGGCAGGCCGAAGCCGCCGAGGTGGCCGGCGTATGGCGGGCCGCACAGGATCGGGAACGTGTACGCGCCGACGAGAAAGAAGCCGGAGACGCCGATGTTGAACAGCCCGGTGTAGCCCCATTGCAGGTTCAGCCCGAGGCAGACGACGGCGAAGATCGACGCCTGGATCGCGAAGAAGACGAGGTAGTCGAGCATCGCGGCTACCTCCGCTCGCCGAGCAGCCCGCGCGGGAAGAACAGCAGCGCCAGCAGCATCAGCACGAAGGCGACGCCCGGCTTGTACGCCGGCCCGATCCACGCCACCGACACCGACGGCGCCAGCCCGATGATCAGCGCGCCGAGCACCGCGCCGTAGATGCTGCCGACGCCGCCCAGGATCGCGGCGGCGAACATCGGCAGGATCAGCGTCGCGCCCATCTCGGGCAGCACCTGTACGGTGAGGCCGAACAGCACGCCGGCCACCGCGGCCAGCGCGCCGCCGATGATCCAGGTGGCGCGGATCACGCCGCGCACGTCGATGCCGGTGACGCGCGCCAGCGCCGGGTCGTCGGACACCGCGCGCATCGCCTTGCCCAGCCGCGTGCGCGACAGGAACAGGTGCAGCGCCAGCATCAGCACCAGCGCCAGCGCGACGACGAACAGCTCGTCGGCGGTCATGCGCACGCCGGGCATGATTTCGCTGGCGATCGAGATGCTGCGCGAGTAGTACTGCGGCTGCGGCCCCCACGCGAAGACGACGACGTTGCGCAGCATCAGCGAGGCGCCGAACGATGCGATCACCAGGGTCACCGCGATGTCGCTCTTGCGCAGCGGGCGAAACAGCAGCCAGTCGAGCACCAGCGCGACCACCGCGGTGCACGCCGCCGCCGCGGCAATCGCCACCAGGAAGCCGGCGCCGAACGTCAGCGTGCCGAAGGTCTGCGTGCCGGCGAACGTGCCGGCGAACAGCAGCGCGAAGTACGCGCCGAAGGTCAGGAACTCACCGTGCGCGAAGTTCGCGAAGCGCAGGGTGTTGTAGGTCAGCGTCAGGCCGATCGCGCCGAGCGCCAAGGTGGAGCCGGTGACGATGCCGTCGGCGATGTACTGCGCGAACACGCTCACCCCCGATGCGCCTTCGGCGCCTCCCCCTCAAGGGGGCGCCACCAGCGGACCGGCAGAGCCGGATCCGCGGTGGCTGCTTGGATGGCACCGCTCTGTTCGGCATTCGGCCGACCCAAGTCGCCCAATGTCATTGCAAGCCCCTTCTCACCCCAAGGTACAGCTCGCCGACCTCGGGGTTGGCCAGCAGCTCGCGCGCCGGGCCGGCGATGCGGTCGCGCCCCTCGGCCAGCACCACGCCGCGATCGGAGATCGCCAGCGCGGCCACCGCGTTCTGCTCGACCATCAGGATCGTCACGCCGCTGTCGCGCACCTCTCTTACCTTGGCGAACACCAGCGCCACCAGCTGCGGCGACAGCGCCGCCGACGGCTCGTCGAGCATCAGCACGCGAGGGCTCGCCATCAGCGCGCGCGCCACTGCCACCATCTGCCGCTCGCCGCCCGACAGCGTGCCCGCGCGCTGCCGGCGCCGCTCGCGCAGGCGCGGGAACAGCGCGTACATGCGCTGCAGGTCGCGCGCGACGGCGGGCGCATCGTGGCGCGCGATCGCACCCATCTCGAGGTTCTCTTCGATCGACAGCCGCGCGAACACGTTGCGCGTCTGCGGCACGTAGGCCAGGCCGCGCCGCACCATGCGGTGCGCTTCGACGCCGGTGATGTCGTCGCCGAACAGGCGCACCGCACCCGCGCGCACACCGACCAGCCCGGCGATGGTCTTGATCAGCGTCGACTTGCCGGCGCCGTTGGGCCCGAGCACGGTGACGATCTCGCCGGGCGCCACGTCGAGCCCGATGCCATTCAGGATGTTCACCTCCGGCGTGTAGCCGGCGACCAGGCCGCTCACTTCGAGCGCCGCACTCATGGCGTTCCAGAGGGCCGCGCAGCGGCCCGGGCGTCATTCGAACTGGAACCCCCGCCGGGCGGGGGGCAGGGGGTGCCCACGTTCGGCCGCAGGCCTACCTCGGCGGCGCCTCCGGCGCCGCCGAGGTAGGCTTCCAAAACGCGCGGATCGCGGCGCACGGCGTCCGGCGCGCCTTCCATCAGCAGCTTGCCCTGCGCCATCACGAGGATCGGGTTGCACAGGTTCATCACCAGGTCCATGTTGTGCTCGATCACCAGGAAGGTGATGCCGCGCGCGTTCAGCTCGCGCAGCTTGTCGACGATCGTCAGCAGCAGCGTCGGGTTGACGCCGGCGCCGGGCTCGTCGAGCAGGATCAGCTTCGGCTCGGACATCAGCACGCGCGCCAGCTCGAGCAGCTTCTGCTGCCCGCCCGACAAGCTCTTCGCATGCGCGCCGGCCAGCCGATCGAGGCCGACGAACGCCAGCACCGCCTGCGCGCGTTCGCGGTGCGCGCGCTCCTGCGCGCGCACGCGGCCGCGCGCGAACCAGTTGTTCCAGAAGCGCTCGCCGGCCTGGCCCGCCGGCACCAGCATCGCGTTCTCGAGCACGGTCATCTCGGCGAACGGCCGCGGGATCTGGAACGTGCGCACCAGCCCGCGGTGGAAGATGCGGTGCGTCGCGAGCCCACCGACGCGCCGGCCGCGAAAGCGGATCTCGCCGGCGCTCGGCGCGTGCACGCCGGCGATGGTGTCGAACAGCGTCGTCTTGCCGGCGCCGTTGGGCCCGATCAGCCCGGTGATCGTGCCCTCGCGCAGCGCGAACGACACGTCGTCGACGGCGCGCAGGCCGCCGAAGCGCTTGACCAGGTGGCGCACCTCGAGCACGGCCGGGCCCCTTCGCGCTACTTCATGCCGATCTTGTCGTCGATCTGCGCGATGCGCTCGGTGCTCATCATCTCCAGCTGCTCGAGCTCGCCGTTCTTGACGCTCCAGACGGTCATCGGCGCCACGGTGTCGCCGTTGGCGTCGAAGCGGATCGGACCGGTGGCGCCGACGTACTGGATGGTCTTGCCCTGCTTCAGCAGCTGCAGGCCGTGCTTCAGCTGCGCGACGCCGGCGTAGACCTTTTCGCCCTTGGGGTCGGTGACCTTGCGCATCGCGTCGCGGATCGCCGTCGCAGCGGGCAACTTCGCCTCGTCGATCGCCAGCGCGACGATCACCACCGCGTCGTACGCGTTGGTGATGTACGACTGCGTCGGCAGCGTGCCGTACTTGGCCTTGAACTCGGTCTGGAAGGTCGCCAGCGACGGCGTCTTCGTCGAGCCCGGCGCCGTGCCGTGCACGCTCTTCATGTACTGCGCGCCGACGTCGTTGACGAAGTCCTGCGAGTACAGGCCGTCGGGGAACAGGAACTTCTGCGGCCCGCCCGAGCTGATCCACTCGCGCGCGATCGTCGTGCCGTCGCCCGGGTAGCCGATCAGGAACAAGCCGTCGGGCTTGTCCGCCATCGCCTTGTTCACTTCCGAGCGGTACGACGGCTGGCTCGGGTTGTAGACCACGCTGCCGGCCACCTTGCCACCGAGCTTGGCGTAGGCGTTCTCGAACTCCTTGGCCAGACCCTGGCCGTAGGCGTTGTTCAGGTACAGCACCGCCACGTGCTTCAGCCCGGCGTCGAGCGCCACCTGCGCCATCGCCACGCCTTGCAGCGCGTCGGACGGCACGGTGCGGAACCAGAAGCCGTTGTCCTTGCCGGCGGCGGCCATCTCGGTGAAGGTCGGCGAGGTCGATGCCGGCGAGACCTGCACCACGCCCGACGGCGCCGTCACGGACGTGAGGATCGCGGCGCTGACGCCGCTGGACAGCGCACCGATGATCGCCGGCACGCGCTGCACGTCGACCAGCTTCTTCGCCGCGTCGACGCCGACCGACGGACTGGTCTGGTCATCCGACAGCGACAGCGCGAGCGTGCAGCCGTTGGTGCCGCCGGCGGCGTTGACGTCGGCCACACCGAGCTGCGCGCCCTTGGCGATCGCCTGCCCGAGCGCGCCGAGCGAGCCGGTGAGCGACATCACGCCGCCGATCGTGGTGGTGCAGGCGGCGGCGTGCGCTGGCTGCGCCACACCGATCGCCAGCGCTGACAGCATCGCCAGCGGAATCAGCCGGGCCGGCCGCAGCAGCTCGCGCGGCAGGCGTTGCTGCAGCGTGAGCGCACGCGCCGGTTGGCGCAGCGCTCGAATCGTTCTCGTCTCGTTCATCTCGTTTCTCCTGGTGTTGCATGGCGTTCAGCGCGCGCACCGTTGCGCGAACGGCGGCGACGCCTGGCCACTGTTGAAAAGCCACCGGTTCGTTGACCGCGTGGCGACTCGGCGTGCCGTCGTGGATCGACCATTGCTGGTCGTGCAACGGCTGCAGGCTGGCGCGGTGCCCGACGCTGACCACGGTGGTGGCCGGGCAGTGCGCATGCAGCGCCGCGTAGAGCTCGCGCTCGGCGGCCTCGTCCAATGCCGATGTGGATTCGTCGAGGAACACCCAGCCCGGCTGCTGCAGCAGCACGCGCGCGAAGTGCACGCGCTGCTGCTCGCCGGGCGACAGGCGCTGCGCCCAGCGCGCGGACTCGTCGAGCTGGAGCGCGTAGTGCGCGAGGCCGGTGCGCTGCAGCGCCTGCACCAGCGCCGGCGTGTCGAACGCCGCCGGGTCGGCCGGATACGCCAGCGCCTCGCGCAGCGTGCCCTCGGGCAGGTAGGGGCGCTGCGGCACGAACATCAGCTCGGTGCCCGCGGGCAGCACGATGCGGCCGCTGCCGTTGCGCGCGACGCCGGCCAGCGCGCGCAGCAGCGAGCTCTTGCCCGCGCCCGAGGGGCCCTGGATCAGCACGCGGCCGCCGCTCTCGAAGCGCGCCGGCGGCAGCCGCGCGATCGTCGCGCCATCGGGCGTCGCGAGCACCAGCGAGTCGATGCGCAGCACTTCGCCCGCCGGCGCGCCGCGCTCGATGACCGGCGCGTGCGCGGCGCGCAGGTCGTCGTCGCAGGCGGCGTCGAAGCGCGTCAGGCGGTTGACGGTGGCGCGCCAGTCGGCCAGTTGCGGGTACGCGCCGATGAACCAGCTCAGCGCGCCCTGCACCTGGCCGAACGCCTGCGCGATCTGCATCAGGCCGCCGAGCTGGATCGCGCCGCTGAAGTGGCGCGGCGCCGCGGCCAGGATCGGGAACACGATCGCCACCTGCCCGTAGCCGGCCGAGAACCACGTCAGCCGCTTGGTGGTGAGGATCAGCGCCGTCCAGTTGGCGCGGATGGCTTCGAAGCGGTCGCACAGTCGCGCGCCTTCGCGCCGCTCGCCGCGCGCCAGCGCAATCGCCTCGGCGTGGTCGCGCACCTGCACCAGCGCGTAGCGGAAGTCGGCCTCGACCTTCTGCTGCTCGCCGCTCAGGCCGATCAACGGGCGACCCAGGCGGTGCGCGAGCCCGCTGCCGAGCAGCGAGTAGACGAGCGCAACCCACACCATGTAGCCGGGCACCGAGTAACCGTGCAGCACCAGGCTGCCCGACAGGCCCCACAGGATGCCGACGAACGACACCAAGGTCACGCTGGCGTTGAGCACGCCGAGGCTGAGGTCGAGCGTCGACGCGACGAAGCCGCGGGCATCCTCGGCGATGCGCTGGTCGGGGTTGTCCACCGGCACCGGCGCGCCGGCGGCGCCGACGCGGTATGCGGTGCCGGGTTGCAGCCAGCCGTGCGACAGCCGCTCGGTGAGCCAGGTGCGCCAGCGGATGAACAGCACCTGCTGCAGGTACTGCCGATACACCGCGGCCACGATGAACAGCACCGCCAGCACCCCGAACACGCCGAGCTGGTGCCAGAAGCCGGGCATGTCGTGGTTCTGCAGCGCGTCGTAGAAGGCGTTGTTCCAGCGGTTGAAGCGCACGTTGAGCCACACGGTGGCCAGCGTCAGCCCCACCACAGCGGCCAGCAGCACCCATGCGCGGCGCTGGCCGCGCGCGCGCCAGAACGGCGCCGCCAGCGTCCAGCCGTCGGCCAGTGCGTGTGCGGCGCCGCGCAGCGCGGCCAGGCGGGGCGCATTCATCGTCTACTCGGTGCTCTCGCCGATCTGCAGCGTCGTGGCCGACGTGAAGTGGTAGTCGGGGATCACGAGGTTGGTCGGCGCCGGCACGTCCTTCACCACGCGACCCGCGAGGTCGAAGCGCGAGCCGTGGCACGGGCACAGGAAGCCGCCCGGCGCGTGCAGTTCGTTGTTCAGCGCGGCGTCGTCGAGCCGCAGCTTCGGCGAGCAGCCGAGGTGCGTGCAGATGCCCACCGCCACGAACAGCTCGGGCCGTATCGAGCGCGTGGCGTTGCGGCACGAGTCCGGCTGCTCGGAGCGCAAGGACCGCGGATCGACGAGGTCGCTGTTCGGTGCCTGCAGCGCGCGCACCATCGCCTCGGTGCGCCGCATCAGCCACACCGGCTGACCGCGCCACGCGACGATGCGCAGCTCGGCCGGCGCCAGCGTCGACACGTCGGCTTGCACCGGCCCGCCGCGCGCGCGCGCCAGCGCCGACGGCTCGAAGCTCGAGACGAACGGCACCGCGGTCGCCACCAGGCCGGCGGCGCCCATGAGGCCGGTGGCGTTGCGCAGGATGCGGCGCCGCGCCGCGTCGGGGCCATCATCGTGTGCGACGGCGGGGTGGGTCAGGGATGTGCTCGGGTTCATCACCTGGAGCTTTCAGAACTTCGCGTGCACGGTGCCACCGCCTTGCAGCTGGCACTCGCCGTCGCCGCCGCCGGCCATGCCGCGCGCCGGCACCACCAGGTGCAGCCGGCAGCGCATGCGCTGGCCCGCATCGGTGTGCAGGTTGGCCACCACCTTGCCGCTGTAGCGGGTGATGAACTGGGTGATGTCGTACGGGCCGAGCGGGCCCCAGTAGGGCCAGTCGCTCCACGCCGGCATCCAGCCGTTCCACAGCGGCGCGATCAGCTCGCGCCGCGTCTGCTGCGTGATCTGGAAGAAGCCGCCCTTGTAGGTGGCACCGGGCAGCGCGGCGGTCATGGTGCCGGTGAGGCCGCCGTCGTCGCTCTTCCACGTGAACAGCACCGGCGCATCGGCCTTGCCCTTGCGCGCCAGTTCGCCGCCGCCCATGCCGGTGGTGGCGCACGCGCCCAGCAGCAGCGCGGCGCCCGCGGCGAGCGCGATCCTCACGCGGTGGGTGGTCTTCACGGTTGGGGTGCGGGCGTGATCGGTCGAACGCATCCGGCGAGCTCAGGCGGTGCCGCGGTGCGCCTGCACGTCGTGGCTGCCGGCCGCGGCGAGCAGCTCGCGCGCACGGCGTATGGCGTCGCCGCCTCCGTGCACGATGAGCAGGAACTTGTCGGCCTTCAGCGCCGTCTCGTAACGCAGCACCGAGTCCTTCGGCACGCCGATCGCGGTGAGCGCACCCACCAGCGCGCCGCCACCACCGCCGAGCACGGCGCCTTGCAGGCCGCCAGCGATGGTCGCAGCGATCGGGCCGAGCACGACCACGTGGCCGAGCACCGGCACGAACATCAGCGCCGAGCCGAACAGCACGCCGGCCAGGCCACCCCAGAACGCGCCCAGCTTGCCGAAGAAGCGCGCGCGGTCGCCGAGGTTGAAGTAGCCGACGACGTGCTCCTCGCTGTGATAGTCCTTGCCGAGGATCGAAATGGTCCTCATGTCGAAGCCGGCCTTGGCCAGCCGGTGCACGGCGTCCTCGGCCTGCAGGTGCGAGTCGTAGACGGCGACGGCGATGTCGGCCTGGTTCATGGTCGGGTCTCCTTGTGGTGGTTGCGATGGGCGACAGTGGTTTGCCGGTCGAAGCCACTGTAGAAAGCCGGCCCCGCCGCACCCAGTGGCAAGCGTCATCGCGTCGTCACGACGCACGGGCCCGGTGCGCCCGTGCCGTTCGTCATCGCTGCACCGACACGCGGTGACCACGCGGTGACGGCCTGCACTGGCCGGCGCGCGGCGGCGCGCGCAGCCTCTTGGCATGCCGCCACGAACGACGGCACTGCCTCAGGAGGCCCACATGCTCACGCTCGAACGCACACCGATCGAACTGCTCGAACGCGACGAAGCCGCCCGCGCGCGGCTGCGCGCCTGGCTCGATGCGCAGGTGCAGCCGCCGGCGCCAATCGAACCCGCGGCCGTGCCGCTGTCGCTCGACCCGCAGGCGCTGCGCTGGTTGCCGCTGGTGGTGCCGCTGACGGCGGTGCTGGTCGCGGCCACGATGGCACTGATTTGGGCCGCGGCGCTGTAGCGCGCGCCAGCCATCGCCACAGCGCGATTCGCGCTCGGGAGCGACCCGACGCGCTCACGAGCCGCGGCTGCGCCAGGCGAACAACGCTGCCAGCGCCGCGACCAGCACCGCGATGCCCAGCAGCCACGGATGCGTCGAGCGGATCCAGGCGTGCGCCGCGCGCTGCGCCAAGCCCCCGAGCGTGACCCACAGGCTGGCCCAGACCAGCGCGCCCAGCGCATTGACGACCATGAAGCGCGCCACCGGCACGCCGGACATGCCGATCACCGCCGGCCCCAGCAGCCGCATGCCGTAGACGAAGCGCACGCCGACCACGGCCGTGTCGGGATGGCGCGCGATCCAGTGCAGCACGCGCTGCGCGTGCGCCTGCGCAGCGGGTCGCCGGTGCAGCCATGCTCGGCCGCGCCAGCGCCCGAGCGCAAAAAGCAGTTGGTCGCCGAGCCAACCGCCGAACGCACCGACCGCCACCACCGCGTACCACGCCAGTTCGCCGTGCCGCGCGGCGGCGCCGCCGAGCAGCAGCAGCGTCTCGCCCTCGACCAGGCTGCCCAGCAGCACGACGGCGTAGCCATAGTGGTGCAGCCAGGCCTGCCAGGTGGCATGGTCGATGCCGATCATGCGACGGGGGGCGTCATGCGCAGGGGCTCATGCGTGTCGACTGGCACCGTATAGCCGCACGGCGTGCAGCGGCGGACGCTGCATTGTGCGCGGGCGGGCGCGCGGCGCGCCGCCACCCGGCCATCGGCCGGAAGCGTCAGTCGGCAGCTTCGAGCGCTGCGCGCTGCGACTGCGCCGCGCGCAACTCGGCCCGCGCGCGGGCCACCGCGCTCTCGAGCGCGGCAATGCGATCGAAGTACGCACTCGTCAGACGGCTGTGGCCGTTGACGAGACGCTGGCGCTCGCCGGGCAGCGGTTCCTGTCCGGCGCGTACCGCCTGCTCGGCCTGCGCGAGGGCGTCGTGCGCACGCGCCACCTTGGCGTCGGCATCACGCAGTTCGCTCGGCGTGGCGCCGGTCAGTTCGTGTACAGCCGCCGGACTTCGCACGACTGCCGACGCGGGCGTTGCAGCCAGATGCACCTCACGCACGGCGCTGGCACCGGCGGCCGGCGGCATCACCGAGTAGGCGGTTGTGCCGTCGGGCTGCCGCCATCGCATCACCTGCTGCGCCTGCCCCGCCGGTACGGCAGCCAGCCAAAGCGTGACGCCAAGCGCGGCGGCCAGCGCGCCACGCAACGAACCCTGCGGCGGGCGAGCGCGACACCTGCGACGCGCGATTCGCTCGAACCGGGGCAGCATGATCGTGCACCGAGTGCGGTGTCAGGTCGACGCTCAGCCGTTGCCAGCCGCAGGCTTGGCCTCGGCCGGCATCGACTTCCAGTGGAAGTACAGGTCGGTGCCGGCCTTGCCGTCGAGCGCGACCTCGCGCACCTCGGTCTTGCCGTCGAAGCTGGCGGTGACGCGGTACTTGCCGGGCTGCAGCCTGGCGTAGGTCATCGGGCCGGCGCCGGGCAGCGCAAGCACGGTCGCGCCGGTGTGATCGGTGACCTTCAGGTTCACGTTGGCGATGAACTCGTCGTCCTTGCGTTGCGAGAAGGTCATGCGCAGCGGCCACTCCTTGGCGATCCGGCGCATGTAGGTCGTTTCGTTCTGGCCGATGCCGCCGTTGATGTAGGTGGTGCCGTCGACCGTCCGCGGCGCGACGAGGTCTTTGGCCTGCACCGGCAACGCGGCCACGGCGGCCAGCGCGACGGTGGTGAGCGCGCCGAGCGCGGCGCGACGCGGGGTGAGGTTCCAGGACATGAGCGGCTCCTTTGCAGCGAGTGGTCATCCGGGTCGGCGTGCGGACGCAACCGCTTGCGACACCGATGCCACTCAATGTAGGCAGCGCACGGGCACGTCTCCAGTGCCGGCGGTCATCGTGCGGGCAGGCTATTGGTCACGAATCGCGGCGCGCACGGCGGCGCGGTGCGCGGCCGGCTGCTGCGGCAGGCTGGCGGGGCAGCCGGCTGCCGCGTCAGGCCGCGAACTCCAGCGCAACACAGGTGCCGTTGCCCGGCGTGCTGTCGATCGCCAGCGCGGCGCCGATCAACGCCGCCTGTTCGCGGATGCCGATCAGCCCGTAGTGGCCCGGTCGCGGCGCGCCGGGGTCGAAGCCGCGGCCATCGTCGCGCACCGTCACGCGGCGCCGCGCGTCGGCACCGGCTTGCAGCTCGCGCAGCGCCACGTGCACGTGCCGCGCCATCGCATGGCGCTCGACGTTGTGCAGCGCCTCCTCGACGATGCGGAACACGGTCTCGGCGCGGTCGTCGGCCATCGCCGCGGCGGCCGGGTCGGCATGCAGCTCGGCCTGCACGCCGCTGCGCTCGTGAAAGCGCTGCAGCAGTTCGCCCAGCGCCGCGCCGAGGCCGACATCCTGCACGCTGTTGTGGCGCACCTGCGCGATTGCCGCGCGCGCCTCGGCCAGGCCGTTGGCGGCCACGGCCTCGGCCTGCGCCAGCTCGGCCTCGAGTTCGGCCTCGGCCATGCGCGGGCGCAACTTGCGCACCAGGCGAATCTGCGTCAGCAGCGCCATCAGCGAGTGCGCCAGCGTGTCGTGCAGGTCGCGTGCCAGGCGCAGGCGCTCGCGCGTCACCGCCGCGCGGCGGCTTTCGGCAGCCAGCCGCTCGATGCGTGCCGAACGGTCGGCCACGCGCTGGTCGAGCTCGGCGTTCAGCGTGGCCAGCGCCTGCTTCTCGCGCTGCAGATGTCGCACCAGCTCGGCCAACGCAGCGCCGATACGACCGATCTCGTCGTCGCCGGCGGGCGTCGCCAGCTCGGCGCGCTCGCCACTGCGCACCGCGTGCGCGCCTTCGGCCAGCAACGCGAGGCGGCGCGTCAACGCGCGCGTCGCGGCCACCGAGGCCAGCGCCGCGGTGATGCCGGCCAGCAGCACCACGAGGAACACCCAGCGCCGCGTATCGTGCGCCGCGGCGAGCGCGGCATCGGCCGGCTGGCGCACGACGACCGTCCAGTCGAGGCCTTGCCCGCCGCGCCCGCCATGGCGGCCGACGAGGTAGCGACCTGCCTCGCCGAGGTCGAGCTGCGCCAGCGGCCGGCCACGCCACGCCGGCAGCCCGCTGGCGACGACGCCGTCGCTGCCGGCGACGATCAGCTGCAGGTTGCGCTGCGTGTCGAGCGCGCCGAGCAACTGGTGCTGCAATTGCTCGATCCACGCATACGACAGCCGCGCACCGATCACGCCGACCCCGCGCTCGCGGCCGTCGCCGATCGGCGCCGCCGCGTCGATCCAGCGCAGCGGTCGGCCATCGGGCGGCAGCAGGCGATCGGGCACCGCATCGAGCACGCCGCTGAGCAGCGCGCTGTGACGCCCTTGCTGGAACCACGCACGCCCGGACACATCGCGGCCCTCGAACTCGCCGCCGGTGGCGGCGATGACACGGCCCTCGGCATCGGCCACACCGACCCAGGCGAACTCGGGGAACTGCGCCTGCACCGCCTCCAGGTGACGGCGCAGCGCAGCGTTGCCACGGTCTCGCGACGCGGTGATCTGCGCCGCAGTGGCACGCAGGATCGACAGCCGCGTCTGCAGGTTCATGCCGAGGCCGTCGTGGATCTGCACCGCGAACTGCGCGATCAGCCCCTGCGTATCGGCCTTCGCGCGCCGCTCGGCGGTGGCCGCCGCCAGGCTCGCGGCGACCAGCGATGCCAGCGCCACCAGCGCCAGCACCGCCCAGCCGATCGCCGCCGCGAGATGGCGGCGCGGATCGGCGCGCGCCCACCACCGCTCGGCCGCGCCGCCGATAGTGCCGGTCGGCACTGCCGCGACGCCGCGGGTCGGGTCTACGCTGTGCGGCATGCAAGCATTCTGGCAGCCGTCGGTGCCCACGCGCAGAGCGCGGGCGCTGCCGTTGGTCGAAGGGCCGCCGTGGTCGATGAACTGATCGAGGCCGTCGCGCGCGACGCCGAACTGCCGCGCGAGCACGCCTCGCTCGCGGTGGCGGCGATGCTGCGCTTCTTCACCGCGCGGCTGCCGTCGTCGCTGGTGGGTGAGTTGCACGCGCGCCTGGCCGAGCCGGGGCTGGCGCACGATCCGCGCGACACTGTCGGCCGAGCCACCGCTTCGGAGCAGGCCCGATGAGCGACGAGAGTGCCACCACTGATGCCGCGCCGATCCGCCTGCTGATCGCCGACGACCAGCCGCTGATCCGGCGCGGCCTGGCGATGATGCTCGGCGCCGAGGCCGGCATCGAGGTGATCGGCCAGGCGGCCGACGGCGTCGAGGCGATCGACGGCGCGCTCGCGCACAGGCCCGACGTGATCATCATGGACCTGCAGATGCCGCGCGCCAGCGGCGTGGTCGCCACGCGCGAGATCACTGCGCGGCTGCCGGCCACGCGCGTGGTGGTGCTGACCACCTTCGACCACGACGATCTGGTGTTCGAGGCGATCCGCGCCGGCGCGCACGCCTACCTGCTGAAGGACGCCACCGAGGCCGAGGTGCTCGACACCGTGCGCGCCGTGCACCGCGGCGAGTCGCGGCTGTCGCCGTCGATCGCGCGCAAGGTGATCGAGCAGTTCCGGGCGTTCCCGCGCCTGCCGGCCGACGACGTCGGCGGCAACACCGGTGCAGCCATCGTGCCGGCCGCGCCCACGCCGCCCGCACGTCGCGCCGCCGCGTCCGACCCGCTGCAGGAACCGCTGAGCGACAAGGAAGAGCGCATCCTGAACCTGATCGCGCAGGGCAAGAGCAACAAGCAGATCGCCGCCAGCGTGTTCCTCGCCGAAGGCACGGTGAAGAACTACGTCAGCCGCATCATGGAGAAGCTGCACGCGCACAGCCGCACCGAGCTGGCGGTGCGCGCGGTCGAACGGCGCGTTTGAGCGTGCACGGCCGCAGCACGCAGCACGCTTTTGCCACGCACCGCGGCCGTCGACCGGTAGCATTGCCGCTCGATGACCACCCCCCACCACCCGCTGCACGACCTGCCCTGGTCAGCCCGCATCAGCGGCCTGCAGCGGCAGGCCCTGGCGGTGGCGGTCGGGTTGGCGGCAGCCGCTGCGGCATGGCTCGCGGCGGGCGTCACCGGCGGCAGCGCCGAGACCCCGTGGCTGGCCGGCTGGCTCGGCTACAGCGGCGCGTTCCTCGGCATCGCGTGGCAGCTGGCGACGCGGCTCGATGCGCAGGCCACGCGCCGGCGCGCGCAGTTGATCGACCCCGGCGCGCGCATGCTGTTCATGCTGGTGGCGGCGGTGGCCTGCGCCAGCATCGTCGCGGTAGCGCTGGCGGTCGAGACCAGCCGCACACTGCAAGGGCCGGCGCGCTGGGGCCACATCGCGCTGGCGATGCTCGCGCTGGCGGCATCGTGGTTGCTGCTGCAGACCGTGTTCGCGCTGCACTACGCGCGCGAGTACTACCGCGCGCACGGCGCGACGGCTGCCGGCCACGAACCGCCGCGCGGGCTCGCGTTCCCGGGCGCGCACGAGCCCGACTACCTCGACTTCCTGTACTTCTCGACCACGGTGGGCATGACCTCGCAGGTGTCCGACGTGGCGATGCCGGCGCGCTCGATGCGCCGGCTGGTGCTGGCCCACGGCCTGCTGTCGTTCGCGTTCAACCTGATCGTGCTGGCGCTGGCGGTCAACGTGTTCGCGGCGAGCATCACTTGAATCACCCCCGATGCGCCTGCGACGCCTCCCCCTCCAAGGGGGCGCCGCTGGCGGACCGGCGAAGCCGGGCCTGCCGCCGGAGTCGGCAAGCGCTCAGGCCGTCCAAGCCGACGCCGGTCGGCTTGGAGCCGCGGCCTTCGCTCCGCGGCGGCTCTCGACTGCACCGGTTCATGCGCTGAGGGTGGCGCTTCGGCACGTCTGCACCCCCAAGTGGATGTGACCACGCCGTGACGCCCGGCACTGCCGGTGGCGTGCGCGCGCGCCGAGACTGCCGGCGTCGCCCACGCGGATGCCCGCCATGCAGATGAACAAGTGGAGCTATCGCGCCGACTTCGCGGTGTACCCGTTGCTGATCGCCGCGGCGCTGGTGCTGGCGTTGCGGCCCCTGCACGCGGGCCAACCGGTGCACAGCCTCGCGGCTCTGGCGGTGGGCTGGCTGGCGTGGACCGGCATCGAGTATGCGCTGCACCGCTGGGTGCTGCACCGGGTGCCTCCGTTCCGGCGCTGGCACGAGGCGCATCACGCATCGCCCGCGGCGTACATCGGCACGCCCACCTGGCTCAGCGCGGCGTTGTTCGTCGCCGCGTGGGCGGCGCTGGCGCTCGTGCTGCCGCGCGCCACGGCCGCCGGCCTGGCGGCCGGCTCGATGATCGGCTACCTGGTGTACGCCGTGATCCACGACGCCGTGCACCACCGCCGCGCCGCGGCCGGCAGCTGGCTGCACCGCGCCAAGCTGCGCCATGCGCTGCACCACCGTGCCGGCGTGCACGGGCCGTACGGCGTCAGCACGCTGGCGTGGGACCACGTGTTCGGCACCGCGCCGCCGCGTGCCGGGTGACGACGGCTGGCGCGCGTTCGCGCATCGAGTGGCCATGCGACCGCGACTGCCTTGCGTCCGCGACTGACCTTGCGCCCCACGAGTGACCTTGGTCATGGCACGGCCCGTGACCTCGTCGTGACCACCGGGCCTGGGCACGCGAGGCGCGCGCGAACAGACTGCCTGCACCGGAGCGAAGCCGGCGACAACCAGAACGAGAAGCCTTGATGCCCCCCCTGACCGCTCTCGTGCTGCAAGGCGGCGGTGCGCTCGGCGCCTACCAGGCCGGCGCCTACGAGGCGCTGGCCGCTGCCGGCCGCGAGCCTGATTGGCTGGCCGGCATCTCGATCGGCTCGATCAACGCCGCGCTGATCGCCGGCAACCCGCCGGCGCGCCGCGTCGAGCGGCTGCGCGAGTTCTGGCAACGCGTGAGCGCGCAGGTGCCGCCCACCGCATGGGCCGGCGCCGACGGCGCACTGCGCGCCTGGGCCAACGACTGGTCGGCACTGTGGGGCGCGGTATTCGGCCTGCCGGCGTTCTTTCGGCCGCGCACGATGCCGTGGCACGACGCCATCGAAGGCCCCAGCTTCTACGACACCGCGCCGCTGCGCGACACGCTGCTCGAGCTGGTGGACTTCGATCTCGTCAACCAGGGCCCAACCAGGTTGTCGGTGGGCGCGGTCGACGTGCGCAGCGGTAACTTTGTCTATTTCGACAACCGCGCGCAACGCCTCGGCCCCGAGCACGTGATGGCCAGCGGCGCGCTGCCGCCGGGTTTTCCGGCGATCGAGATCGACGGCCACGCGTACTGGGACGGCGGCCTGGTGTCGAACACGCCGCTGCGTCACGTGGTCGAGCACCTCGAGCCCGGCGAGGCGACGATCTTCCAGGTCGACCTGTTCGACGCGCGCGGCCCGCTGCCGCGCACGCTGGCGCAGGTGGCCGACCGCGAGAAGGACATCCGCTACTCGAGCCGCACGCGCGCGCTGTCGGACATGCTGCGCGAGCGGCACGAAACGCACTGGCGGCTGCGCCAGCTGGCGGCGCTGCTGCCGGCCACGCTGCGCCGTGAGCCGCGCGTGAAGGCACTGCTGCAGCAACTGCAGGCCGACACGGTGCGCCCCACCGTCACGCTGGTGCACCTGATCCACCGCCACAAGTCCAGCGAAACGCAGATGCGCGACTACGAGTTCTCGCGCGCGTCGATGCACGAGCACTGGCAGGCCGGCGCGCACGACATGCAGCGCTCGCTGCACGCACTGGCGGCCGCGCCGCACCACGCCGAGGCCGGAAGCTTCCGCGCCTTCGACTACACCGCACCCACCCCCAAGGAGCTTCGATGAAAGCCGACGACGTACGCCGCAACGCCTGGGCGATGCCGCTGTCCAGCCCCTCGTACCCGCGCGGGCCCTACCGCTTCGTGAACCGCGAGTTCCTCGTCATCAGCTACCGCACCGATGCACAGGCGCTGGCCGCGGTGGTGCCCGAGCCGCTGCAACCGGCGGGCGACACGGTGCGCTTCGAGTTCATCCGCATGCCCGACTCCACCGGCTTCGGCGACTACACCGAGAGCGGCCAGGTCATTCCGGTCACCTACAAGGGCCACGCCGGCGTCTACGTGCACAGCATGTTCCTCGACGACGACGCGCCGATCGCCGGCGGCCGCGAGATCTGGGGCTTCCCGAAGAAGCTCGGCACGCCGAAGCTGCAGGTGAACAAGGACACGCTGCTCGGCACGCTCGACTACGGCCGCACGCGCGTCGCCACCGGCACGATGGGCTACAAGCACCGCAGCGCGAACGCCGATGCGGTGATGCGATCGCTGGCGCAACCCAACTGGCTGCTGAAGATCATGCCCGACGTCGACTGCAGCCCGCGCCTGTGCGAACTGGTGGAGTACCACCTCGAAGCGGTGACGCTCAAGGGCGCCTGGGAGGGCCCGGCCGCGCTCGAGCTGTTCGAGCACGCACTGGCGCCGGTGGCCGCGCTGCCGGTGCGCCAGGTGACGGGCGGCTTGCACCTGAACACCGACCTCACGCTCGGCCTCGGCCGCGTGGTGCACGACTACCTTGCGCGCTGAACTGCACGCGCAGCCCACACAGGAGCACGACATGACGACGAACATCACCGCCCGGCTCGACCGCAAGGTGGCCTTCATCACCGGCGCCGCCAGCGGCATCGGCAAGCGCATCGCCGAGGTCTACGCCGCAGCCGGCGCGGCCATCGCGGTGGCCGACCTGAACCCGCAAGGCGCCGAGGCGGCCGCGGCCGCGCTGCGCGCGAGCGGCGCCAAGGCGATCGGCATCGGCGTCGACGTGACCGACGAGGCCGGCGTCGACGCCGCGGTCAAGCGCACCGTGGCCGAGCTCGGCGGCCTCGACGTGCTGGTGAGCAATGCCGGCATCCAGATCGTCGCGCCGCTGGAGGAGTTTCGCTTCGCCGACTGGAAGAAGCTGCTCGCGGTGCACCTCGACGGCGGCTTTCTCACCGCACGCGCGGCGTTCCGGCAGATGATCACGTCCAAGCGCGGCGGCGCGATCATCTTCATGGGCTCGGTGCACTCGAAGGAGGCGTCGCTGCTGAAGGCGCCCTACGTCACCGCCAAGCACGGGCTCGAGGGCCTGGCCAAGGTGATCGCGAAGGAAGGCGCCGCGCACGGCGTGCGCGCCAACGTGATCTGCCCCGGCTTCGTGCGCACGCCGCTGGTCGACAAGCAGATTCCCGAACAGGCCAAGGCGCTCAACATCTCCGAGGCCGACGTGATCAAGAAGGTGATGCTGAAGGACACCGTCGACGGCGAGTTCACCACGCTCGACGACGTGGCACAGGTGGCGCTGCTGTTCGCCGCGTTCCCGACCCACGCGCTGACCGGGCAGTCGCTGGTCGTCAGCCACGGCTGGTTCATGCAGTGAGAGCGGCATCGTCGCGCCGCGCGAGCTGCCACAGCACGCGTGCGAGCCACGCCAGCGCCAGCAGCGCCGCCACGCCGACCAGCCAGCGGCCCAGGCGCTGCTGGTCGTCGAGCAGGTAGGCGTTGCACAGGCGCAGCGGCGAATCGAGGTAGAGCTGCCCGACGACGGCGGTCATCGGCAGCACGTTGCCGAGAAAGAAGCCCTGCACCACCCGCCCGGCCGCGCGCCACGACAGCCGCAGCGCGGCACCGGCCAGCAGCAGCGCCGCGCATTTGGCGGTCTCGACGCCCGCGTCGCGCAGCGCGAGGTCGAGCGCGCGCGGCACCATCAGCACCGCCAGCACCGTGCCGGCGAGCACGAGGCCGCCGATGCCGAGCGCGTTCCAGCGTGCGAGCGCCGCGCGCACGCGCGGCGGCAGCCCGGCGGCGAGCAGCGCACCGGCCAGCAGCCAGAGCGGAAACTGCAGCAGCATGTGGCGCCACATGCTTGCCTCCAGCGCCGCGCGTGCCACCGGCCACGCCAGCAGCGCGCACAGCACGATGCCGGCCACGGCCTGAGCGGCCGGCGTGCCACGCAGCGGCAGCGCCTTCATCGCGGCTCGCGCGCGAGGTGGCGCGCATAGTCGAGCGCGAGTTGCCGTTGCGCGAGATCGAACACGCGCACCATGCGGCCGCGCGCGTCGAACACCAGCCACGCGGCGTTGTGCTCGAAGTCGCCGCGGCCGTCGGGGATCACCACCACGCCGAGCCGGCGCAACAGCTCGGTCTGTTCGGCCGCGTCGCCGGTGCGCACGAAGCGCCACCACGCGGGGTCGGCGCGCAGGCTGTGCGCGTAGGCCTGCAGTGCGGCGGCGTCGTCGCGCCCGCCGTCGAAGCTGATCGACAGCAGCCGCACGCCGGGCGGTCGACCTGCCTGCGCGTCGGCCTGCAGCGCGGCCTGCATCTGCTGCATGCCGCTGCCGAGCGAGCGGCAGACACTGGCGCAGCGCGTGTAGAAGAAGTCGGCGATCGTCACGCCGCCGTCGCGCGCCAGCAGCGCGGGCAGCGTGGGCGCGATCGCACCCGGGCCCTGCATCGCCACGGCGGGCACCGCGACCGGGTGCAGCGCCACCTCGAGGCGGCGCGCGCCTTCGTCGGTGAACACCTGGAAGTCGTGCGTCAGCCAGGCCGCGGCGGCATAGCCGCCCAGCAGCACCAGCACGCTGAACGCGGCGCTGCGCCACATCGCGGCCGGCCTTCGGCGCGCCTTCAGCGTGCCGTCACGGCTTGCGCAGCGCGTCGAGCGCGGCGCCGCCCTCGAACGGCGTGGTGCGTGTGCCGGCCTTGCGCTCCTGCGCGAACAGATCGGCCGGCACCGGCTCGCCCTTGTTCGACCAGTTGCCGCGGATGTAGCTGGCCAGGCCCGCCAGCTCGGCGTCGCTCAACTGCTGGAAGCTCGGCATCGCACCCTGGAACTTGGCGCCCTTGACGGTGATCTCGCCGGTCACGCCGTGCAGCAGGATGTTGGCCAGCACGCGCGGCTCGCCCAGCACCCACTCGGAGCCATCGAGCGGCGGGAACACGCCGGGCAGGCCCAGGCCGGTGGCCTGGTGGCACGCCGCGCACTGCGCTGCGAACAGCGCCTTGCCGTCGATTGCGGCGCCGGCCGCGGCGGGCGCCGGGCCCGACAGGTCGGCCAGCGTGCGCTGGTCGCCCCAGCGCGAGTTGGTGAGCGGCTCGGAGAAGAAGATGTAGAGCACGCCGAACAGCACCATCACCAGCGTGACGACGGCCGCCACCAGCGGCACCGGGCGGATGGTTTCCTCGGGGTCGGCGTTCTCGCGCCGTTGCGCGAGCAGGTCGGTGTCGTCGGACATGGCAGGCCTCTCAGGAGCCGGACGCGGCCTTCGCCGGGGCCGGCGCGGCCGGGCCCGCCGCCTCGCGCGGTTCGGGCGGCAGCACCGGATAGTTGCGCTTCAGCGCTTGCAGGTAGCGCACCAGGTCCAGCGCCTCGGGCAGCGGCACCACCACCTGGCCGCGCGGGCCGTAGCCCGGCGGCAGCTTGACCACCTCCTCGCCGGGCTCGGCGGCCTCCTTGGCCTCGAACAGGTAGGGGTACGCCGGCATGATCGAGCCGGGCACGTAGGCGCGCGGCTGGTACAGGTGGCCCAGTTGCCAGTCCTTGCTCGGCTGGCGCACGCCGATGTTGAGCAGGTCGGGCCCGGTGCGCATGCTGCCGAGTAGGTGGGGCTTGTCGTACACGTAGTCGCCCGGCACCGACGCGCGGCCCCAGCCGCGCTCGGCGTCGGGGCCGAAGCTGCGGTCGCGCGGCTGCTGGCTGTGGCAGTACATGCAGCCGTTGGCGATGTACACCGCGCGCCCGCGCTGCTCGGCGCTGGTGTACGGCTTGAGCCCCGCAGGCGCCTTGACGTCGCGCACCTGGATGTACGGCAGCACCACCAGCGCCGCGGTGGCCAGGCCCAGCGTCACCATCGCGCCGGCCGCGAGCTTGAGTTCATTCTCCACGGGCCACCCCCTGCGGTTGCGGCTGCGCGGCGAACAGCGCAGCGCCGGCGCGCTGCGGCCCGAAGCGCAGCACCATGGCCAGGAAGTGGCCCACGAAGACCAGGTGGCTGGCCACCATCAGCGCGCCGCCCACGCTGCGCCACTGGAGCCAGGGGATCGTCACCGCCACCGAATCCATGAACGGCCGCGAGGCGTCGAGCATCGCCAGGCCCTGCAGCCAGCCGCCGATCGTCAGCCCGACGAAGTAGATGCCGATGCCGATCGCGGCCAGCCAGAAATGCAGCGAGATCAGGCGCGGATACGGCCACTCCCAGTGCAGCACGCGCGGCAGCATGAAGTAGATGGCGCCGAACAGCACCATCGTGACGAAGCCGTAGGCGCCCAGGTGCGCGTGTGCCACCGTGAAGTGCGTGAAGTGCGCGATCTGGTTGACCGAGCGCAGCGCCTCGAACGAGCCCTGCAGCGACGACAGCATGTACATCAGGCCGCCGAACATCATGAAGCGCAGCGTCGGCGAGTAGCGCGCCAGGTGCATGCGCCCCCACATCGTGCCGGCCATGTTGATCGTGAAGGCCGCCACCGGGATGATCATCATCATGCTCTGCACGATCGACAGCGTGATCAGCCAGCCCGGCACCGGGCCGCCCACCAGGTGGTGGCCGCCGACCTGGCCGTAGAAGAACGCCAAGGTCCAGAAGCCGAGGATCGACAGGTTGTACGAGCGCACCGGCCGCGCGATGATCTTCGGCAGGAAGTAATAGATCGCTCCCACGCTCACCGGCGTGAACCACAGGCCGAGCACGTTGTGGCCGTACCACCAGTTGGTGGTAGCCTGCTGCACGCCGAAGTGCACGCCCGGCAGCTTGGCCACCAGGAACAGCAGCGTGATCCACAGCAGCGCCGCCACGTGGTACCACACGCTGACGTACAGCGACTCGACCTTGCGGTTGACCAGCGTGTAGAGCACCGGCCCGATGATGCAGACCATGCCGGCCACGACGAACAGGCCGATCTGCCACGGCATCTCGAGGTATTCCATGCCGTCGGTCCAGCCGGCGCCGATCGCGCCGATCGCGCTGGCGATGGCGGTGTTGATCAGCGCGCCGCCGATCATCACCCACATCGCGCCGATCAGCGGCGTGCGCAGCAGCCGCGGCAGCAGCCAGATGATGATGCCCAGCGCCGCGTTGGTGATCCAGCCGTAGAGCACCGCCGTCAGGTGGATCGTGCGCACGCGGCCGAACGTCTCCCACGCCTGACCCACCAGCCAGTCGGGCATGTGCAGCTTCAGCGACGCGGTGAGCCCGGCCACCGAGCCCAGCAGCAGCCACATGCAGGCGAACGCGATGAACATGAACACCGGAAACGCGCTGGAGCGGTCGGCCGCGACGCGCTGTTCCATCTCGAGCGCGTCGGGCGCGTGCGCGGCATCACCCGGCTCGGCGGCGGCGGCCTGCAGGCTGGCCCGCGCCGCGGTGGCCAGCGCCGGATCGTCGACGCGGCCGATCTCGCCGCGCGCGAAGATCACCGAGGCGGCGCGCGGATTCTCGACCAGCAGACCCTTGCGCATCGACCAGATGAAGACGAACAGGCCGATGACCGACAGCAGGAAGGCGCCCAGCAGGCTCAGAACGGCACTGTCCATCGATCGCTCTCCTCCATGCGCGCGGCGGATTATAAGATTCATATGATGTGCATCTTTAAGGGCGCCGGCATGCCCCTACTGCGAACGCCGGGTTCGTCGCGCCGCGCGCGACGCGCCGTCAGCGCGCCTTGCGCAGCATCGCCAGTGCGAGCGCGGCCGAGGCCACCATCAGGAACAGGCTCACCGCGTTGAGCACCGGGCTCGCACCCTCGCGCATGCGGCCATACATCATCACCGTGAGCGGCGGGTCGGAGCCCACCAGCATCAGCGTGGTGTTGAAGTTCTCGAACGACATCAGGAACGAGATCGCCGCCGCACCGATCAATGCCGGCCGCAGGTACGGCAGCGTGATGCTCGTGAACACCGCGCGGCGCGTGGCGCCGAGGTCGTAGGCCGCCTCCTCGAGCGCTCTGTCGAAGCGCTTGAGCCGCGCGGCGATCGTCAGCGTGGCAATGGCGACGATGTACGAGAACTGCCCCAGCACCACCAGCGGCAGGCCCGGGCGCAGGAACGCCAGCTCGAGGCCGAACCAGTCGTCGGCCGCCTGCGCCAGCCGGCTGGCGAACGCGAGGATCGAAATGCCGAGGATCACGCCGGGGATCACCAGCGGCGCGAGCATCGCCATCGACAGCGCCGCCTTGCCGCGGAACTGCACGCGCTCGAGCAAGAACGCGTTGGCAGTACCCACCGCGATCGCGAGCGCGGTCACCCACAGCGCGACGACCACGCTGGTGACGAGGCTGCCCAGCAGCTCGGCATCGCCGAACAGGCCGCTGCCGCCGCCACCGCCACCGGCCGCGCCACCGCCGCCGATGAACCAGCGCAGCGTGAAGCCGCGCCACGGCGGCGCCGGGTACGGCGCATCGTTGAACGCGAACACCGCCACCACCACCAGCGGCAGGAACAGGAAGCCGAAGAACGCCAGCGCATAGAGCACCGTGGCCGAACGCAGCCAGCGCGGGCGGGGCAGCGAGGCGATCATCGCGGCGGCCCTCGTGCTCAGGTGCGGCGCATCACGTCGCCGAAGCGCTGGCCGCTCAGCTTGAGCGCGAGCCAGACGATGGCGGTGGACAGTGCCAGCAGCAGGAAGCCGAACGCGGCGCCCTGCTCCCAGTTGAAGCGCGTGATGAACTGGGTGTAGACCTGCTCGGTGAACCACAGCGAGTTCTTGCCGCCGAGCAGCGTCGGCGTCAGGTAGTTGCCCAGCGTGAGCATGAACACCACGATGCAGCCGGCGGCGATGCCCGGTGCCGCGTGCGGGATCACGATGCGCCGCAGGATCGCCGGGCCGCCGGCGCCGAGGTTGTAGGCCGCCTCGATCAGCGAATCGTCGAGGGTTTCGAGCGCGCCGACCAGCGGCACCACCATGAACAGCAGCGAGCCGTAGACCAGCGCCACCAGCACGGTGGCATCGCGGTACAGCAGCTCGGGCGGCACGTCGGCCAGGCCCAGCCGCACCAGCAGCGCCGGCAGCACGCCCGACTCGCGCAGCAGGATCATCCAGCCCAGCGTGCGCACCACCTCGCTGACCCAGAACGGAATCAGGCACAGCACGAGCATGGCCGCGCGCAGGCGCCCCTGCGCCACCTTGGCGATCGTCCACGCGATCGGAAACGCCAGCAACAGAGTGGCCACGGTGGCCAGCGCCGAGATCACCGCGGTGCGCACGAAGGTGCGCCAGTACAGCGGCTCGTCGAAGAAGGTGGCGTACTGGTTCAGGCTCCACTCGTAGACGCGCGGCGCCACGCGCGCGCGCAGCGACAGCACCGCCAGCTCGATGTGCGGCAGCACGATCAGCCCCAGCAGCCACAGCAGCGCCGGCGCCACCAGCAGCAGCACCACGAGCCGCGCGCCGCCGCGCGGCAGGCCGGGCACTTCAGCGCCCATCGGCGGGCGCCGCGAAGCACGCGGCCTGGCGCGGATCGAAGCCGAACGCCACCGCCTCGTCGACGCGCAGGTCGGCGAAGCGGCCCGACTGCGGCAGCGCCACCCGCACCTCGGCGCCGCTGCCTGCCACGTGCAGCAGCACCGACGACGCGGCGCCGTCGAACAGCACGCTGCGCACGCGGCCGCGGTAGTGCGGCTGATCGGCCGGCAGCTCGGCGGCATCGCGCGCGAGCAGCATCGCCTCGGGCCGCACGAACGCGAGCGCGGCGGCCCCGACCACCGGCGCCGCAGCCGCCGGCCCCGCCACGCGTGCGTGCAGCACGAGGCCACCGTCGCACGCCACCTCGGCCTGGCCGCCGCGCAGCGCAACCACACGGCCGGCGAAGCGGTTGTTGGCGCCGACGAAGCCGGCGACGAACGGCGTGGCCGGCGCGTAGTACAGCGCCTGCGGCGAATCCACCTGCTCGAAGCGGCCGGCGTTCATCACCGCAACGCGGTCGGACAGCACCAGCGCCTCGGATTGGTCGTGCGTGATGTAGACGAACGTGGTGCCGAACGCGGCCTGCAACTGCTTGAGCTCGACCTTCATGTGCTCGCGCAGCTTGAGGTCGAGCGCGCCGAGCGGCTCGTCGAGCAGCAGCAGCGTCGGCTCGAGCACCAGCGCCCGCGCGATCGCCACGCGCTGGCGCTGGCCGCCCGACAGCTGCTCCACGCGCTTGCGCAGGCTGCCGGGCAGGCTCACGCGCTCGAGCATCGCCGCCGCGCGGCGCTGCGCCTCGGCGCGCGCAACACCGCGCTGCAGCAGACCGTAGGCGACGTTGTCGCCCACGTCCATCATCGGAAACAGCGCCAGGTGCTGGAACACCATGTTCACCGGCCGCCGGTTGGGCGGCACGCCGCGCATCGAGCGGCCGCCGATCGCGATGTCGCCCTCGTCGGGCTCGATGAAGCCGGCGATCATGCGCAGCAGCGTGGTCTTGCCGCAGCCCGACGGCCCCAGGATCGAGAAGAAGCTGCCGCGCGCCACGTCGAACGACAGCGCGTGCACCGCGTGGTGGGCGCCGAAGCGCCTGCCCACGCCGGCCACGCGCAGGTCGGGCGCTGCCGCAGTCGCTGCAGCGGCGGTTGGCGGTGCCGCGGCCGCGGCGGTTGGCAGTGCGGCGCTCACCGCCGTCGGCTGCTCGCTCAGTTGGCCGCCTTCACGCGATCGAGCACGCGGCCTTCGATCTCCTCGATGCCGGCGGGCACGGCCGGGTACCACTTGATGTTCTTCAGCGCCGCCTCGGGGAAGCTGGCCGCGAACTGCGCCTTCAGCTTGCCGTCCATCAACTGGTCGGCGCCCTGGCTGGCGGTGAAGTTGCCGGCCGACGCCGCCACCTTGGCCGCGATCTCGGGACGCATGTTGAAGTTGATCCACGCGTAGGCGGCGGCATCGTTGCGGCCCTTGGCGGGGATCGCGAAGGTGTCGATCCAGCCGAGCGCGCCCGACTTCGGCGCGATGAACTGGATATCGGGGTTGTCCTTGTTGAGTTTCCAGCCGCCGGTGTCCCACATCATCGCGCCGACGATCTCACCGGCGCGGATGCCGTTGAGCAGCTGATCCTTGTTGTCCCAGAAGAACTTGAGGTTCGGCTTGCACGCGGCGAGCGTCTTGCCCACCTCGTCCATCAGCGCGGTGTAGGCCTTGGCGTTGCCGTAGAGCGCGAACGGATCCTTGCCCGATGCGAACGCCAGCGCCAGCAGCGTGGGCCGCTTCAGCCGCACCGCGGTCTTGCCCTTGTACTCGGGCTTGCACAGATCGGGGTAGTCGCTCATCTTGGCGAGCTTGGTGTTGACCACCAGCCCGTCGGTGCCCCAGATGTGCGGCAGGCCGTACACCTTGCCGGCCAGCGTGGTGTTCTTCTTCGTCGCCTCGAGCATCGACGCGATGAACAGCGGCGCCTTGATCTTCGACAGGTCCATCGGCTTGTAGATGCCGAACTCCTGCTGCGGGCCGGTGATGCGGTCTTGCGACGGTTGCGCCAGGTCGAAGCCGGCGCCGCCGGTGGCGCGCAGCTTGGAGATCATCTCCTCGTTGTTCGACAGCGTGAGCTCGACCTTGATGCCGGTTTCTTTGGTGAACAGCTCCACCACCTCCTTGGGCGCGTAGTCGGCCCAGGTGAGCAGGCGCAGGGTCTTGGCATCCTGCGCCGCGGCGCTGCCGGCCGCGCAGGCGGCCAGCGTGGCGAGTGCGAGGGCGATGCGGCGTTTGATCATCATGGTGTTGTCCTCCCGGGGGGCTGCCGTGCCGAAAGCAGGCAGTGTCGCGGCGCCGCGGGCTCGGGGCATCGGGTGATGCCCGGAGCGAGTTCGATCGAACGCTTACGACTTCGCCGCAGACGCGAGCTTGCGGACCGCAGCCTTCAGGCCGCCCAGGATCGAGTCGGCCACATGGGCCGGAAAGCGATCGGGCAGCCCGGCAGCCGCCTGGTCGAGTGCCGCCGGAGTCGCGTCGATCACGCCCCGGATCAGCGCGTCGACACCCTGCCCCGACTCGGTGACGATGCCATTGCGCCGCCCGACCTCCTCCCAGTGCCGGCGCAGGATGTCGCGCATGCGCCAGTGGGCGTTGGTGCTTCTCAGCGCCATCGCCAGCTTCACGCGGTGCTCGGAGATGCGGTTAGGGCCGCTGCCCAGCACGGGGTAGGCCGACACGACGTCGTACAGCGGCGTCATCGAGAACACGCCCCCGGCGTGCAACGCGATGCTGAAGTTCTTGGCGTGCCCGTCGGGCGCGCACAGCAGCCAGAACAGCAACTGGGTGCGGAAGAAGTTCTCGCGGTCCTGCACGCGCCGGGTCGAACCGTTCAACACGCCGAGGATGCGATCGATGCCGGGGCCGCCGTCGGCTTCGTACTTGGCATGCGCCGGCGTGGCGGTGGCCTGGCACAGGTCTTCCTGGGGCAGACGGATCAGCCACGAACCGTCGTCGGCCCAGCGCCGGTCGAAGCGCTCGACGCCGAGCACCCGCTGGCCCTCGAAGCTCAGCGGGTGGCAGCGGGCAACCGGCAAGCCGTAGGCGGCCAGGATCCGGGCACACAGCCATTCGTTCTCCACCGAATCGCGCAGGTCGAGCTGCAGGTTGCCCACCAGGCCCAGCGGCAACTTCAGGATGTGCGTGGTGGGCGTGGCCCCCACCGGCCGCCACCACCGGCCGTCGCGCCAGAGCAGCGCGGTCTTCTCCTGGGCACCGGCGATCGAGATGCGGAGTTCATCGAAGCCCGCGCCCTGATCGTCGAACGCATCGGGGGTGACGGTGGCACGCAGCAGCCGGGCGATGTGGGCTTCGTCCAGCGGTCGGGCCTGGACGCTTGTGACGTCACCGGGATCGTGGCCGTCGGGCACGATCTGCAGCGCTCCCACGCAATCGCGGCCGATCTCCGACAGCAGATCGAAGGCGCCGGTCGTGGCCGTTCCGAAGCGGCGCGCCAGTCGCTCGCGTATGGGCTTGCTGTCCGGCAGCAGGTTCTCGAAGTAGTCACGCACCACCGGGCCGCTGTGCGGCGGGTTGCCCGGGCGGAACGGCAACGACAGCGACAGCGGCCTGGCTTGCGGCGAGCCCAGCCAGGCAGCGGCGTAGTGCAGTGCATCGCCGTCTGGAGCAGTGGTCCAGGTCCCGACCCGCTCCCCGTTCATCCACAAGGCCAGCTTGCGGGCGTGCGAGCGCCGTCCCATGCGTCACCACT
The DNA here is from genome assembly GCA_015075165.1 of Ideonella sp. Classification (GTDB taxonomy): domain Bacteria; phylum Pseudomonadota; class Gammaproteobacteria; order Burkholderiales; family Burkholderiaceae_C; genus JAEUPI01. Next base: position 348,992 of record JABTUY010000002.1, on the reverse strand, counting down.
GCGCCTTGCCGGCGCCGGTGGCCGGGCTGTTGGTGCCCGCCGGCCGGCGCAACACGAGCTCGACGCCGAGGATGCCGAGCAGCTTCATCAGGCGCGCGGCGCTGACCGCCGTCGCGTTGCGTTCCAGCGCCGACAGCGTCTGCTGCGTGACGCCCAACCGGGCTGCGACCTCGGCCTGGGTGAAGCCTGCTTGCTTGCGGAACCCCTGCAGCAGACCGGGCAGCTGCTCGGGGGTGCGGACCGGAAACTCGTTCATACAGCTTTTAACTTGTAGTGCGAGTAAACGGACTTTAAGCTGTATTTCAAGCTTACGCAATCCAAGCTGTGACCCCCCCAGCGCCCCGGCGCGTCGGTAGGCCGTGCTGGGCTCGAACCAGCGACCAAAGGATTATGAGTGATCTGTCAAGCGACGGATTCTCGCGAAAGATCAATCGCTTAGCTCTCGAAGGCGCGGTCTAGGCTACATCCAGGCTACACGCAAAGCGCGACCCGCTGCCGCGCGTGTCACACCCGCGCCGAGGCGGTCCACGAGTCCTCGATAGCCTTGAGCAGCACGTCGCGGTTTCCAGCGTCTTCAACCCGGCTCACCATGAAAGCCGTCTTCCCGGCGCCATTGATCGATGCGCCGATGCGGACGCACCTGTCGCCATCGAGGACGATGAATCGGTCGTGGAAGTCCTGAGCCTGGCGTACCTCGATGGCCCAGCCGGTGTGCTGGGCACAGAATGCCTTGGCTGTTGACGCTCGCCTAGAACTGACCCGGCGTGCTCGTTCAATACTGACCCACCCCTGAAGGCTACTTGATGGAGCCTTGTTCTGTGGATATCTCTGCGTTCTTGGGTTCTGGGTTTGATCCTTTCTTTCTTTGAGTTGGTGGTCGGGGTCTGGCAGCGGCAGTGGTGGTCGAACTGCTGTGCTTGAAGCGCCAGGAGTCGTTGCCTGTCTCCACGATGTGGCAGTGATGGGTGAGGCGGTCCAGCAGCGCGGTAGTCATCTTGGCGTCGCCGAAGACGCTGGCCCATTCGCCGAAGCTGAGGTTGGTCGTGATCACCACGCTGGTGTGCTCGTACAGCTTGCTCAGCAGGTGGAACAGCAACGCCCCGCCGGCCTGGCTGAACGGCAGGTAGCCGAGTTCGTCGAGCACCAGCATGTCCACGTAGGTCAGCCGATGCGCGATCTGCCCCGCGCGGCCGGCGGCCTTCTCCGCCTCCAGCGCGTTGACCAACTCGATCGTCGAGTGGAAGCGCACCCGCTTGCCGTGCCGCTGGACCGCCTCGATGCCCAGCGCCGTGGCCAGGTGCGTCTTGCCCGTTCCGGGGCCACCGATGAGCACCACGTTGTGCGCCGCCTCGGTGAACTGCGTCGTGTGCAGCCGCCGCATCAGCGCTTCGTCGACCGCGCTCGCGTCGAACTCGAAGCCCGCCAAGTCTCGATGCGCCGGGAAGCGTGCTGCGCCCATCTGGTAGGCGATCGAGCGCACGTTGCGCTCGGCGCCTTCGGCGTCCAGCAACTGCTCGACCAGCCGCTCGGGCTCCAGCGCCGCATGCCGGCAATGCGCCAGCAACTCCGGCCAGTTCGAGGCCATGCCGTGCAGCTTGAGCGCCTTCAGCCGCGCCACGATGTCCGCACTCATGAGCGCACCTCCCGCAGCGTGTCGTAGCGCTGCACATCCGCGCGGGGCTCCTCGTTCAGGGCCATGGCGGGCTTGCCCAGGGCCTGGATGATCGGCATGCCCTCCTTCAGCCGGGCCAGCACGTTGAGCACATGCTCGGCACTGGGCCGCTGGGCCTCCAGCGCGAGCTCGGCGGCCACCAGCACCGCCTCCAGCCCGTGCACCGGCACGGCCGCCAGCACCTGCGCCATCACCCGGTCGCCTCCGGCGTTGCGCAGCAGGTGCCGCTGCAACGTCTGCAGCACCTCGGGCATCACCTTGAACGGCGCGCCGTTGCGCAGCGCCCCGGGCTTGGTCTGCACCAGCGGGATGTAGTGCTGCCAGTCGTAGAAGGTCAGGTCTCGCTCGAAGCTCCTGACGTGGCGCGCCACTTCGGCGCCGTCGGCCACGAGCACCAGCGTACGCGGGTACACGCGCAGGCTGAGCACCTCGTTGACGTGCCGCGTGGGCACGCTGTAGCGGTTGCGCTGGAAGTGCACCAACGCCGTGGCCGAGACGCGCACCGGCTGCTCCACGTAGCCGTCGAACGGCTTCGGGCACGGCATCAGCCGGGCCTGCTCGTCCTGCAACACCTCGGCCACCGTCAGGCTCGCCCACTCGGGATGCGCAGTTTCGGCCCAGCAGGCACGGCAGCGCTCGCCCAGCCAGGCGTTCAAGGCGTCCAAGTCCCCCCAGCGACGCTCTGCGGCTTCCCTCCACACCTGGCGCCGCCGGTCCTGCACGTTCTTCTCGACGATGCCCTTCTCCCAGCCCGAGGCCGGGTTGCAGAACTCGGGCTCGAACAGGTAGTGCGAGCACATCGCCTGGAAGCGTGCGTTGACCGAGCGCGCCTTGCCCACGCCGACCTTGTCCACCGCGGTCTTCATGTTGTCGTACACGCCCCGGCGCGGGATGCCGCCGAAGGCCTGGAAGGCTCGCGCGTGCGCGTCGAACAGCATCTCGTGGCTCTGCGCCGGGTAGGCGCTCAGCCAGAACGCCCTGGAGGCGGCCAGCTTGGTGTGCGCCACTTCCAAGCGCCGGCGCAACCCACCGATGAAGACGTACTCGCAGCTCCAGTCGAACTGGAAGGCGTCTCCCAGTTCGAAGCTCATCGGAACGAACGCTGCGCGCCGCGGCGCCGCATCCTGCTCGGCCTGCCAGCGGCGCACCCACGCCGTCACGCGCGCGTAGCTGCCCGCATAGCCCAGCGCACGGATCTGCTCGAACAGCATCTTGGCCGTGCGCCGCTCGCGCACCGCCCGATGCGCATCGGCCTTCAACGCCACCCCAAGGTACTCGGCCCACGCGTCCACGACGCTCGCCGCCTCACGCTTGGGGTACTTCGGTTCGGTCACGCCCTCCTGGCGCAACCACTGCCGCACTGTGTTCCTCGACAAACCCGTGCGACGACTCACCTCGCGGATGGACAGCCCATCGCGCAAGTGCATCCGCCTGATCTTGGCCAACATGCCCACGCTGATCACTCCCGGCTCTCCCTGCTCGTTCTTGGAGCAGGGCAGTGTGTTTGCGTGGGTCAGTTTTCGATGAGCACAGGCCCCGTAGATGGGTCAGTTTTCAGTGAGCGTCAACATCTTCACCGCATGTATTCATCACGGCTTACTGGCAGGATCTCGAAACCTGCGAGTCAGGGTGTGAAACGCTGACGCTGCCGGTGCGCCGCCGGCTCGATGCGTTGATCGAGAAGACGCACTTCAGCCGCGACCGCCACCTGCTGTTCTTCGACGCCAGGCGCCCGGTCACATCGAGTGCCGGCCCGTGATGGCCGACCAGCGCCGCGCTCGATCCGGGGTCTGCGGCGTCGCACGCGTGTTGCTATTCGTCCAGGCCACCCGGCTTGCAGCCGGTGTCCCGGCAACTGATTCAGCCGATCGAGCACTGGCACTCCGATCCGCTCCGCCGCATGGATCACGCAAGCACTTCTACGTAGACGAGCCGTCAGGTCGGGCTGTGGCTGCCTGCGCTGCGGAACGCAATGCCTGGGCGCCGCGGCATAGATTCGAACTCGCAGCCAGCGAATGGCCGGGAATGTATGCACCTGACGCAGGTTCGGTGCTGTACATGCTCTGCTGCGAGCCTGCCATTGTTCGGCGCACCCTCGGCGGGCTGGCCGGACGCCCCCCAGACCCAGAAGCCGAGGCGTGGGATGGCGAGTCGACAGCGTAGCGCCCGATCTTCACGTCACCACGCGAGCAGGCCCAGGGTCGGGCCTCTCGAGCCCCGCGCGATCCTCGCTTGGCTCGTTCAACGACGACGACCGTGCCCTATGCCCTCGTACTGTCTGGGCTTTGGATTTGGACAAAGCGCGTGTCGAGCGCTGCTCGGAGGACATGCGGCAGTAAGGGCAAAACGTGGGGTCCTGTACGTGAGTCATTCGTTCGGCCGAAGGGGCCTACTTGCGAGAAACTGCGCCCGTCGCCAAAGCACCGAGTCGACAGGTACGCGGGGCTGTGCAACCCTTTGGGTGCCTGGGAGGCGCGTCTTGGGTTGTGTGTCGATCGCGCTCCTCAACTTCTCGACCTTGCACGCGAGATGGTCGCCCGCGATGGCCATCGGATCAAGCAGCAGGCAAAAGACTCCGAGGCGGTGCGGCGGGCCGAGCTCGTCCCTCAGGTTCGCCGTGTCGAGCGACATGGCAGAGTTGGTAAAGAAGGAAGCCAGCACCTCCGACATCAGCCCGATGCCGAAGCCTCTGCTCCCGCCTGCGGGAAGAAGTGCCCCAGCGAGCGCTTCGATAGGATTGGTGGTCGGGGATCCGTCGGCCGAGACGGCCCACCCCTCCGGAATAGCCTCAGATCTTTCCGCAGCCTCGCGCACGTGGCGCAGATTGGCTGCGCTGGTGCATTGATCGAATTGAAACGCCATTCCGCCCTTTCCATCAGGGACGGCCATGGCGATCGGATTCGTACCCAGTAGAGGCTTCGATCCGCCCGGGGCCGCGACACTTGCCGACGCGTTGGTGACCGCCAAGCCGATGTATCCGTGATCCGCGATCGCGTCTGGGAAGTACCCGAGGGCCGCGCACGTATGAGCTCGACTGACAGCTAGCACTGACACGCCGAGAGCCTCGACGGAGTCCAGCGCCTCCGGCAGCCCCGGTGCGAACGCGGGATGCGCGAATCCGCTGTCCGCGTCGACGTGAACGAGACCGGGCCGGGGGCGATGCACTACGGGCATCGCCTGTCCTGCCACCCTGCCGCTTCTAAGTTGGGCGCAATCACCTTCGAGGTGCCCGAGTCCGCAAGATGTGTTGCCCCTCTGCTCAGCTCGCCTCAGTGCCTTGGCGACTTCGTTCGCCGCGAACTCGGAGGCGCCGTGGCACCAGAGGGCACCAGACATGACGCGCTCGAGCTCTTCGACCGACACAGTCGTGAACTGCATGTCAACTTTCCCAGGACCGCGAGCGCCTACTCGAACTTGATTCGCCCTGTCGCTACGACCTTCTTCCAACGTGCGACGTCCTGCGCCATGAATGTGCCCAGCGCTTCTGGCGTACTCGGACGCAACTCCATGGACGCCGTGGTGAGCCTCGCCTGCACCTCAGCATCCGCGAGCGCCCGATGCAGTTCCGAATTGAGCGACGCTATGACGCCGGCCGGGGTGTGAGCCGGCGCCACAAGTCCATACCAGCTGGAGTAGTCGAAGCCGGATACTCCTGCTTCTGCGACCGTCGGTACGTCGGGCAATGCCTTCGAGCGAGCGCTGGGCCCGACGGCCAGTGCCCGGATGCGGCCCGACTTCACCATCGGAATGGCCGACCCATCGACAAATGACAGGTCGACCGACTTGTTGATGATGGCGGTCACGATCTCGCTCGTCGACTTGAATGGCACGTGCAAGAGTTCCATTCCGGCGCCAAGATTCAACATCTCGGCAGCCAGGTGCTGAGAGTTTCCCACCCCACTGGAGGCAATCGTGAACTTGCCGGGGCTTGCCTTCGCCGCGGCAATGAGATCCTTGAGGTTCCTCCATGGCGCATCAGCCGAGGTGGCCAAGATGGGCGCGAGGGTCACCCCCAGGCCCACCGGGGCGAAGTCGTTGATCGGATCGAAGGTCAGCTTCCTCCCTGACACCGCAGCGATCGTCATGGACGGGGTCGCCACCATGAGCGTATAGCCATCAGCCGGCGACCGTGCTACCGCCTCTGCGCCGATCTGCCCGCTTGCACCCACGCGGTTCTCGACGATGACGGGCTGCTTGTAGGCAGCACTGAGCTTCTCGCCCACCAGCCGCGCAAAGACGTCAGGCCCGCTGCCGGGGCCAAACGGCACGATGATCTTCAGGGGCTTGTTGGGAAATGCGGTCTGCGCATGCGCAGGCTGCAACAGAACCACGAACGACGCGGTCACGCCGCCGATGAACGAACGTCGAAGCATTGCGAAACTCTCCTCAGCCATAGACATCTCCTTGGAAAACGATCAAGGGGCGGGGCTGCCCGCGACGAGCACTTGCAGGGGAGACTCATCAAAGACCGGTGGCGAGCCGGTCGCCGGGCAGTCGAGCAGTCGGTGAGGCAAGCTCATGAGCGATTGCACGCCGGTCTCGGTAACCATCACCATGTCTTCAACTTGGAAACCCGCGTGGCCCAGCTCGTAGTAGGGCGTCTCGATGCACATCACCATTCCTGGTTCGAGCACGTCGATGCTGGTCGGCGTCAGCGCAGGAACCTCGTACCCATCCAGGCCGATGCCGTGGCCGACGTGATTGCGCTGGTAGTGCGGCAGGCCAGCACGACGCACAATGCCGACCACCGCATCGAACAACTCACGCCCAGCGAGGCCCGGTCGGATGATCTCCAGCGCATGTTCGATGCCGGCTTGCACCGCGGCATGCGCACGTCGGCTCGCAGCCGGCACGTCACCAAAGGCTGCAATGCGTGCGATGTCGGCGCGGTAGTGTTCGAACCGGCCGCCCACGTCAAAGCGCACGGTCTGACCAACGCTGAGCCGCTGCTTGCGCGAAGGGTCGACGTTGGGCATGGCGCTGCGCTCCCCAATGCCGATGCAGTACAGCACTGGGTACGCACCGTCTGCCACGGTCTGCGTATTGAAACGTCGCAGCAGGTCGTACTCGCTCTCACCGGCATGCGCACCCTGCAGTGCCGCATAGATCGATCTCTCGGCGATTCGACAGGCCGAGCGCAGGCGGCTGATCTCGGCAGGCGTCTTGATGGCGCGCACGCGCTTGCTGAAGTCACCGGCGTCCTCGAATCGAACACCCGGGCAGGCAGCGCGGATCGCCGCCAGTTGCGCGGCACCAATCCCATCCTCTTCAATCCCGATAGCGCCGCCGGTCACGCCCGCCTTCTGCAAGGCCGCCGCAACAGCCTTAGCTGGGCTGTCGTGTTGCGCAGCGGTGAGGATGTCAACCCACCGAGTGCGCCAAGCCGGCATCGCGTCTCCAGAATTGGCAGGCTCCAGCTGCGGCGTGACGAAGAACTCGCCGTAGCGATGCACGTCGTCCACCCAAAGCGTCTGATCAGCGGCCTGATCGCTCAAGCCGGTACCGGTGACGACGAAGGATCCAGTGCCGCTGTCCGCCCCCTGAAAGGCATAGACCTGTGGTCCTCGGCGTATCCATTGCGGCATGGCCCAGTAGCCGCTGAGGTAGGTGACAGACTCGGGCGTTGTGGCGAGCAGGCCCAACCAGCCTTTGGCGCGCAGCAAGTTCTGCAATCTAGGTTTGTTGAGCAGCATGTTGTCCTCGTTCAATATCGGCCTCCCGGGTCGCATCGAAGGCGCCTGCCAGATCGGCGATCAGATCCTCGGTTCGTTCCAGCCCCACCGACAAGCGCAGCACGGGCCCAAGCTGCGCGAATCTCGGATGGTCTCGCGGGCCGGTGCCACGGTAGATTGCGACGAGGCTGTTCACGCCGCCGAAGCTGGCGCCCAGTTGGAACACGCGCAGCGAGTCCGCGAAGTCACACGCACTGTCCCAGTCTGCAGACGCGAGAGAAAACGACAGAACGCAGCCTCCGCCGCTAAAGTCGCGATGCCACAGCGAATGGCCCGCGTCGCCAGCCAGCGGCGGAAACGCCAGCCACGACACACGAGGATGGGCGCGCAGCCATCGGGCGATTTGCAGCGCGCTGTGTGATTGGGCCTCCAACCGCAAAGACATGGTGGCCAAACCTCTGATGGCCATCGCGCAGTCATCGGGGCTGACATTGGCGCCTTGCAGGTTTGCGGTACGTCGCAGCCGCTCGTACATTGCGGCGTCGTTGGTGGCCACCGAGCCCATGAGCAGGTCCGAGTGCCCGCCGACATGCTTGGTCAATGCCTGCACCGACAGGTCGACCCCATGTGCCAAAGCGGCGAAACCCAGCGGCGATGCCCAGGTGTTGTCCATCGCGACAAGCACGCCCCGCGCGCGGCAGACCTGCGCGATGGCCGGCACATCCTGCACTTCCAGCGTGATCGAGCCGGGTGACTCGCACCAGACAAGCCGCGTGTTCGGGCGAATGGCTTGCTCTATCCCGGCGCCAGTCAGCGGGTCGTAGAAGGAGACTTCGACACCCGCTCGAACGAGCAATTCCGTGGCGTTGCCGCGCGTCGGACCATAGACATTGTCCGGAAGCAGCACGTGATCGCCAGCCTGTAATACGGCCTGGTTGACTAGGTGCACCGCGGCCAAGCCAGATGGCGCGAGAACGGCATGGGCGGCCGATTCGAGCAGTGCGAGGCGTTGCTTGAGTGCATGGTGAGTCGGCGTTCCGGCCAGTCCATAGGTGTAGCCGTCGAGAAATCGGTCCGACCGCGATGCGAACGCGCGCGAATCGGCAAAAGTGATCGTCGATGCACGACACACCGGCACGGTGAGAGCTGCGTAGCCGTCCGGCACACGGTGGGGGCCGCGAAGCAGCGCTGTCTCGACACTGAGGGCCTTGCTTTCGGGACTCGGCATGCGGCGAATATAGGAATGCACGGGTATTTGGTCTATCCTGCGCCACCTATTGCTTCATCGAAGAACCTTATGGAGCACACGTCGCCGTCGCTCCCAACCTCCCGACAAGTCGAGATCTTTCGCACCGTGATGCGCTGCGGCGGCATCTCCAGCGCCGGACGACTGTTGAACTTGTCGCAACCTGCAGTGAGCTATCAAATCGCGGCGCTCGAGAGGAGTTTGGCCTTGGAGTTGTTCTTGCGCGAACGAGGGCGTTTGATCCCGACGCGGGAGGGGCAAGCACTCGCCGCCCAGATCGAACGCCATTTCGTGGGTATGGACCAGATCGTGCGCGCGGCCACACACCTACGCGATCAGGTAGCCGGTCAGGTCAACGTCGGAGCATTGCCTGCCCTCGCGTTCACAGTAATGCCCATCGCCGTGGCTCGCTTCAAAGAGGCCTACCCGGGCGTGAAAGTGTCCTTGCAGACCACCTCCTCGTCATCTATCAAGGATGGCGTCTCCAACGCTAGCCTGGATGTGGGCTTTGTGGCCAGCGAGGTCGATACACATGGTGTGCGCTACTCCGAGTACACCGCGCAGCACGCCATGGTCGTCATGCCTCGGAGTCATCGCCTCGCGCGGTCGCGCAGCGTGCAGCCGCGGGACTTGCGCGGCGAGCCCTTTGTGGCGCTGAACCCCGAGGATGCGACGCGGTCACTCATCGAGACGGCCATGAGCGCCGCTCGCGTTGAGCTCGAAGTAGCTGCAGAGACACCCTACGCCATAGGGGTGTGCGCCTTGGTAGCCGCTGGCGTGGGCATCGGACTTGTCAATCCGCTATCGGTGCGAGATGCCCAAGCACAGGGACTGGCCTTGGTGCCATTCCGGCCTCGGGTTACGTTTCGCCATCTGCTGCTTCTGCCGCCTGGTGCGTCCAGCCGGACTGCAAGAGCGTTTGTGGCGCTTGCGCGGTCAGCGCTGCCTTAGTGCCTTAAATTAGCGCGATCTGTGTTCCAAGCTGTCATTGCGCCGCTGGTGGTTGCGCCTGCGCAGCCTGGCCGACGCGCACGATGCCGGTGGCAAGCGCCCTACAGGAGATGTGGGATGTGGATGCCGCCAAAGCACTCGAGCAACGATGGCTCGCCGTTACGGCTCCGCAGCCCATGCAGATACTTGGACGTAGCGGGCCAGATCGAGGCGCTCTCGATGAACAGCCCCTTTTGAAATGACTTGCGCGGGACGTGCCGCCTGACGGATCGTGCCGTCGCAGCAGGGGTCGGCGTACTTGACCCGCTCGTGGCGGTTCACGCGCACTTGGTGCGGCACGATGTTCAGTCGCTCACTGGACCGCAGGCCGATCTAGCCCAAAATTGGCGCCGTCGTGCGGACGTACGCGTCGTCTTCAGGCCGCTGGTGCCCGACCTCGCACGGCAGCGCCGGGTCGAGCGGCGTGCTGCGGCGCTTGCTGGGCTAGTAGGCTGGGACACCGCCCTTTGCCGTCGTCGGCCTCTTTGGCCGCCGGCACCAACACCGCCGCCTTGGCTTCCGGACCTGAGATATGTGGTAGGCCGTGCTGGGCTCGAACCAGCGACCAAAGGATTATGCGTACCACCTCGGCTTTCGCCGCCCGTTTCCGGTTCGTGGTCTGGACTCTGCCTTGCCTTTCGGCCTTCCCGTCGAGTCTCTACACGTTCTCCTTGCGGAGCTTCGCTCGGCGTTGGCGTGGCGGATCGCTCCGCTTTAGCGTTCACCGAATTTGAGAAGTTCTACGCCAGGACAGAGCGAACTTGCCCTGGGCAACCCGTTGGCAGTGCCCGTGCGCACGAGTGCGTTTAGGGCTCTGCCGTCAAGTCCTCTGCTCTAACCAACTGAGCTAACGGCCCACACCGAAAAATTATCGCACTGCCACGTCGACGCTCGGGCGCAGATCCTTACCGCCCGGATCGGCGTGAGTTCCGGAGCGCCCTCGGCGTGCAGCCGCCTCCCTCCGGAAGGCGCGGTCGCGCACCATGAACGCTTCGAGCATATGGGGCACCAATGTCGCCGCATCCACTGGCTCACCCCAGGCCTCCGCGTGAAGCTCCGCGTAGCGGTCGAGCATGGTCTTCAGCTCGACCGACACGCCGATCGTCATCTTGACCGTCTCCGTCTTGGGCAACGGCCCCAGCCTCAGCTTACGAGTACCGCCGCTCACTGCGAACTCCCCCGCTGGAACAACAGCGGCTGGTACGGCCGCAGCACTAGGTCCTTGCTCACCATCACGCGCGCCGGGAAGCCCGGCCGGATCGTCAGCGTCGGCTGGATGCTCAGGTTGCGCTTGGTGAGCTCCTGGCCCACCTGGTTCACCGTGTCCTGCGCGCTCTCGCGAGCGGCGATCACGCCGCGGTTGCCGTCGGTGGTGCTTTGCGGCGCCGCCAGCTCGGCGCCGACGCCCAGCAACGTGGACAACGCCGCGCCGGCCAGGATGCGGTCCCAGTGCCAGTCCACGCCGTCCTCGAGCCCCGCATAGCCGGCCGGGTCGATGCCCGGCAGCTTGTCCAGCGCGATTGACGAGCTGTCCGGCAGGATCAACCGCGTCCAGACCAGCAACACGCGCCGCTGCCCGAAGGCCACCTGGCTGTCGTAGCGGCCGATCAGCTTCGAGCCCTGCGGGATCAGCAGGAAGCGCCCTGTCGCCGTGTCGTAGACCGACTCGGTGACGCTGGCGATCACCTGCCCCGGCAGGTCGGAGTTGATGCCGGTGACCAGCGCTGCCGGGATCACCGTGCCGGCCATCACCTGGTAGGGCGAAGCCGGCGGCTGCAGCGCGCCGGGGTTGCGCGCAACTCCGTCCCTGGCCTTGGCAAGGAACGCTTCCTTCTGATCCTGTCGGTTCTGCACTGCCGTCGGGTCGATCGGTGCGGGCGCAGCAGCCGCCATTGAATTGAACGCCTGGTTCCCGCCGCCAGATCCATCACCAGTGGGCGCGCGCGCCGCCTCAGCGGCGGCCGCCGGCTTCGGCCCGGCGCTGCCCCGGAAGAACACACCCGACTTCGCCGCCTCTTCAGCGTCGCGCGCGCCGGCGAGTCGATCGCCCTGCGCGGGCCCATAGGCCTCGTTGGCGTGAAGCTCCCCGGCGCGCTGTGCCTTCAGGATCGCCGGCCCGAGGTCGCCGGGCAGCGGCTCGCCCAGCGCCGGCACGGACGCTGCCGGCTTGGGCGGCGTCGGCAGCTTCGAGTAGTCCCTGGGCAGCGTGTCGAGCTTCTCGGCCCGGTTCACGCGCTCGACGTTGATCAGCTCCGGCCCGGGATCGCGTGAGCGCCGGGACGGCTGCAGCGACCACAGCGTCGCGCCGAGCACCACGAAGGCCAGCGCGGCCGCTCCGGCGACCAGCACACGCCGGTTCAGCCGCATCACCGGCCGAGGCTTGGCGCGCAGCGCCAGGCTCTCGGGATCGACCTTCGGAGGCAAGGCGGTCGCAGCGGCCGTCACGATCCTTCTCCGGCACGGGCCGGTCTCGCATCGCGTGCGTCTGGCTTCAACCCATCACTGCGTTCGATGCGCACCACCTCGCCGCGGCCGGCGCCGAGCCTCAGCTCGGCCGCCGCGAACAGGCGGTCGACGACCAGGTAGGGGCTGCGGAAGCGGTAGTTGACGAGCTGGCCGTGGCCCTGCGGACCGATGACGAACAGCGGCGGCAGCTCGCCTTGGGCGATACCTGCGGGGAACTGGACGTAAACCCTCTGTCCGTCGTCGAAGGCGCGCAGCGGTCTCCACGAGGGACGGTCGCCCGTGACGGCGTAGCGGAACCTCAACTGTTCCAGCGTCAGCCCCGATTCGACCGGTGCCGCTGCCTGGCCTGCCTGCGCCTGCTTCTGCAGCGCCTGCATGCGGTCCTTCGGATAGTCCCAGGAGACCGAGGCCATCCAGGCCTGCGGCGTCGAGGATAGCTCCAGCAGGTAGGTGCGCCGGTTGGTCGTGATCACGAGGTTCGTCTTCAGCCCGACGCGCGTGGGCTTCACCAGGACGTTCACGCGCTGCGTCGCGCCAGCGCCGCTCGCGGTGTCGCCGACGATCCAGCGCACCGTGTCGCCGGCCGAGACCGTCACCAGTTCCTCGCCCTCCTGCAGCGCGATCAGCGTGACGCGGCCCGGGCTGGTGTAGACCTGATACAGCGCGCCCTCCGCCCAGGGCCAGACCTGGATCGCGTTGACGTAGCCCTCGAGCGTCGGCGGCACGCGCGCTTCGCTGTTGGCGCGCGAGACGCGCAGCCTTTCATCCGCAGGCTCGGGAGACGTCGCAGACTCGGCAAGGACCGTGAGCGGCTTCATCTGCTCGGGCAACGGCAGCGGCCGGGGCACTTCGACGACCTCGATGGGCTTCGGCGGCTCGGGCAGCGGCTGCGCTGCCACCGGATCGTCCAGCGCGATCGTCGGCGGCGGCGTGCTCTGGGTCGCACAGGCGGCCAGCGCGGCGACGACAAGCGCCGAGGCGCAGATCCGGATTCGCGTACTCATGGTCTCTTCACTCCTTCGGCCGCCTCGAGCTCGCGGCTCCAGGACAGGCCGTTGACGTAGATGCCCAGCGGGTTCCTGCGCAGGCGCTCCTCGGTGCGCGGCGGCTGCAGCACGACAGACAGCACGGCGGTCCAACGCTCGGTGCCGGCCAGCGAGCCGTTGACGTAGCTGCGCTCGACCCAGCGCAGCTGGAACGACGAGTCACTGGCGCGCACGACGCTGCTCACCTCCACCGCCACCGAGTTCTGCCCGATGCGCGAGAAGGGATCGTTGGCCCGCGCGTGCTCGTTGAGCGTGGCCGCGCCCTTGTCCGTGGTGTACTCGTAGGCTTCGAGCCAGTTCTGTCGCACGACCACGGGGTCGATCGACAGCGAACGCACGTCGGCAACGAAGCGCGCGAGGTGGTGTGCGATCTGCGCGTCGGTCGGCTTGTAGGGTGTCGCGGCCTGGCCCACCGCGCGCACCTGCCCGGCCTGGTCCACCTCGACCACGTAGGGCGTGACGATCGACTGTGCCGAGCGCCACACGAGTCCGCCGGCCATCAGCAGCGCCAGCGACAGGCAGCCGAAGGCCATCAGCCGCCAGTTCTTCGCCTGCACGCGGGCGGTGCCGATACGCTGATCCCAGACCTGTCCGGCGGCCTGGTAGGGCGTGACCGGTTCCGTGGTCTGCGAGTAGCGCACCTCAGGTCTTCTGAACCTCATCCTTCGTCCTCCTTCGGCGTCGCCTTCAGTTGTTCGAGTCGTCGCGCAGGCTGGGGCTCGCGCCGCTGCCGCCGTGGTCACCCGAGCGCAGCGTGTGCACGGCCGTACTGGCGGCGTGTGCCGCGTGCTGCCGCCGGCGCATGCGCGCCGCCCAGGCCGGCTCGGCGGACGGAGCGCTCGGCGCGGAAGCGTCCGAGGCGGGGCCGGTCGCCGCCGGCGCCGCCGCATCGGCGACGAAACCCGCCACGCGATCCTTGACGGCTCGGGCACCGGCTGCGACACGCTCGCCTACGGCCTGCGCACCGGTCCTGGCGACGCTGGCGAGACCGGCCCCGGCGCCACGCACGCCGCCGCCGCCCGACGCCGCAGCGCCCGACTGGTAGGCAGTCCTCGCGGCGCTCGCTATCGCGCTGCCTGCGCGTCCTGCCGACGCGGCGCCGCCGATGGCTGCGCGGGCGGCTCCGGGAGCCATGCGCGCGCCGGCCGCGACCGCCGAGCCGGCGCCGGCGACCGCGGCACCGCCCGCGACAGCGAGCCCGCCCACGCCGAGCGTGGTACCGGCCGCCGCCCCGGCGCCGAGCTGCGGCGCCCCCGACACGAGCCCGGTTGCGATGCCCGGACCGAAGATCCCGAGGCCCAGCATCGCGAGCGACGCCAGCATGATCGTGAGCGCCAAGTCGATCGACGGCTCGGTCCCGGGCGGCGTCTGGAACTGCGCGAACAGTCCCGAGCCAATGCCGACGATCACCGCGAGCACCAGCACCTTGATGCCCGAAGACACGACGTTGCCGAGCACTCGCTCGGCAAGGAAGGCCGTCTTGTTCCACAGCGCGAATGGCACCAGCACGAAGCCCGCGAGCGTCGTCAGCTTGAACTCGATCAGTGTGACGAAGAGCTGCACCGCGAGCACGAAGAATGCGACGATGACCACGAGCCACGCGAGGAACAGCACCGCGACCAAGTCGAGGTTCGCGAACACCTCGGGGAACCCGACGAGGTCGCCGATCTGCGTCATGATCGGCCGCGCGGCGTCGACGCCGACCTGGGCCAGGCGCCCGGGCTGCAGGAACTGCGCCTGGGTTAGCGCCGAGCCCGAGGCCGTTAAGCCGAGGCCGGCGAACGACCGGAACAGGATGCCGGCCAGGCTGTTGAAGTTGCCGATGATGTAGGCGAAGGCGCCGACGTAGAGGGTCTTCTTGACCAGCTTGCCGACCACGTCCTCGCCGCCTCCGCCACCCGCGCTGCCCATCGCCCAGAAGAGTCCCGCAAGCGTCATGTCGATCACGACGAGCGCGGCCGTGAGGAAGGCCACCTCGCCGCCCAGCAGCCCGAACCCCGAGTCGATGTAGCGCGAGAAGACGTCGAGGAATCGGTCGATGACCGACAGGTCGTTCATCGGTCAGTCCCGTGTGGCGGACGCAGCCGGCGGCGCCGGACGTACCGGGTCGCCCGCGTAGGGCGACGCAGCCGGCGCCATGAAGCGCCGCCGCGCGGCCTGGGCGACGCGGTTGCACACCGCGTCGCCCAGCTTGTCGTGATCGGCCTTGCACTGCGCCTGCAGTTCCTTGAGGCGCTTCGGGTCGGCCATCAGCGACTCGACCGTGTCGTCGGGCTGGCGTTCGCTGCAGGCCTGCAGCACGCACAGGACGAGCGCTGCCGTGATGGCGAGGAGTGGTCGTTGCATCAGTGCTTCTCCTCAACGCCCGTAGAAGTCCACCACGACCGGCGTGTACGCCGTGCCGTCGCCCTGGAAGCGCCGACGCACCTCGCGCGCGCGCTCCTGAACGGCCACCTGCCGCGCCTGCTCCAGCGCAGCCGCGCGGTCCTGCGTGACCTGCAGCTGCTGCGCCTGCATGGCCTGGCGCGACTGCAGGGCCAGCAGCTGGTTGGTCGCCTGAGCGGCCTGCAGCGCGCCCGCCGCTGACTGGCTGCGGTTCACGAGATCGGTGAGTGCGCGCTCGTCGGCCGCGAAGTTCTGCACCGCCTGCGACTGCACCTTCGTCGCGGTGCGCAGCGCTTCGAGTGCGTTGCGCCAGCGCTGCCGCGCGTCCAGCGCCATCTGCGCGCCGCTGGAGCCGGCGCCGTAGGCATCGGGGTACAGCCGCGAGAACTCGGCCTCCATGCGCTGCACGTTGAAGGCGAGTCCCTCGCCCTGGCGGATCAGTTCGTTGGTCGCCGCTAGCGCCGCCCGTAGCTCGCTGAGCGCGCTGAAGTCGAGGCTGGCGAGGTTGCGTGCCTCGTTCATCAGCATCTGCGCCTCGTTCTGCAGCGAGCGGATCTGGTTGTTGACCTGCTGCAGCGTGCGTGCGGCCGTCAGGATGTTCTGCGTCAGGTTGCTGGGGTCGATGACGACCCACTGCGCCCGCGCAGTCGGTGCGAGCGCCGTCAGTGCAGCCACGGCAAGAGCGACGAGGGTCTTCTTCATGCGGAATCCTCCTTGAGGGGTGAAGGGAACGAAGACATGAGGTCTGCCGCCCAGGCGAGACCTCGATGGCGCAGCCAGGCGGCGGCGAACTCGGCAGGCGGCACCGATGTCGAGACTGCATCGATGTCGCGCTGGTCCTCGGGTCGGGAGGCACTCGCGAAGGCCAGCGCCACCTCGCCCAGCCCCAGCTCGAAGACCCGGTTGCCCAGCGGCGACTGGTAGTAGTAGTCGCGCTTGGGCTGCGCGGTCGCGACGATCTCGATCTGCCTCGCGTTGAGGCCGAAGCCCTCGTAGACCGCGCGGACCTGCGGCTCGGCAGCCTGCGGGTTCGGCAGGAAGATCCGGCTGGCGCAGCTCTCGATCAGCGCCGGCGCGATCGCCGAGTCCCGGATGTCGGCCAGCGACTGCGTCGCGAAGACCACCGACACGTTCCTTTTGCGCAGCGTCTTGAGCCACTGGCGGATGCGCGCTGCGAAGACCGGGTCGTCGAGGAAGAGCCAGGCCTCGTCGAGGATCAGCAGCGTAGGCGCGCCGTCCAGCCGCTCCTCGAAGCGCGCGAAGAGGTAGCGTAGCACTGCAAGGACGGCGGCCTTGCTGTGCATCAGCGCCTCCATCTCGAAGGCCTGGACGTCGGCACGGCCCAGACGGTCGTGGTCGGCATCGAGCAGCCGGCCATGGGCGCCGCCGAGCACGTAGGGCGCCAGAGCCTGGCGCAGCGCGTTCGACTGCAGCAGCACCGACAGACCGGTCATCGTGCGCTGCTCGACCGGTGCGGTCGAAAGGCTGATCAGCGCCGACCAGACGGCGTCCTTCTCGCCAGGGCCGACGGCGACCCCCTCCTGCAGCAGCCGGCCCTCGATCCACTCCGCAGCCCAGGTGCACCAGCCCTCGTCGTCGATGCGCGCGAGCGGCTGGAAGGCCAGCGCCTCGTCGGCGCCCAGGTCGTAGTGCTCGCCGCCCAACCCCAGCACCGTGGCACGGATCGAGCGACCCATGTCGAAGGCGAAGATGCGCGAACCGGGATAGCGCCGGAACTGCAGCACCAGCGTGGCGAGCAGCACCGACTTGCCCATGCCGATCGGGCCGACCACCAGCGTGTTGCCGACGTCGCCGATGTGCGTGACCAGCCGGAACGGCGTCGCGCCGTCGGTGCGGGTGACGATCAGCGGCGGCCCGTCGAGGTGCGCGTTGCGCTCCTGGCCTGCCCACACCGCCGACACCGGCAGCATGTGCGCGAGGTTCAGCGTCGAGACGATGGGTTGGCGCACGTTGGCATAGGCGTGGCCCGGGATCGACGACAGCCAGGCTTCGACCGCGTTCAGCGTCTCGGGGATGGTGACGAAGCCGCGCCCCTGGATCGTTCGCTCGACCGCGCGCAACTTGTCGTCGGCCGCAGTCGCATCGGCGTCGAGCACCGTCACCGTCGCGGTGACGTAGCCAAAGGCGACCTGGTCGCCGCCGAGCTGCTGCAAGGCCTCGTCGGCGTCGGCCGCCTTGTTCGACGCGTCCGAGTCGACCAGCGGGCTCTCCTGCTGGAAGACCGTCTCGCGCAGCAGCGCGACGATGTTCTTGCGTTTGGCGAACCACTGGCGGCGCAGCCGCGCCAGCTCCTTCTCCGCCTCCGCCTTGTCCATGCAGATGAAGCGCGTGCTCCAGCGATACGCGAAGCCCAGGCGGTTCAGGTCATCGAGCAGGCCGGGCCAGGTCGACGTCGGGAAGCCGCGCACCGTCAGCGCACGCAAGTGCTGCGAACCGAGCATCGGCGCGAGCCCACCGGCGAGCGGCTCGTCGGCGAGCAGCGCGTCCAGGTGCATCGGCACCTCGGGTACCGTGACCGCGTGCCTGCGCCCAGACACGCAGCCGTGGAGGAAGGTCAGCGTCTCGGCATCGTCCAACCACGCGGTCTCGGGCATCACGCCTTCGAGCAGGCCGAAGAAGCGCTCCGTCTCGGCGACGAAGGCTTCGAGCCGCTCCCGCCAGTCCACTCCGACGGCTGCGCGGTTCTCGTACAGCAGCTGACTGGCGCGCGTCGTCGACTCCTCAGATGGCAGGAACGCGAGCGTCAGGTGGTAGCTGCTCTCGAAGTGGCTGCCGGCCTCCGCGAAAGCGGCGGCCCGCTCCTCGTCGACCAGCCACGATAGCGCCTCCGGGAACGATGACTCGGGGTAGTCCGCCGCCTCGCGGCGCTCGGCGTCGACGAACAGCGCCCAGCCGGAGCCGAAGCGGCGCAGCGCGTTGTTCAGCCGCGCGGTGGTCGCGACCAGTTCGCCGGGCGTGGCGCTGTCCAGGTCCGGTCCCCGGAAGCGCAGCGTGCGCTGGAACGAACCGTCCTTGTTCAGCACCACGCCCGGCGCGACTAGGCCGGCCCAGGGCAGCCAGTCGGCGAGCTGTGCCGGGCGACGACGGTACTCAGCGACGTTCATCACGGCCGCGCCCTCATACGTCAAGCAGCGCGCGGTGTTTCACGTGCCGCGCGAACACTGGCATGAACTGCGCGTCGGCGCGCGCGCCCCAGACGGCCAGCGAGTGGCCTACGATCCACAGCAACAGGCCCGGGATCCAGAGCTGCAGGCCGAGCCCGACCGCTGCGGCCAGCGTGCCGTTGGCGATGGCCACGGTGCGCGGCGCGCCGCCCATCAGGATGGGCTCTGTCAGCGAACGGTGCAGCGGCACCTCGAAACCGGTCGGCATCGCCTTGCTCATGCCAGCACCGCCCCGCCGCTGAACGAGAAGAACGCCAGGAAGAAGCTCGACGCCGCGAAGGCGATCGACAGGCCGAACACGATCTGCACCAGCTTGCGGAAGCCGCCCGAGGTGTCGCCGAACGCGAGCGTCAGGCCGGTGGCGATGATGATGATCACCGCGACGATGCGCGCCACGGGACCCTGGATCGAGTCCAGGATGGACTGCAGTGGGGCCTCCCACGGCATGTTCGAGCCGGCTGCGCGCGCGGGCCCGGCCAGCATGAACAGCGCGAGCGCGGCGCAGCCGGACGTGAGCGCCGCGCGCAGCGGCTTCACGGAAACACGGAACGGCGTCATCGAGGTTCTCCTGAGTCGGGATCGGTCGGGGAAGGGATCAGCGGGAAGGGGTGCACCAGCTCATCGCTCAGGTGGTAGCCCGCGGCGCCATAGCCGACGACGCGGGCGATTTGCTGCACGCGCCGGCCATGGCCGCGGCCGGCGATGAAGACGATGACGTTCACGGCCTCAGCGATCAGGGGCCGCGGCGCCGTGACCGAGACCTCCTGGATCAGCTGCTCCAGCCGCGTGAGCGCGCCGTGTGCGGACCCCGCGTGGACGGTGGCGATGCCGCCCGGATGGCCCGTGCCCCAGATCTTGATCAGGTCCAGGGCCTCGCCGCCGCGTACCTCACCGACGACCACGCGGTCCGGACGCAGGCGCAGCGTCGAGCGCACCAGGTCCGCCATCGTGCTGACGCCTGGCTCGGTGCGCATGCACACGTGGTCGTCCGAGCGGCACTGCAGCTCGACCGTGTCCTCGAGGATCAGGACGCGGTCGCGCGTATCGGCGATCTCGTCGAGCAGCGCGTTGGCCAGCGTCGTCTTGCCGGTGCTGGTGCCGCCGGCGACGACGATGTTCTGGCGGTCGCGCACGGCACGCCGCAGGAACTCCGCCTGCGCATCGCTCAGGATGCCGTCGGCGACATAGCGCGCGATCGTGATGATCTTCAGCGCGCGTTTGCGGATCGCGAAGGACGGCGCGCGCACCACCGGCGGGAGCACGCCCTGGAAGCGCTCGCCGGTCTCCGGCAACTCGGCCGACAGGATGGGCGCGCCGGCGTGGACCTCGGCGCGCACGTGCGCGGCCACCAGGCGGATGATGCGTTCGGCGACGGCCAGCGTCAGCGTGGTACCGGTTGGCGCACGGCCCGAGCCGAGACGGTCCACCCACAGCGAGCCATCCGGGTTCAGCAGCACCTCGACGACCTCGGGGTCCTCGAGCGCTGCGGCGATCTCGGGACCCATGGCCGTGCGCAGCATGCGCACGCGGCGATCCAGGGCCTCCTCGCCGTGCTCGGGAGGCCGGGTCGTCACGCAGGGCTCCCAACGTCCGGGTCTGAAGGTTCGGTGCCCGCTGCTCCGGGTGCGGCACCGATGACACCCCCAGTCTGCAGGTCACGGACAAGGCTGCGTCCGTGCTGCAGGTGGCGGCCGAGCTGCTCCAGGAACTGTCCGTAGCGAGCGCGGCCTTGGGCGCGCGCAGCCTCGAGCTGCCCTTCCGGCACCGGGATCGATACCGTGAGGAAGTAGCGCACGTACAGCGCCACCGTCTCGACCAGGATGTTCTGGTCGCGCTCCAGCCGCCCGAACTGCCTCGACAAGCTGTCCAGGCGGTGCGCGACGATGGCCTCGCGACGCTCGGCGGTCTCCGGCGACAGGAAGCTGGAGAGCGCTGCGGCGATCACCGCGGACTTCGAGACGCCTTGATGCGCGGCCAGTTGCTCGAGCCGTCTCGCGTGATCCGGTTCGATGAAGATGTTCAGGCGCGCCCTGCTCATAACGCGATCCCGTCGTCAGGGTCGAGTGCCGCCAGCCGGGCGCTCCGCTGAAGTCGCCCATCGGGCTCCGTCGGAGGACGAAGGGGCACATCGTCCTCGTCGTCGAGCAACGCGAGCTCATTGACCTCCGCGATGGCCGGAAGATCGAGCGCGATCTCCGGCTCTGGCTTGAGCTGGTGACCGCCTTCGTCGGCGAAGCCGCCCGCGGCACCGCCTCCATGTGCCCCGGCCGCCCTGGTTGGCCATGGAAGGGCGCTCCAGTCGTCCTGGCGTGGCGCCGGCCGGTCCGCGTAGACGCCTTCCGACAACTCTGGCGGTGCCAGCACGCGGGCCGTGAAGTTGCGGTCCTCGTAGTAGCGGAGCTTCGCCGCCCTGATCGGCGGATGGCCCGAGACCATCACGACCGCTTCGTCCGGCGGCAACTGCATCACCTCGCCCGGAGTGAGCAGCGGGCGCGCGGTCTCCTGGCGCGAGACCATCAGGTGGCCCAGCCATGGCGCGAGCCGGTGCCCGGCATAATTGCGCTGCGCGCGCAACTCTGTGGCGGTACCCAGCGAGTCGGAGATGCGCTTGGCCGTGCGCTCGTCGTTGGTCGCAAACGCGATGCGGATGTGGCAGTTGTCGAGGATCGAGTGGTTGGGACCGTAGGCCTTGTCGATCTGGTTCAAGGACTGCGCGATCAGGAAGGCGCGCAGGCCGTAGCCGGCCATGAACGCCAGCGCCGACTCGAAGAAGTCCAGCCGGCCCAGCGCCGGGAACTCGTCGAGCATCAGCAGCAGCTTGTGTCGCCGCTTGATGCCGTCAGAACCGTCGAGCGACTCGGTCAGGCGCCGGCCGATCTGGTTGAGGATCAGGCGGATCAGCGGTTTGGTACGGCTGATGTCCGATGGCGGCACGACCAGGTAGAGCGAGACCGGGTGGTCCGCCGAAATCAGGTCGGCGATGCGCCAGTCGCAGCGCGAAGTGACCTGGGCCACCGTCGGGTCGCGGTACAGACCGAGGAAGCTCATCGCGGTCGACAGTACGCCGGAGCGTTCGTTGTCGCTCTTGTTGAGCACCTCGCGGGCTGCAGAGGCGACGACCAGGTGCGGACCACCATCGAGGTGCCTCGTTGTCATCATCCGGCGCAGGGTCACCTCGAACGGCGCCGCAGGGTCGGAGAGGAAGTTGGCGACTCCCCGCAGGGTCTTGTCCGCTTCGGCATAGAGCACGTGCAGGATGGCTCCGACCAGCAGCGCGTGGCTCGTCTTTTCCCAGTGGTTACGGCGCTCCAGCGCCCCCTCGGGATCGACCAGGATGTCGGCGATGTTCTGGACGTCGCGCACCTCGTGCGTGCCGCGCCGTACTTCGAGCAGCGGGTTGTACGCGGCCGAATGCACGTCCGTCGGGTTGAACAGCAGGCAGTGCGAGAACCGCGCACGCCAGCCCGCCGTGAGGTGCCAGTTCTCGCCCTTGATGTCGTGAACGACCGCGGAGCCGGGCCAAGTCAACAACGTCGGGACGACGAGACCCACCCCCTTGCCCGAGCGGGTCGGCGCGAACGCCATCACATGCTCCGGCCCTTCGTGCCGAAGGTAGTCGCCGTCCGCCGGCAGACGGCCGAGAAGTACCCCCACGGACTCAGTCAGATCCGCCGCGCAGACTTCGTCGTGCTCAGCCCAGCGGGCCGAGCCGTAGGTCGTGACGCGCTTGCCGGCTCGTGAACGCCAGACCGCCGCGCCAACGGCGGCCGTGGCGGCGAGCATTCCGCTCGATGCCGCGATGATTCCGCCGCGGAGGAATACAGCCGGGGCGTAGGCGTCGAAGAAGTACCACCACTCGAAGAGCTTCCACGGTCCATAGATCGGCACACCAGAGACCCGGAACCAGGCTGGCCCCAACTGCGCCTGATATCCCAACGCGGCAGCTGTCCACTGCGTTGCAGCCCATACGCCAGTGACAGCCGTCGTAAGGACGACGAGGATCTGACCGAACAGGACGCCTGTGGGCATCCGGTACCTCCGTGCCAAGTTTCCATGACGTGCGCGCCCTGTCGGCGACACGGCGTGAGTCTGGGTTCATGCAACGGCGCAGCACACCCAGGGGCGCGCAGTGCGGCGCAAGCTGGCGTAGGGAGGGACTGGCACCGATGCTCACTGTGCGGAGTTCAGTCGCGCAACAGCCCCCTTGACTGGCACCCCGGAGACACCGATAGATTGCAGTTATGCCGCACTCGCATCAAACCCACTTCTCAAGCATCGCCGCAAGATCTTCTATGCGATAGGGTTTGAGCAGCACGTCGTCCGCACCGGCACGGAGGAAGTCATCGATCTCGGCTCGAAGCGCGCAGGCCGTGAGTGCGATGATCGGAGTCCGACGAGCACCCCGTTCGCGCTCAATCCTTCGGATCTGGTCCGTTGCGTCGAGGCCGCTCATGCTCGGCATCAGGTGGTCCATGAAGACAGCATCGAACCTCTGCATTCGGAAGGCTGCAACGCACTCGCTCCCGTCTCTTGCGGGTACGACCTCCACTCTCAGTCGTGCAAGCACGCTCTCGGCGAGAATCAATCCCGGGACATCGTCATCGACTACGAGAACGCGCAGGCTCACTCAGCCCATCTTTCAATGAGCAGAATGTAGGCTGACCGAGACTGAAGTCGAACAGATCACGGTACGACGTCGCCCAAGCACAGGTACTTGACTTCTAAGTAGTCCTCGATGCCGTGCCGCGAGCCTTCGCGTCCAAGCCCGGATTGCTTGATGCCGCCGAAGGGTACCTCGGCCGTAGAGATCAATCCTGTATTGATTCCGACCATGCCTACCTCCAGCGCTTCCGCCACCCGGAAGACGCGGCCCACGTCCCGTGTGTAGAAGTAGCTCGCGAGTCCCGACTCCGATGCATTGGCCAGCGCGATGACTTCCTCTTCCTGCTCAAAGCGAAACACGGGTGCCACGGGACCGAACGTCTCCTCGCTCGCGCACAGCATCGTCGCTGTTGTGTGCGTCAGGACCGTCGGTTCGTAGAAGCGTTCGCCGACCCTTCGTCCCCCAGTCAGAACGGTTGCACCCTTGGCGACCGCATCGGCGACGTGCGAATCAACCTTTGCAAGCGCCTGCTCGTCGATCAACGGCCCCTGGGTCACGCCGGCCTCGAACCCACTTCCAACCTTCAGCTGCTGCACACTTGCTGCCAGCTTCGCGACGAACGCGTCGTAGACACCGGCTTGAACGTACAGACGATTGGCACACACGCATGTCTGTCCGGCATTGCGGTACTTGCTGATCATCGCGCCTTCGACGGCACTGTCGAGGTCGGCATCGTCGAAGACGATGAATGGCGCGTTGCCGCCCAACTCAAGGCTCAGCTTCTTGATCGTCGGTGCGCACTGCGCGGCGAGAATGCGCCCCACGGCCGTCGAACCGGTGAACGACAGGTGGCGCACCACCTCACTCGTGCAAAGGACCCGTCCCACTTCGACGGACGCTTGGCCGTCCGCCGTGATCACGTTGAGCACGCCAGCGGGAATACCTGCACGATTGGCCAGCTCGGCTAGGGCCAATGCCGATAAGGGCGTCTGCTCGGCGGGCTTGACCACGACGGTGCAGCCGGCGGCCAGCGCCGGTGCAACCTTGCGCGTGATCATCGCTATCGGAAAGTTCCACGGCGTGATGGCGGCGCACACGCCGATTGGCTGCTTGATGACGAGGTAGCGCTTGTTCGGGTCGGTGCTTGGGATGGTCTCACCATAGACGCGCTTGCCCTCTTCGGCGAACCACTCTATGAAGCTGGCGCCGTAGATCACCTCGCCGCGCGCTTCGGCCAAGGGTTTGCCCTGTTCGGCGGTGAGGATGCGGGCGAGGTCGTCGGCGTGCTGATGGACTAGCGCGAACCACTTCATCAGGATGGCTGCACGCTCCTTGGCAGGCTTGGCGCGCCATGCGGGCCACGCACTGTTGGCCGCGGCGATGGCTACCTCAGCATCGGCCCTCCCAAGGTTGGCCACGTCGGCGAGTCGCTCACCAGTCGCGGGATCACGAACGCCGAACACCGCGGCTGCCGCCACCCACTCACCGTTGATCAGGCCGCTCGATCGCCAGAGCCCCTCGTCCCGCAGGGATGCCACAGCGTTTGAACCGCTCGATGCGCGCATCATTCCACGCTTGCGCCGGAGAACTTAACGACATCAGCCCACCGGGTCACCTCCGAAGACACGTACGCCCTCACATGCGCCGGGCTCACGTTGCTCGGCGTGAGGCCCAAGTCCAGCAGCTGCTTGCGCACTTCGGCGCTTCGCAGTGCATCGTCGACCGCCTGAGCCATGCGAGTCCTTGCGGCAGGCGCCATGCCCTTGGGTGCGAACAACGCGAACCACGGATCGACGCTGAAGCCGGGCAGGCCGGACTCGGCGATCGTCGGGATGTCGGGGGCTACCGCGGACCGCGAGGTGGAAGTAACGCCGAGTGCGCGCAGGCGGCCCGACCGGATATGCGGGAGAGCCGATGGAAGGTTGTCGAACATGAGTTGCACCTGCCCGCTGAGCAGGTCGTTCATCGCCGGTGCGCTGCCTCGGTACGGGATGTGCACAAGATGGACCTGCGTTTGCTTCTTGAACAGCTCGGCCGACAGATGAATCGAACTGCCACTGCCCGACGACGCATAGCTGAGCTTGCCCGGGTTCGCCTTGGCATACTTGATCAGCTCTCCAACGCTCGACACTGGTAGCACACGCGGATTCACAACCAGCACGTTGGTCGTCGACGCAAGCATGGCAATGGGCTCGAAGTCAGCCAGGAAGTCGTAGTTGAGTTTCTTGTAAAGACTGGCATTGATCGCGTTGGAGATGGTCCCGACCAACTGCGAGTGGCCGTCGGGTGCCGACCGGGCAACGGCCTCCGCCGCAAGATTGCCATTCGCGCCAGACCTGTTCTCCACGACGACGGCCTGTCCGAGCTTCGCGGCCGCAGCCGTGGCAACCACTCGCGCCAGTGCGTCTGTCGAGCCCCCAGGGGCGAACCCAACGATCCACGTCACGGGTTTCGCAGGCCAGGCCACCCCTTGCGCGTGGCTGACCTGGCCCACCATGGCGACCACAGCACCAAGAGCAAACGCCAGGCATCGCCGGATCGACTGTTGTTGCAGAAGATTCTTCATCGCGTGTTCCTCCGATTCCTTGCCTGGTGCGCCTAGACGGGACGATCGCCCTTGGCGACCTTCAGCGTTCTGCTGTCCGCCGCAGGCAGCATGTGCGCAGGGTCCCTGGTCACGCACACATCGACCACGACAGGCTTGTCGCGCACCTGAAACGCCTCCCCGAACGCAGTAGTGAGCTGATCGGGATCGGTCACACGGATGCCGTGGCATCCCATGGCCGTTGCGATGCGTGCATAGTCCATCTCGACGAGATCGGAGGACTGGTAATTGCCTGCGCCGTACATCGCGTGCTGCAGGGATTTGATGTACCCGCTGGCGGCATTGTTGACCACGACGATCACGACATTGGCGCCAACACGACGCGCCGTCTCCAGATCACCGATCGTCATGTTGAAGCCGCCGTCGCCCGTGAGAGCGACGACCGTGGCGTCGGGTCGGGCCAGCTTGCAGCCGATGGCTCCGGGCAGTCCGTAGCCGATGGAAGCCAGACCTCGATTGGCCACATAGGTACGCCCCGACTGGCGCGTGTCGAAGAGGAGGCCCGTCCAGTGAGCTGCGAAGCCACCATCCGCAACGACGACCGACTCCCTTGGAAGCATGCGCTGCAAGTCACCCACCAGGCGGCCCATGTTGATCGGCACCTCTTGCGACAGGTACCTCGGCTTGGCAAGCTCGCGCCACGCCAGGCGGCGCTCCCTGATCTCGCTCAGGTAGGGGCCACGAGCCGTCCGCCGTTGTTCGGGGTCCCCGAGTTGCACCAGCCGATGCGCCAACGACAGCATGCCTTCGCCGGCATCTCCCCAGAGGTTGATGCTGGCTCGGGTGGTTCGCCCGAACTCCTCGGGCAGCACGTCCAGGTGGATGATCGTGGCCGCGCCAGAGAACAACGAGAAGCGCTTGGTGGCAATCTCGCCCAGCTTGCATCCAACGACGAGCACGCAGTCCGATGAAGAGATGAGTTCGTTGGCGAACCGATCGAAGCGGCCGAACAGGCCTACCGAGAGATCGTGGTCGCACGCAATCGCCCCCTTGCCGCTGAGCGTGTGCGCGACTGGAATGTTCTCTTGCTCGGCCAGCTGGCGCAATTCGCTCCATGCCTGCGCGAGGTGCACGCCGCCGCCGGCAAGAATCAGCGGGCGCGCGGCGCGGGACAGCAACAAAGCTGCACGGTCAAGGTCCACGGCGGCCGGGCTGCATCGGCGCCCACCCAATCGCGTCGTCGCGGGGTCGATCCAGAAGTCCGACTGCGGAAACTCGAACTCCTCATGCACCACGTCCTCCGGGAAGTCGAGAAGCACGGGGCCGGGGCGGCCGGCGGTCGCTACGGCAAAGGCTCGGCGCACCAATTCGGGGATGCGCTCGATCCGCTCGACGCGGATGACCTCCTTGACCGCCGGGCGCAACATCTCCAGTTGTCGGCACTCCTGCGTCATGTTCTTCCACGAGTGCGCGCGATGTGTGTCGGTCGTCATCGCGATGATCGGGATACCGGCATTCAAGGACTCGGCCAGACCCGTCAGCAGGTTTGTTGCGCCCGGGCCGAGCGTGCCGTCACACACCCCTGGGCGTCCAGCGACCCGCGCGTACGCATCGGCGGCGAAAGCACCTACTCGCTCGTCGTTGATGAGGTGGTGCTGCAGGCCCAGTTGGCGCGACGCCTCGTAGAACGGGAGGAACTGAAACCCACCCATTCCAAACATGGGGCCAACCTGCGCCTCCTTCAGCATCAGCGCAAGGGCCTCTCCGCCGGTGATCCTGTGCGTTCCTGTCATGTGCATCTTCCTTGTAGACATTGAGGTGTAGTAGACGAAAGGTGAAACTCTGGGTGGTTGCCAACGCGCCGGCCGATGCGCCTCGGCCGGGATGAGCCGGGTCAGTCGTCGATCCGAAACGCCCGAGTCGACCGGGTGAGTTCGGTTGCCTCGGAACTCAGTGAGGCAGTCGCCGCTGCAGCTTCTTCCACCAGAGCGGAGTTCTGCTGCGTCAGCTGGTCCAGGTTCTTCAAGGAGGTGTCGACAGCGTCAACCTCACGCGCCTGGATGGCGACCTGCTCTTCGATCGACTGAACGAGTGCCGCGAACGCGTCGACGCTTGACTTGACCTGCTCGATTCCCTCAGCGGCCGAACGCGCCAGCGTTCGGCCCTCGTGGATTCGATCCACGTTGATGCGAATGAGGCTCCCAATCTCCTTCGCAGACTCGGAACTCCGCGTTGCCAATGCACCCACCTCCTTGGCTACGGCTGCAAAGCCCTTCCCGCGATCTCCGGCATTTGCAGCCTCGATCGCAGCGTTGAGAGCCAGCAGGTTCGTCTGGAACGCAATGCCATCAATCAGGTCGACGATCTCGCTGATGCGTCTCGAGTCGGCGGCCAGCGTCTCGTTGTTGTCGACCAAGCTCTGCACAGCGGCCCTGCCCGCATTGGCAACGCGAGTTGCCTCGGCACCAATTCGTGAGGCCGCTTGAAGATCGGCGGCACTGCGAGAAGCAATCGTGCGCAGGCTGGTGGTGGCAGCCACCGTCCGCTGAATGTCAGAGGCCGCTCTCTCGGTACGAGCCGAGAGATCTCCGACACCAGCAGCGATTTCGGTGGCCGCGCCCTGGACCGTTGCCCCTGCGGTCTGTACTCGCTTCACCAATTGCTGCAACGATCCGGACATCTCTCCCAGCGCTGCCTGCAGCATGCCCACTTCGTCGGTGCGCGGATCGGACACTCGCCGCCTGAGGTCACCGCTGGCAATGGCATTCGCCTGCGCAACAGCGGCTCGAATCGGCAGCACGAGCGCGCGTACGATGAGCGCACTCCCTCCGATGCTCAGCGCCAGCATGAGGGCGAGGCCAATCGATGAGACCCATCGCGCACGTTCATACGTCTGCTGCACCGTGTCACTCGCCGCCTTGGCGTGCGCGCGTTCGGCGTCCAGCAGTGCGGCAATGGGTGCGTCGAGCATGGCGTAGCTCTTGGCCGCCTCCACGGCCGCAAACCTGCGAGCCTCCGAGAACCGAGTCTCGATCGAATTCGACAGCTCGATCAACCTCCGCCGCGAGGAACCGAACCGGGCGATCGCCTCGTCCAGTTCCTTTCGTGCCGACTGATCTGCGCCGGGTACCGGTATCGCATCGAGCGCCTTGAGTTGTTCTGCGAGCTCTTGCTCGTGGCGCCGAATCAGCGCCTCGGCCGACGCCTTGTCTTCGTTTGCGGTCGCCATGGCATGGAGCAACTCGTCGGCTCGAAGATCGGCCAACAGCCTTCGCACCTCCTGGCTGTGCTGGACGCGCGCGATGTTGACGTGCTCAAGTTGAGCAGCGCTCTCCCGCACGGCGTTCATCCTCAGCAGTGTGAAGACACACAGCGCAATTGCCAGCAGGACCGTCACGCCGCCCGAACAGTAGAGCTTCTTGGCGAAGCCGAGGTTCTGAGCCAGGCGCAACAGTCGCGCGCCGCGCAATCCAGAAGGGCCCGGCACGCTATGCCGCTCCGATCGACATGCCACCGCAGACGTTGAGCACCTGGCCCGTGATGAATCCGCTTCGTGCATCCACGAGGCTTGCCACGGCATGGGCAATGTCCTGCGGTTGACCAAGGCGTCGCACGGGGATGGCGTCCAGGATGGCCTTCGTGCGCGGGCTGTCCTCCGGATTGACCTGCTTGAACAGTTCCGTCTCGATGGGCCCGGGAGCCACGGCGTTCACCGTGATGCCGAACGGCGACAACTCCAGTGCCCAGGTCCGGGTCATGCCGTTCAGCCCGGCCTTAGTGGCCGAGTACACGGTACGCAGTTCCTTGCCGAGTGCTGCTCGGCTGGAGATGTTCACAACGCGTCCGTAGCCGCGGCGCTTCATGGGACCGATCACGGCCTGTGTCGCCACCAGCGCTGCCCCGAGGTTGAGTCGGACCACGGCTTCAAGATCACCCAGCGTTGCCTCCTCCACGGAGGCGGGTCGTACGGTGGCAACGTTGTTGATCAGTACGGTGACCTCGTGCTCGAAGGCCAGCGCATTGAACAAGTGGGCCGCTGCGTCGGGCCTGCCGAGATCGGCCTCGACATAGCGCTCAGCTGGCAGCGGTCTCTCAGGGGGCATGCGATCGATGTTGATGATGTGGTAGCCGTCGGCGGCGAGCCGCTCCGCCGTGGCGCGACCGATACCGGCCGAAGCGCCGGTGATGAGTACGGATTGGGTCATGATGGGTTGTTGTGTGACTTCAAAGCGCCACTGTCGAGATTGCGGGAATGGCCGCAATCACAGCCACTCCGACAAGCAAGGCGGCCAGATAGGGCCAGATGGCCGACATCACTTCATCCGGCTTGGCGCCGCCGATGCGGCAGGCTAGGTAGAAGCCGACGCCGATCGGCGGCATCATCAGCCCGATGTTCATCGAGCACACGATGACCATCGCGTAGTGGATGTCGTGAATCCCGAGCTTGCGCGCGATCGGGAACATGATGGGTGCGAGCAGCACGACGGCAGGGAGACCTTCGAGAATGCAGCCGAGGAGCACGAAGACGATCACCGTCACCGCGATGAACCCCATCCAGCCGCCGGGCATAGCCGTCAACCACTGGGATAGATTGGAGACCACGCCACTCTGGGTGATGGCCCACGCCATCGCCGATGCCGTGCCGAGGATCAGCAGGATGGCGCCGCTCAGTGCGGCCGTCTCCACCAGCATTCCGTACATGCGCTTGAGCGTGAAGCCACCGTAGAGCAGGTGCCCCACCACGGCTGCGTAGAGCACGGCAATCGCTGACACCTCGGTGGCTGTCGCAACGCCACCACCCACGGCGCCTCGAATGAGGAATGGAAGCAGGAGCGCTGGGGCTGCGATGAGGAGCAGTCGGACCACGACGCTGGCAGCCGTGCGCCTGGCCTGCGACATGTCTTCGTGCCTTGACTTCCAGCGCGCGAGTATCAGCAACGCGGCTAGAAGCACCATTGCGATGACGAAGCCGCTCTGGAATAGACCCGCAATAGATACGCCTGCTACGGCCCCGATGACGATCAGCACGATGCTCGGCGGTACGGTGTCTGCCATGGCCGCACCCGTCGCCAGCAGAGCGACCATCTCTCGAGGCTTGTGCCCGCGCCGCTTCATCTCCGGGAACAGCGCCGGCGCCACGGTCGCCATGTCTGACACCTTGGAACCCGAGATGCCGGAGACGACGAACAACGAGCCGAGCAGTACGTACGACATGCCGGCCTTCACGTGGCCGACCAGTGCGCTGAGCACTTCGACGATGGCCTTTCCCATGCCGGTGGCGTCTAGAACGCAGCCAAGCAGCACGAAGATGGGTACGGAGAGGAGGATTAGGCTCGACATACCCTCCTCCATGCGGCTGACTACCACCTCCATCGGCACATGTGTGGTCGTCGCCAAATAGGCGATGGTCGCCAACCCGAAGGTGAATGCGATCGGCAGCCCGCCAGCGACGCCCAATCCCACCGCCAGAATGAAGAAGACGACCAGATTCAGCTTGCCCAAAGAAGCAAGCGCTGGTTGCGCCTGCCACAGCGCCAGCGCGATGACCGCGCAGCAAGCCAGGCCGATCCAGAAGTCGCAGCTCTTGGTTTGCGCCATCAGTCGCAGGAGGCACGCGAGCGTAAGCAGGACGGCCGCTGCCAGCATCGCGGACGTCTTCCATGTGGCTGACACGCCCATCCCCGGCAGGGTCACGATGGACTCGCCGATCACGTAGGCTGCTGCAGGCCAGACCAGGAGAAATGCGAAGAGCGCTCCGAATCCCAGCATGCAGGTTTCCAGGCGGAGTCGCCAACGCTTGGAGAGTCGGGAGACGAGCACCGTGAGGCGCAGGTGTTCGCTGCGCAGCATGGCGATGGCAGCACCGGCGGCAGCGAGCCAGACGAAGAGTATCGACGCCGCTTCGTCACCCCAGGTCAGTGGCCGGTCGAAGACGTAGCGGGCCACAACTGCCGACAGCAACAGCACCACTTCGCACGCAACCAGCGTAGCGGCGAAAGCCTCGAGCACCTGTGCACAGCGGCGCTCGACAGCCGCCCACAGCCCCTCCGAAACAGCGCTCGACGCAGGCAGGCTGGCGCCTGCGGCGGGCGCCGCAGCATCTGTAGTCATCAGAGAACTCCTGCAGCGTCAGCCGAGCTTGCCCGAGTACTTCTCGAGCACAGCCCAGGCCTGCGAGCCGAACTTGTCCTTCCACTCGGCGTAGAAGCCACGCTGCTTGAGCACTTCCCGGAACGGACCAGAGTCCGGGCTGTTGAACACCATGCCGAACCCTTCAAGCTTCGATCGGACGGTCTTGGCTTGGTCGCGCAACATCGCACGTTGTTCCAGCGCTGCAGCATCGAGGTTGCGCGCTGCGATGTCGCGCACATCCGCCGGAAGCCGATCCCAGGCGCGCCGGTTGGCCACGAACCAGAACCCATCCCACATGTGGTTCGTGAGGGAGCAGAACTTCTGAACCTCGTAGAGCTTTGCGGACTCCAGCAGCGTGAGGGGGTTCTCCTGCCCATCCACGATCTTGGTCTGCAGTGCGGTGTAGACCTCGCTGAAGTTCATCGACGTGGGCGAGGCGCCGAAGGCCTTGAACAACGACACCCAGATCGGGCTCACCGGCACGCGAATCTTGAAGCCGTTTAAGTCCGCGGGAGAGTTGATCGGCTTGGCGCCCGAGGTAATCTGCCGGAAGCCGTTGTCCCAGATGCGCTTCATTGGCACGAGACCGACCTTCTCGATCTCGGTACGTACCAGCGCGCCGAGGTCTCCGTCCATCGCCGACCAGAGCACGTCGTAGTCCTTGAACGCGAAGCCTATGCCGTTGATGCCGGCCACCGGCACGATGTTGGCGAGCACGAGCCCGGACTGCGTGTAGAACTCCAACGCGCCGTTGCGCACCTGGCTCATCATGTCGGTGTCGGCGCCGAGCTGGCTGCTCGGAAAGATCTGGATCTCCAGGCGACCCTTGGTCTCTTCCTTGATCCGATCGGCGGCCTTCTTGGCCGCGATGTTCATCGGGTGGGTCGGCGGCAGGTTGTTGCCGTACTTGTAGGTGAACTCCGCGGCTCGCGCGAAGCGCGGCAGAACCGGCAGCGCCAGAGCGGCGGCGGTTGCAGCGCCCCGGGCGAGTGCGCTGCGGCGTGTGGTGGTATTCATGCCTTCTCCTCGTTCAGTAGAGCAAGTTGCCCTGCCAGTTGATGATCGAAATCTCCGTCTTGCGCGAGCCCGTCCGGTTGGTCGCGTCGAACGCCACGCTGAATCCGCCAAGGTCGAACTTCGGTGTCGTCGTCAGTGCGGCATAGACCTCGCGCGGGCCCGGGTTGGCGCCGGCGCGCTTGAGCGCCTCGACGACCAGCCGCGCGGACAGGTACCCCTCCATCGCAAGGGTCGAGACCTGTTCACCCTTGCCCGAGTCGGCATTCAAGTCGCGGCGAAGTTCAATGGCCGCCGGCAACGTGGGTGATCGGGGGTTGGGCATCACCTGCACCAGGATCAGACCCCGCGCAACCTCGGGCGTCAGTGCCTGCACGACATCGCGCGGATCGACCACGGAGCTCGAGATCACCGGCCCCGGAAACGCGCGTTCTCTGACGACCTTCAGCGTGCGCGTCACGGCGCCGGACGTGCCGAGCACCAGCAGCGAAGTGGGCTTGCTTTCCAGCACTTCTCGTGTAGCAGCCTCCACCTTGCCGGCGTCACGCGCGTAGCCCTTGGTGGCGACCGCGGTGATGCCGAACTCGGGCGCCACCCTCTGTAGGCCGGCGAGCGCGTCCTTGCCGAAGGCGTCGTCCTGGTACAGCACGCCCACGCGGTTGTTGAAGCTCGTGGTGGACAGTTGCTGCGCCATGCGCCGGATCTCGTCCTGCAGCGTCGGGCGCAGGAAGAACAACTGGCGGTACGGCTCGTCGCGCAAGACCGTGGCAGGCGTCATCACACCGACCACCGGCACGCCGGAGCGCTGCAGGATGCCGTCCTTCGTGACTGCGATCCAGTTGGCCGTGCCGACACCGCACAGGAGCGCCACGGGGCGCTCGCGCTGGATCAGCTCGTTGGTCAGTGCGACAGTCTTGGCGACGTCGAACTGGTCGTCCTTGACCTTCAGCCGCAGTTGCGCGCCGTTGACTCCGCCGGCAGCGTTAACGCGGTCAATATAGGCCCTGGCGCCGGCCAACGCTTCGCGGCCATAGACGGCCGCGGGGCCGCTCTGCGGAGCCACCATGCCGATGGTGATCTCCTTGGCCCCAACAGCAGCGAAACACACCGGCAGGATCAACGCCAGTGCTGACTGGCGGCAAGAGAAGCGCAGAGCCATATCGATCTACACCGTGGCGACCGGGGTGACGGGGGAACCAACCGCGCCGCGCAGCCGCAGAGGCGGGGCGGTCAGCATGAAGGCGCTTCGACGCTGCCTTCGCAACCAGGTGGCCAGCTCGGTCAGGTACCAGAGCTCGCCGAGAGGGATGCCACGCTTGAAGAGACAGTGGCGATGCAAAGGCAGGAGGCAGCCACAGCGCTGACCCGACTGCGGGTCGATGCGCTCGACGGCGAAGTTGTCGGCAGCGATGGCGGCGAGCCCGGAGCTCGTGATCCACGCAAGTAGCCGCTCGTCCGCACCGTCCAGCGCAGCACACATCGTCGAGACGCGCGTCGAGTCCGGAAGCCGCTCCATCCTGAGCAGTTCATCCGCAAAGCCCGTGTGAATGCAGAGGATGTCGCCGCGCCGCACCTCTACTCCGTCCAGGCGCATCACTTCCTGCAGTTCCGAGAGTCCGACCGTGCGACTGCCGCGGCCGAGGTGATGCTCAAGATCAACCAGCACACCGCGCCCTTGCACCGGCCGCGCCGCGAACGTGTCAACGCCCAGCGGCATCGCGGGATCGTCTCTACGTTGCTCGGGCGGCGTGATGTCACGACCCGCGCGATAGCCGTTGTAGAAGCAGGACTCGGGCAGCCCGTCGCCGTCGGCATCGAAGCGGTAGCCGATGTGAGCCAGGCTGTCCCACTGCGTGGAGTACTGCGTGCTCAACGTGACGACATCGTCGCTGCCGACATCGTCAAAGGACGGGTCTTCGGCCGCGAAGCCGTAGTTGAAGTACGGCACGCCTTTGCGAAGGGTCGATTGCAGCGTCGGCGGCTTGCGGTGCGCCGCCAGCACCTGACCGCCAGGGTAGTCGAGCGGCAGACTGAGACAGAACCGCTCGCCAGACCTGATCTCGAGGGCGGCAGCGCGAACCTGTTCGGCGCCGATGTGATTCAGGCTGCCGAGCTGGTCGTCGTCGCCGAAGTCACCCCAGTTCGCCCCTTCCGGACGCTGAAGCCATCGGCGCTGTACCCGTGTTGTCTCCATGTGTTGTCGTCTCTGCTTTCCGCTCTGCGGAAACGCGCTTTCTTCCTGACGGAAAGTCTATGACGACCAACATCGAGCGTCCACATGCCAACCCCCGGGAGAAACCCCAATATCAGTGCACTACGGCGCGATTCGCGCCGACCCAAAGAGGCTGACCCGGACTGCTGGATCGACGGTGCATGAAGCCGGCGGGGAAGGATGCCGACCCGAGGCACTCAGCGCAGCACCGCCAGGCGCCGCGGCGCAAGCCTTCCGATGCTTCTGATTCATCGCCCCCCGCGAGCTGCCATGGCTCGCTGCGACGCCGGGTCAGGGCTTCACGGCGTTCTGCAGCACGAGCTGCTAGGGGGACTTCAGGCTCTTGGTCATGACTTCGCCCTCACGGACGAGCAGCTTGGCCACTGACTTCAGGCGCGATCCCGACAGACGTTCGGAAATGGCCGATACGCTAAGCGCGGCCACCGGAAGTCCCTGATCGTCCAGCACCGCGATGCCGATCGCCGACATGCCCTTGACGACCTGCCCTTCGTTGAGCGCGAAGCCCTCGCGGCGCGTCCGGTCCACCATGCGGCGAATGGTCCTCTCGTCAAAGGACGGGAAGTCCGCGTAGTTGCCGGCGTTCCACTCCATCACGCGGTCGATCCGCTCGTCCGTCATTGCGGCGAGCATCGCCAAGCTGCCGGCCCCGACGCCCAGCGGCCTTCGGCCCCCGACATCCAGCGCCAGCGAGCGGATAGGAAAGGCACCGAGAGCCCGCGCAACGCAGACCGAGAACCGACCCTCCGGCACGGAGACGAAGGCAGTGTCCTCCGTGCTTGTCGCCACCCTCTCGACAAAGACCTGCGCTGTCAGCGCCACCGAATGCGTATGAGCCTGCCGACCCAGCAACACCGCGGCTGAACCGAGCCGGTAACGGCGCGTGGCCGGATCCTGGAACGCGAAGCCTGCTTCAACCAGCGCAGCGAGCAACCGATGCGTCGTCGTGTTGCCCAATTCCGCCTCCTTGGCGATCTCCACGAGCATCACGCCTTCCCGCGGTTTGCCCGCGAGGATCTTGAGCAGCCGCATAGCGCGGCTGATCGACTTGACCGGAGAATCGCCCTGCTCCCCGGCAGCGCGAACAGATTCGATTCGAGGCATGGCTCTCCACGCGAGGCGATGAACCGCTTCGCTCTGTCGTTCATGCTATCCCATAGGCCGTCCCCACCAAGCGCGGGAACATCCACCGGGGCATCACTCTGCGGGCATGTGCTGCGCTACGGAGCAATGCCGCGGTGTTGATCAAAGTCCCACGCCACCTTGGCATCGCGAACGATGGCGGTCACGGTGCGCCCGACGCGTTGCTCCAGCGCCGAGTTCCACGGCACCAAGCTGAAACCTAGACCGTCTTCGAGCATCGCGAAGCGGCCACTGTTCAACTGGACGTCACGGCGATAGACGCCGCTCACGCGTTCGCCGTCTTTCACCGGGCGATAGGCGCGGCCAGTCTGTGCGCATAGGGAGCGTGCGGCCGAGTCCAGGTCCCTATCTCGCAGGACCTTGAGGAGGTTGCGCGCGACCACGACGCGCTGGCCTCTGAATTCTGCAAGGCCTTGCTCTTGCAGGAAGGTCGCGCGTTGCTGCATCCCCTGACGCACTGTTGCTGCGAACCCGTGATCTCCTGCGAGTCGATGGTCGTGGAGAAGCTGCCGATCCAGCCATGTTGCGCCGATGGCGCACACCTGCCGTTCGATCGGCAAGTGCGAGCGCAACGCAATAACGACCCCATCCATCCGCCGGGAATCGTGTGCCTCGCCGCGCGAGACCAAGTCCGCCGGCACCTGCCAGACCCCTTCCGCAACTCGCTCGACGACGCCGCTGCGACGCAGCGCCTCGAGTCGCCGCACATGGACATCTATCGTCGTCTGCGGATGCCGTGCGCCTTGACTCCGAAGCCGCTCCAGGTGGTAGTCCGTCCGATAGGCCCCGTCTTGAGCTAGATCTGCAATCGTCTGGTCCACGCCTCTGGCTCGGGCGCGAGTCTGCACCTCCGCGATACCGTCCAGCGGCAGCGCAGAGATGTTTGCGCCGGCGGGCAGGCGCACGTAGTGGGCGCGGCCGTCGAGTCCGTCGATGACCAGGTACGCTCGATCGTTGAGTTCGTCCGCGAGGCCCTTGGCCGCGATGCGCCCGACGATTGGAGCATCGCGAGGCGACGCTTCTACGACGCACTCCCGCTGCTGCCCCCTCAGCGCCTTGTGCATCGTGCGCAGTACGTCCCCTCGCTCACCCAACCGGATGAGCGTGTCCTCGGCGTCGGGCGCCAAGTGCCACCGGTTCGCGCCAAGCCGGGTCGCTAGGTGCATCACTTCGAGACGTTGCAGCCGAGCGCGTTGCAGACTCAGCCGCCGCCCGTCGCCAGACCGTTCACTGAGGTCGACGATCCCAGCGTCGGCCTGTCGAATCAGTGTCCGATCGATGCTCGTCAGACGCTCCTGTTCGACCTCCCGCAGCAGCCCCCGCCCGATCTCCAGCTCAGTGCGCGGTCCGAGCCACTCCGTTGCAACCTCGCTCGCACGAATGCGCATGCCATGCGCCATGTAGTCGGGTGCGATCACGAGGTCTTTCCCGTCCGACGCGCGACCGCGCAGGACGACGTGCGTATGCGGGTTGTCGGTGTCCCAGTGGTCGACCGCGACCCAGTCCAGTTCGGTCTCCAGATCGGTCGCCATGCATTGCATCACGTCGCGTGTGTAGGCCCGCAGGTCGTGGAGTTGCTCGGCGTCCTCCACTGAGACGATGAAACGGAACTGGTGGCGGTCGCCCCGGCCGCGCTCCTCGAACGCCTTCAAGTCCGCGGCGTCGGAGTCGCGGCCATATGCCTGACCGCGAGCACCATCGCGCGTGACGCCGTCGCGCTCGATGTAGCGCAGATGTGTGGAGACCGACTTGGCGCCGGCCTTCTTCAACACGACGTAGCGAGACTTGATCACGACGCGTCGAGCGCGCACGCTCAGCGTCTGGCCGACGATGCCAGCCGCGACGCTGCCGCGGCCGAACGTCGAGGAAGGCCTCGCCCCGCGCAAACCGGAAGCGGTCGCACCAGCCCTTGAGACCTGCTTGAGAACCTGCGAGACGAAGCGCTTCGAGCCTTGTTCTGTGCGGTTTCTGGGCGGCGCCGGTTTGACGCGAAAGCGGTCGTCGTTACGCGATGCCATGGTGCGGTCCTACGTGATACGTGGCGCAGAGCGTGGCGGACGGCACGTCGCCGATCCAGCGGGTGTGCAGGTCCGTGTTCGCGTGCAGCACGGGCACCAAAGGCTGCCGTGCCGCGCCAAACCCACGTGCAGACTCGCATTCTGGGCAGGCACGTGTCGCCCCTTTTATCTTGCCCTCGCGTTCTTCCGACCCATCCGCCCGTCCACAGTCGCTCCGACTTTGCAGCCTCGGCACCACGATCCGCATCGACTTGAGCAACGGCGGGACAGAGGTGAGGACGCGCGTGCAACCTACCGATGACATCGATCTGCGCATGCTCATGGACTCCTCCTTGGCACTTCGAATGTCCAGACCGGGCTCGCAACGCCGATCACAGCGGAAGCCATCACCGGGCCGAAGTAGCGGCTGTCGAACGACGCCAGGTGCGAAGTGCTGAGCAAGAACACTTCGCCATCCGCGAGGCGCCGGCACTGTCGCCACGCCGGCAGCGATCGACCATGCGAGTCCGCCGGGAGCGCACTTACCGTGGGACGCCCATCGATGCTGACGGTAGTGCCGTCGCTGCACACGTCCTGCGGGGCAACCGCAGCCACCCTCTTGAGCAGCGGCACGCCGGCGGGCAGGTAGTCCCGCCGCGCCGCCAGTGCAGCTGCAGCGTCAGGCAACCCGGCGAGCACCAAGTCACCGACATGCAACGAGTTGGCCGCGTCGATGCGATACCAACCGCGGGGCACGCTGTCGCTCGGGTTGTAGACGGCGCGCACCGGCAAGCGGAGCGTTGCCGGCAGCACGAGTGCGGTCAGCCCAGCCGCCACGCAAGCGACCACCGCGACAGGCTTCCCTCGTGTCGTCCGGTGCCGAAGGATCGTCACGATGAGTCCTCCCCGTACTCGCGCTCGAGCAATTCGCGCAGCATGTCCGCCGCCGTGACGCCCCGCCGGAAAGCTGTGACCTTAATGCGCCCGCGCAGCGCCGGCGTCACATCGATGGTCAGGCGCGCGGTGTAGATCGACGCCCGGGTCGGCGTGTCGTTCGCGTCGGGCTGACGCACCCACGTCGTCGCCGGGTCGGCCGCCGGCTTGCGGCCGATCGGCGCGCGCCGCTGCGACGGGTGCGTCGACCGCTCGCTCACTGCAGGGCCTCCCGCACCGCCTGCGCCAGCGCCGCGATCTCGCGCGCGGCGGCGCCGTGATGCGCCACTTCGCGTGCCAGCCGGCCCGCCGCCACGCTGTCGGCGAAGACGATGCGCTGGCAGACCTCGGCGCTCAGCGGCGCGAACGGTTGATCGGCAAGCGCGGCACGCGCCTCACGTCCGATCACCGTCCCGACGACGCGTCGGTTGATGACGAAGGCCGCGCGCAGCGCCGGCCGAAAGACGCGTGCCTCGGCGACGAGCTGGACCATCTCATGGCTTGCCCAGACGTCGTAGGCGCTGGGCTGCACCGGGATCAGCACCAGGTCGGCGGCGAGCAGCGCCGATCGGGCAAGCGCCGCGACGCGCGGTGGCCCGTCGATGATCACGAAGTCGGCCTGCAGCGCGATCTCCGGGGCCTCCTGGTGCAGCGAGTCGCGCGCCAGCCCGAAGACGCCGTACAGGCGGCTTTGACCGCTCTGCAAGCGTCGCTGGGCCCAGTCGAGCGCGGAGCCTTGCGGGTCGGCATCGAGCAACGTGACGCGCTGCCCGTCCATCGCGAACTCGCCAGCGAGGTGCGTCGCGAGCGTCGTCTTGCCCGCACCGCCCTTTTGGTTGAGCAGCGCGATCACCCGTCCAGGCCTTCCGTGCTGGTCCGGCGGCAGGCCTGTGATGACACTCGACAAGGCACTGCCCGTTTCGAGTGCAGCTGCGTCGCCTCTTCTATCCATGGTTATGCCTTGAGTTAGAGACGTTAGGCGCGGCGCAGATCGAGTCGTCATGCGGGTCCGCGGCCGATCCGCACGTGTGATTCCCCGGGCGGCCTGCGGGCGATTCCCCGAATTCGATGCGGGCGATTCCCGACGCTGACCACACACTGTCCACAGGCTTTTCACCAGAGTCTGTGGACAACTCAGCCTCGGCTCGACCGGGCTGGCTGCGCCAGAACGCGACCCACTCGACGGCACCGACCCGTTCGATCGCGAGGCGGTAGCCAGGCAACGACTGCCTGCGCACGAGCCGGCGCAGCTGGATGGCAAAGTCGGCGTAGCGCTGCAGGCTGCCGGACTTCAGGTGCAGGTGACGCAGGTCGAAGCGCCAGCCCCTGGGCTGCCGGCCGCCGTGCTTGCGAACGATGCGATAGAGCCAACGCTCGATGCCGCCGGTGAGGCGGAAGTACGCGGGGTCGAGCGTGAGCACGAGCGCGTCCTCCATCACGCCGGCGTAGAACCAGTCGGCCAGGATGAGCTCGATGCCGTAGGCGCGGCCCCTCGCGCCTGGCAGCTCCTTCCACTCGTTGATCCACGAGAAGCGGTGCAGCCGCCGGCCCTCGGCCTGACGGATGGACGTTGCGACAGTCGTGGACTGCAGCCGGTCCAGTGCAGCCTTGAGCATCTGGTAGTCCTTGAAGCCGGTGCCGCGCTTCGCGAACGTGAGGATCTCGTGCGGTGTCGCCACCATCAGCCGCGAGGTGCGCAGCCCCTGGTCCCGCGCCTGCACGATCTGGCTGGCGGCCCAGATCAGCACGTCGGCGTCCCAGATGGTCGCGATGCCGTGCTCGGGCACGCCCTCGACCGTGAGCCGCACGTGGCCGGCCTCGAAGTGGATCGGCGCCGTGCGACGCGACTTGGCCAGCGAGAAGAACGGATAGGCCATCAGGTCCTGCGCGTCGCGCGGCGCCAGGTCGGCACCCGGCAGTGCGCGGAACAGCGTCAGCTGCTCACGCTCACTCAGGACCTTGGCCATCGCCGTGCAACCGATGCGGACCGGGGCTCAGCGCACGTTGGCGCGCTGCGGGCTGCCGGGGTCGGAGGTCATGCCGTAAGCGCGGCTGTCGGCCCAGGCTCGAAGATCGCCCACGGCGTACAGCACCCTCGCCCCGAACTTCCGATAGCGCGGCCCGCCACCGAGCACGCGCTGTTTCTCCAGCGTGCGCGGCGACAGGCGAAGGAAGACCGCAGCTTCCTCGGTGGTCAGGAACTCCGGGTTGCCGGCGTCCGCAGCGTGCGCCTGCGCAGCCGGATGTGCCGGGGAACGGGACAAGGTACTGGCGCTTGCCATGAAGGCCTCCATCGGTGGTCGGCGACGCCGGTCGCGGCGCCGTCGGATGGAGGCAGTCTCAGCAAAGCGTGAAGGGGTGCGAAGGGAGAGATTCAGGGGCCGGGTTCGTCTCCGGGCACTGCTACGTCGTGCTGCACACCGGCGAGATCCAGGTAGCCGCCGCGCACGAAGCCCTCGGCTCGTGCGACAAGGTGACGCACCCCCGCTCTCAGTTCGCTGTCGGCGTGCCAGCTCTGCCGCACGGCATCCGGACCGAACAGCACCTCCGCCACGTCGCGGTGGTGCCCGCCCGCATGGACAGCGTCGATCGCCTGCAGGGCGCGGAGGTGCAGCAGTGCGCTGCGGCCGACGCCGCGCGCGCTCGGCGCGGCCGGCGTGCCGGCGACGAGGCGAGCCTGCGCACTGAAGGCCGCAAGCTGGCCGCGCAGCCCGGCACCGAGCGGCACGGCGCAGTGGTACGGACTGCCCTCGGCGAGAGACACATCGAGCAACGCCCGCAGCGGCATCGTTCCGGTGTGCGCGGCGAGGATCCAGCCGTCATCACGTAGCGCCAAGCGCTTGCGCCCAGGGATGCGCCAGAGGCTGAAGCCCTGGCCGACAGCATGCGTCAAGCGCCCGGATGCACGGACGTTCAGCAGGCCCGCGCTGTCAACGAGCCACAGTGGGCGCGCCTCACGCGCGTCGGATTCAGGATCCTCGACAACATCGCAACCCCCAGGGTGCGCCGTCGCCGCCGCGTCCCTTCGCCACCCAGTCGCTGCGATACGCCGCGTTGCGGCGCAGGTACTCCCATGCGAGCGCCGGTGCGTCGAGATCCAGGACGTAGAGGTAGGCAGCCTGTGCGCGCCAGGGCGCGACAGTGCCAGCGCGACCGGATGTTGTCTTCATGGCGATCCTCCCGGTAGTTCTCCGGGGACGCTGCCATGAGCAACGGACACCGAGGTAACTCGATGCGCCGCGGCGAGCCGGTCGAAGGCAACCGCTGTCGACGTCAGTCGTTGATCGACCCGTCGCGCGCTGCGTCGGCCGCGTATCCCGACAAGTTCTGCCGCGCCCGGAACTGCGGATCGGCGACCACGCGCATGCCGCGTGGGCCGCGCATCGCCTCCAGCGCAGCCAGGCTGACGTGACCCAGCTCAGGAGCGCCGAGGCCGGAATCGCACAGCCCATAGGCGCGGTCGCCGTCCGCATCCAGTTCGGTCAACAGCCACACGGCGCCAGCATCGAGCGTGTACAGCTTGACGACGGGCTCCGGATCGATGGCTTCACCCCTCGCGCGGGCGGCCCCGTGGGCCAGCATCCGCGCACGCTGTTCGTCGGTGATCAAGGGCATGAGACGCAGTGGGAAGGTTACGTAATGCTACAAGTTCGAGGCTGCCCTGAATAGCCGTTCATACCCTGACGCCATGACGAGCGATGCAGGTATGAGTTAACTCTAACGTGGTTTTAATAGTTCCGACCGCCGACGCTCTTGCCCCATGCAGCAGCGTGGCATTCGGCGCGGACGGCCGCCAGGTACGACGACCTTCGAGGTCGCGCCTGCCATGGCCTTCGGCGCTGCGGTGCGCGCAGCGCGAACGGAAGACGGCATCGCCCAAGAGACTCTCGCCCACATGGCGGGCATCGAACGCTCGCACATGGGCAAGATCGAGCGCGGAGAGCACATGCCCACGCTGGTGCTGATCCTGAGGATCGCGCGAGCCCTCGGCCGCAGCGCCGGCGAGCTCATGCTGGAGACGGAAGCCCGTCTTCCGTCGGAGTGGCATCAGCCGCCCGGCGGTTGATGCCGGTGGCGGTCGCGCCGCGAATCACGCGGTGATGCGGCCCGCCAGCCGCGCTTCGCGCGCGTGCTCGCTGATCGGTTTCTCGGACGCGAAGTGCAGGTGGCGCTCGACCGGCAGGCCCATGCGTCCCCGCAGCGTCTCGAGCTCGGCGAGGCTCACCCAGCCCAGCTCCGGGTACCCCAGTCCGAGGTCGCAGAGGCCGAAGGCATGGTCGTGGTCGTCCGGATCGATCTCGGTGAGCAGCCAGGTCGCCCCGGCGTCGGGGGTGAACAGCTTGACCACGGGGGCCGGGTCGAAACCCGCGTCGTCGATGGACCGCTGACCGTTGGCCAGCAACTGCATGCGTTGTTCGTCGGTGATGAGCTTCATGATCGCCACTCCTTGCATGGACGCTCCCGATCGGAGCGCTGCGATCCGGGCGCACGCGCAGAGCGCGGCCGTCACACCCCCAACACGGGCGAAGCCGGCGCGGGCCGGGGGTTGACGGCCGTGCGGCGTGCGCCAAGCTGCGCGGCCTGCCGTCGGGAGTGCGGCCGTGCCAATGGGAGTGGCGAGGCCAAGAAGCGCGTCATCGACGCGGCGACAGGGTGGCGACTCATCGGCACAGGCCGGTCAGGCGCAGCCTGTCCGGCGGTTCTTCCAGGGGCGCCAAGCGCGGCGCGGCGGGGATGGGCGCGTAGCCGATCCTCTGGAGCGCAAGCAGTGCGCGCAGCGCCGTCAGGCGCGAAGGCGTCAGCGATGAAAGCCCGGAGGGGCGAGACGCCGACGGCGGCTCGCTGCGCAGCACGCCAGCGCGGCCCGGCGCCGCCGGGAGACGCACAGATCCGTGAACCAACAGATCAGCTTCTGCGATTGCATGCAATGGCGTGGAGTCGATTTCACGCAAACACGAACCTGCGCACATCCGCAGATCCGCAAAGCCGTCATCACGACAAGTCACGAGTACAGAATCACGACTCAGCGCAATGCCGGATATGCGCCCTCCCGTGAAAGCGGCTTCACGCCACTGCGCGCAGTCGGCTTCACGCCTCCGCGGAGATCCGCATCCGCGCCGATCCGCACTTCCGCAAGTTCGGCATCACGCCGGTCGCGCGGAGAACCAACTCGCCGGCCAGGCGCGTCAAGGCGCCCCGCCGCAGCGGGGCGCCAGGGCGACTCAGTCGCCCTTGCTGCGCGTCCAGATCAACGTGTGCGCGCCGTCCTCGCCTTCGACCAGGCGGGCGTAGATCGTCGCCGGAAACGACGGGTCGTCGAGCGTCACCGAGAGGTAGGGCCGCTCCGCCTTGCTGAGCTTCTTCCACGCCGCGCCGATCTCGTAGCCGCTGCCGGCCACGATGCGGAAGTCCGGGGCGTTGTCGCGCTCCTTGTCGGTGTTGGGCACCAGCTTGACTTTGACGTTGAGCGTCAGAGTGCGAACCGTGCCGGCGTAGCCGTTGCCCGAAGCGTTGAAGGTGCCGATGTTGGCCATGATGCAAGTCCTTTCGAGGTGGTTCCAGGTCCGCACCCATCGCGGCCTTGGCGTGATCCGAACGGCGCGGGTCCGGGCGCGCCGCACCTAAGGCCGCAACGCAGTGGAGGACCGGCAGGCACGGCAAATTTGCCTCGCGAGGAAGCTGCGCAGCAGCGGGGAAATTTGTCGGGCAGGCCGGTTGCGGCGATGGAGCCCGAGGCG
Organism: Ideonella sp.; assembly: GCA_015075165.1. Lineage (GTDB taxonomy): Bacteria > Pseudomonadota > Gammaproteobacteria > Burkholderiales > Burkholderiaceae_C > JAEUPI01. Next base: position 303,995 of record JABTUY010000002.1, on the reverse strand, counting down.
AAGCCGTGCCCGCGCCAGGATTCACGACCTTACAAGGCCGTGGGAGCGGACCGCGCCTCGCAAGGACGGGTGGCCTGGCACCGCCTTCGGGCAGCGCCGGCAGGCATCGAGTTGCGAACAGGTTCAGCCCTCAGTCGTGGGGCGGGGACGTGAGCGCATGGAACGGACTGCCCGCTGTTGGACACGACCGCAGCGCCGTCTGCCCGACGCCGGCGTTGTCGGGGCGCATGCCCTGCTGCGCCATTGCAGCGGCGACGATCGCACCGCGCGCGGTGCGACAGATCGAGCCACGCGAAGCGCTAACCAGAAGCGCGCGCGGCACACCTGCCGCGCGCGCCGTGTGAGTCTGCGCGATGCCCCGGCCGAAGCCGGGGCGCTCCTGCTCAGGTCGATGGAGCTGGATCACCCTCGTGCTCCCGATCGACGCCTTCGCCCGCAGCGAGCGGCACGCCGCTGCCCTCGGCCCCCGGTTGCGCTTCTTGACCGGACACCTCCTGCGCGCAGAGCATCGCCGGCAACCAGCCCGTCCCCGACGCCAGGCGCTCGGCCTCGCTGGCGATCTGCGCCCTTCTTAGCTTGGCGAGCCGACCCACCTCGGCCGGCGCGAACGCCTGCACGGCCTCCAGCGCCTTGGCCTTGGACACGTGCTCGAAGTAGCCCGCAGCGGTCGGCGTCCACCACTGCCGCATGTCGAGTCCCACCGCACGCGCAAGCAGCGCAGCGGGTGCCTCGTCCTCGCGCGAGGCGATCGCCGTCACGCTGATGCCCACGCAGACCGCCAGCAGCGACAGCAGTTCCGGCTGTGGCATCGCCAGCAGTTCGGCAAACAGGGCATCGGAGTCGCTCGGCAGCCGCGCTGCCCAGGCGTTTCGCACCTGCCGCATGCCCACGGCCGCGGGCGCCTCGGCCACGTCCGGTGCGTGCTGCTCGAGCCGGTCCTGCGCGCTCGCGGTGATGCTCAACGGCGAGCCGCGGTAGTCGTCCAGGACCACGCGCTGCGCGAGCCGGTGCACGAGGGCGACGAGTGCGACGTGCGGATGCCGGGCGACCTCGGCCTGCAGCGCGGCAGTGCGGTGCGCGCTCAGGCGCTTCACGAGCTTCTCCGAGATCGCGAGCCTGGGCGTCGCGGGCGCAGGGTCTCCGTCGTCCTCTGCCGGATGCTCGTCCCCGCTTTCCTTGACGCGCAACGCCTTCGCCTGCTCCGCGCGCAGCAGACCGCGGTGCACGACCACGCCGCCCGAGTGGTCGAGCGACACCACCGCGCCAGCCATCGCGACGACCTCCGGCGGCCAGGACGACAGCGTGCGCTCGATGTCGTCGAGTTCGCCGCCCAGTCGGTCCAACTCGTCCTGCAGGCCCTGCGCCTCTTCGTCACTCATGTCCTCGTCGTCGTCGAGCCGGGCCTGCAGTTGCGCCTGCCGCTCTTCGAGCTTGGCGATGCGCTTCGCCTCGGCCTTGCCCGGCTGGCGCCGCGTGCAGCGCGCGCGCTGGAACTGATGCAGGTCGGCGTGGGTGGCGCGCGGCGCCACGTCCACCCAGCCCCATCCCTCGTGCCGCACCTGCTCGACTACGGGCGCGAGCTTGTCGCGTACCAGCGAGTCCAGCAGACCCGCGTCCGTCAAGAAGACGCCATCGTCCGCGTCGGCGAACAGGTCGCGGCGAACGCCCCCGCCCGCCGCCTCGTAGGCCTCGCGCCCGACGAAACGCGCCACCGGATCACGCCCGGCGTCCACCTCCTCGCGCGTCAGGTGCGCGCGCAGCGCCTCCGGGCTGCGCTGCCACGGCGGCGACTCGTAGAAGGCAGCCTCCTGCGCCGCATGGTCGTCCGTGACGGCGAGCGCCATCAGCTGCTCCATCGTCACGCTCTGCGCCTCGAAGTCCGCCAGCAGTCGCGGCGAGACGTTGGCCAGCCGCAGGCGCCGCTGCACGACCAGCGGCGTCACGCCGAAGTCGGCCGCGATGTCCTCGACTGGCCGGCCTTCGGCGACGAGGTCCTTCCAGGCGATCAGTTCGTCGATCGGCGACATCGCCTCGCGCTGCACGTTCTCCGTCAGGCTCACGGTGCGCGCCGCGTCGTCGCACACGAGCAGGCAGTGCACCTCGTGGTCTTTCACCAGCCTGCGGCGCTTGACCAGCAGCTTGAGCGCGGCGAGTCGCCGCCGCCCGGCCACCACGTCGTAGTGCTCGCCGTCGGGCGCGGCCACGACGGTGAGGTTCTGCAGCAGGCCGACGCGCGCGATGCTCGCGGCCAGTTCGGGGATCGAGGCACCGCCGCTCCTGCGGACGTTGCGGCTCGACGGCCGCAGCCTCGACAGCGGGATCAGCAACAGTTCCTGCGCGCCGACGACAGCGGCGGCAGCTGCCGTCGCGACGGCTGTGGACTCGTGAAAGTTCACGGTGTTCATGGCGTTCACTCCTGTCCCTCGCGGGACGAATCGGATCGATGAAAGAAGAGTTCGGGTCGGGGTGTCAGTCGTGCTGCTGCATCGGCGCTCTCCTTGGCGTTGAGGTCGGACCTGGGCTCCGCAGGGGCCGCGAAGCCCTTCGCGGCCATAGAGGCCGCCTCCGGCCGGCGCGGGTGCGCCGTCAAGGGAGGAAGCGCAGGCGCTGGCACGGCCCGCAGGCGAAGCCGAGGACACGGGCGCCGCAGCGGCCCTTGACGGGAGAAGCGCCCGCAGAGGCCAGGCAAGCCGCCGAAGGCGGCGCGCAGGCGGTGCGGAGCCCCGCGCAGCACCGCCGGAGAGAACCCGTTCGCGCCCGTCGGCACAGCACGCAAGTGCACGCCGCCTCGCGATGCACGAGGCGGCGTGCAGAGTCGTCAGCGCGACATCAACCCGCCGACGCCACCATCGCCTGCAGGCGCTCGATCACGCCGGGCTCGACGAAGACGACAGGCTGGTCGGCCGGGATCGCCACGTTGAACACGCGAGCGAACGCCTCACGTTTCAGATGAGCCAGCCGCCCGGTGCGGTACGCCTGTTCCGGCTTCATCTGCCCGTCGCCCGAGGGCACGCCGCTTCGCTGCGGGTCGCACTCGACGAGGGCCACGAAGCCTTCCGAGTGCAGCCGCTGGTGTTCGGGGCACAGACCCCAGCCCGTCGTCGTGTGGCGCTCCATGCTCGAGCGCAGGCGACGGTCGAGCAGGATGCTCCCGGTGTCGAAGGGGTTGGCGCACACCACGCAAAGGTGCTGCTCCAGCGAAACGTATGACTTGTCGTCCACGGTGATCTCCGGTCGATCGGGCGGGATTGCCCGGAACCGGCAGGGCACGGCGCAGCGCAAGCCGTCAGGGGTCGAAGGCGCAGCCACAGACGGCCAGATGGCCGCCAGCGTGCGCTGCACGCGCAGCCCTTGACGGCGAGAACGCCGTGCTACGGTGAAGAGAACAGCAAGACCGCCTCGCCTTCATCGAAGGCACGGCAATGGAGAGGGGCCGCAGCCCCCGTTTCAGACCTGTCCACGCTCGGCCATCGACAGGACCGTCGGCCCGGCCACGATCAGGTGATCGAGCACGCGCACGTCGACCAGCGCCAGCGCGGACTTGAGCGTCTGCGTCAGAAACTCGTCGGCACGCGACGGCTCCGCCAGGCCCGACGGGTGGCAATGCACCAGCAGCAACGCCGCCGCATTTCGCGCCAGCGCCTCCTTGACCACCTCCCGCGGATAGACCGACGTCTGCGTCACCGTGCCGCGGAACAACTCGACGTAGTCCAGCACGCGGTGCTGAGCGTCGAGATGCACGACGGCGAACACCTCGTGCGGCAGCGCCCCCAGCCGGACGCGCAGGAAGTCCTTCACCGCTGCCGGCGACGACAGCACGTCGCCACCGCGCACGCGGCTCGCGAGCAGCCGCTGCGCCGCCTGCAGCACCTCATCGTCCTCAGCCGGCCGGTAGGTGCCCGCAACGTCGCGCACCAGCAGCGACTCGCCGGAAGAAGCATCGAAGGAAGACAGCGAAGAAACAAGGTCGTGCGACATGGTCGACTCCGGCGATCGGGCGGGATTGCCCGAGACCGGCACCAGCACGGCGCAGCGCAGCCGTCACAGGTTCGAGGACGGCCGCCAGGACGCCAGCGTGCGAAGCGCGCGCAGACCTTGACGGCGAGACCGACGTGGTAGGGTGAACGGAACAGCAAGCCAGCCCCGCCCCCTTCTCCGAACCAGAGGCAAGCGCAGCGCGCAGGCAGCGTCGCTGCCGGAGGCGTGAGGGATCAAAGCCGAACGGCCGCGACGCGGAACGAGTCGCGGGGCAACGCCCGCGAGCCCGACGGTACGGCGTACCGGCACGCCACTGCCTCTGTGGGCGTCCGAAGAAGAACTACATTTTTCGGACAATGGAGCGCGCAGGAGCGAGAGCGTCACGCGCATCGCAAGCCGCAACCGCGACGGGCGGATTAGGAGTCCGTCGGCCGTTTCGAAGCATGGGCAGCAACGTTGCGAATGCACAAGCAACGTACGTTTGTTGATCGGCATACAAACATGCTAGACTGACCAATGCCATGGCCGACGCGTTCTCCTATGTTTTCCCGGCGATTCGGGGCGTGCAAGCGGGACATGAGTACTACGTCTCCATGTGCCCGCTTCGACTGCTGCGCAGGCTCTTCGTCTTCGACGACGACGAGCTTGTCCCTGAGTTGCGCGCGCAACGCACACTGAACAAGGCGCGCGTCCCAGAGATCGCCAGGTACGTCGTCGAGAACCCCGACAACTACACCTTCTCTGCCATCACGGTATCAGTCGACGGGGACGTGAAGTTCGACCCCGTCGCTTCGGACGGTCCGACCAACTTTCGCATGGGGTCGTTGACCGTCTCGATGGAAGCCAAGTTCATCGTCAACGACGGTCAACATCGACGTGCCGCCATCGTGCAAGCGCTCGACGCCGCACCGGATCTCGGCGATGAAACGATCGCGGTGGTGTTCTTCATGGACCGCGGTCTCGAGCGCTGTCAGCAGATGTTCGCGGACCTCAACCGCCATGCGGTCAAGCCGTCGGCTTCACTCGGCGTGCTGTACGACCATCGGAGCGCCGCGGCAAACATCGCGCGCCACTTGAGCCTGACTTCCAGTGTGTTCAAAGGGCTCATCGAGACCGAGCGTTCTTCGCTTTCGCAGAGATCCCGGAGTCTGTTTACGCTGAGTGCGGTGCACTTCGCCACGACCGAGCTGCTCACGGAGCAGGAGCTGGAGGACTTCCAGGCGGCAAGCCGCAAATGCCTTGAGTTCTGGGAGCTTGTCGGCGGGCAGATCCCCGAGTGGTCGTACGTGCGCGAGTCGAAGATGACATCAGGCGACGTTCGTCGCGACTTCATCCACTCCCATGCCATCGTGCTGCAGGCGTTGGGACGCGCGGGACGTGCGCTATACGAGCTTCCTGCGCCCGAGCGAGCGAAGCGCATCAAGCGCCTGCGGACAGTGGATTGGTCGCGTCAGAACGCGAAGACTTGGGAAGGCCGTGCGATGGTGGGCGGCTCGATGGCGAAATCTGGCCAGAACATCACGCTCACCTGCAACGAGATCAAGCGCGTGCTCGGTCTCAAGCTCACGCCGGACGAGTCCGCTGCCGAGGCTGCTCGAGCTGCTGGGCGCGCGCCTCGGCGGGTCGTCAAACGGAGAAACAAGTGAGGACCGATGTTGAACGCATCCTCGACGAAGTGCAGTCGCTCTACCTGTCCGATCCCATGCCCTGGATCGTGGGCTACAGCGGCGGCAAGGATTCCACAGCCTGCCTGCAGCTGATCTGGACCGCGATCTCGCGCTTGCCTGCTGAGCAGCGGAGTAAGCCGATCCATGTCATCAGCACAGACACGCTCGTTGAGAACCCGGTGATCGCTGCCTGGGTCGAGACCTCGCTCCTCCGCATCGGACTCGCCGCCAAGCAGCAGGGGCTGGACATTCGCCCGCATCGGCTTACCCCCGCGATGGAGAACCGCTTCTGGGTCAACTTGATTGGCAAAGGGTACCCCGCGCCTCGCCCCAAATTTCGCTGGTGCACGGACAGACTCAAGATCAGCGCTTCGACCAAGTTCATCCAGGAGATGTCGGAGTCCAACGGTGAGGCCATCCTGGTCCTGGGTCAACGCCGCGGCGAGAGCCAGGCGCGCGACAAGGTGATGGATCAATACAAGGGCAGCACGCGCGATCGGTTGAGCAAGAACAAGGACCCCCGCCTCTCGCGCGTCTGGGTCTATCCCCCGATCGAGACCTGGTCCAGTGATGATGTGTGGGAATTCCTGATCACGAACACCAATCCCTGGGGCATCGACAACCAAGAGCTGTTCGGAATCTATCGGGGTGCGACACCGGACGCGGAGTGTCCGATCGTCGTCGACACATCGACGCCGAGCTGCGGCGATAGCCGCTTCGGCTGCTATGTCTGCACCATGGTCTCGCAGGACAAGTCCATGCAGGCCATGATCCAGAACGACGAGCAGAAGCAATGGATGCAGCCCATCCTCGACTTCCGCAATAAGCATCTTGCAGTCGAGGACCGCGCCAACAGGGACTTCCGCCGCATGAATGGGCGCCTCACCGTCTTTCGTGACGAGCTTGTTCACGGCCCCTATACGCAGCCTCATCGTGCGCAGCTCTTGAAAGAGCTCCTGACTACGCAGCGACGCGTCCGCAACGCGGACCAGAAGCAAGGTACACAGCTGATCGAGCTGATCTCCATCGAGGAACTCGATGAGATCCGCCGCATCTGGGTCGAAGAGAAGGGAGAGATCGAAGACCTGGTGCCGAAGATCTACACCGAGGTCTTTGAAGTTGCCTACCCCGGTCATGAGCTGGAACAGACACCGCTGGATCGCGAGGACCTCGCTCTCTTGCAGGAGGTCGCTCGAGAGGTCGAGCCCGAGGCGGAGCCAGCGCGCGAGCTGTACAAGCTGACCCGCAGCCTTCTGGCCGTGCAGTTCCAGTCGATGGAATCACACAAGCGGTCGAAGCACCTGGATCGGCTGGAACGTGTGCTGCGGCACTACGCATTCCGCAACGAAAGCGAAGCCCTGGAGTTCGCACTCTCAGGTTCCTCCAAGGACCCCGACAGCGACGCCACCGACGGAACGGCTTTGGTCGCATGATTCATGGCAAAGATAACGATAACGAACGTCTCGATCGAGAACCTGGGGCCCTTTCGCGAACGACAGACCATCAATCTGGAGGTCAACACTGGCAAACCCGTCGTCTTGGTCAAGGCGCTCAACGGAAGCGGCAAGACGACGCTGCTGACCGCCCTGCAAGTGGGTCTCTACGGACTGAAGGCACTCCCCGGGTTCAAGCGATCGGAATACGAGCAGCTCATGGGTGGCTTGCGCCGAAAGGACGCGCAGGGCAACGGCGCCGTCGAGATCGGCGTTGTCGTAGAGGTCAGCGGCTCTCGACGGCAGTTGACTGTCAGGCGTGAGTGGAGCGGGCGTGCGGACTCGTTGCACGAGACCATCGCCGTCTTCGAGGATGGCAGTCTCGACCTCGACTTCTCGCAAACCTGGGACGAGTTCATTGGCTCCATCTTGCCGGCGGAGCTCGTCCAGCTCTTCCTCTTTGATGGCGAGAAGATCGAGGCGCTGGCAAACCCTGAGCGGCTACCTGACCTGCTGAAGCGCGCGACCGAGGTCTTTCTCGGCATCGGCGGAATCGAGGCACTCGGCAACGACCTGAAGGCGTTGGAGCGACGAGCAGCGCTGAAGAACAAGAACACGTCCGACGCGTTTGAGTCCGCACGCGCCAATGTCGTCTCTTGGGACACCCAAGCCAAGGAGCTGGAAACGCGCATAACGCGCCTGACTCAAGAACAGGCGGCGGCGCGCAACGCGGCCGAACAGGCCCGAGTAGCTCTCGATCGCTACACGTCAGAGGCGCAGCGAAAGGGGCTGGTGGCCTACGAGCAGGCCGCAACCATCCGAAATGCCGTCGTCGTCGCGCGCAAGGCTGAAGACACTGCTCGGACGGGTCTCGCCGATGCGATGTCCGATCCCGTGCTGCCCTTGGCGTGGCTGTCGTCGTTGTGGCCGGCGTACCGCGAGGCATGGGAGCAGGACTTGCATGCCCGCCACTCGAAGCTCCTCGGTCAGGAGTTCAGGAAGCGCGATCAGCGCGTCCTGGAAGCGTTGCCCAAGAACCTGTCCAAGGCAGCAATCGACGCGCTTCGAGGCGCACTCGCACAGGATCTCAAGGCCTACACGGCAACGCGCGGCAGCGGTGGTCCTCGACTCCGCGACGCGCCTCCCCGAGATGTTGAGCGGCAACTGCAGGTCAGCCGGTCTAGGGTTCAGCGAGAACTTGACTCATTGGCAGCAGCGCGGCGCCAACTTGACAAGGCCGAGCAGCACATTGGGCAGATCCCCGCGGAGGAGCAGATCGGCGACATCCTCGCGGAGCTACAGGAGCGCAGCAAGGTTGTGGCGACCGCTGACGGACATCTGGCGGCCCTCACCCAACAGCTCGAAGAGGCGCAGGGCAACCTGGCGCATGTCCGCCTACGCTTGAATGCAGCCCAAGAACGGCTGGGCACGGAGTTTCGCGATCGATCGATGGAAGCAAAGGGGCTGGAGGCCTCGGCCCGCGCTCGCAAGACGCTCACCGTCTTCAAGGATCGACTGTTGGCCTCGAAAGCACAGTGGCTCTCCGAGATGATCACCGGTGAGTTCCGGAACCTGCTTCGCAAGCGCAACCTGATCGCCAGCGTCCTCGTGGACCCGTCTACGTACCAAGTCTCGATAAGGGACGGGAAGCAGCAAGAGCTTCCCATGGATCGACTGTCCGCCGGCGAGCGACAGTTGCTTGCCATCTCCGTGCTTAGTGCCCTCATCAAGGAACGCAAGGGGCGCTTCCCTGTCGTGGTGGACACCCCGCTAGCACGCCTAGACCAACAGCATCGGTCCGCGCTCATCAAGCGGTTCTTTGCCACCGTGTCTCACCAGGTTGTCGTGCTCTCTACGGATCAGGAAGTCGATGGCGCGGCTTATGAAGCGCTGAAGCCGTTCACCAGCGCGGAGTACTCCCTCGACTTCGATGACACGCTGGGACGGACCACGGTTCAACGCCGCATCATGGAGTTGCACTGATGGAGCGCATCAGACTCACGGCAGCGGCCAGAAATCAGCTGGCCACGCTTAAGCGCCGGACAGGCATCGAGCACAACAACGCGATCTGCCGCCACGCGCTGTGCATCTCGTTGGCCAACCCATCGATTCCGCCCGACGAGAACTTCGGATTTGCGGGAGGGCTGGAGATCGACTGGCGCACGCTCACGGGCGGACAAGAGGACCTCTATACCAATTTGCTCGTCGTCCGTCTGCTGTCCGAGGGCAAACGGGTCTCTGACGAGGCTGTGCGGCAAGTGTTTCTTCTCCATGTCCACCGCGGTCTCTCCTACCTCGTCAGCCGACGCGAAGATGACTTGCTTTGTGAGATGGCTAACTCCCTCGTCGCCAACGCGGCACGCAGCCCTGCCTAACGAGAATCGGTCCGTGCCACCGAGCCACAGGGATCACTTCGGCCTTGTTCTCCGGACGAGGCGCGAAGTTCTCATGCCGGTGCGCACTGGCGGTTTGGCAGAGGCATCGTCTAGGAGCAGCGCGTACCTCGCCTCCATCTTCCGGATTCTGGTCGAGTCCTTGAGGTGGCCGAGGTAGTAGAGAAGCAGTTCGCGCGTCAAAGCCCGGTTCTTGACCACCATGGTCCCGGTGGCATCGTCCCACAACACGCCGGCATAGGGTGGATTGGAGAGTTCCGTTGGCAGCGACTTCAGTTCCGCCACTGCATCGGTCAAGTTCATCGAAGCGCCTCGCATCAACGCGGCAACGATTTCCGCGTAGATCAAGATGCCGACGGGCCGGAACAGAATATGTCCGCCCTTGGCGTGACGATGCTTCTTGATTTCGGCCGCGGGCGTCGCTGAGTCCAGGCAGCGGCGAAGCTCAGGGGCGATCTTGCCGAGCAGCGTGAAGAAGCTGCTTGCGAAGGACGCATAGGCATCCAACTCTTCGTCGCTCGGGCGGAACCGCTTCAACTCTGCCGCCTTCGTCCCCCTCTTGCTCTTGCAGAACAAGATCTCGAGGGTGTCGTACTGCGCATTTCAACGATCGTGGACGCCCGTTTCGGCGTGATCGCAGACGGCGTTTCAGCGTGATCGTGGACGATCACGGAAGCACGCGAGTGACGGGGTTCATCGTATCGCAGTCGTCCACGATGCCGCTGAAGCGCCCGAGCGTTGTCCACGCCGGCGATGCAATCGCCGGGGTGGGCAGCGCGGCGCCGAAGGCGGTCGTGGTGGGATCAGTGACGAGGCAGGCTTGTCCACGGCGGCGGGCGTCGCTTGCGACGAACGACCGCCGCGGTGGGCAAGCCGTGTTCGACGGCGCGACGGTGGCGGTGCTCGGGCTGCGCGAAGCGGTCATGCCTTCACCTGCTTCTTGCGCATCGACTCGCCCTTGAGCGCGATCTTGTGCGCGGCGTGCACGATGCGGTCGAGGATGGCGTCGGCCAGCGTCGGATCGTTCAACCACTCGTGCCAGGTCGTCACCGGCAACTGGCTGGTGATGAGCGTGGCGCGCGTTCCCACCCGGTCGTCCAGCAGTTCGAGCAAGTCGTTGCGCTCGGCCGCCGTGATCGGCGCGATGGCGAAGTCGTCGATGGCCAGCAGGTCGATGCGCGCCAACTGCGCCAGGCGGCGAGCGAAGCTGCCGTCGCCGTGCGCCACGCGCAGCTCTTCGAGCATTCGCGGCGCGCGCAGGTACAGCACTGTGAAGCCCGAGCGCGCCGCCTGCTGCGCCAGCGCGCACGCCAACCATGTCTTCCCGACCCCGGTGGCACCCGTGATCAGCACGTTGTGGCCTTGGCGCAGCCAGTCGCAGCCGGCCAGCGCGGTGACGAGGCTGCGGTCCAGCCCGCGCGAGCCACGCCAGTCGATGTCTTCGATGCAGGCGCCGGCGACCTTGAGCCTGGCCGCTTTGAGCAGCCGCGCCACTCGCTTGCCGTCACGCCAGTCGATCTCGCGCTGCACCAGCATCGCCAGGCGCTCGTCGAAGGCCATCTCGGCCGCCGCGGCGCTGCTGGCCTGGTCGGCCAGTGCGTGCACCATGCCGTCCAATCGCAGGCCGCGCAGTTGGTCCAGGGTGTGTTCGTTGAGCAAGGGCACTCTCCTTCGTCGTCAGTGGTAGTAGTCGGGACCGCGCACGTTGTCGTGCAACGGCAGGCTGGCCTGCGCCGGCGCGGCCGGCACCTGCTGGCGATCCAGACCCGCGGCCAGGATCGAGTTCACGCTGCGGTAGGTCGGCGAGCGGATCGACATCGCCCGTGCGCACGCAGCTTCCAGCCGTGCATCGCCGCACTGGCGTGCCAGGCGCTGCAGGCCCAGGCAGGCGCGGTAGCCCTGCTCGGGGTGCGGGCGGTGCTCCATCTGCCAGCGCACGACGGCGGCGGTGGCCGCGCCGATGCGTTCGCCCCAGGCGATGAGCCGCTGCGGCGTCCACTCGCGATGCGCGCGGTGCGACGCCGGCATGTGCTCGGCCAGCGTCGTGTGCGCGCCGCGGATGGCGCTGTACGCGTGCACGGCCACGCGCTGGTGGCCGGCCAGGATCTCCACCGTGGTGGCCGTCACGCGCAGCTCGACTTCGGTGCGCACGAGCCGGTGCGGCACGCTGTAGTAGTGGCCGTCGAGTTCGACGTGGTAGTCGATGTTCACGCGGGCACGCTTGAAGCGCGCGATGGCCATGCGCGCAGCCGGCAGCGCTCGCAGCTCAGGGCGGTCCAACGCCTCGAAGGCGCTGGCACGGCAGCCGGGCAGCTTCTTGAACGCGCGCCGGTTCAGCTCGTGCAGCAGCTCGGCGATAGCCGCGTTGAGCTCGGCCAGGCTGAAAAAGCGCCGGTTGCGCAAGCACGCGAGGATCCAGCGCTCGACGACTTGCACGCCGACCTCCACCTTGGGCTTGTCGCGCGGATGCGCCGGGCGCGCCGGCAGCACCGCCACGTCGTAGTGGTCGCACAGCTCCTCGACCAGGCGGTTGACGGCCGGCTCGTAGCGATCCGGGCGCGCGATCAGGGCGCGCGTCTGGTCGGGCACGATCAGGCGCGGCACGCCGCCGATGAACTCCAGCGCGCCGATGATCGAGCCGACCCAGTCGGCCGCGTTCTGCGTCGCGGTGGCGCAGGCGTAGGTGTAGTTCGACGCGCCCAGCACGGCCACGAAGATCTGGGCGCGGCGGATCTCGCCGCTGGCCGCATCGATGACCGGCACGGTCTGGCCGGCGTAGTCGACGAACAGCCGCTCGCCGGCGATGTGCGTCTGGCGCATCGAGCGCTTGAGCGCGGCGGCCCAGGCGCGGTACTTGACGCAGAAGCTCGTGTACTTGTAGGCCTGCTCGGCGCCGCGCTGGTACTCCTCCCACAGCAATTGCAGGGTGACGCCGGGGCGCTTGAGCTCCTGGTGGACCCAGGCATAGTCGGGTTCGAGCTGGCGGCTCGAACGCGGCACGGCGGGTCGGTACAGCAGCGCCTCGAGTTGCTCGTCGCTGAGCGTCTGCGCAACGGTCCAGTCCACGCCGGCGGCGCGCGCCAGCAGCATGAACTTGCCTACCGTGCCCTTGCCGATGCCCACGGCGCGGGCGACCTGTGCGTAGCTCAGGCCGGCTTCAAGGTGCAGGCGCAGGGCCTGTCGTATCTGGCGCATCGTGATCCTGTTGGTGGGCATGGCAGGCCGAAAAACCGGCCAGCATGCCAACGGTCAAGATCACTCGCTCGCCGCCGCGATCGTCCACGCTCAGGCTGAAACGTCGTCCACGATCAGCCTGAAACGCCGTCCACGTTCATCTGAAATGCCGTCCACGATCGGCTGAAACGGCCGTCCACGATGGGCTGAAATACGCAGTCGTACAGATTGATGAGCGTGATCAAGTGCTCTCTGTCGGTCTGAGGCAAGTTGGGTTGCTTGCTCTTGATGTGCACGAGCTTGTCACTAAAGCGCCGGTCTCCCTCAACCAAGTGGCGTGCCGTGATCGCCATCGCATCGGCCTCGTCTAGCGCAATGATTTCACTCTTGGACACTGGCTTCGCAGTCTTGTTCAGCGTGGTGAACAGCTTGCGCGTGCGCTTCTGACCCGCCGCTGAAGTGTGGTGCGCAACCACGATGACCGACACCTCGTCCTCGCCGATGCTCTCGTCTTGAGCCAGAGCGCTCCGAATTCCAGCGAGTCGATGCTGCCCATCCAGGGCGAAGAGCTTCTCCGATCCAGAGAGACTCAAGTAGCCAACGCTGTACCTGCTACCGTAGTCAATGTCGTCGACGTTGATGTCGCTGCTGATCGGCTTGAGGTTGTGAAACTCGTGCCACTCAGGATCGCCGTCATAGACAGCGACAACGAGTGAGTTGAAGAACCGATCCTCGTTGGTTAGCAGATAGTTCCCGATCTCGCCCGCGCGGGTCTTGTCGTCCAACTCGCGCTGGATCAGTTCGGAAAGCTTCACGCTGTTGTGAACCTCCTTGGCGTAGTTGACCTTCTCGGCGACTTGTTTGAGCGTCATTAGCACGGAGTAGAAGGCCCAGTCACCCAGGCGGCCACGGAGTGCGGGGAGATACCGGCGCTTTGTCATTCCATTGCCTTCACAAGTTGGCGGATCTCCGCCGAGAAATCCTTGACCACTACTGGGGGAACAATGGCGTCGTTGAGGTCCAGCTCCAGCGCTGCGAGGTCGAACTTAGGATCTGGAATCGCAGCATGCGCGAAGACGATGTCATCGGAATACTTGTTCAGCATGTAGTGAAGCTTCGGCCTCTTGTTCTTCTTCTTCTCTCCCAGGTAGTCGTGGTAACGATTCCGAAGCGTCCGTCCATTCCCGTTCGCCCCAGTTATTCCGATATACATGATGAATCCATGGCTGGGGAAGTGATCGTTTTCGTGTCGGACGATGAACGCATACACGCCCGCCTCCTCTGGCACCAACGCTTCGTTCGCATCGGTGAACTTCAGGTAGCCCCAGTTGATCGGCATCTTCACGCGACTCGACCGCCAACGTTTCGGGCTCACGAGGAAACGCCTGATGTCGACACGCATAGCATCGACCTTCTCAACAAAGTCATGAACCATCGGTGTGTTCGCTGTCCGCAGGGTTCTTGGGCATGATTGCGCACGAAGAGGGCTGCTAGCTAGCTAGTGGTTGTCGCGAGTAGCCGTCGTGTGAAGTTCGGGTGACGTCAGAGCGCGAAGGCCGGAATCTCCATCAAGGTGGATTCGACACGCAACTTGCGCGCAATCATGAGATCGACGATCGCGGCCCCATCGATGAGCACAATGGGAATTGCGCCTTGCTTGATCGAGGCGTCGATTGCCCCTGCGGAAAACGATGTCGTTGTGAAGAAGATGCCTTGTTCGTACGCGCCTTGGGCCGCTCCTCTGAAGCGATCGATCTCAGGACGCTGAATGTTGGCCCGAGTCCATCGTTTGCACTGAAAGGCCACGTTCAGATGAGCCAGGCCAACCTTGAGCTTCCCGTATCCATCGATCCCGCCATCGCGCGAGATGCTGGTCACCTTAGTGTCTTGGAATCCGTATGCATCGAGCAGCTCTCGCGCGAAGGCCTCGAATCCGCCCGGTGTCAGCTTCCTCAGTTCCTGCAGCATTCGTTGCTTGAACAGGGAGAGGTAGCGCTCATGCAGCGACCACAGGTCTCGTTCCACGTGAGCAAGCCTGTTCTGCTCGGCACGAGGCGTTGGCGTTGTCCTTCGCCGGGTGGAGCGCCGTCTTGCCTTCGGCAGCCGGGCCGCCTTGGCCGGGACAGCCAAAGGCAGGAACTGGTTATCGCCGTGGAGTTGGAAGTGCTTCGTCGGTGAAGCGCTCGGGAAGTCGATGCCCGCACAGTGTCGACGGATCTGCATAAGTACGACATGCTGCGGGTCCTTGGCTTGGAAAGCGTACAGCGACTTGTCGACGATCGCTGCGTAGGCCTCCCGTGCACTCAGCGGCCTGCCAGCTTCAAGCATGACCGCTTTGATGGCTTCGACGATGGTCATCCAGCCTCCCTTGCGTCCTTGTGCGTAGGCTTCTTAGTGCAGACAGATCAGTCTGCCGCCGCCTTCATCATCTTCTGGTACCTGGCGATGAGCTGAGCGATCCGTTCAAGGATCGGGGTCAAGTGTTCTTGCTGTGACACCAGCGTATCAACCTTCAGGTCCTGCAGTGCCTTCAAGAGAGAGGTTAGCGCATCGATGGGTGTTCGCTGCGTCTTGTGTTGCAGGAACTCGGCTTCGATTGCCCTGATGGGGCGAGCCTCGTCTGGCGAATCAACATCGAGTTGCTTCGCGAAGTTCGTGCCGCTCTTGCCGTCATACGTCGCCATCTGGTTCCACAGACGGACGCTCTCTGCCTTGTAGAAGACGTTCTCGTTGTCTTCTTCCTTGCCTGATCGTGGCTTGGAGAACGCCCATTGAAACAGCACCTCCTCCGACTCCTTCGGCAGGCGGAGCGTGTCCTTCGTCACGTTGAACTGCTCCTTCGGATACGCGTTCTGCAAGATCAGCTCAAAGAAGTAGTGATCCTCGTCAGACAGTGTCTCCCCCTCTGGCAGCTTGTCTTCGTAGTCGCGCTTGAAGTGCGTAAACGCAGACGCGGCCTGGATGTTCCGTCTCGCCTTGGTTCCGCCAAGAGACACCATAGACGCGACCTTGTTGATCAGATCATCCTCAAGGCGCAGATCCCCCTTGTCGCCATGGCGGGCACGAAACAAGCGCTCGTACAGCGAGAGGATGTAGAGGTTGGTGGCGTAGGGCTTCCATTCACGCGCATGGCTGATGTGGCGCACGCCAAGCAGTCTCGGCAGGATTGACTGGAGTTCCTCGACGGATTTCGCGGCGACCGGGAAGACTCGCAGCTGGTCCGTTTGGCTGACGATCTTCTCGAGGCGATCGACCACGTCCTGCTGGATGCGCATCTCCTCCCCAAAACGCGTCGGAGTCCTTTTCAGCTTCTCGAGCTTCTTGCGCTCTCGATCGAGTCGCTCGCCGCGCAGAGCGCGCAGCGCCACAGTACGCGTATTGCCCTCCACGACGATGTGGTGGTCGGGTCGTTTCGGGTGCTCCCAAACGATGATGGAGTCGATTGGTACCCAGCCGTGCGCCAGGATCGAGTCCTCGAGGTTGGCCACATCGTAGACCGCTCGAACTCGCTCTTCGAGCTTCTCCTGGAGCCCGTTGTCGAACAGTGCTTTGTCATCGCCGTAGCCGGGCGGGTTCTCCGGCGCAATGCGAGGATTGTTCGGGTCGAGAAAGATCTTGTCGAACGCCACGAACTTTGCGTCGAGCAGATCGCTCACTGGGGTCTGTTGGTCATTCATGGCTCGTGTCCTCTGTGGTTTCAGTGCTCGGGGTATCGGCAAGCGTCAAGACGCGGGTCGCGCGGTTCGCTGGATCGATCAAGAACTCGCTTCGATACAGGAGTCGCGCAGGAAGAAGGGCGCAGCTGGAGCTGGCGACGAAGGCCGCCAGTGTCCCGAACTGCGCTGAAGGTTCGGCCTGCGCCAGCTCCTGCCGCAATTCGGTCAGCGTTGCGCCCAGCGCATGCGTGGCGGCCTGAGTGAGCAGAAACGCTTCGGCGCCAGCAAGCGGCAGCGGAACCTTGACGGCGGCCGCGTAGTTGAGCGGACCTTCAAGATAGGCGGACTCGATCTGCGATGCGTTGTGGCAATCACGCAAGAATTCACTCAGCGCCATCGGAACAGCAGGACGGAAGGCGAACGTGACATACCGGAGCCAAGTGGTCGCACCGTGCGGTTTGAACGGGCGACTTCCCATCGTGTCAATGGGCGCAGGGCCATGTACCTCGCGCTTCGCAAAGTAGGCGGCGGTGACCAGACCGGTCAGCTCAAGCCAACGACTGCCAGTGGTGAGATCTTTGGCCAGGCCATAGGTGGCGCCATCTCTGGCCAGGAAGTCAGAGGGATCGGATAGGTCCGCGCCGAGCGCGCAGTAGGCGTTGAAGATGCCGCGCAGCATGGCACTGGACTCGGCTGTCTCCAGGCATACGCCCCAGCTCGCCTCGTCACCGAAGCCGTCGGCCCCGCCGAAGTAAGGAAGCCCATAGAAGAAGAGACGGCAGGTGTCGCCGGGTGCGAGCAGCTTGATGCGAGCCATTGCGCGCTGGGCCTGCTTGTCCTCCACACGGTGTTGGCTTAGCAGCGCCTGTGCCCGCTCGATGAGTTCTGTGTGACTCCCATACTCGACATCAACAAGCTGCGGTCTCAGGAAATCGTCGATCTCCTGGTAGAGCCACCGCTGATCGAAGTGATAGGCGATGGACTCGTTGCGCGCCTGAACAACATAAGCGGCCCGCTTCTCGGGGGCATACCTCACACAGCGTCCTGCGGCCTGCATGAGTCGGATGACGCTCGTCGAAGGGTAGGTCAACACGACAGTGTTGATGGTCGGGTCGTCGAAACCCTCCAGCAGCAACTGAGCCGAGACCAACACCGCGCGGGGCTTGTTGCCGAATCTCGCAAGAAAGTCTTCGTTGTCGATGCCGAGCGAGTTCCCCGAGCCGTGCACGAAGCCGATGTCTTCCACCTCGAGCGGATGGCCATCTGGAAGGCGATCAACAAGGGCCTTGTAGAACTCCTCCACCCGGTCGATCCGAGGCGCGAGAACGAGGACCTTCGTGAAGTCGGTCGAAGCTCGGTCAACGACGTAATCGGCCAGGTCGTCCACGGCGTCTTCGGACCAGTCGAAGTCGTTGACGGGGAAGTCCAGAAAGGTCGGTGTGAGAACTGCGCGGCGCTCGGCGAGCTCGCGGTAGGTGATCGTGAAGGCAATCTCATCCATGCCGATGGGCAGGCGATCTCCTCGATTGGGCGTCGCCGTCAGCAGCAGGATCGGCGCTGCCCAGGGGTTGGCGAAGACCGGCTGGTACGAAGGCGCTGCCGCGTGATGCGCCTCGTCGACGATGATGAGAGCCGGTCTCGTGGCGGCGCTCTCAAGGAGTGGCGTCAAGTCGCTCACCATCACGAACTTGATGCGGTTGGCCAGCTCCGCGAGCCTCTCGCCCTCCTGGCGGTCCTCCTGAGTGGCGATGAGCTTCTGGAGTTCTCGGTGCGCTTGCTCCCGTAGATTGCGCCGGTGTGTCACCCAGAACGCCGGTGCTTTGGCGTCGCTGGACATAGCCAGCATGGCGAGCACGATGCGCAAGGCCGTGCGAGTCTTGCCAGCCCCGGTTGGCAGCACCAGGCCGACTCGGCCTGCGGGCCTTCGGCCGAAGGCGTCGAGGCAACGGACCACTGCAGTGTCCTGGTAAGTCCAGTCCGGTGGCTCATGCCGGGTGGCGGACACTTTGGGCGTGTGAAGCGCCTCGGCTGCTTTGGACTGACCGCGGTCTGGCCGTCCATCGGTCAGAAGCACGGCAAGCGCTGGCGGTACTGAGAGCCGTTCGGCGATTTCGTCGGGGCTGTCGGCAGCAATCGCCCGGAGCTTGTGCGCCTCTGCCCTCAGGGCTGAGAGCGCCGCGGCGGCCCGCTCAGCCACGGAAGGGTCAGCGACGATGGCCGCACGGGCGGCTTGCTCGGTGAGGTCGACCGTCGCCTCGTTGAGTGACCGCGTCACGTCGTTGGAGAGCAGCGCGTGCAGGCGGTTGGGGTGAAGCCTCCCTTCGAGTCCCGACGCCTGCAGGGTGTCGTTCAGCTGCTTGGTCAGGGCCGCGACATTGCCTGCCGCGAGCAGCAATGGCAGGACCTGGTTGGTGACCAAAGTCTGGACTCTGTCGCTGAGGATGCTTAGTCGTGCCACCGTAGCCGCCCTTTGTGTGCGGGGAAGATTCTAAAACTCCGGAACCGTGCATTGCAAGTTCCACAATAACGGAATACATCGTGCCGGTCCCTGGCCTGCTTAAAAAGTAACATCCGCTCAGCACGATAACCGTGCCTTGGTTATTGTTCTGACTGATGTTATAAAGCCTCATGACTTCGCTCGATGTGGCCATCCGCACGTACCTGAAGGAGGTTCTTCCGCTCCGGGAAGTGGAGGTAGTGCCGCTTGCAGACACAGGATCGCTGCCGTACTTCCTGAGAGACGCCTACGACATGCGTGAACTCACGCTCGGTCGCCGTCGCCTTGTCTTGGCGCTCCGGCGCGACCCGGAGAAGACTCCCCTGGCGCGCGTGCGAACCCAGATCCAGAAGATCGCCGCAGCCACCGGAATGCCCGCGGTCTACGTGCCGACTGCCCTGGCATCCTATGAGCGGAAGCGCCTCATCGAACAGCATGTGCCGTTTCTCGTACCCGGCAATCAGCTCTACCTACCTGATCTCGGCGTCGATCTGCGTGAGCATTTCCGGAAGCCCTATCAGCAGACCGATGAAGCATTGAGCCCGTCGGCGCAGGCCATCGTGATTGCTGCCCTCTTGGATCAGCCATGGCGCGCTGAGCATGCAGCCTCGGAACTCGCCGGACGACTCGGCTACACGCCCATGACCTGGTCGCGAGCCAGCCGGGAGATCGCAGCAACCGGCGTTGCCGCGATTCACACCGTCGGGCGTGCCAGGAACCTTCGGTTCCTCCAAGGTCCGAAGGGGACGTGGGAGCGCATTCGGGGTCGGTTGCGGTCGCCGGTCAAGCGCGTCACCTTGGCAACGCCACCACATGAGCAGGGCAAGAACCTCGCGACGCGCGCGGGACTGAGCGCTCTAGCTGCGCAGTCGATGCTGGCGGAGCCTCAGACTGCCTGCTACGCATTTGACGCGGCGGGATGGCAGGCCGCGCGAGACGCTGGATGGGTCGAACAGCCAGGGCCCGATTCGGGCACGGCCGAAGTGCAGGTCTGGGCCTACCGCACAGACATTGCGAACCGCGGCCCAAACGTGGACCCGCTATCGCTTTGGCTCAGCCTCCAAGGCACTGACGATGAACGGGTTCAGGCTGCCCTCGATGAGCTGATGGCGGCCATACCGTGGTGAAGGGCTTGGACGTCTTCCAGCGCTGGTTCGCGGAGCACGGCGACCAGTACGTGCTGATCGGAGGCACGGCTGCTACTTTGGCGATGGAGGAAGCGGGACTCGAATTCCGAGCCACCAAGGATCTCGACGTGGTGCTCCATGTAGAGGCCTTGACGCCTCAGTTCGGGCAAACGTTCTGGCGCTTCATCCAGGCAGGCGGCTACGCGATACGTCAGGCCAGCGAAACGGGCAAGCCCATCTTCTATCGCTTCCAGAAGCCCTCGGATGCCAGCTTCCCTGCCATGGTGGAACTGTTCGCGCGAACCCCCGATGGTCTCGAGATCGCGGAAGGGAGCAAGCTGACGCCGATTCCGTTCGATGAGGCACTCTCCAGCCTGTCCGCCATCCTGCTCAACGACGCCTACTACGCTTTCATCATGGCCGGCGCGCGAGACGGCGCCGGACTGCGCTGGATCGGCGAAGACCGACTGATTCCTCTGAAGGCCGTCGCCTGGCTGGATCTGACAGCCCGCAAGGACCAAGGCGAGGCGATCGATTCGAAGGACGTGCGAAAGCATCTCAACGACGTTCTCCGACTGTCCCAGTTGCTCGCGCCGGATACGCGCGTGGCGCTGCCGGGACAGGTCGCCGCCGACCTGTCTCGGTTCCTCGACGCACTGCGGGCCGACGGCTCTGTCGACCCCAAGTCCTTGAAGCTGGGCGATGTGACCAGAGAGACTCTCGCCCAACGCATCGCGGCCGCATTCGGCATCGCGCGGACCGCATGAACACGCGCACTAGGCACGTCACCGCCTGGGGCGGAAACCCCGCGAGAAGCAAGTCACATGGCTCACTCAGTGAGCCACCCAGCGGGCATCATCCGCCTCGGCGGGGTAGCCCCGCTGAGGCGAACGACATGCAGCCAAGCGAAACGTCATTCATAAGCAAGCGACTGCGGATCCCGCGGCAGGCTGCTGTGCGTGAGCGTGACGCGTTGACAAGGCGCTTCTATGAGATCAATGCGACGACATACGCGGAGGCAACCTGGCGGCTGTCGATGGACGAGCTGCTCTCCAACTTCACTGCGCGCCTGCCGTCTGGCGCCACCGTGGTTGATCTGGGTTGTGGTGCCGGCCGGGACCTCAAATCACTTGCAGATCGCGGATTCTTCGCGGTGGGCCTTGACGTCGCAGCCCCGTTGGCGCACATCGCGCGACATCGCTCCGACTGCCCAGTCGTGATCGGTGATCTCCGTCATCTGCCGCTCGCGTCCGAGCGCTTCGATGGCGCATGGGCCTCCGCATCTCTACTCCACCTCGGACGCGAAGACATTGGTCAGGCATTGGCGGAGATCTGCAGGATACTCAAGCCGGACGGGCTTCTCTTTGCCTCGATGAAGGCCGGTCGAGGAGAACGGGCGGATGAACGAGGCCGCTGGTTCTCCTACTACGGCGTTGACGAGTGGCGATCGCTTCTGGAAGACGCTGGGCTTGCTCCCATTCTCTTGGAGTCATCGGTTCAATCCACTGGGACGCCGGCGCCCGTGCCCACTGCCTGGATAACTAGCATCGCTAGGAGGGACTCATGAACTTGCCACGAGGTTGCACCTCAGTCGCTCTTGGGCTGCTGATCGCAATTGCTGTCACCGGCGCGAAGGCTCAACCACAACCACCATCGGCCGTGTCTGGCGCTGCTTCAGGCCAGGCGCAGCCTGCATCGTCTGCGGCCCAATCACCCCTGCTAGTTCGCGTGGAGCAGGCGGGGCCAATCAAATTGGAACAAGGTTCGCCAAAGGCGTGGTGGGACTCTCTCATAGCACCGGTCATCTCGGCACTGACCGCGTTGGCCGGTGCATTCATCGGTGGATCGATCGCTCAGCGCAGTAGCGCTGCGACGATAAATCAGAAGGCCAACGAAGCTGAAGTCAAGGAGATTCGCGCCAAGCTTGATACCTTCTTCGGGCCCTTTTCAGTGCGGCTGGCAGAGGGACGCCTGTTGGCCGACGACCTTCGCGATCGCCAACCAGACAAGACGACGTTTCGTACGCTTATCAAGTTGCTTGACCCCTCGTGGCTGCCCAACTTGTCGCCCGCTGACCGGACCATCGTAACGAAGATTGTTGAAAACGGGCACAGCCTCATTGCGCTCATCAGAAATAGCGCTGGCGGAGTGGATCCGGCCCTTTCACCTTACCTAGCGAGGGCAGCAACACACTTCACGATGTTGAAGCTGGCAAAGGATGGCAAGCTAGAAAATGATGCCTCTCGGTTTGAGCGCTATGTGTTTCCAAAGGAGCTGGACAGAGTACTGGCACTCGAGGTTGCGCGTCTGACAGATCGTGCGAACGCACTTCAGAGCAAGCCGACGGTAGCCCATGGCCCGATGGCTTCGCTGAAGATACCGGAGGACCTTGCACTGCCCGAATGGCCGAGTCCTGAGCGGGTATGACACGTCGCGCGAAGGTGCGTGTCGGGCGCGAACCTCTGACGTCAGCCCTGCTGGATGGTGCCAGTGGCCCGTCGCCATCGGGCAGTTGCGGAGAGGTATCCGCGAGGAGTCGCGACGATCCGACGCAGTGCCGCACATGAGTCTCTAGCTTCAAGAGCGCATCCATCAACTGGTCCTCAGTCGGGGGCGAGTAGGAAAGCGTCATCGAGCTGTTCGTCGAGTGCTTCATGAGGTGCGCGATCGTGAAGGCGTGCACGTTGAGCAACGTCATCGCGGTCGTGAACGTGCGACGCAGGTCGTGCATTGACCAACGCTCGCCGCATTCCGCACGCACGAGATTGATGTGGTACTGCGGTGGGCAAACCACGTGGCCCTTCGCCGAGTCCGCGTAGCCGAACACGAAATCGTTGATCCTGCCCTCAAGTCGACGCTGCAGGACGACTCGGGCCAGGGGAGCGATGGGGAACGTGTAGTTCTGGCCGTTCTTGGTGTCCCGAAACACCATGCGGCCCTTCTTCAGATCCACGTCCGACCAGCGCAGCGTCGCGGACTCGATGGACCGACTGGCAGTAATCAGTGAGAACAGAATGTAGTCCCCGACCACCCTCGGCTCCAGCGTCTCGCAGGCCTTCCACCACTTCACGAACATCGGCTTGGTCGTGTCGAGAAAGCCGCTGCGCCTGTTGATCCTGCTCCAACGGCGCGTTGTCTTGAGGATGCCGACCGGATTGACGAACCCGGCGCGCGACAGTCTGTACTTGCTGATCGCATAGTTGTAGGCGGCTTGAAGGTACTTGAAGTGCTGGTTGGCCGAGCGTGTGATTGGTCGCGGGATCTTTGAAAGCCGCCGCTTCGGCACCATGCGCGACAGGATGTCGAATCGCTCGAGCACTTCGTCTTGCGTGATCTCTCGATAAGGCCGCTTCAGCCAGCTCGGCAGCTTGACCTGCACCAGTTCGATCTTCTCCGCCGAACGCCCGTCAGGCTTCGTCTTGAAGGCCTGACCCTCCACGGCGTCGAAGGACTTCTTGGCTGCCTCGATGCTCTTCTTCGTATTGGGGCGGTGGTTCACCTCAGCGGCGTACTCGTCGAAGAGTTCCTCGATCGTCGCATCGCTGGCGCCGCGATGACGTTCCTCGTAGGGGTCCTTCCCGTCGAGCAGCTGCGCCTTCACCTGCAACGCGCCCTTCCGCGCCTGATCGACGGTCATCGGGCCGTACTCGCCGATCCTGCGCTTGAGCACTTTCCGGCCCACACGCATCTGCAGATAGAAGACCTTCTTGGTCGGCGAGACGCGAAGACCGAACCCGGTCAGTTCGTCGTCCATGTAGAAGGTCTGGACCTCGCCTGGTCGCGCGACGACGGACTTGACGAAGGACTGCGTCAGCTTGGGCATCCTGGGCCTTTCTAGGCTACACGCAGCCGCTTCTAGGCTACACGTAGGCTACAGATTGAAGACAAGTCAATCGCAGCCCATCCAAGTTCAGCAAACCGCAGCGTGCTGAAAAGTCCTTTTAGATCAAGGACTTAATGCCAAGCATAGAGAAATTCGTGAGTGGCGACAAGGGCTTGCGAAACGCCACTCTAGATAGTTATGAGTCCTCTGCTCTAACCAACTGAGCTAACGGCCCGCGGCGCAACGCCGGTGCATCGATTCTAGGAGCCACGCGCGCCTGCCTCCTCGCGCCCTGCCCCTCGGGACCTCACCCCTTGTGCGACAGCGCGTTGCCCAGCAGGCGCGAGGTGATATCCACAATTTGCACCATGCGGTCGTAGGCCATGCGCGTGGGGCCGATCACGCCGAGCGTGCCGACGATGCGACCGTCGACCTCGTACGGCGCCGACACCACCGAGAGCTCTTCGTACGGCACCACGCCGCTCTCGCCGCCGATGTAGATGCGCACGCCGTCGGCGCGGCTCGAGGTCTCGAGCAGGCGCATCAACTCGGTCTTCTTCTCGAACAGGTTGAACAGCTTGCGCAGCGCGCTCATGTCGTGGCCGAAATCCTGCACGCCCAGCAGGTTGCGTTCGCCGGAGATCACCACCTGCTCGTGCTCGCTGGCCGCCTCGCTGCCGGCCTGCACCGCGGCCTGCATCAGCTGCGCGATCTCGTCGCGCAGCGCGACGATCTCGTTGCGCAGGCGATCGCGCATGCCTTCGATGTCCAGGCCCGCGTAGTGCGCGTTGACGTAGTTGGTGGCCTCCACCAGCTCGCTGGCGCTGTAGTCGCGGCTGGTGATGATCATGCGGTTCTGCACCTCGGCGTCGGTGGTGACCAGGATCACCAGCACGCGCCGCTCGCCCAGCCGCAGGAACTCGATGTGCCGCACCACCGCCGGGCTGCGCGGCGTGGTGATCACGCCGACGAACTGCGACAAATTCGACAGCAGCTGCGCCGCCTGCGCGATCACGCGCTGCGGCTGGTCGGGGTGCAGCTGCTCGCGCGCGTTGGCCAGCTCGGCGCTGAAGTGCGCCGGCTCGACCGCGCGCGTGGTCATCATCATGTCGACGAACAGCCGGTAGCCGCGCGGCGTGGGCACGCGGCCGGCCGAGGTGTGCGGGCTGGCGATCAGGCCGAGCTCCTCCAGGTCGGCCATCACGTTGCGGATGGTGGCCGGCGACAGCTCGAGGCCCGAGGCGCGCGACAGCGTGCGCGAGCCCACCGGCAGGCCGTCGGCGATGTAGCGCTCGACCAGCGTCTTCAGCAGCGACAGCGCGCGCTCGTCCATGGTGAAAATCATTGTACGGACCGCGCCGCGCGCGCCCCATCGGTGGAAATCGCTGTGGTGTAATTCCGCGCATGGGCAGCCGTTTTCGCCATGCGGCGCTGGTGGGCAAGCAGCAAGCCGAAGGCATCCGGCCGGTGCTGGAGGAAATCGCCGCCTATCTCCACGAGCAGGGCCTGCAGGTGTCGCTCGAGCGCGGCACCGCGGCGTCCACCGGCATCGATGCGCACGGCGCGCTGACGCTGGCCGAGATCGGCGCGGCGTGCGATCTCACGCTGGTGGTCGGCGGCGACGGCACGATGCTCGGCGTGGGGCGCGAGCTGGCGCGCTACGACATGCCGCTGGTGGGCATCAACCAGGGGCGGCTGGGTTTCATCACCGACATCACGGTGGGCCAGGTGCGCGAGGCGCTGGCGCCGCTGGTGGCCGGCGACTACGAGGAAGAGCACCGCGCCATGCTCGAGGGCGAGGTCTGGCGCGACGGCGCGCGCATCTTCGAGGGCCTGTCGATGAACGATGTGGTGGTGAGCCGCGGCGCCACCGCCGGCATGGTGGAGCTGCGCATCGACATCGACGACGAGTTCGTCGCCAACCTGCGCGCCGACGGCCTGATCATCGCCACGCCCACCGGCAGCACGGCGTACGCGCTGTCGGCGGGCGGGCCGATCCTGCACCCGGGCATCGCCGGCTGGGTGCTGGTGCCGATCGCGTCGCACACGCTGAGCAACCGGCCGATCGTGCTGCCCGATTCGGGCGAGGTGCGCATCTCGATCGTCGCCGGGCGCGACGCGTCGGCCAACTTCGACATGCAGGCGCTGGCCAGCCTGCAGCACGGTGACCAGATCCGCGTGCGGCGGTCGGCGCACTGCGTGCGCTTCGTACACCCGCGCGGCTGGAGTTACTACGCCACGCTGCGCCGCAAGCTGCGCTGGTACGAAGGGGTGGTATGACCCACCCCCGATGCGGCCTGGCGGCCGCCTCCCCCTCAAGGGGGCGGCACCGGCGGACCGGCAGAGCCGGATCCGCGGTGCCCACTTGGGGACGCGCCGCTGGTGCGGCGCGAGAGCGCTGATGTTGAAGCGTCTTGCCCTGCGCAACTTCGTCATCGTGCCCGAGCTCGAGGTCGAGTTCGACGCGGGCTTCAGCGTGCTCACCGGCGAGACCGGCGCCGGCAAGTCGATCCTGATCGATGCGCTGCAGCTCGCGCTCGGCAGCCGCGGCGACGTGGGCCTGCTGCGCGAGGGCAGCGCGCGCGCCGAGGTCAGCGCCGAGTTCGAGGCCATCCCCCCGGCGCTGCGGCCGTGGCTCGAGGCGGCGGGCTTCGACGCGGCCGACACGCTGCTGCTGCGCCGCACGCTCGACGCGCAAGGCAAGAGCCGCGCCTGGATCAACGGCAGCCCGGCCACCATCGCACAGCTGCGCGAGGCGGCCGAGCAGCTGGTGGAGATCCACGGCCAGCATGCCTGGCAGCGGCTGACGCGGCCCGGCGACGCGCGCGCGCTGCTCGATGCGCAGGCCGGCGCCGACAGCCGCGCGGTGGCCGCGCTGTTCGGCCGCTGGAAAGACGCGCAGGCCGCGCTGCAACGCGCGCGCGAGCGGCGCGACGAGATCGAGCGCGAGCGCGAGCGGCTGGCCTGGCAGGCCGACGAAATCGGCCGTCTCGCGCCGCAGGCCGGCGAGTGGGAGGCGCTGAACGCCGAGCACGACCGGCTGTCGCACGCGCAGGCGCTGACCGACGCCGCGCGCCAGGCGCTCGACGGCCTGTCGCAGCGCGACGGCAGCGCCGGCGAAAGCACCGACCGCGCGCTGGCCGCACTGCAGGCGGTGGCGCGCTTCGATGCCGCCACGCTCGAGCCGATCATCGAGGTGCTGCGCGGCGCACAGGCCCAACTGGCCGATGCGGCGCACTCGCTGCACGGCTACCTGGGCCGCGACCGCGACGATGCGCAGCGCCTGGCGCAGCTCGACGCGCGGCTCGCGGCCTGGCACGGCCTGGCGCGCCGGCTGCGCCGGCCGCCCGACGAGCTGCCCGCGCTGCTGGCGCAGTGGCGGGCCGAGCTCGATGCACTCGACGCCGGCGGCGATGTCTCGGCGCTCGTTGCCGCGATCGACACCGCCGAGCGCGACTATCGCGGCGCAGCGCAGCGGCTGAGCGCCGCGCGCCGGCAGGCCGCCGCTGCGTTGGCGACCGCGGTCACGCAGGCGATGCAGGGCCTGGGCATGGCCGGCGGCCGCTTCGAGGTGGCGCTGCCGGCGCAGGAGTCGCCGCAGAGCTTCGGCCTCGAGAGCGTGGAGTTCCAGGTCGCCGGCCATGCCGGCGCCACGCCGCGCGCGCTGGCCAAGGTGGCCTCGGGCGGCGAGCTGTCGCGGCTGGCGCTGGCGATCGCGGTCACGACCTCGCGCGCGCAGCACGATGCCCCACGCAGCGCCGGACACGACGCTGGAGGCAACGATGCCCGCGACGCCGATCCCGCAGGCAGCCGCACGGCGGACCCGGCCCGCGGACGCGACGGCAGCGCCACGCTGATCTTCGACGAGATCGACGCCGGCATCGGCGGCACGGTGGGCGACATGGTGGGTGCGCTGATGAAGCAGCTCGGCCGCTCGGCACAGGTGCTGGCGGTGACGCATCTGGCGCAGGTGGCGGCCTGCGGCGACCAGCACTGGCTGGTGCGCAAGCAGATGGTCGCGCAGCGTGCGCAGAGCGATCTGCAACGCGTGGCCGGCGAGGCGCGGGTGGCCGAGATCGCGCGCATGCTCGGCGGCGAGCGCGCCTCGGGCACTGCGCATGCGCAGGCGCTGCTGCACGGCGCGGCCGCGCTCACCGCGGCACCGATTGCCCCGGTGGCATCAAGGCGGCCGCGCGCGCCTCGGCCATCGGCCGCTGGCGACACGCCGGCACGCGCGCGGCGCAGCGTGCGGTCGTGAACGCAGCGGTGGCCTCCCTCCGGCGAACGCGGCGGCACGCCGCGCGCAGGAGCGCCGCTTGAGCACCGTACCCGCCCCCGCCGACGACGGCACCCGCGGCGCCGCTGCAACGCCGGCGCGCGAGGTCGTGCTGGTCACCGGTATTTCGGGCTCGGGCAAGTCGGTGGCGCTGCATGCGCTGGAGGATGCCGGCTACTTCTGCGTCGACAACCTGCCGCCGGAGCTGCTGCGCGAATTCGTTCGGCTCGAGCACGCGCGCGACACGCAGCGCGTGGCGGTGGCGGTCGACGTGCGCGCGGCACGCTCGCTGCCGGCGCTGGTGCCGCTGATGGACGAGCTGCGTGCCGAGGGCCTCGCGATCCGCCCGCTGTTCCTCGACGCCACCACCGATTCTCTGGTGCGCCGCTTCTCCGAGACGCGCCGCCCGCACCCGCTGGCCAACCCCGCGGCGGCCGACAGCCCGCACGCGCTGGTGGAGGCGATCGAGCTCGAGCGGCTGCTGCTGAGCGCGCTGCGCGAGGTGTCGACCGTGATCGACACCAGTCAGTTGCGCCCGGCCGACCTGCGCGGCTGGGTGCGCCGCCTGGTGCAGGCGCGGCGCGCCGCGTTGACGCTGGTGTTCGAATCGTTCGCGTTCAAGTACGGCGTGCCGCTCGACGCCGACTACGTGTTCGACGTCCGCATGCTGCCCAACCCGTACTACATCCGCGAGCTGCGCGCGCTCGCCGGCACCGACGCGCCGGTGATCGACTACCTGCACGCACAGCCCGAGAGCGGAGAGCTGCTGCGGCAGATCGAGGCCTTCCTGCGGCGCTGGCTGCCGAGCTTCGAGGCCGACCAGCGCAGCTACCTCACGGTGGCGATCGGCTGCACCGGCGGTCAACACCGCTCGGTGTACATGGTCGAGCAGCTGGCGCAGCGATTCGCCGACTTCGGCGCCGTGCTGGTGCGGCACCGCGAACTGGATGCAGGCGATTGAACGACCTCACGCCTCCCGACCCGCGCGACGACCCGCACAGTCTGAGCGATCTGCCGCTGTTCCCGCTGCACAACGTGTTGTTCCCGGGTGCGCAACTTCAGTTGCGCGTGTTCGAGGCACGCTATCTCGATCTGGTGAGCCGCTGCCTGCGCGAGCAGCAGCCGTTCGGCGCCATCTGCCTGCGCCAGGGCGGCGAAGTGCGCGCAGGCGGCGACGAGCCGGTGCAGCTCGAAACCACCGGCGTGCTGGCGCAGATCGAGGAGGTCGATGCCGAGCAGGCCGGCGTGCTGCGCGTGCGCTGCCTGGGTACGCAGCGCTTCGAGATCGATCAGCCGGTGCAGCAGCCCGAAGGGCTGTGGACCGCGCGCGCCTGGCTGGTCGACGACGACGCGGTGGTGGCGCCGCCCGAGGCGATGCTGGCCACGGTACGCGCGCTGGCCAACGCGATCGGCGCGCTCGAGCGCAAGGGCGGCTCGCCGTTCGTCAAACCCTATCGCTTCGATCATGCCGGCTGGGTCTCCAACCGCTGGTGCGAGCTGCTGCCGATCTCGCTGGCGGCCAAGCAGAAGCTGATGGCGCTCGAAGACCCGCAGATGCGGCTGCGGCTGGTCGACGAATACCTGCGCGGCAAGGGCGTGGTGGCGGCATGACGCGCTGAGCAGGCCGCTCAGGCCGACGCGAGCAGCCGGCGCACTGGTGCCGGCAGGCTCATCGTCAGCGCGTCGGCCAGCGGCAACCAACGGCTCGCATCGAAACGCGCCGCGATCGCGCGCAGCAGCGGCGCACCGGTTCGCGCCGGCAGGCTCCAGCGCAACGGCTCGAGCTGCCAGTCGAAGTGCGTCAGCGCATGCTCGATCGGCGCCAGCGCCTCGCCGTCGCCGGGCCAGCCGTCGAGCGCCGCCAGTGCCGCCGGCACGTCGTCGAACTGCGGCAGGCTCCACAGCCCGGCCCACACGCCGCGCTCGGGCCGCCGCACCAGCAGCACCTGCTGGCCGTGCCGCAGCCACAGCAGCACATGCGCGCGCCGGCCGCGCCGCATGCGGCGCGACTTCAGCGGCAGCTCGGCGGTGCGGCCGCTGCGCCGGGCGACGCAATCGTGCGCCACCGGGCAGACGCTGCAGCGCGGCTGGCGCGGCGTGCACACGGTGGCGCCGAGGTCCATCAGCCCCTGCGTGTAGGCCGGCATCTCTGCGGCCGCCGGCAGCAGCGCCTCGGCATGAACCCACAGCGCGCGCTGCGCCGCAGGCTGCGTCAGGTCGGCGTCGAAGCCCCGGTGGCGCGCCAGCACGCGCTTGACGTTGCCGTCGAGAATGGCCGCACGCTCGTCGAAGCAGAACGCCGCGATCGCCGCAGCGGTCGAGCGGCCGATGCCGGGCAGCTGCGTCAGCGCGGCGCTGCCGCGCGGAAACTCGCCGCCGTGCTCGCGCACGATCGTCTGCGCGCAGCGGTGCAGGTTGCGCGCGCGGCTGTAGTAGCCCAGCCCGCTCCACAGCGCCAGCACGTCGTCGAGGCCGGCGCCGGCCAGCGCGCGCACATCGGGGTAGCGCGCGACGAAACGCGCGTAGTAGCCGGCTGCCGTACCCACCTGCGTCTGCTGCAGCATCACCTCGGACAGCCACACGCGGTACGGGTCGCGCTGTCCCTGCCAGACCATGTCGCGGCGGCCGGCGCTGCGCTGCCAGTGCACGATGCGCGCCGCGAAGCCGGCGCGGCGCACGGTGTCAGCCGCGACACCACCCACGGCACCAGCCACGCCGGTGGCACTGCGGCCGCGTCGCGGCCCGCGGCTCACGCCGAGCCGCTGGCAGCTTCGGCTGCGATCGCGGCCTGCGCGCGCTTCGGGCGCACCAGCGACAGCTGCGGCGCGCGGTCGGCATCGGCAGGCGGCGCGGCCGCCAGCGCGGTGAGTGCCGCCGCGAGCTCGTCGACCTTCGTCAGCCACAGCGCAAGGCGATCGTCCTGCGCCTGCACGTCGGTGATGCGCCGCTCGAGCTCGCCGGCGGCGCCCTGGATGCGCTCGAGCGACTCGCGCCGGCGCTTGAAGCCCTTGCGACGGTCGCGCAGCTGCGACTCCACCTGCGCGGTGGTCGAGCGGCTCCACATCTCGATGTCGCCGGCGGCGTTCTCGAACACCACGCGCAGCTTGGACACCAGCATGCGCATGAAGTGGTCGAGGAAACCGGGTTCCGACAGCCGCCACGCGTTGGCCGCGCCGAGGTACTTGGTGTAGCTCGACTCGATCAGCGCCAGGTCGCGCTCGTAGCGCTCCATGCTCGGCATCGCCGCCACCGCGAGCGCGAAGCCGTACTCGGCATTGAGCTGCTTGAACGTGCCGGTGAGCATCTGCTCGATCTCGGCGACGCGCTGGGTCGACTGCGCCATCATCTCGCGCAGCCGTTCGCACAGCGCAACGAAGGCCTTGCGCGAGCCGAGCTTGAACCAGCTGGCGTCGCTGGTCTTGCGCATCAGCGCGACCTCGTCGCGCACCCGGTCGCTCGACAGCAGCGCCAGCACCAGCTTGAGCTGGCGCGCATGCACCGCCTTCAGCGCCGACAACCGAACCGTGCAGCGCTCGAACTCGGCCGAATCGGCCTGCGCGCGCTCGAGCATCAGCTTGACCTTGCCGCCGCTCTTGCCGCGCAGGCCGCGCAGCTCGAGCAGCTGCTCGGTGAGCTGGCGACGCTGGTCGTTCAGCCGCCGGGCGGCGTGCAGGCGCAGGCCCTCCATGCCGTCGGTGGCGATGCGGCCGATCACCGCGCTGCGCTGCGGCATCAGCTGCGCCGACAGTGCCTCTTCGAGCGCCGGCAGGCGGCTGGCCTGCAGCGCCGCATCGTCGCCGGCCACGCGCGCGGCCAGCGCGTCGCGCGCCGACAGCGGAAACACGCGCTCGGGCGGCACGGCCAGCGTCTGGCCCACCACGGCGCACTGCCGCCGCACCTGCTGCTCGACGTCGTCGCGCGAGCTCAGCGGATCGGCCAGCGTGTCGATCTTGTTCAGCACCACGAAACGCTCGAGCGCGCGGCCGTCGAGATGCTCGCGCCAGATCTCAAGGTCGGACTTGGTGACGCCGGTGTCGGCGCCGAGGATGAACACCGTGGCGTGCGCCGACGGCAGCATGCCGAGCGTCAGCTCGGGCTCGGCGCCGATCGCGTTCAGGCCCGGCGTGTCGATCACCACCAGCCCGCGCTTGAGCAGCGGATGCGGGTAGTTGATCAGCGCATGACGCCACGCCGGCACCTCGACCCGGCCGTCGGCCGACACCGGCGGGTTGTCGTCGGGATGCTCGTCGCTCCAGAAGCCGAGCTGCTGCGCTTCCTCCTTCGTGACCTGCGTGGTGCGCTTGACTTCAGCCAGCGCCTCGGCCAGTGCGTCGGCCGAGCGCGCCGCGGCCTCGGGCAGCTCGATGTGCCGCCACAGATCGGGACGCTCGCGCAGTTCGGCCAGCGACACCGCGCGCAGCCGGGTGTCGATCGGCAGCAGCGACACCGCAGACGGCTGCTCGGCATCCCACGACAGCTCCACCGGGCACATCGTGGTGCGTCCCGGCGTCGCCGGCAGCACGCGGCGGCCCGCGTCGGCGAAGAAGATGGCGTTGATCAGCTCAGACTTGCCGCGCGAGAACTCGGCCACGAAGGCCAGCACCAGGCGATCGCTGGCCAGCCGCTGGCGCAGTGCATCGATCTTCGCGCCGGCCGCGGTATCGCGCAGTTCGTGGTCGCCCAGGAAGGCCGCGAACTGCTCGACCGCACGGTCGAGCGCGCGGCGCCAATCGGCCAGAGCGTCGAGTCGACGCGCGAGGATGGAAGTCATGAAGCCGGCGAAACGTGGTGGCCGATCGATCTTATTGCAGCGCCCTTGCCAC
This sequence comes from Ideonella sp., assembly GCA_015075165.1. Taxonomy (GTDB): domain Bacteria; phylum Pseudomonadota; class Gammaproteobacteria; order Burkholderiales; family Burkholderiaceae_C; genus JAEUPI01. Next base: position 271,148 of record JABTUY010000002.1, on the reverse strand, counting down.
TTCCCCCGGGCGATACATCTGCTGACAGGGCTTGCGGTCTCGTCGCCACATAGTGCGCGCCGGCTGGCCGGGCGGCTGGGCCCTGCCACAGCAACTGCCAGCTTCAGTGACGGCACTGTCCCGGCGCGCTCCGAGCCCCTCGGCAGCGCCAGCTCAGCGCAACTGGCAGCGCGGACAGAAGAAGCTCGAGCGCTGGGCCTGCACCACCCGACGCAGCGGCGTCGCGCACACCCCGCACGGCTGGCCGGCGCGGCCGTACACCTGCGCACTGGCCTGGAAGCTGCCGGCGCCACCGTGCGCGTTGCGGTAGTCGCGCAGTGTCGAACCGCCGAGCGTCACCGCCTCCGACAGCACCGCGCGCAGCGCGGCGAGCAACCGCGCGCAGCGCGGCAGCGACAGGCGGTTGCAGCGCGCGCGCGGATCGATGCCGGCGCGAAACAGCGCCTCGCAGGCGTAGATGTTGCCCGCGCCGACGACGATGTCACCGGCCAGCAGCGCGGCCTTGATCGTCGTGCGCCGGCGCCGGCACGCCGCGTGCAGCGCGACAGCGGTGAAGGTGACGTCGAACGGCTCGGCACCGAGCCCTACCAGCAGACGGCGCGCCGGATCGGCATCGAGCGCGTCGGACCACAGCACCGCGCCGAAGCGGCGCGGATCGGTGAGCCGCAACGTGCCGGCCGTGCTGACGAGCTCGAAGTGGTCATGGCGCCCGCGCGGCGGTGCCTCGCGTTCGTGCAGCGCCAGCGAGCCCGACATGCCCAGGTGCCACAGCAGCCCGCCGTGCCGCGTGCCGGCGGCCAGCGGCATCCACAGGTACTTGCCGCGCCGCGCCAGCTCGCCGATCGTCAGGCCGTGCAGCGCGGCCGGCGCGATGCCGAGCGGCCAGCGCAACGGCTTGCCGACATGCGCCGAGCACACCCGCGCGCCGCGCAGGCGATCGGCGAGGCCGATTCGCGTGACCTCCACCTCGGGCATCTCGGGCATGCACGATTATCGGCAGCGCAGCCGGTGGGGCCGGCCTAGAATGCCCGCAGGCTTCGGGAGTTTGCGCGTGTCGGCTCGCTCGAACAGCAATCGTGGTTGGGCGATCGGCGCTTCGCTGCTGGCCTGTGCACTCGGTGGCACGCCGGTCGCGGCGCAAACGCCGAGCAAGCCAGCGGCCGCCGCGTCGGCTGCGGTCAGCAGACCCGCGCCGCAGAACTCCGCGCTCGATGCGCCGCTGTTCTACCAGCTGCTGATCGGCGAGATCGAACTCAACTCGGGCCACCCCAGTGCCGCCTACGAGGTGGTACTCGACGCAGCACGCCGCACGCGAAACGAGCTGCTGTTTCGCCACGCGGTCGAGATCGCGCTGCAGGCGCGCGCCGGCGAACAGGCGCTCGCCGCCACGCGCGCCTGGCGAGGCGCGCTGCCCGAGTCGCTCGACGCGCGCCGCTACCAGCTGCAGATCCTGGTGGCGCTCAACCGGCTCGAGGAGGCCGGCGACCCGCTGAAGGCCTGGCTGGCGCAGGCCAAGCCCGACCAGCGCGCTGCGCTGATCGCCGGCACCCCCAGGTTGCTGGCACGCGCCACCGATCGCAAGCAGGCCGCGACGCTGCTTGAGCAATGGCTGGCGTCGTATGTCGACGAACCGGCCACGCGCACCGCAACCCGCGTGGCGCTCGGGCGGGCCTGGCTCGCGGCCGGCAACGCCGAGCGCGCGCTGCAGCTGCTGCAACGCGCGGCGACCGACGATCCGGCGGCGGCGGCGGCAGCGATGCTGGCGATCGAGCTGATGGCGGTGAAGCCCGAGGCCGAAGTCGTGGTCACGCGCTACCTCGCGCAGGGGCAGCCCGACAGCGGCGTGCAGCTGAACTACGTGCGCGCGCTGACGCAGTCGCAGCGCTACGGCGAGGCCGCGCAACAACTCGACCGCCTGACCCAGACCGATCCGTCGCTGCCGGCTCCGTGGCTGACGCTGGGCGCGCTGCGCTTCGACCTCAAGCAACCCGGCGCGGCCGAGGCTGCGCTGAAGCATTTCGTCGAGCTGGTGCAGCAGCCGCCCGCGCCCGCTGCGAAGGCCGATGCCGACGATGCGGACGACGACGACGCAGGGCACGACCGCGGGCTGACCCAGGCCTGGTTGCTGCTGTCGCAGATCGCCGAGCAGCGCGGCGACCTGAAGGGCGCCGAGGCTTGGTTGGCCAAGATCGACAACCCGCGGCGCGCGCTCGACGTGCAGAGCCGGCGCGCCTCGCTGCTGGCGCGGCAAGGGCAGCTGCCGCAGGCGCGCGAGCTGATCCGCCGCGTGCCCGAGCGCGGCAGCGACGATGCGCGCGCCAAGGTACTGGCCGAGGTGCAATTGCTGCGCGAGTTCAAGCGCTGGCAAGACGCCCTCGACGTGCTCGCCGCCGCCAACCAGCGCTTCACCGACGATGCCGATCTGCTGTACGAGCAGGCGATGCTCGAGGACAAGCTCGATCACCACGCCGAGATGGAGCGGCTGCTGCAACGCGTGATCGCGCTGAAACCCGGGAACGCGCATGCGCACAACGCGCTCGGCTACTCGCTGGCCGACCGCGGCGTGCGGCTGCCCGAGGCCAAGAGCCTGGTGCAGAAGGCGATGGCGCTGGCGCCGGGCGACCCGTTCATCGTCGACAGCATGGGCTGGGTCGAGTTCCGCATGGGCAACCGCGACGAGGCGCTGCGCTGGTTGCGCCAGGCCTACGCGGCGCGCCCCGACACCGAGATCGCCGCCCACCTCGGCGAAGTGCTGTGGGCGATGGGTCAGCGCGACGAGGCGCGCCGCGTCTGGCAGGACGCCCGCGGCCGCGACGCCACCAACGAGGTGCTGACCGAAACGCTGGCACGCCTCAAAGTCAGCTTGTGAGCGCGCACAGCCGCTCCGAAGGGCGAACGCCGGAGCGCGCAGCGACAAGGGTGGGTGAGTGAACCGCCGCTGCACCGCGCCAAGCCGGCGCTACGCCTGCCTTGTCCTCGCCGTGGCTTTGAGCGCCTGCGCCGGCCTGCAGCCGCCGCATGCGGCCGGCACAGCAGTGCTGAGCGGCCGGCTGAGCGTGCACGTCGAATCCGACCCGGTGCGTGCGCTCAGCGCGGCGTTCGAGTTGAGCGGCAACGCGCGCGACGGCGCGCTGGCGCTGACCTCGCCGCTGGGCAGCACGCTGGCCCAGGCGCGCTGGGCGCCCGGCGACGTCGTGCTCGAAACGCCGGGCTCGCGTCAGCGCTATGCCAGCCTCGATGCCTTGGCGCTGCAGGCGCTCGGCGCCCAGGTGCCGCTGGAAGCGCTGTTCGACTGGCTGCGCGGCCGGCCCTGGCCTGGCGCGCCGAGCGAGCCGCTGCGCGACGGCGAACCCGGCTTCGAGCAACTCGGCTGGCGCGTCGGCCTGGCGCGCTTCGCCGACGGCTGGGTCGACGCCCGGCGCGATGCGCCGCCGGTGGTCAGCGTGCGCGTGCGGCTCGACCCGACCGCGGCGTCCTGAGGCGGGCCTGCGCAGCATGCGAGCGCTCTACGAACTGCTGGCACCGGCCAAGGTCAACCTGTTCCTGCACGTGGTCGGCCGCCGCGCCGACGGCTACCACCTGCTGCAGTCGGTGTTCGCGCTGATCGACTGGGCCGACACGCTGCACGTCGAGCGCCGCGCCGACGGCCGCCTCGCCCGCCACGACCTCGGCGCCGCGTTGCCCGACGACGATCTGTGCCTGCAGGCCGCGCGGGCGCTGCAGCGCGCCAGCGGTTGCGCCGAAGGCGCCGACATCCACATCGACAAGCGCGTGCCGGCCGGCGCCGGCCTCGGCGGCGGCAGCTCCGACGCCGCCACCACGCTGCTGGCACTCAACCGGCTGTGGCGCCTGCACTGGCCGCGCGAGCGCCTGGCCGCGCTGGCGCTCACCTTGGGCGCCGACGTGCCGTTCTTCGTACACGGCCACAACGCCTTCGTGCAGGGCGTCGGCGAGCAGGTGACGCCGATCGACCTGCCGCGCACCTGGCTGGCGGTGGTCAAGCCGCCGCCGTCGCTGCCGACCGCGGCGATCTTCGCCAGCGCCGACCTCGTGCGCACGACCCCCGCTGTTATACTGTTGGACTTTCTCGCGGACACCCAGCTGGGCGACGCCAGCGCCGCAGGATTCGGCCGCAACGATCTTCAACCCGTGGCGGTCGGGCAATGCGGCGAGGTCGGGCACGCGGTGCAGTGGCTGAAGGCACGCTTCGGCAACGGTCGCATGTCGGGCTCGGGCAGCGCGGTATTCGCGAGAAGCGGCACGGGCAACCGACCGGAGGTGGCATGGGATGCACAAGCCTTGCCGCCGGGCTGGGTCGGGCGCATGTGCCGCAGCCTGGAGCAGCATCCCTTGGCAGGCTGGTCCTAGCTGAAGAGGTTTCCGAAGGTGGCGGTTCGCTGCCGACACCTGTGTAGGGGAGTCGCCAAGTTGGTTAAGGCATCGGATTTTGATTCCGACATGCGAGGGTTCGAGTCCTTCCTCCCCTGCCAAACCCCGCGCCGACCCGCCCCCGCGAGGCCCGCTGCTTCACAGGACTAGCGCCGTGCTGTTCAACACCGTGCTCTTCACCGGCAACGCCAACCCGGCGTTGGCGCACGAAATCGCGCAGACGCTCGGCGTCGAGGTGGGCAAGGCCAAGGTCGGCCGCTTCTCCGATGGCGAAGTCGACGTCGAGATCCAGCAGAACGTGCGCGCGCGCGACGTTTTCATCGTGCAGCCCACCTGCGCGCCGACCAACGAGCACCTGATGGAGCTGCTGATCATGGTCGATGCGTTCAAGCGCGCCAGCGCACGGCGCATCACCGCCGTGATCCCGTACTTCGGCTATGCGCGCCAGGATCGCCGGCCGCGCTCCACCCGCGTGCCGATCAGCGCGCGCGTCTGCGCCAACCTGCTCGAGACGGTGGGCGTCGAACGCGTGCTGACGATGGACCTGCACGCCGACCAGATCCAGGGCTTCTTCGACATCCCGGTCGACAACATCTACGCCTCGCCGGTGCTGCTGTCCGACGTGAAGAGCAAGGCCTACACCAACCTGGTGGTGGTGTCGCCCGACGTCGGCGGCGTGGTGCGCGCGCGCGCGCTGGCCAAGCAGCTCGGCAGCGAGCTGGCGATCATCGACAAGCGCCGCGCCGCGGCCAACGTGTCGGAGGTGATGCACGTGATCGGCGACATCGACGGCCGCAACTGCGTGATCATGGACGACATGATCGACACCGCCGGCACGCTGGTGAAGGCCGCCGAGGTGCTGAAGGAGCGCGGCGCCAAGCGCGTCTATGCCTACTGCACGCACCCGGTGTTCTCGGGCCCGGCGATCGAGCGCATCGCCAAGAGCCAGCTCGACGAGGTGGTGATCACCAATACCATCCCGCTCAACGACACGGCCCGGGCCTGCAAGAAGATCCGCCAGCTGTCGGTGGCGTTTCTGTTCGCCGAGACGATGCGGCGCATCTCCGACGGCGAATCGGTGACCTCGTTGTTCGCGGAGCAAAACAATAATTTCTAGAGGGTGAGCGGGTTCCCCTGCGGGGAACCCTTATTGGTTGTGGACTCGACCGAGTCCTTTGTCCGAGGCACCTGGTCGCGGGGCCTCATTCACTTGGAGTGAACCATGAAGTTCGTCGCTTTCGAGCGCACACAGCAGGGGACCGGAGCGAGCCGCCGCCTGCGCAACACCGGCAAGGTGCCGGGCATCGTCTACGGGGCCGGCGAACCGCGCACGATCGAGCTCGATCACAACGCGCTGTTCCATGCCCTGAAGAAGGAAGCCTTCCATTCGTCGCTGCTCGAGATGGAGCTCGGCGGCGCCACGCAGAAGGTGCTGCTGCGCGACTTCCAGATGCATCCGTGGAAGCAGCAAGTGCTGCACATCGACTTCCAGCGCGTCGATGCCAACACCCGCGTGCGCATCAGGGTGCCGCTGCACTACGGCGGCGAAGAGAACTCGCCGGCCGTCAAGACCGACAAGTGCCTGGTCAGCCACGTGGCCACCGACGTCGAGATCGAGTGCCTGGCGACGCAACTGCCCGAGTTCATCGCCATCGACCTGAGCGGCCTGCTCAAGGGCCAGTCGCTGCACGTATCCGACATCGTGCCGCCGGCGGGCGTGCGCGTCGTGCGCCACGGCCAGCTGAACCCGGTGATCGTCGCCGTCACGACGCCGAAGGCCGAAGAAGAAGAAGCTGCCACGGCCGATGCCGCTGCGGGCGCCGCACCGACCGCCGGCGCCGCCGCCCCGGCAGCCGCTGTGAAGGATGCCGGCAAGGACGCCGGCAAGGCCGCGGCCAAGGCCCCGGCTGCCGCCAAGGACGACAAGAAGAAGAAGTGATCTGTTCGCCGACCACCCGTTGCGGTGGTCGCGGCCGATCCCCCATCGCGGCCCCCCAACGGGGGCCGCGGTGCTTGGTGCACGACCTCGATAATCATGGCCATGATTCGATTGATCGTCGGCCTCGGCAACCCCGGCAACGAGTACGAGCGCACGCGCCACAACGTGGGCTTCTGGTGGGTCGACGGCGCGGCGCGCAAGCTGGGTGCCACGCTGCGCAGCGAGCGCAGCTACCACGGCCTGATGGCGCGCGTGAACCGCGCCGACGCGCCGCTATTCCTGCTCGAGCCGCAAACCTACATGAACCTTTCGGGCAAGTCGGTGGCCGCGCTGGCGCGCTTCTTCAAGATCGCGCCGTCGCAGATGTTGGTGGTGCACGACGAGATCGACCTGCCGCCCGGCCAGATGAAGCTCAAGCAAGGCGGCGGCGTGGCCGGGCACAACGGCCTGAAGGACATCATGGCCCAGCTCGGCAGCGCGGAGTTCTGGCGCCTGCGCATCGGCGTGGGCCACCCCGGCAACCGCGACGAGGTGGCCGACTGGGTGCTGTGCAAGCCCGCGCCGGAGCAGCGCGAGGCGATCGAAGCGTGCGTCGAGCGTTCGCTCGAGGCACTGGACCTGCTGATCGACGGACCGATGGAGCGCGCGATGATGAAGATCCACGCCAAGCCGAAGGCCGCGCCCGCGGCACCTGCGCCATGACGCCGGCGCTCGCCGCCGTGTACGGCCATCGCCGCCCGGCCGGCGCCGACACGCCGCCGCGACGATGGCCCGCACGCGTCGCAGCCTTCGCGCTCGGCCTGTGTTTGCTCGCGCCGCTGGCCTTCGCGCAGGATCGTGTCTACCGCTGCGGCGCCGACGGTCGCAGCTACAGCGACGAGCCGTGCGCCGGCGGCCGCAGCATCGTGGTCGACGATGTGCGCAGCCCGCAGCAGGTGGCGCAGGCACGCGACGCCGCGCAGCGCGAGGCCAGGCTCGCCGAGGCGCTGGCGCGCGAGCGCCGCCGCGCCGAGCGCGAGGCGCCGCAGCGGCTTGCGGCCGGCATCGGCAAGCCGGCGGTACCTGCCGAAGCCTGCCCGACCGCTGCGCGTTGTACCGTACGCAGCGGGCATCGCGCGCGGCAAGACCGGCTGCAGAAGGTCACGCTGTACCGCGCGCCAGAGCCGCGCTGAACGGCCCCGGGTCGGTCGGAATTCCGCAGCCGCCGCGAGAATGCGGTGGCTCGATCAGGTACGCCGCGCGGATGTGTCACCCACGTCGCGCGGCTCAAGGTTGCATGCTCTTCGTTTTCGTCAGCGTGCCGAACTTGGCCCACAGCTGCTCGCTCGTCTCGACATGGTTCGGGTCGACCGGGATGCAGGCCACCGGGCACAGCTGCACGCACTGCGGCTCGTCGAAGTGCCCGACGCACTCGGTGCACTTCGACGGCTCGATGCGGTAGATCTCTTCGCCGGGCGAGATCGCCTCGTTCGGACACTCGGGCTCGCAGACGTCGCAGTTGATGCACTCGTCGGTGATCATGAGAGCCATTGGCTCTCCTTGGTCGCCGAGTGCCACCCGGCATGCACAGCGGTCATCTTCAGTTGCTCCACCGCGCTGCGCGCGATCCGCGACGCATGAACCGGTGCAGCCGAGAGGCGCCGCGGAGCGAAGGCCGCGGCTCCAAGCCGACCGGCGTCGGCTTGGACGGCCTGAGCGCCTGCCGACTCCGGCGGCAGGCCCGGCTTTGCCGGGCCGCTGGCGGCGCCCCCTTGCAGGGGGAGGCGCCGCAGGCGCATCGGGGGTGGTTCACTCTACGCATCCTGCGCGTTCGTCACCCGCTCCTGCAGGCGGCGCAGCACCGATGGCGCGACGAACTTCGACACGTCGCCGCCGAGCATCGCGATCTCACGCACCAGCGTGCCGCTGACGAACTGGTAGCGGTCCGACGGCGTCATGAAGATGGTCTCGACCTCGGGCATCAGCTGCCGGTTCATGCCCGCCATCTGGAACTCGTACTCGAAGTCGCTCACCGCGCGCAGACCGCGCACCACCACCTGGGCGGCGTTGCCGACGACGAAGTCGCGCAGCAGGCCACGAAACGCCACCACCTCGACGTTGGGGTACGGCTTGGCCACCTCCTGCGCGATCTCGATGCGCTCGGCAATCGTGAACATCGTGCGCTTGTGGTGGCCGGCGGCCACCGCGAGCAGCAGCTTGTCGAACAGGCCGCTGGCCCGACGCATCAGGTTCTCGTGCCCGAGCGTCATCGGGTCGAAGGTTCCGGGGTAGACGGCGATCAGCGGGTTGCGCGCCATGAGGTCTCCTCGTCCAGGCACAGCCAGTTTAGCTGCTGCGCCGCAGCAGATGCGAATGCACGGCGCCCGCACGGGCATGCCGCCACAGCGTGAACCCCTCGGGCAGCGCCGTCAACGGCGAACCCGTCTCGGCGTAGAGGACGCCCGCTGGCGCCACCAGCCGTGCGCCGGCGGCCAGCGCGTCGGCCAGCAGGGCCAGTGCGTCGAACGGCGGATCGAGCAGCACGAGGTCGAAGCGCGCGTCCGAAGCGCGCATCCACGCGAGCGCATCGGCGCACTCGACGCGCACGGCGTCGGCGTGCAGGCGCTTGCGGCTGGCCGCCAGCGCCTGCGCGAGGCCGGGGTCGTGCTCCAGCATCACCACCTGCGCCGCGCCGCGCGAAGCCGCCTCGAAGCCGAGCGCGCCGCTGCCGGCGAACGCGTCGAGGCAGACCCAGCCGGTCAGATCCTGGCCGAGCCAGTTGAACAGCGTTTCGCGCGCGCGCTGCGGCGTCGGACGCAAGCCGGGCTTGTCGGCCACCGGCAGCTTGCTGCGCTTGAACAGGCCGCCGATGATGCGCACCTCTTGTGGCAGCGCACGAGCGCTGCGGGTCGGCGCCTCGACGCCACGCTTCGACGCCGGTGTCCCGCGCGCGCCGGCCGCTGCGCGGCGCGGCCGCTTGGTCACTGCCGCACCGTGATGCCGCGGCTGGCCAGCAGCGCCTTGGCCTGGCCGACGGTGTGGGTGCCGTAGTGAAAGATGCTGGCTGCCAGCACCGCGTCGGCACCGCCGATGCGGATGCCGTCGGCCAAGTGCTCGAGCGTGCCGACGCCGCCCGAGGCGATCACCGGTACCGGCACCGCGTCGACCACCGCGCGCGTCAGCTCGAGGTCGAAGCCGATCTTCGTGCCGTCGCGGTCCATGCTGGTCAGCAGGATCTCGCCGGCGCCGGCACCAGCCATGCGGGCGGCCCACTGCACCGCGTCGAGCCCGGTGTTGCGGCGGCCGCCGTGGGTGTACAGGTCCCAGCCGGCACCGCGCGCGGCGAGGTCGTCGCCCACCCGGCGCTTGGCGTCGATCGCGACCACGATGCACTGCGCGCCGTACTTGTCGGAAGCCTGCCGGATCAGCTGCGGCTCGGCGACCGCAGCGGAGTTGAAGCTCACCTTGTCGGCGCCGGCGTTGAGCAGGCGCCGCACGTCGGCCACCGAGCGCACGCCGCCGCCGACGGTGAGCGGTATGAACACCTGCGACGCCACCGCCTCGACGATGTGCAGGATCAGGTCGCGCCCGTCGCTGGTGGCGGTGATGTCGAGGAAGGTGAGCTCGTCGGCCCCTTGCTCGTTGTAGCGCGCGGCGATCTCCACCGGATCGCCGGCGTCGACGAGGTCGACGAAGTTGACACCCTTGACGACGCGGCCGGCGGTCACGTCGAGGCACGGGATGATGCGCTTGGCGAGCAGGTTCAGGCTCCGCCGTTCAGTTCGTCGGCGCGCTTCTGCGCGGCGGCGAAATCGAGCGCGCCGTTGTACAGCGCGCGGCCGCAGATCACGCCGCGGATGCCCTCGGACTCCACCGCGCACAGCTGCTCGATGTCGGCCAGCCCGTTGAGGCCGCCCGACGCGTAGACCGGCATCGTCAGGGCCTGCGCCAGCTTGACGGTGGCCTCGACGTTGATGCCGGTCAGCATGCCGTCGCGGCCGATGTCGGTGTAGATCACGCCTTCGACGCCGTAGTCTTCGAACTTGCGGGCGAGGTCGATCACCTCGTGGCCGGTGAGCTTGCTCCAGCCGTCGGTGGCGACCTTGCCGTCCTTGGCGTCGAGGCCGACGATCACGTGGCCGCCGAAGGCGCTGCACGCGTCTTTCAGGAAGCCGGGGTTCTTGACCGCTGCGGTGCCGATGATCACGTGGCTCAGGCCGTCGTCGAGGTAGCGCTCGATGGTGTCGAGGTCGCGCAGGCCGCCGCCGAGTTGCACCGGGATGCGATCGCCGACCTCGCGCACGATCGCCTTCACCGCGGCCTCGTTGACCGGCTTGCCGGCGAACGCGCCGTTCAGGTCCACCAGGTGCAGCCGCCGCGCGCCGGCGTCGAGCCAGCGGCGCGCCACGGCCGCCGGGTTGTCGCCGAACGTGGTGGCCGATTGCATGTCGCCTTGTTGCAGGCGCACGCACTTGCCGTCTTTGAGGTCGATGGCCGGGATCAACAGCATGGCGCGTTCGAGCGGGTGCGGTGGGCTCGCTGCAACGAAGGAGTTGGGGTGGCTGGGGGCCGGAGCCCGAGGCTGCGGCGTCGACACCGCCGATGCGCGCTCAGGGCTTCCAGGCGAGGAAGTTCCGATAGAGGGTCAGACCGTGGGTGGCGCTCTTCTCTGGATGGAACTGCGTGGCGAAAATGTTATCCCGGGCCACCGCGCAGGTAAAGCGGCCGCCGTAGTCGGCGTCGGCGACGCTGTGGCATTCGTCCGACGGCCGCGCGTGGTAGCTGTGCAGAAAGTAGAACCAGGCGTCGTCGGGCACGTCGCGCCACAGCGGGTGTGGCCTCGTCTGGTGCACCCGGTTCCAGCCCATCTGCGGCAGCTTGTAGCGGCTGCCGTCGGGCTGACGCAGGCCGTCGAGCCGGAAGCGCACCACCCGGCCCCGGATCAGGCCGAGGCCCGGGGTGTCCTGCTCTTCGCTGTGCTCGAGCAGCATCTGCATGCCGATGCACACGCCCAGCAGCGGCCGCGTGCGCGCAGCTTCGAGCACCGCAGCCTGCATGCCGCTGGCCTGCAGCTCGCGCATGCAGTCGCGCATCGCGCCCTGGCCGGGCAGCACCACGCGCTCGGCCGCCGTCACCTGCTCGGGGCGCGACGCGAGCACCACCTCGCAGCCGGTGCCGGCGGCGGCATGCAGCACCGCCTGCGACACCGAGCGCAGGTTGCCCATGCCGTAGTCGACCACCGCGACCTGCCGTGCCATCACTTGCACTGCCTCGCTACAGACTGCCCTTGGTCGACGGCACCACGCCGGCCGAGCGCGCATCGGGCGTCAGCGCCATGCGCAGCGCGCGTGCGAAGGCCTTGAACACCGTCTCGCACTGGTGGTGCGCGTTGTCGCCGTGCAGGTTGTCGATGTGCAGCGTCACCATCGCGTGGTTGGCGAAGCCCTGGAAGAACTCGTACGCGAGCTGGGTGTCGAAGCCGCCGATCATCGCCGCCTTGAAGGGCACCCGCAGGTGCAGGCCCGGGCGGCCGGAGAAGTCGATCACCACGCGCGACAGCGCCTCGTCCAGCGGCACGTAGGCGTGGCCGTAGCGCGTGATGCCGGCCTTGTCGCCCACCGCCTGCGCCACCGCCATGCCCAGCGTGATGCCGGTGTCCTCGACGAGGTGGTGGCCGTCGATGTGCAGGTCGCCGGTGGCGTCGATCGCGAGGTCGATCAGGCCGTGGCGCGCCACCTGGTCGAGCATGTGGTCGAAGAAGCCGATGCCGGTGGTCAGCCGCGCCTGGCCGCTGCCGTCGAGATCGAGCTGCACGCGGATCTGCGTTTCCTTGGTGTTGCGCGTGACGTCGGCGGTGCGGTGCGCGGTCACCGCACGACCCTGCGGGCTGCCGCGCTTCGGGATTCGCGCTTCGGGGCGGCGGCGCGCACTCATGCCAGACTCGCTTTCAGCGCATCGATCATCTGCGTGTTCTCCTCGGGTGTGCCCACCGTCAGGCGCAGGCAGTCGGCCAGCAGCGGGTGCAGTGCCGACACGTTCTTCACCAGCACGCCGCGCGCCTTCATGGCCTCGAAGACGCGCTTCGCATCGGGTACGCGCACGAGGATCATGTTGGCCTCGCTCGGGTACGGCTGCGCGCCGGGCAGCGCGCGCAGCGCGGCCTGCAGCCGCTCGCGCTCGCCGCGCAGCAGCGCGGCCTGGCGGGCGTACTCGTCGGCGTGCTCGAGCGCGAACAGCGTGGCCTCGGCGTTGAGCACGCCCACGTTGTACGGCGGGCGCACCTTCTCGATCTCGTCGATCAGCGCGGCGTGGCCGCACAGGTAGCCCAGCCGCACGCCGGCGAGGCCGAACTTGCTCAACGTGCGCATCACCAGCACGTGCTCGTGCGCGGCCATGCGCGCCAGCCAGCTGCGCGACGAGAACGGCTGGTAGGCCTCGTCGAACACCACCAGGCCGTGCTGCGCGCCGACCGCGGCGACGATGCGATCGATGGTCGCGTCACTCCACAAGTTCGCGGTCGGATTGTTCGGATAGGCGATGTAGGTCAGAGCCGGCCGTTCGCGCTCGATGGCCGCGAGCATCGCGGCCTCGTCGAGCTCGAACGCAGGCGTCAGCGGCACGCCGACGTACTTCAACCCGCGCAGCTTGGCCGACAGCGCGTACAGCACGAAGCCCGGCTCGGGCGCGAGCAGCACCGCGCCGGGCACGTTGCAGGCCACCGACAGCAGGTCGATCAGTTCATCGGACCCGTTGCCGAGCATCAGCTTGCAGCCGGCAGGCAGCTGCACGTGGCGCGCCAGCGCGGCCGCCACGTCGACCGCGCACTGGCCCGGGTAGCGGTTGATCGCCACGCGGCCGAGCCGCTCGCCCAGCTCGCGCTGCAGCGCCGGCGGCAGGCGAAACGGGTTCTCCATCGCGTCGAGCTTGACCAGCCCCGCGCTCGGCTGGATCGCATACCCGTGGGTCGATTGCACGTCCTGGCGGATCACGCGCGCGATTCGCGCAGACAGTGCGGGGGTTTCAGCCATCGTGGGTCTCGCTCGGGATCGTCAGTTTCATCTCGTGCTCGCCATCGTCGATCACACCGGTGTAGCGAAAGCCGAGCCGCTCGTAGAACGGCCCGGCGTGCCCCGGCTGCATCTGGTGCGACAGGGCGACCGACGCCACGCCGAGGCGCCGCGCCTCGTCGACCACCCAGCGCATCGCCAGCGTGCCGAAGCCGCGCCGCTGGTGGCGCTCGTCGATCAGCAGACGCCACACGTAGAGCTCGTCGGCCGGGTCGTCGCGGTCGCGGCGCGAGTCCCACAGCAGCAGCAGGCCCACCGGCTGGTCGCCATCGTGGATCGCCAGCGGTCGCCCGGGCGGGCGCACCGAAGCCTGCGCCAGCGACACCGCCACCGGTGCCACCAGACCCTGCTGCTCGGGCGCTACCGCGAGCTTGATCAGCGCGTCGACGTTGGTGTCGGTTACCGGGCGCAGGTGGAAACCTGCGGCACCTGTGGCTGCAGCGCCACCTGCTCCAGCACCAGCGCCCGCACGTGCACCGGCCCTCTCGCCACTGGCACCCTCGCCGCCCGTCACCGCGCCCAGCAGCCGCAACTCGGCCGCACGCGCATGCGCCTGAAGGCCCTCGCCGTGCGCCAGCGCCGACGCCACCGGCCCCAGCACCTGCGCGCCGGCGGCGCTGACCTCGATCAGGCTCGAGCGCTTGACGAAATCGTAGACGCCCAGCGGCGAGCTGAAGCGCGCGGTGCCCGCGGTGGGCAGCACGTGGTTCGGCCCGGCGCAGTAGTCGCCCAGGCTCTCGCTGCTGAAGGCGCCGAGGAAGATCGCGCCGGCGTGCTTCAACAGCGGCTCCCAGCGCTGCGGCTGGCGCGCGCTGATCTCGAGATGCTCGGGCGCGATGCGGTTGGCGATCGCACAGGCCTCGGCCATCGACCGCGTGTGGATCAGCGCGCCGCGGCCTTCGAGCGACGCGCGGATCACCGCCTGCCGCGGCAGCGAGGGCAGTAGCCGGTCGAGCGCCGCCTGCACCGCGTCGAGATACACCGCGTCGGGCGACAGCAGGATGCTCTGCGCCAGCTCGTCGTGCTCGGCCTGGCTGAACAAGTCCATCGCCACCCACTCGGGGTCGGTGCTGCCGTCGGCCAGCACCAGGATCTCGCTCGGGCCGGCGATCATGTCGATGCCCACCTGGCCGAACACGCGCCGCTTGGCCGCCGCCACGTAGGCGTTGCCCGGACCGGTGATCTTGTCGACGCGTGGGATCGTCGCGGTGCCCCAGGCGAGCGCCGCCACCGCCTGCGCGCCGCCGATGCCGAACACGCGGTGCACGCCGGCCAGATGCGCCGCGGCCAGCACCAGCGCGTTGCGCTGGCCGTGCACCAGCGCGTTGCGCTGGCCGTGCACCAGCGCGTTGCGCTGGCCGTGTGCCCGCGCGTTGCGCTCGCCTTGCGCGGGCGCGCCTTCGCGGCGCACCGGTGTGGGCACCACCATCACGATCTCGCCGACGCCGGCCACCTGCGCCGGAATCGCGTTCATCAGCACCGACGACGGGTACGCCGCCTTGCCGCCGGGCACGTAGATGCCGACGCGATCGAGCGGCGTCACCTTCTGGCCGAGCAGCGAGCCCTCGGCGTCGCGCAGCTGCCAGCTCTGGCTGGTGGCGCGCAGCTGATGCTCGTGGTAGTGGCGCACGCGCTGCGCGGCGGCGGCGAGCGCGTCCTGCTGCGCGGCGGGCAGCGCTTCGAACGCCTGCCGCAGCTCGTCGCGCGCGATCTCGAGCGCGGCCACCGACGCGGCCTCGATGCCGTCGAAGCGCGCGCTGTACTCCAGTACCGCGGCGTCGCCGCGCCAGCGCACGTCGTCGACGATGGCGCCCACCGTGGCTTCGATCGCGCGGTCGGTGTCGACCGACCATTGCTGCAGCCGCTGCAGTTCGGCGTCGAAGTCGGCCGCCGTCGTCGCCAGGCGCCGGATGCGCAGCGCGGTCACCGGGCCGCCTCCGCGCACGCGGCGGCCAGCGCGTCGATCAGCGGCCGCAGCGCGTCGCGCTTGAGCTTCAGCGCCGCCGGGTTGACGATCAGCCGCGCGCTGATCGGCATGATTTGCTCCACCTCGACGAGGTCGTTCGCCTTCAGCGTGCTGCCGGTGGAGACGAGGTCGACGATCGCGTCGGCCAGGCCGGTCAGCGGCGCCAGCTCCATCGAGCCGTAGAGCTTGATCAGGTCGACATGCACGCCCTTGTCGGCGAAGTGCTGCCGCGCCAGCTGCACGTACTTGGTGGCCACGCGGATGCGCGAGCCCTGCCGCACTGCCGCCGGGTAGTCGAAATCGGTGCGCGCGGCCACGCTCATGCGGCAGCGAGCGATGCCGAGGTCGAGCGGGCGGTACAGCCCGCCGCCGCCCCAGGCGGCGCTGTGCTCGAGCAGCACGTCCAGGCCCACCACGCCGAAATCGGCGCCACCGTGCTGCACGTAGGTGGGCACGTCGCTGGCGCGCACCAGCACCACGCGCAGGTCGGGCCGGTGGGTCGGCAGGATCAGTTTGCGCGAAGCCTCCGGGTCTTCCGTCACCGCGATGCCGGCGCGCTGCAGCAGCGGCAGCGTGTCGTCGAAGATGCGGCCTTTCGACAGCGCGAGCGTCAACATGGCAGCCCCTTGCGGGCGGCGCAGCGCGGTCGATGGCCCGCAGCGACTGGGTCCGGCGCGGGGCGGCCCGGCAGCCGGGCCTGCACGGATGAGGTCATCGCACCCTTTCGATGTCGGCGCCGAGCGCGCGCAACTTGTCTTCCATCTGCTCGTAGCCGCGGTCGAGGTGGTAGATGCGGTCGACGCGGGTCTCGCCGTCGGCCACCAGGCCGGCGATCACCAGCGACGCCGACGCGCGCAGGTCGGTCGCCATCACGGTGGCGCCCGACAGCCGCGGCACGCCGCGCACGAGCGCGGTGCGGCCGTCGACCTCGATCTGCGCGCCCAGGCGCAGCAGCTCGTTCACGTGCATGAAGCGATTCTCGAAGATCGTCTCGACGATCTGCGCGGTGCCGTCGGCGATCGCGTCCACCGCCATGAACTGCGCCTGCATGTCGGTGGGAAACGCCGGGTACTCGCTGGTGCGGATGTTCACCGCGCGCGGCCGCGCGTCGGCACGCACGCGCAGGCCGCCGCCGGCCACCGGGCCCACCGGCTCGATCACCGCACCGGTTTCGCGCAGGCGCTCGATCACCGCCTCGAGGTGCCGGCCGTCGGTGCCGAGCAGCGTGGCGTCGCCGCCGCAGGCCGCCACCGCGCACAGGAAAGTGCCGCTCTCGATGCGATCGGCAATGAAGCGGTGCGGCGTACGCGGTGCGTGCAGCGCGCCGACGCCGCGGATGCGCACGCGGCTGCTGCCATGGCCTTCGATGTGCGCACCCATCGCGATCAGCAGCTCGCCGAGGTCGGCCACCTCGGGCTCCTGCGCGGCGTTTTCGAGCACGGTCTCGCCATCGGCCAGCGTGGCGGCCATCATCAGGTTCTCGGTGCCGGTGACCGTGATCATGTCGGTGGTGATCGAGGCACCCTTGAGCCGGCGCGCGCGCGCCACGATGTTGCCGTGCTCGACGCGGATCTCGGCACCCATCGCCTTCAGCCCGGCGATGTGCTGGTCGACCGGCCGCGAGCCGATTGCGCAGCCGCCGGGCAGCGACACGCGCGCCTCGCCGAAGCGCGCCAGCAGCGGGCCGAGCACGAGGATCGACGCCCGCATCGTCTTCACCAGCTCGTAGGGTGCCTCGGGCGTGCGCGTGGTCGAGGCGTCGATGACCACCTCGGCGGCGGCGGCCGCGCGCTCGGCGCCGGTGCCCATGTGGCGCAGCAGCTTCAGCGTGGTGTTCACGTCCTGCAACTGCGGCACGTTGGCCAGCCTGACCGGCGCGGGTACCAGCAGCGCCGCGCACAGGCCTGGCAGCGCGGCGTTCTTGGCGCCGGAGATCGTCACCTCGCCCTGGAGGCGGCGGCCACCACGAATCTGCAGTTTGTCCATGCGGGCGGTGTCAGGCTGGCTGTCGCGCCGCGGACTCTGAGGACAACCCGGACATCACGCGCCTGGAAACGGACGCCACGGGCCACCCGCAGCGCACGCGCCGCGGAAGAATCAATGCGGGTGGTGGGGCAGCCGCTGGTTCTCGGCGGCGAGTTCGGCGGCCCATTCGGCGGGGGTGAGCGTCTTCATCGACAGCGCGTGAATCTGCTCGCGCATTCTATCGCCCAGCGCCACGTACACCTGTTGGTGCCGCCGCACCCGAGGCTGGCCCTCGAACGCGGCCGAGACGATGGTGGCGAAGAAGTGGCGTCCGTCACCCTCGACCGCGAGATGCTCGCAAGTCAGCCCGGCCGCGATGAAGCGGCTGACGTCGTCGGCGGTGGGTTCGGACATGGTGGCGATTATCGCCTGCGATGGACGGGTCGTTCAGCGGCCGGGGCATGGGGGCAACGCCGGCGATCGAGCCTCGCATACGACGACGGTGCGGGGAAGCGGCCCGGGGCGGGGGTTCTCCGGCCCATGCTCGCGGGCCACCACGCATGCGACGACCGGTGCGGGGCAGGCGGCCCGGGCACGCGTTCTCCGGCCCACGCTCGCGGGCCACCACCGGCTCGTGCAATGGTCCGCCTCATCAACACGAGCCTGGCTTGCCATGAGCCAGGACACCGCGAATGGGGCCTGCGCCCGCATGCCCGAACCACCTGCCCAATCAACCACCGCGGCGTGCCAGGTTGAACACACGCGGCGTTCACCGCGGCGGCCAAGCTGACCAACACATGTGGACCACGCAGGCCCCGTCCTCGGCTGGCATGGCGGTGCCGCAGGGTGGTGTCGGTGTCCGTGGGCGCAGGCCCCATTCGCGGTGTCCTGGTCGGTTGCATGCCTGGTCGGTGTTGATGAGACCGAATGGCGCAGGCAGCGAGCGGTCGCCCGCGAGCGTGGGCCGGAGAACACGGGCACCGGCAGCGCCCTGCCGCCACGGTCTGCGCAGGTCAGCACCATCGGCAATGCGCAGCGGCAACGCGTAGCGGCAAAGCGGAGCGGCAAGTGCGCACCAGCAGGCGTACCAGCAACTTCAGTGCCGAATCTTGTACCCCGTGTGCAGCAGCCGCAGCGCGACGCCGGCGACGATCACGAAGCTCGCCAGCACCACCGCCAGGCTGGTGCCCGGTGCGATGTCGCTGGCGCCGAAGAAGCCGCGGCGAAAACCGTCGACCATGTAGAAGAACGGGTTCAGGTGGCTCACCGCCTGCCACAGCGACGGCAGAGTCTGCACCGAGTAGAAGACGCCGGCCAGCAGCGTCATCGGCATCACGATGAAGTTCTGGAACGCGGCGGTCTGGTCGAACTTCTCGGCCCACAGCCCCGCGATCAGCCCGAGCGAGCCCATCATCGCCGCGCCGAGCACGCCGAAGATAACGATCCACCACGGCTCGGCGAAGCGCGGCGTGCCGAACCACATCGTCACCACCAGCACGCCCAGCCCCACCGCCAGCCCGCGCACCACCGCCGCGCCCACATAGGCCACGTACCAGGCCGACGGCGACAGTGGCGTGACCAGCAGGAACACCAGGTTGCCCGAGATCTTGCTCTGGATCAGCGACGACACCGAGTTGGCGAACGCGTTCTGCAGCACGCTCATCATCACCAGGCCCGGCACCAGGAAGCTGGTGTAGCCGACGCCCTCGAACACCTGCACGCGGTCTTCGAGCACGTGGCCGAAGATCAGCAGGTACAGCACCGCGGTCAGCACCGGTGCGCCCACAGTCTGGAACGCCACCTTCCAGAAGCGCAGCACCTCCTTGCGAAACAGCGTGCCCGCTCCGGTGAGCGAGCCCAGCGAAAGTGCGGTCATGGTGGCACGATACCGCATGCCTTCGACGGCAGGAGCGCACGATGAACCAACCTTGGTTGTGGGCCGGCGCCAGCGGCTATTCCTACAAGGAGTGGAAGGGCTCGTTCTATCCCGAGGATCTGGCGGCCGACGCCATGCTCGCGTGGTACGCGCAACGCCTGCCCACGGTGGAGATCAACAACACCTTCTACCGCAACCCGAAGCGCGAGGTGCTCGCCAGGTGGGCCGAGACGACGCCGGCGGACTTTCGCTTTGCGATCAAGGCCACGCGCCGCATCACGCACGACGCGCGCCTGAAGGCCGAGTCGGCGGCCGAGCCGCTGCGCTACCTGTACGACAGCCTGGGTGAACTCGGCGACAAGCTCGGCGCGGTGCTATTCCAGCTGCCGCCGAACCTGAAGAAGGACGTGCCGCGGCTGAGCGCCTTCCTGGCGCTGCTGCCCGATCGGCACCGCGCCGCGTTCGAGTTCCGCCACGACAGCTGGTTCGACGACGCGGTGTACGCCGCGTTGAAGACCGCCAGCGCGTCGCTGTGCCTGTCGGAGCGCGAAGACAGCGCGCCGCCGCCGCTGGTGCAGACCGCGCCGTGGGGCTACGTGCGGCTGCGGCTGGAGCACTACTCGGAGGCCGACCTCGCCGGCTGGGCCGAGCGGTTGGCGGGCACCGGCTGGAGCGAGGTCTTCGCGTACTTCATGCACGAGCCCACGGCTCCGGGCTACGCCAGCACGCTCAGGCAACAGGCCGATGCGCTGGCGCGGCGTTGAGTGCGTTCGCCGCGGCGCCGCCGCCGACCATGATCTCGGAGGAACACGTCTTCCAGGTCGGCGCGCCCGATCTCCAGGTCTTCGATGCGCACGCCGGCGGCTCGCAGCCGGCCGAGGGTGCGCTCGACCTCGGTCGCGTCGTGCGCGCTCACCTGCGCGATGCGGCCGGTGACGCGCGAGCGCGCGGCCACGTCGGGCGGCAGCACATCGTCGGTCTTGAAGCGCAGCATCGTGCTGGCCGTGCCGGCGAGCAGGTTGGCGGTGCGGTCGAGCGCCACCACGCGGCCCTGCTTGAGCATCGCGATGCGGCCGCACAGCGCCTCGGCTTCCTCCAGGTAGTGAGTGGTCAACAGCACGGTATGGCCCTCGCGGTTCAGCCGCGCGACGAACTGCCACAGCGTCTGCCGCAGCTCGACGTCGACCCCGGCGGTCGGTTCGTCGAGCACGATCACCGGCGGCCGGTGCACCAGTGCCTGCGCCACCAGCACGCGGCGCTTCATGCCGCCGGAGAGCTGGCGCATGTTCGCCTCGCCCTTGTCGGCCAGGCCCAGTGCCGCCAGCAGTTCGTCGATCCACGCGTCGTTGCCGTGCACGCCGAAGTAGCCGCTCTGGATGCGCAGCGTCTCGCGCACGCTGAAGAACGGGTCGAACACCAGCTCCTGCGGCACCACGCCGAGCGCGCGGCGCGCCGCGGCATAGTCGGCCACCACGTCGTGGCCCATCACGCTGACGCGCCCCGCGCTGGCGCGCGCCAGGCCGGCGAGGATGCTGATCAGCGTGGTCTTGCCGGCGCCGTTGGGGCCGAGCAGGCCGAAGAACTCGCCGCGCTCGATGTCGAAGCTGACGCCATCGAGCGCGCGCACCTCGCCGTGTGCGCCCGGGTAGCTCTTGGCAACATCCTGGAACCGCACCGCTGGCATCGGCAGGGATTGTAGGCAGCCCCCGTTGCGCGCACCGGTGCCAGAATCGATCACACCGACAAGACAGACGCCTGCAACCGGTCGCATATGGCCCGCGAGAAGAAGAAGCCGCGCCGCACCGCCGAGCGCATCCTCGAGACGACGCTGGCGCTGTTCAACCGCTTCGGCGAGCCCAACGTCAGTACCACCGCGATCTCGGCCGAGCTGGGCATCAGCCCGGGCAACCTGTACTACCACTATCCGGCCAAGGACGAGCTGGTCAACTCGCTGGTCGATCGCTACGAGCGCGCGCTGGGCGAGTTGCTCGGTGCCGCCGATGCGGTGCGCGACGTCGAGGACGCCTGGCTGTTCGTGCACATGCTGTTCGAGCTGATCTGGAACTATCGCTTCCTCTACCGCGACCTGAACGACCTGCTCAGCAAGAATCGCCGCCTCGAGACCCGGCTGCAGGCGGCGCTGAAGGGCAAGGTGAGCGCGGTGCAGGCACTGCTCGACGGCTTGGCACGCGGCCAGGCGATGGCGGTGACCCCTGAGGCGGCCAGTGTGTCGCAGGCGATGGTCGTCGTGCTCACCTACTGGCTGAGCTACGAGTACGTGCGCGACCCGCGGCGTGCGCTCGAACCCGAGGGCGCGGCCGCGGCACTGAACCGCGGCGCCTTCCACGTGCTGAGTCTGCTGCTGCCGTACCTGGCACCGGCCGCTCGTGGGCACCTGATGGCACTGGCCGGCGCGTACCGAGCAGCCGGCGGTGCGGGCGCGAATGGCGACAATGGCGCCACCGGTTGAGGCGGCACCGACACGACGGCACCTATCCAGACAGAAGGAAGAGGAGAACCCGATGGCCAAGTGGAGCGGCTTTCCGTATCCCAGCGACGACTACGTCTACGACACCGCGGCGCTGAAGAAGAAGTGGGCGCGACTGCACGCCGGCGACGCCGAGCCGCTGCCGAAGGACGACAAGCTGCTTGCCGCGTGGTCGCTGTTCCATGCCGGCGAGTTCCAGAAGGCGTGCGAGGCGGGGTTGAAGGCGGGCGATGCCGGCCTCGCGGTGGCCAACAAGGCGCAGGCGATCTACGCCAACTATCTCGAGAAGAGCGAGAAGACCAAGCTTGCGCTGTTTCTCGAAGTGGCCGAACGCGCCGAGGCACACCAGCAGCGCGACCCCAAGAGCGCCAGCGCGCGCTACTGGATGGCCTATGCACTCGGCCGCTACAGCCAGGGCATCAGCGTGGCCAAGGCGCTGGCGCAGGGGCTGGGCGGCAAGGTCAAGGGTGCGCTCGAAACCACGATCAAGCTGGCACCCAAGCATGCCGATGCGCACACCGCGCTCGGCACCTTCCACGCCGAGGTGATCGACAAGGTCGGCAAGCTGCTGGGCAAGACGCAGGGTGCCGATGCGGCCACCGGCCTGAAGATGTTCCAGCAGGCGTTGAAGTTGAACCCGGCGAGCGCGATCGCCCGTGTGGAGTACGCCAACGGACTGGTGATGCTCGAAGGCGACAAGAAGATGAAGGAGGCCGAGAAGCTCTACGCCGAGGCCGCCGGGTGCGAGCCGCTCGACGCGATGGAGCGGCTCGACGTGGAGTTGGCCAAGGCGGAGCTCGAGGAGTAGCTGCGTCGAGGCGCAACTGCGCTCGATCAACAAGTGGTTACGCCGTCGCTCGCTTGATTCGCTTGAATGGGGGGTTGAATCACACCACCTGCAGCCGGAATACTTGCACCGACGCGGTAGCAGAGTGGAATGCCTCGGAGCCGCAACCCCGAGTTCGTTGGTTCAACTCCAACACGCGTCTCCAACATCGCTGGGTAGCCGTCGTGACCTCTGCCACCTGGATCGCGCGCATCCTAGGCGCGGTGCTGGTGTCGATCGCTGCGGCTGCCGCCGGCCCACTCTACAACGAATCGGCCGATGCACATGGCGAGGTCGACGCGGCGCTCGCCACGTCGAAGGCCGAGCGCAAGCCGCTGCTGATCGTGTTCGGTGCCAACTGGTGCCCCGACTGTCGCGCGCTCGACAGCGCGATGGGCCGCGGCGACATCGCCCGCTTCACCAGCAGCCGCTTCAAGGTGGTGAAGGTCGACGTCGGCAACTTCGATCGCAACCTCGACATCGCCGCGCGTTTCGGCAACCCGGCGAAGCAGGGCATCCCGGCGGCCGTCGTCGTATCGCCCGACGGCCAAGTGGTCTACTCCACGCGCCGCGGCGAGCTGTCGAGTGCGCGCTCGCTCGGCGACGCCGGCATCCTGACGGTGCTGCAGGCCGCCGCAGCCGCTGCGAAGCGGTAGCGCGGCAGCGGGCCCCAAGGCCTCAGCCCCACGGCAGCATCAGCGTCACCAGCAGCAGCTTGTCGAACTCGGGCTGGAAGCGCTCGATGATCGCCTGCGGGTCGGGGCACAGCGCGTCGTCGGTGATCAGGCCGAACTGCACGCCCCCGGCATAGCTGAGCACCGACACGCCCACGCCGATGTGGCCCGAAGCCGGCACCCAGAACATCGTCTGCCGCACCGTCGAGCCGCACAGCGCCAGCGGTTGGGCCGGGCCCGGCACGTTGGTCATCACCGCGGTGGCCTTCTTCGCGAACAGGTTCAAGATCGCGTCCTGCACCGGCTTGATCATCAGCCCGGCGATCGCCAGCACCGCGAAGGCGAGCAGCGGCTGGTAGCTGCCCTTGAGCTCGGCCATGCGCGCGCGCACCGCGTAGACGCGCTCGATCGGGTTCTCGATGCCGATCGGCAGCTGCAGCGGCGCCAGGCCGAACTTGTTGCCGAGCTGCCAGGCCTGGTCGAGCGGGCGCAGGTTCACCGGCACCATCGCGCGGATCTGCTGGCCCGTGGGGTCGTCGTCGCGGTCGCGCAGGTACTGGCCGATCGCGCCGGCCACGCACGACAACAGCACGTCGTTGATCGAGCAGTTCAGGCCCTTGCCGATCGTCTTCACCGCGTCGAGCGGCAGCGGCTCGTTCCACGCCACGCGCTTGCGGCCAGCCGGCAGGCCCTTCAGCCGCGTCGGCGAATCGTCGGCCATCAGCGCCAGCGCGGCCACATCGCCGAGCACCTGGTAGCCCACGCGCGCCATCTCCAGCGAACCAAGCAACTGCTGCGGCTGCGCCAGCGCCTCGACGCTGCGCGCCACCCCCTTGCCGGTCATGCGGCCGGTCACGTCGAGCGCCTTCACCGCGATGTCGGTCAGCGGCTGGATCACGGCGTCGGACAACCAGTCGCCACCGTCGCCCTGCTCCGGCGACGGGCGGCGGCGCGCCGGCGGCTCGCGGCCGCCATCGGTGATCGACAGCGCCACCGAGATCAGCGCGATGCCGTCGCCGATGCAGTGGTGGATTCGCACCACCAGCGCCGAGCCGCCTTCGTAGTGCTCGACGAGGTGAAACTGCCACAGCGGCCGTGCAGGGTCGAGCGGCTGCGTCGCCAGCCGTCCGCACAGCGACTGCAGCGCCTCGCGCTCGCTCTGGCCCTTGCGCCGCACGAGGCGCTCGCGCACCACGTGGCGCTGGATGTCGAAATCATCGTCGGTCACCCATTGCGCGCCGAGCGCATCGGGCACCACCTTCTGGCGAAAGCGCTCGTAGCGCAGCAGCTTGTCGGCCACGCGCTGGCAGAGACGGTCGTGGTCAAGCGCCGGCTGCAGCAGCCAGACGCCGACGATCATCATCAGGTTGACCTCGTTGTCCATCCGCAGCCAGGCGGTATCGACACGCGACATGCGTTCGGCTGCGGCAGGCATCGGGTTTCTCCTTGTACGACCGTGTGTGGACCGGCGAAGCGCCGCAACGATGCTGGCTAAGATGCCGGTCGTCAACCGCATCTGTACCAGAGGAACACCCATGGCCAACCTGAAAGCCGCGTTCGAGAAGGCCGTCGCCGAGAGCAAAAGCCTGCCGGAGAAGCCCGACAACGCCACGCTGTTGCAGATTTATGCGCTGTACAAGCAGGCCACGGCCGGCGATGTCGACGGCAAGCGCCCCGGGTTCTCCGACATGGTCGGCCGCGCCAAGTGGGACGCATGGAACGCCGTCAAGGGCAAGGGCACCGACGACGCGATGCAGGCGTATGTCGACCTGATCGAATCGTTGAAGTGAACCACCCCCGATGCGCCTGCGGCGCCGCCCCCTGCAAGGGGGCGCTGCCGGCCGACCGGCAAAGCCGGATTCGCGGCCGCTCTGGGCTACGTCAGTTCATGCGTCGCCGGTGCCGCTTCGGCGCCATGGAAGACTGAAGCAGCGACCGCTACTTCTTCTTCGCCGCGGCCTTCTTCGCAGCCGCGGCGGGTGCCTTGGCGCCGCTGGCCGCCTTGCCCAGCAGCGCATCGAGGTTGCGCCCGATCTCGGCCTCGATCGTCTTGGCGAACGCGCCCAGCAGCAGGCCGAGCCGGGCGTCGAGGTCGAAATGATTGGCCGCGACGATGAGCCGGCCATTGACGCCGGCACGCGTGAATTCCACCGTGTCGCTCGTCTCGCCTTCGAGCACGGTGCATTCCATGTCGAACTTCTGCTCCACCTGCTCGGCCCAGGCCCAGGCCACCTTGCGCGCCTTGGCCAGGCCGAGCGTGTGCGGGCGGTGGATCTTGATCTCGGGCATGGCGGCGTGCGGGGCAGTCAGGGTGCGCGCAGTGTGGCGTGGCGCTCAGCCTTGGGCAATGCGGCCAAACGCTTGACCTCGGCGTAGAAGCGCTCGAAGTCTTCGCCGTCGCGCTCGAACAACCGCTCGAAGGCGGGCACCCCGTCGTTGTAGGCGCCCTGCACCGCCAGCGCGGCGTTGTTGGCGCGCGCCACGAAGGCGTCGTAGCCGGCGAAGTCGTTCCAGCGTTCGGCCTTCAGCTGCCGGTACTCGTCGCGCATGCGCGCGAACAGCTCGACCTTGCCGCGGCGCTTGTCGGCGTCGGGCTCGTGCGAGCCGTAAAGCGCGGCCAGCGCGGCGCGCGTGCGCAGCATCAGCGCGCGAAACGCCTCGCGGCGCTGCTGCACCGCGTCGAACTCGCGCAGTGCCGCGGCATCGCCTTGCGCCTGCAGCCAGCGCTTGACGCCGATGCGCTCGACCGCCACCGCGAACGACTCGTTGAACGCGGTGTCGTCGGCCGCATAGGCCACCTGGTGCGCCAGCTCGTGGAACACCAGGCGCGCCACCTCGGCCTCGGGCCAGGCGATGAAGGTCGACAGCAGCGGATCGCCGCCGAGCCAGTTGGTCCAGCCGAGCGTCGAGTAGGCCGGCACGCCGTAGACATCCACTTCGAGCCCCTGCGCACGCAGCTCGGCGGCCAACGCGTCGGCGCCGGCCTTGTCGAAGTAGCCGCGATAGCCGACGCAGCCCATCACCGGAAAGCACCAGGTCTTCAGTGTCAGCGACAGCTCCGGCGTCGCGACCACGTTCCACACCACCGCCGGGCGGCCGATGTCGGCATAGCGCGTGTAGCTCGCGTTGTCCGGCAGGTGCAGCTCGCGCACCGCGAAGGCGCGGATGCGCTGCGCCGCCGCCAGCTCGCGCTTGCGCGCCGGCGGCGTCTGCGCGTCGGCCAGCCATTCGCTCACCGGCCGCGCGCGCTCGATGAGCTCGAGGTGGCCGCGCACCGACTGGCCGAGGTAGCCCAGCGTCGTGCAGCCGCTGGTGCCGCAGGCCAGCGCCAGCGCCACCAGCGCCACCGCGACGACACCACCCAGGCTCACGAGCAGCAGCCGGATCGGGCGACGCACGGCATCGGTGGGCGGCGAACGAAAGCCGGTCGGCAGGCCGCGGCCCTCAGGCCGGCCGCACCTCGACACGGCAATCGTAGAAGGTGGGGCCGCGGCCGAAGTCGGTGAGCCGCTGGCTGGTCAGCTGGTTGACGTTGGTGCCGCGCACGCCGAACTTGCGCCACCAGACGCCGAGCCCGTTGACCACGCCGGGCCGCGCGCGTTCGCCGACGCGCGCGCGACAGTGGTAGCGGCCGCGGTCGTTGAACACCTCCACCAGCGCGCCATCGGCAATGCCGCGCGCCGCCGCATCGTCGGGGTGCATCTCGAGCAGCGGCTCGCGCTCGCTGTCGCGCAGGCTGCGCACATTGACGAAGCTCGAGTTCAGGAAGTTGCGCGCCGGCGGCGAGATCATCGCCAGCGGGTAGCGCGCCGCCAGCGGCGCGTGGCGACCCTCGGCCGGTGGCACGTAGTCGGCCACGCCGAGCGCCGGCGTGGCCGCCTGTGCCTTGCCGCTTCCCGTCTGGAAGCCGCCGGCGGCGAACGGTGCGTCGGGCAGCGTCAGCTTGACCCAGCCGTTGCGGCGCAGCGCGTCGAAGTCGACGCCCGGCAGCGCGGCGCGCGCGAGCTGCTCGTCGCTGTCGGCGAAGCACGGTTCGCTGTAGCCCAGTCGCTGCGCGAGGTCGCGGAAGATCTGCGCGTTCGGCCGTGCCTCGCCGAGCGGCGCAATCGCCGGCTCGTTGAGCAGCGCGTAGGTGTGGCCGTAGGCCACGTGCACGTCCAGGTGCTCGAGCTGCGTCGTCGCCGGCAGCACGATGTCGGCATGGTCGGCGGTGTCGGTCATGAAGTGCTCGAGCACCACGGTGAACAGGTCTTCGCGCGCGAAACCACGGGCCACACGCGCGGAATCGGGCGCCACCGCGACCGGGTTGCTGTCGTAGACCACCAGCGCCTCGATCTTCGGGCCGAACGCGTCCGAGGTTTCGCGCAGCAGGTCGTCGCCGATCGTCACCATGTTGATGGTGCGCGGCCGCGGGCCCGCGAGCAGGTCGGGCCGGTACAGCGCGGCGTCGTCGCGCACGCCCTTGAACCAGCCCGACGACGACAGCAGCAGGCCGCCGGCGCGATGCCGCCACGCGCCGGTGAGGCACGGCAGCAGCGCCACCAGCCGCACCGCGTTGCCGCCGCCGGCCACGCGCTGCATGCCGTAGTTGAGTCGGATCGCCGCCGGCTGCGTGGTGCCGTACTCGCGCGCCAGTTCGCGGATGTCGTCGGCCTGCAGGCCGCACTCGGCGGCCGCACGCTCGGGCGGCCACTGCAGTGCCCGCTCGCGCAGCGCGTCGAAGCCCTCGACGTGGCGCTCGATGTAGTCCTCATCGAGCCAGCCGCGCGTGATCAGCTCGTGCATCAGCGCCAGCGCGAGCGCGCCGTCGGTGCCGGGCAGCAGTGCCAGGTGGCGGTGGCACTTCTCGGCGGTTTCGGTGCGCCGCGGGTCGATGCACCACAGCTTGGCGCCCTGGCGCTTGGCCTGCTGGGCGAACGTCCAGAAGTGCAGGTTCGAGGTGATCGAGTTGCTACCCCAGATCACGATCAGCCGGCTCTCGGCGAAGTGCTCGAGGTGCATGCCGACCTTGCCGCCGTAGGTGGCCACCAGCGCCTCGCTGCCGGCGCTGGAGCAGATCGTGCGGTCGAGCAGGCTGGCGCCGAGCTTGTGGAACACGCGCAGCGCCATCGCCTCGCCCTGCACCAGACCCATCGTGCCGGCATAGCTGTACGGCAGCACGGCCTCGGGCGCGCGCGCGGCGATCGCGCGCAGCCGCGACGCCACGGTGTCGAGCGCCTCGTCCCAGCCGATGCGCTCGAAGCGCCCGCTGCCCTTGGGGCCGCTGCGCTTCAGCGGATGCAGCACGCGCTCGGGGTGGTGCGTGCGCTCGTGGTAGCGCGACACCTTGGTGCACAGCGCGCCGTGGGTCGGCGGGTGATCGGGGTCGCCCTGCACGCGGATCACGCGGCCGTCTTGCACCGTCACGCGCAGCGCGCAGGTGTCCGGGCAGTCGTGCGGGCACGCGCCGCGCACCACGCGCACGCCAGCATCGGAGGGCACAGGCATGGCGGCACTATCGCACACCGGACTCGCAGACCGGGCGTTTACCACCCTGCGCTTGAGGCGCGACCGCACCGGCGCTGTCGGTGCGCGCGGCCCCCATGCGCTCGACGTGCACCGGCATCGCCACAGTTGATGGCGCGCAAGGATCTTGCAGCAGCAGGGCGCGACCGCGACGCAGTTCACACCGCACGCCATTAAGTAGTGCGCACCGCAGCCGTGGATCTCGCCCGCCGGCGCTCAAGCGGGGTGCCGGCGGACTAACCTCGCGGCACACGGGCATATGACCCGGACTGCATAGGTGTCCCCATGAAGCGCCGCACCGTCCTCGCTCATCTCGCCGTCGCGCCGGCGGCGCTTGCCCTGCCGGCGCTCGCGCAGTTCGAGCGCCGCATCGTGCTCGGCCAGTCGGCTGCATTCAGCGGCGCCGCCGCCGAGCTCGGCATCCAGATGAACCGCGGCGCGAGGCTGCACTTCGACGCCGTCAACGCCGCCGGCGGCATCAACGGCGCACAGATCGAGCTGCGCACGATGGACGACGGCTACGAGCCGGCGCGCTGCAAGGCCAACACCGAGGCGCTGATCCGCGACGACGTGTTCGCGCTGTTCGGCTACGTCGGCACGCCAACCTCGCTGGCCGCGCTGCCGCTGGTCAACCAGCACAGGATCCCGTTCTTCGGGCCGTTCACCGGCGCCGAAGGGCTGCGCGACCCGTTCAGCCGCTATGTGTTCCACGTGCGTGCCAGCTACTTCGACGAGACCGCGGCGATCGTGCGGCAACTGACGACGCTGAGCCTGAAGAAGATCGCGGTGTTCCGCCAGAATGACAGCTACGGCCAGGCCGGGCTCGACGGTGTGCTGCGGGCACTGAAACCGCACCAGCTCCAGCCGGTGGCGATCGGCCTGGTCGATCGCAACTCGGTCGACGTGGCCGCCGCGGTGAGAGCCATCGTGCCGCAGCAGCCCGATGCGGTGATCCAGATCGGTGCCTACAAGGGCTGCGCGGCGTTCATCCGCGAAGCGCGCAAGGCCGGCTTCGGCGGCACGTTCTACAACGTGTCGTTCGTCGGCACGCAGGCGCTGGCCAACGAACTGGGCTCCGATGCCCGCGGCGTCGCCGTGAGCCAGGTGATGCCGTTTCCTTACCAGCCGCAGTCGCCGATCGCGCGCGAGTACTTGGCAGCGATGCAGAAGGCCGGTGGCGACAGCAAGCCCAACTACTCGAGCATCGAGGGCTACATCGCCGCCCGGGTTTTCACCGAAGGCCTGAGGCGCACCGGCAAGGGTGCAGGCCGCGAAGGGGTGATCGCGGCGCTGGAGTCGATCCAGGGCCTCGACCTCGGCGGCTTCCTCGTCAACTACGGCGCACGCGACCACATCGCATCGACCTTCGTCGACCTGACGATGCTCACCGGCTTCGGCCGCGTGCGGGTCTGACGGCTCGCGCGAACCGCCGCGCTGCTGCGCTGCACAGCGGCCGTCCGGCCGCGACCGCAGTGCCCGACTGCGCCACGCGGTGCGGGCGGCCGGCATAAACTGCCTGCCCGACTGCGGAGTCCGCCATGCGCCTGATCGAATCCATCCTGGCCGACGCGGCCAGCATCGCCCGGATGCGCCGCGACATCCATGCCCACCCGGAGCTGTGCTTCCAGGAGCAGCGCACCTCCGATGTGATCGCCGGCGCGCTCACCGAATGGGGCATCCCGGTGCACCGCGGGCTCGGCAAGACCGGCGTGGTCGGCATCGTCAAGAACGGCAGCTCGCCGCGCGCGGTGGGCCTGCGCGCCGACATCGACGCGCTGCCGATGACCGAGCTGAACCGCTTCGCGCACGCCAGCCGGCACGCCGGCAAGATGCACGCCTGCGGCCACGATGGCCACACCGCGATGCTGCTGGCGGCCGCCAAGCACCTGAGCCGGCAGCGCAACTTCGACGGCACGGTCTACCTCGTGTTCCAGCCCGCCGAGGAAGGCGGCGGCGGCGCGCGCGAGATGATGAAGGACGGGCTGTTCGAGCAGTTCCCGATGGAGGCGATCTTCGGCGCGCACAACTGGCCCGGCCTCGGCGTCGGCCAGTTCGCGCTGCGCAGCGGGCCGGTGTTCGCATCGAGCAACGAGTTCAAGATCACGCTGCACGGCAAGGGCGCGCACGGCGCGATGCCGCACAACGGCATCGATCCGGTGCCCGCCGCGTGCCAGATGGTGCAGGCGTTCCAGACCATCATCAGCCGCAACAAGCGGCCGCTCGACACCGGCGTGATCTCGGTGACGATGATGCACACGGGCGAGGCGACCAACGTGATCCCCGAGGCCTGCGTGCTCGAAGGCACGGTGCGCACCTTCACCACCGAAGTGCTCGACCTGATCGAGCGCCGCATGAAGGCGATCGCCGAGGCCACCGCGGCGGCGTTCGAGTGCCGCTGCGAGTTCGAGTTCGTGCGCAACTACCCGCCCACGGTGAACCACGAGGCCGAGACCGCGTTCGCGCGCACGCTGCTCGGTGACGTGGTCGGCGCCGACAACGTATTCGAGTTCGAGCCGACGATGGGCGCCGAGGACTTCAGCTACTTCCTGCAAGGCAAACCCGGCTGCTACTTCCTGATCGGCAACGGCGACGGCACGCACCGCGAAGGCGGCCACGGCATGGGCCCGTGCATGCTGCACAACCCCAGCTACGATTTCAACGACGACCTGATCCCGCTCGGTGCGACCGTGTGGGTGCGTCTGGCCGAAGCGTGGCTGGCGGCGAAATGACGGCGCGCCACCGCAGCCGGCGGGCCCGCAACGGGGGCACACGATGAGCGTTGCGGCCTGCTTCGCGCAGAGCTATGTCGAGGCGCGGCGGAAGTTCCTCGACGCCACGGCAGCGGCCGGCGCCGCGCCGACCAGCCATGCGCACCCGCGGCGCGGCCGCGACGGCGAGGCGCTGGCGATGGACGTGACGCGCATCGGCGCCGCCAATGCCGCCCATGTGCTGGTGCTCAGCAGCGCCTGCCACGGTGTGGAGGGCTTCTGCGGTTCCGGTGCCCAGGTGGCGCTGCTCGGTGACCGCGCCTTCGTCGACGCGGCGGGGCGCGCCGGCGTGGCGCTGCTGTTCATCCACGCGCTCAACCCGTATGGCTTCTCGTGGTGGCGCCGCACGACGCACGAGAACGTCGACATCAACCGCAACTTCCACGACTTCGGCCGCCCGCTGCCGAGCAACGCCGCGTACGACGAGATCGCGCACCTGCTGGTACCGCTCACGTGGCCGCCTTCGGCCGAGGTGAAGGCGGCGATCGCGCGCTACATCGCAGCCCACGGCGAGCGCGCGTACCAGAACGCGGTGACGGCCGGCCAGTACACCCACCCCGACGGCCTGTTCTTCGGCGGCCGCGAACCGACCTGGAGCAACCTCACGTTGCGCCAGGTGCTGCGCGAGCACGGCGCACGGTGCCGACGGCTGGCGTGGATCGATTTCCACACCGGCCTCGGGCCCAGCGGCCACGGCGAGCGCATCTTCGCCTGCCGCAACGACGCCGCGGCGTTGGCACGCGCGCGCTCTTGGTGGGGCCGCGATGTCACCTCGATCTACGACGGCAGCTCGAGCTCGGCGCTGCTCACCGGCCTGATGTGGCTGGCGGCCTACCAGGAGTGCGCGCAGGCCGAGTACACCGGCATCGCGTTGGAGTACGGCACGCTGCCGCTGCTCGAGGTCACCGACGCGCTGCGCGCCGACCAGTGGCTCGAGAACCATCCGCAGGCCAGTGCCGAGCAGCGCCGGGCCATCAAGCGCCAGATTCGCGACGCGTTCTACACCGACACCGACGCGTGGAAGCAAGCCATCGTCGCGCAGGGGCGCGAGGCCGCGCTGCAGGCCATCGAAGGTCTCGCGCGCACCGGCTGACAATCAAGCGGCATTGCCGCGCGCGGCCGGCACGAACGCCGCCGGTGCGCGGCACACGGCCTCATTGCCCGGCGGGCCACCAACCCTGCTCACGCAGCGCCGCTTCGGCGCTCGCCGCATCGGTGAAATGCAGCGCGTGCCAACCGCTGGCGCGCGCCGCCTCCACGTTGGCCAGGATGTCGTCGAGCAGTACCAGCCGGTGACCGGCCGCGTCGAAGGCCGCCGCCGCCGCCGCGAAAATCGCCGGCTCCGGCTTGATCAGCTGCACGCGGCACGAGTACACGCCACCGCCGAACTGCGCCATCAGATCCGGGTACCGACGATCGAGATGCTCGGCATAGGGCAGCGGCATGTTCGACAGGAAGTGCAGTGCCGCGCCGGCCGCCTTCAGCCGCGCCAGCAGCGCCACGGTGTCGGCGCGCGGGCTCAGCGCGTGCGGCACGGCGTCGACCACTGTGCGCACGTCGGCCGCTGGCAACGCGGTGCGCTGCGCGATGCGCTGCACGAGCTCGTCGGCCCGGATGCGGCCGCGATCGAACGTGGCCCAGTCGCCGCCGTAGCCTTCGAAGATGGCGGTCTGCAGCGTTCGCGCCGCGGCATCGTCAGGGGCCCGATGCGGCAGACAGCGCCGGATCAGCTCGAGCGGTTGCCAGCCGAACAGCACGCCGGCGAAATCGAACACGAAGCGCGGTGCAGTTCGGTGCAAGCCGCTCATGCCGACGCTGCGGTGCGCGGGGCCCAGTGCAGCACGAACTCGCGCTGGGCGTCGGTTTCGGGCGAGCGCGGCGACAGCGCCAGACGCGCCAGGCCCCGCCGCTTGCCAGCGATCAGCGCCAGCGCCTGCTCGCCCGACAGCCCCTGCTCGACCAGCCAGCAGCCGAGCGCGGTGCCGGTGCGGCCGACGCCGGCATGGCAGTGCAGATACACACGAGCGCCGGCTGTGAGCTCGGCATCGAGGGTGTCGACGATCTGGCGCATCAGCGCGCGGCCGGGCGTGGAGAAGTCGGTGATCGCGAACGCATGCCAGCGCGCGCGCCCTTGCGCCGCCAGCGCATACGGCGCCGGCGGCAACGGCGGGCGGGTGAGGTCGACGAAGCAATCGACGCCGGCGTCGAGCAGCGCGTCGAGGTGCGTGAGCGGGTAGGCACCGGCGAGAAAGCGCCCGGGCAGCACCCAGTAGCAATCGCCATGCGGCGGCGGCGCGTCGGCGGTCTCGTGCAGCGCCTGCTGCCAGCGGGGGGCGGACATGATCGGCGGGCGATGCGATGGCGGTGCGTGCAAGGCCTTGGTGGCCGAGGCGAGCGGCCGCTGCGGTCGTCGTCAATGCGACAGGATCTTCGACAGGAAGTCCTTCGCGCGGTCGGTCTTCGGGTGG
The DNA here is from genome assembly GCA_015075165.1 of Ideonella sp. Lineage (GTDB taxonomy): Bacteria > Pseudomonadota > Gammaproteobacteria > Burkholderiales > Burkholderiaceae_C > JAEUPI01. The sequence continues at coordinate 237,238 of JABTUY010000002.1, read as the reverse complement.
GCGAAAAACTCCACCGGTGTGTTCTGTTCGACGATCTGCCCCTGGTCCATGAAGATCACGCGGTCGGCGGCCTGGCGCGCGAAGCCCATTTCGTGGGTGACGCACAGCATCGTGATGCCCTGCCGGGCGAGATCGATCATCACCTCGAGCACCTCGTTGATCATCTCGGGGTCGAGCGCCGAGGTCGGCTCGTCGAACAGCATGATCTTGGGCGTGAGGCACAGCGCGCGCGCGATCGCCACCCGCTGCTGCTGGCCGCCGGAGAGCTGCAGCGGGTACTTGGCCGCCTGCTCGGCGATGCGCACGCGCGTGAGCTGCTGCATCGCCTTGGCCTCGGCCTCCTGCTTCGGCATCTTGCCGACCCACATCGGCGCCAGCGTCAGGTTCTCGAGCACCGTCAGGTGCGGAAACAGATTGAACTGCTGGAACACCATGCCGACATTGCGCCGCACGGCGTCGACCGCCTTCACGTCGTCGGTGAGCTCGATGCCGTCGACCACCAGCCGGCCCTGCTGATGCTCCTCGAGCCGGTTGATGCAGCGGATCAGCGTGGACTTGCCCGAGCCCGACGGGCCGCAGATGACGATGCGCTCGCCGCGGGCAACGTTCAGCTGGATGTCGCGCAGCACGTGGAACTGGCCGTACCACTTGCTGACCTTGTCGAACACGATGATCGGCTCGCCGTCGTGGTTCATCCCCTGTCCCTCATTGCCTTCGCATGCCGGTGTTCAGGTAGCTCTCGACCCAGCGGCTGTAGCGCGACAGCGAAACACAGCAGACGAAGTAGACCGCGGCGACGAACAACTGCCCTTCGAGAAAGAACTTGCGCCAGTCGGCATCGCCCAGCGCGAGCTGCAACGCGCCGGTGAGGTCGTACAGGCTGACGATGGTGACCAGCGAAGTGTCCTTGAAGGTGCTGATGAAGCTGCCGACGATCGCCGGCACCACCAGCCGCAGCGCCTGCGGCAGCACGATCTTGCGCGTGATCTGCCAGTAGCCCAGGCCGAGCGCCTGCGCCGCCTCGACCTGGCCCTTGGGCAGCGCCTGCAAGCCGCCGCGCACCACCTCGGCCAGGTAGGCCGCGGCGAACAGCGTCATGCCGATCAGCACGCGCAGCAGCACGTCGATCGACGTGCCCTGCGGCATCAGCAGCGGGAACATGAACGACGCCATGAACAGCACCGTGATCAGCGGCACGCCGCGGATCAGCTCGACATAGACCACGCACACCGCGCGGATCGCCGGCAGCTTCGACGCACGGCCGAGCGCCACCAGGATCGCCAGCGGAAACGCCACCACCAGGCTCACCACCGACAGCGCCAGCGTCAACGGGAAACCGCCCCAGCGCGCGGTTTCGACCACCGTCAGGCCGAGCACGCCGCCGCGCATCAGCACGAAGCACAGCGCCAGCACCAGCACCCACAACGGTGCCAGCCACGGCTTCCAGAATGGCCGCAGGCAGCTCGCCACCAGCAGCGCGATCAGCACCGCACACGCCAGCAGCGGCCGCCACTGCTCTTCGTACGGGTAGCGCCCGAACAGGATCAGCCGGCCCTTCTCGGCCACCACACCCCAGCACGCGCCGTGCTCGTGCGCGGCGCGGCAGGCCGCGTTGTCGGGCGCGAACACCGCGTTGACGACCGACCACCCGAACAGCGGCGGCACCAGCCACAACAGCAGCAGCACCGTGACCACGGTGGCCAGCGTGTTGAGCCAACCGCCGAACAGGTTGCGCCGCACCCAGGCCACGACGCCTTGCGTCGCCACCGGCGGCGGGCGGCTCTCGATCGGCTGGAAGACGACGGCGCTCACTGGACTACCCTTCGCGCTGCGCGCTTCGGGATGAGCGCTTGGGAGCGGCCCGGCGCGCTCACTGGGGCCCCCTTGGCCTTGCAGGCCGCCCCCCAAGGCTCCGAAGAAGCCCCTTCGTGGCTCCCGGGGAGCGAACGCCTTCGGAGCGGCCGTGCGGCGTTCATCGTTCCTTGATCGCCGCGCGGCGGTTGTACCAGTTCATCAGCGCCGAGGTCAGCAGCGACAGCGTCAGGTAGCACGCCATCACGATCGCGATGCATTCGATCGCGCGGCCGGTCTGGTTGAGCGAGGTGTTGGAGATCGACACCAGATCGGGGTAGCCCACCGCCACCGCGAGCGACGAGTTCTTCGTCAGGTTCAAGTACTGGTTGGTCATCGGCGGGATGATCACGCGCAGCGCCTGCGGCAACTGCACCAGCCGCAGCTCCTTCGCGCGCGTGAGGCCGAGCGCCACGCTGGCCTCGTGCTGGCCGTACGGCACCGACTGGATGCCCGCGCGCACCACCTCGGCGATGTAGGCCGCGGTGTAGATCGTCAGGCCGAGCAGCACGGTGAGGAACTCCGGCGTCACCGCACCGCCGCCGATGACGTTGATCTCGGTCTTCTCGGGCACGTCGAGCCCCGACGGCGCGCCGCCGGCCCACCAGCCCGCCGCCGTGGCGCCGACCAGGATCACCAGCGCCGGCAACCAGACCAGCGGCGCCTGACCGGTGGCGTCACGTCGAGCGGCGACCCAGCGCGACCAGCCCCAGATGCCCGCCACACCGGCCACGAAGCCGGCCAGCGTGGCCCAGTGCCCGGGCGCCCACACCGGATGCGGGAACTGCAGCCCGTTCTTGCTGAAGAACACGCCGGGCAGCGGACGCAGCGCCTCCTCGATCGGCGGCAGCATCTCGGTGAGCACGAAGTACCAGATGAACAGCTGCAGCAGCAGCGGCACGTTGCGGAAGAAGTCGACGTAGGCGCCGCTCAGCGTGCGCACCAGAACGTTGCGCGACAGCCGGCCGATGCCCAGCAGCGTGCCGAGCACGGTGGCGAACACGATGCCGAGGATCGACACGCGCAGCGTGTTCGTCATGCCGACCAGGAACGCCTTGCCGTAGCTCTCGGACGAATCGAACGGCAGCACGCTCTCGCCGATGCCGAAGCCCGCCGGCTGCGTGATGAAGTCGAAGCCGCTCTTGATGCCGCGCACGCGCATGTTCTGCAGCGTGTTGGAGAACAGGTACGCACCGACGGCGAAGATCACGGCGAGCACGAGCACCTGGTACAGCACGCCGCGAACGGCCTTGCTGCGCAGCGACCACGAACGGGTCTTGGGCGGGGCGCTAGACATAGGGGGAAGGCGGGTTCGCCCGAAGCGAACCCTGTCCGGCATTCCTGCTATCTCATCGCACCGGCGGCGCGTACATGAAGCCGCCGTGGCTCCACAGATTGTTGGCGCCGCGCGGCAGCTTCAGCGCCGACTTCGGGCCGACGTTGCGCTCGAAGATCTCGCCGTAGTTGCCCACCGCCTTCAGCGCGCGATAGGCCCAGTCTTTATCGAGACCCAGCAGCTTGCCGGTGTCTTCGCTGGTGCCGAGGATGCGCTGCACCACCGGATCCTTGCTTTCGGCCTTCATCTTGTCGACATTGGCCTGCGTGATGCCGTACTCCTCGGCCTCGATCAGCGCGAACACCACCCACTTGGCGATGGTGAAGAACTCGTCGTCGCCGCGGCGCACGCTCGGGCCCAGCGGCTCCTTGGAGATCAGCTCGGGCAGGATCACGTGATCCTCGGGGTTGCCGGCCTCCTTGTTGCGGATCGCCGCCAGGCCCGACGCATCGGTGGTATAGGCTTGGCAGCGGCCGGCGAAGTAGGCCTTGTTGGTGGCCTCCTGCGTCTCGAACACCACCGGCTTCATCGCCAGGTTCATCGCCTTGGAGTAGTCGTTCAGGTTTTTCTCGGTGGTGGTACCCGATTGCACACACACCGTGGCGCCCTTCAACTGCTTGGCCGAGGTGATCTTGCTCTTCTTCGGCACCATGAAGCCCTGGCCGTCGTAGTAGGTGGTGCCGGTAAACATCAGCCCGAGCGACGCATCGCGCGTCAGCGTCCAGGTGGTGTTGCGCGACAGGATGTCCACCTCACCGGATTGCAGCGCCGCGAAGCGCTGCGACGCGTTCAGCGGCACCCACTTCACCTTGTTGGGGTCACTGAGAATCGTGGCGGCGATCGCCTTGCAGACGTCGACGTCGAGGCCGCTCCAATTGCCCTGGCTGTCGGCCGCGGCGAAGCCCGGCAGGCTGGGGTTGACCCCGCAGACCAGTTGACCGCGCTGTTTGATGGTGTCGAGCGTCTTGCCGGCATGGGCCACGCTGACACAGGCAAGGGCGAGCGCGGCGGCAACGGCGTGTTTGAGCATGGATCGTTCTCCAGGCAGGTTGCAGATGTCCGCATTGTCCCGAGTCGACACACCCGGGCAACCGAGCAAACACCGATGCCCCGGGGCCCTCGCTGGCTGCAGGGCCAGGCCCGTTCAGCCGCGCAGGCGCCGCAGCAGGCCGCCGGTGGAGGCGTCCAACCCCGTGGTATCCCCAGTGTCCAAGCGCGGCAGCAGCTCGCTGCACAGCGCCTTGCCGAGCTCCACGCCCCACTGGTCGAAGCTGTTCACGCCCCACACCGCGCCACTGGTGAACACCCGGTGCTCGTACAGCGCCACCAGCGCGCCCAGGCTGCGCGGCGTCAACGCATCGACCAGCAGCGTGGTGCTGGGCCGGTTGCCGGGGAAGCTGCGGTGCCGCGCCAGCACGTCGGCATCGATTGTCGACGACGCCGTGGGTGCACGCTCGGCAAGGGCCTGCTGCGCGCTCTTGCCCGACATCAAGGCCTGCGATTGCGCCAGGCAATTGGCCAGCGTCATGCGGTGCAGCGCGGTGTGCGGGTGTGACGGCGTGCGCACGGCGATGAACTCCACCGGCACCACGTCGATCCCCTGGTGCAGCAGCTGGAAGAACGCGTGCTGGCCGCTGGTGCCGGGCTCGCCCCACACCACCGGTGCGCTGCCGTACGGCAGCGCACAGCCTTCGAGGTCGACGCCCTTGCCGTTGGATTCCATCTCCAGTTGCTGCAGGTATGCCGGCAGGCGCCGCAAGCCGTGGTGGTACGGCACGACCGCACGGCTGCCATAGCGGTGGAAGTCGCGGTTCCAGACGTCGAGCAGGCCGAGCTGTAGCGGCAGGTTGCGCTCGGGAGGTGCCTCGACGAAGTGGCGGTCCATCGCGTGCGCGCCGGCCAGCAGCGCGCGGAAGCCCTCCGCGCCGATCGCGATCGCGATCGGCAGCCCGATCGCGCTCCACATCGAGTAGCGGCCACCGACCCAGTCCCAGAAACCGAACGTGGTGGTGATGCCGAAGCGCGCCGCCGCTTCCAGATTGGTGGTGGTGCCGACGAAGTGGCGTGCGATGTTGCGCCCGCCGCCGGCCACGAACCACGCGCGCGCGACCTCGGCGTTGGCCATCGTCTCTTGCGTGGTGAAGGTTTTCGACGCCACGATGAACAGCGTGCTCTCGGGTTTGCAGCGCGCCAACACCGGCGTGATGTCGTGGCCATCGACGTTGGATACGAAGTGAACCGTGATCGCCGGGCTCGCGACCGCATCGAGCGCGAGCACGCCCATCTGCGGCCCGAGGTCGGAGCCGCCGATGCCGATGTTGACCACGTCGCGGATACCGCTGGCGGGCGCGTCGCGCACGCGCTCGGCGAACGCGAGCATCGCGTCGAGTACCGCGTGCACCTCGTCACTGTGCGGGCCGGCACCGCGCGGCGCACGCAACGCGGTGTGCAGCACCGCGCGACCTTCGGTGGTGTTGATCGGCTCGCCGGCGAACATCGCGTCGCGCCGCGCCGGCACGCCGCATTCGTGCGCCAGCTCCAGCAGCAGCTTGCGCGTCATCAGGTCCCAGCGGTTCTTCGACAGATCGGCGAACACCTCGGGCGCCTGCAGCGCGAAGGCTTCGAAGCGCGCCGGATCGCGCGCGAACGCCTCGCGCAGGTCGAGCTCGCGACCGTGCGCTTCGTAGTGACCCTGCAGCGCGCGCCAGGCCAGCGCCTGGTCGGCGCGGATCACCGGCGCAGCTCCTCGATCAGCTTCTCTAGCTTCAGCACGTCGGCAGCGAAGACCCGGATGCCTTCGGACAGTTTGTCGCTGGCCATTGCATCGTCGTTCAACCCGTAGCGAAACGCGGGTTCGTCGAAGTGCGCCGGCTGCAGGACCAGCGCCTTCGCCTGCGCCGGGTCGAGCGCACGCGCCACCGGCGCATCGGCGGCCTGCAACTGCGCCATCAGCTCGGGGCTGATCGTCAGCAGGTCGCAGCCAGCCAGCGCCAGGATCTGTTCGACATTGCGGAAGCTCGCGCCCATCACCTCGGTGGCGATGCCGAAGTGCTTGTAGTAGCGGTAGATGCGCGCGACCGATTGCACGCCGGGGTCGTTGGCGCCGGCGTTGGCGACTTCGTTCCAGGCCGCACCCGCCTGCTTCTTGTGCCAGTCGTAGATGCGACCGACGAACGGCGAGATCAGCGTGACCTTGGCGTCGCCGCAGGCCACCGCCTGCACGAATGAGAACAACAACGTCAGATTGCAGTGGATGCCTTCGCGCTCGAGTTGCTCGGCGGCGCGTATACCCTCCCAGGTCGACGCCAGCTTGATCAGCACGCGCTCGCGGCCGATGCCGGCGCGCTCGTACAGCGCGACCAGCCGGCGCGCGCGCGCGATGCTGGCGGCGCTGTCGAACGACACCCGCGCATCGACCTCGGTCGACACACGGCCAGGCACCACCTGCAGGATGCGCAGGCCGAAGCGCACCAGCACCTCGTCGACGATGGCCGCGAGCGGCTCCGCGCGGTGCGCCTGGACCGTCTCGGCCAGCAGCGGCGCGTAATCGGCGTGCTGCACGGCCTTGAGGATCAGCGACGGGTTGGTGGTGGCGTCGCGCGGCGCGTACTGCGCCATCTGCCGGAAGTTGCCGGTGTCGGCCACCACCGTGGTGTACTGCTTGAGCTGGTCGAGCTGGTTCATGGCGAGGTCACTGGATGCTGCGAACGTGTCATGCCGCGCGCATGACAGCGAGCCCATTATCGATCCCGCCGGTCCGCCGATACGGCGGTGCGCTCTTCAGCGCGGCACCAGCGAAACGCCGTGCGTACCGAGCTCGAGCCAGACGCGCTCGCCGGCGCTCAGCAGCGGCTCGGGCTCGGGCCAGACGACGAAGATCGGCCCGAGCGCAGTCTCCACCGTCAGCTCCTGCGTGCTACCGAGGTAGGCGCTCTTGCCCACCACCGCCTCGAGCGCGCCGGCCTTCGCGTCGCGCGACAGGCGCCACGCTTCGGGCCGCACCGCCAGCCGCAGCGGGCCGGCCGGCACGTGCGGCGGCAGCGCCAGTTGCAGCGGCCCAAGCCGGGCACTGCCGTTGCCTAGCGCCTGCGCATCGAACAGCATCGCCTCGCCCATGAAGCCAGCCACGAACTCGCTGGCCGGCCGCTCGTACAGCTGCTGCGGCGTGCCGCGCTGCGCGATGCGGCCGGCGTCCATCACGATGATCTCGTCGCTCACCGCCAGCGCCTCGCTCTGGTCGTGCGTGACGTAGGCCACCGTCAGGTTCAGCCGCTGCTGCAGCGCGCGGATCTCCTCGCGCATGCTGCGGCGCAGCCGCGCGTCGAGGTTCGATAGCGGCTCGTCGAACAGCAGCACGCGCGGCTCGAGCACCAGCGCACGCGCCAGTGCCACGCGCTGCTGCTGGCCGCCCGAGAGCTCGCTCGGCAGCCGCGCGTCGAAGCCCTCCAGCCCGACGCCGGCCATCGCCGCCTGCGCACGCCGCCTCGCGTCGGCAGCGGCGACGCCGCTCACGTCGAGCCCGTAGCGCACGTTGTCGAGCACGCTCATGTGCGGGAACAGCGCATAGCTCTGGAACACCATGCTGACGCCGCGCTGCGCCGGCGGCAGCAGCGTCACATCGAGGCCGTCGATCAACACCTGGCCCGCGCTCGGCGATTCGAGGCCGGCGATCATGCGCAGCACCGTCGTCTTGCCGCAGCCCGAGGGCCCGAGGATCGTCGTCAGGCTGCCGCCGGGGACGGTGAAATCGATGCCGTGGATCACCAGCGGCGCGCCGGCGCGGCCGTAGCGCTTGGTGACACCGCGCAGTTCGATGCCGGGGACCTGCATCGGCGCAGCGGCTACAGCGGCTTCTTCAGCCAGTGCCCCAACTCGCCGACGATGCCGCGTCGGAAGGCCAGCACGCAGACGACGAAGATCACGCCCTGCACCACGGTGACCCAGGCGCCGAGCTGCGCCAGGTAGTTCTGCATCGTGATGATCACCGCGGCGCCGACCACCGGGCCGAAGATCGTGCCCATGCCGCCGAGCAGCGTCATCAGCACCACCTCGCCCGACATCGTCCAGTACACGTCGGTCAGCGACGCGAGCTGGAACACCAGCGCCTTGGTCGCGCCGGCCAGCCCGGCCAGCGTGCCCGACAGCACGAAGGCCAGCAGCTTGTAGCGGTCGGTGTCGTAGCCGAGCGAGATCGCGCGGCTCTCGTTCTCGCGAATCGCCTTGAGCACCTGGCCGAACGGCGAATGCACGGCGCGGTAGATCACGGCGAAGCCGAACAGGAACACGACCAGCACCACGATGTACATCACCAGCGGGCTGTCCATCGCGATCAGACCGAAGAGCTTGCCGCGCGGGACGGCCTGGATGCCGTCCTCGCCGCCGGTGAACTTGGCCTGCAGGCTGAAGAAGAACACCATCTGCGCCAGCGCCAGCGTGATCATCGCGAAGTAGATGCCCTGGCGGCGGATCGCCAGCAGCCCGGCGCCCCAGCTCAGCAGCGCGGCGCAGCCGGTGCCGAACGCGATCGCCAGCTCCGGCGTCAGCCCCCACACCTTGGCGGCGTGTGCCGACGCATAGCCGGCCGAGCCGAGAAACATCGCGTGGCCGAACGACAAGAGGCCGCCGAAGCCGATCAGCAGGTTGAAGGCGCAGGCGAAGAGCGCGAAGCACATCACCTTCATCATGAACACCGGGTAGACGACGGCCGGCGCCAGCACCAGGACGGCGAGCATCACGACGAAGGCGATGCGATGCGCGCCGCGCACCTCGGCGTGACGTTGCGCCGCGCTGGGGCCCTGCAGCGCGGCGCTCATGTCGACCCCCACGCTCGCTGCGCTCCGTGCGGTCGTTCGCGCCCGCTCATTTCTGCGCCCCGAACAGGCCCGCCGGCCGCACCAGCAGCACGATGGCCATGATGACGAAGATCACCGTGCTCGACGCCTCGGGGTAGAAGACCTTCGTCAGGCCTTCGATCAACCCGAGGCCGAAGCCGGTGACGATCGCGCCCATGATCGACCCCATGCCGCCGATCACGACGACGGCGAAGACGACGATGATCAGGTCGCCGCCCATCTGCGGGCTGACCTGGTAGACCGGCGCGGCCATCACGCCGGCCAGTGCCGCCAGGCCGACGCCGAAGCCGTAGGTGAGCGTGATCATGCGCGGCACGTTGATGCCGAAGGCCTGCACCAGCTGCGGGTTCTCGGTGGCCGCGCGCAGGTACGAGCCGAGCTGGGTGCGCTCGATCAGGTACCAGGTACCCAGGCACACCACCAGCGACGCGACGATGATCCAGGCGCGGTAGTTGGGCAGGAACATGAAACCCAGGTTCTGACCGCCCGCGAGCTGGCCGGGGATCGCATAGGGTTGCCCCGAGGAGCCGAACTCGTTGCGGAACAGCCCCTGGATCACCAGCGCCAGGCCGAAGGTCAGCAGCAGGCCGTACAGGTGGTCGAGCTGGTACAGCTTCGACAGCATCAGCCGCTCGATCACGACGCCGCTGGCGCCGACGACGATCGGCGCGATCAGCAGCGACCACCAGTAGCCGATGCCGAGCTTGTTCAGCAGCAGGTAGGCGGTGAATGCGCCCAGCATGTACTGCGCGCCATGCGCGAAGTTGATGATGTTGAGCAGACCGAAGATCACCGCCAGCCCCAGCGACAGCAGCGCATAGAACGAGCCGTTGATCAGCCCGATCAGCAGCTGGCCGAACAGCGCCTGCGTGGGGACGCCGAAGATCTCGGTCACGGCGTGGCCTCGTCGTTCATCGCGCACCCCCTGCCTTGCAGGCCGCGACGGGCCGAGATGGTTCGCCCGCTCGTCCCGTCCAATCCCGCGCAGGCGGGACTGGAGCCGCGGCAGCCGGCCCCCGCCGGGCGGGGGTTCCGGTCGGACCGTCGCCGGGGCCGCTGCGCGGCCCTCCGCACTGCATGCGCCACGGCGTGTGGGCTACTTCTTCGCCACCAGCGGGCAGTCGCCCTGGTCGATCGGGCGGAAGGCCTGGTCGGCCGGGATCGTGGTGCGCACCTTCAGGTAGTCCCACGGCCCCTTCGATTCCGACGGCTTCTTCACCTCGACCAGGTAGGCCGGGTGGATCTTGCGGCCGTCGGCGCGGATCATGCCCTTGCCGAACAGCGGGTCGTCGGTCGGCAGCTTCTTCATCTCGGCCACCACCTTGGTGCCGTCGTCGCTCTTGATCGCCTCGACCGCCTTCAGGTAGTGCAACACCGAGGCGTAGACGCCGGCCTGCACCATCGTCGGGTACTTGCCGCCGCTGCCCGCGGCGAAGCGCTTGGTCCAAGCGCGGGTCTGGTCGTTCAAGTCCCAATAGAAGGTGGTCGTGAAGATCAGCCCCTGTGCGATGTTCAGGCCGAGGCTGTTGACGTCGGTGATGAACATGAGCATGCCGGCCAGGTTCTGGCCGCCCTTGACGATGCCGAACTCGGCCGCCTGCTTGATCGAGTTGATCGTGTCGCCGCCGGCGTTGGCCAGGCCGATGACCTTGGCCTTGGACGCCTGCGCCTGCAGCAGGAAAGACGAGAAATCGGTGCCCGGGAACGGGGTGCGCACGGCGCCGAGCACCTTGCCGCCGCCCTTGGTCACTGCGGCGGCGGTGTCGCGCTCGAGCGCGTGGCCGAAGGCGTAGTCGGCGGTCAGGAAGAACCAGGTGTCGCCGCCGGTCTTGACGATCGCACTGCCGGTGCCGTTGGCCAGCATCCAGGTGTCGTAGGTCCAGTGCACCGTGTTCGGGCTGCAGGCCTTGCCGGTCAGGTCGGAGCTCGCGGCACCGGAGTTGATGAAAGCCTTGCCCTTCTCGCGCGTCAGCTGGTTGATCGCCAGCGCCACCGAGGAGGTGGGCACGTCGAAGATCGCGTCGACCTTGTCGGCGTCGTACCAGGTGCGTGCGATCGTCGAGCCGACGTCGGGCTTGTTCTGGTGATCGGCCGAGACCACCTCGACCTTCAGGCCCTTCTTCGCGGCGCCGAAATCCTCGATCGCCATCTTCGCCGCCACCACCGCGCCGGGGCCTGAGACGTCGGCGTAGAGGCCCGACATGTCGTTCATCACGCCGATCTTGACGACGCCATCGGAAATCTGCGCCTGTGCCGCGGTGGCGCCCAGGCCGCAGGCCGCGGCCACCAGAGTCGACAAGAGACTGCGCTTCAGCTTCATTTCATCCCTTTCAGTTGAACCCCAGATCTTCCGGCCCGCTGGCCGGCCCTGCTCTCGAACCCGATCGCATCCGAACTCAAACACCCAGCACCTCGTGCAGCATGCTCTGCTTGGCCTCCAGCTCGCCGGCGCCGAAGGTCTCGATCACCTGTCCGTGCTCGATCACGTAGAAGCGGTCGGCCAGCGGCGCAGCGAAGCGGAAATTCTGCTCGACCATGACGATCGTCAGCCCCTTGCCGCGCAGCGTGCGGATCGCGCGCCCCAGCGCCTGCACGATCACCGGCGCCAGCCCTTCGCTGATCTCGTCGAGCAGCAGCAGCCTCGCGCCGGTGCGCAGGATGCGCGCCACCGCCAGCATCTGCTGCTCGCCGCCCGACAGCCGCCCGCCGGGGCTGGCACGCCGCTCCTTCAGGTTCGGAAACATCGCGTAGATCTCGTCCAGGCCCATGCCGCCCGAGGCCACCGGCGGCGGCAGCAGCAGGTTCTCTTCGCAGCTCAGGCTGGCGAAGATGCCGCGCTCCTCGGGGCAGTAGCCCAGCCCCAGATGGGCGATGCGGTGCGGCGACAGCGCCACCGCCTCGGTGCCGTTGATCATGATCGAGCCGCTGCGCCGCCCGACCAGGCCCATGATCGCCTTCAGCGTGGTGGTGCGGCCGGCGCCGTTGCGCCCGAGCAGCGTGACCACCTCGCCCTGGTTCACCGTCAGGTCGACACCGTGCAGGATGTGCGACTCGCCGTACCACGCGTGCACGGCGTTCAGGCGCAGCAGCTCGGTGCTCATCCGGCAGCGCCCTGCAGCTCGGCGGCATCGCTGCCCATGTAGGCCTCGAGCACCTGCGGGTTCTTCGACACCTGCTCGTACGGGCCCTCGGCGATGACGGCGCCGCGCGCCAGCACGGTGATGACATCGGCGATGCTCGCGACCACGTTCATGTTGTGCTCGACCATCAGCACCGTGCGGTTGGCCGCGACCTTCTTGATCAGCTGCGTGACCAGCGCCACGTCCTCGTGGCCCATGCCCTGCGTCGGCTCGTCGAGCAGCATCATCTTCGGCTCCATCGCCAGCGTGGTGGCGATTTCGAGCGCGCGCTTGCGGCCGTAGGGCAGCTCGACCGTCACCACGTCGGCCAGATCGCGCAGGCCCACCGTCTCGAGCAGCGCGAGCGCCTGCTCGTTCAGCGTGTCGAGCACGCGCTCGGAGCGCCAGAAGTGATACGACATGCCGAGCTTGTGCTGCAGCGCGATGCGCACGTTCTCCATCACCGTCAGGTGCGGGAAAGTGGCCGAGATCTGGAACGAGCGGATCACGCCGCGGCGCGCGATCTGCGCCGGCTTCTCCCGGGTGATGTCGTGGCCTTCGAACAGGATCTGGCCTTGCGTGGGCGCCAGGAACTTGGTCAGCAGGTTGAAGCAGGTGGTCTTGCCCGCGCCGTTGGGGCCGATCAGAGCGTGGATGCTGCCGCGGCGAACCTGCAGGTTCACGCGGTCGACAGCGACGAAACCGTGGAACTGCTTGACCAGTCCGCGCGTTTCGAGAATGACGTCTGCAGCCATGGGCGAAAGAGGCGCGAGGCCACGTACAGGGCCGCAATTATTCGTTGCGCCGCAGCATGGTCCTATCGGGGTTGTGCCTAGGCGAAACTGCTATACGTCGGCGCGCCGGCCGAGCCGGCGCTCGCCGACCGCGAGCTGGATCGCCGCCGTGGCGAGCGCCATCGCGACGATCAGCACCGAGCAATACGCCAGCGCGACGCCGTAGTCGCCGTTGCCGACGCGGCCGATGATGTAGGTGGTGGCCAGCTCGTTCTCGGCGGTGACCAGGAAGATCACCGCCGACACGGTGGTCATCGCGCGCACGAAGCTGTACACGAGCGCGGCGGCCAGCGCCGGCTTCAGCAGCGGCAGCACGACGCGCCGCAGCGTGGTCGCAGTGCCGGCGTGCAGCATCGTCGAGGCCTCGTCGAGCGAGCGATCGATCTGTTCGAACGCCGCGGCGCCGGCGCGCACACCGACCGGCAGGTTGCGGAACATGAAGCACAACACGATGATCAGCGCGGTGCCGGTCAGCTCGAACGGCGGCACGTTGAACGCCAGGATGTAGCTCACCCCGAGCACGGTGCCCGGGATCGCGAACGCCAGCAGCGCGCCGAACTCGAACGCGCGCTGGCCGACGAACTGCGTGCGTGCCAGCAGCCACGCGATCAGCAGGCCGATCGCCGCCGTCAGCGGCGCCGCCAGCGCGGCGAGCTCGACGGTGGTGAACAGCGAGTTCCACGCGGTGCCGGCCCACACCAGGCCGTGCTCGCCGCGTTGCAGGTCGAATGCAGTCACGAAGTGCGCCAGCGTCGGCGTGTAGTCGCGCCCCCAGGTGCGCACGAAGCCGCCGACGAACGCGAACACGTAGATCACCAGGGTGAACGTCAGCCACGGCAGCGCGACGCCGCTGCACAGCCGCTGCACCGCCGACGGCAGCGGCATCGGCACCCCGGTGTCGCCCTTGCCGCCCACGGTGGTGTAGCGGGCGCGGCCGAGCACGCGCTGCTGGATCACGAACACCGCCAGCGCGAACGCGGTGAGCAGCAACGCCAGCGCGGCGGCGCGCCCCTGGTCGAACTGGGCGCCGACGATCGCGAAGAAGATGTCGGTCGACAGCACGTTGTACGGACCACCGACGACGATCGGGTTGCCGAAGTCGGCCATGCTCTCGATGAAGCCGACCAGGAACGCATTGGCCAGCCCCGGCGTCAGCAGCGGCAGCGTCACCGTGCGGAAGGTTGCCGCGCGGTCGGCACGCAGCGTCTGTGCGGCCTCTTCGAGCGTCGGACTGACGCCCTGCACGACGCCGCGCATGATCATGAAGGCGACCGGCGTGAAGGCGAACATCTGCGCCAGCCAGATGCCGAGCAGACCGTAGAACCAGCGCGACGGCGTGACGCCGAAGGCCCACTCCAGCGCCTGGTTGACCAGGCCGGCGCGACCGAACAGCAGGATCAGCCCGAGCCCGACGACGAACGGCGGCGTCACGATCGGCAACAGCGCCAGCACCTGCAGCGGCCGTGCGAAGCGCCGGCTACCGCGCTCGGCCAGCAACGCGATCAGCGTGCCGAGCACGGTGGTGCCGGCCGCGGTCAGCAAGGCGAGAAACAGCGTGTTCCACGCCACGCCGCAGCGCGCGCCACCGGCCAGGCAACCGAGCCCCCATACGCGCTCGCCGCTGACGCGCTCGAGGCCGGCCCGCAGCGACCACGCTCCGGCATCGTCCACCGCCGCGCCGAGCAGCGCCTTGCCCACCGGCAGCGCGACGAACAACAGCAGCAGTGCCGCGCACAGCAGCACCGCGCACGAAACGAACACGTCGCCGCGGAACGCGCCGAGCCGCGCGCTGCCGATGGCCAGCAGCATCAGCAGCGCCAGCAGCGCGACGGCGCCGCCCGGCCCGAGGCCGAACTGCGTGCCCGGCGCGGCACCGAACCAGGCCTCGAGCGCCGCGAACGCCCAGCCCTTGGCGCCGATCGCGAAGCCGGTGACCAGCAGCACGGCAAGGCCGCACCCCGCCGAGACGACGAGCACGCGCCCCTGGCGACTGCCCGGCGCCATGCGCAGCGCCAACCCGGCGCCGGCCAGTGCCAGCGGCAGCACCCACAGCCACGGCCGGTGGTGGCGCAGCGCCTGCACCGCGCCGGCGGCGCTGTCGGCGCCGCCGAAGATGCCTGGCAGCGCCGCCACGAGCGACTGCTCCTGCGGCAGATACCACGGCAGCAGCACGAAGGCCGCCAGCCCGAGCAGCCACCAGACCAGCGGCGCACGCGACGCCGTGCGCATCGCTTGCGGTGCTACGCCCTGCACGCCGGCCGATCGATCGCCCGGATCAGCGCTGCGGCGGCCTCCACGGCGTCAACGCGGCAGCGAGTTGACGTCTTTCTCCCAGCGCGCGATCAAGCGCTTGCGCTCGACCGAGGCGCCGTACTTCGCGTAGTCGTAGTCGATGAACTTGATCTTGCGGAAGTCGGGCACGTTGGGATCGAGCTTGGTGGCCATGTTCGACGGCACCTGGAACGAAGCCTTGGTCTGGAACGGAATCTCCTGCGCCGCCGGCGTCAGAGCCCAGTCGTAGAACTTCTTGGCCGCCTCGACGTGGCGCGCGCCCTTGACGATGCTCATCGAGCCGATCTCGGCGCCCGTGCCTTCGGCCGGCGTCACGGTCTCGACCGGGAAGCCGTGCAGCTTCTCGGGCGGGCCGTCGTGCACGAAACTGATCGACACCGCGGTCTCGCCGCGCGCCACCGCCTTGATCGGCGCGGTGCCCGAGCGGGTGTACTGGCCGATGTTCTTGTGCAGCGCCTTCATGTAGTCGAAGGCCTTGTCCTCGCCCATCAGCTGCACCAGCGTCGCGATCATCGTGTACGCGGTGCCGCTGGAGGCCGGGTTCGCGACCTGGATCTCGCCCTTGTACTCGGGCTTGAGCAGATCGGCCCAGCTGTGTGGTACCGCGAGCTTCTTCTTCGCCAGCAGCTCGGGGTTGTAGCCGAAGCCCAGCGGCCCGGAGTAGATGCCAACGGTCTTGTAGCCTGATTGCTGCGCCTGCCGCTGCGCCCACGGATGCAGTTGCGTCATCGCCGGCGACTTGTATTCGAGCGTCAGGCCCTGCTCGGCCGCCTGCAGGTGCGGATCGCCGGTGCCGCCGAACCAGACGTCGGTCTTGGGGTTGTCGCGCTCGGCGATCAGCTGCGCGAGCGCCTCGCCGGAGCCCTTGAGGCTGACGTTCATCTTGACGCCGGTGGCGCGCGCATAGGCCGTGGACAAGCCATTGCACCAGTCGGCCTGCACCGAGCAGATCACGTTGAGCTGATCCTGCGCATGCGCCGCCGGCGTCGCGGCCAGCGCCGCGCCGGCCAGCAGTGCGGAAGAGACGAGCTTGAGGGGTTGGTGGACGCGCATGGGATCGGCTCCTGACTTCGATGCCAACGATGGTAGCCGCGCGGCTGCGGCCGGCCCGGCATCGCCGCTGCGGACAAACCCGTGGCCATGGCCGGCCGGGCTGCAGCGGCCATGCACAATCGCAGCATGTCGTTCGATCTCGTCCTGTTCGGAGGCACCGGCGACCTGACCTGGCGCAAGCTGATGCCGGCGCTGTTCCAGGCGTTTCGCCACGGCAAGCTGCCCGTCGGCGGCCGCATCGTCGCGGTGGCGCGCGACACGCGCAGCGACGACGCGTACCGCGCGTGGCTTCAGCAACGCTTCGCCGAGGTCGAGCATGCCAAGCGGCCGAGCGACGACGAGTTCGCGCGCTTCGCCGCGCTGCTGCACTACCGCCGCATGGACCTGTCGCAGCCGGGCGACTACGCGGGGCTGAAGGCCTGGCTCGACGAGCGCCACGCCGACACCGTGGTGATGTACCTGGCGACCAGCCCGCATCTGTTCCCGCAGATCTGCGCGCAACTCGGCGCCGTCGGGCTCAACGGGCCCCAGGTGCGCGTGGTGCTCGAGAAGCCGCTCGGCCACGACCTGGCGAGCGCGCAGGAGATCAACCGCATCGTGCGCGGCGCGTTCGACGAACGGCAGGCATTTCGCATCGACCACTACCTGGGCAAGCCGTCGGTGCAGAACCTCTCGGCGCTGCGCTTCGGCAACGCGCTGTTCGAGCCGTTGTGGCGGCGCGAGAGCATCGCCAACATCCAGATCACGCTGGCCGAGGGTCTGGGCGTCGGCACGCGTGGCGACTTCTACGACCGCACCGGCGCGTTGCGCGACATGGTGCAGAACCATGCGCTGCAGCTGCTGACGATGATCGCGATGGAGCCGCCGTCGAGCAACGACGCCGACGCGATCCGCGACGAGAAGCTGAAGGTGCTGAAGTCGCTGAAGCCGTTCAGCGCCGAGAGCGTGGCGCGCGACGTGGTGCGCGGCCAGTACCGCGCCGGCACGGTCGGCGGCAGCGCGGTGCCGGGCTACCTCGAAGAAGCCAAGGTACCGACCGGCAGCACGACCGAAACCTTCGTCGCGCTGCGCACCGAGGTGCAGAGCTGGCGCTGGGCCGGCGTGCCGTTCTTCCTGCGCACCGGCAAGCGGCTGGCCGGCCGGCACGCGCAGATCGTCGTCAACTTCAGGCCCGTGCCGCATCCGATCTTCCCGGGCAGCTCGCGCGCCAACAAGCTGGTGATCAAACTGCAACCCGAAGACGGGCTCGAACTGCACCTGCTGGCGGCCAAGGGCTCGGGCCAGGGCGAACTGTTGTCGCCGGTGTTCCTCGACCTCGATTTCGACAAGGCGTTCGCCGCCGAACGCGTCGGCGCCTACGAGCGGCTGCTGCTGGAGGCGATCGCCGGCCGGCTGAACCTGTTCGTGCGCAGCGACGAGCAGGAGCAGGCCTGGCGTTGGGTCGAGCCGGTGCTCGAGACCTGGGCACGCGACCCGAACCCGCCGCGGCCGTACGCCGCCGGCACCTGGGGGCCGCCAGCCGCGAGCGCGATGGTGGCGCGCGACGGCTGCGTGTGGGACGAAGAACAGTGACGCGAACGCGCTGCGTTCACGTGCAGTGAAGCGAACGCGCGCCGTTCACGGCGCGTGAGCGCAACGCGCCGCCGCTCACGCCGCGTGAGCGGGCGGCGCTGCGAACACCAGCAGCGAATCCACCCCGTACAGCCGCGCCAGTTCGCCCAGCTTGGCCGGCGCGCCGTGCACCTCGAAGCCCTTGTTCCACGCGTTGGCCAGGCGCCGGCATTCGAGCAGCACCGCGATCGCCGCGCTGTCGAAGCTGCGCAGCGCCGACGCATCGACCGTCAGCGTGGCGGCATCGTCGCGGCGCGCCGATTGCTCGAGCATGTGCAGCGTGGTGGTGGCGTCGCGCAGTGTCAGCGCCTCGGGCAGCACGAGCATGGCGCGAGTCAGTTCTTCGTCGCGCCGGCGACGCCGGCGTTCTTCTCGGTCAGGCGCTGGATCAGCGCATCGATGCCGCCGCTGCTCAGGTCGCGCGCGAACTGGCTGCGGAAGCTGTCGGTGGCCCACAGGCCGAGCACGTTGAAGTCGTAGATCTTCCAGCCGTCACCCGATTTCTCCAGCCGGTAGTCGAGCTGGATCGGCTCGCCCTTGTTGACCACGTCGGTGCCGACGACGACCTCGTTGGCATTCGGGTCGCCGCGCAGCGGGCGCAGCTTGACGTTCTGGTCCTTCACCTGCGTCAGCGCACCGGAGTAGGTGTTGATCAGGTAGGTCTTGAACTCCTCGGTCAGGCGCTTGCGCTGCTCCGGCGTGGCACTGCGCCACTTCGGGCCGACCGACTTGACGACCATGCGCTCGAGGTCGACGTTGGGCAGGATCTTGTGGTCGACCAGCGCGCGGATGCGCGCCACATCGCCCGACTGGATCGCCTTGTCGGCCTTGACCGCGTCGACCACCTCGGTGGCCAGTTGCAGCACGAAGGCATCGGGCGCGGTGGCGGCGTGCGCCAGCAGCGCGGCGGCGGCCAGGGCCAGGGCGAGTGCGAACTTGCGGAGCATCGGTTTGGGTTCCTTCAGCGGTCGGGGGGCCCGCTGCGCGCCTTCAACGCGGCAGCGGGGCCGGGGGTTCACTTCTGTGGCGTCGCGCCGGCTCCCCCTTCGGGAGGATCGTCCGGCGGTTCGGGCTCTTCGGGCGGGTTGCCATCGTAGACCTGGTTGCGGCGCCGGGCCAGGAAGCCGTCGCGGATCAGCACGTACTTGTCGAGCGCGATCTCGTCGATCGCCTGGGTCACCGACAGCAATCGCGCCCGCGTGCTGATGATCTGCAAGGTGCTCACCGCGAGGCGCTCGGACGGCTTGCGCGGCAGCGCCGATGGCGAGACGCTCATGTCGGCCGGCAGTGCCGCGG
Source organism: Ideonella sp. (assembly GCA_015075165.1). Classification (GTDB taxonomy): domain Bacteria; phylum Pseudomonadota; class Gammaproteobacteria; order Burkholderiales; family Burkholderiaceae_C; genus JAEUPI01. Next base: position 218,034 of record JABTUY010000002.1, on the reverse strand, counting down.
TGTCGCGCAGCGTCGACGGCCCGAGCAGCGGCAGCACCACATAGGGTCCGGGGCCGGCGCCCCAACGGCCCAGCGTCTGGCCGAGATCCTCGCTGCGGCGCTCGATGCCGGCGTCGGTGGCGATGTCGATCACGCCGCCGAAGCCGAACACCGTGTTGACGCCGAAGCGCAGCGTCATCTCGAGCGCCGCCGCGGGCTTGCCCTGCAGCAACTGGTTCACCGCCGACCAGGCGTCGCCGATGTTGCCGAACACGTTGTGGATGCCGGTACGCACGAACTGCGGCACGACCTTCTGGTAGCCGGTGGCGACCGGCTTCAGCACCGCGGCGTCGAGCGATTCGTTGAACGAGAACACCGCGCGGTTCATGCCCTCCCACGGGTCGCCCGGCGTGGCCGGCGCGGTGGTGGCGCAACCGCACACCGCGCCGAGCGTGGCGCAGGCCAGCAGCGTGGCGGCGCGGCGCAACATCGTCACTTCTTCGGCGCCGGCGGCGGCGCGGCCGCACCGGCGTCGGAAGCCTTGTTGAACAGGAACTGCCCGATCAGGTTCTCCAGCACCACAGCCGACTGCGTCTGCGTCACCGTATCGCCGGGGGCGTAGTTCTTGTCCTCGCCACCGGGTTCGATGCCGACGTACTGGTCGCCGAGCAGGCCGGCGGTCAGGATCTTGGCCGACGAATCGCGCGGAAACTGGAAGTGCCGGTCGATCTCGAGCTTGACCACGCCCTGGAATGTCTTGGGGTCGAGCGTGATGCCGGTGACGCGGCCGACCACCACGCCCGCGCTGCGCACCGGCGCGCGCACCTTCAAGCCGCCGATGTTGTCGAAGCGCGCGGTCAGCGTGTAGGTGTCGGTGGCGCTGAAGCTCGTCAGGTTGGCCGCCTTCAGCGCCACGAACACCAGCGCCAGCAGACCCAGCAGCACGAACGCGCCGACCAGGGTTTCGATGTTGCGTTTGGCCATCTCGAGTTTCCTCTTGCGGGATCAGCGCGTCGAGAACATCAGCGCGGTGAGGATGAAGTCCATGCCCAGCACCGCCAGCGACGAGACGACGACGGTGCGCGTGGTCGCATACGCCACGCCCTCGGGCGTGGCCTGGGTCTCGTAGCCCTGGTACAGCGCCACCGCGGTGCAGATGATGCCGAACGCGAAGCTCTTGACGATGCCGTTGCCGACGTCGCGCCAGACGTCGACGCCGCTTTGCTGGATCGACCAGAAGTTGCCCGGATCGATGCCGATCAGCCCCACCGCCACCAGCCACGCGCCGATGATGCCCACCGCGGAGAACAGGATCGCCAGCAGCGGCATCGAGATCACGCCGGCTAGGAAGCGTGGCGCCAGCACGCGCTGACGCGGGTCGATCGCCATCAGCTCGAGCGCGGCAATCTGCTCGCCGGCCTTCATCAGGCCGATCTCGGCGGTGAGCGAAGTGCCAGCGCGGCCCGCGAACAGCAGCGCGGTGACCACCGGCCCCAGCTCGCGCGACAACGACAGGTTGACGATCAGGCCGAGCGATTCCGCAGCACCGTAGGTCACCAGCGCGTAGTACATCTGCAGCGCCAGCACGAAGCCCACCGCCATGCCCGAGGCCAGGATGATCACCAGCGATCGGTTGCCGATGGCATGGATCTGCGCCACCACGAGGCCGAAGCGGCGCACCGCCGCCGGCAGGCCGCCGAGCAGGTCGACGAAGAACACCGCGGCGCGACCCCAGCCGCGCAGCACCTCGAGCGTGCGTGCGCCGAGCCGCGCGAGCGCGTTCAACGCGTGCTCCTCAGGCCGAAGTCTTCGGCCAGTTCCGGCGCCGGGTAGTGGAACTTCACCGGCCCGTCGGGTTCGCCGCGCACGAACTGCCGCACCTCGGCGTCGCGGCTGTCCATCAGCTGCTGCGGCGTGCCCTGGGCGACGATGCGCCCGCCGTTGGCCAGCAGCACGACCCAGTCGCTGATCGCCATGCACTCGGGCACGTCGTGGCTGATCACCAGCGAGGTCGACCCCGCGGCATCGTTGAGCGTGCGGATCAGCTTGGCCGCGACGCCCATCGAGATCAGGTCGAGGCCGGCGAACGGCTCGTCGTACATGATCAGCTCCGGATCGAGCGCGATCGCGCGCGCCAGCGCGATGCGCCGCGCCATGCCGCCCGAGACCTCGCTGATCTTCAGGTGCGCCGCACCGCGCAGGCCGACCGCGTTGAGCTTCATCAGCACGATGTCGCGGATCATCGTCTCCGACAGGTCGCTCATCTCGCGCAGCGGGAACGCGACGTTGTCGAACACACTGAGATCGGTGAACAGCGCGCCGAACTGGAACAGCATGCCCATGCGCCGGCGCAGCCGAAACAGCTGCGCGCGATCGTGCGCGTCGATCACCTCGCCGTCGAACACCACGCGGCCTCTGGTAGCACCGTGCACGCCGCCGATCAGCCGCAGCAGCGTGGTCTTGCCGCAGCCCGAGCCGCCGAGCACCGCCGTCACCTTGCCGCGCAGGAAACGCAGGCTCAGATCGCTCAGGATCGTGCGCCGCTCGTCATAGCCGAACGTGACGCGATCGATCTCGATCAGGGCATCGGAGGTGGTCAATGCTGCGGGGGCGCCAGGACGCCACGCCCGGCCGGAGAAGCTGTTGTTCTGCGGCCATTCTCGCACGCAGCCCCTCGGTGCATGGTGCGGTCGATCGCCGCGTGGTGAGGAAGCGTGAACGGGCGTTGCGTCCGCGCGGCAGCGGCGCGGCACCAGCGGATCAGGCGATCGCCAAGCAGCCTGTACAGCCGCTCGATCGGCCGCTCGCCCGACGGCTGGAAAGGCCGCCGCTCAGCGCGGCAGCGACGACGAGCCCATCAGGTGCGCATCGATCGCCCGCGCCGCCTGCCGGCCTTCGCGGATCGCCCAGACGATCAGCGACTGCCCGCGCCGCATGTCGCCGGCTGCGAACACCTTGTCGACGTTGGTGCGGTAGCCGCTGCCGTCGTCGGTGCCGGCGCGCGCGTTGCCACGCGCATCCTTGTCGACACCGAACGCCTCGAGCACCGACGGCACCGGGCTCGTGAAGCCCATCGCCAGCAGCACCAGTTGCGCCGGAAACTCTTTCTCGCTGCCGGCAACTTCGGTCATTCTGCCGTCGCGCCACTGCACCTGCACGGTCTTCAGCGCGGCCAGCTTGCCGCCCTTGCCGCCCTTGGCGTCGCCGACGAACTGCTTGGTGGCGATCGCGAACTCGCGCACGCAGCCTTCGTCGTGGCTGGAGCTGGTGCGCAGCTTGATCGGCCAGTACGGCCAGGTCAGCGGCTTGTTCTCGGCCTCGGGCGGCATCGGCATCAGCTCGAACTGCGTGACGCTGGCGGCGCCGTGCCGGTTGCTGGTGCCGACGCAGTCGCTGCCGGTGTCGCCGCCGCCGATCACGATCACGTGCTTGCCCCTGGCAGAGATCTGCGACGCCACGTCGTCGCCGGCCACCACCTTGTTCTGCTGCGGCAGGAACTCCATCGCGAAGTGCACGCCGGCGAGCTCGCGGCCGGGTACCGGCAGGTCGCGGCTTACCTCGGCGCCGCCGGCCAGCAGCACGGCGTCGAACTGCGCCTTCAACTGCTCGGCGGGGATCAACTCGTCGGCATCGTTGATCACCTTGCTGCCGTTGGGCAGCGCCCCGACCAGCACCCGGGTGCGAAAGCGCACGCCCTCGGCCTTCATCTGCTCGACGCGCCGATCGATGTGCGTCTTCGCCATCTTGAAGTCGGGGATGCCGTAGCGCAGCAGGCCACCGATGCGGTCGTTCTTCTCGAACACCGTCACGTCGTGGCCGGCGCGCGCGAGCTGCTGCGCGGCCGCGAGGCCTGCCGGCCCCGAGCCGACCACCGCGACCTGCTTGCCGGTCTTGTTCGCGCTCGGCTGCGGCCGGATCCAGCCCTCGGCCCACGCACGATCGGCGATCGCGTGCTCGATCGACTTGATGCCCACTGGATCGTCATTGACGTTGAGCGTGCACGCCGCCTCGCACGGCGCCGGGCAGACGCGGCCGGTGAACTCGGGGAAGTTGTTGGTCGAGTGCAGCACCTCGCTGGCGCGCTGCCAGTCGTTGCGGTACACGAGATCGTTGAAGTCGGGAATGATGTTGTTGACCGGGCAGCCGCTGTTGCAGAACGGCGTGCCGCAGTCCATGCAGCGCGCGCCCTGCAGCTTGGCCTGGTCGGCGTTGAGGCTGATGACGAACTCCTTCCACGTCTTCAGCCGCTGCGGCACCGGCTCGTAGCCTTCCTCCAGCCGCTTGTACTCCAGAAACCCGGTGACCTTGCCCATGTCGATTCTTGCTGTGCGTTGTGACGAGACGGCGCGCTACTTCGCCGACACCGTGCGCTGCGGGCCGGCCTTGGCCTTGGCGATCGTGGCACGGGTGTCCTGCACCGCCTTGCGCTCGCCGAGCACGCGCTTGTATTCGTGCGGCATGACCTTCACGAAGCGGCCACGCGACTCGGTCCAATGGTCGAGGATCTCGCGCGCGCGCAGCGAGCCGGTCCAGCGATGGTGGTCTTCGACCAGCCGACGCAACTGCACCTCGTCGGCCTGGCCGTTGTGCCAGCTGGCCGGCCGCGACGCAGCAGTCTGATCCTCCTTCGGCAACAGGCGCTCGAGTGCCACCATCGCTGCGTTGCAGCGCTTGGTGAACTGGCCATCGTCGTCGTAGACGTAGGCCACGCCGCCCGACATGCCGGCCGCGAAGTTGCGGCCGGTGCGCCCGAGCACGACAACGGTGCCGCCGGTCATGTACTCGCAGCCGTGGTCGCCGGTTCCTTCGACGACTGCGGTGGCGCCCGACAGCCGCACCGCGAAGCGCTCGCCGGCCACGCCACGGAAGAACGCCTCGCCGCCGGTGGCGCCGTAGAGCACGGTGTTGCCGACGATGATGTTCTTCGTCGAGTCGCCCCGGAAGTCGATGCTCGGCCGCACGACGACACGGCCGCCCGAGAGGCCCTTGCCGGTGTAGTCGTTGGCGTCGCCGATCAGGTACAGCGTGATGCCCTGCGCCAGAAACGCGCCGAAACTCTGGCCGCCGGTGCCCTCCATCTGGATGAAGATGGTCTGGTCGGGCAGCCCCTCGGCGCGGTGGCGGATCAACTCGCCCGACAGCATCGCGCCGACCGAGCGGTTGACATTGCGCGCCTCCTGCATGAACTGCACCTTCTCGCCACGCTCGATCGCCGGGCGGCATTTCTCGATCAGCTGGATGTCGAGCGCGCGGCCCAGGCCATGGTCCTGCTGCTCGACCTGGTGCCGAGCCACCTCGGGCCCGAGCTTCGGCTGGTGGAACACGCGGCTGAAGTCGAGGCCCTTGGCCTTCCAGTGCGCGAGGCCGCGGCGCATGTCGAGCAGATCGCTGCGGCCGATCAGCTCGTCGACCGTGCGGATGCCGAGCTGCGCCATGATCTGGCGCGCCTCTTCGGCGACGAAGAAGAAGTAGTTCACCACGTGCTCGGGGCGACCGGCGAACTTCTTGCGCAGCACCGGATCCTGCGTGGCGACGCCGACCGGGCAGGTGTTGAGGTGGCATTTGCGCATCATGATGCAGCCGGTGGAGACCAGCGGCGCGGTGGCGAAGCCGAACTCGTCGGCGCCGAGCATCGCGCCGATCACCACGTCGCGCCCGGTCTTCATCTGGCCGTCGACCTGCACGCGGATGCGGCCGCGCAGCCGGTTCAGCACCAGCGTCTGCTGCGTCTCGGCGAGGCCCAGCTCCCACGGCGTGCCGGCGTGCTTGATGCTCGACCACGGCGAGGCACCGGTGCCGCCGTCGTGGCCGGCGATCACCACGTGGTCGGCCTTGCACTTGGCCACGCCCGCGGCCACCGTGCCGACGCCCACTTCGCTGACCAGCTTGACGCTCACCGACGCACGCGGATTCACGTTCTTCAGGTCATGGATCAGCTGCGCCAGGTCTTCGATCGAATAGATGTCGTGGTGCGGCGGCGGGCTGATCAGACCGACGCCCGGCACCGAGTGGCGCAGATAGCCGATGTATTCGCTGACCTTGCCGCCCGGCAGCTGGCCGCCCTCGCCGGGCTTGGCGCCCTGCGCCATCTTGATCTGCAGCTGGTCGGCCGACGCCAGGTACTCGGTGGTCACGCCGAAGCGGCCCGAAGCCACCTGCTTGATGCGCGAGCGCAGCGAATCACCGTCTTGCAGCGCGTAGTCGGCCTCGACCACGTCGGCGCCGATCACGTCGCTGAGCTTGGTACCGTCGGCGATGCGGATGCCCTTCATCTCGTCGCGGTAGCGCGCCGGGTCTTCGCCGCCTTCGCCGGTGTTGCTCTTGCCGCCGATGCGGTTCATCGCCACCGCCAGCGTGGTGTGCGCCTCGGTCGAGATCGAGCCGAGGCTCATCGCGCCGGTGGCGAAACGCTTGACGATCTCGGCCGCGGGCTCGACCTCATCGACGGAAATGGCCTTCGCCGGATCGACCCTGAACTCGAACAGGCCGCGCAGCGTCATGTGACGGCGCGACTGGTCGTTGACGATCTGCGCGTACTCGCGGTAGGTGTCGAAGCGGTTGCCGCGCACGCTGTGCTGCAGCTTGGCGATCGCATCGGGCGTCCACATGTGCTCTTCGCCACGCGTGCGCCAGGCGTACTCGCCGCCGGCGTCGAGCATCGTGGCCAGCAGCGGGTCGTCGCCGAACGCGGCGCGGTGCATGCGCAGCGTCTCCTCGGCAACCTCGAACACGCCGATGCCTTCCACTTGCGACACCGTGCCGCGGAAATACTGGTCGACGAACGCCTTCGAAAGCCCGATGGCCTCGAAGATCTGGGCGCCGCAGTACGACATGTAGGTGCTGATGCCCATCTTGGACATGATCTTCGACAGCCCCTTGCCCACCGCCTTGACGTAGTTGCGGATCGCCTTGTCGGCCGAGAGCTCGCCCGGCAGCTCGGCATGCAGCGCGATCAGCGACTCCAGCGCCAGGTACGGGTGCACCGCCTCGGCGCCGTAGCCGGCGAGCACCGCGAAGTGGTGCACTTCGCGCGCCGAGCCGGTCTCCACGACCAGGCCGGCGGTCGTGCGCAGCCCCTCGCGAACCAGGTGGTGGTGCACCGCCGACAGCGCCAGCAGCGCCGGAATGGCGACCTGCTCGCGGGCGACGCGGCGGTCGGTGATGATCAGGATGTTGTGTCCGGTGCGGATCGCATCGACCGATTCGGCGCACAGCGACGCCAGCTTGGCCTCGATGCCTTCCTTGCCCCACGCCAGCGGGTAGGTGATGTCGAGTTCGTGGCTCCTGAACTTGCCCGAGGTGTGGCGCTCGATCTCGCGCAGCCGCGCCATATCGTCGAAATCGAGCACCGGCTGCTGCACCTCGAGGCGCATCGGCGGGTTGACCGCGTTGATGTCCAGCGGGTTCGGCTTCGGCCCGATGAAGCTGTTGAGCGACATCACGATCGCCTCGCGGATCGGGTCGATCGGCGGGTTGGTCACCTGCGCGAACAGCTGCTTGAAGTAGTTGTACAGCGACTTGTTCTTGTCCGACAGCACCGCCAGCGGCGAGTCGTTGCCCATCGAGCCCACGGCCTCCTCGCCGTGGGTGGCCATCGGTGCGAGCAGGAACTTGAAGTCCTCCTGCGTGTAGCCGAAGGCCTGCTGGCGATCGAGCAGCGACTCGGTCGACGGCGCCGGCCGGCCGTGCAGCTCGATCGAATCGAGCCGCACGCGCACGGTCTCGATCCACTGGCGGTACGGCTTGGCGAACGCGAGCTGGTGCTTGAGCTCGTCGTCGTCGACGATGCGGCCCTGCTCGAGGTCGATCAGGAACATCTTGCCCGGCTGCAGGCGCCACTTCTTGACCACCTGGCTCTCGGGAATCGGCAGCACGCCGGACTCCGACGCCATCACGACGATGTCGTCTTCGGTGACGAGGTAGCGCGCCGGGCGCAGGCCGTTGCGGTCGAGCGTGGCGCCGATCTGTTTGCCATCGGTGAACACCATCGCCGCCGGGCCATCCCACGGCTCGAGCATCGACGCGTGGTACTCGTAGAACGCACGCCGGCGCGGGTCCATCAGCTCGTGCTGCTCCCAGGCCTCGGGGATCATCATCATCGCCGCGTGTGCCAGCGGGTAGCCGGCCATCACCAGCAGCTCGAGCGCGTTGTCGAACGTGGCGGTGTCGCTCTGGTGCTCGAAGCTGATCGGGTAGAGCTTCTTGAGGTCGGCCCCGAGCACCGGCGAGGTCATCACGCCCTCGCGCGCACGCATCCAGTTGAAGTTGCCCTTCACCGTATTGATCTCGCCGTTGTGCGCCACCAGACGGTACGGGTGCGCGAGCGGCCACTCGGGGAAGGTGTTGGTCGAGAAACGCTGGTGCACCAGCGCCAGCGCCGAGACGACGCGCGGATCCTGCAGGTCGCGGTAGTACTGGCCCACCTGGTCGGCCAGCAGCAGGCCCTTGTAGATGACGGTGCGGCAGCTCATGCTGGGCACGTAGTACTCGCGCGAGTGCGTGAGCTTGAGCGCCTGGATCGCCGCCGACGCCGTCTTGCGGATCACGTACAGCTTGCGCTCGAGCGCATCGGGCACGATCACGTCGGGCCCGCGGCCGATGAAGATCTGGCGGATCACCGGCTCCTTGGCGCGCACCGCGGGCGACATCGGCATCTCGCGGTCCACCGGCACGTCGCGCCAGCCGAGCAGCACCTGGCCCTCAGCCTTGACTGCGCGCGCCAGTTCCTGCTCGCAGGCCAGCCGCGACGCATGTTCCTTGGGCAGGAAAATCATGCCGACGCCGTATTCGCCCGGCGGCGGCAGCTCGACGCCCTGCGCCGCCATCTCGCTGCGGTAGTAGTCGTCGGGAATCTGGATCAGGATGCCCGCGCCGTCGCCCATCAGCTTGTCGGCACCGACCGCGCCGCGATGGTCGAGGTTGGCCAGAATCTGCAGGCCCTGCTCGATGATGTGGTGCGACCTCGCGCCCTTGATGTGGGCGACGAAGCCGACCCCGCAGGCATCGTGCTCTTCGCTGGGTCGGTAGAGCCCCTGCGCCTCGGCCAATGCCAGGGCTTGCGCTTGCGCTGGTTCCGGCCGTACGGGGGGCATGCTGCTGGCAGTCATCGATCGCGTCCTTGTCGAACCGCCTGGGCTGGCGGTCGCACGAATCTAATGCACCGCAGCAATCGAAACAACAACAATAAATAGGGTCAGATCATACAAATAGCGACCACAATCAGATCTGAATCAAAAAATGGGGACATATATATTTGCAATGGTCATTCTACTGATATCACATTGTCAATGAAGAAGTGTGCACTAACCGCTATCACCATTCGGCGTGGCGATCTTGCGCGGCCGCCCTCTCGGCCGGGGCGCCACAGGCCTCGAGAGTCGCCCGCCGAGCGATGCCACGAACCTCGGCGAGCCGATGGCCCAGCCGCGCTCGACCGCCGATCGGATCCGCTCGACCTCGCCGCTCGCCAGGGGTTCGGCCAGCAGCCTGCCGTAAGCCGTCGCGCGGTCGAACGGCGTGTTGCCAAGATCCCAGTACTCGGCTGCATGGGTGAGCACCAGTTCGCCGCCCGCGCCGAGATGCTGGGGTGCGCTGGACCACAACGACGCCGCCTCGCCATCGGGTGCCGCACCGTCGGCGGCTTGGTCGACGAACACCAACACGGAGAGCACCGTCGCGCCGCCTTCGACCACGGTGGCGCGAAATCGGCCGTCCCACAGCGCCCCGCGGCGCCCATGCCGGCGGTTGAACGCAGCGGCAAAGCCGCGGCCCAGCGCCTGCATCGCCCGGCTGAGCGCGCGCGCCTCCGGTGGCGTGCCAACGAGCCAGACCTGCTCACCGGCCAGCGCATAGCCATGCAGAGCGACCCGCTCGCGCTCGAAGGCGCTGTGCAGATCGGCCAGAAAGCGACCGCGATCGGTCGTGTCAGCGAACACCGACTGGCCGTTGTGCCCGCGCAGCCGCACGAGGTGCACGCAGTCGGCAATCGCCAATCGCGGCAGCCGGGCCATCGCGCAAACCGCCGTGGCGCTCAGCGAGCCGCGGCTCCCGCAGCCGGCTCGTCGAATGCATCGCGGCCGGTAATGCGCGTGAACTCGCGGATCGCGAAGCGGTCGGTCATGCCGGCGACGTAGTCCGACACCGCGCGCGGCAGGTCGCCCTGTGCGGCGAAATCCGCCGGCAGTTGCCGCGGGTCGGCCCGGTAGGCCTCGAACAGGGTGCGCACCACGGCGCGTCCGCATTCGGCGTTGCGGGCCACGCGCGGGTGACGGTACAGGTCGCGAAACAACTGCCGCTGCAACGCTTGACCGTCGCGACGCATGGCCTCGCTGATGCGCACCAGGCGCCCTCGGCGGCGCACATCGTCGGCATCCATCACGTTGGCGTCACGCAGCGCGGCGCCGGTGGTCTCGATCACATCGCGGACCTGGGCCGACAGCATGCGCCGCAGCGTCTCGAACAGCAGCCGGCGCTCGGCGTCGGCGCGCAACCGCGGGTGCTCGCGCAACGCGTCGCGGCGGTGCTGCCACACCAGCGCCACGCCATCGAACATCTCCAGTTCGAGCAGGCCCGAGCGAATGCCGTCGTCGAGGTCGTGTGCGTTGTAGGCGATCTGGTCGGCCAGGTCGACCAGCTGCGCCTCCAGGCTCGGCAGCGTGCCGTCGACGAAGCGCCGTCCGACACCACCGGGTTCGGCCGCCTCCAGCGCCCGCGCGCAGCGCAGCGAGCAATGCTTCAGCACACCCTCGCGGGTCTCGAAGCACAGGTTCAGGCCGTCGAAATCCGGGTAGCGATGCTCCAGCGTGTCGACGATGCGCAGGCTCTGCAGGTTGTGCTCGAAGCCCCCGTGCGGCTGCATGCATTCGTTCAGCGCGTCCTGGCCGGCGTGGCCGTACGGTGCGTGGCCGAGGTCGTGCGCCAGCGCAATCGCCTCGACCAGGTCTTCGTGTAGGCCCAACCTGCGCGCCATCGATCGCGCGAGTTGTGCCACTTCGAGCGAGTGGGTCAGCCGCGTGCGGAACAGATCACCCTCGTGATTGACGAACACCTGCGTCTTGTAGACCAGCCGCCGGAACGCGGTGCTGTGCACGATGCGGTCGCGGTCGCGCTGGAACTCGTTGCGCTCGCGCGCACCCGGCTCGGCAAGGCGACGCCCGCGCGAGCGCGCGGGATCGCTCGCCCAGGCGGCACGGCCAGGGGCCGGATCGCTCATCACGCGAGCGCGGCCACCGGCGCGTCGGCGTAGCGCGCGAGCACGGCGCGCACCGCGTCGTCCGGTGCCACATGGACGCCGGCACGACCGCGACCTTCGGGCAACGTGAAGCGGATGTCGCCCGCCACCGCCTTCTTGTCGAGCCGCATCAACGCCAGGTAGCGCTCGGCGCCAAGCGCGGGGCCACGCGTCGGCAGGCCGCAGCGCGCCAGCAGCGCCTGCAGGCGTTCGCGCAGGTCGTCACCTGCCAGGCCCAGCCGCGCCGACAGCGCCGCCGCCATCACCATGCCGCCGGCCACCGCCTCGCCGTGCAGCCAGACACCGAACCCGAGGCCGGCCTCGATCGCATGGCCGAAGGTGTGCCCGAAGTTGAGGATCGCGCGCAGATCGCTCTCGCGCTCGTCGCGAGCGACGACGTCGGCCTTGATCTCGCACGAGCGACGGATCGCGTGTGTCAATGCGGCCGGTTCGCGCGCCAGCAGCGCATCGATATTCACCTCGCACCACTCGAAGAACAGCCAGTCGGCGATCGGACCGTACTTGACCACCTCGGCCAGGCCAGCTCGCAATTCGCGCTGCGGCAGCGTGGTCAGGGTGCCCAGGTCGCAGACCACCCGCAGCGGCTGGTGGAACGCACCGATCATGTTCTTGCCCAGCGGATGGTTGATCGCCGTCTTGCCACCGACCGACGAATCCACCTGCGCCAGCAGCGTGGTCGGCACCTGGACGAACGGCACGCCGCGCATGAAGCTCGCCGCCGCGAAGCCCGCGACATCGCCGACAACGCCGCCGCCGAGCGCATAGACCGTGGTCTTGCGATCACAGCCGCTGCCCAGTAGCGCATCGAAGACGGCGCCGAGCGTGGCCCAGTGCTTGTGCGCCTCGCCGTCGGGCAGCACGATGTCAAGCACCCTACGGTGTCGCCGCGCCAGCGCATCCCGCAGGCGATCGAGGTAGTGCGCCGCGACCACCGTGTTGGTGACCACCATCGCGTCACCGGCCGGCAGGCCCTGCCAGGTGGCCGGGTCATCCCACAGCCCCGCGCCGATCACGATCTCGTAGCTGCGCTCCCCGAGCGGCACCGGCACGCGCACCGCCGGTACAACCGGACCGGCACGGGAACCCGCACGGGCAATCGATGCTTCACCCATAGTCGAAGTGTAGGCGCGTCGCGATCGACGCCGGGCCGCGGGGATGCGCGCGACGGTCAGCGAAACCTACGGCTCTCGCGGGTCGGTGTCGGCGGGCCCGGCACCCCGATCGGCATCGATCACACCCGCCAGCTCGAGCTGCATCTGGATCATGCCCGCCAGCATCTTCACCGACGGCCTGCCGGTTTCGATCGTGAAGCGCGCGATCTCCCGGTACAGCGGATCGCGCGCGCGGTAGAGCTCGCGCAGCTTGCGCATCGGGTCGCCCACCTGCAGCAGTGGTCGATGCGTGTCGTGCCGCAGCCTGCGCATCAGCTCTTCGGGCGTCGAACGCAAGTAGACCACCTCGGCGCGCGCGCGCAATGCGTGGCGATTCGATTCGCGCAGGATCGCGCCGCCGCCGGTGGCGATGACCTTCGATTCTCCGATCAGCAGGCGGCCGAGCACGCCGGATTCGAGGTCGCGGAAGCGCGGCTCGCCGTGCTGCTCGAAGTAGCTGCGGATCGACTGGCCGAGTTGCCGCTCGATCTCGCTGTCGGCGTCGACAAAGGCCCATCCGAGGCGCCGCGCCAACTGGCGCCCGACGGTGGACTTGCCGCTGCCCGGCATGCCGACCAACGCGATGTTCGCCATCGGTGTCTGGCGCACCGCCCGAGCGCCACGAGGCACGGCCGAGGCACGGGGCCGCGGCCGATACCCCTTCAGCGCGCGGCGGTGGTGCGGTCGGTGACGATCCTGGGGGTCAGGAAGATCAGCAGTTCGGTCTTGGCCGCGGTCCGCACGGTGTTCTTAAACAGATTGCCGACGACCGGAATGTCGCCGAGCAACGGCACCTTGTTCACATCCTCACGATCGTTCTGCGTGAAGATGCCGCCGATCACCACCGTGCCGCCGTTCTCCACCAGCACCTGCGTCTTGACATGCTTGGTGTCGATCGCGAAGCCCGCGGCGGTGTTGCGCCCGACGCTGTCCTTGTTGACGTCGACGTCGAGGATCACGTTGCCCTCGGGCGTGATCTGCGGCGTGACCTCGAGCTTCAGGTTGGCCTTGCGGAACTGGATCGCCGTGGCGCCGCTGGAGCTCGCCACCTGGTACGGCAGCTCCTCGCCCTGCTCGATCAGCGCCTTGATCTGGTCGGCCGTGATCACGCGCGGGCTGGAGATGATCTTGCCCTTGCCGTCGGCTTCGAGTGCCGACAGTTCGAGGTTCAGGAAGCGACGCGAACTCGCCCCGAACAGCGACAGTGCGAATGAAGCGGCGTCGGCGCCACCGAAGCTGCTGGTGTTGGCCGGCAGGCTCACGAACTGACTGTTCGGGATGTAGCTGCCCGACGTGATCGTGGCTTGGCCCGTCTGCTCGCCGACGCCGAGGTAGTTGCCGGTCGGCAGGCTGACCCGACCACGGCCGATGTCGAAACCGGGGTTGGTGTTGAGATCGACCGCGCCGAGCTTGACACCGAGCGAACGCCCGAAGTTGTCGGCCGCCTCGACGATGCGCGCCTCGATCATCACCTGCCGCACCGCGATGTCGATCTTCGAGATCAGCGCCTGGATCTCCTCCAGCTTGGACGGAATGTCGGTGACGAACAGTTGGTTGGTGCGCGTTTCCCAGATCACGCTGCCACGCGGGCTCAGGATGCGCGCGGCCTGCCCGCTCGCGCTGCTCTGCCCCTGGCCGGTCAGACCCTTGGCGACCTCTTCGGCCTTCGTGTAGTTGAGCTGGAACGATTGCATCCGCACCGGCTCGAGGTCGGTGATCTGCTTGCGCGATTCGAGCTCGAGCTTCTCCTTCGCGGCAAGCTCGTCCTTCGGCGCGATCCACAGCACGTTGCCCGACTTGCGAACGCCCAGCCCCTTGCTCTGCAGGATGATGTCGAGGGCTTGATCCCACGGCACGTCCTTCAGACGCAGCGTGACGCTGCCGGTCACCGTGTCGCTGGTGACGACGTTGAAGTTCGTGAAATCGGCGATCACCTGCAGCAACGCGCGAACCTCGATGTTCTGGAAGTTCAGCGACAGCTTCTCGCCGCTGAACCCGGGCCCCTGCGTCAGCTTGTTGGGGTCGATCTTCATCGGCCGCACTTCGAGCACGAACTGGTTGTCGGTCTGGTACGCGCTGTGCTCCCAAGAGCCGCGCGGGTCGACCACCAGGCGCACGCGGTCACCGTTCTGCGACGCCGTGATCGTCTGCACCGGCGTACCAAAGTCGGTCACATCGAGGCGGCGACGCAGCGCATCGGGCAGCGTCGACTTCAGGAAATCCACCACCAGGCCCTTGCCCTGCTGGTGGATGTCGACGCCCACTTGCGTGCTGGCCAAACCGACGATCACGCGGCCGGCGCCATCCGGTCCACGGCGGAAATCGATGTCCTTCACCGGCAGCAACTCGCGGTTCTGGCTGGCCGCGAAGTGCACCGGCTCGCCGGTGGGGCCGGCCGCCGCGGCGACCGCGCCGGAGCCCTCTAGCACGACAACCAACGCCTTGCCCTGGAGCTCGGCCTTGTAGTTGACCGCCTGCTTCAGGTTGAACACCAGGCGCGTGCGGTCACCGGCCTGCGCCACACTCACCGACCGCAGGTTGCCCTGGTTGATGTCGACGGTCGACCGGCCCAGTCCGTTGCCGACGCCGGGCAGGTCGATCGCGACCCGCGGCGGCGCCTGCACCGTGAAGCCGTTCGGAACGGCGGACAGCGGCTGACTCAGCTCGATGCGCACCACGTCGCTGCCGGCCTGCTGGCTGCTGGTGATCGCCTGGATGGTGGTCTGCGCCCAGCCCAGCACCGGAGCCACCAGCCCCAGCATGAATGCGGCCGCTCGCACGCGCCATTTCGACATGTTGAGGTTCTCCCGCTGTTGATTCATCGCCCCTTCTCCTGCAGCTGCAGCGTGCTGGGCCGCTCGATCCATTCGCCAGCCGCATCCTGAACGATCTCGCGCAGCGCAATCTCGGTCTCGGAGATCTTGGTTATTCGGCCGTAGTTCTGACCCAGGTAGTCGCCCACCTTCACCTGGTAGAGCAGGTTGTCGACCTTCAGCAGCGCGAACTGCCTGCCCTCCTTGGTGACGCTGCCGACCATCGTCATGCCGTCGAGCGTGTAGAACTCCAGCGGCTCCTTGCGCCGGTTCAACTCGGCCGCCAGCAGGGAGTTCGGCTGTTTGGCCTCCTGTTTGAGCGCCACCGACAGCTTCTGCATGCTGAACGGCTCGACCGCGCGCACTCCCATGTAGGGCGCCGGATCGAACTTCTTCGGTGGCGTCAGAGGGGTCACGCTCGGCTTGACCTCGCGCCGCTGCTGATCCATCCAACCCTGGAGTTCGTCGGTTTCGGAGCCGCAGCCGGCAAGCAGCATGCCCACCATGGCCAGCGTCAGGGCGCGCCACAAACTGATGGCCTTCGTCATTTCTTGGCTCCGGCAGCCTTCGCCGCCTTGCGCTGGGATTCGACCTCTGCGGTATCCAGGTACCGGTACGTGCGCGCGGTGGCGTCCATCACCAGTTCGCCACCACCGGCCTTCGCCGGGGCGGCGAGATTCATGTTGTGCAGCGTGACGATGCGCGACAGGTTGGCCACGTCGGCCGCGAAGGCGCCGATGTCGTGATAGCGGCCGGTGACGCGGATCGTGATCGGGAGTTCGGCGTAGTACTCCTTCACTTCGACCTGCCCCGGGCGGAACAGCTCGAACTGCAGGCCACGACCCAGCCCGGCCTGGTTGATGTCGGACAGCAGCGCGTCCATTTCGGCCTTGCCCGGCAACTGCTTCTCGAGCTGCGTCACGTACTCCTGCACCTGAAGCTTCTGCTTGCGCAACTCGGTCAGGTTGACCGCCTGCGCCAGCTTGCCGCGGTAGTCGGTCTTCAGCGCCGGCTCGCGGTCGCGCTCGGCCTGCAGATCATCGGCCGAGCTCGACAGCAGCGCGAACCAACCGGCCAGCACCACGGCCAGCGCGGCCGCGATCCAGGCCGTCATCTTCGGCAGGACGGGCCACTGCCCCGGCTCGCGCGCGTTCAGGCCGCGAAACTGCGACGCGGCATGGTCGAGGATCGTGGTGACGTCGAAATTCATCTGGCGCGTTCGCGTGGCCATCGCTCACCCCCTCAAGCCGATTTCGCGGCGGCGCCGGAGGCGGCCGGTGCAGGCGTCGGCGCGGCCGGACGCTTCAGTGTGACCCGCATCGCGAAGTCGAACAGTCGGCGCTGCTCGCGGTTCGCGGTCTGCATGTTCACTGCCTTGATCTCGATCAGCTCGGGCCGCTCGAGCCACTGCGCGTTGTACTGGGTATTGCGCAGGAACTCGGACACGCGCTCGTTCGTCTGCGCCACGCCGTTGATCGTCACCACGTTGCCGCTCTGGCGGATCGCGGTCAGGTAGATGCCTTCCGGCGTCTGCTTGACCAGCTCATCGAGCAGGTACACCGGCACGTTGCGATCGGTCTGCAGGTCTTCCACGGCGCGCTGGCGTGCCTTCAGCGCCTCGATCTCGCCGCGCAGGTTGGCGATGTCCTTGATCTGCACCTCGAGCTTGCCGATCTCGGCCTTCAGGAAGCTGTTGCGCGCCTGCTGCGCCGCGGTCAGCTGCGCCAGCACCGAGTACCAGATGCCGACCACGACCGCACCGATCACGGCCGCGAAACCCAGCCCGACGAAGAAGGCGCGCTTGCGCGCGGCCCGCCTCTCTTCGCGGTGGGGAAGTAGGTTGATCAGGATCACTGCACGAACCTCCGCATCGCCAGGCCGCAGGCCGTCAGGTAGGACGCCGCTTCACGGCGCAGCTTCGCCTCGCGGATGCCAGACCCGAGCCGCATGTTGTCGAACGGGTTGACGACCATCGATGCGAAGCCGGTCAGCTCGGTGACGCGGTCCTTCAACCCCGACAGCGTGGCGGTGCCGCCGGACAGCATCACGTAGTGCACCTTGTGGTGCGGCGTGCTGGTGAAGAAGTATTGCAACGCGCGGCCGATCTCCTGCGACAGGCTGTCGACGAACGGCACCAGGATCGACGCCTCGTAGTCCTCCGGCAGGTCACCGGCGAGCTTCTTCGCCTCGGCCTCCTCGAACGAAAAGCCGTACTGGCGCGAGATCAGCTGGGTCAGTTGCGAACCGCCGAACGCCTGATCGCGGTCGTATAGCATCTCGTCGTCGCGCAGCACCTTCAGGCTGGTGGTGTCGGCCCCGATCTCGAACAGCGCGACCAACGCATCCTTGCCCTCGTTGGGCAGCGCGGCGATGACGCGACTCATCGCCAGGCGCGAAGCGTGCGACTCGATGTCGAGTACCGCCGGCTTCAGGCCGGCGGCTTCCGCCAGGCCCTGACGGTCCTGCACGCGGTCCTTGCGCGAGGCGGCGATCAGCACCTCGACGTCGCCGACCGACGTGGCGCTGGGCCCGATCACGCAGAAGTCGAGGCTCACCTCGTCGAGCGAGAACGGGATGTACTGGTTGGCTTCGGATTCGACCTGCAACTCAAGCTCTTCTTCGCGCAGGCCGGCGGGCAGCATGATCTTCTTGGTGATCACGGCCGACTGCGGCATCGCCATCACCACCTGCTTGGTCTTGGTGCCGCTTTTCTGCACGACACGGCGAACGGCATCGGCCACTTCGTCGAACTTCTCGATCTGGCCATCGGTGATCCAGCCCTTCTCGAACGGCTCGACCGCGAAGCGCTCGAGCACGAACTCGCCGCCGGAGGTCTGACCCAACTCGACCAGCTTCGCACTCGAGGAACTGATGTCGAGACCGATCACGGGCGGGTGCTTGCGACCCAGCAGCAGGTCCAGAAAGCTCACAGGTTGGATCTCCCTACGCGCGTTCGACGGCGAACTTCGCTATCGCAAGTCACTCTTAATAAGTCACTTCAATGCTAGCAGTAAAGGGTATGTGCACCAAAGGAAAATTCCCGCACTCAACTGCCCTGTCGTTGTGATTGCCCGACGCGCACACGCGGGCCCGCACGTCGGCGTGGAACCGCAGTAGGCCACGGGAGAACCCGTAGCGGCTCCGTGGCTCGCGAGAAGCAGTTCACATTTCATCTCGCTTCATCCAAGCGACTGTTCGAAGCAGGCCGATTTCTATAATCGCATCCCCCTATGAGCGACGATTCCGTCACCCCGATGACACCGGCAAGCCCGCGCTCGAGTGCGCCACGCGACTGGCCGAAGGGTCTGCGTGTGGCCGCGAGGGTGCTGCTGTGGGCACTCGGTCTGGGGGGCGCCGCACTGGTCACGGCTGCTGCCCTGGTGGCGGTAGCGCTGGCCGTCGCGTACCCGAACCTGCCCGACATCGCCGGCCTCAGCGAGTATCGTCCCAAGCTGCCGCTGCGCGTGCTGGCGGCCGACGGCACGCTGCTGGGCGAGTTCGGCGAGGAGCGTCGACAGTTCACGCCGATCCGGCAGATCCCCAAGGTGATGAAGGACGCCGTGCTGGCGATCGAGGACGCGCACTTCTACGAGCATGGCGGCGTCGACTACAAGGGTGTGCTGCGCGCCGGTATGGCCAGCCTCAGCGAGTTCAAGAGCCAGGGCGCGTCGACCATCACGATGCAGGTGGCGCGCAACTTCTACCTGTCGACCGAGAAGACGTTCACCCGCAAGATCTACGAGATCCTGCTCGCGCTGAAGATCGAAAGCCAGCTCTCGAAGGAGCAGATCCTCGAGGTTTACATGAACCAGATCTACCTCGGGCAGCGCGCCTATGGCTTCGCCGCCGCCAGCGAGGTCTACTTCGGCAAGCCGATCCACGACCTCACGGTGGCCGAGGCAGCGATGCTGGCGGGCCTGCCGAAGGCGCCGTCGGCCTACAACCCGATCGCCAATCCGCGGCGCGCGAGGACGCGGCAGCTGCACATCCTCGATCGCATGGTCGACAACGGCTTCATCACCGCCGAGCAGGCCGAGGCCGCGCGCCAGCAGACACTGCGTTACCGCAAGGCCGCCGAGCCCGCGGTGCATGCCCAGTACGTGGCCGAGACAGTGCGGCAACTGGTGTACGCGCAGTACGGCGAGGACACCTACTCGCGCGGCCTGAACGTGCACGTGACGATCGATGCCGCCGGCCAGGAGGTAGCCTATCGTGCGCTGCGCAAGGGCCTGATGGACTACGAGCGGCGCCAGGTCTATCGCGGACCCGAGGCCTATGTCGATCTGCCGTCGGATCCGAAGGAAGTCGACACACGCATCGCCGAAGCGCTGGCCGACCACCCCGACAACGACGAGCTGCGCGCCGCGGTGGTGGTCGAGGCATCGCCGAAAAAGGTGGTCGCCGTGCTGCAGTCGGGCGAGACGATCACGGTCACCGGCGAGGGCCTGCGCCCGGTCACGTCGGGCCTGTCGGAGCGCGGCCCGCCGAAGAACCGCATCCGCCCGGGTGCCGTGGTGCGCGCGGTCCAGGGGCCCAAGGGCGATTGGACCCTGACGCAGCAGCCCGAGGTAGAGGGTGCCCTCGTGTCGATGAACCCCACCGACGGCACGATCCGCACGATGGTTGGCGGCTTCGATTTCGACAAGAGCAAGTTCAACCACGTCACCCAGGCCTGGCGGCAACCGGGCTCGAGCTTCAAGCCGTTCATCTATTCGGCTGCGCTGGAGAAGGGCTTCACGCCGCTGACGATCATCAACGACGCACCGCTGTTCTTCGATGCCACCGCCACCGGCAGCCAGCCGTGGGAACCGAAGAACTACGACGGCAAGTTCGAGGGCCCGATGCCGCTGAAGCAGGGGCTCGCCAAGTCGAAGAACATGGTGTCGATCCGCATCCTGCAGGCGATCGGCCCGGCCTATGCGCAGGACTGGATCACGCGCTTCGGCTTCGAGGCCGAGCGGCACCCGGCGTTCCTGACGATGGCGCTCGGCGCCGGCACCGTCACGCCGCTGCAGATGGCCTGTGCGTACAGCGTGTTCGCCAACGGCGGCTACCGCGTCGCACCGGTGCTGATCGCACGCATCACCGACGCCAAGGGCCGCGTGCTGCAGGAGACCAAGCCCGACGTCGCCGACCCGGCGATGCGCGCGATCGATGCGCGCAATGCGTTCGTGATGACGCAACTGCTGCGCGAAGTGACGCGCACCGGCACCGCGGCGCGGGCCGCATCGCTGCACCGGCCGGACATCGCCGGCAAGACCGGCACCACCAATGACTCGCTGGACGCCTGGTTCGCCGGCTACCAGCCCGATCTGGTGGCGATCGTCTGGATCGGCTACGACACGCCGCGCAAGCTGGGCGACCGCGAAACCGGCGGCGGCCTCGCGCTGCCGGTGTGGATGAACTACATGTCGTATGCGCTGCGCAGCATCCCACCACGTTCGCTGCCGCCGCCCGAGGGCGTGGTGCTGCACGGCAGCGACTGGATGTACGAGGAGTTCGGCCCCGGCGCCGGCGTGGCCAGCCTCGGCATGGAAGATCAACTGCCGCCTCAGGCGCCGACCGAGGACGAGCGCAAGAGCATCCTCGACCTGTTCAAGCGCTAGCGTTCGCGCGCCGCGGGCACGCGCAGATCTCGGCCGGCCTGCGCGCTGAGCTCGCGCGACAGCACGGCGAAGAACTCGGCGCCCTCGCGGTCGATCCAGCGACCGTCGGCCCAGCGGAAGTGGAAGCCGCCGGTGCGCGCGGCCAGCCACAGTTCGTGCAGCGGCGGCTGCGTGTTGACCACCACCTTGCCGCCGCTGGGCATCACCAGTTCCAGCAGGCCACCGGTGCGCTGGCTGTCGATGTCGATCACGTCGTCCTGCAGCCAGCGATCGAGCGTGGCTTCGATCGCACCAAGCACCTCGTACGCCAGGGCCTGGAACCGTGCATCGGTCAGGCGTTCGCCTGCGGCCTTCACTGCATCGCGCTGCGATGGTGCGGGTTCGGGAGCGGGTGCCGACATGGTGGTCGATACAATCGATCGCAATGGACTCGCAGCGCAGTGTATCGACGACGACGACGGACGCACACCGCTGGCGGTTGACCTTGCTTGCACCGATGGCGCTCGGATCCGTGGCCTGCACGTTCGCTGCACTGGCCGTGATCGGATCCCTCGCCGCGTGCGGGCAGAAAGGCCCGCTGACGCTGCCGAAGGCCGCAGCGGCTGCGCCGGGTGCCGCGGCGCCAGCGTCGGCCGTGTCGCGGTGATGGCGCGGCGCCGCTCGGCGGCATCCACCGAAGCGGTGTCAAGTGGCCGATGACCTGATGAACCTGCCGGGCGCACCCTTCCTGCACCGCCGCGGGTCCGATCTGTGGTTGGAGGACACCGCGGTGGCCGACCTCGCCGCGGCCTACGGCACACCGCTGTATGCCTATTCGCGCGGCGCGATGCGTGCAGCGCTCGAGCCGTATCGCATGGCACTGGCCGCCCGCCCGCACCTGGTGTGCTACGCGATGAAGGCCAACTCCAATCTGGCCGTGCTGCAGACCTTCGCAGCGCTGGGTTGCGGCTTCGACATCGTGTCGGCCGGCGAGCTTCGCCGCGTGCTGGCGATCGGCGGCGACCCGGCGCGCGTGGTGTTCTCCGGCGTCGGCAAGACACGCGACGAGATGCGCTTCGCGCTGGCCAGCGGCGTGCGCTGCTTCAACGTCGAGAGCGAATCCGAGCTGCACCAGTTGTCGGACGTGGCGCGCGCCGAACGCCGGCGTGCGCCGGTGAGCCTGCGCGTCAACCCCGACGTCGATCCGAAGACGCACCCGTACATCTCGACCGGCCTGCGTGGCAACAAGTTCGGCGTCGCGCACGACCGCGCTGCCGCGCTGTATCGACTCGCCGCCGAACTGCCCGGCCTCGAGATCGCGGGCATCGCTTGCCACATCGGCTCGCAAATCACCGACACCGCGCCATACCTCGAAGCGCTCGACCGCCTGCTCGATCTCGTCGAAGCGATCGATCGCGATGGCCTGCGGCTGCACCACATCGACCTCGGCGGCGGGCTCGGCATCCGCTACCGCGACGAGACGGTGCCGGCAACCGCCGACTGGCTCGGCGCCATGCTCGCGCGCATCGACACGCGCGGCCACGGCGAGCGCGAGATCCTGGTCGAACCCGGGCGCTCCCTGGTCGGCAACGCCGGCATCCTGGTGACTCGCGCGCTGGTGCTCAAGCCCGGCGCCGAGCACGACTTCTGCATCGTCGACGCGGCAATGAACGATCTGATGCGCCCGGCGCTCTACGACGCCTGGATGGGCATCACGCCGGTCGCGCAGCGCAGCGACCCGCCTCAGCTCTGGGACGTTGTCGGCCCGATCTGCGAGTCGGGCGATTGGCTCGGCCGCGCCCGCGAGCTCGCACTGCGCGAAGGCGATCTGCTCGCCGTCACCTCGGCCGGCGCATACGCCATGGCGATGGCCAGCAACTACAACAGCCGGCCGCGCGCGGCCGAGGTGATGGTCGACGGCAGCGCAGTCCACTTGGTGCGCGAACGCGAAACGGTGCAATCGCTCTACGCCGGCGAGCGCACGATCGGCTGAACGCGACGGTCCGGAACTTCGCCTCAGGCCGCCGCCGCAACGCGGCCTTCGATCACGGCGTGGCACGCCACGCGGATGCCCTTGAATTCCACCAGCGCCGGCCGCTCGCGCCGGCAGCGCTCGTCGGCATGCGGGCAGCGCGGGTGGAAGGCGCAGCCGCTCGGCGGCGCGAGCGGGTTCGGCACTTCGCCCTGCACCGGCGTGCGCGAGCGACCGGTCATCGCGATGTCGGGGATCGCGTCGAGCAGCATGCGCGTGTACGGGTGGCGCGGCGACGCGAACAGCGTGGCCTTGTCGGCCAGCTCGACCAGGCGCCCCAGGTACATCACGCCCACCTCGTCGCTGACGTGCCGCACCACCGCGAGGTTGTGCGAGATGAACAGGTAGGTCAGGCCGCGCTGGCGCTGCAGGTCCTTCATGATGTTGAGCACCTGCGCCTGCACCGACACATCGAGCGCCGAGGTCGGCTCGTCGCAGACGAGGAAATCGGGCTGTGTGGCCAGCGCGCGTGCGATCGAGATGCGCTGCCGCTGCCCGCCCGAGAACTGGTGCGGGTACTTCGCAGCGTCGGCCGCGGCCAGGCCCACCTGCTGCAGCAGGCCAACCACGCGATCGCGCAGCTCGCCGCGCTCGCGCACCAGGCCATGCTCGCGCAGCGGCTCGGCCACGATGTCGCTGACCACCCAGCGCGGGTTCAGGCTGGCATAGGGGTCCTGGAAGATCATCTGGATCCGGCGCCGCAAGGCGCGCCCGCGCGCCGTGTCCCAGGCGCCGCTGGTGGCTTCGCCGTCGAACCGCACGTAGCCGCGCGACGGTGCGTAAAGACCCACCAACAGCCGCGCGACGGTGCTCTTGCCGCAGCCCGACTCGCCGACCAGCGCCAGCGTGCGGCCGCGCTCGATGCCGAAGCTGACACCGTCGACCGCATGCAGCCGCTGGCGCGGCCGTCGCTCGAGCACTCGGTTGAGCCACGGCGACGACACGTCGAACACCTTGGCGAGATCCACTGCCTCGACCAGCGGCTTCATGCTGCAGCCTTGCACATCATCACCGCGCCGCCTCGTCGAGCAGCCAGCACGCGGCGCGCGTGGCGGGGCCCGGCATCAGCTCGGGGCGCTGCGCGCGGCAGCGGTCGAACGCGCGCGGGCAACGCGGATGAAACGCACAGCCCGACGGAATCGCGTTCAGCCGCGGCATCGCGCCGTCGATCTGCAGCAGGCGCTCGCGCTCGCCGTCCATCGACGGGATCGAGCCCATCAGCCCGGCGGTGTACGGATGCGCGGGCCGGTGGATGACCTCGTGCACCGGCCCGATTTCGACGATGCGGCCCGCGTACATCACCGCCACGCGGTCGCTCGCCTCGGCGATCACGCCCATGTCGTGCGTCACCAGCATCACCGCCGCGCCATGTTCGCGCGTCAGCCGCTTCAGCAGCGCGATGATCTGCGCCTGAATCGACACGTCGAGCGCGGTGGTCGGCTCGTCGGCGACGATCAGCTTCGGCTCGGCCGCCAGCGCCAGCGCGATCACCACACGCTGACGCATGCCGCCGGAGAACTGGTGCGGATACTGGTCGAAGCGAGCCTCGGTTGCCGGAATTCCGGTCTCCTGCAGCAGGGCGATGGCGCGCTCGCGCGCTTGCTCGGTACTCACCGGCAGGTGGGTGCAGATCGTCTCGACCAGTTGCCGCCCCACGGTGTACAGCGGGTTCAGCGACGTCAGCGGATCCTGGAAGATCGCGCCGATGCGACGGCCGCGGATCGCGCGCATGCGCTCGGTTGGCAGGTTGTCGATGCGCTCGCCTTCGAGGTGGATCTCGCCGCCGGCCACACGCCCGGGCGGCTCGAGCAGGCCGATGATCGACGCACCGGTGAGCGACTTGCCGGCACCGGACTCGCCGACCACGCCGAGGATCTCGCCCGGCGCGATGTCGAATGACACGTCGTCCAGCGCCAGCAGCGTACCGCGGCGCGTCGGAAACTCTACCCGCAGGTGGCTGACTTCGAGCAGGGGCGCCGGCATGGTGCTCGCGGGCTCGCGCACTCGTGATCAGCGCAGACGCGGGTTGAGCGCATCGCGCAACCAGTCGCCCAGCAGGTTCACCGACAGCGCGA
This sequence comes from Ideonella sp., assembly GCA_015075165.1. GTDB lineage: Bacteria > Pseudomonadota > Gammaproteobacteria > Burkholderiales > Burkholderiaceae_C > JAEUPI01. The sequence continues at coordinate 193,148 of JABTUY010000002.1, read as the reverse complement.
TCAGCACCAGCATCACGCCCGGGAAGATGGTGATCCACCACTCGCCGGAGAACAGAAAATCCTGTCCGATGCGGATCAGCGTGCCGAGCGACGGCGAGGTCGGCGGCACGCCGACGCCGAGAAAGCTCAGTGTCGCCTCGGTGATGATGGCCCCGGCGATCTGGATCGTCGCCAGCACGAGCACCGGCCCGAGCACGTTGGGCAGCACGTGGCGGAACATCACCCGCCAGGGCGCCACGCCGATCACGCGCGCGGCCTGCACGTACTCCTTGTTGCGCTCGACCAGCGTCGAGCCGCGCACCGTGCGCGCGTACTGCACCCAGCCGGTCAGCGCGATCGCGAACACCAGCACCGAGAACGCCAGCGTGTCGTGCGCGTTGGGGAACAGCGCGCGGCCGACGCCGTCGATCAGCAACGCCACCAGGATCGACGGAAACGACAACATCACGTCGCACACCCGCATGATGAAGGCGTCGACCACGCCGCCGGCGAAGCCCGACAGCAGTCCGAGCGCCACACCGATCAGCATCGACAACGCCACCGACGCCAAGCCGACGAACAACGAGATGCGCGAGCCGTACATCAACGCCGAGAGGATGTCGCGTCCCTGATCATCGGTGCCGAGCAGATACTTCGACGAGCCGCCTTCGAGCCACACCGGCGGCAGCCGCGCGTCGGTCAGGTCGAGCGTGGCCAGGTCGAACGGGTTGTGCGGCGCGATCCAGTTCGCGAACACCGCGCCGAGCACACAGACCAGTGCGATCACCGCGGCCGCCATCGCGGTGGGCGAGCGCGTGAAGCTGAACCACAGGTCGCTGTCGGCCCAGCGCTGCCAGCGGCTCGGGGCACGCACCGCGGGTGTCGAAGCGGCGCTCATCCGTGGGCACCGACGCGCTCGATGCGCAGCCGCGGATCGACCGCGAAGTACAGCAGGTCGACCGCAAGGTTGATCACCACGAAGATCAGCGCGATCAGGCACAGGTAGGCAGCCATCACCGGCACGTCGGCGAACTGCACCGCCTGGATGAACAGCAGCCCCATGCCCGGCCACTGGAACACGGTTTCGGTGATGATCGCGAACGCGATCAGCGCCCCCAATTGCAGGCCGGTGATCGTAATCACCGGCACCAGCGTGTTCTTCAGCGCGTGGCCGAAATGCACCGCGCGGTCGCTCAGACCTCGCGCGCGCGCGAACTTGATGTAATCGGTGCGCAGCACCTCGAGCATCTCGGCGCGCACCAGCCGCATGATCAGCGCGAGCTGGAACACCGCCAGCGTGATCGCCGGCAGGATCAGGTGCTTCCAGCCGTCGACCGTCAGCCAACCCGTCGACCAGCCGGCCCAGGTGATGACCTCGCCACGACCGAAGCTCGGCAGCAGCTTCAGCATCACGGCGAACACCAAGATCAGCAGGATGCCGATCAGAAAGGTGGGCAGCGACACACCCAGCAGCGACAGGCCCATCATGAACTGCGACAGCGCGCCGCCGCGGCGCAGCGCGGTATAGACACCCATCGGGATGCCGACCAGCAGCGCGATCACCGCGGCCGAGACCGCCAGCTCGATCGTCGCCGGAAAGCGCTCGACGATCAGCGCCGACACCTGGCGCCCCTGGCGCAGGCTGAGCCCGAACTCGCCGCGCATCGCGTTGCCGATGAAGCGGCCGAACTGCACGATCGCTGGCGCGTCGAGTCCGAGATCGGCGCGCAGTTGCTGCCGCTGCTCTGGCGTGGCGTCCTGGCCGAGCAGGTTGGTCACCGGATCGCCGACGTACTGGAACAGCATGAACGCGATGAAGGCGACCGTGAGCATCACGCCCACGGCCTGGATCAGACGACGCAGTATGAAAGCCAGCACGGGGCGACATCATCGCCGCTGGCCGGTGCCATCCCCCAAGGGGAAATCCTGAACGCGTCGGCGCCGCCAGCGGTTAGGTGCGCAGCACGACGTCGCCGTACCAGGCCTCGGCGTGCCCACCGGTGTTGTCGGAGTCGGTCATGATCGCCACCGCCATCAGTCGGCCGGGCGGCTCGCCGAACGCGCGCCGGAAGTCGGCAGCCAGCGGGCGGCGGTAGTGCCGCCACTGGCCCACGTGCGCCGGGCCGCTTTCAAGCACCAGGTTGCGCACGCGTTCGCTGCGCGGGCCGGTGAGCACCGAATCGACTTCGGCGTGGTTGTCCCAGACGTACATCAGCGTGGCGTACGGCGGCATCTCACCGGTCAGCGCCTCGGCGAGGTGAAACTGCATCCGCGTTCGCGTCGGCAGTTTCGACACGTCACCCGCGAAGGCGAACGCAACCCGAACCGGCGAGTCCGCGGCATCGGCCTTGCGCAGGTCGGCGCCGACGATCGTGCCGGCGATCCGCCACGAGAACTCGGCCGTCGTCGTGGCGGTGACGGGCGTCGACAACGGGCGCCTGAGCAGGCTCGCCGCCGCATCGGCGCGCGCGTGCCATGCATCACGACCGTCGACCTTGCCACGCCGGTAAGCGGTGGCCCGCTTGCCCGGCAACAGCAGCGGCTGCCAATCCGGCCGTGGCGATTCCTGCGCACCCGGGCCCAGCGTCGGCGCGGCGCTGCACCCCCACAGCAACGATGGGCCGGCCAGCAGCGCGCCGCGGCGCAGGCGATCGATTGTGTCCACCGGCTTCGCGTGCACGCTGGCGTTCTCTCGTTGCGTCGCCACAGGCACGAAAAAAGCCGCCCCGAAGGGCGGCTTTGCAATCACAACGTTGTGCGCTGCTCGGATCAGAACGAGTGGCGCAGGCCGACGTTGAAGCCGGTCGACTTGGCGCCCGCCAGACCGGCCGACGCGGTGCCCGGCAGAATGCTGAACGCCGCGGCGCCCTTGTTCTTGATCTGCGCGAAGCCACCATACAGTGCGGTGCGCTTGGACAGGTTGTGGACGTATTCGGCGCCCATCATGTTCGCATCGTTGGCATCGGTGCCGCCACCCTTGGCGTTGGCGTGGCCGAACGACGCGCGCAGTTCACCCTGACCCAGCGGCACGCCGACGCTCACCTCGTATACGTCCTGCTTGAACACGCCCCACTTGTTCTGATTATAGAACGCGTAGATCTTGGCGGCGCCGAGGTTGTACGAACCGCCGACGTTCGCCATCTTGAACTTGTTGGGCGAGAACGTCTCGGTCTGGCCATAGCCGACCGCGATGTCGATCGGGCCGCCAGCCCAGCCGACGCGGGCACCGGCATACTTGTTGTTGTCGTCGCCCTGGCCCAGCGCGACTTGCGCCTGGCCATACAGGCCGCCGAGGTTCTTCGGCAGGAAGTAGCCGATCGAGTTGTTCGTGCGCGCGATCGTGCTTGCGCCGCTGCCCAGGGAGCTGACCAGGTTCAGACCCTGGCCCAGACCGTTGGCACCGTAGACATCGCCGAACACCGTGTTCCAGAACGACGGGTCGTAGTCGCGACCAAGGCGGATCTCACCGAAGCCGCCCATCAGGCTGACGGTCGAACGGCGCTGGAAGGTCAGCGCGCCAGGGTTGCCGTTCTGGCTGCTCATCGCGCCTTCGAGCCAGAAGCCGGCCTTCAGGCCACCGCCCAGGTCTTCCTCACCGCGGAAGCCCAGCCGGTTGCTGTTGAGCTGGTTGCTCTGCATCGACGTGGTCTTCGCCGTGCCGTTCTTGATCTGGTTGACGCTCAGGTCGACGATGCCCCAAATGGTGACCGACGACTGCGCCGACGCCACACCGGCAAAGGAGCCGAGCACAGCGAGAGCGAGCAGAGATTTCTTCATTGCAATGATCTCCTTGGTTGGACAAGAGGCCCTGATCCGTTCGGACCGCCGCACCGATGGTCGGCGAGGCCGATCAGGCCAACCTCCTCAGCGGAAGTTGCGGCTATTGCACCAGAGGCCCTCGGCCGATGCAAAGACTTCGCCCGCAAACCGCGCTGCTCTGTTGTCTGGCAACAACGCGAAACAAGGCCTACGGGCCGCGGGCGTTCGAATCGGCGTCGCGCTCTGGAAAACCCACCCCAGGGATTCCGATAAGCTCGCCCGCATGGGCCTTGACGACTGGATCGCCGGCGCCGACGACGCGCTGCGCACGCTGACGGGCGGCGCGCATGCGGCGCGCCCGGTCCCCACGGCTGCCGAAGCCGAACTCACGCCTGCCGAGCGGCACCTGGCCGGCGCGCTGTTGCGGGTCGATCACGTCGGCGAGGTCTGCGCACAGGCGCTGTACCAGGCGCAGGCGCTGACCGCGCGCTCGCCTGCTCTGCGCGAAGCGATGCGGCACGCCGCGCGCGAGGAGACCGACCACCTCGCGTGGACCGAACAGCGGCTCGAACAACTCGGTGCCCACACCAGTGTGCTCAACCCGCTGTGGTATGCAGGCGCGTTCGGCATCGGCCTGCTCGCCGGCCTGGCCGGCGATCGCTGGAGTCTGAGTTTCGTCGTCGAGACCGAGCGCCAGGTCGAGCAGCATCTGGCAGGCCACCTCGAGCGCCTGCCCGAGCACGATGCGGCGTCGCGAGCGATCGTCGAGCAGATGAAGCGCGACGAGGCCGCGCATGCCGCGGCCGCGCAGCAGCGCGGTGGCCGGCCGCTGCCGGCGCCGGCGCGGCTGGCGATGCGACTGGCCGCGCGTGTGATGACGACGACCGCGCACCACGTCTGATTGTTTCGGCGGCGCTTTCGCGCGATCGAAGCTGCGCCGGCGCGACCGATGCCCGTGCCGCGCGCGCGAACTTCAGACCTCGACCACCTCGTGACTGACCGTCACCGCCGCGGTCTTCGCCAGCATGATCGTCGCTGAACAGTACTTCTCGTGCGACAGCGCTACCGCCCGCGCCACCGCATCGGTGCTCAGGCGGTGTCCACTGACCGTGAAGTGCAGGTGGATGCGCGTGAACACCTTCGGGTCGGCCTCGGCGCGGTCGGCCCGCAGCTTCACGCTGCAGCCGCGTACATCGTGGCGGCCGCGGCGCAGGATCGTCACCACATCGTAGGCGGTGCAACCGCCGGCGCCGGCGAGCACGGTTTCCATCGGCCGCGGCGCCAGGTCGCGGCCGCCGCCGGCAGGTGAGGCATCCATCGTCAGCAGATGGCCGCTGCCGGTCTCGGCCACGAACGCCATGCCGGCGTCGCGCACCCAGTGCACGTTGCATTCCATCGTCGTGTTCTCCCGTGCGCCGCTCGGTCGAGATCATAGGGCGATCGAGCCCAGGGTCGCGCCGCGGGCTCTTCACCGGCAGCGGTCGATCGAGATCGCTGCCGTATGATCCCCCGCCCCCTCCACCGCACCCGACCATGGCCAGCGCTTCGCGCAAGCCGGCTTCGCGCAGCCGCGCCGACTACCTGCAGCGCATCCTGACCGCGCGCGTCTACGACGTGGCGCAGGAGACACCCCTCGACCCCGCGCGCGCACTGTCGCGGCGCCTCGGCAATCACGTGCTGCTCAAGCGCGAAGACCAGCAGAGCGTGTTCAGCTTCAAGCTGCGCGGCGCGTACAACAAGATGGCGCACCTCGGCGCGGCGCAGCTGGCGCGCGGCGTGATCTGCGCGTCGGCCGGCAACCATGCGCAAGGCGTCGCACTCGCCGCGCGCCGGCTGGGGTGCCGCGCGGTGGTGGTGATGCCGGTGACGACACCGCGCGTCAAGGTCGATGCGGTGCAGGCGCTCGGTGGCGAAGTGGTGCTGCAAGGCGACAGCTACTCCGACGCCTACCAGCACGCGATCGCGCTGCAGCGCAAGCAGCGCCTGAGCTTCGTGCACCCGTTCGACGACCCCGACGTGATCGCCGGCCAGGGCACCATCGGCATGGAGATCCTGCGCCAGCACCAAGGCGCGATCGACGCCGTGTTCGTCGCGGTCGGCGGCGGCGGCCTGGTCTCGGGCATCGCGGCCTACCTGAAGGCGGTGCGACCCGAGGTGCGCATCGTCGGCGTGCAGACGCGCGACTCCGACGCGATGGCGCGCTCGGTGCGCGCCGGCAGGCGCGTCGAGCTCGCCGACGTCGGGTTGTTCTCCGACGGCACCGCGGTCAAGCTGGTCGGCGAGGAAACTTTCCGGCTCGCGCGCCAGTGGGTCGACGAGTTCGTGCTGGTCGACACCGACGAGGTCTGCGCCGCGATCAAGGACGTGTTCCAGGATACGCGCACCGTGCTGGAGCCGGCCGGCGCGCTCGGCGTGGCCGGCCTCAAGCAGTGGGTGGCGCGGCACAAGACCAAGGGCCAGACGCTGGTCACGATCACCTGCGGCGCCAACATGAACTTCGACCGCCTGCGCTTCGTCGCCGAGCGCGCCGAGTTCGGCGAGCGGCGCGAGGCGCTGTTCGCGGTCACGATCCCCGAGCGGCGCGGCTCGTTCCGCGCCTTCTGCGAGCAGATCGGCCACCGCGCGGTCACCGAGTTCAACTACCGCATTTCCGATGCGCAGGTGGCGCATGTGTTCGTCGGTGTCGCGATCTCGCGCCACGACGAGGCCGCGCGCATCGCGCGCCAGTTCGAGCGCCACGGCTTCGCCACGCTCGACCTCACCGACGACGAGCTGGCCAAGGAGCACGTGCGGCACATGGTCGGCGGCCGCACCGAGCTGGCGCGGCACGAGCGGCTGCTGCGCTTCGTCTTCCCCGAGCGGCCCGGCGCGCTGATGCGCTTTCTGACCACGCTCGACCCCGGCTGGAACATCAGCCTGTTCCACTACCGCAATCAGGGTGCCGACTACGGGCGGATCCTGGTCGGCATCCAGGTGCCGGCGCGCGACGATGCGGCTTTTGCGCAATTTCTCGACACGCTGGCGTATCCGTATGTCGAAGAAACCCGAAACCCGGTGTACAAGCTGTTCTTGCGCTGACGCCCACGCGCCGTAGACCGTTCGTACACGCCCATGTCGTCCGACCGTTCGCTGATCGCTCCCACCTCGAAGCCGCTGCTCGAGAACGCGCTGAAGGAGAAGCTGCAGCGCCGCGCCGAGGCCACCGGCAGCCTGGGCGAGCTCGAGCCGCTGGCGATCCGCCTCGGCCTGATGCAGAACACGCTGAAGCCGCGTTTCCGTGATCCGCAGCTGGTGATCTTCGCCGCCGATCATGGCCTCGCGGTCGACGGCGTGGCCGCGCCGCAGCGCCGGCAGACGCACGAGCAGGTGTCGCAGCTGCTGACCGGGCAGTTGCCGGTGTCGGTGTTCGCGCGCATCCAGGGGCTCGAGCTGTCGGTGGTCGATTGCGGCGTGGCCGAGATGGTCGCGCCGCACGACCGCCTGATCCGCCGCAAGATCGCGCACGGCACGCGCAACGCACGCGTCGGCCTCGCGATGTCGGTCGATCACGCGCATGCGGCCATCCGCGCCGGCATGGAGATCGGCGACACACTGCGCGGCAATCTGGTCGCGGTGGCCGGCATCGGTGTCGGCTCGCACGAAAGCGCGGCGCTGGTGCTGTCGCGCCTCACCGACACGCCGGTGCGCGACCTGATCATCAGCGGCCCGAACATGAACCCCGAGCTGCTGGCGCACCTGCTGTCGATCCTGCAGGGCGCACAGGCGAAGCACCGCGACGTGGCCGATCCGGTCGAGATCCTGGCGGCGTTCGGCGGCTTCGAGGTCGCGGTGATGGTTGGCGTGCTGCTGGTCGCCGCCAGCAAGCGCCACCTCGTGATGATCGACGGCATGGCGGCCTGCGCCGCGTTGCTGGTCGCCTCGCGCATCGCCACGCCGGCCACCGACTACTGCGTGTTCTGTCGCAGCCACAGCCACCGCGGCCTCGACGTGGCGCTGAACCTGTTCCGTGCGTCGGCGCTGCTCGAGCTCGGCATGGAGAGCACCGACGGCACCGGCGCCGCGCTGGCGTGGCCGCTGGTGCGCAGCGCCGCCGCGCTGCTCACCGAGGTGGCCGAGGGCGAAGACCCGGGCCCCTCGCGCCCGTCGGGCATCACCACGCAGACGGCCGAGCTCGGCCCCACCAGCGACATCGCTCCGCCGGCGGCCTGAAGCCGCTGCCGCTGGCGAGCAGCAGCCCGACGGGTCACGCCGCCGGCCTCGGCACCGATGGCCCGCGCGCTTGGACCACAGCGGTCCGCCATCGGCGCCCGTTCAGCCGGCGCGACGAAGCGCGCGGCCGACTCATCCGGCGAGATACCTCGGCTGAGGCAGATCAAGGGACCTGGTCGGCTAGGCACACTTTTCTTTGCAAACGCGAACCATTCGTATTTATACTCAAGCTGACGCACCGCTGAATTCCGCTGCAACGTGCCCGCCCCAGCCCTGCCCAGTCATTCGCCCGACGCGTTGCCGGCCGTCGCACGACGCGGCTTGGCGCTCGGCGCGGTCGCACTGCATGCCGCGGGCGCGTGGGCGCTGCTGCAACTCGAACCCGTACGTCAGACCCTCGGCGAGGTGGCACCGATCGTCGTCGACTGGATCGCACCGCCCGAGCCACCCGCACCGGCGGCACCACCGCCACCGAAACCACAGCCGATACGCAAGCTTCAGCCGAAGCCGGTGATCGTCAGCGAGCCCGCGCCGACGCCGGAGCCGCCCGCCTTCGTGGCGCCGCCGGCACCTCCGCCCGAACCGGTTGCAGCGGCTCCCGAACCGGTGGCCATGGTCGCCGCGGCACCGGCGCCGCCATCGCCACCGGCACCGCCCACGATCGCGATCACCGCGGTGGAATACCTGACACCGCCGGTGCTGACCTACCCGGCCGCCGCGCGCCGCGCGCGCGAACAGGGCCAGGTGCACGTGCGCGTGCTGGTCGATGCCCGCGGCACGCCGCAGCAGACGACGCTGATCCGCTCGTCCGGCCACGCGCGACTGGACGAAGCAGCGCTCGCCACCGTGCGCCGCACGCGCTTCAAGCCCTACACCGAGAACGGCCTGCCGTTGCCGTTCTGGGTCGTGATGCCCCTCGTCTTCGAACTCGAGAATTGATGTGAACCACCCCCGAAGCGCCTTCGGCGCCTCCCCCTGCAAGGGGGCTGAGGCCCGCGGCTCCAAGCCGACCTGCGTCGGCTTGGACGGACCGAGGAGTGGCCGCGTCTCGCGGCCACGCGGCTTGCAAGGCCCGCCAGCGGCCCGGCAAAGCCGGTTCCGCGGCGGCTCTCGGCCGCGCCTGCTCATGCGTCGCAGGTCGCGCCGCTCGTGATGGAGACCAACATGACCGATCCACAGACCGCACTCGGCTTCGGCCACTTCCTGATGCAGACCGACGCCATCTCGCGCACGCTGCTGTTGATCCTGGCGGCGATGTCGGCGCTGTCGTGGACACTGATCGCGATCAAGGGGCTTGGGTTGCTGGTGCGCGGTCGGCGCAGCGAGCAGTTCCTGCGCTTCTTCTGGAACGCGCGCTCGCTCGACGAGGTGGGCGCCGAGATCGCCACGCACGGCGCGCGCGACCCGTTCTCGCACCTGGCCGCGCATGCGATGCACGCCCAGGCGCACCACGCACGCTACGGCGCCGCCAAACTCGCCGAGGCCGGCAGCGCGCACGACTTCGTCACACGCACGCTGAAGAAGGTGCTCGACGAAGAGACCACGCGGCTGGAGAACGGCCTGACCACGCTGGCCACGATCGGTGCCACGGCGCCGTTCGTCGGCCTGTTCGGCACCGTGTGGGGCGTGTACCACGCGCTGCTGGGCATCGGCATGAGCGGTGCCGGCACGCTCGACAAGGTGGCCGGCCCGGTGGGCGAGGCACTGATCATGACCGGCATCGGCCTGGCGGTGGCCATCCCCGCGGTGGTGGCCTACAACGCGATCGTGCGCAGCAACCGCGTGCAAGGCGCGCGGCTGGACGCGTTCGCGTTCGAGTTGCAGACTTTCCTGTCCACCGGCAGCAGCCTGAAGGCCAGCGCCGCGGCACCCGCACCGGCCGAGGTCGCGAGCGCCGCCGCGCTGCGCACCGTGGCCCGCAGCGCGGCCTGAACGGGGCATCGCCATGGCCTTCGCCTCGTTCGACCGCAAGCCCACGGCGGCGCCGATGAACGACATCAACATGGTGCCGTTGATCGACGTGATGCTGGTGCTGCTGGTGATCTTCATCATCACTGCGCCGTTGCTGACGCACGCGGTCAAGCTCGACCTGCCGAAAGCCGACTCGCACGTCAACCAGCTCAAGCCCGACAAGATCGAGTTCGCGATCGACGCCACCGGCGCGCGCTTCTGGAACGGCGAGCCGGTGACGCGGGCCGAGGCCGCGGCGCGCTTCGCCGCCGAGGGCCAGCGCTCGCCGCAGCCCGAGGTGCATCTGCGCGCCGACCAGGCCGTGCCGTACCGCCACGTGGCCGAGACGCTGGCCGATGCCGCGCGCGCCGGCCTGCCGAAGATCGGCTTCGTCAGCGAGCCCGAGCCGACCCGCTGAGCCCCTGTTGAACCCACCCCAACGCTGCGCCACCCGCGCCGCGCTGGGCCCTGCCTTGCCTGCCCACGACCGAGGAGATCGACCGCGATGAAGAACCCAGCACGGCGACGCACGCCCCCTCACGCACGCACCCCGATCGCCCGAGCGGCCCTGCGGCCGCTGGCCGTGCTGTTCACGGGCGCCACGATCGGCGGCACGGCGCTTGCGCAGGCCGAACCGCCGCCGCCGGCCGAAGGCAGCGAGAAGGTGATGCCCGCGGTGCGCGCCAAGGCCGCTGCCGAGCCCAGCGGCAAGGAAACCGTGCGCTCCACGACCAGCGGCATCGGCAAGGGCCATCAACCCCTGCGCGACATCCCGCAGTCGATCACAGTGGTCACCGAGAAGCTGCTCGACGACCGCGGCCAGGAGACGCTGAAGGAGGCGCTGAAGAACACCGCCGGCATCAGCTTCCAGGCCGCCGAAGGCGGCGAGGAGGACATCCGCCTGCGCGGCTACTCGCTGCAGAGCACCGGCGACATCTTCATCGACGGCATGCGCGACCCGGCGTTCTACGAGCGCGACGCTTTCAACTGGGACCGCCTCGAAGTGCTGCGCGGCTCGGCCTCGCTGCTGTTCGGCCGCGGCTCCACCGGGGGCGCGGTCAACCAGGTGAGCAAGCAGCCGCTGCTGGCCACGCAGCACGAAGTGGCGTTCACGCTCGGCTCGGGCCGCGCGGTGCGCGGCACCGGCGACTTCAACTTCGTCACCGGCGACGACGCGGCGCTGCGCATCAACGTGATGAACACCCAGGCCGACAACTGGGGCAACAGGATCGACAAGCACGGCATCGCGCCCACCTACCGCTGGGGCATCGGCACGCGCAACGAGTTCTCGCTCGGCGCGTACTACCTGGACAACGACAACGGCATCCACTACGGCCTGCCGTGGTTGACGCCCGGGCCGGTGGGCGGCGGCAACTACCAGTGGAACACCGACCTGAAGAACTACTACGGCATGGCCAGCGACTTCGCGCGCACCGGTACCCGCCAGTGGGTGGCCAGCCATGTGCACCGCTTCGGGGCCGACGCCGAGCTGCGCACGCAGCTGCGGCTGGCCCACTACCAGCGCGACCAGCGCGCCAGCGCGATCCGCTTCGCGCCGGCCAGCGCGCAGCCCGGCGGCCTGGCGGTGAACGCCGACACCTTCAGCAGCGCCACGGTGCTCACACGTGGCACCAACAACAAGAAGATGGACATGGGCACGCGCTACCTGCAAACCGACTACAGCGGCAAGCACCGCTGGTTCGGACTCGGGCACTCGGTGCAGGCCGGCGTCGACCTGGCGCACGAGCAGTTCGAGAACTATGCGCTGCCGCTGCCCACCGGCGTGACACTAACCAAGCCGCGCACGACCGTGGGCACGCCGGACGACGGTGCCTTCATCGACGAGACCCGGCGCACCGCCCAGGTCAACCGCACGTTCGACGCCAAGGGGCTTGGCGTCTACGCGCAAGACCTGCTGCAGGTGGCGCCGCAGTGGAAGCTGCTGGCCGGTGCGCGCTGGGACCGCTTCGAGGGCCGCTACCACGCCATCACCGCGCAGGGTTTCCCGACCACCGGCAACCCGCCGCAACCCAACCCGTGCTACACGCCGGCCGACACGCGCTTCTCGCGCAGCGATTCGCTGCTGAGCCAGCGCGTCGGCGTGCTGTTCCAACCCAGCGACACGCAGAGCTACCACCTGTCGTACGGCACCTCGTTCAACACCTCGGGCGATACCTACCAGTACGACTCCGGCACCTCCAACACGCCACCCGAGAAGAGCCGCAACATCGAGCTCGGTGCCAAGCTCGATTGGGCCGCCGGCCGCTTCACCTCGCGCGTTGCGCTGTTCCACTCCACCAAGTACAACGAGCGCAACCGCGACAGCGAATCGGTCGACGGCTGCAACTACGTGCTGTCGGGCCAGCGCCATGCCGCCGGCTTCGAACTCGACCTGGCCGGCCGCCTGACGCCGGCCTGGGAGGTGTTCGGCTCGTACGCGTACATCCCCGTCGCGCGCGTCGACGCCTCCAACGGTGCACCCGGTACCGAGCCGGTGGGCTCGCGACCCGGCCTGACACCGCGCCACAGCGGCACGTTGTGGACCACCTACCAGATCAATCCGTACTGGCGCATCGGCGCCGGCCTGAACGCCAAGGGCGGCGACCGTCCGGTGGGCCTGCCCGCGACCTCGCCGGTCTGGGCCGCGCGCTACGTCACCGCCGACCTGATGGCCGAGTTCACGCGCGGCAACCTCAGCTACAAGGCCAACCTGACCAACGTGGCGAACAAGCACTACGCCGAGTACGTCTACCGCGGCCACTACGTGCCCGGCAAGCCGCGCACGCTGCAGCTGACGGTGGCCTACTTGTTCGAGTGATCGGCACCGCGCGCGACGGCAGCCGATGCGCCTGGCTAACGCGACTGTGCAGGTGGCGGTCGACCCACCACCGAGCGCGCGGCCGGTGTCGACCCTGCGTTGCCCTGCGGCGGCGCCGGGCGCGGCGCCACCGCCGGACGCGCGGGCGGCGCAGGGGTCACCGACGCCCCCGGCGCGCGCACCGAACGGTTTGGCTCCGGCGCGGCGGGCAGCTCGAGTTTCACCGTCGGATCGCCGCCGGCGGGGCCGAGCTCGGCACGCCGATGGTTCACCGCCAGCAGCACCAGCGAGCCGTCGACCACGCCGCCCAGGCCCACCGGCCGCGGCGGCTTGCCGTCGACGGCGATCAATGCGAGGCCGCTGTCGGGCGTGCTCGTCTTCGCGGCCACCACGCCCACCAGCTTGAAGCGTGCATCGGTGGCCGGTGCGGCGGGTGCGGCGTCGGCCACCGCGCGTGCGCTGCTGCCGAGCAGGCGAGAGAAATCGGCCGCGGCCACCGATGTGCCGGCACTGGCCATCACGGTGTGCGCAGGCGCTGCATCCGGCCGCGCGAGCAGGCGCGTAAGCCAGAACACCGCGATGGCCGCGACAGCGGCCCAGATCACAAACGACAACAGGCGCATTGCCATCGCACGATTATCATGCAGCCCACCTCGACGCGCCCGTTTCGCCGCACGATGACCTCCGCCTCAAACGCCCTGCGCCGCGGCCGGCGCGTGCACGGTTTCACGCTGATCGAGCTGATGGTGGTGCTGGTGATCATCGGCGTGCTGGCCGCGTTGATCGTGCCCAACGTGCTCGACCGCGCCGACGATGCGCGCGTGACCGCGGCGCGCACCGACGTCAACAATTTGATGCAGGCTCTCAAGCTGTATCGGCTCGACAATCAACGCTACCCCGCCGCCGACCAAGGCCTCGAGGCGCTGGTGCGCAAGCCGACCGCGGGCCCCATTCCACCGAACTGGCGGCCTTACCTCGAGAAGCTGCCCAACGATCCCTGGGGCCGGCCTTATCAATACGTGAACCCGGGTGTGAAAGGCGAGATCGATGTGTTCAGCTTCGGTGCCGACGGCCAGCCGGGCGGCGAAGGGGCGAACGCCGACATCGGTTCCTGGCAGTAGGCTGCTCGCACGGCCGGCGCGCGCCCCCGGTGCGCGCGGCGCGGGCGGCTTCACGATGATCGAACTGATGGTCGTGATGGCGATGATCGCCGTGGCGGTGGCGCTGGTCACGTTGAGCCTGCGCGACCCCGCCGCGGCGCAGCTCGACCGCGAGGCGGTGCGGCTGGCAGCGTTGCTCGAAACCGCGCGCGCCGAATCGCGCAGCGCGGGCGTGGCGATGCGCTTCGAGCTCGGCAGCAAGCCCGACGAGCCGCCGTTTCGCTTCACCGGCCTGGCCAACACCGAGCCGCTGCCGACGCACTGGCTGGCCGAAGGCGTCAGCGCCGAGGTGATCGGCGCGCGCACGCTGGTGCTCGGCCCCGAGCCGCTGATCGGCCCGCAGCGCATCGTGTTGCGCTTGGGCGAACGCAACCTGACCTTGGCCACCGACGGCATCGGGCCGTTCGTGCCGGTGCAATGAGACCGCGCCGCGTCGCCTCGGGCTTCACGCTGGTCGAGGTGCTGGTGGCGGTGGCCGTGGTGGCGATCACGCTGGCCGCCGGCCTGAAGGCCGCCGGCGCACTGGCCGACAACGCGCAGCGCCTGCACGACGTCGTCAGCGCGCAGTGGTGCGCCGACAACGCGCTGACCAACCTGCGGCTGACGCGACAGTTCCCGGGCGTGGGCGACACCGACTTCGCCTGCAACCAGCTCGGCCGCGACTACCGCGGCCGGCTCATCACGCGGCCCACGCCGAACCCGAACTTCCGCCGCGTCGACGCGATCGTGCTCGACGGCAACGACACGCCGTTGCTGACGCTGTCGACGGTGCTCGGCCGGTATTGAGCGAACCCGATGCGCGCCCACTCACGCCCGCGCGGCTTCACGTTGGTCGAGGTGCTGGTCGCGCTGCTGATCATGGCCATCCTCGCGGCGATGGGCTGGCAAGGTGTCGACGGCATGATCCGCGCGCGCGACATCAGCCAGGAGGCCGCCGAGCGCACGCTGCGGCTGACCACCGTGGTGTCGCAGTGGGAACAGGACCTGGCCTCCGTGTACGACAGCCACGCCGTGCCGGCACTGGGTTTCGACGGCTCGGCGCTGCGCCTGACGCGGCTGACGCCCGACGGTGTGCAGGTGGTGGTGTGGTCGCTGCGCGCAGGCGTGTGGCGGCGCTGGACCAGCCCGAGCGTGCAGCGCACGGCCGACCTGCAGCAGGCATGGCTGGCCAGCCAGCAATTGATCGGCACCGAAGAAGCGCAGGTGCGACTGCTCGACGGCGCCAGCGGCTGGCAGGTGTACTTCTTTCGCGGCAACGCCTGGAGCAACGCGCAATCGAGCGCCGACGTGACGCCCGCCACCAACGGGCCGCCGGGCGCCATCGCCCGCGTCGC
The DNA here is from genome assembly GCA_015075165.1 of Ideonella sp. GTDB lineage: Bacteria > Pseudomonadota > Gammaproteobacteria > Burkholderiales > Burkholderiaceae_C > JAEUPI01. Next base: position 177,939 of record JABTUY010000002.1, on the reverse strand, counting down.
GCTACCCAGCGGCGTGCGCCTCGTGCTCGACCTCGGCGAGCGCCGCCTGACACGCGACGTGATGCTGGGGCCCAACTCGCCATGAGACGCCACCGGGCTTCGTCCAGCGCGCGGCGCAGCCGCGGTGCGGCGCTGTTGATCGCGATGGTGCTGCTGACGCTGGTGGCCACGCTGGCTGCGGGCATGGTGTGGCAGCAATACCGTGCGGTGCAGGTCGAGGCGGCCGAGCGGTCGCGCACGCAGGCCACCTGGATCCTCAACGGCGCACTCGACTGGGCACGGCTAATCCTGCGCGAGGACGCGCGAACCAAGGGGCCGACCGCGCTCACCGAGCCGTGGGCCACGCCGCTGGCCGAGGCACGCCTGTCGACCTTTCTCGCCGCCGACCGCGACCACAACACCGACAGCGATCTCGACGCCTTCCTGTCGGGCTCGATCGTCGATCTACAATCGCGCTACAACCTGCGCAACCTGGTCGAGGGCAACCAGATCGCCCAGCAGGAGGTGGCGGCATTGCAGCGGCTGTGCGAAGCGGCCAATGCCCCCACCGACACTGCCGCGCGCATCGCCGAGGGCCTGCGCGCCGCCTGGGCCGGCGGTGCCGACGCGCTGCTGCCGCCGCGCACGGTGGCGCAGTTGCAGTGGTTCGGCATCGACCCCGCGGTGCTGGAGCGACTCGAGGCCTACGTGGTGCTGCTGCCGGTGCGCACCACCGTCAACCTGAACACCGCCGACGTCGAGGTCATCGCAGCCGTCAGTCCCGGGCTCGACGCCGGCGCGGCGCAGGCGATCGTGCAGGCGCGCCAGCGTGCGGCGTTCACGACGGTCGACGCAGCACGCAGGTTGGTCTCGTCGCCGACGCTGCTCGACCCGAAGAACGTGGGCGTCGCGTCGAACTACTTGGAGGTGCGCGGCAAGCTGCGGCTCGACGAGCGCGCGCTGGAAGAACGCTCGATCGTCGAGCGCCGCGGCCTCGAGGTGGTGCCGATCCTGCGCGAGCGGGTGGCCAGCGTGGTGGTCGACCGGTGAGATGGACCAACCAACCCGAAGCGCCTTCGGTGCCTCTCCTGCAAGGAGGCGGGGGCACGCGGCTCCAAGCCGACCTGCGCCGGCTTGGACGGGCCGAGCAGTGACCGCGCTGCGCGGCCTGCAAGGCGCGCAAGGTCGACCAGCGACCCAGCGCTCACCCGCCAGCGAACCGTCCCTTACCGCGCTGCCAATGCGTCACAACTTTGTTGTCCAAGTGTTTGATTTTGCTGCCTTCGATCTTGTAACTGCGGTGCCGAGCGTTTAGCCTTCGCGTCCCGATGTCGATCCTGGTCGTTCTCCTGCCCGCGCGCGATCGCGCGGCGGCCGCCGATGGCGAGCCCCGCGATGCGATCGAGTACGCCTACCTGCTCAGCGCCGACGGACTGAGCGTCGCGCGGCAGGGCCGCGCCAGCGCCGCGCTGCTGCCCAAAGCCGACACCGTGGTGGCCTGGCTCGGCCCCACCGATGTCAGCTGGCATCGCATCACGCTGCCGAAGGCGCCAGCGTCGAAACTGCGCGCCGCGCTGGTCGGGCTGGTCGAAGAGCAGTTGCTCGACGACGAGCAGGCGGTGCACCTCGCGCTCGCGCCGCAGGCCAGCCCCGGCAGCGCAACCTGGGTGGCGGCGGTGCACAAGCGCTGGCTGGCGCGCCACCTCGAACAGCTCGACAAGGCCGGCGCCTTCGTCGAGCGCGTAGTACCGGCGCTGTGGCCCGACGATCCACCGACGGCTCACTTCTACGCTGCCTCCGACAGCGCCGACGGCAGCAGCGCGCAGACCTGGCTGGCCTTCAGCGACGCCAACGGCGTGCGCTGCGCGCGCATGGCCGGCAGCTGGGTGCGCGACCATCTGGCGGCCTGGGCGCGCCAGGGTGCACGCTGGAGTGCGGCGCCGGCGGTGGCCGCACAGGCCGAACGCTGGCTCGGCACCGCGGTGGCGGTGCGCACCGACGCCGACCATGCGCTGTCGGCCGTGCGCTCGCTGTGGAATCTGCGGCAGTTCGATCTGGCCGCGCGTGCGCGCGGCACGCGCTGGCTGCGCGAGTTCGGCAAGCGGTTGTTCAGCCCCGGCTGGCGGCCGGTGCGTCTGGGTCTGCTGTCGCTGGTGCTGCTGCAGCTGGTGGGCATGAACCTGTGGGCGCTGCAGCAGCGCCACGAGATCGAGCGGCGCAAACAGGCGATGGTGGCGCTGCTGAAGGCGGCGCATCCGCAGATCGGCACCATCGTCGACGCGCCGCTGCAGATGCGGCGCGCCACCGACACGCTGCGCGCGTCGGCCGGGCGTGTCGGCGACGCCGACCTCGAAGCTGTGCTGGCGGCCGCCACGCAGGCTTGGCCCGACGGCCAGGCGCCGGTGCAATCGCTGCGCTTCGAGACCGGCAAGCTCACGCTGGTGGTGTCGGCCTGGACCGCCGACCAGATCGAACGCTTTCGCGCCCGTCTGCGCTCGGCCGGCTGGAGCGTCGAGGCGGTCGAAGGCCGCCTGGTGCTGAGCCGCAGCAACGGCACCCAGCGAAGCGCCACATGACGGCGGAGCGCCAGATGACGCGGAGCACCAGATGATCGAAGGCCTGACGGCGCAACTGCAACCGTGGCGCGAGCGCAGCGCCGCGGCTTGGCGCGCCCGGGCGCCGCGCGAGCGTGCGGCGCTGGTCATCATGGCGCTGGTGCTCGGGCTGTTCGTGGTCTGGAGCCTGTTCGTCGCCCCCGCGCTGGCCATGCTGCGCAGCGCGCCGGCGCAGCTCGATGCGCTCGACGCCCAACTGCAACAGATGCGCGGCATGGCCGGCGAGGTGCGCGACCTGCGCAGCGCCACGCCGGTGCCGACCGCGCAGGCCGGCGTGGCGATCAAGGCGGCGGCCGAGCGGCTGGGCGACAAGGCGCGGTTGAGCCTGCAAGCCGACCGCGCGGTGCTCACGCTGCAAGGCGCCAGCCCCGAGCAGTTGCGCGCGCTGCTGGTCGAAACCCGCACCGTGGCCCGCGCCCGACCGCTCGAGGCCCAGCTGACGCGCGGGCCCAGCGGCTTCAACGGCACGTTGGTGCTGGCACTGGGGGGTAGCTGATGGAGCTGCGCTGGCCGGTCTGGCTCGGTCGCCGCAGCGCGCGCGGGGGGGGGTTGTCGCGCTTTCGCGCCAGCGCGTTCCAGAACTCCACGCTGGCCGAGCTGGCCTGGCAGCGCGCCCGCCATGCCGCGACGCGCTGGGCGGCGTGGGGCGCCGTGGCCGGCTTGCTGCTCGGCCTGGTGGCGTTCGCGCCGGCCAGCTGGCTGGCCGCGGCACTGGCGCGCGCCACTGACCAGCGCCTGCTGCTGGCCGACGCGCAGGGCACCGTGTGGAGCGGCAGCGCGCAGTTGGTGCTGACCGGCGGCGCCGGCAGCCGCGACGCGGTAGCGCTGCCGGGCCGGCTCGCGTGGCGGCTCGCACCGCGGCCGTACGGCGTCGAGCTGGCGCTGCGCCAACCGTGCTGTCTCGAGCGCGATCTGCTGGTGCAGCTGCGGCTCGGCCTGGGCCGCTACCAGGTGGTGATTCCGGCGCAACCGCAGACGCTGGGCCAGTGGCCGGCGAGCTGGCTGGCCGGGCTGGGCACGCCGTTCAACACGCTGCAGCTCGGCGGCACGCTGCGCCTGACCAGCAACGGCATGACGCTCGATTCGGTGCAAGGGCGCTGGCGCGCGGTGGGCAGCCTCGACCTCGACCTGCTCGGCGTATCGTCGCGGCTGTCGACGCTCGACACGCTGGGCAGCTACCGCTTCAGCGTGCGCGGCGGCGGCAGCGACGATGCGGCGACGCTGAATCTCGACACACTCGAAGGCGCGTTGCGCCTGTCGGGCAGCGGACAATGGACGGGGTCGCGGGTTGGCTTTCGCGGTCAGGCCAGCGCGGCCGAGGGCCACGAAGCGGCGCTGAACAACCTGCTCAACATCATCGGCCGGCGCCAAGGTGCGACGTCGGCCATTTCGATCGGATGACCATGACTGCACGGGCACCCCTCCCGCAACACGGCGGCATCGCGCTGCGCCGCGGGCCATGCGCAGCCGCACTGCGCGGCGCATGGCCCGCGGCGCTGTCGCTGGCGCTGGCGCTGACCGCGGCGCCGGCACCTGCGCAGACCGCAGCCGCAGCGAACCGCCCCGCGGGCACGGCGGGCACCAAGGGCCACAGCCCGGCGCTGAAGTCGAGCGCACCGGTGACGGTGAACTTCGTCAATGCCGACATCGAAGCCGTCACGCGCGCGATGGCGGTGATGATCGAGCGGCAGATCATCGTCGACCCGCGCGTCAAAGGCACGATCACGGTTTACAGCGAGCAGCCGATCACGGTGCGCGAGGCCTACCTGAACTACCTGGCCGCACTGCGCGGACTGGGCTTCACGCTGGTCGACAGCGCCGGCCTGCTGAAGGTGGTGCCCGAGGCCGACGCCAAGCTGCAGGCCGGCACGGTGTCGGTGGGCAAGCCGGGCGTGCGTGGCGATCAGGTGCTGACGCAGATCTTCAAGCTCAACCACGAGAACCCGAACAACCTGGTGGCGGTGCTGCGGCCGCTGATCAGCCCGAACAACACGATCAACGCCAACCCCGGCAACAACACGCTGGTGATCACCGACTATGCCGACAACCTGCAGCGCATCGGCAAGATCATCGCCGCGCTCGACCAGCCGTCGGCCACCGATGTCGAGGTGATTCCGGTGCGCTACGGCGTCGCCAGCGAGCTGGCCGCGCTGGTGCAGCGGCTCGGTGACGGCGCCACCGCCGGCGCAGCCGTGCCCGGTGCCGCCGGCCATGCCGCGTTCACCGTGCTGGTCGACCCGCGTGGCAACGCGCTGATCGTGCGCGCGTCGAGCCCGGCGCGGCTGGCGTCGCTGCGCGCGCTGATCCAGCGCCTCGACCAGCCGGTGCCCGGCGCCGGCGCCAACGGCAACATCTGGGTCGTGCATCTGAAGAACGCCGACGCGACCAAGCTCGCCACCGTGCTGCGGGCTGCATTCACACGCGGCAGCGGCTCGTCCAGCAGCCCGGTGATGGCCTCGCCCGCCGTGGCGACGGCTGCGGTGGCGCCGGGCGGCGGTGCGGGCAACACGCCGGCCACCGCGCCGCTGGCCGCCTCGGCGCAGCCGAGCACCGGCGGCTTCATCCAGGCCGACCCGGCGACCAACTCGCTGATCATCACCGCGCCGGAGCCGCTGTACCGCGAGGTGCGCGCGATGATCGAGCAGCTCGATTCGCGCCGCGCGCAGGTCTACATCGAAAGCCTGATCGTCGAGGTGTCGGGCGACAACGCGGCCGACTTCGGCTTCCAGTGGCAGGGCCTGATCGGCAGCAACGGCGACAAGTACGGCGTCTTCGCCGGCACCAACTCCACCACCGGCGGCCCGAGCATCATCGAGCTGTCGAAGACGATCGCGGGCCTGGGCACCACCACGCCGGGCCAGGGCCTGAACATCGGCGTGCTGAAGAACTACGGCGGCACGTATGCGCTGGCCGCGATCGCGCGCATGCTGCAGTCGCAGAGCAACACCAACATCGTCTCGGCGCCGAACCTGATCACGCTCGACAACGAAGAGGCCAAGATCATCGTCGGCAGCAACGTGCCGTTCATCACCGGCCAGTTCACCAACACCGGCACCGCGACGACGAGCCCGTTCCAGACCATCGAGCGCAAGGATGTCGGCATCACGCTGCGCATCAAGCCGCAGGTGGGCGAAGGCGGCAGCGTGCGCATGACGATCTTCCAGGAGTCTTCCAGCGTCAGCGACAAGGTGGCACCCGGCACGTCCAACGCCGGGCCGTCGACCGACAAGCGCTCGATCGAATCGACCGTGGTGGTCGACGACGGCGCGATCCTCGTGCTCGGCGGCCTGATCGAAGACAAGTTCACGCAGAACAACTCGAAGGTGCCCTTGCTCGGCGACTTGCCGTTCGTCGGCGGCCTGTTCCGCAGCGAGAGCCGCACCCGCACGCGCACCAACCTGATGGTCTTCCTGCGGCCGGTGGTGATGCGCGATGCCGAGAGCGCGAACAAGCTCTCGCTCGACCGCTACGACCTGATGCGCGCGCGCCAGAAGGACGCGCAGCCCGCACCCAGCGCGATCCTGCAGAACAACGACACGCCGATCATCCCGCCGCTGCGCGCGCCGGCCGCGTCGGCCCCGGCGTCGACACCGCCGCCGCTGGGTATCGTGGCGACCCCGGCGCCGGCGGCGGCTGCGACACCGTCCGGGCCCGACCCCACGCTGACGCTGAACTGAGAAGGGCACAACCGTGGCCCGCCATCCGCTGCCCTACGCCTTCGCCAAGGCCCACACGCTGCTGCTCGAGGACGACGGCAACCAGCGCGTGCTGTGGGCCGCCGACACGTCGAGCCCGGGTGCGCTGTCGGAGGTGGTGCGGCTGTTCGACGTGACCAGCTTCGAGCGCGAGGCCGGCTCGACGCTGGCCGAGCGCATCGCCGCAGCCTACGCCGGCGGCGAATCGAGCGCGGCCGCGGTGGTCGGCGAGGTCGAGAGCGCGGTCGATCTGAGCCGCCTGATGCAGGACCTGCCGGCGGTCGAAGACCTGCTCGAGGCCGCCGACGACGCGCCGATCATCCGCATGCTCAACGCGCTGCTGACGCAGGCCGCGAAGGACGGCGCCAGCGACATCCACATCGAACCGTACGAGCGCTCGAGCTCGGTGCGCTTCCGCGTCGACGGCACGCTGCGCGAGGTGGTGCAGCCGAACAAGGCGCTGCACGCGGCGCTGATCAGCCGCCTGAAGATCATGGCCGAGCTCGACATCGCCGAGAAGCGCCTACCGCAGGACGGCCGCATCTCGCTGCGCATCGGCGGCCGCGCGGTCGACGTGCGCGTGTCGACGCTGCCGGCCGCGCACGGCGAGCGCGCGGTGCTGCGCCTGCTCGACAAGACCGACGCCAAGTTCTCGCTCGAGGGCCTGGGCATGAGCCGTGAGGTGATGCAGCGCTTCGTGCAGCTGATCGAGCAGCCGCACGGCATCGTGCTGGTCACCGGCCCCACCGGCTCGGGCAAGACGACCACGCTGTACGCGTCGCTGTCGCGGCTGCCCACCGCCACCACCAATATCCTGACGGTGGAAGACCCGGTCGAATACGAGTTGCCCGGTATCGGACAGACACAGGTCAACCCGAAGATCGACCTCACGTTCGCCAAGGCGCTGCGCGCGTTCCTGCGCCAGGACCCAGACGTGATCATGATCGGCGAGATCCGCGACGTCGAGACCGCACAGATCGCGATCCAGGCCTCGCTCACCGGCCACCTGGTGCTGGCCACGGTGCACACCAACGATGCGCCATCGAGCGTGACACGGCTGATCGACATGGGCGTCGAGCCCTACCTGCTCAGCTCGTCGCTGCTCGGCGTGCTGGCGCAGCGGCTGGTGCGCAAGCTGTGCCTGGCGTGCCGCCGGCGCGACGGCGCCGGCCGCTGGCATCCGGTGGGCTGCGAGCAATGCGGCCGCACCGGCTACAAGGGCCGCACCGGTGTCTACGAACTGATGAGCGTCGACGACAAGATCCGCTCGCTGATCCACGCCCGCGCGGCCGAGAGCCAGCTCTTCGTCGCCGCCGAGGCCGGTGGCATGCGGCCGATGCGCGAGGACGGCCAGCGCCTGGTCGACGAAGGCATCACCTCGCTCGAAGAGGTGCTGCGCGTCACGCGCGATTGACGCGCCGGGGCCACGCCCAATCCTGCACATGCCCGCCTACCGATTCGAAGCGCTCGACGCCCAGGGCAAGCCGCGCACCGGCCTGCTCGAAGGCGACAACGCGAAGGCGGTGCGCTCGCAGCTGCGCGGCCAGGGCCTGGTGCCGATCGCGGTCGAGGCGGTGGCGGCGGCGCTCGGCGCCGATGCGCGCGTGCGCTTCACTCGGCGCACGTTCAACGCCACGTCGCTCGCGGTCTGGACGCGCCAGCTCGCCGGCCTGGTGGCCGCCGGCCTGCCGCTCGAGCGCGCGCTGACCGCGCTCGCCGACGAGGCCGAGGACCCGCGCCAGCGCGACCTGGTGGCGCACCTGCGCGCCGAGGTCAATGCCGGCGCCAGCTTCGCGCGCGCGCTGGCCGGCGCGCCGCGCGAGTTCGACGACGTCTACCGCGCCGTGGTCGCCGCCGGCGAGCAAAGCGGCGCGCTCGGTACCGTGCTCGAAAGACTGGCCGACGACCTGGAGGAGCGCCAGGCGCTGCGCGCCAAGCTGCTCGGCGCCGCGCTGTACCCGGCGATCGTGTCGGTGATCGCGCTGGTGATCGTGGTGTTCCTGGTCACCTACGTCGTGCCGCAGGTGGCCAGCGTGTTCGCCAACAGCAAGCGCGCGCTGCCGTTCCTGACCACCGCGATGCTGGCGATCAGCGCCTTCGTGCGCCAATGGGGCTGGCTGGTGCTGCTGGCCGCGACCGGCGGCGGCGCGGCGCTGTGGACCTCGCTGCGCAACGAGGCCTTTCGCGAGCGCTTCGACGCCATGGTGCTCGGCCTGCCGCTGGTGGGCCGGCTGGCGCGCGGCTACAACGCGGCGCGCTTCGCCGGCACGCTGGCGATGCTGGCCGGCGCCGGCGTGCCGATCCTGAAGGCGCTGCAGGCGGCGGCCGAGACGCTGGGCAACCGCGCGCTGCGCGCCGATGCGGTCGACGCGCTCGGCCAGGTGCGCGAGGGCGCGCCGCTGGCCTCGGCGCTGGCCGGCCGCAAGCGCTTCCCGGGCCTGCTGGCGATGTTCGCGCGCCTGGGCGAGCAGACCGGCGAGCTGCCGACCATGCTGGCGCGCGCCGCGGCGCAGCTCAGCGGCGAGGTGCAGCGCCGCGCGGTGGCGCTGGCCACGCTGCTCGAGCCGCTGCTGATCGTCGCGATGGGCGGCGTGGTGATGCTGATCGTGCTGGCCGTGCTGCTGCCGATCATCCAGCTCAACACCTGGGTGCGTTGACGGCCCGCGCGGTCGGCCCCTCCCCCCGCGCTCGCGGTGAACGCCGCACCCCGGCAGCGCAACCGAGCATCGACGCCCTGGCTGCCCGCCGCCCGGGCCCGACCCGCGCGACCGGCACGGCCAGCAGCCCCGCCATTTGCGTGACAAGTCCGGCTCAACTCGGGGGTGACACCGGCGGCGGTGTTTGCTTGAATGAAGTCGGCAGTTGCACTCCTTGGAGGCCTGGCATGTCTGGCACCCATCCACTGGTTCCTGTCGCCGCGCGCGCCAACATCCCGATCGCGCAGATGCGTGCGGTCTATCGCTGCGACGAGGTCGAGCGCCGGCTGACCAAGCTGCCGCCCAAGGAGCACGAGAGCCTGCGCGCCACCTACGAGCGCATGCTCGAGAAGGGCCCCGAGCGCTTCCAGGTCAAGCCCGCCGGCCTGCCGGCGATGGAGCACCTGTACGACGAGATGCCCAACTTCACCGAGGTGCTCGACGACGTGAAACGCCAGCTCGCGCTGTGCCACGACAGCCGCGACGCGCTCGAGATCACGCCCACGCTGCTGCTCGGGCCGCCCGGCGTCGGCAAGACGCATTTCGCGCGCCGGCTGTCGGCGCTGCTGGGCACCGGCATGGGCTTCGTCTCGATGAGCTCGCTCACCGCCGGCTGGGTGCTGTCGGGCGCGTCGTCGCAATGGAAGGGCGCGCGCCCGGGCAAGGTGTTCGAGACGCTGGTCGACGGCCAGTACGCCAACCCGGTGATGGTGGTCGACGAGATCGACAAGGCCAGCGCCGAGCACGCCTACGACCCGCTGGGCGCGCTGTACAGCCTGCTCGAGATCGACACCGCGAGCGCGTTCACCGACGAGTTCGCCGAGGTGGCGATCGACGCCAGCCAGGTGGTCTGGATCGCCACCGCGAACGACGAGCGCGCGATTCCCGAGCCGATCCTCAACCGCATGAACGTCTACGCGGTCGAGGCGCCCGACGCCGACGCCGCGCGCGGCATCGCGCGCCGGCTGTACCAGCGCATCCGCGACGCGCACGACTGGGGTTCGCGCTTCGACCCCGAGCCTGCCGAGCCGGTGCTGGCGCAGATGGCCGCGCTGGCGCCGCGCGAGATGCGCCGCGCGTGGATGACCGCGTTCGGCAATGCCCGCCTCGACGGGCGCTGCCGCGTCGAACTGCGCGACCTGCCGGCGCCGGCGGGCAAGCGCACGCCGATCGGGTTCGTGCAGTAGTCGAACGAGGCGTTGCGGGCGCCTGCGACGGCGAGGCGCCGCCGGTGTCAACGGTGCAGCGCCGCCGCCTGCCCGTGATCAGGCACCGGCCGGCTCCACCGGCTCGCGGCCGCGTCGCAGCGTGTGCTTGCCGGCCTGCTTGCCGACGTACATCGCGGCGTCGGCGCGCTTGAGCAGGCCCTCGGCGTCGTCGCCGTCGAGCGGCGCCAGTGCATAGCCCACCGTCAGGCCCACCCGGCACGCCTGGCCGCGCACGCTGAACGGTACGGCGAACGCGTCGAGCAGCTTGCGGCCCAGGCGCTGCGCCTCGTCGTCGCCCGGCAGGTCGGTGGCCATCACGACGAACTCGTCGCCGCCCACCCGCGCCACCAGGTCGCGGTGTCGCAGCGCGGCGCGCAGGCGGTCGGCCACCGACTTCAGCAGCTCGTCGCCTGCGTCGTGGCCGTGGCGGTCGTTCACCGCCTTGAAGCCGTCGAGGTCGAGCAGGAACACGCCTAGCGGCCGTTCGCTCACCGCGCGCGGCAGCGCGCGGTCGAGCTCGAGTTGCAGCCCGCGCCGGTTCGGCAACCCAGTGAGCGCATCGGTGTGCGCCAGCGAGCGCAACGCCTCGCGTTCGCGGTCGGCCTGTTCGGCGGCGTGCCGCTGCTGCTGCTGGCGCACCGCCAGCGCGCGCTGCCACATCACCATCTCCACCAGCATGCCGAACTCGAACGCGTGCTGCGTCCACCAGGTGGCATCGATCCAGCCGCGCAACAACAGCGCCAGCACGACGAAGCCCGCGCCGTACAGGCCCCAGCCGATCACCACATACAGTGCCGCGCGGTCGCCGGCACGCAGGCGCGCCAGCGCGGCGCCCAAACCGAGCACGATCGGCAACGGGCCGAGCACGGTGGCCGCCAGGTGCGCCACGCGGTAGTCGATCACGCCCGCGGCGAACGCGGCGGCCGCGACGGCGGCGACGGCGGCCGCGATGCGCATCGCCCGCGACCAGCGCGGGTGGTGCTGCGCCACGAACAGCGCGCGGTCGAGGAACAGCAGCGCGCCGACCATCGCCACCAGCCCTGCCAGCGGCGGGCCCTTGGCGGTGAGCCAGGCGCTGTTGCTCCACAGGTGCTGCGGCCCGAGGCCGAAGTAGCCGAGGAAGAACAGCGTCATGCCGCCGACCGACACCGCGTAGTACGCGAACGTCGCATCGCGCAGGCTCAGCCACTGCGCGACGCTGTAGATCAGCAGGCACAGGCCGATGCCGACGATCACGCCCTGCAGCAGCTGGGCGCCTGCCTCGCGCTGGTGGTAGCGCTCGGCCGTCACCAGGCTGATCGGCAGCACCATCGAGCTGGTGGTCTGCACGCGCAGCCACAGCTCGTGGCGCAGCCCCGGCTGCAGTTCGAGCGCCACCGCGTGCGTGCGCACCTGCAGCGGCCGCAGACGAAACGGCAGGTCATCACCGACGCGGGTGAACTGCAGCATCCGCCCTTCGGTGAACTGGTAGACCTCGACCCGGTCGAGCGACGGGTAGTCGATGTCGAGCAGCCAGCGACCGCGCCCGCCCAGTGACACCTGCAGCGGCAGGCGCAGCCACACCGCGTCGCGCCGCACGCCCAGGTTGGAACGTGCGCCCTCCGGCGCGCGCAGCTCGCCCTGGTGTTGCTGGGCGTCCTCGACCAGCCAACTGCCGCCGGGGTCGCTCAGCAGCGTGATCGCCGGCCAGGCATCCGCCTCGCCCCGGCTGTCGTCGAGTTGCAGCGATGCGGGCTGCGCGCGGGCGGAGACCAGCGTCACCAGCACGCACAGCAAACCCAGCAGGCGCAGCAACGGGAAACGCAAGCGGCAGTTCATGGTCGTCGTCCTGGTGTCGGCCGCGTGGTGGGCAACTTGAGGGTCCGACCTATGATTTGCGTCATGCCCGCCAGCCTCGAAGGTCAGCTCGTCGTCGCGATCTCGTCGCGTGCGCTGTTCGATTTCGAGGAGGAGAACCGTGTGTTCGAGGCGCACGACGACCGCGCCTACATGCAGCTGCAACTGCAACGAGTGGATCAGCCGGCACGCCCCGGCGTGGCGTTCTCGCTGGTGCAAAAGCTGCTGGCGTTCAACGCCGGCGACACCAGCCCCATCGGCCCGACGGGCCGCCCCACCGAGGGGGAGCGGACACCGTCGGAGCAGGCGCCTGCGCAGCGGCCGGCTGGCAGCCAGCGCGTCGAGGTGGTGATCCTGTCGCGCAACGATCCGGTCTCGGGCATGCGGGTGTTCCGCTCGGCGCAGCACTACCAGCTGCCGGTGCAGCGCGGCGTGTTCACGCGCGGGCAACCGCCGTGGCGCTACCTGCAGCCGCTGGGGGCCAATCTGTTCCTGTCGGCCAACGAGGCCGACGTGCGCTCGGCGCTCGGCGCCGGCGTGCCGGCCGCGCGCGTGTACCCGCACAGCGCGCGCGCATCCGACGCACACCCCTCCGAGGTGCGCATCGCGTTCGACGGCGACGCGGTACTGTTCTCCGACGAGGCCGAGCGCGTCTTCCAGCGCGACGGGCTCGATGCGTTCCACAGCCATGAGCGCGAGCGCTCGAACACGCCGCTCGCGCCGGGACCGCTCGAGCCGCTGCTGCGTGCGCTGCACCGGCTGCAGCGCACGCCGCCGGGCTCGATGCGCATCCGCACCGCACTGGTCACCGCGCGCAGCGCGCCGGCGCACGAGCGCGCGATCCGCACGCTGATGGATTGGCACATCGAGGTCGACGAGGCGATGTTCCTCGGTGGCCTGCCCAAGGGCGAGTTCCTGCGCGTGTTCGAGCCCGACTTCTTCTTCGACGACCAGACCGGCCATGTCGATGCGGCCGCCGCGCACGTGCCGGCGGGGCACGTGGCGGCCGGTGTATCCAATGGCTGAGCCGATTCAGGCGGCCTTCCAGGCGTCGGAATTCTTGACGATGCGGCGACCGCAGATGCCAGCCGAATCACCAACTTGTTGAATTGGAAGAAGTTTCTATCGCTGGCATCGATGTTGCTTTATCAACATCGAAGCGCTGAATCGCGCGATAGGAGTGCAAGACATGTCGATCTTGAAGCGGATGCTGGCGGCCGTCGTGTTGTGCGCGCTGTTCCCCGTGGCGCCAGCCGCGCCGGTGCAGTACGACTACAGCGGCACCTGCACGTGGAACTGCGGGGCCATCGGGTTGAGTTACGGTGCCTCGGTATCGGGTTGGCTCCTGGCCGAAGATGGCTACGCCGACGGCAGCGTGCTGACCGCAGGCGAGCTGGATGGCTTCTCGTTCCACTTCGGGTCGGTGTCGATCTCCGACGCGACGCATGGTGCCTTTGGCTTCCTCGCGCTGAATCCGGATCTGAGCATCAACTACCTGTTCCCATTGAGTGGGATGACGTTCCAGAGCTGGCTCACGGGCGCTCCGGTCGGCTCGATCAACCTGTTCGGCATCCAGAGTTCCGGCTGGACCGCTCGCAACCGCTGGAATGTCGCGAGCGGCGGTGGCAGCTATACGGCCGCGGTTCCGGAGCCCGCTTCGCTCGCACTGGTCGGACTCGGCGTGCTGGCGCTCGGTCTGGCGCGGCGTCGCTCGCGCTGAGCTGCCGGACTGGAGAAGTAGGAAGGCGCGGCACAGCAGCCCATCGTCGAGCCGGTTCACGGCGAGCGCCGCCTGCGGGCGGTGCTCGTTCTTTCGATCACCCGATTCAGCGGCGCACGTGCCGCAACGGCCGCGCAGCACCACCGAAGCGTCTCAGCGCATCGAGGTCGAGCACGCGCAAGCCGCCGTACTCGATGCGGATCAACTGCACCGCCTGCAGCGTGTGCAGCGCCAGGTTGACACGCTGGCGCGACAGGCCCACCAGGTAACCCAGCTCCTGCTGCGTGATGCGCAGCAACTCGCCGACGCCGGGGTACAGCACCGGGTGGAACAGCGACGCCAGGCTGCGCGCCACGCGCACGTCGGGGTCGCTCAGGCGATCGATCTCGCGCGCAGCGATGAACTGGCTCAGTCGCTCGTTGAGCTGCCGCATGATGAAGCGGTTGAAGCCGATCGAGCGCTCGGCCAGCCAATCGAAGGTGCGCACCGAGATGCCGGCCACCAGGCTCTTGCGCAGCGCCTGGATGTTGTAGCGATAGGGCTCGTGCTTGAGCACCGTGCCCTCGCCGAACCAGCCCCCCGGCGGCAACCCGGTGAAGGTGATCGGCATGCCGTGCTCGCTCTCGTTGCTCATCTTCAGCAGGCCATCGATCAGGCCGAACCAGAACGTCACCGGCCGGCCGACACGGCACAGGTATTCGCCGACATCGGCTTCGAGCACGCGCATGTCGGCGCTGGCCACATCGGCCTCGGCGCGCGTCAGTGCGGCGATCCAAGGTACGCCGGCCAGTTCGTCCGCCGTCGGCGCCCGCGAACGCGCCAGCAGGGCCGAAGCGGAGGACGGCGATTGGCGAGTCATTCGGGAAATACCGGGGTGGGCGGACCCTAGGATTGTCGTCAGACCGACAACCCAGCGTCAAACTTCGGCCCTAGCATCGCGGCCTTGAGCGCCTGGCCCTTGGGCGCCCGCACCGGAGTGTGGAGTTCGTGCAGACCACCTTTGCGCAACTGATGTGGAGCCACGCGCAGCAGCGGCCCGATGCGGCTGCGCTGCGCGAGAAGAGCTTCGGCATCTGGCAGACCACCACCTGGTCGCAGCTCGGCGCGCTGGTGCGCGCGCTGGCGTGCGGTTTCGCCGAGGCGGGCCTGAAGCGCGGCGAGCACGTGGTGGTGATCGGCGAGAACCGGCCGCGGTTGTACGCGTCGATGCTGGCAGCGCAATCGCTGGGCGCGATTCCGGTGCCGTTGTACCAGGACGCGGTGGCCGCCGAGTTCGTCTTTCCTCTGAACAACGCCGAGGTGCGCTGCGCTGTGGTCGAGGATCAGGAGCAGGTCGACAAGCTGCTCGAGTTGCGCGCGCAGTGCCCGCAACTCGCGCGCATCTGGTACGACGACCCGCGCGGCCTGCGCAACTACCGCGAGGCGGGGCTGGCGTCGCTCGACAGCCTGATCGAGACCGGCCGCGCCTACGACGCCGCGCACCCGGGCTTCCACGACGCCGAGCTGGCGGCCGGCCAGCCCGACGACGTGGCGGCGATGTTCTTCACCTCGGGCACCACCGGCAACCCGAAGGGCGTGGTGCACACGCACTTCACGCTGCTCGACCGCGCGGCCGCCGGCGCCGCGTTCGACAAGCTCACCGCCAACGAAGAGGTGCTGGCCTACATGCCGCCGGCGTGGATCGGCCAGAACATCTTCAGCTACGCGCAGTGGCTGGCCTGCGGCTACATCGTCAACTGCCCCGAGTCGGCGTCGACGGTCACCATCGATCTGAAGGAGATCGGGCCCACCTACTACTTCGCGCCGCCGCGCATCTTCGAAGGCCTGCTGACCAGCGTGACGATCCGCATGGAAGACGCGTCGCGCCTGAAGCAGTGGCTCTACAGGGTGTGCATGGCGGTGGCGCGCCGCGTCGGCCCGGCGCTGATGGACGGCAGGCCGGTGGCGTGGCTCGATCGCATGAAGTACCGCCTCGGCGACTGGCTGATCTTCGGCCCGCTGCGCAACACGCTGGGCTTCTCGCGCGTGCGCGTGGCCTACACCGCCGGCGAGGCGATCGGGCCCGACCTGTTCACGTTCTACCGCTCGATCGGCATCAACCTGAAGCAGCTCTACGGCTCCACCGAGACCGCGGTATTCGTCTGTCTGCAGCCCGACCACGAGGCCAAGGCCGACACCGTGGGCGTGCCGATCGATGGCGTCGAGATCAAGGTGGTCGAGTCCGGCGAGATCCTGGTCAAGAGCCCGGGCCTGCTGAAGCAGTACTACAAGAACCCGGCCGCCACCGCCGAGGTGCTCACCGGCGACGGCTGGTACCACACCGGCGACGCCGGCTTTCTCGATGCGGGCGGGCACCTGAAGATCATCGACCGCGCCAAGGACGTCGGCCGCATCGTCGGCGGCCCCAACAACGGCGCGCTGTTCGCGCCGAAGTATGTCGAGAACAAGCTGAAGTTCTTTCCCTACATCAAGGAGGCGGTGGCGTTCGGCGACCAGCGCGAGCGCGTGTGTGCGTTCGTCAACATCGACTTCGAAGCCGTGGGCAACTGGGCCGAGAAGCGCAACCTGCCGTACGCCGGCTACACCGACCTGGCGGCCAAGCCCGAGGTCTACGAGCTCGTGCGCGACTGCGTCGAACAGGTCAACGCCGATCTCGGCCACGACGACAAGCTGGCCGGCAGCCAGATCAGCCGCTTCCTGATCCTGCACAAGGAGCTCGACGCCGACGACGGCGAGCTCACGCGCACGCGCAAGGTGCGCCGCGGCCACATCGCCGAGAAGTACCAGGTGCTGCTCGACGCGCTGTACGGCGGCAAGGCCGAGCAGTTCATCGAGACCGCGGTCAAGTTCGAGGACGGCCGCAGCGGCACCGTGTCGGCGACACTGAAGATCGTCGACGTCAAGACCTTCCCCGCGATGCGCAGGGCGGCATGAGCGCAGCGCGAAGGACGATCCGGTGAGCAGCGCGCGCGTCATCGGCGACGTCGTGCTCGACGTGCGCAACATCAGTTTGAGCTTCGGTGGCGTCAAGGCGCTCACCGACATCAGCTTCGACGTGCGCGAGCACGAGATCCGCGCCATCATCGGCCCCAACGGCGCCGGCAAGAGCAGCATGCTCAACTGCATCAACGGCGTCTACCAGCCGCAGCACGGCAGCATCACCTTCCGCGGCCGCACCTTCCAGCACATGAACTCGCGCCAGGTGGCCGAGATGGGCATCGCGCGCACGTTCCAGAACCTGGCCCTGTTCAAGGGCATGAACGTGATCGACAACCTGATGTCGGGCCGCAACCTCAAGATGAAGAGCAACCTGTTCGCGCAGGCCTTCAGGCTGCCCGGCGCGCAGCGCGAGGAGATGGCGCACCGCGCGTTCGTCGAGCGCATCATCGACTTCCTCGAGATCCAGGCCTACCGCAAGACGCCGGTGGGGCGCCTGCCCTACGGCCTGCAGAAGCGCGTCGACCTCGGCCGCGCGCTGGCGATGGAGCCGCAGGTGCTGCTGCTCGACGAGCCGATGGCCGGCATGAACGTCGAGGAGAAGCAGGACATGTGTCGTTTCGTGCTCGACGTCAACGACGAGTTCGGCACCACCATCGTGCTGATCGAGCACGACATGGGCGTGGTGATGGACATCTCCGACCGCGTGGTGGTGCTCGACTACGGCAAGAAGATCGGCGACGGCGCGCCCGACGACGTGCGCCGCAACCCCGAAGTCATCAACGCCTACCTCGGCACGGTGCATTGATGGGCTTCTTCCTCGAGACCCTGATCGGCGGCCTGATGACCGGCATGCTGTATTCGCTGGTCGCGCTCGGCTTCGTGCTGATCTTCAAGGCCTCGGGCGTGTTCAACTTCGCGCAGGGCGCGATGGTGCTGTTCGCCGCGCTGGCGATGGCGCGCTTCTCCGAGTGGATTCCACCGCTGCTGCGGCTGGACAACAAGTTCCTCGGCGACCTGCTGGCGTTCGTGGCGGCGCTGCTGCTGATGATCGCGGTGGCGTGGCTGATCGAGCGGCTCGTGCTCGGCAAGCTGGTCAACCAGGAAGGCGTGACGCTGCTGATGGCGACGCTGGGCATCAGCTACTTCATGGACGGCTTCGGCCAGACGCTGTTCGGCAGCGACATCTACAAGATCGACATCGGCCTGCCGAAGGATCCGCTGTTCCTGTTCGAATCGGTGTTCCAAGGCGGCGTGCTGGTCGGCAAGGAAGACCTCTACGCGGCGGTGATCGCCGCCGCACTGGTGATCGCGCTGGCGGCGTTCTTCCAGTACACCCCCACCGGCCGCGCGCTGCGCGCGGTGGCCGACGATCACCAGGCCGCGCAGTCGATCGGCATTCCGCTGTCGCGCGTATGGGTCATCGTCTGGAGCGTGGCCGGCTTCGTCGCGCTGGTGGCCGGGATGATCTGGGGCAGCAAGCTCGGCGTGCAGTTCTCGCTCGCGGTGCTGGCGCTGAAGGCGCTGCCGGTGGTGATCCTCGGCGGCCTGACATCGGTACCGGGCGCGATCATCGGCGGCCTGATCGTCGGCACCGGCGAGAAGCTGTCGGAGGTGTTCGTCGGGCCGTATGTCGGCGGCGGCATCGAGATCTGGTTCGGCTACGTGCTGGTGCTGCTGGTGCTTCTCGTGCGGCCGCAGGGGCTGTTCGGGGAAAAGATCATTGACCGGGTATGAAGTACACGGTCAATGATTTTTCGGCGCAGGCTAACTTGCGAAGCAAGTTGAGCGAAGCGTGCCGTAGCCAAAATGTCCTCGATCGCGTCTGAGCGCAGAGAAACCCAACCATGCTCTACCGCGAAAACGGTCAATTCAAGACGACCTACGCGTCGGATCAGCAGATCTTCCCGATCGCGCAAGACCGGCTGTTGATCCTCGCGCTGGTGGCGTTCGCGTTCGTCGGCGTGCCGCTGCTGGCCAGCGAATACCTGTTCCGCGCCATCCTGACCCCGTTCCTGATCCTGTCGCTGGCCGCGCTCGGGCTCAACATCCTGGTCGGCTACTGCGGGCAGATCTCGCTGGGCACCGGTGGTTTCATGGCGGTGGGCGCCTACGCGGCGTACAACTTCCTGATCCGCATCGACGGCATGCCGGTGGTGGCGGCGATCCTGCTCGGCGGCCTGTGCGCCACGGTGGTCGGCGTGCTGTTCGGCATCCCGTCGCTGCGCATCAAGGGCTTGTATCTCGCGGTGGCCACGCTGGCCGCGCAGTTCTTCTGCGACTGGGCGTTCCTGCGCATCAAGTGGTTCACCAACGACTCTGCGTCGGGCTCGGTCACGGTCGGCGAGATCAAGCTGCTCGGCTGGGTGGTCGACACGCCGGTCGAGAAGTACCTGTTCTGCCTCGGCTTCGTCGCCGTGTTTGCGCTGCTCGCGAAGAACCTGGTGCGCAGCCACATCGGCCGCGAATGGATGGCCATTCGCGACATGGACGTGGCCGCTGCGGTGATCGGCATCCGCCCGGTGTACGCCAAGCTGACGGCGTTCGCGGTCAGCTCGTTCATCGTCGGCGTGGCCGGCGCGCTGTGGGGCTTCGTGCACCTCGGCTCGTGGGAGCCCGCCGCGTTCAACATCGACCGCTCGCTGCAGCTGCTGTTCATGATCATCATAGGCGGCCTCGGCTCGATCATGGGCAACTTCCTCGGCGCCGCGTTCATCGTCGTGCTGCCGATCTTCCTGGACAACCTGCCGTACCTGTTCGACATCCCGGTCGACACGGCGCTGGCCGCGCATATCGCGCTGATGGTGTTCGGCTTCCTGATCGTGTTCTTCCTGATCGTCGAGCCGCACGGCCTGGCCCGGTTGTGGTCGATCGGCAAGGAGAAGCTGCGGCTGTGGCCGTTCCCGCACTGACCTTTCCCGCACGTCGAGTGCACGTTTCAAACTGGAGGCAAGCATGAAGTTGGGTTCCATCGCATTGACGGCTGCGGTCCTCGCTGGCGGCTTGGCCGGCGCCGTCGGCGACGCCTCGGCGCAGGCCAAGGAGCAGTTCTTCCCGGCGCTGGTCTATCGCACCGGTGCCTATGCGCCCAACGGCGTCCCGTTCGCCAACGGCTATGTCGACTACCTGAAGCTGGTCAACGCCAAGGGTGGCATCAACGGCGTCAAGATCGTCTTCGAGGAGTGCGAAACCGGCTACGCCACCGACAAGGGCGTCGAGTGCTACGAGCGCCTGAAGGGCAAGCACGGCGGCGCCACGCTGTTCCAGCCGCTGTCCACCGGCATCACGTTCGCGCTGACCGAGAAGGTGCCGGCCGACAAGATCCCGCTGATCACCGCCGGCTACGGCCGTGCCGATTCGGCCGACGGCCTGATCTTCAAGTGGAACTTCCCGCTGCTGGGCACCTACTGGACCGCGGCCGACATCCTGGTGCAGCACATCGCCAAGCGCGAAGGCGGCACGGCCAAGCTCAAGGGCAAGAAGATCACCCTCATCTACCACGACAGCCCCTACGGCAAGGAACCAATCGCGCTGCTGCAGGAGGAAGCCAAGCTGTACGGCTACGAGCTCCAGTTGCTGCCGGTGACGCACCCCGGTGTCGAGCAGAAGTCCACCTGGCTGCAGATCCGCCAGCACCGGCCCGACTACGTGTTCCTGTGGGGCTGGGGCGTGATGAACTCGGCCGCGCTGAAGGAGGCGGTGGCCACCGGCTACCCGCGCGACAAGATGTACGGCGTGTGGTGGTCGGGTGCCGAGCCCGACGTGAAAGACGTCGGTGCAGCCGCCAAGGGCTACCACGCGGTCGCGCTGCAGCACGGCCCCGAGCCCGACTCCAAGGTCGTCAAGGACGTGCTCGCGCTGGTGCACGGCAAGGGCGAGGGCACCGGCCCGAAAGAGGAGGTCGGCCAGGTGCTGTACATGCGCGGCCTGATCTCGTCGATGCTCGGTGTCGAAGGCGTCAAGCGCGCGCAGGAGCGCTTCGGCAAGGGCAAGGTGATGACCGGCGAGCAGGTGCGCTGGGGCCTGGAGAACCTGGCGCTCGACCAGAAGAAGCTCGACGCACTCGGCTTCGGCGGCGTGATGCGCCCGGTGTCGACCTCGTGCGCCGACCACGTGGGCGCCGGCTGGGGCCGCATCGAGACCTGGGACGGCGCCAAGTGGGCGGTAGCCAACGACTGGTACGAGGCCGACCAATCGGTCATCAAGCCGCTGGTCAAGGCGTCGGCCGAGAAGTACGCCGCCGACAAGAAACTGCAGCCGCGCACGCCGGCCGACTGCCAATCGTGATCCGCCAGTCGTGATCCGCGCGGCACCCGCGGCCTTGCCGCGAGCGCCGCGCGGGCCCCTACCACGCCAGCAGGGGCCGGGCTCCGCGAGGAGCCCTCTTCCAAGCGCCGGCTGCGGCGCTTGGAAGAGGTCAACCGAGACATGTCCGCGAACCCTGTCCTGCTCAATGTCAACGGCATCGAGGTCATCTACAACCACGTGATCCTCGTGCTGAAGGGCGTGTCGTTGCAGGTCACCGAAGGCGGCATCGTCGCGCTGCTCGGCGGCAACGGCGCCGGCAAGACGACCACGCTGCGCGCGGTCAGCAACCTGCTGGCGGGCGAGCGCGGCGAGGTCACCAAGGGCTCGATCGAGCTGCGCGGCGAGCGCACCGAGAACCTGTCGACCGCACAGATGGTCGACCGCGGCGTGATCCAGGTGATGGAGGGCCGCCACTGCTTCGCCCACCTGACGATCGAGGAGAACCTGCTCACCGGCGCCTACACGCGCAAGGACGGCAAGGCCGCGATCACCGCCACGCTGGACAAGGTCTACAGCTACTTCCCGCGCCTGAAGACGCGCCGGACCTCCCTGGCGGCCTACACCTCGGGCGGCGAACAGCAGATGTGCGCGATCGGCCGCGCCTTGATGGCCAGCCCGAAGATGGTGCTGCTCGACGAACCCAGCATGGGCCTGGCTCCGCAGCTGGTGGAAGAGGTGTTCGAGATCGTGCGCGATCTGAACACGCGCGAGGGTGTCACCTTCCTGCTGGCCGAGCAGAACACCAACATGGCGCTGCGCTATGCCGACTACGGCTACATCCTGGAGAACGGCCGCGTCGTGATGGACGGCGCCGCCGCCGAGCTGCGCGAGAACGAGGACGTGAAGGAGTTCTACCTCGGCATGGGCGGCGGCGACCGCAAGAGCTTCCGCGACGTCAAGAGCTACAAGCGCCGCAAGCGGTGGCTGGCATGACGACCCACCCCCGAAGCGACCTCGCGGTCGCCTCCCCCTCGAGGGGGCCACACCAGCGGCCCGGCAAAGCCGGATCCGCGGTGTACGCTGGGTCGCGCAACGCGGAGCCATGGAATGCCAGGCGATGACTGGGGTATTGCCCCCGCGCCCTTCAACGCCGAGCAGGCTCTGCTGCAACTGCAGCGCGCGCTGCGCGACTGCAAGCTCGTGCCGCGCGGCAAAGGTTTCGGGCTGCGTGGCAAGACGGTGATCGAGCTCGGAATTCAAGACGCGGCCGTGGCCGCGCGTCTGGCGCGCCGGCTC
The DNA here is from genome assembly GCA_015075165.1 of Ideonella sp. Lineage (GTDB taxonomy): Bacteria > Pseudomonadota > Gammaproteobacteria > Burkholderiales > Burkholderiaceae_C > JAEUPI01. The sequence goes on along the minus strand of JABTUY010000002.1, from coordinate 155,709 downwards.
GCCAACACCCCCGAGTGGGATCGCTTCAGCGTCGAGAGCGCCGCCGATCAGCGCAAGCTGCTCGACGAAGTGAAGAAGCGGCTCGCACGCTGGAGCGACGACGATTGAGCGGAGGATGAATGCCCCCACCCCAAGCCGCCGGCCGTAGCCCGGCGGACGCCCCGTACGACGCGCTCGAAACGCGCGAGCCCGCGCAACGCGAGCGCGACCTGCTGGCCGCGCTGCCGGCACTGGTGCGCCGCGTGCAGGCCACGCCGACCGGCGCCGAGCGCATCGGTCGAGTGGACGCCGCGGCGATCACCACGCGCCAGGCGTTCGCCCGGCTGCCGGTGCTGCACAAATCCGAGCTGCTCGAGCGTCAGCGGTCGCAGCGCGCGGCGGCGGCGTGGGATCCGCTGGGCGGCTGCTCGTCGATCGGCTGGCGCGGCATGCTGGCGGCACAGGGCGCGCGCCGCGTGTTCCAGTCACCGGGCCCGATCTACGAACCCGAGGGCCGCGGCAGCGACACCTTCCGCATGGCGCGCGCGCTCTGGGCCGCGGGCTTCCGCGCCGGTGATCTCGTGCACTGCAGCTTCAGCTACCACCTGACGCCGGCCGGCGCGATGATGGAAAGCGGCGCGCACGCGATCGGCTGCACGACCTTCGCCGGCGGCATCGGCAACACCGAGCTGCAGCTGCAGGCCATCGCCGACCTGCGGCCGCACGGCTACATCGGCACGCCGAGCTTCCTGAAGATCCTGGTCGAGAAGGCGGCCGAGACCCACGTCTCGATCGCCAGCTTGCACAAGGCGCTGGTCAGCGCAGAGGCCTTCCCGCCGAGCCTGCGCGACTGGCTGCGCGAGCGCGGCATCGAGGGTTACCAAGCCTACGCCACCGCCGACGTCGGGCTGATCGCCTACGAAACCAGCGCACGCGAAGGCCTGGTGGTCGACGAAGGCGTGCTGCTCGAGATCGTGCGCCCCGGCACCGGCGACCCGGTGCCCGACGGCGAAGTGGGCGAGGTGGTGATCAGCGTGCTCGACACCGAATACCCGCTGCTGCGCTTCGGCACCGGCGATCTGTCGGCGATCCTGCCCGGCGCCTGCCCGAGCGGCCGCACCGCGCAGCGCATCAAGGGCTGGATGGGTCGCGCCGACCAGACCGCCAAGGTGCGCGGCATGTTCGTGCACCCGAGCCAGGTAGCCGACATCGCGCGCCGCCACGCCGAGATCGTGCGCGCACGCGTCATCGTCGAAGGTGAGATGGCCAGCGACCGCCTGACGTTCAAGGCCGAGGTGAGCACCCGGCCCGAGGGTTTGGCCGACGCCATCGCCGCCAGCGTGCGCGACGTGACCAAGCTGCGCGCCGACGTGGAGCTGGCCGCGCCAGGCAGCCTGCCCAACGACGGCAAGGTGATCGAGGACGCGCGCAGCTACAAGTAGTAGGCGACCACAGTGCTCCGCGCACCGTCAGGCGGCGCGCAGTTCGTGCGCGATCGCCTCGGCCAGGAAGTCGAACACCCGTCGCACCACGCCACTGCCGCGGATCTCGCGGTGCACGACCAGCCAGCACGGCAGCGGCTCGATCGGCAGCGCGGACAGCACCGGCACCACGCCGGGCCAGTGACGCAGGTTGTAGCGTGCCGCGAAGCCGATGCCGGCGCCGGCGGCGATCAACTGGCCGTACGCCACCTGGTCGTCGGTGCGCAGCACGAAGTGCTCGCGGCCGACCTGCAGGCCGGCGCGCGCGAAGCCGGTGAGGATCGAGCGGTCCTTGTCGAAGCCGATCAGGCGCTGCGGCGGGTGCAGCAGGTCTTCAGGCATGCGCGGCGTACCGGCGCGCTCCAGGTAGCTCTTGTGCGCGCACGCCACGATGCGCAGCACGCCGAGCTTGCGCGCGACCAGCGACGCCTGGTCCGGTCGCACCATGCGCACCGCGATATCGGCCTCGCGGCGCAGCAGGTTCGACACCTGGTCGCTGGCCACCAGCTCGAGCGCGATGCCGGGCTCGGCCCGCTGCAGCGCGGCCAGCACCGGTGGCATCAGGAAGCTCGCCACCACCTGGCTCGTCGTGATGCGCACCGTGCCGGTGGTGGCCTGGGCGCGCCGCGCCAGCGCACCGTGCAGGTCGAGGGCGCCGTCTTCCATGCGGCGTGCCGCATCGGCGATCGCCAGCGCGGCCGCTGTCGGCGTCACGCCTCGGCCGGTGCGCTCGAACAGCGGCACGCCGAGCTGCGCCTCCAGCTCGGCGATGTGGCGGCTCAGCGTGGGCTGCTGCGCGCCGAGCCGGCGCGCGGCGCCCATCAGGCTGCCGGCATCGAGCACCGCCACGAAGCTCTTCACCAGCGCCCAGTCGAAGCCGGCAGGCGGGGCGGCTCGGCGATCCATACAGAAATGTATAGCTCGGATGCCGCCATCGGCAATTGTTGGATGAGTTGGCCGCGCCCACACTGCGACCGCGACGCGTTCGTCGCGCCTTGCAGGAGCCACCCCATGTCCACCGACCCCGCGCACGACACCTCGGCGGCGCGCACCGCCCTCGTGATGGGCGCCAACGGCCGCGTCGGCTCGGCCGTCGTGCATGCCTTCGCCGCGGCCGGCTGGCGCGTGCTGGCGCAAGCGCGGCGCCAGCCGACGGCGCTGCCGCCCGGCGCCGTGCACATCGCCAACGATCTGGCCGACACCGCCGGGCTCGCCGCGGCGGCACACGGCGCACGCGTGGTGATCGACGCCATCAACCCGGTGTACACCCGCTGGCAACAGGATTCGCTGTCGTTCATGCGCCGGTCGCTGGCGCTGGCTGGCCGCATCGGCGCTACCTATGTGCTGCCGGGCAACGTCTACCCCTTCGGCGCCGCGATGCCGGCCGTGCTCGGTGCGCACACGCCGCACGACGCCAGCACGCGCAAGGGCCGCATCCGGGTGCAACTGGAGGCCGAACTGCAGGCCGCCGCCCGCCAGGGTCAGCGTTGCGTGGTGCTGCGTGCGGGCGACTTCTTCGGCTACGGGTCGGGCAGTTGGCTCGATCTGGTGGTCGTCAAGTCGCTGCGCCGCGGCAAGCTGGTGTATCCCGGCCCGCTCGACGTGCCGCACCCGTGGGCCTACCTGCCCGATCTGGCGCACGCCTTCGTCGCCGTGGCGGCACGCGCGCACCAGCTGCCGGCGTTCATCGATCTGCCGTTCGCCGGCCACACGCTCACCGGCCGCCAACTGCTCGACGCGATCGAACGCGCCGCGCTGGCGCTCGGCGTGGCGCCCGCGCAGGGCCTGCGCCGCGGCAGCTTCCCGTGGCCGCTGCTGAAGGCGGCCCGCTGGCTGGTGCCGATGTGGCGCGAGGTGTCGGAGATGTCGTACCTGTGGCACGTGCCGCACGCGCTCGACGGCACGCTGCTCGAGCGCACCGTGGGGCCGCTGCCGGCGACGCCGCTGGACGCTGCGTTGCGTGAGTCGCTGCGCAGGCTCGGCCACGGGCGCGTCGATGCCGACACGTCGCACCCGGCGCCGGCTTTGAAGTGAACCACCCGCGACACGACTATTTCTTGCGCAGCGACGACGCCGATGCCTGTGCGCCGTTCGCGACCGGGGCGAACGTCGCGGTTGCGATCGCCCGGACCTGCCCGATGGTCTTCTTCGAGGCACCGGTCGACCACGTCCTGACGCTCCCCCAGCCACGCTGAGCGCCAGCGCGAACGCCGCGCGGCAGCGCGCAGGCACGGTAGCCGCCCTCTTGATTCGGGTCAACCCGATCCGCGAAGGGAGTACTTTCCGCGTTGCGTCGGTGCGCGGCGCTGGCCTAGCATGCCCAATGCCGAATCTGTCCACAAGGAGCGTCGAATGAACTTTCGCTGGCTGGCCGTCGTGGCCGCGTTCGCGGCCACCGCCGCAATGGCCGAATACCCGGACAAACCCGTCACGATCGTCGTGCCGTTCTCGGCCGGCGGCCCCACAGACAAGGTGGCGCGCGACCTCGCCGAGGCGCTGCGCAAGAACCTGAACAACCAGACCGTGGTGATCGAGAACGTGGCCGGCGCCGGCGGTACGCTCGGCGCCGGCAAGGTGGCCAAGGCCGCGCCCGACGGCTACACGCTGCTGCTGCACCACATCGGCATGGCGACCGCGCCGGCGCTGTACCGCAAGCTGCCGTACAAGCCGCTGGAGGACTTCGAGTACCTCGGCATGATCAACGAGGTGCCGATGACGCTGGTCGGCCGCCAGACGCTGCCGGCCAACAACTTCGCCGAGCTGATGAAGTGGATCGAGGGCAACAAGGGCAAGATCAACCTCGCCAACGCCGGGCTCGGCGCGGCATCGCACCTGTGCGGCCTGCTGTTCATGCAGAACATCAAGGTCGACATGACCACGGTACCGTACAAGGGCACCGCACCAGCGATGAACGACCTGCTCGGCGGCCAGGTCGACCTGATGTGCGACCAGACCACCAACACCACCGGCCAGATCGAAGGCGGCAAGATCAAGGCCTATGCGGTCACCACGCTGAAGCGATTGAAGACGCCGGCGCTGGCCAAGCTGCCGACGCTCGACGAATCGGGCCTGAAGGGTTTCGACGTGTCGATCTGGCACGCGCTGTACGCGCCCAAGGGCACGCCGAAGGCGGCGCTCGACAAGATGAATGCCGCGCTGCGCGCCGCGCTGAAGGACGCCGACTTCGTCAAGCACCAGGAGGCGCTGGGCGCGGTGGTGGTCGCCGACGGCCGCGTGGGTGGCGCCGAGCACAAGAAGTTCGTCGAGGCCGAGATCGCCAAGTGGGGCCCCGCGATCAAGGCCGCCGGCCAGTACGCGGATTGAGCCCATACCCGGGGCTTCGGCCCCGGCAACAGCCCGAAGGGGTGGTCGAGAGGCCACCCCTTCTGTTCTTGCTCGTGCGCAGCCCACGGTGGTCGCGACACCACAACGACACGCCGCGTTGCATCCGCCCGGATCCACTGGCGCTACATTGCGCAGCGCTGGCGCCAGGTCTGTCCGGCGCCAGCGCCCACAACCCCGGAGGAGCACCCCATGCAGATGAAGCACAAGATCCTGGCCGCCCTGATCGCGATCGGCGTCGGTGTCCCGTTGGCCACGGCGCAGCAACCCGGCCAGTCGCCGGCCGGCGGCGGCAAGCAAGGCGCGCAGGCGTTCAAGGATGGCGGCGACAAGGGTGGCGGCAAGAAGGGCGCCATGATGGCCAAGGAGGGCGACGACAAGGGTGGTGACAAGGGCGGCGGCAAGAAGGGCTCGCTGATGTCGAAGGACGGCAGCGACAAGGGCGGCGGCAAGAAAGGCGCTTTGATGGCCAAGGATGGCGGCGACAAGGGCGGTGGCGACAAGAAGGCCGCGCTCGCCGGCATGAAAGACGGCAAGGGTGGGCAGATGATGAAGGGCGGCGGCGACAAGAAGGGCGCGCTGGCCTTCAAGGAGGGCAGCGACAAGAAGGGCGCGGCGGCCTTCAAGGGCGGCGACAAGAAAGGCATGGCCGGCGCGCAGCAGATGGAGGCCGTCAAGGGCGCCAAGCCCTGACACCCAGCCTGACGCCCGCGCCGTCAGGCCACCCGCAGCGGGATCGTCACCGGCCCGTCGTTGACCAGCGCCACCTGCATGTCGGCACCGAATTCGCCGGCGGCCACCGGTGCGTGGCTCGCGCGCGCCAGGCGCAGCACGGTGTCGTAGAGCGCGCGGCCCTGCGCCGGTGGCGCGGCACCGCCGAAGCCCGGCCGGTTGCCGCCCGCGGCGTCGGCCGCCAGCGTGAACTGGCTGACGATCAGCAGGCCGCCTTGCACGTCGCGCACGCTCAAGTTCATCTTGCCGGCACCGTCGCCGAAGATGCGCAGCTTCAAGAGCTTGTCGACCAGCTTGGCAGCCTGTGCGTCGGTATCCGCGGGTTCGGCGCAGACGAACACCAGCAGGCCGCGTTCGATCGCGCCGACACTGCGGCCGTCGATCATCACTGCGGCGTGCGCCACGCGCTGTACCAGGGCGAGCATGGTCAGATCGGATCCTGACGGTCGTCGAAATGCGCTTCGACGTCCATCGGCAGCAGCTGGATCGTCGCGCGCAGGCCCGGCACCGCGCTCATCAGTGCCTGCTCCACCGTGCCGCGCAGCGTGGCCGCACGCTGCAACGTCCACAGCGCCGGCATGTGCATGTGCAGGTCGACGAAGCGGCGGTGCCCGGCGCGGCGCGACACCACGTGGTCGAAGCGGATCGACTGGTGCGCGAACTGCGCCAGCGTGCGGTCGATCGCGGCCATCACCTCGGGCTCGAGCGCGTGGTCCATCAGGCCGTCGGCCGACGTGCGCACCAGGCTGACGCCCTCGCGCACGATGTTCAGTGCCACCGCGATCGCGATCGCCGGATCGAGCCAGGGCCAGCCGGTCAGCGGGACCAGCAGCACCGCCGCCACCACGCCGACCGAAGTCCAGACGTCGGTGAACAGGTGGCGCGCATCGCCTTCGAGCGCCATCGAACGCTCGGCACGCGCCTTGCGCAGCATCGCCCAGGCCAGCACGCCGTTCAGCACCGAGCTGATCACCGACAGCGACAGGCCGAGCCCGAGCGCCTGCAGCGGCTGCGGCGCGACGAAGCGCGGCACCGCGGCCCAGATGATCGCCGCGGCGGCGGCGAAGATCAGCACGCCCTCGAAGCCGCTGGAAAAATACTCGGCCTTGTGGTGGCCGTAGGGGTGCTCGTCGTCGGGTGGCGCCCGCGCCACCGTGACCATCCACAGCGCGAACGACGCGCCGGCCAGGTTGACCAGCGACTCCAGCGCGTCGGACAACAGACCCACCGAGTTGGTGAGCCAGTAGGCCGCGAACTTCAGCGCGATGGTGGCCGCCGCCACCGCGACCGAGAGCTTCAGATACGACGCGACCTGCATGCGCGCATTGTCGCGTGGCGCGATCGCGGGTTCGCACCGAGGCGCTCGGCCGTGCGGCCGGTATGCACAGCGTTCCGGCCGCGCGGCCGCCGCGCCGGTGTGCGCAGCGCGCCGGCGATGCCGCGCGCCTCAACCCTGCGGCGGCAGCGGCGGCGGATCGTATTGGCCGTGCAGCGCGCGCCAGACGCGCTCGGGCGTGAGCGGCATCTGGATGCGCTCGGCGCTACGGCCCTGGCCGGCATGGTCGAGCGCGTCGATCACCGCGTTGACCACCGCCGGCGCAGCGCCGATCGTGCCGAGCTCGCCGACGCCCTTGACGCCCAGCGGATTGATGGTGCACGGCACCGTGGTGTCGAACCGCGTCTTGAACGCGCGGAAACCGTCGACGCGCGGCATCGCGTAGTCCATGAAGCTGGCGCTCAGCGCCTGGCCGGTCTCGGGTTCGTAGGCCATGCGCTCGCACAGCGCCTGACCGATGCCCTGCACCGCGCCGCCGTCGACCTGGCCCTGCACGATCTGCGGGCTGATCACGCGGCCGATGTCGTTGACCGACGCGTACGACACGACCTCGACCGCGCCGGTGTCGGGGTCGATCTCCACCTCGCAGACGTGGCACGCGTTGGGCCAGCTCGCGCCGCCGACGGCGCTGGTGGATTCGACGAAGATGCGCGCGTCCTTCTGCCTGGCGGCCAGCTCGAACAGGTCGATGCCGAGGTCAGTGCCGCTCACCGAGAAGCGGCCGGCCGTGTACTCGATGTCGCGCGCCGGCGCTTCGAGTGCCTGCGCGGCCAGCGTGCGCGCCTCGTCGAGCGTCTTGCGCGACGCCACGTGCAGCGCCGAGCCGCCGATGTACGCCGAGCGCGAGCCGGCGCTGCCGAAGCCGTTGTTGCGGTCGGTGTCGCCCATCGTCACGCGGATGCGCTCGATCGGCAGCTGGAACACGTCGACCGCGAGTTGCGCCAGGCTGGTGGCGATGCCCTGCCCCATCGCCTGCACCGCCGAGCACAGCTCGACGATGCCGTCGGGCCGCACGGTCACGGTCACGCGCTCTTCGAACACCGCGCCGCCGGTCCACTCGAGGAAGGTGGCGATGCCGCGGCCACGCAGACGGCCCTTGCGTTGCGACGCCTCGCGCCGCGCGACGAAGCCGTGCCACTCGGCCAGCGCCAGACCTTGGTCGAGGATCTTCTCGAACTGTCCGCAGTCGTACAGCTGCCCCAGCGGGTTCTTGTAAGGCATCTGCTCGGGGCGGATCATGTTGCGTCGGCGCAGTTCGGCCGGGTCGAGCTTCAGCTCGCGCGCCGCGGCGTCGAACAAGCGCTCGGTGATGTAGATCGCCTCGGGGCGGCCGGCGCCGCGATAGGCACCGATGGTGCCGGTGTGCGTCATCACCGTCTGCAGCTGCAGGTCGATCGTCTGGATGTCGTAGATGCTGGTGATGACCCACGGCCCCAACGCGAGCGGAATGACCATGCCGGTGCTCGTGGCGTAGGCGCCGGTGTTGGCCATCACCTTCACGCGCAGCGCCAGCACCTTGCCGGCGGCGTCGAGCGCCAGCTCGGCATGGCTGATCGCGTCGCGCCCGTGCACCGCGGCCAGAAACTCCTCGAGCCGCTCGGCGCGCCACTTCACCGGCCGCTGCAGCGTGTGCGCGGCGTGGGCCACGGCCACGTCCTCGGGGTAGGCGCCGGTCTTCATGCCGAAGCCGCCGCCGACGTCGCCGACCACCACGCGCACCGCATCGGGCTTCAGGCCGAGCGCGCCGGCGACGCTGTCGCGCACGCCGGTGGGCATCTGGCTCGACAGCCGGATCTGCAGGCGCCGCGTGGCGGCATCGAACTCGGCCAGCACCGCGCGCGGCTCGAGCGGCGACGGCGCCAGCCGCTGGTTGTGGATGTCGACCGCGACGCGCACCGCCGCGCGATCGAACGCCGCCTGCGCGGCCGCGGCGTCGCCGTAGCGCATCGCGGCGGCCTCGTTGTCGGGCAGCGCATCGAACACCTTCGGCGCGCCCGGCCGCATCGCGGCGACCACATCGATCACCGCCGGCAGCTCGTCGTACTCGACGAACACCGCATCGGCCGCGGCGCGCGCGGCTTCGCGGCTGGCGGCGACCACCATCACCACCGCCTCGCCGACGTAGCGCACGCGCTCGTGCGCCAGTGCGCGACGCGGCGCAGCCTGCACGTCCTGGCCGTCGGAGCGCTTGAACGGCACCACGGTGGGCAGCGCCTTGACGCCGGCGGCCACCAGCTGCGCGCCGGTGAACACCGCCACCACGCCGGACATCGCCGCGGCCGCATCGGGTTCGATCGACACGATGCGCGCGTGCGCGTGCGGCGAGCGCACGAATACCGCATGCAGCAGCCCGGCGGGCGCCACGTCGTCGGTGAATCGGCCCTGGCCGGCGACCAGCGCCGGATCCTCGACGCGCTGCACCTGCTGGCCGCTGCCGAAGCGGCTGGCTTCGAGCGGCGCGTTCATCGCGTCGCCCCCGCGGCCCCATGAGCCTTGCCCGCGACGAGGCACGTGCGAGCTGTGCTCATCGCGCCTGCCCGGCAATCAGCCGCGCCGCCTGCTGCACCGACGCCACGATGTTGGTGTAGCCGGTGCAGCGGCACAGGTTGCCTTCGAGCGCGTCGACGATCTCGGCCTCGCTCGGCGCCGGGTTCTCGCGCAGCAGCGCGGCCGCGCTCATCAGCATGCCCGGGGTGCAGAAGCCGCATTGCAGGCCGTGGCACTGCATGAACGCCTGCTGCAGCGGGTGCGGCGCATCGCCTTGCGCGAGGCCTTCGACCGTGGTCACCTCGCAGCCGGCGGCCTGCACCGCCAGCAGCGTGCAGCTGCGCACCGCGCGGCCGTCGACCATCACGGTGCAGGCGCCGCACTGGCCGGTGTCGCAGCCCACGTGCGTGCCGGTGAGCGCGAGCGCGCCGCGCAGCACATCGACCAGCAGGTCTTGCGATTCGGCCGCCGCCTGCACGGCGCGGCCATTGAGGGTGAACTGAAGCGTCGGCATCGAGGTGTCCGTCGAATCTCGACGGGCATCCTAGCCGCTTTCGCCGAACGTGAAGGTCGACACTCCAGTGGTTGAGCGCAGCGGCGCGCTCAGGCCGCGCGACGCGGGTGGTCGAGCATCAGGTCTTGCAACCACAGCGACGATTGCGACATCGTGTCGGCGCGGCGCGGCGGCTCGTGGCGCAGGCCGATCGCGACGCGGCCGGTCCACCACACCATGCGGCCCGTGCCCGGCAGCATTACCGGCCCCACGTGGCCCGGCGGCACCGGCACCGGCGGCGACAGTTCGTTCAGACGGATGAAGTCGCTGTTCGCGGCGGCATCGTCGAAATCCTGCACCTGAGAAAGCATGTCCAGCTCCCGTTTTGATGGGGCGGATCATTCAGGCAATCCGTGTAACCTGCACTGCCCCGGCTCGGGGACCGCGACTCAGGGGGTAACCCTGAACCGCTGGCGGCGCGGTTGCAACCGCATGCCGCGGCACCGGCCTCGCTATTGACGATGGACGCGCGGCAGCGCCGGGCCGATGGGCAACGCGTCGCCGCCGGCGCGCGCGGCGCTGCGTGCCAGCATCACGGCGCACAGCGTCCAGTACAGGATCCAGCCCCAGGCCAGCGCTTCGCTGTCGCTCGACGCGCGCAGCAGCGCCGCCCACCACGGGTGGGCGCCATCGGGGGCCTGCAGGCCGAGCACGCGCAGCACTTTCACCACCGCATAGAGCGCGGCCACCGCCACGCCCGCTGCCGCCACCGCGCGCTCGGGCAGGCGCCAGCACGCAGCCACCAGCGCCACGCCGGCGAGCAGCCCGATCACGCCGGACAGCGACAACACCTGGCCGCCGTTGACGAGCTTGCCGATCAGCGCCACGGCGACGCAGCCGAGCACCAGCAGCCACCGCTGACGCAGCGCACGCGCCATCGCCCCGAGCACGGCCAGGCTCAACACCACCTGCAGCACGGTCATCGGCGACCAGCTCGGGTCCTGCCACAGCCATTGCAGTGCATAGGCGATGTGGCGCCGACTCGGCGTCGGCGCCAGCGGCCACCACTGCAGAAAACTCCACAGCAACGCCATCGTCGCGGGTACGCGCAGCGGCGGCGGCGCCCCGCGCGCCAACGCATCCAGCGGCAGCCGCGACGACAGCAGGATGCCCAGCACCAGGCCGACCGTGTTCCACACCACGTCGGACCACTGGGCATCGCGCGCCGGCAGGTACAACTGCACCAGCTGCAGCGCGAACGCAAACGCCCAGCCACCGACCAGCAGCGCCAGCGCACGCCACACGCGGCCGCGCGAGGGGTCGCACCACAGCCGCCAGCCGAGCGCACCGACCGGCACGAACAGCACGATGTTGCCCAGCACGTCGAAGCCGCCGGTCCACCAACCGGGCTGATGCATCATGCGCTCCCACTCGAGCGCGAGCGATGCCGGCGTGGCGAACAGCCACGGATACAGCGAGCCGTGCGTGGCGAACGCCAGCCACAGCAGCAGCAGCCAGCGCAGTGCACCGCGATCGATCGGCGGCAAGCTCGGTCGTGCAGGGATGGCTGGCAGCATCAGGGGCGACAGTTTGCCGCATGCCGGTGGCGCGATCACCGGCCGCCATGCCGACGCACCCCCGCGGCAAGGGGGAGTGCAGCGCACGAAATGCAGCCTCGTGGATCGACACCCACGCCGGCCGGCCCGGCAGCGCGGGCCGGCCGCGCCTGCGACTTCTATGTCGTGCGTGCAGCGTCGTGTGCAGCACCGTGCGTCGCGCGGCCGGCGCGCCGGCGCGCGGCCATCGTGCGGCCGGGCTCCGGGTCGGCCTCGCGTCCGACCCCGCCCGCCATCTCGCGGCCGATCGCTTCACGTTCGCCGGCCGACAGGTGGGCGCGCGCCTCGGGGTAGATCAGCGATTCCTCGAGCGTCAGGTGGTCGTGCAGCAGCGCGATGAACACCTCGCTGCCCTCGCGCAGCAGCGCTCGATCCCACCACGACTGCCCGTCGGCCAGTGCCTGCAAATGGGCCGAGAGTTCGAACCAGTCCTGTTCGAGCCAGCGGTGATCCTGCTGCAGCCGCCGCACCACCTGCACCACCTCGGGCGCGGCCGCTTCCATCAGGCGCGGAAAGACGTGCCGCTCTTCGTCCAGATGATGCTGGCGCGCGGCGCCGGAGAAGAACGCCACCACCTCGGCCGCCATCGCGCGCGCCTGCACATCGTCGCCCTGGTCGTCGAGCCGCGCCACCAGCGCATCGAGCGTGTCGAGCGCATCCATCATGCGGCGGTGGCAGGCGTCGAGCATCTCGAGGCCATCGCGCGTCAGGTGCGGCTGCAGGGCGGCTGGCAAGGCGGCTTCGGGCTCGGCGGCGGCGCGCATGTCGCGTCCTCGGTCGTGGATCGTCGAGCGCAGCGTAGGCCGTTGCCACCGCGGCGCATTGATGCGCGACAAAGCGCGCCGGCGCTGCGCTTGCGGCATCATGGCGGCCCCAGCCCCGCACGCGCACAGTCTGAGTAGGAATGCCAGTCACCCAGCACCCCCTCAACAGATCCGTGCATGCGGAGCTACCGCACACGGCTCTTGCCTCGGGTCGTGACGATCAGACGTTGGTTCGGGTATGGGTGGCAGATGCGTGGCCGGGGCAACCAGTGTTCGACGATCCGATGCATGCGCTTCCAGCTCAGGTGCTTGGCCTGGCTGCGGCGGCACAGCGTGCGATGCCACAGCCGGGCGACCTGCTCTCGGAAGACGTGCACCCGTGCCCCGTTGCAGGGCACCGCGAAGTAGCGGCCATGCCCGCTGACCACCGCTCGCAGGTACGGGCCCTGCTCGGCAATCGGGCGGTGCATGCGCCTTCGCAACTCGTCCTTGACCGCGTGCAGCTTGGCCCGCAGTCGTTTGGCACTGGTCAACCTCAAGACCATGAAGTGGCCCTTCCTGCTCTTGCCGCAGCAATGCGTGAAGCCCAGGAAGTCGAAGGTCTCGGGTTTGCCCTGTCCGCGTCGGCTGCGGTTGTCGCGCGCGAAACGCCCGAACTCGATCAGCCGCGTCTTGTCGGGGTGCAGCTTCAGCCCGAACTGCCCCAGCCGCTGCTCGACCGCACGCCTGAAGGCTTCGGCGTCGGCGCGGTGCTGGAACCCGGCCACCCAATCGTCGGCATAGCGCACGACGATCACGTCACCTCGGGCATGGCGCCCCCGCCATTGCTCAACCCACAGATCGAACGCGTAGTGCAGGTAGATGTTGGCCAGCAGCGGGCTGATGCTCCCGCCCTGCACCGTCCCCAGCTCGCTGCGCGTGATCTGCCCGTCTTCCAGCACGCCCGCGTGCAGCCACTTCTTGAGCAGCCGGATCACGCGCGCATCGGCCACGCGATGCTCGACGAACTTGATCAGCCAAGCTTGATCGATGGTGTCGAAGAACTTGGCGGTGTCCGCATCGAGGATCCAGTTCACCTTCCTTGCCGTCACACCCACGGCCACGGCGTCCAGCGCGTCGTGCGCGCTTCGGCCCGGCCTGAACCCGTAGCTGAACCCGATGAAGTCCTGCTCGTAGATCGCTCCAAGGACTTCGGCCGATGCGCGCTGGACGATCTTGTCCTCCAGCGCGGGCACGCCCAGGGGGCGCTTACTCCCGTCGGCCTTGTCGATGTACGCCCGTCTCACAGGCTCGGGGCGGTAGCCCCCTCGGGCCAGCCGGTCCGACAGGTCCAGAAGGTTCACTTCCAGATCGATGCCGTACCCGTGCCAGGTTTGCCCATCGACGCCCGCAGCCGCGTCGCGCCGCAGCGCGTAGTACGCCGCCCGCAGGCGTTCGATGGCGTAGATGTGATGCAGCAGTCCGCTGAACTTCGCATCGCGACGGCCTCGTGCCGTCTGTCGTATGCCGTCGAGCGCCGTTCCCACGTCATAGACCCGGCTCGATCGCCGGGACATGCGCGCCGCGACAGCATTGCCCTTGGCTCGCAGCCTTCCCTCCACCGCCTCCGCCGCCGCAGGGATTGCACCCGCAGCCTTGTTCGGCAGCTTCTTCGGTACTACGCCGCGATCCGACTTCCCGCGCCCGTGGCTCATCGTCGTACGCCCTTGGGCTTCACGATGCGCGCTGCGGCAACGCTCTCCCGAGCGGCCGCAGCAGGACGCGGGATCTCCCGGTTCCCGTGCGAGATGTGTCCGCGCGTGCGCGGGGTCTTTGACCGCGCGGGGTCCGACGCAGCCTCGCCAATGCGGCCGCACCGGTGTGGCCTTCGGCATGTCTCCACGGCCTCGGCACCCCGGACACCCCGCGACCGAAGTCCGGGGTCATGGATTACGCGGCTCAATACCCGGCCCGCGCGTACCCCTGTCAACGCTTCAACTGCTCCCTCACGGGTCACAGCGCATGACTCGGGGCCGCCGTAGCTGGCTAAGCCTTCAACGTATGACTCTTTCATTCACAACATCTCGCCGGTTTTGACCGGCGCACGGAGACACGTATGAACCATGGGCTCACTCTCGCATCGTCGATCGCCGTCGCCGCCGCGCTGGCCGGCGCGCCGCTCGGCACCCTGGCAGCCGGCTTCACGTTGGCCAGTCCGACGATCAAGCCCGGCAGCACGCTGACCGATGCGCAGGTGTTCAACGGCTTCGGCTGCACCGGCAAGAACGTGTCGCCGGCGTTGAAATGGAGCGGCGCGCCCAAGGGCACGAAGAGCTTCGCGCTCACCGTGTACGACCCCGACGCGCCCACCGGCTCGGGCTGGTGGCACTGGGTGGTGTACAACATCCCGGCCAACGCCACCGAGCTGCCCGAAGGCGCCGGCAGCGCCGACGGCAAGGGTCTGCCACCGGGCAGCATGCAGGCCAACACCGATTTCGGTGCACCAGGCTTCGGCGGCGCCTGCCCGCCCAAGGGCGACAAGCCGCACCGCTACATCTTCACCGTCTACGCGCTGAAGACCGACAAGCTCGAGATTCCGGCCGGCGGCACCGCGGCGCTGGTGGGCTTCATGATCCACGCCAACAAGCTCGGCGCGGCCACGTTCAGCGCGAAGTACGGACGCGCGAAGTAGACCGGCGTCGCGCCCGTCGCCGCGGCGGCGGCGCCCACGATTCTGGCGCCGCCGGCGGCCAGCCGCAGGCCACAATGCCGCCGCGGCACGCGACCGCGAGGAGGACGACGATGGACAACGGCAACGCGGTGGTGACGACCGGCGGCGCGCGTGCGGTCGAGGCCGGGCGCGGCTGGGCGTGGTGGAGCGAGGCCTGGGCGCGCTTCACGTCCAACGCAGTGCTGTGGGTCGTGCTCGGGCTGATCCTGCTGGTGATCATGTTCGTCCTCGGCGTGATTCCGCTGCTCGGCACCGTGGTCGCGAGCCTGGTGGCCCCGGTGTTCATCGGCGGCTGGATGCTGGCGGCGCGCAAGGTCGAGACCGGCGGCACGCTCGAGGTGAGCGACCTGTTCACCTGCTTCAAGGGCGACCGCCTGGTGCCGCTGCTGGTGCTGGGCGCATTGCTGCTGGCCATGCTGGTGGTGACGGGGCTGGTCGCCGGCGTGCTCGGCCTGGGTGCGTTCCTCGGCATCGTGATGGGCGGCGCGAACCAGAGCATCGGCGGCGTGCTCACGGCGCTGGGCACCGGGCTGCTGATCCTGCTGGTGGTGCTGGTGATCAGCGTCGTGTTCGGTATGGCGTTCTGGTTCGCGCCGGCGCTGGTGGTGTTTCGCGGCACGCCCCCGGTCGACGCGATGCGCAACAGCTTCGCGGCATGCCTGAAGAACATCGTGCCGTTCCTGTTCTACGGCATCGTCTATTTCCTGGCGGCGATCGTGGCCAGTGTTCCGTTCGGGCTCGGTTGGATCGTGCTGGTGCCGCTGTCGCTGCTGACGATCTACACGTCGTACCGCGACCTCTACGGCAGCTGACGGCTGCCGGCGCGGGCGCCTCAGCGCTGCCCGCCGCCGACGACGTTCTTGTCGGGCTCGACCGTCACGATGCTCATCGAGCCGCTCGGGCAGATGGCCGACTGGGTGTAGACGATGCGCCCGTTCTCGATGCACTTGGTGACGAACTGCCGCGCCCGGTCCGCCGGCGGCGCCGGCACCGTCGGCACCGCTTCGCGCGGCGGCGGTGCGCCGGGATCCGGCGCGGCCGGTGAGGCCGCACTGGCGGCCGACTGCGCCGGCTCGGCCGATGCCTTCGCCGCGTGCTGCGCCACCCGCTGTGCGCCCGCGCGCGGCGTCGAGTTGATCCACTCCGACAGCAACGGCACGGCCAGCAGGATCGCGCCGACCACCACCACCCAGACCACCACGTTGTCGCGCGGCGGCGGCTCGTCGTCCAGGTCATGCCCGTCGACCGGGCCGCCGGCGCTGTGGTCGTGCTTCGGTTTCACGGGTGCATTGTGATCCTCGTGCGCACGGCCGCGCCGCGAACAATCTCACTGCGCGCGCAATGCCACACCCGGCGCGTGGCCTCAGAGCGGGTTCGGTGCCGCCGCCGCAGCAGCGCCGTCTATCGCAGCGGCGCCGGCGTCCAGCCGCCGCCGAGCGCGCGAAACACATTGGCCTGCGCGGCTGCCACCGCGCGCGCCGCATCGGCGTTCTGCGCCTGTGCGCCAAGGGCGAGCCGCTCGGCATTGATCACGTCGAGCCGGCTCGATTCGCCACCGTCGTAGCGCAGCCGCGTCAGGTCGGCCGCGCGTTGCAGCGCCGACGCGCGCCGCTGGCCGCTGGCGAAAGTGGCGCTCGCTTCGGTGTAAGCGCCGAGCGCGTCGCGCACCTCCTTGAACGCGATGGCCACGTTGTCGCGATAGTCGAGCTCGGCCTGCGCGCGCCGCGCCTGCGCCGCGTCGAACTGCGCGCCGATGCGGCCGCCATCCCAGATCGGTTGCGTCAGCGCCGCCGCCACGTTCCACACCGTCGACGGCCCGTCGAACAGCCTGGACAGCGCGGTGCTCTCGCGGCCGTACGACGCGGTGAGCGCAATGCCAGGGAAGTACGCCGCACGCGCCGCCGCCACGCGGACCCCGGCCGCGCGCAACCGCGCCTCGGCAGCGTGCACGTCGGGCCGGTGCAGCAGCAGGTCAGACGGCAGCCCCTCGGGCACGCCGCCGGCGCGCAGCGTGCCGGCGTCGCCGCGCGCGATGGCGCCTTCGACCAGCGCCTTCGGTGAGCGGCCGAGCACCAGCGCGAGCGCGCGCTCGGCCTCGCCGCGGGCGCGGTCGAGCTTGGGCAACTGGGCCTCGTTGTCGATCAACTCGGCTTCGAGCTGCCGGATGTCGAGCTCGGAGATGTCGCCGGCGTCGAAGCGCCTGCGCTGCAGCGCCAGGCTGTCGCGCTGGGCCTGGACCGCGTCGCCGTACAGCCGCACCTGCGCATCGAGCGCCTGCAGCGCGGCATACGACTGCACCACCTGCGCCGCCAGCGCGGTGCGCAGCGTGTCGCGCGCGTACTCGCCGGCCAGCAGCTCGTCGCGCGCCGCCGCGTTCAGGCTGGCCGTGCGCGACCACAGGTCGACCTCGTAGGCCACCGTCACGCTGGCGCCGAAATCGTTGGCGATCCGCGGCGCGCCGGGCACGGCCGCCGGGCTGTTTTCGCTGCTGCGCGCCCGCAGTGCCGATGCACCTGCGCTCAGCGACGGCAGCCGCTCGGCGTGCGCCGCGCGCAGCGCGGCGCGCGACTCGTCGATGCGCGCCATCGCCCGCGCCAGGTCGCGGTTGTGCTGCAGCGCCTCGTCGACCAGGGCGTCGAGCCGAGGGTCGGCAAAGCTCTGCCACCAGTCGGTGGCCACCGCGACCGTCGGCGCGCTCGCCGTCGGCAGCTCGAGCGCCGGTGTCGAGCCCGGCTGGGCCGCTGGCACGGCGCAGCCCGCCAGCAGCGCCGCAGCGGCGAGCGCCAGTGCGGCGCCGATCGAAGGCAAGCGATCGCGCGTCATGCCGGCTCCCCCTTCACCGCGGCGCCGGGCAGCACCGCTGTGCCGGCTGCGCCACGGTGCGGCGGCAGCGCCGCGCCGGCCGCATGCTGCTGCGTGGCACGCACATGCTGCGCCTCGGCCTGGATCTCTTCGGTGCTGCGCCGTTCGCGCAGCCGGCGCTCGGTGATGACCTTGAAGAACATCGGCACGAAGAAGATCGCCAGGAACGTGGCGGCCAGCATGCCGCCCATCACGCCGGTGCCCACCGAGCGCCGCGCCGCGGCGCCGGCGCCGCTGGAATACGCCAGCGGCAGCACGCCGAGAATGAACGCCAGCGAGGTCATGATGATCGGCCGCAAGCGCAGCCGCGCCGCCTCGAGCGCGGCCGCCGATGCGCTCATGCCCTCGGCCACCTTCAGCGACGCGTACTCGACGATCAGGATCGCGTTCTTCGCCGCCAGGCCGAGCAGCGTGACCAGGCCGATCTGGAAGTACACGTCGTTGGTCATGCCGCGCAGCCACACCGCGGCCAGCGCGCCGAAGGTGCCGAACGGCAACGCCAGCATCACGCTCAACGGCAGCGACCAGCGCTCGTACTGCGCCGACAGGATCAAGAACACCATCAGCGCGCCGAGCAGCAGCGCCAGCGCCGAGGTGCCCGAGCTGCGCTGCTCCTGGTACGACGCGCCGCCCCAGTCGAAGCCGAAATCGGGCGGCAGCACCTCGCGCGCGATGCGCTCGACCTCGGCGATCGCCTGGCCCGAGCTGACGCCGGGCGCGGCCTGGCCGAACAGCTTCACCGCCGGCAGGTTGTTGAAGCGGTCGAGCGTCTCGGGGCCCGACGAGTACCTGACCGTGGCCAGCGCCGACACCGGCACCATCTCGCCGCTGGTGGAGCGCACCCACATGCGGCCGATGTCGTCCGGGCTCTTGCGAAAGCCGCTCTCGGCCGACATCAGCACCTGCCAGGTGCGGCCGTACTTGTTGAAGTCATTGACGTAGTAGCTGCCGAGCGTGGCCGACAAGGTGTTGAACAGCTCGTCCACCGGCACGCCGAGCGCCTTGGCGCGCTCGCGGTCCACATCCACGTACAGCTGCGGCGTGCTGGCGCGCCACAGCGTCTGCACGCCTCGAGCAGCTTGCTCTGCGAGGCTGCACCCATGAACTGCTGCGACACCTGCTGCAGTCGCTGAGGCCCGCCCTCGCCGCGGTTCTCTGGATGTACAGCTCGAAGCCGCCCGCGGTGCCGAGGCCGAAGATCGGCGGCGGGTTGAACGCCAGCACCAGCGCCTGCTTGATGTGCGCCGTCTTCATGAACAGGTCGCCCACCAGCGCCTGCGCCGACACCGGCCGCTCGTGCCAGGGTTTCTGCGTGACGAAGATCGTCGCGGCGTTGTTGCGGTAGCCGCCGCCGAGGAAGTCGAAGCCGGTGAAGGCCACCACGTCGAGGTTGTGGGGGTTGCCCTTGATGATGTCGATCACCTGCCCCACCACCTTGTCGGTGCGCTGCAGCGACGCACCGTCGGGCAGGATCACCGCGGCGATGTAGAAGCCCTGGTCTCGTCGGGCACCAGCGATCCCGGCGTGATGCGCCACAGGCCGATGGCCAGCGCGACCATGCCGCCGAACAGCAGCACGCCGATGCCGGCGCGCGCCGCACCATGAAGCCGACGCCGTGCACGTAGCGGTGCGTGATGCGGGCGAACAGGCGGTTGAACGCCGAGAACAGCGGCCCGGGGTTGCGGTGCTCGCGCTTGAGGATCAGCACGCACAGGCTCGGCGTGAGCGTGAGCGCGACGATGCCCGAGATCACCACGGCAATCGACAGGGTGACCGCGAACTGCCGGTAGAGCTCGCCCGCCAGCCCGCCGAGGAAGGCGATCGGAATGAACACGGCGCAGAGCACCAGCACGATGGCGATCACCGGCCCGGTGACCTCCTTCATCGCGCGGATGGCGGCGTCGCGCACCTCGAGCTTCTCCTCGCGCATGTTGCGCTCGACGTTCTCCATTACCACGATGGCGTCGTCGACCACGATGCCGATGGCGAGCACCATGCCGAAGAGCGTCAGCGTGTTGATCGAATAGCCGAGCAGGTGCAGGCCGGCGAAGGTGCCGATCAGCGACACCGGCACCGCGGCGAAGGGGATCAGCGTCGCGCGCCAGCTCTGCAGGAAGAGGTACACCACGAGAAAGACGAGCAGCATCGCCTCGGCGAGCGTCTTCACCACCTCGCGGATCGAGACCTCGACGAAGCGCGTGGTGTCGTAGGGAATGCTGTGCGTGAAGCCGGCGGGGTAGCGCGCCGACAGGCCGTCCATGACCGTGCGCACGCGGCCGGCGACCTCGAGCGCGTTGGCGCCGGGCTGCAGGAAGATGCCGACCAGGGTCGCCTCGCGGCCGTTGATGCGGCCGATGAACTCGTTGTCCTTCGAGGCGAGTTCGACGCGCGCCACGTCCTTCAGCCGCAGCGACGAGCCGTCCGGGTTGGCGCGCAGCAGGATGTTCTCGAATTCGGAGGCTTCCGACAGGCGCCCCCTGGTGGTGACCGTGTAGACCAGCTGCTGGCCCTCGGGGCTGGGCGACTGGCCGACCTTGCCGGCGGCGAACTGGGCGTTCTGCTCGTTCAGCGCGCGCACGATGTCGCCGGTGGTGAGCTTCAGCTGGGTGAGGCGGTCCGGGCGCACCCAGATGCGCATCGCGTAGTCCTTGGCGCCGAAGATCTGCACGTTGGTGGTGCCGGGCACGCGCTTGAGCCGGTCGAGCACGTTCAGCGTCACGTAGTTGCTGATCGTCAGGTCGTCCTTGCTGCCGTCGTCGGAGTAGAACGCCAGCACCTGCAGGAACGCCGAAGAGCCCTTCTCCACCGTGACGCCCTGACGCCGCACCTCCTGCGGCAGCCGCGTCTCGGCCTGCTTGACGCGGTTGTTGACCAGCTGCGCCGCGTTGTCGGCGTCGGTGCCGATGTCGAACGTGACCTGGATCGTCACGATGCCGTTGCTGGTCGACGTGGAGCCCATGTAGATCATGTGCTCGACGCCGTTGATGGCGTTCTCCAGCGGCGCGGCCACCGTCTGCTCGATCACCTCGGCGCTGGCGCCGGGGTAGATCGCGGTCACGGTGACCACCGGCGGCGCGATCTCGGGGTATTGCGCGATCGGCAGCGAGCGCGTGGCCGACAGCCCGGCGATGACGATGAAGATCGCCAGCACGGCCGCGAAGATCGGCCGGTCGATGAAGAAGCGCGAGAACACGTGCGGTCCTTTGTCTTGCGTGGTGGGGTGCGTCGCGCGCGGTTGCGCGCGTTGCAGCGCTACTTCGAGGCCGCCTTGGCGACCGGCGGCCCGGCCGGTGCACGGGCGCCGCCGGCTGGGGCACGGGCGCCGCCCGCTGGGGCACTCGCGCCGCCGGCCGGTGCCTGCGCCACCACGATCGGCGCGCCGGGGAAGAAGATGCGCGCCATGCCGTCGACGATCACCTGGTCGCCGGCCGCGAGGCCGCCGTTGATGACCCAGCCGTCACCCACCTGCTCGCCCACCTGCACCGGCTTCGGCAGCGCCTTGCCGCCGGCGGCCACGTAGACGAACTTGCCCTGCGGCCCCTCGAGCACCGCGCGCGTCGGCACCACCAGCGCCTGCGGCATCGTCGCGCCCGTCAGGCGCACGCGCACGAACTGCCCGGGCTTCAGCACGCCATCGGGGTTGGGCACCTCGGCCTCGGCTTCGACGGTGCCGGTGCTGCCCGACACGCGCGTGTCGGAGAACAGCAGCTTGCCCTTGCGCGGGTAGACGCTGCCGTCGGCCAGCTTGAGCTCGACGGCGAACGCCTCGTGCGGCGGCAGCTGCAACTGCCCGGCGGCCACTTCGGTGCGCCAGCGCAGCTGGTCGGTCTCGGCGATGCCGAAACGCACCTTCACCGGGTTGGTCTGCGTCAGCGTGGTCAGCAGCGTGCTCGGGCCGGCCACCAGCGTGCCCTCGCTGACCAGCGAGCGGCTGACGGCACCGGTGATCGGCGCTGCGACCTTGGTGTAGTCCAGGTTCAGCGCCGCCTCGGCACGCCGTGCCTGCGCCGACTTCAGGTCGGCGCGCGCCACCGCCTCGGCCGACGCCGCATCGTCGGCGTCGCGCTGGCTCACCGCCCGCGCCTCCGACAGCGGCTTCAGCCGCGCCAGCGTGCGCGTGGCCTGCGCCAGCCGTGCCTCGGCCGACGCCACGTCGGCATCGGCCTTGGCCAACGCGACCTGAAACGGCGCCGGGTCGATCGTGTAGAGCGACTGGCCCTGGCGCACCGCACCGCCCTCGACGAAGTTGCGCTTCAGCACGATACCGGCGACGCGTGCACGCACCTCCACGTCGCGCGAGCCGGCGGTCTGCCCGACGTACTCGTAGCTCATCGGCAGGTTGCTCGCCGCCAGCGCGATCACTGCCACCGCAGCCGGCGGCGGGCCGGCGTGGCCGCCGGCGGCCTGTGCGTGCGACGCGTCGCCGCAACCGGCCAGCGTGACCGACGCCGCCACGAGTGCGAGCAGCGTGGCGGCGATCGACGAGGAGCGCGCCGGCCGTCCGCGTGCACCCGGCCCGGCCGGTAGCGGTCCGAGCACGGCAACGGCGGGGCCGTCGAATCGATGGTGGTGTTTCATGCGAGAGGCCCCTTTCCGGCGAGCGCGCAGTCTAGTGACGGGTGTCTGCCGCTTGATTCCCGACAAGCGCGAGCGCGGTTTCAGATGTAATGCCGCACGCCCGACTTCGTCGCTTGCGCCCGTCGTCACCACGACGATCGACGAGCGGCGGAATCGACAAGGGCCGCGGCGGGCACAACACCGGCTCGCTGGCGTGGCGCGCGATGCTGCGCCAGGGCTGCTGACAGCGCCGTGTCAGCAGGCCGCAGGCCTGCCATGGCCGGCGCCTCGACGGCGCGCCTTCAGCGCGGCGCGGCGTGCACGCGCAACGCGCTGAGCAATGCGCCCCACCACAGCCCGATCTCGCGACTGAACTCAGGCCCGACGCGGCCGTGCCGCACCGGATGGTCGGCGCGGATCGCCGCCCAGCCGCGGTGGGTGACGGTGACGCGCGTGCCCGCCGGGCTCGGCTCGAACAGCACCTCGACCTCGGTGTGCTCGGCCGGCGCGAAGTTGGCGGCGCGCCAATCGAACAGCAGGCGATGCGGCGGATCCCAGATGCGGATGCGGCCGATCTCGACCACGTGCTCGCGCGCATCCACCGTGTACGACTCGAAGACCCGCCCGCCGACGTGCGGCTCGATCGCGATCAACCCGGCGTCACCAGGTGCACAGCGAAAACGCGGGCCGCGCCGCCACCACAGCTCGATCTGTTCGGTGAAGATGCGAAACGCCTGCACCGGCGGCACGGCGACGGTGACCATCGCGCGCGCGCAGTCACCGGGCGGCACGGTGCCCGTCACCGCCGCCGCCGCACTGTGGCGCACCCCTCGGCATGGCCCTTGAAGGCGTGCAGTTGCAGCTGCCATTGGTCGCGCATCGCGGCGGCCCAGTCGCTCAGCGAGTCGAACACGTGTGGCTCGAGTCGGTACAGCCGCACGCGCGCATCGTGCGCCAGCGCATCGGCCGCCACCAGCCCGCTGCGTTCGAGCAGCCGCAGGTGGCGGCTCAGGCCCGCAGGCGGCAGCGCCAGCGCGGCGGCGAGATCGCCGGCGCGCATCGGCCGTGCATGCAACAGCTCCACCACCGCGCAGCGCGTGGGGTCACCCAGCGCGGCGAAGGCGCGCGCCAGCGCCGCGTGGTCGTCGCGGCTCAGGCGCTGCGGCTGCGCAGGCGCTGGCTGAACCACCAGAAGTGCCCCTCGGGGTCGCGCGCGCCATAGCTGCGATCGGCCCAGTAGTCGTCGCCGTAGTCGTGCACGGCCGGCTCCTCGACGACCACCGCGCCGGCGGCGCGTGCGCGGGCGCAATGGGCGTCGACATCGTCGACGTAGAGCATCAGCCCCTGCGTGTTGGCACCACCGACCGAGGCGGGGCCGAGCAGATCGAGACCCCAGCGTGTACCGCGCCGCTCGCCGCCGACCATGACCACCGCTTCGCCGAAGCTCAGCTCGCTGTGCTCGACGCTGCCGCCGTCGCCCTCCACCTTCAGGCGCAGCTCGAAGCCGAACGCGCGGCACAGCCAGTCGATCATGCGGTGCGGGTCGCGGCAGTAGACGCAGGCCGACAGGCGCGGCCAATCCGGCGGGGTGGGCTTCATCGACGGCTCCCGGTGATGATTGGCAATCTTGCCAATTATTTGACCGTATCGTCAAATACAAAGACGCAGCCGCCGCTCGATCTCCATGCACTCTGGAGCGCGCGCGACGCTCAGAGCTGCGTCGAAACCGACGACACCCGCACCACCAGCGCGCCGCGCGCCCAAGGGAACTTCTCGCGCACGAGGTCGACGTGCTGGCCCGTGAGCACGACCTCGCCGCGACCCTCGATCACGCAACCCTGGCCGGGGCTGCGCGTGCCTTGCACCTTGCGCGAAGCGGCCAGGAGCTGGATGCGACCGTTGGCACGCAGGTTCTGCTCGGTGCGCTGGAAGCGGCCGACCGGAAACACCACCGTTTCGCCCGCCTCGTCGATGCGCATGTAGTTGCCCCAGTGCCCGGCGAGATGCGGTCCCTCGGGCCCGTCGGTCACGATGGTCACGTACTCGGTCGCGTCACAGACCTCGCGGCACACGCCTTCGATCCTGGCCATGAAAACCCTCCGCAAAGCGGGCACGATAGCGTGCGCCGAGCCGCTGCACGCGCCCGCGAGCTTGCGTTGCTGCAAAGGTTGGCCAATTTCCTGCACCGGCCTGCGAGACGCCGATGCCTTCGATCCGGCACGCTCGACCTCGCGGTGCTCACCGCCGCGACGGCACGCGGGCGACTCGCGGCGCGGGAGCGGCGCGCTCAGGGGCCGAGCAGCAGCGTCACGTCGAGCCCCGGCTCGGCACGGCGGATGCGCAACTCGCCGCGATGCGCCTGGGCGACCAGCTTGCACAGGTGCAGCCCGAGCCCCACGCCGCCGCTGGCGCGGGTGCGCGCACTGTCCGGGCGGTAGAACGGTTCGGCCAGGTGCTGCAGTTGCTCGTCGCGGACACCGGGGCCGAAGTCACGCACGCCGAGCGCGATGCGCCCGTCGGGTTCGATCCCCAGCGTGACGATCGGTGCGCGCGACGCGCCGGCGCTGTGCCTGAGCGCGTTGTCGATCAGGTTGCGCAGCAGCAGCTTGAGCCGCACAGGGTCGACCTGCAGCGGCGGCAGCGTGCCATCGAGTTCGAGCGTCAGCGCCGCCTGCGCGAACTGCGCCGCCACCACGTCGCGCGCCAGCGCGGCCAGGTCGGTGCGTTCGGTCTGCAAGGCCGCGTGGCCAACGGCCAGGCGCTCGCTCTCCAGCAGGTCGGCGATCAGGTCGCGCATCTCGGACAGGTCGCGCAGCAGCGCGTGCTTGTGCTCACCCTCGGCGACCAGCTCGGCGTTGACGCGCGCCCGCGTCAGCGGGCTGCGCAACTCGTGGCTGATCGCCAGCAGCAGCGCGCGCTTGGCGTCGAGCATGCCCTGCAGGCTGCTGGCCATCGCATTGACGCGGTCGGCCAGGTCGCCGAGTTCGTCGCGCCGCAGCCGCGCGATCGGACGGCTGAAGTCGCCGGCGCCGAAGCGCGCCGCGCCTTCGCCGATCTGCTGCAGCGGGCGCAGCATGCGGCGCACCTCGGCATAGGCCAGCAGCGTGAGGCCGATCAGCAGCGCGAGCGTGATCCAGCCGAGCCGGCGCGGCCGCTCGTCGTGCAGCGGGCCGACGAGGCCGAAGCTGATGCGGTGACCGTCAGCGGTGGTGCGCACCAGGCCACCCCAGGCCTCGCCACCTTGGTGCGCCTGCGCATCGGCGTCGACCCGACGGCGGTGTCGATCCGGATGCGAGTCGTAGTGGACCTGCGGGCCGTCGATCTGCAGCGTGACCGGCAGCCGTGCCACGATCGCCCTCGCCCGGTCGATGCTCGGCGGCGTGCCGATCTCGGCCGCCAGCTTGTCGGCGTAGTCGACGACCAATGGCCTGGCATACGACCGCCAGCCGCTGGCCAGCATCTTCGTCATGCCGAACACGAACACGCCGGTCATCGCCAGCGTCAGCAGCATGAAGACGATGACCAGCCGCCATTTCAGCGAGTGGCGCATCAAGTGGCGCCAGCGGTGGCCCCGCGCATGCCATCGCGCGCGCCAACCGGGATCGGCCGGCACCGAGTTCATGTCACGCCCTCACGCCGGCGAACGTGTAGCCCGCGTTGCGCAGTGTCTTGATGCAGTCGAGCGGCTCGAGCTTGCGTCGCAGGCGGCTGACCAGGATGTCGACGGCGCGCGTGTGGATGTCCTCGGCCGACTGGCCGCGCAGGCGCTCGAGGATGTCGTCGCGGCTGAACACCTTGGCCGGTGCCTGCGCCAGCATCGCCAGCAACTCGAACTCGGTGCTGGTGAGCTCGACCGCCGAGCCGTCGCGTTGCACGCTGCGGTGGTCGAGGTCGATCGTCAGGCCCTCGGCGAAGCGCAGCACGCGCAGGCCGTTGGCCGCGGCGGGCGCGGTGCGGCGCAGGATGGTCTGGATGCGCGCCAGCAGCTCGCGCGGCTCGAACGGCTTGGGCACGTAGTCGTCGGCACCGAGTTCGAGACCGACCACGCGGTCCATCACGTCGCCGCGCGCGGTCAGCATCACGATCGGGATGTTGCTCTCCTTGCGGATCGTGCGGCAGAGCTCGAAGCCGTCCATCTCGGGCAGCATCACATCGAGAATCGCCACGTCGAAGCCGCCGCCGCGCAGCAGCCTCAGGCCCTCGCCCGGCCGCGTGGCGTGCCGCAGGTCGAACTCGAAGCGCCGGAAGTACGCGGCCAGCGGCGCCCCGAGTTGCTCGTCGTCGTCGATCAGCAGCAGTTTGGGCATTGCGCCTTCGGTCATTCGGCCCGGCAGTGCGGCGGCGCGGTCACTGTACCAACCGCCGATGCATGCTGCCGGGTCCGCATTGCAGTCAGCCGCGCCAGCCGTGTCGGCCGCGCGCCATGAACTCGCGCACCTTCTGCTGCTGCTCGGGCTTCAGGCTGTCGTAGAAGTCGCCCAGCGCGCTGATCAGCTCTGGGCTGCGACTCTGGATCGTGCTGGTCTTCGCGTCGATCAGCGCCTTGGCCTTCGCGCGGTCGAAGGTGTTTCCGGCCACCAGCGACTGGAGCTCGCTGCGCGGGTCGGTGCTGCCGCGCAGCGCCTGGCGGCTGGCGCGAAGCTGATCGGCCAGTGCGCCGAGCTTGGCCTTCTGGGCCTCGTCGAGGTCGAGACGGCCGGCGACCCGCTCGATCATGCGCGCCTTCATCCTGGCGCCGTCTTCCTCGCTCATGCTGCTCCAGTCGCCGTGGTGAACACGGTGCGAGCACGCAGCCATGCCGCCGAACAGCACCGAGGCGCCGAAGACACCGATCAACGTGCGTCTGAGCCAGCGTTTCATGATCCATCTCCTTTCGTGGCCGGTTGATGGCCGTGGGGTGAACACGACCGTCATCGTGCGCACGCGGCGCCCGCGCGTCCTTTCGGCGCGGTATCGCCGTGTATCGTTTCTTGTCGCGCCGGTGCGGCCAACGCGGCTGCAGCCTCCTTAGTCAGCGCCGCCGCACACGCGTGCCCTGTCAGCGCAGGCCGCAGCCGCGCACGCGGTCGACGCGGCTGCACCCGTCAACGCAGCCGCAGCCGCGCGATCGCCGCCGCCAGGCCCAGCCCGACCAGCGAGCACGCACCGGTGACCACCCAGGTGAACTGCCAGCCGCCCGCACGGCCTGCGACCCAGGCCACCAGCGGCGGTCCGATGAACTGGCCGAACGCCGACCACTGCTGCATCCAGCCCACCGTGGTGGACAGCGTCTGGTCCGACGGCGCCACGCGCATCGCCAGCGCGAACAGCGTGGCGGGGATCATGCCGCCGATCAGCGAGAACGCGAGCACCGCCACGTAGCGCAGCGCCGCGTGCGCGCCGCCGTCGGCGCCGGCGAACGCCACCACCGCCGCGAGCGCCATCGCGACGAAGCCCACGCTCAGCAGCGTGGTCGGTCGGGCGCCCTTGTGCAGCAACCGACCCGAGCCGATGTTGCCGACCATGTTCACCGCCGCTGCCAGCGCGGTGAGCGCGCCGGTGGCCGCGCCGCCGATGCCGGCCTGTGTGTAGATCGCCGGCAGGAAGCCGATCACCGCGAGCCACTGGCCCGAATACATCGCAAAGCTGATCGCCAGCCACCACGGCCCGCGCGTCGACAGCGTCTGCGCCAGTCGCGCGTGCCACGGCAGCACCACCGGCGCCGCACCGTCGTTCGCGGCGGCTGTCGCGCCCGCGGGCACCGCGTGCGCGAGCCGCAGCGCCGCCAGTGCGCTGAGCACCGCCAGCAGCCACCACCAACTGCGCCAGCCGAACGCATCGATCCACAGCGGGCCCACCAGCAGCGCGCTCGCGGTGGCCAGCGGCATGTAGGCACCCCACACGCCGAGCATCAGGCTGACACGCTGCGGCGGCACCAGCCGACGCACCAGGCCAGGCGCCGGCAGCACGGTGAGCAGGAAGCCGAAGCCTTCGACGCCGCGCAGCGCGAGCAGCAGCGCGACGTGCTGCGACAGACCGCCGAGCACGCTGGCGATCGCCAGCAGCGACAGCCCCAGCAGCATGCTGCGTCGCAGCCCGAGCGCATCGGCGAGCGCGCCGAACGCCACACC
Source organism: Ideonella sp. (assembly GCA_015075165.1). Lineage (GTDB taxonomy): Bacteria > Pseudomonadota > Gammaproteobacteria > Burkholderiales > Burkholderiaceae_C > JAEUPI01. Next base: position 127,240 of record JABTUY010000002.1, on the reverse strand, counting down.
GGCCAGCATGCCGGCGCCCTGCACCATCGACAGCAGGAACGCCGCCTGCAGCAACGTCAGGCCCAGCGCCTGCTGCAGCGCCGGAATCGCCGGTGGCAGCTTGCCCACGTGCAGCGCCGCACCGACGCCGGCCAGGATCACCACCAGGGCGGGTTCGACGATCGAGCGCCGCGCGGGGGACAAGGGCGACATGCGTGCACTCTACCCGGCGGCCTTGGGCGCGCTGCTGCACGGCCGGGCGCACCTTGTGCGCGGTCAGCGGCGTGAGCAGTCGAGGGGCAGGCGCACACCCGCAAGGACCGCGATTCACTCTCAATCGCAGTCCACGCGCGCCGGCGATGGCATCGCGGGGCGTCGCCTCGGCGGGCACAATGCCGCCACGGCGCGGACCCCTCGAGCCGACCACCAGAACACCCAGAGGCCAGGCATGAAGGGCGACCCGAAGATCATCGAACTGCTCAACAAGCAGCTGAAGCTGGAGCTCACCGCGATCAACCAGTACTTTTTGCACTACCGCATGCTCGACAACTGGGGCCTCGGCAGGCTGGCCAAGCACGAGCGCGAGGAGTCGATCGAGGAGATGAAGCATGCCGACCGGCTGGTCGACCGCATCCTCTTCCTCGAAGGCCTGCCGAACCTGCAAGACCTCGGCAAGCTGCTGGTCGGCGAGAACGCGCTCGAGATCCTGCGCTGCGACCTGAAGGCCGAGCAGACCGCGCACAAGCTGCTGAGGGATGGCGTCGCGCTGTGCGAAACCCAGCGCGACTACGTGTCGCGCGAGCTGCTCGAAGACATTCTGGAAGACACCGAAGAGCACATCGACTGGCTCGAGACGCAGCTCGAGCTGGTGGGCAAGGTCGGCGAAGCCAACTGGCTGCAGTCGCAGATGGATGGCGGCAGCGGCAGCTGACTGAAATCAAGCTGAAGCGAAACCGCGCCCGGCGCGGTGCGTTCGCTTCACAAATGCGATTCATTCTCATTAGAATGCCGGCATGGTTCGCCATGCCCCGGCTTCCGTTCGCTGCGCTTTCGTCGTCGCCAGCCTGCGCGGGTTCGCGCAGCACGCGTGCGTGCAATTCGCGTTCGTGCTTGTCGCGTTCGCGCTGGCAACGCCGGCGGTGCGCGCGGCCGACTCGGTGGCCGCCGAAGACGTCGGCCCGACGATCGTGCACCTGCTCGACTACGTCGGCGTCGACTACGGCGCCACGGTGAAGGACGGCAAGGTCGTCGACGAAGCCGAATACAAGGAGCAGCTCGAGTTCGTCGGCCAGGCCAGCGGCCTGATCGCGCAACTGCCCGAGCGCGCGGCGCGCGCCGGCCTGCTCGAACAGGCCTCACGCCTGCTCGCGCTGGTGCAGGCCAAGGTGCCCGGCGCGCAGGTGAGCGCCGCTGCCGAGCGCCTGCGCTGGGACCTGATCGGCGCCTACCGTGTCGCCGTGGCGCCGAAGCGCGCGCCGCCGCTGGCCGGCGTTGCGCGCGTGTTCGAGGCGCAGTGCAGCAGCTGCCACGGTGCGCAAGGCCACGGCGACGGGCCGGCCGCGAAGGGGCTCGACCCGGCGCCGGCCAACTTCCACGACGTCGAGCGCATGCGCGCGCGCAGCGTCTACGGCCTGTACAACACCATCACGCTGGGCGTGGCCGGCACCTCGATGCAGGGCTATCGCGCACTGTCGGACGACGAGCGCTGGGCGCTGGCGTTCTACGTGGCGTCGCTGCGCCAGGGCGCCGATGCGCTGAAGGCCGGCGAGGCCGCGTGGCAGCGCAAGCCGCAGAAGGCCGTGTTCCCCGGCCTGCGCGAGCTGGTGACGCAGACGCCGGCCGACGTCGCCGCGCGCCACGGCGAGGCCGCCGCGCAGGCTCAGGCGTGGTTGGTGGCGCACCCCGATGCGGTGGGCGGCGCATCGTCGTCGCCGCTGCAGTTCGCGCGCACGCAGATCGACGAGAGCGCCAAGCGCTACGCGCAGGGCCAGCGCGATGCGGCGCGGCAGCTGGCGATCGCGGCGTATCTCGAGGGCTTCGAGCTGGTGGAGAACAGCCTCGACACCGTCGCGCCCGAGCTGCGCGTGCAGGTCGAGCGCGAGATGATGGCGCTGCGCAACGCGATCGGCGAAGGCCGCAGCGTCGAGGCCGTCAACGCGCAGGTGGCGCGCATCCACGAGCTGCTGCAGCAGGCGCAGGACAAGCTCTCCGGCGAGGCGCTGAGCCCGGCCACCGCGTTCTTCGGCTCGCTGCTGATCCTGCTGCGCGAAGGGCTCGAGGCGATCCTGGTGCTGGCGGCAATCATCGCGTTCGTTCGCAAGACCGGCCGGCGCGACGCGATGCGCTGGATCCACGTCGGCTGGATCGTTGCGGTCGTGCTCGGCGCGGTGACCTGGTTCGTGGCCGAGCGGCTGATCGCGATCTCGGGTGCGAGTCGCGAGCTGACCGAGGGCGTGACCGCGCTGTTCGCCGCGGCGATGCTGCTGTACGTGGGCTACTGGCTGCACAGCAAGTCGTATGCGCAGGCATGGCAGCAGTTCATCCAGAACCAGGTGAGCACGGCGCTCGGCCGCGGTACGCTGTGGGCGCTGGCCAGCGTGTCGTTCCTCGCGGTGTACCGCGAGCTGTTCGAGATCGTGCTGTTCTATCAGGCGCTGTGGGTGCAGGCCGGCGAGTCGAGCCAGCATGCGGTGCTGGCCGGCATCGTGGTCGCCGCGGCGCTGCTGGCGCTGCTGACGTGGCTGATCCTGAAGTTCAGCGTGCGGCTGCCGCTGGGCCCGTTCTTCGCGGCCACCGCCGGGCTGCTGGCGCTGCTGGCGGTGGTGTTCGCCGGCCACGGCGTGGCGGCGCTGCAGGAAGCCGGCGTGCTCGACGCCAGCCCGGTGCGCTTCGTGACGATCGCGCCGCTCGGCGTACACGCCACGCTGCAGGGCGTGATCGTGCAGGCTGCCGCTCTGGTGCTGGTGGCGCTGGGCGTGTGGTTGGCCCGCCGCGGCGCGCGGCACGGCTGACGCGGCAGCGCGTGCCGCTGCACTACAACGGCCACTGCAGCGCCGCCGTGTAGGCGCTGCTGGCCGGCGCGCCGGCGTCGATCGTGCCGAGCGCATTCAGGCTCAACACCCAGCCGCGCGGGTGCGACAGCCGCACGCCGAGACCCACCTGCGCGAACTCGCTCGACGGCTCGATGCTGGCCATCGCGTAGCGCGTGCCGAGCGGGTCGTCGAGATAGCGCACCTGCTGCGCCAGCCCGCCCGACGGGCGCCGATGCCAGTCCACGCTGAGCTGCGGCTCCACCGTCCAGCGCGCACGCTTCCACTGCCGCGACAGCGCGACGCCGCCATGCAGGTCATGGCGCGTCACGCGCGCGGCGCCGAAGCCGAGCGCCGCGGCCACGGCATCGCCCTCGGTGTAGCCGTCGAGCGCGGCGCGCATCTGCTCGACGCCGATGCGCGGCGCGCACTGCCACGCGCCGAGCTCCAGGCGCGTGCTGGCGCCGATGGCGCCGTAGCGCTGCGTGGCCCGCCGCAGCGCGAGCAGCGGCGACTCGCCCGCCACGATGGTGCGCTGCAGGTCGAACGTGGTGTGCGCCTGCCCCAGCATCGCATTCAGGCGTACACCCAGCGGTGTGCGCCACGAACCGTAGACGGTGACGCTGTCGGAGCGCGTATCGACACGCCCGCTGCCACCGCCGACGGCGCTGCGGTCCTGTCCGCGGCCGAACGCGATGCCGCTGCGCACGCCGCGCCACGGCGCGAGGTCGAGACCGGCGGTCAGACCGGGCGTGCTGAAGCGGCTGCCTTCCGTGACCCCGGTGTCGGGCGTGCGGCCGTAGTCGATCGCGCCGGCCGCCCACAGCGCCGCGCCTCGCGTACAGCCCGCGCGATCCGCGGTTGCGGCGCTGCCGGCGTCGGGTCCGGCCTCGCTGCGGGCCGGGCGTACATCGCGCCACGGTGCGTTGAGCTGCAGCGTCTGCTCCCACTCGGGGCGGCAATCGGTGTCGCCTTCGAGCCGCGCCTGCACGTTGCGCAACTGCGCGCCGCCGAGGCGGCCGAGCGCCTCGGCCTCGGCGGCCTGCAGGCCCGCGAGCGTGGCGTCGCCGGCCGGGTCGGGCAGCAGCACCGGCGCGGCATCGTGGGCGATGCCTTCGACGGCAGCGGCGTCCGGCGTTGTGTCGGCTGCGCCCGCAGGGCCCGCGGCACCGATGCCTTTCGCGGTGCTCGCGACCGCCGCCGCGCTCGCACGTGTCGCGCGATCGCCCGGTGTGGCACCGGTCAGGCTCGACGGCAGCACCGCCAACGGCGTCGCCGCGGCGGCGGCGACCGCGCTCGCCAGCCGCTCGTGCACTGCGTTCATCGCACCGCTGCCGGCGAACGGCACGGCCACGGCCGAGCCGTTGACCGGCGCGCCGGCCACCGCCTGCCGCGGCGGCGCCACGCGCAGCGCAAAGCGCCGCGTCACCGTGACGCCACCGGCGTCGGTCACCTCGACGTTGAAGCGCGCGCGCCCGGCGGCCATCGGCGTGCCGCTGAGCCGGCCGTCGGGATGCAGCCGCAGGCCGGCCGGCAACGTGCCGCCGGTGACCGCAAAGCGATACGGTCGCATGGCCCCTTCGACCGTGAGCGCCTGGCGGTACGCCGAGCCCGCTGCCGCCGCGGGCAGTGCCGACGGGCCGACGCGCACGACCAGCGGTGCCAACGTGGCCACCAGCACGCCGGTGGCGCCACGGGCGTCGTGCACCGCCAGCGTGAACGCCTGCGGCAGCATCGACTGCGGCGTGCCTTCGAGCACGCCGGCTGGCGACAGCGTGAGTCCGGCCGGCAGCGTGCCCGCAGCGACGACGAAGCGATACGGTCCGGCGCCGCCGCGCGCACTCAGCAACGTGCGATAGGGTTGGCCGACCACCGGCTTCGGCCAGCTCGCTTGCAGCGACAACGTGCAGCCGCCGAGCGTCGGTGCCTCCACCGTGAGCAGCGGCAGCGCAGCGCCGCTGCGCGCGCCGGCGGCGTCGATCGCCGTCGCCGCGCGCAGCAGGTAGGCGCCATCGGCCGCGCAGGTGATGCCTGCCACGCTGCCGTCGGGCAGCAGCCTGAGGCCGGCCGGCAGCGACGGTGCATCGACGCTGAAGCGGTACGGCGCCCGACCGCCGCGGGCGCTGAGGAACGCCGCGCCGGCGTAGACGACGCCGCGGGTGATCACGAGGCGGTTGTCGAGCGGCTGCGACAGCGGTTCGGCAGCAGCGATCGCATTCGCCGTTGCGGTCGCCGCGTCCGTTGCGGTCACCGCGGTGGCCGCGGTGACCGCAACGACCCACGCGGCGATCCAGTGGCACGTTGTGCTGCGGCTCGAGGACTCCATGCGCTCGAAGGCGATCGACGGGGCGCGCGGCCTGTCGAGGCGAGAATGCGAACCGCGCAAGGCCAGTATCGGCATGCGCACCACGGCGTCAATGCGCCGCCGCGCACCGGATGTGCATTCCGGGCGTTTGCGGTCGCGTTGCCTAGAATCGGGCCATCGTTCGCGAACCTTGCCACACCCGATGACGCCGCCGCCGTTGAAGTCGATCGCCTACGCCGGCAGCGCGCCGGGCACGCGACTGATCGTGTTCGGTGCGGTGCACGGCAACGAAACCTGCGGCACGCATGCGATCGGCCGCATCGCCGCCGAACTCGACGCCGGCACGCTGCGCATCGCGGCGGGGCAACTCACGCTGGTGCCGGTGGCCAACCCGCTGGCGTACGCGATGCAGCGTCGCATCGGCGACCGCAACCTCAACCGCATGCTGGCGCCCACCAGCACCCCGCGCGAGTTCGAAGACCACGTGGCGAACTGGCTGTGCCCGCTGCTGGCGGCGCACGAGGTGCTGCTGGACCTGCATTCGTTCCAGTCGCCGAGCCTGCCGTTCGTGATGGTCGGGCCCGAAGACAACGCCGGCACGCTCGAACCGTTCGCGCACGCCGCGCGCGAAGAGGCGCTGGCGCAGCGGCTGGGCGTGTCGCGCGCGGTCGACGGCTGGCTCGACACCTACGCCGCCGGCGCCGTGCGGCGGCGCGAACTCGGTGCCTCGCTGGGCCTGCCGCTGGACACCGACCCGCGCTACGGCATCGGCACCACCGAGTACATGCGCTCGCTGGGCGGCTGGGCGCTCACGCTCGAGTGCGGCCAGCACGACGACCCGGCAGCACGCGACGTGGCCTACCGCGCGATCGTCAACACGCTGGCGCACCTGCGGCTGATCGACGCGCCCGACCCGGCGCCCGCGGCGCGGCTCGAAGGCCTGCGGCTGTGCGAGGTGTTCGCGCGGCTGCATGCCGACGATGCGTTCGCGCAGCCGTGGAAGAGCTTCGACCCGGTGCGCGCCGGCCAGCCGGTGGCCACGCGCCACGACGGCAGCACGCTGAGCGCGCCGTTCGACGGCTACGTGGTGTTCCCGAACCCGTTGGCGATACCCGGCAACGAGTGGTTCTACCTGGCCAAGCCGCAGCCGCGCCTGACGCGCGGTTGATTCGCCGCAGCACTGCCGCGCGCTGCTACGATCGCCGCCGCATCCTGCGCCGCACACGCCACTGCGAACCCGCACCGCCACCATGAGCGCCATCGACGCCGATCTCTTTCACCGCCCGCCGACGCAGGCCGGCGCCGCGCTCGACCTGATCTTCATCGAAGGCCTGCGCGGCGACACGGTGATCGGCATCCACGACGACGAGGCGCAGCCGCAACCGCTGGTGCTCGACGTGGCCGCCGGCGTGCCGCACGTACCGGCCTGCGACACCGACCGCATCGGCGACACCATCGACTACAGCGTCGTGCGCGAGCGGCTGCTGCGCTTGATGCGCGAGCACCGTGTGCGCCTGCTCGAGGTGTTTGCCGAGGCGATGTGCGACGTCCTGCTCGACGAGTTCGGCGCCGCCTGGGCGCGCGTGCGCGTCGTCAAGCCGCGCAAGTTCGACGATGTCGACACCGTCGGCGTGCAGATCGAGCGCTGGGCGGGCGCGCGCGGCGCTGCGCAGGGGCGGCGGCGCGGGGGCTCGGTGCTGCGGTTGATCGGCGGCGACGCGCCCGCGCGCCGAGGCTGACGGCCGACGGTTCGAGCCCTTGGCGCCTGCAGGCGCCGCCCGCTGCGCGACTCGAAGCGCGCGCCCGTCTACTCGACGGTCACGCTCTTCGCTGGCGAGCACGGCCTGTGGCTTCGGCACGGCGCTCTCGCGCCTTGACTTCGCTGGCGCGAAGTCAGCCTGCGCCGCAAACCCACGAACTTGCAGCGCCTGACGGCGCCGGTCGCTGCGCGACTCGAAGCGCGCGCCCGTCTACTCGACGGTCACGCTCTTCGCCAAGTTCCTGGGCTTGTCCACATCGGTACCCCTCGCCACCGCGGTGTGATACGCCAGCAGCTGCAACGGCACCACGTGCAAGATGGGGCTCAGCGCGCCGTAGTGCTCGGGCAGGCGGATCACGTGGATGCCGGTGCTCGATTCGATGCGCGTGTCGGCGTCGGCAAACACATACAGCTGGCCGCCACGCGCGCGCACCTCCTGCATGTTGCTCTTCAACTTCTCGATCAGGTCGTCGGCCGGTGCCACGGTGACCACGGGCATCTCGGCATCCACCAGCGCCAGCGGGCCGTGCTTGAGTTCGCCGGCCGGGTACGCCTCGGCGTGGATGTAGCTGATCTCCTTGAGCTTCAGCGCGCCTTCGAGCGCCACCGGATAGTGCCGGCCGCGGCCGAGAAACAGCGCGTGCTGGCGCGGCACGAAGGCCTCGGCCCAGCCGATGATCTGCGGCTCGAGCGCCAGCACCGATTGCACCGCCGCCGGCAGGTGGCGCAGGTTGCGCAGCGCGGCCTGCTCGCCCTTGGGCGGCAGCTTGCCGCGCAGCTTGGCCAGCACCAGCGTCAGCAGGAACAGCGCGACCAGCTGCGTGGTGAACGCCTTGGTCGACGCAACGCCGATCTCGACGCCGGCGCGCGTGATGAACGCCAGCTTGCACTCGCGCACCATCGCGCTGGTGGCCACGTTGCAGATGGTCAGCGTGCGCTCCATGCCGAGCGCGCGTGCGTGCTTCAGCGCGGCGATGGTGTCGGCCGTTTCGCCGCTCTGGCTGATGGTGACCACCAGCGTGCGCGGGTCGGCCACGCTCTCGCGGTAGCGGTACTCACTGGCGATCTCCACCGTGGTCGGCAGCCCGGCGATCGCCTCGAGCCAGTAGCGCGCGGTGCTGCCGGCGTAGTAGCTGGTGCCGCAGGCGAGGATCAGCACGCGGTCGACGCCGTCGAGCAGCTTCGCCGCGCCGTCGCCGAACAGCGAGGCGTCGATGCCGCCCACGCCGTCGAGCGTGTCGGCGATCGCGCGCGGCTGCTCGAAGATCTCTTTCTGCATGTAGTGGCGGTACGGGCCGAGATCGGCGGCGCCGGAGTGCGCCTGCACCGTGCGCACCTCGCGCTGCACGCGCTTGAAGTTGCCGTCGGCGCCGCGCGCGACGATCCAGTGCTTGCCCAGCTGCAGGTCGACGACGTCGCCTTCCTCCAGGTAGACGATCTGGTCGGTCACGCCGGCCAGCGCCATCGCGTCGGAGGCCAGGAAGTTCTCGCCCTTGCCCACGCCCATCACCAGCGGCGAGCCTTCGCGCGCACCGACCACGCGGTGTGGTTCGTCGCGGCAGAACACCGCGATCGCGTAGGCGCCCTTGAGCTGCGGCGCGGCGCGCTGCACGGCCTCGAACAGGTCGCCGTCGTAGTGGTGGTCCACCAGGTGCGCGATGACCTCGGTGTCGGTCTGGCTGGTGAACGCGTAGCCCTTGGCCTTCAGCTCGGCGCGCAGCTCGTCGTGGTTCTCGATGATGCCGTTGTGCACCAGCGCGATGCGGCCCTGCGCGCCGGCGCCGGGGCCGCCGGAGAAGTGCGGGTGCGCGTTGTGCACCGCCGGCGCGCCGTGCGTGGCCCAGCGCGTGTGCGCGATGCCCGTGGCGCCTTCGACGCGCTCTTCGCGCACCTGCGCGTCGAGCTCGGCCACGCGCGAGGTGCTGCGCGCGCGGCGCAGCTGACCCGCCTGGTGCACGGCCACGCCGCATGAGTCGTAGCCGCGGTATTCCAGCCGCTTCAGGCCTTCGATGAGGATCGGGACGATGTTGCGGGTGCTGACGGCACCGACGATTCCGCACATGATGGCTTCGAGACGGCTGTGAAGGTGCGGCGATGCTAGTGGTGGTTCAGTGAATAATGTTTTCAGTTTCATCAACTACATGACACAATCAATCCGTACATACACATCGTGCAATTTCTTAGCTATCTATAGTCGATAAATGAACAATTCAGATGATGTAGTCCCCTTGGATGGGGTGGACCACCGGCTGCTGGCGCTGCTGCAAAGCGACGCTTCGCGCTCGAACCAGGCGCTGGCCGAGGCCGCACGCGTGTCGCCTGCCACCGCGCTGCGCCGCGTGCGGCGCCTGGTCGACGCCGGCGTGATCGAGCGCCAGGTGGCCATCGTGTCGCCGAGCGCGTTCGCCGGCGGGCTGAGTGCCATCGTCGAGGTCACGCTCGACCACCAGGCCGCCGAGCGACTCGATGCCTTCGAAGCGCGCGCTCGCGGCGAGCCGGCGGTGCAGCAGTGCTACCGCGTGGCGCCGGGCCCCGATTTCGTGTTGGTGCTGTGGGTGCGCGACATGAGCCACTACAACGCGCTGGTGCAACGGCTGTTCAGCGAAGACGGCAACGTGCGCAACGTGAAGACGTACTTCGCAACCAAGCGAGCCAAGTTCGAGCCGCGGGTCGATTTCTCGCCCGCCTGAAGGCGCGCACGACCGCTACGCGGTCTTCAGCAGCACCAGCCCTTTGAGGTACTCGCCCTCGGGAAACTCGAGCGTCGTCGGGTGGTCGCACGCGGCTTCCAGGCGCTGCACGATCGCCGCGTTCACGCCGGCATCGAGCCCCGCGCCGGCCACGATCTTGTGGAACAGGTCGGCGCTGATGCCGCCCGAGCACGAGAACGTGAACAGCACGCCGCCGGGCGCGAGCAGCTTCAGCGCCAGGCGGTTGATGTCTTTGTACGCGCGCGCGGCGCGCTCGGCATGCGCCGCGGTGGGCGCAAGCTTCGGCGGATCGAGCACGATGGCGTCGAACGATTCGCCGGCCTGCAGCCGGTCGCGCAGCGTCTGGTTGACGTCGGCATCGACGAGCTCGGCCGCGCGCTCGGCCATGCCGTTGCGCGCCAGGTTGGCGCGCGCGCCGTCGAGTGCCGCGGCTGACGAGTCGACGCTCACCACCTGCTCGGCACCACCGGCGAACGCCGCCACCGTGAAGCCGCCGGTGTAGCAATGGCCGTTCAGCACGCGCCGGCACTGCAACTGCCGCACCCACTGCGCGAAGGCGCGGCGGTTGTCGCGCTGGTCGAGGTAGAAGCCGGTCTTGTGGCCGCTGGCCACGTCGAGGCCAAGCTGCCAGTCGTGCTCGCGGATCACCACCGCGGTGGCGCCGTCGCCGCGCCACCAGCCGGTGCGCGGCTCCAGGCCCTCGAGCGCGCGCACGCCGGGGTCGCTGCGTTCGTAGAGGCGTGCCGCGCCGGTCAGCCGCAGCAGCGCGTCGGCGATCGGCTCGCGCCAGCGCTCGATGCCGGCCGACAGGCATTGCACGCTCAGCACGTCGGCATAGCGGTCGACCACCAGGCCGGGCAGGCCGTCGGCCTCGCCGTGCACCAGCCGCACACCGTCGCTGGCGATCGGCAGCCGCGCACGCAGCGCGATGGCGGCGGCCAGCCGGCGCTCGAACAACCCCGCGTCGATACGCTCGGCCTCGTCGAAGCTCCACGCGCGCACGCGAATCGACGAGTGCGGGCTGTACGCGCCCCAGGCGAGAAAGCGGCCGTCGGCCGCCTGCACACGCACCGTCTCGCCGGGGTCGGCGCCGCCCTTGTCGATGCTGCCTTCGAACACCCACGGGTGGCGGCGCAGCAGCGAGCGCTCTTTGCCGGCGCGCAGGCGGATCACTTTCATGGGCGGGGATTGTCGCCTTGGGGGGATGGACGGCACGCGTGCTTCGGGCGCACGATGGATCTCCCATTTTCCGGAGGGGTCAGCCATGGAACGCAGCAGGATCGCGCTTTCGATCGGCGTTGCCGCCGCGCTGTCGCTCGGCGCGTGCGGCAAGGTGCAGGAGAAGGCAGCCGAGAAGGCACTCGAGAAGACGATCGAATCGTCGATCGCGAAGGACGGCACGCAGGCCAAGGTCAACCTGTCCGAAGGCGGCATGAAGGTCACGACGACCGATGCCTCGGGCAAGACAAGCTCGATGGAGATCGGCAACGCGCAGATCAGCGAGGCCGACCTCGGGCTGCCGTTCTACCCCGGCGCGAAGCCGATCGAGGGCGGGTCGATGCGCAACGTCAGCGGCGGCAACGTCTACCTGCAACTCAGCATGCGCAGTGATGATGCGCACGACAAGGTGGCTGCGTTCTATCGCGACAAGCTCAAGGCGATGGCCGACGGCAAGCAGTTCACCGACATGAGCGGCGCCGACGCCGCCACGCTCAGCCTGGTCGACGACAAGACGCGCAGCACACTGCAGGTGAACGTGAACAAGGCCGAGCACGGCAGCGACGTGACGATCGCCGCCACGCGCAGCGACGGCAAGTAGCGTGCGGCGGCGCGGCTGGCAGGTCAGCTCCGCCGCCTACGCAGCCCGCGCGCGGCACGCGTGCCGCGACCTACTTGCGCCGCGCGCGCGGGTGTGCGGCGTCGTACACCTTGGCCAGATGCTGGTAGTCGAGCTGGGTGTAGACCTGCGTGGTGCCGATGTTGGCGTGGCCCAGCAGTTCCTGCACCGCGCGCAGGTCGCCGCTCGATTGCAGCAGGTGCGAGGCGAAGCTGTGGCGCAGCATGTGCGGGTGCACGTGCGTGGGCAGGCCGGCCGCGCGCGCCAGCTGGGCCAGCCGCGCGCGCACCTGCGATGGCGACAGCCGCGTGCCGCGCCGGCTGACGAACAGCGCCGTTTCGTCGGTGCGTGCCAGCAGCGCGCGCGCCGCGCACCAGCGCTCGAGCGCCGCGGCCGCGGCCGCGCCCACCGGCACGCTGCGCCGCTTGCTGCCCTTGCCGAGCACATGCGCGAGGCGGTCGGCGCGGTCGATCCAGCCGCGCGCCTGTGCACCGGGCAGCACATCGAGCGCCACCAGTTCGCCGATGCGCAGCCCGCAGCCATAGAGCAGCTCCACCACCGCGTGGTCGCGCGCGCGCAGCGCCTGCACGGCGGCCGCGCCGTGCGCATCGTCGGGGTCGATGGCGGCGTCGCGCTCGCGCACGGCATGGTCATCGCCAACGTCACCGCGGCGAACACGGGCGCCACCATCGCCGTCGTCGCGCTCGGCAGCCCGCCCCTGCTCGGCCAGCGCCACCGCCTGGTCGACCGACAGCGCCTTCGGCAGCGGCTTGGGCGCCTTCGGCGCGCGCAGGCCGTCGGCCGGGTTGCTCGCCACCACGCCGTGCCGGCCCCACCAGCGAAACAGGCCACGCCACGCCGACAGCTCGAGCGCGAGGCTGCGTGGCGCGAGCTGACGCGCGCGCTGCTGCGCCATCCAGCGGCGCAGGTGGTGCGGCTCGGCGCGCTGCAGCTCGACGCCGTCGGCCGCTGCGGCTTCGTGCAGATGCCCGAGCGCGGCGCGATACAGCGCCAGCGTGCGCAGCGCGAGGTGGCGCTCCACCGCCAGGTGCTGCAGGTAGCGCTCGATCGGCTCCGGCAACATCTGCTGTGCCCTCGTGGTGCGCCCGCCGCGCGGCCGCGTTCAGAACGGCGGCAGCAGCCTGGCCAGGCCGGCGCTGGCCACCTCGCCCAGGTGCGCGAGGAACTCGGTGCCCAGATCGGCACCGTAGCGCGTGGGGTCGGGCGAACCGAGCACCAGCAGGCCGAACGCGCCTTCGGTGCCGCCGTGGCGCAGCGGAATCATCGCCAGCGACGCCACCGTGGCCGGGTCTTCGAGCCAGCCGCAGGCCTCGAAGCCCGAGTTGGCGCCGCAATACGGCGCCTGCAGGCTGGCTGCGAAGCTGCGCACGTCGTCGGAGGCGCCCTGCGCGAAGCGCAGCGCGGCAAACGGATCGGCCGCGCCCCACAGGCGCAGCGCCGCGCGCGGCACCAGGAACTCGTGCTTCAGCTCGCGCACGATCACCTCGGGCAGGTCGCCCGGGTTCACGGTGAGCAGCATCGCGCGCGTGAAGCGGTGCAGCCGCGCGGCGATGATCTCGTTGTCCTGGCTGGCGCGGATCATCTCGATGATCTTGTGCTCCAGGCCTTTGATCTTCTCGCGCAGCATCTCCATCTGCCGCTCCTGCAGCGACACCGCGCGCTGCCCGTGCGGGCTGGTCAGCCGCACCGCGGCCAGCGTCTCGGCATGGCGCTCGAAGAACTCCGGCGTGTCCAGCAGATAGCGTGCGATCTCCGCTTCGCTCATGCTCATGTGACCCCCTTGTCGCCTGCGGCACCTTCCCCCGTGGCTCCGCAGGAGCCACTGCGTGGCTCCCGGGGAGCGAGCCATCTTGGGACGGCCCTGCGATGTCTCATATCTCGATCTCCCCTTCGAACACCGTTTCGGCCGGGCCGGTCATCAGCACGCTCATGCCGCCGCCCGCCCACTCGATCGTCAGCCGCCCGCCGCGCGTGTGCACATCCACCCGCGCGTCGAGCCAACCGAGGCGGATGCCGGCCACCACCGCCGCGCAGGCGCCGGTGCCGCAGGCCAGCGTCTCGCCGGCGCCGCGCTCGTACACGCGCAGCGCGATCTCGCTGCGCGACACCACCTGCATGAAGCCGGCGTTGACCTTGCGCGCAAAGCGCGGGTGCGCCTCGATCAGCGCGCCCAGCTCGACCACCGGCGCGGCGGTCACGTCGTCGACGCGCTGCACCGCGTGCGGGTTGCCCATCGACAGCACCGCCACCTCCACCGCGCGTCCGTCGCCGAACGGTAGCGGCCACAGCTCGAAGCCGTTGACGATGCGCGGCGTGAGCCCCACCGGGTCGAACGGCAGCGCGGCGGGCTCGAACACCGGCGCTTCCATGTCGACGGTGACGCGGCCGTCGGGCTGCTGCTGCAGCTCGAGCACGCGGTTCATCGTCTCGACGCGGATCGTGTCGTGCGCGGTCAGGCCGTGCTCGCGCGCAAAGCGCACGAAGCAGCGCGCGCCGTTGCCGCAGTGCTCGACCTCGTCGCCGGTGTTGTTGAAGATGCGGTAGCGGAAATCCACCCCCGGCCGCGGCGACGGCTCGACCAGCAGGATCTGATCGGCGCCGACGCCGAAGCGGCGATCGCCCAGCCGGCGCAATTGCTCGCCGCTGAGCTCGATCGGCGCACGCGTGGCATCGAGCATCACGAAGTCGTTGCCCGCGCCGTGCATCTTGGTGAAGCGCAGACGCATCGCGCGATTATCGCCGCGGGGTCCGTGCCGATCCGCCGCCACCAGCCGGCGGCATCGCAGGCAATGGCTGCGCCTCGTCGCCCGAACCCCCGCGGCGCGGCGCTCAGTAGAACGGCGGCTCGCCGACCGGCCGCGTCTTGAAGCGCTTGTGCACCCACAGGTACTGCGCCGGCATGCGGCGCACCTCGGTTTCGATCCAGCGGTTCATGCGCGCGGTGTCGGCCACCGCATCGGCGCTGCCGAAATCGAGCCACGGCTCGAGAAACCTCACACGCCAGCCGGCACCGCCGGGCAGCACCTCGGCCACCACCGGCTGCACCACCATGTCGAGCGCGCGCGCCAGCCGCGACGGCGCCAGCAGCGTGGCCGCCGGAACGCCGAAGAACGGCACGAACGCGGCATCGCGCTCGCCGAAATCCATGTCGGGCAAGTTGAAGAACGCCTGGCCGTCGCGGATGGCGCGCATCAGCAGCCGCGCGCTCTCGAAGCGCGAGTGCAGCGTGCCGCGGTCGAAGCGCATGCGGCCGCGGTACTGCGCGCGCTCGAACACCGGGTTGCTCTGCGGCTGGTACACCGAGACCACGCGGCGCGACTGGAACAGTTGCACCGCCACCGCCGCCACGTCGAGCGCGACGAAGTGCGGCACCAGCCACATCACCGGCCGCTCGCTGCGCTCGGCCAGCGTGACATCGCCTTCCACATGGATCAGCCGCTTCAGCCGCTCGATGCTGGCGTGCCAGGTGATGCCGTGCTCGACGATCGCGCGGCCCAGCAGCGCGAAATGCTCACGCGCGATCGCGCGCCGCTGCGCCGGCTCGAGCTCGGGCAGGCACAGCTCGAGGTTGCGCAGCGCCACGCGCCGCCGGCGCGCCCCGAGCAGCCAGGCCAGCGCGCCGACGCCGCGGCCCAGCACCGCCAGCAACGGCAGCGGCAGCAGGCTGAGCAGCCACTGCACGGCCAGCACGAGGTGGGTGGCCCAGCGCGTGATCACGGCCGACACCCCGCCACCGGCGCTGCGGCCCCGGGAACACGGGGGTACTTCACTGCGCGCCCTGCGGGCATGCACAACGGCGTGGGTTGCATCGTTCCTATAATCGCAGCGTCGCCGAGTTATTGAACTACTTGCGGGGCGACGCGCATGGGGCCCGCGGGCCCGGTGCGCCGGGCCGGCCAGGCTCCACAAATACCGCTAAAGCGTTCGCCGCCCCCTCCTCGCATGAGACGGCAACGCAGGTTGCCAATGTCGGCATGCTGAAAACCGCAGGAGTGTATTGAAGTGGCGAACGACTTTCTCTTCACCTCGGAATCGGTCTCCGAAGGCCACCCCGACAAGGTGGCCGACCAGATCTCCGACGCGATCCTCGATGCGATCTTCGCGCAAGACCCGCGCTCGCGCGTGGCCGCCGAGACGCTGTGCAACACCGGCCTGGTGGTGCTGGCCGGCGAGATCACCACCAACGCGCATGTGGATTACATCCAGGTGGCGCGCGACACCATCAAGCGCATCGGCTACGACAACACCGACTACGGCATCGACTACAAGGGCTGCGCGGTGCTGGTGGCGTACGACAAGCAGAGCAACGACATCGCGCAGGGCGTGGACCACGCCAGCGACGACCACCTCAACACCGGCGCCGGCGACCAGGGCCTGATGTTCGGCTACGCCTGCGACGAAACGCCCGAGCTGATGCCCGCGCCGATCTACTACGCGCACCGCCTGGTCGAGCGCCAGGCGCAACTGCGCCGCGACGGCCGCATGCCCTACCTGCGCCCCGACGCCAAGAGCCAGGTGACGATGCGCTACGTCGACGGCAAGCCGCACAGCATCGACACCGTGGTGCTCTCCAGCCAGCACGCGCCCGAGATGAGCGACGGCAAGTCGATGAAGAAGGAGTTCGTCGAGGCGGTGATCGAGAACATCATCAAGCCGGTGCTGCCCAAAGAGTGGCTGAAGAACACCCGCTACCTGATCAACCCCACCGGCCGCTTCGTGGTCGGCGGCCCGCAGGGTGACTGCGGGCTCACCGGGCGCAAGATCATCGTCGACACCTACGGCGGCGCCTGCCCGCACGGCGGCGGCGCGTTCAGCGGCAAGGACCCGAGCAAGGTCGACCGCTCGGCCGCCTATGCCGCGCGCTACGTGGCCAAGAACATCGTCGCCGCCGGCATCGCGCGGCAATGCCAGATCCAGGTGGCGTACGCGATCGGCGTGGCCAAGCCGATGAACGTGACGGTCTACACCGAAGGCACCGGCAAGATCAGCGACGAGCGAATCGCCGCGCTGGTCAACGAGCACTTCGACCTGCGCCCCAAGGGCATCATCCAGATGCTCGACCTGCTGCGCCCGATCTACGAGAAGACCGCGGCGTACGGGCACTTCGGAAGGGAAGAAGCCGAGTTCACGTGGGAGAGGACCGATAGAGCTGCAGCGCTGCGCGCTGCAGCCGGCCTGTAAGGCCGCCACGCGTCGGCGGCGCGTGGTTGATCGGTCCTCCGGCGCAGGCTGCGAGGGCCGCGGCTCCGACAGTGCCTGCGCACTGTCGGACGGCCCGAGCGCCCGCCGCGTCCCGCGGCGGGCACGCAGCGCAGCCAAGTTGAGGGGCCATAGCCCCGGCCGGAGCCACAGCGCGCTTTCGCGCTGCGGTGCAGGCTCACATCGCGCAGCGATGTGAAGGCGCGTAGCGCCGTGCCGGAACCAAAGCAATCCACGGCCGAAGGCCGCACTTCCGACGGGCGACGCGAGTCGCCCGTCGTTGTATTCGGCGTCCGTCAACGCCCCCCGCCCCGCACCGCATCCGGCGCGATCAGCCGCAACCTCGGAAAGTAGCTCGCGTAGCCTGCGCGGTCGCGGGTCAGCACGCTCAGGTTGGCCACCGCCGCATGCGCGCCGATGTAGAAGTCGGGCAGCGGCCTCGCCCTGGCGCCACCGCGGCGGCGGTACAGCGCGAACGCCGAGGCGGCGAGCCCGGCGCACGACCAGGGCAACGGGCTGCGCAGCGTATCGTACACATCGAGCAGCGCGTCGAGCGCGGCCACGTCCGGTGCGGGCACCAGCAGCTCGGTGTAGATGACCAGATTGACGTGCAGCGGAGCACGCTCGCTGCACACCTGGAGCTGGTCGATCGCCCAGCCGTGCCAGCGGCTCGAATCGTCGACGCAATCGACCCAGACGTTGGTGTCGACCAATACGCCGGCACTGCCGTCGTAGGCGGCCAGGCCCTGCGCAACGCGCGGCGCCGCGGCCGTTCGGCGGCTACCGCCGGCCACGGCGCGCCTTGGGCACGGCCGACCCGTCGTCGCGCAGGAACGCCATGATCTCGTCGGCGCCGAGCTGCCTGAACTCCGGCGCCATGCTGCCGCGCACTCGCGCCGCCGCGGCGCGCAGCTTCGCGCGCCGGTCGTCGCGCACCGGCGTGGCCACAGGCGTGATGACGATCCGGCCGCCTTCGAGGGCGAACTGGACCTCGCTGCCCGCGCCGACGCCGGCGGCGGTGCGAATGCGCTTGGGGATCGTGACCTGGCCCTTCTCGGTGACGAGCATGCAAACCACTCCTCGCGGCAGGCGGTAGGAATTGAAAGTAGGAATTCTGCCAGCCGCCCGGCTACGCTGCAATGCACGGCTGGGCGGGTCCGGGCAAGGCGTGACCCGGCCCGCTACACCGCCTCGGCGTGCAACCGCACCCCGAGCGCACGCGCCACCTTCAACACCGTGGCGAAGCTGGGATTGCCGTCGGCGCTGAGTGCCCGATACAGGCTCTCTCGGCTCAAGCCTGCCTCCTTGGCGACGTGAGCCATGCCCTTGGCACGCGCAATGTCGCCGAGTGCCTTGGCGATGCCGGCTGCATCCTCCGGCGCTTCTTCGAGCCATGCGTCGAGGTACGCGGCCATCTCTTCCGGCGTGCGCAGATGCTCGGCCACGTCGTACGGCGCGGTCCGTGTCTTGGCTGTCTTTCTCGCGATACGGGGCATGACGCACTACTCCATGAATTCCCTGGCCAGCCGGATGGCCAGCCGAATGTCCTTTGTCTGGCTGGCCTTGTCGCCTCCGGCCAGCAGAAGCAACAGACGCGTGCCGCGCTGCGCGTAGTACACGCGGTAGCCTGGGCCGAAGTCGATCTTCAGTTCAGCAACCCCGTCGGTCAGGCTGCGATGCTGGCCAGGGTTGCCGGCGATCAGCCGTTCGACGCGTACCAGGATTCGTGCCCGACCCGCTCTGTCTTTGAGCGTGTCGACCCACTGCGCGTACTCGTCCGTTCGCTCGACTCGCACTGCCGCAGTGTAGCCTATCGGCTACACGCGTCAACGAAGGGTCGCACCGGCCCCGCGAGGGGTAGAAGGCCGGCGATCACGATCGCGCCACCGCGCCCGCGCCGCTCACGCCGGACCGAGCACCTCCCCGACCAGCCAGGCACGGCCCTGCACGTCACTGCCCACCGCAGGCCCTTCGGCCATCGGCCACACCGACGCTTCGAACACCACGTCGAGCAGCCCGTCGGCGTCAGCGGCACGCCACGCGCGCAGGCGCAGCCGCCAGGCCGGACGCTGGCCCGGCGGCAGCGCGATCGTCTGCACGGCGGCCACCTGCCCGCGGAAATCGACCAAGTCGCCTCGACCGGCATCCGGCAGCCAAGCGGACATGCCGGCGATGCTGAAGCTGGACAGGCCATCGTCGTCGACCCCCAGATCGCCCCCGGCCGCACGCACCGCCGCGACCACGCTCGGGTCGTGCCGCACGCGCAAGGTTGGCGACGGTGCAGGCTCGCACTCGAACGCGAGTGCGGTCAGCGCAACCGCCACTGGCCGATCCGGCGCCAGGAACGGGCGGCCGATGTCGAAGGTGGGCAGCGCGAACGTGATGGGAAAGGTCTCGGCGCCGAGATGCAGGTCGGCCGCGACCACCGCCTCGATGCGGTTCCGGCAGACACGAATGCGCCGCGGCGTCACCACGTACTCGTGATCCCAGTCGTTGTAGAACGGCAGGCCGATCAACGACCGCGGCCCCGCCGCGGTCATCAAGATGATCACGCCCGCCAGCACCATGTCCACGCGGCGCGCCGCCGCCGGGTGCAGCAGCACATCGACCTCGGGCCAGCCCTGCGCGTGGCCGCCTATGCGGCCGACCGGATAGGGCCGCCAGTCGCCCTCGATGCGGTGCAGCGCCTGGCGGAACGCCGCAGCGTCATCGACCACCGCGGGCCCGAACCAGGCCGCCCACGGCTCGGCGCCCAGCGGTTCGAGCGCGGCCGTCTCGTCGACCAGATCCTCCCAAGAAGGATGCTGCGTGCTCGCGCCCGGATCGAGCAGCCGCGCGGCAGCGACATCCAGCACACGCAACCCGGAGCGGCCGAAATCGACCGTGGCGGTCTCGCGATCTTCGATGCGGCCGGTTGCCACCACCTTGCCGATGCCGAATCGCCCGTGGCGCACCGACTGGCCGACGGCCAGGTTGCGCAGGTGTGTGGGTCGGCCGCTCATCGCGCTCGCCCCGGCTTCAACGGCCAAGGCCGCCGCAAGATTTCTTCATCGGCAACGCAAGTCGCCCGTTGTCGCCTTCACTCCAGCGGAAACCGCTTCAGCTCCGACTCCAGCGCCTCGATCAGCCGCGGCAGATCCCGGCGAACCGTGTCGACCACCACGCCGTGCAGGACGCGGTCGTACCCATGGATGAGCCGGTTGCGCAGCCCGATCGCAAGTTCGAGATCGGGAATCCGGCTTCGCAGCGCCGACTCCTCGTCGAGCGCACGCTTGCCCGCCTCGCCAAGGATCTCGAGCTGCCGCTCGACGGCCGAGCGCACGAGCGCGTTCGCTCGATAGGAATCCAGATCGAGCACGCCGAGGAACTCGGTGGCACGCCGCGCCGCCGTCAGCGCGTCATGCAGGTGCTTTGGCAGCCGGTTCGTCATGCAGGGTTCGACGCGAGGCGTCCACCGCCCGGCGCAGGTACGGGTTCTCGATCGGCCCGTCGGACAACACGTCCACCGGGCGACCGAGCAGTGCTTCGAGCCCTTCGACGAACCCCAGAAAGCGGCGCGCCAGAGACGCCTCAGGCCGCGGCGCGAGCCGAACGATGAAATCGAAATCGCTGCGCGCCGGATCGAACCGGCCGTCGGCCGCCGAGCCGAACACCTCCAGGCGCTCGACGCCATAGGCACGACACAGCCGCACGATGGCGTCGTGATGGTCGATCAGCGGTTGGGCCAGCGCAGCCATGGCGCGATTATCCGCAGCAGGGCGACGAATGCACGTCAAGTCTTGCCGCTGCGCTCCAGGTTCAACGCCAGCAACCGCCGCAGGATCTCGTCGTCGGCCAGCGCCGGCGTGTAGTCGGCCCAGCCGTAGGCGGCGGCCACCGCGGTGTCGAGCGCCGCGTGCGCCTGCGCCAGCCAGGCCGGGCGCTGGTTGTACAGGTTGGTCAGCGTGCGCTTGGCAACTTCCTTCTCGAAGCCCGCCTTGGCGACGATGCGGTCGGGGTACGGCGAGCGC
This sequence comes from Ideonella sp., assembly GCA_015075165.1. Lineage (GTDB taxonomy): Bacteria > Pseudomonadota > Gammaproteobacteria > Burkholderiales > Burkholderiaceae_C > JAEUPI01. Next base: position 106,390 of record JABTUY010000002.1, on the reverse strand, counting down.
TGCAGGCCCAGCGGCACCACCTCGGGGATGCGCTCGGTCCACTGCGGCGGGTTGAGCCAGGCATCGCGCAATTCGACGAGGCGCCGCGCGGCGCGCGCGATCGCTTCGGCGTGCGCGCGCACCGGTGCGGGCAGGTCGGCCGGCACCAGCGCGCCGTCGGGCAGCGCCTCGGTGCGCTGGTGCGCGGTGTCGGCCGGCGTCAGGCCGGTGGGAAAGGGGAAGGTTTCGAAGCAGGTGGTCGGTGTGTAGCGCGGGTCGTTGCCCTTGCCGAGCCACGTGCACATCCGCAGCGACCACAGCTCGTGCATGCGCCCGTGCAGGATGCCGAACGTGGTGTCGTCCTCACGCGCCACGATGCTGAGGTTCTTGTCGGCAATGACCGCCTTCGCGAGCCAGACGAAGACCCTGTGCTTGGAAACCTCCGGTGTGGCGACGCAGCGCTGCAACCCTTTGATCGCGGCGCGCATCAGCGGTCGAGACCACTGATAGAGCCACCATTGCTCGTTGGTGCGCGCTTCGCGCTTGCCGGTTCGCGTGGGCTGCACGTGTGTCTGCAAATGCAGGAACGGCTGTTCGTACAGACTGGCGCTGTCGCGCGCCATGTCGGCACCGAAGTCGACGATCCACATGTCGCGGTTGCGTCGGGTCACATCCAGGCCGTTGAACCACGGTCGCACCACGTCGCTGTTCGGCCGCCCGTTGGGGTTGGGCAGAGCCAGCCACCCACGCGCCACATCGCCCGGAATCTCGAACGGGCCGGTCTTCTGGATGCCGAGATACGAGGTGTCGGCATTGGCGAGCAGAGGGCTGGCGCGAGTGAGGTCTGCCTGCCCGCCGGTATGCCCGTCAGACAGGTCGGGCGAAATGGCCTCGACATCAACGCCATCCAGTCGTGCCGGTTGCGCAGACGTTCCAAACGCCACGAGCGAGACCCGCACCGCTGCGCCGTCGTTGATCCACGGCTCGTCGCTCCACGCCTCGAAGATTCGTGATGCAGCCGCAATATTCTCCAGCACCGCGCGATTGCGGCCACCCCGGATCGAATTGGTCGCCACGAAGCCTGCCCGCTCCAGCGCCCCACGCGCGATCTGTGCTCGTGCTTGCTCGAACCAGTAGCAAACGAGATCTGCTCCGCCCGGAACGCGGCCGGTGTATGCGCTGCGCAACCGGTGGGTGTACTCGCGCCCGAGCTCGGCAAACATGCGCTTGTCACCCACGAACGGCGGATTCCCCACCACCGCATCCGCCTTCGGCCAGCGCGCCTCGCTGCCGTCGGCGTTCAGCAGCGCATCGCGGCACTCGATGTGATCGAGCGGCTCCAGCACCGGCTGCGTCTTGAAGCCGTAGCCGCGCTGGATGCGCCACTGCAGCTCGCCGATCCACACCGTCACGCGCGCCAGCTCGGCGGCGTACTCGTTGAGCTCGATGCCCAGCACGTTGTGCGGGCCGGTGGTGTCGTGCTGGCGATTGAGGCCCAGCTCCTCGGCCTCCAGGTTCACCTGGTGCTCGATGTCCTTCAGGCTCTTGTGCGCCAGGTACAGGAAGTTGCCGCTGCCGCACGCCGGGTCGAGCACGCGGTACGCGCCCAGTTGCTCGACGAACCCGACGAAGCCGGCTTGCGCGTCGCGCCAGGCCTTGTCCTGGTACTTCTTGCTCCTGGCGAGCGCCTTCTCGATCGCCACCTTGCGCTCGCGCCACTGCGCCAGCAGCGGCCGCTGCACCACCGGCTCCACCAGCCGCAGGATGGTCTGCGGGTCGGTGTAGTGCGCGCCGAGCTGGCTGCGCTTGGCCGGGTCGAGCCCGCGCTCGAACAGCGTGCCGAAGATGCTGGGGTCGATGGCGCTCCAGTTCAGCGCGCTGGCGGCCTTGAGCGCGGCCACATCGGCGGCGGCCAGCGGCGGCACATCGACGGCCTGGAACAGGCCGCCGTTGAACCACGGCACCGCGTCGACGCCGAACAGGCCGCCGTCGCGCATCGACTCGAACAGCTTGCTCAGCTGCGCGCGCAGCGCCTCGGGCGCGACCGCGGCGCCCACCAGGCGCTCGAACAGCCGCGACGGCAGCAGGCCCACGTCTTCGGCAAAGAAGCAGAACAGGCACTGCGTGAGAAAGTGGCTCGCCGCCGCGGGCGCCACGCCGGCCGCGCGCAGCCGCTCGGCGGTGGCGGCAAAGGTGCGCGCGGCGTCTTCGGTGATGTCGCGGTTGCTGCGCTTCGGTCTGTAGGCGTCGGGGTCGAGCCACAGCGCGCGCAGGCGCTGCTGCACCTCGGGCCGCACGAGCTCGCTGAGCGCAAACGCGTGCCGCTCGCTCGGCGTGCCGGTGAAGTGCGTGTGCACCTCGATCTGGCGGCGGTCGCTCACCACCAGCAGCGGCGGGTTCTCGAGCGGCAGCGCGTACATCATCAGCTGCTTGAGCGCGCCCTCCAGGCTCTTGCCCGGCGCCTTGTACTCCCACGCGAAGTGGCCGCGCTTCCACACGTCGGCAAAGCCGTCGGTGCGGCCGGCGGCGCTGCCGGTCTTGCTGAGGCCGCGCTCGAAGCAGTAGGCGCCGGGGTCGTCGGGCTCGGGCACGCCGAGCACGCGGCACAGGTCGATGAAGTGCGGCTGCGCGCCGGCGCGTTCGTTGAGCTGGTCGGCGCTCGACCCCGCCTGCCACTTGCGAACGAACTCCGCTGCCTGCATTCGGTTCACACCTCCTGGGCCGATCGGTTGCGGGCGCGATTTGAGCACGGGGCCCGGGCTCGGGCGCTGTCCGGCCCCGGGGGCACTCAGTACCCCGCCTCGCGCTGCCCGCGCACCGCCACGATCCTTACCCGCTCGCGGTCGGCGGCATACGCGTACAGCGCCACATAGCCACGCGAACCGCGGCCGATCACCAGCTCGCGCAGACCCGGCTCGGCCGGGCGGCCGATCATCGGGTTGCGTTCGAGCACGTCGAGCGCCGCCACGATGTCGGCCACGCGTTCGCCGGCATCGGCCACGCCGTGCTCGACGAGGTGCGCCAGGATGCGGTCGAGATCGTCGATCGCCCGCGGCGACAGCTCGATGCGCGCCACGCTCAGCGCTTGAGCTTGCGGGCCCTGGGCCGCGCGGCCTTCTGGCCGGCGGCGCGCGCAACCAGGTAACGGCGCGCCTCGTCCCACGGCACCGCGAGACCGGTGCGGTCCATCTCCGCCAGCCGGTGCTGGGCTTCCTGCACGAAATCGCGCCGCGCCTCGGACTGCGCCGTGCGCAGCCGGATCGCATCGACGATGAAGGCATGCGCGGTCACGCCCTCGGCCTGCGCCGCCTCGGCAAGCCGGGCCTTCAGCTCGTCGGACAGGCGGATCGTGGTGGTGCTCATGCAGGTGTCCCTCGCAGCAGAATCGGTGGCGCCTGCGACCAGAGTAGCACAGCTGTGCTACTTGCGGATGGGCCCACCGCGCGACGCGGGTGAACCGTCTGCGCTACCGGTCGACCACCACCTCCCCCTCGCGCCCCAGCGCCCCCTGTGCGACCAGCTCGTCGACGAACGCGGCGCACCACGCCGCCGGGGTGGGCGCACCCGCGGTGCCGAAGCGCCGCCACGCATCGAGCAGGAACGGCGTGCTGGCCACCCACTGCAGCAGCGCCGCGTGGCCGACGCGTTGCTCCTCCATCACGTGGTACTTGATCATCACCTTGACCGCGTGGCGCGCATGGCGCTGCGGGTCGGCGCGAAAACCGTCGAGCCGCGCACGCGCGCGCGCCAGCGCGGCGGTCACGTCGGTGAACGGCGCGCCGTGGCCGGGCACCACCATCTGCACCGGCAGCCGCGCGATCGCGTCGAGCGTGCGGCTCACGTCGTCGAAGCCGGGCTCGCCCGCGACCTCGGGAAACACCACGCCGAAGCCGTGCTGCCACAGCGCATCGGCCGACAGCAGCACGCCGTGCTGCGCGTCGAACAGCAGCAGCGAGTGCGGGTCGTGGCCGGGCGCGGCCAGCGCATCCCAGCGCCTGGCACCGGCCATGAAGTGCTGGCCCGGCGCCAGCGTGCCGGCATGCGTGAAGCGCTCGCTGCGCTGGCCGGTGCTGCCGTGCGTGAGGCGCATCGTGTCCCACGCCGCCACCGCGTCGGCATGGCCCGGCGGCACGACGACCGGCACGCCGAACGCGCGCTGCAGCGCGGCATTGCCGCCGCAGTGGTCGCTGTGCAGGTGGGTGTTGACCACGCGCACCAGCGGCTCGCCGGCGCGCAGCGCGTGGCGCACCAGCGCCACCGTCTGCTCGGCGTGCACCACGTGGCCGCTGTCGACCAGCACGGCGCCGGGCTCGCCCGGCGCGGCGTGGATCAGCACGTTGTTGCTCGACAGCCAGCCGCGTTCGAGCACCGTGAGGCCGTTCAGCGCCGCATGCACCGGGCTCACCTCCAGGCAAAGTACGGTTGATCGAAGTGCGCCACGCGCGTGTCGCGCTCGAGCAGGCACCACTCGCGAAACTGGTACAGAAACGCCGCCGTCGGCGCCGCGATCCAGCCCGTGCCGATCGGCATGCGCAGCACCGGGTGCGCGGCGCCCTTCACCTGGTTGAGGATCGGCGCGTCGGCACGCAGCAGCTCGCGGGCCGGAATGCGGTGGATGCCCGCCACCTCGGCCGGGTTGGGCGTGAGTTCGCGCGCCGCGCCGGCCCAGACGACGATCGGTGTGATCACGTAGCCCGAGCGCGTGGCGTAGTCGTCGAGCCGGCCGAGCACCGCATCGGCGGCGAGCGCGAGGCCCACTTCTTCGATCAGCTCGCGCAGCGCGGCGGCCTCGGGCGTCTCGCGGCCGTCGATGCGGCCGCCGGGCAGCGCCCACTGGCCGGCGTGCGCACTCAGGCTCTCGGCGCGGCGCGTGAGCAGCAGCGCGGGCTCTTGACTCCATTGCGCAAGCACCGGTGTGCCGGGCACTTCGGCACCGAGGCCGGCCTCGGTGACGGCCACCGCTACCGCGGCGCGGCGGCGGCCGGCGGGCTCGATGGCGCGCACCGCGTGGCGCGCCAGCTGCGCGCGCAGTTGCGCGGGCGTGAGCGTTGCGGCAGCTGGCTCGTCCATCGCGGGCGATTGTCGGCGATCGGTGTTGTGCACCGGTGCCGACCGTCAGCGGCGATGCCCGGTTGGGCATGATCGGCGGATGGCCCGCTCCGACCCAACGCTCCAGGCACTGCGCCGCCACGCGCTCGCGCGCAGCCTGTTCGCCCCCACCACGCTGCCGCTGGCGCTGCAGCGGCTGGCCTTCGTGCAGGCCGACCCGCTGCGCGCGCCGGCGCGCGCGCAAGACCTCACGCTGCGCCACCGGGTGGCCGGCTACGTCGCCGGCGACCTCGAGCGGCGCTATGCCGAGCTCGGCATCGAGGAAGACTTCTTCGTCAACTACGGCTTCCTCGGCGCCCGGCACCATGCGCTGATGCACCCGCGCGTGGCGCGCGTGCGCTGGGGCCCGGCGCGGCAGGCCAGGGCCGATGCGGTGCTGGCGTTCGTGCGCGAGCGCGGCGCCGTGCACCCGCGCGAGGTCGATGCGCGCTTCGACCACGGCAAGGTCACCAACTGGTTCGGCGGCTCGAGCAACGCCAGCACCGAACTGCTTGACGGCCTGCACTACCGCGGCCTGCTGCGCGTGGCGCGGCGCGACGCCGGCACGCGCGTGTACGCGGCGCGCGCGCCGTGGGCCGTGCCGGCCGACAAGGCCGAGTGCCGCGCGCGCATGGATGCGCTGGTCGATGTGATCGTCGCCGCCTATGCGCCGCTGCCGGCGCCCACGCTGGGCCAGCTGGTGCACCGGCTGCGCGCCGCCGCGCCGCAGTGGGCGGGCGATCGCGCGCGCGCGCTGGCGCATGCGAAGCAGCGGCTCGCGCACGCACGGGTCGACGGCCTCGACTGGTACTGGCCGGCCGGCGAAGACCCGGCCGCGGCGCCTGCGCCGGCCGACGACCGCGTGTGGCTGCTGGCACCGTTCGACCCGCTGGTGTGGGACCGGCTGCGCTTCGAGCGCTTCTGGGGCTGGCCGTACCGCTTCGAGGCGTACACGCCGGCGGCCAAGCGCACGATGGGCCACTACGCGCTGCCGCTGCTGTGGCGCGAGCAGGTGGTGGGCTGGGCCAACGTGGCGGTGGATGCCGGCGCGATGCGCGTCGAGGTCGGCTTTGCCGGGCCGTCACGACGCGGCGATGCCGCGTTCGCGCGCGCGATGGACGACGAGCTGCACCGGTTGCACCGGTTTCTTGGGCTCCCTCCCTTTGCCCATCTGCGCGAGGCCGAGGCCACCGGGTGACCGGCTGACTCCGTGCCCCCCCGCGCTCAGCCTGCTGACGCAGCCCGAACGCTCCTCCTTCTACCTGCGTCAGCCGGTCACCCGGCGTCCTCGGCCCGGGCACCCGCGCGCGCCGCGATCAGCGCGTCGGCCACCTCGGCGAAGCCGCTGCCGCGCTCGCCGGCGGTGAGGTACGCCGGCCATACGGTGAGGCGGTCGGCGAAACGCATCAGGTTGGCCACGCCGACGCTCAACGGGAAGTGCGCGAACATCTCCTGATCGTTGGTCGAGTCGCCGACATAGACCCAGCACTCGCGCTCGGCGTCGAGCGCGCGGCCGAACAGCCGCTGCACGATCCAGCGCGCGCCGCTGAGCTTGGTGTGCGCGCCGAACCAGCCGTTGACGTGGATCGAACTGACGGTGGCGTTCATGCCTGCGCCGCGCATGATCGCCACCACGCGCTCGATGGCGGCTGCATCGAGGTGCGCGAACTCGCTGTGGTCGACGGCGATGTCGGTCACGCGGCCGGCGCTGTCGCGCGCCAGCATGGCGCCGGGCACCTCGCGGCGCACCTGCAGCGCCACCTGCTGCAGCCGCACGGCGTTGGCGCGGCGCGTGGCCTCGTCCTGCCCGTACTCGATGCGCACGCCGCCGCGCTCGCGGAACAGCGCCACCGCGCCGTTCTCGGCCACGATCGCGTCGAGCGTGCCGTCGCGCACGAACGGCTCGCTCCAGCCCATCGGCCGGCCGGTGATGGCGATCACCGGCAGCTGCGCCGCGGCCAGCCGGCGCAGCGCCGCGCGCGCGGCCGGCTCGATCGCGCCGTCGCGCGTCAGCGTGTCGTCGATGTCGGTCAGCACGCCGTGCACGCGCACCAGCGCGCGGGCATCGACACCACCCCAATTGCGTGAAGCCATGGGCAGCGAGTCTCCCATGCTGGCGCGCCGGCGCTAGAATCGCGCCCAGTTCCGAGGAGCGTTGCAAGGCCCATCAGGTCCCAGGCTCGGAACCCTCCAGGTCAGCGCCGGGCCGTTTCCGGGCTGACTCGCCCCCGCGGGGGGCGGTTGCCGCAGGCGACCAGGGGGCCTCAGTTCGCAACGGCGCTCACCCGCAGACAGTTCGTGCCGGGTGAGTTCTTCTCCGGCATGCTCGCTGCGGGTCGCCACCCGATGGAGCTTTGACCGTGAACGCTGTTCTCAAACCCCTGCACACCGACCAATACGCCGTGGCCGACCTGTCGCTCGCCGACTGGGGCCGCAAGGAAATCAAGATCGCCGAGAGCGAGATGCCGGCGCTGATGGCGATCCGCGCCGAGTACGCGAAAGCGCAGCCGCTGAAGGGCGCGCGCATCGCCGGCAGCCTGCACATGACGATCCAGACCGCGGTGCTGGTCGAGACGCTGCAGGCGCTGGGCGCGCAGGTGCGCTGGGCGTCGTGCAACATCTTCAGCACGCAGGATCACGCCGCCGCCGCGCTGGTGAAGGCCGGCACGCCGGTGTTCGCCTACAAGGGTGAATCGCTGAAGGATTACTGGGACTACACGCACCGCATCTTCGAGTTTGCCGGCAAGGGCGCCGACGGCGAAGGCCCGAACATGATCCTCGACGACGGCGGCGACGCCACGCTGCTGATGCACCTGGGCAAGCGCGCCGAGCGCGACGCCTCGGTGATCGCCAAGCCCGGCAGCGAAGAAGAGCGCGAGCTGTTCGCCGCGATCAAGGCCAAGCTCGCCGCCGACCCCACCTGGTACAGCCGCAAGGCCGCGCAGATCATCGGCGTGACCGAGGAAACCACCACCGGCGTGCACCGGCTCAAGGAGATGAGCGCGAAGGGCGCGCTGCTGTTCCGCGCCATCAACGTCAACGACAGCGTCACGAAGAGCAAGTTCGACAACCTGTACGGCTGCCGCGAATCGCTGGTCGACGGCATCAAGCGCGCCACCGACGTGATGGTGGCCGGCAAGGTCGCACTGGTGGCCGGCTACGGCGACGTCGGCAAGGGCAGCGCGCAGGCGCTGCGCGCGCTGTCGGCGCAGGTGTGGGTGACCGAGATCGACCCCATCAACGCGCTGCAGGCGGCGATGGAAGGCTACCGCGTGGTGACGATGGACTACGCCGCCGACAAGGCCGACATCTTCGTCACCTGCACCGGCAACAAGGACGTGATCACCTACGCCCACATGGCGAAGATGAAGGATCAGGCGATCGTCTGCAACATCGGGCACTTCGACAACGAGATCGATGTCGCCGGGCTCGAGCGCTGCACCTGGGAAGAGATCAAGCCGCAGGTCGACCACGTGATCTTCCCGTCGCACGACGGCAAGCCGGGCAAGCGCATCATCCTGCTGGCCAAGGGGCGCCTCGTGAACCTCGGTTGCGCCACCGGGCACCCGAGCTACGTGATGAGCAGCTCGTTCGCCAACCAGACGATCGCGCAGATCGAGCTGTACACGCACAGCGACTTCTACGAACAGGGCAAGGTCTACGTGCTGCCCAAGCACCTCGACGAGAAGGTGGCGCGACTGCAGTTGAGCAAGCTCGGCGCGATGCTGACCGAGCTCACCGACGAGCAGGCGGCGTACATCGGCGTGCCGAAGCAGGGGCCGTACAAGGCCGACAGCTACCGGTACTGATTGACCATCAACCCGCGATGGAGCCAGAATGGCTCCACGGTTCCATCTCGGAGCAATTGCATGGGCGTGAACCTCTCGATCAAGGACGTGCCCGATCACATCGCCGAGCGGCTGCGCGCGCGCGCCGCACGCAACCACCGCTCGCTGCAAGGCGAGTTGATGGCCATCGTCGAACAGGCGGCAGCCGAGGCCGCGGCGACCGCTGCGGCGCACCCGCTGACTCCCGTCGCCGCGGACATCCACCCCCTCACCGGTCGCCGCTACCGGGTGCTCGGCCGCAAGACCATCGAGCAGCTGATGGTCGAGCGCGAGGCGGCAGGTTGGAAGCCCGACCCGTCGCTGGCGAGAGCGCCGCTGGCCGTCGACATCGTCCGCGCCGCCCGCGAGTCGCGATGAGTGCCACGCGCAGCGCGCAGAAGCCGGGTGCCGCGCGCAGCGCGCAGAAGCGGGTGCTGTACGTGGCCGAACCGACGCCGGTCTACGCGGCGCAGCGGCCCGCGGTGGTCGACTGCAGCCTGCTGGCCGCCGTGCTGTGGGCCGAGCCGGCTGCCGAACAGGCGCGCGAGCGCATCCGAGATCGCAGCCTGCACGCGCCGGTGCTGCTGGCCTACGAGTTGGCCAATGTCGCGCGCAACAAGTGCCGCGCGGGTGTTCCGGCGGCGGCCGCCCGCGAGGGCCTGGCGGCATTCGCGCAACAGAACGTCGCGCTGCACGATGACGCGCCCGAGGCGCTGTTCGACCTCGCCGGGCAACTCGACCTGACGGCCTACGACGCCGCCTACGTCGCCTTGGCGCAGGCGCTGCAGGCGCCGCTGCTCACCTTCGACAAGAAGCTCGCCGAAGCCGCAGCGCGCCTGCTGGGCACATCTTGAAAGGGCCACCGATGAACTGCCATTCGCGCACCCGGGGCGCGTCGCCTGCCCGATGAGCCGCGCCGTACCGATCAGCTTCGAGTTCTTCCCGCCCAACACGCCGCTGGGTGACGAGAAACTGCGCACCGTGGTGGCCGAGCTCGGCACGCTGCGGCCGCAGTTCTTCAGCGTCACCTACGGCGCCGGCGGCGCCACGCGCGACAAGACGCTGGCCACCGTGAGCGCCATCGCCGCGATGGGCCACGAGGCGGCACCGCACCTGTCGTGCGTCGGCTCCACGCGCGAGCGCATCGCCGGCATCCTCGACACCTACCGTGCGCAGAACATCCGCCGCCTGGTGGCATTGCGCGGCGACCTGCCCAGCGGCACCGCCACGGCCGGCGAGTTCCGCTACGCGGCCGAGCTGATCCAGTTCATCCGCCAGACGCAAGGGCCCGATTGGCACATCGAGGTGGCGTGCTACCCCGAGGTGCATCCGCAGCAGCGCTATGCGAAGCGCGACCTGCAGTTCTTCGTCGACAAGGTCAACGCCGGTGCGAACTCGGCGATCACGCAGTTCTTCTACAACGCCGATGCGTACTTCCACTTCGTCGACGAGGCGCGCAAGCTCGGCGTCACGGTGCCGATCGTGCCGGGCGTGATGCCGATCCTGAACTACTCGCGCATCGCGATGTTCGCGCAGCGCGACGGCATCGAGATCCCGCGCTGGGTGGCGCTGAAGATGGAAGGCTTCATGGACGACGCGGCGTCGGTGCGCGCGTTCGGCCTCGACGTGGTCAGTGCGCTGTGCCGCCGCCTGATCGATGGCGGCGCGCCCGGCATCCACTTCTACACGCTGAACCAGAGCGCGCTGTCGCTCGAGGTCTGCCGGCGGATCGGGGTCTGACATCCGCGCACGCCGGTGCTGCGCGCGGCGTCACGCAGTTGGCGCCGCACGGCGCTGCTTCATCGCCTCGATCAGCGGCGCCACCACGTCCATCGGCAGCGGGAACACGATGGTCGAGTTCTTGTCGGCGGCGATCACCGTCAGCGTCTCCAGGTAGCGCAGCTGGATCGCCTGCGGCTGCTGCGCCAGGATCGCGGCGGCCTGCGCCAGCTTCTCGGCGGCCTGCAGCTCGCCTTCGGCGTGGATCACCTTGGCACGACGCTCACGTTCGGCCTCGGCCTGGCGCGCGATGGCGCGGATCATGCTCTCGTTGAGGTCGACGTGCTTGATCTCGACGTTGGTCACCTTGATGCCCCAGGCGTCGGTCTGGGCGTCGAGGATCTTCTGGATGTCGAGGTTCAGCCGTTCGCGCTCCGACAGCATCTCGTCGAGGTCGTGCTTGCCGAGCACGGCGCGCAGCGTGGTCTGCGCGAGCTGGCTGGTCGCCGCCATGAAGTTCTCGACCTGGATGATCGCGCGCTCGGGGTCGACGACGCGGAAGTACAGCACCGCGTTGACCTTAACCGACACGTTGTCGCGCGAGATCACGTCCTGGCTCGGCACGTCCATCACGACGATGCGCAGGTCGACCCGCACCATCTGCTGGATGCCGGGGATCAGCACCACCAGCCCCGGGCCCTTGACCTTCCAGAAGCGCCCGAGCTGGAACACCACGCCGCGCTGGTACTCGCGCAGGATGCGCAGCGAGTTGGCGACGACGAACACCACCAGGATCAGGATCACGACCAGGGCGATGGCAGCGGTCATCGATGTCTCCCGTTTCGATCGGCCTCAGGCGTCGGTCGGCTTGACCCCGAGCGTCAGGCCGTCGACCTGCGTCACGCGCACGCGCTGACCCGGCTGCAGCGGCATCGTCGCGCGCACGCGCCAGCGCTCGCCGTTGACGTCGGCCCAGCCCTCGGCGCCGTCGGCCTCGATCACGGTGCCACCGGCGCCCACCAGCGTGGCCGCGGAGCCGCTGACCACCGGCCGCCTGCGCGCGCGCGCCGCCATGCCGGCGACGCCGACGACGACCACCGCCGAGACCGCCGTCACGGCGGCGATCAGCGGCCACGGAATCGCGAACCCGGGCGCTTCGCTGTCGACCAGCAGCACCGCACCGAGTGCGAACGCCGCCACGCCGCCGATGCCCAGCGTGCCGTAGCTCGGCACGAACGCCTCGCCGACGAAGAACGCGATGCCGAGCAGGATCAGCGCGAGGCCCGCGTAGTTGATCGGCAGCATCTGCAGGCCCCACAGCGCCAGCAGCAGCGCGACGCCGCCGATCACGCCGGGCGCGACGTAGCCCGGGTTCATGAACTCGAACAGCAGCCCGTAGAAGCCCACCATCATCAGCACCAGCGCCAGACTGGGGTCGCTGATCGCCGCCAGCAGCTTGTCGCGCCAGTCGGGCTCGAGCACCACCACCGCAGCGCCCGCGGTGTGCAGCGTCAGCGCGCCGCCCTGCGCGGCATCGCGCCGCACCACGCGAGCGTCGAGCCGGCGCAGCAGGTCGGGCACGTCGGCGGCGATGAGGTCGATCACGTGGCGCTTCAGCGCGTCGGTGGCGGGCAGGCTGACCGCCTCGCGCACCGCCCGCTCGCCCCACGCCGCGTCGCGCCCGCGCAGTTGCGCCAGCGAGCGGATGTACGCGCTGGCGTCGTTGACGCGCTTGGCCTCCAGCGCGTCGTGCCCCGCGGTCTTGCCTTGCGGTGCGCTGGCCGCCGGCGCCTCGCCGCCCGGCGACGGCAGGCCGATCGCGATCGGCGTGGCGGCGCCCAGGTTGGTGGCCGGCGCCATCGCGGCGATGTGCGACGCATAGAGAATGTAGGTGCCCGCGCTGGCCGCGCGCGCGCCCTGCGGCGCGACGAAGGTGGCCACCGGCACCGGCGACGCCAGCATGGCCTTGATGATCGTGCGCATCGCGGTGTCGAGGCCACCGGGCGTATCGAGCTGCAGCACGACCAGCTGGGCCCGCTCGCGCACCGCCCGGTCGAGCGCGCGCGTCACGCGCTCGGCGGCGGCGGGCCCGATCGCGCCGTCGATCTGCACCACCAACACCGGTGGCACCGCCGCAACCTTCGGGCTCTGCGCGAGCGCAGCCACCCCCCACAGCGCGGCACCCAGCGCCACGCTGCACAGCCAGACGACGTGTCGGCTCGGCACGCTCCACTCCGCGTCTCGTTGCGCAGCGTACACCCGCTGCACGCGTCACGCTCGGATGGCTACCTCGAGGTCCGGGTCATCCGCGTACGAACAGCGTGACCAGCGGCTCGTCGCCGTCTTGCCGGCTGCGGTGGCCGTGCACGCCGACATCGAACGCGGCGCCCGCGGGCAGCAGATCGGCCGAGTAGAAGTGCTGGCCGGCGGCGAACACTCGCCAGCTGCCGTCGTGCAGGCCGATCGCCATGCGGCCTCGCAGGATGAACACCCACTGCGGCTGCTCGGTGCAATGGAACTCGCTGCGAAAACCCACCGGGCTCTCGCGCAGCTGGACGCTGCTGCCGGGCAGCAGCGGCGACAGCCGCGCCTGCGGCTTGCCTTCGCTGAGCGCGATCGCCTCCTCGCGCCAGTGCGCGCGGCCGTCGGCGCCGGTGACCAGCGACACCTTGGTGAATGTGGGTGCGTTGTGCATCGAAAAGGCACGGGTGTTCGCGGCGAGTATCGCATCGCGGCGGCTTGTTGCTCACCTTGCCGCCGAAGGACAATCGCGGATGCACTACGACGCCCGCACGCGCGAGCACGGCCTGAAGCACGACCCGTTCAAGGCACTGGTCGCGCCGCGGCCGATCGGCTGGATCGGCAGCCTCGACGCGCAAGGCCGCGCCAACCTCGCGCCGTACAGCTTCTTCAACGCGGTGGGCGATCGTCCACCGATGGTGATGTTCTCGTCGGGCGGCCACAAGGACAGCCTGCGCAACATCGCCGCCACCGGCGAGTTCACCTGCTCGCTGGCCACCTGGGCGCTGCGCGACGCGATGAACCTCAGCTCGGCCGCCGTGGCGCCGCAGGTCGACGAGTTCGCGCTCGCCGGCCTGCAGCGCGCGCCGTCGCGCTTCGTCGCGGCGCCGCGCGTCGCCGCGTCGCCGGCGGCGCTCGAGTGCCGGCTGTGGAAGATGCTGCCGCTGCCGGCGCCGGCCGGCCACGCCGATGCCGCGTACACCGTGGTGTTCGGCGAGGTGATCGGGGTCTACATCGACGACGCCTACATCCGCGACGGCATCGTGCAGACCGGCGCGATGCGGCCGATCGCGCGCATGGGCTACATGGAGTACGCCGCCGTGTCGCCCGAGGCCGTGTTCAGCCTGAACCGCCCGCTCGCGTCGGCCGACGGCCTGGGCGCCGAGCGCCCGGCCGAGTGGGACGGCGTGTACCGCTGAAGCCAGCGCACGAAACTCGCGCGGCGAGAACCCACGGAGCCACGAGATGAATCCCACGAAAGCCGCCCTCATCGTCGGCGCTGGCGACGCCACCGGGGGTGCGATCGCGCGCCGCTTCGCGCGCGAGGGCTTCGCGGCCTGCGTCACGCGGCGCCAGCGCGACAAGCTGCAGCCGCTGCTCGAGCGCATCCGCGCCGACGGCGGCACCGCGCACGGTTTCGGCTCCGACGCGCGCGACGAGGCGCAAGTGGCCGAGCTGGTGGCGGCGATCGAGCGCGACGTCGGCGCGATCGAGGTGGCGGTGTTCAACATCGGCGCCAACGTGCGCTTCGAGGTCACCGAAACCACCGAACGCGTCTACCGCAAGGTGTGGGAGATGGGCGCGCTCGCCGGCTTCCTGGTGGGCCGCGAGGTGGCCAAGGTGATGGTGCCGCGCGGCCGCGGCACGATCGTGTTCACCGGCGCCACTGCCAGCCTGCGCGGCGGCGCCGGCTTCGCCGCGTTCGCCGGTGCCAAGCACGCGCTGCGCGCGCTGGCGCAGAGCATGGCGCGCGAGCTCGGCCCGCAGGGCATCCACGTGGCACACGTGGTGATCGACGGTGCGATCGACACCGACTTCATCAGGGCGAACTTCCCCGAGCGCTACGCGCTGAAGGAGCGCGACGGCATCCTCGACCCCGACGCGATCGCCGACAACTATTGGCTGCTGCACCGGCAGCCGCGCAGCGCGTGGACGCACGAGCTGGATCTACGACCGTGGCTGGAGAAGTTCTAGTGCGCGCTTCGCCTGCCGCTAGGGCCTGTTCACACTACGGATGCCAGTGCGAGCGGGCCTGGCAAGCCGCAGGGCTAGGCGGACGACGCCGCTCGGGCTGGGCGCCCGAGCGCGAGTTCAACGACGCCATGCGGCTTGCCTGCGCGCTGCGCGCTGGTCGGTCATCGCCACCAGAATGCCCGCGCGCGTCGTTGCAAATCCTCGCCGGGTGTCCAACCCGGCTGCGGTTTGCGCCTATCTCGCGGGCATTCTGGTGGCAACGCATCTGGCATCCGTAGTGTGAACAGGCCCTAGCGCCGCGCACGTTCACGGCCCGTCGCCCGCCAGTTCGTCGTAGCCGGGCTCGCCCGGCAGCAACAGGCCGACGACGCGGCGCGCGGCGTCGAGCTGCAGCCGCGGATGCACCGTGCGCAGGCTGCGCTGCGCGACCGCATGCGCGAGCACGCTGGCCACGTCGCGCGCAGCAAACGGCAGCAGCGAGCGCACGGTGGCCACGGTGGCGAATTCCATCGGCATTGTGCCGGCCGCGTGCGCCTGCAGCGCCACCGCCGGAGCGATCCATTCGAGCACGGTGGTTTCGCCGGCGTCGGGGCGCGGCACCTGTCCGGCCGGCGCCGGCGCCACGAAGAACACCGTGTCGAATCGCTTGGGCACGCCCAGCGGCGTGACCCAGCGGCTCCACGGGCGCAACACCGCGGTGCTGCCGAGGTCGAGGTGGCACTCCTCGCGGCACTCGCGCAACGCGGCCGCGGCAAAGGCCGGTGCGCGCTCGCCGACGCCGGTGATGCGGCCGATGCGTTCGACCAGCGCGGCGTGCGGCTCGTCGCCCTCGCGGGCGCCGTCTTGCGCATCCACCGCGCCGCCGGGGAACACATACGCACCGGGCATGAAGCTCGCCTGCAACGAGCGCTTGACCATCAGCACCTCGGGCCCGCGCGCACTGTCGCGCAGCACCAGCGTGGTGGCAGCGCTGCGTGTCACGACCGAGCGCGCGGCCGGCAACGCCAGTGCCTGCATCGGCGCGCGCGGGCCGGCGGTCATCGCGCACTCCCACCCCACTGCACGGGGTCGAAACCGACGGTGATGCGGCCGTCGCCCCACTCCACCACCGGCCGCTTGATCACGCTGGGCTGTGCCAGCATCAGCGCGCGCGCCGACGCTGCTTCGGTGACGCGCGTCTGCGCCGCCGCGTCGAGCCGGCGCCAGGTGCTGCCGCGGCGGTTCAGCAGCGCCTGCCAGCCGGCGGAGTCGAGCCACGCGTCGAGTCGTGACGCCGGCACGCCGGCGTGCTTGAAGTCGTGCAACGTGTGCGTGCGGCCGGCGGCGTCGAGCCACGCGCGTGCGCGCCTGACGGTGTCGCAGCCGGCGAGGCCGTAGACGGTGATCATCGCCGGCAGCGTACCATCGGCGCCGCACACACCCTACGGCACGGACGATGAAGACGATCGAGTTCCTGTTCGATTTCGGCAGCCCCGCGACCTACCTGGCGCACACGCAGCTGCCGCGCCTCGCGGCCGACACCGGCGCCACGGTGCAGTACGTGCCGATGCTGCTCGGCGGCGTGTTCAAGGCCAGCGGCAACCAGAGCCCGATCACCATTCCCGCCAAGGGCCGCTGGATGTTCCAGGATCTCGCACGCTTCGCGCGGCGCTACGGCGTGCCGTTCACGTTCAACCCGCACTTCCCGATCAACACCCTCACGCTGATGCGCGGCGCGGCGGGGCTGCAGATGCGGCA
The DNA here is from genome assembly GCA_015075165.1 of Ideonella sp. Lineage (GTDB taxonomy): Bacteria > Pseudomonadota > Gammaproteobacteria > Burkholderiales > Burkholderiaceae_C > JAEUPI01. The sequence goes on along the minus strand of JABTUY010000002.1, from coordinate 89,825 downwards.
GCCCGACAATTTCATGCGCTACGTCGACCTCGTGTTCCGCGCGCTGTGGGTCGAGCCGGTGAACCTGGGCGATCCGGCGGTGCTGGCCTCGACGCTCAGCGCCGCCGGCTTCGAGCCGGCGACGTTCCTCGCGCTGGTGGGCGATGCCGAGGTCAAGGCCCGGCTGCTCGCCCTCACCGAGGCCGCAGTGGCACGCGGCGTGTTCGGCGCGCCGAGCTTCTTCGTCGGCGACGAGTTGTTCTTCGGGCAGGACCGGCTCGACTTCGTGCGCGAGGCGGCACTGGGCTGATACCAGCCTGCGCAGCCTCGCGCCGCGCTGCGCGGGGGCCGCGCCTACTGCGACCGCACCGACCGCGAAGGCGCCGCAGCCTCGCGCATCCAACCCAGGCCCGCGCTCGTGCCGCCCGGCACCGCGCCACGGCGCGGCCGGTACTCGCAGCCGATCCAGCCGCTCCAGCCGCAGGCGCCCGACACCTCGTCGATCACGTCGAACAGGTAGGCATGGTTCAGTTCGCCCACGTCGGGCTCGTGGCGCTCGGGCACGCCGGCGATCTGCAGGTGGCCGACGCGGCCGCCGGGCAGGTACTGGCGGAGCTTCATCGCCACGTCACCCTCGACGATCTGGCAGTGGTACAGGTCCATCTGCACCTGCAGATTCGGCGCGCCCACCTGCTGCACGATGCGGTGCGCGTCGTCCTGCCGGTTCAACACGTAGCCCGGGATGTCGCGCGGGTTGATCGGCTCGATCAAGCAGGCGACGCCGGCACCCGCGGCCTGCCGCGCGGCCCAGGCCAGGTTGGCCTGGTAGGTGGCCAGCAGCAGCGCCCGCTCGACGCCGGCCGGCGCGAGGCCGGCCATCACGTGCACGCGCGGGCACTGCAGCGCCTGCGCATAGGCCAACGCGGTGTCGATCGAGCGGCGGAACTCGTCCTCGCGGCCGGGCAGCGCCGCCAGGCCCTTGTCGCCGCGCGCGCCGTCGCCCGGCGGCGCGTTGAACAGCACCTGCTGCAGCCCGTGCTCGCGCAGCCGCACAGCGAGCCGTTGCGGATCATGCTCGTAGGGGAACGTGAACTCGACCGCGGCGAAGCCATCGGCCGCGGCAGCGGCGAAGCGGTCGACGAACGCGTGCTCGGTGTACAGCGTGCTGAGGTTGGCGGCAAAGCGGGGCATGGGCGCGCAAGTGTCGAGCGGTGCGTGCGTGGGCGCAGTCAGCGCAGCGCGTCGAGTTGCGCGGCCAGGTGCAGCAGGTCGCGCGCAGCGAGGTCCACCGGCACGCTGGGGCCCGCCTCGCCGCGGCCGGGGCCCTTCTCGTCGGGGCGCGCGACGTGCGCGGTGCGCAGGCCGGCACGCGCGGCGGCGGTCAGGTCGTCGGAGTGCGCGGCGACCATCAGCACCTCGTGCGGTGCACAGTCGAACGCGTCGGCGGCCGCCTGGTAGACCACCGCCTTGGGCTTGTAGTCGCGCGCGACCTCGGCACCGAGGATGGCATCCCACGGCAGCCGGTTGCGGCGCGCCAGGTCGACCATCAGCGAGATGTTGCCGTTGCTGCACGGCGCGATGCGGCAGCGCTCGCGCAGCCGCTGCAGGCCCGCGGCCACGTCGGACCAGGCGTCGAGCCGATGCCAGGCGAGGTTGAGTTGGACCTTGGTGGCTTCGTCGAGGCCAGCGATCGCGAACGCATCGAGCACGACCTCGAGGTTGCGCCGGTGCAGCACGTCGAGCTTGCAGAACGGCAGCGCACCGCTGCGCACGGCCTCCATCGCCGGCTGGTACTGCGCACGCCAGGCGTCGGCGAACGCGTACCAGTCGAGCGCCACGCCACGCGACGCGAGCAGCGAGCGCGCCTCGCGCGCGATCGAGCCGCGCCAGTCGACCAGCGTGCCGAAGACGTCGAACACGAGCGCGCGCACGCCAGCCAGTGCCTCGTCGGTGGTGCCGGCGGCCTGCACAATCATCGTCCGTCTCCTGCTTCCGTCGGGCGCAGGATACAGGCGGTGCGGTCGAGCACGCCACAGACATGAAGCGGCGCAGCGCCGGCCAGACCGTCGGCCGCCGATACGATGGGGCCCCACGGCACGAACCGGAGACGCGCATGCCGATCGACAGCCCCGACGACGTGACGGCCGCCGTGCTCGCCGAAGCGGCCCGCACGCCCGATGCGCGCACGCGCGAGATCCTGACGGCGGGCATCGCGCACCTGCACGCCTTCGTGCGCGATGCGCAACTGAGCGAGAACGAGTTCCGCCACCTGTGCGGCGTGATCGCGCGGCTCGGCCAGGCGACGAACGCGGCGCACAACGAAGTGATGCTCGCCGCCGGCTCGCTCGGCGTGTCGGCGCTGGTGTGCCTGCTGAACAACCGCGGTGGCGCCGACGGCAGCGGCACCACGGCGAACCTGATGGGGCCGTTCTGGCGCGCTGGCGCGCCGCGCACGCCCGACGGCGGCTCGATCGTGCGCAGCCCGACGCCCGGCGACCCGGTGTTCGTGACCGCGTGCGTGCGCGACCCGCAGGGGCAACCCGTTGCCGACGCCGAGGTCGAGGTGTGGCACGCGTCGCCCGAGGGCTTCTACGAGAACCAGGATCCGCAGCAGGCCGACATGAACCTGCGCGGCCGCTTCGTCACCGGCGCCGACGGCTGCATCCGCCTGCGCACGGTGAAGCCGGCCGGCTATCCGGTGCCGGTGGACGGGCCGGTGGGTGCGCTGCTGCGCGCGCAGGGCCGGCACAACATGCGGCCGGCGCACCTGCACTTCCTGATCCACAAGGCGGGCTACAAGACGCAGTTCTCGCAGGTGTACTCGGGCGACGACCCCCACCTCGAGACCGATTCGCAGTTCGGCGTCACGCGCGCGCTGGTCGCGCACTACGAGCGCCACGACGACGCGCACGGCGCGCCGGCCACCGACGTGGTGGGGCCGTGGTACTCGCTGCGGCGCACGTTCGTGATCGAGCGCGGCGACGCATCACTGCCGGCCCCGCCGATCAGCGGCAAGAGCGCGCAGCGGCCGGTGCTGACGGTGCTCGAGCGCCGAACCTGAGTCGTACGAACACTTGGGTGCAAACACGGTGGCCGCAGCGCGGCGCGCCGTGCATCATCGTTGCGGGCACCGCGCGCTTCGCGGTTGCCGCAACGAGCAAGGAGACCTCCGATGCGCAACGTTCTCAGGCGACTGGCCGCCGTGCTGGCCACACTCGTGCTGCTGCCCGCGGCGGCACTGGCCGCGTACCCCGAGCGGCCGATCACGCTGATCGTGCCGTGGGGCGCCGGCGGCGGCACCGACGCGGTGGCGCGCATCCTCGCGTCGTTGATGGAGAAGGATCTCGGCCAGCCGATCAACGTGGTCAACCGCACCGGCGGCTCCGGCGTGGTAGGCCATCAGGCGATCGCAGCCGCGCCGCCCGACGGCTACACGATCGGCATCATCACGGTCGAGATCGGCATGATGCACCACCAGGGTCTCACCGATCTGAGCGGCGCGTCGTACACGCCGATCGCGCTCGTCAACGCCGACCCATCCGGCGTGCAGGTGCGCGCTGACGCGCCGTACAAGAACATCAACGACCTGGTCGCCGCGATCAAGGCCAACCCGGGCAAGTTCAAGGCCTCGGGCACCGGCCAGGGCGGCATCTGGCACCTGGCGATCGCTGGCTTCCTGCGCGACCAGAAGGTCGACCCGGCCGCGCTGCCGTGGGTGCCGAGCAACGGCGCCGCGCCGGGCCTGAACGACCTGGTGGCCGGCGGCGTCGAGGTCGTGCCGTGCTCGCTGCCCGAGGCACGCGCGCTGATCGAAGCCGGCAAGGTCAAGAGCCTCGCGGTGATGGACCCGAATCCGGCCGTGCTGTTTCCGAAGGTGCCGACGCTGAAGGCCGCGATCGGCAGCAACTGGACGATGGCGGCCTGGCGCGGCATCGCGGCGCCCAAGGGGCTGCCGGCCGACATCCAGGCCAAGCTGCTGGCGTCGCTGAAGAAGGCGCACGACTCCAAGGAGTTCAAGGAGTTCATGACCAATCGCGGCTTCGGCGTGCTGTGGGCGCCGGCGGGCGAGTTCGCATCGTTCATGGCCAAGTCCGATGCCGACCTCGGCGCGACGATGAAGGCGGTGGGCATCGCGAAGTAACGCCCGCTGCCGCCGGCCTCGAAGCGAGCGCATCGCATCTTGAAGCTCAACGACGCCGTCTTCGGCGCGCTCTTTCTCGCGCTGTCGCTGCTGGTGTTGTGGACGATCGGCAGCTACCCGAAGATCCCGGGTCAGAACATCGGCCCGGCGGCGTTCCCCGGCGTGGCCGCGTCGGTGCTGGCGCTGTGCTCGCTGCTGTTGATCGTGCAGGGGCTGCGCGCGCGCTCACGCGAGGCGTCGCCCTGGTGGCAGCGCGGCGAGTGGACCACGCGGCCGGCGCAGTTGATCGCGTTCGCGGTCACCGTCGGCGGGCTGCTGCTGTACGTGCTGGCCAGCGAGCGCATCGGCTTCATCGCCACCGGCATCGTGATGCTCGGCTCGCTGATGCTCGCGCTGCGCGTGCGGCTGGCAGCTGCGCTGATCGTCGCCGTGGCCAGCACGCTGGTGATCCACTTTGCGTTCTACAAGGGCCTGCGCGTGCCGCTGCCGTGGGGCGTACTGCCGGTGCTGTATTGAGCGTCGCGACGATCAGCGCATGGCCCCGCCTCGTGCGGCGCGACGGGCGGCGCCCGGCAGGGGCTCCTACTGTGGCGGTCGGCCCTGCGGGCCGACTCCGCTGCGATGCTCGCTCTGAGGTCGCGCGGCGAAACTCGCTTCGCTCACTGCGTTCGCTACGCTCGGACAATCGCCGCGAGTCAGATCACGAAGCACGCGCTGCGCGCGTGCCGACCTCAGAGCTGGCCTTGCAGGCCGCGTTGGGCCTTACGGCCCAACCGCTCGCCGGGCACGGACAGTCCGCTGGACTGTCCGCGTCCGGGTTCGCCTTCTCGCCGCCCCACAAGTCGCCCCCACCGGGCACCGCCCGCCGCGCTGATGCGCTCGTGGTGTTCGGCGAAGTGCACGGTGCCGCTGGCAAAGCCGTGGGTGGGTGTGCGACGGCAGCGACATTGTGCGGCGCTGAGGAGCGCAGGCTTGAGGCGGGCGCGCGCGCAGCGCGCGCTTCCACATCTGACTCGCGCCGACTGTTCGAGCACAGCGAACGAAGTGAGCGGCGCGAGTTTCGGCGCGCCGCCTCGAGCCGAGCACCGGAAGGCAGTCGGCCCGCAGGGCCGACCGCCGTACACGAGCGCCGGCGCATACCCACCCGCGGCTTTGCCTCGCTCGGTCGAAGCAGCAAGCCATGACCTGGAGCGTCATCAGCCAGGCGTTCGCGCTGGTGTTCGACCCCTACGTGCTGTGGATCATCCTGGCATCGGCGCTGTTCGGCCTGTTCGTCGGCGCGATACCCGGGCTGACCGCGACGATGGCCACCGCGCTGCTGGTGCCGGTGACGTTCTTCATTCCGCCGGTGCCGGCGGTGGCGGCGATCGTCAGCTGCACCGCGATGGCGATCTTCGCCGGCGACATCCCGGGCGCACTGCTGCGCATCCCGGGCACGCCGGCTTCGGCCGCGTACACCGACGAGGCCTATGCGATGACCCGCAAGGGCCAGGCCGAGATCGCGCTCGGCGCCGGCCTGGTGTTCTCGGCCGTCGGCGGGCTGTTCGGCACCGCGGTGCTGATCGCGTTCGCGCCGGTGCTGGCCGAGGTGGCGCTGAAGTTCTCGTCGTTCGAGTACTTCTGGCTCGTCGTGCTCGGCCTGTCGGGCGCGGTGTTCATCGGCGCGTCGAGCCGGCTGAAGGCGGTGGTCTCGCTGATGCTGGGGCTGCTGGTGTCGGCGGTCGGCCTCGACAACCCCGGCGCGTACCCGCGCTTCACCTTCGGCAACGCCGAGCTGATGGGCGGCGTGTCGCTGATCCCGGTGATGGTGGGCATGTTCGCGGTGTCGGAGATCCTGCGCTACGTGACCTCGACCCACCCGCCGCCGAAGTTCGCCGCCGAGCGCATCGGCAACGTCTTCAAGGGCATGTGGCAGCTGGCCCGCAAGTACAAGGTGCAGCTGTTTCGCGGCAGCGTGATCGGCACCGCGATCGGCATCCAGCCCGGCGCCGGCGCCGACATCGCATCGTGGATCACCTACGCGGCGAGCAAGCGCTTCTCGAAGGAGCCCGAGAAGTTCGGCACCGGGCACGTCGAAGGCATCGTCGAATCCGGCGCGGCCAACAACTCGGCGCTGGCCGGTGCCTGGGTGCCGGCGCTGGTGTTCGGTATTCCCGGCGACTCGATCACCGCGATCGCGATCGGCGTGCTCTACCTGAAGAACATGAACCCCGGGCCGACGCTGTTCATCAACAACCCGCAGAACATCTACGCGATCTTCCTGGTGTTCATTCTCGCCAACATCATCATGGTGCCGCTCGGATGGGCCGCGATCAAGGTCGCCAAGACCGTGCTGCGCGTGCCGCAGAACCTGCTGATGCCGGTGATCCTGCTGTTCTGCGCGGTGGGCTCGTTCGCGATCAACAACACCGTGTTCGGTGTACTGCTGATCCTGGTGTTCGGCCTGCTGTCGTTCGTGCTCGAGGACAACGGCTTTCCCACCGCGCCGGCGATCCTGGGTGTGGTGCTCGGCGGCATGCTCGAGGAGAACTTCGTCACCTCGATGATCAAGTCTGACGGCGACCCGCTGGCTTTCGTGACACGGCCGATCGCCGGCGGGCTCGCCGCCGCGACACTGCTGATCCTCGGCTGGCCGCTGCTCGCGCGACTGGCGCGCGCGCTGCGCCGTTGACGGCCGCGCGCGCAAGCGCGCCGCGCGACGGCTACAGCGACGACTTGGCCGGCAGCGCGGTGGCCGACTTGTCGACCACCTTGGTGGCCTGCGCCTTCTTCGAGGCAACCGGCTTGGTCGGCGTGGTGGCGGCTGGTGCCTTGGCCTCGACGGCGGCCTTGTCCGGCATGGCCCGGGCATCCTTCGCGTCGCCAGCCGGGCAGGCCAGCGAACCGGTCGCCACGAACGCCAGCGCAATCGACATCCACTTCATGGCAGTGCTCCCGTAAGGGCGACCAGCGTACGCCGCAACGGGCTGCGGATCAAGCCCGACCGGCGCCTGGCGGCCTCTGTTTCGAATGGTGGTCGCTGTCAGTTCACGGGCCGCTTCGCCTCGACATGGCCGCCGAACTGCCGGCGCAGCGCCGATAGCATGCGGTTGCCGAAGCTGTGTTCCTGCCGCGAACGGAAGCGTGCGTAGAGCGCGGCGCTCAACACGGTGGCCGGCACCGCCTCGTCGAGCGCGGCCTGCACGGTCCAGCGCCCTTCGCCGGAGTCTTCCACCACGCCGCAGTAGCCGGCGAGCGCGCCGTCTTCGGCCAGCGCGTTGGCCGCCAAGTCGAGCAGCCAGGACGACAGCACGCTGCCGCGGCGCCACAGCTCGGCGATACCGGCCAGATCCAGTTCGTGGCGACGCTCGGCTGCGAGCGACGGCGAATCGGCGTGGCGCAGGATCTCGAAGCCCTCGGCCAGCGACTGCATCATTGCGTACTCGATGCCGTTGTGCACCATCTTCACGAAGTGGCCCGCGCCGGCGCCGCCGCAGTGCAGCCAGCCGCGCTCGGCCGGGCCGACCGGCCCGCTGCGGTTCGGCGTGCGCGGCTGCGCCGCGACGCCCGGCGCCAGTGCGTCGAACAGCGGCGCCAGCCGCTGCACCACGGTGGCCTCGCCGCCGATCATCAGGCAGTAGCCGCGCTCGAGACCCCACACCCCGCCGCTGGTGCCGACATCGAGGTAGGCGATCGACGACTGCGCCAGCGTGCGTGCGCGGCGCGCATCGTCGTGATGGTGGCTGTTGCCGCCGTCGATCACCACGTCGCCCGGCGACAGCAGCGGCGCGAGCGCGGCCAGGGTCGACTCGGTGGGCTCGCCGTGCGGCAGCATCAGCCACACCGTGCGCGGCGCGACGAGCTGCGCCACGAGTGCCGGCAGGTCGCGTGCCGGCCGTGCGCCGTCGCGCGCGAGCGCGTCGATCGCCGCCGCGTTCGCGTCGTACACCACGCAATCGTGGCCGGCGCGCATCAGCCGCCGCACCAGGTTCGCGCCCATGCGGCCCAAGCCCACCATTGCCAGTTGCATCCGCGATCTCCATCGTCGAGCGACGAAAGCCTAGCGCGCCACCGAGCCCGCGCCAACAGAGGGCTTATGCTTGCGCGGTGCGCCTCGCCGCCCTGTCCCTTCTGTTTACGGCTGCCTGCCTGGTCTGCGCAGGGCCCGCGCACGCCGACACCAGCAACGTCGCGGCCCACGGCTTCACCAGCCAGTTCCGCGACGAGGTGAAGGCCTCGCCGGAGGAGGCCTGGCAGGCGTTGATACAGCTGCCGCGCTGGTGGAGCGGCCGCCACACCTATTCGGGCCAGGCGTCGAACCTGCGCCTGGACGCACAGGCCGGGGGCTGCTGGTGCGAGCGCTGGGGCGAGGGCCAATCGGTGCAGCACGGTCAGGTGGTGCTCGCACTGCCGGGGCGCGTGCTGCGCATCGTCGGCGGCTTCGGACCCTTGCAGGACCTGCCGGTGCAGGGTGTGTTGACGCTGGCGACCGGCACGGTCGAGGGCAAGACGATGCTGCGCATGACCTATCGCGTCGGCGGGCCGCCGGATATCGGCCTGGAGGGGCTCGCGCCGGTCGTCGACCAGGTCATCGGCGAGCAGTACAAGCGACTGAAGGCGCTGATCGAGACCGGCAAGGCCGAGTAAGCGCAGCCCACCGCGTGACGAACTGCCGCCGGCGCGCCACCTGTGCCGCCAGGCCGGCACGACAATGGCGCCGATGAATTCGATCGCTGCGATCGCCACCTCGGGCCTGCTGGCCGCGCAGACGCGGCTGTCGAGCTCGGCGCACAACATCGCCAATGCGATCACGCCGGGCTTTCGTCGCCAGCTCGTGGTGCCGCAGACGATGGCCGGCGGCGGCGTGAGCACCACGCTGACGCAGGCACCGGCCGCCGGCGATGCGCTGGCGGAGGACATCGTGGCGCTGAAGCTGTCGGCGCACCTGTTCGGCGCCAACCTGCGGGTGCTGCAAACGCACGACCGCATGCTCGGCACGCTGCTCGACACGCACGCTTGAAATAGCCCACCCCCGAAGCGGCGGCTCTCGGCTTGACCGGCTCGTACGACGCGGGTCCGCGGACGACGACGATCGCCCCGTGACCCCGCACGCCGCTCGGCGCATGCCGCCGTGGTGCAATGGCGGCACCGCCCGCACGCCCACCCGCCCCTGCCGATGCCTGCCCTGCCGCGTTCCGTTTCGCTGCTGCTCAACGTGGCCCATGCGCTGGACCATCTGTTCCTGCTGGTGTTCGCCACCGCGGTGAGCACGATCGCCGCCGAGTTCGGCTTCGCGCGCTGGGAAGACCTGATGCCGTACAGCGTCGGCGCGTTCGTGATGTTCGGCGTCGGCTCGATGCCGGCCGGCCGGCTCGGCGACCTGTGGGGCCGGCGCCAGATGATGCTGGTGTTCTTCTTCGGCATCGGCGCGTCGGCGCTGCTGGTGGCAGCGTGCCACGGGCCGTGGTCGATCGCGCTGGCGCTGACGCTGCTGGGCAGCTTTGCCGCGATCTACCACCCGGTGGGCATTCCGATGCTGGTGCAGCACGCGGCGCGGCCCGGCGCGACGATCGGCTTCAACGGCCTGGCCGGCAACCTCGGCGTCGCGGCGGCGGCGCTGGTCACCGCCTTTCTCGTGCAATGGCTCGGCTGGCGCTGGGCGTTCATCGTGCCCGGGCTGGCGTGCATCGCGCTCGGCGTTCTGTTTGCGCGGCTGGCGCCGCACGAGAGCGAGCCGCCGGCGGCGCGCGTGCGCAAGGCCGCGGTCGCGCTGCCGGCCTCGGCGCTGGCGCGCACGTTCGCGGTGATGACGATGGCCGCCACCGCGAGCGGCCTGGCCTTCAACCTGACGACCAACGGCAACGCGCAGCTGCTGGCCGAGCGCATGCACCGCGTCGTCGACGACCCGGCCATCCTCGGCGGCCTGCTGGCCGTGGTGTATGCGCTGGCATCGCTGGCGCAGCTCGTGGTGGGCCGGCTGATCGACCGCATGACGATCAAGCGGCTGTACCTGACGATCATGCTGGCGCAGGTGCCGTTGTTCCTGCTGGCCGCGCAAGCCCAGGGCTGGTGGCTGTACGCCGCGCTCACCGGCGTGATGCTGCTGGTGTTCGGCGCGATCCCGTTCATCGACGCGATGATCGTGCGCTACGTCGACGACCGCATGCGCTCGCGCGTGGCCGGCATGCGGCTCACGGTGTCGATCGGCTTGAGCTCGCTCGCCGTGTGGCTGCTCGGTCCGGTGGTGAAGGCTGCCGGCTTCGGCGCGGTGCTCGGTGCGCTGGCCGTGCTCGCACTGGGCACCGCCGCGCTGCTGGTGTGGCTGCCCGGCGAAGCATCGCTGCCGCAACCGGCGCCCGCGGCGCGTTGAACCCCGCACGACCGGCACCGCGGCCCGCCGCGGCCGCTACAGCGTCTTCAGGTACAGGTGCAGCGCGCGCAGGTCGGTGTCGCTCAGCTTCGACAGCGAACCGAACGGCATCACCTGCACCGCGCTGCCGTCGGCGCGCTTGCCGCTGCGAAACAACGCGATCAGCGCTTCGGCGTCCGGGTAGCGCAACATCGCGCTGCGGTCGCCCGCGCTCAACCGCGCCGCGGGTGGCCAGTCGGGCGGGCCACCGGGAATGCGGCCGCCGGCCAGCCCGGGCCCGTGGCAGCCGATGCACATATTGGCCACGTAGCGGCCGTGCTCGACCGTGACGCCTTCGGCCACCGGCGCCTGCACCGGCAGGCGGTGGTCGATCTTGGCCGCAGCGTCCTCGATCAGGCCGGCACCGTACAGCACGCGCACCGGCAGCGGCAGCACCAGCTCGGCCGCGCCGCCGCCAGCCGGCGGCAGCGAGCGCACGTGGGACACCAGCGCGGCGAGGTCGGCATCGGTGAAGCGGTTGTAGTCCTCGCTCGGCATGATCATCGCCGGCGTGCCGTCGGGCTTGACGCCGTGGCGCAGCAGGCGGTCCCAGTCGGCGGGCTTGTAGTGCAGCGTGGAGCTGCCCGGGCCCGAGTGGATCGCCCCGCCCTTGAGGCGCAGGCTGCCATCGTCGACGAAGACGCGGCCGGCGCCGTCGGCGCCGTGGCACTCGGCGCAGCCGCGCGAGGCGTACAGGTAGGCACCGCGCTGGCGCGCCGCAGCATCGTCGGCAAACGCCGGCGCCGCCAGCGGCGGCAACTGCACCTGCCGCGTGCGCTTGCGCTCGCCCACCCACAGCAGCGTGGCGACGATGGTCACCACCAGCAGCACCAGGATGACCAGGATCGCCAGCGTGGTCCGTACCCAGGTTCTCATCGCTCGCCCCTCCGGCGCAAGGCCCACTCATTCTTGATCGAGGTCACGTGCCGCGCATCCTGGTGTGCCCTCACCGGGTAGCCGATGGCTGCCGCACTAACGACCCATCGCTTGTACGCTGCGGCCAGGGCGCTGGATCGGCGGGCCGCGGGCTTGCCGAGCTCGCCCACCGCACTGCGCATGCAGCGCGGCGGCCTTGGCAGTCGGCCGCGAGGTCCGGCCGATCGATCACTGACCCGCCACCGCGCCTGGCGCTTCGTGGCTCACGCCCGCCACCGCGGCCGCTGCGGTCACCAGGCTGTGCGCCTGATGCAGCGTCCGCTTCGGCCGCACGCCCGGCGGCAGGTTCGGTGCGACCCGCTGCGCGAAGAAGCGGTCGGCTTCGGCCTTCGAACGCCACACCTCGAGCACCCGCCAGACGCCGTCGTCGGCACGGTACGCGCTGTGCAGCACGAAGCCGTCGGCCTGGCGCAGCGGGTCGGCCAGCAGGTTCAGCATGCCGTCGTAACCCGCCTCGGTCTGGCCGTGGACATCGACTTGAATGATCACTGTCATGTTGAAGGTCTCCCGTCGTTGCGCGGTCGGTGAATCGAACGCATTCGAGCCACGCGAATGCTGCCCACGCGCGGCACCGCGGTGAACTCCCCACCGCCGCACAGCGGCCGTGCGACATTGCCCAGGCCCGGCCTAGACTCGTGCGATGGCCGACCTCGACGACCGGTTCGACTGGAATGACCTGCGCTACTTTCTGCGCGCGGCGCAGGCAGGCACGCTGGCGGGCGCGGCGCGCGCGATGGGGGTGGAGCACAGCACCATCGGCCGACGCCTGACCTCGCTGGAGCGCGCCCTCGGCGCTCCGCTGGTCGTGCGCGCGCCCGACGGCCTGCATCTGACACCGCTCGGCGCCAGCCTGGTGCCCCTGGTGGAGCAGGTCGAGCACGCGGTGTCGGCGGTGGTCGACCACGCGACCGCCGGCCAGACCCGGGTCCGGCTGGCGCTGCCGACGGGCTTCACCGCGCTGTTCTCCGAGCATCTCGACCGGCTGCGCCAGACGCATCCGCGGCTGGCGCTCGAACTGCTCAGCGGTGCGAAACCGGTGGACCTGCGCCGCGGCGAAGCCGACCTCGCGATCCGCAGCGGCCCCGTCGCCGACGAAGATCTGGTCGTGCGGCCGCTCGGCGAATCGGGCTGGTCGCTCTATGCGGCGCCGGCATACCTCGCGCGGCACGCCGCCCCGCGCGAGCCTCTCGACGACCTGAGCGGCCACGCGCTGATCGGTTTCGACCCTGCGCTCGCGGCGGTGCCGGCCGCGCGGTGGATCGAGCAGCGCGCCGCCGGCGGCGGCGCGACGATCGTGCTGCGCAGCCGCGAGATGGCCGACATTCAGGCGGCCGCGCTGGCCGGCGCCGGGCTCGCGCTGCTGCCGTGTCTGGGCGCTGACGGCGAGCCCGGACTGGTCCGCTTGACGCCGCGCGTGCTGGCCACGCGAAGCCTCGCGCTGGCGTATCCGCGCGAGGCGCGGCTGTCGCCGACGGTTCAGGCGGTGATCCGATTCGTGATCGACGTGATGCGCGACAACGCCGAGCGGATCACCGGCACGCGACGCAGCTGACCCCGGCCCGCGCGGATGGCGGGTGCGCGACCCGCCCACCGGCACCGACACGGTGGCGCCGGCCCAGCGCCGTGCGGCCGCCAGACACCGTGGCTTGGCCCCCGCCCGCGCCGCGACAGGGGGCTGCCGCACAATCGACCGTCGCACCGCCTGCGAGCGCCGACCATGGCCCCGGATCCCCTACCCGCCGCGACCGGCCGCAGCCACGCCGCCTGGCTGCTGGCGTGGCTGGCGTTCTGGCTGCTGATGGTGACGGTGGCGGTGCACGATCACCTGCAGCAGCACAGCGGCGAGTTGTGGAAGCCGCTGCTGTGGGAGGGCTCGTCGTGCCTGGTGGCCAGCGTGATGCTCGGCGTGATGTGGCGCCGCGTACCGCGGTACGACGCGACGCTGGCGCGGCCGCTGCGCTGGTTCGCGCTGCAGCTGCGCTGGCTGCCGCTGCTGGCGCCGCTGTTCGTGGCCTCGATCTACGCGATTCGCCACGCGGTGTTCGCCGTGCTCGGGCAGGACTATGTCCATCCCGGCTGGGGCCAGGTGTTCGCGTACGAGTGCGCCAAGTTCACGCTGTTCTACCTGCTGTTCGTCGCGGCGGTGTTCGGCCTGCGCACGCATGCCGCGCTCGGCGAGCAGCGGCTGCGTGCGCAGGCCGCGCAGTTGGCGCAGCTGACCCAGCAGTTGCAGCCGCACTTCCTGTTCAACGCGTTGAACACCGTGGCCGCGACGATCCACACCGACCCCGAGGCCGCCGACACGATGCTGACGCGGCTGGCCGCGTTGCTGCGCGCCGCCACCGACCTCACGCGCCGCCCCACCTGCACGCTCGACGAGGAACTGCGGCTCGCCGAGGGCTACACCGCGATCATGTGCGAGCGCTTCGCCGACCGCGTGACGCTGGTGCGCGAGATCGACGCCGCCGCGCGCGCCTGCCGCGTGCCGACGCTGAGCGTGCAACCGCTGCTGGAGAACGCGTTTCGCCACGGCGTCGAGCGCTTCAGCGCGCCCACGCGCGTGCTGCTGCGCGCGCGCTGCAGCGGCCGGCGGCTGCGCGTGGAGGTGGAGCAGGATCGCGGCGAGCTGCCCGCCACACCCACGCTCGGCGTCGGCCTGGGCACGCTGCGCGAGCGGCTGGCCGCACTGCACGGCGCGCATTCGGCGGTGGGGCTCGAGCCGCTGGCCGGCGGCGGCGCGCGTGCGTGGTTCGAGTTGCCGGCGCAGGCCTGAACCCACGCGATGACAGGCCCCGCCGCCGCTGCGCCGCTGCGCGTGCTGCTGGCCGACGACGAGGCGCCGGCCCGCGCACGCCTGCGCCGCCTGCTGCTGGCGCACCCGCAGATCACGGTGGTGGCCGAGGCGCGCGACGGCGTGCAGGCGCTGCACATGACCGAGCTGCACCGCCCCGACGCGCTGTTCCTCGACGTGCAGATGCCCGAGGCCGACGGCCTCGCGGTGGCGGCATCGCTGCCCGACCCGGCACCGGCGATCGTGTTCGTCACCGCGTTCGATCACTACGCGCTGCCGGCCTTCGACGCTGCGGCGCTCGACTACCTGCTCAAGCCGGTGGACGCCGAGCGCGTCGCGCGCGCGGTGCAGCGCTTGCTGGCGCGCGGTGCGCCGTCGGCGGCGCCCGCGCATCCGCCGCCACGGCAGTTGCTGATTCCCGAGCGCGGCCGCATCGCGGTGGTGGAGGTGGCCGCGATCGAGTGGCTCGAGGCGGCCGACAACTACGTCGCGGTGCACGCGGGCGAGGCTCGCGCGCCGCTGCTGCGGCGCACGCTGACGGCGCTGCTCGGTGACCTCGGCGACGGCTTCGTGCGCACGCAGCGTGGCGCGGCAGTGGCGCTAGCGCACGTGAGCGGCTTGCGCTCGCTCGGCAAGGGCGACGCGCTCGTCATGCTGCGCAGCGGCGCCGAGGTGCCGTGCTCGCGCCAGCATCGTGCGCTGCTGGTGCAGCGGTTGGGCGCGCGACGCTGAGCTCGCGCTCGAGGGCAGGCACTGCGAACGGCCCTGCGGCTGGCGAGGGACCGAGTCGCGTCTCGCGTGACCGGGCTTGATGCCACGGCCCGGTTCATCCCATCGGCGGCCCGGTTCACCCCATGGCGCTGGCCGCGGCCGCGGCCGCGTCTTAGCGTGGCGGCCCGACACCACACAACCCCAGCCTGCCATGCCCACCGAACCCGTCCCTGCCGCGCCGCCGTCGCGCCTGCTGTTCCTCGACTGGCTGCGCATCGGCGCGTTCGCGCTGCTGGTGCTGTACCACGTGGGCATGTACTACGTGAGCTGGGGCTGGCATGTGAAGAGCCCGTTGGCCAGCGCCGCGCTCGAGCCGTGGATGCGGCTGAGCTCGCCGTGGCGCCTGTCGCTGCTGTTCCTGGTGTCGGGCGCGGCCACGTCGTTCATGCTGCAACGTGCCGGCGCCAGCGGCTCGCTGCTGGCCGCGCGCAGCAAGCGGCTGCTGTGGCCGTTGCTGTTCGGCATGGCGGTGGTCGTGCCGCCGCAGTCGTATTTCGAGGTCGTGCAACAGCACGGCTATGCCGGCAGCTACCTGGATTTCCTGACGCTGTACTTCAGCGGCCACGACGGCTTCTGCAAGGCCGGTGGCGGCTGCCTGATCCTGCCGACGTGGAACCACCTATGGTTCGTGGCCTACCTGTTCGTCTACACGCTGCTGCTGTGGGCGCTGCTGCGCCGCTGGCCGCACGCGCTCGACCGCGCGGCGCAAGTGTCGGCACGCGTGCTGCGCGGCCCGGCGCTGCTCGCGCTGCCGATCGCGGCGTTCGCCGTGCTGCGGCTGACGCTGCTCGATCGCTTCGCACCGACGCACGCGCTGGTCGGCGACTGGTACCTGCATGCGTGCTACTTCGCGGTGTTCGCGCTCGGCGCGATGTGGGCACGCGATGCATCGATCTGGCAACGCTGCGCGCAATGGCGCTGGGTCGCGCTGTTGCTGGCACTGCTGGCGTGGAGCGCACTGGTCGTCGGCAACGGCGCGGCCGCGGGTGCGACGATGCCGCTCAGCCTGCTCGCAGCGATGCGTATGGCCTACGCGACGATGCAATGGTCGGCCATCGTCGCCGCCGTCGGCTTCGCGTGCGTTCACCTGAACCGCGACCACCGCTGGCGCGCGACACTGGCCGAAGCGGTGTTCCCAGTTTACATCGTGCACCAGACGCTGATCATCGTGTTCGCGATGGCGCTGGCGCCGCTGCGCGCCGCGCCCGTCGTCGAAGCGCCGGTGTTGGTCGCGGGCACGTTCACCGCCAGCTTCGCGGTCTATCTGCTGGTGCGCCGTGTGCCGTGGCTGCGCGCGGTGTTCGGCCTCGGCCCGGCCGTCAGCCGCGCCGCGGCACCCGGTGCACGGCTGGCAACGCGCGAGACAGCGTGAGGCGAGACGGCATGCGAGCCTGGTTGACGCTCGCAGCGGCCGCGTTGCTCGCGGCGTGCAGCAGCCTGCCACCGGCGCAGCCGGTGAGCGGCGTGGCCGCGCGAGCGCTGCGCGTCGGCCACGGCGCACCGACCATCGTGCTGCAGTCGGGCCTGGGCGATGGCACCGCGCCGTGGGCCGCGGTGTTCGAAACGCTGACGCGTGAGCATCAAGTGGTGGCGCTCGAGCGGCCCGGCTACGGCGGCAACCCCGCTGGCGCGGCGCCGCGCGACCCCTGCACGATCGCCGACGAACAGCGCGCGCTGCTGCAACGGCTGGGCATCGCGCCGCCGTATCTGCTGGTGGGCCATTCGCTCGGCGGCCGCTACCAATGGGTGTACGCCGCGCTGTACCCGCACGAAGTCGCCGGGTTGGTGCTGCTGGAGCCGACGCATCCGGAGCACTGGCAGCGCCTGCGGCGCGATGCGCCGGCGATGGCGGCCGCCGTGTCGGCATTGAGCCTGACCTTCGGGCGCGCGATGAAGCGCGAGTTTGACGAGCAAGATCGCTGCCTCGCCGAGCGCATCGGCGCCGCGCAGCGCGCTGCGGTGCGCCGCGTGCCGACGCGGTTGCTGGCACGTGAGTCGTATCCGCTCGCCGAGCGCGGTGCGTTCGAGGCGATGCACCGACAAAGCCAGCTCGACTGGCTGCAACTGACCGCTGCGCCGCAGGTCCGACGCATCTCGGGCAGCGGCCACTACCTGCAGCGCGACCGGCCCGATGCGGTGGTGGCCGCGGTGCGCGAGATGGCGCGCGCCCCTGTCACCCGCGGTGCGGCGCTTCGCGCGCCAGAGTGAGACACGGCTTGCCGCCGGCAGCGACACGGCGGCGCCGAAGCGGCACTGCTGGCGTGCAGTATTGCGCAGGCGACACCTCAGGAAACAGTGTTTCGGGCGCGGCCCGCTATCGTCGATCGATCGGGCCGCGTGGCGCACCACCTGCGCCGCGCCCCACTGCCCAGTCGCATCGATCGGAGGACCTCACCATGTCGCATCGCGTCACCCCGCCCGTCAAGCTGTTCGCGCTGGCGCTCGCTGCCATCGTGGCAGCGGGCTGCCAGAATATGTCCGCGCGCGAAGAAGGCACCGCCAAGGGCGCCGCGGTCGGCGCGGTGGCCGGCGCGGTGATCGGCGGCGCCACCGGCCACAGCATGGGCAAGGGCGCGCTGATCGGCGGTGCCGTCGGCGCGGTGGCCGGCAACCTGTGGTCCAAGCGCATGGAAGAAAAGCGCGCCGCGCTCGAGAAGGCCACCCAGGGCACCGACATCGCGGTGGCCCGCACGGCCAACAACGAGTTGAAGGTCAATGTGCCGAGCGACTTCTCGTTCAGCGTCGGCCGCTCCGACGTGAAGCCAAAAATGAAGCCGGTGCTCGACGAGTTCGCACGCGGGCTCGATCCGGCGATGCAGGTGCGCGTGGTCGGCCACACCGACTCCAGCGGCAGCGACGCGATCAACAACCCGCTGTCGGTGCGCCGCGCCGAAGCGGTGCGCGACTACATCGCGGCCAAGGGCGTGAACCCGACCCACGTCGTCACCGAAGGTCATGGTGCGCGCGAGCCCGTGGCCGACAACGCCAGCGTCGCCGGCCGCGCGCAGAACCGCCGCGTCGAGATCTTCCTCAGCGAGCCGGCGGCGAACAGCGGCGCCTGATCGCGACGGCCGGACGGCCGGACACCCCTCGCCGGGAGAACCGGCCGGCCTGGTACCTGCCGTGCGACGCTCAGCCGCCGGCGCGTCGACGTCAGACGAAGCGAAACGTCACGCTGCCGAGCGCCCCGTAGTCGGCATGCAGCGTGTCGCCACGCGCGGCGAACACCGGCCGCGTGAACGAGCCGGCGAGCACGATCTGCCCCGGCTCGAGCGATTCGCCGTACGGCGCGAGTCGGTTGGCCAGCCACGCCACGCCGTTGGCCGGATGGTTGAGCACGCCGGCGGCGAGGCCGGTCTCCTCGACCACGCCGTTCTTCAGCAGCAGCGCGCCGACCCAGCGCAGGTCGACATCGTGCGGGCGCACCGGCCGGCCGCCGGTGACCACGCCCGCGTTCGCGGCGAAGTCGGAGATGGTGTCGAACACCTTGCGCATCTGCTTGGTCTCGCGATCGAGCTGCTCGATGCGCGCATCGATGATCTCGATCGCCGGCGTCACCACCTCGGTGGCGCGCAGCACGTCGAACAGCGTGACGCCCGGGCCCTTCAGCGGCTGGCCGAGGATGAACGCCAGCTCGACCTCGATGCGCGGCGAGATGAAGCGCTCGATCGCGATGTCGTGTCCCGACGCGAACAACATGTCGCTCATGATCGGCGCGTAGTCGGGCTCGTCGATCTGGCTCGACTGCTGCATCGCGCGCGACGTGAGGCCGATCTTGCGGCCGACTACTGTGTGGCCGTCGGCCTGCTCGAGCTTGACCCAGGCACGCTGGATCGCGTAGCCGTCTTCGATCGTCATCGACGGATGCTGCTTCGAGAAGTGGCGCAGCTGCGTGCGCGACTTGCGCGCGTCGTAGAGCTGGCGCGCCAGCGATTGGAGGGTGCGGTCGTCGAGCGTGGTCGTCATGCTTGCTTGTTGAACAGTGGATGCAGATTGCCGAACTTGCCGTCGAACGCCTCCTGGCCTTCGTCGACCTGCAGCGTCAGGCCGATCGGCCGGCGCGCCAGCACCGGTGCCAGATGCTCGCGCGCCACCGCCACCAGCGCCTCGCCGGCGGCACGCTTGACCGCGTCGCTGCGGCCGCGGCCCATGCGCAGGTTGAAGTAGGCGAACGCGCAATCGTCGCCCTTGCCTTGCGCGCGCGCGGCGGCGCCGCCGTCGGCCACCGCGTGGTGCGCGGCCGGCACCGCGAGCACGCGCGTGCCGCCGAGCGGAAACACCGCTTTGCCGGCCTCGTCACGCTGCGCGATCATCGTGTCGGCCAGCTTGCGGCACAGCATGTCGAGATCGGTCTCGCGCTCGAGCTGTGGCGTGTACAGGATCACCAGGTGCGGCATCGCGGTGGGCCTTCTGCGCGGCGCATGCAGCGGTGCCGCGGTGGATGACGAGGGCCGCCCCCGTGGTGCTGCGGGTCGCGCCGGGAAGGGCCCAGGGCGCGATTGTTCACCATCCGGCGGCCGGGCGCGTCCGACGCAGCGGCGGGCGTGGCGTCGGGCGCAACGTCAGACGCGGCCGGTCACCGGGATCAGCGCGCCGGTGACCGGCGCCGCGTCGTCCGACAGCAGGAACGCGATCACCCGCGCCAGCGCCTGCGGGCTGACCCAGCGCGCGAAGTCGGCCTGCGGCATGTCGGCGCGGTTCGCTGCCGTGTCGAGGATGCTCGGCAGCACCGCGTTGACGGTGATGCCGCGGTCCTTCAGCTCGTCGGCCATCGCCTCGGTCAGCCGCGCGACGCCGGCCTTGGCCGCGGCGTACGCGCCCATGCCGAGCGCGGCGTGATCGGCCGCGGCCGCGCCGACGTTGACGATGCGACCGCGGCCGCGCGCGAGCAGGTGCGGCAGCGCGGCCTGCGACGCGAGCAGCGCGGTGCGCAGGTTGATCGCGAACATGCGCTCCCAGGTGTCGACCGAGCCGCCTTCGATCTTCTGCCACGCGAAACCGCCGGCCACGTTGACCAGGCCGTCGAGGCGTCCCCAGCGCTGCGCCACCGCTTCCATCGCATGGCCCGCCGCGGCCGCGTCGGCCAGATCGACGCCGCCGAGCGCGAGCGTGCCGGCCGGCACCTCGGCCGGTGCAGCCGACCGGCCGAGCAGCGCCACCTGCGCGCCGGCCTGGACCAGCACTTCGCCCAGCGCGCGCCCGAGCGCGCCGAAGCCGCCGGTGACGACGATGGCGTGGCTGGCAAGCGGTGGCGTCATGGCGGGTCTTCGCGGGGCGAAGAAGCGAACGATACCCGCAACCGGCACGGCAGGCGGGCGGGGCGCGGCCCTGTCACCGTGCCTTGCGCGCCAGCACCTCGATCGGCTCGACGCGGCCTTCGAACAGCGCGCGCGCCGAGTTGCGCATCGCCGCTGCCGCCACATCGCCGTGCATCAGCATCACCGCGCGATGCGGCGGCTTCTCGCCGCGCGCCACCGCCTCGCGCGAGCGGGCGGCGAACGCCAGCGCGTGCTCGCGAGTGCTCTCGAAGCGCAGCACCTCGAAGCCGGCGGCGACGAGGCTGTCGCGCGTCTGCTGCGGCGTGGCCAGAAAACTCGCGGCGGCGCTGGCCGCCCACGGCGTGGGGTAGTCGGGCTCGGGCCCCGCGCCGCGCGCGATCTCCGACAGCAGCAGCCAGCCGCCGGGCCGCAGCACGCGATGCGCCTCGCGATGCAGCCGCGCCTTGTCGGCGATGTTCATCGACACGTTCATCGTGTATGCGCCGTCGAAGCCGGCGTCGGGCCACGGCAGCGCGAGCGCATCGCCGACGACGAACTCGACCGACGACACCATGCCGGTGCGCTGCGTCAACTCGCGCGCGACCGCGCAGAATTCGTCGGTCAGGTCGATGCCGGTCACATGGCAGCGAAACCGCCGCGCCAGCCAGCGTGCCGGCCCGCCGATGCCGCTGCCGATGTCGAGCAGCCGCTCGCCGGGGCGCGCCGGCATCAGCGCGGCTGCCTCTTCGGTGGCTTCGACGCCGCGGCCGTGGAACTGGTCGTACGGCGCGAGCTGTTCGAGCGTGGGGCACTGCGGATCGACGCCGTCGTCCTGCAGCGCCTGCGCCAGCCGCTCGAGCAACCCGCCGCCGCGGCTGTAGTGCGCGGTGATCGTCGCGGCGTCGTGGTTGGTGGGCATGTCAACCTGCGCTGCCGTGTGCGCTCGCCGCCTCGCCGAAATCGAGCGGCAGGCCGACGTAGTTCTCGGCGATCGTGCGCTGGCCCGCCTCGGAGTGCAGCAGATAGTCGAGCTCGGCGTGCTGGAACTTCTCGCCGATCGGCCCGTTCTCGGGGAAGCGGTGCATCAGCGAGGTGAACCACCACGAGAAGCGCTCGGCGCGCCAGATGCGGCGCAGGCAGCGCGCCGAGTAGTGGTCGATGCCGGCCTCGCTGCGCTCGCGGTAGAACTCGATCAGCGCATTGGCGAGGTACTTGACGTCGGTGGCCGCGAGGTTGAGCCCCTTCGCGCCGGTGGGCGGCACGATGTGGCCGGCATCGCCGGCGAGGAACAGCCGGCCGAAGCGCAACGGCTCGGCGACGAAGCTGCGCAGCGGCGCGATGCTCTTCTCGAGCGACGCGCCGGTGGCCAGCCGCGCGCGGCCGGCATCGTCCAGGCGCGCGCGCAGCTCGTGCCAGAAGGCATCGTCGGACCAGGCCTCGACCTTGTCGGTGAGCGGCACCTGCAGGTAGTAGCGGCTGCGCGTGCGGCTGCGCATCGAGCACAGCGCGAAGCCGCGCGGGCTGTTGACGTAGATGAGCTCGTCGCTCACCGGCGGCGTGTCGGCCAGCAGGCCGAGCCAGCCGAACGGATAGACCTTCTCGTACTCGGCGATCGCGCCACGCGGCACGCTGGCGCGGCACACGCCGTGAAAGCCGTCGCAGCCGGCGATGAAGTCGCAGTCGAGCCGGTGCTCGCGGCCGCCGTGGCGGTAGCGCACCTGCGGCGTGGCGCCGTCGAAGTCGTGCACGCTGACGTCGGCCGCCTCGTAGAGCGTGGTCAGGCCGGTGGCTGAGCGCGCTTCCATCAGGTCGCGCGTGAGCTCGGTCTGGCCGTACACCGTCACGTTCTTGCCGCCGGTGAGGCGGTGCATGTCGATGCGATGCCGGCGGCCGGCCACCAGCATCTCGATGCCGCCGTGCACCAGGCCTTCGCGGTGCATGCGCGCGCCGACGCCGGCGGCGTCGAGCAGGTCGACACAGACCTGCTCGAGCACGCCGGCGCGGATGCGGCCGAGCACGTACTCGCCGGTGTGGCGCTCGAGCACGACGGCTTCGATGCCGGCCAAGTGCAGCAACTGGCCCAGCAGCAGCCCGGAGGGGCCGGCCCCGACGATCGCAACCTGGGTTCTCAACGAGCTCTCCTGCAACGACGTGGGTGGATGAGCCTATCGTCGCACACCGCACCAGGATCCGACAGCACCGCACGGGCTGCACCGGGTGTCGCGCGGTCTTGATTTTCGTCAGATCGGCAGCCAGTTCGGACGGCTCAGCACGCGCTGCTGCTCGAGCGCGCCGTTCCTGAACAGGCGGATCGCCACCTGCTGCGCGTCGACGTCGAGCAGGCCGTAGTTCTGCCGCAGCGCGCCGACCGCGACGGCGTCGCGCACCGCCGCGCCCGACGACGTGGCCTCGTGCAGCGGCCAGCCGCCGGTGTAGAACGCATCGAGCCGGTTGCGGTGGATGTCGCCGCTCAGCACCAGCAGGCGCTGGTTGGCGGCCAGGCCGTGCAGCCACGCCTGGTCGCGCGCGTAGTGCTGGTAGCCGGCCAGCGTGGTGCCGCTGGCCCACAGGTGCACCGCCTGCGGCTGCGCGCCGATGGCCTGCGCGAACGCGTCGCGCTGCGCCTTGCCGAACATCGTGCGCTTGTTCTCGGCGAGCAGCCAGGTGCGCGTGCGGTGGCTGCGGCCGTCCGACAGGTGCAGCCAGAGGTCGGCATCGAGCTGCCGGCTCGGCGTGGTCAGCGGCGGTTGAAGCGGATCCCAGAAGCGCGCGTCGTCGTACGCCGCCGGGAAGCTGCCCGGCGCGAGGCCGGCCGCGAGCGTGGCCCGAAACTGCTCGTGAAACGCGGTGCTGAGGCGGATCTTCTCGCCGTGCAGTGCGCGCTCCTCGGCGCCGCGCGCATCGTTCCAGAGAAAGTCGTGGTCGTCCCAGATCGTGTGCACCGAGCCGGCCGGCAGCGCCGCGATCAGCGCCGCGAAATCGGGCTGCGCCAGCAGTTCGGCATAGAGCGCGAACAGGTGCTGCGCGAACTCGTCGTCGCTCATCGCCTGCGGCAGCGGCGGGCCGGCCACGTCGAGGTAGGTGGCGTCGCCGAGCAGCACCAGATGGTCGGGTGCCTGCTGCGCGATCTGCCCCCACACCGGCTGGGCGGGGCACACGCGGGTGAACATGCACGAGGCGAACGCGATGCGCATAGGGGACTCCCTCCGGCGGCGCAGCGCCGGCTCAGTTGCTCCGCCATGCGTCGCGCGACCCGCGACGCACGAACCGGTGCGGCCGAGGGCCGCCGCGGATCCGGCTCCGCCGGGCCGCTGGCGGGTCTTGCAGGCCGCATGGCCGCGAGACGCGGCCACTCCTCGGTCCGTCCAACCCGACACAGGTCGGCTTGGAGCCGCGAACCTCGGCCCCCTTCGAGGGGGAGGCGCCGAAGGCGCCTCGGAGGTGGTTCAACTCCGACACTGGAGTGGCGTGGCAGCGCGCGGCTGGCGCGCAGGCACATCGTCCCACTCGGCCAGCAGCTTCTCGGCCACGCGCAGCGACAGCGCCGCGATCGTCAGTGCCGGGTTCACGCCGAGCGCGGTGGGCACCATCGAGCCGTCGGCGATGTACAGACCGCGGTGCAGCGACTGGCCCGCAGCGTCCTGGCGGAACACGCGGCCCCATTCGTCGACCACGCCTTCGGCCACGCTCTCGCCCATCGGGCAGCCGCCGAGCGGGTGCGAGGTGAGCACGAGCCGCCTCATGCCTGGCAGCTTCGACATCGGCGCGATGAACGTCGCGTCGCTGCCTGCCGGGCGCAGTTGTTCGGCCAGCTTGTCGAGCGTGGCGTCGATCGCCTTGTAGATGTCGTCGTCGTGAAAGCGCTTGCCGTCGGTGCGCGCCATGCGCAGGCGGTCGTTCTCGAGGCGGAACTGGCCGTTGGCGTCGTCCTTGCCCTGTGCCACCACGCACATCATGCGCGCGGTGAGCTCGTCTTCCGACTCGGGCCGGTCGGCGCTGAGATCGGCCGCGCTGCGCGCCGGGTAGGTGCGCACCGGCTGCGACGCGAAGATCTGGTTCAGCGCGGTGAGCGTGCCGCCGATCGCGCCGAAGAAGCGGTCGACGCCGTCGTCTTCGGCCAGCCGCTGCATCACCTCCACGCCGTAGCCGGTGAGCGCGGCCAGCGAACGCGGCACGCCCTGGTCTTCGACGTTGTGAAAGCCCCGGGCCTGCGGCGCATCGGGCGCGAACTGGCCGAACGACGTGGTGACCGGGCCGAACGTGAGGTTGACGCGCTCCTTGGTGTCGGCCAGGAACGCGATGTGGTCGCCGTTGACCGAAAAGCCGTGGCCGAGCCGCTCGCTCAGCCCGCCGAGGCCCTGCGTGCCCTGGCTGTCGCGGTGGCGCTGGCGCGAGCGCAGCAGCAGCTCCGACGTGCCGAGGCTGCCGGCGGCGAAGATCACGCGATCGGCCGAGACCACCACCGGCTCGGGCTGGTAGGCCGGGTCGTCGCTGCGGCGCTGGCGGTAGTGCACCGTATAGCCGCCGCCGTCGGCCGCCGAGACGTGGTCCACCTCGGCCAGCGGCTTCAGCTGCAGCGCCACGTGCTTCAGGTTGCACGGCCCGTCGGGCGGCAGCGCCGGATCGAGGCCGGCGAAATCGGGCGTGCCGTAGATCGCGCGCATCAGCTGCTTGTTCAGCGTCTGGCCAGCACCGGGCAGGCAGCCGATGTTGCAGCGGCCGTGACGCTCGCAGACGTTGCTGCCCGGCTGCTTCAGGCCGGGGTTGCGCGCGCCGGTGAAGTCCAGGTCGTTGATCGACAGGTCCACGGTGCCGTAGTACGGCGTCAGCTTGCCGATCGCGCTCTGGAACACGCGCGCGCGATCGATCAACTCGCCCTCGCGGCCCTTGAGCCCGCGCTCGTCTTGCAGCCTGATCTGCCAGAACGTGCGTGCGCCGTCGGCGCGCGGCACCGCGCCGAGCACGGTGGCGGTGGCCGCCGGCGGCAGGCCGGGGCTGCGCGTGAGGATGTTGCTCGGCCCGGTGAGCCCGGTCTTGACCATCGCCTTGCCGGGGAACAATGCCTCGACGCCGTGCGACACCGCGGTCAGCGCGCGGCGATACAGCCGGCTGCGCAGCGCCGCCCCGCTGCTGCCGCGCCAGGCGCCGGGCCAGCGCGGGTCGTCGAACAGCGTTTCGGGCGGGCGGATCAGGATCTTCGAGTAAATCAGCGAGCCGCCGCCGACGCCGCTGGCGCGCAGCACCGAGACACCATCGTTGCTCGCGCTGAACAGGCCGTGCTTGCCGATGGTGGCGAAGTCGTACAGCCCCTGCGGGCGATCGGCCGTGTAGCGGCAGCGGCGCACGAGGTCGAGCATGCCGCGGTAGTCGCTGAGCGAGCTCCACTCCTGCGTGGGCTGGCCGCGGGCGATCAGGAAGTCGCGCGCCTTGACCTGCTTGTCCTGGATGGTCTCCATCGGCGTCGTCCACCACGTGCCGCGCTCGAGCATCAGGATGCGCAGCGGCGGCCCGCCGCGCGCGGCCACGCGCGGCTCCATCGTGTACGCCACCGACAGCGCGGTCATCGTGCCGCCGAAGCCGCTGCCGATCACCAGCAGGTCATAGTGTTCGCGCGCAGCGGGCCAGGCCTCGGTGCGCAACGTGCCGCAGGCGGCGGCCAGCGGCGCCACCGCGCCGCCGAGGCCGACGCGGCCGACCGAATCGATGAATTCGCGGCGAGTCTCCATCTGCGACCCCTGCATGTCCGGCATCGGCCGGACACTAGCGATCGCATCGGCGCGCGCCCATCCCTAGCTGTGGACGGGCACTGTAGGCATGCGCGGCGGGCATGCATTGTGGGCCCTGCACCCTCGGCGCCCTCGTTCGCGCGCTCGTCAAGTCCCCGCGCCACGCACGGGCGAGACACCAGATGCAACAGCCGCGGCCTGTGCCCGTTACAAGCGCGAGAACTCGCGGTAGCCCTCGGCAGCCGACGCCTGCGCCGGCGGAATCGCCGCGCCGCTTTGCGGCGTGACCGGCAGCACGACGTTGATCTGCGCGGTGCCCGAGGCGCCGAAGTACGGCGTGATCACCTCGGCCTTGCCGTCGTAGTCGGACCAGCCGAGCACGCCCAGCATCATCGCGGTGTCGTGCATGAAGCCTTCGCCGTGGCCCTTGGCGGCGTACTCGGGCAGCATCGCGCAGAACTCCTTCCAGCGCCCCTGCTGCCACATCTCGATCACCCGGTGGTCGAGCATTTCGAGGAACGGGCTCCAGATCTTGTGCGCGAACTCCGGTGCCAGGCCGTTCTGCGCGAAGCGGTGGCTCAGGCTGCCGCTGGCGAGGAATGCCACGGTGCCGTCGTAGTGCTGCTCGATCGCCTTGCGCATCGCCCAGCCCAGGCGCGCGCTGTCGTTGAGGTAATGCACCGTGCACAGCGCCGACACCGACACCACCTTGAAGTGCTGGTCGGTGTTCATGTAGCGCATCGGCACCAGCGTGCCGTACTCGGGGGCCAGCGTCGTCGCGTCGTGCGCCAGCGTCTCCACGCCGTGCTCGCTGCACGCTTTGGCCAGCAGCTTGCCGAGCGCCGGGTTGCCCGGGAACTCGTAGGCCATGTTGCTGATGAAGTGCGGCAGCTCGTTGCTGGTGTAGAGGCCCTTGAAGTGCGGCGCGCAGTTGATGTGGTAGTTGGCGTTGACCAGCCAGTGGGTGTCGAACACGACGATCGTGTCGACACCGAGCGCGCGGCAGCGGCGGCCGATCTCGATGTGGCCGTCGATCGCGTCCTTGCGTGTGCCGTGGCGTTCGCCGGGCATCTCGCTCAGGTACATCGACGGCACGTGGGTGATCTTGGCGGTGAGTGCAACCTTGCCCATGACGGTCTCCTGCGATTCGGGTTCAACTCGAGGTGGTGTGCGCGCGGCGCAGCGCCTGCATGGACGGGCCGAGCGCCGAGGTGATGCAGATGGTGAAGCACCGCACGCTCAGGCCCCCCAGTGCGGAATGTGGTGCGAACCGAGCGACACCGCGACGTTCTTCGGTTCGAGGAAGACCTCGTAGCTCCAGGTGCCGCCCTCGCGGCCGGTGCCGCTGGCCTTGGTGCCGCCGAACGGCTGGCGCAGGTCGCGCACGTTCTGGCTGTTGACGAAGCACATGCCGGCCTCGATCGCCGCGGCCACGCGGTGCGCACGACCGAGGTTCTCGCTCCACACGTAGCTCGATAGGCCGTAGGGGATGTCGTTGGCGATGCGGATCGCATCGGCCTCGTCGGTGAACGGGATCAGGCACGCCACCGGGCCGAAGATCTCGTCCTGGGCGATCTTCATGCGGTTGTCGACGTCGGCGAACACCGTGGGCTGCACGAAGTTGCCCTTGGCCAGCGCCGCGGGCAGCGCCGGTGCGTCGAGGCCGCCGCACAGCAGCGTGGCGCCCTCGCTCGGGCCCAGCTCGATGTAGTGCCGCACCTTGGCCAGGTGCTGCGGGCTGATCATCGGGCCGATGATGGTCTTCTCGTCGAGCGGGTCGCCCACCGTGATGCGGCGCGCGCGCTCGACGAACCTGGCGGCGAAGTCGGCGTAGATGCTCTTTTGCACCAGGATGCGGCTGCCGGCGGTGCAGCGCTCGCCGTTGTTCGAGAAGATCATGAACACCGCGGCGTCGAGTGCGCGCGGCAGGTCGGCGTCGTCGAAGATCACGAACGGGCTCTTGCCGCCCAACTCCATGCTGAACTTCTTCAGCCCCGCGCTCTGCACGATGCGGTTGCCGGTGACGGTGGAACCGGTGAAGCTGATCGCGCGCACGTCGGGGTGCGCGCACAACGGCTCGCCGGCGCCCTTGCCCATGCCGTGCACGACGTTGAGCACGCCCTTGGGCACGCCGGCTTCGAGCACCAGCTCACCGAGCCGTGCCGCGGTCAGCGGCGACAGCTCGCTCATCTTCAGCACCGCGGTGTTGCCGAACGCGAGGCACGGCGCGGTCTTCCACGTGGCCGTCATGAACGGCACGTTCCACGGGCTGATCAGCGCGCACACGCCCACCGGGTGGAACAGCGTGTAGTTCAGGTGCGTCGGCGTCGGGTAGGTGTGGCCGTCGACGCGCGTGCACATCTCGGCGAAGTAGTGGAAGTTGTCGGCCGCGCGCGGCACCAGCTGCTTGCCCGTCTGCGCAATGACCTGGCCGGTGTCCTGCGTCTCGATGTGCGCGAGCTCGGCCACGTTCTTCTTGATCAGCTCGCCCACCTTGTGCATCAGCGCGGCGCGCTCGGTGGCCGCTCGCGCGGCCCAGGCCGGGAACGCCGCCTTCGCCGCGGCGACCGCCGCGGCGACCTCGGCGGCGCCGCCATCGGCCACCTCGGCCAGCACCTGCTGCGTGGCCGGGTTGATGGTTTCGAACGTGGCCTTGCTGTCGATCGCGCGGCCGTCGATCAGGTGCTGGATGCGCATGGGGAAGCTCTCTCGGGGTCAACGGCCGTACGTGGCGTCGTCGACGATGAAGTTGACCAGGCGGCCGATGCCGTCGATCTCGGTGACCACCTCGTCGCCGACGTCGACGTTGACCACGCCCTCGGGCGTGCCGGTGAGGATCACGTCACCGGGGTTCAGCGTCATGAAGGCGCTGAGGTACTCGATCAGCGACGGGATGTCGTTGATCAGGTCGCGCGTGTTGCCACTTTGCGTCTGCCGGCCGCTGACGAACGTGCGCAGGTCTAGCTCGACGCGCTCGCCGATGTCGGCCGCGTCGACGAACCAGGGGCCGAGCACGGTGCCGCCGTCGCGGTTCTTGACGCGTGCGTTCGGGCGGTACCAGTTCTCGAGGTAGTCGCGGATCGCGTAGTCGTTGGCCACCGTGTAGCCGGCCACGTGCGCAAAGGCATCGGCCTTGCGGATGTGCCGGCCCGGAGCGCCGATCACCACCGCCAGCTCGCACTCGTAGTGCATGAAGCTCACGTCGCGCGGGCGGCGCGTCTGGCCGCGGTGGCCGATGACCGCGCCCGGGCCCTTCAGGAACACCAGCGGCTCCTGCTGCTGGCCGAACGACAGCTCCTTGGCGTGGTCGGCGTAGTTCAGGCCGAGCGCGATGATCGTGCCGAGCTCGAACGGCGGCAGCCAGACCACGGCATCCTCGGCGACGACGCGGCCATCGGCCAGGCGCAGGCCCTGCGCGTGCGGCGTTGCATCGTGGATCGCGCCGGCGTAGGCGACACGGGCGCGCTTCATCGCGGCACCCCTCGCGCCGCGGGCGAATCGCAGCCCGATGCAGTACGTTGGCAGCCCGCGGCGGCGCGCAGATTTCGGCCCGCTGCGGCGCGCGGGTGGCCGCTGTGCTCGAGGCGGCCGTTCGCCTTCATGCGTGCGGCTCCGTCGCGTGCGAGTGCGCCGGCTCGTCGGCCGCGGCCAGCGCGTGCTCGAGTCGGCCGAGCCCATCGATCTCGATCGCAATGCGCTGCCCGGCGCGTGCGCTGGGGGCGTCGGCGGCGGTGCCGGTGAGCACGATGTCGCCTGGCGCCAGCGTCATGAAATCGGTCAGGTCGGCCAGCAGCTTCGCCAGCGGGCGCACGCGCGCGCCGGTGTCGGTGCGCTGCACCAGCTCGCCGTCGACGAACACGCGCACCGCGAGCGCGTCGGGGTCGGGCACGCTGGCGCGCGGCCGCACCGGCCCGATGACGCAGCTGCCGTCGAGCGCCTTGAAGCGCACCGACGGGCGGTAGAAGCTGCCGTGCGGCACGCTCAGGTCGTCGACGATCGCGTAGCCGGCCACCACCGACAGCGCGTCGGCCTCGGCCACGCGGCACGCGGTGCGGCCGATCACGATGCCGAGGTTGGCGCCGACCTGCAGGGCCGGCGCGTCGGCCGGCAGCGCGCAGCGCGAGCCCGCGGCGGCCAGCGTGTTGCGCGGCTTGATGTACAGCACCGGCGCCTTCGGCGGCGCCTTGTACGGCGCGGCATGCACCGCATCGCCGAGCGCGGCGAGCGCAGGTGCGTGGTTGAGCAGCACGCCGTAGACGGTGCCGCTCAAACGGTAAGGGGCGAAGCCGAAGGCACCGGCGGCGGTCATGACCATGGGGTTTGACCTAGTGGGGCCGTCGCGGGGAAGGCCCCGCGAGGGTTTGATTTACTAAGATATTAGCAATATAGTGACCGCGCCATGACCCGTCAAGCCACCGGGGCAATGCCCGCCGCCAACGCACCGCGCTTCGCGCACCGCAACCTGCCGATGCTGCTGTTGCGTGCGCGCGAGAGCGTGCTGGCGCATTTCCGGCCGGTGCTGAAGGCCAACGGCATCACCGAGCAGCAGTGGCGCATCGTGCGCCAGTTGCTCGAGTCGGGGCCGCTCGAACCACGGCAGATCGTCGAGCTGTGCTGCATCTCGAGCCCGAGCCTGGCCGGCATCCTGGCGCGCATGGACGATCTGAAGCTCGTTGCGCGCGAGCGCATCGGCCACGATCAGCGCCGGGTGCTGGTGTCGCTCACGCCGTCGAGCCGCAAGCTGGCCGAGCGCATGGTGCCGCAGATCGAGGCGGCCTACCGGCGCATCGAGGAGCACATCGGCGCCGACCTCACCGCGCGCTTCTACCGCACGCTCGACGAACTGATCGCGATGATGAACGAGCCGGCGCTGAAGCGCCGGCTCGAGTGAGCCGCGCCGGCTACGACGGCAGGAAGTCGACCGGCCACGACACGACCATTACGTCGACATCCTTGCGGCCGAAGTCGAACTGGCGGATGCGCGCGAGCAGCTTGCGCTCGAGCTCGGAGGCCTTCAGCTCGCTGGACAGCACGCGCACGTCGACGACCTCGCCCGACGGTGCGATCTTCAGCTCGACCACCACCTTGCCCTGCAGCGACGGGTCTTCGCGCAGCGCGCGGTTGTAGATGGCGTAGATCGCGCCCTTGTTGCGCTCGAAGACGAGCTTGATCTCCTCGATCGAGCGGCTGGCCTTGCCGCTGCCGCCCTTGTGCAGCGTGCCGCCGCCACGGCCGGCACCGGTGCCGTCGCCCTTGACGCCGCCGCCGCCCGCGCCGCCGCCACCGCCGCCGCCGGCGACGCCTTCGACCAGCGTGGTGGCGCGGCCGGCGAGGCCGCCGCCGCCGGTGTTGCGGCTGTACGCCGCGGTGTTGATGCCGCCGGAGCCGTTGGTGGCGTTGCTGGTGATCAGCGCGCGCACCGGGATGCCCAGCTCGTTGCCGGCGCCGACGCCGGCGCCGACGCCGCTGCCCACGCCCTTGCCCTGCTTGATCTCCTGGTTCAGCTGCACCGCCACCGGCGCGCCGCGGATCTCGGCGATCTGGTCCTTCATCGCCAGCAGGCCGACGCCGGCGGCCTTGCGACGAACGCCTTCTTCACCCGGCGCCTTGTTCGGCTTGGGGTTGCGCGCCTCGGGCACCGGCTGCTTCACGGTCTCGGGCTTCGGATCGTCGGGCTTCTTCGGGTGCGCGTTGGCCACCGGTTCGGCCGGCTTGTCGACCTTGGCCGGGGGCGGTGGCGGCCTCGGCGTATCGCGCTCGAGCACGATCTGCGCCAACTGCGGCGGCAGCTCGGCGACCTGGGTGCGGTCGTGCTCGGGCTTGGGCATCAGCAGGAACAGCAGGCACAGCAGCGCACTGACGATCAGCACGCGGTTGCGGATGCGGCGGTAGCGGGCGAGGTCGGCCGGCGAGTCGGCCCACGGCAGGAACGACTGGCGGAACGAGATCGCGTAGGTAGAGGCGGCGGCGCTCATCGCAGCTCTCCGGTCAGACTTCGAAGCGCTGCCGCACCGCGAACGACACCTCGGTGAAGTTGGCGCGTGCGCTGGTGACCATCACCTTGCGCAGCAGGCGATAGGGGATGTCCTTGTCGCCCATGATCGTGATCGCGGCCTTCAGCGCCTCGTTCTTCTCGCGGATGACCTGGCGCTTGGACAGCAGCTCGAGCTCGGCCTTCAGCGTCGGGATCACGTCATCGCCGGTCTTCATCACGTCGGCCACGTCGGCCACCTTGCGGCCATCGACGACGATCTCGCTGCCGCTGACCACCACCACGATGGTCTGACGTGGCACGGTTTCGGCGATGGACTCCGGCAGCTTCACGGCGCGGTAGCTCGGCAGCGTCTCGACCTCGGTGGCGGCCGACAACAGGAAGAAGATCAGGATCGTGAAGATGTCGATCAGCGAGACCAGGTTCAGGTCGAGCTGCTGCTTGTTGCGCTCCTTGCGGGCGGCGCGCTTCTGCAACGGCGTGAGGTTCATGTGGCCCCCTTGGCGCTGCGCGCCGTCGCCCCGAGGGGGAGCGAGCGCCTTCGGAACGGCCGTGCGGCGCTCATGGCCCCCTTGGCGCTGCGCGCCTTCCCCCACGGCTCCGAAGAAGCCCCTTCGTGGCTCCAGGGGAGCGAGCGCCTTCGGAACGGCCGTGCGGCGCTCATGACGCACCCTTCGTGCGCACCGGCGCATCACCCACCGAGACGTCGGGGAACAGCTCCACGCGCACCAGCTTCGGGCCGCCGTTGTTCGTGCGGCCGCTGCGCACGGCGTCCATCACCTGCACCAGCGCCTCGTACGGCGTGTCGGGCTCCGACAGCACGGTGGCGGTCTTGGTGTCGGGGAACTTCTGCTTCACCGCCTGCATCAGCGTGTTCAGCGCCTTCACGTCGTGGTGACCGTCCTTCTTCTCGATGCGCTCGATCAGGCCGCCGATGCGGTCGCCGACCTCCAGCGCCTCGGGCCGAATCACGATCTCGAGCTTCAGGTCGTTGCCCTTCAACTGTTCGAGCTTGTGGTTCGATTGCGCCGGCAGCGTCATGTCCATCACCGCCAGCCGCGTGAACACCGCGGTCGACAGCAGGAACGGCACCAGCACGACGATCAGGTTGATGAACGCGGTGACCTCGAGCGCGGCCACTTCCTTGCGCAGGCGTCTGACTCGCATGGCGGTCTCGCGATGAGCCGAAGTTGGCTTGCGTCGCTCAGCGCGCGGCCGGCACCGCTTCGGCCTTCAAGCGCTGCACCAGGTTCAGGAAGCTGATCTTGGCGGCCTCGAGACCGTCGACGATCTCGGCCGTGCGCGCCTGCAGGAACGCGTGGATCAGCAGGAACGGGATCGCCACCATCAGCGCGAATGCGGTGTTGTTCATCGCGATCGAGATCGACGCCGACAGCATCTCGGCCTTCTCGGCCGGGTTGACCTGCGCCACCGCGGTGAAGCCCTTGATCAGGCCGATGATCGTGCCCAGCAGGCCGACCAGCGTGATCACGTTGGCGAAGGTGGCGATGTAGTGCGTGCGCTTCTCCAGCCGCGGCACGATCTCCATCATGCCCTCTTCCATCGCGGCGTCGATGTCCTCGCGCCGCGCCGGGCTCTGCATGCGGTGCAGGCCGTTGGCGACGATCTTGCCGATCGCCGCGTCGGACTTGCCCGACACGTGTTGCACCTCCTTGAACTTGCCCGATTGCAGCATCGGCAGCATCTGCTCCCACAGCCGCCGGTTCTCGGAGCGGGCGCGGTTGAGGAAGACGAAGCGCTCGATCGCGATCGTCAGGCCCAGCGCCATGATCAGGATGCTGGGGTAGATGAACAGGCCGCTGTCCTGGAAGAATTTCACCGCGGTGTCGAACGCACTCATCACTCACTCTCCTGTCGAAAGGGCCGGCTTGCTCGGCAAGCGGTTGCCGGAAATCGAAACTCGTTGCGGGTTCACTTGGCCGGTGCCGCCGCATGCGGCTGCACCATCGCGTGGTAGCGCACCTCGCGGCGGAAGACATCGCGGTCGACCGGCGACAGCGCCTCGTCGAGCACGCCACCCGGCGGGCGGCCCGACAGATCGCCCGGCGCCGGCTTCTTCCACGGCACGATGTACAGCACCTTCGGCAGCTCGCGGTTGCCGATGATCTGCGTGCGGTCGATGTCGGCGCGGTCCTGCGCGAACGCCGGAGGCAGCGCGCCCAGCGTGGCCGCCGTCGCTGCGAGCGCCACGCGGCCGGCAAGGCTGATCGCTGCAACGCTCATGGCTTCTCCTTCAGCTGCAGGGCCACGTGGTGGTCCTTGCGGTTCTTCAGGTCGGCCACCCACTTGGTCACCACGGCGTCGCCGCCGGCGATCACCAGGTACTGGTCGTACAGCGCGAGCGCGCGCTTGCGGTCCTGCAGGTACAGGTCGTTCAGGATGCCGAGGTTCAGCACCGGAGCCGCATAGCCGGCGTCGAGCGCGATCGCGCGCTCGTAGGCGTCGCGCGCCTTCGCGAACTGGCCCTGCTGGCGGTAGGTGATGCCGAGCTGGTTGTGGAACACCGGCTGCTTCGGGCTCGCCTGCACGGCCTTTTCCAGCTCGGCGGCCGACTCGGCGAGCTTGCCGGCCTGCCGGTACAGCAGACCGAGGTTGGCGTGCGCGCCGCCGAGATCGGGATACGCCTGCGCCAGCGCCTTCAGCTGCCGCTCGGCATCGTCGCTGCGGCCGGCGCGCATCGCGCGGCGCGCGGCGTCGAACGCCTGCTGCGCGCGCGCATCGACCGGCGGGGCCTGCGGCTCGGGCGATGCGGCCACCGCGCTGGCGGCTGCGGCTGCGGGGGCGGCAGACGTGGCCGCGGCGACGGGCTTCGCGTTGTCGGGTTTGGCGCTCTCGGGTCTGGCGTTGTCTGGCTTGGCGCTGTCCGGCTGGCCGCCTGCCGTCGCGGCCCCGGCGGCGTTGCCGTCGGCGCCGCCGCGCAGCAGCGCCAGCGGATCAGGCAGCGATGCGCAGCCCGCCAGCGCGGCGATCGCCAGCGCAATCATCGCCTTCGCGGCCAACACCGGCGCGCGAAACGCTAGCGCGGGCAACGTCTTCGCGGGCAACGCCGGCGCGGGCCGCGTCAGCGCCGGTGCCGTCACACGCGCGGGCCATGCCAGCGCGCCGCGACGCCAAAGGGGTTCAACGAATCGCATCGATCACGCTTTCACTGCGTTCCAGCTTGCCGTAGCGCACCGGCCGCAACGCGGCCAGCGACTTGAAACTCTGCTGCACCCACTTGTCGTAGATGCCCGCAGCGGCGCGCTTGACGTTCACCTCGTGCAACTCGGTGGCCTTCTCTTCGAACGGGAACGCCTGCTCCTCGAGCATCACGTTGTACTGTTCGAGCTCGGCCTTGTTCAGCTTGCGCGGCCGCTGCGAATTGAGCATAGCCTTGCCGAAGTCCTGATACAGGGCGGCAGTGTGATAAGTCGCTGCGGTCGTGACATCGGCAACGCCATAGTCGGCGGCCGCCGCATAGGCCTTCAACACCGCTTCCATCCTGGCTTTCTTCAGCTTCAGGTTCTTCGCCAGCGGCTCGACGAGCGCTACCTTTCGATACGCCTCGGCCGCCGGCTCGGCCAGTGCGAGCGACGCGGTGGCACCGAGATAGCGCGTGCGGTCGGTGCGCCGCGCGCCGCCGGCGAGATCGGCCTGGTGGATCTCCTTCATCAGCGCCAGTTCGCGCGCGTGGTGGCCGTCGGCACTGGCCATGCGCGCGAGGCGATAGCGCACCTCGATGCCGGTTTCGAACGACTCGGGGTACTGCTTCAGGTAGCGTTCGTAGGCTCGTGCAGCGGCCGTACGCGAGCCGCCTTTCTCGTACAGCTCGGCGGCCTGCCACAGCGACGATTGCGCGAGCTTGGCGTCCTTCGATGTGGCCGCGATCCGTTCGAATTCGCCGGCCGCCTGCGCCGACTGGCCCTTCTCCATGTACGCCACCGCGAGCTTGGCACCGGCCTCGCCCACCAGTGGGTGGTTGGGGTTGCGGCGGCGGAACTGCTCCAACGATGCGATCGCGCCGTCCCAGTCCTTCAGTGCGATCAGCGACGCTGCGGCATCGAACTGCGCGTTGGCACGGATGCTCGAGGTGGGCGCCACGCTGGCCACGCGCTCGAAGTGGCCCACGGCGTCGCGCAGCTTGCCGGCAGCGCGCGCCTGCTCGCCCTGCTTGTAGACCGACGCAGCCAGGCGCTCGATCATCTCGCCTTGCTTGGCGTCGTTCTCCGGCGTCAGCGCCAGCACCTCGCGGTAGCCCTTCTCGGCATCGGCGAAGGCTCCCTTGTCGAACGCGCTGTGCGACAGCACGGTCCACGCCACGCGACGCTGCTCGGGCGCGGCCGGCGGGTCGAGCTTGAGCACCATCTGCGCCACATCCGTTGCGCGCGCGTCGCGCAACGCGAACAGCTTCTCGGCGGTGTTGGTCAGCACCGGGCCGCTGCGGGGATCGGCCGGAAAGGCCTTGGCGAAGCGCAGCGCGCTGTCGACGCTGCTGCGCTGCAGGGCCGGCAGCTCGGCGGCGCTGGCAGCCTTCTCGAGGCCGACATAGGCCAGCAGCGCGGAGTAGCCGGCGTCGGCGCTCTTGGCGTGCGCCGGGTAGCCATAGGCGACCTTCTCGTATTCGGTGGCGGCTTCGAGCAGCCGCTTGTCCTCGAACAGCAACTCGGCGAGCAGGAAGTGGTTCTGCGCGGTGTCGGGGTCATCGGGGAACGAACCGATGTACGCGCGGTACCAGCGCACCGCCTCCTGGTAGTCGGCGCTGGCCTTGGTCTTCTGCGCCTGTGCGTGGTAGTGGCGCGCCAGCTCGGTGAGGTGGGACTTGACCAGCGGGCGTGCGCGCTCCCAGCCTTCGGGGTTGGCCTTGCGGAACTCGCTGTCGATGCCGTAGCGCGAGACGTAGTCCTTCTTGGCGTCGAGCGCCAGCGTCGCGAAGCCGGCCTGCTGGTAGATGTCGATCACGCGCGCCTGCAGCTGCGGCGCCTGCACGTGCAGCGGCTGCTGCTTGACGAAGGCGCCGAAGGTGTCGGCCGCGTCCTTGGTGCGATCTTGCTTGATGTACAGATCGCCCAGTTGCTGGTAGACGCGGAACTCGTAGCCGCGCCGCGCGTCGCTGGTGACGTAGGCGGGAATCGACGCCGCGCCCTGCAGGTTCTGCAGGCTGATGCTGACGACGCGGAAGGTGTCTTCGACCAGCTCGCGCTCGGCGCGCGTCAGGTCCTTCAGCGCGGCCAGGTCGGCCTCGGGTTCGCGCAGCGCGGGCTTGCGGTCGAGCACGGCGAAGAACGACTTCAACCCGTCCTCGAGCCGGCCCTG
This sequence comes from Ideonella sp., assembly GCA_015075165.1. GTDB lineage: Bacteria > Pseudomonadota > Gammaproteobacteria > Burkholderiales > Burkholderiaceae_C > JAEUPI01. The sequence goes on along the minus strand of JABTUY010000002.1, from coordinate 52,530 downwards.
CTTGAACAGCGACCAGCCGTGCATGTACAGCGAGCGCTCGTAGAACGTGCCCTGGTCGTTACGCATCACCGCCGCGAACGCGCCCTCGGCCTTGGCGTAGTCGCGCATCGTGAACAGGATCTCGCCGCGGCGGAACTGCGCCTCCTCGAGGTGCGACGTGGCGGGGTACTCGGCCACCAGCCGATCGAGCATGCGGTTGGCCTGCTCCAGGTCGCCGCCTTGCTCGTAGGCGCGCGCCAGCTGGTACAGCACGCGGTCGTTGCCCGGAGCCTTCGGATGCTCCTTCAGGTAGGCCTGATAGCGCGCGATCGCAGCCTTGAAGTCGGGCGCCGCGGCGCTGCCGCTGGCCAGGCGCTGATCGGCCGCGTCCATCTCCAGATCACCGAGGCGGCGCATCGCCTCGGCGCGGTGCTGCGCCTTCGGCCCGGTGTCGAGGAACTTGCGGTAGGCGTCGATGGCGTCGGCCACGCCGGCCTTGACGCCGCTGTCGGCCGGCACGTCGACGCTGCGGCCGGCCAGTGTCTTCAGCGTCGGCGCGTCGTCGGGCGCGGCGCGCTGGCTGGCGCAGCCGGCCAGCAGCAGCGCCAGCGCGAGGGCCAGCGTCGTCAGGTCAAGGCTTGCCGACTTCATCGGGGTTCGCGGCCAGCGCCGCGCGATCGACCAGTTGAGCGACGGCGAAGCGGGCCTGCATCGTATAGGCGACCAGGCGCTCCTTCTGCCGCGTGAGTTCAGCCACCGCGAGTTCCTGCACCTGGCCCTGTTGTTCGACGCTGAGCGCCGCCACTCTCGGGATCAGCCCGCGCACGCTCGCTTCGAGCTCGGCGATGCGCCGGGCGAACTGCTCCTGCCGCGCCGGTTCGTCGCGCTGCGCCTGCACCAGCGCGGCATCGCGCGCGCGCGCCAGCTCGAGCTCGGTGTCGATCGTGCGCAGCGCCTTCTTCGCGCCCCACAGCCGGTCGGGAAACTCCTGCGCCAGCTGCCAGGTGAGCGCGCCGGCCACGCGGCGCACGCGCTCGGCTGCGGCGGCCACGTCGGGGTCGGCACCGGCGCCGAGCAGCGTCGCCTGCATGTCGGCCACGCGGTCGATCTGCGCACGGCGCGTCGCATCGGCGAGTGCGGCATGGTCGCCATCGGCCTCGACCTTGTCGATCTCGGCGGCCACGGCATCGCGGCGGCGTGCCATCGCGTCGACGTCGAGCTGTCCGGCCTGCTGGCGCACCTTCGGCAGCCGCTCGGCATAGGCCTGGCGGCGGTTGGCGAGCATCTCCTTGTAGATCGACAGCGAATCGGACCAGCCCTGCAGGTTCTTCGCCAGGAACTGCAGGTCGCGCCAGTTCTTGAACGCCTCCTGGAACTCGTGCCGCGCGAGCACCTGCGTCAGGTGGCCGGCGTGCGGCAGCTCGGGCAGCTCCTGGATGTTCCAGAACCAGCCCATCTCGTCGCCGGGGTTCTTCTCGAGCAGGCCGTCGAGCAGCTTGCCGGCGCGGATGGCGGCGATCGATTCGTCGAGCGCGACGTTCTCGCGCTCGAACGCGCCGATCGCGTCGCGGTACTGGTCGAGCGACTGGCCGTAGGCACCGAGCTCGGCGTACGCGTAGGCCACCGCGATGCGCGCTTCGAGCACGGCGGCATCGCTCGGATCGCGCCCGGGCCCGCCGCCGGTCAGCTCGCGCCACGGCACCAGCGCCTGCCGGGGCTCTTTCAGCCCGGCCGACGCCCAGCCGAAGCCGAGCAGCGCCTTGTTGGCCAGCATGCTCGACAGCCGCACGCGCTCGAGGTAGCTGCGCGCGGCCTCGGGCTTCTCGTCTTGCAGCGCGGCGAAACCGAGCGCGACGTTGGCCTTGTCGCGCAGCGCCTTGAACTCCTCGCTGGTGGCCCGGGTCGACGGCGTCTTGCCCACGTCGTCGAGCAACGCCATGCCGCGCGCGCTGTCGCCCGATCGCACCAGCGCGATACCGAGGTTGTAGCGCGCGTAGACGCCGACCTTGCTGTCCTTGGCCAGCGCGTCGAGAACGCTGGCGGCGCCGGCGTAGTCGCCGCGCGCCATCAGCAGCTGGCCCTGCAGCAGCACGCGGTCTTCCTGCAGCGGCGGCGGCAGGTGGTTCGCGATGCGCTGCATCGCGGCTTCGGCCTGGTCGATGAAGCCGCGCTGGTAGCGGATCTTGGCCAGGTAGAACCACGCGCGGTCGCGCACGTCGGGCGTGGCGGTCTGGTCGATCAGCCGCGCGAACACTTCACCGGCCTCGCGGTGCATGCCGTACGACAGCAGCATGCCGCCGCGCAGCAGCTCGGCCTCGTCGGCGTGCAGCGGCACGCGGTTGAAGTGCTGCGACGCCATCAGGCCGGTGATCGCGGTGAAGTACTTGTCCTGGAAGAACTGGAACAGCGCATCGCCGTAGTACGGATCCTGGACGACCTTGGGCTTCGGCGCATCGGCCGCGTGCGCGGCGCCGCCCGCCACGCAGGCGAGCGCCACCAGCAGCAGGCCCGTGTGCCGTGCGAGCCGATCGATCAACGCGAGACGAAGCATCGTGTCACTGCCAGACTTTGACCTCGAACTCGGGTTGCAGCTTGCCCTGCGAATCCCTGATGCGCAGCTCGATGTACTTCGGGTCGGTGCCCTTGTCGAACTTCACCGTCGCGCCGCGCTTGTAGTCGCGCTCGTGCGGGCCCTTGCCGGTGAAGAACGCCACCAGCTCGTGCTCGCCGGCCTTGACGTTGCCGAGGTAGGCGCGCTGCACGCCGCCGCGGTGCAGCGCCTGCACCTCCAGCGGCGTGTAGAGGTAGTTGGTGACGACCTTGTCGTCGAGCTTGATCTGCACCGAATCGAGCTCGAACAGCTTGCCGACGTCCATCGACACGAACAGTGCCACCTGCGTGTTGGCCGGGAACAGCAGCTCTTCTTCGAGCACCAGCAGGTCGCGGTTCAGACGGATCACGTCGCCCTTCAGGTCCTGGATGCGGTTGTCGAGGCTGGCCGGTGCCGCCGCCGGCGCGACCGCAGCAGGCGTGGCCACCGTGTCGGGCGCGGCAGCGCTCGCCGCAGCGGCGGCGGGCAGCGCCTTCGCGGTATTGGCGGCGGGTGTCGCTTTCGCCGCGGCAGCGGCAGGTGTCGCCTTCGACGCGGCATCGGCTGCCAGCGCCTGCGGCGCCGCGGCCAGCGCGGCCACGGCGGCGAAGGCCGCGGCGGCGAACGATCGGGACAGGGTGCGGTTCGACATGGTGGGCTCTCTGGCTGCGTGCGCAGGCTTGGACTGCGTTCAGAACGTGGCGGTGACCAGCAGCTGCAGCACGTTGGCGTTGAACGAGTACGGTCGGCCGCTGCGCAGGTCGGTGAAGTCGCTGAACTTGTATTGCACGAACTCGTAGTTCAGGTGGCCCTTGATCTCGTAGCGGCCGGGCACCTGCTTGTAGGTGTAGGTCACGCGCACGCCAGGCGCCAGACTGTGGAAGGTGCTGAGCTGCCGATTGCGCGAGATGTAGGTGGTTTCGCCGGGCGCGTTGTCGCTGTAGAACAGCGCGTGGTTCTGCTTGTAGTAGCGCACGCCGGCGTCGATCAGGAACGATTCGCCGATGTAGCGGCTGGCGCCGAACTCGAGCGTGTGCGCCTTGATGTCCCAGTTGTCGTAGAAGTAGCGGTACTCGCCGCGGATCGACGTGCGCGGCATCACCTCGGCGATCGAGCCGAGCTTGATCGAGCGGCTCGAGCGCGTGCGTGGGTTGCGCTCCGGCACCGCGGCGCCGAACACGCGCGCCGCGCGGTACGGACTGCCGAGGAAGCCGTCGTCCGACACCGCCTCCAGGCCCAGCGTGGCGAGCCAGCGCGGCGTCAGGATCTGCGTCAGGCCGAGCCGGTAGCGCCAGTGCTTGGCGTAGTCGAAGAAGCCTTCGTCCTTCTTGCCGACATCGTCCTTGCCACGGGTGAAGCCCAGCAGCACAGTCGTCATGCCGCCGAACACCTCCTGCGAGACGTCGACGCCGACGCTGCTGGCCTTGTAGTCGGGCTCGCTGCTCGACGAGAACGACAACTTGACCAGCGAATCGCGATAGAGGTAGTCGACACCCAGGCCGTACTCGGTGCGCGTCTCGCGGAACGGGCTCGCGGTGGTGACGACGTCGATCGACGCGTTGCTCACCATGTCGACGTAGTAGGTGCCCGACAGCGACACCTTGTCGTACAGGCTCTTGCGCACCAGCAGCGCCGGGCCCGACGCGGTGACGCCGCCGCCGTCGTAGACGTGCACCATCGCCTCGGCGCTGTCCTCGGGCAACGTCGCCGCGCCGGCCGGAGCCGCACTGAACGCGCCGCCCACCAGGCCCGCCACCGGCGCCGCCAGCTGCGAGGCGCGCGCGTTCGCCAGCGACGCCAGCGCGCGCACGATGCGGTGCCACAGCGTCGCGGCGACGCCGAGCGCGCGGCGGCTAGTTGCAGCCACAGCCACCCCCTTGCACGCCGTTGCCGCCGCGCGAACCCTCGCGCACCTCGCGCACGTGCTCGTTGTGCTTGGCCGACAGCGACTCGCGCGACAGCTGCATGATCGGATCGGCCAGCCGCTCGCGCTCGTACGGCTTGACCCACGGCTGGATCGAGCAGCCGCCGAGGCCGAACGCGGCCAGCAGCAGCGCGCACGCCAACGCGCGCAGGTTCGGCGCAGTCAACGGTTTCATTCCTTCAGCAACTCCCGGATCTGGCGCTCGTAGGTGTTCTCGTAGCCGCTCTGGTAGCCGCGGTGCAGGTAGCGCACGCGACCATCGCGGTCGATCAGCACGGTCGACGGCATCGCGCTCAGGTCGTACTGCCGGCTGACGCGCTTGTCGAGGTCGGGCAGCACCGGAAACGTGACACCGAGCTTGCTGGCCACGCCCGCCGCCTGCTGCGTGTCGTCGTCGACGTTGACGCCCAGCAGCATGAAGCCTGAAGCTTTGTACTTCTCGTACAGCTTGTTCAGGTGCGGCATCTCCTGCCGGCACGGGCCGCACCAAGTGGCCCAGAAGTTCACCAGCACCACACGGCCGCGCTGCTCGCCGAGCCGCAGGTTGCGGCCCTCGAGCGTGCGCAGCGTGAAGTCGGGCGCGACGCTCGCCGGCGACAGCGGCTTGGCCACCGCGCACAGCGATGCCGCGGCCAGGCCCAGCACCGCGACGCGGCGCGATGGCCGGCTGGCGGCGTTGGCGATCGAACGGCGGATCGATTGGCGGCTCATGGCGTCGGACTCCCGAATCAGAAGAAGAAGGTCAGCCCGCCGGTGAGCTCGAGGTTCTTCGTGCTCTCGTTCTTGCCCAGCAGGTCGAGCGTGAAGAGGTGCTGGCGCAGGTCGAACTGCAGCGCCATGCGGTCCCAGAACAGCACGCGCGTGCCGAGGCCGAAGTTGAACGTCTGCCGGTTGCGGCGATTGACCTTGTCACTGGCCACGAAGTTGGTGTTGCCGATGCCGCCGATCAGGTAAATCGACGACGCGTAGGCGCGGTTGCGGCCCCAGAACACCTCGCCGGGCAGCACGTTGTAGCCGGCCGAGAGGTTGTAGTACTTCAGCGTCTCCTCGGGCTGGGCGAACAGGCCGCCGGGCAGGATCTGGCGGTAGTTCTCGTCGCTGACCTTGGTCTGTGCGTAAACGGCCTCGACGAAGACGTCTTCGCTGACGTGATAACCCAGGCGCACGCCGCCGACGAAGTTGGAGCCGAAGTTCTGCGTCGCGTAGGTGCCGCCGAACAGGCCGATCGAGAAATCCTTCGACGGGTACTTGGGCAGCCGCACGTCGCGGCGGTCGACCTGCGGCTGGATCACCTGCTCGTTGGCCGGCGGTTGCGGCGCGGTGGTCTGCGCGGCAGCGAGCAGCGGCAGCAGCACGGCGGCGGCGACGATCGAGGCGGCAGCGGGATGGCGCATGGTGTTGTTGGAGTGCGGGTCAGAAGAAGAACGCCAGGCCGATGGTCTTGGCGCGGTATTCGCCGGTGCGGGCGTCGCCGACGAACGCCGTGTACAGCGAGTAGTCGGCGCGCACGATGAAGCGCTCGGTCAGGTAGTAGCGCACGCCGATCGACGCGTTGGACAGTTTGGCGTCGACCGGGATCGCGCTCACCAGCGTTTGATTCGGCAGGTTCTTGAACTTGCCGACGCCGATCGAGAAGTACGGCGACAGCCGCTGGTCGGACAACGGCTCGGCCATCAGGTTGAGGTGCCAGATCGACGTGCCCGAGAACAGGCCCTGCACCTGCCCCACCGTGCCCTCGACGCTCAGCGTCTCCGACAGCCGGTAGCTGGTCCACAGCTTGAGCATCGGCTCGGTCTTGAACTTGCCCCATGCCGCACCGAGCTGCACGCGGCGCGACAGGTAGTCGTCGAGCGCGATCTCGCGGAAGCTCTTGGGCACGCCGGCGACCGTGAAGGTGTTCTGCAGCTGCGAGCGGTGCACCCAGCCTTGCTTGCCGGTGTCGGTGCGCACCTTGAACCAGTCGGTGAAGCGCAGCTCCAGTTGCACCCAATCGTCGCGCTGCACGACGAAGAAGATCGGAAAGCCCCTTCCGGGGCCCGTGTGCAGTTCGAGGTACGGGTCGGCCACGCGCAGCCGCTCGGGCTCGTGGGCCGCGCGCGCTGGCGGCACCGCGAGCAGGCCGAGCAGTACGCAGGCGACGCCGGCGACGAGCAGTGCATGGAGCCGCCGCCAGTGCACGGCAGCGCGGGCCTGGAGACGGATCATTGCGTGTTGCAGGCGCCCGTGGCCGCGTCGGCCGGCGTGAACATGTTGTAGGTCGACGGGCTGAACTCGTTCTGCCCGGTCGGCGCCGGGTTGTTGATCCAGTACTGGATCAGTCGTGCGTTGGCATCGCTTGCGTTCTCGAACACCAGGCCGCCGCCGTGCAGCACGCCGTTGACCATCGGCTTGGCCAGCAGGCGCGACGCCATCGGGGAGCCGAACACCACTTCGCCCTGAGCAGAATAGAAGTTCTTGTACATGTCGCTGTTGCGGATGATGTCCGGGGTGTTGGCCGGATTGGCGAGGTCGATCGGCTGCGCGTTACCTATGACACGAAAAGCGCCGCCGGTGCCGTTGGTGTTGTCGTGGCACCCCGACGCCGCGCAGGTGTTGATCGCCATGCTGCCGTCGGGCATCTTGATCGGCAGCTGTGCCAGGAACACCGGGAACACGCAGCGCTGGAAGTAGGCGAAGGCCAGCCGCTGGTTGCCGGTGACGCCCGGGTTCTGGATCGTCGACGGGTTGTCCAGCGGGCTGCCGCCGCCGCACGACGCGAGGCCCAGAATGGCAGCGGCCGCTGCGACGGTGCATCGCACCGCCGCAGCGGACCGCGGGGTTCGCTGCGTGAGTTTCGTCATCGTCTGCCTGCCCTCGCGCTCGTTGCCCCTGCACCGCAGCCGCTGGCGATCCAGTCGCGGATGGTGTTGTAGTTCTGGCTGCCCACCGGCAGCGCCGCCGCCGTGCCGCCCGACGGGTGCGGCGCCGTCGACGGCCGCAGCAGCAGGTAGTTCGACGCCGGGTTGCAGGTGTCGGAGATCATCGACAGTGTCACGTTGTAGTCACCCTCGGGGCTGCCGGTAAGCACGAAGCGGTTGCCCTGGAACGACGTGCCAGGCGTCGGCGTGCCTTGCAGGCCGCCGGCCTGGTGGCAGCTCGCCGCGCAGGTGCTCGACAGAATCGGCAGCACCGATGACTCGAATACGGTCTCGCTCAGCTGGCTGGCCGCCATCGCGCCCGAGTTGAACGGATCGTTGAAGTACTGGCCGCCCAGGTCGATCCACTCGGTCACGAGGCGCAGCTCGGCCTTGTTGAGGATCGCGGCATGGTTCGGCGCGCTCGGCGGCGGGTTCGGGTGCGCCTGCAGCGCCTCGGGCCCGGCCTTCAGCACCTCGCCGTACAGGATCTCGCCCAAGCGGCTGGCGCGCGTCATCCCCAGCGCGTTGGGCGCCTCGGTGTCGACCAGCGCCACACCGCGCACGACCTCGGGCACGCCTTCGCGCACCTCGATCTGCGGCAGGCCGGTGTCCGGGTCGATCACCGGGTCGCCGACCAGCAGCTCCTCGTACGAGGTGTAGCGGCCGGTGCCGGAGGTGGTCGAGCGCAGGTCGAGCGGGCCGCTGCTGCCGTTGTGGCAGTTGGTGCAGGTGTTGGCGCCGCGGGGGCGTTCCCACAGCGGCGCAATGTGCTGCTCGTAGTTGATCAGGCCGTTGCTCGGCACCGCGGTGGCCAGGTCGTCCGCGGGGTTGGCGTTGCCTGTGTAGCGCATCTGCAGCGACGGGCGCGGCACGCCGCCCGCGGCCGGGTTGGCCCAGATGTCGGTCGATTCCATGTCGGGGCGCAGTTGCAGCGCGCTCGGGTCGAGGCGCGTGCGCGTCGAGGCCATGGTTTCACCTTGCTGCGGCACCATGGTCGGCAGCCACGACGTCGGGCGATTCGCCGGATCGACCACCGGACCGGAGTTCAGCGACGCGCCACGGCGCGGGCTGTGGCAGCCGTCGCAGGTGCGGCGCTCGCCCGGCCGCACCTGGATCCAGTTGAGGTGCGTCTGGATCGCGCGGCCCTTGGAGTCGACGATGGCCAGGCCGAGCGGCGTGTCGGCCGGCACCTGCAGCTTGAACGAGCCGTCGGGTTCGACCGGCGCGTAGCCGAGGATCTGCTGCTGCTCGAACTCGGTCTCGCCGATCGCCTCGCGGCCGCCCATCATGTTCGACGGCGGCGCCACGGCGCGAAACGCGCGCACGAAGCGCGCCGGCGCGCATTGATACGCCGGGTCGGCCGGGTCTTTCATGCGACGCAGGTCGGGCACCGACGCGCGCGTCTCGGCCGGGTCGGCAGGCGGCGCGGTCTGCACGATGCCGACGCGCTGGTCCAGCGAGGCGACGCCCGGATTGCAAGACGCGGGCCGCTCGGCCTCGGTCACGGCCAGCATCGGGTTGCCCATGCGGTTCAGACCGTCGGTGTCGTAGACGCTGCGCACTTCGATCAGGCCCTTGTCCTGGCGCGCGAGGTCTTCATCCACCGCCGTGGCCGATGCCTGCTGCGGCACGCGGCGCGGCTGCAACGCGATCGGATCGACGTACATGAAGCCTGCCGGCGGCGCGGCGACGATCTGCTGCGTGTTCTGCCGCAGATCGAACATGTAGACCGCGTACGACGCCGGCACGTTGTCGCGCAACTGGACGCCGCTGGGCAGCGTGACCGGCGCACCGCGCATCTCATCGTTGTTGCCCAGCGCGTCGCGCTCCTCCTGCGTCAGGATCGCGCACGACACCACCGCCGTCGGCTTGCCCGGCTCGGTGCGCTGCACCTCGCACGGCCGGTACGAACCGAGCACGCGGTTGGTGCCGTCCCACAGCGGGTACGGCGTGGTGACGCGACCGTAGAGCGAGAAGCCGCGCTCGTCGTTCAGTGCCTGCTGCGTGACCTGCCGCTGGCCCTGCCCCGCCGGCAGGCCTGCGTGCGCCGGCGCGTTGTTCTCGGAGTAGTTGGCAGCGTCGATCATCATCAACGCGCCACCTTCCTGCGTGCCCGACAGCGACATCAGCGACGACGCCAACTGGCCCTGGTACGCGCCGGCGGGGTCCATCTCGCGCGGATGCAGGAAGCTGTTGCCCGGGCTCAGCGCGCCGTAGAACACGAACATGTCGGTGCCGTCGGGTTTGACCTGGAACACCGCGAAGCGGTTCTTCGGGCCCACGTGCTCCCAGCGCGAGAACATGATGTTGCCGTTGTCGCGCACGACCGGGTTGCGGTCGTGGCTCTGGTTGGCCGAGATCTGGCGGATGTTGCTGCCGTCGGCGCCCATCGTGTGCAGGTTCAGCACGCGCTCGCGCTCGTACTCGTCGAGCGCGAAATACGGTTGCGCGTTGATCGCCTGGCCCTGCAGCACGCTCGTCTTGCCCTGCCGGTTCGACGCGAAGACGAAGCCGCCGCCGGGCAGGTAGTAGGGATCGACGTCGTCGTCGGTGGCCGAGCTGGTGATGCGGCGGAACGTGCCGCCCTCGTAGCCCTTGGCCGGCAGCGTGTACTCCCAGATGTTCCAGCGGCCGGTGCATGCCGCCGAGCCGATCGCCGCGTTGTTGCTGCTCGGACAGTTCATCGCGAAGACGATCTTCTTGCCGTCGTACGACACCTCGGGGTCCGAGACGTCGCCCACGCCGCGCGTGTAGGCGGCCGTGATGTTGTGCTCCTTCGCACTCGGCGAGGACTTCTCGCGGATCATCAGATCACCGCCGGCGGCGAACGGCGTGCCGTCGGTCGGGTTCAGACCCAGCGTGTTGGCGCGCTGGGTGTAGGCGATCGGCACGTCGCCGTTGACGGCGACCGTGTTGTCGCTGTCGCCGCTGCCGGAGCAGGCGGCCAGCGCGGCGCCCAGCACGACGGCCGACACACTGCGCACCGGTTGATTCGAACGGATCGCGAATCGCGTTTTCATGACCGCCTCCTTGAATGCGTCTGGCTCTGTGGTCCGACTCTTTCTGTGGCCTGACTCTCTGTCGTCTGGCTGTGGTCTGGCTACTGCCGGGTGACGCCACCGGGCGCGCCGCTCGCGGCGGCCAACCCGGTGGAGACATGCAAGGCCCCGGCGGCATCGACGACGACGGCGTCCACGCCGGGCAGCGACTCGACGAGTCGCATGCCGCGCGGTAGATCCATCACGAACACGCACTTGGAGATGCCTTCGCTCGTGAGGCCGTCGTTCGCGAGGATGGTCACGCTGTGCACGGCACTGGGCGACACCCCCGTCTTCGGGTCGATGAGATGGTGGTGGCGCACGCCGTCGCGCTCGAAGAAGCGCTCGTAGTCACCGGATGTCGAGATCGAGGTGTCGCGCAGCGGCAGCACCGCCACGATGCGCTGCGCATCGCGCGGGTCGCGGACGGCGATCGACCACGGCCGGCCGCGGCGATCACCCAGCACATGGCTGTCGCCGCCGGCGGCGACCACCGCATGCGCGATGCCCAGCCGCTTCAGGATCGCGATGCTCGTGTCCACCGCGTAGCCCTTGGCAAAGCCCCCGAGGTCGATGCGCATGCCCTCGCGCGCGAAGCGCACGCTGTGCTGCGCCGGGTCGAGCACCAGGTGGCGCCAGCCGATGGCCCGGCGCGCGCGCTCGAGCGTGGCGGCATCGGGCGCCACGCCGGCGCGGTAGTCGTACAGGCTGCCGACGGCGGCGAAGGTGATGTCGAACGCACCGTCGGACAGGCGCGAGAAGTGCAGCGAGCGCTCGATCAGCGCGAACAACTCGGCGCTCACCGGCACTGCGCGCGTGGCGGCGTCGCGGTTGACGCACGACAGCTCCGAGGTCGGCTTGAACGGACTCATCAGCCGGTCGATGCGGTGCATCTCGGCGATCACCGCATCGGTCGCATGCCGCGCCAGCGCCGCGTCGGCACACCACAGCTCGACGTGGATCGCGGTGCCCATGATCGCTTCGTCGCGCCGCACCCAAAGCGCGTCGTCGCCCGCGACGTCGGCACGCGCGGAGCGATCGGGCACCGTCTGGCCGACCAGGGGCTTGGCCGGGTGTGATCGCGGCAAGGGCAGTTGCAGGCGCATGGTCGGGTGGTTTCGATCGATGCAGTCGTTTCGCCTCGGCCGGCACGCATGAGGCGTGCGCAGCAACGGGGCGGGGGCATCTTCGCCGAGCGCACGCCGTGATTTGCGTCAAGAAGTTCGCAATCCGCGGGCACCTTACGAGCGGTCGCACAAGAAACCGCACACCCCGCGAACGCGTGGGGCCTCGATCGCCGGCCCCGATGCACCGTCAAACGACGCGCGGCGTCGGTTTTGTATGCGAACGTGTCATCGCGAGCGCCACGCGACGCAATCCGGCGCCAGGGTCGCACTTGGCACCGCCAAGGCCACGCACGGCGCCCGCGGCCCCGGGTGCCGTGGTGCCCCGGCCGAGCCCGTCGCTTCAGCGCCTCTTTCGCTTCAACCCAGCAGCCGGTCGACGCGCGGCGCCTCGGCGATGCGCCACACCGCCTGCGCGATCGCGCGCATTTCGGTCGCGTTCGCGGCACCACCGTAGGCGGCCAGGCGCAACGCCTTGTCCTCGAGCTCGCTGCGGTCGAGCGTGTTGCCGGGGTCGCCCTTCGGCTCGTCGACGCGCGCGTGCACACAGCGGCCATCGCGCAGCGCGAGCTCGACCTTGCCGATCCAGCGCGCCGGGTACGCGCGGTCGACCTCGTGGTCGAGCTGCATCGTCACGCGGTTGCGGAACGCGACCACCGCCGGATCGCGGAAGTGCGCGTCGAACTCGGCCAGGCCGGCGCGACCGTGCAGCGCGATCATCGCCAGCACCGTGCCCATCGAGAACTTCGACTGGTGCACCGTCTGCGGATCGGTGACCGCACCGAGCACGTCGATCGCGCCCTGGTGCACCTGCGCCAGCACGTGCTCGATGTCGTGCGCGGCCAGCCGGTGTTCGCGCAGCGCACGCTGCAGCGCATCGGCCGCCGGGTGCGTGTGGCGGCACGAGGCGTGGAACTTGAACGAGGTCTCCGCAGTGGCCCAGCGCGTGCCGAGGCCCGCGACCAGCCGCGCCGCATCGGCATCGCTCGACATGCCGGCGGCCATGCCGCGCGCGCCGTCGAGGATGCGGCTGGCGCCGGTGAAGCCATCGGCCGCGAGGGTGGCCGCGCTCAGGCCGGCCGCGGCGGCGTGCGCGGTGTGCAGCTGCTTCGAGTCGGCCGCCTCGCGCAGGAACTCCCACAGCCCGGCCGACTGGGTGCCGGCCGAGCCGAACGCGTGCACCATCTGCTGCGGCGACAGCTGCAGCAGATGCCCGACCGCGGCCGCCGCGGCCAGCGTGCCGGCGGTGCCGGTGGTGTGAAACACCTTGTAGTGCGATCGGCCGAGGAACTCGCCGACGCGAATGCCCACCTCGTAGCCGGCGACCGCGGCGGTCAGCAGCGCGCGCCCGCTCGCGCCGAGCGCCTGTGCCACCGCGAGCGCCGGCGGAAACACCACCGCGGCCGGATGGAACACCGAGCCGTTGTGCACGTCGTCCTGCTCGGCCACGTGCGACGCGGCGGCGTTGATCGCCGCGGCCACCAGCGGACTCGTGCCGCGGCGGTGGATCAGCACCTCCGACGGCCCGTCGGCAGGCCCTTGCGCAAGCCAGAAGCGCGCGATCGACTCGACCGGCCGCGCACCCTTGCCGGCCAGCGCCGAACCGATCCAGTCGAGCAACAGGTCTTCGGTGCGGCGCAGCACCGGCGCCGGCACCGCGTCGTAGCGCAAGCCGGCGGCGAAGTGCGCGAGCTGCTCGCCCGGCGAAGCTGCGGTGTCGGCGGCTGGTGGCATGTTCGGCTTTCCGTTCGCGGCGGGGGTTCTCAGACGATGCCGTCGCGGCGCATCGCGGCGATCGTCGCCGCATCGAAACCGAGCTCGGCGAGCACGGCATCGGTGTGCTCGCCGAGCGCGGGGATCGCGTCCATCCGCGGCTCGAACGACGGCGGCAGTGCCGGCGGCCACAGCGCCGGCAGCTCGCCCGTCGGCGACGCCACGCGCGTCCAGCGCTCGCGCGCCGCCAGTTGCGGGTGCGCCCACACCTCGGCCATGCCGTTGACGTGTGCATTGGCGATCTGCGCATCGTCGAGCCGCTCGATCAACTGCTCGCTGCTCAGCGTGGCGAACACCGCGTCGATCACGTCCGCCAGCGCCGCGCGGTTGGCTACGCGGCGCGCATTGCGCGCGAAACGCTCGTCATCGGCAAGCTGCGGCTGCCGCAGCACGCGGGCGCAGAACTGCTGCCACTCGCGCTCGTTCTGCAGCCCGAGCATCACCGACTTGCCGTCGCCGGCGCGAAACGGTCCGTAGGGGTAGATCGTCGCGTGCGCGGCACCGGCGCGTGGCGGCGGTGCCGCACCCTGGTAGGCGTAGTACAGCGGGAAGCTCATCCATTCGGCCATCGCCTCGAGCATCGAGACGTCGAGCCGCACGCCGCGCCCGCTGTGGCCGCGCTCGATCAGCGCGGCCAGGATGCTGCTGTAGGCGTACATGCCGGCGGCGATATCGGCGATCGAGCAGCCGGCCTTGGACGGTTGCTCGGGCGTGCCGGTGACCGACAGGAAACCGGCCTCGCTCTGGATCAGCAGGTCGTACGCCTTCTTGTCGCGGTACGGCCCGGGGCGCGCGGGGTCGTCGCCGTAGCCCGAGATGTCGCAGACGATCAACCGCGGGTGCCGCTCGTGCAGCGCATCGAACGACAGGCCGAGCCGCGCGGCGGCGCCGGGCGCGAGGTTCTGCACCAGCACGTCGGCGCGCTCGATCAACGCATCGAGCACGGGCGCGGCCTGCGCGTGCTTCACGTCGAGCGTGAGGCTCTCCTTCGAACGGTTGGTCCAGACGAAGTGCGAGGCCAGCCCGTTCACGCGCTCGTCGTAGCCGCGCGCGAAGTCGCCGACGCCGGGGCGCTCGACCTTGATCACTCGCGCACCCAGGTCGGCCAGGTGGCGGGTGGCCAGCGGAGCGGCGATCGCGTGTTCGAGCGTGACGACGGTGGTGCCGTGCAGGGGGCACATGGCCCGCAGTCTGCAACGACTGCGCGACGCGCAGCGCGCGAACCCATGCCCCCTCGGGCGGGTTCGCGCGCGTTTCAGGGCCGGCGGCTCGCGCCGTTGGCGATCACTTCAAGTCGGCGACGAGCTTGCGCATCTCGGCGGCCGAGAAGCCGCGCAGCGTCTGCGTGCGCACGTTGCCGAGTGCGGCGGTCTTCAGCGCGAGGCTCATCACGGCGTCGTCCGGACCCTCGGCGACGATCACCAGGTCGTAGGCACCGGTGGTCCAGTGCACGCTCTTGATCGACACGCCGGCGGCTTCGGCGGCGGACTTGAAGGCCTCGTAGCGCTGCGGCGACTCCTTGATGTTGCGTGCGCCTTGCTCGGTGAAATTGGCCAGCGTGATGTAGGCAGGCATACGGTTCTCCTCGTGCGGCTTCGACGATGAAGCCGGCAGCGACGGCCCGTTGCATGGCCCGGGGCCCGTGGTGCGCCGAGGAGGGCCGCCTGGCCCTCGGTGCCACAACCGGAAAAAGGTGCACATTAGGCCGCTGGAGCGGCAGCGTCAAGCTGCGCGCCGCGACGGTGAAACCGCTGGCAACGCCCGGGAGCGTGCGCGATCGGGACGTCAGAACGAGCGTGGCAGGCCGAGGATGTGCTCGGCCACGTAGCTCAGGATCAGGTTGGTCGAGATCGGCGCCACCTGGTACAGCCGCGTTTCGCGGAACTTGCGCTCGACGTCGTATTCGCAGGCGAAGCCGAAGCCGCCGTGCAACTGCAGGCAGGCGTCGGCCGCCTGCCACGACGCCTTGGCGGCGAGGTACTTGGCCATGTTGGCCTGCGCGCCGCAATCGAGCCCGGCGTCGAAGCGGCGGCAGGCCTCGAAGCGCATCAGGTCGGCCGCCTCGACCTCGATGTAGGCCTCGGCGATCGGAAACTGCACGCCCTGGTTCTGCCCGATCGGCCGGCCGAACACGATGCGCTCTTTCGCGTAGCGTGCGATGCGGTCGACAAACCAGTAGCCGTCGCCGATGCACTCGGCAGCGATCAGCGTGCGCTCGGCGTTTAGCCCGTCGAGGATGTAGCGGAAGCCCTGGCCCTCGGCGCCGATCAGGTTCTCGGCCGGGATCTCCAGGTTCTCGAAGAACAGCTCGTTGGTTTCGTGGTTGACCATGTTGGCGATCGGGCGCACCGTGAGGCCGTGGCCGATCGCCTGGCGCAGGTCGACGACGAAGACCGACAGGCCCTCGCTCTTGCGCCTGACCTCGGCCAGCGGCGTGGTGCGCGCCAGCAGGATCATCAGGTCGGAGTGCTGCACGCGCGAGATCCACACCTTCTGGCCGTTGACGACGTAGCGGTCGCCGCGGCGCACGGCCACCGTCTTGATCTTCGTGGTGTCGGTGCCGGTGGTGGGCTCGGTCACGCCCATGCTCTGCAGCCGCAGCTCGCCGCGCGCGATGGCGGGGAGCCAGTGCTGCTTCTGCTGCGCCGAGCCATGGCGCAGCAGCGTGCCCATGTTGTACATCTGGCCGTGGCAGGCGCCGGCGTTGCCGCCGGCGCGGTTGATCTCCTCCATGATCACGCTGGCCTCGGTGAGGCCGAGCCCCGAACCGCCGTACTGCTGCGGGATCAGCGCGGCCATCCAGCCGGCCTTCGTCAGCGCATCGACGAACGCCTCGGGGTAGCCGCGCTCGGCGTCGACGCGGCGGAAGTACTCGTCGGGATACTGCGCGCACAACGCGCGCACCGC
This sequence comes from Ideonella sp., assembly GCA_015075165.1. Classification (GTDB taxonomy): domain Bacteria; phylum Pseudomonadota; class Gammaproteobacteria; order Burkholderiales; family Burkholderiaceae_C; genus JAEUPI01. The sequence continues at coordinate 36,298 of JABTUY010000002.1, read as the reverse complement.
ATCGCGGATGTCGCGGTGCTCGTCGGCAGGCGGCGTCATGCGCGGGGTCTCGGGCGGCCGCCTGACGCCTACACCGTACGACCGCCGTCGACCGGAAACTCCACGCCGGTGATGAACTCGGCTTCGTCGCTGGCCAGGAACACCGCGGCCTTCGCGATGTCCAGCGGCGTCGACAGCCGCCCGAGCGGGATGGTGGCGAGGAACTTCTTGCGGTTCTCGGGCGTGTCGGGCATGCCCATGAACTGTTCGAGCAGCCCGGTGACGCCCATCACCGGGCAGATCACGTTGACGCGGATGTTGTCCGGCGCGAGTTCGACCGCGAGCGACTTGCTCATCAGGTTGACCGCGCCCTTGGTGCTGTTGTACCAGGTGAGCCCCGGGCGCGGCCGGATGCCGGCGGTGGAGCCGACGTTGACGATCACGCCGCTCTTTTGCCTGCGCATCACCGGCACCGTGGCATGCACCATGTGGAAGATGCTCTTCACGTTGATCGCGTAGACCTTGTCGAACTGCGCCTCGTCGACGTCGAGCAGCGGGCCGTTCCTGTGCGTCCAGCCGGCGTTGTTGACGACGATGTCGAGCCGGCCGCCACCGAACGCAAGCGTTGCCGCGACCAGCGCGTCGATGTCGGCGCGGCGCGTCACGTCGCACTTCACCGCGATCGCCGCGGCACCGATGCCGCCGGCCACGTCCTTGGCGCCGGCCTCGTTGATGTCGGCCAGCGCGACCTTGGCGCCCTCTTTCGCGTACTGGCGCGCGATCTCGGCGCCGAAGCCGCTGGCGGCGCCGGTGACGATGGCCACCCGATTGTGCAGTCTCATGTCCGTGCTCCTCAGTTCTCCGAACCGCCGAAGCGCCACTCTCGACGCATGAATCGCCCTGGCCGTGCCCCCTTCGAGGGGGAAGCGCCGCAGGCGCAACGGGAGTGGTTCACTTCAACGACCGTGGTATTGCACCACCGTCTTCACCGTGCAGAACTCCTGCAGCGCGATGAAGCCCTTCTCGCGCCCGTGCCCGCTGCGCTTGACGCCGCCGAACGGCAGCTCCACGCCGCCGCCGGCGCCATAGGCGTTGATGTAGACCTGCCCGCACTTCATCGCGCGGGCCACCCGCGTCTGGCGGCCGCCGTCGCGCGTCCACACCGCGGCGATCAGGCCGTAGTCGGTGGCGTTGGCGAGGCGGATCGCGTCGTCCTCGTCATCGAACGGCAGCGCCGACAGCACCGGGCCGAACACCTCGCTGCACGCCAGCGCGTGGTCGCGCGGCACCGGGCCGAACAGCGTCGGCGCCACGTAGTAGCCGCCCTTGTGCACGCCCTCGGCGACGCGCCCCTCGGCCAGCACCGCGATGCCGCTTTGCTTGGCCTGGCGGATGAAGCCCTCGACTCGCGTCTTCTGCGCCGCGTTGATCAGCGGGCCGCAATCCTTGTCCATCGCCGGGGTGCCGGCCACCGATTGCTTGAAGCGCTCGGCCACCAGCGCGACGAAGCGATCGTAGACATTGCGCTGCACCAGCAGCCGGCTGCCGGCCGAGCACGTTTGCCCGGCGTTCTGCGTGATCGCCTTGATCACGAAGCCGGCGGTGCGCTCGAAGTCGGCGTCGTCGAACACGATGTGCGGGCTCTTGCCGCCGAGCTCGAGCACCACCTTCAGCGTGCGCTCGGCGCCGGCCTTCTGCACCAGCGTGCCGACCTCCGGGCTGCCGGTGAAGGTGATGAAGTCGATGTCGCGGTGGTGCGTCAGCGCGTCGCCGGCCTCCTCGCCCAGGCCGGTGACGACGTTGAGCGCACCGTCGGGCAGGCCGGCGGCGCGGGCGATGTCGCAGAAGGCGAGCGGCGTCATGCAGGCGTCTTCGCTCGGCTTGAGCACCGGCGCGTTGCCGGTGGCCAGCGCCGGGATCACCGAGCGGCCGAACATCTGCGCCGGGTAATTCCACGGCAGGATGTGCGCGGTGACGCCGTACGGCTCGTGCAGCACGACGACATGAAAGTCGTTCAGGTACGGGATCTGCTCGCCGTGCAGCTTGTCGGCCGCGGCGCCGTAGTACTCGCAGTAGCGCGCGGCCACCGTGATGTCGTTGCGCGCCTGGCTCATCGGCTTGCCGGTGTCGCGCGCCTCGAGCTGCGACAACTCTTCATGGCGCTCGAGGATCAGCGCGCCCATGCGGCTCAGGATGCGGCCGCGCTCGGTGGCGGTGAGCCGGCCCCAAGGTCCGCCGAGCGCCGAGCGCGCGGCCCGCACCGCACGATCGACGTCGGCCTTCGTGCCGCGCGGGATCTCGTCGAACGCCTCGCCGGTGGCGGGGTCGATCACCGGCAGCGTCTCGCCGCTCGACGACGCGACCCACTGCCCGCTGATGAAATGCTTGGCCATTCGCTGCTCCTGCTGGACTGCCACGCAGTAAGTATGCGCGCAGCCCCGGCGCACGGCCGTTCGCGAAGCCCACACGGAATCGTAGGAGACCTCTTGCGGGTGATCCGCGCCGCAGCACCGACACAGGCGCCACCACCACCCTTGGCGCCGGCCGCCCGCAGGTGCATGCTGGCGGCCACGACAAGACGGAGCGCAGGCATGGCGGGCATGGTGGAGGGGACGTTGGAGCGCATGGTGCAGGGCAAGGTGGTGCTGGTCACCGGCGCGGGCGGCGGCATCGGGCGCGACATCGCGCTGGCGCTGGCCGCGCACGGCGCGCAGGTGGTCGTCAACGACATCGGCACCTCGACCGGCGGCGAGGGCGCCGACAGCGGCCCGGCACAGCGCGTGGCCGCCGAGATCCGCGCCGCCGGCGGCAGCGCCGCGGCCAGCACCGACAGCGTGGCCGACGCGCGCAGCGCGCAACGCATCGTGCAGTGTGCGCTCGACCATTTCGGCCGCATCGACGGCGTGGTCAACAACGCCGGCATCCTGCGCGACCGCATCTTCCACCGCATGGGCGACGACGAATGGGACGCGGTGATCCGCGTACACCTGTACGGCAGCTACCACGTCAGCCGTGCGGCGGCCAACCACTTCAAGGAGCAAGCCAGCGGCGCCTATGTGCACATGACGAGCACCTCGGGCCTCGTCGGCAACGTCGGCCAGGCCAACTACAGCGCCGCCAAGCTCGGCATCGTCGCGCTGTCGAAGAGCATCGCGCTGGACATGCAGAAGTTCAACGTGCGCTCCAACTGCATCGCACCGTTCGCCTGGAGCCGCATGACCGGCTCGATTCCCACCGACACGCCCGAACAGCAGGCGCGGGTGGCGAAGATGCAGCAGATGCTGCCGGCCAAGATCGCGCCGCTGGCGGTGTTCCTCGTTGCCGATGCGGCCGCCGGCGTCAACGGTCAGGTGTTCGCGGTGCGCCACAACGAGATCTTCTTGATCAGCCAGCCGCGGCCGGTGCGCTCGGTGCAGCGCAGCGACGGCTGGACGCCGCAGAGCATCGCCGAGCACGCGATGCCGGCGCTGCAGGCTTCGTTCTTCGCGCTCGAGCGGTCGGGCGATGTGTTCAGCTGGGATCCGGTCTGAGCATCGGTGCGGCTTTCGCCCGGCAAGGCCGCATGCCGACGCGCCGTGGCGGGGTCACTGGCACTGCCTGCACTTCCCCAGCACGAGCCCGCTCAGTTCCTGCAGCGCCGCGTCGCTGCGCACGCCGCCCGGGCGCGCGCGGACCATCGCTACGCCCGCCAACTGCAAGGGTTCGGTGCCTTCCTGCCGACACGCAGCCAGCGACTGGTGCTGCCTGCCCTGCTCGAGGCGCAGCGCGCCCCGCACCGCGCGCAGCAGCGCGGCCCCGGGTCCAGTCGAAGTGCCGCCTCGAGCGCGCCGTCGGCCTCGTCGAACAGACCCGAGTTGAGGCAGCGGCGCAAGGTTACCGTGGGCGATGTAGCTGACCGGGGCGAGCGCAACCGCCCGGCGCGCCTGCGCCAGCGCCGGGCGCCTTCGCTCAAGGCTGTCCGGCAGTACCGACGCGGCGCCGACGATGCTGCGATCGCCGAGCGCCCGGCGCCACCGCGCGCATAGGTTGCGTCGACGGCCTGCCTGTCCCACTCGAATCTGATCTGCACCCATGCGAGCCTCGGCATGTGCCTCAGCCAGTTCGGGCTCGATCGCCAGCGCATGCCGCGCCGCCGCGCGCGCCGTTCGAAGGTCGGCGCCAGCGGTGCCCAACCGTCGCCGCCGGTAGCGTAGGCAGCGCAACAAGGAGCAGGCGCTCGGCGCCGGTGATGGCGCCTGAGGATCTACACGAACAGGTACGACGCCGCGCAGTTCGTCGCGCTGTTGGGCTTCGCTGACGGAAAGGCCTTCGATGCGTCTCGCGAGGTCGGCGATCTGCTACTGGAGGAGACCCTCGTCACGGGAATGGGAACGCCCCTCGGCATGTCTTACCTTGCCGGCTACATCCCGTTCGTCTGCATCCCGCTTTCATCGGCGAGACCTGGATAGCCGAACCGGGGACCGCTCGTATTCGTCGCTTTCGACGAGTGCAGGCACTCGCCCTTTCCAGCACGATCAGCCCTGAGGCCGTTTCGGAAACTCGGGACGAACAGGTGCAAGCCTTCATCTACGACCATGTTCGGACACCACGCGCGCGCGCCGGTCGTGGTGGCTCGTTCCGCGAGATAACACCGACCGCGCTGGCCGCTGTAGCGCTGCGCGCCATTCGCGACCGCCACCACATCAGTGGCTGCGTGAGCGACGCTATGGGGCGGCCTGAACGGGGTCCTTCGCGGCGCGGTCGGCCTACGCTTGCCAGCGTCTGGGGGTCCGTTGGTCGAGGTCGTTCGTGACGACGCGACGTCTGCCCTGGCAATCGCACAGGCAATGGACCTGATCGGTCGCCTGGGGATGGTGCCGCTACTCGTCAAGGCCGTCGGCGGCACATACGTTGAGCGGATGAGTCGCACCTATGAGGCGGCCGTCGTATCGCTCAGAGAACAAGGCGTTGCGGCTGTGCTGATCAACAACGCTGCGCGCCAGGCCGGCATGGCAAGCGCGCCACTGTCGCCGATGTATGCGGCCCGTGCGCCCGCGCGCATGACGCCGCAGCAGTGGCAGCAGTTGGCGGCGCAGGTGACTCGCCTGAAGAACCTGCTACTGATCGTGCAGGCGGAGGGAGCCATGCGCTGTCTCAAGGATGGGGTCGTCGCCACGCCGCTGGACGCAGACGTCGGCGCAGTTCTCGGGTGCGGCTTTCCTATGCATTTCGGCGGGCCGATCGGCTACGTCGACACCGTCGGGGCCGAGCGCTTCTTGGGGATGCGGCAGGCCATGGATCCTGCGCACCCGATCGATCCTTGGCTGGGCAGGCGCCTAGGGAAGCAGGTCGAGATGGCCGCCCGCTTTCACGGCGACTGATTGATGTGTCTTGAGCTCGCCTACGCGCGACAGGGGCGGCGCCAACTGGTGCGCGTGTAGATGGAACGAAGGAGATACCTATGCGCAGAACCTCGAACTCGAATCGAATCAGGAACTTCCTCTGCACAGCGGTAGTTGCAGCGCTGACTGCCTGCGGTGGGGGATCGGACCAAGAGACGTCGATCGTCGTGTCGCTTGGCATGTCAGATGCAGTGCCTGGCGTCAGCTCGGACTTGCTCGGCGAGACACCGGTGTGGGATGCGGTCAACAAGCGATTGCTCCGCTCCGACATCTATCGGGCGACGATATTCGCCTATGACCCTGCAAGCCAGCTGGAGAGCGTCGTCTACTCCGGATACCCGGCCTACGGAATGCTGCTGAACAGCGACAGCAAGCTGATCGTGATGGGACCACAGGGCATGCATCACCTCGATCCGGCGACCGGGCTCACCCAGATCATTGCCAACAACGGATCGTTCTTCTTCAACGAGGCGGTGGCGGACAGCCGTGGCCGCATTTACGCCGGCAACGTGATCGTCGTGCCGCAGCCGGACGGTACGTTCTCATTCGGTCGCGGCAACCTGTACCTGATCGACACCAACGGCTGCCCGAGGATTGTCGATGGCCCGGGCAAGATCTTCGACACTACAGATGGTTTGATCGCGAGTGCGGGTATTGGCCTGTCCAACGGGCTCGGCATCAGTCCCGATAACGGAACACTCTACTTTGCCGACTCACTCGATCGCACGATCTACAAATACGACATCCGAGCGAGTGATGGCACCCTCGCCAACCGGAAGGTCTTCGCCACGATCCCCCGAAGCATAGGTATCCCCGATGGTCTCACTGTCGACACCAACGGAGACGTCTGGGTCGCCGTCTACTACGGCGACCGCGTGATTCACTTCGATACCCAGGGCAAGGTCGTGGAATCCATCATGCTTCCCGCCTTTCAGGTATCGAACGTCGTGTTCGGCGGCACGGCGCTGAACGATCTGTATATCACGTCAGCGTCCCAGGTCGTGCCGTTTCCGGTGCTCGAACCTCCCAGTGGGTTTCCCCGACCGAACGCTGTTCCAGGCGGTCAACTCTTCCGGTTGTCAGCCAAGGTGAACGGCCGCATCGAGTATCCAGCGCAGATCGACCCCGGGCATCTCGTGTCGAGTTGTCCGACACCGTGATCTGTCTGGTTTTGGCTCGCTGCGAGGCCGCGAGCCTGTTCGAGTCCGTTCATCCAGATGGTAGGACCCAAGCGGCGGCGCCGACCACGCACAGCTCGAAGAACCGATCGACGCCGCCCACGGGTCTTCTAATCTACCAGGGAGTCCCCGGATATCGGAGAGAGGCGGTCATCCTTCGCGGGCGAGGATTCCGACATGGACGCTGGCTTCCTCTATACCCCAGAGACCCCCGCCGTTTTCCTGGACCGCGATTCGGGCGCCGTCGACCTGGCGCGCGCTGCATTCGCCACGAAGCTGCATCGCCAGTTCGTACAGCTGAGCGAGGCCGGTCGCACCGATCGGGTGCCCCTTTGATTCGAGTCCGCCCGATGGATTGACCGGGATCCGACCGCCGATCGCCGTCGCCCCCGACTCCGCAAGCATTCCGCCCCCGCCGAGTGGGCAGAAGCCGAGGTGCTCCGTCTGAAGAAGTTCACCCATCGCCGAGGCATCGTGCACCTCGGCGACGTCCATGTCCTCGGGTCCCAGCCCGGCACGCTCGTAGGCCTGCAGCGCGGCCAGCCGACAGACGTGCTGTAGCGGTTCGTCGGCCCCGCGAGCGGCCCCGGACCGCATGACGCTTGCGAGAACGCGAATCGAGCGACGCCGGTCGAGTCCGAGCCGACGCAACGCGCCGCCAGTGCACAGGACGGCGGCGGCGGCGCCATCCGAGACCGGGGCGCACATCGGCAGGGTGAGCGGATAGCTGATAGGCCGTGCACCGAGCACCTGCTCGATCGTGCATGCTTCTCGGTACTGCGCTCTCGGGTTGTGCACCGCGTGAGCATGGTTTTTGGCCGCGATCACCGCCAACTGGCGCTGCGTCAGACCGAAGTTCAGCATGTATGCGCGAGCATAGGAGGCGTAGACGTCCATGAAGAGGCTGTGTGGCCCCTTCGGCTCGCTCCCGATGGGTAGCTCGAGCCCGGCGCCGAGCGAGAGCACGCACCGCGCGTTCGCGGCGGACGACTCGACATCCCAGCCGCCGGCAAAGAAATCGAACACGCGCGACTTGTCCCGGGAGAACATTTTGTCGACTCCGACCACGAGCGCGACCTCCGCCTCGCCGGAGCGGAGAAGATCGACGCCGAGATGGAACGCTGTGCTGCCGGTAGCGCATGCGTTCTCGACGTTGTAGATCGGGATTCCTTGAAGACCGAGCGGCAGCAGGGCGACCTGACCACCAATGAGGAGCTGGCCGTGCAGGTAGCTCTGTGCAGCGCTGCCGAAGAATGCGGCATCGATCGTGTCAATCGTGCAGCCCGCGTCGGCGATGGCATCGCCCACGGCACGCGCGGTGAGCTGCTTCACGCTGCTGCTTTCATGCCGGCCGAACTCGGTCATGCCGACGCCGGCGATGTAGATCGGACTCTCGTTTGCGCTCATGGCTTAACCCACGGCTCGGTCGCGACCAGCCCAGTGCGGCTCCCGCAACGCTCGCTTTAGCACCTTGCCGACGGGACTGCGGGGCAGTGAGTCGATGAAGTCGAGCGACTTCGGAGCTTTCACTCCACCCACGCGTTCCTTCGCGAACAGGATCAATTCCTGTGCGCTGACGGTAGCGCCTGATTTCAGCTCGACAGTTGCATGCACCGCTTCACCCCACTTCTCGCTCGGAACGCCGTACACCGCACAGTCGCGGACGGCAGGATGAGCGCCGAGCGCGCGCTCGACTTCGGCACTGAAGACGTTGAATCCGCCGGTCACGATCATGTCCTTCTTGCGGTCAACAATGTAGAAAAATCCGTCCGCATCGCGGTATCCGATATCGCCGGTGTGCTGCCAACCTGCGGCATCCCGGACTTCTGCTGTGGCTGCAGGATTCCGGTAGTAGCCGAGCATCCGTAGCCCGCCTTTCATGCAAATCTCGCCCAGTTCGCCGAGCGCGACCGGCTGCCCGGCGTCGTTGAGCACCTCGACCCGGGACAGCAACGTGCTCCGCCCGCAACTTCGCAGCCGGTGCGCGAACGCCGGGTCACGCGCGGCCTGCGTGGTCTGAGCTGGTGTAAGCCACGTGAGGAAGGCGGGTGATTCGGCTTGGCCGTAGGTCTGACACAGGCAGGGGCCAAACACCTCGACCGCCTCGCGCAGCTTGTCGGGGTTGACCGGTGCGGCGGAGATGATGAAGTAGCGCAGCGACGAGACGTCCCGTTCGCGCAATCCTGGATAGGCGAGCAACGAATAGAGCGCGGTCGGCGGTAGGTACATGTGCGTAATGCGGTGCTGCTCGATCGCATCGAGGATCGCGCCTGGGTCGACGCGATCGAGCACGATATTGGTCGCACCGCCCGCCATCCAGATGTAGGCGAGGAACCCTGCACCGTGCGTCATCGGCGCCGCCATGAGATGCACCGGCCGGCCCTCGAACGGCGTGACCTGCCAGCCGAGCGCGATCATCGTCTCCCAGCACCCCTCCGATTGCACGACCGCCTTCGGCGTGCCCGTCGTGCCACCGGTTTGCATCATCACCGCCTCGCGGTCCGCGTCTTCGGCGAGATCCGGTACCGGGCCGCGCCCTTCCTCGGCCATGAGCCGATCCAGGGATGGAACTCCCCCGTCCTCTCGATCCAGGCATATGAGCCGGCGGATGCTGGGCACCTGACGGCGAATCTCGGCGACCTGCGCCGAGAAGCTGCTGTGATAGAAGAGCCAATCGACCTCGACTACGCTCATAAAGCCGACGTTGTCGCAGAGGGCGTTCCTCGCATTTATCGGTACCCACACGCCCCCAGCGCGGAATGCCGCGAGGATCGGAAGGAACGCCCGCCAGTCGTTCGGCGAGTACACGGCGACATGCGGTGCAGCCCCTGGCTTGCGCACGAGCGCCGCTGCGACGCGATTCGCCGCCTCGCGCAGCTCGCCGTAGCTCGCGCTTGTGCCATCGGGCATCACGAACGCCGGCGCCGATGAATCGAGTCCGCAACCGCGGTCGAAGAAGTCGATCACACGCATGTTCCGTCCTCCCGTGCTTGTCGCTGCCGAGATGCCCGTCCCGACGGCCTCATTCGTCAGAAGCGGCGCCGGGCGGCAGCGACAACCTCCTCGATCTTGGTCACGAGCTCGGGACCGAAAGCGGCCTTCCACCGTGCATACGGCTGACGGGTCGCTCGCACCCATTCATCCATCTCCGCATGAGTGGGCACGTGTACTTCCACGCCCAAACCACGAACGACCTCGACATCTCCCTGGTACAGCTTGCGGACGATCTGAATCTGCTCGCGCGCTGCCTGCTGTGCAGCCGCCCGAATCGCGTTCTGGTCCTGCGAGCTCCAGCTTTGCCAGACTGGATTGGCAATCGCGAACAGCAGGATATCGTTCGTGCAGTTCCATTTGGTAAGGTACTTCTGCCCGAGCGTGTGCAGCTTGGCGGCGACGAAAACCTCGATCGGGTTCTCCTGACCATCGACGGCACCGGAAGCAAGGGCTGGGTAGGCGTCGGACCACGGCATCGAAGCGGGGTTCGCTCCGAGGCTCGCCAGCGTGTCCTGGAACAGCGGCACGCCCGCGACGCGGATCTTCAGTCCTTTGAAGTCGGCGGGTTTGGTGATCGCGCGTTTGGAGTTGGAGATCTGTCGGAAGCCGGTCTCGCCGATCGCGAGTGGTTCGGCACCTGCACGGCGCACGATCGAGAAGAAGTCGCGGGTGAGCGCCTCGGATGAGATCACTGCGTCGAAAGCGCGGTGATCGGGTGTGATGAACGGCAGCATAAAGATGCCGCACTCTTTGACCGTATTCGACCAGTTGACGGGTGCGCCGCAGAGAACGTCGATCACGCCCTGCCGCATCGCAGCGAACTCCCGATCCTGCTGCCCCTGGAGCAGACTCGCACCCCAGTAAGGTTTGATGTTGATTCGACCTTCGGTGTAGTCGCGGGCTAGGATGGCGAAGCGCTCCGCGCCCTTACCCCACGCGAACGCCGCGCTCGGCGGCGCGACGCTCATTCGGTACTCCGCCTTGTACGGCTGCTGTGCGCAAGTGACAGCAGGGGCGCCAACTGCGACGCCGGCGAGGCCCAGGTTCAGAAGATCACGTCGGGTGGTCATGGTCCCTCTCCTCGGAGTTGAAACGAACGGAATCACAGGCCGAGCGCGCGCGGCAACCAGAGCGCGAGATCCGGCCACTTCACTACAGCAGCCACGGCAATTCCGAAGGCCAGAACAAACCACGAGACCCACGGTAGGGTCTGGTCGACCGACACGCCGGCGAGCCTGCACGAGACCATCAGGTTTACCGCCATCGGCGGGGTGAACTGCCCAATCGCGACGCACATCGTGAGCAGGATGCCGAACCAGACAGGGTCCCAGCTCAGAGCCCGTAGCATCGGTGTAAGCAGCGGCACGAATATTAGGAAGATCGAAACGCCGTCGAGGAACATCCCGACGACCAAGAGAATCAGCAGGACCCCGATGAGCGTGCCGATGTCTCCAAGCGGCGAGTCACGAACGGCGTTCCCGATCGGATCGGCGAGCCCGAGCGTGATCACGGAGTAGGCAAACACACCGGCGCACGCCATCACCAGCATGATCACTGCGCTGATCTCTGCCCCTTCGAGCAGAATCCCAGGTAGATCGCGCGGACGGATGGTGCGATGCACGAACATGCCGATCAATATCCCGTAGGCCACCGCGACCGCGGCCGCCTCGGTCGGTGTGAACAAACCGATGCGCATTCCGCCGAGAATGAGTACGGGCGCCGCGAGGCCCCACGAAGCCTCGCGTAGGCTCTTCCAGAACGATGGCCTCGGAAGCGACTTTTCCGCAGCACCGAAACCGTGTCGGCGCGAGAGCATGAACGCCGGCGCGGCTAGCGCAACCGCGCAGAGAAGGCCTGGGATGACTCCGGCAGCGAACATAGTGAGCACCGAAACGCCGGGAACCATGACGCTGTAGATCACGAGCGCGATCGAAGGCGGAATAAGGATGTCCGTTGCGGCCGCGGAGCCGAGCACGGTCGCGGAGAACGCTGGCGCGTAGCCGGCCCGCGCCATCGCACCGAGCATCACCGCTCCAAGCGCCGCTGAGCTGGCAGCGCCGGAGCCCGAGATGCCCCCGAGCACGATCGCAACCAGGATGGCAACCAGCGGTAAGGTGCCTATACCGCGACCAACCACCGCAGTCGCGAGCGCAACGAGCCGTTGCGCTACGCCGGCGCGATCGAAGACGCTGCCGACCAGCACGAACATCGGCAGCGCGAGCAGCGGGTACTTGGAGATTGACGCTAGGAAGTTCTGTGGCACCGCAATCGTGCCGAACCAGATTGAATCGAGGTTGGCGAGCGCTATGACCAGGGTGCCGCTGAGGCCGAGGGCGATCGCGATCGGTACGCCGAGCACCGCGAGTAAGAGAAAGCCACCAAACAGGACCAACGCGTGCAGGATCATCATGCCGATGGGCCCGTGGTTGACTCATCGCCACGGGCTCTGCGCAACCCCCAAACGGCCGTGCGGGCAGCGACAGTCGCGCAAAGCGCGACCAGCGTCGTCGTGTACCACCAGCGGGGCAACCCGAGGGCTACCGAAGTTTCTCCGTATATGAACTCCTCGTAGCCCAGGCGGACCAGCAAGACGGTCAAGACGATATAGAGAGTCGTGGCGGTCGCCGCGGAAAGGAATGCGAGGCGCTGTCGCCTCGCAGGCGGGCCGCTCTCGACAACCGCACTAAGACGGACGTGCCGGTCTTGCATCGCCGCGAAAGCCGACCCGGCCAGCGTGACCACAACCATGAGATAGACCGAAATCTCCTCGGTCCAGGCGAAGGAGCCATTCGTAAAGTACCGTACGAGCACGTTCGCGACCGTGATGACGACGATGATCGCCATGGCGAGCGTCGCAATCAAGGCCTCAGGCGTCATGGTCCCTTCAGGAACCTGCTCGACGGGGGGCTCGCTTCCATGAGGTTGATCGGGAGTCACGCGCGCCTTTCACTGAGATCAAGAAGGCCCATCTGGAACCTCAATCGCAGCGACCTCGAAACGACAGCATCAGGCACATCCTTGCCGACCCCGGAGCGCCTCGCTGGCACGCAGTGTGCGCGGACGATTCGCAGTCCGCACTCGTCGGAACCGACGAATTCGGGCAACGCTGAACAAGGCTTCGAAGCGCGGCAAGCAGTAGCGAGGGCACGCAAGGCCGGCGAATGGTGCGAATTCGGCGGACCAGATGTGATTTCGAAGCGGACTGGGCTGGCCGCCGGCCCTTATCACGCCTTGGCGCGAACCTTTCACCCTAAGCCGGCAGAGCCGGAACCAAACAAGCAATACGATGCCCTGCACACCGATGGCGAGGTGATCGGCCATGGCTGCTGCGGCGCTGACGGATCGATATGCGGCGAACCTGCATGGGGTGCTGTCGTGCTACGACCGCATCATCGTGACGGGGACCTTGCCCGGTGCTTGCTACGCGGGCGGCATGACCAGCTTTCTGTAGCCTCTCTTGAATTCCGAGTGGGTGAATTCAGCGGTGTTTGGGCTGGCGGTCGGGGTCAAGGGCGGGCGCAGCCCGGCGCAGCGAACCCTTGACGCCGGGCGCCAGCCGCTACGCTGGCCGTCATGGCCGATGCGGCAAGCTGACGCATCGGCCATAACGAGCTGGAGCGATTCGTATGCATGACAGGTTGTTCGAAGCGGCGCTGGGCATCGCGCCGCCGTGGTTCGTTGCCGGCGTGCGGTTCGACGAGGCCTCCAAGGTGCTGACGGTAGGCATCGACTACGCCGCCGGCAGCCGCTTCGCCGTCGAGGGTGCGGCCGGCGAGCATCCGGTGTACGACAGCCTGACCAAGACCTACCGGCACCTGAACTTCTTCCAGCACGAGTGCGTGCTCGAGGTGCGCATGCCGCGGGTGAAGCTGCCCGACGGCTCGGTGCAGCTGGTCAAGCCGCCGTTTGCCGGCAAGCTCTCGGGCTTCACGCTGCTGTTCGAGGCGCTGGTGCTGATGTTGGCGCCGCAGATGCCGTTTGCTGCCGTGGCGCGCATCGCGGGCATCTCTGCGCACCGGGTGCTGGCGATCTGTCGGCGCTACGTCGCACTGGCGTTGGAGGTGGCGGACTTCAGCGCCGTCACCGCGCTGGCCATCGACGAGACCTCGCGTGCTCGCGGCCATGACTACATCACGCTGGCGGCCGACGCCACCGAGCGGCGCGTGCTGGCGGTGGCCGAGGGGCGCGAGGTCAAGACCATCGCGACGATCGCTGCCGAGTTGGCCGAACACGGCTGCCCGCCCGAGGCCATCGAGTCGGTCAGCATCGACATGTCGCCGGCGTTCATCAAGGGCTGCGCCGAGGCGCTGCCCAACGCCCGGATCACGTTCGACAAGTTCCACGTCGTCTGGGGCATGCCAACGCGGCGGTGGACAAGATGCGACGCATCGAGCAGCGCGCCGATAAGTCGCTCAAGGGCCTGCGCTGGTCGCTGCTGAAGGACCGCGCCAGCCTCAAGCCCGAAGCCGCCGCCGATCTGGACGCGCTGATCCCCAGGATGACCACGGTGCGCACGGCACGCGCCTGGGTCTACAAGGAGCAGTTGCGCGAGATCCTCGAGCGCAAGCAGATCAACGTCGTGCGCGCGATGCTCGCGCACTGGTGCACCTGCGTCATGCGCTCCAAGGTCGAGCCGATGAAGGAGGTGGCCGCGCTCGTGCGCCGCCATCTCGAGGGCATCGTCGCCTGGGCGCAGACCCGCCAGACCAACGGCTTCCTCGAGGCGCTCAACGGCCTGTTCCAGGCCGCCAAGCGGCGCGCGCGCGGCTACGGCAGCTTCCACACCATCAAGACCGTGATCTTCCTGATCGCCGGCAAGCTCGACTTCCGCGCAGTCAACCCTCATGCCACGCAACCCACTTGAATTTCAACAGAGCCTGATTTGATGGGCGTGGACTTGTTCAGCGTTGCCTTCGATGGACTTGTAAACTCGGCCAGGCTGCGTTGTCGTCCATGATTCCGCTCAGCAAACTGAACCCCCCGGCACTTGATGAGCGTCACGTGCGGCGGGACCGCTTGATCACGATGCTCACGCAGCGGGGCCCGGTTCGCTTGGTGGTGGTTCGCGGACCTGTCGGTTACGGCAAGAGCACGCTCATGTCGCAGTCCCGCAGCGCGCTGCGCGAAGCGGGAATCGCGACTGCGTGGTTGACGGTGGATGCGGCCGACAACGATGCTTCACGGATTCTCGCCAGTCTCAGCACCGCAGTTGCTGAACTGCGTTTCGGCGATCCGACGGCGGTTGCACCGCTCGCCAACCTGTCGCCCAGCGACGCGGTGTTCGCCATTACCCAACGGATGGAGGCGATCGCCTATCCCTTCGTGGTGTTCGTCGACGAGTTGGAGGTCATCCATTCGCGAGGCGCGCTGGCCATCCTGGAACAGTTCATCGAACGACTGCCCCCGGGCGGCCGTATCGTCATCGGCACTCGCACGGCCCCCGAACTTCGAATCGCGCGGCTTCGGGTAGCCGAGCAACTGTTGGAGGTAGATGCACGCGACCTGCGGTTCTCGCTTGCCGAAACCCGAGCGTTCTTCGAAGGACGACAAGCGCGGGGCCTTTCGGCGAACGAGATCGCCGCGCTGCACGACAGAACGGAAGGCTGGCCGGCTGCCACGTGGCTGGCTTGGCTGGCGCTCGGGCGAGAGGATCGTAGGCCGGGGTTCATTTCCACTTTCTCGGGCACGGAGGCTGCGCTCGCCACTTACTTGGCGGAGCAGGTGCTCTCGCAACAGACCGCGCGGGCGCGGCGGTTCCTGCTGCGCACATCGATCCTCCCTGAGCTGTCGCCATCCTTGTGCCGCGCGCTCGTGCCCGACGAAGATGTCGACGATGTGCTGCGCGAATTGGTCCAAGGCGACGTCTTCCTCGTAGCGCTGGAGCCCAATAAGCGCGTCTGGCGGTACCACAAGCTGGTAGCCGGTTTTCTGAAGGCCGAGTTGCAGCGGGAGTACCCGACAGAGGTTGCGGCGCTGCACCTGTGCGCTGCTGAAGCCTTCCAGCGTCAAGGACGGCTCGTACCGGCAATCGAACACCTGATCGGCGGTGGCCATACCAGTTCGGCTGTAGCCCTGCTGGAGAGCCAAGCAATCGATCTGCTCACGCAAGGACGGCTCAGTCTGCTCATTCGCTGGTTCGATGCGCTGCCGGTTCACGCGCTGGAGAGATCACCGACGCTGCGGGTTACGCACGCATGGGCAGTGAGCTACACGAAGGGGCCGCAAGGTAGCCTGGATCTTCTGGACCGAATGAGGTCGGCCACAAGCGACAACTTCGAAGTGCGTGCCCATGTGATCAGCATCCGGTGCTCGTTGAAGGTGCAGTTGGATCTCTGGGACGAGGCGTACACCGAGGGTCGCAAGTGGCTGTCATCGCTGCCGACTACGTCGCGTTTCGCCCATGCTGCGCTGGTGAATTCGACCGCAACGGCGGCCGTGGTGCTGGGCCTGTTCGAGGAGGCGCGCAGACTCGTCGCGCGCGCGCGCGAGGAACAGGCTACGAGTCAATTCCACCGCATGTTCTCCGAATCGGTCGAAGGCATGATCGATCTGCTCGAAGGCCGCATGGTCCAGGCGCAGGCGCGGTTCCGGCTCGCGCTGAAGACTTCGCAGGCGGCCAGCGCGCACGCCGGATATGGCAATGCGTTCGCTGGCTTGCTATATGCCACCTCGGTATACGAAGCGGGTGATCTCGCTCGCGCCAAGCAGTTGTTGCAGATCTACTTGCCGTTTGCGCGTGATGCCTGGCTACCCGATCACACCATCATCGGACTGCGCCAGCTATCGCGGATCGCCTTCGACGATGGTGACATCGCGGAGGCCTTCGAACGGATCTCGGAGCTGGAGCAGCTTGGCTATGAGCGGCACTTACCACGATTCGTTGCTGCTGCGCGCCTGGAGCGCGCCTGGGTACTGTTGCGCCAAGGACATACAGACGCCGCGGACGCTGAGCTGTCTCTCGCCGCCGAGGCAGCACCGTGGAGCGAGATCCAGACGCGGCGACACCTTGCCCACGACTGGGATGATCTGAATATCGCTCTCGTGCGGCGAGATCTGTTCGCGGGGCGAGGCGATGCCGCAAAAGTTCGGTCGGACGCATTGCTTCGCTTGGCGCTCGCCCAGAAGCAATCGCGCCGTGCGCTCAAGTTGCGGCTGTTACATGCCATGGCCTGCGCATTACTTGGTGAAAGCTCGGCCGCAACGGGCGAGATGATCGACCTCCTGCACGAAGCTGCGGGCGAGGCGGCGGTGCGCCTATTCGTCGACGAGGGCCCAATGGCAGCCGGCTTGCTGATTCAAGTCAAGAAGAACGGGGCGATGTCGGATCGCCTTGTTGCCACCTTCGCGGAGCAACTGCTGGCGGGCTTCCACTGGGTAGCAATCGAAGATGGCAGCGCTACCAGCGACGCGAACCCTGCGGTGCAGGAGCCGCTGACCGCCAAAGAGCTGCGCTTGGTTGGTCTTCTTGCCGAGGGGCACTCCAACAAGGCCCTGTCCGCGAAGCTGTTTGTTTCGGACAGCACCGTGCGCACGCATCTGCGAAGCATCAACCTCAAACTCGGGGCGAGCAGCCGAACCCAAGCGGTGGCCATCGCACGTCGCCTCGGGCTGGTTCGATGATCATTCGGCCCTCAGTGGTCGCCCCCGCAAGATGCAGGGATCGCTGGCCGCCCTGACGTTCGCTACCTCGCCACCGTCGTCAACGGCATCCGATGCCATGACCCCCGCCACAAATACCCTGGCCGCCGCGCCGTTTGCGCGCGCACTCGCCGACAAGCACCTCGTGCTGTCGCCGCAGGCGCTGGCCGCCGCCGTCGACGAGGCCCATGCGCGCACGCTCGCATGCGTGGCCGACCTGCACGATGCGCAGTTCGAAGTGCCGCTGCGCGAAGTGCTCAACCCGCTGCGCTGGGAGCTCGGCCATTGCGCGTTCTTCTACGACGTTTTCGTGCTCGCGGTAAAGGGCGGGGCACCGCTTCCGGGCAGGTCCGGCCTCGGCGGCTTGCTCGACCCCTTCGGGGAGCGGGCAGGGCACGGCCCGGACGCTCACGCCAGGCCAGCGGCGGCCGACCTGTACGACTCGTTCGGCGTCGACCACGACGACCGCTGGGCATTGGATCTGCCCGACCGTGCAGCGACGCTCGCCTACATGACGCGCGTGCGCGATGCCGTCGTGCAGCGGCTCGCGCACGCCGAGCCCGACCCGGCGCAGACCTACCTGCACCTGCTCGCCCTCGTGCACTCGGATATGCACGTCGAGGCCTTCACCTACATGCGGCAGACGCTGGGCTACCCCGCCCCGCCGCTGCCTGGGGTGCGTGCGGCGCTCCGTGATCACGTCGGCAGCACCGCCAGCAGCCATGGCGCCGGGGCATGGGGTGGCGACGTGGCCATCGACGCTGGCTGCGCGACGATCGGCGCCGCGCCCGGCGCGCCGTTCGTGTTCGACAACGAGAAGTGGGCGCACGAGATCGAACTCGCGCCGTTCAGGATCGCCCGCGCGCCGGTCACGCAGGCCGATTTCGCCGCCTTCGTCGACGCCGGCGGCTACCTCGATCGGCGGCTGTGGAGCCGCGCCGGCTGGCTATGGCGCGGGCGCGCCGGCGCGCCGCATCCCGTGCATTGGCAGCGCGGCGACGGCACCTGGCTGCGCCGCGACTTCGACCGCATGGTGCCGCTGGAGCCGAACCGCCCGGTCGTGCACGTCAACTGGCACGAGGCTGAGGCCTGGTGCCGCTGGGCGCAGCGCCGGCTGCCCACCGAAGCCGAATGGGAGCGTGCAGCCGCCGCGGCCGGCGACGACCGTACGCGGCGCGCGCGCCGGCCCTGGGGCGATGCGGCGCCGGGCACGACGCCGGCGACCACCGGCGCGTCCGATCCCGCCGCCGACTGCACCGAAGCCGCAGCACGGGCCACGCTCGACGCGCTGCGCCTCGGTTGCAGCGACGTCGCCGACTGCGCGGCCGGCGACAGCGCCGCCGGCTGCCGGCAGATGATCGGCAACGTCTGGGAGTGGACCGCGTCGCCGTTCTACCCGTATCCCGGCTACGTGATCGACTACCCGTACAAGGAGTACTCGGCGCCGTGGTTCGGTTACCGCAAGGTGCTCAAGGGCGGCTCGTGGGCGACGCGGCCGCGCTTCGCGTATACCACGCTGCGCAACTTCTTTCCGCCACACCGCAACGACATCTTCGCCGGCTTCAGAACCTGCGCGCTCGACTGAAGCCGCGCACTTCGTTCGCGGGCCACGGTGTCGATGGCCGCGCCAGGCGCTGTCGGCGCCGCGCCGTCACTTGCGCCGCACGAACAGAAACTCGCCTCCTTCGTGGCCGGTCAGGCGGATGTCGGCGAACTGCGGCATCTGCTCGGAGCTCAGCGCCACCGGCCGCCGCAGCTCGGCGAACAGCGTGGTCGCGTCGAGCACCGCGGCGTTGGACTTCAGCGCCCCGATCAGTGCGGCGGCGAACGGCGAGTGTCCGCTGCCGCTCGAATCGGCCACCGGCTCGAGGCCACCTGAGGTGATCACCTGTCGCGACTTCAGCCGCGCCATCCGCTCGACGTAGTCGCGGTTGCGTCCGGCGCGCATGTCGGCGCCGCGCGTCAGCGTGCCCGAGAAGCAGGTGTCGGCCACCACCAGCACGTGCCGCGCCTGCATCGCGCGCAGTGCATCGCGCACGGTGTCGTTGGATACCCACTGCGTACGCCGGTTCTGCTGCGCATCCACCGGCAGCCAGAAGCCCTTGTCGGCCTCCGGGTCGAGCCAGCCGTGGCCGGCGTAATAGATGAGCAGGTTGTCCTGCGAGCGCAGGTTCTGGCGATACTCGTCGAGCACTTCGACGATGTCGGCGCGTGTGGCGTCGGTCAGCAGCGTGACCTCGAACGCATAGTGCTCGCGCAACAGCACGCCAACGGCCTTCGCGTCGTTGACCGCGGTGTCGAGCCGGTCGAGGTGGCGATAGGCGTTGTTGCCGATCACCAGCGCGTGATAGCGGCCGAACAGCGCCGGATTCGGCGGCACGCTTTTCTCGACGGACGCTGCGGGGGGCGCGGCCGGGGGTACGGCCGCCGGCGACACGGTGTTGCCCTTGGCGAGGGCGATCTTCGGTTCGAGCACCAGCGCCGGATCGAGCTCGGCGGCAGCGCGGTACGACGCTTCGGCCTCCGCGACCTTGCCGAGCGTGAGCTGCAGGTCGCCGCGCGCGACCAGCAGCCGCGAATCATTGGGGCGATGTCGCAGCACCTGCTCGCACGCGGCGAGCGCCACCTCGCCCGTCAGCCGGGTGCAGCGCGTCTCGGCCAGCGCCAGGTCCACCTCGGGCCGCTCGGGCGCGCTGCCCGCCCGGCGCGCCAGCCAGGCGGCCTCGTCGGCCAGTGTCTGCGCCTCGTGCACGCGCTGCGCAAGCAGGATATGACCGGGCCGGCGGTGCTGCGCTTCGCGCAGCACGAGCAGCGCGGGCGCATAGCGCTTGGCGTCGAGCCAGGGCTGCACATGCGCCAGGATCTCGCCAACGCTCGCCTGTGCGAGCGCGTCGCGGCAGGGCGCGGCCAGCTCGGTGCTGCTGTCGGCGCGGCAGGCGTCGAGGTTCGCCGCGCGAGCGACGCCGACCCACACGATGCAGGCCAGCAACACGGTGGCGCACAGGCGCAACGCGCGCATCGTCCGCTCAGTCTCAGTGATAGCCGCCCGACCTCGAAGCGGGCGCGAAGATCCAGTCGCCCGACGGCAGCCGGATGATGCCGAAGAGGTAGCGCCGGGCGACCGGCCGGTACGGCGGACTCTCGGCCGCCAGCACTACGGCGAGTCGACGCCGGGCGTCGGCGACCCGAGCGGCCAGGCGCTCGGCGCGCAGCTTGACGTCGTGCGCGTAGGCAACAGCCTCGGCCGCGTCCGACGCGCGCCGGGCATCGCGCGTCATCGCGGCCAGCACCTGCGCATCGCGACGCTGCGCGACGAGGGTTTCGATCACGCCGCCCAGCCCCGCCTTGAGATTGGGGCTCGCGTCCTTGGCCTCTTGCGCGAAGCCCAGGTGCTCGACGCTGCCGGACAGCGCCTTCACCAGCCCGAAGCCGCTGCCCGGCCCGTGCGGCTCGAGCGCCGGATCGACCGCGTGCAGCACGTGCCCCAGATGCGCCTTGACGCCCGCGACGTCGCGTGCGTTCTCGACCGCGAAGGCGGCGTGCTCGGCGGCGGTCTCGGCATCACGCAGCGCCGCGTCGAGCAGACCCTGCTGGTCCGGCGTGTCGGGCCACCCCGTCACGGCGTGGCCGACATGGACATGGGCGAACGTCGGCAGCTCCAGGCTGACGCAGGCGGCGAGCCAGACGGCGACGGATACGACGCACGCGCGTGCGTTCCGATCCCTGCGCCATCGGTGGCGACAACCGGGTCCAGACGGTGCGCAGGCGGGCTTCATCCGGGCATTGCGTCGGTCAGTGGAGGCAGCTTGCGCCGGCCGTTCGCGCCCGGTTTGATCGCCGTCAGAGCCGGTCTGTCGCGAGGCCGGTAGGCCGTTGGGCCAACGCGACCAGCGAACGGGCATCAGGCCCAAATGCGACGAAGCCCGCTCGAGGCGGGCTTCGCATGCCGTGGGTACGACAGAAACGTGGTTGCGGGGGCAAGATTTGAACTTGCGACCTTTGGGTTATGAGCCCAACGAGCTACCAGGCTGCTCCACCCCGCGATCGAGACCGCGATTCTAGCACTTGGCAGCCAAACGCCGTGTGTGCCGGTGGCTCAGAGGCCTGCGGCGCCCAGGCTGGCGGCGAAGCGCTCGGCGTTCTGGAAGCCGATCACGCGCACGCCGTCGAGCTCGCGGCCCTGTGCGTCGAAGAAGATCGTGCCCGGCGGGCCGAACAGGCCGAAGCGCTTCAGCAGCGCGCGGTGTTCGGCGTTGTTGGCGGTGACGTCGGCCTTCAGCAGCAGCGCACGCGACATCTTCTCGGCCACCACCGGGTCGGTGAACGTGAAGCGCTCCATCTCCTTGCATGACACGCACCAGTCGGCATAGAAGTCGAGCATCACCGGTCGGCCGGGCGACTGCAGCAAGCGATCGAGCTCGGCGACGCTGGCCACCGGCTGGAAGCGCGGCAGGCCTTCGGCGCGCAGACCGGTGGCCGCGCTGGCCCCGCGCCCGAAGTGCGCCAGCGGCTGCAACGGATCGGCGCCGCCGGAGGCCGCACCGATCACCTGCATCACGCCGAGCACCAGTGCCGCGGCGCCCAGCGCCTGCTTGAGCCACGTGCGCGGAGCTGCCGCGTGCGCGTGGCTGTGCGAATCGAACGGGCGCAGCATGAAGCCCGCCACCAGCAGCAGCAGGCCCCAGGCGCCGAGCACCGCCCAGGCCGGCAGCACCGGCTGCACGATCCAGATCGCCACCGCGAACAGAAGCAGGCCGAATGCGCGCTTCACCGAGGTCATCCAGGCACCGGACTTCGGCAGCCATGCACCCGCCGAGCCGCCCACCACCAGCAGCGGCACACTCATGCCGGCCGCCAGCGAGAACAACGCCGTGCCGCCCAGCGCCACATCGCGCGTCTGGCTAATGAAGACCAGTGCACCGGCCAGCGGTGCGCTGACGCAGGGGCTGACGATCAGCGCCGACAGCGCGCCCATCGCGAACACGCCGGCCAGCTGGCCGGCCGGCAGCCGCTGCGATTGCGCCGCCATGCGGGTCGTCAGCGCCGATGGCAGGCGCAGCTCGTAGACGTCGAACATCGACAACGCGAACGCGCCGAGCAGCAGCGCGAACAGCGCGAGCACCAGTGGCGATTGCAGCCACGCGGCCAGCCCTTCGCCGGCCAGCCCGGCCGCGACGCCGAGGCCGGCATAGACCAGCGCCATGCCGAGCGAATAGCTGGCCGCCAGCGCGAGCGCGCGCGTGCGCGACACCGGGGCGCGGCTGCCGGCGATGATCGACGACAGGATCGGCAGCATCGGCAGCATGCACGGCGTGAACGCCAGCGCCAGCCCCATCGCGAAGAACGCGGCCATCACCAACCAGAAGCGGCCGCTGCGCAGCACGCCGTCGACGCCGCTGCCATCGAACCACGAGCCGGTGGCTGCGCTGGTGGGCGCTGGCAGCAGCGCCGTACCGGCCGCGGCCGACGCCACGCCCGTCTGCAGCGCCGCAGCACCGTCGGCGGCCAGCGCCTGCACGCGCACCTGGCCGTCGCCGCCGAACGCGGTGAGGCTCACGGTCGCCTGGCGGGTCGTCGGCGGGTAGCATAGGCCGGCGTCGGCACAGCCTTGCGAGGTCACGCTGAGCACGAAGCGCGCCGGCGCCTGCTGCACCGGCACGCTGACGCGCAATTCGTCGCGATAGGTTTCCACGTTCTTCTGGAACGTGTCGTCGAACTTGACCTTGCCAGGCGGCAGGTCGGTCGTGCCGAGCGTCGCCTCGGTCGCCGCGACGGCGAAGCGCTCGCGGTACATGTAGTAGCCCGGCGCGATCTTGAACAGCACCTCGACATGGCGCTCGTCGGCCGCGCGCGCCGACAACACGAACGCCTTCTCAGGCTCGAGGAACTGGTCTTGCGCGGCGTGCGCCGTGCGAGCCGCCGACAGGCCGAGCAGCGCCAGCGCGAGCGCCAGCCACCGCCACACCCGCGCGGCGCGGTGCGTCGATGGGTGGGCTTGCGGCATGGTCATCGTGGGGCTTCGAGCGGCCGCCGGGCTGGCAGGTTCCGGCGCCGCGATTGTCGCGCAGCAACAATGGCACGAAGGGCCCACTGTCGGCCAGCCCTTGGCGAAGCGTGGCGCATTGCCGCCCGTCATCGTCGCGGCGCGACGCAGCGGCCGCCGGGCACCTCGCGCCCGCGCGGCGACTTCGAGCGGTTTCAGTCGGCCTTGGCCGCGTCGCCCTTGGCGTCGTCGGCCGCCAGCGGCTCGGGCCGGTCGACCAGTTCGACGAAGGCCATCGGCGCGGCGTCGCCGACGCGCCAGCCCATCTTGAGGATGCGCGTGTAGCCGCCGGGGCGCTTCTCGTAGCGCGGACCGAGCACGCCGAACAGCTTGACCACCGCATCGCGGTCGCGCAGGCGCGAGAACGCCAGGCGTTTGTTGGCCAGGCTCGGCGTGCGGCCCAGCGTGATCAACGGCTCGACCACGCGGCGCAGTTCCTTGGCCTTGGGCAGCGTGGTCTTGATCGCCTCGTGCGTCAGCAGCGAGACGCACATGTTGCGCAGCATCGCCTGGCGATGCTCGCTGGTGCGATTGAGTTTGCGAAGTCCGTGGCGATGGCGCATGGTGCGCTCCTTTCGTTTTGAGCCCCGGCCGGATCAGGTACCGAGGCCGGTCGTCGGGCAGTGCCTGCGCACTGTTCGACGCCTGCCGAGGGCCGCAGCGCACGCAGGCGCTGCGGCCGAGGGATGCAAGCCGGCCCTTCTTCGGGGGGTCTTGGCGGTGTGGCTTGCGGGCGTTGCAGGTGCCTTATCGCTTGTCGAGGCCTTGCGGCGGCCAGTTCTCGAGCCGCGCGCCGAGCGTCAGGCCACGCGAGGCCAGCACTTCCTTGATCTCGTTGAGGCTCTTGCGGCCGAGGTTGGGCGTCTTCAGCAGCTCGGTCTCGGTGCGCTGGATCAGGTCGCCGATGTAGTAGATGTTCTCGGCCTTCAGGCAGTTGGCCGAACGCACCGTGAGCTCGAGCTCGTCGACCGGGCGCAGCAGGATCGGATCGAACTGCGTCTGGCTCTTGGCCGGCTGGTCGAACGCGGCGATCTCGCTGCCCTCGAGCTGCGCGAAAACGGCCAGTTGCTCGACGAGGATCTTGGCCGACGCGCGGATCGCCTCTTCCGGGCTGATGGCGCCGTTGGTCTCGATCTCCATCACCAGCTTGTCAAGATCGGTGCGCTGCTCGACGCGGGCGTTCTCCACCGCATAGCTGACGCGGCGCACCGGCGAGAACGACGCATCGAGCACGATGCGGCCGATGCTCTTGGTGGGCTCGTCGCCGAAGCGGCGCAGGTTGCCCGGCACGTAGCCGCGGCCCTTCTCGACCTTGATCTGCATGTCGAGCTTGCCGCCCTGGGCGAGGTGCGCGATCACGTGATCGGGGTTGATGATCTCCACGTCGTGCGGGGTCTGGATGTCGCCGGCGGTGACCGGGCCTTCGCCTTCCTTGCGCAGCACGAGGGTGACCTCGTCGCGGTTGTGCAGGCGGAACACCACGCCCTTCAGGTTGAGCATGATGTTGACCACGTCTTCGGCGACGCCGTCGACGGTGCTGTACTCGTGCAGCACGCCGGCGATCGTGACTTCGGTCGGTGCATAGCCCACCATCGACGACAGCAGCACGCGGCGCAGCGCATTGCCCAGCGTGTGGCCGTAGCCTCGCTCGAACGGCTCGAGCGTGACCTTGGCACGGTGGCCGCCCAGCGGCTCGACGTTGATGGCTTTGGGTTTCAGCAGATTGGTTTGCATGAGTCCTCTAGTTCCTCTCAATACCCTCGGCTCGTTACACCGATAAGGCTGATGGACCGCGCCGGGATCGTGATGTCGGATGCCCGCACCCGGCAAGCGGACAACCGGAAAGGGTTCGTGGCCGCCGGGCCGCGAACCCGCTTACCCACTACGGTCTATCGCGAATACAACTCGACGATCAGCGCTTCCTTGATGTCGGCACCGAACTGGTCGCGATCGGGCAGCGCCTTGAACACGCCCTCGAACTTGGCGGCGTCGACCTGCACCCAGGCGGGCAGCCCCACCGACTCGGCGAGCTTCAACGCGTCCTGCACGCGCAATTGCTTCTTGGCCTTGTCGCGCAGCGTCACCTTGTCGCCGGTCTTGACCTGGTACGACGCGATGTTGACCACCTTGTCGTTGACCATCACGGCCTGGTGCGACACCAGCTGGCGCGCCTCGGCGCGGGTGGAGCCGAAGCCCATGCGGTAGACCACGTTGTCGAGCCGCGATTCGAGCAGCGCCAGCAGCGTGGCGCCGGTGTTGCCCTTGCGCCGCTCGGCCTCCGCGAAGTAGCGGCGGAACTGGCGCTCCAGCACGCCGTACATGCGCTTGACCTTCTGCTTCTCGCGCAGTTGCAGGCCGAAATCGCTGGTGCGCGAACCCGACGTGCGGCCGTGCTGGCCCGGCTTGCTGTCGAACTTGGCCTTGTCGCTGATCGCGCGACGGGCGCTCTTGAGGTAGAGATCGGTGCCTTCACGGCGGGCCAGCTTGGCCTTGGGTCCCAGATAACGTGCCACTTGGTGTTCCTTCGATTGTCGATCTGACGCGAGCCCGACACTTCGGCAGGCCGGTTCGCGCGAGTCTGGCGGCGTTGTTGTTCGGGTGCGCTCAGACAGGCCCTGCGGACACGGTTCGCCACCGGCGAACCGTGTGATCCATCGTCAAATCCTCCGGCGTTTCTGCGGGCGGCAGCCGTTGTGCGGGACCGGCGTCACGTCGCTGATCGAGTTGATGCGGATGCCCAGCGAGGCCAGCGCCCGCACGCTCGATTCGCGGCCCGGGCCCGGCCCCTTGATGCGCACGTCGAGGTTCTTGATACCCTGCTCCTGTGCGGCACGGCCGGCGTTCTCGGCGGCCACCTGCGCGGCGAACGGCGTGCTCTTGCGCGAGCCCTTGAAGCCCTGGCCGCCGGAGGACGCCCACGCCAGCGCGCCGCCCTGGCGGTCGGTGATCGTGATGATGGTGTTGTTGAACGAGGCGTGCACGTGCGCGATGCCATCGGCCACGTTCTTGCGGACCTTCTTGCTGACGCGTCGTGCGGCGGTGTTGACGGGTGGTTTGGCCATTGCTTGCTGCCTTCAGTGCATTCGGTGCGGGACGCGGGCCTTTCGGCGCCGCGTCACTTCTTCAGCGCCGCAGCGCCCTTCTTCGGGCCCTTGCGCGTGCGCGCGTTGGTGCGGGTGCGCTGGCCGCGCACCGGCAGGCCGCGGCGGTGCCGCATGCCGCGATAGGTGCCCAGGTCCATCAGGCGCTTGATGTTGATCGAGATCTCGCGGCGCAAATCGCCCTCGATCGTCAGGCGGCCGATCTCCTCGCGGATCTTCTCGAGTTCGGAGTCGGTGAGATCCTTGACCTTCTTGTCGTATGCGATACCCGCCGCGTCGCAGATCTTCTGCGCGGTGGGGCGGCCGATGCCGTAGATGGCGGTGAGGCCGATCTCGGCGTGCTTGTGCACGGGGATGTTGATGCCGGCGATGCGTGCCATTTCAGTGTCCTTCTGTCCCTTCCATTGGTGCCTTGCCCCGGCACCCGGGCCTTGCGCTCGCAGGCGCAAGGCCGTTCGGCAGGCGACCGCGGGTCCGCAGGGACCCGCGAACGTCCTGCCTCACCCTTGACGCTGCTTGTGCCGTGGATCGCTGCAGATCACGCGCACGACGCCCTTGCGCCGCACGATCTTGCAGTGGCGGCACATCTTCTTCACCGATGCGGATACCTTCATGCTCTTCTCCTGGTGCCGCTCACTTCGCGCGGAACACGATGCGGGCGCGTGTCAAGTCGTAGGGCGTCAACTCCACCGTGACCTTGTCGCCGGGCAGGATGCGGATGTAGTGCATGCGCATCTTCCCGGAGATGTGACCCAGCACGACGTGTCCGTTCTCCAGCTTCACGCGGAAGGTGGCATTGGGCAGGTTCTCGAGGATCTCGCCCTGCATCTGGATGACGTCGTCTTTCGCCATGGGTCGTTCGGGTGTCGCCTTCGTGTTCTCTCGGTTCGTCAGCTGGTCTTGAAATTGGCCTTCTTCAGCAGCGACTCGTACTGCTGGCTCATCACGTAGCTCTGCACCTGCGCCCAGAAATCCATCGTGACGACGACGATGATCAGCAGCGAGGTGCCGCCGAAGTAGAACGGCACGTTGTACTTCAGCACCAGAAACTCCGGCAGCAGGCACACCGCGGTGACGTAGATCGCCCCCGCCAGCGTCAGCCGCGACAGGATGCGGTCGATGTGCCGGGCGGTCTGGTCGCCCGGACGGATGCCCGGGATGAAGGCGCCGCTCTTCTTCAGGTTGTCGGCCGTCTCGCGGCTGTTGAACACGAGCGCGGTGTAGAAGAAGCAGAAGAAGATGATCATGCCGGCGTACAGCAGCACGTAGATCGGCTGGCCGGGTGACAGCGCCTGAGAAATGTCCTTCAGCCAGCGCAGCTCCTGGCCGGTGGCGAACCAGCCGACGATCGTGGCCGGCAGCAGGATGATCGAGCTGGCGAAGATCGGCGGGATCACGCCCGACATGTTGAGCTTCAGCGGCAGGTGCGAGCTCTGGCCGCCGTAGACCTTGTTGCCGACCTGGCGCTTCGCGTAGTTGACCAAGATCTTGCGCTGACCGCGCTCGACATACACCACCGCGTAGGTCACCAGCACGACGACCGCGATGATGAACAGCGCCACGATGATGCTCATCGCGCCGGTGCGCACCAGTTCGGCCAGGCCGCCGATCGCGTTGGGCAGGCCCGCGGCGATGCCCGCGAAGATCAGGATCGAGATGCCGTTGCCCAGCCCGCGCTCGGTCACCTGCTCGCCGAGCCACATCAGGAACATCGTGCCGGCGGTGAGGCTGACCACCGCGGTCATGCGGAAGCCGAAGCCCGGCACCAGCACCAGGCCGGGAGAGCCTTCGAGCGCCAGCGCGATGCCCAGCGACTGGAACAGCGCCAGGCCCAGCGTACCGTAGCGCGTGTACTGCGTGATCTTGCGCCGGCCGGCCTCGCCCTCCTTCTTGAGCGACTCGAGGCTCGGCACCACGTAGGTCATCAACTGCATGATGATCGACGCGCTGATGTAGGGCATGATGCCCAACGCGAACACCGTGAAGCGCGACAGCGCGCCGCCGGAGAACATGTTGAACAGGCTCAGGATGCCGCCGGCCTGGCTCTTGAACAGCTCCTCGAGCTGCGCCGGGTCGATGCCCGGCACCGGAATGTGCGCGCCGACGCGGTAGACCACCAGCGCCAGCAGCAAGAAGACGAGCCGGCGACGCAGGTCGCCGAACTTGCCGCTCTTGGCCAGTTGATTCGCTGAGGTTGCCACCGTCGTTCGTGCCGTTGGGGTTCAGTTGTCGCGCGCGCCGGCGTTCACTCGGCCGCCGGCACGGCGGCCACCTTGCCGCCCGCGCCTTCGATCGCCGCCCGAGCGCCCGCGGTCGCACCGATGCCGCTCAGGTTCACCTTGCGCTTGAGCTCGCCGCTCTTGATGACCTTGACGGTCTTGACCTTCTCGCCCACCAGGCCCACCGCCTTCAGCGTCAGCAGGTCGACTTCGTCCTTGCCCAGGCGCTCGAGATCGCCGAGCGTGATCTCGGCGCTCAGCGCCTTGAGGTGCGACTTGAAGCCGCGCTTGGGCAAGCGGCGCTGCAGCGGCATCTGGCCGCCTTCGAAGCCCACCTTGTGGAAGCCGCCGGCGCGCGAGCGCTGGCCCTTGTGGCCACGGCCGGCCGTCTTGCCCAGACCCGACCCCATGCCGCGCCCGACGCGGCGACGCGGCTTCTTGCTGCCCGCAGCGGGCTTGATGCTGTTCAGTTGCATGCGCGTGTCCTCAGAGCACCTGCACCAGGTAGGAGATCTTGCTCACCATGCCGCGCACGGCCGGCGTGTCTTGCAGTTCGCGCACGCTGTTCACGCGGCGCAGGCCCAGCCCGCGCACCGTGTCGCGGTGCGATTGCTTGCAGCCGATCGGGCTCTTGACCAGCTTGACCTTCAGGGTCTTCGATTCAGCCATGGCTCTTTCCTCGCTGCGCAGCGGCTCAGCCGAAGATCTCTTCGACCGTCTTGCCGCGCTTGGCGGCGATCTCGGCCGGAGTGGATGTGTTCTTCAGGGCATCGAGCGTGGCGCGCACCAGGTTGTACGGGTTGGTCGAGCCGAGACTCTTGGCCACGATGTCGGTCACGCCCATCACCTCGAACACCGCACGCATCGGGCCGCCGGCGATGATGCCGTCACCGGCCTTGGCCGGCGCCATCAGCACCTTGGCGGCGCCATGCTCGCCGCGCAGGTTGTGGTGCACGGTGCCGTTCTTCAGCGCCACCTTGAACATGTTGCGGCGCGCCTCGTCCATCGCCTTCTGCACCGCCACCGGCACCTCGCGGGCCTTGCCCTTGCCCATGCCGATGCGGCCGTCGCCATCGCCGACCACGGTGAGCGCGGCGAAGCCGAGGATGCGACCGCCCTTGACCACCTTGGTCACCCGGTTCACCAAGATCATCTTCTCCTTCAGGCCGTCGTCGCGACCTTCGTCTTGAACGCGGGGTTGGAATCGCGCCATGGTGCTGCTTCCTTCAATGTCTCGGGTTCAGAACTGCAGGCCCGCTTCGCGCGCGGCCTCGGCCAGCGCCTTGACGCGGCCGTGGTAGGCGAAGCCCGCGCGGTCGAACGCCACGCGCTCGATGCCGGCGGCCTTGGCGCGCTCGGCGATGCGCTTGCCGACCACCGCGGCGGCGGCGGCATTGCCGCCCTTGCCCGGCGCGCCGAGCTGGCTGCGCAGATCCTTCTCGACCGTGGAGGCCGAGGCGAGGATGCGGGCGCCGTCGTCGGACACGATGCTGGCGTAGATGTGCAGGTTGGAGCGGAACACCGTCAGGCGCGCCACGTCCTGCTTGGCAATGCGCGCGCGGGTCTGACTGGCGCGGCGCTGACGCTGGGTCTTCTTGTTCAGCATGATCGCTTCGCGCTCCTTACTTCTTCTTCGTTTCCTTGAGCGACACGCGCTCGTCGGCATAGCGGATGCCCTTGCCCTTGTAGGGCTCGGGCGGCCGGATCGCGCGCACCTCCGCGGCCACCTGGCCGACGGCCTGGCGATCGGCACCCTTGATGACGATCTCGGTCTGCGTCGGCGTCTCGCACTTCACGCCGGCGGGCATTTCCTTGACCACCGGGTGCGAGAAGCCGACCTGCAGGTTGAGCTTCTGGCCCTGCGCCTGGGCGCGGAAACCCACGCCCACCAGCGTGAGCTTGCGCTCGAAGCCCTTGGACACGCCGTTGACCATGTTGGCGACGAGCGCGCGCATCGTGCCGCTCATCGCATTGGCCTGCACGCTCTCGTCGGCCGGCTCGAACACCACCTTGCCGCCGTCGTGCTTGACGCGCACATGGTTCGACAGCGCGCGCGACAGTGTGCCGTTGGCACCCTTGACGGTGATCTGGTGGGCGCTGAGTTGCACATCGACGCCCTTGGGGACTTCGATCGGCATCTTTCCTACGCGGGACATATCGCTCTCCTGGGCGGCGCTTACGCCACGTAGACCAGCACTTCGCCGCCCACGCCGGAGGCGCGGGCCTTGCGATCGGTCATCACGCCCTGCGGGGTGGTGACGATGGCCACGCCGAGGCCGTTCATCACCTGCGGCATCGCATGCCGGCCCTTGTAGACACGCAGGCCCGGACGGCTGACGCGCTCGATGCGCTCGATCACGGGCCGGCCCGCGTAGTACTTCAACGCGATCTCGAGCTCGTTCTTGCCGGCGTCGGCCTTGACCGCGAAGCCGTCGATGTAGCCCTCGTCCTTCAGCACCTGGGCGATCGCTACCTTCAGCTTCGACGACGGCATCGTCACGACGGCCTTCTCCACGCCTTGCGCATTGCGGATGCGCGTCAGCATGTCGGCGATCGGGTCACTCATGCTCATATGTGATCTCCTCTCGGCGCAGCGCTTACCAGCTGGCCTTGACGACGCCGGGGATGTCGCCCTTGAACGCGAGCTCGCGGATCTTGCTGCGCGCGAGGCCGAACTTGCGGAACGTGCCGCGCGGGCGCCCGGTGAGGCCGCAGCGGTTGCGCAGGCGGGTGGGGTTGGCGTTGCGCGGCAGCTGCTGCAGCTGCAGGCGCGCGCCGTAGCGCTCTTCGTCGGAGCGCTTCGCGTCGTCGGCGATGGCCTTCAGCTCGGCGTACTTCTTCGCGTACTTCGCGACCAGCTTCTCGCGCTTGTCTTCGCGCTGCTTGAGGGAGAGTTTGGACACTTCGGGCTACCTCTCAATTCTTGAACGGGAAGCGGAAGGCGCCCAGCAGCGCCTTGCACTCGTCGTCGTTCTTCGCACTGGTCGTGATGCTGATGTTCAGGCCGCGGATCGCGTCGATCTTGTCGTACTCGATCTCGGGGAAGATGATCTGTTCCTTGACGCCCACGTTGTAGTTGCCGCGGCCATCGAACGAGCGACCCGAGATGCCGCGAAAGTCGCGCACGCGCGGCAGCGCGATGGTCACGAAGCGGTCGAGGAACTCGTACATGCGCACGCCGCGCAGCGTCACCATCGTGCCGATGGGCACGTTCTCGCGGATCTTGAACGCGGCGATCGCCTTGCGGCTCTTGGTGACCACCGGCTTCTGGCCGGCGATCTTGGTGAGGTCGCCGACGGCGTTGTCCATCACCTTCTTGTCGGCCACCGCCTCGCTGACGCCCATGTTCAGCGTGATCTTGCGCAGGCGCGGCACCTGCATCACGGTCTTGTAGCCGAACTTCTTCATCAGGTCCGGCACGACCTTCTCGCGGTAGTAGGTCTGCAGCCGCGGCGGCTGCGACGGCTTGGTCTCGGGACCGGCGGCGACCTTGGGCGCCTTCTCTTTCGGCGCGGCCTTGTCCTTGGCTGCGGCTTTTTCGCTGGTGGCCATGTCTGCCCCTTACGCCTTGATGTCCTGCCCGCTGGACTTGTAGATGCGGGTGCGGGTGACCTTGTTGGTCTTCGGGTCGCGGCCGAGCTTGATGCCCACGCGGTCGGCCTTGCCGGTGGCCGCGTTCCAGATCGCCACGTTGGATTGGTGGATCGGCAGCGTCTTGTCGACCACGCCCCCGGTGGTGCCCTTCAACGGGTTGGGCTTGACGTGCTTCTTCACCACGTTGACGCCTTCGACGACGATGTGCTGGTCGTCGACGCGGCGCGTCACGGTGCCGCGCTTGCCCTTGTCGCGGCCGGTGGTCACGATGACCTGGTCACCCTTGCGGATCTTGTTCATGGCAGTTCCTCGGCGGCGGTGCGTCAAAGCACCTCGGGGGCGAGCGACACGATCTTCATGAAGCGCTCGCTGCGCAACTCGCGCGTCACCGGCCCGAAGATGCGCGTGCCGATCGGCTCGAGCTTGTTGTTCAGCAGCACGGCGGCGTTGGCGTCGAACTTCACCAGCGACCCGTCGGGCCGGCGCACACCCTTGGCGGTGCGCACGACGACGGCACTGTAGACCTCGCCCTTCTTCACGCGGCCGCGCGGCGCGCACTCCTTGATCGACACCTTGATGACGTCGCCGATGCCGGCATAGCGCCGCTTCGAGCCGCCGAGCACCTTGATGCACATGACGGACTTCGCGCCCGTGTTGTCCGCGACGTCGAGCCGCGACTGCATTTGGATCATGTTCGTGTCCCCAACTTGTCCCGCCTGTTGCACGCCCTCGCGAGGGGCGCAGCCAGCCGGTCAGTCTTGGGCCCGTGGAAGGGGCGAATGCCGAGCCGGCGCCCTCGAAAGGCTTGCCGCTCGGCGAAGCTGCGAATTATGCCCTGCCGCAGCGCAGCGAGTCAAACCGCGTCAGGCGATTTCCCTGGCCTGGCGCAACAGCGTATCGGCGTCACTGACCTCGAACTTACCCGGCGCCTCGACGTTCAGGCTCTTGACGACGCCGTCCTTCAACAGCATGGAGTAGCGCCGCGAGCGCACGCCCATGCCGCTGGCGGTGAGATCCAGCGTCAGGCCGGTGGCCTGCGCGAAGGCGGCGCTGCCGTCGGCCATCATCCGCACCTTGCCGCCGGCCTTCTGGTCGCGGCCCCAGGCGCCCATCACGTGCGCATCGTTGACCGAGACGCACCAGATCTCGTCGACCCCGGCGGCCTTCAGCTCGGCGGCCCTGGCCACGTAGCCCGGCACGTGCTTGGCCGAGCAGGTGGGCGTGAAGGCGCCCGGCAGCCCGAACAGCGCGATCGTCTTGCCCGCGGCGGCCTTGTGAACGTCGAAGCTGTTCGGCCCGACCGAGCAGCCATTGCCCTCGACCTCGACGAACTCCTGCAGCGTGGCGGCAGGCAGCCGCTCGCCAACCTTGATCATGAACGCATCTCCTTGGCAGAAAACAACGAGGCCGGAGACGCAGTATTGCCGCGCTCCGGCCTGGCGGGGCGTCGCGAGCGGAATGACCCTGCCGCGGCGCTTGGGGGGCTCAGACCATGCGGGCCTTCTGCACCAGCCGGGTCACGACCCAGCTCTTGGTCTTGGAGATCGGCCGCGACTCGGCGATCTCGACCGTGTCGCCCAGCTTGTATTCGCCCTTCTCGTCGTGCGCGTGGTACTTGCGCGAGCGGCCGACGATCTTGCCGTACAGGTCGTGCGTGACGCGGCGCTCGACCAGCACGGTGACCGTCTTGGCGCGCTTGTCCGACACCACCTTGCCCACCAGCGTGCGCTGGTTCTTGCCCGGGGCGTCGATCGTGATCTCGCCGGCGCTCATTTCGCGGCTCCCTTCTTCTTCTCGGCCAGGATGGTCTTCGCGCGCGCGATGTCGCGCCGCGTGCGGGCCAGCTGCGAGGTGTTGGTCAGTTGCTGGGTGGCCTTCTGCATGCGCAGGCCGAAGTGGGCCTTCAGCAGATCGGTCACTTCCTTCTCGAGCGCGGCGACGTCCTTCGCGCGCAATTCGGATGCCTTCATGGTCTCGTCCTCTCGATCAGGCGCCGACCTGGCGCGAGACGAAGGTGCAGCGCAGCGGCAGCTTGGCCGCGGCGAGCGTGAATGCCTCGCGCGCCAGCGCCTCGGACACGCCGTTGAGCTCGTACAGCACCTTGCCCGGCGTGATCTCGGCCACGTAGTACTCGGGGTTGCCCTTGCCGTTGCCCATGCGCACTTCGGCCGGCTTCTGCGAGATCGGCTTGTCCGGGAAGATGCGGATGAACACGCGGCCACCGCGCTTGATGTGCCGCGTGATCGCGCGGCGCGCGGCTTCGATCTGGCGTGCCGTGAGGCGGCCGCGCTCGGTGGCCTTCAGGCCGAACTCGCCGAACGAGACCGCCGCGCCGCGCGTGGCAACGCCGGTGTTGCGGCCCTTCTGCTCCTTGCGG
The DNA here is from genome assembly GCA_015075165.1 of Ideonella sp. GTDB lineage: Bacteria > Pseudomonadota > Gammaproteobacteria > Burkholderiales > Burkholderiaceae_C > JAEUPI01. The sequence goes on along the minus strand of JABTUY010000002.1, from coordinate 1,794 downwards.
AACTTGCGGCGTGCGGGTTGCAGCATGCTTATTCTCCTTTGCCCTCACCGGCCTTCGGCGGGGTGACGACCTTGCGCACGCGCTTGACCGCGGGCTTGGCCGGTGCGTCGGCCGGCGCCGCGGTGGCGGGCGCGGCGTCGACCGGCTTGGCCACCTCCGGCGCCTCGGCGCGCGCCGGGCGGTCGCCGGTGCGGCCACGGCCGGGCGCGCCCGGAGGCGCGCCGCGCGGTGAACGGCGTGGCCGGCGGTCGTCTTCCTGTGCCTCGGTCTTGGTGGCGGCCCCCGGCGCGTCGCCGCGGCCGAGGTTGTCGCCGCGGTACACCCACACCTTGACGCCGATGACGCCGTAGGTGGTCTTGGCCTCGGAGAAACCGTAGTCGATGTCGGCGCGCAGCGTGTGCAGCGGCACGCGGCCTTCGCGGTACCACTCGCAGCGCGCGATCTCGATGCCGTTCAAGCGGCCCGAGCTCATGATCTTGATGCCCTGGGCACCCAGGCGCATGGCGTTCTGCATCGCGCGTTTCATCGCGCGGCGGAACATGATGCGCTTCTCGAGCTGCTGCGTGATCGACTCGGAGATCAGCTGCGCATCGATCTCGGGCTTGCGTACCTCTTCGATGTTGACCGCCACCGGCACGCGCAGGCGGCGCGCCAGTTCGGCCTTCAGGTTCTCGATGTCCTCGCCCTTCTTGCCGATCACCACGCCCGGGCGCGCCGAGTAGATGGTGATGCGAGCGTTCTTGGCCGGCCGCTCGATCAGGATGCGCGACACCGCGGCGTTCTTCAGGCGCTTCTTCAGGAACTCGCGCACTGCCAAGTCTTCGGCCAGCATGGTGGCGAAGTTGCGGCTGCCGGCATACCAGCGCGACGACCAGGCCCGCGTCACGGGCAGTCGAAAGCCGGTCGGATGGATCTTTTGTCCCATGAGGTTCCTCGGTCTAGTTGCCGACCGTCACGTAGATGTGGCAGGTGCCCTTGCTGATGCGGTTGCCGCGGCCCTTGGCGCGCGCGCGAAACCGCTTCAACGTGGCGCCTTGCTCGACGTAGATCGACTTGACCTTCAGTTCGTCGATGTCGGCGCCGTCGTTGTGCTCGGCGTTGGCGATGGCGGATTCCAGAACCTTCTTGACGATCCCCGCAGCTTTTTTCTGCGTGAAGTTCAGGATGTTCAGGGCCTGGTCCACCTTCTTGCCGCGGATCAGATCGGCAACGAGGCGGCCCTTGTCGACCGACAGACGGACGCCCCGGAGGACTGCACGTGTTTCAGACATGGTCGTTCCTTATTTCTTCGCTTTTTTATCAGCGGGGTGGCCCTTGAAGGTGCGCGTCAGGGCGAATTCGCCGAGCTTGTGGCCCACCATCTGGTCGGTGATATAGACCGGCACGTGCTGCTTGCCGTTGTGCACGGCAATCGTCAGGCCGATGAAGTCGGGAAGAACCATCGAGCGGCGCGACCAGGTCTTGACGGGCTTCTTGTCCTTGGTGGCAACGGCCTTTTCGACCTTTGCCAGCAAATGGTGGTCAACGAACGGACCTTTTTTGAGAGAGCGAGTCATTGGCTATCCCTTATTTCTTGCGACGCGAAACAATCATGTTCTGCGTGCGCTTGTTGTTGCGGGTGCGATAACCCTTGGTCAGGTTGCCCCATGGGTCGACCGGATGGCGTCCGCTCTTGCTGCGGCCCTCGCCACCACCCATGGGGTGGTCCACCGGGTTCATGACGATACCGCGCACCGTGGGGCGAATGCCCATGTGGCGCTTCACGCCGGCCTTGCCGATCTGGCGCAGGTTGTG
>JABTUY010000019.1 GCA_015075165.1 Ideonella sp. | reverse complement strand
GGCGTCGGCCTCCAGCTTGGCCATTCGACCTTCCTGCCCACTTCGGCCGCGCCGCGGAACACCAGTTCCGCCTTGCCGACCGCAATGCCGTAGCGGATCGCCACGCCCTTGCGGACGATAAAGTAGAGATAGTGCTGCGATGAGAGCACATGAATCGAGCCCGGTGCGAGATCGCGCCGCACCGTGACCACGGTCGGGTAGAGCTCCGGCGCGATGGTGAGCCCCGGAATGGGCGCGGAGGGCGGCGGCGGCTCGACCGCCGGGATGGCCTGCGCGGGACAGGCGATGCCGAGTGCCGCAGCGGCGGCGGCACCTCGCATCAGGGAACGGCGGTCGATCATGGCGGCACTCTTTCGTTCCGAATCGACTACAGATGCAGGATATTCCTGCGACTGGTTCCAGTCTCCCCATGAATATGGCCCGGTCTGGGCGCAAATGCGCCGATCCCCGGCACCGGGCTTGAGCCGGATCAAGGACAGGCCCCGCCGCACCCGCCGAAATGCGCCGCGAAGGATGCGCCAATGCCCGTTCCCGTCTTCCGCGTCACCGGCCTGACCAAGATCTACGATACCGGCCAGATCAGGGTCCACGCGCTGGCCGGCGTGGACCTGGAATTCTACGAGGGCGAGTTCACCGTGCTTCTCGGCCCTTCCGGTTCCGGCAAGTCGACGCTTCTCAATATCCTCGGCGGGCTCGACACCGCGACCGGGGGCCATGTCTGGTTCCGCGAGCAGGAACTGACGGGACTCGGCGACCGGGCGCTCACCGCCTACCGGCGCGACCATGTGGGTTTCGTCTTCCAGTTCTACAACCTCATTCCCAGCCTCACGGTGCGCGAGAACGTGGCGCTGGTGACCGACATCGTCGACGACCCGATGCCGGCGGACGAGGCCGTCGCGCTGGTCGACCTGACGCCGCGGCGCGACCACTTCCCGGCTCAGCTGTCCGGCGGCGAGCAGCAGCGGGTGGCGATCGCGCGTGCGATCGTCAAGCGGCCGCAGTTGCTGCTGTGCGACGAGCCGACCGGTGCGCTCGACTACCAGACCGGCAAGCTGGTGCTCGAGGTGATCGAGCGCATCAACCGCGAACTGGGCACGACGGCGATCGTCATCACGCACAACGCCGCGATCGCCGGCATGGCCGACCGCGTGCTCCACTTCGGTGACGGCCGCATCCAGCGCATCGAGAGCAACGAGCGCAAGGTCGCGCCGTCGGCGCTGTCGTGGTGAGGCCGATGCGCGCGCTCGACCGCAAACTGCTGCGCGACCTGCTGCGGATGTGGAGCCAGGCGGCGACCATCGCGCTGGTGGTCGCCAGCGGCATCGGCGGGTTCGTGGCCAGCCTGTCGGCGGTGGAGTCGCTGGCCGCGGCGCGCGACCGCTTCTACTCGCAGGGCCGCTTCGCCGAGGTGTTCGCCGTCGTCAAGCGGGCGCCCGCGTCGCTGCAGCAGCGCGTGCTTGTCGTGCCGGGCGTGGCCGACGTGCAGGGCACCGTCGAGCGCATCGTGCGCGTCGACATCGAGGGCCGCAGCGATCCGATCATCGGCCACCTGATCGGCGTCGATCGCAAGGTGCCGCGGCGCATGAACCAGGTGGTGGTGGCCGGCGGGCGCGCGCTCGACGCCGACACGCCGCGCAGCGACGGTGCGATCGAGGCGCTGGCGTCGGTGGGCTTCGCGCAGGCGCACGGCCTGCAGCCGGGGGCGCGCCTGTCGGCGCTGATCAACGGCAAGCGGCGCACGCTGGTGATGGTGGGCACCGCTTTGTCGCCCGAGTTCATCTTCGCCGGGATGTGGGGCATGCCCGACCTGCGCGGCTTCGGCGTCTTCTGGGTCGACCACGACGCGCTCGCCGCCGCCTTCGACATGAAGGGCGCGATCGACCACCTGTCGATCCAGCTCGCGCCGTGGGCGAGCGAGCGCGCCGTCGCCGAGCGGCTGCGGCCGCTGCTGACGCCGTTCGGCGGACGCGAGGCGTACGGGCGCAGCGAGCAGACCTCGCACGCGATGCTCGACAACGAGATCAAGGAGCAGCGCGTGCTCGGCACCGTGCTGCCGGTGATCTTCCTGGCGGTGGCGGCGTTCCTGCTCAACGTGGTGGTGTCGCGCCTGGTGGCCACGCAGCGCGAGCAGATCGCCACCCTCAAGGCGGTGGGCTACCGCAACCGCTACATCGCCGCGCACTACCTGAAGATGGTGCTGCTGATCGTTGCCGCCGGCCTGGCGCTCGGCGTCGTGCTGGGCGACTGGCTGGGCGGTCTGATCGCCGGCCTGTACGCCGACTTCTTCCACTTCCCGTCGTTCGTGCACAGCGTGCCGCCGTGGCTGCTGGCGGTCAGCGGCGGCATCACGGTGGCCACCGCGGCGGCCGGCACGCTCAACGCCATCGTCGCCAGCGTGCGGCTGGCGCCGGCCGAGGCGATGCGCCCGCCCGCGCCCGACCGCTACCGTCGCATGCTGCTCGAGCGGCTGGGCATCGGCGGCGTGCCGCCGGCGCTGCGCATGATCATCCGCAACCTCGAGCGCCGGCCGCTGCGCTCGGGGCTCGCGATCGTCGGCGTTGCCGCGGCGGTGGCGATCGTCGTGCTCGGCAACTTCGTGCGCGACGCGATCGACATCATCGTCGACACCCAATTCAACCTGGTGCTGCGCGGCGACGTCACGCTGTGGACGGCCGAGGTGGTCGGCGACGGCGCCGGCCGCGAGCTGGCACGCCTGCCCGGGGCCACCGCGGTCGAGTCGCTGCGCTTCGTGCCGGTGACCTTCGTGCACGGGCACCGTCGCGAACGCAGCATCATCCGCGGCTACCACGGCCGCGCGGCGCTGTACCGGCTGATCGACGGCGATCTGCGCGAGGTGCTGCTCGAGGGTCGTGGCCTGGTGTTGAACGAGCGCCTGGCCGAAAAGCTCGGCGCGCGCCGCGGCGACACCGTGCGCGTCGAGGTGCTCGAGGGCCGCGGACAGACGCTGCAGCTGCCGGTGTCGGCGATCGTGCCGGAGATGATGGGCCTGAACGCCTACATGGACCGGCGCGAGCTGAACCGCCTGCTCGGCGACGGCGACGTGTCCAGCGGCTTCGTGGTCGCCACGCTGCGCGACCGCGAGACCGCGCTGCTGCAGGCCAGCCGCGAGCTGCCGCGCGTCGCCGGCGCCTGGAGCAAGGCCACGATGCTGCGCAACATGGAAGACGTCAGCGCGCGCAACGTGCGCATCATGGGGGCCGTGCTGACCGCCTTCGCGGTGGTGATCGCGGTGGGCGTGGTCTACAACAACGCGCGCATCGCGCTGGCCGAGCGCGCGTGGGAGCTGGCCAGCCTGCGCGTGCTCGGCTTCACCCGCGGCGAGGTGTCGACCCTGTTGCTGGGCGAGCTGGCGATCACGATCGCCATCGCGCTGCCGCTGGGCATGGTGCTCGGCTGGGGCCTGACGCACCTGGTGGTCGAGCTGATGAAGTCCGACCAGTTCCACTTTCCGGTGGCGGTCGCCGCGCGCACCTATGCCTGGGCCGGCCTCATCGTGGTGGCGGCCGCTGTGGCCAGCGCGCTGGTGGTGCGGCGGCGCATCGACCGCCTGGACATGGTGTCGGCATTGAAGGCGAAGGATTGACGATGAAGATCAAGCGCACGTGGGTGCTGAGCGGGCTGGGTGCCGCGGCGACGCTGGCGGTGCTCGTCTGGGCGTTCGCGCCGCGGCCGATCGAGGTCGAGGTGGCTGGCGTGACGCAAGGGCATTTCGAGAGCGCGGTCGAGGAGGACGGCAAGACCCGGCTGCGCGACCGCTACGTGGTGGCGGCGCCGCTGGCCGGCGTGCTGTCGCGCGTGGCGCTGCGCGAGGGCGATGCGGTCGAGGCCGGCGCCGTGGTGGCCACGCTGCAACCGGTGCTGCCGCCGCTGCACGACCAGCGCACGCTGCGCGAGCTGCGCGTGCGCGTCACCACCGCACGCGCGCTGGCCGATCGCGCCCAGGCCCAGGTCGGCGCTGCCGAGGTCGAGCTTGCCAGGGCGCGCAACGAGCTCGAGCGCAGCGAGGAGCTGGCGCGCGGCGGCTTCATCTCGCGCAACCGGCTCGACAACGACACGCTGCTGGTGCGCTCGGCGCAGAAGAACGTCGAGTCGACGATCAACGCGCGCCGCGCCGCCGGCTACGAGGTCGAGCAGGCGCTGGCCGCGCTGGCGGCGGTCGAGCGCGGCGCGCCCGGCGCGGGCTTCGTGCTGCGCTCGCCGGCGAGCGGCCGCGTGCTGCGCGTGGCGCAGACCAGCGAGACGCCGCTGGCCGCCGGCGCGCCGTTGATCGAGATCGGCGACACGCGGCAGCTCGAAGTGGTGGCCGAACTGCTGACCACCGAGGCGCTGCCGCTGCGCCCCGGCGCGCCGGTGGTGATCGAGCGCTGGGGCGGCCCGCGCTCGCTGGCGGGGCACGTGCGGATCGTCGAGCCCGGCGCGTTCACCAAGGTGTCGGCGCTCGGCGTCGAGGAGCAGCGGGTGCGCGTGCTGATCGACCTCGACAGCCCGGCCGATCAATGGCAGGCACTCGGCGACGGCTACCGCGTCGGCGTGCGCATCGTCACGCGCGCGGCCGACAACGTCACGCTGGTGCCGGCCAGCGCGCTGTTCCCGCTGGCGGGCAACGGCAGCGGCGCGATGGCCGAGGCACCGGACGCGATGGCGATGTTCGCGTTCGAGCAAGGTCGCGCGCGGCTGCGCCCGGTGCAGGTCGAGGCGCGCAACGCCCAGGTGGCGTGGGTGCGGCACGGCGCGCGCGCCGGCGACACCGTGATCGTCTACCCGCCGCCCAGCGTCGGCGAGGGCGTGCGCGTCAAGGTGCGCGAGCGTTGAGACGTGTGCCGCCGGAGCGGCCGCGTCGACGACGCGTCGCGATCGGGGTCACCACGGCTCGCGGGCTTCGGGCAGGTGGCGCTGCGCCCATTGCTTGGCCTTGGCGATCGCGATCCGTATCGCCATGCCTTCATCCATGCCCTCCGCGAGCAACGCATTGGCGATCTCGATCGCCTTGGCACGAACCGGCGGCGCGAGCCGAGCCATCGAGGGCGGGTGGCGCGCTTCGTTCCAGGGCATCGCACCCGGCGACAGCAACGCGCGAGCGCCGCCGCGGCCCGCGCGGTCAGCCGATCGCCAGCTTCTTGCTCGCCGAGCCGGCCTTCTTGGGCAGCATCAGCTCCAGCACGCCGCTGTTGTACTTGGCGTCGGCCTTGCTCTCGTCGACTGCGCTGGCCAGCGTGAAGCTGCGGCTGGCGTAGCCGTACTCGCGCTCGGCGCGCAGCACGCGGCCACCCTTCTTCTCCTCTTTGTCCTTCTTGACCTCGGCGCTGATGGTCACCAGGTTGCCTTCGATGCGCACGTCGATGTCCTCCTTGCGCACGCCGGGGATCTCGGCCTTGACGACGTAGTCGGCGTCGTGCTCGGTGAGGTCGAGCTTGATCGTCGGGGCCACGTTGGCGACCTCGGTGCGCCACGGCCGCAGAAAGCCGCGGAACGCATCGTCGAACAGATCGACATCGAATGGATGGTTGACTCGCAATTGGCTCATTGCTTCCTCCTGAGATACGGGCGGACTGCCCAGCAGACCAATCCTCGCGCGACGGCCGCCGCCCGAGTTGATTCTGCGCAAGTCCGACCGCGCCGCAGGCTCGCTTGCATTGACCCCTTGATCCTCAGCGAGATCCGTCCTACGCTGCAGCCTGCGGGATTTCGCAAGGGGAGTTGCCATGAAGTGGTTGTCGATTGCGCTCGCGTTCGTCGGTGCCGGTGCGCTGGCATGCCCGGCCGACGACGTCAAGGATGCCCAGGCCGAAGCGCAGGCCCAGCCGGTGGCGCAGGCCAAGGCCCCGGTGCAAAGCAGCACCACGGCGGCCAAGACGGTGGCGTCGAAGAAGGCGCCAGCCACCAAGGAAGTGGTCGGCAAGGCCGCTGCCGAAACGGCGCGCAAGCTGTAGTCGGCCGCAGGCGGCCGGCTCGCGCCACGGCCGCGCCGCGGCGCGGCGATTCAGTGCGCCACGGCCGGCTTGCGCCAGAACCGCGCCAGCAGCGGCCACGCCAGGATCACCAGCGTCGCCGCCGCCAGGAAGCCCGCGATCGGCCGCGTGAGGAACGCGGCCGCGTTGCCGTCGGCCTTGATCATCGAGGTGACGAAGTTCTCCTCGAGCATGCCGCCGAGCACCACCCCGAGGATCGCCGGCGCCGTGGGGAAGCCGTTCTCCTCCATCACGAACGCGAACAGCCCGAACAGCAGGATCAGCAGCACGCCGAACACCGTGTTGTTGATCGCGAACGCGCCCACCGCGCAGAACAGCAGGATCACCGGCATCAGCAGGTTCTGCGGCGCGCGCAGCACCGTCTTGGCCGCCTTGATCGCCGCCCAGCCGAGCGGCACCATGATCAGGTTGGCGAGGATGAAGACGAGGAAGATCGCGTAGATGTTCTGCGGGTTGTTGATGAACAGCGTCGGCCCGGGGTTCATGTTCTTCAGGTAGAGCACGCCGATCGCGATCGCGGTGATCGAGTCGCCCGGGATGCCGAACACCAGCGCCGGCACCCACGCGCCGGCCAGCGCCGAGTTGTTGGCCGCGCCCGACTCGACGATGCCCTCGACGTGCCCGGTGCCGAACTTCTCCGGCTCCTTCGAGAAGCGCTTGCTCGCCGCGTAGGTGATCCACGACGCGATGTCGGCGCCGGCACCGGGCTGGATGCCGATCGCGGTGCCGATCGCGCTGCCGCGGAACAACTGCACCTTGTACTTGCGGGTCAGCTCCCACATGCCGCGAAAGACGTTGCCGATGTGCTCGGCGGCGAACTTCGGCGGCGGGTGGATCGACGTCACGTAGCGCAGGATCTCCGACACCGCGAACATGCCCACCATCACCGGGATCAACGACACGCCGCCCATCAGCTCGGCGTTGCCGAAGGTGAAGCGCGGGTACGCGCCGGGGTTGTCGAGGCCGACCGCCGACACCAGCAGCCCCAGCATCAGCGAGACCACCGCCTTCAGCCGGCTCGACGCGCCGATGAACACCGCGCCCGACAGCCCGAGCACCACCAGCCAGAAGTACTCGAACGACGAGAACTTCAGCGCCACCTCGGCCAGCACGGGTGCGAAGGCGATCAGCACCGCGGTGCCGAACAGCCCGCCGATGGCCGAGAACACCAGCCCCGCGCCGAGCGCCAATTCGGCCTGGCCCTTCTTGGTCATCGCATACGCCTCGTCGGTGTACGCCGCCGACGCCGGCGTGCCCGGAATGCGCAGCAGCGCGCCGGGAATGTCGCCGGCGAAGATCGCCATCGCCGTGCAGCTCACGATCGCCGCCACCGCCGGCACCGGCGGAATGAAGAACGTCACCGGCACCAGCAGCGCGGTGGCCATCGTCGCGGTGAGCCCCGGCACCGCACCGACGAACAGCCCGAACAGCGCCGACGCCAGGATGATCCACAGCACGTAGGGATCGAACACCAGCCCGAAGGCCTGGCTGATGACGGCCCAGGTCATGTCGTCGCCTTCCTTCGCCACACTGCGATCGAGCGGCCGCACGGCGGGCGGTGGAAGTCCCCGCGATCGTCTGC
>JABTUY010000018.1 GCA_015075165.1 Ideonella sp. | reverse complement strand
CATCGAGCTGGCCGGCGCCGCGGTGCGCGACCGGCGCGTGCGCTTTCGCGGGCTGAAGCACTTGCCGGTGCGGGTGTAGCGGGTTACGGCCGGCTCCAACTTGTACGAACGAGTGCCCGCTCGGCAGCGGTTGTGGGCTTGCGCCGCTAGCAATCGATCGTCGGCTGCCGACCCTGATGAGACATGCGTCGACCTGATCTCGTTGCTGCAAAGCTGATCTTCGGCCCCTCCGCACAGTCGCTCGTTGGAGGGCCCGCAGCGCTGAGGCACATAGTCGGGCGCTTCACCCGACTCGTGAGGCCAGGCGTCGAAGGATCGTGAACGTTGTGTCCAGCGTGCTGCGGCAAGGCCACTGTGACGCCATGCTCCACGAGCACACGCGCCAGGTCGACGTGGATCACCACCAACCTGCCGTTGCCTCGGCGGGGTTGCGCTTCTTCGGCCCAGGAGAGTCGGAAACGGCCCTGGTGCACCGAAGCTTCGGCAGCATCCGTGGGATAGAAGATCGTCATGATCCCTTCATCGGCCTTGGGGCAGTTCGAGATGGCCCATGCGATACGCCGCGGCTGTACCGCCATCCGCGGCGGAGCTCGATACGCTCGGCTGGTTCGCCACCGCCGATCGCGGCGTGCTGAGGGTGCCGAGGAAACTCACCAGGTCGGCGATCTCGGCCTCGCTCAGCTCGATCGGTGCACGCTCGGCATGCTTCGTAGCCGCAGCGCCGGCGTGGCGGTGCGTGAGTTCCGAGTGACCCGCTGCGGCATGCGGCGCTGCGACGTAGTGACGCACCACCTGCTCCAGCGCGGCGAACTGGCCGGCGTGCATGTAGGGCGGCCGGTCGGCCACGCCGCGCAGCCCCGGTGTCTTGAACGCACCTTCGAGCGCCGGATCGTCGCTGACCATGAATCGCAGTTCCTGGCATTGCTCCGGTCGGGCGTCGCTGAATCGCCCCAGGCAATTGAACTCGTCGCCGCGCACCGCCGCGGTCGCAGCGGCACGGCCACGGTCGGGCCGTGTTGCATCGCGCGGCGGCACGCCGGTGTTGTGGAATTGCTGGTCGCTGAGCAGCGGCCCGTTGTGGCAGCTCACGCACTGGCCTTTGCCGATGAAGAGGCGCAGGCCCCGCGCCTCGTCGGCGCGCAGCAGGCCGGCGCCGGACCGGTCGCCGCGCAGCACCGCTTCGATGTAGCCGTCCATTCGCGTCGGCGCGTGCTCGAGCGACTTCTCGTACGCCGCGATCGCCTTGCCGACGTTCGCGAACACGCGCGAGACGTCCTCGCGGCGGCGCGGGTCGATCGTGGCCCAGGCTGACTGTTCGGCAGCGCTGCCGTTGGGGCTGGCGTCAGCCGGCAGACCCTCCAGGCGCGGCAGCGCGCCGAACAGCGCCTCGTAGTCGCGGCGATGGTTCTGGGCCACCTCGCGCGCCACGCGCGCGCGCGTCGTCCCGTGCTCCACGGCATCCTCGAGCGGGCCGAGCGCCTGCGCCCACAGGCTGTCCTTGCGTCCATCCCAGAACAGCCACGTGGCATGACCGGCGCCGACGATCGGCATCGCGCGGCGTGTGCCGGTGCCGACGCCACGGCTCAACGGCAGGCCGTCCTGGAACTGCTTGGCCGGGTCGTGGCAGGTCGCGCACGAGACGACGCCGTTGCGACTCAGGCGCGCATCTTCGAAGAGGCGCCTGCCGAGTTCGACGGCACCCGGCTCGCGCTCGACCGAGTTCGACGGGTCCACCGGCACGGGCGGCAGACGCTTCAAGCTCAACGAAGCCAGCACGGCCTTCTCCTCGCTACTCCAGCGCACGAGGCCGGCCGCCGGCGGCTGCTCGCCGGCATCGGCCAGCGTGGCAGTCAGCGCGCTGCACAGGGCCGCAGCCGTGGTGGACATCATCCAGACCATCGATTGGAGTCTGCGCATCAACGTCTCCTCGGGTGGGCGACCGAATCGGTCGGCGCATTCGGTAGGGTTCAGGGGCTTCAGCGACCGACGCCAGCCTCGGCAACGACGGTGTTGAAGGTCACGCGGTCGGCGCCCGCCGGGCCGTCGATGGCGAGCTTGATCTCCCACCAGCCGGTCATGCTGAACTTCATGCCTTCGATCAGATAGGCGCCGCCGGGCAACTCGCGCGTCACCTGCGGCTTCGTCGGCAGGCCATGGCCGTGCTGCGGCATGCCGCCGTCCACCGTGATGCGGGCCTGGGCCACCGGCGCGCCGGTGGGCGACGCGAGCAACACCCGCCACGAGTGCAGCTGATTGATGGCGGCGGCTTTGGCGGGCGGCTGCAGCGTGACGACGTACTTGTTGTCCGCACTCGGACGTGTCAGCGCGAGGTCGAGCTCCTTGGGCGGTGACATGCAGCCGGCAGTGACGACGAGTGAAGCCAGTGACAGGGCGGTGGTGATGCGGGCATTCATGAGTCGGTCCTCGAGAGTGCTTGGGGGTTGCAGGTGTCCAACCCGCCAGCCGCCATGGCCACGGGGTGCGCCTACTTTCGGGTCCGACGCGGTTGCGCGACAGCGCCGAGCGACCAACGGGGTGCGCGCGTCCGGGAGCGGTCGATTCGGCAGATCGGGTGGTTGGCGCGATCAGGGCGCCATGGGCCAAGTCCCGCCTGTTCGTGTCGCTCGAGACCGGTGTCCCGTTTCGGCGTTCTCCCTCGCCATGCACGCACAGGCAACGGCCACAATCTGTTTCTTGGCAAACGTCCGCTTCGCTGTGCGCGTTGATTGGGATCGGTTGGGGAAGGCCGCAGCACTGGCCTGTTGCCTCGCGCTGCTGCCGTGCGGCGCGCAAGCGGTCGATGCTGCTGCGGCGCCGGCAGCCAACACGACCTCCGCGACCTCCGCGACCTCCGCCGGCATCGACGCCCTCGTGCCGGCACGCCCGCGAGTAGCGCTCGTGCTCTCGGGTGGCGGCGCACGCGGCTTCGCCCATGTCGGCGTGCTGCGCGCGCTCAAGGAGATGCGCGTGCCGATCGACGCCGTCGCCGGCGTAAGCATGGGCGCCGTGGTGGGCGGTGCCTATGCCGCCGGCGTGTCGGTGGAGCAGATGGAGCACTTCGTGCGCACCACCGCCTGGGCCGACATCGTGGCCGACCGGCTGCCGCGCGACGACCTGGCCTTTCGGCGGCGCGAAGAAGACCTGCTGCTGCCTTCGCGCGTGGAGTTCGGCATCGGCGCGCGCGGCCTGTCGCTGCCGCTGTCGGTGGCCGGAAGCGGCGCGCTCGAAGCCACTCTGCTGCGCCTGCTGCCGCCCGGCACGGCGGACCATTCGGTGGACAAGCTCGCGCTGCCGTTTCGCAGCGTCGCCTCTGATCTGCTGACGGGAGAGCTGGTCGAGCTGGCGCGCACGCCTCTGTTCCAGTCGATCCGCTCGTCACTGGCGGTGCCGGGCGTCTTCGCGCCGGTGTCGATCGACGGCCGCCTCGTCGTCGATGGCGGTCTGGTGCGCAACCTGCCGGTAGACATCGCGCGCAAGATGGGCGCCGACATCGTGATCGCGGTGAACGTGGGCACTCCTTTGGCCGGCGCTTCCGAGCTGGGCAGCGCGCTCGGCGTGGCGCAGCAGATGCTCAACATCCTCACCGAGCAGAACGTGCAGCGCTCGCTGCTCGAGCTGACCGATCGCGACCTGCTGATCGCGCCCGACCTCAGGGGCATCGACTTCCTGGCCTTCGATCGCGGTGAAGGCGCGATGGCCGCCGGCTACGCGGCGGCGATGCAACTGGCGCCGCGTCTGCGGGCTCTATCCGTTGGCGCCGAGGCGTACGCTGCGTTCGACGGCACGCGGCTCATCGCTGCCGGGCCGGGCCGCAACGAGCGCACGGCGGGGCGCCTCGTCGTGCAGCCGAGCGGGCACGCCGGCAGCACCGCGCTGGCCGCGCTGATGGGGCTGAGCGACGGCCAGGCGATCACCGAAGGCGAGGCGCGCACCGCCGCCGCCACCCTGCTCGGCCGGGCGGAGTTCGAGCGCATCGAGGTCCGCGTGCACGAGCCCGAGGCTGCGTCCGAGCCTGGCGCAGGACGCGAGGGCGAGCGCGAAGTGGTGGTGGCGCCCGTCGAGGCGGCCTGGGCGCGCAGCCGCCTGCGCCTCGGGCTCGAGGTGGTGACCGACTTTGCCGACGACCACCGCTTCATCATCGGCGCGTCGCACACCTTGGCGTGGGTCAACGAGTGGGGCGCCGAGTGGCGCACGCTTGCCCGCATCGGCTCGCAACGGCTCGTCGCGACGCAGTTCCTGCAGCCGTTGGCGCCCGGGTCCCCTTGGTATGTCGCGCCGGGTGCTCAGTACAGCGCGACGTCCGCCGATGTCTTCCGCAACGGCCGCCGCGTGCAGCGCCTCGGCTTGGCGTCGCGGGCGGCAACGTTGGCGCTCGGCCGCGTGCTGTCGAATTGGGGCGCCGTGCAGATCGCGGTCGAGCGTCGCGCAGGCCGCGCTCAGTCACTCATTCCAGAGGGGGGCGATCTGGCCGATGTGCGTGTGCGTGAGTCGGTGGCGCGAGCCCAGTTCCAGCTCGATACGCTCGACTCGCTGGCGCTGCCCAGCCGCGGCTCGCTGCTGACCGTGTTGCTGGAAAGAGCGGCGTCCGAGTCGGAGGCAGCGGATCGTTCGACTTCGGCTGTGATCGGACTGACCGCCTTTCGCGCCGGAAGCTGGGACGGCCACGTCTATGGCGAATGGGCACGCGCTGGCGAGGGCGTTGCACCGTTGTCACTGGGAGGGTTCTTACGCCTGTCGGGAACACCGCGTGAGTCGCTCACCGGCCGCAGCGTGCTGCTGACGCGGCTGGTCATGGCGCGTCGAGTCGGCGACATGCCGGCGGGGCTCGGCGGGTCCGTACGGATCGGATACTCGATCGAGGCCGGGCGCGGGTTTGGCGCCGACGAATCGGTTCGCTTCGGCCGCATGCAATATGCCGGAAGCGGCTTTGGCGTCGTCGACACACGCTTCGGGCCTCTGTTCCTGGCCGTCGGCGCCACGCATGGCGGCCGGGGTGCGGTGTACCTGTTTCTGGGGCCGTTCTGGTAGCTGGACTGCGTTACATCGGCCGGAACAGATGCCCGAACGCGCGGCTGACCTTCAACGGCCGCTGCAGGCCGCGCACGGCCAGGCTGTAGTGGCCGTTCTCGTCGCGCGTCGCGCTCAGGATCGCGTTCGAGTTGACCAGCACGCTGCGGTGCACCTGGATGAAGTCGGTCGAGTCGATCCGCGCCATCAGCTCGCGCAAGCTCATGCGCACGAGAGCCTCGCCGCTCGACGTCACCACGTTCACGTACTTCTCGGTCGCCTCGAAGCACACCACGTCAGCCACCGGAATCATGCGCACAGTGTTGCCCACGCCGGCGCGGATGACCTTGATGCGCTCGGCCGGCGCATCGGGCTCGCCAGAGTTGCCTGAAGGGCCCGGTGGCAGTGCGATGGACTGCACGCGCTGCATCAGCGCGGCGCGCTCGCCGGCTTCGGGCGGCGCGCTGCGCCCCGCCAGCCGCGCCTGCAAGCGCTCAACGGTCTGCTGCAGCCGCTCGGCCGTCGCGGGCTTGAGCAGGTAGTCCACCGCGGCGCGCTCGAATGCGGAGACCGCGAACTCGTCGAAGGCCGTGACGAAGACGAACAGCGGTTCGGCGCGCCCATCGGGCCAGTCGTCAGCTACGGCTTCGGCCACTTCGATCCCGTTGCGGCCAGGCATCTTGATGTCGAGGAAGACGACATCGGGCGCCTCGGCCAATGCCAGCTCGGTCGCCCGCAGGCCGTCCTCCGCAACGCCGACGATGCGAAGTTCGGGCCACACCTGTTCCAACAGGCGGGCCAGCGTGCGGGCGAGGACCGGTTCGTCTTCGGCAATCACGGCGGTGGGGTGGCGGTCAGGGGTCATGGTGTCGTCCTGTTCGGGTGGAGGCGGGCAGGAATACAACCGAGCGCACGCCGCAGGGGTCACGGGGCTCGACGTGGAGCGAGGCACTCGGGCCATAGGCCGCCTGCAGCCGCTCGCGAACGTGCCGCAGGCCGTAGCTCGAGCTCCCAGGCTGAGCAGAGGCGTCGTCGTGTGTCTCGCCGAGATCCTGCACAGGCAGTCCCAGGCCGTCGTCTTCGACGCGGATCTCGATGCCGGCGGCGGTGGCGCGCGCGATCACCTCGATGTGGGCCGCCCCGACCTTGGGCTCGAGTCCGTGCTTGATCGCGTTCTCCACCAATGGCTGCAGCAGCATCGGCGGCACCAGCGTGCTTTCGAGGGCGGCCGGCAGTTCCAGCTGCCACGTCAGCCGCGGCCCCATGCGCAGCGACATGATGTCGAGATAGGCGCGCAGCTGGGCGAACTCCCGGCCGAGCGGCACCGAATCGGTCTGCGACGCGGCCAGCGTGGCGCGCAAGTAGACGATCAGCCGGTCGATCATCGTCTCGGCGCGAGCCACGTCCTCGCGCACCAGGCCGCGCAGGTTGGCCAGGGTGTTGAACAGCATGTGCGGCTCGAGCTGCGTGCGCAGCAGGCGCAGTTGCGCCTCGACCGCCAGGCGCTGGGCCTCGGCGCGCGCGACCGCCTCCCTCGCCAGTTGCTCGCGGACGGCGATGTAGCGCAGGCCCAGCCCCCCCGCCAACACCGTCATCAGCAGCGGGCCGACGCTGACGTCGTGGAACCCGACCATGCGCATCGGCTCGCCCAGCAGCACGAAGGCGATCTGGTGGCCGAGAAGGTAGCCGGTGGGAATCGCGATCACGCCGATGAGCAGCCAGCGGATGCGTGGGGCCATGCGCTCCAGACGACCGTGGCGCTGCAGCAGCACGACGCAGGCCACCATCGTCAGCCCACCGGATTCGATGAACACGAGCAGCCGGGGAAAGGTGCCCAGGCCCGGCACCAGCACGAACAACAGTGCCGCGACCACGGCCCACACCACCGCCGAGGCGGCGACGAGCCGAAGGATGCCCACCGCGCTGCGCGGCCACAGCTCGGTGCGAGGCGTCGAGGACAGGTACATGTGCGCAGTGTCGTCGCTCGCGGGGCTTGCGTCCGATCGAATGCGGGGGCGGGATCAGGGCCGGACCAAGCCAGCGCGCGCTCGCGTCTACAGGACGGAGCCGAGCGCCATGATGGCCCCGACCCCGAGCCCATAGGGCAGGTGCGACACCGGGCTGGCCAGCAGCGCGTTGGACCCCTTCGGCCCGCGGCGGCCGAACCAGCCCCACCCGAAGGCCGGCAGCAGCAGCAGCCAGGGCAGCAGCGAGGTCACCACGCCGAAGGCCACGCCACCCCACAAGCGATGCGCGGGCAGGGTCCAGCCGACCGCCTGAAGCCACACGGCGTACAGAAGTGCCACGCCGCCGCCGCCGATCAGGAAGTGGAACGCCCAGCCCATGCGCGCTTCACCTGGCTGCGCTGCCGAACGGGCGATGTCGGCGTGCGTCCATTGCCCGCGAAGCAGGCCCAGTGCCCAGCGTCCGACCAGGCCGACACTGACGCCGCTGGTCAGGCCCGCCCTTGCAGCAAGTGTCTCGGTGATGTCCATCAGGACGGCGCCGACGATGCCGCCGACATAGGCCAGAACGTAGCTGTTCATCGCGCGAGTTCCTTGGTGCGGAAGCGGCGGCGGGAATCGACCCGCCCTGTTCGACTGCCGGCAGTGACGAGGAGCCGCCGCCGGCGTGATGTTCGATGCTGGCGGCTCAGGACTGGGCGCAGCTGGCGCCGATGCCGCGTTGGCGCGGTGCGCCGCACTGGCATTCCGCGCCGCACTGGCACTGCAGGCCGCACTGGCACTGCGGGTCGCATGCGCCAGCAGTTTGCGTTGCGTCTTGCTGGCAGCCGCAGGTGCAGCCGTTGCCGGGACAGGCGTTGCAGCTGCACAGGGCTTCTTGGGTAGCGTTCATGGCGGGTTCCTTCGGGTTGAATCGACGACGGGATGTCTTCGATGGCCGCACTGTCGGCGTCGGGCAAGCGCGCGGACAGTCCGATGAGACGAACGGTCGGCGCCCGTGCTGGAGCGGTCTTGCCGTTCGACCGAGCGGTCATGCCGTCAACACCGGTTGGAGGCGCGCCGAGGGGCGCATGTCAGGGTGCACTCCCGCGCGCCGCCCCTGCATGCACCGTTCGATCGCAGGTTCGGACCCTTGCCGGACGGATTTCGACGGTTGAGCGCTTGCTGCTGTTGCCTGCTTGCGCTGCCGCCGACAGTTCACCACGGCGAACACAAGTCGCGTCGCACGAGACCAGGAGAACCCACATGGACGAAGCGTACGAACAGGAAGTGCAGCGGGCCGATCAAGCTCGCGGCCGGCTGGCGCCGCGGGGATCTGCGCGAAGTGGTCGGCCAGGTGCCGCGGATCGCGGCCTCGATCGTGTTCTCGCGTCTGTGGGTACCGCGCGGCAACAGTGGCCGCTCGCGCGTCAGCGCCTTCAAGCCGATGCCGGTGCCCGCTGACCTGCAGCACCTGGTGCCCTGAATGCCTTACGCCAAGGAGACCCAACCATGGAATACATCGTCGGCATCACCCTCGCACTGTTCTTCTGCGCGGCCGCAGCGGCACTGGGCATGGACCGCGAGCGCGCGTTCTACCCCGCCGTGGCCATCGCCGTCGCCTCCTACTACCTGGCGTTCGCGGTGGTCGATGGGCGCCTCGAGGTCATGATGTCCGAGGTGGCGATCGCAGCTGTCTTCATCGCTGGGGCCGTGGCGGGGTTCAAGCGCAGCCCGTGGTTCGCCGTCTTCGCACTGGGCGGACACGGCGTGATGGACGCCTTCCACCACCACCTAGTGCACAACACCGGCGTGCCGCAGGTCTGGCCGGGGTTCTGCATGAGCTTCGACATCGTGGCAGCGGTGCTCGTGGCCTGCGTGATGCTGGCTCGCGCTCGAAGCGAGAGGCGGCACGGCCTCAGCCTTGGCTGAAGCGTGGGCCCCGAGGCAGGTGCATCGCTTCACGCAACTGCTGCGGGCGGCGGTCGTGCCCGCGGCAAGGAGAACGTCATGAAGGCCGTCATCCGCGCGCAATACGGCAACCTCGAAGTGCTGCAGGTCACCACGCTCGAGCGTCCCGTGCCGAAGAAGAACGAAGTGCTGATTCGCGTGAAGGCTGCCGGCCTCGACTACGGCCAGTGGCACCTCATGACCGGCACGCCCTACGCGATGCGGCTGGCGACAGGCCTGACGAAGCCGAAGCAGCGCGTACTCGGCACGGACGTGAGCGGCGTGGTGGAGTCCGTTGGCCGCGAGGTGACGCGCTTCAAGGTCGGTGACGCGGTGTTCGGCGCGACCTCGGCGACGTTCGCGGAGTTCACTTGTGCGCGTGAAGACCAGCTCTGCCTGAAGCCCGAGCGCTTGAGTTTCGAGCAAGCCGCGGCGTCGGCCATCTCCGGCGTGACCGCGCTCATCGCCCTGCGCGATGTGGCGAAGGTCAAGCCCGGCCAGTCGGTGTGTGTGATCGGCGCGGGTGGCGGCGTCGGCTCGTGGGCCGTCCAGCTCGCGCGGCACTTCGGCGCCGACGTCACCGCGGTCTGCAGCACGTCGAAGGTCGAATTCGTGCGCGCGCTCGGCGCCACCTCGGTCATCGACTACATCAACACGTCGTTGCCGACCGACGGCCGCTTCGACGCGATCCTCGACCTCGCTGGCAACCGGCCGTTGACCGTGCTGCGCAAGTCGCTTGCGCCAGGGGGTACGCTGGTGCTCGGCGGCGGCGAAGGTGGTGACCGCGTCTTTGGTGGCGTAGGGCGCACTCTGCGCGCAGCGCTGTGGTCGATATTCCTGGAGCACCGGCTGGTGATGCTCGTCGGCTTCGTGAAGCCGGAACCGTTGCGGGCGCTCGCCGATATCGTCGAGCAGTCGAGCGTGACTCCTGCGGTCGACCGCACATTCCTTCTCGATGAGGCGGCGGACGCCATGCGCGCGCTGGAGTCGAGCCAGGTGCGCGGCAAGCTTGTTCTGCGCGTCGCCGCGTGACCGCCGCCGTGGGCCGCGAGTCAGGGCCGTAGGGCTGGCGGCACCGATGCGTCGGCGGAGCGACTCGACCCATAACCGGTCAGTCGCGAACGGCGGTTCCTGGCCGTGAGCGGTCATCGCGAGCATGCCGGCGACTGGCAGCACCCAGTCTGGAGCGTCATCGTCTCGGCGATGCCAGTGCTTCCGGCCAGGAAGCCGCCACACAATCGGTGCATGACACCTCCCGCCACAGCCCTGTGGCCTTCATGCGGCCGAGCCCATTTGGAGCAGCGCGACGATGGCGCACTTGTGCCGACGCCGGCTTGGTGGCGACATTGGTTAGCGCGTCCGGAGATGGCGCTGGTGGCCGACTCGTGCCGTGCGGAGACCGCCCTGCACCGGCGCCTGCAGCAGGAGCCGATGCGCGAAGTGGCAGCGCCGGAGCTGGCGGCGATCGCCGATCCCGATGCCCGCGAGAACTACCGCCACCTGCTGAGCCTGCGCGACGGCGTGCAGGCCGCGGGATCGCTGCAGGCCTGGGTGATCGCGCAGTTCAGCTACGGCGTGACGGTGCCGCCGCTGTTCATCGACTTGGCGCTGCAGGCTATCGTCGCCGGCATGCTCGACGAGCCGCCCGATGTGCTGCAGGCGCGCGCAGCCGAGCTGTTCTTCCGCACGCAACGGCTGAGCTTTGAGCAAGGCCGCGTGCTCGCCGCTGACCTGGAGACGCTGGAGGAGTTTCGCCAGAGCCAGGGCCTCGGCGAGCTCGGCCGGCTGATGGCGCAAGCGCAGGTCAAGGCGCTGCCGGCGCAGCTGCCGGTGCTTGGGCAGCCCGACACCGAATCGCGCTACTGGCGCGACGCCACCAGCCCGCACTTCCGCAGCTCGCTGCTGCTCGATCTGACGCAGGAAATCAGCACCGACGTTGGCCACGGCGTGCACTTCAAGCTCGGCAATGCGCGCTCGGGGTTGAAGCCGCTGGCCGTTCTGCTCGGACGTTGGGTGCGGCAGCTGCTCGGCGCCGAGGTGCGGATCATGCCGGTGCCGCGGATCGACGACGCGCGCTGGCGCTGGCACGTCGGCCTCGATGTCGAGGCCACTGCGTTGCTCAACGATCTCTACGCCGGCACCTTGGTCGACGGCGAGCGACTGGCGCGCATCGTCGGCCTCTTCCGCCTGGAGTTCGCCAACGCCGCCGAGATGCGTGCTGATGTGGCCGGCGTGCCGGTCTACCTGGCCCTGATGGCCAACCCGCAGGGCCAGCTGCGGATGAAGCCGCAGAATCTGCTGCTGAATCTGCCGTTGGCTGCACGGTCATAGGCACCTGCCACGCGCTCAGCGCCCTTGGTCCGCGTCGGTTCCATCATCAAGCAGGAGTACGGCCGCCTGTCGTTCGCTGACGTTCTGCCATCGCGCGGAGAGCGTGAGTTCGATCGCTGATTTCGACTGTCTGCCAGCCAGCCATTCCGGCTCGCCCGCAGCCCGAACGCCGCGCTACCAGCTCACCTCGCGCTCCGGC
>JABTUY010000017.1 GCA_015075165.1 Ideonella sp. | reverse complement strand
GCCGCCGCCGGCCTCGATCGGTCGGTATCGCTCGACAAGGCCGACGTGCTCGACCGGCGCGCGCCCGCGCCGCGCGGGATGCTGCTCGCCAATCCGCCCTATGGCGTGCGCATCGGCGAACAGGATCAGCTCGCCGTCTGCTATCCGAAGCTCGGCGACGCGCTGAAGCGCAATTTCGCCGGCTGGCGCTGCTGGCTGTTCTCGGCCGATCCGCGGCTGCCGCGGCTGATCCGGCTGCACGCGAGCCGGCGTATTCCGCTGTTCAACGGGCCGCTGGAGTGCCGGCTCTATGAATACCGCATCGTCGAGGGCAGCATGCGCCGCGGAAATGCCGCCGGCTAGCCGCACGCAGCCGGTTCTGAGCGCTGCGGGCCGCTCCGCGCACGGGGCGTCCTTCGCCGGGCGAATGGCCCCGACTCAGGGCATGATTTCGACGTACTCGTAGGCCTCGCAGTCGAGCAGGGCGCGGCGCGTGGCAAGTGGGGCGCGCGCAAACCATGCGTGCGGATCGTGCCGGTCGATCTCCTCGCCCATGAAGCGCACCAGGCCGCACACCGGTTCGACCACGCGGCTGCGGTAGCTCTCGTTGCCCTGCACGTAGGCGACGTACAGATTCTTCATGCAGTTGCGCCTGCAGAACGCGAACGCGTCGCAGCGCTCGCACGGCATGCTCGGGTGCGGCTGCAATGGACTGCGCTTGAGCCAGTTCTGCACCACGTCGCCCTGCTGCATCTGCGGCAGGTACATCATGTCCGGGCACGGAAAGATGCGCCCGTCGGGCATCACGTTCAGGATGTGCGTGGACACGCGGCACTGCGTCAGTCCGGCGTAGAGCTCATCGGCGCGTGAGGGCATCACCTTGTTGCGCACCGCGCCCATCAGCGGGATCACCGGGTAGAGCCTGTCCGACGAGAAGAAGCGCTCCACCAGCCGGGCGATCACGCGGCGCTTCTTCTCCAGGGCGGCCGGGTGGTAGACGTCGTCCTTCTGCGCAAACTGGAAATACAGATAGTCGAATTCGCGCGTCAGTGCGTCGAGCTCCTCGAAGGTGGTGTCTTCGCTGCTCCAGGTCACGCGCGCGGTGGCGCTGCCCCCGAGGTGCGGGCGCACCGCCGCCAGATTGCGCATCACCTGCCGATAGATACCGCCACCGCGGTGTGAGTCGGTGATGCTCTCGCCGCCGTCGATCGACACCAGGATGTTCGAGAGCCGCGCGAGCAGCGGCTCCGGGATCCTTTCCAGCAGCGTGCCGTTGGTCTGCAGCTGGAAGCGCCAATGCGCGAAGCGCGCCATCACCTGCTCGATCATCGGCCGGTTCAGTGTCGGCTCGCCGCCGTAGAAGGTGACGACCACCTCCTTGCCGGCGAGGTGCGTGGCGGCGAAGCGCGCCAGTTCGTCGACGTCGTAGCGCAGCTCGGTCTGCGAACCCAGCACGTCGCCGACGCCGAGCGAGCAGTAGCTGCACTTCAAGTTGCACTTCAGCGTCGTCAGCAGCTGCAGTTCGACGCGGTGGCCGACGATCGGGTCGGCAGCCGGCACGAGCCGCCGGGTCAGCGTGATCGGTTGATCCATGGTGTCGTTGCGCAACGAGAAATCGGGCGTTTGCGCCCGGAGCCCGGAGCGGCCCGCTCGGACCGGCCGGCGACGGGGTTCGTTGGCGCCGCGAGCGGCGCGTCAGCGCTGCGGCGGAGGTCCGTGGCAGTCGAGCGCCTGCGCTGCCGGCCGTCCGCTGCCGCTCGCCGGCACATGCCGGGGCGCTGCGGGCGAATCCACCGCGTTCGTCTGGCGTGCGGCGTGGCCGGTCATCGGGTGGAGTGGGTCGAAGCGCTGCGCCGTCGAACCGACCGCCCCCGCGGGCCGAAGATCAGGCCACGGCCGCGGCGGTCGCTCGTGAAACGAACACTGTCGTCGAGCGGCGGACCCCTTGGCTTGTCCCAGATTAAGCGCTGACGTTACGAGGCGCGACGGCCGGCCCGACGGCGACACCGGCGTGACGGGCTCGCGGCTTGCCCGCCGCGCTACGCCGCGCTGCTCTCCTCGGCGTCGCTGTCGTCGGCAGGCGCTTCAG
Organism: Ideonella sp.; assembly: GCA_015075165.1. Classification (GTDB taxonomy): domain Bacteria; phylum Pseudomonadota; class Gammaproteobacteria; order Burkholderiales; family Burkholderiaceae_C; genus JAEUPI01. The sequence continues at coordinate 10,780 of JABTUY010000017.1, read as the reverse complement.
GTGGGGCGACGAGGCCGAACAAGCGGATCATGCGCCGCAGCCGCGGCCGCGATACGCCGAGGATATCGCAGGTCTGCCCGCGATGCCAGCCGGTGGCCTCGAGCACGCGCATCACGTGCGCCTTCTCGATCGCGCGCAGGCTGTGCTGCGCCGCCGGATCGCTCGCCGCGGGATCGGGCGCCACGCTCGCTCGCCGCGGGTGTGCGCACAGGTGCGCGGGCAGCATGTCGCAGGTGATCGCGTCCGACGACGACAGCGCGGCGCTGCGCATCAGCACGTTCTCCAGCTCGCGCACGTTGCCCGGCCAGTCGTAGGCCTGGAAGCACTCCAGCGCCTCGCGGTGCAGGCGCGTCACGCCGCGGCGCATTTCGCGGTTGATGCGTGTCAGCAGCGCCTGCACGAGATCGGGGATGTCGTCGCGCCGTTCGCGCAACGGCGGCAGGTGGATCGTCACCACCTGCAGCCGGTAGTACAGGTCTTCGCGGAAGGCGCCGGCCTTGACGCGCTCGAGCAGGTCGACGTTGGTCGCCGCGATGACGCGCGCGTTGGTCGTTGCCGCGGTCTTGCCGCCGAGCGGCACGAACTCCCTTTCCTGCAGCACGCGCAGCAGCTTGGCCTGCACCGCCGGCGACAGCTCGCTCACCTCGTCGAGGAAGATCGTGCCGTGGTTGGCCAGCGCGAACTTGCCGGCGTGGCGCTCGGTGGCGCCGGTGAAGGCGCCTTTCTCGTGGCCGAACATGTCCGACTCGAGCAGCGTGTCGACCAGCGCGGCGCAGTTGACCGCGACGAACGGGCCCGCGGGGTTGGCCCCCACGCGGTGGATCGCGCGCGCCACCAGTTCCTTGCCGGTGCCCGACTCGCCGGTGATCAGCACGGTGACGCCGCTCTGTGCCGCCAGGCCGATGGTCTTGAAGACGTCCTTCATCACACGGCTGCGGCCGACCATCACCTCCGCGCCCGGCCGCCCGCCCGGCGGCGCCGGAACCACCAGCACGCTGTCTTCCTCGGCCTCGCGCTGGCGCAGCGCCTTGGCGACGGCCGCGTTCAGCTCCTGGATCGCGATCGGCTTCTGGATGTAGTCGGCCGCGCCGCCCTGCATCGCCTGGATCGTGCTGTCCATGTCGTGGAAGGCGGTGATCATGATCACGCCCATCCCGGGGCACAGGCGCCGCAGGTCGGGCAGCGCCTGCAAGCCGGTTCGGCCCGGCATCCGGATGTCGAGGATCGCCAGGTCGGGGCGGGCCTCGCTCGCCGCCTGCAGGCCCTGCTCGGCGCTGTGCGCCACACGAACCTGGTGCCCCTGGCTGCTCAGGTGCAGTTGCAGCGTGCGGCAGCTCGCGACGTCGTCGTCGACGATCAAGATGGCGCTCATCGGGCTACCCTGCGCACTGCGTGCTCCGGGGTTCGCGCTTGGCAGCAGCCCGGCGCGCTCACGGGGCAGTCCCCACCGGTCCGGTCGACAGCGTCACCAACGCGCAGGTCCCGCCCTGCGGCACGCCGCGCAGCTCGATCGTGCCGCGGTGCTGATCGATGATGCGCTTGGCAATCGGCAGCCCGAGGCCGGTGCCCTTGGCGCGGCTGGTGACGAACGGCTCGAACACCCGGTCGTGCAGCTCGGCCGGAATGCCGCGGCCGTTGTCGCGGATCTCGACGCAGATCTCGGGTGGCTGTCGCTCGGCGCTGAGGCGGGCGCAGACGCTGACTTCGGCTGCCCGGTCGGCCACGCCCTCGGTCGCCTGCACCGCGTTCAGCACGAGGTTGGTGAACGCCTGCCGCAGCTTCGTCGCGTCGCCGTGCAGCGTCGGCAGGCCGCTCTGGTAGCGGCACTCGACCCGCACCCGTTGCTCCTCGATCTCGCGTTCGGCGAGCAGAACCGCCGCGTCGAGCAGCTTCGGCAGGTCGAGCCACGCCGGCTGCAGCGCGTCGGGGCGCGCATAGAGCAGCAGATCCGACAGCACTTCTTCCATGTAGCGCACCTGGTCGAGCGCGATGCGGTTGATTTCGCGGTCGCCCTCGCTCAGCGCGTCGCCGGCGCGCTCGCCGAGGATGCCCAGGCTCATCTTGATCGTCGACAGCGGGTTGCGCAGGTCGTGCGCGATCATGCTCGCCGCCTGCCCCATCGCCGCCAGCGCCTGCGTTTCGGCGCGCCGGCGGTGACTGTCGGCAATCTCCTGCTGCAGCCGCTTGCGCTCGGTGATGTCCTCGGCCTCGGCGAGGAAGTGGCTGACCGCGCCGCGCTCGTCGCGCACCGGCGAGATCGCCAGATGTTCCCAGTAGGTCTCGCCGTTCTTCTTGCGGTTGCACAGCTCGCCGCGCCATTCCGCGCCGGCGAGGATCGTGCGCCACAGTTGCGCGTACGTCGGGGGCTCGGTGCATCCGCTCTTGAGCAGACGCGGGCTGCGCCCGCGCACCTCGTCCAGGCGCCAGCCGGTGACCTGCTCGAACTTCGGGTTGACATACTCGATCGCCCCCGCGGTGTCGGTGATCAGCACCATCGTCGGGCTCTGCTCGACCGCCCGCGACAGCTTGCGCAGCAGTTCCTGCGCGCGCTGGCGCTGCGCGGCTTCGTGCTGCAGCTCGCGGTTGGCGGTCTCGGCCTCGAGTGCGCGCAGTCGCGCCAGCTGCGCCAGGCGCGCTGTCAGCGCCAGCAGCAGCGCCAGCATCAGGCCGCCGGCGAGCACCGCCTGCGGCAGCGGCGAACGCATCGCCGCCAACGTCTGCTGCTGCGGCCACACGCGCACCCGCCAGTGGGCATCGGCCAGCCGGATCGAGGCCTCCTGCGCGAAGCGCGAGTCCGCTTCGGTGGACACGAAGTCGCGCTGGTAGATGCTCTGGCCGTTCTCCGACACGCCGATGCCGAAGCCGAGCGCGATGTCGGCGCGCAGGATCTCGTCGAGCAGCGTCCGCACGTCGTACGCGGCGACGACCATCCCGCCGAAGCCGTGGTCGCCGAAGATCGGCACGCTGACCACGAAAGTCCGCTCGCCTGACGAGCGCGCGAAGACGTGGCTGAGCGTCGTCTGCCGGTCGCGCAGTGCGCTGCGCCAGGCCAGATCGACGGCGGCCGACGCCGGGTCGAGCGCGGCTGCCGGCGCATCGGGGGACCTCACCTCCCAGCGCGGCTGCAGCGTCGGGTCGACCCAGGCCACGCTCGTCAGGCCTGCGTAGTGCCGGATGTACTGCGCGGCATCGGCCTCCCATTCATCGCGCGGCGGTGCGCCGCGCGCTTGCCAGCGCCGTGCCATGCGCAGCTGCGCCAGCATGCGCGACTCCATCCGCACGGCGATTTCGCTGCGCACGCCTTCGAGCCGCAGTTCGGCGCTGCGCGCCAAATGGACGCGTTCCTGCGCGAGCAGCGCTGCCCACAGCCCCAGCGTCGCGGCGGCGGCGGTCAGGCCGACCAGGCCGGCGAGCCAACGCGCGGCGAACAGCCGGCGCGACAGCGCGCGCCGGCCCACCGGCGGAACGAGTGGGGCAAGCTCCTGCCGATCGACGTTGCCGGGTCCGAAAGCCAGCGACATGACACCTGCAGCTCGCTACCGACGAACGATTCTAGGCCTCGGTCTCGCGCGCGGCACCAGGTCAGGCAGTGGCGACGCCGCTGCGCGTGGCGCCGGCCGCGCCGCCCGCGCCGAGGGCACCGCGCAGGTGCGAGCAGACCGCGCGCGCGATTGCACAGCCGCTGGTGATGCGGTCGCGCGTCGAAACGCCGTCGAGGTAGTTCGCCGCGAGGTGCAGCCCGGGCCGCAGCGTCAGCCGCTCGCGCACGCGCTGCGCGCGCTGCAGATGGGCGCCGTGGTACAGCGGCAGGCCGCGCCGGTGCTGCACCACGCGCGCCAGCTCGGGCATGCCGCGCAGGCGCAGCACCGGCGTCAGCTCGCGCAGCGCGGCGGCGGCGATCTCGGCCTCGCCCCACGACGCGATGTGCGACGCGCGCGCGCCGCCGAGGTAGGCGCTGAGCAGCACCTTGCCCGGCGGCGCGCGATCGCCGAACACGCTGCTCGTCCACTGGCAGCCGAGCAGCGTGCGGCCTTCGTCGCGCGGAGCGAGGAAGCCCATGCCGTCGAGCGCAGCGCCGAACGCAGTGCGGTCGAAGCCGAAATGCGCGACCGCAAGCGGCGCATAGTCGATTCCCGCCACCAGGCGGGCGAGCTCGGGGTCTGCACCGCCGAGCAGCGCGCCGGCCTCCGCTGCCGGGACGCTCAGCACCACGTGGCGCGCGCATACCCGGGCGTCGCCTTGCGCGCTGCGGCCTTCGACCAGCCAGCCGCGCGAGTCGCCGGCGATCGCCAGCGCGGTGCAGCGCGTGCGCAAGCGCACGCCGGCGCTCGCCGCCAGCGCGTCGACCAGGGCCTGCATGCCGCCCTCGAACGAGAACATCTCGCTCGCCGGAAGGCTTTCGCGCCGCAGCTTGCGCGCGCACACCGCCAACGCGATGCTGCCGTAGCGATCCTCGAGCGCCGTCAGGCGCGGCAGCACCGCACGTGCCGGCGCCAGATCGGGGTCGCAGCCGAACGTGCTCGCCAGCAGCGGCTCGAAGATCTTCTCCAGGGCCTCGCGGCCCAGCCGGCGCGTGACGAACGCGCTCGCCGATTCGTGCTCGCCGCCGCCGCGCGGGACGAGCGGCTCGGCGAGCATCCTGAGCCGGCCGGCCCGGCTCCAGAACGGCGCGACGAGCAGCGCACCGGCACGCATCGGCACGCGTGCCAGCGCCCCGCCTTGCAGCACGAAGCGCGGCAGATCGGCGCGCAGCGCGAGCCGCCGCTCGTTCAGGCCCGATTGCGCGAGCAGCGCGCTCACCTCGGGCCGGAAGTTCAGCATCAGCGAGGCGGCACGTTCCATCGTGTAGCCGCCCGCTTGCTGCGTGCCGATCAGTCCGCCCGGCGCATCGGCGCTCTCCCAGATCTCGGCCGCGACGCCTTGCTGTGCGAGCCACCACGCCACCGCGAGCCCAGACAGCCCGCCACCGACGATGAGAACCTCGGTGTCCAAGTCCATGGTCGCCGCAGGCGACGCAGAAATCGTGCCCGACGCCGCACCGGGCGGCGCGCGAACGCGAGCGCCGCGAAGCCGCCGGAGTCGAACGAAACGTTCACTCGAAAGCCGGCTGGGCCGCCCGATTGAACAGATCGTTCGCATGTGCCGGGTCGCTCGGCAACGGCCGCGGCGCGATCGAAATGCTGGTTTCGGGGCCTGCCGCCGCGAAGCCGACTGCGTCTTCACCTCGAGGTGGCGTGGTACCCACGATGGCGGCGGCCCCGGTGCGCAGCCGCCGCGTCGGCCGAAACTTGAACCGGATCAAGTCTAAAGTCGCATCGCGATACCAGAATGGCCGCCGCGCGCAGCTGCCCCGGCTGCGCGCACGACCGGAGGCCGCAGGCGCTGATGCTGCAGATCGTGATCCAGGGCCGCGGCGGGCAGGGCGCGCAGACCGCCGGCAACCTGCTGGCCGCCGCGTTCTTCGCCGCCGGGCGCGAGGTGCAGTGCTTCGCCAGCTACGGCGGCGCGCGGCGCGGCACGCCGGTCAGCTCGTTCCTGCGCGTCGATGACCGGCCGATCCGCGAGCGCTGCGACATCAGCGTCGCCGACGCGATCCTGTGCTTCGACGCGAGCCTGCTCGCGCCGCCGCTGCTCGCCTGCGCCGACGCGCGCACACTGATCGTCGTCAACTCGGCGCAGCCGCGCGCCGAGTTCGCGCGCGCCATGCCCGACCGGCGCGTGATTCCGGTCGACGGGCTCGGCATCTCGCGCCGCCTGGGCCTCGGCCGGATCGTCAACTCGGCGCTGCTCGGCGCACTCGCGCGTGCGCTCGAAGCGCCGTCGCTGCCGGTGCTCGAGACGACGCTGACCGAGCGCTCGCCGAAGCTGCACGACGAGAACATCGCCGCCTGCGAGACCGGCTGGCACGACGTCGATGCGCGGCTGCGCGAGGAGCAGTCGCTATGAGCGCTGCCGCACGACGGGACCTCGCGCAGCGCGAGGGTGTACCCGTGACCGTCCAGGCCCCGCCCGTCCCGCCGATCTGGACCACCGGCTCGACCGAGGTCTTCCATACCGGCACCTGGCGCGCGGCGCGGCCGCTGCACGTGCACGCGCCGTCGCCATGCCACCAGGCCTGCCCGGTCGGCGGCGATATCGCCGAGTGGATCGGCCACGCGCGCCGGCATGACTTCCGCGCTGCGTGGGACGTGCTGACGCGGCACAACCCGTTTCCGGCGATCAGCGGGCGCATCTGCCACCACCCGTGCGAGGCCGCGTGCAACCGCGGCACGCACGACGAGGCGTTGTCGATCTGCAAGCTGGAGCGCTTCGTCGGCGACCAGGCCATCGCGCAGGGTTGGCGCTTCGCGCCGCCGGCGCAGGAACGCAGCGGCCATGTCGCGGTGATCGGCGCCGGGCCGGCCGGGCTGTCGGCGGCGTTTCAGCTGCGCCGGCGCGGCTGGCGCGTCACGGTCTACGAGGCCAGCACCGAGGCCGGCGGGTTGATGCGTCACGGTATCCCGGCGTACCGCCTGGCGCGCGACGTGCTCGACGCCGAGATCGCGCGCATCGCCGAGCTCGGCGTCGTCATCCGCTGCGGCGAGCCGCTGGCCGATGCGGCGCAGTTCGAGCGGCTGCGCGCCGCGCACGACGCGGTCTTCGTCGCCACCGGTGCGACGCGCGTCAAGCGGCTCGCAGCGCTCGACTACGCGCTGCCGGGCGTGCTCGACGGCGCGGCCTACCTGGCGGCGTGCAACGCCGGCGCGGCGCCTGCGCTCGGCCGCGAGCTGGTCGTCATCGGCGGCGGCAGCGCGGCGCTGGACGCGGCGCGCAGCGCGCGACGACAGGGCCATGCGGTGCGCGTGCTCGCGCTCGAGTCGCGCGCGCAGATGCCGGCGCAGCGCGAGGAGGTCGACGAGGCGCTCGAAGAAGGCATCGTGATCGTCGACGGCGCGATGCTGGTGCGTTTGCAGGCAGGTGCCGACGGGCTCGTGCTGCAGTGCCAACGGGTGAACTTCGTCCCCGGCGCGGTGCGCGGCGAGTTCCGCATCGAGCCGATCGCCGGCAGCGGCTTCACGTTGCGCGCCGACGCGCTGCTGTCGTGCATCGGCCAGGATCCGGAACTCGCGCCCTTCGGCGGCACGCTGGCGCAGCGCGGCGCACTGATCGACGCCGACCCGTTGACGCAGGCGAGCGCGACCGAGCGCGTCTGGGCCGGCGGCGACGCGGCGAGCCTCGCGCGCTTCGTCACCGAGGCGATCGGCATGGGCAAGCGCGCCGCGCTCGACATCCACGCCGCGCTCGCCGGCGAGGCGGCGAGCGCGGCCGACGAAGGCCCGGCGGTGCCGCTGGGCTCGATCGCCACCTGGTACCACGAGCCGGCCGCGCGCGCGCACGCGCCGGTCGTTCCGGCCGACGAGCGGCTGCGCGGCAGCGCCGAGGTGCAACTCGGCCTCGAGATCGAGCAGGCGCTGGCCGAAGGCGCGCGCTGCTTCTCCTGCGGCACCTGCATCACCTGCGACAACTGCGTCGCCGTCTGCCCCGATCTCGCGGTCAGGCGCGTCGGCGACGGCTACGAGGTGCTGGCCGAATACTGCAAGGGCTGCGGGCTGTGCGTGCGCGAATGCCCGACCGGCTCGATGACGATGATCGAGGAGCGGCGATGAACGGCGGCGGGCGTCGCTGCGGGGCCGCCGCTTCCGGCGCGGCGGCGCGCGGCGCCGAGGGGGTCACATGACCGACAAGAACAACGATCGCCTGCTGCTGACCGGCAACCACGCGGTCGCCTGGGGCGCGCGGCTGGCGCGGCCGAAGGTGGCGCCGGTGTACCCGATCACGCCGCAGACGCCGGTGCTCGAGTTGCTGACGGAGTTCCAGGCGCGCGGCGAGTTCGACGCCGAGATCATCACGGTGGAGTCGGAGCACTCGGTGATGTCGGCCTGCATCCCGGCCTCGCTCGCCGGCGTGCGCGTCTTCACCGCCACCGCATCGCAGGGCCTGCTGCTGATGCACGAGCTGCTGCACTACGCGGCCGGCGCGCGCGCGCCGATCGTGATGGCCAACGTCAACCGCACGGTCGCGTCGCCGTGGGCCTTCTGGCCCGACCAGACCGACAGCCTCGCGCAGCGCGACACCGGCTGGATCCAGTTCTACGTCGAGACCGCGCAGGAGGCGCTCGACACCGTGCTGCAGGCCTACCGCGTCGCCGAAGCGGTGCTCGTGCCGGCGATGATCAACCTCGACGCGTTCTACGTCTCGCATTCGCTCGAGCCGGTCGCCGTTCCCGCGCAGGCGCTGGTCGACGCCTACCTGCCGCCGTTCGATCCACCGCACCGGCTCGACCCGCAGCGGGTCGAGTCGTGGGGCAACGTCGTCAGCCAGGACATGTTCTACCGCCACCGCCAGGCGTCCGAAGATGCCATGGCGCAGGTGCCTGCGCTCGCCGCCGAGGCCGACCGCGACTGGGCCGCGCGCACCGGCCGCAGCTGGGGCGTGGTCGAGCGCTACCGTTGCGACGACGCGAGCGCGGTGGTGGTGACGATGGGCAGCATGTGCGGCAGCGCGCGCGTCGCGGTCGACGCGCTGCGCGATGCCGGCGAGGCGGTCGGCCTGGTCAAGCTGCGCCTGTTCCGGCCGTTGCCGATGGCGGCGCTGCGCGCGGCGCTGGCCGGCGTGCGCGACGCGGTCGTGCTCGATCGCAACCATTCGCCCGGCATCGGCGGTGTGCTGCACCAGGAGCTGCGCGCCGCGCTGTACGGCACGGCGAACGCGCCGCGCATCCACGGTCTGCTCGCCGGCGTCGGCGGCGTCAACGTGCCGCCGCGGCGCATCGCCGAGTTGGTGCGCGAGGCGATCGCCGGCGACGCGCGGCCCGAACCGGTCTGGGCGAGGTGAGCATGAGAACAACCGCGCTGAGCGAACTGCACGCCGACGAGCCGATGCTGTGCGCCGGCCATGCCGCGTGCCCGGGTTGCATCGACGCGCTGTCGGTGCGGCATGTGCTGGCCGGCATCGGGCCCGACGCGGTGGCGGTGATCCCGCCGTCGTGCATGGCGATCATCGCCGGGCCGCAGCCGTACTCGTCGCTGAAGATTCCGGTCTACCAGCCCACACTCGAATCGAGCGCGGCGGCGGCATCGGGCCTGCGCCGCGCGCTCGACGCGCAGGGCAAGCGCGACACGCTGGTCGTCGTCTTCGCCGGCGACGGCGGCACCTACGACATCGGCTTCCAGTGTCTGAGCTCGGCGGCCGAGCGCAACGAAGACTTCCTCTACGTCTGCCTCGACAACGAGGGCTACATGAACACCGGCGCGCAGAAGTCGAGCTCGACGCCGCACTACGCGAAGACCGGCTCGACGCCGGCGGGCAAGCTCACGCGCAAGAAGAACCTGACCGAGATCATGGCGGCGCACGGCGTGCCCTACGTGGCCACCGCGAGCGCCGGCCACCTCGCCGATCTCACGCGCAAGGTGGCCAAGGCGAAGGCGATGCGCGGCACGCGGTTGCTGACGCTGCTGATCCCCTGCCTCGACGGCTGGGGCGTCGACGACGACAAAGGCCTGCTGGCCGCACGGCTGGCGGTGGAGACCGGCGCGTTCCCGCTGCTCGAGGTCGAGGACGGCGAGCGCTACACGGTCAACGCGGCGAAGACGCGGCCGATCGGCGAATACCTGGCGGTGCAGCGCCGCTACCGCCACCTCGGCTCCGACCAGGTGGCCGCGCTGCAGGCCGAGATCGACGAGGGCTGGGCCCGGCTGCAGCAGCGGGCCGCGGCGACGACGCCGCCGTAGCCGACGCGGTGCCCGAGTCGCTGGCTGCGAAGTCGCATCACGATCCGGCAATCGTGATGCCGTAGCCCACCGGTTTGTCGGGCCGGAACGAATCGTTCAATCGGCAGCCGGCCCTGCCGCCCGATTGAACACATCGTTCGAACGATTCGAGGCCTCCGACTGGGCGTCGCGCGCCGGGCGCCCTGGCCCGGTTGTTGCATCGCAGCCGGGCGACTCGTTCGCAAACAGCCGAGGGCATGGCAGCACGAAGCGCGCCGCACGCATACCGGGGCCATCTTGCGCCGGTATTCGGCTTGATGCTGTGCGCGCTCGCCAGCGCGGCGGCCGCGCAGCCGGGCGAACTCGCCGAGTACCCGGCACTCGGCGGCGTCGACAGTCGGCTCGCGGTGTGGATCGCCGCGCAGCTGCATCTGGAGTTCGCCGCATTCGTGCTCGCGGTGCCGATGTTCGCGCTGTTGATCGAATACCTGGGCTGGCGCGCCGAGAAGACCGACCGTGTCGTCGCGCGCCGCTACGACTGGCTCGCGCACGAGATGGCGAGCCTGCTGCCGGTGGCGTACTCGCTGACCGCGATCACCGGCGCGCTGCTCGGCTTCCTGCTGTTCGCCGCGTACCCGAAGTTCATGCGCCACCTCACCGGCGTGTTCGGGCCGACGTTCGTCGTCTATCCGCTGTTCTTCGTCGCCGAGACGCTGTGCCTGTACTTCTGGTACTACGGCTGGCGCCGCTGGCAGGGCCGGACCAAGTGGTTCCACCTGCTGCTCGGGCTGCTGCTGAATGTGTTCGGCACGATCGTGATGTTCATCGCCGACGCCTGGGCCACCTACATGATGACGCCGGCCGGCGTCAACGAGCAGGGGCAACTCACGAGCCTCGCCGCCGCGGTGTGGAACCCGGGCTGGATGCCGCTGAACATCCACCGCCTGGTCGCCAACGTCACCTTCGGCGCGCTGCTGTGCTCGGCGTACGCGGCGTACCGCCTGCTGCTGAGCGAGGACGCGCGCGAGCGC
>JABTUY010000016.1 GCA_015075165.1 Ideonella sp. | reverse complement strand
ACGCCAGCATCACGCTCAACGGCAGCGACCAGCGCTCGTACTGCGCCGACAGGATCAAGAACACCATCAGCGCGCCGAGCAGCAGCGCCAGCGCCGAGGTGCCCGAGCTGCGCTGCTCCTGGTACGACGCGCCGCCCCAGTCGAAGCCGAAATCGGGCGGCAGCACCTCGCGCGCGATGCGCTCGACCTCGGCGATCGCCTGGCCCGAGCTGACGCCGGGCGCGGCCTGGCCGAACAGCTTCACCGCCGGCAGGTTGTTGAAGCGGTCGAGCGTCTCGGGGCCCGACGAGTACCTGACCGTGGCCAGCGCCGACACCGGCACCATCTCGCCGCTGGTGGAGCGCACCCACATGCGGCCGATGTCGTCCGGGCTCTTGCGAAAGCCGCTCTCGGCCGACATCAGCACCTGCCAGGTGCGGCCGTACTTGTTGAAGTCATTGACGTAGTAGCTGCCGAGCGTGGCCGACAAGGTGTTGAACAGCTCGTCCACCGGCACGCCGAGCGCCTTGGCGCGCTCGCGGTCCACATCCACGTACAGCTGCGGCGTGCTGGCGCGCCACAGCGTCTGCACGCCTCCGAGCAGCTTGCTCTGCGAGGCTGCACCCATGAACTGCTGCGACACCTGCTGCAGTCGCTGAGGCCCGCCCTCGCCGCGGTTCTGGATGTACAGCTCGAAGCCGCCCGCGGTGCCGAGGCCGAAGATCGGCGGCGGGTTGAACGCCAGCACCAGCGCCTGCTTGATGTGCGCCGTCTTCATGAACAGGTCGCCCACCAGCGCCTGCGCCGACACCGGCCGCTCGTGCCAGGGTTTCTGCGTGACGAAGATCGTCGCGGCGTTGTTGCGGTAGCCGCCGCCGAGGAAGTCGAAGCCGGTGAAGGCCACCACGTCGAGGTTGTGGGGGTTGCCCTTGATGATGTCGATCACCTGCCCCACCACCTTGTCGGTGCGCTGCAGCGACGCACCGTCGGGCAGGATCACCGCGGCGATGTAGAAGCCCTGGTCCTCGTCGGGCACCAGCGATCCCGGCGTGATGCGCCACAGGCCGATGGCCAGCGCGACCATGCCGCCGAACAGCAGCACGCCGATGCCGGCGCGCCGCACCATGAAGCCGACGCCGTGCACGTAGCGGTGCGTGATGCGGGCGAACAGGCGGTTGAACGCCGAGAACAGCGGCCCGGGGTTGCGGTGCTCGCGCTTGAGGATCAGCACGCACAGGCTCGGCGTGAGCGTGAGCGCGACGATGCCCGAGATCACCACCGCGATCGAGATCGTCACCGCGAACTGGCGGTACAGCTCGCCGGTGAGGCCGCCGAGGAAGGCGATCGGCACGAACACCGCGCACAGCGTGAGCACGATGGCGATCACCGGGCCCGAGACCTCGCGCATCGCCTTGATCGCCGCCTCGCGCGCGGCCATGTGCTCCTCGTGCATGATGCGCTCGACGTTCTCGAGCACGACGATCGCGTCGTCGACGACGATGCCGATCGCCAGCACCATGCCGAACAGCGTCAGCGTGTTGATCGAGTAGCCGAGCATCAGCAGACCGGCGAACGTGCCGAGCAGCGACACCGGCACGGCCAGCGTCGGGATCAGGGTCGCACGCCAGTTCTGTAGGAACAGGAACACGACCAGGAACACCAGCACCATCGCCTCGAGCAGGGTCTTGACGACCTCGCGCATCGACACCTCGACGAACCGCGTCGTGTCGTAGGAGATCTCGTGGCCGAGCCCGGCGGGGAAGTCGCGGGCCAGCTCGTCGAGGCGATCGCGCACGGCCTGGCCGACGTCGAGCGCGTTGGCGCCCGGTTGCAGGAAGATGCCGATCAGGGTCGCCGAACGGTTGTCGACGCGGCCGACGAAGTCGTTCTTCAGCGCGCCGAGTTCGACGCGGGCGATGTCGCCGAGGCGCACCATCGCGAAGTCCTCGCTCGCGCGCACGACGATCGACTCGAACTGGCGCGGGTCGGTCAGGCGGCCGCGCGTCGTCAGCGTGTAGACGAGTTCCTGGCCCTGCTCGATCGGCTCCTCGCCGATCTTGCCGGGCGCGAACTGCGCGTTCTGGCCGGCGATCGCGCGCCGCACGTCGCTGGCGGTGATGCCGAGCTGCGTCATGCGATCGGGCTGCAGCCAGACCCGCATCGCGTAGTCCTTGGCGCCGAAGATCTGCACATTGGTCGTGCCCGGGATGCGCTTCAGCTCGTCCAGCACCTGCAGCGTCACGTAGTTGCTGGTGTAGAGGTCGTCGAAGGTGTCGTCCGGCGACGTGAACGCGACCACCTGCAGGAACGACGACGAGAACTTCTCGACCAGGATGCCCTGGCGCCGCACCTCGTCGGGCAGCCGCGCCTCGGCCTGCTTGACGCGGTTGTTGACGTCGAGCGCCGCGCGGTCGATGTCGGTGCCGATGTCGAACGTGACCTGCAGCTCGAGGAAGCCGTTGCTGCCCGAGGTCGAGTTCATGTAGAGCAGGCCCTCGATGCCGCTGATCTGGTTCTCCAGGGTGGCGGCGACGGTCTGCTCGAGCACCTGCGCCGAGGCGCCGGGGTAGTTGGCGCGCACGACGACCTGTGGCGGCGCGATCTCGGGATACTGCGCGATCGGCAGCGAGCGCATCGCGGCGAGGCCGGCGAGCACGATCACCAGCGACAGCACGGTGGCCGTGATCGGCCGATCGATGAAGACGCGTGAGAACAACATGGCGCCTCAGCGGTTCTCGTTCGGCGTGTCGGCGGTGACGGGCGCGATCACGATCGTGCTGCCGGGCCGCAGCTTGGCCAGGTTGTCGACGATCACGCGGTCGCCGGGCTGCAGGCCCTCGGTGACGATCCACTGGCGCGCCTCGAGGCCTTCGCCGGGCAGGTCGATCCACGTGCCGACCTCGACCGGCCGCGGCTGCGCGACCAGCGCCTCGCCGTCGCCGTTCGCGACCACCATGACCTGCTTGCCCTGCGGTCCTTCCATCACGGCGCGCTGCGGCACCGCGATCGCGTTGCGGTGCACGGCGCCGCGCAGCACGACGGTGACGGCCTGGCCGGCGAGCACCCGGCCGCCGGGGTTCGGCAGGCTGGCGCGCAGCGGGATCGTGCCGGTCGCGGCGTCGAGCCGTCCGTCGGTGTAGTCGATGCGGCCGCCTTCGAGCAGCAGCGTGCCGTCCCGGTGGTGCAGTTCGACCGTGAAGCCGCCGGCCTCCAGGTGCAGGCGGCCGCGGGCGAGGTCGTCGTCGAGCCGCCGCTGCTGGCTCTCGCTGCGCTGGAAGCGGGCGTAGATCGGATCGAGCTGCAGCAGCGTCGTCAGCAGCCCGTCGCCCGGCGAAGCGCCCTTCACCTGCGGCGCCCCGCGCCGGCCAGCGGCGACCTGACGCGCGTAGTCCAGGTTCAGCGCCGCCCGGCGCGCCGCGCCTGCGCGCCCTTCAGAATCGGCGCGCCACGGCTTCGGCCGACGCCGCGTCGTCGACCTCGCGCTGGCTCACTGCGCGCGCCTCACAGCGGCTTCCAGACGATTGAGCGCGCGTGGCCTGAGAGTTTGGCCTCAGCCGACGCGACGTCGGCATCGGCCTTGGCCAGCGCCACCTGGAACGGCACCGGGTCGATCGTGTACAGCGACTGGCCCTTGCGCACCGTGCCGCCCTCGGTGAAGTTGCGCTTCAGCAGGATGCCCGACACGCGCGCGCGCACCTCGACGTCGCGCGAGCCCGCGGTCTGGCCGACGTACTCGTAGCTCATCGGCAGCGCGGTGGTGGCCACCGCGGCCACGCTCACCGCCGCCGGCGGCGGGCCCTGGTGAGCGCCTGCGCCCTGCGCGTGCGAGGCTTCGCCGCACGCCACCAGCGCGATCGACGCAGCGGCGATGCTGGCCAGCACCACGGCGGCGTGCAAGGCGTCGGCGCGGCGCCGGCAGGCGCGCAACTCGGACGACAGCGGCGAGCCCGGCGCGGTGACGACAGGCGAGGGGCAGTTGGTCTTCATGCGGACGAACCTCTGGTCTTCGATCTGAATGGACAGTGACCGCCATGCACCCGGCGCGGCGGCTCGTGAACGCCGGCGGGCGATGGAGGCGGAACTCCCGAAGGAGGCGCAGTCTAGGGAGCGGTGGGTGACCTCATCGTTTGCGCGAAGGCGGTCGAACGTTTCAGCTGAAATGCAACGCGGCGACGCACGCGGCACACGCGCCCCCCGATGCAACGACGTTCGGCGAACCGCGAAATCGACATCGGCCGTGCGCGGCCGTCAGACGAACGAGCGCATGCCCCGCCGGTGGCGATGGCCGCCGGCTGCTGACAGCGTGGTGTCAGCAGGCGGGCCGACGCTCGTCAGCCCGCCAGTGCGTCAAGGCGTACCGTCGACGACCGCAGCGAACCCGGCCCGAGCGATCTCGGCCGAGACGCGCTCGATCCCTTGCACCTGGTCGACGATCCAGCCGCGCCGCGCATCGACGTCTGGCATCGCATCGCGCAAGGTGCGCACCGCGCGTGCATCGTCGCCCCGGCCTGCTTTGATCTCGATGGCCACGCGCTCGTTGCCGCGCTCGAGCACGAGATCGACTTCGGCGCCGGCAGCCGTGCGCCAGAAATAGGCCAGACCACCCGGATGCGCGATGCGCTCCCGGCGCAGCACGTCTTCGATGACGAAGCCTTCCCAACTGGCGCCACGCGCGGGGTGATCGGCCAACTCCTGCGCGGTGGAAATGTTCAACAGGTGGTGCAACATTCCGCTGTCGCGAAGGTAGACCTTGGGCGCCTTGGTCAGGCGCTTGCCCACGTTGCGAAAGTACGGCGGCAGCCTGCGCACCAGATGGATCGATTCCAGCACATCGAGGTGGCGCAACAGCGTGTGGTACGACACGCCGAGCGACGATCCCAATGCCGAGGCGTTGAGCAGACCACCGTGCTGGTGCGCCAGCATCGTAAGCAGACGCCTCATGAACAACGGATCGGCGCGAACGCCGTACTGCGGCAGGTCGCGCTCGAGAACGAGGCGCAGATAGCTCTCCCACCACATCCGCGCATCGCCCCGCAGCGCGTCGGGAAAACCACCCTTGAGCCACACCGCCTGCCACGGCGCGCCGGGCGACCCCGCCGCGGCCTCGCTGGCGGTGAGCGGATCGAGCTCGATCACCGCCGCGCGGCCGGCCAGCGACTCCGACACGCCACGCACCAGAGCAGGTTGCGCCGAGCCAAGCACCACGAAGCGGCCGCGCCGCGCGCGCTGCGCGTCGACCGCGCCGCGCAGCGCAGCGAAGACCGACGGCACCGCCTGCGCCTCGTCGAGGATCAGGCGCTCGCCGACGGCGTCGAGCACGAAGCGGGCGTCCTGGCGGAAACGCTCGGCCGTGTTCGGATCTTCGAGGTCCAAATAGTGGTGCCGCGGGAACACCGCGCGCGCCAGCGTGGTCTTGCCGACCTGACGTGCGCCGAGCACCACCACCACGGGGAACGAAGCGGCGGCGGCACGCAGCGCAGCGGCGGCAGCGCGAGGAAACATGGCTTGCATTTTAGAAGACAGGGTTCTAATGTGCCAGTCTGATGCCCGCCGCCATCGGTGTACCCATCGCGGCGCAGGAAAGGATCGCTGCCGACAACGGACCGCGTCAAACGCGCCGGTCTCGCCACGGCGCCCACGCCAGGCACAGCCACCCGGCCAGGAACGCCGCGCCGCCGAACGGCGTGATCGCGCCCAGCGCGCGCAGCCCCGTGAGGGCGAGCGCATAGAGACTGCCCGAGAACAGCAGCGTGCCGACGACGAACAGCCAGCCGGCGGCGGCGAGCACGCGGCCGGGCCAGCGCGCATGCGCCAGCGCCACTGCGAGCAGCGCGAGCGCGTGCATCACCTGGTAGCGCACGCCGGTGTCGAACGTGGCCAGCAACTCGGGCGCGAGGCGCGCCTTCAGCCCATGCGCGGCGAAGGCGCCGAGCGCGACACCGAGGAAACCGGAGATGCAGCCGAGGGTGAAGAAGAGGCGGTCCATGCGTCGCAGGCCTCAAAGCTCTTGGCGATAGGTTGGCCGCACGGTTCGGCAGCGTTGATCGATCTGGTATTCGATCTGCCTGACCTGCTGTTCGGTCAATCGCGAAGCGCGCCGATCGTCAAGCAAGCCGGCAAGTTGTTTACCGCTGTAGACACCCACGTCCCCACGACCCTTCAAGTCTACAAACCAACCAGGCAGGGCCACGATCGACGCCACGGCGACCTTGCTGCCGGTGGCGCGCGTCAACCATTCGGAGAGCCACCTGGCATTTCGAGCGGCTTGCTCCAGCGGAGCCGACGACGTGAAGTGCGGAAACACGAGTCGCTGTCCGTCGTAGACAACGGTTGCATCATGGGTGCCGCCGTTGCCTTGCGGCTTCGAGAAGCCCTTCGTCTCGACGGCGAACACGCCTTGCGTGGCCACCACGACGTGGTCGATGTTGAAGCCTTCAGCCGGCACGTCATGGAAGACCGCGGCGCCCCGCCGCGTCACCTTGCCCAGTTCTTGACCAATGGCCACCTCGCCGTCGAGACCGAGCCGCAGCCGATCGAGCTGCGCCGACAAGACCAGCAACTTGCGACTCGCAACCACCGCCACCCCAATAGCAAGCAGAGCCGCCACCGACACGCGCGGCCATGTCTGGCCCCGGCCGAAGACGTACGACTGCCCAAGATGAAGACAGACAATCAGCATCGGGAAGAAGATCAAAGTCGCGAGCCATGCATCTGCCTGCTCGTTCACCCGATCGATCTGCTCGCGCAAGGTTTCACCCGGCAGGCGAAGCAAGTTCTCGGTCAAGGGCGAGCGCCTGGCAGCCCTGGCCGACCGCTTGCGCTTCAGCATGAAGATCAGTGCGACGGCCGGGCCGGCGGCCATGGCCAGCAGCAGCCCTAGCACCGCCAGCAGCGTCTCGGCGGTCATGCGCCAGCCTCGCTCGCACTCCCGTTCAGATCCGCCGCAATCAACCTGAACTGCTCCAGCGCCGCCTCCAGATCGTCGACGATCTCCTGCGCGATCACCTCGGGCGGCGGCAGGTTGTCGCTGTCGGCCAGCGTCTCGTCGCGCAGCCAGAAGATGTCGAGGCTCGCCTTGTCGCGCGCCACCAGCTCGTCGTACTCGTAGACGCGCCAGCGCCCGTCGGCCTTCTCGGCGCTCCACGTCGCGGTGCGCTGGTGCCGGTTGGCCGGGTTGTAGAGCTGCACGAACTCGTCCAGGTCCGCGCGCTTGAGCGGGCTGGTCTTCAGTGTGAAGTGCTGGTTGGTGCGCAGGTCGTAGATCCAGAGCTTCTTCGTCCACGGCGTTTCGCTGGCCGGCTTCTTGTCGAAGAAGATCACGTTGGCCTTCACGCCCTGCGCGTAGAACAGGCCGGTGGGCAGGCGCAGCAGGGTGTGCACGTCGCACTCGTGCATCAGCTTGCGGCGGATGGTCTCGCCGGCGCCGCCTTCGAACAGCACGTTGTCGGGCACCACCACCGCGGCGCGGCCGTGGGCTTTGAGCAGCGTCTTGATGTGCTGCACGAAGTTGAGCTGCTTGTTGCTGGTGGTGGCCCAGAAGTCGTCACGCTCGACGATGTCTTTCTCGGTGGAGGTCTTGCCGTCCTCGCCGACGATCATCGTGCTGCTCTTCTTGCCGAAGGGTGGATTGGCCAGCACCACGTCGAAGCGCTCGCCGGGGTCGGCCGCCAGCGCGTCAGCCACCTTGACGGGCACGCTCTTCTCCGAGCCGATGCCGTGCAGCATCAGGTTCATCGCGCACACGCGCGCAGTGGCCTGCACCAGCTCCCAGCCGCGGAAGGCGCCTTCCTTGAGGTGGCGCTTCTCGTCACGGGTGAGGTTGGGGTGGTGCTGCGTGAGGTAGTGGTGCGCGGTGAACAGAAAGCCGCCGGTGCCGCAGGCCGGGTCGCACACCATCTCGCCGGGGCGCGGGGCGATGCAGTCCACCATCGCCTGAATCAGCGCGCGCGGCGTGAAGTACTGGCCGGCCCCAGACTTGATGTCTTGCGCGTTGCGCTCCAGCAGGCCCTCGTAGGCGTCGCCCTTCACGTCGGCACCCATCGCCGACCAGTTCTCGGCGTCGATCAGGTCGACGATCACGCGCCGCAGCTTGGCCGGATCCTGAAACTTGTTCTGCGCCTTGCCGAAGATCAGCGCCAGCGTGCCCGGCTGCTTGCCCAGTTCTTCCAGCGTGTGGCGGTAGTGGTCGAACAGCGCATCGCCGTCCTTGGACAGCAGCGCGGGCCAGGCGTAGGGCGCGGCGATGGGGCTGGCCTGGTAGTACGGTGGGCGGCTGCGCTCGTCGGCCATCTTGAGGAACAGCAGGTAGGTGAGCTGCTCGACGTAGTCGCCATAGCTCATGCCGTCGTCGCGCAGGACGTTGCAGTAGTTCCAGAGTTTCTGGACGAGGGTGGAGGTGTTCATTGCCTCAGGCGAAGAGACGCTCGGCCAGCGAGCGCGGCGAGTGGACCGTCACGCCGCCGAACGACCGGCCGAAGCCGGCGCCGAAGTGCGTGCGGTCGCCGGTGACGAGCACGTCGCAGCGCAGGCGAATGGCAGCCGCGAGCATCGGCCGGTCCTTCTCGGGCAGCCAGCCCAGCTCGGCGGACGGCGCCGAAGCCGGCGGCACCGCCGCCGCGAGCCGCAGATGCGGCAGCAGTGCGTCGAGCACATGCACCGCCTGCGCGCCCTTGGCCTGCAGGTTGCGCCGCGCCTCGGCCACAACGTAGGCATCGGCGCAGCACTCATGGCCGCGCTCGACTAGCAAGCGCACGAGCGAGCGCCCCGCGCCGTCGGACTTGGCAGCCGAGAACAGGATGTTGGCGTCCAGGAAGACCCGCATGGCCGCGGGCGCCGTCAGCGGCGGCGACTCGCCCGTGTGCGGGCCGCGGGCGCCGACCGCGGCGCGGGTTCGCGCGCGGCGAGCACCGTGGCCAGGTCAGCCTCGGCCTCGTCGAATTCGCGCTCGCGCTGCGGCGTGTAGACCTCCAGCGGCAACGTCACCGCCGGCCGCAGCAGCAGCCCTTCGGGCGTGGTCTCTGCGATCAGCTGGTCGTCGGCCTTCAGGCCCATCGCCTGCCGCAGCTTGGCCGGCAGCGTGACGACGCCGCGGCTGGTGATTGTGACGGTGGTTTTCATGGCGGCAGATTAGCAGAAATGCAGCAATCACGCGGCGGCGCGCGCGAAGGGCGGACCGTCGAAATGAAGCTTTCAGGCCTGTTCAATTGAAAGTCGACGGCCCGGCCATTCGAAAACGACGCCGGCGCGCCGGCCGGCAGCTCAAGCTGCAGGTTGTTCGTCGCGAAGCAGTGCTTTGAACCCGGCTTGTTCGAAGTGCTGATCGTGCGCCAACGCCTCGCTGATACCGCGCGTTTGCATGACCTCGAAAGACGCGCAGTCCGTGAGGCTCCACTCCTTGTCCATGCGACGGCGGTAGAGATCGTAGGCATGAGCGAACTGCAACGAGGTCTGCGGCACGACCTCCACGTTGGGATTGGCCCTGATCCTGTCCACGCCCGAAACGGCGTACGGACGCACGGGCAGTTTCGAGAGCGCTGCCAGCAGCTCGGACAAGACCATCTCCGTCGTCACCATCCTGACCTTGCCCAACGCCACGGATGCCGCTCGCGCACGTTCGTGGAGCTTGTCGTTCGGATTGAGCACGGCCTCCCAGTAGCCGGTATCGGCAAACACGACCTTCACTTGCGGCCGTCCTCGGTGCCGTAGACCACTTCGTCGATGCGGGTCGAGAGATCGTCGGGCACTGCTTGCCACGTGCCCGGCGGCGCGCTGTTCCCGATCGCCGCCAGTTCCTCCCAAATCGGCAGCGCCGTTTCGTCGTAGGCGAGCGGCGCCTTCGCGGACACCTCGACCTTGTCAACCCGAATCAGGCGTCGCATCTGGCGATCACGGGTCGAGAACTCAGCGATCCCCGCCACACGCAGCAAGACGCTCCGGTGACTCTTGAGCGCTTCGAGTACGACCGTCTCGTGTGCCGCATCAAAGCGGCCGTCGATGAGGGGGCCACCATCGGGAAGCTGCAGCTTGAAGGCTCCGGGGCCTACGTTCGCCATGCGGACTTCACCCACGAGATCAACGGCATCTTCGAAGGTTGGACCAATCCATTCCGCAAGCCTCTGTCGCGCGCGTGCGCCGTACACAGCCTCGGCGCTGCCCCGACGAGAACGTACGAACAGCGTCTCGTCAGCGCGGAGGGTTCCGCCAAAGTCGCGGAACAACGGAACGACATTGGCGGGCAGCGCGTCCGGCAGGAGGTCGTCGCGGTCCGCGGCTGTGATCGCCTGATCGATGAGCGCTGCAGCCTCATCGAAATCGTCGTCGAAGTCGAGTTCGCCCTGAACCACCTCACGCACCCGGCGCAACGGCAAAGCTGCAGACCCAGGGATCACGCGGTCGAACTGCAAGCGGAACCCGTCTTCGAAGCGCTTTGGCAGGCGAACGCGGTCGGGGTTCTTGCGGCGCCACAGTTCCTTTGCGCACTCGAGCACCAGCGTGCGATAGGCAAGCAGTTCCTGGGTGCACTCCACATCAAGTGCATGCCCCTCGAACCGCTTGCCGTCGAAGCGGAGAGTTGCGAGATCTACGGTGTTGTCCGTTGCCATGATGGAGTCCGTCAGCGGCCTGTCCGCAACTGTGTCACGCCGCGAACGCCCGCGCCAGCACCGCCTGCCGCAGGGCCTGCGCGCGCTTGAGGTTCGCGTCGACCTCGGCCT
Source organism: Ideonella sp. (assembly GCA_015075165.1). Classification (GTDB taxonomy): domain Bacteria; phylum Pseudomonadota; class Gammaproteobacteria; order Burkholderiales; family Burkholderiaceae_C; genus JAEUPI01. The sequence continues at coordinate 4,162 of JABTUY010000016.1, read as the reverse complement.
CTACCTCGCGGACGATGGAGAGGCGGCGGTCGACTTCGGCGACGATGTTCTGTTGCGTCATCAAGTCGGGCACCCTGATGGGCGCCGACATCAGCGTAGCCTTGGTCAGCTTTCGTCGTCCTGTCGACCCGGTTGTGAGCGGGATGAAGGGGTAGTAGGAAAGGGCCAGGTTCAGGTACTTGGGAAGCACGAGGTCCCTCCGGGCGCGCAGCACATGGGTATGGTTGTTCACCCAGCACTTTCCAGAGAAGTAGTAGCTGAACGGCTGCTTCCGGCCCACGAAGGTCTCGTCTTCAACGACGAGCACCAACTCTTCGTCGAAGCGCGCTTCGTCGATCCACCCCGTCTGCCCGTTCGCACCGAGATACGGGATCGTTCCAACGCGCTTCGCTCGTTCGGTCTTGTTCACGGGCTCTCTCATGTTGTCGAGAGAGACGGCGACGTCGGTGACCGTGCCCATCACATTGGTCGAGAACGAACCCGGCGAAGTCAGGACTTCAACGGTGGCGCGCCCGAAGTGCATAGCGTTGGCCTTAACGCGCTTGAGGTTGGCGACGGCTTCGTCGAGGCGGGAGAACTGCCTTTCGATCTCAGCAACGATGCGTTCTTGTGTGGCGGGCGGACCCCACACGAACGGAACGCCTCGCGCCAGCGTCCTCGATGACACGCTGGCCTGATTTACATGCTTGACGCAGTTGTACTTGAAGTAGCCGCGCATCCAAAGGAAGTGCAGCTGCAACGCACCGAACTTCGGTAGCACATCGTCGGCGAATCGAATCCGCGTCATGTGGTTCGAGAACGCAAAGTCACCTGCAACACTTACGGCAGCCGTCTTGCCCACGAGATCGGGACTGTTGGTGTTGTTGAACAGCACGTCACCAACCGCAAGGCGACGGTCGTCCTTGCTTCCCGACACGAACTTCGTCACCGACAGATCGATCTTTCCGTCGCGATCGACGTTCATCGGGCGCAAGTGGGCAACACCCTCTCCGGTCTGATTGTGTTCACCGCTCGCGAAGCCCGGCTCGATCTCCTTGGCAAAGTCACCAACGTATCCAGCGCGCCAACCCTTTGGCAAGGCGTCGAGGTGCAGCGGGTAGTGGACGCCTGTCTCCATGCTCACGCTGCCAGCTCCCGATTCAACTCATCGATCACCTTCGGCAGCTCCGCCCCAAAGAGTTGATGCACCCGTCCCAGCCCGCCCCGCTGGTCGAACGGCGCATAGCCGAAGTCCTCGGCCTCGATGCCGAGGTTTGATGCGATGTGCTCGGCCATCTTCTCCAGCCACCAGCGCTGCTCGTCGGTGAACGCCTTGCCCGCCGCTTGCTGCTGCGCCAGCCACGCCTTGAAGTTGGTGGCCACGCGCTCGGGGTACGGCACCAGCTCGTTCTCCTGGTGCATCGCGTAGCGCACCAGCGAGACCAGGTCGGTCAGGATGCGGCGGCGGCTTGCGCCCTTGACCTTGCTGGCATCCAGCGCGGCGTAGGCCTGCCAGAGCTGGCTTTCGGTCCACAGGTGCGGCGGGGCTTGCAGCGTGTCGGCCAGCGCCTTGAGGTCGTCGAACCTCAACGGCGCCTTGGTCGGGCGGTTGTAGAGGATCTGCAGCGCGGTGATCTCGTCGCGGTGCTGCTCGATGTAGGCCTCGAAGCTCTGCACGATGCCCTGCGCGCGCTCGCGCGCGGCCGCGGAGAAGCTGGCTTCGAGCACGCGGTCTTGCGTGACGGTGTCGATCACCAGTTCCTTGCTTGCTTTCAGCGTGACGATCAGCGTGCGCAGCGCGGGGCTGGAGAGCGGCTTGACTGCGTTGCGCAGCGCGGCTTCCGCTTCCTGCGGCGAGCGGCCCGAGTCCTGGCCCGGCGGGTCCAGCGCCTGCACGATGCCGCGCGCGAGGTCGTTCAGGCCCAGGCCACCGGCTTGCGCCACCACCTTGGCGCGCTCGGCGTCGCTGAGCTGGGCGTCCAGCCGCGCCAGGCGCACCGCCACGCTGGAGAGCACCTCGGGCTCCACGTTGCCCAAGCTCACGGCCTGCAGCAGCGCGTCGAGCGGCACGCTCTTCTTCTGGTCCATCGGGCGGCTGTCGGTCTTGTCGCGCTCGCACACGCCCACGCAGTCGACGATGACGAAACGGTCCTTGTGCACGTGCTCGCCGGGGTTCACGCCGCGCAGGTCGTCGTCCTTGATCACGCGCACGCCGCGGCCCTTCATCTGCTCGAAGAAGCTGCGGCTCTTGACGCTGCGCATGAAGACCACGATCTCCACCGGCTTGATGTCGGTGCCGGTGGCGATCATGTCCACGGTGACGGCGATGCGCGGGTAGTAGCTGGTGCGAAAGGCTTTGATCAGCTCCTCGGGCCTGCTGCCCGTGGTGCGGTAGGTGATCTTCTGCGCGAACTCGTTGCCGCGGCCCCACTCCTCGCGCAGGATGCCGACGATGGCCTCGGCGTGGTTGTCGTCCTTGGCGAAGACGAGCGTCTTGGGCAGCTCCTGCCGTTGCGGAAAGAGGTCGCTCTGCCAGCGGTCGCGCAGCGTGCGCGCGATGGTGCGGATCTGGTCGGGCGTCTGCACGCTGCGGTCGAGCTCTTCGGGCGCGTAGTCGAAGTCGTCGTCGAGCTGCCAGTCGCGCCGGGCGCGGGTGGGCTTGTCGAGAACTTGCAGCCAGTAGCCGGCTTCCACGGTGCTGCCGGCCTCGGTGACCTCGGTCTTGATGCGGTAGACGTCGTAGTTGACGTTCACGCCGTCGGCCACCGCCTGCGGGTGGCCGTACTCCATCACCAGGTTCTGGTTGAAGAAGCCGAAGGTCTGCTTGTTGGGCGTGGCGGTCAGGCCGATCAGGTAGGCATCGAAATACTCCAGCACCTGGCGCCACAGGTTGTAGATGCTGCGGTGCGCCTCGTCGGTGACGATGATGTCGAAGGTCTCGATCGGGAACGCGGGGTTGTAGTCGATCGGTTCGGGTTCCTTGAACAGGCTCTCCGCTGCTGAAGTGGATTCCTCGTCGGCCTCTTCCGCCAGCTCGCGGCCCTTGAGCATGCTGAACATGCGCTGGATGGTGCTGATGCACACGCGCGCCGTCTTGTCGAGCTGGTTGCTCGTGAGGTGCTGGACGATGTACTCCTCGCCGAACTTGTAGTTGTTGACGGGCGAGACGTACTGGTCGAACTCCTTCTTGGTCTGCCGGCCCAGGTTGCCGCGGTCCACCAGAAACAGCACGCGCCGCGCGCCCGCGAACTTGATCAGACGGTAGATGAAGCTGATGGCGGTGAAGGTCTTGCCGCTGCCGGTGGCCATCTGGATCAGCGCGCGCGGCTTGTTCTTGGCGAGGCTGGCTTCGAGGTTGCGGATGGCGGTGATCTGCGCCGGCCAGAGCTTGAAGTCGCCCCACTCGGTGACCAGCTCGGGCATCTGGCGCACGCGGGCCAGGAAGGTGTTGTGGCCCAGGTAGCGCGCCGGTGGCTCCATGGCGGCCGCATGGCTCGGCGTCACGCCGAGTGGCGGCGCCGCGTCTGCCTTCAGCCAGTCGGCAAGTTGTTCGGGCCGGTGGAAGGCAAAGGTCGCGCGCGAGCGCGGCTCCGGGTCGAGCCCATTGGTGAACTGGGTTTCGACGCCGGTGGATTCGTAGAGGAACGGCAGCGGCCGCGTCCACGCCGGCAGCGTGGCGGGCAGGCCCTCGGAGTACTTGGCCGACTGCAGCTCCACGCTCTTGAGCGTGGCGCCCTGCTTCTTGGCCTCCACCACGCCGGCGGCCTTGCCGTCCACGTAGAGCAGATAGTCGGCCCTGCCGTGGCCCGGGTTGAGCGGGAACTCGCGCAGCGCCACGCCGCGCGCGGCGTGGATGTCGGCGTCCTCGAGGTCCTGCACCGCCCAGCCGGCCGCGGTGAGCAGGCGGTCGATCTGCTCACGCGCCTTGGCCTCGGGTGAGCCGTTGCCCAATTCGCCTCCTTCGTGTGGCCAGCAGGCTAACCCAGGTTGCAGTCGACGCCTGTGTGCATAGCCTCAGAACTGAGCACGGGTACGCATTCTGTAGCCCACTGCCGGCCCACAGCTCGATCGGCGAGCGCATCTGCAGGCCGCGCTGCGGCCCGGTGGTGTCCATGCGGGTTCCTCGATGGCGCCGGGGGCGTCCGGCCGGCGATTCTCCTCCGCGGCCGCCCGGCTCAGCGCG
>JABTUY010000015.1 GCA_015075165.1 Ideonella sp. | reverse complement strand
TGGCCAGGTGCAGTTGCAGGTAGTGCTTGACGGCGTCGGCCGAGTCGAACACCGCGCGCTCGCGCAACTGCTGGGCCAGGGCGCGGCGGGCCAGCTCCAGCACGGCCACGAGTTCGGCGCGCTTGGCCGGGCCCAGGCCCTTGATGCGCTGCAGGTCCTGGCTGCTCGCGTGCAGCAGCCCGGCGATGCCGCCAAAGCCCCCCGTCACCTGGCCGCTGGCCGGGTCGCGCACCGGCGGCTGCAGCAGCTCCTGGGCCATTTGCAGCACGCCCTTGCCCACGATGCCAGTGCGCAGCAGGATGGCGAGCAGCTCGGCGTCGGCCAGCGCGGCGGGGCCGCGTGCGAGCAGCTTTTCGCGCGGCTGCGCGTCGGCAGGAAGGTCTTTGAGCGCCATGGCGAGGGGGGCGAAAAAGCCCAACCGTAAAATGGGGCCAGTTTATAGAGGCATGCATGGCAACCGTTCAACCCGGCTCTTTTCTTACCCTGCACTACCGCCTGGCGGGCCCGGCGGGCAACGTGATCAACACCTTCGAGGAGAAGCCGGCCACGCTGACGCTGGGCAACGGCGAGCTGTCGCCGGCCATGGAGGAGCGCCTGCTGGGCCTGGAAGAGGGCACGCGCACCAGCTTCGAGCTGGCGCAGGGCGAGGCCTTTGGCGAGCGCAACCCGGCCATGCAGCAGTGGGTGGCGCGCAAGCTCCTGAACGAGATGGGCGACCCCGACGAGCAGTACCACGTGGGCGAGGCGGTGGAGTTTTCCACGCCCGATGGCATGGGCTCCTACGCGGGCGTGGTGGTGCAGGTGGGCAACGCCGACAGCCAGGATGCGCTGCTCATCGACTTCAACCACCCGCTGGCGGGCCAGCCCGTCACCTTCGAAGTGCACGTGATCGGCGTGCTATGAACCACCCACAGGAGGTGTTGCTGGCCGAACCGCGCGGCTTCTGCGCGGGCGTGGACCGGGCCATCGAGATCGTCGAGCGCGCGCTGGCCAAGTTTGGCGCGCCCATCTACGTGCGCCACGAGATCGTGCACAACACCTACGTGGTGAACGACCTGAAAGCCAAGGGCGCGATCTTCATCGAAGACCTGGCCGACGTGCCGCCGGGGGCTACGCTGGTGTTCAGCGCGCACGGCGTCAGCAAGGCGGTACGCGACGAGGCCCAGGCGCGCGGCTTTCAGGTGTTCGATGCCACCTGCCCGCTGGTGAGCAAGGTGCACGTCGAGGTGGCCAAGCTGGCACGCGAGGGCTACGAGTTCGTGATGATCGGCCACAAGGGCCACCCCGAGGTCGAGGGCACGATGGGCCAGCTGCGCGAAGGCATCTACCTGGTCGAGAGCGTGGCCGATGTGGCCGGCGTGGCGCCGCGCGGCGACAAGCTGGCGGTGGTGACGCAGACCACGTTGTCGGTGGACGATGCGGCCGAGATCCTGGCCGCCGTGAAGCAACGCTTCCCGCACGTGCGCGAGCCGAAGAAGCAGGACATCTGCTACGCCACGCAGAACCGGCAGGACGCGGTGAAGGTGCTGGCGCCGCAGGTCGATGTGGTGATCGTCGTCGGCAGCCCCACCAGCAGCAACAGCAACCGCCTGCGCGAGCTGGCCGAGCGCCTGGGCACGCCGGCGTACATGGTCGACAGCGCCGACGGCCTGCGCCCCGAGTGGTTCGCGTCGCGCCCGCGCGTGGGCCTGACCGCCGGCGCGTCGGCACCCGAGGTGCTGGTACGCGACGTGATCGCGCGGCTGCGGGTGCTCGGCGCCACCGCCGTGCGCTCGCTGCCCGGCGTGCAGGAGGCAGTGCAGTTCCCGCTGCCCAAGGGGCTGGGCGACAAGTCGATGCGCGAGATCGCCGCCACGCGATCGTGACGGCCACCGCCTGAGCACGCTGCCGGGGCGCGTGCGCTGCCACGAAAGGCGGCGCGCCACGGCAAGATCCACCCGATTCGAAGACGAGGACACCCATGCTCGACATCGCCTTGCTGCGCCGCGATCTGCCGGCCGCGATCGCCCGACTCGAACGGCGGCGCCGGCCGCAGCCGTTCCTCGACGTGGCGCGCTTCGGCTCGCTGGAGGCCGAGCGCAAGCAGCTGCAGGTGCGCACCGAGGAGCTGCAGGCGCGGCGCAATGCGCTGTCCAAGCAGATCGGACAGCTCAGGGGCCAGGGCGGCGACGCCGCTGCCGAGATGGCCGAGGTCGGCCGCATCGGCGACGAGCAGAAGGCCGGCGCTGCGCGGCTCGAGGCCATTCAGGTCGAGCTGCACGCGATGCTGATGGGCGTGCCCAACCTGCCGCAAGACGGCGTGCCCGACGGCGCCGACGAGACGGCCAACGTCGAGCTGCGCCGCTGGGGCACGCCGCCGCGCTTCGACTTCCCGCCGAAGGATCATGTCGACGCCGGCGGCGCGCTCGGGCTCGATTTCGAGACCGGCGCGCGCCTGTCGGGCGCGCGCTTCACCTTCCTGCGCGGCCCGGCGGCGCGGCTGCACCGTGCGCTGGCGCAGTTCATGCTCGACCTGCACACGCGAGAGCACGGCTACACCGAGTGCTATACGCCGTACATCGTCAACCGCGAGGTGCTGGAAGGCACCGGGCAGTTGCCGAAGTTCAAGGACGACATGTTCTGGGTCTACCGCGGGGGCGATGGCCGCGCCGCCGCGGGCGGCAGCGAGGAGCCGGCCGAGCAGTACCTGATCTCCACCTCCGAGATCTCGCTGACCAACACCGTGCGCGAGCAGATCCTGAAGGCCGCTGACCTGCCGATCAAGCTGACCGCGCACAGCCCGTGCTTCCGCTCCGAGGCCGGCAGCGCGGGGCGCGACACGCGCGGCATGATCCGCCAGCACCAGTTCGACAAGGTCGAGATGGTGCAGATCGTGCACCCCGAGGCCAGCGCCGCCGCGCTCGACGAGATGGTGGGCCACGCCGAGCGCGTGCTGCAGGCGCTGGAGCTGCCGTACCGGGTGGTGCAGCTGTGCACCGGCGACATGGGCTTCGGCGCCGCACGCACCTACGACCTCGAGGTGTGGCTGCCGGCACAGGACACCTACCGCGAGATCAGCAGCTGCTCGAACTGCGAGGCCTTCCAGGCGCGGCGCATGCAGGCGCGCTTTCGCAATGCGCAGGGCAAGACCGAGTTCGTGCACACGCTCAACGGCTCCGGCCTGGCGGTGGGCCGGGCGCTGGTGGCGCTGATCGAGAACCATCAGCGCGCCGACGGCTCGATCGCCGTTCCGCCCGCGCTGCGGCCCTACCTCGATGGCGCCGAGGTCGTGCGTCCGCTACGCTAGCGGCCACTGATGCCAGCCGGTTCGTTCTCGATGCGTCGCTTGCGGTCGATTGCCCTCGCCACGCTGCTGCTCGCCGCCGCAGCGTGCACCACGGTGCGCAACCCGGTCACCGGCCGCGACGAACGCACGGTGATGGACGAGGCGGCCGAGCTCGCCGAAGGCAAGAAGGCGCATCCGGCGGTGCTCGCCGAGTACGGCGAGCTGAAGAACGCCAAGCTGCAGGCCTACGTGAACCAGGTGGGCCAGCGCCTGGCCAAGCAGTCGCACCGCAGCAACCTGGAGTGGCATTTCACCGTGCTCGACAGCCCGCAGGTCAACGCCTTCGCGCTGCCCGGCGGCTATGTCTACATCACGCGCGGCATCATGGCCTACCTGGGCAGCGAGGCTGATCTGGCCGGTGTGCTCGGGCACGAGATCGGCCACGTCACCGCGCGCCATGGCGCGCAACGCGTCACGCGCCAGCAGACCGCCGGGCTCGGCGTGCTGGCCGCTACCGTGCTCGGCGCGGTGCTCGAAGGCAGCGGCGTCGCCGGCGCGGGCAGCCTGGCGTCGCAGGTTTCGCAGGGCGTGGCGGCCGGCTATGTCGCGCGCTACAGCCGCGAGCAGGAGTCGCAGGCCGACCGGCTCGGCGCCGAGTACCTCGCGCGAACCAACGCCGACCCGAGGAACATGATCGACGTGACCCAACTGCTGGTGAACCAGGAGCGCTTCGCCGCCGACCGGGCGGGGGCTGCCGGCCGCGAACCGCCGAAGGGCACCGACTGGCTGTCTTCGCACCCGAGCAGCGAGCAGCGCCTGAGCGACATGCGGACCATCGCCGCGCAGTACAAGGGTCACTATGCCGACGAGGGCCGCGCGCGCTACCTGCAGGCGATCGACGGCATCACCTTCGGCGATGGGCGCGAACAAGGCGTGGTGCGCGGGCGCAACTTCTTCCACGAGCCGCTTGGCATCGCGCTCACCGCACCGGTGGGCTGGCGCATCGACAACGGCGGCGACGCGCTCGCGCTGCTCGACCCCGAAGGCAGCGCCGCCCTGGTGCTGAAGACGGTGCCGCCCGAGGCCGGCGCCACCCACGAGGCGATCATCCGCAACGCGATCAAGCCCGATGCGGGCCGCACCGAGCAGCGCAGCCTCAACGGTCAGCCCGCCACGCACTTCATCGGCACGCGCCGCAACGAGCGCGGCCAGAGCCAGAACGTCGTGTTGACGATCGTCACCGGCCCGCAGCAGCGCCACTTCGCGTTGCTCTACCTCGCCAGGGACGCGGCCGCGCTGCAACGCCAGTACCGCGCGCTGCAGGAGGCCGAAGCGAGCTTCCGCGCGCTCAGCGCCACCGACCGCGCAGCCGCCCGGCCGTGGACCATCGAGATGGTGACGATGCCGCGTGGTGGCTTCGCCGAACTGGCGCGCAGCTCGCCACTGGGCAGCCATGCGCAGCAGCAGCTGCGATTGCTCAACGCGGCCTATCCGAGCGGCGACATCGCCCCGGGGCAGTTGGTCAAGACCGTGCGCTGAAGGCGCCGCGACCGGCCGGTCCGATCGACTAGAATCGCGTCCCTCGTTCGGCTGCGACCTCCGACGAGCACCGGAGAGATGGCAGAGTGGTCGAATGCGCCGGACTCGAAATCCGGTTCACGGGTTCTCCCGTGACGTGGGTTCGAATCCCACTCTCTCCGCCAACATCGCTGGTGCATCCGCGCGATTCGGCTGCCAGTTCACGCCCCGGTCATCGCCGCCTGCGCCGCGCGCACCAGAAAGCCAGAGCGGCTCTCGCCATGACTGCGCGCGTACTCATCGATGCGCGCCAGCACGCCGGCAGGCACGGTGATGTTGATCTTTTCTGCGGGACCGAAGAAGCGCTCCACCGGCGCCTCGACCATCGCCCATACCCAGCCGCTCAGATCTGCGTCGGCCTGATGTTCGGCCATCGGCCGCAGCACGGGCATCGCCCCACCATCGGCGGCCAGCAACTGGCAGTGCGCCTCGATGGCCTCGCGCGCGTTGTCGAACGCCTCTTCCAGCGTATCGCCCGCCGAGAAACAGCCCGGCAGATCCGGCACCACCACGCCGAAGGCGGTGTTCTCGTCGCCTGGCTCGATCGCAATCAGAAACTTCATCGCATCACTCCTTCCACTTCAGGCCGGACTGCTTGAGCAGTTTGTGCACGAGCCCGGCACCGAGATCCTTCTTCGGGTGTGGCACGCTGATGTGTCCTGGCTTGCTCGGGTGCCGAAACACGTGGTGGCTGCCCGCCACATGCCGCAGCACCCACCCGTCGGCCTCGAGCCGCTTGATGGTGTCGGCACTGCGCACAGTGGGTAGTATACCTACCGCGCCGCGGCGGCCCCCATGCCGCTGCCACCGGCCGTGATCATCGCGACGCGATTCGCGGGCATGCCGTTTCCCTCGTGGTGCTCGGGCTGCCGATGCTAGGGCGCTGCGGACGCCATCAGTTGCGCAGCACCTCGGCCACGCGCGCGCGCAGCCGTGGCACCAGCTCACGCTCGAACCAGCGGTGCTGCGCGAACCAGCGGTTGTTGGTGGGGCTCGGGTGCGGCAGCGGTACGAGTGCGGGCCAGTGTTCGTGCCAAGCCTGCACCGCGTGCGTGACGCCGCCGCGCTGCTGCGGCAGGTGCCACGCCAGCGCGTACCGGCCGATCACCAGCGTGAGCTGTAGCCGCTTCAGGCAACCCAGTAGCGGCGCGCGCCAGCGCGGCGCGCATTCAGGGCGCGGCGGCAGATCGCCCGATGCGCCCCTGCCGGGGTAGCACAGTCCGATCGGCACGATGGCGATGCGCGTCGCGTCGTAGAACTCGGCGCGCGTCAGACCGAGCCAGTCGCGCAAGCGGTCGCCGCTCGCGTCGTCGAACGGCACGCCGGTCGCGTGCACCTTGCGGCCCGGTGCCTGCGAGGCGATCAGGATCCTCGCCGCGGGGTGCAGTTGCAGCACCGGGCGCGGGCCCAGCGGCAGGTGCACCGCGCACAGCGTGCAGGCACGCACCTCGCGCAGCAGCGCGGTGGCACAGCGCGCGGCGGCCCGGGAGCCCGGCCGCACTACACCGGCCATCGCGATCCCGGAATGCGGATCGTCGTGGTGGCGAGGTGCACCTCGCGCAGGAAGTACGCCAAGCCGACCACCAGCGCCAACGTGGCGCCCATAAACAGGATGCCGATCGGCCAGCGCAACGGCGCCGCGAGAAACACCTCGAGGAATAGCGCGGTGATCACCATGCACAGCAGCAGCGCGGCCAGCGTGCACGCCGTGATCGCGGCGCTGGCCAGGTGGCGTCGCTGGTCGAGCGCGTGCAGTTCGGTGTGCGCGAACTCGGGCGCCGGCGCGGCGCCTTCGGCCTCGGTGAGCCTGCGGCCGCGATCGATGATGCGCGACAGGCGCCCCGTCATCACGTTGAGCAAACCGGCGATGCCCGACAGCAGGAAGGCCGGGCCGAGCGCGAGCTGGATCGCCTGCGGCAGGTCGTTGAGATTCAGGATCGGGTGGGTCACGGCAGCGCCCAAGGGGTAGGGCCCACCAATGCTAGCGCCACGTGATCCGGCAGCCCGGGAGGGCCGGCGGATCGCGTGGCGTGAGGGTGTCGGCTCTGGGCCGTCAGGGCAGCGTGACGTTGTAGGTCTGGACGACGCCGTTGACCCACATCGTGACGACGAAGGTCTTGGCGCCGGTACGGCGCACGACGGCCGAACCGTTGGTGGCGAAGATGTTCGCGAGGCCACCCCCTGCCGTGAAATCCTCGAACGCCACGTTCCAGGTGCCTTGGCCGCAATCGCACTGGTGGGTGCCGTTGGCCGTGCCGCCGCTGTCGAACGTGGAGTCGTAGCCCCAGACGTACTTGGCGTAGTTCGCGATGCACTCGGGCTGTTGGCCCGCAGTGGCCGCCGGCTTGCAGACGACCGAGCCGGTCAGCGTGCCGAAGGACAACGGCACGTTCAGTCCGGTCACGCCGAGATTGTTGAAACTGATCTCGTAGCCGGTGATCGCACCGCCGGCGGCGCGCGTCACCTGCACGGTCGCGATACCGTCGAAGACGTAGTTGCCCTTCGAGCAGCCCTTGTAGGTGTAGTAGATCGCCCCGCTTGGCGTTTCGGCGGTGTAGTCGACGGTGCCGGCCGGGCAGTTGGCCGATCCGTCGGCCGCGCTGCCGAAGCCCGGTGTGAGCTCGCTCGAGCCGATGACTTTGACAGCGAACGCGGCGCCCGCGTGCGCGTAGGTTGACGTCATCTCCTGCACCAGCGGCGTCGCGGAGTTGATGTCCTGCGTCAGTGTCAGCGTGGGGGAGTTCAGCCCGGTGACCTGTTGGCTGCGCGGCGTCGGTGCGGTGCCCGCCGCCGGGGGTGAATCCCCACCGCCACCGCCGCAGGCGGCCAATGCAGCGATGGTCGAGAACATCGTGAGAATGCGAGCGATCTTCATGAGGTTGGGTGAGGCTGTTGGGAGGTGTGCTTCGATGGCGTCCGTGCGACTGTCGCGGCAAAGCGTGGCCGCCGGAAGCCCGCGACCGCGTGGCAGACTGCACTGAATCAAGTGTCAACCGTTGAAGAAATCACGAATCGACGGTCACGACGCTGCTCGTTACGATTGGTCGCCGAAGCCGTGGAGGTGCCCGATGAACGCCGATCAGCTGCGCTCGTTGCAAACGCCGCTCGAGGATCGATACCGTGCGCAACCCGAGCGGGCCCACATCACGCTGCGGGCCCTCTGCGTCGTCCACCAGACGCTGGCGCGCGCGCCGTCGCTGTCGGTTGCGCGGCGCGTGATGTCGTGACGCCGTCTTCGCCGCGGCGCTGCCGTGCCGTGCTGGCCGTTGTCGCACTGTGCGCGTTGGCAGGCTGCGCCACCCGCTCGGGCAACGTGGCGCCGCAGCCGACCGACCCGGCTCGCTACGCGGGTTGGGATTGTGCGCAGATCGACGATGAATCCGACCGCGTGCAGTTGCAGGCCGCCGACGTGGCGTACGCAGTCGATTCGCGCGTGGGCAACAACCTGATCGCACTCGGCATCGGCGTCACCGTGTTTTGGCCCGCGCTGATCGCGATGCGCCCCGATGGCCTCGATGCGCAGCAGCTCGCCGAGCTGAAGGGCCGCTACGAAGCCCTGCGGGCGGCTTCGCGCCTGCAAGGCTGCCCGCCGCCATCCGAATCGATGAGCGCGGCGCGCGCGGCCAAGCTGCCGTTGGCCACCGGCGAGCGCCTGGTGTTCGAGCGTCGCGCCGGACGCCGCGCGTCCGGCACCGAGTTGGGGCTGCGTGTGGCGGCGCTCAAGCGCGACCACATCGAGTTCGCGGTCGATGTCGACGGCAAGCCGGTGCCGGGCTCCTGGTCGCAGGATCTGTTCGGCAACATCCAGCCCGGCAGCAGCGCGCCGCTGCTGGCCTGGCGCCGCCTGCTGAAGCCCGACCTCGTGCTGGGCCAGGTGCTCAGCGGCGACCTGGTGTCGCCCGACCCGTCGGTGGGCACTGCACACCTACGCGGCCAGGTGGTGGCGCAAGGCGTGCAGGAGGTCGCCGGGCGATCGTTCGATGTCGCGGTGATCGAGTTGTTCGGCGACGCGCCGATGGGTGAGAACGCCAGCACGCGCCTGACCGGCGTGATGGCGGTCGACCGCGCCAGCGGCCTGGTGCTGCGGCTGGATCTTTCTTGCGCCAACCCGGCGTACGCGGTGCGGCGCCGGCTGCTGCGCGTGGAGGTCCCCGTCGGCTGAAGCCGGCCGCGGGGCCTTCGCGAGATCGTTGCGCCTGCCGACGCAAGTCGGCGCCGCTGGCATCCGCCCGGGCTGTTCTTTACGCTGCTTCACGCTGCGCCCATCGCGGCGCAACCTGCTGCCGCGACGATGAACCCCATCGTGAAACGGTTCCAAGAGGATTCGATGCAACCCCGAGCTTTCCACTTCCCATCGCCGAGCACGCGGCTGGTGCTGGCCGGCGTGCTGATCGCGCTGGCCGGCGCGTTCACGCTGGCGCAGGCGCAACCGGCCGGCGGCCCGCCGCAAGGCCAACACATGCCGGGCATGCGCGGCCATGGCATGGGCGGCGGCGCGATGGGCGGCATGATGACCGACCGCCTGCTCGCCAGCGTGAACGCCAGCGCCGATCAGCGCAGCCGCATCGAGGCGATCATGAAGGCCGCGCGCGACGACCTGCGCGCGCAGCGCGACGCTGGCCGCACGCTGCACCAGCAGATGGCCGCGCTGCTGGCGGCGCCGACGCTCGACGCCAACGCCGTCGAGGCGCTGCGCCAGCAGATGCTGCAGCAGCACGACCGGGCCAGCCGCCGCATGACGCAGGCGATGCTCGACGCCGCCGCGGTGCTCACGCCCGAGCAGCGCGCGCAGCTGGCGCAGAAGATGCAGCAGCGCCGCGAGATGATGCAGCGCCACCAGCGTGAACGCCGCGCGCTCGAACCAAAGTCGTGAGCCTGGGCCGGCGCGCCGGTCGAGGCGCGCGTTAAGCTGTGCATCGCGCCGGCCCCCGCACAGGGCGCCGGCGTTGCCACGCATCCAAGAGCGAGCACGCCCGTGAGCACCGCCCATCTGCTGCTGATCGACGACGACGCCCGGCTGACCACGATGGTGGTCGACTATCTGCAGACCAACGGCTTCGACGTGGCCACCGCCGGTTCGCTGGCCGCCGGCCGCGAGCGGCTGCGCCAGGGCAGCTACGACGCACTGGTGCTCGACCTGATGCTGCCCGATGGCGACGGGCTCGATTTCACGCGCGAGCTGCGTGCCGATGCGCGCACGCGGCGGCTGCCGCTGCTGATGCTGACTGCACGCGGCGAGCCGTCGGACCGCATCGTCGGCCTCGAGATCGGCGCCGACGACTACCTGCCCAAGCCGTTCGAGCCGCGCGAACTGCTGGCGCGCGTGAAGGCGCTGCTGCGCCGCGCCGCCGCACCGGTGGGCGACGACGAGGTGCTGCGCTTCGGCCGCCTCGAGATCGATCTCGGCGCGCGCCAGGCGCGGCTCGACGCCAAGGCCTGCGACCTCACCAGTCACCAGTTCGACCTGCTGGTCGTGCTCGCGCAAGGGGCGGGCCGCGTGCTGTCGCGCGACCAGATCATGGACGGGCTCAAGGGCCACCCGCTGGAGGCGTTCGATCGCAGCATCGACGTGCACGTGTCGCGCATCCGTGCCGCAATCGAAGATGACCCGAAGTCGCCCAAGCGCCTGTTGACGGTGCGCGGCGTCGGCTACGTGTTCGCGCGCCGGCAGGATGCCGAGTGACGCTGCTCGCCGGCGGCGCCAGGCATGAAGTCGCTGTACCTGCGCATTTGGCTCACGGTGGTCGCCGTGCTCGGCGCGTTCGCGCTGGTCTCGGGCTGGTTCGTGCAGCGCCATCTCGAGAACGAGCGCGCGCGCCTCGAAAGCGCGGCCAGCGACCGTCTCGGCGCGTGGGCCGATCTGCTGCAGCGCTCGCTGCCGCCGTCGGATGCCGCGGCCGATCAGCAAGCTGCGGCGCTGCGCGAATGGTCGCTGCGGCTGCGGCTGCCGATGGCGCTCGACGACGCCGGCGGCCGGCGCATCGCCGCGGCCGAGGCCTATCAGCGCCGTGAGGCCGAGGGCCGGCGCGGCCTGCCGGTGCGCCTCGACGATGGCCGCACGCTGTGGATCATGCGGCCCGGTCTCGCCGCGCGCGGTCGCGGCGCCGGCCTGCGCAGGGCCGAGCGCGCCGATGGCATTGCCGAGCATCCCGTGCCGCCGCCCGAGCGACGACCAGTGCGTGCGCGCGAAACCTGGCCGGCGCTATGGATGCCGCCGCAGTGGCCGCCCAGCGTCGGACTGCTGGCGCTGCTGGGCTTGCTGTTCGTCGCGGTGGCCGGCGGCGCGTACCCGGTGGTGCGCGGGCTCACGCGGCGGCTCGAGGCGCTGAAGCGCGGCGTCGAGCGCTTCGGTGCCGGCAGCCTGAACCTGCGCGTCGACGAGAGCGGTCGCGACGAGGTGGCCGCGGTGGCGCAGAGCTTCAACCGCGCCGCCGCGCGCATCGAGACCCTGGTGCGCTCGCACCAGAGTCTGCTGGCCAACGCCAGCCACGAGCTGCGTTCGCCGCTGGCGCGGCTGAAGATGGCGGTGACGATGCTGCCGCAGGCGGGCGATGCGCAACGAGGCGCATTGCGCCGCGAGATCGATGCCGACATCGCCGAGCTCGACGCGCTGGTCGAGGAGGTGCTGCTCGCCAGCCGGCTCGACGCCGGTGCGCACGAACGCCGTCATGACGCAGTGGAGCTGCTCGCCGTCGCGGTCGAGGAGGCGGCGCGCGTCGATGCGCAGGTGGAGGGCGAGGCGATCACGCTGCACGGCGACGAGCGGCTGCTGCGCCGCGCGCTGCGCAATTTGCTGGAGAACGCACGCCGCTATGCGGCCGGCGCCATCGAGATGCAGCTGCGCCGCCGCGGCAGCGAAGTCGAGCTCGCGGTGTGCGACCGCGGCCCGGGCGTGCCCGAGGCCTTGCGCGAGCGGGTGTTCGAGGCGTTCTTCCGGCTGCCGGGGCACGCCGAACGCGAAGGCGGCGTCGGCCTCGGGCTGAGTCTGGTGAAGCAGATCGCCGAGCAGCACGGTGGCCGCGTGCGCTGCGAGCCGCGCGACGGCGGCGGCAGCTGCTTCGTGATCGCACTGCCGACCTGAGCGCGCCACGCCGCGCTCACGCGCGCGGCAGCCCGCGCGTGCGCTCGCGCTGCATCCACAGCAGGAAGCCGGTTAGCGCGACGCCGGCACCGATCAACCCCGCGGTCGAGGCCGCCCAGAATCCACTGGCGCTGCGCAGCCCCGGCGGCGCGAAGCCGAACGGGTCGAACGCCAGCGTGTAGCCGCCGCCGAGCCCGACGCCCCACATCGACAGCGCGAACACGACCAGCGACACCACCGTGACGTGCCAGGCGCGCAGCACGAACTGCGCCAGCGTCTGCAGCGCGTCGCCGAGATGGAACGCGATCACGAACGCCAGCAGCGACGCCGCGGCCGCGGCCACCGCGGCATCGCGCGTGTACCAGCCGATGATCGTGTCGCGCGCCATGTGCACCGACACCGCCGTCAGCGCGGCCACCGCCATCGTCAGCTGCAGGCCGTGCCAGCCGAGCCGGCTGGCCTCGCGCAGGCGGCCGGCGCCGATGCTCTGCGCCACCAGCGTCGACGTGGCGTTCGACAGCGACAGCGGCAGCATGAAGATCAGCGACACCAGGTTGGCGGCGATCTGGTGGCCGGCCACCGCCGTGGTGCCCAGCCGCGCGATGAAGATCGCCATGAAGGCGAAGCCGGTCACCTCGATCAGGATCGTCAGCCCCATCGGAACGCCCAGCCGCAGCAGCGCCAGCAGCGCCGGGCGCTGCGGTGCTGCCAGGCCGCGGCCGCGCAGCGCGAAGCGGTCGTAGAACGGGTCGCGCTGCAGCACGTACCCGGCGACGAGCACCTGCGCCCACATCGCGATCAGCGTCGACCAGCCGCAGCCGGTGACGCCCAGCGCCGGCACGCCGAGCGCGGGCACGCCTGCCACCAGCGCCCACGACAGCGGCACCTTGAGCGCCAGGCCGCCGAGCTGCAAGGCCATCACCGCCTTCGGCCGCGACACCGCGATGTTGAAGCCGCGGTAAGCGGTGAACAGCAGCGCCGCCGGCAGCGCGAACGCCAGCGCGAGCAGGTAGCCGCGGATCTTGTCGGCCATCTCGGACGTGGCCTGCGACAGCGTGAGGAACGGCGCCGGAAACGCCAGCAGCAGGCCGCCCGCGAGCGACAGGCCGAGCGCGAGCCACACGCTCTGGTGCAGCTGCTGCCCGGCGTCGTGCAGCCGCTTCGCGCCGTAGAGCTGGCCGACGATCGGCCCCACCGCGAGCACCACACCCATCAGGCCGATGAACACGGTGACATAGGTGGCGGCACCGACCGCGAACGCTGCGAGGTCGGCGGCCGAGTGCCGGCCGACCAGCACGGTGTCGACGGTGGAGAAGCCGAGCACGGCCAGCTGGCCCACCAGCACCGGCCAGGCGAGCACGGCGATGCTGCGGGCGTCGTCGCGCAGCGTCGGCCGCGGCGGGCCGCTGCTCATGCCTGCGGGCGCGCGACGGGCGCCGCGGTCGCCCCCGATGCGGCACGAACGGCGCGGACCGCGTCGGGTGCTGCGGCACGGCCGCTCGCGGCATCGCCGTCGCGCAGCGGCGCGTGATCGATGCCGCTGGCGCGGCGCGCGCGCTCGGCATAGCGGTTGAAACGCCACGCCTTGGCCTCCTGCGTGATGCGCCGCCACACCACGCGCTTCTCGCCCGGCGTCATCTGCGGCCAGTGCTGCACCTCGAGCTCAGTGCGGCCGCAGCCCTTGCACACCGCATCGCCCTGCGCGGTGGAGCAGATCGCGATGCACGGTGCATCGGGTGTGTGCGCATACCAGGCCAGCCAGGCCTCGCGGGCAGGCCGCGGCATCGAGGTCTCGTCGACCTCGACCTCGTGGTGATACACCAGCAGTGCATACACCTCGGCCAGCGTCCGCACCTCGGTGCATGCGGTGATGCCGTCGGGCGAAGGGCTGTGCTCGCGCCACCAGTTGATGGCGGCTTCGATGTCGGTGATGTGCAGGGCGGCCATGCGCGCGGGCGCGGGTGCAGCGCGGGGCGGCCAGCATACCCGCTCGGTCGCCGCGGTCCTGGTGTCGTGGCCTTGCCCGGGATGTAAGGGCGCCGACGGGCGGACCGACTCAGCTGAGCGGAGGCCGACTTCGATGAACCGCTTGCGCCCACTGCTGCCGCTGTGTCTGGCCGCTTCGATCGCGGCGCCGCAGGCACTGGCGCAGCGTTGCAGCGCCGAGTCGGGTGCTCACGCGCCGCTGGTGGTCGAGCTGTACACCTCCGAAGGCTGCAACTCGTGCCCACCGGCCGATCGCTGGCTGTCCAGCCTGGTCGACCAGCCCGGCGTGCTGGCCGCGGCGTTCCACGTCGACTACTGGGACCGGCTCGGCTGGGTCGACCGCTTCGCCAGCGCGCGGCACAGCGAGCGGCAGGCTGGGCTGCAAGCCGCGGCCGGTTCGCGCTTCGCCTACACGCCGCAGGTACTGGTGAACGGCCGCGATTGGCGGCGCTGGCCGAGGCTGCCGCAGTCGCCGACGAGTGCCGGCGATGCGACGCCACCCCGGCTGTCGATGCGGCGCGTGGGAGACGACGTGGAACTGCACGTGCAGCCGGTCGACATGCGGCCCGGGGGCGAGGGCGGCAGCGTGGCGCGGTCGGCTGCGCCGGCACGCTGGTCGCTGTGGTGGGCCGCACTCGAAGACGGTCATGTCAGCACCGTCGCCGCCGGCGAGAACGCCGGCGCGACGCTGCACCACGACGCGGTGGTGCGGCACTACGGCACCGTGGCGCCATGGAGCGGATCGCTGGTGCGGCATCTGGCGATCCCCGCGCGTGGCGAGGGCGGGCGCGCGCCGCGCGTGATCGCCGTCGTCGTCGATGCCGCTAGCGGCGCGACGCTGCAGGCGTTGCAGCTGCGCTGCGCGCCGTAGGCTTGCCGCGCGCTCAGGCGGCCTTGCGCTCAGGCGGCCTTGATCAGGTCGCTCGCCTTCTCGGCGATCATGATCGTCGGTGCGTTGGTGTTGCCACCGACGATGCGCGGCATGATCGATGCGTCGACCACGCGCAGGCCCTGCATGCCGTGCACGCGCAGTTGCGCGTCGACGACGTCGAGCGCGCCGCTGCCCATGCGGCAGCTGCCTACCGGGTGGTAGATCGTGTCGGCCAGGCGCCGGATCACGGCCTCGATCTCGGCATCGGTGCTGGCATGCGCAGTGGCATCGAGCTCGCGGCCGCCGTGATCGGCCAGCGCGCGCTGCGACAGAATCGTTCGCAACAGCCGGAAGCCGCGCACCAGCCGATCGAGATCGTCGCGTTCGGCGAGGAAATTCGGGTCGACCAGCGGCGGTGCGGAAGGGTCGGCGCTGGCCAGCGCGACACGGCCGCGGCTCTCGGGCCGCAGCACGCACACATGGGCCGAATAGCCGTGGCCGAACACCGTCTTGCGGCCGTGGTCGACCAGTTTGCCGATCACGAAGTGCAGTTGCAGATCGGCGATCGCTTCTTCCGGCCGGCTCTTGATGAAGCCGCCCGCCTCGGCGAAGTTGGTGGTCAGCATGCCGCGGCGCTCGCGGCGCCACTCGGCGATGCCGCGCAGCGCCCGCCACGCACCCGCGAGCGACAGGCCGAACAGGTCGGTCGCACCCGGCAGGTCGACCACCTGCACGACGTCGGGGTGGTCGTGCAGGTGCAGACCCACGCCGGGCAAGTCGTGCACGGTGGCGATGCCGTGCCGCTGCAACTCGACCGCCGGGCCGATGCCCGACAGCATCAGCACCTGCGGCGACTGCAGCGCACCGGCACACAACAGCACCTCGCGCGCGGCCGTCAACTGCTGTCGCGTGCCGGCCTGCACGAACTCGACGCCGGTGGCGCGCCGACCCGCGGTGACGATGCGCGTGACCCGCGCGTCGGTGACGATGCGCAGGTTCGGTCGCGAGCGCACCGGATCGAGGTATGCCTTGGCGGCGCTGCAGCGCTCGCCGTTGCGGTGCGTCACCTGGTAGATGCCGACGCCCTCCTGCTGCGCAGCATTGAAATCGGCGTTGGCGACCTGGCCGGCCTGGCGCGCCGCGTCGACGAACAACGCGCCGAAGCGGTTGGGGCTGCGCAGGTCCATCACGTTCAGCGGGCCGCCGACGCCGTGCCAGGCATCGGCACCGCGCTCGTTGTGCTCGGCGCGCTTGAAGTACGGCAGCACCTCGTCGTACGACCAGCCATCGTTGCCGAGCGCGGCCCAATGGTCGTAGTCGCTGCGATGGCCGCGGATGTAGATCATCGCGTTGACCGAGCTCGATCCGCCGAGCACCTTGCCGCGCGGCTGGTAGCCGCGGCGGCCGTTCAGACCGGCCTGCGGCGTGGTGGCGAACGCCCAGTTGTATCCCCCGGTCTGCGCCAGCACCGCGAGGCCGGCCGGGCAGTGGATCAGCACGCTGCGGTCGACCGGGCCCGCTTCGAGCAGTGCCACGCGCACCTGGGGGTCTTCGCTCAGGCGCGCGGCCAGCACGCAGCCGGCGGAACCGCCACCGACGATCAGGTAGTCGTAGGTCTGCACGCGTTGCCCTCGGCGATCGTTAGCGTCGTTGCCCAGGCCTGTGCCGGGCCGGCGCATGATATCGGCCGACCGGCGCGTCGCATTGGAGCGCTGCCTCTACCGCGGGTGCGCGGCGATCGCCTCGGGCCCGAGCGCCGCGCGCTGTCGCGGATGAAAGGCCCCGGTGCACGCGTAAACCGGCGGGTGCCGCAGCGGTGCCACACTCAGAGGAGACATTCGATGAATCGTTCGACTGCGCGCGCGGCAGGGCTTGCGGCCCTGGTGTTGGCGGCCTGCACCAGCCCCGGTGGCGGGGCCGGGGAGGGCATGGGCTTCTTCGTCACCAGTGTGGGGCCGGGCCAGGGCGGCGACCTCGGCGGCCTGGCCGGTGCCGACCGCCAATGCCAGGCGCTGGCAACGGCCGCCGGTGCGGGGGCGCGCACCTGGCGCGCGTACCTGAGCGCGGCACCGGCCGGCGGCGCGGCAGCGGTCAATGCGCGCGATCGCATCGGCAGCGGCCCGTGGCGCAATGCCAAGGGCGACGTGATCGCCACCAGCGTCGATCAGCTGCACGGCGAGCACAACAACCTGACCAAGCAGACGGCGCTGACCGAAAAGGGCGCGCTGATCAACGGCCGCGGCGACACGCCGAACCGGCACGACATCCTGACCGGCTCGACGCCCGACGGCCGCCTGGCCACGGCAGCCGCCGACACCACCTGCGGCAACTGGACCAAGGGCGGCGAAGGTTCGGCGATCGTCGGCCACCACGATCGCATGGGGCTGCGCGACGATGCGCCGTCGAAGTCGTGGAACGCATCGCACGCCACGCGCGGCTGCAGCCAGGAGTCGCTGCGCGCGACCGGCGGCGACGGCCTGTTCTACTGTTTCGCAGCCAAGTGAAGCGCCCCCAGGGCCGGCCGCCGGCCGTGGGGGTTCAAGCGAAGTGGCGAAGCCACAGGTGCTCGGGTGGCCTTGCATCCAACGGCGCTTCGACGGCGCTCTGTCGTGCAGCGGCGTCAGTGCATACGCGTGCGCGCCGCGCTGCTGCGCTTTGCGGTTACATTAGCCACACAGATATACACGAGGCCGTTTCCACAAGGTCTTCCCTGCCGCCGGCCGAGCATCGCCTCGCGCACCGGTGGCCCGAATTCCCCGGTTCGACGTTGCTTGAGTGTTTCTGTCCGAGGCGGGCGCGAGCCTGGCCCCGGTTCCCGTCATTCACGTCATACCGAAGGAATTTTTTTCATGAGCACTGAAGGCACCCAGACCGGCATCGTCAAATGGTTCGACGACGGCAAGGGCTACGGATTCATCACCCCCGAAGGCGGCGGCAAGGACCTGTTCGCGCACCACAGCGAGATCCGCAACGGCGGCGGCTTCCGCAGCCTGCAGGAGAACCAGCGTGTGGAGTTCGAGGTCAAGCAGGGTCAGAAGGGCCTGCAGGCGGCCAACATCCGCCCGCTCTGACCGTCCCGGTTGCCGGCGCGTTTGCGCCCGGCAAGACGAAGCCACGGCATTGCGCCGTGGCTTTTTCGTTGGTGGCGCCGGTTCAGCCGTTCGAGCCGGGCTCGGTGGCGGGCGGCGGCGCGTTTCCGTCGGCCGGGGCCGGGCCGGTGCCGCCGGTGTCGCGTGCCTGTTTGCGCTGCCGCTTCTCTTCGGCCTTGCGCTTCTTGGCCAGCTCTCGCTGGCGCTTCTCGTATGAGTAGTTGGGGGTTGCCAATCGGCTGCTCCTGTCGCAGGTTCGGTGCTGCCGGTGCATCACCACGGTCCCGCATGGTGCAGCATACGGCATCGGCCACGCGCGGGCGAGCGCTGGTGCGCTGCCGCGGCCGGCGGCCGGGGAATCCACGATCACCACCACCACCGTCGATCCGCCGGCGAATCCCGCGACCCCGAGCGATGACGGCAGCCGACGACCTGAGCACGCTGATGGCGCGCGTGGCGCTGCGCGATCGCGCGGCGTTTGCCGGCATGTACCGCGCCACCAGTGCGCATCTTCTGGGGGTGGCGTTCCGAATGTTGAACAACCGCGAGCGCGCCGAAGAGGTGCTGCAGGAGGCGTTCGTCAATGTCTGGAACGGGGCGCACGGCTACAACCCGCATGTGGCCACGCCGATGACCTGGTTGATCAACATCGTGCGCAACAAGGCGATCGACCTGCTGCGCGCAGGCGCCGGCGAGCGACGCCACGCCGTCGCGCTCGACGACGATGACCCCACCGTGCTCCAGGTGCCGGCCGACGATGCGCTCGAGCCGCAGGGGATGCTCGAAGCCAGCCTGCTGCATGCCCATATCGACGCCTGCATGGCAGCGCTCAGCGCGCAGCAGCGGCAGGCGCTGGCGCTGGCGTACTACAGGGGCCTGGTGCACAGCGAGATCGCGCTGCAGATGGGCGCGCCGCTGGGTACCGCCAAGGCCTGGGTGTGGCGCGGGCTCGACAAGCTGAAGGAGTGCCTGTCCGCGCGCGGAGTCGGGGCATGAACCTGCTGCAGCCCGAGCGCCTCGATCGGCTGGCGCGCGAGTACGCGCTGGGTACGCTGCACGGCGGTGCGCGCCGGCGCTTCGAGCAACTGCTGGTCGATGTGCCGCTGGCGGGCCGCGTGGTCGTGCGCTGGCAGCAGCGCTTCGACGTGCTGGCCGCCGGCGTGCCGCCGTTGCAGCCCCGCGAGCAGGTCTGGCAGCGCCTGTCGCAGCGGCTGTTCGACCCGGCGTCCGCCAGCGCTGCGAAGGCGACGCGATCATCGCCGTTCGGCTGGCTCGCGGCGCTGTGGGCTCCGCGCGTGCTCGGCGGCGTGCTGGCCGGGGTGCTGGTGGCCACCGTCGCGCTGCGCCTGCAGCCGCAGTGGCTCGGGCTCGAGTCGCACGGCGAGGCGTTGCCGCAGAGCTACGTCGGCCTGCTGCTCGACGACGCCGGGCGGCCGAGCGTGCTCGCCAGTTCGCGCCGCTACGGGCGCACGATCACGGTCAAGCTGCTGCAGCCGCTGGCCGTTCCCGCGGGCCAGGTGGCGCGCCTGTGGGCGTTGCCGCGTGACGGCGCGGCGCCGTTCTTCGTCGGTGCGGTGCCGGCGCGTGGCTCGGCGACGCTGGCGCTGCCCGACAGCGCCGAGAAGCTGTTCTTCGGCGTCGGTCAGCTCGCACTGACCATCGAGCCGGCCGAGCACGCGACGCGCTCGCCGGCCGGCCCCTATGTCGCGCGGGGTCATTGCGTGAAGCTGTGGTGAGCGCGTGTCGACGAGCGCAGGCTGCGTCCGCCAGCCGTGCGGCTCCGTAGGTTGCAGCGGACACCGGATCAGCCGCGTGTTGCCATCGATCGACCCCTGGAGGACGCTAGACATGAAGCCAATGTTTTCCATCCGCATGCTGTCCGCCGCTTGTGCGGCGGTTGCGTTGCAACAGTTCGCCATCGCCGCCGACGACGGCCCGCCACCCGGCGCCGCTGCCGACAAGCTGGCGCAGGCGCGCAGCCTGATCAAGAGCAAGCAGTGGCCCGAAGCGGTGGGCGAGCTGAAGCGGGTGAACGACACCGGCAACGCCGACTGGAACAACCTGATGGGCTACAGCCTGCGCAAGGGCAAGACGCCCGACCTCGAAGGCGCCGAGCGCTTCTACAACGAGGCGCTGCGCCTGAACCCGGCGCATCGTGGCGCGCTGGAATATTCCGGCGAGCTGTACCTGATGAAGGGCGATCTGGCCACCGCCGAGAAGCGGCTGGCCGCGCTCGACAAGGCCTGCCGCCTCGGCTGCGACGAGTACACCGACCTGAAGAAGGCGATCGAGCGCTACAAGGCCGACGGCAACAAGTACGTCGCCGGGCACTACTAGAACGGAACCGTAACCGGGGCCACAGGGCCGGAGCTGGAACCGGAGAGCCGCAGGGCCCTCCGGCGGCGGCTTCGCGCCACGCGGGTCGGTGGCGGGTCCACCGCGGGGCTTGGCCTTCGTTCGTCGAGCGACCGATCCGCTACGCTGCGGGTCTTGCCGATGCGCGCAGCGCTGCGATGTTCTCGTTCTTCGAACGTCTGATCGACCCGTACCCCGACTCAGCACCCGCGCGGCCGCCGCGCGGGCTGCTGCCGTTCATCTGGGCGTGCACGCGCGGCATGCGTGGCTACGTGGCAGTGATCATCGTGCTGGTGGCCCTGGTGGGCGCGTTCGAGGCGCTGCTGTTCGGCGTGCTCGGCCGCGTCGTCGATTGGCTGGGGGAGGTACCCCCGCACCGGCTGTGGGCCGACTACGGCGGCTGGCTGCTCGCGCTCGGCGGTCTGCTGGTCGGCAGCATCGCGGTGGTGGGCGCGTGGTGCCTGTTGAAGCACCAGGCGCTGGCGTCGAACTTTCCGATGCTGCTGCGCTGGAACTTCCACCGCCTGATGCTCGACCAGAGCATGGCGTTCTACCAGGACGAGTTCGCCGGCCGCATCTCGACCAAGGTGATGCAGACCGCGCTGGCGGTGCGCGAGTCGGTGCTGATCGTCTGCGACATCCTGGTCTTCGTGGTGATCTATTTCGTCACGATGGTGCTGCTGGCCGGCGGCTTCGACGTGCTGCTGCTGCTGCCGTTCCTCGGCTGGCTGGTGCTGTACGTGGCGGCACTGGTTTACTTCGTGCCGCGGCTGGGCCGCGTCGCGCAGCAGCAGGCCGACGCGCGCTCGCTGATGACCGGGCGCATCACCGATGCCTATACCAACATCGCGACGGTGAAGCTGTTCTCGCACGCGCGGCGCGAGGCGGCGTATGCGCGCGGCGCGATGCAGGAGTTCATGGCCACCGCCTACACGCAGTTCCGGCTCGTCAGCGGTGTCGAGGTGGTCAACCACGTGCTGAGCATGGCGCTGATCCTCGGCACCGGCGGGCTCACGCTGTGGCTGTGGACGCAGGGCCGCGTCGGCATCGGCGCGGTGGCCGCCGCCACCGCGATGGCGCTGCGGCTGAACGGCATCTCGCACTGGATCATGTGGGAGCTGGCGACGCTGTTCGAGCACGTGGGCACGGTGCAGGACGGCATGAACACGCTGTCGCGCCCGCAGGCGGTGGTGGACCGGCCCGCGGCCGAGCCGCTGCTGGTGACGCGCGGCGAGATCCGATTCGAGCGGGTGCGCTTCGCGTATGGCGGCGGCGCAGCGGTGATCGACCAGCTCGACCTCCACATCCGCCCGGGCGAGAAGATCGGCCTCGTCGGCCGCTCGGGCGCCGGCAAGTCGACGGTGGTGAACCTGCTGCTGCGCTTCTACGATCTGGACGGCGGGCGCATCACGATCGACGGGCACGACATCGCCGGCGTCACGCAGGTCAGCCTGCGCC
>JABTUY010000014.1 GCA_015075165.1 Ideonella sp. | reverse complement strand
GGCCAGCCCGCTCAGGGTGTCGTTGCCGGCCAGGCCGAGCAGGCGGTCGGCCTGCACCGTGCCGCTGAGCACGTCGTTGCCAGGGGTGCCTGACAGCGTGCGCGCCATCAGGTCGATCTGCGCCAGACTCCACTGCGTGCCGTCGTCGAACTGCACCTGCTCGATACCCGCGATGTACACGGTATCGCTGCCGCCGACGAGGTTGAGCCGATAACCCTGCCCGGGGTTCTCCGGAACACCGAGCACCACCTGCACACTGGCTGCTGCGACCCCGGCACCGAACGCCAGCACGTCGGCCGCACCGGCACTGTCGATCACGCGCTCGCTGCCGTCGCCGGAACCGAACTCGAAGCGGTCGCTGCCCGCTCCGCCGTCGAGGTTGTCCCAACCCACACCGCCCGCCAGGGTGTCGTCGCCGTCGTCGCCTCGCAGCAGATCGTCGCCGGCCCCACCGAGCACGAGGTCGTTGCCACCACCAGCAAAGATCCGGTCGTGCCCGGCCATGGCATCGAGGGTGTCGGCGCCCGCGCTGCCGTAGAACAGGTCGTCGGCCGCCGTCAGGGCTTGCGTAAGGCGTGCCACCAGGTCGGCGCCGAGCCAGACGGTGCCGTCGTCGAATTCCACGCGATCGATCGGCCGGTCGCCGCGCAGGTCGGTGGAATCGACCGCGGTGAAGAAGTTCGCTATGTGCACGGTGTCACCGGTGTCCGCTTTCGACAGCACGAGCCCGAACGCCGAACGCGAGACCCGAATGTCGGCTGGCGCGATACCGGAGCCGAACACGACGCGTGCGGTCTGGCCGAGATCGCGGCCGGCTGTCCACTCGATGCGGTCGTTGCCAAAGCCGGGGTCGAAGCGGTAGGTCATGGCCCCGGTTGCGCCGACCAGCGTGTCGTTGCCGCCCGCGCCGACCAGCGTGTCCTGATACCACGGCATGCCGGCGTCGCCGTACTTCGCGGCGTAGAGAACGTCGTCGCCCGTGCCGCCGTCGAGCAGGTCAGAGCCGGTGCCGCCTTCCAACGTATCGGCGCCGCCGGCGCCCGAGACGGTGTCGTCGGCGGCATCGAAGCCCACGATGTGGTCGTCGGCAGGCGTACCCGCGAGCGCAAGGTCCCACGCCTGCGCCGCGGTCCAGGTGGTGCCGTCGGCAAAGGCGATGCCGTCGAGTCCGCTCGAGCGGCCGGGAACACCGATGCTCAACGAACCACCTCCGTTCACGCGCAGATCGAGCGCGCCGAACGTGCTGCGGCCCACACTCACGTCGGCCGCGGCAATACCGGCCCCAAACTGCACGCGGGTGGAGCCGCCAAAACCAACCCCGTCGTTGCCATCCCCCAACGCGTACTCAATCGTGTTCAGACCGGTATCGCCGTAGTAGACGTCGTCACCAGTTCCGCCGACGAGGGTGTCATCGAAATCGCCCCCGAAGAGCGTGTCGTTGCCACTTTGCCCTTCGAGCCGGTTACCACCATCCAGACCATACAACCTGTCGTCGCCGTCGCCGCCTGCCAGTAGGTTGCGTCCCGCAGCATCGAAGAGCAAATCGCCATCCGGGGTGACACGATTGGCGGATTCGACCAGGGCCTGAACATCCCAACGGGTGCCGTCAACGAACTGCACCGAGTGAACGCCGAAACGGCTGCTGTCGTAGTGCGTGAAGTCCACGTAGTTGCCGACATCGGACACCACGTAGTCCACCCCGCCAGCCAGTGCGATCTTCAAGCCAGCGGACCACTGCGCCCGCGGATTCGAATCGTTGCCCTGGTAGTTGGCGAACTGCCAGCTCACTGTCACCGACGCCGGCGAGATGGCACCCGTCAACGCCAGCGCATTGCTGCCGCTGCCCAGCGCGACCGCCTGATCCTGCCCGCCACCGGCGCCGAACTCGATCGTGTTGGCGCCGCCGCCGCCGTCGAGCCGATCGTTGCCCGCGCCGCCGGCCAGGGTGTCGTCGCCGCTGGCGCCGCTGAGCTGGTCGTTGCCGTTGTCGCCGTCGAGCCGGTCGTTGCCGCCACGCCCGTTGAGCGTGTCGTGCCCGTCGCCGCCCGACACCACATCGTCGCTCGACTTGTACGCGAGGTTGTCGTTGCCGGCGGTGGTGGCAGGTACAGCCGACGCCAGCACGCTCGCCAGCGAAAGCGACGAACCATCGGCAAAGCGGATGCCTTCCACCGCGCCGCGCAGGCCAGTGGCCGCGCTGCCTTCGAGCAGCAGCTTGGCGGTGGCGGAACCGTCGCTCCAGCGTACGACCAGATAGTCTTCGTCGGCAGTGAACGGCGTCTGCTCGACGCTGAACGTCACTTCGCTCGCATCGACATCGAGCTGCAAGGTGTCGCTGCCGTTGTTGTCGGCAGAGCCGCGCTGCGCCGCGCCGACGAAGACGGTGCCGTCGCCGCGGCTGACCCGGTAGCTGTCGTCGCCATCGCCGCCGAGCAGCGTGCCGCCGTCGGGACCGGCGCTCAGCACGTCATTGCCGGCCTCGCCGCGCAGCGTGTCGCCGCCAGCGCCGCCTTGCAGTGTGTCGTTGCCGGCGCCGCCCCACAGCGCGTCGTTGCCCGCACCGCCGTCCAGCGCGTCGGCGCCGCTGTAGCCGCGGATCGAATCGCCGCCGGCGGTGGCTTGCAGCGTCATCGCGAGCATCTGCGTGGCCGACCACGACGTGCCGTCGAAGAACGACACGGTCTCGATGCCCTTTGCCGGGTCGACCATCCCGTCGGGCGTGACCGCGCCGTCGAGTTGCACCTCGAGATTCCAGCTCCTCAGCGACAGGCCGGTGCCGGTATAGCGCACCGTCGTGTTGGCCGCGGTGACCAGCGAGTGGTTCAGCGCCAGGCGGTCGTTGCCGCCGTCGTCGCTGATCGTCCAGCGCTGGTTGATGGCGCCGCCGATCTGGCTGCCCGACACGGTGTACACGTCGTCGGACGTCGCCGATCGGTCGTGCGCCTCGCCGTCGACGAAGATGCCCGAGCCGAGCCGGAAGGTGTAGCTGTCGTTGCCCTCGCCGCCGTCGGCGACGTCGTAGGCATCGGCAAGGCCGCCCTGCAACTGGTCGGCTCCATCGCCGCCCAGCAAGGTGTTGTAGCCGCTGCCGCCGTGCAGCACGTCGTTGCCGGCGCCGCCGATCAGCGTGTCGTTGCCGGCGTCGCCACTCAGCGTGTCGGCGCCCGCCAGCCCTTCGATGCTGTCGTCGCCATCGAGGCCGTAGTAGGTGTCACCCAGCGGCGTGAGCTGGCGCACGTCGCCGCCCGCTGTGGCTGGCGCCGGTGGCGGCACGATGCCGCGGTCGACGATCTGCTGCCACGGCAGGCTGCTGCCGTCGGCCAGGCGCACGGTGTCGAAGGGCCAATCGGCGGCGGCCACGGGCGCGCTGCCATCGCCCGCGTTGAAGCGGATGCCGTCGCCCTGGTCGTCGAGCGCCAGCACATACGAAGTGGCGCCCGTCTGGTAGATGCGCAGCACGGCCGCATCGATCGTGGCGTCGAGCGCCAGCACGTTCTGGGCCTCGGGTGTGGCCGGGTTGCGGCGCATCGCGAGCACTTGATCCATGCCCTGGCCCGCCGTGGCCAGCACCGTGGCCCCGGCGTCGGTGCGCAGATCGATCGTGTCGTCGCCGCCGCCGGCGGCGACCTGCGTGGCGCCGTGGTTCACGGTGATGACGTCGGCCGCCGCGCCTCCGAGCACCCTGCCGCCCGGGCTCGTGGTGCCCACGGTCACGCTGGTGCCCAGCCGCTGGTTCACCAGCTGCTGCAGCGTGCCCGCCTCGCCATCGGCCAGCACGGTGCCCAGGCTGGAGGTGAGGCCTTGCTCGATCAGCACGCTTTTTTGCGGCCCAAAGCCCAGCTCGAGCAGGCCGCCGCTTTGCAGTGCCACCGTGATGCTGGACAACGCCACGCCTTCGAGTTCGAGCGCGTCGGCACCGCTGGCGTCGCGGAGGGTGTCGCGGTACAGGCCATTGCTGGTGTCGGCCGCGGAGATGCGATAGGTGTCGCTGCCGCTGCCGCCATCCAGGTAGTCGGCGCCCGCGCCGCCGACCAGCGTATCGTCGCCGGCGTCGCCGGTGAGCACGTCATCGCCGCTGCCGCCGCCGAGCCAGTCGTTGCCGTCGCCGGCGTTCAGGATGTCGGCACCCTCGCCGCCATCGGCGATGTCGTCGCCGGCGTCGGCGATCAACTGGTCGGCCCCTGCGCCACCCCACATCTCGTCGGCGCCGCCGTAGCCGCGCAGGTAGTCGTCGCCTTCTTCGCCGTCGAGGGTGTCGCTGCCTTGCTGCGCCAGCGCGGTGTCGTCGGCGTCGCCGAACAGCGAGTCGTTGCCCGTGCCGCCGAACAGCACGTCGGCGCCGCCCTGGCCGATGAGGTTGTCGTTGCCGGCTTCGCCGTCGAGGTAGTCGTCGCCGTGCGCGGTATCGGTCAAGTAGACGTCGTCGCCGAACAGGCTGTCGTCGCCCTCGCCGCCGAACAACTCGTCGTCACCGGCGTCGCCGGCCAGCTCGTCGTTGCCCGCGCCGCCGTCGAGATAGTCGTCGCCGTGGTAGCCCACCGGCGTGACGAAGTCGTCGCCGCGCAGGCGATCGGCGCCGCTGCCGCCGTAGACGAAGTCGTCGCCGCCGTTGCCCCAGACGAGATCGTCTCCGTCGCCGGCCACCAGCAGATCGCTCGCGTGCAGCGCGCCAGCCAGCCCCGCGTAGTTGAGCTGCCACTGGGCAGGCTCGGCGCCGCTGGGCGTGCTCTCGTCGGCGTTGAAGTCGCCGAAGAGCAGGTCGTTGTCGGCGCCGCCGTACACGGAGTCGCTACCCGCGCTGCCCACGCCGATGTCGCTGCCCTCGCCCAGCGAAAGCTCGTCGTTGCCCAGTTCGCCGTCGGCTACGTCGTCGCCCGCGCCGGCGACGATCACGTCGGCATCGCCGCCGGCGTCCAGCGACCCGAGGCGTGCGTAGTAGGCGGTCTGCGCGCCAGCGGTTTCGCTGGCGTAGTAGTAGTACTTGCGCTTGGCTTCGTCGTAGTCGAAGTGCGTGGCCACGGCGATGCCGCCGTTGGAGAAGCCGCCGTCGAAGGTGTCGCCCTGGATCAGGTCGACCGCGCTGCCGCCGATGAGGCTGTCGCGGCCGGCGCCGCCGTACTGCCAGTTCGACGCGCCGCCGATCAGCATGTCGTTGCCGCGTCCGCCTTCGAGCACGTCAGCGGCCACGGGTACCTGGGCCGTTTGCGCGGCCGCGATCGCGGCCTCCAGATCAACCACGACTTCGGCATAGAGGCGGTCGTCGCCGTCGTGGCCGTACAGACGGTCGCCATCGGCTCGGCCTTCGATGCGGTCGCCGGCGTTGCCGCCTTGGATCGAGTCGCCTTCGTCGGTGCCGATGATTTCGTACGCCAGCGTGCTGCCCACCGCAAAGTTCGAGTTGGCGCCGCCCGGGCCGGGCGGGTTGCTCAGCACGACGGTCTGGTCTACCGGCGGCGGCGGGCTGGTCTGGATCGCTTGCTCGAGGGCGATGCCGCTCAGACCATCGCTCCAGTTGCGCAGGGTGATGACGTCGGTGCGGTCGGAGAAGGTGATGTAGAGGTCGTTCCTGGTGCCATCGATGGGCACGAGGGTGTAGTTGATGCGTTGGTCGCTGGTCTGCCAGGCGTCGGGGGCGATCTTGCTGGCGCCGGCGCCGGTGATCTGGCCCAGGCCCTGGACTTGGATGACGCCTGCTGCGTCGGTGTCGACGACGGTGTCGTGGCCCCAGTTGGCGGTGAAGGTGTAGGTGTCGGTGCCGCTGCCACCGAGAAGCGAGTCGTTGTCGGCCTCGCCGCTCAGGGTGTCGTCTCCGGCTCCTCCGACCAGCGTGTCGGTGCCGTCGCCGCCGAGGAGAGAATCGTTGCCGGTGTTGCCTTCGAGGTGGTCGGCGCCGCCGAGGCCCTGCAACGTATCGTTGTTTCCGCCTCCATAGAGCCGGTCGTTGCGGCCAGATCCAAACTTCGCCTCCGACAGGTCGCCACCGAACCAGACCTGCTTCTTGATGCTGAGGTCCGGCGGCAGGCTGGTGCCTCCCACGACCAGTTGCGTCTGCGTGACTGCGTCCGAGTAGATTGTCTGCTCCGGCACCGGCACAGAGCCGAACTGCGCAGCGCTTACCACGCCCTGCGCATTGCTCAAGTTGCGCGCGATCACGGCGCCGATCAGGTCCGCTCGATCGCTGTAGTAGCGGTCGCTGAAGGTCGCCACCCCGGCCGCACGCTCGGCAGGGGTTAACGCCTTGTCGGCCGACCAAGCGGCGTAGACCGAAGCCATCGCGCCGCCCGCCAAGATGCTTTCGACTGCCGGCTCCTGCCCGGCGGCGCCGCTCAAGGTGAATGGCGAGAGCGCCTGCAGTGCGAGGAATGCCGCGAAGTCGGTCTTGGCAGCCGACCTCAGGTGGGTCGCGTTCGATAGGGAGACGGTAACCTTGCCCTTGATGCTAGTGAACTTCGGGTCGTCAACGAGGGCCTTGAGTTGCTGATGGAAGGTGGTTCGGGCATCGATGTTCGCCCAGGTACCACCGTCGAGGTTGGCCGGTGTGGCGGTTGCCGCGGGGTCGAGAAGCATGCGCCGCAACGCGTCGAGAGTGCGCTCGAGTACGTCACCTTCCGACTTGCCTTGTCCGCCAGGCTGTTCGGACTCGGTAGCGCTTGACGCGGCTTGCAAGATGCTCGACAGCG
Source organism: Ideonella sp. (assembly GCA_015075165.1). GTDB lineage: Bacteria > Pseudomonadota > Gammaproteobacteria > Burkholderiales > Burkholderiaceae_C > JAEUPI01. Next base: position 21,585 of record JABTUY010000014.1, on the reverse strand, counting down.
TGGCCATTTGGACGTTCGGGTCGAGTGAAGCGAGCGCGTTCTGGAGGCTCAGCGAGTCGACCAGGAGCACCAGGCTGTGGGTGTCGCCGAAGTCGTTTACCGCAAAGCCCTCTTGCAAGAACTTTGCACCCCGATAGGCCGCCGACTGGGTTGCGATGTCCCAGACAACTGTTCCGCGAAAGAGCGGTTGGTCTTCGATGAACACGGGTGTCGCGCTGCCGTAGTGCAATTGGGAGATCGCAACTAGAGAAGGCGAGGTGTAGCCGTACACGTCGATGAAGTCCGGGATCGGAAAGTCGCCCGGCTGGCGCCCAAGAATTGGAAAGCGGTTGGTGCCTACGGTGCTTCGCTGCGATTGGAGGACAGCGATCTGATAGTCGAGATTCACTGCCTCCACGTTGCTCGTCACAGGGCTCAGTGGTGGCTGGTCTGGCAACCCGCTGCCGAAGCTGGCGATGCGCGCCGCTTCCTCCATGATCGTCTTGATGCGACCGAGCGCGTCGTACAAGAGGCTCCGCTCGCTGGCGTTGGTGATCTCCTGGTTGCTCAGCAGGGCGTTCCGCTCTCCGGTGATCGCCGCAATGGCCTCCGGTGTCGTGGCGACGGTGCCGCCGACATAGCGGGACCGCAGATCGAAGTACGCCGCAAGCGCAGCGGGATCGGAGAACGCCGACGCGGCGGAACCGCGGAGCGCGTTGAACTGCTCGACGACGCTCAGCAGCGATGTGTTGGGGTTCACCCTCCCCACCCCGGCACCATTGAACGTGTAGGTGGCGGTGATGCGAGTCGCGAGGTCCGGGTACAGCAAGTTCAGCGCAGTTGCCAGATGGCCGCCCAGGCTGTAGCCGGTGATGCTGAAGTAGTGTCCTTGCAGCTTGGTTGGATCCGCATTGAGCGAGTCGAACCACGCCTTCATGTCGGCGATCTGACCGATCGCCCAACCGCCATCGAAGATCTCGAGATCGTTGGTCGCCTGGCTGTCGCGCACGGCGTCGTCGACGAACTCGGTCGAGCGCAGGCTGACCACCCTCTGCCCGCTGACAGGGCCAAGACTGGGGTCCGTGTTGGTACCTATGTACTCGAAGAGCGTGCCGCTGAAGCCGGTGCCGGTGTTCGCCCGGTGATCTAGAACCCGCCACTCCTGGACGAACTGCGCCGCTTGCGTTGGAGTGAACTTGTTGGAGCGGCTGTTGCCCGTCGTGAGCGCCGAGGCAGGTATGGGGCCCGAGGTGAAACCAACCGGGTAGATCGCCTCAGCGGCCATCTGCAGATTTGCAAACGTCAGGTAGGTCGAAACAGCGTTTGGCACGATCAGTCTCCTCTATTGGGCTTAAGGACCTTCGAAACGAACAGGTATGTCTCTGTGCCTGGCCAACTTCGCGTCGTATGTGTGCCGTCCGTGGGAAAGGGTGGACAAGCATTTCGCAGGGCATACGCCCACGGCGTCCTGAACCCCGCCGTGCTGCCCAGCCCCCGATCCATCATGTAGCCCACCCGCTCGGCGATCACTTCGTTGGTCTGAAGGTCAATCACCTTCAGCGACCCACCAGCGACCCAGTGGTCGCGGTCCTCCTCGGTGGAGATGTCGTCCCAGGTGATACCGTACCGAGCGCTGTAGCGATCGATCGGCGCGCGCTCGAGTTGGAACCAGTAGGCGCTCTCGGGAACATCAGTTCCCCGGTCGCGGCGGAAGCGCTGAATGGCTTCGGGCGTCCAGGCCGGCATCAGCTTCATCGTCCCGGTGTACCGATACCGCTTGCCATCGGCGGGATCGATCGATTCGACGTAGCGGTATCGACCCTTGCGAATGTCGACTTCTCGCTGGAATCTGCCTGGCGGCGCGTCCAGCCTCAGGAGCTGAGCGATGCACTCCTCGGCATCGCAATCGCGCCCATAGGGGTCGAACAGCTTGTATTGGTCGAAGTCGTCTTTCACATCGCGCTGGTCGCGCCACTTCATCCAGACGACGCCCTCGACGTTGTCGACCGTGCGCACGATCTTCTCGCCCGCGCTCTTGCAGCGCATCTCGAACTGCGCCGTCGCGGCATCGAGCTTGGCCTTGAACTGCTCCTGATCGTGGCGCACGGTTTGCACGTGCTTCTCCACCGGGCGGATGAACACCGGATACACGACGGCACCCAGCACCAACGCAGCCATGGTCAGCTTGATCCACCATCGCTTCGGCCACCACAGCGCGAGGGCCACGATAGCCAGGGCCACCCCCCAGTAAGCCACGCCGAGCCACGACAGCAGCGGGCCAAGAGGGGTCAGATCCAAGGGCGTGCCGGTCAGCATGGGGCGGCCTCGTGAATGGTCTTGCCGTCGAGGCGGAAGGTCGAGTGGCCCAGTGTCTCCGGGTTCGACCTGTCTGACTCAGCCGCCGTACGAGGCATCGGCGAGGGCTCCAGGCTGGCTCCCTGCGCCGCGTGCCCCGCCACCCGGATGACCTCGTCCCACAGGTCGAGCCCGGCGGACGTGGAGAGGCCGGTTGGCGCCGCTCTCGCAGCGGCACGCAGCGGGTGGAACTCGGGTTGCCGGGCCAGGGCATCGCGCAGCCGAGAGGCCAAAGTCGCGTAGTCGAAGAAGTTCACCAGCATCCCGTTCTCCCCATCGCGCACCACCTCCCTCACCGGCGCCGTGTCCGACGCGATCACCGCACACCCGCACGCCATCGCCTCCAGCAGCGACCAGCTCAGCACGAAGGGAACCGTCAGATACACGTGCGCCGCGCTCACCTGCAGCGCGCGCACGTAGTGCTCGTACGGCAGCTTGCCCACGAAATGCGTGCGCGCCGGGTCGATGCTCACCTCGCGCAGCATGTGCTCGCGCCAGTTCGGTGCCTCGGGCGGCTTGCGGCCGTAGCTCACGCCGTCGCCGCCGACGATGATCGCGTGGCAGGTCTTGTGCTCCTGCTGCACGATCTGCAGCGCGCGCATGAACTGATGGAACCCGCGGTACGGCTCGAGGTTGCGCGCCACGTAGGTGACGATCGGCTCGCCGGCCTTCAGCATCAGCCCCTGGCTGGGTCCGCTGGGCACCGTGAAGTTCGCAGCCGGGTCCGGACCCAGGCGCTCGGTGTCGATGCCCTCGTGCGCCACGGTGATCTTGCCGCGGTAAGCCTCGGGATGCCGGCTCCACTGCCACTGCGTCGGCGTGATGCCGGCATCGCAGTTCTGCAGGTTCAGCAGGTGCAGCGCGTTCCAGGTGCGGATGCGCAGCTTGTCGTCGAGCGTCATCGCAAACTCGCGGTCGAAGCCGAAGTCGGCGCCTTCGCTGGCGTAGTACCACTCGCAGTAATGCACGAGCCGGGTGTCGGGGAAGACGTCCTTCGCATACAGCGTTTCGCCCCAGCCGGGGTGGGCCACGATCGCGTCGGGCACGAAGCCCTTGGCCCTGAGTTGCTGCAGCACGCGCGCCACCGCCTGGCCGTGCAGCACGGCGTTCTCCATCGTGCGCAGGTACGGGTGCTGAGCCTTGTGCGGCGCGCGGTGCGGCTTGTAGCGCAGACACGTGACGCCGGGCAGCCCGGGCGCGGTGTCGCGGCCGATCGCCAGCACCTGCCAGCCTGGCCGCCTGGACCACTGTGCCGCCACGTGGCGGAACTGACCGGGGAAGTTCTGGTGGATGAAGAGCACGCGCATCGCTTGGCCGCTCACCGTTCGTGCAGGCTGCTGGACACCCGCTGCTGCACCGGGCTCAACAGGTACCCGATGACGCGGCGCCGGCCGGTCTTGATCTCGGCCGCGAGGCTCATGCCCGGTGCCAGCGCGATGCGCTTGCCGTCGACCTCGATGTCGCGCGCCAGCAGCTCCAGCGTGGCCGGAAAGATCGCGCCGCGCTTGTCGTCGTTCACCGCATCGGCGGTGACCCAGGTGACCTTGGCCGGCACGGTGCCGTAGCGCGTGAAGTTGAAGGTCTCGAGCTTGACCGCGGCCTCCTGCCCGGCGCGCACGAAGCCGATGTCTTTGTTTTCCACCACCACCTCTGCGGTGACGGCGCCGCCGTCGGGCACGATCACCATCAGCGGCTGCGCTTCGGTGACCACGCCACCGGCGGTGTGGATGGCCAGTTGCTGCACGGTGCCGGCCACCGGCGCCGTGAGGTGCGTGAGCGTCTGGCGGCGCTCGGTCTTGAGCAGCTCCTGCGTGAGCTGGGCGAGCTTGACGCGGCCTTGCGCGGCGCGGTCGTTGAGGGCGCGACGGGTTTCGGCCACGTAGGCGGAACCGGCCTGGCGGCTCTCGGCGAATGCGGCCTGCGCCTCGGCGATGCGCGCGGCCTGCGTGGCGATGTCGCGCTCGATCTCGATGCGCTCGCGCGTGCGGTCTTGCCCGGCGTGGCCGGCGATGAAACCCTGGTCGGCGAGGCTCTTGACGTCGGCCTCGCGCTGGCGCACCAGCGGGGCCGTGGCGTCGAGCTTGGCAAGCTGCTGTTGATGCGTGACGAGTTCCGCCGCGCGGCGCTGCGCTTCGGCTTCGAGACGCGCGCGCTTGGCGGCGATGTCGCTCCACTCGCTTTGCAGCAACAGCGCGGCGTCGGCAGGCAGCGCTTCGCCGGTGCGTTCCAGCTTGGGGGCTGCAGCGCCTTGCAGCGTGCGCAGCAGCGCCACGCTGCGCGCCAGCTCGCCGCGCGCGGCGAGCTGTTGCTCGGCAACCGATGCGTGGTCGGCGTCGGAGGCGGTGGCGTCCAGATCCACCAGCACCTGGCCTTGCTGCACGCGGTCGCCGTCCTTCACGTGGATGGCGCGCACCACCGAGGTTTCCAGCGGCTGCACCACCTTGCTGCGCTGGCTGATCACGATGCGCCCGGCGGCCACGGCAACGATGTCCACCTGGCCGAGCACGCTCCACGCCAGCGCGGCGACGAACAGCGCGACGATCACCGCCATGGCGCGCCGCGGCGCCGGGTGCACCGGGGTCTCCTGCAGGCTCAGCGCGGCGGGCAGGAACGCCGCCTCGTCGGCCAGGCGCCTGGGGCCGGCCAGTTCGCGGCGCGCGGCCCAGGCGGCGCGCAGCACGGCGCCGTAACGGGCGAGCAGGTCGAGCGCGGGGTGGCCTTGGTCGCGTGGCGCGGTCCTCGCAGCATCGCGAGCAGACAGCATGGCATCAGTTTTTGATATCATGGAGCCGTGAATCGCGCGCAGCGCAAGACACTCGAAGCCGTGTTCTCCGAGCCGATCAACGGCGCGTTGGAGTGGCGACGCATCGAGGCGCTGTTGCTGGCGGTGGGGTGCTCGCGCACCGAAGGGTCGGGATCCTCGGTCACCTTCGAGTTCAGCGGGCGCAAGGTGCGTTTCCATCGCCCGCACCCGGGCAAGGAGGCCTTGCGGTACCGCGTGCGCGATGCACGGGTGTTCTTGCAATCGATCGGAGTAAAGCCATGAACGCGATGCGATACAGGGGTTACTGCGCCCGCGTGGAGTACGACGCCGATGACCGCATCTTCGTGGGCCACATCGCCGGCATCCGCGACATCGTGGGATTCCACGGCACGTCGGTCGACGATCTCGAGGCCGCCTTCCGCGAAGCGGTGGACGACTATCTGAAAGCCTGCGTCAAGCTGAAGCAGGCGCCCGACAAGCCGTACTCGGGCCGCGTGATGCTGCGGCTCGACCCGGGGCTGCACGCCCGGGCGAGCACCGCCGCCGAACTGTCGGGCACCAGCTTCAACCAGTGGGCCGCCGACCTCATCGCCCGCGAAACGGCGCGGCAGGAGGAGTAGGCGCTGCGGCCGGCTCACTGGAGTACCTTCGCGCTTGCAGCGCTCCGGTATGAGCGCTTCGGAGCGGCCGTACGCGCTCACTGGACTACCCTTCGCGCTTCGCGCTCCGGGATGAGCGCTTTGGAGCGGCCATGCGCGCTGATGCCGCCGCCCCCGGCTCGCCAACCCCGGCGGATTGCAGCCGCCACAGGTGCGCATACAGCCCGTTGTGGTGCAGCAGCGCCTCGTGCGAGCCGGCCTCGACGATGCGCCCCTGGTCCAGCGCCACGATGCGGTGCGCGTGGCGCACGGCGCTCAGGCGGTGCGCGATCACGATCACCGTGCGGCCTTCGACGATGTGCGCCATGTGGTGCTGCACGATCGCCTCGCTCTCGTAGTCGAGCGCGCTGGTGGCCTCGTCGAAGATCAGGATGCGCGGGTTGGTGAACAGCGCCCGTGCGATCGCGATGCGCTGGCGCTGGCCGCCCGACAGGTTGGCGCCCTGCTCGCCCACCAGCGTGTCGTAGCTCTCGGGCAGCTCGCTCACGAACTCGTGCGCGCCGGCCAGTTGCGCGGCGGCGATCACCTGCTCGAGCGGCGCGGCCGGGTCGGCGATGGCAATGTTCTCGCGCACGCTGCGGTTGAACAGAAAGTTCTCCTGCAGCACCACGCCGATCTGCCGGCGCAGTTGCGCCGCGTCGATGAAGCCGATGTCGATGCCGTCGGCGCACACCCGGCCCTGCTCGGGCACGTAGAGCCGCTGCACCAGCTTGGCCAGCGTGCTCTTGCCCGAACCCGAGCGGCCGACGATGCCGATCACTTCGCCGGCCTGGATGTCGAGGCTCAGGCCGTGCAGCACCGGCGGCGCATCGGGCCGGTAGCGGAAGTGCACGCCCTCGAAGGTGATGCGCCCGCGCAGCGGCGGCAGCTGCGCGGCTGCCGAGGCCGGCACCTCGGTGCGCGTGTTCAGGATGTCGGCCAGCCGGCGCATCGAGACGCCGGTTTGCTGAAAATCGGTCCACATCTGCGCCAGGCGCATGATCGGCTGCGCCACGCGGCCGGCGAACATGTTGAACGCGACGAACATGCCCACCGTGAGCTGGTTGTCCATCACCAGGTGCGCGCCGTACCACAGCGTGGCGGCGTTCACCAGCTTGCCGGTGAGGTTCACGCCCTCGTGCGCCCAGCTCGCCAGCACGCCGGTGCGAAAGCTGGCCGACACGTAGGCGGCGAGCTGCTGGTCCCAGCGGCGCGCGAGTTGCGGCTCGAGCGCGCCGGCCTTGGCCGTCTGCACCCCGGTGATCGATTCGACCAGCAGCGCCTGGTTCTCGGCGCCGCGGGCGAACTTCTCGTCGAGCCGCCGGCGCAGCACCGGCACGACGAGCAGGCTGAGCATCACGTAGATGGGCAGGCTGGCCAGCACGATCAACGTCAGCGTCACGCTGTAGAACAGCATCACGGCCACGAAGACCGCCGAGAACAGCACGTCGAGCACGAGCGTGAGCGCGTTGCCGGTGAGGAAGCTGCGAATGTTCTCCAGCTCGCGCACGCGCGCCACCGAGTCGCCGACCCGCCGCGCCTGGAAGTACGCCAGCGGCAGCGCCAACAGGTGGCGATACAGGCGCGAGCCGAGCTCCACGTCGATGCGGCTGGTGGTATGGCTGAACACGTAGGAGCGCAGCGCGTTGAGCACGCTCTCGAACAGCACCACGCCCACCAGGCCGACCACCAGCACGTCGAGCGTGGCCACGCCGCGGTGCACCAGCACCTTGTCCATCACCACCTAGAAGAACAGCGGCATCACGAGCGCGAAGAGCTGCAGGAACGGGCTCACCACCAGCACCTCGGCCAGCAGCCGGCGATGCTTGACCAGGCTGGGAATGAACCAGCTGAAGTCGAAGCGCGCGAGGTCACCGGCCAGGCTGGCGCGGCTGGCGACGAGGATCCGTTGGCCGCTCCAGCGCGCAGCGAAGTCGGCCAGCGGCGCGATCGCCGGGCGCGAGTCGGCGCCGGGGCCATCGAAGGCCTGCGTCAGCACACGCTGCCCGTCGCACTGCGCCAGCACCGCCACCGAGCCGTCGGCCATCAGGGCCAGCGCGGGCAGCGGCGTCAGCGCCAGGCGTTCGGCGCTGGTGCGACTGCGGCGGGCACGCAGCCCGAGGTACGCGGCCGCGGCGAGCAGGTGGTCGATGCCCGCAGCCTCGCTGGCGCCCAGCCCGAGCCGGTGGCGCAATGCCGCCGGATCGGCGGCCACATGGTGCAGCCGCGCCAACAGGCACAGTGCCTCCAAGCCACCGTCGCCGGCGGCGCGCGGCGTCTCCGGCCGCTGGCTGGCAAGACCTCCCGCTGCGTCGGCGGCCAAGGGCTGCACGACTTGCTCCCTCGCTGTCGTGTCATGCCCCCTCCAGGCGGTGCGACTCTAACCGAGGTATATGCCGACCTGCGCCTGCACCGCTTCAGCACATAGGATTGACAGACGACCGGCGCTGTGATTAGCGAATTAGGCAGAACGAGCGGCTTGCCCAAGTCTGCGCCTCGCGGGTGACCCGCGCGGCTTGCTCTTCGCTCAATCGACAAAGAAGTCCGGAATCAGGTCTTCGTCCCCGGCCTCGATCACTGTGCACGTCGAAGAGTTCGCCGAGCGCGGCCCGGTGCGGCCGCAGCAGGCCAAGGTGACCGATGCCAACCTGACCTCCGTGGCGATCGACCGCGACGGCCGGCCGCGCCCGATTCCCGCGGCCGGAGGGTAGAGCGATGTTCAAGTTCCTGCGCGTGCCCGACCGGCTGTTCAAGCTTGTGATGTGGGTCGTCTCGTTCGCGTTCGCCGGCTTCCTGGTCGGCCTGGGCAGCAAGATCGTCGCCGACCTGCCGCGGCTCGAAGCGCATGGCCACCAGCGTCGAGCGTCTGATCGCGGTGCTCGACGACTCGCCCGCCCCGGCCAGCGAATGGGCCGCGATGCGCGCGGTGTTCGGCGACGAGGCGCTCGGCGCGCTGCTCGGCATCGCGCCGGCGTCGCTTCGGCGCTACGCCGCCGCCGAGCGCGCCACGCCGCAGGCCACCGCAGAGCGCCTGCACTGGCTGGCGATGGTAGTGGCCGACCTCGCCGGTTCGTACAACGAGTTCGGCATGCGCCGCTGGTTCGAGCGTTCGAGCGCCCGCGCACACAGCTCGGCGGCAAGAGCCCGCGCGCGCTGCTCGGCGCCAAGTGGACACCCGACACCAAGGCCGCGCAGCAGGTGCGCGCGCTGGCCGCCGTGCTCACCGGCGCGCAGCCGCTGGTGGCCTGAGCGCCGCGCGAGCAGCAGCGAAACGTGCATGGCCGCGCGATTGTGCTTTCGCCACTGCGACTGGCGACTGCCCTTCCTGTGGCAGAGCGACCGGCTACCTGCTGCGCGCTGGCACGGCGACGGCGATGGCCCGGCCAACTACTTTGCCGACACGCCGATCGGCGCCTGGGCCGAGTTCCTGCACCACGAGGAGATCACCGGCCCCGCCGACCTCGCCGGCATCCAACGCTCGCTGTGGCTGGTGGAACTGCCCGACGACGGCTATGCGGCGCCCAGGCTGAGCGCGACGGTGAAGACCGGTGGGCTGTCGTCGTACCCCACATGCCAGGCCGAGGCGCGCCGGCTGCGCCGGAAGGGTGCGCAGCGGCTCGAAGCACCGGCCGCCGCGCTTCTGAGCACCACCAAGGAGGGGCCGAAGCCCGGCGCCGCCGTTGCCGCCGAAGCCGCACGCGCCGCGTGTCTGCGCACCACTTGCTCGCCGAAAGTGTCACCAGTACACTGTAAACAGTACACGAGCCTTCATACACGATGAAGAACATCACCTTCACGGCCGACGAACGCTTGATCGAGGCGGCGCGCGAGCAAGCCGCCGCGGACAACACCACGCTGAACGAGCAGTTCCGCCGCTGGCTGGAGCAGTACGCGCGCAGGCGGCAGGCCGCCAGGGCGCTGGAGAGCATCGACCGCATGCGCGCCTACGTGCGCACCGGGGGGCGCAAGTTCACCCGCGAAGACATGAATGAGCGTTGACTTCCTCGACAGCAACGTCTTCGTCTATCTCTTCGACGAAGCCGATGCCGCCAAGCACGCTGCGGCGCGGAGCCTGGTGGCCGATGCGCTGAGCCACGGCACCGGCGTCGTCAGCTTTCAGGTGGTGCAGGAAACGCTGAACGTGCTGACGCGCAAGCTCAAGGTGATCGCGCGCGCCGAGGACGCCGAGTCTTTCATGCAGCACACGCTGGTGCCACTGTGGCGGGTGCAGCCCAGTCCGGCGCTGTACGCCTCGGCGCTGGACATCCAGCAGCGCCAGGGCTTCGCCTTCTACGACAGCCTGGTGATCGCCGCCGCTGCGCAGGCCGGCTGCCGCCGCCTGTTGAGCGAAGACCTGCAGCATGGCCAGCGCATCGGCAGGTTGCGGATCGAAAACCCCTTTCGGGCCTGACGCGAGCCGGCTACCCTGAAACGGCTTGCGTCGAGCGTCGAGCGTCTCGCACGACGAACGACCGCAACGATGGGACTGCCGTGGGCGACGGGCACAAGGCGCCTGCCGACGGACGGGTCCGTTCAATCGACGAAGAAATCCGGAATCAGATCCTTCGTTCCCGGCACTACCGCGTAGCGGTCGAAGTCCTTCACGCCGCGCTCTGCCAGCAGCGTGTCGTCGATGAAGAAGTTGCCCGTCACCGCCTTGGCGTCGCTGGTGAGAATGAGGTGCGCCGCGTCGGCCAGGATCTCGGGCTTGCGGCACTTGTTCAGGTCCACCCCCGGAATCATCTGCAGCGCCGCGGTGGCGATGGCGGTGCGCGGCCACAGGCTGTTCACCGCGATGCCGTGGCGCCTGAACTCCGCCGCGTGGCCGAGCGTGCACTGGCTCATGCCGTACTTGGCCATCGTGTAGGCGACGTGGTTCTGGAACCAGTGCGGCTTCATCGACAGCGGCGGGCTCATGTTGAGCACGTGCGGGTTGCGGCCGACCTTGGCGCTCTTGATCAGCTCGCCGAGACACGCCTGCGTGCAGCAGTAGGTGCCGCGCACGTTGACGCCGAACATCAGGTCGAAGCGCTTCATCGGCGTGGCATCGGTCGGCGTGAGGCTGATCGCGCTGGCGTTGTTGACCAGGATGTCGATGCCGCCGAAGCGCTGCACGCCCGCGGCCACCGCGGCGGCCACCGCGTTCTCGTCGCGGATGTCGGTGGGCACCGGCAGCGCTTGGCCTCCCGCGGCCTCGATCGCTTCAGCCGCCGAGTACAGCGTGCCGGGCAGCTTGGGGTTGGGCTCGGTGGTCTTGGCCACCAGCACGATGCGCGCGCCGTCGCGCGCCGCCTTCAGCGCGATCGCCAGCCCGATGCCGCGCGACGCGCCGGTGACGAACAGCGTCTTGTCCTTCAGGGTTGATTGAGTCGTCATGAGGTCTCCGGGTTCGGCTATCGAGCCTTGAGAACTGTTGTGGAATGTCGCGCTTGCATGGGCATGCCGTGAACTCGCGTCGCTGCCCGGGCAGGGTGTGGCCTGGGGCGTGCCTGCGTCAATACGCTCACGCGGCTTCCAACTCGAACTCGACCTTCACGGTTTCGTACGGGAACTCGACCTGTCCCGAATCGGTGCGATCGAGCACGCCGGCCATCAGCAGTGCAGTCACGTCAGCATGAACAGCCTTGACATCGCGGTTCACGCGCCGTGCGACTTCGCGGATCGACACCGGGCCGGCGCCGCACAAGGCGCGCAGGATCTGCCAGCGCTTGGTGGTCAGCACCCGCCACAGCAGCTCGGGCGTCGCGAATGAGATCCGCGCCGTGCGCGCAGCGCGGCCGGACTTGGCTGCTGCCAGAGCGTCTGCCATCGCGCGCCGCGGCGGGCGAACATCAAGCGTTACGGTCTTCATCGAGCAACCTCCTTGCTTCGTGCTCGAAATCGGCGAACAACCGATCGAGGCTGATGAAGCGATAAGCAGACTCTCGTCCGCGTACGTGACGGTGATCTCCCTTTCCGGCCTCGTTGTCGAAGCGCAGCAGGCAGACCCGGTGGTTCACGAGGGCGAGCCGATACTTGTACGTGTGGGTCGATCCCGGCAGCGGCTTGGTCACCTGCCAGACCACGATCTCCGCGAAGGCGTGATCCGCGTACGCGATCCGGTCTCGCACAAGCAGCGTAGCCCTCACCTTGCCCAGTATGCGGGGAGCAGCGGTGCGCTGTCAAACACTCCAACATGCGGAAGGCCCGATCCGGCGCGACGCACGCCGTGGGTCGAGCCGGGCAGGCCTGGCCCTGGGGGCGCTCAGAACTTCGAGAAATCGGGCTTGCGCTTCTGGAAGAAGGCCTGGAAGGCCTCCATCGCCTCGGGGCTGCGCAGGCGGCGTGCGAAGACCTCGCCTTCGATCTGCATCGCCTGCAGCGTCGCCTCGCGCGTGGCGCGGCGCATCAGCTGCTTGGTGTCGCGCACGGCACCGGGCGGCAGCGCGTTGAAGCGCTCGGCCACCCGGCGCGCGTGGTTCAGCACCTCGGCGGCCGGCAGCACCGCGTTGGCCAGCCCGCACTCGACCGCGGCCTCGGCGCCGAACGGCTCGCCGAGCAGCAGCTTCTCGGCCGCGCGGCGGTGGCCCATCAGCGCGGGCATCAGCAAGCTCGACGCGTACTCGGGCACCAGGCCGAGGCTGACGAACGGCGTGGCCAGCCGCGCCTCGTCGCTCACGTAGACGAAGTCGCAGTGCAGCAGCATCGTGGTGCCGATGCCGATCGCCGCGCCGGTGACCGCGGCCACCACCGGCTTGTCGAGGTCGAGCAGCGCGCGCATGAACTGCGCCACCGGCGAATCGGGCCCCTGCGGCGGGCGCTGCATGAAATCCTCGAGGTCGTTGCCGGAGGTGAACACGCCGGGCTGGCCGGTGATCAGCGCCGCCCGCACGCTATTGTCATCGGCGGCAGCGCGCAGCGTGTCGGCCATCGCCTGGTACATCGCGATGGTGAGCGCGTTCTTCTTCTCCGGGCGCGCGATCTCGATCGTGGCCACGCCGTTGTGGACGCCGGTCTTGATGGTCGTCATGCTGCCTCCTGCTTGCGCCTCAGCGCTTACCCATCATCGCCTCGAGCTTGGCGGCCATGCGCTGGTGCACGATCTGCACGCCCTTGAGCGGGCGCACCATCACCTTGAAGTCGACAGCGCGGCCTTCGTCGTTCCAGCGAATGAGGTCGATGCCGTTGACCGCGATGCCGTCGATGACGGTCTCGAACTCGAGCAGCGCGTCGCGCGGGCCGACGATCTCGCGCACGTAGCGGAAGTGCTCGTTGGCCAGCACCTCGAACGCCGCCGACAGATACGCCATCACCAGCGCCTTGCCGCGTTGCGGCGTGTGCACGATCGGCGAATGGAACACCGCGTCGTCGGCGAGCCAGCGGCTCAACTCCTGCGGCGAGCGGGTCTCGACGATGCGGTGCCAGGCCGCGATGGGGTGCTCGTTCACTGTCGATCTCTCCCTACCCGCGCAGGTGACACGCCACCCAGTGCCCTTCGGCCGAGCGCTTCAGCTCGGGCTTCTCGGTGCTGCACAGCGGCTGCTGCGCGATCGGGCAGCGGGTGTGAAAGTGGCAGCCGCTGGGCGGGTGGATCGGGCTCGGCACGTCGCCTTGCAGCGGGATGCGCTTGCGCTTGACCTGCGGGTCGGGGATCGGCACCGCCGACAGCAGCGCCTCGGTGTACGGGTGCAGCGGCCGCGTGTAGAGCTTGGCAGCCGGCGCGATCTCGACGATGCGGCCGAGGTACATCACCGCCACGCGGTCGCTGATGTGCTCGACCACCGACAGGTCGTGCGCGATGAAGACGTAGGTCAGGCCGAACTTGGCCTGCAGGTCTTCGAGCAGGTTGATCACCTGCGCCTGGATCGACACGTCGAGCGCCGACACCGCCTCGTCGCACACCACCAGCTTCGGGCTCACCGCCAGCGCGCGCGCGATGCCGATGCGCTGGCGCTGGCCGCCCGAGAACTCGTGCGGGTAGCGGCGCATGTGGTCGGCCGCCAGGCCCACCGTCTCGAGCAGCTCGACGATGCGCGCCTCGTACTCGGCGGCGCTCTTGGTGAGACGGTGGATCGTCAGCGCCTCGCCGATGATCTGGCCCACCGTCATGCGCGGGTTGAGCGACGCGTACGGGTCCTGGAAGATGATCTGCATGTGCCGCGCCATCGCGCGCAGCTCGTCGCGCGCCATCGCGGTGACTTCGCGGCCCTCGAACTGCACGCTGCCCGCGGTGGGCTCGATCAGCCGCAGGATGCAGCGCCCGGTGGTGCTCTTGCCGCAGCCCGATTCGCCCACCAGGCCGAGCGTCTCGCCGGCCACCAGCTCGAAGCTGACGCCGTCGACGGCGTGCACGCGGCCGACCTCGCGCGCCAGCAGCCCTCCCTTGATCGGGAAGTACTTGACGAGCTTGTCGACGCGCAGCAGCGGCGCGGCAGACAACGACGGCGCGCTCCTGAGTAGATCCGGCTTTGCCGGGCTACTCAGACCCCCTCGGGGGGCGGACGACGTACTCGTCGGCCTGGGGGCGCTCATACAGGGATCTCGTCGAGCACGCACGCCACCTTGTGGCCCGGCGCCACCGTGCGCAGCGGCGGCGTCGCCGCCGTGCACTTGGGCATCGCGTAGCGGCAGCGCGGCGCGAAGCGGCAGCCCTCGGCGGGTTCGATCAGCTTGGGCACGGTGCCGGGGATCGACTCCAGCCGCACCTTGTGCGTGGCCGCGGTGTCGATGCGCGGGATCGAGCGGATCAGCCCCTGCGTGTACGGGTGCCGCGCGCGCGCGAACAGCTCGCCCACCGGCGCCTCCTCGACCACCTTGCCGGCGTACATCACGACCACCCGCTGCGCGACCTCGGCCACCACGCCCATCGCGTGCGTGATCAGCATGATCGCCATGCCCAGCTCGGCCTTCAGCTCGGCCAGCAGGCCGAGGATCTGGGCCTGGATCGTCACGTCGAGCGCGGTGGTCGGCTCGTCGGCGATCAACAGCTTGGGGTTGCACGCCAGCGCGATCGCGATCATCACGCGCTGGCGCATGCCGCCGGAGAACTGGTGCGGGTAGTCTTGCACGCGGCGCTCGGGCGTGGGGATGCGCACCCGCTTGAGCATCTGCACCGCGCGATCGAGCGCGTCCTTGCGCGACAGGCCCTCGTGCAGGCGCAGCACCTCGGCGATCTGCTCGCCCACCGTGTACACCGGGTTGAGCGAGGTCATCGGCTCCTGGAACACGATGGCGATCTCTTTGGCGCGCACCTTGCGCATCTCGTCGGCCGCCAGCGGCACCAGGTCGCGCCCCTGCCACATCACGCGGCCGGCGGCGATTCTCCCTGGCGGCATCGGCACCAGCTTGAGCACCGTCATCGCAGTCACCGACTTGCCGCAGCCGCTCTCGCCGACCACGCACACCGTCTCGCCGCGGTCGACGTCGATGTCGACGCCGTCGACCGCGTGCAGCCAGCCGTCGTCGGTCTTGAAGTGGGTCTTGAGCCCCTGGATCTCGAGTAGCGCCATATCAGCGGATCGGCCTCGAACGGAGCACGTTGGTTGGCATGCGGCAATGCGAGCCGAGCGGCCGCCGCGGAACCGGCTCTGCCGGGCCGCTGGCGGCGCCCCCCCGGGGGGGAGGCGACCGCAAGGTCGCTCCGGGGGGGATCACATCACCTTCCTGGGGTCGAGCGCGTCGCGCAGGCCGTCGCCGACGAAGTTGATCGCCAGCACCGTGAGGAAGATCGCGCCGCCGGGGAACAGCGCCCAGTGCGCCGCGATGTCCATGTGGTCCTTGGCGTCGAACAACAGGCGGCCCCAGGTGGGGATGTCGGGCGGGAAGCCCAGGCCGAGGAACGACAGCGTCGATTCGAGGATGATCGCCGCCGCGACGTCGATGGTGCCGGCGACGATCACCGGCCCGAGCGCGTTGGGCAGGATGTGGCGCACCACCTGGCGCGGCGTCGATGCGCCGAGCGCGCGCGCGGCCTCGACGAACTCCTTCTCGCGCAGCGAGAAGAACTGCGCGCGCACCAGCCGCGCCACCGGCATCCAGCGGAAGATGCCGATCACCGCGACGATCAGGATGAACACGCCGACCTCGGCGCCGAGCAGCGATTTCAACTGCTCGCGGAAGAGGTAGCTCACCAGCAGCAGGAACGGCAACTGCGGCAGCGCCAGGAAGAGATCGGTCAGCCACATCAGCGACGCATCGACGCTGCCGCGCGAGATGCCCGCGATGGCGCCGATCACCACGCCGACGCAGATCGCCATCAGCATCGCCGTCAGGCCCACCGCCAGCGAGATGCGGCCGCCGTAGAGCATGCGCGCGAGCAGATCCTGGCCGAGATCGTCGGTGCCCATCGGGTGCGCCAGCGACGGGCTCTTCAGACGTGCGGTGAAGTCGATGTCGTTGATCGCCACCTTCCAGACGAGCGGGCCGAACACCACCGCCAGCACCAGCACCACCAGCACCACCAGCCCAACCAGCGCGAGCTTGTGGCGGCGGAAGCGCCGCCACGCCTCGCCCCACGGCGAGACGCTGCGCGCGCGCGCGCCGCTAGCGGTAGCTGATGCGAGGGTCGAGCCAGCCATAGAGCAGGTCGGCAATGAGGTTGAACGCCACCACCAGGCAGGCGAACACGAAGGTCACCGCCATGATCACCGGCGTGTCGTTGCGCAGGATGGCGTCGATCAGCAGCGAGCCGATGCCCGGCACGCGGAAGATCTGCTCGGTGACGATGGCGCCGCCGAACACCGCCGGCATCTGCAGCATCACCAGCGTCACCACCGGGATCAGCGCGTTGCGCACCACGTGCTTGACGATCACCACGCGCTCGGCCAGCCCCTTGGCGCGCGCGGTGGTCACGTAGTCGAGTCGCACCACGTCGAGCACCGCGGCGCGCACGTAGCGCGTCCAGCTCGCGCCCTGGAACAGGCCGAGCACCGCCACCGGCATGATCGACTGCTTGATCTGCTCCCACCACCACTGCCAGCCGGTGGCGCTCAGCTCGGTGCGAAACACGAACGGCAGCCAGTCGAGCTGGATCGAGAACACCAGGATCAGCAAGATGCCGGTGAAGAAGGTCGGCAGCGAGAAGCCGATGAACGCCAGCGTGCTGGCGATGCGGTCGAACCACGAGTAAGGCTTCACCGCCGACAGGATGCCCACCGGCAGCGCGATCGCCAGCGCCAGGATCTGCGAGGCGCCGATCACCGCCAGCGTCACCTGCACGCGCTGCGCGATCAGCGTGTCGACATCGACGCGGCTGATGAACGAGAAGCCCCAGTCGCCGTGCGCCATCGCACTGGCCCAGTGGAAATAGCGCAGGTACACCGGATCATCGAGGCCGAACTTCGCGCGCAGCGCGAGCTTCACCTCGGCCGGCACGTTGGGGTTGGTGGCCAGCTCCTCGAACGGGTCGCCGGGCGCCAGCGCCAGCACGGTGAACAACACCACGCTGATGCCCAGCAAGCTGGGCAGCGCGATCAGCAGACGCCGCAGGATGTACGAGCCCATGGCCGCGGCGCCCGCCGGCGAGCGCCGCTCAGGCCTCCCGGTACCAGTTGGAGAGGAACGACAGGTCGAGATCCCAGCCGGTGGGCTGCGTCGCCAGCTTGACCGACGCGCCGCGCACGCGCGGCCGGCTGATCAGCGGGACGATGACGTGATCCTTCACCGGCAGGTCGTTCATGTGGATGAACAGCGCCGCGCGCTTGGCCGGGTCGAGTTCGCCCACGGCGGCGCGGTAGCTCTTGTCGTAGTCGTCGCTGGCCCAGCGGCAGATGTTGCGACCCTGCCACTTGTTGGCCTTGGTCGAGGCCTCCCACGAGGTGTACTGGTCCATGAAGCGCTCGGGGTCGGGCTGCGTCATCGTGGTGGTGTACATCTGCATGTCGCACCAGAACTTGCCGTAGGTGTCGGGGTTGGCCACGTCGGACGAGAAGAACACGCTGGCGACCACCGACTTCAGCTCGAGATCGATGCCGGCCTTCTGCGCGCCTTGCTTGACCACCGCCTGCTCCTTCTGGCGCAGCGGGTTGACGCTCGTCTGGTAGACGAACTTCAGCTTCTTGCCGCCCTTCTCGCGGATGCCGTCGGAGCCCTTCTTCCAGCCGGCGGCCTCGAGCAACTGGGCGGCCTTCTCGACGTTGAACTCGAACTTGGTGTTCGGCGAGCGGAAGCGCGGCGGGTTGTTCAGGAAGTTGGACGTCGCGATGCCGGTGCGGCCGTAGAGGAACTCCTGGATGCCCTTGCGGTCGGCGACGTAGCTCATCGCCTCGCGCACCGCCGGGTCGCTGAACGCGAAGTGCTTGGACTTCATGCTCGCGCGCTCGCCGTCGACCTCGTTCCACGGATCCTTGATGTTGAGCTGGATGAACTCGATGTCGCCGCTGGGCAGCACGAACACGCGGCCCTTGCCGCTGTCTTCCATGCGCTTGAGCACTTCGTCTTCCACCTGCAGGTTCCAGGCGTAGTCGTACTCGCCGGTCTGCAGCACCGCACGCGCAGCCGAGGTGGCGTCGCCGCCGCCCTTCATCTCGATCGAATCGAAGTACGGCCGGTTCGGCATGTGGTAGTTGGGGTTGGCCTCGCCCTTGACCAGGTCGCCGGGCTTGAAGTCGACGAACTTGTACGGCCCCGTGCCCACCGGCTTCAAGTTGTTGGGCGCCTCGCGGCTCTTGGCGCCGATGTACGGCGCGAACAGGTGCTTCGGAATCACCATGCCCTCGGCGGCGACGAAGGCGCGCGCCCAGAACGGCGTGGGCTTGTCGAAGATGACCTTGATGGTGTGCGAGTCGACCTTCTCGACCTTGACCTCCTTGTAGATGCCGCTGGTCACCGCCGCGGTGGCGGGGTCCCTGGCGTACTCCCAGGTGAACACGCAGTCGTCGGCGGTGAACGGCTTGCCGTCGTGCCAGGTGACGCCCTTCTTGAGCTTCCACGTCACCGACTTGCCGTCGGCGGCGAGGCCGCCGTTCTCGCGCGTGGGCAGCTCGGCGGCCAGCACCGGAACGAGGTTGCCCTCGATGTCCCAGCTCGCCAGCGGCTCGTAGAAGATGCGCGAGCCCTCCTGGTCCTTGGTGCCGTTGGCGAAGTGCGGCTGCAGCAGCGTGGCGCCCTGCCACCACAGCACCTTGAGGGCACCGCCGCCGCCGCGCTTGGTGGGCTTGTAGGTGAACGCGGCTCTGGGTCTGCGCGATGCCGTAGTGCATCAGCATCATCGACGCCATCGGCGCGGTCAGGCCGACGCCCACCATGCGTTGAATGAACGCCCGTCGCGGCAGCTCGCCGCTGCGCACCTGTTCGACCAGGTCGCGGATCTCACGCTCTTTCATCACGGCCTCCGAAGTTCGTGACAACGAACCATGGCGCATGCTAGCGGCCGCGGCCCGGTACCCGCATTCGGGTCCACCCGACCCTGCCGGGGTGGCAGATACTCGGGCCCATGCACGAAGAGCTCCTGATCGTCCACGGGCCGAGCGCGCCGGCGCAGCCGCTGGTGCTCGACTCGCCGCACTCCGGCCGCGGGCGGCCGGCCGACTTCGGCAGCATGCTCGACGACACCGCGCTGCAGACCGCCGAAGACAGCTTCGTCGACGCGCTGTACCTGCCAGCCACGCAGCGCGGAGCGCCGCTGCTGGCCGCCCAATGGTCGCGGGTGTACATCGACGCCAACCGCGAGGCCGACGACATCGACCCCGAGTTGCTCGACGCACCGTGGCCGGGCGGCGGGCAGGCCAGCTTCAGGGCGCTGCTGGGCAAGGCGCTGGTCTGGCGCACGCTCGACGACGGGCGCCCGGTTTACTCGCGGCGGCTGACGGTGGCCGAGGTGCAGCAGCGCATCGCGCTACCACGCCCGTACCATGCCCGGCTGCGGGCCTGCTCGACGCCTCGCGTCGCGCGCGCTTCGGCCGCGTGGTGCACATCAATTGCCACTCGATGAACGCGGTGGCCGGCGCCAACGGCGTCGGCGGTGCCGGCACCGCGCGGGCCGACTTCGTGCTCGGCGATCGCCACGGCGTCACCTGCGACCCGGCGCTGACGGCGCTGGTGCGCGACACGCTGGCGGCGATGGGCTACGACGTCAAGGTCAACGATCCGTTCCAGGGCGCGGCGCTGGTGCAGACCTTCGGCGACCCCGCGCACGGCCGGCACAGCCTGCAGATCGAGATCAACAAGCGGCTCTACATGGATGAGACGACGCAGCAGCCGCACGCCGGCTTCGCACCGCTGCAGCGCGACCTGATGCGGCTGGTCGATGCGCTGATCGAGCGCTTCGGCGAGCCGGCTTGAGCCGGCGCGCTGAGGTCGCTGCGCCTTCGCGCCGAGGCCGCTGCGCCGACGGCGCTTCAGCGTGCCGAGCGAAGCGCGACGTGCCGCAACAGATCGCGCACGCCGTAGCGCCACGGCGCGAGCCGCTCGCAGTGCTCGACGCGGTTGACCAGCTCGCCCAGCCGCGCGCTGCGGATGCGCACCACGTCGCCCACGCGGTGCGTGAAGCCGCTGCCGGGCGCGCCGCGGTCCTGCGTGGGCGCGAACAGCGTGCCGCAGAACAGCACGAAGCCGTCGGGGTACTGGTGCATCGCGGTGGTCTGCGCCACCAGCTCGAGCGGGTCGCGGCTGATCTCGCGCATCGTGCTGGCGCCTTCGAGCACGAAGCCGTCGGCGCCGGTGACCGTCAGCGCGAGGTCGGCGCGGCGCACGTCGTCGAGGCCGAAGGTCGAATCGAACAGGCGGATGAACGGGCCGATCGCCGTCGAGCCGTTGTTGTCCTTGCTCTTGCCCAGCAGCAGCGCGCTGCGGCCTTCGAAGTCGCGCAGGTTGACGTCGTTGCCGAGTGTGGCACCGACGATTTCGCCGCGGCTGTTCACCGCCAGCACCACCTCGGGCTCCGGGTTGTTCCACGCCGAGTCGCCGCGCACCCCGATCGCC
Source organism: Ideonella sp. (assembly GCA_015075165.1). GTDB lineage: Bacteria > Pseudomonadota > Gammaproteobacteria > Burkholderiales > Burkholderiaceae_C > JAEUPI01. The sequence continues at coordinate 951 of JABTUY010000014.1, read as the reverse complement.
ACCCCGGTGCCGAGCGCCGACAGCAGCGGCGCCTTGGTGAACACCTCGGCATCGGGGCCGATGCCCACCTCGAGGTACTGGCTCCACAGGCCGCGCGCCTGCAGCGCGGCCTTCAGCGCCGCGGCCTGCGGCGAGCCGGGCTTCACCGCCGCGAGGTTGACGCCGATGGCGCGCTGCACCTCGGCGCGTACGGCGTCGGCGCGCGCCGGGTCGCCCTTGGCCTGCTCTTCGATCACGCGCTCGAGCAGGCTGGTGGCGAAGGTGACGCCGGCGGCCTTGATGACCTGCAGGTCGACCGGCGCCAGCAGGTGCGGCACGGCCGCGTCGCGCTGCGCGCGGCCCGTGTTGCGCAGGATGTCGGCCAGCGCGCCGAGCCGTGTCCCGGACACGGCCTGCACGGCACGCGCCGGGTCGCTCTCGTCGAGCAAGTCGCTCACCGTGGCGAAGCGCGCCGAAAGATCGAACACGCCGTCGGCGCGCACCGCCACCACCGACGGGCCGGCCTGCGCGCCGGGCACCCAGCAGCGACCGATCAGCGTGCCCGCGGTGCCGTCGTCGGGCAGGCAGCTCTGGGCATCGAGTTCGAGGTCGGCGGTCACGTCGCGGCTCAAGGTGAAGGCCGCCTGAACTTTACGTTCCAGAAGCCGTTCGAGGCCGCGAAGCCCGCAAGGCGCGGGCTCGACGTGCGCCGCACCCGCGCCACTCCAGTGGCGCGGCCCCGAGCGGACACCGCGGATCCGGCTCCGCCGGTCCGCTGGTGTTGCCCCCTCGAGGGGGAAGCGGCCGCGAGGCCGCTTCGGGGGTGGGCCATTTCACACCCGCTCGTAGATGCCGGCCGCGCCCTGCCCCATGCCGACGCACATCGTGACCATACCGTACTTCAGGTTGTGCCGGTGCAGCGCGTGGATCGTCGTGGCCGAGCGGATCGCGCCGGTGGCGCCGAGCGGGTGG
>JABTUY010000013.1 GCA_015075165.1 Ideonella sp. | reverse complement strand
GCTCGCCCATCGTGGGCCGAGAACGCCACCGTCAACGTGTGGCAGCAGATCAGTGGCACGAATCTTTCAGCCCTGACATACAGCCCTCTGCCGGCGGGCAACATCGCGAGAAAGGTCGACGCCTGGTGCTCGATGTCGCTCGACACGCGCACCAGCCGGCTCTACCAATCCGCCGGTGGCGGCCACACCGACTACGCCGGCAACGAGGTTGAGGTGCTTGACCTCAGCACCGAGAACCCGGCATGGGCCACCTTGCTCGCGCCCTCCGCAACCCAGCAGAACGGTGCCTACTACGCGGACGGTCGACCGACCTCCCGGCACAGCTACCACGGCAAGCACGTCGACGAGTTCGGCAACCGGATCATGATGTTCGGCGGCGCGCAGTACAGCTCTGGCGCGATCCTGAACACGGTCGACTCCTTCAACCTGTCGACCAACACCTACAGCGCGCAGGGTACGCACCCGAACATGCCGGCCGGTATCGTGGGCGCTGAGGTGCGCCCGACGTGCATCGACCCGCGCAACGGCGATGTCTACGTCTTCGGTGGATCGAGCTCAGGCAGTCTTGGCTCGTTCGTCAAGTGGACACGCTCCACCAACACGATGGGCGCGGCCACCAGCCTTGGGGGGTTGCAGGCAGACCGGGAAGCCTGCGCGTGCTTCGACACCACGCGCAACGTCATCGTGATGATTTGGGGCATGACCAAGAAGACGTTCAACCCCGCGACGAACGCCTTCACGTCGACCACGCTGACCGGCACCACGATACCAAGTCCCAACAGCGCCGACTTCCAAGGCAACAGCACGGTCTACGTGCCAGCGCTCGACGCCTTCCTGCACTACGTGGGCACCAGCGGCGGCACCGTCTACAAGATCGACGCCGCCACGAACGTGGTGACCAACCTGGGCACGACAGGCGGCGCATCCATCCCGAACAACGGGCATGGCTCTTGGGGCCGATTCCGCTACGTCCCGCAACTCGCTGGCGTGGTGTACGCACCGGTCCACGCCGGCAACGTCTGGTTCTTGAGGGTGCACTGATCCATGGCCTACACATCCGTCGCCACCGACAACTTCAACCGCGCCAGCCTCGGCGCCAACTGGTCGCAGCAGAACGTAGCGAACGCCGGAAACATCCAGATCAACGCCAGCATCCGTGCGCATGGTCAGTACAACGCACAGCCAACAGATCAACACGCGACAGCTGTGTGGGCTGGCAGCGGCTCGTTCAACGACGATCAGTATTCACTGGCAACGCTTCTGACAATCGACGACCTCGGGACAGCCAACCGAGTCGGCGTCACAACTCGAGCCAGCGGCAGCGCCGGCACGCGCACCCACTACGAAGCCTATGTCATCAACAACGGGGTCGGCAACAAGACCACGCACATCTGTCGATGGGTTAACGGCACGCGCACGGCGCTAGCCAATACCACGGTTGCGTGGGCGGCCAACGACACGCTGCGCCTAGTATCGATCGGCACCGGCCACAAGGTCTACCGCAATGATGCCGAGATCACCGCGCTGGCGGTGACCGACTCCAACATCACCACCGGCAAGCCGGGGATCTCGTCGACCGCCGGCAACTATCTCGACAACTGGGATGGCGGCAACATCACGAGCGGCGGCGGTCCACTGCTCGGAGGCCCTGTGCGGCCCAGACTCACGGAAGGTAGGTTAGTCGCATGATCGACCTGGGCAAGGTCACGCCAGGCGCCACGCTGCGTATCCCGTTCGGCAGCTACGCCGCCAGCACGGGCGCCAGCGCGGCCGCCAGCGGCTACGCGGCCGCGGACGTGCAGATCTACAAAGACGGCAACACCACGCAGCGTGCGTCGGCCTCCGGCATCACCGCGAGCACCGACTTCGACTCGCTCACCGGCATCAACCTGGTCATCATCGACCTGTCCGACAACACCACCGCCGGCTTCTATGCCGCGGGCTCCGAGTACCTAGTGGTGATCGCCGACGTGACGATCGACTCGCAGACGGTGCGCTTTCCGATCGCGCGCTTTCGCATCGGCATGGACGAGGCGTTGCTCGACACCACGATCGCCTCGCTGTCGAGCCAGACCAGCTTCACGCTGACCAACGGCTCGGCCGACAACAACGCCTACGTGGGCTGCGATGTCTACGTGCACGACGCGGCGAGCGCCGTGCAGTGCTGCATGGGCACGGTCTCGGCCTACACCGGCTCGACCAAGACGGTCACGCTGGCGGCCGACCCTGGCATCTTCACCATGGCCGCCGGCGACAACATCAGCATCTATCCGCGCCGCAGTGCCGACGCCATCAACGGCAGCCGCACCGCCGCCGCCAACGCGGGCAACTTCTTCACCGCCACCGGCTACGCGAACGCCAACAACAGCATCGGCACCGTCACCGGCGCGGTGGGCTCCGTCGCCGGCAACGTGGGCGGCAACGTGGTGGGCACCGTGGGCGGCGTGGGCACCAACGGCATCACCGCGGCCTCGCTGGCCACCGATGCCGGCGCCGAGATCGCCGCTGCGGTGGTCGACCAGGCGCTCAGCGGCCACACCACCAGCGGCACGGTGGGCGAGGCACTCGCCAACACCGAAGCGCGCGGCGCGCGCACCGTGTGCCGCGGCACGGTGGGCAGCGGCACCACGCCGAGCACCACGCAGTTCACCGCCAGCGCGCTCACGCCGGCGGGCGCGGCGGCCGACCAGTTCAAGGGCCGCATCATCATTTTCGACATCGCCACCAGCACCGCGGCGCTGCGCGGCCAGGCCACCGACATCACGGCGAACACCAGCGCCTCGCTGCCGCTGTTCACGTTCTCCACCCTGACCACGGCGCCGTCCAGCGGCGACACGTTCTCCATCGTCTGATCGGGCGTCCATGGCCAACACCCAGCTGGTCGCCTGGGGCGCATGGGCTGGGCGGCGCTACGGCTCCTTCGCCGGCCGCGGCGGCGCCGCGCGCACGCTGGCGCGCATCGATCAGGCGCGCAGCCACGGCGCCATGGCCGGGCGCCGCTATGGCGCCTTCGCGTCGCGCGGCGGCACCGACTTCGCGCTGACGACCACCGCGCCGGTCGGCCTCGGTGGCGTGCCTGGCATCAGCGGCAACATCGGCTATTTCATCGCGTTCGAGGTGCAGCCTCCGCTGGCGATGGCGACGGTGGGCGGTGCCGTAGCGCTGGCCGGCGATCTGCAGATCAGGCGCGCGCATGACATCGCGCAGGCCGCCGCGCTGGGCCTCAGCGGTGCGCTCGGGCACAGCGGCAACCTCGGGGTGGTGATCACCATCGCGCCAAGCGCGCCGCTCGTGGCCGGCATGCTCGGCATCGCCGGCAACGTCGGCTACACCGAGGGGCCGCCATTCGACGTGGCGGCCGGCGGCGCCATCGGCATGAGCGGGACGCAGACGATCGTGGGCGACCTGCAGGCGGCCATCCTGCTCGATATCGTGCAGGCGGCACCCATCGCGCTGGCCGGCCCGCTGGCCATCGTCGGCAGCTACCAGATCACGGTTGACTTAGCGCAGACCGCGGCGCTTGACGTGACGGCGCAGTTGCCGAGCGTTCAAGGCGACGTGCGGCCGGAGACGCCGTTCGAGGTCGCGCAGCTCGGCGCGTTGGCGCTCGCAGGCGTGACCGCGCCGCTGCAGGCCGAGCTGCAATACCCGGCCCGCTCGCGAGGCCGCCGCGGCGAACGGCATCACCACGAGCACGGGCCGCGCCGGGGCAACCGTCCGGGCGGCGGCCGCAAGAACTGAGGCACAGCACAGCATGGGCATCCGCGTCATCACGCCGTCGACGATCGAGCCGATCACGCTCGCCGAACTCAAGGCGCAGGTTCGCTACGACAGTTCCGACGAGGACGCATTGCTTCAGGGGGCCATCGCCGCCGCGCGCGCCAAGGCCGAGAACTACACCGGCACGGTGATCATGCGCCGCACGCTGGAGCAGACGCTCGACGAGTTTCCCGCGGCCGAGTTCCTGGTGGAGCGCACGGCGGCCTGGAACACGGGATGCAACGCCGAGTGCCCGATAGTGATCGAGAGCATCCAGTACGTCGATCCCGATGGCGTGACCCAAACGCTGAGCCCGAGCGACTACACGCTCGACACCAGCGTGTGGCCCGGCTGGGTGCTGCCTGGGGTCGACGCCGAGTGGCCTGACACCGAGCCCTCAGCCAACGCCGTGACCGTGACGCTCACTATCGGCTATGCCGACGAGGCCGACGTACCGTTTGACATCAGAGCCTGGATGCTGCTGACGGCGGCCTTCCTGTGGACTCACCGCGAGGCGTTCGACCTCACGGGCAAGATGATCGACATCCCGAGCCGCTTCGTGGATTCGCTGCTCGACCCCTTCAGGGTGCCGTGCGTGTGAAGACCGCCGGCCGCATCGACGCCGGCGACCTGCGCGAGCGCATCACCCTGCAGGCGCGGGCGGCCGGGCAAGACGTGCTCGGGCGTCCCAGCGGCGCGTGGGTCGACCAGATCACCGTGGCGGCCAAGGTCGAGCCTATCCGCGGCCGCGAGTTCTTCGCGCAGGGGCAGATGCAGGCCGAGGTGACGGTGCGCTTCGTCATCCGCTACCGCGCCGACGTGCACGAGCGCCTTCGCGTGGTGTGGCGCGGCGAGCCCTACGAGATCGTGAGCCCGCCGATCGATACCGACGGCGCGCGCGAGGTGTTGGAGCTGATGTGCGTCCACGGTGCAAGGGACGGGAGATGACACCAGTCAGCAGGAAGGACGCACGTGAGGCCGGGGCCGCCCACTATTTCACTGGGATGCCATGCAAGAACGGGCACCTAGCGTTGCGCTGGGTGTCTAACAGCACATGCCTTGCCTGCCATAGGGAGATCAACGCAAGGAACAGGGCCGCTGATCCAGATAGAGACAGGCGCTACTACAGCGCCAACAAGGCAGCGTGTGCCGCAAGGAACGCGAAGTGGAAAGCGCAGAACAGGGAGCGCGCGGCCGAGTTGACGCGCAAGTCAAACCTGCGTTGCAAAGAGGCCCGCAGAGCGAACAGCGACGACTGGAAGCGACGCAATCCTGAGCGGGTAGCGCTGCGCCGCGCTGAGCACCAACGCGCGAATAGGTCCAAGCTCAATGCGCAAGAGTCGCTGCGTCGCGCCACTCGACTAGCGGCTACTCCAGCATGGGCAGACAAGGCCGCCATTGCCGCCTTCTTCGTTCGCGCCAAAGAGCTGGCCATCAGTATCGGCACGAGAGTCGAAGTCGATCACATCGTGCCACTGCGGCATCCGTTGGTATGCGGTCTTCACTGCGAAGCCAACCTGCAGTTGCTCGCTGAGTCAGAGAACCGCCGCAAGTCGAACAAGGTTTGGCCGGATATGCCCGGGGTGCGCAGTGGCTGACGACACCTTCATCGTCAAGGTCCACGGCCTGCAAGACGCGATCGCCGAACTCAAGGCGCTGCCGGCCAAGCTGCGCCGGCGCGCCGTCCTCAACGCGCTGCGCGCCGGCGCGCGCGAGGTGCGCAAGGACATGCGCGCCGCAACGCCGGTGCTGCAGGTGCCGGTGCGCCGCAAGGGCCGCCTCATCCGCCAGCCCGGCACCGTGCGCAAGGCCATCAGCGTGCGCACCAGCCGCGCGGCATCGCGCGCCGGCAACATCGGCGTCTTCGTCAACGTGCGGCCGGCCAAGGGTGCGAACCGCGGCGCGACCAACCCGTTCGATCCGTTCTACTGGCGCTTCCTGGCGCAGTTCAAGGGCGGCGGCGGTGCCGCATTGCGCGCCGGCGCTGCGGCCCTCAGCCGGGCCAAGGCCGTGATCGAGGAACGCCTCGGCCGCGAGATCGCGCGGCTCGGGCAGAAGGGCAGCCAGCCGTGAGCGCTGAGTCCGCCCTGCGCGATGCGCTGCTCGCCAGCGCGCCATTACTGGCCGAGGTGCCGGCCGATCGCATCAGCTGGGATGCCGTGGACCAGGCCGCCGCCAAGCCCTACATCGCGCTCAGCAAGGAGTCGGAGACGCGCGATCGCGGGCTCGACGGCACCGTGCTCGCGCACAGCGCGTCGTTCAGCATCCTGTGCGTCGGCACCGACCGCACCAACGCCATCGCCGTGGCCGACCTGGTGCGCGCCGCGCTGGCCACCGCGCAGGCGGCGCCAGACGCGACCATCGGCCCCAGCGACAACGACAGCGCCGGCTACGACCCCGAGATGGATCTCGAGGTTGAGGTCGTCGGCGCTGACTACTTCACGTAGGCCGGTTCCGCCCGGCCGTTCTTCCATCCCCTGAAAGGACCTCCAGATGACCACCGCAGTCGGCCGCAACGTGCGGCTGGAAATCGCAAACGCCTACTCCAGCGCGATCACCGTCACCGCCATCACGCTGGCAAACCCAGGCGTGGCCACCAGCGCGGCTCATGGCATGGCCAACGGCACCGTCGGGTACTGGACGACCACCGGCGGCGGCATGCCGCAGATCGAGGACCAGGCCACGCGCGTCTACAACCAAACGACCAACAACTTCGACTTGCAGGGCCTCAACACCACCAGCTTCAGCGCCTGGGTGACCGGCGGCACCTTCACGCCGGTGAGCACCTGGCTCACGCTGAGCGAGGCCATCGGCTACCAGATCGGCGGCGGCTCGCAGGAGCGCAAAGACGACACCAAACTGCTCGACGTGATCCAGCAGGATGTCTTCGGCGTGCTGCCGGCCGACACCGTGCAGATCGACCTGCTCAGCCAGACCTACGACGGCACCGCCATGGCGCTCATCGCCAGCGCCTCCATCGCAGGCAGCTACCTCACCTATCGCATCACGCTCAACGACGGCAGCGTGCGCGTGTGGCGCGGCATCCCCAGCCGGCCGGGCGAGAGTCTGCAGCGCAAGGAACTGGCCACCGGCTCGTTCCAGGTTGCCGTCAAAGGCTTCGTGCTGCGCGGCGCGGCATGACGGCGATCGAGGCTTTCGCAGCGCAGGTGCGGGCCTCGCGGCTGCGCACGTTCGACACCGACGATGGCCAGCGCATCACCTACATGGTGCCGAGCCAGAGCCGCGCTCAGAAGCTCGTGGCGGCGATGCGCGAGCACGACGGCGATGCAGTAGTCGAGCTGCTGCTGCCGCAGATCACCGCGTGGAGCCTCACCCAGGCCTTCGTGCTCGGCGCCGGCGTCGGCAACGACGACCCGGCCCCCGTTGTGCCGGACGCCGTGCGCGCGGTGTTCGGCGACCGCGGCGCGTGGGTCTGGGGCCTGGCCGTGCACGCAGTCAACGAGGCCAACGAGGCATTCAAGCGCACGCAGGCCGCCGCGGGAAACTGACGGCCCTGCTCGACGCCGCGGCGGGCGTCGGGTACGAGGGCGAGGCACCGCCGGAGCGCGCCGAGGCCGACGACGAGGCCATCCGCGTGTGGAACTTCATCGCCAACGGCGCCGGCGGCTGCGACTGGGGCGCCCTGGAGCTGGCCATCGCCCACGTGGGCGTGGCGCCTGCCGATGTGCCGGCCCTCGTCGAGCGCGTGCTCGTCATCAAGGCCCACCGGCCCCCGGAGCGGCGCGAGGCCGAAGCATCGTCACGTCTGGACCCGAGCACCCTCACCGAGTGAGAAACCATGCCCATCGCGACCTTGTCCATCGACATCGAGGCCCGCCTTGCCCGCCTCGAAGAGGGCATGGACCGCGCCGCGCGCATCAACCAGAAGGCGGCGCAGGACATCGAGCAGCGCTGGGCGGCTGCCGGCTCTGCACTCAAGGCAGCCGTCGCGCCGCTGCTGGCCGCCTTCAGCGCCGATGTGTTGCGACGTTTCGTGGTGGAGAACGCGCGCGCCGTCGATTCGCTGAACGACATCTCGGACGCCACCGGCGCCACGGTCGAGAACATCAGCGCGCTGCAAGACGTGGCGCAGCGCACTGGCACCGACATCGCCACCGTCGAGACCGCGCTGATCAAGCTCAATCAGGCGCTGGCTGGCGCCAAGCCAGGCAGCGACGTGGAAAGGGCGCTCACCGCCATCGGCCTCAGCGCCAAGCAGCTCAAGGCCGATGACCCAGCAGAGGCGCTGCGCAAGGTGGCGGTGGCTCTCAGCGGCTTCGCCGATGACGGCAACAAGGCGCGCCTGGTGCAAGAGCTGTTCGGCAAGAGCCTCAAGGACGTGGCGCCGCTGCTGAAAGATCTGTCGCAGCAGTCGAGCCTGCACGCCAGCATCACCAGACAGCAAGCCGACGAGGCCGAGCGCTTCGTGCACGCGCTGGGCGAGTTCGACAACGCAGCCACGCGCGCGCGCCAGGCGCTCGTTGGCACGCTGCTGCCAGGCATCACCGAGTTCATCAAGCAGATCAATGCTGCGCGCGAGGCGCATGGCGGCTTCGTGGCCGCGCTGATTGCGCAGAATCCCACTGTGGCGCTGCCAGCCAACGCCGTGGAGGGCTTGCAGAAATACGAGCAGGCGCTGGGCGATCTCAACGCGCGGCTGGAGAAGCAGCGCGATCTGCAGGCCCAGGGCAAGGGCAGCGCGTTCGCGGTGCTCGACCTCGAAAACAAGATCGCCAAGACCAAGGAACTGGTCCGCTACTACCAGATCTTGCTCGGGCTCACCGATCAGGCCGGTGCCGGCCGCGGACGCGTCAACCCCAACCCGGCGAGCGTAGGCGACATCTTCGGCGACGGCGGCGGCAAGACCAAGAGCAGCCGCGACTCGTCGCTTACGGCTGAGCAGATCGCCCGCCTGCAGGTCGAGGCCGATGAGCAGGCCGCAGAGGACAGCGCCGAAGCGTGGAAGGCCTGGGAGAAGCAGCAGCTTGCCGACCACAAAGCCACCACCGCCGCCTGGGCTCTGCAGTGGAAGCAGGTGTTCGACGAGATCGACGCTGAGCAGGAGCGCGCGATCGAAGACGGCAAGGCCTTCCTCGACACGAAAGTGGAGGAAGTCAGCGAGTTCGCCAAGCAGGCGCGGCGCAACGTGCAGGACGCGGTGGGAGATACGCTGTTCGCCGGCATCGAGGGCCGCTTCGCAGATATCGACGATCTCTGGCGCGACTTGCTGCGCAAGATGGTGGCGCAGGCGCTGGCGGCCAACCTCAATGAGGCGCTGTTCGGCAAAGGACCGGGCGGCGGACTCATCGGCGAGTTTTTCAAAGGCACCATCTTCGCGGGCCTATTCGCCGACGGCGGCTTCATCCCGCCGGGGCAGTGGGGTATCGCCGGCGAGCGCGGTCCCGAGCCGGTTTTCGGCGGCAGCACCGGGGCTACCGTGGTGCCGTTTGGCAAGGGCGGCGCCGTGATCAAGGCCGGCGATGTGGTGGTCAACGTCGACGGCCGCGCCGACGTGGCGCAGAACCAGGCCATGATCCGCAAGGCCGTGCGCGAGGGCCAGCTCGAGACTTTTCGCGCGCTGCGGGCGCAGGGCGTGATCTGACGTGGCCGTTATCACGTTGCCGACCGGCCTGGCCATCGCCAAGCGCGGCGTTCGCTGGGGTCAGCGCCGCTTCGATGTCATCGGCGGCAATGACGCCACCGGCAACATTCAGGACAGGCTCGGCGCACCGCCGCGATGGAGCCTGAGCCTGCGCGCGCCAGATGCCATCACGGCCGCCGAGGCGCAAGTTTGGCGCGCCATGCTGCTGCAACTGCGCGGCCGCGTGAACTACCTGCTGGCATGGAACCCGGCGCAGGTGGCGCCGCGCGGCACCATGCGCGGTACCATGACGCTCAACGCGTCGGCGTCGGCCGGCGCCACCAGCGTCGTCATCACCGCCGGCGCCGGCGAGGCGGGCAAGACGATCCTCAGCGGCAGCCCGCTCACCATCGGCTCTGGCCTCGGAACGAGCCAACTCGTGCACACCGTGAGCGACGCCGCGGCCAACGGCAGCGGCGTCATCACCGTCACCTTCGAGCCGCCGCTGCGCGCCGGCTTCAGCACCAGCACCGCCGTGACGTGGGACAAGGCGTCGGCCTACTTCAAGACCGTCAACGAGGCGACTGCATGGGACCACTACGACGGCGCGTTGCACCAGGATTTCGCGCTCGACCTGCTCGAAACCTGGAATTGATCGCATGCTCACTCTCGACGCCACCGCCACCGCTCGTGCCGCGGCCCCGGTTGCCGGGCGCCACTATCTGGTCGATCTCGACTTCAGCACCGGCATGGTGTACCTCACCACGCACGCGCTGCCCATCGTCTCGGGCGGCAACACCTACACCGCGCTCGGCGATCTGGTGGAGATAGGCCAGCTCAGCGAGAGCGAGGACCAGCAGCGCGACAAGCTCGAGCTGTCGCTCAGCGTCGTCAACACCGCGATGCTGGCGGCCATGATCGGCCCGGCCACGGTGTACCGCAACCGCCCGGTGCGCATCTGGTGCCAGCTCATCGATGATGCGTTCCAGCCGGCCGGCGCCGCGGTGCTTCGCTTCCAGGGCTACATGGACGTGCCGCGCGTCGAGCGCACGCCCGCGCGCCCCGAGGGCGGCAACGCCACCGGCAAGATCGTGCTGCCATGCTGGCGTGCGGGCCAGGCGCGCCTGCGCACCGCCAGCGGCCTGCGCCGCACCCACGCGCAGCAGATGCAGCGCACCAGCAACGCCGACACCGGCCTGCGCTACACGCAGAGCCTCATCGAGGTGCCATCGCAGTGGCTGAGCAAGCGTTTTCAGCAGATCTGACCATGCAGCTCGCGCAGCGCCTCGCCGAGTACCTGGCCGAGGCCGCGCGGCCGTTCGACTGGGCTACGCACAACTGCTGCCACTTCGCTGCCGGCTGGGTGCGCCTGATCGAGGGCCTCGATGCCATGCCACTGGTGCCCACGCCAGACGCCATGCAGGCGTGGAGGCTCATCGCCAGCTATGGAGGATTGGCCGACGCCATCACGCAGGAGCTTGGCCGTGCTCCCATTGCGCCGGCCGAGGCGCGGTTGGGCGACGTGGTGTTGATGCCGCTGATGAGCGACCGCGCGAGCGTGGGTATCTCCAACGGCCGCGTCTCGATGTTCCTGGCCGACGATGGCTCGGTGCTGGCGCTGCCAACGCTGCAGGCCGTGCACGCCTGGCGAATCGGCGCAGCCTGAATGCGCCGCGCGCTCGCACTGCTGGGCCTGCTGCTGGCCCCGGCCGCCGCATGGGCCGATCCGATCTCTCTCGTCGCAGCGCTGGCGCCCTACATCGGCGGCGCCGCGGCGGCCGCGGTGGTCACCTACGCCGGCCAGGCGCTGCTGGTCGGGTTGTATGTCTATGGCGCCGCGCGCGCGCGCCGCAAGGCCCGCGCGGCCCAGGCAAAGGCGCGCGCCGAGTACAACGCCAGCCTGCAAGACCGCAGCGTCACCGCGCTGCAGGCGTTGCCAACCTGGCGCATCGTGCCTGGCCGCTGCATCACCGGCGGCGACATCCATGCCATCTTCACGACCGACAAGACGGGCTACCGCGAGGACGGCACCACCTACACGCGACCCGATGCGCTCAAGCACCTGGTGATCGTGTTCGCCGACCACGAGATCGAGGCATTTCACGAGTTCTTCCTCGACGGCGTGGCCGTGGGCCCGCTCGACGGCAACGGCTACTGCACTAGTGGCGAGTTCTACAGCGCGCGCACCGACAGCCGCATCGCCTACCTCGAAGGCGATGGCACGGTGACGGTGCCGCAGCCAGTCGTCAGCGTGCTCAACGCCTACGTGCAGACGGGCTACGGCGAGTACTACGACGTGACCGACGTGTCGGGCTCCATCTCGCTCGCCAGCGGGAACACGGTCATCAACGGGCCGGCCAACGCCATCGTCAACTACCTGGTGCAGGCCGACCTGGGCAGCGTGCGAATCCAGCAGCACCTTGGCACCGCCAGCCAGGCGGTGGACAGTTACCTCAACGGCATCCTGCCAAGCAAGTGGACCAGCACCGACCGCCTGCTGGGCAAAGCCTACATCGTGCTGACGCTCGACCTGGAGAACCAGCGCTTCCAGGGCGCGCCGCCCGGCATCACCGCCGACATCAGCGGCCGCAAGGTGTACGACCCGCGCAAGGACAGCACGGTTGCCGGCGGCAGCGGCAGCCAGCGCAACAACGACGCCAACACCTGGGCGTGGAGCGACAACCCAGCGCTGGCCGTGCGCGACTACATCACCGCCGAGTGGGGCGTGGCCGCAGCGCAGGCCGACGTGCACGAGGCCTACGTCATCGCCGCGGCGAACGCATGCGACGCGCGCAGCAGCGCCGCCGCGCAGAGCAAGGCCGACACCGTCACCGCCAGCGCGAGCGCCGACACCATCATCTTCGCCGCCGAGCAGCCCTACACCGTGGGCGACGGGGTGCGCTTCACCAGCACCGGCACGTTGCCGGGCGGCCTGAGCGCGGGCACCACGTACTACCTGGTGCGCGGGCGCGACCTGCTCAACTACGGGTTGGCCACCAGCGTGGCCAACGCCTACGCCGGCACTACGCTCGACATCACATCAGCCGGCACCGGCACGCACACCTGCACCTTCTACGACTACGCCACCTACAAGTGCAACGGCGCGTTCAACGTGCAGGATGGCCAGCGCGAGGCGGTGCTCGACGACTTGTGCGAGAGCATGGGCGGCAACGCGTGGGAGGGAGGCCAGTGGGAGATCGTGGCCGCCGCGTGGACTGCCACCGTGATGGACCTCGGCGACGATGACCTCGCCGGCCAGATCGAGATCGTGCAGGCCGACACGCCGCTCGAGCAGCTGTGCAACGGTGTGCGCGGTACCTTCATCCCCGCTGGCAAGAGCGTGCCCGTCGAGTTCGACAACTACAGCAACGCCACCTTCGTCAGCGACGACGGGCAAGAGCACTGGGACGACATCGCGCTCCCCTTCGTCGACACGCGCTTCCGCGCGCGCAACCTGTGCCGCATCCGCGTGGAGACGGGGCGCAACGGGCAGATCATCCGCTACCCGGCCAAGCTCAAGGCCTGGCCCTTGCAGCGCGGCGACCGCGTGCGCGTGAGCAGCACCGAGTACGGCCTCAGCCTCAAGACCTACCGCGTCACCGACTGGCAGGATGCGCCGACGGCGGTGATCCTCACGCTGCAGGAGGACGACAGCGCCGCCTATGACCTGGCCGATGCGGCCACCAGCGACGCCACGCCGAACACAGGGCTCGGCAGCCCGCGGGTGGTGCAGAGCGTGACGCTGGGCACCATCACCAGCGGCGACGGCATCGGCTACGTCAACGCCGGCGGCATCTGGGTGCCGCGCGTCAAGGTGCCGTGGACCGCGCTCACCGACCCCTACATGGCCGACGGCGCTGGCCGCATCGTGGTGCTGTGGCGCACGCCGCGCGACGGCACCGTCTGGCAGCGGCAGGAGGTGCTGAGCAGCGAGACCAGCGCGCTGCTCGAAGGCGTGCGCGAGGGGGACTTCATCGTCGTTGAGGTGTACGCCCGCAATGCGCTGGGCGACATTGGGCCGTCGAGCTTTGCGAGCCACACGGTGGCGACTACCAACAATGGCACCATCGGCGGCGGCAACCTGCTGCCCAACAGCAGTTTCGAGGCGGACAGCGACAGCGACGGGCTGGCGGATGGGTGGCTCACATACGCCAATGGCACAACAGGTTCGCTGACCCCTGCGCGCGTGTCGGGCGGCGTGCACGGTGATTGGCGCCAGCAGCTCACCGCATCAAACCTGGGCACATCCGCCACCGACCAAGCGGGTATCTATTCGATCATCGAGCTGCCCAACCTGAGCGGCAATGCCTTTGCGTATAGCGCCAACATATATGGCATTGGCGGTGGCACGGGTAGCGTCGACATCCGGCTCTTCATCGATTTCTGCGACACGGCGGGCGGCACAGGCAGCGTGACAGGTTCTGCGGATCTGCTGGTATCGCGGCCGACTGATGGAGTGTGGCAGCGCAGAGTGCTGACCGGCATCATTCCAGCCGGCACCGCGAGTGCGCGCGTCTATATCTGGCAGCAGGCGCGTGGCACAGCGGCCGGCACTGCAATTGGCCTGCGGGTCGATGCGGTGCAGTTCGAGATCGGCGCGGTGCCCACCGCCTACGCGCCGCGTGCCGACGAGCTGCTGCCGGGGGTGGTGACGACAGCGATTTTGGCGTCCGAATCTGCGACGACGCCATTCTTCTCGTCAGGCTCGGGAACTACCTCCGGGCTGCACGCGTCGAGCACCGACGCTACCGCGACGGTTCTTAGTACCAACTACGTGAACGACACGGATCGACCCGTCACCGTGCAAGTGGAGGGCGGCTGCCAGGAGTTGTACGTGTACGGCACGCCGATCGGGAGTCACTTCACCCTCGCGGACGTGAACCTCGCAGTCAGCGGCGCGGTGTCCGGCAACGGAACCTATAGGCTTCTAGATCTGCTCGCCGATCCGCCGAGCGTCTCAAACTGGCAAGGCACCACGCGGACGCTTCAGTTCGACGTTGCGGTCGGCGGCACGATCGCCTTGCAGGTGCAGTTTCACTCGACACTCACGGCGACCCATGCGGTGTACGGAATGAATGGCTTCGCATCGCTGCGTGGAGCGGCAATCAAGGCATGAGGACCGTCAGCTTCTACCATCGCGCCACCGGAATCTTCACGGCCCAGCAGCTCACGGCCGACGATGCGATGATCGCGGCGAACACCCCACTCGATCACGTGGCGATCGATGGGCAATTCGACCATCTTCGTGAGCGGGTCGACGCGACCGGGAAGGTCGTCGCATGGAGGCACCCATCACTCGATCGCATCGAGGCCGCGGAGGCGCGTCGGCGGCTCGAACAGCGCGCAACGATGCTGGAGCAGCGTCAGACGCGCGCCATTCGGTCGCTGCTGTTGGACCCAAACGACGAGCAGGCGCGCGCGATTCTGCGGAGCATAGAAACTGAGATCGGCGCGTTGGGCCTGCGTGCCAATTAGCGCACGGTGCAGGCGGTCACGATCACATCCGTGACCCTGGTGCGCTGGGCGCCGTGGTCGAGGATGGCGAGCGTCCCGAAGTAGGCGTAGGCTGGCGTGTAGCTGGTCTCGCTGCCGCTGAAGGTGTGGCGCAGCGTGATGTTGAGAACGTCCCCGGCGTCTAGCTTGCGGGTGGCCATTTCGTAGGCGTCGCCGGCGTACCCAATCTTCACCAGTTGCTGGCCGCCGTCTTTCAGGCCTTCGATGCGTGCGGTGATGGTGACGATGAACGGGGCCGCGATCTCACCGGTGATCAGTACCGGCGCGATGAAATCTGCGCCGATGTAGGGGCCGGCCGCGTTGTTGCTGCGACACGCGCTGTCGTCATTTCCACCGCCACACGCGGCCAGCATCCCAAGCAGCACAAGTAGCGCCAGTGCCCTCATAGCCCGCGACCATCGCGCAGGTGATGGCCGCTGTCAATCACCTCCATCAGTGGACCGCGCCGCGCCTCGCCCGCGCGGCGCTTTCGTTTCCACCGCTCATCTTCCTAGCATCGCACCATGAAACTCCCCACCTTTCTCTTCCCAGCGATCGACAAGGCCAACCACTACGCCTACGGCACCGGCGTCGCGGCGGTGGCCGCAGTGGCCTCGATGGTGCTGCTGGTTGCCGTGTACCGCTTCTGGCTGCGCCTGCCGCCGCCGGCGTGGCTGCCTCTCGCCGGCGCGGTGTGCGCTGCGGTGATGGCCTACGCCACCGGGCGCATCAAGGAGCGCTTCGACGCCGAGGCCAACGCCATCGCCCTCGCCGCTGGCCAGCCCCCGCCGCACGGCGTGGAGACGGCCGACTGGCAGGCCACCGCCTGGGGCTGCGTACCGGTGGCGCTGCCGCTGGTGGCGCTGGCGTTGATCTCGATGATCTAGGAGGTATGCGATGTCCGACGTCGACTTTCTCGGGCGTCATGGCGCCAGCCTCGGCGGGGTGCTGGTGGCCGCGGTGCTCAAGTTCCGCGACGGCTGGCGCGTGATGCTGGTGTACGGCGCGGCCGGCTCGGCGGCCGTCATCAGCGCGCGCGGCCTGATCGAGTACGTCGCGCGCAAGCTCGACGGGCCGCCCGATGTGGCCGGCTTCCTGATCGGCGCGCTCGCCTGCTCGCTGCTCTCCAAGATCGCCGACACCGTGCAGCAGATCGAGATCGCGCGGCCGATCAACGGATTCATCGAACGCTGGCTCGGCGCCAAAGCGCCGAAGGAGTGAGCCTATGGACGGCTTGCACGTAGTCAAAGATGCATTCGAGTGGCTCGGCCTGGCCGCGTTGGTGGGTGTGCTGACGCTGTGCGTGGCCGGCTTGTTCAGCTCGCACTACCACGACAACTGGCTGCAGTTCCTCGGCCTGTGGACCATCGTGCTGGCCGACACCATGCGGCTGGCCTGGCTGGCCGAGCGCTGGCAGTGGCGCGGCGAGCTGGTGATGAGCTGGCCGATGATCGTGCTGCACATCGGGATGCTGATGTTCGCTGTGGGCACCGCGTGCAAGGTGTGGCGACACCGGCGGCGACTCAGGCCCGCATGATGTTCCGCCTTCTTCTCGCCGCCGTACTGGGGGGTGCGCTCGTCGCCGTGCCGGCGCGTGCGCAACTACGCATGCCAGACGGCCGCATCAATACCGCCTGCGCGCCCGAGCCACGCGACCCGCCGCTGCCGGTGCCGGCGAAGATCATCCCGACGCAAGCCGACATGCCGCGCCAGCTCGGCGGCCAGGGGACTCGCGCAATCATCACCGTCAACACCAATGGCGTTGCGGCGGGCTGGTGGGTAGCAAGGCCAGCCGACAAGGTGGACCTGTACCTCTACGCGGTGACGTGGCCGTACCTGCTGGCCAATCCCGACCTGCTGGCGCGCGTGGCGGCGCTCGGCGTGGCGCCGGGCGGGTCATCGGCCACTGCCGTAGCCATCGGCGCCAGCAGCGATCCGACGCTGAGCATCCTCGATATGTGCGACGTGTGGGGGCCGCTGGTGGTGGACCTCAATGCGAGTTACCCGCCACCGTTGCCGCCGCCGGGCACCTGGCGCGCGGTAGGTGGCACGATCTTCCGCCATTCGGCCGGCAAGCTAACCGGCGTGGTGGCCGGCAAGACCGCGGCCAAGGACGCGCCGTGCACGGGCCTGACGGTCGCGCGCGCCGGCACGTTCGTCTACCAGGAACTCACCGGCGGCACGGCCGGCGAGGCCACGCGCTGCGTGCAGCCGTGATACCGCTTGCGCTTTCCTTCGCCGTCGACGCGCAACCGCTCGCCGACGTTCTTCTGCCCTACCTCAAGAGGATCATCATGAACCAGACCGAACTCAAGACCGCGCTCGACAGCATCGCCGCTGCACTCGGCGCCGTGGCCAGCCAACTCGACAAGGCCACCAACGAGGTGATCGTCGCTATCAGCAACGCCGGCAACACGACGCCCGAGGTCGATGCGGCGGTGGCCAACCTGCAGCAGGTCGCCTCGGCGCTCAAGACGGCAACGCAGACGCTCGACGACCTCAACCCGGATGCGCCCGCAGCGCCGTGAAGCGCATCCGCCGCTGGCTGCGGCGCGAGACGCCGCTGTCGGATGCCGAGCTGCTCGGCGACCGGCATCACGTCAACCTGACGTTCGAGGAGCGCGTGCGGCTGCGCGCGCTGAAGAAGGGGGCCAAGGGTGGGTGACATCCTCGACAACGAACGCGCATTCCTCGGTCTGATCCGGTGGGCCGAAGGCACCGAGGGGCGCGACATGGCCGGGCTCGATCCGTACCGCGTCTGCTATGGCTACACGCACACCATTGTCAGTTTCGACGATCACCCGGCGATCACGGGTGAGTGGCGCGGCGAGCGACTGCCGGATTCGATGTGCATCAAGGCGGGACACAAGCCGGGCTGCGTGAGCACTGCGGCTGGCGCATACCAGCTCATCAAGCCGACCTGGCGCGGCATCCGCGACCGGCTGCGGCTGCCGAACTTCGAACCCGAGAATCAGGACCGCGCGGCGTTGTACCTCGTCACCAACTGCGGCGCGCTGGAGGACGTGCATGCCGGGCGGATCCAGACCGCGATCACGAAGTGCGCGCCAGAGTGGGCATCGCTCCCAACGAACTACGCCGGGCAGCCACAGCGCAGCATGGATGCGCTGATTGCCGCGTTCGAGCGCGGCGGCGGGGTGGTCGCATGACACTCGCCGCCGACGTAGCGCGTTGCGCCGGCATCGAACTGGCCGACTGCTCGCTCGACCAGGTGTGCGCGGTCTGCCAGCGCCGCACCGATCGCAGCGCATTTCCGCTGCTCGTTTGGATGTCGCCTCCGCCTGCGCAGCCATGCGCGCAGTACATCCCACGCCAATCGGAGCCGCCGCAATGACCCTCGGCCCGCCCATCCGCCCGCCGCAGCCCGAGGTTACCGAGTGGTGGCCCGTGCCAGGCAAGCCGCACCTGCTCATCAACGCGCGCGGGCAACTGCGCACGAACCTGCCGGAGCCGCTGACCGGGCGGCCGCCGGTGCCGACTCCCCTCACTACTCCCCTCAATCAACCATGAAACTCCCCTCGATCATCGCCGCTGCGCTGCTCCTGTGTGCCGGAACCGCGCAGGCCACTGGCAACCACCGCGGCCCGAGCGCCAACCCATCGGCCAACGCCTCGGCCAACGCTGCCGCGCCGGCCACCGTCAACGGCGGCGACTACAGCGTCTATGCGCTCCCGGGCGGCGGCGCCGCGGCGCCTTCGGTGGTGTGCGTGCGCTGGCGCTGGTACGGCTGGGGCATCTACGGCAGCCAGGATGCGGACCAGGAATGTCTGCGGCTGGTGGCGGAGCTGGAGCGGATGCGGGCGACGCCGCCGCCGGCCGCGCCGGTGACCTACGTGTCGATCGACCTGCCGAAAGCTGGTGCACCTGCATCACCTGCCGATTCGCGCCAGACCTGCACCCCGCCGGCCAGAGCCCGGAGCGTCGCGGCGGCGAAGGCGGCGGGGGCGTGCAAGCCATGAACGGCGAGGAGTCTGCATGGCCGCCGGATGGCGAGCGGATCGACATCGACCTCGGCGATGACCATCTGCTGGCATTCGCCGAGTACGAGGGCGAGCGCTCGGGCGCCTCGGTCTGGCATCGCAAGGCTGACGGCAGCATCTGTGCCGGCTGGATCGCCTTCGAAGGACGCGCGTGGGCTCGCTCATTTACCGGCAACCCGATCGCGACGTGGAAGATCGAGCAAGAGGATCCGCTGACGCTATCGCCAAGCCTGCTGTGTCGGGCGTGCGGTGACCACGGCTTCGTGCGCGGCGGCCGATGGGTGCGCGCATGATCGGCAAGCTGCTCGGCCTCGCACCCTGGTGGGTCTGGCTGCTCGCCGCCGGCGCGCTACTGGCGATCGGCGCCGGCGGTGGCTTCACGGCCGGCCGATACGTCGGCGCCGTCGAGCTGGCGCACGAGCAGCGCGATCGAGCCACCGAGCGCGCGCAGTGGGCCGACGAGCGCACCAGGGCCGCCCAGCGCGCCTCGGAAGCATTGCGGCTGGAGATCGAGGCCCACAACGCGCTGCAGACCGAACTGGAGGCCATCCATGCCCGATCCCAAGACGAGCGCGCCGCCGCGGCCGCTCAAGCCGCGAGCGCCGCTGCTGCCCTGGCTGCTGCTGGCCGCAGCGCTGGTCGGCTGCGCGACGCGATCGCAACCTCTCGCCTCGCCGCCCGTGCCGCGCTTGACGCTGCCGGCGCTGCCGGACAGTGCGAAGCAGCCCAGCAAGCCGCAGATTTGCTCCGAGACATGCTCGCTCGGACTGATGAACTTGCTGGTCGAATTGGAACGGCTGCGGTCCAAACAGGCCAGTTCGCTGACCAATCCTGGATCGCCGGCAGAGCCTGCGAGTCCGCCTACGACGCCGTAAGAGCTAGATCTTCGCCCTGAGGAACAGCGCCGTCATGCAGCCGACGCTTCGCGTCCATGTAAACGGCATGTGCGCCAGGTGGGCCGACGCGGTGAGGGGGCGATGAGCGCATCGCAGCACGCGTGGCATGCCGCTGGTCGCCCGGATCACGGCTATGCGTCGAGCGATGCCGGCGGGCCATGCGCGACATGCGCTGCGCCGATGGGCCGGCGATTATTGCAGTGCGCCGCGCGCATTTTTCGCGGCTCAGCGTCAAGCCGCCTTCCGCCAGGCCTGGATATCGACAACCCCTTGCCAGGCTTCCGGTTTTCTGTGATCTCGCCTAGGGGTCGCCAAGATAGTTCCGGTTGCGCTGCCGCTAATCTGGTAGTGCAACCGGGCTATCGAGGTGATGGGATCCAACGTCACGCGCTCCAGCAGCTGCGCCAGCATTTCCCGCGCCTCGTTGCGCCGCGCGGCGTCCAGATGCCCGCGCAGGTCGACGAACAACTGCCGCAGCAGGTCGCGCACCTGCTCGATGGTGATGCCCGCGGCGGTCTGGTGCTGGCGCTGCTGGCTGCGCAGGTCCTCCGCCTCGCGCAGCAGCGCCGCCCTCTGGGCCTCGAGGTCGGCGACGCGCCGCAGCACTGGCGCCGGATCGTCCATCCGGCTGGCCAGCCCGACCGTGCGGCTGATCTCGGTGGCCAGCGTGGCGGTGCGCTTGTCTCGTCCACGAGCGGATCGGGTCGCCTGGGGCGGGTCATCCGGCCCGCATCACGAGGCAGCGCAGCGTGCGGCATCGTCAGAATTCCAGACGACCATCGCCGTCGACGCCGACGTATAGCGGCGGGTGCGTATGGCCGTGGATCGACAGGCGCACGGGCTTGCCGGCGTTCAGCAGGGCGAGCTCTTCAGGCGTCGGCAACCACCACGAGCACAGCGCAGGGCCCGCGCGCTCGAACTGGAACCGCGTGATCGGCAGCGGCCGCACCAGGTCGTGCGGTATGCCCGGCGGCGCACCGAGCACGTCGTTTGCGCTGGGGTGCTGGATAGGATTCATCAGATCAGCCCTGGCTGCGTCTTCGGCAGCGTCTCGAGCGTCGCCAGCACCGCGCGCATCGCGGCGAGTTCGCGATCCGCGAGCTTCTGCGTCATCTTGCCGTCGCTGATGCGGCGCGGGTAGACGTGCTCGCGCATGCGGATCTCGCGCTGCACCGCCGCGATCTGCTGCTCGATGCTGATCGGTTCGTCGCTCATTGCATCGGCTCGGCCGCAATCACTTTCCCGCTTCGCGCTGGCGCTTGCGGCCGCCGTTGCCGGCCGGCGCATCGTCGTCGTCTTCCACGTCGCGCCGCGTCGAGAGGTCGGGCGCGAACAGCGCAAGCTCGACCTCGCGCGACTTCAGGCGCGCCAGCTTGCCGAACATCGCCTCGGTGACATTCGGCGCCACAATGTCGAGCTTCAGCTCGATCGTGCCGCCTTCCTTCGGCGTGATGCGCAGGTTCGAGAGCTGGCAATTCTCGCTGCCGATGTTGGAGCCCGCGCGGCCGGTGCCATACTGCATGGCCAGTTCGTAGCCCGCGAAGTCGTGGTGCCATTTGATCGTGCCGATCTGCTGGCCAATGGGCGTCAGGTTCGGCAGGTCGCTCACTGGCTCCATGTCTTCGAGCGGCTTCTGCGCGCCGTCGCTGCCGCCGGCATGCCTCGTGAACAGCGTCGATTTGAGCGCGCCGTCGAGCATTGACAGCGCGTCGTTCGACAATTGCATCTGCAGCGTGAGCTTCGCGCCTGGCTCCTCGTCCGGCTTGCGATCCTTCTGCGAAAGCACGCGGACCTCGGTCAGCTTGGCTTTGATCGGCTCGTCGAGATGGAACATGCAGGCTCCTGGTTCAGTTCGATGGATTCGCCGGCTCGTCTTCGCTGTTGACCGCCTCGACCTCGACGCCGGCGCCGAGCAGCCGCACGAGGTCCTCCTGCGACGCCAGTTCGACGGTGAGGGTGTCGGTGACGACATGCCGCAGCGCCTGCGCCGCGTTGGTTGCGCGCACGAGGCGCGCGCCATCGCCCGGCAACTTGGGGCGGACGTGGTAGATGCGCACGTATGCCATCACTGTTCCCACCGCGCGCGGAAGTGCTCCGCGAGCTGCTTGTGGTCCTCGGCCGTCAGCGAGTCGTCGCTGCGCGCCTGGTCGAGCACGAGCTGCGCCGCCTCGGCGTCGCCGGCGTTGTCGAGGGCGAGCTTGTGGGCGGCGAGGTCTTGCGGCGGGTTCGGCTGCTCGCCGCTGGACGCGTCCATGTCGATCGCCGGCGGAACGAATGTGTTGGCGATGGCGTCTGATACGTTCAGCACCTGCGCATTGCGGCCGGCTGCGTCATCGAGCGCGAGCGCCGTCGCCAGTTCGTTGCTCTTGGGCAGGTACTTGCAGATGCGGCGGATCAGCGTCTTGCGCGCCATCTCGTCGAAATCGGTGTCCCACGGCGTCTGACTGCCGTACTTCTTGGCGTTGCGCACGTTCTGGCTGCGCTCGCGGATGCGGTGAATCTCGGCCAGCGTCATCACCTCGACGTGCGTGCCGCCGCCCTTGAGCTTGGCGACGGCGTAGCCAAAGCGCACAGCGCCCGGGTCGCCGTCGAGGCATGGCTCGTGCACGACGCCGGGGTCGGTGCCGAAGTGGACCTCGTACTTGTCGCGCTCGTGCACGAGGTAGGCGCCGATCGAGTCGACCAGACCGGAACGGCGCACGAGTTCGAGCAGGCCTTGGTAGCCGAGCTGCAGCGTGCACTGCTGCTTGTACGGGATCAGGTAGCACTCACCCATCAGGCCGGGCCGCAGCCCGAGCTGCGAGGCCTGAATGACGGCGGCGAACACGCTGGCGGGCTGGCACTCCGACAGCTTGGGGTTCATGCGGAAACACGTCAGCGCGATGCGCGCCATCGTGTCGGGCTGCAGGTGCCGCGGCAGCGCGCGGGCGATCTCGCCCTTGTACGCCTCCAGCATCGCGGGGAAGTTGTCGGGCCGCTTGGCGACGGCGGTCCCGGTGGTGATCGCCTTCAGATTGGCGTTGGACATGGTCAGGCTCCTTGATTGCTCACTTCAACCGGAAAATGCGGCTCTCCGTTGTCTTGAGGTACCGCTCAAACAGCGCCGGATTGGCGGCCTCGAAGGCGCATTGATCGAAGCGTCGGGCGCTCTGCGACTTCCACGTCACAAGATCGCGACCGTTGAGCGTGAGGCGGGCGGCGTCGCGCATGGCGGCCTTGATCGAGCCTTTGACGCCTTCCATGCGCGCCTCGACAGCATCTTGCTCGGCTTTCAGCGCGCGCAGCTCGTCGACCGCGATCAGCAATTCAGGCGATGCTTCGATCGCCGTGCCGGCATCTCTCCGAAATAGCCGCTCGATGTCCGATGCATTGGTGGCCGGCGGCGGCACCAGCGCCTCGACGTATTCGCGCCAGAATGCGACCTCACGCTGGCGCATGGCGGCGATGATCTCGTCGTCGCGCTCCACGCGGTAGATGCGGAAGTCGTCGCCGCCGATCAGCACGCCGAAGATGCACAGTGCGCGGCCAGTCACCATCAATCCGTGCTGCGCCTGGGCGGTGTAGTAAACCGGGATCTCGTCGCTCTCCTGCTCGCCCCAGTCGCGGGCCTTGAACGGCGATACGGTCTTGATCTCCAAGTTGACGCGCTCGTTGCGATCATCGAGCAGCGCCTCGGCGTCGATCTCTGCGGCCAGGAATGCGTGCTCGGGATCGATGTAGCGTGCGTTCCGAGCGAGCACGGCCAGATCCATCTCGCGCGCTAGGAGATCCACGACGTAGGGCTCCATGCGCTTGCCGCGCTCCAGTACCTTCGCGCGGTCGGGGTCCGTGTTCTCCGGCATCGCCGGCTGCGTCTTGTCGTGCCACAGCTGCAGGGGCGTGCGCCACGGGCTGATGCCGAGAACCACAGGGGCATCGCTGCCGCCGATGTACTTGGTGCGGTCGCTCATCGCCCCCTCCACCCGAAGAACATCAGCAGCCGCTGCCACAGCGGGCGCCGGCCAACCAAATGGACCGACGTGCCCCACCAGGAGCCGCGGTCGAAGTCACGGTAGCGGCGGTGGTCGAGCGGGGTCATCACAGCGCCCCCCACACCATCCCGACCAGCACCGCCACGCCGATCGCCAGCGCGATCGCGCCGCAGACCTCGTGCGGGTCGCGCCAATCCACGAGCGGCCGGCGCCTGATGACGCGCCAGGGCTGCGGCATGTGCTGCATCGGCTCGTTGGCCGCTTCTGCCGGCAGCCGCCGCGGCAGTAGCGCGGTGTCGATCACCTGCAGGTGCCGGCTAGGTTTCATGGCGCCGTGCGCGCCGAGGATGTGGTGGTTCATTGCGACCCCTCGCAGCGCCGGATCAGCGCGTTCGCCTCGTTGACCGCCTCGGTCGCCGTAAACCGCGCATCGTCGTCGGCGACGATCAGCCGCGCGCTCGACAGCAGGAACGTCGTGCGCTTGAGCATCGCCAGCAGCATCGCCCGCTCGGTCATGCGTTGATCGATCGCCGCCGAAAGCTCGGCCAGCGAGCGGTCGAGCCGGTCGTGTTGTGCAGCGAGGTATTGGCTGGTGTTCATGCCGCCCCCGCTGCGTCGTCGTCGAGGATGTCCAGCAGGTCGAGCAGCGCCGCCTCGGCGGTGCGCCCGCGGCCGACCTGGTTTCGGGTGGCGCTGTCAGGCGCGCCGTCGTACGTGTTCAGGTCGCAGGCCGACCAATCCACCGGGATCGGCGGGTAGTCGAACGTGACGCTGAACTCGCGCTCGGCATGCTGTGGCAGGCCGCAGCGAAGGATCGTCTCCGCGCTGATGCGCGCATCGGTGCGCTCGCTGTCGCTGACGGTGATGCTGCTCATGGGCGGCCCTCGGCGCGCGCAATGGCGGCGAGCCAGCGATTCAGCGGCGCATCCCAGGTGGTCGGGTCGCCGCCCTCGCTGCCGCGGCACAGCGCAGCGCGCAAGTCGGCCGCCTCGCGCAGCGCGGCGAGCATCGTGGGCGCTGCGGCTATCAGGCGGGCGTTGGCGTGCGCCTCTGTGTCTGGGTACATACCGCACCAAGCTACGCAACGTCCTTCTGAATTGATCGCCGCGCGCGGCTCACTCTCGTTGACGCGCCACGGCCCCGGAGTGTGCGCCGCGCTCACGTCCGCTCCTCCAGATCCCGATCGCGCCAGCGCCGGTAGGCGTCGCAGGCGTCGATCTCGCGCGGCGCCTGGGCCTCGTCTTGCCGCCGCCAGTAGATGTCGGCCACCGCCTCGCTGTGCTCGGCCAGCAGCCGCTCGCGCAGCAGCGCGCGGGCGCGCATCGCAACGTCTGGCGTCTCGCAGAGCACCAGGGCCAGCAGCTCGGGCACGGCCACCGCGGGCACCGCATTGAGCGGCCGGCCGAGCGCGAGATCGCCGGCCAGGCGCGCGGTGGCGTCGCGGCGCACGCGCACACCGATGCAGGCGGCGGCGAGGTGGTCCATCACGGTATCGATGCTCTCGTGCAGGTACTCGTCGAGGGCTTCTGCCCAGTCGGCGTCGAGTTCGGCGCTGGGTGCTGTCGTGTTCATGCGGCCTCCCGCGTTGCCGACTGCTCGGCCGCTGTCCACTGCTGCGCGTGCACGCGGATCAGCGTGAGCGCGGCGAGGTACTCGTCGCGGTGTTGCGGCGCCTTGGCGTGCTCGACGAGTACGCGCGCCTCGAACTCGGTGTCGCTGCCGAACCAGCAGCCGGCGCGGATGCGGATGCCGGCGTCGGTGAGGTAGGCCGTGAGGTACGCGCAGCGCGAGCCGATGGGGCCGATCAGCAGCACCGGACGCTGGCCGACCAGCTTCGCTCCGACGAGGCTGGCTCCGTCGAGGCGGGCTCCGTCGAGGCGGGCTCCGTCGAGGCTGGCTCTGTAGAGGCTGGCTCCGTCGAGGCTGGCTCCGACGAGGCTGGCTCCGTCGAGGCTGGCTCCGTCGAGGCTGGCTCCGTCGAGGCTGGCTCTGTAGAGGCTGGCTCCGTCGAGGCTGGCTCCGTCGAGGCTGGCTCCGGTCCTATTTGCCGCCTCCAGCGCGTCGCGCATCGCCAGGCCGCTGTCGATGCGCTCCTGCGTGGTCTCGTGCTCGTAGAGCACGACATCGGTGTAACGGTGGCGGATGGTGATGGTGGGCATGCGGGGCTCGGTCATGCGGCCTCCCGCGAAGTGACGGCAGCCCACTGCCCGCGCAGCACGCGCTGGCGGGCTTCTTCGCGCAGCGCGCATTCGATCGAATGCTGACCGTTACGGCGCATGAGCCGGGCGCACTGGTCGAGCGTCGGGTAGTCGCGCCGCACCTGCGGCAGCATCGCTTCGATCGCGGCGCGCAGCTCGGCGAGCTTGGCGAGGGCGGTGTCGGTCGGGTTGGTGGTGGGCATGCGGGGCTCCGGCTGGCTTTGCGACGAGTCTACAAGCGTAGATTACCGGTTGTCAACAGGTGTAGATAACCTGGTGCAAGAAAAGCCCGCGCGCGGCGGGCTAGAGAGGTCAATCAGCAGAGTCCGGTCAGAGCTTGGACGCCTCGGACTTGGCCCGCTCGCGGTTCTTCCTCGCCAAACTCGCTGCGACGGACTTGTCGAAGAAGTGCACGACGGACGTGTCGAGGTCGGAGTAGCGCTCGTTCATCGTGATCGAGATCTTCACGCCGGACCATCGCAATTGTCGGTTGGAGAATATGGCGCCGAGCCTGTTCTGTACCTGCGACAGTTTGTCTTCCTGCGGCCCGCCATAGCGCTCAATCATGGTCCGCACGAACTCCTCGAACTGGGTATGCGGCATCGTCATGGTGATGCCGCCCACCACGCCCTCGTACTCCAAGACGTTTACGGTCGCCTGAAGCCCGGTGCGATGCAGACGGCTCAGGCTGGGGCCGCGCCGCTCAAGGCACGGCTCATTCGATGGTGTTCCGCTGCACTCTGGGTACCCGCTCTCGCTCAGCGGCACACCGAGCCGAATCCCCACCACCTTCTCGGGCTCGAGCGGCCAAGTCTGTGCATTGGCACAGATGGTGGCTGCGGTAAGGGCGAAGGCGACGAGGTTACGGCTCATAGATCACGCACTGCGCCAGTTGTCGGCCGAGTAGATCGCGGCGATCGGTTCCATCCTGGCGATGGTCGCGCGCTCGATCGTGCTCTGTTCCTTCGTGGCCAAGTCGGTCACGGTCACCGCGTCGGAGCGTTCGAACAGCAGCCGCTTGCACAACCGATCACCGCCCTTGAGCTGAATCATCACCTTGGTTCCTGGGCTACATGCGACACCGGCGCGCACGAGGAGAATTTCACCATCCTCGATCGCTGGCGACAGCGCATCGCCTCTGATCCGGATCGCGCGCATGTTCGCGTCGACCTGGGCGACTTCAACGAATCCAAGCGGCGCGGTGATCTGCATCGCCTCGAGTTTGCCCCCTTCGCGGGCCTTGACCTGTTCTTGCACGGCGATCCTCTTGCCGGCTGCCCTGCCGGATCTTGCCGCAGCGTGGCCGTTCAGTAGCTCATCAATTGAGCCACCACCCAAGAGGGCGTCGGTGGAAATACCGAGAGCCTCTGCAATTGCGGAGGCGTGGATCGATTTCCTGCTGTCGCGCTTCTCGATGCGGTCAAGCGTCTTGAGCTTGACTCCACTTCGCTGAGCCAGGTCGGTCGCGGTGAACCCGCGCCGCGTTCGGATCGCCTGGATTCGTTTCCCGAGTGCCATGCGCGGCAGTGGATCACGTGGTAGCGAGACGAAATCTACAAATGTTGCGCTCGGACATCTACATTGGTAGACTTCAACTCATGAGCGCTCTGGCAAAGGCAATCGGCACGCTTGGCGGGCCGACCAAGGTTGCGGCGATCCTCGGGGTGACGGCGCAGGCCGTTTGCTTCTGGCGTGATGGATTGCGCCAGTTCCCCGCCGACCACTGCCCGATCGTGGAGCGCGAGACGCGCGCGAAGGCGGCAGAGGTCGCGGATCCATCGCTGGTCGTCACCTGTGAGGAACTTCGCCCAGACGTGGCTTGGGCCGTGCTGCGCGAACAGGCGGTCTGACATGCCGATCAGTTTTCGGCCGGTGAGCCACGCAATGCCACGCAATCTTTCTGCGGAGGTTTGCGCAGGGTGAACCAGCAGGCGCTGCAACTGGTCGAGATTCCGCTGTCCGAGGTGGCGCGCAAGCCGAGCCTCGGCAGGGCGATCGAGTACTGCGCCGAGCTGGCAGGGTACTCGTACGACAAGGAGTTGGAGCATGCGCTGCGCGCGGCCGGCGTCAAGGTCGACGCGACGCAGCTCACGCGCTGGAAGCAGGGCGTCGAGGGCGTCAAATGGGAAAAGCTCGCCGCCCTGATGGACGCCTGCGGCAACGACGCGCCGCTGCTGTGGATGTTGCACGCGCGCGGCTACGACCTGAGCAGTCTGCGCCGGCGCGAGACCGAGACCGAGCGGCGGCTGCGCATGGCGTTGGAAGAGAACGCCGCGCTGCGGCGCGTGCTGCAGGGCCAGGGCGCATGACCCTCGACCGCCCAGCGCCCGGCTACCTGTGGACCACGACCGAGGTCGCGGCCCTGCGCGAAACCTACCCCGCCGGCGGCGTCAAAGCGGCGCAGGAGGCGCTGCGCCGGCCGGTAGGCGCAATCCACGCCAAGGCACGCACGCTCGGCCTGCGCGCCCCCAAACTCGGCACGACGGGCCTGCGCTTCGCGCGCAAATATCCGGCCCACGAGCGAATCGACCAGGCGATCCGCGACGGCTACGCCAGCGCGACGCAGCGCGGTGACATTCAGCGGCTGGCCGACTCTCTTGGCCGGCCGAAGTGGTGGGTGCAGAAGCGCGCCGCGGCGCTGTGCCTCACGCGCACGACGCGGTTGCACGTGCGGCCGTGGTCGCGCGAGGAGTTGGAGGTGCTGCATGCCTACGCGGCATGCGACCTGAAGGTGATCGCGCAGAAGCTGCGCGGCGCCGGATTCGAGCGCACGCCGACGGCATGCGCGATCCAACTCAAGCGCCGGCGGATCGATCGCATGGACCCCGACACCTGGAGCGCGCCGGACCTGGCCGAGCTGCTGGGCGTGCATGCGCGCACGGTGGCCGATTGGATCGATCGGCGCGGGCTGCGGGCGACCAAGCGCGAGCGCGGGCCGCACGGGGTATGGATGCTCAAGCGGCGCGACGTGCGGGCGTGGATCAAGAGCAACCCGCGGTATGTGGATCTGCGCCGGGTGGATCAGACGTGGTTCATGGATCTGGTGTTGGGGGGTGGGGCGTGACGCTCGATCTCACCGACCGCGACTCCATCGTGGCCTGGGTCAAGGCTTGGCCCGCGCGGCACTGGTTCGTGCTGGCCATCTTTCGCCGCCTGTGGCCAGAGTTTGAGCAGCCGATCGCCGAGGCGGTGCGGGTGCTGAAGGAGAAGCGGTGACCGTCCGCTCCGCAGTCGTGGTGTGCGAACTGCTCAAGCCCTGCGCCTGGAGCCGCTGACCATGAGCCAGATCGAGGAAACGTGCGACCTCAACCGCAACACCCTGCGGCGCTGGATGCCGACGCTGATCGAGCAGGGTTTCGTGTGCCAGGTGGACACCATCAAGACCAGCCCGCGCAGCAGGAAGCCGGCGCGGCGGTTCGGGCTGGCGAAGCAGTGGGGCGGGCATGCCTAGGCGCGGCGACGGAAAGCTGGGCGCCTTGTTCGCCGCCATCAAGGCGAGCGGCCAGCACGAGTTCGCACGCCGCGACTGGAAGCGCCTGCTCAACGCAGTGGCACAAGACAAGCGCGAGCGGGCCTACCTGTCGAGCGCGCTGCAGCAGCGCGGGTTCACCGAGCGCGTGGTGCGGCTGACCGCCCGGGCCAAGGAGCGCATGGGTGGCTGACCCGTTCAAGATCACCGGCCCGACGTGCATCAGCTTCAGCGGCGGGCGCACCAGCGCGTACATGCTGCGCCGGCTTCTGATGGCCTACGGCGGCGAGTTGCCGGCCGACTGCCATGTGGTGTTTGCCAACACCGGCAAGGAGGACGAGGCCACGCTGCGATTCGTGCGCGACTGCGAAGAACTGTGGAGAGTCCCAATTGTATGGGTGGAGTACCGGCCGGGCCGTGCTTGGGTGCGCGTCGACTTCACGACCGCCAGCAGGAAGGGCGAGCCATTTGAGGCGCTGATCCGCGAGCGGAACTACCTACCCAACCCGGTCGCGCGCTTCTGCACCGTGGAGTTGAAGATCCTGCGGATTGCGGACTACATGCACAGCCTTGGGCACGACGAGTTCGACGTATTGGTGGGCCTGCGCGCCGACGAGTTTAGGCGCTTGGCTCGGCTACGGGCTGACCCGAGCGGTGGCACTCGCGGCATTGAGCGGCGTGCCCCGCTGGCCGACTTGGGCGTGACGCGGCGCGACGTGGCTGAGTTCTGGAGGCACAACGACTGGGACTTGGCGCTGCCGAACATGGACGGCACAACGATGCACGGCAACTGCGACCTGTGCTTCCTGAAGCCCGCCGCGCAGGTGGCGAGCCTGATTGCCGAGCGCCCGGAGCGCGCGGTCTGGTGGGCGCGCATGGAGCACAGCATCACGAATCCGAAGATCACAAACGGCGGCACGTTCCGAAGTGACCGTCCGACGTACGCGCAGATGCTGGCCTTCACGCAGGCTCAGGCCGATGCCTTTGGGCACGCAGCGGACGGGGCGGAAGATGGCATCGCGTGCTTCTGCGGGGACTGACGCATGGTTGACCTCGTGATCGTCAAGGGCGACGACGGCCGCCTGACCGGCCTGGGCCAGAAGAACGCCCAGCGCTACGCCAAGTGGCAGAGCAAGGTGCGCGACCTCGAGGTGGGCGAGACCGTCGAGTTCAGCTGGAAGCAGCCGCGAGCCCGAAGTACAGTTCTCGATCCATTCGGCGGAGCCGGAACAACAGGACTCGTGGCCGACTACCTCGGCCGCGACGCGCTGCTGATCGAACTGAACGCCGACTACATCAGCATCGCCCAGCGGCGCATACACGGCGCCGCGCCGCTGTTCGCGGAGGTGGTGGCATGACCGACCAACTGCCAGATCCGCTGGTGCCGCCGGAGGTCGATCTGCGCGACTTCCAATACATGGAACTCGACGTGCGCGCGCTGCGCGACTCGCGATTCGCCGCCGAGGTCAAGCCCGAGGCCTTCCGCGCCGGCGTGCTGTTGTGGTGCGCCGCATGGCATCAAGTGCCCGCCGGGAGCCTTCCTGACGATGATGTGCAGCTCGCCACACTGGCCGGCTACGGCTTCGTGGTGCGCGAGTGGCGCAAGGTCCGCGCGCAGGCGCTGCAGTTGTTCGTGCGGTGCGCCGACGGGCGGCTCTATCACCGCGTGATTGCCGAGAAGGCCCTGGCCGCATGGGAGGCGAAGTGCCGCCACCAGTACGACCGGCTGTGCGACCGTGCGCGGAAAGCGAACAAGCAGCGTGAAGCGCAGAAGGTGGAATTGCTCGCCGTTCCGTCGTTCGAGGACTGGAAATCCGCCGGAAGGCCGGCGGAACTTCCAGCGCCGACACCACCACCATCCGCCGGAAATCCGCCGGAAAACGCTCTTAGAGGGAACGGAACGGAACAGAACGGAACAGAGACTCTCTTTCCGCCTTACGGCGGTGGCGGCGCGGCGCAAAGCGCCACCCCGCCGACCGCGCCGCCCACGCCGCCACCCACCCCGCCCCCGCCGCCCCCGGCTTTCGACGGCCTCAACGCCGAGCAGCTCAACGGCAAGGCCGTCGTCGCTCTTGCAGAGGACTTCGACCTGCCAGCGCAATGGGGCCTCGACGCCGAAGCGCTGGGCTTCAAACCCGCCGAGGTGCATCGCGAGGCGGAGAAGTTCCGGCAGTTCTTCGTCGCCGGGCGGGGTGCCGGCACGAGGCGCAGCGTCAGGGGCTGGCGGCAGTCGTGGAGCAACTGGCTCGGCAAGGCAGCCAAGGAGGCGCAGCGATGAGCAGCAAGTACCGCGAGATTCGCGACAAGACCGCCCAGCTCATGGCCGACGACAAGCCGCAGCGCGACCTGCTGCGTTGCGCTGCCGACGGTTGCCCGCTGCGCTGGTCGTGCAACATGGGCAAGGGCAAGCTTTGCAGTTGGCACGACGTGGCGCCGAAGCACGACTGGCCGACGGTGACGGCCGAGCTGCAGGCGACGCTGGTGGGCGGCAAGACGCCGGTGCAGCCGGTGCTGAAGCGCGCGGCCTGGGTGGTCGAGGCTGCCGCGAAGGCGAAGGCCGCGCGAGAGTCCAAGAGCGATGCCGGCGTCTCGCTGTTCGCCAGCGCGGTGCCGAGGGTGCGGCGCCGGCCGAGCCGCGAGCGCATCCGCGAGTACGCGCTCGAACTCGGCATTGACGTGGAGGACGCATGCGAGGCCGAGTCGTGACCCCAGGATTGGACACCAGCTGCCCACCCTGCATCGGAAACTGCGACCAGGGCCGCGCCTGCCCCGCGCGCGAGGCCAAGCCGCTGCCGCACGGCTTCGCCATCGCCGCGGCGCTGGTCGGCGCGATCCTCGGCGGCATCTCGACGCTGGCCGCGATCGCGCTGGGCTGGGGGCTGTGGCCGTGATCGAGTTCTCCCTTCCCTGGCCGCCCTCGGTGAACGCGATGTGGCGCACGCCGAACAGCGGTCCGCTGGCCGGCCGCACGATGCTCAGCAAGGAGGGCCGCGACTACCGGCGCGCGGTGGCCAAGGCCGTGCAGCAGCAGCGGGTGGCGACGCTCGGAGACGCGCGGCTGCGCGTCGAGCTGGAGGTGCGCATGCCGGATCGGCGCCGGCGCGACCTCGACAACATGCCCAAGGCGCTGTTCGATGGGCTCACACACGCCGGTGTGTGGACAGACGACAGCCAGATCGACGACCTGCGCATCGTGCGGTCCTGGGCGGCTGGCGGGTGCGTGGTGGTGCGCATCGAGGCGCTGCCTGACGAACAGGCGGCGTTGCTGTTGGCACCGCGAACGGTCGCGCGCGTGGCCGAGGACATCTTCGGAGGCTGATCCGATGAACGCTCCACGTGGAACCGTCGCGCAGTTGGAATGCGAGGACTGCATGCTCGCGGCGGCGCAGCTGCATCACGGCTTTCGCGCCGGATGCGCAGGCTGCGCGGCGCGCTCCGCGGCCAGGTCGCAGCACTTCTTCGCGGCGCGCAGGGCCGGCTCGCAGTCGTGGGAGTACCGCGAGCTGCTGCGGCTGCTTGGCGTCAGCCATGAGCAGGTGAAGGCGGCCTACGCAAGCGATGCGATGCCATCGATGCAGCAACGATGAGCGCACGCCGCGACATCTACGCCGAGATCCCACCTCGTTTGCTCGAGGCCGATGATCTGCTGCACCGCTACGGCCGCTGGGCGAAGGATCGCGCCAGGCTGCACCGCTGCGGCAGCGCCGAACGCGCGTATCGTCCGCCCTGGAATGAGCACGACCGTGAGCCGCGGGTGATCCTGATGCATATCGACCTGGCCATGGCGTGCCAACGCGCGCTAGCGAGGGTGCCGGAGCGTGAGCGCGTGGTGCTGACCGTGCTCTACGTGCCGCGCAGGGTACCTGCGAATGTCCAACTCAACCGGCTGCGCATTCCGCCACGGCTGTCTAGAGAGCGCCACCTCTGCGGCTTGGCCATGTTTGACAATCTCGTCGGTTTGCTATACTCGCGCCCACATCGCGCGAATCGCGAGCTGCAACCGGGTGCCTTCAGGCAGCCCGAGGCGTCCCCAGGGATGACAGCATGAGCCGCCTGCGGTACATCAAGTCCAGGCTGCAGCCAGCAAGCAATCTGCTCAAGGCTAAACCCAGCAGTGAGCGCCGCATTCGCGGCTCGGCGCTGATGGCCATCATCGAGCGTATCAAGACGCGTGACCAGGGCCTTTGCCAGCAGTGCAAGGCCGATGGCCGCGTGCGCCTAGGCAATGAGGTCGATCATCGCGTGCCGCTGCATCTCGGAGGCTCCGAGAGCGACGACAACCGATGGCTGTTGTGCGCTGACTGTCACGCGGCCAAGACCAAGCACGAGGCCACGAACAGACGTGATATATCCGATGCGTGAAATACCTGGGTTCCAGTCCCTCTATGCCACCCATCTTGGCGAGATCATCAGTTGCCGATCTGGCGCCGCACGGACGCTCAAACAACGTACCGATTCGCATGGCTACCTATGCGTCACGGTCGGAACCGATAAAGGTCGAGGTAGACAATCAGTGCACCGATTGGTGGCGCTCGCCTATCACGGCGTGCCGGGTGATGCGCTGGAGTGCAGGCATCTTGATGGCAATAAAGCCAACTGCTCGCAGGCCAACCTGGCCTGGGGTACGAGGCGCGAGAACGTACACGACGCCATACGGCACGGTACTCTCGGCCACGGCATGCTGGCCCATCGGCGCAAGCTAACGCCAAGCAGCGCGAAGAACATCGTGACGAGGGTCATAGCTGGCGAAGCCCGCAAGGCAGTAGCTGCCGAGTACGGCATACACCCTTCGTACATCAAGAACCTGCTTCGCGGTGAGTTCTGGTCCGAATCAACAGGGGTAGGGGGGCCAACTTCTCTGGAACCCTGAAGGCTGGAAACCGACTCGGCTCGCACGCGCGGAATCAAGTCCCCAATCAACTCGGATTCAACCCCTATGGCCAACGGACATGGTGGAGCGCGCGCCGGCGCTGGCCGCAAGCCGAAGCCAAAGCCTGAAACTGCTGTGAATCCAGGCATGGACATGCTGGAATTCCTGCAGAAGGTTGCGCTCGGATTGATCGAGGCCACGCCGATCCAGGTGCGCGCCGCAGTGGCAGCCGTGCAGTACACCCACACCAAGACCGGCGACGGCGGCAAGCGCGACGCCGCCAAGGAAGCAGCGCAGGAAGCCGCCGCAGGCAAGTTCAAGCCCTCGGCACCGCCGGCGCTCAAGCGCGTCGCTTGACAGGATGGAATGGACCACCGCGCTCCCGGACTGGGAGGAGCGGATCGTTGCCGGGCGCTCGCTCATTCCGTGCGGCCCGCTCTTCCCGGAAGAGGCAGCGGCCGCGCTCGAGGTCTTCAAGGCACTGCGCGTTGTCGATGTGCCTGGTGCGCCCACTGTCGGCGAGATCGCGCGCCGATGGATCCTCGACTTCGCGGCGGCATTCTTCGGTTCCTACGATCCCGAGACTGGCAAGCGGCTGATCCGCAGCTTCTACCTCAAGGTGCCTAAGAAGAACTGGAAGAGCGGCATCACCGCCTTCCTGATGGGCACGCTGCTGATCCGCAATTGGCGCGAATCCGGCGAGTTCGGGATCATCGCGCCGACCACAGAGGTCGCCAACAACGCGTTCGGGCCGCTGAAGCACGCGATCCGCAAGGACGAAGAGCTGTCGGACCTGCTGCACATTCAGGACCACATCCGCACGATCACGCACCGCACGACGAAGGCGACGCTGCAAGTCGTGGCCGCCGACAGCGATACGGTCTCAGGCAAGAAGTTCATCGTCACGCTCGTCGAGGAGCTGTGGCAGTTCGGCAAGAAGCACAACGCCGAGGCCATGCTGCTGGAGGCCACGGGCGGCATGGCGAGTCGCGAAGAGGGCGCTGTCATCTACATCACCACCGAGTCCGACGAGCCGCCGGCCGGGGTGTATCGCGCGAAGAACCTCTATGCGCGCAATGTGCGCAGCGGCGAGATCGTGGACCCCGCATTCCTGCCGGTGCTATACGAATGGCCGAAGGCGATGGTCGAATCCAAGGCATGCCTCGAGATCGAGAATGCTTGGATCGTCAACCCGAACCTCGGCGCATCGGTCGGCATCGATTGGCTGCGCTCGAAATACGAGGAGACAAAGGCCGAAAGCGCCCAAGCCTTCCAGGCATTCGTGGCCAAGCACCTCAACGTCGAGATCGGCCTCGCGCTGCAATCCAATCGCTGGGCCGGCGCCGACTTCTGGGAGAAGCAGGGCGATCCTGCGCTGACGCTTGAAGCGATTCTGTCTCGTTCGGAGGTCGTCACCATCGGCATCGACGGCGGCGGCCTGGACGATCTTTTCGGGCTTGCAGTCCTGGGCCGTGATGCGGCCACGCAGGACTGGCTTGCGTGGTGCCATGCCTACTGCGCCAGCATCGCGCTCGATCGGCGCAAGGCCGAGGCCAGCACCCTGCGCGACTTCGAGCGCGACGGCGACCTAGAGATCGTCGACGCGCTGCCCGGAGATGTCGCCGCAGCGGTGGCCGTCATCAAGCGCGTCTACGAACGCGGACTGTTGGGTGGCATCGGCATCGACCCAGAGAAGGGCTACAAAGTCGTGTACCAGGCTCTCATCGACGCCGGCCTACCGGAAGACCTGATCCACGGCGTATCTCAGGGCTGGAGGCTCGTGGGCGCCATCACGGTCGCCGAACGACGCTTGGTGGACGGTTCGCTGAGGCATTCCGGCTCGCGGCTCATGAACTACTGCGTCGGCAATGCGCGTGTGGTTCCACGTGGAAACGCGGTGCTCATCACCAAGGAGGCCAGCGGTGAAGGAAAGATCGATCCGCTCATGGCCCTGCTCGACGCGGTGGATCTGATGGCTATGAATCCGGGCCGTCAGACGATCAGCATCTACGAGCAACTGGCGCGCGACGCCGCTGCGCAACCCGCCCCGCGAGCGCTGGCAATCCCCGCAGCAGTCTCGGCAGCGGCCACGCCCTTCGAAGCCAACCGTTTCGACCACCAGGCGCTGCAGTACATCGTCAACACCGCCGGCCAAGCCGGCGTGGCCGAGTTCGAAGACGACTTCGCGCCCATCGGCACGCGCCTGTGGGAGCATCTGGCCGCCGCCGGCCTGGTCACGGTCGACGAGCGTGGCGCCGTGTGCCTCACCGCGGCCGGCGTCGCGGTGCTCGCCGATGAAACCGAGGAGATCGAGGCATGAGCTGGTGGTCGCAGATGCGCAGACGTCTGCGCAACGCGTTGATGCCGGGCCGGCAAACCAGCGAGCCCGACCACCCGCTCACGCAACTCGTGATGCAGTCGCTCAGGACCAAGAGCGGCCAGGTCGTCACGCCCGACAACGCGCTCAAGGATGCCACCGTCTGGGCCTGCGTGGCCTATCTCTCGCGCACCGTGGCGCAACTGCCATGGCGCGTCATGCGCGACGGCCCCAGTGGCCCCGAGCGCGTGCCCATGCACCCGCTGCAGTACCTGCTGGCGGTGCGCCCCAACCCCGAGATGGGCGCCTTCACATTCCGCGAGACGCTCACGGGCTGGGCCGTGCGCCGCGGCAACGGCATTGCCGAGATCCAGCGCGATGCGCGCCAGGTGCCCATCGCGCTGTGGCCCATCCACCCATCGCGCTACTGCTTCGAGCGCGATGCCGACACCGGCGAGCTGCTCTACGGCATCGAGCCCGACGGCGGCGGCGGCGGACGCGTCTACCTCAAGGCCAAGGACGTGCTGCACCTGCGCGGCTACGGCGAGGGCGCCGTCGGCCTCGACGTCATGAGCTACGCGGCCGAGAGCATCGGCTGGGCGCGTGCCACCAGCGTGTTCGGCGCCACCTACTTCGGCAACGGCGCGCATGCCGACGGCTTCATCCAGACGCCATCGGGCATGACCAAGGAGGCCAAGCGCCAACTCGACAAGGAGATCAAGGCCAAGCATGGCGGCGCCGACAACGCGCACGGCATCGTCATGCTCGATGCCGACATGAAGTTCGTGGCCACCACGCAGGCGCCCGACGACGCGCAGTTCATCGAGACGCGCCAGCACCAGGTCGAGGAGATCTGCCGCTGGTTCGGCGTGCCGCCGCACAAGGTGATGCACCTGCTGCGCGGCACCTTCAGCAACATCGAGCACCAGAGCATAGAGGTGGTGGTCGACAGCATCACCCCCTGGGCCATTCGCTGGGAGCAGGAGGCAGATTTCAAGCTCTTCGGCCAGAACCGCCAGGCCTTCTACACCAAGCTCGACCTCAAGGGCCTGCAGCGCGGCGACTTCAAGAGCCGGCAAGAGGGCCTGCAGCTCATGCGCCGCAACGGCGTCATCAACGCCAACGAGTGGCGTCAGCTCGAAGACATGAACACCATCGGCGACGACGGCGACAAGTACATCGTCGAGGGCAACATGACCACGCTCGAGGCCGTCGGGCAAACGCCGCCTCCCGGCGCGCCAGCCGCAGATCCACCGCAAGACGATGCGGGTGCCACGCAGGACGACGTGGTCGCCCGCGCGCGCCGCCAGCTCGCGCTCGTGCACTGACGAAAGGAAGCCTTCCTCATGGACGAACCGATCCCCACGCCACCGGCAGAGCCGCCGGCATCGCCGCCCGACGCTCCAGTGCCGCCCGAGCCGGCCAAGCGCTTGAGCGATTGCGTCAATGTGGACGACCAAGCCGGCATCATCACCATCCACGGTATCCGCTACGCGGCGGCGCTGTTCGAGACGCTGGCCATCGGCCCGATCGGCCAGACATTCGTCATCGTGTCGCGCGGCGATGGCACGGTCTGCCTCGAAAACCGCGGCCTCGGGGGCGAGTGATGGGCCACGGCTACGCCATCAAGGCCAAGGCCGACCAGAGCGCCGAAGTCCTCATCTACGAAGACGTGGGCGCCGGCTGGTTCGGCGGCGTCACCGCCAAGCAATTCGCCGACGACCTCAAGGCGCTCGGCAGCGTCAAGCACATCGATGTACGCATCAACAGCTACGGCGGCGACGTGTTCGAGGGCCTGGCCATCTACCAGCAGCTCGTGCGCCACAAGGCCACCGTCACCACCCACATCGACGGCGTGGCCGCCTCGATCGCCAGCGTCATTGCCATGGCCGGCAGCGAGATCCGCATCGCCGAGGCCGGCTGGCTCATGATCCACGATGCCTGGGGCCTGGCCATCGGCAACGCCGCCGAGATGCGCCGTCAGGCCGATCTGCTCGACAGCGTGACGCAGCAGGTCGCCGGCGTTTACCAGGCGCGCACCAGCAAGCCGATCGAGGACATCCGCGCCTGGATGGCCGACGAAAAGTGGTTCAACGCCGCCGACGCCATCGACGCCGGCATGGCCACCAGCATGGCCGAGAACCTGCGCGTGGCCGCGCACGCGGCGCCCTCGCAGCACGCCAAGTTCCGCCACCTGCCCACCGCGCTGGCCGGCCAGCCCGGTGCGGCGCAGACGTCTGCGCACCAACCCAGCGGCGCCGAGCAGCAGCTCATCGCGCAGGTCGAGGCGCAGGCCGCCACCCTGCGCGCGCGCCGCGCCGCACGCACCGTTCCCCCGACTCGCGGCGCCGCCTAGCTGCCGCATCAAGCGCGCCGCGAGGCGCACCACCGAGCCGCCGGCCCAGCCCGGCGGCTTTTCACTTCTGGAGATACACCATGTCTTTCAGCGTCAAAGAGCAATGGGCTCTGCGGCAAGCGGCTCTCGCGGCCTTTGCCGCTGCATTCGGCGTCCGCGCCGACGGCGAAGACCCCACCATCGCGGTGCACATCGCGCGGCAAGAGGAACTCGTCGCCGACTCCGAGGCCATCATCGCGCGCGCCAAGGCCGAGAGCCGCCCGCTGTCGGCCGAGGACAGCAAGGCCATCGCGTTCAACAGCGGCGAGGTCGAGCGCCTGCAGGGCGAGATCGACACCCTACGCACCGTGGCCGCGCAGCGCGCGCGCCTGGTCGAGCCGCAGCCGCGCCAAGTGCCCAGCAACAGCGGCGACCCGCGCCCTGACCCCGATGCCGACCCCACGCAGCGCCCGCAAGCCCGCGGCACCCACCTGCAGACCACGCAGCTGCCGCAGCCGCGCGGCGGCTACTCGCGCGACAACGGCGGCTTCCGCGACGTGTCGGAGTTCTCGCACGCAGTGCGCCGGGCCGCGCAGGGTTCCGGCCTCGACCAGCGCCTGCAGAACGCCCTGTCCACCTACGGCAGCGAGGGTGTCGGCGCCGACGGCGGATTCGCGGTGCCGCCGGAGTTCCGACGCGACATCCAGGTGCTGGTGATGGGCGAGGAGTCGCTGTTCGCGCGCTGCGACAACAACCCCACAGACAGCAACGTGGTGACCGTCCCGACCGACGAAACCACCGCCTGGGGCACCAGCGGCGTGCGCGCCTATTGGGGAGCCGAGGCTGGCACCATGACACAAAGCAAGCTCGCGCTCAAGGAGCACACCACGCGGCTGCACAAGCTGCACGCGCTGGTGCCGATGACCGAGGAGCTGATGGAAGACGCGCCATTGGCCGCAGCGCTCATCACCAAGAAAGCCGGCGAGCAGATGCAATTCAAGCTCACCGACGCCATCATCAATGGCACCGGCGTGGGCCAGCCGCTGGGGTTCATGAACGCGCCGTGCCTGGTCACCGTGTCGAAGGAAAGCTCGCAGGTCGCCGACACGATTCACGCCAAGAACATCGCCAAGATGTGGGCGCGCATGCCAGGCGCCGTGCGCTCCAAGGCGGTTTGGCTGGTGAACCAGGACGTCGAGCCGCAGATGATGGAACTCGGCTTCCAGGTCGGCCCGGCCGACTCGGGCACCAAGACGGGCGGCAGCCTCGTCTACGTGCCGCCGGGCGGCTTGTCTGGTTCGCCGTTCGGCACGATCCTCGGCCGCCCGGTGATCACCACCGAGGCCTGCGCCGCGATCGGCGACCTGGGCGACATCGTGTTCGCCTTCCTGGGCGGCTACTTCGCGCCGTTCAAACAGGGTGGCATCAAGAACAGCGTGTCGATGCACCTGTGGTTCGACCAGGACACCACGGCGTTCAAGTGGACGCTGCGCGTGGGCGGTCAGCCGTGGCTGCAGGCGGCCGTGTCGCGCAAGAACGGCAGCAACACGCTGTCCCACTTCGTCACGCTCGAGGCCCGCTAAGCGTCCGGCGTCAACACTTCAAAGGAGTCACACCATGTCTGGATTCCCCGGCTCGGCGGCCGAGCAAGTCGCCGTCCTGCAAGTCAACACCGGCACGGCCAGCAGCACCCCGCTGGCCGGCACCGCCGTGCGTATGAATCGCTATCGCAAAGCCCTGGTCGTCTTCGTGCTGGGCGACATGGCCAACGAGACGATCGATGCCATCGTCGAGACGTGCGATAGCGGCGGTACCAACAACGTATCGCTCAAGGCGCACACGCAACTCGCTGGCAGCGCGAGCGCCAACGATAGCAAGCAGCTCGTCATGGGCATCAACGTCGACGAGATGATCGCCTCGGGCAAGGAATACATCCGCGGCAAGATCACCACGGGCAACACCACCGGTGGCACCTGCTCGATCATCGTGCTCGGCCTCGAGCCGATGTATGGCCCGGCCTCGGCTTTCGACAATTCCTCGGTGCTCGAGGTCAAGAACTGACGCACAGGGTCTCCTCCTAGGGCTTGAAGCGATAGCCCTGTTCGCCCGCGGCGTGCTCGCGCATGCCGCGGGCTCTTGTGCTTCCGTTCAGGAATCCATCGTCATGAGCTACGCCGTCAACCCGCTGGGTGCGCGCCTCGGCATCCGCGGCACGTTCGAGTGCCGCGATGCCACCGGCGCCGTCGTCAAGACCCTCGAGCTGAGCGGCAGCGTGCCGCTCGAGGCATTGCCGATCAGCGAGGCCGACCGGCAGGCGTTGTTGCAACAGATCACCACACCGGAGCCCACCGATGGCACTCACGATCGCGA
Organism: Ideonella sp.; assembly: GCA_015075165.1. GTDB lineage: Bacteria > Pseudomonadota > Gammaproteobacteria > Burkholderiales > Burkholderiaceae_C > JAEUPI01. Next base: position 2,359 of record JABTUY010000013.1, on the reverse strand, counting down.
ATGAATGCCGCAAGGCGGCGCTCGACGGCATCTGCGCCCTGCTCAACGCCGGACAGTTCCGCCTGCTCACCGCGGCCGACGTCGAACTCGCAAACCTCACTTTCGCGGCCACCGCGTTTGCCGCCGCGAGCACGGCCAGCCCCTCGGTGGCCGTGTCCAACACCATCACCGCCGACAACACGGTGACCGCCGGCACCATCGGCAAGTTCGACCTGCGCACCTCCGGCGGCTCCAGCCGCATCGCGGGGACCGTCGGGGTCGGCTCGGGTGACCTGCAGGTCAGCGACAACGTCGTGCCCGGCACGGCCACCAGCGTCACCTGCACCGGCGGCCTGCAACTGTCGCTGCAGCTCAGCTGATGCCAGAGTGGGCCCTCCGGGCGCCCCTGCGCCCGACGGCGATCGTCTCCACGCTCGCCACGTCCGGCGATCTGCAGTCTGTCGACCCTCTCACCACGGCCACGCTCAGTGGCCCGAGCAGCGCGCAGACCGGCGTCGCCGTCACCTACACCGTCACGCTCAACGTGGCGGCGACGCAGACCTACGTCGTCACGCCGAGCTGCCCTGGTACGACGGTGGCCCCCGGGTCATTCAACATCAACGGCGGCGACTCCACCGGGCAGTTCACCGTCACGGCGCCGAGCGACGGCACCTACTCGGTCGATTTCACCATCAGCCCAAACCTCACGCGCGCCGGTCGGCCCATCGCGCTCTCGGCCCAGACGAGCCCAGTCACCCTCGCCTTCGACGAGGCGACGCCGCACCAGATCAGCATCCGCGCCACCGCTACCGGCACACTGAGCGCGGACGCCAGCGCGGTGGCGTACTACCGCGTCAACGGGTCGAGCACCTGGCTTGGCCCGGTGAACATCTACCGAGTTCGCACCACCGAGAACAGCCTGTTCAACGGCTTCGCAGGATGGATCGTCGACCTGACCGCGGGTGTCACCTACGACGTGCGGGTCGACGTGACGCAAAGCGGTGTTCTGAGTACCGGCACGCCGGCGACAACCGCCACACGCACGATCCCGGCCGAGAACGCATCACCGACCGGCAGCGGCACGGCCAAGACGGTGACGGCCGGCAGCGCAAGCGACTTGCAGAGCAAGCTCAGCGGCGCGGTGGCGGGCGATGTCATCACCATCCCGGCGGGCACGTACTCCGGCAACTTCACCATCAGCAACAAGGTCGGCACGGTCGCCAACCCCATCACCATCCGCGGCGCCGATCGCGAGACCACGATCCTGAGCGGCACGGCAAACACCGTGCTCACGATGTCGTCGTGCCAGAACGTCGTCGTGGAGAACCTGACGATCCGCGGCTCGCAGACCAACGGCGGTGGTGGCGCGGCATCGCACGGCATCGACATCACCAACGCCACCGGCGTCAACCCGACGTTCCGGCACCTGTCGATCATCGGTGTGGACCAGGGCATCAAGGCGTGGGGCACAGATGTCAACGGCTTCATCGCCTACGACTGCGAGATCCTGGGCAACAACACATGGCCGGCGACGATCTCGGAAGACGACACCGGCACGCACTGGAACGACACCGGCATCGAGATGCCTGGTCTCGGCAACAGTGTGTGGAACTGCACGTTCGACGCGATGGGCGATACGGTCAAGCTGACCACGGGGAGCGGCGACACCACGCGCGCGCGGTCGTGCTACTTCCACCACAACTGGATCAAGTCGGGGTTCGACGACGGCTTCGAGTTCGACGACTCGGACCGCAACAATGCGGTCTACAACAACATCTTCGAGAACACGGTCACGCTGGCCTCGGTGGACACGCTGGGCGGGCCGATCGGGTTCTTCCGCAACGTGTGCATCAACCAGATGCGCCACCCGTTCAAGATCAACGCAGGCTTCACGAACTTCATCTGCGTCAACAACACGATCGTCAACACCAACAAGAAGCCCAGCGGCGTGGCGAGCGGCAACTACTCGCTGCAGTGCGCGGCGGGGTCGAACATCCGGCTGACGTGGGCTAACAACCTCATCAACTACGCCGGCAGCGGTGGGTTGGCGCTGATCGGGGGCAGCTTCCCCAACTCGTTCTTCGACTACAACGCCTACTACCCGAGCGGACGTACTTTCCAGTTCGGCCAGTACGGTGCCTTTCAGGCACACGACGTGGTGACCGCGGCCAACCCGTTTGGCACAGCTATCACTCTCGGAGCGGACTACCAGACACGTTACGTCGGTCACCTCGACGTGACGCTGGCCAGCGGCTCGAATGCGCGCAATGCCGGCATCGCGTGGCCTGGCATCACCGATGGGTTCACGGGCGCGGCGCCGGACATGGGCGCCATCATCTCGGGGCAGACGTTCGGTGTGGTCGGTTGTTCGTTCAATGTG
>JABTUY010000012.1 GCA_015075165.1 Ideonella sp. | reverse complement strand
AAGTACCTGTGCGACGTGGGCATAGGCTACCTCACGCTGGACCGGCAAAGCCGCACGCTGTCCGGCGGCGAGGTGCAGCGCATCAACCTCACCACGGCGCTGGGCACCAGCCTGGTCAACACCCTGTTCGTGCTCGACGAGCCCAGTATCGGCCTGCACCCGCGCGACATGCACCGCATCACCGAGGCCATGCTGCGCCTGCGCGACGCGGGCAACACCCTGGTGGTGGTGGAACACGACCCCGCCGTGATGTTCGCGGCCGACCGCATCATCGACATGGGTCCCGCCCCCGGCGAGCGCGGCGGGCAGATCGTGTTCGATGGCACGGTGGCCGCGCTGCGCCACGCACCCACGCTCACCGGCCAGTACCTGGGCGGGCACAAGCATGTCGGCACCGGGCTCAAGCGCCTGGTGACGGATGCCACGCCGCGCCTGATCCTCGAAGGCGCGCGCGAGCACAACCTGCGGGACGTGAGCGTGGAGTTCCCGCTGCAGCGCCTGGTGACCGTCACTGGCGTTTCGGGCTCGGGCAAGTCCACGCTGATCCAGGACGTGCTGGCGCCCGCGCTCATGCGCCACTTCGGCAAGGCCACGGAATCGCCCGGCGCGCACGAGCGCCTGCTGGGCGCCGACCACCTGGGCGACGTGGTGTTCGTGGACCAGACCCCCATCGGCAAGACGGCGCGCTCCAACCCCGTGAGCTACGTGGGCGCCTGGGACGCCATCCGCGAGCTGTTCGCCATCGCGCCGCTGGCGCGCGAGCGCAGCTACACCGCCGCCAAGTTCAGCTTCAACTCGGGCGACGGGCGCTGCCCGACCTGCGGCGGCTCGGGCTTCGAGCATGTGGAGATGCAGTTCCTGTCCGACGTCTACCTGCGCTGCCCCGACTGCGACGGCCGCCGCTACCGCGCCGAGATCCTCGACGTGCACCTGGTGCGCGGCGCGCGCCAGCTGTCGGTGGCCGATGTGCTCGACCTCACGGTGGCCGAGGCGTGTGTGCTGTTCCGCGACGACCGCGAGGTGCTCGCGCGGCTGCAGCCGATCGTCGACGTCGGCCTCGACTACGTGCGTCTCGGCCAGCCGGTGCCGACGCTGTCGGGCGGCGAGGCGCAGCGGCTGAAGCTGGCGGGCTTCCTGGCGCAGGCGGTGGGCGCGCCGCAGCAGCCGGCGGCGCGCAAGGGCACGCTGTTCCTGTTCGACGAGCCGACCACCGGGCTGCACTTCGACGACATCGCCAAGCTGATGCGCGCGCTGCGCAAGCTGCTCGAAGGCGGCCACTCGCTGATCGTGATCGAGCACAACCTCGACGTGATCCGCAACGCCGACTGGGTGATCGACCTCGGCCCCGAGGGCGGCGACGGCGGCGGCGAGCTGGTGGCCGCCGGCACGCCGGAAGACCTGAAGGCGCACGGCCACTCGCACACCGGCCGCGCGCTGCGCGAGTACGAGCAGGCGCTCAACCTCGGCGAGCACGCGGCGCGCGAGGGCGTGCCGCTGCCGACGCTGGCGCGCGAGGGCGTGCCGCTGCAGGCGCTGCTGCGCGCCGCGCGCGCAGCCCGGGGCCCGGAAGACGACGCGATCCGCATCGTCAACGCGCGCGAGCACAACCTGAAGGCGATGACGGTGAACGTGCCGCGCGGCAAGTTCAACGTCGTCACCGGCGTGTCGGGCTCGGGCAAGAGCACGCTGGCGTTCGACATCCTGTTCAACGAGGGGCAGCGGCGTTACCTGGAGTCGCTGAACGCCTACGCACGCAGCATCGTGCAGCCCGCCGGCCGGCCCGAGGTGGATGCGGTGTTCGGCATCCCGCCCACGGTGGCGATCGAGCAGCGGCTGTCGCGCGGCGGACGCAAGAGCACGGTGGCCACCACCACCGAGGTGTGGCACTTCCTGCGCCTGCTGTGGGTCAAGCTGGGCCTGCAGCGCTGCGTGCACGACGGCGCCGAGGTGCGGCCGCAGAGCGTCGAGAGCATTGCCGCGCAGCTGCTGCGCGACCAGCGCGGCGTGCACGTGGGCCTGCTGGCGCCGCTGGTGGTGGCGCGCAAGGGCGTCTACACCGATCTGGCCAAGTGGGCCAAGGCGCGCGGCCACACGCACCTGCGCGTCGACGGCGCGTTCGTGCCGGTCGAGCCGTGGCCGCGGCTCGACCGCTTCAAGGAGCACACGCTCGAACTACCGGTGGGCGACCTGGTGATCGAGCCGGCGCGCGAAGACGAGCTGCGCACGCTGCTGGCGCGCGCACTCGAGGCCGGCAAGGGCGTGATGCACCTGCTGGCGCCGCTCGACGGCCTGGCCGCGGCGATGGATGCAGGCCCGTCGGGCGCCGCCGCCGGCGCCGGCATCGGCCGCGTGCAGGTGTTCTCCACCAAGCGCGCCTGCCCGGTGTGCGGCACCAGCTACCCGGAGCCCGACCCGCGCATGTTCTCGTACAACAGCAAGCACGGCTGGTGCACCACCTGCGTCGGCACCGGGCTGGCGCTGACGCGCGAGCAGCGCAAGGCCTACGACGATTCGGTGCGCAGCGACGACGACCGCGGGCGCGAGCAGTCGTTTCCGTCGGAGGAGCCCGAGGTCGAAGGCGTCGGCGAGCACGCCTGCGCCGATTGCGGCGGCACGCGCCTGAACCCGGTGTCGCGCGCGATCACCTTCGGCGGCCGCGCGATCGTCGACGTGGCGCGCGATTCGGTCGCCGACGTGCGCCGCTGGATCGAGGCGCTCGCGCTCGCCGGCCGCGACGCCGACATCGCGCGCGACGTGGTCGCCGAGATCCGCAGCCGCCTGCAGTTCCTCGAGGAGGTGGGGCTCGGCTATCTGACGCTCGACCGCGCCGCGCCGACGCTGTCGGGCGGCGAGGCGCAGCGCATCCGCCTGGCGGCGCAGCTCGGCAGCAACCTGCAGGGCGTGTGCTATGTGCTCGACGAGCCGACGATCGGCCTGCATCCGCGCGACAACCGCATCCTGCTCGATGCGCTGGCGCGGCTGGGCGACAAGGGCAATACGCTGGTCGTGGTCGAGCACGACGAAGACACGATCCGGCGTGCCGAGCACGTGATCGACATCGGGCCCGGCGCCGGCCAGCGCGGCGGCCGGCTGGTGGTCGAGGGCACGGTGCAGGCGGTGGCGTCGAACCCCGATTCGGTGACCGGCCGCTTTCTCGCGCAGCCGCTGGTGCACCCGCTGCAGGCGCGGCGCGACGTGCACGGCGCCAAGCCGGCGCTGCGCCTGCGCGGCGCGCACCTGCACAACCTGCGCGACATCGACGTCAACCTGCCGCTGCAGCGGCTGGTCGCGGTGACCGGCGTCTCGGGCTCGGGCAAGAGCACGCTGGCGCGCGACGTGCTGCTGGCCAACCTGCAGAGCATGGTCGGCGTGCGCGGCAAGCTGCCGCCGCTGGTGGGCTGCCGCGAGCTCGAGGGCTGGCCCGCGGTCGATCGCGTGCTCGAGGTCGACCAGACTCCGATCGGCAAGACGCCGCGCTCGTGCCCGGCCACCTACATCGGCTTCTGGGACACGATTCGCCGCCTGTTCACCGAGACGCTGGAGGCCAAGGCGCGCGGCTACGCGGCGGCGCGCTTCTCGTTCAACACCGGTGATGGCCGCTGCCCCGGCTGCGAAGGCCAGGGCCTGCGCACCATCGAGATGAGCTTCCTGCCCGACGTGAAGGTGCCGTGCGATCAATGCCGCGGCGCGCGCTTCAATCCCGAGACGCTGGCCGTCACCTGGCGCGGCCGCAGCATCGGCGAGGTGCTGCGCATGGAAGTCGACGAGGCGGTGACGTTCTTCGCGTCGATGCCGGCCATCGCGCACCCGCTGCGGCTGCTGCACGACGTGGGGCTGGGCTACCTCACGCTCGGTCAACCGTCGCCGACGCTGAGCGGCGGCGAGGCACAGCGCATCAAGCTGGTGACCGAGCTGAGCAAAGTGCGCGACGACGTGACGCGACGAGGGCAACAGCCGCCCCACACGCTCTACGTGCTCGACGAGCCGACGGTTGGGTTGCACATGGCCGATGTCGAGCGGCTGATCCGCGTGCTGCACCGCCTGGTCGACGGCGGCCACAGCGTGCTGGTGATCGAGCACGACCTCGACGTGATCGCCGAGGCCGACTGGGTGATCGATCTCGGGCCCGAGGGCGGCGCCGGCGGCGGCCGCGTGGTGGCCACCGGCACGCCCGAAGACCTGGTGGCACGCGGCACGCACACCGGGCGCGCGCTGCAGCCGGTGCTGGCGCGCGCGCGGCGCGCAACCGCCGGCTCAGGCGTCTGTTCAGGCGTCAGTTCAGGCGGCGGCTGATCCCGCTGCCGCCGGCCTGGGCTTCGGCCCAGGCGTCGAGCACCTCGGGATGGCTCGACATCAGCGTCATCGCGCGCGTCTGCATCGTGATCGCGTCGTCGTGGTCGCCGCAGCGGTCGAGCACGTCGCTGGCGCGCAGCAGGATCTTGACCTCCCAGTGCGGGTCCGTGGAGCGCGTGGCCACTCGGGTGGCCTCGAACGCCATGTCGCGCGCGAACTCGCGCGCCACGCGGGCCTGGCGTTCGTCGTCGCGCTGGCGCGCCACCTCGGCCGCCTCGCACGACAGCTCGGCCAGTTCGCACAATAGGTTCACGCGCTGGTCGACGCCGCCAATCGCATACGACCAGCGCAGCGCCTGCTCCATGAAGTCCATCGACGCGGCGAACGCCCCCAGCGAGCGATAGCAGCGCGCGATGTCGGCGAGCGCGTCGCACATCGCCGACGGCTCGCGGCTCAGTTCCGCCTCGTCGAGCCGGCGCACGGCAAGGTCGAGCGCAGTGCGCGCCGGCCCGTACGGCAGGCCCTGCGGTTCATCGGCGGCCTCGGCCGGCTCCAGCGCTTGCGCGTCATGCGTGGCGATCAATGGTGTCCCCCGTGTGCAGGCCCGCTCGAGGCTGAGCGTCTAGACCGCATGCTAGGCGGCGCTCACGGGGTGCGGCGATCCCCGTTCCCTGGGGTGCGCCGTCGGGCCACCGCGATCGAGGGGGCTGTCGCGTCATGAAGGGGACTCGAAGGGCGGCTCGCGATGCTCCGGCGCTTTCCGAAGATCTGCTGCGCCCTTCTGCCTGGCGCGTGCGCCGGCCCGCTGATCGCGTTCGAGGCTCAGCCCTTGGCGCTTTGGCTGCCGAGTTTCATCAAGTGGCGCGGCCAGATCGCACGCAGCAACCGCCAGCCGAGCACGACGCCGAGGATGACGCCGTACACCGCCACCTCGGCGAAATCGTTCTTGCCGGCGCGCATCCAGAAGAAGTGCAGCAGCGCGAGCCCGGCGACGGCGTAGACCACGCGGTGCAACTGCTGCCAGCGCTGCGCGCCCAAGGCGCGAATCGCGCGGTTGAACGAGGTGGCTGCCAGCGGCAGCAACAGCCCGAACGCTGCGGTGCCGACCAGGATGAACGGCCGCTTGGCGACGTCGCGCACGATGTCGCCCCAGTCGAGGCCCATGTCGAACAGCGCATAGGCGGTGAAGTGCAACGCGGCGTAGAACGCGGTATAGAGCCCGAGCATGCGGCGAAAGCGGGCCAGTGCCGTTAGCCCGGTCCACTGGCGCAGCGGCGTGACCGCCAGCGTCAGGCACAGGAAGCGCAGCGTCCAGTCGCCGAGCGAGCGGATCAGCGCCTCGGCCGGGTTGGCGCCGAGCGTGCGCTGCAGCACGCCGGCCACCAGCAGCGCCAGCGGCAGCAGCGCCAGCGCGAACAGCGCCGGCTTGGCCAGCGGGTGCTGCAGCAGGCGTCGCACGGCCGTCAGTACAGCTTGCGCAGGTCCATGCCCGCGTACAGCGAACCCACCTGCGGCTCGTAGCCGTTGAACATCAGCGTCGGCCGCTTCTTCGCGAACAGGTCGCCATCGCCGATGCGCCGCTCGCTGGCCTGGCTCCACCGCGGGTGGTCGACCAACGGGTTCACGTTGGAGTAGAAGCCGTACTCCTGCGGCGCGGCCAGCGACCAGCTGGTGGCCGGCTGCTTCTCGACGAAGCGGATCCTGACGATCGACTTTGCGCTCTTGAAGCCGTACTTCCACGGCACCACGATGCGCACCGGTGCGCCGTTCTGGTTCGGCAGCACCTGGCCGTAGACACCGAAGGTCAGCAGGGTCAACGGGTGCATCGCCTCGTCGAGGCGCAGACCCTCGACATACGGCCACTGCAGCACCGACGAGCGCACGCCCGGCATCTGCGCGCGGTCGGCCAGCGTGATGAACTCGACGTACTTCGCGTTGCCGGTCGGCTCGACGCGGCGGACGAGTTCGGCCAGCGAGTAGCCGATCCACGGAATCACCATCGACCAACCCTCGACGCAGCGCAGGCGGTACACGCGTTCTTCCATCGGCGCGAGTTTCAGCAGGTCGTCGAGGCCGAAGCTGCCGGGCTTCTTGACCTCGCCTTCGATCGCCACCGTCCACGGCCGCGTCTTCAGCGTGTGCGCGTATTGCGCCGGGTCCGACTTGTCGGTGCCGAACTCGTAGTAGTTGTTGTAGCTCGTGACATCGCCGAGCGGGGTCAGTTTCTCCATCGTGACCGCACCGGCCACCGTGCTGCGCGCGCCGGTCGGCGGCAGCGCAGGCGCGGCGGCCGCCACAGCGCGGTCGGCGCCGAACGCGGCCAGCGCGGCCATGCTGCCCAGCCAGGCACGGCGCGAGAAGAAGAACTCGGGTGCGGTGATCTCCGATGGGTGCGGGTGCACAAAGCCGCGGTCCTTGGGCAACAGCATGTTGGCGCCTCTTCGAACGATGCCCCTGGGTCGTACGGGGGCCGCCGCACCTTACGCCAAAACAGGGCTCGTGCCGCAGCGCCGCGGCGAAGACCCTCAGCGCAGCGACTCGTCGAACTGGGTGTCGTCGATGACGGTGCCGAAGCCCGACTGCTCGCCGAACAGGCGCAGCGAGTTCTGCGAACTGCGTTCGCGAAAGGTCTTGCGCGAGAACAGCTTGGCCTGCGCCTCGGGCGGCAGGTCGGTGATGTTGATCAGGTTCTTCGACACCAGTGTGTCGATCACGTCCTCGAGCACGCGGACGAAGTCGGCGTCCAGCCGTGCGAAACCGCTCGAATCACCCGCGGGCTGGCCGAGAAAGGCGCGCACGTCGGGGTGGTCGTCGGGCAGGAACTCCGAGGTACCGGCTTCGGCGTGCCGATGCAGGCTCGCCACCTCGCCCAGCACGTCGCGGCGAACGTAAGGCATGGGCCCAATATAGCGGCCATTGCGCGACCGCGGGGGTCTGGCGTGCGCCCGCACCCCGGCGGAATTCACGGCCGACGCCGGGGCGCTGGCGCGCGGTGATCGCCGCCGGCGGCTGTGGCCGCCACCCGCGTCAGCGCAGGCCGGCGATGTAGTCGGCGACGGCCTTGATCTCGCGATCGCTCATGCGAGCGGCGATGTCTTCCATCGGCGCACTGTTGGCGCGCTGGCCGGAGCGGAAGCTGCCGAGCTGGGCCTCGACATAGTCGGCGTGCTGGCCTCCCAGGCGCGGATATTGGGCCGGAATTCCGGCACCGTCGGGGCTGTGGCAGCCGGCGCAGGCCGGCACGTTCTTCTCGGCGATGCCGCCGCGGTAGATCTTCTGGCCGAGCGGGTAGAGCTCCTTGTTCTTCGCCGTACCCGGCTTGGCCTGCTTGCTGCCGTAGAAGGCGGCCACGTTGCGCATGTCGGCTGCCGACAGCGTGCCGGCGAAGCCCTTCATGATCGCGTTGTCGCGCTTGCCGGACTTGAAGTCGGCGAGCTGCTTGACCAGGTACTCGGGGTGCTGCCCCGCGATGATCGGGTTGGCTGCGGCGCCACGCGTGCCGTCGGCGGTGTGGCAGGCACCGCACACCTGTGTCGACAGCGCCTGGCCCTTGGCCGGGTCGGGCTTGGACGACGCCGGCGCGTCGGCGGCCAGGGCGGGCATCGCCAACGAGGCGGCCAACAGCAGAACAATGCGCGACTTCATGTCGGTCAACCTCGGGCGAAAGGCAGGGGCGTCGAGAAAAACCTGCGAATTTTACAATGCCCCATGACCGCGCCAGGGGCCGCCACCGATCCAACCGCCCGGGCCGCGCGGACCTGGGCCCAGTCGGCCCGCTTCATCGTCACCGCCAGCCGGCTGCACGAACTGCCCGACCCCGGTCTGCCCGAGATCGCGTTCGTCGGCCGCAGCAACGCGGGCAAGTCGTCGGCGATCAATGCGCTGGCGCAGCGCAAGCAACTGGCCTTCGCATCGAAGACGCCTGGGCGCACACAGCACATCAACCTGTTCGGGCTCGGTCCTGCCGATGCGCCCGATGCGATCTGGGCTGACCTACCGGGCTATGGCTACGCGGCGGTCGAGCGCGCCGCCAAGCAGCGCTGGCAGGCGGTGCTGGCCGACTACCTCGCGCAGCGCGCGCAGTTGGCGGGCCTGGTGATGCTGGTCGATTCGCGCCACGGCTTCACCGCGCTCGACCGCCGGTTGCTCGAGTTCATCCGCCCGCGTGTGGCCAGCGGCGAGGTGCGGCTGCTGGTGCTGCTGACCAAGGCCGACAAGATCAACCGTCGCGAGGGGCAGCGGGCACTCGATGCGGCACAGCAGGTGCTTGGCGAGATCGCAACCGAGCACGCCGACATCGGCGTGACGCTGTTCTCCGCGCTGTCGGGCCAGGGCCTCGATGACGCGGTGCGGACCCTGCATGCGTGGACAGCGTGGACATCGAGCCGCCACGGCCCGGCATGATGCAACGGATGGTGGCGCAGCGTCGCACGCTGCGCGCGTGGCGCGGGCCCTAGCCGAACAGCGTCGGGCCGGGGTCGCGCGAGACCTGCCCGATGCGGCCGATCGCATCGCTCATCAGCGATCGTGGCACGAGCATGCGCGCAAGGCCCGCCGCCGCCAAGCGCTCGATCGCCGCCGTCGGCAACGCCCAGTGGCGCGATACACCGGCGTCGAGCAGCAGCAGCGGTCCGGAGCCCGGTGCGCGCCACAGGATCAACGCGCGTCGCCACTGGCTGCGCAGGAACAGCGTGAGCCACAGGCCAGCACGCCAACTGCTGGCCGCCAAGCGCGGGGCCGGCTCCTGATCGCCACCGCGGCGCAGCGGCGCAGGCTGGCTCTCGGGCCCGCCGGCGTCGAGTGCAGGCGGCAGCGGTACATCGGCAGTCGGACGCAGGCTGGCTGCGAGCGACGCGATGTCGGTGCTGGCGGCCGCCACCGCGCGCGCGAAGCGCTGGCGATCGTGCACCGCCAGGCGGTCGGTCGCCGACTGGAATGGCCGCGCGTCCGCGCCACGCTGGCCGATCAGCTGCTCGATCAAACCCTGGGCGAACGCCACGTTGGCCTTGCCGTCGCCGACCGCACGCGTCTGCATCAGGAACGCCAGGTGGTCCATGAAGCGCCACACGGGATGGCCCGCGTCGTCGAGCAGGTCGGGCTCGGCCAGCGTCTGACGCAACACGGCCGGGTACAGGCGCGACAACAACGGCAGGCTGTCGCGCGGCAGCCGGCGATCGGACAGGATGGCGTCGTATAGCTGTGACAGGTGTTCGACCGTGTGCTGCTCGCGCGGGCCGGCGTGCGGGCGGCTGTCGGCGGTGAGCGACGGCGCGAAGGCGTCGGGCGCCGCTCCACGCGACGGTGGTTGCGTCGACGCCCCGGGACGGGTTGGCGCCGACAGGCCCTGCTCCAGGCGCTGCAGCAGGTCGAGGATCATCCCGCCGGGGTCGGTCGTGGTCGATGGGTCCACCGGACCGTGGAGGTAGGGGTCGTAGGCGTCGGGGCCGCGCTCGAGCGACTTGCGCGTGCGCATCGCCTCGGTCAGCTCGGTGGCCACGCCTTCGTTGACGATCGTGCGATGCGTCGCCGGCGCGACGCCCAGCGCCTGCAGACGCACGCGGCTGTCGTGGTAGGTCTGGCCGAGAGCCTGGATCAGCGGCTGCGCGGCGCCGCGCAGCAGCGCGATCTGCATCGGGCGGGAGATCGGCACGCCGCGGGCGGCTGCCATCAGCGCGCGCACCCACACCTCGGGCCGCAGCGGGTTCGTCTCGCGCGCAGCGTTGATGTCGCCCACCAGCGCCGAGGTGTAGGTGCGCAGCTCGCGCAGCGGCACTTCGAGATCGCTGTTGGCCCGCTCGACCACGCGCGCGATCTCGATGTCGGCGGTGATCTCGTCGTCGTCGACCAGCGAGAGCTCCAGGCGCGCGGGCCGCGTGGCGGCCGGCGGTGCGAACGGGTCGGCGCGACGCTGGGTCTGCTCGCGCAGCGACTGCACGGCATGGCGCACGAAATCGTCGCGGTACTGGTGCATCACCCGCAGCGCGTCCATGTCGCTGGCCAGGCGTGACGGTGCGGCGGTGCGCCACTGGGTCAGCACGGCGTCGGCCAGCGAGCGGAACAACGGTTCGGCCACCCGGAGTTCCTGCTCGACGAATTCGGCCAGCGTGAGGCGGTGTGACATGGGTCGACGCGGGTGAACGGCGATTATCGTGCGGCGCGCCGTCAATGAAACGGCCCGCAGGCGTTGCCGCCTGCGGGCCGTGGAGCGTCGGAAAGACCTGGGCTGCCGTAGCAGCTTACATGTCCATGCCCATGCCGCCCATGCCGCCGCCCGGCATCGCCGGCGGGGCTTCATCCTTCGGCGCCTCGGCCACCATCGCCTCGGTGGTCAGCATCAGGCTGGCCACCGACGCCGCGTTCTGCAGTGCCGTGCGCGTGACCTTGGTCGGATCCAGGATGCCCATGTCGATCATGTCGCCATAGCCGCCGGTCTGGGCGTTGTAGCCGAAATTGCCCTTGCCTTCGAGCACCTTGTTGATCACCACGCTCGGCTCGTCGCCGGCGTTGGCGACGATTTCGCGCAGCGGCTGCTCGATGGCGCGCAGCACGATCTTGATGCCGGCTTCCTGGTCGGCGTTGTCGCCCTTGAGCTTGCCGCCGATCACCTGCCGTGCGCGCAGGAACGCCACGCCGCCACCGGCGACGATGCCTTCCTCGACCGCAGCACGCGTGGCGTGCAGCGCGTCTTCGACCCGGGCCTTCTTCTCCTTCATTTCGACTTCGGTCGCGGCGCCGACCTTGATCACCGCCACGCCGCCGGCCAGCTTGGCCACGCGCTCCTGCAGCTTCTCGCGGTCGTAGTCGCTGGTGGCTTCCTCGATCTGCACGCGGATCTGCTTGACGCGCGCTTCGATGTCGGCGGCTTTGCCGGCGCCGTCGATGATGGTGGTGTTCTCCTTGGCCACCTCGACACGCTTGGCCTGGCCCAGGTCGGCCAGTTGCACCTTCTCGAGCGTGAGGCCAACCTCGTCGGAGATCACCTTGCCGCCGGTCAGGATCGCGATGTCTTCGAGCATGGCCTTGCGACGGTCACCGAAGCCCGGCGCCTTGACGGCCGAGACCTTCAGGATGCCGCGGATGGTGTTGACCACCAGCGTGGCCAGCGCCTCGCCTTCGACTTCTTCGGCGACGATCAGCAGCGGCTTGCCCGCCTTGGCCACCTGCTCCAGCGTGGGCAGCAGGTCGCGGATGTTGCTGATCTTCTTGTCGTACAGCAGCACGTACGGGCTGTCGAGCAGGCAGGCCTGCTTGTCGGGGTTGTTGATGAAGTACGGCGACAGGTAGCCGCGGTCGAACTGCATGCCTTCGACGATGTCGAGCTCGTTGTCGAGCGATTTGCCGTCCTCGACGGTGATGACGCCTTCCTTGCCGACCTTGTCCATCGCGTCGGCGATGATCTTGCCGATCGAGTCGTCGGCGTTGGCGGAGATGGCGCCGACCTGGCTGATCTCCTTGCTGGTGGTGGTGGCCTTGCTGGCCTTCTTCAGTTGCTCGACCAGCGCGGCGACGGCCTTGTCGATGCCTCGCTTCAGGTCCATCGGGTTCATGCCCGCGGCCACGTACTTCATGCCCTCGCGCACGATCGACTGCGCCAGCACCGTCGCGGTCGTGGTGCCGTCACCGGCGTTGTCGCTGGTCTTGGAGGCGACCTCCTTGACCATCTGGGCGCCCATGTTCTGGAGCTTGTCCTTCAGCTCGATCTCTTTGGCGACCGAGACACCGTCCTTGGTGACGGTGGGGGCACCGAAGCTGCGCTCGAGCACCACGTTGCGGCCCTTGGGGCCCAGCGTGACCTTGACCGCGTTGGCCAGGATGTTCACGCCCTCGACCATGCGCTGACGCGCGTCGGCGCCGAATACGACGTCTTTTGCTGCCATGTGTGTATCTCCGAAAAACTTGAAATGGGTGTGGCGTCGGACGGATCGCTTCTTGTCTACGGCCGGCCCCGCGGGCCTTGACCTCGCGGCGCGAAGTTGGCCTTCGAGAAGAAGTGATGGCCGATGGCGATCACTTCTTCTCGATGACCGCGAAGAGGTCTTCCTCGCGCATCACGAGCAACTCGTCGCCGTCGACCTTCACGGTCTGGCCGCTGTACTTACCGAACAGCACGCGGTCGCCCACCTTGACGTTGGGTACTACGAAATCGCCCTTGTCGTTGCGCTTGCCCGGGCCGACGGCCAGCACCTCGCCCTGGTCGGGTTTCTCGGCGGCGTTGTCGGGGATCACGATGCCCGAGGCGGTCTTGGTTTCGTTTTCCAGACGCTTTACGACCACGCGGTCGTGCAACGGACGAAGTTTCATTGCATCTCCTTCAGCTTCAGAACGAATTCTGCTCAGTGATGAACAGAATGTGAGCGCCAATTCACATGAATACCAAGCAAGGCTTGGCTGTTAGCACTCAATCGACAGGAGTGCTAGCAACCGAGATTATAGGGTTGCGGCCAGCGCCTTCAACCCCTGGAGCCGCGGTCAGCGATGGTCGGCGATGGGCGGCGGCGCGAATCCCGGCGACTCTTCCGGCGCCGATGCCTCAACGACGCGGAACTGCTCGCTGGCCCACGCACCCAGGTCGACCGTACGGCAGCGTTCGCTGCAGAACGGCCGCCAGCGATTGGCCTCGGAGTAGATCGTGCGGCGAGCGCAGACGGGGCACGACACTTCGAGCTGACGCGGGGCGGGTTGAGCGGCTGACATCGCGCTCAGGCGCATAGCGCGAGTTCGAACGACGCGTCTTCGGTGATCGGCTTCAGGCGGTTGTCGGGCTCGGCACGCATCAGCCGGATCGACACCATCAGCCGGTGGCCGCTGATCTCGGGCACCAGGTTCGGCTCGAGCCGCAGCCGCAACAGCTGGAAGCTGCGGCCGGCGGGCAGCGCCTGCTGGAACTGCCCGGCGTTGCTGTGCACCATCTGTCGCACCGAAGAGTCGCGCAGCAACTGCAGCATCACCTGCAGTGCCTGGGCCAGCGGCATCATCGTGCTCACCCACTGGTTCAGGTCGGCGCGCCGCACCGACGCATCGCGGTGCTGCCAGGCGTGGTAGCTCGGCAGGTCGAACTCGCAGGTGCCGCCCGGGATGCTGATGCGGCTGCGCACGCTCATCAGCCACTCATTGCTGGTCAAGGCATGGCCGGCCTTACCGGGCAGGTGGTTCAGCGCGTCGAAGGCCTGCTCGAGTCGGTGCACGACGCTGTCGAGGGCTGCCGGCTCGACCTGCGGATTGCTGCGCAACGCGATCAACTGCTGTTTGTGCCGATCGAGCTCCTTCAGCAAGTCGGATTTCAGATCGGCACGCGCGGCGACATCCATGATCTCGAACAGCGTCGCGAGCGCGAAGTGGTGGTCGATCGCGGTGTCGCGCACCATCAACTGGCCGATCCGATCGAACAACTGCTCGAGGCGCAACATCGTGCGCACGCCTTCCTGGAGCGGGTATTCGTAGAGCATCAATGCGCAGCTCCTGCCGGCGTCCGGGCCGGTCGCGAGCGGCGATTGTTTCACAGGGGCTCGATTGGCCGGCCTAAGTGGTCCACAACGCCCACAGCGCCTCGGCCTGCGCCCGCAGCTCCGACAACGAAAGACGATCGTTGTCGATCACCGCATCGGCGATGGCGCGGCGCGCGACTCGGGTCGCCTGCTGGGCGATGACGCCACGCACCTGTTCGGCACGCCACCCCGAGCGACGCATCACGCGCTCGATCTGTGTCTGCTCGCTGCAGTCGACAACCACGATCCGTTCGCAGCGCGCACGCCAATGCGACGACTCGGTCAACAGCGGCACATCGAACACCACCGTTGCGCCACCGGCCGACACGGCCTGCTGCATCGCCCGAGTACCGATCATCGGGTGCAGGATCGCCTCGAGCCGCCGGCGCGCCGTGGAGTCGGCAAACGCCAATGCGCGCATGCGGTCGCGATCGAGCGCACCGTCCGCATCGATGATGTCGCTGCCGAAGGCGCTGCGCAGCGCGGCGATGGCGTCGCCGCCCGGCGCGGTCAGCGAGCGGGCGATCCCGTCGGTGTCGACCAACCGCGCGCCGAGCGAGCTCCACACGGCAGCAACTGTGCTCTTGCCGCTGCCGATACCCCCCGTCAGCCCGATGTGGCGCATCGTTCCACTTAGAGGCTGTATAGCCTCTGCAAGGCGTCACCAAAGAAGATGGCGGCCAACCCGCCTCCGGCCAAATAGGGGCCGAACGGTATCGGGACTTCGCGTCGGTGTTTGCGGAACACGACTAGCGAGATACCCACCGCTGCGCCGACAAACGAGGAGAAGAGAACAATCGCAGGGAGCACTTTCCATCCCAGAAGTGCGCCCAAGCCAGCGAGCATTTTGAAATCACCCTCGGCCATGCCTTCGACGCCACGGACGAGACGGTAGAGAAATGCAACCAGCCAGAGGCTGAAGTAGCCGAGCAAGAGACCGATGACTGCGTCCTTCAGGGCGATCGACGTCCAACCAGCGGTTGCGCTCAATAGCCCCAGGCCGACCAACGGCAGCGTAAGAGCGTCGGGCAGGAGCGTAGTGTCGAAATCGATCAGCGCCATCGCGATCAACAGCGCCACAGCGGTGCACCACAGCAAAGTACTAGCACTAGCGCCGAACTTTTCACCGCAGGCAACAAACAAGGCGGCCGTGCCCAATTCGACGATCGGATAACGTGCAGATATCCGCGCCTTGCACGCTGAACACCGTCCGCGCAGCGCAATCCAACCCAGCAAGGGGATGTTCTCGTACCAGCGAATGACATGACCGCACCCCGGGCAGCGTGAGCGTGGTCTGGCCAAACCCACAGGCGAAAGGCGGGCTAGGTTGTCCGTGATTGCACGAGCGGCAGCGCCGAAGGCCGCTTGAGGGTGCGGCTGTCCATCAAAGACCGGCCGCCAAGCCAACGGGTCAACGAGTTGGAATTCGGCCGTGTCGCGCCACCATTCGCGCCACAGGATCTGTGGCAAGCGATGGACAACTACATTCAGGAAACTGCCGATCGCCAACCCGAGTATCGCCAGGGCGGCCGGATGCAGCAGCCATTCCGGCGGAAAGCCCGCCATGGGTCAGACGACGGCGCCGAGCTTGAAGATGGGCAGGTACATCGAGATCACGATGCCGCCGATCAGCACGCCCAGGATCACGATGATGAACGGCTCCATCAGGCTCGACAGCCCCTTGACCATCTCGTCGACTTCCTGTTCGTAGAACTCGGCCGCCTTACCGAGCATGTGGTCGAGCGCGCCCGACTCCTCGCCGATGGCGGTCATTTGCAGCACCATCGACGGGAACACGCCGGTGGTCTGCATCGACGTGGTCAATGCCGCGCCGGTGGAAACATCTTTCTGAATCTTCTGGGTGGCTTCGACGAACACCGCATTGCCCGACGCACCGCCCACAGAATCCAGCGCCTCGACCAGCGGCACGCCGGCGGCGAACATGGTCGACAGCGTGCGTGTCCAGCGTGCAACGACCGACTTGTAGATCAGGTCGCCGAAGATTGGGATCCGTAGCAGCAGCCGATCCATCGCCTTCTGCATCTTCTCGGAGCGCTTCCACGACTCGAAGAAGAAGTAGCCGCCGCCGCCGAGGAAGCCGAAGATCGCCCACCAGTACTGGACGAAGAACTCGCTCATCGCGATCACCGCCAGCGTTGGCGCCGGTAGGTCGGCGCCGAACGACTTAAACACATCCTTGAACGCCGGGATCACGAAGAGCATGATGACCGTCAGCACGATGAACGCGACCACGATCACCGCGATCGGGTACATCAGCGCCGACTTGATCTTGCGCTTGAGCTCGAGCGTCTTCTCCTGATACAGCGCCAAGCGGTCGAGCAGTGCCTCGAGGATACCGCCCGCTTCGCCGGCTTCCACCAGGTTGCAATAGAGCGCATCGAAATGCATCGGATGCTTGCGAAACGAGGCCGACAGGCTGGTGCCGGTCTCGACATCGGAGCGGATATCGCTCAGTAGGCGCGTCAGCTTCGGGTTCGGGCTGCCGCGGGCGACGATGTCGAACGCCTGCAGCAGCGGCACGCCGGCCTTCATCATCGTGGCCAGTTGGCGAGTGAAGACCGCAATGTCCTTCTGCTTGATCGCCTTGCCGCCGCTCATGCGGCGCTTCTTCACCTTGGTGACGAGAACCCCCTGGCGGCGCAGGCTGGCCGAAACCATGGCTTCGCCGCCAGCGCGCATCTCGCCACGCATGATCTTGCCGTTCTTGTCGCGGCCTTCCCACTCGTACACCATTTCCCTGGTGTTCTTCTTGACGCCGCGAGCGGCGAGCGCTGTAGCCATGGTTCCTCCAACGGGGTCGGCGGGGCCGAACGTCCCTATCGATCTACTCGTTCGTGACCGCGATAACTTCTTCCAGCGTCGTCACCCCGGCGCGCACCTTGACCAACCCCGACTGACGCAGGTCGCGGACGCCGTCCTTGGCGGCCTGGGCGGCGATGTCCATCGCCGTGCCCTCGGACAGGATGATGCGCTGGATCGCCTCGGAGATCGGCATCACCTGGTAGATGCCGAGCCGACCGCGATAGCCGTTGTTGCAGCTCGAGCAGCCGACGGCACGGTAGGGTTTCCACGTACCGTCGAGTTCCTCGGCCTTGTAGCCGGCGCGCAGCATCGACTCGCGCGGGTAGTCGGCCTGTTGCTTGCAGTTTTCGCATAGCCGCCGGGCCAGGCGCTGCGCGGTGATCAGCAGCACGCTCGCCGCGATGTTGAACGGCGCCACGCCCATGTTGAGCATGCGGGTCAACGTGGTCGGCGCGTCGTTCGTGTGCAGCGTCGACATCACCAGGTGGCCGGTCTGCGCCGCCTTGATCGCGATGTCGGCGGTTTCGAGGTCGCGGATCTCGCCGACCATGATGACGTCGGGATCCTGACGCAGAAACGCCTTCAATGCCGTGGCGAAATTGAGGCCGGCCTTGTCGTTGACGTTGACCTGGTTGATGCCGGGCAGGTTGATTTCGGCCGGATCCTCGACGGTCGAGATGTTGACGCCCGGCTGGTTGAGGATATTCAGGCAGGTGTACAGCGACACCGTCTTGCCCGAACCGGTGGGGCCGGTCACCAGAATCATGCCGTAGGGACGATGGATGGCGTTGGTGAGACGGTCCTTCTCGATCTTCTCGTAGCCGAGCGCTTCGATGCCGAGCTTGGCGCTGGACGGGTCGAGAATCCGGATCACGATCTTCTCGCCGAACAGCGTCGGCAGGGTCGAAACGCGGAAGTCGATCGCGCGGTTGCCGAACTTCAGCTTCATGCGCCCGTCTTGCGGCACGCGCTTCTCGGCGATGTCGAGCCGGCTGATCACCTTGATGCGCGAGGCCAGCTTGTCCTTGATCGCGATCGGCGGCTGCGTGATCTCGCGCAACTCGCCATCGATGCGGAAACGCACGCGGTAGTTGTACTCGTACGGTTCGAAGTGAAGATCGGAGGCCCGCGCGTTGATCGCGTCGATCAGCATCTTCTGAAGGAAGCGCACCACCGGCGCGTCTTCAACCTCCTGCGCGACATCCGCCTGCTCCTGCGCGCTGCCTTCGTCGTCGGCAACCTCGAAATCGAACTCGCCGGCGGCCAGCGATTCGAGTGTCTCGTTGGCGCTGGCGCCCTGGTTCTCCAGCAGCTTGCCGAGCTTGTCGTACTCGACGATGACCCACTCGGGCGACAGCTGAGTCGCGAACTTGATTCGCTCGACCGCTTCCTGGTCGGTCGGATCGGCGCCGCCGATGAACAGGCGGCTGCCGCGCCGGCCGAGCACGATGATCTGGTACTGGTGCGCCAGCTTGCCGTCGACCAGGTTGCGCGGCAGTTTCTCGTTGTCGATTGCGTTGAGATCGAGCAGCGGCAGCGCCAGCGTACTTGCCAGGGTATGCGCCAGATCCGACGCCGAAACCGCCCCCGCGCCGATCACCGCGGAGATGAAGCTGACGCGCTTGTCCTTGGCGCTCTTGACCAGTTCCTCGGCATTCTTGACACCCAGTCGCCCCGCGTGCACCAACACGCGGGCCACGCCCGAAAGCGTGGACTGTGGGGTGTCGACCAGGGTATCCACTGGAGAGCGAGCGTGTCCGGACAGAGAACGTCGGACGATCATCGCCGATCCCTGCAACACTGTAAACGCTGCCTACCGGACGCGCGGGCAGTTCTTCACGCCCCGGCGCGGCGCTGCAACACGCATGCTTTGGGTTGGTCGGGGTGAGAGGATTCGAACCTCCGGCCTCTACGTCCCGAACGTAGCGCTCTACCAGGCTAAGCTACACCCCGATACGGCCAGCGTGGCGGCGCATTCGGGCTGCGCCGATCGAAGCACCTACGACGAGCGCTCCACCGACCGAACGCACAATTCTAGCAAAGCGCTCTTGGCGGGTCCGGCCTGCAGATCGGCCACGCAGGCCTGCGCCGCGCGAGTTTCCGCGCGTGCGGCCTCGCGCGTGGCGTCGAGCGCGCCGGTGCTGCGCACGATCGTCACGATATCGCGCAGCCGTTCGATTTCGCCATTGACGATGGCATGACGCAGCAGGTTGCGCTCGGATGCACTGCCGCGCTCGATCGCCATCAGCAGCGGCAGCGTGGGCTTGCCTTCGCGCAGATCGTCGCCGATGTTCTTGCCGAGCTGGTGCGGATCGCCTTCGTAGTCGAGCAGGTCGTCGACCAGCTGGAACGCCGTGCCGAGGCGTCGACCGAACTCGGCGCAGCTCTCCTCGAGCGGCCTCGGCGCGCCAGCAATCACCGCGCCCAGCCGGGCACTGGCCTCGAACAGCTTGGCCGTCTTGTAGCGAATGACCCGCAGGTAGTCGTCGACCGACGTATCGGGATCGTGCATGTTGATCAACTGCAGCACCTCGCCTTCGGCAATCACGTTGGTG
This sequence comes from Ideonella sp., assembly GCA_015075165.1. Taxonomy (GTDB): domain Bacteria; phylum Pseudomonadota; class Gammaproteobacteria; order Burkholderiales; family Burkholderiaceae_C; genus JAEUPI01. The sequence continues at coordinate 67,805 of JABTUY010000012.1, read as the reverse complement.
GCGTCGGCAAGCACCTCGAGGACGCGCATCGAACCCACCGAGACCATCATCTGGAACGCTCGCGAATACAGGAAGTCGCCCACCAGCACGCTGGCGGCGTTGCCGAACAGGGCGTTCGCGGTCGGTCGACCGCGGCGCAGTGACGATTCGTCGACGACGTCGTCGTGCAGCAGCGTTGCGGTGTGGATGAACTCGACGATCGCAGCCAGTTCGAAGCGCTGCGGCCGGTCGCAGCCCAGCGCCTGCGCGAACAGCAGGACCAGCCGAGGCCGGATCCGCTTGCCGCCGGCGCCGACGATGTAGGCGGCGATCTGGTTGATCAGCGCAACGTCCGAGCTGAGCCGCTGCCGGACGACCCGGTCGACCTCCAGCATGTCGGCTTCGGCGAAGTCAAAGCGGCTGCTCTGGGCGGTGCTGGATTCGTGCACGAAGCGTCCTGGTGGCGGCCAAAATTATAGGGAGGCGAAGGCCCGGAAGCTGCCGGTGCAGGAACGTTGCCCGCTGATCGGGATCTGCAGCGGGCCGGCTGCGCTATACTGCCAAGTTCAGCCGTATCGGGGCCCTGGGAAGGTGCCGCCGGAAGCCGGCCGGGCAAAGCGAGGGTCTCGAGATGTACGCGGTCATCAAGGCCGGTGGCAAGCAATACAAGGTTGCCGTCGGCGAGAAGGTCAAGGTCGAACAGATTGCCGCCGCCGTCGGCGACGAAGTCGTGATCGACCAGGTGCTGGCGATCGGCGAGGGCGCCGCATTGCGCGTGGGTTCGCCGTTGCTGGCGGGCGCCAGCGTCAAGGCGACCGTGGTGTCGCACGGCAAGCACCCGAAGGTGAGCATTTTCAAGATGCGCCGCCGCAAGCACTACCAGCGTCACGCCGGTCATCGCCAGCCGTACACCGAGCTCGAGATCGGCGCGGTCAACGCATGACCCGCATTTCCAGGACGAATTGACATGGCACAGAAGAAGGGCGGCGGCTCCACACGCAACGGGCGCGACTCGCAACCGAAGATGCTGGGCGTGAAGGCCTTCGGCGGTCAGGTGGTCTCGGCCGGCTCGGTCATCGTCCGGCAGCGCGGCACCAAGTTCCATGCCGGCGTCAACGTCGGTACGGGCAAGGATCACACGCTGTTCGCGCTGGTCGATGGCCGCGTCGGGTTTGCCGTCAAGGGGCCTTTGGGGCGCCAGACCGTCAGCGTCGTTCCGGCCTGATCGGCGGTTCGCGCTGCCCGCACAGGCCCCGGCGTGCCGGGGCCTTTTCGTTCCCGATCAGCGGGTACGCTGTCGCACCATGAAGTTCGTCGACGAAGCCGTCATCGATGTCGCGGCCGGCAACGGCGGCGCGGGTTGCGTCAGCTTTCGCCGCGAAAAGTACATCCCGTTCGGGGGCCCCGATGGCGGCGATGGCGGCCGCGGCGGTAGCGCAGTGGCGGTGGCCGACCCGAGCCTGAACACGTTGGTCGACTACCGCTACGCGCGGCGTCACGAGGCCGCCAACGGCGAGCCGGGCCGCGGCTCGGACCAGTTCGGCGCCGCCGGGCGCGACGTCGAGTTGCGCATGCCGATCGGCACGATCGTGCGCGACCTCGGCACCGGGCAGGTTCTGGCCGAGTTGATGCAGGCTGGCGAGCGCGTGGTGCTGGCCAAGGGCGGCGACGGCGGCTTCGGCAACCTGCACTACAAGAGCAGCACCAATCGATCTCCGCGTCAGAAGACGCCGGGCTGGCCGGGCGAGCAGCGCAAGCTGCAACTCGAGCTGCGGCTGCTGGCCGATGTGGGCCTGCTGGGCATGCCCAACGCGGGCAAGTCGACGTTGATCTCGGTGATCTCGAACGCGCGGCCGAAGATCGCCGACTACCCGTTCACCACATTGCACCCGAATCTCGGTGTCGTGCGTGCCGGGCCGAGCCGCAGCTTCGTGGTGGCCGACATTCCGGGCCTGATCGAAGGCGCCGCGGAGGGCGCCGGGCTGGGCCACCACTTCCTGCGCCACCTGCGCCGCACACGGTTGCTGTGGCATGTGATCGACGTGGCGCCGCTGGATGCGGCGGTCGACCCGGTGCGACAGGCGAAAGCGGTGCTGGCCGAGCTGCGCAAGTACGACGAAGAGCTCTACCGCAAACCGCGCTGGCTGGTGCTCAACAAGATCGACATGATCAAGCCCGTGCGGCGCGACGGACTGGCGCGCGAGATCGCGCGACGGTTGCGTTGGAAAGGACCGGTGTTCCAGGTATCGGCGCTGGCGCGCGAGGGTCTGAAGCCGCTGGTTGAATCGACCTGGCAGCATCTCGACGCCGCGCGGACCGAGCGGGCGGCCGCGCCCGGCGTGCGCTTCGCACAGAATTGAATGCCATGGCGAACGTCCGATCGCTGCAGGCCGCCCGCCGAATCGTCGTGAAGGTGGGTTCCAGCCTCGTCACCAACGAGGGCCGCGGGGTCGATCCCGAGGCGATCGGCAACTGGTGTCGCCAACTGGCCGCGCTGGCGCGTGAAGGGCGCGAGGTGGTGATGGTCTCCAGCGGCGCGATCGTCGAGGGCATGAAGCGCCTGGGCTGGTCGACGCGTCCGGCACAGATCCACGAGGCGCAGGCCGCTGCGGCCGTCGGCCAGATGGGCCTGGCGCAGATGTACGAATCCAAGTTGTCGGAGCACGGATTGCGCAGTGCGCAGGTGCTGCTGACGCACGCCGACCTGGCCGATCGCGAACGCTACCTGAATGCACGGTCGACATTGCTGACGCTGCTTGGCCTCGACGTGGTGCCGGTGATCAACGAGAACGACACCGTGGTCACCGACGAGATCAAGGTCGGCGACAACGACACGCTCGGCGCGCTGGTGGCCAACCTGGTGGAGGCCGATGCACTGGTGATCCTCACCGACCAACTGGGGCTGTACTCGGGCGACCCGCGCAGCGACCCGCAGGCGCGGCTGATCACGCGAGCCGAAGCTGGCGACGCCGCGCTGGAGCAGATGGCCGGCGGCGCCGGCTCGATGCTGGGGCGCGGCGGCATGATCACCAAGGTGCTGGCGGCCAAGCGCGCGGCGCGCAGCGGTGCCGACACCGTGATCGCCTCGGGCCGCGAGCGCGACGTGTTGCTGCGTCTCGCGCGCGGCGAGGCGATCGGCACCTTCCTGCAGGCCAATACGGCCAAGCGCGCGGCGCGCAAGCAGTGGATGGCCGATCACCTTCAGCTGCGCGGTGCGGTCACGATCGACGGCGGCGCGTGCACCAAGCTGCTCGAAGAAGGCAAGAGCCTGCTGCCGGTGGGAGTCGTCGCGGTCGAGGGCGAGTTCGCGCGTGGCGAGGTGATCGCCGTGCGCTCGCCCGATGGGCGCGAGGTGGCGCGCGGCCTGGCCAACTACGCGGCCGGCGAAACGCGACTGATCGCCCGCAAGCCGTCGTCGCAGATCGATGCGGTGCTCGGCTACTCGAACGGCCCGGAGCTGATCCACCGCGACAACATGGTGCGGACTTAGCCGGCCTCGTCCCCCGGCGCCGACGGCTCCGCGGTGGGTGCCGGGCGATCGGCGGCCGTGGCGGCCAGCGTGTCGTCGCGCGCGCGGCCGCGCACCCCGGCGCGCAGGTAGCGTGTGTGGTGCACCGCGCGCGGCAGAAAGCGCGACAGCTCGGTCAAGGCCAGTTCGTATACCTCGCGCTTGAACTCGATCACCATCTCGAGCGGCACCCAATAATCGTTCCAGCGCCAGGCGTCGAACTCCGGATGGTTGCTGGCGCGAAGGTCGAGGTCGCTGTCGCGGCCGACCAGCATCAGCAGGTACCAGATCTGCTTCTGGCCCCGGTAGTGGCCGCGCGCGTCCCTGCGGATGTAGTGCTCCGGCACCTCGTAGCGCAACCAGTCGCGCGTGCGCGCAAGGATGCGCACGTGCTCGGGCCGCAAGCCCACCTCTTCGTGCAGTTCGCGGTACATCGCCTGCTCGGGTGACTCGCCGTACTTGATGCCGCCTTGCGGGAACTGCCACGAGTGTGTGCGCAGCCGCTTGCCCCAGAACACCTGGTTGCGCGCGTTGAGCAAGACGATGCCGACGTTGGGCCGGAAGCCCTCGCGGTCGAGCATAATCGCACCCCGATTCTTGAACTGGAATCATTATTGCATCGGTGGCGTCGAAGGCACGAAGCTCGCTTTCCCGCACCCCTTCGGGAGCCGCCGGGCCCGCGCCATGAAAGCCTCGCGCTACTTCGTTGCCACCCTGAAGGAAGCCCCGGCCGACGCCGAAGTGATCAGCCATCGGCTGATGCTGCGCGCCGGGTTGATCAAGCGCGTCAGCGCCGGCATCTACAACTACATGCCGATGGGCCTGCGGGTGATCCGCAAGGTCGAAGCGATCATCCGCGAAGAGATGGACGCCGCCGGTGCGGTCGAGCTGCTGATGCCGGTGGTGCAGCCGGCCGAGCTGTGGCAGGAGTCGGGGCGCTTCCAGGCCTACGGGCCCGAGCTGCTGCGCGTGAAGGACAGGCACGAACGCGACTTCGTGATCCAGCCGACGAGCGAAGAGGTCATCACCGACATCGCGCGGCAGGAGTTGCGCAGCTACCGCCAGCTGCCGCGCAACTTCTACCACATCCAGACCAAGTTCCGTGACGAGCGGCGCCCGCGCTTCGGCTTGATGCGCGGCCGCGAGTTCACGATGAAGGATGCCTACTCGTTCGATCGCGACCAGGCGGCGGCGCTGAAGAGCTACGACGTCATGTTCGCTGCCTACAAGCGCATCTTCGATCGCTTCGGCCTGCAGTACCGCGCCGTGGCGGCCGACACCGGCGCCATCGGTGGCGATGCGTCGCACGAGTTCCAGGTGATCGCCGACACCGGTGAGGATGCGCTGGTCTACTGCCCGACCAGCGACTACGCGGCCAACGTCGAGCTGGCCGAGTGTGTGCCGTTGCTCGAGGCGCGCGCGGCGGCCACGCGGCCGCTCGCCAAGACGCCGACACCGGACAAGAGCACCTGCGAAGACGTGGCGGCGCTGCTGTCGGTGCCGCTCACCAGCACCGTGAAATCGCTCGTCCTCGCCACCGACACGCTGGCGGCGAACGGCGCAGTCGCGTCGACGAAGCTCTGGCTGCTGCTCGTGCGCGGCGATCACGCACTCAACGAGGTCAAGGCCGGCAAGGTGCCGGGCCTCACATCGGGCTTCCGTTTCGCGACCGCAGCCGAGATCCAGGAGCACTTCGGCTGCAAGCCGGGTTACCTGGGGCCGATCGGCCTGCGCAAGCCGGTGGTGGTGGTGGCCGATCGCACGGTCGCGCGGATGAACGATTTCATCTGCGGGGCCAACGACGAGGGCTTCCACTTCACCGGCGTCAACTGGGGCCGCGACATGCCGGAGCCGGCCCTGGTGGCCGACATCCGCAACGCGGTGGCCGGCGACCCTTCGCCCGACGGCAAGGGCATGCTGGCCATCCAGCGCGGCATCGAGGTCGGCCACGTGTTCTACCTCGGCACCAAGTACAGCAAGTCGATGGGCGCCACCTACCTCGACGAGACCGGCAAGCCGCAATTGATGGAAATGGGCTGCTACGGCATCGGCGTCACGCGCATCCTGGGCGCTGCGATCGAGCAGGGCCACGACGAGCGCGGCATCGTCTGGCCCGATGCGATCGCGCCCTTCCGCGTGGTGATCTGCCCGATCGGTTGGGAGCGCAGCGAGGCGGTGCGCGAGGCCGCGCAACGGCTGCACGACGATCTCGCCGCGTCGCACGGCGACGTGATGCTCGACGACCGCGGCGAGCGGCCCGGCGCCATGTTCGCCGACTGGGAGTTGATCGGCGTGCCGCACCGCGTGGTGATCTCCGAGCGCGGCCTGAAGGACGGCAAGGTCGAGTACCAGGGCCGCCGCGATGCGCAGGCCACTGCGGTGCCGGTGACCGAGGTGCTTGCCCACCTGAAGGGCAAGCTCGGCGCATGACGGTGGCGCTCTCCCGCGCGGGGGGCGTGCGGCGTCGCGTCGGTGCGGTGCTGCTGGCCGCACCTGCGCTGTGGGCGTGGCCCATCGGCGCGCGCGCCGGCGCGCAGATCGAAGAGCCACTGGCCGATGCCGTGCGCTCCGCATTGACGGCCGATGTGGCCGACGCGCCGCCACCGGAGCCGCCGTTCGACTCCATCGACGACCGCATCGCCTTCCTGCGCTGGCTGGGCGAGATGAGCCGCCGGCTGCGCCGGCGCAAGCCCGACGATATGGAGCGCGACGAGTTCCTGAAGACGCTGTGGTACGAGAGCACGCGCAAAGGGCTCGAGCCGGCGTTGGTGCTCGGCCTGGTGCAGGTCGAGAGCGGATTCCGCAAATACGCGATCAGCCGTGCCGGCGCGCGCGGCTACATGCAGGTGATGCCGTTCTGGATGCGCCTGCTCGCCAACGGCGATGAGCGGGGGCTGTTCCGCCTGCAGACCAACCTGCGCTTCGGCTGTGTGATCCTGCGCCACTATCTCGACCTGGAGAAGGGCGACCTGTTCCTGGCGCTGGGTCGCTACAACGGCAGCCGCGGCCGTGCCGAGTACCCCAACGCCGTGCTAGCGGCGAAGCGGGCCTGGCTACCGCGAGGCGCAGGTAGCGCGCCGGCCGCCCTCCGGTAGCCGTTGCGGGACAACAGCACGAGCCACGCCCAGGGTTGCACACCGTCGACGCCGCACAACGCCAGCACGCGCTCGGCGGTGTCGTGGACCGGCGCGACGATGCACCTGGGCACGCGCCAACAGGCGTATGCCGCAGATCACGCCGCTGGAGCCGATCAGTCCGAAGGTCAGCCGCCGGCGCTCACGCGCGGGCGCTGAGCAGCTGCTGAAGTTCGCCGGACTGGTACATCTCCGTCATGATGTCGGAGCCGCCGACGAACGCACCGTCGACGTACAACTGCGGGATCGTCGGCCAATTGGCGTACTGCTTGATGCCCTGACGCACCTCCTCGTCCTCGAGCACGTTCACGGTGGTGAGCCCGCTCACGCCGCAGGCGTTGAGCACCTGCATCGCGCGGCCCGAGAAGCCGCACATCGGAAACTCCGCGGTGCCCTTCATGAATAGCACTACCCGGTTGCCCTTGACCAGGTCGTCGATGCGCTTTTGAACGTCGCTCATGTCGTGGTGTCCTGCAATTTGACGAATTCGAAGCCAACTTTATACGGCAAAGCTGTTGTCCAGCACCTTGGACAAGGGTGCTGGCATGGGAAAGATCGATGAGGAGCCTAGGCGCCGCGCCAGCCGGGTGGCGTTCAGAAGCGGTAGGACACCCCAAGCTGCAGCACCGGAGTGAGCCGCAGGTCGCGCAGCACGTCGTCGAACGACTGGCTGCCCAGCGAGCGGGCCGCACGCAGCATGTTCTGCCCGGGCAGTGCCAAGCCCAGGTCGGCGCTGAAGCGCAGGCCGCCATGCGCGACGCTGTCGCTGTAGCCGATGCCGAGATACGGCCACGCCGAAATGGCGTCGCCAGCCCCGTCGTTCGAACTCCACCCGACCAGGGCCGAGCGCCCAACCGGCGCAACGGCAGGAATCATCCCGACCGCCGGAACCAAACCGGGGCCGAGCGCCGCGCCGCGCACACTCATCATCAGGCCACCGGTCAAGCGCAGACCCCCGGATGGGCCGAAGTACGGGCGCGCCATGTAGTAGTCGCCGAACACCGCTGCGGAGCGGGGGCGCAGCAAGGCATCGCTGCCGATGGCAACCGGCGCGAGTTCGGAGCTGACCTGCAGGCGCGTTCGCCAATGCGGCCAACCGAGCTGCTCGGCATTGACGGTCAGGCCGTTGCCGTCGTCGGCCGCTGCTGCTGCTGCCACGGTCCACGATAGCGCAGCGGCAAACCTGAGCCAGCGGGTTCGGGAGGTGCAGCGCATGGTGAAGGCATGCTACGCCCGCGCTCGTCGCAAGGGACTAGTCAAAGTGTGAGCGGCGCAACCACGTCCAAGGGGGGGCGCCGCGGTGGCGGCTACTCGATACGGCCGCCGGTGCAGCGCGCGTGCCCCTGCAGGTCGCGGCGCAGGGCGACGTCGGCGCAGCCGGCGCCGACGAGACGATCGCGCACCGCCTCGGCCTGATCCCAGCCGTGCTCGAGCAGCAGCCAACCCGACAGGTGCGCCCGAGCGCCGTCGATGACTTGGTGCAGCGCTGCGAGTCCGGCATCGTCCGCCACCAGCGCCTCGGCGGGCTCGTGTCGCAGCGCGGCGAGGTGTGGATCGCCGGGGGCGACGTAGGGTGGGTTGGCCACCGCGAGATCGAACCGCTCGCCGCGCACCGCGTGCCACCAGTGGCCGTGCGCGAACCGCACCGGCAGCTGCAGGCGGCGCGCGTTGCCCTGCGCAACGGCCAGCGCGTTGCGGCTGACGTCGGTGGCCACCACCTCGGCCCGCGGGCAGGCCGACGCGATGGCCAGCGCCAGCGCACCGCTGCCGGTGCCGAGATCGACCACCCGCGGCGCGCGCGCGCCGGAGGGCCATGCGCGGATCTGCTCGATCGCCCATTGCGCCAGCAATTCGGTTTCCGGGCGTGGCACCAGCACTGCCGGCGTCACCTGCAACTCGAGACCCATGAACTCGCGCTGGCCGATCAGGTAGGCCAAAGGTACGTCGTCGGCGCGGCGCCGGCAGTCGTCGAGGTAGCGCGCGGTGATCTCCGGAGTCAGCGTGGCGTCACCATGCGCCAACAGCCATTCGCGCCGGCATTGCAGGTGGTGCGCCAGCAGCCGCGTGGCGTCGAGCCGGTCGAGGCGCAGGCGCTGCGCGCCTGCGAGTGCCCGATCGACGGTCGGCGCCGTCATCGGCCGTCGCGCGCGCGGCGGGCGGCGCGTTCAGGCGTGCGGCGGCGTTGTCGCGCGTTCATGCGCCGGTCTCGAGCGCCTCAAGCTGCTGCTGCGCGCGCGCGGCGGCCAGTGCGGCGATCACCTCGTCGAGATCGCCGTCGAGGATCGCCTGCAGGCGATACAGCGTCAGTCCGATGCGGTGGTCGGTGAAGCGGCCTTGCGGGAAGTTGTAGGTGCGGATGCGATCGCTGCGGTCGCCGCTGCCGATCAGGTCGCGCCGCTGCGCAGCCTCCTTGCGCTGGCGCTCGTCGCGTTCGCGGTCGCGCAGCCGCGCCAGCAGCACCGCCATCGCCTTGGCCTTGTTGCGATGCTGCGAGCGATCGTCCTGGCATTCGGCGACGATGCCGGTGGGCAGGTGGGTGATGCGGATCGCGCTGTCGGTCTTGTTGACGTGCTGGCCGCCGGCGCCGCTGGCGCGGAAGGTGTCGATGCGCAGCTCGGCCGGGTTCAGCATCAGCTCGGCCTGCTCGTCGGGCTCGGGCAGCACCGCCACCGTGCAGGCGCTGGTGTGGATGCGGCCCTGGGCCTCGGTGGCCGGCACGCGCTGCACGCGGTGGCCGCCGGACTCGAATTTCAATCGTTCGTAGACCGCGTCGCCCTCGACGCGCAGCACCAGCTCCTTGTAGCCGCCGAGGTCGGACACGTTCTCGCTCATCACCTCGCTGCGCCAGCCGTGGCGCTCGACATAGCGCAGGTACATGCGCACCAGGTCGGCCGCGAACAGCGCCGACTCCTCGCCGCCGGTGCCGGCGCGGATCTCGACAAAGGCGTTGCGCGAGTCGTCCGGGTCTTTGGGCAGCAGCTCGGTCTGCAGCTGCGCCTGCAGGCGCGCGATGTCGGCTTCGGCGGCGGCGGCCTCCTCCTTGGCCAGATCGGCCATCTCGGCGTCGGCGAGCAGCTCGCGCGACTGCTGCAGGTCTTGCTCGCGACGCTTCAGCGAGCGGTAGAGCCCGACCACCGCCGTGGCCTGCGCCTGCTCGCGCGCCAGCCTGCGATAACGCGCCATGTCGCTGGCCACCTGCGGATCGGCCAGCAGCGCGTCGAGCTCCTGCAGCCGCAGCGCGAGGCGTTCGAGTTGTTGGCGAAGCGAATCCTTCATGGCGATCGGGTGCGCGCGACCGGTCGGCGCACCGCAGGGGCGCACCGGGGCCGCGGCGCCAGCTAGGCTTGAGAGTCGTCGCCCGGGCCGCGCACACTGCTGCGCAGGAACAGGCGGGAGACGGTTTGCGCCAGCCGCGCGCGCTGCTCGCCGTCGGTGGCATGCAGCTCCGCCAGCGTGCCGTGCAGCAGCTTCTGGGTCAGGCCGCGCGACAGCGCATCGAGCACGCTGTCGATGTCGGCCCCCTTGGCCAGCAGCCGCTGCGCGCGCGCGATCTCGGCACTTCGCCAATCGTCGGCCTGCCGGTTCAGCGCCTGGATCAGCGGCACGCTGGCACGTTGCTCCAACCAGCGGCCGAAGCTCTGCACGCCGGCGTCGATGATGGCCTCGGCCTGCTCCACCGCGGCCTGCCGCTTCTCGCCGGCGCTTCGCACCATGCCCGACAGGTCGTCGACGGTGTACAGGTACACGTCGCGCAGCCGCGCCACCTCGGGCTCGATGTCGCGCGGCACCGCGAGGTCGATCATGAACATCGGTCGGTGGCGCCGCGTCTTCAGCGCGCGCTCGACCGCGCCCAGCCCGATCAACGGCAACGTGCTGGTGGTGCACGAGACGACGACGTCGAACTCGTGCAAGCGCGACGGCAGGTCGGCCAGGCGCAGCGCGGTGGCACCGAAGCGGCCGGCCAGCTTCTCGCCGCGCTCGAGCGTGCGGTTGGCCAGCGCCATCGCACGTGGCTGGCGCGCCGCGAAGTGCGTGGCGACCAGCTCGATCATCTCGCCGGCGCCGACGAACAGCACATTCACCTCGCGCAGGTCTTCGAACAGCTGCGACGCCAGCCGCACCGACGCCGCCGCCATGCTGATCGAATGGACGCCGATCTCGGTGGCGGTGCGCACCTCCTTGGCCACCGAGAACGAGCGCTGGAACAGCTGGTGCAGCGTCGTGCCCAGCGTGCCGGCGGCATCGGCCTCGCGCACCGCCTGCTTCATCTGGCCGAGGATCTGCGGCTCGCCCAGCACCATCGAGTCGAGCCCCGAGGCGACGCGGAACGCATGGCGCGCGGCCTCGCGGTGCTCGCGCACGTAGGCGTGGACCATCAGCTGATCGCGGCCGACGCCTCCTTTGGCGGCCAGCCAATCGGCGGTGGGGTGCACCAGCGCGTGCAGATCGGCTTGCGGCGCCGCCACGTAGAGCTCGGTGCGGTTGCAGGTCGACAGCAGTGCGGCCTCCGGCGTTGCGGCCGCGAGCCGATCACGCAGCGTGCGCAGTGCCGGCGGCACCTGCTCGGACGCGAACGCAAAGCGCTCGCGCAGCTCGAGCGGCGCCGTGCCGTGGTTCAGTCCGAGTGCGATCACGCTCACAGCCCGATTGTAAGATTGCCCGCTTCCCGCGAGGCGGCATGCCGCGGCCGAAGCGCGAGGCATTGCGCGCCGTCTGCGGCGCCCCGGGCAGCCCGCATGGACGCATTGCAACAGCTGTGGCACCTGTCGAACTTGTTGTGGCCGCCGTTGGCATGGGCGGCGTTGCACGCGGCGGCCTGCAAGCTGCTGTGGCGCCGTGCGCTGACCGCGCTGAGCTGGCTGCGGCTGGCGGCCTGGTGCTCGCTTGCAGCCGAGGCCGTGAGCCTCGCCGGCTTGGCTTGGACGGGGCACGACGGTGCGATGGCAACCTACGGCGCGATGGCGCTGGCGCTGGCCGCCACCACCTGGCTGGTGGCCTTTGCGCCCTGGTCCGCGCGCACGGGGTGAGGGCGAAGTTCTCTCGAGCACAAGTGGCTTCGCCACCTTGCTCGAGCCCAGCGGATCGGGTCGACCCCGGGGGCGATCAGGGTGTCGGCAGCGCGACCGGTTCGGTCACCGGCCGCCCACGCAGCGAGTGCGGCAGCGCCTGCGTGATGGTGACGTCGACCATCTGCCCGATCCATTGCGCGGGGCCGGCGAAGTTGACGATGCGGTTGCACTCGGTGCGCCCCATCAGTTCACTGGCGTCCTTGCGGCTCGGGCCTTCGACCAGAATGCGCTGCTGCGTGCCGACGCGCGAGGCCGAGATGGCGCGCACCTGCCCGTCCAGCCGCGCCTGCAGGCGCTGCAGACGGGTGAGCTTCTCCGCCTGGGGGGTGTCGTCGTGCAGCGCTGCGGCCGGCGTCCCCGGGCGTGGGCTGAACACGAAGCTGAAGCTGGCGTCGAAGCCGATCTCGTCCACCAGCCGCATCAGCTGCTCGAAGTCGCTCTCGGTCTCGCCCGGAAAGCCGACGATGAAGTCCGACGAGATGCCGATGCCCGGCCGCGCGCGGCGCAGCTTGCGCACCGTGCTCTTGTACTCGAGCACCGAGTAGCCACGCTTCATGGCCGCGAGAATGCGGTCGCTGCCGTGCTGCACCGGCAGGTGCACGTGACTCACCAACTGCGGCACGCGCTCGTAGACGTCGATCAGCCGCTGGGTGAACTCCTTCGGGTGGCTGGTGGTGTAGCGGATGCGCTGCAGCCCGGGCAGCTCGGCGATGCACTCGATCAGCAACGCGAAATCGGCAATCTCGCCGCCCGTGCTCATCGCGCCGCGGTAGGCGTTGACGTTCTGCCCGAGCAGCGTCACCTCGCGCACGCCGCCTCCCACCAACGCCGCCACCTCGGTCAGCACGTCGTCGAGCGGCCGGCTCATCTCTTCGCCGCGAGTGTAGGGCACGACGCAGTAGCTGCAGTACTTGGAGCAGCCTTCCATGATCGAGACGAAGGCGCTGGCGCCGTCGACACGCGGCGGGGGCAGGTGATCGAACTTCTCGATCTCGGGGAAGGCGATGTCCACCTGCGGCCGCCCCCGCGAGCGGCGCTGCTCGATCAATTGCGGCAGCCTGTGCAGCGTCTGCGGGCCGAACACCAGGTCGACATACGGCGCGCGCTCGACGATGGCCTGGCCCTCCTGGCTGGCCACGCAGCCGCCGACGCCGATCAGCACGCCCTTGCGCTTGAGGTGCTTGACGCGGCCGAGGTCGGAGAACACCTTTTCCTGGGCCTTCTCGCGCACCGAGCAGGTGTTGAACAGGATCAGGTCGGCCGCATCGGGGTCGGCCACCGGCTCGTAGCCGGCGGCTTCACGCAGCACGTCGAGCATCTTGCTCGAGTCGTACTCGTTCATCTGGCACCCGAAGGTGCGGATGAAGACCTTCTTCGCGCCCATGGAGTCGTCGCCGCGACGGCGCGAAATCAGCGCACCGTCCAGACCTGCGTGATCGGGTCGAACGACCAGGTCTTGGCTTCCTGCGCGGTGGTGGGCCAGGGCTGCCGGGCGCGCTCGGCGTCGGTGAGGATCCACACCTCCTGCACCAGGCCGAGCGAATCGACCACGTAGTTCACTACGGCGCTGCCGCCCACCAGCGCACCCGACATCACCAGCATGTTGTTCAGACCGTGGATGCGTGCGCCCGGCGACAGGCGGGTGGGCTGGCCGTTGAGGACCACTTCGGGCGGCTGGCCGAACGCGATTCCGCCGCGCAACGCATTGGCGGGGAAATTGCGCTTCACCGTCTGCGCCGTCGCGCCAGCGATCAGCATGAAGCCGGTGAGCAACGCAACGACCCAGCGGAGCATGGTGGTCATCCAGGGGCTGTGATCACGCGCCAGTGGCCTGGCCATGGTACGACGAGAGGGTTTGGTGGCGCTTCAGGGACTCGAACCCCGGACCTGCGGATTATGATTCCGTCGCTCTAACCGACTGAGCTAAAGCGCCCGAGCCGACAATTATATCGATCGGTTTCCGGACGAAAGTCCTCCCACGCGCCGCTGCGGCGCGCTTCCCATGTTCAGCTTTTTCCGCAAGAAGCCGGCTGCCGGCGCGCCGCCGGTCAATGCACCGGAAGTCGCAGCCGAGACCGCACCCGAGCCTGCCGCCGACGCGCCATCGCGCCCGGGCTGGATCGCGCGCCTGCGCGGCGGCCTGCGCAAGACCGGCAGCAACCTGGCGCAGGTGTTCACCGGCACGCGCATCGACGACGCGCTGTACGAGGAACTCGAAGCCGCGCTGCTGATGGCCGATGCCGGCCCCACCGCGACGCAGCATCTGCTCGACGACCTGAAGCGGCGGGTGCGCGACGTGAGGGCGAGCGAACCCCAGGCGGTGAAAACCTTGCTGGCCGAGGCGCTGGCCGATTTGCTGGCGCCGCTGGAGCGGCCGCTCGAGATCGGCCGCAGCGGCTGCACCGTGATGATGGTCGTCGGCGTCAACGGCGCCGGCAAGACCACCAGCATCGGCAAGCTGGCCTGCCACCTGGCCGATGCCCAGCAGAGCGTGCTGCTGGCCGCGGCCGACACGTTTCGTGCTGCCGCACGCGAGCAACTCGCCGCCTGGGCCGACCGGGTCGGCGCGGCCGGCGGCAAGGTCGAGATCGTCAGCCAGCAAGGCGGTGACCCGGCGGCAGTGGCCTACGACGCGGTGGTGGCCGGTCGATCGCGCGGCTGCGACGTGGTGATCGCCGACACCGCTGGCCGCCTGCCGACGCAATTGCACTTGATGGAGGAGTTGAAGAAGGTGCAGCGCGTGATCACCAAGGCCGATCCGCAGGCGCCGCACGAGGTGCTGCTGGTGGTCGACGGCAACACCGGGCAGAACGCGCTGGCGCAGGTGCGCGCATTCGATACCGCACTCGGCCTGACCGGCCTGATCATCACCAAGCTCGACGGCACGGCCAAGGGCGGCGTGCTGGCCGCGATCGCCCTTTGGGCGCGCGAGCGCGCCGCTGTGCAGCCGCAGCAGCGCCCGCTGGCGGTGTACTTCCTCGGCGTCGGAGAGACGCTGGAAGATCTGCAGGCGTTTCGGGCTGCCGAGTTCGCGCAGGCCTTGCTCGGTTGACGCGCGCGGTGTACCAGCGCGGCACGAGGCCTTGGCGCCCGAGCGCTAACGATGGGCCGTTGCGGTAGCGGGGTCACCCGGCGGCAGCGCATCGAGGTCGTCGAACAGTGTCGACGGCACGGGCTCGAGCAGCGGGTCTTGTGCCTGCGCATCGCCGTGCGCCAGCATCTCTTCCATCTCGGCCACCGGAATCAACGGCATCGGCCGCGAACCCGAGGCGCTGAAGCCGACGCGCTGGGCGCCATCCTGCAGCAGCGGCGCCATCTGCGCGCGCACCTCCGACACGCTGGGCAGACTCGCCTCCGACCACACCAGCACGTTGATCTGCGCCGCACGCAGCACGCGCGACATGCGTTCGTGTCGCTGGCGCCCGCGCTCGCTCTGCCGCGCCGGTCGCACGTCGATCACCGCGAGCACGCGCGAACCCTGGTCGCATACCACCAGGTCGGCGTTGAGCGAGCCCACACGCGACAGCCATTGGCCATACGAGTTGCGCATCGGTACGCGCAGGAAGCGCGACAGCGGCACCTGCGACAGCACCACCTGCTGCGGCAGCGCGCGACGCACGATCTCGAAGGCCTTGCGCTCCGGTGTGGTCATCACGCGCGCGGCCTCGGGCGGCCAACCGGCCACCGTGTCGAGCGCCTCGGCGCGCGCCGATCGCGTGCGTCGCTGCGGCCGGCGGCGCATCAACCAATAGGTGATCAGCAGCGCCAGCGCGGCGGCCAGCGCGAAGGTCGAGAGCGAGTCTTCAGGAATCATCGGATGTTGCGATGGCTGTCTTGTGACGCCAACTTACGAGGTGCAACCGGCAGGGTCAATCGCCACTCGGCGAAAGGCGTAAGAGCACGTTTCGATTCCCCGAGAACCGGGGCGCGCGAGTCGGTGAGGTGCCAACTAGTACCAGATGCAATTGCCGCCGCAGTTGTAACAGGCAACCTGCTGATCAGCGGCCGAGGCCGCCGAGGTTGCCCATGCGGCGCATCATCTTCATCAGGCCGCCGCCCTTCATCTTCTTCATCATCGTGCGCATCTGCTCGAACTGATTGAGCAGCCGGTTCACCTCCTGCACCTGCACACCGGCACCAGCCGCGATGCGCCGCTTGCGACTGGCCTTCAGCAGTTCGGGTCTGCGCCGCTCCTCGGGGGTCATCGAATGGATGATGCCGCCCATGCGCCGCACGTCGCGCTCGGCGCGGTCGAGATCGGCCTGGCCGGCCTTGGCGGCGAGCTGCGCGGGCAGCTTGTCGATCAGGCCGCCGAGGCCGCCCATCTTGCGCATCTGCCCGAGCTGCTGGGCAAAGTCTTCGAGGTCGAAGCCGTCGCCCGACTTGACCTTGGCGGCGAGCTGCTGCGCCGCGGCCAGGTCGACGTTCTTCTGCACCTCTTCGACCAGCGCGACGACGTCGCCCATGCCGAGCACGCGCCCGGCATGGCGCCCGGCATCGAACACCTCGAGGCCGTCGATCTTCTCCGAGGTGCCGGCGAACTTGATCGGCGCGCCGGTCACCTGGCGCACCGACAACGCCGCGCCGCCGCGCGAATCGCCGTCGAGCTTGGTCAGCACCACGCCGGTCAGCGGCAGCGCCTCCTTGAAGGCGCGCGCCACGTTGACCGCGTCCTGGCCCTGCATCGCGTCGACGACGAACAGCGTCTCCACCGGGTTCAGCGCGGCATGCAACGCGCGGATCTCGTCCATCATCGCCTGGTCGACTGCCAGCCGGCCGGCGGTGTCGACCAGCAGCACGTCGAAATACTGGCGCCGCGCATGGTCGAGCGCGGCCTGCGCGATCGCCACCGGCGACTGCCCGGCCTGCGAAGGGAACCACTGCGCGCCCGCCTGCGCGCTGACGACGCGCAGTTGTTCGATCGCCGCCGGCCGGTAGACGTCGGCCGACACCGTGAGCACTTTCTTCTTGCGCCGCTCGATCAGGTGGCGCGCGAGCTTGGCCGTGGTGGTGGTCTTGCCGGCGCCTTGCAGGCCGGCCATCAGCACCACGGCGGGCGGCTGCGCGGCGAGGTCGAGGTCGGCCACGCCGTCGCCCATCGTCGCGGCCAACTCCTTGTGCACGATGCCCACCAGCGCCTGGCCGGGGTTGAGCGAGCCCACCACGCCCTGCCCGAGCGCCTTGTCCTTCACGCGCGCGATGAACTCGCGCACCACCGGCAGCGCGACGTCGGCCTCGAGCAGCGCCACGCGCACCTCGCGCAGCATGTCCTGCACGTTGGCTTCGGTGATGCGGGCCTGGCCGCGCAGCGACTTGACGAGTCGCGACAGGCGTTCGGAGAGTGCGGATGCCATGGGGGTTATCGGGGTGCCGCGGACCGATGCGAGGGCCTGCTCCAGAGGCGGCGAAAGTACACTGTGGCCGATGATTCTATCGACCGGGCCTGTCGAAACTTGGCTCGCGCTGGGCGCACTGGCAGCCTATGCGGCGGCCGCGTGGCCATGGCGCGAGGGGGCGCGCGTCGACAAGGTCGCGCTGGTGGTCGGCTGGCTGCTGCACGCCGTGGTGGTGGCCTTCGACATCGAAGGCTCGGGCCAGGGCGCCCGCCTCGGCTTCGCGCCGGTGTTGTCGTTGACGGTGTGGCTGGTGCTGCTGGTCTACGGCATCGAGAGCCGCATGGTGCCGCTGCCGGCGGTACGCCGTGTGCTGGCCGTGGCCGGCTGTGTCGCGGTGCTGCTGGCGTGGGCGTTCCCGGGCGATATTCGGCTGTCGAGCACGAGCCCGTGGGCGCCGGTGCACTGGGTGCTGGGCATCGTGTCGTACGGCCTGTTCGGCGTCGCCGTGCTGCACGCCTGGATGCTCGACTCCGCCGAGCGCCGCATGCGCGACCGCGCCGGCGCTGCGGCCACCGTGATGGGCCTGCCGCTGCTGCGCCTGGAGCGCCTGACCTTCGGCTTCGTCGAAGCGGGCTTCGTGGTGCTGACCGTGGTGCTGGTGGTTGGCGCACTGACCACCATCCACTGGCGCTGGGACCACAAGACCGTGTTTTCGCTGCTCGGCTGGGCGGTGTTCGCCGCGCTGTTGGGTGGGCGCATGCTGCGTGGCTGGCGCGGCCGGCAGGCCACGCGCTGGTTGTATGCCGGCGCCGTGCTGTTGTTGCTGGCGTACGCCGGCTCGCGCTTCGTGCTCGAAGTGGTCCTCGGGCGCACGGTTCAGTGAGCTCGCGATGACCAGGCTGTTGTTATGGGTGGCGATCGCCGGCGTGGTGGTGTGGTGGCTCGTGCGCACGCGGCAGCGCGCGAGCGGCCAGCGCCGCACGCCGGCGCAGGCGCCGTCGTTGACGGTGTGCGCGCACTGCGGCGTGCACCTGCCGGTCGGCGATGCCATCGTCGACGGCCAGAGTCGGTATTGCAGCGAGGCGCATCGCCTTGCCGGACCCCGGCAGGACGCTTGAGCGCGCGGTGCGGAGGCACGTCGGGTGAGCGAACTGCCTGAACGCCGCCACGGCGACCGCCGGCGCAGCGACCGTCGGCGCCGACCCCAGCCGGCGAACGAAGAGAGTCTGTTCGGCGCATTCGGCGCCGAGCCCGACACCGGCTTCCACGGCGAACAACTGCCGAGCGCCGCGGCCACCCGGCCGCGAGGCTGGGGGCGGCGCGCGGGCGACCGTGCCGACGGTGACGCACCGGCCGACGCGCGTCGCCAGCAGTCGCGCGAGGCGCGCCGCGTGGCCCGCTCGAGCGACCCCGCGTTGCTTCGCGTGTTCCGCACCTACGTGGCGGCGCGCGCCGTGCTTGGCCTGCTGCTGGCGGCGGTGCCATGGGTGGTCACGCTGCCCAGTGTCGGCAGCGCGCTGCCGATGGTGCTGCTGTGCGTGGGCTATGCGGCGCAGAGCGTCGTGCTGTGGCTGCTGCCGCAGTGGCGTCAGCCGACCGATGCACCCCTGATGACGCGACTCGGCCGCGGCCAGTGGCTGGCGACGATCGGCTTCGACACGCTGGTCTTCGCCGCGCTGCACCTGTACGACCCGTCGGCCAACCTGAACTTCGGTGCGCTGCTGGTGCTGCCGGTGCTGATGGCCGGCGTGTTGACCACACGCGTCGCCGCCCTGGGCACCGCCGCGGTGGTGGCGCTGGTGCTGCTGGTCGGCGTCTTCCGCGCCACCACCAACCTGGGCGATGGCATGTTGTTCACCCAGGCCGGGTTGGCCGGTATCGGCGTGTTCCTGATCGCCTTGCTGGCCGGGGAGTTCTCCGGTCGCCTGGCGCGCGAGGAGATGGCGGCGCGCGGCAGCCTCGAGATCGCGCGCCAGCAGGCGCAACTGAACCGGCTGGTGATCGATGAGATGTCCGATGGCGTGCTGGTGGTCGACCGCCGCGCGCGCGTGCGCGCGGCCAACCCGGCGGCGCGCGCGCTGCTGGTGGCCGAAGGTGCGTGCGAGCCGGCACCGTTTCCGCTGCACGGCAACGATGCCTGGGCCGGCTTGCAGGCTGCGGTGGAGCGCGCCTTCGAGCAGGGTGCCTGGCCCGAGGCCTCGCGCGAGGTGCGGTTGATGTTCGCCGATAGCCGATCGCGCACGCTGCAGGTGCGCGCGCGCTTCACGCGGCGGCGCCCCGATGGCGACGGCGCGCCGCCTGAGGAGTTTTGCGTCGTGTTTCTCGAGGATCTTCGCAACGTGCAGACGCGGCAGCGGCAGGAAAAGCTGGCCGCGATGGGCCGCGTCTCGGCCGGCATCGCGCACGAGTTCCGCAACCCGTTGGCGGCCATCGCACAGGCCAACGCGCTGTTGCTCGAGGACGTGCTGTCGCAGGAGCAGCAGCACCTGGCGCGCATGGTGGCCGACAACGTGCATCGCCTGAAGCGGATCGTCGACGACGTGATGGAGGCCGCGCCCGGCGCCGCCACCGGTTGGCATCCGATCGATGCCAGCACTGCGGTGCGCCAGGTGTGCGCCGATTGGACGCGGACGGTGGCGCTGGCCAGCGGGCCGCAAAGCCGGCTGCACGTGCAACTGCCCGACGACTCGCTGGGCGTCAGTTTCGATGCCGAGCATCTGCGCCGCGTGCTGGTCAACCTGCTGGACAACGCGCATCGCCATGCCAGCGCGACCCCGGGTGCGATCCGGGTGCGCCTCGAGGCGGTGGGCGAGCAGCAGGCACAGCTCAGCGTGGTCAGCGATGGCCCCGCGATTCCGGCCGATGTCGAGCGGCACCTGTTCGAGCCGTTCTACTCCACACGCAGCCGCGGCACCGGGTTGGGCCTGTATATTTGCCGCGAGTTGTGCGCGCGGCACGGCGCGAGCATCGAGTACCGGCCGCTCGCCGGCGACGAACGGCACCCCAACGAGTTTCGCGTCACGATGCAGCGCGCAACGCTGCACACCGAACCCACGCCGAACCCAGCATGACCAGCCCCGCGCACTACAGCCTGCTCGTCGTCGACGACGAGCCCGACCTGCGCACGCTGTACGAGCTGACGCTGCTGCGCGAGGGTTACGACGTCGAATCGGCCTCGTCGGTCGACGATGCCTGGCAGCGCCTGGCGAGCCGCACCTACAGCGCGGTGATCACCGACATGCGGCTGCCCGATGGCTCGGGGCTCGACCTGCTGAAGCGGCTCGAGACGGCCAAGCGGCGTGAGAAGGCGATTGTGATCACCGCCTACGGCTCGGCCGAAGGTGCGGTCGAGGCGCTGAAGGCCGGCGCGTTCGATTACCTCACCAAACCGGTCGACCTGCGGCAGTTCCGCAGCGTGGTCGCCTCGGCGCTGGGTCGCACGCCGGCGCAGCCGGCGCCCACTCGCGCCGCCGGCCCCAACGGCAACGCGCGGCCGGCCGAGGTGCCGCAGACCGCAGGCGACCACGAGGCGCTGCACCCGTCGCTGTCGCGGCTGGCCGGCAGCTCGCAGGCGATGCAGCAGGTGCGCTCGCTGGTGCAGCGCGTCGCAAGCAGCATGGCGCCGGTGCTCGTGCAGGGCGAGTCTGGCACCGGCAAGGAGCTGGTCGCACGCGCGATCCACGCCTGTTCGAGCCGGTCCGATGCGCCGTTCATCGCGGTCAACTGCGGCGCCATCCCCGAGCAGCTGCTGGAGGCCGAGTTCTTCGGTTACCGCAAAGGCTCGTTCACCGGCGCCAGCGAGGACCGCGAGGGTTTCGTGCAGGCGGCGCAGGGCGGCACGCTGTTCCTCGACGAGATCGGCGACCTGCCGCTGGCGATGCAGAGCAAGCTGCTGCGCGTGATCCAGGAGCGCACGGTGCGCCCGGTGGGCGCGGTGACCGAGACGCCGATCAACGTGCGCGTGGTCAGCGCCACGCACAAGGATCTGGCCAGCGAAGTGCACGAGGGACGCTTCCGCCAGGATCTGTTCTATCGCCTGAATGTGATCCAGATCCGCGTGCCGGCGCTGCGCGAGCGCATTGCCGACCTCGACGCGATCTGCGGCTTAGTGCTCGCGCGCATCGCCGACGAGGCCGGCATCGCGCCGCCGCCGCGGCTGGCGCAGCAGGCGATGGACAAGCTGTCGGACTACGCCTTCCCGGGCAACGTGCGCGAGCTGGAGAACCTGCTGCATCGCGCACTCGCGCTGCGCGCGGGCGACGTGATCGAATGGGCCGACCTCGGCTTGCCCGACGACGTGTTCGTCGACAGCGGTATCGTCGATCTCGACGCCCTACACGCCGCCAGCGAAGCCGCGGCGCAGGCCGCGGCTTCGGCCTCGGGCGGCGACCTGCCGAGCGATCTGGTGGCGCATCTGGATCGTGTCGAGCGCGACATCCTGGTGCGTGCGCTGGAGCAGCACCGCTTCAACCGCACCGCGGCAGGCGCGAGTCTGGGCCTGTCGCTGCGGCAGATGCGCTATCGCATGGCGCGCCTGGGCGTCAACGTGGCCGACCACATCGGCGAGCGCGACGACAGCGCGTTCTGATCGGCGCACGGCCACGATGCCTGTCACCCGGCGCGCCTGGCACGACGGCTGGTGGCAGCGCGCGCAGGTCTGCGCCTCGCCGAACCACAACGAGCGCCCCGATGGCAACGCCATCACGCTGGCGATCGTGCATTCGATCAGCCTGCCGCCGGGCGAGTACGGTGGCGATGCGATCGAACGGCTGTTCACCAACCGGCTCGACTGGAGTGCGCATCCGTACTTCGAATCGGTCCGCGGGCTGCGCGTGTCGGCGCACTTCCTGATCCGGCGTTCGGGAAAATTGTTGCAGTTCGTATCTTGCGATCGGCGCGCGTGGCATGCCGGTGCGTCGCAATGGCAAGGGCGCGACAACTGCAACGACTACTCGATCGGCATCGAGCTCGAGGGGCTCGAAGGCCGCCGCTTTGCGCCGGCGCAGTACGCGCAGCTGGCCGCGCTGCTGCGTGCGCTCGGGCGGCGCCACACGCTCGACGCGGTGGTGGGCCACGAGCATGTGGCGCCGCTGCGCAAGCGCGACCCTGGCTCGGGTTTCGATTGGGATCGCCTGCGGCGCGAGCTGCGTTGGTCGCGCGCGCGCGTGCCGTTCGCGCGCTGAGAGCGCTGAGCATCGCTGCGGCCTGCGCGGCGGAATGCGCCGCGAGGCCAATCGTGGCGCGTGTCGTGCGGCGCGAGTCCAGTGCTGGCGCGCGCCACAGCGCCGTGCGCATCGCGTCGCGCCAGCGGGCACCGCGGGTGGACAACGGTGTGCACAAGATGTGCAGCGCCGAAATCCGTGCGGACGCTACCGCTAGTGGTTGAACTGCCCGGTGACCCCAGATATAGTGCCCCCCGCGCAAGGGCACCGCATCATCCGATCGACCCAACGATGCATGGCCTGCCGTCGATCGACCCGCGCGCCGGCGCGAGCTGCAGCCGCGTCCGGTGTTGACCCGCCATCCATTTGACGACGATCCAACCTAGGGGAACCCATGCAATCAGTGCCCTCCTGCACGACCGATCCGGCACCGCTGCTGCGCGTCGCCGCGGCTTCGGTGGCTGCCACCGAATCGGCCTATGCGGGCTACCAGATCATTCGCCGCAACGGCGCGGTCGTGATGTTCGCGCCGAGCAAGATCGCCGTGGCGTTGATGAAGGCCTTTCTGGCGGTGCATGGCACGCAAGGCGCCGCATCGGCCAGCGTGCGCGAGACTGTCGACGCGCTCACCGAGACCGTGGTGCGCGCGCTGCTGCGCTCGCGGCCCGGCGGCGGCACCTTCCACATCGAGGATGTGCAGGACCAGGTCGAGCTCGGCCTGATGCGCGGCGGCCACCACGAGGTGGCGCGCGCCTACGTGCTATATCGCGAGCGCCGCGCGCAGGAGCGCGCGAAGCAGGCGGCCGAGGCCGCGCCGCGTGAGCCGGTGCTGCACGTCACCGACGGCGAGCGGCGCCTGCCGCTGGACCTGCTGGCGCTGCAGGCGCTGGTGGATGCCGCCTGCGACGGGCTCGGCGACCGCGTCACGGCCGAGCCGATCCTGGCCGAGACGCGGCGCAACCTGTACGACGGCGTGCCGATCGACGAGGTGCACAAGGCGGCGATCCTCGCCGCGCGCACGCTGATCGAGAAGGAGCCGGCCTACACCCGCGCCACCGCGCGGCTGCTGCTGCACACCATCCGCAAGGAGGTGCTGGGCCGCGAGGTGGCGCAGGCGGAGATGGCCGCGCAGTACGCCGAGTACTTTCCGCGCTTCGTCGCCGAGGGCATCGAGGCCGAGCGGCTCGACCCGGCGCTGCGCCAGTTCGACCTGGCGCGGCTCGGCGCGGCGCTGAAGCCCGAGCGCGACCTGCAGTTCGACTACCTCGGTCTGCAGACGCTGTACGACCGCTACTTCCTGCACGTGCGCGAGCGCCGCATCGAGTTGCCGCAGGCGTTCTTCATGCGCGTGGCGATGGGCCTGGCGCTCAACGAGATCGACCGCGAGGCGCGCGCGATCGAGTTCTACGACGTGCTGTCGAGCTTCGACTTCATGTCGAGCACGCCGACGCTGTTCAACGCCGGCACGCTGCGCTCGCAGCTGTCGAGCTGCTACCTGACCACCGTGGCCGACGACCTCGACGGCATCTACGAGGCGCTGAAGGAGAACGCGCTGCTGTCCAAGTACGCCGGCGGCCTCGGCAACGACTGGACCAACGTGCGCGCGCTGGGCTCGTACATCAAGGGCACCAACGGCAAGAGCCAGGGCGTGGTGCCGTTCCTGAAGGTGGTCAACGACACCGCGGTGGCGGTCAACCAGGGCGGCAAGCGCAAAGGTGCGGTGTGCGCCTATCTGGAAACCTGGCACCTCGACATCGAAGAGTTCCTCGAGCTGCGCAAGAACACCGGCGACGACCGGCGGCGCACGCACGACATGAACACCGCCAACTGGATCCCCGATCTGTTCATGAAACGCGTGATCGAAGGCGCCGAGCATCCGCACGATGCGAGCAAGGGCCAGTGGACGCTGTTCTCGCCGTCCACCTGTCCCGACCTGCACGAGAAGTTCGGCGCCGAGTTCGAGGCCGCGTACACCGCCTACGAGGCGAAGGCCGAGCGCGGCGAGCTGAAGCTGCACAAGCGCATTGCCGCGCGCGACCTGTGGCGCAAGATGCTGACGATGCTGTTCGAGACCGGGCACCCCTGGATCACCTTCAAGGATGCCTGCAACGTGCGCAGCCCGCAGCAGCACGTGGGTGTGGTGCATTCGTCGAACCTTTGCACCGAGATCACGCTGAACACCGGGCCGTCGGAAATCGCGGTGTGCAACCTCGGCTCGGTGAACCTGGCCCACCACCTGCAAGACGGCGAGGTGGACCAGGCCAAGCTGAAGAAGACCGTGTCGACCGCGATGCGCATGCTCGACAACGTGATCGACATCAACTACTACGCGGTCAAGAAGGCGCGCGACAGCAACCTGCGCCACCGCCCGGTGGGCCTCGGCCTGATGGGCTTCCAGGACGCGCTGTACCAGCTGAAGCTGCCGTACGCGTCGCAGCAGGCAATCGAGTTCGCCGACCGCTCGATGGAGGCCGTTTGCTATCACGCCTACTGGGCGTCGACCGAGCTGGCCGAGGAGCGCGGCCGCTACTCGAGCTACCGCGGCTCGCTGTGGGATCGCGGCATCCTGCCGCTGGACACGCTCGACCTGCTGGCCCGCCAGCGCGACGCCGGCAAGCCCGACGGCGCGGCGTCGTACGTCGACGTCGACCGCAGCGCGACGATGGATTGGGCCGCGCTGCGCGCGCGCATCGCGCAGCACGGCATGCGCAACTCCAACTGCGTGGCGATCGCACCGACCGCCACCATCAGCAACATCGTGGGCGTCGACGCGTCGATCGAGCCGTGCTTCGGCAACCTGTCGGTCAAGAGCAACCTGTCGGGCGAGTTCACCGTCGTCAACGAGTACCTGGTGCGTGACCTGAAGCGCCTGGGGCTGTGGGACGACGTGATGGTGATGGACCTCAAGCACTTCGACGGCTCGCTGCGCCGCATCGACCGTGTGCCGGAGGACATCAAGCAGCTCTACGCCACCGCGTTCGAGATCGAGCCGCAATGGCTGGTGGAGGCCGCGGCGCGGCGCCAGAAGTGGATCGACCAGGCGCAGTCGCTCAACATCTACATGGCCGGTGCCTCCGGCCGCCGGCTCGACGAGATCTACCGCCTCGCGTGGCAACGCGGGTTGAAGACCACTTACTACCTCCGCACGATGGGCGCCACCCACGCCGAGAAGTCCACCGTCAAGAGCAGCGCGCTCAACGCGGTGCCGATGGCCGATGGTGCCGCCGGACCGGCGCTCGACGCCGCGGCGGCGCAGACACGCGATGCACTCGACGCGCCGCCCGCGTCGGATGTGAAGTTCTGCTCGATCGACAACCCCGAGTGCGAAGCCTGCCAATGAATCCGGCGCGACCGGTCGATGCGATCAGCGTTCGCGCGCACGCGATTCGATGCCTTGCGCGAACTCGCGCATCGACGCGTGCGATGCGCGGCCGGTCGCGCATCGCACGGCTCACAACGATGCACTCACGCAACAACGTGGCGATTCAAATGTCAAGAAGTGCTTGGTGTTTGAACACAACACTCTCATAATCCGCCACCACAGGAAGCACTCACATGCTGATCTGGGAAGAAGACATCAGAACCACATCGTCGATCACCTCCAAGAGCACCGCACATCCCCACTCGGGCGCCGTGCGCTCTGCGGCCCTCTCGTCGCCGCAGCTGATGCAACAGCAGGTTGCACGGCCCCTCGCTTCCCTTCGCCAAGCCACGGTGCCGACGGCGCTCCCGCCAGCCGGTGCCTCCAGCACGCGGCGCGTCAACGTGGCCGAGAAGCGAATCATCAACGGCCAGACCGACGTCAATCAGCTGGTGCCGTTCAAGTACAAATGGGCCTGGGAGAAGTACCTCGCCACCTGCGCCAACCACTGGATGCCGCAGGAGATCAACATGTCGCGCGACATCGCGACCTGGAAGGATCCCAACGGCCTGAGTGAAGACGAGCGCCGCATCATCAAGCGCAACCTCGGCTTCTTCGTCACCGCCGATTCGCTGGCGGCCAACAACATCACGCTGGGCACCTACCGGCACATCACCGCGCCCGAGTGCCGGCAGTTCCTGCTGCGGCAGGCGTTCGAAGAGGCGATCCACACCCACGCCTACCAGTACATCGTCGAGTCGCTCGGGCTCGACGAGGGCGAGATCTTCAACGCCTACCACGAGGTGGGCTCGATCCGCGAGAAGGACGAGTTCCTGATCCCGTTCATCGACGCGATCATGGACCCGCACTTCCGCACCGGCACGCCCGAGGCCGACCAGACGCTGCTGAAGTCGATCATCGTCTTCGCCTGCCTGATGGAAGGCCTGTTCTTCTACGTCGGCTTCACGCAGATCCTGGCGCTGGGCCGGCAGAACAAGATGACCGGTGCCGCCGAGCAGTACCAGTACATCCTGCGCGACGAGTCGATGCACTGCAACTTCGGCATCGACCTGATCAACCAGATCAAGCTCGAGAACCCGCAGCTGTGGACACCGCAGTTCCGCGCCGAGGTCAAGCAACTGTTCCTGAAGGCCGTCGAGCTCGAGTACCGCTACGCCGAAGACACCATGCCGCGCGGCGTGCTCGGCCTCAACGCATCGATGTTCAAGGGCTACCTGCGCTACATCGCCAACCGGCGTGCCACGCAGATCGGCCTGGAGGCGCTGTTCCCGAACGAGGAGAACCCGTTCCCGTGGATGAGCGAGATGATCGACCTGAAGAAGGAGCGCAACTTCTTTGAAACCCGCGTCATCGAGTACCAGTCCGGTGGCGCACTCGCCTGGGATTGACGCGCTGCATCGAACGGCAGCGACACCCGAGCGAAAGCGAGCGAGATCAAGAACCGTGGTCGGCGGACCGTTGACGACAGAAACAACGGACGCCACCGCCACCCCGTTCACCGATGGGGGATCGTTGCCCGGCGCGAGCCGGACCGCGGTGCTCAGCGGTGAATCGCCGACCTGCAAAGGCAGCGCGGCGTTTTTGTCAACTTGATCAAGGAGATCGAAATGGCAACTGCGAAGAAGAAGGCTCCGGCCAAGAAGGCGGCAGCGAAGAAGAAGGCCCCGGCCAAGAAGGCCGCCAAGAAGAGGGCGCCTGCGAAGAAGGCCGCCAAGAAGGCTGCGAAGAAGAAGGCACCTGCCAAGAAGGCCGCCAAGAAGAAGGCTGCCAAGAAGGTCGCCAAGAAGAAGCCGGCGAAGAAGAAGGCCGCCAAGAAGAAGGCTGCGAAGAAGAAGCCGGCGAAGAAGAAGGCTGCTGCGAAGAAGAAGGCACCAGCGAAGAAGGCTGGACCCGCGGCTGCGGCTGTACCCGCAGCAAAGACGGCGTTGAGTCCGGCTGCTGCTTGGCCTTTCCCGACGGGAAACAAGCCCTAAGCACACAGCTAGCCCAATGCGAAGCCCGGCTTGTCCGGGCTTTTTCTTTCTACAAGCTATTTCGCGCCGACCCGTTCGGACACGTCTATCAGCTTGGCTACCAAGCTTGTCTGCGTCTGACGAAAGATCGTGAACTGCTCCTTGGCCCGGGCGGCAGACTTGGCGGCCTTGGCGGCATCCCCCAACCCCTCGTACAGCATGGTCAACCTACTGCAGGCATAGACAACGTCATCCCCATCCATACCGGGTCCGAGCGACTTCTCGGCTAGATCAACCAAGTTCGGCACGAGATCTCGCTTCGAGAGGTAGCTCGCGCATGTTGCGAGGTCTGCGTAGTGAATTGCATGCACCCGTGGAAGCAGCCCGCTGACGTCGATCTGGGAGAGGAGTTGAAACGCTTCGTCATACCGCCTCTCGATCATGAGCACTTGCGCATGGACATGCGGAAGCAGCTGATCGAACGATCTTGTCCCTATTGCTCGATCGTACGCAGACGCTGAGGCGGCTTCCATCGAAGCGTGCCTAGACTCCTTGGCAAGCTCATCGCCGAGTGCATCGGCCAGCTTCAAGTTCGCAGTTCTAAAGGCAGCGACGTTGTGAAGCATCGCACTAATGGCGGACTCATCACCCTCTGCCGCGGCATGAAATCGTGTCTTGTCGTACCACGGACGTGCCAGATCGAATCGCCCGCCGAAGTGAAAGCCATCGGCAAGGACCAAAGAGGCGCGAGCCCTCGCTTGGTGATCGTCGGCCCGTGCGAGTTCGAAGGCCTCAGCAAGAAGCTGCGCCATCTCATCAAAGCGACGGTTGTTCAACGAGTACAAGGCCATCCATCCGGCGCAGGTGGACCTCGCCGCGCAGCCTTCCATGGCTGCAGACATCGCATGGGCGCGCTTCAGCCGGCCAACTCCCATGTCTGAAGCACCCGCATAGAACTCCAGGATCCCCTCTGTCAGCATCAGCCAAACCGCCACGTCAGGTGACAGCGCGTGGCCGTACTCGGTGCGCACTGCGGATATCGCGATCGTTGCCGCGGATGTGTCTCCTTGCCGCCCAAGAATCTCAGCCCGTCGGCACGCTGCACGCGCCCATTCATCGCGGCTGCTTGCGTTCCGGATGACGCGATCCAGTTCCTGAAGCAGCCTGGACATGATCGCTACCGCAGAAGCGCGTCAGACGCTGTCTTGTATCGCGTCGCGGTCTGGTCGATCACCTCCCCCGGCAACGCCGGCGGAGGCGCCTTCTTCTTCCACGGCTTGCCCTCCACCCGCACCGCCTCCAACCAGTCCCGCAGGTACTGCTTGTCGAAGCTCGGTGGCGACTCACCCTCGCGATACGAGTCCACCGGCCAGAAGCGCGATGAATCCGGTGTCAGCACCTCGTCCATCAGTGTCAGCGTGCCGTCGCGATCGAATCCGAACTCGAACTTGGTGTCGGCGATGACGATGCCGCGTGTGAGGGCGTAGGCGGCGGCCTCCTGGTACAGGTGGATGGCGATGCGACGCACTTGCTCGGCGGTGGCGCGGCCGACGAGGGCTGC
This sequence comes from Ideonella sp., assembly GCA_015075165.1. Lineage (GTDB taxonomy): Bacteria > Pseudomonadota > Gammaproteobacteria > Burkholderiales > Burkholderiaceae_C > JAEUPI01. The sequence continues at coordinate 38,722 of JABTUY010000012.1, read as the reverse complement.
GGCCTGCTCGAACGAGATGTTCTCGTCGTGCGCGCCGGCTTCGGCCTTGGTCGCCGGCGTGAAGATCGGCTCGGGCAGCCGCGAAGCCTGCCGCAGCCCGGCCGGCAGCGCGATGCCGCACACCGAGCGCGATTGCTGGTACTCCTTCCAGCCCGAACCGGCGAGGTAGCCGCGCACCACGGCTTCGATCGGCAGCGGTTGCAGCCGCTTCACCAGCATCGAGCGGCCGCGCACCTGTGCGACCTCATCAGGCGCAACGACCGACGTCGGGTCGTCGCCGGTGAGGTGGTTGGGCACCACGTGCCGCAGCCGGTCGAACCAGAACAGCGCCATGCGCGTCAGCGTCTCGCCCTTGCCCGGTATCGGCTCGCCCATGACGACGTCGAACGCCGAGATGCGGTCGCTGGCGACCATCAGGATGCGGTCACTGCCGACGGCGTAGTTGTCGCGCACCTTGCCGCGCGCGATCAGCGGCAGCGAGTGCAGGTGCGATTCGAACAGCGCGCTGGTGCTCATGACGATGGGGGCCGCGGCCGGTTGCCGGGCGGGCAGGGTGGGCGCGCCATTGTGCCAACCGGCCGTGCCAACCGGCCCGGCGTGCGCTTCAGACCACCGTCTGGGCCAGTTCTCCGCGCCGGTAGCGCTGCGCCATGGCGGCCAGCGGTGTCGACTGGATCTTGCCGGCCTGCCCCTCGCAGCCGAACTGCAGGTAGCGCTCCTTGCAGATGCGGTAGGCCGCTTCGCGCGCCGGCTTGAGCCACTCGCGCGCATCGAACTTGTCGGGGTTCTCGGCCATGAACTTGCGCACCGCACCGGTCATCGCCAGGCGGATGTCGGTGTCGATGTTGATCTTGCGCACGCCGTGCTTGATGGCTTCCTGGATCTCCTCCACCGGCACGCCGTAGGTCTCTTTCATCTTGCCACCGTACTGGCGGATCTGCTCCAGCAGATCCTGCGGCACGCTGGAGCTGCCGTGCATCACCAGGTGCGTGTTCGGGATGCGGCGGTGGATCTCCTTGATGCGGCCGATGGCCAGGATGTCGCCAGTGGGCTTGCGGGTGAACTTGTAGGCGCCATGGCTGGTGCCGATGGCGATCGCCAGCGCATCAAGCTGGGTGCGCTTCACGAAGTCGGCCGCCTGCTCGGGGTCGGTGAGCAGCTGCTCGCGCGTCATCGTGCCCTCGGCGCCGTGGCCGTCTTCCTTGTCGCCCTTCATCGTCTCGAGCGAGCCGAGGCAGCCGAGTTCGCCTTCGACGGTGATGCCGAGCTCGTGCGCCATCGTCACCACCTTGTGCGTGACGTCGACGTTGTACTCGTAGCTGGCGATGCTCTTGCCGTCGGCCTGCAGCGAGCCGTCCATCATCACCGAGCTGAAGCCGAGGTCGATCGCACCCTTGCAGACGTCGGGGCTCTGGCCGTGGTCCTGGTGCATCACCAGCGGCAGCTTCGGGTAGGCCTCGGTGGCGGCCAGGATCAGGTGCTTGATGAACGACTCGCCGGCATACTTGCGCGCGCCGGCGCTGGCCTGCAGGATGACCGGCGCATTCACCTCGGCCGCGGCGGTCATCACCGCCTGCACCTGTTCGAGGTTGTTGACGTTGAACGCCGGAATGCCGTAACCGTGTTCGGCGGCATGGTCCAGCAATTGGCGCATCGAGACGAGTGGCATGGCGTACCCCGCGGTGGACTGCTGCATCGCCGGCGCCGTGGCAACGCCGGACCCAGGGCGCAAATTCTACCGACGCCCCGTCCGCGGGCGCGTCGCATTCGGCCTCGCCGCGCCCCCCGAAACGGGGCCCGCGGCGGCGCTTGCGTCGGGTTCCTCGCGGGGGTGTTCCAGCGAGCGCCGCCCATGCACGTGCCGACCGCCGTCGTCGCGGCCTTCGCCACGTCCATGCGGCGATGAACTCAGGTGCGCTGGGGCCGGCGCCGCAACCGAGGACCCCGGTGGCCCGACGCGCACCAGCGTGCAGTTGCCGCCCACCAGCGCCTCGCGGATGCGATCGGGCCCGAGGATCTCGAACGCCAGCAGTTGCACTGCGCCAGGCTGCGGCACCGCGTAGGCCCGATTGCCCTGCATGCGGTATTGCACGCGTCCGAGCGAGTCGCGACCCGACGCGTCGGTGCTGAACAACTCGCCGGCGGTGAACTCGATGACGCCCGAGCCGAGCAGCATGCCGCACGGGCCGGCGGCAGCCATCGCCATCAGTTGCCCAAGGCCGCCGCCACCCTGCACGGCGCCCCCCGGCGTCACGCGGCGCCAGCGCCCGAGCAGCGGGTTGCGCTCGGGCGGCAGCGCCGGCAGGCGCAGCACACGTTCGCGCAGGTCGCCGACGCTGCGCCGTGCATCGGCGGTGGTCTGCGTGCTGCGGTCGCGCCGGCCCTGGAGGCAGGCATCCTCGTCGCGCGCGGTCGGGCAATGCCCGCCCTGATAGCCGAGGCAATACGAGTCATAGCCGAGGCTCCAGCTCCACGACGGCAACGATCCGGTGCACACCTTGGCGTCGAAGCTCGCGGCCTGTGCGCGCGGCAGCAGCGCCGCCGCCAGCACGACGGCGAACGCGCAAGCCGAGCGAACACGCATCGTCACAGCTTGACGTTCGCTGCCGCACTCTTGCCCTTGTCGGCCTCCTGCTCGCGCCGTTGCTGCTCCATCGCCTGCAGCTGCGTCTGCAGCGACTGGCCGGTTCGGTAAAGCTGCTGCTGGTGCAGCATGCCGACGTTCAGCTCCTTGGCCAGCAGCGGGTTGTCGGGGCTCAGCACGACGAGCGCGGTGATGGTCAGGCCGCAGGCGTCGGACCAGGAGTGCGATTCGTTGCCGCGCGCGCTGATCGAGCGGCAATGCGGGCCGCGCTGACCTTGCGCGATCGGCGTGCCGGAGGCGTCGTGCAGCCAGTCCATGCGCATCCAACTGTTGCCGTCCTTCTGCGTGACCTGCGGCGGCCCGTACTTCTGCACCAGCGCCGGCAGCAGCGACTGCGCCTCGGGCATCTCGCCGGGCCTGAAGTGCTGCTCGCGCCAGATGCCGAGCACCTTCTCGCGGCCCGGCACGCCGGGCGACACCACAGTGATCTTCTCGGCCACATGGGTCCAGGCGCGGTTGCCCGCGCCGCACTTGTTCATCTCGTCCATCGAGCTGAACTTGCACGGCCGGCTGTCGCCGAACTGCGCCACGAACACCTGCGGCGCGAGCTTGATGCCGTAGCTGCGCAGCCCCTGGATCCACGTGCCCTCGAAGCTGACGAAGGTGTCCTTGTTGAGGCAGCGCGCGTAGTTCAAAGCGTCCTCGCGCGCCATGCCGAGCTTCATGCCGACGATGTCGGGCCCGGAGAGGTTGCGGTCGATCTTGACCGAACAGTCGGGCGGCGGCAGGCCGTCGCTCGGCTTGTCGGGCGCCTTGGCGGTGGTCTTGACCGGCGGCGCCGGCCTTGGGGGCTCGGAGTTGCCGCAGGCCGCGACGGCCAGCGCGCCGAGCAACGAAAGCAGTCGAGCTTGCATCGCCATGCTCCTGCGCGTCACGGCCGCTCGGCCATCTTGTGAGTGTGCTCGTTGATCTTGAACAGCACCATCAGCAGCTCGCACCAGACGCGCGCGCCGAGCGCGCCGCCGGCGATGATCGCCAGCCCGGTGGCGAAGCCCGAGAACGACAGGCGTCCGAACGTGAACATCGCGCCGATGCCGCCGATCAGCGCCGCGAACAGCAGCAGCCAGTAGATGAAGGTGATGATGCGCGGCGTGATCATCGAGTCGAAGAAGAGCAGCGATTTCATGCGAGCCCTCCGATGATGGGTGGTGAGTTCAGTGCGGCGCAGCGAACCGCACGTTGGTCGGCTGCTTGAAGCGATCGCGGTGCCCCGAATTGACCTGCGTGATCCAGTCCTTGATGCACAACATCAGGTGTTCGTAGTTCTGGTCGCGGGCGAACACCGTGATGCGCGACTTGGAGAAGATCGCCGCCTCGACCTTGCCGTCGAACTCCGATACGCAGATCACGCCTTCCTCCTCGCCGCCCTTGTGCGGCGCGTTGCCGGCGATGGCCAGCGCGCCGCCGATGCGGTCGATGTCGCCCGTGACGTTGATGTTGCGCATCAGCGCCGGCAGTTGCTTGCCGACCACCGCGTCGAGGTTCTTCTTGACCGCGGGCTCCTTCAGCAGCGTGGGGTAGTCGGGCGAACCGACGTGCTTGCGCAGCGGTGGGGTCGATTGAGCCTGCAGTGAACCTGTGCACGCGACGAGTGCGATGCCCCAGCACATGCGCACGGCCGAGAACGACACCGAGTCGAGCGACACGTCAGCTTCTCCTTTGCCGGTCTCACTGTGGGTTCTGTTGGGGCGCCGCCGGCGCGGCCGGCGCCTCCCCGGCTGCCGGCAACGTGGCGATGCCGTCGAGCGCTTCACCCTTGGCCTGGTCGCGCGCAGCCTTGCTGCCACCGCCGCGCACCAGCGTGCCGAGTGCCTTGATGAGGCCGTTGGGGCCGGCGGCCGTGGGTTGGGCCGCGCCGGGTGCACCGGCGAGCGGTGCGCCTGCTGACATCCCCGACGGCACTGCGACCACCGAAACGGCGTCCAGCACGACGCCGAAGTTGCCGTCGTTGAGCGAACTGAAGCGCAGCGTCGCGCTGGTTCCATCGGCCTGAAAGAGCGCGCTGTAGCGCTGATAGGCGTTGAACGGCAGGCGCCGCGAATCGTGCTGCACCTCGCTTTGCAGCAACGGCGCCGCGCCGATCATCTCGACGCGCGCGCGCGCCGGCGTGGCGCCGATGCCGTTGTTGCGCGCGTAGTGGAACGTCAGCCGGTATTGCTGGCCCGGCTGCGTGGCAAGCCGGGTCGAGATGACGCCGGCACCCGGCGAGCCGGCGAGATCGATCCCCTGGATGCCGTCGAAGGCGGCGGCCTCGGTGCGCACGCGCGTGTTGACGATGTCGATGCTGCCGGCCTCGACGGCCCAGGTGCTCGACGAGGTGCTGAACGCCTGCCCGGCACGCACGACTGTGTAGTTGCCGCTGGCGGGCGCCTCGAAGCTCTCGCTGAGCACCGTGGCACCACTCGGCGCCTCCACGCGTGGTGCCGGTTGCTGAGCAAGTGCCTCGTCGGCCACCACGATCGTCAGCTTGCCCGGGCTGAGCGAGAACAAGCCGGGCCCCTGGCGGTTGTTGGCCTTGCGCATGTTGAAGCCGATGTGGCGGATGCCGGACGGCACCGACAACTGTCGTACCAGCGCGGTCACGTCGATCGGCTGGGTGAACGCCGGGTTGGTCGTGCAGTCGGCGCGCATTTGAGCCATGCGCGTGCCAGCCTGCGCGTCCGCCTTGTCGCCGCGACCGTCGGCGGCATAGGCATAGACCTCGATCACCACCGGCTCGGCACCGACGCACTGGCTCTGCTTGCCGCTGAACTGGAAGGTGGCCGAGCGCACGTGCGACGGCGGCGTCTCCGGCAACTGGTACTCCATCGTGCCGACGAAGACGATGCCCACGCCCGGCTTGGCGCCCGAGGCGCGCTGCCAGAAGCCGACCGCCGGCTGGCGGTGGCCCTCGACGGCGTTGTTGTGCGTGACGTAGCCCCACGACATCGAGACCGCGGGCGGCGGCGTGATCGCGCGATCGGCGGCGAACGCGGGTGCGCTGCACAGCAGCGCGCTGGCGACGAGAGAGGTGTGGCGCATCGATCCCTCCTGGCGGCGCCTTCAGTGGCGTCGCGGGGAAGGTAGGCGCACCTGCGTTACTGAGCAGTTACCGGCCTGCGCGCCGCGGCGTGGTTCAGCGCTGGGGCGGCGTCACGACAGTCGACGGTCGGCCGCCGCCAGCAGCGCGCGGTTGACCGGGTTGCGCTGCAGGAAGCTGTTGCGGAACTCGTCGGGCACGTGCGGCAGCGCGACGCGGCGCACCCACTGCGCGCCGTGCGCGAGCGCCAGCAGCGCCTGGTCGCCGTCGCCGTTGGCTTCGAGCACCTGCGCCGCGATCCACCAGGCTTCGCCGAGGTACAAGTCGGCCGGCGGCACGCGCTCGATCTGCGGCACCAGCTCGCGCATCGCGTCGGCCGCGGCGCGGTGCTCGCCGCTGCGGCTGAGCGCGTGCGCGTGCAGCAGGCGCGCCTTCATCGCGACGCCGGCGAACTCGAGCTGCGTCGCCATCTTCAGCACCTCGTCGCAACGCTGCGCCTGTGCCGCCACATCGCGGCCGTCGAATTCATCGAGCAGCACGTGCATGCGCACGTGCGGGTCGCCGCCGGTCGGCAGCGACGCCAATGCGAGCTGCATCTGCGGTTGGCCCGATTGCCCCAGCATGCGGTCGATGCGCGCGGCCATCTGGCAGCGGCGCGCCCAGGTGGTGTCGACCTGCGGGCGCTCGAACGACAGCGTCTGGCGTGCGCGGGAGAGCTGGCCCAGCTCTAGCAGGAACTGCGCCTTGTGGTTGGACGCCAGCGCGATCCACAACGCCTGCCGGTCGCGCGTGAAGCACGCCAGCGCCGCGTCGAGCCGCTGCAGCGCCTCGCGGTACTGGCCGAGCTGGCCGCAATACAGCCCGACGTAGGTCTCGACGATCGCGCCTTCGGGGCCGGCGGTGGCGCCGAGCTGCGCCTGCAGCGCCAGCGCCTGTCGCGCCAGCGCCAGCGCCTCATGCGGGTCACCGAGGTTGCCCTTCACGGTTGCCAGGTTGGAGGTCAGCGTCGCCAGCTCGGCCAGGTCACCGAGCTTGCGCGCCTGCTCGCCGGCACGCTGCAGCGCAAACGCGGTATCGCGCAGGCGCCGCATCGCATTGAGCACGTAGGCGTAGTCGGCCCAGAAGCGGCCACGCTGTTCGTCGTTGCCGTCGCGCTCGACGCGCTCGCGATACGGCTCGATCACCGCCAGCGCCTCGGCCGGCCGCGCCGCCTGCGCCAGCCCCACCGCATGCAGGCGCGCCGCTTCGAACGCCGGCCACGGCGAGTCGATCGCACGCGCCAGCTGCGAGGCCTGCAGCGCGGCGGCGATGCCGCTGCCGTGGTCGGCCGCCATCAGCGATGCGGTGGCGCGCGCCGTCAGCGCGGCGACGCGCTGCGCATCGTCGCGCGCCGCGGCCAGCAGCGTGTCGATCACCGACTGCGCTTGGCTCACGCCGCGCACGATGATCAGCGCGTGGATGCTGTCGCAGCGTGCGTCGAACGCGCGGCCAGCGGCGCCGGCGCGGTCGTACGCGTCGGCCGCGAGGCGCCAGTACTCCACTTCATGGCCGCGCTGCGACGCGCTTTGGGCGCGGCGCGCCGCCGCTGCGTAGGCGTCGCCCGCGAGCAGCCACTCGCCGGCGCCGGCCCAGTGCGGCGCGATGCTGGCCGGCGGTGCGGCGCGCGCTTGCAGGTGCGCCGCGATGCTCCGGTGCAGCAGGGCGCCGATCGGTTGCGGCACCGACGCGCGCGTCGCCTCGAAGATCAGGTCGTGTGCGAAGGCGCCGTCGCGGATCACTTGCGCCGACTCGAGTTCGCGCCACGGCTCGGCCATGTCCAGTGGATGCGCCTGCAGCACCGCGGCGGCCAACTCGGCATCGAAGGTGGCGCCGGCCAGCGCTGCCACGCGCGCCAGCTTCAGCGCCGGCACCGACAGCTGGCCGAGCCGCCGCTCGACCAGCGCTGCGACCGAGGTCGGCTGCGGCAACGGCGCCGCGGGCCCGGCCGGCGACAGCACCATGTCCTTCAGCGTCTCGAGCATGAACATCGGGTTGCCGCCGGTGTGCCTGAGCAGCGCCGGCGCCAGCGACTGCGGATCCAGTTCGGCCACGCCGAGTGACGCCAGCAGACTCTCGATCTGCTCGCGCGACAGCGGCTGCAGCGTCACCGCTTCGATGCGCTGGGTTTCGTCGAGTGCGGCGCGCAGCGTGCCGAGCGCGGCGCCGCCTTCGGACGCGCGCTGCGCCAAGCCCCAACGCAGCTGCGCCAGCGACTCCGACAGCAGCAGCGACTGCAGGAACTCGGCGCTGGCATCGTCGGCGAAGTGCAGGTCGTCGACCACCAGCGCCTGCAGGCCGCTGCGCATCGCGTCGGCGAGCGCGGTCTCCACCGCGCGCTGCAACTGCAGCCGTTGTGCCTGGCCGGACAGCGCGCTCGGCGCGCCCAGCTCGGGCATCACCAGCGCCAGCAGCGACCGGCGCTCGTCGGTCAGCGCCGCGTCGTGCGCGGCGAACACCGCGCGCAGCAGACGCGCCAGCACGGCATAGGTGATGCCGGCGTCGCCCGGTCGAGCCTGCATCAGCACGACGCCGGCGCGCGCCGCGACGAAATCATGCAGCAGCCGACTCTTGCCGATGCCGGCCTCGCCGAGCACGCAGAACACACGGCCCCACGACCAGGCGGCGTCGAGGCGCTGCAGCTCGCTGTCACGGCCGATCAGGCGCGGCGGGCGCAGCAGGCTGGCCGGCGTCACGGCGCGACGCGCCGGCAGCGTCGCGGCGCCGCGCTCGATGGTGGCGAGCAACTCGATCGTCTCGGCCGACGGCCGCGTGCCGAGCTCGTCCTTCAGCCGCTGCTCGAGGCGCTCGAACGCGGCGATCGCCGCCGCGGCGTCGCCGCGCAGGTAGTGCAGCCGCATCAGGCGCCGGTGCGCGTGCTCGGCCAGTGGATCGTCGTCGATCAGGCGCTGCGAGTAGGCGATGCCGCGCGCGACGGCGCCGTCCTTCTCGCACGCTGCGGCCATCGCCGCCAACACCTCGGCGCGCTGCTCGCGCCACTTGCGACGCTCGGCGCGCACCCACTGGGCCAGCTCCGGCAGGTTGTCGAAGTCGAGATCGCCGAGCAGCTCGGCGCGGCCGGCATCCTCGTCGCCGCGCAGCCGCTGCAGCGTGGCCGCCAGGTCGGGCACCACCTCGGCGCTCAACTGCAGCAGCGCGCCGCTGCTCACCAGGTGCATGCCGGTCTCGCGACGCAGGCGGAACAAGCGCTGGCGCAGGCTGGTGTCGGCCTGCCGCGCCGATGCGGCCGGCCACAGCAGTGCGGCCACGCGTTCGCCCTTGATCGGCGCGGCGAGCGCGATCAACGCCATCAGCGCGGCGTCCTTCGGCCGCAGCGGCAAGGTGCGCTGGTCGCCCTGCGCGATCAGTGCCGGTTGGCCGAGCAATTGCAAGCGCCAGGTGGGCGGCGGCAAGGCGGCGGGCGGCATGGGCGGTGGCGTGTGCGGTCGCAGGCTAGGGCAGACGCGCTGCGGCCCGGCGCTGTCGCACGCGGTATAGCGGCCGCCGCGTTACCGCGAGGTTACCGGGTTCGGCGTCAGCCGACCCGACACACCTTCAGCATGTTGGTGCCTCCGGGGTAGCCCATCGGCTCGCCGCAGGTGATGGCGTAGGTGTCGCCGGGTTTGAGTACGCCGCGCCGCACCAGCAGCCGCTCGGCCTCGGCCAGTGCGGCGTCGCGCTCGGCGAACGCCTGCATCAGGATCGGTTGCACGTTGCGGTACAGCGCCATGCGGCGCTCGGATGCGGGCTTGGAGGTGAGGCCGAAGATCGGCACGTCGATCAGGTGGCGGCTCATCCACAGCGCGGTCGAGCCGCTCTCGGTCAGCGCGATGATCGCCTTGCAGCCGAGGTGGTGTGCGGTGAACAGCGCACCCATCGCGATGCTCTGGTCGATGCGGCCGAAGCGCTTGTTCGTGAAGTCGGCCTCGAGGCGCACCTCTTCGGCGCGCTCGGCCTCGAGCGCGATCAGCGCCATGTGCTCCACGGTTTCCACCGGGTACTTGCCGGCCGCCGTTTCGGCGCTGAGCATCACCGCATCGGTGCCATCGAGCACGGCGTTGGCCACGTCGCTGACCTCGGCACGCGTGGGCACCGGGTTGACGATCATGCTCTCCATCATCTGCGTCGCGGTGATGACGACCTTGTCCATCTCGCGCGCCAGGCGGATCATCTTCTTCTGCAGCGCCGGCACCGCGGCATTGCCCACTTCGATCGCCAGGTCGCCGCGCGCGACCATGATCGCGTCGCTGGCGCGCAGGATCGCCTCGAGCTGCGGAATCGCCTCGCTGCGCTCGATCTTGGCGACCATCGCCGGCTTGTGGCGCTGCGCCTCGCCGGCCACGTTGGCGAGTTGGCGCGCCATCTCCATGTCGGTGGCGCTCTTGGGGAAGCTCACGGCGACGAAATCGGCCTGGAACGCCATCGCGGTGCGGATGTCTTCCATGTCCTTGGCGGTCAGCGCCGGCGCGGTCAGACCGCCGCCTTGCTTGTTGATGCCCTTGTTGTTCGACAGCACACCGCCGACCTTGACTCGCGTGTGTACCCGCTCGCCGGCGACGTTGTCGACCGTTAGCACGATCAGCCCGTCGTTGAGCAGCAGCGTGTCGCCCGGCTTCACGTCGCGCGGCAGCTCCTTGTAGTCGAGCCCGACGGCGCCCGCGTCGCCCGGTTCGCCGCGCGCGGCATCGAGCACGAAGGCGTCGCCGGCCTTCAGCATCACCTTGCCGTCGGCGAACTTGCCGACGCGGATCTTGGGCCCCTGCAGGTCGGCCATCAGCGCCACCGGCTTGCCGACGCGCGCCGCGGTGTCGCGCACGAGTTGCGCGCGGTCGATGTGGTCCTGTGCGGTGCCGTGACTGAAGTTCAGGCGTACCACGTCGACCCCCGCGCGAAGAAGAGGTTCTAGCACCGCCGGGTCGCTCGATGCGGGGCCCAGTGTGGCGACGATCTTGGTGGCGCGGTTCATGTGCGGTCCGGTCGGGCCTGATGGCGGCACGCGCATTATCGCGGCGGCGCCGGGCGCATCAGGCGAACGGCGGCGCCTGGCGCGGTGGCGAACGGCAGCGCCCGGCGCCGCGGCGAGCCCGCAGCGCCGCTTCCGCCGCCGCTGTACCTTCGAACGCCGTGGCGGCGCTGGCGATTCAGCGGCTCGGTGCCAAGGCCGCGTCGGCGCCCAGCCGGTCAACGAGACGTGGCGCCCGGTGCATCCGCCGCGCGCCGCTGCAGGATCTCGAACGCCGGCAGCGTCTTGCCCTCGAGCACCTCGAGGAACGCTCCGCCACCGGTGGAGATGTAGCCCACGTCGTGCTCGATGCCGTACTTGGCGATCGCCGCCAGCGTGTCGCCGCCGCCGGCGATGCTGAACGCAGGGCTCGCCGCGATCGCGCGCGCGATCGTCTCGGTGCCGTGGGCGAAGGCGTCGAACTCGAACACGCCGACCGGGCCGTTCCAGACGATGGTGCCGGCGGCCTTCAATTGGTCGGCCAGCCGCGCCGCGGTCTGCGGGCCGATGTCGAGGATCAGGTCGTCGGCCGCCACGTCGGTGGCGGCCTTGACCGTGGCCGGGGCATCGGCGGCGAACGTCTGCGCCACCACAACGTCGTGCGGAATCGGTACCTCGGCGCCGCGCGCCTTCATCGCCTGCAACACCGTGCGCGCTTCGTCGACCAGTGCCGGTTCGGCCAGGCTTTTGCCGATCGGCAGTCCGGCAGCGAGCATGAAGGTGTTGGCGATGCCGCCGCCGACGATCAAGCCGTCGACGTTCTTGGCCAGGCTCTGCAAGATGGTGAGCTTGGTGCTGACCTTGCTGCCGGCCACGATGGCGACCAGCGGCCGCTTCGGCGCGCTCAATGCCTTGCCGATGGCGTCGATCTCGGCAGCCAGCAGCGGGCCGGCGCAGGCGATCTTCGCGTACTGCGCGATGCCGTAGGTGCTGGCCTCGGCGCGGTGCGCGGTGCCGAACGCGTCGTTGACGAAGATGTCGCACAACGCGGCCATCTTGCGTGCCAGCGCAACGCTGTTCTTCTTCTCGCCAGGGTTGACGCGGCAGTTCTCCAGCAGCACCAGCTGGCCCGGCGCGACGTCGACGCCGTCGACCCAGTCGGTGCGCAGCGGCACGCCCTGTGCATAGCGCCCGCCGAGCAGCTGGCCCATGCGCTGCGCCACCGGTTGCAGCGAATCCTCGGGCTTCAGCTCGCCCTCGGTCGGCCGGCCGAGGTGCGAGGTGACCATCACCGCGGCGCCGGCGTCGAGCGCCATGCGGATGCACGGCAGCGACGCGCGGATGCGCGTATCTTCGGTGATGCGGCCGGCATCGTCCTGCGGCACATTGAGGTCGGCGCGGATGAACACGCGGCGGCCGGCCACCGCGCCCTGGGCGACGAGATCTTGAAAGCGGAGGATCTTCATGGTTCGGTGCGAGAGGGGGAGTGTGTGTAGTGCGAGCCGCCTGGTGCCGCCGACGCTACCAGCCCAGGCCCAACCGCAGCGCCAGCAATACGCCGGTGCCCATGGCGATCGTGCCGAGCATGTCGCGTCGCCAGAAGAACCACGCGGTTGCCGCGGCGGCGCCGAACAGGCGTGCATCCTTCCAGGTTTGCACCAGCTGGCCATGCGACATCACCACTTCGGGGGCGACCACGGCCACCATCGCAGCCAGCGGCGCGTAGCGCAGGCCCTCGGTCAGCCAAGCCGGCATCGGCCACGGGTCGCGACGGAGCATGAAGAAGCTGCGCGTCAGCAGTGTGATGGCCGTCATGCCGACGGTGACGATGAACAGCTCGAAGTTGTTCATCAGCGGGTCGTCCTCATGCCGGCCTCGCGAGTGGCCGCTTCGGCCGCGTGTGGTCGATCAGCAGACCCACCGTCACCGCGGCGGCGATCGCTACCACGATGTTCAGGCGCAGCGGCAGCGCGTAGGCGGCCACCGCCGCGCAGGCCGCGACGCCGGCGGCGATCCAGGTGGCGCGGTCGGACACCAGCGTGTAGGTCACCGCCAGCAGCGCCACCGTACCGGCGAAGCCGAGACCCCACTGCATCGGCAACTGGTGCGCCAGCGCGATGCCCAGCAGCGACGACAACTGCCACGAGCCCCAGTTGACCGCCATGCCGCCCCAGAAGTACGGCCACTGCTCGGGCGCCGGCCGCGCATCGGGAAAGCGCTGCACGAAAGTCACGTAGTTCAGATCGGCGCAGAAGTAGCCCACCAGCAGCCGCAGGCGCAACGGCAGGTGGGCCCAGTACGGCCGCCACTGCAGGCTGAACACCACGAAGCGCAGATTGACGCACGCCACCGCACCCCAGATCACCCACAGCGGCGCGTCGCCATCGATCAGCGGCAGCGCGGTGATCTGGCCGGTGCCGGAGAACACGGTCAACGACATCACCACCGCCCACGCGGTGCCCAGGCTGCTGGTGGCCATCGCGACGCCGGCCACCAGGCCCCAGGCCGAGATGCCGAGCGCGATGGCCACCATCTCGCGCGCGCCGCGTCGGAACTCCGGGTGCCGCCATAAGGCCGCCGCTCCGGCCACAGAATCGCCCATCGCGCGATTGTCCTATGGTCGCGCGGCGGCACCGGTCGCGCCGGTGCTCGCGCCGCGTCAGGACTCCTTCTTGCGCGGCTTGTCGGCGCCGTCCCGGGTGCGGCTCTTCTCGGCGCCCTCGGAGGGCTTGTCGGCGGCCTTGTCGGCCTTCTCGGAGCGGTCGGCCTTGTCGCCGTGCGCGCTCTTGCGGCCCTCGGCATCGGCCGCCTGCGCCACCGTCTCGGCGGTCAGCTGCGGAGACACCGGTTCGATCTTGTTCTCGCGCATGTAGTCGTTCATCTCGCGCCAGCCGGCGTACACCGATGCCTTGTCGGCGCGACGGTTCAGCGTGAAGCAGTCCTCGATCGCACGGCCGGCGTGGCGGCAGGCGCCGCCGATGGCGCGGCCGTCGGCCTCGCGCCGCGCGGTCGCGGCTTCGGCGCTATCGCCGCCACCGAACAGGTTGCACCCGCTCGCGCCGAGCGCGGCGACCAGAAGCGCGGCAGTCAGTCGGGCATGCATGGTGGGCTCCGCCGGGAGATTGCGACCACCGTCATATCGGCGGCCGGCGGAGCGACTTGAGCGCGCGCGTGGTGCGGTGCGCGCTGCAGCGCAGGGCTGTTGCGAGCACTTGTCCGCAAGCCGCCGGGGGCACGCGGTCCGCGCCCGCCGGCGACGCGGCGTTTCAGCGGGTGACGGCCATTGCCAGCAGTCGCTCGACACGCTCCTCGGTCGACGGGTGGGTCGAGAACAGGCTGCGCAGGCCGCCGCCGGACAGCGGGTTCATGATCATCATCTGCGCCACTTCGGGGTGGCGTTCGGCGGCTTGCAGCGGGATGCCTTGCGCATAGCGCTGGATCTTCTGCAGCGCCGAAGCCAGCGCCTGCGGGTCGCCCGAGATCTCGGCGCCACCGCGGTCGGCCTCGAACTCGCGCGCGCGGCTGATCGCCATCTGGATCAGGCTGGCGGCCAACGGTGCCAGCAACGCGACCAGCAGACCGGCGATCGGATTCACCGGCCGGCCGTTGTCGTCGCGGCCGCCGAAGAACATCGCGAAGTTGGCCAGCATGCCTATCGCACCGGCCATCGTCGCGCTGATGGTCGAGATCAGGATGTCGCGGTGCCGCACGTGCGCCAGTTCATGCGCCATCACGCCGCGCAACTCGCGCTCGCTCAACAGCTGCAAGATGCCGGTGGTGGCTGCCACCGCGGCGTGCGACGGGTTGCGGCCGGTGGCGAACGCGTTGGGCGCCTGCTCGTCGATTAGGTACACGCGCGGCATCGGCAGGCCGGCCTGCGTGGCCAGCTCGCGAATCATGCGCACGAAGCCGGGTGCCGACTGTTCGTCGACCGCGCGCGCATTGACCATGCGCAGCACCATCGAATCGCTGAACCAGTAGCTGAAGAAGTTGAGCCCGAGCGCGACCGCCAGCGCCAGCATCATGCCGCTGCGGCCGCCGAGCAGGTTGCCCAGCACCATGAACAGCGCGGTGATCGCGGCCATCAGGATGGCGGTCTTCATCAGGTTGAACATCGCGGTTCGTGCCTCGGTGGTCGCAATGGCGCGATAGATGCGGGCAGGCGGCGACAGTTCAACCGGCGGCCTGGTCGGCGGCTGGCCCCAGCGACTGGCCCGGCGTGGGGGGGCCGGCCGCGAACGCCTGGGCGGCGGGGACGCGGCGCCCGCCGGGGCGCTGCAGCTCGAGCAGTTCGAGCGCGCCGCGGCCGCAGGCGACGACGAGCGGGCCCGGCAGCGTGCTCAGCACCGTGCCAGGCCTACCGTGGCGGTCGGCGAGCGCGCGCGCGCGCCAGAGCTTGAGCACCGTGCCGCCGTGGCTCAAGGTCGCCCCCGGGAAGGGATCGAACGCGCGCACGCGGCGCTCGAGCGTCGCCGCATCGTGCCGCCAGTCGAGCGCGGCCTCGCGCTTGTCGATCTTCGCGGCGTGGGTCGCGCCGGCCGGCGGCTGCGGTTTCGCTGGTAGTGCGTCTGCCGACAGCTGCTGCAGCGCCTCGACGATCAGCCTTGCGCCGAGCACGGCGAGGCGGTCGTGCAAGGTGGCGGCGGTGTCGTCGTCGCCGATCGGGGTGTCGGCCACCAGCAGCATGTCGCCGGTGTCGAGCCCTTGGTCCATCTGCATGATCGTGATGCCGGTGCGAGCATCGCCGGCCTCGATCGCGCGCTGGATCGGCGCTGCGCCGCGCCAGCGCGGCAGCAGCGAGGCGTGGATGTTGATGCAGCCGTGCCGTGGCAGCGCCAGCAACCAAGGCGGCAGCAGCAAGCCGTAGGCGGCCACCACCAACACCTCGGGCGCGGCGGCCGTCAGCGCGGCGCGCGCCGCCGCGGCGTCGGCTGCATGGCGGCCGTCGAGCCGCAGCCCGGCCGGCTGCAGCAGCGGCAGCTGGCGCGCGAGCGCGAGCTGCTTAACGGCCGAAGCCTGCAGCCTCATGCCGCGACCTGCGGGCCGGTCGGGTTGCGTCAGCACGAGGCCGACGTCATGCCCCGCGGCGAGGATGGCGCGCAACGCGGCCGCAGCGAACTCCGGCGTGCCGGCGAACGCGAGTTTCATGCGGTTCGCCTGCGGGCTCAGGCGCGCTGGCGCAGCTCCTGCTGCTCCTCGCGCGTCTTCTTCAGCATCTTGGTGCGGATGCGGTCGCGCTTGAACGGGCTCAGGTACTCGACGAACATCTTGCCCAGCAGGTGGTCCATCTCGTGCTGCACGCACACCGCGGTCAGGCCTTCGACGCGGCGTTCGTACCGGTGGCCGTCGCGGTCGAGCGCGGCGACCGTGACCGCGGCATGGCGCTCGACCTTGTCGTAGACCGTCGGCACCGACAGGCAGCCCTCCTCGCCGACAACCCGCTCGTCACTGCACCACACCAGCTCGGGGTTGATCAGTATCAGCGCCTGGTCCTGCTTCTCGGAGGTGTCGATGACGATCACGCGCTCGTGCACGTCGACCTGCGTCGCCGCCAGGCCGACGCCTTCGGCGTCGTACATCGTCTGCAGCATGCCGTCGACCAGGCGGCGGATGCGCGCGTCGACTTCGGCCACCGGCTGGGCCCGTTTGTGCAACCGCGGATCGGGATAGCGAAGGATCGTGAGCAATGACATGGTGGCGAAGGGTTCCGAATCGGCGATCGAGGCGGCCGGCGTGGTTGTGGAACGCCGACAACGGGCAAACGTGTGATGGGCTCCACACCGCAGCCTGGCAACGGTCGGTTTCGTTGCGGCATCAAGCCTTTATGGGCAGAATCTCCCGCGAAGCATGAGCATGATTGTCGCGACTTCGGTCGTGCCTGAGGCCCATGCCTGCCAAATGCCGCGGCGCAACCGGGATTTTGGCATCGCCCATCAGCGGAGAGCGTGTTCATGAAGCGTATCGAGCAAGGCCACGGCCACCAACGCCGGCAGTTGTCCCTGTGGGTCGCCGCCGGGCTGACGGCGCTGTGCACGCCGGCCTTCGCCGTCAACTACCCGATCACGCCCGAGCAGCGCAGCACCGCGAACCAGGTGGCGCAGTCCGGCGTGCCGTTGAGCGAACTGTCGCCGAACGCGCCGGAGTCGCACACAGTGGTGCGCGGCGACACGCTGTGGGACATCTCCAAGATCTTCCTGCGCACGCCGTGGCGCTGGCCCGAGCTGTGGGGCATGAACCTCGACCAGATCAAGAACCCGCACCTGATCTACCCCGGCCAGGTGCTGCAACTGGTGAAGGTGGGTGACCGCGCGACGCTGCGTGTGGCGCAGCCGGTCGGCAGCGCTGTGCCGGGCAACACGGTCAAGCTGTCGCCGCGCGTGCGCGCCGAGACGCTCGACAACGGTGCGATTCCGTCGATCCCGCTGCACCTGATCGGGCCCTTCCTCAACGAGGCGGTGGTGTTCTCGACCGACGAGCTGGCCACCGCGCCGCGCATCGTCGCCTCGCAAGAGGGCCGCGTGCTGCTGTCGCGCGGCGAGACCGCGTACGTGCGCGGCGACCTGAAGGGCAACCGCGACTTCCGCGTCTTCCGCGAGGCCAAGCCGATGGCCGACCCCGATACCGGCGAAGTGCTGGGCTACGAGGCGCGCTACGTCGGCACGGCCGAGTTCGTGCGCGACGGCGGCCTTCAGGCCTCGCTCGACGGCAAGAGCGCGCAGATCGTGCCGGCCACGTTCAAGATGACCGGCGTGCGGCTCGAAGCCGGCGTGGGCGACCGTCTGGCGCCGGTGCCAGCGCGCGACTACGCGGCCTATGTGCCGCATGCCCCGTCGCAGCCGATCAAGGGCCGCATCGTCTCGATCTACGGCGAGGCCATCTCGGCCGGCCAGAACCAGATCGTGTCGATCAACCGCGGCGCGCGCGACGGCATGGAGCGCGGTCATGTGCTGGCGCTGTGGCGCAACGGCGCGCGGGTGACCGACACCACCGATCCGGCCAAGCCGCTGATGAAGCTGCCCGATGAACGCATCGGCACGCTGTTCGTGTTCCGCACGTTCGAGCGTGTGTCGTACGCGCTGATCATCGACGCGCAGGATCCGGTCAGGGCCGGCGACCGCTTCTCGCAACCGTAGCCGCCCGGCGTCCAGCGGTGGCACACCTGCCGCCCGATGCGGCCGGGTCGACGCCCGACGCCGACGAACTCGCTGCCTGGCTGCGGCTGCTGGCGACGCCGGGCATCGGGCGTGCCGGGGCGCGGCAGTTGCTCGCCGCGTTCGGTTCACCACAAGGCGTGTTCGAGGCTTCGCCCGCAGCGCGCCGCAACTGTGTCGGCCCGGCGCTGGCCGAGCCGCTGGAAACCGAGCCGGCGAACCTGGCGACGATGCTGGCCACGCTGTTGGCCTGGCTGCAGGCAGACCCCGATCGCACGTGCATCGCGCTGGGCGATACGCGGTTTCCGCAGGCGCTGCTGCAGACGGCCGATCCACCGCTGCTGCTGTATGCGCAAGGCCGCCATCCCGAGTTGCTGAACACGCCGAGCCTGGCCATGGTCGGCAGCCGCAACCCGACGCCGCAAGGCGCCGAGAACGCGCGTGCCTTCGCCGAGCACCTGGGCCGCTCCGGACTGACGATCGTCTCGGGCATGGCGCTCGGTATCGATGGCGCGGCGCACACCGGGGCGCTCAACGGCAAGGCTGGCACGATCGCCGTGGTCGGCACCGGGCTCGACCGCGTCTACCCGCGCGCGCACCGCGAGCTGGCGCACCGCATTGCCGAGCATGGCTTGATCGTCAGCGAGTTCGCGCTCGGCACCGAGCCACTGGCGGCGAACTTTCCGCAGCGCAACCGCATTATCGCCGGCCTGAGCCTCGGCACGCTGGTGGTCGAGGCCGCGCTGGAATCGGGCTCGCTGATCACCGCGCGCCTGGCCCTGGAGGCCGGCCGAGAGGTGTTCGCGATCCCCGGTTCGATCCATTCGCCGCAGTCGCGCGGCTGCCATGCCCTGATCAAGCAGGGCGCGAAGCTGGTCGACGATGTGCGCGATGTGCTCGACGAGCTGGCGGGCCAACTGCCGCCGCGGACGGCGCGCGCAGCTCACCCGGCGGCGGGCGTGGCGGCGCAGGTGCGTCAGCACGCCCAGGTCGACCCGCTGCTCGAACGGATGGGCTACGAGGCGGTCGACCTCGATCAATTGCAGGCGCGCACCGGCTGGTCGGCGGCGCAACTGAACGCGCGCTTGTTCGAGCTGGAGCTCGAAGGGCGCGTGGCGCGCCTGCCCGGAGGGCGCTTTCAGCGCTCGGGTCGCGGCTGAAGCGCGCTCGGGTATAGTGGACTCACGATGTTCGACGTGCTGGTCTACGTCTACGAGAACTACTGGCGCCCGGACGCCTGCCCGGACCACGGGCAGCTCTCGCGCAAGCTGTCTGCGGTGGGCTTCGAGAGCGAGGAGATCGAAGACGCGCTCACTTGGCTCGACGGCCTGACCCAGGGTGCCCAGGCGGCGCCGATCGAGCAATCGGCGCGGGGTATGCGCGTGTACACCGATGCCGAGCGCGAGTTGCTCGGCGAGGACTCGATCGGCTTCCTCGGCTTCCTCGAATCGGCCGGCGTGCTGCCGGCGTCGATGCGCGAGATCGTGCTCGACCGTGCCAAGGCGGTGGGCGAGGGCAGCATCGACCTCGAAGACCTGAAGGTGATCGTGCTGATGGTCTTCTGGAGCCTGGGCGAGGAGCCCGATGCGTTGATTCTCGACGAACTGTCGGTCGGCGCCGAGCACCGCCAGATGCACTAGCCGGGTGCACTAGTCGAATGCATTAGCCAGGCGCTCCCGGCGTGGCGCTGCCGTGCGGTGCTTCAGTTCAGCAGCCGCGACGGATCGGCGTCGAGCTTGGCCAGCGCGGTGCGCGTGGCGCGCACGGTGAGCGATTCTTCCTGTGCCGGCAGCAACAGCCCCGCCTGCAGGAACGCGGCCAGCCGCTGCTGCTGGAACAGCACGCAACGCCCCTGCGGTGTGACGAACAGCGACAGCTGCTTGCGCATGCCCTGCCAAGCCAGTTGCACCGGCTCGTTGCGGTTGCGGTAGTCGAGCATGTACCAGCTGCCCACCTGCAGCTCGCGCGCCCACTGCACCATCGCCGGCGTCGGCATCGAGCCGCCTTCGCCGACCACCTCGATCTCGGAGCTTTCGTGGCCGGAGAGGTCGAGCACCAGCGATTCGTCGATGTCGACGTCGGCTGCATCGGGCAGCAGCTCTTCGAGCGACTCGAGGCGTTCGGTCAGATCGTCGAGGCGGTCGTTCGAGATCACCGCGGCCTTGGCGGTGAACGCGGCAGCCAGCGAGTTGTTCAGCGCGTGGATGTGCTCGGCCTGCTTCTCGGGGCTCATGCCGGCCGACGCCATGCCGTCGCGCAGTGTCTTCAGCAGCGGCGGCAGGCGGCGGATCACCTCGGCGCGCTCTTCGCGCGTGGTCTTGGCGCCGGCGGACCAGATCACGTCGGTGGCGGCGCGCTTCATCGCCTTGGTCTGGTCGGCCTGTGCGCCGTAGCGCACTGCGGTGGTGGCCAGCACGTCGGCCCAGACGTGGAACAGGAACTGGCGCACCTCTTCCTGCACCGGCACCTCGTTGAGCATGCGGCGCAGCTCGATCGTGTACTGGATCGCCAGCGTCTCGCGCTGCTCGATCTGCTGCGCCAGCGACACGCCCTTGCGCGTGGCCTCGTTCTCGTTGCGGAAGAAGTGCTCGAGGAACTTCTCGAACTCGATCAGCACCGTCTGGAACACGCGGCGTCCGGTGTCGGGGTAGGCCTCGACCACCTGCACGACGCGCTTGACCTCCTTGCTCAGCGCCTCGGCGGAGTGCTCGGTCGACGACGAATCGAAGCCCATCACGCAGGCGCCCATGCGGTCGATCAGGCGACGCGCCGGGTGGTCGATGGTGGCGAAGAAGTCGGGCTCGCTGACGGCCACGCGCAGCACCGGCATCTGCAGCCGGGCGAACCAGACGCGGATCGCGGCCGGAATGCTGTCTTCGGTGAGGATCGACTGGAACATCATCGCGACGATCTCGATCGTCGCGCGCTCCACCGGGGTGGTGGCCGCCTGCTTCAGCGCCTGCTTGCGCTGCTGCAGCTCGGCCAGTAGCTGCGGCGTGCTGATGGGCGGGCCCTCGCCGCGGTCGCTGCGGGTCACCAGGCGCTGCCGCACGCCGGCCTCGGCGTTCTGGATCGCCTCGGCCAGCACCGGCGAGACCGGCTTCATTTGCGCGGTATCGCCGAATCCCGGCAACTGCCGACCCACCAGGCGGTTGAGCCGGCTCAGGATCTCGCCGGAGTTCTCGCGCCGCAGCGGGCTGGCGCGGGTCATCAGCCGGGTTTCCTCGCCGACGCCGGCGCGCTGCCCGGTCAGGCCGCCGCGCACCGAGGTCGACAGGCCATCGGTGGTCTGCACGCCGCCGGTGTTGACGCCGCGTGAGCGCCGAATCAGCGGCCGCAGGTCGACCTCGGGCAGCACCCGATGTTCGATCAGCCAGCGGTTGGCTTCGTGGTAGGCCTCTTCGACCACGTGGGCGAACTCCTCGTGCAGCACCGCCTGCAGCTCGCGCCAGCCGTCGAGCCCGACGCCGCAGCCACGCCAGGCATCGATCGCTACCCGTGCCAGCACGTGGGCGCGCACCATATCGTTGGCCTCGAGCTCGCTACGCTTGTCGAGCGACGACAGGCGCGAGCGCAGGTCGGAAAACTCCCACGACGCGCGATCCATCATCGCCAGCGCCAGTCGAGACGTGAGGATTTCACGTTCGATGGTGTCGTCGTCCACCAGCGACAAGTCGCCCGCGCCGGAGCCCGGTGCCGGCAGATCACCAGCGCGTGCGGACGACAGCGACCGGCCTTGTGCCCGGTACAGGCCTTCGGCGATGGCACGTTGCCACGGCCCGGCGCACTTCTCGAGCGCCTTGAACAGGTCGCGCCGCATCATCACGGTGGCCGGCAGCGCCGGCTTGTCGAGCAGCGCGCGCGAGGTTTCGAACACCACGCGGGCCAGCGCTGGCAGCGCGGCGATGACATGATCGGCATACAGCCGTCTGGCCTGCTCGGCGAGAGGGCTGGAGGCTGCGCCTGCGCTCATGTCGTGGGGACAGTCGGAGTCGCGTCTACTCTACACCACGGCACCCGCGTTCGGATCGTTCGGATCGCGGTCCTTGCCCGCGGCGCGCACCAGATCTTCACGCTTGACGCCGAGCCACATCGCGATCGCGGCGGCGACGAACACCGACGAGTAGATGCCGAACAGGATGCCAATGGTCAGCGCGATCGCGAAATAGTGCAGCGTGGGCCCGCCGAACAGCAGCATCGACAGCACCATCATCTGCGTCGAGCCGTGCGTGATGATCGTGCGGCTGATCGTGCTGGTGATCGCGTGGTCGATCACCTCGTGCGTGTTCATCTTGCGGTAGCGGCGGAACGCCTCGCGGATGCGGTCGAAGATCACCACCGATTCGTTGACCGAGTAGCCCAGCACCGCCAGCACCGCGGCCAGCACCGCGAGCGAGAACTCCCACTGGAAGAACGCGAAGAAGCCGAGGATGATCACCACGTCGTGCAGGTTGGCGACGATGGCGGCGACCGAGAACTTCCACTCGAAGCGGAACGCCAGATACACCATGATCCCGATCACCACGAAGGCCAGCGCCTTCAGGCCGTCGGCGTACAGCTCGGCGCCCACCGCGGGCCCGACGATCTCGGTGCGCGACAGCCGCAGCGGCTCGCTGCCCTTGTTGTCGGCACAGGCGGTGCGGCCAGCCGGGTCGGCGGCCGTCGCCGGGCGCGCCTCGAGCCGGCCGCCGTCGGCGCTGCACAGGCGCTCGAACACGCGCGCCGCGATCTCGCTTTGCTTCTCGCCGCCGCGGACCGGCAGCCGGATCATCACGTCGCGTGAGGTGCCGAAGTTCTGCACCTGCACCTCGCCGAAGCCGAGCGCCTCGACGTTGGTGCGCACCTTCTCGACGTCGGCCGGCTGCGCGTAGGCCACCTCGATCACCGTGCCGCCGGTGAACTCGATCGACAGGTGCAGGCCGCGCGTGACGAGGAAGAACACCGCGGCAGCGAAGGTGAGGAACGAGATGGCGTTGAACACCAGCGCATGGCGCATGAACGGGATGTCGCGCCGGATGCGGAAGAACTCCATCAGACCTCCCGGGTTCGCTGCATTTCAGTTCTCCATGCTGCTGAAGTGGCACCCGCGACGCATGAACCGACGCAACCGCGAGCGGCCGCGGAACCGGCTGCGCCGGACCGCTGGCCGCGCCCCCTCGTAGAGGCGGGCGCCGCAGGCACTTCGGGGGTGGTTCACTTCAGCCCTGCGCCGGCGGCGTCGCGCCGTCGGGGCGCCAGACCTGGCCGATCGACACGCCCTTCAGGCGCTTTTGCCGGCCGTACCAGAGGTTGACCAGGCCGCGCGAGAACAACACCGCCGAGAACATCGACGTCATGATGCCCAGCACGTGCACCACCGCGAAGCCGCGCACCGGCCCCGAGCCGAAGGCCAGCAGCGCGAGGCCGGCGATCAGCGTGGTCACGTTGGAGTCGAGGATCGTCGCCCAGGCGCGTTCGTAGCCGGTGTGGATCGCCGCCTGCGGCGCGGCACCGCCGCGCAGCTCTTCGCGCACGCGCTCGTTGATCAGCACGTTGGCGTCGATCGCCATGCCCAGCGTCAGTGCGATGGCGGCGATGCCCGGCAGCGTCATCGTGGCCTGCAGCATCGACAGCACCGCCACCAGCAGCAGCAGGTTGAACGCCAGCGCCAGCGTCGAGAACACGCCGAACAGCAGGTAGTACGCGCACATGAACGCCGCGATCGCCGCGAAGCCGTAGGCGACGCTGGCGAAGCCCTTGTCGATGTTGTCCTTGCCCAGGCTCGGGCCGATCGTGCGCTCCTCGATGATCTCCATCGGCGCGGCCAGCCCGCCGGCGCGCAGCAGCAGCGCCAGATCGTTGGCCGCCTCGGTGGTGCCCATGCCGGTGATCTGGAACTGGTTGCCGAACTCGCCCTGGATGCGTGCGACGGTGAGCACCTCGCCCTTGTTCTTCTCGAACAGGATCGCGGCCATGAAGTTGCCGACGTTGTTGCGCGTGACGTCGAGCATGCGCCGGCCGCCCTTGGCATCGAGCGTGACCGACACCGCCGGCTGGTTGTTCTGATCGGGCCGCGGCTGCGCGTCGGTGAGCATGTCGCCCGAGGCGATCACGTCGCGGTAGACGATCACCGGCGCACCGCGGCCGACGCTGAAGCGTTCGCGGCCGAACGGCACCGGGCCGGCGCCGTCGAGCGCGGCGCGTGCCTCGGGTGACATATCGGCCAGGCGAAACTCGAGGTTCGCGGTGCGGCCGATGATGTCCTTGGCCTTCGCGGTGTCCTGCACGCCGGGCAACTCGACCACGACGCGGTCGGCGCCTTGCTGCTGGATCACCGGCTCGGCCACGCCGAGTTCGTTGACGCGGTTGTGCAGCGTGGTGATGTTCTGCTGCAGCGCCTGCTCCTGCACCTTGCGTGCGGCCTCGGGCTTGAGCGTGCCGGTGAGCTTGAGCTCGCTGCCGTCGGCGCCTTCGACCCACTGCAGGTCGGCCAACTGGTCGGTCAGCACCGGCTGCGCCTGCGCCAGCGTGGCGCGGTCGCGGAAGCGGATCGTTACCGCATCGCCGTCGCGGCTGATGCCGGCGTGGCGGACGCCCTTGTCGCGCATCAGGCTGCGCAGGTCGCCAGCGTACGACTCGGCCTTCTTCGACAGCGCCGACTTCATGTCGACCTGCATCAGGAAATGCACGCCGCCGCGCAGGTCGAGGCCGAGGTACATCGGCAGCGCATGCAGTCGCGCCAGCCAGGTCGGCGAGCGCGGCAGCAGGTTCAGCGCCACGATGTAGCTGGGGTCGCCGGCATCCGGGTTGAGTGCCTTCGCGATCGCGTCCTTCGCCTTCAGCTGGGTGTCGGTGTCGGCGAAGCGTGCCTTGGCCGAGTTGCCCTCGAACTCGACGAAATCGGCTGCGATGCCCGCTGCGCGTAGCGCCGATTCGATGCGTAGCACGATGCCGGCGTCGAGCTTGAGCGTCGCCTTGCCGCTGGACACCTGCACCGCCGGCGCCTCGCCGTAGAAGTTGGGCAGCGTGTACAGCACGCCGATCACCAGCGCGAGCGCCAGCATCACGTACTTCCACAGCGGGTAGCGGTTCATGGCTGGTCCGAACGGACGGCCGCACTGTCGGCGACCGCCGCAACGGTGCGCGGCGCCCGGTGCGTGCGCTGCGCCTGGATTGCGCGCGAGGCCGGCGAGCGCCGGGCCGCTTCGCGTGCAGTCACTTGATCGTGCCCTTGGGCAGCACCTGCACCACGGCGCTGCGCTGCACCTGCAGTTCGACGCCGTTGGCCACCTCGACGTGCAGGAACGATTCGCCGAGCTTGGTCACGCGACCGAGCAGGCCGCCTGAGGTGACCACCTCGTCGCCCTTGGCCAGCGCCTCGATCATCGCCTTGTGTTCCTTCTGACGCTTCATCTGCGGCCGGATCATGATGAAGTACAGCACCACGAACATCAGCACCAGCGGTGCCAGGCTCAACAGGCTGGACTCGGCTCCGCCACTGGCGGCCGGCGCGGTCTGGGCGAAGGCTTGCGAGATGAACACGGCTTGGGATCCTCGGTCGAGTGTGTCGCGGGCCGGCCTGCGGGCCGGGCAAAGCGTGAAATTCTATGTCGCGGCCAATCGGTGGCCGGCGTGGCGGTGCGGGCGGCGTCAGAACAGCGCCATGCTGAGCTTGCGTCGGTACTGGTCGACCACCGGGTCGCTCGGCGCGGCCGCGGGCTTGCCGGCCACCTCGAGCGCGCCCTTGGCCTGCTCGGCCGCAGCCGCCTTGGGTGCCGGCTTGCTCATCAGCTCCAGGATCGCCACGTACGTGCGGCGCGCCAGCTGCTCGTTCCACTGCTTGTCGCGCATCACGATCTCGAGCAGCTCATCCATCGCCTCGGTGAAGCGGCCGGCGGCGAAATGGCGCTGCGCCAGCTCGTGGCGGGCGTCGAAATCGCGCCGGTTGGCGACGATCGCCGCCTGCAGCACCTCGGCGCTGCGCGAGCGCGGCGCCTTCTCGCAGGCGTCGAGCCACAGGCCGAGCGCGGCGATGCGCGCATCGAGCGGCGCCTTGGCGGCCATCGGCTCGTACGCCATGCGCGCCTGCGGCACCCGGCCGAGCTCGAGCAGCAGCTTGACGTAGTCGCCACGCGCGGCATCGTTGCCCGGGGCTACCGCCACCGCCTGCTGCAGCTTGGCCAGCGCGGCGTCGGTGTCGCCCTCGGCTTCCAGCACCTCGGCCTCCTCGACATCGGCCTCGGCCTGTGCCTCTTCGGTGGTCGGCACGTGGCGATCGAGGAACTGCCGCACCTGCGCCTCGGGCTGTGCACCGACGAAGCCGTCGATCGGCTGGCCCTGGTCGAACAGCACACAGAACGGAATGCTGCGCACGCCGAACGCCTGGCTCAGCTGGCCGGCGATCTCGGGCTGCTCGTCGCTGTTGAGCTTGGCCAGCTTGAAGCGCCCGCCGTACTCGCGCTCGAGCTTCTCGAGCACCGGGCTCAGCGCCTTGCACGGGCCGCACCACGGCGCCCAGATGTCCAGCAGCACCGGCGTCTGCGCCGAGGTCTGGATCAGTTCGGTCTCGAAGTTCTGGAGGGTGATGTCGATCATGGCTGGAACTCGGGGAGGCAACGACGGCCTGCCGGCGCGGACGTGAGGGCGCGACCCCTACAATGCAAGCCCTTCTTGAACGCTGTGGCTCGAGGAGACCGTGCCGTCCACTGCTCCCCCCGTCGTCGGTGTGCTGATGGGCTCGTCCAGCGACTGGGAGACCCTGCAGCACGCGGCCGCCATTCTCGCCGAGTTCGGCGTGCCGCACGAACGCCGGGTGGTTTCGGCGCACCGCATGCCCGACGACCTGTTCGCGTATGCGGAAGCCGCGGCCGGCCGCGGCCTGCGCGCGATCATCGCCGGCGCCGGCGGCGCGGCCCACCTGCCGGGCATGCTGGCGGCCAAGACCGCGGTGCCGGTGCTCGGCGTGCCGGTGGCGAGCAAGCATCTGAACGGCGTCGACTCGCTGCATTCGATCGTGCAGATGCCCAAGGGCATTCCGGTGGCCACGTTCGCGATCGGCAACGCCGGCGCGGCCAACGCCGCACTGTTCGCGGTGGCGATGCTGGCCCACGACGACGTGGCGTTGCGCGAACGCCTGGCGCAGTACCGCGCCGCGCAGACCGCCGCCGCGCGCGCGATGACGCAGGACTTGAATTGAACCACCCCGAAGCGCCTTCGGCGCCTCCCCTCGAGGGGCGCCGCCAGCGGCCCGGCGGAGCCGGATCCGCGGCGGCTCTCGGCTGCACCGGCTCGTGCGTCGCAAGTCGCCTGCAGCGCCATGGATCGCTGACATGACCGCGGTCTCGATGCTGCCGCCGGGCGCGATGCTCGGCGTGCTCGGTGGTGGCCAGCTCGGGCGCATGTTCGTGCATGCCGCGCAGCGGCTCGGCTACCGTTGCACCGTGCTCGACCCCGATGCCGATTCGCCGGCCGGCCGCGTCGCCGAGCGGCACCTGAGGGCCGACTACCTCGATGCGGCGGCGCTCGACGCGATGGCGACCGAGGCCGCCGCGGTGACGACCGAGTTCGAGAACGTGCCGGCCGAAGTGTTGCGCCGGCTGGCCGCACGGCGTCCGGTGGCGCCGGGCGCCGATGCGGTGGCCGTCTGCCAGGATCGTGCGCTCGAGAAGGCGCTGTTCGAACGCAGCGGCGTCGGCTGTGCGCCGCATGCGGTGATCGACGGCGAGGCGGCGCTGGCCGCGGTGCCCGATGCGCTGCTGCCCGGCATCCTGAAGACCGCGCAGCTCGGCTACGACGGCAAAGGCCAGCGCAGCGTGCGCAGTCGTGCCGAGCTGGCGGCGGCGTGGCAGGCGCTCGGCGCGGTGCGCTGCGTGCTCGAACGCCGGCTCGAACTGGCGCTGGAAATCAGCGTGGTGCTGGCGCGCGGCGCCGACGGTGCAATCGTCAGCTTCGCGCCGTTTCGCAACCTGCACCGCGACGGCATCCTCGCCGTTACCGCGTGGCCCGCGCCGGAGTTCGGATCGGTGTTCGGTGCCGCCTTCGATTCCGCGCTCGCGCAGCGCGCCGATGCGGCTGCACGCGCGATCGCGCAGGCGCTGCGCTATGTCGGCGTGCTGTGCGTCGAGTTCTTCGTGCTGCGCGACGGCTCGCTGGTGGCCAACGAGATGGCGCCGCGGCCGCACAACTCAGGCCATTGCACGATCGATGCGGCCGACGCCAGCCAGTTCGACTGGCAGGTGCGCGCCATGGCCGGCCTGCCGCTGGTGGCGCCGCGCGCGCACTCGCCGGCGCTGATGCTGAACCTGCTGGGCGACCTGTGGCGCGACGGCGCGGCGCCCGAGTGGCGCCGCGTGCTGTCGCTGCCCGGTGCACACCTGCACCTGTACGGCAAGGCGCAGGCGCGGCCCGGACGCAAGATGGGCCACCTGACGCTGACCGCGGCCGACGCCGGTGCCGCGCAAGCGCTGGCGCGCGAGGCCGCGCAGCGTCTCGGCATCGTGCCGTGGTGAGCGGAGCAGGCCAGTGGCCATCGTGAGCGGCGACGACGCCGCTGCGCTCGAACAGGCGGCGCAGCGGTTGGCCGCCGGCGAGCTGGTGGCCATCCCCACCGAAACCGTCTACGGCCTGGCCGCGCGCGCCGACGACGATGCGGCGGTGGCGAAGATCTTCGCGCTGAAGCAGAGGCCGGCCGACCACCCGCTGATCGTGCACGTGTACGACCGTGTGGGCGCGGCCGCGTTCACGACCACGCTCGGCGATGCGGCGACACGGCTGATCGAAGCGTTCTGGCCCGGCCCGGTCACGGTGATCGTGCCGCGCGCGCGCGCGCGCGAGCGCCGCCGCGGCGATCATGGCTGCCGACGCTGGCGCTGCGCAGCCAGCGCACCCGGTGGCGCGCGCGCTGCTGGCGCGCTGCGCCGAGCTGGGCGTCGCCGGGCTGGCTGCGCCGAGCGCCAACCGCTTCGGCCGCGTCAGCCCGACCACCGCTGAACACGTGCGCGACGAGTTCGGCGAGGCGCTGTGGGTGCTCGATGGTGGCCGCTGCGAGCTGGGCATCGAATCGGCGATCGTCGATTGCTCGCAGCCGGTGCCGGTGCTGCTGCGCCCGGGCGTCGTCGACCGCGAGGCGCTCGAGCGCGCGCTCGGCGCCGCGCTGGTCGAGCCCGGTGCCCACGCCACCGCGGCGCCCGGCACGCTCGCGAGCCACTACGCGCCGCGTGCCACGGTGCGTCTGATGAGCAGCGACGAGCTGGGGACGGCGCTCGGCGTGCTGCCGGCGACGATGCAGGGGCTGGCGGTATATTCGCGCACGGCGCCGCGGCGTCACCCGCTGGTGCGGGCGATGCCCGACGACCCGCGGGCGGTGGCGCAAGAGCTGTTCGCCGTGCTGCGCGGGTTCGATGCCCAGGGCGTGAAGCTGATCTGGGTCGAACAACCCCCCGACACACCCGAATGGGAGGGCGTCAACGACCGCTTGCAACGTGCGGCGTCGCACCGGTGAACGCGGCGCGCAGCGACTGATGGAACCTCTTGCGATGCTGATCGACCGTGGATCGAAGAACTGGCGGCGCGCCGCAGCCTCGCTGCTGGCCGCCGGCCTCGTCGCTGGACTGGTCGCGTGTGGCGGCGGCACGTCGCAGATCGAGCCGTTCCAGCCGAATCGCATCATCATCGTCGGCGACGAGAACGCCGGCCTGCTGCCCGATGGCCGCAACTACGCCATCAACGGCATCGATCCGACCACCTTGGCGGTCACCTGCGGTTCGCAGCCGATCTGGACGCAGCAGATCGTCAGCGACTTCGGTCTCGTGCTCGACAACTGCAAGGCCGCTGGCGCCACCGACGTGCGCGGCATCACGCGCACGGCGCCAGGGGCCAAGGCGGCCGATCTCGATGCCCAGATCGACGCCCAGCTGGCAGTCGGTCCGGTGGGCGCCAAGGATCTGTTCGTCGTGATGGTCGGCATGCATGACATCATCGACGTGTACGAGAACTTCGCCGGATCGAAGTACTGCGACCCGGATACCCGCGTCAACACCGACATCGAGAACGAGCTGCGCGCGCGCGGCCACCACGTGGCCGAGCAGGTCAACCGACTGGTCGCCGCCGGCGCGCGCGTGGTCCTCTCGACTGTGCACGATCTCGGCTTGACGCCGTACGCGCTCGCGAAGGATGCGGCGTCGCCTGGGCAGGCGGCGCAGCTGGCCTGCCTGACCGCGACGTACAACACCCGGCTGCGGGTCGACATCGTGCAGGACGGGCGCTACATCGGCCTGGTGCTGGCCGACGATGCCACCCAGCAGGCCGTGCGCTTTCCCAGCCTGTTCCTCGGCCTGTCGAACACCAGCGCCAAGGCCTGCGCCACGGCGCCGCCGGCGTGCACGTCGAACACACTGGTGACCGGTGCCAGCACCGGCAACTTCCTGTGGGCCGACGACCTTCACTTCGCGCAGGTGATGCATTCGCACCTGGCCACGCTGGCCATCACGCGCGCGCGCAACAATCCGTTCTGAAGGCCGCGGCGCCGGCGCGAATTCCGCGCGCCAGTGCGGCGCGCCGTTCGCCGGAGCCGACCCGACATGGCCACCCACCTGCTGGCACTCGATTGCTCGACCGAGGCGCTCGCCGTCGCGGTGGCCGCCGACGAGCGCACGTGGTGCCGCGTGGTCGACGGGGGCGCGCTGGCGTCGTCGCGCATCCTCGGGCTGGCGCTGCAGGGTCTGGCCGAATGCGGCCTCGGCGTCGCGCAGGTCGACGCCATCGCCTTCGGTGCCGGGCCCGGCGCGTTCACCGGGCTGCGCTGTGCCTGTGCAACGGCGCAGGGCCTGGCACTCGGCGCCGGGCGGCCGCTGCTGGCCATCGACAGTCTGATGCTGGTGGCCGACGACGCGCGCACGCAGGTGGGCGATGGCGACGACATCTGGGTGGCGATGGACGCGCGGATGGACGAGGTGTACGCCGCGCAGTATCGGTTCGAACCTGGGTTGGGGTCGCGACCCGAGCCCACTGGTTGGCGCGCCACCGTGGCGCCGGCGCTGTACACGCTCGATGCACTGAACGCGCGTTGGCGCGCGACGCCGCCGCGGCGGGTGGCCGGCAGCGCGGTCGTGGCGTTCGGTGCGCGCCTGCAGCCCGCGGGCGTGCCGGCGCTGCCGACGCAGCGCGACCGCGCGGCCGCGCTGCTGCGGTTGGCGCGACACGCTTGGCAGCGTGGCGAAGCGATCGACCCGGCGCTGGCGCTGCCGCTGTACCTGCGCGACAAGGTGGCGCTCACCACGGCCGAGCGCGAGGCGCTGCAGCGCGCCAAGGCGACGCGACCGGAGCGGCGCAATGGCTGAGGGCGGTGTGCGCTCCGAGCCGGTGGTGCTGGCCGACCTCGACATGCTGCTGGCGATCGAGACCGCGGTCTATCCGTTCCCGTGGAGCCGCGGCAACTTCGTCGACTCGCTGCACGCCGGCTACCTCGCGCGCAAGCACCTCGATGCCGCGGGGCGCTGGTTCGGCTACTGCATCGCGATGCCGGGCGTGCAGGAGCTGCACCTGTTGAACCTGACGGTGGCGCCCGAGCACCAGCACCGCGGCCATGGCCGCGCGATGCTCGACGAGCTGGTGCGCCGTGGCGCCGCGCTCGGCGCGCAGCGGCTGTGGCTGGAGGTGCGCGTGAGCAACGAGCGCGCGCAGGCGCTGTACCGACGCTACGGCTTTCGCGAGGTCGGCCAGCGGCGCGGCTACTACCCGGCCGGCGCCGCAGGGCGCGAGAATGCGATCGTGATGAGCCTGCCGATCGGCGCGCACGCCGAGCCGCAACCGTGATGTGGACCGAGCGCCAGCGGGCGATGCTCGACGCGATGGGCATCACGCTGTGGCTGCCGACGGCGGCAGGCGGTGCGGCGCCGGTCGCGCCGGCCACTGGGGAGATCGTGCCGCAGCGGGGCCCGCGGCCGCTGCCGGAGCGGGCCTCTGGACGATCGTCGCCGCGTTCGTCGGAGCAGGAATCGACCCAACCGCCGGCGTGTCCGGCCGATCGTGACCGCGGCACTGCGCGGGCGGCCACCACAATGCCGTGCAGCGTGACGGCGGGCGATCATGCACCGCGTCCGACGATCGATGTCTCGCAGCTCGATTGGCCAGCGTTGCGCGAGCGCGTGGCGGCGTGCCGCGCATGCCGGCTGTGCGAAGGGCGCACGCAGACGGTGTTCGGCGTCGGCCACGAGCGCGCGCACTGCATGATCGTCGGCGAGGCGCCGGGCGAGCACGAAGACCGGCAGGGCGAGCCGTTCGTCGGCGCGGCGGGGCAGTTGCTCGACCGCATGTTGCGGGCGATCGGCCTGACGCGGGCACAGGCCCAGCCGGCGCAGCAGGTATACATCGCCAACACGCTGAAGTGCCGGCCGCCGCGCAACCGCAACCCCGAGCCGCACGAACTGGCGCTGTGCGGCAGCTACCTGCAGCGCCAGATCGAACTGGTGCAGCCGCGCCTGCTGCTGGCGATGGGCCGCTTTGCGGTGCAGGCGCTGTTGCGCAGCGACGAGCCGATCGGCCGCCTGCGCGCTCGCGTGCACCGCTGGCGCGACACGCCGGTGGTGGTCACCTATCACCCGGCGTACCTGTTGCGCAATCCTGCCGACAAGGCCCGCGCGTGGGCCGATTTGTGCCTGGCTGCGCAGCAACTGCAACAGACAACCCGATAACATCGCGCGCAAAGCCCCTGCCGTCGAAGAACGAACACGATGCCCCCACCGCCCGCGAGCGATACCGCCTGGGAGGCGCTGCCGCTGCCGGCGTTGCTGCTCGACGTGCGCGGTGTCGTGCAGCGTGTGAACCAGGCCACGCGGGCCCTGCTGCCGGCGTTCGTCGAGGGCTCGAGCTGGCCCGCAGGCCTCGACGCAGCACCAGCAACGCTGCTGCGCATGCGGCTGGCCGCGCAGCGCGACTTCGTGCTCGAGCTGCAACTGCGCAGCGCCGGCACGCCGGCCTGGTTCGAGCTGAGCGCGCGCTGGCTGCCCGATGCACAGCGTTTCAGCTGCGTGCTGCGCGACTGCACCGTCGAGCGGCTGGCCGAGCGCGAGGCGCGGGCCGAGACGCAGCGCTTCGCGCTGCTGGCCGATAGCGTGCCGGCGCTGATCGCCTACTACGAGGCAGGCCGGCTGACGTGTGCCTACGCCAACAAGCAGTATGCGCGCGCGTTCGGGTTCGAGCCCGAGTCGATCATCGGTCGCACCTTCGCCGAGGTGATCGGTGCGGAGGCGGCTGCCGAGATCCAGCCGCGGGTCGACCGGCTGCTGAGCCACCACGAGACCGCGTCGTACGAGCGCCAGACGGCAGGCGCCGACGGTGCCCCGCGCTGGATCGAGGTGACACTGGTGCCGCACCTGGACGGTGGGCAACTGGTCGGCGCGTTCGTGCTGATCAGCGACATCACGCACCACCGCCGCATCGAAGCGGCGTTGCGCGAGAGCGAGGATCGGCTGTCGAAGTTCATGGATGCCAGTCTCGAGGGCATCGTGTTCCACCGCGACGGCGTGGTCACCGATGTCAACGGCGCGCTGGTCGACCTGCTGGGCTACCGACCCGAGCAGTTGATCGGGCGCCATGTGCTCGAGTTCGTCGCGCCGGAGCACCGGGCGCGCGCGCAGGCGGTGATGTCGTCGGCCTCCGACCAGCGCTACGACCTGGCCGTGGTCGCCGCCGACGGCCAGCGCATCGCGATCGAGTCGATCGGCCGCACGTTCACGCGGCGCGGCGAGAAGTTGCGCATGGCGATCGTGCGCGACATCCGCGATCGGCTGCAGGCGCAGCAGCGCATCGAGTTCCTGGCCCACCACGACCCGCTGACCGGGTTGCCGAACCGCGCGCACTTCATGGGCCAGCTGGCGGCGCGCCTGTCTGCCGGTACGGCCGCGTACGCTGCGCTGCTGTTCATCGACCTCGACCACTTCAAGCGCATCAACGACTCGCTCGGGCACCTGGCCGGCGACCAGGCGCTGCAGGCGGTGGCGCAGCGCATCGTTCAATCGGTGCGCCCGATCGATCTGGTCGGCCGCTTCGGCGGCGACGAGTTCCTCGTGCTGCTGGCCGACGTGGCCGATCGTCGCGTGGCACAGGAGCTGGTGCAACGCCTGACGCAAGCCGTCGAGGCGCCACTGTCGGTGCAGGGGCAGCAGATCGCGACATCGCCGTCGATCGGGGTCGCGATGATGCCGGCCGACGGTCGGCTGCCGGCCGAACTGATCAAGAACGCCGACGCGGCGATGTATGCGGCCAAGGCGCGCGGCCGCGGCACGTGTTGCTTCTTCGAGCCTGGCATGGCGGTGCAGGCCCAGACTGTCCTAGCGCTCGACGATCAGATCGGTGCAGCCCTGCAGCGAGGTGAGTTTTCGTTGCTGCTGCAGCCGCGCGTGCCGCTCGGCGGCAGCTCGTTGCAGGTGCAGGCCCTGCCGCGATGGCAGCACCCCGAGCGCGGCTGGCTCGCGCCGCAGCAGTTCGTCGATGCCACGCATGAGCGGCGCCTGACGCAGCCGCTCGTGCGCTGGGCGCTGCATGAGGCGATCAAGGCGCAACGCGGCTGGGCCGCGACGGGGGTGCCACCCGAGGTAGTGCTCGATCTGTCGGGGCTGCCACTGCCGTTGCCGGCGCTGGCCCGGCTGGCCGCGCAGGTGTGCCGCGAGTCCCCGCCGGGCGGCGCGTTGTCGCTCGATGTCGGTGCGTCGGCCCTGGTTGGCGACGAACCCGCGCTGCGTGCCGCGCTGGCGGAGTTGGCGCAGCTCGGCATTGCGGTGGCGATCGACGACCTCGGTCGTGGCGCGATGGCGCTCGCCCAGTTGCGGGCGTTGCCGGTGCGCGGCGTCAATCTCGGGCACGACTTCGTCGCTGCGCTGCCGGCCGACGGCGCCGCGGCGACGATCGCCGCCGCGCTTGTACGCATGGCGCAGGGCCTGCGGCTCGAGGTAACCGCCAAGGGGGTCGAATCGCTGGCACAGCGTCGCTGGCTGGCCGATGTCGGCTGCGGCCGCGTGCAGGGCCCGGGCGTGGCGCCGCCAATGCCGGCGCCGGCGTTCGCGCAGTGGCTGCGCGAGCAGTCTGCCTGAACGCTACGGCTTCTTCGCCTTGGCCGGCCGCGCCCAGTTGGCCACCGTGGCCTGGCGCGCACGCGCCACCGTCAGTTGCCCGGCCGGCGCCGGCTTGCTGATCACGCTGCCGGCGCCGATGGTCGCGCCGTCGCCCACCGTGACCGGCGCCACCAGCACGCAGTTGGAGCCCACGTGCACGTCATTGCCCAGCACCGTGCGGTGCTTGGCCGCGCCGTCGTAGTTGGCGGTGATGCTGCCGGCGCCGTAGTTGACGCGCTCGCCGACCGTGCTGTCGCCCAAGTACGCCAGGTGGTTGGCCTTGGCGCCGCGTGCCAGCGTCGAGTTCTTCACCTCGACGAAGTTGCCGATGTGCACCTCGGGCCCCAGCTCGGCGCCCGGCCGCAGCCGCGCGAATGGGCCGACCTGGGCCTGCTCGCCGATCACGGCCTGCTGGAAGTCGCAGAACGGCTGCACCCGGGCGCCGGCGCCGATGCGCGAATCGCGGATCACGCAGTGGGCGCCGATGCGCGCGCCGTCGCCGATCACCACGCGGCCTTCGAACACGCAGTTGATGTCGATCTCGACGTCCTGCCCGCACACCAGCTCGCCGCGGATGTCGATGCGCGCCGGATCGGCTAGCCGCACGCCGGCTGCCAAGAGCGCCTCCGCGCGGCGGCGTTGCAGGCGGCGCTCGAGGTCGGCGAGCTGCGCCGGGCTGTTGACGCCGAGTACCTCGGTTTCGTCTTGCGCCGCGCTGGCGACCACCGGCACGCCGTCGGCCACCGCCATCGCGACGATGTCGGTCAGGTAGTACTCGCGCTGCGCGTTGTCGTTCTTCAGCCGCGCAAGCCAGCGCTTCAACGCCGCGGTGGGCGCGGCCATCATCCCGGTGTAGACCTCGCGGATCGCGCGCTGCGCCGGGCTTGCGTCCTTGTGCTCGACGATGCCGCGCACCACGGCGCCGTCGCGCACGATGCGCCCGTAGCCGCTGGGATCATCGAGCTCGAGCGTCAGCAGCGCCAGCCGCTGGCCGTCGCAGGCCGCCGCCAGCGCGCGCGCTGTCGCGGGCTCGATCAGCGGCACGTCGCCGTTGAGGACCAGCGTGGTGCCGGCGTCATCCAGATGCGGCACCGCCTGCTGCACCGCATGGCCGGTGCCGAGCTGTGGCTCCTGCCGTACGCACAGCACGCCGGGCGCGGCGACCGCACGCTCGACGTCGGCCGCTCCGAAGCCGGTAATCACCACCGTGCGCCGCGCCTGCAGGTCAGCGCAGGCGTCGAGCACGTGCTGCACCAGCGGTCGCCCGGCCAGGCGCTGCAGCACCTTGGGCAGGGCCGACTTCATGCGGGTACCCTTGCCCGCGGCCATGATCACGATGTCGAGCGCCATGTCGATGAGCCTGCCGATCCGATGCTGCCTGAGGGCCTGGATTATCGCGGCCGCGCTGTTGCTGGGCGGCTGCAGCGCGCTGCGCCTGGCCTACAACCAGGGGCCCGCGCTCGCGTACTGGTGGCTTGACGGCTATTTCGATTTGGATGCAGCGCAGGCCACCGAGGCGCAGCAGGCGTTGGGCGAGTGGTTCGCCTGGCACCGCACCACGCAGCTGCCCGACTACGCAGCGCTGCTGGCGCAGGCGAGGCAGCAGATCGTGCGCGACCTCAGTGCGGCCGAGGTCTGTGCTTGGAGCGACGCGCTGCGCCGCCGCCTCGAGCGCGGCTACGAGCACGGCGTGCCGTCGCTGGCGCGGCTGCTGGTCTCGCTGACGCCGCAGCAGGTGAACCACGTCGAGCAGCGCTACCGCCGCACCGACGACGAGTTTCGCGCCGATCACCTGCAGGCCACGCCCGACGAGCGGCTGGCGGCGCTGACCGAGCGCACGGTGTCGCGCGCCGAGCGGGTCTACGGCCGCCTCGACGCGGCGCAGCGCCGCGCGCTCGAGCGCGACCTCGCGGCTTCGCCATTCGACGCGCGCGGCTGGCTCGCCGAGCGGCAGGCACGCCAGCGCAAGATCGTGGCCGGCCTGCGCGCGCTGCAGGGGCGGCCGGGTGACATCGCGCGCGCCGAGGCGGCGCTGCGGCTGTTCGCGGTGCACGCGGCACAGTCGCCGCGGCCGGCGTACCGGCGCTACCAGGAGCAGCTGCTCGCCTACAACTGTGCACTGGTCGCGCGGCTGCACAACGGCACCAGCGCCGAGCAGCGCCGGCACGCGGTGGCGCGTCTGCAGGGCTGGGAGGACGACCTGCGTGCGCTCGCCGCGCAGCAGCCGATGGAAACCGTGCGCAGCGAGCGGCCGTAGGCCAGGGGGCCCTGGCGTGCCGCGCGCGCTACGGCGTCAGCGGCACGCTCACGCTGTGCGGCGTGCTGCTGCTGTTCGGGAAGTCGGCCATTGCGGCGCGGAACATCGCCTTCAGCAGATCGTCGCCGCCGCTGGAAAACCCTCCGCTGGTCGCGCGCGCCTCGTACAGCGGAGCGCCGCTGGCGCGGTCGCGCAGCAGCAACGCCACCTCGCGGTCGTATTGCGGCGTATCGCGGTAGCCGCCCCAGCGCCAGTAGTTCGGCCCCACCCAGGGGTACGGCCCCATCCAGGGCCGGTAGCGCCAGGGGCCGAAGCCGCCGTGCCACCACAGCGGATCGTCCCACGGCGAGCGTTCGTAGCGCGTGATGCGCGCGCCCAGTTGCACCAGCACGTCGGGCTGGGTGCCAGGCGAGGCGGCGACGAAGCCGGCGGCCTCGAGCGCGGCATGGGCGTTATCCTCGAGTCGCTGCGTCTGCTCCGGGCGCTGCTGCTGCGACGGCAGACGATCGAACGCGTAGGTGCCCGGCTTGCGTGTCGCCGGCCACTCGCCGTAGCTGGCGACTTCGGAGGTCAGCGTGCTCATCGACGCGCAGCCGCCGAGCAGCGCCGCCGCCAGCACGGCCAGGGCCCCGGCCGCCAGCGTCCGCCGGTGGGTGTGCAGGCTCGTTCCCAGGGTCGTGTGCATGGTGTGTCGCCGGCGGCCGTCGCGCCCGCCTGCGCTCTCCCGGTTGGTTCAGGTTTCGTCGTCGGCCACCTCGGGCCCGCGGGCCGCGCTGGAGCGCATCAGCCGCAGCGGCTGCGGTACAGCGGTTTCGGTGGCGCAGGTTTCGTCGTCGTCGAACGCCTTGTCGCCCTCGGCGTCGGGCTGTCCGCTCGCTTGGAGCGTCACGAACGGGTAGAGGTTCCGGTCCATCAGGTGCGAGGGCGTGACGCGGCCCATCGCCGCGGCCATGTTGTCGGTGCGGCCGGGGAAGCTCCGCTCCCAATCGCGCAACATCTGCTTGATCTGCACCCGCTGCAGGTTGTCCTGGCTGCCGCACAGCGAGCAGGGGATGATCGGGAAGCCCCGGTGCTCGGCCCAGCGTTGCAGGTCGTCCTCGTCGACATAGGCCAGCGGCCGGATCACCATGTGGCGGCCGTCGTCGCTGACCAGCTTGGGCGGCATGCCCTTGAGGCGGCTGCCGAAGAACATGTTCATCAGCAGCGTGACGACCATGTCGTCGCGGTGGTGGCCCAGCGCGATCTTGGTGGCGCCGAGCTCGCGCGCGACGCGGTACAGGATGCCGCGGCGCAGCCGCGAGCACAGGCTGCACATCGTCTTGCCCTCGGGGATCACGCGCTTGACGATCGAGTAGGTGTCCTGGTTCTCGATGTGGAACGGCACGCCGCGGCTTGCCAGGTAGGCCGGCAGCACCTCGGCCGGGAAGCCGGGCTGCTTCTGGTCGAGGTTGACGGCCACCAGCTCGAACGAGATCGGCGCGCGCTGGCGCATGTTGATCAGGATGTCGAGCAGGACATGGCTGTCCTTGCCGCCGGACAGGCAGACCATGACCTTGTCGCCTTCCTCGATCATGTTGAAGTCGGCG
>JABTUY010000011.1 GCA_015075165.1 Ideonella sp. | reverse complement strand
CGAGTTGGTCGAGCACGGCAGTGACTTCCAGGCTGCGCGCGAGCATGCGCAGCTGCTGGCCGAGCGCCATGGCTGGCACATGGTGCCGTCGTTCCATCGCGACCTGGTGGCCGGTGTCGCCAGCTACGCGCTGGAGTTGTTCGACGCCGTGCCGCGGCTCGACGCGGTGCTGGTGCCGATCGGCCTCGGCTCCGGTGCCTGTGGCGTGATCGCCGCGCGCGATGCGCTCGGCCTGGCCACCGAGGTGATCGGCGTCGTCTCGAGCGGCGCGCCGGCGACCGCGCTGTCGCTCGAAGCCGGCCGCGTGATCGCGCACGAGGTGACCACCGTGCTGGCCGACGGCATGGCGTGCCGGCTGCCCGAGGCGGCCGCGCTCGACACGCTGCGCCGCGGCCTCGCGCGCATCGTGCAGGTGAGCGACGACGAGATCGCCGCGGCGATGCGCATGCTGTTCGAGTGCACCCACCAGGTGGCCGAAGGCGCCGGCGCCGCCGCGCTCGCTGCGGTGTTGCAGCAGCGCGAGCACTTCGCCGGCCGGCGTGTCGCGGTGATCCTGAGCGGCGGCAACGTCGACCGCGAGGTCTTCGCGCAGGTGCTGAACCCTGATACCACCCCACGCGACCGATGAGCACCACGCGCCGCTTCTCGCAACTCGATGTCTTCACCGCGCGGCCGCTGCTGGGCAACCCGTTGGCCGTGGTGCACGACGCCAGCGGGCTCGACGATGCGCAGATGGCCGCGTTCGCGCGCTGGACGCATTTATCGGAGACCACCTTCCTGCTGCCGCCGACCGACCCGGCGGCCGACTACCGCGTGCGCATCTTCACCCCGGGCGGCGAGCTGCCGTTCGCCGGCCACCCCACGCTGGGCAGCTGCCACGCCTGGCTCGCTGCCGGCGGCGAACCGCGCACGCCGGGCACCGTGGTGCAGCAGTGCGGCGTCGGCCTGGTGCGCGTGCGGCGCGAGGGTGCGCGGCTCGCGTTCGCCGCGCCGCCGCTGCGCCGCAGCGGGCCGCTCGATGCCGCGTTGGTGCAGCGCATCGAACGCGCGCTGTCGCTGGCGCCGGGCGAAGTGGTCGATCACCAGTGGGTGGACAACGGCCCCGGCTGGTGCGCCGTGCGGCTGGCGTCGGCCGCGCGCGTGCTGCAGCTCGCGCCCGACTACGGTGCGATGCGCGAGCTGAAGCTCGGTGTCGTCGGCGCACACACGGGTGCGACCGTGCACGACGCACAGTTCGAAGTGCGCGCCTTCATCGGCGACGGCTACGAAGACCCGGTGACCGGCAGCCTCAACGCCAGCCTGGCGCAATGGCTGATCGGCAGCGGCATCGCGCCCGAGCGCTACGTGGCGGCCCAAGGCGCTGCGCTGCAGCGCGCCGGCCGCGTGCACGTGCAGCGCATCGACGACGACATCTGGATCGGCGGCGACGTGTGCGCGCTGGTGGCCGGCACGGTGCAGCTGTGAACGCGACAACCATGCGGCCATGACCGCCCGCATCGACCACCTCGTCATCGTCGCCGCATCGCTCGAGCAGGGCAGCCGCTGGTGCGAGGCCACGCTCGGCGCCACGCCGGTGGCCGGTGGCCGCCATGCGCTGATGGGCACGCACAACCGGCTGCTGGCGATCGGCAGCGAGCCGTTTCCCGATTGCTACCTGGAGATCATCGCGATCGACCCGGAAGCGCCGTCGCCCGCACGGCCGCGCTGGTTCGGTATCGACGAGCCCGCGCTGCGCGCCGCGGTGCGCGAGCAGCCGCGCCTGGTGCACGCAGTGGCGCGCACGCGCATGGTCGAGATGCTGCGCTGGGGCCTGATCAACTGCGGCCTCAACCCCGGCACGCTGCAGGCGATGCAGCGCGACACGCCGCACGGCACGCTGAAGTGGCGCCTGACGCTGCGCGACGACGGCCGCACCGACTGCGGCGGCGCGCTACCCACGCTGATCGAATGGCAGCAAGGCGCGCATCCGTGCGAGCGGCTGCCGCCGTCGGGCGTCGCGCTGCGCTCGCTCGCGCTGCGCGGCGTGCCGGCGCAGGCGATCAAGGTGCTGCGGATGCCGGCGGTGCGCTTCGAGGAGGTACGGCCGGTGACGGCGGCGCTGAACGCGCCGACCGCGCCGTCGGCGCCGAGCGCGCCCAGTGCGCGGGTTGCGCCGCTCTGCGCCACGCTCGAAACGCCGCTCGGCC
Source organism: Ideonella sp. (assembly GCA_015075165.1). Lineage (GTDB taxonomy): Bacteria > Pseudomonadota > Gammaproteobacteria > Burkholderiales > Burkholderiaceae_C > JAEUPI01. The sequence continues at coordinate 100,638 of JABTUY010000011.1, read as the reverse complement.
ACGTCGTGCTGCACGGCTGGCATTGAACGACCGCAGCGGGAGCAAGAACGATGACCACCGAAGAGCTGTTCCGCGACGACGCCACGCTGCAGCAGTGCGCGGCGCACGTGGTCGCGGTCGAGGACGCCGGCATCCGGCTCGACCGCACCGTGTGCTATCCGCAAGGCGGCGGCCAGGCCGGCGACGCCGGCGTGCTGCGCCTGCCCGACGGCAGCGAGATCACGATCGTCGATACGAGAAAGGGCGCCGCCGCGGGCGAGATCGTGCACATCGTCGCGCCGGGCAGCGACCTGTCGCGCCTCGCGCCGGGCACGCCGGTCAGCGTGCAGATCGACTGGCGCCGGCGCCATCGCCACATGCGCTTTCATACCGCCACGCACCTGCTGTGCGCGCTGGTGCCGCACCCGGTCGACGGCTGCTCGATCACCGCCGACTACGCGCGGCTCGACTTCCACATGACCGAGCCGCTCGACAAGGAAGTGCTGACGCAGGGCCTGGCGCGGCTGGTGCGCGAGGCGCATCCGGTCGCGCACCGCTGGATCGACGAGGCCGAGCTCGACGCCAACCCCGGCCTGGTGCGCAGCATGAGCGTGCAGCCGCCGCGCGGCCTCGGCCGCGTGCGCGTGATCGACGTGCAAGGCATCGACCTGCAGCCGTGCGGCGGCACGCACGTGGCCAACACCGCCGAGATCGGCGCGGTGGTGGTGACGAAGATCGAGAAGAAGTCGGCCAGGACCCGAAGGGTTGTGCTCGGCTTTGCCGAGCCAGCCGAAGGCTGAAGGCCGACTTCTGGGGTGCGCTCATGTCTGCGCAGCAGACGTGATGCGCACACCAAGAAGAGCGCGAAGACGCGCCGGGTCGTGCTCGGGTTCGTGGACCAGTCGTAGACCGGAGCTTCCGAAGCAGGCCGCGACGAACAACGTGAGTTCGGCGCGCCCGAACGCGCGCGCCGTTGTCGAAGGGGTGCCAATCAGCTAGTATTACCACGTAATACAGAGGAGCGCGTGGAAGCCACCTCCGTCACCAGCAAGGGTCAGGTCACGATCCCCAAGGAGCTCCGCCAGCGCCTGGGCATCCGGCAAGGCAGCCGCATCGAGTTCTCGCTGGTCGGCGACCACGTCGAGATGAGGGTGCGCAGTTCGCCTCCGGGGGCTTCGGCGAGCGGGTTCGGCATGCTCAAGAGCAGGCGCACAGCGGTTCCGGCTGACCTCGACCCCGCATCGTTGGCCAAGCGATGATCGGCCTCGACACCAACGTACTGGCGCGCTACTACGTCGACGACGCGGCGGACGCCGAGGCGGGGCGGCAACGTCAGGCCGCGCGTCGGCTGATCGACGCCGGCCGGCCGCTGATGGTCAGCAAGTCGGTGATCCTCGAACTCGAATGGATCCTGCGGGGCTACTACCGCTTCTCGCAACCCGAGGTGGCCTCGGTCCTGAGACACCTGCTCGCGCTGGCCCATGTCACCGTCGAAGACCGTGAGGTCGTCGATCAGGCGCTGTCCAACTGCGATGCCGGCATCGACTTCGCCGACGCGCTGCACCACGCGAGCTACCGGTCCTGCGCGAGCGTCGCGACGTTCGACGATCGCAGGTTCGCGCGACGCGCCGGCAAGCTCGGCATGACGCCGGCCGTGGTGGTCGTGAAGTAGCGGATCGCGCTGCGCGGCAGTTCGACTGTCCTGGCGGCGGCGCAGATTGCGGTTGGCGCCAGCCCAGGCCGGTTGTCGCCGGAAGTTGAGGCGATGTCCACTTGTCAATCGAGATAGCCAGAGGTAGGTGTTTACCCATCCTGTAAGACCTTACAGCTTGCCTTCCGGGGGGGGGGCGTAGGCTAACCTGAATGTGTGGTGGCACCGACGCAGATCGGCACATCGTTGATTCAAGGTGAGCAGGGAGGACATGAACACACCCGCGCCGCTGTTCCGGCCCGAAGTGCTGGCCGCTCGCGCCGCGCCGTGGCTGGGATCGATCCGCATCGCGCGGCCGCCGAGCCATGCGGTGGTCACCGGTGTGTCGGTGGCGCTCGCGATCGCGCTCATCGTCTTCGCCGCCTGGGCCGAAGTCACGCGCAAGGCGCGCGTGCCGGGCTTCCTGACCCCCGTATCCGGCACTCTGCAGGTGGCTGCGGCGGCCGCGGGGGTCGTGCAGGAGCAGCGTGTGGCCGAAGGCCGGTTCGTGCAGGTGCGCGAGCCGATGTTCGTGCTCGACACGTCCCACTTCACGGCGGGTGGCGACGCCGGTCAGCGGGTGGCGGCGAGCATCGAGCAGCGCATGGCCACCCTTCGGAGCGAGCAAGCCGCGCGCGAGCGCCAGGCCCGCGCACGGCTGCGCACTATCGCCGAGCGCACGGAGGCCCTGCGCGCCGAATCGCTGCGCGTCGAACACGAGATCGCGTTGCTGAACCGCAGGTTGCTGCTGTCGCGCAGCGAGGCCGGGCGCTTCGAAGGCCTCGCCGCCCAGGGCTTCGTGTCCGGCTCGCAGCTGCAGGCCAAGCAGCAAGAGGTGCTCGACATCCAGGCGCGGGTGGAGGTCGCCGAGCGCACCGGCATCGCGCTGCGCCGCGACGCGTTGGCGCTGCAGGCCGAGGCCGCCGACGCACGCGCGCAAGTCGATGCGGAGCGCGCGCAGATCGAGCGCAGCCTGGCGGCGCTGAGCCAGGAGGCGGTCGACAACGAGGCGCAGCGCCAGGCCGTGATCGTGGCGCCGCAGGCGGGTGTGGTGACCGCGATTGCCATCCACCGCGGGCAGGCGGTGCAACCGGGGCAGACGCTCGCCACGCTGGTGCCGCAGTCGCAAGACGGCACTGCCGCCGCGCTCGAAGCGCAGTTGTACGCGCCCAGTCGGGCGGCCGGGTTCGTGCGGCCAGGGCAGACCGTGTGGCTGCGCTACGCCGCGTTCCCGTACCAGAAGTTCGGGCTCGCGCGGGGTGAGGTTTCGAGCGTGAGTCGCACGCCGATCAACCCGCAGGACCTGCCGGCGGGCCAGCAGCAGGCGCTGCTGCTCGGCGCGCAAGGCAACGAGCCGCTGTATCGGATCAGCGTGGCGTTGCCTGCGAACAGCATCGTCGCCGACGGCGTGCGCCACCCGTTGAAGGCCGGCATGACGCTGGAGGCCGACGTGGTGCGCGACCGGCGCGCGGTGTGGGAATGGTTGTTGGAGCCTGTGCTGGCTGTTCGAAGGCAGGCGATGGTGCAAGGGGTCGAGTCGATTTGAGCAGCAGCCAAGGCGGATGCGCAGGCGGCGGCGCCGGAATGCCGCACAAGTAGTAGTTCCCGTTCCCACGTTTGAGAAATGGAGGATTAACGAACGAGACGAGATGCATGAACCGAGCAGGAAGTGGAGGAAATCAACTTCGGGCCTAACCCTAACGCGTAGCGAGGCCCGATTTGTTGATCCGTCAACTGGACAAGAGGTGAATCGGCGACGCTTGCCGAAAAGGAAGACTAGGAAGACTATGAACTCAATATATCCAAGCGAATCGAACAACCCATCTTGGCCGACGCAACTCAGCCAAGATGAGATTGATTTGGTAGCTGGTGGAAATGCGCAATATACCGTTACCGGCAGTTTCGTTTCAAATCAGGGACAGGCCTGCATCAGCACCCCAATCGATATCAATGGCAGGAATGTAAAACTGTGTATTACATACTACAGGTAGACCTGGAGGGCTTGAAATGAGAAATATCACTGAAGTCGAAGTTGATAAGGTTTCCGGCGGGAACGCCTTGGATACCACAACAGGATCGTTCGTCAGTGGCGGGGCTGCGGGTAGTGGCTCGGGGGTATGGGGCACCGTCACTGGTGGTGGAACGGTCGGCTACGGCTGTACATCGTACGGAGGCGGTAGGCTCTGCCTTGAAGTTATCGTCAGGTAGCAGCGCGTCATGATGTCGCTTGGAATGAGGCTTGCCGTTGGGGTGAGTGCCTTGTTGATTGCGAGCCATGGTACTTGGGCTAACCGGAATACGCCTCATATCCAAGCTGCGTCTGTTTATCGGTATCATGACTCCATATTTGTAGACGGTTACTTGTTGCCTGGTGTCGATGATAGGATTATAAAAATAGTGGAGCATCATAGTATTTCAAAGATAGTGATCAGAAGCGGTGGCGGTGACACAGGTACCGCCCTCAACATCGCTGAGTTAATTGCGGCGAAGAGGATCGATATTGTAGTTAGAGATCACTGCATCTCCTCCTGCGCAAACTACATATTCATCGCCGGCGAGAAAAAGCACATCATGAAGAACTCGATCGTCGCTCTTCACGGCGGGCACAGCGATCAGCCATACGACACATGCGATGAACGCCAGTGCGTGGCAAGTCGCGAAATGGGCGATCTGCTTCGACGTGAGCAGCGGCTCTACGCTGCCCAGAATGTCTCGTTGGACCTCATTGTCTACTCTGGATGGGCAGCGCAAGGGAAGCCCACAGGAAAGAAGACTATCGTCGAGGTGCAGGGCCTACCTGTGGCAATCGAAGAACGAGTGGCGCGGTTTAGTCATTGGCTACCGGATCGGAAGACTTTCGAGGCCTGTGGTGTCAGAGGCATTTCGGCCACGTCATGGTTTCCAGAATCGGCGGAAGAGGCGATACGGGTACTCAAGCAACAAGGCATCACCACAGCTTCTCCGTTGGTTGGCCGAAAGATCCCGCTATTCCTCTAAAGGCGGTGACTGGCGGTGCGGCACCCGCGCCGACGCCCAACGGCTACGTCGATACGGGTATGTCGTGCAAGCGGCCCGAACCGGGATTGCAGTCAGTTGTGATGCTTCCAGGGATGCTGGGATGGCTGGTAAGGGGAGCTGAAATGCTCTCCACGATGCTGCGCAACTGATCGAAAGGCCGAGAACGCCCCCATTCGCGACGTGAACTGCAGAGCTGATCTCTGCAGTTCCGTCGTCAAGCAGGGACCGATCTACTCCGATGGCGCACTTGCGACCTACGCGAAGAACTGCCGCGCTGGCGCTGCGCGCCGCCGCGATCGGGGCCTTGTTGTACGCCTTCAATCGAGTCGCCGACGTCGCGATGCGAGCGCTGGTGCTGGGCGACTCCAGCGGTCTGTGGAGCAACTATGGCAACCGCCTTTCGGTGGCGACCGTCATCTGGAGCTGCCTGCTGGTGCCACCCGTCGAGGAGTTTCTGTTCCGCAGATTGCTCTTCGGCCTTCTCATCCGCGTGAGCCCCGCGTCTGTTGCTGCGTTGATCGCATCGGGCGTGTTTTCGTTGGTGCACACCGACGATTGGGGCACACCGACGATGCTGACGCATTGGGTGTTCGGCTTGATCTGCCAGGTGCTCTACATCAGGACGGGTGGCCTGACGGCTCCGATCGCTTGTCATGCGGTGGCCAATCTCCTCGTGCTGGTGCCGAAGCCGTCGATCGAGAGCCTCGCGCGCCCGCTCGGCCTGGATTCGCAGCCATACCAGCTTGCCGCGCTGCTGATTGCCGGCCTCGCTGCGGGAGCCGCGCTGCTCTGGCTGCTGAGGTCCACGAGTGTGCGGCAGCGCGGCCTACTGCCTGCCGAGGGGTCTGGTCACCAGTGAGCCTGCCTCATCGGCGCGGCAGCTTGAGCACACCAGCAGGGCGACTCGGATGCGCACGATCCTTCAAACCCAGGCCTCCGAATGCGGCCTCGCGTGCCTGGCGATGATCGCCCGCCACCATGGCCAGCACGCCGACCTCGGCGACCTGCGGCGGCGCTTCCCGGTGTCGCTGAAAGGCGCCACGTTGCGCCAGTTGATGTCGCAGGCCGGCGCGCTGGGTTTCTTGTCGCGCCCGTTGCGCCTCGACCTCGACGAGCTGCGCAACTTGAGGCTGCCGTGCATCCTGCATTGGGACCTGAACCACTTCGTCGTGCTCGTCAAGGTCACGCGCCGTGGCGCGGTGGTGCTCGATCCGGCGGTGGGCGAGCGCAGGCTCGCGATCGACGAAGTCTCGCGGCACTTCACCGGCGTTGCGCTCGAGCTGACACCGAACGCCGACTTCGAGGCCGGCACCGCGAAGCCGCGCCTGCGGCTGCGGCAGTTGACACAGCCGGTTTCGGGGCTTCGGCGCTCGCTCTTGCAGATCGTCGCGGTGGCGCTGGCCCTCGAGCTGTTCGCGATCGTGGCGCCGCTGTTCAACCAGATGGTGATCGACGACGCCATCACGTCGCACGATAGCGAGCTGCTGCTGATCCTGGCGCTGGGGTTCGGTCTGCTGCTGCTGGTGCAGACCGCGATCGGCTTCGCGCGCAGCTGGATGGTCACGCTGCTCAGCCAGAGTTTGAGCGTGCAGTGGGCCGGCAACCTGTTCGCGCACCTGGTGCGGCTGCCGGTGGAGTACTTCGAGAAGCGGCACCTCGGCGATGTGGTGTCGCGCTTTCGCTCGGTGGACGAGATCCAGCGCACGCTGACCACTGCAGCGATCGAGGCGGTGCTCGACGGTGTGATGGCGTTCGTCGCGCTGGCACTGATGCTGCTGTACTCGGCCCAGCTCGCCGGCGTGGTGGTGGCCGCCGCGGTGCTCTACGGCTTGCTGCGCTGGTCGAGCTATGGGCCTTTACGCGATGCAGCGGCCGAGCGCCTGGTGGCCGCCGCCAGGGAGAACACGCACTTCCTCGAAACGCTGCGCGCGATGGCACCGCTCAAGCTGTTCGGCCGTGAAGACGAACGCAGCGCGCGCTGGCAGAACCTGCTGGTCGACGTGCAGAACCGCGACGTGCGGACTGCGCGCCTGAACATCGCGGTGGCCAACGGCCGAACGCTGCTGTTCGGCCTCGAGAACCTGCTGGTGCTCTGGCTGGGCGCCAGGCTAGTGATGGGCGCCGGTAGCGGCGGCGCGCCGTTCACCGTCGGCATGCTGTTCGCGTTCATCGCGTACAAAGGGCAGTTCTCGGGGCGTGTCGCGGCGCTGATCAACCACGGGGTCGAGCTGAAGATGCTGCGCCTGCACGGCGAACGCCTGGCGGACATCGCGTTGCACGAGCCGGAGCGCGATCCGCTGCCCGAGCACGACCTCGCACATCTGCAGCCCAGCCTGGAGTTGAAGGACGTGAGCTTTCGCTATAGCGAGGGCGAGCCGTGGGTGCTGCGCCAAGCGAACCTGGTCGTGGCGGCCGGCGAGAGCGTGGCCGTCACCGGCGCTTCGGGCGCGGGCAAGACCACGCTGTTGCGGGTGATGCTCGGGCTGCTCGAACCGAGCGAGGGCGAGGTGCGGTACGGGGGCATTCCGGTGCGGCAGCTCGGCCGCAGCAACTTCAGGCGTTGCATCGGCACCGTGCTGCAAGATGACACCTTGCTGACCGGCAGCCTGGCCGACAACATCGCGTTCTTCGATGCACAGGTGGACCCCGCCCGCGTCGAGCTATGCGCCCGGCTGGCGCAGGTGCACGACGAGATCGTGCGCATGCCGATGGGCTACCAGACCCTGGTCGGCGACCTGGGTACCGGATTGAGCGGCGGGCAGAAGCAGCGCATCCTGCTCGCGCGTGCGCTGTACAAGCAGCCGCGCGTGCTGGCGCTCGACGAGGCGACCAGCCACCTCGACATCGGCAACGAGCGTGCGGTCACGCAGGCGCTGGCGCAGATGCAGCTGACGCGCATCGTGATCGCGCACCGGCCCGAGACGATCGCCGGCGCGCAGCGCGTCGTGCGGCTCGAAGGCGGCAGCGTCGTCGAGACGATGCGGGCGCTCGCCGATGGCAAGGCGCCGCCCGGTGTGGCCGGCGCATTCGCGCCGGCCTGAGCGGTGGACGCGGCTGCGCGCAGCGCTCAATTGCTGCTGTACTTCTCCGCCCGGAAGTCGTCGTGGCAGGCCTTGCAGGCCGAGCCCAGCGGCCCGACGGCGGCCTTGATGCTGTCGAGGTTGCCGGTCTTGGTCGCGGCCTCGAACTTCTCGGCCTCGGCGATCATCTTGCTCTGCAGATCCTTGAACTTGGCCTGCTCCTTCCAGATGTCGGCCTTGGCGCGTGTGGGCAGCCCCTTGTCGGTGCCCGGCCCGAAGGCGATCCACGGCAGCTTCGACATCGTCACCACCACCGCCGCGTTGTCTTGCGCGGCCTTGGCGTCGAACGGCACGCTGCCCTTGGCCATCGCGGCGATGCGGCCGAAGTGGTTGGCCAGCACCGTCAGCGCGCTCTGCCGGTACTTGATGGCGTCCTCGGGCTTCTGAAACTGGGCGGCGGCGCCGAGGCTGGTCAGCGCCACCGCGGCGGCCAGGGTGGTCATGACGACACGATTCATGCAGATCCTCCGAAGGGGCTTTGGGGGGCACGGACCCAGCCGGCTGGCCGATCCGGATTCAGCGGTCGGCGAGTGTACGTGCGAGACCTGCGTCGCATTCCGGCGCTGCCGATTCCACCCGGTGGCGCTCGGGTATAAACGAGTCGCGGCACGGGGGTTGCGCTATCGTCGCAACGTGCCCGCCGCGCCTTCGAGCCACGCAACTGCAGCATGAGCGACCCCGATGCCTCCACACCCAGCGGCCAGCGCGCGGTGCGGGTGTGGGATCTGCCGACGCGGTGGTTCCACTGGCTGCTGACGGCGGCCATCGTCGCGCAGGTGGTTACCGGCAAGATCGGCGGTGCGGCGCTGCAGTGGCACCTGCGCATCGGCTACTGCGTCTTCGGCCTGCTGCTGTTTCGCCTGGTGTGGGGCTTCGTCGGCGGCCACTGGTCGCGCTTCGCCAGCTTCGTCTACGGCCCCGGCAGCGTGCTGCGCTACCTGCGCGGCCGGCCCGCGGCCGGCGACTGGTTCCACGTCGGGCATAACCCGCTGGGCAGTGTGTCGGTGTTCGCGATGCTGGCGCTGCTCGCGCTGCAAGTGGCCACCGGGCTGGTCGCCGACGACGAGATCGCCACCACCGGGCCGCTGAACCGCTACGTGTCGAGCGCGTTCGCGCTCGGCGCCACCGCCTGGCACAAGGGGCCGGGCATCGCGCTGATCGTCGTGCTGGTGCTGCTGCACGTCGGTGCCATCGCCTACTACCGCGTGCGCAAGGGCCAGAATCTGGTGGCGCCGATGCTGCATGGCGACAAGCAGCTGGCCGGCGCAGTGCCGGCGAGCGACGATTCGCGCGCCACGCGCGTGCGCGCGCTGGCGGTCGCGGTGGCGTGCGCCGGGCTGGTCACGGCCGTGGTCGGCCTCGGGGGGTGACGGTGGCGGCGCGGCGCACCAGCAAGCTCGCTGCGCGCACGGCGTCGGCGCGCGCTGCGGTCGGCGGCAGTGCGTCGACGCAGGCCGCGGTCACACCCACCATCGAACTGAAGACGCCCGACACGCCCGCAGCGATCGATGCCACGCGCGCCATCTTTCGCGAGTACGCGGCGGCGCTCGGCGTCGACCTGTGCTTCCAGCACTTCGAGGAGGAACTGCTCGCGCTGCCCGGCGACTATGCGGCGGCGGCCAACGGCGCGCTGCTGCTGGCCTGGGTCGACGGCGAGGTGGCCGGCTGCGGCGCAATGCGTGCGCTGGGCGACGTGGACTACGCCAACGCCTGCGAGATGAAGCGGCTGTATGTGCGGCCGGCGTACCGCCGCCTCGGCCTCGGGCGGCTGCTGGCGCAGGCGTTGATGGACCAAGCGCTGCGCGCCGGCTATTCGGTGATGCTGCTCGACACGCTCGACGACATGGAGGCCGCGCGCGGCCTGTACGCGGCGCTGGGGTTCGAAGAGATCCCGCCGTACTACTTCAACCCGATCGCGGGGGCGCACTACCTGAAGGCCGAGCTCGGCTGATGCGCACGAGGCTGCCATGAGCCCGACCGCGCCGGTGATCGTCGAGCTGGCCCAGGGCGGGTTGCGCCTGGCGCTGCGCGCCGATTGCGGCGGTGCCATCGCCGGCCTGTGGCTCGACGGCCTGCCGGTGCTGCGCTCGACCGAACCCGCTGCGCTCGCCGATGTGCGCGCGGCGGCCAGCTACCCGCTGGTGCCGTACTCCAACCGCATCGGCACGCGCCGCTTCGGCTGGCGCGGCCGTGCGTACGAGCTGGCGCCCAACAGCGACGGGCCGCACACGATCCACGGCGTGGCGTGGCAGCGGCCGTGGCAGGTGCTCGAGCGCAGCGACGCGCGTGCGCTGCTGGCCTACACCCACCGCAGCGACGAGCACTGGCCGTTCTCGTTCCATGTCGAGCAGGTGTTCGAGCTGGCGCCGTCGACGCTGCGCGTTACGCTGGCGGCGTCGAACATCGACGCGCGCGAGATGCCGCTCGGCCTCGGCTGGCATCCGTACTTCGTGCGCCGCACGCGCAGCCGCATCCACCTCGAGCTCACGCACCGCTGGGACGCCGATGCCGCGCTGCTACCGCAGCGCCGAGATGCCGACACGTCGCTGCTGCCGCAGCGCCGGGTGCCGCAGCCGGGGCTCGATGCCGACGTGGCGGCGCTCGATCTCGACCATTGCTTCGACGGCTGGGCCGGCGCCGCGCGCATCCGCGACGAGCTGCTGTCGCTGCGCCTCACGTCGTCGCTGACGCGCGCGGTGGTCTACACGCCACGCGATCGCGCGTACTTCTGCGTCGAGCCGGTGAGCCATGTCAACAACGCGGTCAACAGCGACGACCCCACCGGCCAGGGTTTGATCGCATTGCGCGCCGGTGGCTCGGCGCAGGCGTGGATGCAGCTCGACGTGGCGCGCGCTTGAGCCGGTCGCGGCGTCCGCGCGCCTGAACCGCACACCACGCCTGCGCGCCGGTGCCGGATGCGGCGCCTGCGCGCCGCGAGCCCCAGGCGTCGAGCTTCAACGCTGCGGCTTGCGCGGCGCTAGCCGGCGCGTCTGCCCGATCGCCAGCGTGAAGAACGCCGACTCGGGGACGCCGTGCGCCGTCCGCGCCTGCGCGAGCTTGCGCGGCGGCTCGTCGAGCGCCTCGTCGGTCAGTTCGAACGTGCCCCAGTGGATGCCCAGCGACGCCTTGGCGCCGAGGTCCTGGTGGATGCGCACCGCCTCGTCGGGATCGACGTGCGCCGGCTGCATGAACCAGCGCGGCGCATAGGCGCCGATCGGCAGCAGCGCGAGGTCGAAGCCACCACCCTGCGCAGGGCCCTGGCGTTCGGCGAAGCGCGCGCGGATATCGGCGAAGTCCTTCGAGTAGCCGGTGTCGCCGGCGAAGAACAGCTGCAGCTCCGGCGCGAACAGCGCATAGCCGCCCCACAGCGTCTCCATGCGGTCGGTGAGGCTGCGGCCCGACCAGTGCTGCACCGGCGTCAGCACGATCTCGAGCGCGCCCAGCCGGTGCGAGCCCCACCAGTCGAGCTCGACCACGGAGGTGATGCCGCGCTGCGCGAACCAGGCCTTCAGCCCGAGCGGCACCACGAACAGCGGCGCGCCGCCGGCCTGCCGCGCCAGTGCGCGCACGCTGTCGTCGTCGAGATGGTCGTAGTGGTTGTGCGAGATCAGCACTACATCGATGTGCGGCAGCTCGGGCAGCCACAAGCCCGGCTTCTGCGCCCGGCGCGGGCCGATGAACGCCAGCGGCGATGCGCGCTGCGAGAAGATCGGATCGGTCAGCACGTTTAGGCCGCCGAGTTGCGCCAGCACGGTGGCGTGGCCGATCCAGGTCACGGCGGGCACCATCCGCGCACCGGCGCGCGCGTTCGACTGGATCAACCCGAGGTCGGGCACGATCGACGGCGTGGCTGCCTGGGGTGCCGGCGGCAGGCCGTCGCGCCACGCGCTGCATTTCCAGCGCAGCAGCGCGCCTAGCCCGCGCGGCTCGAAGTCGGTGTAGCGGTTCTGAAAACCATCAGCGCGGTGCTGCGACGGTGTAGCGCGATCCTGCGCGACGACAGATTCGTTCGCGCACGCGGCGAGAGCAAGCGCCAACAACCAGGCGCCCATGGCGCGCCCGATCGACGCCTGTCCGCAAGGCTCGTGCAAGCCAGCGCAACGCCGGACATGCGGGGCCGGGGCTGCGGGCGATGGCGGTTTCGTCATGGGCCGCATTGGAGCGCATCAAACAGTGCGTTGCCGAAGCTGCGGGAAGCCGCGAGAGCTTTCGTATAATCCCGCGGTTTGCCGCCAAGGCTTTCAACCACCTGATGCGAGTTGCCGGTGCCCGAGCAGAAGCTTCAGCCCGGCGCCCGCGCGCAGTGGGACGATGACGAGGCGGACGACGCTCGCTTCGAGCGTTTGACGCCCACCGCGGCGGCAGCGTTTCGGGCGGCGAACCCGCAGGTGTCTCCCTGGCGGGTGATTGCGGTGCAAGCCGCGGTCGGTGGGGTGGTTGCGCTGCTGGCGTGGCTGCTCGGTGGCGGACGCGAGCATGTCGGGTCGGCGCTGTACGGCGCCGTCACGGCGGTGGTGCCGGGTGCCTTGCTGGCGCGCGGCATGACCAGCCGGCTCTCCAGCGTGTCGCCGGTGGTTTCGGCCGTCAGCGTCATGTTGTGGGAGACGGTGAAGATCGGGGCCACGGTGGCGCTGCTGGCGGCAGCACCGCGGCTCGTGCCGGGGCTGCACTGGCCGGCGTTGCTGGCGGCGCTGGCGGCGTGTGTGTCGGTGTACTGGTTCGCGTTGCTGTGGCGGCGTGAACGCAAGAGTTGAACGAAGAAGAGAAGTTTGCCGAGGGCGTTCTCACAATGGCTGCCGAATCGCAAGCTGGACCCAGCGCCGGTGAATACATCATTCACCACCTGACCCATTTGCAGAACACCGAGGCGAAGTCGCTGGTCGATTTCTCGGTGGTGCACTGGGACTCGGTGTTCTTCTCGGTGCTGCTGGGCGCGCTGGGCTGCTGGTTGATGTGGCGGGTGGCGCGCAGCGCCACCTCCGGCGTGCCGGGCCGCCTGCAGGCGGCGGTGGAGTTCCTGGTCGAGATGGTCGACAACGAGGCCAAGGGCATCATCCACAACGCCCGCAGCCGCAAGCTCGTCGCGCCGATGGCGCTCACGGTGTTCGTCTGGATCGTCCTGCTCAACACGATGGACCTGCTGCCGGTCGATCTGCTGCCGCTGATCTGGCAGGGCCTGTTCGGCCTCACCGGCCACGACCCGCACCACGCCTACCTGCGCGTCGTGCCCACGGCCGACATCTCGGTCTCGATGGGCCTGTCGATCGCGGTGCTGGTGGCCTGCCTGATCTACAACGTGAAGATCAAGGGTCTCGGCGGCTGGTCGCACGAGCTGATCGTGGCGCCGTTCGGCAACGTCAAGCTCACCGCCAACCCGCTGAGCTGGCTTGCGTTCATCGCGCTGGCGGTGGCCAACTTCGCGATGCAGTGGCTCGAGTTCCTGTCGAAGACGCTGTCGCACGGCATGCGGCTGTACGGCAACATGTACGCCGGCGAGCTGCTGTTCCTGCTGCTGGCGCTGCTGGGCGGCGCGTTCACGCTGTCGGCCACCGGGCTGCTGCTGGCGCTGGCGCACATCGTGGCCGGCACCGGCTGGGCCATCTTCCACATCCTGATCATCATCCTGCAGGCGTACATCTTCATGATGCTGACGCTGGTCTACATCGGGCAGGCCCACGAATCGCACTGACGCGGCACGGGCTTCGCGCCGTTCTCCTCTCACGTCTTCCTTCTTCCCCTTTCCCCAGCCACCTTTCCACTCTCGAGGAAACAGAACATGGAACTCATCGGTCTCGTAGCGATTGGCGTCGGTCTGATCATCGGCCTGGGCGCCGCCGGCGCCTGCATCGGCGTGGGCATCATGGCCAGCAAGTACCTGGAGTCGGCCGCCCGCCAGCCCGAGCTGATGGGCGAACTGCAGACCAAGGTGTTCCTGCTGCTGGGCCTGATCGACGCGTCGTTCATCATCGGGCTCGGTGTCGCGCTGTGGTTCACCACCGCCAACCCGTTCCTGGCGCAGCTGGCGCTGATCGCCCCGAAGTGACAGGCCGCGCCCGGCTGGCGCCGGGCCCTCACCGGCTGCGCCCCGCAGCGGCGCCGGTGCCCTCTCCCTGACTGAGGCAACGCAGTGAACATCACCAGCACGCTGATCATCCAGATGATCGTGTTCCTGATCCTGATCTGGTTCACGATGAAGTTCGTCTGGCCGCCGATCATGGCCGCGCTCGACGAGCGCGCGAAGAAGGTTGCCGACGGCCTGTCGGCCGCCGACAAGGCCAAGGCCGAACTGGCCAATGCCAACAAGCGCGTCGAGCAGCAACTCGCCGCCGCGCGCGACGACGCCAGCAAGCGGCTGGCCGACGCCGAGCGGCTGGCGCAGCAGATGGTCGAAGAGGCCAAGGCCAAGGCCAGCGACGAAGGCGCGAAGATCATCGCGCAGGCCCGGGCCGAAGCCGAGCAGGAGTCGGTGAAGGCACGCGAGGCGCTGCGCGGCCAGGTGGCGGCGCTGGCGGTCAAGGGCGCCGAGGCGATCCTGCGCAAGGAGGTCAACGCCGGCGTGCACGCCGAGCTGTTGAACCGCCTGAAGTCCGAGCTGTAGGCGACGCGCGATGGCCGAACTCGCCACCATCGCCCGGCCGTACGCCGAGGCGCTCGATCAATCGGTTGCCGGCGCCGACGCGCTGGCGCTGATCCCGCAGCTGCAGGCGCTGGCCAGTGTGGCCGGCCACCCCGACATGCAGCAGCTGGCCGACAACCCGAACCTCGACGCCCGGCAGGTGCTCGACGTGCTGACCGGCGTGGTCAAGACGCCGCTCGACGCCAAGGTGTCGAACCTGCTGCGTACCGTGGTCGACAACGGCCGGCTGGCCGCGCTGCCGGAGATCGCCGCGCAGTTCAACGCGTTGGTCAAGTCGCGCTCGGGCACCTCCGACGCCACGATCGAGAGCGCCTTCCCGATCGATGCGGCGCAGCTGCCGCAGGTGGTGGCCGCGCTCGAGAAGCGCTTTGCGCGCAAGCTCAACGCCACCGTGGTGGTCGAACCCGGGCTGATCGGCGGCATCCGCGTGGTGGTGGGCGACGAGGTGCTCGACACCTCGGTGCGCGGCCGCCTCGAGAAGATGAGGCTGGCGCTGGCGGCCTGACGCGTCGCAACGACGAACACGAGAGATCAATCCTGCCGGCCGCGCGCCGGCGCTGGAGCCGAACATGCAACTCAACACCGCCGAAATCTCCGAACTGATCAAGAGCCGCATCGAGGGCCTTGGCGTTTCGGCCGACATCAAGAACCAGGGCACGGTGGTGACCGTGACCGACGGCATCTGCCGCATCCACGGCCTGTCCGACGCGATGCAGGGCGAGATGCTCGAGTTTCCGCCGACGCCCGAGGGCCAGCCGACGTTCGGCCTGGCGCTGAATCTGGAGCGCGACTCGGTCGGCGCGGTGATCCTGGGCGACTACGAGCACATCTCCGAGGGCGACACCGTCAAGTGCACCGGCCGCATCCTCGAGGTGCCGGTGGGCCCCGAGCTGATCGGCCGCGTCGTCAACGCGCTTGGGGCACCGATCGACGGCAAGGGCCCGATCAACGCCAAGATGACCGACGTGATCGAGAAGGTCGCGCCGGGCGTGATCGCGCGCCAGTCTGTGAGCCAGCCGGTGCAGACCGGCCTGAAGTGCCTGGATTCGATGGTGCCGATCGGCCGCGGTCAGCGCGAGCTGATCATCGGCGACCGCCAGACCGGCAAGACCGCGGTGGCGATCGACACCATCATCAACCAGAAGGGTCAGAACATGACCTGCGTCTACGTCGCGATCGGGCAGAAGGCCAGCTCGATCAAGAACGTGGTGCGCGCGCTCGAACAGTACGGCGCGATGGAGTACACCATCGTCGTCGCCGCGTCGGCCAGCGAATCGGCCGCGATGCAGTACGTGTCGGCCTACTCCGGCTGCACGATGGGCGAGTACTTCCGCGACCGCGGCCAGGACGCGCTGATCATCTACGACGACCTGTCCAAGCAGGCCGTGGCCTACCGCCAGGTGTCGCTGCTGCTGCGCCGCCCGCCGGGCCGCGAGGCATTCCCCGGCGACGTGTTCTACCTGCACAGCCGCCTGCTCGAGCGAGCCGCGCGCGTCAACGCCGACTACGTCGAGAAGTTCACCAAGGGCGCCGTCAAGGGCAAGACGGGATCGCTGACGGCGCTGCCGGTCATCGAGACGCAGGCCGGCGACGTGTCGGCGTTCGTGCCGACCAACGTGATCTCGATCACCGACGGTCAGATCTTCCTCGAGACGTCGCTGTTCAACAGCGGCATCCGCCCCGCGATCAACGCCGGCATCTCGGTGTCGCGCGTCGGCAGCTCCGCGCAGACCAAGCTGATCAAGGGCCTGTCGGGCGGCATCCGCACCGACCTCGCGCAGTACCGCGAGCTGGCCGCGTTCGCGCAGTTCGCCTCCGACCTCGACGAGGCCACCCGCAAGCAGCTCGACCGCGGTGCCCGCGTGACCGAGCTGCTGAAGCAGAACCAGTACGCGCCGCAGCCGATCTCGCTGATGGCGTCGTCGATCTTCGCGGTCAACAAGGGCTACCTCGACGACGTCGACGTCAAGAAGGTGGTGGCGTTCGAGCACGGCATGCACCAGCACCTGAAGTCCAGCCACGCCGCGCTGCTGGCCAAGCTGGAGAACGACAAGGCGATGGACAAGGCGGCCGAGGAAGAGCTCGGCAACGCGATCGCCGCGTTCAAGAAGTCCTTCGCCTGATCGACCATGCGTACCTTGCGTCGCCGCTGTATTGCCAAGCAGCCGCCGTGGATCTGGCTTTGCCAGGCCGCTGGCGGCGCCCCCCTGGGGGGCGAGACCGGACGAGAGCCGGCACCTGCGTGCCGGCGAACGCCTGTCGAGCCGGCTGCGCATGCGGGCGCGGCCGCGGACAGGCGGCCGAAGGCCGCAACGGGGGGGGATTGATATGGCTGCTGGCAAAGAAATCCGCGCCAAGATCAAGAGCTTCGAGAACACGAAGAAGATCACCAAGGCCATGGAAATGGTCTCGGCGTCGAAGATGCGCAAGGCGCAGGAGCGCATGCGCGCGGCGCGCCCGTACGCCGACAAGATCCGCAACATCACGGCGCACCTGGCGCAGGCCAACCCCGAGTACCGGTCGCCCTACATGCGCAAGGTCGACGGCGCGGCCAAGGCGGTGGGCTTCATCGTCATCACCACCGACAAGGGCCTGTGCGGCGGCCTGAACACCAACGTGCTGCGTGCCGTCACGCAGAAGATGAAAGAGGTGCAGGGCGCCGGCGCACAGGTGCAGGCGGTGGCCATCGGCAACAAGGGCCTGGGCTTCCTGAACCGCATCGGCGCCAAGGTGGTGAGCCAGGCCACGCAGCTCGGCGACCGGCCGCAGATCGACAAGCTGATCGGGCCGGTGAAGACCATGCTCGACCTGTTCGTCGCCTGCCAGCTCGACGCGGTGTACCTGTGCTTCACCCGCTTCATCAACACGATGAACCAGGAGCCGCAGGTCGAGCAGCTGCTGCCGCTGACCGCGGCACACCTGGCGACCAGCGCGGAGTCGAAGTCGCAGTACGGCTGGGATTACATCTACGAGCCCGATGCGCCGGCGGTGATCGACGAGCTGATGCACCGCTACATCGAGGGTCTGGTGTATCAGGGCGTGGCCGAGAACATGGCCAGCGAACAGTCGGCGCGCATGGTGGCGATGAAGGCCGCCACCGACAACGCCGGCAACCTGATCGCCGAGTTCAAGCTGATCTACAACAAGCAGCGCCAGGCCGCGATCACCAAGGAACTCTCCGAAATCGTGGGCGGCGCGGCAGCCATTTCGGGCTGACGCGGCGACTGCACCGAAACCCGTTCGAAGGATCCAATAAATGGCACAAGGCAAGATCGTTCAGTGCATCGGCGCCGTGGTCGACGTGGAGTTCCCGCGCGACAAGATGCCCCGCGTCTACGACGCGCTCAAGCTCGAAGGCACGGCGCTCACGCTCGAGGTGCAGCAGCAGCTCGGCGACGGCGTGGTGCGCACCATCGCGCTCGGTTCGTCCGACGGCCTGCGCCGCGGCGTCACGGTGACCAACACCGGCAACCCGATCACCGTTCCGGTGGGCAAGGCCACGCTCGGCCGCATCATGGACGTGCTCGGCAACCCGATCGACGAGCGCGGCCCGGTCGACCAGACGCTCACGGCATCGATCCACCGCAAGGCGCCGGCCTACGACGAGCTGAGCCCGTCGACCGAGCTGCTCGAGACCGGCATCAAGGTGATCGACCTGATCTGCCCGTTCGCCAAGGGCGGCAAGGTGGGCCTGTTCGGCGGCGCCGGCGTCGGCAAGACCGTGAACATGATGGAGCTGATCAACAACATCGCCAAGGCGCACTCGGGCCTGTCGGTGTTCGCGGGTGTCGGCGAGCGCACCCGCGAGGGCAACGACTTCTATCACGAGATGATGGACTCCAATGTCGTCGTCAAGGACAACCTCGGCGAATCGAAGGTGTCGATGGTTTATGGCCAGATGAACGAGCCGCCGGGCAACCGCCTGCGCGTGGCGCTGACCGGCCTGACGATCGCCGAATCGTTCCGCGACGAGGGCCGCGACGTGCTGTTCTTCGTCGACAACATCTACCGCTACACGCTGGCCGGCACCGAAGTCTCGGCGCTGCTCGGGCGCATGCCGTCGGCGGTGGGCTACCAGCCGACGCTGGCCGAGGAAATGGGCCGGCTGCAGGAGCGCATCACGTCGACCAAGGTCGGCTCGATCACGTCGATCCAGGCGGTGTACGTGCCGGCCGACGACCTGACCGATCCGTCGCCCGCCACCACGTTCGCGCACCTCGACGCCACCGTGGTGCTGAGCCGCGACATCGCCTCGCTCGGCATCTACCCGGCGGTGGACCCGCTCGATTCGAACAGCCGCCAGGTCGACCCCAACGTGGTCGGCGAGGAGCACTACAGCACCACGCGCGCGGTGCAGGGCACGCTGCAGCGCTACAAGGAGTTGCGCGACATCATCGCCATCCTCGGCATGGACGAGCTGAGCCCCGAAGACAAGCTGGCGGTGGCGCGCGCGCGCAAGATCCAGCGCTTCCTCAGCCAGCCGTTCCACGTGGCCGAGGTGTTCACCGGCACCGCCGGCAAGTACGTGCCGCTGAAGGAAACCATCCGCGGCTTCAAGATGATCGTCAACGGCGAGTGCGACCACCTGCCCGAGCAGGCGTTCTACATGGTCGGCACGATCGACGAGGCGATCGAGAAAGCGAAGAAACTGCAATGAGCGGCGCATTCGGTCCGGATGCGTCGCGGCCGTGCTCGCCGGGTACCCCAACCCGGCTGCGCTCGGCGCCTAGCCTCCGAACCGACGGCTTGCTTCTTGCAGCTTCTTCAACACGCTAAGGATTACCGGGCATGGCCACCATCCACGTCGACGTTGTCTCCGCCGAAGAGAGCATCTTCTCCGGCGACGCCAAGTTCGTCGCGCTGCCCGGCGAGATGGGCGAGCTCGGCATCTACCCGCGCCACACGCCGCTGATCACGCGCATCAAGCCCGGCGCGGTGCGCATCCAGCGTGCCGACAACGGCGAGGAGGAGTTCGTCTTCGTCGCCGGCGGCATTCTCGAGGTGCAGCCCCACGCCGTCACCGTGCTGGCCGACACCGCGATCCGCGGCCACGACCTCGACGAGGCCAAGGCGCTCGAAGCGAAGAAGCGCGCCGAAGAGGCGATGCGCAACGCGAAGAGCGACATCGACCTGGCCAAGGCACAGAGCGAGTTCGCGACGATGGCCGCGCAGATCGCCGCGATCGCCAAGCTGCGCAAGAAGTAGAGGCAGTAGAGGCGCCTTGGGCGCCGGCATCGAGGGCCCGCCGCAGGCTGGCCTTGTTCATGGGGGGCGCACCGTTGCCGGCGTCGCGCTTCGCGGCGCACTTCAGCGCAGGATCGGCTGGTCGGGCAGTTCGTTCGGGTTGACCGCGCCCGGCTGCAGCGCAAAGTGCTGCACCAGCAACGCGTCGACCGCGTCGATCGCCGCGTTCAGGCCTTCTTCGTAGCGCCGGCTGCGAAACGCCTCGCGCATGCCGGCCACGATGCTCGCCCAATGCGTCCGATCGACCACCGCGTTGAGCCCGCGGTCGGCCACGATCTCGATCGCGTGCTCGGCCAGCAGCAGGTAGATCAGCACGCCGTTGTTGTGCGCGGTGTCCCACACGCGCAGCTTGCCGAACAGCGTGATCGCGCGCTGGCGTGCCGAGAGGCCGCGCCACAGATACGACAGCGGCAGGCCGGCCTCGACGCAGACGCGGATCTCGCCGCTGTGGCGGCACTCGCTGGCGGCCACGCGCTGCTGCAGCCGCTCCATCACGGCGGGGCCGATCGCCCGCCGCGTGTCGCGCTCGTCGAACACACGGTGCCTGAGCACGCGCAGCACCCGGTTCATCGCCAGCTCCCGTTGTCCACCGACGCGCCCCTACCAGTCGCCGGAGGCGCCGCCGCCGCCGAAGTCGCCACCGCCGCCCGACGAGAAGCCGCCGCCTCCGCCGCCACCACCCCAGCCGCCGCCACCGCCACCCCAGATGATCGGCGGGCCGCCGCCGCGCCCGCGGCCGACGCCGAAGCCGAACACGCCGACCATCAGCAGCGCCAGCACACCGGCGGCGCCGGCGATCAGCAGGCTCGTGCTCAGCAACCACGCGATGCCGCCAGCGGCGCCCCCGGTGGCGAGCGCGCCGAGCTTGCGGCCGAGCAGACCGGTGAGCAGCGCGCCGACGACCGGCACGCCGACGAAGAAGAACATCGCCAGCTGCTCCCAATCGAGCCCGAGCCCGAGGCCGCGCGACGCGTCGCGGGTGCCGTTGCCCGACGGTGCCGGCAGTCCCTCGGGCCTGATGCGCGCGGCCAGGCGATCGATCGCTGCGTTGAGGCCGCCGGCATAGTCGCCGCGCTTGAACGCCGGGGTGATCGTCTCGGCAATGATCTGCCGCGCCGCCAGGTCGGGCACCGCGCCTTCGAGCGCCTTGGCCACCTCGATGCGGATGCGGCGCTCGTTCTTCGCCACCACGATCAGCAGGCCATCGCCGGCCTCGCGGCGGCCGAGCTTCCACTGGTCGCCCACGCGCTGCGCATAGGCGGCGATGTCTTCGGGCAGCGTGCCGGGCACGATCAGCACCACGA
This sequence comes from Ideonella sp., assembly GCA_015075165.1. Taxonomy (GTDB): domain Bacteria; phylum Pseudomonadota; class Gammaproteobacteria; order Burkholderiales; family Burkholderiaceae_C; genus JAEUPI01. The sequence goes on along the minus strand of JABTUY010000011.1, from coordinate 79,686 downwards.
TCTGCGTGCCGAGCTCGCGCTCGACATTGGCCAGGTGCTGCTCCATCGCCGCGCGCTGCGTGGCATCGAGTGTGCCGGTGCGGTCGACCACACGGCCCTCGAGCGGCGGCACCGGTTGCAAATCCTGCGCGCGCGCGCCCGGCGCTGCGAGCGCGAGCGCCATGAGCGCCAGTGCGAACCAGCACAGGATCGGTGCGTGCCAGCGGCGCACTCGCGCGAGCCACCGGGGCGCCAGCGCGGCGCCCCAGCGGTCGAGCGCGGCAGGGGTCATCGACGGGCGCTCGTCGGCGACGGCAAGCGCGCGCGCCGCGGCGCGGCCGCGCGCAACGCCTTCACTTCGATGCCGCGGGCGCGGCCGGCGCCGGCTGCTTGCCGAAATCGACCGTCGGCGGCTTCGAGATCTGGGCCTCGTTGTCGACCGTGAACGTCGGCTTCACCGAGTAGCTGAAGATCATCGCCGTCAGGTTGGTCGGGAACTGCCGCGCCAGCACGTTGTACTCGGCCACCGCCTTGATGTAGCGGTTGCGCGCCACGGTGATGCGGTTCTCGGTGCCTTCGAGCTGCACGCGCAGATCCTGGAAGCCCTGGTTGGTCTTCAGGTTCGGGTAGTTCTCGCTCACCGCAATCAGCCGCGACAGCGCCGACGTGAGCTCGCCCTGCGCCTGCTGGAACTTGTTGAACGCCTCGGGGTTATTCAGCGTCTCGGGCGTCACCTGGATGCTGGTGGCCTTGGCGCGCGCCTCGACCACCTTGGTCAGCGTGTCCTGCTCGAAGCTGGCCTCGCCCTTGACGGTGTTGACGATGTTCGGGATCAGGTCGGCGCGCCGCTGGTACTGGTTGAGCACCTCCGACCAGGCCGCCTTGACCTGTTCGTCCAGGCGCTGGAAGTCGTTGTAGCCGCAGCCGGAAAGGCCGAGCACCGCCACCGCCGCGGCGATCCAGGCCATCACACGCGCTTGCAATCCCATGGGCACCTCCTCGAGTGGTAACGCGACCGGATGCTACCGGACTGGCGACCGCTACTTGCGGTTCGTGCCACCGGCTTCAAGGCCCCCGCCCGCAAGCAGTCGGTGCGCATGCGGTTTGTGATCGCGCACGGGCCGCGGTCCCGAAGGCGTCGGGCTCCACCGGCATCATGGAGCGCACGCAGCGGCTGGTCGCGCTCGCAACCGGCGCCCCCGGCATGTTGCAGGCGGCAACTGGCGAGCGGAGGCCCGATCAGGCGTCGGCGCGCAGGTACTTGGCGAACTCGTCGAACTCGGCGCTCTTCATCCTGTCGCCCTGGATGCCCATCTTCTTGGCGCGGGCGTCCCAGACCTTGCTCATGGTGTTCAGGAACTCCTGCTTGCTGACGATGCCGTCGTTGTCGGCGTCGCGCATTTCGGCCTGGTGGCGCTCGCGCCACCGGCGGGACGGTCGGCGGACGCGCGCGATCGCCGAATGACCACCGCGCGCCCGCCATCGTTGCGACGGCCGCGCGGACACGGCGTCATCGAACGCGCTGTCGTTCAGGGCAGCCAGTCGATCACCTGCTCGTTGGCCAGCGCGCGCTGCGCGGCGTTCATCGGCCGCATGCCAGCCAGCACCTGCTGCACGCGCGAGCGGTCGATGGCGCGCTCGTGGTTCAGCCGGCTCAGCTGCGCATCCGGGTTGCGCAGCAGGCTCACCAGCCACGCGGCCGACACCGGGCCGGCTTTGGCCGCGCTCTTGCCGAGGTAGACGCGTGCCGCGCGCTCGGCGCCGCACACGCCGTCGCCCCACGGCGCGAGCGCCAGGTACAGCTGCAGGATGCGCGCCTTGCCGAGCGTGCGCTCCATCTCCACCGCATACAGCAGCTCGCGCAGCTTGCGCGTGGCGCTGCGGTCGTCACCGGTGATCACCAGCTTCGCGAGCTGCTGCGTCAGCGTGCTGCCGCCGCGCAGCGGCGCGCCGTCGTGCTGGTTGTGCTGCCAGGCCGCCAGCATCTGGCCGATGTCGTAGCCCGGGTGCTCGTAGAAGCGCGCGTCCTCGGCGGCCACCAGCGCACGCGGAATCCAGCCGCCGATCGCCAGTGCGTCGCCGTTGCCGGTGCGGCATGCGGCCGGCAGTTGCGCGTCGAGCAGCCGCTCGGTGCCGAGGCCGTCGACGCTGAAGTCCGTGAGCTGCGGTTTCGCCTGCCAGATACCCTCCGGCCAGCGCGCGCGGGCCGTGAAGGCCAGCGTGCCACTCACCTGCACGCGGGCACGCTCGGGCAGATCGGGCCCGAACACGCGCACCACCGCGGCCAGCGGCGTCGGCGCCAGCGCGAGGCGCAGGTCGGCGCCGCGGCGGTCGAGCTGCGCGGTGACGCGGAGCGGCAGCGTGGCGGCGGCGGTGCCGGCATCGGCGGCCTCGGTCAGCGTCAGCGTGCCGGTGAAGCGGCCGGCGCCGACGTGCCGCGCCGCCAGCTGCGCGCTCGCCAGCGCGAGCGGCTGCGGCCCCAGCGCGGCAACGTGGATGCGGCACGGCGCGCACACCGCGTCGATGCGATGGCCGTCGCGGCGCAGTTGCCAGCGGCCGAACCGCGTGTGCAGCACCTGGCCGTCAAGCAGCGGCGCGGCCAGCGGATGCGCTGCCCAGCGGATCAGCGCCGGCATGCTCAGCTCGCGCTGCCACGGGCCGAGCCGCAGCGTGGTGCGCCATTCGTCCGGCGCGGGCTGCAGCGCCGCCACCGCGATCGCCGCCACTACGACGCCGAACGCGGCCAGGGCGCCCGTCAGTGCGGCCAGCGCGATGCACAGGCGGTGCCAGCGAGCGTGTGCGCTTGGGGTCATCACAATGCCTCCACCCGTGTCAGCGCGCGCCACGGCCCGCTGGAGTGACCGAGCGTCGCCGCCCAGTACCACGACGAAGCATCGACGAAGCCGCGCCCCTGCGCGTCGACGATGCGCTCGCACACGCGCAGCCGTTCGCCGTTGCGCTCGGCGACGAAGCAGCGCCACAGCGGCGCGTCGGTGTGCGCCTGCGCCTGCAGGCTGCCCTGCACGGGCGCCTCAGCCTCGCGTTGCAGCAGCGCCGGCTCGATGCGATAGCCGAGGCCGCGAAAGCAGTCGGCCGCCGGATGCAGCGCGCGCGTCGGGCGCACCACGTCGCGCAGCACCCAGACGTCGCCGCCGTCGGCGGCGAAGCGGCCGATGCGGCCGGGAAAGCGGCGCGCGAAGCGCTGCTCGACCACGGTGAGTGCGAGCGGACGCAGCGGCTCGCCGTCGAGGCTCGTCGGCCATTCCAAGGCGGTGTCGGCCTTCGACGCGGCGCCACCGGAGCCGTCGACGGCGGGCGACGCGCCGAGCGCGCCGAGCGCGCCGCGCCCGGCCAGCGGCCACGCGGCGCAGGCCAGCAGCGCCAGTGCCAGCACGCGCGGCCAGTGCTCGAGCCAGGTCGCGAACGCGCGCCGCAGCATGGATCCGTGTGGCGCGGGCGAGCGCGGCGCCGCGGGCCAGCTGGGCGTCAACGCGTCGATCATCGTGCGTTCTCCAAAGACAGCGGGTGCCCGCTCGTGTGTGCGGGCCGCATCAGCGCCAGCACGCCGGCGCAGACGAGCGCCAACGCGACGAGGCCGATGGCTTCGTGCCACGCCGGCGCAAGGCCCTGCGGCCGCGCCTCGAGCGCCACCAGCACGCTGTTGCGCAGCACGTTGCCGGCCAGCACGATCGCGCCAACCCAGCCGATGCGGCGTGCGAAGCGGCGATCGGGCAGGCTCGTCGCGGCCGCTGCCGCGGCCGCGGTGAAGTACGCGAGCCAGGCCAGCTGCACGCCCGAGCACGGCGCGTCGACGATCACCAGCTGGCCGTTCACCAGCATCGACGCCCCGCTGCGCGCGGCGTCGTAGCCCGCGAGCTGAAGGCCGAGCGCGCTGAGCTGCGCGGTCAACACGCGCAGCGGCCAGCCCAGGTAGAACTGCAGCGATGCGATCCACGGCAGCGCCAGCACCACCAGCGCGGCCAGCGGCAGCTTGGGCTGCGCCGCCGGCCACCACGCGAGCAGCGCGCAGGCCAGCGACGCGGCCGCGAGCAGCGACGCCGCCAGCACCGGCAGGCCCCACCACCAGAGGCCGTTGGCTATCAGCGCCAGCAGCAGCGCGGCGACGAGCCAACCGTGCCGCGGCGTCAGCCGCAACTGCGCGCGCTGCCACGCCACGCAGGCCGCCACCGCGGCGAGCGCGAGCAGGCCCAACGGATCGTCGGAGCCGTCGAATGCGCGCTCGGCGAGGTAGCGGCCGTGCGGCCACAGCGCGAGCGCATGCAGCGCGAGCCAGCCGGTGGCGTGCAGGCGCACCGGACGGCAGGCGAGCGCACGCGCCTGCGTCATGGCCGGCCTCCGGTGCGGGCTCCGATGCGGGCGAAAGCGTCCTGCGAAGCACGATCCGCCGTGCGCGCTGGCACCCGGCGCCGCCACGCCACCATGCCGATCGCACCGAGCGCCATCAGCGCCAGTGCAACCGTCACTGGCTGCTCGGGCGTGCTCGGCACCACTGCTGCGATCGCCTGCGGCGTGCCGACCGCCAGCGCGCTCACGCCCTGCGGCAGCGGCAGCGGCGGGGTCACCGCGGTGGCGGGCTGCTGCGTGCGCACCACCTGGTCGACCGCGACGAAGCTGGTGTAGTTCGTCAGCAGGCCGTACTTCAGGCCGAGCGCGGTGATCGGCTCGCGCTGCGTCTGGCCGCCCAGCAGCGCTTCATCATCGGCGAGCTGCGCGATGCGCTGGCGCGCCCACAGCTGGCGCAACGCGCGCGCATCGGGGTCGGGTGCTGGCGCATCGATCACCTCGGTGAGGCTGCCGCTCGCCGACTCGCCCTGCAGCACCAGCTTGGCGCCGCTGGCGTCGCCGCGCCACTTGCCCCACAGCAGCACCGGCCGGCCGGCCATCACGTCGGGCAGCGCAGCGGGCTCGACGTCGTACACCTCCAGCCCGACGAAGCGCGCCCTCAGCTGCGTCAGCACCGGCGAGTCGATCATGTGGCGCAGGCGCTCGGCCTGCTCGGCCGCGCGCTCGGGCCGGGTGACGATGAACGCCTCGCCCTGGCCGGCGCGCGCGATGCCCTCGATCAGGTGGCGGTTCACCGACGAGCCGATGCCGAACGCGAACACGTTGGCTTGGTCGAGGTTGCGGCGCACGAGCTGGAACACCTCGTTCTCCACCGCGACATAGCCGTCGGTGATCACAATCACGCTGCGCGACACATCGGCCGGCTTCGGCAGCGCGGCCACGCGGCGCAGCGCCGGCACGATCTCGGTGCTGCCGCCGCCGCCGGCGCGGTCGATGGTGCGGATCGCGCGTTCGATGTTGCCCTGCGTGGCCGGCACCGAACTCTCGGCCAGCACGCGGCTCGAGCCGGAGAACAGCACCACGTTGAAGGTGTCGTTCGGCCTCAAGGCCCCGATCAGGTTGCGCAGCAGCGTCTTCGCGGTGGCCAGCGGCTGGCCGTGCATCGAGCCCGAGATGTCGACCACGAAGATGTAGTCGCGCGGGTTGATCTGCACCGGCGCCACCACCTGCGGCGGCTCGACCAGCGCGAGGAAGAAGTTCTCGGCGTCGGGCGCGTCGGGTGCGCGGTACAGCATCAGGCCAGTGGCGGTCTTCTCGTCGGCCAGGCGGTACTCGAGGATGAAGTCGCGGTCGTCGCGCGGGCCCTCGTCGGCCAGCGCCAGCGCCACGCGCGTGCTGCCGATGCCCTGCGCCTCGAGCTTGTGCGTGCCGCTGCGCACGTCGCGGATCGGCAGCGGGGCATCGAGTTGCACGCTCAGGTCGAACGCCGTGTTCGAGTGCACGCCCGGCAGCAGGTGCGCGGTGGCCGGGAACGCGCCGTTGGCCGGCGCTTCGGCCGGCGAACGGTAGCGCGGGCCGACCACGGTGGGGAACACGAAGCGGTAGGCGCCATCGTGCGGCGCGATCAGCTCGGTGTATTGCAGCTCGACCTGCACGTCGTCGCCGGGCAGGATGTTGGCCACGTTCATCGAGAACACGTTGGGCCGCACCTGTTCGAGCAGCGCGGTCGCCTTGCCCTCGCGCTTCGCGCTGTCGTACTCGAGCCGTGCGCGCTGTTTCTCGCGGATCTCGGCGCGGATCAGGCGCTCGCCCAGGCGCACGTTCATCGCGTGCACCGCTGCCTGCGTCGAGCCGGGGAACACGTAGCGCGCCTCGATCGGCCGCTGGCCTTCGTTGCGGTAGTGCTGGCGCACGACCACCTCGGCGATGATGCCGGCGATGCGCACCTCGACTTGCGTCGACTTCAGCGGCAGCGCGTCGAGCGTGGGGTCGTCGCTCCTGACCTGGAAGTACGGGCTCTCGGGCACGCGTGCATCGGTGTCCTCGGCCTGCGCGGGCGACCACGCGACCAGCGCCAGCGCCGCGAGGATCGCGATCACGATGCACACCAGCACGCGGCCGGCCGGCAACGGCGCCAGCGGGTGATCCGAAGTTTCGGGCCACGTTGGGGTCGGATCGTCTGGGGCCTCGTGCGGCCGGGCTTCGCTGCTGCCGAGCATGGTGCTTCCTCCTGCGGATGGCCGGGCGTCCCGGCCTGTGCCGCACTCTCGCGCGCGGCCACGAAGGCAGTTGGAAGCGCGCGTGCGCGCGCCGTGAAGTCGCCGTGAAGTCGGATCAGCCGCGCCTTCGGCGCGGGTGCGTCAGCGCATCGGCTCGGCGCAGGGCAGGTTCAGCACCGCCAGCGCGCCGCCGCCGTCGGCGTTGCCCAGGTGGATGCGGGCGCGGTGCAGCTCGGCGATCTTCTTCACGAACGCCAGCCCGAGCCCGGTGCTCTTGCGCTGCGAGTGCGGCCGCGCGAGCGAAAAGAACTTCTCGAACACGCGCGTGCCGGCGTAGTCGGGCAGGCCCGGCCCTTGGTCGCGGATGCGGATGTCGACGCGCCGGCCCTTGCGCTGCAGCGTGATCGCCACGGTGCCGCCATCGGGCGAGAAATCGATCGCGTTGTCGATCAGGTTGCCCACCGCGCGGCGCAGCAGCAGCGCGTCGCCGTCGACCGCGACATCGCTGTCGGAGTCGAGCGCGATCGATATGTGCCGCGGCGCGCCGGCGGCCTCGGCGCTGGCCGCCAGTTCGTGCAGCAGCGGTCCGAGCGGCACGCGCTCGGTGGGCCCCAGCGTGCGCCGGCGCTCCAGCGCGGTGAGCTCCATCATGCGGTCGACGATCTCCTGGATGCGCTCGGTCTCGCGGCCCACGTTGGCGATGAAGCGCTGGCGGTCGGCCGCGGGCATCGCCGGCTCGCGCAGCAGTTCGGCCGCGCCGCGGATGGCCGACAGCGGGCTCTTCAGCTCGTGCGTCAGCGTCTGCACGTAGTCGGCCACGAAGTAGCGGCCGGCCAGCGTGTCGCGCATCTCGTCGAAGGCGGCGCCGAGAGTGCCCAGCGCATAGCGGCCCAGCCGCGGCAGGCTCAGCGGCTGCTGGCGCCGCGCGTAGCGCAGCGTGTCGCCGATCAGCCCGAACGGTCGCACCAGCCAGACGCTGACGATCACTACCAGCAGCAGCACCGCCACCACCGAGGTGGCGCCGACGATCAGCGTCTTGCGCCGCGCGGCGTCGATGAACTGGCCGAAGCTCTGCGCCGGCTTGGCCACCGACACCGCGCCGACGATGCGCCCGCCGATCGTCACCGGCACCGACACCACCATCACCGAGGTGCTGGCATCAGCGTCGAAGTCGGGGCTGGTGCGCGCGCCATAGCGGCCCTGCAGCGCGAGCCTCACGTCGCGCCACTGCGAGAAATCCTTGCCCTCATGGCGGCCGATCGAATCGAACAGCACGATGCCGTGCGCGTCGACCACCATCGTGCGCAACTCCACGCTGCGCTTCTTGAAGCCGAAGATGTCGGCCTCGAAACGGCGCGCGTACAGCTCGCGAAACAGCGGCTCGAGCCACGCGGTGTCGAGCGTGCCGTCGGCGCCGGAGCGCTGCTCGACCAGCGTGGCCATCAGGTGCGCCGTCTCGACCAGCGACTCTTCGGCCGACTCGCGGTAGCGCGGGTCGATATCGGCCAGCAGGCGCCACATCAGCACCGCCACGCCGATCGCGTAGACCAGCAGGATGCCGACGAGGATGCGGGTGCGCGCGTTCACCGGACAGTGCGGGCGAGCAACGGCGACCAGCGCCCGTCAGCCGGCCGGCAGCCGCTGCGGCAGGTCTTCGGCCAGCGCATAGCCCACGCCGCGGTGCGTGCGGATCGGCTCCAGCATGGGCGCCACCGCCTTCAGCTTCGCGCGCACCGTCTTCACGTGCGCGTCCACTGTGCGGTCGAGGCTCTCGGTGGCGTCGTCCCATACCAGCTGCAGCAGCGCGTCGCGCGTGTAGACATGGCCGGGCCGCCTGACCAGCGCGCGCAGCAGGCCGAACTCGTAGCGCGACAGCTCGAGCGCGTTGCCGTAGAAGCGGATCTGCCGCTTGCCGTCGTCGACCTCGAAGGCCGCCGCCGTTGCTGTGGCGGCGGCCGTGGGCGCCGCGGGCCGCGCGGAGCGGCGCAGCACGTTGCGCACGCGCGCCACCAGCTCGCGCGGCGAGAACGGCTTGGCGATGTAGTCGTCGGCGCCGAGCTCGAGCCCGACCACGCGGTCGATCTCGTCGCCGCGTGCGGTGAGGAACACCACCGGCACGTCGATGCGCGCGCGCAGCTGCTTGAACAGCTCGAAGCCGTTCAGGTCGGGCAGGCCGACATCGAGGATCACCAGCGCCGGCTCGCGTTGCGCCACGGCGGCCAGCGCCGCCGCTGCGCTGGGTACCCAAGCGGGTTCGAAGCCATCGGTGCGCAGCGCGTACTGCAGCGTGTCGGCGATGCCGGGCTCGTCTTCGACGATCAGGATCAGCGGCTTCATCGGGCGCGTGGGGTGCGGCCGATCATAGGGCGGCGCCAGTGCCATCGATAATGCGTGGATGACCGCGGCACTGCGCAACGATGTGTTCCTGCGCGCCTGCCTGCGCCAGCGCACCGAGTACACGCCGGTGTGGCTGATGCGGCAGGCCGGCCGCTACCTGGCCGAGTACCGCGCGACGCGCGAGCGTGCCGGCAGCTTCATGGGCCTGGCCACCAGCCCCGCATTCGCCACCGAGGTCACGCTGCAGCCGCTCGAGCGCTTCGCGCTCGATGCCGCGATCCTGTTCTCCGACATCCTGACGGTGCCCGATGCGATGGGCCTGGGCCTCGGCTTCGAAGCCGGCGAGGGCCCGCGCTTCGCGCGGCCACTGCGCGACGAGGCGGCGATCCGCGCGCTGCAGGTGCCCGACATGGCCCGGCTGCGCTACGTGTTCGATGCCGTGGCATCGATCCGCCGCGCGCTCGCCGGCCGCGTGCCGCTGATCGGCTTCGCCGGCAGTCCGTGGACGCTGGCGTGCTACATGGTCGAGGGCGCCGGCTCCGACGACTACCGTCACGTCAAGACGATGCTCTACGCGCGGCCCGACCTGCTGCACCGTATCCTGTCGATCAACGCGCAGGCGGTGGCGGCCTACCTCAACGCGCAGATCGACGCCGGCGCGCAGGCGGTGATGGTGTTCGATTCGTGGGGCGGCGTGCTCGCGCACGATGCCTTCGAGCCCTTCAGCCTGGCCTACACGCGCGCGGTGGTGTCGCAGCTCAAACGCGAGCGCGAGGCGCGCGCCGTGCCGTCGATCGTCTTCACCAAGGGCGGTGGCCCGTGGCTCGAAGCCATTGCCGCCTGCGGGGCCGACGTGGTCGGGCTCGACTGGACGCTGCCGCTCGCGCAGGCCCGCCGGCGCGTCGACGATCGCGTGGCGCTGCAGGGCAACCTCGATCCGGCGGTGCTGTTCGCGCCGGTCGATCGCGTGGCTGCGCAGGCGCGCGCGGTGCTTGACGATTTCGGTGCCTGGGCGCGGCCCGATGGTCGCTCGGGCGGCCACATCTTCAACCTCGGCCACGGCATCAGCCAGCACACACCGCCCGACGCGGTGGCGGCGCTGGTCGAGGCGGTGCACCAACACTCCAGACGGCCGGCGTGACGTTACGTGGTAAGTGAGTGCTCAGAACTTGACTTATCCCCATAAATAGGCTTCCGAAACAGATGCTCACAGCCTTGGACGCGAGGCTGGAAGGATTGACGGAATATCGTGTCAACGTATTGATTTATAAGAACAATTAGGCTCTTTGGCGTTGAACGGATCGAATTGCCTGCGTCGAAGGTGGCGAACGCGCCCGATCCGGGTTGACGGCTTTCCCACAAAGTTGTCCACAGCGCCAGCAAATCACCGATTTCGTTTCTAATCAGTAACTTGTCGGTGATTTCTCAGGTGACACCTTGCGTGTGGTCGGTGGCCCGGAAATGACTGCAGTCATGGGCGCGGCGCGGACGCAGGTCGTCGTCGAGGCACCGCTTCATGCCGGCCTCGGGCGGGCCCTGGACTACTGCTGCGCCGTCGCGCTCCCCGCGGGTACGCTGGTGCGTGTGCCGTTGGGGCGGCGCGAGGTCACCGGCATCGTCTGGCACGGTGTGAGCCCGCCGGCCGCCCTGCCGCTGCGCCCGGTCGCGCAAGTGCTCGATGCGATCGCGCCGTTGGCGCAATCGTGGCTGGCGCTGGTGGAGTTCGCCGCCGGCTACTACCAGCGCTCGATCGGCGAGCTGGCGCTGGCGGTGCTGCCGCCGGAGTTGCGCAAGCTCGACGCCGCGCAACTGGCGCAACGCGTCAAGCGTGTGCAGCGCGAGGCGCAGGCGGCCTCGGCGGCGATGGCTGTCGTGCCGGGCGCAAGCGGCGAGCCGGCCGTACCGATGCTGACGCCGGCGCAGCGCGACGCGGTGACCGCGATCGCCGAGGCGGCGGCGCAGCCGCACGCGGCACCGCTGCTGCTGCACGGCGTGACCGGTAGCGGCAAGACCGAGGTCTACCTGCAGGCAGCCGAGCAGACGCTGGCACGCTCGCGCCAGGCGCTGCTGCTGGTGCCCGAGATCAACCTGACGCCGCAGTTGTTCGCCCGTGTGGCGCGACGCTTCCCGACGCGTCGCGTGGTCGCGATGCACAGCGCGCTGACGCCGGCGCAGCGGCTCAAGACCTGGTTGCTGGCGCACCTGGGGCTGGCCGACATCGTGCTCGGCACCCGGCTCGCGGTGTTCGCGTCGCTGCCGCGCCTGGGGCTGGTGGTGGTCGACGAGGAGCACGATGCGTCGTACAAGCAGCAGGAAGGCGCGCGCTACTCGGCGCGCGACCTCGCGGTGTACCGCGCGCACATCGAACGCGTGCCGGTGGTGCTCGGTTCGGCCACGCCGTCGCTCGAAACCTGGCAGCACGCGCTGACCGGCCGCTATCGGCGCCTCGCGCTCGACCACCGCATCGCCGGCGCGGCGCTGCCGCGCGTGCGCGTGTTCGATCTCGGCCGCTTGCCGCGCGTGCCGGGCCGGCCGCCGCCGGCACTCGCGCCGCCGCTGCTCGACGCGCTGCGCCAGTGCCTGGCGCGGGGCGAGCAGTCGCTGGTGTTCCTGAACCGGCGTGGTTATGCCCCGGTGCTGCACTGCCCCGATTGCGGCTGGAAGAGCGAATGCCCGCACTGCAGCGCGTGGCGCGTCTTCCACAAGCACGACCGCACGCTGCGCTGCCATCACTGCGGTCTCGCCGAGCGCGTGCCGCGCGCCTGCCCGGCGTGCGGCAACCTCGACATCCAGCCGATCGGTCGCGGCACCGAGCGGCTGGCCGAGCAACTGGCCGAAGACCTGCCCGGGGCGCGCATCGCGCGGCTCGACGCCGATGCCGCGCGCGGTGCCGGCACGCTCGAGCGCACGCTGGCAGCCATACACGATGGTGAAGTGGACATCCTGGTCGGCACGCAGATGGTCACCAAGGGGCACGACTTTCGCCGCATCGCGCTGGTGGCCGCGGTCAACCCCGACGGGGCGCTGTTCAGCAGCGACTTCCGCGCCGGCGAGCGCCAGTTCGCGCTGCTGATGCAGGCCGCCGGCCGCGCCGGGCGCGACGCCGCGCAGGCCAGCGAGATGTGGGTGCAGACCTGGCATCCGCAGCACGCGCTGTTCGCGGCGTTGCGCGCACATGACTACGCGGCCTACGCCGAGCGCCTACTGGCCGAACGGCGCGCGGCCAGCCTGCCACCGTTCGCGCACCTGGCGCTGCTGCGCGCCGAGGCGCGCGATGCCGCGCTGGCACAGCGCTTCCTGCGCCGGGCCGCCGAGCTGGCTGCCACGCTGCCCGAGGCCGACGGCGTGATGCTGTACCCGCCGGTGCCGCCGGCGGTGGCCAAGGTGGCCGACCTGCAGCGCCTGCAGATGCTCGCCGAGTCGGCCGCGCGCGGGCGGCTGCAGCGCTTCCTGGCCGCGTGGCTGCCGCAGTTGCACTCGCTGCGCGGCGAGTGCAAGGGCCTGGCGCGCTGGGCGATCGACGTCGATCCGCTGGGGATCTGAAGCGCCCCAGGACTGGGCCGGCTCGCCCCCGCGGGGAATCAAGCAAAGTGGCGAAGCCACAATCGCTTGAGCGTGAAGTGATGGACAGGCGACAGGGCAATCGTTAGACTCCCAATGTTGCCGCATTTGCGGTAACTTGCGGATGCTGCGATGGCTCAAACCAATCCGGAAATCCGGCTGCGCCTCGATCGTGAGGAGCGCACGCTGTTCGAGCAGGTGGCAAATCGCGTGGGCATGAACGCCAACGAAATGGTGAAGGTGTTCATCAAGCGCAGCATCGCCGCCGGCGGTTTCCCCTTCGAAATGCGTGCTCCCGCCAACGATGTGACACCGGCGGGCGAGCGCAGCATGCTGATTCACGGCGTATCGGTCGCTCACATCGCCGATGTTGCCCAGCAGGCGGCGCTTGCAGCCCATGCGAGCCACATCGAGGCTGGGCGCATTCAGCCCAGCGTACCGGACAGGCCCCGGGCCGCACCCGCTGAGTCGCGGCGCGCTCACCGATGAACCCTCCGCGCTCGCGCGCTGCGGGCTTCCCGCTTCGGAGCAGCCGTGCGCGCTCATGAACGGCGCGCCACGGCTCGTCATGGTTGCCGGGCCGAACGGCTCGGGCAAGTCCACCTTGATCGCGGCGCTGCGAGCCGATGCCAGCATCCAGCTGCCGGCGCTGTACATCAACGCCGATGACATCCAGCGTGAACGCGGCCTGACAGACGCCCGCCAGGCGCAGCAGGTAGCCAATGAGATGCGCGCGCGTGCGCTCGAGGTCCGGGACGACGTCATGTACGAGACGGTGATGTCGCACCCGAGCAAGGTGGCCGAACTCCAGCGCGCGAAGGCTCTCGGGTATCACATCACGATCCATCTCGTCGCGACCGAGAACCCGGCCGTGAACGTCGAGCGCGTCGGTGCGCGCGTCGGTGCCGGTGGACACGATGTCCCACCGGCGACCATCCGTTCGCGCTATCACCGCACCTTGGTGCTGGCGCCGGTGACGCTCGGCTATGCGAACCAGGCGCTCATCTTCGATAACACGCAAGGCGGCGACACCGGCCAGGGCCTGGCCATCCACGGCCTGCTGAGCGCAGACCGGGTGATCTTGGCCACGGCCACGCCGGCGCGGTGGGTGCAAGTGGTTGCAGCGAGCGTCAACGAACGGGCGCTGGAGATCGAATCGATCGCCAAGGGGCAGCGCCAGTCGCCGGTGCTGGCTCGCCTGGACGGCGGTGACACCGCCGGCCCCATCGTTGCCGTCGGCAAGCACTATGTCATTCAGTGCGACGTCGGCGCCGGCGTTTCGGTCTTGCACGATCGCATCTTGCTCGGTGAACAGGGTGCCTGCATCGCACCGCAGGACGTCCTGCGAATCCGCTATCGTGAGGGCGTCGCGGCGGTCGAAGGCTCGCAACCGACGGTGGGTCTCTGAGTACCCCAGGGCCGGGCCAACCCGGCCCGCCCCCCCGAGACTGGTCTTGCAGGCTCGGGCGGCGCCGACGGCACCGCCGCCCGTGCATCCGACGCGATGCCGCGGCCCGATCAGGGCTTCGCGCCGAACACCCACGCCAGCAGCGTGAAGCTGACGAACGACAGCGCCGTCGACGCCAGGATGATGCGGGCGATGCGGCCGTTGTCGGCGCCGAAACGCTCGGCCAGCATCGCCACATTGGCCGCGCTGGGCAGCGCCGCGGTCAGCGTGATCGCGGTGATCTGCAGGTTCGTCAGCGGCGCGCCGGCGGCGCGCGCGGCGATCGCCACCGCGAACACCAGCGCCGGGTGCAGCAGCAGCTTGGCCAGCGCCTGCGGCAGGTAGCGCTTCAGCGCCGTGCGCGTGTGCGCATGCTGGCTGCCGCGCCAAAGCACGGCGCCGATCGTGAACAGCGCCACCGGCGTGGCGGCATCGGCGAGCATGCGGATCGTGGTGTCCAGCGGGCCGGCCGGCCGCCAGCCGAACGCGCCGAGCGCGCCGCCGGCGGCGATGGCCCACGGCATCGGGTTGGACAAGGCGCCGCGCAGCGAGCGCAGCGCCGCGGCGCGCGCGCCACCGGTCGCGCCGCCGGACTCGGCCAGTGCGATGCACAGCGAGCTGGTGATGAACAGATCGATCAGGATGGTGGCGATCATCGGCCCGACGATCGCCCCGCCGAACAGCGCGGCCAGCAGCGGCACGCCCATGAAACCGGTGTTCGGAAACGCGGTGACGAGCGCGCCGAACGCTGCGTCCTTCAGGCCTACCACCTCGTCGAGCGAGAACGCGATGGTCACGAACACCATCAGCAGCGCGCAGCCCAGGTACAGCCCCAGCACCACCGGGTTCAGCGCCTCGGCCAGCGGCGTGTTCAGGCCGAAGCGAAACAGCATGCACGGCAGCGCGAAGTACAGCACGAAGGCATTGAGCCCGGGAATCGCCGACTCCGGCAGCACGTGGCGCCAGGCCGCGACGTAGCCGGCGACCACCAGCGCGAAGAACGGCACCGTGACCGCGAGGATCGCGGTCATGCCGTCTGCGCGCCGGGCTGTCGTGCGTCGACCGCGAAGCGTGCGGCTACGCGCACCGCGCTGTCGGGGTCGTCGGGTCGGTCCACCGCCATCAGGCTGGCCTGCAGCGTGCGGCCGTCGAGCCGGCAGGCCACGTAGCCGCGCTGGTCGGAGCGGCCGTAGTGCACGTGCGGGTTGTAGTGCAGCGCGGCGGTGATGCGCTCCTGTGCGATGCCATGGCTGGCGATCGACGTCCCGCACAGCTCGGTGGCGATCACCGGTGCGCGCGCGGCGTCGAAGTCGGCCTTCAGGTCGGCCACGTAGTGCGCGTGCACGTCGCCGCCGAGCACGACCACGCCGGGCACCTTGCGCTCGGCCACCGTGCCGAGCAGGCGGTTGCGCGCCGGCGCGTAGCCGTCCCAGCCGTCGGTCCAGTAGGTGCCGCCGGTGGCCGGGTCGCTCCACGACAGGCGCGCCATCAACGTCTGCTGCGCCAGCAGGTTCCAGCGCCGTTGCGGGTCCCAGCCCTGCGCCAGCCAGCGCTCCTGCTCGGCGCCGAGCAGCGTGCGCTGCGCGTCGAGCAGCTGCGGGCAATCGCGCAGCCGCACGGTGTTGGAGCCGCCGCCGCGATCGGGCCGCGGGCACACCTGCGGATCACGGTACTGGCGGTCGTCGAGCAGATGGATGCGCGCCAGCGTGCCCCAGTCGCAGCGCCCGACGATGCGCATGTCGGGTCCGGCCGGTCGTGCGGACTTCGGAAACGGCATGTGCTCCCAGTAGGCGCGGTACGCCGCGGCGCGCTGGTCGGCGAAGTCCGACTGCAAGTGCTGGCCCTGCAGGCCGGCGTAGTCGTTCTCCACCTCGTGGTCGTCCCAGACCATCAGCCACGGCAGTGCGGCGTGCGCGGCCTGCAGTGCGGGGTCGCCCTTGTACTGCGCGTAGCGGGCGCGGTACTGCTCGAGCGTGCGCAGGCGCCCGCCCTCGTGGGCGCGCAGCGCGCCAGGGGGCGAAGCGCGCTCGTAGATGTAGTCGCCGACGAACAGCACGAAATCGAACGCCTGGCCGGCGACGTGGCGCCACGCCGCGTAGTGGCCATGGTCGAAGCGCTGGCAGCTGGCGAGCGCGAAGCTCAACGTCGCAGCGGGTGCGTCGGGCGCCGGCGCGGTGCGCGTGCGGCCCACCGCGCTGCGCTGCCCCAGCGCCTCGAAGCGGTACCAGTACCCGCGCGCGGGTTCGAGCCCGCCGGGTTCGGCATGCACGCTGTGCGCCTCGTCGGCGATCGCGTTCTCGTGGCCGGTCGCGGCGATGTCGGTGAACGCCTCGTCGCGCGCGAGCTGCCAGCGCACCTCGACCCGCGGCGGCAGCTCGGGCCCGGTGAGCCGCGTCCACAGCACGATGCCGTGCGCGCCCGGCTGGCCCGATGCGACGCCGAGCGCGAAGCGCGGCACGTCGGCGGCGCGCGCATGGCGCACGAAAATCGGCGCGGTCACCGCGCCGCCGGCCCATGCCAGCCAGCCGCGACGCGACAGCGGCGTGCGCGCGTCGCGATCGCGCGGTATGGGGTGTGGTGACTCGTGTCGACGCGCAGCGTCGGGTGGTGCGGAGCGATCGGCCATCGGGCGACGGGTGGCGGGCAGGTTGCGGGCAGCGCGGCGCTGCACGGGCTTCATACCACAACGCCGCACACCGCCCGGCGCGCGGGTGCGTGGCTATCATCGCCCGCCGCGCTGCACGAGTTCGCGCCGCACGAGTTCGCATGAGCCCGCCCGCCACCGCCACGCTGAACGCCGCGCAGCTGCGCGCGGTGCATCACACGCGCGGGCCCTGCCTGGTGCTGGCCGGCGCCGGCTCGGGCAAGACGCGGGTGATCGTGCACAAGATCGCGCACCTGCTGCGCGGCGGCGTCGAGGCACCGCAGATCGCGGCGATCACGTTCACCAACAAGGCTGCGGCCGAGATGCGCGAGCGCGCCCGCGCCATGGTCGGCGGCCGCGCAGCGCAGGCGCTGGTGCTGTGCACCTTCCACGCGCTGGGCGTGCGCATCCTGCGCGAGCATGGCGAGGCGCTGGGCCTGAAGCCGCGCTTCTCGATCCTCGACAGCGACGACGTGCTGGCCGTGCTGCGCGACGCCGGCGGCACCACCGATGCCGCGCAAGCGCGGCGCTGGCAATGGACGATCAGCCGCTGGAAGAACCAGGGCCTGACGGCCGACGGCGCTGAGCAGGCCGCCGCCGCCGCCGACGAGCGCGTCGCCGCGCGCGTGATGCGGCGCTACGAGGAGCGGTTGGCCGCCTACCAGGCCACCGACTTCGACGACCTGATCGGCCTGCCGCTGAAGCTGCTGCGCATGCACGACGACGTGCGCCAGCTCTGGCAGCAGCGCCTGGCGCACGTGCTGATCGACGAGGTGCAGGACACCAACGCGGTGCAGTACGAACTGCTGAAGGCGTTGGTCGGCGACGCGACGACCGGCGCACGCGGCGCCAACCCGTTCACCGCGGTGGGCGACGACGACCAAAGCATCTACGGCTGGCGCGGCGCGACGATCGACAACCTGAAGCGCCTGCCGCAGGACTACCCGGCGCTCGAGGTCGTCATGCTGGAGCAGAACTACCGCTCCACCGGCGCGATCCTGCGCGCGGCCAACCACGTGATCGCGGCCAACCCGAAGCTGTTCGCCAAGAAGCTGTGGAGCGAGCTCGGCGAGGGCGAGCCGGTCAAGCGCATCGAGTGCGACAACGAGGAGCACGAGGCCGAACGCGCGGTGGCGTGGATCCAGGCGCGCCGCGCCGGCACCCCCGGCGATGCACCCGCACGCTGGCGCGACTTCGCGCTGCTGTACCGCGCCAACCACCAGGCCAAGGTGTTCGAGCAGGCCTTGCGGCGTGCGCAGATGCCTTACCAGGTCTCCGGTGGACAAAGCTTCTTCGACCGCGCCGAGATCAAGGACCTGTGCGCCTGGCTGCGTCTGCTGGTCAACAACGACGACGACCCGGCCTTCCTGCGCGCGGTGACGGCACCGAAGCGCGGCATCGGCCACCAGAGCCTGGCCGCGCTCGGCGAGTTCGCCGCCAAGTGGAAGGTCTCGCTGTTCGAGGCGCTGTTCGTCGAGAGCCTGGGCGGCGCGCTGCCGCGCAAGGCGGTGGATGCGCTGCGCGAGTACGGCCGCTTCGTCAACGACCTGGAGTACCGCGCGCGCCATACCACCGGCACCGAGGCGGCGCGCACACTGCTGACCGGCTGGCTCGCCGACATCGGCTACGAGCAGCATCTGCACGAGGGCGAAGACCGGGCCAGGCTCGCCGAGGCGCGCTGGGCCAACGTGCTCGAGTTCGTCGACTGGGTGGCGCGCCGCTGCGGCGGCGAGGCCGGCGCCGATGGCGTGGCGCGCGAGGCCACCAGCGTGCTGCAGGTGGCGCAGACGATCAGCCTGATGCACAGCATTGCCGAGCGCGGCGACGATGCCGACGTGGTCACGCTGTCGACGCTGCATGCCGCCAAGGGGCTCGAGTGGCCGCACGTGATGCTGGCCGGCGTCAACGAGGGCCTGCTGCCGTTCGCGAGCGAGGCCGAGCCGGTCACCGCGCAGCGGCTCGAGGAGGAGCGCCGCCTGATGTACGTGGGCGTCACGCGCGCGCAGCGCACGCTCGCGCTCAGCACGCTGAAGCGGCGCAAGCGCGGCCGCGACACCGTGGCCGCGCAGCCCAGCCGCTTCATCGCGGAGATGAAGCTCGACGAGGCGCGCGCCAAGGTCGACCCGCGCGAGCGCCTGAAGCAGTTGCGTGCCGAGTTGCTGGCCAAGACGGCGCGGCCGGCCGAGGCGGAGCCATGAGCCGAACGCGCGCGCTCGACGCGGCGATTTTGGCCAGTGCGCTGCTGGCCATCGCCGGCTCGTCGTGGGCGCTGGCCGCACCGGCGCTGGTCTTCGCCTGCAAGCCGCTGGCCACCGTGCTGATCCTCGCGCGCGCGTGGCCCGTCGGTGGCTGGCGCGTCGCGTCGCGCGTGCAGCGGTTCGTGCTGGCCGGTTTGCTGCTGTCGCTGGTGGGCGATGTCGCGCTGCTGTGGCCGAAGCAGGGTTTCCTGCCTGGCTTGGTTGCGTTTCTGCTCGCGCACCTGTGCTACATCGGCGCTTTCACGCGCCGCGTTCGCTTCGCGGCCCGGCCGCTCGCGTTCGCGTGCTATGCGGTGGTGGCCTTCGGCGTGCTCGCCGTGTTGTGGCCGCATGTGCGCGGCGCGTTGCGCGTACCGGTGCTGGCCTACGTGGTGGCACTGGCGGCGATGGCGTCGCAGGCGGCGGTGCTGTGGCTCGTGGCACGCGGGGATCCTGGCGTCGCACAGGCCGCACGCGGCGAAGCCGGCGCCGCACAGGTTGAACGCGGTGGCGCTGCCGCAGCGGCGCGGCTGGTGGCGATCGGCGGCGCGCTGTTCCTGTGCTCCGACGCGCTGCTGGCGATCAACCGGTTCGCCGTGCCGCTGCCGGCCGCGAGCTTGTGGATCCTGGCCACCTACTGGTCGGCGCAGTGGTGCATCGCGCGCTGGTCGAACGCGGCGCCGACGCCCGCGGCGCCCTGAGCGGGCTCGGCTACATCCCCTTGAACAACCCGGTGTAGCCGCGGCTGACCTCGAGCTTCTCGGGGTGGCCCTTCACGCTGACGATCTGCCGGCCGCGCAGGTCGCGCGTGACCGCGGCCACCGCGTTGATGTTGACCAGCGTCGAGCGGTGGATCTGCCAGAACAGGTGCGGGTCGAGCTCGTCGACCAGCTCCTTGATCGGCTTGCGGATCAGCGCCTCGAGCTGCGCGGTCTGCACGCGGGTGTACTTCTCGTCGCTGATGAAGAACAGCACGTCGGCCACCGGGATCATCTGGATGCTCGAGCCGACGCTGGCCTGGATCCACTTCAGGTAGCCCGGCGCGGCGCCGGGGTTCAGCTGCGCCGACAAGCGGTGCAGCAACTGCTGGATCGGTGCACCCGGCGTGGCGTCGGCCGTGCCGCGCGTGGCCAGCCGCTGCTTCAGCCGCTGCACCGTCAGCGCGAGGCGCTCGCGCTCGGCGGGCTTGAGCACGTAGTCGGCCGCACCGTGCTCGAACGCCTCCACCGCGTACTGGTCGTACGCGGTGACGAACACGATCTCGGGCAGCAGTGCGTCGTCGTCGTGCTCGAGCTGTGCGATCTGCCGTGCCGCCTCGACACCGCTGAGGCCGGGCATGCGGATGTCGAGGAACACGATGTCGGGCCGCTGGTCGCGCACCGCCTGCACGGCCTCGAGCCCGTTCTTCGCCTCGGCGACGATCTGCAGCTCGGGCCAGACCTCGGCCAGCCGCGCGCGCATCTGCTCGCGCATCAGGCGTTCATCGTCGGCCAGCACGGCGCGGGTGAGGGTGTCGTTCATGCGTGCATTGTCGTCAGCCCGGGCCGGCCTTGCGGCGGTGGCGGCGCAGCAGCAGCACCGGCAAGGCCAGCAGCGCCAGCAGCAGCGCGCCGAGGCTGGCGCCGCCGACGATCGCCGACACCACCAGCGCCGCCAACAGCACCAGCGGCACGACGATCACCAGCAGCAGCGCAACCGCCAGCACGCCGGCTGCCACCAGCAGCCAGCCACCGGCGGAAGCGGGCAGCCATTCGTGCAGCACGAAGTGCCGGCCGTCGACGACGAGCTCGGTGCCCGGCGGCAGCACGTCGAGCAGCAACCAGGCGCCGAACGCGGCGAGCACCAGCGCCAGCCCCACCGTGGCCAGCGCCACGGTCCACAGCCACGGCGACGCGCGGCGCGTCATCGAATCCCTCATGCCGTCGCCGTGGCCGCCGGCGCCGCCGCGCTGGCCACCGTCTTGTACGGCACGGTGATCGTCACCGCGGTGCCGCTGGGTTGGTTCTCGGCGATCGTCAAGCTGGCCTGCGCGCCGTACAGCAGCAGCAGCCGCTCGCGGATGTTGGCCAGCCCCACGCCGGTACCAGCGGTGGCCGCCTTGCCGAAACCCAGCCCGGTGTCGGCCACGGTGACGGCGAGTTTGCCGTGCACGATCTCGGCGCGGATCGCGATCTCGCCGCCGTCGGCCTTCGGTTCGAGGCCGTGCTTGACGGCATTCTCGACCAGGCTCTGGATCATCATCGGCGGGAACTCGGCCGACAACAGGCCTTCGGGCACGTCGACGCGCACGGCCAGCCGCTCCTCCATCCGCACCTTCAGGATCTCGAGGTACGGCCGGATCACCGCCATCTCGCGCGCCAGCTCGCGCGGCGCGCCGTTGCTGCTGGCCTCGCGCATGGTCGGCATCGATGCACGCAGCAGCGCGATCAGGTTCTTCTGCATCGTGCTGGCGCGCGCTGGGTCGGTTTCGATCAGGTGGTCGATCGATGCCAGCGTGTTGAACAGGAAGTGCGGCTCCACCTGCGCCTGCATCGCCGCCATGCGCGCCTCGACCACCTGGCGCTTCAGCGATTCGGCCTCGGCCGTCTCGGTGGCCTGCGCGGCCTGCGCCTCGGCCTGGATCTGTCGCTTGTAGGTGACCTTGACGATCAGCGACGCCACGACCCAGAAGAACGCCAGCTCGGGCAGCGGATCGCCCAGGTGCGTGGTGCGCACGCGCACGCCGCGCCGCTGCCGGGTCGCCGGCGGCCCCTCGGCGGCCTCGGCCGCGTCGCGCGCGGCCTCTTCCCGGTCGCGTGCGGCCTCCTCGATCGCGTCGACGATCTCGCGTCGCGCCTCCTCGACGGCCTCGCGCACCGCCTCGCTGGTGGCGCCGGGCGGCAGCTTGATCTCGACCGACGGGCCCTTGTGCTCGGCCGGCTCGGCCGCGGCCGACGCCGCGCTGGCCGTTGGCGCCGGCGAGCTGGCGGGCTCGCCGGCCGACTTCGGCGTGATGCGCACGCCGCGCGAGTCGATCGTGATCTCGTAGCTGCGATCGCTCTTGGGTCCGGGCTTGGCCTTCTCGATCTTGATCACCGGCTCGCGATCGGCGGGCGGCTTCGGTGGTTTCGGCGCGACAGGTTCGTCGATGGTCAGGACTTCGCTGGTGCGCCAGCTGAACGGTGGAATGTTCTGCAGCACCGCCGCGGCGACCATCAGCAGGATCGACAGCAGCGCGAAGCGCCCCCAGCTCAGGCCGACCAGCCAGCCCGCGTAAGCATGAAACGCTCGCACGCTGGCGGCGGCAAAGCGCTGCCACGGCGAAGTGGGGATTGCGGGGGGACTGGACACGGTACGGGCAGGCGTTGCGGGCTGGCGCGCACTGTACGCAAGCCCGCGGTGTACCGCGACTGCTGCGCGATGCACCGCCGCGCCACGCGTCCGAACTGCAGGTGGCAGCGACAGGCGCGACGAGCCCGTGCGGCAGCGCGCGCCGTGCCGGCTGGCGGGTGACCAGCCGGCTGTTGTTCGCAACGCAGTGAGCTTGCGCTCACTGAAGAATCTGCAGCCCGAAACCCAGCAGCGCGATCGTCACCGTCGCGCACAGCACGAGCCCGAGCAGCGCCATGCCGGCGCGATCGTGGTCGTGCAGACGTCGCACCGGGTCGTTGCCCGGCTCGATCGGGAACTGCGGCGCCGAGTCGAGCTGCCAGCGGGTTTGCAGGCGCGCCGCAGCGGGCCCCGGCGGCAGCGTGCCGCCCATCACCAGCGGCTTCGGCGGCGGCGCCTTGTCGGGCGGCACGAGCGTTGGCCAGGGCCGCAGCGGACGGGGTGCCGGGCACGGCAGCACATCGTTCAGGGTGGGAATCGAAGTCATCGCGGGTTCCTCCGTAGCCGCCAGAACTTCGGCGGCTCGGAGGGCATTTCAGCGAAGGCGGCGTCGCATTGCGACGCATGCCTGCGACGGCACCGGTCGCCCGAGTAGACGATCGCTAGACGATTGGCTCCGATGGGGGTGCGATCTGGCGTCCCGCCGGGAAAACGAGGCGCGTGCTGCACGACCCGGCCGCTGCGCCGGGCGACGGTCGGCTCGACCGGGCGAGTGCTCGATCAGCGCATCGCAACCGGCTCGGGTCAGATCTCAGCCCGCGGAGCCGTCCGACTTGCGATCGCCGCCGCCTTGCTGCGTCGGGCCCGACGGACCGCCCGGCTTGCCGGGCTGCGAGCCGCCGTCGCCATCGGGGTTCTTCGGGTCGAAGCGGGCCTTGAAGACCGGGAAGCGCGGCGCCAACGCCGGCAGCAGGCCGACGAACGGCACGGCCTTGTGGTACTCGATCAGGAACTCGATCCAGCCGGTCTGCTTCAGGAACTCGATCACCTGTGGCTGGATCGGCGGCTTGCCCGCCGGCGGCGTGCGCTCCAGGTAGTACGGCGAGCGCCAGTCCCACACGCCCTGCAGGCCCGGGTCGGGCAGAAAGATGTTCATCGCCAGCGCAGCGGCGCTGAAATCCCACGTTACGCCAAGGTCGACCCACGGTGCGTCGGTGTCGCCGTAGGCCTTGATGCCTTGCAGCGCCGCCAGCAGCGCCTTGGCATGGCGATGCACGTCGTTGCCGGCGAACGGTTGCGCCAGCAGCGCCTGCGCGAAGCTGGCCAGGTCGGTGAGCTGGTCGGGGATCTCGAGCGCATAGGGCACGGTGTCGTACTGCTGCGCCTGTGCGATCGCGGCCTGGATGCGGTCGCGCTCGGCCTTGCGCGCCAGCGGGTCGGCCACGGCGAGCACGCGGGTCAGCTCGCGCGCCAGCCGGTCGAGCTGGCGTACCGCCGGGCGCACCTGGCTCAGCGCGACCACGCCGCCGATCGTCGGGTGGTGCCCCTTGGCTTTCAGCCGCGCGTGGTTGGCGCGCGCGAACCACTGCGCCAGCCCATGCGGCGTGCGCGGGCCCTTGGTCAGCCACTGCGCGAACGCGGCCGGGTAGGTCTCGCCGGCGGTGAAGAAGTTGTAGTTGCAGTAGCCGGCGGCGTGGCTCGCATATGGCGCCACGGTGTGCAGCACCTCGACCGACAGGTTGAAGCAGTTGTTGAAGTGGATCACCGACAGCGGACGCCGGCCGCGGTCGGTGGCCAGACGCAGTGCCTCGCCGAGGCCCCACGTCGACATCGGCAGCGGCCCGGCCGGCAGGATCGGCGAGCCGGTGGGCAGGATCGGCGAGCCGGTGGGCAGGATCGGCGAACCGGTGGGCAGCAGCGGGTTCGAGCCGCTGGCAGTCGTGTGCCACTCGATCGCGCCGCCATCGGTCACACGCTGGGTACTGAGCTGAGCGGTATCCAGCTCCGGCAGGAAGCCCGCGCCATGGCCCTCGAGCGCCAGCACGATCGACGCGCACGGCCGGTGCAGTCGCACATGGCGCAGGAAGCCGGCCAGCGCGTGCGGCGAGGCCATGTCCTGCTTCCAGGCCGACACCACGTTCGGCGTCGTCCGGCCGGCATCGAACTCCACCACGTGGCTGTCGTCGCCGACCAGGTCGATCAGCGCATGCACGTGGATGCCGAGGCCCGCCACCTTGGCCAGCGCGCGCACCAGCGGATGCTTCAGCACCGGGCGCGGCTTGTCGCCGGGGTAGTGGCTGAGCGTGGGGTCGCTGCCGAACGGCGCGTACACCGCCAGCGCGATGCTGTCGTCGCGCTGCGGCGCGGCCGGATCGATTTCGAAGCAGGGCTGGGCTTTCATCGGCGGGCTCCTCGGCAGGTGTGGCGGCCGCCCGCCATTCCTACCAAAGGGGGCGGCCGATCGCAGGGCAGCCGTGCGAGTATGCAAGCTGTCCTGCGCGGCCCGTGTTTCGAGTTGGGGGTGGCCGACGCAGGGCGTTCGCCCTAGGGCGCGCCGGCGATCGACGCGCCCAGACACTGATTTGCCGTTGGGAGCGCGCTGCGAGCGTGGGTCATTCGATCGATCTGCTGGTGCCAGCGGGGTCGCCGTTCGGCGCGGCCGGCACGCTGCGTCTGTACGAGGCCGCGATCGAAGCGGCACTGGCCGCGCACCGCGCCGGTACGTTCGACGAGCTGGTGCAGCGCCGACCGCGGCTCACGCGCTGGCTGCTGCGCCGTGTCCGCAGTGCGCTGTTCGGCTCGGCCGGTGATGCTTTCGCCGGCGAGCAGGCGCTGTCGCGTGCCAGCGTGGTGCTGCTGCATTGGGCGGTGGCCCAGCTGCGGCCCGATCGCGAGCCGCTGCACGCCACGATCGCGCGCGAGGCCTGGCTGCACAAGACCGGCTGGCGCCCGGTCCTCGCGGTGCTGGGCTATGGCGGCTTCGTGTCGGTGCCCGACTACCGCGACCACTACCGCCGGCGGCCCGACGAAGCGCCGGTGGACAACCTGTGCGGCCTGTGGGGCGTGGGACCGAGCACGTTCTACCGCTATCTCGAACGCGCCAAGCAGTCGATCGCCGCACTGCTGATCGAAGCGCCGGCGAGCCCGGTGCGCCTGCTGTCGCTGCGGCGCACCGCGGGCGATGCGGCGGTCCGGCTCCTCGGCCTCGACGCACCGGCGGCGCAGACGGCCTGGCATGCGACTCAGGCGGCGGCGCTGCGCGAGCGCGGCGACCCGCTGGCGGCGCTGTGGCACGGCTTGCAAGCCGGCGACGCGCGCGCCTGTCTCGCGCTGCTGACGCGCCATGTCGCGCAGCTGGCGCGCGCGGCCGAAACCGATGCGCTGATCGAGCGCCTGGCCGCGCGCGAGCTCGACGCGCGCGCCGCGTTCGAGCTGCAACTGGCGCGTGCCGCGCTGCACAGACAGCGCGATGCGCCCGAGCGCGAACTGCAGGCCTACGAGGCGGCGCTGCGCGTCGCCGCGCCGCGCAACGACCGGCTGCTGCTGGGCATCGTCTACGGTGCGATGGGCAAGTTCCACGAGGCGCGCGACGCCGATCGCGCGTTCGCCTGCTACGAGGAGAGCGCCGCGTTCCTGCGCGACGGTGCGGCGCCGGCCGACGAGGCGGCACGCCACTACCTGGTGACGCTGGTGCGGCTGGCGTGGCTCTACGTGCTGCGCAACGACCCGCGCTCGAAGACCGTGCTCGAGCAGGCCGAGTCGCTGCGCGCACGCGCCGGCGTGCCGGACGACACCGCCGGCATGCTCGAGCAGGCCTGGGGTGAGTACCGGCGGCGCGCCGGCGAGCTGCCGCAGGCCATCGCGCACAAGCACCGCGCGCTGGCGCTGTTCGAGCGCGCCGGCGACCTGCACTCGGTGCTGAAGACCTATGCCAACCTGAGCCTGATCTACGGCGAGGCGAAGGACTTCGAGCGCGCGCTCGACTACGGCGAGCGCGTGCTCGCGCTCGGCACGCGCATCGAGATCGGGCCCGAGATGCGCGCCAGCGCGCGGCTCAACCTCGGCGCCACGCACTTCTGGCTCGGCCAGTACGACCGCGCGATCGAGCAGTACCGCGCCGCACTCGACGAGAGCCTGGGCGCCGACCTGAAGCTGCACGTCAACCGCGCGCACTTCAACCTCGCCGAGGCCTACTACAAGCGCTTCCAGCTCAGCGCCGACCCCGAGGACGAACGCCTGGGCGACAGCCATGCCGCCGCGTCGATGCGCGCGCGCGCGTCGGAGAGCAGCCCGATGCTGATCGAGGCCACGCGCAACCTGAAGGCCGACGTGCTCGGTGCGCAGGCCACGCAGGCCACCGACCGGCTGCTGCCCGAGGAATCGGCGGTGCACTTCGAGGAGATGGCCGACATCGCGCGGCACCGTGCGGTGCTGGCGGTGCCGGTGGCGGTCGAGGCCCATGTGCGCGCGCGGCTGGAGATCGCCAACACCTACCTGGTGATCGCGGCCAAGGAGCGCGAGGCTGCGCTCGAGCTGGCGCGCCGGCATGGGCTCGACCGCAGCCTGGCGCCGGCATTCGACCGGTTGCGCCGCACTTACGACAGCCAGCGTTCGCGTGAGCAGCAGCTGGCCGAGGCTTGGGCGCAGCGCGGCGGCGACCTGCTCGACGCCGAGCCGCGCGGCGCGGTGCTGATGTTCCTGCTGCGCGACGGCTCGATCAACAAGAGCACCTACGCCGGCCTGTGTGCGGTGAGCCCGGCCACCGCGTCGAAGCATCTGGCCCTGCTGACCGAGCGCGGGCTGTTGCGCCAGACAGGCAAAGGTCCGAGCACGCGCTATCGGCTGCCCGATTGATGCGCGATCGAGGCGAGTTGAACCGCGCTACTTGTACAGCACCGTCGGCAGCCACAACCCGATCTGCGGCCACAGGTACAGCAGCACGATGGCCAGGATCTGGATGCCCATGAACGGCAGCATGCCGGCGAAGATTTGGTTCAGCGTGACGTGCGGCGGGCTCACGCCCTTGAGGTAGAACGCGCTCATCGCCACCGGCGGACTGAGGAACGCGGTCTGCAGGTTCAGCGCCACCAGCAGGCCGAAGAACAGCGGGTCGACACCGAAATTGTCGAGCAGCGGAATGAAGATCGGCATGAAGATCACGATGATCTCGGTCCACTCCAGCGGCCAACCGAGGGTGAAGATGATCACCTGCGACAACACCAGGAACTGCGTCTTGGTGAGGTTCATGCCGAGCACCCAGCGCTCGACCAGTTCCTGCCCGCCGAGCAGCGCGAACGCCGCCGAGAAGATCGCCGAACCGACGAACAGCCAGCACACCATCGCGCTGGTCTTCGCGGTGAGGAACACCGACTCGCGCACCTCGCCGCTCAGGCCGGCCTGGCGGTAGGCCAGCAGGCTCCACACGCCGACGCCCACCGCAGCGGCGATGCCCACCAGCGGCAGCACCGCACGGTCGACCGTGCCGTTGTGGTGCAGCAGGAACCAGGTCACGGCAATGAACGCCGGCAGCCACAGCAGGCCCCACAGCAGCATCGTATTGCGCATCGCCCCGCGCCGGCGCCCGATCAGCGCGTAGACGCAGGCCAACACGTAGCCGCCGAATGCACCCACCGCAGCGGCCTCGGTCGGCGTGGCCAGGCCGAACACGATCGAACCCAGCACCGCGAGGATCAGCACCACCAGCGGGAAGAAGCTGGTGAGCAGCATCTTGAACACTTCGAGGCGCTGCAAGCTCAGCAGCGCGTAGAAGCCCGCGAGCAACAGCACTGCCACGCCGACGCCGATCCAGTAGCCGGTCGATGGCCCGCTGCTCGCGACCGGTGCGGCGGTCGCGACACCGGGCGATGCGCCGGGCGGTTCGCGCACACCACCGCCCGCGCCGGGCGGCTCTTGCACCGCCGCGGCGGCGCCCGGCGGCTCCTGCACGCCGCCCGCGCCCGGCGGCTCGCGCAGGCCGCCGCCGGCGCCGGGGGGGTCCTGCAGGCCCGCACCGGGTGGTTCCTGCACGCCGGCGCCCGGCGGTTCTTGCACGCCACCCCTCGCGCCGGGTGGCTCCCGCTCGCCGGTGCCGGGCGGCTCGCTCAGGCCGCCGCTGCGGCCCGCCGCATCGGACGTTGCGCCCGGCGGCAGGTCCACGCCGCTCGAGGTAGAGGCCCGCGGCGCGTTCGCTGCCGGCGCGCTGCTGCTGTCGAACGCGAGCGCGGCGACGCCCGCCACGAACAGCGCCGGCAGCAGCGCCACACCGAGCTGGCGCCACGCATAGCCGCGCGGCACGTCGGGGTGGCCGCGCGCGGCGCGCACCAGCGCGGGCAGCGCGCGCGTCGACACGGTGTCGGCCAGCCGCTGCAGCGGGCCGGGCAGCGGCACGAAGCGCTGCTCGGCGGTGAGCGGTGGTGCCAGCGATGGTTTGATCTTGGCCAGGATGATCACGTACACCACGTACAGCCCGGCCAGCATCAGGCCCGGGAAGAACGCGCCGGCATAGAGCTGCACCACCGAGACGCCGGCGGTGGCGCCGTAGACGATCAGCAGCACGCTCGGCGGAATCAGGATGCCGAGGCAGCCGCCGGCGGTGATCGATCCGGCCGAGATCTTGGTGTCGTAACCGGCCTTCAGCATCTGCGGCAGCGCGAGCAGGCCCATCAGCGTGACCACTGCGCCGACGATGCCGGTGGCGGTGGCGAACACCGCGCAGGTGACCAGCGTGGCCACCGCGAGCGAGCCTGGCACGCGCGCCAGCGCCAGGTGCAGCGAGCGAAACAGCTTGTCGATCAGGTTGGCGCGCTCGACCAGGTAGCCCATGAAGACGAACAGCGGGATCGAGATCAGCACGTCGCTGCTCATCACACCGAATGCCTTCTGCACCATCAGCGTCAGCGTCAGGTTGACATCGCGGTTGTAGGCCAGCCAGGTGAACAGCATGCCCATGCCCATCAGCGTGAACGCGGTGGGGAAGCCGAGCATGATCGCCACCACCACCAGCGCCAGCATCATCAGCCCGAGGTGGCCGCGCTCGAGCGGGTGGGCGGTGAGCAGCATCACCGCCGTGCCGGCGACGATCAGCGCCATCAGCGTGAAGCCGAACCACAGCTCGCGGCGCATCAGGCGCCCCCCTGCCGCTGCGCGGGGGGAATCACCGATGGGTCGAGCGCGGCGATGTCGGCATCCTTCACGTGCACCATCTCCTTGAGTTTCTCGACGTCGACCTCCTCCACGTCGTGCTCGCGCGAAGGCCACTGCCCGTCGCGCAGGCACAGCACGCAGCGCACGATCTCGACGATGCCCTGCAGCAGCAGGATCGCGCCGGCCAGCGGAATGAAGAACTTGAACGGGTAGACCGGCAGCGGATCGGCGTTGAAGGTCTGCTCGTGGATCGCGAGCGATTCGTTGAAGTACGTCCAGCCGGCCCAGGTCAGCGCCACCACGCCGGGCAGGAAGAACACGATGTACAGCGCCAGGTCGATGCCGGCTTGCGCGCGCGGGCGGAAGAAGCCGTACAGCACATCGCCGCGCACATGGCCGTTCTTGCTCAGCGTGTAGGCGCCGGCCATCATGAACAGAATGCCGTACAGCATGATCTGCGCGTCGAGCGCCCAGCCGTGCGGCTTGTTCAGCACATAGCGCGAGAACACCTCCCAGGTGATCCCGAGCGTCAGCAGGATGATCGACCAGGCGAAGGTCTGGCCGAGCCAGGTCGACGCGCGGTCGACCGAGAGCAGGATTCGTTGCATCGGCGAACGGCAAGCGGGGCGCACGAGGCGCCCCGCTGCAGTGGTGGATGAGGCGGCGGGTTACTTCTTCCCGAAGTAGTGGTTGTAGGCCATCTTGAAGTCGACCATGTAGTCGTTCTGCCAGCCGCCGGCGGTGCGTGCGTAGGCGCGCTGCGAATCGAGCACCTTCTTGAAGCTGGCGTTCTCGCCCGACTTCTTCGTGGTGACCTTGTCCCACGACGCCAGCTGCGCGCGCAGGATCGCGTCGGGCGTCTTGTAGAAGTTGACGCCGGCCTTCTTCAGCTCGGCGTAGTCTTTCGTGTTGCGGTCGATCGCCTTCCAGCTCATGTCGGCCGACGCCGCCTGCACCGCGTAGTCGATGATCGCCTTCAGGTCGGGGGCCAGCGCGTTGAACTTGGCCTTGTTGAACAGGATCTCGAACTGCTCGCCGCTCTGGTGGAAGCTCTGCAGCATGCAGTTCTTGGCCACGTCGGCGAAGCCGAGCACGCGGTCGGACGACGCGTTGTTGAACTCCGCCGCGTCGATCAGGCCGCGGTCGAGCGCCGGCACGATCTCGCCGCCGGGCAACGGGTTGACCGCCGCACCCATGTCGGCGAACACGTCGACTGCGAGGCCGACGGTGCGGAACTTCAGGCCCTTGAGGTCCTCGGCGCGTGCCACCGGCTTCTTGAACCAGCCCAGCGGCTGCGTCGGCATCGGCCCATAGAGGTACGACACCACGTCCATGTGCAGGTCTTTGTAGATCTCCTCCAGCAGCGCCTTGCCGCCGCCGTAGTAGTGCCACGCCAGCACCATGTTCGGGTCCATGCCGAACGCCGGGCCCGAGCCCCACAGCGCGAGTGCCGGGTTCTTGCCGTAGTGGTAGGCCACCACGCCGTGGCCGCCGTCGAGCGTGCCCTTGTTCACCGCCTCGAGCAGCTGGAACGCCGGCACCACGGCGCCGGCGGGCAGCACCTCGATCTTCAGCCGGCCGCCGGCCATGTCGTTGACCTTCTTGGCGAAGTCGTTGGCGTACTCGTGGAAGATGTCCTTCGCCGGCCAGGTCGACTGGAAGCGCAGGCTCGTGGTCTGTGCCTGCGACACCGACGGTGCGGCCAGCGCGCCGGCCGTGGCGGCGCCGGCAGCGGCATTCTTCAGGAAGCGACGGCGCGGGGCGGGGGTCTTCGGGGTGTTGCTCATGCAGGTCTCCAGGTGGTGGACACGCGCCGCGCCGCCGGTACCGGGCGGTGCGCACAGCGGTCGCGGGCAACTATCCGGGGCCGGCGGCCGCGTTGCCACTGGGTCTAACCCGCTGAATGACCGCTGAACATGCATCGCCCGATGAAAGACGGGTGCGGTTCGCCGCGAGCGAATCGTGTTGCGGCCCGGACGACCTGGGCGGCCCAGACGCCGTCGGCCTACGTCGCGCGGCCTTCGAACAGCTCGGCGGCGGCCGCGGCCAGCGCGGCCTCGGTCGTCGCATCGAACAGCCGGTGGCGCAGCGCGAAGTCCAGCGTCACCAGTGCAGCGTCGACCGTCATCTCGGCGCCGGCGGCCAGCGCGAGCGCGTCGGCCAGATCGTACAGCCGCAACGCGGCCACCTCGCCGTCCTGGTTGCGCGGCACCAGCCCCGGCGGCAGCGCCAGGTCGTAGACGTGGATCCATTCGCGCTGCAGGCCTTCGGGAATGTCGCGCAGCAGCCGCAGCACGCGGCCAGGCTGCAGCGCGCGCATCTGCGCCGGCTGCAGGCCGGCTTCCTCCCAGCCCTCGCGCAGCACGGTGTCGCGCGGCGACTGCCCGACCGGCACGCCGCCGCCGATCAGGTTGTCGAGCCGGTTCGGGTCGGTGGCCTTGGTCGGCGAGCGCCGCGCGATCCACAGTTGCGCCGGCCGCCCGTGCGCGTCGGCGACGTAGCCGTTGCAGTGCGCGCCCAGCGTCAGCGTGCCCCAGAAGCGCGTCGCGGCGCGCTCCATCGCGACGCCCAGCGCACGGCCGTACAG
Source organism: Ideonella sp. (assembly GCA_015075165.1). GTDB lineage: Bacteria > Pseudomonadota > Gammaproteobacteria > Burkholderiales > Burkholderiaceae_C > JAEUPI01. Next base: position 47,918 of record JABTUY010000011.1, on the reverse strand, counting down.
GTCGAACAGCGGGAACGGCTCGTCGCGCCACGCCACGACGAGGCCGTCGGCGCGCAACGCGTCGTTGATCGCCGCCAGCGCGTCGGCGCGTGCCGCCGGTGGGGCGACCAGCGCGACGCCGTCATCGTACGGTGCGAGCCAGCGCGGCCAGCGGCGCAGCGCGCCGAGCTGGGTGCGCGCGACGGCGCCCACCGGCACCGCCGCGCCGGCGGCGTCGATCACCGCGAACGGCACGCGCGCGGCGGCGTCGTGCGCGCGTGCTGCGGCCAGTGCGGGCCAGGCGTGCATCGGTGCCTCAGGTGCGTGGCGGGCGCCTCGGCGCCGGGCCTCCGGCCGTGGCCAGCGTCATGTGGCCGCCTTGTCGACCAGGCCCAATACCAGCTGCGTCTGCGTCACCACCGCGCACAGCCGGCCCTCTGGCGTGCGGATGGAGGTCTGCCACACCATCGTCGTGCGGCCGCGGTGCAGCGCCACGCTGTCGCCGGTGAGTACGGTGCCGGCCTTCGCGCCGGCGATGAACTTGGTGCTCGAATCGGTGGTGGTGGTGCGCGCGCCGGCAGGCAGGTTCAGCACCGTGCCGATCGCTCCGAGCGTGTCGGCGAATGCCATCGCGGCGCCGCCGTGCAGGATGCCGCCGGTGGTGCACAGGTCGGGACGCACCGTCAGCTCGGCGACGACGCGATCGGCCGCGAGCGACACCAGGCGCACGCCCATCAAGCCGGGGAACAGCGGGTCGAGCAGGCGCTGCAGCGCGGGCAGGTCGGGTGCATCGTGCGATGTGGGTCGATCGGGCATCGGTGCCTCCAGCGCGGCCAGATATGGCCGCGGCCGATTGTGCGCGCCTGCGCAGGCGCCGCTACCGGCGCGCCCGCTTCGCGCGCCGCGACCGCCGAGCTACTCGGTCTCGAAGCGCAGCAGCTGGTCGTCGAGCCGCCACCAGCCGGCCATAAAGCCCACGTAGTGATGCGCGCTCGGCCGCGCTCGCAGCACGCCGTCGACGATGCCCACGCGCAGGCGCACCGACTCGGGCTCGTCGGCCCGAGTGGCGAACAGCGGCGAACCGCAACGGCCGCAGAACACGCGCTCGCAACCGGGCGACGACGCGTAGCGGCTCAGCAGCTCGGTGCCTTGCGTCACACTCAACGCGCTGGCAGGCAGTTTGGCCTGCGCCGCGAACGGTCCGCCCTGGGCCTTGCGGCACATGCCGCAGTGGCACAGAAAGATCGGCCCCGGCTCCGCCGTCAGCGCGAGCTGCACGCCGCCGCACAGGCAGCTGGCCGTGTAAGGGGTGGCGCTCATCGGTTGGGCGTCGGCTGCTCAAGAGTGCGCGCGATCTTAGTCGGGCGCCGTCGCGCCCGACGCGCAGCGCCCCGTGTGTTCTGCGATGCCTTGCCGTGTTGCGCTGTCACGGCGTGACGCGCCGCCTTCAGCGCACCGGCGCAGTGCCCAGGCACGCATAGACGCAGGTGTGGCGCAGCGAGCCGTCGGGCGCGCGCCGCTCGTTGTGCAACACGCCTTCGAGCGTGAAGCCGCAGCGCTCGGCCACCCGTCGCGAGGCCGTGTTGGCCTCGTCGGTGACCAGCTCGACGCGCACCGCGCCGAGATGCTCGAACGCATAGCGCGTCAGCGCCTGCACCGCCTCGGCGATGTAGCCGCGGCCGGCGTGCGACGTGCGCACCCAGTAGCCGACCTCGATCTTCGGCGTGGCCCAGTCCGGCCGGTGCAGGCCGGTGGCGCCCACCAGCGCACCACCGGCGCGCTCGAAGATCAGGAACGGCAGATCCCGGCGCGCGACGAAGTTCGCCGCCGCGTTGCGGCAGTAGGTTTCCGACGCCTCGGGTGATTGCTCGCCGGCCACCCACGGTATCGACGCCAGGAAGCGCCGCAGCTCGGGTAGCGAATCGCGCACCGCCTCGTGCAGCCGGACGCCGTCGCCGGCGCGCGGCACGCGCAGCATCAGCCGCGGCGTGTCGATGCAGGACGGCAGGTCGAGCAAGACCGGATCGGAAATGCGCATGCGTCGCGGGGCGTGTCGTGCGCGACTGTAGTGCAACGCGGCCACGGCGCTGCACCCGCCGCGTTCACGGCCAGATGCGATCGATCAGCGCGTCGACCTCGAGCGCATGGCCGGCGGCGTGTGTCGCTGCCTTCCACTCGGCCGGCGCCGGTGCGATGCGCGCGGACTCGAAGCCGCCCCACAGCGCGACCTTCAGCGCGAACACCACCGGACCGCCGTGTGCGTCGAGCGGCGGCACCGCGCCGATACGGGCGACCAACTGGCGGCTGATGTCGAACGCCGGCGGTGTGTCGAAATCGAGCCACGCCTTCGAGTGCCGGCCCGGTCGCACCGCGACCACGATGAACCCGGCCGCCGGCCGTGCGCTGGGGTTCGCGTGCACCACCTCGCGCACCGCGACCTCGACCGCGCGGATGTAGTCGGCCAGCGCATCGACGCCGGCCACGCGCTGCTCGAGCAGCGAGCTCGGCTGCAGCAGCACCACGCCGAACGAGGCGGCGGCCTGCGCGCGCCGCGCGCATAGGGCAGCCAGCCCCAGCGCCACCACGCCGGCACGCGACACGTGGCGGCGCGCGAGGTCGGGCGGCGCCGCCGCTGCCGCTGGCAACCGCCTCAAGCCGTGGCCTTCGCGCGGTCGCCGGCCGGCGCGCCCGCCGGCGCAGCGCCGCTGCGCCACTGCTGCAACAGCCGATCCCACTTCACGCGCGCCGCGGCGAGGTGGCGCGCCTTCACATGCCCGTAGCCGCGGATCTCCTCCGGGATGCGCGCGATCTCCACCGCCTGGCTCAGCCGCTCGGCGCTCAGGCCTCTCAGCAGCTCGTCGATGCAGGCCTTGTACTGGCCGATCAGCGCGCGCTCGGCCTTGCGCTCTTCGGTGCGCCCGAACGGGTCGAGCACGGTGCCGCGCAACCCCTTGAGCCGGGCCAGCACGCCGAACGCGCTGCGCACCCACGGACCGAACGGCCGCTTGACGAGCTCGCCGTTGGCATTGCGGCGCGCCGTCAGCGGCGGCGCGAGGTGGTGCACGAGCTTGTAGTCGCCTTCGAACATCGAACCGATCTTCGCGACGAAGGCGGTGTCGGTGTGCAGGCGCGCCACCTCGTACTCGTCCTTGTAGGCCATCAGCTTGAACAGGTAGCGCGCCACCGCCTCGCTGAGCCGCGTGCCGGCATCGACCGCGGCTTCGGCGCTGCGCACCTTGGCGACGAACGCGCGGTACTGCGCGGCGTAGTCGGCGTTCTGGTAGCCGAGCAGGAACTCGGCACGCCGGTCGATCATCTCGTCGAGCGATGGTTTCTTGACGAACTCGATCACCTGCGCGGCCTTGAACAGCGCCGTTACCGCGGCGAGATCGTGCGCGCAGCGGCGGCCCCATTCGAACGCGGCCAGGTTGTTCTCCACCTGCACGCCGTTGAGCTCGATCGCGCGCCGCAGCGCGTCGCGGCCGACCGGCACGCGACCCTTCTGCCACGCGTAGCCCAGCAGCAGCGGATTGGTGTAGATCGAATCGCCGAGCAGCTGCACCGCCACCTGGTCGGCGTCGAACAGGCCGAGCTGCCCGCGGCCGACGGCCGCCTGCAGCGCCGCCTCGCAGCCGCCTTGCGGAAACTGCCAGTCAGGGTTGCCGACGAATGCTGCGGTCGGCGTCGCGTGCGAGTTCAGCGCGACATAGGTATGGCCCTCGCGCATCAGCGCGAGCGTGCTCTTGCCGGCGGCGACGATGCCGTCGCAGGCGATCACGAGGTCGGCCTTCGCGGTGTCGACCTTGGTGGTGTAGATGGCTTCGGGCCGGTTGGCGATCTGGATGTGGCTCCAGGTGGCGCCGCCCTTCTGCGCGAGGCCGGCGCTGTCTTGCGTGACCACGCCCTTGCCTTCGAGGTGCGCGGCCATGCCCAGCAGCTGGCCGATGGTGATCACGCCGGTGCCGCCGATGCCGGCCACGACGATGCCCCAGGCCTGCTCGGCCAGCGGCAGCTGCGGCTCGGGGATCTCGGGCAGCGCCGACGGGTCGGGGCGGCTGGTGTCGCGCGTCGGTTTTCTCGGCTTGCCGCCTTCGACGGTGACGAAGCTCGGGCAGAAGCCCTTCAGGCAGGAGTAGTCCTTGTTGCAGGTGCTCTGGTTGATGCGCCGCTTGCGGCCGAACTCGGTCTCGACCGGCTCCACGCTCAGGCAGTTGCTGGCCACGCCGCAGTCGCCGCAGCCTTCGCACACCGCCTCGTTGATGATCACGCGCTTGGCCGGCGTGGCGAGCTTGCCGCGCTTGCGCCGGCGGCGCTTCTCGGTGGCGCAGGTCTGGTCGTAGATGATGACCGTCGTGCCCTGGATCTCGCGGAACTGGCGCTGGATCAGGTCGAGATCGTCGCGGTGGCGCACGGTCACGCCCGGCTCGAGCGCCTTGCCTTCGTACTTGGCCGGCTCGTCGGTGACGATCACGAGCTTGGCCACGCCTTCGCTGACCAGGCTCTTCATGATCTGCAGCACGCTGTGGCCCTCGGGCCGCTCGCCGACCTGCTGGCCGCCGGTCATCGCCACGGCGTCGTTGTAGAGCACCTTGTAGGTGATGTTGACGCCGGCGGCGATGCTCTGGCGGATCGCCAGCGAGCCGCTGTGGAAGTAGGTGCCGTCGCCGAGGTTGGCGAAGATGTGCGGCTCCTTCGTGAACGAGGCCTGCCCGACCCAGGTCACGCCTTCGCCGCCCATCTGGGTGAAGGTGCTGGTGCTGCGGTCCATCCAGGTCGCCATGTAGTGGCAGCCGATGCCGGCCACCGCGCGGCTGCCCTCGGGCACGCGGGTGCTGGTGTTGTGCGGGCAGCCGCTGCAGAACCAGGGCGTGCGGTCGCCGGTGTCGGTCTCGAGCTCGACCAGTTGGCGCTCGCGCGCCTCGATGGCCTGGATGCGCAGGTCCATGCGGGCGGCGATGTCGGCGTCCACGCCCATCTTCTTGAGCCGCCTGGCGATCGCCTTGGCGACGATGGCCGGCGTCAGGTCGGCCTTGGCGCGCAGCAGCCAATGCTCGCTCGGGTTGGGGGTGCCCCATTCGCCGCCGCTGCGGTCGCCTTCGGTCTCGTCGAACTTGCCCAGCACCAGCGGGCGCACGTCGGCGCGCCAGTTGTAGAGCTGCTCCTTGAACTGGTACTCGATGACCTGGCGCTTCTCCTCGACGACCAGGATCTCCTGCAGCCCCTGCGCGAACTCGCGCGTGATGGTCGCCTCGAGCGGCCACACCACGTTCACCTTGTGCAGCCGGATGCCGAGCGCGCGGCAGGTGTCGTCGTCGAGCCCGAGGTCGGCCAGCGCCTGGCGCGTGTCGTTGAACGCCTTGCCGCTGGCGATGATGCCGAAGCGGTCGTTCGGGCCGGCGATCACGTTGTGGTTGAGCCGGTTGGCGCGCACGTAGGCGAGCGCCGCGTACCACTTGAAGTCGAACAGCCGCGCCTCCTGCGCCAGCGCGGTGTCGGGCCAGCGGATGTGCACGCCGCCCGGCGGCATCGTGAAGTCGGTGGGCAGCGCGATCTGCACGCGGTCGGGGCTGATGTCGATGCTGGCCGACGACTCCACGACCTCCTGGATCGTCTTCATCGCCGTCCACACGCCGGCGAAGCGGCTCATCGCGAACGCATGCAGCCCGAGGTCGAGGATGTCCTGCGCGCTCGACGGAAAGAACACCGGCAGCCCGCAGGCCTTGAAGATGTGGTCGCTCTGGTGCGCCGCGGTGCTGCTCTTGGCGACATGGTCGTCGCCGGCCACCGCGATCACGCCGCCCGCCGGCGCGGTGCCGGCCATGTTGGCGTGCTTGAACACGTCGGAGCAGCGGTCGACGCCCGGGCCCTTGCCGTACCAGATGCCGAACACGCCGTCGTACTTCTTGTTCGCCGCATCGAACTCGAGCTGCTGCGTGCCCCACAGCGCGGTGGCCGCCAGCTCCTCGTTGACGCCGGGCTGGAACACCACGTGGTGCGCCGCCAGATGCTTGCGCGCCGACCACAGCGCCTGGTCGTAGCCGCCGAGCGGCGAGCCGCGATAGCCGCTGACGAAGCCGGCAGTGTTGAGCCCGGCCCTGGCGTCGCGCACGCGCTGCAGCATCGGCAGCCGCACCAGCGCCTGGATGCCGCTCATGAACGCGCGGCCGGATTCGAGCGCGTACTTGTCGTCGAGCGTCACGGTCTCGAGGGCCTTGCGGATCGACTCGGGCAGCGGGGCGTTCATGCGGGGATCTCCTGGCGTGCGGCCGGTGCGGCCCGGCTCGGTTCGGCGCTGCGGATCGCTATTACGGATCGATGTTGCTGATGGTGCCTGCGGATCGGTGCTGCGGATCGCCGGCGAGTCAGGCAGTGTATGAGCGCGCCTGAAACCGCATCCGCCCGTGCGTGAATGGCCGCCGCCAGGCGCTGCGGCGGCGGAGGCCGCTTCAGCGGCGCTGAACGGATTCTCGGTGTCAGCGCGGCCACAGCGCCCACACGCGCAGCGGCTGCTTCATGCGCCCGGCCTGCTGCTCCGACTGCGGCCCCCAGCCCCAGAAGTAGTCGACGCGCACCGCGCCGGTGATCGCGCTGCCGGTGTCCTGCGCCATCACCACGCGGCGCAACGGCTGCGTGGCCAGCGGCTCGGTGGTGTCGAGCCACAGCACGCTGCCATACGGCAGCGCCAGCGGGTCGACCGCCACCGAGCGGCCCGGCGTCAGCGGCACGCCCTGCGCGCCGCGCGGTCCGATCGATTCGTCGGGCAGCGGCTCTTCGCGGAAGAACACCACGCGCGGGTTGCTCCACAGCATCTCGTTCACGCGCTCGGGGTAGCGTCGCGCCCAGTCGCGGATTGCCGGCCACGAGGCCTCGTCGCTGCGCAGCGCGCCCTGGTCGATCAGCCAGCGGCCGACCGAGCGGTACGGGTAGTCGTTGTGCGCGGCGTAGGCCAGGCGCAGCAGGCGCTGGCTGCCGTCGGGCTCGGTCACGCGCAGCCGGCCCGAGCCCTGCACCTGCACCAGCAGCGCGTCCAGCGGGTCCGCCACGTACGCGATCGCGCTGCCGCGCACGCTGGCGCGTGCGGCGGGCAGCGTGTCGAGCTGCTGCCGCGTCCACCACGGCTTGCGCGTGGCCAGATCGGCCGGCGGCCGCAGCAGCGGCACCTGCTGCGCCGTGCGCGGCAGGCGGCTCGCGTTGAGCAGCGGCTCGAAGTAGCCGGTGGCCAGGCCCTGGGTCTGGCCGTCGAGCGACTCCACGCGGTACGGCTGCAGCGTGCGCTGCAGGAACTCGCGCGCTGCCGCGTCGTCGGCCGGCTGCAGCGCGCGCGCCAGCGTGCAGACGCCGGCCCAGCCGTCGGCCGGTTTGGCGCAGCCGGCCAGCAGCGCCGGCCACAGCTCGCGTGTGTGGTCGTCGCCCCAGCCAGGCAGATCGGCCCAACTCGCCGGCACCCAGCGCGCGCGCGCACGCACGATCGGCACCGGCGGCACCGCCGGTCGCGTCGACGCGATGGCGATCGCCGCCGGGCTGCCCGCGGCCGGAGACGCCGGCACCGCGCAGCCATTGGCGATGCCTAGAATCGCCGCCATGCCCGCGGCACGCAGCCAGCGCGGCGCCCTCACCATCGCACCATGTGGGTCATCGCTCTGGAAATCCTGGCCGTGCTCGCGCTGCTGGCGTTCGTCGTCTGGTGGACCATGTTCTCCGGCCGCCGGCGCGGCGAGCGCCGCACCGACGGCGACGGTCAGTGAAGCGACGCGGCATCGGCCAGCAGGAACTCCGGCACCTCGGCCTCGAACCAGTGCGCATCGTGGGTGATGCAGAAGTAGCGGCCCTTCATCGTGCCCATCGGCGTGGCGATCTGTGCCCAGCTCGAGTACTCGAAGCTCTCGCCGGGACCCAGCAGCGGCTGGTGGCCGACGACGCCGAGGCCGCGCACCTCCTGCACATGGCCGTTGTGGTCGGTGATCGACCACTGCCGCGCCACCAGCTGCGCCGCGGTGTCGCCGCTGTTGGTGATGGTGATCGTGTAGGCGTAGGCGTGCTCGCCCTTCGTCGCGTCGGTCTGCTCCGCCAGCGGCCGCACGACGACCTTGCAGGAGAACTCGGGCTTGGCCATGCTGCGCATTCTAGGCAGCGGCCCGGCGCCACGCGCTGCGGTGTCCGGCGCGCAGGGCTCGTTGGAGCGCACGCCCTGCGACAATCGCCGCACCTTTGCACGCCCTCGATCGGCAAGCTTTCGAGATGACGACCTGCACCCACCGCATCGCCCCGAGCCTGCTGGCGGCCGATTTCGCGCGCCTGGGCGACGAGCTGCGCCAGGTGATCGCCGCCGGCGCCGACTGGATCCACTTCGACGTGATGGACAACCACTACGTGCCGAACCTGACCTTCGGCCCGATGGTCTGCGAGGCGCTGCGCCGCCACGCCGTGAAGGCCGACGGCACGCGCGTGCCGATCGACGTGCACCTGATGGTGCAGCCGGTCGATGCGCTGGCGCAGGCGTTCGCGCAGGCCGGTGCCGACTGGATCAGCTTTCACCCCGATGCCAGCACGCACGTCGACCGCACGCTGCAGCTGATTCACGATGCCGGCTGCAAGGCCGGGCTGGTGTTCAACCCGGCCGCGCCGGTCGATGCGCTGGAATGGGTGCTCGACAAGGTCGACCTGCTGCTGGTGATGAGCGTGAACCCGGGCTTCGGCGGCCAGGGCTTCATCGACTCGGCGCTGCGCAAGCTCGAGCGGCTGCGCCGCATGATCGACGCCAGCGGGCGCGACATCCGGCTCGAGGTCGACGGCGGCATCAAGGTCGACAACATCCGCCGCGCCGCCGATGCCGGCGCCGACACCTTCGTGGCCGGCAGCGCGATCTTCGGCCAGAGCGACTACCGCGCGGTGATCACCGCGATGCGCGAGCGGCTGGCGCAGGCGGACCGGTAAGGAGACGCCGATGATCACCACCACCGAACGCGAGCTGCGTGTGCAGCTCGCCGCGTGCTACCGCGTGTTCGCGATGCTCGGCTGGGTCGAGATGATCTACAACCACATCACCGTGCGGCTGCCCAACACCGAGGGGCAGTTTCTGATCAACCCGTTCGGCCTGCACTACAGCGAGGTCACCGCGTCGAACCTGGTGAAGATCGACATCGCCGGCAACGTCATCGGCGAGTCGCGCTGGCCGGTCAACCCGGCGGGTTTCACGGTGCACTCGGCGATCCACCGCGGCATCGCCGATGCGCACTGCGTGATGCACACCCACACCACCACGGGGTGCGCGGTGGCCGGCGCGCAGGCCGGCCTGTCGATGGACAACTTCTATTCGGCGCAACTGCACGATCGTGTGGCGTACCACGACTTCGAAGGCATCACGGTGCATGCCGACGAGTCGCCGCGGCTGCTGCGCTCGATCGGCAACCGGCCGGCGGTGATCCTGCGCAACCACGGGCTGCTGAGCTGGGGCCGCACGATCGAGCAGGCCTTCGTCGTGCTGTGGACGCTGCAGCGCGCCTGCGACGTGCAGGTGGCCGGCGCGGCGCTGGGGCCGACGATTCCGATTTCGGAGGCGATCCAGCGCAAGTGCAGCGCCGACGCGCTGCAGTTCCACCCCGAGCACGGCGGTGGCCGCGACGTGTTCGACGCGATGGTGCGACTGGTCGAGCGCATCGACCGTTCGTACCGCGATTGATCGTTGTCCCAGGCCGCGCGCTCGAACCGCGCGTGTGATGGTGCGCGCGTGCGGTGGCACCGCGCGTGTTGTCGAGCGCGCGTGGGGTCCGTGGGCCCGCGCGTCGTCTCGCCCGCGTTGAGCCAGCCGCGCGATTTGGCTACACTGCCGCCCATGTTCACCGCGCGCTCCCGCCGCACCGCCTGGTCGCACGACCGGGGAGCCTGGCCCTGGCGGGCCTGATCGTTCGCGCCTGACGCCGGCCGTTCGCGCCGCGCGTCGCCTCCGGCCAGAGCCCGCTTGCTCCGTGCCGTCCGAACACACGCTGCGGCCCACGCCCGCCGCGGTCTCGCCAGGAATCCGCCGTGATCACCGAACTCGAGTTCAAGAGCCTCGCCGCTGAAGGCTACAACCGCATCCCGCTGATCGCCGAGGCGTTCGCCGACCTCGAGACCCCGCTGTCGCTGTACCTCAAGCTTGCCGGTGCCGGCAAGCACAGCTTCCTGCTCGAGAGCGTGGTCGGCGGCGAGCGCTTCGGCCGCTACTCGTTCATCGGCCTGCCGGCGCGCACACTGTTGCGCAGCAGCGGCTGGCGCACCGAGGTGATCAGCGACGGCGCCGTGGTCGAGACGCACGAGGGCAACCCGCTGGAGTTCATCGCGCAGTACCAGGCGCGCTTCAAGGTCGCGCTGCGGCCCGGCCTGCCGCGCTTTTGCGGCGGGCTGGCCGGCTACTTCGGCTACGACACCGTGCGCTACATCGAGCCGCGGCTGGCCAAGACGCGCAAGGACGGCGGCCTCGACACGCCCGACATCGCGCTGCTGCACTGTGAGGAGCTGGCGGTGATCGACAACCTGTCGGGCCGGCTGTACCTGATCGTCTACGCCGACCCGCACACGTCGGAGGCTTACTTCACCGCCAAGCGCCGGTTGTCGGAGCTGGGCGACAAGCTGCGCTACTCGGTGACCGCGCCGCCGGTGAAGCGCGGGCCGTCGTATGCGGTGGAACGCGAGTTCGCGAAGGGCGACTACCTGGCCGCGGTGGCGCGGGCCAAGGAGTACATCGCCGCCGGCGACATGATGCAGGTGCAGGTGGGCCAGCGGCTGCGCAAGCGCTACACCGAGAGCCCGCTCAGCCTGTACCGCGCGCTGCGCTCGCTGAACCCGAGCCCGTACATGTACTTCTACGACATGGGCGGCTTCCAGATCGTCGGCGCGTCGCCCGAGATCCTGGTGCGCCACGAGCACACCGGCGAGGGCGACAAGATCACCATCCGCCCCTTGGCCGGCACGCGGCCGCGCGGCGCCACGCCCGAAGCCGACAAGGCCGCCGAGGCCGAGCTGCTGGCCGACCCGAAGGAGCGCGCCGAGCATCTGATGCTGATCGACCTCGCGCGCAACGACATCGGGCGCATCGCCAAGACCGGCAGCGTCCAGGTGACCGAGGCGTTCGTCGTCGAGCGCTACTCGCACGTGATGCACATCGTCAGCAACGTCGAGGGGCTGCTCGTCGACGGCATGAACAACCTCGACGTGCTGAAGGCCACCTTCCCCGCCGGCACGCTGACCGGCGCGCCGAAGATCCGCGCGATGGAGATCATCGACGAGCTCGAACCGGTCAAGCGCGGCATCTACGGTGGCGCCTGCGGCTACCTGAGCTACGCCGGCGACATGGACGTGGCGATCGCGATCCGCACCGGCATCGTGCAGAACCAGACGCTGTACGTGCAGGCCGCCGCCGGCGTGGTGGCCGACTCGGTGCCCGAGATGGAGTGGCGCGAAACCGAGGCCAAGGCGCGCGCGCTGATCCGCGCCGCCGAGCTGGTCGAGGAGGGCTTTTAGATGCTGCTCGTGATCGACAACTACGACTCGTTCACCTACAACCTGGTGCAGTACTTCGGCGAGCTCGGCCAGGCGGTGCGCGTGTTCCGCAACGACGAGATCACCGTCGAGGGCATCGCCGCGCTGCAGCCCGAGCGGCTGGTGCTGTCGCCGGGACCGTGCACGCCGGCCGAGGCGGGCGTGTGCGTGCCGGCGATCCGGGCGTTGCAGGGGCGGCTGCCGATCCTCGGCGTCTGCCTGGGCCACCAGAGCATCGGTGCTGCGCTGGGCGCGCGCATCGTGCGCGCGCAGCGGCAGATGCACGGCAAGGCCAGCACGATCACCGCCGACGGGCGCGGCGTGTTCGAAGGCCTGCCGCGCGAGTTCAGCGTCATCCGCTACCACTCGCTGGCGATCGAGCGCGCCAGCTGCCCGAGCGAGCTCGAGGTGACCGCCACGTCGGACGACGGCGAGATCATGGCGGTGCGGCACCGCACGCTGGCGATCGAGGGCGTTCAGTTCCACCCCGAGTCGATCCTGTCGGAGCACGGGCATGCGATGCTGCGCAACTTCCTGAAGACGGAGGCGCGATGATGTCCACTGCCAAGACGATCGACCTGCGCAGCGACACGGTCACGCAGCCGACACCGGCGATGCGCGACGCCATGATGGCCGCGCCGCTCGGCGACGACGTGTTCGGCGACGACCCCACGGTCAACGCGCTGCAGCAGCGCATCGCGTCGCTGCTCGGCAAGGAGGCGGCGCTGTTCATGCCCTCGGGCACGCAGAGCAACCTCGCCGCGCTGATGGCGCATTGCCAGCGCGGCGACGAGTACCTGGTGGGCCAGGGCGCGCACACCTACCGCTACGAGGCCGGCGGCGGCGCGGTGCTCGGCAGCATCCAGCCGCAGCCGATCACCAACCAGCCCGATGGCTCGCTCGCGCTGGCCGACATCGAGGCGGCGATCAAGCCCGACGATGCGCACTTCGCGCGCACGCGGCTGCTGTGCCTGGAGAACACGTTCGGCGGCCAGGTGTTGTCGGTCGCCTACCTGCGCCAGGCAACCGACCTCGCGCACCGCCACGGCCTGGGCACGCACCTGGACGGCGCGCGGCTGTTCAACGCCGCGGTGGCGCTGGCCGGTGGCGCCGGCGGCGGTGCCGCCGACGCCGGTGCCGCCGACGCCGTATTCGCGATGGCGCGCGAGATGGCGCAGCTGTTCGACAGCGTCTCGGTCTGCTTCAGCAAGGGCCTGGGCGCGCCGGTGGGTTCGGCGCTGGTCGGCTCGCGCGAGCTGATCGCACGTGCGCACCGGGTGCGCAAGATGCTCGGCGGCGGCATGCGCCAGGCTGGTGTGCTGGCGGCCGCGGCGCTGCACGCGCTGGAGCATCACGTCGATCGTCTGGCCGACGACCACGCCCACGCGCGGCGCCTGGCCGACGGGCTGCGCGGCGTCGCCGCGATCGCCAGCGCGCCGGCGCACACCAACATGGTGTTCGTCGACCTCGCACCGGGCGCGCGCGCCGACGCGGTGGCGCGGCTGCGCGAGCGCGGCCTGCTGTGCACCGGCCTGTACAAGCTGCGCCTGGTCACGCACCTGGACGTGTCGCGCGACCAGATCGACCGCGCGGTGCAGATCCTGCGCGACACGCTTTGACCGATTCAGAACCCGAGGGGCACCTGCGATGAGCATCACCAACACCGAGGCGCTGACGCGCGTCATCGAGCACCGCGAGATCTTCCACGACGAGATGCTGGCGCTGATGCGCCGCATCATGAGCGGCGAGATGTCGCCGGTGATGATCGCCGCGGTGTCGATCGGCCTGCGCGTGAAGAAGGAGACGATCGGCGAGATCGCCGCTGCCGCGCAGGTGATGCGCGAGTTCGCGCGCGGCGTCGAGGTGGCCGACAAGCGCTACCTGGTCGACATCGTCGGCACCGGCGGCGATGCCTCGCACAGCTTCAACATCTCGACCGCCGCCACCTTCGTCGCGGCGGCCGCGGGCGCGCGGGTGGCCAAGCACGGCGGGCGCAGCGTGTCCAGCACCTCGGGCAGCGCCGACGTGCTGGAGGCGTTCGGCGCCTACATCGGGCTCGATCCCGACCAGGTCGCCGCCTGCCTGGCCGAGACCGGCGTCGGCTTCATGTTCGCACCGAACCACCACGCGTCGATGAAGCATGCCGCACCGGTACGCAAGGAGCTCGGCGTGCGCACGATCTTCAACATCCTCGGTCCGCTGACCAACCCGGCCGGTGCGCCCAACCAGTTGCTCGGCGTATTCCATCCCGATCTGGTGGGCATCCAGGTGCGTGTGCTGCAGCGCCTCGGCTCCCTGCACGTGATGGTGGTCTACGGCATGAACGGCATGGACGAGATCTCGCTGTCGGGCGAGACGATGGTCGGCGAGCTGAAGAACGGCGAGGTGCTCGAGTACGTCGTGCACCCGAGCGACTTCGGACTGCCGGTGTACGACTCGCGCGTGCTGAAGGTGGCCAACACCGCCGAGTCGGTGCAGTGCATCGAGCGCGCGCTGGCCAACGAGGAAGGGCCGGTGCGCGACGTGGTGCTGCTCAACGCCGGCGCGGCGCTCTATTGCGCCGGCGTCGCCGGCTCGGTGGCCGAGGGCGTGAAGCATGCGCGCGAGGTGGTGGCCTCCGGTGCGGCGCGCGCCCGGCTGCAGCAGTTCGTGCAGGTGACGCAGCGCTTCAAGCCGGCCGCGTGACGACGCCGCGCGGTGCGGCGAGGAAACCCGTGAGATGAGCGACATCCTGCAGCGCATCGTCGCGGTCAAGCGCGAGGAGATCGCGGCGGCGCAGCGCCGCCGGAGCCTGACCGCGCTGCGGCACGCTGCGCGCGAGCGCCGCGACCGGCGCGACTTCGTGGCCGCGCTGCGCGCGCGCGCGGACGTTGCGCAGGCTGCGGTGATTGCCGAGGTCAAGAAGGCCAGCCCGAGCAAGGGCGTGCTGCGCGAGCACTTCGTGCCGGCTACGATCGCGCGCAGCTACGCGACGCACGGCGCCGCCTGCCTCAGCGTGCTGACCGACGAGCGCTTCTTCCAGGGTGCCGCGGCCTACCTCGAGCAGGCGCGCGCGGCGTGTGCGCTGCCGGTGCTGCGCAAGGACTTCATCGTCGACGAGTACCAGGTGCACGAGTCGGCCGCGATGGGCGCCGACTGCATCTTGCTGATCGTCGCCTGCCTGGACGACGCGCAGCTCACCGCACTCGAGGCCTGCGCGCACGCGCTCGGCCTGGCGGTGCTGGTCGAGGTGCACGACGCGACCGAGCTCGACCGCGCGCTGCGCCTGCGCACGCCGCTGCTGGGCGTCAACAACCGCAACCTGCGCAGCTTCGAAGTCTCACTGCAGACCACACTCGACCTGCTGCCGCGCGTGCCGGCGGAGCGGCTGCTCGTCACCGAGTCGGGCATCCAGACACCGGCCGATGTGCAGCGGCTGCGCGCCGCCGGCGTCGCCGCGTTCCTGGTCGGCGAGGCCTTCATGCGGGCCGACGATCCCGGCGCGGCGCTGGCCCGCTTGTTCGCCGCCACCCCGGCGTGATGGCGGGGCTGCCCGACAATCGGCTGCGCGAGGCGCTGGCCGGCCTGCTCGATCACGTGGCCGACGATTGGCTCGATGTGATCGGGGCTTGGCGCGACACCGCAGCGGGTCGGCAACTGGTGCAGCGCATCGAGGCGCGGCGCCACGCCGGTGCGACGATCTACCCGGCCGAGCCGTTGCGCGCGCTGGCACTGACGCCGCGTGCCGCGGTACGCGTGGTGATCCTGGGCCAGGATCCGTACCACGGACCGGGTCAGGCCGAGGGCTTGGCGTTCTCGGTGCCCGACGGCGTGCGTGCGCCGCCGAGCCTGCGCAACATCGTGCAGGAACTCGAGCGCGACCTCGGCCCGCCGGCGCGACGCCACTCCAGCCTGGAGGCTTGGGCGCGGCAGGGCGTGCTGCTGCTGAACACAGTGCTGACGGTCGAAGACGGCCGGCCGGCGAGCCACGTCAAGTTCGGATGGGAAGCGCTTACTGACGCAATACTCGAGAATTTATGGGCTATCGACCGACCGATCGGCTTTCTGCTCTGGGGTGCACACGCTGCGTCCAAGCTCGCTCGGGTGGCGCGACCGGCTGCCGACCTGCACCGGGCGTGGCTCGCGAACCACCCATCGCCGCTGTCGGCTCGACGCGGCACGCGGCCCTTCATCGGCTGCGGGCATTTCGGCGCCGTCTCGGAGTGGCTCGCGTCCGCGGATCCGGTGCGCCCGGCGATCGACTGGCGTGCATAGCGGATCGGCGGGGTTGGCGCTCGCACCGCGCGGTGAGTCCGAGCGAGCCCACACTGCTTCCGGCCGCAGCCGCCACCCCTCGGATGCAGGCGCTCGCGTGCTAAACTCTGCGGTTCGCTGCGGAGGGGTGCCCGAGTGGCTAAAGGGGGCAGACTGTAAATCTGTTGGCTTACGCCTACGTTGGTTCGAATCCAACCTCCTCCACCACAGCGCGAACTCGATGAACGGCTTCGGTCGAGAAGGCTCGAAACAGATCGACGAATGGCTGGCGATCTCTTCGGTGGTTCGAGGCGGGAGTAGTTCAATGGCAGAACCTTAGCCTTCCAAGCTAATGACGCGGGTTCGATTCCCGCCTCCCGCTCCACAAGCACATCGTCAGTGGTCTGGGCAAGCGCCCTCGGTGTCCAGACCCGTGTCGATGCCCATGTGGCTCAGTGGTAGAGCACTCCCTTGGTAAGGGAGAGGTCGCGCGTTCGATCCGCGCCATGGGCACCAGCGACCTGCGCAGTCGGTAAACAACCTGAGGGCCCGCACCAGCGAGCCCGCTTCTCCAGTCGGAGCGATCAATGGCAAAAGGCAAATTCGAACGCAAGAAGCCGCACGTGAACGTGGGCACGATCGGGCACGTGGACCACGGCAAGACCACGCTGACGGCGGCGATGACCACCATCCTGGCGGCCAAGTTCGGTGGTGAGGCCAAGGCGTACGACCAGATCGACGCCGCGCCGGAAGAGAAAGCGCGCGGCATCACCATCAACACCGCGCACGTCGAATACGAAACCACCAAGCGGCACTACGCCCACGTCGACTGCCCCGGCCACGCCGACTACGTCAAGAACATGATCACCGGCGCCGCGCAGATGGACGGCGCCATCCTCGTCGTCAGCGCCGCCGACGGCCCCATGCCGCAGACGCGCGAGCACATCCTGCTGGCGCGCCAGGTGGGCGTGAAGTACATCATCGTCTTCATGAACAAGGCGACATGGTGGATGACGACGCCGAGCTGCTCGAGCTGGTGGAGATGGAAGTGCGCGAACTGCTCAGCAAGTACGACTTCCCCGGCGACGACACCCCATCGTCAAAGGCTCGCCAGCCTCGCACTCGAAGGCGACAAGGGCGAACTGGGCGAACAAGCCATCATGCAAGCTCGCCGACGCGCTCGATGCGTACATCCCGCAGCCCGAGCGCGCCATCGACGGCGCCTTCCTGATGCCGGTCGAAGACGTCTTCAGCATCAGCGGGCGCGGCACGGTGGTCACCGGGCGCGTCGAGCGCGGCATCATCAAAGTGGGCGACGAAATCGAGATCGTCGGCATCCGCGCCACGCAAAGACCACCTGCACCGGCGTCGAGATGTTCAGGAAGCTGCTCGACCAGGGCCAGGCCGGCGACAACGTCGGCATCTTGCTGCGCGGCACCAAGCGCGAGGAGTCGAGCGCGGCCAGGTGCTGTGCAAGCCCGGCAGCATCAAGCCGCACACGCACTTCACGGCCGAGATCTACGTGCTGAGCAAGGAAGAAGGCGGGCGGCACACGCCGTTCTTCAACAACTACCGGCCGCAGTTTTACTTCCGCACCACCGACGTCACCGGGGCGATCGAGCTGCCCAAGGACAAGGAGATGGTGATGCCGGGCGACAACGTCAGCATCACGGTCAAGCTGATCGCCCCGATCGCGATGGAAGAGGGCCTGCGCTTCGCCATCCGCGAGGGCGGCCGCACCGTCGGCTCCGGCGTCGTCGCCAAGATCATCGAGTGAGTGAGGTTTCGGTAGGGGTATAGCTCAACTGGCAGAGCGTCGGTCTCCAAAACCGAAGGTTGGGGGTTCGATTCCCTCTGCCCCTGCCACCGCCGAAACCGCCCGCACGCCTGCCGCGAGAAGCTCGCCATGAACGCACCTGCCTCGGTCGAAACCGTCTCCACCGCCGCCGACAAGGCCAAGCTGGCGCTGGCCGGCGTGCTGCTGGTCGGCTCGGTGGTGGCGTTCTACGTGCTCGGGCAGAAGGACCTGTGGCTGCGCGTGGTCGTGCTGCTGGTGTTGCTGCTGGCGGCGGCCGGCATGTTCCTCGTATCGGAGTCGGGCCGGCAACTGATCGCCTTCGGCCGCGATTCGTGGCGCGAGGTGCTGAAGGTCGTCTGGCCGACGCGCAACGAGGCGATGCAGATGACCGGCTACGTGTTCGCCTTCGTCGTGGTGATGGCGCTGTTCCTTTGGTTGACCGATTTGACGCTGGAGTGGGTGTTCTACGACCTGATCCTGGGCTGGAAGCGCTGAAGGACGAATCGAGCATGACTGAGCAACAAGCCCCGGAAGCGGCCGCCAACCCATCGGCGCTGCGCTGGTACGTGGTGCATGCCTACTCAGGCATGGAGAAGGCGGTCGAGCGCAACCTCAAGGAGCGCATCGAGCGCGCCGGCATGCAGGCCAAGTTCGGCCGCATCCTGGTGCCGACCGAGGAAGTGGTCGAGCTCAAGGGCGGCAAGAAGGCCGTCACGCAGCGGCGCTTCTTTCCCGGCTACGTGTTGGTCGAGATGCTGCTCGACGACGACAGCTGGCACCTGGTGAAGCACACCAGCAAGGTCACCGGCTTCGTCGGCGGCGCACGCAACCGCCCGGCGCCGATCTCCGAAGCCGAGGTGATGAAGATCGTCAACCAGATGCAGGAAGGCATCGACAAGCCCAAGCCCAAGGTGGAGTGGCAGGTCGGCGAGCTGGTGCGCGTGAAGGAAGGTCCGTTCACCGACTTCAACGGTGCGGTGGAAGAAGTGAACTACGAGAAGTCCAAGGTCAAGGTGTCGGTCACGATCTTCGGTCGTGCCACCGGTGTCGAGCTCGATTTCTCGCAGGTGGAGAAGGTCTGACCTAGGTCGGCGAACCCCGGCGCGCCGCCCCGACCCCGGCGCATCGAGCAGTCCCCAGGGTCGATTGACGAGGAGCCCGCGGCGCGCGGTAGGCGCCAACGGCGTTCGAACTCGAGGAGCCATTCATGGCAAAGAAGATCGTCGGCTTCATCAAGCTGCAGATCCCGGCCGGCAAGGCCAACCCGTCGCCGCCGGTGGGCCCGGCGCTCGGCCAGCGCGGCCTGAACATCATGGAGTTCTGCAAGGCGTTCAACGCGCAGACGCAGAGCATGGAGCCGGGGCTGATGCTGCCGGTGGTGATCACCGCCTACGCCGACAAGTCGTTCACCTTCGTGCTGAAGACGCCGCCGGCCACGGTGCTGATCAAGAAGGCGGTCAAGATCGAGAAGGGCTCGGGCAAGCCCAACGCCGACAAAGTGGGCAAGATCAGCCGCGCCCAGCTCGAGGAGATCGCCAAGGCCAAGATGAAAGACCTGACCGCCGCCGATCTCGACGCCGCGGTCAAGACCATCGCCGGCTCGGCCCGCTCGATGGGCATCACGGTGGAGGGCGTCTGACATGGCACGTCTTACCAAGCGCGAGAAGGCGCTCGAAGGCAAGGTCGACAGCAACAAGCTCTATGCGATCGACGCCGCGCTGGCGCTCGTCAAGGAGTGCGCGAAGGCCAAGTTCGACGAGTCGATCGACGTTGCGGTGCAACTCGGCATCGACGCGAAGAAGTCCGATCAGGTCGTTCGCGGCGCGGTCGTGATGCCCAACGGCACCGGCAAGACCAAGCGCGTGGCGGTGTTCGCTCAAGGGGCCAAGGCCGACGAGGCCAAGGCCGCCGGCGCCGACGTGGTCGGCATGGACGACCTGGCGGCGCAGGTGAAGGCCGGCAACCTCAACTTCGACGTTGTGATCGCCTCGCCCGACACGATGCGCGTGGTCGGCACGCTCGGCCAGATCCTCGGGCCGCGCGGCCTGATGCCGAACCCGAAGGTCGGCACCGTGACGCCCGACGTGGCCACCGCGGTCAAGAACGCCAAGGCCGGCCAGGTGCAGTTCCGCGTCGACAAGGCCGGCATCGTGCACGCCACGATCGGCCGTCGCTCGTTCGAGTCCGACAAGCTGCGCGGCAACCTGGCGGCGCTGCTCGATGCGCTGAACAAGGCCAAGCCGGCGAGCGTGAAGGGCATCTACCTGCGCAAGCTGGCGCTGTCGTCGACCATGGGTGTGGGGGTGCGCGTCGATCCGTCGACGCTCGCCGCCTGAGCGAAAGGATGTGTGTGGCGGCGGGCCCCGAGGGTCGGCCGCGCGAAGGATGGTGGGGCGCGCGGGTGGTTCGGTTGCGACGAGCCCGCGCGCGCCATCGAAGACCGTTGGTGGTGCCCCTGGGCACCGTAATGGCGAACGGCTTGCGGTTCGCCGCCAGCGCAGATGGCGGTCCCGCCCGAAGGGCTGATGCGGTCACGCGTTTGGTGGCCGCAGCGGGTTCCGGAAGGCAAGGTCGCTGCAACCCGGTGCACCGGGGCGCCTGCACGAGTCGGCGCGGCGGTGCGAATTGTTGAGGAGTTGGACCTTGAGTCTCAGTCGAAACGACAAGGCAGCCGTGGTGGAGGACGTGGGCAAGCAGATCGCCCGTGCCCAGACACTGGCGCTGGCCGAATACCGTGGGCTCACCGTCGAGCACTTGAACGCGTTGCGCCGGCAGGCGCGCGACAAGGGCGTGTACCTTCACGTGCTGAAGAACACGCTCGCCCGTCGCGCGGTGGCCGGCACCACGTTCGAAGTGGCCAAGGAGTCGATGGTCGGCCCGCTGATCTACAGCTTTTCCGAAGACGCGGTCGCCGCGGCGAAGGTCATCGCGGACTTCGCCAAGGGCAACGACAAGCTGATCGTCAAGGGCGGTGCGTACGCCGGCAAGGCGCTCGACGCCAACGGCGTCAAGGCGCTGGCGGCGATCCCGTCGCGCGAGGTGCTGATCGCGCAGATCGCCGGCATGTTGCGCTCGCCGATCCAGCGGCTCGCGGGCGTGCTGGCCGCGCTGGCCGAACAGAAGGGCGCTGCCGCCTGACCCCGCACGCGATCGACGAACGAACGAACCCTATTCAAGCATTCGAGGTAAATCAAATGGCATTCGACAAAGACGCTTTCCTGTCGGCGATGGACAGCATGACCGTGATGGAGCTCAACGACCTGGTCAAGGCCATCGAAGAGAAGTTCGGCGTGTCGGCAGCGGCGATGGCCGCGCCGGCCGCCGGCGGCGCGGGTGGCGGTGCTGCCGCCGCAGCGGTGGAAGAGAAGACCGAGTTCACCGTGATGCTGACCGAGGCCGGCGCCAACAAGGTGTCGGTGATCAAGGCGGTGCGCGAGATCACCGGTCTCGGCCTGAAGGAAGCCAAGGATCTGGTCGACGGCGCGCCGAAGCCGGTGAAGGAAGGCATCGCCAAGGCCGACGCCGAAGCGGCGCTGAAGAAGCTGGTCGACGCCGGCGCCAAGGCGGAACTTAAGTAGGCGTGGAGAGCGGGTTCGATGCCGTTGGCATCGAACCCTTTCCGGAGGTACCGCGCAAGCGGCCTGCGGAGAGCAGCTGCAAGCGGCATGTCGCGCCGCTTGCAAGTGTTCTCTGATCCGACTGCAGAGAACTCGGTTTGGTCGGGCCTCGGGTGCAACGCCCCGCAGGTTGTCCGCCAGCGGCTGGTAGTGGCCAGCCACCAAGCTTGGTGCCGAGCCGGACGGGATTCGCTGCCGGCGCAGCGAATCTCGCCTGCGAAGGGGCACGGGCCTGCAAGCCCGGGCCCCGGGCACAAAGTGTCCAGTCGCCGACCGTCGTGATTCGAGGCCCAGGAATCGCGGCGGCCGAACCGGAGTGATCAATGGCGCAAGCTTCTCCCTACAGCTACACCGAGCGCAAACGCATCCGCAAGAGCTTTGGCAAGCGCGCGAGCGTGCTCAACGTGCCGTACCTGCTGACGATGCAGCGCGAGGCCTACGTGGCCTTCCTGCAGAAAGACGTGCATCCGCAGAAGCGCAAGCCCGAGGGCTTGCAGGCTGCCTTCATCTCGGCCTTCCCGATCGTGTCGCACAACGGCATGGTCGAGATGAAGTTCATCGAATACAACATGGCCAAGCCGGCGTTCGACGTGCGCGAGTGCCAGCAGCGCGGCCTGACCTACGCGGCGGCGGTGCGCGCGAAGCTGCAGATGATCATCTACGACCGCGAGTCGCATCCGGCCAAGGTGGTCAAGGAAATCAAGGAGCAGGAGGTCTACATGGGCGAGGTGCCCCTGATGACCGACTACGGCTCGTTCATCGTCAACGGCACCGAGCGCGTGATCGTGTCGCAGCTGCACCGCTCGCCGGGCGTGTTCTTCGAGCACGACAAGGGCAAGACGCACTCCAGCGGCAAGCTGCTGTTCAGTGCGCGCATCATCCCGTACCGCGGCTCGTGGCTCGACTTCGAGTTCGACCCCAAGGACATCCTCTACTTCCGCGTCGACCGTCGCCGCAAGATGCCGGTGACGATCCTGCTGAAGGCCATCGGCCTGAGCCCCGAGGCGATCCTGGCGCACTTCTTCGTGACCGACAGCTTCCGGCTGATGGACACCGGCGCGCAGATGGAGTTCGTCGCCGACCGGCTGCGCGGCGAAGTCGCACGTTTCGACATCACCGACCGCCAAGGCAACGTGATCGTCGAGAAGGACAAGCGCGTCACCGCGCGTCACGTGCGCCAGCTCGAGCAGACCGAGACGCAGTTCATCTCGGTGCCGGAAGACTTCCTCACCGGCCGCATCATCGCGCGCAACATGGTCGACCCCGAGTCCGGCGAGATCGTCGCCAAGGCCAACGACGAGCTGACCGAGAGCCTGCTGAAGAAGCTGCGCGCGGCCAACCTCAAAGAGCTGCACTGCCTGTACACCAACGAGCTCGATCAGGGCGCCTACATCAGCCAGACGCTAGGCCTCGACGAGACCGCCGACGAGCTCGCCGCGCGCGTGGCCATCTACCGCATGATGCGCCCCGGCGAGCCGCCGACCGAAGACGCCGTGCAGGCGTTGTTCGGCCGCCTGTTCTACAACCCAGACACCTACGACCTGTCGCGCGTCGGGCGCATGAAGTTCAATGCCCGCGTCGGTCGCGACGCGCCCGAAGGCGCGATGACGCTGGGCAACGACGACATCCTCGACGTCGTCAAGATCCTGGTCGAGCTGCGCAACGGCCGCGGCGAGGTCGACGACATCGACCACCTCGGCAACCGCCGCGTGCGCTGCGTCGGCGAGCTGGCCGAGAACCAGTTCCGCTCGGGGCTGGCGCGCATCGAGAAGGCGGTGAAGGAGCGTCTCGGCCAGGCGGAGCAGGAGCCGCTGATGCCGCACGACCTGATCAACTCCAAGCCGATTTCCGCGGCACTGAAGGAGTTTTTCGGTGCGTCGCAGCTGAGCCAGTTCATGGACCAGACCAACCCGCTGTCGGAGATCACGCACAAGCGCCGCGTGTCGGCACTGGGTCCGGGCGGCCTGACGCGCGAGCGCGCCGGCTTCGAGGTGCGCGACGTGCACCCCACGCACTACGGCCGCGTCTGCCCGATCGAGACGCCGGAAGGCCCGAACATCGGCCTGATCAACTCGCTGGCGCTGTATGCGCAGCTCAACGAGTACGGCTTCCTCGAGACGCCGTATCGCCGCGTGGTCGACGGCAAGGTCACCGACCAGATCGACTACCTGTCGGCGATCGAAGAAGGCAAGTACGTGATCGCGCAGGCCAACGCCGGCCTCGACGCCAACGGCAAGCTGGTCGACGAGCTGGTGTCGGCGCGCGAGACCGGCGAGTCGGTGCTGACCTCGCCCGAGCGCGTGCAGTACATGGACGTGGCGCCGGCGCAGATCGTGTCGGTGGCGGCGTCGCTGGTGCCGTTCCTCGAGCACGACGACGCCAACCGCGCGCTGATGGGCGCCAACATGCAGCGCCAAGCGGTGCCGACGCTGCGCCCTGAGAAGGCCTTCGTCGGCACCGGCATCGAGCGCGTCGCGGCGATCGACTCCGGCACCGTCGTCACCGCGCGCCGCGGCGGCGTGGTCGACTACGTCGACACCAACCGTATCGTGATTCGGGTCAACGACCACGAAACGGTGGCCGGCGAAGTCGGCGTCGACATCTACAACCTGATCAAGTACCAGCGCTCGAACCAGAACACCAACATCCACCAGCGCCCGATCGTCAAGCGCGGTGACAAGGTGGAGGCCGGCGACGTGGTGGCCGACGGCGCCAGCACCGATCTGGGCGAGCTCGCGCTCGGCCAGAACATGCTGGTGGCGTTCATGCCGTGGAACGGCTACAACTTCGAGGATTCGATCCTGATCTCCGAGCGCGTCGTCGGCGACGACCGCTACACGTCGATCCACATCGAAGAGCTGGTCGTGATGGCGCGCGACACCAAGCTCGGCTCCGAGGAGATCACGCGCGACATCCCGAACCTGAGCGAGCAGCAGCTCGCGCGGCTCGACGAGTCGGGCATCGTCTACATCGGGGCCGAAGTCAACCCCGGCGACGTGCTGGTCGGCAAGGTCACGCCCAAGGGCGAGACCACGCTGACGCCCGAAGAGAAGCTGCTGCGCGCGATCTTCGGCGAGAAGGCGTCCGACGTGAAGGACACTTCGCTGCGCGTCGACCAGGGCACCAACGGCACGGTGATCGACGTGCAGGTGTTCACCCGCGAGGGCATCCAGCGCGACAAGCGCGCGCAGCAGATCATCGACGACGAGCTCAAGCGCTTCCGGCTCGACCTGAACGACCAGCTTCGCATCGTCGAGGCCGACGCATTCGACCGCATCGAGAAGCTGCTGATCGGCCGCCCGGCCAACGGCGGCCCGAACAAGATCGCCAAGGGCACGGTGATCGGTAAGGAGTACCTGGCCGAGGTCGAGAAGTACCACTGGTTCGACATCCGACCGGCCGACGAAGACCTGGCCAACCAGCTCGAGAGCATCAAGAACTCGCTCGAGCAGACGCGCCACAGCTTCGACCTGGCATTCGAAGAGAAGCGCAAGAAGCTGACGCAGGGCGACGAGCTGCCCGCCGGCGTGCTGAAGATGGTGAAGGTCTACCTCGCGGTCAAGCGCCGCCTGCAGCCCGGCGACAAGATGGCCGGCCGCCACGGCAACAAGGGCGTGGTGTCGAAGATCGTGCCGGTCGAGGACATGCCCTACATGGCCGACGGCACGCCGATGGACATCGTGCTGAACCCGCTGGGCGTGCCCTCGCGCATGAACGTCGGCCAGGTGCTCGAAGTGCACCTGGGCTGGGCGGCCAAGGGCATCGGCCAGCGCATCGGCGACATGCTGCAGAGCGAGTCGCGCGTGATGCAGGTGCGGCAGTTCCTCGACCAGCTCTACAACCGCTCCGGTGGCAAGAGCGAGACCTTCGAGCCGATGCCCGATGCCGAGCTGCTCGAGATGGCCGGCAACCTGGCGCAGGGCGTGCCGTTCGCGACGCCGGTGTTCGACGGCGCCGCCGAGAGCGAGATCCGCGCGATGCTGCACCTGGCCTACCCCGAAGACGTGGCGCAGCGCAAGGGTCTGAACGCCACGCGCACGCAGGCCACGCTGCACGACGGGCGCACCGGCGAGGCGTTCGAGCGCCCGGTCACCGTCGGCTACATGCACGTGCTGAAGCTGCACCACCTGGTGGACGACAAGATGCATGCGCGCTCCACCGGCCCGTACTCGCTCGTCACCCAGCAGCCGCTGGGCGGCAAGGCGCAGTTCGGCGGCCAGCGCTTCGGCGAGATGGAAGTCTGGGCGCTCGAGGCCTACGGCGCGAGCTACGTGCTGCAGGAGATGCTGACCGTGAAGTCCGACGACGTGAACGGCCGCACCAAGGTCTACGAGAACATCGTCAAGGGCGAGCACGCCATCGACGCCGGCATGCCCGAGTCGTTCAACGTGCTGGTCAAGGAAATCCGCTCGCTCGGGATCGACATCGAGCTCGAGCGCAACTGACGGAACAGGAGAAAAGGATGAAGGGACTTCACTCCATCTCGACCTTTTCAAATGCAGGGATTCTCCCTTTTCACGAGCACTTCGATGCGATCAAGATCGGCATCGCCTCGCCGGAGAAGATCCGCTCGTGGTCGTTCGGCGAGGTGAAGAAGCCCGAGACGATCAACTACCGCACCTTCAAGCCCGAGCGCGACGGCCTGTTTTGCGCCAAGATCTTCGGGCCGATCAAGGACTACGAGTGCCTGTGCGGCAAGTACAAGCGGCTGAAGCACCGCGGCGTCATCTGCGAGAAGTGCGGCGTCGAGGTCACGCAGACCAAGGTGCGGCGCGAGCGCATGGGCCACATCGACCTGGCGGCGCCGTGTGCGCACATCTGGTTCCTGAAGAGCCTGCCGTCGCGGCTGGGTCTGGTGCTCGACATGACGCTGCGCGACATCGAGCGCGTGCTGTACTTCGAGGCCTATGTGGTGGTCGACCCGGGCATGACGCCGCTGAAGAAGTTCGGCATCATGACCGAGGAGGACTACGACGCCAAGCGCACCGAGTACGGTGACGAGTTCGTCGCGCTGATGGGCGCCGAGGGCGTGCAGAAGCTGCTAGGCGACATCGACCTCGACGTCGAGATCGAGAAGCTGCGCGGCGACATGACCGGCTCGGAGCTCAAGGTCAAGAAGAACTCCAAGCGACTGAAGGTGCTCGAGGCGTTCAAGAAGAGCGGCATCAAGCCCGATTGGATGGTGATGTCGGTGCTGCCGGTGCTGCCGCCCGACCTGCGCCCGCTGGTGCCGCTGGACGGCGGCCGCTTCGCCACCAGCGACCTCAACGACCTGTACCGTCGCGTCATCAACCGCAACAACCGCCTGGCGCGGCTGCTCGAGCTGAAGGCGCCCGAGATCATCGTGCGCAACGAGAAGCGCATGCTGCAGGAGGCGGTGGATTCGCTGCTCGACAATGGCCGCCGCGGCAAGGCGATGACCGGCGCCAACAAGCGCGCGCTGAAGTCGTTGGCCGACATGATCAAGGGCAAGAGCGGCCGCTTCCGCCAGAACCTGTTGGGCAAGCGCGTCGACTACTCGGGCCGCTCGGTGATCACCGTGGGCCCGACGCTCAAGCTGCACCAGTGCGGCCTGCCCAAGCTGATGGCGCTGGAACTCTTCAAGCCGTTCATCTTCAGCCGGCTCGAGGCGATGGGCATCGCCACCACGATCAAGGCGGCGAAGAAGGAGGTCGAGTCCGGCACGCCGGTGGTGTGGGACATCCTCGAAGAGGTGATCAAGGAGCACCCGGTGCTGCTGAACCGCGCACCGACGCTGCACCGCCTGGGCATCCAGGCGTTCGAGCCGGTGCTGATCGAGGGCAAGGCGATCCAGCTGCACCCGCTGGTGTGCGCGGCGTTCAACGCCGACTTCGACGGCGACCAGATGGCTGTGCACGTGCCGTTGAGCATCGAGGCGCAGATGGAAGCGCGCGCGCTGATGCTGGCATCGAACAACGTGCTGTTCCCGGCCAACGGCGAGCCGTCGATCGTGCCGAGCCAGGACGTGGTGCTGGGCCTGTACTACGCGACGCGCGAGCGCGTCAACGGGCGTGGTGAAGGCATGCTGTTCGGCGACCTCGCCGAGGTGCAGCGCGCGCTCGACAACGGCATGGTGGAGATCACCGCCCGCGTGTCGGTGCGGCTGACCGAGTGGGTCAAGGACAAGGGCAACGGCGAAGGCGACGGCGACGAGCTCGTGCCGAAGACGGCCCTGGTGGAGACCACCGTCGGCCGCGCACTGCTGTCGGAGATCCTGCCCAAGGGGCTGCCGTTCGCCAACCTGAACAAAACGCTGAAGAAGAAGGAGATCTCGCGCCTGATCAACGCCAGCTTCCGCCGCTGCGGCCTGAAGGAGACCGTGGTGTTCGCCGACCGGCTGCTGCAGTCGGGCTTCCGGCTGGCCACGCGCGCGGGTATCTCGATCTCGATCGACGACATGCTGGTGCCCAAGGAGAAGCCCGGCCTGATCGAGCGCGCCGAGAAGGAGGTCAAGGAGATCGAGCAGCAGTACGTCTCGGGCCTCGTCACCGCCGGCGAGCGCTACAACAAGGTGGTCGACATCTGGGGCAAGACCGGCGACGAGGTGGGCAAGGTCATGATGGCCCAGCTGTCGAAGGAGAAGGTCACCGACCGCTTCGGCCGCGCCACCGAGCAGGAGTCGTTCAACTCGATCTACATGATGGCCGACTCCGGCGCGCGCGGCTCGGCGGCGCAGATTCGCCAGCTGGCGGGCATGCGTGGCCTGATGGCCAAGCCCGACGGCTCGATCATCGAGACGCCGATCACGGCCAACTTCCGCGAAGGCCTGAACGTGCTGCAGTACTTCAACTCGACGCACGGCGCCCGCAAGGGCCTGGCCGACACGGCGTTGAAGACCGCGAACTCCGGCTACCTGACGCGCCGCCTGGTCGACGTGACGCAGGATCTGGTCGTGACGCAGGACGACTGCGGCACCGCCAACGGCTTCGCCACGCGCGCGCTGGTCGAAGGCGGCGAGGTGATCGAATCGCTGCGTGACCGCATCCTCGGCCGCGTGGCCGCGATCGACGTGCAGCACCCGGAGACGCAGGCCACGATCGTCGCGGCCGGCGCGATCCTCGACGAAGAGGCGCTCGACGCGATCGAGACCGCTGGCGTCGACGAGGTCAAGGTGCGCACGCCGCTCACCTGCGAAACGCGCTTCGGCATCTGCGCCAAGTGCTACGGTCGCGACCTCGGTCGCGGCGGCCTGGTCAACGTCGGCGAGGCGGTGGGCGTGATCGCCGCGCAGTCGATCGGCGAGCCCGGCACGCAGCTGACGATGCGCACCTTCCACATCGGCGGCGCAGCCCAGCGTGCCGCGGTGGCCAACAACGTCGAGGCCAAGTCCGACGGCGTGGTCGGTTTCAACGCGACGATGCGCTACGTCACCAGCGCCAAGGGCGAACTGGTGGTGATCGCCCGCTCCGGCGAGGTGATCGTCGTCGACAGCCACCATCGCGAGCGCGAGCGCCACAAGGTGCCGTACGGCGCTGTGCTGAACGTGCGGCCCGATCAATCGATCAAGGCCGGCACGGTGCTGGCCGCGTGGGATCCGCTGACGCGACCGATCATCACCGAGTTCGCGGGCCGCGCGAAGTTCGAGAACGTCGAGGAAGGCGTCACCGTGGCCAAGCAGGTCGACGAGGTCACCGGCCTGTCGACGCTGGTGGTCATCGACCCGAAGCGCCGCGGCGCGGCCAAGGTCGTGCGCCCGCAGGTCAAGCTGCTCGACAGCATGGCGCAGGAGGTGAAGATCCCCGGCACCGACCACTCGGTGACGATCGGCTTCCCGGTCGGCGCGCTGATCCAGATCCGCGACGGCCAGGAGCTCGCGCCCGGCGAGGTGCTGGCGCGCATCCCGGTCGAAGGCCAGAAGACGCGCGACATCACCGGCGGCCTGCCGCGGGTGGCCGAGCTGTTCGAGGCGCGCAGCCCGAAGGACAAGGGCACGCTGGCCGAGATCACCGGCACGGTGAGCTTCGGCAAGGAAACCAAGGGCAAGGTGCGGCTGCAGATCACCGACCCCGACGGCAAGGTCTACGAAGAGCTGGTGCCCAAGGAGAAGAACATCCTGGTGCACGAAGGCCAGGTGGTCAACAAGGGCGAGCTGATCGTCGACGGTCCGGCCGATCCGCAGGACATCCTGCGGCTGTTGGGCGTGGAGGAGCTGGCGCGCTACATCGTCGACGAGGTGCAGGACGTCTACCGCCTGCAGGGCGTGAAGATCAACGACAAGCACATCGAGGTGATCGTGCGGCAGATGCTGCGCCGCGTCGCGGTGGCCAACCCCGGTGATGCCAACTACATCGCCGGTGAGCAGGTCGAGCGCTCGGAGCTGTTCGACACCAACGATCGCCTGCGCGCCGACGGCAAGCTGCCGGCCACTTACCACGACCTGCTGCTGGGCATCACCAAAGCCAGCCTGTCGACCGATTCGTTCATCTCCGCGGCGTCCTTCCAGGAGACCACCCGCGTGCTGACCGAGGCGGCGATCATGGGCAAGCGCGACGAGCTGCGCGGCCTGAAGGAGAACGTCATCGTCGGCCGCCTGATTCCCGCGGGTACCGGCATGGCGTACCACCAGGCGCGCAAGGTCAAGGAAGAGATGGACGAGTCCGAGCGCCGCGCCATCGCGCTGCAGGAGGCCGAGGAGCTGGCCGCCGCGCAGCTGGCGAATGTCGATGCCGCGACCGCTGCGGCGGCCGACGCGGAGCCGCACGGCGAGTAGGCAACCTCTCCGACTGGGGCCAGGAGGGCGGCTGCGGCCGCCCTTCATCCTTCTTGCGGCCGAGCCCGCGGCGCCTGCGCTCGTCTGTGCGAGGGCGAGGTCGTGCTTGCGGCGCGTGCGGCGCGTGCGGCGCGTACCGCGCTATGCTCGGGCGCGGCCGCTTGCCGCGCGAAGACCTGCAAGAGGAAGACATGATGCCCATCAGGAAGTTGCTCGTCGCGCTTGCCGCGGTCGCCGGCACGGCGGCCGCGCAGGCCCAGGTCCAGGACAAGGCGCAGCTCGAGCGCGCACGCGCCGAGGGCAAGGCTGCGTTCTACGCCAACATCACGGCGGTCGAGCCGATCATGAAGGCGTTCGGTGAGGCCACCGGCGTCAAGGCCGAGTACACGCGCATCTCGGCGTCGAAGTTCGTCGCCACCGCGATCACCGAGTTCGAGGCCGGCAAGCTGATGGCCGACGTGGTGCAGGCGCCGCTGCCGGTGCTCGAGCTGCTGAAGGACAAGGGCGTGCTCGCGCCGTACCGCTCGCCGGCGGCTGGCGGCTACCCCGAGTGGACACGCAAGGACGACCGCATCCAGCTGTTCGGCATCGAGTACGTGGGGCTGATCTTCAACAAGGAGCGCGTGAAGAGCGAGGACGCGCCCAAGCGCTACGAGGACCTGACGCTGCCGAAGTGGAAGAACCAGATCGTGATGGCCAACCCGTCGAACCACCCGACGACGATCTCGTGGCTGGTCGGGCTGAAGGAGAACGTGTTCAAGACCGAGGCCGAATGGCGCAGCTTCCTGCAGGGCCTGGCGGCGAACCGGCCGATGTTCGTCGCCTCGTTCGGGCCGACGCCCGCGCCGGTGGAAAGCGGCGAGAAGCTGATCGCGATCTCGATGCCCAAGTACATCGTGACCAAGGCGCCGGCGCCGCTCGATTGGGCGCGGCTGTCGCAGCCGATGATGGGCACGCCGCGCGCGATCGCCGTCACGTCGAAGGCGCCACACCCGGCGGCCGCGCGCGCCTTCGTGGACTACTGGCTGTCGAAGCAGTCGATGCAGATGCTGGCCAAGGACGTCGGCGAGTACGTGCTCGCCCCGGGCGTGTACCCGCCGATCGACGGCATCCAGGATGCGAAGGTGATCGCGATCCGCGAGCTGTCGGACGACGAAATCAAGAAGTGGGGCGCGGAGTTCAAGCGCATCTTCGACGTCAAATGACACCGCCATGGAGATCCGCGTCGAGGGCGTCAGCAAGCACTACCGCTCCGAAGGCAAGACGATCCAGGCGCTCGACGACGTCACGCTGACGATCGCCGACCGCCAGATCTACACCTTGCTGGGCCCCAGTGGCTGCGGCAAGACGACGCTGCTGCGCTGCATCGTCGGGCTGGAAACGCCCGACAGCGGCGAGATCCGCATCGGCGGCGACGTCGTCTGGTCGAAGCCACGCGGCATCGCCGTGCCGCCCGAGCAGCGCGGCCTCGGCATGGTGTTCCAGACCTATGCGATCTGGCCGCACATGAACGTGTTCGATAACGTCGCCTATCCGCTGCAGGTGCGCGGCACGCCACGCGACGAGGTGCGCGCGCGCGTGGCCAAGGCGCTGCGCTTCGTGCAGCTCGAAGACTACAAGCAACGCCCGGCGACCCGGCTGTCGGGCGGGCAGCAGCAGCGGGTGGCGCTGGCGCGCGCGCTGGTGGCCGAGCCGCGCGTCATCCTATTCGACGAGCCGCTGTCCAATCTCGACGCCAAGCTGCGCGAGGAGACGCGCAAGGAGCTGCGCAGCTTCCTCGGCCAGCTGCAGATCACCGCCGTCTACGTGACGCACGACCGCGTCGAAGCACTCGCGCTGTCCGACGCCATCACGGTGATGCGCGCCGGGCGCATCGTCGAGACCGGTACGCCGCACAAGATCTACTTCGACGCCGACACGCGCTTCGTGGCCGACTTCATCGGCCGCGCCAACCTGGTGCCGGCACGCGTGCGCTCGCCGCCCGGCGCCGACGGCCACACCGTCGTCGATTGCGCGCTCGGGCACATCGCCTGCCAGCGCCGCGACGCCGCCGCCGGTGCCGAGCTCACGCTGTGCCTGCGCCCCGAGTTCATCCACGTCGTCGCCGGGGCTGCACCGCCGGCGCCCAACCGGGTGTGTGGCCGCGTGGCATCGCTCACCTTCGTCGGCGAGGTCTACGAGGCGGAGATCGGCGTCGGCGAGGCACGGCTGCTCGCGCGCGTCGACCCCGATTTGCGGCTGACCGAAGGCGACGCCGTGCACTTCCATCTCGACCCGGCGCACTGCCTGCTGGTCCAGGCTTGACACCCGCATGGACCGCGATCGCAACCGGCTGACCTGGTTGCTGATCGCCATCGTCGGCGCCCTGACGGTGTGCCCGGTCGCGATGCTCGTGCTGGGCAGCTTCTCCGAAGGGCTGACGGCGTTCGGTGATTTCACCGTCGACAAGTACGTCGCCGTCTACGGTGACCCGGCGTTTGCCGACGTAATGTGGAACACGACGCTGTTCGTGCTCGGCTCGTCGCTGCTGTCCACCACGCTGGCGGTCTTTCTCGCCTACCTGAACACGCGCACCGACATCCCGCTGAAGGCGCTGTTCCGGCTGATCTCGATCGTGCCGATGATGATCCCGCACCTGCTGTTCGCGGTCAGCTGGGCGTTGTTGCTGAACCCATCGAACGGCCTGATCAACGTCGCGCTGACGCGGGCGTTCGGCCTCGAGAGCGCGGTGTTCGACATCTACACGCTCGGCGGCATGATCCTCGTCGAGGGCCTGCTCGACCTGCCGATCGCCTACCTGATCGTGGCACCCGCGATGGCGTCGTTCGACGTCGCGCTCGAAGAGTCGTCGCGCGTGGCCGGCGCGGGCGCCTGGCGCACGCTGGCGCGCATCACGCTGCCGGTGTTGCGCCCGGCGATCCTGGCGGCGTTCACGCTCGGCCTCGTGCGCAGCCTGGCGTCGTTCGCCGTGCCGTCGGTGCTCGGCATGCCCGGGCGCGTGCAGGTGCTGGCCACGCACCTGTACGGCATGATCGCCACCGGCTTCGCCACCGACTACGGTCGTGCGGCGGCGCTGGGCATGAGCGTGCTCGCCGCGTCGGTCACGCTGATCGTCGTCTACCGCGCGCTCACCGCCGAGAGCGAGAAGTTCGTGACGATCGCCGGCCGCGGCTTTCGCCCCAGCACCGTCGCGCTCGGCCGCGCGCGCATGCCGCTGTTTGCACTGGTGGGCGTGCTGTCGTTCGTGCTCGTCGTGCTGCCGCTGGCGGTGCTCGCCTATACGTCGTTCGTGCCGTATTCGATGTTGCCCGGTGCGCGCGCCTTCGCGGCGATGGACCTGCGCCACTGGCACGCCGTGCTGACCGACTCGATCTCGATCCTGGCGCTGAAGAACAGCGTGTTTCTCGCGCTTGCCGGCGCCACGCTCGGCGTGCTGCTGTCGATCTTCGTGGCCTACGTGATCGTCAAGGTCAAGACCCGCGCCGCCGGTCTGCTCGAGTCGCTGAGCTACCTGTCGTTCTCGTTCCCCGGCATCGTGGTCGGCGTCGGCTTCATGTGGTTCTTCGTGCAGACGCCGCTGTACGCGACGATCTGGGCCCTGCTGCTCGGCTACGTCGCGACCTACCTGCCCTACGGCATCCGGCCGTTGTCGAGCGCCTTCGTGCAGATCCATGCGCACCTGGAGGAGTCGTCGGCGGTGTGCGGCGCGCGGCCGCTGACGACGATGCGGCGCATCATCGTGCCGCTGCTCGTGCCGGGCATCGTGTCGGGCTGGATCCTGATGGCGTCGATGTTCCTGCGCGAGCTGACGCTGTCGGTCGTGCTGTCGCGCCCTGGCACCGAGGTGCTGGCGGTACAGATCCTGCGCTTCGCCGACGACGGCCTGTGGGGCCGGCTGTCGGCGCTGGGCATCGTGATGATCGCGATCTCGACCGCGCTGGTCGTCGCGGCGAGCTGGACCGGCCGGCGCTTTCGCATCGTGTGACGCGCGCCGCCGGCATCCGGGCTGATCACCTGGATTTGGCGGTGGCTGAAGGCGCGCAGCCTCGGGCTGCCCAGGTGCCTCAGATCAGGCGGTTTCACGGTTCTTCAGAGTTCCACAAAGACTGCTGCCACACGCGGTGGCACCTTGTGCCTGCCCGGAATCAGCCGGGCGATGTCCCGCCGATCGTTGGAACTCTCGGCGGCGGCGTGAGCCATCTTACGCGGCCTTCCTCGGTGTCTGTGAAGCATCGACACGATCTCGACCGAGCGCAGCGCGCAGGATCCACAGCTCCTTGAAAGCCGAGCACCTTGCGGAAGGTCTTCTCGGCCTCGAGGAAGCCGGCAGCCGTCCAGCGAAGTGCCATGTCTTGATCGCGCCAGCGCTTCACGCGGTGCGTGGTATTGCGCACGATGCCGTTGGGGTTCTCGATGATGTTGGTCGTCGTCAAGCAACGCATGAGCGTGGGCGGCAGCCCCAGCCGGTTGACGGTGTACATCTCCTCGATGCCTTCGAGTAGCGAGGCCGCCGCGTCGGCGTGGTCGGCCTGCAGCCACTTCGCCTGCTGGCGCAACTTGTCCATGCCGGCCTTGGCCTCGAGCTTGAACGCCGCGTTCATCACCGCCTTGGTCTGCGCGCGCTGCTCCTTGGGCAGCCGTTCGAGCACGTTTCTGAGCTTGTGCGTGTTCTGCCGACGTCGGCAGAAGGAGCATTACGCCGACCTCCGGGTTATGCCGACATGGCACTGCCGGCCGGGGGCGAACGCGCTCGCGAGGTCGGCATAAGCGACGACAGCTGAGGGACCCTTCCTTCTCCACACGTTGAGAAGGAGGTGTCATGGCGCATCCATCCCGGGTCCGGGTGACCGGACCGCTCGAGTCGTTCGCGCAGGGCTTCGCTGCAGAGTTGTTGCGGCAGGGATACCGGCCCAAGGCCGCGGTGGACCAAGTTCGGCTGCTCGCTCATCTGAGCCGATGGCTGGACTCCAAACGCCTCGGCGCGACCGACCTCACCACGGCGGTGCTGGACGAGTTCCTGGTCGCACGACGTTCGCAGGGCTACGTGTTGGGGCTCTCGCCGAAGGCGCTGGCGCCGCTGATCGGCTACCTGCGTTGCGTGGGGGTGACGGTGTTGGAGCCGACGCCCACGCCGAACGCGACGGAAGCGCTGCTGGCCCGCTATCGCGACTACCTGCTCGGCACACGCGGGCTGACCGCGACCTCGGTTCGGGGATACGTCGACCTGGTGCGCGCGTTCGTGGCGAGCCGGGTCGTCGAGGACGAACTCGACTGGGCGAGCTTGCGGCCTGCCGACGTCACCGGCTTCGTGCTCATCGCGCGTCAGAACCGCGCCATCGGGTCGGCGAAGCTCTTGGCGACGGCACTGCGCTCGCTGCTCGGCTACGTACACATCGAAGGCCTGATCCCTGCGCCGATGCGCGATGTTGTCCCGTCAGTCGCGGGCCGGCGGCTTGCCGGGCTGCCTCGATCGCTGGAGCCGCCTGACGTACGACGCTTGCTCGCAAGCTGCGATCGACGCACCGGGGCGGGCCGACGCGACTTCGCGATGTTGATGCTGCTCGCGCGTCTGGGCCTGCGCGCCGGCGAGGTGCGCCGCTTGGCTCTGGAAGACATCGACTGGCGTGCGGGCGAACTGCTGGTCAGAGGCAAGGGCAGTTGCCTCGAACGCCTTCCCTTGCCCGAGGACGTCGGTCAGGCCTTGACCGCGTACCTTCAGCGAGGCCGACCCGCAACCGCACAGAGCCGCACGGTGTTCGTGCGCGTGCGCGCACCTCACCGTGCGCTCTCCTCGGGTGGCGTCACGCAAGCCGTGGCGGCCGCCGCTGCACGCGCGGGCCTCGAGCGGGTGAGTGCCCATCGGCTGCGACACACCGTCGCCACCGAGATGGTGCGCGCGGGGGTACCGCTGCCCGCGGTCGCCCAGGTGCTGCGCCACCGCCGGCTGATGACGACCGCCATCTACGCCAAGGTCGACCGAGAGCGACTGCGCTTGCTGGCTCGTCCGTGGCCGGGAGGCACGACATGACCGCGTTGCGCCAAGCCCTCGTCGACTACCTGAGCTTGCGCCGCTCCTTGGGCTACCAGCTGCGACGCCCCGAGAAACTGCTGCACCAGTTCCTCGACTTCCTCGACGCCGCCGGTGCGCAGACGATCACGACGGAGCTCGCCTTGGCCTGGGCATGCCAGCCCAAGAACGGCGGCGAGAACTGGTGGGGCTACCGTCTGTCGGCCGTTCGCGTCTTCGCCGCCTACGTGCACGCCGAGGACGCCAGCGCCGAGGTGCCGCCGCGGGAGTTGCTGCCGTGTCGGCCCCACCGCGCGGTCCCATACCTGTACTCCGAACGAGACATCGCAGCGCTCGTCGATGCCGCCGACCGGCTGCGCACGACGCTGCGGCGGGCGACCTACCAAACCCTGATCGGACTGCTTGCCGTCACAGGGATGCGCGTCGGCGAGGCCATCGGCCTGGACCGCAGCGACTTCGACCCAGCCAACGGGTTGCTGCTAATCCGTCGCGCGAAGTTCGGCAAGACGCGCGAGGTTCCCTTGCACCCGAGCACGGTGGCGGCCTTGCATCGCTACCTCGCCTGCGCGGACCACGAGTGCGCCGCGAGAACCACGGCGGCGCTGTTCATCTCGACCGCCGGCGCTCGGCTCCTTTATTGCAACGTTCACTGGACCTTCAAGCGCTTGGTCCGCCAGGCCGGCCTCGAGGCGCGCACGGGCCGGTGCCGCCCGCGGATCCACGATCTTCGGCACGCCTTCGCGGTGAGCAGCCTGCTGGATGCGTGCCGCAACGGGGCTGAGACCCAATGCCTCACGCTACTGCCGACGTACCTGGGCCACGTCGACCCGGCCGCGAGCTACTGGTATTTGTCGGCGGCTCCCGAGCTGCTCGCGCTGGCGGCCGAGCGTCTGGAACACCGTCGGGGAGCCAAACCATGAGCGCGCTCGCACCTGTCGTGCAGGCGTTCTTCACCGACCGGCTCGTGCGCGAACGACACGCCAGCGCACAGACTATCGCCGCCTATCGGGACGCCTGGCGGCTGCTGCTCGGCTTCGCCGCCAAGCGCGTCGGCACAACGCCCTCGGCTCTGGATCTCGACGATCTCGGGGTGCCGTTGATCAGCGCGTTCTTGGATCACCTGGAGCACGACCGAGGCAACAGCGTGCGCACTCGCAACGCGCGGCTCGCGGCCATCCACTCGCTATTCCGCTACGCCGCGGCGCGCCATCCCGAGCACGCGGCCACGATCGCGCGGGTGCTGGCCATCATGCCCAAGCGCTTCGAGCGCGCGCTCGTCGCGTTCCTCACCGAGGCCGAGGTCGACGCGTTGCTCGCGGCACCCGATCGCTCGACGTGGGCCGGTCGGCGAGATCACGCGCTGCTGCTGCTGACCGTGCAAACCGGATTGCGGATCTCGGAAGTGATAGGCCTACGGGGCAGCGACGTCTATCTCGGCACCGGCGCCCACGTCGCCTGTCATGGCAAGGGCCGCAAGGATCGCGTCACGCCCTTGACCGTGCCGACCGTGAAGGTCCTGCGCGCTTGGCTCGCCGAGCACGATCCGGGCGTGACGGCGCCGGTGTTCCCGACGCGTAGCGGCACACCGCTCAGTCGCGATGCGATCGAGCACCGCATCGCTGTGCACGTAGCCAGCGCTGCGGTCCACTGCCCGACGCTCGTCGGCAAGCGGGTCACCACCCACGTGCTTCGACATACCGCTGCGATGCGCCTTCTCGAAGCAGGAGTCCATCCCACGGTGATCGCGCTGTGGCTCGGCCACGAGCGTGTCGAAACGACCGCGATCTACCTGCACGCACACCTGGGAATCAAGGAAGCCGCTCTCGCGCGGACCCAGATGCCGGACGCGACACCGCGCCGCTATCGCCCACCCGACGCGCTGCTGAGGTTCCTACAGGCCCTCTGACTATGCCGACCTCGCGAGCGCGCTCACCCCCGGCCGGCAGTGCCATGTCGGCATAACCCGGAGGTCGGCGTAATGCGTTCGGCAGCGCTGGACGTGGGCTCGCTCACCGAAGATCTCGTCGATGGCCGAGCGCAGCGCCTTGGATCCGTCGATGACGAACAGGTACACCAGCTGCGGATCCAGCCCGCGCTCGACCAGGCTGCCCAGTCCACACCGATGGCGCCCACCACGTGATGCGCATCCACGACGATGCCGTCGAGGTAGATCGCCAGCAGCTTCAAGTCCTTCAAGCTGCGCTCGTTGAGCGCGCGCAGCTGCTCGGCGCTGGCTTCGACCATGCGGCGCGACACCGAGCTCTTGGACACGCCCACGGTGCCCGCCACCTCGGGCAGCACCTTCTCGTACTTGCGCGTGGACACGCCCGTGACGAGGATGTCGCGCACCCGCGCAGCCAATGCGCGCGTCGCCCGTCAGCCGTTCGTACGCGGGCACGGCCACCTCCTTGGACGTCGCCTTGCTGCGCAGCCGCGGGTGCGTAACCTGCAACTTCCTCTCGGCCAGCGTCACCTGCCCGCGCTGCGTACCGTGCCACACCACGTCGCCGTCGGCACGGCCGCGCAACTTGGCCCCGGCGAGTTCCTGCGCCGACAGCACCAGCAATTGCTCGATGAGCCCGCGCGCGGCCTCGTTCATCAGCTCGTCGATGCTGGCCTGCGCGTTCTCCAGCAACTCCAGCATCGGCAGCAACGCCTGGCCGTTGCCGGCCAGCCACTGCCCGATCGCGGCACGATCGTCGCGCCGCACCACCTTCAAGGCGGTCTTCCTTGCCTTACGATTTCCCATGGCGGTTTCCCCTTTGGGTCTGGGTTTCAGGTCGGCAAGCTCGATTCTCACGAACTCACCGGCGGAAACCGCCGCCTTCAAGTTCCAACTACGCGTGGGACATCGCCATCAGCCGCGGCGCTCGCCGAGGTCGCCGGCCAGAAGAGCCATGCGATCGCGCGCGCCGGCATGCAACTGGTGCACGAGGAGCGGCGCATCTTCGGCAGCCTCAACGTCGAGGAGAACCTGATCCTCGCCGGCCTGACCGCCACCGCCCGCTGGCCGCTGGCGCGCATCTACGAGATGTTCCCGCGGCTGCAGGAGCGTCGCACCAGCCGCGGCACCGATCTGTCCGGCGGCGAGCAGCAGATGCTGGCGATCGCCCGCGCGCTGGTGCGCGACCCCAAGATCGTGCTGCTCGACGAGCCGTTCGAAGGCCTCGCGCCGGTGATCGTGCACGACTTGGTCGAGGTCTGCCGCCGGCTCGCTGCGGCCGGCCAGACGATCGTGCTGGTCGAGCAGAACCTCGCCGCCACGCTTGCGCTGGCGCACCGTGTCTACATCATCAACAACGGCCACATTGCACACGAGGGCCCGGCCAGCGAGCTGAAGGCGCAACCCGAGCTGCTGCAACGCTACCTCGGCGTCTGACGCCGGGCGAGCCACACGCTGGCGGTTTCGATCTGCACGCCCAGCGCCGCGGCGCGGCGCCGCAGCGCCAGCAACGCGCGGTCGCGCGTCAACAGCCGGGACGGGCTGTGCTCGCAAGCGAGTTCGATGAACATTTGGTCGGCGGGGTCGCGGCAGACCAGGCGCCGCTCGGGCTTGGGTTCGGCGCACAGCTTGACCCACTGCATTACATCGATAGTTAGCGCAAGCTCGCGCGCCGACTCCCAGCGCTCAGGCAGCGGACTGGCCAGTACGCTGCGCAGCTCAGCGAGCATGCGCGGCGTAGCGAGCCAGCGCAAGCTGCCGCCGGCGATGGCGTCACCGACCGCGCAGCCGGCGGCGTCGGCGAACACCAGCCAGTCGAGCACGGTGTTGGTGTCGACGATCAGCCGGGTCGGCTCCGCCGCTGCCGTCGAGGCCAGTGGCGCCGCCGGCGCATCGAGGGTTGTCGCGCCGCGGCTTGTGACGGTTTCGGTAGGCAGCATATAATCCGCGGCTTTTCGGCAGATTCTGCCGCGCTCTTTGTCGAGCGGACCCGCCCGTGCAGGCGCCACGATCGAGGCGCGCGCCAGCGGCAGCCGACGCCACCGGGGCGCTTGGGGCATTCGAGCCGAAGACCTGAGAGCCAACCTCCACCGGAAGCGTCCAGACATGCCCACCATCAACCAGCTCGTGCGCCTCGGCCGCAAGGTCGAAGCGACCAAGAGCAAGTCGCCCGCCATGCAGAACTCGCCGCAGCGCCGCGGCGTGTGCACGCGCGTGTACACCACCACGCCGAAGAAGCCGAACTCGGCGCTGCGCAAGGTGGCCAAGGTGCGTCTGACCAACGGCTTCGAGATCATTTCGTACATCGGCGGCGAAGGCCACAACCTGCAGGAGCACTCGGTGGTGCTGGTGCGCGGTGGCCGCGTCAAGGATCTGCCGGGCGTGCGCTACCACATCGTGCGCGGCTCGCTCGATCTGCAGGGCGTCAAAGATCGCAAGCAGTCGCGTTCGAAGTACGGCGCCAAGCGGCCGAAGAAGGCGTAGCGCGCCCCGTACACGCGTGTCGGTCCGGTTGGGCCGGCTGCGTGCAAGCCGGCCGAGGCGCCGGCGAGTAAGTGAAGGGTCTCGATGACCCTTCGAGGTGCGGGCCCCACGGCGCGCGCCAACTGAAACCGACAGAAGGAAGACTCCCATGCCACGTCGTCGCGAAGTACCCAAGCGCGAGATCCTGCCCGACCCGAAGTTCGGCTCGGTCGATCTCTCGAAGTTCATGAACGTCATCATGGAATCCGGCAAGAAGGCGGTGGCCGAATCGATCATCTACGGCGCGCTCGAGCAGGTCGAGAAGAAGGCGGGCAAGGACCCGATGGAGATCTTCCTGACCGCGCTGAACAACGTGAAGCCGATGGTCGAGGTGAAGTCGCGCCGCGTCGGTGGTGCGAACTACCAGGTGCCCGTGGAGGTGCGGCCGATCCGCCGCGTCGCGCTGGCGATGCGCTGGCTGAAGGAGTCGGCGCGCAAGCGCGGCGAGAAGTCGATGGCCGCGCGCCTGGCCAACGAACTGCTGGAGGCCAGCGAAGGCCGCGGCGGCGCGATGAAGAAGCGCGACGAGGTGCACCGCATGGCCGAGGCCAACAAGGCGTTCTCGCACTTCCGCTTCTGAGCCCGACGGCCTTCCGACCCGCACCGGCCGCTCGCCCGGGTTGTCACCGACCCTGGGGCGGCCCTGTATCTGGAGTGAATCATGTCCCGCAAGACCCCCATCGAGCGCTACCGGAACATCGGCATTTCCGCGCACATCGATGCCGGCAAGACCACCACCACCGAGCGCATCCTGTTCTACACCGGGGTCAACCACAAGATCGGTGAGGTGCATGACGGCGCCGCGACGATGGACTGGATGGAGCAGGAGCAGGAGCGCGGCATCACGATCACGTCGGCGGCCACCACCTGCTTCTGGAAGGGGATGGACCTGTCGTTCCCCGAGCATCGCATCAACATCATCGACACGCCGGGCCACGTCGACTTCACGATCGAGGTCGAGCGCAGCATGCGCGTGCTCGACGGCGCGTGCATGGTCTATTGCGCGGTCGGCGGCGTGCAGCCGCAGAGCGAGACCGTCTGGCGCCAGGCCAACAAGTACAAGGTGCCGCGGCTGGCGTTCGTCAACAAGATGGACCGCACCGGCGCCAACTTCTTCAAGGTGCACGAGCAGATGAAGGCGCGCCTGAAGGCCAACCCGGTGCCGATCGTGATCCCGATCGGCGCCGAGGAGCACTTCAAGGGCGTGGTCGACCTGCTGAAGATGAAGGCCATCGTGTGGGACGAAGCCACGCAGGGCATGAAGTTCGAGTACGTGCCGATCCCGGCCGAGCTCGAAGCCGACGCCAAGAAGTGGCGCGACCAGATGATCGAGGCCGCCGCCGAGGCCAACGAACCGCTGATGAACAAGTACCTCGAGTCGGGCGACCTGACCGAGGACGAGATCAAGCAGGGCCTGCGCCTGCGCACGATCGCCTGCGAGATCCAGCCGATGCTGTGCGGCACCGCGTTCAAGAACAAGGGCGTGCAGCGCATGCTCGACGCGGTGATCGAGTTCATGCCGTCGCCGATCGACATCCCGCCGGTGCCGGGCACCGATGAGGACGACCAGGAGGTCTCGCGCAAGGCCGACGACAAGGAGAAGTTCGCCGCACTCGCGTTCAAGCTGATGACCGACCCCTATGTCGGCCAGCTGACGTTCGTGCGCGTGTATTCCGGCGTGCTGAAGAGCGGCGACTCGGTCTACAACCCGATCCGCGGCAAGAAGGAGCGTATCGGCCGCATTCTGCAGATGCACGCCAACCAGCGCGAGGAGATCAAGGAGATCCTGGCCGGCGACATCGCCGCCTGCGTGGGCCTGAAAGACGTGACCACCGGCGAGACGCTGTGCGACCCCGATTC
This sequence comes from Ideonella sp., assembly GCA_015075165.1. GTDB lineage: Bacteria > Pseudomonadota > Gammaproteobacteria > Burkholderiales > Burkholderiaceae_C > JAEUPI01. The sequence goes on along the minus strand of JABTUY010000011.1, from coordinate 5,690 downwards.
GATCATCACGCTGGAGAAGATGGTGTTCCCCGAGCCGGTGATCCACCAGGCGGTGGAGCCCAAGACCAAGGCCGACCAGGAGAAGATGGGTATCGCGCTGGGCCGTCTGGCGCAGGAGGATCCGTCGTTCCGGTTGCGCACCGACGAAGAGAGCGGCCAGACCATCATCTCCGGCATGGGCGAGTTGCACCTGGAGATCATCGTCGACCGCATGAAGCGCGAGTTCGGCGTGGAGGCCAATGTCGGCAAGCCGCAGGTGGCGTACCGCGAGACGATCCGCAAGGCGGTGTCGGACATCGAAGGCAAGTTCGTGCGCCAGTCCGGCGGCAAGGGCCAGTACGGACACGTGGTGCTGAAGATCGAGCCGCAGGAGCCGGGCAAGGGCTTCGAGTTCGTCGACGCGATCAAGGGCGGCGTGGTGCCGCGCGAGTTCATCCCGGCGGTCGAGAAGGGCGTCGTCGATACGCTGCCCAACGGCGTGCTGGCGGGCTACCCGGTGGTCGATGTCAAGGTCACGCTGACCTTCGGCTCGTACCACGAGGTCGACTCCAACGAGAACGCGTTCAAGATGGCCGCCTCGATCGGCTTCAAGGACGGCTGCCGCAAGGCGCAGCCGGTGATCCTGGAGCCGATGATGGCGGTGGAAGTGGAGACGCCGGAGGACTACGCCGGCTCGGTGATGGGTGACCTGAGCTCGCGGCGCGGCATGGTGCAGGGCATGGACGACATGCCCGGCGGCGGCAAGGTCATCAAGGCCGAGGTGCCGCTGTCGGAGATGTTCGGCTATTCGACCACGCTGCGTTCGATGTCGCAGGGGCGTGCCACCTACACGATGGAGTTCAAGCACTACACCGAGGCGCCGAAGAACGTCGCCGAGGCGATCATCAACGCACGAACGAAGTAAGACACCACGGCAAGGGGGTGCCCGCAAGGGCAAGCCACTGCCGGGGTGGTCCGCCGATGGTCTTCGGCCCAGGGGCGTCGCGGTCAGCGGCGGCGCGATGCGCGAAGACCTTAAACGAAGCAGCTGGCAGACGTTCTTTTGAGATGGAGATCGATCAATGGCAAAAGGCAAATTCGAACGCAAGAAGCCGCACGTGAACGTGGGCACGATCGGGCACGTGGACCACGGCAAGACCACGCTGACGGCGGCGATGACCACCATCCTGGCGGCCAAGTTCGGTGGTGAGGCCAAGGCGTACGACCAGATCGACGCCGCGCCGGAAGAGAAAGCGCGCGGCATCACCATCAACACCGCGCACGTCGAATACGAAACCACCAAGCGGCACTACGCCCACGTCGACTGCCCCGGCCACGCCGACTACGTCAAGAACATGATCACCGGCGCCGCGCAGATGGACGGCGCCATCCTCGTCGTCAGCGCCGCCGACGGCCCCATGCCGCAGACGCGCGAGCACATCCTGCTGGCGCGCCAAGTGGGCGTGAAGTACATCATCGTCTTCATGAACAAGTGCGACATGGTCGACGACGCCGAGCTGCTCGAGCTGGTGGAGATGGAAGTGCGCGAACTGCTCAGCAAGTACGACTTCCCCGGCGACGACACCCCCATCGTCAAAGGCTCGGCCAAGCTCGCACTCGAAGGCGACAAGGGCGAACTGGGCGAACAAGCCATCATGAAGCTCGCCGACGCGCTCGATGCGTACATCCCGCAGCCCGAGCGCGCCATCGACGGCGCCTTCCTGATGCCGGTCGAAGACGTCTTCAGCATCAGCGGGCGCGGCACGGTGGTCACCGGGCGCGTCGAGCGCGGCATCATCAAAGTGGGCGACGAAATCGAGATCGTCGGCATCCGCGCCACGCAAAAGACCACCTGCACCGGCGTCGAGATGTTCAGGAAGCTGCTCGACCAGGGCCAGGCCGGCGACAACGTCGGCATCTTGCTGCGCGGCACCAAGCGCGAGGAGGTCGAGCGCGGCCAGGTGCTGTGCAAGCCCGGCAGCATCAAGCCGCACACGCACTTCACGGCCGAGATCTACGTGCTGAGCAAGGAAGAAGGCGGGCGGCACACGCCGTTCTTCAACAACTACCGGCCGCAGTTTTACTTCCGCACCACCGACGTCACCGGGGCGATCGAGCTGCCCAAGGACAAGGAGATGGTGATGCCGGGCGACAACGTCAGCATCACGGTCAAGCTGATCGCCCCGATCGCGATGGAAGAGGGCCTGCGCTTCGCCATCCGCGAGGGCGGCCGCACCGTCGGCTCCGGCGTCGTCGCCAAGATCATCGAGTGACTTGAGCCCCCGGTCAGCGCGGGCACCTTCGTGTCCGCCGGCTGACCATCCCCCGAGAGGGTTCACCCATGCCTTGGGGCGGCCCGGCGGCATGGGTGGGGCCCTCACGAACTGTGCGTTGCGGCCCTAGGGGCCGCGACCTTGCTCTTTAGGAATAGAGATGACCAAACAGAAAATCCGGATCCGCTTGAAGGCATTCGACTACAAGCTGATCGATCAGTCGGCGCTCGAGATCGTCGACACCGCCAAGCGCACCGGCGCGGTCGTCAAGGGCCCGGTGCCGTTGCCGACGCGGCAGCAGCGCTTCGACATCCTGCGCTCGCCGCACGTCAACAAGACCAGCCGCGACCAGTTCGAGATCCGCACGCACCAGCGGCTGATGGACATCGTCGACCCGACCGACAAGACCGTCGACGCGCTGATGAAGCTCGACCTGCCGGCCGGCGTCGACGTCGAGATCAAGCTGCAGTAGGCGAACCTGCCGGCGGCCGGTGCGGCTTTCGAGGCCGCATCGGCTATACTCACCGGCTCGCCGAAGGGGGCTCGATAGAGTGCCCGGCGGCAATCAACCAGCCCGGCCAATCGATGCCGGGCATGTGAAACAAAGGCGCCGGGCATCCTGCGCTGGAGAAGAACCATGACGACTGCCGAACACGGCCATCGTCTCGGCTTGCTGGGCCGCAAGGTGGGCATGATGCGTGTGTTCACGGACGACGGCGACGCCGTTCCCGTGACCGTGCTGGACGTGTCCAACAACCGCGTCACCCAGGTCAAGACCGAGGCCACCGACGGCTACAACGCGCTGCAGCTGACCTTCGGGTCGCGCAAGGCGTCGCGCGTCAGCAAGCCCGAAGCCGGCCACCTGGCCAAGGCCTCCGTCGAGGCGGGCGAACTGCTGCGCGAGTTCCGCGTCTCGGCCGAGGTGGTCGGGCAGTACCAGCCGGGCTCGGCGGTGCCGGTGACGCTGTTCGCCGCCGGTCAGAAGGTCGACGTGCAGGGCACCTCGATCGGCAAGGGCTTCACCGGCACGATCAAGCGCCACAACTTCAGCTCGCAGCGCGCATCGCACGGCAACAGCCGTTCGCACAACGTGCCGGGCTCGATCTCGATGGCGCAGGACCCGGGCCGCGTGTTCCCGGGCAAGCGCATGTCGGGCCACATGGGCGACGAGACGGTGACGACGCAGAACCTCGACATCGTGCGCGTCGACGAGGCGCGCTCGCTGCTGCTGGTCAAGGGTGCGGTGCCGGGCTCGAAGTCGGGCTTCGTCACCGTGCACCCGGCGGTGCGCCAGCGGGCCAAGAAGGGAGCCAAGTGATGCAGCTCGAGCTCCTGAACGAACAGGGCCAGGCCACGTCGAAGGTCGACGCGCCGGACACCGTGTTCGCGCGCGACTACAACGAGGCGCTGGTGCACCAGGTGGTGGTGGCCTTCCAGGCCAACGCCCGTCAGGGCACGCGCGCGCAGAAGAACCGCGAGACGGTCAAGCACAGCACCAAGAAGCCTTGGCGCCAGAAGGGCACCGGCCGCGCCCGCGCCGGCATGACCAGCTCGCCGCTGTGGCGCGGCGGCGGTCGCACGTTCCCGAACAGCCCCGACGAGAACTTCAGCCACAAGCTGAACAAGAAGATGTACCGCGCCGGCATGGCGTCGATCCTGTCGCAACTGGCGCGCGACGGCCGGCTGGCGGTGGTCGATTCGATCAAGGTCGACGCGCCGAAGACCAAGCTGCTGGCGGCCAAGTTCAAGGCCATGGGGCTCGAATCGGTGCTGGTGATCGCCGACACCGTCGACGAGAACCTGGCGCTCGCCTCGCGCAACCTGGCCAATGTGCTGGTCGTCGAGCCGCGCTACGCCGATCCGCTGTCGCTGGTGTTCTACAAGAAGGTGCTGGTGACCAAGGGCGCGATCGAGCAGTTGAAGGAGATGTACGCATGAGCCCGCGCACGGCCGCTCCGAAGCGGGCTCGCGCCGCAGTGCGAAGCACGGAGGTTACCCAATGAGTCCGACCGCACAGGCGACGGCCAAGAAGCACGACGAGAGCCGCCTGGCGCAGGTGCTCGTCGGGCCGATCGTCTCCGAGAAGGCCACCCGCGTCGGCGAGAAGCACAACCAGGTGCTGTTCAAGGTGCTGCGCAACGCCACCAAACCCGAGATCAAGGCCGCGGTCGAACTGATGTTCGCCGCGCAGAAGGTCGAGGTGGCCGCGGTGCAGATCGTCAACATGAAGGGCAAGACCAAGCGCTTCGGACGTTCGGTGGGCCGTCGCGACCACATCAAGAAGGCGTATGTGTCGCTGAAGGAAGGCCAGCAGCTCAACTTCTCCGGGGAGGCCGCATAAATGGCCGTCGTCAAAGTCAAACCCACGTCGCCCGGCCGCCGCGCCGTGGTGAAGGTGGTGCACAAGCACCTGCACAAGGGCGCACCCGAGGCGTCGCTGCTCGAGCCGCAGAAGCAGAACGCGGGCCGCAACCACAACGGCCACATCACGATGCGCCACAAGGGTGGTGGGCACAAGCACCACTACCGCGTGGTCGACTTCAAGCGCAACAAGGATGGCATCGCGGCGAAGGTCGAGCGCATCGAGTACGACCCGAACCGCACCGCCCACATCGCGCTGCTGTGCTACGCCGATGGCGAGCGTCGCTACATCATCGCGCCGCGTGGGCTCGAGGTGGGCTCGTCGCTGCTGTCGGGCGCCGAGGCGCCGATCAAGGCCGGCAACACGCTGCCGATCCGCAACATCCCGGTCGGCTCGACGATCCACTGTGTCGAGATGCTGCCCGGCAAGGGCGCGCAGATCGCGCGCTCGGCCGGTGCCTCGGTGACGCTGATGGCGCGCGAAGGCACCTACGCCCAGGTGCGCATGCGCTCCGGCGAAGTGCGCAGGATCCACATCGACTGCCGCGCCACGATCGGCGAGGTCAGCAACGAGGAGCACAACCTGCGCCAGTACGGCAAGGCCGGTGCGATCCGCTGGCAGGGCATCCGACCCACGGTGCGCGGCGTGGCGATGAACCCGGTCGATCACCCGCACGGTGGCGGCGAAGGCCGCACCGGCGAGGCGCAACCCCAGGTGTCGCCGTGGAACACGCTGACCAAGGGCTACCGCACGCGCAAGAACAAGCGCACGCAGACGATGATCGTCTCGCGTCGCAAGAAGTGATATGACCCACCCCCGATGCGCCTTCGGCGCCTCCCCCTCGAGGGGGCGCCACCCACGGCCCAGCGAAGCCGGATCCGTGGTGGCCGCCTGGTTCGAACGGTTCGTGCGTGTCGCCTCATGCGAAACGCGCCGGAGCAACTGATATGGCACGTTCACTGAAGAAGGGTCCGTTCGTGGACCACCACCTGATGGGCAAGGTCGAGAAGGCCTCGGCCATCAAGGACAAGAAGCCGATCAAGACCTGGTCGCGCCGCTCGACGATCCTGCCGGAC
>JABTUY010000010.1 GCA_015075165.1 Ideonella sp. | reverse complement strand
GGCCGGCAAGATGAAGTCCAGGCCCTCGAGCGCGACCAGTTCCGGCGCCGCCTGCAGCAGCTGCGCGCGCGGCAGGCGGTAGACCTTGCGCAGCGCGCGCGCCTCCAGCAGCGGCGCCGTCATGCGGTGACCTCGTGCAGACGCAGGCAGCAGGCCGTGTGACCGGCGCCGACCTCGACCGGCGGCGGGTCGACGACGCGGCAGCGGTCGACGACGCGCGGGCAGCGGTCGGCAAAGGCACAGCCGGGCGGCAGCGCATGCAGCTCCGGCACCCGCCCGGGGATGGTGGCCAGCCGCGTGCCGCGCGCCAGCTCCAGCCGCGGCCGTGCCGCCAGCAGCGCCTGCGTGTAGGGGTGGGCCGGGCGCGCCAGCACCTCGGCGCAGGGCCCGTCCTCGATCGCCTGGCCGGCGTACATGACCAGCAGCCGCTGCACGCGGTCGGCCATCAGGCCGAGGTCGTGGCTGATCAGCAGCAGCGCCATGCCGCTGTCGGCCACCAGGGCGGCCAGCAGGTCCAGCACCTCGGCCTGCACCGTGACGTCGAGCGCGGTGGTCGGCTCGTCGGCGATCAGGATGTCGGGCCGGCACGCGAGCGCCATCGCGATCATCACGCGCTGGCGCATGCCGCCCGACAGCTGGTGGGGATACTCGTCGACGCGCCGCTCCGGCGCCGGGATGCCGACCGAGCGCAGCATCTCGATCGAGCGCTCGCGCGCGGCCTTGGCGTCGAGGCCGGCGTGCAGGCGCAGCGATTCGCCGATCTGGTCGCCGACCGTGAACACCGGGTTCAGCGACGTCATCGGCTCCTGGAAGATCATCGAGATGCGGTCGCCGCGCACCTCGCGCATGCGCGCTTCGGTGGCCTGTGCGAGGTCCTCGCCCTGGAAGCGCACGGCGCCGGCCTTGATCTGCCCCGGCGGCGACGGGATCAGGCGCAGCAGCGCCAGTGCGGTCATGCTCTTGCCGCAGCCGGATTCGCCCACCACGCACAGCGTCTCGCCGCGGCGGATGTGAAAGTCCACGCCGTTGAGCACCATCGCCGAGCCGCGCCGGGTGCGGAACTCCACGCGCAGGTCGGTGACTTCGAGCAGTGCAGCGTCCTGGCCCATCAGCGCTCCCTCAGCTTCGGATTGAGCGCGTCGTTCAGGCCGTCGCCGATCAGGCTGACCGCCAGCACGGTGACGAAGATCGCGGCGCCGGGGAACGCCACCGCCCACCAGCTGGTCAGGATGTACTGCCGGCTCGAGCCGATCATCAGGCCCCAGCTCATCTGGTTGGGGTCGCCGAGGCCGAGGAACGACAAGCCGGCCTCGAACAGGATCGCGGCGCCGACCGCCAGCGTTGCCGACACGATCAGCGGCGGCAGCGCGTTGGGCAGGATCACCTTCCAGATCAGGCGCGCATTGCGTGCGCCGATCGCGCGCTCGGCGCGCACGTATTCGAGGTTGCGCACCTTCATGAACTCGGCCCGCGTCAGCCGCGCGGTGCCAGTCCAGCTGACCACGCCGATGGCCAGCGTGACGGTCAGCAGCGTCGGCGAGAACAGCGTCACCAGCACCATCGCGAACAGCAGCGCCGGCAGCACCTGGAAGAACTCGGTGATGCGCATCAGGATGCGGTCGACGCGGCCGCCGTAGAAGCCGGCCAGCGCTCCGACCGTGATACCGATCAGCACCGACAGCAGCGCCGCCACCGCGCCGACCAGCAGCGTCGCACGGCCGCCGTAGACGATGGTGATCAGCACGTCGCGGCCCAAGTAGTCGGCACCGAGCCAGGCCTCTTCGGACAACGGCGGCGTCATCGGCGCGGCGGCGATCTCGAAAGGATCGGCCGGGTAGACCCACGGCCCGACGATCGCCACCAGCAGCACCAGCGCGAGCAGCACGCAGCCGACGATCGCCGACGGGTTGCGCGCGAACATGCGCGCGGCTTCGGCCCATGGGCCTTCGGCCTTCGGCGCGCGGGCCGGCAAGCCGGACGTCGCCGTGGTGGCGCTGCGGTTCATGCGGTCTTGATCCTCGGATCGATCAACCGGTAGCACAGGTCGGTGACCAGGTTCATCACGACGACGACGATCGACGAGAACAGCAGCACGCCCAGGATCGTCGGGTAGTCGCGCCGCAGCACCGAGTCGAACGCCAGCCGGCCCAGGCCCGGCCAGTTGAAGACCGTTTCGACCAGGATCGCGCCGGCCAGCACGTTGCCGAACTGCAGCCCGAGCACCGTCACCACCGGCAGCACCGCGTTGCGCAGCGCGTGCTTGTACAGCACCACGCGGTCGGCCAGCCCCTTGGCGCGCGCGGTGCGGATGAAGTCCGAACCGAGCACATCGAGCATCGACGCGCGTGACAGCCGGCTGTACTGCGCGAGGTAGACGATCGCCAGCGTGAACGCCGGCAGCACCAGGTGGTGCAGCACGTCGGGCACGCCGGCGAGGCCGCTGGCGGTGGAGTCCGCCGCCCGCATGCCGGCCACCGGGAAGATCGGCAACGCCGATGCGAACAGGATGACCAGCAGGATGCCGGTCCAGAACACCGGCGCCGAGAACCCCACCAGCGACAGCACGGTGACGAGCTGCGACAGCCAGCCGTTGGGCTTGCGCGAGGCCAGCACGCCGAGCGCGGTGCCGAGCACGAACGCGCCGAGCACGGCGCTCAGCACCAGCAGCAGCGTCGCCGGCACGCGCTCGAGGATCAGCGCGGTCACCGGCAGGTTGAAGAAGTACGAGAAACCCAGGTCGCCGCGCGCCACCTTGCCGAGGTAGACGCCCAGTTGCGTCAGCAGTGGTTTGTCGAGCCCGTAGTCGGCGCGCAACTGCGCCTTCAGCTCGTCGGACATGCCGCCGCTGGCGCCGGCGATGGTCTCCACCGGGTCGCCCGGCGCCATGTGCACCAGCAGGAAGTTCAGCACCACCACGGCCATCACCAGGGCCAGGCCCTGCAGCACGTGCGTGAGGGTATAGCGAGCTGCCTTCATGTCCGGCTCGGCGTGTCGCGGGCGCGCATCGCGGGCCCCCGGCTACTGCAGGAAGACCTCGTCGTACGGCGACATCGGCCCCCAGATCGACAGCGGCACGTTGCCGAGCTTCTTGCTCGCAGCGGTGTGGTACGGCACGATGTTGATGAAGTCGATCGGCAGGTCTTCGGTGACGATCTTCTGGAACGTCGCGTAGTACGCCTTGCGCTTGGTCGGGTCGAGCACTCCGCCGGCGGTGTTGAGCAGCTCGTCGACCTTGGGGTTGTTGTACGACTGCGTGTTGGTCCAGACAATCGGCTTGATGTTGCTCGACAGGTACGTGCGGTGCACGCCGATGATCGGATCGCCCCAGTTGAACACCAGGTCCATCGACAGGTCGAAATCATGCGTGGCCATGCGCTTGGCCCAGGCCGGGAAATCGGCCGACGCGCGCACCTCGACCGCGATACCCAGCTTCTTCAGCTGCGCGCGAACGTATTCGGCCACGATCTTCTGCTGGTCGTCGGCGCCGGGCAGGTAGTCGATCGTCAGCTTGAAGCGCTCGCCGCCGGCGCCCACCTTGTGGCCGGCAGCGTCCAGCAACTCGGCGGCCTTCTTCAAGTCGAATGGATAGCGCGCCAATTCGGTGGACGCAAACGGGCTGGTCGCGACGATCGGCCCGTCGGCCGGGGTTGAGAAGCCGCCCATCAGTGCCTTGGTGATGAACTTCTTGTCCAGCGCATGCGCAATCGCGTGGCGCACCTTGACGTCCGACAACGGCTTTTTCGTCAGGTTGAACGCCAGCCAGTTGATCGGCCCGATGCCTTCGTAGCCGCGCGGCGTGAGCACCACCTGCGGGTTGTCCTTCAGCCGGCGCAACTCAGTGGGCCGCGTCACGAACGTCATCATCTGCAGGTCGCCGCGCTCGAACGCCAGCACCAGGGTCGACGCGTCGGGGTTGACGTTGACCACCACCTTGTCCAGGTAGGGCTTGCCGGGCAGGAAGTACTTGTCGAAGCGCTCCATCACGATGCGCTGCGCCGGCGTGAACTCCACCAGCTTGTACGGTCCCGAGCCGACCACGTCCTTGGAGTTGCGCGGATGGTTCTTCAGATCCTGCCCGTCGCCGTAGATGTGCTTCGGCAGGATCGGGCACAGCGCCGGCGACATCGCCAGCACGATCGCCGGGTGCGGTGCGCTCATGCGGATGACCGCCGTGTGCGCGTCGGGCGTGTCGACCTTCTCGACCGGGCCCATCATCGTCTGGAACGGATGGTTGGCCTTGATCGCCATCACCGAGAACGCCACGTCGGCCGAGGTGATGGGCTTGCCGTCGTGGAACACCGCGTTCTTGCGCAGGTTCAGCGTCAGCGACATGCCGTCGGGCGCGAGCGTCCATTTCTCGGCCAGGTACGGCTGCGGGTTCCACTTGTCGTCGAAGCGCAAGGGGCTGGCGAACAGCTGCGTCCCCGGCAATGCGGTCGCGACGCCCGACTGCACTGCGCCGTTCAGGTGCCGCGGCGTCTGCGTCATGCCGACGACGAGCGTGCCGCCGCGCTTGGGTTCAGCCGCCCGTGCACCGGACGGCAGCGCGAGCGCGGTACCGGCCAATGCGAATGAAGCACACAGCGCGCGGCGCGAAAGGGTGAACGGGGGCATCGATGAGTCTCCTGGATTCTCTGACGAGCGCGCGATCGCCGCGCTATTCCGAACGTTATGAAAACAGGCGCATCGCCGATAGAGCCACGCGATGCCAACCCATGGGACCAGCGGGTCGGGTTTCCACCAGGGGTTCGACGTCTGACGTGAGCTCGATGCGTTGCATGCGGCGGCGACTGGTCGCGAGTTGCCGACGTCGTCATGCAAGTTCAACCAGACTGCGGCCAATCTTGTCGCCGGCTCGATGGCGGGCGCTTCGCTGCTGGCAGCGTCGAGCGCGCGTGCGCAAGGCAAGAGCGTGACCGTGGGCTACCAGACGATCGTCGGCCCGTTCCCGACCGCGATCGCTGCCGGCGCGTTCGAAAAGGGCACCGGCTACAAGATCGATTGGCGTCAGTTCACGTCGGCCGGCCATATCTCCAGCGCGCTCGCGTCGGGCGACGTGCCCGTCGGGGTGCTGGGCTCGACCGGGATCGCCGCGGCGGTAACGCGCGGCGTCGACATCGAGCTGTTCTGGATCCTCGACGACATCGGTCGCTCCGAGGCGCTGGTGGCACGCAACGGATCGGGCATCAACGGCCCGCAGGATCTGAAGGGCAAGAAGGTGGCCGTGCCGTTCGTTTCGACCTCGCACTTCCACCTGCTCGTCGCGCTGGACCAGGTCTGGCACGTCAAGCCGTCGGACGTACAGATCCTGAACATGAAGCCGCCGCAGATCGTCGCCGCGTGGGCGCGCGGCGACATCGACGCGGCCTACGTCTGGCCGCCGGCGCTGTCGGAAATCATGAAGAACGGCAAGACCATCATCACGTCCGAAGAAGTGGGCAAGAAGAGCGTGCCGACCTTCGATGGCCTGGTGGTGAGCCGTAGCCGGGCGAAGAAGAACACCGAGTTCATGAACCAGTTCGCCAAGGTGCTGGCCACCGCCTACGCGGATTACGGTGCCAACAAGGCCAAGTGGACAGCCGACTCGCCGCAGGTCAAGGGAATGGTCAAGCTGGTCGGAGGCTCGGGCGCCGACGCTGCCGAGGCGCTGCACTTGCTGGGCTATCCGAACGTGCAGGAGCAGCTGTCCGCCGCCTGGCTGGGCGGCGGCGCGTTGCGCGCACTGACCGAGAGCGCGAAGTTCCTGCATGCCCAGCGCCAGATCGACAAGGTGTTGCCGAGCTACGCCGAGTTCGTCAACGCGTCCTTCGCCAAGGCCGCGGCCAAGTAGCGGCGCACCCGCCCGCGGGAAGCAGGAGCACGAGATGACTCCAGCGAACGACTTGCGCATCAACGGTGTCAGCGTGATCTTTCCCGGGCGCACGCGCGGGGAACAGGTGCGCGCGCTCGACAACATCAACCTGGTTCTGAACCCGGGTGACTTCGTCGTCGCGCTGGGCGCGTCGGGCTGCGGCAAGACGACGCTGCTGAACATGATGGCCGGCTTCCTGTCACCCACCCAGGGCGAGCTGCTGCTGGCGGGCCGGCCGATCACCGGGCCCGGCTCGGATCGCGGCGTGGTGTTCCAGAAACACGCGCTGCTGCCGTGGCTGAACGTGATCGACAACACCGAGTTCGGACTCAAGCTACAAGGCGTTCCGAAAGCGCAGCGCAACGAAGTGGCCACGCGCAATCTCGCGCTGGTGGGGCTGCAGGATTTCCACCAGCACATGATCTATCAGCTCTCGGGCGGGATGCAGCAGCGCGTGGGCATCGCGCGCGCGCTGACCTGCAACCCGGCGACGCTGCTGATGGACGAGCCGATGGCCGCGCTCGACGCGCTGACTCGCGAAACGATCCAGGAGCTGCTGCTCGACGTGTGGCAGAAAACCGGCAAGATGTTCTCCTTCATCACGCACAGCGTCGAGGAGGCGCTGTTCCTCGGCAACCGCGTGATCGTGATGTCTCCGCGCCCCGGGCGCATCACGCACACCTACGATCTGGACTTCAACCGCCGATTCCTCGAGTGCCGCGACGCGCGGGCGGTGAAATCGAGCCCCGACTTCATCCGCATGCGCGAGAAGGTGCTGGGCATCATCTACGGTGACGAGCGGGCCGGCGCGGCCGAGGAGGTGGCGCATGGTTGAAGGTCGATCCACGTCGACGCAACCGGGCACCGGCGGCGTGGCCGCGACTCACGTCGGCGGTGGGGGCGTGCTGTCGCGGCTGTTCGTGAGCAAGGCGGCCGCACCCGGCCAGCTCTACGGCGCGCCGGGCCACGGCGACAGCAGCGTGATCGCGGTGGTGACCACCATCGTGCTGGTGGTCGGCTGGTTCGTGATCACCAATGCCGGCTGGGTCAAGCCGCTGTTCCTGCCGACGCCGCAGGCGGTCTGGGGCAAGTTCGTGCTCGCGGCCACCGAAGGGGTCTCGAACTCCACGCTCGCGCAGCACACCGGGGCCAGCCTGCTGCGCATCTTCGGCGCGTTCGCGCTGGCGTGCGTGACCGCGATTCCGATCGGCATCCTGATGGGAACGAACCGCATCGTGCGCGGCATCTTCGACCCGCCGATCGAGTTCTACCGGCCGCTGCCGCCGCTGGCGTACCTGCCGCTGGTGATCATCTGGTTCGGCATCGGCGAGTTCTCGAAGATCCTGCTGATCTACCTGGCGATCTTCGCCCCGATGGCGATCTCGGCGCGCGCCGGCGTGCGTTCGGTGTCGATCGAGCAGATCCACGCGGCGTACGCGATGGGCGCGAGCCGTTTCCAGATCGTCTGGCACGTGATCCTGAAGGCAGCGCTGCCCGAGATCTTCACCGGCATGCGAATCGGCATCGGCGTCGGCTGGACCACGCTGGTGGCCGCCGAGATGGTGGCCGCCACCCGCGGCCTGGGCTTCATGGTGCTCAACGCCGCCGAGTTCCTCGCCAGCGACACCGTCATCATGGGCATCATCGTGATCGGGCTGTTCGCGTTCGGCTTCGACCTGCTGATGCGCTACGTCGAGCGCGTCGCGTTGCCGTGGAAGGGGCGCGTCTGATGCCGGGTTGCGGCCCGGACTCATCGAGCAACCAACAACGCTGGCGGCCCAAGCGGCCGAAGGAGGCCGCTTGGGCGGTGCGGACGCGGCGCTCAACAGGGCGCCCGCGCGACGCCGGCGAGGCAGCCTTCAGCGAGGTGCATCAGCCGTCGTTGGCCGATTCGCGCGGCACGAAGCGGTTGCCTTCGGCCAGCGGCGCGTAGCGGTAGGTTGCCGGCGTGCGCTGCAGCTTGATCGGCGACGCAATGCCGCGGTAGCCGCCGGGCAGCTCGACGACCATGCCGCGGTGCACCGTGTGCGGATGCTGCAGCGCGGCCGGCACCGACAGCACCGGCGCGCACGGCACGCCGGCGGCCACCAGCGCGGCGGCGAGCGCCGGGCCGTCGTGGTCGGCGAGCAGCGCCTCCAACGCGGTTTTCAGTGCGACGCGGTTGATCGAGCGCGCACCGGCGGTCGCGTACTGCTCGTCGCTGGCCAGCGCGGGCACGCCGAGGTAGCGACACAGGATCGCGAACTGCTTGTCGTTGCCGACCGCGAGGAACACCGGTTCGGTGCGCGTGGCCATGCTGTCGTACGGATAGATGTTCGGGTGCGCGTTGCCGGTGCGCCCTGCCGTCTTGCCGTCGAGGAACCAGTTGGCGCCGTGCGGATGCAGCAGCGACAGCCCGGAGTCGTACAGCGCCGCCTCGACGAACTGGCCGCGGCCGCTGCGCGCGCGCTCGTGCAGCGCGAGCAGCACGCCGAGCGCGGCGTTCAGGCCGGTCACCATGTCGACCACCGGCAGCCCGACGCGCAGCGGCGCGCCGCCGGCTTCGCCGTTGACGCTCATCAGACCGTTCTGCGCCTGCAGCGCGGCGTCGTAGCCGGGCAGGCCGCCGAGCGGCCCGTCGGCGCCGTAGCCCGAGACGCGGCAGTGCACCAGCCGCGGGAAGCGCTGCGACAGCACGTCGTAGCCGAGGCCCCACTTCTCCATCGTGCCGGTCTTGAAGTTCTCGAGCAACACGTCGGCGTCGGCCAGCAGCGCGAGCAGCGTCGCGCGATCGGTTTCGGTCGTGAGGTCCAGCCGCATCAGCCGCTTGTTGCGGTTGAGCCCCAGGTAGTACGACGCCACGCCGTCCTTGAACGGCGGGCCCCAGGTGCGCGTGTCGTCGCCCTGCGGCGGCTCGACCTTCAGCACGTCGGCGCCGTGGTCGCCGAGGATCTGCCCGCAATACGGGCCACCGAGGATGCGCGACAGGTCGACCACGCGGATGCCCGCGAGCGCGCCGTCGGAGAGGGCTGATGTCATGACGTGTCCCCGAGTCGTTGGTCTGGTGTGAATCGGCCGTCGCCGCGTCGATCGGTCAATCGACGGGCTGCGGCAGCGAATCCCTCACCGCGGCGGCCAGCGTGCGCGCCATCGCGTCGGTGGGGCCGCCCGGCGCGAACGGCACCACCGGCACGACCGGCTTGGTCGGGAGCTCGGCGACCGCCGCGGCCGGTGCGACGGCGAAACCTGTGGCGGCAACGATCAACCTGCGCGGCAACTGCATCAATCGCCTCCTCGTGTCGCTCAGAACAGATGGATCGACTCGACCGCCGCGGCGCCGCCGGGCTGCGCGCCGACGAGGCCGGGCAGCCAGTCGGGCTCGGCATCGTCGCCACCGAGCGGGTCTTGCGGCAGCACGCGCTGGCGCAGCACGAGTTGCGCCAGCCGCATGCGGCGCGCCGAGCCGAGCCGGCCGGCCTCCCACGCCATGGCGATCGCGCTGCTCACGTGGTACAGCGCCGAGCCCGCCTGGCGCGCCAGCACGTCGCCTTCGGCCTTGGCTTCGGCGGCATGGCCGGCGCGCGCGAGCGCGCGCTGCAATGTCTGCTCGAACACCGCGCGCGCGCCGTCGTGCATCCGCGTGTCGGCCAGCAGGCCGCGCAGGTGCGCCTGCAGTGCCGGCAGCGAGCCTTCGCGGCGGATCGCGCGCAGCACGTCGAGCGCGACGATGTTGCTGGTGCCCTCCCAGATCGAGCCCAGGTGCGCGTCGCGCAGCAGGCGCGGATCGCTCCAGTCTTCGATGTAGCCGCAGCCGCCGCGCACCTCCATCGCATCGCCGGCAACCTTGCGCGCGTCGCGGCAGGCGCGGAACTTGATCAGCGGCGTCAGGATGCGTGTCAGCGCGTACGCGGTCTTGTCGCCGCCGTCGGCGCGGCGCAGCGCGTCGGCGGTCTGGAACACCATCGTGCGCGCCTGTTCGGCCGGCAGCGTCAGCTTCAGCAGCTGGCGGCGCATCAGCGGCATCTCGATCAGGCGCTTGCCGAACGCGCGGCGTTCACGGGCGACGAACAGCGCCTCGCTGAGCGCGCGGCGCATCAGCCCGGCGGCGCGCACGCCGTTGGACAGACGCGAGTTGTTGATCATGTCGGCCATCTGCACGAAGCCGCGGCCCGCTTCGCCGACCAGCCACGCGCGCGCGCCTTCGAGGCGGATCTCGCCGCTGGCCATCGAGCGGGTGCCGAGCTTGTCCTTCAGCCGCACGATGCGATAGGCGTTGTGCGTGTCGTCGTCCAGGCGCCGCGGCAGCAGGAACAACGACACGCCACGCAGGCCGGCCGGTGCGCCGTCGATGCGCGCCAGCACCATCGCCAGATCGGCGTCGGGGTTGGAGCAGAACCACTTGTCGCCGTACAGGCGGTAGGCATCGCCGTCGGGCGTGGCGCGCGTCTCGGTGCCGGCGATGTCGGAGCCTGCCCCCTGCTCGGTCATGAACATCGCACCCTGGTACAGCTCGTCGAACACCTGCGTCGTCAGCCGCGGCAGAAAGCGCTCGACCAGCGCCGCGTCGCCGAACTTGCGCAGCGTGCGCGTCAGCGAATCGGTCATCGACAGCGGGCAGCACAGGCCGAACTCGGCCTGCACGAACACGTAGGTCAGCGCGTACTTGGCCGCCGCCGGCAGCGGCCGATCGGCACCGAACACGCCGGCGCGGTGCGACATCGCGGCCAGCCCGTACTGGCTGAACGCCACGCGCTCGAGCTCGACGTAAGCCGGGTGCTTGACGATGCGCTGCGCGTCGATGCCACTGCGCGTACGGTGCTCGAGCACCGGCGGGTTGCGGTCGGCGGTATGCGCCAGCGTGTCGAGCACGCCACCGGCCAGGCCGCCCAGATGCTCCAGCTGCGGCAGCAGCCGCTCGACCACGTCGCGCGGCAGGTACAGCGGCAGCAGCGCCGCCAGCTCGGGGTCGCTGCTGAACAGGTTGACCCCATGCTGGTCGGGCACCGGTTGTTCGAGGTCGCGTGGGGCCATCGGGCGTCTCCTGTGGTTTGGCCCAGTATCGACCGATCGCCGATTTGCGTCCAATTCAGTTTTCGGCTGCGTCGATATGCTTTCTGGATCGTCGCCATGGAGTTCCGCCACCTGCGCTACTTTCTCGCGCTCGCCGACGAGCTGCACTTCGGCCGCGCCGCGCAGCGGCTGGCGATCACGCAGCCGCCGCTGTCGCTGAACATCCAGCAGCTCGAGGCGTCGCTCGGCGCGCGGCTGTTCGACCGCGACAGCAAGGGCGTGCGGCTGACCGCCGCCGGCGTCGCGTTTCGCGACGAGGCGCTGGCGCTGGTGGCGCGCGCCGACGAGGCGCGCGCGCTGGCGCGCGAGGTCGCGGCCGGCGCCGTGGGCCGGCTGCGCATCGGCTTCGTCGGCTCGGTGCTGTACCGCGGCCTGCCGCAATGGCTCGGCGCCTACCAGCGGCGCTTTGCGCGCATCGGCGTGGCGCTGACCGAGCTGAACTCGCAGCAGCAGCTCGACGCGCTGCAGCACGACCGGCTCGACCTCGGCTTCGTGCACACGCCGCGGGTGCCCGCGCAGTTGCAGACGGCGTTCGTGCACGCCGAACCGTTCCTCGCCTGCGTGCCGCAGGCGCACGCGCTGGCGCGGCGGCGCAAGATCTCGTTCGCACAGCTGCACGACGAGCCGTTCGTGCTGTTCTCGCGCGCCGCATCGCCCGACTACTACGCGCGCATCGTCGACATGTGCAGCGCGCACGGCCTCTTTCCGCACGTGCGGCACGAGGTGCGGCACTGGCTGTCGGTGGTGTCGCTGGTGTCGCAGCGCATGGGTGTGTCGGTGGTGCCGGCCGCGCTCGGGCGCGCGGGGGTGGCCGGCGTCGCGTTCCGGCCGCTGGCCGAACCGACGGCGCCGTCGGAAGTCTACGTCGCGTGGAAGCCGCAGACCGAGCATGCGCCGAGGCGGCAGTTCATCGAGCTGGTGCTGCGCCGCGCGTCGGCGCAAGCGGCCCCGGGCGGCATGAACTCCACTGCGCATGGCGGTTGATGCGGAATCGACTCCGAACGATCAAGCCGCATCTACGGGTCACCACGTTCGGGTGGGCTGGCATTCGACTCTGCGACCACCGCTGCGCCGCGTGCTGCGGCACAGCCGGTCCGTACATGCGTTTGCCATTGCGCAGCACACGTCGGACAACCGACGCGTCAGCTCATACGCCGGTAGTACAGGTTCTGCGGATGGTTCGCTTCGGCGAAGAACAGCCAGCGCTCGGCGAGCAGGCCCACGAACTGTGCGGCCACCGCCAGCGTCAGCAGCGCTGTCAACGCCGCCGGCGCCGCGAGTCCGGCAACCAGCAGCACGAGCGGCATCGCGAACGCCCCGCCGACGCAGACCCAGCGCAGCGCGCGCAGCGTCGTCGCGCTGCGGCCGTGGAAAAACTCGCGCGTGTTGAACGAGCCGCCGATGAAGCCCTGCGACCTCTGCTCGATGCGGCCGTGTTTGATGCCGATGGCGGTCTGCAGCGTCGACTTCGGGGCCAGCCGTGCGTTGCGCCGCCACGCGGCGAGCCGGCCGACCAGCGCGGCCAGCGTGACGCCGATGGCGCCGATCGCGAACCAGCGCAGCAGCGACGGCGCGCCGAATGCCGCCAGCGCGCTCGCCAACGTGAAGCCGCTGGCGCAGCCGGTGAGCGCGAAGTTGACGAGCGTCAGCGGCGAGGCCCATTCGCGCAGGAAGCGGACGCATGCGTAGATCATGCCGGTGCAGACGTAAAGCGCGATCGCCGCCACCGCGGCGAGCGTGCCGACCACGAAGCTGGCGTCGGGATCGAACGCGTGCGCGGCGGCGTACAGCAGCGCCAGCGCGATGAAGCCCGGCAGCACGATGACTTCGCGTGACAACCACGAGGTGCGCCACTGGCTGGCCGCGCGCCACGCGCGCTCGGGCCGGCCGAGGTGGAAGAACGACGCAGCGAGGCCCAGCGCCGCGAGCGCCGCGGCGACCAGCGCGGCGATGGCGTAGAAGCGCGCGTCCGGCGACGCGCCGAGCCATTCGTGCCGGGCCCATTGCGCGCCGAACAGCGCCAGCAGCAGCCCCTGTCCGGCCCCGGCCAGCGTGGTGAAGAACACGACCGACAACGCAGGATGCACGGCAGCTCCGTTGACCTACGACGAACTCACCACGACGTCACGTCGTCGAGCGCCGGGTCGCTCTGCGCCGGCTTGGGCAACTGGCCGTCCTTCAGCAGCGGGTTGTCGGCACGCATCAGTTGGTCGGGCTGCGCGCTGGTCTCGGTGCGGCGCCGCGGCAGGTAGTGGTTGGCCGGGTGGGTGCCCCACTCGGGCATCAGCGCGTAGCCGCCGCGCTCGCGGATCGCCCGGGAGACTTCGGAGTCCTCGTCGTGCACGTCGCCGAACAGCCGCGCGTTGGTCGGGCACGCCAGCACGCACGCCGGCTTGCGGTCGCGCTCGGGCAGTTGTGTGTCGTGGATGCGATCGACGCACAGCGTGCACTTGGTCATCACCTTGCGCTGCTCGTCGAACTCGCGCACGCCGTACGGGCAGGCCCACGCGCAGTACTTGCAGCCGATGCACTTGTCGTAATCGACGAGCACGATGCCGTCTTCCGCGCGCTTGTACGACGCGCCGGTGGGGCACACCGGCACGCACGGCGGGTCTTCGCAATGCAGGCAGCTCTTCGGAAAGTGCACCGTCTGCGTGTGCGGGAACTCGCCGACCTCGAAGGTCTGCACGCGGTTGAAGAAGGTGCCGCTCGGATCCTTGTCGTAGGGGTTGAAGTCAACCAGCGTGCCGGCCGCACCGGAGGTGTTCCACTCCTTGCAGCTCGTCACGCAGGCGTGGCAGCCGACGCAGACGTTGAGGTCGATGACCAGCGCGAGCTGGGTCATGCCGACTCCTGCGTCTCGACGCGACCGCGGACGAACACCTGCCACACGCGCCGCGCGCCCGCCATCACGCCGGGCAGCGCGCGCATCGGCTCGAACTGCGGCCAGCTCTCGTGCGGCTCGTCGGCAGCGGCCGGATAGATGCGCACCCGCACGTCGTACCAGCCGGCCTGGCCGGTGACCGGATCGGAGTTGGAGAGGGTGCCCCCGCCGGGGTGCGGCAGTTCTTCCGAAATCAGGTGATTCAGCAGGAAGCCGCACCGCGCTTCGTTGGCGTCGTTCGACAGCTGCCAGGCGCCCTGCGCCTTGCCGATTGCATTCCAAGTCCACACCGTCGCGGGCTCGACCGCCTCGGAGTAGCGGCACATGCAGCGCACCTTGCCCCATTGCGACTCGACCCACATCCAGGCACCGTCGGTGATGCCGGCCGCGCGCGCGGTCTTGGAGTTGACGAACAGGTAGTTGTGCGCGTGGATCTGGCGCAGCCAGGCGTTCTGCGAGTCCCACGAGTGGTACATCGCCATCGGCCGCTGCGTCACCGCGGCGAGCGGGTACTTGTGCAGGTCGCTGGCCTCGGTCTCGAGCGGCAGGCTGAAGAACGGCAGTGGGTCGAAATGGCGTGCGATGCGATCGCGCAAGTGCACCGGTGGCTGGCGGCCCGGCCGCCTGCCCTGCGCGGCGAGGCGAAAGCTCTGCAGTTCCTCGCTCCACAGCTGGATCAGCACCGGCTCGCCGAAGCGCCGCAGCCGCGCGCGCTGGGCCCACTCCATGTAGCCCTTGTTCCAGTTGCGCATGTACTGGTAGGACTTCGGCAGCTCGTAGTGGTAGACGCAGTTGTTCTTCGCGTACATCTCCCACTGCCGCGGATTCGGCTCGCCCTTCATGAACTTGGTGCCGTCGGCGCCGCGCCAGCCAGCGAGAAAGCCGATGCCCGCGCCGGGCTCGGTCTCGTAGTTGACGATGAAGTCCGGGTAGTCGCGGAACCTGCGCGTGCCGTCGGCCTTGGTGAACGCGGGAAACTTGAGCCGGCTCGCCAGTTCGATCAGCACCTCCTGGAACGGCTTGCATTCGCCGGTGACCGGCAGCACCGGCACGCGCACCGAATCGACCGGGCCGTCGAACTCCGAGATCGGGCGGTCGAGTATCGACATCACGTCGTGCCGCTCGAGGTAGGTGGTGTCGGGCAGCACCAGGTCGGCGAACGCGGTCATCTCCGACTGGAATGCGTCGCAGACGACGAGGAACGGGATCTTGTATTCACCGTTCTCGCCCTTGTCGTTGAGCATGCGGCGCACCTCGGACGTGTTCATCGTCGAGTTCCACGCCATGTTGGCCATGAAAATCATCAGCGTGTCGATGCGGTACGGATCGCCGCGCCAGGCGTTGGTGATCGCGTTGTGCATCAGCCCGTGCACGGACAGCGGGTGCTCCCATGAGAAGCCCTTGTCGATTCGCACCGGGGCGCCCTCGTCGTCGATGAATAGATCATCAGGGCTCGCCGGCCAGCCGAGCGGCATCGTCGGCAGCGGCGTGTCGGGCTTGACGTCGCTCGGCCGCTTCGGCGGCTTGGCGCTCGGCGGGATCGCACGCGGGAACGGCGCCTTGTGGCGAAAGCCGCCGGGCCGGTCGATCGTGCCGAGGATCGACATCAGACAAGCCAGCGCGCGGATGGTCTGGAAGCCGTTCGAATGCGCGGCCAGCCCGCGCATCGCGTGGAACGCCACCGGGTTGCCGGTGACGGTGTCGTGCTCGCGGCCCCAGCAATCGGTCCACGGAATCGGCAGCTCGATCTTCTGGTCACGCGCGGTCATGCCCATCTCGTGCGCGAGGCGGCGGATCGTCGCGGCCGGAATGCCGGTGATGCCTTCGGCCCACTCGGGCGTGTACTGGCGCACGCGCTCGGCGAGCAGATCGAACACCGGTCTGACCTTGCGGCCGTCGGGTAGCACGAATTCGCCGAGCAGGCTCGGGTCGGCGCCGTCGCAGTGCGTGGGCACCGGCTTGCCGCTCGAGCGGTCCCACCACAGCTTGTTCTGCGGGTATATCGGATTGACCTGCGGACTCGACTCGTCCTTGACGTGCAGGCCGAAGCTGTTGCTGCTCTCGTCGGCGTCGATCAGTTGCCCGGCGTTCGTGTAGCGCACCAGGAAGTCGCGGTCGTACAGGCCGGTGCGGATCAGCTCGTGGATGAATGCCAGCAGCAGTGCGCCGTCGGTGCCAGGGCGGATCGGCACCCACTCGTCGGCGACGGCCGAGTAGCCGGTGCGGATCGGGTTGATCGACACGAAGCGGCCGCCGCCGCGCTTGAACTTGCTGATCGCGATTTTCAGCGGGTTGCTGTGGTGATCCTCGGCAGTGCCGATCATCACGAACAGCCGTGCGCGGTCGAGGTCGGGGCCGCCGAACTCCCAGAACGAGCCGCCGATCGTGTAGATCATTCCCGCGGCCATGTTGACCGAGCAGAAGCCGCCGTGCGCGGCGTAGTTCGGCGTGCCGAACTGGCGCGCGAACAGGCCCGTCAGCGCCTGCATCTGGTCGCGCCCGGTGTAGAGAGCGAACTGCTTCGGGTCGGTGGCGCGGATCGCACGCAGCCGCTCTTCGAGCAGCGAGAACGCCTCGTCCCACGAGATCGGCTCGAACTCGGCGGCGCCGCGCTCGCTGTCGGGCTTGCGCTTGAGCGGCCGCGTCAGCCGCGCCGGCGAGTACTGCTTCATGATCCCCGACGAGCCCTTGGCGCAGATCACGCCCTGGTTCAGCGGGTGCTCGGGGTTGCCATCGATGTAGCGCAGCTTGCCGTCCTCGAGGTGAACCCGGATGCCGCAGCGGCACGCGCACATGTAGCAGGTGGTGTTCTTCACCTCGCGCGCGCCGGGCGCCGCGGTCGCGGTGGCGTCGTGGATCGGCTGGCTCATTGGAGCCCCTCGTCTGCGGAGTACCGCAGCCGATCCCCCGAGGGGATTGCGGGCCGGCTTGGGAGCGGCCCGGCGCTCGGCCCGCTGCGAGGGGTTGGCACAGGGTGTCTCATCGGCGGGCGGCGAGTATGGCAAGCGCGCACGACGCGATGCGGCTGGCGATGGAGTCGGCGCGGCTGGTCAGCACCACCGGCACGCGCGCGCCGAGCACGAGGCCCGCGCAGTCGCCACCGCCGACGTAGACGAAGCTCTTGTACAGCATGTTGCCGGCGTTCAGGTCGGGCATCAGCATCAGGTCGCAGTCGCCGGCCACCTGCGACTCGATCTTCTTGGTGCGCGCGGCGTCGGCCGAGAACGCGTTGTCGAAGCCGAACGGGCCCTCGACGAGCGCGCCGGGCCAGGCGCCGCCGCGCGCGACTTCGACCAGCGCCTGGGCGTCGACGGTGGCCGGGATCTGCGGGTTGACCGTCTCCACCGCGGCGACGATGCCGACCTTGGGCGCCGCGATGCCGAGCGCGCCTTGCAGCAGCGCGACCGCGTTGCCGACGATGTCGCGCTTGGTCGCGAGGTTGGGCGCGATGTTGACCACGCAATCCGCGAGCGCGAGCAGCTTGTGGTAGCGCGGCAGATCGAAGACGAAGGCGTGGCTGATGCGGCGCTCGCCGCGCAGTCCGATATCGCGCGCAACCACCGCCGACATCAGTTCGTCGGTGTGCAGCGAGCCTTTCATCAGCGCGGCGACTGCGCCGTCGCGCGCCAGCGCCACCGCGCGCTCGGCCGCCTCGGGCGCGGCGGTGCCGGTGGCGACGATCTCGAACGTGCGCGCATCGACGCCGGCCGCGTCAGCCGCGGCGAGGATCGACTCGCGTGCGCCGACGAGGAGCGGCCGCGCGACGCCGGCCGCGGCGATGCGCGAGGCGGCCTCGAGCGCGAGCGCATCGCAAGGGTGAACCAGCCCGAGCGCCGGCGGTGCTGCCGCCGACGCCGCACGCTCGCGCGCCGACGCGACGAGCGCGGCCAGCCGCGGATGCGGCGCCGCGGGCGATGATCCGAAAGGCATCGTCATTCCCCGCGGCGCGGCTGCTCAGACGTAGTCCTTGTACTTGTCGAGGTAGCGCACCGGCTTGCTCAGCGCGTCGCGGCGGAACGGATCGCCCAGCTCGCGCGTGCACATGATCTCGACGATGCAGGTCTTGCCCTGGTTCATCTGCATATCGATGGCCTTCTTCAGCGCCGGGCCGACCTGATCGAGCTTGTCGACCACGATGCCTTCGGCACCCATCGCGCGCGCGATGCCCGCGAAGCTCTGGTTGTCGAGCTCGCCGGCGACGAAGCGGCGGCCGTAGAAATCGACCTGGTTCTTCTTCTCGGCGCCCCATTGACGGTTGTGGTAGACCACCGCGGTCACCGGGATGTTGTGGCGCACGCAGGTCATCGTCTCCATCAGGCTCATGCCCCACGCGCCGTCGCCGACGTAGGCCACCCCGGGGCGGTGCGGCGCCGCCACCTTGGCGCCGATCATGGTCGGGAACGCGTAGCCGCAGTTGCCGAAGCTCATCGGCGCGAGGAAGCTGCGCGGCTTCTCGAAGCGCAGGTAGCTGTTGGCCACCGAGTTGATGTTGCCGATGTCGGTCGACACCATCACGTCGGGCGGCATCGCCTTCTCCAGCTCGCGCAGCACCTGGCGCGGGTGCAGGTACTGGCCGCCGGAAAATGGCTTCTCCTTCGCGTTCTCCTCGATCATGTCGAGGCTGTACGGATCCTTCTCGTGCGTCCACGCGTCGAGTTCCTTCTCCCACGCCGCCTTCTCGCTGGCGATCTTGTCGGCGCGCTCGGCCTTGGTCGCGTCGCAGGCGAGCTTGCGGCTGGCCAGCCGCTGCGTCAGCGCGACGGCGGCGGCCTTGGCGTCGCCGCAGATGCCCACCGAGATCTTCTTGACCAGGCCGAGCATCTTGTTGTCGGCGTCGATCTGGATGATCTTGGCGTTCTTCGGCCAGTAGTCCATGCCGTGCTGCGGCAGCGTGCCGAACGGCCCGAGCCGCGAGCCGAGCGCGAGCACGACGTCGGCCTGGCTGATCAGCTTCATCGCCGCCTTGCTGCCCTGGTAGCCGAGCGGACCGCACCACAGCGGATGGCTGGCCGGGAACGAGTCGTTGTGCAGGTAGCTGTTGACCACCGGCGCGCCGAGCCGTTCGGCCAGCGCCTTGCACTCGGCGATCGCGTCGGCGGCGACCACGCCGCCGCCGGCGAGGATGACCGGGAACCTGGCCTGCGCCAGCATCTCGGCGGCATCGTTCAGGCTGTTCTCGCCTCCGGCGCCGCGCTCGAGGCGCTGGGGTTTGGGGATCTCGCAGGTGATGTCGCCGTAGAAGTAGTCGCGCGGGATGTTCAGCTGCGTGGGGCCCATCTCGCTGAGCGCGCGATCGAAGCAGCGCGCGGTGTACTCGGCCATGCGCGCCGGGTGGGTGACGTGGCCCTGGTACTTGGTGAACTCCTGGAACATCGGCAGCTGGTTGCACTCCTGGAAGCCGCCCAGGCCCATGCCCATCGTGCCGGTCTCGGGGGTGATGATGACCACCGGCGAATGCGCCCAGTACGCAGCGGCGATCGCGGTCACGCAGTTGCTGATGCCCGGGCCGTTCTGGCCGATGACGACGCCGTGGCGGCCCGACACGCGCGAGTAGCCGTCGGCCATGTGCCCGGCGCCCTGTTCGTGCACCACCGGGATCAGCCGGATGCCCGCGGGCGCGAAGATGTCCATCGCGTCCATGAACGCCGAACCCATGATGCCGAACATCGTGTCAACGCCCTGGGCGACCAGCGTCTCGACGAAAGCCTCGGAGGGCGTCATGCGGGTCGGGCCCGAGGGCACGCTGCGGGTCTGGGTTTCCTTGGCGGTCATGTCTGCTCCTGGTTGGCTTGTCGGCTGGGCAACGATGGGATGGTTGGCGGCTGGCGTCCGGCGCCCAAAGCCAACCTTAGGATCGGCGAGCACCCCGGCATAGAGCCAGATGGCGGCAATCGTAGGCGCCAGGCATCCGGCCGCTCTGGCCCGCATGATCGGCCGTCACTGGCCCTACGGCCGCGGCCGCCGAACGGCTAACCTCGACGCACCCGAGTGCAGGATCAAACCACCGTGGCCGACCTGAGCAGCCTAAAGCCCGACCGCCTGATCGACGTGCGCGAAGCGTTCGGCATCGACGTCGACCTGAAGGTGCCCGCGTTCGGCGAACGCGACGAGCACGTGCCAGAGGTCGACGAGGTCTATCGCTTCAACCCCGACGTCACGCTGGCGCTGCTGGCGGGCTTTTCGCGCAACCGGCGCGTGATGGTGCAGGGCCTGCACGGCACCGGCAAGTCGACGCACGTCGAGCAGGTGGCCGCGCGCCTGAACTGGCCTTGCGTGCGCGTCAACCTCGACGGCCACATCAGCCGGCTCGATCTGGTCGGCAAAGACGCGGTGGTGCTGCGCGACGGCCAGCAGGTGACCGAGTTCCAGGAAGGCATCGTGCCGTGGGCGCTGCAGCGCCCGGTGGCGCTGGTGTTCGACGAGTACGACGCGGGCCGGCCCGACGTGATGTTCGTGATCCAGCGCATCCTCGAGCGCGACGGCAAGTTCACGCTGACCGACCAGAACCGCGTCATCAGCCCGCACCCGTACTTTCGCCTGTTCGCCACCGCCAACACGGTGGGCCTGGGCAACCTGAACGGGCTGTACCACGGCGCGCAGCGGCTCAACCATGCGCAGATCGACCGCTGGAACATCGTCGCATCGCTGAACTACCTGCCGCGCGACGAGGAAATGGCGATCGTGCTGGCGCGCGTTCCGAGCAAAGCCGCCAGCGAACAGGGCCGCCGGCACGTCGAGGCGATGGTCGCGGTGGCGCAGCTGACGCGCAAGGGCTTCGCCGCCGGCGACCTGTCGACGCTGATGTCGCCGCGCACGGTGATCACCTGGGCCGAGAACTGCGAGATCTTCCGCGACGTGGCCGTCGCGTTCAGGCTGTCGTTCCTGAACAAGTGCGACGAGGCCGAGCGACCGATCGTCGCCGAGTACTACCAGCGCTGCTTCGACCGCGAGCTCGACGAATCGTTCGTGCGCACGGCACCCGGCCCCTGACGCCGCCAAGACTGTGAGCGAAGCGCAGGCGGGCCGAGCGCCGGGCCGCTCCCAAGCCGGCCCCGGCCAGCCGCGAGACGCGGCCGGCGCTCACGGCGTCCAAGCCGGCGCAGGCCGGCTCGGAGCCGCGCCGTTCGCTCCCACCGGGGAACAGGCCGACGTACCCGTCGGACGAGGGGTCGTCACGACTCGCGTTCGCCAGCAGCAGAGGGTCGAGGAGCTGTGCGCGGCGGCGATCCGCGCGCTGGCCGGCGAGGCCGACCTGCACTTTCGCGCCCGCCGGCTGCACCGCGGTGGGCGCGCGCTGCCGCTGTTCGCGCCGCACCTGCACCCCTCGCTCGAAGCCGACGACTTCGGCTCGTTTCGCGGTGCGGCCGACGGCATCGCGCTGCGCCTCGTTCATTCCGACCTCGAACTGCACCGCCAGCTGGCGCCGGCCGATCCGGTTGAACGGCTGGTGTTCGAGCTGCTCGAGCAGCTGCGCGCCGAGTCGCTCGCGCCCGACGCGATGCCGGGTGTCAAGCGCAACCTGGCGCACCGCTTCGAGCGCTGGTCGCAGGCGTACGTCGACTCGGGCCTGACCGAAAGCGCGCGCGGCATCGTGCTGTTCACGCTGGCGCAGCTGGGCCGCACCCGGGTCAGCGCCGAGCCGATGCCCGAGCACACGGCCGACCTGATCGAGTCGACTCGCGGCGTGCTGATCCGCGCGATGAGCCACGACTTCGCCGCGCTGCGCCGCACGCGCCACGACCAGAGCGCCTACGCTGGGCACGCGCTGGCGATCGCGCGCGGCGTCGCCGAGTTGGTGGCCAGCCGCGACGACGAGCGCGGCGACGAGCGGTGTGACGGCGACGACGCCGATGACCGCAGCGCACTCGCGCGGCTGATGGCGTTCGACGCCGAGCCGGGCGGCGGCATCGCGCAGGCGGCGTCGGGCACCAGCCGCGTGCTCACCGAGGCGAGCGATGGGTATCGCGTGTTCACGCGCGCCTACGACCGCGAGGTCGCTGCGGCGTCGCTGGTGCGCGCGGCGCTGCTGGCCGAATACCGCGACCGGCTCGACGCGCGCATCGCCGCGCAAGGCGTCAACGTCGGCCGGCTGGCGCGCCAGCTGAAGACGCTGCTGGCCACACCGCAGCCCGACGGCTGGGACGGCGCGCAGGAAGACGGCCGCATCGACGGCCGCCGGCTGGCGCAATTGATCGCGTCGCCGACCGAACGGCGGCTGTTTCGCAGCGAACGCATCGAACCGCTGGCCGACTGCGTGGTCACGTTCCTGATCGACTGCTCGGGGTCGATGAAGGCTCACGTCGAGGCGGTGGCGATGATCGTCGACGTGTTCGTGCGCGCGCTCGAGCTCGCCGGCGTGGCCAGCGAAGTGCTCGGCTTCACCACCGGCGCGTGGAACGGCGGCCGCGCGCTGCGCGACTGGCAGCGCGCCGGCCGGCCGGCGTTTCCCGGGCGGCTGAACGAAGTCAGCCACCTCGTGTTCAAGGACTTCGCGACGCCGTGGCGGCGCGCGCGGCGCAGCGTGGCCGCGCTGCTGAAGGCCGACCTGTTCCGCGAAGGCATCGATGGCGAGGCGGTCGACTGGGCGGTGGCGCGGATGGCCGGCCGCGACGAGCAGCGGCGGCTGTTGCTGGTGGTCTCCGACGGCAGCCCGATGGACGCCGCGACCCACCTCGCCAACGACCTGCACTACCTCGACCATCATCTGCGCCAGGTGGTGCAGCGCCACGAGCAGTCGGGTGCGGTCGAGATCGGCGGCATCGGCGTCGGCCTCGACCTGAGCCCGTACTACAGCCGCAGCCAGGCGCTCGACCTGTCGGCGCCGCCGGGCAACCGCGTGTTCCAGGAGGTGCTCGACGTCATCGCCGGGCATCGGCGGCGATGAGGCGGTGACGCCGGCTCGCGCCGCGGCATCAAGCTCGAGAACTTCGTCGGCAGCGTTCACCCCCTGCTGCCTGTGATGCATGATGTATGATGCTAAGCATCAGTCAGGAGCTCGACATGCGGACCACCCTCGCCATCGACGACGACGTCCTGGCCGCAGCCAAGCACCTGGCCGCGCGCGAGAACAAATCCGTCGGCGAGGTCATCTCCTCGCTGGCTCGCCACGGGCTTGCTCGGGGCTCGCGCAGCGGCAAGTCCGAGCGCAACGGCATTCCCCTGCTGCGCCGGGGCCCGACCCCAGTCACCATGGAACTCGTCAATCAGCTTCGCGACGAGCAGCCGTGACAACGTACCTGCTCGATGTCAACGTCCTGATCGCACTCATCGACCCGTCACACGTTCAGCATGAGCAGGCGCATGCTTGGTTCTCGAGAGTTGGGCGCAAGGGCTTCGCCACCTGTCCCATCACCGAGAACGGGCTGGTGCGAATCGTGGGTCATCCCAGGTACCCCAACTCCCCCGGGCCTCCCAGCGTTGTGCTTCAGTCGCTGAACGCCATCCGCGCGCTGCCCGGGCACGTGTTCTGGCCAGACAGCGTGAGCATCTCGGACAAGACGTTCTTCGCAGCGCACCTGCTTTCCAGCCATGCGCGCGTCACGGACAGCTACCTCTTGGCAGTGGCGCACGCCAACGGGGGCCGCCTGGCTACGTTGGACCAACGTCTGGCCACCGAGGTTGTGCCAGCCGGCAAAGCGGCGCTGGAGCTTCTATGAACGGGCATGGCGGCGTTCGGGTCTTCCGCGCATCGCGGTCGACGGCTGCAGGCGTAGCCGAAGCCTCAACCCCCGGTCACGCTCGGCAGCCAAGTCGCCAGCTTCGGGAACAGCAGCAGCAGCCCCACGCCGAGCAGCTGCAGCATCATGAACTGAACCATGCCGGCGTAGATCTGCTTCAGTTCCCACTGCGGCACGACGCCCTTGAGGAAGTACGCCGACAGCGCCACCGGCGGTGACAGCCACGCCGTCTGCAACGTCACCGCCACCAGCGCGCAGAACCAGATCAGGTCGATGTTGGCCGCCTGCACGATCGGCAGCACGATCGGCAGCACGATCAGCACGATCGGCACCCACTCCAGCGGCCAGCCGAGCACGAAGATCAAACCCAGGATCAGCAGCAGCATCAGCGTCGGCGGCAGCGACAGGCTGACCAGCATCTGCGCCAGATACTCCGGGCTGCCGAGCCGCGCGAACACGGCGCCGAACAAGTTCGATGCCACGATGAGCAGCAAGATCATGCTCGACACCTCGATCGTCTGCCAGGCGGCACGTTTGATGTGCAGCCAACTCATGCGTCCCGAACCCACCGTGAGCAAGAAGGTGGCAAAGCATCCCACCGCACCAGCATCGGTGGGTGTCGCGATGCCGGCCAGGATCACGCCCAGCGTCGCCAGGATCACCAGCACCACCGGTGCGACGCCCAGCGCCAGATCGCGCAGCACGGGCCCGAGCGACGCGGGCCGCAGCGCCGGGTCGAGCGGCGGGCCGAGCGACGGGTTGATCCAGCAGCGCACCAGGCACCAGATGGTGAAGATCGCCGACAGCAGCAGCCCCGGGATCACCGCGGCGGCAAACAGGTCGGTGGCCGGCACGCCGACCACCGGCCCCATCACGATCAGCATCACCGACGGTGGGATCAGGATGCCGAGCGTGCCGCCGGCGGCAATCGCGCCGGCGCTCAGCTTGGTGTCGTAGCCGCTCTTGATCATCGGCTGGCCGGCCATCACGCCCAGCAGCGTGACCGCCGAGCCGACGATGCCGGTGGCGGCGGCAAAGATCGTCGCCGTGATCAGCACCGCGAGGTACAGCGAACCGCGCACGCCGGCCAGCAGTTGCTGGATGCCGTGGAACAGCCGCTCGACCAGCCCCGACTGCTCGAGCAGGAAGCCCATGAACAGGAAGAACGGGATCGACGCCAGCACGATGTCGCGCATCACCGAGAAGGTCTGCAGCACCGCGAGGTCGAACACCACCGGTCCGAGGGCGATGAAGCCGGTGGCGAGCGACACCGCGCCGAGCGTGAACGCGATCGGAAAGCCGACGAAGATCACCGCGAACAGCACCAGCAGCGCGACGATGCCGAGAATCTCGTTGCTCATCGGGCAACCTTCGGCGCTTCGCTCACGCTTGTACCCCGCTGTGGTGACGGCGATCGGGCCAGTCGCCGGTGCGGATCGTGTGCAGGCACTTCAGCACTTCGCTCGCGCCTTGCACCAGCAGCAGTGCGCCGCCGAGCGGCAACGCCAGCTTCAGCGGCCAGGTGAGCGGCTGCCAGGCGCTGGTGACGAAGGTCTCACCGGTGGTGTAGGCCTTGATGAAGTAGCCCCAGCCGACGAACACGAGCACGCCGACGAACGGCAGGAAGATCACGAAGTAGCAGACCAGATCGACCGCCGCCTGCGCGCGCGGTGACCAGTCGGCGTACAGCGAGTCGGTGCGCACGTGGCCCTTGCGCTGCAGCGTGAAGGCCGCGCCGAGCAGGAAGAAGCTGCCGTACAGCATGAACGTCAGGTCGTAGGCCCAGATCGTCGGCGCGTTGAACAGGTAGCGCGCAACGACCTCGTAGCTCAGGCCGAGCACCATCGGCAGCAGCAGCCAGCACGCGCTGCGACCGGACCAGATGGCGATCGTGTCGAGCCGCCGCGCGATGCGCGCGAGGCCGGAATCGGCAACGCTCATCGAACCTCCTCCCGCGGTTGAGAACCATGCCGGCGCAGCGCCACGGGCGCCGCGCCGGCGACGAGCGGCGTCTCTAGCCCGCGTACGGCGATGCGGCGCCGAGGTTGTAGTACAGCCCGCTGATCTTGGTCCAGTACGGCACCACGGTCTTGGCGAACGCGCGCTGCGACTCCAGCACCTCCTTGAACAGCGGATTCTTGCCGGCCTCGCGGTCGAAGATCGTGTTGGCCGCCTTGATGAACGCCGGGAAGATGTCCTTCGGCGTGTCGTGCACCGTGACCTTGAATTCGGTCTTCATCTTCTGCACCGCCGCGGCGTTGCGGTAGACGTTGTAGGTGTAGGTGTCGGTCATCGACGCCATCGCCGCGGTCTCGACCACCGCCTTCAGGTCGGCCGGCAGCTTGTTCCACGCCGTCTTGTTCAGCAGCACCTCGCCGACGTCGGTGGACTGGTGCAGCCCCTGCAGGTAGTAGTGCTTGAACACCGTGTGGAAACCCAGCGCCAGATCATCGGCCGGGCCGATCCATTCGGCGGCGTCGATGACGCCGCGCTGCGCGGCGGGCACGATCTCGGCACCTGGCATCGCCACCGCGTTGATCCCCATCTCCTTGAAGATCTCGCTCACCAGCCCCGGCGGGCTGCGGTACTTGAGCTTCTTGAAGTCCTCGAGCGACGCAATCGGGTGCTTGAACCAGCCCAGCGGGTCGGGTCCCATCGGCTGGACGTAGATCGGCTCGACGTTGACCTTCAACGCCTCGGCATACAGCTTGCGGTACAGCGCGTAGCCGCCGCCCTGGAACAGCCAGGCCAGATGCGACAGCTGGTCCATGCCGGTGCCGGCGCCGGCCGACGGGTTCGACAACAGCGCAGAAGCCGTGTTCTTGCCCGACCAGTAGTGCGTCCACGCGTAGCCGCCGTCGATCACGCCCTTGTCGACCGCGTCGAGAATGTCGAACGCGTTGACCACCGCGCCGTCGGGCAGCATTTCCATCTTCAGCCGCCCGTTGGACATCTTGTCGACGCGATCGGCGAAGCGCTTCAACAGATCGAAGTAGATGCTCGAACTCGGCACCGCGGTCTGGATCTTCAGCCGCGTCACGCCCTGCGCGCGCGCCGGCGCCAGCGCGGCGGCCGCGGTCAACGCACTCGCGCCGGCGCCCAGGGCCAGCCGTCTCGTCACTCGGGTCATAGCGAGTCTCCTCTCAGGTTGCGCTCTTCAACGCCGGAGCTCGTTGGCGGCCCCGGCCCATCGCCCCGCCGCCGGCGGCGGCATCGTCGCGAATCATGTCGACCGCCTTCTCGGCGATCATCACCACCGGCGCGTTGGTGTTGCCCGACACCAGCGTCGGCATCACCGAACAGTCGACCACGCGCAGGCCCTCGATGCCGCGCACGCACAGCCGCGCGTCGACCACCGCGAGCTCGTCGCTGCCCATCTTGCAGGTGCCGCTCGGGTGGAAGATCGTCGCGCCGTGGTCGCGGCAGTACCCGAGCAGCGCCGCGTCGTCTGCGGCCTCCGGCCCCGGCTTGACCTCGCGCTTCACGTACGGCCGCATCGGCGCCGACGCAGCGATCGCGCGCGCCGCTTTCGCACCGGCCACGGCGGTGCGGCGGTCGAGCTCGGTGGCCAAGTAGTTCGGCTGCATTTCCGGCGGCTCGAACGGGTTGGTCGAACGGATGCGGATGTGGCCGCGCGACTGCGGCTGCAGCTGGCACACCGACAGCGTGAACCCCGAGAACGGATGCACGTTGCCGCCGGCCATGTCGGCCGACAGCGTCGCAACGTGGAACTGGATGTCGGGTGTGGCCGCGTCGGGCAGCGCGCGCATGAAGCAGCCGCCCTGGTTGATGCCCACCGCGAGCGGGCCGCTGCGAAAAGCCAGCCACTGCAGCCCGAGCTTCATCTGGCCGAACCACGAGTTGAGCTGGTCGTTGGTGGTGATCGGTTTGCTGCACTCGTAGATCAGCCGGATCTGCAGATGGTCCTGCAGGTTCTCTCCGACGCCGGGCAGATCGAGCACCAGCGGGATGCCGTGGCGCTGCAACAGCGCGGCCGGGCCGATGCCCGACAGCTGCAGCAGTTGCGGCGACTGGATCGCACCAGCGGCGAGCAGCACCTCGGCGCGGCAGCGCGCGCTGCTGGCTTGGCCAGCCTGGCGGTAGCGCACACCGATCGCGCGCCTGCCGTCCAGGATCAGGCCGGTGGCGTGTGCGCCGGTCTCGACGCGCAGGTTCGGGCGGCCGCGCGCCGGGTCGAGGTAGCCCTTGGCGGTGCTACATCGCCAGCCCTGCCAGGTCGTCAGCTGGTAGTAGCCCACACCTTCCTGGCGCGCGCCGTTGAAGTCGTCGTTGCGCGGCACGCCGAGCGAGCGAGCGCCGTCGATGAAGGCCTCGATCAGCTCGTGCTTCGCGCCGATGTCGGACACCTTCAGCGGCCCGTCGCCGCCGTGGTACTGGCCGGCACCGCGCTGGTTGTGCTCGGACTTGATGAAGTACGGCAGCACGTCGTCGTAGCCCCAGCCGCGGTTGCCGAGCGCGGCCCAATGGTCGTAGTCCTCGCGCTGACCGCGGATGTAGATCAGGCCGTTGATCGAGCTCGAACCGCCCAGCGTCTTGCCGCGCGGCCAGTAGATGCGCCGACCGTTCATGTTCGGGTCGGGGTCGGTGTGGAAGCACCAGTTGTACTTGGGGCTCCACATCGTCTTGCCGTAGCCGATCGGCAGGTGGATCCACAGCGAACGGTCGCGCGGCCCCGCCTCCAGCAGCAGCACCCGCGTGGCCGGGTCTTCGCTCAGCCGCGCAGCAAGCACGCAGCCGGCGGACCCGGCGCCGACGACGATGTAGTCGAAGTCTTCTTCCATCGGTCGTGGTGGGTCAGGTAAAGTGGAACGATTCGATCCGATCGGTATATGCTAGTCGGCAAATTTCCGGAACGCAACGTTCCGTTCCTTGGTGATTACCCACCCGTGCCCACCACTCAAACGCCCTTCGCCGCGGAACAACGAGGCATAACGCCTTCCTCGTCAGCCGAACGCAGCCTTCGTCTGCTGGCGTCGGTGGCGCAGGAAGGACGCTTGTCGCTGGCCGAGTTGTCGGCGCGGCTCGAGTTGCCGAAGGCCACCGTGCACCGGCTGTGCAGCCAACTGCTTGCCAGCGGGCATCTGGCGCGCGACGTCGACGTGCGTTCGTTCGAAGTCGGACCGGCGTTGCGACGGCTGGCGTTCGATGCGTTGAATCACGGCACCGTGCGCGGTTTGCGTCACCACGTGCTGGCGGCGCTGGTGAGCGAGGTCGGCGAGACGTGCAACCTGACGACGCTCGACGGCGTGCAGGTGCTGTACCTCGCGCGGGTCGAAGCACACTGGCCGCTGCGGCCGACGCTGGAGGTCGGCTCGCACGTGCCGCTGCACTGCACCGCCAGCGGCAAGCTGTTCCTGGCGCAGATGGCCGCGTCGCAACGCGACGAGTTGATCGCGCGGCTGCAGCTGCCGTCGATCACGCCGACGACGCTGACCTCGGCCGAAGCGCTGCGTGCCGAGTGCGAGGCGATCGCCGCGCGCGGCTACTCGACCGACAATGAGGAGTTCATCGCCGGCCTGATCGCCGTCGCGGTGCCGGTGCGCGATGCGCACGGCGCCACGCGGGCCGCGATCGCGGTGCACGCGCCGACCGCGCGCATGTCGCTCGCCGCCGCGATCGCACGCTTGCCGCAGCTGCAGGCGGCGGCCACGCGCATGCGCGATCTGCTCTGAACGCGCCTTCGGGCGGCGGCCGGCGCGCCTGCCGCCTCCCGAAGGAGAACTGGTTCCGGGTGCGGACCGCCGGTTGACTCGACAGCCGCGGCATTCGGCTCACAGCACCTCGTCGCGCAGGTAGTACCAGCGATAGAGAAAGCGCTGCCCGAAGCGCCGGAACGGCGCGAACGCGCGCGAGCGCACGGTGTCGAAGACGTTCGGGTATTCGAGCGGCGAGTCGTAGATCGGCAGCGCGAACGCGCGGTCGGTCTTGCCGGCGATGCGCTGCGCCATGCGCCGCCCGGCATGCGCCGAGAACGACACGCCGTTGCCGCCGTAGCCGAGCGCATAGAAGACACTCTGCTTCGCGTCGGGCTGCGTGATGCGCGGCATCATGTCGTGGCTGACGTCGACCCAGCCCCACCACGAGTAGTCGATCTCGATGCCCTTGAGCGCCGGGAACTTGCGATGCAGGCCGTTGACCAGCACCGCCATGTGCTTGGGGTTGGGCGCGTCGGCGCCGGTGATCGAGCTGCGGCTGCCGATCTGCACCCGGTTGTCGGGCAGCTTGCGATAGTAAAAGCGCAGCGTGCGCGTGTCGGTGATGACCTCGGTGGTGCGGAAGTTGGTGGCTTGCAGTTCGGCCGCGGTCAGCACCCGCGTGACGAGCGAGTTCGACAGGATCGGCATGATCTTCGAATCGAGGCTCGGGTGCAGGCCGTTGCTGGTGTAGCCACCGGTGGCGAAGCCGACCGCGCGCGCGCGCACCGTGCCGCCGGGGGTGCGCAGGTGGTGCACGCCGTTGATCGTCTCGAAGCCGGTCACCGGCGACGCCGGATGCACCTTCACGCCGAGCGCGCGCGCCGCGCGCAGGTAGCCGAAAGCGAGCTTCAGCGGATGCACGCCGATGCCGTCGGGCTCGTGCAGCGCACCGAAGGTTTCGGCGTCGTTGACGTACTGCGACTGCACTTCCGAAGCCGACAGGATGCGCGTGTCGTAGCCGAACACGTCGCGCATCACCTTCGCCTCGTTGCGCAGGAACGCCATCTTCTTCTCGCGATGCGCGATGTACAGGTGGCCGCCGGGCTGCGGCTCGCACTCGGGGAACTCGGCCACCAGGGCCTTGAAGGTCTCGAAGCCACTGCGGATCTCGGCGTCGAGCGCGAGCGCGGTCTGCTTGCCCCAGCGCGCGATCCACTGCGAGCGATACAGCCGCCCACTCGCGTTCTGGCCTTGCCCGCCGTTGCGGCTGGTGCAGCCCCACACCGCGCGGTTGGCTTCCAGCACCGTGGCGCGGATGCCATGCTCGCGCGCGAGGAACAGCGCCGCGGCAAGCCCGGTGAAGCCCGAGCCGACGATCACCACATCGGCATCGACGTCGCGCGTGATCGGGCCGTCGTCGGCGGGCGGCGTGCCGGCACTGGCGACCCAGTAGGTCGGTGCGTAGTCGGCGCCGCGGCCGGGGTGCGGTGCGACCAGCGGGTCGTAGCGCGGGTCGTAGGGCGCGAGCGCGCCGGGGTGCGGTTGGGTCATTTCCATCATTCACCTCCTCGGTGGCACTCGGCCGCGCAATGCGCGGCCGATGACGAATGGCCCAGAGCCTAGGGTTTCCGAGCGCCTGCCCGTAGCGCCAGTTCCCGCCATTCCATGAGGCCAGTCGCAACGGCTGGCCCAAGCGATTGGCGCAAGCTGGTCCTACGGTGCAGGCCATGCCGCGGCTAGCCTTCGGGCCGTGCGCGATGCGATCCGCGGGGTTCGCACACCCCCGCAAAACCCATGGACGAGACTACGATGGCGAACGAACGACGCACGCTCGACGCACGGTTCCTGCAGGCCTTCGCCGACGCCTGGAACCGCCACGACATCGACGCGCTGATGAGCTTCATGCACGACGACTGCAGCTTTCACGCGGTGGCCGGCCCGGACATCTTCGGCCGCAGCTTCGTCGGCCGCGACGCGGTGCGCGAGGGCTTCCAGCTCGCCTGGCAGACCTTCCCCGACGCCGCCTGGCTCGACGGCGACCACTTCGTCTGCGGCGACCGCGGCGTTTCCGAGTCGACCTTCCGCGGCACCAAGGCGGACGGCTCGCGCGTCGAGGCGCGCATGGTCGATGTCTTCACCTTCCGCGACGGCAAGATCGCGGTGAAGAACGCCTACCGCAAAGACCGCCCGGCGCAGCCGGCGCGCTGACTTCCCATCGGCGCCGTCGGCGCGCCGGCTTCCCTTTCGCAACCGAGGCCGCTGCCGGAAGCGGCCAATTCACCAAGGAGACTCGCATGAAGTTCAAGACCGCCATCGTCCCGCTGTTCGCCAGCGCCGCGCTCTTCGGCGCCACCGGCGCGTGGGCCGCCACGTTCAAGGTCGCGGTCGGCGACGCCCAGGGCGGCACGCAGTGGGAGCTGGCCACCACGTTCAAGAAGTCCTTCGAGCAGAAGGTCGGCGGCAAGCACAAGCTCGACCTGTTCCCGAACGGCCAGCTCGGCAGCGAGGAGGACACGGTCAGCAACGCCGCGATGGGCACGCTCGACTTCTCGATCCTCGCGATCAACAACATCACGCCGTTCTCGCCGACGGTGGGCGTGCTGACGCTGCCCTACGTGATCCAGAGCGCCGAGGAGGCGAAGAAGCTCACCACCGGCGACGTCGGCAAGGAGCTGACCGAGAACACCGTGCGCGACGCCAAGGTGCGAATCGTCGGCTGGGCCTACTCGGGCTTTCGCGTGCTGACCAACTCGAAGAAGCCGGTGAAGACGCTCGCCGACCTTCAGGGGCTGAAGATCCGAGTGCCGAAGAACGAGATCATGATCGCCAGCTACCAGAGCTGGGGCCTCAACCCGACGCCGATGGCGTGGTCCGAGACCTTCACCGCGCTGCAGCAGCGCGTCGTCGACGGCCAGGACAACCCGTACATCACGATCTCGGCGATGAAGTTCAACGAGGTCCAGAAGTACATCACCAACATCCGCTACGTGTTCTCGCTCGAGCCGCTGGTCGTCAGCGAAGCGCTGTTCAAGAAGCAGCCGGCCGACGTGCAGAAGGCGATCCTCGACGCCGGCGCCGAGGCGACCGAGCACAGCTACAAGTTCCTGCTCGCGACCGAAGACAAGATCAAGAAGGAACTCACCGCCAAGGGCATGCAGATCAGCGACCCGGCCGACGGCGAGAAGGAGTTCATCGCCAAGGCGACGCAGACGGTGTGGCCCAAGTTCCACGCCAGCATCGGCGGCAAGGACAAGCTCGACAAGGTGCTGAAAACGCTCGGCCGCCAGTAGACGGCGCGACGGCGGCGGCGCGGGCCCCCGCGCCGTTTGCCGCGGCACCGTTTGCCCCCCGCTTCGTTTGCCGCAGCACCGTTTGCCGCAGCACCGTTTGCCCACCGGCGGCGCACGACGCGCGGGCCGACTGATTCCCTCGGAGATGGTCCCATGGCAGCCGAACGCTCTGTCCTCAACTGGCTCGACAACCTCGAGACGATCGTCTGCGAGCTGCTGCTGGCGACCTTCACCGTGCTGCTGTTCGCGCAGGTTCTCGCGCGCCAGCTGTTCGGCTACTCGATCGCCTGGAGCGAGGAGCTGTCGACCTACATGTTCGTCTGGTTCGCCTACCTCGGCGCGGTGGTCGCAGCCAAGATGTCGGCGCACAACCGCGTGACCTTCCACTTCCAGTTCCTGCCGAAGTGGCTCGCCAAGACCTTCCACACGATCGCCGACCTGCTGTGGGTCGCGTTCAACCTCTACTTCGTCTGGCTGAGCTACGACTTCACGTTCAACCGCATGAACGTATTCTGGAAGTCGCAGACGCTCGGCCTGCCGATGAAGTACTTCTACATGATCCTGCCGCTCGCCTTCACGCTGATGTCGCTGCGCATCCTGTGGAACCTGTACCTCAACGTGTTCAAGGGCGTCGAGATGATCGACCCCGAGCAGGAAGAGATCGAGAAACTCAAGCGCGAGGCTGCCACGCAGTCCGCCGCCTGAACGGCGCGCCGGCGCGGGGAGACAAGACATGGACACCTACGTCGTCGAGCTGCTGTTCGGGGGTTTCCTGCTGCTGCTGGTGCTCGGGGCGCCGATCACGGTGGCGCTCGGCGGCGCCGGCATGGCGGCCTACATCGCGCTCGACAAGGACCCGATCGCGCTGGTGCAGATCGCCTTCACGTCGGTCGGCAGCTTCCCGCTGATGGCGCTGCCGGCGTTCGTGCTCGCCGGCGCGCTGATGGAGGCCGCCGGCATCTCGAAGCGCCTGGTCGACATCGCCGAGACCATGGCCGGGCCGATCACCGGCGGCCTCGGCGCCGCGACGGTGCTGGCGTGCCTGTTCTTCGGCGCGATCTCGGGCTCGGGGCCGGCGACCACCGCCGCCGTCGGCATGCTGATGATCCCGGCGATGGTCAAGCGCAAGTACGACCGCGCCTACGCGTCGGCGGTCACCGCGTCGTCGGGCGGGCTCGGCATCATCATCCCGCCGTCGATCCCAATGGTGATCTTCGGCATCGCCGCGCTCGGCATGGTGCCGCCGCCCGAGGCGGTGGCGAAGTACGGCCAGTTCGCCTCGCTGTCGATCCCCAAGCTGTTCATCGCCGGCGTCGTGCCGGGGCTGGTGATGGCCGCGGCGCTGATGGTGATGAACTACTTCATCTCCAAGCGCGCCGGCTACCGCGGCCTGTCCGACCGCTGGCAGGGCGGCGAGATCGCCGCTGCGCTGCGCCGCGGCGTCTGGGCGATCATCGCGCCGGTGATCATCCTCGGCGGCATCTACACGGGCCTGTTCACGCCGACCGAATCGGCGATCGTCGCGATCTTCTACACGCTCGCGATCGGCTTCCTCGTCCACCGCGAGCTGAAGTTCGAGACCATGCTCGCAGCGCTGCGCACCACGACCTGGATCACCGGCCGCGTGCTGCTGATCCTGTTCACCGCGGTCGCCTTCGGCCGTCTGCTCGTCGAGCAGCGCATCCCGGCGACGATCGCCGAGTCGATGCTGAGCCTGACCAACAACGTCTATCTGATCTGGGCGATGGTGATCGTGTTCCTGCTGTTCGTCGGCATGTTCATGGAGACGCTGGCGGCGATCCTGATCCTGACGCCGGTGCTGCTGCCGATCATGTACACGATGGGCGCCGACCCGACGCACGTGGGAATCGTCGTCATCTGCGCGTTGTCGATCGGCTTCATGACGCCGCCGCTCGGCGAGAACCTGTTCGTCGCTTCGGGAATCGGCGGCGAATCGGTCGAGAAGATCGTCGTGCGCGTGCTGCCGTTCGTGATGATGCAGACCATCGCGGTGTTCGTCATCGCGTTCTTCCCGACGCTGTCGCTGTGGCTGCCGAAGCTGATCGGCTACTGACGGCGGGCCTGCCGCCACGTTGATGGTGGCGCCAGGGCTGTCCCGGCTGCTGCCGTTCCTGCGCTGGTGGCCGCGCGTCGACCGCGCGAGCCTGCACGCCGACGCCGTCGCCGGATTCACCGGCGGCATCGTGCTCGTGCCGCAGGGCGTCGCCTTCGCGACGATCGCCGGCATGCCGCCCGAGTACGGCCTGTACGCGGCGATGCTGCCGGCCATCGTCGCCGCGCTGTGGGGTTCGTCGTGGCACCTCGTCTCGGGGCCGACGACGGCGATCTCGATCGTCGTCTTCGCCACCATCGGCCCGCTGGCCGAAGCCGGCAGCGCGCGCTTCGTCGAGCTGGTGCTGACGCTGACGCTGCTGGTGGGCGTCTTCCAGCTCGCGCTCGGCGCGCTGCGGCTCGGAACGCTGGTCAACTTCGTCTCGCACACGGTGGTGGTCGGCTTCACCGCCGGCGCCGCGGTGCTGATCGCGGTCAGCCAGGTGAAGAATTTCTTCGGCCTGCCGATCCCGCGCGGCGCGCCGGTGCACGAAGTGCTGACGACGCTCATCGCCCGCGCCGGCGACATCAACCCGTGGATCACCGCGGTCGCGGTCGTCACGGTGCTCGCGAGCATCGCCTTCAAGCGCTGGTGGCCGCGCGTGCCGCACATGATCGCGGCGATGCTCGCCGGCGGCGTCGCCGCGGCGGCGATCAACGCGCTGCTGCCGGGCGGCGCGGCGCGCAGCGGCGTCGCCAGCATCGGCGCGCTCGAGATCGGGCTGCCGCCGCTGTCGGCGCCCGATCTCTCGCCCGGGACGATCGAGAAGCTGGTGCCGATCGCGCTCGCGGTCGCGCTGCTCGCGCTGACCGAGGCGGTGTCGATCGCGCGCGCGATCGCGCTCAAGTCGGGCCAGCGCATCGACGGCAACCAGGAGTTCATCGGCCAGGGGCTGTCGAACCTCGCCGGCGCCTTCTTCTCCGGCTACGCGTCGAGCGGCTCGTTCAACCGCAGCGGACTCAATTTCACCTCCGGCGCGCGCACGCCGCTGGCCGCGGTGTTCTCGGCGCTGTTCCTGCTTTTGATCGTGCTGTTCCTCGCGCCGCTGGCGCAATGGCTGCCGACCGCGGCGATGGCCGGCATCCTGTTCGTCGTCGCCTGGGGGTTGATCGACTTCCACCACATCGCCGAGATCCTGCGCTCGAGCCGCCAGGAGGCGGCGGTGCTGATCGCGACCTTCGTCGCGACGCTGACGCTCGACCTCGAGTTCGCAATCTACATCGGCGTGCTGCTGTCGCTGATGCTGTACCTGAACCGCACCTCGCGCCCGCCGCTGGAGGACGTGAAGCCCGACGCGGCGCACGCGACGCTGGTCTTCAACAGCACCACCGGCCTGCCCGACTGCCCGCAGCTGAAGATCGTGCGGCTCAACGGCTCGATCTTCTTCGGCGCGGTGAACCACCTGCAGGAGGCGCTGCAGGGCATCGACGAGCGCAACCCGTCGCAGCGCCACCTGCTGCTCGTCGCCACCGGGATCAACTTCGTCGACCTCGCCGGCGCGCAGCTGCTCGGCCAGGAGGCGCGGCGCCGCCGCGCCCTCGGCGGCGGGCTGTACCTGTACAACCTCAAGGACGAGCCGCGGCGCATGCTCGAGCGCTGCGGCCAGCTCGAAGCAATCGGGCGCGAGAACGTGTTCGCGCTCGGCGAAGACGCGATCGGCGCGATTCGCCGCCGGCTCGACGCCGCGCAGTGCGCGCGCTGCGCGGTGCGCATCTTCGAGCCGTGCCGCGAGGAGGCGCCGCCCGCCGCCTGAACCGCGATCAGCGCGCGGTCGCGGCCGCCTCGCACTGCATCTGGGCGACCAGCCCGCCGAGCAACCGGATGCCCT
Organism: Ideonella sp.; assembly: GCA_015075165.1. Lineage (GTDB taxonomy): Bacteria > Pseudomonadota > Gammaproteobacteria > Burkholderiales > Burkholderiaceae_C > JAEUPI01. The sequence continues at coordinate 71,035 of JABTUY010000010.1, read as the reverse complement.
CGTCGATCGACTTCGAGTCGATCGACGCATAGCCGAGCCGGAACGCGCGCCGCGCGGGCGGCGCGCCGTGAAAGAACACGTCACCGGGCTCGATCAGCACGCCGCGCCGGGCGGCGCGCTCGGCGAGCGCGCTGACGTCGAGCCCTTCGGGCAGCGAGACCCAGCATGAGCCGCCGCCGGTCACCGGAACGACATGGCACTGCGGCGCGTGGCGTGCCAGCGCGTCGAGCACCAGCGTACAGCGCTCGCGCTGTACCGCCGCCAGCCGGCGCAGCAGCGCGTCGTAGTGGCCCAGCGACAGGAACAGCGCGAACGCGCGCTGGATGAACGCAGACGGATGGCGCAGCATCAGCCGCCGCAACGCCCGCAGTTCGGCGATCAGGTCGGCCGGACCGACCACGTAGCCGATGCGCAGCCCTGGCGCCAGCGTCTTCGACAGGCTGCCGATGTAGATGACACGCTGGCTGCGATCCAGGCTCTTCAGCGCCGGGATCGGCTCGCCGTCGAAGCGGTTCTCGCTCTCGAAGTCGTCTTCGATGATGACGAAGTCGAACTGCTCGGCCATGCGCAGCAGCGCCTCGCGGCGCTCCAGCGGCATCGTCACGCCGGTGGGGCACTGGTGGCTCGGCGTGGCGTAGACGTAGTCGCAGTCGCGCAGCGCGTCGCTCAGCGGCAGTCCGCCGGCGTCGACCGGCAGCGGGATCAGCTGCGACGTGCGGCTGGCGAAGCTGTTGCGCGCGTCGGGGTAACCCGGCTCCTCGATGCCCACGCGCGTGCCTTCGTGCATCAGCAGATCGGCCACCATGTACAGCGCATGCTGCGCACCGACTGTGATGACCACCTCGTCGGCCGACGCCCACACGCCGCGCCGCGGCAGCACGCGCGAACGGATCTGCTCGACCAGCGAGGCGTCGTCGCGCGTGATCTGGTCGGGCGCCCAGTCGCGGATGTCGAGCACCGACAGCGTCTTGCTGCAGCATTCGCGCCAGTCGGCGGTCGGGAACAGCGCAGCATCGAACTGGCCATACAGGAACGGGTACGGATAGCGCTGCCAGTCAGCCGGCTTGACGATGTGGCGCTGCTCGGTGATGCGCAGGCGAAAGCGCCGCTTCCAGTCGGGCTGCGCGCCGTCGGCTGCGGCTGGCTGCGCGTCGTGGCGCGCGGTGCGCCCGGCGATCATCTCGGCGTTGACGAAATGCCCGCTGCGTTGCCGCGAAATCAGGAAACCCTCGTCGGCGAGCTGCTGGTACGCGAGCACGACGGTGTTGCGCGCAACACCCAGCGCGTCGGCCATCTCGCGGCTCGACGGGATCGGAACGCCGGGCGGCAGCTGTCCGTCGAGGATGGTCGACACCAGCATCTCGCGGATCTGGCCCTGCAGGCTCATGTTCTCGCGCGCCGAGCGCAGCAGCAACTGCCTCCACATGATCGCGTTCGGACGTTGCGACATCCCGCAGCTCTAGGGGTTTGCCCGAAGGGCGGAAGGCCACCGCAGGCAGCCGTCGATCACGACAGGGATTGGCATCACCGATCCATTGCATCTGGCACGACCTAGCCCCTCACCCGACAACACCGCGGGTCGCTGCCGGGATTCGCTCCAGCGCCGGCGACCGTATCGACAGACCCACCATTGCAAGGAGACAGCGCATGGTAAGCATAAGACAACTGCTCGACACGGCGACGCTGGTCGCCACCACGCTGGCCGCCGGCAGCGACGCGGCGCAGAAGAAGAAGGGGGTGACCTTCGCGCCTTTCGCGCCTACGCGAATCGGGTCGCGGGCGCAAAGCTCGAGTTGAGTGAACACCAGCACTGGCGCAGCGAGGTCACATCAAGACGATGTCGTATTGAGGGGGTCGAACCGAAAAGCGTTGACGGGACAACGGCTTGCGATCGGACCCTCGGCTTAGGGCGATTCGAGCTACCCGTCTGGCTACCTGGATTGCATGGGTTTTCATGGGACGCCTCGACACCCGATGAAGCGGGGCTCGTTCACTGGCCGGCAAGTCTACTGGTCGTACGGAAACGCGAGTTTCCCGAGACGCCGACCACCAAGGGCAAGACGCGTTGTCAAGCGGCCGGTTCCGTCGCGGCAGGCCGCAGGCGCAACTCGTGATCGAACTCGCCCCGCCGAACCTCAACGAGGTCGCTCATCGACGCCAGCATCTCGTTGAAGGTCGAGAACCCGTAGCTCGACTCATGAAAGGTCGAGTCGATGCGCTGGATGAACGGCCTGAGGCGTGCTTTCTGGATCCACGTCTCGCCACGGTTCTGCGCCAGACGTGCGACGGCCTTGCCGACCAGATCGCGCGCGGCCTTGCGCTGCGCTGCCGCAGTCTCGGCCACATCGAGCAGCGTCCGCATCTCCTCCAGCTGTGCCGTTGCCTCCGAAGCGACGCCCGGCGATTCAGCCGCAGCCGCGACCGGCTGCGCCGGCATGACGACCGGTTCGCCCGCCGCTGGAGGCACCATGGTCTCGGCCGGCGGCTGCGCTGAAGCCTCGGCCTCTGGGGCCGGCACCGCCGGCGCCAGCAGCGCCTCGTAGAACTTGAACTCGTGGCAGCTTCGAGCCCAGTGCTGGTTCGTCCCGCGGCGGCTGCCGATGCCCACCAGCGTTCGCCCGGCGGCCTTCACCTTGTAGGACAGCGGCATGTAGTCGCTGTCGCCACCGACCACGATGATGGTGCCGATGTGCGGGAAGCGGACCATGTCCTCCATCACGTCCAGACAGAGCTTGATGTCCGCGCCGTTCTTGGCGTTCGCCCCCGGCGGGAAGACCTGGATGAGCTCGATGGCTGCCTGCAGCAACGACTGCTTGTAGCGGTTGAAGGACACCCAGTTGGCGAAGGCCCGGTTGATCGCGATCGGCCCCAGCGAAAGTGCGTACTCGACGATCGTCTCGACGTCGATCACCTCGTCCTGCGGCCTGAACCGGTTGGCCAGATAGGCGCCCTGGCCATGCGCCTGATCCACGAGGTTGGCGTGCAAGTTCTCGAAGTCCCAGTAGATCGCGACCGACTCAGAGGCTTGTGCCATGTGGTTCTCCCTGACCATGTTCTTTGCCAACCGTCCTGCGGGCTGCCCGTCTCTCGCGGATCAAGCCGCTTGGTCCTTGAGGTGCAGCAGGCGGTGCACCAGCTCGTGCATGTTCGTGTAGGGCTGCGTGCCCTCCTCGGCCGTGTGTCCTGCGGCCACCAAGGCATTGGCTCGACCTGTCGCGGCATCGAGCCGGTCACGCGTAGCGGCCCAGTGGGAGCCCTGTCCCTTCGCGTAGCCAGCCAGATGCGCACGAAGCCGGGCCAAGGCCTCGTCACGGTGCAGCGGCGCGAACACGTCCTCGAAGTGCAGCAGCAACCACAGCTCGAAGCAAGGCACCGACACCACGGCTTCGAAGGGCACCTCGACCGGTTCGTCGTTCTCGAGCCACCCGTTCAGTGCCGCGATGCGCTGCAATGCGGCGTGGTAGGTGTGGTGCTCGTCGCGGTCGAACACGACGACCACCCGATCAAAGCTCCTGGCATGGATGCCAAGTGCTCGTTGGCCCTCGGTGAACAGACGCTCGGCGTACTCGACGATCCTGAGCGGCTCGGTCCCGTAGGCTGCGGGCTGAACCTGCACGTTGGCCGACGGCAGCCGCAACTGCTTCCGGATCTCGCCCAGATACAAGGGCTCGGTCTTCGAACCTTCGCACACGATGAGCAAGCGCTCTGCGGGCTGGCGCTGTGCCTTGCGCCGCAGCAGTTCTCGCGCTGCCTGCCGGTGTTTGGGTTGACCGTCCTTACCCATCGGGCGTACGGGCCTTCAGACCGTCACCGGCGAACCCGGAGCCGAGGGTGCCGACGGTGCGACCACCGACGACGCCGTCTCCGGCAAGTCGGAGAACATCGGCACCGCCCCGTACCGCCCCATCAGGTAGCCGCGCTCCCACGCTTCATGCTTGCGCGGGCTGAAGTCCGAGAGCGGGAAGATCCGCGTGGCCTGTGTCTCGTCCTTCTCGGCGAACCACACCTGGTCGCGCCGGAACAGCGTGTGGTCGAGCAACGAGGTGTCGTGCGTGCTGAAGACCAGCTGCGCACCGCGCGGGTTCAGCACGGGGTCGTGGAACATGCCGACCAGGCGCCGGACCAGCAGGGTGTGCAGGCTGCGGTCCAGTTCATCCACCACCAGCACGCGGCCGTGCTTGAGTACATCCAGCACCGGCGCAGCCAGGCTGAAGAGGCGCTGCGTGCCTTCTGACTCCTCATGCAGTTCGAACTTCGCGCTGCCCTGCTCGGTGCGGTGCTCGAAGATCGGGAAGAGGAACTCCCCTTCCTCCTGCCGAGCCTGGGCGACGCCTCCGGGCCGGAACATCACCTGGCTGCGCAGCCCCTTGCGCGGCACGGCCGACACCTCGGCGATGGAAATGTCTGCCGTCGCCAAGAAGTCTCGAACCGCGGCGCGGCCTTCGTTCGATTCCAGCAGCGCCGTCGTGAACGCATGGTCGATGAATGCGCCCGCCGGCAGGTACACCAGGCCTTGCACCAACCAGCGCGCCACCGGGCCCAGCAACTCGCTGTTGAGCTGCGCCGCCGTCGACAGGAACAGCGCGTTGGGTCGCGTGCTCTCCTGCCAGAGCTTGCGCGAGCCCGTCAGGTAGGCGCTGAACTCGTAGACGTAGCGTTCACCACTGTCGTCGAGGCGCCGGCTGAACCACTGCGTCGGCTTCGCGGTGCGCCAGACCATCAGCTGCTCGCTGACGATGCGATCGGCTGTCATCGCGAAGCTGTACTGGTGGCGGATGCCATCGACCAGGAAGCTGGCCTCGAACTCGGTCGGCTGGCTGGCGGTGGCCGGGTCGAGCCGGAAAGGCTGGATGTTGTAGGTCTGCCCCGGCTGCACGACCGTGGCCGACTCGGCCACCATCGCCCGAAGATAGTTCAGCGCAAAGAGCAGCGTGCTCTTGCCGCTGGCATTGGGTCCGTACAGCACCGCCGAGCGCACAGCCTGTGGCAGCGCCTTCAGGCCAGTCGGTGCCAGGTGCGTCTCGGCCAACTCCTTGTCGGCCGGAGCGGCCACCAAGCTCAAGGACTGCTCGTCCTTGATCGACCGGAAGTTGCGGATGCGGAACTCGAGCAGCATGATCGGCTCCGGTTGAATATTTCGTACATTCTTGCACACGAACTTCTTGGGATATGATAATTTTTGTACGACTTCCGAGGATGCGCTGTTCGCGGGCGTTTCAGTGCAGCGGCGGAGACCCCTTCGCCGTCCGCCACGCCTCCAGATCGATCGCACGATCCACCCGCCACGCCAGCCGCCGCCGCGCCACCCATCGCACCGCGGCCACGGCCGCCAGCACCACCGCCGCCGCGGGTACGAACAGCACCATCCCCGCATCCCCGAGCCACGCCGTCATACCCGCGAACCCCGCGGCCAGCCAAGGGACGTCAGCCACCCGGACCAGCCCTGGCGGCTCGGTGCGCGCGTAGTTGGCGCCGTCGATCGTCGTCCAGTTGGCCAGGGCCAGCACGCGTGGGCGGCGGTGCGCGGTGGTGATCAGGCTGACCTCGTGCCCACGGCGCGCCGGCATCTCTCGGGTGTGGACGGCGAACTTGTGCTCGGTGCCGTCGGGCGCGCGCAGCCACAGCTCGTAGCGGTCGCTCGGCGCGAAGGGATGCAGGTGGCGCCAGTGCACGTTGACGTGGCGGCGCAGGTCGACGATGCGGCCGTGGAAGGACTGAAGCTCGGGCATGGTCGCTCCGGTGAGACGGAAGACCAGCGTTCCATGGGCGAAGCGCGCTTCAAGGGCTGCGCGACCGTGCCGAGCTTTCGAGCGGCGGCACGTGTCACTGCGGTGATCGCCAGCTGTCACTCGATCGACTCCCCAGTCACACCGCAGATCACGCGCCGCCCACGACTGAACCTGCAGTGCATCTCGGATGTCACTTCCAGGCGCCAGCAGTCAGTCGGCGCGAACACCGTCGGACCCAGAGGTAGAACACCTCCCCGTCAACCCCCGGGCGATTTCGCGGGCCTTTCGCCATTGGCTCGCCAATCGGCGAATTTCGACGTTGCAACGGCCGCCCTGCCAGCCCACACTGCCGGTGCGCAAGCAGGGACCAGCTGGCAGCCCTGGGCGGCATCGAACCCCGACGTCGCAAGACCGCAAGCCTTGGAGCCGTGACCTCGTCACCATCGTGTCCGCCAGGGCGGGCACGCACAGAACCCGACGCATCCGCGTCGCGGCGTCGTCATCGACGCCCATGCGCCGCGCCCGGACCCGACCCCGGCGCCACACTCGAGCCCGTGCCAGACGCCAGCCCGAGGTGATGCGCCCACCGCCACCCGCCGCCCCGCGCGCGCCGGCCCCACCGCCCGGCCGCGCACCTGCCAGCAGCCGGCGCTGGCCGACTTGCCGCTGAACCCGCGCCGCGGCACCTACGTGTTGAACCTCTTCCTGCAGCAGCACAACTGGCGCCACAGCAGCAAACACAAGGGCGTGAGCCACAAGACCATTGCCGAGCGGGCGCGCTTCTGCCACTGGCTCTTCACCTTCCTGCGCCAGCACCCCAAGCGCTTCAAGCTCGACCCGCGCTCGTTCAGCGGCCGGCACGTCGAGGCCCGAACCTGTCAATGAAGCGCGCACTGGCAGGCCGAGGCGCAGGCCGGCCGCATGAGCCCGGCCACCATCCAGACCTGCTTCAGCTTCATGCGCACCTTTGCCGGCTGGATCGGCAAGCTGCGCCTGATGAAGCCCATCGCCAGCTACTTCGACGACCCCGCGCTGCACCGCCGTAGCCTGGTCGCCGCGGTGGACAAGACCTGGCGCACCCAGGGCGTGGATGCCGACGCGGTGATCCGCGACGTGGAGGCCCACGACCGGCACGCCGGAGCGTCGCTGCGGCTGATGCAGGCCTTCGGCCTGCGCTTCAAGGAAAGCCTGATGCTGCGGCCCCACCAGGACGTGCTGACCGCGCAGCAGGCCGGCCGCCCGGCCGACGGCCCGGCGCGCTACCTGGACACGCACCGCGGCACCAAGGGTGGCCGCGACCGGCTGCTGCCCATCGACACCCCGCAGCGCGAGGCCGCCGTGGCGCAGGCCAGTCGCGCGGCCATCGGCCCCGATGACAGCGTCAGCGACCCGCGGCGCACGCTGGCGCAGGCCGAGCGGCACCTGCGCTACGTGATGGAACGCCATGGCATCACCCGCGCCGGCCTGAAGGTGGTGCCACACGGCCTGCGCCACCAGGACGCGGCCGATGCCTACCGCACGATGACCGGCCAGCTGCCCCCGGTGGCGGGTGGCGGCGCGGTGGACGCGGCGCTGGACGCACAGGCGCGCCAAGCCATCGCCGAGCACCTGGGCCACGGCCGCCCGGCGATCGTCAATGCGTACCTGGGCCGACCCCACCCCGGCGCCCCGGCGTCTTCACCCGCAGCCCACCCGAACCCCGACACCCGCAACCCCGAACCCCAAGGAGATGAATGATGTTTGTGACCGACGACACCCAGGAACGCAGCCCCTACTGGCTGAGCCCAGGCATCGACGTGCCCACGCGCGACGAGATCCTGCCCGGCATGCGCAGCGCCAAAGGCCTGTTCCACATCTGCGACGAGCATGCCGAAGGTGCCTTCGTGCCGACGGATGCCTTCATGCGCAACTCGCCCACCTGGCGGCTGGACGTGCTGGGCGACATCCTGATCGACCTGCAGCGCGCCCAGCAGCACGCGGCGGTGGAGCTGTTCCGCGAGCTGTCGCGGAAGAACCCGGAGGTGGGGCTCGAGCGGCAGCTCCACGGCTTCCGCCATGCCTGCCAGCAGCTGGGCTTGGTGCTGCCCAACAACCTGGAGGCGTTGATCGTGCTGGACCGGCAGTTCACCAACGACCAACCCTGACGAGCGCGCAGCGGCATCGCGCCCAGAAGCGCTTCGACCAGCTCTTCGGGACAAACACGCGCGAGCCCGTGCCACGAATCGCGCCAACAGCGCCGTGCGCTGCAGCGGCGTGCAAGCAGTCGATCGCCGCAGCTAACCCGTTGGCGCATCAGGTTCGAGCCCGGATGTTGTGGTCCGGTGCGCCCCGCCAGGTCCGAGGGAAAGCGGATCAGGCTGCGAGCACCACAAGCAATTCTCGCCGCCTGGTCGCGATGCTCTGCCGGAGCGGCTTCTAGGCCAAGAGAACGCCTCTGTGGTAGAGATTTTGTCTCCGCATTTATCAGCGTTTTTGGCTACATTTTTTGCGACCCTGTTTCTTCATCAATGATCGCATGTATGATCTGCGCTTGAGGCGCCGCATTTGGCGCAGGAGATGGCCCATGGAAGCACAGGTCAAGAGCATCAGGACGCCCAAGAAGGCAGCCAACGAGAAGCGCGAGAAGTTCGTTCGGCTCGCCCAGAGTCGCACCGTGAACGCCATCAAGGCGATCCGGGTGATTGGCAAGTTGGGCAACAAGTCGCACTACCAGTACGACGAGAAGGATGTGAAGAAGATCGCCACCGCACTGACGAAGGAGATCGAGGCGCTGAAGGCGCGCATGTCCGACCAGGGTGGCAAGGTCGAGGTCGAGTTCTCGCTCTAGGCCCTGCGAGCGCGAGGACGCACCACTACCGTCGCCAACAACCTCAACACCAATCGCGTCGCCGCCGGCGAAGTGCCCCAAGACCATGCGTGACATCGAACTGCTGCAGGCCCTCCTCACGTCCGAAACCGAGGACGCCGTGATCAAGGTTCTGGATGCCCGCGGCCTACTCGACGAGAAGGTCCGGGCGACGCGCTGGAAGTACCTCGGCAACATGCCGAACAACCAGTCGATCGTGCTGAACCAGCAAAGCACGCCTGCAGCCGCGCTGGTGGAGAAGTTCACCAACGGGCAGGACGCGTTGCTGCTGCGCTATTGCAAGGCGGCTGGAATCGATCCCCGAAGCGCGAAGGCGCCGAACTCGATGTCCGACGCGGTTGACAAGTTCCTCGGAGCGCGGGCAGAGACCTTCAGTCACCCCGACGACGACAAGAAGGCACGTGCAGCTCGCAATGCCTACGCCGAAGACCACTTGGTTCTGTACGCTACGGGAACGAAGTCCCGCCCGTCGCTGTCGCTCTACGACGCCGGCGAGGGCCAACTGGCCAAGGACTTCCCTGCCACGTTCTGTTCGCTGATCTATGGCGACGCGAACGGCTCGTACAAGGGCGCCATCCAGTTCGTACAAGGTCGCTTCAACATGGGCAGCAGTGGCGTACTGCCGTTCTGCTCGGAGAAGCACAAACTTCAGTTGATCGTCTCTCGGGTGCCCAAGGACGTGGCGGGCAGCGACGCGCACGAATGGGCCTTCACGTTGCTGTGCTTCTTCCCTTCCGCGCAGAACCCCTCGTGGCACTACTTGCTTGGCGAAGACGGTGAGGTCATGACAGCGGGTGCCGCACCGATGGGGCTGCTCCCGCGTTCTGGCGCCAAGTCGGAAGAACTCACCCCGCCGCGCGAGCGCAAGGTGCCGTCCGGCACGTTGATCAAGATGTACGACTTCAAGGCGCCGCTTTCCAACATCTGCGGCGAGCTGTACCGGAAGATCGAGGAGTTCCTGCTGCGACCACCGTTGCCGCTGCGGGTGGTCGAGTGCCGCGAAGGCTACAAGGCCAACGTGATGCGAAACACGGTCTGGGACCGTCTCGTGACGTGGAAGGACCGCATGGAGCCGGGCTTCGAGAACGGTGCCAGCGTCTCCGTGCAGTTGGAGACTGGTGAGACGATCCCGGTCGAGATCTACGTCTACAAGGCGGTCAAGAAGAACGGCGGCGAGCTACAGGATGACCCCGACCGGCAGACGGGACTGCGCGCCTTGATCAACGGTCAGTCGCACGCGAAGCGGGATACGCAGTTCTTCAGGACCCTGGCCGTGGACAAGGAGCACATCGCCGGCAGCATGCTGGTGCTGCTCGACTGCACCAAGCTCACGCAGTCCTCGCGTAACGCACTCTTTATGAGCAATCGCGAGACGTTCCGCGCTGATCCGCTGCTGGAGGACCTCTTCAAGAAGGTCCAGCGCGAGCTCAAGCAGCACGAGGGCCTCAAAGAGCTGAACGACAAGCGGTATGCCGACAAAGTTAAGGACGCGGTCAGCGACGACGATGGTGTCAAGGCCCTCGAAGAGTTGCTGGTGAGCGACCCCGATCTGGCCGGTCTGTTCGGAACCATGAAGCCTGGTAAGGCCGGTGCGAAGATCGTCGGAGACGGCCCTGGCGGCGTGCTCAACGAGCCGGTGAAGCCATTCAAGGGCGCGCAGTACCCCAGCTACTTCAAGCGTAAGGACGGCGCGACGATGGTCGAGGCCGAGATTGAGCAGGGCGAGCTCGGCCGTGTCTCATTCCTCACTGACGTCCGCAACGACTACTTCACACGTAAGCGAGTGCGGGGGCAACAGTCCTTCTCCGGCGATATCGTGCCAACGACCCGGCTGTTCAACGGTCGCTACACGCTGACGTTCGCCCCCGACAAGAAGCTGCCGGTGGGGACGAAGCTCAACTGCCAGGTGACGATCACCGATACCAAGGGGAACGGTCCGTTCAGTCTTGATGTGCAGCTCGCCGTGATCGCGCCCATCGTGAAGGACCCGCCGGCGCCGAAGCCTCCCAAGCCGCCCAAGGCCTTGACCGCGCCAAGTCGCCCGAACATCAAAGAAGTAAAGGAAGGCCCGGACGCGCCGCCGCTGACGATTCAGAAGGATTCCAAGAGCGATCGGCTGGAGCTTCTGCTCAACGTCGAGTCATCGTACTTGGCTCAAGCCAAGTTGTTGCGTGAACCGGAGGAGGCTGCGGCTGTGGAGTTTGTCTTCAAGTACGGACTCGCCCTCACGGCCATGGGGCTGATCGATGCCGCGAAGAAGACTCCTGATTGGGAGGACGACCAGGCCGGGTGCCGCGAGCGCATCCAGCAAACGGCCGCCGGCATTGCACGCGTCATCGTACCCTTGTGCCTCTCACTGCCCAGTAAGCTGCCGAAGAAGAAGGCGAAGGTAGTTGCTGGAGCGTAATCGCGGCCCTGCCTCGGCGGCCGGAGCGCCGCGCTACCCGCCGCGCCTTCGGTGGAATAGCACCACTTCTTGGCTGCCGTTCGTTGTGCCGCGCTGGTCGGCGTACCAACGCCGGTTCGGCACGGTGCGCCATAGGCGGCCGTCCGGCGCATATGTGCCGCTCGGCAACAGGCACTCGTCAAGCCCTACATCGTCGGCGACCGACAGGTATCGCGACAACTGCCACTCCGGCTGCGAGAACGCGACCACCTGCACGATCATCGTGTTGCGATCGCACAGAGCTGCAACCGATCGCAGCGATGCCTTGAGGTTCGCGAAGTAGCTGTTCAGCTCCTTCGTGCGCGCGCCCATGGTGTAGTAGGCAGCACCGTCGCCGTCGAGGCGGTTTGCGATCCAAAACGGCGCAGGCGTCTCTTTGCGGCCGTCAACCTGCCAGCGGTGATAGAGCACGTGCACGCCGGGGTACGGCGGCGACGTGACTACCAGGCGCGGCCGGCGGCCGTCGGCAAATGTGGCATCGCTCTCCAGCCCCTTTGTGCTGCGGTTCAGGCAGATGATCTGTGAAGCTTCGCGGCCCCTATCGTCCAGAGCGGCCCTCCGCAGCTCGCGCGCGCCGTCGATCATTGAAGCGGCGTCGGTCACCAGCATTGCGCGGAAGTCGTCAATGCTCGGTAGCTTCTTGCGGCCGTTCAGTGCCCACTGCGAGGTACGCAGCAGCACGCAACGCGCGAAGTCTTCCAACCGCTTCGGCTTCAGTTCGCGTGCCGTAGCGATGACCTGCTCAATGGCCTTCTTGAGCCGCCAGTTCGCCGCACTATCCAGGTGCTTGGTGTATCCGGCTTCTTCGTAGTGCGCGTCGTTCGCTACCGGCTCCAAGATGTTGATGCCGTCTGCGATGCACTCGCACCAGCGCTGTAGCCTGGCCAGGTCTTCGTCGCCGTACAGCGTCGTCTTTACTTCGCTGACAAACGTTGCGAGCGAGCTGATGTCAGTGCCGATCGCATGGCGGCCGCTGGCCATCGCTTCGACAAGGGTGGTGCCTCCGCCAACGAATGGATCTAGCACCAGGTCACCTGGCTCTGTAAAGGCATCGATCGCGGCGCGGACGAGCTTGGGCGAGAAGCGCGCCGGGTAGCGATAAAAGTTGTGCGTCAGCCCAGCGATCGGTGACGTGTCTCGCGCCGCGTCGATCAGCCTGGCCAGGCTCTCCGGCTGACCCCGGACGGATGGTCTAGCAACCATGACGGGTCTACCCCTTCTGTGCAAGCAACGGCCAGCGGTCGCTGACGTACTTTTCTGCGGCGTCGCGGACGATCCATCCCACGGACACCTTTTGCTTGTCTGCGATCTGTTCGAGGGTCGCAATCAGCTCGGGCGGAAAGCCGACCGACATCCGCTTCATGCGCTTCGAGTCATCGACCTTCGCCTTGCGCTTTGTGGCCATGGTGTTGCTCGCGAACAGTGATGCACCACTTTACACCACTTTGGTGATCCGTCGCGTCGGATTTGATGCCCAACTAGGCGGCTGGCGATGCAGCGGCGACCGATTGACCGCGAGCATCAGATGAAGTGAGTTTCATGAGTGCCAGTACTCCCGCCCACTTCCCCAACGCCTCCCGCCTCTCCTCGAAGTACGTGTGACGGTCATAGATCCCCTCCACCCCCGACAGCTTGTGGTTCAGACACATCTCCGAGATATCGCGTGGCACGCCCAGCGCGCGCAGGTGCGACTTCACGGTGCTGCGCAGGTCGTGCGGCGTGAAGCGGCGCACCGCGGGCTTGGCGGTCCGCAGCCAGTGGTCGATCGCCTCACGCAGCGTGTCCTTGTTCAGGTGGGTGTCGCCACCATGCCGGGCCGCGCGGCTGCGTGAATGTGCCGGCAGCACGTACGCCGAACTGTCGGCGAGCGTGCGCAGTTCGCGGAACCAGTCCACCACGATGGGCGCCAGCGGGATGTCCATCGCCGCGCCGGTCTTGCTCTTCGGGATGTGCCACTGCGCACGGTCCAGGTCCACGTCCGCCCACTTCGCCTGGTAGAGCTCGGCGCTGCGCACGGCCGTGGCGAGCAGGATGCGGATGGCCAGTGCGTTGCGGCGGCGCATGGGCGCGGCCAGCAGCAGCTTCAGTTCCCCTTGCGTGAGCATCAGGCGCTGCTGGCGCGGCGGCCGTTTGCCCAGCAGGGCCGAAAGCATGATGCCATGGCAGGGGTTGGCGTTGATCAGCCGCTTGCCGCAGGCGTGCGTGAACAGGCACTTGGTGGTGATGAGCAGCATGTTCGATTCGCCCCAGGTGAGGCCGGCGCCTTCGATCAGCGCCACCACGTCGCTGGCCTCGATCTCGCGCACGCTCAGCGCGCCCAGCTTCTTCTCCACGCGCTTCAGGTGCCGGCCGTAGCTCACCTGCGTGCTGTGCGCCAGGCTCACCAGCTTCTTGGCGCGGTAGTCCTTGGCCAGGTCACGCACCGTCCAGTCGCGCGCGGCGGTGGCCTTGGCCTTCTGCTTCTCGGCCGCCGGGTTACGGCCCTGCTGCACCTCGGCGCGCTTGAGGGTGGCGATGCCGCGCGCCTCGGCCAGGCCGATGTCGGGGTAGCGGCCGATGGTCAGTTCACGGCGCCTGCCGCCGAAGCTGTAGCGCAGGATCCAGCCCGCCGATCCGCCTGCCGACAGCGTGAAGGTCAGCCCACCGCCGTCGGCCTTCGCCAACGGTACGCCAGCCTTCACCCAGTGACGGATCTGAAGGTCCGTCAGCTTGCCCCGTTCACCCGCCATCGTCGCCTCCTGGCCGCCGCGGCGCAGCTACCACCGTAGCTACCATCCCAGCTACCAAATTCTGTTGGGACGTGGTGGGTTCTCAAGAGCCTCCGAAAGCAGTTGCCACCCGAAAACGCCTGGGAAATCAGGCGCTTGCGAGTGGCAACTGGGAACGTCAGGGTCCGGGGTGAGACCCCGTGAACCGCTACATCAGCACGATGTCGTATTGCTCCGGGTTCATCGCCCCCTCGGCCGACAGCGACACCGGTTTGCCGATGAACTCGCTCAGGCCGGCCAGGTGCGCGCTCTCCTCGTCGAGCAGCATCTCCACCACCGCCGGGCTGGCGATGACGCGGAACTCCTTCGGGTTGAACTGCCGTGCCTCGCGCAGGATCTCGCGCAGAATGTCGTAGCACACGCTGCGCGCGGTCTTGACCTGGCCGCGGCCCTCGCAGGTGGGGCACGGCTCGCACAGCATGTGCGCCAGCGATTCGCGCGTGCGCTTGCGCGTCATCTCCACCAGGCCGAGCTGCGTGAAGCCGCTCACCGTCGTCTTGGTGCGGTCGCGCGCCAGCTGCTTGCGGAACTCGGCCAGCACGGCGGCGCGGTGCTCCTCGCGCGTCATGTCGATGAAGTCGACGATGATGATGCCGCCGAGGTTGCGCAGCCGCAGCTGCCGCCCGATGGCCAGCGCCGCCTCGAGGTTGGTCTTGAAGATGGTGTCGTCGAAATTGCGCGCGCCGACGAAGCCGCCGGTGTTGACGTCGATCGTCGTCAGCGCCTCGGTCTGGTCGATGATCAGGTAGCCGCCGCTCTTCAGATCGACGCGCCGCGCCAGCGCGCGCACGATGTCTTCCTCGATCGCGAACAGGTCGAAGATCGGCCGCTCGCCCTTGTAGTGCTCGAGCTTGCGCACCGCACCCGGCGAGTACTGCTGGCCGAATGCCGTCAGCGCGTCATGCTGCAGCTTCGAGTCGATGCGGATGCTCTGCGTGGCGTCGTTGGCCAGGTCGCGCAGCACGCGCTCGGCGAGGTTCAGGTCCTGGTGCAGCAGCGTGCCGGCGGGCTGCCGCGTGGCCGCCTCGCGGATCGCGGCCCACGCCTTGCGCAGGTAGGCGATGTCGTCGGCCAGCTCGGCATCCGACGCGTCCTCGGCGTTGGTGCGCAGGATGAAGCCGCCGCCGTCGCCCACCAGCGCGAGCATGCGCGCGCGCAGCGCCTCGCGCGCCTCGGGCGAGCCGATCTTCTGCGAGACGCCGATGTGCGTGTCCTGCGGCAGGAACACCAGCATGCGCCCGGCGATCGAGATCTGCGTCGACAGCCGCGCGCCCTTGGTGCCGATCGGGTCCTTGATCACCTGCACCAGCAGCGTCTGCCCCTCGAACACCTGGCGCTCGATCGGCACCAGCGGCGCGCCCTCGGCGCGCGCGCCGTTGGCGCTGTGCAGGTCGGCCACGTGCAGGAACGCCGCGCGTTCGAGGCCGACGTCGACGAACGCGCTCTGCATGCCCGGCAGCACGCGCGCCACCTTGCCGAGGTAGACGTTGCCGACCAGGCCGCGCTCGAGCGCGCGCTCGATGTGCAGCTCCTGCACGGCGCCGTTCTCGACGATGGCCACGCGCGTCTCCTGCGGCGACCAGTTGATCAGGATGTCGTGCGTGGCCATGGCGGCGGTCACCTCTTCTCGGTCGGCGGGTTGCTCGTCAGCGCGGTGGCCACGCCGGCGCGGTGCAGCAGCTGCGCCGTCTCGAACAGCGGCAGCCCCATGATGCCCGAATGGCTACCGTCGATGCGCTCGATGCAGCCGGCCAGCGCGCCCTGGATCGCGTAGGCGCCGGCCTTGCCGAACGGCTCGCCGCTGGCCACGTAGGTGTCGATGGTCGCGCGCGGCAGCCGCGCGAAGCGCACGCGCGACACGTTGATTGCCAACTGCGTGCGGGCGCCTTCAGCCACGGCCACGCCGCTGATCACGCGATGCCAGCGGCCGGACAGCCGCGCCAGCATCGCCGCGGCGTGCTCGGGATCGACCGGCTTGCCGAATATCGTGCGGCCGATCGCGACCGCGGTGTCGGCGCAAAGCAGCGGCGCGCGCGGCAGCCCGCGGCGCTGCAGGCGCTGGCGCGCCGCCGCGAGCTTGGCCCGCGTCACGCGCCGCACGTAGTCATCGGCGCCCTCGCCCGGGCGCAGCGCCTCGAGCGCCTCGCTATCCTCCGAGGCGTCGGGCAACAGCGGCTCGAAGCGCACGCCCAGTTGCTGCAGCAGTTGAGCACGGCGCGGGCTCGCCGAGGCGAGATAGACGAAGGTGTCGGTCATGGCGGGCCGCATTGTCCGCGCTGGCTCGCTCGAGAGTGCGCCCGCGTCACTCGCGGTGGTAGGGGTGCCCTGCGAGCACACTCCACGCCCGGTACAAGGCTTCGGCCAGCAGCACGCGCGCCAGCGCGTGCGGCAGCGTCAGATCCGACAGCCGCAGCGTCTCGTGGGCCTCGTCCTTCAGCGCCGCGTGCAGGCCGTCGGGTCCGCCGATCAGCAGCGCCACCGGCGTGCCCGCTTCGCGCCAGGCCTGCAGCCGCTGCGCGAGCTGCGCGCTGCTGCGCCGCTGGCCACGCTCGTCGAGCGCCACCAGCCAAGCGCCCTTCGGCGCCGCGGCACGCAGCCGCTGCGCCTCGGCAGCCATCGCCTGCGCGGGTGTCCTGCCGCCTTCGCGCGGTTCGGCCTTCACTTCGTGCAGCTCGATGCGCAGCTCGGGCGGCATGCGGCGCGCGAACTCGTCGAAGGCGTCGCGCGCCCATGCGGGCTGGCGCTGGCCGACCGCGACGATGTGAAGTTTCAAGCGAGCAGCGGGACGATCGGGGGTGCGATGAGGCGCGCAGTCGAGTGCACGATCAAGAGCGCGATCCGGTGCGCGATCCGCTGCGCGATCCGCTGCGCGAGTTGACCGGCCTCGCCCCCTTCCTGGCCGCCAGCGATGCGCCGGCAGCCGTCTTCGCAGCGGCCTTGCCGGTGCCGCGGGCCGCGGTCTTCGCACCCTGGCGCGGCAGCTTCTTCTTCGCCGGCCGGCGGGCAGCCTTCGCGCTGCCATCGGCCGCCGCGCGGGCCACGGCCTTGCCGGCAGGCTTGGCTGCCGCCCGCGCGAGCGGGTCCGCGCCAGGCGCGGCGCCGTCGACCTTCATCTTCACCGGCTTGCCGCCCCAGATCTCCTCGAGCCGGTAGTAGTCGCGGATCGCGGGCTGCATGATGTGGGCCACCGCGGCGCCGCAGTCGACGATGATCCACTCGCCGTTGTCGGCACCCTCGACGCTCAGCACCGGCAGGCCGCGCGACTTGACGGCCTCGCGCACGCTGCTGGCGAGCGCCTTGGTCTGGCGGTTGCTGGTACCCGAGGCGACGATCACGCGCTCGAATAGCGGCGACAGGTGCTCGGTGTTGAAGACGGCGATGTCGCGCGCCTTCACGTCCTCCAGGCCATCGACGATGGCGCGCTGCAGTTTGCGGATGTCCATTCGTGCGGCTCAACCCCTGTAGAGATGGTGGCGGTCAATATAGCCGGCGACCGCATCGGGAACCAGCCCGGCGATCGCTTCGCCGCGCGCCACGCGCGCGCGGATGTCGGTGGCGCTCAGCGGCATCGGCGGCAGCGGCACCATCGTGTGCGGGTACGCGGCCACCTGCGGGTCGACCGCCGCGGTGATGCCCGGCCGGTCGGCCACCGCCAGCGCCACGCGCTGCAGCAGCTCGCGCCAGCCGCGCCAGGTGTGCAGGTTCACGTACTGGTCGCGGCCCATCACCCAGATCCACTGCCCCGGGCCGTCGCGCTGCTGCAGCTCGCGCACGGTGTCGAGCGTCACGCTCGGTCCGCTGCGCTCGAGCTCGCAGCGCTCGAGCCGGAAGCGCGGCTCGCCGGCGATCGCCAGCCGCACCATCGCCTCGCGGTGCACGGCCTCGGTGATCGTGCGCGCTTTCTGCCACGGCCGTCCGGTGGGAATCCAGCGCAGCTCGTCGAGCCGCAACGCATCGAGCGCGGCGCGCGCCAGCGCCACGTGGGCCAGCTGCGGCGGATCGAAGGTGCCGCCGAAGAGGCCGATGCGGCGCGCGTTCGTCTCGGCCTTCAATCGCGGCACCAGTCGCGCGGCGGCAGAAAATCGGTGATCAGGCGCGCCTCGGCGCTGCCGGGCGCCGGCTCGAAGCCGGTGCGCCAGCGCACCACCGGCGGCATCGACATCAGGATGGCCTCGGTGCGCCCGCCCGATTGCAGGCCGAACAACGTGCCGCGGTCGTACACCAGGTTGAACTCCACGTAGCGGCCGCGGCGCAGCGCCTGGAACTCGCGCTCGCGCTCGCCGTACGGCGTGTCGCGCCGGCGCTGCACGATCGGCCGGTACGCGTCGAGGAAGGCATCGCCCACCGAGCGCAGCAGCGCGAAGCCGCGCTCGAAGCCGAGTTCGGCGAAGTCGTCGAAGAAGATGCCGCCGATGCCGCGCGCCTCGTTGCGGTGCTTGAGGAAGAAGTACTCGTCGCACCAGCGCTTGAAGCGCGGGTGCAGCCCGGCGCCGAACGGTGCCAGCGCGTCGCGGCACGCACGGTGGAAGTGGCGCGCGTCGTCCTCGAAGCCGTAGTAGGGCGTAAGGTCCATGCCGCCGCCGAACCACTGCACCGCTTCGCGGCCCGCCGGCAGCGCCGTCAGCATGCGCACGTTCATGTGCACCGTCGGCACGTACGGGTTGCGCGGGTGAAACACCAGCGAGACGCCGAGCGCCTCGAACGGCGCGCCGGCCAGCTCGGGCCGGTGCTGCGTGGCCGACGGCGGCAGCTGCGCGCCGCGCACGTGGCTGAAGTTGCAGCCACCGCGCTCGAGCAGCGCGCCGTCGTCGATGCAGCGCGTCAGGCCGTCACCCTGCAGCCGCTCGCCGGGCGCGCGCAGCCAGCGGTCTTCGACGAAGCGGCCGCCATCGAGCGCCTGCATCGCCTCGACGATGCGCTGCTGCAACCCGAGCAGGTACTCGCGCACCGCGGCGGTGGACGCTGGGCTCATCGGCGGATCGCGCGGTGGCCGATGTCGCTGCGGTACTGCGCGCCGTCGAAGCGGATCGTCGCCAGGCCTTCGTAGGCGCGCGACTGCGCGCCCTTCACGGTGGCGCCGAGCGCGGTCACGCACAGCACGCGGCCGCCGCTGACGCACGGCACGTCGCCTTGCAGCGCGGTGCCGGCGTGGAACACCATCAGGTCGTCGGCGGGCGCCGGCAGGCCGGTGATCGGCGCGCCCTTCTTCGGATCGGCCGGGTAGCCAGCGGCGGCCATCACCACGCCGAGCGCGACGCGCGGATCCCACTGCAGCTCCACCTGGTCGAGCGTGCCGCCGCTGGCGTGCATCAGCACGTCGAACAGATCGCTCTTCAGCCGCATCAGGATCGGCTGTGTCTCGGGGTCGCCGAGCCGGGTGTTGAACTCCAGCGTCGACGGGTTGCCCTGCGCGTCGATCATCAGGCCGGCGTACAAAAAGCCGCGGAACGGCACACCGTCGCGCCGCATGCCGGCCACCGTGGGCTGGATGATCTCGTGCATCACACGCGCATGCAGGTTCGGCGTGACCACCGGCGCCGGCGAGTACGCACCCATGCCGCCGGTGTTGGGCCCCTGGTCGTGGTCGCGCAGGCGCTTGTGGTCCTGGCTGGTGGCCAGCGGCAGCACGTGCTCACCGTCGACCATCACGATGAAGCTCGCCTCCTCGCCGGCGAGGAACTGCTCGATCACCACGCGCGCGCCGCCGTCGTTGTGCTGCACGGCCAGGCCGTGGCCTTCGAACATCGCATCGACCGCGGTGTGCGCCTCGCCCAGCGTCATCGCCACCACCACGCCCTTGCCGGCGGCGAGGCCGTCGGCCTTGATCACGATCGGCGCGCCGTGCTGCGACACATGCGCATGCGCGGCCGCCGCGTCTGCGAAGGTGGCGTGGCGCGCGGTCGGAATACCGTGGCGCTGCATGAAGGCCTTGGAGAACGCCTTCGAACTCTCCAACTGCGCCGCGGCGCGCGTGGGGCCGAAGATGCGCAGGCCGCGCTCGGTGAAGACATCGACCACGCCCGCGGCCAGCGGCGCCTCGGGGCCCACCACGGTGAGCACCACCTTCTCGCGCTGCGCGAACTCGGCCAGCGCATGCGGATCGGCGATCGCCACGTTCTCGAGCCGCGGGTCGCGCGCCGTGCCGCCGTTGCCGGGCGCCACGTAGACGCATTGCACCTTCGGGCTTTGCGCCAGCTTCCACGCCAGCGCATGCTCACGGCCGCCGCCGCCGATCACCAGCACTTTCATCCGCCGCGCTTGCCCCGCCCGTCCTTGGTGTGGACTTGTGGTCGCTAGTGTCGCCGATTCCGTTGGCCCGCCACGGGCGCGCCGCGCGCCGATCGGCGGCTGGGTGGCGCCGCGCGTCGATCGGCTGCCCGCCGACGCAGCCCCGCCGCCTGGCGCCCGCCGCCTGGCGCCCGCCGTCAGGTCGCCCGCCGTCAAGTCGCGCGCCGCGTCAGTCCAGCTCGGCGTTGTGGAACACCGCCTGCACGTCGTCGAGATCCTCGATCACGTCGAGCAGCTTCTGCATGCGCTGCGCTTCGTCGCCGGCCAGCGGCACCGGGTTCTCGGCGCGCCAGGTCACCTCGGCCAGGTCGGCCTTCAGGCCAGCCTGGGCCAGCGCCTGCTGCACGGCCTCGAAGTCGCCCGGCGCGGTGAGCACCTCGATCGCGCCGTCGTCATCGGTGAGCACGTCGTCGGCGCCGGCGTCGAGCACCACCTCCATCACCCGCTCTTCGCTGGTGCCGGGGGCGAACACGAACTGGCCGCAGTGCTTGAACTGGAACGCCACCGAACCTTCGGTGCCGAGGTTGCCGCCGTGCTTGGACAACGCATGCCGCACCTCGGCCACCGTGCGCACGCGGTTATCGGTCATGCAGTCGACGATGATCGCCGCGCCGCCGATGCCGTAGCCCTCGTAGCGAATCTCCTCGTAGTGCACGCCTTCGAGGTTGCCGGTGGCCTTGTCGATGTTGCGCTTGATCGTGTCGGCCGGCAGGTTCACCGCCTTGGCCTTGTCGATCGCCAGGCGCAGCCGCGGGTTAGCTCCCGGGTCGCCGCCACCGGTGCGCGCGGCCACCATGATCTCGCGGATCACGCGCGTCCAGGCCTTGCCGCGCTTCTCGTCCTGGCGGCCCTTGCGGTGCTGGATGTTGGCCCACTTGGAATGCCCGGCCATCGTCTCGATCCGTGGTGTGAATGGGGCGGCGATTTTACGTGGCGGCGTTGACGCCCCCGCGCGCGGTTCGCACACTGCCGGCCATCATGGCCCGCCGTTCGCGCCCCGTCGCCGCCGCTGCGATCAGCGAAGGCGAGCTGGCCGCGGCCTCGGCCTCGCTGTTCGCGCGCCATGCGCTGTGGCGCGAGCTGGTGCTGCCGGCCGATGCGCGCGAGCGCGCCGACGAACGACCGTGGAGCGCGTACTGGGCGGTGCGCCTGGGCCCTTTGGCCGACGCGGCCGCCGATCGCGCCGTGCTCGAGGCCGCGTGCGCGCGCTTCGAGGCCGATGACCAGGCGCTCGGCGCACTGTTGTGCGCTGCCGCGGCGATCGAGACCTACTACTACGACGAGACCAGCCTCGAGCCGATCGACGATTGGGTGCAGCGCCTCGAGGCCGCGCTCGGCCGCGCCGCGCCCACCGGCGCCTGCCTGGCCGAGGTGATGGCCTGCGGCAGCGGCATCCTGCTGCGCCAGCCCGGACACCACCTGCTCACCGAGTGGGCCGCGCAGGGGCCGCGCCTGCTGACCCACCTGGCGCCGGGCCCGTCGCGCCTGAAGTACGCAGCCTTCGTGGTGCAGCACCACCTGTGGCGCGGCGAGTTCGCCGCCTGCGCCCTGATCCTCGACGCGTTGCCGGGGGTCGACCTGTCGGTGCTGCGCGCGCCCGAGGCGCTGCTGTGGCTGCACGGCGTGGCCGCCTACGCGCGCTTCACCGCCGATGCCGAGCGCGGCCGCCGCGCGGTGCGCGAGGCGCTCGAGCTGATCGAACGACACGGCCTCACGCTGCACGCCTACAACCTGCACGGCTTCGGCACCGCGCTGGCGCTGGCGATCGGCGACGCCGACGGCGCCGCGCACCACCTCCACGCGATGCGCGCCACGCTCGCCGACCGCTCGCAGGACGACCAGACGCACTACTGGCACCTGGCCACCGGGCTGGCGGTGCTGCGCGGCCAGGCGCAGCAGGCGCTCGAACTGGCACGCCTGACGCTCGAGCTGTCGGGTGAGATCGGCGGCACCTACCGCAGCACGGTGCATCGGCTGAGCCTGGCCAACGCGCTCACGCTCGCAGGCGAGCTCGCGGCCGCGCGCGAGCATGCGCGCGCGGTGCTCGAACAGGCGCGTGCGATCGATGCCTGGCTCAACGTGTTCAGCGCCGGGCTGCTGGTCTCGCATCTCGATCATCACCTGGGCGCACCGACGCAGGCCGACGCCACACTGGCCGAGGCGCTGGCCGTCGGCCGCACGCACGACTACCGCGTCACCAGTGGCTGGTGGGTGCCCGGGCTGGTGGCCGGACGGATGGCGCGCGCGCTCGTCGCCGGCATCGAGCGCGACTATGCGCGCCGCTTCGCGCGCCGCGCAGCGCTGCGCTGCCCCGACCGCACGCTCGAGGACTGGCCATGGCACCTCGCGCTGCGCGGCTTCGGCGAGTTCGCCGTGCGGGTCGATGACGAGCCGCTGGCCGTGGCCGGCGCGCGCGTGCCGCAGCGCCCGCTCGACCTGCTGCGCCTGGTGCTCGCCCACGGCGGCACCGCGGTGCCGGTGACCACCGCGCTCGACGCGCTGTGGCCCGAGGCCGACCACGAGCAGCAGCGCAAGGCCTTCGACGCCGCACTGCTGCGCCTGCGCCGCATGCTCGGCGACAGGGCGTTGCTGCAGCTCGACGGCACGCGCCTGGTGCTCGACCCCGCGCTGTGCTGGAGCGATGTCGATGCACTGGCCGCCACCGACTGGTCGCCGGCGCCGCTGGGCGGCGACACCGGCGCGCTGGTCGCGCTGTCGCAGCAGCTGCTGCGCCTGGTGCGCGGGCCGCTGCTCGACGGGCTCGACACGCCGTGGGCGATGGCGGCGCGCGAACGCGCGCGGCGGCGCTTCGTGCTGGCGTTGCTGCCGATCGCCGAGCGGCTCGAGGCACTCGCCCCCGCCGAGGCGACGCGCCTGTACGAGCGCGCGCTGCAGTCCGACCCGTTGGCCGAATCGCTGGCGCGGCGGTTGATCGCGCTGCACCTGTCGCGCGGCGAGCGCACCGAGGCGCTGCGGGCCTGGCAGCAATGCAAGGCACTGCTCACGCTGCACGGCGAAGCGCCGGCGCCGGCCACCGTGGCGCTGGCGCGCCAGGCGGCGCTGGAAGCGTGAGCAGTGCTTGCTGCCTCGCGTGAGCGCCGACACAATGCGCCGCGTTCGCGATCGTTGCGAACATTCGAGGAGCCAGCACCATGAGCATGACCTCACCGCAGGCCGCCACGAGCAGGAAGACAGCGGCCAAGAAGTCGGCTGCGAAGGGCAAGGCCAAGACCGGCGCTGCGCCGGGCGTCAAGGGCCCCAATCGCCGCACCCAGAAAAAGGGCAGCGACTGATCGCGGCGCTGCACCGTCAGCGCGGTGCGACGCCACCCCCTAGTTCGTCGACCACACCGCCCGTTCCGGTAGGAAGGCGGTAGGACCGCCCTCTTCAACCTCGGCTCCAGCACGGGAAACCTCCCGTGCCCTACCGGAGACCGAGATGAAGACTTTCACCCCCTTGCACCGCGCGGCGCGTGCCTGCGTCGCCGGTGCCCTCGCCAGCGCCCTCGGCGCGTGCAGCGGCTTCGACGGCGAGCCGGGCCAAGCGTTCGATCTGGCGACGCTGCCGTTCGCGGCCCCGCCCTCGCCGCTGTTCGACGACGAAGGCCGGCTGCAGGTGCCGCCGCCCGCGGCGCTGCCCGATCGGCAAGACCTGTCGGGCGACGCGGGCCGCCACGTCACGCGCGCCCGCGCCGAGACCATCGACCAGACGCTGGCCGGCGGCGTGACCTGGATCGACGCCGGCTGCTGCGCCAGCGTCGAAGAAGCCGCAGGCCTGGCGGTGGCGCTGGTCGTCGCGCACGACCTCGACGCCGGCGCGCCGGTGTTCGTCACCGGCGCCAACCGGCAGCAGGCCGCCGCCGTGGCCGACCAGCTCGACCAGCGCGGCCACACGCGTGTGTTCGTCGTCGGCGACTGACGCCGGCTCATCCCTCATCGAAACACCCTCGGAGATTCACCATGTCCAAGCATTGGATTCCCGCGCTCGCCGCCGTCGTCGCCAACCTCGCCGTCGCCGCGCCGCCGTACCCGTTCGTTCCATCGCAGCTCGATGACAGCGCGCTCGAAGCGCTGTTCTGGGACTGCGACGCGCGCACCACGAAAGAGGTGCTGCCGATGGCCGACGGCGTGGTGTGCGTGATGGCGGCCGACGAGCTGAAGCAGCGGCGCTTCGGCGGCGAGTTCGCCGCGCTGCACGCCTGGTGGCAGGCGCACAAGGTCGAAGAGCACGCGCGCCGCGGCGCCGCCGAACCGGTGGCGGCGTCGGCGCTCGACCTGAACGACCCCGCGCTGCAGACGCCCTGAGCGGCCCGCCGCCTGGCGGCGCGCGCGGCGGTTGCCGCGCGCGCCGCTGCGCTGCGCTTAGACTGCCGCGGTCGTCACGCACGCCGCCGGAGCCGCACCATGTCCGACCCGATCCTCGTCGCCCAGCACGGCGACATCCAGTGCCACCTGCTGCCGGCGCTGACAAACCGCCACGGGCTGATCACCGGTGCCACCGGCACCGGCAAGACGATCACGCTGCAGACGATCGCCGAGAGCCTGTCGCGTCAGGGCGTGCCGGTGTTCATGGCCGACGTGAAGGGCGACCTCGCCGGCATCACGCAGACCGGCAAGCTGCCCGCCAAGGTGGCCAAGATCATCGCCGAGCGCGGTCTGCCGGCGCCCGAGCCGACGAGTTGCCCGGCCACGCTGTGGGACGTGTTCGGCGAGCAGGGCCACCCGGTGCGCGCCACCGTCAGCGACATGGGGCCGCTGCTGCTGGCGCGCATGCTCGAGCTCAACGACATCCAGTCCGGCGTGCTGCAGCTGACGTTCAAGATCGCCGACGACAACGGCCTGGCGCTGCTCGACATGAAAGACCTGCGCGCGATGCTGCAGCACGTGGGTGACAACGCCGAGCAGTTCACCACCGAGTACGGCAACATCAGCGCGGCGTCGGTCGGCGCCATCCAGCGCGGGCTGCTGCAGATCGACGAGCAAGGCGGCGACAAGTTCTTCGGCGAGCCGATGCTCAACATCGGCGACTTCATGCAGACGGTGAGCGGCCGCGGCGTCGTCAACGTGCTGGCTGCCGACAAGCTGCTCAACGCGCCGCGCCTGTACGCCACCTTTCTGCTGTGGATGCTGGCCGAGCTGTACGAGACGCTGCCCGAGGTGGGCGACCTCGACAAGCCGAAGCTGGTGTTCTTCTTCGACGAGGCGCACCTGCTGTTCAAGGATGCGCCGGCGGCGCTGCTCGAGCGCATCGAGCTCGTGGTGCGGCTGGTGCGCAGCAAGGGCGTGGGCGTGTTCTTCGTGACGCAGAACCCGCTGGACGTGCCCGACACCGTGCTGGCGCAGCTCGGCAACCGCGTGCAGCACGCGCTGCGCGCGTTCACGCCGCGCGACCAGAAGGCGGTGAAGGCCGCGGCCGACACGATGCGGCCGAACCCGAAGATCGGCGACATGGCGCAGGCGATCACCGAGCTCGCGGTCGGCGAGGCGCTGGTCAGCTTCCTCGACGAGAAGGGCCGCCCGAGCGTGACCGAGCGCGTGTTCGTGCTGCCGCCGGGCAGCCAGATCGGCCCGATCACGCCCGAGCAGCGCAAGGCGCTGCTGGCCGGCTCGCTGGTGGCCGGCGTCTACGAGAAGACGGCCGATCGCGAATCGGCCTACGAAAAGCTCAAGGGTCGCGCTGCCAACACCGGCAGCGCGACCGGCGGCGGCGCAGCGGCCAGCGGCGGCGCTGGTGCTTCGGCAGGCACAGCAGCGCCGGCCGACGACGGCGGCATGCTCGGCGGCCTGAAGGAGGTGCTGTTCGGCCGCACCGGCCCGCGCGGCGGCCACCACGAGGGCCTGGCCGAAGCCGCGGCACGCTCGGCGGTGCGCAGCATCGGCTCGTCGGTGGGCCGCGAGATCATCCGCGGCGTGCTCGGTGGCCTGCTCGGCGGCGGCCGCCGTCGCTGAGACGCGAGGCCGCCCGCACGGGGCTGCCTGGCCGCAGCATCAGCGCACGGTGTAGCCGCGCCCTTCGAGGCACGCGTTCTGCGCGCGCGCGTAGTCCGCGCGCGCGCTCGGACCGCTGCCCTGCCCGGTGGCTGCGGCACTCGGGTCGAAGCCGGTCTGGCTCACCGCCCAGCGGTGGCACTCGTATTCGTCGCTCGCCTGTTGCTCCGCGCTCTGGCCGTTCTTCGGGTAGACGAAGGTGCGGCCGGTCGATGCATCGGTTGAGGTGATCACCGGTGACGGCACCACCTCGTAGCCGCCGCCGCCATGCTCGCGGTAGTAGATGCCGTTGGCATAGAAGTAGCTGACGCCACCGAGCGTCACCACGGTGCGGAACGCCGGCAGGTCGGCGATCACGATGCCCACCGGCGGCCGTGCGACGACCCAGGCACTGCCATGGGGTGCGTACCAGACGCCGCCCCAGTAGCCGTAGCGCACGCCACGCCACGGCACCCATGCCACACGCGGCGGCAGCGTGTGCACGCGCCAGCCGGTGACCGGGTAGTAGTGCGAATGGCCGTACGCGCCGTCGTACCACTGGCCGCGCGGCGGCGGCCGGTGGCCCGGCGGTGGCGGCGGCATGGGGTGGCTGAAGCGCGGGCCACCGTGGCCGACACGATCGCGATCCTGCGCCTGCGCCGCGCCGAGCGGCAGCGCACACGCCGCCAGCACCATCAGCATGCGCAGCGCGGTGCGCGCTGCCATTGCACGAGAGGCCATCGTGTTCCCCTTCAGCCGATGCGGTAGCCGCGGCCTTCCATGCAGGCGCCCATCGCGCGGTGGAAGTTGTCCAGCGGCACCTGCTGCCGCGCCTGTTGGTTGGCCAGCCGGCGTTCGTAGGCCTGCTCGGCGTGCTGCACCCGCGCTTCCTGCGCCGCGGCGCCGATCAGGCTGCCGAAGACGGCCCCGAGCACCATGCTCTGGCCGACGTGCCGCGGGCCCGACACCGCGGCACCGGTGATCGCGCCGATCGCGCCGCCGGCCACCACCTCGGAGCCGTCGCGCACCGCGGCGCGTGGCACCGGTGGCGGCACGTCGCGCACCGGCGTCATGCCCGGGTCGACCCCGGTCTGGCGCACCGCCCAGCGGTAGCACTCGTAGCGGTCGCGGTCCTGCTTGTTCTCGCTTTGCGACAGCTCGGGGTAGAAGTACATCGTCTGCTGCGGTGCCGGCGGCGCGGGCGGGGGCGGCGCGCGGTGGCGCACCGGCGCCACCACGCAACCGGCCAGCAGCAGCGCACCCAGCGCCGCACTCAGCGCCGCGCGGCTGCCGCGCGGCGCGGCGCGAAGCGGTGTCGAATCGGGGCCGCTGGGGCGCTGACGCTCGCCCGGCGTGGAAACGGTGTGCGCTGAGTGCAAGGCAGACATGGGCTTCGGGGCCGACGGTGCGGCAAGGACGCGATGCGTCGATGATCGACCAACGGCCCGGGCGCTGCCCGCGGGTGACAATGCCCTCGCGTAAAGCTTTGCAAAGCGGCGTGCAGCCTGTCACGCCGGCGCATGGCTCGGGTAGCCACGCACCTCGAGGTCGTACTTGTCCTCGGCGGCGGCGGCGCGCACCTCGCGCCGCACCTGCGCGCGCAGCGGGCCGTGCAGCAGCGCACCCACCAGCGGTGGCAGCGGCAGGCGGACGGTGATGTCCACCGCGGTGCCGTCGCGGCCCTCGCGCACCTCGCGCGCGAAGCCGAACGCCACCGTGCCGCCCTTGTTGAAGCCTTCGATCGAGGTGTCGACGAACGAGCCGTCGTCGTGCATCCGGCGCTCGAACACGTCGCGCTGGCGCACGCCGAGCAGCCGCACTTCCTGCACGAAGCGCGTGCACCGCGACTCGCGCGGCAGCAGCTCGAGACGCAGCTTGGGGTGCACGTTGCTGCGGATGTGGTGCTGCAGATCGGCGAACTGCGCGCGCACGGCGGCCAGCGGGGCGGCGATCCATTCGCGGTGGCTGACTTCGCAGAATCGGGTCATGGCGGGCTCCAGCGGTTCCGGCGTGATACGAGCGCCATCGCGCGGTGGATTCGGCCCGCGGGTTCACGCATCCAGGCGCGCTGGCGCGCCGTAGACGCAGCGAAGGCCGCCCGGCCGCACCGCCCCACAGCCATCGTGTCCAACCTGCCTCGAACCGCTGTCGCTGCCGCCTCGCATCTGCTATGGTCGCGGCCGCTCGGCGACGCGCGAGCGCGCACCCTGACGATGGCCGAATCTGCCGTGCCCCCAGTCGACCCCCCGGGCGCCGATGCGTTGGCCGAGCAGCGCCGCCTGCGCGACGACCACCTGGCGGGCCTGCTGGCGCGCAGCGCCGGCGGCGACGCGGTGGCGTTCGAGGCCTTCTACGACATCTGCATCGTGCATGCGCGCACGCTGGCGCGCCGCATGCTGCGCGATGCCGATCTCGACGACGTGCTGGCCGACGCCTTCTTCCAGGCCTGGCGCGAAGCGTCGCGCTACGACGCGCGACGCGGCGGCCCGCTGACCTGGCTGCTGACGATCGTGCGCACGCGCGCGCTCGACTGCCTGCGCCAGCGCGCCGTGCGCTTCACCGCGGGCAACGAAGACGAGGCCGACGCGATCGCCAGCGACCAGCCCGGCCCGGCCGAGCTGCTGGCCCAGGTGCAGGCCGGCTCGCGCGTGCAGCGCGCGCTGGCCGAGCTGTCGGCGCAGGAGCGCTGGCTGCTCGCGCTGGCCTACTACCGCGATCTCACGCATGCGCAGATCGCCGCCACCACCGCGCTGCCGCTGGGCACGGTGAAGTCGTGCCTGCTGCGCGCCCAACAGAAACTGCGCGAACGCCTGGCCGACATCGGCCCGGCAGCGCCCCTCGCAAGATGAACCCACTGAACACCCCTGCCGACGAGCCCGGCGAACGGCTCGACGACGCCCTGGTCGCGCAACTGAACCGCGCACTGTTCGACGCGCTGCTGCCCGAGCCGGCCGATGCGGCGGCCACCGCGCGCGTGAAGCACCGTCTGCTCGAGCGCATCGCCGACGACCAGCGCAGCCGCCACGTAACCGTGCGCCGCGATGACGGCCCGTGGCAACCGTTCGGCCCCGGCCTGCGGATCAAGCTGCTGCATGACGCCGACGGCATCTGGTCGTACCTGTTGAAGCTCGCGCCCGGCGCGCGCCTGCCTTCGCACCGCCATCCGGTGGACGAGGAGTGCGTAGTGCTCGAAGGTGCGGTCTGGTTCGGCGAGTTGCGCGTCGACGCCGGCGGCTTCCACCTCGGCCGCAAGGACGTGCTGCACGCGCCGATCACCACCGTCGACGGTGCCACGGTCTTCCTGCGCGGCGCGCGGCCCGAGGTCGAGCACCTGATCTGACGCGGCCGCCAGCGCGGCCACAGCCTGCGCCGCCACGCCGTCGCTTGGCGACGGCCGCCGCCGCCCGGTCGCGGCGCGCTCGCCAGCGCGGCGCGGGGTCGCGAGCATGGCATCCATCGAACCCCGAAGGAGCCTTCCTTGCCGCACCAACCGCCGCTGGGCATCGTCGTGTCCCAGATCGTCGCCGGCACGCCGCACTGGGTGTGGGCGGTGCTGGTGGCCATCACCGCGATCGGACTGCGCCACCTGCAACGGCGCCACCTACCGCGCGCGCAGTTGCTGATCATGCCGATCGCGTTCGCCGTCTTTTCGCTGTGGAGCGCCACCCAGGCGCTTGGCGCCGCGGCGCTCTGGGCCTGGCCGGTCGGCGTGGCGCTCGCATTCGGCCTGATCGCCCTGCTGCCGTCGCCGGCGATCGCGCTCGATGCCGACGCCCGCCTGATCGTGCCCGGCAGCCCGTGGCCGCTGCTGCTGATCTGGACCATCTTCGGCCTGCGCTATGCGCTGGCGGTGACGCAGGTGATGAACCCCGCGCTGACGCACCAGGCCGGCTTCGCGCCGACGGTGGCACTGCTGTACGGCCTGCTGTCGGGCTTGTTCGCTGCCCGCGCCTGGCGCGTGCTGCGCTCGGCGCCGCCCACCGGCGCGGCGCAGGCGGTGGCGGCCTGATGCCGCAGGCGTTCACCGCGCGGCGCCGGCCGAGCGCCGGCGCCCGGGTGGGTTCCAACCACGGCCGATAGACTGCCGCATGACCGCCGTCGCCGACCCCGCCGCCGTCACCGAGGCGCCCGCGTCCACGTGGCGGCGTGCGGTGCGCTTCGCGTGGGAAGAGCTGCGCGTCGGCCTGCCGCTGTGCGTGGCGGCCGCGGCGTTCATCAGCCTGCTGTTCCGCGAATCGTTCACCGGCACGCTCATCTACTCGCTGTGCATCGGGCTGACGATCCAGTTGCTGATCGAGGCCGGCCGCCACGGCATTGCGGCCGCGCTGCGCCGGCGCGACCCGCAACACCTGCCAGCCGACTCCGGCTGGCCCGGCTGGGCCTGGATGGCCCCGTGGACGGCGGGCGCTGCGGTGCTCGGCTACTTCGCCGGCTCGAGGCTGGCCGACTGGCTCACCGGCGCGCAGCGCACGCACCTGCTCACCGACGAGAGCCACCTGCATGCGCTGACGCTGATCCTGGTCATCAGCCTCGCAATGGCGTTCGGGGCCGTCTTCTTCTTCCATTCGCGCGGCCGCATGGACTCGCTACAGGCGCAGGCCGAGGCGGCACAGCGCCGCGCCGCCGAGGCGCAGCTGATGCTGCTGCAGTCGCAGCTCGAGCCGCACATGCTGTTCAACACGCTGGCCAACCTGCGCGTGCTGATCGGCAGCGACCCGCCGCGCGCGCAGGCCATGCTCGACCACCTGATCGCCTTCCTGCGCGCCACGCTCGGCGCGTCGCGGCGCACGCTGCAGTCGCTGGCCGACGAGTTCGACCGCGTGCACGACTACCTCGAGCTGATGACGCTGCGCATGGGCCCGCGGCTCACCGTGCGCAGCGACCTGCCGGCGGCGTTGCGCGCGCTGCCGGTGCCCTCGCTGGTGCTGCAGCCGCTGGTGGAGAACAGCATCCGCCACGGCCTCGAGCCGCAGGTGGCCGGCGGCCGCATCGAGCTCGCGGCGCGGCGCGACGGCGACGCGCTGGTGCTGTCGGTGCGCGACACCGGCGTCGGCCTCGGCCACCACCGCGCAGCGGCGCACGGCGGCAGGCGCTTCGGCCTCGAACAGGTGCGCAGCCGGCTGGCCGCGCTGTTCGGTGCGCGCGCGTCGCTGACGCTGCGCGACGCACCCGACGCCGAAGGCGGCACGCTCGCGGAGTTGCGCCTGCCGTGGCCCGCCGCCAACGTGCCGGCCAACGCCACCGCGCAGGCCGCGCGATGAACCCGCCGCGCGCGCTGATCGCCGAGGACGAGCCGCTGCTGCGCGACGCGCTCGCGGCCGAACTGCGCAGCGCGTGGCCCGAGCTGCAACTGGTGGCGCAGGTGGGCGACGGCGAACGCGCGCTCGGCGAGGCGCTGGCGCTGCGCCCCGAGGTGTGCTTTCTCGACATCCGCATGCCTGGCGCCAGTGGGCTCGAAGTGGCGCAGGCGCTGGCCGAAGATTGGCCCGCCGATCGCGCGTTCCCGCTGCTGGTGTTCGTGACCGCGTACGACCAGTACGCATTGAAGGCGTTCGAGGCGCAAGCGGTCGACTACCTGGTCAAGCCGTGGTCGCCGCCGCGACTGGCGGCTTGCGTGCAGCGGCTGCGCGCGCGGCTGGCCGAACGCAAGGGCGCCGGCGAGCGCGCCGACCGGTCGGCAAACGACGCGGCGGCGCTCGACGAGCGCACGCTGGCGCAGCTGCGTGCGCTGCTCGCCGCTGCGGCCGATGAGTCCGGCACATCCGCCGATCGGCCGCCGCGGCTCGAAGTGATCCAGGCCGGTGTCGGCAACATGGTGCACCTGGTGCCGGTGGACGAGGTGGTGTACTTCGAGGCTGCCGACAAGTACGTGCGTGTGGTCACGGCCGAGCGCGAGCACCTGATCCGCACCTCGCTGCGCGAGCTGTTGCCGCAGCTCGACCCGCAGCGCTTCTGGCAGGTGCACCGCGGCACCGTGGTGCGCGCGCGCTCGATCGCCAGCGCGCAGCGGCACGAATCGGGCAAGGTCACGCTCACGCTGCGCGAGCGGGCCGAGCGACTGACCGCGAGTCGGCTCTACGCGCATCTGTTCAAGGGCCAGTGAGGCAAGGGCATCGGGCACCGCGGCGGCGGCACGGAGCGCACGGCTGCCGCTCGAACCGCCCCTCTACAATTCGCCGTTCGCACCCGACCCGCCGAGGATCCCTTTGTCGACTCCGACCGCAGCCATCGCCGGCGACGGCGCGCCCGGCCCGCGCAGCCCGCTCGAGGCGGAGCTCGCCGCCTTGCTGGTGCAGGCGCTGAACCTCGAACTCGTCGCCGAGCAGGTCGACCCGGCGACGCCGCTGTTCGCCGACGGCCTGGGGCTCGATTCGATCGATGTGCTCGAGCTCGCGCTCGAGGTGTCGCAGCGCTACGGCCTGCAGCTGCGCGCCGATGACGAGAACAACCACGCCATCTTCCAGTCGCTGCGCACGCTGGCGGCGCACGTGGCGCAGCACCGCACGAAGTAGGGCCTGTTCGGGGATGCTTGGCATGCCGAGCTGGCGCATCGTGGCCGCAGCAGGGGCGTTCGCCACCTATGCCGTGTTGTCGCACTGGCTGATGCTCGAAGCCGCCGACCGGCCCTGGGCCATCGTCGTGCTGCTGGGCCCACTGCTGCTCGCGCTGGCCACACTGGCGCTGCGCCAGCGCCACGCACCGACGCTGCTGGCGTGCGCGCTGTGTGCCGCCGCGATGGCGGCCTACGTGGCGCGCGCCGACCGCCTGCAGCGCGCCGAGCACCTGTATGTGCTGCAGCACGTGGGCTTCCACCTCGCGCTGGCGCTCGGCTTCGGGCTCACGCTGCGCGCGCGAGCGCAGCCACTGGTCGGCGCGCTGGCCGCGCGCGTGCACGGTACGCTGACGCCGACGTTGGCGCACTACACGCGGCGGCTGACGCAAGTGTGGGTCGGCTACTTTGTCGCGATGGCGCTGCTGTCGCTCGCGCTGTACGCCTCGGCGCCATGGTGGCTGTGGTCGCTGTTCGCCAACCTGTTCACGCCGCTGGCCGCGGCCGCGTTGTTCATCGGCGAGTACGCGCTGCGCTACCGCCTGCACCCCGAGTTCGAACGCGCCACGCTGGCGCAGGCGCTGCGCGCGTACCGCAGCACGCCGCTGATGGAGGCGAAACGGCCTTGACGCGCGACGCGCTGATCGGCGTCGATCGCGCCGGCCGCACCCCCGACCGTGATGTCCGCGGCAGCCGCTGCGACCCCGCCGGCGCCGCAGCGACCGGCACGCGCCCGTTCGCGTGGCGGCACGGTCACGTGATCGACACCGCCACATTCGCCGCGCAAGCCGCGGCGCTGGCGGCGCGGCTGCCCGAAGGCCAGCCGGTGAACCTGTGCAGCGACCGCTACCGTTTCGCGCTCGGCTTCGTCGCCGCGCTGCTGCGCGGCCAGACCAGCCTGCTGCCACCCAACGCGATGCCGCAGACGCTGCGCCGCCTCGCGCAACCGGGCGCCACGCTGTACGCGCTGGTCGACGACCCGGCGCAAGACACGGCGCAGCTGGCGAAGACGCTTGTCGCCGATCACGACCCCGCATCGACTGCGACGCCGCCGCTGCCGACCGACGGCCATTGGCTCGCCGGCAGGCTCGACGGCGACCTGTGGGCCGCGTGCCTGCTCACCTCGGGCTCCACCGGCGTGCCGCAGCCGCAGCACAAGCGCTGGCGCGCGCTGCAGCTCAACGCCGCCAGCGAAGCCGCCGCGCTGGCCGAGCAGCTCGGCTGGCCCTCGATCGCCGGGCTGAACATCGTGGCCACCGTGCCACCGCAGCACAGCTACGGCTTCGAGTCGTCGGTGTTGCTGGCGCTGCTGTGCGGCGCCGCGTTCGATGCCGGGCGGCCGTTCTACCCAGCCGACATCGCCGACGCGCTGGCGCGCCTGCCGCCCCCGCGTGCGCTGGTGACGACGCCGGTACACTTGAAAACACTGTTGGCAGCCGGTGTCGAGTTGCCGCCGACCGATCTCGTGCTGTCGGCCACCGCGCCTCTGTCGCCGCAGCTGGCGCAGGCGGCGGAGGCCCGCCTGGGCGGCCGCACGCTCGAGATCTACGGCTGCACCGAGGCCGGCCAGGTGGCGTCGCGGCGCACCACCGCAGGCGAGGTCTGGACCACCAACGGCGCGCTGCGGCTGCACCGCGAGGCCACGCCCGATGGCGAGCGCTTCGTCGTGCAAGGCGGCCACGTGCTCGAGCCGACCGCGCTGGCCGATGTGCTCGAACTGCTCGACGAGCGGCACTTCAAGCTGCTGGGGCGCGCGAACGACCTGATCCATGTGGCCGGCAAACGCAGCTCGCTGGCGCACCTGAACTTCCACCTCAACCACATCGACGGCGTCGACGACGGCGTGTTCTGGCTGCCCGACGAGGTGGCCGGCGAGGTGGTGCGGCCGATCGCCTTCGTCGTCGCGCCGCGCCTGGGCGCTCGGCAGATCATCGATGCGTTGCGCCGCGAGCTCGAAGGCGCCTTCGTGCCACGCCGTGTCGTGCACGTGAACGCGCTGCCGCGCGAGGCCACCGGCAAGATCACCGCGCAGGTGTTGCGCAAGTTCGCGCTGCGCACGCTGGCCGGGCCTGCCACGCCGGCCCCGCTCGAGGTTGAGCAGTTCATCGATGCCACGCTGCCGGCCTTCGACGGCCACTTTCCGGGCGCGCCGGTGCTGCCCGGCGCGCATCTGCTGGCGCTGGTGCAGCAGGCGATCGCCGGGCACGCCGCGTGGGCGCAGCGCGTCGGGCCACGGCCACTGCTGCTGCAGTTGAAGCTGCTGGCCGCGGTGGGGCCAGGGCAGCGGCTGCGCATCCGCCTCGAGGCACCCGGCCCGGGCATCGCGTTCAGCGTGCAGCGCGGCAGCACGGTGGTCGCGCGCGGCCAGTTCGCCGCGGCCGACGCCGGCTCGCCTTGAAGCGCAGCGTCGAGCGCGGCGAACACGGCGCGCACTGGTCACGCGCCGGCGAGCGCGGCAACCGCTTCGTGCTGCGGCTGATGGCCGGGATCGCGGTGGCGTGCGGCCGCCGCGTCGCGCGCTGGGTGCTGCATCCGATCACGCTGTACTTCGTGCTGTTCGCGCGCGACAGCGGCCGCCACTCGCGGCGCTACCTCGAACGCGCGCTCGGCCGGCCGGTGCGCTGGCGCGACCGCTACCGCCACGTGCTGACCTTCGCCACCGTCGTGCTCGACCGCGTCTACCTGGCGCGCGAACAACTGGCGGCATTCGAACTGCACCTCGAGGGTGAAGCGCTGATGGACGAACTCGTCGCGCAGGGCCGCGGCGCGATGCTGATCGGCGCGCACTTCGGCAGCTTCGAGGCGCTGCATGCGGTCGGCGCGAGCCGGCCCGGGCTGCGCGTGGCGATGGCGATGTTCCCCGACAACGCGCGCATGATCCACGAGACGCTGCGCTCGATCGCGCCGGGCTTGCACCTCGACATCATCGCCATCGGGCGCCCGGCGTCGACGCTGGCGGTGCGCGACCGGCTCGACGCCGGCGGCCTCGTCGGCATGCTCGGCGACCGCGTGCTGGCCGACGACGCGGGCCACGGCGAACGCGCCGGCCGCACGGCCGGCGCGCGCACACCACCGGTGGCGCTGCCCTTTCTCGGGCACGACGCGCCGTTCGGCGACGGCCCGTTCCGGCTCGCGCTGCTGCTGCGCCGGCGGCTGGTGTTCATGGCCGGCGTCTACCGCGGCGGCAACCGCTACGACGTGCGCTTCGAGCCGCTGGCCGATTTCAGCGCGCCGCCGGCCGATGCCGCCGCGCGCGACAATCTGCTGCGCGCCGCGATGGCGGCGTACGCACAGCGGCTCGACGCGCTGTGCCGCGAGGCGCCATACAACTGGTTCAACTTCTTCGATTTCTGGCATGAAGACAAGGCCTGATCGCCGCACCGCGATCACCGCCGGCGTGCTGGCGTGCGTCGGCGCCTTGGCGCGCGCTGCGGCCGGCACGGCGACGAGTCCGGCCGCGCCGTTCGGTTTCGAGCAGCTGATGGTCACGCTGGCGCAGCGGCGCTCGGGCGAGGCGCGCTTCGCCGAGGAGCGCTTCGTGTCCGGGCTCGACCAGACGCTGCACTCCAGCGGCACGCTGAGCTTCACCGCGCCCGACCGGCTGGCGCGCCACACGCTGACGCCGCGGCCCGAATCGTTCGTCGTCGAGGGCGACCAGGTCACGCTGCAGCGCGGCGAGCGGGTGCGCCGCGTCGCGCTCGACAGCGTGCCCGAGCTGGCCGCGATGGTGGCCGCGATGCGCGGCACGTTGAGCGGCGACGGCAGCGTGCTGCAGCGCTACTTCAAGCCCACGGTGCAGGGCGCCGCAGCGCGCTGGACGCTGACGCTGGTGCCGGTGGACACGCGGCTGCTCGGCGTGGTGCGCCTGCTGCGCATCGACGGCTTCCGCGCCGATGTGCGCGTGGTCGAGGTGCAGCTCGCCGATGGCGACCGCTCGGTGATGACGATCGATCCGGTCGCGGCGCCGGCCGCGTCACGCCCCGCCGGATCGTGACGGCCAGCGCGCCGGCCCCGCGCCCGGACACGCTGCGCCGCGGCCGCGTGGCGGTGGTGCTGTGGCTGCTGGCGCTCGCGATCGGCGCGTGGGTGATCGCGCATACGCGCTTCAGCGCCGACCTGTCGGCCTTCCTGCCGGCGGCGCCCGACGCGCGCCAGCGGGCGCTGATCGAGCAGCTCAAGAGCGGCGTGGCCGCGCGCACGCTGCTCGTCGGCATCCGCGGCGGCGAGGCCGCGCAGCGCGAGGCGGCGTCGCGGCTGCTGGCGCAGCGGCTGCGCGCCGATGCCGCGTTCGAGCAGGTGCTCAACGGCGACTTCGCCGCGTTCGCGGCGGTCGGCCGCTGGGTGTTCGACCATCGCTACCAGCTCAGCCCGGCGGTCGACGCGCGGCACTTCAGCGCCCAGGGACTGCGCGACGCGATCGACGACACGCTGGCGCTGCTCGGCACGCCGGCCGGCGCGCTGGTCAAGCCGCTGCTCGACCGCGACCCCACCGGCGAGGCGCAGCGCATCGCCGAGGGCGCGGTCGCCGGCGGCGGCCCGCGCAGCGTCGACGGCGTCTGGGTGTCGCGCGACGGCAGCCGCACGCTGCTGATGGCGCAGACCCGCGCCGATGGCGGCGACCTCGACGCGCAGGCGCATGCCATCGCCGCGGTGCGCGCGGCGTTTGCGGCCGTGGTCGCGCCCGGGCTGGAGTTGCAGCTCACCGGCGCGCCGAAGTTCGCGGTCGACAGCCGCACGCAGATCGAGGCCGAGACGCGCTGGCTCGCCATCGCCGGCGGCGTGCTGATGAGCAGCCTGCTGCTGCTGGCGTTCGCCTCGCTGCGCGCGCTCGGCGCCGCGCTGCTGCCGGTGGCCACCGGCATCGTCGCCGGCATCGCCGCGGTGTCGCTGTGGTTCGGCAGCGTGCACGGCGCGACGCTCGGCTTCGGCACCACGCTGATCGGCGAAGCGGTGGACTACGCGATCTACTACCTGATCCAGGCGCGTGGCGGCGCCGGCACCGTCGGCCCCGGCTGGCGCCGCTGGGTGCGCGACGGCTGGCCCACGGTGCGGCTGGGCCTGCTCACCTCGGTGTGCGGCTTCCTCGCGCTGGCGTTCTCGGGCTTTCCCGGCCTGGCGCAGCTCGGCGTGTTCTCGATCGCCGGCCTGGTGGCCGCCGCGCTGACCACGCGTTATGTGCTCACCGTGTGGCTGCCCGACGGCACGCGCGGCGTCGGCGCGCGGCGCGCGCTCGGGCGCCTGGCGGCGCGGTTGGTGCACGTGCTGCCGCACGCGCGCCACGCCTTCACCGCGCTGGCGCTGGCCACGCTGGCGCTGCTGGTGTGGCGGCACGACCGGCTGTGGCAGACCGAGCTGTCGTCGCTGAGCCCGGTGCCCGCGGCGGCGCTCGCGCTCGAGGCCGATCTGCGCCACGAACTGCTGGCCGGCGACGAACGCACGATGGTCGCCGTCAGCGGCCGCGACGCCGAGGCCGTGCTGCAGGCGGTGGAGGCCGTCGGCCAGCGGCTCGATGCGCTGGTGGGCGCGGGCACGCTCACCGGCTACGAGGCGATCACGCGCTGGCTGCCGAGCGCGGCCGCGCAGCAGCGCCGCCGCGCGGCGCTGCCCGATGCCCCGGCACTGCAGGCCGCGCTGGCGCAGGCGCTGGCCGGCAGCGCGCTGAACGCGAACCGGCTCGCGCCGTTCGTCGACGACGTGCAGCGCGCGCGCACCGCGCCACCGATCACCATGACCGCGCTCGCCGACACTCCGGTGGCCACCCTCGCCGCCGCGCTGTGGGTGCGCGGCGGCGACGGCACCTTCACCGCGCTGGTGCCGGCCTGGCGCGCACCGGGCCGCGCCGGCGATCACGCGCAGCGCACGCTCGAGCACGCACTGCGCGACCTGCCGGCGGCCCAGGTGTTCAACGTCGGCGACGAGCTGCGCCGCCTGTACCGCCACTACAGCGACGAGGCGCAGCGGCAGGCGCTGTGGGGCGCGCTCGGCGTCGTCGTGCTGATGGCGCTGTGGCTGCGCTCGCCGACGCGCCTGCTCGCGGTGTGCAAGCCGCTGGCGGTCGCCGTGGTGCTGACGATGGGCGGCTTCGCGCTGCTCGGCGTGCCGCTGGGCATCCTGCACCTGGTGGGCCTGCTGCTGGTGGTGGCGGTGGGCTCCAACTACGCGCTGTACCTCGACATGCTGCAGCACCAGGGCGCGCCCGATCACGACACGCTGGCCTCGCTGCTGCTGGCCAACCTCACCACCGTGCTGTCGTTCGGGCTGATCGCGGTGTCGCAGATCCCGGCGCTGTCGGCGATCGGCCGCGTCGTCGCGCCCGGCGCGCTGCTGGCGCTGCTGCTGGCGGCGGCGTACGCGGTGCGCCACGACGGCGCGGTCCGCGCCCACGGCGCCGGGCCGGTGCGTGGGAAAATCGCGCGCCCCGATACGCCACCGGGCGCACCGTGAGAGCGATGTCGACGCACCCGATTCCGCTGCAGCGCTGGAGCGCCCCGCCGCTGCTGAAGGCCACGCTCGGCGTGCATGCGCTGGCCGCCGCCGCCGCGGCGCTGGCGCCGCAGACGATCGGCTGGGCGCTCGGTGCGGTGGCGTTGAACCACCTCGGCCTCACCGCCGCCGGCCTGTGGCCGCGCAGCACGCTGCTCGGGCCCAACGTCACGCGGTTGCCGCAGGCCGCGGTGCGGCAGCGGCAGTTCGCGCTGACGCTCGACGACGGCCCCGACCCCGACGTGACGCCGCGCGTGCTCGACCTGCTCGAGCGCCACGATGTACGCGCCACGTTCTTCTGCATCGCACAGCGCGCGGCGGCGCAGCCGGCGCTGCTGCGCGAGATCATCGCGCGCGGACACGACGTGCAAAACCACAGCCATCGGCACCGCCACAACTTCGCGCTGCTCGGGCCTGCCGCGATCGAACGCGAACTCGGCCAGGCGCAGGCGGTGCTGGCCGAACTCAGCGGCCGCGCACCGCACTGCTTTCGCGCGCCGGCGGGCCTGCGCAACCCCTTCCTCGACCCGGTGCTGCACCGCCTCGGCCTGCACCTGGTGAGCTGGACGCGACGCGGCTTCGACACCGTGTCGGCCGATGCCTCGCGCGTGCTGGCGCGGCTGACGCGCACGATGGCCGCCGGCGACATCGTGCTGCTGCACGACGGCCATGCACGCCGCTCGGCGCGCGACGAGCCGCTGCTGCTCGAAGTGCTGCCGCCGCTGCTGGCGCACGCGCGCGCGCTCGGCCTGCGCGCCACCACGCTGCACGATGCGCTGCCACCGCGCGTCACCGAGGGCCACGCGTGAGCGCGCCGGGCCGCTCCCACGCGCGAAT
The DNA here is from genome assembly GCA_015075165.1 of Ideonella sp. Lineage (GTDB taxonomy): Bacteria > Pseudomonadota > Gammaproteobacteria > Burkholderiales > Burkholderiaceae_C > JAEUPI01. The sequence goes on along the minus strand of JABTUY010000010.1, from coordinate 31,102 downwards.
CCTGCAGCGCGCAGCGCGAAGGGTGGTCCAGTGACCACGCGCGATCGGCTCGGCCCGGTGCTGGCGCGGCGCGACGCCGCGGCAGCGCCGTCACCGGCCGGCACGCCCGCGTCGCCGCAGGCAGCGTGGCGTGTGCTGCACCGCGCCGCCAGCGAGCCGTATCGCGCCGGCGGTCGCTTCGCGCTGCACTTCGCGCGCGGCAAGCTCGGCTTCGACCCGGTGTTCCGCGCGTTGCTCGAGCGCGGCGCGATCACGCCGGGCGCACGCGTGCTCGACATCGGCTGCGGCCAGGCGCTGCTGGCCAGCCTGCTGGCGCAGTGCCAGGCGGCCGCCACCGCGGGGCTGTGGCCGACCGCGTGGGGCCCGGCACCGACCCACACGCGCTACACCGGCATCGACCTGCTGCCGCGCGACATCGAGCGCGCCGAGTGCGCGCTCGCCGGCCTGTCACCACCGCCGCAACTGCACTGCGGCGACATGCGCCGGCTCGCGTTCGGGCCGTGCGACGTGGCCGTGCTGCTCGACGTGCTGCACTACGTCGACCATGCCGCGCAACACGACGTGCTGCTGCGCGTCCGGCAGGCCCTGGCGCCGCACGGCCGGCTGCTGCTGCGCGTGGGCGACGCCGCACAGGTGCGGCGCTTCCGCATCAGCCAATGGGTCGATCACGCCGTCACGCGCGTGCGCGGCCATCGCGTGCCGCCCACCTGGGGCCGCACACTGCCGCAGTGGCGCGACGCGCTGCACGCGCTGGGCTTTCACGTCATCGCGCTGCCGATGAGCGGCGGCACGCCATTCGCCAACATGCTGCTGGTGTGCAATCTGGCGCCCGCCGAGCCGGAAGGCGCCGCACGATGACGCCGCTGGCGATCCACCACTTCACACTGGCCAGCGCGCTCGGCATCGGCCAGCATGCGCACCGCGAGGCGCTGGCGCAAGGCCGCGGCGGCCTCGCGGCGCGCCGCTTCGAGACCGCAGCGCTCGACACCTGGCTCGGCGTGATCGACGCCATCGACACGCAGCCGCTGGCGGGCGAACTCGCCGCGTTCGACTGCCGCAACAACCGTCTGGCCGCGTTGACGCTGTGCGCCGACGACTTCGACGCCGCGGTGCGCCGCGCGGCCGCGCGCTTCGGCGCGGCGCGCGTCGGCGTGATCGTGGGCACCAGCACATCGGGCATCCTGCAGTCGGAGCTGGCGTACCGCGAGCGTGATGCGCACGGCGCGCTGCCACCGTGGCTGCGCTACGCCGAGACGCACGACAACGCGTCGCTCGCGCGCTTCGTGCAGGCCGCGCTCGGGCTCACGGGGCCGGCCTTCGTCGTCTCCACCGCGTGCTCGTCGGGCGCCAAGGCGCATGCGGCCGCGGCGCGGTTGATCGCGCTCGGGCTGATCGATGCCGCGGTGGTCGGCGCGGTCGACACGCTGTGCCTGACCACGCTGTACGGTTTTCATGCGCTCGAGCTGCTCAGCACGGAGGTCTGCCGGCCGTGGGATGTGCGGCGCAACGGGCTGTCGCTCGGCGAGGGCGCGGCGTTCGCGCTGCTGCAGCGCGACGATCCGGCGCCGGCGGCGTGGCTGCTCGGCTGCGGCGAGAGCAGCGACGGCCATCACATGAGCAGCCCACATCCCGAAGGGCTGGGTGCCGTCGCGGCCATGCGCGCGGCGCTCGCCGACGCCGGTCTCGATGCCGCGCGCGTCGGCTACATCAACCTGCACGGCACCGGCACGCGCAACAACGACAGCGCCGAGGACGCCGCGGTGTGCGCCGTGTTCGGCCGCGCGGTGCCGGCAAGCTCGACCAAAGGGCAGACCGGCCACGCGCTCGGCGCCGCCGGTGCGCTCGAGGCCGCGCTGACGCTGCTCGCGCTGCGCGACGGCGTGCTGCCCGCGGGCCTGCACTGCGAGCAGCCCGACCCCGCGCTGCACGCGCACTACTTGCACGAGCCGCGCCGGCAGACGATCGCGGTGGCGGCGAGCAACTCGTTCGGCTTCGGCGGCAGCAACTGCTGCCTGGTGTTCGGGGCTGCATGAGCACAGGCGCTACCACGATCGCCTGCGGCATCGCCGGTGTCGGCGTGCTCGGGCCCGGCTACGACGATTGGGCACAGGCCGCACCGTTGCTGCGCACACCGCACGACTGGCAGGCCAGGCCCACCGTGGTACCGCCGCCGAACCGCCTGCCGCCCAACGAGCGCCGGCGCGCCGGCACGATCGTCAAGGCGGCGCTCGTCGTCGCCGACCAGGCCTGCGCGATGGCCGGCGCCGCGCCCGAACGCGTGGCCACGGTGTTCACCTCGTCCAGCGGCGACCCGGTCACCTGCCACGCGCTGCTCGACGCGCTGGCGCAGCCCGAGCGGCTGGTGTCGCCGACGCGCTTCACGAACTCGGTGCACAACGCGCCGGCCGGCTACTGGCACATCGCCACGCAATCGCGCGCCGCGTCGACCAGCCTCGCCGCCTACGACGCCAGCACGTCGGCCGGCCTGCTCGAAGCGGCGGCGCAGTGCGCGCACCACGCGGCGCCGGTGCTGCTGGTGGCGTGCGACATGCCCTACCCCGAGCCGCTGCACGCGCTGCGCGCCCTGCCCGACGTGTTCGCGTTCGCGCTGCTGCTGGTGCCGGCCGGCACGCCGGCACACTGGCGGTTGACGTTGTCACTCACGCTGCCACCGGGCCCCGCGAGCACGCCGTGTGACCACGCCGGGCTCGATGCGCTGCGCGCCGCGGTGCCAACGGCGCGTGCGCTGCCGCTGCTGCAGGCGCTGGCGCGGCTGGACACGCCGCCGCAACCATCGACGCCGGCGGGCGCACACCGCGCGACCGCGGCGCACGCCGGTGCCGAGCCGCGGACCACGATCGTGCTGGCGGGCGACGGCCTCGATCTCGCGCTGCAGGTGTCGGCCGCATGAGTGCGCACGGTCACGCCGAAGCGCGCAACCCGCGGCACGCAATGCGAGGAGAAGCCTCGTGACCGCCGCCGCCTCGCACCCCGTCAACCTCGACCATGCCGGCATCGCCGCGCGCGTGCCGCACGGCGGTCCGATGTGCCTGCTCGATGCGCTGCTGTCGTGGGACCACGAGCGCATCACCTGCCGCATCAGCGGCCACACCGCGGCCGATCACCCGCTGCGCCTCGGCGCGCATCTGCCCGCCGCCAGCGCGCTCGAGTACGCGTCGCAGGCGATGGCGCTGCACGGCGGCCTGAGCCGGCCGCCGGGTGCGCCGCCGACACCGGGCTTCCTCGCCAGCGCGCGCCAGGTGCGCTTTCACGTCACCCGCCTCGACGACGCCGCCGGCCCGCTCGAAGTGCGCGCGCAACGCCTGGCCGGCGACGGCGGCCAGGCGCTGTACCGCTTCGAGCTCGCCGACGCGCACGGCCGCCTGCTGGTCGACGGCCGCGCCACCGTCGTGCTCGATGCCATGCCCAACACCGATGTCGAGGAGTCCGTGCGATGACGCTGGCCGGCAAGCGCGCCCTGGTCACCGGCGCCAGCGGCGCGATCGGCGCCGCGATCGCACGCCGCCTCGCGGCGCAGGGCGCCACGCTGCTGCTGCACGCGCACTCGCGGCCCGAAGCGGTGCGGGCGCTGCAGGGTGACATCACCGCCGCCGGTGGCACTGCCGACGCCGTGTTGTTCGACATCGCCGACGACGATGCCACGCGCGCCGCCTGCGAGCGCATGCTGCAAGACGGCCCGGTGCAGATCATCGTCAACAACGCCGGCGTGCACGACGACGCGGTGTTCCCCGCGCTGCGCGCCGCGCAATGGCACCGCGTGATCGACGTCTCGCTGCACGGCTTCTTCCGCGTCACGCAGCCGCTGCTGCTGCCGATGTTGCGCACGCGCTGGGGCCGCATCGTCAACATCTCGTCGGTGGCGGCGCTGGTCGGCAACCGGGGCCAGGTGAACTACGCGGCCGCCAAGGGCGCGCTCAACAGCGCCACCCGCGCGCTCGCGCTCGAGGTGGCCAGCCGCGGCGTCACCGTGAATGCGGTGGCGCCGGGCATCATCGCCAGCCCGATGGCCGACACCGCGTTCGACGCGAAGAAGATCGCCGAGTGGGTGCCGGTGCAGCGCGCCGGCAGCGCCGACGAGGTGGCCGCGCTGGTGGGCTTCCTCGCCGGCCCCGAGGCCGGCTACATCACCGGGCAGGTGGTGTCGATCAATGGCGGCATGGCGTAGCGCCAAGCGCCGCTGGTTTGCACCCGGTGTCGCCGACACCCGCGTCAGCGCTGGAACGGCGGCGCCCCGCGCAGCCGCCGCCACGCCAGCAGCGGCAGCCGCAGCGCGAAGCCGATCATCAGCCGCGTGTGCATCCACGTGAGCAGCACGTTGTCGCGGCCGTAGCGGAAGTGCGAGACACCGCCCTCCTCGCGCGTCAGGTACTTCACCGGTGCATCGAGGTTGATCGGCGTGACGCCGCGCCAGGCCAGCCGCACCACCGCCTCGGTGTCGAAATCGAAGCGGCGCATCCAGCGCTGGGTGCGCATCACATCGACTAACGCGGCGATCGGGTAGACGCGAAAGCCGTACAGCGAATCGGCCACGCCGGCGCCCAGTGCCTCCAGGTTGGTCCACCAGTTCGACACGCGGCGGCCGCGCACGCGCAGCAGCGGTGCGCTGGCATCGAACACCGGGCGGCCGAGGATCATCGCGTCGGGCCGCTGCGCGCTCGCGCGCATGAACGCCGGGATCAGCGCCGCCGGGTGCTGACCGTCGGCATCCATCGTCAGCGCGTGCGTGAAGCCGGCGCGCGCGGCCTGCTCGAGCCCGTGCAGCACCGCGGCGCCCTTGCCCTGGTTGTGCGGCAGCACCCACACGCGCAGGCCGGGGTCGCGCGCGGCCATCGCCTGCAGGCCTTCGGCGCTGCCGTCGCGGCTACCGTCGACCACCACGTACACCGGCTGCCACTGCGCACGCGCCGCCGCCACCGTGGCGTAGACGGTGGCGCCGGTGTCGTAGCTCGGGATGACGACCACGTGCGTGGCCGATGCGCCGGCCGTCATGGGCGCGGCGGCAGCGGCTGCACGCCGGCGGCCAGGTAGCGCTCGATTTCCTGCACCGTGGCCTTCACGTCGGGCCGCGGCTCGAAGCGCCGGCCGATGCGCACCGAGAACGCGATCGGCAACGGCGGCAGCCGCCACAGCGGCCAGCCCTTGCCGAGGTACGGCGAGCTGGTGTCGATGAACACCGTCTGGATCGGCACGCCGGCGCGCTGCGCGATCAGCGCGAAGCCCGAGTGCAGCGGGTTCAGCGGCGCGCGCGTGGTGCGCGTGCCCTCGGGGAACATCACCAGCTGGCCGCCGGCGCGCAGGTCGTCGACCGCCAGGCGCACCATCGTGCGCGGCGAATCGTTACGGATGTAGCGCGCCAGCCGTGCGCCCGGGCCGAGGAAGGGGTTGCGCGCCAGGCTGGCCTTCATCACGCAGGCGCTGCGCGGCAACTGCGCCACCAGCATCAGCGCGTCGAGCAGGCTCGGATGGTTGGCCACGATCACCAGGCCACGCACGTCGGCGAACGCACGCAGCGCCTGGGCGTCCATCTGCAGCAGGCCCGACGCACGCGCCACCGCCCAGAACAACCGGTAGCCACGCGCGATGCCGGCGCGGCCGACGCGCAGGCCTTGCGCTCTCGGCAGCAACGGGTACAGCACCAGCGCGCACAGGTTCCACGCCAGCGACATCAACCCCAGCCCGACCAGCAGCACCTGCAGCATCGCCCACGCCAGCGGTGCCGGCCAATGGCTGTGCGCGAGCCGCTCGCTGCGCATGGTCATTCCTCGCGCGCCACGCGCTGGCTCGATTCGGCGAACACCCACGACACCGCGACGCCGAACGCGTGCGTGTCGCGCTGCCGCACCAGCGGGCTGGCAGCGAAGCGCGCGCCACGCAGCGAATCGGCGGCCATGAAGGCGCCCAGCCACACGGGACCGGTGCGTCGCGACGCGCCGAACACCGCGCGCCAGCCGGCGGTACCGGCTGGCGCGCGATACGCCGGCCGCGTCGCGCTGGCGTAGGCCGGCGCCACGTCGTAGTAGTAGGCATTGAAGCGGCGGCTGCCGAACACCGGCCCGGCGAGCACGCCGAGGTTCCAGCCGGCGTGGCGCCAATCGAGGTTGAGGTTCGGCGACGCCACCCAGCCGATGGCATCGGGCCCGGACTCGACGGTGAACGCCGTGCGCACCGGCAGTCGCGCTTGCAGCTTCCACTGCGCGCCGCGCGCCAGCGTCCAGTTGACGTTGGGGCCCAGCTCGACGGTGGGGGCCAGGTCGGGCATGCCGGCGCGCGCGCGGTTGTCGCGGCTGCGCGTGGGTGCCGTGGCGGCGACGCTGACGTCGACGTCGAGCCGCTCGCCGTCGACCAGCCGCGCGCGCGCGCCCTCGCGGTCGGCGCGCAGGATCTCGCCGCGGTAGACGAAGTACGGCACCGGCAGCAGCCAGGTGTGGCTCTGGTCGGATCCGCGGTAGTGCGGCAGCCGCAGCACGCCGGCACCGAGCCCGGCCTCCCACAGCGGCAGGTCGGCGCGCGCCGGCACCGCGGCCAGCACCGCGGCCGCGCCGATCGCCAGCATCGCTGGCGGCGACGGCCCCGATCGCGTGCCGCTGTGGCACTCGCCCGCTCGCCTGTCGGCCCGCCCGAGGGCACACGCGCCGGTGTCCTCGTCGGTCCACTGGTTATCGACGTTAGGAGTCGACAAGCACGTTCTCCCCCTTGGTCGGCCCCTCGTGCCGGATGTTGCGCCGGCGCGCACGCAGCGCCGCCCAGGCGCGCCGCGGCTGCTGCATCCAGGTCATGTAGTAGATCGCCTTGAACACGCGCAGCGAGGCCCAGATCGGCGTGCCGCGGTGGATGTCGCCGGCCAGCAGCGACAGCAGCGCCTCTTTCACGCGCATCGGGTTTCGCGGCGCCATGAACAGCTCGCGCATCGCCGGGTTGGTCATGCGGTAGATGAACCAGGTGAACTCCTGCGGGCCCTTCTCGACGATGCCGGTGAAGCGTTGGCGTGCCACCGCGGCGCGCGACGGGTCGTCGAGCTCGGCCGCCACCAGGTCGACCGCCGCGAACGCGCTGACCATCGCGAAGTACACGCCCGACGAGAACACCGGGTCGACGAAGGCGTACGCGTCGCCCAGCAGCGCATAGCGTGCGCCGCAGGCCTGCGTGCTGCTGTAGCTGTAGTTGCCGGTGGCGTAGACCTGGTCGTCGACCAGCGTCGCGCCGCGCAGCCGCTCGGCCAGCGGCGGGCTCATCGCGATGGTGTCGGCGAAGAACTCGGGCAGCGACTTGTCGCGCGACTTGAGGTAGTGCGGCCAGCACACCGCGCCGATGCTGGTGCTGCCGTCGGCCAGCGGAATGAACCAGAACCAGCCGTGCTGGAACCAGAAGATGCTGATGTTGCCCTCGAGCGCGCCAGCGAGCCGGCGCGCGCCGCGGTAGTGGCCGAACAGCGCGGCACTGTTGTGCTGCTCGTTCCTGCGCTTGAGGCCCAGCTTGCCGGCCAGCAGCGTGTCGCGGCCCGACGCGTCGAGCAGGTAGCGCGCGCGCCAGCGGCGCGGCGTGCCGTCTTGCATCGTTGCGTCGATATCGACGCCGTCGGCGTCGAACCCGACGCGCGCCACCTTGCAGCCTTCGAGCGCGGTGGCGCCGCAGGCCGCGGCGTGGCGAAACAGCAGCTCGTCGAGCTCGGAGCGGCGCACCTGCCAGGCATAGGGCAGGCTCTTGTCCCAGGCGTCGCCGAACTCGAGGAAGCTCGGCCGGGTGTGCTGCGGCGAGACGAACTCGATGCCGCGCTTGACCATGCCGATGCGCTCGACCGCGTCGCGCACGCCGAGCTCGTCGAACAGCAGCGCGTTGGCCGGCAGCAGCGATTCGCCGATGTGAAAGCGCGGGTGGTGCGCCTTTTCGAGCATCACCACGCGACGCCCCAGGCGCGCCAGCAGGGCCGCCGCGGTCGAGCCCGCCGGGCCACCACCGACGACGAGCACATCGCAATCGGACGCCGGCGCGCTCATTCAACGATCCTCCGCGCCAAACGCCGCACGGTTCGTGACCGGAGACGGCTCGACCCGCTCGCACGGTCCCGTCTTCGACGCCGTGTACTCGCTGAAGATGCGCAATTCGACATGGCGGCTGGCGTCGGCGAAGCCGGCACGGCGCATCGCGTCGAGCACTTGCGCCGGTGCGATGCAGGCCTCGATCGTGTCCCAGTAATAGCGCCACAGCGTGGCCGTGGCGCCCCGCCGCGTCACGATGCGCGCCGCCAGCGGCACCAGCGCGCGCATGTAGCTCTTGAGCAAGGCGGTGGCCAGCCGTCCGGCCGGACGCGTGATCTCCAGCATCAGCAGCCGCCCACCCGGACGCAGCACGCGGTGGAACTCGGCCAGCGCGCGGTCGAGGTCGCTCAGATGGCGCAGCGCATAGCCCATGGAGACGAAATCGGCTGCCGCATCGGCGCACGGCAGCGCCTCGGCACAACCGTTCAGCAGTTCGACGCCGGCCAGGTGGGCCTGCGCCATCATGCCGGCGCTGGGGTCCACACCCGTCAGTGCACCGTGTGCGCCGATCACCGACAGCGCCTCGCGCGCCAGCAGCCCGGTGCCGGTGCCGACATCGACCACGCGCATGCCCGCGGCCAATCCGGCGCGCTGCAACGCCTGACGCCGATACCACGCACCGCTGCCCAGCGCGAGCATGCGTTCGACCCGGTCGTAGTCGACGGCCGTGGTGTCGAACAACTCGCGCACGAAGCGCTGCCGCTCGTCCTCGCTGCCGTAGTACCGCGTCAGCAGCGCATGCGGCGCCAGCCGGGCCGGTTCGATGCGAGGAGCCGTCATGTTTCGCGCGGAAGATGCATGCGCGCATTATCGCGAGCACCCGCGCCCGCCAGCGCGAGAACGCCGACGGCGGCGATGGTACGCTCGGGCGATGCCGGAGCACGAGACGCCGAAGCGCGAGCGGCCGGGCGCGGCGACACCGGCGTCGCGGGCCTCGGTCGCGTCGCCAGCCGCGCGTGGCCCCTGGCACCGCGCGGGGCGCCAGGTGCTGGCGCAGTTCGGGCTCAAGGCCTTGGGCATCCCGGCGTTCATGACGCTGTTCTTTGCCGGTTACTTCCATTTGCTGCGTCAGCCGGCGCGTGTGCCGGCCGAGATGCCACTCACCTGGCTCGACCGCGCGGTCGCGTTCGAGCCGCTGGCGCTGTGGCCGTACGTGTCGCTGTGGCTCTACGTGGTGATCCCGCCGAGCCTGATGCCCGATGCCCGCACACTGGTGCGCTATGGCTGGTGGATCGGCGGCTTGTGCGCGGCCGGCCTGGCGTGCTTTTACCTGTGGCCGACGACGGTGCCGCCGCGCCCGCTGCCGATCAACGTCCCGGGCTTCGACTTGTTGCGCGGCGTCGACGCGGCGGGCAATGCGTGCCCGTCGATGCACGTGGCCGCCGCCACGTTCTCGGCGCTGTGGATCGACCGGCTGGTGCGCCAGTTGCGATTGCCGCCGGCCTTGCGGTGGCTCAACGCCGCGTGGTTCGTGTTGATCGCGTGGTCGACACTGGCGACGCGGCAGCACGTGTGGTGGGACGTGGTGGCCGGTGCCGCGCTCGCGCTCGTCGTGACGCCGCTGGCGCTGCGTTTCGACGGCGGCGATGGCTGCACGCGACGCAGCGATATCATTGCACCACCTCGGCGCCGGGCCTGCGGAGGGAGCTGAAGGCCAGGCGCCGCAAACGCCCAAGACCGGCGGGAGCCCACGACATGAGTTCGCTCCAGGACCTGCAGAACATCATCCGCGACAAGTACCACATCGAACCCTCGGCGCTCGACCCACACAAGCCGATGCGCGAGCAGGGGCTCGATTCGCTCGCGGTGGCCGAGTTCCTGTTCGAAGTCGAAGACCGCCTGGGCCTGACGCTGCCTGACGAGTACCAGCAACTCGACACGCTGGCCGGCCTGGCCGAGCTGGTCGACCGCGTGCGGGCGAAGCAGGCGGCTTGAAGACCGACGGCCGCATCGGACCGGCGCCGACACCCTGGCGGCCGCAACAGCGGATGCTGCAACGGCAGCCAGCACGCGCCACCGGTGCGATAGCCCCTGCATGATGGTCGTCGTCACCGGCATCGGCGTGATCGCGCCGCACGGCGACGAGCCCGGGCGCATGTTCGATGCGCTGATGCGCGCCGAGTCGGCCGTGCGGCCGGTGTTCCCCGGTCTGCCCAAGCCGGCTGCCGCCGCGACGTTCGCGTTCGACGAGTCGCGCTGGTTCACGAAGCTGCAGCTGCCCGGTGTCGACCGCGTCAGCCAGATCGCGGTGGCCGCAGCAAGCCTGGCGGTCGACGATGCCGGCGTGCTCGACGCCGCGCCCGAACGCATCGGCGTCTATGCCGGCTGCGGCATGGGCGGCGCCGCCGCGCTCGAGGCTGCTTACGGCGCCGGGCTGCGCGGTGGCCGCGTACCGCCGCTGACCGTGCCGGCCTTCATGCCGAACGCGCCGGCCGCGCACGTGGCGATGCGCCACCGCGCGCAGGGCCCGGTGCTCACCTACTCGGTGGCCTGCGCATCGTCGGCCGTCGCACTCGCCGAGGCCGCGCACGCGGTGCGCCGCGGCGATGTCGACGTGGCGATCGCCGGTGGCGCCGAGGCACTGGTGGTGCCCGGCGTGGTCTCGGCCTGGCAGGCGCTGCAGACGCTGGCGTCGTACCCCGCCGACGCGCCCGAAGCAGCGGCACGCGCCTGCCGGCCGTTCGCCGTCGACCGCAGCGGCTTCGTGCTCGGCGAGGGCGCGGCGTTCGTCGTGCTGGAGTCGAACGCGCGCGCGCAGCGGCGCGGCGCACGCCGCTATGCCGAGCTAGCCGGCAGCGGCATCGGTTGCGATGCCAGCCACCTCACCAAGCCCGACGCCGCCGGGCAGGCACGCGCGCTGCGCGCCGCACTGGCCGACGCACGGCTCGCGCCCGGCGACGTGCAGTACTGCAACGCCCACGGCACCGCCACCGCGATCGGCGATGGCGTCGAGTGCGAGGCACTGCATGCGGTGTGGGGCGAGTCGATCGGGCGCCTGCACGTCAGCTCGACCAAGGCGCTGCACGGCCACCTGCTCGGCGCCGCCGGCGCGCTCGAGGCGGTGATCACCGTGCTCGCGCTGCAGCGGCAGCAGCTGCCGCCGAACGCGCACTGCGCAGCACCCGATCCGCGCTGCGCGGTCAACCTGGTGCTCGCGCCGCAGACCGCTGGGCGGCTCGACGCGGCGATCAGCAGCTCGTTCGCCTTCGGCGGCACGAACGCGGTGCTGGTGTTCAAGCGCGTCTGATGGCAGCCGCGCTCGCGCGTGGCAAGCTCAGTCGCGGATCTCGCGGCCCGGGCCGTAGGACGAGTACACCGGCGCGTTCCAGCGCGAGTACTGCCGGCCGTGGTGATCGTGGCGATGGTGGCGACGCGGCGGATGCACCCAGCGGCCCGACACCCACACCGGCGCCACTGCGACGCGCTGCGGCACGTAGACCGGCGGCGGCACGTAGACCGGCGGCGGCGCGTAGACGACGGGAGGCGGCGCGTAGACGACCGGCGGCGGCGCATAGACGGGTGCCATCACCACCGGCACGACCGCGCGGTTGGAGATCACCGTGCCGACTGAGATGCCTGGCCCCACCGGTGCATGGATGCCGACCGACCAGCTCACGTCGGATGCACGCGCAGAGACGGCGCACAACCCGAACGCAGCGGCAGCCAGCAGGATCGTCGAACGGCGTGAGGTCATCGAGGTTCTCCGGTGGGCCTTTGCAGGCATGGCTCCTCAACGCCACCGTCCCCCGCCGCGTTCACCCACCAACGGGGGTGCGTTGTAAGCTTGTGTGAACGGAGCCGGCGCGTGACGCCCGGCACGCCCCGTAGAATCGAGGCCAGGTCTTCGTCGGGCGCGGCTTGTCAAGCCAGCGCACCGCTCCCTTCCAATGTCTTCGTCGCCGCCGGCCGACTCCGCCGCCAAGCCAAGCCACTTCCTGCGCCAGGCGATCGAGCGCGATCTCGCCGCGGGCGTCTACGCGCAACGCCGCTTCGGCGGCAGCCCAGGCGATGCGGCACACCATGCCGCCGGCGCCAGCGACCCCGCGCGCATCCGCACGCGCTTTCCGCCCGAGCCCAACGGGTATCTGCATGTCGGGCACGCGAAGAGCATCTGCCTGAACTTCGGCCTGGCGGCGGAGTTCGGCGGCGTGTGCCACCTGCGCTTCGACGACACCAATCCCGAGAAGGAGGAGCAGGAGTTCGTCGACGCGATCGTCGAGATGGTGCACTGGCTCGGCTGGAGCTGGGACGCCCACGGCATCAGCCACCTGTACTACGCCAGCGACTACTTCGACTTCATGTACCGCGCGGCCGAGCACCTGATCGGCGCCGGCCTGGCCTATGTCGACCAGCAGAGCGCCGAGCAGATGCGTGCCAACCGCGGCGACTTCGCCACGCCGGGCACCGACAGCCCGTATCGCGAGCGCCCGCGCGACGAGAACCTGCGCCTGTTCCGCGAGATGCGCGACGGCCGCCATGCCGACGGCGCGATGGTGCTGCGCGCGAAGATCGACATGCGCTCGCCGAACATCAATTTGCGTGACCCGACGCTGTACCGCATCAAGCGCGCCACGCACCACAACACCGGCGACCGCTGGTGCATCTACCCGATGTACACCTACGCACACCCGATCGAGGACGCGCTGGAGAACATCACGCACAGCATCTGCACGCTCGAGTTCGAGGATCAGCGCCCGTTTTACGACTGGCTGCTCGAGGCGCTGGCCGCGGGCGGCCTGCTGCAGCGCCCGCTGCCGCGGCAGATCGAGTTCGGCCGCCTGAATCTCACCTACGTGATCACCAGCAAGCGCAAGCTCAAGGCGCTGGTCGACGAAGGCCACGTGCGCGGCTGGGACGATCCGCGCATGCCCACGTTGGCCGGCCTGCGCCGGCGCGGCTACACGCCGGCCAGCATCCGCAAGATGGCCGAGGACACCGGCGCGTCCAAGACCAACATCTGGGTCGACTACTCGGTGCTCGAGATCGCGCTGCGCGAAGACCTCGAGCCGCAGGCGCCACGCGCGATGGCGGTGCTCGAGCCGCTGAAGCTCGAGCTCACCAACTGGGCCGAGCTGTTCGGCAGCGCGACACATCGCGAGCCGTGCGCGGCGCCCGCGCACCCGCAGCGGCCCGAGCTCGGCCAGCGCCGGTTCACGCTCGGCCCCGAGGTGTGGATCGAGCGCGACGATTTCGCCGAGGCGCCGCCGAAGGGCTTTCACCGGCTGTTCCCGCCGCGCACGCTGCCCGACGGCAGCGTGGTGGCCGGCAACAAGGTACGGCTGAAGTACGGCATGGTCGTCGAATGCACCGGCTGCGAGAAGGACGCACAGGGCGCCGTCACCCGCGTGCTGGCGCGCGTGGTGCCCGACACCAAGAGCGGCACGCCGGGCGCCGATGCGGTCAAGGTCAAGGGCACGATCACCTGGGTCGGCGCGCACGCCGCCCACGAGGGCGGCGCGATCGCCGCCGAGGTGCGGCTGTTCGACCGCTTGTTCATCGCGCCGCAGCCCGATGGCGGCGAAGGCGACTTCCGCCGCAACCTGAACCCGCACAGCCTGTCGGTTGCGCGAGCCTGGCTCGAGCCGTCGCTGCACGAGGCGGCGGCCGACCAGCGCTTCCAGTTCGAGCGCCACGGCTACTTCGTGACCGACCGCATCGACCACGCGTGCGCCGCACCCGTGTTCAACCGCATCGCCGGCCTGAAGGACTCGTGGGCCAAGTGAAGAACGACAAGCCACCACCCGGACAGGAGACCGCGTTGCCCCTGAACATCACGCTGATCGGCTCGCGCTACTTCGGCGCCGCGGTGCTCGACCGTCTCGCCCCGCTGGCCGGCCTGAAGATCCTGCAAGTGGTCGCCGCGTCCGAAGACGACCGGCTGCTGCTGCGCGCACGCGCGCTCGGCCTGCCGGCGCGCGTGCAGGCCGACGCCTGGCACGTGCCGGCCGGCGAGATCGCCGACGGCACCGAGCTGATCGTCTGCGCGCACACGCATGCGCGCGTGATGGCCGATGCGCTGGCCAAGGCTCGGCTCGGCGGCATCGGCTACCACCCGTCGCTGCTGCCGCGGCACCGCGGCATCGCGGCGGTCGAGTGGACAATCAAGTGCCGCGACGCGATCGCCGGCGGCTCGATCTATCACTTGGCCGAGCGCATGGACGCCGGCGCGATCGCGGCGCAGGACTGGTGCTTCGTGAAGCCCGGCGAGTCCGCGCGCGAGCTGTGGGAGCGCGCACTCGCCCCGCTGGGCATCCGACTGCTCGCCGAGGTGGTGACGCACGCCGCAGCCACCGGCAGCATTCCGGCCAGGCCGCAGGACGAGCAGTTCGCCACGCTGGCGCCGAAGGCCAAGGTCCCGGCGTGAGCCCACGCGGCGCTCGCATCGGTGTCATCGCATGCGGCGTGCACCGTCGCGCGACGACGATGGTCGTGGTGTCGATGGCGGCGGCCGCAGCGCCGGCAACGGCTTCGGCAGTGTCGGCTGCGCCATCCGCCCCACAGCTTGCCACCTCGACGACCACCGCGCTCGAACTGCCGCGCCGGCACGGCGTACCGGGCGGCGTGGTCGCCATCGCACTCGGCGCATCGCCCACACGCCCCGAGGCCCGTGCGCATGGCGTGCCGCTGCTGGTGCTGGGTGATCCGCAGGGCTGGACCGCGCTGGTGGGCATCGCGCTGTCGGCCAAGCCCGGCACCGGCGCGATCGAGGTGCAGCGCGCCGGCAAGCCTGCGGCGCGGTTGACCTACAAGATTCGCAGCCAGCAGTACGCCGAGCAACGCCTGACCGTGGCGCCGCGCACGGTCGATCTTTCGCAGGAAGACCTCGCGCGCTACGAGCGCGAGCGCACGCACCTGGCCCAGGTGATCACCACCTTCACCGACCGGTTGCCTACGGCTCTGCGCATGCAGCAACCCACACCGGGGCCGCGCTCGAGCTCGTTCGGGCTGCGCCGCGTGTTCAACGGCCAGGCGCGCAATCCGCACAGCGGCATGGACATTGCCGCGGCCACCGGCACGCCGGTGATCGCGCCGGCCGCCGGGCGGGTGATCGACACCGGCGACTACTTCTTCAACGGCCGCACGGTATGGATCGACCATGGCGCGGGGCTGCTGACGATGCTGTGCCACCTGAGCGCGATCGATGTCAAACCTGGCGATGAAGTGGCCACCGGCCAGCGCGTGGGCGCGGTCGGCGCCACCGGCCGGGTGACCGGAGCGCACCTGCACTGGTCGATCAGCCTGAACCGCGCGATGGTCGACCCCGCCCTCTTCCTGCGCGACGACGAGACTGCGAACAAATGAAGCACGACACATCCCGGCACCAGGGGCCACAGGCGGGCGCGCTGCTCGCGCACGCCCGCAGCGCCCTCGCGACATGGGCCTGCGCGGCCGCGTTCGTCACCGCACACGCCGCGACCGCGGCTGACGTCGCCGCCGCGGCGGCGAAGGAGCCCGGCGCCGAGGTCAGTGCATCGGGCCTGGTGTTCCGCCCGCTGAAGGCCGGCAGCGGCGCCAGCCCGAAAGCCAGCGACACGGTGCGCGTGCACTACCGCGGCACCTTCCCCGACGGCAAGGAGTTCGACAGCTCCTATGCGCGCGGCGCGCCGGCGGAGTTCCCGCTCGACCGGGTGATCAAGTGCTGGACCGAAGGCGTGCAGAAGCTCAAGGTCGGCGGCAAGGCCAAGCTCACCTGCCCGCCCGCGATCGCCTACGGCCCGCGCGGCGCCGGCGGCGTAATCCCGCCGAACGCGACGCTGCAGTTCGAGGTGGAGCTGCTCGGCATCGTCGGCCGCTGACGCAGCCGTTACAGTCGGCGCCGCGGAGGGAGCCGCTGCCGACGTGTCCACTGCCATCACGATCCCGCTGTGGCTGGCGCTGCTGATCGCGGCGCTGGCGTTGTGGGCGCTGCTCGACCGGCTGCTGATGCCCAGCGCGCGCTGGTTCATCCGCAGCCGCGCGAACAAGGTGCTCGACGAGGTGTCGCAGCGCCTGCCGATCCACATCCGGCCGTTCCAGCAGGTGCGGCGCCAGGCGCTGATCGACCGCCTGGTGTTCGACGAGAAGGTGCAGCAGGCAGCACGCGCGTTCGCCGAGGCGCACCAGATGCCGCGCGCGGTGGCGCTGGCCCAGGTGCAGCGGCATGCGCGCGAGATCGTGCCGGCGTTCAACGCCTACATGTACTTCCGCGTCGGCTATTGGGTGGGCAAGCAGGTGTCGCGCTCGCTGTACCGCGTGCGCATCGGCAGCACCGACGACGCCGGGCTGGCCGCGATCCCCGAGCAGGCGACGGTGGTGTTCGTGATGAACCACCGCAGCAACATGGACTACATCATCGCCTCGTACCTGGCGGCCGAGCGCGCGGCGCTGTCGTACGCGGTGGGCGAGTGGGCGCGCGTCTGGGGCCTGCAGCAGCTGATCCGCGCGATGGGTGCGTACTTCGTGCGCCGCGACTCGCGCGACGAGCTCTACCGCCGCGTACTCGAGCGCTACATCGCGATGGCCACCGA
The DNA here is from genome assembly GCA_015075165.1 of Ideonella sp. GTDB lineage: Bacteria > Pseudomonadota > Gammaproteobacteria > Burkholderiales > Burkholderiaceae_C > JAEUPI01. Next base: position 14,538 of record JABTUY010000010.1, on the reverse strand, counting down.
GGCCGGCGTCACGCAGGCGGTATACCCCGAGGGTGGCCTCACGCGCGACGGCCGCCTGCGCGCGCCGCGCTTCGGCGTGCTCGACTACATGCTGCGCGGCTTTCACGCGCACGGCGAGCGCGACCTGGTGTTCGTGCCGCTCGGCCTGAACTACGACCGCGTGCTCGAAGACCGCACGCAACTGCTGGCCGCCGACGCCAGCGCGCCGCGCCCCGGGCGCTGGCGCACGCTGCGCACCACGCTCGGCTTCGTCGCGCGCCAGCTCAGTCTGCTGCTGCGCAGCCGCTGGCACCGCTTCGGCTACGCCTGTGTCAACTTCGGCACGCCGGTGTCGGTGCGGGCCTGGACGGCCGCGCGCGGCATCGATTTCGCGCGGCTCGAGCGCGAGCAGCGGCACGCCGAGGTGGCCGCACTCGGCACGCACCTGATGGCCGAAGTGGGCCGCCTGATCCCGGTGCTGCCGGTGCCGCTGGTGGCCAGCGTGCTGTTGCACGAACCCGCGCGCCGCTTCAGCCGGCTCGAGCTGAAGGCCGCGGTGGGCGAACTCGTGGCTGCGCTCGCGGCGCGCGGCGCGCAGCTTTACGTGCCGCGGCAGGACTGGGACTATGCAGTCGATGCCGGCGTGCGTATGCTGACGCTGCGCCACCTGATCGACGAAGCCGACGGCCTGTTCATGCTGCGCGAGTGCGAGGCGCCGCTGCTGCGCTACTACGCGAACTCGATCGCGCATCTGCTCGAGCCGGCGCCCGCCGTAGCGCAGCGCGCGTAGCCACCGCGTCGTCCGGGTCGCGCCAACCGAAGGAGGCGCCGTATGCGAGCCCTATTCGCCGCCCTGGTGTTCTCGCTGTTCGGCGCGGTGTCGGTCGCGCAGGCTGGCGGCACCGTCAACGTGAGTTTCGTAGCGCCGCAACAGTTCACCGATGCGGGCAACAGCCCGTTCGACCGGCCCGGCAACCTGAAGACGCTGGCGGCGTTCCTGCAGACGCTCGGCCCGCAGGTTCTGGCCGATGGCCAGGTGCTCGACATCGCGGTGCTGAATGTCGACCTCGCGGGTTTCGTGCGCCTGACGCGCCACGGCGACCTGCGCATCGTGCACAACGGCGCCGACTGGCCGAGCTTCGACCTGCGCTACACGCTCACCGCACCGGGGCAGCCGTCCCAGCAGCGCGAAGAGCACTTGAGCGGCCTGCACGGCGGCCACCGCGTGGCGCGTCACGACATTCGCGAACCGCTGCGCCACGAGAAGCAGTTGCTCGACACGTGGTTCCGGCAACGCTTCGGCGCGGCGGCGCGATAGCTCATCGGCGAGCGGCGGCCGGCGTCAGCCGCTGCGGCCGGCAACCAACTCGCAGCGATTCTCCCGGCTTGCCGCTCGACTTCGACTCGCGGTCCACGACCTGGCTCGGCATCGGAACAGCCTCTGGCACAGGCCGCGCGAGCCAACAGTGGCTCTGCTATGCTTGATCGGAGATGGCAAGCATGCCGGACATGGCACGCATGCTCTTACCGGCGGCAACCTCGAGAACGACGCAATGGCGCTCGACGAAATCGCAGGTCGGAGACGACACCTGCAGCCGATGATGCGTGTCGCTGAACCCGCATAGGCGTCGTGTCGATCGTTTCACCTTCCGCATTGCCGCTCGACGATGCCTCGTTGGTTGCTGCCTGTCGCCGCAACGCGCCGCATGCATGGGAGTCGCTGGTGCTGCGCTTCGAGCGGCTGATCTATACGGTGGCGCGGCGCGGCGGGCTCGACGCCGACGATGCCGCCGACGTGTTTCAGACCGCCTTCATGCGCCTGCACGAGCACCTGGCGACGTTGTCGCAGCCGGAACGGGTGCAGGCCTGGTTGGTGACGACGGCCCGGCGCGAGACGCTGAGGCGGTTGCGCGAGCGCCGGCGCAGCGTGCCGCTGGGCGACTCGTCGAGCGAGGCAGGTGCTGCCGCCGACGAACCCGTCGACCCCGAGCCTCTGCCCGAGCAGCTGCTCGAGGAGCTGCAGCTGCGCCATCGCGCGCGCACCGCCCTCGATTCGATGGCCGAGCCCTGCCGCTCGCTGCTCACGCTGCTGTACGCTGCCGAGGAGGCGCCACCGTATGCCGACATCGCTGCGCGACTTGGCATGCCCATCGGCAGCATCGGACCGACACGTTCGCGCTGCCTGGGCAAGCTGCGCGAGGCGCTGGGATAGGGGTATGGCCGTGGCACGTGGTCTGTATCAGAACCCGGCGACGGCGCTCTGTGGGCCTGTGTGCTGCGATCGATCTGGAACCGGCCGATGAACGAGGACGACCTCGATCCGCGCGACCGGGCGCTGCGTGACCTGCTGCGCCGCGCGGCGCGCGACGAGGCACCGCCGGCGGCGGTACGCGCGCGCGCCGTGGCGCTCGCTGCGCGGGCGCCCGATGCGCGTGCCGCGTCTCAGGCCGCACAACGCGCCGGAGACGTGACGCAGCAGGCGGCACGACTGCTGCGCCGCATCGTCGCCGTCGCGCTGCTGCCGGGCGGCGCGCCAGCGCCGTTCGCCCCGGCGCTCGGCGTGCGCGGCAGCACCGCGCGCGGCCAGCAATGGCTGTACCGCGCCGCCGACTGCGAGATCGACCTGCGCGCCACGCCGGGCGACGACGAGCGCTGGAGCATCGCCGGTCAACTGTTCGGCGACCTGTCGGCGCAACGCATCGTCCTCGACGGCCCCGGCGGTTCGCGCAGCGCCAATCTGGGGCCGACGCGCGAGTTCGGCTTCGCCGGGTTGCCGGCAGGCAGCTACAGCCTCGCGGTGCAGGCGGGCGACGTCGAGGTGGTGGTGCCGAAGATCGAGCTGGGCGCCACGTCATAATCGTCCGCCGACCCCGCCGGTGCCTCATGGCGGCGAACGCAGCCGCTTCGCGTCGCGTCGGACGATCCGCAGCCCAAAGGTGTCCGCCCCGCCCCATGCCGACCCGGCTGGCGCCGACGAGATCCCCGCCGCGCTGATGTCGGCTGCCGGGTCGGCGCGCGCCGCGCTGTGGGCGCGCGCCGACGTCTTGCCGGCAGTCGAACTCGCTTGGGCATTGAAGCGCGCGTGCGACACCGCGTGGCGGACCGATCCCTCGCGAACCCAAGTGGCCGCCGAGCTGCTCGAGACGCTCGCGGCAGCGCGACCTGCGGCCGAGATCGATGCGCTGGCCACCTGGGTGCGCGGCATCGGCCTGCTCGCGCAAGGTCAGATGGAGCCAGCGCTCGCGCAGCTGCAGTTCGCCGGCGAGCGCTTCATCGCGCTCGGCCGACCGTACGACGCCGCGCAGACGAGCGTCGCCCGGCTGGCCGCGCTGGCGATGCTCGGCCGCTACGACGAAGCACTGCGCTGCGGCGACGAGGCTCGCGCGGTGTTCGATGCCGCTGGCGACGCGTCTGCCGCAGGCAAGATCGAGTTCAACCTGGGCACGCTGGCCACGCGACGCGATCGCTACGACGATGCGCTGCGGCACTACAGCGCAGCGTTGCAGCGCCTGGCTAGTGCAGTGTTTCGTTCTGCTTGGAACTTAAGCGCGCGTTGGCACGAATCACCTTCTGCAGGATGTCGCGTGCGCTCTTGGTCCAGATGAACGGTTTCGGATCGGTGTTGTGATGGGCGACGTATTCGTCGATGGCCGCTACGAGTTCGGGCACGCTGCAGAACACCCCTCTGCGCAGCCGCTCGGTGGTCAGATCACGGAAGAAGCGCTCCACCATGTTCAGCCACGACGCCGAGGTTGGCGTGAAGTGCATGTTGAAGCGCGGGTGCCTGGCCAGCCATTGCTGCACCGCCGGGTGCTTGTGCGTGGCGTAGTTGTCGGCAATCAGGTGCAGCGTCTTGTCCTTGGGCGTCTCGCGGTCGATCTTGCGCAGGAACTTCAGCCACTCGGCGTGGGTGTGGCGCTGCTGGCACTGGCCGATGACCTGGCCGTCGAGCACGTTGAGCGCGGCGAACAGCGTGGTCGTGCCGTGGCGCTTGTAGTCGTGCGTCAGCGTCTGCGCGCGGCCCTTCTTCAGCGGCAGGCCCGGCTGCGTGCGGTCCAGCGCCTGCACCTGGCTCTTCTCGTCGCAGCACAGCACCAAGGCGTGCTCGGGCGGGGACATGTACAGGCCCACGATGTCCTCGAGCTTTTCGACGAACTTCGGGTCGCGCGAGACCTTGAAGCCGCGCACCACGTGCGGCTTCAGGCCATTGGCCTGCCAGTGCCGCATCACGGTGCTGGCGCTGACGCCCAGCTCGGCGGCCATCTTGCGCGTGCTCCAGTGTGTGGCCGCCGCCGGCTTGCTCTGCGTGGTCAGTGCAACCAGTCTTTGCACATCCACCTTCAGCGGCGGCGCTCCGCGTGGCAAGTCTCGCTCGATCCCTTGGAGACCGAATTGGACATAGCGCTCGCGCCAGCGCGCAACCTGCACGCGCCCCACGCTCAGCTGCCGGGCGATGTCCTTGTTCATCATGCCCTGCGCAGCCAGCAACACAATCTGCGCTCGCTGCGCCAGCCTCACGCTGGTGCGCTTGGAGCGCGCCAGCTTGGTCAACTCGGCCTCCTGCTCCTGGCTCAACTCCACAACCGGCGCAACTCGCAATTGCTCGCTCCAATGCACACCGAAGTGGAGCATTGGAGCGAGGTAGTTCATTTAAGTTCACTCAACAACCAAACACTACACTAGCGCGGGCGACGTCGAACGCGAGGTGGCCGCGATGAAGGGGATGGCCGACGTCCGCTCGCGCCGGCACGAGTTCGAAGCCGCCGACGCGCTGTACCGCCAGGCACACGCGCGCGCCGAGCACGCCGGCTTGATGCCGCTCGCGGCCATGATCGACACCGAGCTCGGCATGCACGAGATGCGCCGCGGCCGTTTCGATCATGCGCTGCGCCAGCTCGAACACGCGCGTCGCGCCTGCGCCGACCTCGGCCAGCCGCACTACCTTGCGCTGACCGAAGAGAAGCTGGCCGACACCTACCTGGAGTTGAACCTGCTGCCGGAGGCGCTCGCGCTGTACGAGCGCTCGCTCGCCACCTACGAGGCCGCCGGCCTCGCGACCGATCGCGCCTGGGCGCTGTCGCAGCACGGGCGCGCGCTCACGCTGCTGGGCCGGCATGAGGCGGCGACCCAGGCACTGGCGCAGGCGGAGGCGGCCTTCGTCGAAGAGGGCAACCCCGTGGGCGCAGCGCTGGTGCACACCTGGCAGGCCGAACTGGCGCTCGCCCGGCGCGATTGGCCGCTGGCCGCACGCCACGCCAGCGCCGCGCAGCCCGCGCTGCAGACCGCGCAGCACACCAGCGGCTGGTTGCACGCCTGCGCGTTGCACGCCGAGGCACTGCGCGGCGCAGGCGAGCACGAACCTGCGCTGCGGATCGCGCGCACGGCGATCGCCACCGCTGAGGCGCTGCGCATCGCGCCCGCACAACGGCGCCTGCGGATGCTGCTGGGTCTGCTCGCGCGCGACCGCGGCGATGACGGCGAGGCGCGCCGCGCGTTCGAAGCAGTGGTCGATTCGATCGAATCGCAGCGCGGCATGTTGCCTGGCGAGGAGTTCCGCGCCGCGTTCCTCGGCCACAACCTGTTGCCGTACCACGAACTGGTGCGTGCCAGCCTGGCTGCCGGCGGCCCGCCGGCCGCGCAGCAGGCCCTGCGCTGGCTCGAGCGGGGTCGTGCACGCGCGCTGGCCGTTTCGCTCGACGCGTCAAAGAACGACGTCGAAGCGATCGATGCCACCCAGCGCGAGCTGGGGCAGATGCAGCGCCGGCTCGATGACTGCTATCGAGCGCTCTCGCGGGCGCCGGGCCAGGATGACGAGCGCGATCCGGGCGCGCTGCTCGCCGAGGTACAGCGCATCGAAGCGGCGCTGCTCGAGGCGGACCGCCGCAGCGTGCAGGGCGGCGCCGCACGCGCCGGCACCGGCGCGGCGTTCGACCTCGACACGCTGCATCGCGCGCTCGGCGAGCACAGTGCGCTGGTCGAGTACTTCTCGATCGACGACGAGCTGCACGCCTGCATCGTCGTCGGCGGCACGGTCGAGGCCGTGCCGTTGTCGATCTCGCTGCCGCAGACCCGGGCGCTGATCGAGCCGTTGCGCTTCCAGATCGACACGCTGCGACACGGCGCGCGGCTCACACACCGCAGCGCCGACTTGCAGGCGCGCGTGCTGCACCACCTGCGGCCCTTGCACGAGTGCCTGTGGGCGCCGTTCGCGGCGCGGCTGGACGAACGGCGCGCCGTCGTCGTGCCGCACGGCGTGTTGCACCACCTGCCGTTCGCCGCACTGCACGACGGCGCCCGCCATGAGATCGAGCGCCGCGAACTGTGCCAGGCGCCGAGTGCGGCGGTGCTGCTGCGCTGCCTGCAGCGCTCGGACGCGCGTTTCGAGCGCGCGCTGGTGCTCGGCCACGCCGACGAGCGACTGCCTCAGGTGGGCGCCGAGGTCCACGCCGTGGCGGCGCGCTTCGCGCAGGCGCGCACGCTGCACGGCGAGCACGCCAGTGCCGCGGCATTGCGCGCCGGTGTGGCGTCGGCCGTCGACGTGGTGCACATCGCCTGCCACGCGCAGTTCCGTCACGACAGCCCGCGCTTCTCGGCGCTGCATCTGGCCGACGGCGCCTTCACCGTGCTCGACGCGGCGCGGCTGCGTCTGTCCGGCGGCCTCGTCACGTTGAGCGCCTGCGACACGGGCGTCAGCGCCGTGATGCCGGGCGACGAGCTGGTCGGGCTGACGCACGGCTTCATCTCCGCCGGCGCAACCCGCGTGCTGGCGAGCCTGTGGGCGGTGCAGGACGACACCACCGCGCCGTTCATGCGCGGCTTCTACGATCGGCTTCTCGCTGGGTCGCCGCCTGCCGACGCGCTGCGCGCGACGCAGATCGAGGCGCTGCGCACGCATCCCCATCCGTACTTCTGGGCCGGCTTCGTGCTGCACGGCGGCTGGTAAGGTCCGCGACACGCGGTCTTGTATCAAATGCCGCCGTGGCCGCTCTGTAGGCCGATGCCGACAAGGGAAGACGTCATGCCCGGACTCCGAACTCACCTGCTCAGCGCCGCCTGTGCCTTGCTGATCGCCTGCGGCGGCGGTTCGGCCGCGTCCGACTCCGAAGACACGGCCGAGTTTGCGGTCGCCGACGAGGTGGTGGTCAAGCTGCTGCGCACACAGGACTTGCCGGCGCTGCTGGCCGAGTACGGCTTGAGCCGAATCGATCAGTTCGGCTCACGACCGATCTATCGGCTGCGCGGCGCAGCGGGCACCGATGTCGAGTCGCTCGTCGAGCGGCTGGTCGCCGACGCCCGCGTGCAGTTCGCCGAGCCGAACCTGCTGGTCGAAGACCCGGAGGGCCAGCGTGCGTCCTACTGGTTCATCGGCGGCGACGCCGGCACCTACGCGACCCAGTGGAACACCCGCGCGCTGCGACTGGCCGAAGCGCACGCCGTCGCCGACGGCAGCGGCATGACCGTCGCGACGCTCGACACCGGAGTCGATCCGGCGCACCCTGCACTGGCCGGACGTTTGATTGCCGGCTTCGATTTCGTCGATCTCGACGCCGACCCGAGCGAGGTCGGCGCGGCGGGCGACCGCGGCTACGGTCACGGCACGCATGTCGCGAGCCTGGTCGCGCAGGTCGCACCGGGTGCGCGCATCATGCCGCTGCGCGTGCTCGACACGCACGGCGTCGGCAACATCTGGGCGTTGTCCGAGGCGCTGCTGTACGCGATCGACCCCGACGGCGACCCGACTACCGCCGACGGCGCGCAGATCATCAACATGAGCCTCGGCACGCTGCGCCGCACCGCGCTGCTCGACGACATCGGCGATCGTGCGAGTTGCACCCTCGACGACGACGACGAAGACCGGCAGCGCTGCACCGTGCAGGGCGGCGCGCTGATCGTCAGCGCCGCCGGCAACTCCGGCGATACGACGCCTCTGTACCCTGCCGCCGAGGAGGGCGACCGCGCGCTCGCTGTCGCTGCGAGCACCGAGGCCGGCGCGCTGGCCGGTTTCAGCACCCGCGGCGATTGGGTGCAGGTCGCGGCGCCGGGCGAATCCATCTACGGCGCGATCCCCGGCGGACGCTGGGGCGTGTGGAGCGGCACTTCGATGGCTGCGCCGATGGTTGCGGGCGCCGCGGCGCTGCTGCGTCAGGCACACCCGCAATGGACTCCGGGCGAGGTGGCCGACCGACTGATCCAGGACGGCCGGCCGCTGTGTGGCAGCAGCCTGAAGCAGATCGATCCCGCGAAAACCTTGACCGGCACGAGCGCAGCGGCACCGGTGTGCCGCTGACCGCCGCGGCTGGCGGTACGACAAAGCGGCGATAGGCGCCGCCACCGCGGCGCGCGCAACCACGCCGCGCCTCGCGAGTGGGCTGCTGCGCTGCGCAACCGCTGCGCTGCGCAACCGCTGCGCAGCTGCGCGGCGCTGCTGCTGTGCTGCTTCAACGCTCTGCCGCTGTGCGGCCCGAGCCGCCGCCCGCCGCAAGCGAGCGTGCCGGCTGCGGCGGCGCGATTCACGCCTGTGCGTGTATCAGCAGCGCCGCGATCGCGCTCTGTGCGGCATGAACGAATTCAACTTTCCTTTCGCACTCGATGGCATCGTTGCCACGATGGTCGCGCGCATCGCGATCGACGTGGTCGCGATGCTGCTGCTGATCTATGGCCTGTACTACCGCCGCTACCGCGACAAGGAGCTGGTGACCGCCGCGGCGCTGTTCAACATCTTCATCTTCGCGGTGCTGACCGTGCTGTCGGCGGTCGAGTTCGGTATTGCCGCCGGATTCGGGCTGTTCGCGATCCTCGCGCTGTTCACCTTGCGCTCCGAGCCGATCAGCAAGACCGAGATCACCTACTTCTTCGGCAGCGTGGCGGTGGCCGTCATCTGTTCGGTGCAAGGCACGACGATTCCGTTCGTCGCCGGCGTCGCGACGCTGACGCTGGTCGGGGCCTGGGCGCTCGACCACCCGCGCGTGCTGCGCTCGGTCGACGGCGTGAAGGTCACGCTCGACAAGATCGACGGCCACGCGCTGTCGGACCCCGCCGTGATGCGCCGCGAGCTGGCGCAACGGCTCGGTGTGGACGTCATGTCCTACCAGATCACTGCGCTCGACTACATCACCGATATGGCGAAGATCAATGTCTACTACCGCAAGTAACCATGCCGACGCGCGCGCCCGCACCGTGCGTCCGGCGGGCGAGCCGCTATCGGTCGAACGATGGCTCGAGTCGCCGTTTCGGCCGACCTCGCTGGTCGCGCTGAACGCCAAGGCCGCGATGCTCGAGCGGCTCGACAACAAGTACGTGGTGCGCGCGCAGGTGCTGCAGCAGGCCGTGCCGGCGCTGACCGTGCGCTTCGACATGCTCGAGATCGAGGGCAGGCGCGCCTTCACCTACGAAACCTGCTACTTCGACGACGCCGCGCGCCGCGGCTACTTCGATCACCACCAGGGCCGGCGCCAGCGCATGAAGGTGCGCGTGCGCAGGTACACCGACGCGCGGTTGTGCTTCGTCGAGGTCAAGCTGAAGGACAAGCGCGGCGTCACGGTGAAGCGGCGCCTGCCGTACGACTGCGAGCGCTACGGCACACTGGATGCGCAAGCGCTCGCGCACATCAGGCACTCGTACCGCGCGCTGTACGCCCGGGACTATGCGCACGCGCTCGAGCCGACGCTGGAGATGTGTTACCGCCGCTGGACGCTGGTGGCGCGCGAAGGCGGCGAGCGCATGACGATCGACGGTCGCATCCGTTTTCGCGCCGGCAGCGCCGAGCGCGCGACCGACGACGACATCTACATCGTCGAGACCAAGTCCGCCAACGGCAACGGCATCGCCGACAAGATCCTGCGCGCGCTGCACCAGCATCCCACCGGGCGCTGCTCGAAGTACTGCGTCGGCATGAGCCTGGTCGGCGCCATCGACAAGCACAACCGCTTCCTGCCCGCGCTGCGCAAGCTCGGCGGGCGCCCGTTCACCGCCGAGGCCGCCCATGAAGCTTGAGATGCCTGAAGTCCCGCACGGCCGCGGCCGCGCGCTCGCGGCCGCGATCGAACCCCACGACTCCGGCGCTCGCGATGGCACGCGAGCGGGTGGCTTCGGCCACGACCTGCCGCGTCTGCTCGCCGCCGCGCTGGCGCTGTGCGCTGCATTCGTCAGCGCGATGTGGAGCGCCGGCAGCGCCATGCCGGCGGCGCAAACCTGGCTGCTGTGCGCAGCGGCGGTCGTCGGCGCGTACATGGCGATGAACATCGGTGCCAACGACGTCGCCAACAACATGGGACCCGCCGTCGGCTCCGGCACGCTGACGCTCGGCTGGGCGCTGGCCATCGCCGCGACGTTCGAGACGCTGGGTGCCGTGGTCGCCGGCGGCGAGGTGGTGCACACGATCAAGAGCGACATCATCGACACCACCCGGATGACCGTACCGCTCGATGGCTTGATGCTGGCTGCGCTGCTCGCCGCCGCGCTGTGGCTCAACCTGGCGACCGCGCTCGGCGCCCCGGTATCGACCACGCATTCGATTGTCGGTGCCGTGATGGGTGCCGGCTTCGCCGCAGGCGGCTCGACGCTGATCAACTGGTCCACCGTCGGCGCGGTCTTCGTCAGCTGGGTCGTCTCGCCGCTGATGGGTGCGGTGCTCGCCGCCGCGGTGCTCTACGCGATCAAGCGCAGCATCACCTGGCAGCGCGACATGACGGCCGCCGCCGCCCGCGTGGTGCCGTTGCTGATCGCCGCGATGGCGTGGGCATTCGGCACCTACATGCTGACCCAGGGCATCGGCCCGCTGCTCGAGCTCGAGCCACTGACCGCCAACGCCTGCGGCGCGGCACTGGCCGGCCTCGCGTACGCCACCGTGCGCGCACCGGTGGCGCGGGCGGCGCTGGCGCAGCCCAACGACAAGCAAGGCGTGAACAACCTATTCACCTGGCCGTTGGTCTGTGCCGCCGCGCTGCTCAGCTTCGCGCACGGGGCCAACGACGTGGCCAATGCGATCGCGCCGCTGGCGGCGATCCACGAGCGCCTGGCCGGCAGCACGCCGGCGGCGACGCCGCTGTGGATCCTGCTGCTCGGCGGCCTCGGGCTCGCGCTCGGCCTGGCGCTGTACGGCGGCAAGCTGATCCGCACCGTGGGGCACGAGATCACCGAACTCGACCGGATGCGCGCGTACGCCATCGCGATGTCGGCAGCGCTGACGGTGATCGTCGCGACGCAGCTCGGGATGCCGGTGTCGACGACACACGTGGCCATCGGCGCCGTGTTCGGCATCGGCTTCCTGCGCGAACACCTGAAGCACCGGCGCGCGCCCCCGGGCGCACGGCCCGTGCTGGTGCATCGCGGCCAATGCCTGAGGATCGTCGCCGCATGGCTCGTCACCGTGCCGGCCACCGCGCTGCTCGCGGGGCTCGGCTACTGGTTGTGGGAGTGCTTCGCCTAGCCATGCGCAGCATCGCAATGCACGCCGTGCTCGCGGCCACGTTGGCGGCCGCTGCAGCTCAAGCACAGCAGGTCAACTCCGAAGATGGCGCACCGAGTCTGAAGATCGGCGGCCGGCTGCACCTGCAGCACGACACCTTCGACGGTGTCTACAGCGACGACGGTGCGCGCCACGGCACAGGCTACCTGCGGCGCGCACGGCTCGAGGCTTCGGGCCGGCTGGCGTCGCGGCTGAAGTACGCCATCGACGTGGACTTCGAGCCGGGCGGGAAGCGGATCCTGAAGACTGCTGCATTGGCGTGGCGGGTGCCGGCGGCAGGTACGCTGTGGATCGGCCGCTTCGACCCGGATTTCGGACTCGAGCAGGCGAGCAGCTCGAACTGGACCACCGGCATCGAGCGCTCGGCGATCTGGGATCTCACCGGCGACATCGCCGATGTCGGCAAGGGCCACGGCGCGCAGTACGCCTTGGCCGGAGCGCGGGCATATGGCAGCGTCGGCGCCTACCGCAAGCAGCGCTCGGACGACGTCGTGGCACGCGCCGCGTTCGCGCCGCTGAGCGACCCCGAACGCACGGTGCACCTCGGGTTGTCGCTGGCCGCCGGGCGGCTCGACGGCGACGACGGTCGCATCCGCACGCGGCTCGCGGTACGGGGCGTCAGCGAGGATGACATCGGCAACCGCATCACGCTGGCGCGCGCGCTCGACAGCGATGCGGTTTACGCGCGTCGGCGTCTCGCGGCGCTGGAGTTCGCGGTCGCGGGCGGGCCGTTGTCGGTGCAGGCCGAGCGGGTGTGGAGCCGGCTGTCGGACGGCGCTTCGCCGCGCGTCGCCGCCGGCCACTACCTGCAGGTCGCGTGGACGTTGACCGGCGAGCGGCGGCCCTACGCCATCGACGGCGCGAAGTTCGGCCGCATCCAGCCGAGCAGGGCCATCGGCGCGTGGGAGGTGTTCGCGCGCCACGATCGCCTCGGCGTGCGCGGCGCACCCGGGTTGCTCGGCGGCGGCCGCAGCCGCGGCGCCGCGCAGGTGCTGACGATCGGCGTGAACTGGTATGCCGACGAGTGGTTGCGGCTGTCGCTCAACGTGCTGCGCGCACGCACCGACGGCATCGTCAACGATGTGGGCGACTCAGCAGGCGACGCGGTCAGCCTGCGCTTGCAAGCGAGGTTCTGATGAAGATGATGATGATGAAAGCCCTGTTCTCACGACTGGCGGCCGGCGTGCTGGCGGCCACCGCAGTGAGCGCGTGCGCTGCCCAGGCGCAGGTGCTCGACCAGCTGGTGATCGAGCCGCGCCCGATCGACGGCATCGTGCCCGGCGAACTCTCCGGCCTGGCGTGGGACGCGGACGAGCGGCTGCTGTACGCGGTGTCGGATCGGGGGGTGCTGTACCGGTTCGAGCTCGTGCTCGACGGCAACCGGCTGCGCTCGGTGAAGCCGGTGCACGCACTGCGCCTCGATGCCGGCGGCGGCGCGGCGCCCAATGCCGAAGGTCTGTCGTTGATCGACGGGAACAACGGCAAGCGCGGCGATACGCAGCTCGTGATCGCGCTGGAGAACGGCCCGCGCATCGTGCGCTACACGCCGCAGGGCCGCATGCTCGGCGACGCGACGCTGCCGCTGCCGCTGCGCGACCGCAGTGCCTACCGCAGCAGCAACAGCGGCCTCGAAGCCGTGACCGTGCACCCGAGGCACGGCGTTATCACGGCACCGCAGCGCTCGTTGAGTTCGTTGCCCGAGCGGGTGCACCGCGTCTACGCCGCCGACGGCAGCCAGTGGACCGTGCCGGCGCTCGACCGTGGCGCGGTGAAGGCGCTGGAGACGCTGGCCGACGGCTCGCTGCTGATGCTCGAGCGCCACGGCAAGGGCAAGCGCATCGTGCCGGCGTTGCGCCGCATCGACCCGGCTGCTTGCGCCGGCGACGGCGAATGCCGCGCCGAGCCGGTGCCGCTGGACGGTCTCGAGCCCGGCGACAACTACGAAGGACTGGCGCGGCTAACGGACCGCTTGTTCGTGATGGTCAGCGACGACGGCGGCAACGGGAAGCGTGCGACCCGCCTGGTGCTGTTCAGCTTCGACGCGCCCTGAAGGGGCCGTGCCGGAGCGCAGCAGCAGCGCCGTCGTGCCCACCGGGAAGCAACGGCGGCCGCTCGGGTTGAACCGTGCCAGTGACCTCGAGGATCCGCGCGCTGCACTCAGGCCAGCACCGGCAGCGGCTCGTCGTCGTCGGCGTCCTCGCCGAGGAAGCCGCCGCTCTGGTGCGCCCACAGCCGCGCGTACAGGCCGCCGCGCGCCAGCAGCGAGCGGTGGTCGCCCTGCTCGACGATGCGGCCGCGGTCGAGCACGATCAGCCGGTCCATCGCCGCGATCGTCGACAGCCGGTGCGCGATCGCGACCACGGTCTTGCCCTGCATCAGCCGATAAAGGCTCGCCTGGATCGCCTGCTCGACCTCGCTGTCGAGCGCGCTGGTGGCCTCGTCGAGCAGCAGGATCGGCGCGTCCTTGAGCATCACGCGGGCGATCGCCACCCGCTGGCGCTGGCCGCCGGAGAGCTTGACCCCACGTTCGCCGACATGGGCGTCGTAGCCGTGCCGGCCCTGGGGATCCACCAGATCCTGGACGAAGTCGTGCGCTTCGGCGCGTTCGGCCGCATGCACCATCTGGATCTCGGTCGCGCCGGGGCGCCCGTAGACGATGTTGTCGCGCACCGAACGGTGCAGCAGCGAGGTGTCCTGCGTGACCATGCCGACCTGCGCGCGCAAGGAGTCCTGGGTCACGCCGGCGATGTCCTGGCCGTCGATCAGGATGCGGCCGCCCTCGAGGTCGTAGAAGCGCAGCAGCAGGTTGACGATCGTGCTCTTGCCGGCACCCGAGCGGCCGACCAGGCCGATCTTCTCGCCCGGGCGGATGAGGAGCGAGAAATCGTCGATGACCTTGCGCGCGCCGCCGTAGGCGAAGCTGACGTGCTCGAAGCGGAGCTCGCCGCGCGGCACTTTCAGCGGCACCGCGTCCGGGCGATCGACCACGCTGCGCGGGCGCGACAAGGTGTTGATGCCGTCCTGCACCGTGCCGATGTGCTCGAACAGGCTGGCCATCTCCCCCATCACCCAAGGCGAGATGCCGTTCAGCC
>JABTUY010000001.1 GCA_015075165.1 Ideonella sp. | reverse complement strand
AAACCGCCGGCCTGCCGGACGACGTGCTGGACACCATCCCGCCGACACAACGCCTGCGCCTGCCGATGCGCCCGCACAGCCGCAGCCTGAACCTGTCGAACACCGTCGCCGTGGCGGTCTACGAGGCCTGGCGCCAGCTCGGTTTCGCTGGTGAGAGCCGGGAATAGGGAATCGGAATGGCGCGGGCAAAAGCGGCACCGTCCGCGGCCCTTCAAACCAGAGATAGAACGCTCTTCCGATTCCCTATTCCCGATCCCCGGCAGCGCCCAAGCGCTGCCCGAGGCGCCGCCCCGCTACAATCGGCGGATGAACGCTGCCACCCCCAACGCCTGGATGCCGCAACCTCTGCGCAAGCTCGCCGGGCGAGCGCTGGAAACCGCGCTGAACCACACGCTGTCGCTCGATCCCGACACGCAGCAGCGGCTGACCGCGTTGAACGGTCGCAGCGTGCAGTTGCATCTGCGCGGGCCGGAGTTGGCGCTGGCCATCACGGTCGATCAGGCGCACCTGAAAGTCGGCCCGCCGCGCGACGACAGCCAGCTGAAGGTGGCCGCGACGCCGGGCAGCCTGCTGGCGATGCTGCTGCGCCGCGACGACGACGGCATCGCGCCGGGCAAGGTGGAGATCGCCGGCGATGCCGAACTGGCGCGCCGCCTGGAAAAGCTGGCCGGCAAGTTCGCGCCGGATTTCGAGGAGGCCTTCGCGCGCAGTTTCGGCGACGTGCTCGGCGTGCCGTTGGCCAGGGCCGTGCGCAAGGGCCTGGCGCATGCCCGCGAAAGTGGCGCCCATCTCGTCGAAGACGCCGCCGACTGGGTGCGCGACGAAACCCGCGTGGCCCTGGCGCCTGGCGAAGTCGACACCTTTCTCGACGAAGTGGACAGTTTGCGCGAACACAGCGAACGACTGGCCGCACGCGTGCAGCGGCTGGCGCGGCAACTGCAGGGCGACACCGCGTGACGCCGCTGCGCGTGGTGCCGCGCCTGCTGCGAGTGGCCTCGGTGCTGCTGGCATGGCGGCTGGATGAACTGGTCGACGCCGCGCACCTGTTCCGCCCGCTGAAACTGCTGCGCCCGCTGCTGGCGCGACCGCGCGCCAACGTGGCCAGCCTCTCGCGCGGCGAACGCCTGCGCCGGGCGCTGACCGAGCTGGGGCCGATTTTCGTCAAGGCCGGCCAGGTGCTGTCGACCCGCCGCGACGTGCTGCCGCCCGACGTGGCCGACGAGCTGGCGCAACTGCAAGACCGCGTGCCGCCGTTTCCCGGCGCGCAGGCGGTGGCCATCGTCGAGCGCGCGTTCGGCGCGCCGATCGACACGCTGTTCGCCCGCTTCGAACGCGAGCCGGTGGCCAGTGCGTCGATCGCGCAGGTGCACTTCGCGGAGCTGAAGAGCGGCCGCGAAGTGGCCGTCAAGGTGCTGCGCCCGGGCATGCTGGCGTCGATCGACAACGACCTCTCGCTGCTGCACACGCTGGCGCGCTGGGTCGAGCGCGTCTGGGTCGACGCCAAGCGGTTGAAGCCGCGCGAGGTGGTGGCCGAGTTCGACACCTACCTGCACGACGAGCTCGATCTGGTGCGCGAGGCCGCCAACGCTGCGCAACTGCGGCGTAACATGGCCGACCTGAGCCTGCTGATGATCCCCGAGATGGTGTGGGAGCTGTGCACCCACGACGTCATCGTGATGGAGCGCATGAAGGGCGTGCCGATCAGCCAGATCGAGCGGCTGCGCGAAGCCGGCGTCGACATCCGCAAGCTCGCCCGCGACGGCGTCACGATCTTCTTCACCCAGGTGTTCCGCGACGGCTTCTTCCATGCCGACATGCACCCGGGCAACATCCAGGTCAGCGTCGAGCCGGCCACCCGGGGGCGCTACATCGCGCTCGACTTCGGCATCATCGGCACGCTGACCGAGTTCGACAAGGAATACCTGGCGCAGAACTTCCTCGCCTTCTTCCAGCGCGACTACAAGCGCGTGGCCGAGCTGCACGTCGAAAGCGGCTGGGTGCCGCCGGCCACTCGCGTCGACGCGCTCGAAAGCGCGATCCGCGCGGTGTGCGAACCCACCTTCGACCGCCCGCTGAAAGACATCTCGCTCGGCCATGTGCTGATGCGGTTGTTCCAGACTTCGCGACGCTTCAACGTCGAGATCCAGCCGCAGCTGGTGCTGCTGCAGAAGACGCTGCTCAACATCGAGGGGCTCGGTCGCCAGCTCGACCCCGAGCTCGACCTCTGGGCCACGGCCAAGCCGTTCCTCGAACGCTGGATGCACGAGCAGATCGGCTGGCGCGGCCTGGTCGACCGGCTCAAGCACGAGGCGCCGCGCTACGCGCAACTGCTGCCCGAGCTGCCGCGGCTGGTGCACCGTGCACTGCTGCGCCACGGCGAGGGCGATGCGGCGCTGCTCGAGGCGCTGCTGGCCGAGCAGCGGCGCACGCACCGGCTGCTGCGTGCGGTGGTCTCCGGCGGCGTCGCGCTGCTGCTCGGCGTGCTCGCGCTGCAGTGGTGGCTGGCCTGGCCACGCTGACGCGCCGACGCGTCGCGGCCCCGCAGGCGGCGCCAAGCGCGCATGGATAATTGCCGCGCCGCGCAAACCCCCGGCACCGGTTGCGCCCGAGGAGCCCGCTCGCCATGCTGCTGACCCTGGTCATCGTCTACCTGCTGTTCACGATCGCGATCGGCCTGTGGGCCGCCAAGCGAGTGAAGAACACCGCCGACTTCGCGATCGCCGGCCGGCACCTGCCGCTGATCATGATCGTGACGACCACCTTCGCCACCTGGTTCGGCTCGGAGACGGTGCTCGGCATCCCGGCCAAGTTCGTGCAAGGCGGCCTGCACGACGTGGTCGAAGACCCGTTCGGCGCCGGCACCTGCCTGATCCTGGTGGGCCTGTTCTTCGCCGCCAAGCTGTACAAGATGACGTTGCTGACGATCAGCGACTACTACCGCGAGCGCTTCGGCCGCGTGATCGAGGTGGTGTGCTCGCTGATCATCATCCTGAGCTACCTCGGCTGGGTGTCGGCGCAGGTGACCGCGCTGGGCCTGGTGTTCAACCTGCTGTCGGGCGGCGCGATTGCCGTGCCGGTGGGCATGGTGCTGGGCACCGCGTCGATCCTGGCGTACACGCTGTTCGGCGGCATGTGGTCGGTGGCCGTCACCGACTTCATCCAGATGATCATCCTGGTCGTCGGCCTGGCGGTGATCGCGGTGTTCGCTGCCGACCAGGCCGGCGGTGCCGACAAGGTGATCGCGCTGGCGTCGAGCAAGGAGCTGTTCAAGTTCCTGCCCGAACCCAACACCACACAGGTGGTCGCGTTCATCGCCGCCGGCATCACGATGATGTTCGGCTCGATCCCGCAGCAGGACGTGTTCCAGCGCGTGATGTCGGCCAACAGCGTGCAGGCGGCCACGCGCGGGCCGGTGATCGGCGGCGTCTGCTACATCCTGTTCGCGTTCGTGCCGATGTTTCTCGTGACCAGCGCGCTGATCATCATGCCCGAGCAGTCGGCCACGCTGATCAAGGAGGATCCGCAGCGCGTGCTGCCCACGCTGGTGCTCGAGCACATGCCGTTCGTGATGCAGGTGTTCTTCTTCGGCGCGCTGATGTCGGCGCTGAAGTCGACCGCATCGGCCACGCTGCTGGCGCCGTCGGTCACCTTCGTCGGCAACATCTGGCGCCAGTTCGTGCCGCGCGTCAGCGACAAGCAGGAGCTGTGGACGATGCGCGTCGCGGTGCTGGTGTTCGCGGTCTGCGTCTGCGCCTATGCGATCGCGCTGCAGGGCACGCCGATCTACGACATGGTGTCGGGCGCCTACCAGGTCACGCTGGTGGGGGCGTGTGTGCCGCTCGCCGCCGGCCTGTACTGGAAGCGTGCCAGTACGCAGGGCGCGATCTTCTCGATCGTGCTGGGCATCCTCAGCTGGGTGCTGTTCCTTGCGACGCCGGCCGGCGAACAGTTCCCGGCGCAGCTGATCGGGTTCCTGATGGCCGTGGTCGGCATGGTCGTCGGCTCGCTCGGGCCGCAGGCGATTCGCAACCGCCACGGCACGCACCACCACATCGTCGGCGTGCATGGGTGAGTCCGCGCGCGGCGCCGCCCACTGCGGGCGGTGCCGCGGCTGACGGAACGCCGTGTCCCGCATGCCGTGCGGGCGGCGCGCGCGACCCGCGCCGCTATAATTTCACGTTTTGCATCAAGGGCTTGGCCATGCCGATCTACGCCTATCGGTGCGCGTCCTGTGGCCACGCCAAAGACGTGCTGCAACGAATCTCCGACCCTCCGTTGACCGAATGCCCGGCATGCGGCGCGCAGACGTTCTCCAAGCAGGTCACGGCCGCGGGTTTCCAGCTCAAGGGCACCGGCTGGTATGCCACCGATTTCAAGGGTGGCTCGAAGAAGGCCACCGCCGGCGATGGTCAGGGCGCCAACGGCTCGACCGAGGCGAAGCCGTCCGAATCAACCAAGGGCGAGCCGACGACCACGGCTGGCAACAGCGGATCCGGCAGTGGCGAGTCGAGTGCGCCGGCGAAATCCGGCGACACGGCCGGCGCGGCGAGCAGCACGGTGCCGAAGGCTGCTGCTGCGGGCGATGCCCGGCCCTGACGACCGCGGGCGCTGTCGCCGACACGGCCGTCGCGAGCTTCGCGCGTGAGAAAGCACCTGATCACCGGCCTGCTGGTCTGGATGCCGCTGGCCATCACCGTCTGGGTGCTGGTGCAGGTGCTCGGCCTGATGGACGGATTGTTCTCGTGGCTGCTCACCCTGTCGCAGGCGGTGCTGCCCGACCGCGCACGCGCCGGCATCGAGCTGCTGCGCCACGTGCCCGGCCTCGGCGTGGTCGCCGTGCTGCTGGTGTTGTGGCTCACCGGGTTGTTCGTCGCCAACATCTTCGGTCAGTGGTTGATTCACCAGTGGGACCGGCTGCTGCACAAGATTCCGATCGTCAAGTCGATCTACAGCTCGGTCAAGCAGGTCTCGGACACGCTGTTCTCCAGCAACGGCAACGCGTTTCGCGAGGCTGTGTTGGTGGAGTACCCGCGGTCCGGCGCGTGGACGATCGCGTTCATCACCGGCGTGCCGAGCGGCGAGGTGGCGGCGCACCTGGGTGCCTCGCACGTCAGCGTCTACGTACCGACCACGCCCAACCCGACGTCGGGCTTCTTCTTGATGGTGCCGCGCACCGACGTCGTACCGCTGGCGATGAGCGTCGACGAGGCGTTGAAGCACATCATCTCGATGGGGGTGGTGGCGCCACCCCCGTCGGCGCCGCCGCGGGTGACCGCGCCGGCGCGAAACTGAAACGGCTGTCGCGCGGCGTGCAGCCCAGAGCCAGGCAGGTCACACTGCCGCATCCGCCGCTGCTGCCCCGACAGCCGAACCGCCACCACAGCGCCACCGCCTTAACGCGGCCGACCCCGACACCGAAAAGAACCCCAAGGAGTGCTCCGATGCGAACCACCTACTGCGGCCTGGTGAGCGAACAGCTGTTGGGCCAGAACGTCACGCTGATGGGCTGGGCGCACCGCCGGCGCGACCACGGCGGCGTGATCTTCATCGACCTGCGCGATCGCGAGGGCCTGGTGCAGATCGTCTGCGACCCCGATCGGCCCGAGATGTTCAAGACCGCCGAGGGCGTGCGCAACGAGTTCTGTCTGAAGGTGAGCGGCAAGGTGCGCCCGCGCCCGGCCGGCACCGAGAACGCCAACCTCACCAGCGGCAAGGTCGAGGTGCTGTGCCTCGAGCTCGAGGTGCTCAACCCGAGCGTGACGCCGCCGTTCCAGCTCGACGACGACAACCTGTCGGAGACCACGCGGCTGACCCACCGCGTGCTCGACCTGCGCCGCCCGGCGATGCAGAAGAACCTGATGCTGCGCTACCGCGTGGCGATGGAGACGCGGCGCTTCCTCGACGCCGAGGGCTTCGTCGACATCGAGACGCCGATGCTGACCAAGAGCACGCCCGAGGGCGCGCGCGACTACCTGGTGCCCAGCCGCGTGCACGACGGCATGTTTTTCGCGCTGCCGCAGAGCCCGCAGCTGTTCAAGCAGCTGCTGATGGTGGCCGGCTTCGACCGCTACTACCAGATCACCAAGTGCTTCCGCGACGAAGACCTGCGCGCCGACCGGCAGCCCGAGTTCACGCAGATCGACATCGAGACCTCGTTCCTCGGCGAGCAGGAGATTCGCGGCCTGTTCGAGAACCTGATCCGCACCGTGTTCCGCAACGTGATGCAGGTCGAGCTGCCGGCCTACCCGGTGATGAGCTATGCCGACGCGATGCACCGCTACGGCTCCGACAAGCCCGACCTGCGCGTGAAGATGGAGTTCACCGAGCTGACCGACGTGATGCGCGAGGTCGATTTCAAGGTGTTCGCGTCGGCCGCGCAGGCCAAGGGCGGGCGCGTGGCCGCGCTGCGCGTGCCCGGCGGCGGCGAGATGAGCCGCGGCGAGATCGACGGCCACACCGAGTTCGTGAAGATCTACGGCGCCAAGGGGCTGGCGTGGATCAAGGTCAACGACGTTGCCAAGGGCCGCGAGGGCCTGCAGAGCCCGATCGTCAAGAACCTGAACGATGCCGCGCTCGCCGAGGTGCTGGCGCGCTCGGGCGCGCGCAACGGCGACCTGCTGTTCTTCGGCGCCGATCGCGCCAAGGTGGTCAACGACGCGCTCGGCGCGCTGCGCAACAAGATCGGCTTGAGCGAGTTCGGCCGCACGCACGGCCTGTTCGAGGACCAGTGGGCGCCGCTGTGGGTGGTGGACTTCCCGATGTTCGAGCACGACGAAGAGGCGCGGCGCTGGGTCGCGGTGCACCACCCGTTCACCGCGCCGAAGGACGGCCACGAGAACCTGATGGACAGCGACCCCGGCCAGTGCATCGCCAAGGCCTACGACATGGTGCTCAACGGCTGGGAGATCGGCGGCGGCTCTGTCCGCATTCACCGCGAAGAGGTGCAGAGCAAGGTGTTCCGCGCGCTGAACATCGGCGCCGACGAGGCCAAGGCCAAGTTCGGTTTCCTGCTCGACGCGCTGCAGTACGGCGCGCCGCCGCACGGCGGCATCGCGTTCGGCCTGGACCGCATCGTCACGATGATGGCCCGCGCCGATTCGATCCGCGACGTGATCGCGTTCCCGAAGACGCAGCGCGCGCAAGATCTGCTCACCGGCGCGCCGAGCGCGGTCGAGGAGGCGCAGCTGCGCGAGCTGCACATCCGGCTGCGCAATCCGTCGTGACTTGGGCTCCTAAGCTGGTCGCGTCGCGCCTGCGATCCCGGCCGAGGGCGCGCGGCCGACCCGGCGCGCGGCCGGCCGCGCTCTGATCATCATGACCCGCCCTGCGCGCCACAAGATCCCCGAGTCGGTGCTGGTGGTCATCCACACGCCGGCGCTCGATGTGCTGCTGATCGAGCGGGCCGACAAGCCAGGCTACTGGCAGAGCGTGACCGGCTCGAAAGACCGTCTCGACGAACCGCTTTCCGAGACCTGCGTGCGCGAGGTGGCCGAGGAGACCGGCATCCGCATCGGCTCGGCCGCGGTGCCGCGCTCGGCGCTGCACGACTGGCAGCTGGTGAACGTGTACGAGATCTACCCGGTCTGGCGCCACCGCTATGCGCCCGGTGTCACGCACAACACCGAGCATGTGTTCGGCCTCACGGTGCCGGCGGATATCGCGGTGACGCTGAACCCGCGCGAGCACCTGCGCCACCGCTGGTTGCCGTACCGCGAAGCGGCCGACCGCTGCTTCTCGCCGAGCAACGCCGAGGCGATCCTGCACCTGCCGCGCCTGCATGGGGAGGGTGCTGCATGAACGCACGCGTGTCGCGCCCCGGCCGCTTGACGGGCCAGCCGTCGTCGCGCTTCGCGGCGGCGCTGCCGGCTGCCGATAGCGCGCGGCTGCGCGTGGCCACCTACAACATCCACAAGGGTGTGCGTGGCGTCGGGCCGCGCAAGCGGCTCGAGATTCACAACCTCGGCCTCGGCGTCGAGGCGCTCGATGCCGATCTGGTGTTCCTGCAGGAGGTGCGGTTGTTCCACCGCGCCGACTCGCGCCGTTTCGACCGCACCTGGTTCGGCTGGCCCGAGCAGGGCCAGGCCGAGTACCTGGCGCCCGAAGGCTACGAGGTGGCCTACCGCACCAACGCGATCACGCGCCAGGGCGAGCACGGCAACGCGCTGCTGTCGCGCTGGCCGATGGGCGAAGTCGACCATCACGATGTCAGCGCGCATGCGTTCGAGCAGCGTGGCCTGCTGCACGTGCCGGTGCAATGGAGCGGGCGCACCATCCACACGGTGGTGGCGCACTTCGGCCTCACGCATGGCGCGCGGCTGCAGCAGGTGCAGTACCTGGCGCGCTTCGTCAAGGAGTTCGTGCCGCGCGGCGCGCCGTTGTTGGTGGCGGGCGACTTCAACGATTGGGGCGAGCGGCTCGACGCGCCGATGCGCAGCATCGGCCTGGCGCGCGCCGGCGGGCACGCCGGCGGCGTGCGGCCGCGGCCCACGTTCCCGTCGCGCGTGCCGGTGTTCGCGCTCGATCGCGTCTACATGCGCGGCTTTCGCTGCGTGACGCTCGAGGTGCCGCGCGGCGCGGCCTGGGCGCGCATGTCCGACCACCTGCCGCTGGTGGTCGAGCTCGAACCCACCTGACGGCGATGACGACCGACGGCGCCGAGCCCGCACGCACGCTGCTGCCGGTGGCGGCGGCCTGGGCGCGGCGCGGTGCACCCGAGTTCAGCGGCGGCCACCGCGTGCGCCTGCTGCAAGGCGGCGACGAGCTGTTCCCCGCGATGTGCTCGGCCATCGCCGGCGCGCGCCACGAGGTCTGGCTGGCCACCTACATCTTCCACGACGACGCGGCCGGCGAGTCGATCGCGCAGGCGCTGCGCGATGCCGGCCGGCGCGGCGTGCGCGTGCAGGTGGTGGTCGACGGCTTCGGCTCCAAGGCCACGATGGCGCGGCTGCGGCAGTGGCTGCCTGAGCCCGACGTGGAGCTGTCGGTGTTCCGCCCGGTCGATCGCTGGTGGAGCCTGCTGCAACCGGGCCAGTTGCGGCGCCTGCACCAGAAGCTGTGCGCGATCGACCGCGACATCGGCTTCGTCGGCGGCATCAACATCATCGACGACCGGCTCGACCTGCGCCACGGCCTGTCCGACGCGCCGCGGCTCGATTTCGCGATCGAGGTACGCGGCCCGATCGCCGAGCAGGTGGCGTTGACCGCGCGCGCGGTGTGGACGCGTGCCGCGCTGGGCGCCGACTGGCGCGACGAGGTCGTCTCGCTGGCGCGCAGCGCGCAACCGGTGGCGCGCGCGCGCCGCGTGCTGCAGCGGCTGCGCATGGTGCCGCGGCCGCAGGTGGAGCCGCCGGTCGGGCCGCTGCAGCCGGTGGTGGCGGCGTTCGTCGTGCGCGACAACCTGCGCCAGCGGCGCTCGATCGAGCGCGCCTACATCGAGGCCGTGCTGCGCGCCGGCGAGCGCGTCGACCTGGTGACGCCGTACTTCTACCCCGGGCGGCTGTTTCGCCGTGCGCTGACGCGCGCGGCCGAGCGCGGCGTGCGCGTGCGTCTGCTGCTGCAGGGCAAGATCGACTACCGCTTCGCCGCGCTGGCCGCACACGTGCTGTACGACGAGCTGCGTAGCCGCGGCATAGAGATCTACGAGTACATGCCCGCGTTCCTGCACGCCAAGGTCGCGCTGGTCGACGGCCAGTGGGCCACGGTGGGCAGCTCCAACATCGATCCGTTGTCGCTGCTGCTGAACCTGGAAGCCAACGTGATCGTGCAAGACGCACAGTTCTCGCGCGAGCTGTCACAGCGTTTCGACGCCGCGGTGGCGGCCTCGCGCGAGGTCACCGATACCAGCCGCGGCGGCGGCTGGCGCCCGGTGGTGCTGCGCGGCTTCGTGGCCTGGTGCGCCAACTGGTTCCTGCGCATGGCGGGGATCAACAGCCGCTACTAGGGTGGCCCCGGCGGCTGCGCCGGAAGCGGGCGCCACCAGCGGGCCGGCCGCGTCGGACGCGGTCTGCGCGGGCGGCGGCGCAGCTCGGACAACGGTGCCCGGGATGCGTCGCGCGCCTCGGAGTCCGATAATCGACCGCCACCGGGAGTCCGCATGACCGACGCCATCACGCCTGCCGCGCGGCGTGACATCGCACACCACCTGCATCCGTACACGCAACTGCGCGCGCTCGAGCGCGACGGCCCGCTGGTGATCGTGCGTGGCGACGGCGTGCACGTGATCGACGAGCACGGCCAGCGCTACCTCGAGGGCATGGCCGGCCTGTGGTGCGCCTCGCTCGGCTTCAGCGAGACGCGGCTGGCCGACGCCGCCGCGCGCCAGATGCGCGAGCTGCCATACTACCACGCGTTCTCGGGCAAGGTGCCGGGGCCGGTGACCGATCTGGTCGAGGCGCTGACGTTGCGCTGGGCACCGATGCCTCACGCGCGCGTGCTGTTCGCCAACTCCGGCTCGGAGAGCAACGACACCGCGTTCAAGCTCGTGCGCTACTTCAACAACGCGCGCGGGCGGCCGCGCAAGAAGAAGATCATCGCGCGTCACAAGGGCTACCACGGCGTGACCGCGGCCGCGGCGTCGCTGTCGGGTATCGCGATGATGCACGAGCACTTCGACCTGCCGCTGCCCGGCATCGTGCGCGTCGGCTGCCCGCACCACTACCAGTATGCGCAGGCCGGCGAGAGCGAGGCGGCGTTCGGCGAGCGGCTCGCGCGCGAGCTCGAAGAGACGATCGAGCGCGAAGATCCCGACACGATCGCCGCCTTCATCGCCGAGCCGGTGATGGGCGCCGGCGGCGTCGTGATCCCGCCGCCGGGCTACTTCGAGCGCGTGCAGGCGATCCTGCGGCGGCACGACATCCTGCTGATCGCCGACGAGGTGATCACCGGGTTCGGCCGCCTCGGGCAGCCGTTCGGCAGCCAGGTGTTCAGCCTGAGGCCCGACCTCGTCACGGTCGCGAAGATGCTCACCGCCGCCTACGTGCCGATGTCGGCGCTGTTCGTCAGCGACGCGATCTACCAAGTGGTGGCCGACGCCAGCGCGGCGGTGGGCAGCTTCGGCCACGGCTACACCTACAGCGGCCATCCGCTGGCGTGCGCGGTGGCGCTCGAAACGCTGCGCATCTACGAGAGCGACGACGTCATCGGCCACGTGCAGCGCGTGGCGCCGCGCTTTCGCGAGCGGCTGCAGCGTTTCGCGGGCCGCGAGCATGTCGGCCACGTGCGTTCGCTGGGTCTGATCGGCGCCATCGAGCTGGCCGAGCTGCCGGCGCAGCGCAAGGCGTTCGACCCCAAACGCGGCGTCGGCGCGTACTTCGTGCGGCGGGCGCAAGAGCATGGGCTGATCACCCGCTCGCTGGCCGGCGACGTGATCGCGTTCTCGCCGCCGCTGATCATCAACGACGACGAGATCGACGCGATGTTCGATCGTGCCGAGCAGGCATTGGCCGACACGCTGGCGTGGCTCGGCGGCGCGGCTGCGTGACCGCCCGGCGTCGGGCCGCCTGCACCGGGGCCGGCGCCGACACCTATACGGCGCTGCGATGCCGCGCGATGCAGGTGTCGAGCACCTCGTCGCCCGGGCGGCTCCACCAGTGCTCGGAGAAGATCTCCACCTCGGCGAAGCCGGCGTAGCCGGCGTCTTCCATCCAGCCGCGGATCTTGCGGATCTCGATCACGCCGTCGCCCATCATGCCGCGGTCGTTCAGCAGGTCGCGCGTCGGCGTCAGCCAGTCGCACACGTGCAGCGCCAGCAGCCGCTCGCGGCCGGCGCGCGCGATCTGCTGCGCGAGCTTGGGGTCCCACCAGACGTGGTAGAGGTCCACCGCGACGCCGAGCGCGCCGCTGCGCGCGGGATCGAGTTCATCGCACAGGTCGAGTGCCTGCTCGAGCGTGTTGACGCACGCGCGCTCGGCGGCCTGCATCGGATGCAGCGGCTCGATCGCCAGCGGCATGTTCGCTTGCCGCGCGTGTTCCAGTGTCGCCGCGATACCGTCGCGCACCTCGGCGCGGGCGCGCGCGAGGTCGTGGTATGCGGGGTTGCCGTCGAGCGCGCCCGGCAGGGAGCCGACCACCAGCACCAGGCACGGCGCGCCGAGCGTGCAGGCTTCGTCGAGCGCGCGCCGGTTGTCGTCGAGCGCGGCGCGCAGGCCGGTCGCTTCGGCCGCCGGAAAGAAGCCGCCGCGGCAATAGCCCGACAGCACGGTGTCGGTGTCGCGCAACCGTGCGGCGACCGCCTGCAGCCCGACGGCAGCGACCTGGTCGCGCCACGGCGAGATCGCGCGGATGCCACGCCTGGCGCACTCCTCGACGATGCGGTCGAGCCGCCACTGCCGGCGCACGGTGGCGGTGTTGATCGACAGCCACTCGTGGCTCTGCGAGAAATCGCGCATCGCCGCGTCCTTCGCGCCGATCGGCCTTCAGCCCTCGACGCCTTGCAGCGCGAGCACGGTCTTCATCCGCGCGACGGCGCGTGGCGGATCGGCGAGCAAGCCGGCGCGATCGGCCAGCCGGAACAGCTCGCTCAGGTGCACCAGCGAGCGCGCGCTCTGCTGGCCGCCGACCATCGTGAAGTGGCTCTGCTGGCCGTTGAGGTACGCCATGAACACGACCCCGGTCTTGTAGAACCGCGTCGGCGCCTGGAAGATGTGGCGCGACAGCGGCACCGTCGGCGCGAGGATGGCGTCGAAGCGCGCCCGATCGCCTGCCACCAGTGCGGCCAGCGCCGCCGATGCGGCTGGCGCGATGGCGTCGAAGATGCCGAGCAGCGCGTCGCTGTGGCCGTGCGCGTCACCCGCGATCAGCTCGGCATAGTTGAAGTCGTCGCCGGTGTACATGCGCACGCCGGGCGCGAGCCGGCGGCGCATCGCGACCTCCTTGCCCGCGTCGAGCAGCGAGATCTTGACGCCGTCGACCTTGGCCGCATGGCCGTTGATGACGCCGAGTGCGACCTCCATCGCCGCCGCCGGATCGGCGCTGCCCCAGTAGCCGGCCAGAGCAGGGTCGAACATGTCGCCGAGCCAGTGGATGATCACCGGCGCGCGCACCTGCGACAGGATGCGGTCGTACACGCGCTCATAGTCGCCCGTCGAGCGCGCCACGCGCGCCAGCGCGCGGCTGGCCATCAGGATGATGCGCCCACCGAGCCGCTCGATCGTGCCCACCTGTTCTTCGTAGGCACGGATCACGTCGTCGACCGATTTCGCGTCCTCAGGCGCCAGGTGATCGGTGCCGGCGCCGGAAGCCACCAGCGCGCCGGGCGTGTCACGCGCGGCGTCGAGCGAGCGGCGGATCAGCTCGAGCGAGGTCGGCCAGTCGAGCCCCATGCCGCGCTGCGCGGTATCCATCGCCTCGGCCACGCCGAGGCCGAGCTGCCACAGATGGCGCCGGTACGCGATCGTCGCGTCCCAGTCGATCGCGCAATCGAGCCACGGGTCGACCGCGGCACGCGGGTCGGCGACGACGTGGGCGGCGGAGTAGGCGATGCGGTTGAAAGGTGCGGTGGCGCGTTTGGGGAAGTCGCGTGGCTCCGAGAGCTCGAATAACTCGAGCTTGCGGTCATTTGTCGGCAGCTTGAGGCTCGCTCTCATCTCCGAACTCCCTGCGATGAATTGAGCGTTGCAACGCCGCGGGCAGTTATGCGCCGGCGCTCGAATGCGGCAGCCCCTCGCTGCGCGAGGGGTTCCCTGTGCTGCTCGATCGCATGGCCCGCCGAGAAACTCGCTTCACTCCCTTCGGTCGTTCCGCTCAAACAGTCTCGGCGAGTCAGAACACGTTGCGCGCGCTGCGCGCGCGCGGCCATGCGCTCTGGCCTTGCAGGCCGCGCCAGTCCTTGCGGACTGGCCGCTCGCCAGGCACGAACAGTCCACTGGACTGTTCGTGTCCGGGCTCGCCTCCTCGGCGCCGCATATGTCGCTGCCGGCGCACACCCGCCCACGGCTTTGCGGGCACCACCGTGGCACACCTCCTCGTGACACGCCACCAGTGGTTCTGCGCGGTGGGTGGTGCCCGGGGTGGCGCGATCTGGCGCGCGGCGAGAGCGCAGCCCGGCAAAGGGAAGTCCGGCGCCATCGGCGCCGGACCGGCGAGGACGCCGTGAGGTTCCCGGCGCGTTCAGCGCCGGGAACGGCGGTACCGCAGCCGCCCTTGTCGGGCGAGCACCGCAGCGAAGTCGGCCCGCAGGGCCGACCGCGACATCATGAGCCCACACCGGGTACCGCCCGCCGCGCCGCGCCGCACTCACGCAACACGAGAACCGGCCACCGCCCCGCAACGGCACCTCGCAACCGATGACGCCGGGCCACAACACAAAGGCAGCCGTCGAACTCAAACCGTCAACGCCGGCACATCCACCCATCGCCGCTCCTTCCAGCTCTGCAGCGCAGCCTCCACCAGCTGCACGCCCTTGGCGCCTTCGGGCAAGGTCCACTGGTACGGCGCGTCCTCGACCACGTGGCGGATGAAGGCCTCCCACTGCAGCTTGAAGCCGTTGTCGTACACCTGCGCGTCGGGCACCTCCTGCCACTGGTCGAAGAAGTTCATCGTCTGCTTGACATCGGGGTTCCACACCGGGCGCGGCGTCGTCACTCGGCTCTGCGCGCGGCACTCCTGCAGGCCGGCCACCGCCGAGCCGTGCGTGCCGTCGACGTGAAACGTCACCAGGTCGTCGCGGCGCACGCGCGTGGCCCAGCTCATCGTCAGCTGCGCGACCACCGGCTCGCCGTTGTGGCCAACCAGCTGCGCGGTGGCGTAGGCCGCGTCGTCGGCGGTGGCGGTGTACGGCTTGCCGGCTTCGTCCCAGCGCTTGTCGATGTGCGTCGCGCCCAGGCAGGTGATGGCCTTCACCTCGCCGAACAGGTTGTCGAGCACGTAGCGCCAGTGGCACATCATGTCGAGGATCATGCCGCCGCCGTCTTCGGCGCGGTAGTTCCAGCTCGGCCGCTGGATCGGCTGCAGATCGCCCTCGAACACCCAGTAGCCGAAATCGATTCGCACCGCCAGCATGCGGCCGAAGAAGCCGGCGCGGCGCAGCAGGTCGAGCTTGCGCAGGCCGGGCAGGAACAGCTTGTCCTGCACCGCGCCGTGCTTCAGCCCCGAGGCCTTGGCGAGCCGGCAGATCTCCACCGCCTCGGCGAGGCTGGTGGCGATCGGCTTTTCGCAGTACACGTGCTTGCCGGCGCGCAGCGCCTGCGCCAGCAGCGCAGGGCGCATCTGCGTGGTGGCGGCGTCGAAGAAGACGCTGTCGTTCGGGTCGGCGAGCGCCGCGTCGAGGTTGGTGCCGAAGCGCGCGATGCCGTGCGCCTTGGCGAGCGCCTCGATCCTCTCGGCGTTGCGGCCGATCAACAGCGGGTCTGGCATCACGCGGTCGCCGTTGGCAAGCGCCACGCCGCCCTGCGCGCGGATCGCAACGATCGAGCGGATCAGGTGCTGGTTCATGCCCATGCGCCCGGTGACGCCGTTCATGATGATGCCGAGTCGTCGTGTGGCCATCGAGGTCAACTCCTGGGAAATTCGGGTGCGGGCGCGAGCGGCGTCATCGCGTCCCACGCCGGCAGCGCGCCGCTGGCGTAGCCGGTGCCGTCGAGCGAGCCGATCGCGATGCGCCCGCGCTCGATGCGCACGCGCACCGCGCCGTGCGAGCGCTCGTACAGGTCGGGGTGCGCGGCGAGAAACGCGCTCTGCTCGCGCTCGGGCAGCGCGGCCATGCCGTTCACGTAGTGGTGGCCGTTGCGCTCGACGTGCGCGATGCCGAGCAGGTTCACCAGCGCCAGATCCTGCTGCACCGCGAGGCCGGCCTGCGTCGTCAGGTCTTCGCCCGACATGAAGTAGCGCGGCGCGCCCGGCGCCGCGCTCGACGGTGCGGCGCGCTCCGCGTTCCACGCCGCGCAGCGCGCCGCGTTGAGCAGCGAGCGGTAGGCGCCCTTGCAGGTCTTGCTCGAGATGCCGCCATAGCCGCGCGCCCGCGCGCGCACGAACGCGTCGAGCTCGCCGTCGGACTCGTCGACGATCACCGGCCGGATCGCGGCGATCGCGCGCACGTCGGTGTCGAGCGCGCTCTTGCGCGCGATCGGCTGCTCGATGAAGGCGATCGCATCGAGCAGCCGCGCCAGCGCCGGCGTGGCGCGCAGCCGCGCCAGCAGCTCGAGCACGCCGTCGGCGCTGTCGTACTGCTCGTTGCCGTCGAGCGAGACGACGATCGGCTCGCCGATGCGCTCGAGCACCGCGGCGATTCGCGTCAGCCGCGCCACGTCGTCGTCGACGCGGCCGGCCACCTTGAGCTTGAAGTGGCGGTGTCCGTAGCGTTCGATTACCTGCTCGAGCGTCTCGGGCAGGCCGTCGTGCACCGGCTGCGTCAGGTCGGCGGCGGTGATCGCGTCGAGCAGGCCCACCGTGTGGCGCGCCGCGATCGACGTCGCCGGCGGCGCCAGCGCGTGCAGCGTGCGCGGCCAGTCGAACGGCGCGAACGCCGCGTGGCGCGCGCCGAGCCCGACCGAGTTGCCGCGCACTGCGGCGTAGAACGAACGCCCAATCGCGCGGCACAGCGCGTCGAGCAGCGCGCGGTCGAGCAGCGCCGGGCCGTAGCTCGCCAGCAGCGGGTTGTGCCCGCGGGAGGCGGCCGCGGCCTGGTGCGCGTCGTGATGGCGCGCGAAGTGGCCGAACGCGGTGTCGGGCGACACGTCGGCCAGATAGGCGTCGCGCGCGAGGCGCAGCACGTCGCGCAGCTGGTCGAAGTTGTCGTCGTTGCTCAACGCCAGGTTCTTGTCGAACCACTTCGGCGCCATCAGCTCGGCGGCCGCACCCCACGCGCTGCGGCCGTCGGGCAGCTCGATGCGCGCGTGCGCGAACGCCTGCGGGCATTCGGTGAGCGTGACCACGCCGAAGCGAAACGGCAGCCGCAGGTGCACCGGCCGCTCGAGCAGCGCGATCTCGCGCACCGCGAAACGCGGTGCGTCGGGCGGGTTCGCTGCGCTCGCCGTCATCGCGCCGCCGGCCGTTCGGCCAGGCCCTCGACCAGCCCTTTCAGGTAGCCGATCGCGCGCGCCGCGGCGCCGCCGCCGTCGGGCACGTAGTCGAACGGCTCGACCGCGACGATGCCGCGGTAGTGGCCCACCGCCTGCTCGCGCAGCAGCGTGTCGATGATCGGCGCGAACGCCATCGCGCCCTGGCCGGGGCCGCGGCGGTTCGGGTCGTTGACCTGCACGTGCGCGATGCGCCCGCTCGGCATCCAGTGCGCCATCAGCTCGGCCACCGGCAGGCTTTCAGCCTGGCCGGCGGCGCTGCAATCGATCATCGTGCGCAGCGCAGGCGAGCCGATCGTGTCGACCAGCGCCGCCGCGTCGGCCACGGTGTTGATGAAATCGGTCTCGCGCGGCGCCAGCGGCTCGATGCAATAGGTGACACCGCACGTTTCGGCCTTGCGCGCGGCGCGCGCGAAGCACGCCAGCGCGCGCTCGCGCGCGGCGGCGAGCGAATCGCCCGGGGGCAGCGCGCGCTGCTTGGGCGAGCCGTGCACCAGGTAGCGGCCGCCGAGCTGTGCGCACAGCACGATCAGGCGCTCGATCACCACGACGGTGCGCTCGCGCAGCGCCGCGTCGGCGCTGGTGATCGAAAGACCTGCCGGCGCCACCAGCAGCCAGTGCAGGCCGGCGATCGGGATACCGGCATCCTGCGCGGTGCGGCGGAACTCCGCGGCCTGCGCGTCGGTGATCGTCATCGGGTCGGCGGCGAGCGTGAACGGCGCTACCTCGAGCGCGTCGTAACCGAGCTGCGCCGCCACAACGCACTGCCGCGCGAACGGCAGCGGCTGCAGCACCTCGTTGCAGAGCGCGAACTGCATGGCGCCCCGTTTTGCCTGGCCCGTCAGCGCGCGAGCAGCGAGCGGATGCCGCCCAGCGCGGCGTCGCGCAGGCCGATCACCAGCTTGCGGAACGCCGGCACGTACAGCAGGATGGTGAACACCGTCACCAGGCCGAAGGCGATGCAGATCGGCCGCGTGACGAACGGCAGCAGGCTGCCGTCGGACAGCACCAGGCCGCGGCGCAGGCTCTTGTCGAGCAGCGGGCCGAGCACCAGGCCGAGCACCAGCGGCGCCATCTCGTAGCCGCGCCGGCGCAGGAAGAACGCCGCCACGCCGATGGCCAGCATCGCGTAGACGTCGAACAGCCGCGACGCGGTGGCGAAAGCGCCCACCACGCACAGCAGGAAGACGATCGGCATCAGGATCGTGCGCTTGACGCGCAGGATGTGCAGCAGCGGCCGCACGCCGAACAGGCCGAACAGCAAAATGGTGATCGACGCCAGCGTCGTCATCGCCACCACCTCGTAGACGAACTGCGGATGCTGGATCATCAGCATCGGCCCGGGCTGGATGCCGTGGATGATCATCGCCGCCATCAGCACCGCCGACGGTGCCGAGCCGGGGATGCCGAGCGCCAGGCACGGAATGATGTGGCCGGGGATCGACGACATGTCGCCGGTCTCGGCGGCCATCAGGCCGTCGATGCTGCCCTTGCCGAACTTCTCTTTCTCCTTGCTGACCGCCTTGGCCGCGGCGTACGACATCCACGAACCGGCGTCTTCGCCGACGCCGGGCAGCAGGCCGGTGAAGACGCCGATCACGCCCGAGCGCAGCACGGTGCGCCAGTACTGCACGACCTCGCGAAAGCGCGGCAGCACCGAGTCGCGCATCTCGACGATTCGGCGTTCGATCGGGTCGGCCAGCGTGGTCAGCACCTCGGCGAGGCCGAACGCGCCCACCAGCGCCGGGATCAGCGCGATGCCGCCGGAGAGTTCGTCCCAGCCGAAGGTGAAGCGGTCGTAGGCGTAGATGCCCTCCTGGCCGATCTGCGCGATGAACAGGCCGAGCATGCCCATCAGCCAGCCCTTGAGCGGGTCGTTGCCGACGATGCTGCCGGAGATCACCACGCCGAACAGCGACAGCCAGAAGAACTCGAACGCGCCGAACGACAGCGCCACCTCGGCCAGCAGCGGCGTGAAGGCGGCCAGGCACAGCACGCCGAACAGCGTGCTGACGAACGCGCCCGAGGTGGCGATGCCGATCGCGCGGCCGGCCTGGCCCTGCTTGGCCAGCGCGTAGCCGTCGGCGCACGACGCGGCGTTGGCCGCCGTGCCGGGGATGTTGAGCAAGATCGCGGTGCGCGAGCCGCCGTATAGCGCGCCGACGTACGAGCAGATCAGCACCAGGATCGCGTCGTTGGCCTGCAGCTTGATCGTCAGCGTGGTCAACAGCGCGATCGCCAGCGTGGCCGACAGCCCCGGCAGGATGCCCATCACGATGCCGACGAACGCGCCGCCGAGCCCGTAGGCCAGCGTGGCCGGGTTCATGAAGCCGAGGTACGCGCGGCCGAGGTCGTAGAGGCCTTCCATCGCGGTGTCGCCGAGAGCGGCGCGGTCAGGGCAGGCGCACCAGGAACAGATCCTGGAAAACCCACTGCACGATCAGCGCCGAGGCGACGCCGATCACCAGCGCCTGCACGACGGCGCGCGCCGTGAGCCTGCGCTGTTCGGGGTCGCGACTCATGCGGCGCATGATCAGGATCGACGCGCTCACATAGGTCGCCGAGGCGAGCCAGAACGGCAGGCCGTGGCCGATCAGCACCGCGCCGTAGCCGATGCACAGCGCCGCCACCACCCAGATGCGCCGGTGCTCGTCGCGCTGGTCCGTGGTGAGCGGTGGTGCCGGGCGCAGCGCGCCGGCGCGCCAGCTGCGCCACGCGAGCGCCGCGCCCAGCACGATCATCGCGATGCCGAGCAGCCCCGGCAGCAGGCCCGGCACCGTGTACGGGTTGATGTGCTGCGCCTCGAGCCGGTCCATCGTGATCGAGCCGATCAGCACCGCGAACCCGAACACCATCCATGCGCAGCCGCCGTAGAACTCGCTGCGCAGGCTCGGCGCCGCGTCGCCCGGCGCGGCGTCGTGGGGTTCAGGCGCCGACATGGCAGTGGTCGCAGGCGATGGGCCAGGCGGCCTGGCCGCATCGGGGATGGGTCATGGCCTCGGGATGCCGACGGTGTCGGGCGAGATCTTGGCCTTGCCGCCGTCGAACAGCAGCCACGCGTTGGCCTGGATCGCCGGGAACACCGCCTTCTGCGCCGCCGCGCCGTAGGCGGGCGCGAACAGCGCGCCGCGGCCGGCAGCATACTTCTTCAGCGCCTCGCTCTTGACGATCTGCTCGGCCCAGATCTTGTCGAGCGTCTTCACGACCTCGTCGGGCACGCCCTTGGGCAGGAAGATGCCGAAGTAGTTGGTCGGTGCGGTGAAGCCGGGCAGCGTCTGCGACAGCGGCGGGAGGCTGCCGTAGCCTTCGAGCTCGAGCGCCTTGTCGCTCACGGTGGCCAGCGGGCGCAGCCGCTTGCCGCGGATCATGTCGGCCTGCTCGACCGCGAGCTGCGTCGTCACGTCGGCCTCACCGGCCACCGTGGCCACCACCGCGGGGTTGCCGCCGTCGTAGGTGACGTGCTTGTACTTGACGCCGGTGACCTTGCTGATCAGCTCCATCGCGTTGTGGCCGGCCGACGTGACGCCGGCGGTGGCCACGCTGATCTGGCCCGGCTTGGCCTTCATCGCGTCGAGCAGCTCCTTGGCGTTCTGGTACGGCGTCTTCGGGTTGACGCTGATGACCTGGATGTTGGCCACATTGAGGTACAGGTGCCAGTCGGTGATGCGCGCCTTCAGCGTGCCCAGCGTCTCGTAGGTGCCGAGGTCTTGCGCGGCGCCGGCGGTCCAGGTGTAGCCGTCTTTCGGGGCGTCCCACACGCTCTTGGTGCCGATCGAGCCCGACGCGCCGGGCTGGTTGACCACGACGATCGTCTGGCCGAGCGCCTTCTCGAGCTCGGCGGCGCAGATGCGCGTCACCTGGTCGGTCGATCCGCCGGCGGCCCACGGCACGATCAGGTTGATCGGCCGTGTCGGCTTCCAGTTCTGCGCCTGGGCCACGCCGGCCAGCGCCAGGCCGGCGGCGGCGACGAGCAGGGGTTTCAGCAAGCTGCGTGTGTGCATGGGGGTTCCTCGTCTCGTGGGGCGCCGCCGACACGGCGGGCGCGGTGGGAGTTAACTGGGTGGTTAACTATGGGTGGATCTTGGTGATGCTGTCAATGTGGAATTCCTGAAGCGCCGGCGGTCGGGGGCCCGTCAGCCCAGCCAGCGCACCCGGTGCTCGCGCACGAAGGCGTCGTCGTGCAGCTCGGGGTGCGCCGCGTGCACGCGATCGAGTTCTTCGGCCTGGCCCGGGCTCAGGCCCTCGACCGGGTTGAGGCACCAGATGCCTTCGAGCAGGCCCTGGCGGCGCAGCACCTCGTGGCAGCCGGCGATGCAGCCGTGGAACTGATGCGCCACGTCGAACAGCGCGGCGTTGCAGTCGGTGACGCGCGAGTCGAGCGCGAGCAGCGCGTCGTCGATCGCGCCGCGTGCGCGCGCGGCGTGGATGCGCCCGAGCAGCTCGACCGCGCGGCGCGTGTTCACGCTCCAGTGGCCGAGCAGGCCGCCTTCGATGCGCACGGTGACGTCGACACCGTCGCGCCGCACGACGAACGGCGCCACGAGGTCGAGCACGATGTGGTCGTCGTTGCCGGTGTACAGCGTCACGCGCTGCTCGGCGCCCGCCTCGACGACGCCGCGGATGACGTCGAGCGTGCGGTAGCGGTTGAACGGCGCCAGCTTGATCGCCACCACGTTGTCGATCGCCGCGAAGCGCCGCCAGAAGCTCGCCGGCAGCTCGATGCCGCCCACCGCCGGCTGCAGATAGAAGCCCACCAGCGGCAGCTCGGCGGCCACCGCCTCGCAGTGCGCGAGCAGCGCGTCTTCGCTCGCGCGCTTCAGCGCCGCCAGGCTGAGCAGGCCGGCGTGGTAGCCGAGCGCGCGCGCGGTCCGCGCCTCGCGCACCGCCTGCGCGGTGGCGCCGGCCAGGCCCGCGGTCATGAACAGCGGCCGCCGGCCGCCGAGCGGGGTCCACTCGAGCGCGGTCTGCATCGCCAGCTCGAGCACCGGCTCGTACAGGCCGACCTCGCGGATCGCGAACTGCGTCGAGTGCACGCCCACCGCGATGCCGCCGGCGCCGGCGTCGAGGTAGTAGCGCGTCAGCGCGCGCTGGCGGCGGCGGTCGAGCCGGCGCTCGGCATCCAGCGCCAGCAGGTGCGCCGGCATCACCGCGCCGCGGCGCAACACGGCAAGCGACTCCGCCGGGATCTGGGTTCTGTGCATGGCAGCCCTCGGCAGTGGATAGCTCAATTCATTCGCGCCACTCCAGTGGCATCAATACTTCCCGTCGCGCGCTTCGTAGTGCGTGGGCTTGTCCAGGCTGCCGAGGCCGCGCGACACCCAGTCGGCGGTCCAGTCGAGCATCGCCGCCAGCGGCACCGTCGGCGGGCCGAACAGACGCCGCGATTCGGTCGTGTCGAGCAGCCATGCGGTCGGCGCCTCGCTGCCGGTGAACTGCGGCGTCACGCCCATGCGCTGCGCCAGCGCGGTGGCGAGGTCGCGGATGCGCTGCGGCGGCCCGCTGACGTTCAGGCCGCTGGTGGGCGTGGTGCAGTGCGCCAGCGCGCGCAGCACCTGCTCGTTGGCATCGCCCTGCCAGATGATGTTGGCGTAGCCCATCGTGAGGTCGATCGGTTCGCGCGCCAGCAGCTTGCGCGCCAGGTCGTGCAGCACGCCGTAGCGCATGTCGATCGCGTACGACAGCCGGATCAGCCGGCCCGCGGTGCCCAGCGCGTGCGAGAAGTGCTGCAGCAGTCGCTCGCGCGCGACGCACGAGTTGGCGTACTCGCCCGGCGGCGTCAGCGGCGCCGACTCGGGCGCGCCGGGGCCGTTCACGTCGACGAACGGGTAGACGCAGGCGGTGGAGAACGCGACGATTCGCGAGCGCGCGTAGCGCTCGGCCACCAGCGCCGGCACGTGCGCGTTCATCGCCCAGGTGAGCCACTCGCTGCCGCTGGAGCCGAACTTGCGGCCGGCCATGAACACCACGTTCGGCGCATCGGGCAGCGCCGCCAGCTGCTCGCGCGCGAGCAGATCGGCCGCGATGCATTCGATGCCGTGGCGCTGCAGCGCCGCCCGCAACCCAGGCTCGCTGAAGCGCGCGACGCCGAACACGCGCTTGCCGGCGCGTCGCGCCAGGCGTGCCAGCGTCGGCCCCATCTTGCCGGCGACGCCGAGCACGAGGATGTCGCCCGGCACGCCGCGCAACGTGTCGACCAGCGCCGGCGTCGGCGTGGTCATCACGTCTTCGAGCTGCTCGACGCTGTCGAACCGTGCGGGCAGGGGTTGGGTCGTCGCGCTCATCGTCAACTCCTTCGCAGATAGCCGAGCACCAGCTCGGTCATGTGCGCCAACCTCTGTTCGAGCGCCTTCTTCGCCTTGAGGTCGCGCCCGAAGATGGCCGACAGCGTGTAGTTGTTGCCGAGGTAGAAATACGCGAGCGCGGCGATCGAGATGTACAGCTGCACCGCGTCGACGCCGCTGCGGAACACGCCGGCCTTGCGGCCGCGCTCGAGGATCTCGCCGATCATCGCGACGAACGGCGAGTGCATGCGACGCACCTTGCTGGAACTCTTGACGTGCTCGGCGCGGTGCAGGTTGGCGCTGTTGAGCAGGCTGAGGAACTCGGGGTGGTGCAGGTGGTAGTCCCAGGTGAAGGTGATCAGCCGGCGGATCGCCTCGACCGGGCCCAGCGCATCGAGGTGCAGCGCCTTCTCGGATTCGCGGATGTGTTCGTAGGTGGCCTCGAGCACCGCGCGGAACAGGCCGTCCTTGCTGTCGAAGTAGTAGTACAGCATGCGCTTGTTGGCGCCGGCCAGCGCGGCGATGCGGTCGACCCGCGCGCCGCCGAGGCCCACGCGCGCGAACTCGGCCTTGGCTGCGGCCAGGATGCGCGCGCGTGTCTGCTCGGGGTCGCGCGTGCCGGGCGGGCGCGCAGCGGTGGTCGAACCGGATCGCGACGCCGGCCTCGCCGTGGTGCGTGCGGCGGCGCGCGCGGGCGGTGCGTGGTGCGAGGCGGAGCGCGACGGCAAGGCCATCCGCGCATCTTAACCATCCAGTTAATCGATCGGGCGAGTGCTTTCCCCGGCCGCCCGCGCGGTCGGCGTCAGCGGTAGAACGCCTCGACGCGGCCGTTCAGGCGGATCAGCAGCGGCCGGCCCTTGCGGTCGACCGTGCGGCGCGCGCTCACCTTGATCCAACCCTCGCTGATGCAGTACTCGTGCACATCGGCGCGCTCGCTGCCGTTGAAGCGGATGCCCACGTCGTGCTCGAACACCGCGGCCACGTGGTGCGGGCTGGTGGGGTCGACCGACAGGCGGTCGGGCAGCGCGGGTCGTGGGGGGGCGTCACTCATGCTTGTGCGATGGCTGGCCGCGCGCGCAGCGGCACGAGATTGTTGCCGCTGTCGGTCACGACGCGGGCGGCTCGATCGCCCAGCGGCCGGCCACCATCGCGGCGGCGAACGGCCGCACCGGGCTGGAGAACACCAGCGCGTCGAGCCAGGCGTCGGCATCGCATTGCGTGAGCGCGGGGTCACCGCCGTCGACCAGCAGCAGGTCGGCGCGCGCGCCGGGTTGCAGCCCCCAGCGCGCGAAGCCCGCGGCCGCGCCGCCACCGGCCAGCATGCGCTGCAGCAGCCGGGCCGCGGTCGACGGTTCGCCGTGCTGCGGCGCGGCGGCCACGTTGCGCTGGCGCCGCGTGAGCCGCTGGCCGTACTCGAGCAGGCGCAGCTCTTCGCGCCAGTCGCGCGTGACGTGGCTGTCGGAGCCGATCGCCAGCGGCGTGCGCGAGGCCAGCCAGCGCGGCAGGTCGGGCAGGCCGTCGCCCAGGTTGGCCTCGGTGCTCGGGCACAGCACCACGCCGGCGCCGCTGTCGGCAACGGCGTCGATCTCGGCCGGCGTGGCGTGCGTGGCGTGCACCAGCTGCCAGCGCGCGTCGAGCGGCACGTGGCGCGCCAGCCATTCGATCGGCCGCAGCCCGGTGGCGGCGATGCAGTCGTCGACCTCGGCGGTCTGCTCGGCGACGTGGATGTGGATCGGTGCGGCGTCGCCTCGCGTGCGCTCGACCAGCGCCGCGATCGACGCCGCGCGCGCCGCGCGCAGCGAGTGCAGCGCGACGCCGGCGTCCACCTGCGGCACGCCGAGCGCACGCACGCCGTCGCGCAGCGCGAGCACCTGCTCGACCGTGCTGGCGAAGCGACGCTGATCGTCGCGCAGGCCGGCGGCAGCAAAACCGGCGCGCTCGTACAGCACCGGCAGCAGCGTCAGGCCGATGCCGCTGGCCTGAGCGGCCTGTACCAGCGCGCGCGACATCGCCAGCGGGTCGGCCAAGCGCGAGCCATCTGGTGCATGGTGCAGGTAGTGGAACTCGCACACCTGCGTGTAGCCGCCGCGCAGCAGCTCGCCGTAGAGCTGCGTGGCCACCGTGCGCAGCTGTTCGGGCCCGATCGTCAGCGCCACGCGGTACATGCGGTCGCGCCAGCTCCAGAAGTCATCTTGCTCGCCGTCGCGCCGCTCGGCCAGGCCGGCGAACGCGCGCTGGAACGCATGGCCGTGGGCATCGACCAGCCCCGGCAGCACGGCGCCCGGCAGCGCGGCCATCTGCGGTGTGCGCGCGCTGTCGGGGGTCACGCGCGCCCAGGTGCCGTCGGCCGCCGCTTCGAGCAGCACGGCGTCGCGCCAGCGGCCGCGCACCCATGCGCGCGGCGCCCACCACTGGCGCGGTGCGGTCATGCCGGTGTCCAGCGCAGCATGCTGTGCACCAGCGCGCTCAGCACCGGCATCAGCCGCGCCATGCGCTGGCCGTCGAGCTCGTACGGCGGCCGCTCGGCCATGTAGCAGCTCCAGCACATCTCGAGCTGCACCGCGTGCACGTCTTGCGCCGGTGCGCCGTAGTGGCGCGTGATGAAGCCGCCCTTGAAGCGGCCGTCGACCACATGGGTGTAGTGCGCCTGCACGTCGAGCACGCGGCCGAGCGCGGCGCGCAGGCTCGCGGCGCAGCTCTCGCCGGCTGCGGTGCCGAGGTTCAGGTCGGGCAGGCGGCCTTCGAACAGCCATGGCAGCTCCGACTTGATGCTGTGGCCGTCGAACAGCACCACGTGCCCGTGCACGCCGCGGATGCGGTCGAGCTCGGTGCGCAGCGCATCGTGATACGGCTGCCAGTACAGGCTGATGCGCCGCGCGATCTCGTTGGCATCGGGTGCGTAGCCGGCGCGGTACAGCGCTTCGCCGCTGAAGAAGCGGGTCGGGCACAGCTCGGTGTTGTTGGCGCCGGGGTACATCGGCGCGTTGCCCTTCGGCCGGTTCAGGTCGATCAGGTAGCGGCTGAAGCGCGGCACCAGCAGCGACGCACCCAGCGAGCGCACGAAGTCGTACAGCGTGGCCAGGTGCCAGTCGGTGTCCTCGAACTGCAGCGCGCGCTGCACGTAGCGGCCGTGCTGGTCTTCGGGCATCTCGATGCCGGCGTGCGGCACGCTGACCAGCAGCGGCTGGTTGCCGCGGTGCAACGTGTAGACGCGTTCGTTCTGGCTGTTCATGCCGCTCATGCTGGCTCCACAGGTTCGGGTGGCCGGCTCAAGGGTGCCGCACGCTGCCGGCCCGCGCGCACCACGCGCCGGCAGGGGTTGCGGCCGAACCAGTAGGCCAGTTCGTTCGGATGTTCGATATCCCACACCGCGAAGTCGGCCTGCTTGCCGGCTTCGAGCGTGCCGTGCGACCCTGCCAGCCCGATCGCGCGCGCGGCGTGCAAGGTGACGCCGCGCACGGCCTCTTCGGGCGTCAGGCGAAACAGCGTGCACGCCATGTGCAGCATCAGCAGCAGCGACAGGCCCGGCGACGAGCCCGGGTTGTGGTCGCTCGCTACCGCGATCGGCACGCCGGCGGCGCGCAGCGCGGCCACCGGCGGCACCTTGGTCTCGCGCAGGAAGTAGAACGCACCGGGCAGCAGCACCGCGACGGTGCCGGCGGCGGCCATCGCGCGCACGCCGGACTCGCTCAGGTGCTCGAGATGGTCGCATGACAGCGCGCGGTAGCCCGCCGCCAGCTCGGCGCCGCCCATGTCGCTCAACTGCTCGGCGTGCAGCTTCACCGGCAGGCCGAGCGCGCGTGCGGCGTCGAACACGCGGCGAGTCTGCGCGGTGCTGAAGCCGATGCGCTCGCAGAACGCGTCCACCGCGTCGACCAGGCCTTCGCGCTGCCATTGCGGCAGCCATTGCACGACGGCGTCGATGTAGTCGTCGGCGCGGCCGTCGAACTCCGGCGGCAGCGCGTGCGCGGCCAGGCTGGTGGTGCGCACGGTCAGCGGCAGCTCGCGGCCGAGGCGGCGCGCCACGCGCAGGCAGCGCGCCTCGTCGTCGAGGCTGAGCCCGTAGCCCGACTTGATTTCGAGCGTGGTCACGCCTTCGCTCATCAACGCCAGCGCGCGCGGGCGTGCGGCGGCGAACAGCGCGTCGTCGCCGGCCGCGCGCGTGGCCGCCACGGTGGCGCGGATGCCACCGCCGGCACGCGCGATGTCTTCGTAGCTCGCGCCTTGCAGCCGCAGCTCGAACTCGCGCGCGCGCTGGCCGTCGTAGACGAGGTGCGTGTGGCAGTCGACCAGGCCCGGCGTGACCAGCGCGCCGCCGAGGTCGTGCTCGGCAGCGGCGCGCAGGCCCGCAGGCAGCGCGCGCTCGGCGCCGACCCACGCCAGCCGTGCGCCGTCGACCAGCAGCGCGCCGTGCTCGACCAGGCCCCAGCCGCCGGCACCGGCCAGCGTGGCCAGGCGCGCACCGCGCCACAGCGTGAGCGATGCGGCGGCGGGCTTCATCGCGGCCGGAACTCCAGCCACCACGCGCGCGAGCCAGCCGATGGCGCCGCAGCCGCCGGCGTTACGCGCCAGCGCTGCCGCGCCGCATCGTCGCTCCACAGCAGCATGCCGGCCTCGACGCGGGCGGCAGCGTTGTCGTCGATCTGCAGCGTCATCGCATCGGCAGCATAGAGCGCGCGCCAGGGTGCCGGCGAGAGCCAGGGCGCACCGTGTTGCGCGAGCGCCATTGCGCCGTGGCCGGCGTCGCGGCGCACCAGCAGGTTCAGGTCGGTGGTGGGGCCGCCGGTCAGCTCGCACATCGGCGCCTCGGCGCCGTCGAAGCGCAGCGGCGTCGACGCGGGCTCGACCCGGTGGTCGCCGTCGCGCAACGTCAGCAGCACGCCGGCGCCCGACACCACGGTGAACCAGCGCTCGATGCCGGGGTACTCCGAGAACGGGCCGTCGCGCGCGATCTCGGCCAGGCTGATCAGCAGCTGCCAGCGATCGGCGTCGGGCCAGCCGAGCAGGTGGCGCGTGGTGCCGCCGCCGTTCTTCCACGGCGTCGGCGCGATGCCGGCGAGCGCGACACGGTTCAGGCTCATAGTGCAAACTGTCCTTCGAGCTGGTAGCGCGACCCGGGGTGCACCAGCCGCGCGATCGTGATCGGCGTGCTGCGGCTGAACGTGCGGCGGATGACGACGAGGCAGGCCTCGTCGGCGGCGATCGCGAGCAGCCGCGCCTCCTGCGCGGTGGGGCGCGCGGCCTCGATCGAGTACTGCGCACGCCACAGCGCGGTGGCCTCGAACAGGTGGCGCGTCGGGGTGGTGCGCGTGAAGTCGGCGTCGAGATACCCAGGCGCCGCGGCCGGGTTGACGTAGCGGTCTTCGCACTGCAGCGGCACGTGGTTCTCATGGTGGACGATCAGCGTGTGGAACACGGTGTCGCCCGACTGCACGCCGAGTTGCGCGGCCAGCGCTGCGCCGGCGCGCTCGCTGCGCTGCAGGTGCACGGCCGCGTGGTGGTGGTGGCCGCGCGACTCG
Organism: Ideonella sp.; assembly: GCA_015075165.1. GTDB lineage: Bacteria > Pseudomonadota > Gammaproteobacteria > Burkholderiales > Burkholderiaceae_C > JAEUPI01. The sequence continues at coordinate 1,031,677 of JABTUY010000001.1, read as the reverse complement.
ATCTCCTCGTGCAAGTCGCGGATCGTCAGCGTCGACGACACGCGGTGCAGCGGCGCGGCGAACGTGCCGACGCCCTGCGAGCGCTCGACCAGCCCTTCGGCCTGCAGCTCGCGCAGCGCGCGGTTGACGGTCATGCGGCTGACGCCGAACGCCGCCACCAGCTCGGCCTCGCTCGGCATCAGCGCGCCCGGCGGCCAGTGGCCGGCGGCGAGGCCGTCTTTCAGGTGCTGCTTGACGCGGGCATACGGCGGCAGTGCCGCCGTTCGACGTGACGGCGGCAGGGGTGCCGTTTGCGGTGACGGTGGCAGGGGTGCCGTTTGCGGTGACGGTGGCAGGGGTGCCGTTTGCGGTGACGGTGGCAGGGGCGCCGTTTGCGGTGACGGCGGCAGGGCCGCCGTTCGGTGCGACGACAGCGTGACCGCGGTGCCTTCGGAGCGCGGCGCGCCTCTGCTTCGCTTCGCTTCAGGGGAAACACCGAGGGCGGCCATCGCCGGATGGTACTTGCCTAGACTTGTCTAGACAAGTAGAGTGCGACCCGCGACCCCGAAGCGGGCGCCGCACGCCTTGCCATCCGAAGGAGACCCCGCATGACCGACCTCTCCAGCCAGCGACATCTCGCCCGTCCGCGCCCGGTGAAGGCCCCCACCGGCAGCCAGCTCAGCTGCAAGAACTGGCTGATCGAGGCGGCGTACCGCATGATCCAGAACAATCTCGATCCCGCGGTGGCCGAGAACCCCGATGCGCTGGTGGTCTACGGCGGCATCGGCAAGGCCGCGCGCAACTGGGATTGCTTCGAACAGATCCTGCGCTCGCTGCGCGAGCTGAACGAAGACGAGTCGCTGCTGATCCAGTCGGGCAAGCCGGTGGGCGTGTTCCGCACCCACGCCGACGCGCCGCGCGTGCTGATCGCCAACTCCAACCTGGTGCCGCAGTGGGCCACCTGGGAGCACTTCCACGAGCTCGACCGCAAGGGCCTGATGATGTTCGGCCAGATGACCGCCGGCTCGTGGATCTACATCGGCAGCCAGGGCATCGTGCAGGGCACCTACGAGACGTTTGTCGAGGCGGGGCGACAGCACTACGGCGGCGTGCGCCCGAGCGCCGGGCCGCCCCAAGCCGGGCGCGCTCCTCTCGGGGGACAGGTCGCCGTACCCGGCGAACAAGGGGCCAACCATTGGACGGGGCGCTGGATCCTCACCGCCGGCTTGGGCGGCATGGGCGGCGCGCAGCCGCTGGCCGCGAGCTTCGCCGGGGCCTGTTCGCTGAACATCGAATGCCAGCAGTCGCGCATCGATTTCCGCCTGCGCTCGAAGTACCTCGACGAGCAGGCGCGCGATCTCGGCGACGCGCTGGCGCGCATCGCGCGCTACACCGGCGAAGGCAAGGCGGTGTCGATCGGCCTGCTCGGCAACGCGGCCGAGGTGCTGCCCGAACTGGTGAAGCGCGCGAAGGCCGGCGGACCGAAGCCCGACCTGGTGACCGACCAGACCTCGGCGCACGACCTCGTCAACGGCTACTTGCCGGCGGGCTGGAGCGTCGAGCGCTGGAAGGCCGCGCAGGCCGACGCGTCGCTGCATGCGCAACTGCGCCAGGACGCGGCGCAAAGCTGCGCCGCGCACGTGCGCGCGATGCTCGAGTTCCAGGCGATGGGCGTTCCCACCGTCGACTACGGCAACAACATCCGCCAGGTGGCCTTCGACCAGGGCGTGAACAACGCGTTCGACTTCCCCGGCTTCGTGCCGGCGTACATCCGGCCGCTGTTCTGCCGCGGCAAGGGGCCGTTCCGCTGGGTGGCGCTGTCGGGCGACCCGGAAGACATCCGCAAGACCGACGCCAAGCTGAAGCAGCTGTTCCCGCACGACGCGCACCTGCACCGCTGGCTCGACATGGCCGGCGAGCGCATCGCGTTCCAGGGCCTGCCCGCGCGCATCTGCTGGATCGGCCTCGGCGAGCGGCACCGTGCCGGCCTGGCGTTCAACGAGATGGTGCGCTCGGGCGAGCTGAAGGCGCCGATCGTGATCGGGCGCGACCACCTCGATTCCGGCTCGGTGGCGTCGCCCAACCGTGAGACCGAAGCGATGCGCGACGGCAGCGACGCGGTCAGCGACTGGCCGATGCTCAACGCGCTGCTCAACACCGCCGGCGGCGCCACCTGGGTCAGCCTGCACCACGGCGGCGGCGTCGGCATGGGCTACTCGCAGCACGCCGGCGTGGTGATCGTCTGCGACGGCACCGACGCCGCGGCCAGGCGCATCGAGCGCGTGCTGTGGAACGACCCGGCCACCGGCGTGATGCGCCATGCCGACGCGGGCTACGAAGACGCGATCGCCTGCGCGCGCGAGCAGGGCCTGAACCTGCCGATGATCGGCGCTTGAACGCAAGCCCGCGACCCACCGATGCAGATCAGCCTCAATCCCGGTTCCCTGACGCTCGACGAGCTGCAGCTCATCCACGCCGGCGGCGCCGGTGCGCTGACGCTCGGGGCCGCCGCGCGCGCAGCGGTGCGCGCCAGCGCCGCGGTGGTGCAGCGCGCGGCGCGTGGCGACGCGCCGGTGTACGGCGTCAACACCGGCTTCGGCAAGCTCGCGTCCACGCGCATCGGCGAGGCCGACCTCGCGGCATTGCAGCTCAACCTGATCCGCTCGCACTCGGTCGGCGTCGGCGAGCCGCTGAGCCCGCCGGTGGTGCGGCTGATGCTGGCGCTGAAGGCGGCGTCGCTGGCGCGCGGTGCCTCGGGCGTGCGCGAAGAGGTGGTCGACACGCTGCTGGCGGTGCACAACGCCGGCCTGGTGCCGTTCGTGCCGAGCCAGGGCTCGGTCGGCGCGTCGGGCGACCTGGCGCCGCTGGCGCACATGACGCTGGCGCTGCTCGGCGAGGGCGAGTTCATCGTCGACGGCGCGCGCCGGCCGGCAGCGGCAGCGGCGTGCCTGCGCGAGGCGCGCCTGCCGCCGCTGAAGCTGGCGGCCAAGGAGGGCCTGGCGCTGATCAACGGCACCCAGGTGTCGACCGCGCTGGCGCTGCACGCCTTGCTGAGCTTCGAGCCGGTGCTCGAATCGGCGCTGGTGATCGGCGCGCTGACGGTCGACGCCGCACGCGGCAGCGACGGCCCGTTCGACCCGCGCATCCACGCGCTGCGCGGCCAGCCCGGGCAGATCGACGTGGCCCGCTACTACCGCGCGCTGCTGGCCGGCAGCGCGATCCGCCATTCACATCTGGAGGGCGACGACCGCGTGCAGGATCCGTACTCGCTGCGCTGCCAGCCGCAGGTGGTGGGCGCCTGCCTCGACCAGTTGCGGCACGCCGCGTTGGTGCTGCTGCGCGAGGCCAACGCGGTGACCGACAACCCGCTCGTCTTTCTCGACGACGGTGAAGGCGAGGCCGGCCGGCCGCCGGGCCGCCCCAAGGCCGGCCGCGCCCCCTCGGGGGGCAGCGAACGCAGTGAGCGTGGGGGCATCATCCTTTCGGGCGGGAATTTTCATGCCGAGCCGGTGGCGCTGGCCTGCGATGCCATGGCCGTGGCGATCGCCGAGGTCGGCGCCATCGCCGAGCGCCGCATCGCGATGTTGATCGATGCCGGCGTGTCGCGGCTGCCGCCGTTCCTGACGCCCGATGCCGGCCTGAACAGCGGCTTCATGATCGCGCATGTCACCGCCGCCAGCCTGGCCAGCGAGAACAAGAGCCTCGCGCACCCGGCCAGCGTCGACAGCCTGCCCACCAGCGCCAACCAGGAAGACCACGTGAGCATGGCCACGTTCGCCGCGCGGCGGCTGCAGCCGATGATCACCAACGTGGCGCGCATCCTCGGTGTCGAGTTGCTCGCCGCCGCGATGGGCATCGACTTCCTGCGCCCGCTGCGCAGCAGCGCGCCGCTGGAGCAGGCGCACGCCGCGCTGCGTCAGCGTTGCCCGGCGGCGATGCACGACCGCTACCTGGCGCCCGACATCGAGGCCGCCGCGGCGATGGTGGCCGAAGGCAGCATCGCCGCGGTGCTGCGCGCGCTGCCGCACCGGCCGGCGCTATGGGTGCCGGCCTGAGCGGCACGGCGCGGGGCAATGCAACCGTGACGCAGTACTACGCCCAGCATCTGGCGGCCGAGCGCCTGCAGCGCGTCTATGCGCTCGCGCCGCCGCGCGCGCAGCAGTACCTGCAGGCCGAGATCGATCAACTGTGCAGCCTGGTGCACGGCGACGACGAGGTGCTCGAACTCGGCTGCGGCCACGGGCGCGTGGCCGAGCACCTGGCGGCGTGCGCGCGGCGCGTGGTGGGCATCGACGTGGCCGAGGCCAGCCTGGCGCTGGCGCGCGAGCGCTGCGCCCGCCTGGGCCTGGGCGCGCGGCTGCAGTACCGGGCGATGGACGCGCTGGCGCTGCAGTTCGAGCCCGAGAGCTTCGATCTGGTGGCCTGCGTCCAGAACGGCATCGGCGCCTTTCGCGTCGACCCGCAAGCCCTGGTGCGCGAGGCCTGCCGCGTGCTGCGCCCCGGCGGCCGCCTTGCGCTGGCCACCTACGCCGATGCGTTCTGGCCGGCCCGCCTGGAATGGTTCGAACGGCAGGCGCAGGCCGGGCTGATCGGCCCGATCGACCATGCCGCCTGCCGCGATGGCACCATCGTGTGCCGCGATGGCTTCCGCGCGGGCCGCGCGACGCGCGACCAGTTCCAGGCGTTGGCGTCTATGCTCGGCATGCCGGCCGAAGTGTTCGAAGTCGACGATTCGAGTCTGTGGTGCGTGCTGCACAAGAGCAAGGCCCAGCGGGCCGCAGCGCAATCCGATTCCCCGTGCACAACCCAAGGAGACAACCGCACATGATCAAGCCTCTATTCGCCGCGGCCGCGCTGGCCGTCGTCGCGCTCGGTGCTTCGGCACAGGGAACCAAGGTCAACATCGGCATCTCGGGCTGGACCGGCTTCGCGCCGCTCACGCTGGCCAAAGAGGCGGGGTTGTTCAAGAAGCACGGCCTCGACGTGGAGATCAAGAAGATCCCGCAGAAGGACCGCCACCTCGCGATCGCGTCGGGCGACATCCAGTGCGCCGCCACCACGGTCGAGACCTGGGTGGTGTGGAACGCCAACGGCGTCGCCACGACGCAGATCTTCCAACTCGACAAGAGCTACGGCGCCGACGGCATGGTGGTGAAGCCCGGCATCGCGAAGATCGCCGACCTCAAGGGCAAGACGGTGGCCGCCAGTGCGCCGGGCACGTCGCCGTACTTCGCGCTGGCGTGGATGCTGCACAAGAACGGCCTGTCGGTGAAAGACGTCAAGGTGGTCAACCTCGAGCCGCAGGCCGCCGCCAACGCGATGATCGCCGGCACGGCCGGCATCGACGCCGCGATGACCTACGAGCCCTACTTGGGCGCGGTGCGCGCCAAGCCCGAGGCCGGCAAGATCATCGCCACCACGCTCGACTACCCGATGGTGATGGACACCGTGGGCTGCACGCCGAAGTTTCTGGCCGACAACCCCAAGGCCGCCAAGGCACTGGCCGACGGCTACTTCGACGCGCTGGCGATGATCAAGGCCGAGCCGAAGAAGAGCTTCGAGATCATGGGCGCCGACGTCAAGCAGACCGGCGAGCAGTTCGAGGCATCGCAGAAGTACCTGCGCTGGCAGGATCGCGATGCGAACCAGAAGTTCTTCGCCGGCGAGCACGCGGCGTTCAGCAAGGAGGCGGCCGACCTGCTGCTGCAGTCGGGCATCATCAAGGCGATGCCCGACCTGTCCAAGCTGGCCGACACGCGCTTCTTGAAATGACCCACCCCCGTTGCGCCTTCGGCGCTCCCCCCTCGAGGGGGCGCCGCCAGCGGCCCGGCAAAGCCGGGCCCGCCGCCGGAGGCGGCTGGCGCTCAGGCCGTCCAAGCCGACGCCGGTCGGCTTGGAGCCGCGGCCTTCGCTCCGCGGCGGCTCTCGGTTGCACCGGTTCGTGCATCGCGGGTTGCACGAGGGGCAGTCGAGCAATCGAAGGTTCCGCGTCGCGCACGACATGAAGCCCCTCGTTCCGGTCGCGCCGGGCGCGCGCGTCGTGCTCGGCGTGGCCTTCTTCGTCCTCTTCGTCGCGCTGTGGGCGGTGGCGACGCTGGGCGGCTTCGTGCAGAAGACCTTCCTGGCCGACCCGCTGACGATGCTCAAGAGCGGCTGGACGCTGCTGACGCAGATGGGTTTCGCGACCGACATCGGCCTCACGGTGTGGCGCGTGGTCGGCGGTTTCGCGATCGCCGCACTGCTCGCGCTGCCGCTGGGCGTGGCGATGGGGGCGTACAAGCCGATCGAGGCGTTCTTCGAGCCGTTCGTGTCGTTCGCGCGCTATCTGCCGGCCAGCGCGTTCATCCCGCTGCTGATCCTGTGGGCCGGCATCGGCGAGGTACAGAAGCTGGCGGTGATCTTCATCGGTTCGTTCTTCCAGCTGGTGCTGATGATCGCGGTCACCGTCGGCAACACGCGGCGCGACCTGGTCGAGGCCGCGTACACGCTCGGCGTCAGTGATCGCAGCCTGATCCGTCGCGTGCTGATTCCCGGCGCGGCACCCGAGATTGCCGAAACGCTGCGCATGGTGCTCGGCTGGGCCTGGACGTACGTGATCGTCGCCGAACTGATCGGTGCCTCCAGCGGCATCGGCCACATGATCACCGACAGCCAGGCGCTGCTGGCCACCGACAACATCATCTTCGGCATCATCGTGATCGGCGTGATCGGCCTGCTCAGCGACTTCGCGTTCAAGCTGGCCAACCAGCGGCTGTTTCCGTGGGCACAGCTCGGGCGATGAGCACCACGACGGCAGCGGTGGACGCCCCGATCCTCAGCGTGCGCGGCGTGGCCAAGCGCTTCACGTCGCGCCACGGCGACACGCTGGCGCTGCAGGCCACCGACCTGACGGTGCAGGAGAACGACTTCATCACCATCCTCGGCCCCAGCGGCTGCGGCAAGAGCACGCTGCTGCGCATCGTGGCCGGGCTCGAGGTGCAGAGCCAGGGCGAGGTGCTGCTCGACGGGCAGCGCGTGCACGGCCCCGGTGCCGACCGCGGCATGGTGTTTCAGAGCTACACGCTGTTTCCGTGGCTGAGCGTGCTCGACAACGTCTGCTTCGGCCTGCGCGAGCGCGGCCTGCCGCGCGAGCGCCAGCTCGAGCTGGCGCGCGGCTTCATCGAGCAGGTGGGGCTGCGCGGCTTCGAGCAGCACTACCCCAAGCAGCTCTCGGGCGGCATGCAGCAGCGCACCGCGCTCGCGCGCGCGCTGGCCAACGGGCCGCGCATGCTGCTGATGGACGAGCCGTTCGGCGCGCTCGACCACCAGACGCGCGAGCTGATGCAGGAGCTGCTGCTGGGCATCTGGGAAGGCGAACGCGCGGCCGGCGCCGGGCCGCTCCCAAGCCGGCCGCAGCCCCTGGAGCCACGCAGGGGCTCCCACGGAGCCCCGGGGGCAGCGACCGCAGGGAGCGTGGGGGCCAACTGTCCTACGGTGCTGTTCGTCACCCACGACATCGACGAGGCCGTGTTCATGGGCTCGCGGGTGGTGGTGATGAGCGCGCGGCCCGGCCGCATCAAGCTCGATCGCGCGGTCGAGCTGCCGTACCCGCGCCACTACTCGATGAAGACCACGCCGCCGTTCGCCGCGCTGAAAGCCGAACTCACCGAGGCTGTGCGCGAGGAGGTGCGCGCCGCGCAGCAGCAGGCGGCGTGAGGTCGCGGCAGCGGCGCTGCCGCGCGCCCACGCCGCAAGCATATCTTCAGGCGAGTGCGATCAGCGCCGCGGCGAGTTCCTTCGGCATGTCGACCATCACGTCGTGGCTGCACGGCAGCTTGGCCAGCGTCCAGCCGGGCTTGCCTTCGACCTGGTTGGCGAAATGGCGGAACGGGCTCGGATCCCAGCCGTCGGCCAGGATGTAGTGCTTCTTCGGCACCGTGGCGTGCGCGCCGGTCAGCAGCGCCGGCGATTCGAACGTGGCCAGCGCCTGCGGGCGGCAGCGGCGGTCGACCCAGGCCCGGTTGGCCTGCGCGATGTTGAATGCCTCGGCCGGGATCGGCTGCATCAGCCCGCTGTGGCCCTCCAGCGCGGTGCCGCGGAAGGCTCCGATGAACTGCGCCGCCACCTCCGGCGCCAGCGCCTGGCGGACCAGCCCGTTCAGCGAATCGCCGTGCTCGGGGATGAACGCATCGAGGTAGCACAGCGCGCGGATCTTGTCGGCCATGCGGTCGGCGACGCCGGTGATCACCATGCCGCCGTACGAGTGGCCGCACAGCACGATGTCGCTCAGCTCCTCGGCTTCGATGCAGCCGCAGACGTCGCGGATGTGGGTTTCGAGCGTGATGTTCTCGGCCGACTGGTGAAAGCGCTCGCCGACGCCGGTGTGCGTCGGCGTGTGCACCGTGTGGCCGGCGGCGCGCAGGATGCGGGCGGTGTCGCGGTAGCACCAGCCGCCATGCCAGGCGCCGTGGACGAGGACGAAGTTCGCCATGACCGTCTCTCCTTCGGGTGGATCGGGAGTGGCAGTCTGTGCCGCGGCGGCAGCGGCCGTGATCGGGTTGCCCCTAAGCTCGGGGCAGCATCGTCGCGGCGGTTCAGCGCCCGCCGCTGCAGGCGCCGCCGGCCAGCGTGCGGAAGCAGAAGTCGCCGGTCAGGCTCGAGCTCTCCCACGGCACCTGCACGCCGCCGGTCTCCCGGGCCACCGCCAGTCGCACGCGCTTGAACAGCAGCTCCACCGGCAGGCCGGGCGATTGCAGCTGCTCGAGCAGGTGCTTGGTGTACAGGCTGTGGCGGTCGCTCGGGTTGTCGAGTGCCACGCCGCCCGGCGCGGTGGCAAACGCCACCATCGAGCCCAGCGGCGCATCGGCCGGCGCCAGGCCCGACGGCGCGGCGCCGCGGTAGCGCAGCGCGCGCCCGTCGGGGCCGACGAGCGGCTGGCCCGAGAACGGGTTGTTGCGGCAGGCATCGAGGATCACCACGTTGATGCCGCGCTTGATGCTGCCCAGCCGCTCGAGCAGCGCGTTGAGGTCGGCGCTCTTGCTCGGCATCTCGTCTTCGGCGTGGATCTCGGTGTCCACCGGCAGCAGGTAGTTGCGGCCCTTCACCTGCACGCCGTGGCCGGCGTAGTAGACGACGCGCACGTCGGCCGCCTGGCCGCTGATCGAGAACTTCTGGAACGCGTCGAGCATCTCGCGCAGCGATGCGTTCTCGCGCAAGGTGACGTCGAAGCCCAGGCCGCGCAGCGAATCGGCCATCGCGCGGGCATCGTTGGCGGGGTTCTTCAGCGCCCCCACCTTGTAGTCGGCGTTGCCGATCACCAGGGCCAGGCGCGAGCCGGTGGCCGCGCGTGCGCGGCTGCTGGTGGCGGCCCAGATCGGCGCCAGCGCGCCGAGTGTCAGCGTGGTGAGCCAGCGGCGGCGCTGCGGATCCATCGTCTGCACCGTGGTGTCTGCGGCGGGCGGCGCCGCTCAGGGCCGCGTCGGCAGCGCATCGACGCGCGCCACGCCGTCGACGATCGGGCTGGCCGACACCTTCTGCTGCGCGGCGGCGATGCGCGCCTCGGGTATGCGCACGTACCAGTCGCCGAGCTGGCCGGGGCCGCCGGCGAGCGAGCCGTCGATTTCCACCAGCAGCATGCGGATGTCGGCCTCGCGGGCATCGGCCTTGAAGTTGACTTTCAGGTACGGGCCGGCGTCGACCACGCTGGGCTTGACGGCGCGGATCTCGCTGTCGACGCGCGTGCCGGCGAGGTCGGCGATCACGAAGCCTTGCACCACCACCACCGCCAGCGCGCCGGCCAGCGCGGGCTTCAGCAGCGGCTGCGGCGTGATCGACGCGAAGAACTCGCGCAGCCGCTCGCCGAGGCCCGGCCGCACGGCGGCGCGGCGCGGCGCGCTCTCGGCGCGGATCTTTGCCATCACGCGCGCCAGCCCGATCTCGGCCGACACGGCGGGCGCGTCGCGGCGCAGGGTGTCTTGCAGCGAGCGGTACCACTGCAGTTCGGCGGCCGATTGCGGATGCTCGCGCAGGTAGGCGTCGACCCAGGCGCGGTCGGCTTCATCGAGGGTACCGTTGGCGTAGAACGGCAGCAGTTCGTCGAATTTGCTTTTCATGTCGGTTCTCCCAACGGCGCAACGCCTTCGCGGGCGAGCATGCGCTGCAGGCATTGCTTGAGTTTCTGGCGAGCGTGGAACAGGCGCGTCTTCACGGTGCCTTCGGGAATCTGCTGGATGCGCGCCACCTCGGCCAGGCCCATGCCCTCGAAGAACACCAGGTGCACGCATTCGCGATGGTCGGCGCCGAGCTTGTCGACGCAGTGGCGCACGCCTTCGCTGCGCTGCGACTGCGCCATCAGCTCGAACGCGCCGGGCGCGTCGCTGGCCAGCTCGTCGGCGATGTCGGCCACGTCGTCGTGGTCGGCGTCGGGCTTGCGGCCGCGCCAGTGCATCAGCACCTTGTTGCGCGCGATGCCGATCAGCCAGGTGGAGAACTGCGAGTCGCCGCGAAACTTCGCCGGCGCCTTCCACACTTCGTACAGGGTGTCCGACACGATTTCCTCGGCCTGGGCGTCGTCCGACAGCTGCCTCAGCACGTAGGCGTAGAGCTTGCGCGAGAACGCGCAGTAGAGCTCGCGAAACGCACCTTCGTCGCGTTGCTCGATGCGGCCGAGCAGCCGCAGCACGTGGTCGTTGTCCATCCGCTGCGTGTCGAAGTGGTCCGAAGAGAGCGCATGGTAATCACCCTGCAGGGTCCGACGATGCCGTGGATGCGGGTCGAGCGTGGCGCGCGGCGGTTTCAGGGCCGTTCACCCGCCGCGGAACTGCACGCGGCGGTTCTCGCCGGCCTTGGGGTCGCGGCCCGGCAGCGGGTCGTCCTTGCCCTTGCCCACCGCCTCGAGGCGGCCGGCGTCGATGCCGTGCACGGCCGCGAGGTAGCGCCGCACCGACTCGGCGCGGCGTGTCGATAGCATCTCGTTGTAGGCGTCGCCGCCGATCGCGTCGGTGTGGCCTTCGATCACCACCTTCTGCGTCGCCGGCAGCAACCGGATGCCGGCGGCCACCGCGTCGAGCTGGGCCTTGGCGCCGGGCAGGATCTCGGCCGAGTCGAACGCGAACGGCACCGGCAGCGACAGCGCCGACGGGCCGGCGGCCTGCGCGGCGGCGGCGGCCGCGGCCACGGCGGCGGTGGCGGCCACCGCGCTGCCGGCGGGGGCATCGTCGAGCAGGCGCAGCGAACGCATCTTCACCGGCGTGCGGGTCAGGATCTGGGCCACCTCGGCGGGGTCGACGCTGTCGCCGGCACTGCGCACGACCAGGACGTCGCCGGCGCGGGCGCTGAGCGTCCAGGCGCTGAGCAACACGGCGACGAGGGACAGGATGCGTGGCATGGTGAAGCTCCGATGGCAGGGGTGCAATGCCGATGGGTTGCCGCAGCGCCGCAATCGGTTCAATCCTTTTGCGGCGTGCGCGGTGGGTGGCGGAGGGCCGCTGCCGGCCGGCGCGGCGGGGTTGGCAACGGGCTGGCGGCGGGGCTGGCGGCGGGCTGGATCGGGGCTGGATGGGGTCTGACAGGCGGCAACGGGCCGCGGCCGGAGAACCCGCCGCGTCAGCGTGTGGGCGGCTTGCGGTCGTCTGCCAGCGCCTGCAACTGCGCCTGGTAGGCCTTCAGAAAGGCGCGACCGAGCAGGGCGTCGAAGTCTTCCTCGATCTCGCCGACGATGCGCGCGTACTCGTCGCCGTACGCGCTCCACAGCCGGGCGCGCCGGTTGGTCGGGATCAGATCGAGCGCGCCGCCGGGCGCCAACCGGCTCTCGAGCGCGGCCGGATCGAAGCGCGACATCACCGCATCGAGCGCGGCACGCATGCCGGCCAGCAACGCCACCTGGTGCGCGCGCAGGTCGTCGAACGCCTCCTGCACCGCAGCTTCCGGCGCGAGGAAGCCGCGCTCGGCCGGGCCGAGCAGGTGGGCGAGTGCGGTCTCGACATCGGGCGAGAATTTCAGCGGGTTGTTCTCGCGCGTGCGCAGCTGCGTCGCGGCAGCGCCAAGCTCGCGCTTGGCGACCATGCGTGCGGTCAGCAACTCGAGCGTGCCCTGCGTCATCGCACGCAGCAGTGCGCCGACGCGCTGCATGCGCTCGACGTCGAGGCCGCTGGCGCTCGCGAGCCCGAGCCCGTGGGCCAGCGCCGCGGCGGCGTCAGGGTCGGCGCCCGCCAGCGCCGGCGGCGCTGCGATCGGCGTCACCGCACCGAGCCACGGTTGCGGCGCCGCCTTGGCCGGCGGCGGTACAGCCGCGACAGCGGGCGGTGGCGGCGGCGCTGGCACCGGCGGCGGTGCGGGTGGCGGTGCGGGAACAGGGGCCGGTGCAGGTGAAGGTGCAGGTGAAGGTGCAGGTGAAGGTGCAGGTGAAGGTGTGGGTGCCGGCGTGGGCGCCGCTGGCCCATCGGTGCCGCCGATCAACAGGTCGACCGTCAGTGCGGGCTCGGCGAGCGCAGTCTGCGATGACCCCAGCGACTCCGGTTCGTCGAGCACCTGCAGCTCGTAGCCGCCCAGCGCCAGGCGCATCCCGGCGTCCAGCGGGGTGTCTTGTCCCACCGGCAGCGCCACGCCGTCGAGCGTGACCGGCATGCCAGCCGACAGCAGCCGCAGGTAGAAGCGCCCGCCACGCTCGATCACCCGCGCGTGCTTGCGCGACAGGTGCCGCTCGGGGTCGGGCAGCGCCAGCGTGCAATCGGCGCCACGGCCGATGTCGCCGCCGGTGCTGTCGAACCATGCGGTGGCCGGAGCGGCCGCCAAGTGATCTGGCCAGGCGGTGACCTGGATGCCGATCATCGGCGGCCCGTGTGTCCGCCACACGCCGGTGCACCGCAAGGTGCGCGGCGCGTGCCACGCTGCGGGCGCGCACGCACGGGCACGCCGCCGAGGCACGAGCGGCCATGCGCGGCAGACGATCGACGCGGCCACGCCGTGGGCGCACGCGACACCCTAGGGGGGTCCGCATGGGAGCAACCCGGTTGGCTTCTCCCTTTAGCAGGATTGACACTCATTGAACGCACCGCCTAGATTGTGAAACACAACGCACGCGCACTCCTGCGCCTGTGGTTCACGCCGGAGGTCCATGCATGCTGAGGGGGCTGGCCCTGCTCGGGGCCATGTGGTTCGTTGCCGGCGGCGCTGTCGCCGCCGATGTGGTGGGCACCGTCACCATTCTCGATGGCGACGCGCTGATCGTGCGCGGCGCCGCGCGTCTGCGGGCGGCCGAAGGCGTGCGGCTGCTGCAGGGCGACATCGTCGAGACCGGCGACCAGACCTTCAGCCAGATCGAGTTGGTGGAGCACACGGTGCTCGAGATGGGTCCGAGATCGAAGGCGATGATCGGCGGCCCGCTGCGCTACAAGCTCGAGCACACGGTGTACGCACTGACCGGCTGGTTCAAGCTGACCAACGCGCGCAGCGAGGGCAACGTGCGCGCGTTCGAGCTGCGCTCGCCGCTGATCGAGATCGGCCTGTTGCCCGGCGTGGTGACGATGCAACTCAAACCCGCCGAGGCCGTGCTGTTCGCCGAGCGCGGCGACCTCAAGCTGCTCGAGCGGCCGGCCGGCACGCCGGTGGGCGTGCGCCAGGGCCAGACCTACCGCCGCCCGGCCGGGGTGCGCGGCACGATCACGCCGGCCACGCCGCCGGCGTTCGTGGCCGAGATGCCGCGTGCGTTCCGCGATTCGCTGCCGCAGCGCGCCGAGCGCTTCCGCGGCCGCGAGGTGGCCGCGCGCGCGGCGCCCGATTTCAGCTATGCCGATGTCGCGCTCTGGCTCGGCACCGAATCGCCGTTCCGGCGCCAGTTCGTCGAGCGCTGGCGCGTCAGGGCACGCGAGGCCGAGTTCCGCCGTGGGCTGGTGGCCGGCCTGCGCTCGCACCCCGAGTGGGACCCGGTCCTGTTCCCCGAGAAGTACTTGCCCAAGCCCGTAGCCAGCGCCGCATCGGGCGCATTCAGGGCCGCCACCACCACCGCCAAACGCTGACCCGTTCGAGCCCGCCTGCCGGAGACCCATCATGAGACTGCTGCTGAAGTTCAACCTGATCTTCCTGCTGATCTTCGTCGCCGGCCTGGCGGCGATCGCCCGCGTGTCGTGGACGCTGCTGGAGCGCAACGCGCGCGACGAGATCGCACAGAGCGCGCGGCTGCTGATGGACGCGGCCATTGCCACCCGCAGCTACACCTCGGGCCAGGTGGCGCCGCTGCTGCAGACGCAGATGAAGTACACCTTCCTGCCGCAGACGGTGCCGGCGTTCTCGGCCACCGAGGTGTTCAACGGTCTGCGCGCCCAGCACAACGAGTACTCCTACAAGGAGGCGGTGCTCAACCCGACCAACCCGCGCAACCGCGCGGTCGACTGGGAGACCGACATCGTCAACCAGTTCCGCAACAACAAGGACAGCAAGGAGATCGTCGGCGACCGCGACACGCCCACCGGGCGCTCGTTCTACGTGGCGCGGCCGCTGCGCGTCGGCGCGCCCAGTTGCCTGCAATGCCACAGCACGATCGATGCGGCGCCGCCGACGCTGATCGAGCGCTACGGCCAGGCCAACGGCTTCGGCTGGCAGCTCAACGAGGTGGTGGGCGCGCAGATCATCTCGGTGCCGACGCAGGTGCCGCTGGACCGTGCCGAGCAGGCCTTCAAGCTGTTCATGACCTCCACCGGCGTCGTCTTCGTCGTGATCGGCATCGTGCTCAACCTGATGCTGTGGATGCTGGTGATCCGGCCGGTGACCCACCTGTCGAAGTTCGCCGACCGGGTGAGCCTGGGCGAGCTCGAGATCCCCGAGTTCAAGCGCACCTCGCGTGATGAAATCGGCGTGCTCGCGCGTTCGATCGGCCGCATGCGCACCAGCATGGTCCAGGCGATGAAAATGCTCGACAACTGAAGAGCCGGCCCACCCCGACCGTCATGGCCACGTTGAAAGTCCCCGAGCGCCTCGGCAAGTACCCGATCACCGGTGTGGTCGGCCGCGGCGCGATGGGGATCGTCTTCAAGGGCTACGACCCGGTCATCAAGCGGCCGGTGGCCATCAAGACCATCCGCAAGGAGCTGCTGGAAGACGACGAGGCCAGCCTGCCGTCGTCGGCGGCGCAGGTGCCGCAGGCCAACGACACGCTGTCGAGCCGCTTCCAGCGCGAGGCCCAGGCCGCCGGCGCGCTCAGCCACCCGGGCATCGTCTCGGTCTACGAGTACGGCGAGGACGCGCACTACGCGTTCATCGCGATGGAGTTCGTCGAGGGCAACAACCTGCGCGACTACATCGCCAACGGCACCACGTTCGACGAGCAGGACACGGTCAGCATCATGTCGCAGCTGCTCGACGCGCTGCACTACGCGCACTCGGCCACCGTGTGGCACCGCGACATCAAGCCGGCCAACATCATGGTGATGAGCAACGGCCGCATCAAGCTCACCGACTTCGGCATCGCCCGGCTCGAGAACGCCGACCGCACGCGCACCAACGTGATCATGGGCACGCCGGGCTACATCGCCCCCGAGCTGTACCTCGGCGGCAAGGTCGACCACCGGCTCGACATCTTCGCCGCCGGCGTGTTGTTCTATCAGCTGCTGGCACGCAAGTCGCCGTTCCGCGGCGGCCCCGAGGCGATCATGCACGACGTCTGCTACCACGATCCGGAGCCGGCGTCGGCGGTCGACCCGGCCCACCGCTGGCCGCAGTACGACGCGATCGTCGCGCGTGCGATCACCAAGGCGCCGGCCGACCGCTACCAGAGCGCGGCCGAGTTCCGCAGCGCGATCCTCGATGCCTACGCGCAACCGGTGGCCAACACCATCTCCGAGGCGACGATCGTCACGCACCGCAAGCGCCAGGTGGCCGACCCCGACCCCGGCACGCCGTCGTTGCCGAAGACCTTCTCGGTGTCGAGCTCGAGCGCGCCGCCGCCCACCGGCTGGAGCAGCGTGGTGCTGGCCGGTGTCGAGGTCGAGATCGCCAAGTACGTCGGCCCGGTGGCCAAGGTGCTGGTGCGTCGCGCCGCCAAGGAGCACAAGGATCTCGAATCGCTGGTGGGCGCGCTGATGCCGGCCATCGACGACCTGCAGGAGCGCTCGGCGTTCGCGCGTGCGGTGCTCGGCAAGCCGATGACCACGCCGCGCGCCGCGCCGAGGGTGGCCGAGGGTACCGCGCTGACCGCAGCCAGTGCGGGCACGCGACCGGGCGATGCGTTGACGCCGGCCGAGCTCGAGCGCGCCACGCGCTTGCTGATCGGCTACATCGGCCCGATCGGCAAGGTGGTGGCCAAGCGCGCGGCCGCCGCCGGCACCAGCCGGCGCGAGTTCTTTGCCGCGGTGGCCAACCATTTCGACAGTGACGCGTCGCGTGAGCGCTTCATGCGCGAGGTGGGCTTCGTCGAAGTCTGACGCTGGCCTACCTGAACCGTCCGCTGCCGAGATTTCGATGACCGCGCACGGCCGCTCCGCTGCCGCTCATCCGCCGGCCGACCCGACTGCGATCGGCCCCGACGATCGCACCGTGCTGGCCGGCGAGCCCGACCCCGAGCGCACGCTGCTGATCCCGCGACCCGGCGGCCGCGCGGCCAGGGCTGCGGCTGCCACCACGGCGATCGCAGCGCCGGCCGCGCCGGCGCCGTCGGCGGACCAGGCCGCGAAGCTGCAACGCCTGGTGGTCGGCATCAATCCGCTGCTGGTGGCGGCCGGGCCGCTGCTCGCGCTGTGCGGGCAATTGCGCGCCACCAGTCACCATGGCGACCGGCCGGGCCTGCAGCGCCAGTTGTTGCGTCTGATCGGCGAGTTCGAGGAGCAAGCGCGCGCCGGCGGTATCGGCCGGCCGCAGGTCGCGGCTGCGCGCTACCTGCTGTGTACCTTCATCGATGAGGCGATCGCGTCGACCCCTTGGGGCGTCGATGCGCCGGCGGGCGCTCGCGGCCTGCTGCAGGAGTTCCACGAGGATGCATCCGGCGCCGACAAGGTGTTCGAACTGCTCGAGCACCTGATCGCCGACGCGACCACCAATGCGCCGTTGCTCGAGCTGTTCGACGTCTGCATCGCGCTCGGCCTGCAGGGGCGCTACGCGCAGCGGCGCAACGGCCGCGCCGAGCTCGATGAGTGGTCGGCGCGGCTGCGCGAGCTGCTGCGGCCGGCGGCACCCGCGGCGGGCACGGGTGCACGCACGCTGTCGCAGCACTGGGCCGGCGTGCGCAGCCGCGCGCCGAGCTTCGCGCTCGTGCCGTGGTGGTTGCCGCTGGCGGTGGCGGCTGCGGTGGTCTTCAGCGCACTGACCTGGATGTCGATGCGGCTGAGCGACCGCGCCGCGCCGCTGCTGCAGCAACTGCACCAGGTGAGCGCGGGCCTGGCGGGAGCGCCGCCGGCGACCACGGCGACCACGGCGCGCGTCAGGCCGCGCGTGGCGCCGCTGCTCGCGAGCGACCTTGCCGCCGGTGCGCTCGAGGTCAGCGACCAGCCGCAGCGCTCGATCGTCACGTTGCCGGCCGATGCGCTGTTCGCGCCGGGCAGCGCGCAGCTGCTGCCGGCGCAGCGCGAGCGCCTGGGCCGCGTCGCGCGGGCACTGGGCGGCCTGCAGGGGCTGATCGAGGTGGTGGGCCACACCGACGACCAGCCGCTGCAGACGCTGCGCTTCCCGTCGAACTGGCACCTGTCGCGCGAGCGGGCGCAGGCGGTGGCACTGGTGCTGGTCGAGCAAGGCCTTGGCGCCGCACGCGTGCGCGCCGAGGGGCGCGCCGACACCGAGCCGCGCGTGGCCAACGGCAGTGCCGCCGCTCGCGCACGCAACCGGCGCGTCGAGATCGTGCTGCTGTTGCCGCGACCCGAGATATGACCCCCCCGAAGCGCCTGCGGCGCCTCCCTCCGGGGGGCGACACCGGCGGACCGGCGAAGCCGGATCCGCGGTGTCTGCTTGGATTGGACCGAAATCGTCACTCCGTGACCGCCGCTCGGGCTGACGAAGCAGGGCGTTCGGCGCCACATCGCCATGCGCGCTGATCTCACCACCCACTTGCGCGCGCTGCTGATCGCGCTCGGCCTGTACGCGGCTGGCGCGTTGGTGTGGTTCGCCGGGCCGTTGTTGAGCATCGCCGGCCGCGCGCCGCTGGCCAGCGAGCGCGCACGCGTCGTCGCCATCGGGGTTGTGCTGCTGCTGTTCGTTGCGCAGCTGGCGTGGCGTGCGCTAGCGGCATCGCGGCGCAACCGGCAGATGCTCGACGGCCTGCTGCCCGCGGCGGCGGCCGCGTCGCCACACCAGGGGGCGGCGCGCGCCGCAGCGTCATCGTCGGCGCCGGCCACCACGCCGGCCGCCGCGCCGGGCGCGCCCGAGGTGGCGGTGATCGGCCAGCGCTTCGCGCAGGCGCTGCAGGTGCTGCGCAAGCGGCCGATCGGCGGCAAGGGCGCATTCCTGGGCTGGCTGCGGCGGCGACCCTATGTGTACGAGCTGCCGTGGTACATCGTGATCGGTGCGCCCGGCGCCGGCAAGACCACCACCATCGTCAACTCGGGGCTGGAGTTTCCGTTCGCTGCCGAGATCGGCCCCAAGGCGCTGCGCGGCGCCGGCGGCACGCGCAACTGCGACTGGTGGTTCACCCGCGATGCGGTGCTGATCGACACCGCCGGGCGCTACACCACGCAAGACAGCTACCGCGAGGCCGACCGCGCCGCCTGGCTCGGCTTCTTGCGCCTGCTGCGGCAGCACCGGCCGCGCCAGCCGATCAACGGCGTGCTGCTGACACTCAGCGCCACCGACCTGCTGCAGCCCGACGCCGACAAGCGCCGCACGCTGGCGCGCGAGATGCGCGAGCGCATCGAGGAGCTGCACGCGCAGCTGGGCATCCGCTTCCCGATCTACGTGATGGTCACCAAGTGCGACCTGCTGGCGGGGTTTGCCGAGTTCTTCGCGGACTTCGACAAGGACGAGCGCGCGCAGGTATGGGGCGCCACGCTGCCGCTGGCGGCCGGCGGCGAGCCCGACGCGGGGTCGCTGACGCGATTGTCGAGTGAACTCGTCGCACTGGAGAAGTCGCTGCACGACTGCCTGATCGAGCGGCTGCACGACGAGCGCGACCGCGAGCGCCGCAACGCGCTGTTCGGTTTTCCGCAGCAGTGGCGCGTGCTGCGCGAGGCGTTGTCGGAGATGCTGCAGGCCACGTTCGAGGCCGGCGGCGCGCGCCCGCTGCCGTTGCTGCGCGGCGTGTACTTCACCAGCGCCACGCAGGAGGGCTCGCCGATGGACCGCGCGCTCGGTGCGCTGTCGCGTGCGCTCGGTCTGGCGCACCGCATGCTGCCGCCGGGGCGGCCGAGCGGCCGCGCGTACTTCGTGACCCGGCTGCTGCGCGAGGTGATTCTCGGCGAGGCGGGGCTGGCCGGCACCAACCGCCGCTGGGAGCGGCAGCGCGCCTGGCTGCACGGCGGCGTGGTGGCACTGAGCGCGCTCGCCACGGTGGCGCTGCTGGCCTGGGCCGGCGTCGAGTATCGGCGCAGCGCGGCGCTGCTGGCCGGCGCCGCCGACGCCGGCCGGCAGCTGCAGGTGCAGGCCGCGGCGGTGAAGGCCGCACCGGCCGACGCGCTGGCGCCGATGGTGCCGCTGCTCGACGGCGCGTGGGCGCTGGTGGGCGCCGGTGCGCGCGGCGACCGCTCGCGCGCCGCGCTGCTCGGGCTCGGCCAGCAGGCCGACGTGCTCGCCGCCGCCCAAGACACCTACCACCACCTGCTGCGCGAGGCGCTGGTGCAGCGCCTCGCGCGGCGGCTCGAACAGCGGTTGCACAGCGGCGGCAGCGAGCTGCTGACCAGCGGCTACGAGGCGCTGAAGGCCTACCTGATGCTGTTCGGCGGCACGCACTTCGACGCCGCCGCACTGCGCAGCTACCTGCTCGCCGACCTGCTCGCCGATCGCACCCGCGGCGTGGCGCCGCCCGGCTCGCCGCCGCTGCAACGCGCCTTGCGCGAGCATGTCGAGCGGCTGCTGGCCAGCGGCGAGGTCGGGGCGCCGTCGAGGGCCGATGCGCAACTCGTCGCCGCGACGCGGCAGCAGGTGAGCGCAGTGCCGCTGGCGCAGCGCGTGCTGGTGCGCTTGCGCCAGGCCGATGCCGGCGCCGCCAGCGTGCCGTTGTCGATCGACGCGGCCGCGCTGCCGGCCGCGCGCAAGGTGCTGGCACGCGCCAGCGGCGTGCCACTCGAAACCGGCGTCAGCGCGCTGTACACGCGCGCCGGCCAGGCCGGCCTGCGCGCGCGCGTGGCCGACGGCGTGCGCCAGCTCGACGGCGAAGCGGGCTGGGTGCTCGGCGTGCCGACGACGCCGGCCGACGGCACACGCGCGCAGCTGGTCGACGGCATCGTGGCGCAGTTCGCCGCCGAGCGCGTGCAGGCGTGGGACGCGTTGGTCGACGATCTGATGCTGCAGCCGGTGTCCACGCTGGCCGGCGCCGCCGAACAGGCGCAGGCACTGTCGCGCGCCGACTCGCCGTTGCTGGCGTTGCTGACCGCGGTGATGCGCGACATGGGCCCGGTGGCCGTAGCGGCGACCCCGACGGGCGCGGCGCCCGGCGCCGATACCGCAGGCGCGACCCGGGAGCTCGACGCGCTGCGCCGCTATCTCGACGACACGCCGCCGCGCATCGAGGCGCTGCAGGCGGCGTGGGGGCGCGCGGCGGTGCAGCTGGCGGCGATCGACGACGCGATCGCGCGCAAGGCCGCGGCCCCACCG
This sequence comes from Ideonella sp., assembly GCA_015075165.1. GTDB lineage: Bacteria > Pseudomonadota > Gammaproteobacteria > Burkholderiales > Burkholderiaceae_C > JAEUPI01. The sequence goes on along the minus strand of JABTUY010000001.1, from coordinate 1,010,995 downwards.
GGCGACGCGCTGCGTGGCCTGGCCGACGCGGCAGCCGCGGCACCCGAGCCACTGCAGTCGATGCTGCAGCAGTGGGCCGCGGCGCAATCGACGCTGGCGCTCGGTGCGCTGCGCGGGCCGTGGAGCCGGCAGCTCGCCGCCGAGGTGACGCCGGCGTGCAGCAAGGCCGTCGATGGTCGCTACCCGGTTGCGCGCCAGGCCACGCAGGAGATGACGCGCGACGAGTTCGTGCGCACCTTCGGCGGCGGCGGGGTGCTCGACGGCTTCTTCCAGCGCCACTTGGCCGGCTGGGTCGACACCACGGCGCGGCCGTGGAGCGTGCGCGCGCCGGCCGGCAAGACCAGCGACGAGGAATCGGCCGATGCGAAGCCCGTCGGTGCGAGAGCCTCCGCTGCGAGAGCCTCCGATCCCAAGGGGGTCGATGCCCGTCTCGCCGACGCGCTGCTGCCGTTCCAGCGCGCGCAGGCGATCCGCTCGGCGTTCTTCGCCGATGGTGGCCGCCAGTTCGGCGTGCGCATCGAGCTGCGCCTGCTGCAGATGGACCCGGGCATCGGCCAGCTCGTGCTCGACATCGACGGCCGGCCGCTGCGCTTCGCGCGCGACACGCGCGGCGTGCAGACACTGCAATGGCCCGGCGACGGCAGCGGTCGCATCGAGCTGCAGGCGCTGGCGCCCGGCGCCAGCAGCGGCAGCCGCTTCGCGTTCGAGGGTCCGTGGTCGCTGCTGCACCTGTTCGAACGCGTGCGCATCGAGCCCGCGTCGGGTGGGCGCGCGGTGCTGGTGTTCGACATCGAAGGGCGCAAGGTGCGCTTGGAGGCGCATGCCGCGCACGGCCCGCTGGCGATCAACCTGCCCGAGCTGGAGCAGTTCCAGTGTCCGAAGCGGCTGTGATCGCGCGGCCGCTCGCGCCCGTGCGCAGGGGGCGACATGACTGAGCCCGCCGGCTGGTTCGGCAAGATGCCGGCGCTGGGCGATTTCGCGTCGCGCCGGCTGCCGCCGCACTGGCTCGCGCAGTGGGACGACTGGCTGCAGCACGAGCTGGTGCGCTCGCGCGCCGCGCTCGGCGACGACGCCTGGCTGGCCGCGTTCCTGGTGGCGCCGGTGCGCCGCTTCTGGCTGGCCGCCGGGCTGCTGACGGCCGAGGCCTGGCTCGGCCTGCTGATGCCGAGCGTCGATGCGGCGGGCCGGCACTTTCCGTTCACGCTGGCGCGGCCGCTGGCCGGCCGCGGCGAGCTGGCCGATGCGTGGGCGCAGCGCGCCTGGCTCGATGCGGCCGACGCGGTGGCGCGGCAGGTGCTCGACCCGGCGTTCGGCGTCGACGCGCTCGAGCAGGCGCTGCGGCTGTTGCCCGCGGCAGCCTCCGCTCCGGTTGCGGCGTCGCAGCTAGCGCAACCCGGGCTCCTGCCGCACGCGCTCGCCACGCGCCGGCCGCCGCCGCGCAGCGCGTGGTGGTGCGAAGGCGCGCAGCACGAATCCGACTTCGTCTGCTGCTCCGCGCTGCCGACGGGGGCAGCGTTCGACGCGCTGCTGCACGACGGCGGCCAGCACGGTGGCGGTTGAGCCGGCGCGCCGCGGGCCGCGCGGCACCACCGGCGACGCCGCGCGGCGGATGGCTACGATGCGGGGCATGGGCCGTCGCCGTTCGATCTTCGCCACGCTCGCCGCTGCACTGGGTGCATGGGGCGCGATGTGCGTGCTGGGCGTGCTGGGCGTGCTGGTGGCGCTGTTCACCGGGCCGCTGCCGGCGCAGGCCCAACCGCAGGCGGCCGCGCCGCCGGCCCCCGCTCGCGCGGCGTCGCTGGCCGAGGACCGCGTCGCACTGGTGATTGGCAACGCCGCCTACCAGCTGGCGCCGCTGGACAACCCGGTGCACGACGCGCGGCTGATCGCGTCGCGGCTGACGCAGGCCGGCTTCAAGGTGGCGCTGCGCGAGAACCTCGACCGCAACGGCATGGTCGCCGCGCTGCAGGAGTTCGGCGCGCAGCTGACGCCCAACACGGTGGCGGTGCTGTACTACGCCGGCCACGGCCTGCAGCTGCGCGACCACAACTTCCTGATTCCGGTCGACGCGCAGCTGCGCACCGAGGCCGACGTGCCGCTGCAGGCGATGGACCTGTCGTTCTTTCTCGATCGCATGTCGCAGGCCAGGAGCCGCGTCAACATCGTGATCCTCGACGCCTGTCGCGACAACCCGTTCGCCGGTCGCACGTCGGGCAGCGGCCGGCAGGGCCTGGCGCAGATGGATGCGCCGGTGGGCACGCTGCTGGCATTTGCCACCGCGCCGGGCAAGCAGGCGCCCGACAACCTCGGTGCCAAGACCAACAGCATCTACACCGAGCAACTGGCCAAGCAGTTGCTGGTGCCCGGGCTGCCGGTGGAGCTGATGTTCCGCCGCGTGCGCGAGGCGGTGGTACGCGAGACGCAACGGCTGCAGGTGCCGTGGGAGCACTCGTCGCTGGTGGGCGAGTTCGCCTTCGTGCCCGGCATCAATGCCACCGCACCGGCGGCGCCCGCCGGCGACGATGGCCTGGCGGCCGAGACGGCGTTCTGGACCGGCGTGCAGGCCTCGACCCGCGCCGACGACTTCCGCGCCTACCTGCGCCAGTATCCGGGCGGCCGCTTCGTGGCCATCGCGCAGCAGCGCATCGCCGCGCTGTCGGCGCCGGTGGCCGCGCACCCGACGCCGGCCGACCTGATGCCGCGCGTGGGCGACACCTGGCGCTACCGGGTCACCGACCAGTACCGCTTCGGCGACCTCTTCGTGACCGCGCGCGTCGAGTCGGTGGACGCCGACGGCATCGGCGAATCGTGGACCACCACCGTCGACGGCAAGGTGCGCACCACCCACGTCGGGCTGAAGCCGGCGTTCAACCCGCTGCCCGATTGGGACGCCGCGCCGCCGGAGTTCGCACCGTACCTGCAGGCGGCCGAGCGGCCGGCCGCGGCGATCGGGCCGCAGCGGCGCACGGTGGGCGCGGTCAGCCTGACGCTGAAGCCCGAGTGGCAGGGCGAGGAGGAGGTCGTCGTCACCGCCGGGCGCTTTCGCGCGCAGAAGCTGGTGCTCAGCGGCCACTCGGGCGCGCGCGGCGGGGTGAGCACGCGCTACGTGCTGTGGTACGCGCCCGCGGCGCGGCGCATCGTCAAGTACGAAGTCAGCGCGCAGGCCGGCCGCGAGCGGCAGTCGACCACCTTCGAGCTGACCGAATACAAGTTGCAGTGAGCGGCTGCGGCGCTGCCTCGCCTCGGCGCGCGATGCGGCTGCTCGCGATGGCATGCCACGGTCACCGCTGGGGGCCGACCGCGCCATGTGCATTGAACCGTCTCGCCGCGGCCGGCAACACACGGGACCAACCGGCGGATGCTAGGGGGGTTCTGCGAGGCGACAAGCCGTGGATCCCGCGCCAGAATCCACCGGCGGCTTCGATTCCATCGGGCGGACGCCAATGAACAAGACGCTTCTCCTTTGCGCCATCGCGTGGGGCCTGCTGGCCGGCTGTGCGGATGTGCGGCAGGCCGAGTACCAGCGTCCCGATGCTCCGCTCAAGACCAACTGGACGCCGCGTGAAGGCGCCGTGTCGGCCAGGGCGACGATCTCGCCGCAGTGGTGGCAGGAGTTCCGCGACCCGTTCCTCGATTCACTGGTGACGCGCGCGATCGCCGGCAACTTCGACCTCAAGGTGCTGGCCTCGCGCATCGAGGTGGCGAACACGCAGATCGACGGCGCGCGTGCCGGCGGCCTGCCCAGCGTCGACATCGGCTCCGGTGCGAGCCTGGAAAAGAGCACCGGCCAGCGCTTCGCGAAGCAGTTCAGTTTCGGCACGCAGGTGAACTGGGATCTCGACATCTGGGGCCGCGTGGCCAAGGGCGTGCAGGCGCAGACCGCCGAGTTCCAGGCCACCGAGGCCGACTGGCGCGCCGGCTACCTGACGCTGGTGGCGACGGTGTCGACCACCTACTTCCAGATCCTGCAGCTCGATGAGCAGATCGCGCAGCAGCGCGGCGCGCTGCAGAAGAACCGGCAGATCCTCGGCATCTTCGAGACGATGCACAGCAACGGTCTCGCGCCGCAGACGCAGGTGCTGCGCCAGCGTGCCGAGATCGGCCGCATGACCAAGGACCTGATCGAGCTGCAGCGCATTCGCTCGGTGTCGGAGAACGCGCTGGCCACGCTGGTGGGCGTGCCCGCGGGCGACTTCAAGGTGCCTGCGGGCAGCCTGCTCGACCGCGTGCAGGCGCCGGGCGTGCCGATGGGCCTGCCGCTCGATCTGCTGACGCGCCGGCCCGACGTGGTGGCCGCCGAATACCGCGTGCTCGAGGCTTACCACCTCGTCGGCCAGGCCAAGCTCGCGCAACTGCCGTCGGTGAGCATCAACGGCCGCGGCGGCAGCTCGGCGTTCGCGATCGGCGACCTGCTGAAATCGTTCACCTTCGGGCTGCTGCCGAGCATCAACCTGCCGGCGTTCAATCCGGCGATCAAGGCGCAGATCAAGACCAGCGAGGCGCAGGCGGCGGTGGTGCAGAACGACTACCGGCGCACCGTGATCGCGGCCTACGAAGAGGTCGAGAACGCGCTCGTCAACCTCGAGGCGCACCGCCAGCAACAGCTGCAGCTGCAAGCGCAGGTCGAGCAGCTGAAGCTGGTGGCGTCGCAGACCGGTGTGCAGCTCGCCGCCGGCATGATCTCGCAGCTCGACGTGTTCGAGACCGAACGCACCCTGCTGGCGGCGCAACTGGCGCTGCTGGCGGGCCATCAACAGGTGCTGGCCGACACGGTGACGCTGTACAAGGCGCTCGGCGGCGGCTGGCCCGCGGTCGAAGTGACCAATGCACGCAACTGAAGGGGCCGCAGTGGGCCCGGCGCGGCAGATGGCAACCAGCGGCCCGATGCCGGCGGCCGGCGAGCCCACGCTCGACGTCGTGCTCGAGCCGTTGTCGCGCGCCGACCTGGGCGACATCCGGGTCGACGGCGTGCTCGCGGTCGGCCGCACCGAGCAGCCGTTCGCGCGCTTTGCGCAAGACATCCTGACGATGCTGTCGCGCCGGCACGCGCGCATCTTCTGCGAGGGCGGCGCCGTCTACGTGACCGACCTCGGCAGCCGCAACGGCACCACGGTGAACCGCGACGCCGTCGGCCCGACGCCGTGCCGCCTGAACGACGGCGACGAGATCGGCTTCGGTGGCGTGCTGTCGTATCGCGTGCGCATCGCCGCGCGCGCCGCGCAGGCGCAGCCCGAGTCGTTCGCGCTGACGCTGACGCCAGAATCCGCCGGCGCCGGGCTCGAGGCGATCGTGATCACGCGCTTCCCGTTCCTGGTCAGCAAGAGCGATCCGCTGTTCGCGCGCTACCAGGCCGATCATGCGAAGCAGGTGGGTTTCCTGTCGCGGCGACACGCGCACATCTTCCGCAAGGGTGGTGGTGCCTGCATCGAAGACCTGGCCAGCACCAACGGCACCTTCGTCGACGGCATGCGGCTGCAGGAGCACGCGGTGCCGCTGCACGACGGCATGCTGGTCGCGTTCGGCGGCGAGCACTTCACCTACCGCGTCGGCATCCGCGACGCGGCGGGCGCCGAGTGGACGCCGCCGCCGGCGCGGCGCGCCGCGCCGCAGCCCGCGGCGCGCGACAAGACCACGTTCGTCGCCGCGCCGACGTCGTTCCTCGAGATCTTCTGCCCCGACGACGGCGCCGACGCGCCCGCGGCCACCGACGCACCGGCGGCGGCCGAGGCCGCGGCGCCCGAGGCGCAGGCGACGCCGGCGCGCCGCGTGTCGCGCAACCGCTCGCTGGTGCTGATGACCGAGCTGGCCGCGATGCTGGTGGGTTCGGGCGACGGCCGGCCGCGCCGCTGGTGGCGTGCTGCCGCGGTGGTGGCCGTGCTCGCGGCGCTGGTCACCGGCGTGGTGCTGTGGGGCAGTGCCGAGCGCGCGCTGAAGGATGCGATGGCGCGCGGCGACTACGCGCAGGCCAGCGCGCTGGCCGACCAGCGCCTGCAGCGCGACCCCGACGACGCCGACCTGCGCGCGTTCGCCACCGACGCCGCACTGAAGGCCCACGTGCCGGCCTGGCTTGCGAAGCTGCGTGAGCGCGACTTCGACGGCGCGCGAGACGCGCTGGCGCGGCTCGCGGCGCTGGCGGCGCACAACCCCGACCTGCGGCCGCTGCTCGACGAACTGCGCTGGCTCGGCGATCTCGAGCAGCTGGTGGCCACGCGCGGCGGCCCCGACGCGCCGATCCGCATCTACCGCGACGAAGACCGCATCGCCGCGCTGATCGGGCGCTGGAACGACAACACCGGCGAGCACCAGCGCGCGCTGGCGCGCATCGCGTCGTACGTGCCGCAGTTCGGCGAGCCGTACGCGCAGGCGCTGACGCGGCTGCGCCGGCTGCAGAGCGACGCCACCGTCTATCTGGCGGCGATCGAGCGCCTGAAGTCGGGCATCACCGCAGCGCTGAAGCGCGACGACCCGCAGTCGATCGAGCCGCTGCTGAAGGAGACGGGCGACAAGTACCCCGCGCTCGGCGGCCTCGACGTGCTGCGGCGCGACCTCGCGCAGTACATCGCGATCCGCGACGAGGCGCGTACGCGCAGCTCGGCGCGGCTGTTCGTGCTGCTGGCCGACGCGCGCTTCGCGACACCGCCGTTGCAGGACGCCTTCCGCGCCCTCGCGGCCGGCCGCCAGCTGCCGCCGCGCGAGCTGGTGGAGCAGTACGGCGCGGCCACGCGCGCGTGGCAGGCCGGCCGCGTCGCCGACGGCATCGCGGGGCTGCAAGCCCTGGCAGCCGGCCCCTGGGCCGACGCGGTGGCGCGCGAGGTGGCGCGCCGGCAGGGCGTGGCCGCGCGCTACGCCGCGCTGCGCCAGGCGGGCGCGGCCGGCCAGGCCGACCAGCTGCTGGCGTTTCGCGCCGCGCTCGATCCCGAGCAGGACGGCTTCTTCGCACAGGCGACGCAGCCCGACGTCGAGGCCCGCAAGGGCGACGTGCTGGCGCGCGCGCAAGACGCGATGAACCGTGCGCGTGCGCTGTGGGAGCAGTACCGCGGCGCCGGCGCGATCGACGCGCGCCAGCGCATCGAGACCACGCTGTCGGCCGCCTTCCGCGAGCGCGCGCGCCTGCTCGGCGACGCCGCGCGGCAGGCGCAGCAGGCACGCGACGACTACGCGCAGGTCGATGCCGCGGTGCCGCCGGCGTTCGATGCCGTCGGCGAGCAGATCCGCGCCGAGCTCGAGCAGCAGCGCAGTGCGCTGCAGGAGCTGCGCAACGTGCTCGACGCCGGGCTGCTGCAGCGCAAGCTGGCACTGCTGGGGGGCGCACGGTGAGCACGCGCGTGCACCGGCTGATGCCGTTGAATCAGGCGCTGTCCGATCACAGCGCCGAGGGCATCGCGATCCTCACCGGCGAGCCGTGGCGGTTCCTGCACGCGGTGGTCTACACGATGATCGCGCTGGTGCTGGCGGGCCTGGCGTGGTCGTTCATCGGCCGCGCCGACGTGATCGTCACCGCCCAGGGCGCGCTGCAGCCCGATTCGGAGCTGCGCCGCTTCTACGCCCCGATCGACGGCGAGCTGGCCAACCTGTACGTCGCCGAAGGCCAGCCGGTGTCCAAGGGCGACGTGCTGGCGCGGCTGAACGCGCGCGGCGCGATCGAAGCGGCGGCCAATGCGCAGCAGAGCCAGCTCAAGCTCGAGGAGGCCGAGCGCGAGTGGCGCCAGTTCCCCGAGAAGAAGGCGCTGCTCGAGCGCCGCGCGGCCACGCTGCGCCAGGCGATGGAGCTCGAGGAGCGGCAGCATGAGCAGCGGCTGGCGCTGGGCACCAGCAAGGTCAGCGAGGCGCAGCGCGCGCAGGTGGACGAGGCGCGCACCAATGTCGAGGACGCGCGGCGCGCGCGTGATGCGGCGCGCGTCGAGGCCGACAAGTTCGAGCGCGTGTTCGCCGCCACCGCCGGCGGCGGCGTGTCGCAGCTGCAGGTCGAGGCCAAGCGCAACGCGCTGCGCGCCGCCGAGAACGCGCTGCGCGTCGCGCAGGCGCGCGTGGGCGAGCTCGGCGCGCGCCAGGCGCAGGAGCTGGTGCAGGCCAAGGCGCAGCTCGAGTCCAGCGGCGAGACGCTGAAGAAGCTGCGGCTGGACTACGAGGCCGCCACCACCGAGCTGACCACCGCCGAGGCCAAGCTGCGGCTGCAGCTCGACAACGCGCGCGTGGCCGCCGAGACCGCCAGCCGCATCCGCTTCGATAACATCGACAAGGACAACTTCCTGCAGATCCTGGCGCCGGTGTCGGGCATCGTCACCGACGTGACGTCGACCCAGCCGGGCGACAAGGTGCAGGCCAACATGCCGCTGGGCGGCATCGCGCCGGGCAACGCCAAGAAGGTGGTGAAGATCGAAATCGCCGAGAGCGACCGCGCGTTCCTGCGCGAAGGGCAGCCGGTGAAGCTGAAGTTCGCGGCGTTCCCGTACCAGCGCTACGGCGTCATCGACGGCACGCTGGAGTACATCTCGCCGGCCACCAAGGCGGCGCCGCAGACCAAGCTGCCGGTGTACGAAGGCCGCGTCGCGCTGGAGCGCGACCACTACGTGGTGGCCGACCAGAACGTTCCGCTGCGCTACGGCATGACGGCCACCGCCGAAGTGGTGGTGCGCGAGCGGCGCCTGATCGACCTCGCGCTCGATCCCTTCCGGCAGATCGGCGGCTGACGCCGCCGCCCGATCGACGCCGAGCCATTCGAAGCATCCCGAAGGAGCCCAAGCAGATGACCCCCATCGTGAAGATCGACGGCCAGGTGGTCGACGTGGCCGACCTGCTGCGCGCGCTGAAGCTGAGCGGCCAGTACGAGGCGCTGGTCGAGCAGTTCGTGCGCGACCGCCTCACCGTGCAGGCCGCGCGCAAGGCCGGCATCACCGTGACCGAGCAGGAGGTGCAGCAGCGCGCCGACCAGTTCCGCCGCGTGCGCGGGCTGCACCGCGCGGCCGACACCGCGAAGTACCTCGATGCGATGCAGATCAGCGCCGACGAGTTCGAGGCCTTCGTCACCGACAGCCTCTACCAGGAGAAGATGCTGCAGCAGGTGTGCAGCGACGCGGCGGCCGAGTCGTACTTCAAGCTCAACTCACCCCGGTTCGACAGCATCGAGGTCAGCCACATCGTGCTCGACGCCGAGGGCAAGGCCAAGGAGATGATCTCGGTGCTGGCCGACGACCCCGACAGCTTCGAGGAGATGGCGCGCGAGCATTCGATCGCCGACACGCGTGCGGCCGGCGGGCACATCGGCAAGGTGACGCGCGGCGCGCTGCGCACCGAGGTCGAGGCCAAGGTGTTCAACGCCGCGGCGGGCGACGTGCTCGGGCCGTTCGTGTCGCCCGACCGCACGGCGTTCGAGATCTTCCGCGTCGACGCCCGCCACGTCGCGCAGCTCGACGACGCCACGCGCGCCGACGTCAAGCGCCTGCTGCGCGAGCAATGGCTGCGCGCGCGCGCGCAGGAGCACGTGATCGAGCCGTGCTGACGCGATCGCGCCCGCCCCACGAACCCGAGCCGGCATGGACAACACGCAAGAACTCAAGTCGCGCGCCGACTTCCTGGCCACCGTCGACCTGCTGTCGGCGCTGACGCGCAAGGACATCGACCGCCTGGCGGCGCACGCGCAGTCGCGCTGGCTGGCGTTCGGCGACACCGTGTGCAAGACGGGCGACGTGGCCGACGGGCTGTTCGTCGTCAAGTCGGGCTCGGTGCGCATCTTCGCCGAGGAGGGCGGCAAGGAGACCAGCCAGGGCGTGCGCAAGGCCGGCGACGTGTTCGGCGAGATGGCGCTGCTGCGCGATCACCGGCACGAGGCGTCGGCACGCGCGTCGGCCAAGACCGAGCTGCTGGTCATCCCGCGCGCGGTGGTGGCGCCGATCGTCGCGGCCAACCCGGCGGCGCGTGCCTTCGTCGCCAGCCGCGTGGCGATCGGCTCGGCCGGCGGCCTGATCAGCCAGCTGTTCGATCTGCGCAGCAAGGTCGACAAGGGCGAGCTCGAGGAGCTGATCCGCAGCGTCGGCGTCAAGCAGGTCGAGGCCGGCAAGCCGATCCTCGCGCAGGGCTCGCGCGACGACCGCCGCCTGTACGTGGTGCGCCACGGCGAGGTGCGCGTGGTGCGCACCGAAGACGGCGTCGAGTACCCGCTGGCCACGCTGCGCCAGGGCGACACGTTCGGCGAGAAGGCCTGCCTGACGCGCCAGGAGCAGTACGCCTCGGTGGTGGCCGCGGCCGACACCGCGTTGCTGGTGATCCCCGAGAAGACGGTGTCGTTCATCCTCGAGCGCAACCCCAAGCTGCGCGAGGCGCTGGCCGAGCGTGTGCGCGTGCTCGAGCGCGAGCTGCAGCGGCAGAAGAAGCTGGCCGAGCGGCGCAAGGCACCGGTGCTGCTCGACCTGCACTCGAAGGCCGAGATCGGCCAGCGCGTGATCCCCCGCTTCGCCTGGGTGCAGCAGGCCGAGGAGATGGATTGCGGCGCCGCCTGCCTGGCGATGATCTGCAAGCACTACGGCATCAACATGACGCTGGGCAAGCTGCGCGAGCTGGCCAACGTGACGACGGCCGGCGCCACGCTCGACAGCCTGGCGCGCACCGGCGAATCGCTGGGCTTCACGACGCGCGGCGTGCAGTGCAGCTTCGACACGCTGCGCGGCTTCGACCTGCCGTTCATCGTGCACTGGGAGGGCTATCACTACGTGGTGGTGTACGGCGTGTCGGCGCGCCAGGTGTGGCTGGCCGACCCGGCCACGGGTTTTCGCAAGCTCAGCGTCGAGGAGTTCGAGCGCGGCTGGAGCGGCACCTGCCTGACCTTTACCGCGCGCGCCGACCTCGCGCAACAGGCGGCGTCGAAGTCGCCGTGGGTGCGTTTCGCGCGCTACCTGGTGCCGCACCGGCAGATCCTGCTGCATCTGATCCTGGCCACATTCGTGATCCAGGTGCTCGGACTGGTGCCGCCGCTGATCATCCAGAACATCCTCGACGGCGTGATCGTGCACCAGAACGTCAACCTGCTGCACCTGCTGATCGCCGGGCTGATCATCTCCAACGTGTTCACGCAGCTGATGGTGACGATCCGCGCCGCGCTGTCGAACTTCATGGTGCGCAAGCTCGACTTCACGATGATGTCGCAGTTCATGCGCCACACGCTGTCGCTGCCGTACAACTTCTTCGCCAAGCGCAAGACCGGCGACATCTTCGCGCGCTTCCAGGAGAACCAGACGATCCGCGCGTTCCTCACCGAGTCGACCGTGACCACGGTGCTGAACCTGCTGATGATCTTCATCTACTTCTCGGTGATGTTCTTCTACAACGTCAAGCTGACGTTGCTGCTGATCGCGTTCGTGATCCCGATCCTGGTGCTCACCGTGCTGGTGACGCCGAAGGTCAAGGCTTATGCGCGCGAGGTGTTCGGCGCCTCCACCGATGCCAAGGCCTACCTGATGGAGGCGCTCGGCGGCGCCGAGACGGTCAAGGGCATGGGCATCGAGCGGCCGGTGCGGCTGAAGTGGGAGAAGAAGTACGCCAAGTCGCTCGAGGTGCAGTACCGCGCGCAGTCGTTCAACATCTGGGTCGGCCTGGCCGGGCAACTGCTCAATGCAGCCACCACCATCGCGATCCTGTGGGCCGGCGCCAACCTGGTGCTCGCGCGCGAGCTGACGATCGGGCAGCTGATCGCGTTCAACGCGCTGATGGGCAGCGTGCTCGCGCCGCTGATGGGGCTGGTGGGCCTGTGGAGCCTGCTCAACGACGCCGCGGTGGCGATGGAGCGGCTGGGCGACGTGCTCGACCTCGAACCCGAGCAGAAGCCCGAGGACCTGGCCAACCGCGTGGCGCTGCCCGACCTGCGCGGCGAGATCAAGTTCGACGGCGTGTACTTCCGCTACGGCGGCGGCGAGACGCCCTACGTGCTGGAGAACATCAACCTCGAGATCAAGCCCGGCGAACTGGTGGCCATCGTCGGCCGCAGCGGTTCGGGCAAGACCACGCTGGCCAAGCTGCTGGTGGGCTTCTACCTGCCCAGCGAGGGCAAGCTGATGGTCGACGGCTACGACATCCAGACCATCGACAAGGAGTACTACCGCGCGCAGGTGGGCTACGTGATGCAGACCAACCTGCTGTTCTCGGGCAGCATCGCCGAGAACATCGCCAGCGGCGACGACAGCCCCGACCGCCGCCGCATCGAGGAGGTGGCCAAGCGCGCCGACGCGCACGGCTTCATCGCCAAGATGCCGCTCGGCTACGAGCAGACGGTGGGCGAGCGCGGCATGGGCCTGTCGGGCGGCCAGATCCAGCGCCTGTGCATCGCGCGCGCGCTGTACCACGATCCGCGCCTGCTGGTGTTCGACGAGGCGACCTCGGCGCTCGACACGCAGTCCGAGAGCAACATCATCGCCAACATGAACGACATCCTGCAGGGCCGCACCGCGGTGATCATCGCGCACCGGCTGAGCACGATCATGCGGGCCGACAAGATCCTGGTGCTGTACGAAGGCAAGGTGGTCGAACAGGGCCGCCACGACGAGCTGGTGCAGCGCCGCGGCATGTACTACGAGCTGGTGCAGAAGCAACTGAGCGCGGCGGCGTGACGCGCACCCGGTGGCCGGGTGCGCGGCCGTGAACGCCGGCATTCGACGTGGTGGGCGTCTGCGCCGCGAGCGATCGCGACGCGGGTTCAGCCTTCGACGGCCTGGTGCAACGCGGTGCGGTCGGGGCTGCTCGTATCGTCGGCGCGCACCACCACCGCGGTGATGTTGTCGGAGCCGCCGTGCTGCAGTGCGAGGTCGATCAGCGCGTCGGCGGCCAGCCGGCAATTGCCCGGTAGCAGCGCCTGCACGATCGCGGCTTCGCTCACCTCGTTGCTCAGGCCGTCGCTGCACAGCAGGAAGACGTCGCCGTCGGCCACGTCGGCGCCCACCGCGTCGAGCTCGAGTGCGTCGTCGCCGCCGAGCGCGCGCGTGATCACGTTCGAGGGTGGCCGGTCGAGCGTATCGTCACCGGAGCCCACGTGCAGCGCGCGCATCGCCTCGAGCTGGCTGTGGTCGCGCGTCAGTTGCAGCAGGCGGCCGCCGCGGTAGAGATAGACGCGGCTGTCGCCGGCCCACACGCAGGCGAAGCGGTGCTGCGCCACCAGCAGCGCGGCGATGGTGGTGCCGATCACCGACACGTCACGGCGCGCGGCCTCGGCGCGCAGCCGGCGGTTGGCGTCGAGCAGCCGCGCCTCGGCCGCCGCGGCGCGCTGCTCGAGCGTGCCCTCGGGCGGTAGATCCATCAGGCTGCGGATGGCCAGGCGGCTGGCGAACTCGCCCAGCGAGTGCCCGCCCATGCCGTCGGCCACGGCCCACACGCCGCAGCGCGACTGCTCGAGGCAGGCGTCTTCGTTGACCTCGCGCACGTGGCCCGGGTGCGAGCGCGACGCCGAAGTCCAGTGCAACGTTGCGGCGTCGCGGCTCACGCGCGGGTCTTTCTTCTACTGTGGCGGCGAGCGCTCGGCGCTCAGGGGTGCGACAGCACGGGGGTGAGGTTCAGGTCGAGCGCGTTCTGGCCTGCGTTGACGCTGATCGCGGCGTTGGGCGCCGAGTTCTCGACGTTGATGTTCTGGAACTGCAGCGTCAGCTGGTTGGCGATCAGGTTGATCTGGTTGAAGATGATCGGCACGATGCGCTCGGGCGCGGGCATGAACGCCCGGAACGCGCCGAACACCCACGGCGCGCCGCCGCCACCCCGAATGGCCGCCATGGCCTTGTGATCCAGCGCGCGGCTGGCAGGAAGATCGGAAATGGTCGTCTTGGCCATGATGGGTCTTCCGTGAGAAGGGTTGTCTTCGGCCGAGCAGGGTGGGGGCCGATTCTGGCCCCCACCCCGCAGGAGGCAATCCCTTGGATCAGCCCCGCAGCGCCGCCAGGAACGCAGCGAACTTGTCGCCCGAATCCTGCTGGTTGCTCGCGGTGGCGTCCTGGGTGCCGGTGACGTCGATGAAGTTGTTCACCGCGGCGCCCGCGCCGGTGACGATGCCGATCGGCACGTTCATGCCCAGTTGCTGGAACACCGTGTTGACGCCGGCGTTGCCGTTGTCGCCACCGTGCACGTCGGCCATTTCGCCGGCGCCCAGTTCCTTGCTCAGGTCCTTGATTTCCATTTGATTGCTCCGTTGGGGTCGAGGGTGGTCGATGGGGAGATCAGAAGCGAACCGGCATCACCGGCAGCAGGGCCAGCAGCGAGTCGCCGGCGATCTGCGTGTTCCACAGGTCGGCGGTTTGCGTGCCGTCGACCGACACGTTGTTGTTCGACGGGCCGCAGGCCACGATGCCCACCGGCACGTTCAGCGCTTGCGCCTGGCCGATGGCGTTGGTGGCGGCATTGCCGTTGTTGCCACCGACGACGGCGGCTTGCGCTTCGGCTTCGAGGGTCTTGCTCAGGTCCTTGATTTCCATGTCAGTTCTCCAGAAAGGGTGTGTGAGGGTTCGAGGGAGGGTGCGGTCTTCAGAGGCGGACCGGGCCGCACGGGAACAGCGGCAGCAGCGCCATCAGGTCGCCGGCTTCCTGCGCGTTGAAGATCGACGCGTTCTGCGTGCCGGTGACGGTGATGTTGTTGTTGACCGGGCCTTCGCCGCTGATCGCGACGGGCACGTTCAACGTCTGCACCTGGCCGATGACGTTGTTGGCGGCGTTGCTGTTGGCGCCACCGTGCACGGCAGACGCGGCGGCCGTGTCGAGTTCCTTGCTCAGGTCCTTGATTTCCATGTCGGTTCTCCGGGATGAGGTTGGCGTTCGATGCGATTACAGGCCGCGCACCAGCGGGAAGGGCAGCAGCGCCAGGAACGAGTCGCCGGCGAACTGGGTGTTGTCGAGGCAGGCGGTTTGCGTGCCGGTGACGCTGACGTTGTTGTTCGACGGGCCGCCGGCCATGATGGCCACGGGCACGTTGATGACTTGCTGCTGGCCGATGGAGTTGGTCGCGGCATTGCCGTTGTTGCCACCGACGACGGCGGCTTGGGCTTCGGTGTCGAGTTCGCGGGAGAGGTCTTTGATCAGCATGGGATGCTCCTAGTGGCAGAGGGGTTGGGTGAGGCTTGGGTCTTGAGCAACCAGGTTGCTGCTCGGACCTTGAGTTGCACGGCCTCGCCGATACGTTCAAACAAATTGCGCGACCGCCGGTTGCCGCCGCGGGCCGCCAGCGGGCGGCGCTACCGGCGCGGGCAACCAGCCGGCGGCGTTGCCGGCGCGCGACTTCGGGTGGCTGGCGCTGGGCGGCTGGCCCTGGGCGCCTAGCGCTGGGTGGCTGGCGCTGGCTGGCTTCGGATGACTGGCGCGGCCAGCGGCCGCGTGGCGTGGGATCAGCGCGGCTCGATCTGGAAACGCGCCTCGGCCAGCGGAGCAGCACCCGGGCGTGCGAACGCCCGGCGCAGGTCGTCGAGCGACACGCCCGCGAGCTTGGTGAAGTCCTGCCCGATCACCTCGCTTGGCAGCGTGCCGGCCGGGTCGCGCTCGCTGGCGAAGCAGGCCACCGTCTCGGTGACCCGGCGGCTGTTGACCACCAGCTCGAAGCGCATGCGGCCCGGGATCTCCAGCGGCTCGCCCGCCCGCGCCAGCGCGCTGGCGTGGAAGCGGTTCGGGAAGAAGCGCTGCACGCTGCGCGTCTCGTCCTGCAGGTAACAATACACATAGGCGTCGCGGCTGGGCGTCACCCGAAGCTGGATGCGCTCGCCGGCGCGAAAGCGCTGCGGCGTGGTGGCCGCGGCGCCGGTCGTGCCAGTGCGGCCGTCGACCGCGAGCCCGACGATCGTCAGGCTGGCCGGGGCGGCGCCAGCAGCGTGTGAAAACGGTTGCGTCGACAGCGCCGGCGGCACGAGGGCCGGCGCGCTCGATGCGGCGGGCGAGGCCACTGCCGTCTGCGCGTTCGCGGGCGTTGCCGCCTGCGTGTTCGCGGGTGTTACCGAAGGCGCGGTGGTGGGCGTGCTCGTGGGCGCGGTCGCAGGTGTGGCCGGCTGCGGCGGCGTGGTGGCCGATTTGACGCCAGCCGTCTTCGCCCCGCTGGCCGCCGGGCCGGCGCCGGGCGTCTGCAGTTGCCGCCACAGCAGCGCGCTGCCACCGGCCAACGCGGCGGCCACGGCCAGCGCCCGGCGGCCAGCCGACCTCGCGCTTGCCGCGCGCCGCCGCTGCGGGCGCGGCGTCAGCGCGGCCGGCCGAGGCCGCCGCGGTGGTCTCCGGCGGCGGACGCAGCGCGGTGCGCTCGCCGTCGAAGCCGGGCAGGCGCTGCGCGCCCTGCAGCACCGGGTTGATCGCCGTGCGCGACAGCGTCGCTGCGCCCTGAGTGCGGTCGGCCACCGGCGGCGGCGCGGTGCTGGCCATGCAGGCGTCGATCGCCTGCGCGAACTCGCGTACGCTCTGGAAGCGCGCCGCCGGGTCCTTGGCCAGTGCCTTCATCACGGCCGCCTCGACCGGCGCCGGCACGCTGCCGATCTGCCCGGCCAGCGGCGGCGGCGCCTGCTCGAGCTGCGCCTTCATCAGCTCGAGGTCGCTGCCACGGTCGAACGGCGGGCGACCGGCCAGCAGCGTGTACAGCACGATGCCGAGCGAGTAGACATCGGAGCGCACGTCGGCCTGCTTGCCGCGGATCTGTTCGGGCGACATCGCCTTCGCGGTGCCGGCCACGTGGCCGTGGCGCGTCAGGTGGTCGGTGGTGTCGAGCGCCTTGGCGATGCCGAAGTCCATCACCTTCACCTGTCCGTTGTCGGCCAGCATGATGTTGGCCGGCTTGATGTCGCGGTGCACGATGCCGCGGCCGTGCGCATGCTCGATGCCGTCGAGCGCGCGGCGGAAGATGGCAAGCGCCCGCTGCAGCGGCACCGGCCCGCCGGCGCGCACGAATTCGTCGAGCGAGATGCCGGCGACGAACTCCATCACGATGAACGGCTTGCCGTCGTGCTCGACGAAGGCGTGCACGCTGGCGACGTTGGGGTGACTGAGCTGCGCGTGCAACTGCGCCTCGCGGCGGAAGCGCTCGAGGAACACCGGGTCGGCCGCCAGCTCGTCGCGCAGCATCTTGATCGCCACCTCGCGCTTGAGCAGCGTGTCGGTACCCTTGAACACCTCGCCGACGCCGCCGGCACCGAGCCGCTTGGTGATCCGGTAGGCGCCGATGCGGCTGCCGACGAGCGAGGCAGCCGCGCCGTCGGCATCGCCCGCGGCGCTGTGCTCGCCGGCTGCAGCGGCCGCGGGGGCGTTCGCTTCGGCGCCCTTGGCGGCACCCGGCAGCAGTCGCGTGGTCCAGTTCGGCAGGCTCATCTTCGTTCCTCGCTGAGCCGGCAGGATCGGTTCACGCCAGCGCGGCTGTGAACGGCCTGCTGCGACTCGACCGCGACGTGGCGGCCGGATCGCGGCTCATTCTTCCATGAATCGTCTCGGTGGCGCCGCGTGCGCTGCGGCAATCGTGGGGGCGGCCCGCGGCGCGGCGCGGTGCGCGGAGCTGCCAGCCGGCGCAGCGAACGCGCTCGACCAGCTGGTCAGCACGAACCACATCAGCAGCAGCGTCCAGCTCCAGGGCCAGCGCGTCGGGGTGGTGCGGGCGAGGGGGCCGTGCATCGCAGCACCCTGCGACTTCAGTCGGCGCGCGCGCCATGCTGCGCCAGGCAGGTGGCGTGCGCGGTCTCGGTCACGAGCACCGGCCGGCCGCTGCGGTCGTCGCCGCGCGCCTTCAGCGCATGGCCAGTGCCGTCGAGCGGCGGTGCCGCCAGTTCCTGCTCGAACAGCAGGCGTCCCTGCTGCCAGCAGCGCAACCGGTAGCTCGACGCGACGGCCGAGGTCGCCGCCGATGGATGCGCTTCGGCACGCGCGGTGCGTCCGATGCCGGTCGTCGCCGCCAGCGGCACCGCCAGCAGTGTGAGCAGCGCCAGCGCGGTGGCAGCCGTCGAGTCGAGCGCACGGTCGAGCGCGTGCATCGCGCCGTTCAGGGTCCACATGGTCGGCCTTTCGACGCCGGCGCGTCGACCGCTCCGGCTCCGGCATCAGTTGCACGCGGGCGCGATCCGGTTCAACGGACATCGGAGTGGCGCGCAGCGCACCGACTTCGGTGCCGTTGCGCTGCCTGCGAACGAAGCGTCAGTCGATGAAGGTCGACGGTGCGCGGCCATCCAGCGGCAGCGTCCAGCGCAGCTCCAGCTGCACGCCGCCGGAACGTGACGCGCCGAGGCCAAGCCACAGCGCGCTGCGGTGCGACGGCAGCACCGCCAGTGGCAGCATGCCCGACCCGCTGGCGTAGCGACGATGGCGAAGCGCGCGCCACATGTCATCGCCATCCAGCAATTGCCAGTGGCCCGCGCGAACACCCGTGGCATCGGCGAGCGGACGCGAGCCGGCGGCAGCGGCGTCGCCGGCGAAGGCCGGCGACCACAGCGCCATCGACAGCCACAGCACGGTCAGGAGCCAGCACCATGGCAGCCGCGTCGGTGTGGTGCGCGCCAGCGGACCGACCATGGCACTGCGCCTGCGATCAGCGGCCGAACACGAAGTTCGGCGCGATCCCGGTGGATGGCTGGCCGTGGTCCGCCGACGGGCTGCTCAGCGTCACGAAGCCGGCACAAGCGATCGACATGGCGGTCAACATCAGGAGCTTGCGGTGGATCATGTTCGACTCCGGCGGCTTTGCGTCCCCTCGAATCCCGGGGAGGGCGCATGGGTCTGGGTTGCGACCTCGGCGCGGCGAGTTCAGCGCGGGTCTTGCACCCCCTCAGTGAGGGGCGACGTGTTCGGCATGCACCGCTGCGCTACGCACCCGGCGCGGTGGCGGGTCGTTCGCTTTCGGGTTCGCTGGCACGAGGGCGAGCGCTGCCTCGCGGCTGCGATCCGACGCCGCGACCATCTGCGCAGCGATCGCAATGGCGACCAGCGGCGCCGCGAGCAGCGCCAGCAGCCGCAGCGCGGTCGCCGGTGGCGAGTCGAGTAACCGGCCGAGCGTGCGTTTCGCGGCGCGGGGTTCGAACATGCAGCCTCCGCAAGCGTGCCCGTGCGGATCAGCGCGCCGGCTCGGGCCGGATACGCCGCGGTGCCGCGGTCGGCGGCGACGATGCGGCGCGACGCGGCTCGGCGCCCACGCGGTCGAGCGTGCCGCTGCCGGCGCTGTCGTCGCTGCCGCGCGAAGAGGCCAATTGCTCGACCCGCGCTGGCGGCGGGTGATCGATGGTCAACGGCACGAACGCGGCCAGCACGAACGGCACCGGTACCAACCACAGCAGCGGCGAGAACTTCGGATCGCGCGAATGCCTGGACATGGCAGCCTCCTCTCGTCGGAGGCGGCCGCAGGTGCCCCAGCCCGACTGCCGTGTGTTGCTTGGCCGATGCGCGCGGTTCAAGCGTCACAGGCGGGCAAGCGCTCTTGCGCCGGCCACGGGCTGTGGAGTGGCGGCCGCTTGCCGGCCGCGTGGGCCTGCGCGACACCGCGGGCGATACCGCGGGCGACGCCGCGGCCGGTCAGCGGATCAGGTCTGCAGCGCCCGACGCAACGTCGCACTCGCACGCAGCGCGCCGACCTCGATGCCGTTCCAGTTCTTCAGCGTCAGTTCGCTCAGGCCGTGCACGAAGCCGCGCTCGGCGTCGTCGAGCCGCACGCGCGCCTCGATCACCGCGGCCATCACCACCTCGGCGGCGCGCGCGGTGTTGCCGTCGTCGATCTTGATCGCCACGCCGACGCCGGCCTCGGGCAGCGCGGCGCAGAACACGCCTTCGGCGCCGACCTTGCAGAACACGCGCTCGCCCAGGCGTTGCATCACGCGGGTGTCGAAGCGGCCCGTGCCGGCGACGAACCATGGCGCCTTGGCCACCGCGGCGCGCAGCCGCGCAGCGGCCTGCGCGCGCTCGCGGCTCAAGCCGACGCCGGTGGCCACGCGCGCGAACGCGCGCGCCAGCGCGGCGAGCGCGATGCCGTAGGTGGGGATCGAGCAGCCGTCGATGCCCATCGGCGCCTGGCTCAGGTCGGTACCGGTGGCGTCGGCGATCGACGCGGTGATCTCGCGCATCACCGGATGTTCGGGCCACACGTAGCCGCGCACGAACTCGCGCGCGTCGCGCCCCTGCGCGCGCGCCATCAGGCAGCCGACGCACACGAAGCCGGCGTGCTTGCCCGAGCAGTTGTTGTGCAACGGGCTCAGCGGCACGCCGCGGGCCGCCAGCTCACGCTGCGCCGGCTCGTAGCGCGGCCAGTGCGTGCCGCATTCGAGTGCGTCGGCATCGAGCCCGGCCTTGGCCAGCATGGCGGCGGCGGTGGCGGCGTGGCGCGCCTCGCCGTTGTGCGACGCGCAGGCCAGCGCCAGCTCCTCGTCGCCGAGGCCGAACGTGTCGGCCGCGCCGCTGGTCACCAGCGGCAGCGCCTGCAGCACCTTGACCGCCGAGCGCGCGAACACCGGGCGCTGCACGTCGCCGATCGACAGCACCGTGCCGCCGTCGGCGTCGACGATGGCCAGCGCGCCGCGGTGCAGCGATTCGGCGATGCCACCGCGCGTGGCTTCGACCAGCACGGGGTTGACGGCGGCAGAGTTCATCGCGGGGACCCATCCGCCGACAGCCGGCGCAGCGCGAAACTGTAGCGACAAAACCCGGGGCGCGTGGTTGTGGCCACAATCGCGGCGATGGACGGCAAGCCCTGGCAACACACCGTGGTCGTCGGCGCCGGCGCGGTGGGCAGCTACTTCGGCGCCATGCTCGCGCGTGCAGGCCACCGCGTGACGTTGATCGGCCGCGCGGCGCACGTCGAGGCGATCGGCCGCCACGGCCTGCAGCTGCACAAGGGCGGCCGCGTCGAATCGGTACGGCTGGGCGCGACCACCGGGCTGACCGCGGTGCGCGACGCCGATCTGGTGCTGCTGTGCGTCAAGTCGACCGACACCGCGGCGCTGGCATCGCCGCTGGCCTCGCTGCTGCGGCCCGATGCCTGGGTGATGAGCCTGCAAAACGGCGTCGAGAACGCGCCGCTGCTGGCGGCGCAGTTGCGCCAGCCGGTGCTGCCCACCGCGGTCTACGTGGCGGTCGAGATGCCGCAACCCGGCGCCGTGGTGCACCACGGCCGCGGCGATCTGCTGACCGGCCCGCTCGATGCCGCGGCCGCGCAGCGCGCGGGCTTTGCCGCGCGGCTGCAGGCACTGGTGGCGCTGTTCGCCGCCGCCGAGGTGCCGGTCACGCTGTCGCCCGATGTGATGGCCGAGCTGTGGCGCAAGCTGATGGTCAACTGCGCCTACAACGCGGTGTCGGGGCTCGCGCAGTTGCCGTACGGCGCGCTGGCCGCGGTGCCCGGCGTGCTCGAACTGCAGCGCGCGGTGGTGCATGAGGTGGTGGCGGTGGCGCGCGCCGAAGGCGTGGCGCTCGACCTCGACGCCTCGCTGCAGACGATGGCGCAGCTCGCGGCGGCGATGCCGGCGCAGCGCTCGTCCACCGCGCAGGACATGGCGCGCGGCAAGCCCAGCGAGATCGACCACCTCAACGGCACCGTGCTGCGCCGCGGCGCCGCGCACGGCATCGCGACGCCGGTGAACCAGGCGTTGCATGCGCTGGTGAAGCTGGTGGAGGCCGGCCACCCAGGGGGCTGGCGTGCGGGTGATGCGGTGGCCCGATGACGCGCGCGCCGCACGCACAATCGAATTCACGATGAGCGAGCCGACCGCTGCACTGCCACCGGCGTTCGTGCAGGCGCTGCGCGACCTGGGCCTGGTCGATGCGAACGAAGCCACCGCACTGCGCGGTGAGCCGTTGGCCGGTGGCGTGTCGTCCGACATCTGGCGCATCGCCACCGCGCGCGGCACGCTGTGCGCAAAGCAGGCGTTGCCCAAGCTGCGCGTGACCGCCGACTGGCGCGCGCCGATCGCGCGCAACCTGTATGAGGCGCGCTGGATGCAGGTGGCCGCGGCCGCCGCGCCGGGCAGCGTGCCGCCGCTGCTGGGCCAGCACGAGGCGCTGGGCGTGCTGGTGATGCGCTACCTCGAGCCGGCGCAGCACCCGCTGTGGAAGCGGCAGCTCGGTGAGGGCCATGTCGACGCGGCCTTCGCGCGGGCGGTGGGCGCCACGCTGGCGCGTATCCATGCGCACGCCGCGGCACGGCCCGCACTGGCGGCGCAGTTCGACAGCGACGCGATCTTCTTCGACATCCGGCTCGAGCCGTACCTGCTCGCCACCGCGGCGCGCCACCCCGAGCATGCGCCGGCGCTGCGCGCGCTGGTGGCGCAGACGCAGGCGCACAAGCTGTCGCTGGTGCACGGCGACGTCAGCCCAAAGAACATCCTGGTCGGGCCGGCTGCCGCGGGCAGCGGCGCGGGCCAGCAACCCGTGTTGCTCGACGCCGAGTGCGCGTGGTGGGGCGACCCGGCGTTCGACCTCGCGTTCTGCCTGAACCACCTGCTGTTGAAGTGCCTGTGGGTGCCGGCGCAGCGCGCTGCGCTGCTGCGCGCGTTTGGCGCGCTGGCGCAGGGCTACTTCGCCGGGGTGTCGTGGGAGCCGGCCGCGGCGCTCGAAGGCCGTGCCGCGGCGCTACTGCCGGCGTTGATGCTGGCGCGCGTCGACGGCAAGTCGCCGGTCGAATACCTCGATGAGCGCGGCCGCGCGCAGGTGCGCCGCGTGGCCGGCACGCTGCTGCTGCGGCCAACGCGTCGCCTCGCCGACATCGCGGCGGCGTGGCACGATGCCTGCGAGGCGGCTGCACCGCCGCACGAGGAGCCCACACGATGACCAACCTGCGCAGCGCCAACGCGAGCGAAATCCGCTTCGTGCATGCGCGCCGCGTCTGGGACAGTCGCGGCCGCCCCACGGTGGAGGCCGAGGTGCGCACGCACGGCGGCGCGCTGGGCCGCGCCATCGTGCCCGCCGGCGCCAGCCGCGGCACGCGCGAGGCGCTCGAGCGGCGCGACGGCGGCGGGCGGCTGGGCGGGCTCGACGTGCACGGTGCCGTCGCCGCGGTCAACGGCGAGATCGCGCAGGCGGTGATGGGCCTGCCGGCCGACGACCAGGCCGCGCTCGACGAGCGACTGATCGAGCTCGACGGCACGCCGAACAAGGCACGGCTGGGCGCCAACGCGACGCTGGCGGTGTCGATGGCCGCGGCGCACGCGGCCGCCGCGGTGCAGGGCATGCCGCTGTACCAGTACCTCGGCGGCCCCGCGGCCACGCTGCTGCCGCTGCCTCAGGTGCAGGTCTTCGGCGGCGGCGCGCACGCCGGACGCCGCACCGACGTGCAGGACTTCATGGTCGTGTGCCCCGCCGCCACCAGCTTCGCGCAGGCGATGGAGTGGACGGCCGAGGTCTACCGCCAGGCCGGGCTGCTGATGCAATCGCGCGGCGCCACCTTCGGCGTGGCCGACGAAGGTGGCTGGTGGCCGGTGTTCAACAGCAACGAGCAGGCCATCGAATCGCTGGTGCAGGCGATCGAGCGTGCGCACCTGGTGCCGGGCGAGCAGGCGGCGATCGCGCTCGATGTTGCCGCCTCCGAGTTCGGCAAGGCCGGCCGCTACACGCTCGCGCTGGAGCGCCGCGAGCTCGACAGCGACGGCATGGTCGAGCTGCTGGCGCGCTGGGTGGAGAAGTACCCGATCGTCAGCGTCGAAGACCCGCTGGCCGAGGACGACCCCGAGGCGTTCGCGCACTTCACGCGCGCGGTGGGTCGCAAGCTGCAGGTGGTGGGCGACGACCTGCTGGTATCGAGCGCCACGCTGCTGCGCCAGGCCGCCACGGTGGGGGCGGCCAACACCGTGCTGCTCAAGCCCAACCAGCGCGGCACGCTGACCGAGACGCAGGCCTGCTGGCAGGCCGCGCGCCAGGCCGGCTATGCCGGCATCGTCTCGGCGCGCTCCGGCGAGAGCGAAGACACCACGATCGTGCACCTGGCCATCGGCTGGGGCGTGGGGCAGCTCAAGGTCGGCTCGTTCGCGCGCGGCGAGCGCATGGCCAAGTGGAACGAGGCACTGCGCATCGAAGAGCGGCTCGGCGCGCGCGCGCGCTTCGCCGGCGCCGCGGTGCTGGGGCGCAACCCGCCGGCACGCTGAAGCGGGTGCGCACCGCCGAGCCGCCACCGCCGGCCCGCCGTCACAGATTGGAAGGAGAACGCGCATGACGATCCGCATCGTTCGCCTCGGCACCGCTCGCGCGGCCGACGAGGGCCTGCGCATCGGCACCGTGCGGCGGCCGCCGCGCGGCGTGCCGAAGGCGCAGTTCGCGAAGCAGGACTGGTACGACGTCTGGTATCCCAACCTGTCGCCGACGCCGGCAACGATGAAGCTGGCGCAGGCCGCGAAGACGCCGGCGCAGTGGGCAGCGTTTGCGCGGCACTTTCGCCACGAGATGGCCGCGCCCGACGCAGCACGCAGCCTCGACGTACTGGCCGCGTTGTCGCAGCATGCCAACTTCGCGATCGGCTGCTACTGCGAGCAGGAGGCGCATTGCCACCGCTCGGTGCTGCGCGCGCTGCTGAGCGAGCGTGGCGCGAAGATCGCCGGTTGACGTCCGCCACCTTCAAGAACCGCACACGTGGAAAGGTCGCAAGCCATGGAACCCAGAGTGAGCCTGATCACGCTCGGCGTCGCCGACCTCGCGCGCGCGGTGGCGTTCTACGAAAGCGTGCTCGGCTGGAAGGTGGCCGCGCATCCACCGGGCGTCGCGTTCTTCGACTTGGGCGGCCTGGTGTTCGCGCTGTACCCGCATGCCGACCTCGCGCACGACATGGGCCTGGCCGAGCCGGCGCGCGGCGGCGGCTACGAGGGCTTCGCGCTGGCGCACAACCTGCGCAGCGAGCACGAGGTCGACGCGTTGTTCGCGCACTTGCAGCGCCAGGGCGCCACGATCGTCAAGCCGCCGCAGAAGGCGCAGTGGGGCGGCTACTCGGGCTACTTCGCCGACCCCGATGGCCACCGGTGGGAGGTGGCGCACAACCCGTTCTGGACGGTCGGCGCCGACGGCCGCATCGCGTTGTCGCCGCCGTGAAGGCGCGCGGCCTGCGCGGCACCCGGGGCCCGGCATGCCCGAGCCGCTGCTGATCGGCGTCGATTTCACCAGCCGGCCGACGCGGCGCAAGCCGATCGTGCTGGCACGTGGCGGCACCACCGGCGCCGCGGTCACGCTGGCCGCGCTCGACCGCTTCGAGCAGTTGGAAGACTTCGGCGCCTGGCTGGCGCGGACGCCCGGCTGGATCGGTGGCTTCGACCTGCCGTTCGGCCTGCCGCGCGAGCTGGTCGAGCACCTGCGCTGGCCCACCGATTGGCGCGCCTGCATGCAGCACTACGCATCACTGTCGCGCGCGCAGATCCGCGACACCTTCGCGGCCTTCTGCGCCGCGCGCCCGGCGGGCGCGAAGTTCGCGCACCGCGCCTGCGACCGGCCCGCGGGCTCGAGCCCGTCGATGAAATGGGTCAACCCGCCGGTGGCCTACATGCTGCACGCCGGCGTGCCGTTGTTGATCGCCGCCGGCGCTTCGCTGCCGGCGCACGGCCACCGTGCCGACGCGCACCGCGTCGCGCTCGAGGCCTACCCGAGGCTGCTGGCGCGCGAACTGGTGGGCGCGCGGTCGTACAAGGGCGACGACCCGCGCCGGCACGGCGACGATGCGCGGCTGCTGGCGCGCATCGCGATCGTCGATGCGCTCGCCGACGGCCGCACGCGCCTCGGCCTGCGCCTGCGGCTGCAACCGGGCCAGCGCGAGCGGCTGCTCGACGACGGCTCGGGCGATGCGCTCGACGCGGTGCTGTGCCTGCTGCAGGCCGCGTGGGCGCTCGGCCGGCCGCGGTTCGGGCTGCCGGCGCAGGTCGATCCGCTCGAAGGCTGGATCGTCAGCGCGTGAGCGTGAGCGCTGAGGCAGGGGGCGACGATGCGCCCGCGGGCGGAGGCTGGCGAAGCCAGCCGTAGCTCGTCGGGTGCAATGCGGGGTTGGGCGTCACTTCTGCGGTACGAGCTTTACCTGAAGATCACAGCCAACAGCCTTTGCGTAGCGCTGCAGCGTGGCCAGCGAAGGCGTGTGCTTGCCAGAGGCCTCCAGCCGAGAGATGGCGCTCTTGGTAGTGCCCATACGTTCCGCGACGGCATCCTGGGTTAGCCCTGCCCTGGCCCTTGCCTTGAGCAGCTGATCTGCAACGCGGTACTCGAGCTCCAGCCCGTCGTATGCCTCGGTGAATCCCTTGCGGGCTCGAGCCTTGGCAAGAAAGGCCTGGTGATCGTGCTTGACTGGGGTGTATTTGAGGCTAGCCATTGCTCAACTCCTTGGCGCGCTTGCGCGCCAGTTTCAGCTCCTTGTCCGGTGTTTGCTGCGACTTCTTGATGAACGCGTGCACGAGGACAATGCGACGCGCGATGACGAAGCAGTAGAACGCGCGGGCGATACCTGAGCGGCCACGGGGTCGCAGCTCAAACAGCCCTTCACCAAGCGCGCGGGAGTGCGGAAGCCGTAGGTCCGGGCCGTGCTCAGCGAGCAGTTCGACCAGGCGCGCGTAGTCGGCCAGAACGTCTACTGGCCACGATTGGATCTCGGAGAGCACGCGCTCGTGGAAGTACTCGATTTCGAATGCCACGGGCGAAGGTTAGCACACACGCTAACATCTGGCAAGCACTGCGCGTGACGCCCAACGTGGAATGATCGCGCGATGTTTGCTCCGGCCGCCGATGCGGATACCTGGTTCGCCCACCGCGGCTGGCAGCCATTCGCGTTCCAGCGCGAAGTGTGGGCGGCGATGGCGGCCGGCGCGAGCGGCCTGCTGCACGCCACCACCGGCAGCGGCAAGACCTATGCGGTGTGGATGGGCGCGCTGGCGCGTGCGGGTGCGACTGCGGGTGCGGGTGCTGGCCCGGCAGCGGGCCAGGCGGCCCACGGCCTGCAGGTGCTGTGGCTGACGCCGATGCGCGCGCTGGCGGCCGACACGCGGCGCGCGCTCGAGCTGCCGCTGGCGGAGCTGGCGCCGCGCTGGACGGTGGGCCTGCGCACCGGCGACACGCCGTCGGCCGAGCGCGCACGCCAGGATCGCAAGCTGCCCGCGGCGCTGGTGACGACGCCGGAGTCGTTCACGCTGCTGCTCACGCGCGCCGATGCGCGCGAGCGGCTGCGCGGCGTGCGCACGGTGATCGTCGACGAATGGCACGAGATGCTGGGCAACAAGCGCGGCGTGCAGGTGCAGCTCGCGCTGGCGCGGCTGCGGCGCTGGAACCCGGCCCTCGTGGTGTGGGGGCTGTCGGCCACGCTCGGCAACCTCGACGAGGCGATGCGCACGCTGCTGTCGCACGAGCACGGCACGCTGGTGCGCGGCCGGGTCGACAAGCCGCTGGTCGTCGACACGCTGCTGCCGCACGAGCCCGGCCGCTTCTCGTGGGGCGGCCACCTCGGCGCGCAGATGGAGCAGCCGGTGGTGCGCGAGATCGAGCGCAGCACGACCACGCTGGTGTTCACCAACGTGCGCTCGCAGGCCGAGATCTGGTACCAGATGCTGCTGCGCGCGCGCCCCGAGTGGGCCGGCCGGATCGCGCTGCACCACGGCTCGCTCGACCGCTCGGTGCGCGAGTGGGTCGAGCAGCGCCTGAAGGCCGGCCGGTTGTTGGCGGTGGTGGCCACCTCGTCGCTCGACCTCGGCGTGGACTTCCTGCCGGTCGAGCGCGTGCTGCAGATCGGTTCGGCCAAGGGCGTGGCGCGGCTGCTGCAGCGCGCCGGGCGCTCGGGCCACCAGCCCGGCCGCGCCAGCCGCATCACGCTGGTGCCGACCAACACGCTCGAGCTGATCGAGGCGGTGGCGGCGCGCCGCGCAGCGCTGGCCGGGCGCATCGAGCAGCGCTTCGCGCCCGACAAGCCGCTCGACGTGCTGGTGCAACACCTGGTCAGCATCGCGCTCGGTGGCGGCTTCGAGGCCGATGCGCTGTTCGACGAGGTACGCGGCGCGCACAGCTACCGCGCGCTGACGCGCGAGGAGTTCCAGTGGGCGCTCGACTTCGTCACCCGCGGCGGCGCCAGCCTGAAGGCCTACCCCGAGTACCACCGCGTGGTGCGCGGCGACGACGGCACCTACCGTGTGCCCGACCGCGGCATCGCGCTGCGCCACCGGCTGCAGGTGGGCACGATCGTCAGCGAGGCGTCGATGCGGGTGAAGTGGCTCACGGGCGGCACGATCGGGCAGATCGAAGAGGGCTTCATCGCACGGCTCAACAAGGGCGACCACTTCGTGTTCGCCGGCCGCGTGCTCGAGTACGTGCGCACGCATGACATGGCCGCCTACGTGCGCCGGGCCACGCGCAAGAGCGGCATCGTGCCGGCCTGGGCCGGCGGCAAGATGCCGCTGTCGAGCGAGCTGGCCGATGCCACGCTCGAGGCGCTGCAATCGGCGCGGCAGGGCGACTTCTTCGAGCCCGAATTGCTGGCCGCGCAGCCGATGCTCGACGCGCAGTCGCGGCTGTCGCGCTTGCCGACGCCGGCCACGCTGCTGGTCGAGCAGCACCGCTCGCGCGAGGGCCACCATGTGTTCATCTACCCGTTCGCCGGGCGCTACGTGCACCTGGGGCTGGCCAGCCTGCTGGCGTGGCGGCTGGCGCGCACGCAGCCCAACACCTTCAGCATGAGCGTCAACGACTACGGCTTCGAGCTGCTGGCCGCGCAGCCGCTCGACGCGCAGCCGCTGCTCGACGGCCGCGCGTTCGACGACGCCGATCTGCTGCACGACGTGCTGGCCAGCCTGAACAGCAGCGAGCTGGCGCAGCGGCGCTTCCGCGAGATCGCGCGCGTGGCCGGGCTGGTGTTCACCGGCTACCCCGGCGCGCCGAAGAGCACGAAGCAGCTGCAGGCCACGTCGAGCCTGTTCTATGAGGTGTTTCGCAAGTACGACCCGGCCAACAAGCTGCTCGGCCAGGCCGACGCCGAGGTGCTGGCGCAGGAGCTCGACCTGCGCCGCCTGCGCGAGAGCCTCTCGCGCATGCGCAGCCGGCGCGTCGAGGCGGTGACGCTGCGCGCGCCGGGCCCGTTCGCGCTCGCGCTGATGGTCGAGCGCTTCCGTGAGGAGCTGAGCACCGAGAAGCTGGCCGACCGGTTGCGCCGCATCCTCGACGAGGCCAATGCCGAGATCGATGCGCAGGCCGGCGCATCAGTTGCCGAAGCGAGTGCCGCGTCGACCACCATGTCAGCCGCCGAAACGGCAGCCGCTTCGGCCAGCACCGCGGGCGCCGCACCGGCACGCAGGCGAGCGCGAACGCGCGGGAGCGCGCGATGAGCCGCCTGGGCAAGCTGCTGCGCCGCGCCAATGCCGCGCGCCTGGCCACCCACCTGCTGGCGCTGTGGAAGCTGTTCAAGCACCCGCAGACGCCGTGGCCGGCCAAGCTGGTGGCGATCGCGGTGCTGGCCTATGCGCTGAGCCCGATCGACCTGATCCCCGATTTCATCCCGGTGCTCGGCCTGCTCGACGACGTGATCCTGCTGCCGCTGGGCATCGCGCTGGCGGTGCGGCTGACGCCCAAGCCCCTGTGGCAGGCGCGGCTGGCCGAGGCCGAGGTCAGCCGAGAACAGCTGCCTCGGCTGCTGTGGGGCGCGGCGATCGTCGTCGTGGTGTGGCTGGCGCTGGTGCTGCTGTTCGCGTGGGGCCTGGTGGTGCTGGTCACGGCTGGTGACTGACCTCAGGCTTCGTGCAGGTTCGCGAGCGACTGCCCGCTCGCCGTTTACCGCACCTTCACCCAGCGCAGCTCGATCTGATCGTTCGGCCACATCGCGACCGACACGTTTCGGCTCATCGCCCAGTTCAGCTTGCGGCGGTACAGCGGCACGTACGGCAGATCGTCGTGCAGCATGCGCAGCACCACGCCCACGCGCGCGCGGCGGCGGGTGAGGTCGGGCTCGGTGCGCACCGCGTCGATCAGCGCGTCGAGCTTGGCGTTGTGGTAGCGGCCGGCGTTGAATGTGCCGAGGCCGCTCGCATCGAAGCTGCGGAACAGGCCGTTGAGCGTGCTCCACGGGTCGGTCAGCGGCGTCCAGCCGAACTCGATGAAGCTGGCGTTGCCGGTGCTCAGGCGCGGAAAGAACGCGTTGGCCGGCGCGCTGCGCACCTGCACGCGGATGCCCACCTGCGTCAGCATCGCGGCGGCGGCCTGGCACACCGCCTCGCGGTACGCCACGTTGACGCAATCGAGCGTGACGCCGAAGCCGCCGGCATAGCCCGCCTGCTGCAGCAGCGCGCGCGCTCGCGCCGGGTCGTACGGCAGCCGCACGTCGAGGCTCTTGTCGTAGCCGTCGACCAGCGGCGAGATGAAGCTGCCGGTCGGCGTGCCCTGGCCGCGCAGCACCTTCTGCACGATCAGGTCGACGTTCAGCGCATGCGCCACGGCCTGGCGCGCGCGCAGGTCCTTGAACGGGTTCTTGTCCTTGACGTCGCCGTACAGCAGCTCGTCGCGCGACTGGTCGAACGTGAAGTACTGCGTGCCGAGGTCGCCGGTGGTGGACACGGTCAGCCGCGGGTCGCGCTTCAGGCGCTCGACGTCCTGGAACGGCGGGTCGAGCACGAGGTCGACCTCGCCGGAGGTCAGCGCGGCCAGCCGCGTCGCGTCGGCGCGGATGCTGGTGAAGCTCACGCGCTCGACGTTGCCGTTGCGCGGATCGCTGCGGCCCCACCAGGCGTCGTGGCGGACCAGCACGGTGCGCACGTCGGGCTCGTAGCGCTCGAGCCTGTGCGGTCCGGTGCCCATCGCGTTGCGCACGGTGAACATCTCCTGCTTGCCGTTGAAGTCCTGCGCCTTCTCGGCGCCGTGCTGCAGGCACCAGGCCTTGCTCATCATCGCGACGAACTGCAGCTTCTCGGGCCACACCGCGTCGGGCGCGCCGAGCACGAAGTCGATCGTGTGCTCGTCGACCTTCTTCACGCTCGCCAGCCCGCGCAGCGTGAACGCGCGCTGCGAGGTCGGCCCCAGCGCGCGCTCGATCGAGAACACCGCGTCGTCGGCAGTGAAGCGCGAGCCGTCGTGGAACTTCACGTCGCGGCGCAGCCTGAAGCGCCAGCTGGTCGGGCCGACCATCTGCCACGATTCGGCCAGCGCCGGCTCGAGCTTGAACTGCGCGTCGCGGCTGACCAGGCTCTCGTAGAGCTGGAACGCCACGCGCGAGTGGTACAGCAGCGCCAGCGCGTGCGGATCCATCGTCTGCGGATCGAACGCGCTGGCGATGCGCAGCGTGGCACCGTTGCCGTGTGCGGCGCTGGCCAGCAGTGCGCTCGACAGCGTCGTCAGGTACAGGATGCGGTGCAGGATGCGGTGCAGGCTCATCGGGCTGGCGTCGACGAAGGGGCGGGGCGCGATGATAGCGAGCCGCAAGCCGACCGATGCGGCTTTGCTGCGGCGCGGACCGTCTCGGAGCCTGTCGCGCTCAGACGCGCAGCAGCACCCGGAACCCGCGCGCCGCGTAGTACGACTCGGCGCCGTTGTGGTAGACGAACACGCGGCCGAAGCGCCGGTCGCCAAACAGCGCGCCGCCGAGCTTGCGAACGTCGGCGGGCGTGCTGATCCGGCTGGAAGTCTTGGTGTCGAACTCGCCCAGCGTCTGCAGGTGCCGATACTGCTCCTCGGTGAGCAGCGCGGCCCCGATCGCCGCCGCCGCGTCCACCGCGCTGCCTTTCGGCTTGTTCTCCTTGCGCGAGTCGAGCGCGGCGCGGTCGTAGCACAGGCTGCGGCGTTCGCGCGGACTCTCGGCGCAGCAGTCCCAGAACAGGATCACGTCGCTCGCCGCGTCGCGGCCGATCACGTCGGGCTCGCCGCCGCCCGCCTCCATCGCAAGCAGCGACTTCAGCGCGTCGGACTGGGCCGGCAGCCGCTGCTGCACGTCGGGCCAGGCCAGGTCGCGGTGCCGCTGTAGGTGGTTCTGGAAGCGGGCCGCGAGCTGGCGCAAGAGGTTGTCGCGTTCGTTGGCTTTCATCGTCGTCGGTGTCTGCCGGGCAGCGTGGTCATTGCCTACGACTTGGCCGTGTACGCCGATGCGTCCGGTCGATGCAGTGTTGGGCGTAGTGGGCCACCGGCCCGCGGCCGAGCCCGTTGCCGCAGCCTGCTATGCTGGCCGCGAGGAAGTTAACAGCACTTTCAAGTAGGCGAATCTGAAGTAGCGAGGTCGCATGCGGTACGCAATCGTGATCGAGAGAGCTGAAGGCAACTACTCTGCCTACGTGCCCGATCTACCGGGCTGCGTCGCCACCGGTGCCACGGTCGCCGAGGTTGAAACTCAGGTCCGCGAGGCCATCGCATTTCATGTCGAAGGCATGCGTGAGGATGGTTTGGCCATCCCTTCTCCGTCCAGCCAGGTTGAGTACGTCGATGTTTCTGCGTAGTCGCAGCGGCCAGGCCGCCACGCCCAACCCTTCGTTGCACCGGACGGGCTACAGCGGGGCCGCGCCCGCTTCCGCCCGCCGGTGAACCTGGACGTTCGCCCGAGCGGTCAACGGCACGAGTCGTCGTGCCGCCGCCCGTACCCCGCTCAGGCCGACCGCGCCGGCTCGACCGGCGTCACGATCGCAGCCTGCCGCTCGATCACCTCGGCCGCGTCGAGGCAGGCCTCGTCGCTGCCGCGCGCGCCGGTCAGCAGCACGCCGATCGGCAGGCCGGTGGCGGCGTCGCGGCCCGCGGGCACGCAGGCCGACGGCAGGCCCAGCAGGTTGGCCGGCAGTCCCGGGCGAACCATCTCGAGCGCTGCCGCCGAACCCTGCGGCGACGCGATGTCGAAGCCGACTTCGAACGGCAGCTGGGTCATCGTCGGCGACAGCATGAGCGGCGTGTCGGCCAGGTACTGCGCCCATGCGCGGGCGATGCCGTCGCGTTGCAGCATCAGCTCCGACAGCGCCGTCGGGCTCGCGAATCCCGGCACCGCCTCGCTGGCCACGCCGAGGAAGCGGCGCGCGTCGTCGCCCAGCAGCGGCATCAGCTTGGGCATCACGACGCCGAAGTCGCCGATCAGGAAGCGAGCCCAGGCGCCGATCGCCTCCTCGTAACGCGGCGGCACGGTGTCGACGATCTCGTAGCCGGCGGCGGCCAGCGCGTCGGCGCTGCGGCGCACGACGGCGGCGACGGCCGGATCGGTGCGCCCGCCGGGCGGGTTGGCGAGCACGGCGACGCGACCGCGACGCGCGGCCGGCGGCGGCGCATCGATCGACCAGGGGTCGCGCGGATGCGCGCCCGACAGCAGCTTCAGCGCCGCACGCACGTCGGCGATACGGCGCGCCATCGGGCCTTGCACGTTCATCAACTGCACCGCGAGCAGCCGGTCCTCGGCCGGCATGAGCCCGGCGTCGGGCACGCGGCCGAACGAAGGACGGATCGACGCGATGCCGCAGGCGTTGGCCGGGTTGCGCAGCGAACCGCCGAGGTCGTTGCCGAGCCCGATCGCGCTCATGCCGGTGGCCAGCGCGACCGCCTCGCCGCCGCTCGATCCGCCGCAGCTGCGCGCCGGGTTCCACGGGTTGCGCGTGAGGCCGTGCAGGCTGCTGTCGGTGTGCCAGCGCAGCGCCATGTCGGGCATGTTGGTGCGGCCGATCGCGATCGCACCGGCGGCGCGCATGCGCTCGACCACCGGTGCGTCGATCGGCACCACCGCGTGCGCCAGCGGCACCACGCCCCAGGTCGTGGGCTGGCCGGCCATGTCGATGTTGACCTTCACGGTGAAGGGCACGCCGTGCAGCGGGCCGAGCGGCTGGCCCGAGGCGACCTTCGCATCGGCGGCGCGCGCCGCGGCGCGCGCTTCGTCGCGCAGCACGTGCACGATGGCGTTCAGCGCCGGGTTCGTCGCCTCGATGCGCAACAGGTGCGCCTCGATGACCTCGATGCAGCTCACCTCCTTGGTGGCAATGTGGCGCGCCAGTTCGAGTGCGGGCAGTTTCCAGATCGGTGTCGTGGTCATGCGGGTCTCCTGGGTGGCCGCGGGGCGCGGCAAGGTGGTTGGGGGCGCGGCCGCTCGGTCGGAGCGCGGCTGCGCGAGCAAGGCCGGGGTCGCGGCGGCGCTGCCGGCGGCTCCGAGCCAGCGCAGCGCCCGGCGGCGTGTGCAAGGGGCGATGTCCATCGCGGTTTCCTCGGGTGTTCGCATCGGAAGCCGCGGCGCCATTTGGGCGGCGCTTGCTGGCTTCCTTGCATTCACTCTAGGAACCGGGTCGGTGCCGGGCATCGGGCGAATGCCCTATCGGCCCCATCACGCTCGAGACGATCCGGTTGTGCCGGCCTTCCCGATCCCTCGGGGGAGTGGCGGCGATTGCGCCACCGCGGGGTCTCTGTATCGGCGCCTATCGGCGCGTGCTCGCACCCGGCTTGGCGAGCAGACCCTGCTCGATCGCGAACAGCGTCGCACCGGCGCGCGTGTGCACGCCGGCTTTGCGATAGATCGACTGCACCTGATGGCCCACCGTCTTCGGCGAGATGCCCAGGTGTCGCGCGATCTCCTTGTTCGTGCGACCGAGTGCGAGTTCGTTCAGCACCTCGCACTCGCGCTCGCTGAGCCCGGCCGGCGGCGGTACAGCCTGCGGCGGCGCGACCGCGAGGCGCGCGCCCAGCACCTGCAGCGCCGCCGTGCAAGCGTCGCGGTCGAGCCGCCCGGCGGCAACCTCGTCGGCGATGATGCGCTCGATGCCTGCCAGCTCGTGGGCCGGGCGATGCGGCCGTGCCTCGCCGAGTGCCGCGATCGCATCGGCAGCGGCGAGCAGCCGCGCCTGCATCGGCAGCGCCGTGGCGGCGAGTGCGCGCGCATAGCCGCTGCCGTCGAGCCGCTCGTGCGCTGCTGCGGCGAGGTCGGCCAGTGGTGCGAGGGCCGCCGCGCGGCGCAGGATCTGGCCGGTGTAGCTGCTGTGCAGTCGCACCAGGTCCCACTCGCCTTGCGACAGCGGTCCCGGCCGCTCCCACAGGTGCGTGGAGATGCCGACGCGGCCGATGTCGTGCACCAGCGCGGCCGCGCGCAGCAGCCGCTGCGCGGGCTCCGGCCAGCCGAGCTGGCGCGCGGCGTCGACCGTGAGATCGGCGACACGGCGCGAATGGCCGAGCCACCAGCCCGACTGGATGTCGGCGTAGTCGGCGAGCACGACAAACGCGTCGTCGAGCGCGCGGCCGTCGAGCACATCGTGCGGCGCCGGTTCGGCAGCGAGCAATTCGTCCCAGCGTGCCGGCAGGTCCTGCAGCAGCGCAGGGCCGCGCTCCAGCGCGAGCGCGACCAGGCGCGGCTCGAACTGCGTGCCGCTGCGCTCGCGCGCCATCGCGGCGGCCGCCCGCCAGCCGCCATGGCGCGAGTGCAGCACGAGCTCCTGCGCCAGCGTGACGATGCGCACCGCCGGCACGATGGCCTCGCCTTGCAGCGCGGGCACGCCCTTGCCGTCCCATCGCGCATAGAGCTGCCCGAGCCCGGCGACGAAGCGTTCGTCGAAACCCAGGCGCCGACCCAGACGCTGCGCCACCTCGCAGTGGCCCGGGAAGATCTCGGCGCCGAACTCGCCGGCGCGCGCCAGACCACGCAGCGCGGCGGCCACGGTCCGGCCCCAGCCGTCTGCGGCATGGCCGGCACGGATGCGCTGCACCAGCGTGGCCAACACCTTCGGCAGCTGCGCGGCATCGAGCGGCGCGATCGCGCGGCGCAGTTCGAGCACGTCGCCGGCGATCGTGGCCATGACGCCGGTGTCGGCGTTGCAGCCGATGAACCTGAGCAGCGACTGGTAATAGACGTTGCGCAGCTCGCTGCCCGACAAGCCCGCGGCCGGCGCCAGCCGCATCGCGACCGCGCAGCCGTGCAGCGCCTGGTCGGCGTCCTGGCCCATCGCGAGTTCGGTCGCGCCGGCCAGGCACGCCATCAACGCCGCGAGCCTCAGGCGCGGCAGCGCCGGGGTCACGACCGGGCCCTCGACTCGACGACATGCCGCGCCGCCGGTCGTCGAAGCGGCGCCACGTGATGACGCCGCTCCTGCCCAACCGGCAGCGCAAGCTGAAGTTGTCGTCGGCGCCGCCGTTGCAGCTCGAAGCAGCCGAATCGACTGATGGTGTCGGCCCGCATCGCGGCGCAGGATAGCAGGCAGGCCTGCGCGCTGAGCTTGCCTTCACACAGGCCTTCGCCGCTGCGCGCGCGAAGGCCCGCCCGCTCAGGCGCCGAAACTCAGCGCGCCACCCGGCAACGCCTTGCCGAGCGCCGATGACAGCGCGGTCCAGTGCATCGTCTCGTCGGCGGCGAGGCGGGCGGCCACCTGGCCGAGCCGGCCGTCCTTGAACGCGGGGATCACGCCGAGGTAGGCGTTGGTCGCGCCGAGCTCGAGCCGGGCGGCCAGCGTCAGCACGTCGGCCTGGTTCTTCAGCGTGGCGGCGTTCAACGCCTTCGCGTAATCGTCGAGGCTCTTCTCGGCCACCGGCTTGCCGCCCATCTTCTCGATCGTGGACGCCAGCGCGTCGCGGTGCGCCTTGTGGTGCGACTGGAACAGCACCGCCACGTCGAGCACGGGTTTCTGCAGCAGGCCGCTGGCGGCGCCGAGCTGGTAGGCGTTGATCGCCTCGTGCTCGAGGCCGAGCGCGACGTTGAGGATGCTCACGTCCTGGCCTGCGTCGGCCGACTGTGCAACGGCGCGAATCGTTGTGCCGCCGAGCGCGGCGACGGCGGCGGCCGACAACGTGAGCCGGCTCGAGCGGGCGAGGAAGAAGCGGCGGGGAGTGGTGGTGGTCATCGGGGTCTCCGGTTGCGAGAGGTTGGTGATCGAATGCGTCACGGCCGCTGTTACGCGGCCGCGCGGCAACCGGATGCGGCGCGCGCGGCAGCGGTTATCGTGCGCACGATGACACGCATGCTCCGCCACACCTTGCTGTCGCTGCGCGACCTGTTCGCCACCGCCGGCCCGTTCGTGCTGCTGACGCTGGCGCTGCTGGCGGGCGCCTACTGGCTGCTCGACCCGACGCCGCCGAAGCGCATGGTGCTGGCCACCGGCCCCGAACGCAGCGATTACGCCGAGTTCGGTGCACGCTACGCGAAGCTGCTGGCGCGCGAAGGCATCCGTGTCGAGCTGCGCACGACGCAGGGCGCGGCCGAGAACCTGGCGCTGCTGCGCGACCCGGCCTCCGGTGTCGATGTGGCCTTCGTGCAAGGCGGCACCGAGCTGACGCAGGCCGCCGGCGACGACCACGCAGGCGCCGATGTGGTCTCGCTCGGCAGCCTGTTCTACGTGCCGGTGTGGCTGTTCTATCGCGAGGATTCCGCGCAGCGCCTGCTGGGCGCCCCCAGCGCCGCCCGGCCTGCCCCCCGCGGGGGCTCGGGCAACGCGGCGAAGCCGCATTTGCTGGACAAGGCGCCGGTGCTCGATCGGCTGTCGCAGCTGCCGGGCTGGCGCGTCAACGTCGGCACCGCGGGCAGCGGCGTGCCGATGCTGGTGCAGCGGCTGCTCGAAGCCAACGCGCTCGATGTTTCGACGCTGACGCTGCTGCACGAAGACCAGACGCCGGCGACGGTGGCGTTTCTCGACGGCCGCAGCGATGCGATGGTGCTCGCGGCGGCGCCCGAGTCGCTGTTCGTGCAGATGCTGCTGCGCACGCCGGGCGTGCGGCTGTTCGACTTCGCGCAGGCCGAGGCCTACGCGCGGCGCTTCGCGTTCCTGAGCCCGGTGACGCTGCCGCGCGGCATCGTCGATCTCGCCAGCGACCAGCCGCCGCACGACGTGCACCTGGTGGCACCCACCGCGATGCTGCTGGCGCGCGAGCGCACGCACCCGGCGCTGCTGCAGTTGCTGACGCAGGCCGCGGTGCAGGTGCACGGCGAACCGGGCTGGTTCCAGCGCAAGGGTGATTTTCCGAACACGCGCAACAGCGAGTTCGCGCTCGCGCCCGAGGCACAGCGCATCCTGCGCGACGGGCCGCCGTGGCTGCAGCGCTACCTGCCGTTCTGGCTGGCCAACCTGGTCGATCGCATGTGGGTGGTGCTGATCTCGATCGTCGCGGTGCTGATCCCGCTGTCGCGCGTGGTGCCGCCGCTGTACCAGTTCCGCATCCGCTCGCGCGTGTTCCGCTGGTACGGCCAGTTGCGCACGCTGGAGCAGGCGATCGGCCGGCGGCCGGCGGCCGAGTTGCGCGGCGAGCTCGACGCGATCGAGCAGCGCGTGGGCCAGATCGTCGTGCCGCTGTCGTACGCCGACGAGCTGTACGCGCTGCGCGGCCACATCGCTCTGGTGCGCGCCCGGCTCGGCGACGCCGACGCTGGCCGCACGCACGCCGGGCCCTGAAAGCAGCAAGGGCAGGGTTGACCTGCCCTTGTGCGAGTGGCCGCGCGGCCCGATCGCCGGGCGCGGCGGCCAGCCTGGAGGCCGTCTTACTTCTTGGCGCCTTCTTCCTTCTTGGCGGCGGCCTTCTCCTTCTTGGCCTTCTTCTCGGCCTTGGCCTTCTTGGCCGGGGCGCTGGCGCTGGCGGCCGGTGCGCTGGCCTTCATCGGGGCGCCACCGGCGTGCGAGGCGGCCATCGCGGGCGCAGCCAGCGCAGCGGCCACGGCCAGGGTCAAGGAGGTGATCAGCTTGTTCATGGGGTCACTTTCGTTGGGTTGGGGTTTTTCAGGGTCCGGTCGCGCAAAGGGCCGCGCGATGCGGCCCTGCCGAAGGACCTGCGCAGTTTACGCGCGGAGCCCCGGTCCGGTTGACACAGGCCGTGCGGCCGGAGCTGCCTTCGCGTGGCCGCGGCACGACGCGCGCCCCGAAACGGTGAATCCGCGGCCGGTCGTGCGGCGTAGCTGGGGCCTGTGAACAGGCCCTAGGATTCGACCGGCATCCACCCTGCGCATCCGGCTGCGGCCGGCTGCGGCCGGCTGCCAGGACCGTGCCGCGGCGCATGCACGTCAATCTTGTCCGAATGTTTCGATCGGCCACCGTTTGTATCATTGCGGCTTGTGCCGCCGCCGTCTGGGCCGAACCCTACCGGCCGGCAGCCGACGACCAGATCGTCGAGCACCTGCCGCTGCGCGCCGATGACCGCGCGGCGCGCGAGCTGGCGCAACTGCGTGCCCAATGGCGGCGCAACCCGGCCGACGCGACGGCCGCGGCGCGGCTCGCGGCGGCCTACATCGACCAGGCCGGCGCCGCGGGCGACCCGCGCTACGTGGGCTATGCGCAGGCCGCGCTGCAGGCGTGGTGGGCGGCGAGCGACGTCCCGCCGCCGATCCGCGTGTTGCGCGCGATTGTGCTGCAGTACGACCACCGCTTCGATGCTGCGCTGGCCGATCTCGATGCCACGCTGGCGGCCGACCCCGACAACGCGCAGGCGTGGTCGTGGAAGACCGCGATCCACCTGGTGCGCACCGAGATGCCTGCTGCCACCGCGGCATGCGAGCAGCTGGCCGAGCGGGTGAGCGCACTGGCTGGCGCCGCGTGCCGGGCGCAGATCGATGCGCTGAGCGGCCGCGCCGGCGCCGCGGCGACCGCGTTGCGCGCGGCACTGCAGGTCGATGTCAACGCCGACCCGGCGCTGCGCCTGTGGGCGCTGACGCGGCTGGCCGAGGCCGAAGAGCGCCGCGCCGACCTGCCGGCGGCCGAGCGCGCCGCCAACGCCGAGCGCGCCTATCGCGAGGCGCTGGCGCTGCAGCGGCCCGATGTCTACCTGCTCGCGGCGTACGCCGACTTCCTGCTCGACCAGGGCCGCGCGCCCGAGGTGCTGCCGCTGCTGCAGGACCACGCGCGCGCCGACGTGCTGCTGCTGCGGCTGGCGATCGCTGCGCAGGCGGTGAACGACCGGCGCCGCGATGCGTGGGCACGCGAGCTGGCGGCGCGCTTCGACGCCGCGCGTGCCCGTGGCGACACCACGCACCGCAAGGAGGAGTCGCGCTTCGTGCTGGCGATCGGCCACGACGCCGCGCGCGCGCTCGCGCTGGCGCAGGCCAACTACGCGCAGCAGCGCGAGCTGGCCGATGCGCGCATCCTGCTCGAAGCCGCACTCGCCGTGCGCCAGCGCGCCGCCGCCGAGCCGGTGCTGCAGTGGATGGCGCGCTCCGGCGTCGAGAGCCCGCTGCTGCACGCGCTGGCGGCGCAGCTGAGGGCGTTGCCGTGATGCGCTGGCTGCGCGGTGTGTCGCGGGCTTGCGCGTTGGCTGTGGCGACGCTGGTGTGGTTCGCCGCACCGCCGGCACTCGCGCACAAGCCGTCCGACAGCTACCTGTCGATCATGCTCGCCGGCGGCACGCTCAGCGGCCGCTGGGACATCGCGCTGCGCGACCTCGATTTCGCGATCGGCCTCGACGCCGACGGCGACGGCGCGATCCGCTGGCGCGAGGTGCGCAGCAAGCACGCCGAGATCGCGGCCTATGCGGCAGCGCGCCTGGCGCTGCGCGGCGACGAGCGGGCCTGCACGATCGGCGTCGGCGAGCAGCTGCTCGACGACCACACCGACGGCACCTACACCGTGCTGCCGCTGGCGATCGACTGCGGCGCCGCGCCGGCCAGCCTCGAGATCGGCTACACGCTGTTCGCCGACCTCGACCCGCAGCACCGTGGCCTGCTGAACCTGCGCGCGCACGGCCAGGCGCGTGCGGCGGTGCTCGATGCGAAGGCGGGTCCGCAGCGATTCATGCTCGGCGAGGTCGGCCGCTGGGCGCAGTTCGCCGACTACCTGCGCGAGGGCGTGTGGCACATCTGGATCGGCTTCGACCACATCCTGTTCCTGCTGTCGCTGCTGCTGCCGGCGGTGCTGGCGTGGCGCGCTGCGCGCTGGCAGCCGGTGCAGACCTTCCGCGAGGCGTTCTGGGACGTGCTGCGCATCGTCACCTCGTTCACGGTAGCCCACTCGATCACGCTGTCGCTGGCGGCGCTGGGCATCGTTGCGCTGCCGTCGCGGCTGGTCGAGTCGGCGATCGCCGCCTCGGTGGTGGTGGCCGCGCTGAACAACC
Source organism: Ideonella sp. (assembly GCA_015075165.1). Lineage (GTDB taxonomy): Bacteria > Pseudomonadota > Gammaproteobacteria > Burkholderiales > Burkholderiaceae_C > JAEUPI01. Next base: position 970,174 of record JABTUY010000001.1, on the reverse strand, counting down.
TGAAGCCGCTGGTGCAGGGCCGGCGCTGGATCGTCGCGTTCGGCTTCGGCCTGATCCACGGCTTCGGCTTCGCCAGCGTGCTGGCCGAGCTGGGCCTGCCGCGCGATGCGCTGGTGCTGGCGCTGGTGGGCTTCAACGTCGGCGTCGAGCTCGGCCAGCTGGCGATCGTGGCGCTGTTCCTGCCGCTGGCCTACAGCCTGCGGCGCACCGCGTTCTACCGCCGCACCACGTTGGCCGGCGGCTCGCTGGCGATCGCCGGCGTGGCCGGCGTCTGGCTCGCCGAGCGCGTGTTCGATTTCAAGCTGCTGCCGTTCTGATCGACGCGCTGATCGTTCGTGGCGGCGGCCTCGGCCGCGCGCACGTCGAACGCCAGCGTGACGAAGCGGCTCTCCCAGCGGTCGGCATCGCCGGCGCTGACGCGCAGGTCGGTGCCGCGCAGCACCCAGCGGCCCGGCAGCGGCGCCGCGATGCGCACGCGGCCTTCGGCATCGGTGCGGCGCCACACGCCGAACGCGCTGCGCTCGCTGCGCAGCTCGACCGCGAAGCCGGGCAACGGCACGCCGTCGCGCAGCACGCGAAACTGCAGCGGCTCGCCGGTGCTTGGCGGGTGGGCCGGCGATTCGAGCACCGCATCCATCGCCAGCATCGGCACCGGTGCCGCCGCGGCGGCCGACGGGTTCAGCTCGATGCGCGCGTGCTTGGTGTAGCGCTCGTGCCAGGCCAGGCCGCGCGCCTTCATCTTCGACCAGGCGTCGCGCACCGCGGGCGGTGCCTGGATGTCCCTGAAGTAGATCGCGATCTTGTCGGGCGCCAGCGTCACCTCGAACGGCTCGCTCTGCGCCCAGCAGGTGAGCGGCGCGGCGGTGCTCACCTGCACCTGCAGCAGCAGCGCGTGCGGCGCGTCGCCGACGGGCTGCAGTGGCAGCGCGGCCGCGCCGCTGCGGCAGCCGCGCTGCACCAGGTACTTGGCATCGATGCCGGTCTCGTGCAGCGGGAACGCGTTGCCGGTGCCGAGCGCCAGCGTCACGCGGCCGGCCGGCGAGGGCTGCGCGGCGAACCAGGTGTCGTGCGCAGTCGCCGGTGCGGCTGCCAGCACCACGGCCATGGCGAGCGCGGATCTGCACAACGGGTTGCCCACGGTGCTTGCTACGCGCTCCGCAAACCGCTGGATGCCGCGCCGGCGGCATTTCACTTGCTCCACCGCGCATCGCGCGACCCGCGACGCACGAACCGGCGTAGCCGAGAGCCGCCGCGGATCGGGCTTCGCCGGACCGCTGGCGGCGCCCCCTTGCAGGGGGAGGCGCCGAAGGCGCATCGGGGGTGGTTCCATTCAGAACGCCACGCGCAGGCTCAGCCGCGCGGTGCGCGGCTCCGACGGGTGCACGTGGCGGTCGGGCACCGGTGCGGCCTCGCCGGGCAGTTGCGACTCGTAGAAATACTGGATGTCGTTGACCTTGCGGTCGAACAGGTTGAACACGTCGAGCGTCAGCTCGGCGTTGGGGCCGAGCTGGCGGCTGACGCGCAGGTTGGTCAGCGTCGACGCGGTCGCGCGCACGCTGTTGTCCTCCACCAGCGCGCCCGGGCCCAGGTGGCGCAGCTGCAGGCTGGCCGACCAGGGCCCGAGGTTGCGCAGCGTGGCGGCCAGCGACGCGACGCGGTCGATCGCGTTCGGAATGCGATCGCCGTTGTCGAAGCGCGCGCGCGTCCACGCCAGGTCAGCATCGAGCAGGAACCACGGCACCGGCACCCAGCGGTTGTTGAACTCGATGCCGCGGCGCCGGCTGCCGGCGCTTGCCTCCGTGGTGCCGGCATCGCCGACGTAGACCAGCTCGGAGCCCGACTTCAGCGTCCACAGCGCGAGCGAGCTCTGCAGGCCGCGAATCACCTCGGTGCGCGCGCCGATCTCGAAGCCCTTGGCCGCCACCAGCGGCGGCACCTTGTCGACCGGATCGCCGGTCTTCGGGTCCACCGTGGTCGTGGTGCCGCGCGCGTCGTTGCTGTGAAAGCCGCGGCCGGCGTTGAAGAACACTTCGGTGCGCGCGAACGGCCCTGCCACCAGGCTCAGCTTGGGCGAGACCAGCGTGTCGCGCGCGCGGCCGGAGTTGGCCGGCGTGACCAGGCTCTCGACGCGGTTGCGCACCTGATCGGCACGCAGCCCGAACACGCCGCGCAGGCGCGGCGAGAACTCGACGCTGGTCTGGCCGTAGATGCCGGCCAGCGTCTCGCGCACGCGGTCGTCGCGCGTCACGGCGGTGACGGTGCGCGCCACGGTGTCGAACAGCCCGACGTGAATGCGGTCATGGCGCAGCTGCACGCCGAGCTCGCTGCGCGCGTCGAGGCTGCCGAGGCGGTGGCCGAACGCGTGGCTGGCCTTCAAACCGTAGGTGTGGCGGTTGTCCTGCTGCGAGAACTGGTCGCCATCGACCGGATCGGTGAAGTAGGTGAAGTTCGAGAACAGCTTCAGCCGGTAGTGCAGCGCGTAGGCGGCCACGCGGGTCAGCTGGCCGTCGACGTTGCGATGCCACTGGCCCGACACGCTGCTGCGCCCGGTCTCGCCGCCGTCGCTGGTGTCGATGGCGTCGAAGCGGCCGAACGGTCGGCCGCCGAACGTGCCGGCGTCGATCAGCCGTTGCGGCACCTGGTCGGTGGCGCGCCAGCGCGCGTCGTAGGCCATCGCGCTCGCGCTCCAGCCGAGCGCGGGCGTGCCGCCGGCGAACGTGACCACGCCGTTGCTGCGGCGCAGGTTCTCCTTCAGCGTCCACGGACCGTCGTTGCCCATCGCCTCGAACGCGCCGAGCAGCGTGCGGCCGGCGGCGAGGTCGAGCGAGCCGCCGAGCACGCCGCGCCGATAGCCGCGCTCGCCGACGGTCAGCAGCGCCAACGGCGCATCGAACGTCGTGCGGTAGACGATGTCGGCTGAGCCGGCGGCCGAGAAGTCGCCCACGTTGGCGAAATAAGGGCCCTTGCGGTACTCGATGCGCTGCACCAGCTCGGGCAGCAGGAAGTTCAGGTCGGTGTAGCCCTGGCCGTGGCCGTGCGTGGGCATGTTCACCGGGATGCCGCCGACCGTGGTGGCGAAGTCGGTGCCGTGGTCGAGGTTGAAGCCGCGCAGAAAGTACTGGTTGGCCTTGCCGTCGCCCGAGTGCTGCGTGACGATCACGCCGGGCACGAACTCCAGCACCTCGCCGGGCCGCTGCGGCGGCCGGCTCTTCAGCAGCTCGGCGCGGATCGTGCCCTGCGATGCCGCGTCGCTCGAGCCGACGGCGTTGTCGTAGTGGCCTTCGACCGTGACGCGCTGCTGCGCGACGGTGATGCCGTCGGCGCTCGCTTCGGCGACACGGCTGTTGTCGCGGTTCGGCGGCGATTGCGCGTGCGCGTGGGCTGCGGCCCATGCGAGCGCCGCGAGGGCGGCGTGGCGACGCGCGAGGCCACGCCGTGGCAGGCGCCGCGAAAGGAATCGATTCGACATGACAGAGAGCTCCCTGGCGCCGCGCGAGCGGTGCCGTACAGGCATTCGTGCCGCGCGAGCGGTGCCGTGCGGACATTCGTGCCGCGCGAGCGGTGCCGTGCGGACATTCGCGCCGCGCGGTGCCGTGCGGGTCTGGCACAGCGCAAGTGGTGCTGCGCGGACTCGCACGGCATCGTTCGCACGATGCGATCGTGGGTGGCCCAGGCGCGCGCGACCTCCGGCCGGCGCGCCTGCGTGCGGATGTGAAGTGGCGGCCGACGCACGCGACCGCCGCGTGCGTCAGCGCGTGCGCGTCAGCCGCGCGGCGGTCGCCGCAACGGTGCGATCGTGCGCGCGGTCGACGCCCAGTGCGTCGACGCGGCCCACACATGTCGCAAGGGCTTTGCCGCCAGCGCACGCGTGCGCGGCGGCGGCGCCGCGAAGAACGCGGCGAGCGACGCGGCGTCGGCCGCAGCATCGCTGCCGTTGGGCAGCACCGAGGGGTCGTTCACCGCGTGCTCGTGCGCCAGGCCATCGGCGTGCGCGCGGGCGTGGGCGTCGCGCATCGACGCGGCAGCCGGCGTATCGCGGTCGTGCCGCCACAGCAGCACGCGTTGCACGTTCTCCTGCACGGCCGGTGCATGTCGGTGCATCGGCCGCCACAGCGCACCCGCGGCCGACAGCGCCTGTGCACACAGCGCCAGCACCAGCCAGCCGGCGAGCCAGCGGCGCAGCGATGCAATGGCGGTGGGCGGCGGCGTGCGGGCCATGGTGACCTTGTACGACGCGTGATGTGGCACGGATGCAAGAGACGACGCCGCGCGGATGCCAGGGTGGGCGCAGCGCCGGCCCGCGCACCCGGCGCGCAGCGCCGGCCCGCGCACCCGGCGCGCGTACCCGGCGCGCGTACAGTGCGCGCGATGCACACCTTCGACGCCGACGCCACCTGCGCGCGCCTGCCGCTGGCGCCGTTGATCGAGCGGCTGCGCGCGCTGTACATCGGCGGCTGCGAGATCCCGCCGCGCCAGGTGCTGACGCTGCCGGCCGGCCGCGCACCCGGCGCTGCCGCGGCCGGCCACGTGCTGCTGATGCCGGCCTGGCAGCTCACCGATCGTGCGGTGCAGACACCGACCGCGCGCGACTTGGCTGCCCACGATCTGACCGCCCACGATCCGGCCGTGCGCACCACAGCGGCACACGACTGGCCCAAGCGCGAAGCCGTTGCGGCCGCACCCGCCGCCCACATGGGCGTCAAGGTGGTCACCGTGTTTCCGGGCAACGCTGCTCAGGGGCTGCCGTCGGTGCACGCGGTGTACACGCTGTTCGATGCGCGCACCGGCGTGCCGCTGGCGCAGATCGAGGGCACGCAGCTCACCGCGCGCCGCACCGCGGCGGCGTCGGCGCTGGCGGCGTCGTGCCTCGCGCGCGCCGATGCCGCGCAGCTGCTGGTCGTCGGCGCCGGTCGCGTGGCGTCGCTGGTGCCCGAGGCGATGGCCTGCGTGCGCCCGATCCGCCGCGTGCGGGTGTGGAACCACCGCGCCGCCGGCGCGCAGCAACTGGCGCAGCGCCTGCAGGCGCAGGGTTTCGACGCCGAGCCGGTGGGCGCACTCGACGCTGCGCTGCGCGAAGCCGAGATCGTCAGCTGTGCCACGCTGTCGACGCTGCCGCTGCTGCACGGCGCGCAGCTGCGCGAGGGCACGCACGTCGATCTCGTCGGCGCGTTCGCGCCCGAGATGTGCGAGGCCGACGCCGAATGCTTCGCCCGCGCGCGCGTGTTCGTCGATCACGATGAGGCGTTGCTGAAAGCCGGCGACGTGCTGCATGCCATCGCCGCCGGTGCCTTCGCGCCGGCACGGCTGCAAGGCACGCTGCAGCAGCTGTGCCGTGGCGAGCGCGCCGGCCGCGGCGACGCGCGCGAGATCACGCTGTACAAGTCGGTGGGCAGCGCGCTGCAGGATCTGGCGGCCGCGCAGCTGGTGTTCGCGCGGCACAGCGTCGCGTGAGCCGGCACGCGCAGCGCGTGCCGATCGCGCTGCGGGCGCTTCAGCGCGCTGCGGGCAGGCGCATCAGCGCCGCGCTGCTGGCCAGCAGCAGCGCGGTGGCCAGCAGTGCGGGGCCGAGCTCGGTGCCGCGGCTGCCGGCCGCTGCGCCCGCCGGTGCGGCGCGGATCAGCAGCGGGCCGATCAGCTGGCCGAGCGCGAACGCGGCCGTCATCACCGCGATCAGGCGCGGCGCGCGCGCGCCCGCGCTGCGCCGCGCATGCTCGAGCCCGGCCATCGTCGCGACGACGAAGGTGCCGCCGACGCACAGCGCGCTGACCACCGTGGTGGTCAGGCTCGGCCACAACGCGTGCAGCAGCACGCCGAAGGCCATCACCGCCTGGCTCGCGGCCCACACCGTGCGCGCCGGCCAGGCCTGCGTGCGCCGTGCGGCCCACACCGTCGACGCCGCCGCCGCGACCCCGAACACCGGCCACACCAGGCCGAACACCCGCGGATCATCGACCAGCTCGCGCGCGAATGCCGGCAGGAACGTGGCCGGCACGATGTAGCCGAAGCCGAACGCGGCGTAGCAGGCCACCACCAGCGCATCGTGCCGCGTGAACGGCGCCGCCGCCGCATTCGCGCCGTGCGACGCAGGCGCCCGCGGCGGCACACGCACCGTGCGCAGCGCGAACACGGCCACTGCGAGCGTGAGCGCGCCCAGCACGCCCCACGCGAGCGCGGGCGCCCACCGCGCCGCGCCGGCGAGCCAGGCGACGGCACCGGCCACCGTGATGCCGATGCCGACGCCGGCGAATACCCAACCGGCTGCCGCGCCGCGGCCGCGCGCTGCCAGCGCGGCCAGCGCCCACGACGACAAGCCCACCAGCACCAGCGCGCTGCCCACGCCGGCGCCGAAGCGCAGCAGCGCGAGCGGCAGCAGGCCGTGCACCCACGCAGTGGCCAGCGTGAACAGCGCCACCAGCACCAGGCCGCTGCGCGCGGCGCGCTCCGGTTGCGGTGCGAATGCGGTGCAGCCGAGCGCGCCGAGCAGGTAGCCGAGGTAGTTGGCGCTGGCGAGCCAGCCGCCTTGCGTGAGCGTCAGGCCGTCGTGGGCCTGCATCAGCGGCAGCAGCGGCGTGAAGGCGAAGCGGCCGATGCCCATCGCCGCCGCCAGCCCCAGCAGGCCGATCCAGACGATGCGGGCGGCCGATAGCGTCTGCGCGTCGCCGGTCTGCATGCAAGACGCATGCTACCTGCGTCGCGCGCAAGCCCTTCTCGCGCGCCGCTGGCCAGACGAACGCTCGCGTCGCGCGCCGCGGATCGTCAGCGCGGATGCACCCAGACGCCGCCGCTCAGTGCCCAGCGCGGGCCGCGTGGCGCCCAGCGGTAGGGCCGCCACACGTAGCCCGGGCGCGGCTGCGCGTAGTGGCCCGGCACCCAGTGGTGGCGCCCGCCGCGCCAGCCCCAGTAGCCGCCGATCCACACCGCGCCGGCGAACGGCAGCGCGGGCCGCACCTCGACCACCGGCGCCGGAGGCGGCACGTCGGCATAGGCCACCGCCTCGCCGTCGGCGTCGTAACCCAGCGGAGCCACCACGCAGCCGCCGAGCGCGGCGCCGGCGAGCACGGCCACGGCGCCGGCGCGCAGCAAGGAACGCAACGAAGTCATCATCATCCCCGGTGTCGTCGGATGACCGAGTTAACCCGTCGGCCGCGCCGGCGGATGACACGCCGGCCGCGGCTTCACCGTGCTTTACATGCCAGCGCGCGTTCTCAGCGGGTGTGCGGCCTCTCGGTGGGTGCGGCCAGGGGCCGCATCCACAGGCTGCCGAACGCATCGTCGAGCGGCTTGACGCCGGTGCGCAGCGCCGAGCTCATCGCCTGCAGCCAGGTCATCAGGCCATCGTTGTGGCTGGCATCGATCGTCGTGCGGGCGCCTTCGAACGCCTCGGTCGCGCTGTGCAGCGCGGCGTCGTACAGCTCCTGCGCCGAGCGCAGCGCGGCCGCCGAGTCGAAGCGCATCAGCTCGACCTGCAGCGCCGCCAGGTCCGACAGCTCGGTGGCTTCGTGCAGCCGCCGCTGCAGCTCGCGGTGGCGCTGCACGGCGAGGTGGGTCATGTCCCATTGAACCTTGCGCAAGGCCTCGACGCTGCGCAGCCAGGCGGTGGTCGCCTGCATCGCCAGCTCGAGCTGGTCGCGCGTGAGCCCCACCCAGCCCTCGGTCGGCATCGCCGTCGGCAGCGCGGCGTGCGTGGGCGCGACGGCAGCGCCGTTGCCCTTCTTGCTGGCTCGTGTGTTGGCCATCGTGTCTCTCCTGCGACCGGCGCCCGCGGCGCGTGGCCCCGACAACCTTGGAGCCCCGCGGGTCGACCGCCGACGTAGGCTAGCGCCAAGTGCCGCCGCTTGCTTGATTGCAATCACTGTCGGCGATGGCATCAGGGCAGCAGCACCGCCGCGCCGACCAGCGCGCCGCTGCGCAGCCGCTCGAGCGCGAGGTTCGCCTCGGTCAGCGCGAACGCGGTGGTGTGCACCTGCAACGGCTGCCGGCGCACCTGCGCGAGAAACTCGTCGCCGTCTTTGCGTGTGAGGTTGGCCACCGACACCAGCTGCCGCTCCTGCCACAGCAGCGAGTAGGCGAACGACGGGATGTCGCTCATGTGGATGCCGGCGCACACCACGCGGCCGCCCTTGCGCACCTGCGCCAGTGCCAACGGCACCAGCGCGCCGACCGGTGCGAACACGATGGCGGCGTCCAGCGGCTGCGGCGGCGCCGTGTCGGAACCACCGGCCCAGGCGCAGCCGAGCGTGCGCGCCAGCGCCTGCGCGGCCGCGTCGCCGGGCCGCGTGAACGCATGCACCGTGCGGCCCTGCGCCAGCGCCACCTGCGCGATCAGGTGTGCCGCCGCGCCGAAGCCGTACAGGCCGAGCACCGGCGCGTCGCCGGCCGCCTTCAGCGCGCGCCAGCCGATCAGCCCGGCGCACAGCAGCGGCGCCGTGGCGGCATCGTCCATCGCCAGGCCCTCGAGCGAGAAGCAGTGGCGCGCATCGGCGAGGGCGTGGCTGGCGAAGCCGCCGTCGCGGCTGTAGCCGGTGAACACCGGCTCGTCGCACAGGTTCTCGGCGCCACCGACGCAGTAGCGGCAGTGGCCGCAGTGGCCACCGAGCCACGGCACGCCCACACGCTGGCCGACACGCAGCGCCGTCACGTCGGGGCCCAGCGCCTGGACGGTGCCGACGATCTCGTGCCCCGGCACCAACGGCAGCCGCGGCAGCGACAACTCGCCGTCGACGATGTGCAGGTCGGTGCGGCAAACCGCGCACGCGCGCACGCGCAGCCGCACTTCGCCGACGGCGGGCAGCGGCAACTCGCGCTCGACCGGTCGCAACGGCGTGCGCGCGGCGTGCAAGGTCATGGCCAGCATCGACACGCTGCCGATTGTCGGCGTCGTCGCCGACGACCGGCCAGGTGATCGGGAAGACGCTTGCGGGAACTCAAGATCCCTGTCGCGGGCCCAAGCGAGCATGCGCGCGCGATCGGCCCTCGGCAAACCCATGATCAACGCCCTGCCTGCGACAGCGCCGCGCCCCGACGGCCCGCTCGCGCTCGATCTGCCGCTGAAGTCGGCGCTCGCCCGCATCACGCACGGCATCTCGCCGGCGGCGGTGTCGGGCGCCATGCTCGACTGGTGGATGCACCTGCTGGCCTCGCCGGCCAAGCAGCTCGAGCTGTCGGAGAGCGCACAGCGCAAGCTGTTGCGCTGGTGGCTGTACCTGCAGCAGTCGGCGAGCGGGCAGTGCGCGCCGTGCGTCGAGCCGGCCGAGGCCGACAAGCGCTTCGCACGCGATCAGTGGCGGCAACCGCCGTACCACGCGATGTCGCAGGCGTTCCTGCTGTGGGAACAGTGGTGGCGCGAGGCCACCATCGGCGTGCGCGGCGTGGCCCGCCACGACGAGGCCGTGACCTCGTTCGTCGTGCGCCAGGTGGCCGATACGTTCTCGCCGTCGAACACCGTGTTGGGCAACCCCGAGGTGCTCGAGCGCACGCTGGCCAGCGGCGGCCTGAACCTGCTGCTGGGTGCGGCCAACTGGTGGCGCGACGCGATGGCGGTGGCCACCGACGGCCCGCCCAAGGACGCCGAGAAGTTCCGTCCCGGCGCGGCGGTGGCGCTGACGCCGGGGCAGGTGGTCTACCGCAACCGTCTGATCGAGCTGATCCAGTACGAGTCCGCCACCGCGAGCGTGCACCGCGAGCCGGTGCTGATCGTGCCGTCGTGGATCATGAAGTTCTACATCCTCGACCTCTCGCCGGCCAACTCGCTGGTGAAGCACCTCGTCGAGCAGGGCCACACGGTGTTCATGATCTCGTGGCGCAACCCCGGCAGCGCCGATCGCGACCTGTCGCTCGAGGACTACGCATCGCTCGGCGTGTTCGACGCGCTCGCCGCGGTGCAACGCGTGCTGCCGCGCACGAAGATCCACGCGATGGGCTACTGCCTGGGCGGCACGCTGCTGGCGATGGCCGCCGCCGCGCTGGCACGCGACGACCCTGCGCCGCTGGCCACGGTGTCGCTGCTGGCGGCGCAGGTCGATTTCAACGACCCCGGCGAGCTGGGCCTGTTCATCGACGAGAGCCAGATCGCCTTCCTCGAAGACCTGATGAGCGAGCGCGGCTACCTCGATGGCCGCCAGATGGCCGGTGCGTTCGCGCTGATCAACAGCAAGGATCTGGTCTGGTCGAAGCTCGTGCACGAGTACCTGATGGGCGCGACCACGCCGCTGACCGATCTGCGCGCCTGGAACGCCGACGCCACGCGCATGCCGGCGCGCATGCACAGCCAGTACCTGCGCAACCTGTACCTGCACAACGACCTGGCCGAAGGCCGCTTCGCGCTGCGCGGCCGCCCGGTGGCGCTGCAGGACATGCACTGGCCGATGTACGTGGTGGCCACCGAGCGCGACCACGTGTCGCCGTGGCGCTCGGTGTACAAGATCCACCTGCTGACCGATGCCGAGCTGCGCTTCGTGCTGACCAGCGGTGGCCACAACGTGGGCATCGTCAACCCGGTGGCGGGCCCCGCTGCGAGCCGCGCTGCGCAGTTTCGCCATGGCGAGCGCGGCGCCGGCCAACCCTATGTGGACCCGCAGGCGTGGTACGAGGCGGCGCCGCTGCAGCAGGGTTCGTGGTGGGTCGACTGGCAGCGCTGGCTCGCCGCGCACTCGTCGGCGCGCGTGCGCCCGCCGCCGATCGGCGGCCGCGGCGCGCAGCGGCTGAAACCCCTGGGTGCCGCGCCGGGGCGCTATGTCCACGAAGCCTGACGCGGCGACCGACACCACGCTGGTGCGTGCGCTGCACGCGCAGCTCGTGCGCGAGCACGGTGCCGTGGTGATGCACGAGACGCACCTCTCGTGGGTGCTGCTGGCCGGCGCGTACGCCTACAAGATCAAGAAGCCGGTACGGTTGAGCTTCGTCGACCTCTCCACGCTGGCGGTGCGGCGCCACTGCTGCGACGAGGAGCTGCGCATCAACCGCCGTCTCGCGCCGGCGCTGTACCTCGGCGTGGTGCCGATCACCGGCAGCGCGGCCGCGCCGCGGCTGGGCGGCGAAGGCGAGGCGATCGAGTACGCGGTGCGGATGCGTCGTTTCGCGGCCGGCGACTTGGCCAGCGAGCGGCTCGCGTGCGGCACGCTGCCGGCGCAGGAGCTGGAGCGCTTCGCGGCGCAGCTGTCGGCGTTCCACGAGTCGCTGCCGGCGGCCACGCCGGCCAGCGGCTTCGGTACGCCGGAGCGCATGCACCGCGACCTGGAGCTGCTGTTGTCGGACTGGCCGCACGCCGCCGATGCGCCGACCGTCGCGGCACTGCGCCGGTGGTTCGCGGTGCATGCCGTGCCGTGTGCGGCGTCGAGCGCGCAGCGCGTCGCGGCCGGCCGCGTGCGCGAGTGCCATGGCGACCTGCATCTGGACAACCTGGCCTGCGTCGACGACGCACTGGTCGCCTTCGACGCGCTGGAGTTCGACGCCGGACTGCGCTGGATCGATGTGGCCAGCGAACTGGCCTTCGTCACGATGGACCTGCGCGCGCGCGGCCATGCCGAGCTCGCGCACGCCTTCGCCGCTGCCTATCTCGAAGCCGGCGGCGACTACGCCGGCCTGCCGCTGCTGCGCGGCTACGAGGTCTACCGTGCGCTGGTGCGCGCGCGCGTGACGCGGCTGCGCGCCGGCGCGCCGGCCGCTGGCGCGCCCGCTGCCGCGACCTACCTCACGCTGGCGCGGCAACTGACGCAGTCGCGCCGGCCGCGGCTGCTGATCACGCACGGCCTGCCGGGCTCCGGCAAGACCTGGCTCACGCGCGCGCTGCTGCGCACAGCCGGTGCGGTGCGCGTGCGCTCCGATGTCGAGCGGGCCCGGCTGCTCGGCCGCGACCGCTACGGCGGCGCCGACAGCGACGCGGTCTATGCGCGGCTGCTCGAGGTGGCGCGCGTGGCGCTGCACAGTGGCTACCCGACGATCGTCGATGCGGCCTTCCTGCAGCGCGCGCAGCGCGCCCCGTTCGCCGCGCTGGCGGCCAGCCTGTGTGTGCCGTTCACGCTGCTGCACTGCACCGCACCGGACGACGTCCTGCGCGCGCGAGTGCGCGCGCGCAGCGCGCGCGCCGACGACGCCTCGCAGGCCGACGAGGCGGTGCTCGACGCACTGCGCCCCGGCGTGCAAGCGCCGGCCGACGATGAGCGCGGGCACACGTTCGTGGTCGATACGTCGGCGGCGCCGGACGCGCACGACCTGGCACGACGGTGGGCGCACGCGCGGTGAAACCACGCTGCGCGGCGAGCGGTGGCGACGCGTCGGCTGCCGCGCTCGCGCCGTGCCGGCGTGCACCGCCGCCGCGGCCGATGCACCATCGTGGCAGCGGGCCGCGGCCCGAGCGATCCGACCACGAACGATGAGGAGCCTTCCATGAGCGTGCGCAACCTCGATCGCCTGTTCCAGCCACGCTCGCTGGCCGTGATCGGCGCCTCCGATCGCGCGCGCAGCATCGGCGCGCTGGTGATGGCCAACCTGCTGGCCGCGCGCTTCGACGGCCCGCTGTGGCCGGTGAACATCGCGCACGACACGGTCGCCGGGCAGCCCGCGTTCCACGACGTGGCCGCGCTGCCCGGCGTGCCGGACCTTGCGGTCGTCTGCACGCCGGCGCCGACGGTGCCCGGGCTGATCGCGGCGCTCGGCGCGCGCGGCACGCGTGCCGCCATCGTGCTCAGCGCGGGCCTGGGCGTGGCGCGCGCGGCCGACGGCCGCAGCCTGCAGCAGGCGATGCTCGATGCGGCGCGGCCGCACCTGCTGCGCATCCTCGGGCCCAACTGCCTCGGCCTGCTGGTGCCGGGTGTCAAGCTGAACGCCAGCTTCGCGCACACGCAGGCGCTGCCCGGGCGGCTGGCGTTCGTGTCGCAGTCGGGTGCGCTGGCCACCGCGATGCTCGATTGGGCCAACTCGCGCGGCATCGGTTTCTCGCACTTCATCTCGCTGGGCGACAGCGCCGATGTCGACATCGGCGACGTGATCGACTACCTCGCCGCCGACGGCCAGACCAGCGCGGTGCTGATGTACCTCGAGTCGGTGCGTGCGGCGCGCAAGTTCATGTCGGCCGCGCGCGCGGCGTCGCGCAACAAGCCGGTGGTGGTGGTGAAGGCCGGGCGCGCGCCCGAAGGTGCGAAGGCCGCCGCCTCGCACACCGGCGCGCTGGCCGGCGCCGACACGGTGTACGACGCCGCGTTCCGCCGCGCCGGCATGGTGCGCGTCGACACGCTCGACGACCTGTTCGACGCCGCCGAAACGGTGGCTCACGTGCGGCCGCTGCACGGCGAGCGGCTGGCCATCGTCACCAACGGCGGCGGGGCCGGCGTGCTGGCGGCCGACGCGCTCAGCCTGCAAAGCGGCCGGCTCGCACCGTTGAGCGACGCGACCTGTGCCGCGCTCGATGCGCAACTGCCGGCCACGTGGTCGCGCGGCAACCCGGTCGACCTGATCGGCGATGCGCCGATCGAGCGCTACACCGCGGCGCTGCAGATCCTGCTGGCGGCGCCCGAGGTCGATGCGGTGCTGTTGATGCATGCGCCGACCGCCGTGGTGCCGAGCCTGCAGATCGCGCAGGCGTGCGTGCCGCTGCTGCGCGCGGCCGCCAAGCCGGTGCTGACGAGCTGGCTCGGCGCGGCCGTGGTGGCCGACGCCGCGCGCGCCTGCGAGGCCGCCGGCGTGCCGACGTACTCGTCACCCGAGCGCGCCGTCACCGCCTTCGTGCGGCGCGTGGTCTACCGGCAGAACCAGCAGGCGCTGCTGCAGGCGCCGCGCGCCAGCGTGCTGCCGTTCGAGCCCGACCGGGCCCGTGCACGCGCGGTGATCGATGGTGCGTTGGCCCGCGAACGCAGCCTGCTCGACGAGGTGGAGGCCAAGGCGCTGCTCGACGCCTACCGCATTCCGATCGTGCCGACGCGGGTCGCGCGCGATGCCGACGAGGCGGCGTCGATGGCCGCCGCGATCGGCTACCCGGTGGTGCTGAAGCTGCTGTCGCCGCAGGTGTCGCACAAGTCAGATGTCGGCGGTGTCGCGCTCGCGCTGGCCGACGAGGCCGCGCTGCGCCGCGCCGCCGCCGAGATCGCCGAGCGGCTGCGCACGCTGCGCCCCGATGCGCAGCTGGCCGGCTACACGGTGCAGGCGATGGTGCGGCGGCCGCGTGCGCACGAGCTGATCGCGGGCGTGGCCAGCGATGCGGTGTTCGGCCCGGTGCTGATGTTCGGCCAGGGCGGCACCGCGGTCGAGCTGCTGAACGACAGTGCCACCGCGCTGCCGCCGCTGAACGACCGCCTCGCGCACGACCTGATCGCGCGCACCCGCGTCGCCCGGCTGCTGGCCGGCTACCGCGATCGCGCGAGCGCCGATGTCGAGGCGGTCGCAGCCGTGCTGCTGGCGGTGTCGCAGATGGTGTGTGACCTGCCCGAACTCATCGAGCTCGACATCAACCCGCTGCTGGCCGACCACGACGGCGTGATCGCGCTCGACGCGCGTGTGAAGCTGGCCGCCACCAGCGCGCGGGCGACCGACCGGCTGGCGATCGTGCCGTACCCGTCGCAGCTCGAGGGCACGCTGCAGCTCGACAACACGCAACTGCTGCTGCGGCCGATCCGGCCCGAGGACGCGCCACGCCTGCGGGCGTTCTACGCGCACGCCAGCCCGGCCGACATGCGGCTGCGCTTCTTCCTGATGCGACGCGAGGTGCCGCATTCGGAACTGGCGCGTTTCAGCCAGATCGACTACGACCGCGAGATGGCCTTCATCGCGCTGCCGGCCGGCGATGCGGCGACGCCAGGCGACGCCGAGACACCGATGGCGGGCGAGGTGCGCGCCAGTTGCGACCCCGACAACCAGCGCGCCGAGTTCGCGATCCAGATCGCCGGCGCCTGGCAGCGGCGCGGTCTGGGTCGCGCGCTGCTGCTGCGGCTGATCGAATACCTGCGCGAACGCGGCACGCGCGAGGTGTGGGGTGAATGCCTGGTCGAGAACGCCGGCATGGCGGCGCTGGCGCGCAGCGTGGGCTTCGCGGTGACGGCAGCCGCGGAGCCGGGGGTTCTGGAACTGCACCTGGCCCTGCACGGCAACGCGCCGGATTGACGCCGACGGCACGCCGCTTCGCAAGCACCACTGCCGGTCGCCATCGCCGGTCGCCACCACGACCCGATCTACGACCCCACTTGCGGCTCGCGCGTCGCCGCCTCGCGCGTCGACAGCCACCAGCCGTTGCCGACGAGCCAGGCCGATGCGTCGGGTGCGTCGTCGCGGTGCAGCGAACGCACCGCATCGATCGGTCGCGTCGCCAGCGCACGGCGCAGCGCGTCGGCCGCGCGCGCATCGCCGGCGCCAACGCAGGCGATGAACGACACGCGCATCAACGCGCGCGCGTCGTACGTGACCGCAGTGCGCCGTGTCACCAGCAGCATCATGCCGACATCGGTGTCGGGCGCCAGCGGAAACATCAGGCGTCCACCGGGCCGCAACGCATCGAGCCATGCCGGCAGCGGATGCGTTGCGCCGGCGCTGACATAGATCACGTCGGCTGCGGGTAGCGGCGCGATGGTGCCCGACGCGGCGCGCACCTCGACCTGCGGCCATGTGGCGAGGTGGCGTGCGGCCTGCGTCGCGAGGTCGGCCTCGATCTCGTAGGCGATCACCCGTCCGTGCGCGCCCACCAGCAGCGCCAGCACCGCAGTGTAGTAGCCGGTGCCGGCGCCGACATGCAGCGCCGTTTCGCCCGGCTGCGGGTCGCATGCCGCCAGGCACTCCGCGTGCAGCGACGGCTGGCCGTTGTTGATGCCGCGCCCGGCGTCGAGGCTCACCAGCACGTCGTCGTACAGCGCCAGCGGGTCGCTGGTGTCGATGCGGCCGATGCCGCCACCCATCGTCCGCCACGGTGGCGGGCCGACGAAGCGCTCGCGCGGCAGCGCCGCGAAGGCGGCCACGAGCCGCGGGCCGGCATCACCCGCGGTGTGCGGCACGATGCGGCGGGCGTAGGCCGCTCGCGCCTGTTGCAGGGTGGCCTCCGCTGCCATGGCTGTCGCGCGCCGTGTGCCGGGTCTGTGACGACGGTGCAGAGTTCACCGATCCGCGAGTCAGGCTGCTGCCTCGGCGCTTCAGCGCACCGCTGCCGTGCCGCCACCCGGCTCTGCAGCGCCCATCGCCACCACGGTGTCGCGGATCAGATGGCCCGAGATCGAGAAGCGCGGCGGGATCGGCGGCAGCGCATCGATCGTGTACCACTGCGCGTCCTCGATCTCGTCCTCCTGCCGCACGATCTCGCCGCCCACCCACTCGGCGGTGTAGGCCACCATCAGGCTGTGCGGAAACGGCCAGCTCTGGCTGCCGTAGTAGCGCAGGTGGTCCACCCGTACGCCGACCTCCTCGGCGACCTCGCGGTGCACGCACTGCTCGAGCGATTCACCGGGTTCGACGAAGCCGGCCAGCGCGCTGTACACACCCGGCACGTAGTGCGGCGAACGTGCCAGCAGCACCTGGCGGGGGCCGCCGGCGGGCGCGCGCCACACCAGCACCATCATCGCCGGGCTCAGCCGCGGATACGCGCTGTGGCCGCAGCGCGGACACTTGCGTGCGCGCTCGTGCGCCTGCAGCTCGGTGGGCGTGCCGCACACGCCGCAGTAGCGGTGCGCGCGGTCCCATTCGAGCACCTGAGCGGCGCGGCCGGCCACGCCCATCAGCGTGTCGTCGAAGCTCATCATCGCGGCGCGCAGCGGCACGCGCCGGAAGCCCGCCGGCGGCTGCTCGAGCGTGAACGCCCAGCAGTCGACGCCGTCGATGCGGCCGAGAAAGTGGCGTGCCGGCCGCATCGGCTCGAAGCACGACCACGGCTGCGGCGCGAGGCCGGCTTCGGCGCGGCCCTCGGGCAGCAGCAACTGACCCTCGACGAACGCGAAGCACCACGCCACGGCGCTGGACGGTGCGATCGGCGCGATCGCGGGAATGAACTGCGGCATCGGCCGATTGTGCAGCGGCCGCAGCGGCGGCGCTGCCGACACGCGCGGCTCGCGCACGCGGTCGCCAACCGCGGACGAGGCGGCGCCTCAGCGCCCCGCTGCCGACAGCGGCCACGGCAGCGCGGTGTGCGTGTCGTGGCGTGGCGCCGCAGGCCAGCGCTCGCTGGTGAGTTCGCCGCCGTCCAGCAGCCACAGCGCGCCCGACAACCAGCCGCCGTGCGTGACGAGCACGCGCGCGTCGCCAGGGTCGAACCCGCGTACGCGCTGCAGCAGCGCGGCCACCGATTCGCCGTCACCGGGCGCGTGCTGCGCGAAGTCGCGGCACCAGGCGTCGAATTCGTCGCGAGCGATGGCCGACCACCGCTGGCCGTCCCAGCGACCGAAGTCGAGCTCGGCGAGCGCGCGATCCACACGATGTGTCCAACCCCAACGCGCGAGCCATTTGCCGACGACCGCGCTGCGGCGCAGCGGCGACGTGATCACCACGCGCGGCAGCGCGTGGTGGCGCGCGTGCGCGCGGATGCGGTGCGCGAGCCGCTTGGCGCGGCGTGGATCGACGCGTAGATCGGTGCGGCCGATGCAGCGCCCTTCGGCGCCGTTCGCGCGTGGGTGGCGCCAGGCGTGCAGGTGCAGCGCGCGCGACGCGTCGGCCACCGCGGCTGCGAACGCAGTCATCACGGCGCGGTCACGTCGCGTGTCGGCCGCACGTCACCGCGCCCACATCGCCACGAAGACGAGCCACAGCGCGATCTCGCCGAGCTGCTCGCATGCACCCAGCGCATCACCGGTGTAGCCACCGAGCCGGCGCAGCAGCCAGGCGCGCAACACGAGCACCAGCGTGCCGAGTGCGAGCACGCCGGCGGCCGCGACCGACGCGACTGCCGGTGCGGGCGACGCCTGCTGCACGGCCGCCAACGCTGGCACGAGCGCCAGCACGAGCGCGAGCACGCCGATCGCGATGGCCCAGCCGGCGTCGGCGCCGCGCACCGCGCGTGCCAGCGGCTTGGCCTTGGCGTGCGCTTCGTCGCCGGCGTACGGCAGTGCGGCCATCAGCGTCACCGCACACGCGCGCGCGCCGGCGTGCGCGGCGACGCAGGCCGCCGCGGCAAGCAGCGGGTCGCGCGCGAGCAGCTCGGCCAGCAGCGCCACGCGCAGCAGCAGGCCGAGGCCGAGCGCCGCCGCGCCATAGGTGCCGATGCGCGAGTCCTTCATGATCGCCAGCGCGCGCTCGCGCGGCGCGGCGCCGAGCAGCGCGTCGAACGTATCGGCCAGGCCGTCTTCGTGGAACGCAGCGGTCAGCCACAGCGTGGCGGCCACCGCCAACGTGGCCGCCACCCACGGCGGCCACAGTTGGTACGCGCCGTAGGCGACGGCGCCGGCGAGCAAGCCCACCGCCGCGCCCACCAGCGGGAAGTGCCGCACCGCGCGGTTCAGCCACTCGGGCTGCCAGCCGTCACGGCCCACCCACGCCGGCGCCGGCAGCCGGGTGAGGAACTGCAGCGCCACGAAGAACAGGCGCAGCTCGTGCCGCAATGCGTTCACCGGGCGACCCTGCGCGCGGTGCGCTCCGGGATTCGCGCTTCGGAGCGGCCGTGCGCGCTGATTGAACCCTGCGCGCCTGCGCGCTGCGGGATTCGCGCTTCGGAGCGGCCGTGCGCGCTCATGTCGACGATCTGCTGACGCCGGCGGATTCGAAGCTCGCCATCTCGGCCAGCACGCGGCAGGCCGACTCCAGCAGCGGCCACGCCAGCGCGGCGCCCGAGCCTTCGCCCAGGCGCAGGTCGAGGTCGAGCAGCGGCTGCACGCCAAGGTGCTGCAGCCAGCGTCGGTGCCCGGCCTCCTGCGAGCAGTGCGAGAACACGCAGCGCTGCAGCAGCGCCGGCTGCAGCGCGGCGGCCACTGCGACCGCGGCCGTGGAGATGAAGCCGTCGACGACGATCACGCGTCCCTGTGCGGCCGCCTGCTGCACCGCGCCGACCATGGTGGCGATCTCGAGCCCGCCGAGCGCGGCCAGCGCCTGCAGCGGCGCGGTGGCGCCGGCGTTGGCCAGCAGCGCGCGCTGCAGCACGCTGCGCTTGCGCGCGAGGCCGGCGTCGTCCAGGCCGGTGCCGCGGCCGGCGCACACCGCGAGCGGCCCGTCGGTGAGCCGCGCCATCAGCAGCGCCGCGGCCGAGGTGTTGGCGATGCCCATCTCGCCCAGCAGCAGCGCATTGCCGGGCAGGCGCGCCATCAGTTGCCGCCCGTGCGCAATGGCGCCGTGGCACTGCGTTTCGCTCATCGCGGGGCCGACGCTGACGTCGGCGGTGCCGTGTTCCGCACCCGGCACCTTCAGGCGCGCCAGCATCGGGTGCGGCTCGAACTCGGCGGCGACGCCGCAATCGGCCACCGTCAGCGCAAGGCCGTGCTGGCGCGCCAGCACCGACACCGCGGCGCCGCCGGCGAGGAAGTTCAGCACCATCTGCCGCGTCACCTCGGCCGGGTACGCCGAGACGCCCTGCGCCGCGATACCGTGGTCGGCGGCGAACACAACGAGCTGCGGCTGCTGCAGCCGCGGCCGCTCGCTGCGCTGCGCCAGTGCGAGCTGCAGCGCCAGCGCCTCGAGCCGGCCGAGCGCGCCCTGCGGCTTGGTCTTGCCGTCGAGGGCAGCCTGCACGCGCCGGCGCAGCGCGGTGTCGCCGAACGCGGCGGGCGCGAGGGTGGGTTCGAACGGTTCGGTCATCGCGTGGTCAGGCTCCGAAGAGGTGGCGCAGCGTCGCCGCGCCGAGGTGGTGATCGATCAGGTCGGCCAGGCCATCGAAGCTTTCGTCGAGCGTGCGCACCTGCCGGCCCAGCAGCGCGCGCAGCACGCCGGCGTCTTCGAACAGGCCGTGCGTCGCGACGCCGAGCACGCCGGCGCACGCGCCGCGGCCTTGCCAGCCGATCGGCTCGCCGTGCGCGTCGAGCAGCGCCGCTGCGGCCGCGGCGTCGGTGGGCTCGGTGCGCCCGCAGCGGATCTCGTAGGCCGACAGCTCGAGCCGCGACAGCGCGTGCCACGGCGCTTGCAATGCGCCGAAGCGCACGCGGGCCGCACGCAGCCGCTTCGGCGCGGCGCAGCGCGTGGCCAGCGGCAGCAGACCCAGGCCCGGCAGCGGGCCGTGCGGCTCGCCGTCGACGCCGTCGGGGTCGTCGAGCGACTCGCCCAGCACCTGCAGGCCGCCGCAGATGCCGAGCACCGGCCGGCCGGCGCGGGCGTGCCGCACGATGGCCGCGTCGAACCCTTGCGCGCGCAGCCACGCCAGATCGCCGCTGACCTGCTTGGAGCCGGGCAGCACGATCCAGTCGGCGCCGTCGAGCTCGGTTGCACGGCGCACCCAGCGCACGTGCGCGGCGGCGGCCAGTGGCTGGAACTCGTCGAGGTTGCTCAAGTGCGGCCACGCGACGATGGCCACGCGCGGGTGCGCGCGCAGGCTTTCGCGCCCGCTGCTCTCGAGCGCGCCTTCGGGTGCATCTTCGGGCGCGTCTTCAGGTGCCGCATCGGCCGCCGAGCCGCCGTGCCAGCCGTGCGGCGCACCACCGTGCAGGCCGTCTTCGTCGGGCAGGCCGTGGTCGCGCTGCATCGGCAGCACGCCCAGCACCGGCACGCCGGTGAGCGCGCGCAGGCGCTCGGGGCCCGGCGCGAGCAGTGCGGCATCGCCGCGGAACTTGTTGAGCACGAAGCCGGCCAGCGCGCCGCGCAGGTCGTCGGGCAGCAGCGCCCAGCTGCCGTGCAGATGCGCGAACGCGCCGCCGCGGTCGATGTCGACCACCAGCAGCGCCTGCAGCCGGCCGCGCTCGCGCGCCCAGCGCGCGCTGCCGAGGTTGACGTAGTCGTGCGGCGCGAGGTTGATCTCGGCCGGCGAGCCGGCGCCTTCGATCACCAGAGCGTCGTGACGCGCGGCCAGGCGCTCGAAGCTGGCGCGCGCCGCCGCCGCGAGCTGCCCGCTGCGCTCGCGCCACGGCTGGCGCGACAGCGCGGCGTGCGCGCGGCCGCGCAGCACCACCTGGCTGGCGGTGTCGCGCTCGGGCTTGAGCAGCACCGGGTTGTGGTCGACCTGCGGCACCACGCGTGCGGCCAGTGCCTGGAAGTACTGTGCCGAGCCGATCTCGCCGAGGCCGCTGTCGGCAGCGTGCGCAGCGACCGGCACGCGCGCGTCGATCGGCACCACGCGCGCGTTGTTGCTCATGTTCTGCGCCTTGAACGGCGCCACGTCGATGCCCTGGCGCGCGGCCCAGCGACACAGGGCCGTGGCCAGCAGGCTCTTGCCGGCGCCGCTGCTGGCGCCCCAGACCATCACGGCGGTCTTCATCGGGCCAGCGTCGCCAGGCCGGCGACGACGAAGGCAGCGCAGGCGGCGCGCTGCGCCAGGCGCAGCGCGCGCTGCACCGCGGCCGCATCGGGCACCGGTGCGCCGCGGTTGAGCGCGTAGACGCCGGGCTTGCCGAGCCGCACGCCCAGGCGCAGCGCCATCGCCGCCATCGGCCAGCCGCCGTTGGGCGATGGCGTGCGCCGTGCTTCGCGCCACAGCGCCGCCGGTGCAACCGATGGTCGCCACAGCAATGCGGCCGCGAGGCGCGCGGGCAGCCAGGCGAGCACGTCGTCGGCGCGCGCGGCCCACTTGCCGGCCCACTCCCACGGGCCGCGGTAGCCCCACATCGCATCGAGCGTGTTCGCCGCGCGCCACGCCCACGCGCCGGGCAGCCCCGCCACGGCGAACCAGAACAGCGGCGCCACCAGCGAATCGTTGAGGTTCTCGGCCAGCGACTCGATCGCCGTCTCGCGCACCCGGGCGGCGTCGAGCCGCGAGACGTCGCGGCTGCACAGTCGCGCGAGGCGCTGCCGTCCGGCGTCGAGCCCGTCGGCCAGCGCCGCCTCCACCGCCTGCACCTCGCAGCTCAGCATGCGCCAGGCGAACGTGGGCTTCAGCGCCAGCGCGAGCAGCGGCAGGCCGAGCCATGTGGGCAGCCCGCGCAGCCACGCCTGCAGCGACCACGCCGCGGCGGCCGTGCCGCCGACCAGCACGCACCACAGCGCGGCGCCGGCGGCGAAGGCCGCCGGCGGTGGCAGTGCGCGTGCGGCACGGCCTGCGGGCGCGGCGAGGCGGCCGAACCACGCCACCGGGTGCCAGGCGTCGCGCGGCTCGCCGCAGCGCGCATCGAGCGCCCACGCGAGCACGACGGCGCCGGCGCTGACCATCAGTCTTCGATGCCGCGCTGCGCCGGCACGCCCTGCTGGTGGTGGTGCTTGACGAGTCTCATCTCGGTCACCGTGTCGGCGAGGTCGATCAGCTCCTGCGGTGCGTCGCGCCCGGTGAGCACCACGTGCACGTGCGACGGCCGTTCGCGCAGGCACGCCAGCACCGGTTCGAGCGGCTGCCAGCCGTAGCGCAGCGGGTAGGTGATCTCGTCGAGCACGACCAGGAAGTGCTCGCCGCAGCGGATCGCCGCCTCGGCGCGTGCCCAGCCCTCGCGCGCGAGCTGCGCGCTGTGCTCGAGATCGCGACTCTTCCAGCTGAAGCCGTCGCCGAGGCCCTCGATCGGCACGCCGAGCTCGGCGAACAGGCGGTGCTCGCCGAAACGCGCCGACGGCACCTTCATGAACTGGAAGATCTTCACCGCCTTGCCGCGGCCGTGCGCGCGCAGCGCGAGGCCGAACGCCGCGGTGCTCTTGCCCTTGCCGTGGCCGGTGTGCACGATGACCAGGCCGCGCCGCTCGCCCGCGGCCTTGGGGCTGCCGGGCGCGGTGGGTGGGGTGACGATCTCCATGCGCTGAGTATCCTCTGACATTGAGTTATGCAAGGTCGAGCGCCAGCGCCACGCGCGGGCGCCCGGCGGCGTCGGTCTCGATGTGGATCGCGCCGCCGAACACGCGCACCAGTGCCGCCTGCACGGCCGGGTCCGACGGCGCGCCCGCGGCGCGCAGCTCGCTGGCGTCGAGCACCAGCAGGTGATCGGCCTGCAGCGCGATCGGCAGGTCGTGCAGCACGCTGAGCACCGCGCGCGACGCGGTGGGGTCGTGCTCCGCACGCGTCGGCGTGTGGTCGTGCTCCGCACGCGTCGGCGTGCGGTCGTGTTCCGCACGCGTCGGCGTGCGGTGACGAACCAGGCGGCGGAACAGCCGCGCCAGTGCCACCTGGTGCGGCGCATCGAGGTGCGTGGTCGGCTCGTCGAGCAGCAGCAGCGGCGCCTCGGTGGCCAGCGCGCGCGCCAGCAGCACGCGCTGCCGTTCGCCGCCCGACAGCTCGTGCAGCCGGCGCTGCTGCCACGGCGCGCACTCGGTGAGCGCCATCGCGTGCTCGACCGCGGCGTGGTCGGCCGCGCCCGGCGTGCCCAGCAGCCCGAGGCGCGCGATGCGACCCAACTCCACCGTCTCGCGGACGGTGAGCTCGCCGGTCACGTCGCCCTGCTGCGCCAGCCAGGCCAGGTGGCGCGCGCGCTCGGCCGGCGCTGCGGCGTGCAGGTCGAGCCCCGCGGGTGCAACGCCCGGCGCGAGCCAGCGCACCGTGCCGCCGGCCAGCGGCTGCAGCCCGGCCAGCGCGCGCAGCAGTGTGGACTTGCCGGCGCCGTTGGGGCCGACCAGCGCCGTCCAGCCCGGGCCCACCTGCAGGCTGACGCCGCGCAGCACCTCGCGCGACCCGAGCCGCACACGCACGTCGTCGGCCTGCAGCAGCGCGCTCACGCGGGCACCGTCTTCACGCCCGGGTGCGCTGCTTCAGCAGCCACACCAGATAGCCGCCGCCGAGCACCGCGGTGACCACGCCCACCGGCAGCTCCTCGGGCGCGATCAGCGCGCGCGAGATCACGTCGGCCCACAGCAGCAGGGCCGCGCCCATCGCGGCGCTGGCCAGCATCAGCCAGCCGTGCGGGCCGGGTGCGCGGCGGCGCACGAGGTGCGGCGCCACCAACCCGACGAAGGCCACCAGGCCGGCCTGCGACACCGCCAGCGCGGTGCCCAGGCTCAGCATCAGTACCAGCACCAGGCGCACGCGGCCAAGGTCGAGGCCGAGGCTGATCGCGCTGTCTTCGCCGAGCGTCAGCGCATCGAGCGCGCGCGCGTAGCGGCGCGCCAGCGCGATGAGCAGCGCGAGCCCGCCGGTCATCAGCGCCAGCGCCTGCCAGCCGAGGAAGCCGGTGCTGCCGAGCATGAAGGCCTGCTTGCCGCGCAGCGCGTCGGGCGACACCACGGTGATGAGATCGCTGATCGCGCCCAGCAGCACGCCGATCACCACGCCGGCCAGCAGCAGCCGCAGCGTGTGCACGGCACCGCGCGCCAGCATCAGCGTGAGCGAGACACCGGCCAGCGCGCCGACGAAGGCCGCGCTGACGAGGCCGAAGCGCTCGATCCACACCACTGTGGCCAGGCTGATGGTGGCGCCGCCGAGCGCCGCGGCGGCGAGCACCAGCACCGCACCGAGCCCGGCCCCGGCCGCGCTGCCGAGCAGGTACGGGTCGGCCAGCGGGTTGCGGAACACGCCCTGCGCGATTGCGCCGGACAAGCCCAGCAGCGCGCCCACCAGCGCCGCACCGAGCGTGCGCGGCACGCGGATCTGGCCGAGCAGCAGCGCGGCATCGCTGCCGTGCAGATCGGCCCACAGTGCGCGCGGCGAGAAGCCAGCGGGCCCGGTGACGAGACCGGCGACGAGGCCCGCCGCGATGGCCAGCGCGAGCCACGCGCACAAGCGCCGTCGCGCCGGCACGCCGGTGCGTGCGGCCGCCGGCAGCGCGTGCAGTGCCGACGTGCTGCTCATCGCGTCGCCGCTCCGAGGCGCACCCGATGCTCCAGCCGGACCAGGCAATCGGCCACCAGGCCGGCGGCCTCGCCCAGGCGTGGGCCGGGGCGGATCAGCATCTCGTACTGCGGCGAGTCGAAGCCGCACAGCGCCGCGTGGCGCACCGCGGGGATCGCGCTCCAGCCGGGGCGTTGCAGCAGCGCGGCCTGCTCGCGCTGCACGCCCATGATGACGTCGGGCCGGGCGCGCACCACGTACTCGGGGTTGAGCTTCGGAAACGGCCCGAGCTGCGGCGGCACGATGTTGGCCATGCCCAGCCGCGCCAGCGTCTCGCCGATGAACGAGCTGCTGCCGGCGGCGTACGGGCCGCCGCCGATCTCGAAGTACACGCGCCGGCCGCGCAGCACCGCCGGCACGCGCGCGGCGGCGTCGGCCATCTCGTGCTCGAGGCGGGCCCAGACACGCGGCCCCGCGTCGGGCGTGCCGAGCAGCCGCGCCAGCAGCTCGAGCGTGCGGCGCACGTCGGCATGCGATTCGGACTTCAGCCGCACCACCGTGAAGCCCAGCACCTCGAGCCGCTCCATCGCGCGCGACGAGGTCGACGCGAGCACGAGATCGGGCTTCAGCGCGGCAATGGCCTCGATCTGCGCATCGTCGAGCCCGCCCAGGTGCGGCAGCCGCGCGACCTCGGCCGGCCAGTTGGAGTAGCGGTCGACGCCGACCAGCCGCGGCCCGGCACCGAGCACCCAGGCCAGCTCGGTGAGCGACGGCAGCATCGTCACGATGCGCTGCGGCGGCGTCGCGAAGCGATGCTCGCTGCCGCGGTCGTCGCGCACGACGATCGCCTGCGCCCAGGCGGCACCCAGGCTGGCGAGCAGCACGGCCGCGAGCACGGCGGCGCGCACGAAGCCGCGTGCGCGCATCGTCATGCGGCGCCTTTCACGCGCAGCTCGCAGCCCGCCACCATCAGGGTGACGCGCTCGCACTGCGCGGCCACCGCCTGGTGCAGCAGGCCGAGCGCGTCGATCACCTGGCGCGCCTCGCGCGCCATCGGCATCACGCCGAGGCCGATCTCGTTGGTCACCAGCACCACCGGCGACGGGCTGTCGCGCAGCGCGGCCAGCAGCGCGTCGCGTTCGTGCGGCCAGTGCGCCGGCGTGCCCGCGGCCTGGGGCGGTGGCAGCAGGCACTGCGTGACCCACAGCGTCAGGCAGTCGACCACCAGCAGGTGCTGCGGCGCGGCCAGGCGGCGCAGCACCGCGCCGAGCGTCGACGGCGCCTCCACGGTCTGCAGCGCCGGCACGCGTGCCGCGCGGTCGGCGCGGTGGCGCGCAATGCGCGCGGCCATCTCGTCGTCGCCGGGCAGCGCGGTGGCCACCAGCGTCGCGCGGTGCCCGCGGTCGGCGGCGAGCCAGTGTGCCGCACGCTGCTCGGCCGCGCGCGACTTGCCGCTGCGCGCGCCGCCCAGGATCAGCTCGTGTCGTGCGCTCGGGTTCATCGCGATCACGCGTGCAGCGCGGCGGTGTCGAACAGCCGCGCGGCCAGCCGCGGCGACGATGCGAACCACGGATGGAACCAGCTCGCGCGCAGCGTGCCGCGCTCGTAGACGGGCTCGCCGAGCGTCGCGGTGAACCCGGCGCCGGTCATGGCGCGGCCAGGCGCGTGGGCGCCGGCGGTGGCATCGGCTTCGGTTGGGGCGTGCACCGCCTCAGTGTGCATCGCCGCGGCCAGCCCGGTCTCGAAGCGCGACCAGTGGAAGCTGTGGCCGCGCAGCGGCGCGTCGCGGTCGCGGCCGAAGCCGAGCCGGTGCGGCCCGAGCGCAGCCAGCCGCGTGCCGAGCACGGTGCGACCCGGCAGCAGGCCCCACATCGCATGGGCGTGGCCTTGTGCATCGACCAGCTGCTCGGCCAGCACCATCATGCCGCCGCACTCGGCCCACAGCGGGCGGCCGGCGCGCACGTGCGCAGCCACCTGCTCGCGCAGCGTGGTGCAGGCGGCCAGCGCCGCGGCATGCAGCTCGGGGTAGCCGCCGGGCAGCCACAGCGCATCGCATGGCGGCAATGCGTCGCCGGCCAGCGGCGCGAAGAACACCAGCTGCGCGCCCAGCGCCTGCAGCAGCTCGACGTTGGCGGGGTAGACGAAGGCAAACGCCGCGTCGCGCGCCACCGCGATGCGGCGCCCGCGCAGCAGCGCTGGCAACGGTGAGGCCGGTTGCGCCGCGGGCGCGTGCCACGCCGGCCAGCCGTCGAGCGGGCGCTGGCCGAGCGGTGTGGCCGCGAGCGCATCGGCCGCCGCGTCGAGCCGCGCGATCGCATCGGCCGATTCGTGTGGCATCGTCAGCCCGAGATGGCGCTCGGGCAGGCGCAGCGCCTCGTGCAGCGGCAGGTGACCCTGCCACTGCGCGGCATCGCGCAGCGCGCCGCGCAACATGCCGGCGTGGCGCTCGCTGGCCACGCGGTTGGCCAGCACGCCGGCCCACGGCAGCGCAGGCCGCCAGGTGCGCAGCCCGTGGGCCAGCGCGGCGAACGTGCCGGCCATCGCGCCGGCGTCGATCACCGCCAGCACCGGCAGCGCGAAGCGCTCGGCCAGGTCGGCCGCGCTCGGCATGCCGTCGAACAGGCCCATCACGCCTTCGACGATCACCAGATCGGCGCTCGCGGCCGCGGCGGCGAGCCGCTGCGCGCAATCGGCCTCGCCGTTGATCCACAGGTCGAGCGAGTCCACCGTGTGGCCGCTGGCCGCCTGCAGCCACAGCGGGTCGAGGAAATCGGGGCCGCACTTGAAGCAGCGCACACGCCGGCCGGCGCGTGCGTGCAGGCGTGCCAGCGCCGCGGCGACCGTGGTCTTGCCCTGGCCGGAGGCCGGGGCGGCGATCAGCACGGCGGCAGTCATCGCGGGGCGCGGTGAGCGGTCACGGCGGGCTCAGGGCATCGTCCAGCGCAACGTCAGCTGCCCGCTGCGCCCCGCGGTGGTGTAGGTGCGCGCCAGCTCGTAGAACTTGTCGCCCAGGTTGTCGATGCGCGCTTCGAGCACCAGGCCGTGCACCAGAGCCTTGCTGACGAACACGTTGACCAGTGTGTAGCCGCTCAGCAGCTGGGTGTTGGCCGCGTTGTCGTAGCGCCGGCCGGCGGCCTGCACCTCGGTGCCGAGCGTCCAGCCCGCGAGCTGCGTCTCGGCGCCGAAGGTGGCCAGCCGCTGGGCGCGCCGCGGCAGCAGCTTGCCGGTGTCGAGGTTGCGCGGGTCGTGCCAATCGAGCGAGCCGCGCAGCGCCACACCCGCGAGTTGCGTGCGGCCGGCCAGCGTGGCGCCCTTCAGCTCGGCGCGGCCGACGTTGACGTAGCAGCCGAACGCGCCGGCGCAGGGGCCGGGCGGCCCGAAGCTGATCAGGTTGGTGACCTTGTTGCGCCACACCGCCAGGCTGGCCTCGTCGCCGTTGGCGGCCCAGCGCAGGCCGAGCTCGACGTTGCGGCCCGACTCGGGCACCAATGCCGGGTTGCCGTACTCGCTGAAGCGCTGGTACAGCGTGGGTACGCGGAACGACGACGCTGCCGATGCCGTCGCGCGCCACTGCGGCACGAAGGCCCAGCCCCAGGTCAGGCTGCCGGTGCTCTTGCCGCCGAACTCGCTGTCGCGATCGCGGCGCACGTGCGCCTGTACGCCGTGGCCGGCGAAGTCGCCGCGCCAGCCGAGGCCGATGGCGTCCTGGTGGCGCTTGCCGCCGAACGCGGCGCCGAACGCGGTGGCGGGGTTGAGCAGCTGGTCTTCGCGCCGCTCGAGCGTGCCGGTGAGCAGGTTCGAGCCGATGCGCTGCTCGTGCTGCAGCGTGGCGTTGCGCAGCGTCGTCTCGGTGCGGTAGAAGTCGGGCTGCGTCTCGTAGGTGCTGCGCGATTCGCCGGCCTGCAGCCGCGTCGCCGCGGCCTCGCTCCAGCGCGCGCGCCAGCCGAGGCTGGCGGTGCGCAGCGAGTGGTGGTTCTCGTCGTCGGCACCGGGCACGAAGCCGTCGTAGCCCGAGCGCAGCCGGCTCGTGAGCAGCGACGCGTCGACGCGATGCACCGCATTGATCTCGTAGCCGAGCCGGCCCTGCACCGAACTGCGCTGCCAGCCGTCGCGATCGGGGTTGTGGCCGATGGCCGCCGCGGTGCGCGAATCGAAGCCGTCGCTGCGGCCGCGCGCGGCCGACAGCGAATAGCTCAGCGCGTCGGCCGCGCCACTGACCCCCGCCTGCGCCTGCGCGGTCCGGTAGGAGCCGACGGTGAGCGCCGCGCTGGGCCGCGCGGCGCCGCTGCCGCGCCGCGTGAACAGCTGGACGACGCCGGCCACCGCATCGGAGCCGTACACCGCGGCCGCGGGGCCGCGCAGCACCTCGATGCGGTCGATCTGGTCGAGCGGGATCTGCTCCCACAGCGCACCGCCGGTGGCTTGCGAATCGACGCGCACGCCGTCGATGACCAGCGCGACGTGGCGTGCCTCGTTGCCGCGCAGGAAGACATTGGTCGCGGCGCCCGGGCCGCCGTTGCGGCTGATCTCGATGCCCGGCAGACGCGCCAGCAGGTCGGCCAGGCCGGTGACGCCGGCGCGCTCGATCTCGTCGCGCTCGACGACCGAGATGTCGGCCAGCACCGACGACAACGGCTGCGGCGTGCGGTTGGCGGTGACCACCACCGTGTGTGCCGCGCTGGCCGGTGTGGTCTGCGCGAGCGCCGTTGCGGTGGGGGCCAGCAGCGCAACGATGGTGAACGGGGAGGGTGCGGCGAATGCCGCAACAGCGCGACGCGCGCGCAGCGAGAGCAGGGAGGGCATGATGGACGAAGCGGACCAAACGCGCCGGTCCGCTTCCCCGCGGCCTGCGCACCACAGCGCGCCGCTTGCACGGCGAGCCACCTCGTTGGCCGGTATCCGGGCTGACGGAGACTGCCCGTGACGCCTTCCCGGGACGGCAGCGCACGCGAGGCGCTGCGATTCCAGTGGCTTCGTGTCACGAGCCGGCGGGCCGTTGCGGGCCCACCGTCCGCTTACCGTTGCGGGGGCAGCTCAGGTTGGGTTCGAGCCGGTCGGCCGCGCGCCCTCCTGATTCCCGTTGAACTGTCTTGGCTGAGGGCCGCGACGAGCACCAACGACACGCATCATACCGGCGGCCACGCGCCGGGCCTTGCGCGGTGTCAGGTACGCTCGCGCATCGCGTGGCGGGCATCGCCCGCGCTTCGTGACCGACGATGGCACCGTACCTGGCCGGCTGGTGGATCCGCATCGCGCTGGTCGCGGTGCTGCCGCCGCGTGCCGCTTTGCGGTGCGTGTGCAGGGCTCGCTGATGTTGCGGCAGGCGCTGTTGCTGATGCACCTGCTCGCGGCGATCGCGTGGATCGGCGGCATGTTCTTCGCGTACTTCTGCCTGCGCCCGTCGGCGGCCGAGGGGTTGCCTCCCGCGCAGCGGTTGCCGCTGTGGCTGGCGACGCTGACGCGCTTCCTGCGCGTGGCGGGCGTCGCGGTGGGGCTGCTGCTGGCCAGCGGGCTGACGATGCTGCTGCAGACGGGCCTGCGCGCGGCGCCGATCGGCTGGCACGCGATGCTCGGCCTCGGCATCGTGATGGCGGTGGTCTACGCGCTGGCCCACGCACGCTGGCTGCCGCGGCTGCGTGCGCGCTGCGCGGCGGCCGACTGGCCGGCCGCCGCGCAGGCGCTCGACGCCATCCGCCGCCTGGTGGCGCTGAACCTCGTGCTCGGCGTGCTGGTGGTGCTGGCGGCAGTGTCGGCACGCTAGCGTGATGTTCGCACTGGCGGCGAGGAGAGCGCGGGCGCCGCGGGCCCGACCTCGCGCGTGCACCGCGCAGCCTGCGCCGCTACAGTCGGGCCCACCATCCGCATCGGGAGCACGAGCGTGATCGTCGAACGCATCTGGACCGGCAACGCCTATCGCAACTACAACTACCTCGTGGCCTGTGGCGAGACCGGCGAGGCGCTGGCGATCGACCCGCTCGACCATGGCAAGTGCCTGGCCGCGGCCAAGCGCAACGGCTGGCGCATCACGCAGATCCTGAACACCCACGAGCACCACGACCACACCGGCGGCAATGCCGCGGTGGTGGCCGCCACCGGCGCCAAGCTGATCGCGCACCACAAGGCGGGCGGCAGGATCGACGGCGTCGATCTTGGTGTCAAGGCCGGCGACGTGATCAAGGTCGGCAAGACGGTCGAGCTGGAGTGTCTGGACACGCCGGGCCACACCTTCTGCCACATCTGCCTGCGCGCGCATGGCGGCGCGCAGCCGGCGCTGTTCGCGGGCGACACGCTGTTCAACGCCGGCGCCGGCAACTGCCACAACGGCGGCGACCCCGGCGCGCTGTACGACACCTTCGTGCAGCAGCTCGAGTCGCTGCCCGACGACACGC
The DNA here is from genome assembly GCA_015075165.1 of Ideonella sp. GTDB lineage: Bacteria > Pseudomonadota > Gammaproteobacteria > Burkholderiales > Burkholderiaceae_C > JAEUPI01. Next base: position 939,079 of record JABTUY010000001.1, on the reverse strand, counting down.
TGCTGTACCCGGGCCACGACTACATCGAGAACAACCTGAAGTTCACGCTCGCGCGCGAGCCCGACAACGCCGCCGCGCAGGCGCTGCTGCCGCAGGTGACCGGCCACGACCCGCAGGCCTCGATCGTGACCACGCTGGCGCAGGAGAAGACGTTCAACACCTTCTTCCGCCTGACCAGCGCGAGCGTGATCGCCCGGCTGCGCGAGGCGTTTCCCGACCTGCCCGAGCGGCCCGACCGACGCACGGTGTTCCTGAAGCTGCGCGAGCTGCGCAACAAGTGGTGATCTGACAGGGTGGTGAGGCCGAGGTCATCGGACGCCCGGCCGACTCGACCTCGACACGGCCGCCCCGCCAGCGGCGACGCACCGACCGCGCGGCTCAATCGACGAACAGCAGCGCCGGCGTCTCGAGCAAGCGCTTCAGCGCCTGCACGAACAGCGCCGCGACGTGGCCGTCGACCACGCGGTGGTCGAACGACGACGACAGGTTCATCGTCTGCCGCACCACGACCTGGCCGCCGCGCACCACCGGCCGCTCGACGATGCGGTTGACGCCGACGATCGCCACCTCGGGCGCGTTGATGATCGGCGTGGTCACGATGCCGCCGATCGCGCCCAGGCTGGTGATGGTGATCGTCGAGCCGCTCAGCTCGCCGCGCGTGATGCTGCCGGCGCGCGCCGCTGCCGCCAGCCGCGCGACCTCGGCGGCGGCTTGCCACAGGCTCAGCGCCTCGGCGTGGCGCACCACCGGCACCATCAGGCCGCTTCCGGTCTGCGTCGCGATGCCCACGTGCACCGGCGCATGGCGCGCGAGCACGCCCTTTTCGTCGTCGAACAGCGCGTTGACGGCAGGGTGCTCGGCCACCGCGGCTGCGATCGCGCGCATCAGGAACGGCAGCAGCGTGAGCTTGCCGCGCGCGGCGCCATGGTGCGCGTTCAGCGCCGCGCGCAGCGCCTCGAGTTCGGTGACGTCGCACTCCTCCACGTAGCTGAAGTGCGGGATGCGCCGCTTGGCGTCCTGCATGCGCAGCGCGATCTTGCGCCGCAAGCCGATCACCGCGATCGATTCGACACCTTCGCGCGGCGTGCCGCTCGGCGTCATCGGCAGCGTCGGCGCGATGGCCGCCGACGGCTGCGCGGCGGCATCGCGCGCGACGCCGGGGTTGGCCTTGGCGTAGGCGTCGAGGTCGGCGTGCATCACGCGCCCGGCGGTGCCGCTGGCGCGCACGCGCGCGAGGTCGACGCCCAGCTCCCAGGCGCGGCGGCGCACCGACGGCGAGGCGATCGGGCGCTCAGCGGGCGGCTTGGCCGCGAGCGAGGGCGCGGCCACCGCGGCTCGCGGCGCTGCGGCCGCGACAGCGGCTCGCGTCGCGGGTGCTGCGGCTGCCGCAACCGCGGCGGCCGGCGCTGGCGCTGCGACCGCAGCCTGCGCCTTTGCAACCGATGTCGTGGCAGCCGATGCGCCGGCGGTCTTCGCCGCTGCCGGCGCACCGCGCGCAGACGCCGCGCTACCGGCCACCTCGATCTTCACGATCTCGGCGCCGACCGCGAACACCGTGCCGACCGCGCCGCCGACCCAGGTGACGGTGCCGGTCACCGGCGACGGGATCTCGACGCTGGCCTTGTCGGTCATCACGTCGGCCAGCGGCTGGTCTTCGGCCACGGTGTCGCCGGGTTTCACGTGCCAGGCCACCAGCTCGACCTCGGCGATGCCTTCGCCGATGTCGGGCATCTTGATCGTTCTCTCGCTCATCACGGCTCCATCGTGCGCTTCAGCGCGGCGCCCACCCGCGCCGGGCCCGGAAAGTAGTGCCACTCCTGCGCATGCGGGTACGGCGTGTCCCAGCCGGTCACGCGCTCGATCGGCGCCTCGAGGTGATAGAAGCAATGCTCCTGCACCAGCGACAGCAGCTCGGCGCCGAAGCCGCAGGTGCGCGTGGCCTCGTGCACCACCACGCAGCGGCGCGTCTTCTTCACCGATTGCACGATCGCGTCGAGGTCCAGCGGCCACAGGCTGCGCAGGTCGATGATCTCGGCGTCGATGCCGGTCTCGGCGGCCGCCGCCTCGCTGACCCACACCATCGTGCCGTAGGCGAGCACGGTCACGTCGGCGCCGGGGCGCACGATGCGTGCGCGCTCGAACGGCACCGTGTAGTAGCCTTCCGGCACCTCGGCCAGGGGGTGCTGCGACCACGGCACCACCGGGCGCTCGTGGTGGCCGTCGAACGGCCCGTTGTACAGCCGCTTGGGCTCGAGGAAGATCACCGGGTCGTTGTTCTCGATCGCGGTGATCAGCAGGCCCTTGGCGTCGTACGGGTTGCTCGGCATCACGGTGCGCAGCCCGCACACGTGCGTGAACAGCGCCTCGGGGCTCTGGCTGTGCGTCTGGCCGCCGTAGATGCCGCCGCCGCACGGCATGCGGATGGTGATCGGCGCGGTGAAGTCGCCGGCCGAGCGGTGGCGCAGCCGCGCCGCCTCGCTGACGATCTGGTCGCTCGCTGGGTAGAAGTAGTCGGCGAACTGGATCTCCACCACCGGCCGCAAGCCGTAGGCGCCCATGCCGACCGCGGCGCCGACCAGGCCGCCTTCGCTGATGGGCGCATCGAACACGCGCTGCGCGCCGTACTTGGCCTGCAGGCCTTCGGTGCAGCGGAACACGCCGCCGAAGTAGCCCACGTCTTCGCCGAACACCACCACGCAAGGGTCGCGCGCGAGCATCACGTCCATCGCCGAGCGCAGCGCCTGGATCATCGTCATGCGCGCGGCGCCCGCCGGCGCGCCGGCCGCCTTCGCGCCGGCCTTGGTCTTGGTGTCAGTGGCCATTGTGTTCGGCCTCCAGTTGCGCGAGCTGGTGTCTGAGATGCGACGGCATGTCCTGGTAGACGTCCTCGAACATCGACGCCAGCGGCGGAATGTGGCCATCGTGCAGCGTGCCGTGCGTCTCGGCCTCCTGCTGCGCGGCGCGCACCTCGGCTTCGAGTTCCTTGTGCAGCACGTCGTGCTGCGCATCGCTCCAGGCCTTGATGTGCACCAGGTGCCGCTTCAGCCGCTCGATCGGGTCGCCGAGCGGAAAGTGCTGCCAGTCGTCGGCCGGCCGGTAGCGCGACGGATCGTCCGACGTGCTGTGCGCGCCGGCGCGGTAGGTGATCCATTCGATCAGCGTGGGCCCGAGGTTGCCGCGCGCGCGCTCGGCGGCCCAGCGCGATGCGGCCAGCACCGCGAGCCAGTCGTTGCCGTCGACGCGCAGGCTGGCGATGCCGCAGCCGACGCCGCGCTGCGCGAACGTGGTGGCCTCGCCGCCGGCGATCGCCTGGAAGGTCGAGATCGCCCACTGGTTGTTCACCACGTTCAGGATCACCGGCGCGCGGTACACGTGCGCGAACGTCAGGGCGGTGTGAAAGTCGGCCTCGGCGGTGGCCCCGTCGCCGATCCACGCCGAGGCGATTCTTGTGTCGCCCCGGATCGCCGACGCCATGCCCCAGCCCACCGCCTGGATGAACTGCGTGGCGAGGTTGCCCGAGATCGAGAAGAAGCCGGCGCGCTTGTACGAGTACATCACCGGCAGCTGGCGGCCCCTGAGCGGATCGCGCGCGTTGCTCATCAGCTGGCAGATCAGCTCGACCATCGACACGTCGTCGCGCGCCAGCAGCAGGCCCTGCTGGCGGTAGGTCGGGAAGCACATATCGCCCGGCTCGAGCGCCATCGCGTGCCCGGTGGCGATCGCCTCTTCGCCGAGGCTCTGCATGTAGAACGAGGTCTTCTTCTGCCGCTGCGCGATCAGCATGCGGGCGTCGAAGATGCGCGTCTTCATCATCGCGCGCAGGCCGCGGATCAGCAGCGCCGGCTCGGCCTTCGGCACCCAGGGGCCTACTGCGCGGCCGCTGTCGTCGAGCACGCGCACCAGGCTGTCGGCGAGGTCGGCGGTCTGCGCCGGCGTGGTGTCGACCGGCGGCTTGCGCGCGGCACCGGCGGGCGTGAGACGCAGGTAGGAAAAGTCGGTGCTCTGCCCGGGGCGCGCGCTCGGCTCGGGCACGTGCAGCCGCAATGGCTGGCGCTTGGTCATCGTGAGCGTCTCCTGCCCGATCGTGTCGGGTGATGGATGAATCCGTTGCGGACGATGGGCGGGATCGCCGCCGCGGGTCCGGTCAGGGCGCTAGCGTACCGCAGTGGGCTGCGGTGGTTGGCCTCACAACCTTGCCTGCATCGGAGCGAGACCGAGGACGCCGGGTGACCGGCTGCGTCCGTGTCCGCGTGCGCCGGTCAAACCGGCGAGATGTTGTGAAATGAAAGAGTCATGGTGCAGGGGGTGAAGGTGCAGAAGGACCAAGGCACGCCGCAAGGCGGGCCACTGAGCCCGCTGCTGGCCAACGTGATGCTGGACGAGGTGGACCGGGAGTTGGAGCGCAGGGGCCACGAGTTCGTGCGTTACGCCGACGACTGCAACGTCTACGTCAAGACTCGCCGTGCGGGCCAGCGGGTGCTGCAGACGCTGCGGCGGTGCTACGCGAAGCTGCGCCTGGTGGTCAACGAAGCGAAGACCGCGGTGGCGCCGGTGTGGGGCCGCAAGTTCCTGGGCTACAGCCTCGTGGTCGGCCAGGGTGGCGCTCGGCTGGTGGTGGCCAAGCAGGCGCTGGACAAGCTGCGAGACCGGCTGCGCCGCAGCACGCGGCGCAGCAGCGGTCGCAGCCTGGCGCAGATCGCCGAAGAGCTGCGGGCGTACGTGCCGGGCTGGAAAGCGTACTTCCGGCTGGCACCGATGCCCAGCGTCAGGCGTGAGCTGGACAGCTGGCTGCGTCATCGTCTGCGGGCCGTGCAACTGGCGCACTGGCGCCGCGGGCGCACGGCCTATCCGGCACTGCGCAAGCTCGGCGCCCGCGTGGACGAGGCGCAGCGCATTGCCTCACACCTGCGCCAGTGGTGGCACACCAGCGCCCTGGGCGTCAACCGTCTGTTGCCGCTCGCCTACCTCGACCGCTTGGGCGTGCCCCGATTCTCTTGACCTCAACTTCTCGAACCGCCTGGTGCGGACCCGCATGCCCGGTGGTGTGGGAGGGGCCCGGCCATCGCGCCGGCCCCTATCCCGATCGGAGCCAGCCGGTCACCCGGTGGCCTCGGCCTCGCGCTTCGTCGGCAGGCGTTGAAGGGCCACTATCAAGCCTGCCGCACGATCTGGCTCGGTGTCGGTGCCGGCCAGCCAGCCTCGCGCGCGACGCGCACGATGGCCTCGTTGGTGTCGAAGTACACCTGCCAGTAGGTGTCGTTGTGCGTGTACGGGCGCACCGCGATCACCGGGCCCACCAGGTTCATGTCGAGCAGGCTCACCGCGGGTGCCGGGTCGGCGACGACGTTCGGGATCTTCGCCACCGCCGCCTTAAGCCGCGCGATCGCGTCGAGCGGGTCGACGCTGCCGGCCAGCTGCGCGGTGCGGTCGACGCGGCGCACCGGCAGCGCCGAGAAGTTCTGCACCGTGCCGGAGAAGATCTTGCCGTTGCCCACCAGCGTCATCACGTTGTCGGGCGTGATGATCGTGGTGCCGAACAGGCCCAGCTCGTGCACCGTGCCGGTGACGCCACCGACCTCGACGAAGTCGCCCACCTTGAACGGCCGCAGGATCAGCATGAACGCGCCGGCGGCGAAGTTGCCGAGCATGCCGCTCCAGGCCGCGCCGATCGCCACGCCCGCGCCGGCCAGCATCGCGGCGAACGACGTGGTCTGCACGCCGAAGTAGCCGAGGATGCCGAGCACCAGCGCGATGTTCAGCGTCACCGCGACGATCGAGCCGAGGTACTTGGTGAGCGTGGCGTCGACATGGTTGCGGCCCATCGCCGCGCCCATCAGCGCGATCACGCGGCCGATCAGCCAGCGGCCGATGATCCAGAAGGCGATCGCCGCCAGCACCTTGATGCCGAGCTCGGTGGCGGTGGTGGTCAGGAAATGCTGGATGGCTTGCAGGTCCATGGGGTTCCTCTTGTTCGTCGCGGACGGGGCGCCGATCGTACGGCCTCGGCGTGCGGGCCGTGCGGGGCCGCCGGCTCGATCGATATAGTCGGCGCCTGAAGCCGCCGACGCGCGCGGCGAAGGACACGACGATGGATCTTGGCATCGAAGGCAAGTGGGCGCTGGTGTGCGCCGCCAGCAAGGGGCTGGGCAAGGGCTGCGCGCTCGCGCTGGCACGCGAAGGTGTGAACCTGGTGGTCACCGCGCGCGGCGCCGAGGCGCTCGAGGCCACCGCGGTCGAGTTGCGCGGCGTGCCGCGTGCAGGCCGCGTGATCGCGGTGGCCGGCGACATCACCACGCCGGCCAACCGCGCCGCGGCGCTGGCGGCGGCGCCGCAGGTCGACATCCTGGTCAACAACGCGGGCGGCCCGCCGCCCGGCGACTTCCGCGACTGGGGCCGCGACGATTGGTTGAAGGCGGTCGACGCCAACATGCTGACGCCGATCGAGCTGATCAAGGCCACGGTCGATGCCATGGCCGAGCGCGGCTTCGGCCGCATCGTCAACATCACCTCGGGCGCGGTGAAGGCACCGATCGACGTGCTCGGCCTGTCCAACGGCGCGCGCAGCGGACTCACCGGCTTCGTCGCGGGGCTGGCGCGCCAGCCGCGGCTGGCTTCGCGCAACGTGACGATCAACAACCTTCTGCCCGGCGTGTTCGACACCGACCGCATCCGCACCACGCTCGACGGCATGGCGGCCAAGACCGGCAAGCCGGTGGAGCAACTGAAGGAAGAGCGCCGTGCGACGATTCCCGCCCGGCGCTACGGCACGGCCGAAGAGTTCGGCGAGGTCTGCGCGTTCCTGTGCAGTGCGCAGGCGGCCTATCTCACCGGGCAGAACATCCTGCTCGACGGCGGGGCGTATCCGGGGACGTTCTGACCTTCGTGCCCGTTTGCGGCGCGCCAAACGTCGAACGCGATCGTATCGCGTCGCGAAGACCCGGCATCAATCGTCGCGTGGCGCCTCGAACGGCCGCTTGCGGCCGCTGACCATTGCGCGCGGCAGGTTCTCGCGCCACAGCCAGCTCATCGCCAACACGGCAATCACGTGCACGCACACCGCGGCCAGCAGCGCGTCGGCCAGCCACATGTGCACGTCGTGCACCGTGTCGTCGCCCCAGAAGGCATCGAGCCGGCTCATCCAGCCGGTGAGGCCGAGCAGCAGCACCAGCGCCCACAGCAGCCACACCATCCACACACCGAGCGGGTCGTGGCCAGTCGCGCGTGGCGGCTGGCCGCGCAGCAGCGCGCGGCAGTAGGCGCGCGTGGCGCGCAGCGAAGGATTGAGCGCGGCCCAGCCGCCGGAACCCCGGGCGAACGCGGCCCACGCCAGGCGCAGCGTGACGAGGGCCACCGCCGCGTAGCCCACGTTGCGGTGCAGCCGATCGCCGTCGTCGTGCACCAGATCGAACACGATCGTCGCGGCCAATACCCAGTGCAGCACGCGGACGACCGCGTCCCACGCGAGCACGTGGCGCGTCGCGTCGCGGCCGCCGCGTACGACGCTCATGGTGGGGTCAAGCGGACACGTCAATCGGACACTTCGGTCTTCACCGGCGCGAGCGTCTTGGCGTCGAAGTAGATCTCGACCTTCTTGCCGTCCTTGTCGAAGCCGTAGATCTCGTAGCAGTTGCCGTCGACCTTGAACTTCTTGATCGTGTAGCCCTGGCTCTGGATCTTGGCCTTGGCCTCGCCGGCGTTCATCCACTCGTTCTTCGGGTAGGCCTTGCAGTCGGCCTTGGCGAGCACCGCGCCCGAACCGACCACGGCGATGGACAGCACGGCAAACGGAACGATTCGCTTCATGGGGGCACCCTCGCGAAAGCGGTTGTAGGAGGGCGGCAGTTTATCGCAATGAGAATCGTTCGCATGAACGAGTGTCAAGAGAACTGGCAGCCGAACCTGGCGCGGGGCTCGATCGCTGCGCTGCGCTCAAGCCGTACGCAGCAGCGAGGGCAGCGGTGCGCTCGCCGGCAACTGCGGGTACAGCACCCGCGCCACTTTGGCGCGGTCGAGCGCGAAGCACTCACCGGCGGCGGCGCACACCAGCGCGTGCAGTGCGGTGGTGGGGCGCAGGTCGCGGCCTTGGTAGAGCGCGCTCGGCTCCAGGCCCGGCCAGTCGGCGAGCACGCGGCCGCCTTGCACCGCGCCGCCGATCAGCATCGCGGCCGATGCGGTGCCGTGGTCGGTGCCGCCGGTGCCGTTGGCCGCCGCGGTGCGGCCGAACTCGGTGGCCACCAGCACGACGGCATCGGCCCACGCGCTGCCCAGGCCGTCGCGCAACGCGGCCAGCAGCGCGTCGAGCGCCTTCAGCGCGTTGGCCAGCCGTGGCGCCTGCGCGCTGTGCGTGTCCCAGCCGGCGGTCTCGAGCATTGCGATGCGCGGGCCCTGTGGATGCGCCAGCAGGCGCGCCGCCATGCGGCCGAGTTCGGCCGGGTTCTGCCGCGCCGGCTCGCCGGCCATGCTGCGCGTGTCGATCGCGGTGGACCACAACGCATGCAGCTGCGCATCGCCCGCGTAGAGCTGCTGCACGCGTTGCAGGAAGTCGTCGCGCGCCGGGCGCAGCGCGCTCGGTGCGACGCTGCTGACCTCGGCGGTGCCGCGCAGCGCGAGCGGGATCGTCGGCGCGATCGCCACCGCTTCGCGGCGGCTGTCGTCGCGCGGCAGCAGCGTGAGCAGGCGGTTCAGCCAGCCGTCGCGCTGCGCATACGGTGCGCTGCCGCCCGATTCGAGCACGTTCTGGCCGTCGAAGTGTGAGCGGTCGCGGTACGGCGTGGCCACCGCGTGCACGAACAGCGCCTGCTGCGCCGCGTAGAGCTTGCCCACTTCGACCAGTGACGGGTGCAGCGCAAAGGTGCCGTCGAGCCGCGTGGCCGCGGCGGCGTCGATGGCCAGCGCGCCGCGCAGGCGCGCATAGCCGGGGTCGGCCAGCGGCGCCACGGTGTCGAGGCCGTCGGCGGCGCCGCGCTGGATGACGAACACGAAGCGCCGCTCGGTGGCCGCGCGCGCCAGCACCAGGCGCGGCGCGAACAGCGCGGCGCCGCCCCAGGCCGCGTGGCCGATGAAGCCGCGGCGGGTCAGGCTGCCGCCAGCCGTGGCGTGGGAACGAGCACGAAACGTGGCCATGACGGTCTACCTCCGCAGGAACTCGGGTGACACCAGCAGCAGCGCCAGCGCCGTCGAAGCACTCTCGGCACGCGCGATGCTGCGCGCGGTGTTCTCGCTCAGGCCGGCCGGCAGCAGCCGCGGGCCGAGCGTGCGCGCATCGAGACCGGCGTCGACGCGTGTCGCCAGGCGCTGCGCCACCTCCACACGCCGCATCAGGCTGTCGGGTGCGGCCCAGGCGTCGGTGGTGTCGTCGAAGCCGGCGGGCGACCCCGGCCGCCACACCGGCTGGCCAAGCTGCGCCAGCAGCGCGGCCGCCTGCGGTGGCGGTTCGCGTCGGCTGAGGCCGCGCAGCAGCGACACCGACCACTCCCACGGCGTCTTGAACTTCGGCTGCGCGGCGTGCCAGGTTTCAGGTGCGTCGATCAGTGCGCGGTACAGCGCGGGCAGGTCGCCGCCGCTGGCCGTGTAGGCGTCGGCCAGCCGCTGCACCAGCGCAGGCGGCGGCGCATCGGCGACGAAGTGGCGAGCGAGCTTGGTTGCCAGGTGCGTCGCGGTGGCCGGCGCGAGCGCGAGGTCGTGCAGGATCGCGCGCGCCTGCGCTTCGCCGGTTTGCGCATAGCGGCGCCCGAGCACCGTGCGCACACCCGGCTCGTGCAGCGCCGGGCGGAACGCGAACTCGCCGCTCGCGGCGGTTTCGCCCGGCACGCGGCGTGCGCCGCCGAGGCTCCAGCCGGTGAGCGCACGCGCAAACTCGATCACGTCGGCCTGCGAGTAGCCGGTGCGCACGCCGAGCGTGTGCAGCTCGAGGATCTCGCGCGCCAGGTTCTCGTTGAGGCCGCGCTTGCGATCGGGCCGGCGCATCGCGTCGCGTTGCGCCAGCAGGCTGTCGGGGCCGACCGAGCGCGCCTGGTCGAGGAACAGCAGCATCGCCGGATGGCGCTCGACCGCGAGCAGCATGTCTTCGAAGCGGCCGAACACGTGCGGGCGGATCGCCTCGAGCTCGAACGCGCCGGCCACCAGCGCGAGCGGATTCTTGTCGACCGACACCGCGAAGTGGTTCGACCAGAAATGCACGAGCCGCTCACCGAACGGCGCGGCCGTGGTCAGCGCGCTGTCCACGCGCGCGTTCACCGCATCGCGATAGCGCTGCTGCGCCTGCTTGCGCAGCCGCATGCGCACGCCCGGTTCGTCGTTGCCGCGCGCGGCGCGCAGCGTGTCGAGGTAGTCGGTCAGCAGTGCGGCGGCGCTCGGCTCACCGGCCCAGGCAGCCGGCCGCGCCTCGTGGCGCTCGAACTGCGCCAGCAGCCACGCCTTCGGGTCGGTCGGCAGCTGTTCGTCGGGCCGCACACCGAGGCCGAAGCGGTTGACGGCGAGGGCCACGCTGCTTGTCGCTTCGGCGCGCGCATCAGGGGTTGCGGTCACGTCGGATCTCCCGGGTTCGGCTCGTACAACGTGGCAACAGCATCGCGCGACGACGTTGCTGCATGGTTAACCGCTGCCGAAGTGCCTGTGCCGGCGGCGCAGCGCATCACGCGGTGGGCGGCGGGTTCAGTTTCGTTTCATCGCGGTACTACGATCGCGCCCAACCAACCTGCACCGTTGCATGCCATGAGCAATCCGCACGACCCCGCGCCGGCTGCCGGTGCGCACGCGCCGGAGTTCCGCATTCTCGCGGTGTCCGGCGGCGGCTTCCTCGGCCTGTACGCGGCCAGCGTGCTGGCGCAGCTCGAGGAGCAGGCCGGCGAGCCCCTGGCGCGCCGCTTCGACCTGGTGGCGGGCACCTCGGTCGGTGCGGTGATCGCATCGTCGCTGGCCTGCGAGGTGCCGATGCGCGACGTGGTCGAGCTGTTCCAGCGCCACGGTGCCGAGGTGTTCTCGCCACGTCAGCTGCCGGGCGGCCCGGTCAGCCGGCTGATCGACCTCAGCCGCTCGGTGCTCGGCCCGAAGTACAGCGGCGCCGCGTTGCGTCGCGCGCTCGAGGCGCGCCTGGGGCGGCGCACGCTGGCCGACACGCTGCACCCGCTGGTGCTGCCCGCCGTCAACGTGACGCGCTGCACCAGCAAGGTGTTCAAGTCGCCGCACGCGCGCGGCTCGCGCGGCGACGAACACGTGTCGCTGGTCGATGCCACGCTGGCCAGCTGCGCCGCACCGGCGTACTTCCCGTCGGTGGCGATCGGCGGCCAGCTGTACGCCGACGGTGGCCTGTTCGCGGTGGCGCCCGACCAGGTGGCGCTGCACGAGGCGCAGCACTTCATGGGGGTGGAGGCCTCGCGCGTGCGCATGGTGTCGGTGGGCACGGCAACCGCCGGCTACCAGCCCGTGGGCGGGATCGACGACGATGCCGGCGCGGTCGGCTGGCTGTCGGGCGGCCGGCTGATCCTGACCTTGATCGCCGTGCAGCAGCAGCACCTGCAGGCGATGATGGAAGACCGGCTCGGTGCGCGCTACCTGCGGCTGGACGCGGTGTGGCCGCCCGACGCGGGGCTCGGCGTCGACGTGGCCACCGCGCACGCGGCCGAGGTGCTGCTGTCGCTGGCCCGGCAGACGCTGGCGCAGACGCCGCGCGCACGCCTGCGCGCGTTCACGGCCGCGCGCGACTGACCTGCGGGCTGTTGCGCCGCACGCTTCGCGGGCGTGCCGCGGCGGACGGCCTCGTGCCTGCGCTCAGTGCACCAGCACCACCGGCAGCGTCATGCTGTCGAGCACCGTGCGGGTGGCTCCGCCGAGCACGAACTCGCGCGCCCGCGAATGCCCATAGCAGCCCATCACCATCAGGTCGGCGTCCACGTCGCTGGCCATCGACAGCAGCATCTCACCGGCCCCGGAGGTCCGCGTCGCCAGCGTGTGGCACTGCGCCTCGATGCCGTGGCGCTGCAGATGCTGGCGCAGGGCGGCGGTGTCGGCCACCGCGTCGTCGACCGCTACGTGCGCAGTCTTGGCCAGGCGCAGCCAAGGCATGGCGGCGGCCAGCGCACGCGCGGCTTCGCGGGTCTCTTTCCAGGCGACGAGCACGGTGTCGAACCGTGGCGCCGTGTGTGCGATGTACGGCACCACGAGCGCCGGCCTGCCGCTGGCCATCACCACCGACTGCACGAAGTCGGGGCGCACGCCGGTGACGGGGTGCTCGCGGTCGTACTGCCCGAGCACGAGCAGGTCAGCATACAGCGCCTCGCGCACGAAGGCGGTCTCCGACGCCTCCTGCACCTCGCGCCACTGCATCTTCGGGGCCGCACCGCCGTCGACAGCGTCGACCAGCTTGCGCGCGCTGGCCAGCCGCTCGCTGTCGTGCGCCAGCAGCGCTTCGAAGCCGCTGCCGCCGAACACGTCGGTGCCCATCTGGGCATAGGCCGGCGTCACCGCGTACAGCGCCGTCACCGCGGCGCCGAACCGGTCGGCCAGTGCGCGTGCGACTTGCAGCCGCGGAGCACCGTGCGGGCCGGCATCCAGGTGCACCAGGATCGATCGAATCGGGTTCATGGTCGTGGCTCCCCGCGGCAATGCCGCGCGTTGCAGGGGCAAGGTCAGCCGTGCGGCGACCGCCCGCACACCGATGAGGTCTTTCGCGGCGTCACCCGCTCGGGCCCGTTCATGCATCATCGTTGCCCAGCGGCATGGTCGGGGGCTTGATTCCAGTCAACCGTACCGGCGCCGTGGTGCGCAACATCGATCGACCGTCATGGACAAGAAGCACGCCTGGAACCTGGGCTACTGGCTGCTCGCGGTGCTGGCCGTGCTGTGGGCCCAGCAGCTGTGGCAGGCCGTCGTGCGCGTCGAACCGGTGCCGTACAGCGAGTTCGAGAAGGCGCTGGCGGAGCACCGGATCGACGAGGTGACCATCACCGACCGCACCCTCACCGGGCACCTCAAGGTGCCCGACGGGCGCAAGACCGCGCTGGTGGCCACCCGCGTCGAGCCCGACATCGCCGATTGGCTCGACAAGTACGGCGTGCGCTACAGCCGCGTGGTGGAGAACACCCTGCTGCGCGACCTGATGTCGTGGATCGTGCCGGCGTTGGTGTTCATCGGCCTGTGGTACTTCGTGATCCGCCGCATGGCCGATCGCGCGGGCGGCATGGGCGGCTTCCTGTCGATCGGCAAGAGTCGCGCCAAGGTCTACGTGCAGGCCGACACCGGCGTCACCTTCGCCGACGTGGCTGGCGTCGACGAGGCGCGCGCCGAGCTGGCCGAGGTGGTGGACTTCCTGAAGAACCCCAAGCAGTACGGCCGTCTGGGCGCGCACATTCCCCGTGGCGTGCTGCTGGTGGGGCCGCCGGGCACCGGCAAGACGCTGCTGGCCAAGGCGGTGGCCGGCGAAGCCGCGGTGCCGTTCTTCTCGATCTCGGGCAGCGAGTTTGTCGAGATGTTCGTCGGCGTCGGCGCCGCGCGCGTGCGCGACCTGTTCGAGCAGGCGCGCCAGCGTGCGCCGGCGATCATCTTCATCGACGAGCTCGATGCGCTGGGCCGCGCGCGCGGCGCCTTCGGCGGCCTCGGCGGGCACGACGAGAAGGAGCAGACGCTGAACCAGCTGCTGGCCGAGATGGACGGCTTCGACACCTCGGTGGGCCTGATAATCCTGGCGGCCACCAACCGGCCCGAGGTGCTCGACCCGGCGCTGCTGCGCGCCGGCCGCTTCGATCGGCAGGTACTGGTCGACCGACCCGACCGCAAGGGCCGCATCGACATCCTGGAGGTGCACGTGCGCAAGATCACCCTCGATCCGGCACTGGTGCTCGATGAGGTGGCCGCGCTGACGCCGGGCTTCAGTGGTGCCGACCTGGCCAACCTGGTCAACGAGGCGGCGCTGGCCGCGACGCGGCGCCAGGCCGCCGCGGTGCAGATGCGCGACTTCACCGCCGCCGTCGAGCGCATCGTCGCCGGGCTGGAGCGGCGCAGCCGGCTCATCAACGACAAGGAGCGCCGTTGGGTGGCCTACCACGAGATGGGCCACGCCCTGGTGGCGCTGTCGATGCCCGATGGCGACCCGGTGCACAAGGTGTCGATCATTCCGCGCGGCATCGGCGCGCTCGGCTACACCATCCAGCGCCAGAGCGAAGACCGCTACCTCAGCACGCGCGGCGAGATGCAGCGGCGCATCGCGGTGCTGCTCGGTGGGCGGGCGGCCGAGTTGCTGGTGTTCGACGAGTTCTCCAGCGGCGCGGCCGACGACCTCGCCCGCGCCACAGCCATCGCCCGCGAGATGGTGATGCGCCACGGCATGGACGAAGGCATCGGCCCGGTCACGATCGAGCCGCCGCAGTCCAACCTGCTCGAGGTGACGCCGATGCCGGCCGCCCGCCCACCGGTGTCCGAAGCGCTGCAGCAGCGCGTGGACGAGGCGGTGCGCGGCATCCTGTGGGCCGCGCTGGGGCGCGCCCGCGCGCTGCTGCAGCGCCATCGCGAGCTGCTCGATCGCAGCGCGCGTGAGCTGCTGGAGAAAGAGACGCTCGACGAGGCGGCCATCGCCGTCTACGCGCAGGCGTTGCACAAGGCGTGATGCGGGTGGCAGGCGGGACGCTGCGGCCGCCGCCGTCAGAGCGTCGCCAGCATGGCGCCACAGCGCCAGCACTGTGTGAACGCGCCCTCGATCGACTCGCCGCAGCCGCTGCACACCCAGCGCCGCAACGGCGGTCGGCGCAGCTGGTGCAGCAGCGTGCGCGCGGCGTCGAGCTGGTCGTCGTCGGCGATCCACACCTCGGGCAGCGCCTGGTCGGGCGGGATCTCGCCGGCGATGCTGCTGGCATAGGCGCGCTGCACGCTGACGTCGAAGCCGGCGTTGCGCAGCATGTCGGCCCACAGCGTGGCCAGCGCGAGGTTGGGGGCCTGTGTGATGCGCTTCATCGGCGTGCCTGCTGCGCGGCCGTCATGCCGGGCCCTCGACCACCGCACGCGCCGCCGGCCGCAGTGCCGACGCCGCGATGCCGGCGACGATCAGCGCGAACGCCAGCAGGTGATACGCCTCGGGCCATGCGCCGAGTGCGGCACCCGAGATCAGCGCGGCGAACAGCGGCGTCAGGTTCGAGAACAGCGCGGCCATCGCCGGCCCGGCCTGCGCCACGCCGACGCCCCAGGCGCGGTACGCCACCAGCGACGGAAAAATCGCCAGGTACACCAGCGACAGTACCAGCGCCCAGTCCCAGTGCAGCGGCGGGCGCTCGGGCCAGGCAATGGCCTCGCCCGCGGCCGCGATCCACGCCCAGGCCAGGCCGAACAGCACCTGCACCAGCAGGAAGCCGGCCCAGTCCCACTGCGGGCGCGCGGCGCCGCGCATCGACGCCGGCGGCCGCGCCAGCAGCCAGCTGTAGGCCGACCAGCAGGTGGTGGCCACCAGCATGAACCAGTCACCGGGCACGAACTCGAGCTGCGACAGCGCCCACGGCTGGCCGCGCGTCAGCACCACCACCACGCCGGCCAGCGACAGTGCGGCGGCGAATGCATCGCGCGCGTTCGGCCGCACGCGATACAGCAGCGCACCGCTGATCATCATCCACAGCGGCATGCTGGCGCCGATCAGTGTCACGTTCAGCGGCGTCGACGTGCGCAGCGCCAGGTACTGCAGCGAGTTGAACGAGCCCACGCCCAGCAGCCCGAGCAGCGCCAGGTGCGGCCAGCGTGCGCGGATCTCGGCGCGCTGCTGCGCCGTGGCGAGTACGCGCCACGTCAGCGGCAGCAGCAGCACCAGGCTACCGGTCCAGCGCAGCGCGTTCAGCAGCAGCGGCGGCGCATGGTCGATCATCAGGCGGCCGATCACCGCATTGCCGGCCCACAGCAGCGGCGGCAGCGTCAGCATCAGCGACAGGCGGGGGTTCAATTGCATGGCGTGGGCGTGGCTGGTGCGGCGGCACGGAGCCAGCCGGCATCATGCCCGTGCGCCGTGCCGCCGGCCCGCAGCACGCACGATGTCCTTGCGCGGCGACAGCCGGCGCGCTTGGCGTACCCTTGGCATCGCATGCCTTGTTCGACAACCTGTGCGAGAACGCCATGGCCAAGACGATCCAGATCCAGCAGACCGGCGGCCCCGAGGTGATGAAGCTGGTCGACCTGCCGGTCGGCGAGCCCGGACCCGGCGAGGCGCGCATCCGCCACCACGCGTGCGGGCTCAACTTCATCGATGTCTACCAGCGCAGCGGGCTCTACCCGTTGCCGCTGCCGCTGGCGATGGGCAACGAGGCCGCCGGCGTGATCGAGGCGGTGGGCGAGGGCGTCACGCACCTCGAGCCGGGCGACCGCGTCGCCTATGCCGGCGGCGGGCCCGGTGCGTACTGCGAGGCGCGCGTGATGAAGGCGATGGGCGTGTGCCGGCTGCCCGACGCGATTGCCTTCGACACCGCGGCCGCGATGATGCTCAAGGGCATGACGGTGCAGTACCTGCTCAAGCGCACCTTGCCTCAGGGCGGCCTGCAGCCGGGCGACGCGATCCTGTGGCACGCCGCGGCCGGCGGCGTGGGGCTGATCGCCTGCCAGTGGGCCAAGGCGCTCGGCTACCGCCTGATCGGCACCGCCGGCAGCGACGAGAAATGCGCGCTCGCCAGCGCGCACGGCGCGGCGCACGTCATCAACTACCGCAAAGAGAACTTCGTCGAGCGCGTGAAGGCGTTCACCGGCGGGCAAGGCGTGAAGGTGGTGTACGACTCGGTCGGCAAGGACACCTTCGAGGGCAGCCTCGACTGCCTGCGCCCGTTCGGCCTGCTGGCGAGCTTCGGCAGCGCGTCGGGCCCGGTGCCGCCGTTCGCGCCCGGCATCCTCGGCGCCAAGGGCTCGCTGTACGTCACGCGGCCCACGCTGTTCACGCATGCCGCGTCGCGCGAGAGCACGCAGGCGATGGCCGACGACCTGTTCGCGGTGGTGGCCAGTGGCGCGGTGAAGATCCGCATCGACCAGCGCTACCCACTGGCCGACGCGGTGGCCGCGCATCGCGACCTCGAGGCGCGCCGCACCACCGGTGCGAGCGTGCTGCTGCCATAGTGCAGCGCGCGCCGGCACGCGTCGCGCGGCCGGGCTCGTCGCCCGCATCCTGCCGCGGGTGAGCGCGCGCGCGCCTTGATCCAGGTCGTGATCCACGGCGACGTTCCCGCTACGGTGGGGAACCGCGCCGCTGCTGCGCGGTCCATCGTGGCCACCTGCCGCGAAAGGAGAGAAGGCATGGACATCAAGCTGCATCTGCTCGAATCGTTCCAGGCGCGAGGATCCGACGGGCATCTCTACAAGGTGATGGGCTACGAGCGCCTGGTGCGCGACCACTCGGCGCCGGGCGACCCGATGCGCTGGGAGCCCACCGGCACGGCCGAATACCGGCTGGCCGACGGCAGTCTGGTCGACGCGCGACGTGACGGCACGATGTGCGTGGCCGCCTCCGGCGTGCGGCTGTCGCGCACCTGAGCGTCGGGTTGGGTTGCTGCGCCCCACGGTGCGGGCGCATGCTGCAGACAGGCGCCACGGCGTGGCCGTGCTTGCCCAGCCTGCATTGGGGAATCCTCACGCCGCCGGCCGGCTGCGCGTTCCACACCCGCTGCCCGATCGCGATGCCGCTGTGCCGTCAGCAGCTGCCGGCGCTGAAGCCGCATGCGAAGCGGCTGGCCGCCTGTCACGCGCTGGAGGTGTCCGAGGCCGCGACCGCACGCTGAGCCGCACGGGCGCCGGGCGCGAGCGCGCGCGGCGCCTTCGCGGCCGCGTGTCGGCACGCCGGTCCGACACGCGCCCCGCTCAGGCCCTCATCTCGGCCAGCAACTGCTGCGAGCCGGCGATCAGGATGCGCGCGTCCGAGCTGACGGTGACGAAGTCGAACCCCTTGGCGATGCGCGCGCGCGCCACGTCGGGGCGGCCGTTGTGCACGCCCGCGCGCAGGCCGTGCGCCTTGGCGCGGGCCAGGATGTGGTCGATCGCCTGCGCCACCGGCGGGTCGACGTCGTCGAACACCGGCCGGCAGCCGAGCGACAGCGACAGGTCCGACGGGCCGATGTAGACGCCGTCGATGCCCTCGACCGAGCAGATCGCGTCGAGGTTGTCGAGCGCCTGCCTGGTCTCGATCATCGCGAAGGCGACGATGTTGTCGTTGGCCGCGCCGGCGTAGTCAGCGCCGTGCACCAGGCCCGCGCGCACCGGGCCGAAGCTGCGCGCGCCGGCGGGCGCGTAGCGCACGTACGACGCCAGCTTGTGCGCATCGTCGGGCGTGTTGACCATCGGGCAGATGATCGACTGCGCACCGGCGTCGAGCACCTTCATGATCGCGCCGGGCTCGAGCCACGGCACGCGCACCACCGCGCCGCACGACGTGGCCTGCACCGCCTGCAGCATCGACAGCAGCGCGTTCTGGTCGATCAGCCCGTGCTGCATGTCGAGGGTCAGCGTGTCCCAGCCCTGGTGCGCCATCACCTCGGCGGCAAAGGCACTGGGAATCGCCAGCCAGCCGTTGATCGCCGGCTTGTCTTGCGCCCACAGCGTGCGCAGCTTGTTCTCTCTCATCGTTGTCTCCGAAGGTCAGGTCACCGGCGCCGGATTGAACAGCACCAGTGCGTTGTGAAGCTTCCAGTGTTCGGCCCAGGTCTTCCTGCGGCCGCTGGCCACGTCGAGCATCAGGCGGAACAGGGCCCAACCGGTCTGCTCGATCGTCGCCTGCCCGTCGGCGATGTGCCCGGCGTTCAGGTCCATCATGTCGTGCCACCGGCGCGCGAGGTCGCTGCGCGTGGCCACCTTGATCACCGGGCACTCGGCCAGGCCGTACGGCGTGCCGCGCCCGGTGGTGAACACATGCAGGTTCATGCCGGCGGCCAGTTGCAGCGTGCCGCAGATGAAGTCCGACGCCGGCGTGGCCGCGAACACCAGCCCGCGCTGGTCGCGCCGCAGCCGCTCGCCCGGCGGCAGCACATGCGCGATCGGGGTGCTGCCGCTCTTGACGATCGAGCCCATCGCCTTCTCGACGATGTTGCTCAGGCCGCCGGCCTTGTTGCCCGGCGTGGTGTTGGCGCTGCGGTCGGCCTGGCCGCGCGCGAGGTACGCGTCGTACCACGCCAGTTCGCGCACGATGGCCCGCGCCACCTCGGGCGTTGCGGCGCGCGCGGTGAGCTGATCGACCGCGTCGCGCACCTCGGTGTTCTCGCTGAACATCACCGTCGCGCCGGCGCGCACCAGCAGATCGGCGGCGAAGCCGACCGCCGGGTTGGCGGTCACGCCGGAGAACGCGTCGCTGCCGCCGCATTGCACACCGACCACGAGTTCGCTCGCGGGCACGGTCTCGCGCCGGCGCGCGTTCAGGCGCTCGAGGTGCTGCTCGGCGGTGGTCATGATCGAGTCGATCATCGACTGGAAGCCCACGTGCCGTTCGTCCTGCAGCCGCACGAGGTCGAAGCCGGCACCGACCGACGCGCCGACGTCGGCGACGTTGCGCTCGTCGATCAGCGCGACGGTGCCGGGCGGCAGCAGCCGCTCGGGCTGCAGCTTCTCGCAGCCGAGGCTGACCACCATCACCTCGCCGCCGAAGTTCGGGTTCAGGCTGATGTGGCGCACGGTGCGGATCGGGATCGGCGCATCCGGTGCGTCGATCGCCACGCCGCAGCCGTAGCTGTGCTCGAGCGCGACCACGCCGTCGACGTGCGGGTACTTCGGCAGCAGCTCGGCCTCGATGCGCCGCACCGCGTGCTCGACGACGCCGGCCACGCACTGCACGGTGGTGGTGATCGCCAGCAGGTTGCGCGTGCCCACCGAGCCGTCGGGGTTGCGGTAGCCCTCGAAGGTGTGGCCGTCGAGCGCCGGTTGCGGCGCCGGCTTCACGGTGGCGACCGGCAGGCCGTCGAAGCCACGCGCCTGCGGCATGTGCAGCAGCCGCTCGTGCACCCAGCTGCCGGCGGGAATCGCGCGCGCCGCGCGACCGATCGACACGCCGTAGCGCCGCACCTCGTCGCCTTCGGCCAGCGCCGC
This sequence comes from Ideonella sp., assembly GCA_015075165.1. GTDB lineage: Bacteria > Pseudomonadota > Gammaproteobacteria > Burkholderiales > Burkholderiaceae_C > JAEUPI01. Next base: position 919,063 of record JABTUY010000001.1, on the reverse strand, counting down.
GAGTGCGACCTTGTGGCCCTGCGGCACCTTCTCGCGCAGCGTCGGGCCACCAGCGGGCAACGCGGTGCCGGCCGGCAGGCCGCCGTCGTTGGCGACGATCGCGACGTTGTCGCGCTCGTGCATGCGGATGACGATCGGGTTCATCGGCCGGCGTGCCAGGGTGCAGCGAAGGCGCTGGTGCGCGGGATCATCACCGCACCATGCACGGCCGCTTCGGATCGAACGCCCAGTTCGGGATCAGGAACTGCATCGCCGCCGCGTCGTCGCGCGCGCCCAGGCCGTGCTGCCGGTACAGCGCGTGGGCCTTCGCCACCTCGGCCATGTCGAGCTCGACGCCGAGCCCGGGCCGCTTCGGCACCGCGACATGGCCGCCGACGATCTGCAGCGGCTGCTTCGTCAAGCGCTGCCCGTCCTGCCAGATCCAGTGCGTGTCGATCGCGGTCACGCGGCCCGGCGCCGCGGCCGCGCAATGCGTGAACATCGCCAGCGAGACGTCGAAGTGGTTGTTCGAATGCGAGCCCCAGGTCAGGCCCCAGTCGCGGCAGGTCTGCGCCACGCGCACGCTGCCGGCCAGCGTCCAGAAGTGCGGGTCGGCCAGCGGGATGTCGACGCTTTGCAGCGACAGCGCGTGCACCAGCTGCCGCCAGTCGGTGGCGATCATGTTGGTGGCGGTGGGCAGGCCGGTCGCGCGGCGGAACTCGGCCATCACCTCGCGGCCCGAGAAGCCGCCCTCGGCGCCGCATGGATCCTCGGCATACGCGACCACGCCGTGCAGGTCGCGCATCAGGCGGACCGCATCGTTCAGCAGCCAGCCACCGTTCGGGTCGAGCGTGATGCGCGCGTCGGGGAAGGCCTCGTGCAGCGCGACGATCGCTTCGACCTCCTGTTCGCCGCGCAGCACGCCGCCCTTGAGCTTGAAATCGTTGAAGCCGTAGCGCTCGCGCGCGGCGCGCGCCAGCCGCACGATGCGCTCGGGCGTCAGCGCCTCCTCGTGGCGGATGCGGAACCATTCGTTGTCGGCATCGGGTTCGCTGCGGTAGTCGAGCGTCGTTCGGCTGCGGTCGCCGACGAAGAACAGATAGCCCAGCATCTCCACCGACTCGCGCTGCTGGCCTTCGCCGAGCAGCGCGGCCAGCGGCACGCCCAGGTGCTGGCCGAGCAGGTCGAGCAGCGCCGACTCGATCGCCGCGACGGCGTGAATCGTCGTGCGCAGGTCGAAGGTCTGCGCGCCGCGCCCGCCGGCGTCGCGGTCGGCAAAGGCCTGCTGCACCGCGCGCAGCACCGCTTGCACGTTGCCGATCGATTGCCCGACCACCAGCGGCGCCGCGTCGTCGAGCGTCTGACGGATCTTCTCGCCGCCCGGCACCTCGCCGACGCCGGTGCGGCCGGCGCTGTCGGTCAGGATCAGCAGGTTGCGCGTGAAGAACGGCCCGTGCGCGCCCGACAGGTTCAACAGCATGTCGTCGCGGCCGGCGACGGCAATCGCCTGCAGCTTGACGACGGTGGGGGTCGTGGCCATCGGCGTTGCTCAGAAGCTGTGAATGCATTGGCCGCGCCCGAGCGGCGCGCCAGAAGGCGCCCGATCCAGGCGCAAAGCGCAGCCATATCGCGTGATATGGCAAGCATTTGCAACGACGAGCGGGCGCCTTCTGGCGTGACGAGCGGGTGTGGGCGATTCGTTCACAGCTTCTTCAATCGGCAGTGATCTTGCGCGTCTCGATCACCTGCTTCCAGCGCGCGAACTCGCGCTGCTGAAAGGCGGCGAACTGCGCGGGCGTGTTGCCGACGATCTCCAGCCCGACCGAGGTGAACTGCTGCCTGATCTGCGGCTCGGCCAGCGTGGCGATCACGGCGGCGTGCAGGCGGGTCTTGATGTCGGCCGGCAGCCCCTTCGGTGCGACCATCGCCTGCCACGAGTAGACGTCGACGTGCTTCGGCCCGCCGGCCTCGGCGATCGTCGGCACGTCGGGCAGCACCGGCGAGCGCTTGTCGCCGGTGACCGCGAGCGGGCGCAGCTTGCCGGACTTGATGTGCTGGAACACGGTGTTGACGTTCTGGAACGAGGCGTCGACCTGGCCGCCGAGCAGATCCTGCACCGCCGGGCCGCCGCCCTTGTACGGCACATGCACGCCGCTGGTGCCGCTTTCGAGCCAGAACAACTCGGCGGTGAGGTGGTCACTCGAGCCGTTGCCCGACGACGCGAAGGTCATCTTGCCGGGGTGCGCCTTCAGGAACGCAAGCACGTCGGCCAGCGACTTGTGCGGCGACGCGGCCGGCACCACCAGCACGTTGGGCGCCTGCACCAGCACCGTGATGTGATCGAAATCGTTCAGCGCGTCGTACTGCATGGCCTTGATCAGGTGCGGCGCGATCACCAGCGGCCCGAGCGACGTGACGAGCAGCGTGTAGCCATCGGCCGGCGAGCGCTTGACCATGGCCGCGCCGATCGTGCCGGTGGCGCCGGGCTTGTTCTCGACCACGAAGGTCTGGCCCAGGCTCTTGGTCAGCGAGTTGCCGATCGTGCGCGCGATCGAGTCGGTCGAACCGCCGGGCGGGAACGGCACGACCAACGTGACCGGCTTGGCCGGCCAGGCTTGCGCCAGCGCCGTGGTGGCCGCGGCCAGACCGAGCGCGAGGGAGGTCAGCAGCTTCTTCATCGGGGTGTCCATGCAAGGGTGGAGAGCAACCGGCCGCCGGGCCGGACAAGGTGTTGACCGGGCTCGGTGCACGCGGGGCGGCATCGGCAGTCCGGCTTGCCGGGCGGCGCCGCTTCGCGGTGGCGCAGATCAGTCATCGTACAACCCGAATGCGCGACCGGGCCGCGGGCGGCGCGAATCGCGCGGCCGCTGCCCCGGCCGCGGGTGGATCCATCGCCCGCCGCCGCCGCTCGCGCGCGTTGGCCAGATGGGTGCGCATCGCGGCGCGCGCGGCGTCGGCGTCGCCGGCCGCGATCGCGTCGTAGATGCTTTCGTGCTCGGCGTTGACGCGCCGCAGGTAGGCGCCACGCTCGGCCGCCGTCTGCGGCTCGGCGTCGGCGCCCAGACGCGCGCGCGGAATGATCTTGGGACCCAGCGTCGCCAGCAGGCGGCCGAAATGCAGGTTGCCGGTGGCGCGCGCAATCTCGCGATGGAAGCGCAGATCGGCGGCGACTGCGTCGTGCCCCTGCTCGAGCGCCTGCGCGAACTCGGCCAGCGCGGCGCGCAGGCTCCTGAGGTGGGTGTCGTCGCGCCGCTGCGCCGCCAGCGCCGCGGCCTCGGTCTCGATGCCGATGCGCAACTCGAGCACCGCGACCACGTCGCGCAGCGTGGCCAGGTGGCGTGCCGAGACGCGAAAGCCCGCGCCGGCCTCCGGCGGCCCGACGACGAAGGTGCCCACGCCGTGCCGCGTGTGCACCGCGCCGGTCTGCTGCAGCTTGGACAGCGCCTCGCGCACCACCGTGCGGCTGACGCCGTACTCGTCCATGAACGCCGCCTCGGTGGGCAGCCGCGCGCCGGGCGCGAGCTCGCCCGCGGCGATGCGCTCGCTCAAGGTGTCGGCGAGTTCGTGGGCCAGCGGGCGATGGCGTCGGGTGAGCATGGCATGCGGGCAAACACCGAGCCGCAGGCAGCCCGGGATCGCTAGCATTGTTGTACGACAACGTACAACCTGAGTACCGGGAATCTACCGAGCCCCAGCTGATCACCGTCCAGCTGCTGAGCCCGAACCACCGGTCCCCAACTGCTGAGCCCTGCTGCTGAGCCAGACCGATCAGCCACCGACCGCCTGCTGCCCTGCGAACCTCGCTGCGATGGACCCCGTCACGCCCCTGCGCTTCGCCCGCCTGCTGCTGACCGGCGCGGCCGGCCACCTCGGCCGCGAACTGCGTCCGCGCCTGGCCCGCTACTGCGATGTGCTGCGGCTGTCGGATCACCATGCGTTCGGCGCCGCCGGCCCGGGGGAGGAGGTGATGCTCGCCGAGCTGGCCGACAAGTCGCACCTGCTTGCGCTGCTCGAAGGCGTCGACGCCGTGGTGCACCTGGGCGGCGTGTCCACCGAGCAGCCGTGGGAGCCGATCCTGGCCGCCAACATCGTCGGCATGGTCAACCTGTACGAGGCCGCGCGGCGGCACAGGGTGCGGCGCATCGTGTTCGCCAGCAGCAACCACGTGACCGGCTTCTACCGCCAGGACCAGGTGATCACACCGCGCGACCCGGTGCGACCCGACGGCTTCTACGGCCTGAGCAAGGCCTTCGGCGAGAACCTGGCGCAGCTGTACTGGGACCGGCATGGCCTGGAGACGGTGAGCCTGCGCATCGGCTCGTCGTACGCCGAGCCGAAAGACCGGCGCATGCTGTCCACCTGGATGAGCTTCGACGACACCGAGCGATTGGTGCTGGCCGCGCTCACCGCGCCGATCGTCGGGCACTCGGTGATCTACGGCATGAGCGACAACGGCCGCGTGTTCTGGGACAACCGCTGCGCGGCGCATGTGGGTTATCGCCCGCAGGACAGCTCGGAGCGCTTCCGCGCCACAGTCGAGGCGCGCCAGCCCCGCATCGACACCACCGACCCGACCGCCATCTGCCAAGGCGGCGCGTTCGTCACGCAAGGCCGCTACGACTGATACCCATCGAACCCCCATCTACCCAGCCACGGAATCGCCCATGACCCTCCTGCCCAAGACCCTTCTGGCCGCCGCTGCGGCGCTGGCTGTCGCTGCCGCCCAGGCGGCCGAGTTCCGCTCCGCCGACACCCACAACGCCGACGACTACCCGACGGTGGTGGCGGTCAAGCACATGAGCGAGCTGCTGGCGAAGAAGAGCGGCGGCAAGCACAAAATCAAGGTCTACAACAAGCAGGCGCTGGGCAGCGAGAAGGAGACCATCGACCAGGTGAAGATCGGCGCGCTGGACTTCACGCGCGTCAACGTCGGCCCGATGAACGCGATCTGCCCGCTGACGCAGGTGCCGACGATGCCGTTCCTGTTCCACTCGGTGGCGCACATGCGCAAGGTGCTCGACGGCCCGGTGGGTGACGAGATCCTGAAGAGCTGCGAGTCGGCCGGCTTCGTCGGGCTGGCGTTCTACGATTCGGGCGCGCGCTCGATCTACGCGCACAAGCCGGTCAAGACGGTGGCCGATGCGCATGGCCTGAAGATCCGCGTGCAGCAGTCGGATCTATGGGTTGCGCTGGTCAGCGCGATGGGTGCCAACGCGACGCCGATGCCCTACGGCGAGGTCTACACCGGCCTGAAGACTCGCCTGATCGACGCGGCCGAGAACAACATTCCGTCGTACGACACTGCCAAGCACTACGAGGCGGCCAAGGTCTACTCGAAGACCGAGCACTCGATGGCGCCCGAAATCCTGGTGATGTCCAAGATCGTGTGGGACAAGCTGCCCAAGGCCGAGCAGGAGATGATCCGCGCGGCGGCCAAGGAGTCGGTGCCGTTCCAGCGCCAGAAGTGGGACGAGCAGGAGACCAAGTCGCTGGCGCACGTGAAGGCGCAGGGCGCGCAGATCGTCGAGGTCGACAAGAAGGGTTTCCAAGCGGTGATGGGGCCGGTGTACGACAAGTTCATGACCACGCCCGACATGAAGCGCCTGGTCAAGGCGGCGCAGGATACGAAGTAGTCCGGCGGCAGCAGCCTCGCTTCGCTGGCCTCTCCAGCCGTCCATGGGCATCGGCGCATCGCCCGAGTCGCGTCCGCGGTCACCCGGCAACGTCAGCCTGTACACCAGGGTCTGCGCCACGCTGTCCAGGCTGAGCCTGATGCTTGCGGTGGCCGGCCTGATCGCCATCGTGCTGAGCGTGCAGTGGCAGGTGTTCGGCCGCTACGTGCTGAACGACACGCCCACCTGGGCCGAGGCGCTGGCGCTGCTGCTGGTGCTGTTCGTCACCGCTTTCGGCCTCGCGGTCGGCGTGCGCGATGCCGGGCACATCGGGCTGGAGTCGGTGGTCGCGCTGCTGCCCGAGCGCTGGCAGCGCCGCATCGAACTGCTGATCCACGCGCTGGTGGCGCTGTTCGGCGGCTTCATGGTCTACGGCGGCTGGCAATGGGCCAGCGCCAAGTGGGGCGAGAAGAAGCCGATGCTGCCGCTGCCCGACGGCATCGACTACGTGCCGCTGATCATCGCCGGCGTGCTGATCGTGCTGTTCTCGATCGAGCACATCGTCGCCAACCTGCAAGGGCGGGAGGTCGAGCCGGCATGGAACTGACGCCGAGCCGCCTCAAGTCGGTTCGCGCCCCGAGGGCCGCGACGGCGGCCCTCTGCGAGGGCCGTGGGGGCCGCGAGCGCAGCGAGCTGGGGGGCCCATGGAACTGAGTGTGCTGCTCGTCAGCTTCGCGTTCCTGCTGCTGATCGGCGTGCCGGTCGCGTTCTCGATCGGCCTGTCGTCGCTGGCCACGATCTTCGCCGCCGGGTTGCCGTTCGCGGTGGTGTTCCAGAAGATGGTCGGCGGGATGCAGGTGTTCTCGTTCCTCGCGATCCCGTTCTTCGTCTTCGCCGGCGAGCTGATGCTGTACGGCGGCATCGCCGATCGCATCGTGCGCTTCGCCAATTCGCTGGTCGGCCATGTGCGCGGCGGCCTGGGCATGAGCAACGTGCTCGGCTGCACGCTGTTCGGCGGCATCGTCGGCTCGCCGGTGGCCGACGTCTCGGCGATGGGCAGCGTGATGATCCCGCTGATGAAGAAGGAGGGCTACGACGCCGACTACGCGGTCAACGTCACGACGCATGCCTCGCTGGTGGGCGCGCTGATGCCGACGTCGCACAACCTGATCCTGGTCACGCTCGCCACCTCGGGCATCGCCTCGGTCAGCGTGCTCGGGCTGATCCTCGCGGGCATCGTGCCGGCGCTGCTGCTGACGCTGTGCAACCTGGCGGCCGCCTACTGGGTGGCCAGGCGGCGCGGCTATCCGACGCGCGGCGCGTTTCCCGGCTGGGGCGCGGTGGCGGTGGCGTTCGCGGCCTCGCTGCCGGGCCTGCTGGTGGTGCTGATCATCCTGGCCGGCATCCTGTCGGGCGCGTTCACCGCCACCGAATCGGCGGCGATCGCGGTGGCGTGGGCGCTGCTGGTCACGGTGCTGGTCTACCGCTCGCTGAGCTGGCACAACTTCATCAAGGCCTGCGCCAAGGCGTGCAAGACCACCGGCGTGGTGCTGCTGCTGATCGGCATCTCGGCGGCGTTCGGCTACTTCCTCGCGCTGTACGAGGTGCCGCAGCACACCGGCGAGCTGCTGAAATCGGTGTCGGACCACCCGTGGGTCATCTTCCTGATGATCAACATCCTGCTGTTCGTGCTCGGCACCTTTCTCGACATGGCGCCGACGATCCTGATCTGCACGCCGATCTTCATGCCGATCGCGCAGGCGTACGGCATGGACCCGCTGCAGTTCGGCGTGATGCTGCTGATCAACTGCGCGCTCGGCCTGAACACGCCACCGGTGGGCACGGTGCAGTTCGTCGGCTGCGCGATCGGTGGCGTCTCGGTCGGCCAGGTGATGCGCACGATCGCGCCGTTCTACCTCGCGTTGCTGGTGTGCCTGCTGCTGGTCACCTACGTGCCCGCGTTCTCGCTGTGGCTGCCGGGGTTGCTGACGAAGTAGCCGGTAGCGCCGCCGGCCATCGTGCTGGCGTGCCCGGCGGCGCCACGTGCCCGGCGCCGCCTTGGCGCTGCCGTCATCCGTTGCTGCCGTCGCAGTCCTGCCGCGACATCGCCTCGAAGTTCTGGCGGATCTGCTCGGGCGTCAGGTCGCGCGTGTGCGTGGCGATCGACCACTTGTGGCCGAACGGATCCTCGAGCTGGCCGTAGCGGTCGCCCCAGAACATGTCGGCCACCGGCATCGTCACCTTGGCGCCGGCCTTGACCGCCTGCGCGACCGTGGCGTCGACGTCCTGCACGTACAGGTGGATCGTCACCGGCGAGCCCTTCAGCGATTTCGGGCCGAGCGCGCCCCACTGCGGCATCTCGTCGACCAGCATCAGCGCGGAGTCGCCGATGCGCAGCATCGCGTGCATCAGCTTGCCGTCGGGGCCCGGCCGGCGGGCGCCCTCCCGGGCGTCGAACGCCTTCTTGTAGAACTCGATCGCGTCGGCGGCACCGGCGCACACGAGGTGCGGCGTCAGCGAATGCATGTCTTCGGGGATCGGTCTGACTTTGGCTTGGGCCATGGTTTGCTCCGTGCTGACGGTTTGATCGACATGAAGGCCGCGGCCTTCACCTGCACGACGATCCGGCTCGGCGTGGATCGACAACCCCCCGGCTCATGCGGCCAGCGACGCCGCGATCCGCTGCGACGCGCCGCGCGGCGCGCTGCCGGTCAGCGCCACCGATGCGCCGGCGCGCAGCATCGCCGCGAAGGCATCGCGCACCTCGGCGGCCGACACCGCGCGCAGCCGCTGCACGCGCTCGGCCACGTCGCGCACGCGCTGCAGCGCGAACAGGTCGAGCGCGGCGTCTTCGCTGCGCTGCGCCAGCTGCTCGTCGGCGCGCAGCGCACGCACCACCGCCTGGTTGCGTGCGCGTTCGAGGTCGACCGCCGGCACCCGCTCGGCCAGCCGGCGCACCAGGCGCACGGCCTCGCGCAGCACGGTGTCGAGGTGCTCGGGCGCGAACGACGCCTCGATCGCCATCTGGCCACCGAACTCGAAGCGGTCGGCGTTGCACGCCGCGTGGTAGACCAGGCCGCGCTTCTCGCGCAGCTCGGTCAGCAGCGGCGAGCTCATGCCGTCGCCGAGCACCGCGGCGGCCAGCTCGGCGGCGGCGGTGTCGTCGGTGCGGCCGGCGATCGGGTAGCCCATCACCAGGTGCGACTGGCGGCCGCTGTCCATACGCTTGACGCGCGTGCCGCCGGCGTAGTCGGCGGCCGGCAGCGGCTGCGCCTGGCCGCGCGCCATGTCACCGAAGCCGGCCTCGGCGGCGCGCCGGATCGCATCGGCATCCACCGCGCCGGCGGCGGCGACGACGATGTTGGCACCGGTGTAGTGCTGCTGCACGTGCTCGATCAGTTGCGCGCGCGTGCAGCGCTCGATCACGCGGCGCAGGCCGATCACCGGCTGCGCACCCGGGTGTAGGCCCCAGCAGGCGCCGTCGAACAACTGGTAGCCGACGGTGACCGGGTCGTCCTCGATCTCGGCCACCTCCTGCAGCAGCACGTCGCGCTCGCGCGCCAGCTCGTCGGCGGGGAAGGTGGCATGGCGCACGATGTCGGCCAGCATCGTCACGTACTGCGGCGCGTGCTCGCCGAGGCCGCGCATGTGGTACGCGGTGTGGTCCTTGTCGGTGTGCGCGTTGACCTCGGCGCCGAGCGCCTCGGCGTCGAGGTTCACGCGGTAGGCGTCGCGCTGGCGCGTGCCCTTGAACGCCATGTGCTCCAGCACGTGGCCGATGCCGTTGAGCGCGCGGCTCTCGTGCGCGCTGCCCACGCGCACGAACACGCTGACGTTGGCTGTGCGCAGCGCGGGCGCGGGCAGCACGACCACGCGTACGCCGTTGGCCAGGCGGTGCAGTTGCGCGGCGGTGTCGCAGTGCGCGGTGGTGTCGGTGCGGGCGGCGGGGCTGGGCATGTCGCCAGTATCGCCGCGCGCGCGAGGCGCGCGCCGGGCGCGGCTCAGCGCGGCAGCACGCGCTGCACGCCGAGGCCGGCCGACGCCATCATCACCGACAGCAGGTTGGTGCGCGTGGCGCCGCTGGCGCCGCGGATCGCGTTCGTTGCGGCCAATGCGGCGCTGCACTCGGTGAGCGGCGTGGCGCCGGGCTCGAACGCCGCCGGCACGCTGACCAGCGCCAGCGCGATCTCGGCCCGGCTGGCCAGCGGCCGCTGCGGCGCCTGCTCGATGCCCGCGCGCAGCGCGAGGCGCAGGCCGTCGAAGAATTCGTGCACCTCGGCCGGTTGCATGCGGCGCACCAGCGAAGCCATCGGCGCGCCGCGGCCGCGCCCGGCAGCGACCTCGGCGCGGTACTCGTCGCACTGCGCCACGCCGAGGCGACCCAGCGCTTCGCCGACCGGCCGCACCAGCTTCCACGCCGCATCGTCGCCGGCGCGCGCAAAACCTTCGAGCAGCGTGGTGGCGAAGCGGCGCGCGAACCGGGTGCGATCCTGCCAGAGCTGGTCGACCATCCACTCCATCACCACCGGATCACGGTACACCGCGCCGATGCTCTGCTTTGCGGCGTCGAAGTTCGGCTCGCCGCGCTGCAGTCCCGAGAACGACTCGTACAGCTCGTCGCGCTCGGTCATCGCGGTCACGTAGCCGCGCAGCACCGCGCGCTGGCGTGCGGCCGCGCTGTCGGGTGAAGATGTCGTCGGCGTGCCGGCACAACCGCCGACGGCCAGCAATGCCAGTGCAAGCACGACGGCGGCACCGAGCCGGGTTGTGCACCGCGCAGCGGAGCGGCTGAACATCGACGACCTCCCGCGGGCCGACGGGCCCGCGCAAAGATTGTCGGCTGCGGGTGTTGCGAGTCGGACTGCGCAGGCGACGATTCCGTCACGCCGTGCGACGGCAGTCCGTCACGCCGTCAACAACGGTCACAACGGTCACAATGGTGCCACCGGAATGCACAGTTGGCATTCGAACGCGCCGGTGGCCGCGTCGTACCTTGCATCGACGCGGTAGAGCTCGAAGCACGGCCGACTATCGAGCTGCAATCGACTGCCGGGCAGCCAGTCGCGTAGCAGGCGCGTCCACGCGGCCTTGATGTCGCCCGCGGTGCCGTGAAACGGCATCGACGCGTAGCGACCTCCGGGCAGCTTGGTGACCAGCGCGGCGCCGCTGGGGACGTAGCGGTCGTCGACCTCGACGCAGGCGTCGTAGCGGCACTTCGCGGGGTCGGTGATGCTCGGGTCGTCGTGGCTGATGCCGTAGCGCACGCGGCCGAACAGGCGTTCCGTGGCCAGCCAAGGGCCCACCTGCTGCTGCCAGAAGCGCGACACCGGTTCGCCATACGGCCCGGTGTGGCGCAGGTAGGCCACGCGCTGCGGCGCGCGGTCGATCAGCGTCACGTTCATCGCTGGCTCCTCGTGGTGGAAGGCGGAGCCGCCAGTGTCGGCCGCCGTCGCGCCGCGCAACTGATCGATCTTGCGTGTTGCCTGATCGCGCTTGCGCTGTCGCAGTTGCGCGCGCCAGCCGCTCGGCGCGCTGCCGAAGTGCGCCTTGAAGGCGCGGCTGAACGCTTCGCCGGAACCGAAGCCCACCGACAGCGCGACCTGCAGCACCGCCAGCCGCGGCTGCGCCGCGAGCCGCCCGGCGGCGACCTCGAGGCGTCGGCGCCGCAGGTAGTCACCCAGCGTCTCGCCCATCCACGCCGAGAACAGGCGATGGAAGTGATAGGGCGAGAAGTGCGCCACAGCGGCCAGCGACGCCAGATCGAGCGACTGATCGAGCCGCTGGTCGATCGCTTCGAGCACGCGGTGCATGCGGCGGTCGTACTCCGCGCGCGAGGCGGCCCGCGTCATGTCGCGACGGATTTCACGGTCACCATGGCGCGCGATTGTGTCGCAGCGCGCGTTGCAAGCCCTTCACTGCGCCGTGGCATCGCGTTCGTCGGCGCGCCGGGGCCGGCGGGTACCATCCACCGCCTTCACCCCCGAAGACCTCAGTTTCTGGAGACCCTCATGTCGCATCGCTTCGATCGGCCCGGCCGCACGCCGCGCCGCCTGTTCGGCGCCTGCCTGCTCGCGCTTGCCGCCACGCCGCTGGCCTTTGCCCAGACGCCCGCCTCGCGCGCCGCGACCGCGTGGCCGACCAAGCCGGTGAAGATCCTGGTCGGCTTCCCCGGCGGCTCGACGCCCGACGTCGCGGCGCGCATCCTGGCCGATGGCCTGGCCAGGTCGCTGGGCCAGACCGTGCTCGTCGAGAACCGCCCGGGCGCCTCGGGCAACATCGCGGCCGACCAGGTCGCCAAGGCCACCGACGACCACACCTTCGGGCTGGTGATCAACGGCAACCTGTCGTCGGCCAAGCTGCTGAACCCGAAGCTGCCGTTCGACCCGGCGAAGGACTTCTCCTTTCTCTCGCTGGTGGCCGGCGCGCCGCTGGTGCTGGTGACGCAACCGGACAAGCCGTCGGGTGCCGACTTCTTCCTCGCCGCGCGCAACGCCGGCGCGAAGTGGAACTACGGCTCGGTCGGCATCGGCTCGGTCGGCCATCTCGGCATGGAACTGCTGAAGAGCCGCGCCGGCAACTTCGGCGCCACGCACGTGCCGTACCAGGGCAACCCGGCGGTCATCAAGGCGCTGCTGACCGACGAGGTGCAGATGTCGCTGATCCCGCCGGGCCTCGCGCTGCCGCAGATCAACGCCGGCAAGCTGAAGGCGGTGGGCCTGACCACCGGGCGCAGCACGCTGGCGCCGGGCATCCCGCCGCTGGCCGACGCCGGCGTGCGCGGCTACGACCTCGACGTGTTCGTCGCGCTGGTCGGTCCGGCCAAGCTGAGCCCGGCCGCGCGCACGCGCATGGCCGCAGAGGCGTCGGCGGTCGCGCGCTCGAGCGAGATGCGCCAGCGCTTCTTCAACGCCGGCTGGGCCCCGGTGGGCGGCTCGCCCGAGGCACTGCGCACGCGGGTGCGCAACGAGACCAGCCTGCTCGGCGGCATCATCATGATGCGCGGCATCAAGCTGCAGTGACCACGGGCGCCGCGGCGCGCGGCCTGCACGACGGCAGCGTGGCCGAGCCGGCGCGGCGCACGCCGGTGATCGCCGAGGCCGACGTCGTCGTCGCCGGCGGCGGCCCGGCCGGGCTCGCCGCCGCGGTGAGCGCGGCGCGGCACGGCGCGCGCACGCTGCTGGTCGAGCGCTACGGCTTCCTCGGCGGCATGGGCACCGCCGGCGGCGTGACCAACTTCGCCGGCCTGTACGGCCAGCGCGACGGCACCATGGTGCAGCTGGTGCGCGGCGTGGTCGACGAACTGCTCGAGCGCATCGACCACCTCGGCGGCCTGAACGCGCCGCAAGATGGCCTGCAGGGCCGCATCCGTGTGCGCTCGTACGACATCCCGGCGTACAAGTGCGCGGCCGACGCGTGGCTCGCGGCGGCCGGCGTGACGCCGCTGCTGCACGCCAGCGTGGTCGGCGTCGCGCACGACGAGCACGATGCCGCGCGCCTGCACGCGCTGCTGGTCGAGACCAAGTCAGGCCGCGGCGCGATCCGCGCGCGCTGGTTCATCGATGCCAGCGGCGATGCCGACGTGGCGCACCACGCCGGGGTGCCGTACGAGCTCGGCGACGGGCACGGCGATGCGCTGTACCCGTCGACGATGTTCCGCGTCGGCGGCGTCGACGCCGAGCGTGCGCTGGCGGCGGTGGGCCGCTTCGGCGCCATCGACGCGCTGATGCGCGCCGCCGCCGGGCGCTATCGCTTCCCGCGCGACGGCGCTGTTCTGCGGCCGCAGCGCAACCCGAGCGAGTGGCGCGTCAACGTCACGCAGGTGGCCAACGCCGTGGGCCGCGCGGTCGACGCCACCGATGCCTGGCAGTTGAGCGCCGGCGAGGCCGAGGGCCGCCGCCAGGTGATCGAGTACCTGCGTTTCCTGCGCGCCGAGGTGCCGGGCTTCGAGCGCGCCGAGCTGATCGACATCGGCACCCAGCTCGGCGTGCGCGAGACGCGTCGCGTCAGCGGGGCCTACCAGCTCAGCGGCGACGACGTGCTCGGTGGCGCGCGCTTTGCCGACACGATCGGCCTCAACGCGTGGCCGATCGAGCGCCACGCGGCCGGCCGCATCGAGTGGGCGTTTGCGCGCGACGCGCGCAACACGTTCAACCAGCTGCCGTGGCGCATGCTGCTGCCGCAGCGCGCGAGCAACCTGCTGGTCGCCGGCCGCTGCGCGTCGATGGAGCACGAAGGCCAGTCGGCCGCGCGCGCCAGCGGCGCGTGCTTCGCAATGGGGCAGGCCGCCGGCACCGCGGCAGCGCTGATGCTGCGCGATGGCCTGACACCGCACTCGGTGGTGCCGGCGCTGCAGCAGGCGCTGCGGCGCGATGGTGCGGAGTTGGGCGCCGACGGGTGATCGATATCCGACTTGTGGTTGGCCAGGCCGATCGATCGCGGCGTTCGCCACGCGCTGCCTACCTACGCCGCGCGCGACCCCCACAGCAGCGCCAGCGCCACCGCCGCCGGCAGCGCCTGCACGAACAGGATCTTGCGGCTCGCGGTCATGGCGCCGAACAGGCCTGCGATCAGCACGCACAGCAGGAAGAACAGCTTGATTCCGAGGCCCGCGTCGCCGAGCGTCAGCCCCCACACCAGGCCGGCGGCGAGAAAGCCGTTGTACAGGCCCTGGTTGGCCGCCAGCACCTTGCTCGCCGCCGCCGCCTCGGCACTGTGGCCGAACGCGCGCAGACCGGCCGGCTTGTCCCACAGGAACATCTCGAGCACCAGAAAATACAGGTGCAGCAACGCGACGAGCGCGATCACGATGTTGGCGGCGGTGGGCATACCGGGTCTCCTCGTGCGGGTGGTGGAGTGCGGCGAGCAGCGCGCGCCGGCCGTGGTGCCCTCAGCGGCGGGACCAGCGGACCTGGAACTCGATCTCCTCGGTGTCATCGCAGCGCTCGTGCTCGATGTCGAACACCGCTCGCTGCGGAACGTACAAGCGCTCGCCGGCGATCTGCAGCGCGAAGCGCTCGCCGCGCTCGATCGCGTCGGCCAGGCGGCGCAGCTTGGCCACGAAGGCCGCCTTCGGATAGGCTTGGGTGACGTCGCGCCTGCGTGGTCTTCGTGTGAGTGGGTTGGCCATGGTCATCAGCGCCTCGGGCCAGCAATGGAAGCCGCGCCGGCGGCCGGTGCGGCGGCAGAGTTGGCCGCGTTCTTCGCGATCTCGCGCCGCAGCGCCTGGCATTGCAGATCGGCGCGCTGCGCCACCGCGCTGGCGGCCAGGTTCTTTGCGATCGCCGCCCGCGCGCGCTTGCGGTCGGCCTTGTAGGCGGCGCTGCCGCGCGCCTGCGCCAGTTGTGCGCGCAGCGCGTCGTCGAGCTTCAGGCGGTAGACGCCGGCATAGGCCAGATCACGCTGGCCGCGCATGTCGGGGTGCAGCTTCTCGCAGTGCGCGAAGCCGGCATCGAACTGCGCCAGCGACTTCTGGCGTGTCGCGGCGGCGGCCTGCGCATCGGGCTGCGCGATGCTGGTGGCGATCGCGGCATACAGCACCAGCGGCAGGCGGCGTCGGGGCATGGGTTCTCCTTGGGCGGCCGCGCATTGTGTCGCAACGTGCGCCGCGCACGCCGACGTCGCGTGTCAGAACGTGATCTGAAAGCGTTCGCCGCGCAAGTGCAGCACCACCGAGTGCGGGCGAATCCGCTCGAGCACGAGGTCGCTTGCCACGGCATCGCCTTCACGCAGCACCTGGCCGTTGAGGATCACCATGCGCTGCGCCGGCACCTCGGAATACACCGAGCCGCCGAAATTCAGCTGCGGCACGCTGCGTCGCAACTCGTCCGGCAGTTCGGCCAGCGTGCGCAGACGGGGCTCGGGTGCCGGCGGCGGCGGAGATGGTGCGACCGGCGCCGCGGTGCGCGCGCCCGCCGGTGCCGGCGCAGCGCGCTCGGTTCGCGTCGCACTGGCGAGCGCGGCGCGTGTCGGCGCTGGCGTGTGGGCGTTGGTGCCGCGGCCGGGGCGTGCGCTGGTGTGTGCGGAGGACGACGCCTGTGGCGATGCGCTCGCGTGACGGGTCGGGCCCGGCTGGGCCTGTGCGTGGTGCGGCGCTGTGGCCGTCGTGGCTTCTGGCTTCACAGCGGCGGTGTGTGCGGCTGGCGTGGCCGGCGCAGGCACCGAGGCGGTGGCCGCCGCCGGCAACGCGGCCGGCACCGTGGCCGGCGCGTTCGGACCGGCCTGACCCGCCTCGTGCGCCGCCACGTTGCCGCTCACCGGCGCGCGGGCGAGCGCGTCCTCGGCCGGCGCCGCGCCGCCCGTCACGGCGCGGTACAGCAGCGGCAGCAGCACGCCGGCCGAGACGCCGATCACGGCCCACAGCCACGGCCGGCTGTGCCGCGCGGTGTCGCGCTCGGCCGGCGCGCCGGGCATCGCCTGCGTGTGCAGGCCCGGCACGCCGCGCCGCCGTTCGCGCTCCGACTCGGCGCGGCGCAGGGCTTCGAGGATGTACGACATCGCCGCGTGCCTAGCGCGATGCCCGCGATGCGGCGTGCCGCGGCGGCGCGGGCCGTGCGGCCGCCGCTGCGGTACCCGTCGTGGCTGCCGGCGCGGTGCCGCTCGATGCTGCCGTGGTGGCCCCTGCTGCGCTGGACCCTGCCGTCGCGGGCCCCGATGCCGCGGCCGGCGTCGCGGCCGACGCCGCCGGTGCAACCGCGCCGCGCGCCACCGCCGCGGATGCCGCCGCGGCAGTGGCCACCGCCGCGCTCGCCGCGGCACTGTGACGCGCGCCGAGCCACCAGGCCGCGGCGCCGCCGGCGCCCAGCGCCACCGCCGCGACCGCGCCGCCGGTGAGCCAAGCGCGCCGCCGTGTCCACTGCACCGTGGCATTTCGGCGTCGGCCGTCGAACACCTCGATGGCCGCCTGGTCGACGGTGGCGCGGTCCACGCGCTGGCGGCCGTTGGCGTAGGCGCCGAGCAGCGCACGGTCGCACAGCAGGTTGATGCGCCGCGGCACGCCGCGCGTCAGCTCGTGGATGCGGTGCCGCGCTTCGCGGTCGAACGGTATCAGCCCGCTGAGGCCGGCCACCGACAGCCGATGCTTGATGTAGTGCGAGGTCTCGTCCTCAGACAGCGGATCGAGGTGGTAGCGCGCGACCACGCGCTGCGCCAGCTGCTCCAGATCGGGCCGCGCCAGCATGTCGCGCAGCTCGGGCTGGCCGATCAGGATGATCTGCAGCAGCTTGCGCTCGTTGGTCTCCAGGTTGGTCAGCAGGCGCAGCTGCTCGAGCACGTCGGGCGACAGGTTCTGCGCCTCGTCGATGATCAGCACGCAATTCTCGCCCTCGGCGTGCGTGCGCAGCAGGTGCTCGTTCAGCGCGTCGACGTGGTCTTTCAGCGTCGGCGCGGCGCCGCCGCGGCCGTGCACGTCGATGCGGAACTCGGCGCACACCGATTGCAGCAACTCGAGCGCGGTGAGCTTCGGGTTGAAGATGTAGGCCACCTTGCTGCGCGGCGGCACCTGCTCGAGGAAGCAGCGGCACACGGTGGTCTTGCCGGCGCCGATCTCGCCGGTGAGCAGCACGAAGCCGCCGCCACCGCGCACACCGTACAGCAGGTGCGCCAGTGCCTCGCGATGACGCTCGCTCATGAACAGGTAGCGTGGGTCCGGTGCGATCGAGAACGGCTCGCGCTTCAGACCGAAGTGGGCGGCGTACATGGGCGCGAGGATACTGTGCGCAGCCGGACACCCGTTGAGCGGCCGCAGCCGCCACGCCGCGACCACGCCGATGCCAGGTTGCTCCCGGGCAGCCGTTCGAGCGCCGCTGCCGGCCGCATGCCGACACCGCTGCGCCCTGTTCGGCGGCGCGTGAACAGTGCCGCACCGACCGTGGCCGGCAGCCCGCGCCGCGCATTCGTGCACAGTCGCCGGGCATCCGCGCACGCGCGCTGGCCCGTACAACGGCGACCGAGATTTCCGGTCATTGGGGATGCCATGGACAAGTCGAACCCGTCTCGCGTCAACCCGCTGCCGTCACGGCTGGGCCTGCGCCTCGTCGTGCCGATGCTGCTGTTTGCAGGCGGCCTCGGCGCCGCGAGCTGGACCCTCAGCCAGTCGCTGCTGCTCGAGCAGACGATCAGCGAGGGCCGCACGGTGGCCGACATGGTCGAGAACATCGGTCGCTGGGCGTCGCAGTACGGCGGCGTGCACGCGCGCACGGTGGGTTCGTCGGCGAAGATGCCCGGCAACTTCCTGACCCGATCGGTCTATGCGATGTCGAGCGGCGACGGCCAGGTGCTGAGTGGCTCGCGTGTCGGCGATGCCACCGCCGAGCGCAACGCGCTCGACCGCATGGAGGCCTACCACTGGAAGAACCCGGCGCTGGTGCAGCGCGAGGTGGCCGATGTGGTGGCCGCGGCGGGCAGCAAGGCGCGCTACCGGTTGACCGCGCGCACGGTGCTGAACCGCAACAACACGCCCGATGCGTTCGAGCGCGAGGCGCTCGACGCGGTGCAGACCGCCGCGGACCAGGGCGGCGGCCGTGCGGCGCAGGAGTACTGGCGCGTCAGCGGTGGCCGACTGCTGTATGCGCGCTCGGTGGTGGCGCAGGCCAGTTGCCTGCGCTGCCACGGCAGCGCCGAGAGTGCGCCGGAGTTCATCCGCACCAATGCGCAGTTCAACGGCGGTGGCGGCTACGGCTACGTCGAAGGCAAGCCTTCGGGCCTGATCAGCGTGGCGCTGCCGCTGCCCCATGCGAGCAGCGCGTTCGCCAAGCTGCCGCCGGCGGTGTGGGCGGCAGTCGCCGCGGCGGGCATCGGCGCGCTGTGGCTGCTGGGGCTGGCGCTGCACCGCCCGGCGGCCCCCACGCCCGCAAGCGACGCACGGCGCTGAGGCCGGACGCAAGGGCCCGGAAGGGGCCTTGCGCCTGCCGAAGGACCGGCCGCGATACAAGCGGCCGGGCATGAGGCCGGACGCAAGGGCCCGGAAGGGGCCTTGCGCCTGCCGAAGGACCGGCCGCGATACCAGCGGCCGGGCATGAGGCCGGACGCAAGGGCCCGGAAGGGGCCTTGCGCCTGCCGAAGGACCGGCCGCGATACCAGCGGCCGTGCATGAGGCCGGCGCCCGGCCGCGCGCGGGATCGCCTCGGCGGCGGTCAGTGCAGATTCTTCTTCTTGCGTGCGGCGCGTTCGATCGCGTCGCGCGCCGCGCGTTCGGCGTCCGAGCGGCTGATGCGCGGCCGCTGCGTCAGCCGACGCAGCGCATCGCGGCACCACCACCATGCGCGCCGCGCCGAGCGATCGAGCCGCGCGCGCTGCGCCGGGCGCAGCAGCAGGCGCACCAGCATCACCAGGCACAGCGCCAGGATGACGGCCGCGAACGACTGCTCGATCATCGGGGCCTCACACGCCTGAGCCGGCCGCCACGTTCGCGCGCGCCGTGCCGCCGCGCGCCGCCTGCAGCGTGGCCGAGGGCAGCTCGCCGAACTGGCGCTTGTAGTCGAGCGAGAACTGGCCGAAGTGCCAGAAGCCGAAGCGCGCCGCGATGTCTTGCACGCCGGCGCGCGGATCGTCGGCCAGTTTCAGTGCGCGGCGCGTGGCGTTGAGCCGCAGCGCACGCAGATACTTGGCCGGGCTGATGCCGAGCACGTCCTGGAAGCAGTAGCCGAGCTTGCGCGGGCTGGCGCCGACGCTGCGGCACAGCGCCAGCAGCGACAGCGGCTCGTCGCGCCGCGCCAGCATCGCCTCGCAGGCGCGGTCGACCAGCTGGCGGCGCGCGGCCACGCTGTCGACGCCGAGCGCGTCGACGCTCGACGGAATCGCCTCGATCCACTCGAGCAGCACCGCGTCGCGCAGCTGCAGCACCGCGGCGGCGTCGTCGAGCAGCGACGGCAGCATGCGCACACGTGCCAGCGCGGCCACGTGCAGCTCGCGCACCGCGGCGGCGCACGCCGGTGCCGCGGTCACCGCCACCTGTTTCTCGAGCCAGTGCGGCAGCGGCTTGCAATACAGGTGCTGCCACAGCGGGCGCAGCAACCCGCCGTCGACCACCACGCCGATCAGCGCACAGCCGGCCGGCGTGCACAGGTCGAGGTCTTCGCCGCGACCCATCATGATCGAATCGCGCGCGAGGCGCTGGCCGGCGAAGAATGCGTCGCCCGGCAGGTCGAGCGCCATCGCGAAGCCGTAGCCGCCGGCGCCGAGCTGGCCGCGCTGGCGCACGCCGCGGTTGCTGCGCTCGAGCACCAGCCGCACGCCGGGCAATTGCGCCAGCTGGATGTCGCTGGCGAACGGGCCGCCGGTGAGCTGGTCGTAGCGCAGCGACCAGCCGGCCTGCGATTGCGCCAGGCGATCGATGTCGGTTTCCTCGACGTGCAGCGCCCAGACGGCCGGGTCGTCGCGCGCGTTCATGACGCCACCTCCGTGCAACGCGCACGACTGTAGAACATCTCGGGCGCGGATGGAGCCGAGAGCCGCCGCGGAACCGGCTTCGCCGGGCCGCTGGCGGGCGTTGCAAGGGGAGGTGCCGAAGGCGCTTCGGGGGTGGTCTACTTCTGGTCTACTTCAAATCGCGCGTGCGTGCGTGGCGACGCGGCCGCCGCCGTCGGCCACCAGCACCGCACCGGTGACGAAGGACGCATCGTCGCCGGCGAGGAACGCGACGCACGCCGCGATCTCGTCGGCGCTGGCGATGCGGCGCAGCGCCAGCACGCGGGCGATGGCGTCGAACTCGTCCTGCACCGTGCTGCCGTTGCGCGCGGCCGCTTCGGCCATCTCGCGTTCGGCCATTGCGGTGCGCGTCCAGCCCGGCGCCAGGCAGTTGGCGCGGATGCCCTCGGCGCCGTAGCGGTACGCGAGGTTGCGCGTGTAGGCCACCACCGCAGCCTTCGACGGCGCGTAGCTCGCGCTGCCCGGCGTGGAGTTGAACGCCGCCACCGACGCCACGGTGACGATCGCGCCGCCGCCGGCCGCGCGCAGCAGCGGCAGCGCGGCGCGGCACAGCCGCATCGTGCCGGTGAGGTTGACCGCGAGCATGCGCTCCCAGGTGGCGTCGTGCACGTCGTGCGGGTCGTCGGCGGCGACCACGCCGGCGGCGCAGACCACGACGTCGAGCCGGCCGTCGGGCGCGGCGGCGGCGACCGCGCGTTCGACGTCGGCCTGCCGCGTCACGTCGCCGGTGCAGGTGGCGCAGCCGCTGCGCTGCGCCAGCGCGGCGAGCGCGGCGCCGTCGCGGTCGAACGCCAGCACCGCGACGCCGTCGCGCGCGAGGCGCTCGACGGTGGCCGCGCCGATGCCGCTGGCGCCGCCGCTGACGATCGCACGCCGCACGGTCATGCGGCCGCCCGGTCGGTGAGCGCCCGATCGGTGAGTGCCCGGTCGGTGAGCGCCCGATCGGTGAGTGCCCGGTCGGTGAGTGCCCGGTCGGTGAGTGCCCGGTCGGTGGCCGGCCCGCGGCACACCACCGCGCGCAGCGGCCTCATGCGCCACCGCCCTGACGCGGATGGCGCCGGTGCAGCTCGTCGATCACCTGCGCCGATTCGGGCAGCGTCATGCCGCCGTCGACGACGATCGTCTGCCCGGTGATCCATTCGGCCTCGCGGCTGGCGAGGAACAGCATCGCGACCGCGATGTCGTCGGGCACGCCGGCGCGCCCGCGCGGAATCTGCCGCACCAGCGCCTCGCGCGTGCCGCTTCGGCTCAGGCGGCCACGGTCCTTGGCGACGAAACCGGGCTCGACCGCGTTCACCGTGATGCCCAGCGGCGCCAGCTCGAGCGCCGCCGAACGCACGAAGCCGTTGACGCCGGCCTTCGCGGCGGCGTAGTGCGCGCTGTCGAGCATCGCCACGCGCGGCCCGGTGACCGACGAGGTGATCACGATGCGGCCGCCGCCGGGGGCCCCGGGCGCTGCCGCAGCAGCGCGTGCCTTCAACGCCGGCAGCGCGGCGCGCGTGAGCCAGAAGCAGGTCTTCAGGTTGAGCCGCAGCGTGGCCTCGAGCTGCTCGTCGGTGAGCGCGTCGAGCGCGGCCCACAGGCCGCCGCCGGCGTTGTGCACCACGATGTCGAGCGCGCCGAACGCGGCCTGCGTGCGCGCGACCGCATCGGCACAACCTTCGGGCGAATCGGCGAAGCCGCTGGCCTGCGCGTCGAGCCCGTCGCCGCGCAGCGCCTCGGCCACCGCCTGCGCCGCATCGAGCGTGCGGTTGGCGAGCATCACGCGCGCGCCGGCCTCGGCCAGCCGGCGCGCCGCGGCGGCGCCGATGCCGCGTCCGGCGCCGGTGACGAGCGCCACCTGGCCGTCGAGGCGGAAGGGCGCCGAGGTCATCGCACCCTCGCTGCGCGCTGCCGGGTTCGCGCTTCGGGGCAGCCGTGCGCGCTCATGCCACGCTACCCTTCAGTTCACCACAGAAGCCATCGAGCATCTCGACGAAGCGCTGCACCTCGGCGGCGCCGGTGGCCGGGCACATCAGCAGCATGCAGTGAAACGGCGTGATCAGCACGCCGCGGTTCATCGCGTAGACGTGCAGCAGCGCCTCGAGCAGCGCGTTGCGGCCGCGGCGCACGTCGGCGGCGTCGCGCGGCGGCCTGGCCTCGAACATCAGCTCGACGCGCGCGCCGAGCTGCGCCACGTGCCACGGCAGCGCATGCGCCGCGACCACCGCGCGCGCGCCGGCGGCGAGCTGCTCGGCCTGCGCGGCCATGTGCGCGAACGCGTCGGCGGTCAGCACCTCGTGCAGCACCGCGTGCATCGCGGCGACCTGCAGCGTGCTGCCGGCCAGCGTGCCGCCGAAGCCCAGGTGCGCGCTCTGCCGCACGCGCGCCGGGTCGACCTTGGGCACCTGCGCCCACAGCGCCTGCGCCACCGGCTCGGCGAGGCCGTATACCGCCACCGGCACGCCGCCGCCGATCGACTTGCCCACCACCAGCAGGTCGGGCTCGAGCCCCACCTGCGCGGCATGGCCGCCGACGCCGCTGGACAGCGTGTGCGTCTCGTCGATCACCAGCAGCGTGCCGCTCTCGCGCGTCAGCCGGCGCAGTGTGTCGAGAAAGCCCGGCGCCGGCGCGATCATGCCGAAGTTGGTCATGAACGGCTCGGCCAGCACGCAGGCCACGTCGCGCGGCGCCAGCGCGGCGGCGAGCGCGGCCTCGTCGTTGAACGCGACCAGGCGGCTGACGCGCGCGTGATCCACCGCGTTGGCGTGGATGCCGTTGCGCAGCACCACGCGGCCGGCGTCGTCGAACGCGACGTGCGCTTCCTCCACCGAGCCGTGGTAGCAGCCGTCGAACACCAGCACGCGCTCGCGGCCGCTGACCATGCGCGCGATGCGGATCGCCGCGCGGTTGGCGTCGCTGGCCGATGTGGTGACGCCCCAGTACGGCAGCCGGAAGCGCCGCGCCAGCTCGGCGCCGACCGCGGCCGCTTGCGCACCGGGCAGCATCGCGGTGGCGCCGCGCGCGAGCTGCGCGGCCACCGCGGCGGTCACCGTCGGCGCGGCGTGGCCGGCCATCGCGCCGCTGTCGCCGAGGCAGAAGTCGGCGTGGTCGATGCCGTCGACGCAGCGCAATCGCGCGCCCACGGCCGCATCGAGCTGCATCGGAAAGCCCGAGGCCCAGCGCCGCATCCAGTGCGACGGCGCGCCGTACAGCCAGTGCTGCTGCCCCTGCTGCCACGCCGCGCGCGAACGCGGGCGCATCCGCGCGTAGCGCGCCTGCTCGCGCGTGAGCCAAGCGTCGAGCCGCGCGGGGTCGAGGTGGATCATGCGCCAGTCTAGAAGCTGGCGCGGTAGTGGCGATATCAAGTTCCGGCCGGCGAGGGCTGCGGGCAAACCCTCGCTGCAGCGGAGCCGACGAACGCAGCGTGCGATCGCGCGCGTGATCGCGCGTGCGTCCCCGGCGCATTCGCGCGCTGGTGAAAACCCCCGCGCGGGCTTGCCGGATTTCGATAGCGCTGCTGCGCGCCGAGTGCCTACTGTGGCGACTGATGCGCTACCCGACCCTCGAACTGCACATTGCCGGCCGCTGGTGGCCCAAGGCCTCGGGCGGCGAGCGCTATGTGATCAACCCGGCCGACGGCTCGCCGCTGGCCGCGCTGCCGCTGGCCGGCCCCGACGAACTGAACCTCGCCGCCGAGGCGGCGCGCCGCGGCATGCGCGTGTGGCGCGCGGCGAGCGCGCTCGAGCGCTCGCAGGTGCTGCGCCGCGCGGCCGACCTGATGCGCGAGCGCGCGGCCGACATCGCGCACGTGCTGACGCTCGAGCAGGGCAAGCCCGGCGCCGAGGCGCAGCGCGAGGTGCGGCTGTCGGCCGACATCCTCGAGTTCCAGGCCGAGGAGGCCAAGCGGCTGTACGGCCGCAGCGTGGCGCCGCGCGTGCCGGGCGTGCTGACGCACAGCGTGCTGCGCCAGCCGGTGGGGCCGGTGGCGGCGTTCACGGCGTGGAACTTTCCGGTCAACCTGCCGATCCGCAAGCTCGGCAGCGCGCTGGCCGCCGGCTGCAGCGTGGTGATCAAGCCGGCCGAGGAGACGCCGGCGTCGTGCATGCTGATCGTGCGCGCGCTGCTCGATGCCGGCGTCGAGCCCGAGGCGCTGAACATGGTGTGCGGCGTGCCGGCCGACGTGTCGGCGCTGCTGATCGACCACCCGGCGATCGCCAAGGCGTCGTTCACCGGCTCGGTGGCGGTCGGCAAGCAGCTCGGCGAGCGCGCGGCGCGGCACGTGAAGCGCTTCACCGCCGAGCTCGGCGGCCACGCGCCGGTGATCGTCTGCGCCGATGCCGACATCGACGCCGTGCTCGCGCTCGCGGTGCCGGCCAAGTTCCGCAACGCCGGCCAGGTGTGCGCGTCGCCGATCCGCTTCTACGTGGCGCGCGCGCAGTTCGCGCGCTTCGCCGACGGCATGGCGCAGGCGGCGCGCGGCCTGCGACTCGGCCCGGGGCTCGACCCCGCCACGCAGATGGGCCCGCTCACGCACGAGCGGCGGGTGGAGGAGATGCAGCGCTTCGTCGACGACGCGCTCGGCCAGGGTGCGCGGCTGCTGTGCGGCGGGCACCGCGTCGAGCGGCGCGGCTGGTTCTTCGAGCCCACCGTGCTGGCCGATGTGCCGGCCGATGCGCGTGCGCTGCGCGACGAGCCGTTCGGCCCGATCGCGATCGTGCAGCCGTACGACACGCTCGACGACGCCATCGCGGCGGCCAACGCCACGCGCTACGGGCTCGCCGCGTATGCGTTCACGCGCGACCTCGCGGTGGCGCACCGGCTCGGCGACGAGCTCGAGGCCGGCATGGTCGGCATCAACCACTTCGGCGTGTCGCAGCCCGAGCTACCGTTCGGCGGCTGGAAGGAAAGCGGCATCGGCCAGGAGATGGGCGCCGAAGGGCTGCTGCACTACACCGAGCTGAAGACGGTGACGGTCGGTGCACCGACCTGAGCGCATGGCGCTGCCCGGCAGGAGAACGATCATGACGATGAAGCTCGATGAGTACGCGTCGTACGACGCGATCGGCCTGGCCGAGCTGGTGCGCAAGCGCGAGCTGTCGACGCAGGAGCTGGCCGACACCGCGCGGCGCGCGATCGCCGCGGTGAACCCGCGGCTGAACGCGGTGATCGCGCCGGTCGATCCCACCGGCGCCGACGCGCCGCCTGCCGCTGCGCCGTTCGCCGGCGTGCCGTTCCTGATCAAGGACCTGGTGATGCACGCGCGCGGCGTGCCGTGCGACATGGGCAGCCGCCTCGTTGCCGGCGCGTTCGTCTCGCCGGTCGATACCGAGCTGATGGCGCGCTACCGCCGCGCCGGTCTGATCACGCTCGGCCGCACCAACACGCCGGAGATGGGCTTTTGCTCCACCACCGAGCCGTTGCTGTACGGGCCCACGCGCAACCCGTGGGACATCACCTTGAGCCCCGGCGGTTCGAGCGGCGGCTCGGCGGCGGCGGTGGCCGCGGGCATGGTGCCGGTGGCGCACGGCAACGACGGCGGCGGCTCGATCCGCATCCCGGCCGCGGCGTGCGGGCTGGTGGGCCTGAAGCCCACGCGCGGTCGCACGCCGGTGGGGCCAGAGACCGGCATGCCGCTGCACGACCTGGGCATCGAGTTCGCACTGACGCGCACCGTGCGCGACTGCGCCGCGCTGCTCGATGCGGTGGAGGGTCCTGCGCCGGGCGACCGCTTTGCGATCGCGCGGCCGGCGCAGCCGTACCGTGAAGCAGCCAATGCGGCGCCGCGGCCGCTGCGCATCGCGTTTCATTGCGATGCCGGGCCCGGGCGCAGCGTGGATGCCGAGTGCATCGCCGCGGTCGAGGCCACGGCCAGGCAGTGCGAATCACTCGGCCACCACGTGGAGCCGGCGCAGCCGCTGTACGACCGCAACCTGTTCGACGTGGCCACGCTGCGCTACTGGACGTCGTTTCTCGCCGGTGGCGTCAGCGCGCTGGCCGGCCTCGCCGGCCGCACGCCGTCGGCCGACACGCTCGAGGCCTGCGTGCTCGCGTCGGTGCAGCACGGCCTTGCGCTGCGCGCGGTCGACATGGAAGAGGCCGACGTGTTCGCCAACCTGGTGTGCCGCGCGGTGGCGCCGTTCTTCGAGCGCTACGACGTGCTGCTGACGCCATCTACCGCGATGGCGCGGCTGCCGCTGGGCACGCTGAACTGCAACGACGCCTCGCTCGGCGTCGACGGCTGGATGCGCAAGGTGTTCGGCTACGCGCCGTTCACCGCGCTGTACAACATGACCGGCCAGCCGGCGATCAGCCTGCCGCTGGCCAGCACGCGCGAGGGCACGCCGATCGGCGCGCAGTTCGTCGGCCGCTACGGCGACGAGGCCACGCTGCTGCAACTGGCGCACCAGTTCGAACAGGCGCAGCCGTGGGCGCAGCGCCGCCCTGCAGTGCACGTGTCGAACCCAGCGCAGTGAAGGAGACGGCGATGACCACCGCGTTCCTCCACGACGAGCAATGCCTGTGGCACTGTGCCGGCGGGCCGCATGCGCTGTTCCTGCCGGTGGGTGGCTGGGTGCAGCCGCCGGCCGGCGGCGGGCACGCCGAATCGCCCGAATCGAAGCGCCGCATGGTGTCGCTGCTGCAGGTGTCGGGGCTGATGGAAGAGCTCGCGCTGCGCAGCGCGCCGCTGGCGAGCGACGAGGCGCTGCGGCGCGTGCATCCGTCGTCGTACCTGGAGAAGTTCAAGGCGCTGTCCGATGCCGGCGGCGGCGAGGTGGGCTTCGTCGCGCCGTTCGGCCCCGGCAGCTACGAGATCGCGCGCCGCTCGGCCGGCCTGGCGCTGACCGCGGTCGACGAAGTGCTGAAGGGCAGCTACCGCAACGCGTACGCGATGTCGCGGCCGCCCGGGCATCACTGCCAGCGCGATCAGGCGATGGGCTTTTGCCTGCTGGCCAACATCGCCATCGCGGTGGAGGAGGCGATCGCGCGGCACCGGCTCGAGCGCGTGCTGGTGCTCGACTGGGACGTGCACCACGGCAACGGCACGCAGGCGATCTTCTACGAGCGGCCCGACGTCTACACCATCTCGATCCACCAGGAGCACTGCTTTCCGCCGGGCTACTCGGGCTTCGACGAGCGCGGCGCCGGCAAGGGCGCGGGCTACAACCTCAACATTCCGCTTCAGCCCGGCGCCGGGCACGATGCGTACCTGTACGCGTTCGAGCGCATCGTTCGGCCGCAGATCGAGCGCTACCGGCCGCAGCTGATCGTGGTGGCCAGCGGGCTCGACGCCAACGCGGTCGACCCGCTGGCTCGGCTGCAGGCCACCAGCGAAACCTTTCGCGAGCTCACGCGCGGCGTGATGGCGCTGGCCGATGCGTACTGCGGCGGCCGCCTGGTGGTGGTGCACGAAGGCGGCTATGCCGAGGCGTACGTACCGTTCTGCGGCCTCGCGGTGGTCGAGACGCTGGCGGGCGTGCGCACGCAAGTTGCCGACCCATGCCTCGAGATCTTCGTGCCCCAGCAGCCGGGCGCGCGGTTCAACGCGTTCCAGCGCGAGTTGATCGATGAAATGGCCGCCGCACTGGCGGCCTGACCGATGAAGCGGCCGCCGCGCCCGCGGCCTGCGCGACGAGAAGGCCACCACACCGGCGGCCTGAGCGAGATGCAAGCCGCGCCGGCAACCCGAGCGAAGGATTCACGATGGATACGCAAGCGCTGAAGCGCGACAACGCGCAGTTTCTCTGGCACCCGATGGCGCACCCGGCGGCGATGCGCAAGACGCGGCCCGACATCATCGCGCGCGGCGAGGGCTGCTGGGTGTGGGACATCGACGGCCACAAGCTGCTCGACGGCGTGGCGGGCCTGTGGAGCAGCAACCTCGGCCACAGCTGCCGCCCGGTGCGCGACGCGATCGTCGCGCAGCTCGACGAGCTGCCGTTCTTCAACACCTTTCGCGGCACCACGCATCCGCGCGCGATCGAGCTGTCGGCCGCGCTGGTGGCGCTGATGCGCGACGACGGCGTGGCCGCGGTGATGTTCGGCAACGGCGGGTCCGACGCGGTGGAGGCGGCGCTGAAGATCGCACGCCAGTACCACCGGCTGCGCGGCGAGCCAGAGCGCAGCAAGTTCATCGCGCTCAAGCAGGGCTACCACGGCGTGCACTTCGGCGGCATGAGCGTCAACGGCAACCCGCAGTTCCGCCGCCCGTACGAGCCGCTGCTGCCGGGCGTCTTCCACATCGACACGCCGTGGCTGTACCGCAACCCGTACACGCAGGACGAAGCCGCGCTCGGCCGCATCTGTGCCGAGCTGCTCGAGCGCGAGATCCAGTTCCAGGGCGCCGACACCGTGGCCGCGTTCATCGCCGAGCCGATCCAGGGCGCCGGCGGCATCATCGTGCCGCCGGCCAACTACTGGCCGCTGGTGCGCGAGGTGTGCAACCGCCATGGCGTGCTGCTGATCGCCGACGAGGTCGTCACCGGCTTCGGCCGCGGCGGCGCGATGTTCGGCACGCGGCTGTGGGGCGTACAGGCCGACCTGTGGTGCCTGGCCAAGGGCATCAGCACCGGCTACGTGCCGCTCGGCGCCACCGCGATCGGCGCCAGGGTGGCCGAGGCGTTCGACGCCGACGCCAGCGGTGCCGGCCAGATCACGCACGGCTACACCTACAGCGCGCACCCGGTGGCCGCGGCCGCCGCGCTGGCGACGCTGAAGGTGCTGGTCGAAGACGACGTGGTGGGCCACGTGGCGCGCGTGGCGCCGGCATTCCAGCAGCGCCTGCGCGGCCTGGTGCAGCGCCACGACTTCGTGGGCGACGTGCGCGGCCAGGGCCTGATGCTCGGCATCGAGATGGTGGCCGACAAGCCCACGCGCGCCACGCTGCCCAAGGGCAGCGACCTGCCGCTGCGCGTGTCGCGCGCGGCGTACCGGCGCGGCCTGATGGTGCGCGTGTCGGGGCCCAACCTGATCCTCTCGCCGCCGCTGGTGATCAGCGAGGCCGAGCTCGATACCTTGTGCAGCACGCTCGAAGCGGCGTTCGACGAGGTGGGGGCGCAGCGTTGACGACGCCCGCCATACTGGTGGCCGGCACCGTCGACACCAAGGGCGACGAGATCGGCTTCCTGCGCGATTGCATCGAGGGCGCCGGCGCGCGCGCGCTGCTGATGGACGTGGGCGTGCTCGGCAGCGGCCGCCTGCGGCCCGACATCGCCAGCACCGAGGTGGCGGCCGCAGCCGGCGTCACGCTGCAGCAGGTGAGAGACAGCGGCGACGAGAACGCCGCGATGATGCTGATGGCGCGCGGCGCCGCGGCGCTCGCGCAGCGGCTGCACGCGCAGCGCCGCATCGACGGCGTGCTCGCGCTCGGCGGCACGATGGGCACCGACCTCGCGCTCGAGCTGACCGGCGCGCTGCCGGTCGGCGTGCCGAAGGTGGTGCTGTCGACGGTGGCGTTCTCGCCGCTGCTGCCGGCCGCGCGCATCGCGCCCGATCTGATCATGGTGCTGTGGGCCGGCGGCCTCTCGGGCCTGAACAGCCTGTGCCGCTCGGCGCTCGCGCAGGCCGCCGGTGCGGTGGTGGGTGCATGCCGCGCCGCCGCCGCACCGCGCTTCGAGCGGCCGGTGGTGGGCATGACCTCGCTCGGCTCGTCGGCGCTGTCGTACATGCAGCGGCTGGCGCCGGCGCTGCACGTGCGCGGCTACGAGCTGGCGGTGTTCCACACCACCGGCATGGGCGGCCGCGCGTTCGAGGCGCTGGCCGCCGAGCGCCGCTTCGTCGCGGTGATGGACTTCAGCCTGCAGGAGCTGGTGAACCACCTGGCCGGCTCGGTGGTCACCGCCGGGGCCGACCGCCTGCGCGGTGCCGGCCGCGCCGGCGTGCCGCAGATCGTCGCCCCCGGCGCCACCGACATGGTCGACTACGCGAGCTGGGCCGAGCCGCCGGCGCGCTTTGCCGGCCGCGCCGCGCATGCGCACAACCGGCTGATCTCGTCGGTGTGCATCGACGCGGCGATGCGCCGCGAGGTGGCGCGCGCGATCGGCCAGCGGCTGGCCGAGGCCAGCGGGCCCACCTGCCTGATCGTGCCGCGCCACGGCGTCGAGGCGTGGGATCGCCCGGGCCAGCCGCTGCACGACCCGGCGGGCCTGGCCGCGCTGCTCGACGAGCTGCCGCGCCACCTGGCGCCGCGCACGCGGCGCGTCGAGATCGACGCGCACATCAACGACCCCGCGTTCAGCGACGCCGCGCTCGCGGTGTTCGACCAGTGGGTGCGCGAAGGCGTGGTGCCGCGCGCGATGGTGGGCGACGTGGGCGATGCCGCGCCGGGCCCGGTGGCGGGTGCCGCATGACGGCGCCCACCGCCCGCGCGCTGGTGCTCGACTTCGGCGGCGTCGTCACGCGCACGCTGTTCGAGACGCACGCCGCCACCGAACGCGCGCTCGGCCTCGCGCCCGGCACGCTCACCTGGCGCGGCCCGTTCGACCCGGCCAGCGACGCGCTGTGGCGCGAGATGCAGGCCGACCGCATCAGCGAGCGCGAGTACTGGTTGCGCCGCACGCGCGAGGTGGGCGCGCTGGTCGGCGAGCGGTGGGATCGCATGGAGCAGCTGGTGCAGCGCGCGCGCGGCGCCGATCTGGACGCGATGCTGCGCCCCGAGGCGCTGGCCGCGATCGACGCCGCGCAGGCGGCCGGTCGCAGGCTGGCGATCCTGTCGAACGAGTTGGATCTGTTCTACGGCGCCGGCTTCACGCAACGGCTGCCGCTGCTGCGACGCTTCGACGTGATCGTCGACGGCACGCACAGCGGTGTGCTCAAGCCCGATGCGCGCGCCTACCAGCTGGTGGTGCAGCAGCTCGGCCTCGCGCCCGGCGAGTGCGTGTTCGTCGACGACCAGCTGCGCAACGTGGCTGGCGCCGAGCGTGCCGGCCTGGTGGCGGTGCACTTCGACGTGATGCAGCCGGCGGCGTCGTACCGCGAGGCGCTGCGGCGGCTGCAGGTGGCGACCCCGGCGGCGCTCGAAATGAACCGTTGGGAATAGCCATGATCGTTCTTGCGCCAGTGGATGCGAAGATGATCGCCGTGCCCGACGAGATGCACGCGAGGAGCAGCCAGTGACAGTGTCCGTATCGGTGCAACCGGTTCTGAGGGTCGCAGGTCTCGCCAAGACGTACGGCAGCGGGGCGAGCGCATTCCAGGCGATCGCCGACGTCAGCTTCGATGTTCCGGCGGGCAAGATCGTCTGCATCGTCGGCCCGTCGGGGGCCGGCAAGACGACGCTGCTGAAATGCCTGTCGGGGTTGCTCGAACGCAGCTCCGGCGTCATCGAGTGCGGCGGCCAACCGGTCTCGGGCACGCCGCGGCAGATGGCACTGGTGTTCCAGGAGTACGGGCGCTCGCTGATGCCGTGGCTGACGGTCGAACGCAACGTGCTGCTGCCGTTGCGCGGCAAGGGCATCGACCCGGGCGAGATGCAGACCCGCATGCGCAACTCGCTCGAGGCGGTGGGTCTCGCCCAGGCGGCACGCAAGTATCCGTGGCAACTCTCCGGCGGCATGCAGCAGCGCGTGGCGATCGCCCGTGCGCTGGCCTACCGGCCCGAAGTGCTGCTGATGGACGAACCGTTCGCGTCGGTCGATGCCCAGACCCGCATGGATCTCGAAGACCTCGTGCTCGAGATCCGCAAGGAGTTCGACATCACGATCGTCTTCGTCACGCACGACATCGAGGAATCGATCTACCTCGGTGACCGCGTGGTGGTGCTCAGCCGCTCGCCGACGCGGGTGCGGCAGATCATCGACATCGAACTCGGCAACGAGCGCAACCAGGTCGACACGAAGGGCATGCCCGCGTTCGACGAGTACCGGCGTGCGCTGATGTCGTTGCTCGATCGGCAGATCCAGCGCGCAGCGGACGATCGGAAGTGACCCCGCGAATCCCCAACCCAATGAGAGCCCCCATCATGAAGACTCGTACCCCCGCCCCCCGCGTCGTGCCGGCCGCCATGGCGGCGGCGGCCCTTGCCTTCGCGCTCGCCGCCCATGGCGCCGAACCGGTGAACCTCAACATCGCGATGGTGCCGGTGCTCGATGCCGAGCCGTTCCTCTACGCGCAAGCCAAGGGCTACTACAAGGAGGCGGGGCTCAGCGTCACGTTCTCGAGCAACGATGCGGGGCCTGCGGTGGTCACCGGCGTGCTCAACGGCACCTACGATGCGGCCGCCGCGGCGTGGTTCCCGGTGGCGATCGCGATCGCCAAGGGCGCGAAACTCAAGTACGTGATGACGGCATCGTACGTCGTGAAGGGCCCCGGCAACGGCCACAGCGGCGTCGTCGTCAAGCCCGACTCATCGATCAAGGGGTACAAGGATCTGCAGGGCAGGACGGTCGCGACCAATGCGTTGACCTCGCTGACCACGTTGACGACCAAGATGGAGATGAAGGCGGCGGGCGCCGACCCCGCGTCGGTGAAGTTCACGGCGCTGCCGTTCAAGACATCGCTGCAGGCGGTGGCGCAAGGGCAGGTGGAGGCCGCGGTCGTCGTCAGCCCGTTCCAGACCGAGGGCGAGCTGGCCGGCCTGAAAGTGATCGGGGATCCGATCCTGAACGCGATGCCGGCGAACGGGGCCGGTCTGGTGCTGTTCACCAGCGAGGCCAGTGCCGCCAAGAAGGCCGACGCGCTCGCTGCCTTCACCAAGGCCACGTTCCGCGCTGCCGGCGAGCTCAAGGCCAGCCCCGAGCTGCAGCGCAAGGTGGCACAGGAGGTGATCGGGCTTTCTGCCGAGGTGGCGCGCAAGGTTCCGTTGCCAGGCATCGCGAACCAGCCGATCGACCTCGACGCGCTGCAGAAGCAGTTCGACGCCGCCCACGAGTACGGCTACCTCGCGCATCCGCTGAAGGCACGCGACACCGTGCTCGGCCGTTGACATCGATGTTTCACCGATCGCCGGTGCGTCGCGTGACGATGCACCTCCAACACCACAAGGGGATTTCCATGCTCGAGTCCAAGTCCACCCGGCGCGGCTGCGTCGCCGCAGCCATCATCGCGCTCGCCGCAACGGCAGCCATCGTGCCCGCGACGGTCGCGGCTCAGACCCTGACGCCATTCAAGGTCGCGATGGTCAGCTCGCTGGACACGATGCCGTACTTCTATGCTGCGCAACAGGGCTACTACAAGGCTGCCGGGCTCGACGTGACGCTGTCGACGAGCGACTCCGGCCCAGCCGTCGTCACCGGCGTGCTCAACGGCACCTACGACGCGGCGACCGCGGCGGCGTTTCCGATCCTGATCGCGATCGGCAAAGGCGCGGACCTGCGCATCCTGGCCGGCTCGACGATCATCGATCGCGACGTCGGCAACAGTGGTCTCGTCGTGCGCCAGGATTCCCCGATCAAGGGCTTCAAGGACCTGGCGGGCAAGTCGGTCGCCACCAACGCGCTGACCTCGCTGACCGTGCTGGCGACCAAGATCGGCGTCAAGGCGGCCGGCGGCGACCCCGCGAGCGTCAAGTTCCTCGCGCTGCCGTTCAAGACCTCGGTCCAGGCGGTGGCGCAGGGACAGGCCGATGCCGCCGTCGTGATCAGCCCGTTCCTGACGGAAGCCGCGTTGAGCGGCATGAAGGTGATCGCCGACCCGATCGGCACCGAGCTGCCCAAGGGCGCGCCGTACGGGATCCTGTTCACCTCGGGCAAGACCGCGAAGGAGAAGAGGGCGCTGTTCCAGGCCTTCGAGAAGGCGACGCTGAAGGCGATCGGGCAGCTGAAGTCCGATCCGGAGTTGCAGCGCAAGCTCGCGGTGTCGATGGTCGGCCTCAGTCCGGAGCTTGCCAAGGCCGTTCCGCTGCCTGGCTACGCGACCGGGGCCATCGACATCGGTGCATTCCAGAAGTACGCCAACTACATCGCCGAGTACGGCTACACCGGCAAGCCCGTCGACGTCTCCACCGTGACGATCAATCCGTGAGCGCCGAATCCTCGGCTCCGCGAACCATCGTGCCCTCCGGCGGGTCCGAGTGGCTCGCCGCGCTGTGGCGCGACCGCAGGGTTCGCTTCGCGGCGGCGATCGTCATCGACCTCGCGCTGGTCTATCTGTTGTGGGAGGTGCTGACCGCGACCGGCACCTTGTCGCCGCGCTACTTCCCGCGCGCCAATGCCGTCATCGAACGAATCGGCACGCTGCTCACGCAGGCGCCGTTCTGGGCATCGCTGTGGTCCACCGTGCAGTCGTGGCTGCTCGGCCTGATCATCGGCGTGGTGTGCGGCACGGTCGCGGGTGTGCTGCTGGGGTCGAGTGACCGCGCCTATCGGTTCTGTCGCGTGGTGATCGAGCTGCTGCGGCCGATCCCGCCGATCGTGATCCTGCCCATCGTGCTGCTCGTGCTCGGCGTCGCGTTGCAGTTCAAGCTGGTGCTGATCTTTCAGGGCATCTTCTGGGTCATGTTGTTGCAGGCGGTGTACGGAGTGCGCAGCGTCGATCCGGTGATGCTGGAAACCGCCAGGAGCTACGGCATCTCGAAGGCCAGGCGCTTCTTCACCGTGCAGTTGCCCGGCTCGCTGCCGTTCATCGTCACCGGGGTCAGGATCGCGGCCATGTTTGCGCTGGTGGTGTCCATCGTCGCCGAACTGGTCGGCGGCGCGGCCGGGCTGGGCAACGACATTCTCAAGGCCCAGAGCGCCGGCGACGACAAGACGATGTACGCGCTGATCCTGGTCTCGGGCATCCTCGGCGTGATCATCACGACCTCGTTCTCATGGCTGGAGCGGCGCGTGCTGTTCTGGCACCCGAGCCAACGCGGGAGGGCGCGATGAACCCCGTGGCGCATCGCGTCGGCCCGATCGTCTGGGGGCTGATCCTGCCGCTGGTGCTGGTGGCCGGGTGGTGGATCTGGTCGGTGGCCCACGCCGGGATGTACTTCCCGCCGCTGCCTGACATCCTGCGCGCGTTCGCGCACACCTGGTTCGGCAGCGGCTTCGTCGCGCACGTCGTCCCCTCGCTGCGCAACTTCGCGGTCGGCTACCTGATCGCCTCGGCCGCCGGCATCGTCATCGGCATCGCCATCGGTCGCCTCGGCTGGTTGCATTGGCTGCTGAGCCCGCTGATCGAGTATGCACGCTCGTTGCCGCCACCGGCGCTGCTGCCGTTCTTCATCCTCGTGTTCGGCATCGGGCCGGAGATGCAGGTGGGCATCATCGCGTTCGGGGTGTTCTTCGTCGTGCTGCTGAACACCATCGATGGCGCCCGCAGCGTCGAGCCGACGCTGTTGGAGGTTGGGGCGGTCTACCGGATCCCGCGCTGGGTCCGCTTCACGCGCATCATCGTGCCGGCGGCGTCGCCGCAGATCGTTGCCGGCCTGCACACCGGCACCTCGTTGGCGGTGATCTTGATGGTCGTCAGCGAAATGGTCGCCGCCACGCGCGGCATCGGCTTCTTCACGCTGCAGGCACAGCAGAACTTCGCGTTCACCGACATGTGGTCCGGCATGCTGCTGCTGGCGATCATCGGCGTCGCGGTGAATCTGGTGTTCGAACGCGTCGTCGAACGCCCGATCCTGTTCTGGCAGCGTGGCGTTGCCGGCACGAAGTGACCACCGGGTCGCCGGCTCGCCACCGCTCATGCCCACGTCGCGAGTGGTGACGACTGCAGCCGACGGCACGACGTTCGACTACGTCGTCATCGGTGCCGGCTCGGCCGGCTGCGTGCTGGCCAATCGCCTGACCGAATGTGGGCGATACCGCGTGCTGCTGGTGGAAGCCGGCCCGGACGATCGCTCGCGCTGGATCCACCTGCCGCTTGGCCTGCAACTGGCGCTGCGCGATCCGTCGATCGAATGGCGCCTGCCGACGGCGCCCGAGCCGGCGCTCGACGGGCGGTCGATACCTTGCCCGCGCGGCCGCACGCTGGGCGGCACCAGTTCGATGAACGGCATGATCTATGTCCGCGGCCACGCGGCCGACTACGACGCCTGGGCCGCGGCCGGCGCCACCGGATGGGCCTGGGCAGACGTGCTGCCGTGGTTCCTGCGCAGCGAGGGCAACCGTGACTTGCCGGCCGGGCCGTTGCACGCCACCGGAGGCCCTCTACCGGTGACGACGCCGCCGCGCAGCAGCGTGCTGTGCAACGCGCTGATCGACGCCGGGCGCCAGCTCGGCATGCCGGTGACCGACGACTTCAACGGCACGTCGCAGGAGGGCGTGGGCTACTACCAGCACACGCTGGCCGACGGCCGCCGCTTCAGCACCGCGCGGGCGTTCCTGGAGCCGGCGCGCCGGCGCCGCAACCTCACCGTGTGGGTCGAAACGGCCGCGCAGCGCATCCGCTTCGATGGCCGGCGCGCGGTTGGCGTCGAGCTGATCCGGCAGGGTCAGGCGGTCACCGTGCACACCGCGCGCGAGGTGATCGTGGCGGCCGGCGCCATCCACTCGCCGCAGCTGCTGCAGTGCTCGGGGGTCGGCCCGGGCAAACTTCTGCAGACGCTGGGCGTCCCGGTGCGGGTGGATGCGCCCGAGGTCGGCGCCAACCTGCAGGACCACCTACAGGCCCGGCTGCGCTACTCGCTGACGCGGCCAGTGAGCCTGAACGATCTGTATCACCGCCGTGGCCAGACGCTGGTCGAGGTCGCCAAGTACGTGCTGGCGCGGCGCGGCAGGCTGGCGCAGCCGCCGATCCGCGCCGGCGCGTTCTGTCGCAGCGCGCCCGACGAAGCGCGGCCCGATCTGCAGTTCCACTTCATCGAGTTCACCAGCGACGGCATGGGCAAGCCGCCGCACCGGACCTCGGGCTTCCAGAGCAGCGTCTGCGTGCTGCGACCGCGCAGCCGCGGCGAGGTGATGGCTGTCGCGCCCAGCATGGCCACGCCGCCGCGCATTTGCGGGCACTATCTCGACGACGACGACGACCGGCAGCGCACGCTGCGCGGCGTGCGCCTGGCGCGCCGCTGGGCCGCGATGCCGGCGCTGGCGGCGCTGATCCGCGAGGAGGTGGAACCCGGAGCGGCCGCGCAGTCCGACGACGCCCTGCTGGCCTGGGTGCGCGGCAACGTCCTGACCGTGTACCACCCGGTGGGCACCTGCCGCATGGGCAGCGACGCAAGGGCGGTCGTCGACCCGCTGCTGCGCGTGCGCGGCGCCGATCGCCTGCGCGTCGTCGATGCGTCGGTGATGCCGACGCTGGTGTCGGGCAACACCAATGCTCCAACGATCATGATCGCCGAGAAGGCCGCCGCGATGGTGCTCGACAGCGCAACGACCGATGACCGCCATGTCGAGACCAGCGGCGCTCGATGAATCGGCAAGGCCGCGCTTTGGGCGTTGCCGTTGCGAGGTGAGTTCGTCGGTCCCGGCACAGCGGGCCGCGACCGCGCCGTGAGTGTTGTTTCGCAGCAGAGGTGATCACCATCCATGCAACCAAGCATCATCTTCATCGTCGCCGACGACCTTGGCGCATCCGATCTCGGCTGCTATGGCGCCGATCGGGGCGTCTCACCGAATCTGGATCGCCTCGCGCGCGAGGGCCTGCGCTTCACGCGCGCGTACTCGAACTCGCCGGTGTGCTCGCCGGCGCGCTTCGCCATGATCACCGGCCGCTGGCAGTACCGCCTGCGCGGTGCGCTCGACGAACCGCTCGGCCGGCGCGGCTCGACGCTGGGCCTGCCGGCGGAACACCCCACGCTGCCATCGCTGCTGCGCGCCGGCGGCTACGACACCGCGCTGGTCGGCAAGTGGCACCTGGGCGGGCCACCGAGCTTCGGGCCGCTGCGCAGCGGCTATGCCGAGCACTTCGGCCCACTCGGCGGCGCGGTGGACTACTTCTCGCATGTCGGGCCCGACGGAGCCCACGATCTCTGGGACGGCGACCGCGAAATCCGAGTCCACGGCTATCTGACTGACCTGATCAGCGACCGGGCCGTGGAGTACGTCGCGCGCGACCGCGGCGGACGGCCGTTCTTCCTGAGCGTGCATTACACGTCGCCGCACTGGCCATGGGAGACGCGCGACGACGCTGCCGAGTCGGCGCGCATCGGCTCCGCCATCGCCCATCTCGACGGCGGCTCGGTGGCGATCTACCGCCGGATGATCCAGCACATGGACGAAGGCATCGGCCGCATCA
Organism: Ideonella sp.; assembly: GCA_015075165.1. GTDB lineage: Bacteria > Pseudomonadota > Gammaproteobacteria > Burkholderiales > Burkholderiaceae_C > JAEUPI01. Next base: position 880,967 of record JABTUY010000001.1, on the reverse strand, counting down.
TGGCCGCGCTGCCAGCTGCGCAGCGCGAGAACACGCTGGTCGTGTTTCTCAGCGACAACGGCGGCGAGCGCTTCTCGAACAACTGGCCGTACGTCGGCGGCAAGATGGATCTGCTCGAGGGCGGCATTCGCGTGCCGCAGATCGCATGGTGGCCGGCGCGCATCGCCGCCGGCGCGCACAGCGACTGGACGACGCTGACGATGGACTGGATGCCGACGATGCTGGCCGCCGCCGGTGTGGCACCGGATCCCGGTTATCCGCCCGACGGCATCGATCTGTCACCGCTGTTGGCCGATCCGTCGTGGTCGCCGCAGCGCACGCTGTATTGGCGCATGAAGCACCGGGCGCAGGCGGCCTGCGTGGCCGGCCGCTGGAAGTATCTGCGCGTCGATGGCCACGAGTACCTGTTCGACGTCGTGGCCGACGGCCGCGAACGCGCCAACCTCGCGAAGCGCCACCCCGATCGGCTCGCAGCGCTGCGCCAGCAGTGGCGGGAATGGGAGCGATCGATGCTCGCGATTCCGGACGACGCACAGGTCCATCTGCTGTGGGACGAGCGCGACATACCGAGGGGCACGCATTGATCACCCGGCCGACCTTCGACCGATGCGTCGGGGCCACCATCGCTGCGCACCGCCGCGGGCCCGGCGTGGCCGCCGCGAGCGGGTCCATGCTCCCAGGCGCCGTCTGATTCAACCGGGCGTTGCCCGGCGTCTTGACGAGATCTTGATGCCGATGCGCGCGATCTTGGCGCCGTCTTGACGCCGTTCGTCCGAGCATCCGTGCGTACCGTTCGGAGGACGCATGGACATCGTCTATCTCATCGCCGCGGGCGCCTGCTGGGTCGCCGTGGTCGGGCTCGCAATCGGATGCGAGCGGCTTCAGCGTCGCAAGGCGGCGCCATGAGCGGGCGTCTGCGCCCGGCGACACAACCTGGCCGTTGACCACAGGGCGCGCGCGCCGGCGCACCGGCCTCAACGCCCCGCATCCACCCCGCGCCACAGCCAAGCGGCCCCGCGCACGCCGGATGAATCCCCATGCACGCTCGCCACCAGCCGCGTGCGCACCGGCTCGTCGCGCACGCCGCCGGCCGACACCCAGTGGGGCAGCAGCTTCGGCACGTTGGCATACAGGCGCTCGATGCGTGAGAGGCCGCCGCCGAGCACGATCACGTGCGGGTCGAGGATGTTGATCACGTGCGCCAGCGCGCGCGCGAGGCGGTCTTCCCAGCGCGCGAGCGTGTCGTGGCACGCGGCATCGCCGGCGGCAGCGCGGGCGGCGATCTCGGGCGCTTGCAGCGTGCCGCCGTGGCGCTCGGCGTGGTCGCGCGCGAGCCACGGGCCGCTCAGGTGGGTTTCGATGCAGCCGCGCTGGCCGCAGAAGCAGGCGTGGCGCGGCTCGTCGTCGCGCGCCCACGGCAGCGGGTTGTGGCCCCATTCGCCGGCCACGCCGTTGAGGCCGTTCAGCAGGTAGCCATTGACGACGATGCCGGCGCCGACGCCGGTGCCGAGGATGCCGGCGAACACCACCTCGGCGCCGGCACCAGCGCCGTCGGTGGCCTCCGACAGCGCGAGGCAGTTGGCGTCGTTGGTCACGCGCACCGGCTGGCCCAGCAGTTGCTCGAGGTCGTGCGGCAGCGGGCGGTTGTTGAGCTGCGTGGAGTTGCAGTTCTTCATCACGCCGCGCTCGGTCACGTTGCCCGGCGTGCCGACGCCGATCGTGCAGCGCGCGCCGCCGGCGGCCGCGCGCGCGCGCTCGACGATGCCGGCGATCGCCTGCAGCGACGCCTGGTAGCTGTCGCGCGGCGACGCGATGCGCTCGCGCCAGCGCTCGGCGCCGCCGGCGTCGAGCACGATGGCCTCGATCTTGGTGCCGCCCACGTCGACACCGATGGCATATGGCGCAGCGGTGGCGCCCATCGCGTCAGGCGGCGGGCAGCGGCTGCGTGCGTTCGAGCAGCCACGCCAGTGCAGCGCCGCTCACCAGCGGCGCGAGCCGCTCGCGCACCTGCGCGTGGTAGCGGTCGAGCCACTCGCGCTCGTCGGCGCGCAGCAGTGCGGGCTCGATGCAGCGCGTGTCGATCGGGCACAGCGTGAGGGTTTCGAACTCCAGCATCTCGCCGAACGCGCCGTGCTCGGGCGTGTCCACCGCCACCGTGAGGCCGAGGTTCTCGATGCGCACGCCCCACTGGCCCGGCCGGTACACGCCGGGCTCGATCGACGTGATCATGCCCGGCTGCATCGCCATCTGCGGTTCGGGCACGGCCTGGCTGATGCGCTGCGGCCCCTCGTGCACGTTGAGGAAGTAGCCCACGCCGTGGCCGGTGCCGTGGCCGTAGTCGATGCCGTGCTCCCACAACGGCGCGCGCGCGATGGCGTCGATCATCGGCGACAGCGTGCCGCGCGGGAAGCGCGCGCGCGACAGGCTCATCATCGCCTTCAGCACCAGCGTGCAATCGCGCCGCTGCGCCGCGCTGACGCGGCCGATCGGCCACACGCGCGTGATGTCGGTGGTGCCGCCCAGGTACTGGCCGCCGGAGTCGATCAGCAGCAGGCCGTCGCCTTCGATCACCGCGTGGTGCGCGTCGGTGGCGCGGTAGTGCGGCTGCGCGCCGTTGGCGTTGAACGCGGCGATGGTGGAAAAGCTCAGCCCCACGTAGCCGGGCTGCTTCGCCCGCTCGGCGGTCAGCCGCTCGTCGATCGTCAGCTCGGTGATGCGCTCGCCGCGCGCGAGCGCGGCCTCGAACCCCGCGTAGAACGCGCACATCGCGGCGCCGTCGCGCGCCATCGTCTCGCGCACGAACTGTGCCTCGGGCTCGCTCTTGCGGCTCTTGAAGAGCGTGCTCGGGTTGATCGCCTCGACCACGCGCACCGCAGCGGGCACCAGTTGCCGAAAGCCCAGCGTGATGCGCTGCGGGTCGAGCAGCAGCGTGCTGCCGGCCGGCAGCGTGCGCAGCGCGTCGGGTGCGGCGGCATAGTCGGCCAGCGCGATGCCGTCGCGTGCCAGTTGTGCAGCGAGCGCGGCGTCGACCTTGCCCGCGCCGATGAACAGCACCGCCGCATGCCTGCCCCCTGGGTCGCCTTGCGGCGTCCCACCCCCCGAGGGGGGCGAGGGAGCTTGGGAGCGGTCCGGCGCTCCCTCCGCCTCGATCAGCAGGTGCGCCAGGAACACCGGGTTGTATTCGACGTCGGCGCCGCGCAGCGCGGTGATCCATGCCACGTCGTCGACGGTGGAGACGAAGTGGTGCGTGGCGCCGTGCTGCGCCATCGCCTCGCGCACGCGCGCCAGCCGCTGCGTGCGCGGCGCCACCGCCTGCGGCGCCGGGTGGGCGTACACCGGCTGCGCCGGCGGGGCCGGGCGCTCGGGCCAGGCCTGCGCGAGCAGATCGGTATCGGTGCGCAATGCGATGCCGGCCGGCTCGAGCGCGGTGCGCAGCCGCTGCGCGGCGCCGAGCTCGAGCACCTGGCCGTCGACCATCAGCGTCTGGCCGCGCGCGAGCGTGCGAACGATCCACTCGACATGGTGCTGCGAGCCGGCGCTGGGGATCTTCTCGAGCTCGATGCCGCTGCCGACCAGCTCGCGTTCGGCCTGCACCCAGTAGCGGCCGTCGGCGAACAGCGCGGCGCGCTCGCGCGTGATCACCAGCGTGCCCATCGAGCCGGTGAAGCCCGACAGCCATTGCCGGCCCTGCCAGCGCGCGGGCAGGTACTCCGACAGGTGCGGGTCGGCCGTGGGCACCAGCAATGCGTGGGCGCCTTGCTGCGCCAGCACGGCGCGCACGCGCTCGATGCGCTCGCGCTGCAGGTTGGTTCGTGTGTCCATCGTCTGCCTCCCTGCGGTTCAGGTCACCGCCTGGCGCTGGTTGAAGCGCGGCGCGCGCCATTCTTCGTGGTCCATCACCTGCACGAGGTGCTCGACGGCGTCGAACACGTCCACATAACGCAGCGTCAGCGGCGTGAAGCCGAAGCGCAGGATGTCGGGCACGCCGGGCTCGCCGCCGCGAAAATCACCGATCACGCCGCGCGCGATCAGCGCCTGCACGATCGCGTAGCCGCCGTCGGCTCGCGTGAGGCAGACCTGGCTGCCGCGCTGCACGTCGGCGCGCGGCGAGATCACGCTGATGCCGTGCGGGGCGCAGCGCGCGTCGACCAGGTCGGCAAAGCAGCGCGTCAGCGCGAGCGACTTCTCGCGCAGCGCGCGCAGGCCGCCCAGCGGTTCGGCGGCCAGCACGGTGTCGAGCCCGCACTCGAGCGCCACCATCGACAGCACCGGCGGCGTGCCGCACAGCGCGCGCGTGATGCCGGGCGCGGGCCGGTAGGTGGGGTCGAATTGGAACGGCGCGGCGTGGCCCATCCAGCCGGCGAGCGGCTGCTCGAAGCGCGCCGCATGGCGCGCGTGCACCCACACGAACGCCGGCGCGCCGGGCCCGCCGTTGAGGTACTTGTAGCCGCAGCCGATCGCGAAGTCGGCGCCGCTGGCGTTGAGCTCGACCGGCACTGCGCCGGCGGAGTGGCACAGGTCCCAGATGGTCAGCGCGCCGGCAGCATGCGCGGCCTGCGTCAGCGCAGCCATGTCGTGCATCGCGCCGGTGCGGTAGTTCACGTGCGTGAGCATCAGCACGGCCACGGTCTCGTCGAGCGCGGCGGGGATCTGCTCGGCGCTCAGCAGGCGTAGCTCGAGGCCGCGCGACGCAGCCAGCGTCTGCGCGATGTACAGGTCGGTCGGAAAGTTGCTGCGCTCGCTGATGATCACGCGGCGCTGCGGCGCCTCGCGCTGCAACGCGAGCGCGGCCGACAGCACCTTGAACAGGTTGACCGAGGTGGAGTCGGCCACCACCAGCTCGCCCGGCGCGGCGCCGACCAGCCGCGCCAGCTTGTCGCCGAGCCGGCGCGGCAGGTCGATCCAGCCGGCGTGGTTCCAGCTGGTGATCAGGCCGCGGCCCCATTCGTCGCGCACCGCCTGCTGCACGCGGTTGGCGGTGGCCTTGGGCAAGGGGCCGAGCGAGTTGCCGTCGAGGTACAGCACCTCGGGCGGCAGATCGAACAACTGGCGCAGCGGCGCCAGCGGGTCGGCCGCGTCGAGTGCGGCGAACTGTTCGCGCGTGGTCAGTGCGCGCGGCGGGCGGGTGGTGCTCATCGCGTGGGGCTCGTCGGTTCGGGTGGGCGGAGCGTTTGCGTTCGATGCGGTTCAGCGCGGCGGCGCATCCGATGGCAGCGCGCGCAGCACCGCGCGCACCGGCGACGCGTCGGCGTGCGTGAGCTTCAGCGGCAGCGCGATCAGCTCGTAGTCGCCCTCGGGCACGTCGTCGAGCACGAGGTTCTCGAGCACGCGCAGGCCGAGGCGGCGGATGGTGTGGTGGCTCGGCAGCGTCTTGCTCGTCGCCGGGTCGATGCTCGCGCTGTCGATGCCCACCAGCACGACGCCGCGCGCGGCGAGACGCTCGATGGTGGCGGCGGCGTAGCCGGTGAGCGCGTCGTCGAAGCGCTCGAGCGGCGCGCGGGCGTAGGTGCGCACCAGCACGCGTGGCGGCAGTTCGTGCAGCGCATGCTCCAGGTGGTGCCACTCGATCAGCGGCCCGCAGCCGATGGCGTGCACGACGCGGCAGCGGCCCAGGTAGGGTTCGAGCGGCAGCGTGCCCACCGCTGCGCCGGCGGGGTCGTAATGCAGCGGCGCATCGGCATGCGCGCCGACGTGCGGCGAGAGCTCGATCGCGCTGACGTTGACCGGGCCTGTCGCCCCGATCGTCGCCGCCCAGCGCTGGCGGTACGGCGTGTCGCCCGGGAACACCGGCGAGCCGGCGTCCAGCGGCGGCGAGATGTCCCAGAGCCTGGGCGCGGTGCCGTGCGTCATGCGCGCGATGATACGAGCGCCTGCGCACGCGGCGGCCACAAGGGGTAGCATCGCGGGCGATGGAACGCAGCGGCCTCGTCGACACTTTTGCCCGTGACAACCTTCCGCCGTCGGCGCAGTGGCCGGAGTTTCTGTTCGAGCTGCCCGAGCTGCAGTTCGCGCCGCGGCTGAACTGCGCCGTCGAGCTGCTCGACCGCGCGGTCGAGCGCGGCTGGGGTGCGCGCGATGCCGTGCTCGGTGATGGCGTGCGCTGGAGCTACGCCGAGCTGCAGGCGCAGGTGAACCGCATCGCGCACGTGCTGGTGGACGACATGCACCTCGTCAGCGGCAACCGCGTGCTGCTGCGCGGCGGCAACACGCCGCAGCTGGCCGCGTGCTGGCTGGCGGTGGTGAAGGCCGGCGGCATCGCGGTGGGCACGATGCCGCTGCTGCGCGCGCGCGAGCTCGCCACCATCGTGCGCAAGGCGCGCGTCACGCACGCGCTGTGCGACGCGCGCCTCGCGCAGGAGCTCGACGCCGCGCGTGCCGATTGCCCCGAGCTGGCGCAGGTGCTGCACTACGACAGCGCCGGCGCCGCGCCGCTGGCGATGCTGGCTGCTGCGAAACCGCAGACCTTCACGGCGGTGGACACCGCGGCCGACGACGTCTGCCTGATCGCGTTCACCTCCGGCACCACCGGCCAGCCCAAGGGCACGATGCACTTCCACCGCGACGTGATGGCGGCGTGCGCCTGCTGGCCGCCGCACGTGTTGCGCGCGAACGCCGATGACCGCTTCATCGGCAGCCCGCCGCTGGCGTTCACCTTCGGGCTCGGCGGCTTGCTGCTGTTCCCGATGGCCATCGGCGCCAGCACCGTGCTGCTGGAGAAGGCCTCGCCCGACGTGCTGCCGGCGGCGATCGCGCGCTGGCGCGCCAGCGTCTGCTTCACCGCACCGACCGCGTACCGCGCGATGGCCGCGCAGGCCGCGCAGCACGACTGGTCGAGCCTGCGCAAGTGCGTGTCGGCCGGCGAGGCGCTGCCGGCGCCCACGCGCACGCTGTGGCGCGAGGCCACCGGCATCGAGCTGATCGACGGCATCGGCTCGACCGAGCTGCTGCACATCTTCATCTCGGCCACCGAGCGCCAAGCGCGCGGCGGCGCCACCGGCGTGCCGGTGCCCGGCTACCGCGCCTGCGTGCTCGACGAGCACGGTCGCGAGGCGACGCGCGGCGCGGTTGGCCGCCTCGCGGTGAAGGGGCCCACCGGCTGCCGCTACCTCGCCGACGAGCGGCAGACGCAATACGTGCGCGACGGCTGGAACCTCACCGGCGACGCCTACCGCGTCGGCGACGACGGCCAGTTCGAATTCCAGGCGCGCACCGACGACATGATCGTCAGCGGCGGCTACAACATCGCCGGCCCCGAGGTCGAGGCCGCGCTGCTGCTGCACCCGGCGGTGGCCGAGTGCGCGGTGGTCGGCGCTGCCGACGACGAGCGCGGCCAGGTCGTCAAGGCCTTCGTCGTGCCGACGCCCGGCCTCGAGGCCGGGCCCGAGCTGGCGAAGACGCTGCAGGATTTCGTCAAGCAGACGATCGCGCCGTACAAGTACCCGCGCGTGGTCGAGTTCCGCAACGAGCTACCGCGCACCGAGACCGGCAAGCTGCAGCGCTTCAGGCTGCGCCAGGGCTGAGCGGCGCGGGCTCTACAGCCCGAGCGTGCGCGGCAGCCAGATCGAGATGATCGGGAACGCCAGCAGGATCGCCATGCGCACCACGTCGGCGGCGACGAACGGCGCCACGCCGCGCCAGATGGTGTTGGTGTGCACGTCGGGCAGCACGCTGCGCAGCACGAATACATTCATGCCCATCGGCGGCGAGATCATGCCGATCTCGACCACGCAGACGATCAGCACGCCGAACCAGATCGGGTCGAGGCCGAGGTGCGTCACCAGCGGGAAGAAGATCGGCACCGTCAGCAGGATCATCGACAGCTCTTCCATCGCCGTGCCGAGCACCAGGTAGATCAGGCAGATGCCGACGACGACGAACATCGGCGACAGGCCGAGCCCCGAGATCCAGTCGCGCAGGTCGGCCGGCATCGACGTGTAGTTGACGAAGTTCGAGAAGATCGACGCGCCGATCAAGATCGAGAACAGCATCGCCGATGTGCGGCCCGATTCGCCCGCCACCACCAGCAGGCTCTGCCACGTCAGAGCGCGCCGCGCCAGCGCGAAGCACAGGCCGCCGGCGGCGCCGACGCCCGCGGCCTCGGTGGCGGTGAACAGGCCGCCGTAGAGGCCACCCATCACCACGCCGAACAGCGCCAGCACGGCCCAGATGTCGCGCAGCGCGCGCCCGCGCTCGCGCCAGCTGCTGCGCTCGCCGGGCGGGCCCAGCTCGGGCGAGCGCAGCGTGACCAGCGATGCCGCGATCATGTACAGCGCCGTCGCCAGCAGGCCCGGCAGCAGCCCGGCGGCGAACAGCGCGCCGATGCTCTGCTCGGTCATGATGCCGTAGATCACCATGATCACCGACGGCGGAATCAGGATGCCCAGCGTGCCGCCGGCGGCGACGGTGCCGGCTGCGAACGAATCGGCGTAGCCGTAGCGGCGCATCTCCGGCATCGCCACCTTGGCCATCGTTGCCACCGTGGCGAGCGACGAGCCGCAGATGGCGCCGAAGCCGGCCGACGCGGCGATGGTCGACAGCGCGAGGCCGCCGCGGCGATGGCCGACGAACGCATACGACGCGCGGAACAGCTCGCGCGACATGCCGGCCTTGGTGACAAGGTGGCCCATCAGGATGAACAGCGGGATCACCGACAGCGTGTACTTCGCGATGTCGAGGATCTCGGTCACGGTCGAGGCCAGTGCCGCCGGCCACGAGCGCAGCAGCGCCATGCCGAGCAGGCCGACCACGCCCATCGCGAACGCCAGCGGCACGCGCAGCACCATCAGCGCGAACAGGGCGGCGAAGCCGAGCAGCGTCTCGGTCACGGGGCGTTCGCGTTCGGCGGGGTGGGGCCGCGCACGATCAGCAGCAGGTGGACGGCGGCGGTGGTGAACAGCAGCAACCCGATCACGAGCTGGAACCTGCCGACTCCGAGCGCGAGAGCAGGGGTGACGTCGCCGAGGGCGATCGTGCGCTGCGCCCGCTGCAGCACCAGGATACCCGCGCCGGCCAGCAGCAGCGCGCACACCGCGTTGGAGATCAGCGATTGCAGCTTCAGCAGGCCGCGTGGCAGCAGGTTGTCGAGCATGTCGAAGAAGATGTGCTCGCCCTTCAGCGACACCAGCGGCAGGCCGGCGAAGACCACGCCGAGCATCAGCAGCTCGATCACCTCGACACCGCCGCGCACGCTGGTGCCCAGCAGCTTGCGCGCGACCACGTCGAGCACGGTGATGGCCATCATCGCCAGCATGCAGCCGGCCACCGCGAGACCGAGCGCGCGCTCGACGCGGCTCACAAGGGCTTCACTTTCGCGATCTCGGAGCGGAACTCCTGCAGCGTCTTGGCAGCGTCCTTCAGGCCGCGCTGCTGCGCAGCCTCGGTCCACTTGTGCTCCAGCGGCTGCGTCTTGGCGCGCACGTCGTCGACGAAGGCGGCCGGGCTCGGCGCCGAGGACACCTGGTGGCTCTCCATCTGCTGGATCGCACGGCGATCGGCCACGTCCCACTCCTTGCCGATCAGGTGCGCCGCATGCTCGCCCGACAGCTTGCCGATGGCCTGCTGGTCGGCCGGCGTGATGCGCTTCCAGGTGTCTTCGTTCATCACGAACGCGAAGCTGGTGTTGTACAGGCCGCCGGGCACGCGGGTGCGGTACTTCACGAACGTCTCGAGCCGGTGCACGACGATCGACTCCGCGGGCAGGAAGACGCCGTCGACCACGCCCGAGGACAGCAACTCGTATGACTCGGTCACCGGCTTGAGCAGCACGTTGGCGCCGATCGCACGGCCGACGTCGTTGACCATGCCGCCGCCGACGCGAAACTTCAGGCCGGCGAGGTCGGCGGCGCTGTTGATGGCGCGCTTGGCGAGATAGATGTCGCCCGGGCCGTGCGTGAACATGGTCAGCACGCGGACGCCCTTGTGCTCCTGCAGCGCGGCCAGGTGGCGCTCGTAGATGCGCTGGTAGGCCACCGAGGTCGCCTCGGCCGAATCGCCGAGGAACGGGAACTCGGCGATCTGCGTCAGCACGAAGCGGCCCGGTGTGTAGCCGTGCACACCCACCGAGATGTCGGCCAGGCCGTCGCGCACCGCGTCGAACGTGGCCGGCGGCGCGGCCACCGGCTTGGGCAGCACCTTGCAGCTCACGCGCTTGGCGGTGGCCGCGGCGACCTCGTCGCACCACTTGAACACGCCCTTGGCGATCGGGTGCGTCTGCGGCATGAACAGCGATGTGGTCAGCACGACCTGTGCCGCGCACAGACCCGGCGACAAGGCGACCGCCGAAGCGGCCAGCAGCTTTCGAATCATCGTGATGTCTCCTGGTGGTGCGGCGCCCCCGGCGCCATGGTGGTGACGTCGTGCACGAACGCGCTCAGGCCAAACTCGCCGGCTCGAAGCCGCCGTCGCGCAGCACGCCGAGAAACAGCAGGCGATCGACCACTCCCTTGGGTTCGAACGCGCGCGCGTCGCGCGCGCAGGCGGTGCGAATGCCGTCGGACAGCGGGAGATTCGGCCCGGCGATGCTGTCGGCGGCCACCTGCAGCTCGCAGGCCCGCTGCAGCGTCCACATCCAGCGGAAGGCGTCGAACACGTCGTGGCCGACCACCAGCAGGCCGTGGTTGCGCAGGATCAGCACGCGCTTGTCGCCCAGGCTGGCGACAAGCCGCGGCTTCTCGCCGTCGTGCACGGTGATGCCTTCGAACTCGTGGTACGCCACGTCGCCGAACAGTTCGGCGCCGTAGAAGTCGTCGTGCGACAGGCCGTTGCGCTTGCACGCCACGGCCATGCCGGCCGTGGTGTGCGTGTGCATCACGCAGTGGGCGTCGGCGCGCGCGGCGTGCACCGCGCTGTGGATCACGAAGCCGGCGCGGTTGACGTGATGCGGCGTCTGCTGTAGCGGTGTGCCGTCGAGCGCGATCTTGATCAGGTTGCGCGCGGTGACCTCGCGATAGGTAAGGCCGAACGGGTTGATCAGGAACGCCGCCGGCTCGCCGGGCAGGCGCAGCGTGATGTGGTTGAAGATCAGCTCGGTCCAGCCGAGGCATGCGAACACGCGGTAGCAGGCGGCCAGCTGGACGCGGGCGCGCCATTCGTCGGGAGGCATGCCGGCGGGGGTGGCGGCTTCGAGCGTGGCAAGGGGGTCGAGCTGCATCAGTTCGCTCCGTCGGGCTGGGGTGGAGGCCATGTGGATGGCGATGCGGCGGCCGTTACGCGTGGCGGGCGCCGCTGCCCGCGGCGAGCGGGCCGAAGCGGTACGAGGTCATCGACACCGCGCTGCGCAGACCGGCGTTGAACACGCGGACCGGGTCGGTGGGCCGCGTGAGGCCGAGCACGTACACCAACGGCAGGAAGTGCTCCGGTGTCGGCACCGACATCACCGCGTCGAGACCGAGCGCGGGGTAGTGCACGACAGCGTCGTGATCGCCCTGTTCGATGAAGCTGCGGATCCTGGCGTCGAAGCGAATGCCCCAGTCGCGCGGTTCGGCGTCGCCGCGCTTGTGCTGGGCCAGGTTGTGCACGACGTTGCCGCTGCCGACCACCAGCACGCCCTCGTCGCGCAGCGGTGCAAGGCGGCGCGCCAACGTGCGGTGATGATCGGCGGGCCGGCTGAGGTCGAGGCTGAGCTGCACGACGGGCACGTCCGCCCGGGCGAACATCGCCGACAGCACGCTCCAGGCGCCGTGATCGAAGCCGCGTTCCGGGTCGAGTTGGACCTCGTCGTGGCCGAGCAACGCGCGCACCCGCGACGCCAGCCACGAAGAACCGCTGGCCGGGTAGGCGATCTGGTACAGCTCGCGTGGGAAGCCGGTGAAGTCGTGCAGCGTGTCGGGATGCTCGGCGCCGGTGACGAACGTGCCGCAGGTCGTCCAGTGTGCCGAGATGCACAGCACGGCCACCGGCGGCGGCAGCGCGCTCGCCAGCGCTGTCCAGCCGCGCCGGTAGGTGGAGTCCTCGATCGCCAGCATCGGCGAGCCGTGCCCGACGAAGACGACCGGCATCGGTTGCGCGGGCGCGGGCCTGCGTGCGGCGCACATACGGCTACAGATCCAACACCAGCGTCGGCGACGCCGCCCGCGAGACGCAGATCATCATCGTCTTGCCGTCGCGTCGCTCGTCGGCCGAGAGCACGTAGTCGCGGTGCTCCGGCTCGCCGGCGCACACCGTGGTCTCGCAGGTTCGGCACAGCCCCTCGCGGCACGAGAATGGCAGGGCGAAGCCGTTGGCCTCCAGCACGTCGAGAATGCTCTGGTCGGGCGGTACCACCAGTGTGCGTGCGCTCTTGCGCAGCTCGATCGTGAAGCCGCCGACAGTCGGTGTGGCGGCGGCATCGGCCGGTGCGGTGAAGTACTCGAAATGCACGCGCTGCGGTGCGATGCGGCCGGCATGCGCCTTGACCGCAGCCACCAGCGGTGCCGGGCCGCAGCAGTAGACGTGCTCGTCGGGTTCCACCGTGGCCAGCAGCGGCGCCACGTCGAGCACGCCGCCATGCTGGTCGTCGAAGTGGAACCGCACGTTTTCGCCGTGCCGCGCGAGGCTCTCGTAGAACGCCGCGCGCTGCGCACAGCGCGCGGCATACACCAACCGCCACGGGCGCTGCTGCGCGTCGCACCACTGCACCATCGACGCGATCGGTGTGATGCCGATGCCGCCGGCGATGAACAGCGAACGGCTCGCCGAAGGTTCGAGCCGGAAGTGGTTGCGCGGTGCGCTCACCGTCAGTCGCGTACCGCGGCGCACTTGTTGGTGCACATATTCGGAGCCGCCGCGCCCCTGCACGGCGCGACCCACCCCGACCACGTAGCGCTCGCGTTCGCGCGCGTCGTTGGTCAGCGAGTAGTGCCGCACCAGCCCGTTGCCGAGCTGGATCTCCAGGTGCGCCCCCGGTTCGAACGGCGGCAGCGCGTGGCCATGTGGGTCGCGCAGTTCGAGCAGCACCACGTCGCGCGCCTCGGCGACGACATCGGTGACCTCGAGGTTCAGGCGATCGGTTGCAGCGCCGGACATCTGCGCGACCGTGCCGGCTCAGGCGGTTGCCGCGGCCTGTTCCCGGGCCAGCCGCTGGTTGAAGGTCCAGCGGAAGTGCGACAGCGCAGCGTCGGCGCCGATGGCGAGCATCTTGAACTCCGGGTCGAGATCGTGCAGCTTCTGCTGGCCTTCGATGAACGCCTTGTCTTCGTTGAAGCCCTCGCACATGCTCTCGTACAGCGACAGTGCGATGTTCGGGTTGTCGGTGTCGAAGTTGTGCAGGTAGTTCCAGAAGAAGTGCGTGCTGCGCCGCGTCTCCGGCGTCATGAACTGGCAGTTGCGGTACTCGCGCGCGCCGGCGAGGTTGCCCCGCTCGGCGCCGCTGCCAGCCGGCGCGAACGTGGTCTCGAGGAAGAAGATGCCCGGCACGTGCATGCGGCCGATGTTGCGGCGGTCGACCTTGTCCTTCTTGTTCGCAATGACCTTGCGGTGGTACGGCGGCGGGTCGCTGTCCATGTTCCAGCGTTCGACGCAAAAGCCGTCGGCCAGCCGCTCGATGGCCACCGGCTTGGTCTTGAACGCGTACTCCTCCGAGCCGCCCAGCGTGTGGGTGTGCACGAAGGCCAGGTGCGCGAAGTCGCTCAGGTTGTCGACGATGTACAGCCAGTTGGCGTCGTAGTGCAGGTACCCGGGCAGGCCGCGCCACGCCGGGTCGCGCAGCGGGGGGTAGTCGATGATCAGCGCCGGGTCGGCGAGCGCGGGGTCGCCCATCCAGATCCACACCAGCTGGTCTTTCTCGACGATGGGGTAGCTGCCGACGCCGAGCTTCGGCGGGATCACCTCCTGGCCGGGAATCTGGATGCACTTGCCCGACGGGGCGAACATCATCCCGTGGTACATGCAGCGCAGGTTGTCGCCCTCGACGCGGCCGAGCGACAGCGGTGCGGCGCGGTGGCAGCAGCGGTCGTCGAGCGCAACCACGCGGCCGCTCTCGCCGCGGTAGAGCACCAGCGGTTTCTCGAGAATCGTGCGCGCCACGCGCTTGCCGTCGATCAGCTCGTGCGGCCAGGCGGCCACGTACCAGCAGTTCTTGAGGAAGATGGGGTCGGTGCTTGCCATGCGCGTCTCCTTCGTGGCGCGCAGGGTAGGCAGTCGGTGGCCGCGCAACAAGGTCCCGTGGTCGAACAGACTGTCCGGAAATATGGACAATGCGGTCGGTGCACTGGGACGACTACGACATCTTCTGCCATGTCGTCGAACATGGCGGCTTCAGCGCGGCGGCGCGCGCGCTCGAGCGGCCGAAGTCGAGCATCAGCGCCTCGGTGATCCGGCTCGAAGACCTGCTGCAGGCGCGCCTGCTCGAGCGCACGACGCGCCGGCTGCGGCTGACCGAAACCGGCGAGGCCGTGTACCACGGCATCGGGCCGTTGTTCGCGTCGCTGCGTGATGCACACGGTGAGGCGGTGGCGCAGCGCAGGGGTGTGGTCGGCACGCTGCGCATCGCGTCGCCGTACGAGTTCGGCGCGCACCACGTGGCGCCGGTGGCCACCGCGATGATGCGCGCCCACCCCGATCTGCGCGTGGTGCTCGATGTCGAGCACACCTGGGTCAACCCGCAGGAGCAGCGCTACGACATCGCCTTTGCGATGCTGCAGACCGACCTGCCGGCGTCGACCATCGTGGTGCGGCGGGTCTTCTCGCTCGAGCGCGGCGTGTTCGCGTCGCCCGAGCTGCTGGCGCGTCACCCCGACGTGCGCGTGCCGGCCGACCTTGCGCACCTTCCGCTGTTGACCGGCAGTGGCGACACCGAGTGGCTGTTCAAGGATGCGTCGGGGGCGATCGAGCGCGTCGCGGTCGACCGCCCGCGCATGTGCAGCGCGAATGCCGACGTGCGGCTGCAGGCGGCGCTGGCCGGACTGGGCGTGGCGCGCATCACCAGCACCTTCTGCGCCGCGCAGGTGCGCAAGGGCCGGTTGCGGCCGCTGCTGGCGCACCACAGCTGCGAACCGCTGCGCGTCTACGCGCTGCTGCCGGCCAAGCGCCTGATGCCGGAGAAGGTGCGCGTGTTCCTCGAGGCGCTCGGCCAGCGCGAGACCGTCGTCACGTAGCGGTGCGGCGTGGCCCGGCCCTTGACCTTGGGCAAACGCGGTGGCCGGTGTCGTCCATAGCATCGGACGAAGCGGGTGCTCGTTGCGCGATGCGTGAATCGCCGGGGTGCCGCGCCACGAGGAGCGGCCATGACCCCCAAACCCGCATCGGCATCGGCATCGCAGGAGTCTCCGGTGCAGGATTTTTCGCGCTGCCACGTCGGCATCCTCGATCAGCTGCACACGCTCGGTGAGTTGCCGGCATTGCTCGAGCCGGCCGCGCGTGCGCGGCGCATCGCCGAACAAGCGCTGCGCTTCTTCCGCGACGTGGTGATCGAGCACCACCGCGAGGAGGAGGAAGAGTTGTTCCCCGCGGTGCTGGCCAGCGCGGCCCAGGGCGAGGAACGCACGCGCGTGCAGCAGATGGTGGCGCTGCTCACCGCGAAGCACCGCGAGGTCGAGCAACATTGGCAGCGGCTCGAGCCGAAGCTGAAGGCGGTGGCGAAGGGGCAGGGGAGCGACCTCGACCCGGCCGAACTGCAGGCGCTGGTCGATGGCTACCTGGCGCACGCGCGCCACGAGGAAGACGCGTTCCTGCCGCTGGCGCAGACGATCCTCGGGCGCAACCAGAACCACCTTGCGGCGCTGGGCATGTCGATGCATCTGCGCCATGCGATTCCGGCGACGATGAACCGGTTGGTCGGGCGGATCTGATCGATCCGGGCGAGCGCCTCGCCCGTCGAACCGCCGTAGCCTGCCGTCAGCGACCGGTGAGCAGCCGTGCTGCGAGCCGCAGCGGCAGCCCCGCGGCGCGGACCTTCTCGGCGGCCAGGTGGTGGTCGTAGGGCACGCGGTGGTAGGTGATGCTGAGCTGCTCGTCGTCGAACACCGCATAGGCTGCTGCCGCGTTGCCGTCGCGCGGCTGCCCGGTCGAGCCGGGGATCACCAGCCACTGTCGGTCGGTGCGCAACTGGATCGACAGGCCCGGCTTGGGCATGAACTCGCCGGCACCGCCGGGGGCACCGGCATGGAACAGGCGCTGCTCGTGCAGGTGGCCGCAGAACGTGAAGCGGCATTCGGTGGCCAGCATGCTGCGCAGCGCGCAGCCGGCGTTGATCACATATTCCCAATCGTGCGGCGCATTCGCGTTGGCGTGCACGTAGAGCTGCTCGCCGCGCTGCCGCTGCAGCGGCAGGTTGCGCAGGAAGTCGAGCTGCGCGTCGTCGAGCTGCGCGCGGGTCCACTCGATCACCGCGCGCGCCTCGATGCGCATCGCCTCGCTGGGCCCGAGCACGGTGGCGAGGTCGTGGTTGCCCTGCACCGCGATCGCGCCGTGTGCGACGTGCTCGCGCACCAGGTCGACCACATACGCCGGGTCGGCGCCGTAGCCGACGAAGTCGCCGAGGAAGGCCCACGCCTGCGCGTCTTGCGCGCGCGCGTGCGCCAGCACCGCATCCACCGCCTCGCGGTTGGCGTGCAGGTCGGTGACCAGCGCGACCTTCACGGCGCCGGCGGTGTCGCCGCGCCGCGCACGAGCTGCTGCCGCTCGACGCGGCTGGCATCGAACAGCGGCACCAGCGCGTCGACCAGCCGCCGCGCCTTGTGCGAGTTGTCGGCGACGAAGTTGCAGACGAACACGTCCAGCGTCACCGCGCCGAGCTCGGGCCAGGTGTGCAGCGCGAGGTGCGACTCGGCCAGCAGCAGCACGCCGGTGAGGCCGCCCCCGGTCGCGCCGGTGTTGTCGACGTTCACGGCTGCGCTGCTGGTGTCGACGTTGGCGGCAGCGCCGAGGGCGGCGTTGCCCGCGTCTGCGACCGGCACGAACGCATGGAACTGGCGCCCGACGACGCTGAGCCCGGCCTCGCGCGCCAGCCGCTCGCAGATCGACGCCAGGCGCGCGCCGTCGCGCATCAGGTCTTCGGGGTCGCGGCAGCCGAACAGGTCGGCCGTGAGGTGCAGGCCGCGCATGCGGCTACGCGCCGATGCGCCCGAGCAGCAAATACTCCATCAGCGCCTTCTGCACGTGCAGTCGATTTTGGTTCCGGCACGGCGCTGGCGCGCCTTCACATCGCTGCGCGATGTGAGCCTGCACCGAAACAGGTTGCACATGCGTCCGGCTCATCCGATCCGTCCGAGCAGCAAATACTCCATCAGCGCCTTCTGCACGTGCAACCTGTTTTCAGCCTCGTCCCAGACGACGGACTGCTTGCCGTCGATCACCTCGGCGGCCACCTCTTCGCCGCGGTGCGCGGGCAGGCAGTGCATGAACAGCGCCTGCGGATCGGCCAGTTGCATCATCTGCGCGTCGACGCACCAGTCGGCAAAGGCCTTCTGCCGCGTCTCGTTCTCGGCCTCGAAGCCCATGCTGGTCCAGACGTCGGTGGTGACCAGATGCGCACCTTCGCAGGCGGCGAACGGGCTCTTGAAGGTTTTCACGCACTGCGGGTTGGCCACGCCGGCGAGCTTCAGGTCGATCTCGTAGCCGCGCGGCGTGCTCACGTGCAGCGTGAAGCCGAGGATGTCGGCGGCCTGCAGCCAGGTGTTGGCCATGTTGTTGCCGTCGCCGACCCAGGCCACCGTCTTGCCCTTGAGACAGTCGAGCGGGTCGCCGTGCGCCCCGCGTGAGCCACGGTGCTCGATGAAGGTGAACACATCGGCCAGGATCTGGCACGGGTGGTACTCGTTGGTCAGGCCGTTGATCACCGGCACGCGCGAGTACGCGGCGAAGCGCTCGATCTTGGCCTGCTCGAAGGTGCGGATCATCACGATGTCGACCATGCGGCTGATCACCCGCGCAGCGTCCTCGATCGGCTCGTCGCGGCCGAACTGACTGTCGGTGGCGGTGAGGTGCACCACCGAGCCGCCCATCTGGTACATGCCGGCCTCGAAGCTCACGCGCGTGCGCGTGCTGGCCTTCTCGAAGATCATCGCCAGCGTGCGGTCGGCCAGCGGCTGGTAGCGCTCGTAGTTCTTGAAGCGCGTCTTGATGGTGCGCGTGCGCTCGAAGAGGTACGCGTACTCCTCGCTCCGCAGGTCCTTGAACTGCAGGTAGTGCTTCATCAGGCGGTCGCCCGGTTTCATGGCCTCGGCGGCCGTCACCTGCCGGCGAGAAAGTCGCGCACCAGCGGCGCCAGGATGCGCACCACCTCGTCGCCCTCGGCCGGCGTCATGATCAGCGGCGGCAGCAGGCGGATCACGCGCTCGGCCGTCACGCTGATCAGCAGGCCGGCCTTCGCGGCGCGCAGCAGCAGGTCGCCGCACGGGCGGTCGAGCTCGATGCCGAGCATCAGGCCCTGGCCGCGGATCTCGACCACGCCCTTCACGCCCGACCATTCGCGCTGCAGGCCGCTGCGGATGCGCTCGCCCACCGCGGCGGCGTTGTCGATCAGCCGGTCTTCGGCCACGATGCGCATCGTCTCGATGCCGGCGCGCATCGCCAGCGGGTTGCCGCCGAACGTGGTGCCGTGGTTGCCGGGGCCGAACACGTCGCGCGCCTTCGGGCCGACGACGATCGCGCCCACCGGCACGCCCGAGGCCAGGCCCTTGGCCATCGGCATCACGTCGGGCACGATGCCGGCCCACTGGTGGGCAAACCACTTGCCGGTGCGGCCCATGCCGCACTGCACCTCGTCGAGCATCAGCAGCCAGTGCTTCTCGTCACACAGGCGGCGCAGCTCGCGCAGGTACTCGGCGCGCGTCGGGTTGATGCCGCCTTCGCCCTGGATCACCTCGAGGAACACCGCCACCACGTTGGGGTTGCGGTGCGCCACCTCGCGCACCGCGCCGATGTCGTTCAGCGGCACGCGCACGAAGCCCTCGACCAGCGGCTCGAAGCCCTGCTGCACCTTGGGGTTGCCGGTGGCCGACAACGTGGCGATCGAGCGGCCGTGGAACGCGGCCTCGTAGACGATGATCTCGGGCCGCTCGATGCCGCGGTCGTGGCCGTACTTGCGCGCGATCTTGATCGCGCCCTCGTTGGCCTCGAGGCCGCTGTTGCAGAAGAACACCGACGACAGCCCCGACACCTCGCACAGCGCGGCGGCGAGTTGCTCCTGCAGCGGCATCTGGTAGTAGTTGGAGCAGTGGATCAGCTTGGATACCTGGTCCTGCAGCGCCGGTACCAGCTTGGGGTGGCCGTGGCCGAGCGTGCTGACAGCGATGCCGGCCAGCGCGTCGAGGTACTCGCGCCCCTCGGTGTCCCACACGCGGCAGCCTCGGCCGTGCGACAACGCGAACGGCAGCCGGCCGTAGGTGTTCATCACATGGGTCGCGGGCGTCGGGGCGGGCATCTCGGCCTCCTGGCGTGGGTGACTCGGGTCTGAAAGGCGACGCGGCCGGCGGCGTCACCGCTGAAGTCACGCGCCGGCCGTGAGCGAAATCCGTGAACGATTCTAAGGGCGCCTCCCGCTGCGCGTCGCCCACTCTCGAGTGGCGAGCCGGCGGGCCGACAACCCGTTGGCGTGGAGGAGGTCGGTTCGATGGTGGTGGCGTCGCAGGTCGTGCAGGCCGCGCAGGTTGCGCGGGTGGCGCAGGTCGCACCATGCGCGCAGGGCAAAATCGCCGCCTTCGCGGGCGCGCGACCGGTCATTGCGGGCCGCGTCGTACCGGCGAGTGCCACCATGCCCGTTGCCACACCCCGCCGCTACAAGATCCAGGGCATCACCCGCGAAGGCAAGGCCTTCCGCCCGAGCGATTGGGCCGAGCGACTGGCCGGTGCGCTGTCGTCGTTCCGGCCGCAAGGCGGCATCGACGCCCACATCGGTTACTCGCCGTACTGCTTTCCGCGCGTGGTGGGTGGCGTGAAGTGCGTGGTCGTCGACGAAGCGCTGCGCACGCTCGAGCCGATGGCGCTGGACTTCGTGATGAACTTTGCCCGCGACAACGCGCTGCTCATCAGCGAGATCGGGCCCGGCGACGATCTGTCGTAGCGGGGCGGTCTGCCCGGGCCCGCCGCACGGCGCGATCCCGGGCCCGTGAAAGCAAGAAGGGCCTGCAATGCAGGCCCAACCGGTGGATGCGGCAGCGGTGCGCGACCGTCAGGCCGTCATGCCCTTGAGCTTGGCCACCAGGCGGCTCTTGTGGCGTGCCGCCTTGTTCTTGTGGAAGATGCCCTTGTCGGCGATCGAATCGATCACGCCTTGCGCGCTCTTGAACAGCTCGGTGGCCTTGGCCTTGTCGCCGCCGGCCACGGCCTTCTGCACGTTCTTGATCACGGTGCGAAAGCGCGAGCGCAGCGCCGTGTTGGCCGCGTTGAGCAACACGTCCTGGCGCGCACGCTTGCGGCCCGACGCGAGGCGGACGGTCTTCTTCTTGGCTTTGGTGGCGGTGGCCATGGCAATTCGGTGCGGTAGGGCAGTTTGGTTGGGCGTGGGGCCGCTCAGCGCGCGGCGAAGCCAGCGAGTATACACCGCGACGCCGTTGCACCCGCCTTGGCCGGGGGCGCCGCCTATAATCGCGGCCGCCCGATGAACCTGCTCAAGGCCGCCTCCACTGTCTCGGTGCTGACGCTGGCCTCCCGGGTCACCGGCCTGGTGCGCGAGGCGCTGATCGCCGGCGCGTTCGGGGCCAGCGCGCTGACCGATGCGTTCAACGTCGCGTGGCGCATTCCCAACCTGCTGCGCCGCCTGTTCGCCGAGGGTGCCTTCGCGCAGGCGTTCGTGCCGATCCTGGCGACCACGCGCGAGCGCGACGGCGACGCCGCGACGCACGAGCTGGTCGACGCCGTCGGCACCGCGCTGCTGTGGAGCCTGCTGGCCACCGTGGTGGTCGGCGTGGCCGCGGCACCGGTGGTGGTCTGGCTGGTGGCGGCGGGCCTGCCGCGCTTCGACGATGCGGTGTGGATGACGCGCGTGATGTTCCCGTACATCGCGCTGATCTCGATGGTGTCGCTGGCCGCCGGCATTCTCAACACCTGGCGGCGCTTCGCGGTGCCGGCGGCGACGCCGGTGCTGCTGAACCTCGCGGTGATCGCCGCCACGCTGTGGGGTGCACCGTGGTTCGCGCGCTTGGGGCTGGAGCCGATCTACGCCGTGGCCGCCGGCACGGTGGCCGGCGGCATGCTGCAACTGGCGATCCAGCTGCCGGCGCTGGCGCGCATCGGCTACCTGCCGCGCCTGGGGATCGGGCCGGCGCGCATCGTCGCGGCGTGGCGGCACCCGGGCGTGCGCCGCGTGCTCGGGCAGATGGGGCCGGCGGTGCTCGGCGTGTCGGTGGCGCAGATCTCGCTGCTGATCAACACCCACATCGCGTCGCGTCTGGCGGTCGGCTCGGTGTCGTGGCTGAACCTGGCCGACCGCCTGATGGAGCTGCCCACCGCGCTGCTCGGCGTGGCGATGGGCGTGGTGCTGCTGCCGCAGTTGTCGTCGGCGCAGGCGCGCGGCGAGCAGGCGGCGTACTCGGCGATGCTCGACTGGGGCCTGCGGCTGGTAGTGCTGCTGGCCTTGCCGTGCGCGGTGGCGCTGGCGGTGTTCGGCCAACCGATGCTGGCGGTGCTGTTCCACCACGGCCAGTTCACCGCGCGCGACGTGGTGCAAAGCGGTGCCGCGCTGCTGGGCTACGGCGTGGGGTTGATCGGCATCGTCGCCATCAAGGTGTTGGCGCCGGGCTTCTATGCGCGACAGGACATCCGCACGCCGGTGCGCATCGCCATCGTCGTGCTGTTGCTGACACAGGCGCTCAACCTCGTGCTGGTGCCACCCCTGCGGCATGCGGGGCTGACGCTGAGCATCAGCATCGGCGCGCTGGTGAATGCGGCGTGGCTGCTGCGCGGCCTGGTGCGGTTGCAGGTGTACCGGCCGTCGCCGGGCTGGGGTGCCTTCGTGCTGCGCGTGCTGCTGGCCTGCACAGTGCTCGGCGCGGCGCTGGCCTGGGCCGCGCACGCGATCGACTGGATCGGGCTGCAGGCGCACCCGTGGTGGCGCGCCGGGCTGCTGGCCGCGGTGCTGGGGGGCGTGGCGGTGGTGTACTTCGGCATCCTCGCCGCCAGCGGCCTGCGCCTGCGCGAATTCATGCGGCGCGCGTGAGCTTGGCCCACCGGCGCCCGGCGCTGTGATGGCTGCCAACCTCTACACTCGGGACCAACCGATGAGCTCGCTGTTCCACGCGCCTACGCCGCTGCAGTATTTCGCGTCCCTGGTGGCCGAGGACGCCAGCCTTGCACTGCTCGAGGCCGCGGTGTCGGTGGCGCAGGACGAATACCCGCAGCTCGACGTGCAGAGCGTGCTGTCCGAGATCGACGCGCTGGCGGCCAAGCTCAAGGCCCGGCTGCCGGCCGACGCGGCGCCGGTGCAGCGGCTGCGGCTGCTGAACCGCTACTTCTACCGTGAGCTCGGCTTCGCCGGCAACGTCAACGACTACTACGACCGCCGCAACAGCTATCTCAACGACGTGCTGGCGCAGCGCCGCGGCATTCCGCTGACGCTGGCGCTGCTGTACATCGAACTGGCCACGCAGCTGGGGTTGACCGCGCGCGGCGTGTCGTTTCCGGGGCACTTCCTGATCAAGCTGCGCATGCCGCAGGGCGAGGTGGTGCTCGACCCGTTCAGCGGCCGCTCGCTGTCGCGCGAGGATCTCGACGAGCGGCTGGCGCCGTACCGTCGCCGCCAGGGACTGGTCGGCGAGTTCGAGGCGCCGCTCGGGTTGTTCCTGCAGGCGGCGCAGCCGCGCGACGTGCTCGCACGCATGCTGCGCAACCTGAAGGAGATCCACCGCAGCAGCCGCGACTGGGCGCGCTGGCTTGCGGTGCAGGAGCGCCTGGTGATCCTGCTGCCGCAGAACTGGGACGAGCGGCGCGACCGCGGCCTGGCCAACACCGAGCTCAAGCGCGTGGACGCCGCGATCGCCGACCTCGAGGCCTACCTCGTCCATCGGCCGGACGCCGACGACGCACTGGCGATCTCCGAGCGGCTCGACGAGCTGCGCCGCATGCCGCGCCTGCATTGAGATGACCCCCCGAAGCGCCTTCGGCGCCTCCCCCCCAGGGGGCGCCGCCAGCGGCCCGGCGAAGCCGGATCCGCGGCGGCTCTCGGCTGCGCCGGCTCATGCGCCGTGTGTGGCGCCTCGACGGCATGGGCTCCTGACGTGAATCTCAGCCCGTCGCAGCGCCAAAGCCTGGCCTGGGTCGGCCTCGGGCTGCTCGCCGCGCTCGCGCTGTGGCTGCTGGCGCCGGTGCTGACGCCGTTCGTCGTCGGCGCGGTGCTGGCGTATGCGCTGCACCCGGCCGTCGAGGCGCTGGCGCGGCGCCGCGTGCCGCGTCTGCTCGCGGTGCTGCTGGTCGAGTGCGTGGCCATCGTGCTGGCGCTGGCGCTGGTGCTGCTGATCGTGCCGGTGGTCGCCAAGGAGGTGCCGCAGCTGAAGGCGCAGATCCCGCCGCTGCTCGACAAGCTCGACCAGAGCCTGTCGCCGTGGCTGGCGCAGTGGGGCATCCACATCGCGCTGGACGTGGCCAGCCTGAAGGCCTGGGCCGCGAAGCTGCTCGATGCCAACCTGGAAGACTGGATCGGCACCGCGCTCAGCTCGGCGCGGCTCGGCGGCAGCGTGCTGCTGTCGCTGGTGGGCAATGCGATCCTGGTGCCGGTGGTGCTGTTCTACCTGCTGATCGACTGGGCCAGCCTGGTCGCGCGCGCGCAGGCGTTGATTCCACCGCGGCTGCGCGAGTCGAGCCTGGCTTTCCTCACCGAGTGCGACCAGGTGCTCGGCCAGTACATGCGCGGCCAGCTGCTGGTGATGGTGGCGCTGGCGATCTACTACGCGATCGCGCTGGCGCTGGCCGGCTTCGACCTCGCGCTGCCGCTGGGCGTGTTCACCGGGCTGGCGATCGCGATCCCGTACGTCGGCTTCGGCATCGGCCTGGTGTTGTCGACGCTGGCCGCGCTGCTGCAGTTCGGCACGCTGAAGGGCCTGCTGCTGGTGCTGGCGGTGTACGGCATCGGGCAGTTGCTCGAGAGCTTCGTGCTGACGCCGCGGCTGGTGGGCGAGCGCATCGGGCTGAACCCGCTGGCGGTGATCTTCGCGCTGCTGGCGTTCGGCACGCTGTTCGGCTTCGTCGGCGTGCTGGTGGCGCTACCGGCCAGCGCGGTGATGCTGGTGGCGCTGCGCCGCGCGCGCCGCGCCTACCTCGGCAGCCGGTTGTACACCGGATGAAGCAGCTGCCGTTGCCGATCGTGGCGCCGGCCGCCGCACGGTTCGATACTTTCGTCGTCGGCGCCAACGCCGCGGTACTGCAGCACCTGGCGCAACTGCGACCGCAGGCGGCGCCGGTCTACCTGTGGGGCCCGTCGGGCAGCGGCAAGACGCACCTGCTGCGCGCGCTGGCGCAACTGCGGCACGAGCGCGGCGAGCGTGCCGGCTGGTTCGATGCGGCGTCGCGGCCGCCGTGGTCGCTGGCGCCCGACGCGGCGCTGCTGCTGCTCGACGACGTCGATGCGTTCGACGACGCGCAGCAGCACGCGGCGTTCGCGCTGCTGGTCGACGCGCAGGCGCACGGCGTCACCTGGGCGGCGGCCGGCCGCGTGCCGCCGGTGGACCTGCCGCTGCGCGACGACCTGCGCACCCGGCTCGGCTGGGGCCCGGTGTTCGCGCTGCAGCCGCTGCCCGAGGAGCAGGCGCGTGCGGTGCTGCGCCGCGAGTCCGACCGTCGCGGCATCGTGCTCGGCGACGAAGTGATGGGCTACCTGCTGACGCGCTTCCAGCGCGACCTGTCGCACCTGATGGCGCTGCTGGACCGGCTCGACGGCTTCGCGCTGGCCGAAGGCCGCGGCGTGACGGTGCCGCTGCTGAAGAAGATGCTGGCCGACGCTGAGCCGCCCGCGCCATGAAGCTCGCGTTGTTCGACCTCGACGGCACGCTGATCGCGAAGGATTCCGACCATGCGTTCGGCGAGTTCCTGATCGCGCTCGGCTGGGCCGACGGCGCCGCCTTCGCGCGCGAGAACGATCGCTTCTATCGCCAGTACCAGGCCGGCACGCTCGACATCGCCGCCTACGTCGAGTTCGCCACGCGGCCGTGGCGCGATCGCAGCGCGGCCGAGCAGGCCGACGCGCTCGCGCGCTTCATGCGCGAGGTGATGCGCCCGGCGATCGACCCGCGCGCGCTGGCGCTCGTGCGCGCGCACCGCGATGCCGGCGACCTGGTCGCGATCGCCACGTCGACCAACGAATTCGTCACCCGGCCGATCGCCGCCGCGTTCGGCGTGCAGCAGCTGATCGCCACCGAGCTCGAGCGCGACGCCGCCGGCCGCATCGACGGCCGCATCCGCGGCGTGCCGGCGCTGCGCGAAGGCAAGGTCGTGCGCGTCGAGCAGTGGCTGGCGGCGCTCGGCCTGCGCCTCGACGGCTTCGACGCGAGCGTGTTCTACAGCGACAGCACCAACGACCTGCCGCTGCTCGAGCGCGTCAGCGAGCCGGTGGCCACCAACCCGAGCCCGGCGCTGGCGGCCATCGCCCGCGAGCGGGGCTGGCGTATGCTCGACCTCTTCGCATGATCAAGCGTTTCATCGACAAGCTGCTGGGCAAACCCTCGCGCGTGCCGCTGGGCAAGCGGGTCGACGTGCCGGCGGCCGAGCACGGCATCGACCACGCGCTGGTCGACGACCACGCCGTCAAGGTGGTCTCGACGCTGAAGCAGGCCGGCCACGAGGCCTACATCGTCGGCGGCGCGGTGCGCGACCTGCTGGTGGGCCGCCGGCCGAAGGATTTCGACGTCGCCACCAACGCCACGCCCGAGCAGGTGAAGGCGCTGTTCCGGCGCGCGTTCATCATCGGGCGACGCTTCCGGCTGGTGCACGTGGTGTTCGGCCGCGGCCGCGAGCACGAGGTGATCGAGGTTTCCACCTTCCGCGCCTACCGCGACGCCAGCGAGGCCGACCACGTCGAGGGCAACGAGCGCACGTCGAAGGCCGAGCTGGCCGGCAAGACGCACGTCGTCGACGCCAGCGGCCGCGTGCTGCGCGACAACGTCTGGGGCCCGCAGATCGAGGACGCCGCGCGGCGCGACTTCACCGTCAATGCGATGTACTACGACCCCGAGACGCGCATCGTGGTCGACTTCCACCGCGGCATCGCCGACGCCAAGCGCCGCGTGCTGCGCATGATCGGCGACCCGGCCACGCGCTACCGCGAAGACCCGGTGCGCCTCGTGCGCGTGGTGCGCTTCGCCGCCAAGCTCGGCTTCCAGCTCGAGAAGAAGACCGCCGCCGCGATGACCGACGCGGTGCCGCTGCTGGCCAACGTGCCGGCGTCGCGCCTGTTCGACGAGATGATCAAGCTGCTGCAGACCGGCCACGCGCTGGCCAGCGTCGACGCGCTGCGCGCGCACGGGCTGCATCGCGGGGTGTTCCCGGTGCTCGATGCAGTGTACGACGAGCAGCGCTCGAGCCCGCAGCGCCGGCGCTTCATCGAACTCGCGCTGGCCGACACCGACCGTCGCGTCGCCGAAGGGCGCGCGGTGGCGCCGAGCTTCCTGCTCGCGTGCCTGCTGTGGCACGACGCGCAGGCGCGCTGGACCGAACTGCGGCGCAGCGGCGAACATGTGATCCCGGCGCTGCAGCAGGCGATCGACGCGGTGTTCGAGGCGCGCATCGGTGATGTCTCGGGCCGCGGCCGGCTGGCCGCCGACATGCGCGAGATCTGGCTGATGCAGCCGCGCTTCGAGCGGCGCCAGGCGCACTCGGCGCTGTCGCTGGTGTCGCAGGCGCGCTTTCGCGCCGGCTACGACTTCCTGCGCCTGCGCGCCGATGCGCACGAGGTCGACCCCGAACTCGCCGACTGGTGGGAAGACTATTCGCTCGGTGACCCCGACGAACGCGATGCGCTGCTGCAGGCGGCGCGCGAGGCCGAGCGCACGCGGCGCCGGCACGACAGCAGCGTCCAGGTAAGCGCGAGCACGGCAGGCAATGCCGCCGGCGTCGCGCCCATCGACACCGCGCTCGGCGATGCGCCGGCGCGCAAGCGGCGCCGCCGGCGCCGCTCGGGCCGCGGCGCCGCGGGCTCCGAATCCAACACCGCCACGCCATGACACCGGCTGCGCCCGTACTCGCCTACATCGGCGTGGGGGCCAACCTGGATGCGCCGCGCGAGCAGGTGCGCGCGGCGATCGCGGCATTGCGCGCGCTGCCGGGCGGCGCGGTCGACGCGGTCTCGAGCCTGTACGCCAGCGCGCCGGTCGACGCCAGTGGCCCCGACTACGTGAATGCCGTGGTCGCGTTGCGCACGTCGCGGCCGGCGCTCGACCTGCTGCACGCGCTGCAGGCGATCGAGGCGCGCGCCGGGCGCGTGCGCTCGACGCCGAACGCGCCGCGCCCGCTCGACCTCGACCTGCTGCTGTACGGTGACGCGCAGGCGCACACCGTGCAGCTGACGCTGCCGCATCCGCGCCTGCACCAGCGCGCGTTCGTGCTGCGGCCGCTGCTGGAGATCGCGCCGAACCTGCAGCTGCCGGGGTTGGGCGCGCTGGCGCCGTGGCTCGAGCGCGCGCAGGACCAGCGCGTCCACCGCATCGAACCGGCGCCGGCGCCGACATGAGCCCACCGCTCGCCAGCGCGTTCGCCACCACCGTCGGTCTGCTGGTGGCGTCGAACCTGTTCATGACGCTGGCCTGGTATGGCCACCTGAAGCATCTCAACGACCGCAGTTGGCTGGTGGCGGCGTTGATCAGCTGGGGCATCGCGAGTTTCGAGTACCTGCTGCAGGTGCCGGCCAACCGCATCGGCTTCGGCGCCGGCATCACGCTGGCACAGCTGAAGGTCACGCAGGAGGTGATCACGCTGGCGGTGTTCGTGCCGTTCGCGGTGCTGTACATGCAGCAGCCGCTGAAGCTCGACTACCTGTGGGCGGCGCTGTGCCTGGTGGGCGCGGTGTACTTCATTTTTCGCGCCTGATCGTGTCGCGGGCGACCGTCGAGCCATGAAGCGCCTGCGCCACATCGCGATCGAAGGCCCCATCGGTGCCGGCAAGAGCACGCTGGCCGCGCTGCTCGCGCCGCCGCTGGGCGCCGAGCTGATGCTCGAGCGGCCGCAGGACAACCCGTTCCTGAAGGACTTCTACGTCGACGGGCCGCGCTATGCGTTGCAGACGCAGTTGTTCTTCCTGTTCCAGCGCATCGAGCAGGTGCGCGCGCTGGCGCAGCCGGGCATGTTCGCGCCGCTGACCGTCAGCGACTTCACGCTCGACAAGGACCGCATCTTCGCCCGCCTGACGCTGTCGGACGAGGAGTACCGGCTGTACTCGCTGATCCACGCCCAGGTGGCGCCGCAGGTGCCGCAGCCCGACCTGGTGATCTGGCTCGACGGCCCCGGCGTCGTGCTGCGCGAGCGCATCGCGCGGCGCGGACGGCCGATGGAGCGGCGCATCGAGTCGGCCTACCTGCGCGCAGTGGCCGATGCCTACGGCGAATACTTCGACGCGCACACCGAGCTGCCGCTGCTGGTGGTCGACATCGACCGCTTCGATCCGCTGCACAAGCCGGCCGACCTGCACCTGCTGATCGAGCGCATCGCGGCGTTCCGTGGCCCGCGCGAATCGCTGCGCACGCCCCCTACAATCACAAGCTGACCAACCAGCGTGACGGGCGGGCGACGCGGATGCGGCCGCACCGACGGATCGATCCCCATCGGAGGCCACACCAATGCTGTTCGGCAAGCTGCTACCGCGCGAGGGCAATTTCTTCGAGATGTTCAACGAGCACGGCACGCTGATCGCCAGCGGCGCGCGCTCGTTCATGGAGCTGATCCGCAACTACCCCGACGCCACGCTGCGCGAGAAGTACGCCGCCGAGGTCGACTCGGCCGAGCGCGCGGCCGACAAGATCACCGCCGAGGTGAGCCGCGCGCTGCACAAGACCTTCATCACACCGATCGACCGCGAGCAGATCCACGGCCTGATCAACGCGCTCGACGACGTGCTCGACCTGCTGCAAGACAGCGCCGAGACGCTGTCGCTGTACGACGTGCAGCAGATGACCGACGACCTGATCCGCCTGGGTGACCTGTCGTTCAAGTGCTGCGAGCGCGTGCAGCACGCGGTGACGCTGCTGCCGCGCATCGGCGAGGCCGCGGTCGCCGAGGCGGCGCTGAAGACCTGCGAGGAAATCGACCGTCTCGAGTCCGACGCCGACCGCGTGATGCGCTCGGCGATCTCGCGGCTGTTTCGCGACGCCAGCGTCGACACGCGCGAGCTGATCAAGCTGAAGGCGGTGTACGAGCACCTGGAATCGATCACCGACCGCTGCGAGGACGTGGCCAACCTGATCGAGGGCGTGGTCCTCGAGAACTCCTGAGCATCCCCGGGATGACTGCGTCGTTCCCGCCCCCAGCGGTCGAGCAAGGTGGCAACGCCACATTTGCTTGAAGCGCCTGTAGCTCCCCGATCGATGCAGGCCGTTCCGATCGCCTTCTGGGTGCTGGCGCTGCTGGTGGCGCTGGCGCTGCTGTTCGATTTCATGAACGGCTTCCACGATGCGGCGAACTCGATCGCCACCGTGGTCTCCACCGGCGTGCTGAAGCCGCACCAGGCGGTGGCGTTCGCCGCGGTGTTCAACTTCATCGCGATCGCGGTGTTCGAGCTGAAGGTGGCGGCCACCGTCGGCAAGGGCATCGTCGAGCCCGGCGTGGTCGATCACCACGTGGTGTTCGGCGCGCTGATCGGTGCCTCGGCGTGGAACGTGCTGACCTGGCTGTCCGGCATCCCGTCGAGTTCGTCGCATGCGTTGATCGGCGGCATCGTCGGCGCGGTGATGGCCAAGGCCGGCGCCAGCCAGCTGATCGCCGCCGGCATCGTCAAGACGGTGGCGTTCATCTTCGTCTCGCCGCTGCTCGGCTTCGTGCTCGCATCGCTGATGATGGTGGCGGTGTCGTGGGTCTTCCGCCGCAGCTCGCCGCTACGCGTCGACGGCTGGTTTCGCCGGCTGCAGCTGGTGTCGGCCGGGCTGTACTCGCTCGGCCACGGCGGCAACGATGCGCAGAAGACGATCGGCATCATCTGGATGCTGCTGCTAGCCGCCGGCACGGTCACGACCGGCGACGCACGGCCGCCGGTCTGGGTGATCTGGAGCTGCTACCTGGCGATCGGCCTGGGCACGCTGTTCGGCGGCTGGCGCATCGTCAAGACCATGGGCCAGCGCATCACCAAGCTCAAACCGGTGGGTGGCTTCTGCGCCGAGACCGGTGGCGCGCTGACGCTGTTCCTGGCCACGATCCTGGGCATTCCGGTGTCGACCACGCACACGATCACCGGCGCCATCGTCGGCGTGGGCTCGGTGCGCAACCCGTCGGCGGTGCGCTGGGGCGTGGCCGGCAACATCGTCTGGGCGTGGATCTTCACGATCCCTGCGTCGGCGTTCGTCGCGGCGGTGGCGTACTGGGCCAGCCTGAGCCTGTTCTGATCGCGGCGGTTCCGGTCGCCGCGCGTGACCCTCACTGCGACCGCTACGTCTGCTGCTGCTGCCACTCGAAGAAGCGCTGGCCCGAGAACGCGATCGTGCTCATCAGCGCGATGCCGCCGAGCAGCAGCGCAAGGATCACGCCGAGCACCGGCAGCCAGCCGGTGCTGCGCGGTGCCAGGCCGGCGTTGTGGCGCGCGTCCCAGCGTGCATCGGGCGTCAGCCCCGCGACGATCGCCGACACCATGCCGATGCTGACCATCAATCCGAGCAGCGGCGCCAGCAACCACGCCAGGCGGTCGTCTTGGCCGAGCGTGTCCATGCGCCAGGCGCCCCACAGGCCGACCAGCGTCGGCGGCAGGTGCAACCAGGCCCACGCGTCGCGCGACCCGTGCAGGTAGAAGCGGTGCGCGCCGGCGGCGCCGGCCACCACGGCGAGCCAGGTGGCGAGCGCCTTCGAGCGGTAGGGGCGGGGGTTGTCCATCGTGGGTGATTCTCGCTGTGCGCTGGCGTGTCAGGGGTTCGCCTGCCCAGCCTCCATGCCGGCGTCGCGCGGCGCGGTCGTGGCGCCGGGGCCGAGCGCGCGCTGCATGAACACCACGTCGAGCCAGCGGCCGAACTTCCAGCCCACCTGGTCGATGCGGCCAGCAGCGCGAAAGCCCGCGGCGGCGTGCACGGCGATCGAGCCGGCGTTGGCACTGTCGCCGATCACCGCCACCATCTGCCGCGCACCCCAGGCTTCGCAGCGCGCCACCAACTCGGCCAGCAGCAGCACGCCGATACCCTGGCGGCGGGCGGCGGCATCGATGTAGATCGAGTGCTCGACGCAGAAGCGGTAGGCGGGCCGCGGCCGGAACGGCCCGGCGTAGGCGTAGCCCAGCACGGTGCCGGCGCGCTCGGCGCACAGCCACGGCAGCCCTGCCTGCAGCACGGCGCGCCGACGTAGAGCCATCTCATCGGCGTCTGGCGCCGCGAGTTCGAAGCTCGCGCTGCCGTTGCGCACAGCCTCGGCATAGATCGCGGTGATGGCGCCGAGGTCGTCGTCGCGGCTGGAGCGGATCAGCAGGTTCGGGGCCGTCATCGCGAAGGGTTCCGGGCGCGCCGCCGATCGCACTTGGGCCGGCGCAGGGCTACACCCTATAATGCCCGGTTTTCGGCGCTGGCCACCCCGAAGCGCCTGGCCCGGCAGGTTCGCACGGTTTTCCGCAAGGAGCCCGCGCGGTTCGCCGGGGCAGGGTCGGTGGCCGGGGGCCCTGGCGGGTGGATCTCGCGGGCCTCGCGGGCGCCCGGCATGATCACAGCACTCGTTCAGGACGCGACAAACATGGTCGTCATTCGTCTGGCCCGCGGCGGCGCCAACAAGCGCCCGTTCTACAACATCGTCGTTGCCGATTCGCGCCTGCGCCGCGACGGCCGCTTCATCGAGCGCCTGGGCTTCTACAACCCGATGGCCGCTGCCAACGAGCAGGCGCTGCGCGTCGCGCTCGATCGCGTGGCGTACTGGTCCGGCGTCGGCGCCCAGGTATCGCCCACGGTGCAACGCCTGCTCGGCCAGGCCAAGACGCAGACCGCGCCCGCCGCGGCCTGACACCCTGGTTGCGCGGTGCCGGCGCCGCGCCCGCGTCGCGACGCACCACCGCCCTCCGATGGAGCGCGATCGCGCGATCACCGAGGCCGGCGTGACCTGGCCGGCCGATGCGGTCGAGGTGGGCCGCATCGTCGACGCCTTCGGCGTCAAGGGTTGGATCAAGCTGCAGCCGTTCGCCGCCGAACCGCAGGCGCTGTTCTCGTCGCGCCGCTGGCACCTGCAGCCGCCCGCCCATGCGGCGCACACCGGCCCGCCGCTGCCGCCGCTATTGCACATCACCGATTGCAAGAGCCACGGCGACACCGTGGTCGCCGCGGCGCGCGAACTGGCCGACCGCGACGCTGCGCGCGCGCTGCGCGGCGCGCGCGTGTTCGTGGCGCGCGGCAGCTTCCCGACCGCCGGCGCCGACGAGTTCTACTGGGTCGACCTGATCGGCGCCGAGGTAGTCAACCGCGAGGGTGAACCGCTGGGCACCGTCACCGCGCTGATCGACACCGGCGTGCATAGCGTGCTGTGCGTGCGCCGGCCCGATGCCGCGCCCGACGCGCCGGACACGCAGGCCGAGCGCCTGATCCCGTTCGTCGACG
Source organism: Ideonella sp. (assembly GCA_015075165.1). GTDB lineage: Bacteria > Pseudomonadota > Gammaproteobacteria > Burkholderiales > Burkholderiaceae_C > JAEUPI01. The sequence goes on along the minus strand of JABTUY010000001.1, from coordinate 848,370 downwards.
CCTACGTCGACGCGGTGGATCTCGAGGCGCGGCGCATCCGCGTCGACTGGGGCCTCCACTACTGAATGCGGCCGCCGCACGCTCGAGAGGGCCGCCTGCCATGCGCTTCGACGTCATCACGCTGTTCCCCGAGCTGTTCGGGCCGCACCAGCGCGTGGGCATCACGCGCCGCGCCTACGACAGCGGCGCGCTCGAGCTCAAGCTGTGGCCGTTGCGCGAGCACGCCGACGACGCCTACCGCCGCGTCGACGACCGGCCGTTCGGCGGCGGCCCCGGCATGGTGATGCTGGCCGAGCCGCTGCAACGCGCACTGGCCGCGGTGCGCCGCGAGCGCGGTGGGGCGCCGGTGCCGCTGGTGCACTTCTCGCCGTCCGGCGAGCCGCTGACCCAGGCGCACGTCGAGCGCTTTGCGAGCGGGCCCGGCGCGGTGCTGCTGTGCGCGCGCTACGAGGGCGTCGACCAGCGCTTCATCGATGCCGAGGTCGATCTCGAACTGAGCCTGGGCGACTACGTGCTCTCGGGCGGCGAGTTGCCGGCGCTGGTGCTGCTCGACGCGGTGGCGCGGCTGCTGCCGGGCGTGCTCAGCGAGGCGTCGCACCAGCACGAGAGCTTTTCCGATGACCTGCTCGAAGGGCCGCACTACAGCCGCCCCGAGGTGCTGGCCACCGCGGCCGGCGCGCAGGCGGTGCCGCCGGTGCTGCTGTCGGGCCACCATGCCGAGATCGCCCGCTGGCGGCGCGAGCAGGCGCTGCGCGTCACCGCCGCTCGCCGGCCCGAGCTGATCGCGCGCGCGCGTGCACGAGGCCGCCTGAGCGCGCAGGACGAGGCGTTCTTGCGCAGCCTGCAGCTATAATCTGCGGCTTTTCGATCCTCTGCCGCCGAAGCGGCCCGCCACTCGATGCGGGCGCAACAAACAAGCCCCGCACGCGGGCCCCAGCCGGCCGGCACGATCGCCAGGAGACCCCAAGTGGATCTGATCCGCACCCTCGAGCAGGAAGAAATCGCCCGGCTCGGCAAGAAGATTCCCGCGTTCGCCGCCGGCGACACGGTGATCGTCAGCGTCAACGTCGTCGAAGGCAACCGCAAGCGGGCGCAGGCCTACGAAGGCGTGGTGATCGCCAAGCGCAACCGCGGGCTGAACTCCAGCTTCATCGTGCGCAAGATCTCCAGCGGCGAAGGCGTGGAACGCACCTTCCAGACCTACAGTCCGCTGATCGCATCGATCGAGGTCAAGCGCCGCGGCGACGTGCGCCGGGCCAAGCTCTATTACCTGCGCCAGCGCTCCGGCAAGTCGGCGCGCATCAAGGAAAAGCTGGCCTGATCCGGCTCGGGGCGCGGCGGCCGCACAGGCTTTCGCGCGCTCTCGCAGCCGCGGCCGCCGCAATGGCCGAATCGACTCCTCGCATCGGCGACCCCAAGCAGTTTCCGGTGGTCGGCATCGACGACCACCTGCCGGCGCTGGCCGAGCAACTGCTGACGCCCGCGGCGGTGCGCGAGCGCTTCGCCACGGCGCGACCGTGGACGCCCGAGTTCGCGGGCGACGGGCAGCGCCTGTTCCCCAACCGGCCGACCACGCGGGCGTCGGTGCTGGTGCCGCTGGTGGCACGTGACGATGGCCTGCGTGTGCTGCTGACGCGGCGCAGCGACCAGTTGCACGACCACGCGGGGCAGGTGAGCTTTCCCGGCGGCCGCGTCGATCCCGGCGACGCCGATGCGGTGGCCACCGCGTTGCGCGAGACCGAGGAAGAGGTAGGCCTGACGCGCGATCACGTGCAGGTGCTCGGCCCGCTCAGTACCTACTCCACCGTGACCAGCTACGAGGTCACGCCGATCGTCGCGCTGGTGCAGCCGCCGTTCCAGCTCGCGCTCGACAGCTTCGAGGTGGCCGAGGCGTTCGAGGTGCCGCTGCGCTTCCTGATGACGCCGGCACACCACCAACGCCGGGCGATGCAGTACCAGGGCCTGTCGCGGCAGTTCCTGTCGATGCCGTACCACGGCATCGACGCGCAGGGCCGACCGCGCGAGTACTTCATCTGGGGCGCCACCGCGGCGATGCTGCGCAACCTCTACCGCTTCCTCGGACCGTAGCACGCGCTCGCGCGCGGCGCCGATGCGGTGCCGCCTCTCGGTGCGGCGCCCGTGTCGCACCCCCCGCGAACGGCGTCGGTATCATCGGCCATCGATGAGCTTCTTTGCTGTCTTGTTCGCGCTGATGATCGAGCAGGTGCGCCCGCTGCCGAGCGAGAACTGGGTGCACGACGGCCTGATCTCGTGGGTCGGCTGGACCGGCCGCAACTTCGACGCCGGCCGCGAACGCCACGCCTGGGTGGTGTGGTTTGTCTCGGTGCTGGTGCCGGCGGCGATCGTGGCGGCGCTGCACATCGCGCTGTTCTCGGGCAACGGCGTGGCGGCGTTCGCGCTCGACGTGCTGGTGCTGTACCTGACACTGGGCTTTCGCCAGTTCAGCCACCACTTCACCGACATCCGCAAGGCGCTCGATGAAGGCGACGAGCTGACCGCGCGGCGCCACCTCGCGCAGTGGTGCCAGCTCGACGCCAGCGACCTGCCGCGCAGCGAGCTGCTGCGCCACGTGATCGAGTATTCGCTGCTGGCCGCGCATCGGCACGTGTTCGGCGTGTTCTTCTGGTACGTGGTGCTGTCGTCGGTCGGGCTCGGGCCGGCCGGCGCGGTGCTGTACCGCATGGCCGAGTTCGCCAGCCGCTACTGGAGCTTCAAGGGCAAGGCGCTGGCGCCGCAGGCACCCGACAAGTCGGCGCTGCTGTCGCAGCGCTTGTTCGCCGCGATCGACTACCTGCCGTCGCGGCTGACGGCGTTCGGCTTCGCGGTGGTCGGCAATTTCGAGGAGGCGGTCAACGGCTGGCGCCGCGATGCCGAGCTGTGGCCGCAGGCCAACGAGGGCGTGATCCTCGCCGCGGCCGCCGGTGCGGTGGGCGTGCGACTCGGCGGCGAGGCCGCGCCGCCGCGACCGGCCGGCGAGGTCCAGGCCTTCGAGGCCGGCGCGCCGCCCGACGATGCCGGCGCCGCCGCGTCGACGCCGGGCGTCGACCCGCAGATCGGCCACCTCGCCAGCGTGGTCGGCCTGGTCTGGCGTTCGGTGGTGCTGTGGATGCTGCTGCTGGCGCTGCTCACCCTGGCGAATCTTGTGGGGTGAGCGTGGACGACAGCCGCCACCTGCGTGGCGGCTGTCGCCTCGCGAACCGGCCGGCCTTGCAAGGCCGGCCGTGGGGTGCGGTGGCAGTACGGGCCGCCACCTGCGCGGCGGCGTCGCCTCGCGAACCGGCCGGCCTTGCAAGGCGGCCTTGGGGCGAGCGAAGCGGGAGCCCTACCACCGCGGCTGCGACAACTCCTCGAACAGCTCGCGATAGATCTGCAGGCGCGATGCCTCGACCTCGCCGCTGGCGGCGGCGGCCTGCACCGCGCACGCCGGCTCGCTGCGGTGCGTGCAGTTGGCGAACCGGCAGTGCGGCACGTGGCGCGCGAGGTCGGGCATCAGCGACGCCAGCTGCGCGGCCTCGATCTGCTGCAGGCCGAACGATTGCACGCCCGGTGAATCGAGCACCGCCGAGCGGTGCTCGGCATCGAGCCAGTACCACGAGGTGGTGGTGGTGGTGTGGCGGCCGGCATTCAACGCGCGCGAGATCTCGCCAACCTGCGCCGCGGCATCGGGCACCAGCAGGTTGATCAACGTGCTCTTGCCGACGCCGCTGGCGCCCAGCAGCAGCGTCGTGCGGCCATGCAGCAGCGGCATCAGCGCGTTGCGCGCCGCTGCGCCGTCGCGCGCAACGCTGACCTCGTGCACCGGCACGTCGGCACGACGGTACGGCTCGAGCCGCGCCCGCGCAGCGTCGGCCTGTGGCAGGTCGATCTTGTTCAGCACCACCTGGGCGTCGATGCCGGCGTGCGCGGCGGCGACCAGCGCGCGCGCCAGCAGCGACTCGGCCAGCGGCGGGTCGCCGGCCACCAGCACCAGCAGCCGGTCGAGGTTGGCCGCGAACGACTTGCTGCGCCAGCGGTCTTCGCGCCACAGCAGGCTCGTGCGCGGCAGCACCGCCTCGATCACGCCGCCGTCGCCGGCCGGCTGCCAGTGCACGCGGTCGCCGACCACGCATTCGGTCTTCTTGCCGCGGCGGTGGCACAGCAGGCGCCGACGCTCGGCGGTTTCCACTACCACGTCGCGGCCGTGCGCGCCGACGACGAGCCCGTCACCCACCCCGCCGCTCGGCCCGTTGCTCAGGCCCACGGTGCTGCGACGTCGCGGCCGGCCACGCGGTGCTTCACGCCGCCTGCAACGCCGCCAGCCGCTCGCCGGCCGGTGGGTGCGAGTAGTAGAAGCGCACGTACAGCGGATCGGGCGTCAGCGTCGACGCGTTGTCCTGGTGCAGCTTGATCAGCGCGTTGGCCAGGTCGGCGCCACTGGCCTGCGCGCAGGCGTAGGCATCGGCTTCGAACTCGTGCCGCCGCGACAGTTGCGCGGCCAGCGGCGAGACGAAGAAACCGAACACCGGCACCGCCAGCGCGAACAGCAGCAACGCCAGCGCATCGTTCGGCGCCGCGAGGTTGGGTTGCACGCCCAGCGCGGTGTAGAACCAGCTGCGTGTGGCCAGCCAGCCGAGCAGCGCGAGGGCGGCCAGGCTGAGCGCGAACATCGCCAGCATGCGCTTGAGCACATGCCGGCGCTTGAAGTGCCCGAGCTCGTGCGCGAGCACGGCCTCGACCTCGGGCGACGACAAGGTGGCCAGCAGCGTGTCGAAGAACACCACGCGCTTGGCCGCGCCGAGCCCGGTGAAATAGGCATTGCCGTGCGCCGAGCGGCGGCTGCCGTCCATCACGAACAGGCCCTTGGCGGCGAAGCCGCAGCGCTGCATCAGCGAGCGCACGCGCGTGGCCAGCGCCTCGTCGCGCAGCGGCTCGAACTTGTTGAACAGCGGCGCGATCAGCGTCGGGTAGACCACCATCATCAGCAGGCTGAACGCCGCCCACGCGCACCAGGCCCATAGCCACCACCAGCCGCCGGTGCGTGCCATGAGCCACAACACCAGCGCGGCCAGCGGCAGGCCGAGCACCGCGGCCACCAGTAGGCCCTTGGTGAAATCGGCCGCAAACAGGCCGCCGCTGCTGCGGTTGAAGCCGAAGCGCTGCTCGATGCGGAACGTGCTCCACCAGTCGAACGGCAGGTCGATCAGCGCGCCGATCAGCACGAACGCGCTCAGCAGCGCAAGCTGGTAGACCAGCGCGCCGCCCCACGGCAGCACGGCATCGCGCACCCAGCTGTTCAATGCATCGAGGCCGCCGAGCAGCGTCCAGCCGAGCAGCAGTGCAGTGGACACCGCCATCGTCAGCAGCCCGAAGCGCGACTTGGCGATCGTGTAGTCGGCCGCGCGCTGGTGCGCCTGCAGCGTCACGCGCGCCGCGAATGCCGGCGGCACCGCGTTGCGATGCGCCGCCACGTGGCGCATCTGCCGCGACGCCAGCCACAGCTTGAGGCCGAGCGTGGCCAGCAGCGCCACCGCGAACAGCCCGGACAACGGATGCAACGACATGCCGCGCAGTGTAGGCGCGCCGCCGCCGGCCCGCCGCTCGGCGGGACACGTCTGCGGCGTGCGGCCCTGCTGCGACAATGGCTGCATGAATGCCGCCACCGCACCGACCGCCAGCGACACGCTGGCCGCGAACGATCAGAACCTGATCTGGATCGATCTCGAGATGACCGGGTTGTCGCCCGAGCGCGACCGCATCATCGAGATCGCGGTGGTGGTCACCGATGCGCAGGTCAGCCGCCGCGTCGAAGGCCCGGTGTTGGCGATTCACCAGAGCGATGCCACGCTCGACGCGATGGACGGCTGGAACCAGAACACGCACGGCAAGAGCGGCCTCACCGCGCGCGTGCGCGCGTCGATCGTCGACGAGGCTGCTGCCGAGGCGGCGGTGATCGCCTGGCTGCGGCAGTACGTTGGCGCCGGCAAGAGCCCGATGTGCGGCAACACCATCTGCCAGGACCGCCGCTTCCTGGCCATCCACATGCCGAAGCTCGAGGCGTTCTTCCACTATCGCAACCTCGACGTCAGCACGCTGAAGGAGCTGGCGCGCCGCTGGCGCCCGGCGCTGCTCGACGGCGTGACGAAGAACCAGGCGCACACCGCGCTCGCCGACGTGCACGAGTCGATCGACGAGCTGCTGTACTACCGCGCGAACTGGCTCACCGTGTAGCGCACGGGCCGCTGGCCCGCTGGCCTTGGCACCCGGCGCGACTTCAGCGCGCCCAGCGCTGCGCCCACGCGCGCACCGCGGCGACCAGCCACTCGGCGACCGAGAGTGCCTCGATGCGCGGCAACTCGAGCACCTGCGCTGCCCGCTGCAGCGCGGCCAGTGGGTCGCTCACGTCGAGCGCGGTGGCGCCGTTCTGCTTCGACAACTTGGCGCCGTCGATGCCCATCACCAGCGGCGTGTGCAGGTACTGCACCTCGGGCAGGCCGAGCAGGCGCTGCAGGTGGATCTGCCGCGCGGTGTTGTCGGCCAAGTCTTCGCCACGCACAACGTGGGTGATGCCTTGCCAGGCATCGTCGACCACCACCGCGAGCTGGTAGGCGAAGACGCCGTCGGCGCGTTTGACGACGAAGTCGCCCACTTCTCGTGTCACGTTCTGCCGCTGCCGGCCGAGCCGGCGGTCGAGCCAGCGGATCCGCGTGTCCTCGCCGTGCAGTGCGGTCAGCACGCGCATCGAGCGTGCTGGCTTGCCCATCAGGCCGTTGCGGCAGGTGCCGGGGTACACCGGCTCCTCGTCCTGGCCTTGCAGGAAACCCAGCGTGACCAGCAGCTGGCCGATCTCGCGCCGGCTGCAGCCGCAGGGGTAGACCTGTCCGGCGTCGGCGAGCTGCAGCAGCGCCTCGTCGTAGGCGGCGACACGGGTCGACTGCGGCAGCGGCTCGTCGTCGCTGACCAGGCCGCAGATCGCGAGCTGGCCGAGGATGATCTGATCGGCGCCGGGATCGTTGCGCGGCGTGTCGAGGTCTTCGATGCGTACCAGCCAGCGACCCTGGTGCGCGCGTGCGTCAAGCCAGCTCGCCAGCGCGGCGACCAGCGAGCCTTCGTGCAGCGGGCCCGACGGTGTGGGGGCGAAGCGGCCGATGTAGTGCATGCCGTGTCAGTCGCCGTCGCCCGGCATGCCGAGGTGTCGCTGCAGCAAGGCCGTACGCGTGGCCGGGCTCTCGAGCTGGCGCAACCACCATTGCAGCGCCAGGCCCTGCGGCGGCTTGCGCGGCTTGCCGACCGCGGCGGTGCGCCAGGCGTAACCCATGCGTGCGCGCGGTGCACCACGCTGCACGCGCTTGGCCACCAGGCGGCCATCGCGCAGCTGCGGGGTTACCAGCGGCTCGGGCACGAAGCCGCAGCCCAGGCCGCGCAGCTGCGCCTGGACCTTGGCGCCCATCGACGCCACGGTGAGCACGTCCTGCCCGCCGAGCAGGTTGTAGGTGGCCGATGCGAGGCGCCGCGCCGAATCGGCCACCGCCACCGCGCGATGCTGCAGGATCAGTTCGTCGGCCAGCGGTTCCGGCGCTGCCGCCAGTGGGTGGTGCGGCGCCACCACGAACACGAACGACATCTCGCCCAACGGGCGAAGCTCGATGTCCGGATGTTGCCTCTCGCCGGTGAGGCCGATCGCCAGATCGGCTTCGCCGGTGACGAGCGCCTCCCACACGCCGGTGAGCACCTCGGTGCGCAGCCGCAGCTGGGTACCGGGGCCGCTGCCGGCGGAAGCGCGCTGTGCATAGAAGCTCTCGATCAGCTCGAACAGCGTCAGCCGCGACAACACGCCATCGGCCACCACGGTCAGCGTGGCCTCCCAGCCGGTGGCCACGCGGCGCACGCGATTGGCCAGCGCGTCGATCTCGCCGAGCACGCGGCGGCCGTGCTCGAGCAGTTCACGGCCGGCCGCGGTGAGCCTCGCCTGGCGCGAGCTGCGGTCGAACAGCAGCACATCGAGCGCCTCTTCGAGCTGGCGCACGCTGTAGGTCAGCGCCGACGGCACTTTGCCCATCTCGCGCGCGGCCGCGGCGAAGCTGCCGGTACGCGCGATGGCGTCGACCATGCCCAACGCCTCGGGGGTCAACGCGTCGCGCCGCGTGGCAACCATTGCACCGCGGCGCGTGGCCGTCCTCCGAGGAAGCTTGTCATGTTGCAGCGGCCGCGCGGCGCCCGGCGGGCAGCGCCGCAGGACTCGGGCGTTCTTCGATCCCAACGTTGGTCGTCAGGGCTTCATCATATTTGAACGACGGCTGCGAACCGCATGCAGACAACGGCTGGTAACGCCTTCTACAGTGGCGACATCGAATGTCAGGAGGTTCTCGATGATCACGCTGCGCCGCTCCGCCGAACGAGGCCAGGCCGACCATGGCTGGCTCCAGAGTCGCCACAGCTTCTCGTTCGCCGAGTACCACGATCCGCAGCACATGAGCTTCGGCAATCTACGTGTGATCAACGAAGACCGCATCGCGCCGGGTACCGGCTTCGGCACGCATGGCCACCGCGACATGGAGATCGTCAGCTACGTGCTCGATGGCGTACTGGCGCATCGCGACAGCCTCGGCAACGGCGCCACGATCGTGCCGGGCGAGGTGCAGCGCATGAGCGCCGGCCGCGGCGTGATGCACAGCGAGTTCAACGCCGCGCCCGACGCGATGACGCACTTCCTGCAGATCTGGATCCTGCCCGATGCCACCGGCATCGCACCGGGCTACGAGCAGAAGGCGTTCGCCGGCGAAGACAAGCGCGGCCGCCTGCGTCTGGTGGCGTCGCCCGGCGGCCGTGATGGCGCGGTGACGCTGCATGCCGATGCGCGGCTGCACGCCGGGCTGTTCGACGGGGCCGAACGCGCCGAGCTCGCGCTGGCGCCGGGCCGGCTGGGCTACGTGCACGTGGCGCGCGGCGGCGTCGCGGTCAACGGGCGCGCGCTGCAGGCGGGCGATGCTGCGCTGCTGCGCGACGAGCCGCGCATCATGCTGGCCGACGGACGCGACGCCGAGGTACTGGTGTTCGATCTGGCGCCGTAAGCCGCGCCGGTTGCGCGGCGGCGAAGGCCGCCGCGGCTCACCGGGCCTCGTGCCAGAACGCCTGCAGCGCGGCCGTCGTGGCGGCCGGGTCTTCCTCCTGCGGCACGTGTCCGAGCGCGTCGAACACCACCCGCCGGCTGCCGGCGATGTCGTGCGCGAAGCGCTGCGCGAACTGCGGCGGAATCAGGCGGTCGCGTCCGCCCCAGAGGATCAGCGTCGGCAGCTTCAACGCACGGATGCGCGCGATCGCATCGTCCACCGATTGCTGGTCCAGCGCCTGCGCCTGGAAGCGTTGCACCAGCGCGTGGCGGTTGCCCTCGCGCAGCTGCAACTCGAAGTAGCGGTCGACCAGCGCCGGCGTCACCCGGGCCGGGTTGCCATAGACATTGCGCACGCTGTCTTCCACCAGGCCGCGCGGCAGCAGCCACTCGACCAGTCGGTTTGCCAGCGGCACCTGCGCCAGCCGGAACCCGAGCGGCACCGATTCCGGCTGCAGCGCGTAGCCCGCGGCGTCGACCAGCACCAGGCGCTGCACCCGATCGGGCGCCAGCGCGGCGACGCGCCATGCCACCTCGCCGCCGAGCGAGTTGCCGCCGATCGCGAAGCGCTGCACCTTCAGCGTGTCGAGCAGTTCGATCACGAAGCGCGCCAGGTCGTCGCCGCGGTACGACCACGACGCGTAGCGGCCGGCGAAGGGGCCCGTCAGTCCGAAGCCTGGCAGATCGAAGCTGATCACGCGGTGCTGCGCGCGCAGCACCGCGGCCCAACCCTCCCAGGTATGCAGGCTCGCCGCGGTGCCGTGCAGCAGCACCAGCGGCAGTGCGTCGTCGCGCGGGCCCTCGTCGCGCAGGTGCACCAACTGCCCGTGCAGGTCGATGAACTGCGACGGCGGCGGTGCCCAGCGCGCCACCAGCGACTCGACGCTGCGATCCGGCGCACGTGACAGCGCGAGCGCCAGCGCGCTGACCATCAGCAGCAGGCCGATCGCGCGCGGCAGCCAGCGACTCATCGAGGGGATTCTACCGGGCGCGTTGCGCGCGCCCGGCGCGATGGTGCTCCCTACAATCGTCCGCATGGGCTTCGTCCACCTGCGCCTGCACACCGAGTACTCGGTGGTCGACGGCACGCTGCGCGTGGCCGATGCGGTGGCCGCCGCGCGCGGCGATGGCCAGGGCGCGCTGGCGATCACCGACCTCGGCAACCTGTTCGGCGCGGTGAAGTTCTACAAGGCGTGCAGCAGCGGCGGCGTCAAGCCGATCATCGGTGTCGATCTCTGGCTCGAGCCGCTGCCCGGTGGCGACAAGCACGCATCGCGGCTGCTGCTGCTGGCGTGCGATCGCGCCGGCTACCACGGCCTGTGCGAGTTGCTGTCGCGCGCGTGGACAACCAACGCGCAGCGCGCGCAGGCCTGGGTCAAGTGGGAGTGGCTGGCCGAATGCCACGCCGGGCTGATCGCGCTGTCGGGCGCCGACTCGGGCGCGGTCGGCGCGGCGCTGCTGGCCGGCGACAGCGAGCGCGCGGCCGCGCTGGCGCAGCGGCTGGCGGCGCTGTACCCGGGGCGCTTCTACCTCGAGTTGCAACGCGCCGGGCTGCCCGGCAACGAGGCGCACGTGCGCGCCGCGGTGGCGCTGGCGGCGCAACTGAAGCTGCCGGTGGTGGCGACGCACCCGGTGCAGTTCGCGACGCCCGACGAGTTCGACGCGCACGAGGCGCGCGTCTGCGTCGCCGAAGGCGAGACGCTCGCCAACCCGCGGCGCGTCAAGCGCTTCTCACGCGAGCAGTACTTCAAGACGCAGCAGCAGATGGCCGACCTGTTCGCCGATGTGCCGTCGGCGCTCGCCAACAGCGAGCGCATCGCGATGCGCTGCAACCTCAAGCTCACGCTCGGCAAGTCGCAGCTGCCCGATTTTCCGACGCCCGATGGTTCGCCGCTCGACGAGTACTTTCGCAGGCTCAGCCACGAGGGGCTCGAGCGGCGCTTGCTCGCGCTGTACCCGGAGCCTGCGGCGCGCGATGCGCAGCGTGCACGCTATGTCGAGCGGCTCGAGTACGAGATCGCCACCATCCGGCAGATGGGCTTTGCCGGCTACTTCCTGATCGTGGCCGACTTCATCAACTGGGCGCTCGAGCACGGCTGCCCGGTGGGCCCGGGCCGCGGCTCGGGTGCGGGATCGCTGGTGGCGTATGCGCTGGGCATCACCGGGCTCGACCCGATCCAGTACAACCTGATGTTCGAGCGCTTCCTGAACCCCGAGCGCGTGTCGATGCCCGACTTCGACATCGACTTCTGCCAGGCCAACCGCGACCGCGTGATCGACTACGTGAAGCAGCGCTACGGCCGCGACGCGGTGAGCCAGATCGCCACCTTCGGCACGATGGCCGCCAAGGCCGCGCTGCGCGACGTCGGCCGCGTGCTCGGCATGGGCTACGGCCACGTCGACTCGATCGCCAAGCTGATCCCGGCGCCGCCGGGCAAGACCGTGACGCTGGCGCGGCTGCCCGAGCAGCCCGACCCGGGCCTGGTCTACGCGCGCAAGGAAGCGCCCGAGCTCGAGCAGCGCGAGGCGGCCGAGGAGGAGGTGGCCGAGCTGCTGACGCTGGCCACGCAGGTGGAAGGCCTGGTGCGCAATATCGGCATGCACGCCGGCGGCGTGCTGATCGCACCGGGCCGCATCACCGACTTCTGCCCGCTGTACCAGCAGCCCGGCAGCGACTCGGCGGTGAGCCAGTTCGACAAGGACGACGTCGAGGCAATCGGCCTCGTGAAGTTCGACTTCCTCGGCCTGGCCACGCTGACGATCCTCGAGCTGGCCCGCGAGTTCATCGTCGCGCGCCATCCCGACCAGGCCGGCTTCAGCTTCGACCGCCTGCCGTTCGACGACCCGGCGGTGTACCGCCTGTTCGCCAACGGCCAGACCGAGTCGGTGTTCCAGTTCGAATCGCGCGGCATGATCGGCATGCTGCGCGACGCCAAGCCGTCGAAGCTCGAGGACCTGATCGCGCTCAACGCGCTGTACCGGCCCGGGCCGATGGAGAGCATCCCGTCGTTCTGCGCGCGCAAGCACGGCCGCGAGCCGATCACCTACCCGCATCCGCTGCTCGAAGACCTGTTGCGCGAGACCTACGGCGTCATCGTGTACCAGGAGCACGTGATGCAGGGCGCGCAGATCCTCGCCGGCTACTCCGCCGGCGGCGCCGACCTGCTGCGCCGTGCGATGGGCAAGAAGAAGCCCGAAGAGATGGCCCAGCAGCGCGAGCTGTTTCGCGCCGGCGCAGCACGCAACGGCGTCGACCAGGCCCAGGCCGACGAGGTGTTCGACCTGATGGAGAAGTTCGCCGGCTATGGCTTCAACAAGAGCCACGCCGCCGCCTACGTGGTGCTGGCGTATCACACCGCGTGGCTGAAGGTGCACTACCCGGCGGAGTTCTACGCCGCCAACATGAGCATCGAGATCGACAACACCGACAAGCTCAAGGTGCTGATCGACGACGCCAAGCTGTTCAACGTGGAGTTCGAGCCGCCCGACGTGAACCGCGGTGTGTGGCGCTTCGAGCCGATCGGCGATCGCCGCGTGCGCTATGGCCTCGGCGCGGTGAAGGGCACCGGGCAGGGCGCGATCGAGGCCATCGTCGCGGCGCGCGAGGGCCGCAGCGGCGATGCGGCCGGAGGTGCAGCCGGTGTATCGGGTGGCGGTGCGGGTGATGGTGCGGCCGGGCCGTTCCGCAGCCTGTTCGACTTCTGCGCACGCGTCGATCGCCAGCGCGTCAACAAGCGCGCCGTCGAGGCGCTGATCAAGGCCGGCGCGTTCGATGCGTTGCATCCGGATCGCGCGACCGACGCCGCGCCGCTGTCCGCCGGTCACGCAGCCGTGGGCGATGACGCCGACGCGGCGGCCGGGCGCGCCGCGCTGCTGGCCAGCGTGGGCCTGGCCTTCGAATGGGCCGACACGCAGGAGGTCAACCAGACGCAAGGCGGCCTGTTCGACTTCGGCGATTCGCATGCCGCGTCCACGCACGAGCCGGCGCTGGTTGCGGCCGAGCCGTTCGATGTGCGCACGCGGCTGGCGCACGAGAAGACCGCGCTCGGCTTCTACTACTCGGGCCACCTGTTCGAGCAGCATGCGGCCGAGGTGCGCCGCATCGCCAAGCGCCGCATCGCCGACCTGGTCGATTCGCGCGAGCCGGTGCTGCTGGCCGGCGTGGTGCTCGAGCTGCGCCTGGTCAACAGCCAGCGCGGCCGGGTGGCGATCTTCAAGCTCGACGACATGAGCGAGCGCATCGAGGCGGTGGTCAGCGAAGACCTGCTCGAGACCACGCGCGACCTGCTGCGCGAAGACGAGCTGCTGGTCGTGCAAGGCCGTGTGCAGCCCGATCGCTTCAGCGGCGGGCTGCGCCTGAACGTGCAGCAGGTGTGGGACCTCGCCGCGGCGCGTGCGCGCTTCGGCCGCTACCTGGCGGTGAACGTCAACGGCAAGGCGCCGCCGCTGCAGGACTTACTGCGGCAATGGCCGGTGCGGCGCGTGGCCGGCGAACAGGGCGCCACCACGCTGGGCCTGGCGGTGCGGCTGCGCATCGAGCGCCACGAGGCGCGCGCCGAGGTCGACCTCGGCGCCGACGGCCGCTTCTGGCCCAGCGACGAGGCGCTGCAGCGCTGGAAGGCGGTGGCCGACGGCGGCGAGGCCGCGATCGTGTACGAATAGACGCTTCGTTCGGCAAGCGGGCGATCGGTGTAATCAGCCGTAAGCGCTGGGGCGTCATGCACCCGCGGCGCACCGTGCAGCCGTTAGTCTGGGGCTTTCGTTGTCAATGAGGCCCGGATGAAACCCCTCAAGCTGCTGTGTGCGGGCGCCATGACCCTTGCCGCCCTTGCCGCCGGCGCCACCGACGTCGGCGTGTCGGTCCAAATCAGCCAACCCGGCGTGTACGGCCGCATCGACATCGGTCGCTTCCCGCAGCCGCAGGTGGTCGTGGCGCAGCCGGTGGTGGTCGTACGCCCGGTGGTGGTTGCGCAGCCGGCGCCGGTGTACATGTGGGTGCCACCCGGACACCGCAAGCACTGGGCCAAGCATTGCCACCGCTACGCGGCTTGCGGCGTCCCGGTGTACTTCGTGCGCCACGACTGGTACGACCATCATGTACAGCCGCGCGCACAGTGGCGTGGCCACGGCGATGACCACGACCGTGGTCGCGGCAAGGTCAGCCAGCGCGGCAAGGCCCGTGACGATTGACGCGCCGTTGCGCCGTGCGGCCGCGGGCAGGCCGCGGCGGCTTGGCTACAGTGGGCACGCATGTACGAGACTCCGCTGACCGGCCTGATCCTCAGCGGCGGTGGTGCGCGCGCGGCCTACCAGGTGGGTGTGCTGAATGCGCTGGCACGCATCCGCCGCGAATGCGGCGTCGATCGCGCGCGCAACCCGTTCGGCATCATCGTCGGCACCTCGGCCGGCGCGATCAACGCCGCCGCGCTGGCCTGCGCGGCCGATGACTTCGAAGGCGGCGTCCAACGCATCGTGCAGGTGTGGCGTGACTTCCATGCCGAGCAGGTGTACCGCGCCGATTCGCTGGGCGTGATCCGCAGCGGCGCGCAGTGGCTGACGATGCTCTCGGTCGGCTGGCTGATCGCGCGCTGGCGCCGCGCGCGGCCGCGCTCGCTGCTCGACAACGAGCCGCTGGCACAACTGCTGCAGCGCCTGGTGCCGCTGGCACGGCTGCGGCTGATGCTGCGCGCGCGCCACCTGCACGGGCTGGCGGTCAGCGCGTCGAGCTACAGCTCGGGCCTGCACGTCACGTTCTACGACGCGGCGACGCCAATCGCGCCGTGGACGCGCTCGCAGCGCATCGCGGTGCCGGGCCGCATCGGTCACGCGCACCTGCTGGCGTCGTCGGCGATCCCGTTCGTGTTTCCGGCCGCGTCGATCGTGGTCGACGGCGTGCCCGAGTGGTTCGGCGACGGCTCGATGCGCCAGACGGCGCCGATCTCGCCGGCGGTGCACCTGGGTGCACAGAAGCTGTTGGTGATCGGTGCCGGTCGCATGCAGGAGCCGCCCGGCCGCCGCATGGCCGACCGCGGCGCCTACCCGAGCCTTGCGCAGATCGCCGGCCACGCGCTGTCAAACATCTTCCTCGATGCGCTGGCGGTCGACGTGGAGCGGCTGCGCCGCATCAACCACACGCTGTCGCTGCTGCCCGAGGCTGCACACGCGCAGACCAGCCTGCGGCCGATCGACGCGCTGGTGATCGCGCCGAGCCAGCGGCTGGACGACCTCGCCGCGGAGTACCAGAGCACGCTGCCGGTGCCGGTGCGCACGCTGCTGCGCGGCATGGGCGTCACCGGCCAGGGCCGCGATGCGCGCGGTGCGGCGCTGGCGAGCTATCTGCTGTTCGAGGCACCGTACACGCGTGCGTTGATCGCGCTCGGCGAGGCCGACGCGCTGGCGCGACGCGACGAGGTGGTGGCCTTCTTCGGCTGGCGGCCGGCACCGGGTGCGGTCGCGCCGCCCAGCGCTGCACGCGACGCCGCGCCGCTACCGATCCAGTGAAGCGAAGTTGAACGAACTGCCCGCCGCACCGCAGCGCTGACGGCTACTTCTTGGCGGCCGACGCGGTCGTGTCGGCGGCCTTCGGCTTCTCGCTGGCGGCCTTGCCGTCCTTGGCCTGGCTCTTCTTGGCTTCGGCCTTGGCCTTCTCCTCGGCCTCGGCCTTGACGGCTTCCTTCTTCGCATCGACGGCCTTGGCAGCAGGCATCGTCGTTGCCGCCGGCGTGGTGTCGGCCGCGGTGGCCGTCGGCTGTTTGGCCGCTGCCGTTGCGGACGCTGCCTTCTCGGCCGGCTGGGCGAGAACGCGCCACACGTGCAGCGTTGACGCGGTGCACGGGCCCCAGGGCTCGGCGCGAAGGCGATGCCGGTCAGCTGCCGCTCGGCCTGCGATGTGTCGCGGCCTGGCTTGCGTGGTCGCGCGGCCTGCCGGGCAGCAGTAGCAGCGGGAGCATGGCCAGCATGTTCCAGGCCGGAACGAAGAGCGCGAGCACCGTCGACACCAGCGCGCAGGCTGCGATGGCCGCCGCGCGAAGCCGCTGCGCCCGGGCGGCGGGTGCGTCGAAATCGGGGGACTGCAGGTGTGCATGGCGCGACAGGCGATGCAACCGCAGCAGCGACAGCAGCGCGAGCAGGCATAGGTGTGCACCGTAGATGAAGGATGGCGCCACGAAGTCGCCGTGCTCGCCGACCAGCGCAGTCGAGAACGGAAACAGGCTCACGAGCGCCAGTTGCAGCAGCTCGATGCGCAACGCCGGGCGATCGAGCGCCGCAAATTGGCGCAGCGCCCGCAGCTGGGCCAGCCAGAACATGGCCATGATCCAGAAGCTCAGCAGCCAGACCAGGCCTTTCGGCACAAGGGTCGACAACGCTGCGGTCAGCGCCGCTGAGCTGGCGTGCTCGAGCGGCGGCAGCTTCAGGTCGAGTACCAGCAGCGTGAGCGCGATGGCGTAGATGCCATCGGCGAGCGCCTCGAGGCGGTGCTTGTCGACGAGAGTGGAGGATTCCATCGAACGAATGCGGGGCGCCGATGTGCCGTCGTCGCGAAGCGCAAGCGTACACGCACGTGGGCCCTTGCCCGTCACGGCTTCTACCCGTTGCGCATGCGTGCCGCCGGATGGACAGCGTGGCGATCGTCGATCGGTGTATGCAGCCCCGTCACGATCGCGAACACGGCCACCAGCGCGAGCCACACCTTCGGCCAGTAGAGGAAGCTATCGGACCATCCGGCCAGGGCCAGCAGCAGCACGGCAGCCGTGCAGGTCGCCGACCCGAAATCGCCGCGTTGCCCGTCCGCACTGGCTGTCCGTCGCCTCGCGTAGACCCCAGTCAGCAGGCTGACCATGAACACGACGAAGCACAGGCCTGCCACCCAGCCATGCGCGAACGACAACTGCAGGATGTCGTTGTGCATGTGGATCAGCTGGTAGATCCGCGTCGGGTCGACGCCGAACTCGGCGAAGCGCTGGTTCATGTAGTTCGCCAGCGCGGGTTCGCCGAACCCGAACGGCGGGATCTCGTGCAGGTGTCGTGCGCCCCAGCGCAGCATGTCCACGCGCGCACCGATCGAGGTCTTGTGCGTGGCGCCTCCCTCGTACTGGATCGATTGGGTGACCACGAGCTCCCAACGCGTCGAGATCGCGGCCAGCCAGACGGCGAGTGCGCTGGCCAGGCCGATCCAGATGGCGCGCGAGAGCTTCAGCCGCCACACGACGACGGTAGCGAACACCGCAGCGGTGGCGGCGACGAACGGCGTGCGCGCGCGGCTTGCGATCGCGATGGCGACCGCGATCACCAGCCCGGCCGCCGCCACGCGCAGGCAGCGGCGCCGCGCGGCCTGGCATCGCACCAGCAGGGCAGCGGCGGTCAGTGCGAGCGCGATCATCAGCGGCCCGAGCAGCACGTTGTGCGTATAGCCCGACAGCGGCACCCGCCCCGTGAACAGCTGGTGGCCGACGCGGACCGCGTTGAGCGCGACGACCAGCAGCAGCATCGCCGCGAGCAGACCCTCGATGTGGCGGCCCGCGCGGCGCTGGCCGGCGACCAGCGCGGCCACCGGGATCCATGTCACGGCGATCGCCGCGAGGTTGTAGCGGGAAGTCAGGGCCGGCGGACCGAACTCGGCGCCCAGCGCCAGCCAGATCGCCAGCAGTACGCTGGCCGCCAGCGGAACCGGCCAGGCCCGCGCCAATGCGACCAGGTTGTCGAACGAGGCCCGGTACCGCAACGCCAGCAGGCACCAGGGTGCGATCAGCAGGGGTTGGTACCGCGACTGTGTCGGCGCGAGTGTCGCAAGCAGAACCCATGCCGCGAGCACATAGCCTTCCAGGTTCAAGCGGGTCTGCGTCCGCTGTGGCGACTCCAGCTCCGACATCGTACTCATGCGTCCCGCTGGGTCTCGATCTGTTCGATCACGCGCAGCGGCTTGGCGGTGAATGCCAGCAGGTCGGCTGTCATCGTGTCCGGCGCTCGAGCAGCCGCAGGTACAAGGCCAGGTACGCATCGGTACAGCGCGCCCACGAGAAGCTGCGCGCGCGCTGCACCAGCGCTTCGGCGCGGCCGGCCTGCCGGTGTGCGCGCAGGCCCGCCTCGACCGTGGCGCGCATCGCCGCGGCATCGAACGAATCGAAGTAGCACGCCGCGTCGCCGCCCACTTCGGGCAGCGAGGTCAGCCGCGACAGGAACACCGGCTTGCCGAAGTGCATCGCTTCGAGCGGCGGCAGCCCGAAGCCTTCGGCCAGGGAGGGGAACAGAAACGCATCGCAGTGGGCGTATAGCCACGCCTTCTCGGACACGTCGAGATCGAGGCGCACCGTCACGTTGGTCAGCTTGCGCTCGGTCACCAGCCGCTGCACCTCGCCGGTGTAGCTGCTGGTCGCGCCGGCCAGCACGATGGCCTGCGACGGCCAGGCCGCCGCGAGTCGAAGCAGCGATTCGATGTTCTTGCTCGGCGCCATGCGGCTGATGTGCAGCAGGAACGGCTGCGCGCCCACGCCCGTGACCGCGCGCGTTGGCGTGGACGTGAGATCGGTGACGCCGTTGTGGATGACGCTGACCGGCGTGCCCGACCGCGGCACCTCGCGTGCGAGGTCGTCGGCCACGTGCTGCGTGATCGCCACGGTTGCGGCACTGCCGGCGAGGCGGCGCGCCAGGCGCCGGCGGTAGCGCTCGCGCTTGGAACCGGTCTTCAGCAGCAGGAAGTTCAGATCGTGCACCGTCTCCAGGCGCGTCGCGGTGCCGTGCGGCGGCAACAGCCGGATGTGCTGGTGCAAGCGGTGCCACAGCGCGAAGCGCTGCGGCGTGTGGTGCCAGAAGCGTTGCAACGTGTGCAGCGGCAGGTAGTGCACGTCGCGGCCGAACTCGCCGTGCCAGCGGCGCGGCAGGTGGTAGTGCAGCTCGATGTCGTGCTCGCGCCGCAGCGCGGCGGCGCGCCTCGCGAGCTCGCTGCCGAGCTGGCGCGAGAACTCGCCGAGGCCGTCGTGCCAGTGCTCGACCCGGCCGAAGCTCAAGCCGATGTGACGCTGCATCCGCGGTGGCTTCGTCAGGCGCTGGCCAGCATGGCGGTGGCGCGTGTCAGCACCTCGTCGGCTTCGGGCCAGGCGATCGCGCTGGGCGGCTGTGTGCGTCGCACCACGCTGACGCTGGGCCCCCACGGTGCCCACTGCTCGGGCTTGGTCGGCCCGAGCACGCTGAGCACCGGCGTGCCCACCGCGGCGGCGAGGTGAGCGGGGCCGGTGTCGTTGCTGACCAGCAGCGCCGCGCGGCGCAGGATCGCGCCGTATACACCGAGCTTGATGCCTTCGAGACCGAGCACGCCAGCGAAGCGCTCGCGCAGCACGGCTTCTTCACCCGGCCCGGGACAGGCCAGCACCGGGCGGCCGAGCGCGAGCAAGCGCTGCGTGAACGCCGCGAACGCCGGCCAGGTCTTGTCGAGCTTCTCGAACTGGCCACCGGCGAACGGGCAGATCACGATGAAGCCCGGTGCGATGCCGTGCTGACGCAGCAATGCATCGGCGGCGGCCACGTCGGCCGGCGCCAGCTTGAGGTCGATCGATGCCGGCGGCGGCTGCTCGATGCGCAGGAAGCGGCACGCGAGCTGCCAGTAGCTCGCCAGCGCATGGCCGCCGTAGGTGCTCGGCTCGCTGCGCGCGAGCAGGAAGCCGCGTGCCTCCTGCGCGTAGCCCACCGCGCGCAGCCCGGCCAGACGCAGCTCGAGCGCGCTGGAGATCGATGTCGTCAGCACCATCGCGTTCTCGCGGCGATCGAACCCGGCGTCGAGCGTGCGCGCCTGTTGCCGTAGCCGGCGCAACAGCGCCACGCGCTCGCGCAGTGAGCGGGGGTAGGCGTGGGTCGGCCAGCCTTCGCCGGCCAGTAGGGCTTGCGACCATGCCTTGCCCACCAGTTGCAGCTGGTAGCCGTGGGCTGCAAGCAGATGCAACGCCGGTACACCGAGAATCGCGTCACCGACCCAGTTGCGCAGACGCACCACCAGGGGCCGCGGCGCATCGCTGGCCTCAGTCACGGATGGCACGGCCCGCGTTGGCACGGATAATCGGCATCCGCACATTTTGCCATTCGCCCCATGGAGTCCACGCTTCCCGCCGCCGCGGCCGTCACCGCACTGCACGACGCGCTGCTGCGCGACGCACGCTGGCCCGCGCACGAGCCCGCGCCGCGCGACGATGGCCTTTGGCGTTGGATCCAGACCAACCACTGCTTCAACTCCAGGTTGTGGGCCGAGGAGGACCTGGCGCGGCGCACGCAGGTGAGCGACGGCGAGATCGCCGCCAACAAGCGCGCGATCGATGGCTTCAACCAGGCGCGCAACGACGCCACCGAGCGCGTCGACGAGCTGCTGCTGGTCGCGCTCGGCCTGGTCGACCCCGCGTCGGCGCGCACCGATGCGCCACGCTCGACCGTGCCGGCTGGCTCGCGGCTGAACAGCGAAACCGCCGGCAGCATGATCGACCGGCTGTCGATCCTGGCGCTCAAGGTACATGCGATGCGCGCGCAGACCGAGCGGCGCGACGTCGACGACGCGCACCGCGAGTCCAGCCGCGGCAAGCTGCTGCGGCTCGAGCAGCAGCGCGGCGACCTCGGCGGCTGCCTCGACGCGTTGCTGGCCGATTGCGAGGCCGGCCGCGCGCACTTCAAGGTCTACCGGCAGTTCAAGATGTACAACGACCCGCGCTTCAACCCGGCGCTCGTTGCCGAGCGCGCCGGTGCACCGGCGCGCAAGGCCTGAACGCGCGATGCGCCTGCTGATCGTCAAGACCTCGTCGATGGGCGACGTGGTGCATGCGCTGCCCGTGGTGCACGACGTACGTCGCGCGTTCCCCGGTGCACAGATCGAGTGGCTGGTCGAGGCGTCGTTCGCGGCGATCCCGCGCCTGCACACCGGCGTCGGCCGCGTGCTGCCGATGGCCTGGCGCCGCTGGCGCAAGAAGCTCTCCAGCGGCGACAGCTGGCGCGCGATGCGCGAGCTGCGTGCGCAGCTGCGCGAACAACGCTACGACTGCGTGCTCGACCTGCAGGGTCTGCTCAAGAGCGCGCTGTGGGGCCGCCAGGCCAGTGGCCCGCTGATGGGCTACGACAGCGCCAGTGCGCGCGAGCCGCTGGCGTCGTGGTTCTACGCGCGCAAGGCACACGTCGGGCGCGATCTGCACGCGGTCGAGCGCTGTCGGCAGCTCGCCGCGGCGCATCTGGGCTACGCGCCGCCCAGCGATGCGCCGGTGTTCGGCATCCAACCGGGTCCGGGCTCGTGGAAGCTGCGTGGCCCCAGCGCGGCGCTGATCCCGTGCGCCAGCCGGCCGGAGAAGATCTGGCCCGAGGCGCGCTGGATCGCGGTGGGCAAACGCATCAAGGCAATGGGCCTGTCGCCACTGGTGCTGTGGGGCACCGAAGAGGAGCAGGTGCGCGCCGAGCGCATCGCCGCCGGTTGCGATGGCGAGGTACCACCGTTTCTGAACGTGCACGATATGGCCGCGCTGCTGGCCGAAACCAAGCGCGTGGTCGGACTCGACACCGGCTTCAGCCACCTGGCCGCCGCGCTCGGCCGGCCGACGATCGGCATCTATTGCGACCACGAACCCGGTCTGGCCGGCCTCGTCGGCACCGCCAGCGTCGCCAGTGTCGGTGGCAAGGGGCTGGTGCCGTCGCAGCAGGAGGTGCTGTCGCTGGTCGAGCGGCAAGCGGCGTTGCCTTGAGCCCGGTCGCACCCGCGCGCACTGCGCGCGGTTGAGTGGCCCTGACGTGCACTGCGCGCGGTTGAGTGGCCCTGAAGCGCACTGCGCACGGCTACAACTCCTCGACGCGTCGCGGCGGGAAGGTGTCCCAGCTCAGGCAGCCCGGGCATTGCCAGAAGTGCTGCGGCGCCTCGAAGCCGCAGGCGGCGCAGCGGTAGCGCTGCAGCGCACGTGCGCCGCGCGCCACGGCCTCGCGCACGTCGCGCAGCGCCTGCTCGTCGGCGGCGTGCAGTGGCGCATCGAGCACGGCGAGCGCGGCCGACAGCGTGGGCTGCGCGTGCAGCAACCGTTGTGCGCGCTCGGCCGCGTCGGGAACGTCGCCGGCAGCCGGTGTGGCGCCGTCGAGCAGGCGCATCGCGTGCAGCAGGTCCACGCTCGGTTGTTGTTCGAGGCGGCGCAGCACGGTGGTGCGCGCCGCCGCGGCCTGGCCGGCGGCGATCGCCGCGCCCGCATAGTCGCTCGCCACCAGCGGCAGCAACTCGGGCGCATGCTGCAGCAGCTCGCCGTACAGATTGAACGCGGCCGCAGCATCGCCGGCCTTCGCCGCGCGCCGCGCGGCGAGAATCAGCGGCCGCGGCGCGTGCGGCGCCGTTGCGCGGGCGTTGCGCAGCGCCTCGGCGGCCGCCGCGTCGTCGCCGGCATCGCCGGCCTGCAGCGACAACTCGCACCAGTGGTGTGCGATGCGGTTGGCATACGAACCCGTGCCGCTGGCCTCGAGCCGGCCCGCCATCTCGGCGGCCGTGCGCCAGTCGCGCGAGCGCTCGGCAAGACTCAGCCGCGCCAGCCGCGCCTCGATGTCGAACGCGGTGCCTTCGAGCTCGCGGTAGGCGGCTTCGGCGCGATCGAGCAGGCCGGCTTTCACGTAGTCCTGCGCCAGCGCGTGCTGCGCGCGTGCACGATCGGCCGCGCCGAGGTCGGCGCGTTGCAGCAGATGCTGGTGCACGCGCACGGCGCGTTCGAACTCGCCGCGGCGGCGGAACAGGTTGCCGAGCGCGAAGTGCAACTCGGCGGTGTCGGGGTCGCGCTGCACCGCCTCGATGAAGGCGTCGATCGCCTTGTCGTGCTGTTCGTTCAGCAGCAGGTTCAGACCCTGGAAGTACGCCTTCGGTGCCTCGCGCTGCGCACGCTTCCACTGACCGATGTCCAGGCGCGAGGCGATCCAACCGAGGCCGAAGGCGATCGGCAGCCCGATCAACAGCCATTGCAGGTCGAACTCCATCGCCGGCGCGCTACAAGCCCTCGCGCGGCGGCTGCGCGAGCGCGAGGTCCGATGGCGCGGCGGTGGTCGTGGCTTCGGCCGCAGGCGTCGCGGCCGGCGGCGTGCGCGCCTGCCGCTGCGACAGCGCACGATGCCGCCACCAGCGCGGCACCATCGCCAGTACGCCGACCGCGAGGCCGACGCTGAACGCCACCAGCACGACGATCACCATCGGCGCGCGCCACTGGGCACCGAAGAACCAGTGCACCACGGTGTCCTGCTGGTTGTTGAGCGCGAACGCGAACAGCGCGAAGAACAGGAAGGCGCGGATCAGCCAGGTGAGGATGCGCATCGCCCGCGCATTCTAGGGGCCACCTCTGGGCGCCCCAGGGTCGGTTCGCCCCCGTTGGGGGCCGGGCAAAGCGGCGAAGCCGCCTTGCCCGAGGCGGCGCACGCAGGCTACGGCTCGCCAGGCAGCGTTCCGGCCGGCTGCGCGCGGTCCACCGACTCGCGCAGCGCCTTGCCAGGCTTGAAGTGCGGCACCAGCTTTTCGGGGATGGTGACCTGCTGGCCGCTGCGCGGGTTGCGCCCCATGCGTGGTGGCCGACGGTTGATCGAGAAACTGCCGAAGCCGCGGATCTCGATGCGGTGACCGCGCGCGAGCGCATCGGTCATCGCGTCGAGGATCGTTTTCACCGCGAACTCGGTGTCGCGCTGCGTCAACTGCGCGAAGCGCTCGGCGAGCTTGGCAACCAGATCGGACCGCGTCATGTCGAGGGGTTCGAGGGCAGGGCAGGCGGGCCGGCGCGCAGGCCGGCCCGGTCCGGCGGCGGATCAGTTGTTGCCGTCGCGGTTGTCGAGCTTGGCGCGCAGAAGCGCGCCCAGGCTGGTGGTGCCGGCGGTCTCGCGCTCGTTGCTCTGCGCCAGGCGTTGCATCGCCTCTTGTTGGTCGACCGCGTCCTTGGCCTTGATCGACAGCTGGATCGAACGCGCCTTGCGGTCGACGTTGACGATGATCGCATTGACCTCGTCGCCTTCCTTCAGCACGTTGCGCGCGTCTTCGACGCGGTCGCGGCTGATCTCGCTGGCGCGCAGGTAGCCGGTGACGTCGGCGGTGAGCTGGATCTCGGCGCCGCGCGGGTCGACGCTCTTGACCTTGCCGCTGACCAGCGCGCCGCGGTCGTTGAGCGTGACGAAGCTGGTGAACGGATCCTGGTCGAGCTGCTTGATGCCCAGGCTGATGCGCTCGCGCTCGATATCGATGCCGAGCACGATCGCCTCGACCTCCTGACCCTTCTTGTAGTTGCGCACCGCGGCCTCGCCGGGCTCGTTCCACGACAGGTCCGACAGGTGCACCAGGCCGTCGATGCCCTGCGCCAGACCGACGAAGACGCCGAAGTCGGTGATCGACTTGATCGGGCCCTTGACGCGGTCGCCGCGCTTGACGTTGGCGGCGAACTCTTCCCACGGGTTGGCCTTGCACTGCTTCATGCCCAGGCTGATGCGGCGCTTGTCCTCGTCGATCTCGAGCACCATCACCTCGACCTCGTCGCCCAGGCTCACCACCTTGCTCGGCGCGACGTTCTTGTTGGTCCAGTCCATCTCCGAGACGTGCACCAGACCCTCGATACCCGGCTCGATCTCGACGAAGGCGCCGTAGTCGGCGATGTTGGTCACCTTGCCGAACAGGCGCGTGCCGCTCGGGTAGCGGCGCGACACGCCGAGCCACGGGTCGTCGCCGAGCTGCTTCAGGCCGAGCGAGACGCGGTTTTTCTCGGCGTCGAACTTCAGCACCTTGGCGGTGAGCTCCTGGCCGACCTGCACCACCTCGGTGGGGTGGCGCACGCGGCGCCAGGCCATGTCGGTGATGTGCAGCAGGCCGTCGATGCCGCCCAGGTCGACGAACGCGCCGTACTCGGTGATGTTCTTGACCACGCCGTGCACGATGGCGCCCTCGGTCAGCGTCTCGAGCAGCTTGGCGCGCTCTTCGCCCATGCTGGCCTCGACCACCGCGCGGCGGCTCAGCACCACGTTGTTGCGCTTGCGGTCGAGCTTGATGACCTTGAACTCGAGCGTCTTGCCTTCGAAGGGAGTGAGATCCTTGACCGGGCGCGTGTCGATCAGCGAACCGGGCAGGAACGCGCGGATCCCGTTGACCAGCACGGTGAGGCCGCCCTTGACCTTGCCCGAGACGGTGCCGTTGACGAAGGTGCCCGATTCGAGCGCGTTCTCCAGCGCCAGCCACGAGGCCAGGCGCTTGGCCTTGTCGCGCGACAGGATGGTGTCGCCGTAGCCGTTCTCGATGGCGTCGATCGCCACCGAGACGTAGTCGCCGACCGAGACCTCGACTTCGCCCTGGTCGTTCTTGAACTCGGCGATCGGCACATAGGCCTCGCTCTTGAGGCCGGCGTTGACCACCACGTGGTTGAAGTCGATGCGCACCACCTCCGCGGTGATGACCTCGCCGGCGCGCATCTCGCTGCGCTTGAGCGATTCTTCGAACAGGGCGGCAAACGATTCGCCGCCCATGGTGGCGGATTGAGCTTGTTGCATGAGAGTTTCCTGACGGCCGGGTGGCTGGGAGAGGTGTCGACGCCGGCCAGGCAACCGAGGTTGCGGGGTTGAGTTGAACATCCGCCCGGTGCCAGCGGCACATGGCGTGCGCGTGGGCAACGACGGTCCGTGCCGGCGGCGTGGGCGGCCGACGTTGCGGTCGGGGCGCTTCAGTCGAAGGCGTTGCGCTCGCCCCACCACTGCAGCACGCGATCGGCCGATTGCTCGATCGTGAGCGACGAGTTGTCGAGTTGGAGCGCATCCTGCGCCGGCTTCAGGGGCGCCACGGCGCGATGCATGTCGCGCGCGTCGCGCGCCTCGAGGTCGGCGCGAAGGGCGTCGAGTTTAGCCGAAATGCCCTTTGATATCAATTGCTTAAGCCGGCGCTCGGCGCGCATCGCGGCGCTCGCGGTGAGGAACACCTTCAACGCCGCGTCGGCGAACACCACGGTGCCCATGTCGCGCCCGTCGGCCACCAGGCCGGGTACGCGTCGAAACGACAACTGCAGCGCATGCAGCGCCTGGCGCACCTCGGGCAGCGCCGAGATGCGCGACGCCAGCGCGCCCACTTCTTCGTGGCGCAGCGCGGCGGTGATATCGATGCCGTCGAGCCAGACCAGGTCGCCGTCGAAGCGCAGTGGCAGCGCGCCGGCGAGCCGGGCCAGCGCGGTGGTGTCGGTGGCGGCGACATCGGCGCGCATCGCGGCCAGCGCGGTGGCGCGGTACAGCGCGCCGGAGTCGAGCTGGCGCCATCCCAGCCGTGCCGCCACCGCGCTGGCCAGCGTGCCCTTGCCCGACGCGGTGGGGCCGTCGACCGTGATCACCGGGATGTCGCGCGGCTCGGTGGCCACCACATCGAACAAGGTTTCGAAGTACTCCGGAAAGGTCTTGGCGACGCAGCGCGGGTCGAGCAGCCGTACCGGCACGCCGCCGCCGGCCAGTGGGTTGAACGCCGCCAGCGACAGGCACATCGCCATCCGGTGGTCGTCGTAGGTGTGCAGCGCCGCGCGCCGCCAGTGGCGCGGCGGCTCCACCTGGATGAAGTCGGCGCCGTCGACCACGGTGGCGCCGAGTCTGCGCAGCTCGGTGGCCATCGCGGCGATGCGGTCGGTCTCCTTGACGCGCCAGCTGCCGATGTGCGTCAGCCGTGTGCGGCCGTCGGCGAACAGCGCCATCGCGGCCAGCGTCATCGCGGCGTCGGGCATGTGGTTGCAGTCGAGCGTCACCGCCTTCAGCGGCCAGGCACCGCGGCGCACCTCGACCCAGCCCGGCCCGCCGGTGACCTGCGCGCCCATTGCCCGCGCCGCGGCGACGAAGCGGATGTCGCCTTGGATCGAATCGAGCCCGACGCCTTCGATGCGCAGCGGCGCGTCGACCGCGGCGATCGCGCCGGCGGCGATGAAGTACGACGCCGACGAGGCATCGCCCTCGACATGGATGCGCGCCGGCGCCCGGTAGTGGCTGTCGGCCGGGATCGTGAAGCGCCGGAAACCCTCGCGCTCGACGGCGATGCCGAAGCGCTGCAGCAGCGCCAGCGTGATCTCGACGTAGGGCTTGGAGATCAGCTCGCCTTCGACCTCGACGACGATCGGCTGCGCACCATCGCTGCCGCTGGCCAGCGGCAGCGCGAGCAGCAGCGCGGTGAGGAACTGGCTCGACACATCGCCACGCACGCGAATCGGCCGCGCGGTGTCGGCCACGCCGCCGCGCCGGCCGCGCAGCCGCAGCGGCGGAAAGCCCTCGTGGCCGGAGTACTCCACCTGCGCACCGAGCTGACGCAGCGCATCGACGAGATCGCCGATCGGCCGCTCGTGCATGCGCGGCACCCCGGCCAGCGTGATGTCGCCGCCGTCGCGCGTGACGAGCAGCGCGAGTGCAGCGGCCAGCGGCCGCATGGCGGTGCCGGCGTTGCCGAGAAACAGCGACAGCGGCTGTGCCGCCGCGGTGCTCAGCCGGCCGCCGATGCCGCGCACCGTGTGTACGTTGCCGTCGCGCTGCACGCGGCAGCCGAGCCGCTCGAGCGCGGCGAGCATCACCTGCGTGTCATCGGATTCGAGCAGGTCGTGTACCGCGGTGACGCCGTCGCTCAGGCCGGCCAGCAGCAGCACGCGGTTGGAGATGCTCTTCGAACCCGGCAGGCGCACCGTGCCGGCGCAGCGTCGCAGCGGCGGGATGTCGAGGTGGGCGATGTCGTACATCAGCGCTCAGCTCAGTTGCCCACCGCCCAGAAGCCCCGCAGGGGCTGCCTGGCGTGCGGCTTCAGGCCTTGCCACCGGAGCCGCTGCTGTTGCGTGGCCCGATCAGTTGCCAGCCTGCGCGCGCTTCGGCCGCGCTGCGGATCAGGTCTTCGAGCGCATCGGCATTGCCGCTCTTGATCACGTGCTCCATCGCGTCGAGCGTGTGGCGAAAGCGCGCCGACTGCTTGAGGATCTCTTCGCGGTTGGCCATCAGGATGTCGCGCCAGATCGCCGGGTCGCTCGCCGCGATGCGCGTGAAATCGCGGAACCCGGGCCCGGCCAGCGAGAGGAAGTCGCGCCCGGCCGGCTGGTTGACCACCGCGCTGAAGTACGCAAACGCCAGCAGGTGCGGCAGGTGGCTCACCGAGGCAAACGCCGCGTCGTGATTCTCGGGCGTCATGCGCAGCACCTGCGCGCCGATCGCCGCCCACACGTCGGTGGCCTTCTGCACCAGCTCGGGCGAGGTCTGCGGCAGCGGCGTCAGGATCACCTGGCGCCCGGCATACAGCGCGGCGTCGGCGTTGTGCACGCCGGCCACCTCCTTGCCGGTGATCGGGTGCGCCGGCACGAAGGCGGGCACGCGGTCTTTCAGCACGCGGCGTGCGGCGTCGACCACGTCGCGCTTGGTCGAGCCGACGTCCATGAACAGCACATTGGGCTCGACGAGATGGCGGATGGCCTTGAACGTGACCTCGCTGGCCGACACCGGCACCGCGATCAGCACGATATCGGAGCCGCTGACCGCCAGCAGCGCCGACTCGGCGGCGACGTCGATCACGCCCATGCGCTTGGCGCGCTCGGTGGTGGAGGGCGACTTGCTGTAGCCGATCACGCGCTTGACCAGCCCGGCACGCTTGAGCGCCAGCGCGAACGAGCCGCCCATCAGGCCGCAGCCGATCACGCCGAGCTGGGTGAACATGGTCTGACCGGAGGTTGCCATCAGTGCGTGTCGACCGGGTACGCACCCAGCAGCTTGAAGAACGCGCACACCTCGCGCAGCTCGCGCAGCGCCGCGGCCATCGCGGGTTCGTCGGGGTGGCCCTCGACGTCGATGTAGAAGTAGTACTCCCACTGGCCCGAACGTGCCGGCCGCGACTCGAAGCGGCTCATCGACACGCCGTGCCGCTTCAGCGGTACCAGCATGTCGTGTACCGCGCCGGGCCGGTTGGGCACCGACACCACGAGGCTGGTGCGGTCGTGGCCCGACGCCTTCGGCGCCGGGTGGCGCTCGGGGTGGGTGAGGATCGCGAAGCGCGTGCGGTTGAGCGCCTCGTCCTGGATCGATGGCGCCAGTACGTGCAGGCCGAACTCGCTGGCCGCACGGCTGCCGGCGATCGCGGCCAGCGAGGCGTCGAGCCCGGCCAGGCGAGCACCCTCGGCGTTGCTCGCCACCGGCTGCCGCTCGGCATCGGGCAGATGCAGGCTCAGCCAGCCGTGGCACTGCGCCAGTGCCTGCGCGTGCGCCACCACCGCGCGGATGCCGGCCATCGCGTTTTCGCGGCGCAGCAGGTTGTGCCGCACGACCAGGCTGGTTTCGCCGATGATGAACAGCGGCATCGTCAGGAACAGGTCGAGCGCGCGCGCCACCACGCCCTCGGTGTTGTTCTCGACCGGCACCACGCCGAAATCGGCCGTGCCGGCGCTGGTGGCACGCACCACTTCGTCGAAGTTGGCACACGGCACGCGCTCGATCGACGAGCCGAAGTAGCCGAGCGCAGCCTCTTCGCTGAACGTGCCCGCCGGGCCGAGGTAGGCCACGCGCGTCGGCGTTTCGAGCGCGCGGCAGGCCGACATGATCTCGCGCCAGATCGGCGCGATGCCGGTGGCGGCGAGCGGGCCCGCATTGGCGGCCTTCAGGCCCTCGATCACCTGCGCCTCGCGCTCGGGGCGGAACACCACCGAGCCTTCGTGTTTCTTCAACTCGCCCACCTGCTGCGCCACCGCGGCGCGGCGATTCAGCAGCGCCAGCAGTTCGCGGTCGATCGCGTCGATGCGATCGCGCAGCGCCAGCAGTTCGGGGTTCGGGGCGGCCTCGGCCATATGCAGGCACGAATTCTTGCATGCCCCGTGACGGCCGCGGGGCGCGCCGGCGCCAACTTCGCCCGCCCGCGTCACCGGCGCGCTCAGGCCGGTGCGTTGCCGTCGGGCGTTGCGGGAGGCTCGGTCGGTTCGCCGGCGTTTTCGGCCTCGCCGGTGTCGCCGTTGGCGTCGTTCTCGACGATGCGCTGCAGGCCCGACAGCTTGGTGCCGTCGTCGAGCGCGATCAGCGTCACGCCCTGCGTGGCGCGGCCGAGCTCGCGGATCTCGGCCACCCGCGTGCGCACCAGCACGCCGCGATCGGTGATCAGCATGATCTCGTCGTCGGGCATCACCAGCGTCGCGGCTACCACGCGGCCGTTGCGCTCGCTTTGCTGGATCGCGATCATGCCCTTCGTGCCGCGGCCGTGGCGCGTGTACTCGGCGATCGGCGTGCGCTTGCCGAAGCCGTTCTCGGTGGCGGTCAGCACCGACTGCGTCTCGTCCTCGGCGACCAGCATCGCGATCACACGCTGGCCGTCGTCGAGCATCATGCCGCGCACGCCGCGCGCCTGGCGGCCCATCGGCCGCACATCGTCCTCGTCGAAGCGCACCGCCTTGCCGCCGTCGGAGAACAGCATCACGTCGTGCTGTCCGTCGGTGAGCGCGGCGCCGATCAGGTGATCGCCGGCATCGAGGTCGACCGCGATGATGCCGGCCTTGCGCGGGTTGGCGAAATCATCGAGCGCCGTCTTCTTCACCGTGCCGAGCGCGGTGGCCATGAACACGTAGTGGTCGGCCGGGAAGCTGCGGAACTCGCCGGTGAGCGGCAGCACGACGGTGATCTTCTCGTCGGCGACGAGCGGGAACATGTTGACGATCGGCTTGCCGCGGCTGGCGCGGCCGCCTTGCGGCACCTCCCACACCTTGAGCCAGTACACGCGCCCGCGGTTGCTGAAGCACAGGATCCAGTCGTGCGTGTTGGCGATGAACAACTGGTCGACCCAGTCGTCGTCCTTGGTCGTGGTGGCCTGCTTGCCGCGGCCGCCGCGGCGCTGCGCGCGGTACTCGGCCAGCGGCTGGCTCTTCACGTAGCCGGTGTGACTGAGCGTGACGACCATGTCCTGCGGCGCGATCAGGTCCTCGGTCAGCAGCTCCTGCACGTTGCGCTCGATCACGCTGCGGCGCGCGCCGAGTTTGGTCTGCCCGAACTCCGCGCGCAGCGACGTGAGCTCCTCGGCGATGATGGCCTTCACGCGCTCGGGCTTGACCAGGATGTCGAGCAGATCGGCGATGCGCTCCATCACCTCGCGGTACTCGCCGATGATCTTGTCCTGCTCGAGTCCGGTCAGGCGCTGCAGGCGCATCTGCAGGATCTCGGCGGCCTGGTCGTCGGACAGCCGGTACAGCCCGTCGAACTGCAGTCCGTAGTGCGCCGGCAATCCTTCGGGGCGGAAGGCGTCGCGGCCGCCGGGGGTCTGGTCTTGTGCGCGCGCGAGCATCTCGCGCACCAGCGAGCTGTCCCAGCCCTTGGCCATCAGCGCCGCCTTGGCCACCGGCGGCGTCGGCGAGGTCTTGATCGTCTCGATGAACTCGTCGATGTTGGCCAGCGCGACCGCCAGGCCTTCGAGCAGGTGGCCACGCTCGCGCGCCTTGCGCAGTTCGTAGGCCGTGCGCCGCGTCACCACCTCGCGCCGGTGATCGAGGAAGATCTCCACCAGATCGCGCAGGTTGCACAGCTTGGGGCCGCCGTCGACCAGCGCCACCATGTTGATGCCGAAGGTGTCCTGCAGCTGCGTCTGCTTGTACAGGTTGTTCAGCACCACCTCGGGCACTTCGCCGCGCTTGAGCTCGATCACCACGCGCATGCCCGACTTGTCGCTCTCGTCCTGGATGTGGCTGATGCCCTCGAGCTTCTTGTCGTTGACGAGCTCGGCGATGCGCTCGAGCAGCGTCTTCTTGTTCACCTGGTAGGGAATCTCGTCGACGATGATCGACTGGCGCTGGCCGCGATCGATGTCCTCGAAGTGGCAGCGGGCGCGCATCACCACCTTGCCGCGCCCGGTGCGGTAGCCCTCGCGCACGCCGGCCAGGCCGTAGATGATTCCCGCGGTGGGGAAATCGGGCGCCGGCACGATCTCCATCAGCTCGTCGATCGTGGCCGCCGGGTGCTTCAACAAGTGCAGACAGGCGTCGACGATCTCGTTGAGGTTGTGCGGCGGAATGTTGGTGGCCATGCCCACCGCGATGCCGGCCGAGCCATTGACCAGCAGGTTGGGCAGCCGGCTCGGCAGCACCAGCGGCTCTTTCTCGGAGCCGTCGTAGTTGGGGCCGAAGTCGACCGTCTCCTTGTCGATGTCGGCCAGCATCTCGTGCGCGATCTTGGCCAGCCGGATCTCGGTGTAGCGCATCGCCGCCGGGTTGTCGCCGTCGACCGAGCCGAAGTTGCCCTGGCCGTCGACCAGCATGTGGCGCATCGAGAACGGCTGCGCCATGCGCACGATGGTGTCGTAGATCGACGCGTCGCCGTGCGGGTGGTACTTGCCCATCACGTCGCCGACGATGCGGGCCGACTTCTTGTACGGCCGGTTCCAGTCGTTGTTCTGCTCGTGCATCGCGAACAGCGAGCGTCGGTGCACTGGCTTGAGCCCGTCGCGCGCGTCGGGCAGCGCGCGCCCGACGATCACGCTCATCGCGTAGTCGAGGTACGAACGCCGCATCTCCTCTTCGAGGGAGACGGCGAGGGTTTCCTTGGCGAACTGGGTCATGCGCGGGCGGCCTGCGAGCCGTCTTGGAAGAAGGCCGCTTCGGGGTGGGCCGGATGGCGAACCGGCGGTATGCGCGACCGAGGTTCAATTCTAAGGGGCCACCCCGTGTCGCAGCTTTGCAACAACGACAGTAGGACCGCGTCGCGTCGCGGTCCACAATAGGGGGCCCTGACCCCTATGGCACAATCTTTTCGGTCGGTGGCGGGCGCACGCGCGAGCGGGCGTTTGCCAAAACAACTCGCTTCCGATTCGGACGTTTCGCAGGCAACTGCGGCTATCCCCCTGAGAGGAGAACCATGAAGAAACTCAACAAGGTGGCGGTGCTGTTCGCATCGGCCGCTTTGGCTGCACCGCTTTCCGTGTTGGCGCAGTCGAACTCTGCCGACAACTGGCGCAGTGGCGACGGTACGCCCTGGAGGAGCGGCTCCGGTGCCGAATGCTGGCGCGACGCCAGCTGGACGCCCGCCACCGCCAACCCGGCCTGCGACGGCGCGCTGAAGCCGCCGCCGCCGGCCCCGGCGCCCGCTCCGGCGCCAGCACCAGCGCCGGCCGTCACGCCGCCGCCGCCGCCCCCGCCGCCGCCACCCCCGCCGCCGAAGCCGGTGAGCGAAAAGGTGACCTTCGCGGCCGATGCGTTCTTCGACTTCAACAAGTCGGTGCTGAAGCAAGAAGCCAAGGCCAAGCTCGACGATCTCGTCGCCAAGACCAGCGGCGTCAACCTCGAGGTGATCATCGCGGTCGGCCATACCGACAACGTCGGTGGCGATGCCTACAACCAGAAGCTGTCGGTCGCGCGTGCCGAAGCTGTGAAGGCCTATCTGGTCAGCAAGGGCATCGAGAAGAACCGCGTCTACACCGAAGGCAAGGGCAAGAAGCAGCCCGTGGCCGACAACAAGACCGCCGAAGGCCGGGCCAAGAACCGCCGCGTCGAGATCGAAGTGGTCGGTACGCGTACCAGGAAGTAAGCGCGCTTCGGCTCACCGTGAAAGCCCCGCTGCGGCGGGGCTTTTTCGTGGCCGCCCGTCCGGGGCCGTCGAGCTGCCGCGCACGACGCTACGATGCCGGCATGAACACCAACGCCGATCCGCAGGAGTTGTCCAAGTTCAGTGAGCTTGCGCACCGCTGGTGGGACGCAGCCGGCGAGTTCAAGCCGCTGCACGCGATCAACCCGCTGCGGCTCGACTGGATCGATCGCCTCGCGCCGCTGCGCGGGCGGCGCGTGCTCGACGTGGGCTGCGGTGGCGGCATCCTGGCCGAGTCGATGGCCGCGCGTGGCGCCGATGTCACCGGCATCGACCTGGCCGCCAAGCCGCTGAAGGTGGCGACGCTGCACGCGCTCGAGGCGGGCATCGAAGGCCTGCGCTATCGCGAGGTCGCGGCCGAGCAACTGGCGCAGGAACAAGCGGCAACCTACGACGTGGTCACCTGCATGGAGATGCTCGAGCACGTGCCGCGGCCCGATTCGGTGGTACGCGCGTGTGCGGCACTGGCCAAGCCCGGTGGCCACGTGTTCTTCTCGACGATCAACCGCAACGCGAAGGCATTCGCGCTCGCGATCGTCGGCGCCGAGCATGTGCTGAAGCTGCTGCCCAAGGGCACGCACGAGTACGCGCGCTTCGTCCGGCCCAGCGAGCTGGCGCGCTGGTGCCGCGATGCCGGCCTGGACGTGCTCGATCTTAAAGGCATGCAATACAACCCGCTCACCGAGCGCTACTGGTTGTCGGGCGACACCAGCGTGAACTACCTGCTGGCGTGCGCCAGGCCGCAATGAGCGCGCAGCCTTGCGATGCGGTGCTGTTCGACCTCGACGGCACGCTGATCGACAGCGCGCCCGACCTGGCCGGCGCCGCCAACGATCTGCGCGCGGCGCGCGGTCTGCCGCCGCTGCCGTTCGACGCGCTGCGGCCGATGGTCGGCGCCGGTGCGCGCGGCATGGTCGGCGTGGCGTTCGGCGCCCGACCCGGCGATGCGCCGTACGACGCGTTGCGCGACGCTTTCCTCGCGCTCTATGCGCAGCGCCTGCTAGCGCACACGCGCGTGTTCGACACGATGCTGCCGGTGCTCGATGCGCTCGAGCGCACCGGGCTGCGCTGGGGCATCGTCACCAACAAGCTGGCGCGTTTCACCGAGCCGATCGTCGACGGCCTGGCGTTGCGTGGGCGCATCGGGGCCCTGGTGTGCGGCGACACCACGGCGCACGCCAAACCGCACCCAGCGCCGCTGTTCGAAGCGGCGCGGCAGCTCGGGTTGAGCGCTGCGCGCTGCCTCTACGTGGGCGACGACCTGCGCGACGTGCAGGCCGGCCGCGCCGCGGGCATGGCCACGCTGGCCGCAGGCTGGGGTTACCTGGGCGAAGGCCCGGCCGTGCACGATTGGGGCGCCGACGCCGTGCTCGACACGCCACCGGCGCTCTTGAGTTGGCTGCGCGTGGCCTAAACTACCGGCCTGTTCCTTGGGGCCGACCTGGTTTCGACGTGGGTGCGGATCCGGATCAGGGCATGCCGAGCGCCAGATCAGCTCGTAAATCCAGCTGGAACGAAGTAACTGCGAACGACGAACGTTTCGCCCTCGCCGCTTAAACACCGGTGAGCCTCGCAACGGCAGGCCGATGGGCCGGGCCCGAGCCGCAAGGTGAGGGTTGCGAGGTCATTCACATCGGCTGGCGGTGCGTCGGGTCACTTGGCGCACCGCGAGAACAAGGTGACTGGCGGATCCGGTAGCGTGCTGCTGCGCGACCGGGGCTGCGAGACTCAAATCAGACAGCTACGCATGTAGAACTGGCCGGTGATGGCTTGCGGACGGGGGTTCGATTCCCCCCGGCTCCACCAATGATGGTTCCACAAGGGGCCAAGCAAGACCAGAAGCGCTAAGTGTGACAAGCACTTAGCGCTTTTTCTTTGTCCACATGGGTGCCGGTAACTCCACCTGAACCTAGAAACAGCAGTTACCCCGGTGCTGGCAGCACCGGCGGCGGGGTTGGCAGGCCGATCTGGCCGACGATTCGTTGGCAGATGTAGGCCAGCAGCGCGCGCCAGCGGTCGAGCTTTGGCAACTGCTCCGCAGCAGCCTTGACATGCCGGATGGCCGCATGAACGTTGGCGATCATCGACTTGATCAAGCCAGCTTCGGCGTGCATCGGCGTGAGGTACAGCGTGGTCTGGTTGCCGCTGTTGGCGGCTCTGCCCACGGCCGCCAGCAGCAGCGGCCGGCTCGTCAGCGCCTCGCGCCGGACCTGCGGGTTGGCTGCCCGCACGTACCAGCTCCACCAGTTGTAGACCAGCGCCACCGCGCGCGCAGTGACCTGGCTGCGGTGCATGTCCTGCGTGGTGAAGCCGCCCCAGCCCCACTGGTTCTTCAACTCGTCGAACCCGTTCTCGCAGTCGCAGCGGTCGCGGTAGAGCTGACCGATGGCCTCGATGTCGTAGCTCACGTCGGTCGCCAGCACGGTGTATTCCCAGACCTGCGCGTTGTCCTGCACTTCATCGTGCGGCAGCGCCAGCACGAGTTGTTCGCCGTTGTCCTGCTTGCTGCGCTTCTTGCCCGTCAGCGCAATGTCGTGCTTGATGCGCCGGCGCAGCACCACGACGCGCCTGGCTTTGCTCCAGCCGCTCAGGCGCAATTCGTCCTCGATGGCCTGCCAGCCCTGGCTGGCTTCGCTGGCGCGCGTCCAGTCCTCGCGCCTGAACAGCCGCTCGATCAGGCGCTTGACGTTGGCCGTCTTGCGCAGGCGCAGCAGGTAGCGCAGGTCACGCTGCTCGCACACGTCGATGACATCCTCGTTGCCGTAGCCGCAGTCCCCGCGCACCAGTGCCGGGGTCTTGTCGCCGAGTTCGTCCAGCAGCCGCGCCATCGCGGCCTTGGCGTGGCCCGAGGTGTGTTGTTTGCCCGAGCTGAGCACCGCGTCGAGCACCAGGCGCAGGTTGCCCACCCAGAAGGTGTGCAGCACGTGGCTGGGGCGTCCCGGCTTGTGCGGGTTGTAGCCCACCTCAGCACCTTCCTGGCGGCCGTACAGCGGCTTGATCGTGGCGTCCAGGTCCAGCACCCACGGCCGATCCAGTGCCTGGCGTACGCTGGCCATCAGCGCGCTGCGCATCCACGGCTCGCTGGCCGCGGGCAGCATCGCAGCCAGCGCACGCCGCACCGAGTCTTCGCTGACCATGCCACGCAGCCCCAAGGCCTTGGCGGCCACCGCATCGCCGCGAACGCCGGCGATGTGCGCGTAGCGCTTGCTGCCGGCCAGGATGCCCAGCATCAACGTGCCCAGCACGTCGCGCCGGCGCGATGCGTTGGGGCTGCTGTAGTGCAAGGGGCAATCCTGCACCCAGCGGTCGAACACACCGGCCGTGGCCAGGAACTCGGCGAAGAACACGATCTGTCCGTGCGGCGTCGCTTGGGCAGTCTCGTCCCAGCGCACATGCACGCGGCCGCCCATCGTGTCGACCACCATCGCGTCCTCGCTGGCCTGCGCCAGCATCGTCTTCTTCGGTTCGTTGGCTTCACCCATCGGGTGAGTGTGCCAAACACCCTCAACCCCTCGCCAGCGTTGAAGAAAACGGCGGCGGCACGGGTTCAACTGCGGTTCTTAGGCTGAATGGAGTCCAACTCCAGTGTACGTGCTGCATGCCTTCCAGAAGAAGACCCGGGCCACTAGCAAGCAAGACATCGAGATCGCGATGAATCGCTACGCCGAACTGATGCGAGGACGCCAATGAAGAAGCGCGGTGAGAGCTACGCCGGCGTGTGGGACGCGCTGGCCGACACGCTCTCTCGATGCGCTGGTCAACATCGCGACTGCACTGGGGCGGCGGGTGAGCATGGAGCTTGAAGCCTGAGGCGGCGCGGCCCTCTCCTCCTGCCGAACGTCCGTTCAAGAGATCAGGGCCTCGCGCGTCCGCCGAGGCGTGCTTGCTCTCTCGTGCGCCAACGGTACGGTGTGCAAACCCGTTTGGCCGGGAATGACTCGTCGCGACAGTCCGCTCTGTCTGCTCGGTGTGGCACTGTGGCCGGAGAATTGACACGCTGTAGCCTTGCGAGGACCGCCTTCACGCTGGCGCGCAGCCTTGCTGTTGGCTTGGGATGCGCGGTTCGCGGAACTGGGGGTAACCTTCGGGGTAGCTGCCGGTGCGCGAACTCGAGCGCTGGCGCGGCTTGGCGCAAGACTTTCAATTCAATTGCCCCCTGCCCATCGATGCCCGATCGAACGGCATCGGGGTCGATCGCGCGATCTGGCCGCCTGTCCGAGCGCCTTTGCGCGACCTCCGCGTCACTCAGGCGCGGGGTCGCTCACCGATATCGATGGGCGCCAGCTACCTTCGGCCTGTTGCGCACCTTCTAGACTGCGACGTTCGCGCTTTCGGTCAACGAATGTCGGTGGCTCACGGTCGATTCAGCGGCGCCGCGCGCTTGCGCGTGCGAGTGCTTCAAGTTTCCGAGGTCGATGCACACGAGGTCCGCGCGTGGAGTGCGCTCGAGCAGCGCGCTTGCGAGCCCAATGCATACCTGTCGCCGCACCACGTGCTGCCGCTCGCGAAGTTGATCGCCGATGCAGCTCGACCGGTGGTCTTCTTCGTCGAGGCGTTCGGGCCGCACGACGAGCGCCTGGTCGGGGTGGCGGTATTGCAGCCCGCGCCCGCGACGCGCGGCATACCGCTGCCGCATCTGCAGGCCGTTCGCTCGCCCTACACCTGCCTGTCGGGAATGCTGCTCGATCGCGATTGCCCGCGCGAGGCGCTGGCCGCGCTGCTGGACGCGGTGCAGATGCACACGCCGAAGGTACAGGGCGTGTCGTTCGGGCCGGTCTATCTCGACGGCGCGGTGGCGCGATTGATCCAGGTGCAGCGCGACCACGGCGTTCACATCCACCACGACCGGCAGACCGACCAACGCGCAGTACTGCGGCGCGGCGAGCTCGGTGATGCGCCACTGTGCGCGGCGCTCGGCAAGCGCAAGGCCGGTCTCGACCGGCGCCGGCGCCGGTTGGCCGAGCGGGGCGCCGTGGGCTGGCGATGCTACCGCGAAGGCGGCATCCCCGAGCATGTGGTGGAGTCGTTCCTGCGGCTCGAGCACGCCGGGTGGAAGGGGCAGCAAGGCTCGTCGCTGCGTTCGAGCCCGGCCAACGAACGGTTTTTTCGTGAGATGGTCGCCGGCTTCGGCGCCGAGGGCAGGGCGTTCTTCACCGAGCTCACGCTAGACGGCGAGCCCATCGCGTCAGCCAGCCACTTCATTTCACAACGCGCGGGCTTCGCGTTCAAGATCGGCTGGCATCCGGACTTCGCCAGGTACTCGCCGGGGGTGCTCAACGAGATCGAGTTGATTCGCCGTGCGCCCGAGGTGCTGCCGGACCTCGACGAGTTCGACAGCGGTGCGGCCCCCGATTCGTACATCAACGAGCTGTGGCGCTCGCGCCGTCCGTTGGCGCAGCTCGTCGTGGTCACGCGACTGCGCGGGCGCGTGGCGATGCGGGCGATGCAATCGCTGCGCACGTTGAAATCGGCTTGCCGCTGGGTCGTCGGCACGGCGGCGACGGCCGCCAGCTGACGCCGCTACGGTCGACGCGGCGTCGCGCGGCCGTAGGGTGGCGCAGGTGCAGCCGCGGCCGCCCCCGCGCTGCCGACCCAGCGCCCGTCCAGCAGCACTTCGTGCGGCTGGAACTGCGCCTTGTAGGCCATCTTCGGACTCTGCGCGATCCAGTAGCCGAGGTAGACGTGCGGCAGCTTCAGCAGCTTGGTCTGCTCGATCTGCCACAGCACGCTGTACGTGCCGTAGCTGGCGGATGCGTCGGGCTCGTAGAAGGTGTAGACGGCCGACAGGCCATCGTTCAGCACGTCGAGGATCGACACCATGCGCAGCGTGCCCGCGCCGTTGGCCGACGGCTCGCGAAACTCCACCAGCCGCGAGTTGACGCGGCTTTGCAGCAGGAACTGCGTGTACTGGTCGACGCTGTCGTGGTCCATGCCGCCGCCCGAGTGGCGCCCCGACTGGTAGCGCAGGTACAGCTGGTAATGCTCGGGCAGAAAGCACAGCCGCAGCACGCGCGCCTGCAGGTTTTCGTGCGCCTTCCAGGCGCGACGCTGGCTGCGCGAGGGCTCGAAGCGCTGCACCGGCACGCGCAGCGGCACGCAGGCGCGGCAGCTGTCGCAGCAGGGCCGGTAGGTGAACATGCCGCTGCGCCGGAAGCCGTTGGCCACCAGGCCCGAATACGCATCCGCGTGGATCAGGTGGCTGGGCGTGGCCACCTGCGAGCGCGCCAGCCGGTCGGGCAGGTAGCTGCAGGGGTAGGGCGCCGTCGCATAGAACTGCAGCGACGACAGCGGAAGCTCTTTCGGATGGGTCACGTCGCGGTGGCCTCGTGCGCGGCGCTGTGCGGCTCCAGACCGAGTTGCGCCCACAGCGCGGCATCATAGGTCCAGCGCCGGGGCGGCATGGCGTCGAGCGCGCTGGCGAGGTGGGCCTCGAACTGCGCGCGCGGGATCTCGCGTGCGCCGAACGACGCCAGGTGCCGCGTGTGCTGCTGGCAATCGATGAGCTCGATGCCGTGTGCGCGGCAGAACGCCACCAGAGCGGCCAGCGCGATCTTCGACGCATCGGTGCGCCAGCTGAACATCGATTCGCCGAAGAACATGCGGCCGATGCCCACGCCGTAGAGGCCGCCGGCGAGCTCACCATCGATCCAGGTCTCGAAGCTGTGCACGCGCCCTTCGTCGTGCCACTGGCTGTAGGCGCGCACCATCGCCGGTACGATCCAGGTGTCGCGTTGGTTCTCGCGCGGCACCTGCGCGCAGGCACCGATCACGCGGTAGGCATCGTGATCGACCCGGACCTCGCAGTCGGGCGCGGCGATGAAGCGGCGCAAGGTCTTGGTCATCGAACGCGACAGCCTGAACGCGCGCACCGGCAGCACCATGCGTGGGTCGGGCGTCCACCACAGCACCGGCTGGCCGTTGCCGTACCACGGGAACACGCCGCGGCGGTAGGCTTCTTCGAGCCGCCGGGTGTCGAGCCGGCCGCCGGCGCACAGCAGGCCCGGCGCGTCGCTGTCGACCCCGAGCGCACCGTGCGTCGCCGGCAGCGGCGCGGTATCGTCGATCCAGGTCAGCTCGAGCATCGTGCCCATGGTGCCATGCGTCGGGGCCGCGTGGGGGCGGCTCTTGCGCGATGATGCCGAGCCGGCGCGACGTGCGGCAACCCCCATGTGCAGGCCGCGTGGCTCGGTGGGGGTTGTGCCAGCATGGCGGCTGCAGCCACCTTGCAACGATCGATGACGACCACCGACGACGACCCGCTCGACGACGCGACACTGGCGGCCACGGCCGCCGAACAGGCCGGCCAGCGGCTGCTGGCGCTGCGCTCCAATTCCACCTACCGCGGCGAATCGCTGGGGCGTGCCGGCGATTCGCTGGCCAACTCGCTGATCGTCGGCTTGCTGCGCAAGCACCGCCCCGACGACGCGCTGCTGTCGGAAGAGCAGGCACCCGACGCGCACCGGCTGGCGTGCGCGCGCGTCTGGATCGTCGACCCGCTGGACGGCACGCGCGAGTACAGCGAGCCCGGCGGTCGCACCGACTGGGCGGTGCACGTGGCGCTGGTGGTCGACGGCGCGCCCGCGGCTTGCGCGGTGGCGTTGCCGGCCCTGAAGCAGCTCTGGCGCACCGACCGCCTCGTGACGCCGCCGCAGCCGTACGCCGGCCGCATGCGCATCGTGGTGAGCCGCAGCCGGCCGCCCGCGTTCGCCGAGGCGTTGGCCGAACGGCTCGGCGGCCACCTGCTGCGCATCGGCTCGGCCGGCGCCAAGGCGATGGCGGTGGTGCGCGGTGATGCCGAACTCTATGTGCACGCCGGCGCGATGAACGAGTGGGACGCCTGCGCGCCGGTGGGTGTGGCGCTGGCACACGGCCTCGCCGCGTGTCGCTTCGACGGCAGCGCATGCCGCTTCAACCAGGCGGAGCCCAAGACCACCGAGCTGTTGATCGGCCGCCCGGTCATCGTCGAGCGCGTGCGGGGGTTGCTGGCGTCGCTGTGAGCGGCCGACGGTTGCGTGCGTGACCGGCGGCACCGCTGCACTATGCTCGGGTCCGTCGCGAAGACGCACTTGCCGGCGACCCGGCCGCACCGTCATGCCCACCCGATCGCGCGCTGCCACCATTGCCAGGGGCGCCACTGCCGCGCGCAAGCGTGCAAGCGGCAAGGCCGAGCTGCGGTTTCGGATGCGCATCACCACCGGCGGCGCGGTGGCCGTCGGCCCGGGCAAGATCGCGCTGCTCGAGGCCGTGGCGCACACCGGCTCGATCACCGCGGCGGCCAAGGCACTCGACATGTCGTACCGCCGTGCCTGGCTGCTGCTCGACACCTTGAACCGCTCGCTGCGGCGACCCGCCGTGGCCAGCGTCAAGGGTGGCGCGCACGGCGGTGGCTGCGAGCTCACCGAAGTGGGGCGCGAACTGGTCGCGCTGTACCGTCGCGTCGAGCGGCAGGCCGCCGTGGCGTGCCGCGCCGATATCCGCCGGTTGATGGGATTGATCGGGGATTGATCGAAGGTCCATCGGATCGGTCGCGGGCCGGCGGCTGTTGCGCCGACCGTCAGACGGCGCGCTCGCCCGCCGGCACCACGCGGCCAGCCTGCAGGTGCACCACTTCGTCGCCGAGTGCCTGCACGTCGTCGGCGTCGTGGCTGATCAACAGCGTCGGGATGCGCAGTTGCGCCTGCAACTCGCGCAACTCGGCACGCAACTGCCGGCGCAGACTCTGGTCGAGCGCGGCGAACGGCTCGTCGAGCAACAGCGCCGCCGGCTCGCGCACCAGTGCGCGTGCCAGCGCGGTGCGCTGGCGCTGCCCGCCCGAGATCTGGTGCGGCAGGTGGTCGGCAACAGTGTTCAGGTGGAAGGCATCGATCCAGCGCTCGGCGTGCGCGTCGCGCACTGTGCGCGGCGGGTTCAGCCAGCCGCCCGAGCGCGCGAACGCGATGTTCTGGCGCACGCTCAGGTGCGGGAACAGCGCGTAGTCCTGGAACACGTAGCCGAGCGCGCGCGACTGCGGCGACAGATCGAGCCGCGCGGCGCTGTCGAACAGCACGCGGCCGGCCACCGCGACGCGGCCGCGGTCGGGCCGGCCGATGCCGGCGATCAGCTTCAGCGTCTGCGTCTTGCCGGCGCCCGACGGGCCGAACAGCACCAGGCGTCGCGCGTCGCTGGCGATGCGCACGTCGAGCGCGAAGCGCGACGCGCCGTGGTGCAGCGTCTTGGCCAGCGCGAGGTCCCAGATCATCGGTGCCGTCTCAATGCCGCGGCACGCGGCCCGGCACCAGGCGCCCGGCCGCCAGCAGCACCGCAATGCAGGTGATCGATGTCACGCCGACCAGGAAGTTGGCGGTGTCGTCCTGGCCGGCCTGCACGGCCTCGTAGACGGCGATCGACAGCGTCTGCGTCTTGCCGGGGATGCTGCCGGCCACCATCAGCGTGGCACCGAACTCGCCGA
This sequence comes from Ideonella sp., assembly GCA_015075165.1. Classification (GTDB taxonomy): domain Bacteria; phylum Pseudomonadota; class Gammaproteobacteria; order Burkholderiales; family Burkholderiaceae_C; genus JAEUPI01. The sequence goes on along the minus strand of JABTUY010000001.1, from coordinate 805,282 downwards.
GCGCGCGTGCGAACGACAGCAGCAGCCCGGCCAGGATGCCGCGCCAGGCCAGCGGCAGCGAAACACGGAAGAACACCGCCGCCTCGCCGCTGCCGAGCGTGCGCGCGGCGTCCTCGAGTTGCGGCTCGACCGTCTCGAACGCGGCGCGCGCGGCCTTGAATACCAGCGGAAACGCCACCACGGTGGCGGCGATCACCGCGCCCTGCCAGGTGAAGATCAGCCGGATGCCGAAGTGCTGCAGCAGCCACTGGCCGAGCGCGCCGTGCGTGCCGAGCAGCACCAGCAGGTAGTAGCCGAGCACGGTGGGCGGCATCACCATCGGCAGCGTCAGCACGGCGTCGAGCACGTCGCGCCCGGGAAAGCACCCGCGCGCCAGCGCGTAGCCCGCGCCCACGCCGAGCAGCAGGTTCAGCGCGGTGGCGCAGCCGGCCACCTTGAGGGTCAGCGCCAATGCGATCCACGCGCCGTCCATGCCGCACGGATGGCCTACGGCTTGCCGAAGCCGTGCTTCGCGAACACGGCCTGGGCCGCTGCGCTGCCGAGAAAACCGACGAAGCGCGCGGCCAGTGCGGCGTTCGGGCTGGCCGCCAGCGGCGCTGCCGGATAGCGCACCGGCTCGACGGTGGCGACGGTCAGCGCGACCTTGACCTTGCCCGGTATCAGTGCGGCGTCGGTGGCGTAGACGAAGCCGGCGTCGACCTCGGCGCGCGCCACGTAGTCGAGCGCCTGGCGCACGTTGCTGGCGCCGATCATCTTCGGCTCGATCGCGTGCCACAGGCCGGCGGCAACGAGCGCCCGCTGCGTGTAGCGTCCGACCGGCACGCTGGCCGGCAGGCCGATCGCGATGCGCGCGAACGCGCCGCCGCCCAGGTCGGCCAGCGCCTTCGGCACGCTCGTGGCGGCAGCGGGCACGATCACCACCAGCGCGTTCGACGCGAAGTCGCGCCGCTGTGCGGCCTGCACCAGGCCACGCGCCTGCGCCTGGTCCATCGTCGCTTCGTCGGCGCTGGCGAACACGTCGACCGGCGCGCCCTGGGCGATCTGCTGCAGCAACGCACCCGAGGCGCCGAAGTTGAGCAGCACCTTCGTGCCGGGGTGCGCGGCCTCGAACAGCGGCGCCAGCGCGCGGAAGGCCTGCGTCAGGCTGGCCGCGGCGGAGACGGTGAGATCGGCTGCCTGTGTGCCGAGCGCGGCGCCGGCGAGGCACGATGCGGCGAGCAGGTGGCGGACGGCGGTTTTCATGAAGCGTGCACTGCGGCCGGTGTCCTGCGGATTGCGATATGTACGATCATATACGTCGGTGGGCGGCCTATGTCGACACGGCGCACGACGGCCCCGCGTCGCAACGGACGGAGCCCCGCGCTCAGCGGGCGTCTTGCGCTGCGGCCAGCACCTGCCCGAGCCAGGCGTCGACCGCGTCGCGCTCGGGCGGCAGCGCCGCGGCGCCGCCGGTGAAGCGCTGCCATGCTTCGAGGTGCCGCTGCGAGACCGACGTGAGCAGCGGTACGCCGGCGGCCATCAACTCGAGCAGCTCGGCGCGAAAGCCGCCGCCGTCGGCCTCGAGCTGGCCGAAGCGGTTGACGATTGCCAGGTCCGGTGCCTGCGCCAGCGCCGAGCGCAGCACCGCGCTGGCGCGCGCGAAACCCTGCGGGTTGGCACGGCACGCGGTGGAGTCGCGCCCGGTGGATTGCGAGACGAGGTAGTCGTCACCGGTCTGGATGTCGCGCAGCACCATCTCGCGGCTGCAATCGCCGCCGCCTTCGTGGCGCTGCATCAACAGGCCATGCACGCGACGCCCCGCCTGTTGCTGATGCGCGGCCACTGCAGCGAGCAGCGCATCGGTGACGGCGCTGCGGTCGTGGACGATGGCGGCGGCGGGAAGGGTATCGTGCGGCATGGCGGGCGCTCGATGTGTTGAGCCGACTATATCGGATCGGTTCCGGTTGCTGGGCGGCCCGGGCCCGCCCGGCCCCGCGGGGGATCGAGCGCTGGCGAAGCCACATTCGCTCGAGGTGGAACCCGCCCGGTGGTGCGGTAACCACCACCGGACTGCCCCACAGGGACCAACGATGCGCCACGCGTTCGCGCTGCGCCTCCCCAAACCCTGCGTGCAGCGTAGCGCGCGCCTCGGCGCGCACGAATGCCCGAAGCGCGGGGAGGACTGACCCCTATCCCTTCCGTGCCATCACGGTGCCGTCATCGCGCCGGCGGTGCAGACGATCGCGCGGACGCCGGTGTCGCGGCCGGCCGCGGCGTGGACGTTGCCGGCGCTTCGACCATCTTCTTGTACTGCGACTGCGCGAACTGCCGGTACACGAAGCGCTGCACGGCGTTGGCCGAGGTGAGCTCGGCGTCGGCGCGTTTGACACATGCGGCGTGCAGCTTCTGCCGGCGTGCCTCGTCCCAGCCGGCCTGCTCCTGCTGCGCGGCGCGCAGCCGCGCCTTGGCCTCGCGCGAGCTGCGAAAGCCGTCGAAGTAGGTGCGCCCGATCAGCGCCGCGGCGCGGTCGAGCTCGGCGCGCAGCGCCGGCTCCTGTGCGCGATCGCCGGCCCTGACCTTGCGTGCCAGCTCATCGCCCACGGTTTGCATTGCCGCGATGCAGTGCGCGGTGTCGTCGGGCGGCGGCGCATCGCCGGCCGGCGCTTGCGGGGCCGACCATGCGCGCGCCGCGAGCAGCAGCGCCAGCAGCGCGTGAGCGCCGGTGAGGTGGGGTATCGACGGCACGGAGTGAGAACGCGGCGGATCAGTGGTTCGCAGACAACGCGCTCGGCGCGCCGGCCGCGGCGCACCGCGCAGTCGATGCAGCGAGTCGAAGAAGAGAAGGGTCAGGACACCCCTTCGATCAGGTTTGTCGGCCGGCCGGCAACGAAGTGGTCGATGTTGTCGATCAACTGGTCGGCCAGCCGCTGCTGCGCCTCGTCGGACGCCCACGCCACGTGCGGCGTCACGATCACGTTGTGGCGCCCGGCGGCGTGCATCAGCGGGTGGTCGGGCGGCGGCGGCTCGCCATCGGTGACGTCGAAGCCGGCGCCAGCGATCAGCCCGGCGTCGAGCGCGCGCACCAGGTCGGCTTCGTGCACCAGCGCGCCGCGCGCGGTGTTGACGATCAGCGGTCGCCGCTGCATCGCCTCGAAATCGGGCATCGCGATCAGGCCGCGCGTCTGCGGCGTCAGCGGGCAGTGCAGCGTGATCACATCGCTGGTCTCGAGAAACGCCGGCCAAGGCGTGTGCGACGGGCTCGCCGCGCCACCATCCTTGCGCGCCGCGAACTGCGGCTGCATGCCGAAGGCCCTGCCGAGCTCGGCCACACGCCGGCCGAGCACGCCGCTGCCGACGATGCCGAGCCGTGCGCCGGCCAGGTCGCGGATCGGATGATCGAAGAAGCAGAACTGGCCCGCCTGCTGCCAGCGGCCGGCGCGCACCGACTCGCGGTAGGCGAGCAGGTTGCGCCGCAACGCGAGGATCAGCGCAAACGTGTGCTCCGGCACCGAGTTGACCGCATAGCCGCGGATGTTGGCCACCGCGACGCCGTGCGCGCGACACGCGGCCTTTTCGACGCAATCGGTGCCGGTGGCGGCCACGGCCACCAGCCGCAGCTGCGGCAACTGCGCGAGCGCCGCGGCACCGATCGGCACCTTGTTGGTGATCGCGATGCTGGCGCCGGCCAGCCGCTGCGCCACCTCGGCCGGCGTGCTGCGATCGTGCTCGACCCACTCGTGCGCGAACGCAGGTCGGCGCAGCCGGATGTGCGGGGCGAGGGTGGCGCGGTCGAGGAAGACGATCCTGTGCATGCGGTTGGCGGCGATGGCGGTGCCGCGATGATGACACCGGCACGGGCCCGCGGCGGCCGGGAGACCCCACGCCGGCATGCCAGGGCGCCACGGCCGATGATGTCGGCACGCTGCCCGCGCGATGTCGGGCGCAGCGCGTTCGCTGGAGCCTCTCCGATGTCTTCGACCTCAGCTTCCGATGCACGGCCAGGCCTGGGCAGCGTGGCGCCGCTGCGCGTCGCCCGCTGGTTCAACACGCCGCAGCCGCTCGCGCTCGACGCACTGCGCGGTCGCGTGGTGGCGGTGCATGCGTTCCAGATGCTGTGTCCGGCCTGCGTGTCGCACGGCTTGCCGCAGGCGGCGCGGCTGCACGAGATGTTCGCACGCGACGACCTCGTCGTGATCGGCCTGCACACCGTGTTCGAGCACCATGCGGTGATGGGCGCCGACGCGCTGCAGGCGTTCATCCACGAGTACCGGCTGCGCTTTCCGATCGCCATCGACGAGCCGGACGCGCAGGGCAGTCTGCCCAGGACGATGGCCGCGTGGGACCTGCAGGGCACGCCGAGCCTGCTGCTGTTCGACCGCCAGGGGCGGCTGCAGCTCAAGCACTTCGGCCACCTCGACGACCTCGCGCTCGGCGTGGTGCTGGGGCAACTGCTGACGCAACGCGATGCCCAGCGATCGTTGCCGGGCGAGGTTGCGGGCACTGCCGCGGGTTGCAGCGACGATGGTTGCGCGGCCGACACCCGCACGGGCTGACGCCGCGACCTGACCCATCGCGCACTTTCGCTTGATCGTGCGGGCATCGGCGCGCGCGCCGGCTTGTCAGCCCGCGCGCGAAGCCGCACCATGCCCCGCGCCGTGCCCGGCACGGCGATCTCCGGGGGCGACGAACGATGGCGGAACTCAGCTACGACTACGTGGTCGTCGGCGGCGGCTCGGCCGGCTGCGTGGTCACGCAGCGGCTGGTGCAGGCCGGGCACAGCGTGTTGCTGCTCGAGGCGGGGCCGAAGGACGACACGCTGTACGTGCGCATGCCGGCGACCTTCGTGCGCGTGATCGGCACCGAGCGCACGTGGCTGTACGAGACCGAGCCGCAGGCCGCCGCGGCCGGCCGGCGCATGACGGTGCCGCAGGGGCGCACGCTCGGCGGCGGCAGCTCGGTGAACGCGATGGTCTACATCCGCGGCACCGCGCGCGACTACGACGAGTGGGCCGCGCAGGGTTGCACCGGCTGGGGCTGGAGCGACGTGCTGCCGGTGTTCAAGCGCGCCGAGCGCAACCAGCGCCTGTCGGAGCCGCTGCACGGCGTGGACGGCCCGCTGGCGGTTAGCGACACGCGCTATCGCCACCCGCTGAGCCTGGCGTTCGTGCGCGCCGCGCAGGAGGTCGGCCTGCCGTACAACCACGACTTCAACGGCGCCGAGCAGCGCGGCGTGGGCTTCTACCAGACCACCACGCGCGACGGCGAGCGCGGCAGCACGGCGGCCGCCTACCTGGCGCAGGTGCTCGGCAACGCCAGCCTGCAGGTCGTCACCGGCGCGCAGGTGCAGCGCGTGCTGATGCAAGGCGGCGAGGCCACCGGCGTGGCCTATCGCGTCGGCGACGCGGCCGAGACCACGGTGCTCGCGCGCCGCGAGGTGATTCTCGCCGCCGGCGCGCTGGCCTCGCCGAAGCTGCTGATGCTGTCGGGCATCGGGCCCGGCGCCGCGCTGCAGGCGCACGGCATCGCGCTGGTGCGCGACCTGCCCGGCGTCGGCGAGAACTATCAAGATCACCTCGAAGTGCCGGTGTACGGCCGCGCGCGCGAGCCGATCAGCCTGCTCGGGCAAGACCGCGGGCTGCAGGCGCTGGCGCACGGCGCGCAGTGGCTGGCGTTTCGCACCGGCCTGCTGAGCTCGAACGTGGTCGAGTGCGGCGGCTTCGTCGACACCGATGGCTCGGGCCGCGCCGACGTGCAGTTCCACGTACTGCCGACGCTGGTCGGCGACGTCGGCCGCGACCCGCCGGCCGGCCACGGCCTGACGATCAACCCGTGCTTCCTGCAGCCGCGCTCGCGCGGCAGCGTGCGGCTGCGCAGTGCCGACCCGGCGGCGCCGATCGTCTTCGACGGCGGCTACCTGCGCGAGCAGGCCGACGTCGACACGCTGCTGCGCGGCGTGCAGCTGGCGCGGCGCATCCTGCGCGCGCCGTCGCTGCGCGCGCTGCTCAGCGAAGAGATCGCACCCGGCCGCGACGAGCACGTGCCCGACAGCGCGCTCGAAGCGCACGTGCGCGCGTTCGCGAAGACCGTGTACCACCCGTCGTGCACCTGCCGCATGGGCACCGACGACGCGGCCGTGCTCGATCCGCAGCTGCGCGTGCGCGGCGTCGGCCGGCTGCGCGTATGCGACGCGTCGGTGATGCCGACCATTCCGCGCGGCAACACCAACGCACCGACGATCATGATCGCCGAGCGCTGCGCCGATTTCCTGCTCGCCGATGCACGCTGAAGTGAACCACCCCCGTTGCGCCTTCGGCGCTTCCCCCTGCAAGGGGGCGCCGCCAGCGGCCCGGCAAAGCCGGAGCCGCGGCGGCTCTCGGCTACGTCGGTTCATGCGTCGCAGGTCGCGCGAAACACGGTGGAGCAACTGAAGTGAACCACCCCCGTTGCGCCTTCGGCGCTTCCCCCTGCAAGGGGGCGCCGCCAGCGGCCCGGCAAAGCCGGAGCCGCGGCGGCTCTCGGCTGCACCGATTTATGCGTCGCGGGTCGCGCGAAGCGCGGTGTAGCAACTGAAGTGAACCACCCCCGTTGCGCCTTCGGCGCTTCCCCCTGCAAGGGGGCACCGCCAGCGGCCCGGCAAAGCCGGAGCCGCGGCGGCTCTCGGCTGCACCGGTTCATGCGTCGCAGGTCGCGCGAAGCGCGGTGGAGCAACTGAGATGTCGCCGGCGGCCCGCGCACGCAGGTGCAAGCGCGGGTGCACGATCGGTCAAGGCGGCCCGGTGCGGCCGCTCCTACACTGACCCGCAACGGCCGGCGGGCGGCGCGACCGCGCGCCCGCTCGTGGCCCGGGCGACGTACCCGACGCAACGAGGCAACCGATGAACCGATTCGCGAACCAGGTCGCCTTCATCACCGGCGGCGGCACCGGCATCGGCGCCGCGGTGGCGCGGCAATTCAGCGCCGAGGGCGGCAAGGTGGTGCTGATGGGGCGCCGGCTCGAGCCACTGCAGGCGGTGGCCGGGCCGCTGGGCGGCATTGCCGTGGCGGGCGACGCGGCCGATGCCAAACAAGTGCGCCACGCGCTCGCGCAGGCCTGCGAGGCGTTCGGCGGCGTCGACGTGCTGGTGGCCAACGCCGGCGGCCACGGGCTGGGCAACGTCGTCGAGACCGACGACGCCTCGTGGGCGCTGGCCACGCGGCTGAACCTCGACACCGCGTTCGTCTGCATGCGCGAGGCGCTGCCCGAGTTGATCGAGCGCCGCGGCAGCGTCGTGGTGCTGTCGTCGCTGGCGGGGCACTTCGCCGGGCCGGCGGTGGCCGGCTACGTGACGATGAAGCATGCGCTGATCGGCCTCACGCGCTCGGTGGCACGCGACTACGGGCGCGAGGGTGTGCGCGTGAACGCGGTGTGCCCGGGCTGGGTGCGCACGCCGATGGCCGACGAGCAGATGCAGGTGCTGGTCGACAAGTACCACCTGGCCGACGTGGACGCCGCGTATGCGATGGTCACGCGCGACGTGCCGCTGGGCCGCCCCGCCACCGCCGACGAGGTGGCCGATGCGGTGCTGTTCTTCGCGTCGAAGCAGGCGGCGATGATCACCGGCACCTCGCTGCTGGTCGACGGCGGCGCCTCGGCGGTCGACCTGCCGACGCTGGCGTTCGCGAACTGAATCCCGATCGACGCTTCTTCGACGAGGGCCACCATGACACAGACCCGACCGGCCGACTGGAAGAACTACGACGACTTCGCCGCCGGCATCGCCACCAACCGGCTGCCGGCCAGCGATGCACTGGTGGGCCGCGTGCTGCGCGTGAACCTGCCGGCACTCACGCTGACGCTGCGGCCCAGCGCGCGGCACCAGCTGCAATGGCAGGAGAGCGGCGAGCGCAACGGCAGCGGCACCGACTGGTACGAGGCGATCGAGGTCGCCGCCGACACCTGGTTCATCGACATCACGCAGGCCAGCCGGCCGCGCGAGGCGCTGACGCTGATCGTCAACACGCGCAGCCTGCGCGTGCTGGCGATCCGCTGCCGCGTGATCGACGCCGACGAGGCCAAGGGCGAGCCGCGCGTGCCGCAGCAGTTCCTGGTGGGCACGCTCGGCGATGACCCCGCCGCGGCCAGCGGCATGGTGCCGCACGTGACGCGCGACCTGATCGGGCTGCGCACGCACCAGACCTACAGCCCCAACCACACCTACGAGCACACCTACCTGAACTCGCAGCGCTACGCCTGGCAGTGTCTGGTGGGCGTGCAGCGCGGGCAGGGCGACGTCGACCTCGCGAGCTACTGGCAGTTCGACACCGACCAGTACATCTTCACGTTCCGCGAGTTCCTGATCCCGGTGGCGTCGGTGTTCTTCTTCAACTTCGCCAGCGGCCGCTCGACCGGCAAGTTTCTCGGCGTCACCGGCGACGGCGCGATCGCCAACAACCCGGCCGGCGCCTTCATGCGCAAGGTGTCGATGACGTTCTACCCCGCCGACGCCACCCCCATCTGAACCGGAGCCCTCACGATGCGCACGCCCCTGCAGATCGTTGCCGATCACTACGCCGCCTCGGCGCGCCACGACCTCGACGGCATGCTGGCCGACCTCGCACCCGACGTGCAGTGGGTCGAGATGGCCGGCGCGCCGACCGCCGGCACCTTCGTCGGCCGCGAGCAGATCATCGAGCACGTGTTCAAGCCGATCGGCGCCGAGTGGGACGACTTCGGCTTCGAGCTGCAGCGGCTGGTCGACGGCGGCGACACCATCGTCGCGCTCGGCCACTACAGCGGCACCTACCGCCCAAGCGGCAAGCCGATGCGCGCGCGCGTGGCGCACGTGTGGCAGGTGCAGGGCGGCCAGGTGCGGCGCTTCGAGCAGTTTGCCGATACCGTGCTGCTGGTGCGCGCGATGCAGCGGTGAACGCGGACGCCAGGGTTGTCTGCCTGCGGGGCACCGCTGGCGCGGCAACTTCGAACCAGCGTCAGTGGTAGTCCGTCAGTGATAGTTCTCGGGGCGCGCTGTCGGCCGACGACCTGGCCCTGGTGTTGGCGCTGACGCGCGCGCCGAAGCTCGCCGGCGCCGCGAGCCGCCTCGGCGTCGACACCTCGACCGTCTTCCGCGCCTTGCAGCGCATCGAGCGGGGCTTCGGCCAGCGGCTGTTCGAGCGCGACCGCCGCGGCTACCGCGCCGGTGAACTGGCGCAGGCGTTGGCCGCGCACGGCGAGCGGATCGAAGGCGAACTCGAAGCCGCGCGCTCGCGACTCGCGACGCGCGACGAACGCGTGTCGGGCCTGGTGCGCATCACGACCACCGACACGCTGCTGTACGGCCTGGTGATGCCGGCGCTGGGCGCGCTGACGGTGCGCCACCCGCAGTTGCGACTGGAGCTCGCGGCGAGCAACGAGCTGGCCAGCCTGACGCGACGCGACGCCGACCTGGCGCTGCGCGCCACCAGGCGCCCGCCCGATCACGTGGTCGGGCGCCGGCTGGGTGCGATCCGCGTCGCGGTGTACGCGCAGCGGCGGCTGGCGCGCGGCGCCGTGTCGCTCGCAGATCTCGCCGCGCTGCCGTGGGTGGTGCCCGACGACGCGCTGCCCGACCACCCGTCGGTGCATTGGCGTCGCAAGCATCTGCCCAAGGTGACCCCGCGCTTCGCGGTGCACAGCATCCTGGCGGTGATGGAAGCGGTGGCGGCGGGCCTGGCGGTCGGGATCGTGCCGTTGTTCCTGGCCGCCGCCTACTCCGAGGTGGCCGCGCTGACCGAGCCGCTGCAAGAGTGCGAGACCGACCTGTGGTTGCTGGCGCACCCGGAGGCGCGCCACCTGCGGCGCATCGCAGTGGTGGCCGCGGGCCTGGCCGAGGCGCTGCGCCTGGAGTGAGTCGCGGCCCCTGCGGGCGGCCACGGACGATGCGCGCGGCGTTCGCTCCGCTCGGCTCGCGCGCCGTGCGCTGCCGGCAGCGGTTGGCGCACCGCCGGTTCGGAGTTGGCGCAGTCGCGTTCGCCGATCGGCCGCGCGCTGCTGCAGCGGCACGATCTTCCCGCTTGGCGAACACCGGAAATGATGCCAATCTGCGGGCGCTGCGCCCGCGGTCGGGCTGCCGGCGCGGCGGCCGTGCCGGCGCGACGAACCTCTTGGAGCCCGAGCAGTGAACCCGTACAAGCTGACCTATTCGACCATGTTCGCGCCGCCGCGCGAGCTGCACGAGCGATTCGATGCGGCGCTGCAGCGCACGCTCGACCAGCTCGGGCGCAGGCACGGCTTTCGCATCGGCGGCGAGCTGGTCCGCGGCGCGCTCAAGCACGTGACGCGCGACCCGGCGCAGCTCGATCGCGTGCTCGGCGAGTTCGGCGTCGCCACGGTGGCCGATGTCGAGCATGCGGTCGGCGCCGCGCGCGCGGCGTTCGCGCCGTGGCGCGCCACGCCGTGGCGGCAGCGCGTGGCGCTGCTGCGCCGCGCGGCGCGGCTGGTCGACGAGCGGCTGGTCGACATCGCCGCCGCGCTGTCGCTCGAAGTCGGTAAGAACCGCATGGAGGCGCTCGGCGAAGTGGCCGAGGTGAGCGCGTTCATCGATATCTACGCCACGCAGATGGAGCAGCACGATGGCTACGTGCGCAACCTGCCCGACGATCCGGTGCCCGCGCTGAAGAGCCGCAACCGCAGTGTGCTCAAGCCGTACGGCGTGTGGGCGGTGGTCTCGCCGTTCAACTATCCGTTCGCGCTCGCGGGTGGGCCGGCCGCTGCCGCGCTGATCGCCGGCAACACGGTGGTGCTCAAGTGCGCGCTCGACACGCCGTGGTCGGCGCTGCTGCTCGACCAGTGCCTGCACGATGCCGGCCTGCCGGCCGGCGTGTTCAACTTCGTGGTCGGCGATGCGGCGGTGGGTCAGGCGCTGGTGAACCACACCGGCATCGACGGCGTGACCTTCACCGGCTCGCACGCTGCGGGCATGCAGATCCTGCGCGCGCAGGCCGCGCGCGACGTGCCGCGCCCGTGCATCGCCGAGATGGGCGGCAAGAACGCCGTCATCGTGACCGAGCGCGCCGATCTGCAGGTGGCGGCGCAGGGCATCGTGCGCTCGGCCTACGGCATGTGCGGGCAGAAGTGCTCGGCGCTGTCGCGCATCTACGTGGTCGAACGCGTCGCGCCGCGTCTGATCGAGGCCATCGAGGCCGAGATGTCGCGCATCGTGCTGGGCATTCCGCAGCTCGAGAGCACGTGGATCGGCCCGGTCGCCAACGCGGCCGGCCACGAGCGCTACCGGCGCAGCGTGGCGCGTCTGCGCGAAGGCGCGAGCATCCTGGCCGGCGCCCGGCCGCTCGACGAAGCGGTGTTCGGCCGCGGCTACTACTGCGACCCGGTGCTCGCCGAGGCGCCACTCGATCACCCGCTGTGGCGCGAGGAGATGTTCGCGCCGATCGCGATGCTCGCGCGCGTGCCGGACGCCGAGCAGGCGATGCGGTGCGCCAACGACAGCGCTTTCGGCCTCACCGCGGGGTTCTACGGTGGCGAAGACGAAGTGCCCTGGTTCTTCGACCACATCGAGGCCGGCGTCACGTACGCGAACCGCGCGCTCGGCGCGACCACCGGCGCGTGGCCGGGCTACCAGCCGTTCGGCGGCTGGAAGGGCTCGGGCAGCACCGGCAAGGCGCTGGCCTCGCTGTACTACCTGCCGCAGTACCTGCGCGAGCAGTCGCAAACGCGCATCGAACCCTGAGCACGCGGCATTCGACGCCGCTGCGCGGTCAGGCCGCGTGCGCCAGCGGCGACTCCCGACCGCCGGTGGCTGCGAGCGCCAGTTGCGCCGCCACGGCCGTGGCGACGTCGGTGCCGATGATCGGAGCGATGAACGACGAGGGTTGCAGGATGCCGCGCAACACTCTGTCGCCTGTGAGTTCGGTCAGCTCGGTTCCCGGGGGCTCCGTGCGGATCGACACGCAGGTGCGCCGGCGAAGCCCTCAGGGCGGTCCGCAGGCGCGTCGTCGCGTGCCGTTGCGGGCTTCGAGCAGTTGCGCGATCCAGTGGCCGGCCTGCCTGAACGGCGTGGTGGTGTCGGCCCAGGAGGCGGGGTTGCTGCCGCTGTCGCAGCATTCGATGTTCGTCCTGCCCTCGCTGGCGTACCATGACTACGAAGGCGTGGCGCTGAACGCCGGCGAGAAGCCTCGTCTCGTGCGCGATCTGGGCGCGAGGCGACTCCTGATGCTGCGCAACCACGGGCTGCTGGCAGTCGGCCGCACGGTGGCCGAGGCGTTCGTTGCGATGTACTTCTTCGAAACCAGCTGCATGATGCAGGTGCGGGCGCAGGCGGGCGGTGCGCGCCTGCGGGATGTCGATCAACCCGACCACCGGGACGATCCAGGCGGGTGTGGCATGCGCCGCCTGCTGGCGCTGACCGAGCCAGCGCGACATGATGAGCCAGGCGAACACGACCATGCCGACGGTGCCGGCGAGCCACAGCGCGCGCGCCAGCGTCACGCTGTAGGGCGCCAGCGGGATCGGCAACAGCAGCAGGCTGATGAAGAAGGTGCCGAACAGATTGCCGGCCACCGGATGCAGGTACTCGGCCCTGGCGGCCTCGGCGGCGGTGATGATCTTGACGGCATAGCCTACGGCGACGGCAACGAACGCCAGCACCGCCAGAAGACCGATTGCCTGTGAGATCCAGTCTGGCACCGCGAAAACCTGGCTGGCGTGATGCCAGGCCGACGACAGCCCCACCAGACCCAGGACCGAGCCGAACAGCGCGATCGGCAGGTAGCCCAGGCGCCCCTGGCGGGCAGCGGCTTTGGGAGTGCCGTAGGCAGCAATCGCGTCAGCGCTCTCGTTGCTCATGCGTCGTTCGCGCCTCTGCGATCGCTCGAGCGAGATGGGCCGCAGTTTCTCAGCTCGAGGATCTTCGCGCGCACCCAGCGACCCGAGGGAATCCCCCATGGGCGACTCTCGGGCCCCTGTCGCAAGAATGGGTTTGCGACCGAAGAGCGTGATGCCGACCCACGTCACCTCCGGTGGGTTGCCGCGGGCAGTTCGGCAGCCGTGCCGGCGGCGGATCGCCAAGCCTCCATCCATTTTCGAACGCCGCACGAATCATGAGCACACCCGAGTTCGAATCCATCCGCATCGAAGTCGACGCAGACACGGTGGTGGCCACCTTATGCCGCCCAGACCGGCTAAACGCCGTGGGCGCGCAGCTGCTCGACGAGCTGGCAGCGCTCGCGCGCTGGCTGCACCAGCGCGACGATGTTCACTTCCTGATCCTCGATCATGACGGCCCGGTGTTCTCGGCCGGCGCGCACCTGCGCGAAGCGCACCAAACACTGTCCGACCCGGCGCACGCCCGCGCCCGGCTGCGCGCCAATCAGCGCGCGGCGCAGGACATGGTGGCCAAGCTGTCCAGCATCGATCAGATCTCCTTTGCCGCGGTGCGCGGCTCGGCCTACGGGGCCGGCCTGGGCATCGCGATGACCTGCGACTTTCGGGTGATGGCCGAGAGCGCCGTCTTCAGCCTGCCGGAAACCAAGCTCGGGATGTTCCTCACCTACGGCCTGACGCCCAGCCTGGTCAACACGATCGGCCTCGCCCGCGCGAAGGAGATGATCCTGTTCGCCGAAGACTGGCCGGCGAGCCGGTGTCTCGAGGTCGGCGCGGCCGATCGGGTCGTGCCGGCCGATCAGGTGCGCCCCACCATCGAGCGCATGATCGACACGCTGCGCCAGCGCAGCTGGCCCGCGCTGCGCACCTCCAAGCAAGTGGCCAACGCGGCGGCGGCGGCGCGGTTCGGCGACGTCACCATGTGCGAGCCGGAGCTGGCCGCCGAAGCGCTGGCCGCCGGTGACGTTCGCGATCGGGTGGGCGATTTTCTGAAGCGGCGCGGCCCGCGTTAGGGTGCTTCGGGAAAGGAGACACCATGGGCCCGGATTGCAACTCCGCAGCGGCGTCAAGCCTCGTCTCGGAAGCGACGCTGCGGCGCCTGCTGGGCGGCATGTCGCTGTTCACGCTGCTGATGACCGTGCCGCAGATCCTGACGATCTGGGTTGGCCACCAGGCCGCCGGGGTGTCGGTGCTGTCCTGGGGTGCGTACCTGTTGTCGGCGCTGCTGTGGTTCTGGTACGGACTGAAGAAGCGCGACAGGAACATCTACCTGCCGTGCATCGGCTGGATCGCGGTGAACGGCGCGGTGATGGCCGGTGCGCTGGTCTACGGGTAGCCCGGGCCCTCGATGCCTGGACCCGCCGCGGGCGCGGCGGATCTCACCCGCCCTTGCGATAGTCCACCGCGCGCAGGCTGCCGTCGGCGTCGACGATGTTCGTCTCCATCCCGGGGGCGACGTCGGTGTTGTGCGCCGAGGCGCAGCGCCAGCCGTCGGGCGTGCGATGGACGACGAACGAGAAGACGGTCGTGCGCGTGCCGGGCGCCGCGACGCCGCCGGCCGCCGTCTGTCCGGACAGTGTCATGCGCGCGTGCACGACGGCGACGTCGTCGCCCAGCTGCTTCACGCGCACGGTGCCCAGCCGCAGCGTTGATTGGTCGAAGATGTGTGCCAGGCCGTAGGCGTGCGCGCGCCGGATGGCCTCGCGGTCGTGCCACCACAGGCCGGTGACGTTGACGAACTCGGCGTCGGCGTCGAACAGCGCGGCGATGCCGTCGGCGTCGCGCTGGTGCCACGCCTCGACGAAGACGACGGGAATGTGCTCGGGGCGGTCCAGCGGTGTGTAGGCCATGCGGTGCGTCGCGACTGCTCGGGCTGGTTGGGCAGCAGGCGCAGGGTTGATCGGAGCGTACCCGCCGGCTCCATTGCCAACTTCCCCGGCGAGCGTGGCAGCTCGCAACGGAGCATAAGCGGCAGGACCGGCTCACGCCGCCGATCTTCATGAGAGCCGAGGTCAGGCGGAACCAAGGATGCCTTCTCAATATCTCACGGCACAAATCCGTCATAGCGCTGAAGCCTCCCTTCGGGAGCCCGTTCACAGCGTCAAGATCCGAGGTCGATGGTGCTTGACACCATAAGGCCGTTGATGGTGCAATTGACCATAGTCGACCGCATCCAGCGAAGCCGGTGAAGGCCACGCGAATCTTCAAGGACAAGGCGGTGTTCCCCGATGGCTCGATTGTCGAGATGGTCATCTGGGAACTGCCGGAGCCTCTGCCACCGAGCACGCATAGCCTGAAGTACCGGCTCTTCTACGGCAAACCCGGGGAGCGGATCGTGGCCTACGACAACGAGCGCGGCAAGGGCGATCACCGACACTTCAAGGGCAGGCAGACGCGGTATCGGTTCGTCAGCGTGGAGAAGCTGGTCGAGGATTTCCTCGGCGACGTGGATCAGGCAAGGAGCGAAGCATGAGCGGCAAGGTCAACGTGCACATCGGCAGCCTCAAGGACATGGGCGAGCGCTTCGTCAGCGCCTGGCATCGTGCCGAACGCGGGCAGCGCGTGCGCGAGTCGCACATCACCTTCCTGGACCTGGAGACGATGCTGGCGGCTCTGTCGCCGCGAAGGCTCGAGCTGCTGAGGCATGTCCGGCAGCACGGTGCCGCAAGCACCCGCGAGCTGGCGGCAGCGCTGGGCCGGGACTACAAGAACGTGCACCAGGACGTGTCTGCGCTCGAACTTGCCGGGCTTCTGGAGCGCGACGGCCGACGGCTGTCGGCGCCCTGGGATGAGGTGCGAGCCAGCGTGAAGCTCACCGCGTCCGAGCACTGACCATCCGTGGACGCAAGTCAGCGCGGCGTGTCGTCCGGCTGCTTCGCGAAGGCCCGCGACGCTCAAGTACACGCTCGCGATCTGCTTGCGCGAATGCCCAAGCTCCCCGGACACGATCAGGCGTGCTTGCGCATCGACCTCGGCGGACGCACGTTCCGTGGTCTGCACCGGCGCCGGCACTTCCGCGGCACTCCCGCTTCGCTTTCGTGTCAGTGGTCTTCCAATAATCCCCAGATGTGGTCGTCGAATTTTCCCCACCCATCAACGCCAAGGAGGCGACGATGGAAGAGGAAGTGCGACCGATCGAGGAAGCCGGCGATGGTTGTGCTGCCCAGGGCCCGAGGGCCCTGGGCAGCACGGCCGCGACGGTGCCCGTGTTCCTGCAGGACACGGAGGCGCCGGTGCTGGGTCAACAACAATGGGAGGCGGCGCACGAGCGCCGCTCGCAAGGCCACAGCATCTCGGCCATCGCCCGGGATCTGGAGCTCGACCGCAAGACGGTGCGCAGCTGTCTGCGGCAGCTGTCCTGGCAGCCCTACCGGCGTGACACTGCCAGCAGCCTGCTCGACCCGCACCGCGACTGGCTGGACCAGCGTGCCCCCGAGGTCAACCACTCGGCGCGCATCCTGTGGCAGGAACTGCGCGCGCAGCGTGGCTTCACCGGCAGCTACGTGATCGTGCGCCGCGCGGTGGTGCCGCTGCGCCTGGCCGCGGCGGCGTACTCGCTGACGCAATGCCGCACGAGACCGGGGTCCGGGTGAGCAGGCACAGTGCGATTGGGGCCAGATCAGCGTGGCTCTGGGCGGGGTGCGCACCAAGGTGCACATCTTCGTGATGACCCAGGGTGGAGCGCGTGGTACCAGGCGATCTCGCTAGGCGACATGCTTCTGTGACGCGTGGTTGCAATCGCGCGTCGCCCTCTTTGGTTCGGTGTGGCAGCGCTCGATGCAGTCCGAAAAACGTGCCATTTTTCGGACATGAAGAAGCCTCTTGAAGCCGCATCACCAAGCCGATCGAGGGCATCGTGCTCTCCCGACGAGCCGGGTATCGAAGCCGACATTGCACGGCGGGTTCGACGCGCGAAGCCGGGCACGGTCTTCACTCCTGCCTTGTTCGCAAGCATCGGCAGCCGCGCGGCAATCGACAAGGCATTGCAGCGGCTCGTCGCCCGCGGCGACCTGCGCCGCCTCTCGCGAGGCCTGTACGACAAGCCGCGACAGGACCCGCTGCTCGGCACGTTGTGGCCTTCCGTCGATGCGATCGTTGCCGCGCTCACCGGCAAGGACAAGCTGCGGCTTCAACCGACCGGCGCCTATGCGGCGAACCTACTCGGACTGTCCGACCAGGTGCCGGCGCGCGTCGAGTTCCTCACCGACGGCACGAGCCGCACGGTGAAGGCTGGCCCCATGCAGATTGTCCTGAAGCGAACCACGCCGCGGCAGATGGCCGCTGCCGGGCGCACGAGCGGGCTCGTGATTCAGGCGCTGCGCAGCCTTGGCGCTGAACACCTGACACCGCAGCGGATGAGCAAGTTGCGTCGCACGATCCCGGCCGCGCAGAGGCGTGTGTTGCTCGACGACCTGACGCTCGCTCCCGGGTGGCTCCAGCCGACGCTGCGCGCACTGGCGGCCGACTGACGCATGGTCAAGCTCGCAGCCTCGTTCGTCGCGCTGCCGGCCGAGCGCCGCTCACTGGCCTTCGCGCAGACCGCAGCGCGCATGGCGGCGTCGAGCGTGATGGTCGAAAAGGACTTCTGGGTCTGCTGGCTTCTCGGCCTCTTGTTCGCCGATCCCGAGTTGGCGCGTCACTTGGTGTTCAAGGGCGGCACCTCGTTGTCGAAGGTTTACGGCGTGATCGACCGCTTCTCGGAGGACATCGACCTGTCGATGGTACCGGCGTTCATCGGCGCCGACGAGACGGCGTTCGAGGCGACGGCCAGCCGCACGAAGCGCGACGCGCTCCTGGCCCAAATGCAGGCGGCGTGTGGTGAGCGCGGCCGTGCGCTGCTGATGCCTCGCCCGGAAGTGGCGATCACGGACCACCTCGGTTGGCGCAAGGGCCGCAAGCCCTGACTACGCTACGAAGACGATCCGGCCGCGCGATCCCCCGTCGTGCACTTCGAGTATCCGACGAGCGAGGCCGGTGGCTTCGACTACCTGACGCGCGAAGTAAGCTCGAACTTGGGTCGCTGACCGACCAGCGACCGACCGAGACACATGAGGTGCGCGCGTGGGTGGTGGACGACTTCCCCGCCGCCTTCGGCGACTGGCAGTGCAACGTCACTGCGCTCGAGCTTGCGCGCGCCTTCTGGGAGAAGGCGACGATCCTGCATGCGGAGCATCACCGGCCTGAAGACCAGCCGACGCCAGACCGCTACGCGCGCCACTACGCCGACATGGCGCGGCTGCTGCTGCACGCTGAAGCCTCCGCGATGCTGAGCGATCACGCCCTGTGCGAGCGAGTCGTCGCGTGGAAAAGTCGCGTGTTCGCTCGACAGTGGGCGCGCTACGACATCGCGAAGCCCGGCGCCTTTCGGTTGCTGGCACCGCCTGCGAGGCGTGCGGCACTCGTGCGCGACTACGCGCAGATGCGGGCGATGTTCATGTCGGCCCCACCTGGCTTCGACGCCGTGCTCGACACCCTCGATGCAGCCGAGCGACACCTCAACGCGAGCTGACGGCACCGAGCGCACCGGTGTCGGCCAAAACTGGCACCAGACTGGCACCAGCCCACCTCAGAAAACGAAAAAGCCAGCAGGCGCTCACCTGCTGGCTCTCGTGGTTCTTGGCTCCCCGACCTGGGCTCGAACCAGGGACCTACGGATTAACAGTGCGCAAACTTGAGACTCAGTGGGACGTTGTGGGACTCCGAACACGCCGTTGAATCAAGCGCTTAGCGCAAAAGTTTGTCCCAGGTCGTCCCAGTTCGTACCATGAGTGCTCATGATTTTTCGGACACCCGTCGGACACGAAGATTGGGCACATGGGCACAACGTGGGTTGATCGATTCGCACCGTCTTGTGTACTCGAAGTCTCCCGCGTTCAGCTTGACTGATTCTCGGGCGAATTGGGCGCGACCTACGGACAACGGATGTCTACGATCTGACCGAACCCGCGCGTGACGGAGGAAGTCGATGGCCACGCTGTCCGTGCGCTCAATAGAAGCGATCAAGCCCAGAGAGCGCGCCTTCAAGGTCAGCATCGACCGTGGCCTGCAACTGCGCGTGGCCCCTGACGGCCGCCGCACCCTGCTGGTACGCTACACCGTCAAGGGCTCCAGGGACGAGCGCCAGTACAGCCTGCCGCACGACTACGGCGAGGGTCCCGGCCAGATCAAACTGGCCGACGCCAAGGCAGAGGCCGCCCGCATCCGCGCGCTGGCGCGCAACGGCATCGACTGGCCCGAGCAGGAGGCCGCCCGCCTGCGGGCAGCCTTGAAGGAGAAGCTCGCCGTCGAGACCCCGACACTCACCTTCGCCGAGGCCTTGCGCGAATACGCCGAGCGCAAGCGTCGCTCCAAGGACGGCCTGGCCCTCAAGGCCCGCACCCGAGCCGACTACCTGGGCATGATCACCCCCGGACGGATCGGACGCGACGGCCAGCGCTTCGCCGACGGCGAACTGGTGCCGCTGGCCGCACTGCGCCTGTCGGACATCACCGCCCAGACCATCCGCCAGACCTACGAGCGCTGCGCCAGGAAGTCCCCACGGCGTGCCACCTACGCGATGCAGGTGCTCCGCGCCGTGCTGCGCTGGCACGGCGCGGTCATCGCCGGCAACCCGCTCAGCAAGGACACCGCCGGGCGCCAGCGCATCGTGCTCGCCAACGCAGGGGGCGATCCCAGCCCGATTCCCGCGGAACGGCTGGGGGCGTGGTGGAACGCGGCTGGCCAGGCACCGTCCAGAGTCGCTGCCGACTACTACCGCTTCCAGCTGCTCACCGGATGCCGAGGTGTCGAGATCCACGGTCACAAGAAGCTGGGCTATGCGCCGCTTAAGGTCGGCGACGTCGACCTCGCCGGCGCCCGGGTCGTGCTCAAGGACACCAAGAACCGGTCGGACCACCGCCTCTTGTTGTCCACGCAGGCGCTGCAGATCGTGCGCGAGCACTGCAGAGGTAAAGAGCCCGAGGAGGCGCTGTTCCCGGTGGTCGATGCACGCAAGACGCTGCGGGCGATCAACCGCGCGGCGCAGACCCACGTGCAGGGGCACGGCCTGAGGGCGACGTTTGCGAGCGTCGCCGAAGGGCTGGTGTCGGCCGCGGTGCTCAAGCGCATGATGAACCACGCGGTCACGGCCGATGTGACGCTCGGGCACTACGTGGCCAAGAGCGATGCGCAGCTGAGGGCAGGGTGGCAGGCGGTGGCGGACTGGATCGAACAGGAGGCGCAGCGGTGCGGGACGCACTCGATGGCGCCACTGGGCGGCATTGCGCTGGTTACCACGTCACGCATGCAGCCGCGAGCGGATGCGAACGCTGGAGACTACCTCGATGGCTGGGCTCGCCGCATTGCAGAGGCCCGCCTCGATGTAGAACCGACTTAAAGGAACCTGATCGCCTGATCGACCTACCGCAGATGCGATGGTCGAGCGGATCAGCGACGTGACGTTGGCTGTCATCGGATGGCACAGTAGGGCACAGGTGCCGTTGGTCCAAAGAAGTGGCTTGACCTTCGGACCCAGGGGCACGAGAAAGGCAGATGGGACGCCAGACGGGTTCACCGTCGTCACTGATGCCGCAGTGCACCCCAGTTGCTCAACACGCGTTCGATCGCCGCAGGCGCATCGCCGAACTGCGCTTTGTAGTCAAACAACTGCATCAGCTCGTGCTCAGACACGACGCTTCCAACTTGCTCGTTCTCGAACACGAAGGCGCAAAGATGACGGCCCTCGCGCGCCACGACTTCACACATCTCCTCGGTGAGAGCGTGCGCACGCGACTTGCCGAAGGTGCGCGTTAAGCAAGCGGACACCGCCTCCGAAAAGACCAACCCACGGGTGCGCTCTAGATTCGCGTGCATGGCACCTTCGTCGACGTGAAGTCCCTCGAGCACTTCGGCCATTGCAGCGACGCCGCTTGCGCACCCGCACAAGAGTTCCCGTAGCGTGAGCGCTTGGCTCTGCCATTGACCAAGACCTCGCTCATGCTCGGGCGCCAACTCTGCAAGTAGTGTTGCGGCAAGCTGCGGTGCTCGCTGCGTAGCCTCGAGCGCTAGCAGACTGAGCGCCGGGTTTGAAGTTGAAGTTGACCCGCTTTCGTGGACACCTCACTCCACGCTGGGCTACGTCAGTGGCGCTGCACGCCAGCTACTGTGCCGCGCCTACTTAGTGCGCACGTCTTGCTGCCTTCTGATCCGCAGTACGCGGCAGCGGCTACGACGGGAGGTGAATCTGCTCTTGAGTTGATCGCTCCTTGCAGCGATTTGCATCATGCGCGATGGCGCCGCTCGTAAGACCGAAGAGGCCGCCGCTCCGTGTCATCCGTCGAGCCGCTGCGAGAATGGACCTGATTGGGCACTCACTTTCTCGATGTTAGACTACTGCCACACAATAGCACCATGTCGCACTTCGATAGCTGAGAGCAAGGGATGGCAACTCGTCGCACGCGGACCGTTCACACACCGGCGGTCGGCGCTAAGAAGACGGCACGGCCTCAGCGTCGAGCACGTTCTACACTGTTCGTGAATTCGGTCGAGAAGGGCTTCGCCGTCCTGAAGGCCTTCGGATCGGCCCGCCCGCGCCTGACCCTTTCGCAGATCGCGTCCGAAGCGGAAATGGACTTGAGCACGGCGCAGCGCTTCACCTACACGCTGACCGAACTCGGCTACCTCGAAAAGGACGAGGAGACGAAGAGCTACTCCCTGTCGCCACAGGTGTTCGAGCTTTCGTACCACTACCTGAACGCCAACGAGCTGATGCAGCGGGCCGCGCCCTACCTGCAGCAGCTGAGCGTGCAGACCGGCGAAACGACCAACATCACGGTCCTGCACGGCAGCGACATCGTGTACGTGCACCGCATTCTCAGCCAGCACATGCTGAACGTCACGACAATGGTCGGCGCCCGGCAACCCGCCTTCTGCACCGCCCCCGGTCTTGCCATGTTGGCGTGGCTGCCCGAGGAGAGAGTCGAGGCCATCCTCGCCGCGACCGAGCTCGTGAAGCACACGCCGTACACGATCACCGACCCCAAGGCGATCCGCGAGCGCCTCGCGAAAGTCCGCGCGACTGGCTACGCGCACACCGAAGGGGAATACATTCTCGGCGCCATCTCAACGTCCACGGCCGTGCGCGATTCCCGCGGCACCATTTTCGGGGCGATCAACGTGGCCGTGGCCAAGCACCGCTGGAAACCCGAGGACGAGCCGCGCATCGCCGACCTCTTGATCACCACGGCCGCGGCTATCGCGAACCGCTGACGCGCTATTGCGCGAAGAACACAACATGAAGCTCGAGGGAAAAGTTGCGCTGGTGGTGGGCGCCAGCGAAGCCATCGGCCGCGACATCGCCATCACGTTCGCCGAGGAAGGCGCGCGCACCGCGATCTGCAGCCGACCGCGGCCGCAGGAGCCCGAAGTCGTCGGGCAGCTCCGCGAGCGCGGCCTCGAAGCCATGTGGGCTCCGGCGGACATGATGGATCACGCGAGCCTGAAGGCCGCCGTCGCAAAGGTGGTGGAGCGCTACGGCAGGCTCGACATCCTCGCCGCCAGTGGATCCCCTCCCGCCGGCGACTCGGGCCTGTTCGAAGCCCTCGATCCGGCGCTCTACCAGCGCAAGATCGACGCCCAGCTGCTCTCCCGCATGAACTGCCTGCATGCCGCTCTCGATCCCATGATCGCACAACACTACGGCAAGGTGATCTTCATCACGACCGATGCCGGCCGCACGCCCACGCCTGGCCTGTCGGTGTCCGGTGCCGCCGCCGCGGGCCTCATGTACTTCACGCGCGCCGCGGGCAAGGAGCTCGCCCGGCACGGCATCCGGATCAACACGCTGCCCATCACGCTCACTGCCGAAACGCCTGGCTACGAAGAGATCATGAAACAGGGCCTGGACAATCCGCTGACCAAGGCCTACCGCAAGATCGAGGCGAAGACACCCTTCCGCCTCACCGTCCCTGCGGACATCGCGAAGACGGCGGTGTTCCTCGCGAGTCCGGACTCCGACCAGATCTCGGGCGCCGTCATCAGCATCAATGGAGGCCTCGCTTTCCCCTGACGATTCCCGAGCGGAATCGATCCGAACGAAAACGGTATTGGCCGCTGCTGGCGGCTTTTCCAACAATCGGCGGATGATTTCCATCGAACAACGCGTCGCCGAAGCAGTGCGACGACTCGAAGCGCAGGAGGCTGCCTGCCCGCCCATGACCGTGGGCCAGCTCGTCGAGCGGGGCGCGAGGCACCATGCAGGTAAGGTCGCCCTCGACTTCTTCGAGCGCCATGAGCGCGCGACGTACGCGGAGATGGCGCAGGTCTGCGACCGCTATGCGAAAGCGCTGAAGGCCTTCGGTGTCCGCAAGGGCGACCGGGTCGGCCTGATGCTGCCCAACCGGATCGAGTTTCCGATCGCCTGGTTCGCGCTGGCGAAGCTCGGGGCCGTGATCGTGCCGATCAACATGCGCTACACGCCGCGCGAGGTCGAGTACGTGCTGTCCGACACGCAGGCGAAGTTCGCGATGATCGACGAGTCGGCATGGCCGAGCTTCTCGGCCATGGACCCGTGGCCCGCCGCGCTGGCCATGGAACGAGTGGTCGTCGTCGGCGAATCGCCGGACAGCAGGGCCACATCGCTGACCCATCTGCTCCAGGGCGCAGCTGAAGCTCCGTTGCAGGAGGAGGTCTCACCCGGAGACCTCCTCACCATCCAATACACGTCGGGAACCACGGGTTTTCCCAAGGGCTGCATGCTGACGCACGACTACTGGAACGTCACGTCCTACGCCTCGGCTTGCCGCGACTTCGAGCGTTACGAGCGCTACATGTGCTGGTCGCCTTTCTACTACGTCGATGGCTCGCACCTGCTGCTCAAGGCCTATTGGCAAGGCGGCACGCTGTACATGCCGAACCAGCTCAGCCTTTCGCGCTTTGCCGACTGGCTGAAGACGTACCGCATCGAGTGGGTGCAGTTGCCCGAGCTCATCGTACGCGAGCCGGCTTCTGCCGATGGAGCGTCGGTGTGCCTGAAGCAGGTCCACCAGTTCGGCAGCTGGAGCGCGGGCGCGATGCAGCTCTTTCGCGACCGTTTCGGCGGACGCAGCAACGGCTACTACGGGATGACCGAGATCGGCGCCGGCACGCAGTACCCGATCGAAGTCGAAGAGATGGCGCAAGCCGGCTCGCTGGGCATGCGCGCGCCGTTCCGCGAACTGGAACTGCGCAATGAAGACGGCAGCCCCACGCGCGATGGCGAGGTCGGCGAGCTGTGGGTAAAGCACGGGCGCGCAGTAATGCTCGGCTACTGGAACCGGCCCGAAGTGAATGCGGAGCAATTCAGGGACGGCTGGTTCAGGACGGGCGATCTGATGCGGCGCAACGCGCTCGGCTTCTACTGGCTCGTCGGCCGCACCAAGGACATGATCCGCCGCAGCGGCGAGAACATCGCTTCGCGTGAAGTGGAAGCGGTCATGCGCGAGCTGCCGGGGATTGCCGATGTTGCCGTGGTTCCCGTGCCCGACGCGCGACGCGGCGAAGAAGTCAAGCTCTTCGTGCAGGTGATGGAGGGCATGCAGCGCTCCGACGTTCCGGTCGACCGCATCCTCGGCCACGCCCGGGAACGCCTCGCGGTCTTCAAGGTGCCGCGCTACATCGCCTTCATCGACCAGCTGCCACGCACCGCGACAAGCAACAAGATCACCAAGCGCGAACTGGTGGAGATCCCAGACCCTCTGGCGGGCGTGTACGACGCCGAAGAGCAGCGCTGGCGCTGACTCGCATCGCGCGGCAAGTCATTCCACGGCGGAATCGATAAGTCCGCAAACGGTATTGGCGCGCTCGGCCGGCAACTCCCAGAATGCCTTCACGATGAAATACCCGACTGACAACTCCGGCGTGCGCATCGAGCGCGACGGCGACGTGCTCGTGATCACGCTCGTGAAACCCGAGCGGCTCAACGCGTGGACCGACGCCATGCGCAATCGCGTCGGCGACCTGCTGGAGGCCGCGAACGGTGACCCCGAAGTGCGTGCCGTCGTGCTCACCGGCACGGGCGAGCGTTCCTTCTGCGCGGGCGCAGACCTGAAGGAACTGTCCGGCTTTGACTCGCCCGAGAAGGACGTGAAGGAGAGCATGAAGGCCTGGCGCAAGTTCTACAGCCAGATCCTCAACCTCGAGAAGCCCTTCGTGGCGGCCCTCAACGGCCTCGCTGCGGGCTCGGGTTTCCAGGTCGCGCTCATGGCCGACTTCCGCGTGGCGCACGACGGCGTGGTCATGGGGCAGACCGAAGTGATCTCTGGTATTCCCAGCGTGACGGGCACGACCTTGATGATGCGCCGGCTGGGCTCGACGCTCGCAGGCGAACTGGCATTGAGCGGCCGCATGATGGACTCCGCCGAGTTGCAGCGTCACGGCCTCATCAGCCGCATGGTCCCGGCCGGTGAAGTGCGCAAGGAAGCCATCGCCCTCGCGCGCGAGATGGGTGGCCGGTCGTTCGAGGCCATGAAGCAGACGAAGGCCTGGCTGCACCAGTCGGAACTGCGCGACCTGGCGGCGGCTTTCGATTTCGCGGAGAAGGCCCAGATCGCCGCGCTGACGCAGGGCGACATGGCACAGCGCATTTCTGCTTTCGCGAACAAGCTCGAGAAGGTCTGAGATGACGAACACCGGCACGCCCAGCTTCGACGACGTCAAGTTCTCCACCTACGTGTGGTCGCGCGCCTATGCCGCCCTGCAGATGGTGACCCTGCGCGAGAAGGGCCACGAGGGCATCACGAAGCTGAAGTACAACTTCATGAACGGTCATGGTCGCAAGCACTTCCTGGGCGGGATGGACAAGCTGGGCATACGAAACGACCCGCCGGCGATCGCCGCAGCGAAGTACCACTACATGGGCAACGACCTGATCGGCGACGTGCCGATGGAGTATGTGGAGGAGTCCGAGCGCAAGGTGTGGATCCGCTACCTCGCGCCCGCGTGGGCCTATCCGGGCTCGGGGCTGCTCGCGTGCCCCGCGTCCGTGCAGATGGCGTCCTTCCAGGCCTGGCACAAGAACAACGGCACCTGGCTCGGCTGCCCGCGGCTCGCCTATGTCTGCACGAAGCTCTACCAATACGGTGAGCCGTACGACGAGGGCTATTTCATCGAGCACGACCACGACATTTCCTACGACGAGGCTTTCCGGTTCGAGCCGGTAGCTTCGGCGCCGCACTTCGACCCGTCGGCTGCGCCCAGACTCGATCCGGTGCAGTGGCCGCAGGCGCGGCTGCTGAAGGCGCGCCGCCGTTACGCGCAAAGCTACACGGCGGTGCCGGCGCAGGTGCTCATAGACATGTACGGGCTGCCCTACGGCACGTTCCTCATCAAGCAGGCGATGCTGGGCATGGGCACCCAGTACGCGCGTGAGATCGCCGACAGGATGGCAGTGCAGGGGCGCGACTCGGCGGCCATGGCTTCGATGTTCGCGCTGATGCTGAAGACGCTGGGGGACGGCGCGGAGCTCGCCAAGACCGGCAACGAGCACGTCCTCACGCGCACCGGGTTCTCGCCGCTGGAAGCCGATGCGCCCGAGGAACTCTTCGAAGCCTACTTCGGCCTCTTCACCGGCATCCTGCGGGTGCTCACGCCTTTCGTAAGCATCAAGAGAGCCGTGGACAAACAAGGCGGCGCGCGCATGGAAACCTGGCGCTTCGCGGATTCCACGAAGCGCCTCTTCTGACTCAGGTGTTCCGGGTCGACTTGTAGCCGGCCTTCTCGCTGTCCCAGGCATCCTTCAAGTCGACCGCGATGTCGTTCTTCTTGATGCGCTGCGTGGGGCCGCGCGGGAAGTCTTCCACGTACTGGATGTAACGGGGCACCTGGTAGTAGGTGAGCTTGTCGCCCGCGAACTTCACCAGCTCCATCGGGTCGCCCTCCACGCCTTCCTTCAACTTCACCACGGCTAGGATGTCCTGCTCGCCGAGCTCTGAGGGCACGCCGAGCACGGCGGATTCCTCGACGCTCGGATGCGCGTTCAGCACGCGCTCCACTTCCCAGGCCGACACGTTCTCGCCGCGGCGCCTGAGCGCATCCTTCTTGCGGCCCTTGAAGTAGAAGTTGCCGTCGGCGTCCTGCGTCGCGGTGTCGCCCGTGTAGACGTTGCCGTCGGCGCGCAGCACGTCGCGCGTTTTCTCGGGCTCGCCGAAGTACTCGGTCATGACGACGCCCGCAACCTTGGGTCGCAGGACGATTTCGCCTACGGCGCCGAGCGGCACGCGTTTGCCCTGGGCGTCAGCGAGCCAGCTCTCGAACTCGTCGACGGGCTTGCCGATGGAGCCCACCACGCCCTCCATGTTCAGGTGCGTGAAGTTCTGGCCTTCGCTGATGCCATACCCCTCGCGCACGATTACACCGAACCGCTCTTCGAAGCGCCGCCAGCTGTCGGTGGGGCAGGCCGCTCCCCAGGCGATCTTCACGGTGTTGTCCTTCTCGGCTGCGGTCACCGGCTGCGCGAGCATGATGTTCACGATGCCCCCGAGGTAGTGGAACTTGGTCGCGCCGGCTTCGCCGATCTGGTCCCACAGCCGCGAGGCACTGAACCGGTCGACCATGTAGACCGACAGGCCGTGCTGCAGCGCCATCATCACCGTCATCCATGCGGCGATGTGATAGAAGGGCTCCCACATGAAGAACGTGTCGTTCGCGTTCGCTTCCGACAGCACGCCCGCGTTCTTCGCCCCCACCCAGAACCAGCGCTCCGACTGCACGACGCCCTTGGGCGCGCCCGTGGTGCCGGATGTGTACATGATGGCCAGCGAGTCGTCGAGGCTGCGCTCGACGGGAAGGGCGATGGCGCGGCTCTTGCCCAGCAGCGCGTCGAGGGTCATCCCGCCCGCGGTCGCGGGACCGTCTTCGAACCACACGATGCGCAGCGGCTGCTGCAGCTGCGCAAGAGCGGCGGTGATGGCCGCTTCGTGCGATCGGCTCGCCACCATCACGGCGGGTCGGCAGCTGGCCAGTTGCAGCTCGAGTCCGGCCGCCTTGAGGTGGATGCTGAACGGCACCGCGGTGACGCCCAGCCACGAACATGCGAGGTAGAGCTGCATGTGCTCGATGGAAGGAGGGAGCATGAGGGCGACGCGGTTGCCCGGCGTCGCTCCAGCAGCAGCTAGCGCGCCGGCCATTTCGGTGACACCGGAAGTGAGCGCGGCAAACGTGGTGTTCTTGCCCTTGAAAGTGCAGAAAGTGCGATCACCGCTGTCGCGCGCGCGTGCGACCAGGAGTTGGGGAATGGTTTGCATCGATGGATTGTCGGAGGGGGCGCGACGCGCGCGCCAATACCTTTTTCAACGCATCGATACCAGCCCGCTAATGGTAGTCGCGCGTTCGATTCCACCGCGGAATCGGTCGGTGCGAAAACGGTATTGGCGCGGCCGCGCGGCCGCTTCCAGAATTCAGCGCCATGACCTCCCCCAAGTTTGCCCAGATTCCCCTCCTGCCCGCGCTCGACCGGCGCGCGGACGACTGGACGCTCGACGAGTCATCCAGCTTCGCGTCGCAGCTGTACCTCGGCATGTACTTCGCCATCGCGATGGCCATGCTGCGCGACCTGGGCCACGAAACCACGTACCGCATCTACGGCCAGATGCTCAGCGCCCACCAGAAGCACTTCTTCATACCGGGCATCCGCAAGCTCGGGCTCGACCGCCTCGAATCGCATGCGGCCGCGGCGGCGATGTACCACTGCATCTCGAACGGCATCGGCGGCCTGCGCACCGGCTACGCGATCGAAAGCGACAAGAAGGTGTGGCTGATGTACTTCCCGTACACGGCCGACAATCCCGGCGCCGGCTTCCTCCCGCTGGCGACCCACCCGGAACTGCCGCTTGACGAGTACCGCGGCTGGCACGGCAACAACGGCCGCTACTTGGGCAACAGGCGCCTGCGCTTCGTCGCCACGCACCACATCAGCGAAGGCGACCCCTTCATGGGCGGCTACTTTGAGGACACGGGACGTGAACTCGCCGACCACGAACTCGTGGCCGACAAGCGGGGTGAGCAACCGCCGCCCGGCCTGAAAATCCTCGGCACCGACGACGCGCTGGACCCGAAGGCATGGCCCCCCGAGCGCCGCGCCAAGGCCTTACGCAAGTACGCCGTGACCTGGTTCGCCGATCGCCTGCAGTCCGCGCTGGGCGCAGACGACAAGGGCGACGCCATCGCCCGCCGCGGCATCCAGTTCATGCTCCATACGTGGGTGCCGCGCTTCCACGCGGCCGTCGGCGGAGATGGCATGGACCCGACCGCGGAACTCGCGAAGTACGTGCAGCTGTTCCACTCCGTCGCAGGCGTTCCGGCGGAACTGAAGCCGGCGGCCGGCGGATGGGAGCTGAAGGTGGAGAAGGGACTCGCCGAATTCGTGGGCGACCCGCAGTCGGATCAGGACAAGGCGCGCTTCGCGAAGGTCCTCGGGGATGCATGGCGGTCGGCCGGCCTGATGATGGATTCGACGGTGAGCGTCGACGATTCCGGCAAGCACTGGACCA
Source organism: Ideonella sp. (assembly GCA_015075165.1). Lineage (GTDB taxonomy): Bacteria > Pseudomonadota > Gammaproteobacteria > Burkholderiales > Burkholderiaceae_C > JAEUPI01. Next base: position 775,948 of record JABTUY010000001.1, on the reverse strand, counting down.
TCCGTCCTCGCTAGGGCGACGCTCGATGGGTGTACTGGATGGCGTGAAGATCGTCGAGGTGTCCGCGCTCGGCCCGGCACCGCTATGCGCGGCCATGCTGGCGGACCTCGGCGCCGACGTCATCACGGTGGAGCGGCCGGCCGACGACGCCGGCATGCCACGCCCCACGGAAATCTACAACCGCGGCAAGCGCTCGGTCGTGCTCGACCTCAAGCATCCCGGCAGCTGCGACATCGTGCTGGAGCTCGTGGATGATGCGAACGTCCTGATCGAAGGGATGCGGCCGGGCGTGATGGAGCGGCTCGGGCTCGGTCCCGACGTGTGCTTCGCCCGCAAGCCCTCCCTCGTCTATGCGCGAATGACGGGCTGGGGCCAGGACGGGCCGCTGAAGCGCACCGCGGGCCACGATGGCAACTACATCGCGATCTCGGGCGCCCTTTCGATGTGCGTGGCCGAAGGGCTGCGGCCGGAACCGCCTCCCGGTTTGATGGGCGACGTCGCGGGCGGCGCGCTCTACTGCGCGATCGGGATCCTCGCAGCAGTGCTGCGCGCACGCAGGGAAGGTGTCGGCCAGGTCGTCGATGCGGCGATGGTCGATGGCTCCGCGCACCTGATGAACCACCTGCTCTCCGGTGCGGACACGCGGATGTCCGCGCCACGCGCCGAGGCCGTGCTCAGTCTCCCGGAAGCTGCACGGCATCCCCACAACGTGGCGCGCGAGCTGTACGCCAGCATCGACGGCGTCCTGCAGGTCAGGGCGGCGCCACGGTTCCTGTCGACGCCGTCTGCTCCCACGGCCCGCGTGCCGGCTCGGGGGCAGCACACGAAAGAAATCATGGAGATGCTCGGAAGGCGAGGCGCCTGATGCCGGGTGCAGGCGTCCTCGCCGGAGTCCAGGTGCTCGAGATCGCGCCGTCCCCCAGCGTGTCGGTGAGCTTCTGCGGCATGCTCCTCGCCGATCTCGGCGCCGATGTGATCGTCATCGAGCCGCCATCGAACGCAGCCGGCCTTCCTCGTCCGCGGAAAATCCACCACCGCGGCAAGCGCTCAGTGATGCTGGACCTGCACGCGCCCGGCGCAGTGAAGCAAGTGCTGTCCCTGGTCGATCGCTGTGATGTGCTGATCGAAGGGATGCGCCCGGGCGACATGGAGCAGCTCGGCATCGGGCCTGAGGCATGTCTTTCGCGCAGGCCGTCGCTCGTGTACGGGCGCGTGACGGGCTGGGGACAGGATGGGCCGCTCGCGCGGGCACCGGCCTGCGATGGCGACGTTGCTGCGGTGTCGGGCGCGCTCTGGCTCTCGTCGCCCGCCGGCGCGCTGCCTTCGGCGCCGAAAGGACTGCTGGGCGACGTGTGCGGCGGCGCCCTCTACCTCGCGCTCGGTGTCCTGGCCGCGGCATTGCGCGCGCAAACCGATGGCCGCGGGCAGGTCGTGGATGCAGCGGCCGTCGATGGCGCCGCGAATCTCCAGAACCTCACGCTCTCGCTCATTCCAAACACCGGTGGCGAGTACGAAGTGCGCCGACCCGATGGCTACCGCAGGCCGTGGATCCGTTCCTATCGCTGCGCCGACGGAGCGTGGATCCGCATCGAGCCCGACGAGCCCAGGTTCTATGCCGAACTCCTCACTCGCATCGGCATCGCCGACCCGCAGCGCTTCGTCGACGCGCAGAAGAACCGCGCCCTGTGGCAGCAGCAGGCGGCCGAACTCGAAGCCGTGTTCGTGAAGCGCACGCGCGCCCAGTGGTGTGAACTCCTCGAAGGCACCGACGCGTGCTTCTCGCCGATCCTGGCGCCGGCGCAAGCGGCAGTCCATCCGCACAACGTGGCCCGCGGCATCTACCAGGAGGTGGACGGCGTGCTGCAAACCGCTCCCGCACCGCGCTTCTCGGCAACTCCTTCGAACGAGATCGCGCGTGTCCCACCCTTGGGCGCACACACTCGCGAGGTGCTCGGCTGACCGTGCGCCGCCGCCTCGGCGCTCCCGCCTCCAAGGCCGTGGCCTGGATGGCGGCATCTGGCTTCGTCTTTGCACTGTGCAATGCGGTGCTGCGCGGCATGGCGTCGCGGCAAAGCGCCTACCAGACGCTGGCGATGCAGTACTTCGCCACTTTCCTCATGTTCCTGCCTTTCATGCTGCATCGAGGCTTCGCCGGCTGCCGGCCCCGCAATGTCGCCGGTGTTGCCGCGCGCGGCGCACTGCACTGGATTGGCACCACGCTCTTCCTGATCGCGCTCGCGCAGATCACGCTGGCGGAAGTGACGGCCATCGGTTTCACGGCACCCATTTTCGTGATGGTGGGCGCGTCGCTGGTGCTGGGTGAGCGGTGGCGGTGGGAACGCGGGCTGGCCGCATTGGCCGGCCTGGGCGGCGTGCTGCTCGTCATGACGCCGCGGCTGGGCGACGCGTCCGGCAGCGCGTATTCGCTACTGATGGTGCTCGCGACGCTGATCATTTCGGTGGGGTACCTGATGACGAAGCACCTCACGCACCGCGACTCGCCGACCACGATCGTGCTGTGGCAATGCATCGTGGTGTTCGTCTGCAGCGTGCCGATGGCCATCGTGCACTGGAAGCCCGCGCCCGTGGAAGTATGGATCGCCGCAACTCTCGCCGCTGGCTTCAACATCGCGGGGCAGATCGGCATGGCCAAGGCGTTTGCCGCAGCGGACATCTCCGCATCGCAACCCATCACCTACGTAAACCTGCTCTGGGCCTGCCTGCTCGGATGGATGTTCTTCGACGATCCCGTGTATGCGACGACACTCGCCGGCGGGGCGATCATTGTCACCGCTACTCTCTGGCTCGCGCGGCGGGAAGCCTCGCGCTGATCACCCGCGCAGGGTCGCTTTCCTCGTAGCCGCGCGTTTCGGCGCGGGCCTTTCGCGCGGCTCCCACTTGTCCTGCTGCGCCAGTGCATTTACGACCGTGTTCATGCCGTGGCGGGTGAGCGGGTCCCACTGGTGGGAGCGGCAGACCGCCGAAGTCCACTGCTGCAGCGGCTCGCCCTCGAGAGCCTTCCACGTCAGTTCGCTGGTGCCGTGCGGGTCGGCGCGGCTCAGCACCCACTCGGGCGTGAAGGTGACCGCGTCGGGGTTCATCACGAGGGCCACGCTCATCCTCACGCCGTGCAGGATCTTCGGGGGCACGTAGCCGTCCGCGCGGCACATCTCCAGCACCTCGTCGTAAAAGCCGGGCGCCAAGTGGCGCTGGAAGATCACGAGCGCGTGAGGCGAAAGGTCCGAAAGCGCGAGGCGCTTCTTTGCGGCCAGCGGGTGGTTTCTGCGCATCAGGACGCCCAGGGTCTGCGCCATCGGCGGCGACACACGCAGCCCGTCCGTCGCGAACGGGTGGCGCAGCACGCCGATGTCGAGTTCGTTCTCCGCCAGCAGCCGCGTCTGCTGCGCCGTGCTGACGACGGCGAGGTTCACCTCCACATTGTCGGCATTGAGGCGGTTGACAATGTCGAGCAGTACCGCGCGCGACGTGTCGGCGGGCAGGGCGATGCGAAGCCGCTTCAACTGCGCGGGCGAGATCGCGCGGGCAATGCGCATCGACGCGTCGAACGACTCCACCGCCGCCCGCGCCTGCGGCAGCAGGGCCTGGCCCGCGGCGGTGAGCGTGACCTGCTTCGACGATCGGTCGAAAAGCCGGACGCCGACTTCTTCCTCCAGGTCGAGGATGCGCTTGGACAGCGGCGGCTGGCACATGTTCAGCTCGCGCGCCGCCTTGGCGAAGCTCAGTGTGCGAGCCACGGCAACGAAATACCGCATGTGCCGGATGTCCATGCCGGCCTACTCCGCGTCCTTGCGTTTGCGCCCACCCGCGGCGGTGCGCGCGGGCTTGCCCGCAGGGCGTGGCATGGGCACCCAACCCTCATGCTGCTGCAGCGACTCGGAGATCGCGTCCAGCGCGAGACGGGTCGGCTGCCCCCAGTCTTGCGTCCGGCACACGGCTGAACTCCACCACACGAGCGGCGACCCTGCCAGCGGCTTCCACAGCAACTCGCCGGTCCCGCCTTCGCCGCGGCGCTTCAGGAGCGCCTTGCGCACGAACGTGACCGCCTGTTCGTTGATCAGCAAGTTGGTCGTGAGCTTCAGGCCGTACAGGATGCGCGGCGGCACGTAGCCATGCGCGCCGCAAAGCGCGAGCAGTTCATCGTGCAGCAGCGGGTGCACGTGCCTGTGGAACATGACGAGCGGGAAGGGCTGCAGGTCGGTCAGGTGCAGCACGTCACGGCCGGCGAGGGGATGCGACGCAGGCATCAGCACGCCCAGCGGCAGTCCTAGCGGCGGGGACACCTTGAGTCCGTGTGTGTCGAAGGGATAGCGCAGGAGCGCGACATCGATCTCGCCGGCGGCGAGCAGCCGCTCCTGCTCCGGCGTGCCCATTTCCGACATGTTCGCTTCCAGGTTGACTTGGTGGAGGCGGCTCACGACGTCCAGCAGCACGGTGCGCGAAGTCTCGAGGGGCATCGCGATGCGCAGGGACCGTGACGTCGCAGGCGAGAGCGCGCGCGCCACGCGCACGGCCGAGTCGAAGTCCTTCACCGCCGCGCGGGCCGGCGGGAGCAGCGCTTCGCCGGCAGCCGTCAGGGCAACTTTCTTGCTGGACCGGTCGAAAAGCCGAGCGCCCAGCACCTCCTCCATTTCAGCGATCCGCTTCGACAAGGGCGGCTGGCTCATATGCAGGTCGCGCGCGGCCTTGGCGAAGCTCAGCGCCTCGGCCACGGCGACGAAGTAGCGCAGGTGCCGGACATCCATTTTCGGCCATTCTAGGCAGGCCGCTGCGGCCAATGATTCCCCCTGGAATCGATGCGTCCGGAAACGGTATTGGCCCGCGTTCCGTTCCCTCGCCAGAATCCGCGAAACCGACTATGCGGAGAATCGAATTGAGGCCTGCCCTCTACCGATCGTCAGGAGACGCCGGCTCCGGCAGCGGTGGATCCGCCTCCGGCGGCAAGGCTGCCGCGAAGGCGGCCGTCGAGTTCCGCGAATTGCGCAAGACGTACGGACACGCGCTGGCTCTCGAGAAAATCGACCTCGAGATCCTGCAGGGCGAGTTCTTCACGCTGCTGGGTCCCAGCGGCTCCGGCAAGACCACGCTGCTCAACATCGTCTCGGGCATGGTCACGCCGACGAGCGGTTCCGTGCTGATCGACGGGCGCGACGTCACCCACGTACCGCCGCGCGACCGCAACCTCGGCATGGTGTTCCAGAACTACGCGCTCCTGCCCCACATGACCGTCTTCGACAACGTGGCGTTCCCGCTGCGCATCCGCAAGGCGTCGAAGGCGGACATCGAACGCGACGTGATGGCGATCCTGGAGCTGGTGCAGCTCAAGGACTTCGCCAAACGCAAGCCCAAGGAACTTTCGGGCGGCCAGCAGCAGCGAGTGTCGATCGCGCGCTGCCTCGTCTACAAGCCGAAGCTGATCCTGATGGACGAGCCGCTCGGCGCGCTGGACAAGAAGCTGCGCCACCAGCTGCAGTTCGAGCTCAAGAAGATCCACCAGGACCTCGGCGTGACCGTGCTTTACGTGACGCACGACCAGGATGAAGCGCTGGTGCTGTCGGATCGCATCTGCGTGATGAACCACGCGCGCATCGAGCAGGTGGGGACACCCAACGACCTGTACTTCCGGCCCACCAACGAGTTCGTCGCGGAATTCCTTGGCGAGTCGAACATCATTCCCGGCACGGTGGAGAACGCCTCCGGCGACTTCGCGCGCGTGCGTACGGCAAGCGGATCGGTGGTGCCTTGCACGATGCGCCCCGGTGCGCCGGCCAGCGGCGGCTTCAAGGTGATGGTGCGCCCCGAATCCGTGAAGCTGTCGGACTTCGGGCACGCGGGCGGACTGGGCATGGAAGGCGTGGTGCAGGACTGCGCATTCGTCGGCCACGCGATCCGCTACACGGTGAAGTCCGGCAGCCAGACCATCATGGGCCTGCAGAACAGCAGCTCCGGCACGCGCATCTTCGAGCCGGGCAGCCGCGTGTGGGTGGAGTGGGCGCCCTCCGATGCGATCTCGCTCGCTTCGCGCGACTGAGGAAGGCGCATGGCCATCCGGATGAACCGGCGCGAGATGATGGCCTACATGGCGCCGGTCACGGTGTTGCTGGGTTTCGCGCTCATGATCCCGCTGCTCTTCACGCTGTATCGCAGCCTGGGGGAGACGCAGCTGTCGCTAGACGCGTATGCCGACCTGTTCAAGAGCCGCCTGTTCCAAAAGTCGTCGCTGACCACGCTGGAGATATCGCTGACGTCGACGCTGCTCAGCATTGTGCTGGCGTACCCCATCGCGCTGCACCTGTCGCGACTGTCGGAAAAGTGGCGGCCCATCTTCCTCATCTTCGTCCTGCTGCCGTTCTGGACCAGCATCCTCGTCAAGAGCTATGCGTACATCGTCGTGCTAGGCGACAGCGGACTAGTCAACCAGGCCTTCATGGCGGTAGGCCTGCCCAAGATGCCGATGATGTTCAACCGCGTGGGAGTGCTGGTGGGTATGAGCAGCTTCCAGATTCCCTTCATCGTCTTTCCGTTGCTGGCGAACCTGCTGGCGCAGGACGCCAACCTGCGAAGGACGGCGGCCGTGATGGGCGCGTCGGAGCTGCGCATCTTCTGGCAGATCACCTTTCCGCTGAGCCTGCCCGGCCTGCTGGCCGGCAGCATCATGGCCTTCGTGCTGGCGATGGGATCGTTCGTCACGCCGGCGCTCCTGGGCGGACGGCAGGACATGATGGTCGCCAACCTCATCGACTTCTACACACGCGAGGCGCTCGATTGGGCGTCGGCCTCCGCCATCGCGGTGATCCTGTTCGCGGTGAGCTCGCTCCTGTTGTGGGTGCTGGGCCGCGTCCGCCGCGACAGCGCGTTGATGTAAGGAGCATCCGTGACAGATCCGACTTCCAGGCGAAGCTTCACCCAGGGATGGATCGTCGTCGGCCTGGCCACGCTGATGTACCTGTACCTGCTGTTTCCGAGCTTCATCATCGTGCCGATCTCCTTCGGCAACCGTGTCGAGATGGCTTTCCCGCCCACGACGCTCTCGCTCGACCTGTACCGCGACTACTTCGGGTCCGACGACTGGGTGAAGGTCACAGGCCGCAGCGCGCTGTATGCGCTGTTGTCGTCGGCGCTCGCCATGCTGGTGGGCATTCCCGGCGGCTACGCGCTCACGCGGACGAACTTCCCCGGAAAGCGGCTGCTCGTGATGCTGGTGCTGAGCCCGCTGCTGGTCCCCGTGGTGGTGATTTCGCTTGGCCTGTACCTCTACTATCTCAAACTGTCGCTTACCAGCACGGCGATCGGCGTAGTCATCGCTCACGCGATGTACGTGACGCCTTTCATCATCCTCACGATCTCTGCCGGGGTCGAGAACCTCGACGAGCGGCTGGAGAAGGTGTCGGTCATCATGGGCGCTTCGCAGTTCCGGGTATTCACGCAGGTGGTGCTGCCGCAGCTCGTGCCCTCCATCGTCTCGGCGGGACTCTTCGCTTTCCTGATGTCGTTCGACGAAGTGGTGATCGCCTGGTTCATCACGGGCCCCAACACGATGACTCTGCCGGTGAAGATGTATTCCAGCATCAAATGGGAAGTCTCGCCGGTGCTGGCGGCCGTCGCGACTGTGCTTACGGTGCTGTCCGTGGCGGTCTGCCTGCTCACGTATTTCCTCAAGCAGCGCAGCCAGCAACGCGCCGACAAGGCGCAGCTGGCCGAGGCCGCGGCTGCTGCCGCCTGACGCCGCGAAACGGCCATTCCGAACTGGAATCGATCTCCCGCAAAACGGTATTGGCCGCGCGGTAGCGCGACCACCACAATTTCGATCACATGCAACTCCTCTCCGAACTCCTGGAGGCGCGCGCGCGAGACAGCGGCGAGCGCGTGTTCTGCTCCTTCCGGGGAGTAGAGACGACTTACGCGCAGGCGCACGGCCGCGTGCAGGAACTCGCGGGCGCGCTGGTCCAGGCGGGCGTGCAGCCGGGCGACCGGATCGGCCTCATGCTGCCCCAATCCGTGGAGCACCTCGAGCTGTGCCTGGCCATCGCATGGGTCGGCGCGGTGTTCGTGCCCTTCAGCATCCACCTGAAGTCCGCGGGGCTCGAGCTGCAGCTTTCGAGTGCGAAGCCGCGCCTGATGATCGCGAGCCGCGATTACGCCGATGCGATCCGCGTGGCGTGCGGGTCGGTGACGCCTGCACCCATGGTCGTGTGGTTCGAGGATGGCGTCGATGGTGCCGGCGAGTTGCATCTCGACGGCGTGTTACGCGCTAGCCGGCCGGTCGCCAGTTCCGTGATCCGCAGGCCGGAAGACGCGATCACCATCATGTACACCTCGGGCACCACCGGCGCACCGAAGGGTGCCGTCGGCTCGGAGCTTTCGTGGTGGGTCGGTGCCAAGACCACGGGCATCATCTCCGATGCCCGGCGTGACGACGTCTTCCACTTCTGGGAACCGCTTTATCACGGCTCCGCGTGGATCGTGATGGCGCTCGCGTTGCAGAAGGGCCTGAAGCTGCACATGGTGGAGCGCTTCAGCGCGTCGCGCTTGTGGGACCAGGTCGCGGAATCGGGAGCGACCAAGCTGCATTACCTCGGCGGCCTCGTGAACATCCTCCTCGCCCAGCCACGAGGCGACGGTGAGCGGAACAACAAGGTTTCCATCGCCTGGGGCGCGGCGTGCCCCACGGATGGGTGGCGACAATTCGAGGAGCGCTTCGGCCTGCAGGTGCGCGAGGGCTACGGTCTCACCGAAGGCGGCATGTTCACGCACCTGAACCTCGATGGCGTCATCGGTTCCATGGGCAAGCCGATTGAGGAGTACCAAAGCTGGATTGCGGATGAGCAAGGGCAGCGCGCCGGCCCCGGCGAGGTCGGCGAACTTGTCCTGAAACCCCGGCTTCCGGCCATGGCAATGACCGAGTACTGGGGCGAGCCTGAAAAAACGAAGGTAGTCCTGCGGGACGGCTGCGTCTACACGGGCGACCTGGCGATGGTCGACGACAAGGGTTACTACTACTTCAAGGGCCGCAAGAAAGACGCGCTGCGCCGTCGCGGCGAGAACATTTCCGCGTGGGAGGTCGAGCGGGTCATCAACGCCGCGCCAGGCGTCGAGGAGTCCGCGGTAATCGGCGTGGACTCGGAGCTTGGCGAGCAGGAAGTCATGGCCATCGTGAAGATGCGCGAAGGCGGGAGCGGAGATGCGCTTTCCCTGCTTCGGTTCAGCGCTGAGCGGCTCGCGTATTACCAGGTGCCGCGCTACTGGCAATTCGTCGCCGATTTCCCGCGCGGCCCGACTCAGCGCATCGTGAAGCGCGAGATCAGGCCGAACGTGGCGCAGGCCTGGGACGCCGAGAAGGCGGGCGTCAAGCCGGCGCGCGCCACTTAAGAGCACGACATGATTTCAGAAGTACCCCACTCCGCCGCGTTGCTCGAGGACCGCTTGGCCCGGGCCAGGGCCCGCTTGGCCGAGATCGAAGCGGCTTACCAGCCCGTCACCATGGCGCAGCTCGTCGCGCAGCGCGCCCGCACGCACGCGTCCGTCGTGGCCATCGACGTGTTCGACCGTGACGAGCGGCTGACGTATGCGCAGCTCGACGCGCTTGCGAACCGATACGCCCACGCACTCCAGCAAATCGGCATCGCCAAGGGCGACCGCCTGGGCGTGATGCTGCCCAACCGCATCGAATTCCCCGTGCTCTGGTGTGCCTGCGCGAAGCTCGGTGCGGTGATGGTATCGATCAACATCCGATACACGGCGCGCGAAATCGAATACGTCGTGACCGACACGCAGGCAAAGGCAATGATCGTGGACGAGTCCGCGATCGGCACGTGGCCGGCCGCGCTGGACAACAACAGGCCGGTGCCCGTCGACGAATTCGTGGAGCTTGCGCAAGCCGCGAGCGAGGATCCGGTGGTCGCCGACGTCGGCCTGGACGACCTGCTGAACATCGCCTATACGTCGGGCACCACGGGATTCCCGAAGGGCTGCATGCTCACGCACGGCTACTGGAGCCTGCTCTCGCTCCAGTCCACGCACTGGGACTTCGGCCACCAGCGCGTGCTGTGCGCCTGCCCCTTCTTCTACACCGACGGTCCGCGCATCTTCAGCAAGTCGCTGCGCAATGGCGCGACCTTCTTCCTCTCGCCGGGGATGAGCTCGACGCGTTTCCTCGACTGGATCCGCAAGTTGCGCATCGACTGGTGCGGCATGCCCGAACTCATCACCACGCAGCCTGCCGATGCCGACGCCGTCGCCAGCCTCAAGCAGGTGGGCCACTACGGCAGCTGGAGCCCCGAGCGCATCCGCGCCTTCCGCGAACGCTTCGGCGATGTGCCGGGCCAGGACGGTTATGCGATGGTCGAAGTGGGTTGGGCCACCCAGCTGCCGCCGGATATTCCCGAAATGGCGGACACCGGCACCATCGGCATCCCCACGCTGTTCCGCGAGGTGAGGCTGGTCGACGATGACGGCCGCGATGTGCCGCCGGGCGAGCCTGGCGAAGCATGGGTGCGGGGCCCGTGGACGCTCCAAGGCTACTGGAACAAGCCCGAGGCGACCGCCGAATGCTTCGAAGGCAAGTGGTTCAAGACGGGCGACGTCCTCGTGCGTGACGAAGCGGGCTTCCACTGGTTCGTCGGCCGCAAGAAGGAAGTGATCCGCCGCTCGAGCGAGAACATCTCCGCGCGCGAGGTCGAATCCGTCATTCGAGGACTTTCACCCGTCGAGGACGTGGCCGCCGTGCCCGTGCCCGACGCGATGCGTGGCGAGGAAGTGAAGGTGTGCATCGAGCTGAAGGCCGGCAAGCAGCCTTCGGACCTGCCCGTCGAACGCATCCTCACCCATGCGCGAGAGCGCCTTGCCGTGTTCAAGGTGCCGCGCTACATCGCATACGTTGCGCAACTTCCGCGAACCAGCACCAGCCACAAGGTGCTGAAGCGGGAACTCACGGCCGTGAGCGACCCGCTCGCGGGCGTCTATGACGCACAGGAGCAGCGCTGGCGCTGACAACGTCTCTCCCCACCACCAACCGGAGCTTTTCTCTCATGGAACGCAGATCATTCTTGACGGGCGCGGCCAAGGTCGGTGCCGCAATCGCGGTCGGGGCACCCTTCATCGCCCCCCGCCTGGCGCAGGCTGCGCAGACCATTTCCTTCGTCAGCTGGGGCGGCACCTACGGCGACTTCGTGAAGGAGTTCTGGATCAAGCCCTTCACCGCCGAAACGGGCATCGGCGTGGAGTACGTGAGCGGCCCCGACCTAGCACGCGTGAAGGCGCAGGTCGACAGCAAGAACGTCGTGTGGGACATCTTCGACGCGCCGGGCTCGCTCGCGATGGCGGGCCTGAAACAGGACCTGTGGGAGCCGGTCGACACGAAGGTCATCGACCCCGGCAACTACATCAAGTGGCCGGCCGGCAACAAGCTGACGCCCATCTACATCTTCGTCGGCGGCATTGCGCACGACCCGACTCGCACGAAGAACGCCGCGAAGAACTTCAAGGAGCTGTGGGACGTGAAGGAGTTCCCGGGCCGCCGCGCCTTCCGCAGCCGCGCCAGCGAAACGCTCGAGATCGCCTTGCTCGCCGACGGCGTCGATCCCGCCAAGCTGTACCCGCTCGACATCGAGCGCGCCTTCCGCTCGCTCGACAAGATCAAGCCGCACGTCAAGAAGTGGTTCGCCGAGACCGCGCAGGGCATCAGCCTGATCCAGACGAACGAAGTTGACTACAGCTATACCTATACGAGCCGCGTGAAGGCTGCCAAGGAGTCCGGCATCCCGATCGACGTGTCCTTCGAGCAGATGATCGCGGGGGTCAACTACTTCCCGATCGTGAGGGGCACGACGAAGAAGGCCGAGTCCATGAAGTTCCTCGAATTCATCTCGCGCCCGAAGCAGCAGCTGCTGCTGCCGAAGATCACCGGCATCCCGGCTGTGAAGGGCGTCGAGAAGCAGCTGGACGCGGACGCGCGCAAGTGGATGCCGGACATGAGCAAGCCGCAGAACATCCTGCTCAACGATGAGTACTGGGGCGAACACTTCATCTCGGTGGACAAGCGGTTCAAGGAATGGATACTGACCTGAACGCGGCTGCGCAAGCGAAAAGGCCGTCCTTGCGGACGGCCTTTCTTCATGCGCGGTGCGCGGCTGCGCGCTTCGACCACACTCGCGCGGAGACCGAGGTTTACTCGGCCTTGATATTCCCCGCCTTCACCACATCGGGCCAGCGTACCACCTGCGCATGCGTGCGTGCCTTCGCTTCCGCCAGCGTCGACTGGCCGGGCGTGATGCCGAGCGCCGAGATCTTCTCGATGGTCGCGGGCTCCTTGAGCACGGCGGAAAGTTCCGCGGTCGGGCGCTGCAGCACGGCAGGCGGCGTGGCGGCGGGCGCCACTAGCACGTAGACGGAAGAGACCTCGACACCGCGGCGAGACCGCCTTCGGCGGTCGTGGGCACCTGGGGCAGGCCCGGATGGCGGCTGGGGGTCATGATCGCGAGCGCCTTCAGCCGCCCCGCCTTGATGTTGCCGATCACGTTCGGGATCGTCGCGAACATCGAATGCACCTGCGCGCCCATCAGGTCGTTGATGGCCGGAGCGCTGCCTTTGTACGGGATGTGCGTGAGCTACGCGCCGGTGTGTTGCTGGAACAGTCCGGCGGCCACGTGCTCGGTCGAGCCGTTGCCCGAGGACGCGAACGTCACCTTCTTGGGGTCGGACTTGGCGAGCGCGAGGAATTCGGCCACGGTGTTCGCCGTCACCGAAGGATGCACGACGAGCCGCAGCGGCACTTCGCCGGCCAACCCGACCGGCGTGAGGTCGCCTTCGATGGAGAAACCGGTGGCCTTGCCCATCATCGCTTCCGTGACGGCGTAGCTGGTGACCGGCGCCATCAGAAGCGTCGTGCCATCGGGCGCGGCCTTCGCAACGGCCTGTGCGCCGAGGTTGCCGGAGAAACCGGGCTTGTTGTCGACGATCACGGTCGACTCGAGCTTCTCGGAGAGGCGCGCGGAGAGGACGCGCGCGACGGCATCGACGGCACCGCCGGCGGCGAAGCCGACGATCACCTTCACCGGGGTCTGGCTGAAGGGAGCGGCGGAAGCGGGTGCGGCGGCGGCGAGCGCTAAAGCGGCGCCGATGGCAGTGGCGAGGAATTTGCGGCGGAGGTTCACGGTCAACGTCTCGGTGCTGGGGTCAGGGTCAGGCGACGTGCGTGGCCTTCTCGGCATCCCACACGCCCTCGGTCGCGCGCGACAGCTCCATCTTGCGGATGCGAAGCGTCGGCGTCTTGGGGAATTCGTCGATGAAGGCCACGTAGCGCGGCACCTGGAAGTGCGGCAGCTTGTCGCGGCACCATGCCACGAGGTCTTCCGCCTGCAGTGACACGCCCGGCTTCAGGCGGATGAAGATCTTTAGCTCGTCGTCACCCAGTTCGCTGGGGACGGCGACGAGCGCACATTCTTCAACGTTAGCATGGCACGCGATGACGCGCTCCACTTCCCAGGCGGAGATGTTGATGCCGCGGCGGCGCAGCGACTCCTTCTTGCGGCCGCTGTAGTAGAGGTAGCCCGCTTCGTCGCGCTTCGCGAGATCGCCGGTGCAGAACCAGCCGTCGCGCATCGAGTCTTCGCTGGCCTTCGCGTCACGGAAGTAGCCGAGGAAGTGCAGGCCCGGCACGCGGTTGCGGATGCGGATCTCGCCCGCGGTACCTGCTGGGACGTCGCGTCCTTCGTCGTCCACGAGGCGGATGTCGAAGTAGGAAAGCGGCAGGCCGATGGACCCGGTGGGACCGTCGACGTTCGCCGTGACGAAAGTGGTCATCTCCGACAGGCCGTAGCCTTCGCGCATCTGCACGCCGAAACGCTCGGAGAACGGTTGCCACACGTCGGGTGGGCAGCCGCCGCCCCACGCGATCTTCACGCCATTGTCGCGGTCACGCTCGTTTGGCGGCTGCTTGAGCAGGATAGGCAATACACCGCCGAGGTAGTGGATGTGCGTGACGCCGTTGCTGCGCACCTGGTCCCAGAAGGAGGACGCGCTGAAGCGGTCGATCATCACGAGCTTGATCTTCTCGAGCAGTGCCGCGATCGACACGGTCACTCCCGCGCCGTGATGGAGCGCTTCCCAGAACAGGAAGACGGATCCGGCGGTGGCTTGCGAGAGGCGCAGCACGGCGACCGCACCTGCACGGATCGTGCGGTCCGACTTCACCACGCCCTTGGGCGCGCCGGTCGTGCCGGAGCTGGGGGTGAGTGCAAGGATATCGTCGGGCTGCACTGTCACCGGCGGAGGTGACGCATCGCCTCCTTGCAGGATTTGCTGCCACTCATCCTTGCCGCGCCACACGACTTTCATCGCGTGCTGCCTTGCGAGGATGGGTTCCAGCTGCGCTGCGTATTGCGAGTCGGCAATCACCGCATGCGGCTCGAACCTCTCGAACGGGTATTCGAGGGCCGCACCGATGAGGTGGCTGTTCACCGGCACGCGCACCAAGCCGGCTTTGCACAGGGCGAGGATCGCGACGATGTGGTCGGGATGGCTGGGGAGCATCAGCGCGACGCGGTCGCCAGGCTGGAGGCCGAGCGCGAGCAGGCCATTCGCCACGCGGTTGACCAAAGCGTCGATCTCGCCGATGGTGTATTCGCGCCCGGCGGAGGTGCAGTAGATGTCGCCCGGCGATTCAGCCGCGCGGCGCTCGAGCACGTCGCGGATGGTGGCTTCGGCAGGCAGCTGGATGTCGACCACGGAGGGATGCTCTATCACAATGCAATAGACTATATTTTGAGTTTGGGCGGCCCGTCAATGGCGTTCTTCCGGCTTGACCCGAGGGGAGCTTCCCGATATTGTTTCCATAAGACATGCACTAGCGCATTCCGATAGGAGATTCGAATGCCCCAGTTCATCCTGCTCGAGCGCCAGGGGCGCGTGGGCATCATCCGTCTGAATCGCCCCGAAAAGCTCAATGCATGGAACGCGCAGATGCGCGAGGAGATCGTGCAGGCACTGCTCGCCTACGACGCCGACGAAGGCATCGGCTCGATCATCATGACGGGCGCGGGTGACCGCGCTTTCTGCGCCGGGCAGGACCTGGAGGAGGCGCACGGCTTCGACGCCGATCGCGCCGAAGCATGGATGCGCGAGTGGGAACGGTACTACGGCGTGCTGCGCTCGCTCGCCAAGCCGACGGTGATGGCGCTCAACGGCGTCACCGGCGGCTCGGCCTTCCAGGTGGCGATGCTCGGCGACGTTCGCGTCGCGCACCCGGGCGTGAAGGTCGGCCAGCCCGAGATCAACCAAGGCATTGCCAGCGTCACAGGCCCGTGGCTGATGAACAGCATGCTGGGCATGTCGCGCACCACCGAATTGGTGCTGACGGGCCGCATGATGGATGCCGACGAGGCCTATCGCATCGGCATGTTCCACCATGTGGTGCCCGCCAGTGAAGTCATGGCGAAGGCCATCGAAGTCGCGACCGCGCTGGCCGCCAAGCCACCCATCGCCATGCGCCTGACCAAGCAGCGCCTGTGCGAAATGACGGAGCCCGCTTTCCGTGACGCCATCGACGCAGGCATCCGCATCCAGCGTGAATCTTATGCCTCGGGCGAGCCCGCGCGCATGATGGAAGAGTTCTACCGCAAGCGCGGCAGCAAGGTGAAGCTGGCGCCGCGCGAAACCGCCTGAAGGCGAGCAGCATGGCCGGCAAATCGAGCATCCTCGTCGAGCGCCACGGCGAAGGCGTCGCGGTCGTCACCATCAACCGCCCGCACAAGCGGAACGCGCTGGACATGGCCGCGTGGCGCGACCTGGGCGATGCATTCCATTCATTGAACGCGGACCCCACCGTACGGGCGATCGTGCTGACCGGCGCCGGCGGCGCGTTCTGCGCGGGCGACGACATCCAGGCGTTCGCCAGCGTGAAAGACAAGCCCGCCGAGCGCCAGAAGTACTGGGACACGATCATGGAAGCCTATGCGCAGGTAACCGGGTCGAAGGTCCCCGTGATCGCTGCCGTGAGTGGCCCGTGCGTGGGCGGTGGCTGCACGCTCGCGCTGCGCGCCGACTTCCGCATCGCCGACCGCACGGCGCGCTTCGGCGCTCCACCGGCGAAGCTCGGCCTCGTGTACCCGGCCGACAGCACGCAACTGCTGGTCTTGATCGCCGGGTACACCATGGCCAAGCACATGCTCTACACCGGTGACATCGTCGACGCGCGTGCGGCCGAGACGTGCGGCATGGTGTCGCGCGTGGTCGACGGCAGTGTTGTCGATGCAGCTATCGAGTACGTGCGGCCGATGACGGAGAACGCGCCGATCTCGATCGAAGCCGCGAAGATCGCCTGCGACGCCGCCATGGGTGGCCGTGCCCGCGAAGTCGCCGACCAGGTCCACCAGCTCTCGCTCAAGGCCGACGCGAGCGAAGACTATCGCGAAGGCGTGCGCGCCTTCTTCGAAAAGCGCAGGCCGCGCTTCACCGGCCGCTGAAGTCCATGACGTCCCCCGACCAAAACGTCTACCAGGCTTTCTCCTCCCGATTTCCCGCCGACGGCAATCGCCTGTTCATCGAGGGCTTCGACGGCCGCCGGGTGAGTTATGGCGAAGTGGATGCGATCACCGCGCGCATGGCGAATGCGCTTGCCGCCGCCGGTGTCCGCAAGGGCGACCGCGTCGCGGGCGTGCTGGAGAAGTCGCCGGAAGGTGTGCTGCTGTACCTGTCGGTGTGCCGCATGGGCGGCGTCTACATGCCGGTGAGCACCGGTCTCACGCCAGTCGAAGTGGCCTATGTGATCAAGGACTCGGTGCCTCGCGTGGTCGTCTGCGATCCGTCTTGGATGGATCACGTAGGGCATGGTCGAAGCGAAGCGCACCTTGCCGTGCTGACCCTGGACACTACGGGCGGCGGCTCCTTCATGGACGCCTGCGCCGCGCAGTCCTCTCAGTTCGCGACAGCACAAGGCCAAGGCAACGACCCCAACTCCATCGTCTACACCTCCGGCACCACCGGCCAGCCCAAGGGCGCCATCCTCACCAACGGCCTGGTGATCTGGAACGCGATCGCGCTCTCCGACACCTGGAAGATCACGCATGCCGACGTGCTGCTGCACGCGAACCCGATGGCGTTCGGCCTGTTCGGCACGACGACACCGGTGGTCGCCAACGGAGCCGCCATGCTGTTGCTGCCGAAGTTCGATGCACAGCATGTGATCGAGGCACTACCGCGCGCCACGATGTTCGCGGGCGTGCCGACCTACTACACGCGCCTCCTCGACAAGCCCGCGTTTGATCGGAACGTGTGCCGCGGCATGCGCCTCTTCATCACCGGCTCGGCGCCGATGCGGGCCGACGTGTTCGCCGAGTTCACCGAGCGCACCGGCCACGTGCTGCTGGATCGCTACGGTTTGACCGAAGCGCTGCTCGTCACGTCGAATCTCGTCGATGACCAGCGGCGTGCCAACACTTCCGGCTTGCCGCTGTCAGGCTCTAAGCTGCGGGTGCTCGACGAGCAGCGCAAGTCGGTGAAGCCGGGCGAAGTCGGCAACATCGAAGTCTGGCAGCCGTGGATGTTCGCCGGCTACCTGCACGCGCCGGAGAAGACGCGTGCCGCGTTAACCGAAGATGGCTGGTTCATCACCGGCGACTTCGGCCGCGTCGACGAGCGTGGCTACGTCACGGTGCTCGGACGCGGCACGGACCTCATCATCAGCGGCGGCTTCAACGTGTACCCGAAGGAAGTGGAGACCTGCATCAACCGGCTGCCGAACGTGGTGGAGTCCGCGGTGGTGGGCGTGCCGCATCGCGATCTCGGCGAAGCCGTCGTGGCGGTGATCGAGCTGAAGGACAAGTCCGCGGCGTTCGACACGGCTGCCGCAACGGCGGCGCTGAAGAAGAAACTCGCCGGCTACAAGGTTCCCAAGCGCATCGTCGTCATCGACGAGATGCCGCGCAACACGCTTGGCAAGATCCAGAAGAAGCTGCTGAAGGGGCGGTTTTCGGCGTGAGTGAACGCTGGGGTTCCACCCCAGCCTACAGCGGAATTCATCGCATGCGGCATTCGTAGGCTGGGGTGGAATCCCAGCTTTCTCGTCACCTCACCAGCATGAAGTAGTCGCAGATGAACCTGCCCACATCCGCCAGCACCGCCTCCCGCTCCGCCATCGTCAACGGCGAAGCCGCGACGAACGCGCTGATGGCCACGGTGCCCTTGCCGTCCGGTAGCGTGAGGAAGCCGACGTCGACCGCCGAGCCCGCGCCGCTGCCGCTCTTGCTTGCGAACGGCACGCCTTGGGGCAGCCGGCCCTGCAGCCGGTTTGCACCGGTGACGGTGCGGCCCATGATGTCGACCAGCAAGTTGCGAGTCGCCGGCTTCAGCAGCTCGTCATTCCACAGTCGCACCAGCAGCGACTGCATGCCGCGCGGCGTGCACATGTCGCGCTGGTCGTGGTGGAAGTCCGCGTTGGTGCGATTACGCGCATCGAGCACTTCGAACGGCAGGCTGCGCAGGTAATCGCGCATCGACACGTGGTCCGCCGGCAGCGGCAGTTCGTGCAGCACCGCCAGCGCGACGCGCATCGTGCGCTGGATCTGGAATTCGCGCAGGCCCACGCGCTCAAGATAGGCCATCACCGCCGGCGGCCCGCCGACGAGGCGGAACAGCACGTCGGTGGCCGTGTTGCAGCTGCGCGTGATGGTCGCTTCGAGCAGGTTTGCCAACGACAGCACGACACCGCCGTGCGGGTAGTCGTCGCCGATGCCGACCGGGTTCATCTCTTCCTGGCGCACTTCCACCAGCTGGTCCAGCTTCAGCTCGCCGCGATCCACCTTGTCGAGAAGCGCCAGGGCGAGCGGCATTTTCACCGCGCTGCACGGCGGGTAGAGCGCGCTGTCGGCCACCGAGAGCGATTCGCTGCTTTTCAGGTGCGTGGCAACGATGCCGACGTCGCCCTTGCTGTAGGCGCCCAGGCGGGTGAGCTCGGCCTCCGCCTTGCGGCGCCTCGTGTCTTGTGCGTTCTGCTTGATCGTCATACGGATGTCCGCGCGCCAAGCGCGGCGTTGAAGAGGAACTTGAAGGCGCTAGGCGGTAGCTGAAAGCGACGTCTTCCGCCTCGAACGGCGTGTCATCGTGGAACTTCACGCCCTGGGCAGTTTCACTTCCCACGTCAGCTCGTCGATCGAGCGCCACGACGTCGCATGGTACGGAATCAGTTGGCCGCGTTTGTCCTGCCCGAGCAGCGGCTGGTAGATCTGCAGCATCGACTGCGTGCTGGTGAAGACGTCGGCGAACTGCGGGTCTAGCGACAGCGGCGGCACGGTGAGCGCACGCGCAGCTCGCGGCTCGCCTGCGCGTTGGCCGGCATGGGAAGGGCCCAGGCAGCGGCTTGTGCAGCGGCCAACTGGAGAAACTGCTTTTCTTGCACTTTCGGCTGACTCCGTGTGGTGATTCAGGTGAGGTCCCAGCAAGCTCGCGAGAGCCGTGCGATGGTCTGGATGGAAGCGGCGAAGCCCGGCAACCCGTCGGGCATGACCTGCGGCACGTCGTGCGTGTACGCGGCGAGGATGTAGAGCGGCTCGCCGTTGCGGTAAACGATTCCGGCGTCCATCGCGCCGTTGCGGCCGGTGCCGGTCTTGTTGGCCACCTTCGTGCCGGAAGGCAGCAGGCCCGGGATCTTCATGCGCAGCGTCTGCCAGCCGAGGATGTCGATCGCGAGCTCCGCGAGCGGCTGCGTGATGCCGAGCGTGGCGAGCGCCTTCGCATCACCGGCCTTCGCGTCGAGGATCAGTCCGAGCAGGTGAACCTGGTCATCGGCCGTGGTCTGTGCAACGAAGTCGAAGTCGGAATCGACCGGCATGTCGCGCGGCGGCACGACATGCTTGATGACGGTGCCGTTCATGCCGACGGATCGGCAGAACTCGTTCAGCCGCGGCACGGTCACGCGCTCGCCCACCCGCGTGGTGCAGGTGTTGTCGCTGGTGATGATCATCTGCACCAGAGCGTCGCGGAACGGGAACGTCAGGCCCGGCGTCATGTTGTAGAAGACGCCGGAGACCGCGCCCTTCATCAGGTCTTCGGTGACGACCACCGGTTCCTTCAGGTCGATGCGTCCGTGCCGCACATCGCGCAGCGCGGCCATCAGGTACGCGATCTTGCGGGTGCTGGCGGACGGCGTGCCCACGGCGCCCTCGCGCCCGGCGCTCTCGCCGGTGCGCACGTTGCGGAAACTCCAGCGGGTGGCGAACGGCAGCGCGTCGCAGATCGCGTTCAGCTTCTCGATGAGTGCTTGGGTCATGGAGGGGTTCAGGTGACGGGCTGGGCGCGTTCGACGGCCTCGATGAGAGGGGTGGCAAAGGACAGGTCGGCGATGTTCATCACTGCGTCGACGATGCGCTGCGCCTCGGGCGCCTGCACGAGCGTGAGGAATTTGCGGATGGCCCAGTCGTCATCCCACACCGGCTGCGGATCGCCTTCGGCCGGCAGCGATTCGGCGAACCAGGTGCGGCCAGCGGCCATCAAGCGCACCGAGCAAGCACGGGCGCGCGACTTCGGCGGCCATGGCACGCGGTGCTGGCTTGCGGTGACGAGCTCGCGCAGCGCGACGACCTGGGGCTGCGCGGCGAACTCCGTCGATAGCCACTTCGGCCCCGGCGGAATACCCAGCACGGTCATCGCCATCGCATGCGCCAGGTTGAATTGCAGGCTCACGAACGTGCGAGGGTGCTGCTGCAAGAATCGCGGCACGAGGATCGCGCTGCCCACTTCGACCTCGATCGAGGTGATGTCCGAGTCAGTGATGCCATGCTCGCGTACGAGGCCCTGCAGCAAGCGCATCGGGCCTTCCATCAGGCCGCACACCGGCCAGTCCTTGTAGACCACGTCGCGGATGCACCAGCGCTCGCCGAGCTGCGCGGTGAGCGCATCGTGCGACGGCGACGTGGCGGACACCATGCGCAGCAGGCCGTCCGGTTCGTCGAGCAGGCTCGTGATGCCGGTGTTGCCGAAGCCCGCTGAAAGCGCGCACGCCACGCCGGTCATGCTGCACCAGCCTGCATCGCAGTACTTCGTGTTCGGCAAGTCGAGCGAGCTCGACCACTTCGCGCCGACGGGGATCGGCGTGTTGGAACCCGCGAGCCCCCAGGCTTCGGTGGTCTTCGCTTCGTCGTACCCGAGCACGCGCGTGGCAGCGCCGGCCGAGGCGTAAACGATAGGGGTCGCAATGCCCCAGACCCTGGCGAAGGATTGCTTGCCGTCGATCTCGCTGTAGTAGGAGCCGACGGCGTCCTGGATTCGTGCGCCGAGCTCGAAGCCGGCGGCGATGGCGAGCAACAGCTCCTTGCCGCTTGCGCCCGGATCACGCGCGAGTGCGAGCGCTGCCGCGACGGCGCCGCAGCCGAAGTGCGCGCCGCTGTAGCCCTCGTTGTAGTCCATCGCATCGGCAAGGCGGCCATTCGCGTAGGCGGCAGCGAGCGGGGTGGTGCCCCCGAGCAGGTTTGCGTAGCGCGAGGTGACTTCGCCTGCTTCGGTCGCTCGCGCGGAAATGATGCAGCCCAGCGTGTCGAGCAGCATGCGCCGCGCGCCATCGCGCACGTCGGCGGGCACGTCGTCCCATTGCAGCTTCGAGAAGAAGCCGGCCAGTTCGCGGCCGGAGGTCATGCGGTTCCTTCGTTAAGGTGGCAGGCGCTGGTGTGGCCCGGCGCAATGCGCCGCAGCACGGGCGCTTCCACCTTGCAGCGCTCCATCGCGTGCGGGCAGCGCGGGTGGAAGTGGCAGCCGATAGGCGGCGCGAGAGGGCTCGGCAGCTCGCCCTTGAGCGAGCTGAAGCCGCGTCGCTTCGTGTCGATGCGCGGCACTTCCTCCACCAGCGCGATCGTGTATGGATGGTTCGGGCGGCTGAACACTTCCTCCGCGGGCGCTTCCTCAATGATGCGCCCCAGGTACATGATCGCGACGCGGTCCGACAGGTGCTCCACCACGCCGAGGTCGTGGCTGATAAAGAGGTAGGTCAGCCCGAGCTGCTCGCGCAGGTCGAGGAACACGTTGAGGATCTGCGCCTGGATCGACACGTCGAGCGCCGCCACGGCCTCGTCGCACACTAAGAAGTCCGGGTTCACGGCGAGGGCACGCGCGATGCCGATGCGCTGGCGCTGGCCGCCGCTGAACTGGTGCGGGTAGCGCGTCTTCATCGCGGGGTCCAGTCCCGCGCGCTGGAGTTGCTCGTCGACGTAGGCAGTCCGGTCTTTGCTGGCGAGGCCGTGCACCTTCGGCGCTTCGCCCACGATGTCGCCCACCGTCATGCGGGGGTTGAGCGATGCGAAGGGATTCTGGAACACCATCTGCACGCGCAGCTTCGCCTCCTTGCGCTCGGCGGCCGAGAGCTTGCGCACGTCAGAGCCGCGCCAGTGCACGCTGCCGGAAGTGGGCTGCAGGATGCCGGCGACCATGCGGCCCAGCGTCGACTTGCCGCAGCCGGATTCGCCGACCAGGCCGACCACTTCGCCCTTGCGCACGGTGAGGTCGACGTTATCGACGGCCGTGACGACCGGCGGCAGCTTGGCGAGGCCGGCCTTGGCCAGCCCGCGTCCGATCAGGTCGGGCTTCTGCCCGAACTCGCGGCTCACGCCGCGCAGCTCGATGAGCGGCACTTCCTGCGCCTGCGCGGCGGCGCGCTCGCGTGCCTCCATTTCGGCCATGTTCATACTGCGACTCCCAGCGTGGAGGGCTGCGGCGGCTGGCTCTGCACGAGCGGATGGATGCAGCGGTAGGCGTGGTCGTTCATGTAGTTCATGGGAGGGGGCGCAAGGCAGCCAGCGTCGGCGCGCGGACAGCGCGGCGCGAATGCGCAGCCGGGAGGCAGGCGCAGCAGGCTCGGCGTCATGCCGGGAATCTGGCGCAGGCGCTCCCCGCGGCGGTTGCGGCTGGGCACGGAAGCCATCAGGCCGGCCGTGTAGGGGTGCAGCGGCCGGTCGATCACCTCCTCGACGCTGCCGAACTCCACAATGCGGCCGGCGTACATCACGGCCACGTCGTCCGCCAGACGGGAGACCACGGAGAGGTCGTGCGTGATCCAGATCAGCGCCGTGCCCTGTTCGTGCACCAGCTTGCTGACCTCCGCGATGATCTGCGACTGGATCGTCACGTCGAGCGCCGTCGTCGGTTCGTCCGCGATGATGAGGTCGGGCTTGTGCAGCATCGCGATCGCAATCGCGACCCGCTGGCGCATGCCGCCGGAGAACTGGTGCGGATAGGCCTTGAGGCGCTCGTCGGGGCTGGGGATGCCGACCAACGCCAAGGCATCTCGCGAGCGCTTCAGCGCTTCAGCGTGGCTGACCCTCTCGTGCGCCAGGATCGCTTCCACCATCTGCGTGTCGATGCGCAGCACGGGGTTGAGCGTCATCATCGGGTCCTGGAAGATCATCGCGGTGCGCTTTCCGCGCAGCTCGCGCATGGCTTCGGCGCCGAGCGCGGTGAGCTCCTGCCCATCGAACGTGATGCGACCGCCGACGATGCGCCCCGGATGTTCGAGCAGGCCCATGATCGAGTAGCCGAGCATCGACTTGCCCGAGCCGCTCTCGCCCACGAGGCCGAGGATGCGGCCACGCTCCAGCGAGAACGACACGCCGTCGACCGCCTTCACGTCGCCTTCGCGCGTTGCGAAGAAGGTGCGCAGGCCCTCCACTTGCAGCAGGGGGGCGGCCATCAGTGGCTCCTGGGGTTCAGCACGTCGCGCAAACGGTCGCCGACGAGGTTGATCACCACCACGACGACGAGCAGCGCGACGCCGGGGTAGAAGCTGATCCAGAACTGCCCCGAGAGCATGTACTGGTAGCCGTTGGCGATCAGCAGGCCCAGGCTCGGCTCAGTGACCGGGACGCCGAGGCCCAGGAACGAGAGCGTCGCTTCCAGGGCGATGGCGCGCGCGACCTGCACGGTGGCGATCACGATGAGCGGCGGCATGATGTTGGGCAGCAGGTGCCGGAACAGCACGCGGTACAGCGGGATGGCGAGGCACTCCGCGGCCTCCACGTATTCCTTGCGCTTCTCCACGAGCGTGGTGGCACGCGCCGTGCGCGCGTAGCCGGCCCACTCCACAATGATGAGCGCGAGCACCACGTTCATCACGCCCTTGCCCAGAAACGCGAGGATCATCAGCGCGACCAGGATCGACGGGAAGGACAGCTGCAGGTCGACGAAGCGCATGATCGCGCCTTCTGTGCGGCCGCCGACGTACGCGGCGAGCAGGCCGATGGATGCGCCGATGCACGCCGCGACGAGCGCGCTCACGACGCCCACGCCCAGGGAAATGCGCAGCCCGTACAGGATGGCGGACAGCATGTCGCGGCCCTGGTCGTCGGTGCCGAGGAGGAACACGCCGATTCCGTCGGACATCTTCGACCCCGGCGGCAGGCGCCCGTCGAGGATGTCGATCTTGGCGAGGTCGTACGGGTTCTGCGGCGCGATCCAGGGTGCGATCAGCGCGACCAGCACGATGAGGAGCAGCAGCACGGCGCTCACCACAGCAACGTGCGAAGCCGCGAACTCGCGCGCGATGCGGCGCATCGGCGTGTCCGGCCGCGCGGCAGGAGCGGGCCGGATCTCTCCGGCGGCAATGGAGGGATTGCTCATGGGTTCACGCGGCAGAGTTGTCGATGCGCACGCGCGGGTCGAGCAGCGTGTAGACGAAATCGACGATGAGGTTGATGGTGACAAACAGCACCACGGTCATCATCAGGTAGGCCACGATCATCGGCCGGTCCAGCTTGTTGATGCTGTCGATGATGAGCTTGCCCATGCCGGGCCAGGCGAAGATCGTTTCGGTGACCACCGAGAACGCGATCAGCGAAGCGAACTCCAGGCCCATCACGGTGACCACCGGGATCAGGATGTTCTTGAAGACGTGCACGCCGATCACCCGGCTCTCCTTCAGGCCCTTGGCGCGCGCGAACTTGATGAATTCCTGCGGCATGACCTCGCGCACGCCGGCGCGCGTGAGGCGGATGACCAGCGAGATCTTGAAGAGCGCCAGCGTGACCGCCGGCAGCAACAGGTGCCTCAATCCGTCGACCGTGAAGAAGGACCAGTGCACACCGAGGACCAGCGCGGTTTCTCCGCGCCCAGTGCTGGGAAGCCAGCCGAGCTGCACGGCGAACACCATGATGAAGAGCAGGCCCACCCAGAACGTGGGCAGCGAGAATCCGAGGATGCTCGCCCCCATGACGCCCCGGCTGAAACACGAGTTCGGCCGGAGCCCCGCGTACAGGCCGAGCGGGATGCCCAGCAGGATGGCCAACAGCATCGCCGCGATAGCGAGTTCCAGCGTGGCAGGCATGCGCTCGACGATGACCTTGAGAGTAGGCTCGCCGTATACGAAGCTCTTGCCGAGGTTGCCCCGGGCGGCCTCGCCGACGAATTTCGCGTACTGCTTCCACAGCGGTTGGTCGAGCCCGAAGACCTGGCGGATGCGGTCGCGTTCCATTTCGTCGGCATCCTGCGAGATCAGGACTTCGACAGGGTCGCCGATGACGTTCACCGCGACGAACACGATGGCCGTCATGGCCAGCACGATGAGGAGCGCCTGGACCAGGCGCCGGGAGATCCAGGCGGTCACGTGGATGGCTATCGACGGTGGCGGATCAGCGCTTCGACTTCATCGAATACGCCAGGCTCATGCCGTCGGCGCGGGGCTCCACGGCGATGTTGCTGCGCGCGGCCCAGAAACTCAGGAAGTGGAAGATCGGGATCACGCCGTAGTCGTCGAGCACGACCCTGGTGGCTTCCTGCAGCACGCGCTCGCGCTCCTTCGCATCGACCGTGGCCATGCCGTTGTCCAGCAGCGTGTCGAACTTCGGGTTGCTGTAGCCGCTCCAGTTGTAGCTGCCCTTGCTGGCCGCCTTGTCTGTGGTGTGCAGCAGTTGCTGCATCGTCACACCCGGCTCCATGCTGGTGTTGCCCCAACTCCCCAGGTACACGGGCAGGTTCAGAGCGCCGCCGGCCTTGGCGTATACGCTCGTGGGAACGCCGTTCACCTTGGTCGTCACGCCGATGCGACTCCACATCTGCGCTATGGCCTGCGCGACTTCTACGTTGTAAGGCGTACGGTCGTTGGCGGCCGTGAGCGTGATGTTGAAGCCCTTCGGGAACCCGGCTTCGGCCAGCAGCTTCTTCGCCGCTTCGGGGTTGTAGGCAGGCACCTTGAAGTCCGGCGAGTAGCCGAACAGGCCCGAGGGCATGATCTGGCCCGTGACTTCGGCGGTGCCGAGCATGACGCGCTCGGCGATGCCCTGGCGATTGATGGCCAGTGACAGGGCCTGGCGGACCTTGGGATTCTGCAGCGGCGTGGGGTCGATCTTCTTGCCGGCGGCGTCCGTGATGGGTTCCGCTTCGGCCGACGGCTTCACGACAGGGTTGATGTACGCCACGCGGATAGAGCGCGTGGAATACACGGCCACCTTCTTGTCGGACTTCAGTCGGGGCAGGTCTGTGGCCGAGGGCGCCTCGATCACGTCGACGTCGCCGGAGAGCAGCGACGTGGTGCGCACGGCGAGGTTGGGCACGATCTTGAAGGAGACTTGGGTCCACTCCGGTTTAGGGCCCCACCAGGCGTCGTTGCGCACGAGCTCCACGCTTTCGCCCGCCACGTACTTCGAGAACTTGTACGGGCCGGTGCCGATCATTGTCTTGCCGGAGTTGTAGTCCGCGGTAGTGGCGCCCTTGCCGTGCTGCTCGGACACGATCGCGAGGAACGTCATAAAGATCGGGATGTTGGGCGCGGGTACGCCCGTGGTCATCCTCACGGTGAGCGGGTCCACCACTTCCACCGACTTGATCGGGGCGACCATGCTAGCGAAGCCGCCCGGGGCGCCGGGCACGTTCCTCGCGCGCTCGAGAGTGAACGCGACGTCCTTCGCCGTGAACGCGCTGCCGTCGTGCCACTTCACGCCGTCGCGCAGCTTGAATTCCCACACGGTGTCGCTCACTGGCTTCCAGCTCGTGGCCAGTGCCGGGATCGGCTTGCCCTTCGAATCCTGCGCGATCAGCGGCTCGAAGACGTGGAAAGCCACGGTGTTGTTCGGCGTGGCGTTGTAGTAGTGCGGGTCCATCGAGGTGACGGAGGCCGCCATGCCGATCCGCAGGCTGGTGCCTGACGCCTGCGCGGCGGCAAAGGGGGTGGCAAAGGTGCAGAACAGCGCGAGCAGCGATGCGCTCAGGATGCGGCGTCGGGAAGTGCAATACATCAAGGATCTCCGGTAAGGACAGCGTGAGCTCTTCAATAGCTATTGCATCGAAATAGCCAGCTGTGACAAAGAACTATTCCGCTATGCGACCTTGCTGTCAATGCGGTGACACCTTTCACCGCCAGAAGGGGCTGGTAGAGAGCTGGCGGCCTGCTGGAGCCAGGCCCGAGAAGCCTGGAGGGGTGGATGGTCTTCCCGCGCGAGCGGCCATGCCAGGTAGTAACAATCGGGTCTTTCCATCGGCCGGTCGATGGCGACCTTTAGGTCGCCGCCGGCGAGCTCGGTATCGATCAGGAAGGTGGGCAGCGGGGCCACCCCCAGGCCGGCGATGGCGGCTTGCGTGGCGACGGCGAACTGGTCGACCAGCATGCCCTGGACGTCCTCGACCTCGACGCGCATCACACGCAGCCACTGCTCCCACGAGTCGGGCCGGCTTACGACGTGCAGCAGCGGCGCCTTCAGCAGGTCGGCGGGCTTGCGGAAGGCGTATCCCCGCGCGAGCTGGGGACTGCAAGCGGGCACCACGGTCTCCTTCATCAAGAAGTAGCCGCGCGCCGGGCCACTCGGGCCTGCCGAAATGGATCGCCGCGTCCACCTGGTCGATCTGGAAGTCGAAGGGCGCGAGCCGCGTCGTGAGATTGAGGTGATACCGGGATGGGCCGCCTGGAAGGCGGGCAGGCGTGGCGCGAGCCAGCGGGTACCAAAGGTGGGCAGGATCGCCAGGTTTAGCGTGCCGCCCCGCGGGTTGTCCCGGAAGCCCAGCGTTGCCGTCGAGATGCGCTGTAGCGCGGTGCGGATTTCCTGCGCATGGCCTCGCCGACGGTCGTGAGCCTCACGGCACGGCGTTCGCGCGCGAACAGCTCCGAGCCGAGCAGGTCCTCCAGTTGACGGATCTGCCGGCTCACGGCGCTTTGCGTCAGGTTCAGCTCGGCCGCCGCCGCCGTGAGCTCCGGTGCTGCGCGGCGGCCTCGAAGGCGGCCAGCACGTGCATGGGCGGCAGGTAGCGGCGCGGAACGGAAGACATCGCAGGTCATTCCATTTCGGAATGAAGTGTGACCGCAAAAATCGTTTGTCTCCCTTGGCGGGGGCCGCGAAAATTCCCAACCATGATGCCTTCCAAGAATGAGTTGCCCTTCGTAGCCCCTGACGACATCTGCCCCCGTTTTTCCGACGCCATGTCCGCCATGTACCGCCGGGAAGTGCCGCAGTACGGCGCGCTGCTCGCCCTGGTAGCGCAAGTGAATGGGGAACAGGGCGGCGGCTCGCGGGTCGCCTTTCCATCCTTCGCGGCCCACGCAGCAGAGCATGCGGCTCTCGTTCGCCGCGCCTTCGGTCGAACAGATTTGCGAGGGTGCAAGCCGCCTCGCCAAGGCCCTCCAAGAATCCCTGCATTGATACGAGAGATCCCATGACTGCATCGACTTCCTCCATCGTCTCCACGCTGCTCGACCGCCTCGGCGTGCAGGCGGCCGCTTCCGGCGGCGACTTGACCGTGGTCTCTCCCATCGACGGCGCGCGAATCGGTTCGCTGCGCACGCACTCCGCGCAGGACGCCGCTGCCGCGATCGGCCGGGCCCACGACGGGTTCAAGGCGTGGCGCACGGTGCCCGCGCCACGCCGCGGCGAGCTCGTTCGCCTGTTCGGCGACGAGCTGCGCGCCGGCAAGGAAACGCTGGGCCAGCTCGTCGCGATCGAGACGGGCAAGATCCTGTCCGAGGGCCAGGGCGAAGTGCAGGAGATGATCGACATCTGCGACTTCGCGCTTGGCCTGTCGCGCCAGCTCTACGGCCTCACAATCGCCTCCGAGAGGCCCGGCCATCGGATGATGGAAACGTGGCATCCGCTGGGCGTGGTCGGCGTGATCAGCGCCTTCAATTTTCCGGCTGCGGTCTGGGCGTGGAACTTCGCGCTGGCAATCGTGTGCGGCGACTCCGTGGTGTGGAAGCCGTCTGAGAAGACGCCCCTCACCGCGCTGGGCTGCCAGGCGCTCTTCGAGCGCGCCGCAAGGAAATTCGGCGATGTGCCGGCGGGTCTTTCCGAAGTCGTGATCGGCGAGCGCCACATCGGCGAAGTGCTGGTGGACGACCACCGCGTCGCGCTGCTGTCAGCTACCGGCAGCAGCCGCATGGGCCGCGAAGTAGGGCCACGCGTGGCCGCGCGTTTCGGCCGTTCGCTGCTGGAGCTGGGCGGCAACAACGCAGTGATCGTCGCGTCCTCGGCGGACCTCGACCTCGCGGTGCGCGGCATCGTCTTCGCGGCGGCGGGCACTTGCGGGCAGCGCTGCACGACCACGCGCCGGCTCATCGTGCATTCGAGCGTGAAGGACGCGCTCGTCGCGCGCCTGAAGAAGGCCTATGCTGGCTTGCCCGTGGGCAACCCGCTCGCATCCGGCGTGCTGGTCGGCCCGCTGATCGACGGCCGCAGCTTCGAGGCGATGCAGTCCGCGCTGCGATCGGCAAAGGAGGAGGGCGGCGCTGTCACCGGCGGCGAGCGCCTGCTGCAGGAAGAGTTGCCCGACGCGTATTACGTCCGTCCCGCGATCGTGGAAATGCCTGCCCAGACGGAAACCGTGAAGCGCGAGACCTTCGCCCCCATCCTCTACGTGCTGACCTGCGACAGCTTCGAGGAAGCGCTTGCGCTGCAGAACGACGTGCCGCAGGGCCTGTCGTCGTCGATCTTCAGCAACGACGTGCGCGAGACGGAGGCTTTCATCGCTGCGGGCGGATCGGACTGCGGCATCGCGAACGTGAACATCGGCACGTCCGGCGCGGAGATCGGCGGCGCCTTCGGCGGCGAGAAGGAGACGGGGGGCGGGCGCGAATCGGGGTCGGACTCGTGGAAGAGTTATATGCGCCGTGCCACCAACACGATCAATCACTCGCGCGACCTGCCCCTAGCACAGGGCGTCCGGTTTGATGTCTGAACGAGCAGATTGCCCCGCGATCGGACCACCCGTCATGGACGCGATCGACCGCGGGCTTGGCCGCTTGTCAAGGCCCCAGGTCGCGGCAAGTCGACGGGAGTGACGGCGACACGAGGTACCAGCTCTTGCGAATTGCCATCACGGCCGCCTCGAGCCGCGCGCGGTGCTTTGGTTGGCCCGCCAGCAAGAGCAGGGTGTCGGCTCAACCGGACGAGCGACGCCACCTCGATCCGGATCGGGTGAAGCAAGTCCTCGAAGGAACCGGGCTCAGGCAGCCGCAGCGACGAGCGCGGCTCCTCGCTCACGCGCCCAGGCGGCAGCCAGCCGTTGGAGCTTGGATACGGGAACGCCCGACTCCAGGGCAACGGCAACGCTCTTGCCTGCCAGCGTGCCGTGGTCGCGCAGCCAGAACATCAGCTTCTCCCTGGCGCCGAGGTCACCGAGCGCGCGGCAGATGGTTGCCACTGTCTCGCGGTCCATGCCCAGGAACGCCTGCGGGTAGTACAGCCGGTTGCCGACCTTCACTGCGAAGACTTCACCCCGGTCTGCGGCCGGCGCCAAGGCTTGGCGCGTGAGCCCCCAGGCTTGCGCGAACTGCTCACCGGCACAACAAGGCCGTAGTTGACCCGCTGGACGCGCGCTGCCTCGCCGCGCGCGGTTGCGCCAGGGTAGGTCGGGGAACCCGTGAGAGCCGGCGGCTAGCTACGTTTTGGCTACGTTGCATAGCGCGTGGGCGGGCAACTCGAGCTGCTATGCCTAGTCGCGGGCGATTCGTCTGACGCGGTGGGCTCCTGCAGCGGCGGGATCACGCGCCTACGAGACCGGCCACCGCGTGGTGACGCTCGGGGGACCCGGTCGGCGCGGGCGCCACCATCGTGGTGGAGGCCAGCCGTGTCAGCAAACATGTTTGCCAGCCGCCTATGTCAGCCGACAATGTCTCGGTCGCTGTTTCCCCTTAGGTGAGCGACAGGAGGTATGAGAGTGCCCGACTCACTTGCCACCAAAAAAACCAAAACGCTGCGACTGGCAAACTAGGTCATAGGCACGCGGTGCCGGCCAGCATGCGCTGCACCATCGCGTCCTGCGCCGCCGCGGGAAGCGCGGTCAGGGTCAGCGTGGGCGCGACGGCGGCAAGTACGGCAGAAGTGCGATGCACGCCGGTATTGTCGCCTGCGCGCACGCCACGACCGCGTGCGCAGAGGTGCGTTCAACCGCTGGCGGGGTCCCGCGTGTCATCGCCCAGATGCACCGCCTTCGCAGCTGCCAGATCGTCGATCGCGGCATCGCTGAAGCCGGCCTCTCGCAGCACCTCGCGCGACGCCGCGCCCAGCACCTGCGGCATCCGGCGCAGCGGAGGCGTCTGGCCGTCGTAGCGCACCGGATGCGCGAGCACGGTGGCGCTCGCATCGCCGAGGCGGAACTCCTGCAGGCAACCGTTATGCTGCACCTGCGGGTCTTCGCGGATGTCGTCGTAGTTCTGAACCTTCGCGTACCACAGCGCGTGCGGCGCCAGCGCGCGGTCCAGGCGCTCGTAGGTCCAGCCCTTCAGCAAGTCGCCCAGAACCTGCATGAAAGCGTCGCGGTTGGCCATGCGGTCGCCCGCTAGCGCAAGCAGCGGCTGCGAGCCGATGGCTTCGGCAAAGCGTTCGATGTCCCCGCCGAGGCTGATCACGGCGTGGCAGTCGGCAAGCTTGAACGCGCCGTAGGGCGCTGGCAGGAACCAAGAGGCCAGCCGCGGGTCGCGGCGGATGCGGTCCTGCCCGCGGTTGCCGGAGTAGTAGGCGGCCATCGATTCGCATTGCAGGTCGAGCCCGGCGTTGAGCAGGTTCGACTCAATGCGCGTGCCCAGCCCGGTCTTCAGCTTCCTGATGTACGCGGCCGAGATCGCCATCGCCATCAGCGCGGCGCCGTGCTGGTCGACGATCGGCACGCCGGGCACGGTGGGCGCGGTCTGCAGGTCGCCGGTGATCGAGATCAGCCCGCAGCGCGCCTGGACCAGCAAGTCCTGCCCGGGTGCGTTGGCCATCGGCCCCGACGAGCCCCAGCCCGAGGCCGACGCGTAGATGATGTCGGGCTTGATCGCCTTCACGGCGTCGTAGCCGAGGCCGAGGCGGTCGAGCACGCCGCCGCGATAGTTCTCGAGCAGTACGTCCGCGTCGCGCAGCAGCGCCTGCACGATCTCCGGCGCGCGCGGCGACTTGAGGTCGATCGAGATCGAGCGCGCGTTACGGTTGACCGAAAAGAAGCTCGCGCTCAGGCCGTCGACGAATACCGAGTCGGCCCCGTAGCCGCGCTCGAACGCACCCTGCAGCGGCTCTATCTTGATCACGTCGGCACCCATGTCCGCGAGGTACTGCCCGGCGGCCGGGCCCTGCACGAAATGCGTGAAGCTGAGGACGCGCATGCCCTCCAGTAGACCCGGACCCGCGGTCACAGGACCTGCCGTCCGTTCTTCAGCATCCCGCGCGCGATTACGCTGCGGTGGATGTCCGAAGCACCGTCGAAGATGCGGTAGACGCGCGCATCGCGATACATCTGCTCGATCGGCATCTCGCGGCAGTAGCCCATGCCGCCGAAGATCTGCACCGCCTTGTCGGCCACGCGGCCGAGCATCTCGGAGCTGTAGTACTTGACCATCGAGACCTTCTCGCGCGCCTCGAATCCCTGGTCGACTTCCCAGGCCGCGTTCAGCACCATCAGCCGCGCGGCGTAGATCTCGGTGGCCATGTCGGCGAGCATCGCCTGCACCATCTGGAAGTCGCCGATCTTCTGGCCAAACTGCTTGCGCTCGTTCGCATAGTCGATGCACATGTGCATCAGCTTGCGCGCCATGCCCACCGAGCGCCCGCCCACCTGGCCCAGGCGCACGCGGCTGATCGTCGACAGCGCCTGGTACAGGCCCGAGCCCTCGGGGCCGAGCATCTGCGCCTGCGGCAGCCTGACGCCTTCGAACACGAGTTCGAAGTGGTTGGTGCCGCGCAGACCCATCATGTACTGCAGGCGGCCGATCTTGAAGCCAGGCGTGTCCTTGTCGAGGAGGAAGGCACTGATGCCCTTGGCGCCCTTGGTCGGGTCGGTGACCGCGGTGATGATGAACGAGTCGGCGACGTCGGAATCGCTGATGAAGTGTTTCGAGCCGTCGAGTACCCAGTCGTCGCCGACCTTGCGCGCGCGGGTCTTGATGCCTGCGGCATCCGAGCCGGCGTTCGGTTCGGTCATGCCGAGGGCCACGTTGATGTCGCCGCGCACGGTGGGCAGCAGGTAACGCTCCACCTGCTCGCCCTGGCAGTTCAGCAGCGACATCGGGATTGCGCCGAACGCGCGGCGCACCAGCGCGTCCTTCGTGAATCCGAACTCCTCCTCGCACAGGCACATGTCCACCGTGCTGAGGCCGCCGCCGCCCACTTCGGCCGGCATGCCCAGCGCAAAGAGGCCGATCGCCTTTGCCTTGTCGCGCAGCTCGCGTGCGAGTTCGGGGCGCACGACCTGGATCTCCTCGACTTCGGCTTCGTGCGGCTTCAGCTCGTTCTGGATGAAGCGCCGCAGGGAGTCGAGAATCATCTGGGTCTCGGGCTCGATGGAAAAGTCGATCACGGGAAAGGTGCTCCTGAAGGGATTCGGGGTGTTCAGCGGTCGAAGACAGTGGTGTCGAGGCGATCGCTGAAAGTGGCCGGCCGCTTGCCGATGAAGGCGACGACGCCTTCGCCGAAGTCCTTGGTCTGCGACAGCGCCTCGCTCAAGTCCAGCGAGCGGGCGATCGCCTGGTCTTCCGGCAGATCGAAGGCATTGCGCAGCGCACGCTTGCAGGCGTAGCTGGCTTGCGCGGGGCCGGCGGCGAGACGCTTCGCGAGCTGCCGCGCGACTGCAAGGGCCTGCCCGGCCGGCGCGATGCGGTTGATCAGGCCCCACGCCAGCGCCTGCTCGGCGCCGATCGGATCGCCGAGCAGCATCAGCTCGCTGGCGCGGCCGATGCCGATGCGCCGCGTCACGCGCACGGTGCCGCCGCTACCCGGAAAGCCGCCGAGCTTGACCTCGGGCAACCCGAGCTTCGCATCGGCCGACGCGACGATAAGGTCGCAGCCGCTGGCCAGCTCGAGGCCGCCGCCGAGCGCCAGCCTTTCGATCGCCGCGACGGTCGGTTTCGGGAAGTGCGCCACCTGGCCGTAGACCTCGTTCTCGGTGCCGAGCTTGGTCGACACGATGCCGCGGTCGGCCACCAAGCCGGGGAACTCCTTGATGTCGGAGCCGCAGCAGAACGCGCGGTCCCCGGCGCCGGTGAGCACGATCGCGCCGACCTCGGGGTCGTCCGCCAGTCGCGTCAGCGCGGCGCCGAGCTCGCGCGTCATCCGCAACGTGACCGGATTCAACGGCGGGTTGTTCAGGTACAGCGTCGCGACGCGGTCGCGGATCTCGACGATCAACGGAGGGGGGTCTGGGGAAGGGTCGCTCATAAGGCCTTGGTCGGGTGGGCGGCGTGCGCGCCGAGGCACGGGGCGGGCTCGATGTCACCTATCCATCTTGCCAAAAACTGACTTGCACGTCAATAAGTTTTCTGAGACGATCGGCAGCAATCCACCACCCTCAGGAACCTGCTGCATGGCCGCGCTCGTGATCGCCCGCATCAAAGTCACCGACCCCGCAAAGTACGAGACCTACAAGCCGCTGGCGAAGGCGGCGATCGAGAAGTACGGCGGCCACTATCTGGTGCGCGGCGCCGAGGCGCTGATGCTGGAAGGCGCGCTCGACGCGACGCGCTATGTGGTCGTCGAGTTCGATTCGGTCGAAACCGTGCGCAAGTTCTACGATTCGCCCGAGTACCGCGTCGCCCGCGAGGCGCGCGCCGGCGCTGCCGAAGCCGTGATCACCACCGTGCAAGGCATCTGACCTCGCGCACCTCTTCAAGGAACCCTCCATGCCCCGCATCAAGTACGACTGCACCGGCGTCATCCCGGCCTGCCTGCTGCCAATGAAGGGCGACCTGAACATCGACGAACCGAGCTATCGCAAGCACCTGCGCGACGTCGCCGCGGTGCGCGGCGTCGCGGCGCTGACCGTCAACGGCCATGCCTCAGAGGTCTCGTCGTGTACGTTCGACGAGCAGCAGCGGCTGCTCGACGTCGCGCTCGAGGAGGTGGGCGACCGGCTGCCGCTGGTCAACGGTATCTACGCCGAAGGCGCGATCGAGGCGGTGCGGCTGGCGAAGATGGCCGAAGCACGCGGTGCTTCCGCGCTGCTGGTGTTTCCGTCCAACGTCTACGTGCTCGGCCAGCGGCCGGAGATGGTGCTGGACCACTACCGCCGCATCGCTGCCGCCACCGACCTGCCGCTGATCGTCTTCCAGTACCCGGTGGGCCTGCCGCTGTCGTACAGCCACGACCTGCTGGGCAAGCTGATCGCCGAGATTCCGACCATCCGCGCGATGAAGGACGGCTGCGGCGACCCGGTGCGCGCCGAGGCCACCGTGCGCGAGCTGCAGTCCGACCGCTTCGCGGTGCTGAGCACGCACAGCGCATGGCTGCTGCAGTCTCTGACCAGCGGCTGCAATGGCCTGCTGTCGGGCGCCGGCAGCACGATCGCCGAGCTGCAGGTGTCCTTGTTCGAGGCCGTGCGCAACGACGACTTCAAGGCCGCGAAGGCGATGGCCGCGCGCATCTATCACACCACGCAGGCCTTCTACGGCGCGCCGGCGGTGGACATGCACAACCGCATGAAGGAAGCGCAGGTCATCCTCGGCCGCCTGCCCTCGGCCGCCGTGCGGCCCCCGCTGCAGAAGCTCTCCGAGGCCGAGATCGGCCGCATCCGCCGCCACCTCGAAGCTGCCGGGCTGACGGCCTGACGCCGGCACCGCCACCGGGAGAACGAGCGCGGTGGACCGGCGCGGTGTACTAGCATTGCCGCCACGCTCAACCGACACGGCGCCGATGGACCACCGCACAGACAATTCCATGAGGGAGCAGATCAAGCAGATCGCGGAGGAGATCATCGTCAAGCACGGTTATCGCGGTCTGAACTTCCGGCAGATTGCCGAAGTGCTGAGCACCACGCGCGCCAACCTGCACTACCACTTCGGCAGCAAGGAAGGCCTGGTCGAGGAAGTGCTGGACGAGTACGCCACGCGTACGATGGATGCCTACCGCGACGTACTGACCGATGCCACGATGTCGCTGCGCGAAAAGTCGCGCGCGATCATCGAGATGGCCCGCGCGCGCTATAAGCGCTACAACCCGGGCGCCGATGCCGGCCACCCGTGGAGCCTGATGACGCGGCTGCGGTCGGACAGCGACGCGCTGAACGATGCCATGCGCAACCGGCTGCAGGCGGTGACGATGGAGTTCGAACTGCTGACGCGCATCGCGGTGAAGGCCGCGGTGCAGTCCGGCGAGCTGCGTGCCGACACACCGCAGGAGCGCGTCACGATCCTGATCGCCACCGTGCTGCACTACCAGGGGCTGGTGACGCGGGACACCGGAAAGTTCACGCGCCTGGTCGGCCTTTGGGAATCGACGCTCGACGCGATCGAAGGCTCGTGGGGCAGCGACGCCACGAAGGCAAAGCCGGCGAAAAAGCGCTGAGCTTCTACGACCCCGCCAGCTCCCGCAACGAGATCCCTTCCGCCTTGCGGTCCCAGGTCGACGGCCCGACGCCGTCTGCCCGCAGCTGCGCCTTGCGCACCTTCTGCGTCGGCGTGCGCGGCAGTGTCGGCATGACCTCGATGTAGCGCGGCACCATGTGGTGCGGCAGCCGCTGCGCCAGGAAGGCCAGCAGCTCCGCTGGCGCCAGCGTGGCGTCCGGCCGCGGCACCACGCAGAGCTTGATGTCGTCGTCCGACGCATAGCCCGACGGCACGCCGACGGCGGCCGCCTCCAGCACCCGCGGCTCGGCTCGCGCCGCGGTCTCGATGTCGAACGACGAGATGTTCTCGGCGCGCCGCCGGATGCGGTCGCCCAGGCGGTCGACGAACCAGACCCAGCCGTCGGCGTCGATGTAGCCGCTGTCGCCGGTGTGGAACCAGAGGTTGCGCCAGGCCTTCGCGGTGGCCTCGGCATCGCCCCAGTAGCCGGGGCTGACGATCCACGGCCGCCGCGGCCGCACGACGAACTCGCCGACCGAGCTGGCGGGCAGCGGCTCGTCGCTCTCGGGGTCGACCACCGCGAACTCGTAGTCGTCGCTGCGGATGCGCCCGCAGGAGCCGGCGCGCAGCGGCTCGTCCCACGGGTGCCAGCACGGGATGTTGACCTCGGTCATGCCCCAGGTCTCGATGCCCTTGACGCCGAAGCGGCGCTCGAAATCGGCCGCGATGTGCTTGGGGAACGGCGAGGTGCCGATCCGCGTCAGCTTCGTGTCGGCATCGTCGTCGCGCGGGGGCTGCGCGAAGATCATCTCTAGCAGCGGGCCGTGGCCGATGGTCAGCGTGGCGCTGCTCTCGCGAATGCGATCGAGCCAGCGCGCGGCCTCGAAACGTGCATCAAAAGTTACTTGCGCGCCAGTCAGCATTGCGGCGTAGAAAGCGCAGAACCGCGGCGACATGTGGAACAGCGGATGCGCACAGTAGACGGTGTCGCCGGGCCCGATGCGCAGGCCTTCGGCAGTCT
This sequence comes from Ideonella sp., assembly GCA_015075165.1. Taxonomy (GTDB): domain Bacteria; phylum Pseudomonadota; class Gammaproteobacteria; order Burkholderiales; family Burkholderiaceae_C; genus JAEUPI01. The sequence goes on along the minus strand of JABTUY010000001.1, from coordinate 738,215 downwards.
GCATTGCCGTCGTGCAGGCCATGGCGTGCGTCACCATCGCGCCCTTCGCCGGCCCGGTGGTGCCGGACGTGAACAGGATCGCGCAGAGGTCCGATGCGCAGGCACCGCACGGCTGCCAGTCGGCCGGGCGTTCGCCGGCGATGGCGATCAGCGGCGCCAGCGGCAAGCCGCGCACCTTCGAAGGCAGGCCCGGCGCGGGCGGCCAGGCCAGCGCGCGTGCGTCGTCGTCGCGCTTCGCGTCGAGAGCATCGAGCTGTGCCAGCAGTTGCGGCGCCGCGACCAGCCACCGCGCCTGCACGAGGTCGACCGCATGACGCAGCGGTTCGCCGGTGAAGGCCGGGTTGACCGGGCAGTCGATCGCGCCGAGCAGTTCGATCGCGAACCACAACAGCACTGCGTCGATCGAATTGGCGCCCAGAGTGACCACGCGTTCGCCGGCGCAGACGCCGTGTCGCTCGAGTGCGAACGCGAGGTCGAACGCGCGCTCAGTGAAGTCGCGATAACTGATGCGCTCGCCGCGCTCGAAGCGGATGAACGGCGCGTCGGGGGTCAGCCCGACGCGCCGCGCGAGCATGCGGTCGAGCCGCTGGTCGGCGCTGGCGATGCGCGGCACGCCCGGCCAGGGCGTCGCCGCCGCATCGTCACGCATCACGGGATCAGCAGGCTGAACTTCGGCTTCAGTCGCGGACCGTGCGGAACTTGCCGTTCTTGATCTCGACCGTGATCAAGGTGTCCTCGAACACCCCTTCGTGCTGGTCCTTCGAGTAGCAGAGCTTGCCGTCCATATAGGTCTTCTCGAAGTTGCAGATTGTCTCCAGTTGGTCGCGGATCTTCTGGCCGGTGATCGGACCGTCGGTGCGGCGGATCGCTTCGAAGACACCGAGCACGCCGGTCGAGCCGATTAGCTCGGCATAGCCCTTCGGCGTCTTGCCGGCCGCGACGATGATCTTGCCGAGCTCCTTCTGCTTCTCGGACGGATCGTCCCAGTTGCCCATCGAGACCACCAGGATGCCGTCGCCGGCGGGGCCGGCGGCATCAATGAACGGGCGCTGGTTCAGGCTGCCCGAACCGATGATCGGTGCCTTGATGCCGACCTGGCGCGCCGCGCGCACGAAGGTCGCGCCGAGCGCCGGTGCCGAGGTCTGCAGCAGCACGACGTCGGGGTTGGCGTTGCGGATGTTGGTGGCCGCGGCGGTAAGGTCGATGGCGTTCAGCGGCGCTGCCACCGAAGCGACGATCTGCACGTTCTTGTCCTTCGACAGCGCAGCCGCCTGCTTCATGCCGGCTTCGCCGTAGGCATCTTCCTGGTAGAGGATCGCGATCGTCTGGCGCTTGGGCTTGAAGACGCCGCGCTCCATGATTGCGCCGATGATGATGGTGTCGGTGGGCGCGCTGCGGAACACCCAGGGCCAGAACGCGTTCTCCTTCGACGTGACCGGGATGGTCCCCACCGGTGCCACGACCGGCACCTTGTTGGACATCGCGATCGGCGCCAGTGCCAGCGTACCGCTGCCGGTGGTGGAGCCGACGATTGCCACGACGCCGTCCTGGCGGATCAGTTTGGTCGCGCAGCGCGCGGCCTCGGTGGGGTTGGTCATGTCGTCGCAGACCACGAGCTCGATCTGCTGGCCCTTGATGCCGCCTTCCTTGTTGAACTTGGCGGCCAGGATCTCGGCGGTATCGCGCTCGGGCACGCCGAACGGCGCCGCCGGACCGCTGAGGCTGTAGATCGCGCCGATCTTGATCTTGGCCTGCGCGAACGCGCTGCCCGACACCAGGCCGACGGCCAGGGCCGCGGCGAGTATCGCGTACTTCGGGGTTCTCATGTCTCCTGCTCCTTGCAGATGATGGTGAGTGAGGGGTGAGTGGGAAAGCGAATCAGCGTCAGCCGAGCAGAGCGTCGGCCAGTTCTTCGGGACGGGCGAGATCGGCCTTGTCGCCCTGCCGCACGACCTGGCCGTGCGAGAGCACCATGTAGCGGTCCGCGACGCGCGCGGCGAACGGCAGGTTCTGCTCGGCCAGCAGCAGTGCAAGGCCGAGGCCCTTCAGGACGTTGAAGGCATGCTCGAGGATGTCGAACACCATCGGCGCGAGGCCTTGCGTCGGCTCGTCGAGCAGCAGCAGCTTGGGCTTGCGGCCGAGCGCCATCGCGATCGCCAGCATCTGCTGCTCGCCCCCGCTCAGCACGCCGGCCGCCGAGTCCTGGCGGGTCTTCAGGATCGGGAACAGCTCCATCACCACTGCGCGCTGGGCCTCGCGCTCGGCGGGTGGCAGCAGTCGCAGTCCGATGTCGACGTTCTCTCGCACCGAAAGCGTCGAGAAGACGTTGCCGCGCCTTTCCGGCACGAAGGCCAAGCCGTGCGACGCGCGGTTGTGGGCGAGCATGCCGCCGAGTTCGACACCGTCGACGTTGATCGTGCCGGTGCCGCTGACGATGCCGGCGATGGCGCCGAACAGGCTGCTCTTGCCGGCGCCGTTGGCGCCCAGCACCGCGAGCATCTCGCCGCCGCGCACGTCGAGGTGCACGCCTTCGACCACCGAGATGCGGCTGTAGCGGGCGCCGATCGATCGGCCTTGGGCGATCATCGCGAAGTCTCCGGATTGGGGCGGTTGCAGTCCGAGGGTCGGCGCGGATCCGGCTGTGCCGGCGCGCGGCCGAAGCCTCCGCGGGGGCCAGGGAGCGGGTGAGAGCGTGGGGGCTTCATTTCCCGGCACTCCCGAGATAGGCTTCGATGAACGCAGGATCGCGGGACACGACGTCGGGCGTGCCTTCGATCAGCCGCGCGCCTTCCTTCAACACCAGCACCCGCTCGACGAGCTCGCGCACGAGCTTGAAGTTGTGCTCCACCAGCAGCACGCCGACGCCCTTGCGCGCCAGTCGCCTCACTTCGCTGGTCAGCATCTGCTGCTCGTCCTGCGCGAGGCCGGCGGCCGGCTCGTCGAGCAGCAGGTATTTCGGATCGTTGGCCAGAGCGCGCGCCACCTCGACCAGGCGCACGCGGCCCATCGGCAGCTCGCTCATCCGCAACCCGCGGTACTCGTGCAGGCGCATCTCGTGCAGGATCTCGTCGCAGCGCGCGCGGAACGCGGTTTCCTCGTTGGCCGCCTTCGGAAAGCGGAACATCGAAGTCAGCATGTTCGCGCGATGCACCGGATAGAAGCCGCACATCACCGCTTCGTGTACGGTGATGTGGGGATCGAAACGCGGTGTCTGGAAGGTACGCGCCAGACCTTGCCCGATGCGCCGGTGCGGCGGCATCGCGTCCAGCGGGACCTGGTCGACCGTCACGGTCCCGGCGGTCGGCTTGACCATGCCGGTGATGGCGTTGAACAACGTGCTCTTGCCCGACCCGTTGGGCCCGATCACGCCCTGGATGCGGCCGCGCTCGAGCGTGATGGAAACATCCTTCAGCGCCACGACGCCACCGAAGCGCACCGTGACGCCGCTCACTTCGATCGTCATACCGCGCCCTCCTCTCGCTGCGCCACTGATGAAGGCGTGCGCTTCGGCGCGGCGCGGCCGCGGCCTTTCGAGAAAAGCTTCTTCCAGTCGGTGCCGAGGGCGCCGTTGGGCGCCACCAGCAGCACGAGGATCAGCGCGCTGCCGAAGAACATGCCCTGCGTGCCGCGCGCCGGCAGGAACTGCGTGATCGAGGTCAGGAAGGCGGCGCCGAGGATCGGCCCGAGCATCGTCGACGCGCCGCCAATCACCGCCATCAGCAGCACGTTGACCGAAACGTGCAGGGTCAGCGAATCGGGGCCGATGTAACTCATGTAGTGCGCGTACAGCCAACCTGCGAGACCCGCCACCGAGGCCGAGAGCGCGAAGTACGCCGCCAGCAGCGCCGAGACGTCGACACCGTCGGCGGTGGCGCGAAGCGGATCGTGGTGCGCAGTCTTCACCGCGCGGCCGATCGCCGAATCGGTGAGGTTCGCGTAGAGCAGCACGACGACGATGACCGCACCCCAGGCCAGCGCGTACATCCCGGCCGCGCCGGGCGCGAAGTCGATCGGCGGCACGCCCGAAAGGCCGGTGTAGCCGCCGGTGAAGCTGCCGCCTTCTCGGATCGCCAGCTCGAGCAGCATGCTCAGCAGCAACGTCGCGATCGACAGCGGCATCGGCGACAGCCGCGTGATCACGCGCGCCATCGGGTATGCAGCCACCATCGGCAGCAGCAGCGCGATCGCCAGGCCGGCCAGTGGATGCAGCCCGTAGCGCGTGGTCGCGATGCCGGTGGCGAACGCACCCACCGATGCGAAAGCCGCCGGCGCGATCGACAGGATGCCGGCCTGCCCGTAGGCCATGCCAGCCGAGAGCGCGAGCAGCGAGAAGATCGCGATGATGATCGCGTTGTCGACCAGGAACGCGTTCGGCACCACGAACGGCGACGCGATGGCCGCGATGGCCAGCACCATCAGCGCCGGCGCGAAACGGTGGCGAAACAAGGCCGCCATCACACGCGCCCTCCGGTGGCCGCGATGCGGTTCATCCGCCCCAGCGACAGGATCACGAAGATGAAGAACAGCGGCGCCGCGGTGGCCAGCGCGCCCGGCAGATAGCCGGCGGACAGCGCCTGCACGATGCCGATCACGAGGCCGCCGGCGAAGCCGCGCAGCGGGCTGCCCATGCCGAAGATGATCGCCGAACCGAAGCCCCAGATCGTCAACGTGAAGGCTGCGCTGTAGTCGGTGCCGGTGGTGTAGAGCACGAGCACGCCGGTGACGCCGGCGAGCAACCCGCCCAGCAGGTAGGTGCAGAACCAGATGGAGCGCACCGGAATGCCGTTCAGCGCGGCACCGGTCGGATTGACCGCGCTGGCGCGCATCGCGCGGCCGAACGGCGTGCGCTGCAGCACGAAGAACAGCACCGTCAGGATGATCGCGCTGACCGTGATGTTGATGCCCATCTGCGGGCTGATGCGCACACCGGCCACGTTCCAGAAGGTGTCGAACGGATGGCGCACCATCGGGCTGGTGCCGAACAACGTGAGCACCATCGACTCCAGGAAGGTCGAGAGTCCGAAGGTGCCCAGCACCGCTGTCACGTGGTCTACCGATCCTGGTCGGTTCAGCCGCATCGAGATCAGCCCGACGACCGCGGAGGCGAGCACGGCAGCGCCGATCGCATAGGCCACACCGAGGGTGCCGCCGCTGACGTACATCACCGCCGCGGCGAGGATCGCATAGGCGCCCAGCGCGACGTCCACCGAGCCGGTGGTGACGAACAGCAGGCTGACGGGAAAGGCCAGCAGGCCGTACATGACGCCGAGCAAAGCCCCGCGTATCAGGAACTCCAGCAATTCGGCCACGCTCAGTCTTCCTTCAATGTCAGCGGTGGAATTGGATCCACCTGTATACTTGCTTGCAAGTCTGGCCTCGCCCGAGCAACGGGCGACGCGATGGGGCCCCGCCTCAGTTCATCCATAGCCCGCCGGTCACGTTGATCGACTGGCCGGTCATGTACGAGGCCTGGTCCGAGATCAGGTAGGCGACCGTGTTGGCCACGTCCTCCGGCGTGCCGAGCCGGCCGAGCGGAATCAGGTGCACGCGCTCGGCCGCCGGCAGCAGACCCTTGGCGATCGCCTGCCGATCGGCCTCTTCGCGCATCCGCGTATCGGTGATCGTGCCCGGACAGACCGCGTTGACGCGGATCCCGTGGCGGGCCAGATCGAGCGCCATGGACTGCGTCATGCCGATCAACGCGAACTTCGACGCACAGTAGGCCAGCGACATCGGTCGGCCGCTCTTGCCGAACCACGACGCGATGTTGACGACGTTGCCGCGACCTTGCTCGGTCATCGCCGGAAGCAGCTCGCGGCAGCAGTTGTAGGTGCCGCGCACGTTGACGCGCATCGTCTCGTCGAACTCTTCGGGCGAGCCGTCGAGGATCGATGCCACCTCGCCGATGCCGGCGCAGTTGACGAGCACCAGCGGTGCCGCATCGAAGGCCTGGCCGAGGCTGCGCGTCGCGTTGCGCACCGCGGCGAGGTTGCCGACGTCGACGCGCTGCGCATCGACCGCCACGCCGCGCTCACGGCACTCGGCGGCCACTGCGCGCAGGCCGTCGCCGTCGATGTCCCACAGCGCGAGCGCGTAGCCCTCGGCGGCCAGCCGCTTCGCGATCGCACGGCCGATGCCGCTCGCGGCGCCGGTGACCACCGCAGTGTCTTTCATTGTCTTGCTCATTTGCTTGTCTTGCTCGCCGGTTCAGGTGCGGCGGATGTGGATGCCGCCGTCGACGTGGAAGGCGTGCCCGGTGGTGTACGGCAGGCTGCCGCTGGCGATCACCGCCACCGCGCGGCCGATGTCCTCGGGCTCGCCCCAGCGCGCAAGCGGAAAGCCGCGGTTCTTCACCCAGCCGTCGTACTTGTCGAACACGTCGGCCGTCATATCTGTACGGATGATGCCCGGGCGCACCTCGTTGACCGCGATGCCGTGCTCGGCCAGGCGCAGCGCGTACAGGGTCGACATCATCGCGATGCCCGACTTCGAGATGCAGTAGTCGGCCTGCGCCGCGGTGGCGATCACCGCGTTGCCCGACGAGACAAAGACGATCGAGCGCCGCGGACGCGTGACGTCGCCGGCGGGCTCGCTGAGCATCCGCTTCGCGACGCGCTGCGTCAGGAAGAACGAGCCGCGCAGGTTGATGTCCAGCAGGCGGTCGAAGCTCTCGGGGGGAATCTCGAGCATGTCGCCGCGATACTTGGTCTGCACGCCGGCGTTGTTGACTAGGCAGTCCAGCGCGCCGAGGGCCGACCAGGCGGATTCGACCAGCGCCTCGTGACCGTCGAGCGCAGAGATGTCGCCGGCGACGAATCGCGCCTTCGCGCCGCGGGCCTCGAGCCCGGACAGCGTCTCGTCGACCGCCGCGTCGTGCGCGAGGTCGTTGATCACGAGGTCGAATTGCTCGTCGGCCAGCGCATAGGCGATCGCGCGGCCGATGCCCCGGCGCCCGCCTGTGACGAGTGCGATGCGGCGACGATTGCCGTCGTCCTTCCGATCGCTCATGCCGCGACCGCCTTGCGGTGCTCGACCTTCACCCAGCGCATGATGTGCACCGCGGTCGCGACCGTCTCGCCCCGCTGGTTGGTCAGCGTCACGTCCGCCAGGGCGCGCAGCCGGTCCTGCTCGAGCGACTTCACCGTGTAGGTCACGGTCACGGTGTCGCCGAAGTACACCGGGCCGACGAAGCGCACCTTGTCGTAGCCTTGGGATACGCCGGTGAAGCCCACGTAGTGCGGCAGGTGCGGCGTGTACATCAGGGTCGATGCGGTCGACATGAACCCGAGCCCGAGCACTCCGTGCGCGATGCGGTGGCCGAACGCACCCTGGCTCATGTACTCCTCGTTGCAGTGCACGTCGGAGAGGTCGCCGGTGATGCCGGCGAACAGGTACACGTCGCTCTCGCTGACGGTCTTCGAGAAGCGGACGGAGTCGCCCACCTTGACGCGGAAATCGAGCGATTGCATGGCCGTTCTGGGTTGACTCAAGGACGAGATGCGACTCTAATCCTGACTTACAGGTAAGTCAATACGCGTACCCACCAGTATGTATCCTCACCCGAGCTTCGAGATCACGCCACCGCGCGAGCGCGCCGGCGAGGTGGACTTCGTCAGCGGACGCACGCGGCTGTTCGGCATCGTCGGTCACCCGATCGCACAGGCGCGCTCGCCGCAGACCGTCACGCACGAGCTGCGGCAGCGCGGCGCCGACGCGCTGCTGGTGCCGATCGAGATCGCGCCCGATGACTTCGACGCGGTGTTCGCTCAGCTGCTGAAGGTGGGCAACCTCGACGGCTTGGTGGTCACGGTGCCGCACAAGCCGCGGGTGCTGCGCCACCTGGACCAAGTGGGCCCGGCGGCGCGGCTGTGCGGCGCGGCGTCGGTGCTGGCGCGTGCGCGCCCCGGCGGATGGATCGGCGAGATGTACGATGGCATCGGCTGCGTCGGTGCGATCGAGCGCCGCGGCGTGCGCGTCGCCGGTCTGGCGGTGCAACTGATCGGCGCCGGCGGCGCCGGCGCCGCGATCGCGTTTGAGCTTGCGCGCCGCGGCGTGCGCGCGCTGCGTCTGGTCGACCCGCAGACCGCGAAGGCCGATGCGCTCGCGACGTCGCTGGCGGCCTCGTTTCCGCAGCTCGCATTGAGCGTCGGCGCCTCGCGACTCGACGACATCGCGCTGCTGATCAACGCCAGCCCGGTCGGCATGCTCGACCCCGCGACCGCGCCGATCGCCGACCGTCGCATCCCGCCACTGGTGGTGGTGATGGACGCGGTGATGGATCCCGACCGCACCAGGCTGATCGCGATCGCCGAAGACAGCGGCTGCGTGACGATTCGTGGCCGCGAGATGCTCGATTCGCAGATCGTGCGCGCTGTCGACTTCCTGCTCGCCGCCCGTAACGGCGCTGACGCGGCAATCGCCGCCTGGCAGCAGTGATCGCGGCCGCGGCGCAGCGGTGCCGCGCGACTAAACCGCCGCCGGCTGCACGGCCTACATCGTGACCGGCGGCCCCGTCTCGTTCGACAGCGCCGCGGCGTCGGCCAGGCGCCGCGCTTCGACGCCGTCAGAGATCGACGTGCCGAACGCGCCGCCGCTGCGCAGCACCTCGAAGAAGTGCGTGATCTCGAGGCGATAGGGGTCGCGGTAGCGCTGCAGGAAGAAGGCCTCGGGGTTGTCGGCATGCGTGCCGCGGGAGTCCGACTGCACCACGTCGACCGGACGACGGTTGCCGCACTGAAGCATGCCGAGCGAGCCCACACCTCCACGCGTTGGTCGTAGCCGTAGGCCGCGCGGCAGCCGGTCAATGGGGAGTGAGAGTCTTGCCGCCTCAATCGTCAGTCGCACTTCGAGGTAGGGGCCCCGCGTTCCGGTCAGTCCTTCACTGCCCGTAGAAAGCCCACCAGCGTAACGCTTGCAAGGCGACGTCCGATCTCAGGGTCGGTGCCGCTGCGATACCAGATCATCATGTTGCCGTCGTGCACGGCCTGCAGGTAGAGCACCGTGTCGCGCGTCTTCTGGCTCCGGCCGAACTCGCCACTCTTCTTCCCGCTCTCAATGATCTCTTCGAGTACTGCGGCGAGCTTGCGGTAGATTTTCAGAACTTGGGCGCGCACCCGCTGCGAGGTATGCGCGGTTTCGGCTGAGACGAGCATCAGAATGGCGAGATCGCGCGGATGCTCCGCAGCCCAGCGCGTCTGGTAGCGAACGAACCGCTCGAGCCGATCGGTGGACGAGCCGCCACGCTCGTTGATCTTCGCTGTGGTCGTGTCGATCGAGCGGATCTCGATCCCCTTCAGTACCTCCACGAGCAGACTTTCCTTGTTCTTGAAGTAGTAATAGACGGCGCCCTTCGTGAAGCCGGCAAGGGCGGCGACGTCGTCGAGCGTGCTGTTGACGTAGCCGTGGCTGGCGAAGAACTCCGCCGCCGCCTCGAGGATTTTGTCTGTCGTTGGCAAGTTCGACTCGGCCAGCATGAGGCCGACGCGTGCGGCGCGCGCGTTCGCCTTCTGCGTGCGCGCAGGGGTCTTGCGCTGCCCGGAAGGCGCCTGCGAAGTCGCGATGGTTGATCGCTTCATGGCGGAACAGAGGCTGCCAGCGGCGCGCAGATCATGGTCTAAGGGTTACTCCTTGCGGAAATCCGAGGATCGCGCCTATACTTAATCTTACAACATACCGACCAGTAGGTATCTAACAAAGTCGACGCTCCGGGAGACAACGGAGCGGACATGCAAGACGCTTGCTGAGCCAAGGCTCATGACAGTTCAACTGCTCGAGTTCCTCGCCAACGGCATTGCTCTGGGTGCCGTCTACGCCTTGCTGGCCGTGCCGATGAGCGTCGTCTGGGTAACGACCGACGTGATCGATGTCTCCACCGGTGGCTACGCCGTCGTCGCCGGCATGACCGCGGCAGTGATCGGCATGCCGTTCGGCCCGATCGTCGGCGTGCTCGCCGCACTCGCGCTGGGTGCGCTCGCCGGCGGCATCTTTCTCGGCTTCCACAAGCTGCGCAAGCAGCGTGATGCGATGCTGATCGTGCTCGCTACCTTCGCTTTGATGCTAGCGATCGAGTCGGGCGTGCTTTCGACGCTCGGTACCGACAACCGCTTCCTTGAGCCGCTGCCGGGCGCGCTCACCGTCTCGGGCGCCGTGGTCACGTACCAGTCTCTGTTCAACCTCGGCGTCAGCATTCTCGTCATGCTCGGCCTGGCGGCGCTGCTCAAGCTTTCGCCGCTCGGCCTGCAGATGCGAGCCAGCGCGATCTCCGACCGTGCAGCGATGCTGGTCGGCGTCGCTGTCCGTCGCACCCAGTTCCTGACCTTCGTCTTTTGTGCTGGGATCGCCGGCATTGCCGGCGTGCTCGCGGTGCTCGCGATCGGTATGACCTACGCGAGCACCTTCATATTCACCACGGTCGCGTTCAGCGGCACCGTGCTGCTTGGCCGTGCCGGTCCGCTGCCCGCTTTCTGGGGCGCGATGCTGCTTGGTGTCGTCACCGCGGTGAGCGACGCCTACCTGCCAAACGGTTGGGCCGCGGGCGTACCGTCGCTGCTCATCATTCTCGTGCTCGCGAGCGGCCGGATGCCGGCGGCCGCGTTCACCGGTGCCCGCCCATGAGCCGCGACACCAGGCTCTGGGCAGCGCCGGCCGTCGTCGTCGTCGCCTTCGTCGTCGTCATGCTGCTCGGCCTGGTGCGACCGTCGCTGCACACGACAATGTTCACGATCGGCCTCTACGCGCTGATCGCGCTCCCTCTCGGCTTGATCTACGGGCAGGGCGGTACGATCTCGTTGGCGCAGGGCTCGTTCGCCGCGTTGGGCGCGTACACCTCGGCGATTCTGACAACCCGTTACGGAATCCCTCCTGCGCTCTCGGTGATTCCCGCGGTGCTGTTGCCGGCCGTGCTCGCGTTCGTGATCGCACGACCGATCCTGCGCCTGCCCGAGCTCTCGCTCGCCCTTGTGACTCTCTCGCTGGGCACGGTGATCGCGGTCGGCCTGCAGCGCGGTGGTGACTTCACCGGCAGCTATGTCGGTCTCTCGGGCGCGCCGCCTCTGCCGATCGTCGGCAAGGACCCCGTTCTGGTCGCGATTGCGCTCTGGGCCGTGGTGCTGGTCGTCGTGGTCATGTACAGCCACTTCGTGCAGAGCGCGCGCGGCCGGGCGCTGAACGCGATCCGGGTCGACCGCCTGCTCGCCGAGGCGATGGGCATCAACGTGCCGCTCGACTTGGCGACGCTGTTCGCCGTCGCCGCGGGAATCGCCGGGCTTGCCGGCTGGTTCTACGTCCACTCCATCGGCTACATCGCGCCCGATTCTCTCAGCGTCGAAACCTCGGCGCACATCCTGTTCATGGTCGTACTCGGTGGGCGCAGGGCAGTGCTCGGCCCGATCCTCGGCGCGGCCTTCTTCACCTTTGCCAACGACTTCCTGCCCGGCGCGGAGACCCACGGTCTCTTCTTCGGGACTATCCTGATCCTGATCCTCCTGCTCTCGCCGGACGGCATTCTCTCGCCGCAGGCGATGCGCGTGCTGCAGCGGTTGTTCGGCCGTCCGCACGCGAAGCTGGCGTCTCCGTCCGCCGCGATCGCCGACGCGAAAGAGGCGGTGCAATGAGCCTCTCCGCTTCGGGCGTCTCCATTCGCTTCGGCGGTCTGGTCGCGCTGAACAAGGTCGCGGTCTCGGTCTCGTCCGGCGAGATCGTCGGCCTCGTCGGTCCGAACGGGGCCGGCAAGACAACGCTCTTCAACTGCCTCACGGGAGTTGCGCAGCCACAGGAGGGCAAGGTACAGCTCGAAGGACAGGACATCTCACACCTGCGCCTCGAGCATCGGGTGCGACTCGGTATCGGCCGCACGTTCCAAACGCCCCGGCTCGACCTCGCTGGCAGTGTCGCCGACGCAGTGATGCTCGGCTTCTACCCGCGCCTGCGCCAAAGCATCCTGAGCGCCTGCCTGCCGTTCTCGGGTGCGCGCCGGACTGAGGACGAGCTCTCGGCGCGCGCCCGCGCGCTGATCGCCGAGTTCCGCCTCGCCACCGATCCCGATGCACCAGCCGGTGAGCTCTCGCTCGGCCACCTGCGCCTGCTCGAGGTGGCGCGCGCGCTCGCAAGCGAGCCGCGCTACCTGCTGCTCGACGAACCCGCCGCCGGCATCGACGACGTCGACCGCGATCTGCTCGCACAGGCAATCCGCAACGCCGCGGCGCGCGGCCTCGGGGTGCTGCTAGTCGAGCACAACGTCGGCTTCGTCGCCGAAATGAGCCACCGCATGGTCGCGCTCGTCGGTGGCGAGGTCGTCGCCGAGGGCAAACCCGCCGATGTCGTCGGCGACCCGCAGGTCGTCGCTGCTTACCTGGGAGTGCAACGTGTCGCCGCATGACGAAGGCGCCCTCTCGGCGCGGGCACTGAGCGCGAGCTACGGCTCCCTAGTCGTCTGTCGCGACATCACGCTCGACGTGAAGCCAGGCGAGGTAGTCGCGCTGATCGGTCCCAACGGCGCCGGGAAGACCAGCTTCATCGGCGCGCTTACGGGCGCCGTCGCCGCCAAGGGCGAGGTCGCTCTCGGTCCGACCCGCCTGGACGGCCGGCCGATCCATTCGCGGACGAGGCTCGGCCTCGCGACCGTCCCCGACAACCGTGGCCTGTTCGCGCCGCTCACCGTCGCCGAGAACCTCCGGCTCGGCGCGATGTGCGTCCCGCGCGAGCGACGCTCCGAAGCCATCGATCGCGCGATGGCGTACTTCCCCTTCCTTGCCGAGCGCGGCACCACCCTCGCCGGCTCACTTTCAGGTGGTCAGCAGCAGATGCTCGCGATCGCCAAGTGCCTCGCCGGCGCCCCGCGCGCATTGCTCCTCGACGAACCTTCCCAGGGCCTTGCGCCGATCATCCTCGACGAGATCGTCAAGGTGATTGGCGAGCTCAAGGCGCGGCGCCTGCCAGTGCTGCTCGTCGAGCAGAACTACGGCTTGGTCGAGCGCACCGCGGACCGCTTCGCGGTCATGGTCGGCGGCCGCATCGTCATGTCGGGCGGCAAGACCGAGCTCGCCGATCGCGATCGCATCGGCCGGCTCTTCCTCGAGCGCCGCCGAGCCACTCCCACCGTTCACTGACCCCACAAGGAGACATCCATGAGCATGAAAAGACGCTCCGCCCTCTCTGCGGCCGCCGGTCTTTGTGCCCTGAGCGCTCTCGGGCTTGCGAAAGCTCAGGGCAACGAGCCGATCAAGATTGGCGTGCTGATCGCGCTCTCCGGCCCTGCCGCGGCGTATGGCGCCGAGGAGCGCCGCGCCATCGAGGCGGTGTTCGCCCAGGTCAATGCACAGGGCGGCATCAAAGGCCGCAAGGTCGAGCTCGTGGTGCGAGACACCAAGACCAACCCGACCGAGGCGGCCCGCTTGGCCAACCAAGTGATCGCCGACGACAAGGTGATCGCGATCATCGGCGCGACCACCGGCTCGGAAACGCTCGCCTTCGCCGATGCGGCGATGCGCGCGCAGGTGCCAGTGTTCCCGATGGTCGGCACGCCCTCTGTCACTGACCCAGAGAAGCCGTATTCGAGATGGGTCTACCGTATGTCGGTGCCGCTTACGACCGACCTGCCGGCGTCGTTCAACCGCATGGTCAAAGACGGCAAGAAGCGGATGGCCATCTTCTCGGAGGAAGACGCCTACGGCCAGCAGGGCTCGGCGATGGCGGTCGAGCTGGCGAAGAAGCACGGCGGCGTCGAGGTCGTCGAGAACATCTCCGCGCCTAAAACTGCAACCGACCTCACCACGCAGGCGACCAAGATCCGCAACGCACGGCCCGATGCGGTGCTTCTGGTGACCGCCTCCACCGGCTCCGGCGGCGCGTTCCTGCGCAAGCTTCAGCAGGTCGGTCTCAACGTTCCGGTCTACGGCATGGCCGGCATCGTTCAGAAGCAAATCATCACCAGTGGCGGCAGCGCCGCCGACATGCTGATCGCGCCAGCGCTGGTTAACCCCGACGAGCCCGGTCCGCTGAAGGAGCTGTTCGCGCTGATGAAGGAGAACGGGGGCGTCGACGGCTTTGGTGCGGTGCTCGGCGCCAACGCTGCGGCCTCGGTCGCCGAGGCGCTGAAGAGCGGCGCAACCACCGGCGCGCAGGTGCGCGACGCGATGGAGAAGATCGGCACGATCAAGGGCTATGCCGCGGGGCCGATCAGGTTCACCGCGACCGATCACGATAGCTGGGGACCGGAGACGCTGTTCTTCGTGACCGTCCGCGATGGCAAGTTCAAGAACCTCTGATACGCGCACCGGCGGACTCCCGCTTGCGGGAGTCCGCATCGTCGACCTGACGCAGGTTCAGCTCGGTCCCTGCGCGACCCAGGCGCTCGGCGACTTCGGCGCCGAGATCGTGAAAGTGGAGCGGCTCGGCGCGGGCGACCTGAGTCGCTCGACCGACCCGTTCATCACTGAGCCGTGCGGGCAAAGTGCCTACTTCATGGCACTCAACCGCAACAAGCGCAGCCTCGCGGTCGACATGAGCAAACCCGAAGGTCGGGAGATCGTGCTCGACCTTGCTCGGCAGGCCGACGTGCTGGTGCACAACTTCCGTCCCGGCGTCGTCGAACGTCTGAAGCTCGACTATGCAAGCCTGCAGGCGATCAACCCGCGGCTGATCTACGCATCCGGCTCGGGCTTCGGTCCCGAGGGACCCCTAGTGCACAAGGCCGGACAGGACCTGCTCGCTCAGTCGATGTCGGGTCTCGCGAACCGCAACGCAGGCGCCGACGGAGCGCCGCAGCTCTTCCCCACCGCACTGGGCGACTTCACCGCCGGCATGATCCTCGCGCAGGGTGTTCTCATGGCGCTTTACCAGCGCGAGCGCACCGGCCAGGGCGCCTGCCTCCACGTGTGTCTGCTCGACACGCTGCTTGCGATGCAGCAGCAGGAAGCGACGCAGTGGATGCTGCGCAAGAGACCCGTCAACTGGATCACCCAGAATCTGATCGACATCTTCCGCACCCGGGACGGCGCGGTGACTCTCGTCGGAGTGTTTCGGCCGAACCCGCTGCAGATTGTTTGCGAGGCGCTCGACATCGGGGACCTCACAACTCGCCCCGAGTACGCGACGCTCGCCGAGCAAATGAAGCACCGCGCCGCGCTCTGGCGCGAGCTCGGCGCCGCGTTCGCGCGCTACACCACGGCGGAGTGCGTCGAGCGCCTGGACGCTGCGGACATCCTTTGCGCCCCCGTCATGACGCTCGACGAGGCGCTCAATCAGCCACAGGTCGCGGTCAATGAGATCCTCGTTAGCTTCGAGCACCCGGTGCACGGTACGGTGCGCACCACCGGGAATCCGCTTCATTTCTCCGGTGTCGAGAAGATCGCGCTCCACCCGGCGCCGACCCTCGGCCAGCACAGCGAGGAGGTGCTGCGAGAGCTCGGCGTCGCGCCCGAGCGCATCGCCGCGTTGCGCTCCGCGGCGGTCATCAACTGAAAGGCACTCCCATGCTTCAACCGAGCGACAAGCACGCCAGCATCGACGACATCCGGATTGGCGATTCCGTAGTGCTCGAAAAGACGATCAGCGAATCCGATGTCTATCTCTTCGCTGGCATTTGCGGCGACTTCTCGCCCAACCATGTGAACGAGCGCTACATGAAGGGCTCGGTTTACAAGACGCGGATCGCGCAGGGCGCGCTTGTCGTCGGCTTCACCTCGGCAGCAGCGGCGATGTTCGGCGTCAAGTACGGCATCGACGGCGTCGCCGCGGGCTACGACAAGATCCGTTTCCTCGGGCCCGTGTTCTTCGGCGACACGATCCGCGTCGAGTACCGGATCACGAAGATCGACAAGGAGAAGTTGCGCACCCATGCCGAGCTCAAGGTGACGAACCAGGACGGTAAGCAGGTGCTTGCCGGCGACCACCTGATCAAGTTCCTGCCGTACGACGCGGGCAAGGGCACGGCATGAACTACGAGACGTTGAAGGTCGAGCGGCGCGGCCGCGTCGGCATCGTCACGTTGATCCGCACCGAGGCGCTGAACGCGCTGAACAACCGGCTGATGGACGAGCTGACGCACGCCATCGACGCGCTCGAGGCCGACGAAGCGATCGGTTGCATGGTGCTTACCGGCAGTGGCCGCGCCTTCGCCGCCGGCGCCGACATCAAGGAGATGGCGTTCAAGACCTATCCCGAGGCGTTCGGCGAGGATTTCCTCACCCGCAACTGGGAGCGCGTCACCCGCACCCGCAAGCCGGTGATCGCCGCGGTGAACGGCCTCGCCCTCGGCGGCGGCTGCGAGCTGGCGATGATGTGCGACTTCATCCTCGCCTCCGACAAGGCGCGCTTCGGCCAGCCCGAGATCAAGGTCGGCGTGATGCCCGGCGCCGGTGGCACGCAGCGGCTGGCGCGCTTCATCGGCAAGTCGAAGGCGATGGAGATGTGCCTCAGCGGCCGGATGATGGACGCCGAGGAAGCCGAGCGCTGCGGCCTCGTCAGCCGCATCGTGCCCGACAGCCAGCTCCTCGACGAGGCGATCCGCACCGCCGAGGTCATTGCCGGCCATCCGCAGCCGATGGTGATGATGACCAAGGAGGCGGTGAACCGCGCCTACGAGACGACGCTCTCCGAGGGCGTTCGCGTCGAGCGCCGCCTAGCCCAGTCGGTGTTTGCCTTCGCCGACCAGCGCGAAGGCGCCCAGGCCTTCATCGAGAAACGCCCCCCGAAGTACAAGCACCGCTGAGCCGGTCGGCCGCGGGTTTTCCACGCAGGAGTCCCATCCATGTTTCTCGATCCGAAAGAACTCGTCGCCCGCGTCACTCGCTGGACGCTCGCAAATCCAAACGAACGCGACCCGTGGGAGAAGGCGCCCGCGATGTCTGGTGTGCTGGCCTGGAACGACGCCGAGTCGGTGAAGGGTATCAAACGCTGGATCGACCGCGCGGTCGATACCCAGGGCAGCGACGGCTATCTCTGCTACAGCGAGCGCATCGACCTGCCGCACGGCCACGTGCGCACCTTTACCCCGACCGGCACTCTCTCCGCCAGCATCGGCGCGCCGATGCTCCAGCTGTACGAGCAGAAGAAGGAAGCGCGCTACCTCGAGGCGGCGAAGCTGCAGGCGGAGGCGGTCCTGCGCGCGCCGCGCACCCGCGACGGCGGCATCTCCTGCCGCCAGGAGTCGAAGGAGCTCTGGATTGACTTCATCTACCTGATGGGCCCGTTCCTGGCGCGCTACGGGCGCATCACCGGCGAGACCCATTGCCTCGATGAGGCCTTCGCCCAATACGAGGTGCACGGCCAGCACCTGATCGACCCGTTCACTGGCCTAACCCGCCACGCCTGGTGCGAGACACCGAACCACTTTCCGCAGTCGACCCTCTGGGCGCGCGGCAACGGCTGGCTCGTGTGCGCCGCGGTCGATCTGCTCGAGCTCGCGCCCGACCACCCGCGCGCGAAGTACGTCGCCGACACCTGCAAGGCCGCGCTCGAGGCGATGCAGTCGCTGCAGGATCGGAGCGGCTTCCTGCGCCACATCCTCGACGATCCGTTCTCAAAGCTCGAGGCGTCGTCGACGGTGATGTTCGCTTATGCCGCAGCCAAGGCCGCCGAACGCGGCATCGTCGATCAGAAGATCTTGGAGGCGGCGACCCGGGCTTGGCGTGCGGTTGCGCTCTCCGTGACCGACGACGGCGCCGTGCCCGGTGTCGCGGTGCCGCCCGGCGGGCCTGGCGTTCCGTTCGGCAGCACGCTCTTCGGCCAGGGCTTCTTCCTCCTCGCGACGCACGCCTTGAGGAAGCAGCTGAACGCGTGACCACGTTGCCCGAGCTCGAGCCGCACCGCTGGACACTGCCGCGGGCGCTCGACGCGCGTGTCGTCGAGACGCCCGACCGGCCGTGCGTCACGACCGAGGGCGAGGGCACCGAGACCTTCGCCGAATGCCGTAGCGCGGCGCTGGCGATGACGGGGACCTTGCGCGCTGCGGGCGTCGGCGCGGGCGACCTCGTCGCGGTCATGTCGCCGAACTGCCGCACCGCGATCCACGCATGGATGGGGGCGAACCTGCTCGGCGCCGCCGATGTGATGGTCAACACCGGCTACCGGGGCAATCCGCTCGAGCATGCGCTGAACTTGGTGCAAGCCAAGGTGCTGATCGCTGAGGTGCGCTTCCTCGGCGTGCTGCGGGAGGCCGAGCCACGCCTCGAGCACCTGAAGCGGATCGTCTGGTTCCGCTTGCCAGACGGCGAGGGCGCAGGGCGCGAGCCAGCGGGGTTTTCGCGCATCGAGCTCGTGCCGCTCGACTCGCTGTCGTCGGCGCCCGCTGAGCCGAGGGCCGAGCCCGACGTCTCGTCGCTCGCCTCGGTCATCTACACGTCGGGCACGAGCGGTCCGGCGAAGGGCGTGATGATCCCGCATGCGCAGGCTTATGCGCTCGCCTTGCAGACAGTGCAGGGGCTTCGCCTCGCGTCGCGCGACACGCTGTACTGCTTTCACCCGATGTTCCACACCGCGGGCAAGTTCATCTCGCTCTACGCCGGGCTTCTCTCAGGTGCGCAGGTCGTGCTTGACCGGCAGTTTCGCGCCGAACGGTGGCTGTCGCGCATCCGCGAGAGCGGCGCGACTGCGACGCTCGCGCACGGCGCGATGCTTGAGATGGTGCATGCGATGCCGTCAGCGGCCGATGACGCAGAAAACCCGCTCGAGCGGCTGATGGCGTCGCCGTTTCCGCGCCGTATCGCCGCCGACTTCGAGCGCCGCTTCGGCGTGCGCGGCGTCGAGGTGTGGGGAATGACCGAGGTGAACAACCCCCTCTGGTGTCCGCTCGACGAGCCGCTGCACACGGGCACTTGCGGGAAGCTGAACTCCGACTGGGCCGATGTACGCGTCGTCGATCCCGAGACCGATTTCGAGGTGCCTGCCGGGCAGGTGGGCGAGCTCGTCGTCCGGCCGAAGCGGCCGTGGACCATGATGCAGGGCTACATCGGCTTGCCAGAGAAGACGGTCCGGGCGTGGCGCAACCTCTGGTTCCACACTGGAGACGCAGCCTATGTCGATGCTGACGGCTGGTACCACTTCGTCGACCGCCTGGGCGACCGGATCCGGCGCCGAGCCGAGAACATCTCGTCGTACGAAATCGAGTCGGCGGCGGCGCTTCATCCCGCGGTACGCGAATGTGCTGCGATCGGCGTGCCGTCGGGCTATGAGTCCGACGACGACATCAAGCTCTTCGTCGCGCTGCAGCCCGGCCATGCCTGGGCGCCGGAAGACCTGCTCGAGCACTTGGTGCGCCTGCTGCCGCACTACATGGTGCCGCGCTACCTCCAGGCGATCACGGCCTTGCCGCGCACGCCCACCAACAAGGTGATGAAGGCCGAGCTGCGCGACGCGCAGGGCGAGAGCTGGGACCGCAAGGCTGCCGGTGTCGCACTTCGCGATCTCGCGCGGCGCGTGGGCAGCGCGAGCGGCGCCTCGCCGGCATCCGAGGAATCGACATGAGATATCCCGACGAGAAGTACGACACCGCCGGGGGCACCGTGATGCTTTCCGGCACCGAGGCGCTGGCTCGCCTGCCGCTCGAGCAGCGGCAGCGCGACGCAGGTGCCGGCCTCAACACCGGCGCGTTCATCTGTGGCTACCGAGGCTCGCCGCTCGGTACCTACGACCTCGAGCTCTGGCGCATCAAGGACCGTCTCGAGGCGGCAAACGTGAAGTTCCAGCCTGGCGTCAACGAGGACCTGGCTGCCACCGCGGTCTGGGGCACCCAGTACGTCAACCTCTATCCCGGCGCGACCGTCGATGGCGTGTTCGGCATCTGGTACGGCAAGACCCCGGGCGTCGAGCGTAGCGCCGACGCGCTTCACCACGCGAACACCGCCGGCACCTCGCCGACCGGCGGCGTGCTCGCCCTGGCCGGCGACGACCATGCGGCCAAATCGTCGTCACGTACCGGGCAGTCGGAGTTGCAGCTCAAGTCGAGCGGCATCCCGATCCTCTATCCGTCGAACGTGCAGGAGATCCTCGACTACGGGCTGCACGGCATCGCGATGAGTCGCTTCAGTGGCTGCTGGATCGCCCTCAAGCTCGCGACCGACGTGGTCGAGACGAGCAGTGAGGTGAACGTGGGCGGGCTGCCCGTGCCAGTGCTGCCGCCGATCGAGGCGCCGCCGGGCGGCCTGCATATCCGGCGGAACGAGTCGCCGCAGGAGATGGAAGCGCGCCTCTTCGACCACAAGCTACCGGCAGTGCTTGCCTACGTGCGCGCCAACGGCATCAACCGGATCGTGCTCGACCCGCCGCAGCCGCGCGTGGGGATCGTCAGCGCGGGCAAGAGCTGGGGCGACGTGCGCGGCGCCCTCGCGATGCTCGACCTCGACGACGAAGCGGCCGCCGCGGCCGGGGTGCGCCTGCTCAAGATCGGCATGACCTGGCCGCTCGATCGCGAGATCGTCGCCACCTTCGCCGAGGGCCTGGAGCGCATCCTCGTCGTGGAGGAGAAGATGCCGTTCCTCGAGGAGCAGGTGAAGGCGCTGCTGTTCGACTCACCCGTTGCGGGCCGGGTGCACGTGAGCGGAAAGACAGTGAAGCCCGGCGACGGCGGGCTTCCGCTCGCCGGCGAGATGTCGCCGCAGGTGGTGGCGAAGTCGATCGCGGCGTTGATCGGCATGCCGCTTACCGCAGCGAGCGCCATGCAGCCGGCGCCGGCCGGCCCGGTGCGGATGCCGAACTTCTGCTCCGGCTGCCCGCACAACACCTCGACCGTCGTGCCCGAGGGCAGCCGGGCGATGGCGGGCATCGGCTGCCACGGCATGGCGATGTGGATCCGGCCCGACAGCACCGGCACGATCACGCACATGGGCGGCGAGGGCATGCTCTGGGTCGGCCAGTCGCTGTTCACCGCGGAGAAGCACGTCTTCGTCAACATTGGCGACGGCACCTTCTTCCACTCGGGCAGCCTGGCGCTTCGCCAGGCGGTCGCGGCGAAGACTCGCATCACCTACAAGGTGCTGTTCAACGGCTACGTCTCGATGACCGGCGGCCAGCCGCATGACGGCGACCTTACGGTGCGAAAGGTGGTCGACATCGCCCGCGCAGAGGGCGTCGGCCGGACCATCGTCGTCGCAGACGACCCGGGCCGCTACCGCGACTGGCCGCTGGCCGACGGTATCCCGGTGCGGCCGCGCACTGAGCTCGACCAGGTGCAGCGCGAGCTGCGTGAGTTTGACGGCGTCTCGGTCCTGATCTACGACCAAGCATGCGCCACAGAGATGCGCCGCCAGCGCAAGAGGAACCCGGCGCTCGACATTCCCAAGCGCACGTGGATACATCCCGAGGTGTGCGAGGGGTGCGGCGACTGCGGCGTGAAGTCGAACTGCATGTCGGTCGAGCCGCTCGAGACCGAGCTCGGCCGCAAGCGCCGCATCAACCAGTCGACCTGCAACAAGGACTTCTCCTGCGTGCAGGGCTTCTGCCCGAGCTTCGTCACGGTGCACGGCGGGCGGCTGCGGCGCAAGGCGCGGCTGGCGGTGGAGGGTGCCAAGGCGCTGCCCGTACCGGCGCTGCCTTCGGTGGAGCGGGGCTGGAACGTCGTGCTCGCAGGCATCGGCGGCACCGGCATCGTCACCGTTGGCGCGATGCTCGCGCAGGCGGCGCACCTCGACGGTCTCAACGCGAGCGTGCTCGACCTCACCGGCATGGCGCAAAAGTACGGCGCGGTGATGTCGCACCTGCGTTTCCTTCCGGCGGGCGCGACGTTGCCTTCGTCGCGGCTCGCATCGGGCGAGGCCGACACCGTGATCGGCTGCGACCTGATCGTCGCCGCCGGCCAGGAGGCGCTTTCGAAGATGGCGCCCGGCCGCACCTTCGCGGTGGTGAACTCCGCGGTCATTCCCACCGGTGACTTCACCCGCCAGCCCGACTGGGACCCCGACGCGGCGACCCTGATCGAGCGGCTGCAGGCGCGCACCGGTGGCGCGCTCCAAGCGCTGGATGCCGAGCGGATCGCGACCGCGCTGATGGGAGACTCGATCGCGACCAACATGTTCCTGCTCGGCTTCGCCTGGCAGCACGGTCGCGTGCCGGTGACACTCACCTCGCTCGAGAAGGCGATTGCGCAGAGTGGGGTGGACGTCGCGTTCAACCGCTCGAGCTTCGACTGGGGCCGGCGTATGGCGGTGGAGCCCGATGAGGTGCTGAAGGCCGCAGCCGGGCTGCACGAAGGCGGTGCGACGGTGGTCGAGTTCGCGCCGCGCAAGCTGCACAAGCTCGACGACATCGTCGCTGACCGCGCGCGCCGTCTCACCGCCTACCAGGACACCGGCTACGCCGAGCGCTACAGAGCGCTCGTGGAGAAGGCGCGCGTCAAGGACGATGCGCTCGGCGCCGGTGGCAGCTTGGCGCGCGCCGTCGCTCGCTCCTACTACAAGCTGCTAGCGAATAAGGACGAGTACGAGGTCGCACGCCTCTTCAGCGCCCCCGAGTTTCGGCATCAGATCGAGGCGCAGTTCGCCGGTGACTACACGCTTCACTTTCATCTCGGCGCGTGGCCGCTCGCCAAGCGCGACCCGCTCACCGGGGAGCTAAGGAAGCGCGAGCTGGGCCCGTGGGTGTTGAAGGTGATGCGCGTGCTGCAACACGGCCGGCACTTGCGCGGCACCGCGCTTGACCCGTTCCGCAACTCGCCCGAGCGCAAGTTGGCCGCCGAGTTGCTCGGGCAGTACGAGGACGACGTCGGTCATATCCTCGACCATGCGCGCGCCGCGACCGCGGCAACGGCGCTGGCCAGTTGGCCGGAGAAGGTGCGCGGCTACGGCGGCGTGCGCGAGCGGCACGCGAAGACGGTCGCGGACGAGCGGGCGGCGCTGCGTGAGCAGGTGCGGCAGGCACAGGCGGAGGCGGCCTGAGTGCCATGGCACGCAGGCGTACCGCGGCGCATCTGTCGAGTTTGGAAGCCAGCTTGAAGTCACGGACTTCCACGTCGATTCGGTTGAGAGCCTATGGAATCGGTCGCCGAAGAGCTCTATTCGCTCGGAACGGCGGCGTGCGGCTGGTGGCTCCAGACAATCAAGCCCCTGCGATACGGGAACCGGCCTTTAGGGCTGCATCCGGTGCCACCGCTGCTGTAGACAAGAACTTCGACCTTGCCGGAGAGGATTGGCATGGCCGATCTGCGCGTCCTGACGGGCACCAAGTCGCGAACGACACTGCTCGCCGTGAAGCGGCCCAAGCCACAGGTAGCCAGTCCGCCGCCGCCCGAGCCGTCGCGGTCCTCGCCAGAAGCCTTAGCGCCGGGCTTGGACGGGCAAGGCGTGTTCGAACGCGCGAGCGTGCCGCAGGAATCGTGACGCAGATGAACGCGCTCGCCAGGCCCGCGATCAGGGATGCACTCCTGCAGATCGGGCTTGCGGTCTGTCCCGACTCTCCGAGGCAGGTTGCCGCACTCGTCCGCTCGCAGGCGCGGAAGTGGACCGAGGTCATCCGCCCGGCCAACATCAAGATCGGCTGACAGCGCCCATGCCCGACAACACACAGGAGCTGCTTCGCGCCCGTGTGGAGTTGTCGGTGCGCCGCATGGAGGCGGCGGCCGCGTCGCTTGGGCTGCAGCTGGTCGTCCGCTTCGAATGCGACGGCAAGCGGGTGTGCGACGTGCACGTGGACAATGGCTCCGTCCTTTGCAGGGGAGCGCGCGGCGACGGCGATGCGTGACCCGTAGTTCTACGTGAGCATGGCGCGGTGGCGTGCGTCTCCGTCCGCGTCATCTCCCACGGCAGGCGCCGCCCGTCGCTGCAGTCGGCGATGAAGCCGCCGTTCGTGCCCTCCACCGAATCGGGTACAAGTGCGCTGCCCCCCAGCTTTCGTAGCGCAGGAAACGGCTGATGACCTGCTCGACATTCGGGGAGGTATCCGGCAACTTGTCCGATCGCGCCAGCGCCCGGATGAGCTCCAACCGCACGGTCGGCGCCGCGGCCCTCAGCCATGCCTCGCTCTTGTCACGCCAGCCCGGGCTATCCGCCGTCACGTCCCCGTTGTTCAGAAACCGCACGATAACGTCCCAGGCGCCCCGGGCCACGTGGTGGCGGAGCCCGCCACGACGCTGACCATGAACGCCGACGCGCTCCGTTGATGCGGTGCATGCACAAGCCCGACTCGAAGCTCGGGCCGGATGAGCAAGACAAACGCAGCGTAGTGGCGGTCGAGCTCGACGACGTCGATCAGTGGCGCTACGCGCCAGTAGAGGAAGCGGTCAAGCTCGTAGAACTGACTCCTGCAGAGATGATGGAGGCTGAACCCGCCGAGTCACTGCCCGCAGGGCTGTCTTGAGCGCTTTGGCCGACGGAATGCGAGCGCGCGATGTCGAGATCCCCTATCCCTCGGTGCATTGCTGGGCACGGCGACGCAAATGCAGGGGCGGCCCGTCCCGTGTCCGGGTTCGCGGTCGCTGATGTCCTTCTCGCTGCGCGAGAACGACGCGCCCACTTGACGAACTTGCCCGATGCTCGCGCACACCGCTGCGCTGCGTCAGCTGCGCTCGGTCCAGATCGTCCCCCGAACACGCGCCACGCCCGACGCCGGGCCGCCAATACCGAACACCGAATTCAGCTCAGCCCGGCTCGAACGCCGCGCCAGTCGCTCGCCTTCGGCTCTCTTGGTGGCACGTCGCTCGCGGTGCCGCCGGTCCTCGTGAACGTGGGCGTTCCCTGCGCCGCAGCCGTTGCACCAGCTGCGCTGTCACACCGGCCGCTCGTGCTCCGGGACCACTGGCGTCGCGCGCATAGCCTGAGCGGGCCCACCGGCTCCCCCCACGCGCCCCCGTCTTCGATGAGGGGGACTTGTGGGGGGATCTTCGATCGGTGGGCCAGGCAATCGGCTCACCGATTGCGCTGCTGAACTCCTGAACAGCCGCCCCTACCCCCCGCCCGCCCCCCAGGGCGGGAGCGAGGGAGTCCGAGCGAGAGGATCGGTTTTCAGGGGTCCGATGGAGCCCGGCCGGTCGTGCTCGTGAGGAGTCATGTCATGGCCCATGTATTGGTCATCCAGCGCAACGCTCATCTCGCAGGAGACGTTCGGCTCGAACAGGTCAACGGTCGCGACGGCCCGATCGCCAAGGCCCAGCTCACCGCGATCAGCAACGTGCGCTGGGGCAGCGGTGAGGCGCGCGAAGAGGAGGCCACCGCGATCCTGTGGACGTTGTGGGGCGCGCAGGCCGAGAACGCCGCGAGGTTTCTCGGCAAGGGCAGCCACGTCAACGTGGTCGGCCGGGTGCGCAACCACACCTACGAAAAAGACGGCGAGACCATCTACGGCCTAGCCTTCACGTGCGAGGAGATCGACTACCTCGACACCAAGGCGCAGGCCGCGCAGAGGCGATCGCACCACGGCTTCGTCGATGAGATGAACGCCGCGGAACGCGTTGCCGCCCAGAGCGCAAAGGCCCGTACCTGATCCACGCAACCAGCGAAGCGGGCGGAGCGGGCGTTCCGTCCGGTCGCAACACCATCGAGGTTTCATATGCACACACCCACATTGGCCACCCGCTTTGCGAACAGCACGCGCGTGCTGCGCAGCGAACTACCGCTGAGCGAAGAGCAGATGCGCCACACGGCGCCGTCGATCTTCGCGGCCGCCAAGCACGCGAGCCGCTCCGAGCGCTACACGTACATCCCCACCATCGACGTGCTGCGCGGCCTGGCCCGCGAGGGCTTCGAGCCGTTCATGGTCGCGCAAGGCCTGAGCCGCATCGAAGGCAAGACCGAGTACACCAAGCACATGATCCGCCTGCGCCACGGCCGCCAAGGCACGGTGCTGCCGGAGGCCAACGAGATCATCCTCATCAACAGCCACGACGGCGCCAGCAGCTATCAGATGCTGGCCGGGGTGTTCCGCTTCGTCTGCTGCAACGGCCTGGTGGTTGGCCAGATCGCCAACGACATCCGCATCCCGCACAAGGGCAACATCCAGCATGAGGTGATCGACGCAGCGTTCCGGGTGCTCGACGACTTCCGCAGCGTTGACGACTCGGTGCAGGCGATGAAGGCCCTCCCGTTGCAGCCCGAGGAGCAGGAGGCCTTCGCCACCGCGGCACTCGCGTTGCGCTACGGCGACCACGCCCAGGGGCAACCGCCGGCGCCAGTCACCGCGAGCCAGCTCAACGAGCCGAGGCGGGCCGAAGACATCGGCCCCAGCCTGTGGAGCACCTTCCAGCGCGTGCACGAGAACGCGCTGCGCGGCGGCTTGCCAGGCCGCACGGTGCAAGGCCGCCGCATGCGCACGCGCGAGGTCGCCAGCATCGATCGCGGCGTGGGACTGAACCGCGCGCTGTGGGTGCTGGCCGAGGAGATGCGCCGGCTCAAGCACTGAACCGGGCAACTCCGAGCGCCCGATTTCGAGCCAAATCGGGCGCTCGCCATGAGCCGCGCCGCTTCGATCATCGCAGCGGTGCGCGCGCTTGGCGCGCCCTCGACCGGACGCGCGCCCGCGCGAGCAGCACCGGCCGACCCATTCGGTCGCGTCGGAGCCTTCCACCGATGAAGACCCTCGTGCTCGCCAATCAAAAAGGCGGCGTCGGCAAATCGGCCGTGGCCACGCTGCTGGCGCACCACCTGGCGCAGAAGGGCCGGCGCGTGCTGGCGATCGATCTCGACCACCAAGGCAACTTCACGCAGCCACTGACGCTTTCGAAGCGGCCGGTGGTCGCGTCGATCACTGCCGACCGCTTATTGACCACGGCCGGGGCCCGGGTCGCTGCCGAGCGCTTCGTCCTCGTACCTTCCAGCGACGTGCTGATGGGCCTGGAGCGCCAGCCGGCACAGCACACGCCGTTCGCGCAGGCATTCCGGAACTTTCTGGCGTCGAGCGCGCAGCAGTTCGACGTCTGCGTGATCGACACCAACCCCAACCCCGACATCCGCGTGATCGCCGCGCTGGCCAGCGCCGACTACCTGCTGTCGCCCATCCAGCTGAATCAGGAGGCGATCGACGGCGTGCGGTCCCTGCTGCATCACCAGCGGGTGGGATACCACAAGATCAAAGCCGTGCTCAACCCGAAGCTGACGCTGCTCGGGCTGCTGCCCACGCTCGTGGAGCCCACGCCGTTCCAGCGCTCCAACTTCATTGCGCTGATCGAGCGCCACCGTTCCCTGATGATCCCGTTGAGCGACAAGGCAGGCGACTATGCGCGCATCCCAAAGCGCTCCGCGATCACAGAGGCACTGGCCGAGGGCCTGGTGCTGTGGGAGATGAAGAAGACCGCCGCGCGCGAGACCTGGGCGGAGATCGAGCCGTCGCTGCGCCACCTGGCGAACCTGCTGACTCAGCAGGAGGCGCGTCATGCGGTTTGATCTGGACGCCATCGATGCACCCTTGGGCGAGAGCGGAGCGCCCCGATCCATTGCCCTGCAGGACATCGACGAGGATCCAGAGCAGCCACGCAGCGAGTTCGATGACGCCTCGCTGCGCGAGCTCGCCGCCACGCTCGCCGAGCGTGGCGTGAAGCAGCCGGTGTCGGTGCGGCCACATCCAACGGAGCCCGGGCGCTGGATGCTGAACTTCGGCGCAAGACGGCTGCGCGCTGCCAGGCTGGCCGGACTTGCGCACATCCCGGCCTTCGTGGACGAGGCGGCGGACAGCTACGACCAGGTGATTGAGAACGAGCAGCGCGAGGGGCTCAAGCCGCTCGAGATGGCGATGTTCGTGAAGCGAAGAATGGCCGCTGGCGAGAGCCAGGCGGAGATCGCGCGCCGGCTGGGCAAGAGCCCGACGTTGATCACGATGATCAGCACGATGATCGATCCGCCGCCTTGGCTCCTGGCGGCATACCGCAACGGACAGTGCAAGGGGGTGACCGAGCTCTACGAGTTGCGGCGGCTGTATGAGCGGCTGCCCGATCGAGCCCTGGAACTGGCTGCGCAGGGAGTGCCGATCACGCGTGAGGTGCTTCAAGCCGCGCGAGCTTGTGGGCGGGGCAATGAGGGCGGATCCACCGTGCTGATCAACCCAACGGGCGAGATGCCCAAGCCTCGAACCACTAGGTCGAAGGCCGCGCCTGCGGTGGCGCGCAAGCAGACGAAGTTGCTCGCGCGTGCCAGCGCTCAATGTGACGCCCTCAAGGCGGTCGTCGAACAGATGCGCGAGTGCGAGCCAGAGAGCCTGGCCACCCTCAGTGAACGCCTGGCTGACCTGCGCGCCGCTTGTTTAGCGCGCTAAACAAGCGGTATCTGGCCGCCTGGTTCGCTACAGATGCCCCGTCGGCGTTGACGAATCTCGGCCCGAATTCGTCAGCCCGATCACCACGATCCGAGCCTAAGCTTGTTGCGTTGATGAGTACAGGATAGGCGCCGTGGCGCCGATGTCGGACACGCTTCGCGATGGCTGCGTCTTCACCTTCGGTCCCAACCACGCGAGATCGGTTGACGATCGATCTGCGCGGGATGAAGCCAGCACTTCAAGCGCGGGCGAGGGCGAGGGGCGTTCCGGTCTCCGTGTTCGTCCGCGAGGCGTTGACGCGCTGCGCGGGCGCCGTCGAGGCTGGCGCCGTCGAATCCGACGTTCGCACTGCGCGTCGAGTACGGATCTCGCTGAGGCTCCGCGAAGACGAAGCGCGCGGTCTAGTGCACAGAGCCCGCCATGCCGGTCGTCCCCTCGGTGCCTATGTCATCGACCTTGCGCGCACCGGCGCGGAACCCGAACCTGCCGAACAACGAGCCCGCGCAGTCGCCGCGCTCACGCGCTCCAACGCCGAACTGGCGGCGCTGCGCCGCCACATCGCCCACCTGACCGCGCTGCTGCGCCAAGGCGACGTCCGGGCCGCGCAGGAGTACCGCCAGAGGTTGGAGACGCTGGATGCCGACGTCCGGGCGCACCTGGCCGTGGCGTCCAAAGTCCTGGCGAACCGGGACCAGCATTCACGACAGGAGAACCCGCGTGTCTGAGCCTAGCTCGATCGACGGCACCCTGGTTCGCTGGGGAGACCGTCTGTTCTATCCCGGCAATCGGGTCGTCGCCTCTCGCACCCCGCGCCTGCGCAATCCATCCACCGAGGAGCGTGCCCGCGCACTGCGCCAGCGCATCCATGCCACCGTCGTGCGCCGGGCACCGCAGGTGATGGTGAAGGTGACCGGGGGAGGGCGCGGGATGAAGGCGATCGCTGCGCACTTCCGCTACATCAGCAAGGCCGGGCGCCTGGACATCGAGGATGACCAGGGCGAAGTCTCCCGAGGCAGGGGTGGCCTGCAGGAGCTGGCGGAGGAATGGCGCCTGGGCGGCGCGTTGATCGAAGACACGAGCCCACGGCGAGAGGCCTTGAACGTCATGCTGTCGATGCCGCGCGGGACGGATCCGCTCGCGGTGCAGCGCGCGGCGCGCGAGTTCGCGCGGACGGAGTTCGGAGATCACAAGTACGTGATGGTCCTGCACGACCACCAGGCCAATCCGCATGTGCACCTGAGCGTGCGCATCGAGTCCAAGTCGGGCCTGCGCCTCAACCCGCGCAAGGCGGACCTACACCGCTGGCGGGAGTGCTTTGCCGAGAAACTGCGCGCCCTCGGTGTCGAGGCCGAGGCGACGCGGCAAGCCACGCGAGGTGTGGCCCGCAACTACGATCCCATCTGGCGCACGAAGGCCAGGCAAGACGGTCGGCCGGTGATCGAACGACCTGCCTCCAAGGCGGGTTCGGCAGCGCACGGCTCGCGGCAGTCGGCCGCACAGTCGTGGCGTCACATCGCGTCGGTACTCTCGGGGTCTGCACTGACCGGCGACCGTGACCTCGCGGCGGCGATCAATCGCCACGTCTCGCAAGTTGAGCGAACGCTCGCCCGTGCAGACCACGCCGACGTGGATCGCGACGCGCGAGGTCGCTAGCGCCGTCACCCTGGGCTGTGGCACGACGGCGCGCAGACCATCTCTGTACGACCCAGCACGCGCTTGGACTTCAGGGAGGAACTCTGCCGATGTGTTCCGCAGAGGAAGCACGAACGGGTGTTGGTCACTCCGGCAAACGGGGAGCCGGAAGTCTTGGTGGAATATCGAAGACCGTCTTCGGAAACTCTGGTTGACGCTGACTTGCTCATGTGCGCATTGTCGCCGGGGACATCCTTTGATGCCCATCTGAACCGAAGAGACCCTCGGCAGGCGCGTGACGCGCAGAACCGCGTCGAGGCGCTTGTCGACCACGCATGGCCGCAACCGTTAAGGCGCGAGTGATCAGCACTGGACAATGCGGCCGGCGATCGAGACGGGCTCGTGGCTGCGGGTCAGTTCTTGTTCTTCAGCGTGGCCAGGATCTTGGCGACATCGCGTCGGCCCAGCGATCGGACGGCGGCAATGCCGGGCATGTTCGCGGCGCGCGGACGCGCTTCCCCGGATTCCCACTTGTAGACAGACTGACCAGAAGCGCCGAGCAGCTTGCCCATGTCATTTGCTGAAAGGCCAAGGCGCTTGCGATGCGAGGCCAGTCCCTTGGGGCTGAAACGGAAGCCGGAGGCCTGGTCCTCTGACCGCGGCGGGTTTGGCGATGCCTTGACCCTGCCGGTGTGACGTAGCTGCTGCTCGAGCGCGTCGGCGCGACGCTTGAGGGCGGCGATCTCCGAGCGGTACTTGCTGACTGCCCTTTTTAGGGCCTCGGTGTCTGCGCGCACGACCTTACGGGCGAGGCGGGCGATTTCCGTTTTGAGGAGCGAGGCGGTACTGGCCATGGAGGGCAAGGAGGCGCAGGGGCCGACAGCTTAGCGCACCGCTATCGCAGCATATGAGAATGACATGGGCGACCTCGCCCTCTCCCTTGGCGGCGCCGAACCACTGTTTCAGACTGGTTGCGGTCGGTCAGCGACGACCCCTTAAGCGACCGCTGTCCCGAAACCGATCGTTCGGCCAAGCTTTGGGGCTCCCCATCGGCAGATCGCGCGATCGATCTCAATGCCCCGCGACGTGGGTCTGATCAGAATCTGCGACCCATGGTGCAAACCGATCCGCTGGCGATTTACGGTTGACGTACATCGTCAGGACGAATACCCTGCTCGCACCATAAGGAGAGGAGCGACTGCCATCGGAATGCTCCCGCGAGCGCACCTTCGATGACAGTTGCCGCCCGTCATCCAGGCGAAGTCCTGGCGCACAAGCTTGAGGCCATCGGCGTCACACCGACCGAGCTGGCCCGGCAGCTTCACGTGCCCGCGAACCGGATCACGCAGATCGTGAACGGCAAGCGCGGCATCACCGGCGACTCTGCGCTTCGTCTTGCTCACTGGTTCGGGAACGAACCAGAGTTCTGGATGACGCTGCAGGCGCGCTTCGACCTGCAGGTCGCCAAGGCCGAGGCGGGCCGCGAAATCGGCGTGCTGCCCACGCGGACCGGTCAACGCTTACGCAGAACAACAAAGCAGACTCAGGCTGCCTAGAAAGAGAAGAACGAATGACCCTGTCCCTCAACAAACTCAAGCTCGACAGCCTCGCCGACGAAATCTGGAAGTCGGCGGAACGTCTGCGCGGGAAGTTCAAGGCCTACGAGTACCAGAGCGTCGTACTCCCCATGATCGTCATTCGCCGCCTCGAATGCGTCCTCATCAAGTGGCGCGAGGACCGCGCGACGGAGGTGAAGGCGAAGCGGCCCAGCATCACAGACAAGGAGCTTGCGAAGCTGGTCAAGGGTCTGGAGAAGAGCGAAGCGCCCTTCTCCAACACCACCGACTGGACACTCCGCAAGGTGTACGAAGAGGATCACACCCTCCTCGAAGAGAACTTCCGGGCCTACATCAATGGGTTCTCGAAGAACGTCGATGACATCATCGAGCACTTCAACTATCGGGCCACCATTGGCCAGATGGTCAAGAACAACCGCCTTGCCCCTATCCTCAACCAGTACAAGGAACTGGCGCTAGGCCCCGACAAGCTGTCTCCCCTGGAGATGGGCTATGTCTACGAAGAGCTGCTCCGACGCTTCTCGGAGCAAAGCGGCGAGGAAGCGGGGGAGCACTTCACGCCGCGCGAGGTCGTCCGGCTGATGGTCGAGTTGCTCGACATTCCCATTCCGGACAAGCACCTTTCGATCTACGACCCGGCCTGCGGCACAGGCGGCATGCTGTCGGTCGCTAAGGAGCACCTGCTCGACCGCGCCAAGACGCAGCAGCAGCGGGCCAACGTCGAAAAGTTCGTGACCGTGCACGGGCAGGAGCTTTCACCGACGAACTACGCCATATGCCAGGCGGACCTGCTTATCAAGAACGACACGCAAGCCAAGGTTCACCTCGGCAACTCGCTGATCCCGCACGATCCTCGCAGCAAGGAGCCCGGTGATCAGCTCCCCGAAACCAAGTACCGCTTTGACTTCATGCTCTCCAACCCGCCGTTCGGCGTGACCTGGGGCGGCAAGGACGGCTACGAGACCGAGGCCCGCAAGCTGGAGAAGAGTCGCTACCGCGCGGGTATGCCGCGCGTCACCGATGGGGCGCTCCTGTTCTTGCAGACCATGCTCGGAAAGATGAAGGACCCGGACAAGGGCTCCAGCCGCATCGCCATCATCTTCAATGGCTCGCCGTTGTCGAATGGCGACTGCGGCGGGGGCGAAAGCGAAATTCGCCGCTGGATTCTGGAGAACGACTGGCTCGATGCCATCGTCATGCTTCCCGATCAGCTCTTCTACAACACGGGCATCTTCACCTATGTGTGGCTGCTCCGGAATGACAAGTCTGCGGCCCACAAAGGGCGCGTCATGCTAGTCGACGCGCGGCAGCAGTACGAAAAGGAGCCACGAGCCTTCGGCAACAAGCGCAACCGCATCACTGACGCGCACCGCAAGTGGATCGAGGACCGCTACCGCGACGGCTGGAAGGCAGGTTACGCGGATGAGACAGTCAAGATTTTCCGGCGCGAGGATTTCGCGTATCACAAGGTCAGCGTCGTGTTCTGGCAGTTCGACGAGAACGACCAGCCCGTCACGATCACCGAGGCCTACGACAAGGCCTTCACCGCTGCCAATCTCAAGAAGGAGCAGGATTTCTACGAGAGCGACCTGATCTTCCGCGCCCGCATGCGCATAGGCAAGACCGAGGAAGTCAAGACGCTGACCCTCACGCCCAAGGACAGCGCGACCAAGAAGTTCAAGGAACTGATAACGGATGGTGCTGAAGTCGTCGCGGTCGAGTGGACGCACCGCCACTACGTCAAGGATGACGAGTACATCCCCCACGGCCAGGACATCGAAGCGTTCCTCAAGCGCGAGATCGCTAGGCCGATCGTCCGCTGGGAAGACAGCCCACAGCTTGGCTACGAAGTCCTGCCGAACAAGTACTTCTATCGCTACACCGCCCCGACTCCAACCAAGGAGCTTCTTGCCAAGTTTTGGGCGCTGGAGAAGCAAGCCGAGACCCTGCTAGAAGGGTTGGCGTCGTGAGTGCACTTCAGGTTGACGCACCATGGCTGAACCGCCCGCCGCAAGAGTGGCGGCGTAGCCGTGTTCGCAACGTCACGGAGCTTTCGCCGGGCTTCTCACAAGGTTCGCCAGAGCCCGACGAACGTTGCGTCGTCCTGCCCATGGAGCTCGTTTCGGAGTTCGGCGACCTTGATGTGTCGTCCGTGCAGGACTTTGCGAGCATCAGCGCGGGACTACCGCTTTTCGAGCAGGGCGACGTGATCTTCGCCAAGATCACGCCATGCATGGAGAACGGCAAGGGTGCTCTCGTTCCGAACTTACCGACACGCTACGCTTTCGGCAGCACAGAGTTTCACGTCCTTAGGCCGAATCACGAAGTCGACGGGAAGTTCCTCTACTACTACACCTTCAATCCCATCTACCGAGCCTACGCCGCCGAGAACATGTCCGGCGCAGCCGGGCAGAAGCGAGTGTCGTCGCGCTTCCTGAAGGACACGCGGCTGCACCTCCCTCCGCTCTCCGAGCAACGTCAAATCGTCGAGTTCCTTGACCGAAGCTGCAAGGCGATTGACGGGGCAATCGTCGCGAAGGGGCAGCAGATTGAGACGCTCAAAGCGGTGCTCGAATCGGCCATCGTTCGGGCAACCACGCGCGGGCTCACTGACGACGTGCCGACGACGTCGTCCGGTCTCGACTGGCTTGAGTGCGTGCCCGCGCATTGGAAGGTGCAGCAGATCAAGCGCCGTTGTGAGCTAATGCGGGGCAAGTTCAGCCACAGGCCCCGCAACGACCCCGCGCTCTATGACGGTGACTACCCCTTCGTCCAAACGGGCGACATCACCGCCGCTGAAAAGTACATTCTGAGCTACTCACAATCGCTGAACGAACTGGGGTTCAGCGTCAGCAAGATGTTCCCCAAGGGAACTCTTGTCATGTCCATAGCTGCAAACGTCGGCGACGTTGCAATCCTCGACTTTGAGGCTTGCTTTCCCGACAGCATGGTCGGTCTCGTCCCAGACCACAACACCGATCTCGATTTCCTCTTCTATCTCATGAGGGCGATGAAGAGTGTCTTGCTCCGTTCAGCAGTCCTTACTACGCAGCTCAATCTGAACTACGTCCGCATCGGAACGAACTTCGCTCCGTTCCCCCCTCGCGACGAGCAGCGGGAGATTGCTCAGTACCTTGACAAGAAGACTGCCGAAGTACGGTCAGTCATCGACGTGCTGCGGCAGCAGATCGAGACGCTGACCGGCTACCGTAAGTCGCTGATCCACGAGTACGTTACCGGGCAGCGGCGCGTCCCTGTCGCGCAGGACAAGAAGGCGGTGGCGTATGGCTAAGAGCGCGAAGCCGCCGGAGTTTGTGTTTCAGAAGCACATCGCGGACTTCCTGGTCCGCGAGCATGGCTACGGCGTCCTCGAACAGGCCGACATCACCGACATCGATCATTGCATCGTCGAAGATCATCTGTGGGCGTTCTTGAACGCAACGCAGGCGGAACAGATCAAGAAGCTCGCCGCCGACTACGGCACTGACGCTCGGGAGGAAATCTTCCGCGCACTGCGCAAGGAGCTTGAGCACACACCGCTGTGGCTGATCTTCCGCCACGGGCTGCAAGTGCGCGGGCTGGAGTTTCGCCTGTACTACCCCAAGCCGCGCTCACAAGAGAGCGCCGCCGCCAAGAAGTACGGCGAGAACCGCATCACCTTCAGGCCTCACTTCTACTTCGGCGACGCCAACAAGGAGATCGACTTCGTTCTTTTCTTGAACGGGCTTCCGATCGTCGCCCTTGAGTTGAAGCATGAGAAGAATCAGAACGTGCATGACGCGGTGGCCCAGTTCGCTGCACGCGACCACAGCCATCGTGCCTTCCAGCACCCGTTCTTGTACCTCGCCGCCGATACCAGCGACGTGATGGCGGCGACCGACCCGCGCCGCGTCGAGAACTTCCGCTGGCACAACACCGGCCTCACCAACGAGCCGATCAGGAAGAACGGCAAGGAGTACCCGGTCGAGTTCCTGTACAGGGAGGTCCTCTCCCGGGATCGGCTTCTGGAGATGCTGTCCTTCTTTCTCTTGCGCGTTCCCAGGCGCGACGCGGAAGAGGACAAGCCGGAACGCCCCCCATATACCATCGCCCCCCGCTATCACCAGAGCCGGATGGTGCGCAAGGTTGCCGACGACGCGCTCGCGCACTTCACGTCGTCGGGCGAGATCGGGCGCAAGTACCTCATTAACCACTCGGCGGGCAGCGGAAAGACGCTCTCCATCTGCTGGCTCGCCGACCGCCTGCACAGCCTCTATCGGGCGGACACGAGTACGAGCGCGAAGCTAGTGGACGTGATCTTCATCCTCACGGATCGCAAGTCGCTCGACACCAACATCCGCGATGACATCGAGAACTTCACCCACCTACGCAACGTAGTCGGGCTCGCCCGCAAGGCCGAGGACCTGCCGCGCTTCCTCACAGAGCGCAAACCGATCATCGTGACCACCCAGCAGAAATTCGCCTGGGTGCTGGAGGAGATCGAGAAACGTCCGGACCTCAAGGCGCTACGCGTTGCGTTCCTGATCGACGAGGCGCATCGCTCGCAGGAAGGGCAGATGGGTGCAGCCATCCGCGTGCCGTTCCGCAAGCGGGACGACCCCGACGCGGAAGACGCTCAGGACGATGGCAAGGACGACGAGGAGAAGATCGCCAAGATCATCCGTGAGCACGACCGCAATCAGTTGTTCGTGGCGTTCACCGCCACGCCTGCGCCCGCGACCGTCACGCTGTTCGGGGCGCCCTTCGACACCTACACCGAAGCCGAAGCCATCGCCGAGGGCTACATCGTCGATGTGGCCGCCAGCATCATTTCCTACAAGACGCTCTACAACATGCATTGCCCCGTCGTGCCCAAGCCCGACGAGGAGAAGCTTTACCCAAAGGGAGTCATTGCGAAGGCGCTCCAGAACGTCGCCTTCCAGGACGACGGCCTGATCCAGTACAAGGCCGAGGTGATGCTCCGCATTTTCGAGGAGAACATCAAGCCGCTCGTCGGAGGTCGGGCCAAGGCAATGATCGTCGCCACATCCCGCGTCGCGGGCCTGCGCTACTTCAACATCATCAGAGAGAAGCTCAAGGAGCGCGGCGCGGACTACAAGGTCCTCTACGCCTTCTCTGACTTCGTTCATCCGGAGACGAACGAATCGGTGAGCGAGCACGCCGTCAACGAGCTTGCGGACGGCGAGCTGATCGAGGATCGCTTCGAGGGCGACAGCTTCCGCCTGATGGTCGTCGCCAACAAGTTCCAGACGGGATTCGATCAGCCCTTGCTCGCGGGGATGTTCCTCGACAAGCCTGTGGTTGACCGCAACGCCGTTCAGACGGTTTCCCGACTGAACCGCAGCCACGAGGGCAAGAAGGATGTTGTCGTCGTTGACTTCACCAACAACGCTACGGCCATCCTCAAGGCATTCGCCAAGTACCGGCAAGGCACGCCCTTCGTTCCGGATGATCCCGATCCCGACCTCTGCGTCAGGCTTCATGCCGACATCATCGCCAAGGGCCTTTTCGCGCAGGCCGACGCACATGCCTTGGTTGGCCTCTGCGCAACGGGGATCGACGCGCAGGTTCAGTCCGCCGTCCATGCTTTGCGCACACGCTTCCTGTCGCACTACGCTTCCATCGACGACCGTAAGGCCTACGTGTACCTCCTGGGGCGGCTCGTCAAGGCGTTTCACTTCCTCAGTTGCTTCTTCACCTATCCGGTTGAGATCAAGGAGTTCTCGGCCTTCGCAGAGTACGTCGGCCCGCAGCTCATCAAGCAGGGCAGCGTGTCCGAGCTGATGCAGCAGATTCGGCAGACCGAAGTCGTCAAGGCTGCCGTTGAGTACCAGGGCGAGGTGCAGCCTGTCCCCGGCGTCGTCAAGCCCAAAGGAGGCGGCGGCAAGAAGGGCTCAGGGCCGCCACCGGCAAAGGCTACGGTGCAGGAGATGATCGCCGACATCCGCGCCAAGTTCAGCATCAGTGACGAAGAGGCCCTCTACATCCGACAGGTCACGGATGAGAAGGTCGCCGACACCGGCATAGCCAGCACGGTGCAGGCGCACCGCGACGACCGCATCTTTCTTGATGGCGCGTATCGCGGCCAGGTCAACGGCGAAATCCGTGTCTCGTACAACGGGCTCGCGCGGTACGAAGAATTGGCCGATCCGAAATACACCGACACGGGCGGCATCTTCGACATCATGGCGATGACCGTCATCCAGACCCACCTGGCGGTGCACGCATCATGACGAGTGCTCCATATGCCAAGTTCTGGAAGTGCGCGCTGCAGGTGAACCCCTGGACTTACGCGCAGCAGTACCAGGGGCAGGGCGCGGCCCACGGCCTTCCAGAAGACACCTACAACACCGCGCTGGTTGCGGGCTGCATCAAGAGCGAGATTCAGGTCGTTGGCATCGCCGACCACGGTTGCGTCGAAGGTGTCGAGAAGCTGCGGCAGGCTCTTGAGGCCGAGGGCATCGTTGTCTTTCCCGGCTTCGAGATCGCCAGTACCGAGAAGGTACACATGGTTTGCCTGTACCCGGCGGGCACCCCGATCAATACCTTGAATCAGCACTTGGGCGCGCTCGGCCTGCCCGCTGGAGGGAAGAAGACCGACCCGTCCACACTTGGCTGCCTTGCGATTGCGGAGAAGGTCGCCAAGCAAGGAGGATTCTGGTACGCAGCCCACGCAACCGGCGCGAGCGGACTTCTGCGACTGCAGCAGGACGGGGGAGGCCTCACTCACATTTGGTGCGACTGCGACAAGGTACTGGCTGCGCAGATTCCAGCCGATGTCGATGCCATCCCGGAGCCCGAAGCCCAGAAGATTCTGAGAAACAAGAACGCCCAGTACAAGCGTGAGCGCAAGATTGCGCTGATCAACAGCAAGGATGTACGCAAGCCGGATGACCTTGACAATGCGCGATCGTACTCATGGGTCAAGATGACGGAGCCCACGCTCGACGCTTTGCGTCTTGCCTGCCGTGATCCGGAGTCACGCGTGCGGCTGAGTCACGAAGTCAACCCTACCTACTACTCGCGCATAGATCGCATCGTGGTCCGGCGCGGCTACCTTGAAGACCTTGAGCTTGATCTCTCGCCGAATCTGAATGCTGTCGTCGGCGGGCGCGGGACGGGCAAGTCAACGCTGATCGAGGCGATCAGGTACGCCCTGGAACTCGCGCCAAGCAGCAAGGACGCGCTGCGCGCCCATGCTGGGGTCATCGATGCGAATTTCGCCAAAGAGAAGGCGGGCATCGAGATCACGCTCACATCCTTTCAGCAAAACTGCGAGCAATACGTTGTCTCCCGCTATCACGGCGAGCCCGCGAAGGTACTTGACGAGCAGGGGAAGGTGCTTCAGTTGTCGCCAAAGGATGTCTTACCGCGTGTTGAGGTCTATGGACAAAACGAGCTGCTCGCCATCGTCCAGAACGACCAGGCGAAGGCGAATTTGCTAGGCCGATTCCTTCCGGATGACGCCAGCGTGAAGCAGGAGCTGGCAGGCATTCAGGCATCTCTGCGCAAGAACCGGGAGGAGATCGACACGCTTGAAGCAAAGGTTGCCGAGATCTCTCACAAACTCCTGCAGGTGCCTGCCCTGCATGACAAGGAGAAGTCCTTTCAGAAGCTCGGTCTCGATGGCGAGCTGAAGCAGGTCAAAGCACGCGAAGCGCAACGAGCCTATGTCGCCGCGATAAGCGAGGCATTGCAGTCCATAGAGGTCTCGGCGGACGAGTTCAAGGCTGCGCTCGAAGACGATGACGAACCGGCTTTGCCCGACGAGGCGCCTGCCGGCGTCCTGGATGCCTTCACCGCCGTGATTTGGGAGGCAAGGAGCGTCGCCATCAAGGCTGCTGCTGACGCCCAAGCGGCTCTGACGAACGCTCGCGACAAGTACGACAAGGCGAAGCTTGCGTTTGACAAGCAGATGTCCGACGGCGAGCAGGCCTTCAACGTTGCAGTCAACAAGCTTCCGGCACTGAAGGGCAAGTCAGTCGCGCAACTCGCGAATGAATACAAGAAGGTGTCCGGTGAACTTGCCAAGTTGCAGCCCCTCGGCGCGCAGAAGACAGCGCATGAGGCGAAGCTCCTCACCCTGAACAAGGATCGCGCCAACCTCCTTCAGAAGCTTGCGAAAGCACGGAACGGGCGATGGACAGACCTGACCAAGGCTGTGAAAGCCCTCAACAAGAGGCTTGAGGGGCAGCTTCGTATCGACTTCGAGCCTGAACGCGTTCGCTCCCCGCTGAAGGACTTTCTGCTTGGGTGCGGGCTAGACGGCATTGCGGAGAAGCGACTTGCGTGGATCGAGGACGCGGATAGCGTCTCCGTTGCCGAACTCGTGAACCTCATACGCCAGGGTGGTGAGCCGTTGCTCGCGACATTCAAGAAGGTCGGCATGCAGAAGCAGGTGGCAGATGCGTTGGCGGACCTGCCCGCGGCCACGGTCCGTCAACTTGAAGAGCTCGAGTTGCCGGAGCGGATGGAACTGCTGCTCAATGTATCTCGCGAAACGGAGAACTATCGCGAAGTGGGCAGGCTTTCGACCGGCCAGCAATGCACGGCGATTCTCCACCTGCTGCTTCTCGACAATCCCGACCCGCTGATCATCGATCAGCCTGAGGACAATCTCGACAACGCGTTCATCGCCGAGCACATCGTCAATGAACTTCGCGCGAGCAAGACCAAGCGGCAGTACATCTTTGCCACGCACAACGCCAACATCCCCGTCTTCGGGGACGCGGAGTGGATTGGCGTACTTCAGGAAGAGGACGGTCGCTCAAAGTTGCTCGCCTCCGGCTCCATCGATGCATCGGCGGTGAAGGAGCTTGCCGCCAGCATCCTCGAAGGCGGTCGCGAGGCCTTCACGCGCAGGCGCGAGAAGTACGGCCTATAGCACTTCGCCGTCAAGACGTATCCCGGATACCTCTACACTTCTACGTCGTCTCGGTGCCGAGCATTTCCGGCAAGCGAAGCTCGCCTCGCTCGATCATCGACACCAGGTCCTCCTGAAGCCTCCGCCTTTGCCATTCGCCTCCCTTGCGACGACTGTTGTCGTGCCCGAATGACGGCGTTGTGCTGGAGCTGTACGGTGGCGCGGAGGGCACCGATCGACTGCAATCGCTGCGCCGCGGTCGATTGCAGGGCCCCTGCTCATTGCAGGGTGGGTCGACGGAACATGCACGTGGGCGTCCCCTGGATACGTCGCCACTTCTCATCAAGCCTGAGGATAGGGTCTTCTCGAGGGTGACAGGCCTACGGACGACTGCGCTGCCTTGCCAGCCCGCGGGTGAGCGTATCCGAGTCCACTGGTCCGTCTCGCAATGATCTTCGAGTCGCGCTGGTCCATGCTCCCAGCGGACACTTGCAATCGGCAGACTCTGTGTGTCCAATTCAGCGGCCGTCAGTTCGACGAGGGGAATCGGGAATGGCAGCAAAGAGAGCGCTAGCAAAGAAGCGAGCGGCGAAGAAGGCCCCGGCAAAGAGGAAGGCAGCTGCCAAGAAGGCGCCAGCGAAAAAGGCGCCTGCCAAGAAGAAAGCCCCAGCGAAGAAGAAGGCCCCAGCCAGGAAGGCCGCCAAAAAAAAGGCGCCGGCCAAGAAGCGGACTCCGAACGCAGCGTTCATGAAGGCGATGACGCCGGACTCAGCGCTAGCTGCTTTGGTAGGTGACAAGCCGATGCCTCGTACTGAGGTGACGAAGAAGGTATGGGACTACATCAAGAAGAACGGGCTTCAAGACAAGGTGCAGCGCACCATGATCAACGCGGACGCGAAACTCAGAGCGTTGCTCCGCGGAGGGAAAGACAAGGGGAAGGGTAACAACCCTGGGCCATCGATCTCCATGTTTGAACTCACTAAGGTCATCAACAGCCATCTAAAGTAGGTCACTGTGGCATCAGAAACCGAAGTACTTGCGCGGCAGAAGGAGATCACGGATCGGATCAGCACACAGGTGCGAACCCTTGCCATCAGTTTTCTGGCTGTCGTTTGGCTGTTCTTAGTGCCTGGCAAAGACGGTGCTCCTGTTTTGCCGCACGAGGTGAACAAGTCCCTGCTCATCGCTGCTGGCGGAACCGCCATTGCTTCAATGGTGCTCGATTTCCTGCAGTACTTCGCTAGCTACCTCACGGTCATGCACACCTGGGCCAACAGGCGAAAAGTTGAAGGCAGGTCGGACGAATACACCTACGAGTACGACTACAACCTGATTCGCTACAAAGCTCAGACTTGGTTCTTTTGGACCAAGCAGATCGCATTGGCCGCAAGTTTTGTGTGCTTGGTGCGCGCGTTCTGGGTCGCGCTGTTCGG
This sequence comes from Ideonella sp., assembly GCA_015075165.1. Lineage (GTDB taxonomy): Bacteria > Pseudomonadota > Gammaproteobacteria > Burkholderiales > Burkholderiaceae_C > JAEUPI01. The sequence continues at coordinate 696,546 of JABTUY010000001.1, read as the reverse complement.
TTGAACTGCCGAAAGGTACGAACCGAAGCTTCCTGACTCGGTCGTACCTCCGCCCTCAACGACTGGCATCTTGCCGAGACCGCAAGTTCGAGGGCTGGGTCCGCGCTGACGGCAACCGCTGCGGAACCGTCAGCGACAGATCGCTTGTGGGAACCGGCTACCTTGCCGGGCGGCTGCCTGTAGACGAGCGCACCGCCGGCGAAGGCAGTATCGGCATTGGTCCGTCAGCAACGCGCCAGAGCCAATGGGCACTCTGATCCCACGGATCCGCCTTGACGGGAGTGATGTCGGCATTCACAGCACGCAAGATCCGCATAGCGACCGGTTGACTACCTGCGTCGATCAGTGTCGCATTGGTCAACACCTCGCTCCGCGACAGGCCATAGCGCAGACCTTTGATGAACCAGCGCTCTGTGCGGACCATTTGGTCGACCAGATTCAGCTCGAATGCATCTTCTACTGGCAGCCATTGAGCACTCACTGTTAGCAGCGACATCTGAGCGATGCTGGGCAACCCCGACTCGCTCAACGCAAACGTGGCGGCCGTCACGAGCCGCAGATCGTCCGATGTCCCCCAGAGATCGAGTTCACTCTCGAAGCGATGCTGCAGCCGCCGGTACAGTTGCTCGTCGATCGCGAACGCTTGGTCTGGCACGTGCTTGACCAGCATGCGGTGTCCGTAGCGCGCGGCGGCGATTTCTTTGACTTCGCCGATCAGCAGCATCAATGACTGCGCCCCTTGATTGCGTGCAACGGCCCGGGCCCAGCACGCGAGGCGGCGCTCGCGGATCGCGTTGCGGTGCTCGGCCGAGAACGGCTCGGGGATGTACAGCCGACCCAGCATGCGCTCGCCGCGCACGATCAGGTGCTCGGCCGCGTCGAGCAGGTGCCTGCGCACCGTCGCCCAGGAGCGCTTGCCCGCAAACCCGGGCCGCCAGTGCGTTAGCTCCGCGCGGTCCCACAGGTAGTGGAGCAGGCTGCGCAGAGACACCCGGGCGCCATCGCTGGTTGCGCTGTCGCCGCCGTCGCCCGGGGTTGGCTGCGAGCTGCGACCGGTCATGCGCGCCATTGCAAAGCCCAGGCGCAGCGTCGTGTCGCCTGTGGCTACGTTCTCGATGATCGCCGTACCGAGCAGGGGCGCCACGCCGGAGAACTCCGCCGGCGGTGCGTAGTGCGGGCACTGCGGAGCATGCCGGCTGCCGCTGTCGGGCATGCGCTTGACGATGTAGGTCTCACCAAGGCGCGCCACGTACATGTCGATGCCACCGGTCTGGCACATGCATTTTGGGCGCAGTCGCTCCGAGTGGGCGTGCGCGATCGCGTCGGCGAACTCGGGCGCGTCGGGATACAACACCCGTCCTTCGACCAGGTAGGACGTCTGCTCCATCGTCGCCGCTGGCCTGTTATCGAACGGGTGCTGCCCGTTCGCGGCTGCGCTGCGGCTCTGGCGTTGGTGTCGGCGCCTGGCGCTGCGACGGCGCACTGCTGTCGTAGACCTTGACCCGGTGCACGTGACCCTGCCGCTCGCGCTGTGCCAGTTGCTTCGATGCAGCCTCGAGCACCGCTGTGCGCCTGGGCTCCGGAACGTGCTTGGCGACGAGGACTGCCTCGATCGCAGCGAGCACGGCCTTGCGGCCGCCGCCGCGCCCTTTGGGGCTGGATGGGTCGTCGGTAGGCGTGGCTCGTTCGATGCGGTTGATCTGCCTGGCCTCGCGCTCGCGCTTCAGCAGTTCCAGGTCCACCGCGGTGGGTTCGTAGCCGGTGGTGCGCATCTCACGCGCCGAAGCTTCGAGCCAGACCATGCGCCGGAAATCCTCATGGCCGCTGATGCGCAGGCCACGCCAGTGGCGGGCCTGTGCGACGTCAACCATCGATCGCGCCACGCTTGGGCTGTTGGTCTCGGTCGCCAGCCTGAAGGTCGACTCGGTGAAGGCGACCCGGGTCGCATCGCCGCGGAAGCGGTACTCGGTTCGACCAATCGTCAGCTGACCCACTGCGACCGGTGCACGTTTGATCAGATAGCGCTCGAGCAGGGTGGCCTCGATGCGCGCGGCCTGGGCTTCGTGCTCGACCTTGGCGTCGCTGACTGGATCGGTGCGCGGGTCTTCACGTGCCGTCGCGACTGCGATGTGCAGGGGTTTCGGGGACTCGTCGTCGCGTTCGTCGGTGAGGTCGGGTCTGCGCAGCGGAGGTCGCTGCGGTCCGCGTTGCCACTGACCGTCTACCTTGGTCAGCGTCGTGCGCTTGCCGTCGGCGCTGATCGCGACGAACCGGTGGCTGCCGAGCCGCTCGGCACGTGCCGTCGCATCGGCGAGCGAGGTCGTGCGGTAGGTGACTTCGGCAAACGGGTCGCGGAGCTCATAGCGCTCCTGCGTCGGGGCTGAAATCGTTGATGGCAGCGCCGCTTTGACCGCCGCGAGTCGGTCCACCGGCGTGACGGTGCCGCCCGTGTTCGTCGAGATGGGTGCATTGCCGCGAACGGGTTCGAGCGGTGCGTCCATGCAACCTCCTTGCGCGTCTAGGGTTGGACCGGTGATGGGTTCATCGCGATCGGTGCTGCGCGGTACACCTCGATTTCGACGCGCCGGTTCAGCGCGCGGCCTTCGGTCGTGGTGTTGTCGGCCGCTGGATCGCCAGTCGGTTGGTGCGTCGCGCGGATGTGGCTGGGATCGATGCCGCCGGCGACGAGGTAGTCGCGCACAGCAGAAGCGCGTTCGCGGGCGATGCGGTTCTCGCCGAGGGTGTCCTGCATGCCGTCCGTTCGACCGCGCAACACGATCAGTGGCGCCTGGCGCGCCTCGTCGAGCAGCGCGGCGCTGATGTCCGGCGTCAGACGGGGTTGCGCGCTGTTGAAGTCGAAGCGGACGGTGTAAACGGCATTGGCGCGTGGCGGGTCGGATGGCTTTGGCCGGTCCTGGTCGGCCTTGGCCTGGCGCATCAGCCCCTGCACATCACGAGTGAGCTTGTCGATAGCGCCGTCAAGCACGTCGGTGCCGCGGCGCTGTTCGGCGATCGTGATGCGGGCGTTTTGCAGGTCGCTCTTGCAGCCCTGCAATTCGATCTCGGCCACGGCGTTGGCGGGCCGCTTCTTCGATTCGTCCACCGTCGGCGGCTTCGGCGGTGACGCGCACGAGCCGAGCAGAAGCAGCCAGGGGAGCAGCGGGGTGAGTAGGGTACGTGGCATGGCGGGCTCAAGGTTCGGCTGTGACCGGTTCGTCGATCAGCACGCCGTCGTCGTCGGGCGTCGGCTCCACGGCACCGCCGGTCTTCGTGTCGGTGCCGAAGAAGCGGACGAGGATGTCGGCTGTGTCTTCCGGCGTGCCGTCGAACCGGTCGGGCAGCTGCTTGAAGTCGTGCGCCAGCGCCTCGACGTTCAGGCGTGCGGTCGGTGCCAGTTCGTCGTTGGCGTAGCGCCAGCGCTGCTGCACGCGCGCCAGGTGCAGATCCATGTCGATCGCCGACACGACCGGTGGCGGCCGCAGGCGATCGGTGAAGACCGGATCGCGGTGGTAGCGAATCTTCTCGCCGAAGATCGGCTTGCAGTTCTCCAGGATCACGACCAGCCGTTCGCTGCCGAGCTCCTTGAACTCCTGCGGCAGCAGCAGTGCGCGGCGCTGATCGCTCTCGTTGCGGCTGACCGAGTGGTGGCCGTGGTGACCGAAAGACCTGCTCCTGCCCCGCGACGTGGCGCGCTCGGTGAAGTAGCCGAGCATGGCGCTGTACTCGTCGGCGTCGCGCTGCTCGCGCGGCGCGTACAGGATCTGCAAACCGTGGTTGGTGGCGAAGGTGCGGGCTTCCTTGTCGCCGTAGACGGCGTCGAGCTGCGACATCGCCTGCACGACGGTCAGCAGGCGCAGGTTGTAGCCCGCGAGAAACGCCGCGGCGTGAGTGATGACGCCGACGCGGCCCATTGCGGCGAACTCGTCGTTGACCAGCAGGCACTGCACGGTGAGCGTCTTGTCCTGCTCGGGCAGGCGCTGCGTGTTCAGGCTCACCAGCTGCGAGAAGAACAGGTTCAGCAGCGGCCGCGCGGCGGCCAGGCGGTTTGGCGGGATGCGCACGTAGATCGACATGCGCTGCCGCCGCACGTCCTGCAGCCGGAAGTCGTCACCGCTGGTCGCGGCGTCGACTACCGCGTCCGCAAAGATCGTGAGCGGCGCGTTGAAGGTCGCGACGATGCTGGACAGCGTGTTCTCCGAGTTGGCCATCAGCCGCTGCAGCGCGTCGACGCACTCGTCGCTGAAGGGTTTGCCCTCGTCGCGTCGCTTGGCGATCAGTCCGGCGAGGTGGTCCCTGAGCGGCTGGCCCTTGCCGGAGGACTGGCGCAGCAGCTCGCCGATCGTGCGCGGCAGCGCGGGCGACTCCAGCAGCAGGAGGCCGAGTCCGAGGAACAGGTTGCGCGCCTGGTCGTTGAAGAACGCCTCCGACGACGAGCCGATGCCGTCGCTCGGGAAAAACACCTGTCCGATCGTAAGCAGGTCGCCGACGCGGTGCAGCGCGCCTGTGCGCACCGCGCTCAGCGGGTTCCAGCGGTGGCTGCGTGCCTCCTCGTCGAACGGCGAGAACGCGTAGACCGCTTGGCCGTGCGCGGCGCGATAGCCCGCCGTGACTGCATGGTTCTCGCCCTTGATGTCGAGCACGACCACCGAGTCGGGCCAGTGCAGCAGGTTCGGGATCACGACGCCGACGCCCTTGCCGCTTCGCGTTGGAGCGGACAGCATCACCGACAGCTGGCCGGGCAGCGCGAGGAAGCGGCCACGGTGGCGCCCGACCAGGATGCTGGGCGTGTTGCTCTTCGTCGTGGCGAGCAGCAAGCCGGCGCTCGCGATCTCGGCCGCGCTGGCGAACCGCGCATCGCCGTGCAGCGCGCGGCGCGGCCGCAGCGCGGCGACCAGGGCGACCGGCAGCACGACGAGAAGGGCGGAGCCGGGGGCGGCGATCGCCGCGACTAGCTTCTTGCGCTGCGCGGGATCGTCAGCATAGGCGTCCCAGTAGTGCGCGATGCTCCAGAGATCCGCGCGGCGCGGATCGAGCTTGTTGAGCACCAGAAAGAGCGCGCCGGCCAGGTAGGCTGCTGCGCAGACCAGGATCACTGTCAGGGCTGTCGCGAAGAGCGCGGCGGCGACCTTGCGCGGCATCGGCCAGGCGGTGAAGGAGAGCGCGACGCTGTTCATGCAGTGGCTCCACTTGCGCCGTGGCCGAGCCGCCGGCTGCGGGGCGTGTAGGCGATCTCGGAGACGAAGCGGCCGCGCTCGTCGCGGTCGAACTGGACGATCACGTCGACCACGATCGCCAGCAGACGCTGGATCTCGGGCATCGTCAGGCCGCCGCCGGCGCCGCTCTCGCGGATCATCAGCGCCATCTGTTCCAGCGCCAGCGCGCAACTGCCGGCGTGCACGCTGGTGATGCTGCCGGGGTGACCGGAGGCCGCGAGGCGGACGAACGAGAAGCACTCGTCGCCACGCACCTCCGCCAGAAAGATGCGGTCCGGCTTCATGCGCAGGCAGGCTTCGAGCAACGACTTGGCGGTCACGCGCGCGCTGCCCTGGCCGTCCTTGCTGTAGAAGAGGTGGACGACGTTGGGGTGGTTCGGCAGCGGCAGCTCGGCGGTGTCCTGGATCGTGATCAGCCGTTCGTGGGCCGCGACCTCTTCGATCAGGCCTTTCATGAAGGTGGTCTTCCCCGAGCCGGTGCGGCCGCTGACGACGATGGTCTGGTGCCGCTGCACCGCCAGGCGCAGAAAGTCGGCGTACCGTTGTTGCGTCCGGAGGTCGAGCAGTTCGCGCTCGTGCGACTCGATGTCGGTGCCGCGGTCGCTCGCGGCGGTGCGTTCGAACAGGCCTTCGCGCTCGAAGTCCGCGAGGCGCTTGATGACGCTCGATGGCTTGCGCACGGTGATCGACACGGTGCCGCGCGTGACCGCGGGCGGGATCACGAACTGGATGCGCTCGCCGCTCGGCAGCGTCGCCGACAGCAGCGGGCGCTCCTGGCTGATCTGCTGATCGCAATAGGTGGCCACCGCTGTGGCCAGCGACAGGCAGCGCTCCTGCGTCATCGCCGGTGCGGAGAGGGTCTTCCAGCCGGCCGTGGTCTCGACCAGAAGTTCGCCGGGCATGTTGACGCAGACCTCGAGGACACCGGGGGTGTCGAGCTGCTCGCGCAGCGGCTTGATGAACTCGATGACCGAGGTGGCATCGCCGCACCAGTCGGCAGGGGCGGTGTCGGGGACCGGCGTTGCGCTGTTCATCGGGCTGTCCATCGCGGTCACCGCGTGGCGCTGCTTGCGGGCAGCGCGGAGCGTCGGAGTTCGTAGACCGGCGAGAAGTCGACGTCGCGGGCGACGTAGATGCCGACGATGCCGCCCTGGTTCTGGTAGCTCAGCGGCGGGATGTTGATGGTGCTGTCGAGCACCTTCTCGGCCAGGTGGTTGGTGGTGTCGGCGGTCGACTGCAGGACGACGGTTTCGGCCTGGCGGTCGTTGGCCTGGCCCTGGATCGTCAGCTTGGCCGCGTCGTCGATCAGCGACAGCAGGAGTGCCGCGCCGATGCGCTCGCCCCAGCGGTTGTCGACGTAGCCGTCGATGCCCGATTCACCGAGTTGGCCGGTGCCCGGCGAGTCGATGTCGACGGTGACGCCGTGCGGCGTGCGGATACGGGTCCACAGCACCGGGATGCGCACGGTGCCGGGCCGGACCGACGCGGTGCGGTACTCGCCGTCCATGTGCGAGCCGCGCTCGATCAGCAGCACGCGACCGTCGTCGCTATAGACATTGCGCAGAACCTGGCAGCCCACCAGGCCGGAGGCGGCGCTGATCACCTTGGTCTTGAGCGCGCAGGTGAAGGCGGCGCCTTTGGGCAGGGTCAGGCTGCGGTTGCCGAGGTTCGACGCCAGCACGCGCGGCGTAGCGGAGCCTTGCAGCTGGCCGCCGAAAAGTCCTTGGGATGAAGCCGTGGAAGCTGTGCTGGGCGCGCCAGTCACCGCGGTGATCAGAGATCTGCTGGGTAGCGAGATTGGTGGCACCCCATCGGGTTCAGCAACGGCCTGCTTGGTTGCGAGCGCGGCGGTGCGCGTCAGCGTGTCGAGCAGGCCCTGCAGCTGGCGTTGGTAGGCGTCGAGGTTGCGTGCCGTCGCGCTCAGCGGGTCGTTCGAGTCGTTCGGCGGTTGTGCGTCGCCGCCGTGATTGGTCTGTGCTGCGATGGGCTCCGTGTGTCGCGCTGCAAGCCCCGCCGGCGCCAGGACTGGGGGTCGCGTCGATACCACCATGACCGGCGCGTCCTGCGGCGACGGTGGCTTGGCTCCGGACGCGTTCGCGCCTGTGCGCCGCACCGCGATGGCCTCCGCGTCCTTGACTTCCTGCGTGGTTGGCACGAGGGCAGGGATGCGCGGGGTCGGAGCAGACGCGCCGCTTGGCCGAGCGGTGGCTGCGACAAGGATCGGCGGCAGGTCGAGCTTGCGCGGCTCCGCCGCGGCTGCGGCCGGCCGGTCGCTGACGCGCTTGGGTTCGCCGTCGTCGACCTTCTTGCCGCTGGTCGCGAAGCGCTGCAGCGACAGCACGGCCACCGCGACCAGCGACGCGATCAGCAGGCCGGCTGCCAGCAGCCCCTTGCGCGAGACGGTGATCGTGCGGGGTTGCGCGACGCTGGGGATGCCGGCTTCGCCCGGCAACGGCGTGATGGTGTTCGCTGCCTGGCCGTTGCCATCGGGAAGCTCGCCTTCGAGGCGGTCGAGGTCGCCGGGCTCGATGCGGTCGTTCATCGCAGGAGTTCTCCGCGGCTCGTGATCGGCGCGGGCCCGAACCTCAGCGTGCGCTGCACGCCGGACACCGTGGTGCCGCCGGCGGGCGGCACGCCGTCGATGTCGAAGGCTTCGTTCCACACCCCGACCACCGCCGATCCGGCGCGCAGCATCAGCCGCCGGCTGACGCGGTCGATCACCAGCAGGTCGTCTTCCATGCGCGCGTTGACAAGGGTCTCGCTGCCGTCTCCCAGCCCATGAAACACCGCCGGCACTTCGCGGTTGCCGGGGAAGCGGAAGTAGGTGAAGCGGCCGTCGTCGAACACCAGCGATGGCACGATGTCCTGCGAGTGCTCGCCTTCGGCGATCGAGTAGTCGGTGTTCAGGACCTGGGGCCTCGCCTGCAGGCGCTCGGCAATGATGTCTCCGGCGGCGGGCCGAAACGGTGGCTGCTTGACACGTTCGGGAGGCTGCTCTGACCATTGCGCGGCGGCGCGAGGTGTCGGCTGGATCGGCGGCGGTGGTGGCGCGGGGGCCTTGACTGTCAGTCGGTAGACCGGCGCACGGGGGTCGCCGTCGGGCAGCACGACGAACTGGAAGGTGTGCGTGCGGCGGTCGGTGACGACGACGAGGTTGTTTGCCGCGTCGGCGTTGGTCTTGGCCTTGACGAACAGGTTGCGGCCGCCGGGTTGCGCGGCGATGCACCAGGCCGCGTCGGGTTTGGTGCAGTCGCCACCGAGGCCGGCGGCAACGTCGGTGATGGTCTCATCGGGGTCGAGCGCGATCAGGCTGACGACGCCGCGCTTGACCGGGACCGTGACGACCGCGTGCGCGTCGTAGACGACTTGGCGCAGGCGCGGATCAGGGCCGTTGGCCACAGCAGCCGTTGCGCACCAGAGTGCAAGCAGGCCGGTCGCGATCGTTGAGCGCGTGTTCATGGCTTTGCGGCGCGCGCTGTGGTGTTGATCTCCGGGTCGGAGCGGTAGGCGGTGACGACGAAGCCGAACGGGTTCTCGAGGCGGTCTTTCTCTCTGGCGAGGACCTTGGGCTGGTACTGGAAGACGACGCTGGCGACGTGGCGCGTGGTCACGTCGGGCAGGTTGCGGTCGGCGAGGTGGACCACCTTGTCGTAGGTGACGGTGGCCTCACCGCGGTTGCCGCTGCGGCCCGCGGCTGCGAGGCGCACGCCGACGATCTGGATGCGCCAGTCCTCGCTGGCGCCGATCTTCTTCTGCAGCGCGGCGTCGCCGTCGAACAGGCGGCCATACTCGTTGAACACGGCAGGCACCGCCATGCGGGCGACCTGGTCGAAATCGCGCTGCAGGAACATCCAGCTGTAGCCCTCGCGGGCGCGCACGAAGGTCGCGAGGTTGTGCTTGTCGAGCGCTTCCTGCGGCGGGATGGTCTCGACCGACAGGCGCTGCTGGATCGTGGTCTCGCCGGTGACGCGGTCAACCACGATCGGGATCTCGACCACGCGGCGCAGTGGGCCTTGCGCGAACACTGCCGCGATGCCGATGAGGCCGACGGCCACGCCGGCGAGGGCACTCCACCAGGCGCGGCGCTCGGAGCGCTCCAGCATCAGTGTGTAGTCCTGCTCCCAGGCGCGGTTGTGCTGCAGGGCGTCGTCGACGCCGTTGTTTGCTGCACCTGGCCATGCGGCGGCCTGGCCCCGCCTCGTGGCGGGGGTTGCGATGGCGTTCATGGTGACCTCTAGGGCAGGAAGTCGGAGATGCGGCCGGTGCGCTGGAGCATCTCGTACTGGCGTTCGCGGTCTCGAGATCGCGAGATGCGCTCCTCGCTGTCGGCCATGCCCTGCAGCAACTGGATCTGCGAAGTCTCGTGGGCGAGCATTGCGTTCTCTGCGCTCAGTCGCGCCTGCAGCTCGAGGATCGCCTTCTGGTCGCCGGTGGCATTGATCTGGCTCATCAGCGCCTGGATCTGCGAGAGGCGGCCGGCCGCGGCGGTCATCGCGTCCTGCAGCAGGCCCTTCTGCTGGTACGGCTGGCCGAGTGCGGCCTGGCAGCGGGTGCGCGCAGGCCCCGCGAGGTCCAGGCAGTTGTAGACCATGCCGACGTCGCGCAAAGTTCTGCCGCTGGTCGTGAGCCCACCGTAGCCCGATTGCTCGACCGCGTTGATCGCGTTGAAGGCCTCGGCCGGGACGTAGTTGTGCAACGCCGTGCTGTTGAAGACGTTGCCCATATTGCGCATGCCGTTGATGCTGGCCAGCTGGCTCTGCAACTGGGTGATCTGCTGCACCTGGTTCTCGATCTTGGTGATGTCGTTGATCACCTGCTGGATCGTCTGGATCAGGTTGGCGATGTCGATTACCGGGATGCCTTGCGCGCGTGCACTCGTGGCAACGCACAGGCTGATGCAGACGCCGGCAAGGCGGGAGGCGAGGCGACTTCTCATGGATGCTCTCCTTGATCGGTGTTGGTCATGCTCTGCCGCGCAGGGCGGCCAGGCGATAGGCGGCGGTGCGGGCGAGGCCAACACCCTGGCGCGCCAGGGCGGCGCCTCGCGTGGTGACCGCACCAGTGACGGGTCCGGCCGTGCCGGAGAGAACGGCGTGGCGAATGGCACCGCCCTGGGCGGCGGCCGCTAGAGCAGACCGATTAGTGGTCGTGGCCGAGCGTAGGCCGGCGACCATCATCACGTTCTGCACCATCTGGACGCCTTGCTGGACCACGGCACCGCCGGTGAGGGCTGCGGCCAGGCTCGGCGCCTGGAAGCACAGGATCGCCATCAGGATCATGACGACGCAGTACTTGAGGCCTTCGCCGACGGCGTTGAAGGTCGACGCCAGGAACCCGCCTTGCGATTGCACGACCTGCACCATCGACTGGCCCATGTAGATGCTCAGGCCGAGGGCGAAGAACGCGAACCAGCCCAGCACCACGGTGTTGAGGAGCATCGAAAGCCAGCTGTCGAAGAAACGTTGCGTGGGCCGCCACGCGAGGCACAAGATGAACAAAGGCCCGATGGCGATCACGAATGTCATCAGCAGCTTGGCCAGCGAGATGACGAAGAGGGCCATGCAGAGGAACAGGACGTTGCCGATCGAGCAGATGACCGCGGCGAGCAGCAGATCCAGGCGCGTGATACCGGCTTCCCGGAGCAGGTCGGTCACGAGGAGGCTGGCCTGGTCGTTGAAAGCGTCCAGCAGCGCATAGGGTGACGTGACGGTCGCCGGATTCGCTGACGCAGGCAGGAAGGTTGTGGCCACGCCGGTGGCCAGCGCGTTGGCCGTGTCCGCGACATTCCCGACGTAGAACCCCGCCTGCAGCGCGAAGGCGAGCACCAATCCGATCTTGAACACCTTCCACAAGAAGGTCGGTGCGGACTCCGGCACTTCGTGGCGCAGGACGGCCCAGCCGTATAGCGCGACCCACAGCGTCATCGCCGACAACGCCACCGGTGCGATGGCCGCGCTCAGGGCTGTCACGACCCCGAGCACGTACGTGCCGAGGATCGTGTTGAGCTGAGTACCGACCCAGTTGAACATGGCAGCTACTGAACGACAGGAGACGGCAGGCTCTTGATGCTGGTGCATCCCTTGCCGATGTCGGGATACGAGCAGTGCTTCCACTCGGCACCGGACTTGACGACCCACACCCGCGCACGCTTCTCACTCCCGTAAGTGGAGTTCCTGCAGGTGGTGGGGCGCGCGTAGACCTCGGTGCACTCCATCAGGCCGTCGGTGGTCTCGACCATCTTCCAGCCGCTACCGGTGCAGGCGGCATCGGCGGCTGGGCACGGCTTGGCCAGCAGCGCGCCGGCGGTCGGCGGTGTCTCGACCTTGCGCGAGCCGTCGGCGGCTACCGACACGGCCTCGTTGCCCTTGACGAACTGCGCCCGGGTTTCCGGGATGTGGACGAGCGCGACCACACCTAGCGCGACAAGCAATGTGACCTTCATGCGGCGCTCCTTGCGTTGCGTGACCTGCGATCCTGAACCTCGCGGGTGAGCACGGGAAGCCACTGAAACGGTTCGTCACCGTGTCGTTCGCGGATGCGGTCGAGCAGGGCGACGTTGTCGGTGGTGGCCGACAGCACGGTGATGTAGTCCTGCAGTCCGGCCAGGTCGAGCTCGCAGACGGCACTGGCGTGCCCTTGCTTGACGAGGAAGCGCCGGCCGCCTTGCGCTCCGAGGCTGCGCACGATCTCGAACTCGGCCTGGCTGAGCCCGAAACCCTCGACGTACTCCTCGCGCACCGCCTGCGGGTTGGCCAGGAAGATCTTGGTCACGCTCTGCTCGACCATCGTGCGGCCGATCGGGTGGCGCAGCACGTCCGACGGGCTCTGGGTGTCGAAGATGCCCAGGCCGTTCTGCTTGCGGATGGTCTTCTGCTTCTGCTTGGCGAAGTCGCTGAAGATCGGGTGGTCCAGCGCCTTCCAGAACTCGGAGATCGCGTAGATCAGCCGGCTGCCGTCGACCAGCTCCTCCATCACCTGCAGCAGGTAGAGCATCACCGGCGTGCGCACTTCAGGCAGATCGAGGACCTCCGTCGTATCAAACCCGATCACCGGCGCATGGCCGAGGTCGCTCAGCCGGTCCTCGGCGTGCTGGCCGCTGCCGTCGAATACCCACCCCAGCGCGCCGCCGTTGCACCAACGCCCGAGCCGCTCGTGCAGGCTGTTCTCGCCGCTCTTGGGCAGGTTCTGCCGGACCGTCGAAAAGCGCCGCAGCGGCGCCGGCATCATCGCCACCGCCTTGATGGCTTCGGCGATTGCGCGTTCGTCGGTCGGCAGCAGCGGCAACGCCGGTGTCGCGACGCAGGTGCGGATCAGCAGCTCCCAGAACTGGATGCGCGCCGGCGTCGGGTCGCGTTGCAGCGGGTTGAGCCTCGTCGGCTTGCCGGCCTCGAGCGTGAAGTAGAAGCCGCCGAGTGCGCGGATCGCGATCTCACAGCCGCGGTCGAGGTCGAACAGCACGAGGCACGGCGCGGGGTTCCACTTGCGCGTCAGCGTCAGCAGGAACATCTCCAGCGTCGTCTTGCCCACACCGGTGGAGCCGATGATCAGCGTGTTGCCGGGCAGCTTCTGGTCGCTGGAGTCCTGATCGTCGGGACTGGCGTGCAGATTCAGGTAGAACGGCTGGCCCGACGGCGTGCGCAGCAGCGCCAACGCCTCGCCCCACGGGTTGCTGTCCCGCTTGCCGCGGGCGAAGTTGTGCGCGCTGGCCAGCGCGGCGAAGGCGCGTGACGACAGCTTGGCCTCGCGTGGGCGCCACTGCCAATTGCCGGGCATCTGGGCGAACCAAGCGGCGTCGGCCACCAGGTCGACGGGCGCCAGCTGCAGGCTCGAGGCTTCGCCAACCGCGCCGATGGCCTGCGCGGCGAGGCGGCCGGCGTCGGCCACGTCGTCACCGAACACGACCAGGCTGTAGTGGTACTCGCCCATGCAGAACTGGCCGTCGCCGAGCTCGTTGAGCGCGACATCCATTTCGGCGACCTGGCTGGCGACGACGTCGTCGCTGGCGATCAGCTGGTCGCGCTGCAGCTCGAGCGCGCGCACCGCGTCGCGCCGCGGCAGGATCGAGAAACTCTGTGTCTCGATGAACTCGCTGGCCTCGTACAGCAGTGTGTCCAGGATGCCGGGTTCGACCGCGTCGGCGTACTCCTTGATGTCGACCAGCGCGCCGTAGCGGCGCTCGTCGCCATGGCGCAGTTCGAGCTTGTCGCCACCAAACGACAGCCTGGCGGTCGGCAGCGTGCGGTAAAGCGGCCCGGTGGTCACCGGGATCGGCCGCCAGCGGCCGTTGACCAGGTACCCGAGAAACTCCGCCACTTCCGAGTAGCTACGGGCGCGCGCTTCGCGTAGCCCGAGCAGCTCCGGACCAAAACCGCGCAGCACACGCTGCACCAGCGCCGAGCGCTCTTCCATCACGCGCAATGCATCGGCCTGGGCCTGCGCGATCGCTTCGCGCGAGCGCTGGCGCGACTGCAGCGCGCGGCTGACGCGCGAAGCGTTGGGGCGGTAAACGAGCGTCAGGTAGAGCTCGTGGCTCATCATCGGCCGCTCGCGTAAAGTGGCGTGGTACGCGCGGGACAGCTCCCGTGCAAAACCCGAGGGCGGATCCTGCAGCGCGTCGGTGATCGCGCGGTGGATGCGGTGGGTCCAGACCGCCCACTGGCCGCCGGCCAGGTTGCGCAGCAGGCTGCACAGGGCTTCGTGGCGCTCGGCGATCAGTTGCTCGTCGGCGCACTCGAACGGGATGCCATCCAGCCGCCAGACGCGCAGGTAGTCGCCTCCGCGGGTGATCACGTCGTGCGGACTGACCAGCGACGAGAACGGGACGAAGCGTGCCAGCGGATTCTCGGCATGAACCTGGCTCCAGTAGCGCGGCCGCGGCCGGTTCAGCGGCAGACGGGCGACCGGGCGGGTGGTGGCCTTACGCGTGCCAGGCATCTCGAGCTCCTCGGTACAGCGTGGGCGCGTAGCTGCGGGCGCGCCAGAGTCGGTGGTTGCGGTCGTGCAAGCGCAGCCTCAGCACAACGAACATCTGGTGGAATCGCTGGTCGTCGCGCACGGTGACGAAGCGCATCCACGCCAAAGCCGGTACGCTGGCCAGCGCCACGGCCAGTGCCAGCCAGCCGCTGACCAGCGTGCCGAGCCACAGGATGGCGAGCGCAGCGGTGCCGACGAGCACCACCAGCGGCACCAGCGGGATGCCCAATTTCATGGCGGGACGGGTCGCGCCCTTGTAGATCGGCTCGGCGTGCATCGCGGTTGCCTCAAGTCACGATGTAGCTGGCGAAAGCGGCGGCGCCGCCGATCAGCGTGCCGCCGATCAGCACGTTGGCCACGTCGGCCAGCCGCGCCCCCTGAAAGATCATCTTGAAGCCGGCCCAGATGATCGCGATCGTCACCACCGCGATCGAGATCGTGACCAGGATCGCTTGCACGTTGGTGACCGTGGTGTTGATCTTGTCGAAGCCTTGGGCGGCGGCAACGCTCGGCAGCAGCGCGAGCGCGGTGAGGCCTGGAGTGAGCAGGGTGCGCGGAACGACCATGGCTTGTCCTTGTGGGTGGGTCAGCGAACTCGGGCGGCAGCAAGCGCGACGCGGCGCACGTAGCCGTGCTCGAAGCCGGTGGTGAAGTTGCCGCTGTAGTAGCAGGACAGGGCGCGGCGCAGATGCCGTTGATCGGCCTTGGGCTCGATGCCCTGCGCGCGTTGCAGGCATTCGCCGAGCAGGGTCTGCATCGCCTGCAGGTTGGTGCAGGGGTCCAGCCCTTGCTCGTGTGATAGTCCGAGGCGCTGCAGGTTGCGCACGTTGATCTGTGCGAGGCCGAGGCTGAAGTCACGGCCAGCCGCCTTCAACGCCCTGGCGGTGGCAATGGCCTCGGCCACATGTTCCGGCTGTCTTACGAGTGCTCCACCGACCACGCCGATTGCATACGGGTTGCCGCTGCTTTCCACGGCGACTAGCGCTTGGGCCGTGCGTGGGTCGACCTGCGGTGCGCAGGTCAGGGCCAACGCTAGAAGAACGGTGGTGTCCATCGCCGCCACTACGGGAGGTCGATCGGCGGCGCCGGTGGGACCGTGGCAAGCCAGCGCGCGTAGTCGTCGTCGAACCGGGTGTCCCAGCTGCCCAATCGAAGTTTGGCGGCGGGTGTGTACTCGGTGACCGAGTCACCGCCCATGTTCCACCAGACCCGCGTGAAGAGCACGCCGTCGATCGAGACCGAGATCGCGCCGGCGTAGTCGCAGGTGTAGACCGTGGTGCTCTCGGTATCGTAGGAGCGCGTGTACTGCGGGGGGCAGAAGCTGGGTGCGGAAGACCATGTGTTGACGGCCGAACTGCCGGCACCGGACATGCCGCAGCTCGGGAACGGCTTGCCGCGCGCGAGGTCCCTGAGAACCTGAATCACGGGTGGCACGCATTGCTGGATACCGCGCCAGTTGGGCGCGGCGAAGCACAGCAGTGCCAGACATCCATCGACGGCCGCCGCCGGCGGTGCTGCCAGCGCCAGCGCGCAAGAGGCCGCGCCCACCGCCGCTGCGCGCGAGATCGCCCGCGAAGACTTGGCGACCGTTGCACGGGCGACTAGAGTCTGGATGTCGCTCACGTCGTTCTCCGCTTGGCAGCCTGCGGGGCCACCTGACCCAGGGCGCATCGATTGCAGCCCAGGCTCTCAATCTAGGCGCGAGCGGGTCACGACCTCACGACCAATTTCGACGAAATTTCGGCACAAGACACAGCGAGCCAATGTCCAGTTCGGTCGAAACCGTGGGCGCCTTGGCGCACCCGCACCAGCTCGAGGTTCAGGAATGGTCGTCGTACGCGATGGTCATCGACGCCCGCTCGCCGCGCGAATTTGCCGACGATCACATTCCGGGCGCGGTGAACTTGCCGGTGGTCGACAACGATGAATACGCCGAAGTCGGAACGACGCACCGCACCGACAAGCACGCCGCGTATCTGATCGGCGTCGAGTATTCGCTGCGCAACATTGCAGCGCAGATCAAGCCGCTGATCTCCCGGTTCACTCCGAAGGATCGGTTCCTCGTCTATTGCTTCCGCGGTGGCAAGCGCAGCCGGTTGTGGGCCGACAACCTGCGCACAATCGGCTTCGAAGTCGACGTGCTCGCCGGTGGCTGGAAGAACTACCGGCGGTGGGTGCGCGCCGGGCTGGAATCGATACCCAGGGCATTTTCCTACCGCGTGCTATGCGGCCCTACGGGCTGCGGCAAGACGCGCGTACTGCATGAGCTGGCGCGCCAGGGGCACCAGGTGCTCGACCTCGAAGGGCTCGCGAGTCATCGCGGCTCTTTGCTCGGTGACCTGCCTGGGGAACCTCAACCGAGCCAGAAACTGTTCGACTCAGTGCTGCTCGACGCGCTGCGGCGCTTCGACACGGAGCGACCGGTCTGGCTCGAAGCGGAGAGCAAGAAAATCGGTGAGATTCAGCTCTCGGAAGCCTTGTACGACGCGATGCATCATGCGCCGGTCGTGCATGTGTCGGCGCCGATGGCCGAGCGCGTCAGACTCTGGCGCGAGGACTACGCACACTTTGCGGCCGACCCCGTGTCCATGGTACGCAGGCTGGAACCGCTCAAGCCGCTTGTCGGGAAGGATGCGATTGCGCGCTGGCATGATCTGGCGGCCGGGGCGCGAGTCGACGAGCTCTTCCAGGACGTGATGACGCGGCACTATGACCCTTGCTACGCACGGTCGACCCAACGCAACTACGGCGAAGGTGTGCAAGGGCGGTCTATTGAACTGGCGTCACTTGCAGGCCCGTCGTTTGTCGCTGGCGTGCGGGAGATCGCTGCACGCGCTGGGAGTTGATATCGACGCGCCAACTCGCCATTCATTGAGAGTTCAAAGGGTCCGGTGCCTGACCACTTCCGACCCAACGTGAGTGCCTGATCACTCGGGTCTAAAGGGCGGCAATGCGATGGGGAGCGGCCATGCGTGGACGCGAGGTCGTGGGCGGCACGCGGCCATTTGCCGTCAGTCGCAACGATTCGATGCGTGACTGTTTCAGACTGATTGCTGACGGTCAGAGTTGAAGTTCCCAATGTCCGGTGTAGCCGAGAGCCGACATTGAGCACCGCGCCGGTGACCATGCTGCCGTAGCAACGCTTAGAAGCGCCTCCGAGATCGTTGACGCCATGCCACGTATCGCTGGAAGCCGGTTGCTACTAGAGTTCGCGCCTGATGTTGATCGAGCAGAGCGCGAGCCCGTAGCTTTGCAAGGTCGTCTGTGACCGCATGTACGAGGCTCGGATAGAACTGCGCAAATGCTCCGCTCCCCGTTCGATGGAACTCGATGAAGGCGGCACGCGGGAAGATCGCGACGTACACCGTTCCATCCACAGGGAAGAGGAACCACAGGTCGTTCACGCCGAAATCGAACACCACTTGCACGCGGCTTCCACACCAGTCACGCAGCAGGGCGCATTCGTCCCAAAAGCCACGCAGCCGCCATAGCGTCGGATTGATGGGCGTCGCGTCCTCTATCGTCCTGAGCAGCTCCGACTTGTCTCGCGATCGCCGCATGCCATCAACGACCCAGACCATCCGCTGGTAAAACTCCTCGCGGGCTTTGCGCTCTTGTGGGTCCAAGGGCGAGTGCTGGAACTCAAGCACATAGCCTCGCTCGGTTCTCACGTCCGCAATGTGCTTCTCTCCGCTTGAGGAGTGCTGCACGAACTCCTGCCACTCGATCGGGAACAGAGCCTTCCATTCACGATGCCATGGCGTCTCTTCCCACCACGGGTCGCAGACAAGTTTTGCCAGGTGAGCCCAGTGCCTGATCCGGACCTTCCCGCACCTGGCAACCATCGGATCACCACAGGCCGGGCACGTGCCCCGTAGACCGGGCCGAGCTTCTTGGCGCTGCCCATTGATAAGTGCGAATTTCATTCGCAAGCTCTATTCCACGCGAACACGCCCGATGCGCGGCATCGAGACCTTGTAGATGGATGGGGGCGCGGTTTGAACCGCTGGAACTATGGTCGGCCGAAGGCTCTTGTTCTTCTCAATCCATGCCGCCATTGCAGCGCGGGCCCGCCGACGTGTCAACGGGTCGTGACCCGTGGCCTAGGCTGAGCGGCCGCTTCCATCTAAAAGCAAGCAGAATGAGCAGGGAGGTGTAGGCGCGGGTGGAGACCTCAGCCACAGAGGCTGAACCAAGTCTCGACATCCGCCTCGAGCGCCACCTGTCACAAGCCCGCTTGAGTCTGCATCGATCTGGGCTGGCGGCGCACTAAGTCACAGCGCAGAATCGGTCTGCCGCAGAACATTTCTGGAGGAATTTGTTGGCCCACTTCACTCAACTTGCGCTCCACCACTGGAGGCAATTCGAGCTCGTCGATATCGACCTTCGTGCCCAAACAACGATCCTCACCGGTGCAA
Organism: Ideonella sp.; assembly: GCA_015075165.1. Classification (GTDB taxonomy): domain Bacteria; phylum Pseudomonadota; class Gammaproteobacteria; order Burkholderiales; family Burkholderiaceae_C; genus JAEUPI01. The sequence continues at coordinate 677,942 of JABTUY010000001.1, read as the reverse complement.
ACGGGTGCGGCAAGACCTCCATCCTTACGGTGCTAAGCCACCACTTCGGATGGAACCTGAACTTCGTTTCTACGCCGTATATATCTCGCAAGACTAAGCGACGCCTCTACAGCGAGTTTGCTCGGTCCCGGGGGCGTTCTCCTGGAAACAGCATCGCTACGATCCCTGAGGACGTCGATGACGGCGCGCCACCAGACCAAACTCCCGAGGCAGTGGGCAGCATCACTTACTCCACCGGTGCTGTTTGCACGCTGAACTCCCCGTCGAAACTGTCGAAGAACGCGCAGTACCGCCTCCAGTACACCAACGCCATTGGCATTGATGGCCTCTATATCCCGTCCCATCGCCCTGCAGCGTCTTACCAGCCGGTCTCTTCAATTCCAACCGATCCTCGGACGAACGCCCAGCACTATCAAGAATACCAACAAGTACTGCTCCAGATGTTCAGCGGTTCCAAGACGAGCAACCCCGGCAACATAACCAAGCAGTCCCTGATATCACTCGCGCTGTTTGGGTACGGGAATGCGGCCGTCGCAGAGAACCCAGAGCTCCGCGAACTGTTCGAATCATTCCAGGACATTCTTCGCACGCTACTACCCGACCGGCTTGGCTTCCGCAGACTAGAGATCCGGATGCCAGACGTCGTGCTCGCCACCGACTCAGGCGACTTTGCTCTTGACGCAATGTCCGGCGGAGTGAACGCGTTGTTCACGATCGCTTGGCAGATTCAAATGTTTGGTTGGAAGAAGAGCGATTGCACAGTGCTCATCGATGAACCGGAGAACCACCTTCATCCAAGCATGCAGCGCTCGCTCATGCCGTCTCTTGCCAAGGCATTTCCCGCGTACCGGTTCGTGGTTGCCACACACAGCCCGTTCATAGTGACGTCAGATCCACACGCGAATGTCTTTGCACTCACTCACGATGCAGATCGTAGAGTCGTATCGTCGCATTTGGCGGCGTCCGATCTTGCTGCATCACCTGACAAGGTCTTGCGCGACATCCTAGATGTGCCAACGACAATCCCAATCTGGGCAGAAGAGAAGCTGCGCGCGGCACTGCTGGAGTACTCGAATCGAGGGAGCGATCCAGCTGCCATGGATGACTTGTTCGCGACGCTGCGGCAGTTCGGCCTCCATGCTGCTGCGGCAGATTTGCCTTCGCCCGGAAGCAAAGCATGAGGTCACTGTCGAAGCTGCCCGAGCCCGGGATCCTGGCCGAGAATCATGTGGCTTGGCTTCAAGAATACCTTCAGGATTTGTCCAGTGACGCAAAACGAACGCGCTATCGACACCCGGACATCAAGTCGACTCTCAAGCTTGAGACACACGAGAAATGCGTCTACTGTGAGAGTCGAATCGGACACAACACCCCGGGAGACATTGAGCACAAGATCCCAAGCTCGAAGGATCGCACCAAGCACTTCATATGGTCCAACCTAACGATTGCATGTGGTGAATGCAATCGCCGAAAGAACTCCTATTACCAAGAGCACGATGGCTTCCTCGATCCATACACGGATGATGTCGAGCAGTATCTTGACTTTGAAGGTCCAGTGGTTACTTCGAAGCCCGGAGAAGTTCGCGGCGAAGTCTTCGTTGCCACCCTGGAACTGTGTTCCGCCAATAGGCTCTCATTAGTGACGCAGAAGATCGCAAAGATCAATGAACTGCGACACATCTTGGAACGGTACAACTCCGCCGATCCAGGTCCGCTCAAGGAGGTGCTCAAGAGGCAGCTGATCGAGATGTCTCGACCTGGGGGAGAGTATTCGGCAATGGTTCGCAGCGCTGTACGCGCCAAAGGGTACGCCGAGCTCGTCGAATAGCTGAAGTTGACTCAAAGACCGCAATGCGGCCACATAGCGTGATCTCAAGGCGCCACGGGAGGAGTCCAAGTCCTGCCGGCTTACCGGTACGGTCAGGCGCGTCTTCGCCGCCTTCTGCCCTCGGGCATCGAGTCAGGAAGACGCGAGGCCCTTGAGCTCCGACAACTTGCGTGCGCCTTCGATCAACGTATCGGCGAGATGCTTTCTGTTGGCCGCCATGCGAAAGGTCGGCAGGGCAATGACGAGGGCAGTGCAGACCGCGCCTTCGCGGTCGAGCACGGGCGCCGCGAGCGCGGATCCACCCGCGGCCATCTCGTCGATCGATATGACCATTCCGGATTCCCGGATGCGCTGCAGCTGGTCCCGCAACGCCTTGCGGGTGGTAACGGTCTTTGCGGTGAACGCCCGCAGTCGTGTCCTTTCCAGATAGCTGTCGAGAAACCCGGCAGGTGCGTAGGCCAAGAGCACCTTGCCGACACCGGTTGCGTACAGGGGCCGATGCTCACCGACGTCCGGCGCGAAGCGGACTGCCTGCGGACTTGGCAGTCGCGTGGTGTAAACCGCGGTGGTGCGGGTCTCGCTGAAGGCGCCCAGTAGAACGGTCTCGCCGGTCGCCTCCAACATCGCTTGCAGCACCGGACGTGCGGCTTCCTCGAAGCTACTCGTGCCGCCGATCTTGACGGCCATCCGGTGGCTGGCAGCCCCCAACTGGTACCCCGCGTGCGTCCGCTGCACATAGCCCCCCGCCTCGAGGGCGCGCAGCAGGTGCATCAGGCTCGTCTTCGGGCAGTTCAAGCGCGCGCTGAGCGCTGAAAGGGACAGCGGAGATCGGACCTCGGCCAGGAGCTCCACCGCGAGGAGCGCGCGCGCTGGCGCTCGCGGTGCCGGTCGCTCGATTGCTGGAGCGTTGGTTGTTCTCATATGCGAACACTGTACGCGTTTGCGTACGACCAGTACAGTGCCTTCGCACAGATCGATCTCACAGGAGACACAGCCGTGGCGCCCACTTTCCGCACTGCCCTGGTCGGGCTGCTCACATCACTCGCTGGCCTGGCCAGCCCGTCGTTTGCCCAGTCGCCGGCGGCGTGGCCCGGCAAACCCGTGAGGATCGTTGTTCCGTTCAGCGCCGGTACCGGCCTGGACGTGCTCGCGCGAGGGTTCGCCGAACGCCTGGCCGAGCAAACCAAGAGCACGTTCACGGTCGAGAACCGGGAAGGCGCGGGCGGAACGATCGGAACTATTGCGGCGGCGCGATCGGCCCCCGATGGGCTGACGCTCCTGTTCACCGCCCACGCGCCGTTCGCGGTCTCGCCGTACATGCAGACGGGCGCCACGTACGACCCGATCAACGACTTCGTGCCGATCATGAAGGTGGCCTCCACCGCCATGGTGCTCGTGACCGGCCGCGACTCTCCGTTCAGGCAGTTCGACGACGTGGTCCGCGAAGCCAAGGCGAATCCTGGCAAGGTGAGCTACGCCACCACGGGAATCGGTACGCCCAGCCACCTCAACGTCGAAGTCATCCGGCGCGAGATCGGGATCGACATCCTCTCGGTCCCATACAAGAACACGGGGCAGGCCATGTCCGATGTGATCGGGAACCAGGTTCCGCTTTACATGCCCTCGTTGCCGGCGGCCGTGCCATTGCTCCAGAGCGGTCAGCTTCGCGGCCTGGCAATCGGCTCGGCCAAGCGCTCGAGCGTCGCTCCCGACATCCCCACCGTTGCCGAGGTCATCAAGAAGCCTGGTGTCGAACTCGTCGTGTGGTACGGCTTTCTCGCTCCGAAGGGAACGCCATCGGAGGTCATCGACCAATGGCAAGGACTGATCGCCAAGGCAGCGGCAACGCCTCAGATGAAGGACACGATGTCCAAGCTCGGTGCCGAGCCGGCGCTGGTTGGTCCCAAGGAGTTCAGAGAAGAAGTGCGCCGCGACGCCGAGCAGTCGAAGCGTTTGGTCGAGTCTCTGAATCTGAAGGTCGAGAAGTGACCTCGCTCGAGGGTGCCATGGAGCTCAAGGTCACCTCATACGAAATCGACCCCAACGGCGTGGCGACGGTCCGCTTCAACCGACCCGGTCGCGGCAACTCGTGGACCACGAGGATGAACGCGGAATACCGGTGGTTGATGCATCGGGCCGACACCGACCCTGCAGTGAAGGTCATCGTGGTGACGGGAGCGGGGCGCCAGTTCTGCGTCGGTGCCGACTTCGAGGCGCTTGGCTTCTACGCCGAAGGTGACAAGGACTACGTGGCCAGCGTGGACCCGACCCCGTTTGCGCAGCCGGGTTACGGCGTGCGAAGCGAGTACGACCACGAGTTGGTGTGGCATTGGGGACTGTCGAAGCCCGTGATCGCTGCGATCAACGGCGCCTGTGCAGGGATTGCCATGGCCATCGCCAGCTTCTGCGATCTTCGGTATGCCGCTGCGGGCGCGAAGTTCACCACCGCCACGGCGCGACTGGGCTTGCCGGCGGAGTACGGCTTGGCCTGGGTTCTGCCGCGTTTGATGGGCGTCACCCACGCCGTGGACGTGTTGATGACGGGGCGCGTCTTCGTTGCCGAAGAGGCGCAACGCATGGGCCTGCTCAATGACGTGTATCCGGCGGAGGAGTTCGAGCAGCGCGTGGCGAACGTCGCTCGGTCGATCGCGCGGTCCGTTTCGCCTCGCTCGGCACTGGCCACCAAGCGCCAGATCTATGCCGAGCTGATGGAGCTGGACGTCGGCGCGTGTGTCGAGCACTCCAAGCGCCTCATCGGCGACGCGATGCGCCAGGACGACTACAAGGAAGGAGTCGCTGCGCTCACCGAGAAGCGGGCGCCACGGTTCCGCGGCCTGGCGGCGGCCACTGGGAGCGGCGCATGATGGCCACCGCCGAACGGACTGCGACGGCGTGCGTCGGAGCCCATGGCGTGCAAGCGCGTTGGGGCACGCGGATCGAACCCGGATGGATCGACGGCCATCCGTGCCTTCAGTACGCGGACCGGCCGCGCGCCCTGTCGGAGCTGCTGCTCGATGCGCAGCGCTGGTCCAGCCGCGAGTTCATCGTGCAAGGGGCGCGCCGCTTCACCGGCGAGCGGCATGCGCTGGCGGTGGCCCATGTCGCGGCGGCGCTGCAGCGGCGCGGCGTGCGGCGCGGCCAACGCGTGATGATGCTGGGCTTCAATCACATCGAATGGCTGGTTGCCTTCTGGGCCTTGCAGTGCCTGGGTGCTACGGTGGTGCTCGGAAACGCGTGGTGGAGCGACGAGGAGACGGCGCATGCCATCCGCGTCGCGCAACCCTCGCTGGTCCTGACCGATCGTGAGGGCGAGCGGGCGCTGCCATTCGAGACCCCGTGCTGCCGCTTCGCCGATCTGCGCCAGGCCATCGAATCGGACGAAGCCCTCGCGCTCCAGATCGAGCCAGTCGATGAGGAGGACGTCGCGCTGGTGCTGTTCAGCTCCGGCACGACAGACCAGGCGAAGGGTGTCGCGATGACGCATCGCTGCGTGATCGCGAACATCCAGAACCTGATGCGGCTGACGGGCCGGCTCCCCAGCGAACTGCCGGACAAACACCCCGGCACGGTGAGTCTCGTCAGCATGCCGCTGTTTCATCTGGCGGGGATTCAGGTGTCGTTCATGACGATGCTTTCCGGCGGCAAGCTCGTGTTTCTGGAAGGGCGCTTCGATGCCTTGCAGGCCCTCGAGCTGATTCACCGCGAGCGGGTCCGTACCTGGGGCGCTGTGCCCACCATGGTGTCGCGCGTGGTTCAGCACGAGCGCTTCGGCGAGTTCGACACCAGCAGTGTGTCCAGCGTCCAGATGGGCGGCGCGGCCATCCCGCCGGACTTGCGCATGGAAGTGCAACGCTGCTTTCCCGCGACGAAGAAGCGGGTGGGCAGCATGTACGGTCTGACGGAAGCAGGCGGCGTGCTGGCGGCCGGCTCGGGAGAGGACATCGAAGGGCGCTCGGGCTGCGTCGGTCGACCCCTGCCGTGTGTGGAGATCCGCATCGACAAGCCCGACGCGGAAGGTGTCGGCGAGATCGCGGCACGAACCCCCACGGCCACCAGCGGCTACCTCGGCGACACGACTCCCATTTCCGATTGGGATGGGTGGGTGTTCTCGGGTGACCTCGGTCGGCTCGACGAGGATGGCCGGCTGTACGTAGTCGGGCGGTCCAAGGACATGATCATCCGGGGTGGCGAGAACATCTCCAGCTTGCATGTCGAGAACTGTCTTCGCACCCATCCCGCTGTCCTGGATGCGGCCGTGGTTCCCCTGCCCCACGCCGATCTTGGCGAAGAGGTGGGTGCGGCCGTCGTGTGCCGGCCCGGTGAAACGACATCGATCGACGATCTGCGGGCCCACGCACTGAAGCACCTGGCGAGGTTCCAAGTGCCGTCGCGCTGGTGGCTAACGGAGAAGCCTCTGCCGACGAACGCCTCCGGAAAGGTCGTCAAACGCGAGGTACTCGCGCGTTGGCCCCATTCAATCTGAACTCGACGGAACGATCATGAGCGGTGTACTGGAAGGCATTCGGGTGCTCGACCTCACCCAGATGGTGGCGGGACCGCTGTGCACGCTGCTGTTGGGCGACCTCGGCGCAGACGTGATCAAGGTCGAGCCGCCCGATGGTGACTCGAGTCGAAGTATCGGCGTCAATCGCCCGTGCGGCGAGAGTGACTACTTTCTGAGCATGAACCGCAACAAGCGCAGCATCGTCGTGGATCTGAAATCACCGGGCGGTGTGGAGGTGCTCAAGGCGCTGGCAGCGCGTTGCGATGTCCTGGTGGAGAACTTTCGGCCTGGCACGATGGAGAGGCTTGGGATCGGCTACGAGTCGTTGACGGCTTCCAACCCGGGGCTCGTGTACTGCGGGCTCACGGGGTTCGGCACCACCGGGCCCTATCGCGATCGGCCCGCCCTCGATCCGATCATTCAGGCCATGTCCGGTGTGATGCAACTCACTGGAACACCCGACAGCGGACCCCTGAAGACCGGCGTTCTGCTGTCCGACTTCGTTCCGCCGCTGTTCGGGACGATCGGTGTTCTGGGTGCGCTTTACGTCCGCAAGCAGACAGGCGTCGGGCAGCGCGTGGACGTGTCGATGCTCGACGCGACCGTGTTCTCAATGGTTCCGCGCGAAGCTTTCTACTTCTCCACCGGACAAGCGCCCGAGCGGCTGGGCAACGCCCACTATCAGATGGCGCCGTGGAATGCCTACACGACCCGCGACGGGAGGCATCTCATCGTTGTGTCGCACACCGAGAAGTACTGGCTGAAGTTGCTCGACGCGTTAGACCTGGGCAGGCTCGCCAAGGACCCGCGTTTCGCGACCAATCGTGATCGTTTGGAGAACCGGGCAGCGCTCGACGCCCAATTGGGCGAAGCATTTGCTGAGGACACGTTGGAAGGCTGGACGCGCCGGCTGAGCGACGCCGACGTCCTCTTCGCCCCGGTTCGTGACTTCGATGAAGTGTTTACGGATCCTGCCGTGCGCACGTCGATCGTGCAGTCGGTGGCACACCCGACGGCCGGCGAGGTGCCGCTGCTGCGCACCCCGATGAAGCTGTCCGAGACGCCGGTGAGCATTCGTCGTGCACCGCCGACGCTCGGACAGCACACCGACGAGATTCTCGCTGAGCTGTCCTTGTGAGGGCCAGTAGGACCGGCCGCTGATGCTGCATCCCGCCGGAGGTCTCAATGACCGCGATGCGGCATAGATCGTGAATTCGAGACGCGGTGATCAGCGACAGCAATCGCTGCAGACTAGTCAGTCGGTCCGCGCCCCTCACCTCGCCACCGTATGGGCACCGCCTGGACGGCTAACCAGGGCCGAGTCCGATGTCGAGGTCGAGCCACAGAGAGTGCTTGACGGACTCGCGGCTCTCAAGGCCTAGACACGTCGAGCGGCGCGGGGCCGGGCGCGTTCACTACTGTTGCTGCGGGATCGGCGGCCAGCTCCATCGCGGTTGGTGGCGGCGGAGGAGCGGCTGCAGGCTCGGTCGGCGCGTCCTTGCGACCGAACATCCGTGCGAACCTGTCCGGCTTCTCTGCATTCCAGGCAGTGTAGACGTTGTCAAGCCCGCGCACGACCAAGTAGACGCCTGCGGTCAGCATCGCGAGGAGGGGTCCAAACTCAAGAACGGGCTTTCCGGGTTCGACGTTCTGCACCTGCCACAAAGCGACGACTAAGCCGGCCGCGACCTCGGTCACGCCATAGAACATGCGAACCCGTAGTCGAATCCAGAAGGCGAACACGCCAACCATGAGCGTTGCGGGGATGCACAACACCAACGCGGGGAAACGGCCAGTAGTCGGGTCGATTGCCCAAAGGAAGGTCTTGTGGGTGCCTCCAGCCACGAGAGCGACCCAGCCAGCGATCACCCAGGCGGAAATGATGATGGTGAAGGAGCCGCCTTGCCTGCTCTGCCTCGGCTTGGCGCATCTGAGTTGCAGACTGGCAGCGGCGCAGGTGAGCCGTTGAGTGCAGTGATGCAGCGACTGCTGGTTGTTGATGACAACCGAGACGCCGCGGACAGCTTGGCATTGCTCTTGGAGGCCTTGGGTGCAGAAGTGCACGTGGCGCACGACGGCGCCGCTGCACTCGATGCCTTCGAGCGGTTTGCGCCGCAGTACGTGCTGCTGGACCTCGGCATGCCGGGCATGGACGGTCTAGAAGTTGCGCGCCGCCTGCGCGGACGTGCAAACGGACACGCCGTCACTTTGATTGCTCTGACCGGCTGGGGACAGCCGGACGACCGGGAGGCGGGCAGCCGGCTTCGATCATCACTTGGTCAAGCCAATGGACATGGCCATGCTGCAAGCACTGCTCGCCCAGACCGTTACGCCGTGAGCGCGCCCGCGCAGCAGGAAACGCTGCGATGGTTCGTTAGTGGGCCGTGGACAACGCTCTAGAGATCTCAGACTTGCCCGATGATCCAGCGTCCGCGCTCTCGCAGCGGACGACCGCTATGGGTCGGACTAGCGGTTCGATCATTTCGAGAGCGGACGCCTGGCCGAGCGGCTGGCTCAATGACCGCGATACGGCACAGACCGGCAATTCAAAGCGCTGTGGTCACCGACAGCAATCCGCTGCGAAGCAGGCGCCCGATTGGCGCTGGTGCTACTCGCCGTGAGCCATGCGTCGTCGACAACAGAGTCACCGTCCGTCGAAGCCCGCTCCATTGCTTGATTCGCCGCCTGCTGCGCGACCTATCCGCACGAGTGTCCGCCAGCCGTTCGTGGATCTCTTGCAGCGCTTCCCACATAGCCTTGAACGTCTACGCGCGCTGTCCGCGTCGTTGCGCTGCGGCGACTGCTCTCGCCACTGGATGGTGAACAAACGGGCGATCCTGCGCGTCGGCCAGCATTTGCTGCCGAGCCCTGACCGCGAGCTCGAAGGCGCGGCGCTCGCCGTGTAGCCGCACTGAGAACGACTTCGTCGCCGTCTTGCCCCCGGCAAGCTTCAGGCGGGCCTGCCAAATCCCCTCGGGCTGTCGCGGTGGCGTCGAGAAGGTCACTCCAGGAACGCCGCTGGTGTTGTTGCTGCGGTGCAGGTCGGCGAACTCCACGATGCCCAACGCCTTGACCTTGGCGAGGCGCCGATCGCGCCACGCAATCGCCGCCCGCCGAGCGGCCAATCTTCCGCCGTACTTCGGTTCGTAAAAGCGGCGGTAGTGCAGGATGCCGGCCCGGGTGAAGTGAACCGCCCAGTACCAGGTTCCCGAGTCGGCCTGCAGGCGGCTGATGGCGTACACCGCGTCAGTGTGAGCCATCCACACGCCCAAGGTGCGCTGTTTGCCTAGCGAGGCTGTGTCGGGGGAAGCAATGTGGGCTGTCGCGGCCGCGCTGGCGCTATGCGCTGGCGTAGGCGCGATCCTGGGCTATCACTCGATGACCAAGCGTTGCCGAAGCTGCAGCCGGCGCCTCAGGCGCTCGGATGTCACCTGCAGGGCATGCGGCAAGTGGCAACGATGACTGGAACCACGTCCCATCTACTTCATGTTCTGGACGATGGCGTCCGCCGTCTGGCTCCACTTCTTGAGGATGTTGGACGCCGTGCCTATCGCGTTGGTGTACGAGTCCATCGCCACTTGCAGCCGGAGCATCTCCATCTCACCCATCTCGCTGAGACTGTCGAGCTTGCCCTTGATCGACTCCTTGGCGTGCGGCTCAACATGCTGCAGCTTCGGCTCCGTAGTCGCTGAGTTTGCCGCTGACAAGTGACCATCAACCATGCCAGCCAGCTTGCTCATCGGCCTTGTTGTCGGCTCCAACTGCGCGGCACCGGCGGCGGCAGCCCCAAGTGAGACCAGCCCTTGTGCAATGCCGACGACCAACCCAGCTTGGGCCGCGCTCATTTGCGTGTCGGCCTTCTCCCTTGCCTGATCCATGCCGTTGTCGATCGCGGAGTTGTCTTGCGACAGGCGTTCCGACTCGCTGTGCAGCGCTTCGTGGGCAGTCAGCGCGGCCATGTGCGAACCAAGGCGGACGTCCATACGTGCTCCTTGCATGCGAGATGGTGGAGACCGTTGGTTGCGGCAACCTGGCGATCGGTTCACGTCCGACCGATGGCACCGCGCGCCTGGGCCCCGAGTCCCGCAGCGTGCTAACGTGCCCGCCAAGTCACCCTTAGCATTGCTCCGTGAGGACCGAGCACCTCTATCGCTGGCGGATCCAATGGGGCGGCGGCTGGGTCACGACCCGGCATCGCTGGACAGAGGGTCACATTCGCCGGGAGCACCCCGAGGCCCAGCGGGTTGACGGCTCGCTGGAACTGCGCGAGGTGCCCGAGTCGCCAGCCGAGCGCGAGGCTCACACCTTTCGCGGGTTCGCTCACCTCAACACCGGCGGGCCGCACCACGTGCACGGATGGACGGAACCGCCGGCGCAGCGGTTCCCCCGGCACGCCTGCATGCTGTGCCGCGGCGAAGGCTGGGTCTGCGAGGAACACAACGACGTGCCGTGGCTGGAGTGCTACTGCGATGCGAAGCGCATGCAGTGCTTGTGCAACCCGTGGTGCCTGGTGACTTGGAGCGCCGGCAGGCGGGCGGTGAGCAGTTCGTCACGTGGGCGTGCCGCCTGAGGGGGTCGCTCCCGCGGCTCGGTGGTGCAAAGCACCGCGCGCCACAAACAACATTCGCGCATGGCACGCGGTCACTACGTCTTTGATTTCGACGCCGAGCCGTCCGACGAGCGCCCGACCGACTACGGAACGACGAACTTCGGCCATGCGGATCTCGCCTTGCTGTCAGCACAGGCGCCTCGATGGACGGTCAGCCAGCACTCGACCTTCGAGGAACCGAGCCACGCCAGTGACCGAGTGCGAGAACGCCGCGAGGACAAACAGCTGAAGGCGCGGCTAACTACGCTTGCTCTGCTCCTAGCGACCTCTGCGGCGGGCGCGGCTGTCTACGTCGCTGCCGGTTAGCACGCCACTGCCCGGCGGGCGTTGAAGTAGAGTTGCCCTATGTGGTCTTTCGATGCAGACCGGGCTTCAGCGGAGTTCCTGGCGCGCGAACCTGAGTACGACGTGCCGGCCTGGGTCGACGCCTACGCGATGGCGATCGGCCGGTGCAAACCGGAACTCAGCCCAGAGGCCGCAACCCAACTGGCGCGAGAAGCCTACGCACGCGAGGGCTCGTGGAACAACCCGAAACTTGCAGCGGGGTGCGACGCGCTGTTCGGGCCGATCACGCGCTAGTTCTTCTCGCTGCCGCGCAAAGCGGCCTCGACCTTCTCTCGGTCGTTGCCAACGCGCTTCATGGTCTCGCGCACGCGCTCCGGTGTCACGCCATGCTTCTGCGCCATGTTGCGAACCTCGTGGTCCTGCATTGATACCTCGCGCCGATCTGCGGCGCCGCGGTTGTTGGGATCGTCGGGCATGTTCAATCCTCCTTGACGAGTCACGTGCCCCGGCAAAGTTCGTGCCGAAACGCTACTTACTGCCTCGGTGAGAACGACGCGGCGGTGTAGCTTCGTGGCATGCCGTTCGGATCTGCGCTACTGCTTTGCATTGTTGTCGGCATCACCGATGGCGACACGCTGACCGCACGCTGTGAGGCTGCTGGAACCCTCTCGGTGAGACTGGCCGAGGTCGACGCACCGGAGCACCGCCAGCCCTTCGGTGACCGCTCCAAGCAGGCCCTAGCGGCCTTGTGCTTCAACCAGCGCGCCGAGGTACGGCCGATCGCTGCAGGTGGCGGCCTCGATCGCTATGGCCGCACCGTGGCTCACGTGAGTTGCAACGGCCTTGACGCCAACGCCGAACAAGTGCGCGCCGGCATGGCGTGGGTGTTCGATCGCTACGTCAACGACCGTTCGCTGTACAGGCTACAGGATGAGGCACGGGCTTCACGCCGCGGGCTTTGGCGCGATACCGGGCCGGTGCCGCCGTGGGAGTGGCGGCGGGCGCGATAATTTGGGAGGACCACGATCCCAACACTTCAAGACATGATTCCGGTACTGCGCGCTCGAATCACGCCCACGCGGCACTTTGGGCACGCCTTTCCAATCGCGCTTCCGCCGCTATGGAGCGCGCTGCTGCCGCACTGAGAACAGCGACGACCATCGCGCTTTAAGTCGAGCGTCAACGTCGCCAGACAGTCGAAGCAGACAAGGGCTACTTCGTACCCGACCCGCGCCTTCACCAGCTCCAAAAGCTCGCGGGCTGGCGGTGGGTGTCCCGCCGAAGCGGCTGGATCGTCCTCGTACCGCATTGCGTCCTCCAGCTGCGCGACGGTGATGCCAAGCACCTCCGCTGCCGTGGCCAACTCCCCAGGATGGCAGCAGCGAACTCGCTGGCCCTCGCCATCCACGGCGTACATCCCTCCTTCCCAACTAGAGGGCATGCAGAAATCGCAATCGGAACACTTGTACGAGATCAAGGGGGGCATGACTCACCTACCTCTGTCCATCAGTTCGCCGCTACCCCTTCATTGCCTGGCGCCTCGGTGACCAATGTGGCGTTCCAAGCCTTCGGCTTCGTTCAGAGCGGATCATCCAGTACACGAACAAGCACAGGTGTGCTGCGACATGTCGGGGGCATGACCGCCAGAGGTAGTCGAGCAGGGGCCCAGTTTCGGTAGGCATCGTCATGAGGCGCGCCCCTCGCATGTCCCAAGGCAGCAGCACACCGGCATCGCAGCTCTGCTCCAGGGCCAGAGGTAGGCAAGGATCCCACCCGGACATGTCGAACACCCACTCGAGCCACTCCTCGAGCTCTGCCTCGAAGTCCGCATCCTCCGCCGCCTGGTGAGCTAGGTGCTCGAGTTCGTCAGGCAACTCTGCCGCTCTCGCCACGCCAAGGTCTGATTCGTCGATCACGATGGCGAGAGCTTCGTCGACCCAAGAGTCATATGCTTCCGCCAGAGCGTCCGAGTCAATGGCACCAAATTCGCACAGTCTCTGGACGTTGATAGGAGCGGCCATCGGGATCTCCGCTTGAGCGCCCGCTGGGTCTGGACGCCATGAATCCTATGCGTCCTCAACCCGTGGTCAAACGCCGTAGAAACCCGCTGACTAGGTCATACGCATACTGATAGCCACCCCCGTTGCGGCTCGCCCGCGGTCCTGCGACGTTGAGCACTCTCACCCCCCCGCCCATCGATCAGGTCGAGCACCAGTTCAGCCGCGCGCGTCGTCGACACCTCTTGCGCGTCGATCAGCTTGTAGGGCCGGCGCCGGCGAACGCAGTGCAGCAAGGTCTGCTCAGTTCCTCCCTCCAGCGAAGCGAAATAGATGATCAGTGTTGCGTCGCTATCGACCACGTTCTGGATAGTGCTCTCGATAGCTGCCACCCGGCAACGGCACGACAGGGTATCGGTCAGGAATGCGCCCGTCCTCCGCCGAGCGATCGGCCGGGCACCAGCCTCCGCAGGGAAACCCCGCATCCAGCGCCGCATCTAGCGCACCTCGATCCACACCTGTCTGCGCGCCGGAGACGATCTTCTGGAGCAGGGGCATACCCACCTATTCTGTGCAAGCTGCGAACCCGGGGCCGAGCGCCCAGATCGCGTCGGACTCAAGGCGGCGGGCATCATCACCAGGCGCTACATTGTCGCCATCCCTCGCTCCCCGGCCGTCGTCGCTAGAGTCAGCGGCGCCTCGCGTAGCAGTCGTGCTGTCATTGGCCGGCACGTTGCACCGGGCTTCCAGCGGGCTTCGATCGCTTCGGCGCTCGGGCGAACTCGAACGGTAGGCCGCACAGCACCCTGATAGACCGCCACCATGAGCAGATCTCGCCGCAAGTCCCCCTTCCACGGTGTCACCACCGCTGCTTCGGAGAAGCGCGACAAGGCCGCGTCGCACAGGACGTATCGGCACGCGCTGAAACAAGCGACGCATCAGGAACTGGAGACTCCGCTGCCGACCGAGCGGCAACTGACCAATCCATGGTCCATGGCCAGGCGCTTGTCGCCATTCGAGGTACTTGGCTGCAGCGTCTCGATCTCGGCCGCCACGGCGGCCAGATCGGCATCCAGCGTCTCCTCAAGTAGGCTCTTCTGCTCGGCGTTGTAGGCCTCGGAGCTGGCGGCGAACTTCAAGCGCTTGAGCGCCGCGTTCTCGGTAAGCGTGCCCCCAGCACCCTCTTGACGAGGTTGCGCCGAACTACACCTCGACCACGTGTCGCAGCAGTTGGAAGTCAACACGCCATGTGCGGCCGTCCATCGTCTCCAGCGTGGCGGTGCGGCGGTTGATGCGCTTGACGATGCCGACCTGCGCGGTGCCCTTGGCATCGTCGAAGGTGACCTTGTCGCCGAGGTTGAACTCGCGTTGGCCCTGCGGCGCTGCGGGCTCAGGCGGTGGCTCGTAGGGTGTGGGCTGCGCCCCGGGCTCGCTGCTGGCTGGGGCAATAGCCACATAGGGGATCTTCCAGGACCTCTTGACGACGTCCTCCAGCACCGTGGCCTGTGCATCGTGCCGTGCGATGAGCTTGCCGTGGCGGATCTGCCCGGTGCGGAAGTCGACGAACTGGACCGCCTGACCCAGATGCAGGCTTGCCCGGGCCTGCATGGTCCGCTTCGGTTCGGCCAGCATGGTGTCGATCAGCGCGCGCATCTGGTACAGCTGCAGGCTGGGGGCGTCCTGCAGCGCTTCGATCATGCGCGTGGCGATGTCGTCTTCGGCCATGGTCCGATCTCGCTGCCGCGGCTGCTCGCTCTCGCTTCAGGCCGCGCGCCGCATGTCAGGCATGGTCGCGATATTCCACGGCAGCAACTCATCAATGCGGTCGATCCGGTGCTCGGCAATGCGCGTGAGCACCTCGCGCAGGTAGGCCTCGGGGTCCAGGCCGTTGAGCTTGGCCGTCTCCACCAGGCTGTACAGGCTGGCCGCTCGCTGGCCACCTTCGTCGGAGCCCATGAACAGGTAGTTGTTGCGCCCCAGGGCCACGCCTCTGAGGGCCCGCTCGGCCGCCGAGTTGTCGATCTCGATGCGCCCATCGTCAACGTAGCGCGTCAGCGCGGCCCAGCGCACCAGGCTGTAGCGCGCGGCCTTGGCCAGGTCGGACTTGCGGGAGACCTTGCTCAGCACGCCGTGCAGCCACTGGTGGAACTCGGCCATCAGCGGGCCGGCCCGGGCCTGGCGCTGCTGCCTTCGGATGTCGGGCGGCTTGCCGCGCACCTCGGCCTCGATGGCGTACAGCGCCTGGATGCGCCGCAGGGCCTGCGCTGCCAGGCCTTGCTCGTCACCGCGCTGCGTGCGCTGATGCTGTTCGTACAGGTCCCACCAAGGTCGTCGCGCGTGGGCCCAGCAAGCAGCCTCGGCAACCCGGCCGCTGCCGTACACGCCGCCCCAGCCGGCGTAGGCGTCGGCCTGCAGGATGCCGCTGAACTTGCGCAGGTGTTCGTCGGGATGCTCGCCCTTGCGGTCGGGCGTGTAGCGGTACCAAGCCGCCGGCGCTGCCTTGCTGCCTGCTGGTCGGTCGTCGCGCACATACACCCACAGCCTGCCGGTTCGGGTCTTGCCGCGGCCCGGCTCCAGCACCTTCACCGGCGTGTCGTCGGCGTGCACCTTGGCTGCCTGCAGCACGTAGCGGCCCAGGCTCGCCACCAGCGGCTGCAGCAGCGCATGCACCTGCGCCACCCAGCCGGCCAGCGTGCCGCGGTCCAACTCCACCCCGTCGCGGGCGTAGATGCCGCTCTGGCGGTGCAGCGGGATATGGTCACAGAACTTGCCCACCATCACGTGCGCCAGCAACGCCGGGCCGGCCAGGCCGCGCGGAATGGGACGGCTGGGCGCAAGGGCCTGGAAGATGGACTCGCACTGGGTGCAGGCCAGCTTCGGGCGCACCGTGCGGATGACCTTGAAGCGACCCGGCACGTACTCCAGCTGGTGCGACACGTCCGCGCCCAGGCTGCGCAGGCGGCCGCCGCAGGCCGTGCAGCCACAGGCCTGGCCTTGTGCGTCGTGGTGCGCTGTCGTGGCCTCGGGGCGGATCACCTGCTGCTCGCGCGGCAGGTGCTCAGGCAGGCTGCGGTCCAGCGTGCCGGCGTTGGCCGCCGGCGGCGCGGGCCTGCGGGCCGGCAGTTCATCCAGTACTGCGGGCTCCAGAAGGCTGGTCTGCGGGTCCTCGAAGCGCTCGCTGCTGGCGCCGAACTGCGCGCGCAGCCGCCGCGCCAGCTGCAGCGTGAGCTTGTCCACCATCAGCTTCAGGCGCCGCACTTCCCCCTCGCTGGCACGCAAGTGCTGCTTGAGCAAGCCCGCATCGTCGGGCAGTTGGCTGATGGGGTCGGTGTCGTGCGGCACGAACACCACTGTGCCCGAGCCTCAAGCGCTCGTCATCGGTGCTGCACCGGAGCGCAGTTCATACAGTGTTCAGGCCGCAAGTTCAGGCACGTGGGTACGCGCCGGCATGCGCCAGTCGATGCCCTCCAGCAGCATCGACAGTTGCGCAGGGCTGAGCACCACGCGACCGTCGCTGGCTTGCGGCCACACAAAGCGCCCGCGTTCCAGGCGCTTGGCCAGCAACAACAGGCCCTGGCCGTCGAACCACAGCACCTTGAGCAAATCCCCGCGCCGGCCGCGGAAGACGAACACGTGGCCATCAAAGGGATTGGCCGCCAGCGCAGACTGCACCACCGCCGCCAGGCCGTCGAAGCCCTTGCGCATGTCGGTGTGACCCGCCACCAGCCAGACCCGCGTGCCTGAAGGAAGTCCGATCACAGCAGGCCGATCATCCGCGCAGCGCCGCCAGTACGCTGCGCAGGCTGGCCTCGTCCACCACGCCGCGCACGCGAACGCGCGCACCGGCCACCTCGATCTCTATGCTGCCGGGCGCGTTGCCGCTGCGGTTGGCTGGCGCCGCGGGCGCCACGGCAGGCACGGGTGAGGCGACGACCTCGACAGGCAACAAGGTCGCTGGCGCCGGCGTGCACTGACGACCAGCGCGCGTATCGGCGTGCACCTTCAAGTAGGACTTGCGCCAGCCGAACAGGAGGTTCGCGTTGATCCCGTGCTCCAGCGCGATGGCGGCAACTGAGGCGCCCGGCGCCAGGCTCAGTTCGACCACCTTGCGCTTGAAAGCATCTTCGTGCACCCGTCGACGGGGCCTGGATACGGACTGCGTTGCTACGGACATGATGTGCATGATCGGTCTTGATGCACACCATCGCAGCATGCATCCTCACGCGAGCATGCCGCCAGTCAGGGTCAAGGGGTAGAGGGTGGTGAGGTCACGCTTACCGTTCTCGTGCGTGAGCTTGTCGATCACGCTTTGCTTGAAGCGCACCTGGCTGTGGAACGATCGCACGGCCTCGCGAAGTTGCTCCGCGCTCAGCGAGTCCACGCTTTGCAGATCGATCACGGAGCGTGATCGTGACGCACGGGACGTGCGGTGCCTATCGGCACATGCCGCAATGGCGTCGCACTACAGGACGCGGATGATCCCGGCCTCTCCCACGCGTTGCCACGGCAGGCCCAGCACGAGGGCGTCGAACTGCGCACGGGTGACGCTCAACGTCGTCGCGGCATCGCGCGGCCAGACGAACTTGCCGGCGTTGAGCCGCCGCGCAGCCAGCCATACGCCGATACCGTCGTGCACCAGCACCTTGATGCGGTTGGCACGCTTGTTGGTGAACAGGTAGGCGTGGTGCGGCCGGGCGGCGCCGAACACCGTGACGACGCGCGCCAGGGCGGCCTCGGTGCCGGCACGCAGGTCCAGCGGCTCGACCGCGAGCCACAGGGCGTCGACACGGATCAACGCAACAGCTCGCGGGTGAAGGTAGCGAGTTCGCTCAGCGCAGCATGGGGCCAGGCGATGACCACGGTGGTGGACCCGCGGCGCAGCTCGATGCGCACGTCGCCGGCCGGAGTTGGCTCCGTGGTCGAAGGCAATGCCATGGCAACAAACGTCGCCGGTGCAGGCAAGGCGGCTGGTCCCGCCTCGCGAGCCAGTTGCCGCCAGCGGTGTACGACGTTGTCGTTGATGCCGTGCAACATCGCCACCTTGGCGACCGACGCCCCGGGAGCTTCGCACTCGGCCAGGATATGCGCCTTGAACTGCGCGTCGTAGCGTCGCCTGCTCTTGGCCTTCCCGCTTGTCATCGTGTCCACCTATCGATACGTGGACACCATCCTTCACGCTCGCCGCTCAGGCTTCAAGATGGGTTGGCCGGACGCTTACGTTCCCAGTGCCATAGACGCGCACTACATGAAGGACCGCTAAGGGTCGGGTGCTGGCCTACGCGTTGCGAACACGACTGACTGGTTCAGCTCATCAAGCCGACGGCGACAGAATCACGCTCGCCCACTTGCTCTCGGGCCACCGGGCACTGAGATCATCCGGCGCGACCATAGAGCGCGAAGCAGGTCAAGCGTCGACCCGGCGAACGGGCGCGATCCGGCTGTCGTTTCCACTCGTCCAGCACCGGTCGCATCGATCGCTGCCAGAGGCGCGGAAGCATGCAGAGCAACATCAGCAGAACGTAACCGGCGGGCTGCCGAGGTGAGCCCGGCGCGAGCGCCACGCGG
This sequence comes from Ideonella sp., assembly GCA_015075165.1. Lineage (GTDB taxonomy): Bacteria > Pseudomonadota > Gammaproteobacteria > Burkholderiales > Burkholderiaceae_C > JAEUPI01. The sequence goes on along the minus strand of JABTUY010000001.1, from coordinate 659,154 downwards.
TAATAGGGCAGGCGCGACGAATCATGGTGCGACTGGTGGAAGCTGATGTGCAGAGTTACCCACGCCTGGAAAAGGCAGTCGTCCTCCCAAGCGAGCTGTCGCCTCGCGGCGTCGACCAGGCTGTCGTCGCCAAGGCCCCAGTGCTGAAGGTAGGTGATCACCTGGACGCCGAACGTGACACCGATCGCGACGCCAAGGTAGATCAGGAAGCCAGCCACTCCGCCGGCCAGGGCGAATGCCGTCAAGGTCACCAGCGTGACGACGACGGCGAATGTCAGGTGGCGACCGGCACCTGAGCCGCGTCCGTGAACTTGAGCGAACAGCACGCAGGCCTCAACAAGAACGCGCCTCATTCGTCGTCCAGCGAATTGCCACACCGACTCGTCGACGCGCGGCCATTCGGCGTTCTGCGTGTCGCCGTAGCGGCCGTGGTGAATCAGATGCTCCAGGCCGAGTGGAGGGTAGCCCGCAAGTCCCGCGATCATCCAGCCAAACTTGGCCTCGTGAGGATTGCGTCGGTGCACAAGCTCGTGTGCTGGGCAGGTCGCAAACAGCATCGTCATCCAAAGACTCAGTCCGACACCGATCGCCGAAGTCGGTGAGTCGATTCCGCCATTGGCCAAGAACGCGATGACGCCTATTGTCGACGCCAGCAGTGCGACACCGTAGGCAACGGGCAATCGTTCGAGAACCGTTGCGATGTGCTCGTTCCAGAGAGTCGGCTCGACCCGCTTGTACCCCCCGAAGACGCCGCGCGCCAATGGGAACACGAGCATGGTCGTACCAAAGGCCAAGTAGGGGTGATGCGACCAGACGCCAAGCGCCAGAAGCGCCGGCATCAGGAAGATCGAGAGGTAACCCGCGGCAAAACCAACTTGGCGCAACATCGCATGCCTCCGGTTCAACAGCCCGGGCCTCAGATCAAGCCGTACTCCGCGGCCAGCTGGGCCGCGGCCTTGCGATTGGGCACGCCGAGCTTCTGGTTCACTCGCTTGAACCGCGAGTCGATCGCATACAACGACGAGTGGAGTTCCATGGCGATGGCCTTGGTTGTGTGACCCAGGCGTTCATGGCGCAGGAGGATCAAATCCTCCTCAGTGATACCGGCGTTCGCAATCAGCTCGCGTTTGATCTGGCCGATCCACCATTCATGCAGTTCCATCGCCAGGCTGCGCGAGGCAATCTTGACCGCCACGAAGCCCTCTGATTCGAAGTAGTCGGGCGTCGCCGAGCCCAGGCAGAGAACACCGACGCGACTCAACCCACCGCTGGAAGGGGCCGGGACGATCACCGCGGAGGCGAACCCGAAGCGCCTGGCGAGGTCGGCTACCGCGCGCTGACTCTTATTGCCCAAAGGGATCTCGCTGGCCAGTGCTGGCTCCGAATGGTTGAGCGCGTAGGCCAGCCACGGATCGTTTGCGTACCAGGCATGCTTCTCATACTCATGGCACCACACGGCGTCGCATGCCAGTAGGAATCGATAGGACTCATGCGAGTTGTCGTCTCGGACGAAGCTGACGAACGCGGCCACTTCCGCACCCAAGCATGTAGCAGCTTCGGAGAGGAGCGCGAGCGCCTCGGGCACGTCGGGCGCGCGTGGTATGCGACGGACGACATCGCTGACTCGCCCGAAATAGTCCGGGCGAGACGTGATGTCTAGCAGCGTCGCCGATTCACCCGGTGCCGCTGCCGAAGAAGGCGCCGCCGTCGTGCTTGAGCCGGACATAGAGCACTGGGTAGTCGAAGCGGGTGGCATCGGTGTCGCACCACCGATCAAAAGCACCGCTGTCGGTGAACAGGACGGTCTGGACGATGCGCGCTGTATCGCCACGCATCGCAATGCGTTCGACGAAGACGCCGTGCGCCGCGGGTACGAGCGTGAATTGAACGGCGCCGTCGTCGCTGCGCAGCGTGGTACTGCCCGCCCTACGCGATGTGGGTCGTCGAAGCGGGGAACGTCTCATGGTCGTGATAGCTTCGGCTGCAGTTCGCGCACCGAAGCTCAGCGAATCGTTTGGCCGAGGGAGGCTGCGTCCAGCCGAACAGAGTTTCGGTGCTGCATGCGCTGCACTCCATGACAGCGAGGGTGTAGGTTTGTCTGCACCCGCAGCAGCGCGCGTCGATCAGCAGGTTGCCGTCGAGCAACTCGTACTCATCGTCCTCGACGCGACCGCAGTGTGGGCACTCGATCTGGAGGGGCGATGTCTGGACAGGGCGCGCGATGTCCATTGCGGCATCCGATCTCCATCGGTCCCATTGGTGACGAACCAAGCAGGACCGCGAACCCCCGTCCTACCCACAAGTTGTGCACTCACCCTGTGGATGGCGCCAGTGATAGCTACTCGATCCAGCGACGTCAAGTGTCGTTGCGTTGCGGATATGGTTTTCGGACGCTGTTTGCTTCGCCCGCTTGAAACCGAAACTAGGTGATGGCGGGCTCAGGCAGAGTTGCCAATTCGCGTACACCGTGGAGAATGTTCCCGACCTCGCCACGCTCGCGTGCTCGGCGGCGAGTGAGAAAGCGGAGCATGTTTCTCGTCCTCTACCGCAATCCGAAGCCAGATGCCGAGCAATGGCCAGGCAGACGGTGGCTGGCCGCAATCGATGCGGTGCTATGGCCGGCTTTGTGGATCACGGCTCTAGCGGCCGTTCAGAACCGGGCTGGCATTGTTGTCCCCGTCGCCATTGCGTTCCTTGTCGTGCTCGCTGCGGCGCGCTTGGCGCGCGCTATCTGGCGCAACGAGCGCTACTGGTTCAGCACCTGGCGGTGGGGCAAGGTACTTGCAATCCTGATGGCGACCGGTCTTCTCCTGATGCTGCTGTTGACCTGAGCCGCGGCGTGTGAGGTCGAGGGACGCGCTTCGCTCCAGTTGTCCAGATCGGTTCGCCGCCATCCGACGGCGCGGCCTGCCAACCTCACCGGTGTCGGAAACTTGCGTTCGGCGATGAGGCGGTAGATCGTTGAGCGTCCAAGGCCCGTCCTCGTGACGACAGCGGCGATGCGCAAGAACTCTGCGCTCGGCGGACTGGGAATGGCATCGTGGTTCTCGAAGACGGTCCGGCGCACTGGAGGCCCTCGGCTGGGGACGTACGCGTCTATCTTAGGTGCCTCGGGGTTCGGGCCCTCCGCCCGAATTCAGCGCGAATTCGTCAGGCGAAGCGATGCAGCCGGGCTGCCGCGTTGTGGATCCGCGACAGGGCAAGATGCCGCTGATTCTTCGGACACGTGTCGGACACGGCGTGGGTCCAACAGAAAAGGGTTAGCGGCTCCAAACCGGCTAACCCTCTCGTACCTTGGCTCCCCGACCTGGGCTCGAACCAGGGACCTACGGATTAACAGTCCGGCGCTCTACCGACTGAGCTATCGGGGAAGGGAAGCGCGCGATTATAGCGACCGGCGCCTGGGCACTGCGTTGCGCGTTGCGCTGCGCCGGTTCAATCGGCGCAGCGCCCGTGCCGCGGCATGTCGCGCTGCAGCTTCAGAACGCCGCCTGCACCGACGCGCGCCAGCTGCGTGGCGCCAGCGGGTACAGGTAGGCATGACCGAACTGGTACGGCGCCTCGCGCCACGCGCGGCGGTTGGTGGCGTTGTCCACGCCCAGCCGCCAGGTGAGGGTGGTGTCCGCGGGACCGATGCGCTGCACGAACCGCGCGGCCAGGTCGAGCCGCGTCCACGACGGGATCGCGGCCGTGTTGTCAGGCAGCGCGTAGCGTGAGCCTTCGTGCTGCACGCCGGCGGTGAGGGTCAGGCCGGGCAGCGCGCCAACTTGGTGGTCGAGCTGCGCGCGCAGCGTGCGCTCGGGCACGTTGGTGGGCTTCAGCGCATCGTGGGCGGGGTCGATCGAGCGTTCGCGCCGCGCGCGCAGCGCGGTGGCACCGGCGTGCAGCGTCCACGCGAGCGCGCGCCACGTGGCGTCGAGCTCGATGCCGCGGTGTCGCTGCTGGCCGTCGAGCACGCGCTCGCACAGCACGCCGCAGAGGTCGCTGAACAGCGGCCGGCGCACGTCGAACAGCGCGGCGCTGGCGCTGAGCGCGCCGGCCTCGTGCTTGATGCCGGCCTCGAGCTGGCGGCTCTTCAGCGCCGGCAGCGGCTGGCCGGCATGCGCGTACACCGCAGGCAGGTTGGGCACCACGGTGGATTCCACGCCTTCGCCGGCGCTGGCGTAGACGGTGGTGCGCGCATCGAGCCGCAGCGATGCGGCGAGCCATGGTGTGGTGAAGCGCTGGCTGGCGTCGATCTGGCTACTGCTGTCGCTGCGCTGCAGCCGCGTGTGGCGCAGTCCGAGCCACAGGCTGGCCGCGGGGGTGAGCGCCCATTCGTCGCGCAGGTAGAGCTCGGTGCTGCGCTCGTTGCGCGCGCTGCCGGTGCCGGCGATCGGCGTCGGGTCGGCCGGCGTGACGCGGCTGCCGTCGACCGTGCCGGTGCCGACGTAGTTGTAGGCCTGGTCGGGCAGCGCCGCGCGGCGGCGCGACCATTGCACGCCGGCCTGCCAGCGGTGCTCTTGTGCCAGTACGCGGGTGCTGCCGCGCAGGCCGAGGTCGACGGCGTCGTTGCGGCGGCGCTCGCCGTCGCTGCGGTAGTCGTAGACGTCGAAGCTGCCGTCGCTGCAGTAGCGGTCGAAGCTGTTCTCGGCCGAGCAGCCGAACGGGAACGCCATGCGGTCGTCGGTGCGCAGCCGCTGCGCCATCGCGTGCGCAACGAACTGCAGCGTCGGCGCCAGCGGTTGCGTCCAGCGCAGCGAGCCGGTGGTGCCGCCGAACACCACCGGCAGCGCCCACGGCTGGTCGTTGAGATTGATTCGCGGGTCGACCTCGCGGGCATCGGGCACGCGGGTGCCGAGCAGGCTGTAGCCGGCCTGGCTCGGTTGCGACTGGCGGTTCAGTGCCACTTCGCCTTCGAGGCGTGCACCATCGCCGAGGCGCCACTCGCCGGCCGCGGCCACACCGTGGCGGCTGCCGCGCGCATCGCGCAGCAGCGGGTCGAGCCGCTCGTGCTCGGCGCTGATGCGCCAGCCGAACTCGCCGCCGGCGCCCGCGCGGTCGCCGACATCCAGACCCAGCAGCACGCTGCCGCGCTGCTCGACGCCGAGCGTGGCGCTGCGCAGCGGGCCGACCGGGCGCTTGACGACCAGGTTCACCAGGCCGCCGGGCGCACTGATGCCGGCCTGCATGCCGCTGGTGCCGCGCAGCACCTCGATGCGGCCCACGTTGCCGAGCCACAGCGCCGTCTCGGCGTTGATCGGCAGGCCGTCGCGGCGGTAGTTGTTGCGCGGGTCGAGCACGAAGCCGCGCACGGTGAAGTTGCTCCAGTAGCCCAGCGCGTTGTAGCCGTCGCTCACGCCCGCGGTGGTGCGCGCGATGTCGGCGAGGTTGGTCACGCCGGCGTCGGCCAGCGATTGCGGCCCGATCACCGTGGCTGCGAACGGCGCACGTGCCAGCGGCACGTCGCCGAAGCCGCCGATCGTGGCGCCCGGCGTGCCGCGGCCGGTGACGGTCACGGTCTGCGCGGGGGCCGCGTCGGTGGCCGCATCAGGTGCAGCGGCGTCTTGGGGTTGGCCCCAGGCGGGGCCGGTTGCCGCGGCGGCGAGCGCCGCGCAGACGAAGAAGCGAAATGCCATCGTCGAACTCCAGTCGATGGCAGGAAAGGCAAACCGGAAGGCGAAGCGCGAGAACCACGGCGTCGCATCTGACAGCTTCCCTGCGCGAGGATTACCTCAATCAGGTTCAAAGGGACTTTCTCAGCCGCGCCTTCGTGGAAGGCACGGCACCCCTAGCGAGTGCGGCGCGCTCGCGCGTACCGCATGGCGATGATAGCCAGAAATGAAGAGGGCCCGCGCGTGCGGGCCTCGGGTGGTGATGTGCGCCGTTGCGCGCGGTCAATCGAAGCTCGGCGTCTCGACGCCCAGCACCTTGTGCAGCTTGGGGCTGGTGGTGGTGTATTGCAGCGCGATGCGCTTGTCGGGGAACACGTACGTCGCGGCGGCAAACGCGGCCAGCGCGCACTCGTGGAAGCCCGAGAGGATTAGCTTCTTCTTCCCCGGGTAGCTGTTGATGTCGCCGACCGCGAAGATCCCCGGCACGCTGGTCTCGAAGCGTTCGGTGTCCACCTTGAGCTGGCGGCGCTCGATGTCGAGCCCCCATTCGGCGATGGGGCCCAGCCGTGGGCTCAGGCCGAAGAACACCAGCAGTGAATCGCACGGCAACGTGCGCGCCGGCGTGCCGGCCAGCGTGACGGTGACGCTGCTCAGGCGATCACCGGCTTCGCCGAACGCGGTGACCTCGCCGATCTCGAAGCGCAGGCGACCGGCCTCGCGCAGCGCGTGCATGCGCGCCACGCTGGCCGGCGCGGCGCGGAAGCCGTCACGCCGATGCACCAGCGTGACGCTGGCAGGCCGGTGCGGCCCGTCGGCGAACGTCAGCGCCCAGTCGAGCGCCGAATCGCCGCCGCCCACGATCACCAGGTGCTGGCCGGCGAACTGTGCCGGCTCGCGCACGCGGTAGTGCAGTTGGCGGTCGCGATGGCGGTCGAGCCCCTCGATCTTCAACGTGCGCGGCTGGAACGAGCCGACACCGCCGGCGATGAACACCGTCTTCGCGATGAAGCGCGTGCCGCGGCTCGTGGCCACGTCGAAGCGGCCGTCGGCCTCACGCTTGCGCACCAAGCTCACCTCGTGCCCGAGGTGGAACGTGGCGTTGAACGGCGCAATCTGCTTGAGCAGGCTCTCGGTCAGCTCGCGGCCGGTGCACACCGGCACCGCGGGGATGTCGTAGATCGGCTTGTCGGGATACAGCTCGATGCACTGGCCACCGGCCTGCGCCAGCGAATCGACGATGTGCGCCTTGATCTCGAGCAGCCCGAGCTCGAACACCTGGAACAGGCCGACCGGCCCGGCGCCGATGATCAGCGCATCGGTCTCGATCGTGCTGTCGCCCGCGTGGCCGGGTGCGGCATCGTGCGCCACGACGTCGGTGTGGGGTGCAAGCTGGGAATCCATCGCTGCACGTGTGGGTTTCAGCGGATCAGCTCGGAGAGCTTGTCGGGCCGGTCCTTCCACTCGTCGGCGTCGGGCAGCGCCGCCTTGCGCTTGGTGATGCTCGGCCACTGCTTGGCCAGCTCGGCGTTCAGTGCGATGAACTTCTGCTGGTCGGCCGGCACGTCTTCCTCGGGCATGATGGCGTTCACCGGGCACTCGGGGATGCACACCGCGCAGTCGATGCACTCGTCGGGGTCGATGGTCAGGAAGTTCGGCCCTTCGCGAAAACAATCGACCGGGCAGACATCCACACAATCGGTGTACTTGCAGCGGATGCAGGACTCGGTGACGACGTGGGTCATGGTGGAGCGAGGCGGGAGGGGATGCGGTGTGGGGCGGTGCCGGTTGCGCAGCCGGCACGCGCCGTCTGCACCGGTCGAGCCGGTCGTCGCCCTAGCGCTCGCGCGTCACGGGCTCGCAACCGAAGCGGCACCAATGGCGCGATTTTACGGTGCGTGCCGGGCCTGGGCGTCGTGATGCCGCTCAACGCGCAGGGCTTTGCTCCTCACTGCGGTGGCGCCGGCACCGATGGTGACGACCGTTGGCCGCGCGCCGTGCAGCATGGCGGCCGCGGCCAGACCGGCCACCGTGTGGTCGCTGGCGGTCTGGTCGGGCCATGTTGCGCGCGACACCACGTGTACCGGCGTGTCGGCCGGCCAGCCGGCAGCGAGCAGGCGGCGCGACAGCTCGGCCAGCCTCGCGCTGGCCATGTAGAACACCTCGGTCTCGGCGCGATGCCCGGCGTGCACGACGCCGGCCTGCGTCACCGCGGTGGTCAGGCTCACGCTGCGGCCGCAGCCGCGCCGCGTCAACGGCCGCTGCGAGGAGGCTGCGGCGGCGAGTGCCGCCGTGATGCCGGGCACCACCTCGGTGGCGATGCCCGCCGCGTGCAGTGCCTGCAGTTCTTCTTCGAGGCGGCCGAACACGCTGGGGTCGCCGCCCTTGAGGCGCACCACGCGCGCGCCGCGCGACGCGTGCCCGATCATCAGCGCATTGATCTCGGTCTGCACCGCCGAGTCGCGATAGCCGCGCTTGCCCACGTCGAGCCACAACGCCTGCGGTGCCCATTCGCGCAGCGCCGCTCCGGTGAGCGCATCGTGCAGCACCACGTCGGCCGTGGCGAGGCAGCGCGCGCCGCGCAGCGTGATCAGGTCGGCCGCACCGGGGCCGGCGCCGACGAAGATCACCTGGCCGCCGGGCGGGGTGAGCATGAGGGCGGTGCCCGTTCGAGCGGTCAGGCTGCGCGCACCAGCAGCGCGCCGCTGGTGCGGTGGCTCGCCGGGTCGACGACGATCAAGGCGCCGCACTCGCGGTTGTCGGCGAACGGCGCCAGCGGCAGCGGCTGCTGCAGCTCGACCGTGACCTCGCCGATGTCGTTGACCGCGAGTTCGTGCGCATCGGTGCGCTGCAGCGTGTGGATGTCGAGCCGATGCTCGATCGCGACGATGCGTGCCTGCACCCAGCGGTGGCCGTGCCGCACCAGGTAGCGGCGGCCGACCTGCGCCGGCTCGGTGTCGAGCCACGCCAGCGTGGCGGCGAAGCGCTGCGTGGCCTGCAGCGACTGCGGCGCGACGAGCCAGTCGCCGCGCGAGATGTCGAGCTGGCGGTCGAGCACGATACCGACGGACTGGCCAGCCGTCACACGGTTGTGGCCGGCGGACTCGTCGGTCGCGTCGGCCTCGGCGTGCCCCGTGCCCCGCTGCAACGCCTGCACCCGTGCCGTCTGCCCACTTGGCAACACTTGCACCGTGTCGCCCGCGCGCACATGGCTGCGCGCGACGCGACCCCACAGCGTGCGCGCCTGGTGCCCGGCGCCGTCGCCATCGTTGCGCGCCACGTACTGCACCGGCAGCGCGAAGCCACCATCGGCGTGTTCCTGCACGGTGGGCAACTGCTCCAGCAGCTCGAGCAGACTCGGGCCGTCGAACCATGCGCCCGCGGTGCCCACGGCGCCGAGCCGCTGCGTCACGTTGTCGCCGCGCAGCGCCGACACCGGCACGATGCCGGCCAGCGCGTCGAGCGCGGCCTCGACGGCGAAGTGCTGCAGCGCGTCGCGCACGGCGGCGAAGGCGGCGGCAGGGTCGTCGACGGCATCGATCTTGTTCACCGCGAACACGATGCTCGGCACGCGCAGCAGCTGCGCCAGCAGCGCGTGGCGCCGCGTCTGCGGCAGCAGTTGCACCCGCGGCGCGCGCCAATCGATCTTGGTGAGGTCGACCAGCACCACGGCGGCGTCGCTGCCGGCCGCCGCGGTGACCATGTTGCGGGTGTACTGCTCGTGGCCCGGTGCGTCGGCGATGATGAACTTGCGCGTGCGCGTGGCGAAGTAGCGGAACGCCACGTCGATCGTGATGCGCTGTTCGCGCTCGGCCTCCAGGCCATCGGTGAGCAGCGAGAGATCGATCGGCTCGCCGGCGGCGCGCGCGTGCAGCGTGTCGAGCTGGTCGGCCAGGATGGCGCGGCTGTCGTACAGCAGGCGGCCGATCAGCGTGCTCTTGCCGTCGTCGACACTGCCGGCGGTGAGGAAGCGCAGCGCGCGATGGCCGGCGCAGCCGCGCGGTGCGGCGGCGTGTGCGGTGGCGGCGGTGGTGTGGTCGAGCACGGCGGACATCAGAAGTAGCCCTCCTTCTTGCGCCGCTCCATCGACGCGTCGGACGTGCGGTCGTCCATGCGGGTGGCGCCGCGCTCGCTGATGGTCACGGTGAGCGTCTCGGCCACCACCTCGGCCGCCGACGCGGCGTTGCTCTCCACCGGGCAGGTGCAGGTCATGTCGCCCACGGTGCGAAAGCGCACCTGCAATGCCTCGGCGTGCTCGCCCGGTTGCAGCGGGGTCACCGGCGTCACCGGCACCAGCAGGCCGCGGCGGCGCACCACGTCGCGGCGGTGCGCGTAGTACATCGGCGGCAGTGCGATTCTCTCGCGCGCGATGTACAGCCACACGTCGAGCTCGGTCCAGTTGCTGATCGGGAACGCGCGAAAGTGCTCGCCCGGGCGGATGCGCGTGTTGAACAGCGTCCACAGCTCGGGCCGCTGCTCCTTCGGCTGCCATTGGCCGAAGCTGTCGCGGTGGCTGAAGATGCGCTCCTTCGCGCGCGCCTTCTCCTCGTCGCGCCGTGCGCCGCCGATCAGGCAGTCGAAGCGGTGCCGCTCGATCGCCTCGAGCAGCGTCACGCTCTGGTGGCCGTTGCGCGACTCGAGCGCGCTGGCGAGCCGCACGCTGCCGCGTGCGATCGAGTCTTCGACGTGCCCGACCACCAGGCGCTCGCCCTTCTCGGCCACGCGCCGGTCGCGGAATGCGATCACCTCGGGAAAGCTGTGGCCGGTGTCGACGTGCAGCAGCGGGAACGGCAGCCGGCCGGCGAAGCGGCCGTCCGGCGCGCGCCGCTTGAACGCCTTCTCGGCCAGGTGCAGCAGCACGCACGAGTCCTTGCCGCCGGAGAACAGCAGCGCGGGCCGCTCGAAGCTGGCAGCGACCTCGCGCAGGATGAAGGTTGCCTCTTCCTCCAGCCAGTCGAGGTGGCTGAGGTCGATCTGCGGCAGCAGCCGATCAAGATCGATGCGGGCGTTCATGTGAAAGCTCCCTGGGCAGACTGTTGTGGTGGTGTCTCGTGTTGCGCGGAGAGTGCCGGCGATGCGTGCGCGGCGCCGACATGCAGCCCGCATTCCTTGAGGCCTTCACCCTCCCACCACCAGCGGCCGGCGCGAAAGTCTTCGCCGACGGCGATCGCGCGCGTGCACGGCGCACAGCCGATGCTCGGCATGAAGGCGTCGTGCAGCGGGTTGTACGGCGCGCGGTGCAGCGCGATGTAGTGCCACACGTCGTGCCAGCTCCAGTCGGCCAGCGGGCTCAGCTTGGCGCGACCGTGCTCGTCAGCCTCGCTGAACGGCACCGCGCCACGGGTATCCGACTGCTCGCGCCGCAACCCGGTGACCCAGGCCGAGCGGCCGGCGAGCAGGCGCTGCAGCGGCTCGAGCTTGCGCAGCGCGCAGCAGGCCTTGCGCAGCTCGATCGAGCGGAACATCGCATCTTCGCCGTGGCGATCGACGAAGTGCACCACCGCATCGTGCGGCGGGCGGTAGTGCTCGATCGGCCGGCCGTAGTGCGCCTCGGTGCGCTGTGCGAGATCGAGCGTCTGCGCGTGCAGCCGTCCGGTCTCGAGCGTGGCCAGCGCAATGGGCAGGCGGTGGCGCGCGATCAGGTCGGTGATCACCATGTCTTCGGCGCCGAGGCTCGATGCCTGCACGATGTGGCCGGCGTGAGCGTGCGCGGCGTCGCGCAACAGCGCGAGCGCATGCTCGACGCGCGCCGCGAAGCCAGGCGTCTCGCGCGCGTAGAGCGCGATGGCGCCGCCCGGCACGTCGGCCGCCGGCGCGCGCGGTGCGATGCTCGACACGGCGTCGGTCATCTAGGCCGCCTCGCGCGCGAACAGCGGCCGCGGCTCGTGCACGTCGCCCTGGTAGAACGCGGCGTAGCGGGCGAACTGGCGCGCGGCGGCGGCCGAATCCGCGCCCTCGGCCAGCACGGCGCTGGAGAAGCCGCTGCGGTGCATGTGCACCAGTTGATCGACCAGCACGTCGCCGGTGGCGCGGATGTCGCCGCCGAAGCGGTAGCGTCGGCGCAGCAGCACCGCCTGCGAGTAGGCGCGGCCATCGGTGAACTTGGGAAAGTGCAGCTCGATGCGCGGCACGCCGTGCCACGCGCCCTGCGCGGCGAGCGCGGCCAGCTCGGCATCGTTGGCGATCTGCAGCACGGCGGTGTCGGCCGCATCGGCGGGCACGGTGTGGGCGGCGTAGATCTGCATGGTCGTGGCAGTGGCTGGTGGGGTGGGGCGGTTCACGCGACGCTGGCTTCGAGCACCGGCTTCGCGTGGCGTGCACCGTTGGCGGCGGCCTTGAACGCGTCGTGGCCGGCGCGGCGCAGCGTGTCGATGAAGAACTCGCCGGGCTGGCGCAGCGCGCGATAGGTGTCGAGCACGGCCTCGATCACATCGGGTACCTCGGCGGCCGAGAACGCCGGGCCCACCACCTTGCCGCCCACCGCCGGGCCCGACAGGGCCGTGCCGTCGGAGCCGCCGAGCGTGACCTGGTACCACTCCAGGCCGTCCTTGTCGACGCCGAGGATGCCGATGTGGCCGCTGTGGTGGTGCCCGCAGGAGTTGATGCACCCGCTCATGTGCAGGTCGATCGGCCCGATGTCGAACAGCTCGTCCAGGTCCTGGTAGCGCTCGGTGATCGCGGCGGCGATCGGCAGCGAGCGCGCGTTGGCCAGCGAGCAGAAGTCGCCGCCCGGGCAGGCGATCAGGTCGGTCAGCAGGCCGATGTTGGGCCGTGCCAGGCCGAGTGCGCGCGCCGCCTCGTACAGCGCCGGCAGGTCCGACGCGAACACCCACGGCAGCAGCAGGTTCTGCTCGTGCGTGAGCCGCGCCTCGCCGGCGGAGAACTGCTCGGCCAGCTGCGCCAGCGCCTCCAGCGTGGCGGCATCGGCGTCGCCCGGCGCGAAACCCACGCGCTTGAACGACAGCATGACGATGCGCAGCTCGCTCAGGCGGTGCGCGCGCACGTTCTGCCGCAGCCAGCGCTGATAGGCCTGGCTGCCGGTGTCCACGCTCGACGGCCGGTTGGCCGGCATGAGCGCGGGCACGGCGAAATGGCCCGTCACGCGGTCGAGCTCGGCCTGCGTGATGGTGTGCGGCGCGCCGTCTTGCTCGACGATGGCGCGGTACTCGGCCTCCACCGCATCGATGAAGCGCTGGCCCTCGCTCTTGACGAGGATCTTGATGCGCGCCTTCCACTTGTTGTCGCGCCGGCCATAGCTGTTGTAGGTGCGGACGATGGCCTCGATGTAGTTCAGCAGCTGGTGCCACGGCAGGAACTCGCGCACCACGGTGCCGATGGCCGGCGTGCGGCCCATGCCGCCGCCCACCCGCACCGTGAAGCCTACGGCGGCGCCGGCGCCGTTCGCCGATCCCCCGCCGTCGGCAGATGCCTCGTCGTCAGCGCGGCGCACCGCCTGCAGCCCGATGTCGTACCAGCCGATCGCGGCGCGGTCTTCGGCGGCGCCGTTGAAGGCGACCTTGAGCTTGCGCGGCAGGTAGGTGAACTCCGGGTGCAGCGAGCTCCACTGCCGCGTGATCTCGGCGAACGGCCGGGTGTCGACGATGCTGTCGGGCGCGATGCCTTCGCAGGCATCGCAGGTGATGTTGCGGATGTCGTTGCCGCTGGTCTGGATGCCGTGCATGCACACGCTGGCCAGCAGCTCCATCACCTCGGCGGCGCGGTCGAGCGGGATCCAGTTGAACTGCACGTTGGTGCGCGTCGTGAAGTGGCCGTAGCCGTGGCGCAGCGGCGGCGCGGCCAGTGTCAGGCCGGGCTGCGCGGCCTGCAGCGCAGCCTGCGTGGCCTGCGCTTCGGCCAGCAGCTCGGGGCTGGGCCGGTCGTAGTCGCGTGCGATGCGCGCCAGCATGCGCAGCTGCTCGCTGCTGATCTCGCCGTAGGGCACGGCGATGCGCGCCATCGGCGCGTAGCGCTGGATGTACCAGCCGTTTTGCAGTCGCAGCGGCAGCAGTTGCTCGGCCGTCAGCTCGCCGCGCTGCCAGCGCTCGAGCTGATCGCGGAACTGCGCGGCACGCGTGCGCACGAACTGGCGGTCGAACTCGGTGTAGCGGTACATCGTCAGCCCATCACCTTCAGCCCTGCGCCGACCAGCGACACGCACAGCAGCGCGCGCACCAGCCGCTCGGGCATCGCACGGGTCAACTGCGCGCCAAGCCAGATGCCGGGCAGCGAGCCGACCAGCAGCGCGCCCAGCAGCGACCAGTCGACATGGCCGAGGCTGGCATGCCCGATGCCGGCCACCAGCGTCAGCGGCACCGCATGCGCGATGTCGGTGCCGACCAGGCGCTGCGCCGGCAGGCGCGGATACAGCAGCAGGATCAGCGTGGCGCCGATCGCACCGGCGCCGACCGAGCTCAGCGACACCAGCACGCCGAGCGCGACACCGCACAGCACGGTGACCCAGCGCTTGCGCGCCGGCGGCAGCCAGCGCTCGAGCCGCAGCCCCACGGAGTGCCAGGCCTTGCGGTAGGCCACCGTCACCGCGGTCAGCAGCAGCGCGACGCCGAGCGACCAGGTCAGCGCGGCCAAGTCGTGCTTCGAGGCATGGGCCCAGTGCATCCAGGCGATCGTGGTGGCCGCGGCCGGCACGCTGCCGGCCAGCAGCAGCGCGGTGATGCGGGGCTCGACGTGCCCGTGCCGCTGGTGCGCCAGCGCGCCGCCCGACTTGGTGATCGCGGCGAACCACAGGTCGGTGCCGATTGCCACCGCCGGGTTCAGCTTGAAGGCGCCGATCAGCAGCGGTGTCATCAGCGAGCCGCCGCCGACGCCGGTGAGGCCGACGACGGCGCCGACTCCGAAGCCACTGGCGATCGCGATCCAGTCCATAGTTCCCTGTTGGCCGTTGTGGTGCGCCCAGCCACGCTCGGTGCGCGTCGCACGACTCTAGGGAAGCGTCTAATTAACGAAAAGAACTTAGTTTTTCTATCGATATCTCGTCGTGATCTTTGACCCTACTGGACGCGCAAGAAAAAGGGCCCGATGGCAAGCCATCGGGCCCAAGGTACCTTGTGAGGTACCGAGGAGACAAACGGTTCGGCCGCCTTAGCCGCGCTTGCTCTTCGAGCTGGTCTGCGCAGCCTTCACCGCAGTAGCGGTCACGGCCTGGAAGTTCGCGTCGGCGATCTCGACGGCCTGCTTGGAGGCCTTCTGCACGCTCTCGTAGGCGTTGTTGGCCGCAGCGATGGCCGACTTCACCAGCGACACGGCGCTTTCGCTGCCGGCCGGGGCGTTCTTGATCGCGTTGTCGACGCCGGCCAGGAACTTCTTCTGGAAGTCGGCGAACTGCGTTTCGGCGACGCGAGCCACTTCGGAGTTGGTGGTCGCGGCGATGTCATAGACATGGCGGCCGTAGGCCACCGCCTTCTCGGCGCTCGGCTGCAGCAGGCCGGCTTGCAGGGCCAGCAGTTCCTGCGCGTCCTTCACCGACAGCGCGGCCTTGGCACCTTCGGCCACTTCGCCGAGGGCGGTCTTGGCCACTTGCAGGTTCAGGTCGACCAGGCGCTCGACGCCTTCGAAGGCCTTGTTGGTCAGGCCGAACAGGGTTTCGACATTCGCGCGGTTGGCGGCGACAACTTGTTCAACGGTCATCATGGATCTCTCCGGTCGGGTGGGTTCTGGGTCTTGCCGGGTGCTTGCTGCACCGCAACATGAATCGAAGTATAGGGCGGGATTTCCCGAATGCAAGTCGAATTTGATGCGCTGCAACAAAATAGGGCCGCCAACCTAGCCGTGGGCCTGTGCGCCAGCGGCGCCAGAATCGGCGGCAATGCGCGCCTACTGCTCCGACCGCTTCGGCGTTCCGCTGCCGCCAGGGCACCGTTTCCCGATCTCGAAATATGCGCGGCTGCGCGAGCGCGTGGCGGCCACGTTGCCCACGGTGACGCTGGCCGAGGCGCCGGCGGCCAGCGACGGCGAGCTGGCGCTGGCGCACGCGCCGGCGTATGTGCACGACGTCAGCGAGGGCCTGCTGCCCGCTGCCGCGCTGCGTGCCATCGGCCTGCCTTGGTCACCCGCGTTGGTCGAGCGCGCGCGCCGTTCGGTGGGTGCCACGATCTGTGCCGCGCGCGCGGCACTGGCCGAAGGCGTGGCGGCACAACTGGCCGGCGGCACCCATCATGCGCACGTCGACCGCGGCGCCGGCTTCTGCGTGTTCAACGACACCGCCGTGGCCGCGCGGCTGATGCAGGCCGAGCAGCACCGCCGGCAGCGCCACCTGTTGCGCGTGTGGGTGATCGACCTCGATGTGCACCAGGGCGACGGCACGGCGACGATCTTCGCCGGCGACCCGACGGTGTTCACGCTGTCGCTGCACGGTGAACGCAACTTCCCGGCGCGCAAGGCGCGCAGCGACCTCGACGTCGAGTTGCCCGACGGCTGCCGCGACGAGCCGTACCTCGATGCACTGCATCGCGCGCTCGACGAGGCCTGGCGGCGCCAGCACGCTGCGCCACCGGGGCTGGCCTTCTACCTCGCCGGGGCCGATGCACACGAAGGCGACCGCCTCGGCCGCCTGAAGCTGAGCGCAGCAGGGCTGGCCGAGCGCGACCGCCGCGTGCTCGACTACCTGCGCACGCGCGGCGTCCCGGTGGCGGTGACGATGGCCGGCGGCTACGGCCACGACATCGACACCACGGTGGCGGTGCACCTGAACACCATCGGCGCAGCGCAGCGCCAGTGGGCGGCTTGGGTGAATGCGGATTCGGCCGCGCGCGATTCGATGCTCCAATCGGCTCGATGAGCGAACGACCCCAAGCCGAGCCGCGCAGCGCCTACCCGTTCTTCACCCGCATCACCACGCGCTGGATGGACAACGACGTCTACGGGCACGTCAACAACGTCGTCTACTACAGCTTCTTCGACACCGCGGTCAACGGCTACCTGATCTCACGCGGCGCGCTCGACCTCCACGGCGGCGCGGTGATCGGCCTGGTGGTCGAGACGCAGTGCAACTTCTTCGCGCCGCTGCAGTATCCGCAGGCGGTCGAGGCGGGCGTGCGGGTCGCGCGCGTCGGCACCTCGAGCGTGCGCTACGAGATCGGCCTGTTCGCCGACGCCGAGCCCCGCTGCGCGGCCGCAGGCCACTTCGTGCACGTGTACGTCGACCGTGCCACGCGCCGGCCGGCCGCATTGTCCGCGGCACTGCTGAGCGCGCTGGCGCCGCTGCGGGTGACGGCGCAAGAGGCAGCGCAGGGGGCGGTGCAATGAAGCGCACCGTCGGGCGCGTGGCCGGCACCGTCGCGCTCGTGGCGCTGAGCGGCACCGCGCAAGCCGCCGAGCTCGACGGCTCCGGGCTCGCCGCCTGGTGGGGCGTGCCGTTCGCCGGCATGCTGCTGTCGATCGCCATCCTGCCGCTGGTCGTGCCGCTGTTCTGGTCGCGCCATTTCGGCAAGGTGGCGGCGGCCTGGGCGCTGCTGTTCCTGGTGCCGTTCGCGCTGCGCGCGGGCTTCGCGTCCACCGGCAGCCTGCTCGTGCACACGCTGCTGGCCGAGTACGTGCCGTTCATCATCCTGCTGACCGCGCTGTACACGGTGGCCGGCGGCATCTACATCCGCGGCAACCTGCACGGCAGCCCGGCGCTGAACGTGGCGCTGATCGCGATCGGCGGCGCGCTGGCGAGCTTCATGGGCACCACCGGCGCCTCGATGCTGATGATCCGACCGCTGATCCGCGCCAACGACAACCGCAAGAGCGTCGCGCACGTGATCGTGTTCTTCATCTTCGTGGTCAGCAACGCCGGCGGCTCGCTGACGCCGCTGGGCGACCCGCCGCTGTTCCTCGGCTTCCTGAAGGGCGTGAGCTTCTTCTGGACCGTCAGCCACATCCTTCCGGAGACGCTGTTCCTGATCGGCGCGTTGCTGGCGATCTTCTACCTGCTCGACCGCTGGCACTACCGCCGCGAAGGCGTGACGCGTGCCGACCCGACGCCCGACACGCCCGGCTTCGGCATCGAGGGCGGCATCAACTTCGTGCTGCTGTTGGCCGTGGTGGGCTTGGTGCTGCTGAGCGGCATCTGGCAGCCGGGCGTGGCATTCGACGTGTTCGGCACCGAGCTGGGCCTGCCGCAGCTCGTGCGCGACGGGGCGCTGGTCGGCGTGACGCTGCTGTCGCTGGCGCTGACCGCCCGTGCCGTGCGCGAGCGCAATCAGTTCTCGTGGCATCCGATGCTCGAGGTGGGCAAGCTGTTCATCGGCATCTTCGTCACGATGGTGCCGGTGCTGGCGATGCTGCGCGCCGGCGAGGCCGGCGCGTTCGCGGCGGTGACGCGCGCGGTCACCGGCGCCGACGGGCAGCCGCTGCCGTGGGCCTACTTCTGGTTCAGCGGCGTGTTGAGCTCCTTCCTCGACAACGCGCCGACCTATCTCGTGTTCTTCAACCTCGCCGGTGGCGACCCGCAGCAGCTGATGACCACCGGCGCCGCGACGCTGGCGGCGATCTCGGCCGGCTCGGTCTTCATGGGCGCCAACAGCTACATCGGCAACGCGCCGAACTTCATGGTCAAGGCCATCGCCGAAGACCGCGGCATCGCGATGCCGAGCTTCTTCGGCTACATGGCGTGGTCGGCCGTGGTGCTGATTCCGCTGTTCGTCATGATGACGTTCATCTGGTTCCGCTGAAAACAGCCCGCCCCACGCCGCCTGAGACAATCGCCGGATGCCCGCGTGGAACGGTGGTTGGATGGCGGTCGCGCAGCTGACGCTGCTGGCCCTGGTGCTGCTGGTGTTGCTGTGGCTCGCGCTGCGCCGTGCCGACACCCGCGCCAGCGAACGGCTCGAGCGCGAGCTGCGCGACGAGATCGGCCGCCAGGCGCAGGGCGCGCGCAGCGACCTCGCGGTACTGCAGCAGGCGGTGCTGACGCACGGCGGTGAGACGGCACGCACGCAGAACGAACAGATCGACGCGCTGCGCCAGCAGCTCGCGCTGACCCAGCAGCACAGCGAGGCGGCGCTGCGCCGGTTCGGCGAGGTGCTGGCCGAGCAGTTGCGGCAGCTCACCGAGAGCCACGAGCGCCGCCAGGCCGAGATGCGGCAGGCGGTGGAGTCGCGCCTGCAGTCGCTGCAGGAGGGCAACGAGAAGAAGCTCGAGCAGATGCGCGCCACCGTCGACGAGAAGCTGCAGAGCACGCTCGAGCAGCGCCTGGGCGAGAGCTTCAAGCTGGTGGCCGACCGCCTCGAGCAGGTGCACCGCGGCCTCGGCGAGATGCAGGGCCTGGCGCGCGATGTGGGTTCGCTGAACCGCGTGCTGCTCAACGTGAAGACGCGCGGTACGTTCGGTGAGGTCCAGCTGGCGGCGCTGCTCGAGCAGGTGTTCACGCCCGAGCAGTACGCGAGTCAGGTGGTCACCCGGCCGGGCAGCAGCGAGAAGGTGGACTTCGCGATCCGCTTGCCCGGGCGGCGCGAGGACGGCGCGCCGCTGTGGCTGCCGATCGACGCCAAGTTCCCGCGCGACGACTACGAGCGGCTGGTCGAGGCGCAGGAGCGCGCCGACCGCGACTCGATGGAGGCGGCCGCGAACGCGATCGAGGCACGGCTGCGCACCGAGGCGCGCGCGATCCGCAGCAAGTACATCGCGGCGCCGCACACCACCGACTTCGCGATCCTGTTCGTGCCCACCGAGGGGCTGTACGCCGAGGCGCTGCGCCGGCCCGGCCTGGTGCAGGCGCTGCAGACCGAGCACCGCGTGATGCTGGCCGGCCCGACCACGCTGCTGGCCACGCTGAACAGCCTGCAGATGGGCTTTCGCACGCTGGCGATCGAGCAGCGCAGCGCCGAGGTCTGGCAGGTGCTCGGTGCGGTGAAGACCGAGTTCGGCAAGTTCGGCGACGTGCTGGCGCTGACGAAGAAGAAGCTGGCCGAGGCCAGCCGCACGATCGAATCGGCCGAGACGCGCACGCGAGTGATGGCGCGCCAGCTCAAGGGTGTGGAGGCGCTGCCCGACCCGCGCGTGCGCGACCTGTTCGGTGTCGACGAACTGCCCGACGGCACCGTCCCGGGTGGGGATGCCGCGGGTGGGTGAAGCCGCCGCGCCCATCAGCGGGGCGATCTCGGGCCGCTGGCTGTTCGCGTTGATCGCCAGCCAGCTTGGCCTGCACAGCGCGATGGCCGGCCTGCGCATGTCGTCGCCGCTGCTGGTGCTGCGCGACGGTCGCGGCGAGTGGGCGGTGGGCGTGCTGATGTCGCTGTTCGCACTGGCGCCGGTGCTGCTGGCGATGCACGCCGGCCGCCTGGTCGACCGGCGCGGCTACCACCGGCCGGTGCGTGCCGCGGTGGGCCTCACGCTGATCGGCGTCGGCATCGCGATGCTGGGCACCTTCGTGCACGGCTGGCTGCAGTTCGTGCTGCTGGCCGTCGCCGCGTCGCTGACCGGCGCCGGCACCAACCTCAGCCTGATCGCGGTGCAGCGCACCGCGGGTCACTGGGCCAGCGACAGCGTGCAGCGCGTGCGGGTGTTCAGCTGGCTCGGGCTGGCGCCGTCGATGTCCAACGTGGTCGGCCCGGTGGTCGCCGGCTTCCTGATCGACGGCGCCGGCTTTCGTGCCGCGTTCGCGGTGATGCTGTGCCTGCCGCTGCTGTCGTGGTACGCGGCGCAGCGCGTGCCGCCGTCGCCGCCGGTGGCACGCGCCGGCGGCACCGGCACCGCGTGGGACCTGCTCGATCTGCCGGGCCTGAAGCGGCTGATGGGGGTGAACCTGCTGCTGTCGGCGTGCTGGGACGTGCACACCTTCGCGGTGCCGGTGCTCGGCTACGAGCGCGGCTTCAGTGCGTCGACGATCGGGCTGGTACTGGGCAGCTTCACGCTCTCGGTGACGGCGGTCCGGCTGGCGATCCCGGCGCTGGCGCACCGCATGCGCGAGGTGACCGTGCTGCGCGGCGCGATGCTCGGCACCGCGCTGGTGTTCGCAGCCTATCCGTTTGCCACCAACCCATGGGTGATGGGCGCGCTGGCGATGCTGCTCGGGCTGACGCTCGGCTGCGTGCAGCCGATGATCATGTCGGGCCTGCACCAGCTGGCGCCGGTGTCGCGCCACGGCGAGGCGATTGCGCTGCGCTCGATCGTGATCAACCTGTCGAGCACGACGCTGCCGCTGCTGTTCGGCATGGCCGGTGCCGCGGTCGGCGCGTCGGCGCTGTTCTGGGGTGTGGGGGTGGCCACCGCGGCCGGCAGTTGGCCGGCGAAGCGGCTGCGCATCTCGTCGTGACGCTGGCGCGGCGGCGCCGCGCGATCAGAACCGGATGCCGGTGGGCGAGGGTGGCGTGCTCGGCGTCGGCGCCACCGGCTCGGGTGCCGGCGCGGGCGGCGGTGTGGCGGCCGCTACCTCGGGCTTGCGCTGCACCAGCGGGGCTGCGGCCGGACGCTGATAGTTCGGCGGCAGTTGCGACTCGCGCGGATAACCCGCGGCGTCGAGGTACGACTGCCAGTCGCTCTCGGCGAAGCCGCGCAGCGCCTGCGAGCCGATCGTCACGCTCGGTACCGCACGGCCGCCGGTGAGGCGGTCCAGCGCCTCGGCGTCTTCTTCGGTGGTGACAGTGCGCTCGGTGTACGGCACGCCGCGCGCCTGCAGCAGCCGGCGCGCACCATCGCACGGTGCGCAATCGTTTGCGGTGTACAGCGCGACCGGATAGCGCTGCGCCACCTGGCGCAACCCGAGCGGCAAGCTCGATAGCGCCGACGGTTCGGTCGTGCCGCTGTTGCGGGCCACGGTGCCGGGCTTGCCGACGGCAGCCGCCGGCGGCCGATCGGTGTAGGTGACGCTGCCGTCGGGGCCCACCACCTTGAACAGCGCATGGCTCGGCAGCGCAAGGGCGGCGAGCAGCGCCGCCGCGAACACGCCGCGGGCCGGACGCGCGAAACAGCGCCCCGCAACACGGTGGGGCACGGAGGGCAGGGCGGAGTTCATCGCGCCGAATCTAGCCCAGGCTTGCGGTGTACTCAAGCGATTCCCTGGTGGCGCAGCAGCGCAGCGATACTTGGTTCACGGCCGCGGAAGGCCTTGAAGCTCTCCAGCGCGTCGCGGCTGCCGCCGACCTCGAGGATCTCGCGCCGGTAGCGCCGCCCGGTGTCGCGGTCGAACAACCCCGACTCCTCGAATGCGCTGTAGGCGTCGGCCGACAGCACCTCGGCCCACTTGTAGCTGTAGTAGCCGGCGCCGTAGCCGCCGCTGAACAGGTGCGAGAAGCTGTGCGCCAGCCGCTGCACCGGTCCGCCGGGCAGTACCGCGACCTCGGCGCGCACCTCGTCGTGCACCGCCTGCACGCGCGTGGCGGCGTCGGGCTCGTGGTGCAGCCGCATGTCGAACAGCGCGTACTCCACCTGGCGCAGCATCTCGAGTGCGCTGTGGAAGTGGCGCGCCGCGACCATCTTGTCGAACAGCTCGCGCGGCAGCGGACGGCCGTCGTCGACGTGCGCGCTCAGGCGCGACAGCACCGCCCACTCCCAGCAGAAGTTCTCCATGAACTGGCTCGGCAGCTCGACCGCGTCCCATTCGACGCCGGCGAGGCCGGCCACCGCCAGCTCGTCGACTCGCGTGAGCATGTGGTGCAGGCCGTGGCCGAACTCGTGGAACAGCGTGATCACCTCCTGGTGCGTCAGCAGCGCGTCGTGCCCGGCCAACGGCGGCGCGAAGTTGCACACCAGATGCGCCACCGGCGTTTGCGCGCCCCCGGTGTCGGGGCGGCGCCAGCGGCCGCGCGCATCGTCCATCCAGGCACCGGGGCGCTTGCCGGTGCGCGCGAAGACGTCGAGGTAGAACTGGCCCACCAGCGCGCCGTCGCGCTCGATGCGGTACAGCCGCACGCTGTCGTGCCACACGGGTGCGGTGTCGGGCGTGATGCGCAGCTCGAACAGCGTCTCGACCAGCTGGAACAGCCCCTGCAGCACGCGCTCGAACGTGAAGTAGCGCTTGACCTCCTGCTCGCTGAAGGCAAAGCGCTGCTCGCGCAGCCGCTCGGCGACGAAGCGCAGGTCCCACGGCTGCAGTTCGGCGATGCCGAGCTGCTCGTGCGCGAACGCGCGCATCTCGGCCAGGTCGCGCTCGGCCTGGGGCCGTGAGCGACAGGCCAGGTCGCGCAGGAACTGCAGCACCTCGTCGGGTGTGCGCGCCATCTTGGTGGCCAGCGAGAGCTGCGCGTAGTCGGTGAAGCCGAGCAGGCGCGCGCTCTCCTGGCGCAGCTGCAGCAGCTCGACCACCAACGCGCTGTTGTCGTGCTCGGCGGGTCCCAGGTCGCTGGCCTGTGCCTGGTAGGCGCGGTACAGCTGCTCGCGCAGCGCGCGGTCGGTGGCGTACTGCATCACCGGCAGCCAGCGCGGCACCTGCAGGCCGAGCTTGAAACCGTCGTGCCCTTCGGCCTGCGCATCGGCGCGCAGTGCATCGCGCACGTCGTCGGGCACGCCGTCGAGGCGGTCGGCCGCGACGAACAGCGCATAGGCATCGACCGCGTCCTGCACGTGCTCGTCGAAGCGCTGCGCCAGTTCGGCCAGGCGATCGTGGCACTGCATGTAGCGCGCCCGTGCCGCGCCGCGCAGCTCGGCGCCGGCGAGCACGAAGTCGCGCAGCGCGTTGGCCAGCGCGCGCCGGCGCGGGGCATCGAGTGCCTGCGCGTCGGCGTCGATCTCGCGGTACTTGGCGAACAGCCGCTCGTCGGCACCGAGCCGGGTGTGGAAGGCGCTGACGCGCGGCAGGTTCTCGTTCAGCGCGGCGCGCAGCGCCGGCGTGTCGCACACCTGGTTCAGGTGGCCGACGGTGCTCCAGGCGCGCGACAGCCGCTCCACCGCGGTGTGCAGCAGCGCCGACAGCGTGTCGTAGTGCGCCGGCACGTCGACGCTGCCGGCACGCTCGAGCGCCGACTCGGCGTCGCGCAGCAGCACGTCGAGCGCCGGCGTCACGTGCTGCGGCGTGATGCGGTCGAACCGCGACAGGCCTTCGCTGTAGAGCAGCGGATTGGCGCCCTGCGACGGATCCATGCGCGAACTCCCTGGCGCCGACCGGGCTGCCTGCGTGCGCGTCAGGCGGGGCCGATGCGCTCGGCCGCCTCGATCGTGTTGACCAGCAGCATCGCGCGCGTCATCGGCCCGACGCCGCCGGGCACCGGCGTGATCCAGCCGGCCACCTCGCGCACGGCGGTGAAATCGACATCGCCGCACAGCTTGCCGGCTTCGTCGCGGTTCATGCCGACGTCGATCACGATCGCGCCGGGCTTGACCATGTCGCCACGCAATGTGTGCCGCCGCCCGACCGCGGCGACGACGATGTCGGCGCTGCGCGTGTGTGCGGCGAGGTCGGCCGTGCCGCTGTGGCAGACGGTGACGGTGGCGTTGGCCTGCAAGAGCATCAGCGCCATCGGCTTGCCCACCGTGTTGGAGCGGCCGATCACCACCGCATGCAGGCCGCGCAGCGGCACACCCGTGGTCTCGATCAGCTTCATGCAGCCGTAGGGTGTACAGGCCTTGAAGCCGGCGCGCCCGACCATCAGCGCACCGGCATTGGCGACGTGGAAGCCGTCGACGTCCTTGGCCGGCGAGATGGTCTCGATCACCCGCAGCGGGTCGATCTGCCGCGGCAGCGGCATCTGCACCAGGATGCCGTGCACGCCGGGGTCGGCGTTCAGCGCCTGCACGCGCGCGAGCAGTTCGGCCTGCGCCATCGACGCCGGGTGGCGCTCGAGCAGCGAGCGCATGCCCACCGCCTCGCAGTCGGCCACCTTGTGCCGCACGTACACCGCCGACGCCGGATCGTCGCCGACGAGCAGCACCGCGAGCCCCGGGCGGATGCCGCGTGCACCGAGCGCGGCCACGCGCTGCGCGACTTCACCGCGCACGCATGCGGCCAGCGCGTTGCCGTCGATCAACCGGGCGGTCATCGGAAGCGGCGGGGCGACATCGGGGGCCGCTTCGGGTGCACGCTGCGCAGCGTCAGCCCTTGGCCGGCGCGGTCGAAGCACCGAGCGCGATCTTCAGCAGATCGGCCACCGTGTTGGCGTTGAGCTTTTCCATGATGTTGGCGCGGTGCGCCTCGACCGTCTTGATGCTGATGCCGAGGTCGTCGGCGATCTGCTTGTTCAGCCGGCCGGCGACGATGCGCTCGAGCACCTGCGCCTCGCGCGTGGTCAGGCGCGACAGCAGCGCGTCGCGGCTGGCCTGCTCCTGGTGCTGGCTGAAGGCCTGGCGCGCCTGCTCGAGCATGCGCTCGACCAGCGGCAGCAGTTCGTCTTCCTTGAAGGGCTTCTCGATGAAATCCATCGCACCCTTCTTCATCGTGTTGACCGCCATCGGCACGTCGCCGTGGCCGGTGATGAACACGACCGGCAGCGGGCTCTTGCGCTCGAGCAGGCGATCTTGCAGTTCGAGGCCGCTCATGCCCTCCATGCGGATGTCGGCGATCAGGCAGGCGACCTCGCGTGGGTCGAAGCGCGACAGGAACGACTCGGCCGAGTCGAAGCACTTGACGCGATAGTCCTTGCCTTCGAGCAGCCATTGCAGCGAGTCGCGCACGGCCTCGTCGTCGTCGACCACGTAGACGGTGCCCTTCTTCGGGATCAGGCTCATGAGGAGGTGACGGTGGCTGGGTTGTCGGTCGCACCGTCGGCGTCGGAGGCGACGGCAGCGGACGGCTGGATCTCCACGGGCAGCGAGAAGGCGAATCGACACCCCGTGACCGCCGTGCCATTGTAGAGGTTCTGCGCGCGGATCCGCCCGCGGTGCGACTCGACGATCGAGCGGCACAGCGACAGCCCGATGCCCAGGCCCTCGGGCTTGGTCGAGAAGAACGCCTCGTACAGCCGGCCGATCACCTCGCCGGGCAGCCCGGGGCCGGTGTCGGTGACGCTGAACTCGACGAAGCCGCCTTCCTCGGCGTTGTGCCGCGGCACAACGCGCAGCTCGACATAGCGGCGCGACGCCGGCATCTGCGCGTTGTCGATCGCCTCGGCCGCGTTGCGCACGAGGTTCAGCAGCACCTGCTCGATCAGGATCGGGTCGACCATCAGCTCGGGCAGCCGCTGTGCCACGTAGCTGTGGATCGTCACGTTGCGCCGGCGCAGCTCGATGCTGGCCAGCTCGAGCGCGTCGTCGACGATGCGGCGCGCATCGGAGGCCTGGCGCTGCGGGCCGCTCTTGCGCACGAACTCGCGGATGCGCTGGATGATCTGGCCCGCGCGCTCGGCCTGGCGCGAGGTCTTCTGCAACGCCGACACCAGATCGTCGCGGCCGATCGAGTCACTGCGCACGCGCGAAACCATGCCGTTGCAGTAGTTGGTGATCGCGGTCAGCGGCTGGTTCAGCTCGTGCGCCACCGACGAAGCCATCTCGCCCATCGTGATCAGCCGGCTCGACACCTGCGCCTTCTCGGCCTGATGCGCGGCCTGCTCCTCGACGCGGCGGCGCGCGGTGACGTCGGTGGCGATCAGCATCTGCGCCAGCCGGCCGTCGGTCCACTGCAGGTAGCGCGAGCGCACGTCGAACCACTTGTCGAGCGACTCGATGTACACCTCGCGCGGGTCGGCACCGGTGTGGGTCAGCTCCTGCGCCGGCAGGCCCGACAGGCCGTCGACCGCATCGTCGCCGTCGGCCTCGTAGCCGGGCCGCGGCAGGCTGCCGCTGGCCAGCTGCGAGTGGCCGCGCGCGTCGGCACCGAACCACAGCCGGTACGAGCGGTTGGCGAACAGCAGCTCGCCTTGCTGCACCGACAGCACCGACACCGCGGCGTCGAGCCCTTCGAGCACGGTGGTGAAGCGCTCGTGCGACGCCGACAGCTGGTCGCGGATGCGCTTGGCCTCGGTGATGTTGGTCATCGAGGTCATCCAGCCGGTCTGCTTGCCGCGCGGGTCGATCAGCGGCGAGACGTACATGCGCGCGTCGAACAGCACGCCGTCCTTGCGCATCACGCGCACCTCGATGCCGCCGGCCGGGCTGCGGCCGAGCAGTTCCTGCTGCAGCAGGCGCGAGTTCTCCTCGGCGCGCTCGGGCGGCCAGTGCGGGTACGGTGGCAGGCGGCCGATCAGTTCGGAATCGGAGAAGCCGGTCATCGCGCAGAACGCTGGGTTCACGTAGGTGATGCGGCCCTCCAGGTCCATCGCGCGCATGCCGGTGAGCATCGAGTTCTCCATCGCGCGGCGGAAATTCGTCTCCTGCACCAGCGCGCTCTGGATCTGCGCACGCCGGCGCATGTGGCGCCAGGTGCCCAGCAGCATCCACAGCGTCAGGCCCGACAGCGCCAGCACCATCCAGAACAGCGTGTTGCCGATCAGCAGCGCCGACGTGCGATAGCCGGCGGCGCGCAGCACGACGCCGTTGGCGGCCGGCGTGACCGGCACGTCGAAGGTGATCGGGGCCTGCACGTCGGCGCGACCCGGCAGCATCACGACGGTGCTGGCGAGCACCGAGCCGTCGTCGTCGAGCACCGTCATCGCGCGGCGGCGTGCCACCTCGGGCGGCACGAAATAGCGCAGCAGGCCCTCGACCGAATACTCGACGATCAGCGCGCCGGCGAACACTCCGCCGTTGAGCAGCGGCACGTCGGTCTGGAACACGGCGTTGCCGATCGAGTTCCTGAACGGCCGCGAGTACACCGGGTGTCGGGTGTCGCGCGCGATGATGAACGCGGCCTCGGCTTCGCGCGCGCGCGGCTGCCCGGCCGCCGAGCGGTCCTCGGGTGAGCCCAGCGGGTGCGTGTCGGCATCGGCCATCGGCGAGGCATAGCTGGCGCGCCGGCGCCGCAGTGCATCGACCCAGGCGATCTGCAGCAGCGCCGGTCGCGTGCTGCCGAACGCGTGCGCCAGCCGCTGCACCTCCTCGGCATCGATCTCGCGCGTGACGATCTGACGCGCCATCTGCACCAGTTGCTCCTGATTCTCGATCAGGTGCAGCCGGATCTGCTGCTGGGCGATCTCGGCGTCGCGCTTGACCGACTCGGCCTCGCGTTCGAACTCCTCGTTGCGCAGCGTCCAGAACGCCGACACGATCGCCGCCAGGAACAGCAGCACCGACACCAGCGGAGCGAGAGTGGCGAACCGATCCTGCCGCGCGGGTGTCTGGCGGCGCCACCAGCGGTTGATCAGCCGCCGGCCCGTGGACGCGGTGCCCGGTACTGCGGGTTGCGGCGGATGCGGTCGTTGCTGCATCGGTGAATTATCTCGGGCGAGGCAACGGTCGCGCCGGCCGACTTGTCGCGCAATCGAATCGTGATTGCCATAATGCGGAACTGAATCGCATAATTTGGAATAACTCGAACCCTGTGCGACACTCGGCAGTGCACGGCCGAAGCGCCCGGACGATAACGAAGGAGACCCTGATGTCTGCGATGCCCGATTCATTTGCCGCCCGCGACAGCGATGCGCAGGAGACTCGCGAGTGGCTCGATGCGCTGCAAGCGGTGATCGCGGCCGAGGGCCCCGAGCGGGCGCACTACCTGCTCGAGCACTTGCTGGAGGAGGCGCGCCAGCACGGTGTCGAGCGGCCGTTCTCGGCGACCACCGGCTACGTCAACACGATCGAGCCGGCCGACGAGGCGCGCAGCCCGGGCAACCTCGAACTCGAAGGCCGCCTGCGCGCCTACATGCGCTGGAACGCGATGGCGATGGTGGTCAAGGCCAACCGCTTGCACCCCGCCGATGGTGGCGACCTCGGGGGGCACATTGCGTCGTTCCAGTCGCTGGCGCACATGCTCGCTTGTGGTTTCAACCACTTCTGGCATGCCGACACACCCGAGCGTGGCGGCGACCTGCTGTACCTGCAGGGCCACTCGGCGCCCGGCATCTACGCGCGCGCGTTCATGGAGGGTCGCATCAGCGAGGAGCAGTTGCTCAACTTCCGCCAGGAGGTCGGCGGCAAGGGCCTGGCGAGCTACCCGCACCCGAAGCTGATGCCCGATTTCTGGCAGTTCACTACGGTGTCGATGGGTCTCGGACCGATCATGTCGATCTACCAGGCGCGCTTTCTCAAGTACCTGCATGCGCGCGGCATCGCCGATACCGCGGCGCGCAAGGTGTGGGTGTTCTGCGGCGACGGCGAGATGGACGAACCCGAGAGCCTGGGCGCGATCGGCCTGGCGGCGCGCGAGAGGCTCGACAACCTGGTGTTCGTCATTAACTGCAATCTGCAGCGCCTAGACGGCCCGGTGCGCGGCAACGGCAAGATCATCCAGGAGCTCGAAGGCGAGTTCCGCGGCTCGAACTGGAACGTGATCAAGCTGCTGTGGGGCAGCAACTGGGATCCGCTGCTCGCGCGCGACAAGGACGGTGCGCTGCGCAGGATCATGATGGAGACGCTCGACGGCGACTATCAGGCGTTCAAGGCCAACGACGGCGCATTCGTGCGCAAGCACTTCTTCGGCCGCGACCCGCGCACGCTCGAGATGGTGGCGCGCATGAGCGACGAAGAGGTGTGGAACCTGCGCCGCGGCGGTCACGACGCGAACAAGGTGTACGCCGCGTTCCACCGCGCGCACCACCACCTGGGCCAGCCGACCGTGATCCTGGTGAAGACCGTCAAGGGCTACGGCCTGGGTCGCGCCGGTGAGGGCAAGAACACCGCCCACCAGGCCAAGAAGCTGAACGACGACGACATCCGCTACTTCCGCGACCGCTTCAACATCCCGATTGCCGACGCCGACCTGCCGAAGATCCCGTTCTACCGGCCGGCCGAGCACACGCCGGAGATGAAGTACCTGCACGAGCGGCGCAAGGCGCTCGGCGGCTACCTGCCGCAGCGGCGCACGCGCGCCGACGAGCAGCTGCCGGTGCCGCCGCTGCAGGCGTTCCAGGCCGTGCTCGAGCCCACCGCCGAGGGCCGCGAGATCAGCACCACGCAGGCCTACGTGCGCTTCCTGACGACGATGCTGCGCGACAAGGCGCTCGGCCCGCGCGTGGTGCCGATCCTGGTCGACGAGGCGCGCACGTTCGGCATGGAGGGGCTGTTCCGGCAGATCGGCATCTACAACCCAGAGGGCCAGAAGTACACGCCGGTCGACAAGGACCAGGTCATGTACTACAAGGAAGACAAGGCCGGCCAGATCCTGCAGGAGGGCATCAACGAGGCGGGCGGCATGTGCTCGTGGATCGCCGCGGCAACGTCGTACTCGACGAACAACCGCATCATGATCCCGTTCTACATCTACTACTCGATGTTCGGCCTGCAGCGCTTCGGCGACCTCGCCTGGGCGGCCGGCGACATGCAGGCGCGCGGTTTCCTGCTCGGCGGCACGTCGGGGCGCACCACGCTCAACGGCGAGGGCCTGCAGCACGAAGACGGCCACAGCCAGGTGGTGGCCAGCACGATTCCCAACTGCGTCAGCTACGACCCCACGTTCGCGCACGAAGTGGGGGTGATCCTGCACCACGGCCTGCAGCGCATGGTCGGGCGGCAGGAGAACGTCTTCTACTACATCACGCTGCTCAACGAGAACTACGCCATGCCCGGGCTGAAGCCGGGCAGCGAAGAGCAGATCATCAAGGGCATGTATCTGCTGCAGGGTGACGACCCCCAAGCCCCCCAAGGGGGTGATGCGGCCAGGGGCGGCCCGTCGCCGCATCAGGGCGCCAAGAAGACGCCGCGTGTCAACCTGCTCGGCTCGGGCTCGATCCTGCGCGAGTCGATCGCCGCCAGAGAGCTGCTCGAGCAGGACTGGGGCGTGGCCGCCAACGTCTGGAGCTGCCCGAGCTTCAATGAGCTGGCGCGCGACGGGCGCGCCTGCGAGCGCTGGAACCTGCTGCACCCCGACGAGTCGCCGCGCGTGCCGTTCGTGACGCAGCAACTCGCGCGGCATGCCGGGCCGGTGGTGGCCTCCACCGACTACATCAAACTGTACTGCGACCAGATTCGCGCCTTCATGCCGAAGGACAAGGGCGTGCCGCGCGCGTACAGGGTGCTCGGCACCGACGGCTTCGGCCGCAGCGATTTCCGCAGCCGGCTGCGCGCGCACTTCGAGATCGACCGCCACTACATCGCGCTGGCGGCGCTGCGCGCGCTGGCCGACGAGGGCGCGGTGCCGGCGGCGAGGGTGGGCGAGGCGATCCGCAAGTACGGCATCGCGACCGACAAGATCGACCCGCTGCTGGCCTGAAGCCGACGCAAGAGAACGACGGAGACACTCAATGGCATTGGTCGAAGTGCGCGTGCCCGACATCGGGGACTTCAAGGACGTGGCCGTCATCGAGCTGCTGGTGCGCCCCGGCGACACCATCAAGGCCGAGCAGAGCCTGGTCACTGTCGAGAGCGACAAGGCGTCGATGGAGATTCCGTCGAGCGCCGGCGGTGTCGTCAAGGAGCTGAAGGTTGCGCTCGGCGACAAGGTGAGCGAGGGCGCGTTGCTGTTGACGCTGGAATCCGACGCGGCGGCCGCACCGGCGCCGGGCCCGGCGGGCGCCGCAGCCGCGCCCGCTGCTGCGCCATCGGCACCGAGGCCTGCACCGGCGGCCGCGGCACCCGCGAGTCGCGCGGTCACCATGGCCGAGCTGCGCGTGCCCGACATCGGCGACTTCAAGGACGTGGCCGTGATCGAGGTGTTCGTCAAGCCGGGCGACAGCGTGCGGCTCGAGCAGAGCCTGATTACCGTCGAGAGCGACAAGGCGTCGATGGAGATCCCGGCCACGATGGCCGGCGTCATCCGCGAGCTGCGCGTCGCGCTCGGCGACAAGGTGTCGCAGGGTTCGGTCGTCGCGTTGATCGAGACCACCGAAGCGGCACCGTCGGCGCCGGCCGCAGTGCCTGCGTCGGTGGCGGCACCTGCACCGGTCGTGGCGCTGGTGGCGACGTCTACCGTCTCCGCGCCGGCGGCTTCGTCCGTCGCCGTGCCGCCGCACGATCCCGCGGCGGCGCAAGCGCAACCGGGTCAGTTGCCGCATGCCTCGCCGTCGGTGCGCCGTTTCGCGCGCGAGCTCGGCGTGCCGCTGAACGAGGTGAAGGGCAGCGGGCCGAAAGGTCGCGTCACGCACGACGACCTGCGCGGCTTCGTCAAGGCCGTGATGGCCGGCACCACGCGCACCGCGGCACAGCAGGCATCGGCCCCGGTGGGTGCGGCCGCTGGCGCGCTGCCGGGGTTGCTGCCGTGGCCGCAGGTGGACTTCGCCAAGTTCGGTGCCATCGAGCGCAAGGACCTGTCGCGCATCAAGAAGATCTCCGGCGCGAACCTGCATCGCAACTGGGTGATGATTCCGCATGTCACCAACCACGACGATGCCGACATCACCGACCTCGAGGCGTTTCGCGTGCAGCTGAACAAGGAGCACGAGAGGGCCGGCATCAAGGTCACGATGCTGGCGTTCCTGATCAAGGCGTCGGTGTTCGCGCTGAAGCAGTTCCCCGAGTTCAACGCGTCGATCGACGGCGATCAGCTGGTGCTGAAGCGCTACTTCCACATCGGCTTCGCGGCCGATACGCCCAACGGGCTGGTGGTGCCGGTGGTCAAGGACGCCGACCAGAAAGGCATCCTGGCGATCAGCCAGGAGATGAGCACGCTGGCGGCCAAGGCGCGCGAGGGCAAGCTCGCACCGTCGGACATGAGCGGCGGCTGCTTCAGCATCAGCTCGCTCGGCGGCATCGGCGGGCGCTACTTCACGCCGATCATCAACGCGCCCGAGGTGTCGATCCTCGGCGTCTGCCGCTCGAGCACCGAGCCGCGCTGGGACGGCAAGCAGTTCGTGCCGCGGCTGATCCTGCCGCTGTCGCTGAGCTGGGACCATCGCGTGATCGACGGCGCGGCCGCCGCGCGCTTCAACGCGTACCTCGCCAGCCTGCTCGCCGACTTCCGGCGCGTGCTGCTGTGAGGCGCACGGTGGGCGCCGCCCCGAGGAGGGCGGCGTGACGACGGTCTGCGTGGCCCGCAAGGGTGGCCAGGTGGCGATCGCCGCCGATGCGCTGGTGACGTTCGGCGACACGCGGCTGGCGCACGGCTACGAGGCCAACGACAAGGTGTTCCGCATCGCCGACTCGTGGGTCGGCATGGCCGGTACGACGGCGCACTTTCCGGTGCTGCGGCGCGCGCTCGGCGGCCTGCCGCGGCAGGAGTTGCGCCTGGGCTCGCGCGACGACGTGTTCGAGACCTTCCTGAAGCTGCACCCGAAGTTGAAGGAGCAGTTCTTCCTGAACACCAAGGAAGAGGAGTCCGACCCGTACGAGAGCAGCCAGTTCACCGTGCTGATTGCCAACGCGGCCGGCATCTTCGGCGTCTACTCGTACCGCGAGGTGTTCGAGTTCGATCGCTTCTGGGCGATCGGCTCCGGACGCAGCTTCGCGCTCGGCGCAATGTATGCGCACTACGATCGCGCGCGCTCGCCACGCGAGCTGACCGAACTCGGCGTGCGCGCTGGCTGCGAGTTCGACAAGAACTCCGCCGGCCCGGTGCGCGCCCGCACGATCAAACTGAGGGACTGAACGCGATGGCTACGATCGAAGTCAAGGTTCCCGACATCGGCGACTTCAAGGACGTCGCGGTGATCGAGGTGCTCGTCAAGGCCGGTGACACCGTGGCCGTCGAGCAGAGTCTGGTCACCGTCGAGAGCGACAAGGCGTCGATGGAGATCCCGTCCACCGCCGCCGGCGTCGTACGCGAGATGCGCGTGCGGCTGGGCGACAAGGTGAGCCAGGGTTCGGTGCTGCTGACGCTCGATTCGCAGGCCGCGCAGGCTGCGACACCCGCGCCTGCGCCGGGTGCTTCGCCCGCTGGCACATCACCCGCTGCCGCGGCCATGCCTGCCACGGCAGGACCACCTACGTCGTCCGCCGCCACGCCGCCTGTGGCACCGGTGGCCGCGCGCCACAGCGGCGGCGTCGATCTGGAATGCGACCTGCTCGTGCTCGGCGGCGGGCCCGGCGGCTACTCGGCTGCGTTCCGTGCCGCCGATCTCGGCATGAGAACCGTGCTGGTCGAGCGCTATGCCTCACTCGGCGGCGTCTGCCTGAACGTCGGCTGCATTCCGTCGAAGGCGCTGCTGCACGTGGCGGCGGTGATGGACGAGGTGGCGCACTTCGCCGATCTCGGCGTCGCCTACGGCAAGCCGAGCGTCGATGCCGCGAAGCTGCTGGCGCACAAGAACAAGGTGGTCGGCAAGCTCACCGGCGGCCTGGCCGGCATGGCCAAGCTGCGCAAGGTCACGGTGGTGCGCGGCTACGGCACGTTCGCCGACCCGCACCATGTGATCGTCGAGGAGACCACCGGCTCCGGCCAGGACAAGACCGGCAAGACGCAGACCATCCGCTTCGGCCAGTGCATCGTCGCGGCCGGTTCGCAGGCGGTGCACCTGCCGTTCCTGCCGCGCGACCCGCGCATCGTCGACTCCACCGGCGCGCTCGAGCTGCGCCAGCTGCCGCAGAAGCTGCTGATCGTCGGCGGCGGCATCATCGGCCTGGAGATGGGCACGGTGTACTCCACGCTCGGCGCCCGGCTCGACGTGGTCGAGATGCTCGACGGTCTGATGCTCGGTGCCGATCGCGACCTCGTGCGCGTGTGGCAGAAGATGAACGCGCCGCGCTTCGACCGCATCATGCTGAAGACCAAGACCGTCGGTGCCGAGGCCAGCCCCGACGGCATCCACGTGCGCTTCGAAGGCGAGGGTGCGCCAAAGGAGCCGCAGATTTACGACCTCGTGCTGCAGGCGGTGGGCCGCAGCCCCAACGGCCGCAAGATCGGCGCCGACAAGGCTGGTGTGGTGGTCAACGAGCGCGGCTTCGTGCCGGTGGATGCGCAGATGCGCAGCAACGTGCCGCACATCTTCGCGATCGGCGACATCGTCGGCCAGCCGATGCTGGCGCACAAGGCTGTGCACGAGGGCCACGTGGCGGCCGAAGTCGCCGCCGGCGACAGCAAGGCGCGATTCGACGCGCGCGTGATCCCGAGCGTGGCCTACACCGACCCCGAGGTGGCCTGGGTCGGCCTGACCGAAGACGACGCCAAGGCGCGCGGCATCGCCGTCACCAAGGGCCTGTTCCCATGGGCGGCGTCGGGCCGCGCGATCGCCAACGGCCGCGACGAGGGCTTCACCAAGCTGCTGTTCGACGAGCAGACGCACCGCATCGTCGGCGGTGGCATCGTCGGCACACATGCCGGCGACATGATCGGCGAGGTGGCGCTGGCGATCGAGATGGGTGCCGACGCGATCGACATCGGCAGCACGATCCACCCGCACCCGACGCTGGGCGAATCGATCGGCATGGCCGCCGAGGTGGCGCACGGCAGCTGCACCGACGTGCCGCCGCCGCGCAAACGCTGAGGCCCCCGCGCAAGCGCCGGGCCCCGGCGCGGCGGCTCAGCGCTTCACGGCCGACGCCGGCGCCGCCGGCTGCGGCGTGGCGCCGAGCAGGCGCCGTGCGCGCTGGTCGAGCTCGCTGCGCGGCGTGGCCATCACGTCGGCCACCAGCACCGGGCAGCGCGTGGGCAGATCTTGCCCGGCGTCCCAGCGATCGTCGACGCCGGCGTCGCCGGCGCTCACCGGCGCGCGCAGGCCGAGCCGCTGCGTCAGCTGCTGCACCGAGGCGAGCACGCGCGCCTGAGCAAGCTGGCGGTCGTAGTCGGCGTTGGCGTAGGCACGCCGCGCGGTGTAGTACTCGTTCTCGGCGTTCAGCAGGTCGAGCAGGCTGCGCTGGCCGATCTCGAACTGCTGCCGGTAGGCGTCGCGCGCCTTCTCGATCGCCAGCACGTTGCGGTCGAGCGCGCGCAGCAGGTCGTCGAGCTTGCCGACGTCGTTGTACGCAATGCCGGCGGTCTGGCGCACGTCGCGGCAGGTCTTGTCGCGCAGGTCGGCGGCCTGGTTCAGCAGGCCGGTCTGCTGGCGCACGCGCGCCTGGTCGGCGCCGCCGTTCCACAGGTTCCAGTTCAACGTGATCTCGGCAGTGGTGTCGCGCTTCTGGTCGGGCACGCCGTCGAAGTTGCGGCCGCCGCCGGCGCGCACGCGCGCTTCCACGCGCGGCTGGTAGGCGCTGCGCCGCTCGCTCACCGCGGCACGCGCCGAGCGCAGTGTCTCGATCGCGGCATCGATCGCGGCGCTGTTGCGCAGCGCCTGGTTCATCGCCTCGGGTGCGCTGGTGGGCATGCCCGCACCGGGGCCGATCGATGCCGGTCGCGGCATCTGCGCTGGCGGCGCCTCGCCCACGATGCGCTGGTAACGCGCGATCACGTCGTGCAGGTTGGCGGTTTCGGTGGTCAGGTTCGAGTCGGCCAGCGCGACGCGCGCGGCGGCCTGTTCGAGGTCGACGCCGCGGCCGACGCCGGCACGCACGCGCGAGTTGATCAGCTGCTGGTAATAGCGGTGCTGCACGTAGCTGTCTTCAGCCAGCTCGACCAGGCGCCGGTAGCGCGTGACGTCGACGTAGGCCTTGGCGGCTTCGAGCGCGGTCTGCTCGGTGGCGTCGAGCAGTTCGAACCAGCGCGCCTGGCGATCGTGATCGAGGCGGCGCACGGATTGCGTCACGGCGTTGCCGTCCCACAGCAGTTGCGTGACGCTCAACGCGATGCCGTTGTAGTCGAGCGTGCCGTTGGCCGGCACGCGGGTGGTGATGCGGTCGCGCGTGCTGGCCACGCGGGCGTCGGCGTCGACGCGGGGAAGCCAGCCGGCACGCGCAACGGTGATCGCGTCGAGCGATGCGCGCAGCGCGTTGGCCTTGGCGGCCAGCTCGGGGTTCGACTCGAGCGCACGCCGTGCCGCGGTGGTCATCGGGTCGTCGCCTTGTGCGAGACCGGTGGCGGGCACCAGTGCCGGCAATAGTACGGGCAGCAGGCGCGCGGCGAGACGGATCGGGCTTCGGGTTCGGGTCATGGCTTGGGTCGGGCCGCGTGGCAACGCGGCGCAACGATCAACGGGTCGCAAACCGTGGGAGTGTAGGTGTGCAACCTGCCCTTTCCGCGTGATGAGCGCGCGCCGGTAGAAGGATGTCGACCGGAAGTCACATTTCAGTAGCAACTTGTTTCACGCTTTCTCGCTGTTCGTCCAGGCCCGGCCCATTCTTCGATCAAGTCGCCCCGGGGTCGGACGAAACCACGAGGGTCGGGGCGATACGCGGTGGCCGAGGGTGTCGGCGCGCGCCGTGTCTACCCGACCCGCGGATGCAAACCGAACCGATCCCTTGCCGCGCGACGCGTCCACGGCGCAGCGGCCGTTGCCTTCGCAGTGGCTGGCGGCAATTGGCGCTGGCCGGCGCGCTCGCCACCACGCTGTGTGGGCCGCGCGCGTGGGATGTCGACCGCATGGCCGCTGCGGCGCAGCGCCTGGGCGCAACGGCAGTCCAGGGCGTTGCGCAGTTGCAGCCGCTGCTGGGCAGCCTGGCGCAACGTGAGGACGCCGCACGGCTCGAGGCGATCAACCGCTTCTTCAACAGCCGCATCGTGTTCACCGACGATGCGCTCGTCTGGCACGAGGCCGATCACTGGGCCAGCGCGCTCGAAACCCTGCAGCAAGGCCGTGGCGACTGCGAGGACTTCGCGATCGCCAAGTACTTCGCGCTGCTCGCCGCAGGCGTGCCGGCGGCGCGGCTGCGGCTGGTCTACGTGCGGCTGCAGGTCGGTGACGCCGGCGGTCCGACGCTGCCCCACATGGTGCTCGCCTACTACGCGCAGCCGCAGGCCGAACCGCTGATCCTCGACAACCTGATCGGCGAGATCCGACCGGCGTCGCGCCGGCCCGATCTGACGCCGGTGTTCAGCTTCAACAGCGAAGGGCTGTGGCGCGGCAACGGCGGGCCGCGCATCGGTGACGCGGCCGATCGCTTGTCGCGCTGGCGTGAGGTGCTGCGCAAGGCGCAGGCCGAGGGTTTTCTGTGATGTATGGTTTCGACGAGGGAGAACGGCCATGTCGCTGATCCGACGGATGGCGTTGCTGATGCTGCTGGTGGTGCTGTTGGCGCTGGCCGGCGGCGTGCTCACCACGCTGGTCGCCGCGCGCAACACGCTGCAGGCGCAGCTCACGGTGAAGAACCGCGACAACGCGCAGGCGCTCGCGCTCGCGCTGTCGCAGCAGCGCGGCGACGCGGCGTTGATGGAGCTGGTACTGGCCGCGCAGTTCGACACCGGCACCTACCGCAGCATCAAGCTGGTGGGTGCCGATGGCCGCGTGCCGTTCGAGCGCGAGGCCGCGACGGCGCCGAGTCGGGCGCCCGCATGGTTCGTGCGTAGCTTGCCGCTGCGCGCCGAGCCCGGCGTGGGTCAGGTGTCCGACGGCTGGCGCCCGATCGGTCGCATCGAGCTGGTGAGCCAGTCGGCCTATGCGCTCGATGCGCTGTGGCGTGCCGGCGTGCGCGCGGCGCAGTTGCTGGCGCTGGTGGGTCTGGCCGGCGCCGTGCTTGCGGCCTGGGGCCTGCGCTCGATCCGACGCCCGCTCGACGCCGCGGTCGCGCAGGCGCAGGCGCTGCAGGAGGGCCGCTTCGTCACCGTCGATGAACCCGCGGTGGCCGAGTTGAAGCCGCTGGCGCGCAGCATGAACACGATGGTGGGCCGCCTGAGCACGATGTTCGATGCGCAGGCGCAGCAGGTGGAGTCGCTGCGCCAGCAGGCACAGACCGACGCATTGACCGGCTTGCTAAACCGCCGCCAGTTCATGCTCGACGCGCAACGCCGCTTCGAAGCCTCGGCCGGCGACGCGCAGGGCATCGTGCTGGTGCGCGTGCAGGAGCTCGAGCCACTGAACCGCCGGCTCGGCCATGCCGCGGTCGATGCGCTGCTGCGTGCACTGGCGCGCGCGTTGGCCGAGGCGCCCGCAGCCGACCGACCGCTGTGCGGTCGCCTCAACGGATCGGATTTCGCGCTCGTGGTCGCGTGCGGCGATGCGCTCACGTTCGCCCAGGCGCTGGTGCCGGCGCTGCGCACGGCGCTGGCCGCGCCGATTCCGCCGACAGCGGGTTTCAAGCCACACGCCGGCGAGTGGCCATCGCTGGTGATCGGCGCGGCCGATCAGGCCCAGGTGGTGGGCATGCCGGCGGCGCTGGCAGCGGCAGACCAGGCTCTGGCGCAAGCCGAGGCCGAAGGCGCATGGGCGGTGGTGGGGTGCCGCTGCACCGACCCGGCACCGGCTGCCGGCGAAGGCCATTGGCAGCGCCAGCTGACCGACGCGCTGCTGCAGCAGCGCTCGAGCCTGGCCGAATACCCGGTGCGCAACGCGCGCGGTGAGTTGCTGCACTTCGACTGCCCGCTGCGCGTGCAGCTGCAACCGGGCGGGGCGTTCGAGTCGGCATCGAAGTGGCTGGCGCTGGCCACGCGCAGCCGCCTGACCAACGCGATGGATCAGCGTGCAGTGGCGCTGGCGCTCGAGCAGATCGCACGCGACGGTGTCGCGCGCTGCGTGAACCTGGCTGCGGCATCGCTGCAGGCCACCGAGTTCGTTGCCGCCATCTCGGCGCAATTGCGCCAGGCGCCGAAGGCCGCCGCGCGGCTGTGGATCGACACCCCCGAATCGCTCGCTGCTGCGCAGCCTGGCGTGATCCAGCAGGTGGCGCAGCACTGGCGTGCGCTCGGCGCCCGCGTGGGGCTGGAGCATGCCGGTGCCGCGCTGTCGGGCATGGCCCGGCTCTATGAGCTGGGGCTCGACTACGTGCGCATCGACGCGCGATTCCTGGTCGGCATCGCCGACGACGCGGCGGTGCGCCGCCATGCCGAGGGGTTGCTCACGCTGCTGCGCGGCATCGGGCTGCAGGTGTACGCCGAGGGCGTCGACCGCGACGAAGATCTGGCGGTGCTGTGGACACTGGGGTTCGACGGCGCGACCGGGCCGGCGCTGACGCGCATCTGACGGCGCGCCCCCCCCCGCGCTCACAGATCTTCACGTCCCCGCACGGCGGGGAGAAGCGAAGAGCGGGCGATCAACCGTTGCCGTCGGTGACCAGCTTGCCGCGGTCGAGCAGGTCCCGGATCACCTGCTGGTCGGTCGTGAAGCCCGCCAGCAGGTCGACACCCTGCAGCACGATGGTCTGGTCGACCGCACCGACGTTGAAGCCGTTGACGAAGCCGCCGCCGCTGCTGATCTGGATGGTGGTGTTACCGCTCGCGGTTTCGAAGTGCAGGTAGTTCTGTAGGTTGCCCACATCGATGGCGCCGTGCGTCTCGCCTTGCAGCAGGTCGCGCAGGTCGAGTACATCACCGCCGGCGCCGCCGGTCGCGTTGTCGAAGCTCTGCACCGTGTCGACCGCCGGTGACCCGGGCGTACCCCGGTCGGCCAGCGACCACACGAACACATCGGCGCCGTTGCCGCCGGTCAGCGTGTCGTTGCCGGCACCGCCCGCCAGCATGTCGTCGCCATCGCCGCCGACGAGGCTGTCGTTGCCGTCGCTGCCGCGCAGGATGTCGGCGCCGGCGCCGCCGGTGATCGTGTCGTTGCCCAGGCCGCCCACGAGCAGGTCGTTGCCGGCACCGCCGTCGATCGTGTCGTTGCCGGCACCGCCGTGGATCAGATCGTTGGCCGCGTTGCCGTTGAGCGTGTTGTCGCCGGCGTCGCCGGCGATCGAATTGGTGATCGCGCGCAGCGTCAGCGTCGAGCTGCTGGAGTCGCCGTCGGTGTCGGTCAGCGTGTAGCCGATCTCGATCGGCGCGATCGCGGCGGCCGCGCTGTTGTTGACGGTGTGGTAGCTGATCGAGCCGATGCTGGCGTAAGCGTCGCTGTTGGCGGTGATCTCGATGCGCCCGATGTTGCTGAACTCCGGCGGCAGCGTCACCGCGGCTTCGGAGTTGCTGTAGAACTGGCCGAGCCGGTGGCCGTCGATGTGATACACCGTGTAGGTCAGCGCGACCGATCCACCGAGGTTGCTGTTGCTGTTGTCGGGGTCGACCGTCACGTTCTCGACGCCGTACGGATTGGCAGCGGTGTCGAAGCGGATGACCAGCGTCTCCAGGTTGCCGACCCGCCGGTTGTCGTCGTTGCCGGGGCTGTCGAGGTTGACGCCGATGCCGTCGCTGTTGGTGCGGCGAACGCCGGCGGTTTCGGCGGTCGAGTTGCGCGCGATGCCGGTGAAGGTGAGCGCGCCGATCGTCAAGCTGGTGCCGGTTGCGTTGGCGCCAGTCAGCGTGACGGTGGTCGGCCCGGTCGACGGCGTGTCCGGCGTCTCGGCGGCCGTGGGGACGTATTGGTACGCGCCGTCGGCGTTGAAGCGCAGGCTGCTGCCGTTGCTGGCGTGGTTCCAGACCAGCTGGCCACCGCTGACGGTATAGCTGCCGCCGAGCGCCGACCCCGACGAGTTCGCCGTCAGGTCGAAGCTCTGACCCTGGAAGACGATCGAGCTGACGCGCGCGCCGTCGACGTCGTTGTCGGCGCCGGTGCCCTGCGCGGTGAAGTCGGTGGTCAGGCTGCCGCTGGCGAGGCCGCCGTCGGTTCCGAGCCCGCTGATCACGTTGCCGGCGTAGCTCGTCTGGTTGGCGAACAGCGTGTCGATGTCCGGGCGTGCCACCGGCTGGCCATCGACCACGCTGAACGTCAGCGTGGTCAGCGGCGTCACGTCGCCCTCGGTGTCGCGCGCGACGTACCTGACGGCAAACGAATCGCCTTCGCTCGCGGTGCCACCGGTGAAGTAGGCGTACTGCCCGGTGGCGAAGTTGAACGTCAGCGAGCCCTTCGTGAAGCCGCGGCCGGCGTCGAGCGTCAGCGTGTCGCCGGCCAGCGGCGAGCCGGCGGGGAAGCCACCGCTCCAGGTGATCTGGCCGCTGCCGTTGAAGGTGAAGGTCACGTCAACCGGCGGCGTGCCGGCGTTGCCGTCGTTGTCGAGCGCGACGGTGATCGATTGCACATAGCCGCCGTCGGCGCCGAGCGCGTTGCCCAGCCCGCCGGCGCCGCTGACCACGTTGCCGCCGTTGGCCACCGGCACGGTGGTCAGCAGCGTGTTGGCCAGCTCGTTCAGATCCGGCACGATGATCGCCGGGTCGACCGTGCCGTTCGCGTCGGCATCGACGTTGTGGATGCCGTCCAGCGGCCCGGTGTTGGAGATGCCACTGCCGACACCGACACCGTACGACGCGATGCCGTTGGCGTTGACGAAGGTGCGATAACCGGTCGAGCCGGCCGGGTCGGTGGTGTCGCCTTCGGTCGGCGCGCCGTCGGACACGAAGTAGACCACGTTCTCTTCGGCCGGGTCGACGAACCCTGTCATCGCCGTGCGCGCG
Source organism: Ideonella sp. (assembly GCA_015075165.1). GTDB lineage: Bacteria > Pseudomonadota > Gammaproteobacteria > Burkholderiales > Burkholderiaceae_C > JAEUPI01. The sequence continues at coordinate 617,451 of JABTUY010000001.1, read as the reverse complement.
GCATCCAGCGCATCGCTGTAGTCGGTGCCGCCCGAGCCGCTGATGCCGTTGATCGCCGCGATCAGCGCGCTCTTGTCGGTGTAGGCGTTGTTGCCGTTGAGGATGGTCGCGTCCGACGAGAAGGTGACCAGCTTCACCGCAACGTTCTGCGCCTGGTTGAAGTACTGCTCGACCAGTTCGACCAGCGCGGCCTTGGCCATGTCGAGTCGCGTGGTGACCGTGACCGTGCCATCGGGGTTGACCTGGCGCACCTCGCCGCCGAAGCCCTGCTGGGTCATCGAGCCCGATACGTCGAGCACCAGCACCAGGTTGTAGGCGGGTACCGCGTCTTCGGTCACCTCGACCGTGCGATCGAAGGCCTGCGGGCGATCGTCGACGATCGTCACCCGGGCGTTGCCGGTGCCGGTGTTGGTCTGATAGGCGATCGCCTGGGTCAGGCTGTTGTTGGTGGCGCCGAGGTTGTGCGCCACGTTGTCGTTGAGCTGGTAGGTGTAGTTGCCGAGGCCGGCGCCCGCGACGTCGACCGTCAGCACGCCGGCATTGACGCCGCCGACCACCTGCTGCACGCCGATATAGCCGGCACGGCTGTCGAGGTCGCCCGCGCTGCCATCGGTGACGCCGCGGACGCTGCTGATCGAGGTGGCGCCCGGGTCGTTGGTGAGCAGGTTGCCGGTGACCATGCGCACGCCGCCGCCGGTGCCGCCGGGCAGCGCGCTCTCGTGCACGGTGATCAGGTCGTCGCGCGTCGCGAACGAGCTGATCGCCACCGTGGCGGTGCTGGTCTGGCCGTCGTCGTCGGTCAGCGTGTAGGTGAAGCTGCCGTTGGCCGCCGACGGTGTGAAGGTGTACGTGCCGTCGCCGTTGTCGACCAGCGTGCCGCCGCTGATGCCGCCGGTGGCGGTGATGCGGGCGTGATCGAACAGCGCGTCGTTGGCCAGCAGCTGCGCCTGCGTGATGATGATGGGCTGGCCGATGAGGCCGACCACCGCGTCGTTCACCGCTGCGGGCGTGCCGTCGTTGACGGCCGCCACGTTGATCGTGGCGGTGGCCGGTGTGGCGTCGGTCAGGCCGCCGTCGTCGCGCGCGGCGTACTGGAAGCTGGTGCTGCCGTTCCACTGGCTGTCGGGCCGGAAGTACACCGACCCGGTAACGACGTCGCCGGGGTTGACCGGCACGGTGCCGGCGGCGTCACGGTACAGCGTGCCGTTGCCCGGCAGCGAACCGATCACGTAGCCGGCGACGATGCCGTCGGCATCGCTGCCGCTCAGCGTCACGGTGATCAGCGTGTCTTCGTTGCCGGTGGCGGTGACGTCCTGCGTCAGCGGCGGGTCGTTCACGGCGGTGACGTTGATCGTCGTCGTCGCCACGTTGCTGGTGGTGGTGCCGTCGGTCACGGTGACCGTCACCGTGCGCAGTGTCGTCACCGGCGCGTCGCCGCCGCCGGCGGCGAAGGTGACGCTGCGGATCGCGCTCTGGTAGTCGGCCAGCGAGGCCGCGCCGCTGAGTGTGACCACGTTGCCGAGCACGGTCGCGGTGATGCCGGCGGGCAGGCTGCCGGCGGCCAGCACGTCGCCGGCCTGCGGGTTGGTCAGCGTGATCGTCGCGCCGGTCAGCGTGCTGCTGTCGGCGTCGCTGATCGCCACGTCGGCGTCGGCGATGGCCACCGCGGCGCCTTGCTCGACGAACGTGGTGGTGTAGTTCGCGCCCGCCGCGCCGCTGGAGTTGTCGGCGTCGAGGTCGATCGCCGGCGGTGCGTCGTTGTCGACGATCGTGCCCAAGCCGCTGGCGTCGGCGATGGTGGCGTTGACCGCGCCCGACAGGGTGACGTTGAAGGTCTCGCTGAGTTCGGTCAGTGCATCGTTGGTGATGCTGACGGTGATCGTCTGCGACACCACGCCCGGGGCGAAGGTGAGCGTGCCGCCGGCGGCAACATAGTCGCTGCCCGCGTTGGCGCTGCCGTCGCCGGTGGCGTAGTTGACGCTGACGCTCTGGCCCGACGGCGCCGACAGCGTGACCGTGAAGGTCGCGGTGCCGGCGGCCTCGTTGACGGTCACGTCGTCGATCGCCAGGCTCGGCGTCGCGTCATCGTCGGTGATCGTGCCGGTGCCGGTGACGCCGCCGACGGTGATCGGCACCGTCTCGTTGGCCTCGTCGAGTGCATCCTGCACCGTGGGCAGCGTCACCGTGAAGCCGGTGACGCCGGCCGGCACGGTGAGCACGCCGCCGGCGAGCGTGACGCCGTTGCTGAACGTGGCGCTGCCGTAGTCAGCGGCAACGGCGTTGCCGCCGCCGAGCGTGAACGGGAAGGTGGTGGCCGTCGACGACGGGTTGCTCAGCGCCACCGCGTAGACCAGGTCGCTGCCTTCGGCCACCGTGGGGCTCGAGATCGAGGTGACCGTCGGCGCGGCGTCGTTGTCGACGATGGTGCCCACGCCGGTGCCATCGGCGATGGTGGCGTTGGTCGGCGAGGCGAGGGTGACGGTGAAGCTCTCGTTGCCCTCGAACAGCGCGTCGTTGGTGATCGGCACCGTGATCGTCTGCGTCGTCGTGCCGGGCGCGAAGGTCAGCGTGCCGCTGGCAGCGCTGTAGTCGGCGCCGGCGGTGGCGCTGCCGTTGGCGGTGCCGAAGTCCACGGTCACGGTCTGGCCGCTCGCGGCCGACAGCGTGACGGTGAAGGTCGCCGTGCCGGCGGCCTCGTTGACGCTGACATCGTTGACGGCGAGCGTCGGGGTCGCATCGTCGTCGGTGATCGTGCCGGTGCCGGTCACGCCGCCGATCGTCAACGGCACGGTCTCGCTGGGTTCGTCGAGCGTGTCCTGCACGGTCGGCAGCGTCACCGTGAAGCCGGTGACGCCGGCCGGCACGGTGAGCACGCCGCCGGACAAGGTGACGCCGTTGCTGAACGTGGCGCTGGTGTAGTCGGTGGTGGCGGCGCTGCCGCCGCCGAGCGTGAAGGGGAAGGTGGTGGTGGTCGCCGACGCGTTGTTCAGCGCGACCGCATAGACCAGGTTGCTGCCCTCGGCCACCGTGGGGCTCGAGATCGATGCGATGGCCGGCACGGCCTCGTTGTCGATGATCGTGCCGACGCCGGTGGCATCGGCGATGCTGGCGTTGCTGGCGCCCGACAGCGTGACGGTGAAGCTTTCGTTGCCTTCGAACAGCGCGTCGTTGGTGATGCTGACCGTGATGGTCTGCGAGGTCACGCCGGGGGCGAAGGTGAGCGTGCCGGCGGCGCCGCCGAAGTCGCTGCCCGCCGTCGCGCTGCCATCGGCGGTGGCGTAGTTCACCGTCACCGACTGGCCGCTGGCGGCCGACAGCGTGACCGTGAACGTGGCCGTGCCGGCCGCTTCGTTGACCGTGACGTCGTTGATCGACAGCGACGGCGTGGCGTCGCCGTCGACGATCGTCGTCGTGACGCTGTTGTTGGTGGGGTGCGCGGCGATCGCCTCGAAGCCGCCGCCGCTGATGCTGCCGAGCGAGACCACCACGGTCTCGTTCGGCTCGTCGATGCCGTCGGCGGTGGTGGGCAGCGTGAAGGTGGCGGTGGTCGAGCCGGCCGGAATCGTCACGCTGACCACGCCGGTGTAGTCGGTGCCATCGGTCGCGGTGCCGCCGTAGGTGAGGTTCACCGTCACCGGGGTCACGGCCGCCTGTGCCAGCGTCACCGTGTAGGCGCTGGTGGTTGCGCCTTCGGCCACGCTGGTGGGGCCGATCAGGCTCACCAGCACGGTGTCGGGCACCGGTTCGTCGACGATCGTGGTCGTCACGCTGCCGGCGCTGCCGCTGACCACCAGCGACTCGAAGTTGCCGCCGGTGGCCGATGCGACGCTGACCACCAGCGTCTCGCCGCTGTCGGCCAGCGCATCGTCGATGGTGGCGATGTTGAAGCTGGCGCTGCTGGCGCCGGCCGGGATGGTGACCGTCGCGACGCCGCTGTAGTCGCTGCCGTTGCTGGCGGTGCCGCTGTACGCGAGGTTGACCGTGACCGCGCTCTGCGCCGGGCTCGTCAGCGAGAGCGTGTAGCTGCCGCTGCTGCCTTCGACGACGCTGGCGGCGCCGGTGAGGCTCAGCGTGGTGGTGTCGGGCGTGTCGGTGATCGCGGTCGTCGCCGCGGCCGGGTCGCGCACCAGGCTCTCGAAGTTGCCGCCGCTGGCGTTGCTGATCGTGGCCGACACGGTGCCGGCGTCGAGGTACACATCGTCGGTGGGCGCGGGCACGCTCACGCTGCCCGAACTGGCACCGGCGGCGATGGTGATCGTCGCGCCGTTGCTGAGATCGACCGTGACCGCGGTCTGCGCGGGGCTGGTCAGCGTCGCGGTGTAGACGATGCTGCCGCCTTCGGCGACGCTGGGTGTCGCGGTGAGCGAGACCGTGGTCGTGTCGGGCGTGTCGGTGACGGTGGTGTTGGCCGCGGCCGGGTTGACGCTCAGCGCCTCGAAGTTGCCGCCGGTGGCGCTGCTGATCGTCGCCGACACGGTGCCGGCATCGCTGTACACGTCGTCGGCCGGGGCGGGCACGCTCACCGTGCCCGCGCTGGCGCCGGCGGCGATGGTGATCGTCGCGCCGTTGCTGAGCGTGACGGTGACGGCGGTCTGCGCCGGGTTCGTCAGGCTGGCGGTGTAGACGATGTTGCCACCCTCGGCGACGCTCGGGCTCGCGGTGAGGCTGACGGTCGTGGTGTCGAGCGTGTCGGTGACGCTGGTCGTCGCCGCGCCCGGGCTGACGACGAGGTTCTCGAAGTTGCCGCCGCTGGCGGCGCTGATCGTGGCCGACACGGTGGCCGCATCGGCATACACGTTGTCGGCGTGGACGCCGACGCTCACGGTGCCCGAGCTCGCGCCGGCGGCGATCGTGATCGTCGCGCCGTTGCTCAGCATCACGGTGACCGGCGTCTGCGCCGGGCTCGTCAGACTCGCGGTGTAGACGATCGCGCCGCCCTCGGCGACGCTCGGCGTCGCGGTGAGCGTCAGCGTGGTCGCGGTCGGCGTGTCGGTCACCGTGGTGGTCGCAGCCGCCGGGTCGACCAGCAGGTTCTCGAAGTTGCCGCCGGTGGCGGTGCTGATCGTCGTCGAGATGGTGCCCGCATCGGTGTACGGCGTGTCGGCATGCACCGGCACGCTCACGCTGCCCGAGCTGGCGCCGGCGGCGATCGCGATCGTCGCGCCGTTGCTCAGCGTCACGGTGACGGCCGTCTGCGCCGGGTTGGTCAGCGTCGCGGTGTAGACGATGGCGCCGCCCTCGGCGACGCTGGGCGTCGCCGCGAGGCTGACGGTGGTGTCGTCGATCGTGTCGCCGATCGTCGTCACCGCCGGCGTCGTGTCCACCGACAGGCCGATGCCGCCGCCGCTGGTGGCGGTGATGCTGGCGCTGACCGAGCCCGGGTCGACGTAGACGTCTTCGTTGGCGGCCAGCGGCACGTTCACGCTGCCGCTGGTGGCGCCGGCGGCGATGGTGATCGTCGCGCCGTTGCTCAGCGTGACGAGCAGCGGCGACACCGGCGGCTGCGAGATGGTGGCGGTGTAGACGATCGTGCCACCCGCTTCGGTCAGCGTCGGCGTCGCGGCCAGGTGCAGCGTGGCCACGTCGTCGTCGATGATCGACGTGGTCACCGCGCCGCCGGCACCGCCGGCGAGCACCAGGGCCTCGAAGTTGCCGCCGCTGGCCGACGCCAGCGTGACGGTGAAGTTCTCGGCGCCCTCGGCCAGGCTGTCGTTGATCGTCGCGATGCTGAAGTTGGCGCTGCTCGCGCCGGCCGGGATCGTGACCGTGGCCACGCCGGTGAAGTCGGCGCCGTTGGCGGCCGTGCCGCTGTAGGCGAGGGTGACGGTGACCGCGGTCTGCGCCGGGCTGGTCAGCGACACGGTGTACGCGGCGCTGCCGCCTTCGCTCACCGACGCCGCGCCGGTCAGGCTCACGGTGGTGGCGTTGATCGTGTCGGTCACCGTCGTGGTGGCCGGGCCGCCGCTGACGCTGAGCTGCTCGAAGTTGCCGCCGGTGGCCGACGCGATCGTGGTCGACACCGTGCCGGTGTCGACGTAGACGTCGTCGGCAGGCGCAGGCACGCTCACGCTGCCACTGCTGGCGCCGGCCGCGATGGTGATCGTCGCGCCGTTGGCGAGCGTGACGGTGACCGCGGTCTGCGCCGGGTTGGTCAGGCTCGCGGTGTAGACGATGCTGCCGCCTTCGGCGACGCTCGGGCTCGCGCTCAGGCTGATGCTGGTGGCGTTGACGGTGTCGGTGACGCCGGTCGTCGCGGCCGCCGGGTCGATCACCAGGCTCTCGAAGTTGCCGCCGCTGGCGCTGCTGATCGTGGCCGACACGCTGCCGGCGTCGCTGTACACGTCGTCGGCCGGCGCGGGCACGCTGACCGTGCCGTTGCTCTGGCCGGCGGCGATCGTGATCGTCGCGCCGTTGCTCAGGTTCACGGTCACTGCCGTCTGCGCCTGTGCGGTCAGGCTCGCGGTGTAGACGATGCTGCCGCCTTCGGCGACGCTCGGGGTCGCCGTCAGCGAGACCGTGGTCGCGTCGGTGGTGTCGGTGACGGTGGTGTTGGCCGCGGCCGTGTTGACGGCCAGGCTCTCGAAGCCGCCGCCGGTGGCGCTGCTGATCGTCGTCGACACCGTGCCGGCATCGAGGTACGGGTTGTCGGCATGAACGGGCACGCTCACGGTGCCGGTGCTGGCACCGGCGGCGATCGTGATCGTCGCGCCGTTGGCCAGTGTGACGGTGACCGCGGTCTGCGCGGGGCTGGTCAGGCTCGCGGTGTAGACGATGTTGCCGCCTTCGGCGACGGTGGCTGTCGCGCTGAGGCTGACCGTGGTGGTGTCGATCGTATCGGTGACGCTGGTCGTTGCCGCGGTCGGGTCGACCACCAGCGATTCGAAGTTGCCGCCGCTGGCGTTGCTGATCGTCGCTGAGACCGTGCCGGCGTCGGCGTACGCGTCGTCGGCCGGGGTGGGCACGCTCACCGTGCCCGAGCTGGCGCCGGCGGCGATGGTGATCGTCGCGCCGTTGCTGAGGTTGACGGTGACCGCGGTCTGCGCCGGGCTCGTCAGCGACGCCGTGTAGACGATGCTGCCGCCTTCGGCCACGGTGGCCGTGGCGCCGAGCGAAACGGTGGTGGCATTCACCGTGTCGGTGATCGCGGTGGTGGCCGCCGTCGGGTCGATCGCCAGCGTCTCGAAGTTGCCGCCGGTGGCGGCGCTGATCGTGGCCGACACGTTGCCGGCGTCGACGTACACGTCGTCGCCCGGCGCGGCCACGTTCACCGTGCCGCTGCTGGCGCCGGCGGCGATGGTGATCGTCGCGCCGTTGCTCAGTGTCACGGTGACCGCCGTCTGCGCGGGGCTGGTCAGCGATGCGGTGTAGACGATGCTGCCGCCTTCGGCGACGCTCGGGCTGGCGGTGAGGCTGACGGTGGTGGTGTTCGCCGTGTCGGTGATCGCGGTCGTCGCCGCGGCCGGGTCGATCGCCAGGTTCTCGAAGTTGCCGCCGCTGGCGCCGCTGATCGTCGCCGACACGTTGCCGGCGTCGATGTACACGTCGTCGCCCGGCGCGGGCACGCTCACGCTGCCGCTGCTGGCGCCGGCGGCGATGGTGATCGTGGCGCCGTTGCTCAGCGTGACGGTGACCGCGGTCTGCGCCGGGTTCGTCAGGCTGGCGGTGTAGACGATGCTGCCGCCTTCGGCGACGCTCGCGCTCGCCGCGAGGCTGACGGTGGTGGTGTCGGGCGTGTCGGTGATGCTCGTCGTCGCCGCCGCCGGGTCGACCGCCAGAGACTCGAAGTTGCCGCCGGCTGCGGTGGCGATCGTCGCCGCCACCGTGCCGGCGTCGGTGTACACGTCGTCGGCCGGCGCCGGCACGTTCACCGTGCCAGTGCTGGCGCCGGCGGCGATCGTGATCGTCGCGCCGTTGCTCAGCGTCACCGTCACCGGCGTGTTGGCCGGGTGGCTCAACGACGCGGTGTAGGTGATCGTGCCGCCTTCGGCGACGCTCGGGCTCGCCGCCAGCGACACCGTGGCCACGTCGGCCGGCGTCTCGTCGCCGATCGTCGTGGTCACGCTGCTGGCCGCCGGGTTGGCCGCGATCGCTTCGAAGCCGCCGCCCGTGATGGTGCCGAGCGTGACGACGATCGTCTCGCCGGAATCGGCGATCACGTCGTCGAGCGTCGGGATCACGAAGCCGGCGCTGGTCGCGCCGGCGGGGATCGTGACCGCGGCCACGCCGGTGTAGTCGCTGCCATTGGCCGCGGTACCGCTGTAGTTGAGCTGCACCGTCACCGCGGTCACGGCCGCCTGCGGCAGCGTGACGGTGTAGGCGCCGGTGGTGGTGCCCTCGACCACCGTGGCCGGGCCGGCCAGGCTGACCAGCACGGCATCGGGCGCGGCCTCGTCGGTGATCGTCGCGGTGCCGGTGGCGGCCGCGTTGGCGGTGGTGCCGGCGGTGACCGACGCGGTCAGCGTGAAGGTCTCGCCGCTGTCGGCGAGTGCATCGTCGGTCGTCGCCACGCGCACCTGCACCGAGGTGGCGCCGGCGGGAATCGTGACGCCGGCGGCGGTGACCGGCACCCACGCGGCGCCGTTGAAATACTCGAGCGCGGTCGCGGTGTCGGTGCCGACGGTGGCGCTGCCGCTGGTCAGCGTGGGCGTGAACGTGGTCGCGGTCGCGCTCGCGTTCGACAGGCTGACGGTGAAGACGGCGGTGTTGCCTTCGATCACCGCGATGTCGGCCACGCTGATCGACGGCGTGCCGTCGTTGTCGAGCAGCGTGGTGCTCACGCTGCCGTTGCTGCCGCTGACGGCCAGGTTCTCGAAGTTGCCACCGGTGGCCGACACCAGCGAGACGGTGAAGTTCTCGTTGCCTTCGGCGAGGGCGTCGTCGAGCGTGGCCAGGCTGAAGCCGGCGCTGCTCGAGCCGGCCGGGATCGTGACGGTGGCCACGCCGGTGAAGTCGCTGCCGTCGGCGGCGGTGCCGCTGTAGGCGAGGGTGACGGTGACCGCGGTCTGCGCCGGGCTCGTCAGCGACACCGTGTAGGCCGCGCTCGCGCCCTCGATCACCGTACCGGCGCCGCTGATCGACACCGTGGTGGCGTCGAGCGTGTCGCTGACGGTGGTGGTCGCGGCCGCGCCGTCGACGGTGAGGCTCTCGAAGCCACCGCCGGTGGCCGAACTGATCGTCGCGGCGACGCTGCCGGCGTCGACGTACACGTCGTCGGCGGGCGCCGGCACGCTGACCGTGCCGGTGCTGGCACCGGCAGCGATGGTGATCGTCGCACCGTTGCTGAGCTGCACCGTCACCGGCGAGGCGGCGGCGTTCGTCAGGCTCGCGGTGTAGACGATCGTGCCGCCTTCGGCGACGCCGGGCGTCGCGCTGAGGCTGACCGTGGTGGCGTCGAGAGTGTCGGTGACGGTGGTGGTCGCCGGCGTTGCGTCGACCACCAGGCTCTCGAAGTTGCCGCCGCTGGCGCTGCTGATCGTCGCCGAGACGCTGCCGGCGTCGACGATCGCATCGTCGGCCGGCGCGGCCACGTTCACGCTGCCGCTGCTGGCACCGGCGGCGATCGTGATCGTCGCGCCGTTGTCGAGCGTGACGGTGACGGCGGTCTGCGCCGGCGCGGTCAGCGCCGCGGTGTAGACGATGGTGCCGCCCTCGGCGACGCTGGGCGTCGCGCTGAGGCTGACCGTGCTGGTGTTCAGCGTGTCGGTGACGGTGGTCACGGCCGCCGCCGTGTTGACCGCCAGGTTCTCGAAGCCGCCGCCGGTGGCGGTGCTGATCTGCGTGCTGACGCTGCCGGCATCGAGGTACACGTCGTCGCCGGGCGCGGCCACGCTGACGCTGCCGGAGCTGGCGCCGGGGGCAATGGTTATGGTGGCGCCGTTGGCCAGCGTCACGGTCACCGGCGTTGCGGCGGCGCTGGTGAGCGTTGCGGTGTAGGTGATCGAGCCGCCCTCGGCGACGCTCGGGCTCGCGCTGAGGCTGACGGTGGTGGTGTCGATCGTGTCGGTGACACTGGTGATCGCCGGCGTCGCGTCGACGAGCAGGTTCTCGAAGTTGCCGCCCGCGGCCGACGTGATGTGGGTCTGCACGCTGCTGGCGTCGGCGATCGCGTCGTCGGCCGGAGCCGGCACGTTGACGCTGCCTGAGCTGGCGCCGGCGGCGATCGTGATCGTCGCGCCGTTGGCCAGCGTGACCGTCACCGTCGATTGCGCCGGCGCGGTCAGGCTCGCGGTGTAGGTGATCGTGCCGCCTTCGGCGACGCTCGGCGTCGCGGTGAGGCTGACCGTGGTCGCGTCGACCGTGTCGGAAACCGTGGTCGTCACCGGCGTGGTGTTGACCGCCAGGCTCTCGAAGTTGCCACCGGTGGCGGTGGCGATGCGTGCGCTGACGCTGCCGGCGTCGACGTAGACGTCGTCGGTCGGGGCGGGCACGCTGACTGCCCCTGAGCTTGCGCCGGCGGCGATCGTGATCGTCGCGCCGTTGTCGAGCGTGACGGTGACCGCGGTCTGCGCCGCGCTGGTCAGCGTGGCGGTGTAGGTGATCGCGCCGCCTTCGGCGACGCTCGGGCTCGCCGCCAGGCTGACGGTGGTGATGTCGATCGTGTCGGTGACGGCAGTGGTCGCCGGCGTCGCATTCACGAGCAGGCTCTCGAAGTTGCCGCCGGTGGCCGACGCGATCGTCGCCGCGACGCTGCCGGCGTCGACGACCGTGTCGTCGGCCGGTGCCGCGACATTGACCGTGCCGCTGCTCGCGCCGGCCGCGATCGTGATCACTGCACCGTTGCTCAGCGTGACGGTGACGGCGGTCTGCGCCGGCGCGGTCAGCGCCGCGGTGTAGACGATCGTGCCGCCCTCGGCGACGCTCGGCGTTGCGGTGAGCGACACCGTGGTGGCATCGGCCGTGTCGGTGATCGTCGTGGTCGCGGGCGTGCCGCTGATCGCCAGGTTCTCGAAGTTGCCGCCGGTGGCGGTGCTGATCGTCGCCGACACGCTGCCGGCGTCGCTGTACACGTCGTCGCCGGGCGCGGGCACGCTCACGCTGCCGGTGCTGGCGCCGGCGACGATCGTGATCGTCGCGCCGTTGCTCAGGTTCACGGTCACCGCGGTCTGTGCCGGTGCGGTCAGGCTCGCGGTGTAGACGATGCTGCCGCCTTCGGCGACGCTTGGGCTCGCACTGAGGCTGACGGTGGTGGTGTCGGGCGTGTCGGCGATCGCGGTCACCGCGGCGGCCGGGTTGACCACCAGCGCCTCGAAGCTGCCGCCGCTGGTCGATGCGATCGTCGCCGCGACGTTGCCGGCGTCGACATACACGTCGTCGCCGGGCGCCGCCACGGCCACCGTGCCGGTGCTCGCGCCGGCCGCGATCGAAATGACCGCACCGTTGCTCAGCGTGACGTTCAGCGTCGACGCGGCCGGGTGGCTCAACGATGCGGTGTAGGTGATCGTGCCGCCCTCGGCCACGCTCGGTGAGGCGCTGAGCGTCAGGTTGGTCGTGTCCTCCGGTCCGGGCACGGCTTCGTCGGTGATCGTGCCGGTGCCGAACGCGGTCGCGTTGGCGGTGGTGCCGGCGTTCACGGTCACCTCGAGGCGGAAGGTCTCGCCGGAGTCGGCGACAGGGTCGTCGGTGGTCGCGACGCGCACCTGCACCGCGGTGGCGCCGGCGGCGATCGTCACGCCAGCGGCCGTCACCGGTACCCACGCGGCGCCGTCGAAGTACTCGAGCGCGGTTGCCGTGTCGGTGCCGACGATGGCCGAGCCGCTGGCCAGCGCAGGCGTGAAGGTGGTGGGCGTCGCGCTGGCGCTCGACAGGCTGACGGTGAACACGGCGAAGCCGCCCTCGACCACGGTGGTGTCGGACACCGCGATCGACGGTGACGTGTCGTCGTCGATCAGCGTGGTCGCCACGCTGTTGTTGCTGCCGCTGACAACCAGGTTCTCGAAGTTGCCGCCACTGGCCGAGCCGATCGCGACGGTGAAGTTCTCGCTGCCCTCGAACAGCGCGTCGTCGATCGTCGCGACGTCGAAGTTGACGCTCGACGCGCCGGCCGGGATCGTGACCGTGGCCACGCCGGTGTAGTCGGTGCCGTTGCCGGCGGTGCCGCTGTAGGTGAGCGTGACCGTCACCGCGGTCTGTGCGGGGCTGGTCAGCGAGAGCGTGTAGACCGCCGTGCCGCCTTCGATCACCGACGCCGCGCCGCTGAGCGACAGCGTCGTCGTGTCGATCGTGTCGGTGACCGCGGTGGTCGCCGGCGTGCTGCTGACGACCAGGTTCTCGAAGTTGCCGCCGCTGGCGCCGGCGATCGACGCCGCGACGCTGCCGGCGTCGGTGTAGACGTCTTCGCCCGGCGCGGGCACGCTGATGCTGCCCGAGCTGGCGCCGGCCGCGATGGTGATCGTCGCGCCGTTGTCGAGCGTGACGGTGAGCGCGGTCTGCGCCGGGCTGGTCAGGCTCGCGGTGTAGACGATGCTGCCGCCCTCGGCGACGCTCGGTGTTGCCGTGAGGCTCAGCGTGGTCGTGTCGGGCGTGTCGGTGACCGCGGTGTTCGCGGCCGCCGGGTCGATCGCCAGCGCCTCGAAGTTGCCGCCCGACGCGGTGGTGATCGTGGCCGAGACGGTGCCGGAATCGGCATACGGCGTGTCGGCGTGCACCGGCACGCTGACGGTACCGCTGCTGGCGCCGGCGGCGATGGTGATCGTGGCGCCGTTGCTCAGCGTGACGGTGACCGCGGTCTGCGCCGGGTTGGTCAGGCTCGCGGTGTAGACGATGCTGCCGCCCTCGGCGACGCTCGCGCTCGCGGTGAGCGACACCGTGCTGGTATCGATGGTGTCGGTCACCGTGGTGGTCGCGGCCGTGCCGTTGACTACCAGGGTCTCGAAGTTGCCGCCGCTGGCGCTGGCGATCGACGCCGCGACGCTGCCGGCATCGGTGTACACGTCGTCGGCGGGCGCGGGCACGCTGACGCTGCCGGCGCTGGCGCCGGCGGCGATGGTGATCGTCGCGCCGTTGGTCAGCACCACGCTGACGGGCGTCTGCGCCGGTGCGGTCAGGCTCGCGGTGTAGGTGATCGCGCCGCCCTCGGCCACCGATGGGCTCGCCGCCAGCGAGACGGTGGTGGTGTCGGGCGTGTCGGTGATCGCGGTCGTCGCCGCGGCCGGGTCGATCGCCAGTGCCTCGAAGTTGCCGCCGACCGCCGATGCGATCGTCGCCGATGCGCTGTCGGAGTCGACGTACACGCTGTCGGCGTGCACCGGCACGCTCACCGTGCCGCTGCTGGCGCCGGCCGCAATGGTGATCACCGCGCCGTTGCTCAGCGTGACGGTGAGCGCGGTCTGCGCCGGGCTGGTCAGGCTCGCGGTGTAGACAATCGCGCCGCCCTCGGCGACGCTCGGCGTGGCGGCGAGCGAGACGGTGGTGGTGTCGATCGTGTCGCTGACACTGGTCGTCGCCGGCGTGGCGTCGACCACCAGGTTCTCGAAGTTGCCGCCGCTGGCGCCGGTGATCGATGCCGACACGTTGCCGGCGTCGAGATGCGTGTCGTCGGCCGGTGCCGGCACGCTCACCGTGCCGCTGCTGGCGCCGGCGGCGATCGCGATCACCGCACCGTTGCTCAGCGTGACGCTGACCGGAGTCTGCGCCGGCTGCGTCAGCGATGCGGTGTAGACGATGTTGCCGCCCTCGGCGACGCCCGGGCTCGCGGTGAGCGACAACGTCGTCACGTCGATCGTGTCGGTGATCGCGGTGCTGGCTGCGCTGGGGTCGACGTTGAGCACGTCGAAGCCGCCGCCGGCCGCGCTGGCGATCGTCGTCGCGACGCTGCCGGCGTCGAGGTAGGCGTCGTCGCCGGGTGCGGGCACGGCCACGCTGCCTGAGCTGGCGCCGTTGCCGATCGTGATCGTCGCGCCGTTGGCCAGCGTCACGGTCACCGGGCTCAACGCCGGTGCTGTCAGCGTGGCGGTGTAGACGATGCTGCCGCCTTCGGCGACGCTGGGCGCCGCGGTGAGGCTGACGGTGGCCACGTCGGGCACCGGCGTCACGCTGACCGCGACGTTGGCGGTTTCGCTGACGCCGCCGGAGCTCACGGTGTAGCTGAAGGTCGTCGGCGTGGCCGGCGTGTTGTTGTAGTTGGCCGCCGGCGTGAACACCAGCTGGCCGCTCGCGTCGAGCGCGACGCTGCCGTGGGCCACCGCCACCGCGGGGCCGCCGGCGACGATCGCCTGGCCGTTGACCGCGGTGATCACCGGCGTGCCTTCGAAGCTGTCGTTGCCGAGCACGGCGATCGCGACCGGCGTGTCTTCGTTGGTCGTCACCGCGTCATCGGCGATGTCGGCTACCGCGACCACGGTGATCGGCACGCTGCCGGCGCTGGCCGTGCTGCCGTCGCTGACCGAGAGGTTCAGCGCCGCGGCGCCGTTGTAGTCGGCGGCGGGCGTGTAGCGTGCGCCGTCGAGCGCGGCGTTGATCGCCGCCGCGCTGCCGGTGAGCGTGACGCTGCCGCTGCCGTTGCCGCTGACCGTCAGGCCGGCGGTGCCGGCCAGCGTGAAGCCGCCGTGGCTGACGTCGATCGTGACGCTCAGGTTGCCACCGTCGGCATCGGCCACCGCCAGCGCGTTGCCGCTGCCGCTGGCGAACACCAGCGCGCCGTCTTCGCTGGCGGTCTGCGCGGCCGGCACAGTGGCCTGCGGCGCATCGTCGGCCGGCGTCACGGTGCCGGTGACGGTGGCGGTGGCACTGCTGCTGCCGTCGCTGACGGTGTAGGTGAACGTCGCCGGGCCGTTGTAGTTCGGCGCCGGCGTGAACACCAGCTGGCCACCGGTCAGCTGCACGCTGCCGTTGGGTACCGCGACCGCCGGGCCGCCGTCGGTGATCGGGCTGCCGTTGACCTGCGTGACGGTCAGCGTGTCGCCATCGGCGTCGCGGTCGTTGCCGCGCACGTTGATCGTGACGGTGGCGTCCTCGGCGACGGTGAAGCTGTCGTCGCGCGCCACCGGCGCGTCGGGTTGCGGCGCGACCGTGCCCGTGACGAGCGCGGTGCTGCTGTTGACGCCGTCGGAGACGGTGTAGCTGAACGTGGCCGGGCCGTTGTAGTCGGGCTCGGGCGTGAAGACGAGCTGGCCGCCCACCAGTTGCACACTGCCATGCGGCACCAACACCGCCGCGCCGCCGTCGACGATCGGCTGGCCGTTGATCTGCGTGATCGTCAGCGGGCTGCCTTCGACGTCGCTGTCGTTGCCGAGCACGGCAATCGTCACGCTGCCGTCTTCGGCCACCGTGAAGGTGTCGGGCGTGGCCTGCGGCGCATCGTCGACCGCAGTGATCGCGAAGTTCCAGTTGCCCGGGGTCGATATGGCGCCGTCGTTGTCGGTGACGGTGAAGCCGACGGTCGTGGCGCCCGACACGTTGGGGTCGGGGCGGAACAGCAGGCCCGCGGCCTGCGCCGCGCTGAGCACCTGGCCCACGGCGACCGGCGTGACGCCGTCGGCCAGCAGCAGCGTGCCGAGCGTCGGCAGCTGCGTGATCGTGACCGAGGTGACCGTGCCGTCGACGTCGGTGCCGGTCAGCGCCGCCGGAATGGTCGCGTCCTCGGCGCCGGTGGTCGAACCCGACACCGCCAGCGGTGCATCGTTGACCGGCTCGACGATGAAGTGCACGGTGCCGCTGCCGCTGGCGGCGCCGATGCTCGCGCTGTAGCGCAGCTCGCCCACCGGCGTGCCGGGCAGGTAGTCGGCCGGCGGCACGTAGACCAGCGCCGCGAGCTGCTGCGGCGTCAGCAGCTCGCCCACCACCACCGGCGAACCGTTGGCGTGCGTGAGCTGGCCCACCGTGGGCACGGCATCGACGCGCACCTGCGCGATGCCTTGCGGCGCGGTCAGGCCGAACGTGACGTCGGGCCCCTGCTCGACGGCATTGATCACCAGCGAGGGCAGGGCCAAAGACGCCGATTGCAGCTCGGGCGCGGTGGCGTAGTTGGGTCGGTAGGCGAGCGGCTCGGTACCGACGTCGACCCGCAGGCTCGCCGGCGTGACGAGTTCGACGATGCGCTCGACACGGTAGCCGGGCGTGAGGTCGCCGCCGTCGCCGCCGGCCAGGCCGGCCGCCGGTGCGGCGTCCGGTTCGCCGCGGTTCAACTCGGTGATCGCGCGCTCGGCGTCGTCGCCGATGGCGTCGGTCTTGGCCTTGTGGTGCTTGCTGTCGCTGCCAGCGTGCTCAGCGCCTTGCGTGGTCGGCGGTTCCTGCGTCTGCGACTCCCGCGTCTGCGCGATCTGCACGATCGAATCCTGCGCGGTCAGCACCATCGAACCCCGATGCACCGCGTCGCCGAGCTTCAGCGCGCGGAACCTGCCGTCGGCATCGCGTACCCAGGCCTGACCCCAGATCGCGATCACCAATCCAAATTCGGTCTTGTCCATCATCGGCATGAGAGTCCCTTTGCGCGCGTGCGCAAATGCAGGACGAAGGATAGTCGGGGTTCACTGCGGCTTCGAGTGGACGCGGCGGCAGCGCCGTGACGCTCGTCACCAAATGTGTATTCGCATCGATGCAGGCGGGAGTCTTCGTTTGCACTTCGGCCGCCGTGACGCGGCCTTGCGTGCGCGAAGCGTGCGGTCTTACCGCTCGCTCAGTGCGCGCGAATGCACCTTCAGCACCGGCTTGAGCAGGTAGCTCAGCACCGATTTGCGGCCGGTGAGGATGTCCACCTCGGCGGTCATGCCGGGGATGATCGGCATCTTGTCGCCGAAGCCGGCCTTCAGCGTGCGCACGCGCACCACGTAGTACGAGTTGCCCTTCTCGTCGACCACGCTGTCGGGCGAGATGTTCTCCACCTTCGCATCGAGCCCGCCGTAGATCGAGAAGTCGTAGGCGGTGAACTTGACGTTGGCACTCTGGCCCGGGTGGATGAAGGCGATGTCCTTCGGCAGCACGCGCGCCTCGAGCACCAGGGTGTCGTCCAGCGGCACGATCTCGACGATGTCCTTGCCCGGCTGCACGACGCCGCCGACGGTGTTGGCCAGCAGCCGTTGCACGCGGCCGCGCACCGGCGACTTGACCTGCGCCTTGTCGACCTTGTCGGCCAGCGCCACCGCGCCTTCGTTCAGCGCGTTGAGCTTGGCCATCGTGTCGGCCAGATCCTTGCGCGCTTCGTTGCGGAACGAGATCTCGGCCTCCTGCGCCTTGCGCTGCACCTCGCCGATCGCGGCCTGGGCACGCGCGATCTGCGCGCCGGCCTGCTCCATCTCACCGCGAAAGCGCACCACGTCGCGCTCGAGCCGCAGCACGTCGACCTGCGACACCGCGCCGGTGGCCAGCAGCGGCCGCGTTTGCGCCAGTTCCTGCTGCGCGAGGTCGAGCGCACGCGCGGCGGTGCTGCGCTTGGACTGCGCCTCGGTCAGCTCCTGCTGCTTCTGCGCCTGTTGCTGGCGGATCACCAGGAGCGTGGTCGCCAGCTCGCTGGTGCGCGCTTCGTACAGCCGCTGCTCGTCGAGCGCCACGCGCTTCTCGTCGTCGTCGCGCCCGGCCGGTGCGACGAAGCGGGTGCCGTCGGCGATCGCGCGCAGCCGCGCCGCGCGTGCGCGCAGCGAGAAACCCTGTGCCGCGCTCTCGCGCACGCCAGCGCCGGCGCGTGTCTCGTCGATGCGCAGCAGCAGCTGGCCGGCCTCGACCAGCTGGCCTTCGCGCACCAGGATCTCGGCCACCACGCCGCCGTCGAGCGACTGCACCACCTGCAACTGGCGCGACGGCACCACGCGCGCCTCGCCGCGCGTGACCTCGTCGACCGGTGCCAGCGCGGCCCACAGCAGCAGTGCGGCCACGGCCACCGCGGCGGCGCGCACGAGGGTCTGCGCGCCGCGCGTGCGCTGGCGCGAGATCAGCGCATCGGCCTCGCGCTCGAAGGTCTCGACGCCGGCGTGTCGCGCCTCGGCGTCGCTCACCGTCGGGCCGAGCAGCCGGCGAGTGAGCGGATCGAGCGCGACGCGCACGCGTTCGAGCACGGCGATCGCGCGCGCGCCGACGAACGGTGCCTCGGCACCAGCCGGTGCGGCCGCCGGCATGCCGGCGGGCGGCACCAGGGCCGACCGCGAGGCCGTGCCCACCGGGTGCAGCGTGGCCTGGGGATCGTCGCGCGCGCTCATCGTCAAGCTTCTCATGCCGCGCGGGCGATGCGCCCGGTCTGCAGCGCTTCCATGATGCGCTCGCGCGGGCCGTCGGCCACCACCTTGCCGCCGTCGATCACGATCACGCGTGACACCAGCGACAGCAGCGACGTGCGGTGCGTCACCAGCAGCACGGTCTTGTGCTGCGCCCACGCGCTGATGCGCTGCGTGATCTGCGCTTCGGTGGAGAAATCCATCGCGCTGGTCGGCTCGTCGAGCAGCAGCACCGGTGCGTTGTGCAGCAGCGCGCGCGCCAGGCCCACGCACTGGCGCTGGCCGCCCGAGAGCGACTCGCCGCGTTCGCCCACCGGCATGTCGAAGCCGCGCGGATGGCGGTTCACGAAGTCGGCCAGGCCCGCGGTCTCGGCCGCGGCCAGCACGGCCGAATCGTCGGCATAGGGCAGGCCGAGCGTGATGTTCTCGCGCAGCGAGCCGTAGAACAGCAGCACGTCCTGCGAGACGCAGCCGACGCCGCGGCGCACGTCGGCCGGGTCGAGCTGGCGCAGGTCGGTGCCGTCGAGCAGCACGGAGCCGTCGGTGGGCTGGTACAGCCCCATCGTCAGCCGCTGGATCGTCGACTTGCCCGAGCCGACGCGGCCGATCAGCGCCACGCGCTCGCCCGGTGCCACGCGGAAGCTCACGCCGTCGAGCGCGACGTCGTCGCGGCCCGGGTACTTGAAGCGCACGTTGCGGAACTCGATCTCGCCCTTGAACTCGCGGCGCTGCACGAACGGCTGGCCGCCCTCGGCCGGCGTCGGCCGCTCGACCGGGTTGGCCATCAAGCGGTCGAGCGACTCGAGCGCGGTGCGCGCGCCCTGGTACTGCATCAGCAGGCCGACGATCTGGCCGGCCGGTTGCAGTGCGCGACCGGCCAGCATCGTGCTGGCGATCAGGCCGCCCATCGTCAGCTCGCGCTGGCTGATCAGGTATACACCGATCAGGATGATCGTCACGCTGGCAAGCTGAGACAGAGTGGCCACTGCGTACATCGCGCCCGACGACAGGCCGCGCATGCGCACGTTGATGCGCGCGAGAAACGTGTTCACGCGCTCCCAGCGCGCCTGGACCACGCTTTCGGCGCCCTGGGTCTTGATGGTCTCGATGCCGGTCAGGCTCTCGATCAGCGTGGCGTTGCGCTGCGCACTGGCGCGGTAGGTGGTCTGCGACAGCTCGTGCAGCCGGTGCTGCGCGATGTACCCGGTGATCACGATGATCGCGAACACCGCCACCGTCGGGATCGCCAGCCACGGCGAGATCCACAGCGTGACCAGCACGAACAGTACCGCGAACGGCAGGTCGATCAGCGCGGTGACGGTGCTCGAGGCGATGAAGTCGCGCACCTGCTCGAAGCCGCGCAGGTTCGACGCGAACGAGCCCACCGACTCGGGCTTGTTCTCGAGCCGCATGCCGAGCACGCGCTCCATCAGCCGCGCCGACAGCTCGACGTCGATGCGCGCGCTGGCCTCGTCGACGAAGCGGCTGCGCAGCTTGCGCAGCCCGAAGTCGGCCAGCAGGATCAGCGTGACGCCGATCGCCAGCGCCCACAGCGTTTCGACCGCGTGGTTCGGCACCACGCGGTCGTAGACGTTCATCGAGAACAGCGGGAACGCCAGCGCGAACAGGTTGACCAGCAGCGCGGCCAGCAGCACGTCGCGGTAGACGAAGCGCTGCGCCAGCACCGCGCTCCAGAACCAGTGACCGCGGCGCTCGGCGCGCTGCAACGGCGCGCGCTGGTCGAAGCGGAAGTGCGGCCGCACGAACAGCACCACGCCGCTGTAGCGCGCGGCCAACTCGTCGCGGCCGAGCGTGACCGCGCCTTGCCCGCTCTCGGGCAGCAGCACCTGGGCCTGGGCGCCGTCGGCGCTGAAGCCCTGCAGCACGCAGGCCTTGTTGCCGGCCAGGATCAGGATCGCCGGCAGCGCCAGCGGGTCGATCGCGTCGAGCTTCAGCCGCTGCAGCCGCGCCGACATGCCGGCACGCGCGGCGGCGCGCTCGACCAGTTCGAGCGACAGGCGGCCCGCGGTCAGCGGCAGGCCGGCCGACAGCGAGGCGCGCGACGCGCCCACACCGTGCAGACGGCACAGCTCGACCATGCAGTCGAGCAATGGATCGGGGTGGATCAGGTCTTCGCGCAGCCGCGCGGCGGCCGGCGGCACCGCGGCGGGCACGGCCGCGGCCACGGCAATACCCGCAGGGGTCGCGGCGGGTGCGTCACCGCCCGGCCCGACCGTAGCCGACGGCACGGCAGCACCCGGCGCCACGCCGCCGGACGGGTGCGCGGCGGGCTTTGCGGCGGAGTCGGTGGTTGCGTTCATCGTCAACCGATATCGGCGCAGTGCACGCCGAATTGACCGCGGCGGCGGTCTTCGAAGAAACGTTGCAGGGTTTCGCGCACGCTGCGGAAGGCGATCTGCTCCCACGGCACCTCGTGCTCGTGAAAAAGCCGCGCCTCGATCGTCTCGGTGCCGGGGTCGAAGCGCTCGTCGAGCAGCCGCGCGCGGTAGAACAGGTGCACCTGCCCCACGCGCACCACGTTCAGCAGGCTGAACAGGCCCTGCAGCTCGATGCGCGCGCCGGCTTCCTCGGTGGTCTCGCGCACGGCGCCCTCGGCGGTGGTCTCGCCCAACTCCATGAACCCGGCCGGCAGCGTCCACAGGCCGTAGCGCGGCTCGATCGCGCGCTTGCACAGCAGCACCTGCTCGCCCCACACCGGCACCGTGCCCACCACGTTGAGCGGGTTCTCGTAGTGCACCGTGCCGCAGCGCGGGCACACCGCGCGCTCGCGGTTGTCGTCGCTCGGCACGCGGTACTCCACCACGGTGCCGCAGGCGCGGCAGTGCTTGATGCGACGCGCTTCCAGCATGGCCGGCGCAGTGTATCGCCGCGTAAGCGCGTGGCATGATTCGCGCCTCCCGGCGTGCGCAGGAAGCGTTTCGACCATGACATATGTCTTCAAACCCGCAGCGCTGCCCGTGGTGCCGGTGCACGGCGGCGGCGAGTTCCCGGTGCACCGCATCTACTGCGTCGGCCGCAACTATGTCGAGCATGCGCAGGAGATGGGGCACAGTGGCCGCGAGCCGCCGTTCTTCTTCACCAAGCCGGCCGATGCCATCGTCGCCGTGCCCGAGGGCGAGACCGGCCGCATCCACTACCCCAGCCTGACGAAGAACTTGCACCACGAGATCGAACTGGTGGTGGCGATCGGCCGCGGCGGGCGCGACATCGCGGCGGCGGCCGCGCAGGCGCACGTGTGGGGCTACGCGGTTGGGCTCGACATGACGCGCCGTGATCTGCAGAACGAGGCCAAGAAGCAGGGCCGTCCGTGGTGTATCGGCAAGGCGTTCGACGAGGCGGCGCCGATCGGCCCGTTGCACCCGGCCACCGGCGCGCTGGCTGCCGGCGCGATCACGCTCAAGGTCAACGGCCAGCTGAAGCAAAAGGGCGACCTGTCGCAGCTGATCTGGAACGTCGGCGAGATCATCGAGCACCTGTCGGCGGGCTGGGCGCTGCAGCCGGGCGACCTGATCTACACCGGCACGCCGGCCGGCGTGGGCGCGGTCGTCAAGGGCGACGTGATGGAAGGCGAGATCGTCGGCCTCGGCACGCTGAAGGTGGCGGTGGCCTGAGCAACGCGAAGCGAGGTGGCAGCGATGGAGCTCTACAATTACTTCCGCTCGTCGGCGTCGTACCGCGTGCGCATCGCGCTCGCGCTGAAAGGCTTGGCCTACGACTACAAATCGGTGCACCTGACGAAGAACGAGCAGTTCAACGAGTCGTACGCCGCGGTGTCGGCCTCGCGGCTGGTGCCGCTGCTGCGCGACGGCGAGCACACGCTGACGCAATCGCTGGCGATCATCGAGTACCTCGACGAGACGCACCCGCAGCCGCCGCTGCTGCCGCGCGCGCCGCACGAGCGCGCTCGGGTGCGCGCGCTGGCGCTCGACATCGCCTGCGAGATCCATCCGCTGGACAACCTGCGCGTGCTGCGCTACCTGGTGCGCGACCTGAAGGTGAGCGAGGAAGACAAGGACCGCTGGTACCGCCATTGGGTGGAAACCGGCCTCGAGGTGGTCGAGCGCCAGCTCGCGGCGCAGCCGGCGCGCTTCTGCCACGGCGACGCGCCGACGCTGGCCGATTGCTGCCTGGTGCCGCAGATCTTCAACGCGCAGCGCATGAAGTGCCGCACCGAGCACGTGCCGCAGGTGATGCGCGTGTTCGAGACCTGCATGACGCTGCCAGCCTTCACCGAGACGCAGCCGTCCAAGTGCCCGGATGCTGAGTGAGGCCATCGTCCCCGAGTGGGACGCCGGCGAGCGCGTCGGCGCGCTGATGACCACGCGCGCCGGCGGCGTCAGCGCGCCGCCGCGCGACAGCCTCAACCTCGGCTTCGGCAGCGGTGATGCACCCGCGGCGGTGCAGGCCAATCGCCGCCGCGTGGCCGGGGCGATCGGGGTGGTGCCGGTCTACCTGAAGCAGGTGCACGGCACCCGCGTGGTTCGGCTCGAGGCGGCGCGCGCCGGGGTAGGTTCAGGCGCGCCTCGGGAGGCATGCCTCGGGGCGCCGCCCGAGCGACCGCCCGGGCGACCGCCCGAGCCAACGCTCGATCCACTGCCCGATCCACTGCCCGAAGCCGCCGATGCCTCGTTCACCACCGAGCCCGGCGTCGCCTGCGCGGTGATGGTGGCCGACTGCATGCCGGTGCTGCTGGCCGCGCCGCACGGTCGCGCGGTGGCGGCCGCGCACGCCGGCTGGCGCGGCCTGGCCGGCGGCGTGGTCGATCACGCGGTGCGGGCGGTCTGCGAGGCCGCTTCGTGCGCGCCGGGCGACCTCAGCGCCTGGCTCGGGCCGTGCATCGGCCCGGCGGCCTTCGAGGTCGGCGCCGATGTGCTCGAAGCGTTCGGCGTGGCGGCCGCGCCGGCCGGCAGCGGGCGTTTCGCGTGGCGGCCGCGGCCCGACGGGCAGCCGCGCTGGCTCGCCGACTTGCCCGCACTCGGCCGCGACCGGCTCGCCGCGCTGGGCGTGCGTCACGTCGCCGGCGGCCGCTGGTGCACGGTGCAGGATCGCTCACGCTTCTTCTCGTTCCGGCGCGACGGCGTCACCGGGCGTATGGCCGCCCTGGTGTGGATCCGCCGCGGCTGACGCGGCCCGCCGCTCGCGCCGCCGCGCGCCGGCGCCGATCAGCCAGGCCAGCACCGCCAGCGGCAGCATGCCGGCCAGCACCAGCGTGAGCAGCGCGCCGAGCAGCGTGCCCTGCGGCGACAGCGCATGCACCAGCGCGAACAGGCCGACCGCGAATGACCAGCCGAGGGCGACGATCAGCATGCCGCGTCACGCATCGCAAAACCACCTAACGAGATCGCCGTCATGCTGAGGTAAGGTTGGCCCGGTACGCAGCCATCGTCGACAGCTCGCAGGGCCCGAGCGTACCAACGGGCGGCGCGGCGGCCGCGCCGGCATTCGGCCTGCAAACCAGGAGACCCGCGATGAAGAGCAAACGGGCACCCCAGGCCGAAACCAAGGCCGACAGCGCACAGGCGCTCGGCGCCGCGATGGGCGACTTCTGGAAGTCGCTGGCCGGCCTGAACCTGCCGGTGCAATCGATCACCGCGCTGCAGGGCGACTACGTAAAGCAGGCCTCCGAGCTGTGGAACCAGACGGTGTCGCGCCTGGGTGCCGATGGCGTCGACGCCGCCGCGCCGGCCGCGCCGATCGCGGACAAGCGTTTCGCGGCGCCCGCCTGGATCGAGAGCCCTGCGGCGGCCTACACCGCGCAGATGTACCTGCTGAACGCACGCACGCTGATGCAGCTGGCCGATTCGGTGCAGGGCGACGCGAAAACCCGCGCGCGCGTGCGCTTCGGCGTGCAGCAGTGGATCGACGCGATGAGCCCGGCCAACTTCATGGCGCTGAACCCCGATGCGCAGCGCAAGGCGCTCGAAACCCAGGGTGAAAGCGTGGCCCAGGGCATGCGGCAGCTGTGGGACGACCTGCGCAAGGGCAGCGTCTCGCAGACCGACGACAGCGTGTTCGAGGTCGGCCGCAACGTGGCCACCAGCGCCGGCGCGGTGGTGTTCGAGAACGAGCTGTTCCAGCTGATCGAGTACAAGCCGCTGACACCGAAGGTGCACCAGCGCCCGATGCTGTTCGTGCCGCCGTGCATCAACAAGTTCTACATCCTCGACCTGCAGCCCGAGAACTCGCTGATCCGCTACACGGTCGAGCAGGGCCATCGCGTGTTCGTGATGAGCTGGCGCAACCCCGACGAATCGCTGGCCCACCTGACCTGGGACAACTACATCGAGCTCGGCCCGCTGAAGGCGATCGAGGTGGTGCGCGCGATCAGCGGCTGCAAGCAGTTCAACATGCTGGGCTTCTGCGTCGGCGGCACGATCATCGCCACCGCGCTGGCGGTGCTGGCCGCGCGCGGCGAGCAGCCGGCGCACTCGCTGACGCTGCTGACGACGCTGCTCGACTTCAGCGCCACCGGCGTGCTCGACGTCTTCGTCGACGAGGCCAGCGTGCAGATGCGCGAGATGACGATCGGCGCCGACGCGCCCAACGGCCCCGGCCTGCTCAAGGGCAAGGAGCTGGCCACCACGTTCAGCTTCCTGCGCCCGAACGACCTGGTGTGGAACTACGTGGTGGGCAACTACCTCAAGGGCGAGGCACCGCCGCCGTTCGATCTGCTGTACTGGAACGGCGACTCCACCAACCTGCCGGGCCCCATGTACTGCTGGTACCTGCGCCACACTTATCTGCAAAACGAGCTGCGCCAGCCGGGCAAGCTCACTGTCTGCGGCGAGCCGGTGGACTTGGGTGCGATCGACGCGCCGGTGTACATCTACGGCTCGCGCGAGGACCACATCGTGCCGTGGACCGCGGCCTACGAATCCACCGGCATCCTCAACAGCAAGCGCCGCTTCGTGCTCGGCGCGTCGGGCCACATCGCCGGCGTGATCAACCCGGCAGCGAAGAACAAGCGCAGCCACTGGGTGAACGACAAGCTGCCGGCCACCGCCGACGCCTGGTTCGCCGGTGCCACCGAGAAGCCCGGCAGTTGGTGGACCGACTGGTCCGCCTGGCTCGGCAAGCAAGGTGGCCCGCTGGTGGCGGCGCCGAAGGCGCTCGGCAGCAAGGCCTACAAGCCGATCGAGCCGGCCCCCGGGCGCTACGTCAAACAGAAGGCGTGAGCCGGCGCCACCATCACACCTGAACCGGTGCACCATCACCGGCACACCCATCGACCCTCGACACATCCCCTGCAAAGGAGTCTTCCATGAGCACCGACATCGTCATCGTCTCCGCCCTGCGCACCGGGGTCGGCAAGTTCGGCGGCACGCTGGCCAAGACACCGGCGGCCGAACTCGGCGCGGTCGTCATCAAGGCGCTGCTCGAGCGCTCGGGTGTGGCCGGCGACCAGGTGGGCGAGGTCATCCTCGGTCAGGTGCTGCAGGCCGGCATGGGCCAGAACCCCGCGCGCCAGGCGCTCATCAAGGCCGGGCTGCCGCACGCCGTGCCGGCGATGACGATCAACAAGGTCTGCGGCTCGGGCCTGAAGGCCGTGATGCTGGCCGCCCAGGCGATCCGCGACGGCGACAGCGAGATCGTGATCGCCGGTGGCCAGGAGAGCATGAGCCTGGCGCCGCACGTGCTGCTCGGTTCGCGCGACGGCCAGCGCATGGGCGAGTGGAAGCTCACCGATTCGATGATCAGCGACGGCCTGTGGGATGTCTACAACCGGTACCACATGGGCGTCACCGCCGAGAACGTGGCCAAGCAGTACGGCATCAGCCGCGAGCAGCAAGACACGCTGGCGCTCGCCTCGCAACACAAGGCCGCGGCAGCGCAGGAAGCCGGCCGCTTCAAGGACGAGATCGTGCCGGTGACGATCCCGCAGAAGAAGGGCGATCCGCTCGTCTTCGCCGCCGACGAATACATCAACCGCAAGACCAGCGCCGAGGCACTGGCGGGCCTGAAGCCGGCGTTCGACAAGGCCGGCAGCGTCACCGCCGGCAACGCCTCGGGCCTGAACGACGGCGCCGCCGCTGTGCTGGTGATGGGCGCCAAGACGGCCGACAAGCTCGGCCTGAAGCCGCTGGCGCGCATCGCCAGCTACGCCAGCGCCGGGCTCGACCCGGCCGTGATGGGCATGGGCCCGGTGCCGGCAGCGAAGAAGGCGCTGCAGCGCGCCGGCTGGAAGCCGGCCGACCTCGACCTGCTGGAGATCAACGAGGCGTTCGCCGCGCAGGCCTGCGCGGTGCACCAGGAGATGGGCTGGGATACTTCCAAGGTCAACGTCAACGGCGGTGCGATCGCCATCGGCCACCCGATCGGTGCGTCGGGCTGCCGCATCCTGGTGACGCTGCTGCACGAAATGCAGCGCCGCGGCGCGAAGAAGGGCATCGCCTCGCTGTGCATCGGTGGCGGCATGGGCGTGGCGCTGACCGTCGAACGTTGACGCGGCGCACCGCGGCGGCGCGGCCGGCGGGCAACCCCGCTTGACCGCGGCGCCGTGGCGGGTCACGCTGTGTCACGCACAACGATCGTTGGTGCGACATCACATTCAAGGAGTACTGCCATGACACAGAGGGTCGCATACGTCACCGGCGGCATGGGCGGCATCGGCACCGCGATCTGCCACCGCCTGCATCGGGCCGGGTTCAAGGTCATTGCCGGCTGCGGCCCGACGCGTGATCACCAGAAGTGGCTCGGCGAGCAGAAGGCGCAAGGCTTCACCTTCCACGCCTCGGTGGGCAACGTGGCCGACTGGGACAGCACGGTGCAGGCGTTCTCGAAGGCGATCGCCGAGCACGGCGCGATCGACGTGCTGGTCAACAACGCGGGCATCACGCGTGACCGCATGTTCGTGAAGATGACGCGCGAAGACTGGGACGCGGTGATCAGCACCAACCTGACCAGCATGTTCAACGTCACCAAGCAGGTGGTGCCCGGCATGATCGAGAAGGGCTGGGGCCGCATCGTGCAGATCAGCTCGGTCAACGGCGAGAAGGGCCAGGCCGGCCAGACCAACTACTCGGCCGCCAAGGCCGGCATGCACGGCTTCACGATGGCGCTGGCACAGGAGCTGGCCAACAAGGGCGTCACCGTCAACACCGTGAGCCCCGGCTACATCGGCACCGATATGGTCAAGGCGATCAAGCCCGAGATCCTGGAGAAGATCGTGGCCGGCATTCCGGTCAAGCGCCTGGGCACGCCCGACGAGATCGGCTCGATCGTCACCTGGCTCGCCAGCGAAGATTCGGGCTTCACCACCGGTGCCGACTTCTCCTGCAACGGCGGGCTGCACATGGGCTGACGCCCATGTGCAGTCCTGCGGGCGAACGTACGGCTCCCCCGGGCCCCCTCCGGGAGGGGGCTCCAGTCAGAATTGGAAGCCGGCGTTCGCCGGCCTTCCCCGCTGCGCGCGCCATTCGCCGGCATCAGAACGCCACGTAGCGGTCCGGGCGGTGGTTGATCGCCAGTGCGAGGTTCATCGCGGCGGCGCCCACCACCGACAGCAGCAGCCGTTCGGCGCTGACCCACGGCGTCGACGCCAGCAGGATCGCCACGTCGAGCACGAGTTGCATGTAGCCGGCGCGCCAGCCGGTGCGCTCCTGCAACCACAGTACCAGCACGTTGAGGCCGCCCAGGCTCGCGCGGTGGCGAAACAGGATGATGAAACCCGCGCCCACCAACAGCCCGCCGGCCACCGCGGCGAACAGCGGCTGCACGTGCCCGATCGTGACCAGCCGCGGCAACTGATCCGACAGCAGCGACAGCAGCGCCACTGCGGCAAAGGTCTTGATCGTGAAGCGCCGCCCCATGCGCTGCCACGCCAGCCAGTAGAACGGCAGGTTGATCACGAAGAACAACACGCCGAAGCGCCAGCCGCTTGCGTAGTGCAGCGCCAGCGCGATGCCGGCGGTGCCGCCGGTCATCAAGCCCGCCTTGCGAAACAGCAGCAGCCCGAGCGCGACGAACAGCGCGCCGGTGACGAGCGCCTGCGCGTCGTCGAACAGGGTGTGGCGCGGCGGCTCGGCGGCGGCCGCCGGGTCGGCCTCGTCATCGGGCCGGCGCGGGTCGGTCATTCGGCGGCCCCGCCGATGAACAGCTTGATCACGCCTTTGGCCACGAAGCCCAGCAGCCCGAAGCCCAGCGCCAGGAACAGCACGAAGGTGCCGAAGCGCCCGGCCTTCGACTCGCGCGCGAGCTGCCAGATGATGAACACCATGTACAGCATGAACGCGCCGACACCGAAGGTCAGCCCGAACCAGGCGATCTGCTCCTCGGTGTAGCCGAACATCGTCAGGCGCCACCCGTGGCCACGGCGTCCGCCGGGCTGTCCGCCACGAGATCGCGATAGGCATGCCAGCTGGCATGCGCGAGCCACGGCACGACCACCACCAGGCCGAGCAGCAGCGTGGCCATGCCCAGCGCCGTCAGCGCCATGATCAGCAGCGCCCACAACGCCAGCGGCAACGGGTTGGCGAGCACGCAGCGCCAGCTGGTGAGCACGGCCGCCAGCACGCCGTCTGGCCGGTCGAGCAGCAGCGGTAGCGCGACCACGCTGGAGGCGAAGACCGGCGCGGCCAGCGCGCCGCCGACCAGCAGCCAGGTTTCGAACCACCAGGTGCGCGAATCGAGCACCACCAGCCGCACGAAGTCGGCCGGCGCCGCCACCGCGGCACCGGTGAAGCCGGTGATCAACGAGGCCGACGTGACGACCCAGCCGGTGCCCGCGGCCGACAGCAGCACACCGAACAGCGGCAGTCGGTGGTCGTGCGGCACCCAGCTGCGTAGCGCGGTGGCCAGTGTCGCCGGCTCGCCGCGCTCGAGCGCACGGCTGAGCGCGTACAGCCCGGTGGCCAGCACCGGCGCCACCAGCAGGAAGCCGCTGAACGCGCCGGCCAGCAGCCAGAAGCGCTCGCGCGCCAGCGCGAACAGCGCGGCGCCGAACAACGCCAGCGCCAGGCCGTGCAGCAGGCCCGGCAGCGGCCGCCGCAACAGGTCGTGCCAGCCGAGCACAAGCCAGCGCAGCGGCGCGGCGAGGTCGACCGCGCGCACCGCGTGGCGGCGCGATGCGCGGAGCGAGGCGTTCTCATGCATTCCGGTCCTCCCGCTGCGGATACCGCTGACACGCGGGCCCGGCTATCGTGGCCGCTCGCCACGGCGTGTCGCTTGATGAAAGTCAAGACGATGCGCCGCGGCACGACGGTTGGTCGCGGGTGGTGACCACCGATTCACTGCTGCGCCGCCGAGGACAGCCAGCCGCAAGTGGGCGATCGGCAGCGCTGGCATCGTGACCGCAGCGAGGAGGCCTTCGCTACCGCTTGCAGCGCTTCCCACGACGGCAGAAGGCGAGCGCAGGTTACCTGTTCATCAACTCGCGCACCGCGGCCGCGATCGCCGCCTCGTCGGGCACCGCGGCCTTCTCGAGGCTGCGCGCGAACGGCATCGGCACCACCTCGGTGCCGAGCCGGGCGACCGGCGCCTTCAGCTCGTGCCAGCACTGCGCGCCGACCAGCGCGGCGATCTCGGCGGTCGAGCCGCCGGTGCGGATCGTCTCCTGCACGACGAGCGCGCGGCCGGTGCGGCGCACCGATTCGAGGATCGTGTCTTCGTCGAGCGGCACGATGGTGCGCAGGTCGACGACCTCGATCTCGATGCCCTCGCGCGCGAGTAGCTGCGCGGCGGCGAGCGACTTGCGCACCATCGCCGCCGAGGCGATCACGGTGGCGTCGCGCCCGCGGCGCTTGACGTCGGCGCGGCCGAGCGGCACCACGTGGTCGTCGTCGGGGATGGCGTCGCGCTGGCCGTGGTACAGCGCCATGTGCTCCATGAAGAACACCGGGTTGTCGTCGCGGATCGCGGCGGTCATCAGGCCCTTGGCGTCGAGCGCGGTGGCGGGCACCACGATCTTCACGCCCGGCGTGTGCATCAGCCAGGCGTGGTGGTCGTAGGCGTGGCCGTGGTAGGGGCCGACGCCGTACTTGCCGCGCACCACCAGCGGCACGCGCGCGGCGCCGCCGGAGTAGTAGTGCATCGCGCCGCCGTCGCAGCCGAGCTGCTGGATCACCAGCGGCAGGTACTCGCAGAACATGATGTCGACGATCGGCCGCTTGCCGGCAAGTGCCGCGCCGACGCCGGCGCCGACGATCGCGCCTTCGGAGATCGGCGTGTCGATGACGCGGCCGCTGGCGCCGAACTCGTCCCACAGGCCCTTGCATGAGTTCAGCGGCCCGCCGAAGCGGCCGATGTCGAGGCCCATGATGAACACGTCGCGGTCGCGCCGCATCTCGCCGGCGATCGCCGCGACGATCGCCTCCTGCATCGTCATGCGCTTCATGCGGGGCTCCTCGTGGTGGCGCTGCGCGACGGTGCGAACACCGCGCCGGCGCGCAGCGCCTCGGGCGCCGGGTCGGGGTCGGCGCTGGCCTGCGCCATCGCGGCATCGGCTTCGGCGCGCAGGCGCGCGCGCAGCGCCGCGTCGGCCGCGTCGTCGAGCAGGCCGCTCGCGACCAGGTGCGCGCGCAGCCGCGCCACCGGATCGCGCGCGCGCCACGCGGCGACTTCGTCGGCGCTGCGGTACGGCGCCGGGTCGGCGACGAGGTGCCCGGCGACGCGGTAGGTCCTCGCCTCGACCAGCGTCGGGCCGCCCCCGGCGCGGGCGCGCTCGATCGCCACCTCGAGCACGGCGCGCAGCGCGATCGCGTCGTTGCCGTCGGCGGCAACGCCGGGGATGCCGTAGGCGGCACCGCGGTCGGCCACCGAGCGCGCGCCGACGCCGCTGGCCGACGGCGTGGAGATCGCGAAGCCGTTGTTCTGGCACACGAAGACCACCGGCAGCTTCAGCACGGCGGCCAGGTTGATCG
Organism: Ideonella sp.; assembly: GCA_015075165.1. Lineage (GTDB taxonomy): Bacteria > Pseudomonadota > Gammaproteobacteria > Burkholderiales > Burkholderiaceae_C > JAEUPI01. Next base: position 586,433 of record JABTUY010000001.1, on the reverse strand, counting down.
CCTCGTGCGCGTTGCCGCGGCTCGAGGTGCCGTCGCCGAACACCGCCAGCGCCACCGCACCGCTGCCGTCGAGCCGGGCGGCGAGGGCGGCGCCGGTGGCGTACTCGAGGGTGGGGCCGAGCGCGCCGGAGTACAGGCCGATCATGCGGTGCTCGACCGGCGCGCAGACGTCGGAGCGATAGCGGCCGCCGCTGTGGCTGGTGGCCTTGCCGGTCAGGCCGGCGAGCAGCCGGCGCAGGTCGGCGCCGCGCGCGCACGCCGCCGGCAGCATGCCGCGGTAGTGCGGTGCCACCCAGTCGCCGTCGCGCAGCCCGCAGTAGCAGGCGGCGAGCACGGCCTCCTCGCCCTCGGCGGCGTGCCAGTGGCCGTCGGCACTGCCGGCGACGCGGTCGATCTCGCGCGAGCGCAGCATCGTCTCGTACATCGCGCGCAGCAGCGCGGCGTCGGCGGCGACGCGCGCCTGCGCCGGGTCGTGCGCGGCGCTCACGATGCGGCCTCCAGCGTGGCGATCACGGCGCCGACGGCGACGCGGTCGTCGGGTGCGGCGCGCAGTTCGACGAGCGTGCCCGCGGCCGGGCTCTCGACCTCGACATTGACCTTGTCGGTCATCACGTCGGCCAGCGGGTCGCCGGGCGCGACCGTGTCGCCCGGCTGGCGATGCCAGATGACCAGGATCGCCTCGGTGGCGTCGTGGCCGAGTGCAGGCACGCGGATCTCGATCAGCATGGGGTCCCTCCTTGCGAACCGGCGCCGAGCCGGATGCGCTGCGGCTCGGCGATGAGCTGGTGCACCTCGTCGAGGAAGCGCGCGGCCGGCACGCCGTTGACGAAGCGATGGTCGAAACTCAGGCTGGTGGGCAGCACGCTGCGCACGACGACCGCGCCGTCGTGCGCCACCGGCGCCTCGTGCAGCGCGCCCAGGCCGAGGATCGCGGCCTGCCCGAGCGGGATGATCGGCGTGGTCCAGCGCACGCTTGGCACCGCGCCGCCGTTGGAGACTGTGAAGGTCGCGCCCTGCACGTCGGGCAGCCGCAGCTTGCCGGCCTGCGCGCGCGCGGCCAGCTCGTTGGCGGCAACGGCGAGCGCGTCGATGTCGAGCGAGTCGGCATCGCGCAGCACCGGCACCACCAGGTTGCCGTCGGGCAGCGCCTGCGCGATGCCGGCATGCACCGCGCCGTGCAGCGTCACCCGCTCGCCCGCGAGCGTCGCGTTCAGCTGCGGGTGCAGGCGCAGCGCCTGCGCCACCGCCTTGACCACCAGGTGCGTCAGCGTGATGCGCGGGCCGGCCGGGCGCGCCTGCGCGAGCGCTGCGCGCAGCGCGAGCAGCGCCTGCGCGTCGGCCACGCCGTGGATCGTGACCGGCACGCTCTCGCGCAGGCTGCGCGCGAGGTGCTCGGCGGCCAGACGCTGCATCGGCGGCAGCGGCACCGTGCGTGTGGCCGGGGCGCTCAACGCGCGGCTCCCGGGGCGTCGACCGCGGCGATCATGCGGTCGACGAGCCCCTCGAGGTGGGTTTTGTCGGCCGCGTCGAGACCGGCGAAGAGCTCGATCTCGCGCGCGCGGCCGCGCGCGCCGATCGCCTCGTACAGCCGCCGCCCGGCCGCGCTCAGTTCGAGCAGCGTGCGCCGCGCGTCGTGCGGGTCGGCGCGCCGCACGATGCGGCGGTGCCGGCCGAGCGCGGCGATGGCCCGGCTCACGCTCATCTTGTCGAGGCCGGTGATGTCGGCGATCTCGTGCGCCGCGCTGCCGGGGTGGCCGGCCAGCACGATCATCGCGCGCCACTCGTTGAGCGACAGCCGGTGCCGCCGCGCAAGCGTCTCGACGAACGGCCGCGCTGTGAGGTTGACGACGCGCACGAGCTTGAAGAACAGCTCGCCGTCGTGTGGCAGCCGCACCGCGGCCGAGCCGTCGCCGCGTTGCGCCATCGGCTGCCCGCGCGCGCCGCGATCGTGCGGCAGCCGCACGGCGGCCGGGCCGTTGCCGCGCCGCGCCATCAGCTGCCCGCACGCGCCGCGACCTGCTCGATCTTGGTCACGAGGCCGGGGTTGATGGCGTCCTTCCACTTGGTGTAGGCGCTGCGCGTGGCGTCGCGCCAGGCCTGCATCTCGGCGGGCGTCGGCAAGTGCACGTCGACGCCGAGGGCGCGCACCGCGGCCACGTCGTCGGCGAAGAGCTTGCGCACGATCGCCACCTGCTGGCGCGCGGCTTCCTGCGCGGCGTCGCGCACGATCTTGCGGTCGTCGGCGCTCCAGCTGCTCCACACCGGGGCGGCGATCGCGAACAGCAGGATGTCGTTCGAGTAGTTCCACTTGGTGACGAACTTCTGGCCGAGCGTGTGGATCTTGGCCGCGAGGAAGACCTCGAGCGGGTTCTCCTGCGCGTCGACCGCGCCCGAGGCGAGCGCGGGCTGCGCGTCGGCCCAGCTCATGAAGGTGGGGTTGGCGCCCATCGCGGACATGATCTCGCCGTACATCGGGCTGCCGACGACGCGGATCTTCAGCCCCTTCAGGTCGGCCGGCGAGCGGATCGGGTGCACCCGGTTGCTGATCTGCCGGTAGCCGGTCTCGCCCACCGCGAGCGGCTCGGCGCCGGCCTTGCGAACGAGGTCGAAGTATTCGCCCATGATCGCCGCATCGGTGGTGGCGGCGTCCCACGCCTTGTGGTTGGGCAGGATGAACGGCAGCGTGAACACGCCGAGCTCGCGCACCGTGCCGGCCCAGTTGATCGGCGCGCCGCACAGCACGTCGATGACGCCCTGGCGCATCGCCGCGAACTCGCGGTCCTGCTGGCCCTGCACCAGGCTAGCGCCGGGGTACTGCTTGATGTTGATGCGCCCGGCGGTGCGCTCACGAACGAGGTCGGCGAAGATCGCGCCGCCCTTGCCCCAGGCGAACGCCGGCGGCACGACGGTGCTCATCTTGTACTCGGCCTTGTAGGCGGCCTGCGCGCGCGCCACGTGCGGCAGCGCCAGCGTGGCGCCGAGCGCGGCGCCACCGACGATCAGGTTTCGACGTTCCATCAGCGGTCTCCTTCAAAAGCCCAACGAGCGGGGCAGCCACAACGCCAGCGACGGAAAGATGCCCACCAGCAGCGTCGCCAGCACGAAAAAGACGACCAACCAGCCGACGTGCGGCAGCGTCTGCTCGATGCGCACGCCGGCGAGGCGGCACGACACCAGCAGGTTGACCGCCATCGGCGGCGTGAACTGGCCGATCGCGATCACCATCGTCAGCAGCACGCCGAACCACACCGGGTCCCAACGGAAGGTGATCATCAGCGGGTACAGCAGCGGCAGGAAGATCAGGAAGATCGACACGCCGTCGAGGAACATGCCGACCACCAGGCCGATCGCCAGCAGCGCCAGCAGCACGCCGGTGGAGCCCAGGCTCGAGCCCTGCACCGCGTGCACCAGCGGGTCGGCGAGCCCGAGCGTGTTGACCGAGTAGGCGAAGATGCCCGCCAGCGCCATCACGATCATGATCACCGCCGAGATCTCGGCGGCCTCGCGAAAGATGCCGTACAGGTCGCGCCAGCCGATCGAGCGGTGCACCGCGAGGCCCACTGCGAGGCCGTAGACCACCGCGACCACTGCCGCCTCGGTGGGCGTGAACCAGCCCGCGCGCATGCCGCCGAGAATCAGCACCGGAGCGGCCAGCCCCCAGCTCGCCTCGCGCAGCGAGCGCCAGAACGGCGGCCGCGGCAGCGCGCGCTCGTTCGCACCGTAGCCGCGCCGGCGCGACAGCCACACCGCGGGCGCGATCAGCGCGAGCCCGGCCAGCAGCCCCGGCAGCATGCCGGCGGCGAAGAGGGCGGGCACCGACGCGCCCGGCACGTAGACGCTGTAGACGATGAAGGCGATCGACGGCGGGATCAGGATGTCGGTGGCGGCCGCCGCGCCGACGATGCTGGCCGAGAACGGCGCCGGGTAGCCGGCACGCGACATCGCGGCGATCATCACCGCGCCGACCGCGGCGGCGTTGGCTGGCCCCGAGCCGGAGATGCCCCCGAGCACCATCGCCACCGTGATCGCCACCAGCGGCAGCATGCCGGGCGAGCGGCCGACGCAGGCGAGCGCGAAGTCGACCAACCGCTGCGCGACACCGGCGCGATCGAACACCGAACCCACCAGCACGAACATCGGCAGCGCCAGCAGCGGGTACTTCTCGATCCCTGCGGCCATGTTCTGCGGCGCCGCGAGCAACCCGAACCACTGCGCGTCGGCGTTGGCCAGCGCGATGGCCGCGATGCCCCCCGCACCGAGTGCCGCGCCGATCGGCACGCCGGCCAGCATCAGCACGACGAAGAGCGCGAACAAGGTGGCACCGATCATCGCTGCGCTCCGCTCGCCGTGTCGGCGGCCCGGCTGACCTGCGCGGCGTCGGCCGCCACGCCGACCTGCCGTGCGTCGGCCCCATCGACCTGACGCGCCGCCGCCCAGCCGCGGCCGAAAGCACGCAGCGCAAGCCCCGCGCACAGCGCGGGCACGACCAGCGTGTACCACCAGCGCGGCACGCCGAGCCCCATCGTCGTCTCGCCATAGCGGATCTCGTCGGCCACCGTGCGCGCGAACAGCAGCGCGAGCGCGGCGAACACGAGCCCCGTCACGCACGCTGCGACGATGCGCAGCGCGCGCCGACGCGCCGCGCTGCCGCCGTCGTAGAAGAACTCGATGCGGATGTGGCCGTCGCGCGCGGCCGCCGCACTCGCGCCGGCCAGCGTCATGACGACCATCAGGAAGATCGAGATCTCCTCGGTCCACGCGTACGACTGCGAGGTCAGGTAGCGCGTGACGACGTTGAGCAGCGTGATCACCACCAGCAGCGCCAGGCACGCGACGGCGAGGCCTTCCTCGAACGCGACCGGGATGCGGTGGCGCTTCATGCGAGCAGCCGGCGCGCCGCGGCGGCGATCGCCGCCGGGCGCACGCGCGCCTGGTCTTCGAGCGTCGGCGCGTAGCCCACCGGGATGCGCGGCGCACCGGCGCGCGCGACCCGGCAGCCCAGCGCCTCGGCGGCGCTGGCGGCGATCTCGCCGCCGAGGCCCGCCACCTGCACCGCCTCGTGCGTGACGAGCAGGCGGCCGGTGCGCGCGGCGGAGGCGAACACCGTCTCGCGGTCCCACGGCCACAGCGTCGCGAGGTCGATCACCTCGGCGTCGATGCCTTCGGCGGCGAGCGTGTCCGCGGCGTCGAGCGCCCAGTGCAGCTGGCGCGACCAGCTGACGATCGTCAGGTCGCGCCCGGCGCGGCGCACGCGCGCGCGGCCGAGCGCGAGCGCTGCGCCGGCCGCAGGCTGCGCATCGCGCATGCCCCACAGCTCCTTGTGTTCGAGGTAGACCACCGGGTCGTCGCAGTCGATCGCCGCGGCCAGCAGCGCCGCGTTGTCGGCCACGCCCGACGGCGCCACGACCACCAGCCCCGGCAGGTGGACGAACCAGGCCTCGAGCGACTGCGAGTGCTGCGCCGCCGACGCGCTCCAGATGCCGATCGGCAGCCGCGCGACGAGCGGCACGCGGCCCTGGCCGCCGAACATGAAGCGGTTCTTCGCCGCCTGGTTGGCGATCTCGTCGATCGCGCACAGCGCGAAGTCGATCACGCGCATCTCGATCACCGGCCGCAAGCCCGCGAGCGCCATGCCGACCCCGGCGCCCATGATCGTCGCCTCGGAGATCGGCGTGTCGATGACGCGCGCCGCGCCGAAGCGCTGCTGCAGCCCGCGGTACTGGCCGAAGATGCCGCCGCGCCCGACGTCTTCGCCGACGACGACGACGCGCGCGTCGCGCTCCATCGCGGCGGCCAGCGCATCGGCGGCGGCCTCGGCCCAGGTTTGCGCGGTCATCGTCGCGGCCCGGTTCAATGCCAGCGCCCGGCACCGACGTCCTGCACGTCGGTGTAGGCGTCGGCGGCGTCGGGCCATGGCGCGGCGCGCGCCGCACTCACCGCGTCGGCGACTTCGGCGCGCGAGCGCGCGAGCAGCTCGTCGACCCGCGCCGCGGCGCCCAGCTCGCGCAGCCGCCGCGCGGCCAGCGCGATCGGGTCGCGCGCGCGAGCGCGCTCGACCTCGGCCGGATCGCGGTATGGCGCGGTGTCGACCGACACGTGGCCCGTCAGGCGGTAGGTGATCGCGTGCAGCAGCCGCGGGCCGCCGCCCGCGCGCACCGCCGCGAGCAGCGGCGCGGCAGCGTCGGCGACTGCCTCGACGTCGTTGCCGTCGACCGCCTGCGCGCTGACCCCGAGCGACTCGGCGCGCGCGGCCGCGCCAGCCCCGCCGGTGAGCGCCTCGGTGGCCGTGGTTGCCGACCAGCGGTTGTCTTCGCAGACGAACAGCACGGGCAGCGCGTAGACCTGCGCCCAGTTCAGCGCCTCGAGGAACGGCCCGCGGTTGATCGCGCCGTCGCCGAAGAAGCAGGCGACGACGGCGTCGCGCTGCTGCAGCTTCAGCGCCTGCGCCGCGCCGACCGCGATCGGCAGGCCGGCCGCGACGACGCCGTTGGCACCCAACATGCCGACCGCGAAGTCGGCGATGTGCATCGAGCCGCCCTTGCCGGCGTTGCAGCCGCTGGCGCGGCCGTGCAGCTCGGCCATCATGCGGCGCAGGTCGGCGCCCTTGGCGATCGTGTGGCCATGGCCGCGGTGCGTGCTGGTCAGCAGATCGGTGCGGCGCAGGTGGAAGCAAACGCCCGCGGCCACCGCCTCCTGCCCGGTGGACAGGTGCAGCGGGCCGCGCACCGCCGCCTGCGAACCGGCAGTCTGGCCGAACGCCGATACCCCACCCTGGCTGGCCGCGTCGGCCGCGTCCTCGAAGGCGCGGATGCGCGCCATCGTGTGCAGCAGTGCTTCGAGCCGCTCGCGCCGCCCGAGGGTCGTCGCATCGCCCAATCGCGCCTCCGAACCCGGTAACCGGCAGATAGTAACGAATGTGACGATCGGCGCGGACGCGGGTTTGTCCCAGGCCGCGCGCCCGGCCGCAGTGCACGCCGCGGGTGTCCGGTCCGCGGCCTCTCGGCGCCGAACCCCGGCGGCTGTGCGCTGCGCGGCTATAGTGCCCGCAGCGTTCGCTGCGCAGAGCGGCCTACAGAAGGACAGGAATGCCAGAAATCAAGACACGCATCGAGAAGATCTACGCGCAGGTGATCCAACGCAACCCCGGCGAGTCGGAGTTCCACCAGGCGGTGAAGGAAGTCGTCGACACGCTCGCGCCGGTGCTGCACAAGCACCCGGAGTACGCCGAGCACAAGATCATCGAGCGCATCTGCGAGCCCGAGCGGCAGATCATCTTTCGCGTGCCGTGGCAGGACGACCGCGGCGAGGTGCAGATCAACCGGGGCTTTCGGGTCGGTTTCAACAGCGCGCTCGGGCCCTACAAGGGCGGGCTGCGGTTCCACCCGTCGGTGTATCTCGGCATCATCAAGTTCCTCGGCTTCGAGCAGATCTTCAAGAACGCCGTCACCGGCATGCCGATCGGCGGCGCCAAGGGTGGCGCCGATTTCGACCCCAAGGGCCGCTCGGACGCCGAGGTGATGCGCTTCTGCCAGAGCTTCATGACCGAGCTGTACCGGCACCTGGGCGAGTTCACCGACGTGCCGGCCGGCGACATCGGTGTCGGCGCGCGCGAGATCGGCTATCTGTTCGGCCAGTACAAGCGCATCACCAACCGCTACGAATCGGGCGTGATCACAGGCAAGAGCCCCAAGTGGGGCGGCGCGCTGGTGCGCAAGGAGGCCACCGGCTACGGCGCCGTGTTCTTCGCCGAGCAGATGCTGAAGGCGCGCGGCGATTCGCTCGACGGCAAGACCTGCGTCGTCTCCGGCTCGGGCAACGTGGCGATCTACGCGATCGAGAAGCTGCAGGCGCTCGGCGCGCGCGTGGTCGCGTGCTCAGATTCCGATGGCGTGATCCACCACGCCCGGGGCCTCGACCTGCCGCTGATCAAGCAGCTGAAGGAGGTGGAGCGCCGCCGCATCCGCGACTACGCGCAAGTGCACCGCGATGCGCAGTACCTCGAGCGCGGCAACCTCTGGCACATCGCCTGCCAGGTCGCGCTGCCGGGCGCGACGCAGAACGAGCTCGACGAGGCGTCGGCGCGGCGCCTGGTGGCCAATGGCTGCATCGCAGTGTCGGAGGGCGCCAACATGCCCACCACGCCAGGCGGCATCCGCGTGTTCGAAGAGGCGGGCGTCGCGTTCGGCCCCGGCAAGGCGGCCAACGCCGGCGGCGTGGCCACCTCGGCGCTCGAGATGCAGCAGAACGCCAGCCGCGACGCCTGGACGTTCGAGTACAGCGAGCAGCGGCTGCAGGAGATCATGATCAACATCCACCGCACCTGCCACGAGACTGCGGCGGAGTTCGGCAGCCCGGGCAACTACATCATCGGCGCCAACATCGTCGGCTTTCGCCGCGTGGCCGATGCGATGCTGGCGTTCGGCGTGATCTGATCCGATCGCACGTGCCGCAGCCGCAGTGTGCGCGGCCGCCGCTGCCGCACGATGTCGCGCCGGGTGTGAACCGTCGCGCGGTGTTGCGCCGCGTGCCCGCGTCGCGCCTCTACGCCGCGCCGTCGAGCAGCTCCTGCGCCGCGGCGCGCAGCGCGGCGTCGCTGCCGTCGGCCAGCGCCAGCGACTGCGAGGCGCCCAGGCCGGCGAAGTTGCGCTGCATCGAGCGCTCGTACAGCGGGTCGTAGTGCTCGCGCATCAGCTCGCCGAACAGCTCGCCCCAGCGCGCCTCGCGCGCCATTGCCTGCCAGCGCTGCACGCGCTCCTTGCCCTGCAGCTCGGTCAGCGCGGCCAGCAGCGCGCACAAGCGCTCGGGCTCGCGCGCGAAGTGGCCGTATTCCTGCAGCAGCAGCTGCACGCGCGCGGTGTCGTCCATCTGCAGCCGCACGCAGCGTGCATGCTCGCGCATGCGCGCCAGCAGCGCGTCGGGCAGCTGCAGCGCGCCCACCTTGCGGCTCTCGCTCTCGACGAACACCGGCCGGCCGGCATCGAAGCCGCGCAGCGCCTGCCACAGCGCGGTGTCGAACGCCTTCTGCGACGGCTGCGGCGTGTCGGGCAGCGCGCCGAGCACCGAGCCGCGGTGGCGCGCCAGCGCCTCGAGATCGAGCACCTGCGCGCCGGCTTGTGCCAGCGCTTGCAGCAGCCGCGTCTTGCCGCTGCCGGTGCGCCCGGCGATCACCGTGAGCTGCAACTGCGCCGGCAGCGTGGCCAACTGCTCGCGCACCAGCGCGCGAAACGCCTTGTAGCCGCCTTGCAGCCGCGCGGTGCGAAAGCCGATCTGATCGAGAAACCAAGCCAGCGCGCCCGAGCGCTGGCCGCCGCGCCAGCAATACACCAGCGGCTGCCACTCGCGCGGCTTGTCCTGCACCCAGCGCTCGACGTGGCTGGCGATGTTGCGCGCCACCAGCACCGCCCCGAGCTTGCGGGCGGCCAGCGGCGAACCCTGCACGTACAAGGTGCCGACTCGCGCGCGCTGCGCGTCGTCGAGCACCGGCCAGTTCAGCGCGCCGGGCAGGTGGTCTTCGGCGAACTCGGCGGGTGCGCGCACGTCGATCACCGCGTCGAAGCGCTCGAGCGCGGCCGCGGCAGCGGCCGCGGTTTCGGTGCGCACGCTCATCGCAGCGGCGCCGCGGGCGCGGGCAGTGCCGGCGGCGCCGGCGGGGTGGGGGCGATCGCGTCGAGCAGCTCGGTCTCGATGTCGAGCTGTTCGCGGTTGTGCTGCAGCGCCGGGCCGTCGACCAGGAAGGTGTCCTCCACGCGCTCGCCGAGCGTCGAGATCTTGGCCAGTTGCAGGTTCACGTGGTGGCGCGCCAGCACGCGCGCGATGCCGTACAGCAGGCCCGAGCGGTCGCTGGTGCTGACCGACAGGATCCAGCGCTGCGCGCGTTCGTCGGGCCGCAGGCTGACGCGCGGCGTGACCGGGAACGAACGCACGCGTCGCGACACGCGGCCGCGTCGCGGCTCGGGCAGCGGGCCTTCGGCACGCAGCGCCTGCGCGAGGCCGGTTTCCACCAGCGAGATCAGGTCGCGGTAGCCGGCCTTGTCGTCGGCGTCGTAGGCTGGATGCACGACCTGGAAGGTGTCGAGTGCGTAGCGCGCGCGGCTGGTGTGGATCTTGGCGTCCTGGATCGAGAACCCCGCGCCGTCGAAGTAGCCGCAGATGCGCGCGAACAGGTCTGCATGGTCGGGCGAGTACACCAGCACCTGCAGGCCATCGCCCACCGGAGACGGCCGCGCGCTCACCACCGATTCGCTGGTGTTCACGTGGCGCCACAGCGAGCGCGCGTGCCAGGCGATCTCGGCGGCGTCGTGGCGCGCGAAGTAGCTCACCTCGAGCGTGTCCCACAACGCCTGCTCGGTGCCGGGCAGCGCGCTGCGCAGCGCGAGCCGATGGCGCGCCTCGAGCTTGCGCGCCTCGATCTCGGCATCCATGTTCGGCGGTGCGCCGCCCAGCACGCGCAGCGTCAGGCGGTACAGGTCTTCCAGCAGCTTGCCCTTCCAGGCGTTCCACACCTTCGGGCTGGTGCCGCGGATGTCGGCCACCGTCAGCAGGTACAGCGCAGACAGCGCGCGCGGTGAGCCGAGCTGGCGCGCGAACGCGCTGATCACCTCGGGGTCGGACAGGTCCTCCTTCTGCGCGATGTGGCTCATCGTCAGGTGATGGCGCACCAGGAACTCGATCAGCGCCGCGTCGTCGCCATCGATGTGGTGCTCGCGGCAGAAGCGCCGCACCTCGCGCGCGCCGAGCACCGAATGGTCGCCGCCGCGGCCTTTGGCCACGTCGTGGAACAGCGCCGCGATGTACAGCACGTAGGGCTTGTCGAACTGCGCCGCGAGCTGCGAGCAGAACGGGTACTCGTGCGCATGCTCCGGAATCAAGAAGCGGCGGATATTGCGCAACACCATCAGGATGTGCTGGTCCACCGTGTAGGCGTGGAACAGGTCGTGCTGCATGCGCCCGACGATGCGACGGAACACCCACAGCGTGCGGCCGAGCACCGAGGTTTCGTTCATCAGCCGGAAGGCGTGTGTCTGCCCGGCCGGCTGCTTCAGGATCTGCATGAACTGCGCGCGCACCGCCGGGTCGTGGCGGAACTCGGTGTCCATCTTGTCACGCGCCAGGTACAGCGCGCGCAGCGTGCGCGCGCTGAGCGCCTTGATGCCCGGCGTCTGCTGGTAGATCAGGAAGGTTTCGAGGATGGCGCGCCGATCGGCGAGGTAGAGGTCGTCGCGCGCCACCTCGAGCAGTCCGCCGCGGTCGAGAAAGCGCTCGTTGATCGGGCGCATCGGCTGGTCCTCGGAGCCGGTGAGCCGCTCCTCGATGTTGAGCATCAGGATCTTGTTGAGCTGCGACACCGCTTTGGCCGCCCAGTAATAGCGGTGCATCAGCACCTCGCTCGCGCGCTGGCCCTTGGCCGGCTTCATGCCGAAGCTCTCGGCCACCGCGGTCTGCAGGTCGAACACCAGGCGGTCTTCGCGCCGGCCGGCAATGGCGTGCAGCCGCGCGCGCACGAGCTTGATCGTGCCCTCGTGCTTCTGCAGGCGGCGCACCTCGTACGGCGTGATCAGCCCCCGGGCCTGCAGCTCGGCCCAGGTGCGGCCCAGGCCCGCGCCGCGTGCGACCCAGGTCACCACCTGCAGATCGCGCAGGCCGCCGGGGCTCTCCTTGCAGTTGGGTTCGAGCGCGTACGGCGTGTCTTCGTACTTTACGTGGCGCTGGCGCATCTCCAGCGTCTTGGCGCGCAGGAAAGCCAGCGGGTCGAGCGCGGCGTCGGTGGCGTGCCGGAAGTCGCGGAACAGCCGCCGCGCGCCGATGACGAAGCGCGACTCGAGCATCGCCGTCTGCACTGTCACGTCGGCCCGGGCCTCGGTGATGCACTCGGCCACCGTGCGCACCGACGAACCGATCTCGAGCCCGACGTCCCAGCACGCGGTGATGAAGCCGCCGATCGCCGCGCTCAGCGCGGCGTTGGCGGCTTCGTCGCTGCTGGTGCCGGGCAGCAGCACCAGCACGTCGATGTCGGAGTGCGGAAACAGCTCGCCGCGGCCGTAGCCGCCCACCGCAACCAGTGCCGCGCCGGGGGGCGTGCCGCTGGCCAGCCATAGCTCGGTCAACGCCGCGTCGGCATGGCGCGTCAGCGCGCGCGTCAGGCGCGCCGCCGCCGGTGCGCTGGCGCGCGACTGCAGAAAGTGCGCAATCAGCGCCGCCTTGCCGTCGCGAAAACGCGCGCGCAGCGGTGCGGCGGATGCCGGCGGGGTCTGGATGAGCTCGGCAGAGGTCATGGCACGCGCGCAGCGCGCGATGGCGGCAGCAAGAGCGAAACGAACGGCGAAACGACGAGCGGCTGCGTGATCAATCGGCCACCGGCGCGGCGGCCACCGCCGCCGTACCGTCGACGAACGCCGGCACCGCCGGGCTGCCGGCCGACACCGTGAGCACCTCGTAGCCGGTTTCGGTGACCAGCACGGTGTGCTCCCACTGCGCCGACAGCGAGCGATCGCGCGTGACGATGGTCCAGCCGTCGCCGAGTTCGCGGATCTCGCGGCGGCCGGCGTTGATCATCGGCTCGATCGTGAACACCATGCCGGGCACCAGTTCTTCGAGCGTGCCCGGGCGGCCGTAGTGCAGCACCTGCGGCTCTTCGTGGAACTTGCGGCCGATGCCGTGGCCGCAGAACTCGCGCACGATCGAGAAGCCCTGGCCCTCGGCGAAGCGCTGGATCGCGTGGCCGATGTCGCCCAGCCGCGCGCCGGGCCTGACCATGGTGACGCCTTTCCACATCGCCTCGTAGGTGAGGGCGCACAGGCGCCGCGCCGCGATGCTGCCCTCGCCGACGATGAACATGCGGCTGGTGTCGCCGTGCCAGCCATCCTTGGTGATGACCGTGATGTCGATGTTGACGATGTCGCCGTTCTTCAGCGCGCGGTCGTTCGGAATGCCGTGGCAGACCTGATGGTTCACCGACGTGCAGATGCTCTTCGGGTACGGCGTGTAGCCCGGCGGCGCGTAGTGCAGCGGCGCCGGCACGGTGCCTTGCACGTTCACCATGTGGTCGTGCGCCAGTTGGTCGAGCTGCTCGGTGGTGACGCCGGGCTTCACGTGCGGCGTGAGCATGTCCAGCACCTCGGCGGCGAGCCGGCCCGCGACGCGCATGGCCTCGATGTCGGCGGCAGTCTTCAACGTGATCGACATGGGGCGGGATTATCCCACCGCCTCGGTAAAATTTGACCCTTGTCACGAGGATGCCCTTGGCCCACCACCTGATTCACCTCGAGGGCGGCCCCGCGCTCTCGGCCTTTCGCGCCCAATCACTGCTGGCCCGGCTGCGCGACCGCGTGGCGCGGGTGAGTGCGGTCCACGCGCGCCACGGCTACTGGGCCGCCAGCGATGCACCGTTGGAGCCCGCGCAGCACGACAAGCTGAAGGCGCTGCTCGACAACGGCGAGCGCTACACCGGCCCCACCGACGGCGCGCTGATCGTCGTGATGCCGCGGCTGGGCACCGTGAGCCCGTGGGCCAGCAAGGCCACCGACATCGCGCACAACTGCGCGCTGCCGGTGCGGCGCATCGAGCGCGTCACCGAGTACCGCCTGCAGCTCGAAGGTGGCCTGCTGCGCGGCCCGAAGCCGCTGGGCGCCGACGAGCTGCACGCCTGCGCCGCGCTGCTGCACGACCGCATGACCGAGAGCGTGGCGTTCGACATCGAGGCCGCTGCGCATCTCTTCGATGCGCAGCCGGCGCAGCCGATGGCGCACGTGGACGTGCTCGGCAAAGGCAGGGCCGCGCTGGTGCAGGCCAACACCGAGTACGGCCTCGCGCTCAGCGACGACGAGATCGACTACCTGCTCGACGCCTTCGCCGGCAAGCTCGAGCGCAACCCGAGCGACGTCGAGCTGATGATGTTCGCGCAGGCCAACAGCGAGCACTGCCGGCACAAGATCTTCAACGCGCGCTTCACCATCGACGGTGTGGCGCAGGAACACTCGATGTTCCAGATGATCCGCCACACCGAGGCGGTGAGCCCGCAGGGCACGATCTCGGCCTACAGCGACAACGCCGCGGTGATGCGCGGCGGCCCGATCGAGCGCTGGGCACCGCGCGGCTTCACCAACGCGCCGGTGTACGAGGCGCGGGCCGAGACCGCGCACGTGCTGATGAAGGTGGAGACGCACAACCACCCCACGGCGATCTCGCCGTTCCCCGGCGCCAGCACCGGCGCCGGCGGCGAGATCCGCGATGAAGGCGCGGTGGGCCGCGGTGCGCGCCCGAAGGCTGGCCTCACCGGGTTCAGCGTGAGCAACCTGCATCTGCCCGGCACCCACGAGCCGTGGGAGAAGAACTCCATCGGTAAGCCCGAGCACATCGCCAGCGCGCTGCAGATCATGACCGAGGGCCCGTTCGGCGGCGCCGCGTTCAACAACGAGTTCGGCCGGCCCAACCTCGGCGGCTACTTTCGCGTGTACGAGCAGCAAGTGGCCGGCGTGCAGCGCGGCTACCACAAGCCGATCATGATCGCGGGCGGCCTCGGCGCCGTGAGCGACTTGCAAACCCACAAGCAGGAATTCGCCGCCGGCACGCTGCTGATCCAGCTCGGCGGGCCGGGCATGCGCATCGGCATGGGCGGCGGCGCGGCCAGCAGCATGGCCGCCGGCAGCAACACCGCCGCGCTCGACTTCGACTCGGTGCAGCGCGGCAACCCGGAGATCCAGCGCAGGGCCCAGGAGGTCATCAACCACTGCTGGTTGCTCTCTGCGAACAACCCGATCCTCGCGATCCACGACGTCGGCGCCGGCGGCCTGAGCAACGCCTTCCCCGAACTGGCCGACGGTGCAGCCAAGGGCGCCACGTTCGATCTGCGCAGGGTGCCACTCGAAGAGACCGGCCTCGCGCCCAAGGAGGTGTGGTGCAACGAGAGCCAGGAGCGCTACGTGATCGCGCTCGACCCTGCGGGCCTGCCGTTGTTCGACGCCATGTGCGTGCGCGAGCGCTGCCCGTACGCGGTGGTGGGCGTGGCCACCGACGAGCGCCAGCTGGTGTTGGGTGAGATCGACTTGGAGCCGTCGCGAGCGACCCAAGGGCTAGGCGCACGGAGCGCAGGAACCGGAGCGACCTTGTCGGGTCGTGAGGATTCCGAGCACCGCGCAACGACGCCATTGGGTCGCGCAGTAGGCGACCTCGCGATCGACATGCCGATGGAGGTGCTCCTGGGCAAACCGCCCAAGATGCACCGCGACGTTGCGCGGGTCGAACGCCAGGAGCCACCGCTCGACCTCAACGACGTCAAGCTCGAAGACGCCTGCCTCGATGTGCTGCGCCACCCCACGGTGGCCAGCAAGCGGTTCCTGATCACGATCGGCGACCGCACGGTCGGCGCCTTGAGCCACCGCGACCCGATGGTGGGCCCGTGGCAGGTGCCGGTGGCCGACTGCGCGGTGACGCTCGCCGACTACACGGGCTTCCGCGGCGAGGCCATGTGCATGGGCGAGCGCACGCCGCTGGCCGCGCTGCACGCGCCGGCTTCGGGCCGCATGGCGGTGGGCGAGGCCATCACCAACCTGCTGGCCGCGCCCATCGACCTGCCGCGCGTGAAGCTCAGCGCCAACTGGATGGCCGCCTGCGGCGAGCCCGGCGAAGACGCCGCGCTGTACGACACCGTGCGCGCCGTGGGCCTCGAGCTGTGCCCGGCGCTGGGCATCGGCATCCCGGTGGGCAAAGACAGCCTCTCGATGCGCACGCGCTGGGCCGATGCCGACGGCAAGACCCAGCAGGTGACTGCGCCGGTGAGCCTGATCGTCACCGCGTTCGCCGCGCTCGACGACGTGCGCGGCACGCTGACGCCGCAGTTGCAGACCACCGAGAAAGACACCACGCTGATCCTGATCGACCTCGGCGCCGGCAAGCGCCGCATGGCCGGCTCGATCCTCGCGCAGACCGTCAACCAGTTCGGCAGTCTTCACGACGATGGGGTGCCCGACCTCGACGACCCCGCATTGCTGAAGAGCCTGGTCGCCGCGATCAACGAGCTGCGTGCACAACACAAGATCCTCGCCTACCACGACCGCAGCGACGGCGGCCTGTGGGCCACCGTGTGCGAGATGGCGTTCGCCGGCCACACCGGCGTGAGCCTGAACGTGGACCTGCTCGTCACCGAGGGCGACGGCATCGCCGACAGCCGCGCCGAGTATGGCGACTCGAAGAATTGGGCCAGCCAGGTCGGCTCGCGCCGCGAGCAGCTCACGCTCGAAGCGCTGCTCAACGAAGAACTGGGCGCGGTGATCCAGGTGGCCACGTGCGAGCGCGACGCGGTCTTTGCGCTGCTGCGCGCGCACGGCCTGAGCCGCTGGAGCCACACCATCGGCAAGCCCAACGAGCGCGGCGTGGTCGAAGTGTGGCGCGACGCCAAGGTGCAGTTCAGCGCACCGCTGCACACGCTGCACCAGGCGTGGGACGAGGTGAGCTGGCGCATCGCGCGCGAGCGCGACAACCCCGCGTGCGCCGATGCCGAGCACACGTCAGCCGGCGACCCCGCCGACCCTGGCCTGCACCTGCACCTGACCTTCGACGCCACGCACGACGTGGCCGCGCCGTATGTCAACACCGGCGTGAAACCGAAGCTCGCGATCCTGCGCGAGCAGGGCGTGAACTCGCACGTGGAGATGAGCTACGCGATGGCGCGCGCCGGCTTCGAGACCTACGACGTGCACATGAGCGACCTGCAGGCCGGCCGCGCGCGGCTCGACATGTTCAAGGGCTTCGTCGCCTGCGGCGGCTTCAGCTACGGCGACACGCTGGGCGCCGGCGAGGGCTGGGCGCGCTCGATCCTCTTCAACCCCGCGCTGACCGAGCAGTTCGCGATCTTCTTTCAGCGACAGGACACGTTTGCGCTTGGCGTGTGCAACGGCTGCCAGATGATGGCGAGCTTGAGCCCCATCATCCCCGGCGCCAAAGATTGGCCCAAGTTCACGCGCAACAAGAGCGAGCAATTCGAGGCGCGGCTGTCGCTGGTGGAGGTGCTGGGCAGCCCGAGCATCTTCTTCACCGGCATGGCCGGCAGCCGCTTGCCCATCGCCGTGGCGCACGGCGAGGGCTTTGCCGACTTCTCGCAACGGGGAGATCCGAAAGCCGTGCACCGCGCGATGCGCTTCGCCGACCACTCAGGTCAACCGACTGAGGCCTACCCCGCCAACCCCAACGGCAGCCCCGAGGGCCTCACCGCCGTGACCACCGCCGACGGCCGCTTCACCGTGCTGATGCCGCACCCCGAGCGCGTGTTCCGCAACGCGCTGATGAGCTGGACTGATGGAGATCGATCAGTCCTTAGTCCGTGGATGCGGATGTTTGGGAATGCGAGGGTGTGGGTGGGGTAGGCGGATCGAGCGGCTGCTGAACGTCTGGGCGTGTTACCTGTGCGTTGGCGTCGTCTCGATTGGGAAAGAGTCTGCTGAACCTGCGGGAGTCGAGCAATGGCGGGTCTTGCCCTGAGCTCCCTTTGTAGTGCCAACCCGCCGAGACTCGTGGCCTTGAGGCAGGGGCTGTGACCCCCCGCCACCGCGGCGCCGCCGCACTCCTCGCCGCCACCGTCGTCAACCTGCCGTTCGGCACGCTCTACGCCTTCAGCGTCTTCCTCAAGCCGATGGAGACGCTGCTCGGTGCCACGCGCGCGGAGATGGGCTTCGTGTTCGGGCTGGCCACCGTCACGCTCACGGTGGGCATGAACTTCGCGCCGCAGCTCTACCGGCGGCTCTCGCCGATCACGCTCGCGCTTGGCAGCGGCCTCACCAGTGGGTTGGGGCTGGTACTGGCTGCGTCGGCGTCTGGCTTCACGCAGTTCGCGCTCGGCTACGGGGTGCTGTTCGGCCCGGGCGCGGGCGTGCTGTTCATCATCGCGCAGCAGGCGGTGAACCAGACGGTGGTCCAGCGCCGCGGCCTCGCCAACGGCTATGTGGTGAGCCTGTATCCATTGGGCGCGATGCTCGGCGCGCCGGTGTTCGGCTGGTCGATCGCGGTGTTCGGGGTGCGGCCCACGCTCGCGGGCCTCGGCGCGGTGGTGCTGGTGGCGTGCGCGGTCGCGGCGGCCCTGCTGCGGGCCGCGCGCATCGAGATGCACGACGACACGTCCGCGCCGCAGGCTGAAAGTGGCCATGAGGGTGGCCGGCTCGGGCGCACGTTCTGGCTGCTGGCGGCGGTGTTCTTCCTGGCCGCGTCGGCCGGCCTCACGGTGCTGAGCCAGGCTGCCGCGATCGTGCAGGCCTATGGCGGCGCCGCGGCGTTGGCGGTGGGCGCCACCACCTTCATCACCGGGGCCGTGGGCGCCGCCCGCATCGGCGGCGGATGGCTGGTGGATCACTTCGCGGCCGCGCGCGTGGGCGTGGGCGCGCACGCGTGCTCGCTCGCGGGCGCGATTCTCCTGATGCTCAACCCCGCGCCGCTGAGTGCCGCCTTGGCCCTCGGCCTCATCGGCATCGGCTACGGCATCGTCTCGGGCCTCGCCGCCGGCGCGATCGCGTTGTACTGGCACAAGAACCAGTTCGGCCACGTCGCAGGGCGGCTCTACATCGCTTGGTGTGGGGCGGCCGTCGGCCTGCCGGTGCTCGCGGGCGCGCTGTTCGATCGCACCGGAAGCTATGCGTCCACGGTGTGGGTGGCGGCGGGGATCAATGGGGTGGGGATGTTCGTGGCGGGCAGGTTGCCGGCGCGGTGAGGCCAACTGAGTCCATCGCGGGATGGCCGCGCGCCTTCGGGCCTCGACGCCCAGCGAGAACGCCTTGAACGCTACGCCGCCTCGCGCTCGCGCGGTTGCACCCGTTTTTCGATCTCCCGGCGCGTGGGCAGCGTCTTCAGGTCGTACTGGGCTTGCAGCGCCAGCCACGATGCGGCATCGCCGCCAAAGTGCTTGGCGAGCCGGGCTGCCGTGTCGGCCGTGATGCCGCGGCGCTCCTTCACGATCTCGTGGATGCGCGTGGCGGGCACGCTCAGCGCCTGGGCGAGGGCGTTCACGCTCAGGCCGAGGGGCGCGAGGTAGTCTTCGCGCAACACTTCACCCGGATGGACGGGACGCATGCGGTTCTCGGGGCGGGCCATGGTGGTACCTTGTCAGTGGTAGTCGACGATCTCGACTTCGGCGGGGCCGCTGTGGGTCCACACGAAGCAGATGCGCCACTGGTCGTTGATGCGGATGCTGTGTTGGCCTGAGCGGTTGCCTTTCAGGGCTTCGAGCCGGTTGCCGGGTGGCGCGCGGAGGAAGTCGAGGGTCTGCGCGGCATCGAGTTGAGCGAGTTTGCGCTCGGCCACGGCGGCAAAGCTCCTGAACCGCCGCGGACTCGCGCCTTCGTAGAGAGCCTGCGTGTCCTTGTCGCGAAAGGATTGAATCACGTTCCGCGCAGCGTATTACGGAGCGCGTAATACGTCAAGCCGCCGATGGGCGTCTTGCCCGAGGGGCGCCGAGTCGCAGGCAGCCAGCGCGCCGTCGTATCAGACCGAGGGCGCCCCCCGCATCCGCGCCGGATCGGGCTTCGTGGTCCCGTGCCGCAGGGTGACCCGTCGCACGGCGGGAAGCTGTCACACTCGCCCATGACCCAGCCCCTCTTGCAAGCCGCCGACCTGCGCGGTGCCGCGCGTTTGACCATCGAGGCGGTGGCCGGCCTCACCAGCCTGGTGGAGGCGATGCACGCGCGCATCGCCAGCCTGCCCCGATTGCCCGGGCACCCCGCGCCCACGCCCGACGAGCACACGCGCGGCCTGACCGGGCTGGTGTACGAGACGGTGCGCGGTGTCACGCGGGTGGTGGGCGGCAGCGCCGAGGCGCTGCTCGGCTGGCTGGGCCCCACCTTGACCTTGCCTGACCCGGGCCAGCCGCCGCGTGCAGAGCGCGAGGCCGTGCTGGCGGCGCTCAACGGCGTGCTCGGCGATCACCTGGCCGCCACCGACAACCCGCTGGCCATCACCATGGCGTTTCGGCACGCCGGCCGCGCGCTGGAGGTCGAGCGCATCGCGATGCGCTCGCGCCTGCCTGCCGCGACGCCGCGGCTGCTGGTGTTGCTGCACGGCCTGTGCATGAACGACCTGCAGTGGCAGCGCGCGGGCCACGACCATGGCGAGGCGCTGGCGCGCGAGCTCGGCTACACGCCGATCTACCTGCACTACAACAGCGGCCTGAGTGTCTCCACCAACGGCCGCATCTTGGTGCAGTTGATGGAGCGCCTATACGACGCATGGCCGGTGCCGATCGAACGCCTGACGATGTTGGGTCACAGCATGGGTGGCCTGGTGGCGCGCAGTGCGATCTACCACGCATCGCTCGTCCAGCGCGTGGGCCTGCGCTGGCCCACGCGCGTGAACGATCTGGTGTGCCTGGGCACGCCCCACCAAGGCGCGCCGCTGGAGCGCGCGGGACACGGCCTCGACCTGCTGCTGGGCGCCGCGCCCTATGCGGCGCCGCTGGCGCGCGTGGGCCAGTTGCGCAGCGCGGGCATCAACGACCTGCGCTGGGGCAACATCCTGAGCGGCCGCCCCGGCGACGCCGACACTCAACATGGCGCGCCGGTGAGGTTGCCGTCGCCCACCCGCTGCTTTGCGATCGCCGGAGACCTCGGGCCCGCAACCGGCAGCGTCAAGGGCAAGCTGCTGGGCGATGGCCTGGTGCCAGTGGCCAGTGCACTGGGCAAGCACCCGGACCCCGAACGACGCTTGGCCTTCGGCGCCGAAGCGCAAGCCGTGGTGCACGGCACCGACCACCTCGACCTGCTGTCGAGTGCCGAGGTGTTCGGCCTGTTGCGGCGCTGGCTGGATTGACAGCGCCTCGCTGCGGTCATGCCGGTGCGAGCAACGTGAACTGGCTGCGGGTCAGCAGCTTCCGGAAGCCCCGATCGAAACCGACGAGGTGCTCGCCCAACTGGGCCACGGCGGCCGCCAGCCAGGCATCGGGCAGGTCATTGCCGCCCAACTGCTTTTCCAGGCACAGCTGCCGCAGCTTCGGCCACTCGGAGCCCAGGGGAGCCAGTTGCACGCCGGGCGACGCCAGCAGCGCGTCGACGAACGCCACCGCGTCTTCGATCGGCGTGGCCTGCTTGAAGACCCTGGGGCTGGTCACCAGCCGCAGAAAGCTCGCCAGCACCATCGGCATCAACGTGAAAGCCGCGCCCGCTGCGCCGGCCGCCACGGCTTCTTCGAGCCAGGCGCGCGCCACCGCGTGGTGCGGGTGGTCGGTGCGCGAGGCGGCCACCACCAGGTTGACGTCAGGCGTCATCGCCTGCGGCCTCGAGCAGCGCCTTGTTGCTCAGCGGATTCACGCCCGCCACCAGGCCCCCGCGGCCCTTGAATACCGGCACGCGCACCCTGGCGTGCGTGCCGGAGGCCGCGGCCTTCGCGCGCAGCCGCAGTTGCAGGCCTTCCTCGATCACGCGCGTGAGGCTCGTGCGCCGCTGGGCCGCCAGGGCCTTGGCGTCGGCGAGCAGTTGGTCGTTGAGGTCGAGGGTGGTTTTCATGCCATGATGATACAGATTTCTGTACGTTATGGCAGGGTTCGCCGAACGCTCCGCTGGGGTGACCTCACGCCAGATCGCGCCGGATCTCCACCGCCGCGTTGTGCCCCGGCGCCCCGGTAACGCCGCCCCCGGGATGCGAACCCGACCCGCAGTGATACAGCCCGCGCAGCGGCCCGCGGTAGCGCGCGTGGCCCATCAGCGGCCGCAGCGAGAACAGCTGGTCGAGCGAGAGCTGCCCGTGGAAGATGTCGCCACCGACGAGGCCGAACTCGCGCTCCAGGTCGAGCGGCGTCAGCGCGCGGTAGCCGAGCAACGATGCGCGAAAGTTGGGGCAGTGCGCCTGCACCACGTCGAACACCGCCTGCACGGCGCGCGGCTTCAACGAGTCCCAGTCGGCGTCGGGCCTGAACTGCTGGCAGAACAGGCTGGCCACGTGCGCGCCCTTGGGCGCGAGCGAGTCGTCGACCACGCTCGGGATCATCATCTCGACGATCGGCTGGGCCGAGAAGCCCTGCGCCTGCGCATCGAGCCACGCGCGGTCCATGTAGGCGAGTGACGGCGCGAAGACGATGCCGCTCGCGTGGTGCGGCATCGGCGTGGTGCCCGGCGCGCACGCGAAGTCGGGCAGCGCCGACAGCGCCACGTTGATGCGCAGCGAGCCCGAGCCGCTGCGGTAGCGGCCGATGGCCTCGGTGAACTCCGCCGGCAGCGCGCTGGCGTCGATCAGGCGCTGGTACAGCAGCTGCGGGTGCACGTTCGACACCACGGCGCGCGCGCGGATCTCCTCGCCGCGATCGGTGAGCACGCCTACCGCCGCGCCGCGCTCCACCAGCACGCGCTGCACGCCATGCCCGAGGTCGATCTGCACGCCGCGCGTACGCGCCTCGTCGGCCATTAGCTCGGTGATGCGGCCCATGCCGCCGATGGCATGCCCCCAGCGGCCGGCCTTGCCGTTGACCTCGCCGAAGCAGTGGTGCAACAGCACGTAGGCCGACCCGGCAGCGTACGGGCTGGCGTAGTTGCCGACCACCGAATCCCAGCCGAGCACCGCCTTCAGCGGCTCGGATTCGAACGTGGCGTCGAGCCAGCGCCCGGCGCTCTTGGTGAACACGTCGATCAGGTCGCGCTTGCCCGCAATGGGCAGCGCGCCGAAGTCGAGCAGCAGCCGCGCCGCCGCCGCGGCGTCGCGCAGGCTCTGCACCGCGAGCGGACCACCGAGGTTCGGCGGCGCGCGCAGCAGCCACTTCTTCAACTGATCGGCCAACCGGTCCAGCCGCGCGTGGTAGGGGCCGAGCGCTTGCGCATCGCGCGCCGAGAACTTCGCCACCTCGCGCCGCGTGGCGTCGGCGTCACCACCGAAGCGCAGGCAGCGGCCATCGGCCAGCGGCACGAAGTTGGAGTACGGGCGCTCCACGATCACGAGCCCGCGCTCGGCCAGCCGCAAGTCGCGGATCACCTTCGGGTTCAGCAGGCTGACCGTGTAGCTGGCGGTCGAATTGCGAAAGCCCGGCACGAACTCCTCGGTGACCGCCGCGCCGCCGACGACCGCGCGCTTTTCGAGCATGCGCACGCGCAAGCCCGCGGCCGCGAGGTAGCACGCGCACACCAGGCCGTTGTGGCCGGCGCCGATGATCAATGCGTCGACCGCGCCGGCGCTAGCGGGCATACCACTGGCGCAGTTCGATCGGGTTGCCGTCGGGGTCGCGGATCTCGGCGCGCGCGTAGTCGGGCCTCTTCACCGGCCCCCATGTGACCGCGATGCCTTGCTGCTCGAGCAGGCGCAGCGCGGCGTCGATGTCATCGACTTCCAGCGCCAGGCACTGCCAGCCGAGCCGCTGCTCGCTGCCGCGCGGTGCGATCGGCGACGCCTGCGGATAGCACATCACCTCGATGGTGGTGCCGCCCAGCTCCAGGTACGTGAGTTCCAGCGGCCCGGAAGGCGTCTCGGGAATGCACCTGCGGTCGCGCTCGCGAAAGCCGAGCACGCCGACATAGAAGGCGATCGTGCGCTCGGGCTCGGCCGTGAGCAGCTCGATGTGGTCGATGCGCTTGAACATGGGGTCTCCACCGTGCGTTGGGAGTGGTTGGCGCACCGGGCGCGCAGGCCCCATTCTCTGCCCAGCCGTCGCGCCGGCCGCCTTTGGGTGTGCTGTGTACGATGCGCCGATGCCCATCGTCGTGTTCTGGATCGAAAGCGCCGGCGTGCCGGCGCATCGCGAGTTCGGCGATGCCGAGCTGCTGCCGGCGTTGCAGTTCACCGAGCAGCTGCGCGCCCAGGGCCGGCGGCACGTCACGATCTCGAGCGAACTCGCCGGCAGCGTCGGCGCTCCGGGAGTCGACGAGGTCAGCGGCGGACGCCTGCCGGGTGGCGAGCCCTACGAGTTCAACAAGCGCCACCGCGGCGGCGGGCCTGCGGGTTGATGGCGCGGCAGCGGCTGCCGCGCGACGGCGATGCGGCGAAGGGCAGGGCGAGCTGATGCTGGTGCCGTCGCGTCGCGCATCCGATCACGGCCGCCGCGTGCGCTGTTGCGCCACCGCCGCAGGCGGCGCTGGAGGAGTCCGCAGCGCTGCGAAACGCAGTACCCTACGGCTTCCGATCAACTACGAAAGGAGGTGACATGTCTAACACGTCTAGGTTCGGGGCGGAGCCTGCTCACCTGTAGTTGGTTCTGTAGCCAGACCCGCGGGCGCTCCACACTCGCAGTGGGAGCGCCCGCGTCATTCATGGGCCGGCAACCGCAACCCCCCGAGCCCCGCCGCCGCCGGCTCAGCGCACGAACCGGCCGTCGCGGCCGACCATCAACAGGTCGACGAAGGTTCCCGAGCTGTGCTGCTCGGCCGAGAGCTCGACGATGAAGCCGCCGAGATCGATCCACCGGATCGACTCCAACCCTGCGATCAGCGACTCGCGCGTGGGGCTCGGGCCCGCTCGGCGCAGGCCCTCCACCAGCAGCTTGGCGGAGACGAAGCCCTCCATCTGGCTGAACGTGTAGTCGTGGATGCCCTTGGCCGCCGCGCGTGTCTGGAACTCGCGCGTGATCGCGACGCTGCCGTTCCACGGCGAAGGCACGACCTGCGAGATGACGATGCCGCGTGCCTTCTCGCCCAGGGTCTTGGCCAGCTGCACGTTGCTGGTGACCGACAGCATGTAGAACGTGGTGACGTGGCCGGCGCGCTGATAGGCCTCGACGAAGTCGATGCTCGGCTTGCCGGCGCTGATGACGATGACGGCCTGCGGCGATTCCTTGGCGATGGTTGCGACCGCCGCGGCCATTTTCGAGCTGTCGACTTCGAGCGGCGCCCGCGCCACGAGGCTCACCTTGCGCCGGACGACGGATTTCTCGACGCCGGCGAGGCCACCGGTGCCGAACTGATTGTTCAGGTAGGCCGCTGCGATGCGCTGGATTCCGATGGTGGCCAGGTGGCGCACCATGGCATCGAGCTCGTTGCCGTAGCTGGCCTTGATGTTGAAGAGGTAGCGGCTGAACTTCTGCCGCAAGGCATCCGACCCGGTGAAGGGTGCAACGAATGGCACGCGCCGATCCTCGACCAGGGGCAGTGCCGCCATCGACGGCGGCGTGCCCGCGTACTGGAACAGCGCGAGCACCTTGGCCTCGTCGATGAGCTTGCGGGTGTTCTCCGCAGCGCGGGCAGGATCGTAGGCATCGTCCAGCGCGACCACGCGGATCTTGCGGCCGTGCACTCCCCCGGCCGCATTGACGTGGTCGAAGTAGAGGTCGGCGCCTTGGCGCACCTCACGGGTCAGCGCAGCCAGCGGCCCGGTGAGCTGGCACGACTGGCCGATCACCACTTCGCGGTCGCTCGGCGCCGTCTGTGCGAAGCCCGTGGGCAGGCACGCGCTGGCCAGCAGCGCAACCGCCGTCCGGCGCCGCGGCGCGTTGCCGGGCGTACCCGGTCGGGTTGCTTCCGCGTCGATCAGGTCTGCGTGCATCCGTGCTTCTCCCAAGCGTCAAGGCCCACCGATAGAGGCCTGGGCAGCCTAGCGCCAAGACGGATCGACCACTTCTGCGCTGCGTCAACCGGGTCGTCGATCCCGTGGCGCAACACGTGCTGATTGCACGCCGCCGCCGAGTGGCTTCTTCTGGCCGAACGCCTTCTTGCCGATCGCCTTCTGGCCGAAGCCCGGCTTGCCGGCGAAGCCGGGCCGACGGCCGGGTTTGTGGCCAGCCGGCTTGCGCCCCAGCGGCTGGGTCTGCGACTTCGGCTCGGGCCGCTTCGGCTCCAGGCCCTCGACCACAGCCGTGGGGATGCGCTGCGTGGTGAAGCGCTGGATGTGGTGAATCATCGCGGCGTCGCGGCGCTCGGCCAGCGTCACGGCCAGGCCGGCACGGCCGGCGCGGCCGGTGCGGCCGATGCGGTGCACGTAGTCTTCGGCCTTCATCGGCAGGCCGTAGTTGATGACGTGGCTGATGCTCGGCACGTCGATGCCGCGCGCGGCCACGTCGGTGGCCACCAGCACGCGCAGGTCGCGCTTGCGCAGGCCGGTGAGCACGCGGTTGCGCCGGCGCTGCGGCATGCCACCGTGCAGCGAGGCCACGCGGTGGCCCAGCTCGGCCAGGCGGTCGGCCAGCTGATCGGCATCGCGCTGCGTGCTGGTGAACACCAGCGCCTGATCGACATTGCGGTCGGTGAGCAGGTGGTCGAGCAGCGCGTTCTTGTGCTGCAGATCGTCGGCCCAATGCAGGCGCTGCTCGATGTCGGCATGGGTGTCGGTGTGCGAGGCCACGTCGATGCGTTGCGGCTCGCGCAGCAGCGTCTGCGCCAGGCGGCCCACGTGGCCGCCGAAGGTGGCGCTGGTCATCACCGTCTGGCGCTCGCGCGGCAGCGCCTGGCCGATGAACTGGATGTCGTCGATGAAGCCCATGTCGAGCATGCGGTCGGCCTCGTCGAGCACCAGCAGCTCCACGTTCGACAGCACCGCCTTGCCCGACTGCATGTGGTCCATCAGGCGGCCGGGCGTGGCGATCAACAGGTCGAGCGCGCCGCTGAGCTGGCGCAGCTGCACGCCGTAGGGCACGCCGCCGACCACGGTGACCACACGCAGGCCGCGCACGTGGCGGCCGTAGCCGAGCGCGGCCTTCGAGACCTGGATCGCCAGCTCGCGCGTGGGCACGAGCACCAGCACGCGCGGGCCACGGGCTTGGCTCCGCGCTGGCTTGGTGCGCGGCGCATCGATGTGATGGGCCAGGCTGATCGCTGGTGCTTCGTCGGATGCCGGCCGCTGCGCCGCGGCGTTGCGTGCCGCGAGCACGCGCGCCAGCGCCGGCAGCACGAAGGCGGCGGTCTTGCCGCTGCCGGTGCTCGACGACACCATCAGGTCGCGGCCTTCGAGCGCCGGTGGGATCGTGCGCTGCTGCACTTCGGTGGCCACCGTGTAGCCGGCGTCGCGCACGGCGGCGGCCAGCGCCGGGTGCAGGTTCAGGGATTCGAAACTCATGATCAGACTGACTCGCAAGGATGCAGGCGCGCGAACGAGCGCGCCAAGCGGCCCGCGCATGCGGGGCCGCTTTAGGTCAAGTCACCGGGGGAACAGGCTCGCGTCGAGCACCGGGCGTGGCCGGTGCGGCGCTGCGGAGACAGTCGAAGGCGACGGCATCGCCGCCGACCGCACCGCTTGCGGCGCCACGGACCTCGATGGATGCATCGAGGTCGCGTGGCCAGGTCAGAGGGGATGAACGAAGCGGCTGGACCTGAGGCCCAGCCGCAGACGCGAGTATACCGGGCCGGCGCTGCGGCGACGGTCGATAGCCTTCAGTTGCCCGCCGTGAACCCGGTGGCCTTCACCAGGCGCGCCCAGCGCCCGGTTTCCTCGGCGATCGAGCGCTCGAACGCGGCGCCCGATTCGGTCGGCACGTCGAAGTTCTGCGCCTCCATCCGGGTGCGGTAGGCCGGGTCGGCCTGCACCTTGATGGCCGCGCTCAAGATGGCCTGCTGCACCGCCGGCGGCGTGGCGGCAGGCGACATGAGGCCGAACCAGATCGTCGTGGTGAGGTCGGGGTAGCCCAGCTCGCCCATCGTCGGCACCTGCGGCAGCGAGCGCGAACGGCTGGCGCCGGTGACCGCGATCGCGTGCAGCTTGCCGGCCTGGATGTGCGGCATCGAGGTGGCGAGTTGCGTGAAGCCCATCGGCACCTGTCCGGCCACCAGCGCGGTCACCTGCGGCGCCGAGCCCTTGTACGGCACGTGCACCAGATCGGCCTTCAGCTTCTCGCCGAGCTGGTAGCCGAGGAAGTGCGACGGCGTGCCCGGGCTGAACGAGGCATACGCGGCCTTGCCGCCCTGCTGCGCGATCCACGCGGTGAGCTCGGCGAAGGTCTTGGCCGGCACCGACGGATGCGTCACCAGCACGAGCGGCGCGGCCACGCCCTTGACCAGCGGCTTGAAGTCGGCCGGCTTCCAGCGCAGGTGCGCGAACGCCGCCGGGTTGATTGTCATCATCGACTGCGTGCCCATCCACAGCGTGTGCCCGTCGGCCGGCGCGTTGAGCACGACCTCGGCGCTGATGTTGCCGTTGGCGCCGGGCTTGTTCTCGACGATGAAGGTGCCGCCCACCTGCTGGCCCAGTTGCTCGGCCAGCGCGCGGGCGTAGACGTCGACCGCGCCGCCCGCGGGCGTGCCGACCACCAGCGTCACCGGTTTGCCGCCGGGCCAATCCTGCGCGAGCGCGGATGCGGCCGCGCAGACGGCGCCGGCTGCGACGAGCAGGTGGCGAAGGTGCTTTCGCATGAGGGTCTCCGTCGTGTGGGTTGCGTCGAGCGCTGCGTCGCCGCGAGGTCGAGCGGCGACGCGGGTCTTCGCCATCGTACACACGGCCGGTTGATCTCCCGCGGCGACGGCCAGAGCGCGCGCTACCGGCTCGCCAGCGCCTCCCAGCGTTCGAGCGCCTGCATCAGCTCGGCCTCGATCGCGTCGAAGCGCGCGCGCAGCGCCGGCACGCGCTGCGGCTCGTTGGCATACAGCTCGCCGCTGGCCAGACGCTCGGCGAGTGCCTTCTGCTCGGCCTCGAGGGCCTCGATGCGCGTGGGCAGCGCGTCGAGCTCGCGCTGCTCCTTGTAGCTGAGCTTGGTGCGGGCCGGTGCTGCGGCCGGCGCCACGGGTGCCGCCGCGGCGCCCGGCGGGCGCCGCGGGGCGGCGGCCACCGCTGCAACCGCCGGCGCCGCTGCGAGTGCCTGCGCGCGCGCGCGTTGCAGCTTCCAGTCTTCGTAGCCGCCTTCGTACTCGCGCCACAACCCGGGCCGGCCGCCGAATGCCGGGTCACCCTCCCACGCGATCGTGCTGGTCACCACCTGGTCGAGAAAGCGCCGGTCGTGGCTGACGAGGAACACCGTGCCGGCGTAGGACTGCAGCAGGTCTTCGAGCAGGTCGAGCGTGTCGATGTCGAGGTCGTTGGTGGGTTCGTCGAGCACCAGCACGTTGGCCGGCAGCGCGAACAGGCGCGCCAGCAGCAGGCGGTTGCGCTCGCCGCCCGACAGGCTGCGCACCGGCGAGTGCGCGCGCTCCGGCGCGAACAGAAAGTCGCCCAGGTAGCTCACCACGTGCCGGCGGTTGCCGCCGATCTCGACCCACTCACTGCCCGGGCTGATGGTGTCGGCCAGCGCCGCATCGAGCTTCAGCGCGGCGCGCATCTGGTCGAAGTGGGCGACCTGGAGGTTGCTGCCGCGGCGCACGCTGCCACTCGTGGGCTGCAGCTCACCGAGGATGAGCTTCAGCAGCGTGGTCTTGCCGCAGCCGTTGGGGCCGATCAGGCCCACCTTGTCGCCGCGCAGCAGCGTGGCCGAGAAGCGGTCGATCAGCAGCCGCTCATGGCCGAAGCGCATCGACACGTCTTTCAGCTCGGCCACGATCTTGCCGGGTGGCAGGCCGGCGTCGAGCTCGAGGCGCACCTGGCCTAGCGTGTCGCGCCGTTGCGCGCGCTGCTCGCGCAGCTCGAGCAGCCGTGCCACGCGACCGACGCTGCGCGTGCGCCGCGCCTCGACGCCCCTGCGGATCCACGCTTCCTCCTGCGCCAGCAGCTTGTCGGCGCGCGCGGCGGCCTGCGCTTCGCTTTCCAGTTCGCGCTCCTTCGCGGCGCTGAGCGCGGCGAAGTTGCCCGGGTAGCTGCGCAGCCGGCCGCGGTCGAGCTCGACGATGCGCGTGGCCACGGCGTCGATGAACGCGCGGTCGTGCGACACCAGCACCAGCGCGCCGCGCCAGCCGGTGAGCAGGCCCTGCAGCCACTCGATGGCGTCGATGTCGAGGTGGTTGGTCGGCTCGTCGAGCAGCAGCACGTCGGGTGCGGCGACCAGCGCCTGCGCCAGCGCCACGCGCTTCTTCGTGCCGCCGGAGAGATCATCGACACGCGCATCGGCGTCGAGCTGCAACCGTTGCAGTGCCTCGGCCACGCGCTGCTCCCACGCCCAGCCGTTCAGTGCTTCGATCTGCGTCTGCAACGCATCGAGGTCGTCGCCGGGTGCATGCGCCTCGTAGCGTGCGCGCAGTGCGCGTGCGGCGGCCACGCCTTCGGCCACCGCAGCGAACACGGTGACGCCGGGCGCGAACGCGGGCTCCTGCGCCACGTAGGTGCGGCGCGTGCCGGTCTGCACCTGCAGCAGGCCGTCGTCGGGCGGCTCGAGGCCGGCCAGCACCTTCAGCAGCGACGACTTGCCGCTGCCGTTGCGGCCGATCAGCGCGACGCGCTCGCCGGCTTCGAGCGCGAATCCGGTGCCGTCGAGCAGCGCCACGTGGCCGTAGGCGAGGTGGGCGTCGGTGAGGGAGAGCAGGGGCATCGACGCATTGTCGGTGGCCGTGGTGAGCGAGCGGCTGGCGCCGCGCACGGGCCGCAGCCTCGTGCGCCGGTTCAGCGCACGCGCAGGCCGACCCGGGTGACGCGGTCGGCGTCGATCTCGCGCACCACGAGTTCGGCGCTCCCCAGCGGCAGCCGGTCGCCCACGACCACGCGGCCACGGAACTCGTCATCGAGCAACTGGGCCAGGGTCTTGTCACCGGTGCCGGGCGGAACCTCGAAGCCGTAAACGGCTGCGAGTTCGCCGAGCACGGCTTCGCCGTTGAGCACGAAGTCGCCGAAGTAGCGCTGCGCCCCGAGGCGATCGGGCTCGACGTGCGGATCGAACAGCCGGCTCAGGCGCGGCAGGCTCTTCGGTGACGCCAGCAGGTAGACGTAGTCGCCGGCGCGAAACGGCCCGCCGGCGCGGGGCGCGAGCGGTGCGCCGTCGCGCATCACCGCGACTCGCCGCAGGTCGTCGAAGCGGTCGAGGTCGGCGAGGTCGCGGCCGGCGATCACGCTGCCCGGACCCACCTCGTAGCACAGGATCTCGTGCTCCGACGCTTGCCCCGGCAGGTCGAGCGCCATGCGCTGCAGCGGCTCGGTGGTGGGCGGCACCTCCAGCCGCAGCCGGCGCGCAACCGGCGCCAGCGTCCAGCCTTGCAGCAGCAACGAGACCAGCACGATGAAGAACGCCACGTTGAAGTACAGGCGCGCGTGCTCGGCACCGTACATCAGCGGGAACAGCGCCAGCACCACCGGCACCGCGCCGCGCAACCCGACCCAGCTGATGAACAGCTGCTCGCGCCACGGCAACCGGAACGGCAGCAGGCCGACGAGCACCGCCACCGGACGTGAGACCAGGATCAGGAACGCCGCGATGCCGAGCGCCGGCGCCGCCACATCGAGCAGCTGGCTCGGCGTCAGCAGCAGCCCGAGCAGCAGGAACATGACGATCTGGCTCAGCCACGCCAGTCCGTCGTGCACGCGCAGGATGTTCTGCGCGGCCTGCATGCGCGAGTTGCCGAGCACGAGGCCGGCCAGAAACACGGCGAGATAGCCGCTGCCGCCGACATGTGCCGTGAACGCGAAGATCGACAAACCGCCCGCGACCGCCAGCAACGGGTAGAGCCCGCTCGCGATCGACAGCCGGTTGATCAGCCGCACCAGCAGCCAGCCACCGGCGAGCCCGAACACCGCGCCGATGCCGAACTGCTGCACGAAGGCCAGCAGCATCGAAGCGTCGAGCGTGGTGCGCCCGGCGCGCAGCAGTTCGAGCAGCGCCACGGTCAGGAAGATCGCCATCGGGTCGTTGCTGGCCGACTCGATCTCCAGCGTGGCGGCGACGCGTTCCTTCAGCCGCACGCCGGCGTTGCGCAGCAGCGCGAACACCGCCGCGGCATCGGTCGAGCCGACGATGGCGCCGATCAGCAGGCCCTGCAGCCATTGCAGGTGCAGCAGCCAGGCAGCGAAGGCACCGGTCAGCCCGGCGGTGAGCAGCACTCCGAAGGTCGCCAGGCTCGCCGACGGCCAGAGCGCGACGCGGAAGCTCTCGCGCCGCGTGCGCATGCCGCCGTCGAAGATGATGACCGCCAGCGCGATCGTGCCCACCACGTACGAGACATTGAAGTCATCGAAGTGGATGCCGCCGGGGCCGTCCTCGCCGGCGAGCATGCCCAGCACGAGGAACACCATCAGCAGCGGCGCGCCCAGCCGCGTCGAGATGTGGCTGGCGACGATGCTGACCAGCAGCAACGTCGCGCCGACGAGGATGGCCAGGTTCCACGACTCCACCGGGCAACGCTAGCAGAGAGTCGCGCGGGCGTATGCAGCGTGAAGCAACCGATGCCGTTGAAGCCATCGGTTTGCGGCGAGATCCGAAGCTGCGCTCGGGCGACGCCGCGGCGCAAAAAGGACTCACCCGCGCCGCGCCGCCTCGATCGCCGCGATGTCGATCTTGCCCATCTGCATCATCGCCTCGAAGACGCGCCGGGCCGCGGCGCGGTCGGGGTCGGTGATCGCGGCAGTGAGGGCGCGCGGCGTGATCTGCCACGACAGGCCCCACTTGTCCTTGCACCAGCCGCAGGCGCTGGCCTGGCCGCCGTTGTCGATGATCGCGTTCCACAGGCGGTCGGTCTCGGCCTGGTCGTCGGTGGCCACCTGGAACGAGAACGCCTCGCTGTGCTTGAACATCGGGCCGCCGTTGAGGCCGACGCAGGGGATGCCGATGACGGTGAACTCCACCGTCAGCACGCCGCCGGCCTTGCCGTCGGGGTAGTCGCCCGGCGCGCGCATGATCGCGCCGACCGCGCTGTTCGGGAACGTCTCGGCATAGAAGCGCGCCGCGTCGAGCGCGGTGCCGTCGTACCACAGGCAGATGGTGTTCGGGTGTGTCATCGCAGGTCTCCGCGGGGTGGTCAAGGCCGGCAGCCGAACTCCGGCCCGTCGAGCTGCCGCACTTCGCATTCGATGTTCCACTCGGTGCCATGCACCCTCAGGAAGCGGCGTGTCAACTCGATCGCTTCGTCCTTCGACTTCGCCTCGAGGATCGCGTAGCCGCCGATCACCTCCTTGGTCTCGGTGAACGGGCCGTCGTGCACCGCGATCGTGCCGCCGCGCAGCCGCACACGCACGCCTTCCGAACTGGGGCGCAGGCCGGCGGTGCTCACCAGCTGGCCGCTGCGGGTCATCTCCTCGATCAGCTGGCTCATGTCGCGCATCAGCTGCTCGCTGGGTACCTGGCCGGTCTCCTCGACGCGCACCATCGACAGGAATCGCATGGGGTTCTCCTTCCGCGGTCGCCGTGCGGCGGACGATCCCGCCGCTTCGCGGGCGACTATAGGGACGACGAACGAGGAGCGCGCGATTCGACAGCGCGGGCGGCCCGCCGGGCCGGTGGCCGCGCCGCGGCGGCGTCAGGTGGTTGGCGCGTCGGGCAGGAAGAAGCGGATGCCCAGGCGGCGTGCGCCGGGGGAACGAAACGGTATGAACAGCCGGCCGCGACGCAGGTAGCCCGCAAAGCCGACGCGGCGGTTGCCCGCCCCGACGCTCGAGCGGATCGATGACCGGTTGATGACCGCGATGGCGGCGAAGGTCTGGGTCGCGCCGCGCGTCCTCGAATAGTGGTCGCGCACGGCCGTCATCAGCCGTGGCCAGTGCCGGCCGCGGTACTCGGGCAGCGTGTGGGCGTGGTAGCCATAGCGCATGCCCTTGGGAAAGTCGACGTAGACGCCTTCGCTCTCGTGGGTGGGCGTGAACGCGTGCCAAGAGAACGACACGATCTCGCCGTCGCACAGAATGGCCTCGCAGGCATCGCCCTTGGCCAGCGCGGCGCGCACGAAAGCCTCGCCCAGTTGTTCCTCGAGCCGGCCGCGGCACGACAGCAGGGCCTCGGCATCGGCCGACTCGAATCGGCGCGATGTGAACCCCGGCAGGATCGGGGCCGATGCGCTACCGGCCTGCAATGGCCGTGCATAGATGCCGTAGATGCGCAAGCCCAGGCGCCAGCGCAGCTTGTCATAGATGTAATCCGCCGCGCGCCGAAGCACGGTGCGGCGTGGCTCCCCACTGCTGCGCGCAGGGTTCGATGCTGGGTCCATCGTGACTGGATGTCGTTGCGTGCCTGCCATACCGGCTCCGTTGCTGGTCGAGTGCGATGCCAGCCGGCCCGAGCGACGCCGGATGGATACCTGACCAGAGTCTGACGGCAATGTGCGGCCGGGGCAGGCCCCAATCTGAGGGGGCACTAACCGCCGAACCCGTCGGCCACCCGCACGTCGACCAGGTTCGGCTTGCCGGCGGTGAACGCGTCGCGCAGGGCCGGTGCGAGGTCCCGCGCTTCGGTGATGCGCGACGCCTGCAACCCGAACGACCTGGCCAGTGCGACGAAGTCGAGGTCGGGTTCGCGGATGTCCATGCCGGTGAAGCGGTCAGTACCGCGAAACGACAGCAGCCGCTCCTTGATGATGCGATAGCCGCGGTTGTTGGCGATGACGTAGGTGATCGGCAGCTGTTCGTGCGCCGCGGTCCACAGTGCCTGGATGCCATACATCGCGCTGCCGTCGCCGACGATCGCCGCCACCGGCCGGCCTGGCATCGCGAGGCCGATGCCGACCGCGCCGGGCAGCGCGAAGCCGAGGCCGCCGCTGGCCAGGCCGTAGTACGCACGCGTGTCGCGCAGTGCCAGCAACTTCGGCAGGCTGGTGGTGCTGACCATGCCTTCGTCGACCACCACCGCATCGCGCGGCAGCGCTTCGGTGAAGCGCAACGCCAGCAGTGCGGGGTCGATCGGTGTGGTGTCGATCGCACGCAGCGTCTGCTCGCGCAGCCGGTCGCGTTGCGCGCTCCAGTTGCTCTTGTGCAGTTCGACGAGCCGCGCGTTCTCGCGCGGCAGGTCTTGCAGCAGCGGCAGCAACGCCTTCAGCGTCTGCTTGACGTTGGCATTCGCCGCCAGCTCGGTGGCGTAGTTCTTGCCCAGCTCGTGCGCGCGTTCGGAGACGTGGATCACCGGCATGCGGGCAGGCAGCGGGTCGACGGGGCTGTACACCGACATGCGCAGCAGGTCGGCACCCAGGCACAGCAGCAGGTCGTGCGGTTCGAGCGCCGCGCGCACCTGTGGCTGCTGGCGCGTCAGCGCGCCCATGTAGGCCGGGTGTTCGGTGGGGAAGGTGGCCGAGTAGGGAACGGGCTCGCCGAACACCGCGGCGCCGAGCCGCTCGGCCAGCTCGGCGGCCTCGGCGAAGGCATCGTGCCGCGCCAGTTCCTGGCCGGCGAGGATCGCCGGTCGCTTGGCGCTGCGCAGCGCCTGCGCCAGCCGCGCCAGTGTCTCGTCGCTGGGTCGCGTGGCCGCATCGACGCGCACCGGGTGGCCCAGGTCGAGCTCGAGCGTTTCGTCGAGCACGTCGCCCGGCAGGCTGATGAACACCGGCCCGGTGGGCGGCGTCAGCGCGATCTTGGCCGCGCGGTGCACGATGCGCGGCAGGTCGGCGCCGCGCGTGACCTCCACCGCCCACTTCACCAGCGGCTGCGCCACCGGCAGCAGCGGTTCGTACAGCAGTGGCTCGAGCAGGCCGTGGCCCTGCTCCTGCTGCCCGGCGGTGAGGATTACCGGCGAGCCCGAGAACTTGGCGTTGTAGAGCGCGCCCATGGCGTTGCCGAGGCCCGGCATCACGTGCACGTTGGCGGCCGCCAGGCGGTGCGACGCGCGGCAGAAGCCGTCGGCCATGGCCATCACCACGGCCTCGTGCAGGCCGAGCACGAACCTCAGCTGCGGAAAGTCGGGCACCACCTCCATGATCGGCAGCTCGGTGGTGCCGGGGTTGCCGAACAGGTGCGTGACACCCTCGTCGGCCAGGAGTTGCACGAACGCGCTGCGTCCGGTGGTGCGTGCCAAGGTGATTGCTCCAGCCCTCGGGAACGGGCCGGATCATGGCACCTTCGCGCGCTACGCGGCGGCGCGCCACAGCGGCTGACTGCCCGGCGCCGTGGCGCTCTCGTGCGCCTGCAGGTGCTGCCGGATGCGCCGCGCCGCTTCTTGCGCGCCGTCGGTGCCGGCGTACAACCCCTTCACGCGCTGCGCCTGCGCGCGGAAACCCGGCTCGGACAGCAGGCGCTGCACCGCTTGTGTCATGCGCTCGGTGGCGGCATGGCGCGGCGCAATGGCCAGCGCCATGCCTTGACGTGCCGCGAGGTCGACGTTGAGCTCCTGCTCGGGATGCAGCGGAATGCCGACCACCGGCGTGCCGCTCAACATGCAGGTCTGCACCGTGCCCTGGCCACCCATCGTGACGGCCAGATCGACGCGCGGCATGACCAGGTGGCTCGGCAGGATGCCCGCCACCACCGTATCGGCGTCGCCGACCGGCCCGAAGTCGTGCACGGTCGCGCCCACGATGACGCGCGGGCCGGCCGCGCGCACGCGCGCCGTCACCGCGCGCAGCAGCTCGGGCGTGCTCGACGACAGCACCACGTAGGCGGTGGGCCGGCTGCCATCGAGGAACGCGGCCACCGCCGGCGGCAGCGGCAGATCGAGCCGCGCGACCAGCGGGCCCACGTAGGCCAGGCGCGTCGACGGCCGGTACGCCGTGGCCGGCCGCGGTCGCCAGGCTTCGAGTTCGGCGCGCGGCACGCCGAGCACCTCGGGCACGTCGGTGATCAGTGTGAGGTCGGCCAGCATCAACGCCGCCAGCGTGGGCACCGGCTCGACGCCGAGCTCGGCCGCTACCCGGTTCAGAAACCGCACCGGCCCGCGCAGGCGGCTCGGGCCGCTGTTGGCCAGCTTGCGCTTGAGCCACGCCGGCAGCCATTCGACGCCCGGCATCGGCATCGCGGTGGGCACGGGCGCCAGGCCGCGCTCGAACACCGGCGGCACGTACGATCCGCCGTGCGATGCCGCCAGCGGGATTCCCACCACGCGCGTCGACAGGTAGGTGGTGAGGGTGAAGCCGGTCACCGCCATGCGCGCGCCTTGCTCGCGCAGGAAGGCGAGCTCGGACTGCACGCTGCTTCGCACCTCGTCTGGCGGCTGCAGTTGCACGCCGGGCCGGCCGATCTGCACCAGGTCTTTCAGGTAGCGCTCGCTGCGGGCGCGGTCCATCAGCGGCGGCAGCA
This sequence comes from Ideonella sp., assembly GCA_015075165.1. GTDB lineage: Bacteria > Pseudomonadota > Gammaproteobacteria > Burkholderiales > Burkholderiaceae_C > JAEUPI01. The sequence goes on along the minus strand of JABTUY010000001.1, from coordinate 549,569 downwards.
GCGTGTAGGGCATGCCGGCGCGGTCGAGCACGCTGGTGTAGGCGCCGCCGTGCGTGGCCATGCACACCGCCTCGCCTTGCGCCTGCAGCGCCTGCGCGATGTGCAGCATGCGCGAGGTCTCGGAGAGGAAGGCGCAGTTCGGCAGCAGGGCGATCATCGCGATCTCCGACGACTTCGTCGTGGCGCGCCGATTCAAAGGTAATATATTGAATATGTCAACCCCCAAGCCCTGGCTCGATCTCGGCCTCGATGCGCTGCCCGAGCGTCAGGCCGATCGCGTGCGCCTGTTCCGCCTGCTGTTCGCTACCTCGACGCAACTGCGCAACCGGCTCGATCGCGAGCTGTCGCCGAGCGGCGTGACGAGCCAGCAGGCGGCGATGCTGCAGATGATCGAGGCGCAGCCGCAGGCGCCGACGCTGTCCGTCGTGGCCCGCGCGCTGGGCATGACGCACCAGAACGCGAAGCAGATCGCGCTGGTGCTCGAGCGCAAGGGCTTCATCGAGATCACCATCGACGCGGCCGATCGGCGCGCGCGCCGCCTGCAGCTCACCGCGCACCACCACCGCTTCTGGCGGCGGCGCAACGCAGCGGATTTCTCCAGCGTCGAGGCCTGGACTGCCGCACTCAGCGACGGCGAGATCCGCACCGTCGTGCGCCTGCTGGGCAAGCTGCGCGCCAACCTGGCGGCAGGCGGGTCGTAGCGCGACGGGCGCCGCGCGACAGCGCGCTGCCGAGCCTTGCCCGATCGCAAGCGGCGGTCATTGCGGCACGGGCTGCGCCGCGTTTCTGGCAGCATGCGCGCACCGCACCCGATGAGCACCGCCCCCGACCCCCCGCAACCGTCGACGCCGGCCGAACCCGCCGGCGCGGGCGGCTTCGCGCTGGCCGGCCTGGCCGGCATGTCGCCGGCGTACTTCGGCATGGTGATGGCCACCGGCATCGTCTCGCTCGCGTGCCACAAGCTCGGCCTGCCGCGGCTCGCGCAGGCGCTGTTCCAGCTCAATGTGGTGGTCTACGCGGTGCTGTGGCTGCTGACGCTGGCGCGTGCGGCGCGCCACCCGCAGCGCTTCTTCGGCGACATGATCGACCACCTGCGCGGCCCGGGCTTCTTCACCACCGTGGCCGCCACCGGCGTGCTGGGCAGCCAGTTCGTGATGCTGGCGGGCGACGACGGCGTCGGCACGCTGCTGTGGGGCCTGGCGATCGTGCTGTGGATCGGCCTGACCTACACCGTCTTCGCCGGCCTGACGGTCAAGGCGCACAAGCCGACGCTCGACAAGGGCATCAGCGGGGCGTGGCTGCTGGCGATCGTGGCGACGCAATCGATCGCGGTGCTCAGCGCGGCGCTGGCACCGCACCTGGGCCAGCCGGGCCGGCTGGAGATGAACTTCCTCGCGCTGTCGATGTGGTTGTGGGGCGGCATGCTCTACATCTGGATGATGTCGTTGATCTTCTTCCGCTACACGTTCTTCCCGCTCGCCCCGGGCGACCTCTCGCCGCCGTACTGGATCAACATGGGCGCGATGGCGATCTCCACGCTGGCCGGCTCGCTGCTGATCGTCAACTCGCCGCACGCGCCGTTCCTGACCTCGATGCTGCCGTTCATCAAGGGCTTCACGGTGTTCTACTGGGCCACCGGCACGTGGTGGATTCCGATGCTGCTGATCCTCGGTGTGTGGCGCCACGTGTACCGCCGCTTCCCGCTGCGCTACGACCCGCTGTACTGGGGCGCGGTGTTCCCGCTGGGCATGTACGCTGCCAGCACCGACCAGATGATCCAGGCGATGGCGCTGCCGTTCATCGGCTTCCTGCCGCCGGTGTTCCTGGGCATCGCGCTGCTGGCCTGGACGGCGGCGTTCGTCGGGCTGCTGCACGACCTGCTGCGTCGCGCCCGGCGCTGATAGACTGCGTGTCATGAGCGGCCCCGTCGCGCAGCAAGCGATCATTCGAATTCCCCGCTGACCGGGCACGCGCGCGCGTCCCGGTCAGTCGGGTCGATGTCGCGTAACGCCACCGCCGTTCGTCCTTCGATCTACGCGCCCAGCCGCCGCCGGCTGCACGGCCGGCACCATGCCATCCCGACGGATCGAAGACCATGAACCGACACACCCTCGCACCACGGCCCGCCACGCTCGAGCAGGTGTACCTGGTCGAGCGCGACAGCGGCCTGCTGTGCCGCATCCTGGGCCTGTACGCGGCCCGCGGCCTCGACGTGCAACGCGCCGACTATGCCTACGCGGCCCGCGACGTGATGACGCTGAAGGTGGCCGTGGCCACCGATGGCGCCGACCTGAACGAAGCGCTGCGCGTGCTGGTGGAGAAGGCTGCCACTCTGGTCGGCGTGCTGGCCGCCGCCGAGCAACCGGTGCCGGCGATGCGCGCCGCAGCGGCACAGGCGGTGCCCGCGTAGGGCAAGGCCGGCACGGCCCCGCGGCCAGGTCGGCGGGCGGCGTCTGCGGGCGGCCGCCGCCACCGGCGGTTGCACGGGCGGTGCCGGGCTGCGCGATGATGCGGGCCGCGTCACACCAACGGTAGAGGTTTGCACCATGATCCGTCACTTGGCCGTCTCGCTCGTCGCGCTGCTCGCCGGCGCCGTACACGCACAGCAGTGGGTCGAGCTCTCCGACCCGTTGGCGTTCGACAAGCCGCCGCCTGTGTGGTGTAACGCGCAGCGCACGGCGTGCGCGATCAGCCGCCAGCCCTACGGCGCATCGGGTGCGCTGCGCATCGCGCTCACCGTGACCGGCACACCCGACTGCAAGGTGCGCCGCGTGCGCTATGTGTTCGTGCGGCGCAGCGGCGAGAAGGACGGTGACCTCGCGCGCGTGCAGGAGGTGATCGGCAGCACCTGCCTGCTCGACATTCCGCTGAGCCAGATCGAGGGCATGCGGCTGTTGCAGTTCTCGGTGCCGATGCTGACGCAGGATTCGGTGCTGATGGAGTTGGCGCTCGACGGGCTCGACGCCGACCGGCTGGCGAAGAATCGGCTCTGACCGTCGCACCGTGTGGTGCCACGACCACGCCACGGATCGCCGTGGTGGTGGGCGCCACCTGGGCGCGCTCGGTGCGCGCCAACCAGCCGACAACGGAGCGCATACGCCGCGCTCAATACAGCCGCACCGCGTCGTCGAAGCTCCAGGTACGGCGGATCTCGACGACGTCGTACACGCGTGCGAGCCCCGGAGGAAACGCCTGGTAGTGCTCGTGGCTCTCCACGATGCGCCGTATCGCCGCGTCGATCTGGGCGTCGCCACTGGACACCACGAACGTGACCGATTCCACCGACCCATCGCTGCGAACGGCGACCGTCACCATGGGGGTGGTGTGCGGTCGCTTGGTGATCGCGCGCACCGTCTCGACCGGCGTGTTGAACTGGATCTTGCGCGCCCAGGCCTCGGCGTACTCCACGAGATCGGCGTTGGGGTCGCTGCGCCCCCACAGGCGGGCACGGCGAGCGGTGCTCAACGACAGAGGCAGCGTCGGTGAGGCGCGCGCGGCCTTCGCGACAGCGTCGCGTCGCTCGGCTTCTTCGTCCAGTTGACGGCCGATCGCACGCCGCGCGGCCTCGCGCCTGTCGATCGCCGCCTGCTGTTCGGCCTGGACACGGGCTGCCTCCTGCCGTCTTGCCGCGTCCAAGCGCGCCGCTTCCTCGCGCTGGGCCTCGAGTTGCGCGGCCGCGCGGTGAGCCGCTTCATGGCGCTCAGCCTCCAAGCGTGCGGCCTCGACACGTGCGGCTTCGACACGTGCGGCTTCGACACGTGCGGCTTCGACACGTGCGGCTTCGACACGCGCGGCCTCGGCTCGTGCCTCTTGCAGGCGAATCGCTTCCAGGCGCGCGGCCTCGACACGCGCGGCCTCGACACGCGCGGCCTCGACACGTGCGGCCTCGACACGTGCGGCCTCGACACGTGCGGCCTCGACACGTGCGGCCTCGACACGTGCGGCCTCGACACGCGCGGCCTCGACACGCGCAGCCTCGACACGCGCAGCCTCGGCACGTGCGGCCTCGACACGCGCAGCCTCGACACGCGCAGCCTCGACACGCGCAGCCTCGGCACGTGCGGCCTCGACACGCGCAGCCTCGACACGCGCAGCCTCGACACGCGCAGCCTCGACACGCGCTGCCTCGACACGCGCTGCCTCGACACGCGCTGCCTCAACGCGTGCTGCCTCAACGCGTGCTGCCTCAACGCGTGCTGCCTCAACGCGTGCTGCCTCAACGCGTGCCGCTTCCTGGCGCATCGCCTGCTGCCGTTCGGCTTCCCGTTGTGCGTTCTCGCGGGCTGCTTCCACGCGCGCAGCTTCTTGGCGGGCAGCTTCCCGGCGCTCGGCGTCCAGCCGCGCCGCCTCGGCAATTGTCGCTTCGAGGCGGGCCGCTTCCTGGCGCGCGGCCTCTTGACGCGCGGCCTCTTGACGCTGCGCTTCCATTTGCGCCAGCGTCGCCCGTTCCTCGGCCGCTCGGCGCTCAGCTTCCAGACGTTCGGTCGCCAACCGGTCGGCCTCCAACCTTTCGGCCGCCAAGCGCTCTGCGTCCAGTCGGGCCGTCTCGATGCGAGCAGCTTCCTGTCGTTGTGCCTCGAGGTGCACCGCCTCCTGTCGCGCGGCATCGAAGCGCGCAGCTTCCTGGCGAGCGGCGGCGGACTGGGCGTCGCGGTCTTCGCGAGGTGCAGACGCCACATGCTCCGGGGGCAGGGGCCGAGGCGGCAGCGCGACGACCGGCGTCGGCGTTGGGGGTTCGACCGGCGCGGGCGACTTCGATGGCCCGGTCGGTACACCGGGTACCACTGGTGCGGGCGCCGCTGCCGTGGGGTCGGGTGCCAGCGCCTCCAGCGACAGGGGCGGCTGCGCGTCGGCGCCGACCGGTGCCTCGACTGGCGCCGTGGCAGGCGCGCGCTCGGCTGCATCGGTGCGTCCGGGCTGCTTCGACGCCGGCACATCGGCCGCCGCGCGCTGCGTCGGGCTTGTCTCCGTCCGCGCGGGCGCGGCGTGCACTTCGGTCGTGACGGGCGCTCGAGCAGCGGGCGGCGCCCCGCGAGGAGCAGCCGGCGCGGGCATCAGCACCACGCGCAGATCGGGCACCTCGATCCGCCGTTCCTCCCATGGGAACGTGAAACCCGGCAGGCCGAGACCCTGACCACCGAGATCCAAGTTCAGCAGCAGCGCGTGAACCAGCAACGACAGCAGCAAGGCCAGCGCCATCGGCCGATGCTCGCGACCTCGGCCGAAGCTCGACCATGCGCCGCTCGCCGCGACCGGCCAGCGCAGGCGCAGCAGCGTGTCGCGCCACCGGCTGTGTGGCCAGCGTGCGTCGAGCACCGACGCCACGCCACGCGGCACGCGGGCCGTATCGGATGTCGGTGCGGCGCCCGAGCCGGTGCGCGAACGCTCGCCATGCCCGGCGTGCTGTGGCCTGGAGGCACCGCCCGGCACGGCCGATGCCGTGCCGGCGATACTCGTGCTGGGCATGCGGGCCATTGCCGGCATTCTCAAGGCTCGGAGCGGAGGTTGGCGGGGTCGAGCGTCCGTACACCCTGAAGGAGGGACCGGCTCAAGCGACAATCGCCGCATGAATCCCCTCACGGCCCGCTCGATCATGGCGCTGATGGCTGCCACCACGTTCTTCTCGACCGCCACCGCGGCCACCCCCGCGGCCAAGGCGCCGCGCAACCGCGCCGACATCCCGGCCGAGTTCCGCTGGGACTTCAGCCCCATCTACCCGAACTGGGACGCCTGGGAAGCCGGCATGCGCGAGATGCAGGCCGGCATCGATGCCTTCGCCGCGCTCAAGGGCACGTTGAACAACGGCCCCGATGTGGTGTTGAAGGCCTACCAGTCGTTCGACGAGATCGGCAAGCTGCAGTACCGGCTGTACCGCTACCCGCAACTGCAACGCGACGTCGACACGCGCGACCAGGCGGTGGCCGGGCGCTTCCAGCGCGTGGTGGCGCTGTTCTCGAAGTTCGACACCGCCACCGCGTGGTTCACGCCCGAGGTGCTGACCGTGCCGCAGGCCACGATGCAGCGCTGGCTCGAGCAGACGCCGGCGCTGCAGCCCTATCGCTTCCCCATCCTCGAGATCTACCGCCGCGCCGCGCACGTGCTCGACGAGAAGGGCGAGCGGCTGCTGTCGCTGGCCGGCCAGTTCAACGGCACGCCGCGCGAGGCGTACTCCGAGCTGAGCACGTCGGACATCAAGTTCCCCACCGTCACGCTGGCCGACGGCAGCAGCGTGACGCTGACGCCGGGCAACTACTACGCGGTGCTCGAGGGCAACCGCAACCAGGCCGACCGCGCCAAGGCCGCGGCCGCGCACGTGGGCACCTACGGCGCCACCGCGCACACCTATGCCGCGCTGTACAACTCGGTGCTGCAGCGCGACTGGTTCATGGCGCGCGCGCGCAACTTCGCAACCACGCTCGACGCCGCGCTCGATGCCGACGCCGTGCCGCGCCCGGTGGTCGAGACGCTGATCGAGGCCACGCGCGCCGGCGCCGCGCCGCTGCAGCGCTACCTGCGGCTGCGCAAGAAGCTGCTCGGCGTGGACAGCTACCACCCGTACGACGGCTCGCTGCCGCTGTACAAGAGCGACAAGACCTACCCCTACGAAACGGCGCGCGAACTGGCGCTGGCCTCGGTGGCGCCGCTGGGGCCCGACTACGTGGCGCGCTATCGCCGTTTCGTGTCGGGCGGGCGCATCGATGTCTACGAGAACCCGGGCAAGCGCAGCGGCGCCTACAGCGCCGGCGTGTACGGCGTGGGCCCGTACCAGCTGCTGAACTACAACGACACGCTCGACTCGGTGTTCACCTTCGCGCACGAGGCCGGCCATGCGATGCACACCGTGCTGTCGTACGAGCACCAGCCGTTCGCCACCTCTGACTACACCATCTTCGTCGCCGAGGTGGCCTCCACCACCAACGAGCGCTTCCTGCTCGAGGAGCTGCTGCGCCGCACCAGCGACCCGAAAGAGCGCTTCCTGCTGCTGCAGCACGCGGCCGACTCGATCGTCGGCACCTACTACACGCAGGTGATGTTCGCCGATTTCGAGCTGCAGGCGCACCGCCGCGTGGAGCGCGGCGAGCCGATCACCACCGAGGTGCTGCGCAAGCTCTACCGCGACACCGCGCTCGCCTACTATGGCGACGCGATGACGTTCGATGCGTTCTACGACGACACCTGGGCGCGCATTCCGCACTTCTTCAACACGCCGTACTACGTCTACCAGTACGCCACCTGCTTCGCGTCGTCGGCGCAGCTGTTCAACGCCATGACCCGCGGTACGCCCGAGGCGCGCAAGGCCGCGACCGAGCGCTACCTCACGCTGCTGGGCAGCGGCGGCAACGACCAGCCGATGAACCAGTTGCGCAAGGCCGGCGTCGACCTGACGCAGCGCGCGACGATCCAGGCGGTGATCGACCAGCTCGATGCGCTGGTGACGCAGATGGAGGCCGAGGCGGCGAAGATCCACTGAGGCCGGTGCCCAGCGCTGCCCCTGCGGCGGACACCGCGGCCGCGAACCCGAGGAGACGACGATGAGGATGCGCAGCTACCAGGTCTGTCGATGCGGCGCGCCGCTGCAGCTCGTCGAGGCCGAGGTGCCGGTGCCCACCGGCTCGCAGGTGCTGCTGAAGGTGCTGGCCTCGGGCGTGTGCCACTCCGACCTGCACATCTGGGACGGCTACTACGAAACCGGCGGCGGCAACCGGCTCGACCTGGTGCAGCGCGGCATCAAGCTGCCGCTGACGATGGGCCACGAGAACGTCGGCGAGGTGGTGGCGCTCGGCCCCGACGCCGGCGGCGTCAAGGTGGGCGACGTGCGGCTGGTGAACCCGTGGATCGGCTGCGGCGTGTGCAAGGTGTGCCGGCGCGGCGACGAGAACCTGTGCCTGACGCCGCGCAACCTCGGCGTGTTCTCGCAGGGCGGCTATGCCACGCACCTGCTGGTGCCGCACGCGCGCCACCTGTTCGGCATCGGCAAGCTGGCGCCGCACGATGCCGCGCCGCTGGCGTGCTCGGGCGTCACCGCGTTCTCGGCGCTGAAGAAGGTGCAGGCCACGCTGCGCGACGAGCCGGTGGTGCTGATCGGCGCCGGCGGCGTCGGCCTGATGGGTGTGGCGCTGGCGCGCAAGATGGGCGCCGCCGAGGTGATCGTGGCCGACATCGATGCCGCCAAGCGCGAGGCCGCGCTGGCGCTCGGCGCCACGCGCGCGATCGACGCGGCCGCGCCCGATGCGGCGAAGCAGATCCAGGCGGCCTGCGGCGGCGGTGCGTGGGCGGTGATCGATTTCGTCGGCGCGAGCCAGACCGTGAACCTGGCGGTGGCCTCGATCGTCAAGGGCGGCACGGTGGTGGTGGTGGGCCTGTTCGGCGGCGAGGTCACGCTGCCCACACCGTTCCTGCCGCTGCGCGCGATGACCTTGCGCGGCTCGTACGTCGGCAGCCTCGACGACATGGCCGAGCTGCTCGCGCTGGTCGAGCGCAGCGGGCTGCCGCAGGTGCCGATCCGCACCCGCGGACTCGACGACGTGAGCGCGGCGCTCGGCGACCTGCGCGCCGGCAAGGTGGTGGGGCGGGTGGTGTTGACAACGACCGACAAGGCGTAACGAGATGAAGAAGACGCGCATCGCCGCCGGCGTGCTGGCCGTGCTGGTGGCCGCCGGCGTGGCCGGCTGGTTCAGCCTCGACAAGGAGACGCGAGGCCTGCTCGCCACGCTGCCCACCAACCGCGACGTGCTGTTTTGGACCGAGCCGCAGCGCGACGCCGCGTTCCGCGCGCTCGACCGGCTGCCGGTGCTGGCCAAGGCGCACGTGGTCGCCGCCGGGGCCACGCCGCGGCCGCTGCCGCCGGGGCCGCCGCTGAAGCTGGCCGATGTCGATGCCTACATGGCCGGGCAGCGCAGCGCGGCGATCGTGATCGTGCAAGACGGCAAGCTGCGCCTCGAGCGCTACGGCCTCGGCTTCGACGCGCACGGGCGCTGGACGAGCTTCTCGGTGGCCAAGTCGGTCACCTCGACGCTGGTCGGCGCGGCGCTCAAGGACGGCTTCATCCGCAGCCTCGACGACAAGGTCAGCGACTACCTCGTGCAGATGAAGGGCTCGGCGTACGACGACGTCAGCCTGCGCCAGCTGCTGACGATGACCTCGGGCGTCAAGTGGAACGAGGACTATGCCGACCCGAACTCCGACGTCGCGCGCTTCAACAACCACAAGCCCGAGGAGGGCGTGGATCAATTGGTGAGCTACCTGCGCCGGCTGCCGCGCGAGGTACCCGCCGGCACGCGCTGGCACTACAGCACCGGCGAGACCAACCTGGTGGGCATCCTGCTCGCCGAGGCGGTGAAGAAGCCGCTGGCGCAGTACCTGTCGGAGAAGATCTGGGTGCCCGCCGGCATGGAGCAGCAGGCCACGTGGTTGCTCAACCGCAGCGGCCGCGAGATCAGCGGCTGCTGCATCCAGGCCGCCACGCGCGACTTCGCCCGCTTGGGCCTGTTCATCGCCGAGGGTGCGCGCGTCAACGGCCAGAGCATCGTGCCCGACGGGTATCTTGCCGCGGCCACCAGCGAGCACGTGGCCACCAGCCGCGAGCTCTACGGCTACGGCTACCAGTGGTGGACGTACAAGGACGGCAGCTTTGCCGGCCGCGGCATCTTCGGCCAGGGCCTGTTCATCGACCCCAAGCGCAAGCTGGTGATCGCCTCCAACGCCGACTGGGGCGGCGGCGCGACCGACCCGCGCGCCAACGATGCCCGCGAGGCGTTCTACCGCGCAGTGCAGAAAGCGGTCGACGCCGAAGCGGGCGGCGGCACGGCTGTGTCACCCGGCTCGTGAGCGACCGCAAGGCGGCAGGCCCGACGCACATTGCAGGCCCGATGCCTGCGGCGCGCAGGGTCGATCACACGATCTGGTTGCGCAGCACCGCCTCGCCACGCCACAGCCGCCCGAGGTTGTCGAGCAGGATGTCGATCACCGCGTCTTCGTAGCCGCGGCTCTCGCCGGCGCTGTGCGGGGTGATCAGCACCTGCGGCATCGCCCACAGCGGCGATGCGGCGGGCAGCGGCTCTTCGCGCGTGACGTCGAGCGCGGCCGCGGCGATGCGCTGCTGCTGCAGCGCGGCGATCAGCGCCGGCTCGTCGACGACGCGCCCGCGCGCCACGTTGACCAGGTGCGCGGTCGGCTTCATCGCGGCCAGCGCGGCGGCGTCGATCAGGTGCTCGGTGTCGGGCGTCAGCGGGCAGGTGAGGGCGACGATGTCGGCCTCGGGCAGCAGCGCGAGCAGGCGGTGGTTCGCGTGCACCGCGTCGGCGGCGTCGCCGCCGCTCGACGGGTCGCGCCGGGTCGCGACCACGCGCATTTCGAAGGCCTTGGCCAGCCGCGCCAGCCGTGTGCCGATGCGGCCCAGGCCGACGATGAGCAGCGTCTTGCCGGCGAGCTGGTCTTCGCGTGCGGCGATGTCGCCGATCATGCCGCGCCAGTGCTTCGCGCGCTGATGGTCGCGCGCCTCGGGCAGGCGCCGCGCCAGCGCCAGCATCAGCGCCATCGCGTGCTCGGCCACCGCCTGCGCGTTGACGCCGGCCGCGCTGGCCAGGCGGATGCCGTGCGCGCGCAGCACCGCGGCGTCGAACTGGTCGGTGCCGGCGCTGATCGACTGGATCAACTGCAGCCGGCCGGCCTGTTGCGCGAACGTGTTGCGCCACAGCATCGAGACCACCAGCACGTCGCACTGCGGCAGCAGGCGTGCCAGTTCGTCGGTGTTGCGCGCCTGCCGGTGCGCGATGCCGGTGCCGCGCAGCGCGAAGCGCTCGGCCAGCGGGTACACCGCGTGTGCGAAGCCGATCGTCAGGTGTTCGCGGGCGGGCAGCGGCATGGTGGTGGGCGAGAGGTGGTGGCGACCGGCGGTGGCCGACCGGTGGCGGGCCCCCAGGCTACACCGGTGCACAATCCGCCCCACCCACCGTCAGGGTCCGCCGCCATGACCATCCCCACGCTCGAGAACAACGCCGCCTCCGTGATCCACCTGATCGGCGGCGAGAAGGGCGGCGTCGGCAAGTCGATGGTCTCGCGCGTGCTCGCCCAGTACTTCATCGACCACGACGTGCCGTTCGTCGGCTTCGACACCGACCGCTCGCACGGCTCGCTGCGCCGCTTCTACGCCGACTATGCGTCCGAGGCGCTGGTCGACCAGTACGAGGCGCTCGACGGCATCGTCGAGGCAGCACTGGCGCGCGCCGGCGTGCGCGTGCTGGTCGACCTGGCCGCGCAGACGCACGAGCCGCTGGTGAAGTGGATGGATGAATCGGGCGTGCTCGACATGGGCAACCTCTCGGGCTTCACGCTGAAGTACTGGCACGTGATGGACAGCGGCCGCGATTCGATCGATCTATTGGCCAAGCTGCTCGATCGCTTCGGCCACCGCGTGCACTACGTGATCGTGCGCAACCAGTTGCGCGGCAGCGACTTCTCGCTGCTCGAGAAGTCGGGTCAGCTCGAGCGCGCCACCGCGCTCGGCGCGCGGGTGATCGACCTCAGACTGCTGCACGGGCCGCTGGTGCAGAAGATCGACGCGCGCAACAGCAGCTTCTGGTCGGCCAAGAACACTGCACCCGCGGCAGGCGGCCCGGTGCTCGGCATCATGGAGCGCCAGCGCCTGAAGCTGTGGCTGCACCACGCCTACGGCGAGGTGGAGAAGGCCGGCGTCTGAGCGCCGCGCGCAGGGCCCGCAGCGCCGCCCGGCGCATCGCCCCTCACGGCGCCAGCAGCCGCTGCAGCAGTTCGAGCGTGGGGTAGCCGTCGGCCGGCAGCGCGAGGCTGCGCTGGAAGCGCCGCAGCGCGCTGCGCGTTGCCGGGCCCATCATGCCGTCGGCGCTGCCGGCATCGAAGCCGCGCGCGTTCAGCGCCGCCTGCAGCTCGGCCACCTGGCTGCGCGCCAGCGGCTGCAGCTCGCGCGGCCATGGCGCCTGCACCCCGGGGCCGCCGGCGATGCGCTGCGCGAGCAGGTTCACCGCCAGCGCGTAGACGGTCGAGTTGTTGTAGCGCAGCAGCGCGCGGAAGTTCGTGCCGACGATGAATGCCGGCCCGCGCGCACCGGCCGGCAGCACGATCGTCGCATCGGCCAGCTCGGGCAGCGCCGCGCCGGTGGCGCCGCGCACGCCCTCGGCAGCCCACTGTGCACTCGACTGGCGTGTGCCGGGATCGGCGCGGGCGAAATCGAAGTCGGCCGGCAGCCGCACCTCGGTGCCCCAGGTCTCGCCGGCCCGCCAGCCCACGCTCGACAGGAAGTGGGCGGTCGAGGCGAGCACGTCGGCCGTGCTGCCCCAGATGTCGCGCCGGCCGTCGCCATCGGCGTCGACCGCGTAGGCCAGGAAGCTCGACGGCAGGAACTGCGTCTGCCCCATCGCGCCGGCCCACGAGCCGAGCATCTGCGCGCGCGCGATGTCGCCGCGCTGCAGGATCTTCAGCGCCGCCAGCAGCTGGCCGCGCGCCCAGGCCTCGCGCCGGCCGTCGAACGCCAGCGTGGCCAGCGCATCGATCGTCGGCGTGCTGCCATAGTTGTCGCCGAACTTGCTCTCGATGCCCCACACCGCCACCAGCGTGGCCGCCGGCACGCCGTAGCGCACCGCGGCGGCGTCGGCGTCGCGCCGCACCTGCAGCAGCACCTGCTGCCCGCGCTCGACGCGCGCCGGCGATACCAGCGTCTCAAGGTAGTCCCACGGCGCGCGCGTGAACTCCGGCTGCGCGCGGTCGAGTTCGAGCACGCGCGGCAGCAGGCGCACGCCTTCGAACGCGCTGGCCAGCGTGGCGTCGTCGATGCCTTGCGCGCGGGCATGGATGCGGAACGCGCCGACCCAGGCGGCGAAGCGCTGCTGCAAGGCTGCGTCGTCTGCGCTCGAAGGTGTCGCGCCTGCGAGTGCGGGTGCGGTGGCGGTCGCGGTCGGCGGTGCAGCCGGTGTCGATGCGGCCGCGGGTGTGACGGCCGTGGCCGAGGCCGCTGTCGCCGGTGATGTCGCGGCCACCGCCGCAACGGGTTTGACCGTGGGCGCCGCAACCGACGGCGCCGCATCGACCGGCAGCTTCACCCGCTCGCCGGCACACCCCGACAGCGCGCACGCGGCCGCCATGGCGAGCGCGAGCACGTCGCGGCGTGCCGGCGGGCGCGGCGGTCGCCGGTGCCGGGCGGCGAATGAAGGCATCGGGGCGCGGATCGGCGGGCCTACAGCGCCATCGCCGGCCGCTGCGCCATCGCCGCGCGCCAGCGCACCAGGTGCGGGTGCTGCTCGCCGGGCTTGATCTTGACGACGCGCGCGAAGTCCACCGCGACGACGGCCGCGATGTCGGCGATGCTGAAGCGCTCGGCGGCCACGAACTGGCGCTGCGCCAGCTGCGCGTCCAGCGTGACGAAGAACTGCTGCACGCGTACCAGCCCGCGCTGCGCCAGCTCGGGGATCTGCGCATAGTCCACCGGGCCCGGTAGCGCGCGGTTGGCCATTGCCGGCGAGCCGTTGCGCAGCGCCTCGGCGATCGCCATCAGGCCTTCGAACTCCACGCGCCAGTGCCAGCTCGCGATCTCGGCCTTCTCGGCCGGCGTGCTGCCCAGCAGCGGCGGCTGCGGGTGGCGCGCCTCGAGATACGCCGCGATGCCGGCGTTGTCGGTCAGCAGCAGGCCGTCTTCGGTGCGCAACACGGGCACGGTGCAGCGCGGGTTGATCTTGCGGAACGCCTCACCGAGCTGCTCGCCGGCGCGCAGGTTGATCTCGACCGTTTCGTGCGCAATGCCTTTCTCGGCCAGCAGCAGTCGCGCGCGGCGCGGGCTCGGGGCGGTGGCGCAGTCGTACAGCGTCAGCATCGGATGGTCTCCTTCTCGTGCAGCGGCCGGCGTGTGGGCTTCAGCGTCCCACCGCGAGCTTGTCCTGCGTGCGGGTGTCGAAGTCGCTCGCGTCGTGCCGCTCGTGCAACTGGCTCGCCGGCTGGCCCCAGGTGCGGTTGACCCTGCGGCCGCGCTGCACGGCCGGGCGCTGCGCGATCGTGTCGGTCCAGCGCTGCAGGTGGCGGTACTCGTGCACCGCGAGGAACTCACCGGCGTCGTACAGCAGCCCCTTGGCGAGTGCGCCGTACCAGGGCCAGACCGCGATGTCGGCGATCGTGTAGTCGTCGCCCGCGAGGTAGGCGCTGGTGGCCAGGCGGCGGTCGAGCACGTCGAGCTGGCGCTTCACTTCCATCGCGTAGCGGTCGATCGCGTACTCGATCTTCTGCGGCGCGTAGACATAGAAGTGGCCGAAGCCGCCGCCGAGGTACGGCGCCGCGCCCATCTGCCAGAACAGCCACGACAGGCACTCGGCGCGCCGCGCATCACCCTGCGGCGGCAGCAGCGCGCCGCCGAACTTCTCGGCCAGGTACAACAGGATCGCGCCCGATTCGAACACCCGCACCGCGGGCGTGGTGCTGCGGTCGAGCAGCGCCGGGATCTTGGAGTTTGGGTTCACCGCGACGAAGCCGCTGCCGAATTGCTCGCCGTCGTTGATGCGCACCGGCCAGGCGTCGTACTCGGCGCCGGCATGGCCGAGTGCGAGCAGCTCCTCGAGCATCACGGTGACCTTGACGCCGTTGGGCGTAGCCAGCGAGTACAGCTGCAGCGGGTGGCGACCCTGCGGCAACTCGCGCTCGTGCGTGGCGCCGGCGGTCGGCCGGTTGATGTTCGCGAAACGGCCGCCGTTGGCGCGGTTGCCCTGCCAGACTTTCGGCGGCACGTACGGTGGTGGCGTGTCGGGCGCTGGCAAGTCGGGTGGGGGTGCGTTCATCGTGGCATCAGGGCTTGATCGGTGGCGTGAACTGGTAGACCCAGGTCTCGGTCATCGGTTGGCGTTGGTAGGCCAGGTACAGGCGCAGCTCGACCGGCGCTGGCATGGTTTCGTCGGGCAGGCGCAGGTCGAACATTGCGCGGTAGCCGTTGATCGCTTGCAGCGGCCGTGCCGACACCAGCTCGACCTTGCCGCGCGAGGGCGTGACGATGGCCGCCATCTTCGATTCGTCGCCGGCCAGCGCGAGGTCGCCGCCGGCGAAGTCGACCGCGAAGCGCCACGACACATAGCGGCGCTGCTGGCCGACGACGCCGCCGATGCCGGAGCGTGTGGCCACCACGCGTGCGGCCGGCGAGCGCACCGGCGGCTGCGCGCCCCAGGTCAGCCGGTAGGCAAACAGTCGCTCCTCGCCGGCGCGCGGCTTGGTCTCGGGTGTCCAGAACGCGACGATGTTGTCGTTGGTCTCGTCGTCGGTGGGCAGCTCCACCAGTTGCACCGTGCCCTTGCCCCAGCCGCCCTTGGGTTCGACCCACAGGCTCGGCCGGCGCTCGTAGAACGCGCCGTCGTCCTGGTAGTGGTCGAAGTCGCGGTCGCGCTGCAGCAGGCCGAAGCCGCGCGGGCTGTCGTCGGCGAAGGCGCTGAAGCGCACAGCGGCCGGGTTCACCAGCGGACGCCACAGCCACTCGCCGGCGCCGCTGTGCATCGCCAGGCCGTCGGAGTCGTGGATCTCGGGCCGCCAGTCGTTGGCCATGCGGCGGTCGTTCTCGCCGTGCTGGTACATGCTGGTCAGCGGCGCGATGCCGATGCGCTCGATCTCGCGGCGCGGGTACAGCGCGGCGTCGACGTCCATCACCAGCCGCTCGGCCGGATGGATGTCGAAGCGGTAGGCGCCGGCCACGCTGGGCGAATCCAGCAGCGCGTAGACGGTGAACACGGCGGCGTCGGTGGCCGGCTTGACGAACCAGAAGTCGGTGAAGCGCGGAAACTCCTCATCGCCGCCGGAGTTGATCGCCAGCCCGCGCGCCGACAGGCCGTACTGCCGCTCGGCGCCCACCGCGCGGAAGTAACTCGCGCCGAGAAACGCCGCCACGTCGTGCTGCCAGTCGGTGTGGTAGTTGAGCCGGAAGCCGGCGAAGCCGAGGTCTTTCGGCATCACCTCGGCGCGCAGGCCACTCGTGCCGTAGTCGAACATCGCCGGGTCGTAGGCGATCTGCTGCGCCTGGCCGGCGGCCACCTCGTGCATGCGCACCGCCTGCTCCGAGTACATGCCGAGGTGGAAGAACTTGACGCGAAAGCGCGTGCCGCCCTCGGCCCACAGCGCGTGATCGGCGCGATAGCGGATCGCCTGGTGGCGGTCGTAGTCGAGCGCGGCCACTGCGGCCGGCAGCTTCGTCGTGGCGGGCTGGAACGGCCGCTGTGCCAGCGCGCGCGCCTGTCCCTTGAGCCACGCGTAGTCGAACGGCTGCGGGCTGCCCAGCAGCTTCAACGACGACGGCGTCGCGGGTGCGGTGACGGCCGTGGCACCGGGGCCAGCAGGCGCCGTGTTGGGCGGTTGTGCGGTCGACCCTGCTGGCGACGAAGCCGACGACGATGCCGACCGCGATGATGCTGGCGACAAAGTCGACGACGAAGCCGACGACGACACCGAAGGCGACGACGCCGGGCCGGCGGCCCGCAGCACGGCTGGCGCGCCGACAGCAAGGGCCACGGCGTGGCGGGCGAAAGCACGGCGTTTCATACGGCGGCTGGGTTCCTTTCTCGGCCGGTGTGGAGTGTGCACGCTCGCCGGGCACCCCGTGGCGGGTCCGATGATGTCGGCTGCCAGAATCGCCCACGCATGTGCGGCGCGACGATCGAATGAACACCCAAGGTCCGCAACCCGAGCCGGCTGCCGGGCTGGAGTTGCTGCTGCGCATTCACCAGCGCTTGTCGGCCGTGCTCGCGGCGCCGGCCACCGCGGAGCAGGCGGCGCCGCGCATCGTCGGCGCGTTCGCCGAGCCGATGGACTGGGCTTGCGGCGCACTCTGGTCGCGCGACCCCGAGGCGGCCGACCGCCTGGTCTGCCTCGGCGCCTGGGGCGTCGACACGCCGGGCATCGCCGAGTACCTCGGCTACACGCAAGCCCGCCGCCCGATCCTGCACGCGGCCGGCCTGGTCGGCGCGGCCTGGCTCGGTGCCGCGCCGGTGTGGGTGGCCGACGTGTCGAGCGACGACACCTACCGCCGCGTGCCGATCGCGCTGCGCGCGGGCTTGCGCTGTGCGCTCGCGCTGCCGGTGGCGGTGGGTGAGCAGGTGCTGGGCGTGATCGAGCTGTGCAGCACCGCCGTCACCGCCGAAGACGCCGCGCTGCTGGCCGGCCTGCCGCTGCTGGGCGGCGAGGTGGCGCAGTTCCTGTTGCGCGCGCAGGCGCAGCAGCAGTTGAGCGACAGCGAGCAGCGGCTGCGCAGCCTGACGCAGCTGTCGTCCGACTGGCTGTGGGAGCTCGACGCGCAGCTTCGCTTCCAGCGCGTCGAGGGGCGCGGCGTCGGTCGCTCCGGGGCCACGGTGGCACCGCTGCTGCTCGGCCGGCGGCCGTGGGAGGTGGCCGGCCTGGTGCCGGGCAGCCGCGACTGGGACGAACTGCGCACTGCGCTCGAGCGGCACGAACCGCTGCGCGACTTCGAGTGCGTGTGGCGCGAGGACAAAGGCGAGCGGCTGCACCTGAGCCTGAACGCCGACGCGGTGCACGACCTCGACGGCCGCTTTGCAGGCTACCGCGGCACCGTGCGCGACCTCACGCTGCACAGGCAGGCGGCGCAGCGGCTGCAATACCTGTCGACGCACGACGAACTCACCGGCCTGCCCAACCGCGCGGCGCTGCTGCAGCTGCTGGGCCAGGCGGTGGAGCTGGCCAAGCGCTACGAGCGCAGCTTCGCACTGCTGGTGTTCAACCTCGATCGCTTCCATCGCATCAACGACGGCCTTGGCCGCGCCGCCGGCGACGCGCTGTTGCGCGAACTGGGCCAGCGCATGAAGAAGGCGCTGCGCGCCAGTGAAGTGGTGGCGCGGCTCGACGCCGACGAGTTCGCGGTGCTGGCGCACGAGTTGCCCGACGCACGCCACGCCGAGGCCGTGGCGCGCAAGCTGCTCGACGCGGTGGGCGCGCCGGTGTCGCTGCGCGAGGGCGAGGTTCGCATCACCGCGTGCGCCGGCGTGGCCACCTATCCGCTCGATGCGCACGACGTGCCGGGTCTGCTCAAGCACGCCGGTGCCGCGCTGCGCGCGGCCAAGCGAGAAGGGGCGAACCGGGTGCACCACGCGCCAGCCAAGGCTGGCAGCGGTGGTGGCGGCGCGCGCGGACCGGCGTGATCGCGTGTCCGCAGCGCGGGCGCTCTGCTGGCGCGAGCGACGCCGACGCGGCGCAGTCATGGAACGCGTTGCCGACCTCCGATCGCAAGACGAATGCACGCCCAAGCGGTGCGAGAGGATTCGACGGGCGCTCGGGGAGCGCATTCCGCACCCGGGAACCAGGCTCATCGCACTGGCGCACGGCCTGTGCATGAACGATCTGCAATGGCATCGCAAGGGTCACGATCACGGCGCATCGCTGTGAGAAGCGCGCTGGGCCAGCACGACAATGCAGCACGGTCGCTTGCGACCCCGCGCCGCGCCGGTACGTATGCCACGGATCGAACCACCTCGACCCTCAGCAGCCGCGAGGCATGCGATCGAATCCATCGCTGGTTGAACCAAGGAGATCGCGCGTGAGCACCACAAGATTTGCAGCGTCGCACGCCAAGGATGCGCGCTTCGAGCGCGGGTTGCGCTCGTTCTTCGAGTACCGCGACCTCGGAATCAAGGACGCAACGCATGGCCGCGTCGTTGCACACGTGATCCGAGCCGCGGCGGGCAAGGAGTTCTCGAGTCAACCTCACCTGCACCGCACCGAGTTCCAGTTCGTCTACGTGCTCAAGGGCTGGATCGAGTTCGAGTACGAAGGGCAAGGCCTGGTCAGGCTCGAGGCCGGATCGTGCGTGCACCAACCGCCAAGTATCCGCCACCGCGAACTTGGGCACAGCGAGGACGTCGAGTTGCTGGAGATCGTCCTGCCCGCGGACTTCTCCACCGAAGAGGTCCCTTCCGTCAACGAGTAGGGTCCGGAAGGCCGTGCGGCCTCACCCAGCATGGCAACGGGGGGCTGCCTGCAGCGGGTTGCGCCCGCTGCAGGCCTCGGGACAGGGAGGCCCCGTTCGTTCGCCAGGCCGCACAGTCGGAGATGTGCCTCATCCCGGTCGTCTGCATCCTCTCTTGGCCCCACCGGTCAACGCAGCGCCTGCGCGCACGCCGCCGCGCTGGCCCAGGCCCACTGGAAGTTGTAGCCGCCGAGCCAGCCGGTCACGTCGACCACCTCGCCGATGAAGTGCAGCCCCGGCACGCGGCGGCTGGCCATCGATCGCGAATGCAGCTCGCGCGTGTCGACGCCACCCGCGGTGACCTCGGCCTTGCGCCAGCCTTCGCTGCCGCTGGGTGCCGGCGCCCAGCCGTGCAGGCCCGACGCAAGTGCGGCGAGGTCGCGGTCGCGCAGCGCGGCCAGGTTGGGCGCTGCATCGGCGCGCCCGCCCGGCGCGGCGGCTGCGGGGCCTTGCAGCGCGAGCCAGGTCTCGGCCAGCCGGCGCGGCAGGTGCTCGGCCAGCACGCCGGCCAGCGCGCGCCGCGGCTGCGTGCGCTTGGCGGCGCGCAGCGTGTCGGCCAGGTCGCGGCCCGGTGCCAGGTCGATGCGCAGCGCCTCGCCGGGGCGCCAGAAGGTCGACACCTGCAGCATCGCGGGCCCGCTGAGCCCGCGGTGCGTGAACAGCAGGTCTTCGTCGAAGCGCACGCGCCGCTCGGGCGCTGCCGCATCGACCGCGAGCGTCACCGGCAGCGACAGGCCGCTCAGCGCGCCATACGGCGCCCACGTTGCAGCGTCGAAGGTCAGCGGCACCAGCGCCGGCCGCGGCTCGATCACCGCGTGGCCGAACTGCCGCGCCAGGCGGTAGCCGAAGTCGCTGGCGCCGATCTTCGGGATCGACAGGCCACCGGTGGCCACCACCAGCCGCGGCGCGGCGACCGCACCGCGCTCGGTGTCGAGCTCGAAGCCGCGCGCGCCGGCGCGTACCGCGTGCACGCGGCACGGCTGCCAGCGCTGCACGTCGCCGCGCTCGCACTCGTGCAGCAGCATCGCGATGATGCGCTCGCTCGAGTCGTCGCAGAACAGCTGGCCCTTGTGCTTCTCGTGCCAGCCGATGCCGTGGCGCTGCACCAGCGCGATGAAGTGCCGCGGCGTGTAGCGCGCCAGCGCCGAGCGGCAGAAGTCGGGGTTGGCGGAGCTGAAATGCGCTGGCGCGGCGTCGCGGTTGGTGAAGTTGCAGCGCCCGCCGCCGGAGATGCGGATCTTCTCGGCCACCGTGCTGGCGTGGTCGAGCAGCAGCACGCGCAGGCCGAGCTGCCCGGCGATCGCCGCGCAGTGCAGGCCGGCCGCGCCGGCCCCCACGATGACGGCGTCCGCGCGGTGCATCGGTGCGATGATAGGCGCGCGCGCGGCGTCCGCCGACGGTGGCTGCGGCAGCGCAAGACCGTGCCGACGACGCAGGCAAAGCGTCGGCCCGACGATTCGTACCGCTCACCGGGAGCCTTGTCGATGTGGACGCTCAACATCATCCTGCCGCGTGGCCGCCGCGTCACGATCACGTCGCACGGCGTGCTGCTGGTCGTGATGGGGCTCGCAGTGGTGCTGGTGCTGGGCCTGTACGTGGCATTGCTGCAGCACGTGGTGACGCGCGGCGACGCCATGCGTGCGCAGTGGCGGCGCGCCGCAGCGGCGCAGGCCAGCGAGAAGTTCGCGCACTCGCCGGCGCCGCGCGTGGTGCGCGAAGCGGCGCTGGCGCCCGAGCTGGCGCAGGTGCCGCGTTGAGCGGCGCCACACCGGCGCGGACGATGGCGACGCAGCGTCGCCCGGTGCAGGCGGCGTCGCAGGTGTTCGCCATCGGCGACCACGTGCGCTGGAACTCCGAGGCCGGGCAGGTGTCCGGCACGATCATCGCGATCCATACCGTCGACTTCCTCTACAAGGGCCATGTGCACCATGCGACGCCGGATGACCCGCAGTACGAGATCAGGAGCGACAAGACCGACCACATCGCGGCGCACCGCGGCCGCGTGCTGCGGCGCGTGTGCGGGGGTTGAGCGATGACTCGGCTGCACCGGCGCTTGTGCGTGGCGGCTGCCGTGGCGGTTGCGGCCACCGCGCTGCTCGACGGCTGCGCATCGACGCGGCTCGATGCGCAATGGGCCGATCCGCAACTTGCGCCCGGCGGCCTGCGCGGTGCGCGCGTGATGGTGGGCTGCGAGGCCTACGACCTCGTCGTGCGGCAACTGTGCGTCGACCAGCTGAACGCCGAGGTGGTGGCACGCGGCGGCACGCCGGTGGCGCTGCCCGACCTGCCTGGCGGCACGCCGGGTCGCCCGCTGCCGCACGAGCAGTACCTGGCCGCCGCGCGCGCGGCCGGCGCCAAAGCGGTGCTGACGCAGTCGATCACGGTGGCCGACACGGCACCCGGCTCGGGCTTCTCGATCGGCATCGGGGGCTTCGGCGTCGGCAGCGGCGGCTTCGGTGGCGGCGTGGGCGTCACGGTACCGGTGGGCAGCGGCTCGCCGGCGAAGACCGGCTACGCCGCCAGCGCGCGCGCCACCGATGTCGCCAACGGACGCTTGCTGTGGACCGCAAAGGCCAGCGCGTCGCCGTCGAACGACGTGGCGGCACAGATCGGCGAGCTGACGAAGGCGGTGTTCGGCGCCGCCGACCAGGCACGGCTGTTCTGATCGCGCGGCGCCGCGGCGCCTGCTGCGGGATCTATCGCGTTGCTTGTGGCGCTGCTTGTGGCGACGCTGCCTTGCGCGGCAGCGTCGCGATCACGTCGTCGACGCTGATCGCCTCGAGGCACGCCGGCTTGCCGCGCGGCGACGGCGCGCACTCGTCGAAGAACTTCTGGCGGCACGGGCTGCACGCGAAGCGCTTGGTGACCACCGCGCAGCCGTCGCCCCAGGGGCCGAACTTCTGCGGCGATTGCGGGCCGAACAGCGCCACCAGCGGCCGGCGCATCGCGGCACCCAGGTGCATGATGCCGCTGTCGTTGCACACCAGCAGCTCGCAGCGCTCGAGCAGTGCCATCGTCTGGCGCAGGGTGGTGGCGCCCACTGCCATCACCGGCGCCGGCACGATGCGCTCGCGCAGCGGTGCGGCGTCGGCGGCGTCGCCGGGGCCGCCGAACACGATCACGCGCGCGCCGTCGGCCTGCAGCCGGTTGGCCAGCGCGATGAAGTTGTCTTCGTGCCACGCGCGCGGCTTGTTGGTGGCGAACGGGTGGATCGCCACCAGGCGCTGCGCGGCGTCGATGCCGTGATCGGCGAGGAACGCATCGGCGAAACGGCGCTCGTCGTCGCCGAGCCAGGCCTCGAGGTGATCGTCGTGCACCGGCACGCCGTCGGCGCGCAGCACGTCGAGGAAGTTCTGCACCTCGTGCTGGTCGTGCCGGTAGGGCACGCGGGTGGTCAGCAGCAGGCTGCGGCCCT
Organism: Ideonella sp.; assembly: GCA_015075165.1. GTDB lineage: Bacteria > Pseudomonadota > Gammaproteobacteria > Burkholderiales > Burkholderiaceae_C > JAEUPI01. Next base: position 527,190 of record JABTUY010000001.1, on the reverse strand, counting down.
CGGTGGCGAAGCCGATGCGCCGACGCGCGCCGCTCAACCACGCGATCAGTGCACTGCTCAGCGAGCGCTTGAGCACATAGGCGCGATCGAAGCGGCGGCGGCGCAGCGCGCGGATGAACGCCAGCTTCGCGCGCCAGCCGGCGTGCGCGCCGCGGCTCTCGGCGTGAGTGGTCGCCGGGTCCCAGTACAGCAGCTCGTCGACATAGGGGATGCCGTGCACCGCGTCGACCGAGCCCGGCGCCACCAGCCACGCGATGTGCGCATCGGGTTTGGCGCGGCGCAGGTTGCGCAGAAACGGCACCGTCAGCAGCGTGTCGCCGATGAAGCGGTAGCGCAGCACGAGGATGCGCTCGTCGCGCCGCGGTGCGGCGTTGTCGGGCCGCGGGCGCGGCGCCGTGGCGTCACTCATGCGGTAGCGCCCATGGCGTCCTCAGCGGGTCTCGCCCGGCGCTATTGCGCCGCGATCCACGTCGGCCTGCAGCCGCTTCACTTCGTCGAGCAGGCGGTCGAAGCGCTGGCCGAACGCGGTGAGCCGGTACTCCACCTCGAGCGGCGGCTTGTGGCCGCGTACCGAGCGCTGCACGATGCCGAAGCGCGTGAGCTTGCGCAGGCGCTCGTTCATCACCTTGGTCGACAACCCCGGGCTCGCACGCAGCAGCTCGCCGGGCCGCGCGACGCCGTCGGCGACCAGACGCAGCAGGCCGATCGACCACTTGCAGCCGACGATGCTCTCGACCATCTCCGACACCGTCACCGGCTGCGGTGCAAGGCGCGCGTGCGGCGCCGCTTGTTCGCGTTCCATGGCGGCGCCACCTTACCAAAAAGTGCCTTCCTGACACGCCGGCACGCCCAACCTAGCATCGCGACCTCTGCACTTCCGACCATTCAGGAGATCGACGCGATGACCAACCCCATTGCCGGCTACGCCTACGGCAGCGCCACGCTGGCGCGCTCGCCGGTGAGCGCTGCCGAGTTCGAGCTGATGAAGAAGAGCGCGCTGTTCGGCGACGACGACGTGCAGGCGCTGCGCCGCTCGTACGACGTGCTGGCCGACCAGGTGGAGGCGATCCTCGATGTCTGGTACGGCTTCGTCGGCGCCAACCCGCATCTGCTGGCGGCGTTCACCGGCCGCGACGGCAAGCCGCTGGGCGACTACCTGGGCGCGGTGCGCAAGCGCTTCGGCCAATGGATTCTCGACACCGCACGTGCCGAGTACGACCAGCGCTGGCTCGACTGGCAGCACGAGATCGCGTTGCGCCATCACCGGCTGAAGAAGAACCGCACCGACGCCGCGCCGGCCGCGGCGGCGATCGTGCCGTTGCGCGACCTGTTGCTGCTGGTGTCGCCGGTGACGATCACGCTCAAGCCTTTCCTCGCGAACAAGGGGCACGGCGCCGACGAGGTCGAACGGATGCACGCGGCATGGCTCAAGGCCTGCCTGCTGCAGGTGACGCTGTGGTGCCACCCGTACGTGAACGAAGGCGACTACTGAAGTGCCCATGGGGCCAGCCCGGCGCCGGACTTGCATCCGGTTGCAACGGCAGCGGCAGCATGCTCGGTCACAATGGGCGTTTTGCAGCCCATCGGGGCGACGCGTGCGCCCCTGCCCACCGGCATCATGCCCAACATCGCATCGATCCTTAAATCGGAAATCGCGCGCGTCGCGCGCCGGGAAACACGCGCCGAAACGCGCCACCTGAAGAAGGCCGTCGCCACCTACCGTTCGGAGATCGCCGCGCTGAAGCGGCGCGCCCAGGCGCTCGAGCAGCAGTTGCGTCGCCTGGGCCGGCGGGCTCCGGCAGCGGCCGCCGGGCGAGAGGATGGCGCTGAGCCCGATGGCTTCCGCTTCAGCGCCAAGGGCCTGGCGTCGCACCGCAAGCGGCTGGGGCTGTCGGCACACGACTGCGGCCTGCTGCTCGGTGCGTCGGGCCAGTCGGTCTACAAGTGGGAGGAAGGCAAGGCCCGGCCGCGCGCGAAGAACATGCCGGCGATCGCCGCGCTGCGCGCGATGGGCAAGAAGGAAGCCGCGGCGCGGTTGGCCGCGCTGCGCTGATGCGCGCCGTCGCGCGGTCGCGACCCGGAGGGCGACCCGCAGGATTCAACGGGCCGGCGCCTTGTGTTCGGTGATGTGCGCCGCGATGCAGTGCCAGCGGCCGTCCCGTCGGTGCCAGATATCGGTGTAGCGGCTCACGCCCTTGCGGCCGTCCTTCAGTTCGTACGCGTTCTCGGCGTGGATCAGCGCCACGTCATGGAAGCGCCGCACCCGCACCTGGCCGACCGGGAACGAGCGCATGGTGGCGGCGAACGTCGGCTGCGCGAAGCGCTGCAGCGCGGCGGCCCGATCGTGCAGCGACCCGTCGCTGGACACCACCAGATAGTCCGGCGCCAAGTGCGCCGCGTACCACGCCACGTCGGCATCGCGAAACGCCTGCACGTAACTCTCGTTGAGCGCGTGCAGCAGAGCCATGTCGTCAAGTTCCGGGTCGTGGCCCGACCAAGCAGCATGCGCAGGCGCGCGGCCGTGCCATGCGGGCACCGCGGCGCTTTCGTGCAGCGGTGTGTGCTGCACGCTCACCAGACGCCATGCGGTCGCGCTCCAGACGTGGACGTCGGTGTACCGCAGGCGAGCCGGCTTGCCGGCGTCGTCGGCTGCGGTGAAGACGCCGTGCACCAGCGCGACCGGCCCGAACAGACGCACCCGAGTGTCTTCGTCGGATGCGTTCGGCAGCGGCGCTTGCCGCCGCATGCGTGCCACGAACTCGGCACGCCCGCGCCATGAACCATCGCTTTCGGTCGACACGAAGTCGTCGTGCGTGAGCGCCTCCATCAAGTCGCCGCTCACGTCGACGGTGGCGCTGACGAAACGATGGTTGATGGCACGCAACTGCGCCTCGGCAAGCTCCGGCTCGGGCACCGGCGCCGCCTGGGTCGCACCGACCAGACCCGACAGTACGAACAGCGCCGGCAGGGATGACACAGCCATCTCGATCTCCTTTTGCAAGGAGTCGAGGCTATGCCGTGAACGCCTGCGGCGCTGTCGCGATCCTGCGCAGTTCGCGCACAGTGGTGGCGCACGCGTCGCGCCGCAGCTGTTGCGGCGTGTGCCCGTAGAAGGCCCGGAAGCGCGCCGTGAAGTGGCTGTGGCTGGCGAACCCGGCGTCGAGCGCGATCTCGGTCAGGCCGGCGTCTGAATCGAGCACCGCGTCGAGCGCGCGGGACAACCGCGAACGGACCACGAAGTCATAGACCGAGACCCCGAGTTCGGCGCGGAAGAGATGCGCCAAGTGGCCCGGCGACACGCTGGCCAGTGCACCGAGCGTACCGAGCGTCCAGCGACGTTGCGGTTCGGTCGCGATGGCTTCGACCGCTCGTGCCACGTGTCGCGCGCGGTGCCACGAGCCGGCGCGCACGACGCGCCCTCGCGTGCGCGCCGGCCATTGCCTGCGCGCCACCGCCAGCGTCGCCTCGAGCAGGCCGGCGGCGCGCTCCTCGGTCTCCAGCGCATCGACCGCGTCGCTCGCCAGGCGGCGCCACAGCGCGCTGCGCGCCAGCAGCGCCGCCGGGGGCAGCGCCGTGTGGCCGGCGAAAGCGGCCTCGTCGAAGCCGTCGGCCGACATCGCCTCGGGCATCGCCTGCGCCAGCGCGGCGGGGGTGAAGCGCAGCGCGAGACATCGGTCGCCGACACAACCCGGAAAGCTCAGACGGTACGGCGCGCCGGCGCGGATGAGCAACGCGTGCTGGGGCGTGGCGATGGCATGTCGGCGCGGGCCGTCGTGCTTGGCGAACACGCCGGCCAGCGGCAGCGCCAGCACGTTGAGCGCCGACGACTCCAGCTCGCCGCACCCGCTCGACCGCGGTCGCACTGCGACGTAGCCGATCTGCAACCATTCGCCGTCGAACAGCGTGCGCTGCACGACGGAAGGCGCGAGGTCGTCGCGCATCACGCCACCCACGAGCAGGCTTCGGGCCCGCGGACCTGGCGCAGCAGTGCCGCAATCGCGCCCAGTTGTGCGCGTGCCGCGCGTCGGCCGGCCTCGAACAAGTACGGCATCGCGCGAGTCTCCCACAGCCCCACATGACGATCCAGGCCCAGCTCGATCTCGAGCAGGCGCTGGCCGGCGTGGCGCGCGGCGTCGATGCGTGCCTGCTGCAGGTTGTTGATGAGCGCGGTGCTCGCCTGCGCGACGAGGCGCGAGGCACGGTCGACGCGCCGCGGCATCACGCCCTTGAAGCCCAGCGTGAGCACGAGCGCTGCATCGGCCGCGACCGCGACCGGCAGCGGATCGGACATCACGCCGTCGACGAGTCGCCGTCCGTCGACCTCGACACCCGGAAAGACCAGCGGCACCGCGATGCTGGCGCGCAGCGCGGGCACCAGCGCACCGCGGCGCAGCACCACCCGTTCACCGCTGGCCGCCTCGGTGGCGACGACGCGCAGCGGCAGCGGCAGCTCCTCGAGCCGTCGCTCGCCGAAGGCCTGGCGCAGGCGCTGCGCGATGCGGCGGTCGTCGCGCAGCGCGAAGCCCGCATCGAAGCCGAACCAGCGCGGTGCCAGCAGTTGTGCATAGGCGCGCCAGCGGTGCTGCCGCGTGAGGTCGGCCGACCACAGCGACGTGGCCACCTCCAGCGCCTCGCGACCCGACAGGCCGAGTGCGAGGGTGGCGCCGAACAGCGCGCCCGAGCTGCAGCCGACGATCAAATCGGGCCGAATACCTTCGGCGTCGAGCACCTCGGCGACGCCCAGCGCAGCAATGCTGCGCACGCCGCCGCTGCCCAGCACCAGACCGATGCGCGGTCGCGCGCTTGCGTCATCCAACACCACGTGCCTCCCCGGTAAAGATGCGAAGACTATGGCTTGCGCGCCGCGTGCGCTGTCACGATCCGATGCAGTCCCGGTGCGCCTCGGGCGTCCACGTGTGTGCCGGTCGTGGCTCAGGCGCTGTGGCTGCCGGGCGGCCACGCGCCGCACGAAGCGCAGCGGGGTTCGATCTCATCGGCTGCTCGGCATTCAGCCGGCCGGGCGGCTCGGAGACAATCTCGATCCGACCCCTGCCGGAAGTCATTGCCATGGTGCCTCCGTCGCCTCTCGATCCACGGATCACACAAGCCCTGGCCGGCGTCTCGACCGCCACGCTGACCACCGTGCTGCTGAAGCACGGGCTGCGCAACGTGTGGCTGCGCGGCGCGCGGCCGCTGCGCGACGGCCAGCCGCGTCTGGTGGGGCGCGCGTTCACGCTGCGCTTCGTGCCGGCGCGCGAAGACCTCGCCACGCCGGCCTCGTGGGGCAACCCGACCTCGACGCGCGCGGCGATCGAGGCGATGTCGGCCGGCTGCATCGCGGTGGTCGGCGCGCTGGGCACCGCCGACGCCGGCATCTTCGGCGACATCCTCTGCGCGCGCATGGTGCGCCGCGGTGTTGCGGCGCTGGTCAGCGACGGCGTGGTGCGCGACGTGGCCGGGGTGCTCGGCACGGGCCTTCCGGTGTGGTGCCGGGGCACCGCGGCGCCGCCGTCGGTGGCCGGCCTCACCTTCGTCGGCTGGCAGGAGCCGATCGACTGCGGCGGCGTCGCGGTGTTCCCGAACGACGTGATCGTGGTCGATCAGGATGGCGCGGTGCTGATCCCGCAGGCCCTGCTGGGCGAGGTGGTCGATGCCGCGGTTGAGCAGGAGCGGCTCGAGGGCTGGATCATGTCCGAGGTCGAGCGCGGTGCCGCGCTGCCGGGGCTGTACCCGCCCAACGACGAGAACAAGGCACGCTACCAGGCCTGGGTGAAGGCGCAGGGCGGCGGGCGCTGAACGCGGCGATCTGTCGGCACGCAACGCCAGGAGGCACCGCATGATCGAGCACCACCTCGACATCCGCACCGCCGACGGTGCGATGAACAGCTTCGTCGCCCACCCCGACGAGGGCGGGCCGTTCCCGGTGGTGCTGTTCTACATGGACGCGCCGGGCAAGCGCGAGGAACTGCACGACATGGCGCGGCGCATCGCCGCGGTGGGCTACTTCGTCGTGCTGCCCAACCTGTACTACCGCCGCACGCGCCAGTACGAGCTGAAGGAGCGCACCGAGGCTGGCATGGCGGTGATGTTCGAGCACATGAATTCACTCGACCGTCGCACCACGCTGACCGATACCGAGGCGCTGCTGCAGTTCGTCGACGCTCAGCCGCAGGCCGATGCGTTGCGCATCGGCGCGGTCGGCTACTGCATGAGCGGGCCGTTCGTCGTCTGGGCCGGCGGTGCGTTCGCGCCGCGGCTGCGCTGCATCGCGTCGATCCACGGCGCCAACATGGTCACCGACGCGCCGACGTCGCCGCACCGCATGGTCGACGCGCTGCGCGGCGAGAGCTACTTCGCCTGCGCCGAGATCGACAAGTGGGCGCCGAAGCCGCATGTCGAGCAGTTGCGGGCGGCGCTGCAGGCGGCTGGCGTGAAGCACCGCGTCGAGTGGTATCCGGGCGCCGAGCACGGTTTCGTGTTTGCGCAGCGCCATTGCTACGACAAGCCGTCGGCCGAGAGGCACTGGGTGCGGCTGTTCGATCTGTTCGAGCGCAACCTGCGCCGCGCGGCGTAGCGGCGGCGCCGCGGCTGCGTGCGCCTCGCGCGCTCTTCTCTTCAGCCCCCGCAGCCGCCGGGCAGCACCGGGTGGCGCGCCGGCACGCAGCGGCCCACCTTCACGTCCATCAACTTCGCACGGCCGCCTTCGACGCGCCAGGCGATCGTGAACGGCGCCAGCCGGCCCGCCTTCGTCACTGCGTAGGCGTAGGCGATCTGGCCGGTGCTGTCGTCGTCGAACGTGGCGCCCACCACGCGCAGGTGGCGGTCGAGCCGCGCGGCGTCGGCGAAGAACGGCATCACCTCGGTGGCCAGGTAGTGCTTCAGTGCCAGCTCGCCGTTGGCGCGCACCGGCAGGTCGCCGAAGGTCTTGTAGACGGCGTCGATGTCCTTCGTGGTGGCCAGTTCGACGAACGACTCCACCGTCGGCGTCGCGTCCTGCGCGGGTGCGGCGGGCGTGTGCTGGCGCAGCCGCAGCACGTTGCCGGTGCGCTTCGCGTCGGCGCCGGCAGCGGTGTCGTCGGCGGATTGCACAGCCGCGGGGGCCAGGGCCAGGCAGCTCGACAGCAGTGCAAGCGCGAGTCGGGTTCGCATCGGCGCACTGTCGGCGCGCGCCCCGGCGGCCGTCAACGCGGGCACGGCACCTTGCACGCCGATTGCGGTGCAATTTGGCTTCTCGGGTACTCGCCCGGCGCGGCGACCGGCTCAGAACGCCATCGACAGCCCGACCAAACCTTCCAGCTGCGTCAGCGTGTCGCCCTTGATCTGCACCACGCAGCCGCCGGAGCAGAAGAAAGCGCCGTCGCTGCGGATCAGCGTGGCATAGCCGCGCAGCTCGGTGCGCAGCGCCAGCGAGGGCCCGAGCGGCCACTGGTAGCCGAGCCCGACGTTGAGCGAGCCGCGCACGCGTGACGAGGTGCCTGGCAGGCCCGGGTTCATCAGCGTCACGCCGATGCCGCCGGCCACATACGGGCCGCCGGTGCCGCCTTCGAAGAAGTTGAGCCCGCCCAGGTGCAGGTAGCTCAGTCGCAGCGGCATCGAGCTCGGTGCGCCCGCGTTGCCCGAGGCGCCGATGTCCAGCCGCGTGCGCTGGTGCGACAGCAGCAGCTGCAGCGGACGACTGCTGCCGTTGGGCCACTCGTATGCGGCCGACAGCGCCGCGGTGCTGCGCAGGTCGATCGGCGCATCGGCGCCGCTGCTGTCGCGAAAGCCGCTGCCGGCACGGTAGCCACCGCACAGCGTGACGGCCTGCGCCTGCGCGGGCGCGGCGGTGCCGAGCAGCGTCAGGGTCAGCAGGCCGGCCGCAGCACAACGTCGGTCGAAGCGCATGCGCCGATGGTAGCGGTGCCGCCGGCTGCACCGTGTGTGCAACGGTGCGGGCGCGCCGCGGCAGGGTGCGCGGCCGCGCGAATAGACTGCGGCCAATGACCGCGACGACACGACGCTTCGGGCTGGCGCGCTGGCGTGAACGCTGGAGCGCGCTGGCGCACGCCGGTTGGCGCGGCCGCTGGGCGCGTCGCCTGCTGCTGGCGGCGGCGGTCATCCTGGTGCTGTGGCTGCTCGGCTGGCTGGCCGTGCCGCCGCTGCTGAAGTGGCAACTGCAGTCGCGCGGCAGCGCCGCGCTCGGCCGCGCGCTGAGCATCGACACGGTCCACTTCAGGCCCTGGAGCCTCGACCTCACGCTGCGTGGCGTGGCCGTTGCGGCGCGGGGCGCGGCCGCGCCGGCCACGCTGGATGCTGCAGCGGCCAGCACGGCGACCGGTGCAACAGCGGGTGCGGCTGCAGCCGAGCCGCTGCTGCGCGTCGGCCGCCTGCACGCGAACCTGTCGGCGTCGTCGCTGTGGCGGCGCGCGCCGGTGGTCGAGGCGCTCGACGTCGACGAGCTGCAGCTGCGCGTGGCCCGGCTCGCCGAGGGGCACTACGACATCGACGACCTGATCGAGCGCTTCACGCCGCGCGGCGATGCGCCGCCCGCGTCGGAGCCGGCGCGCTTCGCGCTCTACAACCTGGTGGTGCGCAATGCGCAGGCACGCTTCGACGACCGGCCGGTCGGCCGCGTGCACACGGTCGACGGCCTGCAGCTGGCGTTGCCGTTCGTGTCGAACCTGCCGGCCGATGTGCAGGTGAGGGTCGAGCCGCACCTGGCGTTCAAGCTCGACGGCGTGGCGTTCGACAGCGGCGCACAGGCCACGCCGTTCGCGCAGAGCAAGCATGGCGAGCTGAAGCTCGCCTTCGCCGGGCTCGATGTGCAGCCCTACCTGGGCTACCTGCCCAAGTCGCTGCCGCTGCGCCCGACGCGCGGCCGCGTTTCGAGCCGGTTGGTGCTCGACTTCCAGCAGCCCGCAGGCGCGGCACCGCGCGCCACGCTGCGCGGCACGCTCGACGTGGCCGACCTCGCACTGGTCGATGCGCGCGGTGCGCCACTGCTGGCGTGGCGCCAGATGCAGCTCGGCCTGGCCGACGTGCAGCCGCTGGCGCACAGCCTCGCGTTCGGCACGCTGCGCATCGACGGCGCGCAGCTGCACCTGTCGCGCGATGCGCAGGGGCGGCTGGCGCTGCCGACGACGGGGGCTGGGCCGAAGGCAGCCGCAGCGGCATCGGCCCCGGCGTCGCAATCGGGTGCCGCGCCCGCGCCGGCGTGGCAGCTGCACGCGGCCGCGATCGAGATCACCGATTCACGCATCGTGTGGAACGATGCATCGACGACACCGCCGGCCGCGCTTGCGCTCGACGCGTTGTCGCTCAAGGTGGAGCAGGTGGCGTGGCCCACCGCCGCGCCGATGCCGCTGACGCTGTCGGCGACGCTGCGCGGCGCGCCCGGCAAGATGGCGGACACGCGCACCGACAAGGCCACCGACAAGGCGGGTGCGAATCCGGGTGAGAAGGCCGCCGGGTCTGCGGGCGCCGATGCTGCCGCGCTCGGGCAACTGGCGCTGCAAGGCCAGGCCAGCGACCGCGAGGCGCGCCTCGACGCGACGCTGACCGACCTGTCGCTCGACGCGTTCGCGCCGTATCTGGCGCAGGTGCTGGAGCCATCGCTGCACGGCAAGCTTGCGGCCAAGGTGGCGCTCGACTGGTCGGCCGACGAGAACGCGCCGCGCCTGCAGCTGAACGTGGCCCAGCTCGCGGCCGAGCGGTTGCAGCTGCTGCCGGCGCGCGCGCGCCGCGCGTTCGACGGCACCGGCGGTGTCACGCTCGAACGTCTCGCGCTCGGCGATTCGCGCATCGATCTGCTGCAGCACTCGGTGGTGCTCGGCCATCTCGAACTCGACCAGCCCGCGGTGGCGATCGCGCGCGATGCGCAGGGGCGATTCAACGCGGTGCAGTGGCTGCGCGCGGCCGACGCACCAACCACGTCGGCCGAGTCGGCCGCTCCGCGCGAGCGGTCGCCCTCCGCGGACAAGGCCGGTGCGGCCGTGCCGCCGTGGCGGTTGACGCTGCAGCAACTCACGCTCGACCGCGGCCGGCTGCGCTGGGCCGATGCCACGGTGGCGGGCGAGGGCGGCGAGCCGTTGCGCGTCGACGTCGATGCGTTGCGCATCGGCGTGCAGCAGTTCGAATGGCAGGACGGGCGCGCCACCCAGCCCGCGCGCGTGACGCTGGCGGCGCGCATCGCCGATGCCCGCAACAGCCGCAACGCCGATGCGCGCGAGCGCGGCACGATCGACTGGCAGGGTGCGATCGGTGTGCAACCGTTGCAGGCCGATGGCGAGTTGCGCGTGGTGCGCTTCCCGGTGCAGGCGTTCGAGCGGTACTTCGCGGCGCAGCTGCCGGTCACGCTGTTGCGCGCCGAGGCCGGCTACAAGGGCCGCGTTGCATTGCACCAGCGCGCCGCGGGGCTCGAGGTCGGCACCCGCGGCGATGTGCTGATCGGCGACGTGCACGTGGCCGCGCCCGGCGCGCCGGCGCGCACCGCCGCGCCCGGCGGCGGCGACGAACTGCTGACCTGGCAGGCGTTGGCACTGCGCGGCCTGAAGTTCGCGCTGAAGCCGGGAGCGCGCCCTTCGCTGGCGATCGCCGAGGCCGAGTTGAACGACTTCTACGCCAAGCTGCTCGTCACCGAGCGGGGCCGCTTCAACCTGCAGGCCGATGCCCCCGCAGCGGCCGCGTCGGCCGCCGCACCGGGTGGCGCTGCCACGCCCGCGTCGAATGTCGCGAGCGCTGTTGCGCCGGGCCCGGAGACCGCGAGCGCATCGCTCGCTGCGGCCTCCGCCCCGGCAGGCACCGCTTCGGCGCCGGCAGCGGCCGGCGGCGGGCTGCCGATCGACCTCAGCGTCGATGCGACGCGGCTGGTCGCCGGCCGCGTCGACTTCAGCGATCACTTCGTGCGGCCGAACTACAGCGCAGCGCTGACCGACCTGAACGGTACGCTCGGCGCGCTCAGCTCCAGCGCGCGCGAGATGGCCACGCTCGACTTGAGCGGCCGCGTGGCCGGCACCGGTGTGCTGCAGATCAGCGGCCGGCTGAACCCGATGGTGTCGCCGCCGGCGATGGACATCAAGGCCAGCGCCACCGACATCGAGCTGGCGCCGTTGTCGCCGTACGCCGGCAAGTACGCCGGCTACGCGATCGAGCGCGGCAAGCTCAGCGTCGACGTGGCCTACAAGATCGACCCCGACGGCAAGCTGCAGGCCAGCAACCAGCTGGTGCTGAACCAGCTCACGTTCGGCGACCGCGTCGACTCGCCCGACGCCACCAAGCTGCCGGTGCTGCTGGCGGTGGCGCTGCTGAAGGACCGCAACGGCGTGATCGACATCAACCTGCCGGTCAGCGGCAGCCTGAGCGACCCGCAGTTCAGCATCGGCGGCATCGTCGTGAAGCTGATCGTCAACCTGCTGGTCAAGGCCCTGACCGCGCCGTTCGCGCTGCTGACCGGTGGCGGCGGCAACGACTCGAGCTCCGTCGAGTTCGCGCCCGGCAGCGCGGCGCTCAGCGCCGCAGGCCGCCAGACGATCGACAAGGTCGCCAAGGCGCTTGCCGATCGGCCGGCGTTGAAGATGACCGTCACCGGCACCAGCGACCCGCAAGGCGAGCGCGACGCACTGCGGCGTGCGGTGCTCGACGCGCAACTGCTGGCCGAGCGGCGGCGCGAGCAGTTGCGTGCCGGCGTGGCGGTCGGCGCGAGCGCGGCCAGCGCAGCGGGCAGCGGCGCATCGGCGGCTGGCACGGCCGGGCCGGTGCCAGCATTGAGCGCAGCCGAGCGCTCGCGCCTGTTGAAGCTGCTGTACAAGCAGACCGAGCTGCCCGACAAGCCGCGCAACGTGCTCGGTTTCGCGAAGGACGTGCCCGACGCGCAGATGGAGGCGCTGCTGCTGAAGCACATCGCCGCGGGCGACGATGCGATGCGCGAGCTCGCGGTGCGGCGCGGGCTCGCGGTGCGCGACGCGCTGCTGGCCAAGGGCTTGCCGAGCGAGCGGCTGTTCCTCGCGGCGCCGAAGCTTGGGGGCGCAGCGGCGTCGGGCGTCGCGGCGACTGCGGCGAGCGCGCCGGCGACATCGACTGGCGCAACCGCTGCTGCTGGCGCCGCTGCCGCTGGCGGGGCCGCTGCAGCCGCCGGCGCCGCAGCCGCCGGGCCCCGCGCACTGCTGAGCCTGTCGACCCGCTGACCTGCCGCTTCGGTGGATGTCGATCGTGGCCGGTGGCGCGCCGCGACTCAGGCCGCCGCCACGGTGAACCCGATCCGCGTCGTGCCGGCCACGCATTCGGCCAGCGGCGCGCCGGCGTGCATGCGCGCGATCGCCGCGACGATCGCCAGCCCGAGACCGTGGTGCGGCTGGCCGTCGTCGCAGCTGCGGCACTCCTGGCCGCGGTAGAAGCGGTCGAACAGCCGCGGCAGGTGCTGCGCGTCGATCTGCGGCCCCTGGTTCTGCACCACGACGCGCACGTGGCCTGCGGCATCGGTGGCCTCGGCGACGATCTGCACGGCCACGCGTGAACCGGGCTCGGCATAGCGCGTCGCGTTGCCGAGCAGGTTCGACACGGCGCGCTTGAACAGCGCCTCGTCCACCGCGATGCGCGAGTCGCCCTCGATGCGCACGTCGAGCCGCGCCTCGTCGATCGCCGCCTCGTGGAACTCGACCACCTGCTCGGCGAGCGCGGCCAGGCTCACCGGCGCGCCGCGCCGGGCGACGGCGCCGCGGTCGGCGAGCGAGAGGAACAGCATGTCGTTGACCATCGTGGCCAGCCGTTGCAGCTCTTCGAGGTTCGACACCAGCGTGTCGCGCAGCTCGGCGGCCGGCCGCTCGCGCGCGAGCGCAAGCTCGGTCGCGCCGATCAGGTTGGCCAGCGGCGTGCGCAGCTCGTGCGCCACGTCGGCGTTGAAGCCTTCGAGCTGCGCGTAGGCGAGCTCCAGGCGCGCCATCAGCGCGTTGAACTGCACGATCCACGGCAGCAGCTCTTCGGCCGGGTCGTCGAGGTGCAGGCGCTGGTCGAGCGCGCGCGGCGAGATCGCGCGCGTCTGCTGCGCCAGCGCGTGCAGCGGCCGCAGTTCGCGGCGCACGCGCCACCACGCGGCCAGCGCCACCAGCGCGCCCGACGCCAACGTGGCCGCCACCAGCACCGCGGCCCAGCGGTGGCCGAGCTTGGCGTCCTCCGCGAAGTCGATGCTGAGCGTCGCGATGAGCCGGCCACCGGTGATATGCGGCGCGTCGATCGTGAAGGCACTCGTCAGCGCGTGCTCCGACATGGCATGCGAGCCGAAATCGGGGTCGCGGAACACGTACTGTCCGTCTGCGCGCTTGAGTTCCAGGCGCGTGCCGCCGCGCAGCGCGGCGTACGACTCGATCTTGTCGCGCAGGGCCGCCTCGTCGCCACTGGCGGCGGTGGCGGTCAGCAGCTTGGCCATCACGCTGGCGCGGTAGTCGAGCTCCTGCGCGTTCTTGTCTTTCAGCAGCATGCCGACGGCGCTCCAGAGGCATGCGAATGTGACGCCGAGCACCAGCATTGTCAGCAGCGCGAGCTTCAGCGACAGCCGGCGGCCGATCGAGTAGCTGCAGGTGCGCTCGGCGGACAGCGGCGATGCCGCGACGGGCTGCGGGCGCAGCGAGGCGCTGTCGGGCAGCGAGCTCACGACCGGTCCTCCAGCACGTAGCCCATGCCGCGCACGGTGTGCAGCAGCTTGTTCTGGAACGGGTCGTCGAGCTTGGCGCGCAGGCGCCGTACCGCGACCTCGACGACATTGGTGTCGGAATCGAAGTTCATGTCCCACACCTGCTCGGCCAGCGTGGTGCGCGACAGGATCTGCCCGCGCCGCCGCAGCAGCAGCGCGAGCAGGTTGAACTCCTTGGCGGTGAGGTCGAGCCGCTGCTTCGCACGGTGCACCTTGCGGCTGGCGAGGTCGATCTCCAGGTCGGCCAGCTGCAGCTGCGTGCTGCTGGCCATCGCCTTGCCGGCGCCGCGGCGCAGCAGCGCGCCGACGCGCGCGAGCAGCTCCGAGAAGGCGAACGGCTTGACCAGGTAATCGTCGGCACCGTCTTGCAGGCCGCGCACGCGGTCTTCGACCTTGTCGCGCGCGGTCAGCATCAGCACCGGCCGATTGCCCTTGGCGCGCATCGCCTTCAGCACGCCGAAGCCGTCGATGCCGGGCAGCATCAGGTCGAGCAGCACCAGGTCGTACTCGCCTTCGGTGGCGAGCTGCCGGCCGGCGATGCCGTCGCGCGCGACATCGACGACATAGCCGTTCTCCGACAAGCCCCGGTGCAGGTAGTCGGCGAGCTTGGCTTCGTCCTCGATGACCAGCAGTCGCATGGCGTGGATTGTCGCGCGTGAGCCACCGGCGCTGGATTACGAATTCGTAATCCGCGCGTTCGGTGCGCGACGGTTTCGGTTCCTAAAGTTCCCTTCATCGATTCGGGCGCTGCCGGTCGACACCCTCATCCAACCCCAGCGATCCATCAGGAGATGACATGAACAAGCTGACCACCCTCGCCACCGCCGTCGTCGCCGCCGTCGGCTTCTCGACCTCCGCACTGGCGCAGGAAGTGACTCAATGGGATCGGACCGACACGGTGTCGACCGCGCTGCGCTCCGACGTGAGCGCGCAGGCCGCTGCCGCGCTGAAGGCCGGCCAGATCGCGCATGGCGAAGCGTCGCGCTTCGTGATCGAGAGCGACGGCACCAAGAGCCGCGCGCAGGTGAAGGCCGAAACGCGCGCCGCGCAACGCCTGGGCCTGATCGACCAGGGCGAAGTCAGCGTCGTCTCGACGCCCGAGCAGATCGCGCAAGTGCACGCCGCCGGCCTGCGCGCGCTCGACGCGCCGATCGCCCGCGCGAACTGATGCGTTGGGCTGTAGCCGCGGCTGGTCTTCGCCTTCGAACGCCACCGCGGTTGCACCGCCGAGGACGCCGGGTGCCCTTGCCCGGAAGTAAAGGAGGAGCCATCGGCCCTCCAGGCCGATGGCGGGGGACATGGAGGGCCAGGGCACCCGGCGGCCTCGGCCCGCTCGATCGTGGCACGACGTCCGGGGCGCGACATGCCCAGCCCAGCGGGCCCACGCCATCGCCGGCGCCCACGCATTCAACGCCCCGCGCGTCGCGCCGAGCACGCTGAAACAACGGATACATCGCCGCCGCGCACCGGGTGGACAATCGCCGGCAGCGTGAAGCGCGCCAACCTCGATCGAAGAGCCTGCCTGCGCATCGGCGGCCTTGCCGCCGCAGCGCTCGCACTGCCGCGTGCGCTCGCGCAGACCCAGCCCGCCGCGACAGCCACGCCGCCGTCGCGCCCGCCGACGCTGGCCGACGGCGCGCCGCTGCCGCGCGCGGGCCTGGGCAGCTGGATCACCTTCAACGTCGGCGACGACGCGCCGGCGCGCGCGCAGTGTGCCGATGTGATCGCCGCGTTCTTCTCCGCCGGCGGCCGGTTGATCGACTCGTCGCCGATGTACGGCTCGTCGCAGGACGTGATCGGCGATGCGCTGCGCCGGCTCGGCCTGACGCCGCGCGTGTTCGCCGCCGACAAGGTGTGGATCACGCCGGCGCTGCGCGGGCCGGCGCAGATCGAGACCTCGCGCGCGCTGTGGGGCGTGGCGCGCTTCGACCTGCTGCAGGTGCACAACCTGCTGTCGTGGCAGGCGCACCTGCCGGTGCTGTTCGAGATGAAGGCCGCCGGCCGGCTGCGCTACGTGGGCATCACCACGTCCGAAGGGCGGCGCATGCGCGACGTGGAGCAGATCCTGCGCACGCAGCCGGTCGAATTCGTGCAGCTCACCTACAGCCTGGCCGACCGCCGCGCCGAGGATCGCATCCTGCCGCTGGCGCGCGAGCGCGGCATCGCGGTGATCGCCAACCGCCCGTTCGAGCAGGGCGCGCTGCTGCGCACGCTCGAGCGGCACGCGCTGCCGCCGATCGCCGCGGAGCTGCAGTGCACCAGCTGGGCGCAGTTCGCGCTGAAGTTCGTGGTCTCGCACCCGGCGGTCACCTGCGCGATCCCGGCCACCACCCGCGTCGCGCACGTGCGCGAGAACATGGCGGTGGCTGGCGGCATGCTGCCCGACGCGCAGCAGCGCAAGCGCATGATCGTGCAGACCGCGCAGCTGCTGTAGGCCGCGTGGGCGACTGGCTCAGCTACCGGCTCGACAGCTTCTTGCTGTTCTCGCCGCACACCTACTGGCGCCTGATCGAGTCGTACAACGGCGACGTCTGGCCGTGGCAGTGGCTGGCGCTCGGGGCCGGCGCGGTGCTGCTGCTGTGGTTGATGGGCGAGCACTCGGCGCTGCGCGACCGCGCGGTGTTCGCGGTGCTCGTGGCGGCGTGGGGCTGGGTGGCGTGGGGCTTCCTGCACTGGCGCTTCGCGCCGATCAACTTCAGCGCCGATTACCTCGCCTGGCTGTTCGCGGCACAGGGTGCGGCGCTGATGTGGATGGGCTTCGTGCGCGGCGTGGCGCTGCGGCGCCGCCGCAGGCCGACCGACCCGATCGCACTGGCGTTGATCGTGCTCGGGGTCGTGCTCTACCCGCTGCTCGCGCTGGCTTCGGGGCAGCCATGGTCGCAGGCAGCGATGTTCGGGCTGATGCCCGAGCCGACTCTGCTGGCGACGCTGGGCCTGCTGCTGCTGGTCGACCCCGCGCCGCGCGGGTTGTTTGCGGTGCCGCTGCTGGCGTGCCTGTACTGCGCGGCGCTGCTGACGGCGCTGCGTGTACCCGCAGGGTGGCTGCTGCTGGCAGCGGCAGCCGTGGTGCTGGTGGTGCTGCTGCGCGTGGCACCACGCGGCGGACTCACGCCGCCGCCGGTGTGAAGCCGATGCGCGTGGTGCCGCCGACGCTCTCGGCCAGCGGCGCGCCGGCGTTCATGCGCGCGATCGCCGCGACGATCGCCAGGCCGAGGCCGTGGTGCGGCTGGCCGTCGTCGCAGCTGCGGCACTCCTGGCCGCGATAGAAGCGGCAGGTGCTGCGCGTCGATCGCGGGCCCGTGGTACTGCACCAGCACGCGCACGTGAGCGGCGGCGTCGGCCGCCGCGGCAAGCTTTCGAGCTGCGCGTAGGCGCGCGCCACGCGCGCCATCAGCGCGTTGCACTGCTCGATCCACGGCAACAGCTCCTCGGCCGGGTTGTCGAGGTGCAGGCGCTGGTCGAGCGCACGCGGCGAGATCGCGCGCGTCTGCTGCGCCAGCGCGTGCAGCGGCGAACGAGCCTGGCGCAACGCGCTGGGTTCGTTCGCCGTCGCGAGAAGCCTGCCGCCGTAGGCGGCGACTTCAAGCCGGGTCGAGCCGCCCGGCCCAGTCGGCGATGCGATCGAGCACGCCGGCCAGCACCGTATCGGGCTTGCGGCCCGCGCGTGCCGGCACGCGGAACGAGTGGTCGCCATCGCTCACCCAGTACAACGCGGCGCGCGCGCCGAGTGCGCCGACGGTCGACTCGATCAGCGTCGTGTCGGCCAGCTCGTCGCGCGTGCCCTGCACAAACAGCATCGGCAGCCGCACCGCCGCCAGGTGCTGCGCGCGGTCGAGCGACGGTTTGCCCGCCGGGTGCAGCGGAAAGCCGAGGAACACCAGGCCCGCGACGCCCGGCAGCGGCGCTGCGGCCTGCGCCTGCGAGGTCATGCGCGCGCCGTACGATTTGCCGCCGGCCAGCAGCGGCAAGCGCGGCCAGCGTTGTGCCGCGTCGGCCACCGCGGCGCGCACGGCGGCGTGCGCGAGCTTCGGTGCGTCGGGCCGCCGGCTGCCGCGCTCCATGTAAGGAAACTGGTAGCGCAGCGCGGCGATCGACCGCGCGGCCAGGCCCTCGGCCACGAGCTGCAAGAACGGGTGCGTCATGCCGGCGCCGGCGCCGTGTGCGAGCACGCAGGCGAAGGCGGGCGGCCCCGGCGGCGCGTCGACCAGCGCCGACACCGTGGTGTCGCGGTCGACCACGAGCTGGGTCGACGATCGTTGCGGTGCCGCTGGCGTGGTGCTCACGATGGGGTTTGCCTGCGCGCGGCCGCGTCAGCGCTGCAGCCGCCGGTACGCGCTGAAGTGGCGTAGCGCCGCCTGCGTGCGGCCGCGCAACTCGTGCAGCCGCGCTGCGTTGAAGTGCGCATCGGCGAAATCGGGTGCGATCGCCAGGCAGGTGTCGTAGGCCGCGATCGCGTCGTCGCTGCGTTGCAGGTCTTCGAGCACCAGCGCGCGGTTGTAGTGCAGCCGCGCCTCGCGCGGCGCGCGCGCCAGCGCATCGTCGTACACGGCCAGCGCGTCGCCGAGGCGGCCGCGCTCGAACAGCAGCGCACCGAGGTTCAGCCGCGCATCGATGCTCTCGGGCACGCGCGCGATCGTCGCGCGGTACGCCGCCTCGGCGGCGGCCGGGTCGCTGTGCTCGATTGCGGCCGCGTGCGCGAGCGCGGAGGCGGCGGGTGGCGGCGTGGAGATGGCCGCCGCTTCGGCCGCCACCTCCACCTTCGCATCGGCGGCGTCGACGCCCATCGCCCGCACGCCCGCGTGCGTGATCACCGCCACCGCGCCGCCGGCCGGCGCCAGCTCGAAATCCATCAGCAGCTGCTGCGACTCGGCGTCCCACTGCAGGCCGCCGGAGCGCACCGCGACGTCGGCGCCGATCGCCGAGATGCGCAGGCCGCTCAGCGGCAGGTCGGCCGGCAGCTCGTGGCGCAGCCGCGCCAGCGACTTCAGCACCTTGCGCGGCGTGATACCGGCGGCGAGCAACTGCTCGGCGGTGCGCAGCAGCACCACGTCCTGGAACGAGAAGCGGAACTCGTTGCGTGGCCCGCGTCCCGGCTTGACGAAACCACCCTCGATCAGCCGCGACACCGTGCGCGCCGGCAGGCCCAGCAGGTCGCGAACGCTCCTCAGGGAGTAGGTGGGCGGCGCGGTGCTCGCGCTCACTCGGGCCACGTCATGCGAGACCGCGCTACTTGCGTGCGCGGGCACGCGCGACGCGCGGGGCGTCCTCGGCCGCGGCCAGCTCGGCAGGCGCTGCGCGCTTGATGCCCTTGCGCTCTTTGGTCGCGGTGGCAGCGACTTCGCCGGCCGCTGGCTTCGACACCGCCTTGCCCGCCGCCGTGCCGCCGCGCTTGTTCAGGCTGGCGCGCAGCGCCTCCATCAGGTCGATCACCTGGCCGCTGGCCGGTGACTCGACCTCCTCGTGCGTGACGATCTGCTGGCCGGCGATCTTGCGGTCGATCGCCGCTAGCACGCGCGCCTTCTCTTCGTCCTGGTATGCCGCGGGGTCGTAGCCGTCGGCGGCGATCTGGTCGATCAGCTGCAGCGCGAGGTCGAGCTCGCCCTGCGTGACGTCGACCCGCTCGATGTTCAGGTCTTTCAGCGAGCGCACCTCGCCTGCGAAGTACAGTTGCTGCAGCACGAGGCCGTCTTCGGCCGGGCGCACCTGCACCACGTAGCGTTTGGCCTTCCACGACCAGCGCGCGAGCGCGCAGCGTTCGCTGTTGCGCATCGCCTCGGCCAGCAGCGCATACGGCTTGCCGCCGCGCTTGTCGGGCGCCAGCATGTACGCCTTGTCGTAGTAGATCGGGTCGATCGACTTCTGCGGCACGAAGGCGACAATCTCGATCACGTGGTCGCTGCCTTCCTCTAGCGCCTTCAGCTCGGCCGGCTCGAAGAGCACGAACTTGTCCTTCTCGAACTCGTAGCCCTTGACCATGTCGGCGCGCTCGACGATCTTGCCGTCCTTCTCCGACACGTACTGCTGCTTCACGCGCGAGCCGTCCTTGGTGAGCAGGTTGAAGCGCACTGCCGCCGAGCTTTCGGTGGCCGAGTACAGCTTGACCGGGATCGACACCAGTCCGAACCCGAGCGTCAACGAGGCAATCGCGCGTGCGGCCATCGAAGCGTCTCCAGCGTCGCCCTGCGGTCGACGGGCGCGCAAGCGCTTCGAAGGCCGGTGCGGGCGGGGACGGCAAGCATACGTCGGGCCCCGGCCGCGCGCAGCATCCGGGCTGCCGAACTACCCTATGCGGGTGCAGAGGTGTTGTATCCGAGCCGCTTCATCGCCCGCAACAGCGTCTGCCGGCAGCGCCAGTAGTCGGCCCACGGGTCGGCACGCTGGAACGACAGGTGCTCGCGCGCGTCGGCGATCGTCCACTGCGCGCCCGACTTCAGCGCGCCGAGATCGTCCCAGCGCACCGGCATCGACACGCCCAGGCCTGGCCGCGCGCGCGCCGAATACGCCGCCGCGGTGGTGGCGCCGTGGCTGTTGCGCAGGTAGTCGACGAACACCTTGCCGATGCGGTTGTGCGCGCCGCTTCTGGCCGAGAAGCGCAGCGGCACCACCTGCGCCAGGTGCTCGACCACCGCCTGCGAGAAACCCTTCACCGTGTCCCAGTCGTGGCGCGGCGCCAGCGGCACCACCACGTGCAGGCCCTTGCCGCCGCTGGTCTTCAACCACGCGTGCAGCCCCAACTCGGCGAGAAAGCCGTGCACCAGCGTGGCCGCCTCCTGCATGCGCGACCACGCCAGGCCTTCGCCGGGGTCGAGGTCGAACACCATGCGGTCGGGCGCGTCGATGCGGCGCACGCTGGCGTTCCAGGTGTGGAACTCGATCACGTTCAGCTGCGCCGCGTTGGCGATCGCCAGCGCGCTGCCCACTTCGAGCAGCGGCTCGTGCTGCGGCCACAGCGCGGGGTCGAGCGCGGTGATGCCGGCAATCTCCAGCTTGCCCAGGTGCTTCTGGAAGAACACCTCGCCGCCGAGGCCATCGGGCGCGCGCACCAGCGAGCACGGGCGGCCCTTGAGGTGCGGCAGCAGCCAGTCGCTGACGCTCTCGTAGTAGCGCACCAGGTCGAGCTTGGTCAGCCCGCTGCGCGCGTCGATCACGCGCGCCGGATTCGACACCTTGGTCAGCGGCTTGTCGCGGCGGATCGGCAGCGCGCCGGCCGGCGTGGCCACCGTCTCGCGCTGCACCTGCCGCGCCGGCTTGTCGTCGCGCAGCGCGACGAACGTGGCGTGGCGGATCGAACCGTCGGGCGTCCAGTCGGCGAAGTTCACGTCGGCCACCAGCTGCGGCTTCACCCAACGCTCGGGCCAGGTGGACTTCTTCGGCCAGCGCTTGCTCTTGCCGTCGCCCGCCGCGGCGGGCTCGAACGGCGGCGCGCCGACTTCGAGCTTGAGCAACCGCGTCTTCAGCAGCGCCGCGGTCTTGGCCGACCAGCCGGTGCCGACATTGCCGGCCGGGCGCAGCCGGCCGTGCTCGTCGTGCACCGCGAGCACGAGGCTGCCGATCTCGGCCGCGCGCGGGTCGCCCGAGCGGTCGGTGAAGCCGGCGATCACGAACTCCTGCCGCTGCCGGCTCTTCAGCTTGAGCCAGCTGTCGGTGCGGCGTGACACGTACGGCGAATCGGCGCGCTTGGCGATCAGGCCTTCGAGCTTCAACGCCTCGATCGACTGCATCAGCTGCACCGGATCGGCGTCGAACGTCGCGCTCAGGCGCACGTGCTCGCTGCCGCGCTGCTCGAGCAGCGCCTCGAGCAGCCGGCGGCGCTCGCGCAGCGGCACCGCGCGCAGGTCGTGGCCCTCGAAGTACGGCAGGTCGAACACGTAGTAGACGATGTCGCTGGTGTCGGCGGCGTCGAACGCGTTCTGCAGCGCGTTGAACCGCGGCAGGCCGTCGGGCCCGGGCACCACCACCTCGCCGTCGAGCCAGCTCGCCTTCAGCTTCAGTGCGGCGAGTTCGCGCTGCAGCGGCTGCATGCGCGCGCTCCAGTCGTGGCCGTTGCGCGTGAACAGCCGCGGCGCCGCGGCGCCGCCGTCGAAGCGCGCCAGCATGCGGTAGCCGTCGAGCTTGATCTCGAAGATCCAGCCGCCGTCGGCGGGCGCGCCATCGGTGCCGTGGACGGGCAGGCCGTTGGCCTGGGTGGCGAGCTGCGGCGCCAGCGCGGCCGGCGGCGTGGCCTTCAGCGCGCCGGGCGGCAGCGTGAAGCCGGCGGCGCGGGCGCGTGGCTTCGTGTCCCGGCTCGCGGCCGGCGCGCTCGCCGCCGCGGCCGGCTGCGGGCCCACGCTGTCGGGCAGAGCGCGCACCACGTCGTAGTCGGCACGTGCGCGCGCATGCGCGTCGCGCTTCTTGAACAGGATCCACGGGTCGCCGCGCTCGCCGTCCTTCGGCTTGATGCGCACCAGTTCCCACTGGCCCTTGAGCTTCAGGCCATCGAGCGTGAACAGCAGCTTGCCGTCGGCCAGGCCCCGCGCCGGGTCACCGGCGGGCTGCCAAGTGCCGCGGTCCCACACGATCACCGTGCCGGCGCCGTAGTGGCCCTTCGGGATCGTGCCCTCGAAGCGGTTGTAGGCGATCGGATGATCTTCGGTGCGCATCGCGATGCGCTTGTCGGCCGGATCGACGCTCGGCCCCTTGGGCACCGCCCACGACCACATCACGCCGTCGTGCTCGAGCCGCAGGTCGTAGTGCAGCCGCGTCGCCGCGTGCTTCTGGATTACGTAGGCCAGCGGCCCGCGATGGGCGGGGGCCGCGTCGCCGCGCGGCTCCGGCGTGGCACTGAAGTCGCGCTTGGCGTGGTACAGCTCCAGCGGCGGCGCGGGCAGGCGTCGGGTGGGCATGCGGGGGATTGTCGGACAGCGGTGCGCGACGGGTTCACGGCCCGCGCGGCAGGCGCCGAACGACCCTGCGCTGCGCGTCTCGCGGCCCGATCGGCATACTGCGCGGCACCCACCCCTCGGAGCCGCCGCCGTGCAGTATCGCCACCTGGGCAAGAGCCCGCTGCAAGTCTCCCCACTGTGCCTGGGCACGATGATGTTCGCCGACCAGACCGATGCGAAGGTGGCCGGCGAGATCGTCGCGCACGCGCGCGAGCACGGCGTGAACTTCATCGACACCGCCGACGTGTACAGCACCGGCAGGTCCGAGCAGATGGTGGGTGCGCTGCTGAAGGGGCAGCGGCACGACTGGATCGTGGCCACCAAGCTCGGCAACAAGATGTCGGAGCGCGTCAACGAGTCGCGCTACTCGCGCAGCTGGCTGCATCGCGCGTGCGACGCCAGCCTGCAGCGGCTGGCCACCGACCACATCGACGTCTACTACCTGCACCGCGATTTCGATGGCATGGATCTCGGGGAGCCGCTGCGCGGCATCGAGGCGCTGCTCGCGGCCGGCAAGATCCGCTACTGGGGCCTGAGCAACTTTCGCGGCTGGCGCATCGCCGAGGCGGTGCACATGGCGCGTGCACTGAACATGCCGGCGCCGGCGGTGTGCCAGCCGTACTACAACCTGCTCAACCGCATGCCCGAGGTCGAGGTGCTGCCGGCGTGCGCGCAGCACGGCCTCGGCGTGGTGCCGTACAGCCCGATCGCACGCGGCGTGCTCAGCGGCAAGTACGCGCCCGGTGTGAAGCCGGGCGACGGCACGCGCGCGGCGCGCGGCGACAAGCGCATTCTCGAGACCGAGTTCCACGACGCGTCGCTGCAGGTGGCGCAGACGCTGAAGGCGCACTGCGCGCGCAAGGGTGTGGCGCTGTCGCACTTCGCCGCCGCCTGGGTGCTGGCGCACCGCGCAGTCAGCGCGGTGATCGCCGGCCCGCGCACGCTCGAGCAGTGGCGCGACTACCTGCCCGCGCTCGAGCTGACGATCACGCCGGAAGACGAGGCGCTGGTCGATGCGCTGGTGCACCCCGGGCATCCGGCGACGCCGGGGTACAGCGACCCGGCGTATCCGCTGCCGGCGCGGCGCGCGGCCGGCTG
This sequence comes from Ideonella sp., assembly GCA_015075165.1. Classification (GTDB taxonomy): domain Bacteria; phylum Pseudomonadota; class Gammaproteobacteria; order Burkholderiales; family Burkholderiaceae_C; genus JAEUPI01. The sequence goes on along the minus strand of JABTUY010000001.1, from coordinate 503,508 downwards.
AACGCGCAGGCTCAGCGGCTGGCGGCTGTGGCGGGCGCCGACGCCGTGGTCGATGGTGCGGATGCCGCACCCGCCGCAGCAGTTGCGGATGCCGCACCCGCTGCCGCCGGGGTCGCCGCCGCGCTGGCCGCCGCAGCGGCGTGCGCCGCCTGGTTGATGCAGCTCCACGCCAGCGCCTCCATCAACGGCTGCAGCGGCGGGTTCTCGCTCGGGCGGTAGACCGCGTCGGCCACCTGGTTGACCAACGCCACCGGGTACAGCCGGCGCACGGTCAGCCGCTTCAGCACGTTGGCCACCGCGCCTTGCTTCACCACGTGGCGCGCGCGTTCGGCGTGCAGGAAGAACGCGATGTCGGTGCGCGTGAAGCACAGCGCCGCATGCGCGCGGCTCACGCCCACACGCAGGCCGGCGTCGCGCGCGCACTGGAACAGCGTGTCGGCGGCGTACTCGCCGGGAACCCGGATCTCGCCGGCTTCGACGCGCCGGAACAGCTCTTCGGCCATCGCCTCGGCGCCCGCGTTGCCCTTCAAGTGCGGCAGCACCGCGTCGCGATTGCGGTCGGTCATCAGGTAGTTGCGCGCGATGCCCAGCGCGAGAAAGGCGCGGTCGTTGCAGTCGCGAAACGCCGTCTTCGTCGCTGCGTTGGGCTGGGCCCACGCACCGGCGGCCGCCAGCGCCAGCACGAGCAACAGCGCCAGCGCGAGCAGGCGGCTCATCGCAAGGTTCAGCGGGTGGTGGCTCGACATCATTCGCAGCATCGTCGTTCTCGCGGTGGGTTCGCGGGCGCCACGATACCCGAGACTCATGGCTTCGCAGGCGGGATCAGGTGGGTTTGGCCACCATCAGCCGGCGCCACTGTCGCCTGACTCAGGCCAGTTCGTCGAGCAGCTCCGGCAGCGTCAATGCGACGGCGCCGGGCGCCAGGGCGCGTCCGGCGTCGGTGCGCCGTCCGCTGTGCACGACGATGGTCCGGGCTTTGTAGCGCTTGATCGATGCGGCCAAGCGCAGCGCGGATTGCGCCATCAGCGGCTTGGGCGTGCTGGAGGCCTTGGCTTCGACCAGCGCGAGCCGACCCGCGCCACGCGGCACGAGGAAGTCGACTTCCAGGCCCTGCTGGTCGCGAAAGTAGTACAGCTCGACACGCTCGCCGCGATTGACCTGCAGCTTGGCGATCTCGGCGGCCACGAACCCTTCGAACAGCGGGCCGAGGAAGGTGGATCGCTGCAACGCCTCGGCGCTGGCGATGCCCAGCAGGTGACAGGCAAGGCCGGAGTCCACGAAGTAGATCTTCGGCGACTTGATCAGGCGCTTGCCGAAGTTCTCGTAGAACGGCGGCACGCGCAGAATCTGGCCGGTGATCTCCAGTGCGTTGAGCCATTCGGTGATGGTGGGCACCGAAACCCCGAGCGGTGCCGCGAGGTCGGTCTTGTTGAGGATGCTGCCGGTGCGGGCGGCGAGCAGCGCCAGGAAGCGGCGGAAGCTGCCGAGATCGCGTACCGCGGTGACGGCGCGCACGTCGCGTTCGAGGTACGTCTGCACGTACGACCGGAACCAGATCTCGGCCGACGACGGCCGCGTGACAACGCCCGGGTAGCCGCCGCGCATCAGGCTCACGTTGGGCGTTTCCAGCGTCGACAGCGGCAGCAGGTGCAGGATGGCCGCCCGACCTGCCATCGACTCCGCCACGCCGCGCATGAGCGGCGCCTCCTGCGATCCGGTCAGCAGCCATTGGCCCTTGCGGCGCGGCGCGGCGTCGATGCGGGTGCGGATGAAACCGAACAGCTCGGGAGCATTCTGGATCTCGTCGACGATCACCGGTGGGTTCAGGCCTTCGAGAAATGCCCGAGGGTCACTGCGAACCCGCGCCAGCACGTCCGGATCTTCGAGCAGCACGTACGAGGCGCGAGGGAACAGGCGCTTGAGCAGGGTGGTTTTGCCGCATTGCCGTGGCCCGGTCAGCAGCACCGCCGGGAACGCCCGTGCCGCTTTCAGGGTGTGCGAGGTCAGGGATCGTTCGATGTAGGCCATATGTGAATTCTAAAGTTGCACTTTAGAATTCTCAAATCTGCGGGTTCACACGACCCGGCGTGCCGAAGGCGGTGGGCGGCCTCGCAGCCGTGGCGTGCGCGCGGCGCGAGCCCGCGTCGCGGCGGCTACGCCGGCCGCTGGTCGGCCAGCAGCGGCTGGGCGGCGAGCCGGCCGGGCGCGGCCTCGCGCGCGGCCTCGGGCTCGGCCCCCGCTGCATCGGCCACGGCCTGCAGCAGCGCGGAGTTGCGCCAGACCCGCTCGTCCTGCACGCTGCGCAGGTTGAAGGCATCGATCGCACGCTGGTAGGCGCTCATCTCGTACACCACCCATGCGGTGCAGGCCAGCGAGATCGCCAGACCGGTGTCGAACGCGATCGCGCCGCTGATGATCAGCGAGAACACCACCAGCACGAACACCGGCGCCAGGCCCACGGCCACGCTGGCGCGGCGATCACTCGGCGGTTCATGGGGCGGCGGCATGGTTCGGACCATAGCGCGATGCGCGCCGACACGGCAGCCGTGGCGCGATCGCCAGTGCCGTCATTCGTGGCGGATTGCAGCGATCGGCCCGTTGCGAGCGGGGGCCGCCGGCCGGCGCTGTGGCCGCGCTGCCGGCGGGGCTGCACGCTGCCTGGCTGCCGGCGTGACGCGCGGTCGGCGCACAATGGCCGAGCATCCTTCACGCGACCGCCCGTGCGCTCGATCGAACCGTTGTCTCGTTGGCACGCCATCGCCACGCGTCGCGCCGAGCTTGGCGGCGGCATCGCCATCGCGCGGGCACTGCCGAGTGCCGGACGGCGCACGGTGGGTGCCTGGTGCTTTCTCGACCACGCGGGCCCGCTGCGCTTTCCGCCGGGGCCGGGCATGCGCGTGGGGCCGCATCCGCACATCGGGCTGCAGACCTTCACCTGGGTGATCGAAGGCGAGGTGCTGCACCACGACAGCCTGGGTCACCGCCAGGTGATCCGCCCCGGCCAGGTCAACCTGATGACCGCCGGCCGCGGCATCGCGCACAGCGAAGAATCGATCGGCGAGGCCGGTGCGATGCATGCGGCGCAGTTGTGGATCGCGCTGCCCGACGATGAGCGCGAGCGGCCACCGGCGTTCACGCACTACCCCGATCTGCCGGTGGTGTCGCAAGGCGGTTTCCGCGTCACCGTGCTGGCCGGCGAGGCGCTGGGTTGCCGCTCGCCGACGGCGCTGTACTCGCCGCTGGTCGGGCTCGACCTCACCGCGGGCCAAGCCGGGCGCACGCGGCTGCCGCTGCAGGCGGCGTTCGAGCACGCCGTGCTGTGCTTGAACGGCCATGCGCGTGTCGACGGTCAGGCGATCGAGCCGGGTACCTTGCTCGTCGCCGACCCGGGCCACGATGCGGTGGAGCTGGCGTGCGACGCAGCGGCACAGCTGCTGCTGATCGGCGGCGTGCCGTGGCCGCGGCCGCCGCTGATCTGGTGGAACTTCGTCGCCCGCACCGCCGGCGAGATCGCGCAGGCCGCAGCCGACTGGAACGCCGGCCGTCGCTTCGGCGACGTGCCGGGCACGACGCTGGCGCGCATCGCGGCGCCGGATGCGGCGGGGTTGCGGCTGCGATCGGGTTGAGACGGCCTTCGAACGCGCAGCATCGCGTGCGGGGAGGCGCATTGCGGTTGGGATGCAGCCGTTCTCGCCGCGGGGCGAACGGGAATCCGGCCGTCGTGCAACGTCCGCGCAGCGGGTGTGGTGCCCGCCGCGCCGGCCGCGCCGATCAGGCCGCAGCCGCGCTGGCCGCGGCCACCTCGTCGATGCGCTGCACCGGCGTGCCGAGCCAGCGTTCGACCAGGCGCACCCAGTAGCTCGCGCCGAGCGGGATCAGCGTGTCGTTGAAGTCGTAGCTCGGGTTGTGCAGCGTGCACGGGCCGGCGCCGTGGCCGATCGCGCGGTGGTCGCCGTCGCCGTTGCCGATGAACGCGTAGCAGCCGGCCTTGGCCTGCAGCATGAAGGCGAAGTCTTCCGACGGCATCGCCGGCTGCTGCACCGGCACGTTGGCCGCGCCGGCGACGCTGCGCGCCACCGCGGCAGCGAACAGCGCCTCGCGCCGGTGGTTGACCACCGGCGGCGCGCGGCGCAGGAACTCGAACTCGCAGCGCATCTCGTGCGCGGCGCAGGTGTGCTGCGCGATCTCGCGCATGCGCCGCTCGATCAGGTCGAGCACCGGCTCGCGAAACGTGCGCACCGTGCCTTCGAGGGTGCAGGTGTCGGGCACCACGTTGGTCGCCTCGCCGCCGTGCAGCATCGTGACCGAGATCACCGCGCTGTCCAGCGGCGCCATGTTGCGGCTGACGATGGTCTGCAGCGCGCCGACGATCTGGCACGCCACCGGCATCGGGTCGAGCGTCAGGTGCGGCAGCGCGGCGTGGCCGCCGCGGCCGTGCACGATGACCTTGAAAGTGTTAGCTGAGGCCATCACCGGCCCGGGGCTCACCGCCAGCGTGCCTGCGGGATAGCCGGGCCAGTTGTGCAGGCCGAACACCGCCTCCATCGCAAAGCGCTCGAACAGGCCCTCGCGCACCATGGCCTGCGCGCCGCCGCGGCCTTCCTCGGCCGGCTGGAAGATCAGGTATGCGGTGCCGTCGAACGCACGCGTCGCGGCGAGCTGGCGCGCCGCGGCCAGCAGCATCGCGGTGTGGCCGTCGTGGCCGCAGGCGTGCATCGTGTTGGCATGGCGGCTGCGGTGCGCGAAGGTGTTGAGCTCCTGGATCGGCAGCGCGTCCATGTCGGCGCGCAGGCCGATCGCGCGGCCGCAGCGGCCGCCGTCGCGGCCGTGCACGATGCCGACCACGCCGGTGCGCGCGAAGCTGCGGTCGACCGTGACGTCCCATGCGGCGAGCTGCTGCGCCACCAGCTCGGACGTGAGCCGCTCCTCGAAGCCCAGCTCGGGCTGCGCATGGATCGCGCGGCGCAGCGCAACGAACTCGTCGGCGCGCTCGACGATCGATTCGATCAGCGGCATGCCGGCCTCACCGGTGCGCGCGCGCCAGCGCCTGTTCGAGATCGGCGATCAGGTCGTCGCAGTCCTCGATGCCCACCGACAGCCGCAGCAGATCGGGCGGCACCGGCGTGCCGGCGCCCTCGACGCTGGCGCGGTGCTCGATCAGGCTCTCGGTGCCGCCGAGCGAGGTGGCGCGCTTCCACAACCTGACGTGGGCCGCCGCGGCGATCGCTGCGGCCTCGGCGGCCGCCGGGTCGTGGCCCTTGACGCGCACCGACAGCATGCCGCCGAAGCCGCCTTGCATCTGGCGCGCGGCCACCGCGTGGCCCGGCGAGCCCGGCAGCCCCGGGTAGAGCACCTCGGCCACGTGCGGGTGGCGCGCGAAGTGCTCGGCAATGCGCTGCGCCGACGCACTGGCTTGCCGCACGCGCAGGTACAGCGTGCGCAGGCCGCGCAGCAGCAGCCACGACTCGAACGAGCCGAGCGTGCCGCCGATCTGCACGCGCACCGCCTTCACGCGCTGCCAGTGCGCGTCATCGGCGCGGGTGACGAGCACGCCGGCCAGCAGGTCGGAGTGGCCGTTGAGGTACTTGGTGGCCGCGTGCATCACGAGGTCGGCCCCGAGCGCGAGCGGCTGCGTCAGCACCGGCGTGGCGACGGTGGAGTCGACCACCACGCGGGCGCCGGCGGCATGGGCGAGCGCGGCGGTGGCGGCGATGTCGGTCACCGTCCACAGCGGGTTGGCCGGGGTCTCGATCCACACCAGCTGGGTCTGGCCCGGGCGCAGCGCGGCGCGCACCGCGGCCGGATCGGTCATCTCGATCAGCTCGACCTGCAGGCCCCACGGCGCGGCAAAGTTGACCAGCCAGTTGCGCAGCGACCAGTACATGATCTTCGGCGCCAGCACGTGGTCGCCCGGCGCGAGCGCCTGGAACACCGCGGTGGCCGCGGCCATGCCAGAGGCGAAGAGCGCCGCCTGCGCGCCGCCTTCGAGTCGCGCGATCAGCGCTTCGGCCTGGTCGAACGCTGGGTTGTCGGCGCGGCCGTACGCACGGCCGCTGCGGTACTGGTTGTCTTCATCGCGGATGAAGGTGGCCGAGGCGTGGACCGGCGGCGTGACCGCGCGAGTCTTCTCGTCGACCCAACCGAGCGCCTGCGCGGCGAGGGTTTCGGGCTTGGCGTGGGCAGGGGTGTCGTCGTTCATGCGGGCATTGTGCGGCGGCTCGCGAGGCTCAATCCTCTGGCGGGTTGCCGTGGCCGCGTCGCGCGACGCCGCGAGACTCAACGGCCTGCAGGCACGCCGCCGGACTCCACCAGCGCGATGCGCCGCTGCAGGTGCTCGACGGTGGCCGCATCGCCGGCGGCCTGCGCGCGCTGCAGTTGCAGCTTCAGCCAGGCCAGCAGCGGTCGGCGCCAGCCCTGCGCGGATGCCGTGTCGATCGCCAGTGCGATCACCGGCGGGCTCGCGCGGTGCGTCTGCAGCAGCACGCCGGCGGCGATCTGCCGCGCCAGCGGGTCGGTGATCGCCTGCAGCGCGGCGGCGGCGCCGGCCTCGGTGGCGCCGGCCGCGGCGCGATGCGCCTCGGGCAGCAGCGCGATGTCGGCCGCGGTCGCGCGGCCGGCGAGATAGGCGGCGTAGGCGCGCTCGGCGGCGGGCGCATCGGCACGCAGCGGCTCGAAGCCGGCGCAGGGTTCGAACTGCAGGCTCGCCACCTGCGCGGCGCAGCGCGTCAGCTCGGCGCGAGCCAGCAGGTCGATGCGGCCGGTGCTTGCGATGGCGCGGCGCGCGGCCGCGTACTCCACCTGCGCGATGCCGTCGCGGCCCTCGAGGTAGGCGCTGCCCGCACGCACCAGCGAGCCTTGCGCGTCGAGCTTCCAGTCGGGCACCGGCGGCTGGTTGCCGCACGCCGCGAGTGCCGCGGCGAAGGCCACCGCCACGCACCATGCGGCCGGCCGAACCCGGTTCATGGCCATGCGCCTCATGGCAGCTTGATCTCCACCTCGCGCGCGAACGGCCATTTGCGGTTGATCTCGTTGACCAGGCCCTCGATCTTGCGCAGGTTGGCGTCGACCTCGCTGCGCAGCGTGCCGAGGTCGGTGGTGGCGGCCTTCACGTTGCCGCTGATGGCCTGCGCATCGTCGAGGATGCCGTCGATCTTCTTCAGGCTCGTGCGCGTGTCGCCGAGCAGCGTCTTCAGCTGCACCACCGAATCGCGCAGCTCGGGCACCACGCCGCCGGGGCCGAGCACCTGCGCGTCGGCCTTGGCCGTCACGCCGTCGAGCCGCGCCAGCAGCGCGTTGGTGCGCTCCAGCGTGGTGACCAGGCGCTGCGCGTCGGCCTCGTTGCCGAACAGCACGCCCAAGGCGCCGCGCGGGCCGTTGAGCCGGGCGGTGGTGGCCTGCACGTTGGCCAGCGTCTGCGCCAGCGACGAATCGGGCGCGGTCAGCGCCGTGAGGTTGGTCACCAGATCGCGCGCCGCATTGACCAGCTTGGGGATTTCGTCGGTGGAGTCGCCGCGCAGCACCGTGCGCTCGGCACCGTCAGGCAACGGCGGGTCGCTGAGCACGCCGCTGTAGGCGCGCAGATTGGTGTTGCCCACCAGGCCGCGCACCAGCGTGAACACGCTCGACGTGCGCAGCCAGCGCGCGTCGCGCGTCGGCACGTCGATCTGGATGCGCGCCTTGCCGTCCGCGGCCAGTGCGACGCTGCGCACGCGGCCGATCGGGAAACCGGCAAAGGTCAGGTCCATGCCGATCACGACGCCTTCGGAGTCGTCGGCCACCAGCGTCAGCCGCTGCGTGCTCTCGAACGCGCCGCGCGCATAGAGGATGAACACCACCGACGCCACCACCAGCAGCAGCAGCGCCGCCAGCAGCAGGCCGGCCTTGAAGCGCACGTTGGCGATCGCCGGTGGGCGCTCGTCGGCGCGCCGCTCGGGCGGCTCGCGGCGGTTCGGTGCGGCGCGCGGCTCATCCATCGCCGGTTCAGATCACGTTGGCGGCCAGCGACGCGGCCTCGATCAGCAGCAGCAGCGCGAACAGCCGCACCAGGCCGCGCACCTCGGCGCTGACGCGCGAGCGCGTGGCGTCGTGCAGCGCCGAGCCGAGCGGCACCAGCACCACGGCCAGGCTGAACAGCAGCGTCTTCAGCAGGAACAGCACCGCCACCGTGGGGGCGAACACGCGGCCCACGGCGCGCGTGTAGCTGTCGAGCGCCCACAGCGTGAAGCCGTAGGTCGTCAGGTAGGCCAGCAGCAGCGCCACCGCGCCGGCCAGCACGGCCAGCAGCGCCACGCCGAACAGGCCGGCGACCGCGCGCGGCAGCACCTCGCTGCGCAGCGGGTCGACGCCGCGTTCGCGCATCGCCTTCAGCTCGCCGCGCTGGCGCATCGCGGCCAGCTCTTCGCCGTGTGGCATCGTGCAGCGCACGGCGACGAACAGCGCCGCGGTCAGCGGGATCAGCTCCACCACCAGCACGCGCACCAGCATCTCGAGCGCGTACTGCGTGAGGCCGTAGCTGATCGCGGTGACGAACACGACGCGCGAGATCACGATGCTGATCAGTGCCGACAGCAGCGTGAACCACACCAGCATCGGCGCGGTGTCGCGCACCATGTGCTCGGCGATCGCGCGGCGCTGCGCGCGCGCATAGCTGGCCGGCGACAGCGCGAGCACACCCACGGTGGCGCCGAACATCACGATGCGCCACCAGCCCGACAGCCAGCGCGCGACGCCGCCGCCGATCAGGGCGAGCGCGCTGCTGGGGTTGGCGTGGCTGAGCATCGGCGAAGCGGGTGCGGGCGGGGCCGATGATAGGCTGCCGCCGGCCGCGGCCACTTCAGCCCGATGCCGGTTGCACCTGTTGCGCCAGGTGCGCCAGGATCTCGTACGAGCGCAGCCGCGCGGCATGGTCGTGGATGCCGCCGGCCACGATCAGCTCGTCGGCCCGTGTGCGCTCGACGATGGCGCGCAGCTCGCGCATCGTCTTCTCGGGGCCGCCGCTGGCGGTGGCGGCGAGCATGCGCTGCACGCCGCTTCGCTCGGCCTCGCTCCACAGCCCGTCCATCGAGGCCACCGGCCTCGGCAGCGGCCCGCGCACGCCACGCTGCATGCCCAGGAAGCGCTGCTGCAGCGAGGTGAGCAGCCGCGCGGCCTCGGCATCGCTGTCGGCGGCGACGACGTTGACGCCCACCATCGCGTGCGGCTGCGGCCAGCGCGCCGACGGCCGGTACGTGCTGCGGTAGACGTTGAGTGCGGCATCGAGCGCATCGGGCGCGAAGTGCGACGCGAACGCATACGGCAGCCCGAGGTACGCCGCGAGCTGCGCGCCATACAGGCTCGAACCGAGGATCCACACCGGCACCTGCGTGCCGATGCCGGGGATCGCGCGCACCGGCTGGCCCGGCTGCGGCGGCTCGAGGTAGGCGATCAGCTCGAGCACGTCGCGCGGAAAATCGTCGGCGTCGTTCGCGTCGAGGTGGCGGCGCAGTGCGTGCGCGGTGTGGCGGTCGGTGCCCGGCGCGCGGCCGAGGCCGAGATCGATGCGCCCGGGAAACAGCGTGGCCAGCGTGCCGAACTGCTCGGCGATCACCAGCGGCGCGTGGTTGGGCAGCATCACGCCACCGGAGCCGACGCGGATCGTGCGCGTGCCGCCGGCCACGTGCGCCACCAGCACCGCGGTGGCCGAGCTGGCCACGCCGTCCATGTTGTGGTGCTCGGCCAGCCAGAAGCGCCGGTAGCCCCAGCGCTCGGCGTGCTGCGCGAGATCGAGGCTGTTGCGCAGCGCGCTGGCGGCATCGCTGCCTTCGACGATGGGGGCGAGGTCGAGGATCGAAAGCGGCACCATGGCGGGCATCATGCCGCGCCCGGTCGCGCGCCGCCGCGGCAAGGCCATTGACGGTATCGGCTGCCGAATCTTCACGGTGCGTGCGGCGATGCCGCCACGATCGGCAGCGGCGGCCGCAGGCCCCGCTGCTAGAGTCGCCCGGTTTCACGGGCCGGGGAGGGCACATGCTGATGCTGCTTGCGATTGCCGTCGGCGTCATCGTCGGCGCAGGCCTGGGCGACGGCGAGTTCGGCGCCGTGGTCGGCGGCGTGCTGGGCTGGCTGGTGCTGCGCAGCGTGCGGCAGCAGGGCGCGATCGAAGAGCTGCGCGGCCGGCTGGCAAAGCAGCCGAGCGCGGTGCCCCAAGCAGCGCTGGCGGTGGCCGATGAAACGGCGACACCGGCCGCTGTCGCGGTACCACCGGGTGCCGCGGTGCCGCCGATGCGCAAGGGTGCGACCGCCACCCTCGAAGGCTACCGGCCGCCGCCGACCCCTGCGCCTGAGCGCGCGGCGGGCGCAGCGATGGCGTCGACCGAAGCGGCGGCAGACCAGCCCGATACGCAACCGATGCCGCTCGATCCGCCGGGCACGCTGCTGTCGCGCGAAGCCGCGGCCGCGGCGCCTGCGGCCGCGCGCGCCACCGCGCAAGCGCCGGCGTCGAGCGATGCGCTCGCGGCGCTGCAACGCTGGCTGTTCGGCGGCAACACGATCGTCAAGCTCGGCGTCGGCATCTTGTTCATCGGCCTGGCGTTCCTCGCCAAGTTCGCCAGCGAGCACGTGCAGGTGCCGGTCGAGCTGCGGCTGATGGGCATTGCCGCGGTCGCGCTGGTGCTGCTGGTGGTCGGCTGGCGGCTGCGCGATGCGCGTGCCGGCTACGCGCAGGCGCTGCAAGGCGGCGCGGTGGCGGTGCTGTACCTGACGCTGTTCGTCGCCTTCCGCTACTACGGCGTGCTGTCAGCGCTGCCGGTGTTCGCGCTGATGGTCGTGGTGGCGGCGCTCGCCGCCGCGCTGGCCGTGTTGCAAGACGCCAAGGCGCTGGCGGTGATCGGCGCGCTCGGCGGCTTCGCGACGCCGCTGCTGGTGTCCACCGGCAGCGGCAACCACGTGGCGCTGTTCAGCTACTACCTCGTGCTCGACCTCGGCATCGCCGCGGTGGCCTGGCATCGCACGTGGCGTTCGCTGAACCTGATCGGCTTCCTCGGCACCTTCGCGGTTGCCACTGCGTGGGGCGTGCTGCGCTACGACCCGCAGCAGTACGCCAGCAGCCAGGCGTTCCTGATCGCGTTCTTCGTGCTGTTCGCGGCCATCATGCTGATGCCCGCGCGGCGCGGCGACACGGCCCGCGTTGCCGCGGCGGGTGCCGATTGGCCGCCACAGGCCTGGGTGCATGGCAGCCTGTTGTTCGGGCTGCCGACGATCACCTTCGTGCTGCAGTACGGCCTGGTGCGCGACACCGAGTACGGCGTGGCGATCTCGGCGCTGGTGCTGGCGGCGTTCTACGTGCTGCTGGCGCGCTCGCTGCGCGCGCGGCCCGAGCTGCGGCTGGCGTTCGAAGGCTGCCTCGCGGTGGCCACGGTGTTCCTGACGCTGGTGATTCCGTTCGCGCTCGATGCGCGCAGCACCGCCGGTGCCTGGGCGCTCGAAGGCGCCGGTCTCGTGTGGCTCGGCCTGCGCCAGCGGCGCGCGCTGGCGCGCGCCTTCGGCTACGCCCTGATCGGGCTCGCCGGCCTCGCGCTGGTCTACGCGCACGATCTGCACGGCACGCCGACGCAGCTGCTCAATGCGCTGTTCTTCAACGGCCTGCTCGTCGCTGCGGCGGCGCTGGTGGCCGCGCGGGCGGTGCAGCGCACCGAGGCCGCACCGACTGCAGGCACGCCCTCGCTGGGCGCCGAGGCGCTCGTGCAGCCGCTGTTGATCGCCTGGGGCACGCTGTGGCTGCTGGGTGCGGCCGCGGTGCAGATCGACGCCTTCGTGCCGCTGCGCCAGGCCTGGGCGGCATGGCTGGCCACGTTCAGCGCGATCGCGCTGCTGTATGCGCTGCTGTCGGTGCGGCTGCGCTGGCCGCAGGTGGCGCTGCCGGCGATCGCGCATGCGCCGCTGCACGCGCTCGGCGTCGGCTGGGCGGCGGTGTTTCTCGCGCGGCCCATGCAAGACGGCGGCTGGTGGGCCTGGCCGCTGGCCGCGCTGGCGCACGCCGTGGCGTTGCGCTGGCTCGCGCCGCACTGGCCCGCTGCTGTGCGGCACGCGGTGCATGCCATCGGTGCGCTGGTGCTGGCCGCGCTCGGCGCGTTGCAAGGCCGCGTGTTCACCGCCGACTGGGGCGATGCCGGCAGCGCATGGCCGTGGCTCGGCTGGCTGGTGGTGCCCGCGCTGATGCTGCTCGCGCTGCCGCGCGCCGGCGTGGCGCCGCGCTGGCCGGTGCGCGAGCTGCCGGCCGCGTACCAGGGTACGGTGGGCGCGGTGCTCAGCGTTGGCCTGCTGCTGTGGACGCTGCTGGCCAACGTGGCGTCCAACGGCTCGGCGCAGCCGCTGCCGCACGTGCCGCTGCTGAACCCGCTCGACCTCGGCGTGGCGGTGGCGCTGGCCGGCGTCTGGCTGTGGCAGCGCAGTGCGGCCGCGCGGGCGCTGGTCGGCGAGCGCGGCGGCCTGCTGCAGGTACTGCTGGTGTTCGCCGCCTTCGTCTGGCTCAACGCGATGCTGATCCGCGGCTTCCACCACTACGGCGGCGTGCCGTACCGCGTCGACGCGTGGCTGCATTCGCTGGCCGTGCAGACCGGCATCGCGCTGCTGTGGACGGCGCTGGCGCTGGTGGTGATGTGGGTCTCGGCGCGGCGCGCGCTGCGCACGCCGTGGCTGGCGGGCGCCGTGCTGCTCGGTGCCGTGGTGCTGAAGCTGCTGTTGATCGATCAATCGGGCACCGGCACCATCACGCGCATCGTGTCGTTCATCGGCGTCGGCGTGCTGATGCTGGTGATCGGCTACGTCGCGCCGCTGCCGGCGCGGCGCGAGGAGAGCGCTCATGTGGCGCCTTGACCGCACGCGGCCCATCGGCGTGCCGGTCGGCGTGCTGCTCGGCTGCGCGATCGGCGCCGCCGTTTCAGCGGTGCGCGCGGCCGACGAAGCGCCGCCGCGCTACAGCGCGCCGATCGTCGTGCAGCAGCCGGCCGCGTTCGTGCTGTTGCCGCTGCCGGTGAGCGCGTATGCGCACAGCCAGCAAACCGGGCTGCGCGATCTGCGCGTGGTCGACGCGCGCGGCGAGCGTGTGCCGTTCGCGTTGCTGCCGCCGCGCCGCCACGAGCAGCCGGTGCAGCACGAGCGCGCCGCGCGTCTGTATCCGCTGCCGCCGAAGCCGGCCCCGGGCGCGAACTGGTCGATGCCGGTGCAGGTGCAGGTGCAAGGCGACCGCGTGCGCGTGATCGGCGCGCGCGTGGGTGCCGCTTCGGCACCGCAGCGCCCGGGTGGCTGGCTGATCGACCTGGGCGACCCGCGCGAGCGGCCACGCGACGAGCCGCCGCCGCAGTCGCTGCGGCTGCAGTGGTCGGGCCCCGACGAGTTCAGCGCCGCCTACGCGCTCGAGACCAGCGACGACCTGCGCTCGTGGCGCCGCGCCGGGCATGGCCAGCTGCTGGCACTGCGCTCGGCCAGCGGTGCGCTGGCGCAGCCGCTGGTGCAACTGCCGGCGTCACCCGGCCGCTTCGTGCGGCTGGCCTGGGCCGATGCGACCACCGCGCCGGCGATCACCGCGGCACAGGCGATCGCGTCGTCCTCGCGCAGCGAAACGCTCGATCCGCCGAGCGCACTCAGCGTCGACGCCAGCCCCGAGCCGGCGGGCGCGGCCGCCGATCCGCAGCGCGAGCGCGCGACCCACTTCGACCTCGGGGCACTGTTGCCGGTGGTGGCGCTCGAGCTGCAGCTGCCCGCCGGCACGCACGTGGTGCCGGCGCAGGTGCAGGGCCGTGCCCGCAGCGACCAACCGTGGCACGACCTTGCGAGCACCGTGTTCTACCGGCTCGATCGCGGCGGCGACAGCAGCGTCGCGCCGCAGCTGGCGCTGCAGGCCGGCGTGCGCTACCTGCGCATCGTGCCCGACCTGCGCGCTGCATCGCTGCCCGCGCAGACCCGGCTCACCGTGCAGGCGCAACTGCAGCAGCTGGTGTTCGCCGCGCAGGGCGCCGCGCCGTTCGTGCTGCGTGCCGGCTCGGCCAACGCCGCGCCTTCGGCGCTGCCGCCGGCCACGCTGGTGCCCGCGCTCGACGACGAGCGCCCGCGCTTCGGCCGCGCCGAGCTCGGCGCGTGGAGCGAGGTGGCCGAGGTTGCGCGCGCACAGGTTGCGCAGCAGCAGCGCGCGGCGCTGCGGCCGTGGCTGCTGTGGTCGGTGCTGGTCGGTGGCGTGGCGCTGCTGGCGCTGATGGTGTGGCAGCTGGCGCGCCACAAGCCGGTGAAGCCGGGCGCGGCGGGCGGCGCCTGACGCCGCGAGACCGACGCTGCGCCGCCGAGGCCGCGACGCCGAGGCCGCTTCAGCGCGCGCGGTGGTAAGGTGCCTGCGCCGCCGGCGCCGCAGGCGAACCACCGCATGAACGCCCCCGCTGCCGCCGCCCACACCACTGCCGAACCGGTGGTGCGCCGGCTGCTGGTCGACCTCGACACGCCGCTGCCGCGCCACTGGTGTGGTGGCGATGCGTTTCGCACGGCGTGGTTCGACGCGCTGTCGATGAGCTTTCCGTTCGGCGAGCAGTTCTTCATCGATGCGGTGCGCGCCGGCGTCGCCACGCTGGAGCCCGCGCCGCGCGCCGCGTTCGAGCCGGCGATCAAGGCCTTCGTCGGCCAGGAGGCGACGCACCGGCGCATCCACGCGCGCTACAACGAGCACCTCGCGCGCCGGGGGCTCGTCAACCGCTGGGAGGCGCGGTCGCGGCGCCGGTTGAAGAAGCTCGACGGCGTGGACCTGCGCATCTGGGTCGGCGCCACCGCGGCGACCGAACACTTCACCGCGATCCTGGCCGAATACCTGCTGTCGAGCCCGTCGGCCCTGGCGGGTGCCGAGCCCCGGCTGGCCACGCTGTGGCGGTGGCACGCGAGCGAGGAGACCGAGCACCGCAGCACCGCGTTCGACCTCTACCGCGCGATGGGCGGCAACGAGCGCTGGCGGCTGCGGCTGTTTCGTGTGGTCACGCGCCAGTTCGTGCTCGATGCGCTGCGCCAGACGCTGAACAACCTGTGGCGCGACGGCAGCTTCTGGCGCCGGGCCACCTGGGTCGAAGGCTGGCGCTTCCTGTTCGGCCGCAGCGGCCTCGTGCGCTCGCTCTCACAGCCGTGGCGGCGCTACCTGCGCGCGGACTTCCATCCGTCGCAGCAGGATGGGCGGCTGGCCGCCGCGTGGTTGCTCGAGCACGCGGCGGTGTGGGAGGCGGTGGGCAACGCGGAAGCTCGGGCTTGAGGGGCGGCCCAAAGATCGACTTGACGACGCACCAAAAATGGTGCAATCTGCGCTGGACCGTGCATGACCCTCAAGAAGGTTCCCGCCCGCTTCTACCTGACTTCGACAGGTTCGAATCCGGTTCGGGATTGGCTGATTGCCTTGCCGGCTGGCGATCGAAGGCAGATCGGGCATGACATCGGGGCGGTGGAGTACGGGTGGCCCGTCGGCATGCCGCTGTGCCGAGGTCTTGGCGAAGGACTGTGGGAAGTCCGCAGTTCGCTGCCGAGCCGGCGCATCGCTCGGGTGCTCTTTTGTCTGGTCGAGGGTGAACTGATCCTGCTGCACGCCTTCGTCAAGAAGACGCAGAAGACGCCGACCGAGGATCTGGCTCTGGCCCGCAAGCGACAGAAGGAGATCGAGCGATGACCCGACGCAGGAGCCCTCGGATCGGTGGCCTCTTCGAGGACTGGCTCAAGGAAGAAGGCATTCACGAGGAAGTGACCAACGCCTCGGTGAAGCGCGTTCTCGCCTGGCAACTCGAGCAGGCCATGAAGGCCCAGAATCTGACGAAGTCGGAGATGGCCAAACGCATGGCGACCTCGCGACCCCAGCTCGACCGCCTGCTCGATCCCGACAATGGCAGCGTGACGCTCGACACCCTGACCAAGGCTGCGGCCGCGATCGGACGCAAGGTTCGGCTCGAGCTCGTCTGACCGAGCTTGGGTCAGCGGCAGCACGCAGCCGCACCGCAACTCACGAGAGCGATGGCGCCGCCGGCCGCGCGCGATAGAACGTCACCGGTTGCGCCTTTGCCTCGTTGAGCACGTGGCGCTTGATGCGCCCGACCACGTGCATCTCGCACGGCTTGCAATCGAAGCGCAGCGTCAGCGTGTCGCCACCGCTCACCATCGTCAGCGGCTCGGCGCGGATCGTGCCTTGCACGCCGGTCACGCCCTTGGCCTGCTTGGGGCACAGGCTCAGGCTCCAGCGCACGCAGTGCTTGGTGATCATCAGGCTCACGTCGCCCAGCGCCTGGTGGCTCTCGTACGCCGCCTCGACGATGCGCACGCCGTGTCGCAGGTAGAAGTCGTGCGCCTTGTGGTTGTAGACGTTGGCCAGGTAGCTCAACGCATCGCCGGGGTGGGGCGCCGGTGGGTCGACCGCCGCGGCGCGCGGCAGCCGTGGCAGCGCCGCGGCGCGCGCGGCTTCGAGCGCGGCCACCGCGTCGCGCCGCAGCGCGTTGAGTACGCTCGCCGGCACGAACCACGGTTGCTGCCATTGCAGGTCGATGCGCGTGGCGGCGAACGGCGTGCCGCCGAGCCTGCCCAGGTGCTCGCGCACCGCGGCCTCGGCCTGCGCGGCGTCGCGCGCGCCCTGGTGCGCATGCGCCAGCTCGGCGCGCGCGGCGATGCCGTCGACGTCGCGCAGTTCGAGCGCAAAGCCGGCGGCGGTGTCGAGCAGGGTCAGCGCCACGCCGATGCGGCGCTCGGCGCTCTTCTTCGCGAGCAGGCGATCCCACGCGACATCGCGGTTGCGGTGCAGCGCGGTGCCGGCGCGCAGGCCCTTCAGCGACGCCACCGGCTCGTTCGGTTCCACGCGCCAGGTGCGGCCGCCGAGCGCGGTGGCGGTGTTGACCTGCAGGCCCTGCAGGTTGTGCTGCAGGTCGTACCAGGTGAGCCCGTCGCCGTTGGCGATCGCCGCGGTCGCGTCGTCGAGCGCGACCTCGAGGTGCGACGCCGCCACACGCGCCACGTGGCCGAGCGGCAGCCCGGCGTGCTTCGGGCTGTCGAACGCGCCGAGGTCGTCGCTGCGGCCGTTGACGAAGTAGTCGCTGGCGCCGCGGTTGAAGTTGCGTTGCGGGTCGGGCTCGAACAGCAACGTGGTGCGGCCCGACGACGCCGCGCGCAGATCGCCGCGGCCTTCCAACAGCGCGTCGATCAGCCGCCGGTAGTGCGCGGTGACGTTCTTGACGTAGCCCAGATCCTTGTAGCGGCCCTCGATCTTGAAGCTGCGCACACCGGCGTCGACCAACGCCGCGAGGTTGGCGCTCTGGTCGTTGTCCTTGATCGACAGCACGTGCTTCTCGTGCGCGACCACGCGGCCCTCGACGTCGGTCACGGTGTAGGGCAGGCGGCACTCCTGCGAGCAGCTGCCGCGGTTGGCGCTGCGGCCGGTGTGCGCGTGGCTGATGAAGCACTGGCCCGAGTAGGCGACGCACAGCGCACCGTGCACGAAGAACTCGAGCGTCGCGCGCTCGACCTGCGCGCGCACGTCGCGGATCTGCTGCAGCGACAGCTCGCGCGCGAGGATGATCTTCGAGAAGCCCACGTCCTGCAGGAAGCGCGCCTTCTCGGGCGTGCGCGTGTCGCATTGCGTGCTGGCGTGCAGCTGGATCGGCGGCAGGTCGATCTCGAGCAGGCCCATGTCCTGCACGATCAGCGCGTCGACGCCGGCCTCGTACAGCGCCCACGCCTGGCGGCGCGCGGCCTCCAGCTCGTCGTCGCGCAGGATGGTGTTCAGCGTGATGTACACGCGCGCATGAAAGCGGTGCGCGTGCGCCGCGAGGCGCGCAAGATCGGCGATCGCGTTCGGCGCCTTGTCGCGCGCGCCGAACGCCGGGCCGCCGATGTAGACCGCATCGGCACCGTGGTTCACCGCCTCGATGCCGATCGCCGCGTCGCGCGCGGGCGCGAGCAGTTCGAGCGTGCCGGGGGCCGAGCGGCTCATCGCGTCAATCCACCCACCGGGCCGCCGCGCCGTCGATCGCCGCACGCAGCTCGGTGTACGAACGCGCCACCGGAAACTGCGGGAACCGCTCGGCGATCGCCGGCGGCGGGTGGATGAAGAAGCCGGCATCGGCTGCGCCGAGCATCGCGGTGTCGTTGTACGAATCGCCGGCCGCGATGACGCGGAAGTTCAGCGCCTTCAGCGCCTGCACCGCGCGGCGCTTCTGGTCGGGCTGGCGCAGCCGGTAGTCGACGATGCGGCCGCTGGTGTCCGTGATCAGGCGGTGGCAGAACAGCGTGGGCCGGCCGAGTTGCTGCATCAGCGGGTCGGCAAACTCGTAGAACGTGTCCGACAGGATCAGCACCTGGTAGCGCGTGCGCAGCGCGTCGAGGAACGCGCGCGCGCCCTCCAGCGGCTGCATCGAGCCGATCACGCGCTGGATGTCGGGCAGCTTCAGGCCGTGCTGATCGAGCAGGCCGATGCGAAAACGCATCAGCCGGTCGTAGTCGGGTTCGTCGCGCGTGGTGCGGCGGAAATCGGCGATGCCGGTGCGTTCGGCGAACGCGATCCAGATCTCGGGCACCAGGACGCCCTCGAGATCGAGGCAGACGATTTGCAAATTGGGGACTCCGGGGGCGCCGCTGCGTTCTGGGGCCTGCCGCGACGGGATTGCATCGTACCCGAGGGGTGCCCTCGCTGCGGGCCGTGCGTGGCGGCGATCAAGCCGCCGCGCACGAGGATGCTCCTTGCACCGGGCGCGGGCTCAGCGTGAGGCCGATGGAAGGCGCAATCGGCGCTGGGCTGCCGACGCTGCACCGTCCTGGCTGGTGGGCATGCTGTCGGTGGCCGCGGCCTGCGGCGACGATGGTGCCACGCCAGCGCACAGGCCGGAGACGCTGACCGTCAACACGAAGTCGTTGTTGGCCTCGTTGACCTCGGCGATCTGGCCCAGCGGATCCAGCTGCAGCCGCAGTTTGTTCACGCCCGGCCGCAGACCGATCGTGTCGATTCGGGTCACGGCAGCGCCGGCGGCGATCGCCGGTGTCGCTGCGACCAGGGAGCCAGGAGTGCCGTCGCGTGTCCAGCGGCGATCCGACGCCGGACTGTCGGCGGCGCCGACATTGCGGATCTCATGCTCGAAGGCGACCTGGCACACGCCGTTGGCGGACACACGCGCGTCGGTGTCGGGCAGTGCGAGCATGGCGCCCGATGCGCCGCTGTGCTTGCCGGCGACGACGGCGCGCACGCCACTTGTCAGGTCTGGTAACGGCGCAGCAGCGGCTGGCGATACGCTGCCGATCGCGGCTGCCGCGGCCGCCGTGTTGGCCCTGGCGGACGTGTCGGTGGATGTGGATGCGCCGCTGGAGGGGCCCGGTTGCGCCGCAGTGGATGATTTGGCCGAAGGTGACGACATTCGCCGCGTCGACTTGGCGACCTGGGCCACCGCGGCCATCGATGCAGCGCCCTGCGACAGCGGGCGATTCTTGTCGATCGGTACCGCGAATCCCGACCAGTCGGTCAGGTTCTTGAACTCGAGCTGCACGCAAGAGACGTTCTGAGCAACCGGATCGCCCAGGCACTTGAACGTCGAGCGCAAGGTGCCCGAACGCGTCTTGTCCGCTGCGCTCAGTTTGACAGTCTCCTCGAGCCGGCTCGAATCCGAGTGCCAGGTTGCGCGCGCCTCGGCGAACAGCGATACCTCGCTCGTCTTGTCCTGCGGCTTGCCGCCTTTGATGTGGATCACCCAGGTCTTGCAGATGCCTTGCAGCCAATAGGTGCGGGTTCGTGCAGTTCCGTCGCTGATGGTTTCCTTCAGTTCGAACGACTCGCATTCGGCCATTTGCTTGACGATGTGGGTGGAGTTGATCGTCGTGCTCGTGCTGGAGAAGCCGATTGCTGCGACCTGTTGGGGCAGCCACAGCGTCGCCGGCAGCAGCGTCGCACAGACCGTGCGGCATCTCGAAAGATCGAGGTTCATGGCAAGGCCTTCTTCGCGTTGAAGTCGATCTGGTTCGCATAGGCCGCGAGCTGCTGGCTCAGCGTCCGGGCCGCGGCCGCGGCCGCTGCCGCGGTTTGCTGAAACTCCTGCAGCGAGAAGCCGATCTTGTGGTTGCTGCCGCCCGTGGTGGGCAGGCTGTGGCCCGGGGCGCCGCCGCTGCCCACGCGGACGCTGGGCAAGCGCGTGCCCTGGAAGTTCTGCAAGCAGTGCTTCAGCAGCTTGTCGGAGCACTGCGCCACCGTGTCGGTGGGCGTGCAGCCGGCCTTGGCCTGCTCCTGGATGCTGTAGGGCTTGCTTGCGCATTGCTGGGTGATCTCCGGGATGGCCTTGGCCATCCCCTCGAAGGCCTTCGCGTCGCCGGAGAACTGGTTGAAGTTCTTGGCGATCGTGTCGATGCTCATCGTCGGCACCACGTTGCGCTGCGCGCTGCCGAGGGTCGGGCGCAGGTCGCCCTTCATTGGCAGGGCAACCCCTTGCCGAGCGGGCTGTGCAGCGGCAGGCGCGGGGGCCTGCCTGCCGCTGTCGGCGGCGTCGGCCGCAGAGGCCACCGCCATCGCCACCGCTGCGACCTGCAGCACCCTGGAGACCAGGCTCCTCGATGTCATCGTCTGCTCCTCGTCAAGGCTCGATCCGCCGAACGTGCGCTCATCCGGGCATGCCGCTGCGGGACTCGTCGATCGTTACTGCGGCGCGCTCGTCGGCCTTGCGCGGGCGGCTTCGCCAACCCTTGCGCGGTGCTTTGCATTCAGCGCGTGCCATCGCATTGGTCTTCGCTCAGTACTTCACCTCGTCGCGCTTGACGAACGCTGCGTCCTTGCCGTTGAGCGTCACGCCCGACATGCCCTTGTCATGCGACACCATCACCGACCAGTACAACTGCGGCCGGCCGCTGGCCTGGCCGCCGACGACGAGGCCGAAACCCAGATCCTTGGCGGCCTTGTCGAACTTCAGCCCAGCCTTGATCGCAGCCGCGACTGCCTGATCGCTGTCGACGAAGTCGATCCCGATCGCATCGATCGAGGTGTTGCGCACGTCGGCGTCGACATCGATCTTGCCGCCGTCGCGCACGGTGACGATCGCACTCTTCTTCGCCTTCGGCGAGTAATAGGTGCACAGCCAGCTCGGAGCGCGGCCGTCGCGCTGACCGCGCAGCGTCGACACATGGGTCAACTGCGCGTCGGTCTGCCATTTCGCGGCGGCCGCAGCCGCCTGCTGGATCGCGGCCTTGGCCGTCTGCGCCGCGTGCGCGGCCTGTGCCACCGCCAGCGGCAGCACAACCAGCGCGACGCAGCGACGCAGCATGCTACGCAGGGCGATGGCGCGCCGATCGGTAGGTGACGTGGCGATGTCTTGCTTCATTAGATGGCTCCGTGCGGGTGTGGACCGTCGGGCGCACGTCATTGCAGCCCTCCAGACGGTCGGTTCGGGTTGGACGAAAGGTCGACCAGCCAACGGATCAATTGATGCAAGGTGGTCACTTCGCCAGTGACGCCTTCGCGCTGGATCACCGCCTGCCAGCGCTCGCCGCAGCGCTGCAGCTCGATGTGCAGCGGCCCAGCCTCGTGTACGGCCTGCGTGCGCCGATTGCCGGCAGCGAGCGCGGCGGTGTCCTCGTTCTTCACAGCCTGGCGATCGCTTCGGGCAGTGGCGCGGCGCCGGTGTGGATTGCGGTCAGCTCGTACTCGCGCTGGGGCACCGCGATTCCGCACGGTGCGCGCGGTGTGGTCCGCCGGATGCGGGGTCGCTGCATCATCGCAGTCCTCCCTTGGTCGTCGCCACGGTCGATCCGCAGCCTCGACGCGACCGTACCGTGCGCGGCGTTACCACGGCGTCACAGACGGAGAAGGCTGGCGTTACATCGGCGCCCGCCGGCACCATGTGCGCGGCGGCGGATGCGGCATCGTCGTCAACGCTCTTGCAGGCGGGCGAGCTGGGTTTGCCAGGCGGCGGCCCGTTCGGCCGCGCCTGCCGCGCCCAGCCGCTCGACCAGTCGTTGCGCGAAGGCGCGCTGCAGCGGCAGGCTGCCGATCTCGCGCGCCTCCGCGTATGCCTGCTCGAGCGCCGCGGCACCGGCCGCCACGTCGCCGGCGCGAAAGGCCATATCGGCCCGCGTGGCCAGCGACAGCGCATGGCCGCGGCGGTGCCCGGCTGCTGCGGTGGCGGCGATCGATTCCTCGCACAACGCGTGCGCACGCGCGATGTCGCCGCGTTCGATCGCGCACTGGCACAACCAGTAGCTGCAGTTCGCCGTTTTCAGTGGCGAGATCGGTCGATAGCGCGCGAGCGCCGTCGACAGTGCGGTCTCGGCCTCGTCGAGCCGACCGAGCGCCTTCAGCGCGGCGCCCGCTTCGAGCAGCAGCGCCGCTTCGGTCACTTCGTCGAGGCGGCCACGCAGGCGAACGATCGCCTCGCTGGCCGTCCGCCACGCCTCCTCGTAGCGCTGGTGCTCGAAGTGATCGACCGCCTGCTTGACCGCCAGCTCGACCTGCCGCGCTACGTCGTCGGAGGTGACCAGCTCGGCCATCGCGGCGAGCGCGTCGCTGCGCCCGGCGTTGTCGCCGAGGTTGCGCAGCAGCTCGACGCGGGCGCTGTGGGCGTCGAAGGCAGCTGCATCGGCCATGCCGTCGGCCAGCGCGAGGCCGTACTGCGTCAGCGCGTCGTGCAGCGCGTAGACGCGCGCCGCCGCTTCGGCCGCCCGCACGCGGTGCGACACGGCCTGCGGCGCGCGCTGGCCGGCTTCGAGGTGCGCGGCGACGTCGGCCGGCGCCGCGCCGGTGCGCGCCATCGCCTCGGCCAAGCGACGGTGCATCAGCTTGCGACGCTCGCTGCCGAGCGCCTCGTCGAGCGAGCGACGGATCAAGTCATGCGTGAAGCGGAACCCGAAGCCCGTATCGGCGATGAGTCCGGCCCGGCACGCGCCATCGGCCGCCTCGACGATCGTCTCTTCGGGGTATTCGGTGCAGGCCAGCAGCCAGTCGAGACGGAAGCCATCGCCGGCCAGGCTGGCCGCGTCGAGCAATCGTCGTGTCGCCTCACCGAGCCGGTCGATTCGCCGCAGAACGGCCTCTCGCACGCTCGGTGACAGCGGCAGTTCGCGATAGTCCTCCGTGTGATCGTCGAACGGCGTGGCCCAGGTGTCGCCCGCGCGCCACAAGACACCGGCATCGAACAGATCGTGCAGTGATTCGAAAATGAACAACGGGTTGCCTGCGGTGACCGCGTGCAGCCGATGCGAGAAGCGCGCAGCTTCGCGGCTGCCCGACAGCGCGCGCACCAGCCCCAGCACCTGCGGCTCGGTCAGCGGCGCAAGCACCACGCGTTGCAGCAACCCATCGCGGGCGATCGCCTCGAGCGCGCTGGCTGCGCCCGCGCCGGCCGACAACTCGTCGCTGCGCACGGTGGCAATCAGCCGCGCACGCGGCGGGCGTCTCGCAACATGCGCCATCAGCTCGGCGGTAGCGGCATCGAGCCATTGGATGTCGTCGAAGACGATCGTGCCGGATCCGGCTGCAGTCAGCAGCGCCGCGGTGAGACCCTCCAGAAAGCGCGCGCGCGCCTCGACCAGCGGCAACTCGATCGGCGCGACATTGTCGTCGGCGAGCGCGGGCAGCAATCGTGCCACTTCGATGCGCCAAGCCGGATCGAGCAGCTCGAACCAGCCGGTGTCATCCTGATAGGCGCGCAGCAACGCGTCGGCCACCGGATACAGCGGTGTCTCGCGTGACACCTCGCGCCCCTTGAGCAGCACGACCAGGCCACGCGCGCGACCGAAATCGAGCGCCAGGCGGCTCTTGCCGACCCCGGCCTCGCCTTCGATCAGCGCGAGCGATCCGCTGGCGGCCTCCAGCTGTTGCCAAGCGGTTTCGCGGCCGATGAGCGGCGCCTGCAGCGCGTCGGGAGCCACGCCCGGAGCTGCCGAGCAGCCACCCGGCGTGAAGCGGATGCGCTGCCACAGCGCCATGGTCTGCGCTTGCGGCTCGGCGTCGAGTTCGTCGCGCAGGCGGCGTTGCAACCGTTCGAACAGCTCGGTCGCACCGCCTGCATCGCCGAGCTGGTGCAGCAGGCGCATTGCCTCGCGATGCAGCTCTTCGTTGGTGGTTTCGGATGCCAGCGCGCCGCGAAGCAGCTCCAGCGCGCCGTGCGGATCGCCCGCTTCCTCGCGCATGGTCGCCTGTCGTCGCACGGCTTGTCGCCAGGTTTGCAGCAGCAGGTCGCGCTGCGCCTGCAGCCACGACATGAAATCGTCCGCAGCGTGCAGCGCGAACCCATCGAGCAACGGCGGCGGCGGGGCGGCGACGACCTCGCCCGCCGCACCTTCGACTGCCAGACGCCAGCGCGACACATCGAGCGCAATGCCCTCGCGCAGTGCGAGCTGGTCGCCGCTCACCTCGAGCCACGCGGCCAGCGGCGTGCGTTGCAGCCGATGCAACTCCTGGCGCAGGTTGCTCCGCCTGGCGTCCTCTGGCGTGCCGCTCCAGAGCAACTCAGCAACGACGCGGCGCGGCTGTGCGCCGGCGAGCGCAAGATAGGCCAGCAGCGCGAAGGCCTTCCGGGTGGGCAGCGCTACCGGTTCGCCGCCGACGCGAACGCGCGCGGACCCCAACAGCTCCAGCTCCAGCGGGCCGTGCATTTGGCGGACCAGTATCGGACCAATCCGGATCGATCGACCCTCGAACGATCAGGTGTTTTGATACCTGTCAATCCAGTGGCGTGCGCCGGGCGGCGCACGGCGCTGGTCTCGCGTTCGATCGGGGCTGCCCGGCAACGACGCGATGGCGCCCAGCCGCCGCCGCGCTGCAGATCGGCGAGTGCGATCGCGATCATGACGGGCCCTGGTGCATCGCGACGCCGCTCCGGTGTGCGACGAGCACCGCGGCCATCGCGATCCCGACCGTGCTGTGCATCAGACCCCAGGCCGCATGTGTCGGCTCGGGTACCAGATACATCAGCGCGTAGCCGCTGGCCACCAGCGCGACCGCGAGCGTGCACAGCGCGATGCCCAGCCGGCGTTGTCGTGTCTCGCGCCGGTGGTGGGTGGTGCGCCAACCGCGCGGCACATGCTGCGCGGCCAGTTCGCCGAGCGCGAAGGTGGCCACCCATGCGGCCAGCGCGTGCAGGCGGATCAACCAGGCCTCGCTCGGCTGCGGCAACTCGCCGGCGCCGGCGCCGATCGTGTAGTGCACCGTGAGCCAGGCCACGCCCGTGGCCAGCAGCAGCCAGCCGGTGGTGTGCACCAGCACGCGCTGATGCAGCGACAGGTGCTGCGAGCCGGGCCTCATGCGGCGAGCCGGTGGGCGTGCGGGTGCAACCACGCCTGTGCGCCGTGGCGTGCCAGCAGCGGGTGCATGGCGTTGCCGCTGAGCGCCACGATCTTGGTCAGCGCATCGGCCAGCATGCAGGTGGGGGCCTGCACGCTGGCATGGCTGGGCGCGGACCCGTTGGCATGGCCGGGTGCGGGCCGCGCGAGCCGCGCGTGCCCGGGTGCATCGAAGCAGCTGGTGGCAAACGCGCCGTCGTGCAGCCAGCCGAAGTCGGTGACGCCGCCGCTGCGCTCGTCGCGCAGCTTCAACGGCAGCTCGGCGGCGCCGAAGACGCGCAGGTCGCCGCCGGCATTGACCCAGCCGTGGCGGGCGCCGCTGGCGCACAGCGCCGCGACGGCGCGGTCCACCGCATGGCCCTTGCCGATGCCGCCGAGATCGATGCGCGTGCCGGCATCGTGCTTGACCAGTGCGTGCCCGCACAGCGACCAGCGGCCGCTGCCCTGGGCGACGTCGAAGCCGCCCCCGGTGTCGTCGAACAACTGCTGCGCGAGCCGCAGCACCACGACGGTGTCCGGCTGCACGTCGAGGCAGGTGCCAGCCGCCGCGGCATTGAAGCGGCCGATGTCGCTGCCCGGCTCGAAGCGCGACAGGCACGCCTGCACGGCAGTCACGGCCGCGAAGGCGGCCTCGAAAGCGTGCACCGCGTAGGTGGCCTCGAAAGCCTTCACCGCGAAGGCGGCCTGCGAAGCGTCCGTCGCGGCGCCGTCGTCGACAGCCTCGAAGCCGGCGGCGTCGAGCCCCACTTCGACCAGCGTGCCCAGCAGCGGGCGGGCGCGGCGCAGCCAGCGCGTCGGATGCCCGTGGCCCGCGTGGGCGCTGCAGGTCGCTGCGGGCACCGCGATACGGTTCATCCCAGCAGCCCTGCCTGCCGCGCCACTGCCATCACCGCGACGATGCGTTTGATGCCGTCGGTGACGTGGGTGCAGCTCAGCGTCGCGCCGCTGATGTTGGCGATGTCGTCGCCCACCCGCAGCGGCGCGCCGGGGCCCTTGCCGACGAACTGCTTGCGCCACGCCGGCAGGCGGATCTCGTAGCCGTGGCTCTCGCGGTACGACAGCACTTCCACCTGACTCACGCTGCCGTCCGGCTTCAGGCCCACCGCATAGGTGATCAGCTCGAACTTGCCGATCACCTCGTCGACGACCACGTAGCCCAGCACCTGGCCGTTGCGCAGCGCCACGCGCAGCGGCCAGCGCGCCGAGCGCGGTGTGACGCCGGCGGCCGCCACCTGCTGCAGCTGTGCGGCGTCGAGCGCGAGCGTGCGCGTGTCGTAGCGCTCGGCCTGCGGGAACATCAGCTGCGCGGCCTGTTCGACGCTCAGGTAGTCGACCGCGAACGCCGCGGTGGGGGTGAACGCGGCAGCGGCAACCAGCGTCAGCGCCGCGCCACCGGCGGCGTCACCGGGGTGCGCGCGCAGCGGCATCAGAACGACCAGCCGAGCCCCAGGTTCACGCGGTTGGCGTCCTTGTTCTCGCGCAAGCGCTGATAGTCGGCCTTCACGACGACGCCGGGCGTGAGCTGGAAGTTGGCGCCGACGGTCCACACCGTTTCGGCGGGCCGCGCGGCTGGGGTCAGACCGGGGCCGAGATCGGCGTAGCGCTTGCCGGTGTTGAAGCGCTCCCAGCGCACGAACGGCGACAGCGCGTAGTCTTGCCGCTGCCACGCCTTGTAGGCGGCCTGCACGTAGTGGCCGTCGAACGCGCGCGGAATCAGCGTCGGGTTGCCGATCATGGTGGCGTTCAGCGCAGCGGTGTTCGAGATCGTGCCGCGCGTGGTGAGCGCCGAGATGTCCCACTTGCCAGGCGTCCAGCGCGCATGCAGATCCCACAGCGTGACGCGTGCGGCGGCCACCGCCTGTGCATGCGTGGCGTCGCCGGTGAACACGCTGCCGCCGAGCAGCAGGCCCGGCATGCCGCGCCAGTTCAGCGCCCCGAACAGCGACAGGTTGCGCGCCTTGGCCAGCTGCAGCTCCTGGTGGACCGAGCCGAGCGGCGACTCGGCGCCTTCGGTCGATGCGGCGTCCCACTTTGTGAGGTCGAAGCCGGTGCTGATGCCGGTCTGCAGCGTCAGGCCGTTGTCGAAGCGGCCCACCGCCTGCACGCCGCCCTCGCGCCAGGTGGTGGGGATGATCGCCGTCTCGACGAAGTTGCGCTCGACGCCGTAGTACGCGGTGGGCTCGTGGTTCTCGTTCAGCAGGCCCGCCGGCATCAGGAACAGGCCGCCGCGCAGCGCCCACTGCGGCGCGAGCCGGTGCTCGATGTAGGCCTGCTCGACCTCGACCTCGCCGGCGTCGTCGGCCGAGGCGATCGCGTGCTCGATCTCGAGCTCGCTGACGACCTTGGTCTTGTCGTCGAAGCGGTGCTGCAGGCCGATCACGAAGCGGCGCAGGTCGGCCTGCGCGTTCTCGCTGCGCTTGGTGGGCCGGTTGTAGTTGACCTCGCCGTAGCCGAGCCACACGGTGGCGGGTTCGGTGCTGCGCGCCGGGTCGGCGGCCGCGGTGGTGGGCGCGGGCGTCGCCGTGGCGCTGCTGGTCGCTGCGGTGGGCGCGGGTGCCGCCGTGGCGCCGCTTGCCGCGCCGGTGGCCGCCGCAGGCTGCGCCGCGCGCTGCTGCTGCAGCGCCGCCAATTGCGCCTTCACTGCGGCCAGCTCGGCCGCGAGCTGGTCGAGCTTGCGTGCCAGCTCGGCTTCGGTGGGCGTCTGGGCGCCGGCGTGCACGGTCGCGAAGAGCAGCACTGCCGCGGCGGCGACGTGTGTGGGGCGAAGGCGGGACACGGCGTGGCTCCTCGGTTGGTTCTCGGTGGTGGCGGGGTGCGTGAGTAGCCGTTCGGGTCGCGTGGCGACCGGTGCGGGGGCGTGCGGCGTCACGGCGTGAAGCCGTCGTTCAGCGTGCGCAGGAACGCGATCACGTCGTCGATTTCGGCGTCGCTCAGCGCGGGTGCGTCGCCCGGGCGGCGGTTGTACGGCACCTCGGTGGCGTTGACGTTGGCCTTGTAGGCCGCGGGAAGGTCGTTGAACTTGTCGACGCTGCCGTCGGACTTCAACGGGTACCACTTCTCGGGGTGGGTGTCGCGCTGCACGTAGAACGTGAGCGCGGTCTTCAGGTCGGTGAACACGCCGTTGTGGAAGAACACATGCCGCCGCGCCACGTTGCGCAGCGACGGCACCTTGAACGCGCCGCATAGGTCGGTGCGCGCGGCGAGCGCGCCGCCGGCCTGCTGGCACAGCCCGAGGTCGAAGAACGCCGGGTCGGCGTTCTGTGCCAGCGCCATGTTGCGCGGCAGGCCGAGGTTGTCGTAGGTGAAATCGGTGAACAGCGGCAGGCTGCCGTCGGCGCCCTTGGCCGATGGATGGCAGGCGGCGCAGTTGCCCTTGGTGGGCGAGTTGAACAGCGCCAGGCCGCGCAGCTGCTGCTCGCTGAGCTGCGCGCGGCCGCGCAGGAAGGCGTCGTATTGGCTGGTGAACGGCGCGAACTCCACGTCCTCGAGCTGGTAGCGCTGCAGCGCCAGCGCCATGCGGTCGAAGGCGTCGGCCGGGTGGTTGAGGATGTCGGCACCGAACACGCGCTTGAACTCCTCGGCGTACGGCGCGGCGGCAAGCTTGGCGACCACCGAGGCGATGTCGGGGTTGGCCATCTCCACCGGGTTCAGGAACGGCCCTTGCGCCTGCGCCTGCAGCGATGCGGCGCGGCCGTCCCAGAAGAAGCCGCCGGTGGGCGTGCCCTCGGCGTCGAAGAAGAATGGCGTGTTGAACGCCAGGTAGCGCACCGACGGCGTGCTGCGGCCGCCTTGCAGGTTCATGCCCGGCCCGCCGAGTTGCGCCGGCAGCGCGTTGTCGGGTGCGTGCGCGTTCGACTCCACGTGGCAGGTGCCGCACGACTGCTGCCCCGACGCCGACAGCGAGGTGTCGTGGAAGATCAGTTCGCCCAGCGCGGCTTGGGGCGAGAGCTCGGTCTCGGCGGGGGGCTCGTCGCGGCTGGTGCCGCCGCCGCAGCCGGCGAGCACGGCCAGCAGCGCCGACAGCGTGACCGCACGAATCGCGTCGCGCATCGTCGCGGGTGTGAGGTGCGCGCGGACTCAGGCCGCAGTGGCGAGCGCGGCGTGTTGCGCCGCGTGCTGGCCGGCACGAGCGGGCTGGGCCGCACAGGCGCACGGCGCTCCGGCCATTGCCTCGTCGAACACCTCGCGCGCGCAGTCGTGGCAGCAACCGCACGAGGAGGCAACCCGGGTGTCGTCTTGCAGCACCTCGAAGCAACACACGCCCGAGGCGACGGCGCGGACGATGTCGCGGTCGGACACGCGATGGCACAGGCAGACGATCATGGCGGCGTGGGGTCGGGTACGGATTGGTGCGCAGCTTAATACAAATGCGAATGTGTCTCAATAGGGTTTTCGATCGACTCTACTGAACAGGATCTGATTAACCCCACTTCATGCGGCTGGCCGTTCAAGCCCGGCATCGATGCCAAACCAAGACGGAGCCCGCATGACCATCCCTCGCCGCACCTTCCTCTCCCGGGCCTTGACAGCCGCCGCCGTGCCAGCCTGCACGCCGTGGGCCTGGGCTGGACCCAGTCGCCCGGGAGCCGACCACCTGGTCGCATACGGCAGCGAGGCGGAACTGCGCGCTGCGCTCGAACGCTGGCAGCGCCGCTCGGGCGAGCAAGTGCCGCGCCGGCGCGCCGAAGGCGGTATGGCCCAGGACGTCGCGTCCACGATGTATGGCGCACCCGCGGCGCCCGCGCCGCTGGCCGAAGCCGCCAAGGCCAAGACCGAGGCCGCCGACGGGCGGGCCGATTCGATCACCAACGTGCAGACCGCCGGCGTCGACGAAGGCGGCATCGTCAAGCGTGCGGGCGAGTACCTGATCGTGCTGCGACGCGGCCGGCTGTTCACCGTCCGCGTCGGCGGCGACCAACTGGCGCCGGTGGCGGCGCTGGAGGCCTACGCGCCGGGCCTGAACCCGGCCGGCGCCTGGTACGACGAGCTGCTGGTGTCGGGCCGCGACGTGGTGGTGGTGGGCTACTCGTACGCGCGCGGCGGCACCGAGATCGGCCTGTTCGAGCTCGGCGCCGACGGCACGCTGCGCCACCGCGCCACGCACCACCTGCGCTCGTTCGACTACTACAGCTCGCGCAACTACGCGAGCCGGCTGATCGGCCGCCGGCTGGTGTTCTACACGCCGACGCTGCTGTCGCCGTGGGCCGCGCAGCCGTGGGCGCAGTTTCCGGCGGCGCGGCACTGGCACGGCGAAACCGGCCACGAGGGCTTCACGCGCATCCTGCCGGCCACGCGTGTGTACCGCACCGACGACGAGTTCGAGCCCGGCGAACCGCTGGCGCTGCACACCATCACCTCGTGCGAACTGAGGCGCGACGAACTGCACTTCGAATCCACCGCGGTGCTCGGCCCGGCGGGCCGCGTGTTCTACGTGTCGCAGGGTTCGGTCTACGTCTGGACCAGCCGCTGGCCGCGCCGCCACGCCGGCGTGCCGCCGTTCGCACCGCCACCGGTGCTGCCGCGGCCGCAACCGCAGCCGTCATCACTGTCGGCGGTGTTTCGCATCCCGCTCGACGGCAGCGAGCCCACCGCGCTGAAGACCGCCGGCGTGCCGATCGACCAGATGTCGTTCCTCGAGCACGAGGGCCACTTGAATGTGCTGCTGAAGGATGCCGGCCGCGGCGAGGGCATGTGGGGCGGCGACGCCCCCGGCCGTGCGCTGGCGCTGCTGCGCGTGCCGCTGGCGGCGTTCGGCAGCGGGCACGAGGCGGCGCAACGCGAGCACTACCGCGGCCTGCCGACGCCGGCCGGCGGCGTGGCGCAGAACCGTTTCGTCGGCACCTGGCTGCTTTGGGGTGCGTGCGGTCGGCGGCGCGCCGAACGCGTGGGCGATGCGGGTCGACCGCGACGGCAGCGCGCAAGCGTTCGCGCCGGGCCACGACATCGAGCGCATCGAGGCACTCGGCCGCGATGCGGTGCTGGTCGGCTTGCGCGATGGCGACCTGCACTTCAGCGCGCTGCGGCTGGCGCGCGGCGCCGCGGCGCTCGCCGGCCGCCACGTGCAGCCCGGTGTGGCGCAGGGCGAGGTGCGATCGCACGGCTTCTTCTATCGCGCGCAGGACGACGAGCTGGGCCTGCTCGGGCTGCCGGTGCTCGGTGCCGGTCGGCAGCGCCGCGGCATCTACCGGGGCGGCGCCGGCGCCGCCGCGGTGCTGTTCGTGCGCAACCGCGGGCTGCGCTTCAGCGCTCTGGGCGAACTGCTGGCGCACGACGGCGGCGCACGCGACGATGGCTGCAAGGCCAGTTGCGTCGACTGGTACGGCAACGCGCGGCCCATCTTCCTCGGCGATCGCGTGCTGGCGCTGATGGGCTACGAAATCGTCGAAGGCACCGTGCAGCCGGGCCCGTGGCGCTACGACGGCGACGCGGCGGCGCGCGGAGCCGAGGCACTCGTGGAGCGCCGGCGCGTCAGCTTTGCGCCTGGGGTGATGGTCGGGGGGCGCTACTCGCCGTTCAACTGAGCGTCGCCACGGCCGGCCCTCGCAGGGGCTCGAGCGAAGTGGCGAAGCCGCAACTGCTCGCGAACCGTTTCAGCTGACGACGTAGGCCGCGGTGGCGGTGGCGATCAGCGAGCCGCCGTCGCTGTGCAGCCGCATCTGCGTGGAGCCCACGCGGCCGCCGAGGCGCAGCACTGCGGCATCGGCGGTGAAGTAGCGACCGATGCCGGGGCGCAGGTAATCGACACGCAGATCGATCGTGCCGACGCGCAGCCAGCGGTGCATCACCTGCGCGGCGGTCTCTTCGGCGTGCTTCTCGCCGATGGCCCACATCAGTGCCATGCCGCCGAGCGCATCGAGCGTGGCCGAGATCACGCCGCCGTGCAGGCGGCCCGACGGCGTATGGCCCACCAGTTCCGGCCGCATCTCGAAGCGGATCGTCGGACCGGTGTCGCCGAACTCGGAAACTTTCAGCCCGAGCACCTGGTTGAAGCGGATGTGCTGCTCGAACACCGCGGTGAGGGCGGCATTGAGTCGCGCTTGTTCGGCGGCGCTGCGCCGCGGCGGCTGTGGAGGCGTCATCGGGCGCCAAGCATAGCCGGCGGCACGGCGGCGACCCGCCGCCCAGCATTGGCAAGGGCCCCGCCGCGGCCGCGTCGATCGCGTGCGGTGGTGTTTGGCGGTATCGGTCGGCACAACCGGTCGTTACCACTTGGTCTGCAGCGCTGCGGCATTCGTTCACGCGCGCACCGTCACATCTGGCGGCCGCCGTTGTAACCGTGTCACGCTGGTGGCTCCGCGTTCGTGACCTTTCACCTGTGACCCGGCCGGTCGACCCCATGCCCTTCGTGCTGAACCGCATCGCCCGATTCGTCCGCCTCGTGCCGCTGGCAACGGCTTTGACCCTGCTCACCGGCGTGTCGGCGTGCTCGACATCGACGGTGCTGATCAGCGCAATCGGCATCGCCACCGACACCAGCGCGAGTTGGTCGATCTTCAAGCACGTGCAAGACAAGCTGAGCGAAGGCGGCCCCACGCCGTGCCACCGCCTCGACAGCGTGGAGCGCGCACTGGCGCTGCAGTGCCAGCCTTACGCGGCGGGCTCGATCCAGGCGGCCGATCTGGTGGCGACGCGCAAGCTGCCGCTGTGCCCGCTGGCCACCGCGGCACGCGACACGCGGCTGTGGCCGGTGTTGCCCGAGCTGATCGAGAAGGGCGCGATGCCCGAGGTCTGCGCGCGCTCGCCGCTGCTGGAGCTGGCGCAGGTCGACGTCTGCCCCGATTTCGCCGCCGCGTCGCCCGCGGTGCGCGAGGCGATCGTCTGGCTCGCGCAGGCCGATGCGCACGCGATCCACCACGACGTAGTGCGCATGCTGAGCTGCCCGAGCGCCCGCGCCGCCGGGCTCGACGCCGTGCTGGAACGCTGGGTGGCGCAGGGCGAGATGCCGCCCGGCCGGCTCGGCTTCAGTCCGTTGTCGGCGCTGCACCCTGGCATGCTCGGCACGCCGCTGTCGGCGCAGCTCGAAGCGCAGGGCCATGTGGCGCGCGCCGGACTCGACCCGTTCGATGGCGCGCTGCGGCCGGGTTTCGAAGCGGCATTTCGCAGCAGCGACTACGCCGCGCTCGACTGGTGGCTGGCGCGCGTGCCCGAGCTCGCCAACCGCGTGCCGCCGCCGCAGGGCAACCAGCTGCCGTGGCTGCCGCTGGCCAAGGCGCTCTCGGGTGGTTGGCTCGACGGTGCCGACGAGCAGCGCGCGATGGTCGAATACCTGCTCGCGCACGGCGCCAACGCGTCGGCGCGCCTGCCGTACCAGCCCGACCTGACCGTACTGCGCCTGGCACAGCAGATCGGCAGCCCGTTGCTGCCGCTGCTGGAGCACGGCCCGCAGCCGGCCTCGCGCATGCTGGCGCGCGGCGGCGGTTGAGCAGCTACGACTGCCCCGCCGACAACGACACCGACTGCTTGCGCGTCTTGCCGGCGCGCCACAGCGTCAGCGTGACGCTGTCGCCAGGGCTGTGCGCTTCGAGCACGGTCAGCACGTCGTCGAGCGTGGCCACCGGCCGGTCGTCGATGGCGGTGATCACGTCGCCTTGCACGATGCCGCCCTTGCGGTCGCGCTTGAACGGCAGCACACCGGCCTTGGCGGCGGGCCCGCCGGCGAACACCTGGCCGATGCCAACGCCCTTGGGCAGTTGCAGCGCATCGTTCACGCTGGCCGGCAGCGCACCGATGCCGAGCGCGGGGCGCACGACGCGACCGTCGCGGATCAGCCGGGGCACGACGCGGTTGACTTCGTCGACCGGAATCGCGAAGCCGATGCCGGCGCTGCCGCCGCTCGGGCTGGCGATCTGCGAGTTCACGCCGATCAGCCGACCGGCCGAATCGAGCAGCGGGCCGCCGGAGTTGCCGGGGTTGATCGCCGCATCGGTCTGGATCACGCCGCGGATCACCCGCTGGTTGAAGCCCTCGATCTCGCGGTTCAATGCGCTGACGATGCCGAGCGTCAGCGTCTGGTCGAGGCCGAACGGGTTGCCGATCGCGTAGACGCGCTGGCCCACCAGCAGGTCGCGGCTGGTGCCGATGGGGATCGGTGGCAGCTTCGACTTCGGCGCGTCGATGCGCAGCACGGCGAGGTCGCGGTCGGGGAACGCGCCCACCAGCTGCGCGCGGTAGCTGGTCTGGTCGGCCAGCGTCACGGTGGCCGCGTCGCCCGACTGGATGACGTGGAAATTGGTGACGATGTGACCGAGCTCGTCCCAGACGAAGCCGGTGCCGGTGCCGCTGGGCACCTGCTGCACGGTGGGCGAGAACAGCTCGCGCTGGTTCTCCAGCGTGGTGATGTGCACCACCGACGGCGCGATGCGGCGGAACACCTCGATGGTGGCCACCTCGTCGGCGCCGAGCGGGCCGCGCGGTGTGACGGCGCGCGGCATGGCGCCGGCCGCGAGGGCCGGCGGCGTACCGGCGGCAAGCGTGCCCAGCAGCGCGACGGCGCCGGCGGCGCGCACAACGCAGCGCACCAGGCGGGACGCGAGGGCGTGGTTCATCGGGGCATCACGCTGCGGCAGTGCCCGGTGCCGCTGCACGCAGCCCGAGCAGCGCGCGCGCCTCGCCGGGGCTGGCCACGCTGCGGCCGGCGCGCTGCGCGCACGCGGCGAGCGCTTCGATCATCGCGCCGTTGCCGCCGGCGCGTTCGCCGTCGGGCAGGTAGAAGCTGTCTTCGAGGCCCGTGCGCAGCATGCCGCCGAGCTCGGCGGTCTTCTGGTGCACCGGCCAGATCTCGGCGCGGCCGATCAGTGTGGTCTGCCACAGCGCATCGGGCGGCGCGTAGCGCGGCAGCAGCGCCAGCAGGTCGGCATCGCACGGCATGCCCGAGGCCACGCCCATCACGAAGTTCAGCTTCGGCACGCCGCTGAACAGGCCCGCCTGGCGGTACATCGCCACCGAGCGCACGATGCCGACGTCGAAGCACTCGAACTCCGGATGCGTGCCGGTCTCGGCCATCACGTCGAGCATCTGCTGAATCTTGGCCACCGGGTTGTCGAACATCATCGGCGGCCACGCCCACTGGCCGTTGTCCCGGATCTTCAGGTAGTTCAGGCTGCCGGCGTTGCACGCCGCGATCTCGGGCCTGATGCGGCGGATGCAGGCGATCGGGCCCGACACGTCGGGGCCCACGACGCCGGTGGTGAGATTGATGATCACGCCGGGGCACGCGGCCTGGATCGCGCCGACCACGTCGGCCGCGACGTCGGGGTCCCACGACGGCAGGTGGCCCATGCCGGGACGCTGGTCGCGCAGGTGCACGTGCAGGATCGCCGCGCCGGCGTTGCACGCGTCGCGCGCCTCGGCCGCCATTTGCGCCGGCGTGACCGGCACCGGATGCTGCCTGGGGTCGGTGAGCACGCCGGTCAGTGCGCAGGTGAGGATCGCCTTGTCTTGCCGGGCCATGCCGCTTCCTCCGCCGTTCGCTCTCTGCGCCGTCCGTTCACTGGGTCGTCGTCTCGAGCTCGACCAGCACCGTGCCGCTGGCCACCGTGGCCTGCGGCACCGCGTGCACGACACGCACCGTGCCGGGCGCGGCCGCGAGCAGCCACATTTCCATTTTCATCGCTTCCACGCTGACCAGTTGCTGGCCGGCCACCACCGCGTCGCCGGCGCGCACCAGCACCTGCGCCACGGTGCCGGCCACCGGCGCGCGCGCGCGCCGCGGATCGACCGCCACATCGCGCTGCGGCCACGGCGAGGCCTCGGTGAAAGCGAAAGCCTCGCCGTCGAGCGCCAGGTGCAGCGTGCGGCCATCGTCGACGACGATCGCATGGCGCTGCCGGCCGTCGAACGTGATTGCTACGCGGCGCTCGCCGGCGGCCGCCAGGTGCAGCATGTGCGTGCGGCCGTCGAGCACGATCTCGATGCCGGCGCTGCCCGCGGCCACGCGCATCGTGCGTCTCGCGTCGCCGCATTGCAGCGTCAGGCCGTGCCGCGCCAGGCTGGCCGGCCGCCAGCCGATGCCCGCGCGCGCGATGCGCGCCGCCGCTGCGATCAGCCAGGCAGCGTCGCCGGGGGGCGGGCGCTGCACGATTGCCGCATCGGCGGCCGACCAAGCGTCGAGCTTGTCGGTGGTGATTGCGGCGCTGGCGAACGCCTCGCTGCGCAGCAGCTCGCGCAGCAGCCGCGCGTTGGTGCGCACGCCGAGCAGCGGCGCCGCGTCGAGCGCCGCGACCAGCCGGCGCGCCGCATCGGCGCGATCGCGCCCGTGCGCGACGAGCTTGGCCACCATCGCGTCGTAGTGGGGCGTGATCGTCGCGCCTTCGGCGATGCCGTCGTCGACGCGGACGCCGAGTGCGCGTGCGGCGTCGGGCCGCCAATGCAGCACGCGCCCGGTCTGCGGCTGGAACTGCGCGGCCGGGTCTTCGGTATACAGCCGCGCCTCGATCGCATGGCCGTCGAAGCGCACCTGCTGCTGCGTCAGCGGCAGCGGCTCGCCGGCGGCGATGCGCAGCTGCCACTCGACGAGGTCGAGCCCGGTGATGCACTCGGTCACCGGGTGTTCGACCTGCAGCCGCGTGTTCATCTCGAGAAAGCAGTGCTGCATGCGGTGATCGACGATGAACTCCACCGTGCCGGCGCCGACGTAGCCCACCGCGCGCGCGGCGGCCACCGCGTCGCGGCCCATTGCCGCGCGCAGCGCGGCATCGACCACCGGCGACGGTGCCTCCTCGATCACCTTCTGCCGCCGGCGCTGTGCGCTGCAGTCGCGCTCGCCGAGGTGGACGACGTTGCCGTGCGTGTCGGCGAACACCTGGATCTCGATGTGGCGGCCGCGCTCGATCAGCCGCTCGAGCATCAGCGTGCCGCTGCCGAACGCGCTTTCGGCCTCGCGCCGCGCGCCGGCGAGTGCCGCGGCGAGTTCCCCGGCACTGCGCACCAGCCGCATGCCGCGGCCGCCGCCGCCGGCCACCGCCTTCACCAGCAGCGGGTAGCCGAGCGCGGTTGCCTCGCGCAGCAGCCGCTCGTCGCTCTGATCGTCGCCGAGGTAGCCCGGCGCGCACGGCACACCGGCTTCGAGCATGCGGCGCTTGGCGAGCGCCTTATCGCCCATCGCGCGGATCGCCGCCGGCGGCGGGCCGATGAACACCAAGCCCGCATCGGTGCAGGCCTGCGCGAAATCGGCGCGCTCGGAAAGGAAGCCGTAGCCCGGGTGCACCGCAGCGGCGCCGGTGGCGCGCGCCGCATCGAGCAGCGCGGCGATCGACAGGTACGACTGCGCTGCCGGCGGCGCTCCGATGTACACCGCCTCGTCGGCCAGCGCGACGTGCGGTGCCTGCGCATCGGCCTCGCTGAACACGGCCACCGTGCGGTAGCCCATCCGGCGCGCGGTGCGCATCACGCGGCAGGCGATCTCGCCGCGGTTGGCGATCAGGATCTTGTCGAACCTGGCGCCACCCGCATGTCGTTGCAGAGATGGCTCGCGCGGCGCGCTCGACATCGACGACACCGCCTCATGCCCCGGCACGCACCGGCCCGCGCGCGCCGATCTCGCGCAGTTCGCGCAGCAGGTCGCCGATCGACGCCTCGCCAGGCGCGGCCGAGAGGTCGATGGCCGTCAGGTTGGTCGGGTCCCAGTACATGTTGGTTTCGACGATCACCGGACCATCGGCGGTGAAGCCGATGTCCCAGCCCAGACAGCGGCTGGGCAGGAACAGCAGCGCCGCGCGGCGCACCAGGGCCATGGCCTCGAACCAATGCGGAACCTGAAAGCCGCGCAGCGGGCGGCCCGAATCGGGGTGGGTGTCGGCGCGCACCAGCGCCGATCGCCCGTTGAAGCGCCAGCCCTCGGCCAACCGGCCGGTCGCCAGATCGATGCGTGCGGCGATATTGCCGGTGCGGCCACCGTGCAGGTTGTCGATGACGTTGCGCGCGCGCGCGAGCTTCAGCGAGGCATGGTTGACGTGCACCTCGCCGCCGTCGCGCACCAGCGTCACCATGCGCGAGGTCTGCAGCGCGGCCGAGCCGCTGAGCTGGGCCACCTCCGGATGCGGCCACACGCGTTGCTGGAAGACGTGCTTGCGGAAGGTGCCGGGCGTGCGCAGTTCGTCGACCAGCTGCACCGCCGACAACTGCCGGCCGTCGTGCTGCTGCAGCACGGCGCCTTGCTTGTCGATCGCGCGCACGCCCTGCCCGTAGTAGCCGAACGCCGGCTTGACGATGAAGCGCTCGGGCAGCTTCTGCTCGATGAACGCGACCCATTCGTCGCGTCCGACCAGCGGCTGGCCGTCGCGGTCGTGTCCGGCCACCGGGCCGATCACCGCCAGCCACTTCGGCACCGGCAGACCCAGGGCCTCGCAGTAGCTGTAGAACAGCGCCTTGTCCTCGGTCAGCGCTTCGCGGCCGCGCGGGTTCACGCGGCGCTGCAGCTCGCGCAACCGATGCTGCGGGATCGTCGACTCCAGCACATGCCGGGGCAAGCGCGGGTCGAGCAGCCCCTCGCGCAGCGCAAGTTGCAGGCCGAACCCGCGGTGGCGGCGCAGCCAGAGCGCGCGGCGCCACAGCGCCGACGGTGCGATGCCGTACTCGGCCGCCTGCTGGCGGACATCGGCCAGCGCGGCGGCCAACTGCGACAGGCGCGGCGGGAGCAGGGACATGCGACGCGAACTCGTCGGGCGACGCACGATGCTACGAGAGGCCCGAACCGCCGGCAACGCGAGTTCGCGGGGCGCAGCGGCGCCACGTGTGCGCGATCGCACGCGCGCAGGGGTATTCGCAATCCTCAATGCAAGCCCTTCGGCAGCGTGCCTTCGAGCTTGCAGATGATGCCGAGCATCACCTCGTCGGCGCCGCCGCCGATCGAGCCCAGCCGGCCGTCGCGGAAGCCCTGCGACACCGGGTTGTCCCAGGTGAAACCCATGCCGCCCCAGTACTGCAGGCAGGCGTCGTGCACCTCGCGCGACAGGCGGCCGCACTTGAGCTTGGCCATCGAAGCGAGCCGGGTCACGTCCTTGCCCGAGGTGTACAGCTCCACCGCGCGGTAGGTGAGCGCGCGCAGTGCCTCGACCTCGGTGCGCAGCTCGGCCAGGCGGAAGTGCACCACCTGGTTGTCGAGGATGCTCTTGCCGAACGCCTGGCGCTGCCGCGTGTACTCGATGGTCTGGTCGATCGCGTTGTCCATGCCGGTGATGCCCGAGGCGGCGGCCCACAGGCGCTCTTCCTGGAACTGCATCATCTGGTAGATGAAGCCGGCGCCTTCCTGGCCGATGAGGTGGCGTCGCGGCACGCGCACATTGTCGAAGAACAGCTGCGCGGTGTCGCTCGACCACATGCCGATCTTGTGGATCTTCTGCCTCGTGATGCCCGGCGCGTCCATCGGCACCACGATCAGGCTCTTGTTCTTGTGCGGCGCGCCGTCGGTGCTGGTGTTGGCGAGCAGGCAGCACCAATCGGCCTGCAGGCCGTTGGTGATCCACATCTTGCTGCCGTTGATGACGTAGTCGCCGCCGTCGCAGCGCGCGGTGGTCTTGATCGCCGCCACGTCGGAGCCGCCGCCGGCCTCGCTGACGCCGATGCAGCAGACCAGCTCGCCGGCGATCGCCGGCGCGAGGAACTCGCGGCGCAACTCGTCGGAACCGAAGCGCGCCAGCGCCGGCGTGGCCATGTCGGTCTGCACGCCGATCGACATCGGCACGCCACCGCAATCGCACCAGCCCAGCGCCTCGGCCATCACCATCGAATAGCTGAAGTCGAGATTCGCGCCGCCGTAAGCCTCGGGGTATTTCAGCCCGAGCAGGCCGAGCTCGCCCAGGCGCCTCATCACCTGGTGCGCGGGGTATTGCTGCGCGGCTTCCCACTCACGCACGTGCGGGTTGATCTCGTTGACGATGAAGCGCTTGACGGTGTCGCGCAGCTGCTCGTGCTCGGTGGTGAACTTCATGGCGGGCTCCCGAAGTGCGGCGCCTCACAGGCGCGCGATGCCGAAGGTGTTGGGCCGCAGCGTGCGCGCCGCGGCCTCGGCGGCGATCGACAGGCACAGCGCGAGCACGCGGCGCGTGTCGCGCGGGTCGATGATGCCGTCGTCCCACAAGCGCGCGGTGGCGAAGAGGGCGGTCGACTCCTTGTCGACCTGCGCCTTCAGGTGCTCGCCCATCGCCTTCAGCGCGGCCTCGTTCACCGGCTGGCCGGCGCGCTGCAGCTTCGCGCGGTTGACGATCTCCATCACCTTGGCGATCTGCGCGCCGCCCATCACCGCCACGCGCGCGCTCGGCCAGGCGAAGATGAAGCGCGGGTCGAAGCCGCGGCCGCACATGCCGTAGTTGCCGGCGCCGAACGAGCCGCCGACGACGATGGTGAACTTGGGCACCCGCGCGTTGGCCACCGCCTGGATCATCTTGCTGCCGTGCTTGATCGCGCCGGCGCGCTCGGCGTCGCGGCCCACCATGTAGCCGGTGGTGTTCTGCACGAAGACCAGCGGCGTGCCAGACTGGTCGCACAGCTGGATGAACTGCGCCGCCTTCACCGAGCCGTTGGGCTGGATCGGCCCGTTGTTGCCGATCAGGCCGACGCGGTGGCCCTCGATCATCGCGTGGCCGCAGATCGTGTCGCCGGCGTAGGGTGCCTTGAATTCGAGCAAGCGCGAGCCGTCGACGATGCGCGCGAACAGCTCGCGCACGTCGTACGGCTCGCGCTCGTCGGCCGGCACGATGCCCATCAGCTCCTCGGCGTCGAAGCGCGGCGGCTCGGCTGCTGCTGCGGCCGGCGTGCTCGACGCCGCATCCCACGGGATGTGGTGCATCAGCTCGCGCGCCAGCGCGATCGCGTGCGCATCGTCCTCGGCCAGGTACTCGCCGAGGCCTGTGACCTCGGCGTGCGTCAGCGCGCCGCCGAGCTCGTCGTCGGTGGCGTCCTCGCCGATCGCCGCCTTCACCAGCGGCGGGCCGGCCAGGTAGATGCTCGAGCGACCGCGCACTAGCACGACGTAGTCGCTCAGACCGGGCAGGTAGGCGCCGCCGGCGGTGGACGAGCCGTGCACCACGGCGATCTGCGGAATGCCAGCGGCCGACAGCCGCGCCTGGTTGGCGAACGTGCGGCCGCCCTCGACGAAGATCTCGCTCTGGTACGCCAGGTTGGCACCGCCGCTCTCCACCAGGTGCAGCAGCGGCAGCTTGTTCTCGTGCGCGATCTGCTGCAGCCGCAGCGACTTCTTGAGCCCCATCGGCGCGACGGTGCCGCCCTTGATGCCCGAATCGCTGGCGGCGATCGCGCAGCGCTTGCCGGCGACGACGCCGATGCCGGCGATCGAGCCGCCGCCCAGCACGGTCTTCTTGCCGTCGTCGTCGTGCATGCCCAGGCCCGCCAGCGGGCACAGCTCGAGAAAGCTCGATCCGCGGTCGATCAGCCGCGCCACACGCTCGCGCGGCAGCAGCTGCCCGCGCTCCTCGAACCGCTCGCGCTTGCTCTCGGATTCGGCCACCACCAGGGCCTGCAACGCGCGCACCTCAGCGAGCTTCTCGTGCATGCGCGCAGCGTTGTGCTTGAAGGCGTCGGCTTTCGTGTCGATTGCCGAGGGGAGAGGGGGGATCGCGCTCATCGTGCTGCGACCGAGCGTGCAAAGCCGCGGGCGGGTATGCGCCGGCGCTCGAATGCGGCAGCCCCTCGCTGCGCGAGGGGTTCCCTGCGAGCGCCTGCGCTTGCAAGCGCAGGCGCGTTCGCCAGGCGAAGAACAGTCCGCAGGGACTGTTCTTCGTCCGGGCTCACTACGTCGGTCTCACGGCCCGCGGCGAAACTCACTACGCTCACTGCGTTCGCTACGTTCGGACAATCGCCGCGAGTCAGAACACGTTGCGCGCGCTGCGCGCGCGCGGCCGTGAGCCTTCCGTTCCTCG
Organism: Ideonella sp.; assembly: GCA_015075165.1. Classification (GTDB taxonomy): domain Bacteria; phylum Pseudomonadota; class Gammaproteobacteria; order Burkholderiales; family Burkholderiaceae_C; genus JAEUPI01. Next base: position 461,353 of record JABTUY010000001.1, on the reverse strand, counting down.
GCGCCGCATATGTCGCTGCCGGCGCACACCCGCCCGCGGCCTTGCAGGCACCACCGCGGCATACCTCGTCGAACAGCCTGAGCGCTGTTGCGCGGTGGGCGGTTCCCGGGGTGGGCGATTTATGGCGCGGCGAGCAGCGCAGCGATGCAAGGGGGCGAGCCCGGACGGGCAAGAGTCCCTGCGGACTCTTGCCCGCCTGGCGAGCCGGCGCGGCTTGCAAGCCGCGCCGTAGAAGTCCGGCGTCGCAGGCGCCGGACCGGCGAGGACGCCGTGAAGTTCGCAGCGCGTTCAGCGCTGCGAACGGCGGTAGTGAGCCCGGACGTGTGCCAGTCCCCTGCGGACTGGCACACGCCTGGCGAACGCCCTGGCGCTTGCAAGCGCCAGGGCACGCAGCCGCCCTCGTGACGCGAGCAGCGCAGCGCAGTCGGAGCGAAGCGGAGACCGCGACATCATGAGCCCACACCGGGCACCGCCCACCGCGCCGCTCGGCACTCACGCAGTGCAAGCACGGTCCCTCCCGCCGGGCTGCACTCAGAACAAGCCGCGGACCGAACGCCCGGGCAAGCGTCACTTCAACACCTCAGGCCGCACCGCCCGGTGAAACCCGTCGAACGGCTTCGACCGGCTGTGCTTCGGCAGCGGATGGATCTCGCTGCCCAGCGAAGCCGCGCCGTCGATCTGCAGCGTCACGCCGGTGATGAACGCCGCACCCGGCGACAGCAGGAAGACGATGGCCGCGCTGACTTCGGCCTCCTCGCCCATGCGCTGCAGCGGCACCAGCGACTTCAGCCTCGGGATCATCTCGCGCATCGCGCCGCCGTAGGTGTCCATGCCGCTGGAGGCGATCCAGCCCGGTGCCACCGCGTTCACGCGCACGCCGGCATGGGCCCACTCGTAGGCCGCCGTCATCGTCATGTTGGCCGTGCCGGCGCGCGCGGCGCCGGAGTGCGCCATGCCGGGCATGCCGTTGCGGAAGTCGGCCGTCATGTTGACGATCGCGCCGCCGTGCTGCTGCATGCTCTGCACGAACACCTCGCGCATCATCAGGAAGCCGCCGGTCAGGTTGTTGGCCACCACCGCGTCGAAGCCCTTCTTGGTGATGCTGGCCATCGGGGCCGGAAACTGCCCTCCGGCGTTGTTGACCAGGCCGTGGATCGGGCCCAGCTCGGCCACCACGCTGGCCACGTTGGCCTTCACCGCGTCCTCGTCGCGGATGTCGAACGCGCGGTGCGTGCAACGGCCGCCGTCGTCGACGATCTCGGCCCGCACACGCTCGAGCTTGGCCGCGGTGCGGCCGCTCAGCACCACCTGCGCACCCAGCGCGGCCAGCTCATGCGCCGTGCAGCGGCCGATGCCCGAGCCGCCGCCGGTCACCCACACCGTCTGGCCGGCGAACAGGCCGGGGGCGAACACGCTGCGGTAGTGCGGGGCAGGGGTAGCGGACATGCGCGGCTCCAGGGTGCCGTTGCCGTGGCGCGGCGGCTGGTCAGCGGCCGGGCGTGGATGCGGATTGGGCATCAGCATGACGTTAACGTCAACCAGATCACGTATTGGTGATTACGAGGGTGCGCCGACCGCACGCGCTGGCTAGCATCGGCTGCCGGGTCGACGGGTTCGATCGAAAGGGGCTGGGCGCATGGATCTCGAGTTCGCCACCAACGCACTGCGCAACAAGGTGGGCACCGACAGCGGCCTGGGCGCGACGCTCAAGTTCGATTGCGAGGACGAGGGCGTGATCGTCATCGATGCCAAGTCGCAACCCAACAGCGTGAGCAACACCGACCGCGACACCGATTGCACGATCACCTGCACGCTCGCCACGTTAGGCGAACTGATGGCCAACGAGCTCAGCCCGACCACCGCATTCATGACCGGCCGCATCAAGGTCACCGGCGACATCGGCGTCGCGCTGAAGCTGCAGAAGGTGCTCTGAGGCCGTGGCCGAGACCCTGGTGCGCAAGCGCGCCGTCGCGCCCCCGCAGCTGCGCCAGCCGCGCGCACTGCAGGCGGCGCGGCCGGCCACCGCCGCACACGACGCGCATGCCGCGGTCGCCGAGCACCGCGCCATCGGTGCGGCCGACGAGCTGTTCGGCATTGCCGAGCTGTGCGCCGAGTTCGGCGTCACGCCGCGCGCGTTGCGTTTCTATGAAGACAAGGGCCTGCTCGCGCCGCGGCGCATCAACAACGCGCGCATCTACACCCGGCGCGACCGCACCCGGCTGGCGTTGATCCTGCGCAGCAAGGCGATCGGCGCCCGGCTGGCGGAGATCAAGACCTTCCTCGAGCTCTACGGCGCGCACGGCGAAGGCCGCGAACGGCAGGCGCGCTGGGTGCTGGCGCGCACCGACAAGGCGATCACGCAGCTCGAGGCCAAGCGCGCGCACATCGACGCCACGCTGGCCGAGCTGCGCGTGATCAACGATGCCTGCCGTCGCGCGGTGCAGGGCAAGGCATGAGGCACCAGCACCAGGGGTTGCGATGAGCCTGCAAGCGTTCCCTTCGCCGTGGCTGACCGACGAGCACCGCATGCTGCACGACAGCGCCACGCGGTTCTTTCGCGAGCGCTGGGTGCCGCTGGCCGCGCAGTGGCGCGAGGCCGGCCAGATGCCGTTGGCCACCTGGCGCGAGGCCGGCGCGCAGGGCCTGCTGTGCACCAGCACGCCGGCCGAGTACGGCGGCGCCGGTGGCGACTTCGGCCACGACGCGGTGGTGTTCATGGCGGCCACGCGCGCGGTGCTGAGCGGCTTCGGCGGCGGGCTGCACACGTCGATCGTCGCGCCGTACCTCTTCCACTGCGGCACCGAGCAGCAGAAGCGCCGCTGGCTGCCGAAGATGGTCGCCGGCGAACTGGTGGGCGCGATCGCGATGACCGAGCCCGGCACCGGCAGCGACCTGCAGTCGGTGCGCACGAGCGCCACTCGCGACGGCGACCACTACGTGATCAACGGCGCCAAGACCTTCATTACCAACGGCCAGAACGCCAACCTGATCATCGTGGTGTGCAAGACCGATCGCTCGCTGGGTGCCAAGGGCACCTCGCTGATCGTGGTGGAGACCGATACGCTCGGCGCGCGCGATTCCACGCCGGGCTTCCGCCGCGGCCGCCGGCTCGACAAGGTGGGCCTGAAGTCGCAGGACACCAGCGAGCTCTTCTTCGACCAGGTCCGCGTGCCGGCCGAGAACCTGCTCGGCGGCCGCGAAGGCCAGGGTTTCTTCCAGCTGATGCAGCAATTGCCGCAAGAACGCCTGCAGATCGCCTGCCAGGCCGTGGCCGCGATGGAGCGCGCGCTCGAGGAGACGCTGGCCTACGTGAAGGAGCGCCACGCGTTCGGCAAGCCGATCTGGGAGTTCCAGAACACGCGCTTCAAGCTCGCCGAGGTGCAGGCCACCGTGCTGGCGACCCGCGCGTTCGTCGACGCCTGCATGGTGGCGCACCTCGCCGGCCAGCTCGACGCCGCGCGTGCGGCGCTGGCCAAGGCCTGGGTCACCGAGCAGGAAGGCAAGGTGATGGACGAGTGCCTGCAGCTCTTCGGTGGCTACGGCTACATGATGGAGTACCCGATCGCCGAGCTGTACGTGAATGCCCGAGTGCAGCGCATCTACGGCGGCACCAACGAGATCATGAAGGAGCTGGCGTCGCGCTCGATGTAGCCCGCTACGCCTGGACAACGCCGATGCCGACCCCCAGCGCCGCCGATACTCCGCCGCAGCCGCTGTCGGGCAACAGCGTCCGCCCGCCGTTCGTCGACCGCGTGAGCGGCACGCCGCCGAGCCGGTGGCGACGGCACCACGTAGCACGTTTACCCCGCTCGTATTCGAAGGAGCCTGCGCCATGAGCCACGCCTACATCTACGACCACCTGCGCACGCCCCGCGGCAAGGGCAAGAAAGACGGTGCGCTGCACCAGGCTACGCCGGTGTGGCTGCTGCGCACGCTGCTGAAGGAGCTGGAGCGCCGCAATGCACTCGACACCACCCTGGTCGACGACGTGGTGCTCGGCTGCGTCACGCCGGTGGGCGAGCAGGGCGCCGACATCGCGCGCACCGCGGTGCTCGACGCCGACTGGGCGCAGACCTGCGCCGGCGTCACGCAAAGCCGCTTCTGCGCCTCGGGCCTCGAGAGCGTGAACCTCGCCGCGGCCAAGGTGGCCAGCGGCTTCGAGGACCTGGTGGTCGGCGGCGGCGTCGAGAGCATGAGCCGCTGGAAGATGGGCAGCGATGGCGGCGCCTGGGCGATGGACCCGCGCATCAACGCCAAGCTCGGCTTCGTGCCACAAGGCGTCGGCGCCGATCTGATCGCGACGATGGAGGGCTTCAGCCGCACCGACGTTGACACCTTCGCGCTGAACTCGCACAAGCGCGCCAGCGCCGCGCGTGCCGAGGGCCGCTTCGCGAAGGCGGTGATCCCGGTGAGCGACATCGCCGGCCTTGCGCTGCTCGACCGCGACGAGACGATCCGCGACAACGCGAGCCTCGAGGCGATGGCCAAGCTGGAGCCGAGCTTCACGACGATCGGCCAGATGGGGTTCGACGCCACCGCGCTGCGCAAGTACACCACGGTGGAGCGAATCAACCACGTGCACCACGCCGGCAACTCCAGCGGCATCGTCGACGGTGCCGCGCTGATGCTCGTCGGCAGCGAAGAAGGCGGCAGGAAGGCGGGGCTCAGACCAAGAGCACGCATCCGCGCCGCCGCGGTGATCGGCAGCGAGCCGACGATCATGCTCACCGGCCCCACGCCGGCGTGCCGCAAGGCGCTGGCCAAGGCCGGCATGCAGCCGAAGGACATCGACCTGTTCGAGATCAACGAGGCGTTCGCCGTGGTGCCGATGCAGACAGCGCGCAACCTCGGCGTGGAGCTCGACCGCGTCAACGTGAACGGCGGCGCCATCGCGATGGGCCACCCGCTGGGCGCCACCGGCTGCATCATCCTCGGCACGCTGCTCGACGAGCTGGAGCGGCGCAACCTCAACACCGGCCTCGCGACCCTTTGCGTCGGCGGCGGCATGGGCATCGCCACGATTATTGAGAGAGTGTGAGCAAGACCACCATGAGCAATCAAGCAGTCACACTGACAGCAGTCACCACGAAGTCGGGCGACGACGGCATCCTCGTCGCCACGATGAACCTGCCCGGCCGCCCGATGAACGTGGTGGGCGACGAGCTGATGGCCGGTATCCAGACGGCAGTCGACCAGCTCGCCGACCCGGCCGTGAAGGGCCTGATCCTCACCAGCGGCAAGGCCGACTTCTGCGCCGGCGGCGACCTCGACCGCATGAGCAAGTGGACCACGCCGCAGGAGCCGTTCGAAGCCAGCATGGCGATGAAGCGCGTGCTGCGCAAGATGGAGCTGCAGGGCAAGCCGGTGGTGGCCGCGATCAACGGCCACGCGCTCGGCGGCGGCCTCGAGATCGCGCTCGCGTGCCACGCGCGCATCGCGATCGACGACCCCAGGCTGAAGATCGGCCAGCCCGAGGTCAAGCTCGGCCTGCTGCCCGGTGGCGGTGGCACACAGCGGCTGCCGCGGCTGCTGGGCATCCAGCAAGGCCTGCAGATCTGCGCCGAGGGTAACGACATGAGCCCCGCCAAGGCCCGGCAGATCGGCCTGCTCGCCGACACCGCCAAGGACCGCGACGATCTGATTGCGAAGGCCAAGGCATGGATCGCCGCCAACCCGAAGGCGCAACAGCCGTGGGACAACCCGAAGTTCAAGTGGCCCGGCGGCGACAGCCGCAGCGAGGGCGGCAAGCAGCTGTGGGCCATCGCGCCGTCGATCGCCAACGCCAAGAGCTTCGGCAACTACCCGGCCGTGCAACACATCATGAGCGCCGTGTTCGAAGGCGGCCTGCTCGACTTCGATGCCGCGTGCGAGGTCGAGAGCCGCTACTTTGCCGCCTGCGTGACGAGCCAGGCGAGCAAGAACATGATCAACACGCTTTGGTACCAGCTCAACGCGATCAAGAAGGGCGCGTCACGGCCCAAGGGCCCGGCAGCGGGCAAGGTGGGTAAGCTCGGCATCCTCGGCGCCGGCATGATGGGCGGCGGCATCGCCTACGTCTCGGCGCGCGCAGGCATCGACGTGATGCTGCTCGATACCACGCAGGAGGCCGCCGACAAGGGCAAGGCCTATTCGCAGGGCCTGCTCGACAAGGCCATCCAGAAAGGCCGCAGCACGCCCGAGAAGCGCGACGCGCTGCTGAGCAGGATCAAGCCCACCACGCGCTACGACGATCTGAAGGGCTGCGACCTGATCATCGAGGCGGTGTTCGAAGACCGCGCCGTCAAGGCCGACGTGACCAAGCAGGCCGAGGCCCGGCTCGAGTCGGACGCGGTGTTCGCCAGCAACACCAGCACGCTGCCGATCACCGGCCTGGCCGCAGCCAGCGTGCGGCCCGCGAACTTCATCGGGCTGCACTTCTTCAGCCCGGTGGACAAGATGCCGCTGGTCGAGATCATCGTCGGCAAGCAAACCAGCGACGAAACGCTGGCGCGCGGCTTCGACTACGTGCTGCAGATCGGCAAGACGCCGATCGTCGTCAACGACTCGCGCGGCTTCTACACCAGCCGCGTGTTCGCCACCTACATCAGCGAAGGCATCGCGATGCTGAAGGAGGGCGTGCACCCGCGCGCGATCGAGCAGGCGGGCCTGCAGGCCGGCATGCCGATGCCGCCGCTGGCGCTGCAGGACGAGGTGAGTCTCAGCCTGAGCATGCACGTGCGCGAGCAGACCAAGAAGGATCTGGCAGCCGAGGGCAAGACCTATGTCGACCACCCGGCCGAGAGCGTGACGCGGCAACTGGTGGAGATCGGTCGCATCGGCAAGAAGGCGGGCAAGGGTTTCTACGACTGGGGCATCGGCCCCGACGGCAAGGGCAAGCAGCTATGGCCCGAGTTGACGAAGATGTACCCGCCGAAGCCCGAGCAGCCGAGCCAGCAAGAGCTGATCGATCGCCTGATGTTTGCACAGGTCAACGAAGCCGCGCGCTGCTACGAAGAGAATGTGGTGCGCTCGGTGGCCGACGCCAACATTGGCTCGATCTTCGGCTGGGGCTTCGCGCCGTTCCAGGGCGGGGCGCTGCAGTTCATCAACGCGTACGGACCCGGCCGGTTCGTCGAGCGGGCGCGACAGTTGGCGAAGCAGTACGGCGCGCGGTTCGAGCCGGCGGCCCTTGTCGTGAAGATGGCGGCGGAGGGTCGATCGTTCGCGGAGTGAGGTGGATCGGAACCGGCCTTGCGTGAGGCGCAGGGCAGGCGACCGCGAAGCCTCCGATCGGAGGTGGAGGGGTCGAATGACGGCTCCGGTGCTGTTGATCGTCGACGACGAGCCTGAGCTGCTGAAGCTGCTGGACGAGTACTTCGGCCAACACGGGTTTCGCGTCCTCACTGCAGCCGATGCCGGTGCGGCCCGCACCGTGCTGGCCGGCGAGGAGCCGCAGGCCGCGGTGCTCGACGTGCACCTGCCCGATGAGGATGGGCTCTCGCTCGCGCGCTGGATGCGGGTGCGGCATCCACGCGTGGGCATCGTGATGCTGAGCACGGCCGCCGAGACGATCGACCGCATCGTCGGCCTCGAGGTCGGCGCAGACGACTACGTGGCCAAGCCCTTCGAGCCGCGCGAACTGCTGGCGCGCGTGAAGGGGTTGCTGCGACGCACCTCGCAACCGGTGCAGGGGTCCCAAACGGCGCCGGCCCCGACGACCGCAGCCGCCGCACCACCCGCGGCGACGGGCCACATCACCTTCGGTACCTGCACGCTCGACACCGAGCAGCGCCGCCTGTTCAGCGCCGCGGGCGCCGACATCGAGATCACGGCGGCTGAGTTCGACCTGATGCTGCTGTTCGTGCGCAACCCGAATCGGCCGCTGAACCGCGACCAGATCATGGAGCGCGCGCACCACCGCAGTTGGGACGTGTTCGACCGCTCGATCGATCTGCGCGTCATGCGACTGCGCCGCAAGGTTGAGCGCAACCCCGAGAAGCCCGAGTTCATCAAGACCGTGCGCGGTGTGGGCTACGTCTACGTGCCCGCGGGCAGCCGATGATCGCGCCCCAGCCGGTACCCGCGCAGTCGTCGCGCCGGCTGCGTCGGCGCTATGCGTGGCTGATGCTGGCCCTGGGTGCTCCAGTGCTGGCTGCCGCCGTCTATGCCCTGGTCTTGCAGTACCGGGTCGTCATGGACGGCCACCGGCGTCAGCTGGTCTCGAGCGCCGAGCGCAACGTCACGCAGTTCGACGCCGTCCTCGGGCGCATGCGCGAGGACATGCTGCGTCTGGGCATCACGGTGCGTTCGCCGGGCCTGCTGACGCGTGGCGTCGAGGTCGACAAGCGTTCGCTGGGCCGCACCGCCGAAGGCATCTATTCGCTCGATGCATTGCCCGCGATGCTGCGCGACGCGGCGCCCCAGATCATCCTCGCCGGCGCGGCGTGGAGCGACGTCGCACGCCGAGATGCCGCCGTCGAGCGTGCTGCGCTGTTCGCCGAGCAGGCGCAACTGGCGATGCTGCGCGGCGGCCGCTTCAGCCGCGTGACGTATGTCGATGTCGAGGCGGGCGAGGTCTGGATCTACCCCTGGGTCGCTTCGTCCGGCTGGCTCGCCCAGGTGCCGGCGGCTTCGCTCGAGCGCGCGGGTGCCCAGATCGCGCGCCGACTGGGTCTGCCCGACGAGCGCGCCGCTGCTATCGAGGAGCAGTTGCGCTGGCAGGTGCGGCGCGATGCGACCGGGCAGCGCCAGATCACGCTGGCCACGACGCTGGGAGGCAGTGGCACGCGCTTCCTGGTCGCCGACGTGCATCCGTCCGCATTCGAGCGGATCAAGATCGACCCCGGCATCGGGCGCTTCTGGGTGCTCGATGGCGACGGGCAGGTCGCGGCCGACTACGTCGGCAGCGTTGCCTCGCCCAGCGTCGTGGCGGGGTCGACGCCACTGCCGTTGCCGAAGGATCGCCTCGCCGCTGCGCTCGGTGTGCCGCTGGCGGTGGAGATCGGCCCTGCGCTGGTGGCCGCGCGGTCGTCGGCCATCGCGCCGTGGGTTGCGCTCCATGTGCGCGATCGCGCCGAAGTGCGGCGCCGGGCGCTGCACGACATCTGGCCGCATCTCGCGGGCAGCGCGTTGCTGCTGGCGCTGTTCGCGGGTATCGCCGTGTTCATCTGGCAGCAGTTCGGCAAGCCGTCGCTGCGACTGGTGGATTTCCTGCGTCGGCAGGCGGCCGACCCGGCCGCCTGGTCGCCGCAGGTGCCAACGGCATGGCTGCCTTGGCTGCACCTGACCCGCGACACCTTCGCCGCCTGGCGCGAGGCGGCTGCGCGCGAGCAGAAGACCGAGGCGTTGAAGTCGGCCATTGTCGACCACGCGTTGGCGGCTGTTGTCACCGCGGACGATCAGGGGCGCATCGTCGAGTTCAACCCGGCCGCCCAGCGCATGTTCGCGCGCACGCGCGAGGAAATGATCGGCCAGCCCGCGGGTGGGATCATCGTGCCGCAGAGCCTGCGCGACGACTACCTCGAGGATCTGCGCCGGGTGCGCCAGGGCGACGCCGCGCGATTGATCGGGCAGCGCGTCGAGGTGACCGCGCTGCGTCCGGATGGCACGCCGTTTCCGGTCGAAATGGTGCTCTGGCGCACGCGAGTCGGCGATGAGACGTTCTTCACCGCGTCGATGTACGACCTGAGCGAGCGCCACGCGGCCCGCGAGGAGATCGAGCGCCAGCGCGATGCGCTGCGCCAGGCCGAGAAGCTCGCGGCGATGGGCAGTCTGCTGGCCGGGGTGGCGCACGAGCTGAACAACCCGCTGGCGATCGTGTTGGGCCGGGCCAGCCTGCTCGAGGCCAAGTGTGCCGACCCCGCGCTGCGCGGCGATGCGTCGCGCATCCGGGAGGCCGCCGAGCGCTGCGGGCGCATCGTGCGCACGTTCCTGGCCATGGCGCGCAAGCGGCCGGTGGTGCGGGGTCCCGTGCAGCTCAACGACCTCGTGCGTGGTGCGGTGGAACTGCTGCAGTACAACCTGCGCACGGCCGGGGTGGCTGTCGAGCTGCAGTTGCAGACCGACCTGCCGGCCGTGGTGGCCGACGCCGACCAGCTCGGCCAACTGCTGCTGAACCTGATCGTCAATGCACAGCAGTCGCTGGCGCTGGCCGAGCCGCCACGGCGGATGCGCATCGAGACGGGTTCCAGCGCCACCGGAATCTGGCTGCGCGTGGCCGACAACGGCGTCGGCGTGTCCGAGGCGAGCCGCGAACGCATCTTCGATGCCTTCGTGACGACGAAGCCAGAAGGCATGGGTACGGGGCTCGGGCTCGCAGTGGCGCGGTCGGTGGCCCGCGAGCACGGCGGCGATGTGTGGCTGGAAGCCGCGTCGCCGTTCGGTCGCGGTGCGAGCTTTCGCCTCGACCTGCCGCTGCAGCCCGTGAAGCCCGACGCGACACCCCGCGCCGCGGCGCAGGGACCCGTGCCCGCGATCGGGCGCGTTCTGGTGGTGGACGACGAGCCGGAGGTGGCGGCGATGATGCGCGACGCGCTGGAGGTGGCGGGCTACGAGGTGGCCGCAGCCGAATCCGGCGCGGTCGCGCTGGCGCTGCTGGACGAGGCCCGTTTCGACGTCGTCGTCTCCGACCTGCGCATGCCCGACATGGACGGCCGCGCGCTGTGGCGAGCCGTGCGCGAGCGCCATCGCGAACTGGCGCATCGCTTCATCTTCGTCACCGGCGACACGTTGTCGCCACTGGCCAGCGAGTTTCGCCGCGAAAGCGGCGCCGAGGGCCTGGAGAAGCCTTTCACCGCGACGGATCTGGTGCAGCGCGTGCAGCGCTGCGTGCGGACGCAGCCCGCCCACGCCACATCGGGCTGAGCAGCCCCGCAAGCAGCCGGCCGGCGCGGCTCCGCGTACGGCCGGCCCAACAAATGAAACACGACAGCGCGCGCCGGGCAACGCCGTTGATACGTCGGCGCGGCACGATGGCGTCATCCCCGATCGACCACGCAATCAGCAAGGAGACGCGAAATGTCCGTACCTCTGCAATCATCCGTATGGTCCGCCGCGGTCGCATTCACGATGCTGCTGGCGAGCGCGCCCGGCATGGCCTCCGACCCGGTGCGCGCGAGCTTCGACCGCATGCTGTCGCACGGCCCCGTCGCGGCCGCCCGAGCGGTCGCCTTGCGCGAGCCCGCCGATCCACCAGTTGCGGCGCCGGTCGCCCCGTCGCGCAACGGCACCTGGCCCGGGCAACTCGCCGATCCCGTCGCCGCCAGCTTCGCCCGCATGCTCGATCACGAGCCGAACTGGGCCACGCCGGCGCTGCCGGCCGGCGCAGCAGTCGACCCGTTGATCGCCGCCGTGGTGTGGCCGCTGCTGCGCAGCCATCAGATCACGCTGGCAGTGCGGCCGCAGCCCGCACCGCTGTGACCGATACGAAGGAGAGACTGCGATGGCACATTCGTTCATCCTCTACGTGCACATCCTCGCGGCCACGCTGCTGATCGGCAGCTCGGTTGCGGCGCGCGCCGCGCGCCGGGTGATGCTGGGCGCCACCGACTTGACGTCCTTGCGTGCCGCAGCCGAGGTCGCCCGGCGCATCTCGCTGGCCAATCCGGCGATCGCGATGGTGCTGCTCGCCACGGGCCTGTACCTCGGTGGCGCCGGCTTCTGGCGTGCGGCGTGGTTCTGGGTCGCCGTGGCGGCGTGGGCCGTCAGCTCGGTGCTCGCCGGCAAGGTGCTCGGCCCGTCAGGGCGTCGCCTCGGCGTGGCCGCAGCGCGCGCGGGAAACGGAGCGATCCCGCCGCAGGTCGAGGCCTTGCGCCGTGCGCGTGCTCCCGTGATCGCGGCCGACGTGCTGCTCGGCCTGGACCTGAGCTTGCTGCTGCTGATGGTTGCCAAGCCGGCCGTGATGGCGGCCATCGTGTGGCCGCTGCTCGGCGTCGGATTGGCCCTGGCGCTCGGCTATGCCGGCGAGGGCCTGGCTGCGAGGCGCGCGCGCGCCGGGCAGCGCGACTCGGCCAGTGCCGTCGACGCGAGCGCCACGGTGTGAGCACGACGACCGCGGGCTGAAGAGACGTTCTCCCGGAAAGCCCGACGGTCCTGCGATCCCGAACTGGAGGTTTGCCGCCCGGCCGATCGAACGCTCGGGCTCTGCCGCAAGCGTGCATCGGGCGTCATCGGGCGGCGAGCCCTGTCGTGCGAGGATACGCACCACACACAGCGAGCAGAACCTCCGCCATGACCACCATCGCCTTCCTCGGCACCGGCCTGATGGGCACCGGCTTCATCCGGCGCGCGCGTGCCAACGGCCTCACGGTGCGCGCGTGGAACCGCAGCGCGGCCAAGGCGCAGGCACTGGCCGCCAGCGACGCCGGCGTCACCGCCTGCGCCAGCGTGGCCGATACGGTGCGCGGCGCCGAGCGCATCCACTTGTCGCTGGCCGACGATGCGTCGGTCGACGCGGTGCTCGAGCCGCTGGCCGGTGCCTTGCCCGCAGGCGCCTGGATCGTCGACCACACCACCACCGCGGTGCGCCCCACCGCCGAGCGCGTGACGCGCTGGGACGCGCGCGGCGTTCGCTTCGTGCACGCGCCGGTGTTCATGGCGCCGGCCAATTGCGTCGATGGCACCGGGTGGATGCTGGTTTCGGGCGACCCAGCGCGGCACGATGCGCTGCGTGGCGCGCTCGAGCCGATGACCGGCAAGGTGATCTACCTGGGCCCGCAGCCCGAGCGCGCGGCGGCGTTCAAGCTGTTCGGCAACCTCACGCTGCTGGGCATCCTGGGTGTGCTGGGCGACGTCGGCCGGCTGGCCGCGTCGGTGGGCATCGGCATGGACGACGCATTCGGCCTGTTCGAGCACTTCAACCCCGGGCTGACGCTAGTGCAGCGCGCCAGGCGCATCTCGGCCGGGCAGTGGCAGCCGGCGTCGTTCGAGATGTCGATGGCGCGCAAGGACGTGCGGCTGATGATCGAAGAGGCTGCGCGCGGCGGCCAGGCGCTGGCGATGATGCCGGCGCTGGCCAGGCTGCTCGACGAGGGCATCGCGCGCGGCGAGGCGCAGCTCGATGTGGCGGCGGCGGTGCGGGTGCCGGCGCAGAAGGTCGAGTAGCACGTTGGCCGCCATCCGGGTCGGGCCGTCCCCCCGGCCTTCGTGTCCGGCGCACCGCGCAGTTCGTGGCGATGCTCGCGCGCGGCGAAGCGATCCACATCTTCAGGCCCAGGGCCAAGGCATGACTCACCGCGAGACGCTGCGCGCGCGGCGATAGACCAGCACCACGTTGTTTGCCGGCATCTCGATCAGCCGCGTGCGTGCAAAGCCGCGCGCGCCGGCGGCGGCGTCGAGATCCTCCACCCGCCGCAGCCCCCAGCGCGGATCGCGTGCCTTCAGCGATGCGTCGAACGCTTCGTTCGACGGTGCGGTCTGCACGCCCGCGCGGCGCCACGGGCCGTAGAGGATCAGTGGCGCGCCGTCGGCCAGCAGCCGTCCGGCCCCGGTGACCAGCCCGAGCGTCGCCTGCCACGGGCTGATGTGCGCCATGTTGATGCACAGCACCGCATCGGCGGCAGCCACCGGCCAATCGGCGGCCGTGGCGTCGAGCGCGAGCGGCGGCAAGACGTTGGCGAGCCCCGCGCACCAGCCGGCGATCGAGCCGAGCGCATCCGGGTCGGGATCGGTCGGCTGCCAGACAAGGCCCGGGAAGAGCCCGGCGAAGAAGGCGCAGTGCTCGCCCGATCCGCTCGCCACTTCGAGCACCTTGCCGCTGACCGGCAACTGCTCGCGCAGCACCCGGGCGATCGGCTCGCGGTTGCGCAAGGTGGCCGGCGCATGCCTGCGCCGCGCGTGATCGTCACCGGGAATCCGTGGCGTGGGATCTTGCACTTCAGCCTCGCAGGAACGTTGCTGTCCAGCCCAGGATATCTTCTGCGCAACACGCTGCGCCGCGGCGAGGGTGCGGATGCCGACCTGCCGCTTCGCTCCCTCGGTCAGCAGCGCAGCGCTGCAGCTGTGACGCACAGCACTGCGTGCCGACCTGGCAGCGCCTACGCTGCCGCGCATGGTCGACCTCACACCGCTGCGCGCGCGCTTTCGCGGCGAACTGCTCACCGCGGCCGACGGCGCGCGCTACGACACCGCCCGCGCCGCCTTCAACGCCGTGTTCGATCGGCGGCCCGGCGTCATCGCACGCGCGACGGGCGCCGCCGACGTCATCGCTGCCGTCACGTTCGCGCGCGAGTCGCGCCTGCCGCTCGCGGTGCGTGGTGGTGGCCACTCGGTCGCCGGCTACTCCACCATCGAGAGCGGGCTGCTGCTCGACCTGGGGCCCATGAAGGGCGTGCGCGTGGATCCCGTGGCGCGGCGCGTGCGTGCGCAGCCGGGCCTCACCTGGGGCGAGCTCGATCGCGAGACGCAGGCCTTCGGTCTGGCCACCACCGGCGGGCGCGTGACCAGCACCGGCATTGCCGGTTTCATCCTCGGCAGTGGCAGCGGTTGGCTCGAGCGGCTGCACGGGCTGGCGTGCGACAACCTGGTCGCGGCCGACGTCGTCACGGCCGATGGCCGGCTGCTCACCGCCAGTGCGGCCGAGCATGCGGAGCTCTTCTGGGGCCTCAAGGGTGGTGGCGGCAACTTCGGCGTCGTCACGGAGTTCGAGCTTGCGCTGCACCGCATCGGGCCGGAGGTGCTGGGCGGCATGCTGCTGTTCGAGCGCGCCGACGCCGTGCGGGTGTGCCGCGCCTACCGTGAGTGGATGCGCGATGCGCCACCGGAGCTCGGCGGCGGCCTCGTCTTCCTCGTGGCCCCACCCGCGCCATTCGTGCCGCAGGCGCTGCGCCTGCTGCCCGCCGTCGCCGTGATCGTGGCGTGGTTCGGCGAGCCCTCGCGCGGCCAGGTGCTGCTCGATGGCCTGCGCCGTGCCGTGCCGCCGGCCGCAGACCTGGTGCAGCGGCTGCCGTACTGCGCGCTGCAGTCGATCGTCGATGCCGGCAATCCACCCGGGCGTCGGCAGTACTGGCGCTCGGACAACCTGCGCGCGCTCGATGACGATGCGGTCGACACGATCGTCGCCTGCGCGAACCGTGCCACGTCGCCGTTCTCGAACATCATCCTGCAACCCGGCGGGCACGCGCTCGCGGCTGTGCCCGACGAGGCCACGCCGCTCGGTGGGCGCAACGCGCCGTGGCAGGCGCACTGCTACGGCAACTGGGAGGGCGGCGACGATGCGCGCCACATCGCCTGGGTGAAGGATACCGAGCGCGCGCTCGCGCCCTGGGCCGCCGGCCATGTGTCGCTCAACTTCATCAGCGATGCCGATGGCGGCCGCGTGCGCGCCGCGTTCGGCGACGCCAAGTACCGCCGGCTCGCCGCGCTGAAGCGCGTGTACGACCCCGACAACCTGTT
This sequence comes from Ideonella sp., assembly GCA_015075165.1. GTDB lineage: Bacteria > Pseudomonadota > Gammaproteobacteria > Burkholderiales > Burkholderiaceae_C > JAEUPI01. The sequence continues at coordinate 445,984 of JABTUY010000001.1, read as the reverse complement.
CCGATCCAACCAGAACATCGTGCCGGCGCCGGACTAGGCCCTAGAACGCGTATCGTCGCGGCGTGACGCCGATCGATGCGCTGCTGCAGACCACCGTCTTCGGAGAGCTCCCGCGCGAGCGCATCGACGCGCTGCTGCCGGCGATGCACACGCTGCGCCTGGCGCCGGGCCAGCTCGCGTTCGCACAGGGCGACCCTGCCGACGCGCTGTTCGTCGTGGCCGAGGGCCAGCTCAAGCAATACGCGGTGGGCCGCGACGGTGCCGAGCTGATCTTCACGCTCGCACTGCCCGGGGACCTGTTCGGGCAGGTGGGTGTGTTCGACCCCAGCGGCCGGCGCAGCGCCAGCGCCGAGGCCATGGTGCCCAGCGAGGTCGTGAAGATCCAGCGCGAGCCCATGCTGGCGTTCTTCACACACAACCCGACCGCCATGCGCCGGATGCTCGAGCATCTGAGCGCGTTGACGCGCGACGTGGGGCAGGCGCTGGTCGGCGTGGCGTACGAAGAGATCCGCGCGCGGGTCGCGCAGGCCTTGCTCCGCCTGGCCGTGGCGCACAGCGAGGCCACCGGCAAAGGCCTGCTGATCCCGGTGAGGCTGTCGCAGGCCACGCTGGGCTCCATCGTGGGCGCGACGCGCGAGAACGTGAACCGCGCGCTCGCATCGCTGCTCGCCGCCGGCGACCTGAGCCACCACGACGGCTTCTACGTCGTGCACCGACGCGCCGTGCTCGAAGCGATCGCTGCCGGGCAAGGCCTGTCGGTCGATGCGAAGGTCCAGCGGACGCCGCGCGCCGACGGCTGAGCACCGCGCACGGCCCTCGCGCGTACCATCACCGCACGATGAAGACCGCCCCCAACGCCACCACCGTCACCGGCGTGCTGCGCAGTTGCCACCCAGCGGCCGATGGTTTCGGTGGCGAGGTCGAGATCGAAGTGGCTGCGAACGAGACCGCCGATCCGCGCGCCGACTTCATCCGCCCCGAGCCCGGCCGGCCGCTGCGCGCGTTCTACGGCGAGCTGAACGATCGGCCGGGCGGCGTCCGGGCGCTGGTCGGGCGCCGCGTGCGCGTGCAGCTGAGCTTTCTCGGCGGGCCGACCGGCGGCCGCGTGGTCGTGCGCAAGCTGCGGGCGCTGTAGTCCGCCGGTGTGCTGCGCGGCGGCCCGCCGCGCGCGCAACGCTCAGCGCTTGACCGTCACCTTCACCTTGCGGCTCGCGACCGAGATCGCGCTCAGCGCGACGCCGGTCGAGCTGCCATCGTGCGCGCGCGACGATGGCTTGGTCTTGTCGTTGAACGTCTTCTTGCGCGCGCTGCCCGGGTAGACGTCGCCGCGGTCGCCGGCGTTCCTCGCCAGCTCGAGGTCGCGCCTGCCGTCGGCCTGCATCAGGCCCACCTTGTAGGCCAGTGGGTTGGTGTTGTCGGAGCGCGCCTCGTCGATGTGCCACACCGCCAGGCCCGAGCCGGGCAGCGACCGGTCGCGCCCGGTGGCCTGCTTGTTCTCGAGCAGAAAGTACTCGGGCCCGCTGGCCTTGCCGCCGATCCACACGCGCAGGCACGCGCCGGCGTCGCGCTCCAGCGTGTCGAGCGTGTAGGGGGCCGACTTGGCCAGCAGCGGCTTGATCCAGCCGAGCTTGGCCAGGCACCAGCACGACAGGCGCGTGGGCTTGGAGCCGCCGCCGCCCCACGAGCCGCCGCCCATCAGGCACCAGTTGCCGACGCCTTCCGAGCGGTACGAGGTGTCGTACAGGTCGGGCAGCCCGAGCACGTGGCCGAACTCGTGCGCGAACACGCCGACGCGGCCGTCTTCGGGCTCGGTGGAGTACGCGAACACCTTGACGCCGCGGTTCTCGAACGCGCGCGGCAGCGTCCACTTGTGCGACCAGATCATGTGCTTGCGCCGGTTCGGGTCGGGCTCGGCCTCGGCGCCGCCGCCGGCGTGGATCAGGAAGATGCCGTCGACGAAGCCGTCGCCGTCGCTGTCGAAGCGCGCGAGGTTGTCGGTCTTGCAGAACGCGGTGAGCGCGTCGAACAGCAGGCCCGGCGTGTTGTGCGGGTAGTCGTTGCCGGTGCCGCTCTCGCCGGCGGTGTAGTGCGCATACGGGTTCGGCGCGCGCAGATAGCCGATCACCTCGCCGGTCAGCTCGAGCAGGCCGTAAGACATGTCGCGGTACAGGCGCGTCATCGAGTCGGCGTTGTCGGGATCGAACAGCATCCGCTGGAACTCCGCCGCCGGGCGGCGGCCCGGGTTGTCGGCGAAGTCGACCAGCAGCGCCAGCGCGTGCAGCCGGCGCTTCCTGGGCTTCGTGGCGCGCGCCATGCGGGCCGCGCGCAGCGGCCGGTTGGCCGGCGCGCTGGCCAGCGGCAGCGCTGATGGCGGATAGAACACGCCGTCGTTGAAGCCGAGTGGCCGCTGTCCATCGGCGGCCACCAGGCCCATGTAGGCCGCCAGGCGCAGGTCGGCCGGCGACAGCACGTGGCTTTTTCTGACGGCGCGCTGAATGTCGCGCAGCACCGCAGCCGTCGGGCGGCAGGTGGTGGGGCCATCGGCGTGGTGGGGTGTGCGAGTGGCCATCGGTGCTCCCTGCGTCGTCGTATGCGGCGCGCGTTGCACCCCCTCCGCGTGGCATTGTGTTCTAAGCTCGAGCGCTCGCTTCACTTCAAGCAAGGGGTGCCACGATGGCTTCGACACGCACGCTGTGGGCCTGCCTGACGATTTGCTCGACGGCCGTGTTGGCGCTGCCGGCGCACGCCGCCCAGCGGGTGCGCGCGGGGCAGTGGCAGGTGAGCATGGAGATCGCCGGCCGCACCCTGGTGCGGCCGATGTGCCTGACGCAGGCCGATGCCGACGCGATCAACGGCGATGCGGCGTCGATCAAGGCCTACAGCGAGCCGCACAACGCCAAGGCCGGCTGCAAGGTGCTCGACGTCAAGATCGACGGGCAGCAGGTGACCGTGAGATCAGTCTGCGCCAACGGCAAGGAGAACGTCGGCACCACCACCTACCACGGCGACCGCTACGAGACCACGCACAGCGGCGGCGTCAAGTCGCAGGGCAAGTGGTTGGGGGCCTGCGCGCCGCAGTAGCGCCAGACCACGGCGGCGACAACGCTGGCTCCAACGCTGCGGGCAGATCCTGCCGGCGTGGCCCGATCGGGGCCGCGCCCACACCAGGAGACCACCATGACCGCAGCCGCCAAGACCCCAGCCGCCACGCAATCTGCCACGCTCGACGGGCGCCGTTTCCACGGCGTCGTGCTCGAAGCGGGCAAGACCGAGGGCGACGCCGACACGATCACGTTCGCCGGCGGGCGCTTTCGCTCGAGCGCCTGCGACCGTTACGGCTACGGCGACGGCGCTTACACCACGCGGGTCGATGGCGACTGCGTGCGCTTCGAGGCGGAGACCGAGAGCGCGCAGTACGGCCGGCTGCGCTGGAGCGGCACCGTCGCCGGCAAGCGGCTCGACGGCACGCTGACGATGCTGCGCGACGGCCAGGCCGTGGGCCAGAAGTGGGTGTTGGCGGGCGAGCGCTGAAGCGGGTGCCGGGCCATGACGCGCATCGCCATCGTCCAGCGCGCGCCGGTCGTGCTCGACCGCGACGCCACCCTCGCACTGGCTGCGTCCAGCGTCGCCGAGGCGGCGCGCGGCGGCGCCGCGCTGGTGGTCTTTCCAGAGGCCTTCGTCGCCGGCTATCCGGCGTGGGTCTGGCGCCTGCGCCCCGGCCAGGACATGGCGCTGGCCGAGCAGATCCATGCGCGGCTGCTGGCCAGCACGGTGGATGTTCCCGCCGGCCAGCTTGCACCGCTGCAGCAGGCCGCGCGCGAGCACGGCGTCAGCGTGGTCTGCGGCCTGCACGAGCGCGACGCCGAGTACAGCCGCGCAACGCTGTACAACACCGTGGTCACGATCGGGCCCGACGGCGCGCTGCTGAACCGCCACCGCAAGGTGATGCCGACCAACCCCGAGCGCATGGTGTGGGGCTTCGGCGATGCCAGCGGGCTGCGCGTGGTGCCGACACCGGCCGGCCGCATCGGCGCGCTGATCTGCTGGGAGAACTACATGCCGCAGGCGCGCCTGGCGCTGTATGCCGACGGCGTCGAGCTGCTGGTGGCGCCCACCTACGACAGCGGCGAGCGCTGGATCGCCAGCGCCCAGCACATCGCGCGCGAGGGCGGCTGCTGGGTGCTGGGCGCCGGCTGCGTGCTGCAGGGCCGCGACCTGCCGCGCGACCTGCCCGGGCGCGAACAGCTGTTTGCCGACGACGACGAGTGGATCAACGGCGGCGATTCGCTCGTCGTGGCCCCCGGCGGCCGCATCGTCGCCGGACCGTTGCGGCAGCAGCGCGGCCTGCTGTGGGCCGACATCGATCTCGCGCGCATCGGCAGCGCGCGCCGCAGCCTCGACGTTGCGGGCCACTACGCGCGGCCGGATCTCTTCACCTTGCACGTCGACCGGCGGCCGCAGCGGCCGGTGAGCGAAGGAGCGATGCCATGAGCGGCCCCGCCCGGCCGCCCGAAGGGGACGCTCTCCTCCCGCGGGGAGGATGTCGCGATTCGCGACAGGAGGGTTGTCCAATGACCGACGCCACCACCTACCACGCCGGCATGCGCGCGTTGCAGGATCGCTTCGACACGCGGCGCCTGGCCGACCGGCTCGACGAACGGCTGGGCCGCGCCGCGTTCACCGAGCAGGACAGGGCCTTCATCGAGAGCCGGCCGCTGTTCTTCCTGGCCACCGCCGACGCGCAGGGCCGGCCCGATTGCTCGTACAAGGGCGGCGTGCCCGGCTTCGTTCGCGTGACCGGGCCGGCCGAGCTCGAGTTTCCAAGCTACGACGGCAACGGCCAGTTCCGCAGCCTGGGCAACCTCGCCGTCAACGGCGCACTGGGCCTGCTGTTCATCGACTTCGAGTCGCCAAAGCGGCTGCGCGTGAACGGCCGGGCGCAGCTGCTCGACGATGCCGACGCGCTGGCGCGTCACCACGGCGCGCTGCTGGTCGTGCGCGTGCAGGCACAGCGCATCTTTCCGAACTGCCCGCGCTACATCCACCCGAGCGCCGCGGCCACGCTGTCGGCCGACGCGCCGCGGCCGGGGCACGTGCCGCCGCCGGCGGCCTGGAAGGCGATGCCGATGCTGGCCGACGTGCTGCCGCGCCAGCGCCCGTAGAGTGATCACGGGCCCTGGCGCAGCCGGCGGCGCGCGGGGCCCGCGTGGCGCAGGTGGCTACTCGATCACCTCGCCGATCCAGATGCGATCGAACTGCGCGCCGGCTTCGCGCTGGATACGGCGCATCGTCTCGGCGTCGGCGGCCTCGTACTCACAGACCATGCGCTTGCGGTCGGTCGACAGCATGCTGCGCTTCCAGGTGGCCTGGTTGGCCGACAGGCATGGCCGCTCGCGGTCGGCCACGAGCTTCATGTCGGCGTCGGTCTGCGGGGTGTCGAAGCTGCGTTCGACCACGATGCGGAGCAGGCTCATGGCGACCTCCTGGTGGTTTCGGCGCGGGGTTTGCGCGCCGATGCGGTGGCAGTTTGCGCCGCGGCGTTCGCGGCTTGCGCTGAAGCGGGTACGGCTTGGGCCGATGCGGGTGCAGCTTGCGCCGAAGCGTTTGCGCCTTGCGCCGATGCGGTTGCGGCTCGCGCCGGTGCGTTTGCAGCCTGCGCCGCGGCGATGATCGCGCGCGCACGGGTGATCAGCGTCGGGCGGCGCACCGCACTCGCGGCGGCGAACGCCTCTTCGGCGTGGCGTTGCGCGGTCTGGGCATCACCATCGGCGAGCGCGAACGCGGCGGTTTCGTTGAGCGCGTAGGCCAGGTGCGCCTTGTCGTCGCGCTCGCGCAGCACGGCCAGGCTGGCGGCCACGGAGGCGGGCGCATCGGCATCGCCGCGGCGCCGGTGCGCCAGCGCCGCCAGCGCCTCGGCGAACGGCACGCGCGTCTCGCCCATGCGGCGCGCCGCGGCGGCCACATCGTCGACGTGGCGCAGCACGTCGTCGACGCGTTCGAGCTCGTACTCGGCGGTGGCCAGCGCGAGCATGCATTCGTACTCGCGCCAGTGGTTGGCCGCGGCGCGCGCCAGCGCCACCGCGCGTGCCAGCGATTCACAGGCGCGCGGCAGGTCGCCATCGGCACGTGCGGCGAGGCCGCGGCCCCATTCGAGCTCCATCACCGGCAACTGCAGTTCGCCGGCGAGCGCCGCGGCGTCGGCCAGCAGCGCGCGGCCGCGCTCGCCATCGGCTTCGATGTCGAGCAGGCAGCGGCCGCTGTTGGCCAACTGCTGGCAGCGCGTCACACTGTCGGCCAGCCGTGTGCTGCGCTCGGCGGCGAGCGTGGCGTCGTGTGCGCCGACGGCGTCGCCCGCTTGTTGGCGCCAGTAGGCCAGGATCTCCCATCCGGCCGATGCGTCGGCGTGCAGACCCTGCACCTGCGCGGCGTCGATCGCACGCTCGATGCGTGCCACCAGGTCCGGCAGACGGCCGCCCGGCGCTGCCGCCGCGGTCACGCGCAGCCGCAGCAGCGCGATCTCGAGCCGCGCGCGTTCCGTGCCGGCCGGCATCGCGTCGATCGATGCGAGGCCGCGCTCGGCTACCTGCGCCGCCTCGACGTTGGCGAACACGCGCAGCCAGTGCTCGCCGGCGGCGAGTGCGGCGCGCGTCGCCAGCGTGGCATCGCCGGCCAGGCTCGCGTGGTGCACCACGGCGCCGTGCTGCCAGGGGTCCTGCACGGCAGCGTCGGCCAGCACGCGCGCGATCTGCCGGTGCAGCGAGCACCGCCGCGGCGCCGAAAGCGCGCGGTACACGGCCTGGCGCACCAGATCGTGCGCGAAGTCGAAGCCGCCCGCGGCGTTGGCACGCAGCAGGCCGCGGCGCTCGAAGTGGGCAATGCGCGCCAGCACGTCGGCCACCGGCAGCGCGGTGGCCGCGGCCAGCCGCTCGATGCCAAACTCGCCGATCAGTGCGTCGCCGAGTGCGGCGGCCCAGCCGAGCAGGTCGCGGCCGGCGGCGTCGAACGCGCGCAGCCGGTCGTCGAGCAGCGCGGCGAGCGGCCGTGCCGTGGGTACATCGCCGCCGGCACGCACCAGCTCGAGCAGGAACAGCGGATTGCCGCCGCTGGCGCGCATTGCGGCGCCGACATCGCCCAGGCGTTCGCCGAGCCAGCGCCGTACGTCGTCCTCGGCGAGCGGACCGAGGTCGAGCTGCTGCAGCGCGTGCTCGCGCGCCAGCGAGTGCAGCAACCCCTTGGCGCCGGCGTTGTCGTCGACCTCGCCGGCGCGCGCGGCAGCGGCCAGCAGCAGCGGCTGCGACGCCGTGGCGAGCCGGCGCGCCACGAAGTGCAGCAGCGCGGCCGAGGCGTCGTCGATCCACTGCAGGTCGTCGATCAGCACCGCCAGCGGTTGCGCTTGCGCCAGGCTGTTCAGCAGTTCGGCGGTGGCGTCGAACAACTGCGCGCGGCTCACCGCGGCCGCGTTGCCGCCGAGCAGCGGTGCGGCCCGATCGAGCACTTGCGCGCTGGCGTGGTCGGTGGGCACGCCGCGCAGCGCGTCTAGCCAGAAGCCGTATGGCCGCACCGCTTCGGCTTCGAAGCAACGCGCGCGCAGCACGCGGCGGCCGAGCGTGGTGGCGCGCTCGGCCAGGTGGTCGAGCAGCCGTGTCTTGCCGATGCCGGGCTCGCCGACGAGCAGCAGCATCTGCGGCCGGGGTGTGCTGTGGGTCGGCGGTTCGCCCGACGGCTGCACCCGCGCGGCATCCGATGCGGCGAGCGTCGCCTCGATCGCGCGGCACTCGTCGCTGCGGCCGACCAATGCCGCCGGGGCAGGCGCGGTGGCGCGCGCCAGCTCGGCTAAGGCCGCGGAGTGGGCAGCAGAGCGGGCGGCGGGCTGCGCGGTGGGGTGAGCGGTGGGGTGAGCGGCGGGGTGAGCGGCAGTTTGCGCGGTGGAGTGAGCAGCGGGCAGGGTGGCGGGCCGCGGCTCGCTCGGCGCTCGCGGCGCCGCGAGCTGCCGCTGCGCCTGCCGCACCGCGCGGATCGCCTGGTCGAGCGCGCCGCCGTCGGGCAGTGCCACCTCGCGCCGCAGCAGGTCGCGCGCCCAGCCATGGTGCTGCTCGGCCTCCGGGTAGCGGCCGGCCGCCGCGAGCAGCCTCACTAGCGTGGCGTGCGCGGCCTCGGCCAGCGGATCGGCAGCGACCATCGCGCGGCCGTGCTGCAGCGCGCGCTGCGGGTCGTCGGCCAGGCGCGTGACCAGCGCTTCGAGCACGCCGCGGCGCAGCCGCGCGAAGCGCTCGCGCTCGGCCATGCACCAGTGCTGGAAGCGGTAGCACGCCGGCAGGTCGAGGCCATCGAGAAATTCGCGCTGCAGCGCCTGCGCGCTGGCTTCGAGCGTTTCGAGCGGCAGCTGCGCGAATGCGCCGTGTCCCGATGCGGGCTCGCCGCCGTTGCCGAGTGCGCCATGGCCGAGCGCCGCGCCGATCGACACGCTGTCAACCTCGCAATCGAGTGCATCGAACGCCACCTTGTCGCGGTCGGCGCGCAGGCGCTGGGTGGTGGCGTCGTCGACCACCGGGCGCAGCTTGGTCAGGCTCCAGCGCAGCGCGGCGCGCGGATCGTCGGGGCCGTCCCACAGCAGGTCGCACAGCGCGCTGCGCGACTGCGGCGCGCCGGTGGCCACCAGGTACCCCAGCAGCGCGCGCGTGCGCCGCGACGGCGGCAATGGCAGCGGCGGCTCGCTGCCGCGCCGCACTTCGAGCTCACCGAGCAGGCGCACTCGAAGCCTCGGACCGGTGCTGGCAGCAGCGACCACCGTATGTCCCCTCCTGGCGGCAAGTGTGCACAGCCGGCCCGGCCGTCGTCAACGGCCGGCGCCGTGCGTGCCGCCGCACGCTGCGCTCGAGGTGCGCCAGCAGCTGCGGGGTGAGCTCGCGCACGTCGTCCTCGGCGCCGTGGATGAAGCTCGACTTGCGCCGCCGCAGCAGCGGCAGGCCGAGCACGCAGACGCCCGGTGCGTCGGTGACCAGGCCACGGTCGTGGCGCAACTCGCCGCGGCGGTCGAACACCGGCAGGTCGAGCCAGCCGAAGTCGGGCCTGAAGCCGGTGGCCCAGACGATGCTGCGGATCTCGCGACCCAGCGCGGCGGCGAGCCGCGGTGACGCGGGCACGCGGGTCGGCTCGAAGCGCTGCGCGGCGGCGTCACCGGCGAGGCCGCGCTCGAGCGCCCAGGCGTCGAAGCCGTCGAGCAGGCGGTTCATCTTGAGATCGGCCAGCGCGCAGACGTTGTGCAGCGAGCCCGAGAACAACGCGCGCTCGTCGCGCACCGCGGCGAGCCGGCCGCAGACCTCGACGCCTTGCCGCTGCAGCGCGTTGAGGTCGAGCGTGTCGCGCGTGTCGCTGCCTATCAGTTGCGGCGACGGCAGCCGGCGCGCGCGCTGCGGGTCGTCGATCGCCTCGATGCGCTGGTCGAGCACGCCGGCCGCGAGCAGCCACCATTGCACGTCGCGGCCGCGGTACAGCCGCGGCAGGCGCACGTGCTCGCCGCACGCCAGCAGCACCGGCCGGCCGCTGCGCTGCAGTTCGAGCGCGAGTTGCAGCCCGGTGGCCGACGCACCGACCACCAGTACGCCACCCGGCGGCAGCTGCGCGGGGCGGCGATAGCGGTGGGCGTCGAACTGCGCCACCGCCGCCGGCACGTCGGCGGCCATGCGCGGCACGACCGGCCGGCTGCACGCGCCGCTGGCCAGCACCAGCGCGCGGCAGCGCCAGCAGCCGCGATCGCTGTGCACGAGGTAGCCGGCGTCGGTTTCGGTGCCGGCGTGCGTCACGCGCAGCACGGTGGTCTGCGTCAGCAGGGGCGCTGGCAGGCGTGCGGCGTAGCGCGCGAGGAACGCCGCCACCTCGGCCGCGTGCAGGTAGCCGTCGGGGTCGGCGCCGTCGTAGGCCTGGCCGGGCAGCCGGCACATCCAGTTGGGCGTGAGCAGGCGCAGCGAATCCCAGCGCTCGCTGCGCCAGGCCTGGCCGGCCTCGCCGCGCTCGAGCACCACATGGTCGACCGCGTGCTGCGACAGCGCGTGGCTCATCGCCAGCCCGCAGTGGCCGCCGCCGATCACGACGACGTCCACCGCGCGCGGCGCGGCGTGCGGTGTGGAGCTCACGCCTTGCTCGATGTGACCGTGACGTCGGTCGGGTTGGCGACGATGTCGAACACCGCCGAGCGCTTCTGCGATTGCGCCACCAGCGCCGCGATCTGCTCAGGCGTGGCGTCGGCGTCGATCTCGTAGTGCACCTTGATGCCGTCGAAGCCGTTGCGCACCTGGCTGTCGATGCCGAGCACGCCTTGCAGGTCCATGCCGGCTTCGAGCGTGGCGCGCACCGAGTGCAGCTGGATGTTGCGGTGCTGCGCCACCGACGCGATGCCGGCCGACAGGCAGCCCGCCAGGCCGACCAGCACGTACTCGACCGGCGTGGCGCCGTTGTCGGCCGAGGCGAAGATCTCCGGGTGGTCCGAATCGAACTCGAAGCGGCTGCGGTGCCGCTGCTCCTCGCCGAGGCCGAAGAAGCCGTCGACGCTGGCGCGGCTGTGCGTGCCGTTGATCCACTGGCTGGTGGCGCGCCACTTGAACATCGCGCCGGCGGGGGCATCGGTCAGCGCGGCGCGGGCGCCCAGCAGGGCATCGACGTTGACGCCGTTGTCGGCGCGGTGGGTGGAGGCGGTTTGGTTCATGGCAGGGCTCCTGAGGTGGTCGGCCGGCCGGGGTTGGCCGGGTGCATGCCACTGTGGTGCCGCTGCGTTGGGGTGGGCGTGTGAATGGGCGTTGGAGGGCTTCTCAGAGTTCGAGGCGTTGCGCCTCATCGTGCAACCGCTCGCGCGCATGCCGATACCCCGCCTCGATGATCTCGTCGTAGCGCGCCAGCGCCAGCAGTCCGAAGCGCGCCAGGTCGGGCCGCAGGCAGAGGTCGGCCGCCTGCCGCATGCGCCGCGTGTGCGCCAGGCTGGCCAGCAGCAGGCTGTGCATCATCACTTCGAGCAGGCCGGGCGGCACGCGGCCGCTCGCGCGCCCGCGCAGCACGCGCGCGGGCAGCGCGAGCCACGGTGACGGGTAGGCGGTGGCGGCGGTGTGCAGCTCGAGGTCGGCGGTGACGTCGACCGCGATCACGTGGCCGGCCAGGCGCTCGCGCGCCACGTCGACCGGCAGGTTGTCGCTCAGGCCGCCGTCGACCAGCAGCTCGCCGTCGCGGATCACCGGTTGCACCAGGCCGGGCAGCGAGCAGCTGGCGCGCAGCGCGAGCCACGCCGGCCCGCGCGTGTGCAGCTCGACCGCGCGGCGCGTGAGGTTGCTCGACACCGCCACCAGCGGCAGCCACAGGTCTTCGAGTTGCGTGTCGCCGCATTCGGCCTGCAGCGCGCGGCTGAGGCGGTCGCCGTCGAGCAGCGAGAACAGCGGCAGCGTGTAGCCCTTGAATGGCCCGGCTTCGTGAAAGCGCCGTGCGGTGTCGCGCATCGCGTCGTCGGCGACGCCGGCGGCGGCGAGGTAACCGGTGAGCGAGCCGGCACTGGTGCCGGCCACCAGATCGATCGGTATGCCGCGCTCGCGCAACGCACGCACCACGCCGATGTGCGCACAGCAGCGCGCGCCGCCGCCCGAGAGTACCAGCGCCACCGCGCGGCCGGCGAGCCGGCGCGCCAGCCGCTCGATGTCGTCGCCGCGATCGAGACGCACGTGCAGGTGCTCCTGCACCGCGCGCGCATCGAGCCAGCGTGCGGTGTCGCGCGGTGGCTGCGCGCCGTCGCGGTGCAGCAGCACCAGCAGCCGGCGCACGTCGCGCGGCTGTGGTCCCTGCGGCGCCGGCAGCAGCGCCTGCTCGAGCGGGCCCGGCGCGGGCTGGCCGTGCGCGTCGCCGACCACGATCACGCGGTCGGCCTGACCGAGCACACGCGCGCTCCATACGCTCGGCACGGCATCGGTCAGCAGCAGCATGAAGCGGTGTGCCGCCCCTTGTTCGTCGAGCCAGGCACCGACGCGCATCCAGCCCGGGTGCGCCTCGGAGCGGCTCGCGGCCTCGTGGTCGACGCCGATCTCGTGCAACTGCGCGCTGCCGATCACCCGCGCCGAGCCGAAGCGCTGCAGCGCGGCGGCGAGCCGCTGCGCAAAGCCGACGAGGTCGACGCCAGCCGCTGCGGGCAGCAGCGTCAGCGTGAGGCCGGCCGGCTCGCTGCGGCGCGCGGCGCCGCTTTGCTGCGTGATGCGTTGCGCCAGCCCGCGCAGCATCGCATTGGCCATCTGCGGCGACGCCGCGGTGAGCTCGGCCACCAGGCCGGCCGGAAAGCACGCCAGCTCGGCGTCGCGCAGCGCAACCACGGTGGCCGAGCGCGGCTGCCCGGTGACCAGTGCCATCTCGCCGATGCCCTCGCCACGGCCCACCTCCGACAGCAGCCGCTCGGGCTGCCCGTTGTGCGCCGGCTCCACCACCGCGACGCGGCCGCTGGTCACCACGTACCAGGCGTCGCCCGCGTCGCCCTTGCGGAACAGCACCTCGCCGCGCGGCAGCGTGCGCCAGCTGAGCTGGCGCTCGAGCGCGGCGAGCGTGGCGGCGTCGAGCGCACCGAGCATCGCCGGCAGCACCGCCAGCAACTGGCGCCGCTGCAGCCGGCGCGCGGCCAGGCGGGCCAGGGTGTCGAGCAACGCCGGCGCCTGCTGGCACAACGCGTCGAAGGCCGGACGTCGCAGCCGCCACAGCAGCGCGTCGCTGGCTGCCACCACGGTGGCCGATGCGGTGCCGCCGACAACCAGCTGCAGCTCGCCCAGCACCTCGCCCGGCCCGACGGTACCGATCACCACGTCGAGGCCGTCGTCGCGCCGCAACTGCACCGTGAAGCGCCCGCGGCCGACGACGAACAGCGAGTCGCCCGCCTCGCCCTGGCGCAGCAGCACATGGCCTGCGACCACCGGCTCGGGCTGCAGCGCGGCAGCGAGCGTGGCGCGCTGGGCGTCGTCCAGTGCGGCGAAAGCGGCTGCGGTGCTCAGCAGCGCGGGCAGATCGTGGGTCAGATCCATGCGGGTGGGCGGCCGGCCTGCGACGATGCGATCGGTTGGCGCATCGTCGCCGTGGGCGCAAGCGATTGTCCATCGACGGTGGCGGTGGGCGCGCGTGGCGTCGGTTCGCGACGGTACGACCGCACGGCCGATGGGGTCGGCGCGATGCGATCTAATGATCCCCAGTTCAGCGGCCGCTGCGGCGCGGATCGACGCCGAGGGTCGCGACGGAGCATGACATGACAGTCGATGGGACCGCCCCCGATCGTCCGGGGCCCGAGATGGCGCGCGACGCCGCCGCCGATGCTGCGCTGCAGCGCCGGCCGTATGCGTCGCCGGTGTGCTATGCCGAGCAGTTCGAGCGGCTCGCGGTGAGCGCACTCGACCTTCCGCGCGCCATCGTCGAGCAGGCGGCCGAGGCCGTGGTGTTCAGCGACTGCGACGGCGTGATCCGGCTGTGGAACCGCGGCGCCGAGCGCCTGTTCGGCTTTGCCACCACCGAGGCGCTCGGCGCCTCGCTCGACCTGATCGTGCCCGAGCACCTGCGGCGCCCGCACTGGGACGGCTATCGCCGCGCCATCGAGACCGGCGCGTTGCGCAACACCGGCGGCAAGCCGCTGGTCACCCGTTCGTTGCACAAGAGCGGCCGCAGGCTGTACGTGGAGTTCAGCTTCGGGCTGGCGCGCGACCCGCGCGGCGGCGTGGTCGGTGCATTCGCGATCGGGCGCGATTGCACCGAGCGCATGGCCGCCGCGGCGGCGTCGAAGTCGCCGTAGCGGGCCGTGCGGCAACGCTGCCGGCAGCGCGGCCCGCGTGGCCGCGACAACCCCTATGGCCAGCGGTGACCGTCGTGGCGCAGACTCGGCGACACGGCCCGCACCCACCGGTCTGTGCCGCCGCGAGTGCCCCTTCCCCAGCAGGAGAGCCACACCATGTTCAAGGCAGGCATCGACCAGGATGCGCTGATCGCGCAGTTCGCCAAGGCCAGCGCGCAGCAAGGCGACGCGCTGCGCAAGGCGGTGAGCCAGGCCACGCTGAAGGCGTTGCAGGGCCGCGAGTTGACGCTGGCCAACATCCGCAGCGTGCTGAAGGCCGTGACGCAGGCGGCTTCCGCCGGCGCGGCGAAGAGTCCGTTGCCGGCGGTGGATGTCGAGGCGCTGCTGACCAAGGCGTTCGACGGCATGGACGCGGCGCTGTTGAAGGCGGTGCAGGCGCAGCGCACGGCGCTGCAGCAGTTTGTCGACCAGGGGGTCGAGCTGAACAACCGGCAACTCAAGGGCGCGCTGGCCAATCTCGAGAAGATGGAGGACGTGTTGTTCGCCACCGTTGCCAAGGCGGCCGAGGGCGCTGGCAGCGCACTGAAGGGGCCGTGGGCGCACGTGCTGCAGACGATGAAGCTCGAGGGCACCGGCACCGGTGCGATGGCGCAGGTCAGCGTCGACAAGCTGATGGCACAGGCGCAGGTGGCGCTGCGCGAGGGGCGCGCCGCCGGGCTGCGCGGTGCGCAGGCGTTGATGGGCAGCTACGCCGCGCTGGCCAGCGGCGTGCTGATCGGCATGTCCGAGGCGCTGCAGTCGGCGGACGGCAAGGCCGAGCGCAAGCCGACACGCAAGTGATGCCTGGGCGGTTGACGCGCGGCACCGCAGGCCGATGACCGACACCGCGACCGACAGCCCCGATGGTCGACCGCGTTGCCGCTGGTGCGCCGGCGCGCCGGAGTTCTACCTGAGCTATCACGACCACGAATGGGGCCGGCCGGTGGGCGACGACCACCGGCTGTTCGAGAAGCTGAGCCTCGAAGGCTTCCAGTCGGGCCTGAGCTGGCGCACGATCCTGGCCAAGCGCGAGGACTTCCGAGCCGCGTTCGAGGGCTTCGATTTCGACGCCGTGGCGCGCTTCGGCGCGCGCGACGTGGCGCGGCTGCTGAAGAACGAAGGCATCGTGCGCCACCGCGGCAAGATCGAGGCGGTGATCCACAACGCCCGCTGCGCACGCGAGCTGGTGCAGCGCGAGGGCTCGCTGGCGGCCTACCTGTGGCGCCACGAGCCGAAGCCGCTGCGCCGACCGCGCAACGTGTCGACCTCGGCGACGTCGATCGTGCTGTCGAAGGCGCTGAAGCAGCAGGGCTGGAAGTTCGTCGGGCCGACCACGGTCTACGCGTTCATGCAGGCGATGGGGCTGGTCAACGACCATGCCGAGGGTTGCATCACGCGCGCCGAGGTCGAGCGCGCACGCCAGCGCTTCGTGCGGCCGGGGCGCTGACGTCGGCGTCGGTCACGGCGCGCGCTGCGCGGTGATGTGCGCCGCCACGCACAGCCAGCGCCCGTCGCGCCGGTGCCAGATGTCGGTGTAGCGGCTGACGCCGCTGCGGCCGTCCTTCAGCTCGTAGGCGTTCTCGGCGTGGATCAGCGCCAGGTCGTCGAAGCGACGCACGCGCACGCGCTCGACCGGGAACGAACGCATCGTGGTGGCGAATGTCGGCCGCGCGAAGCGGGCGAGGGCGCCGGCCTTGTCGTGCAGCGAGCCGTCGCCGTTGATCACCAGGTAGTCGGTCGCCAGGTGGGCGTCGTACCAGGCCACGTCGGCGCCGCGAAAGGCGGCGACGTAGGCTTCGTTCAATGCGTGCAGCACGGTGTCGTCGTCGCCGGCAGGGTCACGCCCGTTCCAGCCGGCATGCGGTGGCGCGTTGCCGCGCACGAGTTCGGCGGCCACGTCGGCCGCGAGTGCGGTCTCCTGCACGCTCACCAGTTGCCAGGTGCCGCCGCTCCAGCGGTGCACGTCGGTATAGCGCACGCGCGCCGGCGGTGCCTCGGGCCGTGCGCGCGCGTACAGCCCGTGCACCAGCGCCAGCGTGCCGAACAGGCGCACGCGCACATCCTCGGCGCCGGTGTTCGGCGGCACGGCCTGTGTCGGCGCGTCGGCCAGGAAGCGGGCACGGTCGTGCCAGCGGCCGTCGGCCGCGGTGCGCATGAAGTCGTCGTGCGTCAGCGCGCGCAGCAGGTCGCCGGTGGGGTCGACGCGCACGTCGATCGTGCGGTGTTGCAGCGCGCGCAGTTGCGCCTGCGCCACCTCGGGCTCCGGCACGGCCACCGCCTCGGGCGCCGGGGCGTCGGGCACCAGGCCGGCCAGCACGTACAGGCCGGGAACATTCGGCATCGACATCACGCGGGTCTGCTCGCAACACCAGGAGCACAAGGCTAGGCGGCAAGCGGCTGCGGCGCTGTCATGATCGTGCGCAGTTGGTGCACCGTGGCGGCGCGCACGCCGCGCTGCCGCAGCGCCTGCGGCGTGCAGCCGAACAGCGCGCGGAACTTGGCCGTGAAGTGACTGTGGCTGGCAAAGCCGGCGTCGAGCGCCACCTCGGTGAGACCGCGACGCGAATCGAGCACGGCGTCGAGCGCGTGCGCCAGGCGTGCACGCAGCACGTAGCCGTAGACCGTGGTGCCGATCTCGGCGCGGAACACGTGCGCCAGATGCCCGGGCGACATGCAGGCCAGCGCGGCCAGTTCGGTCAGCCGCCACGGGTGCTCGGGCCGCGCGGCGATGGCCTCGAGGGTGTCGTGCACATGGCGCCGCCGGCGCGCTGCGGTGCGCGCGGTGCGCACAGGGCGCCCCGTGCGCGACGGCCGGCGCGCAGCGCCGAGCGTGGCCTGCAGCAGTGCGACGCCGTGATCTTCGGCCTCGAGCGGATCGACCGCGCCGGCGGCCAGGCGCTGCCAAAGCCGGCTGCGCGCCAACATCAGCGCCGGCGGCAGCAGCAGGTGCTGCGCGAACGCCCGATCGTCGAAACCCTCGGCGGCCAGCGCCTGCGGCGCCAGGCGCGCGAGCGCCTCGGGCGTGAAGCGTAGCGCCAGGCAGCGGTCGCCGATGGCGCCCGGAAAGCTCAGGCGATACGGCCGGCCCGCCGACAGCAGCAGCGCATGGCTGGGTGTGACCACCGCCTGCCGCCCCGACCCTTCGTGCTGCGCGAACACGCCGGTCAGCGGCAGCGCCAGCACGTTGCGCGCCGCGGCTTCCCATGGGCCCAGCGCGCTCGAGCGCGGGCGGATCTCAATGTAGCCGATCTGCAGCAACTCGCTGTCGAACAGCGTGCGGTTGACGGTGGCGGGGGAACGCTCGGCTGGCATCGCAGGCAGTGTCCCATAGCAGCAGCGCGGCCGCAGACGCGCCGCGCCGCGGTGGGTGATGTGCGATGCTGCGTCGGCCGCTGGGCGGGCGCTATCGCGATCCTGTGCAGTTCGTGGCAGCGGCGCCGGCGGCCCGAGTTGTGCAAGCGATTTCCACAGCAGATGCACACCCTGTCCACTGGCTGCGCGCGCGCCGCGCCGATACGATTCAGCGCAGCGGTTCGGGGGTGGGCGATGAAGCGAAGACAACTGCGATTGATGTGCGCGCGCTGCGCGGGCTCGGGCTGGCTGTGCGACGAGCACCCCGATCAACCCTGGGGCCACGACGACGATTGCGATGCCGGTGGCATCGCCTGCCGCTGCAACGAGATGGCGGCGGTGCCGCACGACGTGGTGTTCGTCGAGCACGACCTGCTCGAAGCTCCCGCCCCGTAGCCGCAGCACGCGCCGCCGTTCAGTCGGGCGCGCCGATGCGGGCCATGCAGCGTCGGTGGCGCTCGTCTACGCGGTTGGCGAACCATTCGGTGGTCAGCCGACGCGTGAACTTGGGGCTCTTGAGGTCGATCTTCGGCATCGCGGCGCGCGGCAGCGCGCGCCGATCGAGCCGCTCGGCATAGGCGAAGACGCGCTCGTACAGCGTCGAGTCCGAGAACCGGGCCTCGTCACCGCGCGACAGGTCGCGGTGGATGTCGGTCTCGCTCATCGCGAGCCGCGCGGCCAGCGTCAGCGCGGCGCGTTCGGTTTCGCCGCGCGGCGCGCCGGCAGCGTGCGGCAGCAGGTCGCCGTCGGGCGTCACCGGCAGGCCCGAGGCCACCGCCACCGCGTGCTGGAACGCGGCGTTGCGGCTGGCGTAGCGCCCGGCGTTGAAATCGGCATAGCGGTACAGCAGCTGGTCGTACGGCGCGTCATAGGCCAGCAGGTGCGCGGTGCCGAAGTACAGGCCGCCACGGCGCGTGAACACCTCGCGCCGCACCGAGCCCGCCATCGGGTACGGGTAGTCGCGCGAGCGTACCTGCGCCTCGGCGAACGCGATGCTCACCTGCATCGGCCCGCCGGTGCGCACCGGGTTGCGGCTGGCGAGGAAGGTCTTGCCCAGCGGCACCATACCGACGAAGTCGTCGAAGATCTCGCTGAGCTGGCGCTCGGTCTTCACCGCATCGATGCGCTGCGCATAGCTGCGGCCGTCGGGCGACGTGAGGCCGAGCGCGGCGCGCAGCGCGAACTTTGGCACGCCGGCGCTCTCGGCGCGGCGGTCGATCTCCTTCCACGCGATGGCCGGCAGCCCTGGCACCACCGGGTCGGCCTGGAAGCTCGACTCCTGTTCGGTCACCGCGAGCACCGCGCACAGGTTCTGCGGCGTCGAGGGCAGCTCGAGTGCGCTTAACGCGGCGTGGATGTCGGTGGCCCAGCCGGTGCGGTCGGTGGTGCTGGCGGGCAGCACGCGCAGGATCGCCGCGCGCGCCTCGGTCGGCCCGAGTCCGGCGGGTTCCTCAATGCGGCCCGGCAGCGAACAGGCGCTCAGCGTCGCGCTGCCGGCGATGGCGAGCCACACGCGGGCGGCACCGCGGGCGCGAAGCAGGGGCCCTGGGGACCTCGGCGGGGTCATGGCGCCATTCTGATCGAGCGCTTCGGGCCGATCCGATCGCAACGGGCGCGACAAAGTTGGCACCTGTTGCATGGCGCACCTTCAGGGTGTGCGCGACATCGCCGAAAGTCCGGAGGTCGAGCGCGCGCACCAAACGATCCCTGCACCATGACCAAGAATCCTCCGGCCCTGTCACCGCATGTGCCAGCGCATGCCGCGCGCACCGCGGCGTCCGCCGTGGCCAGCGCCACGACGCGATCCACATCGCCCGCCGCGGCGAAGGCGGCACCCCGGACGCCCGTCACGGCCGGTGCGACCACGGCGCCCGGGCAAACGCTGACCGATTTCGATTGGCTCGAGACGAGCATCGAGCAGGCCGCGGCGCGCACCGATCTGCAGGCGGCGCGGCATGTGGCGCGCCAGCGGGCGGCCGCCGGTGCGCCGGCCGGGCCGGCCACGGTGTTCACGATGAGCGCGGCGAGCAGCCGCGTGCTCGGCAAGGTGGTGCTCGGCTATGCGCCGGTGATCGACCCCTCGGAGGCCGTGATCGCCACCCGGCTCACCGTGGTGCCGCTGCGCATCGGCGTGACGCCCGACGTCGACGAGCTGCTGCAGGCGATCGGCGAGGTCTGGCCCGAGCACGGCGGCCTGGTGGTGTTGAACGTCACGTCCGAGCTGATGCTGGCCGAACTGCTGCGCGCGCGGCCGAATCGCAACGTGATGATGGAGGTGCCGTGGTTCGTCGCTGCCGAGCCGGCCAACAGCGCGGTGCTGCGCGAGTTGGCGTCGCGCGGCAACCTGCTGCTGCTGAAGGGCCGACCGACGCGCGAGCTGCCGCGTGAGGTGCTGCCGTGCTTCAAGTGGGCGTTGATCGACTATGCGGACGATCGCCGCCTGACGGCGCTGGCACCGGCGCACACAGCGGCGCGCAGCATTGCGCACATCCAGGGTGGCGTGCGCACGATGGCGCAGTTGCGGCACAGCTTCGAGCGCGGTGCCATCGCGGTGATCGGCTGGCCGCTGCACGAGCCCGAGCTGGCACCGTTGCAAGCGCGGCCCGATGTGGAAGTGGTGCTGGCGCTGATCGAGCATCTCGAGCAGGGCAGCAACGCGCAGCGGCTCGACGAGACGCTGATGCGAGACCCATTGTTGGCGTTCGAGCTGATGCGCCACGTGCAGGCCGCGGCGCCCGGCCAGCTGCGGCTCGAGGCCGGCTCGTTCGACCAGGCGATCTCGCTGCTCGGCGCGCAACCGCTGCGCCGCTGGCTGGCCGGCATGCTCGCGCGCACCGGTGGCGACATGCGGCTGCGGCCGGTGAACTTCGCGGCGCTGCGCCGCGGGCTGCTGATGCGCCACCTGGCGGCGGCATCGGCCAGCACCGAGACGCGCGGCGAGCTGTTCATGTGCGGCGTCTTCTCGCTGCTCGACCGCAGCTTCGGCAAACCGCTGGTCGAGACGCTGGGCACGCTGGATGTGCCCGAGCGCGTGCGCGCGGCGATCGTCAACGGCAGCGGGCCCTACCACCCGCTGCTGGCGCTGGCGCAGGCGATCGAATCCGAGGTGGCGTCCGAGATCCGTGCCGCTGCCGACGAAGCGTTCGTCGAGCCGCTGGAGATCAACCGTGCGCTGCTGAAGACGCTGTTCCTGGCATCGTCGCTCGACCGCGCACACGCGGGCCGCACGGCCGCGCAGCGGCCCGGCGGCACGGCCACGCAACGGCCGGCCGGCACGGCCACATAACGACCGGCGGCGCGGCCGCTGCACAGGCCGCGCCGCCACTCGACACGCCCGAGCGCCGCTTCAGCCGGGCAGGCGCAGGTGGCCCACCCACTGCAGGCACACGAGCCACGGCACCGCCGCGGCGATCATCGTCACCATCGCGCGGCGCACCCAGCGGAACTTCAGCGCCGCCAGCTCGGCCACACGGTGGCACTGATCGGCGAGGTCGCGTGCGAGATCCATCTGTGGCACCGTGCGCAGGCGATCGAAGTAGGTATCCAGCGGCATCTCGGCGATGCTGCCGAAGAACACCAGCGAATCCGATTGACGGCCCGGCCGCGGAAACGCCGCCACCGCGGCCATCGCGATGCTGGCCGCGCAGGCTGCCGCGGTGAGCGCGGCCACCAGCCACAGCCCCGCGCCGGCGGCCAGCAGCGTCTTGCCCGACAGCGACGCCACCAGCGCGCCGAGCATGCCGATGTTCGACGAGATCACCAGCCCGCTGCGCGAGTCGGCGATCGTGCCGGTCGCCACCAGGCGTGCGAGCGTACTCTCCTGCGAGCGCAGCAGCTGGTCGGCGGTGAGCGGCAGCGGGCCGACGCTGCGCGGCTCGGCGGCCCCGGTGGCAGTGACGGTGGACATGCGGCTCCTCGGCGGTTGCGCGCGGGCTCGCTACAGCCCGATCGCGAAGCGGATCAGCTGGTCGGTGTTGTCCTGCGGCGTCGCGCCGAGCGAGATCACCCCCTGGCCCTTGAGCTGCACCACCTCGCGCTGCACCAGCACGGCGCCGCCGCCGTCGTCGACGTAGGTGCCGTTGGTGCTGTGGTCGTGCAGGAAGAACTTGCCCGACACGCGCTCCACCGACGCATGGCGGCGCGAGACGAGGCGGTGGTCGACCTGCAGGGTGCAATCGGCATCGCGGCCGATCAGGCACACGCTGGAGCCGGCGTCGACCACCACGCGCCGGACGCCGTGGCACAGTTCGAGCGCGGTGACGAAGGTCTTGGTCTGGTCGGGCGGCCGGTACTCGGTGGAATGGGCCTCGTCGTAGGCCAGCAGGCAGATGTCGATCGGCCGCGCCTGGCCCTTCACCGGCACCTGGCGGATCAGCCGCAGGTCGCGCCGGTCGGGCTGCGACAGCTGCTGCGCGGCGGCGTGCGTCAGCACGATCTCGAAACGGCGCGCGATGTCGGCCATGCGTGCCGCGATGTTCACCACGTCGCCGTAGAGCTGGTCGGCTTCCTGCTGCACCGCGCCGGCGTGGATGCCGGCGTGCATCGACAGCGGCGGCCCGTACGGCAGCTCGCGCAGCGCCACTGCGGCGGCCAGCGCGGCATCGACCGACGCGAAGGTGCACAGCATGCCGTCGCCGCGCAGCTGCACCACGTGGCCGCCGTGGCTGGCGGCCAGATGCGACCAGGTGTTCAGCGTGTCGGCGACGATCTCGCGCGCACGCTCGTCGCCCACTTCGACGAACAGCCGCGAGCTGCCCGTGATGTCGGCGAACAGCACTGCAATGTTTGCGAGTCGTTCGATGGACATGCGGGTGTCCGGCAGGGCGATGCGGGGGATTCTAGGCCGGCGCGGCGCGCGCCTACACTCGGCCACGGCCCAGCGGCCACGGGAGACAGGCGATGCCGACGATGCGCATGGAACTGCTGCAGCAAATGCCGATCTTCGGCGGCATCGACGAGCGTGCGCTGCAGGTGCTGCTCGAGCCGGTGCCGACGGTCGCGGTGCCGGCCGGCCAGCACTTCTTCCGCGAGCGCGATCCGGCCGATTGCATGTATGTGCTCGAGTCCGGCCGCGTCGCGGTGCTGAAGGACTGCGACGGTCGCGAGCTGCTGCTGCGCCACCTGCGGGCGGGCGATTGCTTCGGCGAGATGGCGTTGCTCGACCTGTTTCCGCGCAGTGCGTCGGTGCGTGCCGAGGTCGATTGTCGCGCGATGGCGCTGACCCCGGCGCACCTGTACCGGCTGTTCGAGCACAACGTCGAGCAGTTCGCGCTGATCCAGATGAACATCGGGCGCGAGATGAGCCGCCGGCTGCGCGAGTCCGACGAGGAGCTGTTTCGCATCACGATGGCGCACAGGCCGCCGACGCCTGACACCGCGTTCGTCAGCTTTTGATTCGTCGACTGCCGATGCGGCCGCGCTCGCGGGTCGCGAGGCGCGCACTACACTGCGGCGCTTCGCAACGGAGGGCGCATGGAACTCTCGAATCGGGTCGCCGTGATCACCGGCGGCGCCAGCGGCATCGGCCGCGCGGTGGCGGCGGCGCTGGCGCGGCGCGGCGTGGCCGCGGTGGCCCTGGTGGACCAGAGCCCGGGCATCGACGATGTCGCGGCCGAGTTGAACGCCGCCGCCGGGCGCACGTTCGCGCTGCCGTTTCGCGGCGACACCACCGACGAGGGGTTTCGCGCCTCGGTGTTCGATGCGATCGACCGCCGGCACGGTCCGGTGTCGCTGTGCGTGCCCGCCGCCGGCATCACGCGCGACGACCTTGCGGTGCGCATCGACAAGCACAGCGGCAAGGCGCGCATCTATCCGCTCGAGCAGTTCAAGCTGGTGGTCGACGTGAACCTGATCGCGCCGGTGTACTGGGCGCTGGAGATGATCGCGCGCATCGCCGAGGCGCGTGCCGCCACGAGCCTGAAACGCTGGCAGCCCGCCGAGGGCATCCAGGGCTCGGTGGTGTTCATCGGCTCGATCTCGTCGCAGGGCAACCGCGGCCAGATCGCCTATGCCAGCACCAAGGCCGGTCTCGAAGGCGCGGCGGCCACGATCATGAAGGAGGCGATGTTCCACGGTGTGCGCTGCAGCGTGATCCACCCCGGCTTCACCGACACGCCGATGGTGCGTGCGATGGGCGCCGACTACGTGGCGAAGAACATCCTGCCGTTCACGCAGCTCGGCCGCCTGATCAAACCCGAGGAGATCGCCGACGCGATCTGCTTCATGCTCGCCAACGCCGCAGTCAGCGGCGAACTGTGGGTCGACGCCGGCTGGCACGCACCGGCGTGACGGCGAGTCGTTGCGCGACCGACGGGATCGGCACGAGCGGCGATCCAGCGCGGCGGCTCGGTACCATCGCGCATGGCTGAAGCCAGCGGCTTTCGTCTGCCGCGCCTGCTGCTGCCGCGGCAAGGCATCGACCTGCGCAAGTGGGCGGTGATCGCCTGCGACCAGCACACCGCCGAGCCCGACTACTGGGAGCGGGTGGCGCGCATCGTCGGCGACGCCCCTTCGACGCTGCACCTGATCCTCCCCGAGGCGGCCCTGGGCACGACCGACGAGCCGCTGCGCATTGCGCGCATCCAGCAGGCGATGCGGCGCTACCTAGAGCAGGGGTTGTTCGCCGCGCACGACGGTGCGGTGCTGGTCGAGCGCAACGTCGGCGGCCGCACACGGCACGGCCTGATGCTCGAGCTCGACCTCGAGCACTACGATCATCGCGCGGGCTCGACCAGCCTGATCCGGCCGACCGAGGGCACCATCGTCGCGCGGCTGGCACCGCGCATCGCGGTGCGCCGCGGGGCGGCACTCGAGCTGCCGCACGTCATCGTGCTGATCGACGACCCGCAGCGCACGGTGATCGAGCCGCTGGCGGCCGTGCGCGGTGCGCTGCCGATGCTCTACGACGGCGAGCTGATGTGCGGCGGCGGCCATGTCGCCGGGTTTGCGGTCGGCGCCGCGCGCGGCGCACGCGCCGTGCACGCATTGCGGGCGCTGGCCGCGCCGCAGGCGTTCGCCGCGCGCTACGGCGTCGCCGCGGGCACGCCGCCGCTGCTATTCGCGGTGGGCGACGGCAACCACTCGCTGGCCGCCGCGAAGGCGATCTGGGATGCCGCCAAGACTGGGCTGGCGGCCGACCATCCGAGCCGCTGGGCGCTGGTGGAAGTGGTGAACATCCACGATCCCGCGCTCGATTTCGCGGCCATCCACCGGTTGCTGCTCGGCGTGACGGGCGACCTGCGTGCCGCGCTGGTGCAGACGTTCGGTGCGCGGCTGCGCTGCACTGACGTGGCGTCGGCGGCGCAGCTGCGCGCGCAGGTGTCGGCGGCCGCGACGCAAGGGCGCGTCGTGGCCGGCTTGCTCGGACCCGACGCGCACCGCACGGTGGTGGAGATCGTGTCGCCGCCGGCGCCGCTGGCGGTGGCGACATGGCAGCCGGTGATCGATGCGTTCGTCGCCGATGGCGGCGCGCGTGAGGTCGACTACGTGCACGGTGACGACACGCTCGAACGCCTGACGCGGCACGGTGACCGTCTCGGCGTGCACTTCGCACCGCTCGGCAAGGCCGAGCTGATGCGGCGGGTGGTGCACGACGGGCCGACACCGCGCAAGACTTTCTCCATCGGCGCGGCGCACGAGAAGCGCTACTACATCGAGTCGCGCCGCATCGCGACCGATGGGCACGACGCGGCCGCTGCCGCCGGCAGTGCGTAGGGTGCTGTGCGGCGCAGGAATGCGGCGCAACTCGAACCAGGCGCGGCCCTGCACCAGCGGCTGGGGCGCCAGCCGTCAGCCGGCCGCGGCGTCGCGTGCCCGCAGCCGGGCGTTCACGTAGGCGCCTTGCGGCACGTGCAGCAGATCGGCGATGCGCCACATCACGTGGCGCTCGTACTCGCTGAGCTTGCCATCGGCGTACGCCACGCGCCACATCAGCTCGATCATGTGGATCTTCTGCGCCATGTCGAAGCGCTCGTCGATGCGCGAGGTGTAGGTGAAGAGGTCGGTGCTGTGCTGCGCGGTGGTCTCGGCCAGGTCGGCCAGTTGCGCCGCATCGTCCTCGCCGAGCGCGAACTGCACGCGCAGCGCATCGTGCACCGCCTGGCGCTCGCTCGGGCTGAGCACCGGGTCGGCGCGCATCACCTCGACCAGCATCACCGCGACGGCCAGGCGCAGCGCACGCTCGTCGGCGGCCGCACTCGCGCCGGGTGACGCCGGCAGCAGCAGGTGGTCGAACAGGTCCTTCAGTGTCTGCAGCATCGCGCCCGCATCATGGCATGCGACGTGCGGCGGGTCGGCGGTGCAGCATCAGCGCCGCGCTCGCACGCCCGCCGTGCTCAATGGGCCTCGAGCCAGTCGCAGGCCACGTGCGCGAGCGCGCGCAGGCCCAGCAGCAACCCGCGCTCGTCGGCGTGAAAGCGCGGCGAGTGGTTGGGGGCGGCCTGGGCCGGGTCGATCTCCGGTCGCGTCACGCCGACGAAGAAGAACAGCCCCGGAATCAGCTTCTGGAAGTACGAGAAGTCTTCCGAGCCGGTGACCTTGGGCACGAACTGCACCTTGTCGGCGCCGGCCACGCGCTGCAGCGTGGGCAGCATCGCCTCGGTGAGCGCCGGGTCGTTCACGGTGACCGGGTAGTTCTTCTCGATGCACACCGTGCAGCCGGCGCGCGAGCCGCGCGACACCGCCTCGGCCAGCGTGGTGACGCGCTCGTGCACGTCGTCGCGCATGCTCTCGTCGAAGGTGCGGATCGTGCCGCGCATCTCCACCGTGTCGGGGATGATGTTCTCGCGCACGCCGCCCTTGATCATGCCCACCGTCACCACCGCCGGCTCGCGCGCAATGTCGAGACCGCGGCTGACCACCGTCTGCAGGCCAAGCACCACCTGCGCCGAGGTGACGATCGGGTCGACGCCGAGCCACGGCGCCGCGCCGTGCGTCTGGCGGCCGTGCACGGTGATGCTGAAGCGGTCGGAGCTGGCCATGGTCGGGCCGCTGCGGTAGCCGATGTAGCCGACGTTCTGCCGCGACGTGACGTGCAGGCCGAAGATCGCCTGCGGCGTCGGGTTCTGCAGCGCGCCTTCGGCGATCATCATCTTCGCGCCGCCGTCTTCGCCTTGCGGCGGCATCTCCTCGGCCGGCTGGAAGATGAACTTCACCGTGCCGCGCAACTGGTCGCGCAGGCCGGCGAGCACCGCGGCCACGCCCATCAGGATCGAGGTGTGGCAATCGTGGCCACAGGCGTGCATCACGCCCACCTCTTCACCGTTCCAGATCGTGCGCACCTTCGACGCGAACGGCACGTCGACCTCTTCGGTCACCGGCAGCGCGTCCATGTCGGCGCGCAGCGCCACCACCTTGCCGGGCAGCTTGCCCTTCAGCACGCCGACCACGCCGGTGTGCGCGACTGCGGTCTTCACCTCGTCGAAACCGAGGGCGCGCAGGTGCGCGGCGACGATGCCGGCGGTGCGCGTCTCGCGGTTGCCGAGTTCGGGGTGCTGGTGCAGGTCGCGCCGCCAGGCAATCAGCTGCGCCTCGATGGCTTGCGCCGCGGCATCGATGCGAGCCGCGAGGCGGCTGGGCTGGGCTGCGGCGGCGTCGGCCGCGCGGGGGCTCGTGATGGCGTCCATCCGGCGACGGTATCACAGGGCCTTGGCGCCGGTCTTCGCGCCATGTGAGCCAAGGCAGTGCGGCGTGCCCAGTGGGACAAACCCGGGTTGCCAGCAGCCGTGCCGGTAGGGGTACCATGTTGCGGCGCAACATCATCGCTGGAACTTCGATGGTCACTGGGTCTTCCGATCTGCGTCTGAAGCTCGAAGACGTGCTGGTCGATCTGCTTCAAGCGCGGCGCAGCGGCGACCTCGGCCGCCTCGCGCTGTTGTCGTATTGCGAGGTGCGACGCTGGGCACGGCTGGCCGGCGAGAGCGACTTGGCGGCGCACTCGTCGGAGCTGATGACCGAGCAACCGCACGCCACGCGCGGCGAGTTCCTGCGGCGTGTCGACTGCCTGATCGCCGAGCTCGAAGACGTGCGTGAGCGGTTGCGGCAGCCGGCCGTGGCCGGATAGACGCCGACACCTCGGCCTGGGCGCCGACCCCGCGCGGGTGCGCAACAACTGCGCGCCGACAGGCGCGACACGCGCCACCGCGCAAAGGGTGCAGGCGTGTCACTGCGCAACCGCTAACCGCGTCACCGCGTAACCAATGACGCAGTGCCTTCGTGCGACAACGTGCGCCGGCTACGATGGCATGAAACGACAGGGCGGATGTGATCGATGGTGTACGTGATCCAGCGATGGCTGGCGATGGCCATGCTCGCGGCGGCGGCCGGTGGCGTCTGGGCGCAGTCGGGCCCGCCGCAGGAGCCGGGCATCTACACCTGCATCGACGACCACGGTCGCATGATCACGCGCGACCGCTACATCGCCGAGTGCAGCCACAAGGAACAGGAACTGCGCAACCGCGACGGTTCGCTCAAGCGCCGCATTGCGCCGATCGAGACGCTCGACGAGAAGGCGCGGCGCGACGAGCAGCACCGGCGCGAGCAGCGCCAGCGCGACCGGCAGAGCGAGGCGTTCAAGTACGACGACCTGCTGCGCCAGCGCTTCCCCAGCGAGGCGTCGCACCAGCGTGCGCGCGAATCCGCACTCGACACCACGCGCTTCGCGATCGAGAACGCGCAGGCACGGGTGCGCGAGCTCGAGGCCGAGCGCAAGAAGCTGCTCGACGAGGCCGAGTTCTACCGTGGCCGGCACATGCCGGCGCCACTGAAGCAGAAGCTCGACGGCAACGACGCCGCCCTCGCCGCGCAGGGCGATTCGATCCGCAACGCGCAGGCCGAGCGCGATCGCATCGACAGCGTGTTCGAGCGCCAGCTCGAACGCCTGCGCCAGCTGTGGAACGGCGCGCGACCCGGCACGCTCGGGCCGCCGCTGCAGTGAACGTCGGTGGCTAGGCCAGCGCGGCCAGCGCCGCGAGCCGGCGCTCGGCGTCGCCGCAGTCGCCGAACTCGCGCGCGACCCAGGCCGGGTCGTGATAGTTCGCGAGGTAGCGCTCGCCGTTGTCGCACAGCAGCGAGAGCACCGCGCCGGCCTCGCGGCGCTGCCGCATCTCGTCGGCCAGCGTCAGCATCGCGACGAAGTTGGTACCGGTCGACGGACCCACGCCACGGCCCAGCAGCGTCGACAGCAGCCGCATCGCGGCCACCGATTCGCGGTTGCTCACCGTGAGCATGCGCTCGACCAGCGTCGGGATGAAGCTCGGCTCGACGCGCGGCCGGCCGATGCCTTCGATGCGCGAGCCCGGTGACGTCAGTGTCGCGTCGCCGCTGGCGTGGTAGGCGGCGAACACCGAGCCCTCGGGGTCGGCCACGCACAGTTGCGTGGCGTGGCGCTGGTAGCGCAGGTAGCGGCCGATGGTGGCGCTGGTGCCGCCGGTGCCTGCGCCGACCACGATCCAGCGCGGCACCGCGTGGCGCTCGAACGCCATCTGCTCGAAGATGCTCTGCGCGATGTTGTTGTTGCCGCGCCAGTCGGTGGCGCGCTCGGCGTGCGTGAACTGGTCCATGTAGTGCCCGCCGCTGTCGCGTGCCAGCTGCTGCGCGGCGGCATACACCTCACCGGCGTGCTCGACGAAGTGCGAGCGGCCGCCGTAGAACGCGATCTGCGCCACCTTCTCGGCCGAGGTGCTGCGCGGCATCACCGCAATGAACGGCAGCCCGAGCAGGCGCGCGAAGTACGCCTCGCTGACGGCGGTGGAGCCGCTGGAGGCCTCGACCACGGTGGCGCCCTCGCGCAGCCAGCCGTTGCACAGCGCGTACAGGAACAGCGAGCGCGCCAGCCGGTGCTTCAGGCTGCCGGTGGGGTGGGTGGACTCGTCCTTCAGGTACAGGTCGATGCCGGCGGCGGCGAACGACGGCAGCGGCAGCGGCACCAGGTGGGTATCGGCGCTGCGCCTGAAATCGGCCTCGATGCGCGTGATCGCGTCGTGGACCCAGTGGCCGTGGCTCACGCTACGCTCCTTCGGTTGCGGCGCTGCGCCGGCGCAGCAGTTGCAGCAGCAACGCCAGCACGGCGAGCCCGAAGCCGACCACGTCGGCCTGCCAGCCCGGGTAGACCAGCGCCACGCCGGCCACCAGCAGCATCGTGCGCTCGATCGCGGTGGCCTTCTTCAGCGCCCAGCCCTGAAAGCCTGCGGCCAGTGCCGCGATGCCCACCGCGGCGGTCAGCGCCACCTCGGCGATCGAGCCCCAGTCGGCGCGCGCCAGCGCCTTGGTCGAGCCCATCAGCAGCAGGCCCTGGCCGCTGCCGTCGAGCACGAACATGAACGGCACCAGGAACGCCGGCATCGTGTACTTCCAGCTCTGCAGCGTGGTCTTGTACGGGTTGCCGCCGGTGATCGCGGCGGCGGCGAACGGCGACAGCGCGGTCGGCGGCGACACCTCGGACAGCACCGCGTAGTAGAAGATGAACATGTGCGACGCGAAGTCGGGCACGCCGAGCTTGATCAGCGCCGGCGCGGCGATCACCGCGCAGATGATGTAGCTCGCGGTCACCGGCACCGCGAGGCCGACGATCCACACCACCAGCGAAGTGAAGATCGCGGTCAGCAGCAGCGAGCCGCCGGCGTAGTCGATCACGATCGAACTGAACTTGAGCCCCAGGCCGGTCAGCGTGACCACGCCGACGATGATGCCGGCGCCGGCGCAGGTGGCCGCCACGTTGAGCACGCCGATCGAGCCGCCTTCCATCGCCTTGACGAATGGCGAGCGCAACAGGTCGCGCTGCCACGAGCGCGCGCGCGTGAACAGCGTGTACGGGAGCAGCGCGGTGTCGCGGCGCAGGAAGCTGGTGACGAACGACACCACGGTGGCCCAGAACACCGACAGCACCGGCGAGTAGCCCAGCAGCATGAAGGCGACGATCGACACCAGCGACAGGAAGTGGAACCAGTAGCGCCGCGCCAGCGTCCACACCGATTCGAGCTTGCCGAAGTCGACGTTGCGCATGCCGTACTTGCGCGCGTCGAACTCCACCATCAGGAACAGCGCCAGGTAGAACAGCAGCGTCGGGATGACGGCCATCAGCAGCACGTCGAGGTAGCTGATCTTCAGGAACTCGGCGATCAGGAACGCCGCCGCGCCGAGCACCGGCGGCGAGATGATCGCGCCCAGGCCGCCGGCGGCCAGCAGCCCGCCGGCGGCGTTCTTGTCGTAGCCCACCTTGTCGAGCATCGGCCACGCCACCGCGCCGAGCGTGACGGTGGTGGCCACGCCCGAGCCCGACGGGCCACCCAGCAGGAACGACGCCAGCACCACGGTGCGGCCGGCCCCGGTGGGCTTGCCGCCCATCGCCGAGAACGAGAAGTCGATGTAGAACTTGCCGGCGCCCGAGTGCTGCAGGAACGCGCCGAAGATCGTGAACAGGATGATCAGCGACGACGACACGTCGATCGCGACGCCGTAGATGCCCTCGAGCGTCATGTACATCACGCCCACCAGGCGGGCGATGTCGTAGCCCTTGTGCGTCCACGGCACCGGCAGGTACGGGCCAGCGAGCGCGTAGGCGATGAAGGCCAGCGTGATCGCCGGCATGATCCAGCCGCTGCAGCGGCGCATCGCCTCGAGCACCAGCACGATCAGCGCGACGCCGAACGCGATGTCCCAGCCGTTGGGGTCGGTGTTGCGGTCGGTGAAGTCGTCGCCGCCGTGGATCAGGTACACGACGATCGCGATCGACAGCGCCGCGGCGATCCAGTCCCACCACATCACGCGGTGGCGAAAGCGCGGCGCCAGCGGAAAGACCAGGAAGCACAGGAACAGCACGAACGCCACGTGCAGCGGCCGCAGCGTCTGCGTCGGCACGATCGAGTACGCGGCGTACAGGTGGAACGCCGACATCGCCACCGCCACCAGCACGACAAAGCCGCCGAGCCAGCCCTTGAGCTTGTTGGCCGCGCCTTCCTCGGCCTCGATGAACTCCTCGGCCTTGTGCAGCGCGGCCTCGCTGACGCCCCCCTGCGCGCCGCCAGTGCTGCCGATGTCGGCGCTGCTCAACTCAGATTTCCACGGCGCCGCAGCGCCACCGCGGCTGGTTCACTTCAATTGACCTTGATGCCCTTCTCGGCGAAGTACTTGGCCGCGCCAGGGTGGAACGGCAGCGGCGACGCGCTGGCCTTCTGGTTCTCGAGCTTGAAGTTGGCCGCTTCCTTGTGCACCGCGATCAGCTCATCGCGCTTGTCGAAGATGGTCTTGACGATGTTGTAGGCCGTCTTGTCGTCCATGTTTTCGTTGGCGACCAGGATGTTCATCACCGTGGCCTGGTGGTTGTCGGCATCCATGCCCTTGTAGGTGGCCTTCGGGATCACGTCTTCGACGTAGAGGTTGCCGTATTTCTTGTTCATTTTCGGCACGATGTCGGCGTGGTCGATCAGCTTGATCTTGGTGCCCGGCGTGTTGGCGAGGTCGGTCACCGCGGCGGTGGGCAGGCCGCCGACCCAGAAGAAGGCGTCGATCTTGCCGTCCTTCATCGCGTTGACCGACTCGGCCACGCCCAGCCGCTCGCGCTTCATGTCTTTGTCTTTGTCGAGCCCCTCGGCCTCGATGATGCGAAACGCCATCACCTCGGTGGCGCTGCCTGGCGAGCCGGTGGACACGCGCTTGCCCTTCAGATCGCTCATCTTGTTGATGCCGCGGCCTTCGACGCTGACCACGTGCATGCGGTTGGGGTACAGCACCATCAGCGTGCGCACCGGCACCTTGTGGCCGCTGAACTTGCCGTCGCCGCGCAGCGCGTCCTGCGCCGCATCGGCCATCGACAGGCCGATATACGGCTTGCCGCTGCCGATCAGCTTGAGGTTGTCGACCGAGCCGCCGGTGACCTCGGCGGTGGCCTCCATGCCGGGCACGTACTTCGACAGCGCCGCGGCGATGCCGCCGCCCATCGGGTAGTACACGCCGCCGGTGCCGCCGGTGGCGATCGAGAGGTTCTGCGCCTGGGCGGCCGCGCCGAGCAGCAGCATGGCGAGCAGCGCGCCGCGCATGAGCAAGAGTCGAATCGCTTTCATTTCCAACACGTTCTCCTGGTGAGCGCCGCGCGCGAACGAGGCGACGCGCGGCCTTGGGCGGGCCGATTCTGGCATGCACGCCAGCGGCCATCGATCCACATTTTCCAGCAGGAACTTTCCCGGGCTGTGCGGCGTCTCGATCAACCTGCGGCGCCACCGGCAGGCTCGATCGCAACGCTGCCGCGACCTTCGATCACACGCGCCAGGAACGCGCGGGTGCGCTCGTGGCGCGGGCGCGCGAGCAGTTCGCCCGGCGGCCCCTGCTCGACGATCACACCGTCGTCCATGAAGGCGACGCGGTGCGCGACATCGCGCGCGAAGCCCATCTCGTGCGTGACGACGACCATCGTCATGCCGTCGGCGGCGAGGGCGCGCATCACGGCGAGCACCTCGTCGACCAGCTCGGGGTCGAGCGCCGAGGTCGGCTCGTCGAACAGCATCAGCTTGGGGCTCATCGCCAGCGCGCGCGCGATCGCCACGCGCTGCTGCTGCCCGCCCGAGAGCTGCGCCGGATAGGCAGCGGCCTTGGCCTCCAGGCCCACGCGCCGCAGCAGCGCGAGCGCGCGTTCGCTCGCCTCGGCGCGGCCCTCGCGCTTGACCTGCCGCGGCGCTTCGACGATGTTGTCGAGCACGTTGAGGTGCGGGAACAGGTTGAAGCGCTGGAACACCATGCCGATCGCGGCGCGCTGGCGACAGGCATCGCGTTCGGTGCGCTCGTACAGGCGCCCGCGGTGCTCGCGATAGCCCATCAGCTCGCCGTCGACGCGGATCAACCCCGCGCTGAGCGGCTCGAGGTGGTTGATGCAGCGCAGGAAGGTGCTCTTGCCCGACCCCGAAGGCCCGATCAGGCACAGCACTTCGCCGCGCGCGACCTCGAGGTCGATCCCCTTGAGCACCTCGAGCCGACCGTAGCGCTTGTGGACGCCCTGCGCCTCGACCATCGGGGCCGTCGCCGCACTGTCAGCGCCGCCCATGGTGGCCCGCATGGGCGCGCGCGAGGCGGCGTTCGAGGAACACCTGCGCGACGCCGGTCACGCTGGTCAGCGCGAGGTACCAGAACGTGGCGACCAGCAGCAGCTCGACGGTGCGCAGGTTGGTCGACGAGATGTTGCCGGCCGCGGTGAGCAGGTCGCCGCCGGCGATCACCGACACCAGCGAGGTGGCCTTCAGCAGCGAGATGAACTGGTTGCCCGCGGGCGGCACGATCACGCGCAGCGCCTGCGGCCAGATGATCCGCCGCAGCGCGAGCGTGCGCGACATGCCCAGCGCGGTGGCCGCCTCGTGTTGCCCGGCATCGACCGCGAGGATGCCGGCGCGCACGATCTCGGCCATGTATGCGCCCTCGTTCAAGCCCAGCGCGAGCACCGACGCGACGAACGGCGTCACGATCGCATTGGTGCGAAACGGGCCGATCGTCTCGAACAGCAGCGCCAGGTTGCCCCAGACCAGGATCTGCACCAGCAGCGGCGTGCCGCGCACGATCCAGGTGTAGCCCGCGCTCGCGAACCGCAGCACCGGGCTGCGCGAAAGCCGCATCACCGCGAGCAGCACCCCCAGCACCAGCCCGATCACCGCGGCCAGCAGCGCGATCGTCACCGTCGTGCGCAGCCCCGCGAGGATCGCCGGCGCGAACTGGTATTGCGCGACCACCGCGTGGACGATGTTCGGGTTGTGCCAGACCGAGTGCGCCAGCCATGCCAGCGCGACGATCGCCAGCGCGCTCGCGCCCCACAGCCCGGGCCGGCGCACCGGTACGATGCGCGCCGGCGCGCCGCGGCCGGCGGGCGAGGAGTCGCTACCCATCGCGCGGGCGCTGCTTCAGTGCCCGGCGTTGATCGTCGCGGCGCTGACCGCGCCGCTTTCGACGCCGTGCTTCTCGAGGATGCGGCGGTAGCTGCCGTCGGCGATCATCGACGCGAGTGTCTTCTGCAGCGCATCGCGCAACGCGCGGTTGTCCTTCGCGACCGCGATGCCCACCGGCACCGGCTGGTACTCGACGCCGGCGACGACGTCGAAGACCTTGCCGTCGCCGGCGGTGCGCGCGAGGTGGACCATCACCGGCGAATTGCCGAGGAAGACCGCGGCGCGGCCGTTCTGCACCTGCAGCCGCGCATCGGCCGGCTGTGCGAACTGCAGGTTCGTGATCGCCGCCTTGCCGGCGGCGGTGCACTTGGCCGATGCCTCGTCGACGAGCGCGACCTGGGTCGACCCCTGCACCGTGGCCGCGGTCTTGCCGCACAGCGACTCGAGCCCCGTGATCCGGTCGGGGTTGCCCTTGTGCACCAGCAGCTTGGTGCCGAAGTTGTAGTAGTCGACGAAGTCGACCACCTTCTGTCGCTCGGCGGTGTCGTTCATCAGCGTGAATGTGATTTCGATCTGCTTGGACTGCATCGCCGGCAGCAGCCCCGGGAACGGCATCGACTTGAACTGGATCTCGCGCCCCAGGCGCTTGCTCATCTCGGCCGCGAGGTCGACGATCACACCCTGCAGCGTGGTGCCGTCGGCGGCATACGACAGCATCGGCGGCGTGTTCGTCAACGCACCGGCGACGATCGGCGGCGCAGCGCGCGCGGGCAGCGCGCACGACAGCATGGCCGCGAGCGCGGCCGAGAGGGCGAGGGTTCTGCGGGTGGTTCGCATGCGGGTTCCTTGCACGAGGGTCGGACGAGCCGCGGATGCATCGGGGCCCCGCGGCGATGGTTCACGCTCCGATTGTCGGATGCGGCAGGGCGCCACCGGCCGCAAGCGGCATCCGCACGAACCCTTGCCCTGCGGGGCGCGCGGTGGGCTACCAGCCGCCGCGCGCCAACCACTCGTCGAGCAGCTCGAGCTTGTCGACGCCGAAGAACGGCTCGCCGTCGACGATGAAGAACGGCGAGCCGAACACGCCGAGCCCGATCGCCTGCTGCACCTCGGCGCGCAGCAGCGCCCCGGCGTCGCTGGCCGCGATGGCCTGGTCGATCAGCGCGTCCGGCGTGCCACTGTGCGCGGCGCAGGCCAGCAGCTCGTCGCGTTCGACCACGTCGCCGCCCTCGGCCCAGACCGCGTGGAACACCGCGCGGGCGAACGGCTTGGCGTGCGCCGGTGCGTGGGCGCGCAGCCAGGCCAGCGCTCGTGCGGCGGGCAGCGGGTTCATCGGCCGCGCGTGCACCGCGCGGCGCAGCGTCACGCCGTGCCGGCGCGCATAGCGGGCGATCTCGCGCGGCACGTAGTCCTTCTTCAGCGGCGTGTCCATCAGCGGCTTCAGGCCCATCACGCGCAGCACTGTCACGCCCACCAGCAGCGGGTGCCATTGCACGTCGCGGCCGTGGCGCGCCGCGAGGTCGTCGATGCGCAGGCTCGCGAGGTAGCCGTACGGCGAGATGAAATCGAACCAGAACTCGACGGGGCCGGGGCGCATGACCGTGGCCCGCAGTATGCTCGCCGGCCAGCGGCCGCCGTGGCCGCGGCCCCGAACCAGGAGTGCGCATGAATGCCGCCGCCGTCCGCCCGCTGCTGCTACCGCTGATCGTCGCCGCCGCCTGGGCCGGCGCGAGCGCGGCGCGGGCCGAGAGCTTCGCGTCGTCGGCGTCGAGCGCGGCATCGCAATCGGTGGGCAGCCTGTCGGAGTCGATCCAGAACTCCAGCCAGGGCTCGTCGCGCGCCACGCGCACGGCCGATTGCGACTACCGTGTGATCGAGGTGGCCGAGGTGGCCGAGGTGGCCGGGCGCGCCGGCCTGTTGCGGTTGACGCTGCGCGCGACCGCGGCGCCCGACGACGAGGCCGCCGGCTTCATGCTGACGCTGCCGCGCCAGGCGCTCGGCGCGCGCGGCGTCGCGGTGGGCGACGTGATCCACGCCAGCAACCGGCCCTACGGCATCGAGTTCGCGCGCGCGGCGACCGTGGGCGCGCCACGCGAACCGTTCTTCCTCGCGCTGCGCGACGACTGGCGGCGCGAGCTCGACGCGCACCCGGTCAGCCTCTGATCCCCGGCGCGCCTGCCATGCGGCTGCTGTGGGCGGCCGTGCTCGTTGCGGCAGCGAACGCAGCGCAGGCCGGTGCATCGTCGCCGCGCTTCTGCGATCAGGCGCAGGCACACGACGCGCGCACGCAGGACCGCCTGCTGCGCATGGCCGCGGTGGTGCGCGAGCAGCTCGACGCCTCGGGGCAGGCGGTGGCGCTGGTGGCGCGCGCGGGCCTGAACCTGGCGCGCTTCGGGCTGCGCTATTCGCACGCCGGCGTCAGTCTGAAGGCGAGCGCGAATGCGCCGTGGTCGGTGCGCCAGCTCTACTACGCCTGCGACGAGGGCCGGCCGCGGCTGTTCGACCAGGGCCTGGCCGGGTTCGTGGTCGGCAGCGACGACCCGGCGGTGGGCTACGTCTCGATCGTGCTGCTGCCGGCCGACGCCGCGGCCACGCTCGAGCAGGCCGCGCTCGACAACGCATTGGCGCTGCGCCTGCTGGCCGGCCGCTACAGCGCCAACGCGTTCGCGTTCGGCCTGCGCTACCAGAACTGCAACCAGTGGGTGGTGGAGCTGCTGGCCGCGGCCTGGGGTGGCCTCGCCGACGGCGACGACCTGCGCGCGCGCGCGCAGCAGTGGCTGGCCGGTCACGGCTACGACCCGCGGCCGGTCGAGGTGGGCTCGCATGCGCTGATGTTCGCCGGCCCCTTCGTGCCGTGGATCCACTACGACGACCACCCGCTCGACGACCGCTATGCGCTGCACTTCCGCACCAGCGTGCCGCGCACGATCGAGGCCTTCGTGCACCAGCGCCTGCCCGGCGCGCAGCGCATCGAGGTCTGTCACGATGGGCGGCAGATCGTCGTGCACCGCGGCTGGACGCCGGTGGGCGAGGGCTGCGTCGCGGCGGCCGGCGACGCGGTGCTGCCGCTGGACTGACCTGGCGAGACCATTGTGCAACGCATGCTGACCCTGTTGGCGCTGGCGGTCGTGCTGTACGGCCTGATGCTGGCGCTGCTGTGGTGGGGGCAGGAGCGCCTGCTGTTCCTGCCGACCCGGCTGGCGCCGCAGCACCGCATGGCGCTCGAGCGCGACGTGCATGAGCGCTGGATCGACGTGCCCGGTGCGCGGCTGCACGCGCTGCACCTGCGGCTGCCGGCGCCGCGCGGCGTGGTGTTCTTTCTGCACGGCAACGCCGGCAACCTCGAGAGCTGGTTCACCGGGCTCGCGCTCTATCGGCAGGCGAACTTCGATCTCTTCATGATCGACTACCGCGGCTACGGCAAGAGCAGCGGCCGCATCGGCAGCGAGGCGCAACTGCATGCCGACGTGCAGGCGGCGTGGGACGCCGTCGCGCCGGCGTACGCCGGGCGCCCGCGCGTGATCTTCGGCCGCTCGCTCGGCACCGGACTGGCGGTGCCGCTGGCGCTGCGCGTGGACCCGAGCCTGACGATCCTGGTGTCGGCGTACGCCAGCATGCGCGCGCTGGCGGCCGAGCACTACCGCTGGGTTCCGTCGGCGCTGCTGCGCTACCCGCTGGCCACCGACGCCGCGGTGCCGCGCCTGCGCGGCCCGCTGCTGCTGGTGCACGGCGAGCGCGACGAGATCATCGGCGTGCACCACGCGCAGGCGCTGCAGCAGGCCCAGCCGCGGGCGCAACTGCACATCGTGCACGGGGCCGGACACAACGACCTGGACGCATTCCCCGAGTACGAGGCGGTGCTGCGGCGCGCGCTCGACGCGCTGGTGCCACCGGGCATCCCGTAGCATTGCGGGTCCAGGAGTTCCCATGTCAGCGACGATTCTTCAGAACCTGCCCGCCGGCCAGCGCGTCGGCATCGCCTTCTCCGGCGGCCTCGACACCTCTGCCGCAGTGCACTGGATGCGTGCACACGGTGCGATCCCGTGCGCCTACACGGCCCACCTCGGCCAGCCCGACGAGAGCGACTACGACGACATCCCGCGCAAGGCCAAAGCCTACGGTGCCGAGATCGCGCGCCTGGTCGATTGCCGCGCGCAACTGGTCAACGAGGGCATCGCGGCGATCCAGTGCGGTGCGTTCCACGTGTCGACTGCCGGCGCCACCTACTTCAACACCACGCCGATCGGCCGCGCCGTCACCGGCACGGCGCTGGTGGTGGCGATGCGCGACGACGGCGTCGACATCTGGGGCGACGGCAGCACCTACAAGGGCAACGACATCGAGCGCTTCTACCGCTACGGGCTGCTGGCCAACCCGCGATTGAAGATCTACAAGCCCTGGCTCGACCAGCGCTTCATCGACGAACTCGGCGGCCGCAAGGAGATGAGCGAGTACCTGATCGCCAACGGCTTCGACTACAAGATGAGCGTCGAGAAGGCCTACAGCACCGACTCGAACATGCTCGGCGCGACGCACGAGGCCAAGGATCTCGAGTTCCTCGACAAGGGTATCGGCATCGTCAACCCGATCATGGGCGTGGCGTTCTGGCGCGACGACGTGGCCGTGAAGGCCGAGACCGTCGGCGTGCGCTTCGAAGAGGGCCAGCCGGTGGCGCTGAACGGCCGCACGTTCGGCAATGCGGTGGCGCTGTTCGCCGAGGCCAACGCGATCGGCGGGCGTCACGGCCTGGGCATGTGCGACCAGATCGAGAACCGCATCATCGAGGCCAAGAGCCGCGGCATCTACGAGGCGCCGGGCATGGCGCTGCTGCACATCGCCTACGAGCGGTTGGTCACCGGCATCCACAACGAAGACACCATCGAGCAGTACCGCAACAACGGCCGGCGCCTGGGCAAGCTGCTGTACCACGGCCGTTGGTTCGACCCGCAGGCCATGATGCTGCGCGAAACCGCGCAGCGCTGGGTGGCGCGCGCGGTCACCGGCGAGGTCTGGCTCGAACTGCGCCGCGGTAACGATTACTCGCTGCTCGATACGCAAAGCCCCAATCTCACCTACGCGCCCGAGCGATTGACGATGGAGAAGGGCGAGGGCGCGTTCACGCCGGCCGACCGCATCGGCCAGCTGACGATGCGCAACCTCGACATCACCGACACGCGCGCCAAGCTCGGCATCTACTCGAAGGCCGGGCTGCTCGGCGCCGACTCCGGCGTGCCGCTGCTGTCGCCGCCGCCGCGGGAGTGACGCGCATCGACGCGGCAGCCGGCGCCGCCGCGTCGAGCGGACGCTACGACCGGCTCGACGCGTTGCGCGGCATCGCCATCGTGTGGATGGCGCTGTTTCACTTCTGCTTCGATCTCAACTACTTCGGCTTCCTCACGCCGAGGCAGCACTTCACCGTCGACCCGTTCTGGACGCTGCAGCGCACCTGCATCGTCACGCTGTTCCTGTTCTGCGCCGGCGTCGGCCAGGCGATCGCGCTCGAGCAGCAGCAACCGTGGTCGCGCTTCTGGCGCCGCTGGGCGCAGATTGCCGGTTGCGCGGTGCTGGTGTCGATCGGCTCGTACACGATGTTTCCGCGCAGCTGGATCTTCTTCGGCGTGCTGCACGGCATCGCGGTGATGCTGATCGCGCTGCGGCTGCTGGCGCCGCTGGGCCGTGCGCTGTGGCCACTGGGCGCGCTGGCCATCGCGCTGCCGTTGCTGTGGCGGCACGTTGCGTTCGATGCGCCGTGGCTCGCCTGGGTGGGCCTGTCGGCGCACAAGCCGCAGACCGAAGACTACGTGCCGCTGCTGCCGTGGCTCGGCGTGATGGCCTTCGGTCTGGCGGCCGGCCGCTGGGCGCT
This sequence comes from Ideonella sp., assembly GCA_015075165.1. GTDB lineage: Bacteria > Pseudomonadota > Gammaproteobacteria > Burkholderiales > Burkholderiaceae_C > JAEUPI01. The sequence goes on along the minus strand of JABTUY010000001.1, from coordinate 406,083 downwards.
GGCGCACGCGCGCCACCTGCTCGACGGACCGCTGCCGCGCGCGGCGAACGCGCTGGCGCTGCTCGGCCGCTGGTCGCTGAGCTTCTACATGGTCCACCAGCCGGTGCTGATCGGGCTGCTGATGGCGGTGGTGGCGCTGCGCCGCTGAGGTGCCCGTCCGCGCAGGGCCGGCGGTTGGTCGTGCCCGCCGTTCGCTCTGGCCGCTCCCGCCGCTGGTTACTTTTCGCGCCAATCTGCCGCTCAGTGGGAGCGGGCTGCGGCCGAAAGAGGCTTCATGCCGTTGCTGCCCCTGTCCCAGGCCTACCGGGTCACGCCCCGGCGCGATGTGGCGCGCCCGGCCGGGATGCCGGCGCTGCCGCCGACGCTGCCGCTCGACCCGGACACGCCGAGCCCGCGCGAACGCGAGCCGCGAGATCGCGACACCGGGAGGCAGGCGGGCGAACCTGCCGGCCACACCGGCGGCGTTTGGGCCAGTGCCCGCCGCTCGCCGCTGATGCAGGCGCTGGCGCAGGCGCTGGCGCACACGCTTGGGTCGGCGTCCGTCGCGGTCGACGACCTTGCGTTCGAGCGTGCGCTGATCGCGTTTGCCCGCGCACTGAACCACGCCACGCACGACGTGGGCGCGCAGTCGCGGCCGTCCGCCGTGCGTGCCGACGAGGCCGCGCGGCGGCGCGCGCAGCATGAGGCGCAACTGCTGTCCGCATTCGGCGCGCTGCTGCACACCGCCGGCCGACCGGCGTCGTCGCCCCATCGGCAGCAGGCGCAGCTCGGCGAGTTCCTGCATCACCTGGCCCGGCAGCTCGACGTCGACGACGAGCGCGCCGGCGACGCGACGCAGCCCGGTAGCCTGATCAGCATTCGGGCGTGAGTGACGGGGCCTGAGCCGGCTGCGAGCCGGCCGCGTCGCGCAGCTACGATCGGCACATGGCCACTCACGTGCTGTTCGGCTTTCATGCGGTGACCGTGCGGCTGAAGACCGCGCCTGGGTCGGTGCGCGAGGTGCACGTCGATGCGTCGCGTCGCGACGCTCGCATGCGCCAGTTCGTCGCGCGGGCGCACGAAGCCGGCGCGCGTGTGATCGACAGCGACGACGAGCGCCTGCAGCGTCTGGCCGGCACGCACCGCCACCAGGGCGTGGTGGCGCGCGTCGACGCGGTGTTCAAGCCGCGCACGCTCGACGAGGTCCTCGACGAGCTACCCGGCGAGCCGCTGTTGCTGCTGCTCGACGGCGTGACGGACCCGCACAACCTGGGTGCTTGCCTGCGCGTGGCCGACGGCGCCGGCGTGCATGCGGTGATCGCGCCGAAGGATCACGCGGTAGCAGTCAACGCCACGGTGGCCAAGGTGGCCAGTGGCGCCGCCGAGACCGTGCCGTACCTGATGGTGACCAACCTCGCGCGCTGCATCGCGCAGCTGAAGGAGCGCGGCATCCGCGTGGTCGGCACCGCCGACGATGCGTCGCAGACGCTGTACCAGGCCGACCTGCGTGGCCCGCTGGCGCTGGTGCTCGGCGCCGAGGGCAGGGGCATGCGCCAGCTCACGCGCACCAGTTGCGACGCGCTGCTGCGCGTTCCGATGCACGGCGCTGTCGAGAGCCTGAACGTCTCGGTGGCCGCCGGCGTGTGCCTGTTCGAGGCGCGGCGGCGGCGCGATGCCTGAGGCCATCGAGGCGCTGCGCGCGCGCATCGCCGCCGCGCGCTCGCTGTTCGTGCTGACCGGCGCCGGCATGAGCGCCGAAAGCGGCATCCCGACGTTTCGCGACGCGGCCGTGACGACCCCTTCGCCGCCTGCGGCGCCGGGCCCCCGCGGGGAGCGCGCCGCCACGGCGCGGCCCGGCGACGACGCCGGCCTGTGGTCGCGCTTCGATCCCGCGCAGTTGGCCAGCGAGGAAGGCTTTCGCGCCGACCCGGCGCGGGTGTGGGATTGGTACGCCGGGCGTCGTCATGGCGTGCGAAACGCGCAGCCGCATGCGGGGCACCTGGCCCTCGGCGACTTCGAGCGGCGCCGGCCCGGCGTGCTGACACTGGTCAGCCAGAACGTCGACGACCTGCACCAGCGCGCCGGCAACACCGCGACGATTCGACTGCATGGTGAACTGCTGGCCGATCGCTGGCTCGAGCCGTGCCCGCTCGACCCGCCCGCGTGCGACCCGCAAGCGGCGCCTCCGGGGCGCCCGCCGCGCTGCGCACGCTGCGGCAACCTCGTGCGGCCGGCGGTGGTGTGGTTCGGCGAGATGCTGCCGGTCGCGGCGCTGGCGGCGGCCGAGCGCGCCGCGCAGCACTGCGACGTCGCGCTCATCGTCGGCACGTCGGGCTCGGTGTGGCCCGCCGCCGGGCTGGCGATGCTGGCGCGCCGCGCCGGCGCACACGTGGCCATCGTCAATCCGCACGCCAGCGAGATCGACGGCGCGGCGCACGTGGTGCTGCGTGCCACCGCGGCCGCTGCGTTGCCGAAGCTGTTGCGGCATCCCGCCTAAGCGGGATGCGCAGAGCAGGTCGAGCGCCTATCGTGGTGGCCTGGTCGTTGGGGACCAGTGCTGCCAAAGGATGTGCGATGGACACCTCCAGATTGCACCTTCGGTTCGATCTGCCACATGCGCCGGTCGGCGCCGCCGGTGTCCGCCGCGGTCGCGCGCTCGGGCACGGCTCGGTGGGCACGAGAGTCGGCCCGGCCTGGCTGCTGCTGGCCGCGGTGACAGTGGCGGTCGCGTTGCTGATGCTCGCGGCCTGGCTCAGCGATCCCGGCAGCGCACGCCTGGCCTGAGCGCGTCGGCTCGCGCGCGTTCGTCAGCGCGGCGCGCACCGCGAGCCGGCTCTTGCCGATGCCGTCCGGGCCCACGACCGTCACCAGCCGACACCCGGGCGTGGCCAGCAGCGCGGTCAGCTCGGCCAACTCGATGCGACGGTCGACGAGGGCGCTGTCCTGCGCCTGGGCCGTGCCGCCGGCATCCGGCACGCCGGCCGCCGCGGGCGTCGGCATTGCCATGCTCGGGCCACAACAGGGACGCCAGTTCATCGCGCGTCATCCACTGGCCCGATCGCAAGGCAAGCAGGCGCAGCAACTGGAAACGCCGCTCGGGTGCGAACGCGGGCGCGCCCTGCGCCCGCATCGCGGGCGGTCCGAGCACAAGCATGTGCGGGCCCTCGGCCGTCCACTGCGGCCGAGGGCCCGCGCTCATCGAGTCCGATCTCAGGACGGCGCAGCGATGGAGCCTCGTGGAATGTCACTGCCGCCACGTCCCGTACGTACTCCGAACCACCGGCTCGGCGAGCTTGCCCCGAACGCTGAACTCGCGCATCGTCGCGAAGCCGGCGGCCCAGGTCTGCGCGTCGGCCATCATCGTGTCCCACAGGAACGCGCCTTCGAGTACGCCGGGATGGCGGCTCATCGTGGCGAACAGCGCTTGGTGGATGTTGGCCTGGGTGCGTTGCCCGTCGTCGGCTCCGTCACCATCGGCGTCGGCGAACGCCCGCGTCGTGAACGACTCCGCCGCTGGCTCGTAGGGCGCGCGCACCGAGTCGACGTAGCCGTACTCCAGGAACAGAACCGGCTTGCCGGGATTGCGCGCCTTCAGCGGCTGCAGGTGATCGCGGAAGATGGCGTCCCACGCCGTCTCGAGTTCGGCCGTGCTCATCACCGAGGTGGGTGCCACGCTCGACAGCGGGAAGTACGCGCTGATGCCCACCACGTCGAGGCCGAGGTCCTGCCACAGGTGATCGGTCAGGTTGTCGTAGTAGCTGCGCGTCGTGAGCCCCTGGTAGTGCATGTCGTAGGTCACGCGACCTGCGTAGACGGCGCGCACGGCAGCCACCATCGCGCGCAGCTCGTCGCCGAACTGCGTGGTCCACCGGGCGCTGACTCGGGTGCGGAAAAGCCGCTCGGTCTCGGTACCGAGCGAGAACATTGCCACACCTTCGGCCTGGGCCAGACGCGCGAAGTGCACCGCCTGATCGGTGTAGCTGCGCCAGAACTCGGCGACGAACGAAGCATGGTCGGGATGCGACGGGCTCCATGGCCAGTTCGCCGACACCACCGAGGGGTCCTCGGCGGGGTAGTTCGGGTCACCGAGCTGCCATCGCCGCACCGGGTGCGCGGCGAGGGCCGCCTCCTCGAGCTCGAAGGCCAGCGTGAGGTAGACGTTGAAGCCGTGCCGCCGGAAGGTGCGGATCATCTGCGCCAGCACGTCGTCGGCGAAGGTCGGAATGCGCACGCCCGTCGCCTTGCGCTCGACCGAGCTATCCATGCTGTCGTCCAGGTGCAGCGCGACGCTGATCCCCACCCAGTTGACGTTCAGATCCCGCAAGTACTCGAAGTAGCCCGCCGGCAACGCCCTCGACGATTCGACGTTCGTGCCCCAGTTGCCGCCCATGTGCACGGCACGAAACAGCGTGCCGCTGCCGGTCGGGATGACCCAGTCGCTGGCGGGCGGTGGGTTGACGGCATCACCACTGCCCCCGCCGCCGCACGCAAGCATGCTCAACGCCAGACAGCTGATCAACAGCCATTTCGAGCTGGAGACACGTGGACGCATCGGCCTTTTCCGCCTAATTCAGGTTGATCGCGGACGACAGCTGTAACGAGAGAGCCCGCTTGGTAGCCCTCACAGAGAGCCGCGTCCTTGAACTGGATCAAGTCCGCATCCGTGTCCCTGTGCGCCGGTCAAAACCGGCGAGATGTTGTGAATGAAAGAGTCATACGCTGAAGGCCTAGCCAGCCACGGCGGCCCCGAGTCATGCGTGCACGCTCGTGAGCGCGTGGGCGAAGCGTTGACAGGGGTACGCGCGGGCCGGGTATCGAGCTGCGAAATGGAGCTCCGCACCGCAGGGTGCAGGAGGACCGGGGTGCCGAGGCCGTGGGGACGTGCCGAAGGCCACACCGGGCTGGGCCGCATTGGCGAGGCAAGCCTGGACCCCGCGCAGTCGTAGACCCCGAGCATGCGTGGACACATCTCGCGCGGGAACCGGGAGATCCCGCGTCCTGCCGCGGCTGCTCGGGAGAGCCTTGCCGTGAGCGCGCATCGTGAAGTCTGCGGGCGTACGACGATGAGCCATGGACGCGGGAAGTCGGATCGCGGCGTAGTACCGAAGAAGCTGCCGAACAAGGCTGCGGGTGCAATCCCCGCGGCGGCGGAGGCGGTGGAGGGAAGGCTGCGAGCCAAGGGAAATGCTGTTCGGGCGCGCATGTCCCGCAGATCGACGCGGGTCTATGACATGGGCACCGCGCTGGACGGCATACGACAGACGGCACGAGGCCGTCGCGATGCGAAGTTCACTGGACTGCTTCATCACATCTACGCCATCGAACGCCTGCGGGCGGCGTACCACGCGCTCAAGCGCGACGGCGCTGCTGGCGTCGATGGTCAAACCTGGCACGGGTACGGCAAGAATCTGGAAGCGAATCTTCTGGAGCTGTCGGACCGGCTGGCCCGAGGGGGCTACCGCCCCGAGCCTGTGAAGCGGGCGTACATCGACAAGGCCGACGGCAAGCGCCCCTTGGGCGTGCCCGCGCTGGAGGACAAGTCATGAACACCTCCCCCAAGGCTGCAACACCACACCGCAGCCGGGGCGGCGTCGCGCGATTCGTCAGCGCGGCGCGATCGGAATCAGGGTCAACCCTGAGAGCGAGGTCGCCCGCGAGCGTCATGAGCGACGAAGGGCCTACCAAAGCCGCCATACGCGACGTCACGCTCGCCAGATCCAGGCACCTCAGGCCGCCGCAGGACCGCCACAGGTCGACCTCGAGGGCGTTTGAACCTAAGAACCGCAGTTGAACCCGTGCCGCCGCCGTTTTCTTCAACGCTGGCGAGGGGTTGAGGGTGTTTGGCACACTCACCCGATGGGTGAAGCCAACGAACCGAAGAAGACGATGCTGGCGCAGGCCAGCGAGGACGCGATGGTGGTCGACACGATGGGCGGCCGCGTGCATGTGCGCTGGGACGAGACTGCCCAAGCGACGCCGCACGGACAGATCGTGTTCTTCGCCGAGTTCCTGGCCACGGCCGGTGTGTTCGACCGCTGGGTGCAGGATTGCCCCTTGCACTACAGCAGCCCCAACGCATCGCGCCGGCGCGACGTGCTGGGCACGTTGATGCTGGGCATCCTGGCCGGCAGCAAGCGCTACGCGCACATCGCCGGCGTTCGCGGCGATGCGGTGGCCGCCAAGGCCTTGGGGCTGCGTGGCATGGTCAGCGAAGACTCGGTGCGGCGTGCGCTGGCTGCGATGCTGCCCGCGGCCAGCGAGCCGTGGATGCGCAGCGCGCTGATGGCCAGCGTACGCCAGGCACTGGATCGGCCGTGGGTGCTGGACCTGGACGCCACGATCAAGCCGCTGTACGGCCGCCAGGAAGGTGCTGAGGTGGGCTACAACCCGCACAAGCCGGGACGCCCCAGCCACGTGCTGCACACCTTCTGGGTGGGCAACCTGCGCCTGGTGCTCGACGCGGTGCTCAGCTCGGGCAAACAACACACCTCGGGCCACGCCAAGGCCGCGATGGCGCGGCTGCTGGACGAACTCGGCGACAAGACCCCGGCACTGGTGCGCGGGGACTGCGGCTACGGCAACGAGGATGTCATCGACGTGTGCGAGCAGCGTGACCTGCGCTACCTGCTGCGCCTGCGCAAGACGGCCAACGTCAAGCGCCTGATCGAGCGGCTGTTCAGGCGCGAGGACTGGACGCGCGCCAGCGAAGCCAGCCAGGGCTGGCAGGCCATCGAGGACGAATTGCGCCTGAGCGGCTGGAGCAAAGCCAGGCGCGTCGTGGTGCTGCGCCGGCGCATCAAGCACGACATTGCGCTGACGGGCAAGAAGCGCAGCAAGCAGGACAACGGCGAACAACTCGTGCTGGCGCTGCCGCACGATGAAGTGCAGGACAACGCGCAGGTCTGGGAATACACCGTGCTGGCGACCGACGTGAGCTACGACATCGAGGCCATCGGTCAGCTCTACCGCGACCGCTGCGACTGCGAGAACGGGTTCGACGAGTTGAAGAACCAGTGGGGCTGGGGCGGCTTCACCACGCAGGACATGCACCGCAGCCAGGTCACTGCGCGCGCGGTGGCGCTGGTCTACAACTGGTGGAGCTGGTACGTGCGGGCAGCCAACCCGCAGGTCCGGCGCGAGGCGCTGACGAGCCGGCCGCTGCTGCTGGCGGCCGTGGGCAGAGCCGCCAACAGCGGCAACCAGACCACGCTGTACCTCACGCCGATGCACGCCGAAGCTGGCTTGATCAAGTCGATGATCGCCAACGTTCATGCGGCCATCCGGCATGTCAAGGCTGCTGCGGAGCAGTTGCCAAAGCTCGACCGCTGGCGCGCGCTGCTGGCCTACATCTGCCAACGAATCGTCGGCCAGATCGGCCTGCCAACCCCGCCGCCGGTGCTGCCAGCACCGGGGTAACTGCTGTTTCTAGGATAAATGATGCGGTGATGGGCGCTGCGCGCCCTGCGTGAGCCTGCCAACGCCGAAGGCCCGGCGCTTCCGTGAGCGCCGGCGAGCCTGGTCCGACGGTGACTCAGGCGCGACAGCCCGCTGCCCCGGCGTGCCGCTCGACCCCGCGGGCGTTGCAGCTCACGCGCCCAGTGCATCGCGCACGCGACGCAGACGAGCCGCAGCGTCGCGCGCCACCTCGTGGACAGCCGGGTTGCCCGTCAGCTGCGCCATCATGTCCGGATCGAGGAAGCCGACGACGATCGAGCCGTCCTCGGCTTGCCGCACCGTCACGTTGCACGGCAGCAGCAGGTCGATGTCGGGCTCCGACTGCAGCGCGCGATACGCCAGCGGCGGGTTGCAGGCGCCGAGGATCCGGTGCGACGGGACGTCCTTGTCGAGCTTTTCCTTCATCGCCTTGCGGATGTCGATGTCGGAGAGGATGCCGAACCCTTCAGCCTTGAGGGCCTCGCTCACCCGTTGGACGGCGGCGTCGAACGAGCCCTCGATGGTGACGTGGAATCCGAAGTTCATCGCCGACCTCCGGCGACGGTGGGGATCCGACGCGCAAGCGGCAGCGCCTCGAGTGCTGCGAACGAATTCGATTGGGTCATGTGGACTCCGACTGGTGGGTGACGCTGGAGTATTCGGCAGGCGTGAAGCCGTGTCCGCAACCGGGGTTGCAGAGCCGGATTCGTCCGGCCCGTTCGAAGACCGAGGGTCGGGCTCGCTCGCGTCGACCGCCGGGCGCCGGCGGCGACCGCCTCACTCCCTGCTGAACGCGGCGAGCCCGCGCGGATCGACAACCTCCACGCGCTCGCGCTCCAGGCGAACCCAGCCGCGCTCCTCGAAGCTGCGCAGCAGCCGGCTGACGAACACGCGCACGCTGCCGAGGTCATCGGCGATGGCCTGGTGGGTCGCCGCGACGAGAGGCCCACGCTGCAGCAGCAGGCGCGCCAGGCGCGTGTCGAGCTTGCGAAACGCCACTTCCTCGACCACCTCCATCACCTCGGCCAGGCGCGTGCCGTACATGTCGAAGACGAAGCGCCGGAACGCGTCGGCGTGCAGCATCAGCTCGTTGAACAGCGCCGGCGCGATCTTCATCACGATCACGTCGGTCTCGGCCACGCCCCTGGCGGTGTAGTCCGACTGCCCGAGCAGACAGCCTCCCGACAGGATGCAGCCTTCACCGGGCGTCACCCGGTACAGCACGATCTCGCGCCCCGCCCCCGACGACGAACTGACCCGGACGCTGCCCTCGAGCAACAGCGGGAAACCCTCGCAAGGCATGTTCCGATCGAACAGCAGCGATCCTGCACGCACGCTGCGTGGTGGCGTCGTCGCCAGCACCTGCTCGAGCAGCGACGCCGGCACCTTCGCGAAGACCGGAAAGCGCTCCAGCAGCGCCTGCCTCGTCGAATGCGTCTCGTCCGACTGCACGGCTACCTCCGCCCGGCCCGCAGGGCTTCGAACGCGCGGGTGCCGCAGTCGTCCGAACCCCGATCGCGCGCCCGCGGGACGACGGCGCCGAGCCGGTGTATCGAAAGTCTTCGCGGCGGTCGATGCATGCGGGGCAGGACGGCTGGCGGAAGCATGCGCAGATTATCCGCTCGGCCGCTGCACAGGGTAGCCTCGGCGGGCGCGTGCTATCGGCTTGTTCGAGACAACCGATTGGTCACGCGAAGAGCGGCGCCGTAGAAACAAGGCCTGTCCTCGAAAGGAGATCACGCCATGTCCGACAGCAAGTGTCCTTTCCATCACACCGCCGGCTCCGGTGCGTCCAATCGCGAGTGGTGGCCCAACCAGCTCAACCTCAAGGTGCTGCACCAGTTCGCCGCGCCGACGAGTCCGATGGCGGCATCGTTCGACTACGCCGAGCAGTTCAAGACGCTCGACCTCGCGGCCGTCAAGAAGGATCTGTACGCGCTGATGACGGATTCCAAGGAGTGGTGGCCGGCCGACTACGGCCACTACGGGCCGCTGTTCGTGCGCATGGCCTGGCACGCCGCGGGCACCTACCGCACCGGCGACGGTCGCGGCGGCGCCGGCCTGGGCCAGCAGCGCTTCGCGCCGACCAACAGCTGGCCCGACAACGTCAACCTCGACAAGGCACGCAGGCTGCTGTGGCCGATCAAGAAGAAGTACGGCAACAAGCTCTCCTGGGGCGACCTGATCGTGCTCGCCGGCAACTGCGCGATGGAGTCGATGGGCTTCAAGACCTTCGGCTTCGGCGGCGGGCGCGCCGATGTCTACGAGCCCGACGAGTCGGTGTACTGGGGTTCGGAAACCGACTGGCTGGGCGACAAGCGCGGGGGCACCCGGACCGACCTCGAGAACCCGCTCGCCGCGGTGCAGATGGGCCTGATCTACGTCAACCCCGAAGGCCCCGGCGGCAAGTCCGACCCGCGGCAGTCCGCGCTCCTGGTGCGCAAGACCTTCGCGCGCATGGCGATGAACGACTACGAAACCGTCGCGCTCACCGCAGGGGGCCACACCTTCGGCAAGTGCCATGGGGCCGGCAACGCAGCGCTGGTCGGGCCGGCGCCCGAAGCGGCCGAGATCGAGAACCAGGGCTTGGGCTGGATCAGCAAGCACGGCTCGGGCAAGGGCGGCGACCAGATCGGCAGCGGCCTGGAAGGCTCGTGGACGCCCACGCCGACGACGTGGGACATGAGCTACCTCGACATGCTGTTCGGCAACGAATGGATCCCCACGCGCAGCCCGGCGGGTGCCTCGCAATGGACGCCGGTGAAACCCACCGCCGCCAACATGGCGCCGGCCGCGCACGACGCATCGAAGAAGGTGCCGATCATCATGACCGACGCCGACATCGCGATGCGCTACGACCCCGAGTACGAGAAGATCGCGCGCCACTTCCACCAGAACCCGCAGGAGTTCGCCGACGCGTTCGCGCGCGCCTGGTTCAAGCTGACGCACCGCGACATGGGACCGAAGGCGCGCTACCTCGGCGCGGAGGTGCCGAAGGAAGACCTGATCTGGCAGGACCCGATCCCCGCGGTCGATCACAAGCTGGCCGATGACAAGGACGTGGCAGCGCTGAAAGCCAAGGTGCTGGCGTCGGGGCTTTCGGTGTCGGAGCTGGTGTCCACCGCCTGGGCGTCGGCGTCGAGCTTCCGCGGCTCCGACAAGCGCGGCGGCGCCAATGGCGCGCGCATCCGGCTCGCGCCGATGAAGGACTGGGAAGTCAACCAGCCGGCGCAACTGGCCAAGGTGCTGGACAAGCTAGAAGGCATCCGGAAGGCGTTCAACGCCGAAGCGCAGGGTGGCAAGATGGTGTCGCTCGCCGATGTGATCGTGCTGGCCGGCTGCGCGGCGGTCGAACTGGCGGCCAAGAACGCCGGCGTCGGCATCACCGTGCCGTTCACGCCGGGGCGCATGGACGCTTTGGCCGAGCAGACCGACGCGGCGTCGTTCGCCGCGCTCGAGCCCATCGCCGACGGCTTTCGCAACTACCGCAGCGACAAGTTCGAGGAGATCGCCGCCGAGCACTTCCTGGTGGACAAGGCGCAGCTGCTGACGCTCACCGCGCCGGAGATGACGGTGCTGGTCGGCGGCCTGCGCGCGCTGGGCGCGAACCACGGCGGCAGCCAGCATGGTGTGTTCACCGACCGCGTCGGAGCGCTGAGCAACGACTTCTTCGTCAACCTGCTCGACATGGGCAACGAGTGGAAGCCGGCGGGCGACGACAAGAGCCTGTTCGAGGTGCGCGAGCGCAAGAGCGGCAAGGTCAGGTGGACTGCCACCCGTGTCGACCTGGTTTTCGGCTCGAACTCGCAGCTGCGCGCGATCGCGGAGGTCTACGGGCAGGACGATGCGAAGGAGAAGTTCGTGCGCGACTTCGTGGCGGCCTGGGACAAGGTGATGAACCTCGACCGCTTCGACCTCGCCTAACCGGCGGCCATCTGGTGCAACCCAGGAGCGGGCGCCTGGTCCATGCGTGACAGGCGCCCGTCGTCGAGGTGGTACACGGTGTCGAAGCCTGCGATCATGCGGTGGTCGTGGGTCACGGTGATCACCGCCGAGCGCCGCTCGCGCGCGATCTTGCGCAGCAGCGCCATCACCTTGGTGCCGCGCTCGGTGTCCAGCGCTGCGGTCGGTTCGTCGGCCAGGATCAGCGGCGGCTCGTTGGCCAGCGCGCGGCCGATCGCCACGCGCTGCTGCTCGCCGCCGGAGAGGTTGGCCGGCAACGAGTCGGCGCGGTGGGCGATCTCCAGGTAGCCCAGCAGTTCCTTCGCGCGCCGCCCCGCCTCGCGGCGGCCTGCCCCGTTGAGCTGCATCATCAGCGCGACGTTCTCCTGCGCCGTGAGGAACGGGATCAGGTTGTGCTGCTGGAAGATGAAGCCGATGTTGCGGCGCCGGAAGGCCCGCTCGTCCACGCCGGTCCAGCCGTTGTCGTAGACCGTCTGCCCGTTGATCGTGATGCGCCCCGTCGTGGGCTCGAGGATCAGGCTGATCGACAGCAGCAGCGTGCTCTTGCCCGAGCCGCTGGGGCCGAGCAGCGCGGCGAGCTCGCCCTCCTGCACGCTGAACGAACAGGGCTTGAGCGCCTGCACGGCCTGCTCGCCGCTGCCGAAGGTCTTGCCGACATCCTGCACCTGAAGGATCGCCATCTCAGTGCCGTCCGGCCGCCCGAAGGCACTGAGCGCCCCCTCGGGGGGCAGCGAGCGAATGCGAGCGCGGGGGTTTCAATTCAACCCCCCAGCGCCAATTGCGGCGGCGTGCGCAGCGCATGCCAGATCGCCATCAGGCTGGCGAGCACGCCGCCGGCCAGCATCACCGCGAAGGTGACCGTGGTCTCCTGCGGCAGAAAGGTCAGCGTGCGCGGAAAGCCCGGCACGATCAGCTCGCGCAGGCCGTAGGCGACGGCGAAGCTCGCCAGTGTCAGCGCCAGGGACTGCTCCAGGATCAGGCGCACGATGACCCAGTTGGGCGCGCCCACGAGCTTCAGCGTGGCGATCGACTTGATCTTCTCGATCGTCAGCACGTAGATGATGAGCGCGATGATGACGATCGAGACGAGCACCAGCAGCGCACGAAACAGCCCCAGCACCGCCGACATCTTGGCCAGCCGCCCCTCGAGCATCAGCTTGCGTTCGTCGGCCGTGGTGTAGACGTTGAAGTACAGCCAGTCGCGGATGTGTTGTGCCACCTGCGCGCCGTCGGCGCCTGGGGTCAGGCGCACCAGGACCGCATTGACGGTGTCGCCGCTGGTGCTCAGCAGCGGCAGCAGCCGCTCGGCCTGATCGCCCGCGAAGCCGGCGCGCTCCAGCCGCTTCAGGCTGGCCGCACGTGCCGCGGTCAGCGCGCGGTTGTCCTGCTGGTACTGCACCTCCTGCGCATCGGGCAGCGACAGATAGACGAGCGGGTTGCCGCCCGAATCGACGGCGCCCTGCGTGATGCCGACCACGGTGTACTCGTGCGTGGCCAGCGCCACGCGGTCGCCGAGCGCGAGGCCGAGCTTGTGGTCGGCCACGATTTCGTAGTGCGGCGCCTCGATGCCGCGGCCGCGCACGATGCCGCGCGGCCCGCCGAGGCCGCCGAAGACGTCGAAGCCGATCACGGTGAACTGCTGCTCGCGGCCGGCCACCTCGCGCTGCGCCGCGTAAATGACCAGCGGACTGGCCTTGCGCACACCCGGCGTCGCGGCCACGCTGCGGTAGCTGTCCAGCGGGATGCGCGAACTCTCGTTGAACGGGCCGCCGCGGCCGCGCTCGACCACCCACAGGTCGGCCTCGGTGTGGTCGATCAGCCAGACGCCGTCGGCGATGTTGCCCTGGTAGATGCCGTTCATCACCAGCACGATGGCCAGCAGCATCGCCACGCCGACGATGGTGGCGACGAACTTGCCGACGTGGCGCCGGATGTCCTTCAGCGCGAGGTCCATGCGCGTGGCCGGTCCGGGTCGATCAACGCGCCGGCGCTTCGGCCGGGCTCACCCGCATCCCGTCGCGCACGCCGTCCGGCTGCACGACGACGGACTCGCCGGCGCTCAGACCCGAAAGCACCAGCACGCGCCCGCCGTCGGACGCGCCGGTGCGCAGCGCACGGAAGCGCGCACGCCCGTCATGCACGACCAGTGCGCCGGGGCGCCCGTCGCGGTCGCGCAGCAGCGCGCTCGCCGGCACCACGATGCCTGTGGCGTCGCCGACCGCGATCGACACCTCGGCCTCCTGGTCGATCGCGAAATGCGCCGGCGCCCGGTCGAACGCGACATCGACCTCGATCTCGCGCGTCGCGGCATCGGACTGGCGGGCGATGCGCGCCACCTTGCCGGGCATGACCTCGCCGGTGCGCAGCCGGATGCTGGCCGCCTGGCCGATCTGCACACGGGACAGCACCGATTCGTCGATCCGTGCCGCCACCCACAGCGAGGCCGGATCGACCATGCGGAACAGCGCCGCACCGGGGGTGGCCGTGTTGCCCACCTCCGCCAGCCGCGCAATGATGATGCCGTCCATCGGCGCCACGATACGGCTGTACGACAGCACCGCTTCCGAATAGCGCCCCTCCTGCCCGAGCGTCGCCAGATCGGCCTCGCGCGCGGCCTGCGCCGCGCGCAGGTTGTCCAGGTTGGCGGCGGCCGCTCGCAGCGCCGCGTCCGAGGCGTCGACGACGGCCTGGGATACGAAGCCGCTCGCCAGCAACTTCGCATCGCGCTGCTGCTTGCTGCGTGCCAACCCGAGTTCGGCCTCGGCCTTGGCCGTTGCGGCGCGCGCGGCGTCGAGATTGCGCGCCAGCGCCGCCTGCTGGCCGCCCACGACAGCGCGGCGCGCCGCCAGGTCGCGGTCGTCGAGCAGCGCCAGCGACTGGCCGCGCTTGACGGTGTCGCCGACATCGGCATGCACCTCGCGCACGCCGGCCGTGATGCGCGCCGCCACCGTCACCGGAATGCGCGCCTGCACGGTGCCGGGGCCGACCACCGACTGCGGCACGCTGGCTTGCACGGCCTGCGCGACCGGCACGCTGACGGCGCGCCCGAAGCGCAGCCAAGCCATGCCGGCGATCGCGGCGACGACAAGGAGCACGGCCAGAGCGATCAGCGTGCGCTTGTGCTTGTTCTTGGCCATGGCAGGAGGCTCGGACTGGCAGGGGCAGATTGTGGCGTGAGGATGTTGGCGCCGGCCGCGAGCGGCGTCTGCAACCGAAGTGGCTGAGCCGTCGCCGCCCCGTCGCTAGGCTCGCCGTCCATCATGTGCGAGTTGCTGGCCCTTTCGATGCGCTGTCCGACCCGGGTCACCGCGTCGCTGGCCGGTCTGGCGGCGCGCAGCGACAAGCCGGGCCGCGCGCGCGACGGCTGGGGTTTCGCGGCCTACCAGGGAGCCGATGTCGCGCTGTTCCGCGAAGCGCGGCCGGCATCCGACAGCGCGTTGGCCCGCATGCTGGCCTCCGAGGGGCCTGTCACCGGATTGGCGCTGGCGCACATCCGGCGCGCGACGCTGGGCGAGGTCACCCTGGCCAACACCCAACCCTTCGTTCGCGAAGCGGGCGGCGTCGCTCATGTCTTCGCGCACAACGGCCACCTGCCGGGGCTGTCGCGGTCGTCGCTGCACGGCCGCTTCACGCCGATCGGCGACACCGATTCCGAGATCGCCTTCTGTGCCTTGCTGGAGCGGTTGCAGGTCGGGGCCATGCCGGATGAGGACGGACGCGAGATCGCGCGCCGCGCCGCGATCGTCGCCGACTTCGCGGCCGATCTGCGCAGGCATGGACCGGCCAACTTCCTCTACGCCGATGGGCACGCGCTGTATGTCCATGCCGACCGCCGCATGCACGAGGGCAGCGCGATACCCGCGCCGCCGGGCCTGCACCTGCTCGAGCGCCGCTGTGACGGACTCCAGGCATCGGACCTTTGCATCGCGCCCGGCGGCCAGCAGGCTGCCGTCGTCGCGAGCGTGCCGCTGTCGGCCGAGCCGTGGCAGGCGCTGGGCGAAGGCGATGTGCTCGCCATCGCCGGCGGCGAGGTGTTGCATCGCCTGCGCCCTTGAATCACGAGACTTGCCCATGCACGACCGATCCCTGACGAGCCTTCGACTCATCGTCGTGGCCGCCGCCGCCATCGTGTCGACGACGGCGCCTGCGCAGAGCCTGCAGGCGTTGTACGACGCCGCGCGCGAACACGACACCGTCGTGCGGGCCGCCCGCGCCCAGGCCGAGGCAGCGCAGCACCGCGCCGCGCAGAGCCTGGCGCTGCGGCGGCCCTCCGCAGCACTGACCGCAAACGCTGCACGCAACCAGATCGACGCCCCGGCCAGCCCGCTCAACCCGGCCGGCGGCAGCGAAGGTTTCAACACGACCACGTTGGCCATCAGCGCGCGACAGCCGCTGTTCAACCGCGCCAACGACGCCGCCATCGGCCAGGCCGGCCGGTCGCTCGAGGTAGCGGTGGCCGGTCTCGCGCTGGCCGAGCAGGACCTGATCCTGCGCCTGTCGCAGGCCTACTTCGACGTGCTCGCGGCGGAGGACAACCTGCGCACTGCGCGCGCCGGCAAGCAGGCCATCACCGAACAGCTGGCCGCAGCGAAGCGCAACTTCGAGCTCGGCACCACGACCGTGACCGACACCCGCGAGGCGCAGGCCCGCTTCGACCTCGCCGCGGCGCAAGAGATCGCGGCCGAGAACGACCTGCGCACCAAGCAGGTGGCGCTCGAGCAGGTGGTCGGCCGCGCGCAGGTGCAACCCCGCCCGCTGGCCACGCCAGTCGTGCTGCCGCAGCCGCCGGCCGGGGCCGCCCAGCGCTGGGCGTCCGAAGCTGAGGCGCAGCATCCCAGCGTGCGCAAGGCGGCCCTGGCCCTGGACATCGCGCGGCTGGAGACCGACAAGGCGCGCGCCGCGCACCTGCCGACGATCGACCTGGTCGGCAGCGTCGGCAGCAGCCGCAATGCAAGCTCGGTGCCCGGAACCGCGCGCTCGGCGGCGATCGGAGTGCAGCTTTCGATCCCGCTGTACGCGGGGCACTCGATCCAGAACCGCGTGAAGGAAACGCTGGCGCTCGAGGAGCGCGCGCGCAACGACCTCGACGGCGCCCGGCGTGCGGCCGCGCAGTCGGCGCGCACGGCCTATCTGGCGCTGCAGTCGGGCACGGCGCAGGCGCGCGCGCTGGAAGCTGCCGAGGTGTCGAGCCAGCTTGCGCTCGAAGCCACGCAGGTCGGCTATCGCGTCGGGGTGCGCGTCAACCTCGACGTGCTCAACGCGCAAAGCCAGCTGTTCCAGACTCGGCGCGACCTCGCCCGCGCGCGCTACGAGGTGCTGCTGGCGAATCTGCGCCTCGCCGCGACCGCGGGGCGCCTCGCGGCCGGCGACGTGGCGACGATCGACGCCCTGCTCGCCAAGTGAGCGGCGGCACGGTGACGGTTCATGCCAGCCGCTCCTGCCCGCCGATGCAGGGCCGCGATCGCGCGCGCGACCGGCAGCGGGTGCCGGTGCAACCTGGGTGGCCGACGCGTGGCCCCACCGCGCCGACGATTGAGCCACATCACGCCGAGCACCCCACCAACCCGCACAGTGATGGACGCCGTCACGACCATCGGGAGTCCACGAGGAAGCATGCCATGAAGCACTCGACATCCCGCCGGGCCTTGCTCGGCACCGCAGCGCTCGCACCGCTGCTGCCAACTGCTCCGGCCGCGGCCGCCTACAAGACCAGCGCGCACATCGTGATCGCGGGCAGCGGTCTCGGCGGCATCGCGGTGGCCAGCCGCCTGGCGAAGATGCTCGATGGTGCGCGCATCACCATCGTCGACCGCAAGGAGGAGCACAACTATCAGCCGGGCTACACGCTGGTGGCCAGCGGCGTCTGGCCGGTGTCCAAGGTGCGTGATCGCAATGCCGACTTCCAACCCGAAGGCGTCGAGTGGGTGAAGGACATGGTCGCCGCCTTCGATCCTGCGGCCAACACCGTGACCACCGCCGGCGGCCAGCGGATCCGCTACGACTACCTGGTGGTGGCCACCGGGTTGCATCTCGACTTCGCGCAGATCGCGGGAATGGAGATCGCGGCGATCGGCCGCAACGGCCTGGCCTGCGTCTATCCCGGCCCGCAGGCCGCGCAGGCGACCTGGACGGCGATGCAGGCGTTCGCGCAGCGCGGCGGCGAGGCCATCATGACGTTGCCGGCAACGCCTTTGAAGTGCGCCGGCGCACCGCTGAAGATGACCTTCATGCTGCGCGACCGGCTGCGGCAGGCCGGCACGCTGGGCCGGGCCAGGGTGCAATTCATGTCCGCGCTCGGCAACGTGTTCGGTGTGCCCGTGGTCAACGACAACGTGCTGGCGCGCTGGAAGACACTGGGCATCGACGTGGAGTTCACGCACAAGCTCGCCGCGGTCGACATCGGTGGCCGCCGCGCCACCTTCGTGACGCCCGAGGGCGAGAAGGTCGAGCGCGGCTACGACTTCCTGCACGTGGTGCCGCCGATGCGTGCGCCCGACGCGGTGAAGGCGAGCGAACTGGCATGGAAGGAAGGGCCGTTCGCGGCCGGCGGCTGGCTCGAGGTGGACAAGGACACGCTGCAGCACCGCCGCTTCCCGAACGTGTTCGGCATCGGCGACGTCAACGGCACGCCGCGCGGCAAGACCGCGGCCACGGTGAAGAAGAGCGCGCCGGTCGTCGCGCACCACTTGGTGCAGCTGATCGCCGGTCGGGCCCTCGACCAGCGCTTCGACGGCTACACCTCCTGCCCGCTGATCACCCGCGAAGGCTCGGCGATGCTGATCGAGTTCGACTACGAAGGCCGGCTGACGCCCTCGCTGCCGATGATCGAGCCGCTGCAGGAGAGCTTCTTCGCCTGGCTGATGAAGGTGCGCATGCTCAAGCCCGCGTACCTCGCAGTCCTCAAGGGCAGGGTTTGAACGAGGAGACACGCGTGTACGAAATCTGGCTCGTGCTGAACATCGTCTGGGAGATCGCGCTGGGCATCTGGCCGCTGCTGGCCGGCGCTGCCGCGATCTGGGTGGTCATCGCCGCGATGGCCTGGCGCCATGCACAGGCCGACTGGCGCGCGGCGCTGCCCGGCAGCCTGCTGCTGGGTGCCATCGCCGGCGCGGCGGCCTTTCTGGTCGTGCCCTCGCTGGTCGGTTCGTCACTCGGCGCGATGGGCTACTGGGTCGACTGGGGCAATCTGCTGGCGATCGCCTGCGGTGCCGCCGTGGTGGCCTTCACCTACGCGTGGCCGCTGCTGGCGATGCGCTCGCGGCCGCCGTCGCCAGGAGTGTCCTGACCGACGAAGGCGCGCCTACATGCGTCTTTGCTTATATTCTTGGCGGCACCTCGCCCGTCCGATCGGGAGGATCCATTGCCTGCGAACCCCGCCAGTGCCTGCAGGTCGTCGTTTGACGGTCCGCTGACGATCCTCATGAGCAGCCGCGGCCTTGCTTGCCAGCTCGGGCGCGGTGTCCGCCGCAGCCCCGATCGCACCCTCGAGAACACCGCGCGGCACATGCAGCGAGCCCACGGACGTGCGCAGCAGCGAGCCCCGCAGGCTCGCGCACGTCGACGATCAACGCGGATCGGACCGTGCGGGCCGAGGTACGAACTCCCAGGGCTGCATATCGCGCACGCGAACGCTTCACCTCACCCGGCAGATTCGCGTAGCGCCTCAGCGTCGAGCCGCACCGGCCTCAAGCGCCGCAGGCCGAGCCGCTGCTGCGCACGCCGAGCTTGCGCAGCACGGTCTCCAGCGGGCACAGCCGCGTGAACGAGCTTTGCAGCAGGTTGAAGCCGACGAAGGCCGTCAGCCACAGCCAGTGGCTCGATTGGTAGAGCGGACTTGCCGCCGCACCCAGAGCGAGCGAGATCAGGACGACCGTGCCGGCGAAGGCGCGGATGATGTTTTCGAGGCCAGGTGCGCGAGGGCGTGCGCCACGCGCATGCGCAGGTAGGGCTGGTGACGTTGATCTCGGTCAGGCAGTCGCCGATCACGTCCCGATCGAACCGGCAGACACGCACCAGAAGGCGCCCCCGCAGTGGAGGGCACACGCCGGAGGGCAGCACCCATGGCGATTGAGGCAAGAAGCACAGCTTGAGACCGTGCGGGCTCACCCCAGTCAAGGGCAACTGGCTGAAGCCGAGCCCGCTGCAGCACACCGCGGCGATGCCGTGCGGGGGCTGCGAGGCGTACGCCTGGTGTCGCGGCAACTGCATGAAGAACCTGTACCTCGGCTACGTGAAGAACGACCTGCGCTACCGCGCCGGCGTGGTCGAGCCGATCTGCGGCCTGCTGCGTTTCATCGGCCGCGAGGTCGACCGTCACGATCCGCAGGCCTGGTTCGCACGGCTGCCGCTGCCGCAGCGGCGGCAGGTCACCGACTGCGAGGTCTACGAGTACGTCGAGGTGATGCCTTGAGCGCGGCCAGCCGCACCAGCGGCGCCAGGCGCGGCGTGGCGTGGGCGAAGTACCACCGGTACGAAGGGCACAGATACGACAGCGCCGCATCGCCGGACGACGGCGCGAAGCGGTGCTTCGGGCAGCCGCCCACGCACGCCGCGAGGAACGGGCAGGCGCGGCAATCGTCGGCGAGCGGCTCGCGCTTGGTGCGGCCGAACTCGAGCTGCCGATCCGACCCGAGGAGTTCGCCGATCGGCGTGTCGACCAGGTTGCCCAGGCGCCACGCCGGGTAGGCGTAGTGGTCGCAGCAGTACACGTCGCCGTTCGACTCGACGATCGGCGTGGTCGAGCAGTCGGCGGAGTAGACGCACAGGCTCGGCGGCACGCCGGCGAGCGCCGCTGCGTATTCCTCGAACACCTGCACGAAGACGCGCCCGACGTCGGCTTCGATCCAGTCGTCGAAGACGTCGCAGAGAAAGACGCCGTAACCCGCGGGCGGCGGCGTCCACGGCGAAATCGAGGCGCGCCGGCCGAGCGGCGGCGGTGGTGCGAACGAGCCGTCGGCGCACAGCCGTTCGACGAGCGGAATGAACTGCAGGTGCTGAAAGCCTTCGCGGCGCAGGAACCGGTACACCTCGCGCCCGTGCCGCCAGTTGCGCGCGTGCACCACGGTGAGCGCGTTGACCTCGGCTCCGGCGTGCCGAAGCGTGTGCAGCGCGCGCATCACGCGCGCGTGGCTCGCGCGTCCGTCGCGGCCGCGGCGCAGCGGGTCGTGCAAGTGCGCCGGCCCGTCGATCGACAGGCCGACGAGGAACCGGTGCTCGGCGAGGAACGCCGCCCATTCGTCGTCGATCAGCGTGCCGTTGGTCTGCAGCGCGTTGTGGACCACGCAGCCCGGCCCGCGATGACGCTGCTGCAGCGCGACCGCCTCGCGGAAGAACGCGAGCCCGGCGAGCGTCGGCTCGCCGCCCTGCCAGCTGAAGCTCACCTCGGGTGCGCCGCGCTGCGCGTCGAGCACCTGACGCACGTAGGCCTCGAGCACATCGCTGCGCATGCGGCCCGCCGGCGTCGCGCCCGGCCGGTGGATGTAGTAGCAGTAGTTGCACGCCAGGTTGCACGCCGACGAAGCCGGCTTGGCCATGGCATGGAAACGAAGCCCGCCGCCGGCCCGGGCAGCGGCCTCGGCAACGTTCATTCGCGCTCCAGCACCACCGGCGGCTGCGGCCGCTCGTTGACGGTGAGGCGGAACACGTCCGGCCGCGCGTAGTGGCCGACGACGTCGAAGTCGTACTTGCCGCGTGCGATCTCGCCGGGGTCGATCGTCGCCGTCAGCACGCATTCGCCGTCGTAGTTCGGCCCGGCGAGCAACTCGCCGAGCGGGCTGACGATGCAGCTGCCGCCTTCGGAGATCACCGTGTCCGGATCGTCGCCCTGGATCGCGCGGTAGTCGGCCGGGAAGTCGCGCCGGCGCGTGAACTGGTTGCACGAGAAGACGAAGCAGCGCCCCTCGAGGGCCACGTGCTGCATCGTCGGCACCCAGGTCTTGCGTCCGTCGGCGGTCGGCGCGCAGTACAGCTGGATATTCTTCGCGTACATCGCCGTGCGCAGCAGCGGCATGTAGTTCTCCCAGCAGACCACCGCGCCCAGGCGCCCGAGCGGCGTGTCGAACACCGGCAGCGTCGAGCCGTCGCCGAAGCCCCACACCAGCCGTTCCATCGCCGTCGGCATCAGCTTGCGGTGCTTGCCGAGGTAGCGGCCGTCGGGGGCGAAGAACAGCACGGTGCAGTACAGCGTGCCGATCTCGCGCTCGATCACACCGACCACCAGATGGATGCGCTGCTCGCGCGCTACGCGTGCCAGGAAGTCGACCGCGGGGCCGGGCACGTCGACCGCCGAATCGAAGTAGCGCCGGAAGTCCTCGCGTCCTTCGCGCGTTCGCATGCCCACCCGCGCGCCGAAGTCGAGCCCTTTCGGGTAGGCGGACACGAACGCCTCGGGGAAGACGACCAGTCGCGCCTCGCGGCGCGCGGCGTCGGCGGCCAGCTCGCGCAGCTTGTCCAGCGTGCGCTCGCGGTCGAACGCGACCGCGGCGGCCTGCACGACGGCGGCGGTGAAGGGTGTGCTCATGTGGGACTCCGGTGGCAGGGGCAACGCGCACAGGATAGCCCGGCGCGGCAATGCTGCCGGTCCGCGGCGCCCTCAGCGGCTCAGCTCGACGACGAGCCGCACGACGCCGGTATCCTTCTTCGCGAGCTGGCCGAGCGCCTCGTTGACCTCAGCGAGCGCGAAGCTGCGTGTCACCGAACGCGACAGGTCGAGCCGGCCGCGTGCGACGAGCTGCAGCAGGTCGGCGATGTCACGCTTGTCCATGCCGAACGAGCCGATCACCGAATGCTCGCGGCCGACGAAGGCGAGCAGCGGCGGCAGCGCCGGGCGCGCCGGCCCGACGCCGACCAGCACCGCGCGCCCTCCGGTGTCGAGGCAGCGCAGCGTCGCCTCCACCGTTTCAGGGCGGCCGACGAACTCGAGCGCGAGGTCGACGCCGCGGCCGAGCGCCGCGCGGATCGCACGCCCGGGTTGGGCTGCTCGGCGGGATCGATCGCGAGGTCGGCGCCGAAGTCGAGCGCACGCGCGCGCCTGCGGCTGGGTGTCGATCGCGGCGATGAAGCCGGCGCCCATCATCCGCGCCAGCAGGATCGCGTGCGCGCCCAGGCCGCCGCAGCCGACGACCGCAACCGCCTCGCCGGCGCGCAGCGCGCGCACGCGAGCGCAGCGCGTGCAGCAGCGGCGTCGACACGCCGTCGGTGATGATCGCCGCGCGGTCGCGAAGTCCACCGCGTCGGGGATCGCGATGGCGCCCGCGGCCAGCGCGACGATGTAGCGCGCAAGCGCGCCGTCGTGCGACATGCCGTAGGCCTGCGTGGCCTCGCACAGCGACTCGCGTCCGGCGCGGCAGAAGCGGCACTGGCCGCAGATCGGCGACGGAAAGAGCGCGACGCGCTGGCCGACCGCGAAGCTCGCCACGCCGGCACCGAGCTGCACGATCGTTCCCGCGGCCTCGTGGCCGAGCGTGATCGGCGTTCGCGCGACCGGGATGTCGCCGTCGACCGCGAGGTGGATGTCGGTGCCGCACAGGCCGCAGGCGGCCACTTCGAGCAGCAGCTCGCCGGCACCCGGCTGCGGGACCGGAACGGTCTCGATCGCCAGCGGCGTGCCGGGTCGGTGCAGCCGGGCCGACCAAGTGCATGCGCTGCTGCAGACGCTCATCGCCCGTCTGATGAGGATGCTCACCCGCCGCGGCGTGCTGGTCCAGGACATGGGCCAGACCTATCTGGCCGAGCCGGATGCCGACGGCGAGGCGGCGCGCACGCTGCGGCCGCTGCAGGCCGCGGCCGTCACGTATCGGATCGCGTTCGGACCCCGCGCCGGCCAGAAGGTACTGACCCTGAGGGGCGCAATGCCACGCGAGGCCACGGCTCGCCAGCGCCTGTGCGCCGACATCGACGGCTTCAGCCTGCACGCCGCGGTGCGGGTCGAAGCACGCGAGCGCAAGCGTCTGGAACAGCTGTGCCGCTACATCACCCGCCCGGCGCTGTCGGACGAACGGGTGCAGCTCAACGCCGCTCGTCGGGCGCGGCGCGCTCGAAGAGGGTCAGGCAGGAACGCAGCTTCAGCTCGTCGACGCTGCCGAAGATGGCCAGCGCCGTGCGCCCCTGCAGCCTTTCCAGGATCTCGCAGCATTGCCGCAGCCGCGCCCCGAGCAGCGGGTGCGCCACATAGGCCTCGGCTTCGCTGAGCGAGGCGATGCCGAAGCGGCGCGCCAGGTCGCTGCGCCCGAGGCCGCGCAGCTGCGGAAAGATGAACCGATGAACCACATCCAGTGCGTGCGCTTCGCACCGTCTTCCAACTCCTCGACCACGTGCTCCCAGGCCGGGTCCTGCGCGTGCACGAAGCGCTCCAGCTCGTTCGAGCCGGGCGTGGGGCCACTGGGCTGCAACTCGCCCGGCAAGGTGGTGTGCGCCCAGGGGTCGGGCTTCTTGCTGCGGTTCATGGCTCAGTCTAAGACGGGCCGGGCCGCGTGCCGCGGGGACGCGCGCTGTAACGGTAGGTGACGGGCGCGCCCCGGGCGGTGCAGGCGCCGAGGCGGCGATTTTGCGCCCCGCAGTGGGGCTCGCCAATGCGGGCCAGTGCGGGCCGCATGGGCGATGCGGGCGGGCGAATGCGGGCGAGCGCCCGGCGCGGTCAGTGCAGGGCGGCGAGGAACTGGCGCAGTTCCGGCGTGCGCGGCGCGCCGAACAGCTCCGCCGGCGGGCCCATCTCGTGGATGCGCCCGGCGTGCATGAAGACGATGCGGTCGGCCACCTTCTTCGCAAAGCCCATCTCGTGCGTCACCATGAGCAGCGTCATGCCGTCTTCGGCAAGGCTCTCTACGACCTTCAGCACCTCGCCCACGAGCTCGGGGTCGAGCGCCGAGGTGATCTCGTCGCACAGCAGCACCGCCGGCTCCATGGCCAGCGCCCGCGCGATGGCCACGCGCTGCTGCTGGCCGCCGGAGAGCTCGTCGGGCCAGGCGTCGAACTTCTCCGCCAGCCCCACGCGCGCCAGCAGTGCGCGCGCCTTCGCCTCAGCGTCGGCCTTGCTGCGCTGCTTTACCAGCGTGGGAGCGAGCATCACGTTGCGGCCCACGGTCAGGTGCGGGAAGAGGTTGAAGCTCTGGAAGATCATGCCCACGTGCTGGCGCAGCACGCGCATCGCCTTGGCGTCGCCGTGCTTCAGCGGCTGGCCGTCGACCTGCAATGCACCCGCCTGGAAGGCCTCGAGCCCGTTGATGCAGCGCAGCAGCGTGCTCTTGCCCGAGCCGCTCTTGCCGATGATCGCGATCACCTCGCCGCGCTGCACGTCGAGGTCGATGCCCTTGAGCACCTCGTTGTCGCCGAAGCGCTTGCGCAGCGCGCCAACCTTGACGATGGGTTCTTGCACTTCAGCCGTGGCGTTCACGCAGCTTCCTTTCGAGTTGCCGGCTCCAGGCCGAGACCGGCCAGCACAGCGCGAAGTACATCAGCGCCACGCAGGCGTAGACGGTGAAGGGCCGGAAGGTGGCGTTGCTGATCATCGTGCCGGCCTTGGTGAGCTCGATGAAGCCGATCACCGAGGCGAGCGCGGTGCCCTTGATCACCTGCACCAGGAAACCGACGGTGGGCGCGATGGCGACGCGCAGCGCCTGCGGCCCGATGACGTGGCGCATCTTCTCGGGAAACGAGAGCGCCAGGCTGTCGGCCGCTTCCCATTGGCCCTTGGGCACGGCGTCGACGCAGCCGCGCCAGATCTCGGTGAGGAAGGCGCTCGCGTACAGCGTCAGCGCCACGCCCGCGGCGAGCCATGCCGAAACCTGCCAGCCCAGCAGCGCGAGCCCGAAGTAGGCGAGGAAGAGCTGCATCAGGAGCGGCGTGCCCTGGAAGAGCTGCACGTACAGCGCCACGCCGCGCACCGCGCCGGGCAGCCGCGCCAGGCGCGCCAGTAGCAACGCCAGCCCGAGCAGCCCGCCACCGGCAAACGCGATGAGCGACAGCGCCACCGTCCAGCGCCCCGCCAGCAGCAGGTTGCGCAGGATGTCCCACAGGCCGAACTCGACCATCGCGCGGCCCTACCTTCCCGCCTGCGGCACGCGGCCGAAGATGAGCTTCGGCCCGAGCCAGTTCAGCACGTGCCGCAGCGCCACCGCTAGGCCGAGGTAGATGGCCGTGGCGACGATGAACGCCTCGAAGGCGCGGAAGTTGCGGCTCTGGATCAGGTTGGCGTAGTAGCTCAGCTCCTGTGCCGCGATCTGCCCGCACACGGCAGAGCCGAGCATGACGATGATGATCTGGCTCGACATCGCTGGCCACACGCGCGCCAGCGCCGGCGGCAGCACGACGCGCAGGAACACCTGGCGCTCGGTGAGCGCGAGGCTCCGCGCCGCTTCGAACTGCCCGCGCGGCGTGCCCTCGATGCCGGCGCGCGCGATCTCGGCCGCGTAGGCGCCGAGGTTGATGACCATCGCGATCACCGAGGCCAGCTCGGGCGTGAGCTTCACGCCCAGGCTCGGCAGCCCGAAGAACACGAAGAACAGCTGCACGATGAAGGGCGTGTTGCGGATCAGCTCGACGTAGGCGCCGACCACCGCCTTCAGCGTCGCCGGCCCGAAGGCGCGCGCCCAGCCGCAGGCCACACCGAGCGCCACGCCGAGCACCGCCGACGCCGCGGTGAGCCCCACCGTGAAGGCGGCGCCGCGCGCGAGCTGCGGCCACTCGGCCAGCACGGCACCGAAGTCGAGCGTGATCACGCCGCGTCTTTCGCGCGCTGCGCTCAGTTCGGCAGGTCACCGGCCGGGCGGCCGAGCCACTTCTGCGCCATCTTGTCGAGGTCGCCGCTCGCCTTGGCCGCGGCGATGATCTCGTTGACCTTCAGGCGCAGCTTGTCTTCGCCCTTGTTCAGGCCGATGAAGTTGGGCGAATCCTTGAGCACGAACTTGTACTCGGCGCCGAGGTTCGGATTGCGGCTCATCATGTTGCCGGCCACCGAGGCGCCGGTGGCGATGACCTGCACCTGGCCCGACACGAACGCCGCCACGGTGGCGTTGTTGTCCTCGAAGCGCTTGATGTCGGCCGTGCTCGGCGCGATCTTCGTGAGCTCGAGGTCTTCGATGGCGCCGCGCGTCACGCCCACCGTCTTGCCGGCGAGGTCGCCCGCGCCCTTGATCGGCAGCGACTTGTTCGCGAACACGGCCTGGAAGAACGGCGAATAGGCGGCGGTGAAGTCGATCACCTTCTCGCGCTCGGCGTTCTTGCCGAGTGTGGAGATCACGAGGTCGGCCTTCTTCGTCTGCAGGTAAGGGATGCGGTTGGCGCTGGTCACTGGCACCAGCTCCACCGGCACGCCGAGCTTGGCGCCGATGTAGTTGGCCATGTCGATGTCCAGCCCCTGCGGCTTGAGGTCGGTGCCGACGAAGCCGTAGGGCGGGAAGTCGGTGGGAATGGCGATGCGGATGAGCTTGCGCGCCATCACGTCGTCGAGCGCGGTCTGGGCCTGCGCGGCCTGCGGGGCGAGCCAGGTGCCTGCTGCGGCGGCGGCCAGGACGGCAAGCGCTGCGAGGCGGCGGGAGGGGTATGAAAGGTTCTTCATGCGGTCTTCTCCGGGCGGCGCCGTGGTGCGGCGCGTTGTGTGGTGGGTGAGGGTGAGGGTGCGGGGGACGGTGAGGACATCAAGCGCGTGAACAGGCCACGGGCGGCCGCGTTGCCTGGGGCAGCCGCAAGGGCGGTGCCCGGTGCTTCGAGCGCGCGCCGCAACTGGTTGATCGATTCGGGCGCCGCGTTGCGCGCGCCGAGGTGGCGCGCCACCGACTCGATGTGCGCGCGCACCAGGCGGCGCGCTTCGGGCAGCGCGCCTGCCTCGAGCGCGGCAACGATCTCGGCGTGCTCGGCGCACGACTGTGCGGCGTCGTGGTTGGATTGGAAGAGCGTGGCGATGAGCGTGGTGCGCGCGGTGAGGTCGCGCAGGATGTCGGCCAGCACCGGGCTGCCCAGGCAATCGGCCAGGCAGACGTGGAAGTCGCCGAGCAGCCAGCTGCGCGGCCCCGGCTCGCCGGCGCGCACCGCCGCACGCTCGGCGCTGACGTGCTGTTTCAGGCGCTTGATGGCGGCGCGCGGCGGCGGTGCGTCGAACGCGTGCAGGAGGCCGGTCTCGATGGCGACGCGGGCGCGGAAAGCCTCCTCGGCCTGTTCGCGCGAGGGCTGCACGACGAACCAGCCGCGGCGCGCATTGACTTCCACCATGCCGCGCGCCGACAGCCGCGCCAGCGCCTCGCGCACCAGCGTGCGGCTGACGCCGAAGAGATCGGCCAGCGACTGCTCGCCCAGGCGCTGCCCCGGCGCCAGGCTGCCGGCGAGGATGGCGTCGACGATGCGGCGGGCGATCTCGTCCGGGCTCGCATGCGTGCCCCGTGCTTGTGCCATGAACTTCGTGTCTCGGACGCGTGGGCGCCTCGCTGGTGCGGCGGCCACGCGCCGCGCACGTTTGGAGTGCAAAACTGACATGCCAATCTTGTATGCAAGGCTACACGCAAGTGGCGTGCCCCGGGTGCCGTCGGGCTGCGGGTTTTCGCGGGGGCGGGCGGCGGCGAGTCAGGTGCCGCGGCTGCGCGGCCGCGCTGCCCAAGCGCTACACGGGCTGGGCCGCACCGCTCGGCTGGTAGGGGCGTGCACCGCGGCGGCTGGCGCTTCGCGCTGCGCCACGGTACAAGTGACCGGCTCCTCGACCCACACCCACGCACCCACGCACCCACGCACCCACGCACCCACAGGAGGCCCGTCATGGCCCGCGTCAGCACGTACCTCAACTTCCCGCGCAGCGCCGAAGTGCGTTCACCTTCTACAAGGGCGTCTTCGGCACCGAGTTCAACGGCCCCATCCACCGCTATGGCGACATGCCGGCGCAGCCGGGCCAGCCGCCGATGCCCGATGCCGACCGCAACCTCGTGATGCACGTCGAGCTGCCGATCACCGGCGGCCACCCGCTGATGGGCAGCGACGTCTCCGAATCGATGGGCCACAAATGCGTGGCCGGCAACAACGTGCAGATCAACATCGAGCCCGACACGCGCGCCGAGGCCGACCGCCTGTTCAAGGCGCTGTCGGCCGGCGGCAAGGTCGAGATGCCGATGCAGGACATGTTCTGGGGCGCCTACTTCGGCAGCTTCGCCGACAAGTTCGGCGTGAAGTGGACGATCAACTGCGCTGCGAAGTAGAGCCGACGGCCTGACGTCCTGACGGCCGCGTCATCCCTGCGAGGGGCGCGGCCCGGCGCCGCCCCTTGCCCTCGCGCCCGCGGCGCCGCACCATCGCGGCCTGCCACGGGAGGGCGAACGTGCACGATACCGGCCAGTCCCGCTTCTTCGTCACCGTCTCCGCACGCCGCAGCACCGACCTGCGCCGCCTGCAGGTGCACGGCATGGATCTGTTCGCGGCCACCGCACGGCGCAAGCCGGGCAAGGCGGCACGGCCGTTCGCGATCGAGGGCCTGCTCGACGACGCCGAGATCAGCAAGCTGCGCGCCGCCGGCTACGAAGTGAAGGTCGACGCGCCGATGGCCGAGCGCGCTGCCAAGGCCGGAGACACGCTGGAGTTCGACGCCTGGCTCGCACGCGTGCGCCAGCTGAGCGCCGCCGACAGCCGCATCAAATAGCGCAAATAGCGCGGCGGCCAGCTCGTCCAGCGCAACCGGGGAGCTTTGCATGCCCTACATGAGCGTGGCCGCCATCGACGCGGCGATCAACCATGTCGCCGCCACCTTCCCCGCGCTCGCGCGCAGCATCGTGCTGCCGTCACGTATCGCATCGCCTTCGGCCCCCGCGCCGGGCAGAAGGTGCTGACACTCAGGGGCGCGATGCCGCGCGAGGCCACCGCCCGCCAGCCGCTGTGTGCCGATGTTGACGGCTTCAGCCTGCACGCCGCGGTTCGAGTCGAAGCACGCGAGCGCAAGCGTCTGGAACAGCTGTGCCGCTACATCACCCGCCCGGCGCTGTCGGACGAACGGGTGCAGCTCAACGCCGCCGGGCAGGTGGAGCTCAAGCTCAAGACACCGTGGCGCGACGGCACCACGCACCTGGTGATGAGCCCGCTGGAGTTCATGCAGCGGCTGGCCGCGCTGGTGCCGCGGCCAAGACTGCACCTGATCCGTTTTCATGGCGTACTGGCACCCAACGCGAAGCTGCGGGCGAGGGTGGTGCCACAGGGGCCACCCGCGCCGGCACAGACCGCCACCGAGGCGGCAGACGCAGCCGGATGCGAGGCCCAGACGGTTCAGGCCCGGCCGCACCGAATCAGCTGGGCGCGGCTGCTCAAGCGCGTCTAAGCTCCGACATAACTTGAGTACAAGTTAGTCTTCTCTGAAGCTGTGCTTTCGACATCGACATGCAGCACTGCCCCAACTGCGGCGGCGGCGAACTGAAGATCATCGCGGCCATTCTCGAGCGGCCGGTGATCGAGAAGATCCCCACCCACCTGGGGCTGGATCCGCAGCCTCCGCCCAAGGGCCGGGCGCGCGAGGCGGGGCAAGACTGAAGCCGCCTGGGCCGCGCTGGCAGTCGGAAGCACCTCGCACAAGGCTGCACTGCCGCGCTGCCGCCGGGGTGGCGCCGCGAGCCATATCGGCGCGACATGGCTCGCATCAGGGTCAACCCCGAGATCAAGGCCAAGACCGCGGCATGTGAACGGTCGCAGAGCCGCCGACTCGACAGCCACGCCCGCCGACAAGCTCACCTTCGCGTCGTTCACCGCCTCTCGTTCACCGCCTCCGTCGTTCACCGCCTCTGCAGACCCGGCCTGCAACCGTGCTGGCACAGGAACTTTCTCCTGCTGATGGTGTTTGAAACTGCTATGCGCGCGCAGCATCACGATGGCGCCCGATGATTTCGAGCATGAGCAGGCCACCGCCTACCATGTGAAGGGCCGCGGCCTGGTGGTGATGACCTCGTGCGGCCACCGCGGCATCGTGAACTCGGTGCGCGCGGCGATGAAGGTCTCGGGCGTGGACAAGGTGCATGCGGTGCTCGGCGGCTTCCACCTCGCGCCGCACGCGCTCGACTACCAGCGCCAGACGCTTGCCGAGCTGAAGGCGCTGAACCCCGACGTGCTGATCCCGATGCACTGCTCGGGCGGGGCCTTCATCTCGATGGTGCCCCAGGAGATGCCCGAGCGCTTCATCCGCTCGTCGACCGGCACGCGGTTCTTGTTCGGGGCGTCTTGACGGGCCGCAAGCCGGCGCATGGCCATCGGCCGCGCGCCGCGGCATGGTGGCGCCGAATCGATGGGAGGAATCGCGATGGAACACCTGCACCCGAAAGAGGCTTTCGAGACTCTGCAAAAGAGCCCCAACACGCTGTTGATCGACTGCCGCACCGAGGTCGAGTTCTTCTATGTCGGCCACCCGATGGATGCGATCAACATCGAGTGGAACACCGCGCCCGATTTCGAGGTGAACCCGCATTTCGCCGACGAGGTGCTGCGCATGGCCGGCCGCAAGGACCGCCCGGTGATCCTGATCCGCCGCAGCGGCAAGCGCTCGCTCGATGCCGGCCAGGAGCTGGAGAAACACTGCTTCACCCCACGTGAGCAACGTGCTCGAAGGCTTCGAAGGCGAGCTCGACGCCGAGCACCACCGCGGCAATCTCGGCGGCTGGCGCAAGCACGGCCTGCCGTGGCGGCAGGTGTAGCGCGCGGGCATCTCGACCACGGGGGCGCGCTGCGTCGCCGGCGGCCGGCCCGCGGCGCCGGGCATCGGGCGAACACCCGTGCTTTCCCGCAGGGGCGCGTGGCGCTTGCTTGACTTGCGTCAGCGCGGCGGCCGGCCGCGCGACGCTAGGCTGGCTGCCCGTCTCGACACGAAGGTTAGGCGGTAGCGTGGCTCTCGACGACAGCGGCAGTGCCCGGGTATTTCGCATCGCCGGCCGTGCGGCGGGCCACCGTGCGCTGCCGGCGTGTGCGGGCATGCCGGGCTGCGCGGGCGCCGCGGCGCCGCGCGAGTTGCATGGCGAGCAGGTGGCGTGCCGGCAATGCAGCCTGTTCGCGTTGTGCCTGCCGGTCGGCGTGGGGCCGGCCGACCTCGATCTGCTCGAGCGGGTGATCAAGCGCCGCCGCATGGTGGCGCGCGGCGAGCCGCTGTTTCGCCGCGGCGAGCGGCTGCACAGCGTGTTCGCGGTGAAGTCGGGCTCGGTCAAGACCACGCTGGCGATCGGCCGCAAGCGCGTGCAGGTCACGGGCTTTCACTTCCCCGGCGAGCTGATCGCGCTCGATGCGGTGGGCGCCGGCAGCTACCAGTACGACGCCTGTGCGCTGGAGGCGTCGAGCCTGTGCGAGGTGCCCTTCGACAAGCTCGAGGAGCTGGGCATGGCCGTGCACAGCCTGCAGCGCCAGTTGCTGCGCGTGATGAGCGGCCAGATCCGCCACGACCTGCTGCAGCAGGTGCTGCACTGCCGGATGACGGCCGAGGAGCGGCTGGCCGGCTTTCTGGTGAACCTGTCGGCGCGCTTCGAGCAGCGCGGCTTCTCGGCCACGGAGTTTCGCCTGCCGATGCCGCGCGAGGACATCGCCAACTACCTCGGGCTGGCCAAGGAAACGGTGTGCCGGCTGTTCACCTCGCTGCAGCAGCGCGGGCTGCTGCACACCGCGCAGCGGCAACTGCAGATCCGCGACCGCGGCGAGCTGGAGGCGATCGCCGGCCTTCAGGCCGGCGACTTCGTGGCGCCCGCCCCCCGGACATACCCTCGGTCACGGTGACCTGCGTCACCGTTGTCGCGCCTTCGCATTGAGCGCGAAGGCCGGCTTGACCATCCTGCGTCGATTCGCGGCTGGTCGCGAACCGAGGCAGACATGGGTCATGTGGTCAGCGCCGCCGAGCTGGCGCCCGACGAGGCGCTGCCGGCGCATTCCGCCGCACACGGCGCGCACTGGGAAACGAGCCCGTGGCCGCTGGTGTGCGCGCTCGGCGTGCTGCTGCTGATTCCGCTACCGTTCACGCTGCACTTCGTGTATCAGCAGTCGCTCGCCGCGGCGTTGTGCCTCGGGGTCGGTGTGCCGGTCACCGTGTGGGGCATCGCCGGCTGGACCCGCGAGGCGCTGGGTGGCCACGGCGAGGGGCTGATCCTGCCGGCGATGGGCTGGTTCATCCTGGCCGAGGCGCTGATCTTCGTGGGCTTCTTCGCCGCTTACTGGCTGATGCGCCTGACCGCACCGGCCTGGCCGCCGGCCGGCTCGGTGGCGATGCCCAAGGTGATCCCGGCGGTGATGACCGTGCTGCTGATCGCCTCGAGCTTCACCTACCACGCCGCCGAATCCGCCTACGAGGCCCGCGCTTACGATGGCTTCCGCCGCTGGCTGCTGGTGACGATGCTGCTCGGCGCGGCGTTCGTCGCGCTGTCGGGCTACGAGTGGAAGTACCTGATGGGCCAGGGCTTCGGCTTCGGCGCCAACGTGTACAGCACGGCGTTCTTCTCGATCACCGGCTTCCACGCCGCCCACGTGCTGGTCGGGCTCGGCATCTTCGCGGCGGTGCTGCTGCCGGCGCTGGCCGGGCGGACCAACCCGTATTTCGTGGCCGCCGCCGGAATCTACTGGCACTTCGTGGACGTGGTATGGCTGTTCGTCGTCACGCAGCTCTACTACTGGTAGCCCTGGCGCTGGCCGTGGCGGCCGCGGCGCCGGCGCGCGCGCAGGCGGTGCGCGCGCCCACGCCCTCGCACCTCGACCCGGCGCAGCTCGAGATCGACGAGGCGCGCTTCCTCGGCACGCCGATCGATGGCGACCTGCGGCTCATCGGCGAGGACGGCCGCACCTTCCGGCTCGACGAGCTCTACGGCAAGCCGCTGCTGCTGCTGTTCTCCTACTACAGCTGCGACGGCGCCTGCCCGATGGTCAACCGCCGGCTGGCCGAGGCGATCGCCGGCGCCACGCGGTTTCGCGCCGGCGAGGACTACCGCGTGCTCACGGTCTCGTTCGACCGCAAGGACAGCGCGGCCAACGTGCGCAAGTTCGTGCAGCAGCTCGGGCCCGGCGTGGCGCCGCAGGGATGGCGCTTCGCGCTGTTCGCCGACGACGGCGACATCCAGCGCATCGCCGACAAGGTGGGCTACAAGTACTTCTGGTCGGTGCGCGACCGGCTGTTCGTGCACCCCAACGTGCTGATCGTGCTGACCCCCGAGGGCCGGGTGGCGCGCTACCTGTCGAGCTGGACGATCGGCCCGCGCGACATCGACCTGGCGCTGATCGAGAGCGACTGGATGCGCATCGGCGCCAGCAGCCGGATCATCGACATCGCGGCGGGCATCTGCTTCAGCTACAGCTACAAGGAAGGGCGCTACGTGCTCAATGCGCCGCTGTTCGTGGCCGCGGGCTCGCTCACGCTCGGCTTCGCGGCGGTGATCGCCGGGTTCGCGGTGTTCCGCAGGGGCGCCCGCAAGGCAGGAGGAATCTCGCATGCATAGACTGCGCCGGGCGCTCGCGGGCGGGCTCGCGCTGGTGGCGCTGCCGCTGGCAGCGGCCGCCGAAATCAAGAACCCGGCGCGCGCGTGGGACGCGCTGTGGCGCGAGTACCTGATCGACGTGGGCATCATCTTCGTGGTGTTCGCCGGCATCGGCGCATGGTTCATGTGGCGCTACCGCCGCCGCTCGCCCGACGAGCAGGGCACCGCGCCGCGCCTGTCGCGAACCGCCGCGGTCGGCTGGGCCGTGATCCCGATGTTCGCCTTCATGGCCGACGACTTCTACCTCGCCGCCAAGACCTGGAACGTGTGGAACATCTACCGCGACGTGCCGGCCGACCGCCTGGAGATCAAGCTCGATTCGGCGATGTGGCGCTGGGACTTCACCTACCCCAACGGCGTGAAGGCGACCAACGAGCTGCGCGTGCCCGCCGGCAAACCGATCATGCTGCGCATGACCAGCATCGATGTCGTGCACTCGTTCTACCTGCCCGACTTCCGGGTCAAGGAAGACTCGATGCCCGGGCGCGTGACCTACCTGTGGTTCTACCCGCGCACGCCGGGCGAATACGTGACCACCTGCGCGGAGTTCTGCGGAATGATGCATTCGAAGATGACCGGCAAGGTGATCGTGCTGCCGCCCGAGCAGTTCAGCGCCTGGTACGGCGACGAGTCGCGCAAGCTGGCTGCCGGCAAGACCGCA
Source organism: Ideonella sp. (assembly GCA_015075165.1). GTDB lineage: Bacteria > Pseudomonadota > Gammaproteobacteria > Burkholderiales > Burkholderiaceae_C > JAEUPI01. The sequence goes on along the minus strand of JABTUY010000001.1, from coordinate 371,601 downwards.
TCGGGAGGCTGAGGGCATGGCAACGTTCTCGCTGAAGGAATGGGTCTTCACCACCGACCACAAGCGGGTCGGCGTGCTGTACCTGATCGGCTCGATCGCCGCGTTTGCGGTGGCCGGGATCATGTCGATGCTGATGCGCTACGAGCTGCACAGCCCCGGCCCCGACCTCACCGCCGACCCCAACGCCTACAACGTGTGGCTGTACTTCCACGGCGCGGCCATGATCCTGGGCTTCCAGATCCCGGCGCTGACCGGCTTCCTGGCCAACTACCTCGTGCCGCTGATGATCGGCGCGAAAGATGTCGCCTTCCCGCGGCTCAACGCGCTGTCGGTGTGGCTGTTCTACGGCGGCATCGTGCTGGCGCTGCTGACCTTCGTGATCCCCGACCCGCCCGACATCATGTGGACCGGCTACCCGCCGTATTCGCTGAAGACCGGCGGCAACACGGCGCTGTACACCTTCACGGTGCTGATGATCGGCTTCTCGTCGATCCTCGGCGGCGTGAACTTCCTGACCACCATCGTCTACCTGCGCGCGCCGGGCCTCGGCTGGAACCAGCTCAACATGTACGTGTGGTCGATCGCCGCGGCGTTCGTGGTGCAGCTCATCTTCGTGCCGGTGCTCGGCGTGGCGGTGACCATGCTGGCGTTCGACAAGTACCTCGGGTCGCACTTCTTCAACCCGGCCAACGGCGGCGACGTGCTGATCTACCAGAACCTGTTCTGGTTCTATTCGCACCCGGCGGTCTACGTGATCCTGCTGCCGTTCCTCGGCATCGTGTTCGACATCACCGCCACCTTCGCGCGCAACCGCGTGTTCAACTACAAGGCCGCGGTCTACGGCGGCATCGGCGGCGTGCTGCTGCTGTCGGGCGAGGTGTGGGTGCACCACCTGTACACCGCCGGCATGCCCGACTGGCTGCGCCTGGGCCAGATGGTGTCCACGCTGCTGATCTCGGTGCCGGTGGGCCTCTTGATGATCAGCCTGACCGGCACCCTGTACCGCGGCTCGATCAGCTTTCGCACGCCGATGCTCTACGCGCTGGCGGTGCAGTTCACCTTCCTGATCGGCGGCCTCACCGGCATCCCGCTGGCGATGGCCTCGCTCGACCTGAACCTGTCGGACACCTACTTCATCCCCGGGCACTTCCATTACGTGATGGCGGTGTCGGGCACCTTCGCGATCTTCGGCTCGATCTACTACCTGTACCCGAAGATCACCGGCCGCATGTACAGCGAAAAGCTCGGCTGGGCCGGCTTCATCTTCACCTTCGCCGGCATCAACTTGGTGTTCTTCCCGATGATGATCGCCGGCCTCTACGGCATGCCGCGGCGTTACTTCGACTACGACCAGTTCCCGCAGGTGCACGGCCTGCAGACGCTGATGTCGATCGGCGCGGCGGTGATCTTCGTCGGCTCGGTGATCACGCTGTGGAGCTGGATCGAGGGGCTGTTGAAGGGCGCCAAGGCCCCCGCCAACCCGTGGGGCTCGCGCTCGCTGGAGTGGACCGTGCCGTCGCCGCCGCCGCCGGGCAACTTCGCCGTCGTGCCGGTGATCGCGCCGGACTGGCACCCCTACGACTACGGCCGCTCGCCGCTGCCGGGCGGCGGCATGGCCCCGGTGCTCGCGCCGCGCGGCAGCAAGACGGATTGACCGGCCCGTGCAGGTCCTCTACGATCTACCGAAGTCAGATCGATGAGGAAAACGTATGACGACCGTGACCGTGTCCGAGAAGTTCCAGGTCGTCATCCCGAAGGACGTGCGCGAATCGCTGGGGCTGCAGCCCGGGCAGAAGATCGAAGTCGTCGCCCATGAAGGGCGCGCCGAGTTCATCCCGGTTCGCGAGCTGAAGGCGATGCGCGGCTTCCTGCGCGGCATCGACACCCGTGTGCCGCGCGACAAGGACCGGGCTTGAACGTCGTCGACTCGTCGGGCTGGCTCGAGTACTTCGCCGACGGCGCCAGCGCCGGCTTCTTCGCCAAGGCGATCATCGACACCCAGCGGCTGATCGTGCCGACGATCAGCCTGCTCGAAGTGTTCAAGCGCGTGCTGCAACAGCGCGGCGACAACGCCGCGCTGCAGGCGGTGGCGCACATGCGGCAGGGCAGCGTCGTGGCGCTCGATGCCGACATCGCGCTGAGCGCCGCACACCTCGGCCTCGCGCACAAGCTGCCGCTCGCCGATTCGGTGATGCTCGCGACCGCGCGCCGCCACGGCGCTGTGTTGTGGACGCAGGACTCGTATTTCGCCGGGATCGACGGCGTGCGGTACGTCGCCCCGAAGCCGAAGCCGGTCGCGTAGGCGGCGAACCGTTCGATCGCCCAGGTTCGCCGCCACCAGCTCGAACAGACTCTCGGGCCGCTTGTCCCACCCCGCCTGCTCGGCGCCCATCTCCAGCGTGATGCGGCACTGACCGCAGCTCGTGATGAAGTGCCCGAAGAGTGCCACCGCCACAACGAGTGGCTGCTGCGGAACCTCGCACCATACCCCCAAGTGGGGGATGCTGCACCTCAGTCGGGGAGGTTTACGCCGAAATGCAGGTCGTGGCGGTGCCGTTGGGCCGCCTGGGCCGCGGCGAGCGGGGGCGGCAGAATTTCAGAGGGTGCCGCACACAGGGGCCACCCGCGCCGGCACAGACCGCCACCGAGGCGGCAGACGCAGCCGGATGCGAGGCCCAGACGGTTCAGGCCCGGCCGCACCGAATCAGCTGGGCACGGCTGCTCGAGCGCGTCTTAGCTCCGACATAGCTTGAGTACAAGGTTGAAAATCCTATGCGCCGTCGACGATGGCAGCGGCGGCCACGCTGTCGTCGTCGGATTCGTGCGCAGGGGTCATGGGGTGGGGCTCCTCGGGTAACACCACAGCATAGGCGAAGGGGCTCAGGCGACGCGGGCTGCGGGCCTCTTGGCGGCGCCGGACCGGCCCACTATGCTCGGCCGGCGACGTGCGTCGCACCGGAGGTCGACCATGTTCCTGTCCGCCCGAGAGCACGCTTCGCTGCGCCGCTGCTTCACCCTGCTGGCCGAGGACGACGCCGGCGAGCTCGAGCTGCGGCTGCGCCTGGGTCGCGAGCTGCTCGAGCTGCTGCGCGCCGACCAGTTCGCGTCCTATGTGTGGGACGCCGGCGCGGGCCGCTTCGAGCACCGCGCGATGCTGCACATGAGCGAGTCCAACCTCGACCGCTACGAGGCCTGGTACATGTTCCGCGACCCCATCACGTTCGAGCTGCAGTCGCGCCGCCATGCCACCGCAGTCAGCGAGGTGCTGCCGCACCGCGCGCTGGCGCGCACCGAGTTTTTCGTCGACTTCCTGGCGCGCGACGGGCTGCACTGGGGCATCAACCTGCACGCCTACGACGAGCGCGACGTGGCGCTCGGCGATCTGCGCGTCTGGCGCGCGAAGCACCGGCGCGATTTCGAGCCGCGCGACAAGGCATTGCTCGACCTGATCGAGCCGGCCTTCGTCGCCGCACTGCGGCGCGCGCGCGCGCGGCGCGCGGCCGGCGGCGCGCTCGCCGATGCGAACCCAGGCGGCCTGCTCAGCCCGCGCGAGCTCGAGGTGGCGCGCTGCATCGGCCGCGGCCTCACCGACAAGGAGATCGCGCGCGAGCTGGCGATCGCGCTGCCGAGCGTGCGCACCTACCTGCAGCGCGTGTTCGACAAGCTCGGCGTGCACCGCCGCGCGGCGATCGCGCAGCGGCTGCGCGACGCCGGGCTCGATCGCGCGCCGCGCTGAATCCCGCGGTGCTCAGCGCGCGCCGGCCGGCACCGCCGCAGGCGGCACGCGGCCGAGCACCGACTCGACCGCCATGCCGATCGCGATCAGGCGGCGATCGCTGCCCTCTGGGCCGTCGAGCTCGAGACCGAGCGGCACGCGCACAGCGCGGCCCAGGCCCATCGGCAGCTGCAGGCCCGGGATGCCGGCATTGCTGCCGGGGTCGGTGTTCTGGATGTACAGCAGAAAGTTGGGCAGGCTGCTCGCTTCGGCGTCGGCCTTCATCGCGGCGGCCGGCGTCGTCGGGAAGACGAGCGCGTCGAGCCGGTTGGCCGCGAAGGTCTGCGCATACAGCCGCCTCAGCGCCGGCCGGTGCTGCGCCATCGCGGCGTCGTAGATCGGCTTGGCGGGCACGGCCTTGCCGTCGGGCGTGGGCAGCATGCGCGGGATCACGAGTCCGGTGTAGGTGCCCTTGACGTCGGGGCTGGCGATGCCGGCGGCGAGCTGCTCGATCGTGATGCCGGTGCGCCAGCGCGCGAGGTAGGCCACCATGTCGTCGTAGGCCTCGTAGAGCGCGAGCGGGAAGCCCACCGCGCCGTTGAGCTCGCCGAGCTGCGGCATCGCCACGTTGTCGACCACCGTCGCGCCGGCGCCGCGCAGCCGGGCGAGCGCCGCGTCGAACGCGGCGCGCGTGTCGGCGTTGAGGTTGGCGAGGAAGTAGGGCACGACGCCGAGCCGCACGCCCTCGAGGTCGGCCGGCGCGACGGGCGGCGTGCCGCTGATCACGCGGTCCATCAGCTCGACGTCGGCCATCGCCACCGCCATCGGCCCGGCGGTGTCGCGCGTGTGCGAGATCGGCGCGATGCCCTCGGCCGGATAGCGGCCGGCGCTCGGGCGCAGCGACGCGCAGCCGTTGAAGGCGCAGGGGATGCGCACCGAGCCGCCGGTGTCGGTGCCCAGGCCGGCCGGCGCGATGCGCGCGCCGAGCGCCGCGCCGGTGCCGGCCGACGAGCCGCCGGCCGCGCGCGAGGGATCGTGGGCGTTGCGCACGCCGGGCGCAGTCGTCGTGGCGTTGTAGGTGGCATTCATGCCCGAGATGCCGAACGCCAGCTCGTGCAGATTGGTCTTGCCGAGCACGACGGCGCCGGCCTCGCGCAGCCGCTGCACGACGGACGCGTCGGCGGTGGGCACGAAGGTCTTCAGCGCCGGCGTGCCGGCGGTCGACGGCACGCCGGCGACGTGGATGTTGTCCTTGACGACGATCGGCACGCCGGCCAGCGGCGGGCAGGCGCTGCCGCCGGCGGCCGCGAAGCGCGCATCGGCGGCGCGCGCCGCGCGCAGCGCGCCGTCGGCATCGAGCGTGACGAAGGCATTGAGCTCGGGGCGTTGCCGCGCCCGCGCGAGATAGGCCTGCGTGACGGCCTCGCTCGTGAGGCGCTTCGCGCACACGGCTCGTGCGATCTCCGTCGCCGTCAGCGTGTCGACGTCGGGCGCCTGGCGCGAGCCCGGCAGGGCGCAGCCGACGAGCACGGCGCCGGCCAGCAGCAGCGGCGCCTGCACGGCGGCGCGTCGGGGCTTCGTCGTCATCGTCGATCTCCCATGGCAGCAACGGAGCGGTGTCCGCGGCCCGATGGTGGCCGAACGCCGGGCGTGCGTCTGTCGTCAGGATCGACGACAGCCGTGCATCGCATGAAACACGGTCGCAACGCGCCGAGCCCGGCGCGAAGCCGGGCGGATACATGCGCGGCCTAGATTCCCTGCACCGGCCCACACGTGGCCGACGTGCCGAGGAGATCACCATGTCGCAGCAAAGCCCGAAGGTCGTCGCGTTCATGCTGACGACCTTCGTCGTCGCCGTCGTCGCCGCTTGCTCGGGCCTGCAGCCGGAGTCGTCCGTCGCGGGCGTGCCCGCCCACCTCGAGCCCGGCACGAGCGAGTCGCTGGCGATGGTCGCGCCCGCGCGCGGTGTGCAGATCTACGAGTGCCGCGCCCGCAAGAAGGGCGGCCGCTACGAGTGGACCTTCGTCGCGCCCGAGGCCGTCCTGTACGACGCGCTCGGCCACAGGATCGGCCGCCACTATGCGGGGCCGACCTGGGAGGCCGCCGACGGCAGCAAGGTCGTGGCCGCCGTGAAGGAGCGTGCCGACGCGACGACGCGCGGCGCCATCCCGTGGCTGCTGCTCACGGCGCGGCCCGCCGACGCCAGTGGAAGCGCCGGCGCCTTCGCCGGTGTGACGAGCATCCAGCGCATCCACACCGTCGGCGGCGTCGCGCCCGAGGCGGGCTGCACGCAGGCCGCCTCAGGCCGCGTGGCGCGCGTCGCCTACACGGCGGACTACCGCTTCTACGTCGGCAAGCGCTCCCGATCTGCCGCCGCCGGCGTGCGGCGGCGATAGTGCTGCCGGCCCGTCATCGAGCACACGACCTCGTCGCGCTGGTTCAGCACGTCCCAGCGAAAGCTCGCCGTGCCGCGCGTCGGGTCCTTCTGCGAGGGCGTCTGCTCGAGCGCGGTGGCGCGCAGCCGCAGCGTGTCGCCCGGGCGCACCGGCTTGAGCCAGCGCAGGCCGTCGAGCCCGGGCGAGCCGATGCACGAAGTGCGCAGCAGGTAGCCGTCGCACATCAGCCGCATCGCGATGCTGCAGGTGTGCCAGCCGCTGGCGATCAGGCCGCCGAAGGGCGAGGCCTTCGCCGCCTCTTCGTCGGTGTGGTAGGTCTGCGGGTCGAACTCGCGCGCGAACGCGACGATCTCGCTCGCCGTGAGCGTGCGCGGCGGCGACTCGTGCTGCCAGCCGGGGGCGAAGTCTTCCCAATGGAGCGTGGTCGGTGTCATCGGAGGGGCGGCGCGGGCGGCCGGTTCTTGCGGTAGGAATTCTTCAGCGCGATCTTGCCGTCGCGGAAGGTGAACAGATCGCAGCCTTGCACCTCGACGCGCGCGCCGTCGGCGGCGCGCGTGCCGCTGAAGGTCCACTCCGAGACGCCGCGGTCGCCGTGCACGAAGTGGCGCGCGCCGCGCCAGTGCGCATCGGGAAAACTCGTCCACACGTCGACGAAGGCCGCGCGCACGGCGTCGCGGCCGGCCGAGGCCTCGAACACGCAGTCGGGCGTCATCATCGACATCAGCGCATCGGCGTCGTGGCGGTTGAAGGCCTCGGCCAAGGCGCCGAGCAGCGACAAGAGCGATCGAGGGTCGGGATTCGAGGACATGGTTCGAGCTTCCGCAGGGTCGGCGTGCGTGTCGGAGCGTGCACGCAACCGGCGCTCAGGGCAAGCGTGCGATCGGCCGAGATCGTCGGCCGCAGCGCCGGGGCGCTCAGCCCGGCGTTGCCAGCTTGAGCCCGACGATGCCCGCGAGGATGAGGCCCAGGCTCGCGAGCCGCCCCGCGGTGGCCGGCTCCGCGAACAGCACGATGCCCAGCAGCGCGGTGCCGATGGCGCCGATGCCCACCCACACCGAATACGACATGCCGACCGGCAGCGACTTCATCGCGATGCCGAGTAGCACGACGCTCGCCAGCATCGAGCCGAGCGTGAGCACGCTCGGCCACAGCCGCGTGAAGCCCTCCGTGTACTTCAGGCCGACGGCCCAGCCGACTTCGAGCAGGCCCGCGACGACCAGCAGCAACCAAGCCATTGCGATGCCTCTTGGAGTCGAACGGGAGAGGGCGAGACCCGAGACGCCGTCTCGAAGAACCCGACGGCCACGGCGATCACGCCGACGACTCGCTGGCCGCAAGCCTTGCACCCAGCCCGGCAAAGGCCGCGGCGAAGCTGCGGCGAAGCCAGCGCTGCACCGAGGGCGACTCGACGACGCGACGACGGAACGCATGCGCCACGAAGCCGTAGACGACGAACACGACGAAGGTCATCGCCATGAAGACCACGCTGAGCGCGAGCAGTTGCAGCAGCGGCCGCGCGGCACCCGGCTCGACGAACTGGGGCAGGAAAGCCAGAAAGAAGATCGTCAGCTTCGGGTTCAGGATGTTCAGCAGGGACGCACGCCACGTCAGCGCCAGACCCACCACGCCCTTGGCGGCATCCGCCACCTGATGCCCGAACTCACCATCACGCAGCAGGCACCCGGCACGAAGACGCACTGACAGGCCGGCAGCGGGCAAGCTCGCCTAACCCTTGGTGGCGCGACTCGTCGACACCTGGTGATGAGCCCGCTGGAGTTCATGCAGCGGCTGGCCGCGCTGGTGCCGCGGCCACGGCTGCATTGATCAGGTTCCACGGGGTGCTGGCCCCGAATGCCAAGCTGCGGGCGCTGGTCGTGCCGCAGGGGCCAGCCGCGCACGAGGAACCGCTCACCGAAGCAGCCGTCGCCGCTGAGTGCGAGATCGAATCTGCCCAGGCTCGGCCGGGACGCATCGGCTGGGCTCGGCTGCTCGAGCGGGTCTTTGACATCGACATGCAGCACTGCCCCAACTGCGGCGGCGGCGAACTGAAGATCATCGCGGCCATTCTCGAGCGGCCGGTGATCGAGAAGATCCTCACCCACCTGGGGCTGGATCCGCAGCCGCCGCCCAAGGGCCGGGCGCGCGAGGCGGGGCAAGACTGAAGCCGCCTGAGTCCGGTCGGCCGCCGACCGTCGAAAACACATCGCCACAGGCTGCGCCGCCAAACCGCAGCCGGGGTGTGCTGCGCACCGTGTCAGCGCCACGGCGCCGAAGTCAGGGGCGACCCTGAGGTCCGTGGTCGAGAGCACCCCTTGTGCACGGTCAAGGACGCGCCGAATCAGCACGACGCGACGGCACAGCGGCCAAATCCAAGCGCTCCAGCCCGCGGCAGATCGCTCCCGAGGCCTTTCGGGCTTGCTGCTGCAGGGGCGTTTGAAACTCCTATGCCCCAGCGCGCGCTCGAGCTGCGCGGTGTGCGCGGCGATGTCGTAGCCGTTGGCGCGCAGCCAGGCGTCGTTGTAGTAGGTGTCGAGGTAGCGCTCGCCCGGATCGCAGGCGAGAGTCACGATCGCGCCGCGCTCGCCGCGGGCGTGCATCTCGCAGGCGATGCGCATCGCACCGTGGAAGTCGGTGCCGGTGGAGGCGCCGTACTTGCGGCCGACCAACCGCTCGAGCACGCGCATCGCGGCGTACGACGCGGCGTTGGGCACGTGGATCATGCGGCCGATGACGTCGGGCACGAACGACGGCTCGACGCGCGGCCGGCCGATGCCCTCGATGTCCGAGCCGCGCGTGCCGACGACGCTGGCGTCACGGCGCTGGTAGTAGTCGAGGAACACCGACCAGTCGGGGTCGACGACGCACAGCTGCGTGCGGTTGCCGTGGTAGCGGATGTAGCGCCCGATCGTCGCCGAGGTGCCGCCGGTTCCGGCGCCGACCACGATCCACGCCGGCTCGGGATCCGGCTCGCCTCGCATCTGCGCGAAGATCGACTCGGCGATGTTGTTGTTGGAGCGCCAGTCGGTGGCGCGTTCGGCGTAGGTGAACTGATCCATGTAGTGGCCGCGGCACTCGCGCGCGAGCTGCTCGGCCTCGACGTAGACCTGCGCCGGGTTGTCGACGAAGTGGCAGCGGCCGCCGTAGAACTCGATCAGCGCGACCTTTGCCGGCGACGTGCCCTTGGGCATGACGGCGACGAACGGCAAGCCGAGCATGCGCGCGAAGTATGCCTCCGACACCGCGGTGCTGCCCGACGAGGCCTCGATGATCGTCTGGCCCTCGTCGATCCAGCCGTTGCACAGGCCGTAGAGGAACAGCGAGCGCGCCAGCCGGTGCTTGAGGCTGCCGGTCGGGTGCGTCGACTCGTCCTTGAGGTACAGGCGCACGCCGGCCAGCGCCGGCAGCTCGACCTCGATCAGGTGCGTGTCGGAAGAGCGCTTGAAATCGCGCTCGATGCGGTGGATCGCGTCGATCACCCAGGCTCGTGACATGAGCGGGGCCTCCGTGTGGTGTTGCACAGTACCCGCGCAGTGTGCCAAACAGCAGCTTGGTCAGGCTCCATCGAGCCGATCTTCGTCGGCGCGACGCAGGGTGAACCTGTCTTCGATCGGTGTCGTACACACACTGCGGCCGTCACACCTGCACCCGACCGCCGCCGCGGTGTGACCGGCAGCGGCGGTCAGCGCGCCGAACGGCGCCGCGCGCGTGCCTTCGCGGCCGGCGCGGCGGCGCCCTCGACACCGAAGATGCGCTCGAAGTTGATCTCGTTCGAAGGCTGTTCCGGCGGCTTGATGCCCTGTTCGACATGCTCCAGGTGCGCGAGCATCAGCCGCTCGGCGCGCTTCGGGTCACCGGCTTCGATCGCCTGCACGATGTCGGTGTGCTCGTGGTCGGGGCATGCGCTGGACGCCTGGGCGTCGTACTGCGCGATGACAAGCCCGGTCAGCGCGACCAGGCGGCGTAGGCTGTCGCTGAACAGGCGATTGCCGGTCGTCTCGGCCAGGCGCACGTGGAACTCGCCGGTCAAACGGGCCAGCGCGGCACGATCGGCGCGCGCGCGCGCGCGGGCCTCCTCGTCGAGGTGGCCGCGCAGCGGCACGATCGGCTGGCCGCCGAAGCGATCGGCCAGTTCGGCCGCAATCGCGCGTTCGAGCGCGCGCCGCACTGCGAACACGTGCCGCAGGTCTTCCTGAGTCGGGCTGGCGACGAAGGCGCCGCGGTTCGGATGCGCCTCGACGATGAGCTCCTGACCCAGGCGCAGCAGCACCTCGCGCACCCGCGTGCGGCTGGCGTGGAAGGCTTGCGCCAGCCGCTCTTCACTGAGCTTGGTGCCCGGCAGCAGCCGCCGCTCGCTGATGGCGGCGTAGATCCGGTCGTAGATGTCCTGGTTGCTCAACTTGGTCGTCACGCTGCAGAGCCTAACCCAACCCGCGCCGGACGAAGACTACCCGCCGAGGTACAGGCGCTTGACGTGCTCGTTGGTCATCAGTTCCTTCGATGCGCCTTCGAGCGCGACATGACCCGTCTCGAGCACGTAGGCATAACTCGACAGCGCCAGCGCCATGCGGCTGTTCTGCTCGACCAGCACGACGGTGATGCCGTCCTTGCGGTTGATCTCGAGCAGGCTGCGGCCGATCAGCCGGATCACCTGCGGCGCGATGCCGAGCGACGGCTCGTCCAGCAGCAGCAGTTTGGGCTTGGCCATCAGCGCGCGACCGATCGCCACCATCTGCTGCTCGCCGCCCGACAGGCTCGAGCCCTGCTGCGTGAAACGCTCCTTCAGGCGCGGGAAACGTTCGCACACGCGTTCGAGGTCGCTGGCGATGCCTGCCTTGTCGCTGCGCGTGTAGGCGCCCATCAGCAGGTTGTCCTTGATGCTCATGTACGGGAAGACATGGCGCCCCTCGGGCACCATCGCCACCCCCTGGCGCACGAGCACATGTGTCGCCACCTGGCTGGCCGGCGAGTTGATGACCTCGCCGTTGAGCCGGACTTCGCCTTCGGCGACCCGGCGCAGCCCGGTGACGGCGCGCAGCGTCGAGGACTTGCCCGCGCCGTTGGCACCGATCAGCGCGACGATCTGGCCGCTCGGCACCTTCAGGCTCACGCCCTCGAGCGCGCGCACCTCGCCGTAGCGCAGCGAGACCTGAGTGAGTTCCAGGTGCGGTGTCGCGGCGTTCACAACCCGAGCTCCTCGTCTTCCTGCCCGAGGTAGGCTTCGATCACCTTGGGATCGGTGCGGATCTGCTCGGGCGTGCCCTCGGCGATCTTCTTGCCGAAGTACAGCACGTGGATGCGGTCGCTGATCGCCATCACCGCCCTCATGTCGTGCTCGACCAGCAGCACCGAGACGCCCGACGCGGCGACCTTGCGCGTGATGGCGACCGCACGGTCGGTCTCCTCGGGGTTCAACCCCGCATACGGCTCGTCGAGCAGCAGCACCTGCGGGCGCGCCGCCAGACCCATCGCGATGCCCAGCAGCCGCAGCAGCCCCTGCGGCAGGTGGCGCGCGGCGACATCGGCACTCGCCGACAGCTCCATCAGCTCGAGGATCTCGCGTGCGCTCTCGCCGAGCCGCACTTCGTCGCCGCGCGCGCGCGGCGCGCCGAGCACCACTTCGACGTCGTTGGCCTCGCGGTGCAGCTGATGCGCCAGCGAGACATGCTCCATCGCGGTCAGGTCGGGGAAGATCGTCGTCTCCTGGAACGTGCGCACCAGGCCGAGCCGCGCGATGCGGTGCGGCGGCATGCCGGTGATGTCCTGCCCGTGCAGCAGCACGCTGCCGGTGGTGGGCTTCAGAAACCCCGACAGCATCTTGAAGAAGGTGCTCTTGCCCGCGCCGTTCGGGCCGATCACCGACACCACCTGCCCGACCGGCGGCGCGAGCACGAGGCTCACGTCCTCGTTGGCGGTCAGGCCGCCGAAGCGTTTGCTGACGCTGCGGGCTTCGAGGATCGGGGCGGTCATGCCCCCCGCTCCTTGCCGGCCGCGGCGCGAATCGCCACCAGCCCGTTGGGCAGCAGCAGGATCACCGCGATCATCAGCACGCCGTAGACCAGCGTCTGGTACTGCTGGAACTGGCTGAGCAGCTCGAACAGGATCGTCAGCACGAACGCACCCACCATTGCGCCGCTGACGAACTCGAGCCCGCCGAGGAAGCAGTACAGCATGAAGTAGATGCTGTGCTCGACGGTGAAGCTCTGCGGATAGACGCTTTGCGTGAACACCGCGAAGTAGCTGCCCCCGAGCCCGCCGAGCGCGCAGGCGATCGCGAAGGCGACGACGCGGTAGCGCCAGACGTTGGTGCCGAAGCTCTCGGCCAGGTCTTCGTTCAGGCGCATCGCGCGGAAGATGCGGCCCAGCCGCGAGTAGTGCACGCGCCAGGTCACCAGCAACCCGAGTGCGAGCAGCACCACGGCCAGGTAGTACATCGGCAGCGCCGATTCGCCGGCGAACGGCTGCGGCAGCCCGGTGATGCCCTTGCTGCCCTGCGTGAACGCGCCGCCGTTGAGGAAGGCGAGGCGGATCGCTTCGGTCAGGCAGATCGTCAGCATCGAGAAATAGATGCCCCGCAGCTTGAGGATGAAGCTGCCGATCAGCGCGCCGATCGCGGCGGCAGCCAGCGCCGACAGCGGCAGCGCGACCCAGAAGCTCAACCCGAAGCGCGACAGCGCGATCGCGGTGGTGTAGCCGCCGATCAGCGCGAAGCCGGCCTGGCAGATGTTGATGCGCCCGATCGTGAAGGTGATCCACACGCCGAACCCGATCAGCGACAGGCCGGCGCAGTTCATCAGCACCGCCAGCAGGTAACGCGAATGGCCGATCGCCAGCGGCAGCACGAGGAGGACCGCGAGGAAGCCGAGCGCGATCGTCAGGTCTCTCTTCTTGAGCGGGTTCATCCGTTGTCCTTCGTTGCAGCTCTCCACGGCCGGGCCTGCATGCCCGGCCGGTTCGCCAGGCATTCAGGCGTCCGCAGGGACGCCTTCATGTCCGGGCTCACCCCCACGGCTTGCCGAACAGGCCGTTCGGCTTGAACACGAGGAACACGATCATCGCGACGAAGATCAGCAGGTAGGTCACGCTGCCGGGCAACAGGTCGTAGCCGATCGCCTCGGCGAAGCCGAGCACGATGCCGCCGACGATGGCGCCGGAGGTGACGCCGGCGCCGCCGATCATGATCATGATGAAGGCCTTGGTCGAGATGTTGACGCCGACGCCGGAGTTGACGCCATACACCGTGACCAGCAGCCCGCCGGCGAGCCCGGCCAGCGCGGCGCCGATCGCGAAGCCGAGCGTGGTGGTGGTCTTCACGTCCACGCCCTGCAGGCGTGCGGCTTCCTTGTCCTGCGCCACCGCGCGCAGCGCGCGGCCGGGCCGCGTGAATTGCACGAAGGCCAGCAGCGCGGCGATCGATACCGCCGCCAGCAGCGCGACCATCGCGTTCGGGTAGGTGAGGATCGCTCCGCCCTCGGCCACGTCGCCGAAGATGAGCGAGCCGTCGACCACCGGCGGCACGCCGCGCTGTTTCTCGCCGAAGACGGTGAGCGCGAGGTTCTCGAGCAGCAGCGCGGTGCCCACCGCCATCAGCATCGAGTTCTCTTCGCGGGTGGCGGTGGCGAGCACCGGCTGGAAGAAGAAGCGGTTGAACAGCACGCCGACGATCGCCAGCGCGAGCGCCGCCGCCGGCAGCGCGACGAAGAACGGCAGCCCGTATTCGCCGTACAGGTAGTAGACGACGAAGGCGCCCAGCATGTACATCTGGCCATGCGCGAAGTTCACCACGCGCATGATCGAGAACACCATCGTCAGGCCGAGCGCGATGAGCGCGTACACGCTGCCGAGCACGATGCCGTTCAGCAGGACCTGGAACACGGATGTCCTCCGAGGCGGGTGGGCGCGCGGCAAGCGCGCCCGCTGCCGTGCGCGCCGAGGTGCGCGCCTTGGCAGGGTGGGTGGCAGGTGAGCGCGCGCGACGCACGCTCACCCTTGCAAGCGATCAGTTCTTGATCGCGCCCACGAACAGCGTCTTGAACTCCTTGCCGTCGAACTCGTTGACGACCAGCGGCACGCCGACCTGGCTGCGGCGGCCGAAGTCGGCCGCGCCGGCGAACTCGAGCTTGGTCGCGCCGCCCTTGACGTACGGGTTGGTCATCGAGAAGGTCGCCATCTCCTTGCGGAACTCCTCGACGTCGTTCAGTGCCTTCGGATTCTTCTGCAGCACCGCGAGGATCAACTCCAGCGCGTAGACCTTGGTGCCGGCCTCGTCATTCCATTCGCCGACTCGCTTCTTGTACGCCGCGATGTACTCCTTCATCGCGTCGGACTGGATCTCCGGCGTCGAGGCGCCGCCCACGCTCATGAAGCCCTTGGCCTTGTCGCCGGCCACCTGCGAGAGGATCTTCGCGTCCTGCGCGGTCTCGGTCGAGATCGTGCCCTTGAAGCCGAGGTCGCGCGCCGCCTTGTTGAGCAGCGGCGCATCGGCCGGCGCCACCCCCGACAGCACGATGTGGTCGGGCTTGGTCTTGATGACCTTGGTCATCACCGGCATGAAGTCCTTGGTGCCGGGCTCGTAGCTCTCGCCGCCGGCAACGACGTTTAGCCCGAGCTTCTTGGCGGCCTCGACGCCCTCGACCTGCTGGTTCTTCGCGTCGGACTCGTTGCGCGCCAGGAAGGCGATCGACTTGACGCCCTTCTTCGATTTCAGGTAGTCGTACATGATCGGCCCGACCTGGTAGCTCGCGACCATGCCGAGCACCGACGCATTGGCCGGCGCCTTGTACAGCTCCTTGGCGAACGCGTACGGGAAGTGCAGCGCCTTGGCGCGCTCCATCACCGGCTTCACCGCCAGCGCGGTGGTGTCGATGTTCGGGCCGATGATGTACTTGATGCCCTGGCTGGTGAGCTTCTCGGCGTTGGTGATCGAGACCTTCGGATCGTTCTTGTCGTCGAGCGAAACGATCTCGAGCTTGTACTTCTTGCCGCCGATGTCGACGCCGCCCTTGGCGTTGTAGATGTCGGCGGTGGTCTCGGCACAGTACTTGTTGACCAGGCCCCACGACGCCGCCTCCCCCGACATCACGCCGTTGACGCCGATCTTCAGCACGTCCTGGGCCTGGGCCGCACCGAGCAGCACCCACGGCGCGATCGCCGCGAGCAATGTCAGCCGGAGGGTGGTTCGCTTGCTCATCGAGTTTCCTTTCCGTAGGTGAGGGACGGAGCGCGGCAGGGGCGCTTCCTAGGGTGCCGTTGATTGTGTGGGCAGCTTATGTGTTCAAGTAGATGTTGATTTTGTAGACACTTTAGCCTAGACTATTGCCTTCATACTTAGTGCAAACCCGCACACAACAAAGGAGGCGCCGTTGCGCATCCGTGTCATCAACCCGAACACGACGCCGTCGATGACCGCGCTCATCGGTGCCGCGGCGCGCGCGGTGGCAGGCCCGGGCGTGACGATCGAGGCGGTCAGCCCCGAGCACGGTCCGGTGTCGATCGAGGGCCACTACGACGAGGCGATGTCTTGCCTCGGCCTGCTGGAAGAAGTGCGCAAGGGCGAGGCCCAGGGCGTGGACGCCTACGTGATCGCATGCTTCGGCGACCCCGGGCTCGACGCCGCGCGTGAACTGGCGCGCGGGCCGGTGATCGGCGTGGCCGAGGCTGCGATGCGCAGCGCCTGCTATCTGGCGACGGGCTTCTCGGTCGTGACGACGCTCGCGCGCACCGTCGTGATCGCCGAGCACCTGGTGGACAAGTACGGGCTGCGCCGGCATTGCCGGCGCGTGCGCGCCAGCGACGTGGCGGTGCTCGAACTCGAAGACCCGGCGAGCGACGCGTATCGAACGATCCTCGCCGAATGCCGGCGCGCGATCGACGAGGACGCCAGCGGCGCGATCGTGCTCGGCTGCGCCGGCATGGCCGACCTGTGCGAGCGCCTGAGCGGCGAACTCGGCGTGCCGGTCGTCGACGGCGTGGCCACGGCGACCGCCACCGCCGAGGCGTTGCTGCGCGCCCGGCTGTTCACCAGCAAGCGCGGCGACTACGCGAGGCCGCTGCCCAAGGCCTACCGCGGATGGCTCGCGCCGTTCGCGCCGAACAAGGATTGATCGGGGCCGTCGAAGGAGATGCCCTTCGCACGCGCCAGGTATGGCGCGTGCGTGCCGCGCGCGCGGTCTTCACGCGCCGGCGCAGACACGTCAGGCACGCTCGAACCAGTCGACGACGGCAGCGCGAATCGTGAACGCGTCGTCAGGCTGCTGGCGGAAACTCCTGTGCCGGAACTCGCCGTCCGGCGTCGGCTCGTACTGCGCTTCGTAGTGCTCGCGCCGGGCGACGATGTCGGTGAGCGCGGCGGCCAGCTTGTGCACGTCGGTGCGCGTGGTGTAGATGCCGAAGCTCGCGCGCACCATGCCGCGCTCCATCTCGGCCAGCGCCTCGAGCTCGGCGGCGCTCAAGCCCTTGTCGGCGGCGGCCAGCGCCTCGGTCACCATCTCGCGCACGTAGGGGTGGGCGCAGAAGCAGTGGTTGCACACCGCGATGTTGAAGTAGTCGTTGAGGATCGCCGCCGTCATCGCGTGGTGCATGCCGCGCACGTTGAACGAGAGCGCGCCGGCGCGCGGGTAGCGGCGCGTATCGGTGTCGCCGTAGATCGCGATGCCCGGGTTCGCCGCGAGGCTGTCGAGCGCGAGCTGCATCAGCGCGGTCTCGTCGTCCAGTACGACGTCCATGCCGATGCGGTGCAACGCGCACAGCGCCGCCCCGGGGCCGATCGCGCCGGCGATGTTGGGCGTGCCGGCCTCTTCGCGCTCGGGCAGCGCGGCCGTGGCGGCGAAGCGGTCGAGCCAGACGTCATCGACCATGCCGCCGCCGACCTCGACCGGCATACCGCCCTCGAACAGCTCGCGCCGGGCCACCACGACGCCCGGCGAGCCCGGCGCATAGATCTTGTGGCCCGAGAACACCACGACGTCGAGGTCGTGCCCTCGAACCCGGCGAGTCGCCGTCGACAGCGGATGCATGTAGAGCTTCATGATTGCCCATTGGGGGGATGGAAGGACGCTCCGCCGGCGCTTACAGGGGCCTCGGAAAGCCCTTCTTGAACTCCACGCGGATGAGGTGGAGCGGCTACTGGTGCCATGCGCGCTGCTGGTTGAGCAGGTCGTCGCGGGGAGACGTAGCTTATACTTCGCGCGATTGTCAACAATCGTGAGGTTGACCTTTGACCACGCGCTCGGCCGATAGCCATCAGCAAGTCTTCGCGCGCTGGGAGAAGACAGTCGAATTCCGCCTGTTCGCTGACGCCTCCGGACCTACGCTCACGGTGCCGGAGCAGGTGGCGGCGAAGGTCGGCGACCGCATCATCGGCGGGCAGCTCGAACCCGGTGCACGCATCGGCGAGCAGGAGTTGGCCGACGAGTTCGCGATCAGCCGCGGCCCGGTGCGCGAGGCGATCCGCATCCTCGAGCGCGAAGGCCTGGTCGCGGTGCTGCCGCGACGCGGCGCGGTGGTGACCAGCCTGTCGGCCGCGGAGCTGCATGAGCTGTTCGAGATCCGCGCCGGCCTGTTCGAGATCGCGATCCGCAAGGTGGCCGCGGCGCGTCCGCCGGAGCTGCTGGCGGTGATGCGCGCTGGCGTGGCCCGCCTCGAGGCGCTCGCCGAGGATCCGGCCGGCGGCGACGCCTACGCAGAGACCACGCACCGGCTGATCCAGATCAGCGCGCGCTTCGCCGGCAACGAGCGGCTGCGCCGCATGATCGCCGCGCTGTCGCTGCAGAGCCTGCGCTACAGCAAGCTCGGGCTGGCCTCCGTCGAGCGGCGGCGGCGCTCGGTCAAGCTGTGGAAGCAGGCCGCGCGGGCGCTGGAGCGCGGCGACGCCGAGCAGATGGTGCTGCTGGCGCGCCAGCGCACCGAGGCGTCGGCCGACGAGGCGGCGCGGCTGCTGGCCGCGTCGGCCGCGTGATTCAGGCCGCGCCGAAGCAGGCGCGCAACTCGCCCTTGAGCACCTTGCCTGCCAGGTTGCGCGGTAACTCGCCGACGAAGACGATGCGGCGCGGCTTCTTGTAGCCGGCGATGCGCGCCGCGCAATGCGCCTGCAGCGCCTCGGCGCTGGCTTGGCAGCCTTGGCGCAGCACCACCACCGCGGCGACGACCTCGCCCCATTGCGCATCGGGCAGGCCGAGCACCGCCGACTCCTGCACCGCCGGGTGCGCGGTCAGCGCGTCCTCGACCTCGCGCGCGTAGACGTTGAAGCCGCCGCTGATGATCATGTCCTTGTTGCGGCCGACGATGTGCAGGTAGCCATGGCGGTCGAAGCGGCCGAGGTCGCCGCTGTAGTACCAGCCGTCGCGCACCGCCTCAGCCATCGTCTCCGGGCGGCGCCACAGCATGACCTCGGCCGCGCCCTCGCGCGCCAGCGTGACCTCGCCCACCTCGCCTTGCGGCACCTCGCGGCCCTGGGCGTCGCGCAACACGATGCGCACGTTGGCCGTCGGCCTGCCGCAGGAGCCGATCGGATCGTCGGCCGCGTCTTCGCTGTCGCCGACATGCTCGTGCGGGTACAGCACCGTCAATGGCTGCACCGCCTCGGTCATGCCGTACTGCTGGCGCAGGATCGGGCCGAAGATCTTCATCGCGCGGCGGATCAGCGCCACCGGCGTGGGTGCGGTGCCGTAGTGGACGCGCTTCAGCGACGACCAGTCGCCTCGCGCGCCGCCTTCGATCGCCTCGACCAGCCGGCTCATCATCGTCGGCACCAGCATCAGGTGGGTGATGCGGTGCCGCTCGATCGCCGCCAGCAGCGACGCCGGGTCGAAGCGGTCCTGGATGACGTTGCGCGCGCCGCGCAGGAAGCAGGGGAACAGGTACACGCCGGCGGCATGCGTCAGCGGGCCGACGTGCAGCATCGCGTCGTCCACCGACAGGCCGTACTCCATCGCGAGGAAGTGGTTGTTCAGCCGCGCGGTCAGGCGCTCCAGCGTGTAGGCCACGCCCTTGGGCTTGCCGGTGGTGCCGCTGGTGTAGGCGATGCGCACCAGGTGATCGGGGCCGATGTGAATAGCCGGCGTCTGCTCGGGCGCGGTGGCGCAGGCGGCGGCGAACTCCAGCACGCCGCTCTCGTGCAGGCCGATCCCGAGCACGTGGCGCAGCGCGGGCAGCCGGCGGCCGGCGGCTGCCGCGAAGGCCCGCGCCAGCTCGTCGAACTGCGGGCCGACCAGCACCGCGCTGGCCTGCGCGTCGGCCAGAATGTCCAGGTGCTCGGCCAGCGCGTGGCGCGCGTTCAGCGCCACGTAGGTCAGCGCCGCCTTCTCGGCGCCGAACTGGCTGTCCAGGCTCTCGGGCGAGTTCTCGAGCAGCACCGCGAAGCGCTCGCCCGGCGCCAGCCCGAGCGCGATCAGCGCTTGGGCGAAGCGGTTGCTGCGCGCATCGACCTCGAGGTGGCTGAAGCTGCGCTCGCCGAACACCAGCGAGGGCAGCGCGCCGTGCTGCGCCGCGGCCCAGCCGATCAGGCGCCCGGCGATCATCCGATCACCACCACGTCCTGACCTTCGGCCACGGCCTCGCCTTCGGCCACCAGCAGCTCGAGCACGGTGCCGGCGTGCGGCGCGTCGACCGGGATCTCCATCTTCATGCTCTCGAGGATCAGCAGCGTCTGCTCCTCGGCGACGGCGTCGCCGACGCGCACCTCGATCTTCCATACGGTGCCGGTGACGTCGGCTTGCAGGCGGGTCTGGGGCATCGGTCGTCTCCGGTGGTTTGGGATGTCGCGATCATAGGCAACATTACGATTGTTGACAATCGTAATGTCAAATGATCTAATCCGGATGACCACCCGCTGCGCCCCTTCCGCCTTCCGAACCGTATGCCCGACCCAGCGCTGCCCCCTTTCCCCGCGTCCGCGCTGCCCGGCCTCCCGGGGCTGAAACGCGTGCTGGTCGCCAACCGCGGCGAGATCGCGGTGCGCGTGGTACGCGCCTGCCAGGCGCTGGGCATCGAGGCGGTGGCCGCGGTGTCCGAAGCCGACGCCGGCAGCCTGGCGGCGCGCCTGGCCGGCCGGCAGGTGCCGATCGGCCCGCCACCGCCGGCGCAGAGTTACCTGGCGATCGACCGCCTGGTCGATGCGGCACGGCGCAGCGGCTGCGACGCGGTACACCCGGGCTATGGCTTCCTGTCCGAGCGCGCGGCCTTTGCGCAAGCCTGCATCGACGCCGGGCTGGTGTTCGTCGGCCCCACGCCGGCGGCGATCGAGGCGATGGGCGACAAGATCACCGCCTCGAAGCTGGCGGCCGAGGCCGGCGTGCCGCGCGTACCCGGCTCGGACGCGGTGGCCGACGCCGCCGCCGCGCTGGCGGTGGCCGAGCGGATCGGCTGGCCGGTGCTGGTCAAGGCCAGCGCCGGCGGCGGCGGCCGCGGCATGCGCGTGGTGCGCGACGCCGCGCAGATGGCCGCTGCCTTCGCCGGCGCGACTGCCGAAGCGCAGGCCGCCTTCGGCGACGGCACGCTGTACGTCGAGAAGCTGATCGAGCGTGCGCGCCATGTCGAGATCCAGGTCATGGCCGACCGCCACGGCAACGTGGTCCACCTGGGCGAGCGCGAATGCTCGACCCAACGCCGCCACCAGAAGCTGATCGAGGAAGCGCCGTCGCCGGGCTCGAGCGCCGCGCAGCGCGCGGCGATGGGCGACGCCGCGGTGGCGCTGGCGCGGCGCGTTGGTTACCACGGCGCGGGTACGGTGGAGTTCGTGCTCGACGACCGCGACGGGCGCTACTACTTCCTGGAGATGAACACGCGCATCCAGGTCGAGCACCCAGTCACCGAGATGATCACCGGCATCGACCTGGTGGTCGAGCAGCTGCGCGTGGCCGCCGGGCTGCCGCTGTCCTTCGCGCAGGCGCAGGTCGTGCCGCGCGGCCACGCGATCGAATGCCGCATCAACGCCGAAGACCCGCAGCGCAACTTCCTGCCCCGCCCCGGCGTGGTGGCGCGCTGGGCGCCGCCGCAAGGCGAAGGCATCCGCTGCGACAGCCACTGCCACGACGGCTACACCGTCACGCCGTACTACGACTCGCTGCTCGGCAAGCTGATCGTGCATGCGCCGACGCGCGCGTTGGCCATCGAGCGCATGCGCGATGCGTTGCAGCGCCTGCAGGTCGAAGGCCCGGCCACCACCGCGCCCTTCCATCGCGCGGTGCTGGCGCACGAGGACTTTGCCGCCGGTCGCGTCACCACGCGCTGGGTCGAGGAGGTGTTCCTCCCGCAGCGCCAGGCGGCCGCCCGATCCACCGCCCCCAAGGAGACGAGATGAACCGACGCATCGCTGCCGCCGTGCTCGCCGGCGGCTGCCTGCTGGCCGGCATGACGCAGGCGCAGACCGCCTGGAAGCCCACCGAGCGTATCAACTACGTCGTCGGCGTCGCCCCGGGCGGCACGGTGGACCTGTACGCGCGCGGCATCAAGGACACGCTCGACCTGCTCAAGCTGGTCAACGGCCAGACCATCCTGGTCGAGAACAAGGTCGGCGCCGGCGGCGCGCTAGCGATGCAGGCCTTGAAGAGCCACGCCGGCAATGCCCACTACCTGGGCACCTTCCACACCGGCGCGATCGCCGGCGCGGTGACCGGGCTGATCAAGGCCGACCCGCGCGACTTCGTGCCGGTGGCGATGCTGGTCGAGGAAACCTCGCTGGTCGCGGTGCGCGCCGACTCGCCGTTGAAGGACGGCCGCGACCTAGTCGCCGCGCTGAAGGCCGACCCGACCAAGCTGCGCATCGCGGTTGCGCCGGCGATGGGCCAGAACACGCACTTGGCGATCGCCAAGCCGCTGAGCACCGCCGGCGTGGCGATCGACAAGCTGACGATCGCGCCCTTCCGCTCGTCGGGCGAGTCGGTCACCGCGCTGCTCGGCGGCCACGTCGACGTGGTTTCGGCCACCGCGCCGGTGATCGTGCCGCAGGTCCAGGCGGGCAAGCTGCGCATCCTGGCGAGCGCCGCGCCCGAGCCCGGCACCGGGCCGCTCGCCGGCGTGAAGACCTGGCGCGAACAGGGCGTGCCGGCCGATTACGTCAGCTACAACGGCGTGACGCTGCCGCCGAGCGTCAACGCCGAGCAGATCCGCTTCTGGGAGGACGCGCTGCGCCAGGTGGCACAAGACAAGGCCTGGGTCGCGCTGGTGCAGAAATCGGGCAACAAGCCGATCTTCCGCGGCTATGTCGAGTCGCACCGCTACCTGCAGTCGGAGTGGCAGGGCACGACCGAGCTGATCAAGCAGCTGAACCTGGGGGCGAACAAGTGAGCGCGGCCGCGCAGCTGCCCTGGGACCGAGCGCACGAGCCCGGCGGCGAATGGGCCGCCGAGCTGGCCGAGCTGCAGGCGCGGCGCCAAAGCGCGCTGGCCATGGGCGGGCCGGAGGCGCTGGCCAGGTTCAAGGCCAGCGGCCGCATGAACGCGCGCGAGCGCATCGCTGCGTTGATCGACGCCGGCAGCTTCCACGAGATGGGCACGCTCGCCGGCAAGGGCCACTACGACGCGCAGGGGCGCTACAAGCACACCGACCCGACCAACGCCATCGTCGGCACCGGCCGCATCGACGGGCGCAAGGTGGCGCTGCACGTCGACGACTTCACGATCAAGGCCGGCAGCTCCGAAGGCACGATCGCCGACAAGTGGATCTACATCGAGCGCCTCGCATACCAGCTGCGCATGCCGCTGGTGCGGCTGGTCGATTCGGCCGGCGGCAGCGTCAAGCTGCTGATGCAGATCGGCGGCACCAAGATCCCCGAGTACACCACCTGGCCGGCGCAGGACCTGCTGCAGACGGTGCCGGTGGTCGGCGTGGCGCTCGGCGCCTGCGCCGGCCAGGGCGCGATCAAGGTGCTGTCGTCGCACTTCTCGGTGCTGGTGCGCGAGCAGGCGCAGGTCATGGCCGCCGGGCCGCACGTGGTGCGCCAGGCCTACGGTGTCGAGGTCGACAAGAACGAGCTCGGCGGCTGGAAGGCGCACCGCAAGAGCGCGCTGGTGCACAACGAGGCGGCGGACGAGGCCGACGCGCTGGCGCAGGTGCGGCGCTTCCTGTCGTACCTGCCGCGCAGCGTGCATGAGCCGGCGCCGGTGCTGCCCTGCGACGACGAACCCGGCCGCGCCGACGACTGGCTGAAGGACGCGATCCCGCACGATCGGCGCAAGATCTACGACCCGCGCAAGATCCTCGCCGCGGTGTTCGACCAGGGCAGCCTGTTCGAGATCGGCCGCTGGCAGGGCGGCTCGGTGATCACGATGCTGGGCCGGCTCGCCGGCGTTCCGGTGGGCGTGATCGCCAACGACCCGAAGGCGGCCGGCGGCGCGATGACGCTGCAGGCCGCCTACAAGATGGAGCGCCACGTCAAGCTGTGCAGCCTGTTCGGATTGCCGGTGGTGAACTTCGTCGACCAGCCGGGCAATGCCACCGGGCTGGAGGCCGAGCTCGCCGGCACGCTGCTCGGCGCCACCCGCGTGGCCGAAGCGCTGGCCGAGTGCCGCTCGCCGTGGGTGTCGATCCTGGTGCGGCGCTGCTTCGGCATGGCCGGCGCATTGCACGGCCCGAAGGGCGGCGACCGGCTCAACCACCGCTTCGCGTGGCCGTCGGCGCGCTGGGGTTCGATCCCGATCGAAGGCGGCGTGATGGCCGCGCACAAGGCCGAGATCGAGGCCGCACTCGACCCGGCCGCCAAGCGCGCGGAGCTCGAGGCGCATTACCTCGACCTGACCTCGCCCTTCCGCACCGCCGAGAAGTTCGGCGTGCTCGACATCATCGACCCGCGCGAGACCCGGCAGGTGCTGTGCGACTGGGTCGAGGACGCGTGGTACGTGGTGCAGGCCGATCTGCCGCGCCGTTGAGGCGTCGGACTTTCCCTTCGGGGAGATCTGACAAGCCCCGCAGCAACGAGGCGGCACTCCCTGCTGACCAGGGAGCAGCGCGCCCGAGGGGGCTCCATCGGCTTGGGGCGGCCCGGCGCCGATGCGCTGCCCCTCGTGCTTGGCGAGCTCCCACGGCTTGTGTGCGTCGACGTACTCGTTCACGCGGTCGGCCAGCAGCATGATCTCGCGCACCGCCTTGCCGAATTCGCGTTCGTCGTACAGCTGCTGCACGGTGCCGCTGTGCGCGCGCAAGGAGTCGAGCAGTGCGCGGCCCTCGACGCCGACGTCGGCCGACAGCTCGCCGGCGAAGCGCCTGGCGAGGAAGCCCGCCGCGCGGCTGGCGATGTTGACGTACTGAGCGCGTCGGCGCGCGCGTTCGTCAGCGCGCCGTGCGCCGCGAGCCGCTGCGTCGCCGGCCTTTGCGACGCCGTTCTCGGCGCGCCGCAGGCAGCGGCCGTCGCCCGCTGCGCCTGCGCGCCGTGCCGGCGCGGCCAACGGGTACCATCGCGGCCTTCGCAAGGAGTGCAGCGCATGGCGATGGACGTAGTGGACTATGAGATCAAGGGCTCGGAGATGCAGTTCGTCGAGGTCGAACTCGACCCCGGCGAGGCGGCGATCGGCGAGGCCGGCAGTCTGTTCTTCATGGATGCCGGCATCGGCATGGATGCGGTGTTCGGCGATGGCTCGGGCGGCGGGGGCGGCGGCCTGTTCGGCAAGCTGCTGGGCGCCGGCAAGCGGCTGCTGACCGGCGAGTCGCTGTTCACCACCGTCTACACCAACCAGGCGTCGGGCAAGAAGCGGGTGGCGTTCGCCGCGCCGTACCCCGGCAAGATCCTGCCGATGGAACTCGACAAGCTCGGCGGCATGCTGCTGTGCCAGAAGGACGCGTTCCTGTGCGCCGCGCGCGGCGTGTCGCTGGGCATCGCGTTCCAGCGCAAGCTCGGCGTCGGCTTCTTCGGCGGCGAGGGCTTCATCATGCAGAAGCTCGAGGGCGACGGCCTGGCGTTCGTGCACGCCGGCGGCACCATCCTGAAGCGCGAGCTCGCGCCCGGCCAGACGCTGATGGTCGACACCGGCTGTGTCGTGGCCTACACCCCGAGCGTGAACTTCGAGATCGAGTACATCGGCAAGATCAAGACCGCGCTGTTCGGCGGCGAAGGCCTGTTCTTCGCGAAGATGACCGGGCCGGGCACTGTCTGGCTGCAGAGCCTGCCGTTCTCGCGTCTGGCCAGTCGCGTGTTCGCCGCCGCACCGCAGCGTGGCGGCAGCCGCGAAGAGGGCTCCGTGCTGCCGGGCTTCGCCGGCGGCGGTCTGCTTGGAGGCCTGCTCGGCGGCGACGATGAGTGAGCGCGGCCGCTGGCGCGCGTGGCTGCGCTGGGGCGCGGCCTGCGGCCTGTTGCTCGCCGCCGCCGCGCACGCCAATGCCGCGGTCGTCTGGCTGGAAGAGCTGACCTCGACCGAACTGCGCCAGCGCATTGCACAAGGCGACACCACGGTGCTGCTGCCGATCGGCGGCACCGAGCAGAACGGCGCGCACCTCGCGCTGGGCAAGCACAACGTGCGCGTGCGCGTGCTGGCCGGGCGTATCGCCGAGCGGCTCGGGCATGCCATCGTCGCGCCGGTGCTGGCCTACGTGCCCGAAGGCAGCATCGAGCCGCCGACGCAGCACATGCGCTACGCCGGCACGCTGTCGATCCCGGTGCCGGCGTTCGAAGCGCTGCTCGAAGGCGCGGCGCGCAGCCTGCGCCACGCGGGCTTTCGCAGCGTGATCCTGCTCGGCGATCACGGCGGCTACCAGGCGAGCCTGCAGCGCGCCGCGGCGCGCGCCAACCGCGGCGCGCCGCCGGGCAGCGTGATCGCGCTGCGCGAGTACTACCGCGCGGCGCAGGACTTCGATGTCGCGCTGGCGGCTCGCGGCTACACCGCGCGCGAGATCGGGCGGCATGCCGGATTGGCCGACACCGCGCTGGCTTGGGCGGCCGACGCCTCGCTGGTGCGCCCCGACCGCCTGCAACCGGTGGCCGGCGTCGACGGTGACCCGCGGCGCGTCGATGCTGCGCTGGGCGTGGCCGCACTGGAGCACATCGTCACCGTGTCGGTGGCGGCGATCCGCGCCCACGCCGGCAGGACGAACTGAACGAATCGAGCGAACCGAACGAACATGCATTCGAACCCGACCGAGAAGGTGAAGGCGACCACGGGCGAGCGCCACAACCACCGCCACGACCCGCGCCGCGCAGCATTCGTCGGCGCCGTGGTGCTGGGCCTGATTGCGCTCGCGGCGCTCTGGCTCGGTCGTGCACACGCGCAGGCGAGCAGCACCGCCGCTGCGCCGGCCAGCGCCGCGGCCCCTGCGATCCACACCGTGCCCGGCATGCCGCCGGTGCTCGATGCGCGCAACCTCTACAGCGGGATCGCCGCCGACAAGCTCGCCGCCGCGGTGCGCGGCGACCTCGATCGCGTGTACGTGCCCAACCTGCAGTCCAACGATGTTTACGTGATCGACCCGGCCACGCTGAAAGTGGTCGACAAGTTCAAGGTCGGCATCGGGCCGCAGCACATCGTGCCGTCGTGGGACTTGCGCACGCTGTGGGTCACCAACAACGCCGAGCGCCGCACCGACGGCAGCCTGACGCCGATCGATCCGCGCAGCGGCAAGCCGGGTGCGGCGATCGCCGTCGACGACCCGTACAACATGTACTACACGCCAGACGGCCAGTCGGCCATCGTGGTGGCCGAGGCGCGCAAGCGGCTCGACTTCCGCGATCCGAAGACGATGGCGATGCAGTACTCGATCGATGTGCCCGGCTGCCCCGGCGTCAACCATGCCGAGTTCTCCGCCGACGGCCGCTATGCGATCTTCACCTGCGAGTTTGCCGGCACGCTGGCCAAGATCGACCTCGGCCAGCGCAAGGTGCTGGGCTACCTGAAGCTGCAGATGCCCGCACGGCGCTTCAAGAGCGCCGGCGCGGTCGCGCCGGGCAAGGTGTGGGAGCCCGGCGAGACCGAACTGTGCACGGTGAAGAAGGGCATGCCGCAGGACATCCGCATCTCGCCCGACGGCAAGCGCTTCTACGTGGCCGATATGGCCGCCGACGGCGTGCACGTGATCGACCCCGAGGCGCTCCGGCAGGTCGGCTTCATCGCCACCGGCATCGGCACGCACGGCCTGTATCCGAGCCGTGATGGCCGGCACCTGTACGTGATCAACCGTGGCTCGCACGAGATTCACGGCGCGAAGAACGGCAGCGGCGGCGTCGCGGTGGTCGACTTCGCGAGCGAGAGAATCGTCGCGCGCTGGGGCATCCCGGGTGGCGGCAGCCCCGACATGGGCAATCTCAGCGCCGACGGCCGCTACCTCTGGCTCGGCGGCCGCTACGACCACGTGGTCTACCGCTTCGACACCCGCGACGGTACGGTGGCCAAGGTCAAGGTCGGCATCGAGCCGCACGGGCTCACGGTGTGGCCGCAGCCGGGGCGGTATTCGCTCGGGCACACCGGCAACCTACGGTAGCGCGCAGCGGGTGCCGGCCCGCTTTGGTGCATCGCGTTTCCCAGGTGATGCACCGAGCGGGTGCCTCGATGGCACCGTCTCGGTGCTGCGCGCCACCCTTGCTGTGCAGCCTCGCGTGGCAGCGCCGGCCCCCGGTCGATGGCATGGTTTCTGCTAGATTGCCCGGTGCTCGGCGGCGCCGGGCCCCATCCGGACGCCACGCCGCAGACCTTCCCGCTCCCCCAACAAACCACGAACACGCGTTCCGTTAGGAGATTCTTGATGGCAAAGACCGTCGCCGATGTGATGAAGATGGTGAAGGACAACGAGATCAAGTTCGTTGACTTCCGCTTCACCGACACCCGTGGCAAGGAACAGCACGTGACCGTGCCGGTGTCGCATTTCGACGAAGACAAGTTCGTCTCCGGCCACGCCTTCGACGGCTCGTCGATCGCCGGCTGGAAGGGCATCGAGGCGTCCGACATGCTGCTGATGCCCGACCCGGCCACCGCCAACGTCGATCCGTTCTACGAGGAGCCCACGCTGTTCCTCAGCTGCGACGTGCTCGAGCCCGGCGACGGCAAGCCCTACGAGCGCGACCCGCGCTCGCTGGCCAAGCGCGCCGAGGCCTACCTGAAGGCCAGCGGCATCGGCGACTCGGCGTTCTTCGGCCCCGAGCCCGAGTTCTTCATCTTCGACCAGGTGCAGTGGAGCGTCGACATGTCCGGCGCGTTCTACAAGATCGGCTCCGAAGAGGCGCCATGGAGCACCGGCGCCACGCTCGAGGGCGGCAACCTCGGCCACCGCCCGGCGGTGAAGGGTGGCTACTTCCCGGTGCCGCCGGTGGACAGCTTCCAGGACATGCGCTCCGAGATGTGCCTGTTGCTCGAGCAGATGGGCGTGCCGGTGGAGGTGCACCACCACGAGGTGGCGGCGCCGGGCCAGTGCGAGATCGGCACCAAGTTTTCGACGCTGGTGCAGCGCGCCGACTGGCTGATGGTGCAGAAATACATCATCCACAACGTGGCGCACGCTTACGGCAAGACCGCCACCTTCATGCCCAAGCCGATCGTCGGCGACAACGGCTCGGGCATGCACGTGCACCAGAGCGTGTGGAAGGGCGGCAAGAACCTGTTCGCCGGCGACGGCTACGCCGGTCTGAGCGAGTTCGCGCTGTACTACATCGGCGGCATCATCAAGCACGCGCGCGCGCTGAACGCGATCACCAACCCCGGCACCAACAGCTACAAGCGTCTGGTGCCTGGCTTCGAGGCGCCGGTGAAGCTGGCCTACAGCTCGCGCAACCGCTCGGCTTCGATCCGCATCCCGTACGTGGCCAACCCGAAGGGCCGGCGCATCGAGGTGCGTTTCCCCGACCCCACCTGCAACCCGTACCTCGCGTTCAGCGCGATGCTGATGGCGGGCCTGGACGGCGTGGAGAACAAGATCCACCCGGGCGAGGCCGCCACCAAGGACCTGTACCACCTGCCGCCCGAGGAAGACGCGAAGATCCCCACCGTCTGCGACAGTCTCGACCAGGCGCTGGGCTACCTCGACAAGGACCGCGCGTTCCTGACCAAGGGCGGTGTCTTCACCGACGGCTACATCGACGCCTACATCGAGCTGAAGATGCAGGAGGTCACGCGCTTCCGGATGACCACGCACCCGGTCGAGTTCGACATGTACTACAGCCTCTGACCCCGCGTCCGCGGGGTCGAGCCGGGCGCCTGGCCCGGCGCGGCCGCGCTGAACGTGGCGAACGTCGCGAAGGGACGGCCTGCCGGGCCGTCCCTTTTTCGTGTCCGGTCGACGGTTTGCGACAATGTCGCGTTGCAGTTCGGAGCATCGGCCCGTCGGGCCGCTACAGTGGTGTCGATGAATCGCGTGTTGTGGGCTCTGTGGATGGCGATGGCGATGCCGGCCGCCTGGGCGCAGGGCAGCGCGTCGACCGCCAGCACGGTCTACCGCTGTCCGGGCCCGCCGGTGCTGTACACCGATTCGATCTCGCCTGCCGAGGCCAAGGAGCGCAACTGCCGCACGATCGAAGGTGCGCCGATCACGATCGTGCAGACCGCCAAGCCGGCGCCGCGTGCCGGCAACTCGCCAGCCGCGGGCGCGCGTGAAGGCCGCGCCAGCGACGCCAAGGTCGACCCGGCGACACAGCGACAGCGCGATGCCGATGCGCGCCGCCTGCTCGAGGCCGAACTGCAACGCGAAGAGACCCGGCTGGCCGAGCTCGAGCGCGAGTACAACAACGGCAAGCCCGAGCGGCACGGCGACGAGCGCAACGCGCAGAAGTATCTCGATCGCGTGGCCGACATGAAGTCGGCCATCGCCCGCAAGCAGCAGGACATCGCCGCCATCCGGCGCGAGCTGGCCAAGCTGCAGTGAGCGGCGCGGCAGCCCGCCGGCGGCTGCCAGAATGCACCGCGTGAACGCCGAGCGCTACGAGGCCTTCGACCTGCTGGCCACCCTGGTGGCGCTGGTGCGTCCCGACGGCATCGTGCTGTTCGTCAACGCCGGCTTCGAGGCGCAGGTGGGCCTGTCGCGCCGGCTGCTGTTGCGCAGCAGCCTGTTCGAGCGCTTTGCCGAGCCCGCCGCGCTGCAGGAGACGCTGCTGGCCGTGGCGCGCAACGAGGTCGCCAGCGGTCGCTTGCAGGCCACGCTGCGCTGCGGCGCGGCCGCCGGCGCGAGCGGCGAGCTGCCGGTGCAGGTGATCGTCAGCCAGCTCGACGCGCGCGACGGCGCGCCGTTGGTGCTGGTGGAGATGATCGAGATCGAGCAGCAGGCGCGGCAGGACCGCGAGGAGCGCGCGCTCGACCAGATCGAGGCCAACCGCGAGCTGATCCGCAACCTGGCGCACGAGATCAAGAACCCGCTGGGCGGCATCCGCGGCGCGGCGCAGCTGCTGGCAATGGAGTTCGCTGCGCCGCCGCGCACCTACGCGCGCGCGTCGGGCGCGGCGGAGCTCACCGCCTGCACCGACGTGATCGTGCACGAGGTCGACCGCTTGCAGGTGCTGGTCGACCGGCTGCTCGCGCCGCACCGCAAGCCGCACGTGGTGGGCGACGTCAACATCCACGAGGTGTGCGAGCGCGTGCGCTCGGTGCTGCTGGCCGAGTACCCGCGCGGCCTCGAGCTGCGGCGCGACTACGACGTCTCGCTGCCGGAGTTCCGCGGCGACCGCGAGCAGCTGATCCAGGCGCTGCTGAACATCGCGCAGAACGCGGCGCATGCGCTGGCCGGGCGCATCGCCGCCGGCGACGCCGCGATCGTGCTTCGCACCCGCGTCGCGCGGCAGGTCACGATCGGCAAGCAGCGCTTCAGGCTGGCACTGGAATTGCATGTCGAGGACAACGGGCCGGGCGTGCCCGCGGCCATCCGCGAGCGCATCTTCTACCCGCTGGTGTCGGGGCGCGAAGGCGGCTCGGGCCTCGGGCTCACCTTGGCGCAGACGTTCGTGCAGCAGCACCACGGGTCGGTCGACTGCGACTCGGTGCCCGGCCGCACGGTGTTCAGGATCGTGATTCCGCTGCCGTGAACGAAAGTGCCATGAAGATGTACGACACCGACGCCGGTACGGGGCCCGTGCGATGAACCCGATCTGGGTCGCCGACGACGATCAGTCCATCCGCTTCGTGCTCGAGCGTGCGCTGACGCGCGAGCAGTTCGCGGTGCGCTGCTTCTCCAACCCGCGCGACGTGCTGGCGGCGCTCGAAACCGACGCGCCACAGGTGCTGGTCAGCGACATCCGCATGCCCGGCGGCTCGGGGCTCGAGCTGCTGGCCAGGGTGAAGCAGTTGCACCCGGGCCTGCCGGTGATCGTGATGACCGCGTACTCCGATCTCGACAGCGCGGTGGCGTCGTTCCAGGGCGGCGCATTCGAGTACCTGCCCAAGCCTTTCGACCTGCCGAAGGCGGTGGAGTTGATCCGCCGCGCGGTCGACGAGAGCCTGCGCGAGCAGGTGGGCGAAGGCACCCGCGCCGCTGTGCCCGAGATGCTCGGCCAGGCGCCGGCGATGCAGGACGTGTTCCGTGCCATCGGCCGGCTCAGCCAGAGTCACGTGACGGTGCTGATCACCGGCGAATCGGGCACCGGCAAGGAACTGGTCGCGCGCGCGCTGCACCGCCACAGCCCGCGCGGCGAGCACGGCAGCCAGGGCCCTTTTATAGCGATCAACACCGCCGCGATCCCGAAGGATCTCTTGGAATCGGAGCTGTTCGGCCACGAGCGCGGCGCCTTCACCGGTGCGCAGACGATGCGCCGCGGCCGCTTCGAGCAGGCCGACGGGGGCACGTTGTTCCTCGACGAGATCGGCGACATGCCGTTCGACCTGCAGACGCGGCTGCTGCGTGTGTTGTCCGACGGCCAGTTCTATCGCGTTGGCGGCCACCAGCCGCTGAAGGCCAACGTGCGCGTGATCGCCGCCACGCACCAGGACCTGGAGCAGCGCGTGCGGGACGGCGCCTTCCGCGAAGACCTGTTCCATCGCCTGAACGTGATCCGGCTGCGGCTGCCGCCGCTGCGCGAGCGGCGCGAAGACATTCCAGGCCTCGCGCGCGCGTTTCTCGCGCGCAGCGCACACGATCTCGGCGTGGAGGCCAAACGGCTGAGCGACGCGGCGATGGAACGGCTGATGCAGTTTCGCTTCCCCGGCAACGTGCGCCAGCTGGAGAACCTGTGCCACTGGCTGACCGTGATGGCGCCGGCGCAGTTGGTTGAGCCGAAAGATCTGCCGCCCGAGGTGCTGGCAGATGCCGTGGTCGAGCCGGTGATCATCGAATCGCCGGCACCGCGGGCGCCGGCAGGTGCCAGCGGCGACGCGGTTGCCTCCGCCGCCGCTGCCGTCGCACCGGTGTCGGCCAACGATGCGTGGCTGCTGCCGTTCGCGCAAGAGGCACGGCGCCTGCTCGAAGCCGGCGTGTCCGACGTGTGGGACCACCTGACGCAGCAGTTCGAGGCGCGGCTGATCCAGATCGCGCTGCAGCACACGCGCGGCCGCCGCATCGAGGCCGCTCAGCGGCTGGGCATCGGCCGCAACACCATCACGCGCAAGATCCAGGAGCTGGGGCTCGACGAATAGCAGTCCGCGTGAGCCCGTGCCGCGATGGACCCCGCACGTTCTGCCGTCGACTCCCCTCAACTGCCAGACCTCACGAGGTCCGCTCTGCGACAATCGCCGCACCCATCCCGAGGGCGACCCATGGAACTCACCGCGGTCCTTACGCCTGCCGAAGAAGGCGGCTTTGTTGCGCTGAATCCGGAGACCGGAACCACGACGCAGGGCGAAACCGTCGAAGAGGCTGTGGCCAATCTTCGCGAGGCGACGGCCTTGTACCTGTCCGAGTTCGCGCTTCCTGTCACCGGGCATCCCGTCGTCACGGTCTTCACCATTCCTGAGCCGGCAGGTGCCTAAGCTGCCTCATGTGTCGGGAGGCGAGGTTGCGCGCGCCCTCGAGCATCTGGGCTTCGCCAGGGTTCGACAGAGCGGCAGCCATGTGGTGATGCGGCGCGAGGCGAGAGGGTGCGTTGTGCCAATGCACCGTGAAGTCAAGGTCGGCACCCTTGCGGGCCTTCTGCGCCAGGCGGACGTGTCGGCAGAAGAGTTCATCGCTGCGCTGCGTGCGTGACAGCCGGCGCCCCGTGTGCGAGGCGCCGGGTGGCGGTCAGCCGATTTCGACCTCGTCGATGGCGTCCCGGGTATCGGACGTCATCGGCTCGACGGGAAGGCGAACACCGCGCCTTCGCGCACACCGGCCGAAGGCCAGCGCTGCGTGATCGTCTTGCGGCGCGTGTAGAAGCGCACCGCGTCGGGCCCGTAGGCACCGAGGTCGCCGAACAGCGAGCGCTTCCAGCCGCCGAAGCTGTGGTACGCCACCGGCACCGGCAGCGGCACGTTGACGCCGACCATGCCGATCTGGATGTGGTCGGTGAAGTAGCGTGCCGCCTCGCCGTCGCGCGTGAAGATGCAGGTGCCGTTGCCGTACTCGTGTGCGTCGATCAGGCGCATCGCCTCGTCGAGGCTGGCCACGCGCACCACGCCGAGCACCGGGCCGAAGATCTCTTCCTGGTAGATGCGCATGCCCGGCTTCACGTGGTCGAACAGGCACGGCCCGAGGAAGTAGCCCTTCTCGTGGCCGGCCACGCGCAGGCCGCGGCCGTCGACCACCAGCTTGGCGCCTTCGGCCACACCCTGGTCGACATAGCCGCGCACCTTGTCGAAGTGCGCCCGCGTGACCAGCGGCCCCATGTCGGCACCGCTGGCGGTGCCGGGGCCGACCGTCATCTTCGCGATCTCGGCCTTCAGCGCCGCCACCACCGCGTCGGCGGTGGCGTCGCCCACCGCCACCACCAGCGGGATCGCCATGCAGCGCTCGCCGCACGAGCCGAACGCCGCGCCGAGCAGCGCGCTCACCGCGTTGACGATGTCGGCATCGGGCATCACCACCGCGTGGTTCTTCGCGCCGCCGAGCGCCTGCACGCGCTTGCCGTGCGCGCAGCCGGTGGCGTAGATCGATTGCGCCACCGGCGTCGAACCGACGAAGCTCACCGCCTGCACGCGCGCATCGGTCAGCAGCGTGTCGACGGCTTCCTTGTCGCCGTTGACGACGTTGAGCACGCCCGCCGGCAGGCCGGCCTCGAGCGCCAGCTCGGCCACCAGCAGCGCGCTGCTGGGGTCGCGCTCGGACGGCTTGAGCACGAAGCTGTTGCCGCAGGCCACCGCCATCGGCCACATCCACAGCGGCACCATCGCCGGGAAGTTGAACGGCGTGATGCCGGCCACCACGCCCAGCGGCTGGAACTCGCTCCACGAGTCGATGCCCGGGCCGGCGTTGCGGCTGTGCTCGCCCTTGAGCAGCTCGGGTGCGTAGCTCGCGTATTCGACGTTCTCGATGCCGCGCTGCACCTCGCCCATGCTGTCGGACAACACCTTGCCGTGCTCGGCGGTGATCAGCTTGGCGATGTCGGCGGCGCGTGCCTCGAGCAGCGTCTTGAACTGGCTCATCACGCGCGCACGCTTCAGCGGCGGCGTGTTGCGCCAGGCCGGGAACGCGGCATGCGCCGACGCGATCGCGGCCTGCACAGTGGCCGCATCGGCGAGCCGCACGCGGCCGCTGACCTCGCCGGTGGCGGGGTTGAACACATCGGCGGCGCGCTCGCCGCCATCGCGGCGCTGGCCGTCGATCAGGTGGGGGATGAGGTTTGGCATGACGTCAGGCGGTGGCGTGATCAGGCGGTGGCATTGAAGGTCTCGCCGAGGGCGCTCACGAGACGGTCGATCTCGGCCGGCGTGGCGATGAACGGCGGCGCGAGCTGGATCGTGTCGCCGCCGTAGCGCACGTAGAAGCCCTTGCGGTACATCGCCATCGCGATCTCGAACGGCCGCTTGCCCGGCTCGCCCGGCGCGTGCGCCACCGAGATGCCGGCGGCGAGCCCGTAGTTGCGGATGTCGGTGACGTGCTTGGCGCCCTTCAGGCCGTGTACCGCGGTCTCGAACGCCGGCGCCAGCTCGCGCACGCGCTGGACGGCGTTGTCGCGGTCCAGCAGCTCCATGCCGGCGACGCCCGCCGCGCACGCCACCGGGTGTGCCGAGTAGGTGTAGCCGTGCGGGAACTCGAGCATGTATTCGGGGCCGCCGGCAGCCATGAAGGTGTCGTGGATCTCCTGCTTGACCACCACGCCGCCGAGCGGCTGCACGCCGTTGGTGACCTGCTTGGCGAAGTTGAGAATGTCGGGCGTGACGCCGAACGCCTCGGCGCCGGTCCACGCGCCCATGCGGCCGAACCCGGTGATCACCTCGTCGAAGATCAGCAGGATGTTGTGCGCGGTGCAGATCTCGCGCAGCTTCTGCAGGTAGCCCTTGGGCGGCACCAGCACGCCGGCCGAGCCGGCCAACGGCTCGACGATCACCGCGGCGATGTTCGATGCGTCGTGCAGCTGGATCAGGTTCAGCAGCTCGTCGGCCAGCGCCGCGCCGGTCTCGGGCATGCCGCGGAAGAAGCTGCCGGCCGCCGGCTGCGTGTGCGGCAGGTGGTCGGCCTCGATCGCCTGGCCGTAGAGCTTGCGGTTGGCGACGATGCCGCCCACCGAGATGCCGCCGAAGTTGACGCCGTGGTAGCCCTTGACGCGGCCGATCAGCCGCGTCTTGGCCGCCTGGCCCTTGGTGCGCCAATAGGCGCGGGCCATCTTCAGCGACGTGTCGGCCGCCTCGGAGCCCGAGCCGGTGAAGAACACGCGGTTCAGGCCCGCGGGCATGCGCGCGACGATCTGGTTGGCCAGCTCGAACGACGCCGGGTGGCCGAACTGGAAGCCCGGCGAGTAGTCGAGCCGCGCCACCTGCTGGCTCACCGCCTGCACGATCTCGCGCCGGCCGTGGCCGAGGCCGGTGCACCACAGGCCCGACAGGCCGTCGAACACGCGACGCCCGTCGTGCGTGGTGTAGTAGGCGCCGTCGGCGCCGACGATCAGCCGCGGGTCGGCCTTGAACTGGCGGTTGCCGGTGTACGGCATCCAGTGGGCTGCGAGCCACTGCGCATCGCTGCGGACCGCGCCGGGCTGCAGTGACTGGGTGCGTTCGGGGGCGTTCATCGTGTCGGCTCCTTCGGTCGAGGTCGCCAATGGTGGCCCGGATCATGGTTGAATGGGTGATCGAATCTCAAGCTTTACTTGACGGATCGTGAAACCAAGGGATCGTGCGCTGCTCGGCCAGGTGGCCGATGTCGACCTGCGGCTGCTGCGGGTGTTTAAGGCGGTGGCCGATTGCGGCAGCATGGCTGCGGCCGAGCTCGAGCTGAACATCGCGATCTCGACCATCAGCCGCCACGTCAAGGATCTGGAGCAGCGGCTCGGCCTGGTGCTGTGCCGGCGCGGCCGCGCGGGCTTCGCGCTGACGCCCGAGGGCGAGCAGGTCTACGTGGCGGCCAAGGGCCTGCTGGCGGCTACCGACGCGTTTCGCACCAGCCTGCACGAGCTGACGCAGCGCATGGGCGGCGATCTGCACCTGGCGCTGTTCGAGAAGTGCGCCAGCAACCCGCGCGCGCAGGTGGCGCTGGCGCTGCAACGCTATCGCGCGCTGGCGCCCGAGGTGCGGCTGCACCTGCACGTGGGCACCATCACGATGATCGAGCGCGGCGTGATGGACGGCCGCTACCACCTCGGCGTGATCCCCGAGCACCGGCGCAGCGAGAGCCTGCGCTACGACGAGCTGTTCGACGAGACGATGCTGCTGTACGCCGGCCCGGGCCACCCGTGGTTCGAATCGCGCAGCGCGCGCGGCTGGCGCGCGCTGGCGGCGCTGGACCTGGCGGGCCTGGACTACCACTCACCCAACCTCGAGCTCACGCACGCCAACCAGTTGCGTCGCGCGGCCACCGCGTCGGACCAGGAGGGCGTGGCGATGCTGGTGATGTCGGGCGCCTTCGTCGGCTTCCTGCCCGACCACTATGCGGCACCGTTCGTGCGCGAAGGGCGGCTGAAGGCGGTGTCGCCCGGGGTGCTCCACTATCGCTGCCGCTTCCTGTGCATCCACCGCTACGAGCCGCCGCCGACGCGCGCCGCCGAGGCGTTTCGCCAATGCCTGGTGGACGCGCACCGGGCGGAGCCGGCGCGGTAGAGGGGAGAGATCAGCGCACCAGCGCCTGCGTTGCGGACGGGAGGGGGCGCACCAGCGACGGCATCGCGGGCGCGCGAGGGCGTTTCAGCGCCGGCGCTTCGGGCCGGCCAGGGGGCGCTTGCCGGCTGCGGCGCGTGGCGGCTCGTCGGCCGCCGGCGCCGCGAGGCCGAGCGCGCCGAACGCCAGCGCCTCGATCACCGCCTGCGCGGCTGCGAAATCCGCCGCGTCGAGCCGGGGCTTGCCCAGCAGCAGCGCGAACTGCGGCGCCAGGTCGGCGTAGGCCTGGGTCGCCGCCCACAGCACGAACATCAGGTGCGTGAACGGCAGCCTGTGCACGCGGCGGCCGCGCGCCCAGCGCTCGAACACGCGCACGTCGGCCTGCAGCACCGGCTGCACGCGCTCGACGATCTCGCGCGCGTAGCGCGGCGCGCCGGCCATCACCTCTTGCGTGAAGACGCTGGTGCCCTCGGGCCGCTCGGCCGAGTAGCGCAGCTTGGCGCCGATGTAGCGGCGCAGCGCCGCCGCCGGCTCGTCGCTGGCGGCGATGGCGCCCATGCCTTCGAGCCACTGCGCGACCACGTCGTCGATCACGCGACGATACAGCGCGTCCTTGCTCGGAAAGTAGTACAGCAGGTTGTGGCGCGACAGCCCCAGCGCGGCGGCGATGCCCTCGAGCGAAGTGCCGTGGAAGCCGCCGCGCGCGAACTGCGCCTCGGCCTCCTTCAGGATCGCCTGTTCCTTGTCGTGCCGGCGTTGCTCGCGCGGGCGTTGGGGCGCACGGGGCGGCGGCTTCTGCACGGGGCCGATGGTGCCCGCGATGCGGCGGCGGCCAGCGAGGGAAATCACCAAGTGGTCAAAACTTACCATGTGGTGAAAACTGCCGCCCTCGTCATCCCTTCTGCGCGAGCGATCGAATGCCCGTTTCGCCTCCCGCCCCGCCCACGCCGGCCCGCCGCAGCGAGGGCCTGGTCGCCGGCCGGCTCGGCGCCGCCGAGTTCGCCCGCAACTTCGCCGATGCCCACCCGCCGCTGACGGCGGGGCAGGCGGCGGTCGAGTCCGAGCGCTGCCTGTACTGCCACGACGCGCCGTGCACCATCGCATGCCCCACCGGCATCGACGTGCCGGGCTTCATCGCACGCATCGCGCAGGGCAACCTGCGCGGCGCAGCCAAGCTGATCCAGCAGGCCAACCCGCTGGGCGGCATGTGCGCGCGCGTGTGTCC
Organism: Ideonella sp.; assembly: GCA_015075165.1. GTDB lineage: Bacteria > Pseudomonadota > Gammaproteobacteria > Burkholderiales > Burkholderiaceae_C > JAEUPI01. The sequence goes on along the minus strand of JABTUY010000001.1, from coordinate 333,279 downwards.
GACCGAAGAGCTGTGCGAGCAGGCCTGCGTGCGCAACACGCACGAAGACAAGCCGGTGGAGATCGGCGCGCTGCAGCGCCACGCCACCGATGCGTTGTTCGCGGCCGGCGGCGCGCCGCTGTTCACGCGCGCGCCCGCCACCGGGCGCCGCGTGGCGGTGGTTGGCGCCGGCCCGGCGGGGCTGGCCTGCGCGCACGGCCTGTCGCGCCGCGGGCACGATGTGGTGGTGTTCGAGGCGCGCGCCAAGGGCGGCGGGCTGAACGAGTACGGCATCGCCGCCTACAAGACGACCGACAACTTCGCGCAGCGCGAGCTGCAGTGGCTGCTGTCGCTCGGCGGCATCGAACTGCGCTGCGGCCAGCAGCTCGGCCGCGACATCACGCTCGACGCCTTGCGGCGCGACTTCGACGCCGTGTTTCTCGGCCTCGGGCTGGCCGGCGTCAACGCACTGGGCATCGCCGAGCCCGACAGCCCGGCGCTGCGCGCGGCGGTCGATTTCATCGCCGAGCTGCGCCAGGCCGCTGATGTGTCGCGGCTGCCGGTCGGCCGCGACGTGGTCGTGATCGGCGGCGGCATGACGGCGGTGGATGCCGCCGTGCAGTGCAAGCTGCTCGGCGCCACCACCGCGACCATCGTCTACCGCCGCGGGCCCGAGTCGATGGCGGCGTCGGCGCACGAGCAGGCCTGGGCGCAGCGCAACGGCGTCACGATCCGCCACTGGGCCGCGCCGGCCGAGGTGCTGAGCCGCGACGGCCGCGTCAGCGGCGTGCGCTTTGCCGACACCACCGTGGCCGACGGCCGCCTGGTCGAGCTGGCCAGCGGCTTCACGTTGCCGGCCGACATGGTGCTGCGCGCGATCGGGCAGACCTACGTGGCCGCGCCGGCCGGGTCCGAGATCGCGCTCGAAGGCGGCCGCATCCGCACCGACGACCAGGGCCGCACCAGCGTGGCCGGCGTGTGGGCCGGCGGCGACTGCCGCTTCGGCGGCCGCGACCTCACCGTCGAGGCGGTGCAGGACGGCAAGCTCGCCGCCGCGTCGATCCACGAGGCGCTCGGCCGCCGCTGACCAAGACCCGAACCGGAAGCGAACATGGCCGACCTGCGCACGAACTTCATCGGCATCCGCAGCCCCAATCCGTTCTGGCTTGCCAGCGCGCCGCCGACCGACAAGGCCTACAACGTCAACCGCGCGTTCGAGGCCGGCTGGGGCGGCGTGGTGTGGAAGACGCTCGGCGAGGCCGGCCCGCCGGTGGTCAACGTCAGCGGGCCGCGCTACGGCGCGATCCACGGCGCCGACCGGCGGCTGATCGGCTTCAACAACATCGAGCTGATCACCGACCGCCCGCTCGAGACCAACCTGGCCGAGATGCGCCAGGTCAAGCGCGACTGGCCCGACCGCGCGCTGGTGGCCTCGCTGATGGTGCCGTGCACCGAGTCGGCGTGGCAGGCGATCATCCCGGCGGTGGAAGACACCGGCTGCGACGCGCTGGAGCTCAACTTCGGCTGCCCGCACGGCATGAGCGAGCGCGGCATGGGCGCGGCCGTGGGCCAGGTGCCCGAATACATCCAGATGGTCACCGAGTGGTGCAAGCAGTACAGCCGGCTGCCGGTGATCGTGAAGCTGACGCCCAACGTGGCCGACATCCGGCAGCCGGCGCGCGCGGCCAAGGCCGGCGGCGCCGATGCGGTGAGCCTGATCAACACCGTCAATTCGATCATGGGGGTCGACCTCGAGCGCATGACGATGAGCCCGGCCACCGGCGGCATGGGCTCGCACGGCGGCTACTGCGGCCCGGCGGTGCGGCCGATCGCGCTGCACATGGTGGCCGAGATCGGCCGCGACGCGGCCACGCGCGGCCTGCCGATCTCGGGCATCGGAGGCATCGGCACCTGGCGCGACGCGGCCGAGTTCATCGCGCTCGGCTGCGGCACGGTGCAGGTGTGCACCGCCGCGATGGTCTACGGCTTCAAGATCGTGCAGGACATGATCGACGGCCTCGAGGCGTTCATGGACAGCCACGGCCACGCGACGATCGCCGCCTTCCAGGGCCGCGCGCTGCCCAGCGTGACCGACTGGCAGCACCTGAACCTGAACTACACCGAGAAGGCGCACATCAACCCCGCGCTGTGCATCAGCTGCGGGCGCTGCCACATCGCCTGCGAAGACACCTCGCACCAGGCGATCTTCGCCACCCGCGATGGCCGGCGCCACTTCGAGATCAACGAGGCCGAGTGCGTCGGCTGCAACCTGTGCACCACCGTCTGCCCGGTGCCCGACTGCATCACGATGCGCGAAGTGAAACCCGGGGAAATCGATCAGCGCACCGGCCGTCCGGTGGGCGCAGACTACCTGCCCTGGACGCGCCACCCGAACAACCCGATGCGCAGTGCCTGACGGCCGGTCGGCCGTTCCCGGGCGAGCGCGGCAAGGAGGTCGCACGATGAGTTCCAGTCTGTTGCTGCGCGGCGGCACGGTCGTCAACGCCGATCGCGAGTTCAAGGCCGACGTGCTGTGCGTCGGCGGCCGCATCGCGGCGGTGGGCGACCACGCCGCGGCGCAGGCGCCCGCCGGCACGGCCCCGCTCGACGCCAGCGGCCGCCTGCTGATGCCCGGCGGCATCGACCCGCACACGCACATGCAGCTGCCGTTCATGGGCACGGTGGCCGCCGATGATTTCTTCGACGGCACCGCGGCGGCGCTGTCGGGCGGCACCACCAGCATCATCGATTTCGTGATCCCCGATCCGCAGCAGCCGCTGATGGACGCCTACCGCAACTGGCGCGGCTGGGCCGAGAAGGCCTGCGCCGACTACGGCTTCCACGTCGCCGTCACCTGGTGGGGCGACGGCGTGCACGCCGACATGGGCGCGCTGGTGAGGGACGAAGGCGTCAACAGCTTCAAGCACTTCATGGCCTACAAGAACGCCATCATGTGCGACGACGAGACGCTGGTGAACAGTTTCAAGCGCGCGCTCGAGCTCGGCGCGATGCCCACCGTGCACGCCGAGAACGGCGAGCTCGTCTACCTGCTGCAGCAGGAGGTGGCCAAGATGGGCATCACCGGCCCCGAGGGTCACCCGCTGAGCCGGCCGCCGATGGTCGAGGGCGAGGCCGCCAACCGCGCGATCGCGATCGCCGACGTGCTGGGTGTGCCGATCTACATCGTGCACGTGTCGTGCATCGAGTCCGCCGAGGCGATCGCGCGGGCGCGCGCGCGCGGCCAGCGCGTCTACGGCGAGGTGCTGGCGGGCCACCTGGTGATCGACGACAGCGTCTACCGCCATCCCGATTGGGCCACCGCCGCGGCCTACGTGATGAGCCCGCCGTTCCGGCCCAAGATCCACCAGGAGATGCTGTGGCGCGGCCTGCAAAGCGGCCAGTTGCACACCACCGCCACCGACCACTGCGTGTTCTGCGCCCCGCAGAAGGCGATGGGGCGCGAGGGCTTCGCCAAGATCCCCAACGGCTGCGGCGGCGTCGAAGATCGCATGCGCGTGGTGTGGGATGCCGGCGTCAACAGCGGCCGGCTCACGCCCAGCGAGTTCGTGGCGATCACGTCGGCCAACACCGCCAAGCTGTTCAACGTGTACCCGCGCAAGGGCTGCATCGTCGAGGGCGCCGACGCCGACATCGTGCTGTGGGACCGTGAGGCCACGCACACGATCAGCAAGGCCACGCAGCTCAGCAAGGGCGACTTCAACGTCTTCGAAGGGCGCCGCGTGCGCGGCAACGCCAGCCACACCGTGAGCCAGGGCAAGCTGGTGTGGGCCGAGGGCGACCTGCGCGTCACGCGCGGCGCCGGCCGCTACGTGAAGCGGCCGGCGTTCGGTGCCAACTTCCAGGCTGCGGCACTGCGCGCGCACGACCTGGCACCGACAGCAGTGGCGCGCTGACGCGCCCGCGGCGAGCGCAACCCCGAGCAGGAGGCAAGCGATGGACATGAAGACCCGACCGGCGATCGACCGGCTGCGCATCGATGGCGCCCGCCTGTGGGCCAGCCTGATGGAGCTGGCGCGCATCGGCGCCACGCCCAAGGGTGGCGTGTGCCGCCTGACGCTCACCGACCTCGACAAGCAGGGCCGCGACCTCGTACTCGGCTGGGCGCGTGCGGCGGGCATGGAGGTGGTGATCGACAAGATCGGCAACGGCTTCATGCGCCGCCCCGGGCGCAACAACAGCCTGCCGCCGGTGGTGACCGGCAGCCACATCGACACCCAGCCCACCGGCGGCAAGTTCGACGGCAACTACGGCGTGCTGGCCGGGCTCGAGGTGGTGCGTACGCTGAACGACCACGGCGTGCAGACCGAGGCGCCGATCGAGGTCGCGTTCTGGACCAACGAGGAAGGCTCGCGCTTCGTGCCGGTGATGATGGGCTCGGGCGTGTTCGCCAAGGCGTTCACCCTCGAGCACGCCTATGCGGCCAAGGACGTCGACGGCAAGACGGTGCGCGGCGAGCTCGAGCGCATCGGCTACATCGGCCCGCAGGAGCCGGGCGAGCACCCGATCGGCTGCTACTTCGAGACCCACATCGAGCAGGGCCCGGTGCTGGAGGACAACGACAAGGTGATCGGCGTGGTCGGTGGCGTGCTCGGCATCCGCTGGTACGACTGCACCGTCACCGGCATGGAGGCGCACGCCGGCCCGACGCCGATGGCACTGCGCAAGGATGCCCTGCAGGTGGCCACGCGGCTGATGCAGGAGGTGGTGGCCTGCGCGCACCGCCACCCGCCGCACGGCCGCGGCACGGTGGGCATGGTGCAGGTGCACCCGAACAGCCGCAACGTGATTCCGGGCCGCGTCAAGTTCAGCATCGACCTGCGCAACGCCACCGATGCGCTGTGCGATGCGATGGATGCCGACATCCGCGGCGTGGCCGCGAAGCTCACGGCGGAAACCGGGCTGCCGATCCAGATCGACCTGGTGTCGCACTACCCGGCGCAGCCGTTCCACCCCGATTGCATCGCGGCAGTGGCGCGTGCCACCGAGAAGCTCGGCTACAGCCATATGCCGTGCGTGAGCGGCGCCGGCCACGATGCCGTGTACATGGCACGCCTCGCGCCGGCCGGCATGATCTTCATCCCCTGCAAGGACGGCATCAGCCACAACGAAATCGAGGACGCCAAGCCCGAGCACATCACCGCGGGCTGCAACGTGCTGCTGCACGCGATGCTCGAGCGCGCGGGAGTCGCCGGCTGATGATGAGCGAACCGGCGGTGCTCGACGCCGCCCGGGCCGCCGGCGCCGGGCCGGCGGCCGCCGCTGCACCGGCGGCGGTCGAGATCGAGCGCCTGTCGCTGGTGTTCCAGACCGCCGATGCGCCGGTGCACGCGCTGTCCGATGTCGATCTGCGCATCGCGCGCGGCGAGTTCGTCTCGTTCATCGGCCCGTCGGGCTGCGGCAAGACCACGCTGATGCGCGTGATCGCCGACCTCGAGCACGCGACCTCTGGCAGCATCCGCGTCAACGGCATGAGCCCGCAGGCGGCGCGGCAGGCACGCGCCTACGGCTATGTGTTCCAGGCCGCCGCGCTGTACCCGTGGCGCAGCGTGCTGCGCAACGTGATGCTGCCGCTCGAGATCATGGGCGTGCCGCGCGCCGAGCAGGCGCAGCGCGCGACGGCGCAACTCGCCGCGGTGGGCCTGGCCGGCTTCGAGCGCAAGTTTCCGTGGCAGCTGTCGGGCGGCATGCAGCAGCGCGTGTCGATCGCGCGCGCGCTGGCGATCGAGCCGAAGCTGCTGCTGATGGACGAGCCGTTCGGCGCGCTCGACGAGATCACGCGCGATCATTTGAACGAGCAGCTGCTGCGGCTGTGGGAGCGCACCGACAAGACGGTGATCTTCGTCACCCATTCGATCAGCGAGGCGGTGTTCCTGTCCAACCGCATCGTCGTGATGAGCCCGCGGCCCGGCCGCATCATCGAGATCATCGAGAACCATGCGCTGCCCGCGCGTGGCCGCACGCTGAACCTGCGCGAGAGCCCCGAGTTCGCCGCCGTGGCCCACCGCGTGCGCGACGCGCTGCGCGCCGGGCACAGCTATGAGTGAAATGGACTACCCCCGGAGCGCCTGCGGCGCTTCCCCCTCGGAGGGGGCGCCGCCAGCGGCCCGGCAAAGCCGGTTCCGCGGCGGCTCTCGGTTGTGGCGGTTCATTCGGATCGGCGTGGCCGGAGCGCGGTGGCGTGACTGACGCGGTCGCGCTGCCTCCGCCCGCTCGCGCGAGCGCAGCGGCGCGTTGGTTCGGGCACTGGCCGGTGGCGCTGGTGGTCGGCGTGGGGCTGGTGGTGTGGTACGCCGCCGCGGTGTGGTTGAACGCGCCGCGCGTGATCGAGCAGCTGCAGAACGCGGGCACGCCGTGGGGCACGAAAGAGCTCGTGGCTGCCGCGTGGAGCATGCAGCGGCCGGTGCTGCCGGCGCCGCACCAGATCCTCGTCGAATTCGTGGGCAGCATGGTCGGGCACGAGCTCGACAGCCCGCGCAACCTGCTGTTCCATGCCGGCGTCACGCTCAACGCCACGGTGCTGGGCTTCCTGCTGGGCGTGGTACTCGGCGTGGCGATCGCGATCGGCGTGGTGCACAACCGCGTGCTCGACCGCGGGCTGCTGCCGTGGATCATCGCGTCGCAGACGATTCCGATCCTCGCGATCGCGCCGATGGTCGTGGTGGTGCTCGGCTCGATGGGTTACCCGCCGCTGATGAGCAAGGCGGTGATCAGCATGTACCTGTGCTTCTTCCCGGTGGCCATCGGCATGGTCAAGGGGCTGCGCAGTCCCGATCCGCTGCAGCTCGACCTGATGCGCACCTACAGCGCCAGCAGGCGGCAGCTGCTGGCCAAGCTGCGCTTTCCGGCGGCGCTGCCGTTCCTGTTCGCCAGCGCCAAGGTGGCGATCGCCACCAGCCTGATCGGCGCCATCGTCGGCGAGCTGCCCACCGGCGCGCAGGCCGGGCTCGGCGCGCGGCTGCTGCAGGGCTCGTACTTCGGGCAGACGATCCAGATCTGGTCGGCGCTGCTGATGGCCTCGCTGCTGGGCGTGCTGCTGGTGGCCGCGGTGAGCGGCGTCGAGCGTGGTGTCAACCGGCTGATGGGCGCGCGGCCGGCATGAAGCCCGAAGCGCGCATCGCCGCCGCGCTGGTGGTGCTGCTGGCTGCGGCCGCGGGGCTGCTGCGCGCCGTGTGGGGCGATGCGCCCAAGGGTGGCGGCGCGCCGTGGGTGTGGGCCGCGCTCGTGCTGTGGACGGCGGCGCTGTGGTGGTTGCTCGACCAGTGCGCGCGCTACCTCACCGGCCGCGTCGGTCGCTGGCTGGCGCCGGCGCTGCTCGGCCTCGGGCTGCTGTACCTGTGGGAGATTCTGGTGGTCGGCTTCGAGGTGCCGCGCGTGCTGCTGCCGGCGCCGCATGCGGTGGGCGCTGCATTGGCGGCGCGCTGGGAGGTGCTGCAGGCCGATTTTCGTCAAACCGCGCTGTCGGTGGCCGCGGGCTACCTGCTGGGCTGCGGCGGCGGCCTCGCGGTGGCGGTGCTGGCCGACCGCTACGCGCTGCTGCGCCGCGGCCTGCTGCCGCTGGCCGGGCTGGCCGGCGCGGTGCCGGTGGTCGGCATCGCGCCGATCATGGTGATGTGGTTCGGCTTCGGCTGGGAGAGCAAGGCCGCGGTGGTGGCGCTGGTCACGTTCTTTCCGATGCTGGTCAACGCGGTGACCGGGCTGGTGGCGGTCGACGCGATGCACCGCGACCTGATGCACACCTATGCCGCCGGCCACGCCGACACGCTGCTGAAGCTGCGCCTGCCCGGTGCGCTGCCGTTCATCTTCAACGCGCTGAAGATCAATTCGACGCTGGCGCTGATCTCGGCCATCGTGGCCGAGTTCTTCGGCTCTCCGATCGTCGGGCTTGGCTTTCGCATCAGCGCCGAGGTGGCGCGCATGAACGTCGACGTGGTGTGGGCCGCGATCGCGCTGTCGGCGCTGGCCGGCTCGATCTTCTACGGTGCCGTGGCACTGGCCGAGCGGGCCCTGACGTCGTGGCATGCTTCGTTTCGCACCTGAGCCGCGAGCGCCCAGGATTCAACCCAGAAGGAGACCCCCGATGAAACCGCGCTTCCGTTTGACCCGCTTCCTGGTCGCCACGGCGCTGGCCGTTGCCGCGATCGGCGCCGCGGCGCAGGACAAGGTGACGCTGCAGCTGAAGTGGGTCACGCAGGCCCAGTTCGCGGGCTACTACGTGGCCAAGGACAAGGGCTTCTACAAGGAGGCCGGGCTCGACGTGACCATCAAGGCCGGCGGCCCCGACATCAACCCGAGCCAGGTGATCGCCGGTGGCGGCGCCGATGTGATCGTCGACTGGATGCCCTCGGCGCTGGCCACGCGCGAGAAGGGCGTGCCGCTGGTCAACATCGCACAGGTGTTCCAGCGCTCCGGGATGATGCTCACCTGCCGCAAGGACAGCGGCATCAAGTCGCCGGCTGATTTCAAGGGCAAGACGCTCGGCGTCTGGTTCTCCGGCAACGAATATCCGTTCCTGAGCTGGATGGACAAGCTCGGCCTGAAGACCACCGGCGGCCCCGATGGCGTCAACGTGCTGAAGCAGGGCTTCAACGTCGACCCGCTGCTGCAGAAGCAGGCCGCGTGCATCAGCACGATGACCTACAACGAGTACTGGCAGCTGATCGAGGCCGGCATGAAGCCCGAGCAGCTCACCGTCTTCAAGTACGAGGACCAGGGTGTTGCCACGCTCGAAGACGGCCTGTATGCCACCGAGAAGGGCATCGCCGACCCGAAGACGGCGGCCAAGCTGGCACGCTTCGTCAAGGCGACGATGAAGGGCTGGGACTACGCCGTGGCCCACCAGGACGAGGCGGTGAAGATCGTGCTGAAGAACGACGCCTCGGGCGCGCAGAACGAGGCGCACCAGAAGCGCATGATGGGCGAGGTGGCCAAGCTGGTCGGCACCGGCAAGACCGGTCACCTCGACATGAAGGCCTACGAGCGCACGGTCGAGACGCTGATGAAGGGCAAGAGCGATCCGGTGATCACGAAGAAGCCGGCGGGCGCGGTGACCGACAAGATCTTCGCCGCGGCGCAGAAGTAGCCGGCACGCCGGTCATCGAGGGGCGCGGCTTGCGGGCCGCGCCGCTGTTTGCACTCGGCGTCAGCGCGCCATCACCACCGTCGCGACCGGTTCCTCCGGCGACGGCGCCTCGTCGAGCGGCACACGCCCGGTCCACTCGCTCGCGGCGCTGTCGAACTGCGAGTGCGAGGCGTCGCGCACCTCGATGTTCGACACGTCGTCCTTCGCGCTGGCGGCGGCACGGCGCCGACGGATCACGTCTTCGACGCGCAGGCGCAATGCCACCAGGATCTCGCTGCGCGTGTCGCCCTCGATCGCGTCGAGCTGGGCCATCGCTCGCTCCAGCACCCTGGGCTGCAGCGACAGCAGTGCGCGCGAGCCATGGCGCGCCAGCGAATGCTCCAGCGCGCTCAGGTGCGGCACCACGTGGCGTGCATCCGGGTGTTGCGCCAGCAGCGTCTGCAGCGCCTGGTGCGCCAGGCGCAGCGCCTCGCCACGGCTGAGGTTGGCGCAGTTGGGCGCGGCCATGCGCGTGGGCTCGAACTCCAGCAGCAGGTCGAGCCCCTTGCGCCGGATTTTCATCGGCTTGGTGAACAGGCGCCGCATCCAGCGGATCGGATGGAACCCTTTGTGCACGCCGGCGCCGGCTTGCTGAGCAGTCGGGGCGGCCTTGGCGGAGAGACGGTGTGAGGCAGCGTGCGTGGCCATGCTGATCGTTGTGGTGTGGCGAGTGTGGGCGGTGGAACGGCGAGGTAGTACGGGCCGCGCGTTGGGCGCATTGCTCGCCCGCAAGGGTAGCGGCGCAGCCGTGGTGAATGTGTTAACCGTCGGCCGCAGCGGGCGCCGGTGTGACGCTTGTCGCACCGCGCTCGCGGGGTGGCCGCCAGCCTGGCTCGTGGCGCGGCTCAGGCACCCGGCACGCCGAGTCGCACCCAGGCCGGCGCGTGGTCGCTGGGCTTCTCGCGGCCGCGCACCGCGCGGTCGACCTCGGCCTGCGTCAGCCGCGCCGCCGCCGCGGGGTTGAGCAGCAGGTGGTCGATGCGCAGGCCCGAGTTGCGCTCCCAGCGGTTGCGGAAGTAGTCCCAGTACGTGTACACCGGCTGGCCCGGATGCAGGTGGCGGATCGCGTCGACCCAGCCCTGCGCGAGCAGGCGCTGGTAGCCGGCGCGCGATTCGGGCTGCAGCAGCGCATCGTCGAGCCACGACTTGGCCGAGTAGATGTCGGCGGTGTCATCGGTCGGCACGACGTTGTAGTCGCCGGCCAGGACCACCGGCTGCTCGCGCGCGCACAGTTCCTCGGCATGGCGGATCAGCCGCTCGAACCACGCCAGCTTGTAGTCGAACTTCGGTCCCGGCTGCGGGTTGCCGTTGGGCAGGTACAGCGATGCGACGAAGATGGCCGCGCCACCGTCGCCGATGCGCGCCTCGAGGTAGCGGCTCTGCACGTCGGCCGCGTCGCCCGGCAGGCCGCGGCACAGCTCGACCGGCGGCGTGCCGCGCGCCAGCACCGCAACGCCGTTGAAGCCCTTCTGCCCGTGCCAGATGGCGCCGTAGCCGGCGTCGGCCAATGCCTGCGCGGGAAACGTCTCGTCGGAGGTCTTCAGCTCCTGCAGGCAGACGACGTCGGGTTGCGATTCGGCCAGCCACTCGAGCAGGCGCGGCAGGCGCGCGGTGATGCCGTTGACGTTGAAGGTGGCGATCTTCATGCGCGCATCGTAGCGTCGGCGCGGCGCGCGGCCGCCGCGCTACGCGTCTTCGCTGTCGCCGAGGTAGGCGCGCCGCACTTCGGGGTCGTGCATCCACGTGCCATGCCGCAGCACGTCAGCGCGGCGGCACGCGCTGCGCGAGTGGCGGCGGCGTGTAGTCGGGCCGGTAGCGGCAGCCGGTGCCCCAGCGCGCGTCGAGCGCATGGCAGCGCGTGGCCACCGCCTGCGCGGTCGGCTTCTCGCCGCGCTGCGCCCACGCCACGAGCGCCTCGGTCGCGGCCACGTACTGCACATCGCTCAGGTAGCTGTGCTCGTGGTCGGCGGTGAAGGTCTGCACCAGTTTGTCGAGGTGACCGGCGCGCGCCACCGTGTCGCGGAAGGTCGACTCGAGCTCGACGAAGGCCGTCGGGTCATCGATTGCGTGCACCGTCATCACCGGCACGACGAAGCGACCCTGCGGGTCGGTGTCGGCGGCGAACGCGGCAGCGGCCTGCGCGTCGGCGTGGTAGCGCAGCACCTGGGCGTTCAGTGCGGTGTCGTCGGCCGAGCCGCGGTACAAGACCCTGGCGTTGTCGAAGACATTGCGACCACCCACGCGGTTGAACGCGATGTCCTGGAAGTGCCAGGTGGCCCAGTTGAGATGGGCGATCAGCGAGCGTTCAGGAATGCGCACCACCGCGAGGATGGTGTCGAGCTTGCGCTGCTGCTGTGCGCTGCGTTGCGCGGGTGGCTTGCGCACGCCGGTGCAGTCGTCGATGCGCGCGGCGAGCTCGGCGCGCGTCAGCGGGCTGCCCGGCGGCAGGCCCTGCCACAGCGGATAGGCCGGCTCGTCGGCCTTCGGATGGTTGCCGCACACCACCTGGTAGACCACGCGCAGGTCGAGGCGAAAGTCGTACGAGAGGCTGCCGCCGCCGAGCACGCCGCTGGTCAGCAGCACCGCGTCGTACGGCGGCTTGCCGTGGGCTGGTGCGCCGTACAGATCCGACGCGCGCGCCGCCACGCTGGCGCCCCACGACTGCCCGTGCAGCAGCGTGAAGCGCGGCGCGCCGACCTGCGCGATGAACAGCTGCCGCACGCGCTCGGTGTCTTCGGCGGCGCTGCGCACCGCCACGCCGCCCTGGTGGAAGCCCGAGGCCGCCCAGGCCCAACCCATGCGCGTGAAGACCGACCAGCGCGCCATGTCTTCGTGGACGCGTTCGGCCTTCGGCGCGCCGAGCGCAGGGCCGCCGTGTGCGTGCACCACGAGGCGGCCGTCCCAGTGCGGCGGGATCGCGAAGCCGTAGTAGGCGCCGGCGGCGTCGCGGCCGAACAGGCAGCGGCTGCCGGGCACGACGCCGGCGGGGCAGGCGGCCGCCGCGGCCGGTGGTGCCGCCGGCGCTGCGCGCGACGCCGGCGACGGGGGCAGGCCGCTGCATGCGGCCAGCAGCATGCCGGCCGCGAGGGTGGGTAGGGTGGGGCGGGTGATCGACATCGCAGGCATCGGACTCGTGGTTGTGCAGCGGGTTTCACACATCGGCGTAAGCTGGCGCAGCGTACACCGCGGCACCCGCGCACCAGGAGACACCGATGGCAAAGCCCACACCCCAACTGCCGATCGACGGCCGCTCGCATGTGCGCGGCACCACCGACGTCGCGTTGTCCGACGCCACCACCGATCGCCTGCTGCGCGCCACGGTTGCGCGCTGGCCCGATCGGCTCGCGGTGGTGTTCCGCGAGCAGGGCGTGCGCTGGAGCTGGGCGCAGTTCGCAGCCGAGGTCGATGCGTTCGCAGGTGGCCTGCATGCGCTCGGCCTGCAGCGCGGCGATCGCGTGGGCATCTGGTCGCCGAACCGCTTCGAGTGGCTGGTGACACAGTTCGCCACCGCGCGACTCGGCCTGATCCTGGTCAACATCAACCCGGCGTACCGGCTGGCCGAGCTCGAGTACGCGCTGCAGGTGTCGGGCGTGCGCGCGGTGGTCAGCGCCGAGCGGCTGAAGACGTCGCAGTACCTGGAGATGCTCGCCACCGTGCGGCCGAAGCTGTCGGCGCTCGAGTTCGTGATCCGCATGGGCGACGAGCGGACGCCCGGCATGCTGAACTACGCCGACGTGGTGCGGCGCGGCCGCGAGGTGCCGGCGGCGACGCTGGCGGCGATCGAGGCCACGCTGGATTGCCACGACCCGATCAACATCCAGTTCACCAGCGGCACCACCGGCAATCCGAAGGGCGCGACGCTGACGCACCACAACGTCGTCAACAACGCGCGCTTCATCGCGCAGGCGATGCGCTTCGGCGAGCACGACAGCCTGTGCATCCCGGTGCCGCTGTACCACTGCTTCGGCATGGTGCTGGCGGTGCTGGCGTGCGTGTCGACCGGTGCGGCGATGGTGTTCCCGGGCGAGAGCTTCGAGCCGCGCGCCACGCTGGCGGCGATCGCCGACGAGCGCTGCACCGCGCTGCACGGCGTGCCGACGATGTTCATCGCCGAGCTCGATCACCCGGAGTTCGCCGGCTTCGATCTCAGCTGCCTGCGCACCGGCATCATGGCCGGCGCGCCGTGCCCGATCGAGACGATGAAGCGCGTGGTCGCACAGATGCACATGGGCGAGGTGACGATCGCCTACGGCATGACCGAGACCTCGCCGGTGTCGTTCCAGAGCAGCACGGCCGATCCGCTCGAGCGCCGCGTGACGACCGTGGGCCGCGTGCAGCCGCACCTCGAGGTGAAGATCGTCGACGCCGACGGCCGCATCGTGCCGGTGGGCGAGAAGGGCGAGCTGTGCACCAAGGGCTACTCGGTGATGCTCGGCTACTGGGGGGATGAGAAGCGCAGCGCCGAGGCGGTGCGCGACGGCTGGATGCACACCGGCGACCTGGCGACGCTCGACGCCGAGGGCTACTGCAACATCGTCGGCCGCGTGAAGGACATGCTGATCCGCGGCGGCGAGAACGTCTACCCGCGCGAGATCGAGGAGTTCCTGTACCGGCACCCCAAGGTGCAGGCGGTGCAGGTGTTCGGCGTGCCCGACGCGAAGTACGGCGAGGAGATCGCCGCATGGATCGTGCTGAAGCCGGGGCAGCCGTGCAGTGCCGACGAGATCCGCGACTTCTGCCGTGACCAGATCGCGCACTACAAGGTGCCGCGGCACATCCGCTTCGTGAGCGAGCTGCCGATGACGGTGACCGGCAAGGCGCAGAAGTTCGTGATGCGCGCCAAGATGATCGAGGAGCTGGGCATCGCGGAGACGAAGACCGCGTAGCCGCGCGCGCGAGTGGCGCCGGTGCGCCGCAGTGCGCGGCGTTGCGCCCGCAGGCCGAGCAGCGGGCGCCGGTCGCTCGCGTCAGCCTCCGTCGTCGAGCCGGATGCGCTGCGCCAGCTCGCGCAGCCGCTCGATGCCCGGCTCCTTGCGCGGCCACGTCAGCTCGACACCGTCACCGGTGTGGCGCGGCAGCACGTGCAGGTGCGCGTGCGGCACGGTCTGGAAGCCGGCCGGCCGGTTGGCCTGCAGCAGCGTGATGCCCTCGGGCGCGAACGCGCGCTCGACGGCGCGCGCGATGCGCTGCGCGGCGCGCATCAGCGCTGCGGCCTCGGCCTCGGTGCAGTCCAACAGCGTCGGCCGCGGCGACTTGGTGGCGACGATCACGTGGCCGTCGTTGACCTGGCCGGCATCCATGAAGGCGAACACGAGGTCGTCCTCGTAGACCTTGGCGCACGGCCATTCACCCGACAGCAGGCGTTCGAACACGGTGGGCATGGGGTTCTCCGGTGGCTTGCGTGATCGGCCCCGAACCGCTCCAGCGGTCGAGCGCGAGGTAGATCACCGGCGTGATGTACAGCGTGACCGCCTGCGACACGATCAGGCCGCCGACCACCGCCAGGCCGAGCGGCTGGCGCAGCTCGGCGCCGGCGCCGAGGCCGATCGCGATCGGCAGCGCGCCCATCATCGCCGCCAGCGTCGTCATCATGATCGGCCGCAAGCGCAGCAGGCACGCCTGGCGGATCGCCTCGTGCGGCGGCAGCCCCTGGTTGCGCTGCGCGTCGAGCGCGAAGTCGATCATCATGATCGCGTTCTTCTTCACGATGCCGATCAGCATCAGGATGCCGATGGTGGCGATCAGCGTCAGGTCGGTGCGGAAGATCGTCAGCGTCAGCAGCGCGCCGACCACCGCCGACGGCAGGCCGGCCAGGATCGTCAGCGGGTGGATGTAGCTCTCGTACAGCACGCCCAGCAGCAGGTAGATGACGAGTACCGCCACTACCAGCAGCACGGCCTGGCCGGTCTGCGAATCCTTGAACACCGCGGCGTCGCCGCCGTAGCTGCCGACGATCGACGCCGGCATCTTCAGCTCGTGCACATAGCCTTCGAGCTTGCGCGTGGCGTGGCCGAGCGCGACGTCGGGCGCGAGGTTGAACGAGATTGTGATCGCCTGCAGCTGGCCCTGGTGGTTGACCGCGGTGGGCCCGACCGTGCGCTGCACCGATGCGAACGCCGACAGCGGCACCAGCGCGCCGCCCTTGCCGCGCAGGTGGATGCGCGCGAATGCGTCCTCGAACTGGCGATCGCGCTCGTCGGCCTCCATGATCACGACGAAGGTGTTGCTCGGGCCGTAGATCGATGACACCTGCCGTTCGCCGAACGCGGTATAGAGCGCGCTGCGCAGTTCGGCCATCGACACGCCGAGCAGGTTGGCGCGGTCGCGGTCGATCGCGAGCGAGGCCTGCAGGCCGCGCAGCTGCGAATCGCTGGTGACGTCGCGGAACAGCGGGTCGGCGCGCATGCGCTCCTGCAGCCGGTTGGCCCACTCGTTGAGCGCGTCGGCGCGCACGCTCTGCAGCGTGTACTGGTAGCGGCTCTTGCTCGAGCGGCCGCCCAGGCGCAGGTTCTGCACCGGCTGCATGTACACCGCGATGCCCGGCACCGCGCGCACCGCGCGGCGCAGGCGGTCGATCACCTGCGCCACCGGCGGACGCTGGCTGCGCGGCTTCAGCGTGACGAAGATGCGGCCGGAGTTGACCGTGTTGGCGCCGAACGAGGTGCTGCCCAGGCCGGTGCCGACGTCGTCGATCGCCGGGTCGGCGCGGATCACCTCGGCCACGCGGTAGTGCAGCGCCTCCATCGCGGCGAACGAGATGTCTTCGGCGGCCTCGGTGGTGACGTAGATCTGGCCGATGTCTTCCTCGGGGAAGAAGCCCTTCGGGATCGTCACGAACAGCACGCCGGTCAGCACCACGCTGCCCAGCGCCACCGCGCCGACGAAGCCGCGGTGCGCCAGCGCCCAGTCGAGCGTCTTCGCGTAGCCGCGTTGCAGCGCCGCGAAGCCGCGCTCGAACACGCGGCCGAGCGCGCTCTCTTGCTGCGGCGTGTGGTGGCGCAGGAAGCGGCTGGCCAGCATCGGCACCAGCGTCAGCGACACCAGCGCCGACACCAGGATCGCCAGGCCCACCACCACCGCGAACTCGTGGAACAGCAGGCCGATCACGCCGGGCATGAAGAAGATCGGGATCAGCACCGCGACCAGCGAGATCGAGATCGACATGATCGTGAAGGCCATCTCGCGCGCGCCCTTGATCGCGGCGTCGAACGGCGCCATGCCGCCCTCGATGTGGCGCACGATGTTCTCGAGCATCACGATCGCGTCGTCGACCACCAGCCCCACCGCCAGCGTGAGGCCGAGCAGCGAGATGTTGTCGAGGCTGTAGCCCAGCGGGACCAGCAGCGACAGCGCGCCGATCAGCGACACCGGCAGCGACAGCGCCGGGATCACGGTGGCCGCCACGCGGCGCAGGAACAGGAAGATCACCAGCACCACCAGCACGATGGTGAGCATCAGCGTCAGCTCGACGTCGTGCAGCGCGTCGCGGATCGACTGCGAGCGGTCGCTGAACGCCACCAGGCTCACCGACGCCGGCATCTGCGCCTGCAGCCGCGGCAGCGTGGCCTTGACGCGGTCGACCACCTGCACGGTGTTGGCGTCGGGCTGGCGCTGCACGCCCAGCGTGATCGAGCGCTCGCCGTTGAAGGTGGAGGCGGTCTTCACCGTCTCGTAGCTGTCCTGCACGTCGGCCACGTCGCGCAGGCGCACCGGCGCGTCGCCGCGGTTGGCGACGATGATGTTGCCGAACTCGCGCGCGTTGGTGAGCTGGCGGTTGGCCTGCACCGTGAGCGTCTGGCGCGGCCCCTCGAGCACACCCACCGGCGTGTTGGGGTTGGCGGCGCTGACGGCGGCGCGCAGCTCGTCGAGCGTGATGTTGCGCTCGGTCAGCGCCTCGGGTCGCGCGCGGATGCGCACCGCGTAGCGCTTCTGGCCCCACACCATCACCTGCGCGACGCCGTCGATGGTCGACAGCGTCGGCGAGATCAGGTTCTCGGCGAAGTCGTTCAGCTCGGCCAGCCCCATCGACGGCGAGCGCAGCGAGATGATCAGAACCGACGCATCGGCCGGGTTGACCTTGCGGTACGACGGCGGCGTGGTCATCTCGGCCGGCAGCGTGCGCTGCGCGCGAAACAGCGCCGCCTGTACGTCGACCGCCGCGGCGTCGATGTCGCGCGCGGTGTCGAATTCGAGCACCACGCTGCTCGCGCCCAGCGTGTTGGTGGAGCTGATCGTCGTCAGCCCGGCGATGGCGGAGAACTGCTTCTCCAGCGGCAGCGCCACCGAGCTGGCCATCGTCTCCGGTGACGCCCCGGGCAGGAACGCCGCCACCTGGATCACCGGCGTGTTGTAGCGCGGCAGCGCGGCCACCGGGATGTCGCGCAGCGCGACGATGCCAGCCATCACGATCGCGATGTTCAGCAGCACCGTCATCACCGGACGGCGGATGAACACCTCGGTGAAGGTCACAGCGAGGCTCCGGCGCCGCTGCGGACGCCCGCGCCAGTGGCGGCGCCCGACGCTCCACTGGCGGCGCCCGACGCGCCGGTGTGCGACGGCGGCACGCGCGCGGCCGGCTGCTCGCGTGGCGAGGCCGGGTCGCGTGCTGCCGGCAGGTACGGCGTGGCATGCACCGTGCTGCCCGGCCGCAGATCCTGCTTGCCCTCGACCACCACCTTGTCGCCGGCGTGAAGCCCGTCGATCGCGAGCAACTCGCCGGCGTTGTAGCGCGGCTGCACCGCGCGCGGCTCGACCGTGCCGTCGGCCTTGACGACATACACCGAGCGCTCATTGCCGCGCACGATCAGCGCACTCTGCGGGATCACGATCGCGCCGACGAGCGTGCGCAGCGTCATGCGCACGCTCACGTACTGCCCGGGCCACAGCCGATGATCGGCGTTCGGCAGCTCACCCTTGACGCGAATGGTGCCGGTGCTGGTGTCGACCGCGTTGTCGACGAACGTGATGCGGCCGACGATCTCGGCCGCCGTGCCGCGGCGTTCGGCATCGGGCAGCGAGACCAGGATCGTCCCGAGCGTGGTGCCGCCGCCGGCCGACGACGCGGCCGCTGCGGCGGTGCGTGCCGCGGCGGCCGGCGCGGCGGGCCGGCGCGCGTCGTGCGCCGCCGCCGGCGCCACGCCGCGGCGCAGCCCGCTGGCCTGCAGCACCGCGTCGAGCTGCGCCTCGGGCACCGTGAAGGCGACGCCGATCGGATCGATCCTGCTGATCGTGACCAACGCGTTGCCGGCGCTTTGCACCAGGCTGCCGCGGTAGATCCCCACCGCGCCAGCGCGGCCCGACAGCGGCGCGGTGATGGTGCCGTAGCTCAGCGCCACCTCGGCCGAGCGGACCGCCGCGACGCTGGCCGCCACCGCGGCCTGCTGCGATTCGAACTGCGCGCGCACGGTGTCGAGCGCGCTCTGCGCGATGAAGTTCTGCGCGCGCAGGTCTTGCGCGCGTGCGTGCTGGCGCCGCAGGTCGGCCAGCAGCGCGCGGTCGCGCAGCAGTTGCGCGCGCGCCTTCTCGAGGTTGGCGCGGTCGGCACGGTCGTCGAGCCGGAACAGCACGTCGCCGCGGCGCACGAACTGGCCTTCGCGCACCACCGCCTCGGCTACGGTACCCGACACCTGCGGCCGCACGTCCACCGTGTCGAGCGACACCACCGTGCCGGCTGCTTCGATGGTCACCGGCACGTCGCGCTGCAGCGCGGCGAACACGCTCACCGACACGGCCTGGCCGTTGCCACCTGAACTGCCCTTCGTGGCCGATGCGACCGGTGGGCCGCCGGCCGGAGCATCGGCGCTGCCGCGCTGCGGCAGCCAGCGGTAGGCCGCCAGCGCCGCGAGCGCAAGCAGCACGACTGCGACCGGCCAACGCGCGTTCATGGCGGCGGCGCGCAGGCTGCGTCAACAGCTACAACGGTCGGGTCGGCGGCCACTTCGGCAGTGTGGTGTGGCGCCGCGGCGCCGCCAAGCGGGGCAACCCGCGACGGACTGTGGATCATGAGGGCCGCCATGGACCAAGGCTCACACGTGCAGCAGCGCGGCGGCGCCGAGCGCGACGCCGATCGCGGCCACGCCGAACATGCCCCATTCGAGCCACTTGCGGCGCGTCAGCAGCGCCATCGCCGCCAGCGCGATCGAGATCTGCAGCGCGGTGGTGGCTTGCGCCCAGCGGTGGTGCAGGTGCATCTGGGCGTCGGAGCGCGCACTCCAGTCCTGCGCTTCGGCTTC
Source organism: Ideonella sp. (assembly GCA_015075165.1). Taxonomy (GTDB): domain Bacteria; phylum Pseudomonadota; class Gammaproteobacteria; order Burkholderiales; family Burkholderiaceae_C; genus JAEUPI01. Next base: position 313,929 of record JABTUY010000001.1, on the reverse strand, counting down.
GAGCTTGTCGGCCGCCAGCTTGATCTCGGCCTTCTCGTTCTTGTAGCGCTCGACTTCGGCCAGGTACTGCGGCCTGCGCTCGGCCGGCACCAGTGCCACGGCGAGCTCCGACAGGTTCTGCTTGCTGCTCTTGGCCTGGTAGTAGTTCCATTGGTTCGACGCCTCGGTCTTCTTGATGGCGGCGTTGTTCTTGTACAGGCCGGCGTTGGCCTGCGTGGCGCCGCCCATGTAGGCGAACAACGCGCCCACCGTGGCGAGGATCGCCGTCATCACCGCGATGGTGCCGGCGAAGCGGTCCTTGTCGGCGTGGTGGGCGGCGTGCTCGAGTTCGTGATCGTGCGGCCCGTGGACATGGAAACCGGCTCCGGACATCGGTGAATCTCCCTCAGGTGTTCGAGTCTCTTCGGCGATAGGTGACGAAGTCGAACGCCGGCGACCCTGCCGCATCGGCGGCGTGCGCGATGCGGGCAGTCTCGACGAATGCGCTGCGGCTCCATGGCGGGAAGCGTGCATCGCCTTGCACGTCGGCGTGCAGCTCGGTGAGCTCGAGCACATCGGCCAGCGGCAGCGCCTGCTCGTAGAGCTGCGCGCCGCCGATCACGAACACCTGCCGCGTCGACCCCAGATGCAACTGCGCCAGCGCGAGTGCGGCGGCGAGCGACGCTGCCGCCTGCGCGCCCTCGGCGCTCCAGCCAGCCCGGCGCGTCACGACGATGTTGCTGCGCCCGGGCAGCGGCCGATAACGGGTGGGGAGCGAATCCCAGGTGCGGCGGCCCATCACCACCGGGCATTGGCGCGTCAGTTCGCGAAAGCGCTGCAGGTCGGCGGCCAGGTGCCACGGCAGGGCGCCATCGCGGCCGATCACCCCGTTGCGGGCGACCGCGGCGATCAGCACCAGTTCGTACGGATGATCGGACATCGGTGCGCATTGTCGCTGCAACGTGCGCCGCCGCCGATTGCACGACGCCGAGGTGAACCGGATGATGTGGGTGGCACCACAGCGTTCACCGCTTCGTCGCAGGGGATACGCGAAGGTCCTACAGTCGGCTGTGCAGTGTGAACTGGCCGCAGGGCACCAGGAGGCAGCAATGTTCGGACCCATCACCATCCCGTTCGGTGCGAAGATGCTGTTCAACACCGTCAAGCTGAAGCGCGGCGTGACGATCGACGACGTCGAGGAAGCCCTGGGTGAGATGTGCAACGTCGTCAAGCAAACCTACGGCGGCGTGCGCGGCGGCTTCGTTGCCGGCCAGGTCTTCCGCTGCGCCGGCTTCGTATCGCGCGAAGGCTCGCTCGCCGGCGCCGGCAGCGGGCCTGCGACCGACCACGATCTGGTGATCGTCACCTACTGGAAGAGCTTCGAGCAGCACGAGCGCTCGCACGCCGACGCCGTGTTCCGCGCCAAGTTCGCGGCATTGGCCCAGCACTGCACCGAGACGCGCGAGCTGGGGTACGAGCTGCTCTGGCAGGGAGCGCACGAGGACGCGCCGGGGTGACGCGACGCTGATGCGAGAGCACCGGGCGCGCTGCCGGTGCCCGTCCGCTTCATACCGCCACCGGGGCCTTGATCGGCGCGTGGCACTGGTAGTCGAGCAGCGCGAAATCCTCGTACGCGTAGTCGAAAATCGAGGCCGGCCGGCGTTCGAGCTGCAGCCGCGGGTAGGCGAACGGCGCGCGCGCGAGCTGCGTGCGCACCTGCTCGAAGTGGTTGCTGTAAATGTGGCAATCGCCGCCGCTCCAGACGAAATCGCCGACGTCGAGGTCGCACTGCTGCGCCAGCATGTGCGTCAGCAGCGCGTAGCTGGCGATGTTGAACGGCACGCCGAGGAAGATGTCGGCGCTGCGCTGGTAGAGCTGGCAGCTCAGCCGCCCCTCGGCCACGTAGAACTGGAACAGCGCATGGCACGGCGCCAGCGCCATCTTCGGCAACTCGGCCACGTTCCACGCGCTGACGATGATGCGGCGCGAGTCGGGCTGCGTCTTCAGCTGCTGCACCACCTGCGCGATCTGGTCGACGTGGCCACCGCCGGGCGTCGGCCAGCTGCGCCACTGCACGCCGTACACCGGGCCCAGGTCGCCGTCGGGGCCGGCCCACTCGTCCCAGATGCTGACGCCGCGCTCCTGCAGCCAGCGCACGTTGGAGTCGCCGCGCAGGAACCACAGCAGCTCGAGCGCGATGCTCTTGAAATGCACCTTCTTGGTCGTCACCAGCGGAAAACCCTCGCGCAGGTCGAAGCGCAGCTGGTGGCCGAACACGCTCTTCGTGCCGGTGCCGGTGCGGTCGGCCTTGGCCACACCGTGCTCGAACACGTGGCGCATGAAGTCTTCGTACTGCGAGCGAATCGGGCGCGATGCGGTCAAGGGGCGGGCCTCGTCGGGGTGGGGTGCCGGTGTGGCGGCGCAGGCGGTGATTCTAGGAGTGCGGCGTGAATCGCCACGCGCGCCGCGCCGGGTTCGGCGCCGGCAGGCTCACACCGCGCCCACGCCCTCAGCCGGCGCGAGTTCGAACTGCATCGCGGCCAGCCGCGCGTAGAGCCCGCCGCGTGCCACCAGCTCGGCATGCGTGCCGACATCGACGATCGAGCCGGCCTCCATCACCACGATGCGGTCGGCGCGCTGCACGGTGGCCAGCCGGTGCGCGATCACCAGCGTGGTGCGGTTGCGCATCGCCGCCTCGAGCGCGGCCTGCACCATGCGCTCGCTCTCGGCGTCGAGTGCGCTGGTGGCCTCGTCCAGCAGCAGCAGCGGCGGGTTCTTCAGCATCGCGCGGGCGATCGCGATGCGCTGGCGCTGGCCGCCCGACAGGCGCACGCCGCGCTCGCCGAGGAAGGTGGCGTAGCCCTCGGGCAGCGCGCTGATGAAGTCGTGCGCGAACGCGGCGCGCGCGGCGGCGATCACCTCATCATCGCGGGCGCCGGGGCGGCCGTAGCGGATGTTCTCCATCGCGCTGGTGGAGAACACCGTGCTGTCCTGCGGCACGATGCCGATGCGCTGGCGCAGCTCGGCCAGCGCCAGCTCGCGCACCGGCACGCCGTCGAGCCGCACGCTGCCCGCGTGCGCGTCGTAAAAGCGCAGCAGCAGGTGAAACAGCGTGCTCTTGCCGGCGCCGCTGGGTCCGACCACGGCCACCGTCTCGCCGGGCTGCACCGCGAGTGAGACGCCGCGCAGCGCCGGATGCTGCGGCCGCGAGGGGTAGGCGAAGCTGACGTGATCAAACGCCAGCGACGAGCCGCCTTGCACCGGCGGCAGTGCGCGCGGCGACGGCGCATCGGCCACCGGCGAGCGCGCGGCCAGCAGCTCCATCAGCCGTTCGGTGGCGCCGGCGGCGCGCAGCAGGTCGCCGTACACCTCCGACAGCACCGCGACGCTGCTGACCAGGATGATCACGTAGACCACCGTCTGCCCGAGGTGGCCGGCGCTGATGTGGCCGCCGAGCACGGCCTGCGTGCCCTGGTACAGGCCCCACAGCAGCGCGCCGAAGGTGGCGGTGATGATGAACGCCACCAGCACCGCGCGCACGCGCGAGCGCTTGCGCGCGGTCTGGAAGGCGTCTTCGGTGGCACGCGCGAAGCGCGCGGTCTCGCGCGGCTCCTGCACGAAGCCCTGCACCACCGGCACCGCGTTGAGCACCTCGGCGGCGATGGCGCTGGAATCGGCCACGCGGTCCTGGCTGGCGCGGCTGAGGCGGCGCACGCGGCGGCCGAACAGCAGCGACGGCAGCACCACCAGCACCAGGATGCCGAGCACCTGCGTCATCACGTAGGGGTTGGTGACGATCAGCATGATCAGCGCGCCAACGCCCATCACCGTGTTGCGCAGGCCCATGCTGAGGCTGGAGCCGACCACCGTCTGCACCAGCGTGGTGTCGGTGGTCAGCCGCGACAGCACCTCGCCGGTCTGCGTGGTCTCGAAGAACTCCGGGCTCTGGCGCAGCACGTGCGCATAGACGGCACTGCGCAGGTCGGCGGTCACGCGCTCGCCGATCCAGGTGACCATGTAGAAGCGCGCCGCCGAGAACACGCCCAGCGCCGCGCCGACGAGAAACAGCGCGAAGAAATGCTCGCGCAGCGCCATCACGCGCGCGCCCGGATCCGCCGCGACGAGGCCCATGTCGATCAACGAGCGCAGCGCGATCGGCAGCACCAGCGTGCTGACCGCCGCGCCGATCAGGAACACCAGTGCCCACGCGATGCGGCCGCGGTACGGCCGCAGGAACGGCAACAACCCCGACAGCGAGCGCGGCGAGGCCGAGGCCGGCGTCCGCGCGGCGCTTCGGGATGCACTGGGCGCGGGGCTGGAAGGCGGCGTCACGGGCGGCAGTCTACGGTGTCGCAGGGGTATACCCGGCCGGCATCCGGCTCGGTGACCCGCCGCCGGCGCCGATGGCGGCGCCGAACGCCGCGATCGCGGTTGTGGACATCGATGGGCGCAGCCTGTGGGCAAGTGCGACGAACCTGTGGAGATCCTTCGAATGAGGGGTGCGGCGTCTGTGCGGCGACGGCGACCACCGTGATCGAGGTCGCACCCGAAAGCCGAAAGCAGGCCCCTTCGCCATAATCCCGGGCATCGTGCCGCAAGAGCTACCGTCCCAGACCACGTGGCTGACCCGCACCGGCAAGGCGCTGGTGCAGCTGGGTTATCTGCCGTCGCTGGTGCTGCTCACAGCTGCGCTGGTGCTGTTGACGGCGTTGCTGGCTCCGCTGGTGGCGCTGGTGGCCGGCATCGGTTCGCCCGGCATGGCGCTGAAGGTGGGGGCGTTGTCGGCGCTGGTGATCGTGCCGATGGTCGGCGCGCTGGTGTTGCGGCTGGTGTTCCAGCTCGAACGCGCGCGCGCCGCGCTGGCGGTGCTGGCCACCCAGGATGCGCTCACCGGCGTGCACAACCGGCGCTACTTCTTCGAGGTGGCCGAGCGCGAGTGGCAGCGCTGCAAGCGCTACGGCGAAGAGGCGGCACTGTTGCTGATCGACGCCGACCATTTCAAGGCCGTGAACGACCAGCACGGCCACCTGTGCGGCGACAAGCTGCTGGTGGCGGTGGCGCGCGCGGTGCGCGCCACGCTGCGCACGTCGGATCTGATGGCACGCTTCGGCGGCGAAGAGCTGGTGATCCTGCTGCCGCACACCGATCCGCTGGGCGCGCTCGACGTCGCCGAGCGCATCCGCGAGCGCGTGGCCGGCGGCCGGCTCGACTGGCACGGCGAGAAGGTGGGCATCACGGTCAGCATCGGCGTGGCCTCCTATGCGGGCGACGACCGCACGCTCGACGCGCTGGTGCACGATGCCGACTTGGCGCTCTACGCGGCCAAGAAGGCCGGCCGCAACTGCGTGCGTGCCGCGCCGATCCGGCCGCGCCGCAGTGGCGAAGCGCACCGCGAGACGTCGAAGTAGCGGCCGGCATCGCGCGTCAGCACCGACAGCGCGTGCGTGCGGTTCATCGGTGTCACATCGCCAGCGGTTTCGCGTAGCCCGTCATCTCGAGGTAGCCGCGGCCGATGCGGCGGCCGTGACCATCGAGCAGATCGGACAAGCCCTCCCAGTAGACGGTGCCGCTGTGCGCGCGGCCGTCGAGCTCCTGTGCGTCCATCAGCGCGCGCACGGTGAAGCGGCCCGCGGGTGTGTTGATCTCCCACTGCACCGGGTAGTTGGCCTGCGTCGCGGCGCTGCGCCAGATGCGCTGCGGCGTGAAGCGCACGTCGCCGTCGTCGAACACGCGCAAGCGCCCGGCGCCATCGCGGTGGCTGCCGCCCGACCACAGCGCCGTGCCGTCGGCGCGCCGTAGCCGAAAGGCCATCAGCGCACCGCCTTCGTCGAGGTTGAAGCCGATCCAGTCCCAGCCGACCGCGCCGGTGGGCAGGTACTCATGGCTCCATTCGTGGTCGAGCCAGGCGTGGCCGGCGAGTTGCCGTTCGGTGCCAGCGCGGCCGACCCGGGCCTGCACACGCAGTTGCGGCCAGCTGTAGTAGTGGCTGGCCTGCGTCGGCAGCGGGCCCTTGCGCGAGAAGCCGAGTTGGCCCTGCAGCAGCAGCGGCTGCGTGGCCTGCAGCTCGAGTGCGAGCGTGAACGGCGCATCGCCGTCACCGGCTTCGCCGCGGTAGCGGCTGCCGGCCTCGTCGCCGCTGCGCTCGAAGTGCCAGCGGCCGATGCGTACCGCGGTGTCGGCGCGGCGCGCGTGCACGCTGCGCACTGCTTCATCGCCCGACCAGCGCTGCATGCACTGCGCCTGCAGGTGGCGCTGCGCGCCGATGTCGCTCAGTGCCGCATGCGCGAACAGCAGCTGCCGTGGCGCGAGGCGGCCGGGCAGCGTCTCTGCCAGCCCGGTGCGATGGCGGAAGAACGTGACCTGAAAGCCGATCGGCGGCGCGCCGCCGGTGTCGAGCCAGCCGGTGGCGTACCACCACTCGTTGCGCGCGCCCGGGTGCGCGCCGTGGTCGCGCGGAAAGCGCAGCGCGCGGCCGTCGCGGATGCGATCGTCGTCTTCGTCGGCGTCGCGGGTGTGATCGTCGGCCGCGGCGCGGCTGCGTGCGCCGGCGCCACCGAGGCCCAGCGCCGCCGGCAGCGACAGCATCAGCGCACGGCGGGAGAACCTCACCAGTCCTCCTTCACCGCCAGCACCACGGCATGCGACGCGGCGCGCCGCGCCGCCCACGCCGCGGTGACCAGGCCGCAGGCCCACACCGCCAGCGCCAGCGCGACGAGTTGCGGCCCTGGCAGGCGCAGCGGCATCGTCCAGTGAAAGCTCTGCGGGTTGACCACCATCACCAGCACCGCGCTCACCGCCACGCCGAGCGCCAGCCCGAGCGCCGCGCCGGCGGCCAGCCACACCGCGGCCTCGCTGGTCACCACGGCAAGCACCTGGCGGCGCGTGAGGCCCAGGTGGGCCAGCAGGCCGAACTCCTTGCGCCGTGCCAGCACCTGCGCCGACAGGCTGGCCGCCACGCCGATCAGGCCCACCGCAATGGCCACCAGCTGCAGGTAGCGCGTGACCGCGAAGCTGCGGTCGAAGATGGCGAGCGACAGCGCGCGCAGCTCGCCGGCGCTGGCGGTGTCGACCGGGCTGTCGGCACCGGCCAGCGCGCGCAGCCGTGCGGCCACCTGCGCCGCGTCGGCGCCGGGCTGCAGCCACAGCGCCAGCTCGTTGATGCGCGCATCGCCGCCGTGGCGCTGCCAGTGCGCCGGGTCGATCACGATGGCGCCGAACTGGCGCGCGTAGTCGCGCCAGATGCCCAGCACGCGCACGCGCTGCACGCCATCGGGCAGCGGCAGGTCGAACTGTCCACCGATCGACAGGTTGTATAGCGCGGCGGCCGGTTCGCTCGCATAGACGCCGGTGTCGCCGGCGGCCGGGGCGAGCACCGTGCCGAGCCAGGGCAGGGCGTTGGCGGTGTCGTCCACCGGCCGCACGATCAGCGCCAGCGGCGGCCGCTGCGGCGCCAGCAGCAGCGGCTTGACGCGCGAGGCACGCACGCGCGCCACGCCAGGCAGTTGCGCGGCGGCATGCGCGAACGCGGGCTCCAGCGTGTTCAGCTCGGCCGCCGCAAGCCCGCCGCGGCTGCGCAGGTACAGGTCGGCCGGCAGCACGCCGTCGAGCCAGGCCGACACGGCATCGCGGAAGCTCGCCACCATCACCGTCAGCGCCACCGACAGCGCCAGGCTGGCGACCACGCCGGCCACCGCAGCACTGGCCGTGTGGCGCTGGTGGCGCGCACGTTCGCGCGCGAGCAGCAGCAGCGCGTGCCGTGGCCGCGCAGGGCGCAGCAGCAGGGCCTGCACCAAGGTTGGTACCAGCGCGACACCGCCGGCCAGCAGCGCGGCCACCGACGCATAGGCGGCCAGCGGCAGTCCGCCCACCGGCGGCAGCAGCGCCAGCGCCGCGGCGAGCGCGAGCAACGCCACCGCCGGGCCCACGCGTGAACGCGCCGGGCCCAGGCTCGACAGACCCTTCAGTGCCTGCGCCGGCGGCAGCGCTTCGGCGCGGCGCGCCGGCCACCACGCGCCGGCCACCGCGGTCAGCGTGCCGAGCGCGCCGTAGCCCAGTGCCGACGGCCACGACCACCTGAGCTGGGGTGCGATGCCGGTGAAGTAGCCGCCACCGAGGTCGCCACCCAGCCGCTGCAGCACGGCCGCGGCGAGCGCAGCGCCGACGGCCAGACCGATCACGCTGCCCGCGGCGCCGACGAGCGCGGCCTCGGCCAGCACCAGCGCGCGCCGCTCGCGACCGGGCATGCCGAGCACGCCGAGCAGCGCGAAGGTCGGCGTGCGTTGCGCCACCGACAGCGCGAGCACCGAGTAGACCAGGAAGCCGCCGACGAACAGCGCCACCAGCGCCAGCACGCTGAGGTTGACGCGGTACGCGCGCGACAGGTTCGACACGCGCTGGGTGGCGTCGTCGGCGCTCGCGGCTGCGTGCACGCCGGCGGGCCAGGCTTGCCGGCGCTGCCAGGCATCGGCCTGCACGCCGGCGGCCAGGCGCAGGTCGATGCGCGTCAGCCGGCCGGCGTGGCCGAAGCGCTGCTGCGCCGAGGCGACGTCGAGCACCAGTGTCGGCGGGCCGCCGAGCGCCACCGTGCCGGCAATGCGCAGCCGCTGCCAGCCAGCGGCGCCGCGCAGCTCGATCGTGTCGCCGCTGTGCAGGTTCAGGCGCTGCAGCGCCGTGGCGTTGGCGAATGCAACGTCGGGGTCGAGCATCGTCAGGCGCTGCGGGCCGCCGGGTGTATCGGCAGCCGCATCCAGCCGCGGCACCAGCGCCGGCGCGAGCGCGAACACCTGCAACGCATCGATGCCGATCGCGCGCAGCGACACCGGCTCGCCACCGGCGGCGTCGCGCGCCAGCGTGTCGGCCTCGAACACCGGGCTCGCGACGCGCACCGCCGGATCGAGCGACAGCGCGTCGAGCAGGTCGTCGTCGATGCCGGCGTTGTCGCGGCCGACCAGCGAGACATCGGGTTCGCCGTTGGCGGCGCGCACCGCCCCTGCGAACTCCGACAGCGCCGAGTCGTTGATCAGCTGCACCGAGAACGCCAGCGCGACGCCGAGTGCGACCACCAGCGCCACCGCAGCATGGCGCCACGGGTGCAGCCGCCACTCCGGCCACGACAACGCGCGCAGCAGCGCGGGCAACGGCCCCAGGGTTCGCAACAACCTCACCGACCGATAGTAGTGCCCAGCGTGCACCGCGAATGCAACCAGGATCCACGGGGGCGCGCCACCCGCGCCGCATGAATCGGGCACGGCCAAGCGGCCGCCGCGGAACCGGCTTTGCTGGGCCGCTGGCGGCGCCCCCTGGGGGGAGGCGACCGCCAGGTCGCTTCGGGGGGGCATTTCACGCGCGCGGTTGCTCGGTGATGCCGCCGGCGTGCAGCCGCAGCACGCGGTCGGCACGCTGCGCGGCCGCAGCCGAGTGCGTCACCAGCAGGCAGCCGGCACCTTCGGCGCGCACCTGTTCGGCCAGCAGATCGATGATGCGGCCGGCCTGCGCGGGGTCGAGGTTGCCGGTCGGCTCGTCGGCGAGGATCAGTGCGGGCCTGTGCACCAGCGCGCGCGCCAGCGCCACGCGCTGCAGCTGTCCGCCCGACAGCTGCGCCGGCCAGCGCGCGGCCAGCGCCGCCAGCCCCACGCGTTCGAGCATCTGCGCCACGCGCGCATCGTCGGGCCGCTGCAGCAGCAGCAACGGCAGCGCCACGTTGTCGGCCACGCTCAGGTGCGGCAGCACGTGGAAGGCCTGGAACACGAAGCCCAGGTGCTCGCGGCGCAGGCGTGCGCGCGCATCGGCGTCGAGCGCGCGCACCGGGCGGCCGCCGAACACGATGTCGCCGGCATCGGCCTCGTCGAGGCCGGCGATGCAGTTGAGCAACGTGGACTTGCCGACGCCCGATTCGCCGACCAACACCACGAACTCGCCCGCCGCGACGTGCAGCGACACCTCGCGGAAGACGGTGGTGTCGCCATACGCCTTCGCCAGTGCACGCACCTCGAGCATGCGGCCGATCATGCCGCAGGCATTGCGGCAGCCGCCGGCGCGCTCAATCGGCTTCAGCGCGTCGCCGGGCGCACCAGCAAGCGGCGCAGCTCGGCCAGCTTGGCCTTCAACGCCTGCCGGTGCGCGGGGCCCACGCGCAGCAGGATGCGCTGGCCCGATGACAGCGACTGCAGCGCCGGGTCGGCGAATTCGTAGCGCAGCCAGGGCTGGGTCGACGGCACACTGCCCTTGATCTCGGGCAGCTGCATCAGCGGCGCACCCGAAGCCGGCTCGGGCGTGGCCAGCAGCAGGTCGATCACCTCGATCACGCGGTCGTTCAAGTGGCGCCCGGGGTAGCCCAGCTCCTCGTAGGCGCGCTGCAGCTGCGGGTACAGGCGCAGGTACAACTCGGCCGCGCGGCGGCTGTCGACCGCAGTCAGCATCGACACCAGCGGCGTGTAGCGGCGCGCGTTCTCCGGCGCAATGCCGCGCAGTTCACCCTGGCCGGTGACGCTGAAGCGCCCCGGCGTCGGCTGCAGCGGCCACAGCCTCGGCGCCGCATGCTGGCGGCCGAGGTTGTCGACCGTGACGACGAAGCGGTTCGCGAAATCGTCGGTCAACACGAAGCGCGTCACTGCCGAGTGGCCGAGCAGATCGTTCAACGCCGTCGACCAGGTGGGCGGCTTGGCGTCGACTACCGGCGCCGATGCGGCGACCGCCGACTCGGCCACCGGATGGCGAATCGCCGGCTCGCTCGCCGCCGACGCCGGTGGTGCGGCGGCCGAGGCCTGCGGTAGCGCCGGTGGCGCAGCGGCAGCCACCTGTGCGGCGTGGCGCTCGCGCTGCTGCCACCAATACAGGCCGCCGAGGCCGGCCACCGTCAGCACCGTGGCCGCGATGGCAGCGATCGACATGCGGTTCATGGCCATCTCCAAAGCGTGTCGGGGCCGTTGCGCCGATGCGCGCCATGCGGGGCGCCGCAGACCCTGCCAAAGCCCACACCATAACCGCAATCGCCGGCCCGATCCGAACGCCCGCGCGCGCGCGTCCAGGCCGAAGTCAACCGGCCTCGGCGAGGCTGGCGATGCGGGCGCGCAGCGCGGCGAGCACGGTGTCGCGGTCGCAAGCGATGCGCGCGACGCGCGGGCCGCGAAAACCGCGCAGCCACGTCAGCTGGCGCTTCGCGAGCTGACGTGTCGCCGCGATGCCGCGCTCGCGCGCGGTGTCGAGCAAGTGGGTGTCGAGCGAGCCGGCGTCGAGCTGCTGCCACAGCTGGCGGTAGCCGACGCAGCGCATCGACGGCAGCGCCGCGTGCAGGTCGCCGCGTGCGCGCAGCGCGCGCACCTCGTCGACGAAGCCGGCGGCCAGCATGGCGTCGAAGCGTGCGGCGATGCGCGCATGCAGCCACGATCGCGAGGCCGGCTCGAGCGCGATCAGCGGCAACGCCATGCCGGTGCTGCCGTGCCGGCCTTGCGCGTGCGACAGCGGCCGGCCGGTGAGCCGCCAAACCTCGAGCGCGCGCTGGATGCGCTGTGCATCGTGCGGCGCCAGGCGGGCCGCGGTGGTGGGGTCGGCGCGCGCGAGTTCGGCATGCAGCGCGGGCCAGCCGTGCGCGGCCGCCTGCGCGTCGAGTTCGGCGCGCAGCGCGGCGTCGGCTTCGGGCAGCCGGTCGAGGCCTTCGAGCAGCGCCTTGAAGTACAGCATCGTGCCGCCGACCAGCAGCGCCAGACGACCGCGGCGGTTGATGGCGTCGATCGCGGCGCGCGCATCGGCGACGAAGCGCGCGGCCGAGTAGCGCTCGGCCGGGTCGATCAGGTCGATCAGGTGGTGCGGCACGCGCGCGCGTTCGGCGGCGCCAGGCTTGGCGGTGCCGATGTCGAGGCCACGATAGACCTGCGCCGAGTCGACGCTGACGATCTCGAGGTCGACGTGCTCGGCCAGCGCCAGCGCGAGCGCGCTCTTGCCGCATGCGGTGGGGCCGGCGAGCACCAGCGCGTATGGAGGTGCATGCGACAGCGCGTCCGGCAACGCGCGCGGCAGCGCCGCTGCGCGGGTCATTCGAGCGCCGCGCCGTGATGCCGCACCAGCGTCCAGGCCACGAGCGAGGTCGCGCCGGCCATCGTCGCCAACGCTGCGAAGTACAGCTGAGGCCGGTTCGCATTCAGGTGCTGGCCGAGCCACAGCGTGACCGCGACCGCGACCAGCGCGAGCGCGAAGCCGGTCAGCGCCGCGGCCACGCCGGCCGCGCGCGGGAACGGTCCCACTGCACCCGTCTGGCCGCACGGCTGGTGCACGCCGTGGCCGAGGGCATAGATCCACTGCGGCACCAGCACCGTCCACAGCGACGGGGTCGGCAGGGTGGCGGCCCACAGCATGCCGACACCGGCCAGCGCCGTGAAGCCGGCGCCGCGCTGCACCGCGCCCACCAGGCCGTGGTGCGCCAGCAGGCGCCGGCAGATGAAGGTGCCGACCACGTAGGCCAGCGAGTTGCTGCCGATCGCGATGCCGCACTGCCACACCGACAGACCGACGAACTCGATCAACACGAAGCTGGCGCCGGCGAGGAACACCATCAGCCCGCCGTAGGTGCTGCACACCAGCAGCGTCCAGGCGCGAAAGCCCGGGTGCGCCAGCGTGCGGCGCGTCTGCAGCAGCAACGTCGGCGCGTGAGTGGCCAGCGGGTTGCGCGTGTGCAGCGTCTCGGGCACGCGCCACAACACGAACGCCAGCAGGGTGGCGCCGATCGCCGCCAGCAGCGCCATCGTGGCGCGCCATCCGGCCGCGGTGGCGAGCGCGCCGCCGATCGCCGGCGCGCTGATCGCCAGCACGCCGAGCCCGGTGAGCGCATGCGACATCACGTGCGCGCCCTGGTGCGGCTCATAGACGTCGCGCAGCATCGCGCGCGCACACACCACCGACGCCGCCACGCCGACGCCTTGCACCGCACGCCACGCCACCACGGTCGCGGCGTTGTGCGCGAGCGCGGCGCCGAGCGACGCCAGCGCGAACAGCGCCAGCCCGGCGCGCAGCACCGGCCGGCGGCCGAAGCGGTCGGCCACCGGGCCCCAGACGAGTTGCGCCAGACCGAACGCCAGCACGAAGGCCGACAGCGTTGCTTGCACCGCCGGCATCGCGGCCGACAGGTCACGCGCCAGCGCCGGCAATGCGGGCAGGTACAGATCGGTGGCCAGTGCCTGCAGGCCGAGCAGCAGCGCCAGGCTCAGCGCCATCGCCCGCGGCGAGGGCATCGCGACGGTGGCGGGCGCATGCGCTTTCGTGTCGACAGCAGCGGGCATCGCGCGAGCATACCTGCGTGTGCACAGCGGCCTTTGCGCTGCGACGATGGCGTTGCACCGTGCCGCGACCCAGTCGCAGCGTGAGGCCGGTGCGTGTTGCGGCTTGGAACCCCGGCCGCCGGTCCTCGGGTACAGTTGCCGCGGACCGATCGCCGGAAGGGAACACGTCATGACCACGCTACGACGCGCGCTGACCTGGCTGCTCGCGTGCAGCCTCAGCTACGCCGGCCTGATGCAAGGCGCACAGGCCGCGATGATCGGCACCGATGAGGCGGCCGCGAGCGCGGCGGCGGCACCGGGCAATGCGCAGGCCATGGCCGGCAGCGCACAGGCACGCCTCATCGCGCTGCTGCAGCGCGACGACGTGATGGCGGCGCTGCGCGAACGCGGCGTGTCGCCCGACGAGGCGCGCGCGCGCGTGGCCGCGCTCAGCGACCGCGAAGCGGCGCTGCTGGCCGAGCAGGTCGACGCCGTGCCGGCCGGCGGCACCGATTTTCTCGGCGCGGCAGTGTTCATCTTCGTGCTGCTGCTGATCACCGACATCCTCGGCTTCACGAAGATCTTCCCGTTCACGCGCTCGGTGCGCTGAGCGCGCGGACCGGCCGTGCAGCGCGGCCGCTGGGCGCGGCGTCTGGCCGGGCTGGCGCTCGCCGCCAGCGGCGCGCTGCAACTCGCCGGGTGCGCGTGGACGCCGCCGCAAACCGCCGCGTTGCAGGCGCATCCGCCTGCCGACCTGCCGGCCCGCGTCGAGCTGCGCACGGTGCCGTTCATCGCGCAGACGCCGCTGCACTGCGGGCCGGCGTCGCTGGCGATGGTGCTGCAGTACCTCGATCGCGAGGTGAGCGCCGAGGCGCTGGCCGCCGAGGTGTTCCTGCCCGCGCGCGAAGGCACATTGCAGCCCGAGATGCTGGCCGGCGCGCGTCGTCACGACGCGCTGGCGCAGCCGCTACCGGGTCGGCTCGACGCGCTGCTGCGCGAACTGCGCGCCGGCCATCCGGTGGTGGTGCTGCAGAACCTCGGGTTGTCGTTCGCGCCGGTGTGGCACTACGCCGTGGTGGTCGGCTACGACCTGCCGCGCCAGGAGCTGGTGCTGCGCAGCGGCCTGGTCGAGCGCGAGGTGGTGTCGTGGCGCACCTTCGAGTTCACCTGGCAGCGCGGTGGCCACTGGGCCTTCGTTGCGCTGCGCCCCGGCGAACTGGCGGCGGTCGACGACGCGCGCGGCGCGCTGGCGGCGGCGCTGGCGTTCGAGCGCATCGCCGCGCCGGCGTCGGCCGCGCGCGCCTATGCCGCACTGCTGCAGCGCTGGCCCGATGACGGACCGCTGGCGCTGATCGGCCTGGGCAATGCGCGCCTCGCGATGGGCGATCGCGACGGCGCCGAAGCCGCATGGTCACGCGCCGGTGAACGCTTCGACAGCGCAGCGGCGTGGAACAACCTGGCGCTGCTGCGCTGGCAGCGCGGCGACGCCAGCGGCGCGCGTACGGCGCTCGCGCGTGCGTTGCAGCGCACGGCCGGGGCCGAGCCGGCGCTCGCCGCAGCGGTGCACGACACGCAGCGGCAGATCGAAGGTGGCGTGCCGTGAAGGCGCGACCCGCGCCTACACCAACGCGTGTGAGCGCGCGAGGGCCACCATGCGCTCGATCTCGCGATCGCGCAGGCCGCGGCGGCGCAGCGCGTCGGCGGTCTCGAGCAGATACTCGAGCGTGGTGCCGAAACGGCCGCGTGCGTGGCGCAGCACGTGCAGCAGCTCGTGCTCGGCGATCGCGGCGACGAAGTTCGGGCTCTGCCGGCTGAGCGTGAACGCCAGCGCGCGCACGTCGCCGTGCGCGGTGCGGCACGGCAGGAAGCGTGGGTCGTACACCGCATTGGGCATCTCGCGCAGCCACAGTCGCTGCAGCTCGGCGGCGGCGCGCTTGCGCGGCACGCGGTACACCACGCCATGGCATGAGCCACCGGGCAGCAGCGCGAATACCAGGCCCGGCTGCTCGGGAGTGCCGCGGTTCACGCGCGAACGCATGCGCAGCGCGCGATGCCAGCCGCGCACCTGGGCCAGCCGGTGCTCGTCGGCCTCGAACTCGGGCCGCGCGATCAGCGAGGCATAGCCGAACACCCACAGGTCGTCGCGGCCGCCCCACTGGGCGGTGGCCCGCAGCAGCATCTCTTCGGGGTCGCGGCGGGCAGTGGCGGTGTGCACGGCGCGAAGAATGCCAGAGTCGCCGTTGGCGTCGCGGCGTCCGCGCCGGGGGTGCGCCGAATTCGTCGGAAAATCGTCACACCATGCATGCCACCGTACTCGAAGTGACCGAGCGCATCGCGCGCCGCAGCGCCGCGCCGCGGCGCGCCTATCTCGAACGGGTCGAGCGCCTCGCGGCGCGGCCGCGCGGGCCCGACCGGCTCGGCTGTGCCAACGTGGCCCACGCTTTTGCGGCGATGCCGCCGGACAACCGGCTGCGCGTGGTCGTCGAGCATGCGCCGAACCTGGGCATCGTCACCGCCTACAACGACATGCTGTCGGCACACCAGCCGTACGAGCGCTTTCCGGCCGTGATCCGCGACGAGGCACGCGCGCTCGGCGCCACCGCGCAGGTGGCCGGCGGGGTGCCCGCGATGTGCGACGGCATCACCCAGGGCCAGCCCGGCATGGAGCTGAGCCTGTTCTCGCGCGACACCATCGCGATGGCCACCGCGATCGCGCTCAGTCACGACGTGTTCGACGGCGCGCTGCTGCTGGGCGTGTGCGACAAGATCGTGCCGGGCCTGCTGATCGGCGCACTGCACTTCGGCCACCTGCCGTGCGTGTTCGTGCCGGCCGGGCCGATGCCCTCGGGCCTGTCGAACCCCGAGAAGGCCAAGGTGCGCGAACAGCACGCGCAGGGCCTGGTCGGGCGCGACGCGCTGCTGCGCGCCGAGCAGGCGGCCTACCACGCGCCGGGCACCTGCACGTTCTACGGCACCGCCAACAGCAACCAGATGCTGCTCGAGGCGATGGGCCTGCACGTGCCGGGCGCGGCGTTCGTGGCGCCGAACACGCCGCTGCGCGAGGCGCTGACGCGCGCCGCGGTGCGCACGCTGCTGGCCATCGTGCCGGGCCAGCGGCGCTTGCCGATCGGCCGTCTGGTCGACGAGCGCGTGATCGTCAATGCGATGGTCGCGCTGCTGGCCACCGGCGGCTCGACCAACCACCTGATCCACTGGGTGGCGGTGGCGCGCGCGGCCGGCCTGATGATCGACTGGAGCGATTTCGACGCGCTGTCGTCGGTGGTGCCGCTGCTGGCGCGCGTGTACCCCAACGGCAGTGCCGACGTGAACCAGTTCCAGGCCGCCGGCGGCACCGGCTTCGTGCTGCGCGAGCTGCTCGGCGCCGGCCTGATGCATGCCGACGTGCAGACGGTGGACACGCGCGGCGCCGCCGCCTACACGCGCACGCCGCAACTCGAGCGCGGCGGCGCGCTGCAGTGGCACGACGCCCCCGCGGCCAGTGGCGACACCACGATCGTGCGCACCGTAGCCGAGCCGTTCGCGCCCACCGGCGGCCTGCGCGTGCTGGGCGGCAACCTCGGCCGCGCGGTGATCAAGGTGTCGGCCGTGCCCGACGATCGCCACGTGGTCGAGGCGCCGGCGCTGGTGTTCGACAGTCAGCAGGCGCTGCTGGCGGCGTTCGGTGCCGGACAGCTCGAGCGCGACTTCGTCGCGGTGGTGCGCTTCCAGGGGCCGCAGGCCAACGGCATGCCCGAGTTGCACAAGCTGACGCCGCCGCTGGCGGTGCTGCAGGGCCAGGGCTTCAAGGTGGCGCTGGTCACCGATGGCCGCATGAGCGGTGCATCGGGCAAGGTGCCGGCGGCGATCCATGTGACGCCCGAGGCGCTGGCCGGTGGCGCGCTGGCCAAGGTGCGCAACGGTGACCTGATCCGCCTCGACGCGCGTGCCGGCACGCTCGACGCGCTGGTCGACGCGAACACCTGGGCTGCGCGCGAGCACGCGGTGATCGACCCGATCGCCGCCGACGACAATGCCCACGGCCTCGGCCGCGAGCTGTTCGCCGGCTTTCGCCGCAACGTCGGCAGCGCGGAGCAGGGCGCCTGCAGCTGGTTGTGAAAGGAATGCGCGGAATGCTGGATACGCTGACGCTGGCCGACCATGGCCCGGTGATCCCGGTGATCGTGCTGCACGATGTGCAGCATGCGGTGCCGATGGCCGAGGCGCTGGTTGCCGGGGGCGTCAAGGTGCTCGAGGTGACGCTGCGTACGCCGGTGGCGCTGCGCGCGATCGAGGCGATCGCGCGCGCGGTGCCGCAGGCCATCGTC
This sequence comes from Ideonella sp., assembly GCA_015075165.1. GTDB lineage: Bacteria > Pseudomonadota > Gammaproteobacteria > Burkholderiales > Burkholderiaceae_C > JAEUPI01. The sequence goes on along the minus strand of JABTUY010000001.1, from coordinate 296,375 downwards.
GGTGCCGGCACGTTGCGCGGTGCGGCCGATGCGCGTGCCGCGCGCGACGCCGGCTGCGTGTTCGGCGTCAGCCCGGGCTACACGCCTGCGATCGGCGCGGCGTGTCGCGAGGCCGGCCTGCCGCTGCTGCCCGGCGTGGCCAGCGCCAGCGAGGTGATGGCGGCCAACGCCGACGGGCTGATGTTCCTGAAGTTCTTTCCGGCCGTGCCGGCCGGTGGCACCGCGATGCTGAAGGCGCTGCACGGGCCGTTTCCCGACGTGGCGTTCTGCCCCACCGGTGGCATCAGCGCGCAGACGGCGCCGCAGTTCCTGGCGCTGCCCAACGTGCGCGTGTGCGGCGGCTCGTGGCTGACGCCGGCCGATGCGCTCGAGCGCGGCGACTGGGCGCGCATCACCGCGCTGGCGCGCGAGGCGGGCGCGTTGCGCAAGAGTTGACTACGCGGCGCGCTCGATCAGCTCGATCTTGTAGCCGTCGGGGTCGGTGATGAAGGCGATGATCGTCGTGCCGCCCTTGACCGGCCCGGCCTCGCGCGTGATCGCGCCGCCGAGCGACTGCGCCTTGCTGCGCACCGCCTCGCAGGTGGCCGCGACATCGGGCACGCCGATCGCGATGTGGCCGAAGGCGCCGCCCATCTCGTACTTCTCGGTGCCGTAGTTGTAGGTGAGCTCGATCTCGGCGTGCTCGGGGCTCGAGCCGTAGCCGACGAACGCGAGGTCGTACTTCTGCTCGGGGCGCTCGGTGGTGCGCAGCAGCTTCATGCCGAGCACCTGGGTGTAGAAGTCGATCGAGCGCCGCAGGTTGCCGACGCGCAGCATGGTGTGGAGCAGTCTCACGTGTGTGCTTTCAGGATTGCTGGTTGATGTCACCAAGATGCGGGCGCGGCACGAAGCTAAGGCGTTTGCGACGGGCGCATTGAAGCCTCGCCAACCGCGGCGTCTTCGATCGACTTGAGCGTGCGACCGTCCGCGGTAAGCCAGCTCTGGGGGCCGCTTCTCGACGTGCCCGCAACCAGGACGGCGGCATAGCTCGATGAGCTAACCAGGAAGTCTTCCTGCAATACAAGGTGGTCTCCCTCGGCCTTGAGTCGGCCATCCGCAATCAGCTGCTCTTTGACCTTGACGACACGGGCGGCTGCGCTTTCCGAGTTGGTATGCGACGCGTGCGAACCCTTCTTCAGGACAAACCCTTCGTCCGTGACCACGCCGCGTGCCATCAGATTGTTGACTTTGAAGATCAGTTCGACGGTTCCGGGCTTCTGAGGCGAACGCGGATTCGCGACTTCTTCCGGCAGTAGAGGATCGGCACGCTGCCGAATCAGGGATTCGAGTACCGGGTAGCCAAGCGTGCCCAGAACCATGCGGATGTTCTCGGTGAACTCCGCCATTGCATCCCGATCAGCACGCGGGAGGCTTGATTCGGGTGGGGTATTGCCATTCTGCAGATCATATCGATCGGCGGCCTTGGCCATCTCCACCAAAGTCGCCTCGAGGAACTTCACATGCGCTTTCGTGAGGTTCTCGTCCTTGCTCGTAAACAGCACGACCTCATTCCAGAAGTCCTTTCCTCGGTCATGACTCGTTAGACGATCGACAACATTCTCGGATTCACCGATGTAGGCAAGCGGCTTGGAATCGCCGAGCCGGGATTCGAAGAGGAAGTAGACGCCGGGTTTGGAGGTCTCTGGCCAACCGGCCAACTCCCCCAAGCGACTGCGAGGGCAGGCGAGGGCATGGCCAGTCCAATTCACCACCTCTGCGTAGCGGATGCCGGACACGGTCGCATCTGCCAAGTAAATGCGAATGGACTTCCCGATGGGCATGCGCTCAATCCTGTAGGTGTGCTTTCGTTCGGCATCAGCCCTTGCGCCCGGCCTCGACGCCGGGCGTCACTTGGTCGCCGTAGGCATCGCGCCAGAGCTTGGCGATGCCTTCGTTCTCGTCGAGCCGCTTGCCGGGCAGGCCGTCTTCGGCGTGCCAGCCGGCCAGGCGCGTTTCGACGCCCCAATGCACGGTGGGCGTGATCGCACCGGGGTCGTCGAGGCTGCCCACCGAGACGTCGATGTTCGGGCCATCGACGAACTCGAACGTCAGCGGCGTGCCGCAGCGCGGGCAGAAGCCGCGGCGCGCGATCTTCGACGATGCGTAATACGCCGGCGCCTGCTGCCAGTGCAGGTCGGCCTTCGGCAGGTTGACGTACGCGGCGCGCGTGTTGCCGAACGCGAGCTGGCACATGCGGCAGTGGCAGTAGTAGCCGTCGCGGTTGGGCAGTTGTGCGCGGTAGCGCACGTGGCCGCACAGGCAGCCGCCTGTCAGCGGCGGCTGCGCGGGGGCAGGGGCATCAGGCATGGTGTTCAGGCTTTCGGCGGCACGGTGTAGTTCAGCGCGCGACGGCCGCCGTCGACGTACACGATCTCGCCGGTGACGTAGCTCGCGGCGTCGCTCAGCAGGTAAGCCACGACGTCGGCCACCTCGGCCGGCTCGCCCAGGCGGCGCAGCGGCGTGCGCGACAGGATGCGTGCCTTGGCCTCGTCGCTGCCCAGCACCGCGGCGCGCGCCAGCTCGGTGGCGATGGTGCCCGGGCCGACCGCGTTGACGCGGATGCCGTGGTCGGCCAGCGCGAGCGCCATCACGCGCGTGAGCTGGTCGATGGCGCCCTTGCTCGCGTTGTAGCTGGCGATCGACGGGATCGCCAGCATGCCGTTGACCGAGCTCATGTTGACGATCGCACCGCCAGAGCCGGCGGCGACCATCGCGCGCGCCACTGCCTGCGCGACCAGGAATGAGCCCTTCAGGTTGACCGCGATCACCGCGTCCCAGTCGGCCTCGGCGATGTCGAGGAACTCGGCGGCCCTGAAGATGCCGGCGTTGTTGACCAGCGCGTTGACGGTGCCGAGCGCTCCCTGGGTCGCCGCCAGCGCGGCGTCGACCTGTGCTTTGCTCGACACGTCGCAACGCTGCGCAAAGGCCTTCGCGCCGTTGCGGTTCAGCTCAGCCGCCAGTGCGTGCACCGGCTCGAGGTTGATGTCCCACAAGCCGACGCGCGCGCCGTCTCTTGCCAGCCGTCGCGCGCAGGCGGCGCCGATGCCCTGCGCGGCACCGGTGATCACCGCGACACGGTCGTGCAATGCGAACGAAGGGATGCCCATGGTGTCTCGGCTCCAGCGCGGAGGAGGCGAGAGTATGAACCCGGTGCGTGGCAGTTGCGTGCAGCGGGCTTCAGAGCGGGCGAGCGCGGTGGTCGAGCCAGCTGCCGAGGCCCTGCGCGTTGATCTGAACGTCGGCCTCCAGCAGCGCCATGCCGGACGCAAGATCGGCGAGCCCGTGCCGTTGCAGGTGACGGTGATACATCTCGCGCAGCGCATCGCACAGCGCGGCATGGCGGCCGGCTGCACCGCGCAGCCGCGCGCCGATCGCCGCCATCTCGTCGATCTGCTCGAGCAGCAACGGCCCCAGGTGCGGTGCGGCGGCCACGCGGCCATAGTGGGTGACGCACAACGCGGCCGGTGCGCGCGCCAGCAGCCGGCGCACCGAAGCCTTCAGCGGCTCGGGATCGAACTGCACCGGTGCGCTGGTCGGCGTGATCCAGCGCCGGCCCGCGTGCACCAGCTCGGGATACGACAGCCCGAAGGTGTCACCGGTGAACCAGGTGCTCGTGCGTTGGTCCCAGATGCAGTGGTGGTGGCGCGCGTGGCCCGGCGTGTCGACGGCCTCGAGCCGCCGCCCGCCGAGCGCGATCGACTGACCGTCGTGGCTGACGTCGACACGCGCGGCGTCGATGCCCACCGGCGTACCGTACGAGCGCGCCATCTCGGCCTCGCCATAGACGGCGGTGGCGCCGGCGATCAGCGCGGTCGGGTCGATCAGGTGGCGTGCGCCGCGCGGGTGCACGAACAATCGCGCACGCGGCAGCGCCTGCATCAGCAGCCCCGCACCGCCGGCGTGGTCGAGGTGCACATGGGACGGAATCACCCAGTCGACCGCCTCGCGGCCGATGCCCAGCGCCGTCAGCGCCGCGAGCAGGCGCGGCACGGCATGGTTGGTGCCGGTGTCGAAGAACGCGGCGCGACCCTCGTCGACGATCAGGTAGGCGGCGTCGAAGCGCGGCCGCACGAAGCCGGTATCGATCGCGTAGAGGCCATCGCCCAGCGCTTCGACGAACTCGGGCAGCACGGTCGCCGGGGTCGCTCGCGGCGCCGCTTCAAGTCGCTTGATTGGCCTGCACCGCCCACAGCCGGCCGAGGTCGGCTGCACCGTCGGCGCCTTGCACGCTGCGCAGCGTCTGCACCGCGCGAGCCTTGTTCTTGCCCGACGCCAGCAGCGCCATGCCGAGGTGCAGTTTGGCGTCTTCGGGCCGTTTCAGGCCGCCCTTGGCGATGCCTTGCTGGATCAGCGTGATGCCCTTGTCGACCTGGCCCATCGTGACGTAGGCATAGCCGACGTGGACGAGGCCGTTGCCGTCCTTCGCTGCCAGCGCCTCCTGCTCCTGTCGCGCGATCTCGGCCTTGCCCGCGGCCTCTTGCTTGATGGCCAGATCGCGCAGGCGCTTGTGGCGTTCGGCCTCGGGGCCGGTGCCGAGCGCCCCGCTGGCGAAGCCCTTGTCGACCACGGCCTTGCCTTCGGCCGGGTAGCCGGCCTGCAGCGACAGCTGCGCCATTTCCATGAAGTCGTCGGTCTTCGTGAGGTTGCCGGTGGCCAGGCGCAGGCGGAACAGGTCGAGCGCGAAGCGATCGGAGAAGCCGCTCTTGCCGCGCAGTCGGCCGAGCAGGATGTTCCAGTACTCCTTCTTCGGGTAGTACATCAGCAGCTTGTCGAGCGTGGCCGTGTGGGCCGAGTGGCTGCCCGAGCGCTGCTGCGCATCGGCCAACCGCAGCAGGTCACCCTCGTCGGGCTTGCGGCCGGCGGCCTCGGCGGCGGCGATCGCGGCCTGCGCTTCACGCGCCACCGCGGCGTAGTCGCCGCTCTGGCTCTGCACGTAGGCCTGCAACTGGCGCAGTTGCGCGTTGTTGCTGCCGGCCGCTTGGGCACGCTGGATCCACTGGTTGGTGCGCGCCCAGTCCTTTTGCTGCGAGTACGCGAACGCCAGCGACTCGGCCACCTGGCCTTGCTCGGCAGCGCTGAGTTTGCCGGAGGCGAACGCCGCCTCGAAAGCGCGGATCGCGGTCGCGTTGTCGCCGGCGCGCTGTGCGGCGGCACCCTTCATGCGGTCGATCAGCAACTGCTCGGCGGCCGTCTTGCCGCTGGCCGACTCGGCCTCATGCACCTTGGCCAATGCCTCACGCGCCTTGCCGGCGCGCAGCAGATCACTCGCCTGCTGCAGCGGCTTGCCGACTTCGGGGCGCACGCTCTGCGCATGAGCCGCCGCGAGGGCACAGCACGCCAGCAGCATGGCAAGGTGCGAACGCAAGGTCTTCATCGTCACTGCTCCGATGCGTTTGGCCGCGACAAGTTCAGGGCTCCTCGCCGCTGCAGGCGCTCGGGGTTGGATCAATTCAGGAACTGCTCGTTGCCGATCAGGCCGATCTTGGTGACGCCCAGACGCTGCGCGTTGGCCATCACCATCGCCACCACCTTGTAGGTGACGAGCTTGTTCGGCCGCAGGTGCACCTCGGGCTGGTCGGGCTGCTGCGCCACCTGGGCCAGGCGGTCGATCAGCTCCTGCTTCTGCACGATCACGCCGTTCCAGCCGATGGTGCCGTCGAAGTCGATGTCGATGCGCACGATCTCGGGCGGCTTCGGCGGCGCCGCGCTGGGCGCGATCGGCATGTTCATCTTGACCGCGTGGGTCTGGATCGGGATCGTGATGATCAGCATGATGATCAGCACCAGCATCACGTCGATCAACGGCGTGGTGTTGATGTCGATCATCACGTCGTCGGAGCTCTGCTCACCGACCTGCATCGCCATCGTGATGCTCCTGCGAAGTGCTGCCTACTGGTTGGGCGGCGGTTCGGTGATGAACCCCACCTTGGCGATGCCGGCGCGCTGGCAGGCCACCACGATGCGGCCGACGCTCTCGTAGCGCGCGTCCTGGTCGCCGCGAATGTGCACCTCGGGCTGCGGTTCCTTGACGGCCTCTTTCTTCAGCTCGGCCACCAGCGTCTCGATGTCGGGGATGCGGCGCGTGTTCCAGTACATGTCGCCGTCCTTGCTGACCGCCAGCAGGATGTTCTCGGGCTTGGTCTGCGTCGGCACGTTGCGTTCTTCGGGCAGCTTGAGCTGGATCGACTGCGTGACGACGGGAATCGTGATCAGGAAGATGATCAGCAGCACCAGCATCACGTCGACCAGCGGCGTGGTGTTGATGGTGGAGTTCATCTGGTCTTCGTCATCGTCGTCCGGCGACCCAACGGCCATGGCCATGGCAAGACTCCTCTACCGTGCCCGCGACAGCAACCGCGTCAGCGCTTGCCGGACAGCAGCACGTTGTGCAGGTCGCCCGAGAACGCGCGCACGCGCTCCATCACCATCTTGTTGCGACGGATCAGCCAGTTGTAGCCCATCACCGCCGGCACGGCGACCGCGAGGCCGAACGCGGTCATGATCAGCGCCTCGCCGACCGGGCCGGCCACCTTGTCGATCGACGCCTGGCCGGCGATGCCGATCGCGGTCAGCGCGTGGTAGATGCCCCAGACGGTGCCGAACAGGCCGACGAACGGCGCCGTGGAGCCGACGGTGGCCAGGAAGGCGAGGCCGTCCTGCAGCCGGCTGGCGATGTTGTCGACCGCGCGCTGCACGCTCATCGTGATCCAGGTGTGGCGATCGATCTGCTCGACCAGGCTGCCTTCGTGATGCGCGTCGGCCTTGATGCCCTGCTCGGCGATGAAGCGGAACGCGCTGCCTTCGTCGAGCGTCTCCAGGCCCTTCTTCACCGAGCCCGAGGTCCAGAAACTCTCGGCCGCGGCGCGCGCGCTCTTCAGCAGTTTGCGCTGCTCGAACAGCTTGGTGAAGATGATGTACCAGCTGCCCATGCTCATGATGATCATGATGACGAGCGTGCCGCGAGCGACGAAGTCGCCTTGCTTCCACAGCGCCTCGAGGCCGTACGGGTTGTCGATGGTCTCCTTCGACACCGTGGGTGCCGTGATCACCGGCGCCGGCGCGGCAGCCGGTGCAGGCGCGGCGGCCGACGCGGCCTCCGGGGCCGAGGCCGGCTGGGCCGAGGCCGGCAGCGGCAGCACGCCCGCCGACAGCACGAGCAACGCGGCCAGCACAGGGGCGCGTACCAGGTTCTTGATCAGCATGTTTCCTCCAACACGGGGCAGGAGCCGTGCGGGTGCAGCCGATCCGGCCCGGCACCACGCGGCATGGTTGTTGATGGGGGCTACTCGAGCTTCCAGGCGTATTCGACGAACGTGGTCAACGTCTGCGGCTTGCCGTCGACGGTACCGGGCTTGAACTTGCAGGTCTCGCGGATCGCGTTGGCCGCGGCACGGTCGAGCAGCTTGTGCTCGCGCGACGGACCAGAGCTCTTGATGACCTCGGTGGCGGTGGCTCTGCCGTCGACGCCCACCGTGACCTTGATGCGCACGACACCGGTGGCTTCGGCGCGCGCGGCGGCCGGCGGGTAGGCGGGCTTCTCGCAATCGGTGTTGAAGTTGACCTGCGGCGCCACGCGTGCCGGTGCCGGCGGCGCCGAGGCTGGCTCGGGCGCGGGCGGCGGTGCGATCGTGACCGGTGGCGCGGGCGGCGGCGGCGTAGTCTGCACGGTGATCGTCGGCGCCGGCGGCGGTGGCGTTTCGATCTTGATCTCGGGCGGCGGCACGAACGCCGGTGGGGGTGGGGGCAGCTTCGGCGGTGGTGGCAGGTTCTCGGGTGGTGGCGGCGGAGGCGGCTTGACCTCTTCGATGATCTTGGTTTCGATCGGACCCTTCACCACCTCGACCACGCGACGCGCCAACCCGTTGAGCAACGCCCAACCGAGAATGATGTGCATCACGATGACAATGCCGAGGCCGACCATGTGCTTGGTCGGGTTGCGCTGCTGCTCGGCGTAGTTCACTCGCGGCCCTCGGAACGCCTGCGACGGGTTGCGCAGGCGCTTTCGTCTCCCCCAATCGCCGCCTCGTGGGCAGCGCGCGACAGTCCTCGTCGCAAAGGCGCGGACTATATCGCGAAACATCGGCGGCCATTTTCGGGTCTACACCCTAGGAAACGCACCGGGGCGCCGAGGTACCGACCGGGTATCGGGCGCAGGCCGAGCCGACGCGCGGCGTGCCGAAGTCTCGCGGCGGGGCATGATCAATGGCGCTGGCCGATAGGGCGTGGGTTGGGTGGCTGCAGGCCTGCGGGGGATGGGCCACGGCAACAAACCTGTCGATCGAGCGTCCTTCGCGCACCGGCAGCATCGATCGTTCGGCCGCGGGCGCACGCCATGCCACGTCGCGCGGCGTTGCGATTTTCCGGCCGGCTCCCGCGATCGAGGGGCCGGTGGCGGGCGGGAATCGCGTGGCCTGCGACAACGCTCACGTGCTCCGGGGATGGCGCGCGGCGGCCGGTGCCGTCAATCTCGCCACCACCGCTCTCGCGCTGCTCAGCGCGTCCGCATGTCCAGCCCCGGCAGCGCCGATCCCGCCTCCAGCGTCGACCCGATCGACCTCTCGGCCTTCCTGCCGTTGCGGCCGGCCGAGCAGACCCTGGTGCGCGCCTTCGTAGAGGACGACCTTGCGCGCGTCGGCCTGCGTCGTCCGCTGATGCCGTCGACCGGCATCGTCGTGCGCGGTGAACTGATTGCGCACCTTGCACGCTCGGCGAGCGGCCGCCCCGAACTGCCGCATCGCGTGCAACTGGTGGGCGCCTGGATCGAGGGGCCGGTCGATCTGCGCGGTGCCGTCGTGCCCGAGAGCCTGTGGTTCTTCCGCTGCGTGTTCGATTCGACGTTGCGCCTCGATGGCGCGCGCATCGGCGGCAGCCTCAGCCTGCCGGGCTGCCTGCTGCCCGCGCTGCGCGCCGAGGACTGCACCGTCGCCGGTGACGTCGCGCTGAACGCCGGTTGCACGGTGCGGCTCGACGTGCGACTGGCGCGCGCGACGATCGGCCGCAACTTGAACCTCGGCCGTCTGCAACTGCGCGGCCCCGGCGATCGCGCCGACATGCAGGTGCAGCGCCGCCTGGTGGCCGATGGTGCCAGCGTGGCCGGCGATGCGCTGCTGACCGATGGCTTCGAGGCCGACGGCGATGTGCGCCTGGTCGGCGTGCGCGTGGTGGGCGACGTGCGCGCCAGCGCGGCACGCCTGAGCGGGCACGTCAACGGCAGCGGCGAGCGCGGCGATGCGTTGAATCTCGACCTCGCCCGCGTGGCCGGCAACGTGGTGCTCGATCGCGGCTTCTCGGCTGCCGGTGCCGTGCGCCTGCGCCGCGCGCAGATCGATGGCGACCTCGATTGCTCGCAGGCCGCGTTCGATGCTTTCGGCGACATGGGTTGGCGCGGCGCGGTGGCGTTCGCGCTCGACCGCGCACGCGTCGGCGGCACGTTGGTGCTGGCGCGGCTGCGCCAGCCGCTGACGCGTGCCACGCTGGCCGACGCCAGTGTCGGTTCGCTGTTCGACGATTCCACCACCTGGGGCGACGGCCTCGTGCTCGACGGCTTCGCCTATCGGCAACTGGCCGCGGCGGCGCCGGCGTCGTCGGGCTATCGCATCGAATGGCTGTCGCGCCAGGAGCCGGCCCACATGGGGCGCGACTTCCGCGCCCAGCCGTGGCAGCAATTGATCCGCGTGTTCCAGCGCATGGGGCTGTCGGGGGCCGCGCGCGATGTCGCGGTGGCACGCGAGGCGCAACTGCGCCGTGTCGGACGCGTCGGCGCGCACCTGCCGCGCGCGCTGCGCTGGCTGCCGCGGCTGGCGCATCGCGCGTTCGGGTTGCTGGCCGGCTACGGGCACCGTCCGTGGCGGCTGGCACTGGTGATGGGCGCGCTGTGGCTGGCCTGCGCCGCCACCTACGAGGCCGCCGCGACGCGTGGCGCGATCGCACCCGCTGCGCCGTGGCTGGGCACCGATGCCCGGCTGCAGGCGTGCCGCGCGTTGCACCCGGGCGATGCAGTGGACTGGACCCGCTGCACCGCGCTGCCGGCGGAATACACCGCCTTCAATGCGCTGGCCTACTCGCTCGAACATCAGGTGCCGCTCCTGGACTTGCAGCAACGCAAACTGTGGGCTGCAGCCGGCGAGCGTGCGGTGCCTGGTGCGTGGGGCTGGGTGACGCGCGGCGTCGCCTCGCTACAGGTGGTGTCGGGTTGGCTCGGCTGCCTGCTGGCACTGGGCTGCGCCTTCGCCGCGCTGACCCGCGGCCGCAGCGAAACCTGAGACGGTGTTCCCGCGTGCAGGTTTGCGCCGATCGCCACGCAGCCCATGACGCCGGTCATGTCACGGTCCTGACGCCCAGTTGACAGCGCCGTGGCCGGTGTAGCCTCACAGTCCGAACGACTGGAGGCTGCATGTCCGCGACCCAAGAGATGCCCGATGCGCCGACGCCGGCCACGTTGGCCAGCACGGCCCTGATCGACGCCGAGCACCCCGCGGTGATCGCGTTCGCGCGCCGGCACGGCCTGGGCGCCAGCGATCGCGCGCGCGCGGTGGCGCTGCACGACGCGGTACGCGACGGCTTCCGCTACGACCCGTACCGCATCGACATCTCGCCGCAGGGCATGCGCGCCAGCACGGTGATCGACAGGGGCTACGGCTGGTGCGTGCCGAAGGCCGCGCTGCTGGCGGCGGCGGCACGTGCGGTCGGCATCCCTGCGCGCGTGGGCTACGCCGACGTGCGCAACCACCTGAGCACCGAGCGCATGCGCCGCGTGCTGGGCAGCGACCTCTACATGTGGCACGGCTACACCGAGTTGTGGATCGACGGCGCGTGGCGCAAGGCGACGCCGGCGTTCAATCGCGAGCTGTGCGAGCGCTTCGGCCTGCTGCCGCTGACGTTCGACGGCCACGCCGATTCCATCTACCACCCGTACGATCGCAGCGGGAATCGGCACATGGAGTACGTGCACCAGCGCGGCAGCTTCGACGACATGCCGCTGCCGGCGATGGTCGCCGACTTCGAGCGCCACTATCCGCACTGGATCGAACCGGGTGCCGAGATGGCCAACGCCGACTTCCTCGCCGAGGTGGAGCGCGAGACGCGATGAGCACCCCTGCGGCGCTGTCGCGCAGTGACGAACCGACCGATGCTCCGCAAGGCTTCACCGTGTTACCGATCGGTGGCCACTACATGGCGGCCAACGGACCGCTGTACGCGCGCGTGGTCGATGGCCGCGTGCAACTCGGCTTTCGCGTGCAGCAGCGGCACACCAACCCGCTGAACATCTGCCACGGCGGCATGCTGGCCAGCTTCGCCGACATGCTGCTGCCGGTGTGCACGCAGCGCCAGAGCGACATTGGCCGGCGCTTTCTGCCCACCATCAGCCTGCAGCTCGACTACCTGGCACCGGTGCCGCTGGGCGCGTGGGTGCAGGGCGACGCCGAGGTGCTGCGCGTGACGCGCAAGATGGTGTTCGCGCAGGGCGTGGCGCGTGTCGACGGCGAACCGGTGCTGCGCGTCAGCGGATTGCTGAAGATCGGGCAGCCGTTCGATCGCGCGCTCGACGTGGCCGCGTAGCGCCGCGGCGGCTGCTGCCGGGGCGTCGTCACTGCGGCCGGCGGTGGCTGTCGAGCCACGCCAGCTTCGCCGCATAGAGATCGCGTTCGTCGCGCGAGGTGCTCAGCGCCTGGGCGCGCTGCAGGTGCTCGCGTGCGGCTTCGACCTCGCCGAGCTGGAACTGCGCGACCGCGAGCCAGAAATGGAACTCGGCCGCGTAGTCGGCACGCGCCACCTCGCGCGCGAAGAACGCGCGTGCCGCGCGCAGATCGCCGCGGCGCAGCGCGGCCTGCCCCTGCACGAACCAGTGGTACGGCGGCTCGGGCTCGAGCGTGGTCAGGCGCTGCGCCAGCGGGCGTGCCTCGGCGCTGCGGCCCTGCGCCTCGAGCAGATGCAGCAGGTTGCTCAAGGCCTGCGTGTGCTGCGGCGCGCGCTGCAGCGTCTCGCGGTAGACCCGCTCGGCCGCCGCCACATGGCCGCTGCGCTGGTAGACCACGCCGAGCGTGTTCAGCGCGCCGACGAAGCCCGCGTCGGCCGCGAGCGCCTGGCGGGCCCACCAGTAGGCCGCATCGGCGTCGTCGCGCGCCAGCGCCTCGGCGGCGCGGTTGTTCATGAACATCGCGACCACGGTGGCCTCGTCGACCGAGCGCGTGCGCAGCCCGCGCAGTTCGTCTGGCGGCAGGAAGTCGACCGTCAGTGTGCGCTGCTCGCGGCCGAACGCGCGATCGACCGCGCGCGGGCCGATCGTGATGTTGATGTGGCCGCTGCGCAGCAGCAGGTCGCCGCTGCGCGACCAGGTTTCCTCGGTGTAGGCGCTGTTGTATTCCACCTGCAGGCCCAGCTCCTTGGCCAGCGCGGCGGTCATCACCACCAGTGACAGGCAGTTGCCGGCGCGTGCGGCGAAGGTCTGCGCCGCGGTGCGGGTCCGCGATGCGTCGTAGTCGAGCTTCAGTTCGCGCCGCTCGTACAGCGCATCGACCAGCCCGCGCGCCAGCCCCGCGTGCCGCAGCGCACGGCTGCGCCCTTGCAGGTAGGCACGCATCGCATCGTCGAGTGCGAAGACGTCGGCCGGCCCGAGCAGCGAGGCCGGCGGCGCGAACCATTCGTCGTGCAGCAGCGAGGCCGGCAGCGGCTCGGGCGTGCGCAACGGGCCGGCACAGCCCAGCAGCACTCCGATGATCGTCGCGACGAGGATCACGCGCAGCATCGCTTCCCCCTCGGGCCGGACTGGGCCGGGCCCGTTCAGGCCGGACTGGCCCGGGCCTCTTCAGGCCGGAATCGCCCGAGCCTGCTCGGGCCGCAACGGTCCCCGGCGCACGATTGTGCGCTGGCGTGCCGGCGTACGCGCATCCGGTCGGTGCATGCCGTCGCCGGGTCGAATCAGCTGCGCGGCTGGCGCTGGCCGACCACCACCACCTGTTGCACCGGGTTGTGGCTGGCGGCATAGGCGGCGTTGGCCTGGGCGTGCTGCGCGTCGGCGGTGTCGGCCAGCGCGCCGAGGATGCCGAGCGTGACCAGGCCCGACAGCACGATGGCGGTGGTGCGGATGGCGATGCGCTCGAACATGGCGGCTTCCTCGGTGGTGGGCGGTGCGTTGGAGGCCACTGTAGGCAGCACCGACCGGCCGTGCGACCCGATTGCGACGAACGGCGCCTTTCGGGGGGCGGGCTGCGTCGGTTGGCGATGAAGATGCTGCCGGCCGTCAGCCGTCGAGCTCGGCTGCGCGCGTGTCGTAGCCCATTTCGGGCTCGTAGCTGCGGATGCGTGCGGCCTGGGCGGCGCGTTCACCACGCGGCCGCTTGGCGCGGTACATCGCCACATCGGCCGCAGCGAGCAGCCGCTCGACGTCGTCGCCGTGGTCGGGGAACAGCGCCACGCCGATGCTGGCGCTCGAATCGATGCGACCGAACAGCGCGCTCAGCAGCGGTTGACGCACCGCATCGGCGATGCGTGCGGCCACGCGCATCGCGTCATCGGTCGAACCGATCGGCGCCAGCAGTACGGCAAACTCGTCGCCGCCCAGGCGTGCAACGAAGCCACCGTCGCGCAGCTGCGCGCGCACTCGCGTGGCCATCTCCACCAGCAGCTCGTCGCCCGCGGCGTGCCCCAGGTTGTCGTTGATGGCCTTGAAATCGTCGTGATCGATGAACAGCACGGCCACCTTCTCGCCGCGCTGGCCGTGGCGCTGCAGCGCCCGAGCGGCCACTTCCATGAAGCGTGCGCGGTTCGGCAGGCCGGTGAGGGAATCGTGGAAGGCCAGGAACGACAGCGACTCGTTGGCCGTGCGCAGCGTGTCGTGCTGCGCCACCAGTTCGGCCTCGTGCGAGGCCACCTCGGCCAGCAGCGCGTTGATGTCCTCGCCGAGCTCGTGGATCTCGCGCACGCCGGCCGGCGGTGCGCGCAGTTGGTCGTGCCGCGCCAGCCGGGCGCGCCGCGTCAGGCCGGCCAGCAGGTTCAGCGGCCGCACGATCTCGCGGCCGACCCGGTGCGACAGCCGTGACACGCGCCACGCGGTGACGGCGCCGCAGACGCCGATCGCAGCCAGCACCTCGAGCAGAAAGACCAGATAGACGCCGCCGTCGCCGCGCACCTGCACGCGGCCGACTTCGACGCCTTGGCGGCGCACCGGGCTGGTGGCCTGCAGCCGGAACAGCAGGTCGCCGAACTCGGTTAGCGTCTCGTCGAGCGCGTCTGCGGGCCGCTGCCGGAACCGCGCCAGCCGGCTGCCGTCGGGCCGCACGATGTCGGCCGCGAGCAGACCCTCGCCGGCGGCGATGGTTTGCAGGGTGTCCTGTGCGGCGGCGGCATCGTCGAACACCACGGCGGCCTCGGCGGCATACGCGATGGCGCGCGCGATCAGCGCCAGGTTGCGGTCGACGTAGGTGCGCAGCGTCATCACCGACAGCAGCGTCAGTGTGACGGCGGCGGCGACCACCGCCGTCATGCCCAGCCTCCAGTGCGCGCTGTGCAGCGCCTGCAGCAGCGTCGGACGATCGCCGCCGGCCGGTGGCGCGTGCCTGCCGCCGGCGCTGCGGGGGGTCGCGCGTGCGTGTGCCATCACGACCCCGGGCCGTCGTGTGCGATGCGCAGCACCTGCGGGTGCACGCGCAGCCCGCTGCGGGCGACCGCGTCGAGGTTGGCGTAGAAGCGCAGCCCCGGGGCATCGGCGTCGACGCAGAACATGCCGCCGACGGTGCAGAACGCCTTGCCTTCGCCGATCACCAGCACCGGGCGACCGACCAGCGTGCGCGGCAGGTCGTATGCCGCGGGCGGTGCGCCGGCCGCGACGAAGACCGCATCGCAGCGCCACGGCGCATCGACCACCGCCGCATCGCGCACAACGGTGACCGGCTGCCGCGTCGTGCCGAGCGGCGCGCCGCGCGCGAGGGCATCGATGGCGTGACCGTGGCCCCACAGGCACAGCCGCACAGTCGGCAGCGGCGTGGTCCAGGTGGTGTAGGCGAGCAGGCCCGAGACGAACAGCGCCAGCGGTTCGCGCGGCGGCTCGGCGGCGGTCGGCGCCAGCGCGGCGGCCAGTGCGAGGCCGCTGCCCAGCGTCCGGGCGCGGCGCCGCGCCGCGCCGCTGATGCGGTGCGCGCGAGACGGGCGACGGCGATGGGGCGCGATGGGCATGGCTGTCGAGGTTGGTCGGTGCGACCGATCCGTATCGCGCCGGTCCCCCCGCCGCAAGGCATGCCGGCGCGGGGAACAGCCAAGTATCGAGGCTCGGGCTCGATTTGTTGCAGGTTGCAACACGCGCCGGCGGTCGGAGCGTGTCGCATTTCGCGTGCGATGTGCGCCGCCGGGCACTCGCGGCTGCGCAAGGCGGCGACAGCAGTGTCAGTCGGGGACGACCGCAGTGACCTCGATCTCGAGCTTGGCGCGGTCTTCCATCAGCGCGGTGACCTGCAGCGCGGTCATCGCCGCGTTGTAGGCGCCGATGATCTCGCGATACGCGCGGCCGATCTCGCGCCCGGCGGCCAGGTACTCGCGCTTGTCGGTCACGTACCAGGTCATGCGCACGATGTGCTCGGGCCGCGCGCCGCCTTCGCGCAGCACGGCAGCCACGTTCTCGAGTGCCTGCCGGGCTTGCGCGGCGAAGTCGTCGCTGTGGAACACGCCCTGTGCGTCCCAGCCGATCATGCCGGCGATGCAGACCACGCGACCGCGCGCGCTGACGCCGTTGGCATAGCCTTTGGGCCGCGGCCAACCTGCAGGCAGCAGCACGCGGGGTTCGTTGCCGTTCATGCGGGCTTCTCCTGGTGGTTGGGTGTCCGGCCGGTGGCGCGGGCGGAAACCTGCAGGCGCAGGCGTCCGAGGTCGTCGTACAGCGCCTTGCGGCGCGCGGCGTCGAGCCCCTCGAACAGGCCGATCACCCACTGCTCGTGCTCGCGTGCGATGCGTTCGAACGCCTTGCGCCCGCTGGCGCTCAGGCGCAGGCGCCACGAGCGGGCGTCGTCGGGGTCGCGCTCGCGCCGTACCAGACCCTCGCGTTGCAACTCGGCGGTGAGCGCGGTGACGTTGCCGCCGGTCACCATCAGGTAGCGCGACAGCGTGCTCATGCGCAGACCCTGGTCGTGGCGGTGCAATTGCGCCAGGTAGTCGAAGCGCGCCAGCGAGATGCCGAAGCTCTCGCGCAGCCGCTGCCGCACCACGGTCTGGACCTGCGTGCTGCATGCCAGCAATCGTAGCCACAGCTTGAGCGACAGGTGGTCGTCGTGTTCGGCGCGCGCCTCGAGGCCGATCGAGCGCTCGTCGAGCGCAGGCGGCGATCGGGTCGCGCCGCGTGCAGCGGCGACAGCGCGCGCGGCACGCGCCTGGCGCGCTACAGCCCGTGCCGGCGCGCTCACGCCGACGGGCTCCTGACCAGCGCCGCCGCTCGCTCGCGCTGGAAGTTGGCTTCCATCTGCGGCTTGGCGGTGCGGTACTGGCGCGGCCAGTCGAGCGCGGTGAAGCCGATCTTGGCCGCCTCGCTCAGCGTCCACGCCGGGTTGGCCAGGTGCGGGCGCGCCACCGCGCAGAGATCGGCACGGCCGGCGGCGATGATGCTGTTGACGTGGTCGGCCTCGTAGATCGCGCCGACCGCGATCGTCGCGATGCCGGTCTCGTTGCGGACGCGGTCGGCGAACGGCGTCTGGTACATGCGGCCGTAGGTGGGCTTCTGGTGGGTGCTGACCTGGCCCGACGAGCAGTCGATCAGGTCGGCCCCCGCGGCCTTGAACGCGCGCGCGATCTGCACCGCGTCGGCCGGCGTGATGCCGCCTTCGACCCAGTCGTGCGCCGAGATGCGCACCGACATCGGCAGCTGCTGCGGCCACACCGCGCGCACCGCGGCGAACACCTCGAGCGGATAGCGCAGCCGGTTCTCCAGCGTGCCGCCGTAGGCGTCGTCGCGACGGTTGGTCAGCGGCGAGATGAAACCCGACAGCAGGTAGCCGTGTGCGCAGTGCAGCTCGAGCCAGTCGAAGCCCGCTTCGGCGGCCAGGCGCGCGGCGCGTACGAAGTCGGCGGTGACGCGGGCCATGTCGGCGCGGCTCATCGCCTTCGGCAGCGGGCCGTCCTGGTCGAGGTAGGGCACCGGCGACGCGGCCAGCAGCGGCCAGTTGCCGTGCGGCAGCGGACGATCGGCGCCGGCGTCGTCCCACGGCGCGTTGGTGGAACCCTTGGCGCCCGCGTGGCCGAGCTGGATCGCGATCTTCGCGTCGCTCTCGCGGTGCACGAACTCGACGATGCGCCGCCACGCATCGCGCTGCGCCTCGTTCCACAGGCCGGGGCAGCTGGGGGTGATGCGCGCGTCGGGCGACGGGCAGGTCATCTCGGCCACCACCATGCCGGCACCACCGAGCGCGCGCGAGCCCAGATGCACGAGGTGGAACTCGCCGGGCACGCCGTCGACGCACGAGTACTGCGCCATCGGCGAGACGACGACGCGGTTCTTCAGCGTGATCGAGCGGCAGGTGAACGGCGTGAACATCGGCGGCGGCGACGACGGCGCGCGCGCGGCGGACGCAGCGCCGCCGCGGCCGTCGCGGCCGGCGCAGGCCGCTGCGTCGTGAGGCTGCCCGGCGGCGGGGCGCGGCGCATGCTCGGCGAACCAGCGCTCGTAGCCCTCGAGCCAGTCCTTGTCGCGCAGCCGCAGGTTCTCGTGGCTGATGCGCTGGCTGCGCGTCAGCATCGAATACATGAACTGCTCGGGCTCGAGCTGGTCGCAGTAGCGCTCGCCGCAGACCTCGAACCACTCCATCGCGTTCCAGGCGGCGTTCTGCAGCCGCAGCACGTCGACCGCGCGCGCCGCCTGGTAGCGCGCCAGCACGTCGGGAATGTGCGCCGGCGTGTCGCCGTGCAGCTTGAACTGGCGCGTCAGCTCGATCGCGTCTTCGAGCGCCAGCTTGGTGCCCGAGCCGATCGCGAAGTGGGCGGTGTGCACCGCGTCGCCCATCAGCACCACGTGGCTGCGGCCGTTGAAGTGCGACCATTGCTCGCACCGGACGCGCTGGAAGTTCAGCCACGCCGAGCCGCGCAGGTGGCGCGCGTTGGTCATCAGCTTCTCGCCGCGCAGGTTGCCGGCGAACAGGCGCTCGCAGAAGGCGATCGACTGGTCCTGGTCGGCGCGATCGAGGCCGTGCGCCAGCCACACCGCCTCGGGGCACTCGACGATGAAGGTGGAGGTGGTCTCGTCGAACTTGTAGATATGTGCCTGGAACCAGCCGTGCGTGGTTTTCTCGAACAGGAACGTGAAGGCGTCGTAGATCTTGTTCGTGCCCAGCCAGATGAAGCGGTTGGGCCGCGTGACGATGTCGGGCCGGTACACGTCGGCGTAGCGCGTGCGGATGCGCGAGTTGATGCCGTCGCTGGCGATCACCAGGTCGGCCGCGGGGAAGTCGAGGTCGGACTCGACCTCGGTCTCGAACACCAGCTTCACGCCGAGCTGCTCGCAGCGCGCCTGCAGGATGTTGAGCAGCTTCTTGCGCCCGATGCCGACGAAGCCGTGGCCGCCCGAGCGGATGGCGCGGCCCTTGAAGTGCAGCTCGATGTCGTCCCAGTGGTTGAACGCCTGCTCGATCTCGTCGGCGGTGCCGCGGTCCCAGGCGCGCATGTTGTCCATCGTGGCGTCGGAGAACACCACGCCCCAGCCGAAGGTGTCGTACGGCCGGTTGCGCTCGACCACGGTGATGTCGTGTGCCGGCGAGAGCTGCTTCATCAGCAGCGCGAAGTACAGGCCGGCGGGGCCGCCGCCGATGCAGACGATGTTCACGCTTGGGGTCTCCTGCGGTCGCCGCGCCGACGGCCGGCGCGCTCGACTGATGCTTCAATTATGAAGTAATTCGACGCCAGGCGCCAGGGTTCCGCGCGCGACAGCCCGGGCAGGGAAAATCCGGAGCGCCGCAGTGCGCGTGCCGCCGCATATTCGAATGCACGGGCTGGATCGGCGACGTGCAGCGGCGGCAGCCGAACCGCAACGGCATGACCCCGATCACGCGCGGTGGCCCGGGTGCGGCTGCGGTGCCGCCGACACTGCGGCGGTCGACCCGAAGGCCATCGTCGTCTGGATGGCCGGTGGCGCCGGCCGGTCGTGTCGCGCGGTCGCAGCCGCAGCAGCGGTTGGGGCCGCGATCCCTCGCGTACAACGAGCAGAAGGAGTGTTCGATGTTGAATCGCCGTGATGCGCTGGCCCGTTCGGCCGCCCTGACGAGCCTGCTGGCCGGCCTCGGCTTGCTGCCGAAGTTTGCGTCGGCGGCCTACGCCAGTGCCGCCTTCGAGGCCAAGACGATGGCCGACGCGGTCAAGAGCCTCGGCGCTGCAGCGCCGGTCGAGAGCAAGGACGTGAAGCTGACCGCGCCCGACATCGCCGAGAACGGTGCGGTGGTGCCGATCGGCGTGTCGAGCGCGCTGCCGGGCGTGCAGCGCATGCTGCTGCTGGTGGAGAAGAACCCGAACGTGCTGTCGGCGATCTTCGACGTCGGCGATGCGGTCGATGCCAGCTTCTCCACGCGCGTGAAGATGAGTCAGTCGTCCAACGTGTTCGCGGTGGCGATGATGGGCGACGGCAAGGTGCTGTTCGCGCAGAAGGAAGTGAAGGTCACGCTCGGCGGCTGCGGCGGCTGAACTCTGCGCCGCGCTCACCCCATTCCGGCGACCTATCGCAATTCGAGGAGCACACGAACATGGCAGACCCGATGCGCATCCGCGCACAGATGGCAGGCGACAAGGCAACCGTGCGGGTGCTGATGAGCCACGAAATGGAAACCGGCCAGCGCAAGGATTCGGCCGGCAAGGTGATCCCCGCCTGGTACATCCAGGACGTGACCGCCGCGCTCAACGGCAAGCCGGTGCTCACCGCGCAGTGGGGGCCGTCGGTGTCGAAGAACCCGTTCCTGCAGTTCAGCGTCAAGGGTGCGAAGGCCGGCGACAAGATCACCATCACCTGGAAGGACAACCGCGGCGACACGCGCACCGACGAAGCCACCGTTTCCTGAGCGCTACGACGAGAGACCACACGATGAGAGACGACCACTCGATCGGCCGCCACACCGGCGCCTCGGTGGTGGCCTTGGCGGCGCTGGCTGCGCTGGCCGTGCCGCTGCTTGCCACCGCACAGAAATCCACCGCCGACGGCATCGCCGAGTACCGCAAGATGCTCGAAGACGGCAACCCGGCCGAGTTGTTCGAGGCCAAGGGCGAGCTGCTGTGGAAGACCGCGCGCGGGCCGAAGCGCACCACGTTGCAGCAGTGCGACCTCGGCCTCGGCCCTGGCGTGGTCAAGGGCGCCTGGGTGCAACTGCCGCGCTGGTTCCCAGACACCGGCCGCGTGCAGGATCTGGAATCGCGCCTGCTCAGTTGCATGGAGACGCTGCAGGGCTTCAAGGCCGCAGAGATCGCCGTCACGCCGTTCGGCAAGGGCGAGCAGGTGACGCTGACCGCGTTGGCGGCCTGGATCTCCTCTGAATCGCACGGCATGAAGCTGGCGCTGCCGCAAGGCCACGACGAGGAACGCCGCTTCTACGAGCTCGGCAAGCGCGCGTTCTTCTTCCGCGGTGGGCCGATGGATTTCTCCTGCGCCACCTGCCACGGCGAAGACGGCAAGCGCGTGCGCCTGCAAGAGTTGCCCAATCTGACCAAGAACCCGGGTGACGGCATCGGCTTCGCGGCGTGGCCGGCGTACCGCGTGTCGAGCGGGCAGATGTGGGGCATGCAGCAGCGCCTGAACGACTGCTTTCGCCAGCAGCGCTTTCCGTACCCCGGCTTCGCGTCGGATGTGACGATCGCGCTCAGTGTCTACATGGGCGTCAATGCCAAGGGCGCCGAATCGATCGCCCCGGCGATCAAACGCTGACTCTCCGCGGTGACCACATGCACAGCAAGCACATCCTGATCCCGGCGGCGATCGCGGCCGTTGTCTCGGTCGGCTGCGCCACGACGCCGAGCCCGGCCGCGCTCGACCAGCAGGCACTGCAAATGATCCGTGGTTCGTTCAGCGACCGCGGCATTGCCAAGGCCGATTGGCTGCAGCAAGACGCCACGCAGCGTGCCTGCTCCGGCGAGCATGCGCCGCCGGCCGCGCAGGCCAAGCAGATCGAGGCCGAGGCGATGGCCACGATTCACTGGCCGGCCAACGGGCAGTACATCGGCGACTGGCGCAAGGGCGAGAAGCTGGCGCAGAACGGCCGCGGCATGACCTGGACCGACGCCAGCACAGATCCCGCGCGCAACGGCGCGCAGTGCTACAACTGCCACCAGCTCGACCAGAAGGAGCTGTCGTTCGGCACCATCGGCCCGAGCCTGTACCACTACGGCAAGCTGCGCGGCGTGAAGGACGTGGCCGACCCGGCCGCGCTGCCGACGCTGCGCTACACCTGGGGCAAGCTGTGGAACAGCAAGGCCACCCAGGCGTGCTCGAACATGCCGCGCTTCGGCCACTCGCATCTGCTCAACGAAGACCAGCTGCGCGATCTGATGGCGCTGCTGCTCGACCCGAAGTCACCGGTGAACCAGTAGCGCACGCGCTGCGCGCCGCCTGTGTCGCTGTCCAAGCGCGAGTTCCTGCGGGCGCTGGCGTCGGCTGCGGCGGCCGGAATGGCGCTCGGCCGCTATGCCAGCGCGACGGCCGCCGACGCCGAGCAGGGCCTGTACGACGTGCCGCGCTTCGGCAATGTGAGCCTGCTGCACATCACCGACTGCCACGCGCAGCTGCTGCCGGTGCACTTCCGCGAGCCGAGCGTCAACCTCGGCATCGGCGCGATGGCGGGGCGGCTGCCGCATCTGGTGGGCGAGGAGCTGCTCAAGGCCACCGGCCTGCGCGCCGGCAGTGCGCAGGCGCACGCGTTCAGCTGCCTCGACTTCGAGCGCGCCGCGCAGCGCTACGGCCGGCTCGGTGGTTTCGCGCACCTGGCCACGCTGGTCAAGCGCCTGCGCGCCAGCCGACCGGGCGCGCTGCTGCTCGACGGCGGCGACACCTGGCAGGGCTCGGCCACGTCGCTGTGGACGCGTGCGCAGGACATGGTCGACGCCTGCAAGCTGCTCGGCGTCGACGTGATGACCGGCCACTGGGAGTTCACCTACGGCATGCAGCGGGTGAAGGAGATCGTCGACAAGGACTTCGCCAGCGGCGTGGCCAACGCAACGAAGCGCATCGACTTCGTGGCGCAGAACATCAAGACCGCCGACTTCGGCGACCCGGTGTTCGCGCCGTACGTGATGCGCGAGGTCAACGGCGTGCCGGTGGCCATCGTCGGTCAGGCGTTTCCGTACACGCCGATCGCCAACCCGCGCCACTTCGTGGCCGACTGGAGCTTCGGCATCCAGGACGATCACCTGCAGCAGGTGGTCGACACCGCGCGCGGCAAGGGCGCGCAGCTGGTGGTCGTGCTGTCGCACAACGGCATGGACGTCGACCTCAAGATGGCCTCGCGCGTGCGCGGCGTCGATGCCATCCTCGGCGGCCACACGCACGACGGCGTGCCGCTGGCGGTGCCGGTGAAGAACGCCGGCGGCACCACGCTGGTGACCAACGCCGGCAGCAACGGCAAGTTCCTCGGCGTGATCGATTTCGACGTCAAGGGTGGGCGGCTGGCCGACTATCGCTACCGGCTGCTGCCGGTGTTCGCCAACCAGTTGCAGCCCGATGCGGCGATGGCGGCGCTGGTCGGCAAGCTGCGCGCGCCGTACGAGGCGCGCCTGGGCGAGAAGCTGGCCGTCACCGACGGCACGCTGTACCGCCGCGGCAACTTCAACGGCAGCTGGGATCAGCTGATCTGCGATGCGCTGATGGAGGAGCAGGACGCCGAGATCGCGTTCTCGCCCGGTTTCCGCTGGGGCACCACGCTGCTGCCGGGCGAGGTGATCACGCGCGAGGCGCTGATGGGCCAGCTGGCGATCACCTACCCGTACGCCACCGTCACCGAGATGACCGGCGAGACGATCAAGACCGTGCTCGAGGACGTGGCCGACAACCTGTTCAACCCCGACCCGTACTACCAGCAAGGCGGCGACATGGTGCGCACCGGCGGGCTGACCTACAGCATCACACCGGGCGAGAAGATGGGCCACCGCATCGGCGACATGCGGCTCGCCGGCCGGCCGATCGAGGCGGGCAAGCGCTACAAGGTGGCCGGCTGGGCGCCGGTGGCCGAAGATGCCGCTCGCCAGCCGGGTGTGAAGCCGGCCTGGGAGCACGTGGAGAGCTGGCTGCGCTCGCGCGGCGGCCACGTGACGGCGCGCGTGCCGAACACGCCGGCGCTGCAAGGCGTGCAGGGCAACCCGGGCCTCGCTCATGTCATGTCCAAGCCGGGCATCGTCCGTGTCTGATCGTCGACACCTGGCCGCCGCAGCGCACCGCCCGCGCGCGGATGCCAACACATGAAGGGCCACAGCACCATGAACACGCTCGTCCGATCGCTCGTGGCCGCCCTCGTGCTGCTGATCGCCGCCACCGGCGCGTGGGCGCAGGACAAGGTGGTCTATCACTTCGACAACACCGCGGTGCAGGGGCTCAAGGGCCTGCGCAACATCCGCAACCATCTCGACAGCGACCCGGGCGCGAAGATCATCGTCGTCACGCATGCCGAAGGCGTCGACCTGCTGATGGTCGGCGCCAAGGCGGCCAACGGCACCGAGTACGCGCCGCTGGTGTCGGCGCTGAAGGGCCGCGGCGTCAACTTCGAAGTCTGCGAGATCACGCTGAGGAACCGCAGCCTGAAGAAAGACCAGTTCATCGAAGAGGCCGATTTCACGCCCTCCGGCGTCGTGCGGCTGGCCCGGCTGCAGGGCCAGGGCTACGCCTACATCAAGCCGTGAGCGACACCCGGCTGCGACAGGCCGCGCGCGAGTGGCTCGCGCCTGCGCTGATGTGGGTGGCGCTGATGTCGTTCGCCTGCTGCACCGCCGCCGCGGCCGGTGTGCAGCCGCAGCGCGTGGCCGGCAACGCCTGGTTCGTGCAGGGCGAGGCGGCGCTGGGGTCGCCGGCGAACCGCAACTTCATCTCCAACGCCGGCTTCGTGGTCACGTCGGCAGGCGTGGTGGCGATCGATGCGCTCGGCTCGCCGGCGCTGGCGCACGACCTGCTGGCAGCGATCCGCGGCATCACCGACCAGCCGCTGCGCTACGTGGTCGTCACGCATTACCACGCCGACCACATCTACGGCCTGCAGGTGTTCAAGCAGGCTGGCGCGACGATCATCGCGCACCGCAAGGGGCTGGAGTACCTGAACTCCGACGGAGCGCGGCAGCGGCTCGAGGTCAGCCGCAGCGACATCGCGCCGTGGATCGACGGCAGCACACGGCTCGTGGCCGCCGACCGCTGGCTCGATGGCGACACGGTGCTCGAGCTGGGTGACGAGCGCATTGCGATCCGCCACGTCGGCCCGGCGCACACGCCCGAAGACCTGGTGGTGCATGCCGAGCGTGCCAACGTGCTGTACGCGGGCGACCTCGTGTTCCGTGGCCGCGTGCCCTTCGTGGGGCAGGCCGACAGCCGACGCTGGATCGCTGCGCTGTCGGGCCTGATCGCGCTGCGGCCGGCGGCGATCGTGCCCGGGCACGGCGCACTGTCGAGCGACCCGCAGGCCGACCTGCAGTTGACGCGCGAGTACCTGCAGTATTTGCGCGCCACCATGGGCGAGGCGGCGGCCAACATGGAGCCGTTCGACGAGGCCTATGCGCGCACCGACTGGTCGCGCTACGAGCAGCTGCCGCTGTTTCGTGCCGCCAACCGCATCAACGCCTACAACACCTACCTGTTGATGGAGCAGCAGGGTCGGTGAGCGGTGGTGCGCCGAGGCTGTGCTGCGCGGTGTGGACGCAGGTGGCGATGAACTCGTCGATGGTCACGCGGTGCCTGCAACAGCGTTCTGCGCAAGAGAAAAGCCAGGCGAGACGCCTGGCTCTTTGGTGGAGACGAGGAGGATCGAACTCCCGACCTTCGCATTGCGAACGCGACGCTCTCCCAGCTGAGCTACGTCCCCGAACGAGCGGCGGATTCTAGCAGCAAGGGTTGGCCGCGCCGGCGCGGGCGCGCTGTCGGTTAATCTCGGCGCCCTCGCACCACCGGCGGCCCCGCGGGCCCAGGAGCACCCATGTCGCAGAACGATCCGGCCTGGCTCGATGCCCAGTACAACCCGCGCGTGCGCGTGCCGGATCATCCGCGCATCTTCGCCGGCTGGGCCGAGTCGTCGGCGCTGGCGCGCACGCGGCTGCCGTGCCGGCTCGACATCGCCTACGGCAGCGAGCCGGGCGAAACGCTCGACGTGTTTCCGGCCGCACGCCCGGGCGCGCCGGTGCTGGTGTTCATCCACGGTGGCTGGTGGCGCGCGCTCGACAAGGCCGACTTCTCGTTCCTCGCGCCGGCGCTGGTCGAAGCCGGTGCGACGGTGGTGGTGCCCAACCACGCGCTGTGCCCGTCGGTGTCGGTGGAGACGATCGCGCTGCAGATGACGCGTGCGCTGGCCTGGGCGTGGCGCAACCCCGGCGTGCACAGCGGCGACCCGAACCGCATCGTGGTGGCCGGGCACTCGGCCGGCGGCCATCTGGCGGCCATGCTGCTGTGCTGCCGCTGGAAGGATGTGGGCGACGACCTGCCGCCGCGGCTGGTTGCGGGTGCGCTGTCGATCTCGGGCGTCTTCGATCTCGAGCCGGTGCGCAACGCGCCGTTCCTGCAAGGCGACCTGAAGCTGACGCCGCAGTCGGTGAAGCGCTTGAGCCCGGCGTTCTTCCCGCGGCCGCGCGGCACGCTGTACACGGTGGCCGGTCTGCTGGAGAGCGACGAGTTCCTGCGCCAGAACCAGCTCATCCGCGACCAGTGGGGCCCGACCACGGTGCCGGTGTGCGAGACCATCGTCGATCGCCATCACTACAGCGTGCTGCGCGATCTGGTCGACCCGCAGCGCCGCCTGCACGAGCTGGCGCTGCGCTTGCTCGGGCTGCGCTGAAGCAACGCGGGTCTTGGCGCCCATGCGAGCATCGCGGGTAGATTGGATTTGTCCATGCGGCGCATTGAGGCTTTCGATTGGCCTACAAGCGCAAGGTTTGCTAGGGTCCGCGCATCCGGCGGCGCAGGGGCGCGCCGGAGAACCGACCCATCCACAAGGAGCGTGACATGGCAGCACTGAAGGGATCGAAGACCGAGCAGAACCTGAAGGACGCCTTCGCGGGCGAGTCGCAGGCCAATCGCCGCTACCTGTACTTCGCCAACAAGGCCGACGTGGAAGGGCAGAACGACGTGGCGGCGCTGTTCCGCTCCACCGCCGAGGGCGAGACCGGCCACGCGCATGGCCACCTCGAGTTCCTGGAGCAGGTGGGCGACCCGGCCACCGGGCTGCCGATCGGGCCCACGCGCGCCAACCTGAAGGCCGCGGTGGCCGGCGAGACGCACGAGTACACCGACATGTACCCGGGCATGGCCAAGACCGCGCGCAGCGAAGGCTTCGACGAGATTGCCGACTGGTTCGAGACGCTGGCCAAGGCCGAGCGCTCGCACGCCAACCGCTACCAGAAGGCGCTGGACCAGTTCGTCGACTGACCCGACCGCTGCAGCCCGAGCGGCGGCGTGGCAACAACCAAGGGGCTCGCGTGGCCCCTTGTTCACTTCGCGCGCTCGCCGTTCGACCCTCTTCGCCCTTTGCTGCCAAGGCCGACCCGATGAGCAACCGAGAAGGCAACCTCGAAGCGCCCACGCGCCATCCGATCGACTGGAAGAGCCCCGCGTTCCGCGACGAGGCCGAGTGCTTCAACGAGCTGGAGCGCGTGTTCGACATCTGCCACGGCTGCCGCCGCTGCGTCAGCCTGTGCCAGAGCTTTCCGACCTTGTTCGACCTGGTCGACGCCACCGACGACGGCGAGGTGCACGGCGTCAAGAAAGAGGCCTACTGGAGCGTGGTCGACCAGTGCTACCTGTGCGACCTGTGCTACATGACCAAGTGTCCGTACGTGCCGCCGCACGCGTGGAACGTCGACTTCCCGCACCTGATGCTGCGCGCCAAGTCGATCAAGTTCCGCCAGGGCCGCGTGAAGGCCGGCGAGCGCTTCCTGTCGTCCACCGACGTGCACGGCAGCTTCGCCGGCATTCCGATCGTGGTGCAGACGGTCAACGCGATCAACCGCACCCGGTTCGCGCGCCGGCAGATGGACACGATGCTCGGCGTGCACCCCGATGCCTGGATGCCCGAGCTGGCCGCGCATCGCCTGCGCTGGAGCGAGCCGAAGCGCGGCCGTGTCACCGAGCCGAAGCACGGCGAGCGCACGCCGGGCAAGGTGGCGGTGTTTGCCACCTGCTACGTCAACTACAACGAGCCCGGCATCGGGCACGACCTGCTGAAGGTGCTGGAGCACAACGCGATCGCCTACGAAATCGTCCGCAAGGAAGCCTGCTGCGGCATGCCCAAGCTCGAGCTGGGCGACCTCGACACGGTGGAGAAGCACAAGAACGCCAACATCCCGGTGCTCGCGCGCTACGCGAAGGAAGGCTACGCCATCGTCAGTCCGGTGCCGAGCTGCACGCTGATGTTCAAGCAGGAGCTGCCGCTGATGTTCCCCGGCGAGCCCGACGTGCTCGCCGTGCGCGACGCGATGTGGGACCCGTTCGAGTACCTGGTGGCGCGCCACAAGGATGGCCTGCTCAACCTCGAGTTCAAGCGCGACCTCGGCAAGGTCAGCTACCACGTGCCGTGCCACGGCCGGGTGCAGAACGTCGGCCGCAAGACCGAGGAGATGTTCAAGCTGATCGGCCAGCGCGTGCAGCTGCAGCTCACCACGGTGGAGCGCTGCTCGGGCCACGCCGGCACCTATGGCGTGAAGACGCCGACGCATCCGCTGGCGATGAAGATCGGCCGCCCGGTGTTCAAGGCGATGGCGCAGCCCGAGCCCGACGTGATCGCCAGCGACTGCGCGCTGGCCGGCCACCACATCGCGCAGGGCATCGCGCAGGCCGGCACGCCGGCAAAGGCGCTCAAGCATCCGCTGAGCCTGGTGCGCGAAGCCTACGGATTGGAGTGACGACGATGGGTGCGATCGAACGCAGCAGCCTGATGACGCTGGAGGCGTACTCGCGCGCGCGCACCGAGATCAAGGCGCGCATCATCCCGCACCGCAAGCTGCGCAGCGTGGCGCTGGGCGAGCACATGACGGTGCAGTTCGAGGACGAGCAGACCATCCGCTACCAGATCCAGGAGATGCTGCGCATCGAGAAGATCTTCGACGACGAAGGCATCGCGCAGGAGATCGCTGTCTACTCGCCGCTGGTGCCCGACGGCAGCAACTGGAAGGCCACGCTGCTGATCGAGTACCCCGATCCGCACGAACGCAAGCGCGAGCTGGCGCGGCTGATCGGCGTCGAAGACCGGCTGTTCGTCGAGGTCGAGGGCCAGCCGCGCGTCTACGCAATCGCCGACGAAGACCTGCCGCGCGAGAACGACGAGAAGACCTCGGCGGTGCACTTCGTGCGCTTCGAGCTGCCGGCGCCGGCGCGCGCCGCGGTGCTGGCCGGCGCCGCGGTGCGGCTGGGCTGCGACCACGCCAACTACCCGTCGCACCTGTCGATCGCCGCCGAGACGCTGGCGAGCCTGGCAGGCGACCTGCGGCCTTAGCGGTTTGGGCGTCGGCGGGGGCGGCGCCGAAGGCGTTTCGGGGCCGGCTCCGTTCATCGCCCGCCGAGGCCGAGCGCGTGGCTGAACGCCAGCTCGACCACCGGCGTGCTCAGGCTGCCGCCGCGCAGGGATTTCACCGCACCCACGCCAAGCCGCAGTTCGAGCGCCGGCGTGGCGGCCCAGCCGCCCCAGGCCAGCGCCTGCGCGATCGCACCGCCGCCCGAGGCGACGCCGCCGCCGCCGGCGGCGCCCACCAGCAGCTCGGCACCGATGCGCAGCCGCTCGCCCACCGGCGTGACGAGGCCGGCGCCGACCAGCCCGACCGAGAATGCCCCTGCGCCGCCGGCGTAGGCGCTGTGCGCTTGAGCGCTTAGGTAGGCATGATCGCCGACGAAGCGGTCGAGCTTCAGGCCCACGGTGTCGAGCGCGGCGGCCGGGCCGTTGCTGCGTTGCGCGCGCGTCCAGTGCTGCAGGCTGCCCGACCACTCGTTGCGCGTGATCGTGCCCCTGCCGCCCGGTGAGGCCGGCTCCAGGTCCAGCGCCAGCCAGAGCTGGCCGGTGCGCGCGCGCAGCGGCGCATCGAGGGCTGCGATGCGGCCGAACTCGATGCCGCTGCGCAGGCCGCCACCCCAGTCGAGGCTGGCGCCGAGCGCCCACTTGCCGATCGGGCCGCCACCGGTGGGCACCGCGCCGCCGCCGCCGAGGCCGAGCGCAGCGCGTGCCTCGAGAGATAGTGCCGGCCACAGCGGCAATGGCTGGCGCCAGCCGACGCCGCCGAGGATCTCCATGTACCCCGCGGCGCCACCGGACGCGGCAGCGCCGGCCTCGACGGTGCCGAACCAGCCGCCGGCGGTGGGCGCCCATTCGGCACGGCCACCGACCATGCCCAGGCGCCGACGGTCGGAGCCCTGCAGCGCGTAGGCACCCGCGGTGCCGGCGAGGCGTTGCACGCCGAGGCCGGTGCGGGACGCGGCCGGTTGCGGCTGGCCGCTCGCGGCCGCGACGAAGCTGCGCAACGGCCGCTCCCAGCTCAGCACCACGCCGAGTTGCGAGCTGCCGATGTCGCCACTCGGAAAGCGCACGTACGACCAGCTCAGCCCGGCGCGCAGCGGGCCGATATCGTGGCTCAGCGTGGCCGCGGCGCGCAGCATCAGGCCGCCGCCCACCGGCGCCGCCGCGCCGCCGCCGCCGCCCGCGTAGAAGCCGGTGCCGAGCGCCCAGCCGCCTGGCAGATCCCACTGCCGCTGCAGTTGCGCACCCAACACGAACAGGCCGCCGCGCTGCCCGCTGGCCGCACCGTAGACCGCAGGACCGGCCCACCAGTGTTCACCGAACTTGAACGACACCGTAGCGCCGGCGAGGCCCATCGCTTCGCGTGCCGGCAGCGCGATGCGCTCGAAGCCGAGCTCGGCGCGCAGCGGCGTCTCGCGCAGCGCGGGCTCGTCGGCATGGACGGCCAGCGACAGCGTGGCCGGCAATGCCGCGGTCAGCAACGCCGCGCACGACCGCTGCGGCCAAAGGAGTTGAAGGCGTCGAGGCATCACGGGGCGGGGCAATCGCAACACAAGAGGCGGATTGTGAAGCCGCATCTGCGGCGGCCCGTGCACGTGCCTGCGACGATCCGGACAGCGCTGCGCCGTGCGTTACGCACGCGCGCCGCTTGGGCGACGCCCCTGCCCGAGGGAATGACGCGCCGCGACCGTAGGCGAACAATGCGAAGCAGGGGGTCCCGCCATGCCGCAAACCTTCAACGTCGGATCGCGGTCGGTGTTCGTCAGCATCACCGCATGGGTGTTCCTCGCGCTGGGCGCGGTCTGTGGTGCGGTGGCGCTGGTGCAAGGCGCCGCCACCGCGTCGCTGCTGCCGGGCTTCGCGCTGCGCTTCGATGCCACCCCGCTGCAGGGCCTGGCGGCGGTGCTGGCCGCGAACCTGCCGTGGGTGGCCGCTGCCGTGCTGGCGCTGTCGGTCGCCACCGCGGCAGCGGCGATCGGCCTGCTGCTGCGGCTCGAGTGGGCGCGGCGCGCGTTCATCGCACTGGTGCTGCTGGCCATCGTCGGCAACCTCGCCGGCGTGTGGCTGCACCAGGAGCTGTTGCAAGGCCTGATCGATCACACGTTGAGCCGCTCGCCGCTGCCGCGCGAAACCGCCGGCGTGTTCGGCGGCTTCATCACCGCGACACGCGTGGCCGCGGTGGCCATGAGTCTGGGCATCTGCGTGCTGCTGGGCTGGATCGTGCAGCGGCTGAACACGCCGTCGGTGCGGCAGGAGTTCGCCTGACGCGTTGACGCAGGCGCCGCGGCGCGGGTGCGCCGCGCGCCCGGCGCTCGACAGCGGCGCCTACACTGCGGCCTCCACCCACCGGGAGCGCCGATGCTCGATCCGCAAGCCCGTGCCCTGATCGACCTGATGGCCGAGCGTGGCGTGCCGCCGACGCACACGCTGCTGCCGGCCGAGGCACGCCGGCTGTACCGCGAGCGGCGCAGCTTCACGCAACCGGCCGCGCTGACGATGGCCGAGGTGCGCGACCTCGCAGCACCGGGCCCGCAGGGCCCGATCGGCCTGCGCCTGTACCGCCCGGCGGGCGCGACGGCGAAGGCGCCGGTGTTGGTGTACTACCACGGCGGCGGCTGGACGATCGGCGATCTCGACACCCACGACGTGCTGTGCCGCGAGCTGGCGCACCGCGCCGGCTGTGCGGTGGTGGCGGTGGATTACCGGCTCGGCCCGGAGCACCGCTTTCCCGCCGCGGCGGACGATTGCCTCGCCGCCACGCGCTGGGTGCACGGCCAGGCGTCGGCGCTGGGGCTCGATGCGTCGCGCATCGTGCTCGGCGGCGACAGCGCCGGCGGCAACCTCGCCGCAGTGACGGCGATCAGCCTGCGCGACGGCGGCGGTTTCGCGCCGCGGCTGCAGTTGCTGGTCTACCCGGCGACTGATATGCGGGCGATCGCGCCGTCGCACACCGTCAACGGCCAGGGCTACCTGCTGACCGCGGAGTCGATCGCCTACTACCGCGGCCACTACGTGCCGTCCGAGCGCGACTGGACCGACTGGCGCTGCTCGCCGCTGCTGCACCCCGATCTGTCGAAGCTGCCGCCGGCGCTGGTGATCACCGCCGGCTTCGACCCGCTGCGCGACGAGGGCCGGCAGTACGCCGATGCGTTGTCGAGGGCCGGTGTGCCCACGCAGTACGTGTGCTTCGAGCGGCAGGTTCACGGCTTCATCACGATGGGGCGCGTGATCGACGAGGCGAACACCGCGGTGGCGCTGTGCGCGCAGGCGCTTGCGCACGCCATGGCGAGCGGCTGAGTGTTGAAGGAGCGAACAAAACGCCAGCGGGAGACCGCCTGAAATAGAGGACTTGCAGAGAATACTGTATGAATTTACAGTATTTTTGTGGACCTTTCCCTCGGCTTTTCGGCCCCTTGCGCCAGCGCTTTTTCGCCGCCGGCCGGGGTGTGGTGTGCGCATCGGCTCGGGCAGGTCAGTGGCGTCACGGCCACCGGCTTTGCTGTGCTCGATGCCGAATTGCCCGGCGGCGGCTGGCCGCACCGCGCGCTCACCGAGCTGCTGCTGCCGCACCCGGGGCTCGGTGAACTGCGTCTGCTGGTGCCGGCGCTGGCGTGCATCGCCAATGGCGGCGCACCGGCGGCCGGCGGCCGCAGCGTGATGCTGTTCGATCCACCGGCCGCGCTGTGCGGCTGGGCGCTGGCACGGCTCGGCGTCGAGGCGCAGCAACTGCTCGTGATCCATGGCCGCGAGGGCGCGCGCGGCGCGGCCCTGCGCCGCGTGCTGCCGAGTGCCGATCTGCTGTGGGCGCTCGAGCAGGCGTTGAAGAGCGGCCATGTCGGTGCCGTGCTG
The DNA here is from genome assembly GCA_015075165.1 of Ideonella sp. Taxonomy (GTDB): domain Bacteria; phylum Pseudomonadota; class Gammaproteobacteria; order Burkholderiales; family Burkholderiaceae_C; genus JAEUPI01. Next base: position 263,862 of record JABTUY010000001.1, on the reverse strand, counting down.
GCGTGGCTGCCGCAGCGCCTGCGCGCCGATGTGCTGCGCCGGCTGCAGTTGGCGGCACAGGCACACGACGGGCCGGCGTTCCTGTTCCGCGAGGTCGAGGCGCGCCTGAAGCCCAGCGCCGCGCCGCTGCGCCTGCTGCTGCACAGTGCCGGCATCGATCGCCTCGCGCTGCGTGTGCTCAAGCGCCGCGGCCCGCCGCTGGCGCAGCCGGTGGTGCTGGCGTTGTCGCCGGTGCTGCGCGCCGACCCGGGGCGCGCAGCAGCCAGCAGCCTCGCCGGCCCGCCGGCCGATGCGTGCTCCGCGACGCCCCGTGCGCAGGGTGCGGCCCGGCACGACGAGGCGGCGATCGACGCCGTGCCGGCGCTGTCGTGAACCATGGGCCGCACCGATGTTGTGGCTCGCCGTGCACCTGCCGCAGCTGTCGCTCGAATCGTTCGCGGCGACGCTCGACCCCGCGGGGCGGCAGCGGCCGCTGGCGCTGATCGAGGCCCATCGCATCACGCAGGCCGATGCGCGGGCCGCGGCGCTGGGCGTGCAGCCCGGTGCCAAACGCGCCACCGCGCTCGCGCTCGCGCCCGATCTGCTGCTCGGCCAGGCCGATGCCGCACGCGACGCGCTCGCGCTGCAGGCGGTGGGCCATGCCGCACTGACGTTCACGCCGATGGTGTGCCTGCAGCCCGACGACGGTGCCGGCACACCGGCGCCGGTGGTGCTGCTCGAGGTGCAGGCGTCGCTGCGCTGCTTCGGCGGCTTGCGCCGGCTGCTCGAGCGTCTGCGGCGAGCGCTGCAACCGCTGGGCCACCGCTGTTGCATCGCCAGCGCGCCCACGGCGCTGGGTGCCGCGCTGCTGGCGCGCTGGCGCGACGACCTCGCCAGCGGAGCGCACAGCGTCGACATCGCCGCGCTGCGCCGTCTGCTCAGCGATGCACCGGTCTGGTTGTTAGGCACCGGGCGCGCGAACTGGGAGGCATTGCAGGGCATGGGCCTGCGGCGGCTGGCCGATCTGCGGCACCTGCCGCGAACCGGCCTGGCGCGGCGCTTCGGCCCGGCACTGCTGGCCGAGCTCGACCGTGCCTGCGGCGACGCGCCCGATCCGCGCCGGCCGATCGTCGCGCCGCCGGTGTTCGGCCAGCGCATCGAGCTGTTCACCCGCGCCGACCACGCCGGGCAGCTGATGGCCGGCGCGCGCGTGCTGATCGAGCGGCTGCTCGCCTGGGCGCGCGCGCGGCACTCGCGCGTGCGCGGCTTCACGCTGCTGATGCACCACGAAACCCGCCAGCGCATGCCGTCGAGCAGCGAGCTGGCGATCGGGCTGGCCGAGCCGTCGGCCGATGCCGCGCACCTGCAGGCCTTGCTGGCCGAGCGCCTGGGCCGCCTGCCGCTGCCGGCGCCCGCGCTCGAGCTGAGCCTGCACTGCGCTGCGCTGGTGCCGTGCGGCCCGCCCAACGGCGAGCTGTTCCCCACCCGTGGCGGCGAGCGCGAGGGCCTCGCGCGCCTGGTCGAGCGGCTGCAGGCGCGGCTGGGCGCCGACGGCGTGCAGCGCCTCGTGCTCGCGGCCGATCACCGGCCCGAGCGCGCGACCGGCGAAGCGGCGGTCGATGGTGTGCCGGTCACGACGGCGGCCGCGGCGGCATCGCTGCGGCCGCGGATGGCCAAGACGGTGGCCGCATCGACGCGGTCACAGTTGGCGGCGGCCGTACCGATGCGACCGCTGCCCGCGGATGCTGCGGCCGTGCCCGTGCGACCGCTGTCCGCCGAAGCCGCGGCCGCACCCATGCGACCGCTGTGGCTGCTGCGCGAGCCGCAGCCGCTGGTCGAACGGGCGGCGCGGCTGTGGCTCGACGGTGCGCCGCTGCAACTGCTGGCCGGGCCCGAGCGCATCGAGGCCGGCTGGTGGGACGGTGCACTGGCGGCGCGCGACTACTTCATTGCGCGCGTGCACGGCGACGCACTGGTGTGGGTGTACCGCCTGCGCGTGCCGCCGGGCAAGGGCAGCGGCTGGTTCCTGCAGGGGCGCTTTGCCTGATGTTGGCCGCTGCGCCTCACGGGCGCGCCGGCGCACACCCCGTGGCGCGTTCAGCGCCCAGCGCCGCCGTCGCCGGCGAACAGCGCCAGCCGCACGCCCAGCGCGATGAACAGCACGCCGACGCCGCGCGACAGCCAGCGGCCGACGCCACCGCTGCCGCCGAGGGCATGGCGCAGCCGTGCCACCAGCGCCGCGAACGCCACGTTGACCAGCGTGCCGTTGAACGCGAACACCGAGCCGAGCGCGACGAAGGCCCAGCCCTTGTGCGGCGCGCCGGCGTCGATGAACTGCGGCAGGAACGCGAGGAAGAACAGCGCCACCTTCGGGTTCAGCGCATTGGTCAAGAAACCCTGCACGAACGAGCGCCGCGCCGTGGCGCGGGTCGACGGTGCGGCCGCAGCCGTCTTCGCATCGATGCCGGCCGGTGCGGCGCGCAGCAGGCCGATACCGAGCCACACGAGGTACGCCGCGCCGAGCCAGCGCAGCACGGTGAAGGCCGTGGCCGAGCTGGCGATCAGCGCCGACAGGCCGAGCGCCGCGGCCCCCACGTGCACGAAGCAGCCCGCGCCGACGCCCAGCGCCGCAGCGGCGCCGCTGCGAAAGCCCTGGCTCGCGCTGCGCGCGCCGATCAGCGCGAGGTCGGCGCCCGGCGTCACGTTCAACAGCAGCCCGGCGGCGATGAACAGCGGCAGATCGTGTACGCCGGGGGTCATGTGGCTGCGCTCGCCATCAAGCGCCGCCGAGCGCGCCAACGATGGCGCCGAGCGCGATCATCCACAGCAGGCTGCGCCGCGTGGTCAGCATGAACAGCACAGTTCCGGCGACCAGCGCAAGCGCCAGCGGATGGCCGAGCGACGGCATGCTCAGCACCCAGCCGGTGGCCAGCAGCAGGCCGATCGTCAGCGGCGCCAGCCCAGCACTGAACGCGCGCACCGGCAGCGCTTCGCGCTGCGTGTGGCGGTAGCGGCCGACCAGGTAGGCGAGCACGCTCGACGGGCCCATGATGCCGGCCATCGTCGCCAGCAGGCCGGCCACGCCGGCGGTGTTCCAGCCGAGCAGCGCGACGAACAGGATGTTGGGCCCAGGCGCCGCCTGCGCGATCGCGATCGACGCATTGAACTGCGTCGTGTCGATGTAGCCGTGCTCGACCACGAGGTAGCGCTGCATGTCGGCGGCCGACGTGATCGCGCCGCCGATCGCCAGCAGCGACAGCACCGCGAAGTGCGCGAACAACTGCAGCACCTCGGCCCAGCCGAGGCCGTGCAGGCCGAAGATGTCGCTCAGGGTCATGGGACCCCCTTGCTCGCTGCGCTCGCGTTCCCCCGAGGGGGAGCGAACCGCCTTGGGGCGGCCCGGCGGCGGTTCATGTTGCCCCCTGGCTCGCTGCGCTCGCGTCCCCCCGAGGGGGAGCGAACCGCCTTGGGGCGGCCCGGCGGCGGTTCATCGCGCGGCAGCCGATGAATGTGCCAGTCGGTACCACGCCCACGCATAGCCGCCCGCACCGAGCACCAGCACTACACCCACCAATGGCCAGCGCAGCCAGCCCAGCGCCAGCGCGCTGATGGCGACGATGGCGAAGCAGACCCACGGGCCCATCGGGTTGCGCTGCAGTGCCGGCGCGAGGCGCAGCGCCGTGCCGAGCACGAGGCCGGCCGCCACCGCACCCATGCCGCGCAGCGCGCCGGCCACCGGCGCGATCGACGCGAAGCGCCCGTACAGCGTGGCGGCGACGAGCACGATCACCAGCGGCACGGCCAGCAGCCCGCCGGCCGCCGCCGCCGCGCCGCGCCAGCCGAAATGCCGCTGGCCGAACATCAACGCCAGGTTGATGATGTTCGGCCCGGGCAGCACCTGCGCCAGCGACAACAGCTCGACGAACTGCTCGCGCTCCAGCCAGCGCCGGTACTCCACCAGCTCATGCTGCGCCACGGCGATCACGCCGCCGAAGCCCTGCAGCGCCAGCCGCGTGAACGCGGTGAACAACTCGGTGCACGAGCGCGGCGCGCGCAGCCCGACCTCGGCGGGCGGTTCGGTGTCGACGAGGGCGGCCATGGTGCGCGCCTCAGGCTGCGGCCTGCGGCGCCGCAAGCGGCTGGCGCGCGGCCGCCCACTGGCTGAGCGCGATCGACGCCAGTTGCCAGGCCAACGCCGCCCAGCTCAGCAGGCCGAAGCCGCCGGCCGCGAGCAGCGCGCCGCCGGTGAGGGCACCGATCGCCTGGCCGACGTAGATCGCCGACGAGTTCAGCGCCATCGACGCCGGTGCCAGTGGCGGCGCCAGCGCCGACACGCGTGCGTGCTGCGACGACTGCGCCGGGAAGCAGCCGATCGCCCACGGCACCATCGCCAGGCCGATGGCCAGCACGCCGGCGGCCAACGGCCAGAGCAGGAAGCTCAGCGCGATCAGCGTCAGCAGCAGCGCGACCATGCGCGCTGCGCCGACACGGTCGATCAGCCGCGTGACGACCACGCTGCTGGCCAGGCCGACCGCGCCGAACACGAGGAACAGCAGCGCGATCTGCGCCGGCGAGGCGCCGAGCACCTGCCGGAAGTATGGCGCCATGTAGGCGAACAGCGTGAACTGCGCGGCCCCGGTCAGCACGGTGACCGTCAGCACCGCCATCAGCACGGGACTGCTCAGCACCGAGCGCCATTGCGCACCCGACAGCGGCGCGGGGCGCACACCGTCGGGCACCGTGCGCCACACCCACAGCGCCGCAACGGCCGACATCACGGCCACGCCTGCCAGTGCCGCGCGCCAGCCGAAGGTTTCGGCCACGTAGGCATGCAGCGGCAGGCCGAGCACCGACGCCGCCGACCAGCCGAGGAAGACGAAGGTGATAGCGCCGCCGCGGGCCTCGGGGCGTGCCATCACCGCGATGGCGGCGCCGGCCTGCGGCGTGAACACCGCGGCACCGAGCACGGTGATCGTGCGCACGATCGCCAGCGTGAGGAAGTTGGGCGCCATCGCGGCGAGCGCGTGGCCGATCGCGTACCACAGCAGCCACAGCGTCAACAGACGGCGGCGGTCGCTGCCGGCCACGCGCGCCGCCAGCAGCGGCGCGCCGAGCGCCATCACCACGCCACCGATCGTCACCAGCTGGCCGGCCACCGCGGCGCCGACCTGCAGCGAATCGACCAGATCGTTCATCACGCCCGACGGCGCCATCACGCCGCAGGCGATCGCGAAGTTGCCGCCCAGCAGCGCCCAGCGCGCGCGCGCGACGCCGTCGTCCGTGGAGGCGGTGGTCATACCCGGCGGCCGGGCGCGCTCATCCGCGCAGCACCTTCAGCGCCTCGGGGTTGACGATGTTGCTCGGCTGCTGCTCGATGAAGTTGACCACGTTGTCGAACGCGGCGCCGAAGTACTGCTCGTAGCTGTCGAGCTCGACGTAGCCGATGTGCGGCGTGCACACTGCGTTCTCCAACCGCAGCAGCGGGTGGCCCTGCAGGATCGGCTCGCTCTCGAACACGTCGACCGCGGCCATGCCGGGGCGGCCGCGGTTCAGTCCGGCGACCAGCGCGCCCTCCTCGATAAGCTCGGCGCGCGAGGTGTTGACCAGCAGCGCAGTCGGCTTCATGCGCGCCAGGTCGGCCGCGGTGACGATGGCGCGCGTCTCGGGCACCAGCCGCAGGTGCAGCGCGAGCACGTCGCTGGTCGCGAACAGCGCCTCGCGGCTCGGCGCTGCGACGTAGCCCGCAGCCACCGCGTTCTCGCGTGACGCGGCGCTGCCCCACACCTGCACCTGCATGCCGAAGGCGCGGCCGTAGCTGGCTACCCGCTGGCCGATCTTGCCGAAGCCCCAGATGCCGAGCGTGCGGCCCTGCAGCGCCATGCCGAGGCAGAAGTTGGGTGGCATTGACAGCGCCTTCAGGCCCGACTGCTGCCAGCCGCCGTGCTTGAGCGTGGCGATGTACTGCGGCAGCCGCCGCATCGCCGCCATCACCAGCGCCCAGGTGAGCTCGGCCGCGGCCACCGGCGAGCCGGCGCCCTCGGCCACCGCGATGCCGAGCCGGGTGCAGGTGTCGACATCGATGTGCGGGCCGACGCGCCCGGTCTGCGCGATCAGCTTGAGCTTGGGCAGCTTCTCGAGCAGCTGGCGCGGAAACAGCGTGCGCTCGCGGATCGTCACCAGGATCTCGGCGTCGCGCAGCCGCACCGACAACTGCCCGATGCCCTTGACCGTGTTGGTGTGCACCTTCGCGTTGTACGGCTCGAGCCGCGATGCGCAGCGCAGCTTGCGCACGGCATCCTGATAGTCGTCGAGGATGATGATGTTCATCGGCGTTCGCGCCGATTGTGCCCGCTCCGGCATCGCCCTACATCCGGTTGCATCGTGCGCCGCGCCGTTGGCGAGCAGGCAACGCCCGCCGCCTCACCGGTTCGATGGCGCCGCCGCGCGAGCGCCGCAGCGCGCGGTGTCGTGCTACAGCGGCAGCGAACCGGTGGAGTCGGCGTTGTCGGGGAACATGCTGTCGAGCATCTGCTGCAGTCGCGTGCGCAGCGCACGCGTGGCGGCCTGGCCTGTCGGCAGTGCGCGCAGCACGGCACCGCGCAGCAGCCACAAGTCGATCGGCTCGTGCGCCTGGCGTACCTGCACGCGCAGCCAGTCGCCGTGGCTGCGCTCGCTGCAATCCACCGCCTGCATGAACGCCTGTTTCAGCGCCACGAATGCGCGACGCGTCGCCATCCGGGCCAGCCGATCCTGCGGCATGCCCACCTGCGTCCAGATCGAGAAGCCCGTGCGATGCGGCTGCGGCAGCAGGTGGCGAGCGTTCATGTGCGGTGAGGCTGGAGCGGCCGGCGGGTCGTTGGGAGCCATTGTTCGTCGCGTCGCGCGCGACCATGTCGCCGAACAGGCGGCCGTTGTCGGGTCAGATCGGGCCCTGCCGGCGCGGGCCGGTCCGCGACCGCGCGAACAGCCGGTGAAAGCGGGGGCTGTTCGCGTGGTCGATGCGGTCCGACTCGCGCCGCCGCGCGCAGCGGCGGCGTCGCGATGCGCTACGCTGCGCCACGCCGCAGGGTGCGGCAGGAGACGAAGAGATGACGTGGTGGCGCAGGTCGCTGTGGGGGCTGCTGGCGTTGGGCGCGCTGGGCGCGATCGCGGCGGCGGTGTACAGCTGGCGCACGATGCCGACCATCGACGGCGAGCTGCGCGTCAGCGGGCTCGAGCAGCCGGTGCACATCGAGCGCGACGCCGACGGCATCCCGACGCTGAAGGCGCGCAACCGCCACGACCTGCTGTTCGCGCTCGGCTTCGTGCACGCGCAGGATCGGTTGTGGCAGCTCGAGACGCATCGTCGCATCGGCGCCGGGCGGCTCGCCGAGGCGTTCGGCGAGGTGGCGCTGCCGTCCGACAAGTTCCTGCGAGCGCTCGGCGTGCGGCGCGCGGCCGCTGCGCAATGGGCGCGGGCCAGTGCCGACACGCGCGCCGCGATGCGCGCCTACGCTGATGGCGTCAACGCCTTCCTCGCCACCGACCTGCGCGCGCGGCCGCCGGAGATGCTGGTGCTCGGCGTGCAACCGCAGCCGTGGGATCCGGTCGACAGCTACGCCTGGATGCTCATGATGGCGTACGACTTGGGCGGCAACTGGAGCAAGGAGCTGCTGCGCCTGCGGCTGGCGTTGCGCCTGCCGGTGGCGCGCATCGACGAGCTGCTGCCGCCGTACCCCGGCGAGAAGCCGCTGCCGACAGCCGACTACGCGGCGCTGTTTCGCGCGCTGCGGCTCGACGCCGCCACCGCGACCGCTGCGTTGCCGTCGTCGGGCGGCGTGATCGCCGGCGATGTGTCGGCGTTCGACCGTGTGCTCGACCGCTTGCAGGCGGCCGCGCGGCCGTCTGGTATCGAAGGCGTCGGCTCCAACAACTGGGTGGTCGCCGGCAGCCACACCACCACCGGCGCACCGCTGCTGGCCAACGACCCGCACCTGAAGCTGACGGTGCCGGCGCTTTGGTACTTCGCGCGCCTCGAGGCGCCGGGCATCCGGGTGGCCGGCGCGACGATGCCGGGCCTGCCGGCGGTGGTGCTCGGCCAGAACGAGCACATCGCGTGGGGCTTCACCAACACCAACCCCGACGTGCAAGACCTGTACATCGAGCGGCTGCACCCGGCCGACCCGAACCAGGTGCAGACGCCCGACGGCTGGGCGCCGCTGAAGACCTTCGATGAGGTGATGAAGGTGCGCGGCAAGCCCGACGTGAAGATCACCGTGCGCGAATCGCGCCACGGGCCGGTGATTTCGGACGCCGGCATCGCCGACGACCTGCTCGGCAACAAGGCGCGCAGCGCCTACGCGATCGCGCTACGCTGGACCGCGCTCGACCCCGACAACGACACCGCGGCCGCCTCGTTCGCGATGAGCGAGGCCCGCGACGTGGCGTCGTTCATCGCGGCAGTCAAGAGCTGGGTGGTGGCGCCGATGCAGAACATGGTGGTGGCCGACCGTGCCGGCCACATCGGCTGGATCGCGCCCGGCCGCGTGCCGCTGCGCAAACCCGCCAACGATCTGTTGGGGCTGGTGCCGGCGCCGGGCTGGGACGCGCGCTACGACTGGGCCGGCTGGGTGCCGGCCGATGCACTGCCGCAGCAGGTCGACCCGGCACGCGGCTGGATCGCCACCGCCAACCAGCGCGTTGTGCCGGCCGACTACCCGGTCTTCCTGACCAGCGAATGGGCACCGCCGTTTCGTCAGCAGCGCATCGAGCAGTTGCTGAGTGCGCGGCCGAAGCATTCGATCGACGACCTGGCCGCGATCCAGGCCGACGTGAAATCGCTTGCGTCGGCCGAGATGCTGCTGTGGCTGCGCCGCGTGCAATCGAAGCACCCGCTGGCGGCTGCGGCGCAGCGCTCGCTCGACGGCTTCGACGGCACGATGACCGCCGACCGCGCGGCGCCGCTGCTCCTGTGGGCATGGCAGCGGCAGCTGACGCAGCGCGTGTTCGCCGACGAGCTGGGCACGGTGTACGAGCGCGCGATCGCCACGCGTACGCTGCGCGATGCGCTGCACGGCGTGCTCGAGCGCGACGACCTCTGGTGGTGCGACGACAAGACCACGCCGGCGGCTGAAACCTGCGCGCAGCAGAGCGTGGCCGCGTTCGACGCTGCGCTCGACGAGTGGCGGCAGCGGCTGGGCGACGATGTGTCGCAATGGCGCTGGGGCCAGGTGCACCAGGCGCGCTCGGAGCACCGGCCGTTCTCGCGCGTGAAGCTGCTGGCGCGCTGGTTCGAGCTGCGCACGCCGGTGGGCGGCGACAGCTTTACGGTGGACGTGTCGCGCGTGCTCTACCAGCCCGACCCGACCACCGGCGAGTTGTTTCTCGCCGAGCACGGTCCGTCGCTGCGTGCGCTGTACGACCTGGCCGACCCGAAGCGCTCGCGCTTCATGCACAGCACCGGCCAGAGCGGCCTGCCGTGGTCGAAGTGGTACGCCAACCTGATGCCCGAGTGGGCGCGTGTGCAGTACCTGCCGCTGTGGGGCGACGGCATGCCGGCGCCGGCCACGCTGGTGCTGTCACCGGGTGGGTGACCACGCGTCGCTTCGGGGTGGTCAGTTCACACACTGCCGTACAGCAGCTTGCGTTGCGCGGTGTACTTCCACCACGGCGCAGGTGCCGCACCGCGCATGAAATCGGTGATCGCCATGAAGGTGTCGAGCACGCATGGATCCTGTCGCCGGCCGCTGTGCGCGCACAGCGACTGATACAGCACGAACGGGTCGCGGTGCGCGAGTTCGCGCGGGTGCACGAGACCAAGCGCGCGCAGGTCGGCCGCCATCGCCGGCCCGATGTTGGGCAGCTGCTCGAAGTGCTCGCACTCGCGGGCTTGCGCGGCCTTGGTCACATCAGCATCGTGTTGCGGACCAGGCCGACCGCCACGCCCTCGAGTTCGAAATCGACATCGCCGAACGGCACCACGATGGTCTTGAAGTCCGGGTTCTCCGGGATCAGCTCGATCGTGCTGCGCGTGCGGCGAAAGCGCTTGACGGTGACGTCGTCGCCCAGCCGCGCGACGACGATCTGGCCGTTCTTGGCCTCGCGCGTCTTCTGCACCGCGAGCAGGTCGCCATCGAGGATGCCGGCATCGCGCATGCTCATGCCGCGCACTTTCAGCAGGTAATCGGGCCGGCGCGGGAACATGCTGGCCTCGACCAGGTAGGTTTGATCGATGTGCTCCTGCGCCAGGATCGGGCTGCCGGCGGCGACGCGGCCGACCAGCGGCAGCGCGAGCTGCGCCAGGCTCGGCAGCGGCAGCGAAAACTGCTTGCCGCGCGTTTCGTTCAGCGCGCGCAGCGTCTCGGGCCGCAGCCGGATGCCGCGCGACGTGCCGCCGAGCAGCTCGATCACGCCCTTGCGCGCCAGCGCCTGCAGATGTTCTTCGGCGGCGTTGGGCGAGCGAAAGCCCAGTTCGGCGGCGATCTCGGCGCGCGTCGGCGGCGAACCGCTGCGCTCGATCGTGCTTTGCACGAGGTCGAGAATCTGCTGCTGGCGGGCGGTGAGCTTCGGGCCTTCTTCCATGACAGTGCCTGTTGATGCATCCAGTGGCTGTATTTTTATCCAGATGACACCAAAATGCAAAGCATGGTCGTGATCCTCGGCACCGGCGGCACGATCGCCGGCGTGGCCCCACCCGGCGCAAGCGACCTGGCCTACCAGGCCGCGCAGCTCGGCATCGATGCGCTGGTGGCCGCGGTGCCCGCGCTGCAGGGCCAGCCGCTCGAGGCCGAGCAGGTGGCTCAGCTCGACAGCAAGGACATGACGCACGCGCTGTGGCAGCTGCTCGCGCGCCGCGTCGCGCACCATCTGGCACGCGACGAGGTGCGCGGCATCGTCGTCACGCACGGCACCGACACGATGGAAGAAACCGCCTGGCTGCTGCAGCGCGTGCTGGCGCCGGCCAAGCCGGTGGTGCTGACCGGTGCGATGCGGCCGGCCAGCTCGCGCCAGGCCGACGGCCCGCGCAACCTGGCCGACGCGGTGGCGCTGGCACAGGAAGAGGGCGCGCACGGCGTGCTGGTGGCGTTGGCCGGCGCCGTGCACGGCGCGGCCGACGTGCGCAAGGCGCACGCGCACCGGCTCGATGCCTTCGGCTCAGGCGACGTCGGGCCGCTCGGCCGCTTCGAAGAAGGCCGCTTGCAGCGGCTGCGCGCCTGGCCGTCGGGTGACGGCCTGGGCATTGCGGTGCTCGACGCGCCGCCCGCGACGTGGCCGGCGGTCGAGATCGTCACCAGCCACGCAGGCGCGAGCGGCGCGCTGATCGACGCGCTGGCGCGCAACGGCACGCGCGGCGTGGTGATCGCCGCCACCGGCAACGGCACGGTGCACGAGGCGATCGAGCTGGCGCTCGAGCGCGCCGCGTGGGCCGGGCTGCAGGTGATGCGCGCCACCCGCTGCGGCGACGGCGCGGTGCTCGACGCCACCGGCACCGGTGCGGCCTGGCCTGCGGCCGGCGCGTTGTCGCCGGCCAAGGCCAGGGTGGAGCTGCTGCTGCGCCTGTTGGCGGCGCAGCAGGGTACTGCTACTTCACCGACGTGAAGCGCGCCTCCGGCCGGTCGTCGGAGCGATGCACGGTGATCACCTTCTTGTACATCGCCCACGGGCGGATCTGGTGGTGCAGCGGCACGAACAGATACTCGTCGCGCGTGCGCGTGAGCGCGTCGCGGATCATGCCGTTGCGCTTGGCCACATCGGTCTCGGTCTTCATCGCGTCGACCAGCTGGTCGACCTTGGCGTCGCTGACCTTCGAGAAGTTGAAATTGCCGTCGGCGCCGGTGGTGCGCGTGCGCACCAGCGACTGCAGCGAGTACTGCGCGTCGTAGGTGGCCACGCCCCAGCCGAGCAGGTAGGCCGAGGTGTCGAAGTTCTGCACCTTCTGGATGAACGTGGCCATGCCTTCGGCGTTGAGCTTCACCGTCAGGCCGGCCTTGGCCCACATCGACACCAGCGCGACGCAGATCTTCTCGTCGTTGACGTAGCGATTGTTCGGGCAGTTGAGCTGGAACTCGAAGCCGTTGGGGTAGCCGGCGTCGGCCAGCAGCTTCTTGGCCTTGGCCACGTCGGCCTTCAGCGGCTTGTCGAGCTCGGTGCTGTAGCCGTTGACGCCCGGTGCGACCATCATGTTGGCCGGCACCGACAGGCCGCGCATGATGCTGCGCTTGATCGCCTCGCGATCGACCGCCAGGTTCAGCGCTTCGCGCACGCGCTTGTCCTTGAACGGGTTCTTGCCCTTGACGTTGGAGTACTTCAGCTCGTTGCTGCCCTGGTCGAGCGCGATGAAGATCGTGCGCACCTCGGGGCCGTCGACCACCTTCAGGCGCGGGTCGGCGCGCAGCTTGTCGATGTCCTGCGTCGGCACGTCGGTGACCATGTCGACGTCGCCCGACAGCAGCGCCGAGACGCGGGTCGAATCGCTCTTGATCGGCGTGTACAGCACCTGCGTCACGTTGCCGCGCGGCTTGTCCCACCAGCCTTCGTTGATCGCCATCGCCACGCGCGACTCGGGCTGCCAGCTGATGATCCGGTACGGACCGGTGCCGTTGACGTTGCGCGACGCGAAGTTCTCTTCCTTGGCCTTGTAGTCCTGCACCTTGGTCGTGTTGTGCTTCTCCGACCACGCCTTGCTCATGATGCGGAAGTCGATGATGTTGCGCAGCAGGATCGGGTTCGGCGCCGCGAGGATCAGGTCGACCGTGTGGTCGTCGATCTTCTTCACCTCGTTGATGCCGGTGACGTAGATCTGCATCGTGCCCTGCGGCTGCTTGATGCGGCCGAAGCTGAAGACCACGTCGTCGGCGGTGAACGGCGAGCCGTCCTGGAATTTCACGCCCTTGCGCAGCTCGAAGCGCACCTGGGTCGGGCTGACGAAGGTCCATTTGGTCGCCAGACACGGCTCGACCTCGTACTTCTCGCTGTAGCGGGTGAGGCCTTCGTAGGCGTGCATCAGGATCGCATTGGTCGTCGCATGGTTCTGCGCATGCGGATCGAGCGTCAGGATGTCGTTCTGCGCCGCCCAGCGCAGGTTGGCGGCATGCGCCGGCGCCAGTGCGGCGCAGGTCACGGCCGCCGCGGCCAGCAGGGCCCTCAGGATCATGGAGTCCTCCAATTGGGATTTCGGAAGGTCCGCATCGTAGTGGCGCCGCGGCCGCCTGCCGGGGCGTATAAGCCCGCAGTCAGGTCGGTCGAAGGCGTGGCGGGTAGCCGGCAGCGGGCGGACGCGGGCACCGGCTACGGCGCCGCGTCGAGCGCGATGCCGCGAATGCCAGGTGATCTCGCCGTCAGATCCCACCTTCGGCGCCTTGGCCGCCGGTGCTACAGTGCCAGCCGATGAAGTACTAGGTCCCTTCCCGAGTCCCCTTGCTGGGAATGCAGCAGCAAGGCGGGTCGCTAATCCGCCAACCGGTCGAGCCGGGCCGCGGAAGGTTGTCGAACCCATCGAAGCCAGTGGAAACCGCGGGCGAAAGGTGAGCGAAGATGATGCAGCAGTACAGGTCGAACTCGTACCTATTCGGGGGCAACGCGCCCTACGTCGAGGAGCTCTACGAAGCCTATCTCGACAACCCCGGCAGCGTGCCCGACACCTGGCGCACCTATTTCGACAACCTGCAGAACGTGCCGTCGGCCGACGGCAGCGCAAGCCGCGACGTGGCGCATGCGCCGGTGGTGGAATCGTTCGCGCAAAGGGCCAAAGCCAACGCCTTCGCGCTGAAGGCCAGCGCTGCCGAGCTTTCGGTGGCGCGCAAGCAGGTGCACGTGCAGTCGCTGATCGCGGCCCACCGCTCGCTCGGCGCCCGCTGGGCCGACCTCGATCCGCTCAAGCGCACCGAGCGGCCGAAGATCCCCGAGCTCGAGCCGGCGTTCTACGACCTGACCGAAAGTGACCTCGACATCACCTTCAGCGCCGCCAACACCTACTTCACGAAGGCCGAGCACCAGACGCTGCGCGAGATCCTGCAGGCGCTGCGCGAAACCTATTGCGGCACGATCGGGCCGGAGTTCCAGCACATCACCGAGCCGACCGAGAAGCGCTGGTGGCAGCAGCGGCTGGAGTCGATCCGCAGCAAGCCGAACTTCAGTGCCGAGCAGAAGGTGGCGATCCTCGAGCGGCTCACCGCCGCCGAGGGGCTGGAGCGCTTCCTGCACACCAAGTACGTCGGCCAGAAGCGCTTCTCGCTCGAGGGCGGCGAGAGCTTCATCGCCAGCATGGACGAGCTGGTGCAGCGTGCCGGCGCCAAGGGCGTGCAGGAGATCGTGATCGGCATGGCGCACCGCGGCCGGCTCAACGTGCTGGTGAACACGCTGCGCAAGATGCCGCGCGACCTGTTCGCCGAGTTCGAGCACACCGCGCCCGAGCATCTGACCGCCGGCGACGTCAAGTACCACCAGGGCTTCTCGAGCGACATCTCGACCCCCGGCGGCCCGGTGCACCTGAGCCTGGCGTTCAACCCGAGCCACCTGGAGATCGTCAATCCGGTGGTCGAGGGCTCGGTCAAGGCGCGCATGGATCGTCGCGGCGACAAGCTCGGCGACCAGGTGCTGCCGGTGCTGGTGCACGGCGACGCCGCGTTCGCCGGCCAGGGCGTGGTGATGGAGACGCTGGCGTTGGCGCAGACGCGCGGCTACTACACCGGCGGCACCGTGCACCTGGTGATCAACAACCAGATCGGCTTCACCACCAGCGACCCGCGCGACTCGCGCTCGTCGCTGTACTGCACCGACGTCGTCAAGATGATCGAGGCGCCGGTGCTGCACGTGAACGGCGACGACCCCGAGGCGGTGGTGCTGTGCACGCAGATCGCGCTCGACTACCGCCAGCAGTTCAAGAAAGACGTGGTGGTCGACATCGTGTGCTTCCGCAAGCTCGGCCACAACGAGCAGGACACACCGAGCCTGACGCAGCCGCTGATGTACAAGAAGATCGCCGCCCACCCGGGCACGCGCAAGCTGTACGGCGACAGGCTGGTGGCGCAGGGCATCCTGCCCGCCGACCGCCCCGACACGATGATGAAGGATCTGCGCGCCGCGTTCGACGCCGGCAAGCACACCGTCGACCCGGTGCTCACCAACTTCAAGAGCAAGTACGCGGTCGACTGGGCGCCTTTCCTCGGCCGCAAGTGGACCGACGCCGCCGACACCGCGCTGCCGCTGGCCGAGGTCAGGCGGCTGGCCGAGCGCATCACCACGGTGCCGGCCAACTTCAAGCTGCACCCGCTGGTGGAGAAGGTGCTGGCCGACCGCGCGGCCATGGGCCGCGGCGAGATCAACGTCGACTGGGGCATGGGCGAGCACCTGGCCTATGCCTCGCTGGTGGCCAGCGGCTATGCGGTGCGGCTGTCGGGCGAAGACTGCGGCCGCGGCACGTTCACGCACCGCCATGCGGTGCTGCACGACCAGAACCGCGAGAAGTGGGACATCGGCACCTACGTGCCGCTCGAGCACGTGGCCGACACGCAGGCGCCGTTCGTCGTGATCGACTCGATCCTGTCGGAGGAGGCGGTGCTCGGCTTCGAGTACGGCTACGCCAGCGCCGACCCCGGCACGCTGACGATCTGGGAGGCCCAGTTCGGCGACTTCGCCAACGGCGCGCAGGTGGTGATCGACCAGTTCATCGCCTCGGGTGAGGTCAAGTGGGGCCGCGTCAACGGCCTCACGCTGATGCTGCCGCACGGCTACGAGGGCCAAGGGCCCGAGCACAGCTCGGCGCGGCTCGAGCGCTTCATGCAACTCGCAGCCGACCACAACATGCAGATCGTGCAGCCCACGTCGGCCAGCCAGATCTTCCACCTGCTGCGCCGGCAGATGGTGCGCCAGTTCCGCAAGCCGTTGGTGATCATGACGCCGAAGTCGCTGCTGCGTGCGAAGGACGCGACATCGCCGCTGTCGGAGTTCACCAAGGGCGAGTTCAAGACGGTGATCGGCCCGTCGCGCAGCGAGGTCGAGGCCGTGAAGGTCAAGCGCGTGATCGCCTGCTCCGGCAAGGTGGCGTACGACCTGATCAAGTACCGCGACGAGCGCAAGGCGTGGGACACGGCGGTGCTGCGCGTGGAGCAGCTGTATCCGTTCCCGCACAAGGCGTTCGCCACCGAGATGAAGCGCTTTCCCAACGCCACCGAGATTGTGTGGTGCCAGGACGAGCCGCAGAACCAGGGCGCCTGGTTCTTCGTGCAGCACACCATCCACGAGAACATGAGCGAAGGCCAGCGCCTGGGCTACGCCGGACGGCCGGCGTCGGCGTCGCCGGCGGTGGGCTATGCGCACCTGCACCAGGAGCAGCAGAAGGCGCTGCTCGAGCAGGCATTGGGCAAGTTGAAGGGCTTCGTGCTGACGAAGTGAACGAGAACAAAGATGGCAATCGTTGAAGTCAAGGTTCCGCAGTTGTCCGAGTCGGTCGCAGAGGCCACGCTGCTGCAATGGAAGAAGAAGGCCGGCGACGCGGTCGCGATGGACGAGACGCTGATCGAGATCGAGACCGACAAGGTGGTGCTCGAAGTGCCGGCGCCCAGCGACGGCGTGCTGGTCGAGATCGTCGCCGGCGACGGTGCCACCGTGGTCAGCGACCAGCTGATCGCGCGCATCGACACCGCGGCCCAGGCGGCCGCCGCGCCGTCGGCGCCGGCGGCGGCCGTTGCGCCGGCCCCGGTGACTCCTGCGGCGGCCGCACCTGCGGCGGCCGGCGGCAAGGCCGGTGTCGCGATGCCGGCGGCGGCCAAGCTGATGGCCGACGCAGGCCTGGCCCCGGGCTCGGTGGCCGGCACCGGCAAGGATGGCCGCATCACCAAGGGCGACGTGCTGGCAGCTGCGGCGCGGCCTGCCGCGCCGGCGCCGGCCGCCTCTGCGAAACCGGCAGCGCCCGCGCCGGCAGCACCCGCGCCGTTGCCCGCCGTGCCCGCACCGATCGCGATGAACCTGGGCGAGCGCCCGGAGCAGCGTGTGCCGATGTCGCGGCTGCGCGCGCGCGTGGCCGAGCGGCTGCTGCAATCGCAGGCGACCAACGCGATCCTCACCACGTTCAACGAAGTGAACATGGCCCCGGTGATGGAGATGCGCAAGCGCTTCCAGGAGAGGTTCGAGAAGGAGCACGGCGTCAAGCTCGGCTTCATGAGCTTCTTCGTCAAGGCGGCGGTGGCGGCGCTGAAGCGCTACCCGGTAATCAACGCCAGCGTCGACGGCAACGACATCGTCTACCACGGCTACTTCGATGTCGGCATCGCGGTGGGTTCGCCGCGCGGCTTGGTGGTGCCGATCCTGCGCAACGCCGATCAGATGGGCTTTGCCGATGTCGAGAAGAAGATCGCCGAGTACGGCACCAAGGCGCGCGACGGCAAGCTCGGCATCGAGGATTTGACTGGCGGCACCTTCAGCATCAGCAACGGCGGCGTGTTCGGCTCGATGCTGTCGACGCCGATCATCAACCCGCCGCAAAGCGCGATCCTCGGCGTGCACGCCACCAAGGACCGAGCGGTGGTCGAGAACGGCCAGATCGTGGTGCGGCCGATGAACTACCTGGCGCTGAGCTATGACCACCGCATCATCGACGGCCGCGAGGCCGTGCTCGGCCTGGTGGCGATGAAGGAGGCGCTGGAGGACCCTGCGCGCCTGCTGTTCGACATCTGATCCACGATGAGCCTGGCCTGGGCGTACCTGCTGGCCGCCGGCCTGTGCGAGATCGGCTGGCCGGTCGGCTTCAAGCTCTCGCAGCAGCCCGAGCTCAGGCTGTGGGGCGTTGCCGGCGCCGTCGTCTCGATGGCGCTGTCGGGCTGGCTGCTGTGGCTGGCGCAGCGCGAGATCCCGCTCGGCACCGCCTACGCCGTGTGGACCGGCATCGGCGGCGGCGGCACCTTCCTGATCGGCGTGGCCTTCTTCGGCGACGCGCTGACGCTGGCGCGCGCGCTCGGCGTGCTGCTGATCGTCGGCGGTGTCGTCACGCTGAAACTCTCTCACTGATAGACCGAAAGCACTGTCCATGAGCAAGCAATTCGACGTCGTCGTGATCGGCGGCGGCCCCGGCGGCTACATCGCCGCGATCCGCGCGGCGCAACTGGGCCTGAGCGCCGCCTGCATCGACGAATGGAAGAACGCCGCCGGCGACCCGGCGCCCGGCGGCACCTGCACCAACGTGGGATGCATCCCGAGCAAGGCGCTGCTGCAGTCGAGCGAGAACTACGACCAGGCGGCACATCACTTTGCCGACCACGGCATCGGCATCGGCGAGCTGAGCCTCGACCTGAAGAAGCTGATCGCGCGCAAGGATGCCGTGGTCAAGCAGAACAACGACGGCATCCTCTATCTGTTCAAGAAGAACAAGGTCGCGTTCTTCCACGGCCGCGGCTCGTTCGTGAAGGCCGTCGACGGCGGCTACGAGATCGCGGTGGCCGGTGCGGCCGACGAGACGCTGCACGCGCGGCAGGTGATCGTGGCCACCGGCTCGTCGCCGCGGCAGTTGCCGGGCGTGCCGTTCGACGAGGAGCGCATCCTGTCCAACGACGGCGCGCTGCGCATCGCCGGCGTGCCCAAGACGCTGGGCGTGATCGGCTCTGGCGTGATCGGCCTCGAGATGGGCTCGGTGTGGCGCCGCCTCGGCGCCGAGGTGACGATCCTCGAGGCGCTGCCCGGCCTGCTCGGCGCGGCCGACGAGGCGGTGGCGCGCGAGGCGCTGAAGCTGTTCACGAAGCAGGGGTTGAAGCTGCAGTTCGGCGTGAACATCACCGGCGTGAAGGTGGCAAAGAAGGGCGTCACGGTCGCTTACACCGACGCCAAGGGCGCGGCCGCGACGCTCGAGGTCGAGCGCCTGATCGTGTCGATCGGCCGTGTGCCCCACACCACCGGCCTGAACCCCGAGGCGGTGGGCCTGAAGCTCGACGAGCGCGGCGCGATCGTGGTCGACGACGAGTGCCGCACCAACCTCGCCGGCGTGTGGGCGGTCGGCGACGTGGTGCGCGGGCCGATGCTCGCGCACAAGGCCGAGGAGGAGGGTGTTGCGGTGGCCGAGCGCATCGCCGGCCAGCACGGCCACGTCGACTTCAACACCGTTCCGTGGGTGATCTATACGTCGCCCGAGATCGCCTGGGTCGGCCAGACCGAGGCGCAGCTCAAGGCCGCCGGCCGCGCCGTCAAGACCGGGCAGTTCCCGTTCATGGCCAACGGCCGCGCGCGTGCGCTCGGCGACACCAGCGGCTTCGTGAAGTTCGTGGCCGATGCGCAGACCGACGAGATCCTCGGCGTGCACATCATCGGCCCGTTCGCGTCGGAGCTGATCGCCGAGGCGGTGGTGGCGATGTCGTTCAAGGCGTCCGCCGAAGACATTGCGCGCATCTGCCACGCACACCCCTCGCTCAGCGAGGCCACCAAGGAAGCGGCGCTGGCGGTCGACAAGCGCACGTTGAACCTGTGATGCGGCCGCGCGGCGGGCGGCGCGGCGCGGCCTGAACCGTGGGTGTGCGCGAACTCTATCAACGCACGCTGGCCGAGCGCGGCTACACCAGCGACCCGGCTCAGCTGCGCGCGATCGACGCGCTCGAGCGCTGCGAGCGCGAGTGGGCGGACTACAAGGCCCGGCGCAGCAACGCGGTGACCAAGCTGCTCGTGCGCCCGCCGATCCCGCGCGGCGTGTACATGCACGGCGGCGTCGGCCGCGGCAAGAGCTTCCTGATGGACTGCTTCTTCCAGTCGGTGCCGCTGACGCGCAAGACGCGCCTGCACTTCCACGAGTTCATGCGCGAGGTGCACCGCGAACTGCAGGACCTCAAGGGCACGCCCGACCCGCTGGACGAGCTCGGCCGGCGCATCGCACGCCGCCACCGGCTGATCTGCTTCGACGAGTTCCACGTCGCCGACGTCACCGATGCGATGATCCTGCACCGCTTGCTCGAATCGATGTTCGCCAACAGGGTGTCGATCGTGACGACGTCGAACTTCCACCCCGACGAGCTGTACCCCAACGGGCTGCACCGCGAGCGCATCCTGCCGGCGATCGCGCTGCTGAAGGACAGGCTCGAGATCGTCGACGTCGACAACGGCACCGACTATCGCCGGCTGACGCTGCAGCAGCTGGACGTCTACCACCAGCCGCTGGGGCCGCAGGCCGACGCGGCGATGCTGCGCGCGTTCGAGCAACTCGCCGAGGCGCGCGACGAGGATCCGGTGCTGCGCATCGAGCAGCGCGAGCTGCGCGCGCGGCGCCGTGCCGGCGGCGTGGTGTGGTTCGACTTCAAGACGCTGTGCGGCGGCCCGCGCTCGCAGAACGACTACCTCGAACTGGCGCAGCAGTTCCACACCGTGCTGCTGTCCGACGTGCCGCAGATGCCGCCGCGGCTGGCCAGCGAAGCGCGCCGCTTCACGCTGCTGATCGACGTGCTGTACGACCGTCGCGTCAAGCTGATCGTGTCGGCCGCTGTGCCGCCGCAGCAGTTATACGAAGACGGCCCGCTGGCGCACGAGTTTCCGCGCACCGTGTCGCGGCTGATCGAGATGCAGTCGACCGCCTATCTTGCGCAGGACCGGCGCCGCGTCGACACGGCGATCACGTGATGCGCAGCGCTGCCGTGTCGTCGCGTGGCGGGCTGCCGTCGCTGCTGGCAGTGCTGCTGTGGATGGCCGGCATGGCGCGGGCCGCCGACGCGCCGCCGGGCGAGACGGCGCAGCGCGAGCGCCTCGGTGCCGAGCGTGCTGCGGCTCAGGCACGCTACGACCACACGGTCGCCGCCTGCGAGCAAGCCTTCGTCGTGACCCCTTGCATCAGCCGCGCCAAGGCCGAGCGACGGGCGACGCTCGACCGGCTGACGCGCGAGCAGACCACGCTCGACGACGCGGCGCGCCGTCGTCGTGCCGAAGAGCGGCGGCGCCGCATCGCCGCCAAGCAGCAGGCGGTGGTCGCGCGTGCCGCGTCGACACCCGAGGCGCCGGCGGTACGTGAGCCGAAGCCCGCGGCGCCGGCCGCCAGCCCGGTGCGGCCCCGCCACAAGGCCGAGCCGCGTTCGGACGAGGAGGCCGCGGCCCTCGACGCCGAAGCGGCCGCGCGCGCCGCCAAGGCGCGCGAGCGGGGCGACAAGGCGCGCGCGCGCGCCGAGACCGTGCGGCAGCGCAATGCCCAGCGTGCGCTGCAGAAGCCGCCGGCCGCGCCGCTGCCGGCTCCGGCGTCGGCAGCGGGCCGGTGATTGCGCGGGCGATCAGCCCAGCGAGTCGATGCGGATCAGCGCCAGCGACAGGTTGTCGCCGCCGCCGCGGGCGCGCTGGCGCGCCTTGCTGACCAGCATTTCGCTGGCCTCGCGCGGCGGCAGCGCGTGCACGATCGCGCCGAGCTCCTTCGGCGTGAAGTAGTGCCACAGCCCGTCGCTGCAGGCGAGCATGCAGTCGCCGACGGCGAGCTTGTCGATGCGTGCGGTGCTCAGCGGCGGGTCGTTCTGCGTGCCCAGGCAGCCGGTCAGCAGGTTGGCCTGCGGGTGCGTGTTGGCCTGGTCTTCCGTGATCTTGCCCTCGGCGATCAGGCGCTGCACGTACGAGTGATCGGTGGTGCGGCTGACCATCTCGGGGCCGCGGTAGTGGTACACGCGCGAATCGCCGGCGTGCACGTAGTCGCATTCGCGCTCGGGGCCGATCAGGAACGCGGCGATCGTGCTGTGGGGCTCCTCTTCGGAGGTGATCGCGGTCAGCTTGATCATCAGGTGCGACTCCATCACGATCTGCTTCAGCATCTCGGCCGGGTCGTCCTTGGCGGGCACGTGGCGCTCGAAGATCTGCTTGGCCGTCAGCACCACCTGGTCGGCCGCCTTGCGGCCGCCGCTCTTGCCACCCATGCCGTCGGCCAGCAGCGCCAGCGCGCAGCCGGGCACGCGCGGGTGCGCGATGATCTCGACCTGATCCTGCTGGTAGGCACGATCGCCCTTGTGGATGCCGGTGGCGGCGACGAGGCGGTGGCCTTTGGGGGCGCGACGCATGGCCAAACTATAGACTTCGCAGCCGGGAATCCGGGCGTGCAATGTGCGCACAGCCCCCTCGGCGTGGACGAATCCCGCTCGGGCGCGCATATTCCGTGTGGCCCGTCGCGTTCTTCGCACCGCTCATGGACGACAACCTGCATTCGCCGCAACGCCGCCTGATCGAGCTGCGCATCGAGCACGCCGACCTCGACAGCCTGATCGATGCAATGGCGCTGCAGTCGCCGGCGGACGACCTGGCAGTGCGTCGGCTGAAGAAGCGCCGCCTGGTGCTGCGCGACCTGATCGTGCAGCTCGAGACCCGGCTCGAGCCGCCCGAGCCGGCGTGATGCGCGGCACGGGTCCATCGCCGCGCGCCGCCCGCGCTGCCGCACGATGAGCAACGCCGCGTCGGCGCTGCAGCGCGAGGCGGCGGCGGCCTTGTCGGCGCACGGCCCGCTGGCCGCGCACGACCCGGGCTTCGTCGAGCGCGACGCGCAGCAGGCGATGGCGGCAGCGGTGGCGCAGGCGCTGGAGGCCCGCAGCGCGCTGGTGGTCGAGGCCGGCACCGGCGTCGGCAAGACCTTCGCCTACCTGGTGCCGGTGCTGCTGTCGGGCCGGCGCGCGCTGATCAGCACCGCCACCAAGAGCCTGCAGGACCAGTTGTTCCTGCGTGATCTGCCGCGCCTGACGCGGGCGCTGGGCCTGCCGGTGCGGCTGGCGCTGCTGAAGGGCCGCGCGAGCTACCTGTGTTTGCACCGCCTGCAGCAGGCGCGCGCCAGCGCCACGCTGCCCGACCGCTTCGCGGTGCGCGCACTGGCGCGCGTCGAGCAATGGTCCACCGCCACGCGCAGCGGCGACCTCGCCGAGCTCGAAGGCCTGGACGATCGCTCGCCGGTGATCCCGCTCGTCACGTCCACGCGCGAGAACTGCCTGGGCACCGAGTGTCCGTCGTATCGCGATTGCCACGTGATGCACGCGCGCCGCGAGGCGATGGCGGCCGACGTGGTGGTGGTGAACCACCACCTGTTCTTCGCCGACCTGGCGCTGCGCGACAGCGGCGTCGCCGAGCTGCTGCCCACCGTAGACGCCGCGGTGTTCGACGAGGCCCACCAGCTGGTCGAGACTGGCGTGCAGTTTCTCGGCCTGCAGCTCGGCACCAGCCAATTGCTCGACTTCGCGCGCGATCTGCTGGCGATCGGTCTGGCGCAGGCGCGCGGCCTGCGCGACTGGTCGGCGCTGGCCGCCGCCTGCGATCGCGCCGCGCGCGACCTGCGCCTCGCCTGCGCCGGCGCGTTGCGCGACCTGCGCGGCGCGATCAAGCTGGCGTGGCGCGAGCGCGCCGACGCGCCGGTCTTCCAGGCGGCACTGCAGGCGTTGGCCGACGCGATGCAGCGTACGGTCGAGGCGCTGGCCGACCTGCAAGGCGCCGCGCCCGACTTCGCACGCCTGGCGCAGCGCGCCGGCGAGCTCGGCGTGCGCGCCGCGGCCTTCGTCGCGCCGGCGGCGCCGCAGCGTGTGCGCTGGATCGACGTCGGCCCGCGCGATGCGCGGCTGGTGGAATCGCCGCTGGACATCCGCGAGCTGCTGACCGAGCAGCGCGCCGCGGCGCCGCGCGCCTGGATCTTCACCTCGGCCACGCTCGGCGACGACGAGCGCCTGAGCTGGTTCAGCGAGGCGGCGGCGCTGGAGGATGCTGTCCGGCTGCGCGCCGACAGCCCGTTCGACTACCCGCATCACGCGCGCGTGTGGGTGCCGGCCGCGTTGCCGAAGCCGAACGAGCCCCGGCATCCGGCGGCGGTCGGCGAGCTGGCGGCGCGGCTCGCGGCGCGGCTCGACGGCCGCACCTTCGTGCTGACCACCACGCTGCGCGTGCTCGAGCCGATCGCCCAGGCGCTGCGCGACGCAGCCGCGCGCGACGGCGCGACGCTCGAGGTGCTGGTGCAGGGCACGCAGCCACGGCGCGCGCTGCTGCAGCGCTTCCTGTCGGGCCCGGGCCGCGTGCTGGTGGGCTCGCAGAGCTTCTGGGAGGGCATCGACGTGCCCGGCGATGCGCTGCAGTGCGTGCTGATCGACAAGCTGCCGTTCCCGCCGCCGAACGATCCGCTGGTGCAGGCGCGCTCCCAGGCGCTGCAGGCACGCGGCCGCGACCCGTTCACCGACTACTTCGTGGCCGAGGCCGCGGTGTCGCTGAAGCAGGGCGCCGGCCGGTTGATCCGGCACGAACAGGATCGCGGCCTGCTGGTGATCGGCGATGTGCGCCTGCGCCAGATGGGCTACGGCAAGCGGCTGCTGCGCGCGCTGCCGCCGATGACACGCCTCGACGACGAGACGGCCGCGCTGGCCTGGCTCGACGAACTGGCCGCAGCGCACGCAAGCTGAGCGCCGTGGCGGCCCGCACCGCCGCCGTCAGCTCACCAGAACTGCCACCACGGCTTGTCGGGTCGCAGCACCCCTTCGCTCAGGAAGCGGCTGTCGGGGTAGTTGCGCTTGAGCACGCGGTCGGCATCGTCGCGCAGCTGATCCAGGCCGAGCTTGTCGTAGCTGCGCGCCATGATGTAGAGCGCCTCCTCGACCGACGGCGTCTGCTGGTACTCGCGCACCGCGTTCTGCGCGCGGTTGACGGCGGCCACGTAGGCGCCGCGGCGGTAGTAGTAGCGCGCTACGTGCAGCTCGTAGCGCGCCAGCGCGTTGACGATGTAGTCCATACGCAGCCGCGCATCGGCGCTGTAGCGCGAGTCGGGAAACTGCTCCACCAGTTGCTTGAAGCTCTGGTAGGCGTCGCGCGAGGCCTGCTGGTCGCGCTCGGAGATGTCCTGCCGCGAGATCGAGCTGAGGATGCCCAGGTTCTCGTTGAAGTTGACCAGCCCCTTCAAGTACAGCGCGTAGTCGAGCGCCGGGCTCGACGGGTGCAGCTTGATGAAGCGGTCGAGCGTGGACAGCGCCTGCACGCGGTCGGCGGTCTTCCAGTAGGCGTAGGCCAGCTCCAGGGTGGCCTGCTGCGACAGCAGCGTGCCGGCGGCGCGGCCCTCGACCTTCTCCAGCGTCTTGATCGCGCGGTCGTAGCTGCCGGCGGCCATGTCGTCGTGCGCGTCTGCGTACAATTTTTCGGCCGTGGCCCGGTCGTCTGCAGTGGGTGTCGAGCTGCACGCCGCGAGCGTCGCGGCGAGCACGAGCAGCGCGCCGCGCAGTGCGGCGCGCAGTGCGGCGCGCAACGTGGTGAGCGGCGGGGCGGTCAATCGATCCATCAGGCGATCCAGCGGGCATCGGCCCGGTACTCGAAACGATTCTAATGACCTCTCGTCGATCCGACCCCCGCCACACCGGCCGCCGCGCTGCGCCCGGGGTGGTCGAGGCGGTCGCGCCGGGCAGCGATGCACGCGATGTCGACAGGGGCGAGGCACCGGATGCCGACGCATCCGACGCCGAAGCATCCGAAGCACCCGATGCGCCCGATGTCGAGCAGCGGCAGTGGCGCGTCGACGCACCGGCGCACGGTCAGCGCATCGATCGCGTGCTGGCCACGCTGGCCGGCGAGTTCTCGCGCAACCACCTGCAGTCGGTGATCGCGCAGGGCCATGTGCAGCTCGACGGCGCGGTCGTCCAGGCCGCGTCGCGGCGCGTGCGCGCCGGCCAGCTGCTGCAGGTGGCGCTGTGGCCGACAGCGCAGGCACTGGCGTTCCGGCCGGAGCCGATCGCGCTGGCCGTCGTGTTCGAGGACGAGCATCTGCTGGTGCTCGACAAGCCGGCCGGGCTGGTGGTGCACCCGGCCGCCGGCAACTGGAGCGGCACCCTGCTCAACGGGCTGCTGGCTCATCACGCGGCGGCCGCGATGCTGCCGCGTGCGGGCATCGTGCACCGGCTCGACAAGGACACCAGCGGCCTCATGGTGGTGGCCAAGACCTTGCCGGCAATGACGGCGTTGGTGCGCGCGATCGCGGCACGCGAGGTGCAGCGCATCTACCAGGCGCTGGTGCACGGCGTGCCCGCGTGGTCGGGGTTGGCGATCGATGCACCGATCGGCCGCGACCCGCGGTTGCGCACGCGCATGGCGGTGGTGCCGGGCGGCAAGCCGGCGCGCACCGATGTCGTGTGTCTGGCGCGCGGCGCGGTCGCCGCCGGGCTGCGCTGCACGCTGCACAGCGGCCGCACGCACCAGATCCGCGTGCACCTGGCCGCGCGCGGTCATCCGCTGGTGGGCGATGCGCTATACGGCGGCGAGCCGGCGTTCGGCCTGCAACGCCAGGCCCTGCATGCGGTGCAGCTCGGTTTCGCGCACCCGATCGGCGGCCAGCGGGTGACGTTTCACAGTTCGTTGCCAGCGGACCTGGCGTCGGCCTGGCGGGCGGCGCTGAAAGACTAGGCGGGCCGCACGGCCGCGCTACAATGCGCCGCAAAGGACGCCACCGAGCCGCCAGCCGCTGTCGCACGATGTGCAGACCCGGCTAGGCCCACGGTGTGCGGCAAGCGGCGCTGAGTG
The DNA here is from genome assembly GCA_015075165.1 of Ideonella sp. Classification (GTDB taxonomy): domain Bacteria; phylum Pseudomonadota; class Gammaproteobacteria; order Burkholderiales; family Burkholderiaceae_C; genus JAEUPI01. Next base: position 237,453 of record JABTUY010000001.1, on the reverse strand, counting down.
AGCGCGCCGGCCGGATGCGGAGCCGGCCACCCACCGCACGATCAAGCCAAAACGGACCGCACCGAGGGGCGCGGCATTGATTTCCTAGCCACAGCGAGCCACCGCATCGGTGCGCTCGCGCGCAAGGACCGACACTGACGATGGACATGGCCGAGGCCAAGCGCACGCTCGAGGCGGCGCTGTTGTGTGCACCGCAACCGCTGGCGTTGCGCGACCTGGGGGCGCTGTTCGACGAGTCGATCGATGGCGACGCGTTGAAGGGCCTGCTCGATGAGCTGGTGCGCGATTGGGAGGGCCGCGGGGTCGAACTGGTGCCGCTGGCCAGCGGCTGGCGCTTCCAGAGCCGGCCCGAAATGCGCGATGCGCTCGAGCGGCTGAGCCCCGAGAAGCCGGCGCGCTACTCACGCGCGGCGATGGAGACGCTGGCCATCATCGCCTACCGGCAACCGGTGACGCGCGGTGACATCGAGGACATCCGCGGCGTCACCGTCAGCGGGCCGATAATCAAGACGCTCGAAGACCGCGGCTGGATCGAGGCCATCGGCACGCGCGAGGCGCCGGGCCGCCCGGCCTTGTACGGCACCACGCGCCAGTTTCTCGACGATCTCGGCCTGTCGCGGCTCGACGAACTGCCGGCGCTGAGCGAATCGCTCGGCACCGAACCGGGCGGCGACCTGCTGGTCCGGCTTGGCGATGGCCAGGGTGCGCTCGAACTCGAGGCCGAACGCGCCGAGACCACGCCACCGGATGCTGCCGGGTTGGATGCCGTCGCGCCCGTGGCGGCGCAGACCTCCCCGCCGGCGGCGGCCGACGGCGATGCGAGCCTGACCGCTGCCATGGCCGAAGCGGCCGAACCCCCCGCACCCCAACCATGAACCCGACCGACCCCGATCCGTTCGAACCCGGCGCAACCGCGCCGGCGTCGCAGCAATCCCACGCCGATGCCGGTGCACCGCCCGCGGCGAGCGATGCAGCAGCGGGCGCGGGCGCCGCACAGCAGGGCGCGGCCCCGGGGGGCGCGGCCGGCGGCGACGACGCGCAGCGACGCCGCAATCGCAACCGGCGCCGTGGCCGGCGCAATCGCGGCGAGCGCGGCGATCGGCCTGCGGCCGGCGACATGGGCGACGGCGGTGCGGTGATCGAGGCCACGGTGGGCCTCGACGACGATGACGATGACGACAACCCCGCTGCCGATGGCGCCGCTGCGGCAACCGATGCGGCCGCAGGTGGCGCACCGGCAGTCGAATGGACGCCGGTCGAGGTTGGCGAGCGCTTTGCCGACGTCGTTTCAGGCGCCTACGACGCCGAGCCGGCGCCCGAGCCGGAGCCCGATCCGGGCAAGCGCATCCTGGCGGCGGCACCGAACGCGCCGAAGCTGCACAAAGTGCTGGCGCAGGCCGGCGTCGGCTCGCGGCGCGACATGGAACAGATGATCGCCGACGGCCAGATCACCGTGAACGGCCAGGCCGCACACATCGGCCAGCGCATCACGCAACACGACCAGATCCGCGTCGCCGGCAAGCCGGTGCGCGTGCGCATCCTGCCGCCGCCGCCGCGCGTGCTGGCGTACCACAAGCCGGCCGGCGAGATCGTCAGCCACGGCGACCCGCAGAACCGCCCTACGGTGTTCCGCCGCCTGCCGCGGCTGCACCAGGGCAAGTGGCAGTCGGTGGGCCGGCTCGACCTCAACACCGAAGGCCTGCTGCTGTTCACCAACTCGGGCGACCTTGCCAACCGGCTGATGCACCCGCGCTTCGGTGTCGAGCGCGAGTACGCGGTGCGCGTGCTGGGCACGCTGAGCGACGAGCAGCGCGAGGAACTGCTCGAAGGCGTCGACATCGACGGCCAGCGCGCAACGATGCGCTCGGTCGAAGACGGTGGCGGCGAAGGCGCGAACCATTGGTATCGCGTGGTCATCACCGAGGGCCGCAACCGCGAGGTGCGCCGCATGTTCGAGGCGCTCGGCCTTGCGGTGAGCCGGCTGATCCGCATCCGCTACGGCTGCGTGGTGCTGCCGCGTGGCCTGCGCCGCGGCGTCTGGTGCGACCTGCCGGCGAGCGACTTGCTGGCGTTGAAGAACATCGTCGGCGCGGCTGCCGGTGCCGGCGCACAAGGCCGTGGCGCGCGCAACGAGCGCGGTGATCGTGGCGAGCGCAACGATCGCGGCGATCGCAGCAACAACCGGCGCAACCGCGGACGCGGCCCACGCGATGGCGGCCCGCGCGATGCCGGCCAGCCGGCGCACGACACCCGTGCGCGAGACGATGACCATGACACGCCCGATTTCGCGTCGATTCCCAATCCGTTGCAGCAGACCTTCGATCGCCGCGCCATCCGCGAGGCGCGGCAGCCGCGGCGCGAGATCGCCGAGGACGGCCCGATTCCGAACCCGCTGGAGCAGACCTACGACAAGCGCGGCGTGCAGAAGCCGCGCGGGCTCGGCGGCGGCAACAAGGGCGGCAGGGGCGGTGGCGGGGGTGGCGAGCGCCAGCCCGACCCGATGCAGACCTCGGTCGGCTACATCGGCGCCGATGCCTTCCACAAGCAGATGAGCGGCGGTGGCGGCGGTGGGCGTGGCCGGCGACGCCGCTGAGCACCGTTTGCCGCGCTGGGCCGCCGGCTAGAATCCACCGCTTGTTTCAGCCAGCAGAATCCAGGAGTCGATGAATGGCAATCGAGCGCACGCTCTCGATCATCAAGCCCGATGCCGTGGCAAAGAACGCGGTCGGCCAGATTCTGGCCCGCTTCGAGGCGGCCGGCCTGAAGATCGTGGCCGCCCGCATGATGCACCTCTCGCGCGCCGACGCCGAGGCGTTCTACGCGGTGCACAAGGCGCGGCCTTTCTTCAACGACCTGGTCGGCTTCATGATCTCGGGCCCGGTGATGGTCCAGGTGCTGCAAGGCGACAACGCGATCGCGAAGAACCGCGAGCTGATGGGCGCCACCGATCCGAAGAAGGCGGCCAAGGGCACGATTCGCGCCGATTTCGCCGACAGCATCGATGCCAACGCGGTGCACGGCTCCGACGCGCCGGAAACCGCCGCGATCGAAGTTGCGTTCTTCTTCCCCGGCATGGCGATCCACGGGCGCTGAGAGCCTGCCGCCTGAGTCGCTCCGGTGTGGCCACCCGCAACCTGCTCGAATTCGATCTCGACGCGCTGAGCGCCTACTGCGAAGAGCGCGGCGAGAAGCGCTTTCGCGCGGTGCAGTTGTTCCGCTGGATCCACCAGCGCGGAGCCGCCGAGTTCGCGCAGATGTCGGACCTGGCGCGCGGCCTGCGCGACAAGCTCGCGCTCGAGGCCCACGTGGCCGCGCCGCCGGTGCAGGGCGAGCAGGTGTCTGACGACGGCACCACCAAGTGGTTGTTCGACGTCGGTGGCGGCAACGCCATCGAGGCGGTGTACATCCCCGAGGCCGATCGCGGCACGCTGTGCGTGTCGTCGCAGGCCGGCTGTGCGGTCGGCTGCCGCTTCTGCTCCACCGGTCACCAGGGCTTCAGCCGCAACCTGACCACCGCCGAGATCGTCGGCCAGTTGTGGTTCGCCGAGCACGAATTGCGGCGGCGACTCGCGCCGCCGGCCAGTGAGCGAGCCGGTGCACGCGCGGTCGCTGCGCGCGTGATCGACAACGTGGTCATGATGGGCATGGGCGAGCCGCTGCAAAACTACGCCGCGCTGCTGCCGGCGCTGCGCACGATGCTCGACGACCACGGCTACGGGTTGTCGCGCCGCCGCGTCACGGTATCCACCTCGGGCGTGGTGCCGATGATCGATCGGCTGCGCGACGATTGTCCGGTCGCGCTCGCGGTCTCGCTGCACGCGCCCGACGATGCGCTGCGCGACCAACTGGTGCCGCTGAACCGCAAGTACCCGCTGGCCGAACTGCTCGATGCCTGCGTGCGCTATCTCGATGCGGCACCGCGCGACTTCATCACGTTCGAGTACTGCATGCTCGACCGCGTCAACGACAGCCCCGACCATGCGCGCGCGCTGGTGCGCCTGGTGCGCGACCGCGTGGCCTGCAAGTTCAACCTGATCCCGTTCAATCCGTTCCCGCAGTCGGGCCTGAAGCGCTCGCCGCGCGAGCGCATCACCGCCTTCGCCGATGTGCTGCAGGGCGCCGGCCTGGTGACGACGATTCGCCGCACCCGCGGCGACGACATCGCCGCGGCATGCGGACAACTGGCCGGCGAGGTACGCGATCGCACGCGTGTCGGTCAGCGGCTGCGCCGTGGCACGATCGCACTGGTGCCGGCCGCGCCGACGCCACGCTGAGCCGCCGGGGCGGAACGAAGGAGCAGGTGTGAATCGATCGTTGCGCGCAACCGCCCTGGCCGGGCTCGCCGTGATGCTGTGGGGCTGTGCCCAGACCGGCGCGCCCGGCGGGCGCGACCGCGTCACCGAGTCGGACCAGACCGATGCCGACCGTCGCGCCCGCGTGCGGCTCGAACTGGCCACCGGCTACTACACCCGCGGACAGTTCGAGACCGCGCTCGACGAGGTCAAGCTCGCGCTGCAGGCGCAGCCCGGCTTCGGCGAGGCGTTCAACATGCGCGGCCTGATCTACCAGGCACTCGGCGACGACCGCCTGGCCGAAGAGAGCTACCGGCGCGCGCTCGAGCTCAAGCCGGGTGACGCCAATGCGATGCACAACTACGGCTGGTTTCTGTGCCAAAAGCAGCGCATGCCCGAGGCGATGGTGCAGTTCCAGCGCGCGATCGCGACGCCGCGCTACCCGGGCCTGGCGCGCAGCCTGATGGCGCAGGGTGTCTGCGAGGCGCGCACCGGCGACCTCGCTGCCGCCGAGCGCAGCCTGGCGCGCTCGTACGAGCTCGACCCATCGAGCCCGGTCACCGCATACAACCTGGCCGACGTGCTGTTCCGCAAGGGTGACCTGGAGCGGGCGCGCTTCTACATCGGCCGCGTCAACGCGGTGCACGACTACTCGTCGGCGCAGTCGTTGTGGCTGGCTGCGCGCATCGAGAAGAAGGCGGGCAACCAGGGTGCGCTGCGCGATCTCGGACGCCAGTTGCATGCGCGCTTCCCGAGTGCGAACGAAACCCGGTCGTACGACGCGGGTCGCTTCGATGATTGAAGACAGCCACTCGCCATCGGATGCGCGCAGTGCGGGCGCGCTGCTGCGCGGCGCGCGCGAGCGCCAGGGCTTGCACATCGCGGCGCTGGCCGCGGCGATCAAGGTGCCGCCGGCCAAGCTCGAGGCACTGGAAGCCGGGCGCTACGACGAATTGACCGACGCCACCTTCGTGCGCGCGCTGGCGCAGAGCGTATGTCGGGTGCTGAAGATCGACGCCAAGCCGGTGCTCGAGCTGCTGCCGGGGCCGCGCGGCGGCCTGCTCGATCGCGTCGACGATTCGAACTGGGCGCGCTTCGACGAGCATGCGCGGTGGCGCGATGCCGGTGGATCGCGCGTCTGGCACCAGCCGGTGTTCTGGATCGTGCTGCTGCTGTTGCTGGCGGCGGCGGCGTTCCTGCTGTGGCCGGAGCGCGCCGGGTTGCCGCAGCAGTGGCGCGCGTGGTTCGGGCTCGCCGCGGCCGCGCCGCAGCAGACGACCGCGCCGCACGATGCCGTTGCGCCGCGCAAGCCGGCCGCGGGCGCGCGGGCGGCGGTACCGGTGGCGACACAGGTGCTCGTGGCGACACCGGTGGCCAACTCGGAGCCGCCGACGGGCGCGGCCGGCACTGTCGCCTCGCTGGATGCGGCCGCGACGCCGTCGGCCGCATCGGCCGCTGCCCAGAACGCCGCGCCGGCGCTGGTGCGCGCCAGCGAGCCGTCGTGGGTCGAGGCGCGCGACGCCAGGGGCACGGTGGTGCTGTCGCGCACGCTGCAGGCCGGCGAGTCGGTCAACCTCGAAGGCCCGTTGCCGCTGAAGCTGGTGATCGGCAATGCGCAGGCCACCGAGGTGCTGCTGCGCGGACAGCGTGTCGCACTCGGCGCGCCGAACCGCGACAAGATCGTGCACGTGGAGTTGAAGTGAAGCCCGAGCCCTCCCGCCTCGCCGCGGCCGACGACGAGGCCGCCATCGCGGCGGCCGCGCCGGCGCCGCGCCGCACGCGGCAGGCGCGCGTGGCCTGGGGTTCGCGCGTGGTCACGATCGGTGGCGATGCGCCGGTTCGCGTGCAGGCGATGACCAACACCGACACGGTCGACGCGATCGGCACCGCGATCCAGGTGAAGGAGCTGGCACTCGCCGGCTCGGAGCTGGTGCGCATCACCGTCAACACGCCCGAGGCGGCGCAGGCGGTGCCGCACATCCGCGAACAGCTCGACCGCATGGGCATCGACGTGCCGCTGATCGGCGACTTCCACTACAACGGCCATCGCCTGCTCGTCGACCACCCGGCGTGTGCGCAGGCGTTGTCGAAGTACCGCATCAACCCGGGCAACGTCGGCAAGGGCGACAAGCGCGACCGGCAGTTCGCGCAGATGATCGAGGTCGCGCTGCGCCACGACAAGCCGGTGCGCATCGGCGTCAACTGGGGCAGCCTCGACCAGGAGCTACTCGCCGCGCTGATGGACGACAACGCGCGCCGTGCCGAGCCGTGGGACGCCAAGCAGGTGATGGCCCAGGCCCTGGTGCAATCGGCCGTCGGCTCGGCCGAGGCTGCCGCGGCGCTCGGCATGGAGCGCGACCAGCTCGTCATCAGCTGCAAGGTCAGCGGCGTGCAAGATCTGGTCAGCGTGTATCGCGCGCTGGCGCGGCGCTGCGACTACGCGCTGCACCTGGGGCTGACCGAAGCCGGCATGGCCACCAAGGGCACGGTGGCGTCCACCGCGGCGCTGGCGCTGCTGCTGCAGGAGGGCATCGGCGACACGATCCGCGTCTCGCTGACGCCGCAGCCGGGCGAATCGCGCACGCAGGAGGTGCTGATCGCGCTCGAGGTGCTGCAGTCGCTCGGCCTGCGTACCTTCAACCCCAGCGTCACGGCGTGCCCGGGCTGCGGCCGCACCACGAGCACGGTGTTCCAGGAGCTGGCGCAGCAGATCGACGGCTTTCTGCGCGCGCAGATGCCGCTGTGGAAGGCGCGCTACCCAGGCGTCGAGGCCATGCGGGTCGCGGTGATGGGCTGCATCGTCAACGGCCCCGGCGAAAGCAAGCACGCCGACATCGGCATCAGCCTGCCCGGCACCGGCGAGGCGGCGGCCGCGCCGGTGTTCATCGACGGCGAGAAGGCCATGACGCTGCGCGGCGACACCATCGCGCAGGATTTCCAGCGCATCGTCGAGGACTACGTCGCGCGTCGCTACGCTGCCGTGGCGACCGGGCGATGAGTGCGGCGCCGCCTGCCAAGCCCACGCTCTCGCCGCTGGCAGCGGTGAAGGGCATGAACGACATCCTGCCGGCCGCGGTGCCGCGCAAGGACAAGCTGCCCGACTCCGCGCTGTGGCTGTGGTTCGAGGACACCGTGCGCAGCGTGATGGCGCGCTACGGCTACCAGTACCTGTTGACGCCGCTGGTCGAGCCGACGGCGCTGTTCGTGCGCGGCCTGGGCGAGGTGACCGACATCGTCGAGAAGGAGATGTACTCCTGGCGCGACGAGATGAACGGCGACGCGCTGACGCTGCGCCCAGAGGCCACTGCCGGCATCGTGCGCGCGATGATCGAGCACAACGCGCTGTACGGCGGCCCGCTGCGGTTGTGGACGATCGGCGCCATGTTCCGCCACGAGCGGCCGCAAAAGGGCCGCTACCGGCAGTTCCACCAGCTCGACGTCGAGGCGCTGGGCTTCGCCGGCCCCGACGTCGACGCCGAGATCATCCTGCTGGCGCGCCGGCTGTGGCGCTCGCTGGGCCTGCGCGAGGGCGAGCATGTGCGGCTCGAGCTCAACAGCCTCGGCCAGGCAGGCGAGCGCGCGGCGCATCGCGCTGCATTGGTTGCGTATTTCGAGGCGCACGCCGGGCGGCTCGACGACGACGCGCGCCGCCGGCTGCACAGCAACCCGCTGCGCATTCTCGACAGCAAAAACCCGGCGATGCAGGCGCTGGTCGAAGGCGCACCGAAGCTGATCGACTTCCTCGGTGCGCAGTCGCTCGCGCACTTCGCCGCGGTGCGTGCGGCGCTCGACGCCGCCGGCCTCGCGTATCGCGTCAACCCGCGCCTGGTGCGCGGCATGGACTACTACAACCTGACGGTGTTCGAGTGGGTCACCGACCATCTCGGCGCGCAGGGCACGGTGTGCGGCGGCGGCCGCTACGACGGCCTGTTCGAGCAGCTCGGCGGCAAGCCCACGCCGGCGATCGGCTTCGGGCTCGGCATCGAGCGGCTGCTGCTGCTGATCCAGGCGCTTGGCCTGCCGGTGCCTGATGCCGCACCACAAGCGTACGCGGTGGTGCCCGATGCCGCGGCGCTGCCGCGCGTGCTGGTGGCGCTCGAGGCGCTGCGCGGCGCCGGCGTTGCGGTGCAGATGCACGCCGCCGGCAAGGATGGCCTGGGCAGCATGAAGGCGCAGTTCCGGCGCGCCGATGCCAGCGGCGCACGTTTCGCACTCGTGTTCGGCGCCGACGAGCTGACGCAGGGCCTGGTCGCGATCAAGCCGCTGCGCGATGCCGACGCGGCTCAGGTGCTACGGCCGCTGGCCGATGCGGCGGCCTGGGCGCACGAATTGCGCACCGCATAATCCACCGCCGGCGCGCTGCGGGCCGCGCCGCCACTTCACAGCCCGGGCAACCCACAGTCCAACGAATGGCGACCCATCTCGACCTGCAGGAGCAGGAACAAGTCGACGCGCTGAAGGCGTTCTGGCAGCAGTACGGCAACCTGATCACCTGGACGCTGGTGGCGGCACTGCTGGTGTACGCCGGCATCAACGGCTGGCAATGGTGGCAGCGCAACCAGGCCACTCAGGCCGGCGCGATGTACGAAGAGCTCGACCGCGCCGTGAACGCCGGCGATGTCGACAAGGCGGCGCGCATCTTCGGCGACCTGAAGGAACGTTATCCGCGCACCGCGTTCGCCGAGCAAGGCGGCATGCTGGCAGCCAAGCTGCAGTTCGAGAAGGGCAAGCTCGACGAATCTCGCGCCTCGCTGGGTTGGGTGATCGAGCACGCGGTGGAAGATGAGTACCGCACGCTGGCGCGGCTGCGCCTGGCCGGGCTGATGCTGCAGGCCAAGCAGTACGACGATGCGTTGAAGCAGCTCGACGCGGTGCCCGCCGGTCCGTTCGCCGCGCTGGCGGCCGACCGCCGCGGCGACGTGCTGCTGGCGCAGGGCAAGAAGGACGATGCGCGTGCCGCCTACCGCAAGGCCTACGAGGCGATGGCCGACCAGGCGGAGTACCGGCGGCTGGTCGACGCGAAGCTGATCGCGCTCGGCGCTGCACCGGCGGCGGCATCAGCGCCGGCCGCCGGGGCGTCGCGATGATCGCGTGCGCGAGCGCGCGCGGTCGGCGCGCGCTGGCCACCACCGGGCTGGCTGCGGCGGCCATGCTGCTGGCCGCCTGCGCCGCCGAGAAACCCAAGCCCACGCCGCTCGAGCCGGTGCAGCCGAAAGTGGAGTTGCGCGTGCTGTGGCGCGCGCAGGTCGATGCGGTGAAGTTTCCGCTGTCGGTCGCGGTGCGCAACGGCGAGTACATCGTCGGCAGCAGCGATGGCGCGGTGGCGGCGTTCGATGCCGCCACCGGTGCGGCGCGCTGGCGTGCGCACGCCGGCGCGCCGCTGTCGGCCGGCGTCGGCAGCGACGGCCGCTACGCGGCCGTGGCCACGCGCGATGACGTGATCGTGGTGTTCGACAACGGCGTCGAGCGCTGGCGCAAGCACCTGAGCTCGCGCATCACCACCGCGCCGCTGGTGGCCGGCGAGCGCGTGTTCGTGATGGGGGTCGACCGCTTCGTCAGCGCGTTCGATGCCCAGGACGGCACGCTGCTGTGGAAGCTGCAACGCCCGGGCGACGCGCTGACGCTGGCGCAGCCCGGGGTGCTGGCGGCGTACAAGAACACGCTGCTGGCCGGGCAGGGCGCGCACCTGATCGGCGTGGAGCCCACGCGCGGCCGCGTCGAATGGGACGTGGCGCTGGCCAACCCGCGCGGCACCAACGAGGTCGAGCGCCTGGCCGACCTGGTGGGGCCGCCGCTGCGGCTCGGCGACACCGTGTGCGCGCGAGCGTTCCAATCGGCCGTGGGCTGCGCGCGCGCCGACACCGGCACGCTGCGCTGGAGCCGCAACGTCGGTGGCATCCAGGCGGTTGGCGGCGATACCGAACTGGTAGTCGGCGGCGACGCCAGCGATCGTGTCACGGCGTGGAAAACGCCGAGCGGCGACATCGCGTGGACGCAGGAGGGTCTGCTATACCGTGGCCTGAGCGCGCCGTTGATGCTCGAGCACGCGGTGCTGTTCGGCGACTTCGAAGGCTATGTGCACGCGCTGGCGCGCGCCGATGGCCAGTTGATCGGTCGCCTGGCCACCGACGGCTCGCCGGTGGCTGCGCAGCCGGTGCGCAGCAGCAACTCCGTGCTCGTGGTCACGCGCAACGGCGGGCTGTTCGCGCTGGCGTTGCCGTGAGCGCAACAGCGCGACGACGACGGCGATGAAACCGGTGCTGGCGATCGTCGGCCGGTCCAACGTCGGCAAGTCGACGCTGTTCAACCGCCTGACCAAGTCGCGCGACGCGATCGTGGCCGACTTCGCCGGCCTGACGCGCGATCGCCACTACGGCGACGCCGTCAGCGAGGGGCGCGAGTTCATCGTCGTCGACACCGGCGGCTTCGAGCCGACCAGCGAAACCGGCATCGTGCACGAGATGGCCAAGCAGACCAGGGCTGCGGTGGCCGAGGCCGACGTGGTGCTGTTCGTGCTCGACGTACGCGCAGGCCTGTCGGGGCAGGACCACGACATCGCGCGCTTCCTGCGCACCAGCGGCAAGCCGGTGGTGCTGGCGGTGAACAAGGCCGAGGGCATGAGCGAGTCGCCGGCGCTGGCCGAGTTCCACGAACTCGGGCTCGGCGTGCCGCACCCGGTGTCGGCGGCGCACGGGCAGGGCATTCGCAGCCTGGTCGACGCGGCGCTGGCGGGGTTCGACTTTGCCGCCGACGCGACGGTCGAAGACGCGGGGGACGACACTCCGATCCGGCTCGCGGTGGCCGGGCGCCCCAACGTCGGCAAGAGCACGCTGATCAACACCTGGCTCGGCGAGGAGCGGCTGGTCGCGTTCGACCAGCCCGGCACCACGCGCGATGCCATCCGCATCCCGTTCGAGCGCGCCGGCCGCCGCTACGAACTGATCGACACCGCCGGCCTGCGCCGCAAGGGGCGTGTGTTCGAGGCGGTCGAGAAGTTCTCGGTGGTCAAGACGCTGCAGGCGATCGCCGACGCCCACGTCGTCGTGCTGCTGCTCGACGCCACGCAGGGAATCAGCGACCAGGACGCGCACATCGCCGGCTACATCCTCGACAGCGGCCGCGCGGTGGTGGTGGCGCTCAACAAGTGGGATGCGGTCGACCGCTATCAGCGCGAGATGGCCGATCGCGCGCTGGCGCAGCGGTTGGCCTTCCTGCGCTACGCCGCCGTGCAGCACATCTCGGCGCGCAAGCGCCAGGGCCTGGCGCCGCTGTGGAGCGCGATCGCCCAGGCGCACGACGCGGCGCGCGCCAAGCTGCCCACGCCGGTGCTGACGCGGCTGCTGCACGAGGCGGTGGCGCACCAGGCGCCCAAGCGCGCCGGCGCCGTGCGGCCGAAGCTGCGCTACGCGCACCAAGGCGGCATGAACCCGCCGATCGTCGTCATCCACGGCAACGCGTTGGATCACGTGACCGACGCATACAAGCGTTATCTCGAATCGCGATTCCGCGCCCACTTCAAGCTGGTGGGTACGCCGCTGCGCATCGAGCTGCGTTCGTCGCGTAACCCGTTCGACGCCGAGCCGCGGCGCCGGCGCGACTGACCGACCCACGGCGTTGAACCAAACCGGGTTCGCCGGGTCCATGACGCGCGGAGCGGCCGCCCGCACCGCCGGTGCGAGCGCGATGCGTGTGATAACGTGGCGCCTGCTGGAACTTCCAACACGGAGCATATCGTGAGCAACAAAGGGCAACTTCTACAAGACCCGTTCCTGAATCTGCTGCGCAAAGAGCACGTGCCGGTGTCGATCTACCTGGTCAACGGCATCAAGCTGCAAGGCCACATCGAGTCGTTCGACCAGTACGTCGTCCTGCTGCGCAACACCGTGACCCAGATGGTCTACAAGCACGCCATTTCCACTGTGGTCCCGGGCCGGCCGGTGAGCTTCCACACCAACGACGGCGGCGAGTCGTCGACTTGAGCGTCACGTCGCTGAGCGCCGGCGCGTGACAGCGCCCGCACGGGCCTTGGAGCCTCAACCCGACAACGTGGCCGACGCAGCGTCGGCCTTGCGCACCGTGCTGGTCGGCGTCGATCTCGGCACGGGGCACTCGTTCGACCCCACGCTCGACGAGCTGGCACAGCTGGCCGAGTCGGCCGGCGACCTGCCGGTGGCGCGGCTGGTCGCGCGACGCAAGGCGCCCGACGCCGCGCTGTTCGTCGGCCTGGGCAAGGCCGACGAGATCAAGGCGCTGGTCGCCGGGCACGGCGCGGCTGGAGTGCTGTTCGACCAGGCGCTGAGCCCGGCGCAGCAGCGCAACCTGGAGCGCCACCTGGGAGTGCCGGTGGCCGATCGCACGGCGCTGATCCTCGAGATCTTCGCGCGCCGTGCACGCAGCCACGAGGGCAAGCTGCAGGTCGAGCTGGCCCGGCTGCAGTACGTGGCCACGCGGCTGGTGCGGCGCTGGAGCCACCTCGAGCGGCAGCGCGGCGGCGCGGGCCAGCGCGGCGGCCCGGGCGAGGCCCAGATCGAGCTCGACCGCCGCATGATCGGCGAGCGCATCAAGTCGGTGAAGGCGCGGCTGGCCAAGGTGAAGCGCCAGCGCGACACGCAGCGCCGCGCGCGCGCGCGCAGCGGCGCGCTGCGGGTGTCGCTGGTGGGTTACACCAACGCCGGCAAGTCGACGCTGTTCAACGCGCTGGTGAAGGCCCGCGCCTATGCCGCCGACCAGCTGTTCGCCACGCTCGACACCACCACGCGGGCGATGTATCTCGACGGCCAGTCGGTCGCGCTGTCGGATACCGTGGGCTTCATCCGCGACCTGCCGCACAAGCTGGTCGAGGCCTTTCGCGCCACCTTGCAGGAGGCGATGGAGGCCGATCTGCTGCTGCACGTGGTCGACGCCTCGAGCGCGCAACTGCTGGCGCAGCGCGACGAAGTGGAGCGCGTGCTGGCCGAGATCGGCGCGCACGATCTTCCGCAGATCCTGGTCTACAACAAGCTCGATGCGGTCGATCCGCCGCCGCGGGCGTTGCACGACTGGATCGAGCGCACGCACGGCGTGCTGGCGCCGCGGGTGTTCGTCAGCGCCATCGAGGGCCGTGGCCTCGACGCCTTGCGCGAGCTGATCGCGCAGGCGGCGCGCGGCGAGCCCTTGAGCCCGGCGTTGGCGCCTCCAGATGAGGCGACAGCGCCGGCCGCGGCGCTGCCGCAGCCCGGACAATCCGCCCGACAATCCGCCCCAACCGTCGCTCGATCCTCCGATCCGGCCGATCGCCCGCAGCCTGTCGACCGATTGGTCCCAACCCAGAGAATGGCATGACCCTGCCCACATCCCCGGCCCCGCAGCACGCTGGCGAGCCGCTGACCACACGGCTCGCGCTGGCCTGGCGCGCAGGCGTCATCTGGCTGGGTGCCCGGCTCGGCCTGCGTGGCGCTTCGCCGGTGGCCATGGCCGGCCGCAACGACGGCCCGCCCGACCTCGACGAGCTGTGGCGCGATTTCAACCGCCGTCTCGGCGGCCTGTTCGGCGCTGGCCGCAAGGGCGGCAACGGCCGGCGCGAGGAGGCCGAAGGCGGCCCGCCGTTCAAGCCCAACATGAAGAGCGCGGGGCTCGGCGTCGGTCTGATCGCGCTGATGGTGGCTCTGGTGTGGGCGGGCAGCGGATTCTTCATCGTGCAGGAAGGCCAGCAGGCGGTGGTCAGCACGTTCGGCAAGTACGCCTACACCACCGATGCCGGCTTCCACTGGCGCCTGCCGTACCCGTTCCAGTCGCACGAGACGGTGCCGGTCACGCAACTGCGTTCCAAGGAGATCGGCCGCAACACGGTGGTGCAGGCCACCGGCCTGCGCGATTCGTCGATGCTGACGCAGGACGAGAACATCGTCGACATCCGCTTCACCGTGCAGTACCGGCTGAAGGACGCGCGCGCCTACCTGTTCGAGAACCGCGATCCCGACTCCGCGGTGGAACAGGCCGCCGAGTCGGCGGTGCGCGAGATCGTCGGCCGCAGCAAGGTCGACTCGGTGCTGTACGAGCAGCGCGAGGCGCTGTCGAGCGACCTGATCAAGTCGATCCAGAACCAGCTCGACCGCTTGAACACCGGCATCCTGGTGGTCAACGTCAACGTGCAGAACGTGCAGGTGCCCGAGCAGGTGCAGGCGGCGTTCAACGATGCCGTGAAGGCCGGCGCCGACCGCGACCGGCTGAAGAACGAGGGCCAGGCCTATGCCAGCGACGTGGTGCCGAAGGCCCGCGGCACGGCGGCGCGGCTGGGCGAGGAGGCCCAGGGCTACAAGCAGCGCGTGATCGCGCAGGCCGATGGCGACGCGCAACGCTTCAAGTCGGTGCTCGCCGAGTACCAGCGCGCGCCGGCGGTGACGCGCGACCGGCTCTACATCGAGACGATGCAGCAGGTCTACGCCAACGTCAGCAAGGTGATGGTCGATACCCGCAACGGCTCGAACCTGCTGTACCTGCCGCTGGACAAGCTGCTGCAGCACGGCCCGTCGCCGGGCGGCACCGCGCCGGCAGCCCCCGAGACCACGCCGTCCACGGCGCCCACCCACGCCGGCGATGCCCGCTCGCGCGACAACGCGCGCAGCCGTGATCGCGAAGGCCGCTGAGAACGCGCGAGGACAACTGCCATGAATCGCATCGGACTCGTCATCACCAGCATGCTGGTCGCGCTGCTCGTCGCCAGCTCGACGCTGTTCATCGTCGACCAGAAGTCGGTCGCCGTGGTCTACGCGCTGGGCGAGATCAAGGAAGTCATCACCGAACCGGGGCTCTACACCAAACTGCCGCCGCCATTCCAGAACGTCGTCTACCTCGACAAGCGCATCCAGACGCTCGACAGCCCCGAGAACCGCGCCATCTTCACCGCCGAGAAGAAGAGCCTGGTGATCGACTGGCTCGCCAAGTGGCGCATCGCCGACCCGCGCCAGTTCATCCGCAACAACGGCACCGATTTCCGCAACCTCGACAGCCGGCTGAGTCAGGTGGTGCAGGCCGCGTTCAACGAGGAGGTCACCAAGCGCACCGTGCGCGGCGTGCTCTCCGACGAGCGCGACAAGGTCATGCAGGACGTGCGCAGCCGCCTGCTCGACGAGGCCAAGTCGTTCGGTGTCGAGCTGGTCGACGTGCGCATCAAGCGCGTCGACTTCGTGGCCGAGATCACCGATGCGGTGTACCGCCGCATGCAGTCCGAGCGCCAGCAGGTGGCCAACGAGCTGCGCTCGCAGGGCGCCGCAGAGGGCGAGCGCATCCGCGCCGATGCCGACCGCCAGCGCGAGGTGATCATCGCCGAGGCGTACCGCGATGCGCAGAAGCTCAAGGGCGAGGGCGACGCGAAGGCCTCGGCGTTGTACGCCGACGCCTTCGGCCGCGACCCGCAGTTTGCGGAGTTCTACCGCAGCCTCGAGGCCTACCGCGCGAGCTTTCGCAACCGCTCCGACGTGATGGTGGTCGATCCATCGAGCGAGTTCTTCAAGGCGATGCGCGGGCCGGGCCTGCCGACGCCGGCCGCACCGGCAGCCCGCCGCTGACCGCGCGCCATGGTCGATCTGCTGGTCGGCGGCGTCGCGCTGATGCTGGTGTTCGAAGGTTTGCTGCCCTTCCTCAGCCCCACCACCTGGCGCGAGGTGTTCGCCAAGGCGCTGCGGCTGAGCGACGGCCAGATCCGCTTCCTCGGCCTGTCGAGCATGCTGGTCGGGCTGTTGTTGCTCATTCTGTTCTGGCGTTGAGCGCCGCTGCTCCGGGGCCGCGAGGGGCGCCCGTACAATGCCGCTTTCAACCGGCACGCCCGTTCATGTCCTCTGCTTGGCTGTTGCCCGAGCATATTGCCGATGTGTTGCCCGCGCAGGCGCGGCGCATCGAGGAGCTGCGGCGTACGCTGCTCGATTTGGCGCGCGGCTACGGCTTCGAGCTGGTGATGCCGCCGCTGCTCGAGTACCTCGAGTCGCTGCTGTCGGGCACCGGGCGTGAGCTCGACCTGCAGACCTTCAAGCTCGTCGACCAGTTGAGCGGCCGCTCGATCGGTCTGCGTGCCGACACCACGCCGCAGGTGGCGCGCATCGATGCGCATCTGCTCAACCGTGCCGGTGTGTCGCGGTTGTGCTATTGCGGCCCGGTGCTGCACACGCGGCCGGGCACGCCGCTGGCCACGCGCGAGCCGTTGCAGCTCGGCGCCGAGATCTACGGCCACGCCGGGCTCGAGGCCGACCTCGAGGTGCAAGAGCTTGCGCTCGACATGCTGCACGCCGCCGGCCTCGGCGGCCTGGTGCTCGACCTGGCCGACGCCCGCATCGTGCGCGGCGTGCTCGCCGGCGTCACAGCCGACGCGCCACAGCTGCAGGACGTGATCGCCGCGCTGGTGTCGAAGGACACCGCCTCGCTGCAGGCGCTGACGCGCGGTTTCCCGCGCGAATCGCGCGAGGGCCTGCTGGCGCTGTTGTCGCTGTACGGAGACGCCGCCGTGCTCGTCGAGGCGCGGCGCGCGTTGCCCGAGCGTGCGCTGATCGTGCGCGCGCTCGACGACCTGGCCGGGCTGGCGCGCCACCTGCGCAGCACGCATCCGCAGGTGCGGCTGGGCTTCGACCTCGCCGACCTCGGCGACTATGCGTACTACAGCGGTACGCGCTTCGCCGTCTATGCCGCCGGCATCGGCGATGCGGTGGTGCGCGGCGGGCGCTACGACGAGGTGGGTGCGGTGTTCGGCCGCAACCGACCGGCGGTCGGCCTCAGCCTCGACCTGAAGGCGCTGTCATCGCAAGGCCCGCTGCCGCCGCCGCGCTGCGCCGTCCGGGCTCCGTGGGGCGATGACGCCGGCCTGCGCGCAGCCGTGCGCAGGCTGCGCGAGCAGGGCGAGACGGTGCTGTGCATCCTGCCGGGGCACGAGCACGAAGGGCAGGAGTTCGATTGCGATCGCGAGCTCGCGCCAGTGGGCGACCAGTGGGTGCTGAAGGCACTCTGAGTCGGCTTTCTCTCATCTCAAAAGCAGTGTTCGCATGACGACAGACCGTTCGATCGCCCGCGGCCGCAACGTGGTGGTGGTCGGCACCCAGTGGGGTGACGAGGGCAAGGGCAAGGTCGTCGACTGGCTGACCGACCATGCGCAGGCCGTGGTGCGCTTCCAGGGTGGCCACAACGCCGGCCACACGCTGGTCATCCGCGGCGTCAAGACCGCGCTGCAGCTGATCCCCTCGGGCGTGATGCGCGAGGCCGTGGCCTGCCTGATCGGCAACGGCGTGGTGGTCGACCCGTCGCACCTGCTCGGCGAGATCGCGCGGCTGGAGACAATGGGCCTGGACGTGCGCTCGCGCCTGCTGATCAGCGAATCGTGCCCGCTGATCCTGCCGTTGCACGTCGCGCTCGATGCTGCGCGCGAGGCGCTGCGCGAATCCAGCGGCAGCGGCAAGATCGGCACCACCGGCAAGGGCATCGGCCCGGCCTACGAAGACAAAGTGGCGCGGCGCGCGCTGCGCATGCAGGATCTGAAGCATCCGCAGCGCTTCGAGACCAAGCTGCGCGAGCTGGTGGCGCTGCACAACGAAGCGCTCGGCGGCTACCTGCATGCGCAGCGCCTCGAGCTGCAGCCGATGCTCGACGCCGGCCTGAAGGCGGCCGAGCACCTGGTGCCGCTGATGGGCGACGTCGGCAGCCGCATCGCGCAGGCGCACGGCGCCGGCCACAACGTGCTGTTCGAAGGTGCGCAAGGCACGCTGCTCGACATCGACCATGGCACCTACCCGTACGTCACCTCGAGCAACTGCGTGGCCGGCAATGCCGCCGCGGGCTCCGGCGTGGGGCCGCAGATGCTGCACCACGTGCTGGGCATCACCAAGGCCTACACCACGCGCGTCGGCGGCGGGCCGTTCCCGACCGAGCTGCCGATCGACGCGCCGGGCACCGTCGGCCACCACCTGTCTACCGTCGGCCAGGAGCGCGGCGTGGTCACCGGGCGCGCGCGCCGCTGCGGCTGGCTCGATGCGCCGGCGCTGCGCCGCGCGATGCTGATCAACGGCGTATCGGGCCTGTGCGTCACCAAGCTCGACGTGCTCGACGGCCTGTCCGAGGTGAAGATCTGCGTCGCCTACGAGCACGGTGGCCGTCGGCTCGACATCCTGCCGCTCGATGCCGACGAGATCGCGGCGTGCCGGCCGGTGTACGAAACGCTGCCCGGCTGGCGCGAGACCACCGCCGGCCTCACGCGCTGGGAGCAATTGCCGGCCCGCGCGCGCGCCTACCTGGAGCGCATGCGCGCGCTGATCGACGCGCCGATCGACATGGTGTCCACCGGCCCCGACCGCGAGCACACGATCGTGCTGCGGCATCCGTTCAGGACATGCTGACCCCCGCGCCGGTCGCTTCGCTGCGGCGCTGCCCGGCGCCAGACTGGCCGCGCTAACCCCAATCGAGGAGTTCGACCCGCATGCTCACCGACGACGGCAAGCACCTGTACGTGTCCTGGGATGAATACCACCTGCTGATCGAGCGGCTGGCGCTGAAGGTGGCGGCGTCGAACTGGCAGTTCGACCAGATCCTGTGCCTGGCGCGCGGCGGCATGCGGCCCGGCGATGTGCTGTCGCGGGTGTTCGATCTGCCGCTGGCGATCATGTCGACCAGTTCGTACCGTGCCGAGGCCGGCACGATCCAGGGCCGCCTCGACATGGCCAAGTACATCACGATGCCCAAGGGCGAGCTGGCCGGTCGCGTGCTGCTGGTCGACGACCTCGCCGATTCCGGCATCACGCTGCGCGCGGTGGTCGAGCGGCTGCGCGGCATCCCGTCGATCGGCGAGCTGCGCTCGGCCGTCATCTGGGTCAAGGGCGCGTCGAGCTACACGCCCGACTACTACGTCGAGATGCTGCCCACGAGCCCGTGGATCCACCAGCCGTTCGAGGAGTACGACAATCTGCGACCCGAGGGCCTGGCGAAGAAGTTCGCGGTGTAGGCGAGCAGGCCGATAGCCGGCGGACCAGGGTAGACGGCTTGTGCCGTACAAAAAGAAAAGGGTTCGCGATCAGCGAACCCGCTCTTCCACCAGTTGATGGTGCCCAGGAAGGGACTCGAACCCCCACGCCGCTAAGCGCTAGTACCTGAAACTAGTGCGTCTACCAATTCCGCCACCTGGGCAGTTTCAAGAGCAAAGGATTTTAGCATCAAGACCATCAAGGAGACTGTCGGCGCGCCACCCCTGGCCGGCGCGCTGATGAGCGAGGTGCACGGCAGCGTGCTCGGCCATCGCGACGGCCACGGCTTCGTGCAGCGCGACGACGGCGGCGACGACATCTACCTGTCGCAGCAAGAGATGCGCTCGGTGCTGCATCGCGACCGCGTGCGCGTGCGCATCGTGCGCTACGACCGCAAGGGCCGGCCAGAGGGCCATGTGCTCGACATCGTCGAGCGGCGCAAGGCGTCGATCATCGGCCGGCTGCTGCACGAGAGCGGCATGTGGCTGGTGGCGCCCGAAGACCGGCGCTACGGCCAGGACATCCTGATCCCGAAGAACGCCACCGCCGCGGCCACCGCCGGCCAGGTGGTGGCGGTCGAGCTGACCGAACCGCCGTCGATGTTCTCGCAGCCGGTGGGCCGCGTGGTCGAGGTGCTCGGCGAGATCGACGATCCCGGCATGGAGATCGAGATCGCGGTGCGCAAGTACGAGGTGCCGCACCGCTTCTCGGCCGAGACGCTGGCGCAAGCTGCCGCGCTGCCCGAGCAGGTGCGGGCGATCGACCGCCGGCATCGCATCGACCTCACCGATGTGCCGCTGGTGACGATCGACGGCGAGGACGCGCGCGACTTCGACGATGCGGTGTATTGCGAGCCCCTCCGACTGGGCCGCGGCAAGAGGGCCGCCACCGGCTGGCGCCTGGTGGTGGCGATCGCCGACGTCAGCCACTACGTGCGGCCGGGCGAGCCGATCGACGACGACGCCTACGAGCGCGCGACGTCGGTGTACTTCCCGCGCCGCGTGATCCCAATGCTGCCGGAGAAGCTGTCCAATGGCTTGTGCTCGCTGAACCCCGAGGTCGATCGCCTGGCGATGGCGTGCGACATGGTGGTCGACGCCGACGGCGCGATCACCGCCTACCAGTTCTACCCGGCGGTGATCTGCTCGCGCTCGCGTCTCACCTACACCGAGGTGGCCGCGATCCTCGGCAACACGCGCGGCCCCGAGGCGCAGCGGCGCAGCGCGCTGGTGCCGCACCTGGTCCACCTGCACGAGGCCTACCGCGCCCTGCTGAAGCACCGCGGCCAGCGCGGCGCGGTGGACTTCGAAACCACCGAGACGCAGATCGTCTGCGACGACAACGGCCGCATCGAGCGCATCGAACCGCGCAAACGCAACGAGGCGCACCGGCTGATCGAAGAGGCGATGCTGGCGGCCAACGTCTGCGCGGCCGAGTTCATCGCCGAGCACGGGCACCCGGCGCTGTACCGCGTGCACGAAGGGCCGACGACCGAGAAGCGCATCACGCTGCAGAACTACCTGAAGGCGATGGGTCTGGGCATCGCGCTGTCCGACGACCCGACGCCGGGCGAGCTGCAGGCCATCGCGCAGGCCACGCGCGAGCGGCCCGATGCGTCGCAGATCCACGCGATGCTGCTGCGCTCGATGCAGCAGGCGCACTACACCGCTGCCAACAGCGGGCATTTCGGGCTCGCCTACGAGGCCTACACGCACTTCACCAGCCCGATCCGGCGCTACCCCGACCTGCTGGTGCACCGCGTGATCAAGGCGCTGCTGCAGCACCGGCGCTACCAGCTGGCCAACGGCCCATTCGAAGACGCCGAGGACGCGCCGAAGGCGATCGAGGCGGCAAGACCGACCAAGGCCCCCAGGTCCACCAAGGCTGCGCGGTCCGATACTCCCGCCGACACGGCGCCCGACACCAAGGCTGGCCGCAGCGGTGCCAGTGCGCAGGAGCTCGAGCAGTGGAACGCCGTCGGCGCGCATTGCAGCACCAACGAACGCCGCGCCGACGAAGCCTCGCGCGATGTCGAGGCCTGGCTCAAGTGCCGCTACATGCGCGAGCGTCTGGGCGAGGAGTTCGCCGGCACCGTCAGCGCCGTGGTGCCGTTCGGTCTCTTCGTCACGCTCGACGATCTGTACATCGAGGGCCTGCTGCACATCACCGAGATCGGCGGCGGCTACTACCGCTTCGACGAGCTGCGGCAGGAGCTGCACGGCGAGCGCAGCGGCGTGCGCTATGCGGCCGGCACGCGCGTGCGCGTGCAGGTGAGTCGCGTCGACCTCGACAGCCGGCGCATCGACTTCCGCATGGTGCGTGACAGCGAAGGCGATCGACTGCTGGCACGTGGGCGCAAGCCCGAGCCGCGCTCGCCGCAGGCCGAGCTGGCCGCGGTGCGCGGGCGCGACCGCGCCGCCAAATCGGCGCTGGCGCGGGCGGCCAAGGCCCGGCCGCGGCCTGGCAGCAAGAAGACGGCGAGCAAGGTCACCCGCGCGCGCGGGCCGCGGCGATAGCGTCGCGGCGCCGCGCAGCGACGACACAGGCGACGCCGCGGCTGCGATTCAATCAGATGACGCAAGCGCGATGCGTGCGCCACGCAGGCATTACACCGACGCCACGCAGGCCTCGCGTGCGCGCTGGATCGCTTCGATCAGCGCCGACGCGCGCAGCGCGCCGCTGGCCGGCGCGTGGTCCACCGCCGCACCATGCAGCCACGCGGCGGCCTGGGCCACCGCGTGCGCATCGGCGTAGTCGGCACACGCCGCCCACAGGCCGCCGGCCCAGCCGGCCAACACGTCGCCGCTGCCGGCGCTGCCGAGCCGTGCGTCGCCGGTGGGGTTGATCGCGGTGACCGCGCCGGGCGATGCGATCACCGTGCCCGAGCCCTTCAGCAGCACCGTGCAGGCGGCCATCTCGGCGAGCGCACGCGCGGCCTCGACGCGGTCGGCCTGCACGTCGCGCGTGGCGCCGCCGAGCCAGCGCGCCGCTTCGAGCGGGTGCGGCGTCAGCAGCGTCGCGTGAGCGCGCGCGGCGCGTGCGCGCAGCAGCCGACGCAGGGTCTCGTCCGCAGCGAGCGCGTTCAGCGCATCGGCATCGAGCAGCAGCCGCGCGGCGTGGTGCAGCACCGCCGGCAGCGCATGGCGCACGGCGTTGCCGCCGCCGCAGCCGCACACCACGGTGGCGCCGGCGAGCGTTGCCGGCAGCAGCAGTTGCTCGGGCGCGCGCGCCATCAGCTCGGGGTGGCGGGTGTCGTGCCACCCGGCGTCGGTGGGTGCGAGCAGGCCGAGGTAGACGCGCCCGGCGCCCGCCGCCGACGCGGCACGCGCTGCCAGCACCGCGGCGCCGACCATGCCCGGTGCGCCGCCGAGCACGACCACGTCGCCGAAGCTGCCCTTGTGCTGCGCATGGCAGCGCAGCGGCGACAGCGCACGCGCGGTTTCCGGCCCGGCGAGCTCGAGCGTCGTCGGTTCGGCCAGCACGCCGAGATCGTCGAACCACACGCGGCCGGCGTGGTCGCGGCCCTGCGCGGTGAACAAGCCCGGCTTCAGCGTCAGCAGTGACAGCGTGTGCGCGGCGCGCACCGCGCGGCCCCAAACGGCGCCGGTGTCGCCGTCCAGGCCGCTGGGCAGGTCGACCGCGAGGCGCACTGCGTCGCTCGCGTTCAGGCGGTCGACCGCACCGGCCACCGCGCCACCGAGGTCGCGCGCGACGCCGAGACCGAGCAGCGCGTCGATCGCCAGATCGGCCTCGATGCGATCAGGCACGCCCTCGGTGATCGCCACGCCGGCATCGCGCGCCGCTTGCACCGCCCAGCGTGCGTCGGTCGGCAACTGGGCCGCAGTGCCGATGAACGACACCGCGGCCGGCTTGCCCCAGGCCTGCAGCCAACGCGCGGCGACGAAACCGTCACCACCGTTGTTGCCTGGCCCGCAGCAGACATGGATGCCGTGCGCATGCGGCGCCACCGCCAGCGCGAGCCGAGCCACCGCTTCGCCGGCGCGCGCCATCAGCGCATGCGCCGGCCGTTCGGCCGCCGCCGCGCCTTCGGCCGCGCGGCTGGCCAGCCCATCGTGCAGCGGCCACGAGCGACGCGACGGCAGGATCGGTTGCGGTGCGGCGGGTGGCGACATGCGCAAAGGGCAGCGAATAACAGCTACGGCGGCGGGAACGGTTGCCTTGCAGCAGCGGCTCGCAACGCGGCCGCGGTCGAAGGTGGCGTGCGATCGGGTGAGGTTACCGAGAGTGCAGGCGCCATGGGCATTGTGCTCTACTGCCGGCTCTGTATTTCACCGCACAGGAGCATCCCGCATGAAGCGAATCGTCGTCGTCGCGCTCGGCGCGTTGGCGTTGGCCGGGGCCGCGCAGGCCCAGCAGTTCTTCCGCATCGGCACCGGCGGCACCGCCGGCACCTACTACCCGGTGGGCGGCATGATCGCCAACGCGGTCACGCAGCCGGGCAAGATCGTCGTCACCGCGCAGTCGAGCAACGGCTCGGTGGCCAACGTCAACGGCATCGCCGGTGGCGCGATCGAATCGGGCTTCTCGCAGGCCGACGTGGCCACCTGGGCGCAGAAGGGCACCGGCATGTTCGAAGGCAAGCCGCACGTGCCGGGCCTGCGGCTGATCGCCAACCTCTACCCCGAGAGCGTGCACATCGTCGTGCGCAAGGGCCTGGGCGTGAAGAGCCCGGCCGATCTCAAGGGCAAGCGCGTCGCACTCGACGAGCCCGGCTCGGGCACGCTGATCAACGCCCGCATGATCCTCGCCGCCTACGGCGTGCAAGAGAAAGACATCAAGCCCGAGTACATCAAGCCCAACCAGGCCGGCGACAAGCTGAAAGACGGCTCGCTCGATGCGTTCTTCTTCACCGGCGGTGCGCCGGCCGGCGCGATCGCCGAGCTGGCGTCGTCGGGCGGCGGCATCGAACTGGTGCCGATCGACGGCCCGCAGGCCGACGGCCTGCGTCAGGCGAGCCCGTTCTTCGCACCCGACACGATCCCGGCCGGCACCTACAAGGACGTGGCCGCGGTGAAGACGCTGGCGGTCGGCGCGCAATGGGTGACCAGCGACAAGGCCGATGCCAACACGGTCTACGAGATCACCAAGGCGTTGTTCAGCGATGCCGCGCAGAAGATGCTCGGTGCCGGCCACGCCAAGGGCAAGCTGATCACGAAGGAGAACGCGGTCAAGGGTGCGGGCATTCCGTTCCATCCCGGCGCGCAGAAGTACTACCGCGAAGCCGGCGTGCTGAAGTAGCGCACGACCCGACGACAGCGCAGGCGCCCGATGTCCACCCAGGCGACGATCGACGACCGCGAGGTCGCGGCACTCGAGCAGAAGTTCGACCCGGAGATGCGGTTCCGGCCCACGTGGCCGCCCGCATCGACGGTGTTGATGGCGCTGCTGATCGCGCTGTCGTGCTTCCACTACTACACCGCGGGCTTCGGCCTGCTGCGCGAGACCACGCACCGCGGCGTTCACCTGGCCTTCGTGCTGGGGCTGATCTTCATCGTGTTCGGCGCGCGGCGCGTGCACGACGATGCGCGGCCGCCGCCACGCTGGTGGGCACCCGGCGGCGTGCCGTGGTACGACTGGCTGCTCGGCGTCGCGGTGGCGCTGTCGGTGATGTACATCCCGTACATCTTCGACGACATGGTGTTCCGCGTCGGCAACCCCAGCACGCTCGACGTGGCGATGGGCTCGATCCTGATGGTGCTGCTGCTCGAGGCCACGCGCCGCGCGATGGGCTGGCCGCTGCCGCTGATCGCGATCGTGTTCATCGTTTACGCGCTGGCCGGCCCGGTGTTCCCGGGGCTGCTGAAGCACGCCGGCGCGTCGTGGGGCCAGCTGGTCAACCACCAGTACCTTACCAGCCAGGGCATCTACGGCGTGGCGATCGGCGTGGTGGCGACCTACGTCTTCCACTTCGTGCTGTTCGGCGTGCTGGCCACCCGCATCGGTCTGGGCCAGTTGTTCCTCGACATCGCGTCGACCGTCGCCGGCCGCTATGCCGGCGGGCCGGCCAAGGTGAGCGTGTTCGGCTCGGCGATGTTCGGCATGCTGTCGGGCTCGTCGGTCGCCAATGCGGTGACGGTGGGCTCGCTGACGATTCCCGCGATGATCCGCGTCGGCTACCGGCGCGAGTTCGCCGCGGCGGTGGAGGCGGCGTCGTCGACCGGTGGGCAGATCACGCCGCCGGTGCTCGGTGCCGCGGCGTTCCTGATGATCGAGTTTCTCGGCCTGCCGTACCAGACGATCATCGCCGCTGCGGTGGTGCCGGCGTTCATGCATTTCTTCGGCGTCTTCATGCAGGTGCACTTCGAGGCCAAGCGTTACGGCCTGCGCGGCCTCACCGACGAGGAGATGCCGCGGCTGCGCGAGTCGCTGCGGCTGCGCTGGCCGACGCTGATTCCGCTGGCGCTGCTGATCGGCATCCTCGTCAGCGGGCGCACGCCGTACCTGGCGGCGTTCACCGGCATCAGCTCGTGCGCGATCGTCGGCCTCACCACCGGCGCCGGCCGCGACGGTGTGCGCAACTGGGTGGTGCTCGTGGTGCTGCACGCGCTGTTGCTGCTGCTGGCGTTCGGTGAGTTCAACAACGATGCGCTGCGCATCGGCATCTTCGCCGCCACCGTGGTGGCCACGCCGTTCGTGCTGCGCGCGCTCGACATCGCAGGGCGCATCGGCCTGCGCACGCTGATCGAGGCGTTCGAGACCGGCGCCAAGTACGCGCTCGCGGTCGGCGCCGCGGCTGCCACCGTGGGCATCGTGATCGGCGTGGTCACGCTGACCGGCGTGGGCTTCAAGCTGTCGACCATCATCACCGGTGCGGCTCAGGGCGTGGCCGGCGGCATGCTCAGCTTCCTGCCCGACGGCTGGCTCGACGTGAAGGCGATGACGCTGCTGGTCGCGCTGGCGATGACCGGGCTGGTGTGCATCCTGCTCGGCTGCGGCATCCCGACCACGGCCAACTACCTGATCATGGTGGCCGTCGCCGCGCCTACGCTCGTGCTGCTCGGCGTCGAGCCGCTGGTGGCGCACTTCTTCGTCTTCTACTACGGCGTGCTGGCCGACATCACGCCGCCGGTGGCGCTGGCCGCATACGCGGCCGCCGGCATGGCCGGCAGCGATCCGTTCAAGACCGGCAACACCGCCTTCCGCCTCGGCATGGCCAAGGCGCTGGTGCCGTTCGTGTTCGTGTTCTCGCCGTCGCTGTTGCTGGTGGCCAAGGGCTTCAACCTGGTCGACTTCGTCGTCACGTTCGTCGGCTGCGTGTTCGGCATCACGCTACTGGCGGCGGCGTTGTCGAAGTTCCTGCGCGTCGAGCTGCAGCGCTGGGAGCAGTTGTTGTTCGTGGCCGCGGCGGTGCTGCTGATCGCCCCCGGCTTGCTGCCGACGCTGATCGGCGCGGCCATCGCGGTGCCGGCGTTATGGAACCAGTGGCGGCAGAAGCCGCATACCTCGGCGGCGCCGGCACCGGTCGGCTGACCGCAACGCGGCCGACCCCGGCGGCGCGGGGTCGGCGTGTCCGCGTGGTGCATGCGGTCGGTGGCCTGTTGGCACTGACCTGGCAGGCCCTCGGCATGGCGCAACCCGCGTTGCCGGACTTCGCCGAGCTCGAGGCTGCGGGGGCGCGCTTCGGCATGATCCACGTCTCGGCGCAGGATGTGTTCGACCTCGCCGACCCGAAGGAGGACAAGCTGCTGTTTCGCTGGGCCAACGCACTGCACGTGCAGACGCGGCCCGGCGTGATCGAGCGAGCCCTGCTGTTCAAGAAGGGGGATCCGGTTTCGCAACGGCTCATCGAGGAGACCGAGCGGCTGCTGCGCGCCAACCGCTATCTCTACGACGTGCGCATCCAGCCGGTGGCGGTGCACGACGGCGTGGTCGATGTCGAGGTGATCACGCGCGACACCTGGTCGCTCGACGTGGGTGCCAGCGTCGGCCGGCAAGGCGGCGCTAGCTCCAGTGGCGTGCAGATGCGCGACTACAACCTGCTGGGCACGGGCATCTCGGCGAGCCTGGGGCGTTCGAAGACGGTCGACCGCTCGGGCACCGAGTTCCAGATCGCCGATCCGCGCGCGTTCGGCAGCCGGGTATCGCTGGCGTTCAGCCACGCTGCCAACAGCGACGGCCGCCGCAGCGCCGCGTCGGTGGTGCGGCCGTTCTACGCGCTCGATGCGCGCTGGGCGGCGGGTGCGAGCGGCGTGCGCGACGATCGCATCGATGCCGTCTACGACGCTGGCCGCGTGACCGGCCAGTACCGCCATCGGTCGCGACAGGCCGAGGTGTTCGGCGGCTGGTCCGATGGCCTGGTCGATGGCTGGGCACGTCGCACGTCGCTGGGGCTGAGCCTGCAAGACGACGCCTATGCGCCCGAGCCGGGCCTGGCTGCGCCGCCACGGCTGCCGCGCGAGCAGCAACTGCGCGGACCCTTCGTGCGCTTCGAATGGATCGAAGATCACTACCAGCGTGAGCTGAACCGCAATCTGATCGGCCGCCCCGAGTTCTTCGCGCTCGGCCTCGCATCGACGGTGCAACTCGGCCGCGCGTTGCGCGGGCTCGGGTCGAGCGAGGACGCGTGGCAGTACTCGGCCAGCGTGAGCCGCGGCCTCGAGCCGTTGCCCGGGCACACGTGGGTGGCTGCGGCCAAGGCGTCGGGCGAAGTGGTGGGCGGCCAGGGGCGGCATCAGCGCTTTGCGCTGCAGGCGCAGTACTACCTGCCGCAATCGCCGCGCTGGTTGGCCTATGCGGGTGTCTCGGTCGACGCGGTACGCCGCGGCGATCCGGTCGATGCCTTGCTGCTCGGCGGCGACAACGGGCTGCGCGGCTACCCGCTGCGCTACCAGAGCGGCACGCGCCGCGCCTTGCTGGCGCTCGAAGAGCGCTTCTACACCGATCTGTACGTGTGGCAACTGTTCCGCGTCGGCGGCGCGGCGTTCGTCGACATCGGCCGTGCCTGGGGTGGCGAAGGTGCCAAAGCGGCCGCGCCCGGCTGGCTGAGCGATGTCGGCGTCGGCCTGCGCATCGTCAGCGCGCGCGCGGCGTTCAGCAATGTGCTGCATCTCGACATTGCGCTGCCGCTGGCCGCTGGTGGCGACGTGAAGAAGCTGCAGTTCCTGGTGAAGACCAAGGCGAGCTTCTAGGGCCCACGCACGGCGGCGGCGTGCGACTATCCGCGCAGCCGTTCGATGCCGAGACCTTCGAGGTCGATCGCCGGTGCCTTGCCGCCGAGGCGATCGGCCAGCAACCGTGCCGAGCCGCAGGCCAGCGCCCAGCCACTCGAGCCGTGGCCGAGGTTGAGCCAGACGCCGGGCTTGCCGCTCGGGCCGATCACCGGCGGACCATCGGGCAGCATCGGGCGCGCGCCCTTCCAGGTCTGCACCTGGCCGGGTACTGCGGCACCGGGGAACCAGTCGTCGAGCACCTTGTACAGCGTGGCCACCGCGGCGTCGCTGTGCACGGCCAGGTCGCCGCCGAGTTCGGCGCCGCCAGCCACGCGCACGCGGCGGCCGAGCCGGCTGATCGCCACCTTGTAGGTCTCGTCCATCAGTGCCGAACGCGGACCGACGTCGCCGTGCTCGGTGGCTTCGCGCATCGGCGCGGTGATCGAGTAGCCGTGCACCGCCGCCAGCGGCAGCTTGACCTTCAGCGGTGCGAGCAGCCGGCGCGATTCGATCGCCGCGCAGACCACGATCGCATCGAAGGTCTCGTCGCCTTCCGGCTCGGGCCGCGTCGTCGGGTGTTCGGCGCCGCTGAGCTGCTCGGTGTCGAAGCGCGACAGCGCCCGGTGCCGCACCAGCGGCTGCTCACCTGCCTCGATGCGCTCGACTTCGCGATGAAAGCGAAACAGCGCACCGTGGCGTTGCGCAAACTGCTTCAGCAGGTGGGCGAACTGGCGGCAGTTGCCGACCTCCTCGTCGGGCAGGTGCAGCGCGGCGTGCAGTGGTGCGTCGGGGTTCAGGCCCGGTTCGAGCTGACGCGCCCGCGCGGCGTCGATCACATGGCAGTTCACGCCCAACTCGGCCAGCAGCTTGACGCCGCCGTGCGCCAGCCGCAGGTCGCGCGGCGTGCGCAGCAGCACCGTCAGGCCGCGCGCCTGCTCGTAGTCGAGGTTCCAGTTGCCGGTCAGCAGGTGCATGCGCTCGAGGCTGTAGCGCGCCAGCCGGATCATGCGGCTGCGGTTCGCCTGGTACACGCTCGGGCGGCAGGCTCGCCACCAGCGCCACACCCAGCGCATCAGCGCCGGCGAGAACGGCCGCACCATGCGCACGGCCGCATGCTCGCCGAACATCTGTCGCCACACCTTGGCCGGCATGCCCGGCGCGGCCCACGGCGTGACGTAGCCCGGTGCGACGACACCGGCGTTGGCGAAGCTCGTCTCCGCCGCCACGCTGGCCTGGCGCTCGAACACCGTGACCTCGTGGCCGTCGACGGCCAGTTCGTAGGCGGTGGTGACGCCCACGATGCCGGCGCCGATCACGGCGACGCGCATCAGCGCCCACCCCTGCCGGCGCCGACCGCGGCGACGCGCATCAGCGAGCGCTCCTGCCAGCGTCGATCGCGGGCATGTGCATCAGCCGCCCGCAGCCGCCAGCGCCGCTTCGATCGCCAGCGCGATGCCCAGCACGCGGTCATCGGCCAGTGCGCCGGCCCACACCATCAGCCCGACCGGCATCTCCCCGCGGCGGTGGCACGGCAGCGAGAGGGCGCAACCGTCGAGGAAGTTCACCACCGCGGTGTTGCGCAGCAACGCGGCGTTGGCAGCGAAGAACGCGTCGTCGCTGGCCACCAGCGGCGCGATCTCGGGCGCGACGATCGTCACGGTCGGCGACAGCATCGCGTCGAAGCCGTGCATCGCGCGCTCGACGCGGGCGATCCAGTCGCGCCGCGCGGCCAGCAGATCGACATAGTCGGCCGCGCCCATCGTCTCGCCGCGACGGATGCGCAGCGCCACGCGCGGGTCGTAGCCGGCGCCGTGCTGCGCCATGCGCTGGCGGTGCCACGCCCAGCTCTCGGCCGCCGAGAAGCCGCCGCTGGCGTTGATCGCCGCCAACTCGTTCAGCTCGGGCAGCACCAGCTCTTCGATGCGCGCGCCGGCGGCGCGCAGCTGGCGCAGCGCGCGCTCGAACGCGGCCGCCACGGTGGCGTCGAGCGCATCGAGCATCAGCGTCTGTGGCACGGCCAGGCGCAAGCCGGCCAGCGGCCGCGGCACGATCGCCACCGTGCGTTGCGCGAGTACCTCGTGCATCGTGATCGCATCGCGTACGTCGGTGGTGATCGCGCAGACGGTGTCGAGCGTGGTTGACAACGGCACGGTGCCGGCCAGCGGCGTAAGCCGCTGCGTGTTCTTGAACCCCACCAGTCCGTGCAGCGCGGCCGGGATGCGAATCGATCCGCCGGTGTCGGAGCCGAGCGCCGCCAGCGCCGCGCCGGTGGCGACCGACACCGCGCCGCCCGAGGTCGAGCCGCCGGGCGCGCGCGCCTTGCCATCGATGGCCAGCGTGACCGGGTTCACCGGCGTGCCCAGGTGCGGATTGATGCCGACGCCCGAGAACGCGAACTCGCTCATGTTGGTGTGGCCGGTCAGCACGCCGCCGGCGGCGCGCACGCGGGCCACCGCCGGGCTGTCGACCGCTGCCGGCGATGCGTCGCGCAGCGTGGCCGACGCCGCAGTGGTCGGAAAGCCAGCCACGTCGTACAGATCCTTCACCGAGACCGGTGCGCCGGCCAGCACGCCGAGCGGTACGCCGGCCTTGTGCTGCCCCTGCAGGGCCACCGCGCTGGCGCGTGCCGACGGCTCGAACAATCGCAGGTGCACATGCCGGCACGAGGGCCCGTTGGCGACGGCCAGCGCGTGCTCGAGTGCCGCTTCGATCGAGGCGCCGCCGAGCACGGCGGCGCGGTGGGCATGGAGGCTCGGTGAGGGCATGGCTGCTACAATGCTCGGCTTCGACTGAAGGGCCAGGCTGGCGCTGCGGTTCTTCGTAGCGGCTCGGCCGGAGCAGACCCCGCGGTCGATCAATCCCGAACCGGCCCCCAGAAGGTGTCGCCGGGCAGCACAACCCTCGAGCTGCCGGGCGATTCGCGCCGGATTCTAGACC
Source organism: Ideonella sp. (assembly GCA_015075165.1). Taxonomy (GTDB): domain Bacteria; phylum Pseudomonadota; class Gammaproteobacteria; order Burkholderiales; family Burkholderiaceae_C; genus JAEUPI01. The sequence continues at coordinate 206,082 of JABTUY010000001.1, read as the reverse complement.
CAACCTTTGGAGCGTTCATGTCCACGACGATGCGTGAAATGCTGGAAGCCGGCGTCCATTTCGGACACCAGACGCGCTTCTGGAACCCGAAGATGGCGCCGTACATCTACGGCCATCGCAACAAGATCCACATCATCAACCTCGAGCGCACGCTGCCGGCGTACGAAGAGGCGATGAAGTTCGTGCGCAAGCTCAGCGCCAAGCGCGGCTCGATCCTGATGGTGGGCACCAAGCGCCAGGCGCGCGAGGTGATCGCGCAGGAGGCGCAGCGCTGCGGCATGCCGTATGTCGACCAGCGCTGGCTCGGCGGCATGCTCACCAATTTCAAGACCGTGAAGGCCTCGCTGAAGAAGCTCAAGGAGATGCAGGCGCAGAAAGAGGCCGGCATGGAGCAGATGAGCAAGAAGGAAGGCCTGATGTTCGAACGCGAGCTGGCCAAGCTCGAGAAGGACATCGGCGGCATCCAGGACATGACCGCGCTGCCCGACGCGATGTTCGTGATCGACGTCGGCTACCACAAGATCGCGGTGGCCGAAGCCAAGAAGCTCGGCATCCCGCTGATCGGCGTGGTCGACACCAACCACTCGCCCGAAGGCATCGACTACGTGATTCCCGGCAACGACGACTCGGCCAAGGCGGTGGCGCTGTATGCGCGATCGGTGGCCGACGCGGTGCTCGAAGGAAAAGCTCAGGCGGTGACCGAAGTGGCGCAGGCCGCTTCGGGCGGGGATGAGTTCGTCGAAGTGAACGAAGGATCGTAGCGCGCCACTTCGGTCACCGCCGTCGGCGGTGAACCCACCGCTCCCCCCAGCCCCCTCCGCGAGGGGGCTCCAGCATGAAGACGAAGCCGGCCGCTCGGCCGGCGGAACACCAGACTGTTTGGAGTTCGTATGGCTGCAATCACCGCAAGCATGGTCGGCGAGCTGCGCGCGAAGACCGACGCGCCGATGATGGAGTGCAAGAAGGCGCTCACCGAGGCCGATGGCGACATGGCGCGTGCGGAAGAGATCCTGCGCGTCAAGCTCGGCAACAAGGCCGGCAAGGCGGCGTCGCGCATCGCGGCCGAGGGCGTGGTCGCCGCGGCCGTGCTAGGCGACACTGCGGCGCTGGTGGAGATCAACTGCGAGACCGACTTCGTCTCGAAGAACGATGCCTTCCTGGCGTTCGCCAATGCCTGTGCGAAGCTGGTGGTCGAGAAGAGCCCGGCCGACGTCGCCGCGCTGTCGACGCTGCCGCTGTCGCAAGACGGCTTCGGACCGACGGTGGAAGACGTGCGCAAGGGCCTGGTCGGCAAGATCGGCGAGAACATGTCGATCCGCCGCTTCCAGCGCTACAGCGGCCGCGGCGCGATCGCGCACTACCTGCACGGCACCCGCATCGGCGTGCTGGTGCAGTACGACGGCAGCGAGGTCGCGGCCAAGGACGTGGCGATGCACGTGGCGGCGATGAAACCGGTGGCGCTGTCGGCGGCCGACGTGCCGGCCGACCTGGTGGCCACCGAGCGCAGGATCGCCACCGAGAAGGCCGCCGAGTCGGGCAAGCCGCCCGAGATCGTCGCCCGGATGGTCGAGGGCGCGGTGCAGAAGTACCTGAAGGAAGTGTCGCTGGCCAACCAGGCGTTCGTGAAGAACGACAAGCAGACGGTCGAGCAGATGCTGAAGGCCGCGAACACACAGGTGCACGCGTTCACGCTGTTCGTCGTCGGCCAGGGCATCGAGAAGCGCGCTGACGATTTCGCGGCCGAGGTGGCGGCACAGGTGGCGGCGGCCCAGGGCCGCTGATCCCGGTGCCGTTGCGGCGGCGGCGCCCGCGCCGCCGCGTAAACTTCGCCCTGGCCCGACAAGCGGCCAGGGAGAACCGCCGGATGCCGGCCTACAAACGAATCCTGCTGAAGCTGTCCGGCGAGGCCCTGATGGGCGACGACGCCTACGGCATCAACCCCGCCACCATCGCGCGCATGGTGCGCGACGTGAAGGAGGTCACCGATCTCGGCGTCGAGCTGGCGGTGGTGATCGGTGGCGGCAACATCTTTCGCGGCGTGGCCGGTGGCTCGGTCGGCATGGACCGCGCCACCGCCGACTACATGGGCATGCTGGCCACGGTGATGAACTCGCTGGCGCTGGCCGACACGATGCGCCAGGCCGGCATGACGGCGCGCGTGATGTCGGCCATCAGCATCGAGCAGGTGGTCGAGCCCTATGTGCGGCCGAAGGCGCTGCAGTACCTCGAGGAAGGCAAGGTGGTGGTGTTCGCCGCCGGCACCGGCAACCCGTTCTTCACCACCGACACCGCCGCCGCGCTGCGCGGCGCCGAGATCGGCGCCGAGGTGGTGCTGAAGGCCACCAAGGTCGACGGCGTCTACAGCGCCGACCCGAAGAAGGATCCATCCGCGAAGCGCTTCGCGTCGATCAGCTTCGACGACGCGATCGCGCGCAACCTGCAGGTGATGGACGCCACCGCATTCGCGCTGTGCCGCGACCAGAAGCTGCCGATCAAGGTGTTCTCGATCGTCAAGCCCGGCGCGCTCAAGCGCGTGGTGCAAGGCGACGACGAGGGCACGCTGGTGCACGTGTAGGAGACGACGACCATGGCCACCACTGTTGTCGAGATCAAGAAGAACGCCGAGGCGAAGATGGCGAAGTCGATCGAGGCGCTGAAGCACGAGTTGCAGAAGATCCGCACCGGCCGTGCCCATCCGGGTATCCTCGATCAGGTGCATGTCGACTACTACGGCTCGATGGTGCCGATCAGCCAGGTGGCCAACCTGTCGCTGCTCGACGCGCGCACGATCGGCGTGCAGCCGTGGGAGAAGGGCATGGGCGCCAAGATCGAGAAGGCCATCCGCGAGAGCGATCTCGGGCTGAACCCGGCTGCACAGGGCGACTTGCTGCGCGTGCCGATGCCCCCGCTGACCGAAGAGCGCCGCAAGGAGCTGACCAAGGTGGTGCGCCACGCTGGCGAAGAGACCAAGGTGGCGGTGCGCAACCTGCGGCGCGACGCCAACGAGCACCTGAAGAAGATGCTGAAGGACAAGCAGGTGGCCGAAGACGAAGAGCGCCGCGCGCAGGACGACGTGCAGAAGCTCACCGACCGCACGGTGGCCGAGATCGACAAGCTGGTGCACGCAAAAGAAGCGGAAGTGATGGCGGTCTGAAGCCGCCCGCCGCAGCAGCCACGCGACCCCGGCCCCGCCTTGCAGCGCGACCCGAAGCTCGTTCCGCGCCACGTCGCCATCGTGATGGATGGCAACGGGCGCTGGGCCAAGAAGCGCTTCATGCCGCGCTTCTTCGGCCACAAGCAGGGCGTAGACGCGCTGGTGCGCTGCGTGCAGGCGTGCTCCGACCGTGGCGTCGAGTACCTCACGGTGTTCGCGTTCTCGTCGGAGAACTGGAAGCGCCCCGAGGAAGAGATCTCCGGCCTGCTCGGCCTCGTGCTGGTGGCGGTGTCGAAGTACCTGCGCAAGCTGGCCGAGAAGGGCGTGCGCATCCGCATCGTCGGCGACCGTAGCGCGGTCAACGACAAGGTGCGCGCGGCCTGGGACGAGGCCGAGCGCACCACGGCGCACAACACGCGCATCACGCTGTCGGTGGCGTTCAACTACGGTGGCCGCTGGGACGTGGTGCAGGCCTGCCGCCGCGCGGTGCGCGAGGGCGTGGCCGCCGAGCACATCGACGAGGCGATGCTGTCGTCGCTGACGGCGCTGTCGTATGCGCCGGACCCCGACCTGTTCATCCGCACCGGCGGTGAGGTGCGCATCAGCAACTTCCTGCTCTGGCAGATCGCCTACGCCGAGCTGTACTTCACCGATTGCCTGTGGCCCGATTTCGACGAGGCGCAGCTCGATGCCGCGCTGGCGGCGTTCGCCGGCCGCGAGCGCCGCTTCGGCGACGTGCGCGCTGCGGCCGCGCAGCCGGTCGGCGGCGGCTAGCGCGATGCTGCGCACCCGGGTGATCACGGCCTTGGTGCTGCTGGCGTTGCTGTTGCCGACACTGTGGATCGCCAACCATTGGCCGTTCGTGTTGCTGACGCTGGTGCTGCTCAGCGCGGCTGCCTGGGAGTGGGCGCGACTCAATGGCGTGCCCGGCGCCGCCGCGCTGGCGTGCGCGGCGCTGCTGGCCGCAGCGGGAATCGCGCTCGCCTGGTCGGCGCGACCGGCGGCCGAGCATGCCGCGGTCTGGCGCATGGCCGCCGCCGCCTGGGTGGTGGGCGGTGCGTGGGCGCTGCGCGGCGGCCCGCAGGCCTGGCCGGCCTTGCCGCGAGCGCTGCGCATCGCGCTCGGTCTGCTGCTGCTGGGGGTGGGCTGGTGGGCACTGGCGCAAGCGCGCATCGTCGGCGTGAACTACCTGCTGTCGGTGCTGTGCATCGTCTGGATGGCCGACATCGCGGCCTATTTCGGCGGCCGCGCGTTCGGCCGCCACAGGCTGGCGCCGTCGATCAGCCCCGGCAAGAGCTGGGAAGGCGTGGCCAGTGGCCTGCTCGGCGTGCTGGTGCTGGCCGTGTTCTGGCTCTGGCTCGACGGCCGCATGGCCGCCGATTCGGCCAGCGTGTTCAGCCTGTTGAACCAGCGCTTCGGCGTGCTGCCGATGCTGCTGGGCGTGCTCGCGCTGGCGGGCATCAGTGTGGTCGGCGATCTGTTCGAATCGCTGATCAAGCGTGCCGTGGGCGCCAAGGATTCGAGCGCGCTGCTACCCGGCCACGGCGGCGTGCTCGACCGCATCGACGCGCTGCTGCCGGTGCTGCCGTGCGCGCTGGCGCTGACCACGTGGTGAGCCGGGTGAGGACGCGGTGGTGCGGGGGCGGGCCGTGACCGACAATCGCGCGATGGAGCGACCGCAACGCGTGTGCATCCTCGGCGCCACCGGCTCGGTGGGCATGAGCACGCTCGACGTGATCGCGCGCCACCCGGCGCGCTTCGAGGTGTTCGCGCTGACGGCACGGCAGCGCGTCGACGAGCTGGCGGCGTTGTGCGTGCGCTGGCGGCCGCGCTTTGCGGCGGTCGACACGGCGGCGCAGGCGCGCGCGCTGGCGGCGGTGCTGCGCGAGGCCGGCGTGGCGACCGAGGTCGTGTACGGCACGGTGCGGTTGACCGAGCTGGCCGCGCATCCCGAGGTCGACTGCGTGATGGCGGCGATCGTCGGCGCCGCCGGGCTGGCGCCGTGTCTGGCCGCGGCGCGCGCCGGCAAGCGGCTGCTGCTGGCCAACAAGGAGGCGCTGGTCGTCGGCGGCGCACTCTTCATGCGCGCGGTGCGCGACGGTGGCGCCGCGCTGCTGCCGATCGACAGCGAGCACTCGGCGATCTTCCAGTGCCTGCCCGACGATCGCAACAGCTGGTCGCGGCGCATCGATCACATCGTGCTCACCGCGTCGGGCGGACCGTTCCGCGAACGCGACCCGACCACGCTCGACGCCGTGACGCCCGACGAGGCCTGCGCGCATCCCAACTGGGTGATGGGGCGCAAGATCTCGGTCGATTCGGCGACCATGATGAACAAGGCGCTCGAGGTGATCGAGGCGCGCTGGCTGTTCGCGCTGGCGCCCGAGCAGATCCGCGTCGTGATCCACCCGCAAAGCATCGTGCACTCGATGGTGGTGTGCCGCGACCATTCCGTGCTGGCGCAGCTCGGCACGCCCGACATGAAGGTGCCGATCGCTTGCGGGCTGGCCTGGCCCGAGCGCATCGAGTCGGGCGCGCCGCCGCTCGACTTCTCCGCACTCGCCGGGCTGACCTTCGCCGCGGCCGATCTGCAGCGCTTTCCCGGCCTCGGCCTGGCCTACGACTGCCTGCGTGCCGAGCCGGGCGCGACCAACGTGCTCAATGCTGCCAACGAGGTGGCGGTGGCGGCGTTCCTCGACGGCACGATCGCCTTCCCGGCGATCCATGCGATCAATGCGTGCACGCTCGACGAACTGGCCGGCAGCTTCGGCGCGCAGGACACGCTCGACGATCTGCTGGCGCTCGACGAGCGCGCGCGTGCGGTCGCGCGGCGGCAGGTCAAGGCGAGGGCGACATGACCACCGTGCTGGCGTTTGTCGTCACGCTCGGGCTGCTGATCGTCGTGCATGAGTACGGCCACTACCGCGTCGCGGTGGCGTGCGGCGTCAAGGTGCTGCGCTTCTCGATCGGCTTCGGCCGCACGCTGTGGCGCCGCCAGCGCGGCGAGACCGAGTTTATCGTCGCCGCGCTGCCGCTCGGCGGCTACGTGCGCATGCTCGACGAGCGCGAGGCGCCGGTGGCGCCGAACGAACTGCACCGCGCTTTCAACCGGCAGCCGCTGCGCAAGCGCACGGCGATCGTCGCCGCCGGCCCGCTGGCCAACCTGCTGCTGGCCGTGCTGCTGTATGCCTCGGCGCACTGGATCGGCATCGAGGAGCCGAAGGCGGTGCTCGGCACGCCGCCGGCGGGCAGCGCGTTCGAGCATGCCGGGCTGCATGCCGGCGACTGGGTGCGCGCCTGGTCCGATGGCGACGGCAGCTGGAGCGAGCTGGCGTCGTTGAACGAGCTGAACTGGCAAGTCGTGCGCCATGCGCTGAATCGGCAGGCGATGGAGCTCTCGGTCAGCGACACGCAGGGCCACGGCACGCGGCAGGTGGCACTCGCGCTCGACCGGCTCGAACTGCGTGAGATCGACGCCGAGGCGATCCGCCGCATCGGCCTGCCCGGTGCGTTCCGCGAGCCGCTGATGGGCGAGGTGCGCGCCGGCGGTCCGGCCGCCGCCGCTGGCCTGCACGCCGGCGACCGCATCGTGCGCATCGACGGCCAGCCGATCACCGACGCGCAGCAGGTGTTCGATCGCATCCGCGGCGCGGTGCGCGAAGGCCACGGCGTGGCGATGGCGTGGCAGGTGCAGCGCGCCGGCCGCGCGGCCGACGTCACGGTGACGCCACGCGTGGTCAACGAGGCCGGGCGCACGTTCGGCCGCATCGACGCCTACGTGGGCAGCGTGCCGCAGCGCGTGACGGTGCGCTACGGCCCGTTCGATGGTTTGTGGAAAGGCGTGCAGCGCACCTGGGACATGTCGGTGCTGAGCGTGAAGATGCTCGGCCGCATCCTGGTAGGCGAGGCCTCGGTGCGCAACCTGAGCGGCCCGCTGACGATCGCCGATGCCGCCGGCCAATCGGCGCAGCAGGGACTGGTGAGCTTCATCGGCTTTCTCGCGGTGGTGAGCCTGAGCATCGGCGTGCTCAACCTGATTCCGTTGCCGATGCTCGATGGCGGGCACCTCATGTATTATGTTTTCGAGGCCATCACCGGCCGCCCGGTGTCCGACCTCTGGCTCGCGCGGCTGCAGCGCGGCGGCGTCGCGATCCTGCTGCTGGTGATGTCGGTGGCGCTCTACAACGACGTGGCCCGCCTGCTGGGTTTGCAGTAGCGGCGTGTCCCGACTCCCCTTGCTCCCGTTGCAACCATAGCATGCTGGTTTCGTTCGAGGTGAATCCGCTGCGCCCGCTGGCGGCCGTGGCGGCGGTGCTGGCGTGTACGGCCGCGGGCCCCGCGCGCGCGGTCGAGCCGTTCGTCGTCAAGGACATCCGGGTCGAGGGTCTGTCGCGCACCGACGCCGGCACGGTGTTCGCTGCGCTGCCGTTTCGCATCGGCGACACCTACAACGACGACAAGGCCGCGTCGGCGCTGCGCTCGCTGTTCGCGACCGGGCTGTTCAAGGACGTGCGCATCGACATCGAGGGCCAGGTGGTCGTCGTCATCGTCGAGGAGCGGCCGGTGGTGCAGTCGGTCACCTTCGTGGGGCTGAAGGAATTCGACAAGGACCAGCTGCTGAAGTCGCTGAAGGACGCCGGCATCGGCGAGGGCCTGCCGTTCGACAAGGCGCTGATCGACCGCGCCGAGCAGGAGATCAAGCGCCAGTACCTGTCGCGCAGCCTGTACGGCGCCGAGGTCGTCACCACCGTCACGCCGGTGCAGCGCAACCGCGTCAACGTGACCTTCACGATGACCGAGGGCGACGCCGCGCGCATCGCCGAGATCCGCGTGCTCGGCAGCCGGGCGTTCTCGGAGAGCACGCTGCTCGGGCTGATGGATCTCACCACCAGCGGCTGGCTGACCTGGTACACCAAGAACGACCGCTATTCGCGCGCCAAGCTCAATGCCGACCTGGAGACGATCCGCTCGTACTACCTGAACCGCGGCTACCTCGAGTTCGCCGTCGAGTCGACGCAGGTCACGATCTCGCCGGACAAGCAGGACATCACGATCACGATCACCGTCAACGAGGGCCAGCCCTATGTGGTGACCTCGGTGAAGCTGGAAGGCAACTACCTCGGCAAGGACGCCGAGTTTCGCGATCTGGTGTCGATCAAGCCCGGGCAGCCGTACCGCGCGCTCGACGTCACCGACACGACCAAGGCGTTCACCGACCGCTTCGGCATCTACGGCTACGCGTTCGCGCGCGTCGACGCCGCGCCGCAGATCGACCGCACCACCGCGCAGGTGGCGATCACGCTGCACGCCGAGCCGCAGCGCCGGGTATACGTGCGCCGCGTCGACGTCTCGGGCAACACGCGCACGCGCGACGAGGTGATCCGCCGCGAGTTCCGCCAGTTCGAATCGTCGTGGTATGACGGGCAGAAGATCAAGCTCTCACGCGACCGCGTCGAGCGGCTGGGCTACTTCAAGGAGGTGAGCGTCGACACCAACGAGGTGCCCGGCTCGCCCGACCAGGTCGACCTCACCGTCAACGTCACCGAGCGGCCCACCGGCAACCTCTCGCTCGGCGTGTCGTTCTCCAGCACCGAGAAGCTGGCACTGTCGGCGTCGATCCGGCAGGACAACATCTTCGGCTCGGGCAACTACGTGGGGCTCGACGTCAACACCAGCCGCTATCAGCGCGCGCTGATGATCAGCACGGTCGACCCGTACTTCACGCTGGACGGAGTGTCGCGCGCGATCGACCTCTACTACCGCACCTCGCGCCCGTACAACAGCCTGGGCGACCAGTACCAGTTGGTGACACCGGGTGGTGCGATCCGCTTCGGCGTGCCGTTCTCCGAGGTCGACACGGTCTTCTTCGGCGTCGGCGCCGAGCGCACCGAGATCAAGGCCGCCACGTCGCTGCCGAATGCCTACTTCATCTACCGCGACCTCTACGGGCCGAACAGCAACGCCTTCCCGCTGACGATCGGCTGGGCGCGCGACGAGCGCGACAGCGTGATCGCGCCGACCACCGGGCGCTACCAACGCGTGAACTTCGAGTACTCGGGCATCGGCGACGTGCGCTACCTGCGCTCGAATTTCCAGTTCCAGCAGTACGTGCCGCTGGGCACCAAGTTCTCGATCGGCTTCAACGCCGAGCTCGGCCTCGGCAAGGGCCTCGGCAGCCGGCCGTACCCGGTGTTCAAGAACTTCTACGGCGGTGGCCTCGGTTCGGTGCGGGTGTTCGAGCAGAACTCGCTGGGCGTGATCGACCCCACCGGCGCCTACATCGGCGGCGCCAAGAAGCTGAATCTCAACACCGAGCTCTACGTGCCCGTCCCCGGCACCGGCAACGACAAGTCGCTGCGGTTGTTCGCGTTCGTCGACGCCGGCAACGTCTGGAGCGAGAACGAGCCGATGCGCGCCGGCGACCTGCGTTCGTCGGCCGGTGTCGGCCTGTCGTGGGTCTCGCCGGTCGGCCCGCTGAAGCTCAGCATCGGCCGGCCGCTGCGCAGCAAGCCGACGGATAGAATCCAAAGATTCCAATTCCAGATCGGGACCGCGTTCTGATGAACCACCTCATGCGCACCGGGCTCGCGACCGCCGTGGTCGCAGCGGGGCTGCTGTCCGGCTTGGCGTCGGCCCAGGAGCTGAAGATCGGCTACGTCAACAGCGAGCGGGTGCTGCGCGAGGCAAACCCGGCCAAGGCGGCTCAGGCCAAGCTGGAGGGCGAGTTCGGCAAGCGCGAGAAGGATCTGAACGAGCAGGGCCAGCGCCTGAAGGCGGCGGCCGATAGGCTCGAGAAGGAAGCCCCGACGCTGAGCGAGAGCGAGCGCACCCGCCGCCAGCGCGAGCTGGTCGAACAAGATCGCGACCTGCAGCGCCGGCGCCGCGAGTTCCAGGAAGACCTGAACCAGCGCAAGAACGAGGAGCTGGCCGCGGTGGTGGAGCGCGCCAACCGGGTGATCAAGCAGATCTTCGACAGCGACAAGTACGACTTGATCCTGCAGGAGGTCGTGTTCGCGGGCCCTCGAGTGGACATCACCGACAAGGTGATCAAGGCGCTCAACAACGCGGCGCCGCCGGCGCGCTGACGCGGCCGGCGCTGCGGCCCCGTGGCCCCGGTTCGACTCGGTGACATCGCGGCCGCGCTCGGCGGCGAACTGCACGGCGACCCGGCCATGCCGATCGAGCGCATCGCGGCGCTCGAACAGGCCGACGAGTACGCGATCGCGTTCCTGGCGCAAGCCAACTTGGCCGGCAAGCTGGCCGGCTGCCGCGCTGCCTGCGTGATCGTCGCGCCGGCGCAGCGCGAGGCCGCGCTGGCGCGCGGTGCGACGTTGCTCACCGACGACCCCTACCTGTACTACGCGCGTCTGTCGCAATGGTGGCGGCAGCGCACCGAGCCGGCCGCACCGGCCGGCGTGCACGCGACCGCGGTGGTCGACCCCACCGCGCAAGTCGATGCCAGTGCCTCGATCGGTCCGCTGGTGGTGGTCGGCGCGCACGCGCGTGTCGAGGCGCATGCGGTGATCGGCGCGCACTGCACGCTCGGCGCGCGCGCCAGCGTCGGTGCCCGCACGCGGCTGGCCGAGCGCGTCGTGCTCGGTGCGCGTTGCCGCATCGGCGCGCGCGGCGTGGTGCAGCCGGGGGTGGTGATCGGCGGCGACGGCTTCGGCTTCGCTCCGGTGGACGGCCGCTGGCAGAAGATCGAGCAGCTCGGTGCGGTGACGATCGGCGATGACGTCGAGATCGGCGCCAACACCTGCATCGACCGCGGTGCGCTCGACGACACGGTGATCGAAGATGGCGTCAAGCTCGACAACCTGATCCAGGTGGCGCACAACGTGCGCATCGGCGCCCACACCGCGATCGCGGCCAACACCGGCATCGCCGGCTCCGCGCGCATCGGGCGGCATTGCATGATCGGCGGCGCGGCCAACATTCTCGGCCACATCGAGATCGCCGATCACGTGCAGATCAGCGCCTGCACCTTCGTCACGCGCTCGATCCGCCGGCCGGGGCACTACAGCGGGCACTTCCCGTTCGACGACAATGCGTCGTGGGAGAAGAACGCAGCCACCGTGCGCCAGCTGCATGCACTGCGCGACCGCGTGCGCGCTCTGGAGAAGAAGCCGTGAGACGCGCCGTGCGGCGCGCCAGGCGGGGAGTTCACGAATGAGCACGACGATGGACATCCACCGCATCCTGTCGCGGCTGCCGCACCGCTACCCGTTCCTGCTCGTTGACCGGGTGCTCGAGTTCGAGGCGCATCGGCGCATCAAGGCGCTGAAGAACGTGACCATCAACGAGCCGTTCTTCGGTGGCCATTTCCCGAACCGGCCGGTGATGCCCGGCGTGCTGACGCTCGAGGCGCTGGCGCAGACCGCGGCGCTGCTGGCGTTCGAGTCGCTGGGCGAGTCGCTGACGCCGCAGGACGTGGTGTACTTCGTCGGCATCGACGGCGCGCGCTTCAAGCGGCCGGTGGAGCCGGGCGACCAGTTGATCCTGGAAGCGGAGATCGACCGCATGAAGGCCGGCATCTACAAGTTCAAGGTACGTGCCAGCGTCGACGGCGAGTCGGTGGTCGAGGCCGAGGTGATGTGCACGCTGCGCAAGATCGGTTGAGCGTGATGCCGGTTCGATGACGCAGATCCACGCCACCGCCATCGTCGATCCGAGCGCCGAGCTCGACGCCACGGTGAGCGTCGGCGCGTATGCCATCGTCGGCCCGCACGTGCGCATCGGCGCGCGCACCCGCATCGGCGCGCATGCGTCGATCGACGGCTACACCACGCTGGGCAGCGACAACCGCATCTTCGCCTACGCCGCGATCGGCGGGCCACCGCAGGACAAGAAGTACGGCGGCGAGCCGACGCGGCTCGAGATCGGCGACGGCAACACGATCCGCGAGTACGTGACGATCAACACCGGCACCGTGCAGGATGCCGGCGTGACGCGGCTCGGCAACGACAACTGGATCATGGCCTACGTGCACGTCGCGCACGACTGCCAGCTCGGCAGCCACCTGATCCTCGCCAACGCGGTGCAACTGGCCGGCCACGTGCACCTGGGCGACTGGGTGTTCCTCGGCGGCCTGTCGGGCGTGCACCAGTTCGTGCGCGTCGGCGCCCATGCGATGGCCGGCTTCCAGACCCGCCTGGCACAAGACGTGCCGCCGTTCGTCACCGTGGCCGGCAACCCGGCGCAGGCGCAGGGCATCAACCAGGAGGGCCTGCGCCGCCGCGGCTACTCGGCCGAGCGCATCGCCGCGGTCAAGCAGCTGCACCGGCTGCTGTACCGCCAGGGTCTGACGCTGGCCGACGCGCGCCAGGCGATCGCCGCGCGCAAGAGCGAATGGCCCGAGGGCGATGCCGACATCGAGCTGATGCTCGGCTTCCTGGCCGGCGCCGAGCGCGGCATCGTTCGCTGAAGCAGCCGTGTCGCCCGCCGCGCCGCGATTGGCCCTGGTCGCCGGCGAGGCGTCGGGCGACCTGCTGGCAGGGCTGCTGCTGCGCGGTGTGCGCGCGCGCTGGCCCGAGGCCGCCACTGTCGGCATCGGCGGGCCGCAGATGCAAGGGCAGGGCCTTCAGGCCTGGTGGCCGTCGGACAAGCTCGCGGTGCGCGGCTACTTCGAGGTGCTGCGCCACTACCGCGAGATCGCCGACATCCGGCGCCGACTCGGCGACCGGCTGCTGTGCGAGCGACCCGACGCGTTCATCGGCGTCGACGCGCCGGACTTCAACCTCGGGCTGGCCGAGCGGCTGCGCGCGGCGGGGTTGCGCACGATCCAGTTCGTCTGCCCGTCGATCTGGGCTTGGCGCGCGAACCGCGTGCAGCTGATCGCGCGCGCCGTGCAGCACGTGTTGTGCCTGTTCCCGTTCGAGCCCGAGATCCTGCGCCGCGCCGGTGTCGCCGCCACCTTCGTCGGCCATCCGCTGGCCGACACGATCCCGCTGGTGCCGCCGCGCGCCGAAAGCCGCGCTGTGCTCGGGCTCGCGCCGTCCGATACCGTGGTGGCGATCCTGCCGGGCAGCCGGCGCTCGGAGATCGACGCCAACGCGCCGGCGTTCCTGCAGGCGGCCGGGCTGCTGCGGCAGCAGCGGCGCGACCTGCGCTTCGTGCTGCCGGTGGCACCGGGCCTGCGTGCGAGGGTCGAGCCGCTGGTCGCTGCGCACGCGCCGCAGGCCGGCATCGTGCTGCTCGACGGCCGCTCGCACGAGGTGCTGGCCGCGTGCGACGCGACCTTGATCGCCAGCGGCACCGCCACGCTCGAGGCGGCGCTGTTCAAGCGGCCGATGGTGATCGCCTACCGCATGAACGCGCTGTCGTGGCAGATCATGAAGCGGATGAACCTGCAGCCGTGGGTGGGCCTGCCGAACATCCTGTGCCGCGAGTTCGTCGTACCCGAGCTGCTGCAGTACGAGGCCACGCCGCAGGCGCTGGCCGCGGCCGTGCTGCAGTGGCTCGATCAGCCGGCGCGCGCCGACGCGCTGGTTGCGCGCTTCACCGAACTGCACCACCTGCTGCGCCGCGACACCGCGCGCACCGCCACCGATGCGATCGCGACGGTTCTTGGCGGCTGAGCAACTCGGCCTCGACTGGCACCGGCCCGGCCTGCTGGCCGGCGTCGACGAAGCCGGCCGCGGCCCGCTGGCCGGCCCGGTGGTTGCCGCGGCGGTGATCCTCGACGACGAGCACCCGGTGCCGGGCCTCGCCGATTCGAAGCAGCTGTCGCCGTTGCGCCGCGCCGAGCTGTTCGACCGGATCCGCGAGCGTGCGCTGGCGTTGTGCATCGCCGAGGCCGCTGTCGAGGAGATCGACACGCTGAACATCCTGCAGGCCACGCTGTTGGCGATGCGCCGCGCGGTCGAGGGTCTGCGGCTTACGCCGTCGCGCGTGCTGGTCGACGGCAACCAGCTGCCGGTGCTGCGCGTGCCGGCCGACGCCGTGGTGAGGGGCGATGCCACGGTGGCGGCGATCTCGGCGGCGTCGATCCTGGCCAAGGTGCACCGCGACCGCCTGTGTGAGGAGCGGCTGCATCGTGCCCACCCCGAGTACGGCTTCGACGTGCACAAGGGCTATGCCACGCCCGAACACCTGCGCGCGCTGCGCGAGCACGGCGCCTGCGCGGCGCACCGCCGCAGCTTCGCGCCGGTGCGGCAATCGCTGGGTATCGGATGACCGCCCCGACCCGCAGCCGCATCACGTCGCGCGACAACGCATTGCTGGTGCGCGTGCGCCGGCTCAACGCCGCGCCGGATGCGTACCGCAAGCTCGACCAGGTCTGGCTCGAGGGCGACCATCTGCTGCGCGCGGCGGCGGCGCGTGCGCAGCCGCTGCAGGAGCTGCTGGTCGTCGCGTCGCGCGAGCACGACCCGGACCTGCGCGATCTGATCGGCGCGGCCGCGCGCGTGCGAGTGGTCGATGACGCGCTGTGGTCGGGCATCGGCGCGTTGTCGTCGAAGGCGCCGGTGGCAGCGCTGGTGGCCTGGCCCGGGCCGCTGCCGGTAGCCGCCGGCCGCCGCAGCGTGGTGCTCGACCGCCTGCAGGACGCCGGCAACGTCGGCAGCATCCTGCGCAGCGCGGCCGCTTTCGGCGTCGAGCAGGTGGTGGCGCTGCAAGGCTGCGCGGCACTGTGGTCCCCGAAGGTGGTGCGCGCGGCGATGGGCGCGCACTTCGCGTTGCGGCTGGTCGAGGCGGTCGACGCCAGCGCGCTCGCCGCGCTCGGCGTGCCACTGGTCGCCACCAGCCCGCACGCGCCGCGTTCGATCGTTCACGCAGCGTTGCCACGACCGTGCGCCTGGGTATTCGGCCACGAAGGCCAGGGCGTGTCGAGCGCGTTGCTCGCGCGCTGCGCGCTGCAGCTCGCGATCCCGCAGCCTGGCGGCGAAGAGTCGCTCAACGTCGCGGCGGCGGCCGCGGTGTGCCTGTACGAGTCGGCGCGGCGCGTCCGCGACTGAGCGCGCTGCGCACCCGCGGCTGCATGCACCCCGCGGCGCTGCGGGTCGCTTGTCACCCCCATGTCACGGGGTCGGTGTTGCGGCGCGTGCGGCGGCTACCTATCCTCTGAAGCGGCAATGGGGTCGGCAAGGGGGCAGTCATGGGCGGATTCACCGTCGACAAGCCGCGACAGCGCTTCAAGTGGGCCGGGCCGGCCTTGGCGGCCATCGTGGTCGCCGTGCCGCTGGCGCTGGCCGGCGCCGACGCATCGGCGCCCGGCGCGATCGATGCGGCCGCGCGCAGCGCCGCGTCGTACACGGTCGAGCAGCGCATTGCCGTGGAGCGCGCTCGCCAGGCCCGCGCGCACCCGAAGTGGCGCGATCTGTCGTTCGGTGCGCGCGTCGAGCGCTTCACGCTGTTCGCGCGGCGTGCGCTGAATGCCGCACGGGTGCGCGTGCTCGCGGCCGCTGGCGACGCGCCCGCAACCGCCGACTTCGAGGGCAACCGCACGCTGATCAGAGCCGAGCCAGGCCGCGCGATCGCCCTGCTGCGTCAGCCCGACTGCTCGCTGCGCTACCACCAGGGAACGTATACGCTGAGCTTCACGAGCCCCGAGATCCAGGTACTCAGTCGCACCGACGATTTCCAGAACCAACTGCACGTGCAGGCAGGCCTGACGACGACACCCAACGTGTTCGCCGGTGGCTGCGCGCAGGCCACGCTCGGCATCGGGTCGCGCCGCGGCCTCTTCCTCGGGCGCACGAACCAGGGCTTCGACATGTTCGCATCGGCCGGCTACGACCGCATGGCCGGCAGCGAAGCGCTGTACCACGGCACGATCGACCCCACTACACAGACCGTGCACACCTTTGCGCGCGACCATGCGCAACCGGACGTGCACGCCGTCGTGGGCGGCGACCTGAACGGCGACGGCCTGGCCGACGTGGTCGGCCTCGATCTGTCCGCCGGATCGATCGCCGTGTGGCTGGCCCAGCACGACGGCACCGTCAGCGCCGCACGCCACATTGCGCTACCGGGTCGCCAGGCCGAAGCTGCGGTGATGGCCGACTTCAACGGCGACGGCAAGGTCGACGTCGTGGTCACGACGATCGACGACGCGCAGCAGGAGACCGTCTCGGTGCTGACCGGCCGCGGCGACGGCACGCTCGATGCGCCGCAGTCGTTCGCCGTCGCCACGCCGCGCGGCGGGTTGAGCGCGCAGCCCATCGTCACGCTGGCGGCCGGCGACCTGCGCGGCCTCGGGCGTTTCGACATCGTCGGCTCGAACGGCCTCGTGCTGCTCAACGACGGTAGCGGCCGCTTCACCGAAGGGGCGGGCGCCTTCGTGCCGGGGTTCGCCACGTCGGGCAACGGGCCGAACCTGGCGCTCGCGGACTTCGACCACGACGGCAAACTCGACATCGCCGTCAACGACGGCGCGACCGTTCGACTGCACCTCGGCCACGGGGACGGCACATTCAGTGCGGGCAGGGCCTACGCATCGAACGACAGCGTCGGCTACCTCAGCGCGACCGATCTGAACGGCGACGGCCACGTCGACCTGTTCGTGGGTCTGGGCAACGGTGGCTACTTCGGCGGCGACCAGTTCAGCGTGGCGCAGGCCTACGCGCTGCTCGGCAACGGCGACGGCAGTTTTCGCGGCGCGCCGTCGCTGCCGTTCGTGCACACCGGGCGCAACCTCGTGGACTTGAACGGCGACGGCGTGCTCGACGCGGTCGGCGTCAACGCAGACGTGTCGTTCAGCGCCTACGTCGGCGATGGGCGTGGCGGCTTCACGGCGCGCGGCACGTTGCCGGTGGCGACGATCGCGCTCGGCGGTGAATCGTTCGCGCTGCGCGAGATCGAGTCTTTCGCACTGGCCGACGTGAATGGCGATGCGCGCATCGACCTCGTGTTCCTCGGCAAGGATTTCATCGCACGGCCGACCCCGAGCGGCTTCTATTCAACCGGCCTGCTGATCGCGCTTGGCGACGGCAGCGGCGCTTTCGCAGCGCCGACATTCGTGCCCGCGCCCAGTTTCGCGCCGGCGGGCGACTTCGATGTCGACCTCAGTCTGAGCAACCTGTTCGCTGCCGACGTGAACGGCGACGGCCGCGCCGACCTCGTCTACGGCATCCGCACGACCGCACTGCACGCCGACACGCTCACCGTCGGCACCGCGGTGCAGTTGGGCAACGGCGACGGCAGCTTCCAGCCGCCGCGCACGATCATCTTTCACAGCGGGCCGGCGAGCACACCGTTCAACCTGACGTCGCAGGTGCAGCAGGTGAACGACCTGAACGCCGACGGTCGGGCCGACTTGGTGATCGTGAGTCAGACGGCGACGCCGTCCAGCGTCGGCGGCTTCGTCTCTCGCATCCAGGTCGCGCTCGGCGCCGGCGACGGCAGCTTCGCGGCGCCGGCCGATGTCGCAGGGCCCGAGCAGATCGCGCGCTTTGCCGGCGACAGCGTGCCGGCACCGATCGTGGCAGCCGACATGGACCGCGACGGCGCGCTCGATCTGGTCGCGCTCGGCGGCACCAGCGGCGCGACGCTGCAGATCGCCGTTGCGAAAGGTCGGGGTGACGGCACGTTCGCCGCACCGATCCTCAAGACCTACAGTGGCCAGTATCTCAGCAGCCAGCAGCAGATCGGGGTGGCCGACTTCGATGGCGACGGCGCGCCTGACGTGGCGGTGTTCGATCCGTTCACCGGCAAGAGCGGCATCCTGCTCGGCAATGGCGATGGCACGCTGCGATCGACTGGACCCACCGACTCACCGGGCCCGAACCTGGCGATCCACCTGCCGATCAGCGGCGTGCCGCGCGCGCTCGAGTTGAATGGCGACGGCAAGCCCGACATGCTCGTGGGATCGACGCTGCTGCTCAGCGTCGCGGCGGCGGTGCCGCCGCGCGACTTCGGCGTTGTCGCGACGGCAGTGGCGGCGAGCGTCGCGGCGGGCCAGGCGGCGAGCACCACGCTCACGATCGAGCCGAGCGGCGGCTTCAGCGGCACGGTATCGTTCGCCTGCAGTGGCCTGCCGGCCGGCGCGGCCTGTTCGTTCGCACCGCCGAGCGTTGTGGTCGGCGCCGGTGCGGCCAGCACTACGCTGACCATCACGACCACGCCGCGCGCAACGGCGTTCGTCGGTGCAGTGACGCTCGCGGGCGCACCCGCGCTGGTGATGCTCGCGATCGGCGCGCCACGCCGGCGCCGCCGCTGGCAGCTTGCGGCTTCGCTCGTCGCGCTGAGCCTGTACGCCTGTGGTGGCGGCGGCGGGGGTGGCGATGGCACCCAGCCCGGCGGGGGCAGCCCCGGCGGTGGGACGACGCCTGCAGTCGGCACGCCCGCCGGCACCTACACGGTGCAGGTGACCGCCAGCGACGGCACGCTGTCGCACAGCGTCAACTTCACGCTGACGGTGCAGTAGATGCCGGCCCTCGCGGCACCGGGGCACCGTCCAGCGGCTACCCCCCGGCAGCGGGCTGGTGCCGCCAGCGCAGCGCCGCTATGCTGGCCGGGACCGCAGTGTCCCGGCCATGGAGAATCCTTCGTCGTCCGACCGCGTTGTCGTTGACGCATCGATCCCGTCGTCGATCGTCGACCGCGAACTCGGCCGCATCACCGCGAGCAGCGTGTTCAAGCCTTCGCCGCGGCACCAGCGCATGCTGCGCCACCTGGTCGAGCGCACGGTAGCGGGCGACACCCGGGCGCTGAAGGAGTCGGTGCTCGCGGTCGAACTGTTCGAGCGCAGCGCGCGCGCCTACGACCCGGCGCGCGACACCATCGTGCGCGTCGAGGCGCGGCGGCTGCGCCAACGCCTGAAGCGCTACTACGATACCGAAGGCAGCGGCTCGACGGTACGCATCGAGCTGCCGGTGGGCAGCTACGTGCCCAAGCTGGAGCGCCTCGAAGATCGGCGACAAGCCGGCTCGCGCCGCGCGAGAGACCTGGTCGAGCGCGGCTATCACTTCTTGCGAGAAGGCGGCGAAGAGCCGCTGCGCAAGGCGGTGCAGCGCTTCGAGGCAGCGATCCGCGAAGACGGCGAACACGCGGCGGCCTACCTCGGCGCCGCGCGCGCCTGGATGAACCTGGTGGCCGAGCTGTACGAGTCGCCGCTGCCGTGGGTCGACCATGCGACCGAAGCATTGCAACGCGCGCTCGAATTCGAACCGTTGAACGCCGAGGCGCTTACGTTGCTGGGGTCCACGCTGCACCGCTACCGGTTCGACTGGCCCGCGGCGAGCAGGCATCTCGAGCGCGCGATCGAGCTGGCGCCCAACCTGGCATTCGCGCACTTGGGTCACGGTGCGCACTTGCTGCTGGCCGGCGAGTTCGAGCGCGCCGAGATCGAGCTGCAACGCGCGCGCGGGCTCGATCCACACTACCTCAACACGCGCTGGCAGGTCGCGCTGCTGCGCGTGGCACAGCGGCGCTACGCAGACGCGCGCCGTGAGATCGAATCGATCCTCGATTTGGCGCCCACACACCTGCCGGCGCTGCACATGCTCGGCGCGCTGGGCCTGTTCACCGGCCGCGCCGAAGTCGCGCTCGAACACTACCGCCACCTCGACGCGAAGGCCCCGCAGCATCCGATCGGGTTGGTCGGCGTCGCGCAGGCGTTGGGCCAGCTCGGCGATTCCAGGGGCGTGCAACAGGCGCTCGATCGACTGCACGCGCGCTTCGCCGGGCTCTATGTGTCACCGTACCAGCTCGCATTGATCGAACTGCGTCGCGGCGACCACGACGCCGTGTTCGGCCTGCTCGACGAGGCCGCGGTGACGCGCGACTCCAACACCATCTATGCGCTCACCGATCCGGCGTGGGACGGTGTGCGTGGCGATGCGCGTTTCGACGCGTTCCTGGCGCGGTACCGATTCGGCGCCCGCGGCAGGCCGGCCGATCGGTCGCCGAGCGTGAAACAGTAGACCAGCCGCTCCGGCCGGATATCGCGCAGGGCGAGGGTGGACGGGCGCGAGTCCCTGCGGGCTCGCGCTCGCCTCACGAGCCGCAGCGGCTTGCAAGCCGCGGCGTGGGGAGACTGCGCGCGCTCTCAAGGAAGCGCCGGGCCGCCCCAAGTTTCCTTGACCCCCGCGGGGGCGGGCTGGGCGCAGCCCGGCCCCTGGGGGCGCTCAGTACACCAACCGCTCCGGCCGGATATCGCGCAGGATCGTGATCGCGATCTCCTCGATCGATTTGTGCGTCGTGCTGAGCCACGAGATGCCCTCGCGGCGCATCATCGCCTCGGCCTCGCGCACCTCTTTGCGGCAGCTGTCGAGCGCGGCGTAGCGGCTGCCCGGGCGGCGCTCGTGGCGGATCTGCGCCAACCGGTCGGCGTCGATCGTCAAGCCGAAGCACTTGGCGCGGTGCGGCTGCAGCGAGCGAGGCAGTTCGCCACGCTCGAAATCCTCCGGAATCAGCGGGTAGTTGGCTGCCTTGATGCCGTGCTGCATCGCCAGGTACAGCGAGGTCGGCGTCTTGCCGCAGCGGCTGACGCCGACCAGGATCACCTCGGCGCTGAGCAGGTCGCGCGACGACTGGCCATCGTCGTGCGCGAGCGAGAAGTTGATCGCCTCGATACGCTCATGGTACTCGTGGCTCTTGGCCACCTCGGTGAAACGGCCGACGCGGTGATTCGACTTGACGCCGAACTCGGCCTCCAGCGGCTCGATGAAGGTGCGGAACATGTCGAGCACGAGGCCGCGGCAGCCGTGGCCGGTGAGCACGTCGCGCACCTCGTCGTTGACCAGCGTGATGAACACGATCGGCCGCCGCCCCTCGGCCTGCGCGGTGGCGTTGATCTCGCCGACCACCGTGCGCGCCTTGTCGGTCGAATCGATGAACGGGCGTCGTACGTGGCGGTGTCGGGTTGGGAACTGCGCGAGGATCGAGTTGCCGAAGGTTTCGGCCGTGATGCCGGTGCCGTCGGAGACGAAGTACACGGTGGGGTTCGACAAGGGCGGCTCCCGGAACATGGGGGGTGGCGGCAGGCGGCCATCATAGGCTCGGGGTCCACCCGTAAAATCGCCGCCATCCCCGTCGGACGACGCTGCGATGAGCCCCCTCGGCCAGAACTCCAACCGCACAGCGGCCGCTGCGCGCGCTCTCGCCCCGGTCAGCGTCGATGTCCGCGCACCGATTCCTCACCTTCACGGAGCTTTCCCATGTCATCGGCGTCCCTGGCGACCGCCCTGGTCGTACCGCTCGAACAACTGAGAATGACCGACGTCGAGGCGGTCGGCGGCAAGAACGCCAGCCTCGGCGAGATGATCAGCCAGCTCGCGGCCAGCGGCGTGCGCGTGCCCGGCGGCTTCGCCACCACGGCCCATGCGTTTCGCGAGTTCCTGCGCCACGCCGGGCTCACCGAGCGCATCAGTGCCCGGTTGGCCGCGCTGAACGTCGACGACGTGAAAGCGCTGGCCGAGGCCGGCGCCGAGATCCGGCGCTGGGTCTGCGAGGCCAGCCTGCCGCCGGCGCTGGACGACGCGATCCGCTCGGCGTTCGCCGGCCTCGCGGCCGGCGACGCCGAGGCGTCGTACGCGGTGCGCTCGTCGGCCACCGCCGAAGACCTGCCCGACGCGTCGTTCGCCGGCCAGCAGGAAACCTTCCTCAACGTGCGCGGCATCGACGACGTGCTGCAGCGGATCAAGCAGGTATTCGCGTCGCTGTACAACGACCGCGCGATCAGCTATCGCGTGCACAAGGGCTTCGCGCACGCCGAGGTGGCGCTGTCGGCCGGCGTGCAGCGCATGGTGCGCTCCGATCTCGGCAGCGCCGGCGTGATGTTCACGATCGACACCGAGTCGGGTTTCGACGACGTGGTCTTCATCACCGCCAGCTACGGCCTCGGCGAAACGGTGGTGCAGGGTGCGGTGAACCCCGACGAGTTCTACGTGCACAAGCCGATCCTGAAGGCCGGCAGGCAGGCCATCATCCGCCGCACGCTCGGCTCAAAGCTGGTGCGGATGGAGTTCGCGCCCGCGCAGGCGGCCGGCGGCAAGCTGGTGCGCACCGTCGACACGCCGCCCGAGCAGCGCAACCGCTACTCGCTCAGCGATGCCGACGTGCACGAGCTGGCGCGCTACGCGCTGGTGATCGAGCAGCACTACGGCCGGCCGATGGACATCGAGTGGGGCCGCGACGGCCGCGACGGCAAGCTCTACATCCTGCAGGCACGGCCCGAGACGGTGAAGAGCCAGGCCCAGGTCGAGCACCGCTACAAGTTGAAGGGCCACGGCACGGTGCTGGCCGAGGGCCGCGCCATTGGCCAGAAGATCGGCACCGGGCGCGTGCGTGTCGTGCACGCGCTGGCCGAGATGGAGCGCGTGCAGCCGGGCGACGTGCTGGTCACCGAGATCACCGACCCCAACTGGGAGCCGGTGATGAAGCGCGCCGCCGCGATCGTCACCAACCGCGGCGGGCGCACCTGCCACGCGGCGATCATCGCACGCGAGCTCGGCATCCCGGCCGTGGTGGGCTGCGGCGATGCCACCGAGAAGCTCGGCGACGGCGCGCTGGTCACCGTGTCGTGCGCCGAAGGCGACACCGGCTTCGTCTACGAGGGCCTGCTCGAGACCGAGGTCACCGAGGTCCGGCGCAGCGCGATGCCGTACTGCCCGATCAAACTGATGATGAACGTCGGCAACCCGGGCCTGGCGTTCGAGTTCGCGCGCATCCCCAACGCCGGCGTCGGACTGGCGCGGCTCGAGTTCATCATCAACACCAACATCGGGGTGCACCCGAAGGCGATCCTCGACTACCCGAACGTCGATGCCGAGCTGAAGATGGCGGTGGAGTCAGTGGCGCGCGGCCACGCGTCGCCGCGCGCGTTCTACGTCGACAAGCTGATGGAAGGCGTGGCCACCATCGCCGCCGCGTTCTGGCCCAAGCCGGTGATCGTGCGGCTGTCGGATTTCAAGAGCAACGAGTACAAGAAGCTGATCGGCGGCTCGCGCTACGAACCCGACGAAGAGAACCCGATGCTGGGTTTTCGCGGTGCGGCGCGCTACATCAGCGGCGACTTCGGCGACGCCTTCGCGATGGAGTGCGAGGCGCTGCGCCGCGTGCGCCACGAGATGGGGCTGACCAACGTCGAAATCATGGTGCCGTTCGTGCGCACCGTGAAGCAGGCCCAGCGCGTGAACGCGCTGATGGCCGAGCGCGGTTTGGTGCGCGGCCGCGACGGCCTGCGCGTGATCATGATGTGCGAGGTGCCGAGCAACGCCATCCTCGCCGAGACGTTCCTGGAGCACTTCGACGGCATGTCGATCGGCTCGAACGACTTGACCCAGCTGACCTTGGGCCTCGACCGCGACTCGGGCCATGAGCAGCTGGTGGGCGACTTCGACGAACGCGACCCGGCCGTGCGCGCGATGATCTCGCGTGCCATCACCGCCTGCCGGGCCACTGGCAAGTACGTGGGCATCTGCGGCCAGGGCCCGAGCGACCACCCCGACTTCGCCGACTGGCTGGCCGCCGAGGGCATCGTCTCGATGTCGCTGAACCCCGACACGATCGTCGACACCTGGCAGCGGCTGGCCGCTGCCAGATAGGCGCGTGATCGGCAGCGGCCGGCCGCTGCCAGATAGGCGCGTGATCGGCAGCGGCTGGCCGCTGCCAGATAGGCGCGCGATCGGCAGCGGCTGGCCGCTGCCAGGCCAGCCGCTATAATCCGCGGCTTTCCCTTGCCGCATCCCTTCACGACGCCACCGGGGGGCGGCTTCCTTCACCGGAATCCACAAGGAGCTGTCATGCGTCACTATGAAATCGTGCTCCTGATCCATCCGGATCAGAGCGAGCAGGTTCCAGCCATGCTGGAGCGCTACAAGACGTCGATCACCGCCGGCGGCGGCAAGGTGCACCGGGTCGAAGACTGGGGCCGGCGCCAGCTGGCCTACATGATCCAGAAGCTCGCGAAGGCGCACTACCTGTGCCTGAACATCGAATGCGAGCAGAGCGTGCTGACCGAACTCGAGTCGGGCTTCCGCTTCAACGACGCCGTGCTGCGCCACCTGACGGTGGCCAAGAGCAAGGCCGAGACCACGCCGTCGGTGATGATGAAGGTCGTCGAGAAGGAAGAGGCGCGCAAGGCCGCACAGGAGGCCAACGCCTGATCGGCCGCGGTGGCCGCATTCGGCACCGGTAGCGATGAACCGCCTGCTGCTGTCGGCCCGATTGGTCGAACGCGGCGCGTTGCGCTACACGCCCGCCGGTCTGCCGGCGCTGGACTTCAAGCTCGAGCATCGATCCGAAGCCAGCGAGGACAACCAGGTGCGCAAGGTGTCGCTGCAGATCCGGGCCGTCGCGATCGGCGCCATCACGCAGGCTTTGGCCGCGCTGGCGCTCGGCGACAGCGGCACCTTCGGCGGCTTCGTGGCCGGCACGCGCAACGGTCGTGGCCTGTTGTTTCACGTGACGTCGCTCGGTTGACGCGGCGACATCACCCAACCTGTTTCCAGTTTTCAAGCGAGGTGTTCCATGCCCCCACCCAGAGGTAAAGGCCGGTTCTCGAAGGACCGCAAGCCCAAGCGCAACCAGCAGTCGCTGCTGTTCCGCCGCAAGCGCTTCTGCCGCTTCACCGTGGCCGGCGTAGAAGAGATCGACTACAAGGATGTCGACACGCTGCGCGACTTCATCGGCGAAAACGGCAAGATCACGCCGGCGCGCCTGACCGGCACGCGCGCGTTCTACCAGCGTCAGCTGACCACGGCGATCAAGCGCGCGCGCTTCCTCGCGCTGCTGCCGTACTCCGACCAGCATCGCGTGTGAGGAGGCTCGAGCCATGCAAGTGATCCTGTTGGAGAAGATCGCCAACCTCGGCAACCTGGGCGACGTGGTGAAGGTCAAGGATGGCTTCGCCCGCAACTACCTGATCCCGACCCGGCGCGCACGCCGCGCCACCGATGCGGCGATCCAGGAGTTCGAGACGCGCCGCGCCGAACTGGAGAGGGCCGCGAGCGAGAAGCTCGCCGCGGCGCAGACGGTGGGCGAGAAGCTCGCCGGCCAGGTGATCAGCATCGAGCAGAAGGCCGGCGTCGACGGGCGGCTGTTCGGTTCGGTGACCAATTTCGACATCGCCGAGGGCCTGAAGAAGCTGGGCTTCGAGGTGCAGAAGGCGCAGATCCGCCTGCCGTCGGGCCCGCTGAAGACGGTGGGTGACCACGCAGTGTCGGTGGCGCCGCACACCGACGTGGTGGTCGACATCACGGTCCGCGTGGTGGCCGAGGCCGAGTAGGCGCGAAGCGAAGCGCGAGTTGCGAAGGGCCGGCGCAATGCCGGCCCTTTGTTTTCGGGAGGCGCCGACGCGGCGGCCGAGTTGTCCGCCGCTTGCGCAGCGTCTTTCCACAGGGCTGCGCACACGCCGTTGCCGCCCATCGACTTATCATCTCCCGCATGTCCGCCGTGTTCCAACAAGCCTCGGGTACTGCCGACGACGAGGTCGCGCGGCTGCGCGTGCCACCGCACTCGATCGAGGCCGAGCAGAGCGTGCTCGGCGGCCTGCTGCTCGACAACCTGGCGTGGGATCGCGCCGCCGACCTGCTCGGCGAGAGCGACTTCTACCGCTACGAGCACCGGCAGATCTACGCTGCCATCGCCGCGCTGGTGGGTGCCAGCAAGCCGGCCGACGTGGTGACGGTGCACGAACACCTGCAGAGCCTGGGTCGCGCCGCCGATTGCGGCGGGCAGCCGTACCTCAACGCACTGGCACAGAGCGTGCCGAGCGCGGCGAACATCCGGCGCTACGCCGAGATCGTGCGCGAGCGCGCGGTGCTGCGCAAGCTGATCGGCGCCAGCGACGAGATCGCGACGCAGGCGTTCAACCCGCAGGGCAGACCGGTCAGCCAGATCCTCGACGAGGCCGAGACGCGCATCTTTCAGATCGGCGAAGAGGGCTCGCGCACGAAGCAGGGCTTCATCGGCATCGACAAGCTGGTGGTCGATCTGATCGACCGTGTCACCGAGCTGCACGAGAACGGCGCCGAAGAGGTCACCGGCGTGCGCACCGGGTTCCTCGACCTCGACCGCTACACCGCCGGGTTGCAGAAGGGCGACCTGATCGTGCTGGCGGCGCGCCCGAGCATGGGCAAGACCGCGTTCGCATTGAACATCGCCGAGCACGTCGCGGTGCGCGAGGAGCTGCCGGTGCTGGTGTTCTCGATGGAAATGGGCGCTTCGCAGCTGGCGTTGCGCATGGTCGGTTCCCTCGGCCGCATCGACCAGCAGCACCTGCGCACCGGGGCGCTGCGCGACGACGAGTGGACGCGGTTGACCGAGGCGGTCGACCAGCTCGGCAAGGTGAGCGTATTCATCGACGAGACCGCGGCGCTCAACCCGGCCGAGCTGCGTGCCCGCGCGCGCCGCATGGCGCGCCAGTTCGGCGGCACGCTCGGGCTGATCGTCGTCGACTACCTGCAGCTGATGAGCGGCAGCGCTGGCAGCGACGAGAACCGCGCCACCGAGCTCGGCGAGATCTCGCGCGGCCTGAAGGCGCTGGCCAAGGAGCTGCAGTGCCCGGTGATGGCGCTGTCGCAGCTCAACCGCTCGGTGGAGACGCGCAACGACAAGCGGCCGATGATGAGCGATCTGCGCGAATCCGGCGCCATCGAGCAGGACGCCGACGTGATCATGTTCATCTACCGCGACGAGTACTACAACAAGGAGTCGAAGGAGCTCGGCATTGCCGAGATCATCATCGCCAAGCAGCGCAACGGCCCCACAGGGCACCTGAAGCTTGCGTTCCAGAAGGCACTGACACGCTTCGACAACTTGGCGCGGGACGACATGCCCGAACATTGAGGCCCCCGAGGCGGGCCGCCTCGGGCGAAGCGCCGTGGCGACCCGCCGATACGGCGCCGACCTTGACGCTCGGATCGAGACTGTATATCCTTACAGTATGCGATCCGCAGCCCCACGCCACGAGGGCGGCCGCGCGCCGGTGGCCCAGCTGCTGGTCTTCCAGCCGCAGCGGCCCGACAAGGGTCGCGGCAGCAACTGGCAACTCGCCAACCGATTCAGCACCGACACGCGCGAGGCGTTCGACGACGGCTGGGGCACGCCCGACCAGCAGGCGCAAGAGGTTCGCCTGCCGCCGCAGACCCAGGTAATCGAGGAGCGCGTCAAGTCGATCCTCACCGGCAACGATTCACCCGATATCGGCTTCGATCTCTCGGTCAACCCGTATCGCGGCTGCGAGCACGGCTGTATCTACTGCTATGCCAGGCCCACGCACAGTTACCTCGGCCTGTCGCCCGGGCTCGATTTCGAGACGCGTATCGTCGCCAAGGTGAACGCGGCCGAGCGCCTGCGCGAAACGCTGGCCCGGCCGAGCTACGAGCCGCTGCGGCTGAACCTGGGCTCGGCCACCGATTGCTACCAGCCGGTCGAACGCAAGCTGAAGATCACGCGCTCGATCATCGAGGTGCTCAGCGAGTGCGAGCACGCCTTCACGCTGTTCACGAAGTCGGCCGGCATCGAGCGCGATCTCGACCTGATCGCGCCGATGGCTGCGCGCGGGCTGGCCGCGGTCTACATCTCGATCACCACGCTCGACCCACAACTCGCGCGCACGATGGAACCGCGCGCCGCGGCACCGCACCGGCGGCTGCAGACGATTGCCACGCTGTCCAAGGCCGGCGTTCCGGTGGGGGTCAGCGTGTCGCCGATGATCCCGTTTCTCAACCTTCACGAGATCGAGCGCATTCTCGAGGCCGCGCGCGGCGCGGGTGCCCTTGCGGCCTCGAGCATCGTGCTGCGGCTGCCGTGGGAGGTGAGCCCGCTGTTCCAGCACTGGCTGCAGCAGCATGCGCCCGAGCGCGCCGCGCGCATCATGGCGCGCGTGCGCGAGCTGCGCGGCGGACGCGACAACGACGCCCGCTTCGGCAGCCGGATGACCGGCACCGGCATCTGGGCGCAGCTGATCCGCCAACGCTTCGACAAGGCCAGCGCGAAGCTCGGCTTCGACCGCACGCACTTCGAACTCGATCGGTCGAAGTTCAGACCGCCTTCGGCACAGCCGGGGCAGCGGTCGTTGTTCTGATCGACCGGGGCGGCTGCGCTCAGTCGCTCGCGTCGGGCTCGAAGAAGCACCAGCGCAACTGCGGAAACCCAGCGTGCAGCGATCGCTCAACGCGGTTGATGGCGTCGATCAGCGCGCGATCGCTCGGCTGCGGCGCCATCGCCACCTTCACCGCCAGCATCACATCGGGGCCGAGCTGCTGCGTGATCAGGTTGAACACCTGGCGCACCTCGGGCTGCGCCTGCAAATGCGCACGCAGCGCTGCCTCGACCGCCGGATCGGCGCTCTGGCCGACCAGCATCGAGGCCACCTCGCGGCCCACCAGCACGGCCACCAGCACCAGCAGGCAGCCGATCGCGACCGAGCCGAGCGCGTCCCAGCCGGGATTGCCGGTGATCATCGCCAGGATGATGAAGCCGAACGCCAGCACCAGGCCACCGAGCGCGGCCAGATCCTCGCCGAAGATCACCACCAGCTCGCTGGTGCGCGAGCGGCGGAACCACGCCCAGTAGCCGCGACCCTCGCGCTCCTTGTCGATCTCGCGCAGCGCGCCCCACAGCGAGAACGCCTCGGCGACGATGCCGAAGCCGAGGATGCCGAGCGCGACCCAGGCGTCCTTCATCGGCTCGGGGCTGGCGAGCTTGTGCAGGCCCTCGTAGATCGAGAACAGCCCGCCCATCGAGAACAACATCAGCGCGACGATGAAGCTCCAGAAGTACAGCGTCTTGCCGTAGCCCAGCGGATGCTCCGGCGTCGGCGGCTTGCGCGTGCGCCGCATGCCCCACAGCAGCAGGCCCTGGTTGCCGCAGTCGGCGAACGAGTGAATCGCTTCGGCCAGCATCGCCGACGATCCGGTGTAGGCCGCACCGGCCGATTTCGCCAGCGCGATCGCGAAGTTGGCGGCCAGTGCATACAGCACCGAGCGCAGGGAATCGGCCTTGCCGGACATCGGGGAGGGCGTTCGACGAATAGGGGCGCGTGTGGCGAAGCTGAAACGGCGGCTTGGGCCGGCCGACGGGGCCAACTTGCTGACTGGGCGAGCCGAGCTTACTTGAACAGATCCTTCACGCGATCGGTCCAGCTCTTGGCGTTCGGCGAGTGGCGCTCGCCGCCCTTCTTCAGCGACTCGTCGAGCTCCTTCATCAGCTTGCGCTGATGCTCGGTCAGCCGCACCGGCGTCTCGACGGTGATATGGCAGTACAGGTCGCCGGGGTAGCTCGAGCGCAGGCCCTTGATGCCCTTGCCGCGCAGACGAAAGGTTTTGCCGTGCTGCGTGCCTTCGGGCAGCTCGATCTCGGCCTTGCCAACCAGCGTGGGCACCGTGATGCCGCCGCCGAGCGCGGCCAGCGTCAGCGTCACCGGCACGGTGCAGTGCAGGTCGTCACCGTCGCGCTCGAAGATCTCGTGCTGCTTGATGCGGATCTCGATGTACAGGTCGCCGGCCGGGCCACCGTTGGTGCCCGGCTCGCCGTTGCCGACCGAGCGGATGCGCATGCCCTCGTTGATGCCGGCGGGGATCTTCACCTCCAGCGTCTTCTGCTTCTTGACCTTGCCAGCGCCGCTGCAGGTGGCGCAGGGCTCGGGAATCACGCGGCCGCTGCCGTGGCACTGCGGGCAGGTTTGCTGGATGCTGAAGAAGCCCTGGCGCAGGTGCACCGTGCCCGAGCCGTTGCAGGTGCTGCAGGTCTTCGCGCTGGTGCCGGGCTTGGCGCCGCTGCCGCGGCAGGTTTCGCAGGTGTCCCAACTCGGGATGCGGATCTGCGTGTCCTTGCCGTTGGCCGCCTCCTCGAGCGTGATCTCCATCGCATACGACAGGTCGGCACCGCGGTACACCTGCTGGCCAGCGCCGCGCCGCGCGCCGGCGGCGGCACCGCCGCCGAAGATGTCGCCGAAGATGTCGCCGAACGCCTCGGCGAAGCCGCCGAAGCCCTCGGCGCCCGGGCCGCCGCGAAAGCCGCCGGCCATGCTCGGGTCGACGCCGGCGTGGCCGTACTGGTCGTAGGCGGCGCGCTTCTGGCCGTCGGAGAGCATCTCGTAGGCCTCCTTGGCCTCCTTGAACTTCTCTTCGGCCTTCTTCGCATCGTCACCCTGGTTGCGATCAGGGTGGTACTTCATCGCCAGCTTGCGGTAGGCCTTCTTGATGTCGTCGTCGGTGGCGTTCTTCGCCACGCCGAGTACGTCGTAGTAGTCGCGTTTTGCCATGAAGACTCTCAGCAAACCTCAAACGAAGCCGCCGCGTCGAGTCGCACGCGCAGCGCGCGGCCTCTAACGCGGCGAGATATCCCCAGGCGCCCGGCCCCGTGCGGGGCCCGGCGTCCAGGGAACATCACTTCTTCACTTCCTTGAATTCCGCATCCACCACGTTGTCGTCGGCCGGCTTGGCCTGTGCGGCTTCGGCCTGCGCGCCTTCGGCGGCACCGGCCGCACCGGCGGCACCAGCCGCGGCCTGCGCCTCGGCATACATCTTCTCGCCGAGCTTCTGGCTGGCCTTCATCAGCGCCTCGGTCTTCGCTTCGATCTGCGCCTTGTCGTCGCCCTTCAGGGCTTCCTCGGCGTCCTTCAGCGCGGCCTCGATCTGGGTCTTCTCGCCGGCGTCGAGCTTGTCGCCGTGCTCGCCGAGGCTCTTCTTCACCGAGTGCACCATCGCGTCGGCCGCGTTGCGCGCCTGCACGATCTCGAGCTTCTTCTGGTCTTCGGCGGCGTTGAGCTCGGCGTCCTTGACCATCTTCTCGATCTCGGCCTCGCTCAGGCCCGAGTTCGCCTTGATGGTGATCTTGTTCTCCTTGCCGGTGCCCTTGTCCTTGGCGCTGACGTGCAGGATGCCGTTGGCGTCGATGTCGAACGTGACCTCGATCTGCGGCAGCCCGCGCGGCGCCGGCGGAATGCCCTCGAGGTTGAACTCGCCGAGGCTCTTGTTGCCGGTGGCCATCTCGCGCTCGCCCTGGAACACCTTGATCGTCACCGCCGGCTGGTTGTCGTCGGCGGTGGAGAACACCTGCGCGAACTTGGTCGGGATGGTGGTGTTCTTCTTGATCATCTTGGTCATCACGCCGCCGAGCGTCTCGATGCCCAGCGACAGCGGCGTCACGTCGAGCAGCAGCACGTCCTTGCGCTCGCCGCCGAGCACCTGGCCCTGCACCGCGGCGCCGACGGCCACCGCCTCGTCGGGGTTGACGTCCTTGCGCGGCTCACGCCCGAAGAACTCCTTGACCTTGTCCTGCACCTTCGGCATGCGCGTCATGCCGCCGACCAGGATCACGTCGTTGATCTCGCCGATCTTGACGCCGGCGTCCTTGATCGCGATGCGGCACGGCTCGATCGTGCGCTCGATCAGCTCGTCGACCAGCGCCTCGAGCTTGGCGCGCGTGAGCTTGATGTTCAGGTGCTTCGGGCCCGACGCGTCGGCCGTGACGTACGGCAGGTTGATGTCGGTCTGCGTGCTGTTCGAGAGTTCGATCTTGGCCTTCTCGGCGGCCTCTTTCAGCCGCTGCAGCGCGAGCACGTCCTTCGTCAGGTCGACGCCTTGCTCCTTCTTGAACTCACCGACGATGTAGTCGATCACACGCTGGTCGAAGTCCTCGCCGCCGAGGAACGTGTCGCCGTTGGTCGACAGCACCTCGAACTGCTTCTCGCCGTCGACGTCGGCGATCTCGATGATCGAGATGTCGAACGTGCCGCCGCCCAGGTCGTACACCGCGATCTTGCGGTCACCCTTGCCGTGCTTGTCGAGGCCGAACGCCAGCGCGGCCGCGGTCGGCTCGTTGATGATGCGCTTGACGTCGAGGCCGGCGATGCGGCCGGCGTCCTTGGTGGCCTGGCGCTGGCTGTCGTTGAAGTACGCCGGCACCGTGATCACCGCCTCGGTCACTTCCTCGCCGAGGTAGTCCTCGGCGGTCTTCTTCATCTTGCGCAGCACCTCGGCGCTGACCTGCGGCGGCGCCAGCTTCTTGCCGCGCACCTCGACCCAGGCGTCGCCGTTGTCGGCGGCCACGATCTTGAAGGGCATCAGGTCGATGTCCTTCTGGACTTCCTTCTCGGTGAACTTGCGGCCGATCAGGCGCTTGGCGGCATAGATGGTGTTCTTCGGGTTGGTCACCGCCTGGCGCTTGGCCGACGCACCGACGAGGACTTCGCCGTCCTCCTGGTACGCGATGATCGACGGCGTGGTGCGCGCACCTTCGCTGTTCTCGATCACTCGGGTGGTGTTGCCCTCCATGATCGCCACGCACGAGTTGGTCGTGCCGAGGTCGATGCCGATGATCTTGCCCATTGTCGTGGCTCCTGGCGGTGTGTGGATTTCGATGTGAACGAGGTGTGGATAACCGGCCCTGTTTCAAGGGCAGCAGCGGCGTGCCGGCGTTGTCATCTGGGCGCTGCCACCGTGACCAGCGCGGGCCGCAGCACGCGCTCGGCGATCAGGTAGCCCTTCTGCAGCACCGCGACGATGGTGTTCGGCTCCTGCTCCGACGGCAGCATCGTCATCGCCTGGTGCTGGTGGGGATCGAACCGCGTGCCCACCGGCGGGTTGATCTCGACCACGCGGTGGCGCTCGAGTGCCTGCGTCAACTGGCGCAGCGTGGCGTGCATGCCTTCGAGCACCTGGGCCGCACTGGCATCGGTGATCGCGGTCGCGGCTTCGAGGCTGTCGCGCACCGGCAGCAGGCTCTCGGCGAACGCCTCGAGCGCAAACTTGCGCGCCTTGGCGAGTTCTTCTTCGCCGCGGCGGCGCGTGTTCTCGACCTCGGCCTTGGCACGCAGGTAGGCATCGGACAGTTCGGCCTGCTTGGCCTCGAGCTCGGCGATGCGCGCCTCGGGAGTCGGCTCGGCGGGTGCCTGGGGATCGGGGGTGATCGGCTCGGCCTGCTCCCTCGGCAGGCCGTTCTGTGGCGGTTCGGTCGGCGTCATAGTGGTGATGGCATAGCTCCGTTCTGCACGCTGGGGATGGTTGCTTCGATTTCAAGGCTGGGTCGCGTGCGAATTGCCGCAGACCGCCGGTCCAGCGCGCGATCGGCGGCGGCGGCGGTTCAGATTCTGCTCAGCCCGACCGCGCGACAGGTGGCCGGTCCTCAGTCATCGGCCTGTGCGCTCCAGCGCTGCCACGCCGCCAGTTCGCGCCGGTCTCGCTTGGTGGGGCGCCCTTGCTCCAGCCCGGCGGCCGGCTCGGGTGCCAGCCGGCGCCGCTGCAGCGCCGCTTCGCGCGCCGCCACGCTCTCGGCGGTCTCGGCGTACATCGTCCGCGCCAGTGTCGCGCCGCCACGCTGGGCGATCAGCAGCAACACGTCGATCTCCTGGCGGTAACCGGCCTGCTGGATGCCGATGCGATCGCCGACGTGCAGCTCGCGCGAGGCCTTGGCCGCCTGCCCGTTGACCGCGACGCGGCCCAGCGCCACCGCATGGGCGGCCAGCGTGCGAGTCTTGTACAGCCGTGCGGCCCACAGCCACTTGTCGAGTCGCAGCGCGTTGTTCATCGCAGGCTGCATTGTCGATCCATGCGCCCGCGGCGGGTCAGTCGGAACTAGCATTTGTCCTAGTGCTCGCCCGGCGCGAAGCGGTGCTCCGCGGCGCGATGATGGTGGTCGATCCGGTACTGGAGAACGCGATGCGCCGAGACCACTTCCTGCAATCGATGGCCGCACTGGCCGTGTGCGGCGGCCTGCCGCTGTCTGCGCGTGCGGCAGCGAACCTGAAGATGCTGATTCCGGCCAACCCCGGCGGCGGCTGGGACTCCACCGGCCGTGCGCTCGGCAAGGCGATGCAGGACTCCGGCGCCGCATCGACCGTCAGCTACGACAACAAGGGCGGCGCGGCCGGTGCGCTGGGCCTGGCGCAGTTTCTCAGCGGCAGCAAGGGCGATCCGAATGCGCTGATGGTGATGGGCGCGGTGATGCTCGGCGGGCTGATCACCAGCAAGTCGCCGCTGAACCTTCAGCACGCCACGCCGCTGGCGCGGCTGACCAGCGAGTACAACGTATTCGTGGTGCCGGCCGGCTCGCCGCTGAAGTCGATGAAGGACGTGATCGAGCAGTTGAAGAAGGACCCCGGCAGCGTCAAGTGGGGCGGCGGCTCGCGCGGCTCGACCGAGCACATCGCGGCGGCGATGATCGCGCGCGCGGTCGGCGTCGATCCGTCGAAGATCAACTACGTCGCCTTCCGCGGCGGCGGCGAGGCGACCGCGGCGATCCTGGGCGGCAACGTCACGGTCGGCGGCAGCGGCTACAGCGAGTTCGCCGAGTACATCGCCAGCCACAAGATGGTGCCGATCGGCGTCACCTCCGAGCAACGGCTGAAGGGCATCGCGGTGCCGACGCTGAAGGAGCAGGGCATCGACGTGGTGATCGGCAACTGGCGCGGCGTGTACGGTGCCCCCGGCATCAGCGCGGCCGAGCGCAAGGCGCTGGTCGACACCGTGCTGAAGGCCACCAAGTCCAAGAGCTGGACCGATGCCCTCGAGCGCTACGGCTGGACGCCGGCGCTGCTGACGGGCGATGCGTTCGGCAAATTCGTCGATGACGATTTCGCCAACCTGCGGGCCGTCATGGCCAAGTCCGGCATGATCTGACGATGTCGCGCACCGCGACGCTGCAGGCTGCGGTCGGCGCCGGCGTGCTGGCGGTGGGCCTCGGCATGGGCTGGGGCGCGTGGTCGATCCCGTCGGATGCCGGCTACTCCGGCGTCGGGCCCAACTTCCTGCCCTGGCTGGTATCGGTGTTGCTCGTGGTCTGCGGCGCATGGCTCGTCTACGAGGCGCGCAGCGGCGGCTTTCGCCAGGCCGAAGCGCCCGAAGGGGCCGGGCAGGGCCACTGGCCGGGCTTCGTCTGGGTGTCGGCGGGGCTGCTGCTCAACGCCGCGCTGATCACGACGGTCGGCTTCATCCTCAGCTGCTCGCTGTGCTTCGCGCTGGCGGTGCAGGGCTTCAAGGCCTCCGAGGGTGCCGGCCGGCTCGGTGCGAAGGGCTGGATCGCGAGCGCCGCGGTCGGCATCGCGATCGCCGCGCCGGTGTACTGGATGTTCACCAAGCTGCTGGCGATCAGCCTGCCGGGGCTCACTGCGAGCGGCTGGCTTTAGGCGACGCGCATGGGTGACATCGGCCAGCAGCTGCTGCAGGGCTTCGCCATCGCGGCGACGCCGGTGCACCTGCTGTGGGCGCTGCTGGGCTGCCTGATCGGCACCGCGGTCGGCGTGCTGCCGGGCATCGGGCCCGCCACCGCGGTGGCGATGCTGCTGCCGATCACGCTGAAGGTCGACCCCACCGCGTCGATGATCTTCTTCGCCGGCATCTACTACGGCGCGATGTACGGCGGCTCGACGACCTCGATCCTGCTCAACACGCCGGGCGAAGCCGGCTCGATGGTCACTGCGCTCGAAGGCAACAAGATGGCCAAGAGCGGCCGCGCCGGCGCGGCACTGGCCACCGCGGCGATCGGCTCGTTCGTCGCTGGAACGATCGCCACCGTGCTGGTCACGCTGTTCGCGCCGGTGGTGGCCAACTACGCGGTGCGGCTCGGGCCGCCGGAGTACTTCCTGCTGATGGTGCTGGCGTTCTGCACCGTCAGTTCGGTGCTCGGCAAGAGTACGCTGCGCGGCCTGACGTCGCTGTTCGCCGGCCTGGCGATGGGTCTCGTCGGGCTCGACCAGATCTCGGGCCAGGCGCGCTACACCGGCGGCGTGCCCGAACTGCTGGACGGGCTCGAGGTGGTGCTGATCGCGGTCGGCCTGTTCGCGGTGGCCGAGGCGCTGTACGCGGTGCTGTACCAGGGGCGCGAGGTCGAGACGCGCAACCCGATGAGCAAGGTGCACATGACGCGCGAGGAGTGGCGCCGCTCGTGGCCGGCGTGGCTGCGCGCCACGTTCATCGGCGTGCCGTTCGGCTGCATCCCGGCCGGCGGCAGCGAGATCCCCACGTTTCTCAGCTACGCTACCGAGAAGAAGCTGTCGAAGCATCCGGAGCAGTTCGGCACTACGGGAGCGATCGAAGGCGTCGCCGGGCCCGAGGCGGCGAACAACGCGGCGATCACCGCCACGCTGATCCCGCTGCTGACGCTGGGCATCCCGACCTCGAACACCACCGCGATCCTGCTCGGCGCGTTCCAGAACTATGGGCTGCAGCCGGGGCCGCAGCTGTTCGACAAGAACGCCGCGCTGGTGTGGGCGCTGATCGCGTCGCTGTACATCGGCAACGTGATGCTGCTGGTGCTCAACCTGCCGCTGGTGGGCCTGTGGGTCAAGCTGCTGAAGCTGCCGAAGGCGCAGCTCTATGCCGGTATCCTGATCTTCGCCACCGTCGGCGTCTACGGCATGCGGCAATCGGCGTTCGACCTCGTGCTGCTGTATGCGATCGGCCTGCTCGGCGTGGTGATGCGGCGCTTCGACTTTCCCACCGCGCCGGTGGTGATCGGCATGATCCTCGGCCCGCTGGCCGAGGCGCAGATGCGCAACGCGCTCGCGATCGGCGAGGGCCATTGGGGCGTCTTCGTGCAGCGGCCGGGGTCGCTGGCGCTGCTGGTGGTGATCGTCGCGGTGTTGCTGCTGCCGCGGTTGATGCGCCTGCGGCGCGCGGCGCGCGCGTAGCGCGGGCAGACCGC
Source organism: Ideonella sp. (assembly GCA_015075165.1). GTDB lineage: Bacteria > Pseudomonadota > Gammaproteobacteria > Burkholderiales > Burkholderiaceae_C > JAEUPI01. Next base: position 169,397 of record JABTUY010000001.1, on the reverse strand, counting down.
GCCGTCGCAGCCTTCGCAAGGCTTCGATCGCGGCGGCGGACTATGACGATTCCGGTGGCGTCGAGGTCGGCCAGCCTTGCAGGTGGCGGATCGCCAGCTTGGCCAGCGCATCGATCCACGCCGGGCTGTCGTTCAGGCACGCAATGGCGTGAAACGTCTTGCCGCCGGCGGCGAGAAAGGTGCTGCGGCCGGCGATCGCGATCTCTTCCAGCGTCTCGAGGCAATCGGCGGTGAAGCCCGGGCACACCACGTCGACGCGCTCGACGCCATCGCGCGCCAGCCGGCGCAGCGTGGCCTCGGTGTACGGCTCGAGCCAGCGCGCGCGGCCGAAGCGGCTCTGGTAGGTGACGCGGAACTCGTGCGCCTGCAGGCCGAGCCGCTCGGCGAGCAGCCGCGCGGTGGCCTGGCACTGCACGTGGTACGGGTCGCCGAGTGCGATCGAGCGCGCCGGCAGGCCGTGGAAGCTCATCACCAGCATGCCGCCGCGGCCTTCGCGCAGCCAGTGCGCCTGCACGTTGGCGGCCAGCGCGGCGATGTAGCCGGCGTCGTCGTGGAAGTCGGCCACCACGCGCAGCTCGGGCACGCGGCGCGCGCGGCGCACCCAGGCACCTACCGCGTCGAGCGCGCTGGCGGTGGTGGAGGCGGCGTACTGCGGGTACAGCGGTAGCACCAGCACGCGCGTGGCGCCCTCGGCCTTCAAGGCGTCGAGCGACTCGGTGATCGACGGGCTGCCGTAGCGCATCGCGGCGCGTACGCGCACGGCATGGCCGCGCTCGCCGAGCGAACCGAGCAGTCGAGTGGCCTGACGCTGCGTCCACACAAGCAGCGGCGAGCCCTGTTCGCCCCAGATGGCGGCGTACTTGGCGGCCGACCTCGCGGGCCGCGTGCGCAGCACCACGCCGTGCAGGATCGGCCGCCACAGCGCGGCCGGGATCTCGACCACGCGCGGGTCGCTGAGAAACTGCGCGAGGTAGCGGCGCACCGCCGCCGGCGTCGGCGCGTCGGGCGTGCCGAGGTTCACCAGCAGCACCGCGGTGCGCTGCGGCGAATCGGGGGCGTGGCCGGGCTCCGCAGCGAAGCGCATGCGCTGCCGACGCCCGCTCAGGTGAGGTGGGGCACGGTGTCGACGATCGACAGCACGTCGAAGCGGATGCTCGGCGAAGCGGCATCCGACGGCGCGCCGCCGAGGCCGATCACGCCGTAGCCGTGCAGCGTGCAGCTGCCGCGGCGCAGCGTGATCAGCTCGTCGGAATCGCCGAAGCGCACGTAGGTGCCGTTGTAGCTCATGTCGGTGAGCTGGAAGGTGCCACCGGTCCAGTCGACGCGCGCGTGCGAGCGCGAGACCTTCGAATCGTCGAGCCGAAACGTGGCCTGCGGGCTGCGGCCCAGCACCACCGGCAGGTGCTCGGCGGCGTAGACGCGCACCATGTCGCCCCACGCGAGGCGGATGCCCTCGGGGTCGGGCGTGGGCTCGACGGCGCCGAACTGCGTCGCCGCCGCGGCGTCGGCCTGGCGGCGCAGGCCGAGCACGTGCACGTGCACCGGCTCGGCGCGGCCGCGCAGGTGCATCCAGTCGAGGCTGCGAAAGCGCGCACGCTGATCGGCCGGCAGGTCGTTCAGCACGCCGGCGGTGACGAGCGTCTCGTTGTCACCGGCATGGTCGAGCAGCCGCGCCGCGACGTTCACCGCATCGCCGAAGCAGTCGCCGCTCATCTCCACCACCTCGCCGCGCGCCAGCGCCACCTGCAGCCGCAGGCCGCGCAGGCCGGCCGAGGCGCCGTGCTCGCTGCCGCGCGAGACGAGCTGCTCGAGCTCGTCGTGCATCTGGCCGGCCGAGCGCAGGCCGCCTACGGAGCTGTCGAACACCGCCATCAGGCCATCGCCCAGCGTCTTGATCAGCTGGCCGTTGCACTTGGGAATCGTACGCGCCATCGCCGTCACGGTGTGCGTGACGACCGAAGTCGCCTCGGCGTTGCCGAGCGTCTCGTACAGCGACGTGCTGCCGCGCAGGTCGGCGAACAGCACGGTGCGCTCGGAGATCCGCGTCATGGCGGCCGAGTTTAACCCCGTGACCAGCGGGCGCGGCAGCGGCTACGGCGCCGGCGGCCGGCGCGTCAGACGTGCATGCCGCCGTCGGCCATGAACACCGAGCCGGTGCAGAAGCTGCTGCGCTCGCTGGCCAGGAACAGCACCAACTGCGCGATCTCCTGCGGGCGGCCGTGGCGGCCGAGCGGGATCATGCCGTCGAGCATCTGCGTCGCGTCGCGGCCCACCACACCGGACAGCCGCCGCTCGATGTCGTCCTGGAAGCCGTTGGCGATCGGGCCCGGTGCGATCACGTTGACGCGGATGTTGCGCCATGCCACTTCCTTGGCGGCCACGCGCATCAGCCCCACCAGCGCATGCTTGGAGGTGGCGTAGGCGCAGATGCCGGGGTCGGCAGTGACCGCGACCACGCTGGCGTTGATCAGCACGCTGGCGCCGTCGCGCAGCGCCGGCAGACCGTACTTCAGCGCGAGGAAGACGCCGCGCACGTTGACCGACCACACAGCGTCGAACAGCTCCTCGGGGTACTCGGCGATCGGCTTGATCGCGCCGCTGATGCCGGCGTTGCAGAACAGGAAGTCGAGTGCGCCCCAGCGCGCGCGCGCTTGCTCGATGTAGGCGCGCGTCTGCGCCGCATCGGCGACGTCGGCCGCCGCATGGTCCACCCGGTCGCCGGCACCGAGCGACGCCGCCGCAGCCTGCGTGGCCGCCGCGTCGCGGTCGACCAGCAGCACCTTGGCGCCGGCATCGACCAGCGCCTGCGCCGATGCGAGCCCGATGCTGCCGGCCCCGCCGGTGACCACGCATACCTTGTCCTGCATGTCGCCCATCGTCGGCCTCTCGCGCTTCGTTGACGTTGTTCGCAGACGCCGCAGCGGCCCCACCGCCGCGGCACGCCGGGATTGTCGCCAGCGGCCGTTGGACCACCATGCACATCGAGTTGATCGAGGGCGCATCGGCTGGCGCGCGGCTTGCCAAGCCTGTCGCGCGTCATCATCATGCGCTGCCACCGGTTGGCCGCAAGCGGCTGGCGAGCGACAGCGCGGCGTCGGACAAGACCCAAGCAGGGTATGCGCAGGTCCGGGCTGCGCGCAGGTGCAACAGGTGGTGCGCTGGCAGGCAAGCTGGCGCCGGCCCCGGCCCCTACAGTGCCGCCCCACCGCACAAGGAGGCAGGCGATGAAACCGCGCGAGTTGTCGATGGCCCAGCTGGCCCGCGTGGGGTTCCTGTCGCGGCGCCGGCACGGCAACTTCATCGACGGGCAGGAGTGCGAGCCGGCCAGCGGCGCCTACCTGCCGGTGGTCGACCCGGCCACCGAGATGACGATCGCCGAGGCGCCCGACAGCGACGCCGCCGACGTCGACCGCGCGGTGGCCGCGGCGCAGCGCGCGTTCGATGGCGCGGCGTGGTCGGACCTGCGGCCGGCCGACCGCGAGCGGTTGCTGTACCGGCTGTCGGTGCTGATCGACGACCACGCCGACGAGCTCAGTGCGCTCGAAACGCTGCAAAGCGGCAAGCTCAACGCACTGGCGCGGGCGATCGATGTCGGCTCGGGCGCCGAGTTCGTGCGCTACATGGCCGGCTGGGCGACCAAGCTCGAAGGCCAGACGCTGCAGCACTCGATTCCGGTGCCGCCCGGCGCGCGCTACTTCACCTACACGCAGCGCGAGCCGGTGGGCGTGGTCGGCGCGATCGTGCCGTGGAACTTCCCGCTCGCCATCGCGCTGTGGAAGGTGGCACCGGCGCTGGCCGCTGGCTGCACCGTGGTGCTCAAGCCGTCGGAGGAGACACCGCTGACCGCGCTGCGGCTGGCCGAACTGGTGATCGAGGCCGGCTTCCCGCCCGGCGTGGTCAACGTGGTCTGCGGCCGTGGGGTCGGCGCCGGCGCCGCGCTGGCGCAGCACGCGGGCCTGGGCAAGATCACCTTCACCGGCTCGACGCCGGTGGGCCGCGCGATCGGCCACGCCGCGGTCGAGCGCATGACGCGCTTCACGCTCGAGCTGGGCGGCAAGTCGCCGCTGATCGTGCTGCCCGACGCCGACCCCGACGCCGCCGCGCAGGGCGCGGCAATGGGCATCTTCTTCCACCAGGGCCAGGTGTGTACCGCCGGCTCGCGCGTGCTGGTGCACCGCAGCCTGCTGCAGCGCGTGAGCGACGCGCTGGCGCGCACTGCGGCGGGCCTGAAGGTCGGCTCCGGCTTCGACCCGCAGGCGCAACTGGGGCCGGTGGTGTCCAAACGCCACTTCGACCGGGTGATGGGCTACATCGACGGCGCCCGGCACGACGGTGCCTCGCTGCTCACCGGCGGCGCGCGCGCGCTCGAAGGCGGCTGCTTCATCCAGCCCACCGTGTTCACCGACGTGCGCGCCGATATGCGTGTGGTGCGCGAGGAGGTGTTCGGCCCGGTGGCGGTCGTGATGCCGTTCGACGACGAGGACGAGGCGATTCGCCTGGCCAACGACACGCCCTACGGCCTGTCGGCCAGCGTGTGGTCGCAGAACCTGTCGGCGGTGCACCGCGTGGTGCCGCGGCTGAAGGCGGGCACGGTGTGGGTCAACACGCACAACATGCTCGACAACAACCTGCCGTTCGGCGGCGTCAAGGGCTCGGGCATGGGGCGCGACCTCGGTCGTGCCGCGGTCGAGTCGTGCACGGAGCTCAAGAGCGTATGCATGGCGGTGTGAGCGCCGGAACCGGCCGCCGACACGAGGGCGCCGGCGGCGATGCGGTGCTCGAGGTGACGGGCCTCAGCATCGCCTTCGGCGGGCTGCGCGTGCTGACCGACGTCGGCTTCACGGTCGGCCGGCGCGAGATCGTCGGGCTGATCGGCCCGAACGGCGCCGGCAAGTCGACCTGTTTCAACGTGATCACCTCGGTCTACCGGCCCGATGCCGGCGCGGTGGTGCTGCAGGGCCAGCCGATCACCGGCCTGCGGCCCGACAGGATCTGCCGGCACGGCGTGGCGCGCACGTTCCAGCTGGTGCGCACGTTCCAGCGCATGACCGCGCTGCAGAACGTGATGGTCGGTGCGGTGTATGGCCATGCACGCGCGCACGGCAAGCCCGAGGCGCTGGCGCGCGATGCACTCGCGCTGGTCGGCCTCACCGACCAGCGCGACCGCGAGGCCGCGCACATGACGCTGTCGAACCGGCGCCTGCTCGAGATCGCGCGCGCGCTGGCCACGCAGCCGGCGATCGTGCTGCTCGACGAACCGATGGCCGGGCTCAACCCGGTCGAGATCCAGCAGATGATCGCGGTGATCCGCCGCATCCGCGACGAACGCGGCGTCTGCGTGCTGTGGGTCGAGCACAAGGTGGACGCGATCATGAGCGTGTGCGACCGCGTCGTCGTGCTCGACCAGGGCAGGAAGATTGCCGACGGGCGGCCCGCCAGTGTCATCGCCGATCGCAACGTGATCGAGGCCTATCTTGGCGAACCCGTTGCTTGAGGTGCGCGACCTCGACGTGGCCTACGGCGACTCGCAGGCGCTGTGGGGCGTGTCGATCGACGTGCCCGAGGGCGCGATCGTCGCGCTGGTCGGCGCCAACGGCGCCGGCAAGTCGACGCTGCTGAAGGCGATCTCGGGGCTGCTGCGCCCGCGCCGCGGCCGCATTGTGTTCCGCGGCCGCGCGATCGGCGGTGCCGCGCCGCAGGACATCGTCGCCGCCGGCCTGTGCCACGTGCCCGAGGGGCGCGGCCTGTTCACCAACATGACCGTGCTCGAGAACCTGGAGCTTGGCGCCTACCCGGCGCACGTGCGCGCGCGCATGCGCGCATCGCTCGAGCGTGCGTTCGCGCTGTTTCCGCGGCTCAACGAGCGCCAGCAGCAGAAGGCAGGGCTGCTGTCCGGCGGCGAGCAGCAGATGCTGGCGATCGGGCGCGCGATCATGGCGCATCCGTCGCTGCTGGTGCTCGACGAGCCGTCGATGGGCCTGTCGCCGCTGGTGGTCAAGGGCATGTTCGACCTCGTGCGCACGCTCAACGAGCAGGGCGTGACGATCCTGCTGGTCGAGCAGAACGTGCAGCAGGCGCTGCAGATCGCCGACCAAGCGTTCGTGCTGCAGACCGGCCGCGTCGTGATGCAGGGTCCGGGGCGCGACCTGCTCGCCGACCCGGCGATCCGCGAGGCGTACATCGGCAGCGTGGGGCACTGATGGAGACACTCAGACTGCTCGGCGAGCTGCTGCTGAACGGCGTGCTGTTCGGCGCGATGTACGGCGTGGCCGCGATCGGGCTGTCGCTGATCTTCGGCACGATGCGCATCATCTTCATCGCGCAGGGCACGATGATCGTGCTGGGTGGGTACGCGGCGTACTGGCTGTTCAAGCTGCTCAACATCGACCCCTACATCACGCTGGTGCTGCTGGCCCCGGTGTCACTGGCGGTCGGTGCGGTGATCTACCAGCTGCTGTTCCGCCGCGTGGCGGCGCTGGAAGACAAGAACATCTCGCTGCTGATCGCGGTGGGCTTCATGTTCATGCTCGAGAACGCAATGTCGGTGATTTGGACGCCCGACCCGCGCTCGATCACCACCACCTACACGTCGAGCAGCTACGACATCGCCGGTGTGCATGTCTCGTTCACGCGCTCGATCGGCTTCGTGATCGCCATCGTCGCGGCGTGGCTGGTGACGCTGTTCCTGCGCAAGACGCTGATTGGCAAGGCCGTGCGCGCGGTGTCGGAGAACATGGTTGCCTCGACGCTGGTGGGCATCGCGCCGCACCGCGCCAACATGGTGGCGTTCGCGGTCGGTATCGCGCTGGCCGGTGTGGCCGGTTGCACGCTGGCGGCCACCTACACGATCGACCCGTACCTGGGCTTCCTGCTCAGCCTGAAGGCGCTGATCGCGCTCGCGCTCGGCGGCCTCGGCAACGTCGGCGGCGCGCTGGCCGGCGGCATCCTGCTCGGTGTGATCGAAAGCGGCACGTCGTACTACCTGCCGGGTTGGAGCGACGCCGCCGGCTACGCGGCGTTCCTGCTGGTGCTGATGTTCCGCCCCGAGGGGCTGTTCGTGCGCACGCTGAAGAAGGCCTGAGCGATGAATCACGCGCGCTGGATCCCGATCGCGGCCGCCGTGGTGCTCGCGTTCGCGTGCGTGCCGTTCATTCCGGGCACCGTCGACCACTATCTGTTCTTCTACCTGTTCCTGGTGTTCGTGCACATCACGCTGGCGCAGGGCTGGAACCTGACCGCCGGCTACACCGGCCAGATCAGCCTGGCGCAACACGCGTTCTTCGGCGTCGGCGGCTACACCACGGCGATCATCTCGACCACGGTGCTGGCCGATGGCAGCTTCTACTTCAACCCGCTGACGATGCTGGCCAGCGGCGTGGCCGCGGCGCTGTTCGCCGCGCTGATAGGCGTGCCGCTGCTGTCGAAGCTGGCCGGCGACTATTTCGCGCTCGGCACGCTCGGCTTCGGCGAGATCCTGCGGGTCGCGCTGATCAAGGGCGGCAGCGTCACCGGCGGCTCGTTCGGCATCGCGATGTCGTCCGACCCATTCGAAACGCTGCGGCCGCACTACTGGGTGGGCCTGGCGTTCGCGGTGTTCGCGACGCTGTTTGTCTACCTGGTGATCCGCTCGCGCGTTGGCTTGGCGCTGATGGCGATCCGCGAAGACCCGCTGGCGGCGGCGGCCAATGGCGTGCGCGTGCTGTTGTACAAGGTGCTCGCATTCGCGCTCGGCGGGTTCCTCGCGGGGTTGGCCGGCAGCCTGTATGCGTTCTATGTCTTTGCGGTGAGCCCCGGTGGCTTCCTGAACCTGAACTGGACCCTTTATCCAATCCTGATGACCGTGATGGGCGGCAGCGGCACGGTCCTGGGCCCTGTGATCGGCGCCTTCGTGATGACCGCGGTGTTTTCCGCGGCCAACGTGTGGCTGCCGGCCGCACACCCGATCCTGTCGGGTGGGTTGATTGTCCTGGTCATGCTGTTCATGCCCAATGGCATTCTGCGGATGGTCGGCGCGGCGCGGGGGAAGGCCCCCGTTGCGCCAAATTGAGGTGAATCATCAACGAAGGAGACGAGTGATGAAACGCAGGAAGATGATGCATCTGGTCGGCGCCGCGGCAGCAACCGCGGCCTTGGCGCCCGGCATGGCGCTGGCAGCCGGGCCGACCGAGATCGTGATCGGTGCGCCGATCTCGACCACGGGCCTGCTCGCGGCCGACGGTCTCGACGAGAAATGGTCCTACGAGCAAGCGGTGGCCGACGTCAACGCCAAGGGCGGCATCTTCATCAAGGCCGCGGGCAAGAAGTTGCCGGTGCGCCTGGTGGTGGCCGACGACCAGAGCGACCCGGCCAAGGTCACCGACGCGATGGAGCGGCTGATCAAGATCGAGAAGGTCGACCTGCTGCTGTCCACGCACGGCGGCGACCTCAACATGGCCGGCGCGCTGGCGGCCGAGAAGTACAAGAAGTTCTACATGACGACCACGATGTGGCCGCACATGTGGGCGCCGAAGAAGTTCAAGTGGTCGGCGCTGTTCTTCTACGACGCCGGCGGCGGCGCCGAGGTGCCGTTCCTCATCTGGGACAAGCTGCCGAAGAACGAGCGGCCGACCAAGCCCGCCATCGTGATGGAAGACTCGCCCGACGGTCAGGGCTTCGGCGGCGCCTTCAAGGCGATGGCCAAGAAGCACAAGATCAACATCGCGCTCGACGAGCCGCTGGCGATGGGCTCGAAGGACTACTCGGCCTACATCCTCAAGATGAAGGCCAAGGGCGTCGACTCGGTGCTGCTGTTCTGCAACCCCACCGATGCGATCACGCTGGTGCGCCAGATGAAGGAGCAGAAGTTCAGCGTGCCGTACTTCCACGGCTGGAAGGGCACCTGGACCGGCGAGTTCCACGAGGCCCTGGGCAAGGACTCGAACTACGTGCTGGCCGACGGCTTCTGGTCGATGGACTCGGGCCACCCGGGCGCGAAGGCGCTCGGCGAGCGCTACATGAAGCAGTTCAACAAGCAGTCGGTGACCGTGGGCATGTTCTACGCCACCGCGCAGGTGCTGCTGAAGGCGATCGAGAACACCGGCTCGATCGACTCGAAGACCGTGCGCGACGCGGTGGCCGGGCATGAGTTCAAAGGCACCGCGCAGGGCGACGTGAAGTTCACGCCCGAAGGGCTCGGCCTGATCACCAGCAATGCCAACCAGTGGTGGGACGGCCGGCTGATGCTGGTCTATCCGGAGGTCAAGGGCGGCTGGCAGCTCAAGCTGGCGCCGGCGTGGGACCAACGCAAATAGAGCGCGAGCAGTGAGGATCCCGGTCGGACCCGGCCGGGGCCTTATCGAAGGAGGACACGGCGCCGGCCTGGCAACAGGCCGGCGTGTTGCATTGCGGTGCCGTCAGTGACCGATCGAGGCTAGCGGCCGCGACGTTTCGAGAGCCTGGTGCCGGAACTCGCGTGGCGATACTCCGTACTGGCTCTTGAACAGGCGGCAGAAGTGCGCGCTGCTGTTGAAGCCCCAGGCGAACGCGATCTCCGAGATCGAGCGCCCGGACGCCGCCGGCGCCGCCAGTGCGGCACGGCAGCGCTCGAGGCGCGTCTGCCAGATGTAGCGGTCGAGCGAGCGCGCCTCGTCTTCGAACACGCGGTGCAGGTAGCGCTTGGAGCAGTGCAGGTCGAGTGCGATGCGATCGATCGTCAGGTCGGACTCGCCCAGGTGTGCCTGCACGTACTGCTTGACGCGCAGCTTCAGCACCGCCGGCAGCGTGGCATGCCCATCGCTGCCTTGCTGCTGCGCAGCCAGCGTCGACGCCAGCAGCCCGATCGCGGTCTCGCTGACCGGCTGGCCCACCGTGTCGGGCAGTGTGGGCAACTGCTCGGACAGCGAGCGCAGGAACGAGCCGAACACGACCGACAGCCCCTGTAGCGCACTGGTGTGCGCCTCGCTGGTGTGCAGGTTGGGTACCTTGAAGCCCTTGAACTCATGCCGCGGCAGTTGCATCACCAGCAGGTCGGCGCGTTCGAAGTTGGTGATCGAGTACGGCGCCTGCGGGTCGTACAGGCTCCAGTCGCCGGGCCGCAGGTCGAACGACCGATCGCGGTGCCGGATCTGCGCCTGGCCGCTCAACTGCAGCACCAGCTTGTAGTAGCCGTCGGTGGGCAGGTCGCGCCCGACGGCGCTGCGCCACACCCGGTGCGCCGGCGCGCCGATGCGGAACAGCCGCAACGGGCCCACTTCGTACGCGGCGAATTCGGCATCGAACGGACCACTGTCGAGACACTCGACACCGAGCTCGCCGAAGTAGCCGCGGTTGATCTGCCCCCAGCACTCGGCGCGGGTGGCCGGGTGCTCGCGGCGGGTGTCGAAGTGGTAGTGCTTCATCGGCCCAGTCTAGGGTCCGTGAGGGTTCCCACCATCGGGACTTCACCCCACGCACGTGGCGGGACTGGATCGCGCGCCAACAAAGATGTGGCGGGGATCGCGGGCCGGCCACTCACTACTCCAGCCAGTGCCCGTGGAAGCCGAACGGCACCACCGCCGGCAGGTGCACCACGGCCCGCTCGGCCAGCGTCGCGGCGTCGAGCACGCAGATGCGCGAACCCGCATCTGCGTCGGCCAGCCGGTGCACCAGCAGCACGCCGCCGTCTTCGGTGCGCGCGCTGGGGGTCGGCACGAACAGCGGCTCGAGCGCCACGCTCGAATCGTCTGCGCTTTCGATGATTTCGCCACTCGCGTGATCGATTCGGACCACGCGGTCGAAGAAGCCGCTGCCCTCGCGGGCCGTGGCGCCCCACACGTAGCGCACGGGGCCGTGCGCCGCCGCGGCCATGTTCACCTGCGGCAGATCGAAGCGGCCGGGCAGGGGCTCTTCGCGCGCCGTGGCTGCCCCGGGGCTGAGCACGTAGCGCACGTGGCGTGCACGCGCCGCAGCGGCGGAGGCCGCGTCGCCGCCGGCGCGCAGCCGGGCGAGGTCAAGCTGTTCGAACACCGGACGGTCGGCCACGCACAGGTCGAGCACCACGTCGTTGCCGCGCTCGAAGGCTTGTGGCGCATGGAAGGCGAACAGTGCGGGTGCGTCCCAACTGCGCACGCTGCCGTCGTCCAGGTTCACCGCATGCAGTCGCGAGCCCTGCTGCGGCATCCAGTCGAAGTGCTCGGCATACGACTCGCCGGCGAACAGGAAGCGCAGCGCATGGGCTCGCCAGGCGCATTCCCAGATCACCGCGTGGCGCGTGCCCATTGCGAACGCGTGCAGGTAGCCCGCGCGCTGCACCGGGATGCGCGCCTTGACCTCGCGCACGGCCTGTCGGTCGACGCCGACCAGCACGTATTCGCAACTGCGCCCGAGCCGGATGCCCACGTTCCACCAGCGGCCGCGCGCATCGACGCACGGATGCGCGGCCATCAGCGGCAGCTTCAGCCGGTCGGCCCAGTGCCACTCACCGAGCGTGGCGAGCGTCTGCGGGTCGAAGCGCGTGACGCGATCCGATTCGGTGAGTGCCAGCCATTGCCCGTCGCAGCGGCTGATGACGACACAGCCGTTGTCGGTGCGACGCGGGTTGGCCAGATGCACGAGGCGCGACCACAAGCCGCCAGCCACCTTCGTACCGAAGCCGCCGAGTTCGGGGCGCCCGCGCTGGCGCGACAGCCGCGCATCCTCGGTGTCGAGGAAGCGGCTGTGGTAGCGCGCGCCGCCGTCGCCGGGAAACTGCACGCGATGCAGCAGCGCGAGGCCGTCGAACCAGTGACGGTAGCCGTGCTTGGGCAGGTCCCACACCGCCGGGCCGTTGAGCAGCAGGCTGCCGCGCAGCCACTCGGGCAGCGCGCCGCGCACCGTTGCCGGCAGCGGGGTCGCAGCGTCGCCGACCGCGGCGTCCACACTGTCCAGGCCGCGCCAGCGTGAGGGCGTGGGCGGCATGCCTCGTCCGACCGGAGACCTTGTCGGCGGCTCGGCGATCTGGTTCATGGCGACCTCCATCCAGTGTGGCGACCCGGGTGGTCCGCGCGAACGAGGCTACGGGCGCGTAGCGCGCGTGGATGCAAGGGTTTCGCCCATGGCGAGGCAGCCCGTGGCTGCGCTTCCCGGGGGCCGAAGCTTCGGCATTGGCCAACCCTGCAGGTTGGCCAGATGCGTGCGCAGCTTGTGCCTGCGGCGCAGGCTCAGTCGCGCTTGCTGCGCGATCGCGGCCGCCTGCGGCGGCACCTAACTGGCTAATCAGAGATTGTCCAGGTAGGCCCTGAGCTTGTGCCTGCGGCGCAGGCCGCGTTGCCGCTGCGCGGCAGCCCGCTCTCGCGGGCCACGCATCCGGCCAACCCTACAGGTTGTCCAGATACGTGCGCAGCTTGTCCGAGCGGCTGGGGTGCTTGAGCTTGCGGATCGCCTTGGCCTCGATCTGGCGGATGCGCTCGCGCGTGACGTCGAACTGCTTGCCCACCTCTTCGAGCGTGTGGTCGGTGCTCATCTCGATGCCGAAGCGCATGCGCAGCACCTTGGCCTCGCGCGGGGTGAGCGAGTCGAGGATGTCCTTCACCACGTCGCGCAGGCCGGCCTGCATCGCGGCGTCGACCGGCGCCACGTTGTTGGTGTCTTCGATGAAGTCGCCGAGGTGCGAGTCGTCGTCGTCGCCGATCGGCGTTTCCATCGAGATCGGCTCCTTGGCGATCTTCATGATCTTGCGGATCTTGTCCTCGGGGATCTCCATCTTCTCGGCCAGCGTCGGCGCGTCGGGCTCGAAGCCGAACTCCTGCAGGTGCTGGCGCGAGATGCGGTTCATCTTGTTGATCGTCTCGATCATGTGCACCGGGATGCGGATCGTGCGCGCCTGGTCGGCGATCGAGCGCGTGATCGCCTGGCGGATCCACCAGGTGGCGTAGGTCGAGAACTTGTAGCCGCGGCGGTATTCGAACTTGTCGACCGCCTTCATCAGGCCGATGTTGCCCTCCTGGATCAGGTCGAGGAACTGCAGGCCGCGGTTGGTGTACTTCTTGGCGATCGAGATCACCAGGCGCAGGTTGGCCTCGATCATCTCCTTCTTGGCGTCGCGCGAGGCCTTCTCGCCCTCGTTCATGCGCTTGTTGATCTGCTTGAGATCCTCCAGCGGCACCACGGCGCGCGCCTGCAGGTCGATCAGTTTCTGCTGCAGCTCCTGGATCGGCGGCAGGTTGCGCAACAGCACCACGCCGTAGGGCTTGCCCGCGGCGATCTCGCGCTCGGCCCACTTCAGGTTGAGCGCATTCGGTGGAAACGTGCGAATGAAGTGCTCCTGCGGCATGCCGCACTTGTCGACCACGATCTTGCGGATCTCGCGCTCGTAGCGGCGCACGTCGTCGACCTGCGAGCGCAGGATGTCGCACAGCCGCTCGATCGTCTTGACCGTGAAGCGGATCGTCATCAGGTCGTCGGAGATCGCGCGCTGCGCCTTGTCGTAGGCCGGTGAGCGGTAGCCTTCCTTCTGGAAGGCCTTGCTCATCTTCTCGAAGTGCTGCGCCAGCAGCGCGAACTTCTCCAGCGCCTGCGCCTTCAGCTCCTCGAGCTTCTTGGTCAGCGCCTTGCTGCCGCCCTGGCCGTCGTCGTCGTCTTCCTCGTCGAACTCGTCGAAGTCCTCCTCGGCCACGTAGTCGTCGGCCTCGTCGTCGGACACGAAGCCGTCGACGACTTCCGAGATCTGCATCTCGCCGTCGCCGATCTTCTTGGCCATCGACAGGATCTCGTTGATCGTCGTCGGCGACGCGCTGATCGCGTACATCATCGCCTGCAGGCCGCCCTCGATCCGCTTGGCGATCTCGATCTCGCCCTCTCGCGTGAGCAGCTCCACCGAGCCCATCTCGCGCATGTACATGCGCACCGGGTCGGTGGTGCGGCCGAACTCGGAGTCCACCGTCGACAGCGCCGCCTCGGCCGCTTCCTCGGCTTCTTCCTCGGTGGCGGTGGTGGTGTTGCCGCCGGCGATCAGCAGCGTGGCCGCGTCGGGCGCCTGCTCGTAGACCGCGATGCCCATGTCGTTGAGCATCGAGACGATCGCCTCGATGATCTCGTTGTCGACCAGCTTCTCGGGCAGGTGGTCGTTGATCTCCTGGTGCGTCAGGAAGCCGCGCGTCTTGCCCATCTTGATGAGCGTCTTCAGCTCCTGGCGGCGCTTGGCGACCTCTTCTTCGGTGAGCAGCGTCTCGTCGAGGCCGAACTCGCGCATCAGCGCGCGCTCCTTGGCGCGCGACACCTTCATGCGCAACGGCTTGGCCTTCTCCTCCTTGGCCGCCTCGACGACCTCGGCTTCGACGTCACCGTCGAATTCGGTCTCGATGTCGTTGAAGGCCTCTTCGGCCTCGCCGGGCTTCTTGCCCTTGGCGTCGTTCTTGTCGGGCTTGCCGGCAGTGCCCTTGGCAGCCTTGCCGACGGCGGCCTTGGCGACCTTGCCGGCGGCCGGCTTGGTCGCGGGCTTGGCCGTTGCAGCCGGCTTCGCGGCGGCGGTCTTGGCGGTCTTGGCGGGCGCCGCCGGACGGACCGCCGGCTTGGCCTGCGGCTTGGCCGCCGGGGCCTTGGCCGGCTTCTTCGGGGCCTCGACAGGCGCCTTGGCGGCCTTGCCCTTGGCGGCGGGCTTCGGCGCCGGCTTGGCGGCGGGCTTCTTCGCGTTCATGCGGTTCCTTCACTCGAATGGTGGGCGGCAGGCCCGAACCCACCCGGGTATCGCCCGGGCGTGCGCAAACCCGCGTGGCGAGAGCGCTGGCCGCACGCGGGTGCTGGGTTCGAGCGGGCAAGATCGCGTGAACTTCTGGATGTGTGCCGCGCCTGGAGGGATGTGTTGGCCTGCATTTGTCCCCGTGTCGCGGGGGGCCGGGTCCCTGCCCGAAAGGGTCAGCGCTGCGCTCACTCTTGCCGCTGCAACGAATCGCGCATTATCGGCCAGCGGCGGCCTGTCGTCAAAGGCGGTTGGGCTGCTGCATCACGCTGTGCAACACGTGGTCAGCCTCGGGTCGCACCCGCGCGCGGTTGATCTGCTCCAGCAGCACCGGCAGATCGTCGGCGCCGTAGGCGACCGGAACCTCGGCGCGGTCGACCAGCGCGGTGGCGCGCTCGGCCCATTCGGCGCAGCTGGCGTCCCGGGCGAGATCGCTGCGCAGCGCCGGCCACGGCTCGGCACCGTGGTTCTCCAACTGGCGCTCGAGCCAGCGGATGGCTTCGCCGTGCCAGCCGTCGAGCGCGAGCAGCGTGTCGCGCGCGTCGGCGGCCAGCGTGGCCCACAGGTGGCTGGCCGCCAGCAGCGCGGCCACGATGTTGTTGCGCGGGCCGAGCGCGGTGTCGCGCAGCGCCGCCCCGGGCGGCCGTGGTCTGGCGCGTGCGCGGCCGGCGCCGGCCATTGGGCCGCCGGTGGCGCCCGCCGAGCCCGGCCCATGCCGCTCGCCCCACAGGCGTGCCAGGTCGTGTTCGGCCAGGCGCCCCTGTTGCGCCAGGTCGGTCAGCAACTGGGCGCGCAGCGCGCCTTCGGGCAGCGCCTGCCACAACGGCTTGGCTTGGCTGAGCATGCGCGCGCGGCCCTCGGCGGTGGCGAGGTCGCAATCGGCAGCCGCCTGCTCGAGCAACTGCCGCGACAGCGGCACCGCATCGGCCACCGCCTGGGCGAACGCGTCGCGCCCATGCTCGCGCACGAAGCTGTCGGGGTCGTGCTCGGGCGGCAGAAACAGGAAGCGGACGCTGCGGTGGTCGCTGGCGTGCGGCAGCGCGGCTTCGAGTGCGCGTGCAGCGGCACGCCGGCCGGCGGCATCGCCGTCGAAGCTGAAGACCACCTGGTCGGTGAAGCGGAACAGCTTGGCCACGTGCTCGGCGGTGCAGGCGGTGCCGAGCGTGGCCACCGCGTGGCCGAGCCCGGCCTGCGCCAGCGCCACCACATCCATGTAGCCTTCGACCACCAGCGCATGGCCGGCCTCGCGCAGCGCGGCGCGCGCCTCGAACAGGCCGTACAGCTCGCGGCCCTTGACGAACAGTGGCGTCTCGGGCGAGTTGAGGTACTTGGGCTCGCCGCCATCGAGCACGCGGCCGCCGAAGCCGATGACCTCGCCGCGCACCGAACGGATCGGGAACATGATGCGGTCGCGAAAGCGGTCGTAGCGCTTTTGCTGCTCGTCATCGCCTTGCACGATCACCAGACCCGCCTCGACCAGCGCCGGATCGTCGTACTGGCCGAACACGCTGGCCAGGTTGCGCCAGCCCGGCGGTGCATAGCCGATCGCGAAGCGTACGGCGATCTCGCCGCTCAACCCGCGCTTCTTCAGATAGTCGATCGCGGCCGGGCTGTCCTTCAGTGTGCGGCGGTAGTGCTGCGCGGCGCGCTCGAGCAACTCGCCCAGCGTGGCTTGCTGCTTCTTGCGCTGCGCCGCGCGTTCGCGCTCCTGGGGGCTGGCGTCGTCCTCGGGCACGCTCACGCCCACGCGCTGGGCGAGGTCGCGCACCGCGTCCATGAAGCCGAGCCCTTGCGTCTCCATCAGGAAGCGGATCGCGTCGCCGTGCGCGCCGCAGCCGAAGCAGTGGTAAGTCTGGCGCGTCGGGCTGACGGTGAAGCTCGGCGTCTTCTCGCCGTGGAACGGGCACAGCCCCTTGTGCAGCGTGCCGGCACGCTTGAGCTCGACCTGGCGGCCGACCACCTCGACGACGTCGACACGGCCGAGCAGTTCCTGGACGAAGCCTTGGGGCAGCACGCCGGCAGTCTAGCCAACGCCGGATCGGGCGCGCGCCGGTCGCGCCGGCCGGCGCGCGTTACCGCTGGCGCGGCACCGCCGGCGCCAGCTGCGCCGGCGCGATCGCGAACAGGCCTTTCCACTCGCGCACCCAGCGCGCCACGTCGGCGGCCGGCATCGGCGCGGCGATGCCGGCGCCTTGCCCGATCTGGCAGCCCATGTCGAGCAGCGCGCGTGCCTGGGCCGGCGACTCGACGCCCTCGGCCACCGCCACGCACGAGAAGGTGCGGGCCAGGCTGATCACGCCTTCGACGATGGCGCGGTCCTGCGCGTCGTTGAGCATGTTGTGTACGAACGAGCGGTCGATCTTCAGCACCTGCACCGGCAGGCGCTTCAGGTAGGTGAGCGTCGAATAGCCGGTGCCGAAGTCGTCGAGCGCGAAGCGCACGCCGAGCTCGGCGCAGCGCTCGAGCAGCATCGAGGTGTAGCCCACGTCGGCCAATGCGGCCGTCTCGAGCACCTCGAGCTCGAGCCGCGCGCCCAGTGGACGCTGGTGGCGCGCCAGCGTGGCGGCCAGCCGCTGCACGAAGTCGGGCTCCTGCAGGTGGCGCGCCGAGACGTTGACGCTGACCGACAGGTCCAATCCCTGGTCGAGCCAGCGCTCGAGCTGCTCGAGCGCCTGTGCGAGCACCCAGTTGCCGATGTTGACCGACACGCCGGTGTGTTCGATCAGCGGCAGGAAATGCCCCGGCGGCATCACGCCGTGCTCGGGGTGGTTCCAGCGCAGCAAGGCTTCGAAGCCGAGCACGGTGCCGCGCTGCAGGTCGACCTTGGGCTGGTAGTACAGCCGCAGTTCGTTGCGATCGATCGCGTCCTGCACGCGGCCCATCGCGAGCATGCGCTCTTCGGTGCGGCGGTTGGTTTCGGCGTCGAAGATCTGGCAGCGGTTGCGGCCGCCTTGCTTGGCCGCGAACATCGCCTGGTCGGCGTGGCGCAGCAGCGTATCGGCATCGCTGTGGTCGATCGGGTAGATCGTGGCGCCGACACTGGCCGTCAGCTCGGCGGGCTCGCCCTGCGGGTCGAGACTGTACGGCTGCGAGATCACGCGGCGCACGCGCTCGACCGCGAGGCGCGCCTCCTCGATCGTGTCGGCGCGCAGCAGCAGCACGAACTCGTCACCGCCCAGACGCGCCGCCACATCCGACCAGCTGGCGTGCGCGCGCAGTGCGCTGCGCAAACGCGCGGCCAGCTCGACCAGCAGGCGGTCGCCGGCGGCGCGGCCGTGCTGCTGGTTGACGGTCTTGAAGTGATCGAGATCGATGTAGCACACCGCGAGCAGGTAGTCCTCGCGCTCGCTGGCGGCGATCGCCTCGGCCAGCAGCTGCGTCAGCCGCGTGCGATTGGGCAGCCGGGTCAGTTCGTCGAAGTGCGCCTGGCGCTCCAGCCGCTCGCGCTGCAGCCGCTGCTCGGTGATGTCGGACACCATCAGCACGCGGTAGCGCACCGCGCCCTCGGGGTCGGGTACGGTGAACACGCTCAGATGCAGCGCGCACGGGTCGCCGTTGCGGCGTCGCTCGACCACCTCGCCGCTCCAGTGGCCCAGGCTGCGCAGGCCGGCCCAGATGGCGTTCTGCTGCTGCCGCGCGATGGCGTCGGTCGATGCCGTGCTGAGCAGGTTCGGCATCGTGCCGATCAGCTCGTCGCGCGCAATGCCGGTGATGCGGCTGTAGGTCGGGTTGACATCGAGGATGCGCAGTTCGGGGTCGACGATCGCCAGCCCTTCGTGCAGGTTGCGGAACAGGCTGCTCGAAAGGCGCTCGCGGTCTTCGGCGCTGCGCCGCTCCTGCACGTCGGACAAGGTGGCCAGCAGGCGCTGCGCGCGGCCGCCGGCGTCGCGCTCGGCCACCGCGATGCGCACCTCGAACCACGGCCAGGCATCGCCGACGCGGATGCGCAGCTGTCGCCACAAGGTGTCGCGCGACGACGCTTCGAGCGCTTCGATTGCCTGTCGCAGTTCGTCGCGGTCGTCGCCGTGCACGCGCGCCAGCCAGCCCTCGATGTCGGCGGTGCGCGTGCCGTCGGGGTCGCCGAGCAGGCTGCGCCAGCGCGGCGACGTGTACGGCGTGCCGGGGCCGAGTAGCCATTCGGCGACGCCGACATCGGCATGCTCCAGCGCCTGTTCGGAACGCTCGGCTGCATGGTCGGCTCTGCCGACGAAGGCATGCGTCAGCACCACCAGCAACTGCGCCGCTGCCAGGCAAGACCACAGCGCGGGCTGGCCGATTACGTTGGCCAGATCGAGTACGGGCTGCACGGCTGCGGCCCACAGCGTGGCAGCGACCAGCGCACACAGCGCCAACGCAGCCGCCGGCAAGGCCAGGCCGCCGCGCAGCGTGAGCCAGGCCAGGCCGGTCATCGCCAGCAGTGCCAGCGGCAGCAGTGCGAGGCGGCCGACGACCAGCGCCTGGATCAACACCGCGATCGCGATCGCGATCGCCAACAGCAACACGCCGTCGCCGATCCAGCGCTGCAGCGGCTGTGTGCGGCGCGCCCACAGTCCCGGCAGCGCGAGCGCACCGACCCCGACCAGCAGCAGACCATTGACCTCGCCGAGCCACCACGACAACCAGGTGCCCGCCAGTTCTAACAGCGGCACGCGGCCGGTGAGCATCAACCAGGTGGCGGCACTGGCCGCGCTGAGCACGAGCCCGCCGCACAACACGGCACCCACCAGCAGCCAGAGGTCGCGTGGCTGTTGCAGCCGGACATCGAAGCCGGTGCGCCCGAGCCAGAAGGCGGCCACCATCAGGCCCAGTGTCTGCCCGCTGGCCACCGCCAGGGCGAGCGGCCAGGCGCCGCTGGCCCATGCAAAGCCGGCCGCAAACCCGAGCCACAGACCGGGTGCAACGCCCGGGCCCCAGCGCAGCAGCGCCACCCAGCCGATGCCGGTGGCCGGCGCGAATGTGGCGGTCAACGGATGGCTGTCGGCGGTGCTCAGGCCCAGCGCGGCGAGCAGCGAGGCGGCTACCGCCAACGCCGCGTTGCGCAGCAGCCAGCGGCCGCGAGCGACCACGGGGCCGGGTGGCTCGATCACGCCGGACATCGTGCGGCTGCGCCGTGACCGGCGGCGCTCAGAGTGCGAAGTCGCCGAGCTTGCGTCCTGCCGCCAGCGCAGCCTTCAGCCAGTTGGGCTGCAGGCCACGCCCGCTCCAGGTGGCCCCGGTGGCTGGATCGCGGTACTTCGGCGCCACCTTGCGGCCCTTGCGGGCGGCGCTTTGCGCCGGCGGCGCGGCCTTGCTCGCGAGATCGGCCGGCGTCAGGCCATGCTCGGCCATCAGGGCCTTCACCTTGGCGATCGCGCCGGCGCGCGCCTCACGCTGCGCGTCGGCAATTTGCTTCTCGAGCACGGCCTTCTGCGCCAGCAAATCGGACAGATTCGACATTGGCCCTCCCGACCTCGAATATGGCCGGCCAATATACCGTCGGACTTGGCGCGCAGTAAATGAGCCGCAACAACATAACAGCCGATTCAGTATCGGCGCGATGCGCGCGGGCGACAGCGATACCCGGTCGACCGCTTCGACGCGCGGCGGTGGCGTCTCAGTTCGACGGCGGCACGTAGCCAGCGGGTTTGTCGGCCTGGCCACCGAACAGAAACTGCTCCATCTGTCGCGCCAGGTATTGGCGCGCCCGCTGATCGGCCAGATTCAGGCGATTTTCGTTGACCAGCATCGTCTGGTGCTTGAGCCATAAGCCCCAGGCCTCCTTGCTGATCTCGTTGTAGATGCGCTTGCCGAGTTCGCCCGGATAGGTGGGGAAATCCAGGCCGTCGGCGTCCTTCTTCAAATACGCGCAATGCACGGTACGGGGCATGTTCGAACTCCGGAAACTCTCTGCTGAAAACTAGGAACGGTCGACGCTGGAGGCGAGTTTCTTCACCAGCACCTGCGAGCGCCGGTCCCAGTTGTACTTGCGCTTGCGCGCCTCGGGCAGCCAGTCGGGGTCGACCTGCTGGAAACCGCGCTTGATGAACCAGTGCATCGTGCGCGTGGTGAGCACGAAAATGCTCTCGAGCCCCATGCTGCGCGCGCGCTGCTCGATGCGCTTGAGCAGCCGCTCGCCGTCGCCCTGGCCCTGCACGTGGCCCGAGACGGTGAGCGCGGCCATCTCGCCGGTGTGTGCCTCGGGGTACGGGTACAGCGCCGCGCAGCCGAAGATCACGCCGTCGTGCTCGATCACGGTGTAGTTGCCGATGTCGCGCTCGATCTCGGTGCGGCCGCGCTTGACCAGTGTGCCGTCGCGCTCGAACGGCTCGATCAGCGCCAGGATGCTGGCCACGTCGTCGGGGCCGGCCTCATGCACCGACTCGAGCTTCTCGTCGACCACCATCGTGCCGATGCCGTCGTGCGTGAACACCTCCTGCAGGATCGCGCCGTCGACCGCGAACGGCAGGATGTGCGAGCGCTCGACGCCGCCTTCACACGCCCTGACGCAGTGGCGCAGGTAGAACGCGGCGTTGCCGGGCTTGTTCGGCTCGGGCAGCTTCTCCATCAGCCGCCGCGCGTCGACCAGCGCCAGCTCGGTGTCGATCTCCGACTCGGGGTCTTCCAGGTTCTCGCGGATGCCCGACACCTCGGTGACGAACAGCAGCTTGTCGGCCTGCAGCGCGATCGCGGTGGCCGTGGCCACGTCTTCCATCATCAGGTTGAACGCCTCGCCGGTCGGCGAGAAGCCGAACGGCGACAGCAGCACCAGCGCGCCGCCGTCGATCGCGCGGCGCATCGTCGCGGCGTCGACGTGGCGCACGACGCCACTGTGCATGAAATCGATGCCGTCGACGATGCCCACCGGCCGCGCGGTGAGGAAGTTGCCCGACAGCACGCGCACCGTGGCGTTGGCCATCGGCGTGTTCGGCAGCCCCTGCGAGAACGCGGCCTCGATCTCGAAGCGCAGCTGTCCGGCGGCCTCCTGCGCGCAGTCGAGCGCCACGCCGTCGGTGATGCGCTGGCCGTGCGAGAAGCGCGACACGTGGCCCTTGGCCGCGAGCTGCTCGTTCACCTGCGGCCGGAAACCGTGCACCAGCACCAGCTTGATGCCCATCGCCTGCAGGATCGCCAGGTCCTGCACGAAGGCGTTGAGCTTGCCGGCGGCGATGGCCTCGCCGACCAGCGCGACGACGAAGGTCTTGCCGTGGTACGCGTGGATGTACGGCGCGACCGAGCGGAACCACGGCACGAAGGTATGCGGGAACACCAGACTCATCGTGGCGCGGATTGTGCCGCAGCGCCCGCGCGTATCATCCGCGCCCCGTGAGCGAACCCGTCGAGCGCCAAGCCGCCGCGCGCCGCGCTGCGCGCGCCGCGAACCCGGTGCCGCCGCTGCGCTACCCCGAGGCGCTGCCGGTCAGCGCGCGGCGCGACGAGATCGCGCAGGCGATTCGCGATCACCCGGTGGTCATCGTCTGCGGCGAAACCGGCTCCGGCAAGACCACGCAGCTGCCGAAGATCGCGCTCGGCCTCGGCCGCGGGCTCGGCGCCGGCGGCAGCGGGCTGATCGGCCACACGCAGCCGCGACGCATCGCCGCGTCGAGCGTGGCCAAACGCATCGCCGACGAGTTGAACTCGCCGCTCGGAGAGGTGGTGGGCTACAAGGTGCGCTTTCAAGACCGGCTGCAGCCCGGCGCCTCGGTGAAGCTGATGACCGACGGCATCCTGCTGGCCGAGACGCAGGGCGACCCCGAGCTGCGCGCGTACGACACGCTGATCATCGACGAGGCGCACGAGCGCAGCCTGAACATCGACTTCCTGCTCGGTTACCTGAAGCAGCTGCTGCCGCGCCGGCCCGATCTGAAGATCGTGGTCACGTCGGCGACGATCGACGCCGATCGCTTCGCGAACCACTTCGCATCGGCGCGCGGGCCGGCACCGGTGATCCAGGTGTCGGGTCGGCTGTATCCGGTGCAGCAGCGCTGGTGCCCGTTCGAAGAGAGCCGCGAGTTCGATTTGAACGACGCCATCGCCGACGCGGTCGACGAGTTGTGGCGCGGCGCCGGCGGCATGGCCGCGGCGGGGCCGGGCGACATCCTGGTCTTCCTGCCCGGCGAACGCGAGATCCGCGAGGCGGCCGACCACCTGCACCGGCACCTCGCGCGGCAGCACCGCGGCGGCCCGCAGCCCGACATCCTGCCGCTGTTCGCGCGGCTGTCGCAGGCCGAGCAGGACCGCGTGTTCAGCCCCGGCAACGGCCGGCGCATCGTGCTGGCCACCAACGTCGCCGAAACCTCGCTCACGGTGCCGGGCATCCGCTACGTCATCGATTCGGGGCTGGCGCGCGTCAAGCGCTACAGCTACCGCAACAAGGTGGAGCAGCTGCAGATCGAGCCGATCAGCCAGGCCGCCGCGCAGCAGCGTGCCGGCCGCTGCGGGCGCGTGGCCGATGGCGTGTGCATCCGCCTGTACGACGAGCCGGGCTTCGCCGCGCGGCCGCGCTTCACCGACCCCGAGATCCTGCGCGCGTCGCTGGCCGGCGTGATCCTGCGCATGAAGAGCCTGCACTTCGGCGCGGTGGAAGAGTTTCCGTTCGTCGAGCCGCCGCCGCGCAAGGCCATCGCCGACGGCTACGCGCTGCTGGCCGAGCTGAACGCGGTGGACGAGGCGAACGAGCTGACGCCGATCGGCCGCGAGCTGGCGAAGCTGCCGCTCGACCCGCGCGTGGGCCGCATGATCCTCGAGGCGCGCGAACGCCAGGCGCTGAGCGAGGTGCTGGTGATTGCCGCCGCGCTCAGCGTGCCCCACGTTCGCGACCGCCCGCTCGACAGGCAGCAGGCGGCCGACGAGAAGCACAAGCTGTTCGACGATGACAAGAGCGAGTTCACCGGCACGCTGAAGCTGTGGCAGTGGATCGAAGAAGGGAAGGGCGACGCCCGCCGAGCCTTGCAGGCCGCGCCCTCGCAGAGCTCGGGCCCCTCGCCAGGCGAGAAGCCGTCCGCAGGGACGCCTTCTCGTCCGGGCTCGGCTCACAAGCTCAGCAACCGCCAGCAGGAGCAGCGGCTGCGCGAGCAGTTCATCAGCCCGCGCCGCGTGCGCGAGTGGCGCGACATTCATTCGCAGCTGCACACCGTGGTGGCCGAGCACGGCTGGCGGTTGAATGGCGCGCCGGCCACGTACGAGCAGCTGCACCTGTCGCTGCTGGCGGGGTTGCTCGGCAACGTCGGGCTCAAGAGCGATGACGATGATTGGTACCTTGGCGCGCGCGGCATCAGGTTCTGGCGCCACCCGGGCGCCAACCTCGGCAAGAAGCCGGGCCGCTGGATCGTCTGCGCCGAGCTGGTCGAGACCACGCGGCTGTACGGCCGCGGCATCGCGGCCATCGAGCCGCAGTGGATCGTGCAGGTGGCCGGCCACCTGCTGAAGACGCAGCTGCTCGAGCCGCACTGGGAGAAGAAGGTGGCCGAGGTGGTGGCGCTCGAGCGCGCCACGCTGTACGGCATCGTGGTCTACAGCAACCGGCGCGTGAACTTCGGTCGTGTCGATGCCGCGGCGGCGCGCGAGATCTTCATTCGCCAGGCGCTGGTGCAGGGCGACTGGGACACGCGCCTGCCGTTCCTGGCGCACAACCGCAAGCTGATCGCGCAGGTGCAGGAGCTGGAGCACAAGCAGCGGCGGCAGGACGTGCTGGTGGACGACGAACTGATCTTCGCGTTCTACGACCAGCAGCTGCCGCCCGACGTGTGCTCGGGCGCCGGCCTCGAACGCTGGTACCGCGACGCGGTGAAACAGCAACCCGCGTTGCTGCAGCTCACGCGCGACGAGCTGATGCGCCACGAGGCCGCCGGCATCACGACCACCGCGTTTCCGAAGACCGTGCGCCTCGGCGGCGTCGATTGCAGCGCCAGCTACCTGCACGACCCCGGCGACGCGAAAGACGGCGTCACCGTGACGGTGCCGATCTACGCGCTGAACCAGGTGAGCGCCGAGCGCTGCGAATGGCTGGTGCCCGGCATGCTGCCGGCCAAGGTCACCGCGCTGCTGAAGAGCCTGCACCAGAAGCCGCGCGCACGCCTGGTGCCGCTGCCCGAGACGGTGGCCGAGTTCGTCGAGCTGACGCCGTTCGCGCACGGTGATCTGCTCGACGTGCTGCTGAAGGCCGTGCGCGGGCGCACGCAGCTCGCGGTGCAGCGCGCCGATTTCAAGCCCGAGCAGCTGCCGCCGCACCTGTCGATGAACTTTCGCATCATCGACGAGCATGGGCGCCAGCTCGGCATGGGGCGCAACCTCGCAGCGCTGAAGGCCGAGCTCGGCGGGCTCGCGCGCTCGACGTTCCAGGCGCTCGCCGCGCTGAAGGTGGCGCCGGCGCCGGCGCGTGCCGATGGCTCGGTGCAGGGTGCAGCGCCGGCTGCAGCGCAGGGTGCAGCACCGAGTGCAGCGCCCGCCGCGCGGCCCGCGGCCGCTCCACCGGTGGCGCCCGCGGCACCCGAGCACTACACGAGCTGGAGCTTCGGCGAACTGCCCGAGCTGATGGAGGTGCGCAAGGGCAGCCAGACGCTGGTGGGCTTTCCGGCGCTGATCGACAAGGCCACGCACGTCGAGATCGAGGTCTTCGACGAGCCCGAGGTGGCCGCGGCCAAGCACCGCGCCGGCCTGCGCCGCCTGATCGCGCTGGCGATCAAGGAGCCGTTGAAGTATCTGGACCGCAACATCCCCGATCTGCAGAAGATGGGCGCCGCGTACCTCGCGCTGGGCACGGTCGACGAGCTGAAGCAGCAGATCGTCGACGTGGCGCTCGACCGCGCCTTTCTGGCCGAGCCGCTGCCGAGCGACGAGCGCACGTTCAACGCGCGCGTCGACGAAGGGCGCTCACGGCTGAACCTGATCGCACACGAGGTGGCGCGGCAGGCGTTGGGGGTGCTCAGCGAACACGCGGCCGCGCAGCGCAAGCTCAAGGACAGCAAGCCGCCGAAGGAGGTGGCCGACGACATCGCCGCGCAACTGCAGCGTCTGGTGCCCAAGCGCTTCCTGGTCGACACGCCGTGGCCGCAGCTGCAGCACCTGCCGCGCTACCTGAAGGCGACCGTGATGCGGCTCGACAAGTTGCGCGCCGACCCGGCGCGCGACGCGCAGCGCCTGGCCGAACTGCGCCCGCTCGAACAGCGCTGGCTGCGCCGCGTGGTGGAACTCAAGGGCCGCCACGACGCGCGGCTCGTCGAGTACCGCTGGCTGCTCGAGGAGTTGCGCGTCAGCTTCTTCGCTCAGGAGCTGCGTACGCCGCAGCCGGTGAGTGCGAAGCGGCTGGACAAGGTGTGGGCGCAGGTGTCGGGTTGAGCGCGGTGGTCACGCATCCGGTTTACCCGCGACTCTGGCCTCACGATGGTCAGCTGCGCCCGCGGGCCGGCGAGCCAGAACCCGCGCGGCTCGGCTTGGTCACCGCCGCCGTGCAGGGCAAGGTGGTGCTGTTCGAAGCCGGCAGTAATACGCCGCTGACGCTGACCACCGAGGAGTTCGCCGAGCGCGCCGGCGCCCAGGCCTGGCTGATGGCACCCGAGCGCGAAGCGGCCAACGACCCCGACGCCTGCGACACCACACGTCGCTTCGGCGGCGCCGGCACCACGCGGCGCGCCGGCGCCGCTGGCACCGCCGGCCGATTCGGCTTCGGCTGGTTCGTTCCCGAACTGCTGAAACACCGCCGCGTCTGGCGTGACGTGCTGCTGGCGTCGCTGGCGCTGCAACTCATCGCGCTGGCGACGCCGCTGTTCACGCAGGCCATCATCGACAAGGTGGTGGTGCATCGCACCCAGAGCACGCTGATCGCCATTGCGGTGGCGATGGCGATCTTCATGGTCTTCACCAGCTTGCTCACCTGGGTGCGCCAGTACCTGGTGATGCACACCGGCAACCGGGTCGATGCCGTGCTCGGTGCGGCCGTCTGGGAGCATCTGCTGCGCCTGCCGCCGCGGTACTTCCAGCACCGGCCCACCGGCGTGGTGGCGGCCCGGCTGCACGGCGTGGAGACGATCCGCGAGTTCGTCTCCGGCGCTGCGGTGAGCCTGGTGCTCGACCTGCCGTTCCTGCTGATCTGCCTGGCCGTGATGCTGTGGTACAGCGTGCCGCTGACCGCCATCGCGCTCGGCATCCTGGTGGTGATCGCGATCGCCAGCGCACTGGTGGCGCCGGTCTTCCAGGCGCGCTTGAACGAGCAGTTTCTGCTCGGCGCGCGCAACCAGGCCTTCGTGACCGAACACATCGCCGGGCTCGAGACGGTGAAGTCGCTGCAAATGGAGCCGCAACTGCGCCAGCGCTACGGCGAGTACCTGGCGACGTTTCTGCAATCGGGCTTCAAGACCCGGCAGATCGCCAACACCTACAACGTGCTGGCCACCACGCTGGAGCAGGCGATGACGCTGCTGATCCTGATGGTGGGCGCGTACACGGTGATGACCGAACCGAGCTTCACGATCGGCATGCTGGTGGCTTTCCAGATGTTCGCCGGCAGGTTGAGCCAGCCGGTGCTGCGCATCGTCGGGCTGTGGACGCAGTTCCAGCAGGCCTCGTTGAGCGTGGCGCGCCTGGGCGACGTGATGAACGCGCCGGCCGAGCCGTACAGCCTGACGCCGCAGCGTCAGGCAGGCGGCCGCGGCCGCATCGAGATCAGCGACCTCGGCTTTCGCTATGCCGACGACCTGGCGCTGCTGTACGAGGGCTTGAGCCTGACCATCGAGCCCGGCAAGGCGGTGGCGATCATGGGCGCTTCGGGCACCGGCAAGAGCACGCTGGCCAAGCTGCTGCTCGGGTTCTACCAACCCACCGCCGGGCAGATCCGCATCGACGGCGTGGACATCCGCCACCTCGCGGCCAACGAGTTGCGCAGCACCTTCGGCGTGGTGCCGCAGGAGACCACGCTGTTCTCGGGCACCGTGCTCGCCAACCTGACGGCAGCCAACCCCGGCGCCACGTTCGAGCTGGCGGTGCAGGCGTGCAAGATGGCCGGCATCCACACCACGATCGAGGCGCTGCCCAAGGGCTACCAGAGCGAGATCGGCGAGCGCGGCGCGGGGCTCTCGGGCGGGCAGAAGCAGCGCCTGGCCATCGCCCGCGCGCTGCTCAAGGGCCCGCGCGTGCTGATCTTCGACGAGGCCACGTCGGCGCTCGACGCCGAGACGGCCGAGGCGTTTGCCAGGACCATCAATGGGCTGAAGGGCAAGGTGACGCTGCTGTTCATCACCCACGCGCTGCCCAAGACGCTGCGGGTGGACCGCGTGATCCAGCTCGACGGCCGCGGCGGCCGCGCGCTCGATCTGGCCACCGCCGGCCCGCCGCAACCTGTTTCGCAACCCTGAAGAAGAGCCTTCACATGACTCGAGCCCGATCGACCCCGACGCGTCGCGCGTTGATTGCCGCCGCACTGGCCGTGGCCACGCTGCTCGGCGCCTGCGCCACCGCCAGCGGCCCGCAGTTCAGCGGCCTCGAAGCCGTGCCACCGGGGCAGGCGCAGCTCTACCTGTACCGCAAGTCGGCGATCTATGCCGCCGGCGCTGCCTACGACGTGGCGGTGGACGGCAAGGCCGCCGGCAAGTTGTTCAACGCGTCGTACCTCGTGCTGCCGCTGGCGCCGGGCGAGCGCACCGTGAGCGTCGACGAACGCGGCTTCGCCTCGGCCAAGACCTTCAAGGTCGCGGCCGAGGCCGGCAAACGCTACTTCGCCGAGTACGACTCGTCCAAGGGGCTGCTGCTCGGCTGGGGTCTGCTGTCGGGCAGCTCGATGAAGAGCGAGGCCGAGGCCATCGCCGACCTGAAGGATCTCAAGCGTGCGCAGTAGCGTGCCGTGCGCCGCGCTGGCACTGCTTGCGGGCTGTGCCTCCGGCCCGGTGTTCGTCGCGCCCGAGGCATCTACCGATGGCAGTGCGGCGCTGTATCTGTACCGGGCCAGCAGCCTGCTCGGTGCGGGCACGAAGCAGGAGATCCGCGTGGCCGCACGCCCGCTGGGCACGATGCTCAACGGCAGCTGGCTGCGCGTGGAGCTCGACGCATCGCCGCGCACCACCTACGCGGAGGCGCCTGACTGTTGGCCACCGATCATCTGGGTGCCGCTGCGGCACGGCCTGACAACCTACGTGCAGGTTCAACTCGTCAACCGGACGGTGGAGTACGGCGGCCGCCAGTACTTCGACTACGGTTGCCGGCTGGTGCAGCGCGCCGCAGACGAGGCGCTGCCCGTGCTGCGCGGCCTGCGCAGGGCGAACTGAAGGCAACCCGGATGGCCGTTCGATTCGCACAACTACAGGACGTGCCCGCGCTGGTGGCCATCGGCGAGCGCATGCACGGGCTGACGCGGTTTCGCAGCCTCGACTACAGGCCGCAGAAGGTGGCGCAGGCGCTGTCGGACGTGATCACGAAGGGCCGGAACAAGTACGTGTTCTTCGTCGCCACCGGCGCGCAGAGCCGCGTCGTCGGCGGGCTGCTCGGCGTGCTCGAGCAACACATCTTCAGCGACCAGCTGACCGCCAGCGTGATGCACTTCGATGTGTTGCCGGAGGCGCGGATGGGTGGACATGGGGTGAGGTTGCTGAGGGCGTTCGAGATCTGGTGCGCCAATCGTGGCGTGGTCGAGATCGTGTTCGGCGTCAACAGCGGCGAGAACCTGGAAGCGCTTGCGGGATTCGCTGGTCGCATGGGGTACCGAGTGATCGGCCAGAACTTTCTGAAGGCGCTTGGCGCTGCCTGAATCGAGTGAGGAGTGGAGATGAAGGTCTGGTGTCGATGGCTGACGAGTCTCGTGCTCCTGCTGGCGTTCCACGGGTGCGCGACCCAGTCCGCTGCGCCGGGAACGTTTGACGTTCCGATCCCAGGTGGCATGTATGGGTGGGGGTCAGACCAAGGGATCGAGGACTTCGCCGATGTCGCAGTTGCACAGTCGGAACTGCTAATGCGAGGTGATCATGGGTCGCGCATGTGGCAACCGATCACGCCGACGAAATATGAGGCTGAGCGAATCGGTGGGCTGCGCAGCTACTTCCCGATGCGGGCGCGCTGGAAGCTTAAGGACGGGCGGGAGTTCATTCTCCAGTCAATCGACACAGCCGCCATCGTCCGCGACTACTTCTCCAAGCATGCCTTGTTCAAGGTTCAGTGGGAGCGCGAGAACCGTGCCTTTGCGGTCGGAGATCGCTGGCCGACCCTTGTCTATGACATCAAGGGAGACAGTCTGCGCCTTCGGTGGGTGCTTCCCATCAACCGAACACCTGTGAGCCAACGCACCCCAGACCGACGCGAGGTGATCGAGAGAGAGGTCTACCCCATCGCCACGATCAAAGGGCAACCGACCTCGGGCCTGAACTTCGACGCAAGGTACGAGCCCCGAAAGTAGTCAACAACTGAGGAGAGAGTGACCATGGCCGACGAAAACTACCTCGACCCCGAACTTCGCGATGACGGATACACCGGTTCCACCGCCGGAACGCCCTACAAGCCTGCAACCACCACGCAACTGCTGCAACTGCAGTCGCTCTACGGAACGTCGTTTGCGGGGCTGGTGACCGCGGGCGGAACGGGGTCGGTGCAGTTGGCGTTCAACTTCGACGGCACGCAGAATGATCGCAAATCCGTCAAACCCGGGGAGGAGGAAACCAACGTCGCTTTCCTGGACCAACTCGCACTCGATCAAACAAGGACCTACTACGTGCGAGGGATCGGTACCGATGGTGTGAAGCCCGGCAGCCTCGAGAGCGACTTGCAGTCCACTCCATTCTCGGCCGGTGCGATCGGACAACAGAAGGTCGAGGAGGCCTACGCCGCTCTCCAAACGATGGTTGCACGGACCCTCGACGCAGATCCCAACGCCCAGATCGAACTCAACCTCACAGGCTTCAGCCGCGGTGGCGCCGAAGCGGTTGCCTTCGCCAACCTGGTGAACGAACGTGGCATCCCCGGGGTGTACCCACCCGGCACCGTCACGATCAACAGCATGGTGCTGCTCGATCCGGTTGACCAGACCAATGGCGCGCTCGACATCCGGCCGCCGACCAACGTGCGAAACACGTTGGTGCTGGTGGCGATGGACGAGCGGCGCAGCGTGTTTCCTCCGATGCCGGTGGGTTCCGACGCGATCGTCATCGGCATGCCCGGCTCGCACTCCGACATCGGCGGCAGCTTCGGCAAGGATGGCATCTCTGCGGTCAGCCTCGGCATGCTGAAGAACTTTCGTGATGCGGTGGGCTCGCCGATCGGGGCCATTCCGGCTGACCGTCTGCCGAACTGGGATGCGCAGCGGGGCCACGACTCTTCGCTCGACAACTACGGCAATCAGAAGTTCGAGGTTTCCGCGGGCAACCGCTACTACGAAGGCGGCGGCCTGGGCAGCCTGTCGGTGCAGGAGATTCTGGCCCTGCCTGCCGGCCAGCGGCCGGATCCGGTGCTCCAGAACGTCAACGGTCGCACCAGTCTGGTCGCGTGGAGCCGAACGACCTTGACCGGTGAAACGACCGACCCGGAGACCGGGGCACGCACGCAATCGCGCGAGATCACCATCCTCGCGCCCGACGGCGTGACCGTGACATCGCGTGAGTTCTCCAGCCGGACGGTTGACGTCACGGGCCAGGTCATCAACGGCCTGAACGTCACCTACTCGGCCGATCAGTCGCGCATCGTTTCCACGACCCTGACGGAGCGACAGCCCGACGGCAGTGTGGTGGCGACCTCGCGCGACGGGCAGGGCGCGGTGACGAGCACCACCCTCACTCGCGTGCTCGATGACGGTTCGAGCGTCGCGACCACCGAGATGCCCAACGGCACCGTGCGCACGGTTGTTCGCGGTACCGACAAGAGCTTCTCCGAGGAAACGATCGAGGGGACCACCTCCACCAGACGGGAGTTCGATGCGATCGGCACACCCGTCTCCACGACCACCACCAGCGTCGATCAGAACGGGAATACGACGGTCAGCAAGGTCTTGCGCGATGGCAGCAAGGTGACGACGATCACGAACGCGGAAGGCGAGGTCATCAGCGTCAAGGAGATCTCGGCTGCGGTGGCCAAGATCGGCGCGGCCATGAGCGTGCTGGGGGATGTCACGTCGGTGGTCAACGCCATCAAGAGCGGCGAAGCCATCCCGATCACGGCATCGGGGATCAAGCTGCTGAACTCGTTCAGCGGCGGCTCGCTTCCCTACATCGGCCAGACCAACACGATTGGCCAGGGCGTTCTCAGCGTCTACAACCTCGACAAGGCGTTCAGCGGCGGTGGCGACGATCTTTCGCGCGTGAGCGCCACGCTGAACACCCTCAACTACGCGAACAACCTGGTGCTGAGTTCTCAGGCGTTGCAGTCGGTGGGCAGCGCGGCGCTGAAGGGCGTGCTCAATGGCTCGACCAACGTCGCCGGCGAAACCGTTGGCCTCATCGGCGGCGGAACTCCGGGTCTGCTCCCCGCCCTCGGCCTCATCAGCGCCATCAAGAACGACGACCCCGTCGGCGCCGCGATGAGCATCGGCACGATGGTCGAGGGCTCGGCGTTCCTGCTCAGCAACCCCGTCGGCTGGGTGCTGCTCGCCTACAGCCTGTACAAGGCCTTCGAGGAACCCCCCGAGGCCTGGGGCATCGGCAGCTTCGAGTTCGGCGCCGGCACCGACCTTGCGCTCGACACCCAGGGCGAAGGCCTCGGCATCGACCGTGTCGCATCGCTGATGGGCGCGATGAAAGACTACCTCGACAACGTCATCGCCTCGTCGCAGCAGGCCGACCCGAACCACCTGCTGGGCATCATCCCGCAGCGCCTGGGGCAGCTCACCTGGCGCGAGGCGCACCAGAGCGACCCCGGCTACGCGCTGCGCGACCCGGACCCCGTCACCGGCCAGGAGAGCCTGGACTTCCTGCGCTACAACGACGACCTCACGCCGTACAACGCCGACCCCACGGTGCCCGAGCAGCGGCGCAGCCTGCTCGAGCGCATGGTCGTCTCGGCCATCGAGCGCGAAGCGATCGCGCCGATGTGGGAAGTGAACACCGCGCGGCTGCAGCAAGACAACGGCGACCCCAACGCCGGGCTCACCGAAGAAGTGCGAGCGGCGCGGCGCGGTCAGCTGGCGGCGGTGGACCCGGCCACCAACAAGGCAGACGCCGGCACGTTCCGCCCGATCGCGCTGGACCTCGACGGCGACGGCCGCATCGGCACCGTGAGGGACGCGGCGAATGCTGGTCGATTCCATTGGAAGGACGCGGCATGAGAGACAAGTCGCTAGACGACTCCCCGGGTGAGGATCGGAAATCCCAAAGAGCGCAATCCGACAGAAGCAACATGCGGAGATGTCCGGACACGACAACACTAGGCGCGGTGCGCTTGTGCGTGTTCGCGCTCGCGCTCGCATTGCCGCTGGCCCCGCTACACGCGCAGGAAGGATCCAAACCATCTCCATCCCAGCCAGCAAGGCTGGCCCCGAATGATCCGGCCTGGCAGCGCTACGAAGTCAACCAGACGTTCCAAGGGGGTGTTTATTTCAAGGACAACAACATCTGGACCTACGACAAGGACTTCGCTGACCTGTTCGGCATGCCCGCGAAGCACATCGAGGCCATCGAGGGCGCCGCGGCGGCAGCCTACCGGATCGAGGAAGCCTCGTTCCAGGACTGCGGATGGGGCGGTCAGCCCGATGTGTGCAGAAGGGTGGAGTACTGCTATCTCGACCTCTACTTCGATGAGGCCAAGACCCCGCTGCCGTGGGCCACGGAACACACGCGCTATGCCTGGGTGCCCAACTACGGCTCTGTGCGTTGGCTCAAGCCGCAACACCGCAATGAGAAGCCGCGCACACTGAACGCGGCCGAGACGCCGCCGGGCATCGTTCGCGCCCTCGTCGGCAGCCCGCTGATCGCCTTCGCGGACCCGCAGACGAAGCTGGAGGCGTTCTTCACGACCAACCAGTACATCGACAAGGGTCCCGGCGACTCGGGAGCCCCTGCGATCCTTGGGTACTCGCGCGAGTTCTATCGATCGTTGTCCGTGGTGAGCTTGCAGATGGGCTGCACACCATTCGGCCGCAAGAGCATCGACTTGAAGCTCAACGCAAAGAAGCAGATCTTTGGCGATCCTGTCGCACGCTTCAACCAGGTACGGTTGCCCGAAGGCTTCGTGCAGCGCATCAAGGATGCAATCAATGCGCGCCGGCAACGCAACAGCGAGTTCTATCGTGGTTTGCTCGATGCGCGGGTCAAACTGGTGAGTGCCGATGCGGCCGACCCGAAGCAGACGCCGCAGGGGCAGCCGCCCACGCTGACCTACCGTGCGATGCTCGAGTTGGGGAGCCGGCATCTGGTCAGCGCCGCGACGGGCGAGAAGCTCGGCCTGTCGCCGGGCATGCTGGTCTCGGCGGAGATCCACCAGGGGCGGCGCACGGTGCTCGAGTACTTGCTGTCTCCGGTGAGCAAGACGCTGCAGGAGGCGGCGCGCGAACGATGACGGCCAATCTTGAGCGCACCTGAACAGCCAACGCCCGCACCGGGAAAGCCCTGCCTGCAAGCGCCCGCGCCCCGCTGGTCATCGCTTGCGGCCTGGCCTACAGTCGTCCGGCGGCCGGATGCCGCCCAATGGAGGAAGGATGCAATACGTCTGGATGGTCATCATCGGTTTCGTCGTTGGCCTGGTCGCGCGCGCGTTGCTGCCTGGCGACCAGAAGCTCGGCCTGATCATGACCGCGGTGCTCGGCATCGTCGGCTCGGTGGTGGCCGGCTTCATCGGGCAGGCGGTGGGCTGGTACCAGCCGGGCCAGCCGGCCGGGTTCATCGCGTCGATCGTCGGCGCGATCGTGGTGCTGTTCGTCTACAGCAAGGTCACGGCTTCGAGCTCGTCGGGCGGGGCGTCGTCGTAGCCCGGACGATGGCGGCGGGTTTGCGGCGTCGCCGCGCCAGCTCGGGCTCGTCGAATTCGTTGACCGATCAGCTTGCTGCTGAGGCAGGCCTGCTACGCGCTCCAGCGAAGTCGAAATGCCCATGGTCGCATAGGCTGAACTGAGTCGTGCGACCTCGGAC
Source organism: Ideonella sp. (assembly GCA_015075165.1). Classification (GTDB taxonomy): domain Bacteria; phylum Pseudomonadota; class Gammaproteobacteria; order Burkholderiales; family Burkholderiaceae_C; genus JAEUPI01. Next base: position 134,723 of record JABTUY010000001.1, on the reverse strand, counting down.
AAGACGTTCCGCTGGTCGGTCGCGTCTCGATCCGGTCGAGCGCGCGCAGGTGCGACATCACCGGCGTCATGGCGTGGTAGCGGTGCCCGCCGGCCGGCACAGCCGTCGCCGAGGCGGGCGAGGCAGCCGCCCGCAGCCGCCGATTGCGGCGGCCGGACAGGCGCCGCCCGCCATCCCGTGCAGAAACCCTGATTGGTCGGCGCCCGCGCTTCGGCTAGTGTTCGCCACGTCCAACCCCGGAGGCCCAAACGTGCACGACCTCGAGAACCTGACGATGGCAGCGAACCTCAAGCGCTGGGCGATCGCTGCAGCAATGGCGGCGCTGGCGCTGCTGGCCGGCACCGCGCAGGCGCAGAACAACGTGCTGCGCGTGGTGCCGCACTCGAACCTGGCGATCCTCGATCCCATCTGGACCACCGCGTACATGAGCCGCAACCACGGCTACATGATCTACGACACGCTGTTCGGCACCGACGAGAACGCGAAGATCAAGCCGCAGATGGTCGACACCTGGACCGAGAGCGGCGACCACCGGCTGTGGACGTTCAAGCTGCGCAAGGGCCTGCAGTTCCACGACGGCAAGCCGGTCACCGGCGACGACGTGATCGCCTCGCTGCAGCGCTGGGGCAAGCGCGACGCGATGGGCTCGGCGCTGATGCAGTTCGTGCAGCGCATGGATTCACCCGCGCCCGACACCTTCCGCATCTTCCTCGGCGAGGCCTGCGGCTTCGTGCTCGAGGCGCTGGGCAAGCCGAGCTCGAACGTGCCGTTCATCATGCCCAAGCGCGTGGCCGAGACCGACGCGTTCAAGCAGATCGACGACTACACCGGCTCGGGCCCCTACATCTTCAAGAAGGACGAGTTCAAGCCCGGCGACAAGGCGGTGTACATCAAGAACCCGAAGTACGTGCCGCGCAGCGAGCCGCCATCGGGCACCACCGGCGGCAAGCACGCGTACATCGAGCGCGTGGAGTGGAACCTCGCGCTGCGCGACGCGCAGGCGCAGGTCAACGCGCTGAAGAACGGCGAGGTCGACATCATCGAGGCGCTCGGCTTCGACTTCTACGAGACCGTGAAGGCCGACCCGACGCTGCAGCTGCCGAAGTACGCCAACCTCGGCCTGCAGTACATGGCGCGCTTCAACCACCTGCACAAGCCGTTCGACAACGCCCGGGTCCGGCGGGCGGCGATCGCGGCGTTCGCGCAGGAGCCGTTCCTGCGCGCGCAGGTCGGTGTGAAGGCGCTGTACCACACCTGCTACAGCATGTTCATCTGCAACACGCCGTACGGCAGCCTCGCCGGCAGCGAGATCCAGGCCAAGAGCAACATGAAGAAGGCGCAGGAGCTGCTCAAGGCCTCGGGCTACGACGGCACGCCGGTGGTGCTGATGAAGCCGACCGATCTGGCGGCGATCCAGAAGCTGCCCGATGTGGCGGCGCAGCTGTTGCGCCAGGCCGGCTTCAAGGTCGACCTGCAGGCGATGGACTGGCAGACGCTGGTCAGCCGCCGCGCGAAGAAGGATCCGCCGGACAAGGGCGGCTGGAACGTGTTCATCACGGCATGGAACGCGTTCGACGTCTGGAGCCCGATCGCCAACCCGACGATGGACACCCGCGGCGAGAAGAGCGGCTGGTTCGGCTGGGCCAGCGACGACAAGCTGCAGGAACTGCGCAACGAGTTCATGCGCGCCACCGACGAAGGCGCCAAGAAGAAGCTGGCCGACCAGATTCACGCGCGGGCGTTCGAGATCGGCACGCACGCGCCGCTGGGCGAATACGACCAGCCGATGGCCGCGCGCAAGAACATCACCGGCTTCTTCGTCACCAACGGCAACCTCTACTGGAACCTGAAGAAGCAGTGACGTTCGGGCGCGGCCCCGAGCGCCGCGCCCGCTGCGGCTGACCCGCGCGAGCCACCATGCTGTCGTTCCTGCTGCGCCGCCTGCTGTCGACGATTCCGGTGCTGCTGATCGTCGCGGTGCTGGTGTTCGGCATGCTGCGGCTGACGCCGGGTGACCCGGCGGCGATGCTGGCCGGCGACGCCGCCAGCACCGAGCAGATCGCGCAGATCCGCAGCAAGCTCGGGCTCGACCGCTCGATCCCCGAGCAGTTCGCGATCTGGTTCGGCCGCATGCTGGGCGGCGACCTCGGCGAGTCGTTCTACTACAAGATGCAGGTCAGCACGCTGATCGCGCAACGGCTGGAGCCCACGCTGTCGCTGGCGGCGCTGACGATCGTCGTCGCGGTGGCGGTGGCGGTGCCGGCGGGTGTGCTGGCGGCGTGGCGCTTCGGCGGCTGGCTCGACCGCGCGCTGATGGCGTTCTCGGTGCTCGGCTTCTCGGTGCCGGTGTTCGTGCTGGCGTACATGCTGATCTGGCTGGTGTCGCTGAAGCTCGGCTGGTTGCCGGTGCAGGGCTACCAGCGCATCGGCGACGGCGTGCTGCCGTGGCTGAAGCACCTGATCATGCCAGCGCTGACGCTGTCGGTGATCTACATCGCGCTGATCGCGCGCGTCACACGTGCCTCGGTGCTGGAGACGCTCGGCGAGGACTACATCCGCACCGCGCGTGCCAAGGGCCTGCCCGAGGCCAAGGTGCTGCTGCGCCACGCGCTGGCCAACGCCGCGGTGCCGATCGCCACCGTGATCGGCATCGGCATCGCGCTGCTGATCGGCGGCGTGGTGGTCACCGAATCGGTCTATGCGATCCCGGGCCTCGGGCGCCTCACGGTCGACGCGGTGCTGGCGCGCGACTTTCCCACCGTGCAGGGCGTGATCCTGCTGTTCTCGTTCGTCTACGTGCTGGTCAACCTGGCGGTCGACCTGTCGTACGTGGTGCTCGATCCGCGCATCAGATACTGACGACATGAACCACCCTGAAGAGCCTTCGACGGGCGGACGGCGATGACGACGACCAGCCACCCCGAATCGACCCCCACCGATTTCGCCGCGCTGTCGGTCGAGAGCGCGACCGTCGTGCCGCAGACGTCGGCGTGGGCGCGCGTGCGCGCGAACTGGGCGGTGCGCTTCGGCGCGTTCGTGCTGGCGCTGCTGGTGGCGATCGCGCTGCTCGCGCCATGGCTCGGCACGGTGGACCCGTCGCTGTTCGATCCGGCCAGCCGCGACCTGCTGCCGGGCCAGGCGGGCGAGATCACCACGCTCGAAGGCAACACGCTGAAGCACACCTTCTGGATGGGCAGCGACAGCTACGGACGCGACATCTACAGCCGCGTGATCTACGGCACCCAGGTGTCGCTGGTGGTCGGCGTGGCCACCGCGCTGCTCGCGCTCGCGTTCGGCATCGCGTTCGGCTTGTTTGCCGGCTACCTGCGCTGGCTCGACGGCCCGCTGATGCGCGTGATGGACGGCGTGATGGCGATTCCCGCGATCCTGATCGCGATCGCGCTGGTGGCGATGTGGAAGGGCAGCCTGCTGACGGTGGTGGTGGCGATCGCGGTGCCCGAGATCCCGCGCGTCACGCGGCTGGTGCGCTCGCTGGTGCTGTCGATCCGCGAGGAGCCGTACGTCGAGGCGGCGATCTCGCTGGGCACGCCCACCTGGCTGATCATGCTGCGCCACATCCTGCCCAACTGCATCGCGCCGCTGGTGGTGCAGGGCACGTTCATCTGCGCCTCGGGCATCCTGGTCGAGGCGATCCTGTCGTTCCTCGGCGTCGGGCTGCCGCCCGAGATCCCGACCTGGGGCAACGTGATGGCCGAGGGCCGCGCGCAGTTCAACGAGTATCCGCACAACATCTTCTTCCCCGGCGTGTTCCTCGCGGTGACGGTGCTGGCGGTGAACATCCTCGGCGACGGGCTGCGCGACACGCTCGACCCGAAGATGGCGAAGCGGGTATGACAACCCCCCCGAAGCGACCTAGCGGTCGCCTCCCCCCAGGGGGCGACGCCAGCGGCCCGGCGGAGCCGGGCCTGCCGCCGGAGTCGGCAAGCGCTCAGGCCGTCCAAGCCGACGCAGGTCGGCTTGGAGCCGCGGCCTTCGCTCCGCGGCGTCTGCTTGGCTGGATGCGAGCTGCGCCGTGAGCGACTCGGTGCCCACCGTGCTCGAGGTGCGCGGTCTGACGATCGGCCTGCCCGCGGGGGGCGACCGGGCCACCGCGGTGCAGAACGTGTCGTTCACCGTCGGCCGCGGCGAGATCGTCTGCCTGGTCGGCGAGTCGGGCTCGGGCAAGTCGGTGATCGCGCACAGCGTGATGGGGCTGCTGCCGCGCGCGTTGCCGGTTCGCGGCGGACGGATCGTACTGCAGGGCGAAGACATCACGAACGCCAGCGCGGTGCGGCTGCGCGAGCTGCGCGCGACGCGCATGTCGATGATCTTCCAGGAGCCGATGACGGCGCTGAACCCGGTGATGACCTGCGGTGACCAGATCGACGAGGTGCTGCGCGAGCACACCCGGGCGTCGAGCGCCGAGCGGCGCGACAAGGTGCTGGCGATCGTGCGCGAGGTGCTGCTGCCGGAGCCCGAGCGCATCGTCGCGAGCTATCCGCACCAGCTGTCGGGCGGGCAGCGCCAGCGCATCATGATCGCGATGGCGCTGGTGCTCGAGCCGGTGCTGCTGATCGCCGACGAGCCGACCACCGCGCTCGACGTCACCACGCAGAAGCAGGTGCTCGAGCTGATGCTGCAACTGCAGTCGCGCCACGGCACCGGCGTGCTGTTCATCACGCACGACTTCGGCGTGGTCGCCGAGCTGGCGCACCGCGTGGCGGTGCTGCGGCTGGGCGACCTGGTCGAGGTCGGCAGCAAGCATGAGGTGCTGCAGCAGCCGCGCCACGCCTACACGCGCATGCTGATCGGCGCGGTGCCGACGCTGAAGACGCAGGCGCGCGCGCTGAACCCGGCGGCCGAGGTCGTGCTGCGCACGCGCAAGCTGGCCAAGACGTACAGCGCCGGCGGCTGGCTGGGCAAGCGCCGCAGCGTGCACGCGGCGCAGGACGTGGATCTGGAGATCCGGCGCGGCCAAACGCTGGGCATCGTCGGCGAATCGGGTTCGGGCAAGAGCACGGTCGCGCGCTGCATCGTGCGGCTGGTCGACCCCAGCGGCGGCGAGGTGCTGCTGGGCAAAGATGACATCGCGATGATGCCGGGCAACCGCCTGCGCCCGCTGCGCAAGCGCGTGCAGATCGTGTTCCAGGACCCGTACCGCTCGCTGAACCCGCGCCGCACGGTCGGCGAGGCGATGACCGAAGGCCCGATGAACTACGGCCTGTCGCGCAGCGAGGCGCTCGCGCGCGCGAAGGCGCTGCTGGCGACGGTGCGCATGGACGCCAGCGCGATGGATCGCTACCCGCACCAGTTCTCCGGCGGCCAGCGCCAGCGGCTGTGCATCGCGCGCGCGCTGATGATGGAGCCCGAGCTGCTGATCGCCGACGAGGCGGTGTCGGCGCTCGATGTCTCGGTGCAGGCGCAGGTGCTGAAGCTGCTGGAGGAGATTCGCGAGCGGCTGAACCTGGCGATGCTGTTCATCACGCACGATCTGCGCGTGGCGTCGCAGGTGTGCGACCAGCTCGCGGTGATGAGCCAGGGCCGCGTCGTCGAGTACGGTCCGGCGCACCAGGTGTTCGGCGCGCCGCAGCACGAATACACGCGCGCGCTGTTCGCCGCCGCGCCGGGGCGCGACTTCGCGTTCGGTGCCGCGTCATGACCCGCGTCCTGATCGCCGGCTACCAGCACGAGACCAACACCTTCGCGCCCAGCATGGCCGACTGGGCCGCGTTCACGCGCGGTGATGCGTTTCCGGCGTTCGAGCGCGGGCCGGCGATGCAGCAGCGAATGAGCGGCATCAACATCGCAATCGGCGGCTTCATCACGGCGGCGCGCACGCGCGGCTGGTCGCTGCTGCCGTCGGCGTGGGCCGGCGCGATTCCGTCGTCGTACGTGACGCGCGACGCGTTCGAGCGCATCGCCGGCGCGATCTGCGACGACGTGCGGCGCGCGAGCGGGCTCGACGCGATCTTTCTCGATCTGCACGGCGCCGCGGTGGCCGAGCACGCCGCCGACAGCGAGGGCGAGCTGCTGGCGCGGCTGCGCGCGATCGTCGGACCCGCGCTGCCGATCGTGGCCAGCCTCGACCTGCACGCCAACGTCACCGAGCGCATGCTGCGCGAGGCCGATGCGCTGGTGGCGTATCGCACCTATCCGCACGTCGACATGGCCGCCACCGGCGAGCGCGCGGCCGAGCTGCTGGCGCGGCGGCTGCAGGCTGGGCGCCGCCAGCCGATGCACGCGCGGCGGTTGCCTTTCCTGATCCCGCTGAACGCGCAGAGCACCTGGCTGCAGCCGGCGCAGCGCCTGTACGACGAGCTGGTGGCGCTCGACCGCACGCACGGCACGCTGCTGAGCTTCTGCATGGGCTTTCCGGCGGCCGACTTCGACGAGTGCGCGCCGATGGTCTGGGGCCACGGCGAGCATGCGCACGAAGCGGTGGAGCGCCTGTACGCCGCGGCGGCCGAGCCGACGCAATGGCGCCTCGAGGTGCTGCCCGCGCGCGACGCGGTGGCGCAGGCGATCACGCTGGCACAAACGGCGGCGCAGGCGGTGGTCATCTCCGACACGCAGGACAACCCCGGCGCCGGCGGCGACAGCAACACCACCGGAATGCTGCACGCGTTGCGCGCGCAGGGCGCGGGGCGGCGCTACCCCGGCCAGGTGGCGCTCGGCCTTTTGTTCGATGCACCGGCCGCGCGCGCGGCCCATGCCGCCGGCGTGGGTGCCGAGCTCGAGCTCGCGCTCGGCACCGCGGTGCCCACCTTCAGCGGTGCGCCGAGCGACCCGCCGCTGGCCGGCCGCTTCAAGGTCGTGGCACTCGGCGATGGCCGTTGCACGCTGCCCGGGCCGATGATGACCGGCCTCGCGGTGCAGCTCGGCCCGAGCGCGTGCCTCGAGATCGACGGCATCCGCATCGCGGTGGTCAGCGGCAAGATGCAGCTGCTCGATCGCGAGCTGCTGCGCATGGTGGGCATCCACGCCGAGCAGATGCGCATCATCGTGGTCAAGAGCTCGAACCACTTTCGCGCCGACTTCCAGCCGCACGCCAGCCATGTGCTGGTGGCCAAGGCCGCCGGCCCGATGGCCGCCGACCCGGCCGACCTGCCATGGCAGCGGCTGCCGGCGTCGATCCGCCGCCGGCCCTGAACGCGCGCGGAAGCATGAACCTGACCGAGCCAAGAGCCGCCGCGGAGCGAAGGCCGCGGCTCCAGGCCGACCTGCGTCGGCTTGGACGGCCTGAGCGCCTGCCGACGACTCTGGCGGCAGGCCCGGCTTTGGCTTCGGCCGGCGCTACGCGCCTCAACGTGGGGGTGGTTCACTACAACGCGTCGAGCGGGTAGATCGGCCGGCGCACGTGCTGGAACGCGAGCGCGGCGTAGTCGGACGTGCAGACGCCGGTGCCGGCGCACTCGACCACCGCATGCGCCAGCGAGCGCAGCCCGGCGCGCCAGTGGATGCGGCTCTTCAGCATCACGAAGCGGTGGCGCTCCGGCGCGATGCCCACCGCGGTGAACGCGGCGAGGTCGTGCGGTTCGACGTGGTTGGAGATCACCACGATCTTCACGCGGCCGGTATCGAGCACCGCGGTCGGCCCCATGTCGTTGTATTCGCCGCGTGCCATCGGCCCGTAGTTGCGGAACCCGCCGTCGCAGATCAGCCGCACCGTGCCGCTCACCGTGCGCGGCTCGCCCTTCAGGCCGATTGCCGGCATGTCGAGCTTGCCGCCGAGCGAGAGCGTGACGCTGCCGCCGACGCCGGTGGCGATCATCTGCTGCACCGCCTGCGGATCGAAGACGGCGAACGCGGCCACGTCGTCGAGCCCGGCATCGAGGATCGCGCCGAGCACGGTCATCGTGTCCATCGTGCCACCCGAGGCGCAGTTGTCGCTGTGGTCGAGCAGCACCACCGGGCCGCTGCCCGGCGGCTTGGCGTCGGCCAGCGCCCGTGCGCGTGCCATCGAATCGGCCAGCGGCTCGATGCGGTAGACGAACTGCGCGCGCTGCGACCACGCCAGCTCGAGCAGCTCGTCGCACCAGCGGCGCGCCAGCGCCGGGTTGTGGTCGGTGACCACCACCGCCGACAGGCCGGCGTACTCGATGTCGGCGTTCGGGAAGCCGACGAACACCGTGGCGCACAGCGCGCCTTGCGCCTCCATCTCGCGGCAGCGGGCCTGCAGCTCGCGGTTGGGCGAATCGTCGCTGCCCTGGCGCATCACGTGCGGCAGCATCGGCTGCCGGCCCCAGGCCATCGTCGGGCGGGCCCGGCCCTGCAGCTGTGCCAGCAGCGCGCGGCCGGCACGCAGGCCGGTGCCGTGCATGTCGACGTGCGGGTAGGTCTGGTAGCCGGCGATCACCTGCACGCGCTGCGCGAACGCGTCGTACAGGTTGGTGTGCATGTCCATCGCGGCGGCGATCGGCACGCTCGGCGCCAGCGCGCGGATGCGGCGCAGCAGCTCGCCTTCGCCGTCTTCGTGGCTTTGCGTGACCATCGCGCCGTGCAGGTCGAGCAGCACGCCGTCGCAGCCGCCGGCCACGGCGTCGCAGATGCGCTGTGCGATGTGGTCGAACGCGCGGTCGTCCACCGGGCCGCTCGGCCAGGCGTTGGCGGCGATCGGCACGACGAACTCGGCACCGTGCTGCTCGGCCAGTTCGATGAACGCGCCGATCGCCGAGCCGGTGCCGCGGTACGCGGCCACCGCGGCCGCCCCGACGGGCGGTGTGGCGCCGGCGGCCGCGAAGCGTGCCAGCGGCGTGGGCACCGGCGAGTAGGTGTTGGTCTCGTGCTTCATCTGGGCGATGACGAGCTTCATGCGGGTGCTCCTGCGGCGGCGTGCGGTGGCCATGGACGCCGGCCGCATGATGCCGCACTTCACGCCGCTGCACGCGGGCGCCGCGGCGCCGCGGCCCGCGCGGCGTCAGGGGTGCAGCACTTCCAGCGCGCGCTCCATGCCGCCGCGCTCGATCGACAGCGACGCCTGCTCGCGCACCGCCGGCTTGCCATGGAAGGCGATCGACAGGCCGGCGGCGTCCATCATCGGCAGGTCGTTGGCGCCGTCGCCGACCGCGATCGCCTGCGCGGTCGAGATGCCCATCAGCTCGCACACCTCGAGCACGACGCGGCGTTTCTCGGCGCCATCGCAGATGTCGCCCCACGGGTGGTCGAACAGCGTGCCGGTGAGCCGGCCGTTTGCGGTGCCGAGCGTGTTCGCGCGCGCGAAGTCGAGCTGCAGTCGCTGGCGCACGCGTTCGCTGAAGAAGCTGAAGCCGCCCGACACTAGCAGCGTCTTCAGTCCGGCCCGGCGGCAGGCCTGCACGAACGCCTCGACGCCCGGGTTCAGACGCAGGCGTTCGTCGGCCACGCGCTGCAAGGCGGTCTCGGAAACGCCCGCCAGCATCGCCACGCGGCGGCGCAGGCTGTCCTTGTAGTCGGTGATCTCGCCGCGCATCGCGGCCTCGGTGATCGCCGCCACCTCGGCCTTGCGGCCGGCGATGTCGGCGATCTCGTCGACGCACTCGATGTTGATCAGCGTCGAGTCCATGTCGAACGCGATCAGCCGGTAGTCGGCCAGCCTCAGCGGCGGCACGATTCCGCGCACGAACAGGCCGGGGGCGAACTCGGTGGCGCTCATGGTTCGCTGTGGGCCGCGGCGTTCACGCCGCCAGCGCCGTGGTCGGTGTACCGAGCGAGCGCAGCACGTCGCGCACGAACTGCGCGCGCTCGCCGGCCGAAGCGAGTTCGCGCTCGATGCGCAGGCGGTCGTTACCGGCCAGCTTGATGTGGCGGTTGCGCTGCACCAGCTCGATGATGCGCTGCGCGTCGAACGGCGGGTTCGGCTTGAACGTGATGCTGATCGCCTTCGGCCCGGCGTCGACCTTGGCCACGCCGTAGCTGCGCGCCAGCACGCGCAGCCGGTGCGTGTCGAACAGCACCCGGCCCTGCGGCGGCAGCTTGCCGAAGCGATCGGTGATCTCCTCGAGCAGCGTGTCGAGCGTGTCGGGCTTCTCGGCCATCGCCAGCCGCTTGTACAGGCTGAGCCGCGCGTGCACGTCGTCGCAGTAGATGGCAGGCAGCAGCGCCGGTGCGTGCAGGTTGATCTCGGTGGTGGCGGCCAGCGGCGACAGCAGGTCGGGCTCGCGGCCGGCCTTCAGCGCGCGCACCGCGGCGGCGAGCATGTCGTTGTAGAGCTGGAAGCCCACCTCCTGCATGTTGCCGCTCTGGTGCTCGCCCAGCATCTCGCCGGCGCCACGGATCTCGAGGTCGTGCATCGCGAGGTAGAAGCCCGAACCGAGCTCCTCCATGCTCTGGATGGCGTCGAGCCGTGCCTGCGCCTGCCGGGTCAGCGAGCGCGTGTCGGGCACCATCAGGTACGCATACGCCTGGTGATGCGAGCGGCCGACGCGGCCGCGCAACTGGTGCAGCTGCGCGAGGCCGAACTTGTCGGCGCGGCTGATCACGATGGTGTTGGCGCTCGCCACATCGATGCCGGTTTCGATGATCGTCGAGCACAGCAGCAGGTTGAAGCGCTGCGCCACGAAATCGCGCATCACCTGCTCGAGTTCGCGCTCGGGCATCTGGCCGTGCGCCACCGCGATGCGCGCCTCGGGCACGAGTTGTTCGAGGTGCTGGCGGCGCTGCTGGATCGACTCGACCTCGTTGTGCAGGAAGTACACCTGCCCGCCGCGCTTGAGTTCGCGCAGCACCGCCTCGCGGATGATGCCGTTGCCCTCGTCGCGCACGAAGGTCTTGATCGCCAGCCGCCGCTGCGGCGCGGTGGCGATCACGCTCAGGTCGCGCAGGCCCTCGAGCGCCATGCCGAGCGTGCGCGGAATCGGCGTCGCGGTGAGCGTGAGCACGTCCACCTCCGAGCGCAGCGCCTTGATCGCCTCCTTGTGGCGCACGCCGAAGCGGTGCTCCTCGTCGATCACCAGCAGGCCCAGGCGCTTGAACTGCACGTCTTTCGACAGCAGCTTGTGCGTGCCGACCACGATATCGATCGTGCCGTCGGCCAGGCCGGCCAGCACCGCGCTCGCTTCCTTCGCGGTGCGAAAGCGCGACAGCTCGGCCACCTTCACCGGCCACTTGCCGAAGCGGTCGGCGATCGTCTGGTAGTGCTGCTCGGCCAGCAGCGTGGTCGGCGCCAGCAGCGCCACCTGCTTGCCGCCGAGCACCGCGACGAACGCCGCGCGCAGCGCGACCTCGGTCTTGCCGAAGCCGACGTCGCCGCACACCAGGCGGTCCATCGGCTTGGGGCTGATCAGGTCCTGCACCACGGCGTGGATCGCGGCGCGCTGGTCTGGCGTCTCGTCGAAGCCGAAGCCGGCGGCGAAGGCCTCGTAGTCGTGCGCCGAGTAGCGGTGCGCGTGGCCGACGCGCGCGGCGCGGCGCGCGTACAGGTTCAGCAACTCGGCCGCGGTGTCGCGCACCTGCTCGGCGGCGCGGCGCCGCGCCTTCTCCCACTGGCCCGAGCCGAGCTTGTGCAGCGGCGCTTCCGAAGCGTCGACGCCGGTGTAGCGGCTGATCAGGTGCAGCTGCGCCACCGGCACGTACAGCGTGGCGTCGTCGGCGTACGCGAGGTGCAGGAACTCGCTGGCGCCGTCGCCGAGGTCGAGGTTCAAGAGGCCGCGGTAGCGCCCGATGCCGTGGTTGGCGTGCACCACCGGGTCGCCGATCTGCAGCTCCGACAGGTCCTTGATCAGCGCCTCGACGTCGCTCACCGCCTCCTGGTGGCGGCGCCGGCGCAGCGCCGGCGTGGCGGCGAACAGCTCGGCCTCGGTGATGAAGGTGATCGATGCGGGTGGCGTGGCATCGCCCGCAGCGCCTGCGCGGCGCCAGACGAAGCCGCGCGCCAGCGGCGCCGCGACGATCGCCACCGCTTCGCGGCCGGCCTCGAACTCGGCCAGCGTGGCCACGCTCGGCACCGCGATGCGGTGCTCGCGCAGCAGCTCGATCAGGCTCTCGCGCCGGCCTTCGCTCTCGCCGATCAGCAGCACGCGCGTGGTGCCCGAATCGATCAGCCCGCCGAGCGCGGCCAGCGGCTCCTGCGAGCCGCGTTCGACGCTGACGTCGGGTGCGGGCGCGGCCCACGCGTCCGCGGCGGCGACCTCGGAGCCCGGGCGCAGCGCCAGCGTCGCGTGCGCGCCGGTGAGCGCGAAGAACTCGTCGACGCGCAGGAAGATCGCCTCGGGCGGCAGGATCGGCCGTTCCGGGTCGTGCTGCAGGAAGCGATGGCGCTCACGCGTGTCGCTCCAGAAGCGCGACAGTGCGGCGTCGACATCGCCGTGCAACGCCAGCGCCGGCGCGTGCGCGGCGTCGGGCCCTGCCGCCGCGCCGCCAAGATAGTCGAAGACCGTGGCCGTCTGGTCGAAGAACAGCGGCAGGTAGTACTCGATGCCGGCGCCGGCGAGGCCCTGCGCGATGTCCTTGTACAGGCGCGAGCGCGTCGGGTCGCCTTCGAGCCGCTCGCGCCAGCGCGCGCGAAAGCCGCTGCGCGCGGCTTCGTCGAGCGCGAACTCGCGGCCGGGCAGCAGCCGCACCTCGGGCACCGGGTAGAGGCTGCGCTGCGTGTCGGGGTCGAAGGTGCGGATCGAATCGACCTGGTCGTCGAACAGGTCGACCCGGTACGGCACCACCGAACCCATCGGGAACAGATCGATCAGGCCGCCGCGCACCGCGTACTCTCCCGGCGACACCACCTGGCTCACGTGGTTGTAGCCGGCCAGCGTGAGCTGCGCCTTCAGCGCTGCCTCGTCGAGCCGCGTGCCTTGCTTGAACTGGAATGTGGTGCCGGCGAGGAAGCTCGTCGGCGCCAGCCGCGTCAGCGCCGTGGTGGCCGGCAGCAGCACCGCGTCGAGGTCGCGCTGCAGCAGCCGCCACAGCGTGGCCAGGCGCTCCGACACCAGATCCTGGTGCGGCGAGAAGGTGTCGTACGGCAGCGTCTCCCAGTCGGGGAACACCGCCACGCGCAGCGTCGGCGCGAAGAACAGCAGCTCGTCGGCCAGGCGCTGCGCGTCGGCCGGGTCGGCGCTCAGCACCGCACTGACGCGCTGCTCGGCGCGATTGGCTTCGATCCAGCGCGCCAGCAGCAATGCATCGGCCGAGCCGGGCGGCAACGGCAGCGCGAAGCGCTTGGCGGGTGCGATGCGTGGGATCTGCATGGGCGCTTGGGTGAGCCGACTCTCCGTGCGTGCACCGAGGGGTCACCGCGGGTTCCGAAGCATCGCCTGGGGCCGATTCTAGAATCGCGCGATGCATGCATCCGACGCGCCGCGCCAAGACCATCGGCCGGCGGCGCCCGGCGCGCGCTTGTTCGCATTGGTGCCGTGCGCCGGTGTCGGCGTGCGCGCCGGTGCCGATGGGCCGAAGCAGTATGCGGCGCTGGCGGGCCGGGCGCTGGTGGCGCACACGCTGGCGGCGCTGCAGCGCGTGCCGCGCCTGAGCGGCGTGCTGGTGGTGCTGGCGCCCGACGATCGTGCGTTCGAAGCGGCAGCGCCGGGCTTCGCGGGCGCGCACGCCTGGGTCGCGCGCTGCGGCGGTGCCACGCGCGCGGCCAGCGTGGCCAACGGCCTGCGGGCGCTGCGTGCACACGGCGCCGCCGGCGACGACTGGGTGCTGGTGCACGATGCCGCACGCGCGCTGCTGCGACCCGAGTGGGTCGACCGGCTGATCGACGCCTGCCTCGACGATGCGGTGGGCGGCCTGCTGGCGCTGCCGCTGGCCGACACGCTCAAGTGCGAAGCCGGCGGCCGTGCCCACGACACGATCGATCGCCGCGGCAAGTGGCTGGCGCAGACGCCGCAGATGTTCCGCCTCGGCATGCTGCGCGATGCGCTGGCGCGCGCCGGCGACAGCGTGACCGACGAGGCGAGCGCGATCGAGGCCGGCGGGCGGCAGCCGCTGCTGGTGGCCGGCGACGCGGCGAACTTCAAGATCACCTGGCCCGAGGATCTGGCGCGCGCGCAGGCGCTGCTTGCGGACGCCACGACCCCCGCGCAGGCCACCGCCACGCGTGCGCGTGCAACCGAGGACACCAAGATGACCGACGCCACCGCGCTGCGCATGGGCGAGGGCTGGGACGTGCATGCGCTGGTCACCGGCCGTCCGCTGGTGCTGGGCGGCGTGACGATCCCGCACGACAAGGGGCCGCTCGCGCACTCCGATGGCGACGCGCTGCTGCACGCCATCACCGATGCGCTGCTCGGCGCCGCCGCGCTGGGCGACATCGGCCGCCACTTCCCGGATACCGACCCGGCCTTTGCCGGTGCCGATTCGATCGCGCTGCTGCGCGAAGCGGCACGCCGCGTGCGCGCGGCGGGGCACACCATCGTCAACGTCGATTCCACCATCGTCGCGCAGGCGCCTCGGCTGGCGCCGCACATCGACGCGATGCGCACGCGCATCGCCGCCGCGCTCGAGCTCGAGCCGGCCAATGTCAACGTCAAGGCCAAGACGGCCGAGCAGCTGGGCCCGGTCGGCGAGGGCCGCGCGATCGAGGCGCGCGCGGTGTGCCTGCTGCTGCGCACGCGATAGGCTGAAGCAGCGGTCGCGGCGCCGCAGAGGGCCCCTACGGCGCGCGTTTGAGGCGGATGTGCGCGACCAAGCCGCCATCGGCCGCGTTGTCGAGCTCGAGCGCACCGCCCATGCGCGCCAGCGCCTTCTCGACGATCGCCAGGCCCAGGCCCGCGCCGGTGGCGGCGGTGCGTGCCGCGTCGCCGCGGAAGAACGGCGTCGTCAGCTGGTGCAACTTCTCTGGCGGCACGCCCTGGCCGTGGTCGCGCACGCTGACGATCACCCACGGCCCGGTGCGCGCGTAGGTCACGTTGATCATCGCGATGCCGGTGTCGATCGAGCGACCGTAGCGGCGCGCGTTCTCGAACAGGTTGCCGAACACGCGACCGAGCTCGATCTCGTCGGCCATCACCGAGATATCGATCGCCACGCGGTGCTGGATGCGCACGGCGCTCGGGTCGCGAAAACCCTGCATCTCGCGCTCGATCACCTGCGCCAGGTTCACCGGCCGCAGTTTCGATTCGCCGGGCCGCGCGTAGTCCATGAACTTGTCGATGATCGCGTCGAGCTGGTCGATGTCCTGCGCGATGTTGTGCTGGGCCTCGGCGTCCTGCACGCTCATCTCGGCCTCGAGCCGCAGCCGCGCCAGCGGCGTGCGCAGGTCGTGGCTGATGCCGGCCAGCATCACGGCGCGGTCTTCCTCCACCTTGGCGAGCTCGCGCGCCATGCGGTTGAAGCCCATGTTCACCTCGCGGATCTCGTTGGTGATGGTGTTCTCGTCGAGGCGCGAGTCGAACTCGCCTTCGCGGATGCGGCTGGCCGCAAAGCTCAGCTCGCGCAACGGCTGGTTGATCAGCCGCGCGATCGCCACCGAGCCGAAGATCGTCGCCAGCAGCGCGATGCCGACCCAGACGAACCACGTCGGGCCACTGAGCGCGCGCACGCGGCCGAGCTCGGTCTGCAGCCACCAGGCGTCCTTGTCGATGCCGAAACCGATCCACAGCCCGGCCTGGCCGTTGACGCTGCGCGCGACGATGGTCTCGGTGCCCAGCCGTGCATGCAGCTCGCCGGCGACGACGCGGGTGAAGCGGTCTTCCTCGAACGGCTCCCACTTGTCGGTGGGCTCGTGCGGCGCGATGCGGATCACCTCCTGCGACGACAGCGTCTTGACCATCGCCACGCGGTTGATCGGGTCGGCGGTCTTCAGCGCCGCGCGCGCGAGGTTGACCAGGCTGGCGATCTGCTGCGCCGCTGCCACCGCGCGCGGCTCGAACTCGAGCGAGCGCAGCGTCCACACCCACGCCATGATGCCGATGCCCAGCAACAGCGCGAGCAGCACGAAGGTGCGCCAGAACAGACTGAGGGCTACACCTTGCGAGCGGGGCATGTGGGCGAACGAGGCTGAATTTGGCTGCGCGGAAGATACACGACCGGCGCAGGGCCGGTCGTCTTGAAGGCATGGCGGCGTTCAGTGGCGCGAGCGAGGGAGGCCAGCGCCGGGCCGCCCCAAGCTGGCCGCTCCCCCTCGGGGGGCGCGAGCGCAGCAGCAAGGGGGCCTACATCAATTCGTACCGTCGGGCACGAACACGTAGCCGACGCCCCATACGGTCTGGATGTAGCGCGGCTGCGAGGGGTCGCTCTCGATCATCTTGCGCAGGCGCGAGATCTGCACGTCGAGGCTGCGGTCGAACGGCTCGAACTCGCGGCCGCGCGCCAGCTGGGCCAGCTTGTCGCGCGACAGCGGCTGCCGCGGGTGGCGTACCAGCGCCTTCAGCATCGAGAACTCGCCGGTCGTCAGCGAGATCTGCTCGCCGTTCTTCAGCAGGCGGCGCAGGCTCAGGTCGAACTCGAACGGACCGAAGCTGACGGTCTGCTGCTCTTTCGACGGTGCGCCGGGCGCTTCCATCGCCGGGCGGCGGCGCAACACCGCGTGCACGCGCGCCAGCAATTCGCGCGGGTTGAACGGCTTGGGCAGGTAGTCGTCGGCGCCGACCTCGAGGCCGACGATGCGGTCGACGTCTTCGACCTTGGCGGTCAGCATGATGATCGGCGTCACGTCGTTGGCGGCGCGCAGGCGGCGGCAGATCGACAGACCGTCTTCGCCGGGCAGCATCAGGTCGAGCACGATCAGGTCGATCGTCTCGCGGGTGAGGATGCGGTTCAGCGCCTTGGCGTCTTCGGCCAGCAGCACCTCGAAGCCCTCTTGGGTGAGGTAGCGGCGCAACAGGTCGCGGATTCGCGCGTCGTCGTCGACCACGACAATCCGGTCGGGCCGAGTATTGGCGGGCGTGTTCATCTGGAGCTCCGAATTTGTAACAGCGGCAATTGTGCCGGGGGAAAACGGCGGTAAAGCCGGGAAACCGACCGTCTGTTACATCTATTTCGGGCTTTGCCGCGGTTCCGTGACCTGAACCACGGTGTGCCGACGAGCGGTCGGGGTATCAGGCGCCCGGGTGAGCTTGCGGCGCCGTGTCGAAAGGAGAATTTGTCGATGAAGCGTGAAATCCTGATCTGGGCTTTGGCCTCTACCCCGGTGTGGTCGATGGCACAGCCCACGGTCGAGCCGGCTGTGCCAGCGCGCGACGTGCTGACGCTGTCGGCGCAGGCCACGGTCGAGGTGCCGTACGACGCAATGGCGATCACACTGGCCGCCAGCCGCGACGCGCCCGATGCCGCGAGTGTGCAGGCGCAGTTGCGGCAGGCGATCGATGCAGCGCTGGCTGACGCACGCCGCGCCGCCAAGCCCGGCGAGATCGACGTTCGCACCGGCGGCTTCAGCCTGTCGCCGCGCTACGGCAACCAGGGCCGGATCACCGGCTGGGCCGGCAGCGCCGAGCTGGTGCTCGAAGGTCGCGACATGAGCGGCATCGCGCAACTCGCCGGCCGTCTGAACACGCTCGCGGTGTCGCGGGTGGCGTACTCGCTGTCGCGGGCCACTCGCGAGCGCGCCGAGGCCGATGCGGTGGCGCAGGCGATCGCGCGGTTCCGCGCGCGCGCGCTCGACTATGCGAAGCAGTTCGGCTTCGCCGGCTACACGGTGCGCGAGGTGCAGGTGGGCAACGCCGAGCCCGAGTTCGTGCAGCCGATGATGCGCGCGCGCATGAGCGCCGCACCGACGAGCGACGCGATCCCGGTCGAGGCCGGGAAGGCCAGTGTCAACGTGACGGTCAACGGCGCGGTGCAGATGACGCGGTAGGTTGCCCGCGGTGGCGGTGGTGCCGCGTTTCGTGCCGCCGCAACGGGCGCTGGGTAGTATCGGACCCATCGTTTCGGCAGGATGCACGGCATGCGCGCATCGATCATGCGACGGCGGAGGGCACGCGATGGGGCAGCATGACCCCGGCCGACCCAGCAGCTCGTTCGGCAACCTCGACGGCTCCACGCTGCCGGAGGGCCACGCGCTGCAGGAGTTCGTGATCGAGGGCGTGCTCGGCATCGGGGGCTTCGGCATCGTCTACCGTGCGCGCGACACGCGCCTGCAGCGTGCCGTGGCGCTGAAGGAGTACATGCCCTCGATGGTCGCCACCCGTCGCAGCGACCTCGTCGTCACGGCGCTGTCCGGGCGCGAACAGCCGACGTTCGACACCGGGCTGCGCAGCTTCGTCAACGAGGCGCAACTGCTGGCGTCGTTCGACCACCCGTCGCTGGTGAAGGTGTACCGCTTCTGGGAGGGCAACGGCACGGCCTACATGGTGATGCCGCTGTACCAGGGCGTGACGCTGAAGGCCTGGCTGAGGAGCCAACCGGTACGCCCCGACCAGGCATGGCTGCTGTCGCTGCTGCGTCCGCTGACGTTCGCGTTGGAGCAGCTACACAACGCACAACCGTGCTGCCTGCATCGCGACGTGGCGCCCGACAACATCCTGCTGCTCGGCGCCGCGCTGGCCGGGCCGACGGCCGCCGCGCAGCCGCTGCTGCTCGACTTCGGCGCCGCGCGTCGCGTGATCGCCGACATGACGCACAACCTCACCGTGTTCCTGAAGCCCGGCTATGCGCCGATCGAGCAGTACGGCGCCGAGACCGCGATGAAGCAGGGCCCGTGGACCGATGTCTATGCGCTCGCCGCGGTGATGTATGCCTGCATCACCGGGCGCGCGCCGCTGGCCGCGGCCGACCGCGTGCTTGCCGATGACCTCGTGCCGGCGGTGCAGGCCGGTGCCGGACGCTACGAGCGTGCCTTTCTCGCCGCGATCGACGCCGGGCTGAGCGTGCGGCCCGAGCAGCGGCCGCAGTCGATGCAGGCGTTTCGCGAGCTGTTCGATGACGACGCACCCACGGTGGCACCCGCGGTCGCTGCGGCGGCCGACGCGCTGGGCGCGGCCACCGAGCTGCTGCCGCGGCCTGTGCCGGCGGACGCTGCCACGCGGTTAGAGCCCCGCCATGCGCCCGATCGGCGCGCAGCCGCAGCGCTGGCCGCCGCCGTGTTGGTGGCCGTTGCAGGCACCGCGTGGTGGACCATGCGCGGGACGCCGGATCGTCGGGCTGGCGCCGATGCACCGGGCCGTTCGGCCAGCGCCGGACCGGCGGCATCGGTGCTGGCCCAGGCGTCGGACCGTGCCGCGTCGGGCGCGGCGAGCGGCTTGCCGCTGCCCGTGGAAGCCGCGGCCAGCGCGCAGCTGTTGCCGACCGCCGAGCCGTTCAGCGTGATGGCAGCGCTCGATGACATCGTCGCGCACAGCGACCCGAACGTGCAGGTGACGGTCGAGGCCGATCCGCGCGTGCTGGTGATCGGGCGTGACGCGCTGCGCTTTCGCGTGCGCAGCAACATCGCCGGCCATGTCTACGTGTTCTCCGGCGGCACCGACAAGCGCAGCTTCCACCTGCTGTTCCCGAACCGGATCGACGGCTCGAACCGCATCGCGGCAGACGCCGAACTGATGCTGCCGCGCAAGAGCTGGCAGATCAGCGCCGAGGGGCCCGCCGGCACCAACCATCTGGTGGTGCTGGTGTCGCCGCACCTGCGCAACCTGAGCCGGGCAGGCCTGCGCCAGACCGGCGAGCCGATTCCCGAGTTCGATCTGGCGCTCGCGGAGCGGCTCTGGCGGCAGCGCGGCGCCGGCGCCAGCCCCTTCGTCGGCACTGCGGAGTGCGTGCCGCGTGGCTGCGTCGACCGTTTCGGCGCCGCGCTGCTGGCGGTGCAGGAGGTGGCCGGCGATGCACCGCAGCGTTGACCGCCGCGCGTGTGCCGGCAGCGCGGTGGCGACTACTGAACCTGCGTGACGATGGTGACGCGCCGGTTCTCCGGCGCCGCGGGCTGCTCGAGGTTCAGCGGTTCGCGCTCGCCACGGCCTTCGGCCACCAGCCGCGTGGGTTCGATGCCGTGGGACTGCACCAGATACTCGCGCACGCTCGCCGCGCGCTGCTGCGACAGCACGAGGTTCGACTCGCTGCTGCCGCGCGGGTCGGCGTGCCCTTCGACGGTGAAGCGGTACGACGCCAGCCGCTGGTTCTTCAGCGCGGTGCCGACCACGTCGAGCTGCTGGCGAGCCACCGGCGTCAGTGTCGCCGAGCTGGTGTGGAAGGTGATCAGCAGCGACGCACTCGGCCGCTGCAGCGTCGCGTCGGCCGCGCCGGTGGCCTTGACGCGAAGGCTGCGCTTGCGCACGCCACTGGGGCTCAGCGCTTCGAGCAGGTTCTCTTCGGTCAGCTGGGCACCCGTCAGCACGTCGGATGTCGGCGCGGCGGGCTGCGCGTGCGCGGCCGCCAGCGATGCGGCGACGGCGAACGCTGCGAGCCACGGATGCATCTGCGGTGGGCTTGCGAGCAAACGCCGAATGGGTAAGGCGTGGGTCGACATAGGGCCTCCTGATCGTCTATGGGCTCGATGCTAGTGCCGCGGCAGACTGCATCGCGACCGCCAGATGGGGGAGCTGCGCCTGTGATCTTGGGGGGTGAGGTCGCCGACCTGCCGCGCGCCTGCAACTCAGGTGCTACAAGCTGGCTGGTTCACGTTGCGGAAGATGACACCCTCGAATTTGCCGCTGGCCGCGCTGGTGACTCGCATCGCCAGCGGCTGGGCCATCACCACGGCGCGCTTGCGGCGCGTGGTGCGGGTCTGCGTGTCTGTGCTGCTGGCGTTGACGGGGCCGGTGTGGGCTCAACCAGCCTCGCAGCCGTTGCTGATGATCGAGCAGGGCGCGCACAGCGCACCGGTGCGACGCCTCGCGGTCGACCCGGTGCGCGGGCTCGTGGTGACCGCAGCTGACGATCGCACCGCGCGGGTCTGGAGCCTTGCCAGCGGCGAGCTGCGGCAGGTGCTGCGGCCGCTGGCGTTCGGTGCCGAAGGCGGGCGGTTGTACGGCGCCGCGATCCACCCCAGCCGGCCGCTGGTGGCGGTCGGCGGCACTACCGGTGGCGAAGGGCATCCGCACGCGATCTACCTGTTCGACCTCGACTCCGGCGCGCTGTTGCGCACGATCGACGCTCGCGCCGGGCACGTGCGCAACCTGGCGTGGTCGACCGATGGCACGGTGCTGCTGGCCACGTTCGCCGGCGAGCACGGCCTGCGCGCGTGGTCGGCCGACGGCGTGCCGCTGTTCGAGCAGCGCAGCGATGCGCCGATGTTCGGCCTTGCGGTATCGCCGCAGGGGTTGGCTGCCGCGGTGGCGCTCGACGGCAGCGTGCTGACGCTGCGCGCCGGAGCGGGTGCCGTCGCGCCGCTGCAGCGCTTCGCGATGGGCGCGCGGCGTGCCGCCGGCGTCGCTTTCAGCCCCGATGGCACGCGGTTGGCGATCGCGTATGCCGATGTGCAGATCGGCGCCAACGGACGCGAGAGCCGGCACGAACCGGTGGAAGTGGTCGACGCGGCAACCGGGCGCCCGCTGGCCCGGCTCGACGTGGTGCCGATGTTCGGTGGCGATCTGCGCGTCGTGGCGTGGTCGCGCGACGGCCGTTCGATCTTCGCCGCCGGCACGGCGTACACGCGCGAGTTCGGCTTTCCGATCGTGCAGTTCGATGCCGCCAGCGGCCGTGCCGGCGCGGTCACCGTGGTCGCCACTGACAGCGTCACCGACCTGGTGGCGCTGCCCGATGGCGCGCTCGCGTACAGCAGCTTCGACGGCTCGTGGGGCCTGCTGCGCGCGGGGCGCGTGCAGCGGCGCTCGACGCCTGGTGTCACCGTGGTGCGTGGCGGCGTGGCCGAAGACCTCGAGCTGAGTGCCGATGCGCGCGCGGTGCGCTGGGGTGTGCGCAGCGCCGCGCCGGGCCGGGGCTTCCAGTTCGCGCGGCGGCAGGTCGGCGTGGACATGGCCGCACCGTTGCACCCGCCTGAAACCAGTTTCGGGCTGTTCGACCGGCCCAGTGGTTGGAACCTGAGCCGCGGCACGCCGCTCGTCGGCGGCAAGCCGCTGACGCTGGCGGCCGACGAGCGGCCGCGAGCGCTGGCGATCGCGCGCAGCGTCAAGACCGCGCTGGTCGGCACCAATCGCGCGGTCTACCAACTCGACGAGCAAGGCAACCTGCGCTGGCGCCGCGCGGTCGACACCGAGGTGCGCGCGCTGAACACCAGCGACGATGGGCGCTGGGTGGTCGCGGCACTGGCCGATGGCACCGTGCGCTGGCTGCGCGGCCGCGACGGCGCGCATCTGTTGACGCTGCTGGCCGATGCCGAAGGCCGCTGGGTGGTGTGGACGCCGGGTGGCTATTTCGACGCCTCGGCCGGTGCCGACCGGCTGGTCGGCTGGGCGTTGGCCGCCGCCGGTGCGTCGTCCATGGACTTCTATTCGCTGAACCGGTTTCGCGACCGCTTCAACCGCCCCGACATGATCGAGGCCGTGCTCGAGACGCAGGACGAAGCCGCCGCGCTCGCATTGCTGGCGGCGCGTGACGCCGCGGCACAGGAAGCCGCGCGACGCGAGGCCGCCGCGCTGCAGCAGCAGGCACTGGTGCTGGCACGCGCCGCCGGGAGGAGGCCGAGCGCGCGCGGCGCGACGCTGAGCAGCGCGATGCACAAGCGCGTCTTGACGCGCAGCGTGCGGCCGAAGAGGCGCAGCGCATGGCCGAAGCGGCGCGCGCGGCCGAGGCGCGCCAGCTCGCCTCGCAGGCCGCGCAACGCGAGGCGGCCGAGCGCGAAGCCGTGCAACGCCAGGCCGAGGCGCGGTTGGCGGCCGAGCGCGAGGCCGCGCAGCGGCAGGCGGCTGCCGAGGCCGCGCGCGTCGTGGCGGCGCTGGCCGCCGAGCGCGAGCTGGCGCAGCGCGAAGCCGCGGCGCGCCGTGCGGCAGCCGAGCTGGCGGCCGCCGAAGCCGCGGCGCGCGAAGCGGCGATCCTCGAGCGCAAGTCGCTGGCGATCGTCAAGGCACTCGAGGTACCGCCAGCACTGACGGCGCCGCAGGCCAAGCGCATCCAGGTGGCCGCGGCCGAGGTGACGCTGCCGTTTGCCATCCGCTCGGCCGGCAACCCGGCGGGCGTACTGCTCGAGGTGCGCGTCAATGGGCGGCCCGCGCAGCCTTCAGAGCTGGTGCTGCCGCGCAACTTCGACGGCAATGCGCGCGGCTTCGCCCGGTTGCCGCTCGCCGAGGGCGAATCGCTGGTCGAGATCCTGGCGCGCAACGCCTATGGCGTCTCCGAACCGCTGAGCTTCAAGGTCGCGCGTACGGGTGAGGCCGTTGCCGCCGCGTCGCCGCGCGGCGACCTGTACGTGCTGGCCATCGGCATCAGCAACTACCTGCGGCCCGACTACCGGCTGGGCCTGGCAGCGAAGGACGCGCGCGACTTCGCCGACACGCTGCGGCAACAGCAAGGCCGACAGTACCGCAAGGTGCACGCTCGCGTGCTGACCGACCGCGAGGCCTCGCGCGCCGCGATCCAGCGTGAGTTCCAGTGGCTGCAGCAGGTGGTGGGGCCGGGTGACGTCGCGATGCTGTTCATGGCCGGCCATGGCTTGAACGACACGCTCGGCCAGTACTACTTCCTGCCGGCCGACGGGCAGCACGAGCGCCTGGCGACCACGGCACTGCCGCAAGGCACGATCGTCTCCACGCTGTCGAAGGTGCGCGGCAAGACGCTGCTGTTCCTCGACACGTGCTTCGCCGGCAGTTCGCTCGGTGCGTTGAGCAAGGCGGGCCGGCAGACCGAGAAAATGATGAACGAGCTGTCGGCCTCCGAGAACGGCGTGGTGGTGTTCGCGTCGAGCACCGGACAGGAGGAATCCGAGGAGAAGGCCGAGTGGGGCAACGGCGCGTTCACCAAGGTGCTGATCGAAGGCCTCGAAGGCAAGGCCGATTTCACCGGCAGGGGCCGCGTCACGTCGGCCGGCTTGAACCTGTTTCTGTCCGAGGGCGTCAGCCGCCTCACCCATGGCCGGCAACGCCCGGTGTTCATCTCGCCACGCGGCGTTCCTGATTTCGCGTTGGTCCAGCTTTAGGGGGGCGCCCGATCCCAAGGACTTGGGATGCTCTGTGGCCGTGCCCGGTGAGAGTATCGAGCGAACCGGCAGCCTTCTGGCCACGCAATCGCACGGCCCGTCGCACGCGCGAAGCGCCTGACGCAGGCGAATCGGTTCGAGAAGGGATTCGATCGCATGTTCTCGTTGCCCGCAACCCGGCACCTGCTCGCCAACGCGGGCGTGCGTGCGCTGCTGGGCGCCGCGGCGATCGTCGGTGTGCTCTCGTGCGGCGGCGGTGGCGACGAAGGGGAGAATCCGAAGGGGCAGCGACCCGAGGGCGTGTACTCGGGGTTCGGGCCGAAGACGCCCGGCCTGACGCTCGAGCAGGCTCTGAACTGGGAGTACCTCGCCAGCGGCGGAGGCGGCGGTGGCGATGGTGGCGTTGGCGCCGGTGCCGACGGCGATGGCGGCGTCGGTGCCGGTGGCGACTTCGGTCAATTCCGCAACGCGCGCGTCGTCGTGCGTTACCCCGATGGCACGCTGGTCGGCAGCGGCGAAGCGCGCACCGATGTCAACACCGGCATGGTGACGATCGTGCCGCGCAAGGGCTATCGCGGCCCGCTGCGGCTCGAGTTGCACGGCGGCGACGGCGCCACCTACTATGAAGAGGGCAAGGACGCCTTCGTCGACTTCCCCGCCGGGCAGTTGATTCGCGCGGTGGTGCCGTCGATCGACCGCAACATCGGCATCACGCCGTTCAGCGAAGCGGCCTACCGGCTGCTGACCGAAGGCTCGACCACCGAGCGCGCGGCCAATCCGGCGCAACCCACTGCGGCCGAGATCGCCGCGGCCAATGGCCACGTGCTCACGATCCTGAACCGGCAGTTTCCACAGGCGCTGCATGTCGACGATGTCGCGCGGCTGCCGTTCATCAAGTCGCCGACGATCGGCAGCAACGCGATCGGCATCGACCCGCGCGGCCGCTACGGCCTCGTCAACGGCGCGTTCTCGAAGCAGGCGGCGATGTTCAACCCCGGGCGCACGCGGCCCACGCTCGACGCGGTGGCGCAGCTCGGCGCCGACCTGCTCGACGGCGTGCTCGACGGCATGAACGGCAGCCAGAGCGCGGTCGGCCCCGACGTGCGCACCTACGACCCGCACACGCTGACCGGCGAGCTCAGCTCGGCGCTGGCCGAACAGTCATACCGCTTCGGCAACAACGAGTCGCAGCTCGCGCTGCCGAAGGTGCTGAACTTCGCCAACTCGCGCTACGAAGGTTACCTGTTCGACGCATCGCTCACCGCGGCCGGCGAGGCCTACGACACGGTGGTCGGCTGGGTCGGCGACAACGGTCGCGGCCGCACGATCGGCCAGGCGTTCAACAAGCTTCCCGACGAGGCGCGCGTGTTCAGCGTGATCGGCAACTTCGGCCACGGCTCGCTGTTCTTCCGCGCCAACACCGGCGACTCGGCGCCCAAGACCTACGTCGTCGGCGACAATGTCAATGGCGAACTCGGTCTCGGACACGCCAACTCCACCGGCGGCGAAGCGGTGGAAATCGTGCTGCCGGGCGTGCCCACGCACGTGGCCGGCGGCTTCGGCCACACGCTGGCGCGCATGGCCGATGGCTCGGTCTACGCTTGGGGCGACAACTCGTCGGGCCAACTCGGCCTGGGCAACACGACGAGCGCGAACACGCCGCAGCGCGTGACGCTGCCGCGCGGCGCGCTCGAAGTGGCGGCCACGTCGAGCGCGAGCTATGCGCTGCTCGACGACGGCAGCGTCTACGCCTGGGGTGCCAGCGCGGGCTTCGGCCTGCTCGGCGACGGCAACAAGAACAGCACCAGCAACGTGCCGACGCCGGTCACCGCGCTGAGCGGCATCGTGCAGATCGCCGCGCGCGACAACGACGTGGTGGTGCTGCGCCGCGACGGCACGGTGCTGCACTGGGGCAGCTTCCCGGCCGACCCGGCGGCGTTCACGCCGGGCGACGCCAGCAGGCCGTATGCGGGCGGCAGCCCGTTGCCCACCGCGGTGGTCGGCTTGCCGGCCGGTGCCGCGGTGCGCAAGGTGCTCACCGAGCAGGGCGTGTTCGCCGCGCTGCTGGCCGATGGCGCCGTCTACGAGTGGGGCGTGTACTTCGACATCACCGCCGACGCGCTGCTGCGCGACCTGCAGGCGCAGCGCGTGCTGAGCCTGCCGCCGCTGCGCGACATCATGCCCGGCGGCTTCGTCGGCTACGGCTCGCGGCCGTTCGACCGCCTGACCGCGATGGGCATCGACTACCGCGGCGGCATGTGGAAGATCCGCGGCCGCGTGGCCGAGGAGTACGACCCCGCCAACCCGACGCAGCAGCGCCGGCCGAAGGGGCAGGCGCCGCGTACCGATTGTGCGTCGTGCCACATCCCGCTCAACGACTGGCCGTTGACGCCGGAGCCGCCGACCTCGACCGACATCTGCCAGCCGCCGACCGACATCCACGGCGGCGGCAACAACGGGCCGTCGCTGATCCACACCGAGACGGCGTGCGAGAAGTGCCACAACCCGGCACGCCAGCCGCCGGCGCCGCTGTTCCCGAGGGGCTGGTTGAACTGCGTGAAGGGCACGCTGCCGCCGCGCAGCACCCCGGTGCCGCCACCGGTGGTGACCAACGCCTGCACGATGTCCGCCGCGCACCCGGCCACGCCGCGCGGCACCTCGTGCGAGAGCTGCCATAACAGCGTGATCGCGCGGCCGCTGAACGACCCGGCACTGAACTGCGGCTCGCCGCAGGCGCTGCCGTCGATCGGCACCACGGCGTCGATCACCGGCGCGTTCGACGACGCCAACGCGTCGATCGCCGCCGGCGCCGCGACGCGGGACACGACACCGCTGCTGCGCGGCACGGTGAGTGCGGCGTTGCAGTCGGGCGAGGTGCTGCGCGTGATGCGCAGCGGCGGCGCGATCGGTGCGGCCGCGCTCAGCGGCACCGCCTGGTCGTTCACCGACCCGGGTGCGCCCAACGGCGCGCACAACTACGTCGTGCGTGTCGAGGCCGGCGGCGCGTTCGGCCCGGCCAGCGCCGGCTACGCGATCGCGGTCGATACCGAGGCGCCGCGGCAGACCACGACGATCGCGATCTCCGACGACATCAACGCCGGCACGCTGCCGAACCCCGGCTTCACGGCCGACACCACGCCGAAGGTCTCCGGCACGTTGAACGCGGGGCTCGCCGCGGGCGAGGTCGTGCACGTGCTGCGCGCCGGGGCCACGATCGGCCAGGCCGCGGTGTCGGGAACGGCGTGGAGCTTCACCGAGCCGTCCGCGCTCGTCGCGGGCGAGTACGCGTACACCGCGCGGGTGGTCGATGCCGCCGGCAACCTCGGCCCGTTGAGCGCGGCCGCCACGGTGACCGTGGTGACTGGTCTGCCTGCGGTGACCATCACGCGTGCGGCGAACGACAACAACGCCGACATTCCGGCCAACGGCTTCACCACCGACACCACGCCGACGCTGCATGGCACGCTCAGCGCCGCGCTGGGCAGCGGCCAGCTCGTGCGCGTGTTGCGCGACGGCACGCCGTTCAGCGGCACCGCGAGCGTCAGCGGCACCGCCTGGTCGTTCACCGACACCGGCGCCGGCGACGGCGCGCACACCTACACCGCGCGCAGCGAGCAGGGTACCGTGCTCGGCGCCGCCAGCGCCGGCTACACGTTCACCATCGATACGCAGGCGCCCGGGCAGACAGCCGACGTGCTGCAGATCTCCGACGACATCACGGGCAACCTCGCCGACGGCGCCAGCACCAGCGACACCACGCCGACAGTGGCCGGCTCGGTCAAGCCAGGCCTCGGGCCCAACGAATCGCTGCAACTGCTGCGCAACTCGACGCTGGTGGGCACGCTGGTGCCCACCGGCAGCACATGGAGCTATACCGAACCGTCGGCGCTCGCAGCGGCGACCTACCGCTACGCCGCGCGCGTGGTCGACGCCGCCGGCAACGTGTCGGCCGCGCCGGGCAGCACGCGCAGCGTGGTGATCAACACCGCGTTCCCGCTGGCCGGCGCAGCGACCACGCTGGAGACGATCAACGGTGTGGCACCCACTGCAGGCGCCGTGCCGGTCAACAGCGACACCACGCCCACGCTGGCGGGCGGGATCGAGCGCGCGTTGAGTGCCTCGCCTGCCGAGGTGGTGCGCATTTACCGCAGTGGCGGCAACGTGCCTGCGGCCAACTTCACGGCCACCGTCAGCGGCACCCGCTGGAGCTTCACCAGTGCCGCGCTGACGCAGGGAACCTACACCTTCGTCGCACGCATCGAGCGCTCCGGCGACCCGGGCGTGTTCGGGCAGCCGAGCGAGTCGATCAACGATCCAATCGACCTGACGCCGCCGACCGTGACGATCACGGCCACCAGCAGCGTGCCGCCGAACGCGTTCGTCAAGGGTGCCGTGCCCGAGAGCGACCGCATTGTCGGCCAGACGAACGACCCGACACCGACGGTCACCGTGCAGGTGTCGGAGGCGCTCGGGCCGAGCCCATCGCTGGTGATCCAGCGCAACGGCCAGCAGATCAATCCCAGGCTCGATTCATGCGGCACCAACTGCTTCCGCTTCGTCGACAACCCTGGCGTCAAGATCGCGCTGCCGCCGGAGACTCCGAGCAACCTGCCGATCGCCAACAGCTACGCCGTGCAGGCGCTCGATGCAGCCGGCAACCGCGGTGAAGGCAAGCTGACGGCCAACTTCGACTACTTCATCTGCGACCAATTGCGCGCCAACGCCGCCAGCGAGGGCGGCAAACACCAGTCGATCACCAGCCCCAACACCGCCTGCGAGCGCTGCCACGGCACCGTCACCGACAAGGGGCCGCCGACGGTCACCTTCGTCGCCGTGCCGAGCAGCAAGGCCACGTACTGGTGCCGGCGCCCCGGCTGAGCGCGAAACGCCGACACACGCTGCGGTTGCGCCGGGGCGCGGCAGCCACCCGCCGCGCCGGGCTCGATCTCATTGCGCCACCCAGCCGCCGTCGACGTTCCACGCCACGCCGCGCACGTTGTCGGCCGCCGGCGAGCACAGGAACACCGCGAGCGCGCCGAGCTGCTCGACGGTGGTGAACTGCAGCGACGGCTGCTTCTCGGCCAGCAGATCCTTCTTCGCGTCGGCCGCGCTGAGCCGGTTCTGCGCCGCGCGCGCGTCGATCTGCTTCTGCACCAGCGGCGTCAGCACCCAGCCCGGGCAGATGGCGTTCACCGTCACGCCGGTGGTGGCGGTCTCGAGCGCTACGCTCTTGGTGAAGCCGACGATGCCGTGCTTGCTCGCCACGTAGGCCGACTTCTCGGCCGACGCGACGAGGCCGTGCGTCGACGCGATGTTGACGATGCGGCCCCAGTTGCGCTGCTTCATGCCCGGCAGCGCCAGCCGCGTGGTGTGGAACGCCGAACTCAGGTTGATCGCGATGATCGCGTCCCAGCGCTCGGGCGGAAAACCCTCCACCTTCGCCACGTGCTGGATGCCGGCGTTGTTGACGAGCACGTCGAGCGTGCCGAACTCGCGCTCGCAGGCGCGCACCATCGCCTCGATCTCGGCCGGCTTGCTCATGTCAGCGCCGTGGTACGAGACCTTGACGCCGCATTCGGCCACCGCGCGCTGCGCGCCCTCGTGGTCGCCGAAGCCGTTGAGCATGATGTTGGCGCCGTCGCGCGCCAGCGCCAGTGCCACGCCCAGTCCAATGCCGCTGGTCGAGCCGGTGACCAGAGCGGTCTTCCCCTTCAACATGGTGGTTCCTCGTTGGTGACTTGCTACGATGATTATTCGTCAAACGAACCCCGCCGGAGAAACCACCGTGAACGAACCGCGCCTGCAGACCGTGCAATGCCTCGGCGGCCGCAGCCTGCACCGCATGGCGTACTGGGAGTGGGGCGATGCCGCGAACCCGCGCGTGCTCATCTGCGTGCACGGCCTCACCCGCCAGGGGCGCGACTTCGACACGCTGGCGCGTGCGCTCTGCGATCGCTACCGCGTGGTCTGCCCCGACGTGGTCGGCCGCGGTCGTTCCGACTGGTTGGTCGATCCGATGGCCTACGGCCTGCCGCAGTACGTGGCCGACATGGTGAGCCTGCTGGCGCGGCTGAACGCTGAAGACGTGCATTGGGTCGGCACGTCCATGGGCGGACTGATCGGCATGGGTGTGGCCGCGCTTGCGCAGACGCCGCTGTCGAAGCTCGTGCTCAACGACGTCGGCCCGCGCATCGATGCGGCCGGCATCGCGCGCATCGGCGGCTACGTCGGCCGCCCGCAGCGCTGGCGCACGCTCGACGAGGCGGCCGACACGCTGTGGGCCATCTCCACCGGGTTCGGCGCGCACACGCGCGAGCAATGGCTGGCGCTGACAGAGCCGCAACTGAAGCGCGAAGGCGACGATCTCGTGCCGCGCAGCGACCCGGCGATCGCGGTGCCGTTCAAGGCGATCACGCCCGAAGTGACGGCGAAGGGTGAAGCCGCACTGTGGCTCGCCTACGACCAGCTGAAGTGCCCGACGCTGCTGCTGCGCGGCCAGCAGTCCGACCTGCTGGCGCCGGCCACCGCGCACGAGATGACACAGCGCGGCCCGCGCGCGCAGCTGGTGGAGTTCGCCGGCGTCGGCCATGCGCCGACGCTGCAGCAGCCCGAGCAGGTGAGCGCGGTGCGCGAGTTCCTGCTGTCACCATGAAGACCCTCACCACACCGCTCGACGCCGACGCGGCACCGATCGTGCAGCTGTCGGAGGTGCCGGCGCCGGCGGGCACGGCAACGGGTTCCGAAGCGGCCGCAACGGTCGACGTGGCCGCGTTGCAGCAGGCCGGTGCGCTGCCACGCGCGCGTGCCTTCGCCGAGCCTCTGCTGAGCGGCCACACGCTCGACACCGGTGAGCCCGCGCTGGCGCATGCCGACGGCGTGGCGGCGATCCTCGAGGCGGTGGGTGCGGCGCCGACGCTGCGCGCGGCGGCGTACCTCGTCTACGCGGCCGATTTCCTGCAGCGCCCAGAAGAGGTGGTGCGCCATGCGTTCGGCGAGTCGTATGCCGGGCTGGTCGAGCACACGCGCAGGCTGGTGCAGGCGCAGCGCGCGGCGCGCGCGGCCGCGGTGGAAGACGAGCGGCGCGAGCTGCAGACCGAGCGCGTGCGCAAGATGCTGCTGGCGTTCTCGCGCGACCTGCGCGTGGTGCTGCTGCGCCTGGCGTCGCGGCTGCAGACCTTGCGCTGGCACGCTGCGACCAAGCAGCCATGCCCGGCGGCGCTGGCGCTTGAGTCGCAACAGGTGTTCGCCCCGCTGGCCAACCGGCTCGGCATCTGGCAGATCAAGTGGGAGCTCGAAGACCTGGCATTCCGCTTTCTGCAGCCGGCCACCTACGCGCGCATCGCGCGCCAGCTCGACGAGACGCGCACGCGGCGCGAGCTGTCGGTGCAGGCCGCTTGCGCGCGCCTGCGCGCCGAGCTGGCCGCCGCTGGCATCGACGCGCAGGTGCACGGTCGGCCGAAGCACCTGTTCAGCATCTGGAAGAAGATGCAGGGCAAGGGCGTGGACCTGGCCGCGATTCACGACCTGCGCGCGCTGCGCGTGATCGTGCGCGACGTGCCCGCGTGCTACGCGGCGCTCGCCTGCGTGCACGCACGCTGGCCGACGGTGCCCGACCAGTACGACGACTACATCGCGCGGCCCAAGGCCAACGGCTACCAGTCGCTGCACACCGTGATGGTCGACGACGACGGCCAGACGCTGGAGGTGCAGATCCGCACGCGCGCGATGCACGAGCATGCCGAGTACGGCGTGGCTGCGCACTGGGCCTACAAGGAGGCCGGCGCGCGCGGCTATGCCGGCGTCAGCGCGGCCGGCGACTTCGAAGGCCGCGTGGCCGCCGCACGCAAGGCCGTGCTGCGCCAGCTGCTGGCCTGGGAGCGCGATACTGCCGCACTGGCCACACCCGACGGCGCCGCGGGCTTCGACGACCGCATCTTCGTCTTCACGCCGCAGGCCACCGTGATCGAACTGCCGGCCGGCGCGACGCCGGTCGACTTCGCCTACGCGGTGCACACCGACCTCGGCCACCGTTGCCGCGGCGCACGCGTCGACGGCGCCATGGTGCCGCTGAACACGGCGCTGGCCAACGGCCAGACGGTGGAGGTCAACGCGGTGCGCGAGGGTGGCCCGTCGCTCGACTGGCTCAACCCCGAGCTCGGCTTCCTGAGGAGCCCGCGCGCACGCGCCAAGGTGCGCGCGTGGTTCAACGCCCGCGCGCAGGCCGCCACCATCGCGCGCGGCCGCGAGCTGGTCGAGAAGCTGCTGCAGCGCGAGGGGCGTACCGCGTTGAAGCTCGACGAGCTGGCCGCGCGGCTCGGCTTCAAGGGAGCCGACGCGCTGTTCGAGGTGGTGGGCAAGGACGAGCTCTCGCTGCGCACGATCGAGACGCTGCTGCGGCCGCAGCCGCCTGCCGCACAGCCGGCCACAGAGGCCCCTTCGCTGCGCCGTGCGCGCGAGAGCGCCGGTGGCGTGCTGGTGGTCGGCGTCGAATCGCTGATGACCACGCTGGCGCGCTGCTGTCGCCCCGCCCCGCCGGATGCGATCGGCGGCTACGTCACGCGCGGCAAGGGCGTGGCGATCCACCGCACCCAGTGCAGCAACTACCGCCAGATGCTGCTGGCCAACCCGGAGCGGGCGATCGCGGTGGCCTGGGGCGCCCGGCCGGCCGGGCGCGAGGCGGCTTACCCGGTCAAGGTCTGGCTCGACGCGCACGAGCGCAGCGGGCTGCTGCGCGACATCACCGAGCTGTTCGCGAAGGAGCGCATGAACGTCACCGCGGTGCGCACGCAGGCGATCAACGGCACGCAGGGCGCCTTCACGCAGATGGAGCTGACGGTCGAGCTCGACGACGCGTCGCGCCTGCGGCCGGTGCTGCTGCAGCTCGCACGCATCACCGGCGTGCGCAGCGCGCGCCGCGCGTGATACGGCCGGTAGGGTCGCAGGGCCGCGCTGCTAGAATGCCGCCCTCGCAGGCGCGTAGCTCAGCTGGTTAGAGCACCACCTTGACATGGTGGGGGTCGTTGGTTCGAGTCCAATCGCGCCTACCAAGCATTGCAGACAGAACCCAAGGGGCCCGGTGGCAACGCCGGGCCCTTTGCTTTGGTTCGCTTTGCAACGCTTGCACGATGCTCCACTCGCGGCTACCTTCGGTTGCGCAGATCAGCCCCTCATCGACCACGAAGCCACCGCATGCTCCAAGGCAAGACCATCATCGTCACCGGTGCCGCCTCCGGCATCGGCGCCGCCACCGCCGAACTCGTCGCCGCACATGGTGCGAAGGTGATCGCGGTCGACATCAACCGCCCGCCGCGTCCGGTGGGCGAGTTCATCCAGGCCGATCTCGCCGACCCGGCGTCGATCGATCGCCTCGTGGCGGCGTTGCCGGCCGGCGCCCATGGCCTGGCCAACATCGCCGGGCTGCCGCCCACGCGCGCGCCCGAGGCGGTGCTGGCGGTCAATCTGGTCGGGCTGAAGCACCTGACGACGCAACTGGTGCCCAAGCTCGCCGATGGCGCGTCGATCGTCAACCTGGCGTCGCTCGCCGGTCTCGGCTGGGCCGATGCGAAGCCGGCGATCGACGCCAGTGCCGATCTCGCGTTCGACCAGATCCCGGCGTTCTGCCAGACGCACGGCATCGTCGGCGCACGCAGCTATTTCTTCTCGAAGGAAGCGCTGATCGTCTGGACGATGCGCAACCGCTGGACCTGGCGCGCGCGCGGCATCCGCATGAATGCGGTGAGCCCCGGGCCGGTCGACACGCCGATCCTGAAGGACTTTCTGCAGACGCTCGGCGCGCGCGCCGAGGAAGACATGCGCACCATGGACCGGCCGGGGCGGCCGGGCGACATCGCACCGGTGGTGGCGTTTCTGCTGAGCGACGCATCGGCCTGGATCCGCGGCACCAACATCGCGGTGGATGGCGGCATGTACTCGAACGTGCTGTGCCAGCAGCACGGCTATTGAAGTGAACCACCCCGATGCGCCTTCGGCGCCTCCCCCTTCGAGGGGGCGCGGCCAGCGGACCGGCAAAGCCGGATCCGCGGCCGCTCTCGGCTACGCTGGCTCATGCGTCGCGGGTGCCGCTTCAGCGGCATGGAGCACGGAGTAGACCAGCAAGCGCCGCCGACGCACGGCACACCCCTCGGAGATTCGCGATGACCGCAGCCAGCCATCCTGACGCCATCGCCGTCGATTCGAACGACGGCGCCGTGCTGACCGAGCAGCTGTTCCGCCTGCTGCGGCTGAAGACGACGCCGGTCGCGATCCAGATGTTCGAGCGCGTCGAGGCGATGGAGGCCGTGCCGCGCATCCGGCGGCCGAGCGCCGTGCACACCACCGACCAGATCATCGGCCAGGCGGCGCGGCTCGGCTTCACGGTGGGCATCACCGCGGCCGATCTGGTCGGGCCGCAGTGCGGCGCGGTGATCGGCCTGATGCCGCAAGATGATGAATGGCTCGCCGGCAAGGCGTTTGCCGGCGTGTGGTTCGCCACGCCGGCCGATGCCGCCGCGCACCAGCGCGCGATGCATTGCGTGCCGCACGGCCGCTACCGTGCGATGGCGGTGTCACCGCTGGCCAGCGGGCGGCTGCGGCCCGATGTGTGCCTGGTGTACGCCAACCCGGCGCAGATGATCCTGCTGATCAACGGGCTGCAGTGGTCGGGCTACCGCAAGCTCGAGTGGGGCGCGGTGGGCGAATCGGCGTGCGCCGATTCGTGGGGCCGCGCGCTGGCCACCGGCGAGCCGAGCCTGGCGCTGCCGTGCTTTCCCGAGCGCCGCTACGGCGGCGTGCCCGACGACGAGCTGCTGCTCGCGCTGCGCCCGGCCGATCTCGCCAAGGCGATCGACGGCGTGGCCGCGCTGTCGCGCAACGGCCTGCGCTACCCGATTCCGCCGTACGAGGTGCAGGTGGACGTGCGCGCCGGCATGGCCGCGAGCTACGGCAAGCAGTAACCTGCCGCGATGGCGAACGCGGGCGAAGCGCAAGGCACGATCGGCGCCGACGATCTGCGCCGCTGGGTCGGGCGCGAGGAGACCTGCCACGACGTGATCACCGCGGCGCCGGTGCGCGCGCTGGCGGCGACGCTCGACCACCCGACGCCGTGCGACAGCGGTGCCGAGTTGCCGCCGCTGTGGCACTGGGGCTTCTTGCTGCCGTCGACGCCGACCGCCGAACTGGGTGATGACGGCCACCCGCATCGCGGTGGCTTCCTGCCGCCGATCGCGTTGCCGCGCCGCATGTGGGCCGGCAGCCGGCTCGAGTTCGTGCGGCCGCTGCGCATCGGCGACGCGGTGTCGCGGCGCTCGACGGTGACCGATGTGCAGGCCAAGGTTGGGCGCAGCGGCCTGCTGGTGTTCGTCAAGGTGCGGCACGAGGTGAGCACCGCCGGCGCGCTGGCCATCGTCGAGGAGCATGACATCGTCTACCGCGAACGGCCGGCTGCCGTGCCGATGTCGGGCGCAGCGTCCGCGCCGCCGGCAGCGCCGCGCGAGGCTGCCTGGCGTCGCCGCGTCGAGCCTTCCGCGGTGCTGTTGTTTCGCTACTCGGCGATCACGTTCAACGGCCATCGCATCCATTTCGATCGCCCGTATGCCACGCGCGAAGAGGGCTACCCCGGCCTGGTGGTGCACGGCCCGCTGATCGCCACGCTGCTGCTCGACGGGCTGCGCCGCGAACGGCCCGAAGCGCGGGTGCGCGAGTTCTCGTTTCGCGCCGTGCAGCCGTTGTTCGACAGCGCCGCGTTCTTCGTCTGTGGTGGTCGTCCCGAAGGTGACACCGTCGCACTGTGGGCCGAGACCGCCACCGGCGCAGCGGCCACCGAAGCCACGGTACGCCTCGACTGAGAGCCGCTGCTGCGGCGCAGGGCGCAGCCGGGGAAACCCCGCAGGGGCCACACGGGGCCCTGCCTAGAATCGCGGGGCGAGGGCCGCTGTCGAGCGCCGTCGTCGAGCCCAGCCGTTGCACCGAAGGAGCCTCACGCAATGCCCGCGTCCCGCCGCGCCGCCCCCGGGGGCGAAGCCCGCCCCGGCAAACGAGTGCTGAAGAAGTACCCGAACCGGCGCCTGTACGACACCCACGCCAGCAGCTACATCACGCTGGCCGACGTGAAGAAGATGGTGCTCGACAACGAGCAGTTCGAGGTCGTCGACGCCAAGAGCGGCGAAGACCTGACGCGCAGCATCCTGCTGCAGATCATCCTCGAGGAAGAGACCGGCGGCGTGCCGATGTTCTCCACGCAGACGCTGGCGCAGATCATCCGCTTCTACGGTCATGCGATGCAGGGCCTGATGGGCACCTACCTCGAGAAGAACCTGCAGACCTTCGTCGAGGTGCAGCGCCGCTTCAGCGAGCAGACGCAGGGCATGCTCGATTCGAAGTCGTTCACGCCCGAGGCATGGTCGCAGTTCCTCAGCGGCCAGGCGCCGATGATGCAGGGCCTGATGGGCAACTACCTCGAGCAGTCGAAGAACCTGTTCGTGCAGATGCAAGAGCAGATGCAGAAGCAGGCCGGTGCGCTGTTCCCCGGCATGCCGGGCTTCGGCGGCGGCAAGCGGTAAGGGCGGCACGCGCACGCGGCCGCCGCGGGCGGCGACAATCGCGGCATGTCTGCACCAGTCGAGCCCGCCACCGCGACCATCGGCTTCGTCTCGCTCGGCTGCCCGAAGGCGCTGACCGATTCCGAGCTGATCCTCACGCAGCTCAGCGCCGAGGGCTACCGCACCGCCAAGACCTTCGCCGGCGCCGACCTGGTGATCGTCAACACCTGCGGCTTCATCGATGAGGCGGTGAAGGAAAGCCTCGACACCATCGGCGAGGCGCTGGCCGACAACGGCCGCGTGATCGTCACCGGCTGCCTCGGCGCCAAGGCGGGTGAGGGCGGCGGCAACCTGGTGAAGCAGGTGCACCCGAAAGTGCTGGCGGTGACCGGGCCGCATGCCACGCAGGAGGTGATGGACGCGGTGCACGCGCATGTGCCCAAGCCGCACGACCCATTCGTCGACCTGGTGCCGGCGCAGGGCATCAAGCTGACGCCGAAGCACTACGCCTACTTGAAGATCAGCGAGGGCTGCAACCACCGCTGCACGTTCTGCATCATCCCGTCGCTGCGCGGCGACCTCGTGTCGCGCCCGGTGGGCAGCGTGCTGGCCGAGGCCCGGGCGCTGTTCGAGGCCGGCGTGAAGGAGCTGCTGGTGGTCAGCCAGGACACCAGCGCCTACGGCGTCGACCTGAAGTACCGCACCGGCTTCTTCGACGGCCGGCCGGTGAAGACCCGGCTCACCGAGCTGTGCGAACAGCTCGCCGCGCTGGCCGAGCCGCATGGCGCCTGGGTGCGGCTGCACTACGTGTACCCGTACCCGCACGTCGACGAACTGCTGCCGCTGATGGCCGATGGCCGCGTGCTGCCCTACCTCGACGTGCCATTCCAGCATTCGCACCCCGCTGTGCTCAAGCGCATGAAGCGTCCGGCCAGCGGCGAGCGCAACCTGGAGCGCATCGAGGCCTGGCGCCGTGCCTGCCCGCAGCTGGTGATCCGCTCGACCTTCATCGCCGGCTTTCCCGGCGAGAGCGAGGCCGAGTTCGATCACCTGCTGCAGTTCATCGGCGAGGCCGGCATCGACCGCGCCGGCTGCTTCGCCTACTCGCCGGTGGCCGGCGCCGCCGCCAACGAGCTGCCGGGTGCGCTGCCAGCGGCGCTGCGCGAGGAGCGCCGCGCCCGCTTCATGGCGGCGGCCGAGGCGGCTTCTGCGCAGCGCCTGCAGCGGCGCGTCGGCGCGACGATGCAGGTGCTGGTCGACCATGCGCCGCTGCTCGGCCGCAAGGGCGCCGTCGGCCGCAGCTATGCCGACGCACCCGAGATCGACGGCACCGTGCGGCTGCTGCCGCCGGCCAAGGCGTCGACGCAGATCCGCGTCGGCGAGTTCGTGCGCGCCCGCGTCGTCGCCGCCGAGGGGCACGACCTCGTTGCGCAACCGCAGTAGCGCCCATTCCATCCCATCGCCCGCAGGCCCGAAGTCATGAGCGAATCGCAAACCAAGCTGTCGACTGCACTGATCCACCACCCGTATCAGCCGCCCGCCGGCTTCGGCGCGGTGCCGCCCGGGGTGCACAAGGCGTCGACGGTGTTCTTCCCGAACGTGGCGGCGCTGCGCGCGCGCGACTGGCGCAGCAAGTTCGGCTACACCTACGGCCTGCACGGCACGCCCACCACCTTCACGCTGGAGGAGCGGCTGGCCACGCTGGAGGGCGGCACGCATTGCGCGCTGGCGCCGAGCGGCCTGGCCGCGATCGCGATGGTCAACGTCGCGCTGCTCGAGCGCGGCGACGAGCTGCTGCTGCCGGACAACGTCTACGGCCCGTCGAAGGAGATGGCGCGCACGCTGCTCGCGAGCTGGGGCATCAGGCACCGCCTGTACGATCCGATGGACGTACCGGCGTTCGCCGCGATGATCGGCGAGCGCACGAAGCTGGTGTGGCTCGAGGCGCCCGGCTCGGTGACGATGGAGTTCCCCGACCTGCGCGGCCTGGTGCGCGCGGCGCGCGCCAAGGGCGTGCTGGCGGCGCTCGACAACACCTGGGGCGCCGGCATCGCGTTCAGCGCGTTCGACCTCGGCGATGGCCTGGCGGTGGATTTCTCGATGCACGCGCTGACCAAGTTCCCGTCGGGCGGCGGCGACGTGCTGATGGGCTCGGTCGTCACGCGCGAAGTCGCGCTGCACGAGAAGCTGCTGCTGGCGCACATGCGCCTGGGCATCGGCGTGGCCGCCAACGACGCCGAGTTCGTGCTGCGCTCGCTGCCGACGATCGAGCTGCGCTATCGCGCGCACGATCGCGCGGCGCGGCAGGTGGCGCGCTGGCTGCAGGCGCAGCCGCCGGTGCGCCAGGTGCTGCACCCGGCGCTGCCCGGCGCGCCCGGGCACGAGCACTGGGCCAGCCACTGCCGCGATGCGGCCGGGCTGTTCTCGATCCTGCTCGATCCGGCGCTGCAGCCGGCGCAGATCGATGCCTTCGTCGATGCGCTGCGCCTGTTCAAGATCGGCTACTCGTGGGGCGGCCCGGTGAGCCTCGCGGTGCCGTACGACCTGCGCGCGATGCGTGGCGATGCCGCGGGCGCAAGCGGCCATCTGGTGCGCTTCTCGATCGGCCTCGAGGCGCCGGAAGATCTGATCGCCGACATCGAGCAGGCGATGCAGCAGTTGCGTTGATCGAGGCAACGGCCAAGCCGCTTGATCGGCGCCTGCGCGGCGTCCGTCACGCGCGGGGTCAGGTTCTTGCCGGGGCCAGCCGCTGCCGCGGCAGCAGGCCCATCGCGAGCGCCGTGCCGACCAGGATCACCGCGCCACCGGCGAGCATCGACGCGGTCAATGCCTCGTCGAGCCACAGCCAGCCGAACGCTGCGGCGAAGGCCGGGATCAGGAACGTCACCGCGCTGGCGTTGGTGGCGCCGGTGTGGGCGATCAGCCGGAAATACAGGATGTACGCCACGCCGGTGCACAGCAGCGCCAGCAGTGCGAGCGACAGCCACGCGCCGGCGCCGGGCAGCGCCGCCGGGCGCGCCCACCACGCCGGCAGCGCGAGCCACAGCGCGGCCGACAGCTGGCTGCCGCTGGCCAGCACCATCGACGGCACGCCGGCGAGCCGCTTCTTCGCGTAGTTGGCGCCGATGCCGTAGCACAGCGAGGCCGCGATGCACGCCGCGATCGCCAGCGTGGCGCTGACGCCGTACTCGTTGCTGCGCAGGCCGGCCTTGTCCCAGGCCAGGCCGACGACGCCGATCAACCCGATGCCCAGGCCGAGCACACGCGCAGGGCCCAGCCGCTCGTGCAGCCACAGCGCGCCGATGGCCGCGGCCCACAGCGGCGTGGCGGCGTTGAAGATCGCCGTCAGGCCGGCATTGAGCGCCAGCACCGCCACACCGAACAGCGCGAACGGCAGCGCCGAGTTGACGAGCCCGAGCACGCCGATGGCGCGCCAGTGCTGCCGCAGCAGCGGCCACTGGCCGCGCGCGAGCAGCAGCGGCAGCAGGAACAGCGCGGCGCCGATGCAGCGCAGCGCCGCCAGCGCGAGCGGGCCGAAATCGGTCGCGCCCAGTCGCATGAACAGGAACGAGCCGCCCCACAGCGTGGCCAGCACCAGCAGGTCGAGGAGGTCGCGTGGCTTCATCGGCGGCCGATGCCGCTACACGAGCAGCACGCCCTCGTGCTGCAGCAGCACTTCCTTGCGCTCGATGCCGCCGGCGAAGCCGGTGAGCGAGCCGTCGGCGCCAACGATGCGGTGGCACGGCACGATGATGGCCACCGGGTTGCGGCCGATCGCCGCACCGGCGGCGCGCGAGGCCTGCGGCGAGCCGACGCGGCGCGCGATCTCGCCGTAGGTGCTGGTGTGACCGGGCTTGACGTCGAGCAGCGCCTGCCACACCGCGCGCTGGAACGTCGTGCCCTGCAGGTCGAGCGGCACCTTGAAGCGCGTGGGGCAGCGGCCGTGCCAGTACGCATCGAGCTCGTCGGCGGCCGCCGCCAGCCAGCGCTGGCGTGGGTCGACCGGCAGGTCGAACTCGGTGTCGTAGTGCACCGGCTCCTCGAACAGCAGGAAGGCCAGGCCCTTGTCGGTGGCCGCCAGGATCAGCGGGCCCACCGGCGAGTCGAGCCGCGCTTGCGCGACCAGGTTGTTCTCGGTTGCAGTCGTCATGGGTTGTCCTCCAAGGCTTGCCACAGCCGGATCACGGCATAGCTGCGCCAGGGTTGCCAGGCCTCGGCCTGTTGTGCGGCCTGCGCCGCGTCGCGCGTGCCGAGCGCGTTGAGCACGCCGATGTCGGTGGCCGGGAACGCATCGGGCCAGGCCAGCACGCGCATCGCGATCACCTGCGCCGTCCATTCGCCGATGCCCGGCAGCGACACCAGGCGCTCCATCGTCTGCTGCAGCGGCGCCGCGCGATGCAGTTCGAGCGAGCCGCTGCACACCGCGCGCGCCAGTGCCTGCAATGCGCCGACGCGCTGGCGCACGATGCCCAGGCTGCCGATCGCATCGGCGCTGGCCCCGGCGAGCGCCGCGGCGGCGGGAAACAGGCGTTGCAGATCGGCGAACGGCGTGCGCAGCGGCGCGCCGAAGCGTTC
Organism: Ideonella sp.; assembly: GCA_015075165.1. Taxonomy (GTDB): domain Bacteria; phylum Pseudomonadota; class Gammaproteobacteria; order Burkholderiales; family Burkholderiaceae_C; genus JAEUPI01. The sequence goes on along the minus strand of JABTUY010000001.1, from coordinate 93,743 downwards.
GATCAGCCGCAGCGTCAGCGTGCGCGCGGCCTTCACGGTGACCTGCTGACCGAGCACGACGCGCACCGCGGTCTCGAAACCGTCGAACGAGCCGGGCAGGCGCACGCCGGCGCGAGCGTCGAACGGCATCGTGGCCAGCACGGCATCGATGCGCGTCGGGTCGGCATCGAGGTCGAGCGCCTGCCGCGTGCGCTGCACCAGCGCGCCGGCCAGCGGCGCCAGCTCGGGCGCCAGCGCCAGCTCCACCTCATGCCGCAGCGGCACGAAGCGCCACGCCAGCCAGCCGGCGACACTGGCGTCGCGGTGCGGCAGTGCGATCGTGCGGCGCATGCCGTGTGCGTCGACCGCCTCCACGCCGTCGAGCGCGCGCGCGGCAAAGAACGCCAGCAGCGCGTCGTGCTGGTACGGCGGCCGGTACGCCAGCCGCAGCCGCAGCGCAGTCTGCGGTGCGGTCGGCGGCGCGGCATCGTCGTCGCGCGCGCGGCGCAGCGCGCTCGGGTTCATGCGGTAGCGCTCGACGAACGCAGCGTTGAAGCGGCGCAGGCTGGCGAAACCACTGGCCAGCGCCACCTGTGTCACCGGCAGTCCGGTGTCGGTGAGCAGCTGCTTGGCCAGCAGCAGTCGCTGCGTGGTCAGGTAGTCGATCGGTGCCACGCCCACATGCTGCTGGAAGATGCGCCGCAGGTGGCGATCGGTGACGCCGAGCCGCGCTGCGAGCCGCGGCATGCTCAGCACCTGCCCGTCGTGCGCCGCCTGCTCGATCGAGCGCGCCGCCTGCTGCGCCAGCGCGGCCGACGAATCCATCAGCGACAGCCCCGGCGCCAGCTCGGGCCGGCAGCGCAGGCAGGGCCGGAAACCCTGCGCCTCGGCTGACGCGGCGTTGGCGAAAAAGCGGCAGTTCTCGCGCCGCGGCGTGCGCACCCGGCACACCGGCCGGCAATAGACGCGGGTGGAGGTCACGCCGACGAACAGCCGGCCGTCGAAACGGGCGTCGCGCGTGGTGATCGCGCGGTAGGCGGCGTCGTCTTGCAGTGTCATGCGGTGGATGATAGATCGCTCCGGGATCGATACTCGCCGTTTTCGGACCTGTGGCTGTCGTGTCCCGCCCTACAATCCCCCGGCCTCGCAACCCGCGGCGCCACCCCGAGCACCCGTCGATGCAACTCCAGCCATCCGTGTTCAAGGCCTACGACATCCGCGGCATCGTCGGGCAGACGATCGACGCCGCCTTCGCCGAGCACCTGGGCCGCGCGTTCGGCACCGAGGCGCTGGCCGCCGGCGAGCGCGCGGTGGCGATCGGGCGCGATGGCCGCGTGTCGGGGCCGGGCCTGTGCGCCGCGCTGGCGCGCGGGCTGTCTTCCACCGGGCTCGATGTGGTCGACCTCGGCGCCGTGACGACGCCGATGCTGTACTACGTGGCGGCCACGCGGGGCCGCTACGGCTGCCGCTCGGGCATCCAGGTGACCGGCAGCCACAACCCGAAGGAGTACAACGGCTTCAAGATGGTGCTCGCCGGCCGCGCGATCCACGGCGACGACATCCAGCGCCTGCGCGAACGCATGGCGCGCGAAGACTACGTGCGCGGGCCCGGCCGTGTCGGCCGCATGGCGATCGTGCCCGAGTACACGCAGCGCATCGTGCGCGATTGCGTGCTGGCCCGCCCGATGAAGATCGTGGTCGACTCGGGCAATGGCATTCCGGGCGCGTCGGCCCCGGGCATCTTGCGCGCGCTCGGCTGCGAGGTGATCGACCTGTACTCGCGCGTCGACGGCGACTTTCCGAACCACCACCCCGACCCCAGCAAGCCCGAGAACCTGGCCGACCTGATCAAGGTGGTGAAGGCCACCGAGGCCGAGCTCGGGTTCGCGTTCGACGGCGACGGCGACCGGCTCGGCGTGGTCACGCGCGACGGGCAGATCATCTACCCCGATCGCCAGTTGATGCTGCTGGTGCGCGATGTGCTGTCGCGTCACCCGGGCGCCACCATCATCCACGATGTCAAGTGCAGCCAGCGGCTCACCGCCGACATCCGCGCACACGGCGGCGTGCCGCTGATGTGGAAGACGGGCCATTCGCTGATCAAGGCCAAGCTCAAGGAGATCGGCGCGCCGATCGCCGGCGAGATGAGCGGGCACATCTTCTTCGCCGAGCGCTGGTACGGCTTCGACGATGCGATGTACACCGCCGCGCGGATGCTCGAGATCCTGTCGCGCCACGCCGATCCGAGCGCGGTGCTGAACGCGCTGCCCGGCTCGTTCAGCACGCCGGAGCTGAACGTGCCGTGCGCCGAGGGCGAGCCGCACGCGGTGATCGAATCGCTGCGTGCGTGCGCGCGCTTCGACGGCGCCGAGCTCACCACCATCGATGGCGTGCGCGCCGACTATGCCGATGGCTTCGGCCTCGTGCGGGCGTCGAACACCACGCCGGTGCTGGTGCTGCGCTTCGAAGGCCACACCGCGGCCGCGCTCGAACGCATCCAGCACGAGTTCATGTCGGCGTTGCGCGCGGTCAAGCCCGATGCACGGTTCACGGCCGCTGCGCATTGAGCGTGGCCGCTGCTTGCGGCGCGCCGCGCCGAAGCGGCGGCGCGGCGCCGACTGTTGGCGGATCGGCCGGCCCGCACATGCGACGCAGGCACTTGCGCTGCCGGGCATTGCATCGCGATGATGAGCGCTCTCGCGCGCGCACTGTGGTCGACGCTGCTGTGGCTGGCGCTGCCGCTGCTGCTGCTGCGGCTGTGGCAGCGCGGCCGGCGCGAGCCGGGCTATCGCGTGGCATGGCGCGAACGGCTCGGCTATGGGCCCGGCAGCATGCCCGGCGCGGTGTGGGTGCATGCGGTGTCGCTCGGCGAGACGCGCGCCGCCGCGGCGCTGATCGACGCGATGCGCGCGCAACGCCCTGGCTTGCGGCTGCTGCTGACCCATGGCACCGCCACCGGCCGCGAGGCCGGTCGCGCGCTGCTGCGCGAGGGCGACCGGCAGTGCTGGCTGCCGTACGACACACCGGGGGCGACGCGGCGCTTTCTGCGCCGCCACCGGCCGGCACTGGGCGTGCTGATGGAAACGGAGGTCTGGCCCAACCTGCTGCACCAGGCAGCGCGGCAGCGCGTGCCGATGGCGTTGGCCAACGCCCGCCTGAGCGAGCGCAGCGCGCGCAAGGGCCGGCGACTGGCCGTGTTGATGCGGCCGGCCGCGCGCGCGGTGGCACTGGTGCTGGCGCAGACGCCGGACGACGCCGCGCGGCTGCGCGCCGCCGGCGCACCGGCGGTCGAGGTCTGCGGCAACCTGAAGTTCGACATGGCACCCGACCGTGCTCTGGTTGCGCGCGGCGCGGCATGGCGCACAGCAGCCGGCCGGCCGGTGGTGATGATGGCCAGCAGCCGCGAGGGCGAAGAGCCCGACCTGTTGCGCGCCTGGGCGGCGCAGCCGGCGCCCCGGCCGTTGCTGCTGCTGGTGCCGCGCCATCCACCGCGCTTCGACGAAGTGGCGCAACTCGTGCGCGATGCAGCGCTCACGCTGGCGCGCCGCAGCGAGTGGGCCGATGCGCCACCGGCCGCGGCACGCGCTGCCGATGTCTGGCTCGGCGACTCGCTGGGCGAGATGCCGCTGTACTACGGCTGCGCCGAGGTCGCGTTGCTGGGCGGCAGCTTCGCGCCGCTGGGTGGGCAGAACCTGATCGAGGCGGCCGCCTGCGGCTGCCCGGTGGTGATGGGCCCGCACACCTTCAACTTCGAGCAGGCCGCGCTCGGTGCACTGGCGGCGCAGGCCGCGCTGCGCGTGCCCGATCTCGCGCATGGCGTGCAACAGGCGATCGCGATCGCCGGCGGCGCATCGCAGCACGAGTGGTCGGCGCGCGCGCGCGCCTTCGCGGCCGAACACAAGGGCGCGGCGCAACGCATGGCCGGGCGCGTGTTGGAATTGATGCGGCGCTGAGCCGCGTGTCGCGGCGGCCGGTCTTGCCTTGCGCCGTGCGCGCCGCTCTACGGCTGCAGCAGCGCGTTGACGCCGTTGACGTCGTCGGCGCGCAGCTGGCCCGATGCCTGGCGCAACCGCAGCCCGTTGACGATCACGTCGTAGCGCGCGCGGGCGAGGTCGCGCTGCGTCTGGAACAGTTGGGTCTGCGCGTTCAGCACGTCGATGTTGACGCGCACGCCCACCTTGTAGCCGAGCTGCGTCGCCTCGAGTGCGAGCTTGCTCGACGACTCGGCCGCTTCGAGCGCGCCGACCTGCGCGCGGCCCGATTCGACACCGAAGAACGCCACGCGAGTGCCTTGCGCGACGCCGCGCCGCGCTGCCTCGAGATCGTTGCGCGCCTTCTCTTCGAGCGCCAGCGTCTCCTTGATGCGGCTCTGCGTCGCGCCGCCGGTGTACAGCGGCATCTTGAACTGCAGGCCCACCACCGCGTTGGTGGTGTTGCCCGGCGCGGTGGTCAGCGTGCCGGTGGTGCGGTTGCCGCCGATCGAGCCCACGAGGTCGAGCGTGGGCTTGTCGGCCGCGCGGGCGCGCTCGATTTCGAGCTTGGCCAGGTCGAGCGCCACGCGCGTCTTGCGGATCAGCGGGTGTTGCTGCTCGGCGGCATCGACCCAGGCCTTGACGTCCGACGGCGCCGGCGCTGCCAGCGTCACCGGCGTGGCCAGCGGCTTCGGGGCGACGCCGGAGCGGCCCACCAACTGGTCGAGCGCGATGCGTTTGGTGCGCAGGTCGTTCTCGGCGGCGATCTCCTGCGCGCCGGCGAGATCGTAGCGTGCCTGTGCCTCGCGCGTGTCGGTGATCGTCGCGGTGCCGACTTCGAAGTTGCGCTTGGCCGACGCCAGTTGCTCGGCGATGGCCTTGCGGCCGGCCTGTGCAGTGCCGAGCGCATCCTGTGCGCCCAGAACGTCGAAATAGGCCTGCGCCAGCCGCACGATCAGGTCTTGCTCGGCGGCCTCGAGGTCGGCCTGTGCCGCCTCGAGCGCGCGCTGCGCCTGCTGGATCTGCACGTCGCTGCTGCGGTTGATCAGGGGCTGGCTGGCGTTGATCGCCGCGTCGATGCGGTTGGAGTAGTGATGGCCGTCGCTGCCGGGGATGGTCGCGCCGCCGGTCACGGTGGGGGGGAGGTCGGCATCGGTGCGCGTGGCGTTGGCGCTGAGGCCGACGCTCGGGCGTTTCAGTGCGTCGGCCTGGGCGGCCTTGTGTTGCGCCGAGTCGGCCAGCGCGCGCGCCGAAAGATAGGTGGCGTCGTAGCTGCGCGCGGCGTCGTACAGCTCGCGCAGGCTCTGCGCGGACGCGCCACCTGGAACCAGCAGCGCCGACGCCGACGCGAAGACGCCGGCGATGGTGACGTGCCGCAGCACAGCGGGCAACAGGATCGACGGATGGCGGTGGGCGTGCTGCGGCGTCATGCGGTGCGTCCTGGCTGTGTGCGTGGATCGGGGACTGGGTTGTAGGCGAACCGCGGTGCGACCATCAACGCACCTGCGACGGGCCGTCGATCCGGCGGCGCGGATTGCGGCCGCGGGCGGTCGTGGGCGCGGCCGCCGCGGCGCGCTGGCTTCGACGCGCAGGGCTGCCTGCGGCCCTGCGGCCGGACTCAGAACCGGAAGCGGCTCGGTTCATCGAAGCCGTGCAGCCGCGGGGCGACGGTGTCGAACAGCTCGCGGCTTTCGAACCGCGAGTCGGCCAGACGCTGGATGCGCAACGCGCGCATCACCGGCTCGTCGCCGACGATGGCCAGCAGCCGGCCGCCGGGCGCCAGTTGCTGCAGCAGCACCTGCGGCACCGCGTTGACCGACCCCGACAGCACGATGGCGTCGAACGGCGCTTCTTCCGGAACGCCGTCGACGCCGTTGCGCACGCGCACCGTGACATTGACGATGCCGGCACGCCGCAACTGCGCCGTGGCGGCGCTTGCCAGAGCGGCATGGCGTTCGAGACTGAGCACGCTGCGCGCGCGGTGGCCCATCAACGCGGCCATGAAGCCCGAGCCGGCACCGATTTCGAGCACGCGTTCATGGCGCTGCAGCGCCAGTTCCTGCAGCAGGCGCGCTTCGACCTTCGGCGCCAGCATGCATTCGCCCTCTGGCAGCGGCACTTCGCAATCGACGAAGGCCAGTGCCCGGTAGGCCGGCGGCACGAAGTCTTCGCGGCGCACCACCGCCAGCAGCGCCAGCACGGCCGGATCGAGCACGTTCCACGGCCGGATCTGCTGCTCGATCATGTTGAAGCGGGCGAGTTCGACGTCCATCGCAGGGTACGGGGCAGGGGGGGAGGGCGAATTCTATTCGGCGCGGCGTCGCAGCCCGTTGACGATCAGGTCGATGTGTCGGTGCACGTAGCGGTGCGCGTCGAAGTCGGCGTCATGGTCGCTGCAGGCGCCCAGCGAGTGCTTGTGCAGGCACAACATCACCAACGGCAGCAGCAGCGAATGCACGACGCTCGGGACATCCAGTGACTCGAACTCGCCGCGGTCGATGCCGCGCTGCACGATCTGCGCGATCAGTTCCTCGCCCGGCCGGATCACCTCGGCGATGTAGAACTCGGCGATCTCGGGGAAGTTGCGGCCTTCGGTGATGATCAGCTTGAACACGCCCGAGGTCGGGTTGTCGTAGACCTCGAGCCACCAGCGGCCGAACACCTCGCGCAACAGATCGGCCACCGACCCGCGGTACTGGTCGGCCTGCGCCGCGCCGGCGGCGATGCGCGACGACAGGTGTTCGCGGATCACCGCCTTCAGCAGTTCCTCCTTGCTCGGATAGTAGAGGTACAGCGTGCCCTTGGAGACGCCGGCGCGCTGCGCCACCTCCTCGGCCCGTGTGGCGGCGAAGCCCTTTTCGACGAACAACTCGAGCGCAGCGTCGAGCAGTTGCTGCGGGCGCGCCTCCTTCAGACGCCGGCGGGTGGGAGCAAGTGACCTTGTCATCGTTAATGACCAACTGGTCAGTAATGTAACGGAGGCCCGGCGGCCGGTCAAACGGCGCGGTTTTCAGCCGGAGCCCGCAGGGGCACCCCGTATCATCCGCGCCTCGCGCGCGCGTCGGCGCGCTGTCTGGAGGGTGGATTGGATCTCGTGCTGCTGGCCAAGGCCGCGGTGATGGGCGTGGTCGAGGGCCTGACGGAGTTCTTGCCGATCTCGTCGACCGGGCATCTGATCCTTGCCGGGTCGCTGCTGAGCTTCACCGGCGAGAAGGCCAAGGTGTTCGAGATCGCGATCCAGAGCGGCGCGATGCTGGCGGTGATCATCGTCTACTGGCAGCGCCTGCGCGACACCGTGCGCGCGCTCGGTGCCAGCGCATCGGCGCGGCGTTTCGTCGGCAACGTCGCGATCGCCTTCGTGCCTGCGGTGCTGCTCGGGCTCGCGTTCGGCAAGGCGATCAAGGCTCACCTGTTCAACGCGCCGGTGGTCGCCGCCAGCTTCATCGTCGGCGGCCTGATCATCCTGTGGGCCGAGCGGCGGCCGGCGTCGGCGACACGGGTCGATTCGGTGGACGCCATGACGCCGCAGGATGCCCTGAAGGTCGGGCTCGCGCAGTGCCTGGCGATGATCCCGGGTACGAGCCGCTCGGGCGCCACCATCATCGGCGGCATGCTGTTCGGCCTGTCGCGCGCGGCGGCCACCGAGTTCAGCTTCTATCTCGCGATCCCGACGCTGATGGGCGCCGGCGCCTACAGCCTCTACAAGGAGCGCTCGCTGCTGTCGGCGGCCGACGCGCCGCTGTTCCTCGTCGGCGCGGTGGTGTCGTTCATCGCCGCCTATGCCTGCGTGCGCTGGCTGCTGCGCTACATCGCCAGTCACACCTTCGTGCCGTTCGCCTGGTACCGCATCGCCTTCGGTGCCGTGGTGCTGCTCACCGCCTGGGGCGGCACGGTGCATTGGTCCGATTGACGGCAGATTGAGGCACCTGTCTGGCGCCAGCGCTGGCGGAGGCTTTCGGCGGGCGCCGAGGTGCCTCACCCGATCTTGCGAAAGACCAGGTCGCGGCTCGGTTGCCCGAGCCGCTGGCCACGCTGCTCGAACCTGGTCAGCGGTCGGTAGTCCGGCCGCGCGGCGAATCCGCCGGCGGTGTTGGCCAGTGTCGGTTCGGCGTCCAGCACCTGCAGCATCTGCTCGGCATAGGGCGCCCAGTCGGTCGCCAGGTGCAGTGTGGCGCCGGGGGCCAGGCGCGACGCCAGCAGCGCCACGAAGGTTGGCTGGATCAGGCGGCGCTTGTGGTGGCGCTTCTTTGGCCACGGATCGGGGAAGAAGATCATCGCGCCGGCGAGCGAACGGGGCGCGATCATCTCGTCGAGCACCGCCACCGCGTCGTGCTGCACGATGCGCACGTTGCGCAGGCCGAGCGTGTCGAGCCGCTGCAGCAACGCGCCGACACCGGGCGGGTGCACTTCGATGCCGATGAAGTCGCAATGCGGCGTCGCGGCGGCGATGCGTGCCGTCGCGTCGCCCATGCCGAAGCCGATCTCGATGATCAGCGGCGCAACACGCCCGAAGGCCTCGACCGGGTCGATCGGTTGCGCACGGACCGGCAGCACGTAGCGCGGCGCCAGCGTGTCGAGCGCACGCAGCTGGCCGCTGCCGATGCGCCCGCCGCGCAGCACGTAGCTGCGCACGCCGCGCCGCTGCGGTGCGGCAGCCGCGCCACTCGCGGCTGCCTTGCCGCCACGCATCATGGCGCGGCACGCCGCGCGTCGAGCGTGGCCACCAGCGTGTCGCGCAGGCGCTGGGCATCGATCGGCTTGGTCAGGAAGTCGTTCATCCCCGCGGCCAGTGCTAACTCGCGCTCCGATGTCAGTGCCGCGGCGGTCAGCGCGATCACTGGCAGCGATTGCGGGTCGTGTCGCTCGCGCAGCCGGCGCGTGGCCTCGTAGCCACCCATCGCCGGCATCTGCACGTCCATCAGCACGGCATCGAACGGCCGGCCTTCGCGCTCGGCCAGTGCCACCGCATCGAGTGCCTGCGAGCCGTCGCCGGCCTGCGTGACGATCGCACCCCACTGCTCGAGCAAGGCCACCGCGATCGTCATGTTGACGGCGTTGTCCTCGACCATCAGCACGCGGGCGCCGCGCAGCGCATCGGGCTCGTCATCGCTGTAGCCGCTGTCGGGGGCCGGAGACGGCAGGCCTTGCAGCGGCAACTCGGCCCAGAAGCGGCTACCGCGCCCCGGCGCGCTGTCGACGCCGACCGTGCCGTGCATCAGCGAAGCGAGCTCGCGGCAGATCGACAGCCCGAGTCCGGTGCCGCCGAAGCGTCGCGTGGTCGACTGGTCGGCCTGCGTGAAGGGTGTGAACAGCTGCCGTTGCACGTCGGTCTCGATACCGGGGCCGGTGTCGATGACCTCGAAGCGCAGCCAGCCGCTGCGCGGCGCGCCGGCAACCAGTTCGATGCGACCGCGCTGGGTGAACTTGAGCGCGTTGTTCAGGTAGTTGGTCAGGATTTGCCGCAGCCGCACCGGGTCGCCCAGCGTGCGGCGCGGCACGGCGGCGTCGACGGTCTGGGCATAGTCCAGGCCGCGCGCGTCGGCCAGCGTGCCGTAGACGCGCTGCAGCGCCTCGAGCAGCGAGCCGAGGTCGAACGCGACATGCTCGATCGTCAGTTTGCCGGCCTCGATCTTCGACAGGTCGAGCACGTCGGAGATCACGGCGGTCAGCGTCTCGGCGCTCTCGCCGATCTGCTCAAGATACTGGCGGCGGCGGCTTTCGTCGACCTCCGGCTGGCGCGCCAACCGCGCCAGCCCGATCAGGCCGTTCAACGGCGTACGGATCTCGTGGCTGGTGTTGGCCAGGAACGCACTCTTGGCGCGGCTGGCGGCCTCGGCATCGTCGCGTGCCTTGGCCAGTGCCTGCTCGGTCCGCCGGCGCCCGGTGATGTCCTCGACGATCCAGATCGTGCCGCCGGCCATCGGGTGGCGCGGGTCGACCGCCTTGGCGAGCATACGACACCAGAAGGCGGTGCCGTCGCAGCGGTGCATCTCGCGCACGAACTCCACCGATTCGCCGCGCGACAGCGGCGCCCCGATCAACGCCCCGATCTCGGCGTACTCGGCGTCGCTGCGCCACACCACCCGACCGGGCTGACCGGCCATTGCGCCATGCGTCCAGCCGAACATCTGCTCGAACGCCGGGTTGGCCTGCACGAAGCGTCGCTCGCGCGTGAACGCGATGCCGAGCGAGGCGTTGCGCAACACCGCCTCGTACGCGAGCCGGTTGCGCTCCGGCTCCGTGGCGTCGCGACCGTTCAGCACCATGTAGCGCCGGCCCTCGAGGTCGAACAGCGCCGCCGACAGCATCAACAGGAAGCGTTCGCCCGCCTTCGACACGAACTCCTGCGGCCAATCGGCGACGCTGCCCTGGTCGCGCACCGCGGCGATGAACGCCAGGCGTTCCTGCGGGTTGTTCCAGGCGCCGACCTCGAGCGCGGTGCAACCGATCGCCTCCTCGCGCGTGTAGCCGGTCAGGCGCGTGAAGGTGTCGTTGACCATCACAAACTTGCCGGTATCGAGCTCGGTCAGAGTGATCAGGTCTGGGCTGGTCGCCACCAGGTGCGACAGCGTGGTCTCCGAGCGCCGCAACGCCTCCTGCGCCCGGTTCAGCTCGGTGATGTCGTCGAAGATCGACAGCAGGTGCGGGCGGCCGTCGACCATCACCCGCGTCGCGGTGGCGCGCAGGGTCACCGCGCGCCCATCGGGCATCACGCAGCGATACTCCGTGTGCGGCAGCCTCTGCCCGGCCATGGCCTGCCGCTGCCGCTGCGCGGCGCGCTCCCGGTCGGCCGTGCCGACTCCCAGGCGCTGCAGCAGGTGCGAGCCCTTCATCGTCGCCAGATCGGGATATCCGAACAGGGTGACGGCGGTGGCGTTGGCATCGACGACGCGCCAGTCCTCCTGCACCACGAGCGCGAGCGGCGAAACCTCGAACAGATCCCGATACCTCGCTTCGCTGGCCGCTGCGGATTGCTCGAGCTGCACGTTGGCCGTGATGTCGCGACTCACGCCCCAGTAGCCGAGGAAGCGACCTTCGGCGTCGAAGCGCGGTTCGCCGCTGACCAGCGCGTGGCGCAGGCCGCCCGCGCAGCGGCGCCACTGAATGTGCTGGTGGCGCAGCGGCAGGTGGGCACGGCAAGCGGCTTCGTGCGCCTGCTTCGTCGCCGGATCGGTGACCCACTCTGGCATATTCCACGGCGCCGGATAGGAGCGCGCAAGCCTCGCGAAGCGGCCGTCGTCGCCACGGCGCCAGACCACGGTGGTGCGGAACTCGGCGTCGAGCTCCCAGTAGGTGTCGACCGCGATGCTGAGTAGACGCTGGAAGCGCGTGTCACGTTCGTCGGCGGCGCGGTGCTGCGCCCGCTGCAGATGAGCCACCACCACGGCGGCCGCGAGGCCCGAACCGAGCACGAGCAGGTGGTTGGTTAGCCTGCGATCGAGGCCCAGCTCAGGCAACAGGCGGGCGCCGGCGATCGACCCGCCGTGCTCGCCCCAGGCCAGCGCGAGCATCGCCACCAGGCTCACGATGCCGGCGGCTGCGCCGGCGCGGATGCCGACCACGAGGCACACCGTCATCGGCAGCAGCGTCATGAAACCGATCGCCGGCGCGTTCAGGCCGAGGCCACTGAGTGCTGCGTAGGCGACGTACAGCAGCAGCGAACCCAGCGCGATGCCGCTCACCGCTGACTGCATCGGCATGTGGGCGAACCGACTCGCCAGTGCCGACGCCGCCGACGCGATCGCGAATCCGGCGGCCAACGCGCCGCGGAACTGCAGCGGCGCCGATCCGGTGGCCAGCAGCGCGGCGGCGAGCCCGAACACCACGGCGGCGATGAGCAGGATGCGGCGCGCCAGCGTGCTGCGCGCGGTGTCGAGCACGTCGACGGCGGTGGGTTGGTTCATGGACATCTGCGTTCAACCGGGAGCGCCACTTTGGCACCGTCGGATGCAAGCGAGCAGGAGTGCCCCGCAGGGTTCGCGTCAGCTGCTGTCGAGCGACCCGCGCAGGCGAGAAGCGCATGCTTCATCTTCGATGCAAGACAGAGCAAGCCGAGCATGCCGCTTCCGATCGCATCGGCGGGCAGCCGCACGGTGGTGAGGAATCGGTGCGCCGGCCACAGCGCGTTGATGAACGACGAGGGGTCTGCACCGCTGTCGAAAGCGCGGATTCCGATGAGCCGCTCGGGATGCCCGAGCATCTCGAACTCGTTGAGCATAGCCGGAGACATCGAACGCAAGGACGGATCCCAGCCGATCTTGAAGGCAAAGCAGGTATCCCCGGAGATGAAGTTGCACGTCGCCGCGATCGCTTCGCCATCCAGCATGAGCTCGGTGAACAGCGCGCGGCCTTCCGAGGCGAAACCGGCCACCGCTTCGCGGATGAAGGCCTCCTGCTGCGGACTGGAGCGCAGCGATGATCCCTGCTGGCCCTTCCACCCCATGTGCTCGAGCGCAAGAAAGCGCTCCAACGCGCCGGGATCCAGGCCGGTGCCGCGATGCAGACGCCAGGCGACGGCACCGCGCTCGCGCAGCCTGCGCATGCGTCGCTCGAGGTCACGGCGTCTTGACCCGAACTGCGGACAGGCCAGCCAGCGCTGGCAGTCGTCTGTCGCCAGCACCGCGCGCGGCTCGCGGCCGACGATGCACCCGCGTCGAATGCCGCCGGGGCCGAGTCTGCGGCAGGCCCACGCCAGCGCGCCGTTGTCCCAGACTTGCGGCAACTCGATCCAGCGCACCCCCGGCCATTCACGGGCCGCGTGCACGGCCAGTTCGTTCAGCGCGTCGACGACGCAGTCCCGATCGAGCAACAGGCCACCGAGGAGGGAATGGCGCGAGCGATAGGCCGTCAGTGCTCTCGTACCGAGGCGGTCGACCGGCGGCAGCGCGAAAACGCCCACGGCGACCAGTGCCCGCTGCAACGAACCGACAGCGGTGCGCTCGACGAACACCAGGCGCGACGTGGCTGCGGCGGTGAGCCAGCGTGTCGCGGGCAGCACGAAGTGAGGCGACAGATAGGCATTGGGCTCTGCGGTACGCGCCTCGAGGGCGGCCCACGCCTCGACATCGCGGGGTTCAATGGCCGCAGGATCGACGACACGGGCGACATAGCGGGATCTGGGGAGCATGCGCGCAGCACGCGAGAGCGACGCGCGTGATCCTACCGGGCGCGCCAGGTCTTCGGCGGCCCGGCAGCGTGGGCCGACGCGCACGGGCCGGGGCGCGGCCAGCGGTCGGTGCCGCGTTAGACTGCGGGCTTCGGCGCGGGTGTAGTTCAATGGCAGAACGGCAGCTTCCCAAGCTTCATACGAGGGTTCGATTCCCTTCACCCGCTCCATCCGCGACCTGACGCTTGCGAGCGCCCGGTGCGCCCGCCGCGAAGGCAACCAGTGAACCCACCGATCCAGTTGCTGTACCTGGGCGCGGCGGCGCCGGATCTGGCCACCTCGGCGTTCGGCCCGTGCGTCGTGCAGACGTGCGCGAACCTCGACGATGCGGCTGCCCATCTACGAGCCGGGCGATTCGATGCGCTGCTGCTCGAAGTGGCCGATTCCGACGCTCTGCAGGCGCTGCTGCAATGGGCTGCGTTGTCGCATGCCACGCTCGCAGCGGCCGTCCTGGTGGCCACGCCCGAGCCCACCGCGCCGGTGGTGACGAGGCTGCTGCAGCTCGGCGTGCAGGAGGTCCTGCCGACGCGCGCAGCGACGGCCGATCGCCTCGCGCTGGCGCTGCGGCAGGCGGTGGAGCGCAAGCGCATCGAGCTGCAGGCGCGACGCGCCCATGCCACCGATCTCGGCACCGGTTTGCCCAACCATGCGCAGCTGATGGAGCACATGACCCACCTGCTCGCGCTGCGCGAGCGCGAGCCGGCGCCGATGGCGCTGCTGGTGCTGCGCGTCGAGGGGCTGGCGGCGGCCGAGGCCCGGCTGGGCGTCGAGGCGGCCAATGTGCTGCGGCGCAAGGTCGCGGTGAGACTGCGTTCGGCGCTGCGCGCCAGCGACGTCGTCGCCGCGCTCGGGGCCGATCGCTTCGCCGTGCTGCTGGCGTGGATCGACGACGCCGGCGATGGCGACCGCGTGGCGGCCAAGTTGTCGCTGGGCCTGCGCCGGCCGCTGAACGTGGCCGGCCAGGATGTCGCGGTGGCGGTGGGCTGCGGCGTCGCGCGCTACCCGGGCGATGGGCGCGAGGCCGACACGCTGTTGCGCCTCGCCGCCGGCGCCGCGTCGCAGTGCCAGGTGCAGGGGCGGGTGGGATTCGCCGACGGCCACGGCCGGCGCGGCGGTGCCGCCAACGACGAACTGCCGACGCAGTTCTGATGTGAGGCCGGGCGCAAGGCTAAAGGGCCTTGCGCCTGCCGGCTACTTGTTCAGGTCACCCAGGCACAGATACTTGATCTCGACGTAGTCGTCGATGCCGTAGTGCGAGCCTTCGCGGCCCAGGCCCGATTGCTTGACGCCGCCGAACGGCACCTCGGCGACCGAAATCATTCCGGTGTTGATGCCGACCATGCCGTACTCGAGCGCCTCGGCGACGCGGAAAATGCGGCCCACGTCACGGCTGTAGAAGTAGCTGGCGAGGCCGAACTCGGTGGCGTTGGCGCGCTCGATCGCCTCGGCCTCGGTCTTGAAGCGAAACACCGGCGCCATCGGGCCGAAGGTTTCCTCGCGCGAGCACAGCATCTCGGGCGTGGCGTTGGCGATCACCGTGGGGGCGTAGAAGCGCTCGCCGATGCGCGCGCCGCCGGCCACCACTTCGCCGCCTTTGGCCAGCGCGTCGGCCACGTGTGCCTCGACCTTGGCCATCGCCTGCGCGTCGATCAGCGGGCCCTGGTTGACGCCGGGCTCGAAGCCGTTGCCGACCTTGATCGTCTTCGACTTCTCGGCCAGCTTGGCGACGAAGGCGTCGTAGACGCCATCCTGCACATAGAAGCGGTTGGCGCAGACGCAGGTCTGGCCGGCGTTGCGGTACTTGCTGACCATCGCGCCCTCGACGGCCGAATCGAGGTCGGCATCGTCGAACACGATGAACGGCGCGTTGCCGCCGAGCTCGAGCGACATTTTCTTGACCGTCGGCGCGCACTGCTGCATCAGGATACGGCCCACCTCGGTCGAGCCGGTGAACGACAGGTGACGCACCACGTCGGAGGCGCACAGCGCCTTGCCGACCTCGATCGACTGCCGCGCATCGGCGGTGACCACGTTCAGCACGCCCGGCGGCATGCCGGCGCGCTGAGCGAGCTCGGCGCAGGCCAGCGCCGACAGCGGCGTTGCCTCGGCGGGCTTGATCACCACCGGGCAGCCGGCGGCGAGCGCTGGTGCCACCTTGCGCGTGATCATCGCGATCGGGAAGTTCCACGGCGTGATCGCCGCGCAGACGCCGATCGGCTGCTTCAGCACCAGCGTGCGCTTGTTCGGGTCGGTGGTGGGAATGGTCTCGCCGTAGACGCGCTTGCCTTCCTCGGCAAACCACTCGATGAAGCTGGCGCCGTACACCACCTCGCCACGCGCCTCGGCCAGCGGCTTGCCCTGCTCGGCGGTCATGATGCGGGCGAGGTCGTCGGCGTGCTGGTTCAGCAGCGCGAACCACTTCATCAAGATGGCGTGGCGTTCGCGCGCGGTCTTGCCGCGCCACGCCGGCCAAGCCGCGTTGGCCGCGGCGATCGCGCGCTCGGTCTCGGCCGCGCCGAGGTTGGCCACGTCGACCAGCTTGCGGCCGGTGGCCGGATCGTCGATCGCGAAACGCTGCGTGCCGGCCACCCAGTGGCCGTCGATCAGCGCGTTGGTGCGCAGCAGCGTGGCGTCGTGCAGCGCGGCCAGCGGCGAGGTCTTCACGTCCATCACGAACTCCGAACTGAAGTCATCGAGGCTTCGGCCAGATCACCGAGGCTTCGGCCAGGCGTCGGCGCGGTCCAGCGCAGCGCGGATCGCGGCGCCGTGCTCGTCGAGCCGCGGCGCCGGCGCCGACGATACGGCACGCTGGCCGTCGAGGCGCATCGGTGCGGCCACCATCGGCATGCCGGCATTGTCGATCTGCAGGCCGCGCGCGGTCACCTGCGGGTGGCGGAACACCTCGGGCAGCTCGAGGATCGGCGCGCATGGCACGGTGTTGGGCTCGAGCAGCGCGGTCCACTCGGCGGTGGTGCGCTCGAGCATCCAGCCGGCGATCAGCGGCGCCAGCACGTCGCGGTGCTCGATGCGCAGCGCATTGGTCAGGAAGCGCGGGTCGCTGCCCACCGCCTCGTGACCGGCGAGCTTGCAGAAGCGCTGGAACTGGCTGTCGTTGCCGACCGCGAGCACGATGTGGCCGTCGCGCGTTTTGAACACCTGGTACGGCACGACGTTGACGTGCGCGTTGCCCATCCGTTTGGGCATCTGGCCGCCGACCAGATAGTTGCTCGCCTGGTTGGCCAGCATCGCCACCTGGGTGTCGAGCAGCGCGGCGTCGACGTGGCGGCCACGGCCGGTGCGCTCGCGCTCGTGCAGCGCGGCCAGCACCGCAGTGGTGGCATACAGCCCGGTGAACAGGTCGGCTACCGCGACGCCGACCTTCTGCGGCTCGGTGCCCGGGGTGCCGTCCTTCTCGCCGGTCACGCTCATCAGGCCGCCCGTGGCCTGGATCGCGAAGTCGTAGCCGGCGGCCGCTGCATAGGGGCCGTCCTGGCCGTAGCCGGTGATCGAGCAGTAGACCAGCCGCGGGTTCAGTGCTTGCAGCGTGGCGGCGTCGAGGCCGTACTTCGCGAGCTGGCCGACCTTGTAGTTCTCGAGCAGCACGTCGGCGTGCGCCGCGATGCGCCGCACCAGCGCAGCGCCGTCGGCACTGGCGAGGTCGATCGCGATCGAGCGCTTGCCGCGGTTGGCACTCAGGTAGTAGGCCGACATGCGCTGGCCCGGGTCGCCCCACCACGGCGGGCCCCAGGCGCGGGTGTCGTCGCCGGCACCGGGGCGCTCGACCTTGATCACATCGGCACCGTAGTCGGCCAGCAGCTGGCCGCACCAGGGGCCGGCGAGCACACGGCTCAGGTCGAGCACGCGCACGCCGTCGAGCGGCGTCATGACCGCCCCTCGTCCGACGGGACCGTCGGACGGTCCCCCGAGGGGACGCGGGCCGGCTTGGGAGCGGCCCGGCGCTCGGCCCGCCACGCATCGAACACCCGCTCGGTCATGCAGTGAACGCTTGGATGCCGGTGATCGCGCGGCCGAGGATCAGCGCGTGGATGTCGTGCGTGCCCTCGTAGGTGTTGACCACCTCGAGGTTCACCAGGTGACGGGCGACGCCGAACTCGTCGCTGATGCCGTTGCCGCCCATCATGTCGCGCGCGGCACGCGCGATGTCGAGCGCCTTACCGCAGCCGTTGCGCTTGAGGATGCTGGTGGTCTCGACCGCCGCGTTGCCGTCGTCCTTCAGGCGCCCCAGGCGCAGGCACGCCTGCAGGCCGAGTGCGATCTCGGTCAGCATGTCGGCCAGCTTCTTCTGCACCAGCTGGTTGGCCGCCAGGGGCCGGCCGAACTGCTTGCGGTCGAGCACGTACTGGCGCGCACGGTGGAAGCAGTCTTCGGCGGCGCCGAGCGCGCCCCAGGCAATGCCGTAGCGGGCACTGTTCAGGCACGTGAACGGGCCCTTGAGGCCGCGCACCTCGGGGAAGGCGTTCTCCTCGGGGCAGAACACCTCATCCATCACGATCTCGCCGGTGATGCTGGCGCGCAGCCCCACCTTGCCGTGTATGGCCGGCGCCGACAGGCCCTTGGCGCCTTTGTCGAGGATGAAGCCGCGGATCTGGCCGCCGTCGTCCTTGGCCCAGACCACGAACACGTCGGCGATCGGCGAGTTGGTGATCCACATCTTGGCGCCGCTCAACGAGTAGCCGCCGGGCACCTTCTTCGCGCGCGTGATCATGCTGCCGGGGTCGGAGCCGTGGTTCGGCTCGGTGAGGCCGAAGCAGCCGATCCACTCGCCGGAGGCGAGCTTGGGCAGGTACTTGCGTTTCTGCGCCTCGGTGCCGAACTCGTTGATCGGCACCATCACCAGCGAGCTCTGCACGCTCATCATCGAGCGATAGCCGGAGTCGATGCGCTCGACCTCGCGCGCGACCAGGCCGTAGCAGACGTAGTTGAGGCCCGCGCCGCCGTAGGCTTCGGGAATCGTCGGCCCGAGCAGGCCGAGCGAGCCCATCTCGCGGAAGATGCCGGGGTCGGTTTTCTCGTGGCGGAATGCCTCGAGCACGCGCGGCGCGAGGCTGCCCTGGCAGTACTCGCGCGCGGCATCGCGCACCTGGCGCTCGTCGTCGCTCAGCTGCTCGCCGAGCAGCAGCGGATCTTCCCAGTTGAACGTGGCGTGCTTGGACATGGCGCAGGGTTTCCGTTGGAGGCCCGCGTGGCGGGCGAAACGGAAGTCATCGTAACCCGGTGCGGCCACCGGGCGGGTTGCGCGCCGCCAAGGCGCCCGCGGGCCCGCTGCGCCAGCGCGCTACTTCTTGCCCGAGGGCGGCGGCGGCGCCGGAGTTGCCGTGTTCGACGCCATCAGCTTGGCCTCGCGCATCAGCACGCGGTGGAAGTTGTCGGTGCGGTCGAGCCAGTCGACGAAGGCCGGGCCGGTCATCGACGTCTGCTTGTAGGCACCCTTCATCATCAGGTCCTTCCACTCGGGCAGCGCGCGCACCTTGTCGAGCAGTTGCGAGTAGTAGGCCACCTGCTCGGGCGTGACGCCGGGCGCCATGAAGATGCTGCGCATCATCAGGTACTGCACCGGAATGCCGAACGACATGCAGGTGGGCAGGTCCTTCCAGGTCGCGTCGCCGGCGATCTTGTTCGGGTAGTCGAGCCGCGCGCCGTCGAACACGCACAGCGGACGCACCTGGCTCTCGCGCCACAGCTTCTCGGCCTCGATCGGGTTGTTGACCGTCAGGTCGACCTCGCCGGCAGCCAACGCCTTGGCGACCGCGCCACCGCCCTTGAGCGGTACGTAGGCCAGGCGCGCATCGGCGGCGGTTTCGAGCAACACGCTGATCAACTGGTCTTCCTGCTTGCTGCCGGTACCGCCGAGCTTGATCGAGCCGGGTGGGCTGGCGCGCAGCGCGTCGAGCACGTCTTTCGGCGACTGATACCGCGACTTGCTGTTGACCCACAGCACGAACTGGTCGAGCGTCAGCATCTGCACCGGCGTGATGTCGTGCCAGCTGAACTTGGTGCCGGTCGCCAGCGGCGTGGTGAACAGGTTCGACAGCGTGATCAGCAGCTTGTGCGGGTTGCCCTGCGCGGCCCGCACGTCGAGCAGGCCCTCGGCGCCGGAGTTGCCGGTCTTGTTGACCACGTTCAGCGGCTGACGCATCAGGTTGTGCTTCTTGACCATCTCCTGGATGAATCGGGCCATCTGGTCGGCGCCGCCGCCGGTGCCGGCCGGCACGACGATCTCCACCGGAGCGGTCGGCTCCCAGGCCGCGTGCGCCGGCAGCGCCACGACGGCGAGCGCGGCGGCGACGACCGCGATCGCGCAACGGACGGCGCTGCGCAACGCAGCAGCAGCAGCAGCAGGATAGGCAGTTGTGGTCAGCGACATGATCGATGAGGGCGCCAGCTGGGCGCTGATTCGAAACCTCTACACGAGGATACTAAGTCCGGCGCGCCGCTGCGGTGGCCCGCGGCTGCCCGATGCCACGCATTGGCCGACATAAAATCACACATCGCCGCCACGGACAGCGCCTGCGCCCTGTCGACCGTCCCGGTTCCGCGGCCCGCCTCGAGACCCGCCGCCGATGAAAGCCGCCGAGATCCGCGCCACGTTCCTGAAATTCTTCGAATCCAAGGGCCATGCCGTGGTGGCGTCTTCGCCGGTGGTACCGGGCGACGACCCGACGCTGCTGTTCACCAACGCCGGAATGAACCAGTTCAAGGACGTGTTCCTCGGCTTCGACAAGCGGCCGTATAGCCGCGCAGCCACCGCGCAGAAGTGCATCCGCGCCGGCGGCAAGCACAACGACCTCGAGAACGTGGGCTATACCGCGCGCCACCACACGTTCTTCGAGATGCTGGGCAACTTCAGCTTCGGCGACTACTTCAAGCGCGATGCGCTGCAGTACGCGTGGGAGTTGCTCACCGTGCATTTCGGCCTGCCGAAGGACAAGCTCTGGGCCACCGTCTATGCCGAGGACGACGAGGCCCACGACATCTGGGTCAAGCACATCGGCCTGCCGGCCGAGCGCGTGGTGCGCATCGGCGACAACAAGGGTGCGCGCTACGCCAGCGATAACTTCTGGATGATGGGCGACACCGGGCCGTGCGGCCCGTGCAGCGAGATCTTCTACGACCACGGCCCGGCCGTGGCCGGCGGCCCGCCCGGCAGCGCCGAGCAGGACGGTGATCGCTACATCGAGATCTGGAACAACGTCTTCATGCAGTTCAACCGCACCGAAGACGGCGTGATGCACCCGCTGCCCAAGCCCAGTGTCGACACCGGCATGGGGCTCGAGCGACTGGCCGCCGTGCTGCAGCATGTGCACAGCAACTACGAGATCGACCTGTTCGTGCGCTTGCTGGCGGCCGCGAAGCAGGCGGTCGACTTCGCCGCCGGCTTCGGCGACGGTCGCAGCTGCGATCCCACAAGCCCTTCGCTGAAGGTGATCGCCGACCACATCCGCGCCTGCGCGTTCACGGTGGCCGACGGGGTCATTCCGGGCAACGAGGGCCGCGGCTACGTGCTGCGCCGCATCGCGCGCCGTGCGATCCGGCACGGCTACAAGCTCGGTGCGCGCACGCCGTTCTTCCATGCGCTGGTGGCGCCGCTGGCCGTCGAGATGGGCGACGCCTACCCCGAGCTGCGCCGTGAGCAGGCGCGCGTCACCGATGTGCTGCGGGTCGAGGAGGAGCGCTTCTTCCACACCATCGCCAACGGCATGGAGATCCTCGAGGCGGCGCTGGCCGGCCTGCGTCAAGGGCTATCGCCGGTCGCGCAGCCGCTCGACGGCGACACGGCATTCAAGCTGCACGACACCTACGGTTTCCCACTCGACCTGACGGCCGACGTCTGCCGCGAACGCGGCGTCACGGTCGACGAAGCAGGCTTCAATGCGGCAATGACCCGCCAGCGCGAGCAGGCGAGGGCGGCGGCGAAGTTCAAGCTGGCGGCCGGCCTCGCATACAGCGGCGCAGCCACCGCGTTCCACGGCTACGACACCTTGGTGCGCGAAGGCGCGAAGGTCACCGCGCTGTATCTCGACGGCGCACCGGTGGCCAGCGTGAAGGCCGGCGACGACGCGGTGGTCGTGCTCGACCACACGCCGTTCTACGCCGAGAGCGGCGGCCAGGTGGGCGACACCGGCGAGCTGCGCAACGCGACCTTTCGCGCGCTGGTGGAAGACACCACCAAGATTCAGGCCGACGTGTTCGGTCACCAGGTGCACGTGGCCGAGGGCGCGCTGGCGGTGGGTGATGCCGTGCTCGCTCGCGTCGACGGCGAGCGCCGCGCGAAGACCATGCGCAACCACAGCGTGACCCACCTGATGCACAAGGCGCTGCGCGAGGTGCTGGGCCCGCACGTGCAGCAGAAGGGCTCGCTGGTCGATGCCGATCACACGCGCTTCGACTTCGCGCACAACGCGCCGCTGAGCGACGAGCAGATCCGCAAGGTCGAGTCGATCGTCAACGCCGAGATCCTGGCCAACGCGGCAACACAGGCGCGCGTGATGCCGATGGACGAGGCGCACAAGCTCGGTGCGATGATGCTGTTCGGCGAGAAGTACGGCGACACCGTGCGCGTGCTCGACATCGGTTCGAGCCGCGAGCTGTGCGGCGGCACGCATGTGCAGCGCACCGGCGACATCGGCCTGTTCAAGATCGTCTCCGAAGGCGGCGTCGCGGCCGGCGTGCGGCGCGTCGAGGCGGTGACCGGCGACAACGCGCTGGCCCATCTGCAGCGCCTCGAATCCACCGTGTCGCGGCTGGCGGACACGCTGAAGGTCGCGCCCGACGAGGTGCAGGGCCGCGTCGGCGCGGTGCTCGAGCAGGTGCGCGGCCTCGAGAAAGAGCTGGCCGCGCTGAAGGGCAAGCTGGCGTCGGCACAAGGCGACGAACTGCTTGCGCAGGCGGTCGATGTCAACGGCGTAAAGGTGCTGGCGGCGACGCTCAACGGTGCCGACGCGAAGACCCTGCGCGACACGATGGATCAGCTCAAGAGCAAGCTGAAGACCGCGGCGATCGTGCTGGCCGCGGTCGACGGCGCGAAGGTGCAGCTTGCCGCCGGCGTCACTGCCGACCGCACGGCGCGCGTGAAAGCCGGCGAACTGGTCAACTTCGTCGCCCAGCAGGTTGGCGGCAAGGGCGGCGGCAAGGCCGACCTGGCGATGGCCGGCGGCACCGATGCCGCGCGGCTGCCGCAGGCGCTGGCCTCGGTGCGCGGCTGGGTGGCCGAGCGCGTGTAGCACCGACCGCGATGCTGCAAGAACAACACCCGATGCCCGCGCCGACCGCTGCCGAACAAGCGGCTGCCACCGACTACGAACGCGTCTGCTGGCGGCTCGGCGGCTTCGACGGTCGCGTATCGCCCGAGTGGGTCGACGGCTACCTGACCGGCGTGCTCGCCGGCCCGCGCGCGATCGCACTCGAGCAGTGGCTGCCGGCGATGCTCGGCGACACCTTCGAGCGCACGTTCGCCGATCCGAGCGATGCACGCCACGCGCAGCGTGCGTTGTCGTCGCGCTGGCGCGAGCTGGCGCAACAGCTCGACGCCGAAGCGCTGGTCGACGACCCCGACACCGTGGTGCTCGAGCCGTGGATCGTCGCCTACGAAGACGCCGACCGCGAGGCCTTCGTTGCACAGGGCCACGGCGACGCACAGCTGGCGCGCGACGAACTGCGCTCGGGTGTGGCGTGGTCGCGCGGCTTCGTCGCGGCGACCGAGGACTTCAACGCCGACTGGGTCGTGCCCGACGCTGCGGCCGGCGATGGCGAGCGCTTTCACCACGCGTTCGATCGCATCCGAGCGTTGCAGGCGCCGGCCGATGGCGGCGGCGTCGACGAGCGCGACCAGCAGATCGATGAAGCCTGTCTCGCGGCGCAGCAGTTGCGGCTGTACTGGGTCGACCACGCGCCGCGGCCCACCACCCGGCGCGTCGACGCGCAGCCCGGGCGCAACGAGCCGTGCCCCTGCGGCAGCGGGCTGAAGTTCAAGAAGTGCCACGGCGCGGCGCGGTAGCGCCACGCTGGCGCGGCGCGGCGGTGCGGCCCCGGTGCGCTGTGGCACCGCGGCGTCGGCATGTCACCCCGATGGCGCGAGCGCCGCAGCGGCATCGAAGGCCGCTGCTACATTGCCGCCCATGACGACCGCGCTGCAACTCGACAACCGCCACATCGTGCTCGGCCTGACCGGTGGCGTGGCCTGCTACAAGGCCGCCGTGCTGGCGCGTGCGCTGGTCAAGAGCGGTGCCACGGTGCAGGTGGTGATGACCGAGGCGGCCGAGCGGTTCGTCACCGCGGTGACGATGCAGGCGCTCAGCGGCCGGCCGGTCTACACCAGCCAGTGGGATGCGCGCGAAGCGAACAACATGGCGCACATCAACCTGACGCGCGCGGCCGATGCGCTGGTCATCGCACCGGCGTCGGCCGACTTCATCGCCAAGCTCGCCAACGGGCTGAGCGACGAGCTGCTGAGCCTGCTGTGCCTGGCGCGGCCGATCGGGCGCTGCCCGCTGCTGGTGGCGCCGGCGATGAACCGCGAGATGTGGCTGCACCCGGCCACGCAACGTAACATCGCGCGCATCCGCGCCGACGGTGCGCAGGTGCTCGGCCCGGCCGACGGCGACCAGGCCTGCGGCGAGAGCGGCGACGGGCGCATGCTCGAAGCCTCCGAGCTCTGCGACGAAGTGGTTGCCGCGCTGCAGCCGAAGCCGCTGCGCGGTCGCCGCGTGCTGGTGACCGCCGGGCCGACGTTCGAGGCGATCGATCCGGTGCGCGGCATCACCAACCTGTCGAGCGGCAAGATGGGCTTCGCGCTCGCGCGCGCGGCGCAGGAGGCCGGTGCCGAGGTCACGCTGGTGGTCGGCCCGGTGAGCCTGCCGACACCGCGGCACGTGCGCCGCGTCGACGTGGCGAGCGCGCGCCAGATGCACGACGTCGTGTTGCCGCTGGCCGCCGCGCACGACGTGTTCGTGGCCACCGCGGCGGTCGCCGACTGGCGCCCGGCGAGCTACGCGCAGCGCAAGATCAAGAAGGACGGCAGCCACTCGGCGCCGGCGATCGAACTGGCCGAGAACCCCGACATCCTCGCCGCGGTGGCGCGGCTGCCGAAGCCGCCGTTCTGTGTCGGCTTCGCCGCCGAAACCGACGATCTGGCGCGCAACGCACGCGCCAAGCTCGAGCGCAAGAACGTGCCGCTGATCGTCGGCAACATCGGCCCGGCCACCTTCGGCCGCGACGACAACGCACTGCTGCTGGTCGATGCACGCGGCGAGCGGCAGGTGCCGGCGGCCGACAAGCTCACGCTGGCGCGCGAATTGGTGCGCGAGATCGCGGCGCGACTCGAGGCGCAGCCGTGACGAGCGTGATCGACCTGAAGCTGCTCGACGCCCGCATGGCCGAGCACCTGCCGGTCTACGCCACGGCCGGCAGCGCCGGGCTGGACCTGCGCGCCTGCATCGACGCACCGCTGGTGCTGGAGCCGGGCCAAGCCAGCCTGATCCCCACCGGGTTGGCCGTGCACATTGCCGACCCGGGCTTGTGCGCGATGCTGCTGCCGCGCTCGGGGCTCGGCCACAAGCACGGCATCGTGCTGGGCAACCTGGTGGGGCTGATCGACAGCGACTACCAGGGGCCGCTGATGGTCAGTTGCTGGAATCGTGGCCGCGTCACCTACACCGTGCAGCCGATGGAACGCGTCGCACAGATGGTGATCGTGCCGGTGGTGCATGCGAGCTTCCGGCGCGTCGAATCGTTCGATCGATCGGTGCGCGGCGCGGGTGGGTTCGGTTCGACCGGCGCGGCCTGAGCATTTCCCTTCGGTGCCGTGCGCGGCATGGCGCTTGGCGCAAGTGCAGCGCGCGATGCCTCGCGGCGATCAGTGCAGCGTACCGGAGCCCGGACCGCCGCCGGCCGTCGGATCGCCGGCCGCGAACAACCCACCCGATACGGTGCGCTGCTCGATCTCGAACGGAGTCGCCTCGCGCACGTCGTGCACGCGCAACTGCAGCCGCAGCGCGATGCCGGCCAGCGGATGGTTGCCGTCGAGCACCACGTGCGAAGGGTAGAGTTCGGTCACCGTGTAGACGGTGTCGTCCGGCATGCCTTCGGTACGCGCACCTTCGGGCAGGCCTTCGAACTGCATGCCTTCGGCCAGATCCTCGGGAAACAGCGCGCGGTCTTCGAAGCAGACCCGGTCGGCGTCGTACTCGCCGAAGGCGTGCTCGGGCTCGAGGTGCAACTGCGTTTCGAAGCCGACCTCCTGGCCGTCGAGCGCTTCTTCCACCTTGGCCAGCAGATCGTCGCCACCGAAAAAGAACTCCAGCGGTTCCTCCAGCGCATCGATCGGCTGGCCTTGCGCGTCGTGCAGCGTCCAGGTCAGCGTGACGACGCAGGGGGCGGCGATCAACATGCCTTCGATGATCGCACAGGCTGCGGCGGCGATCGGCATTCGGAAGGCGGCCTCATCCGGTGCGTGCGTGGGGAAACCGCGCGTCGGCCCGGGCCACAATGACGAATGGACCTGCACCGACCGTTGGTATTGCTCGCCGGCCTGACACCGGCTCAGTTCATGCAGCGCCATTGGCAGCGCAAGCCGCTGCTGGCGCGCGCTGCGTGGCCGGGTCTGCGGCCGCCGCTATCGCGCGCCGCGTTGTTCGCGCTGGCGGCGCGCGACGATGTCGAGTCGCGTCTGGTGCGGCGGCAGGGTGGGCGCTGGACGGTTCGCCACGGTCCGCTGCCGCGGCGCGCGCTGCCGCCGCTGAAGCAACCGCGCTGGACGCTGCTGGTGCAAGGCGTCGACCTGCACGACGACGCGGCACACCGGCTGCTGCAGCCGTTCCGTTTCGTCGGCGACGCGCGGCTCGACGACCTGATGATCTCGTACGCCAGCGACGGTGGTGGCGTCGGGCCGCACCTCGACGCCTACGACGTGTTCCTGCTGCAGGTGCACGGCCGGCGGCGCTGGCGCATCGGCCGTGTGCGCGATCGCCGCTGCGTCGATGGCGCACCACTGAAGCTGCTGCGTCACTTTCAACCGCGACACGACTGGCTGCTCGAACCGGGCGACCTGCTGTATCTGCCGCCGGGCTGGGGTCACGACGGCGTGGCCGAGGGGGAATGCATGACGGCGTCGATTGGCTTTCGCGCACCCGGCTTGCACGACCTTGCCCGCGCGCTGATGCAGGCGGTGGCCGACGAGCTTGCCGACGATGCCGAGGGTGCACCGCGCTACCGCGACCCTGCAGGCGCCGGCACCACGCACCCGGCGCGCATCGTGCCGGCCTTGCAGAGCTTCGCCCGCACCGCGTGGCGGCGTGTCGCGCGCGCACCCGATGCCTTGGAGCGCGCACTCGGCCAGTGGCTGACCGAGCCGAAGGCGCAGGTGTGGTTCGAGCGTGGCGGCGCTGCCGAGCCGCAGCGATCGCGCGCACTTCGGCTCGACCGGCGCACCCGGATGCTGTACGACGCGCGGCATGTCTACATCAACGGCGAGGCGCTTCGCGCCACCGGCGTCGATGCACAATGCCTGCATCGGCTGGCTGACGAGCGCAGTCTCGATGCGGCGCAGCGCGCGCGCCTTGGCGCCGGCGCGCGCGCCGTGGTGGCGCAATGGCTTTCCAGCGGGTGGGTCCATGAGCACTGACAGCGAAGAACGTCGCCGCATCGCCTCGCAGGCCGAGTTCGCGCTGGCCGCGCGTGAGACGTTGCTGCACGTCGATGCCGAACCGGTGCGCGACATCGTGCTGGTCGACCCCGACTTCTCACCTTGGCCGCTCGACGACGCCGAGGTGCTGGCCACACTGACGCGCTGGATACGCTTGCCGGGCCGCCGTTTGCGGCTGGTGGGCAGCCGTTACGACTTGATCGAGCGCAACCAGAGTCGATTCGCTTCGTGGCGGCGGCCCTACGCGCACGCGGTGGACTGCCTGCGTCCGGTCGATCTCGAGCCGGGCGATGTTCCGGGCCTGCTGCTGCTCGACAACGGCAGCCTGGAGCTGCTCGATCGCGAGCACTGGCTGGCGCGTGGGTCGAGCGCATCGCGCACGCTGGTGCTGCAGCGTGAACGCGTTGATGCGTTGATGCAACGCTGTGAACCGGCATGGCCGGTCACCGTGCTCGGGCTCTAGGACTCAGGGTCTGCCCCGATATAATCGCAGGCTGGACACCGCAGCGCCCTGACGTCGATTGCCGGACACCGAAGCCGGATGCACGCCCAGGGCAGCCACCCGACGAACGAGGGGCCGGTGAGATCCAACCCGAAACCGATCTAGACCTACCTCCCGAATCGAGGAACAAGCATGAACAAGTCGCTCCTGTTGGCATCTCTGTTTGCCGCCGCTGCTCTCGCCGCCTGCGGCAAGGCCGAACAGGCCGCCGCCCCCGCCGCTGCTGCGGCTGCGTCGGCCGCCGCGCCGGTCGCCGCCGCTGCATCGGCTGCCGCTGACACGGCTGCATCTGCCGTCGGCGCCGCCGCTTCGGCCGTGACCCAAGCGGCCGACAGCGCCGCGTCGGCTGCTGCTGGCGCTGCCGCCAAGGCTGCCGATGCCGCGACCAAGGCCGCCGAAGCGGCCGCGTCCGCGATGAAGAAGTAATTCGCCCGCGCTGCGCAAGCAGCGCAACCAGCGAAGCACAGGCCGCCCTCGGGCGGCCTGTTTGCTTGTGCGCCGTCGGCACGCGGCGCGCGGGCCGGGCTACTTCAACTCGTCGACCAGCAGCGCGACGATGCGCTGGCCGGTGGCACCGTTTTCAGGTGCGCCCTGCGAGTTCTGCACCGTCACCTGCGTCTTGTCGCCGGCGGCCTTCACCGCGACGCGATAGCGTTGGTAGGCGGCCGGATCCTTGCCCGTGCCGAACAGCTTCGAGAAAAAGCCCGGTTCCTCGCGGTTGGCGTACTTCGGGTCGACATAGCGCACGAAGTACACGCCGGCCGAGCGGTCGCGGTCTTCCACCGTGAAGCCGCTGCGGTCGAGCGCCAGCCCGACACTGCGCCAGGCGCGGTCGAAGGCCTCGTCGAACTCCAGCGCCGCGCCGGGCTGACCGCTGAGCGCGCGCGCGCGCGGGTTCGCAGCGGGCGCTGCGGTGGCCACCTGGGCGCGCGCAGCCTCTTCCTTGACGCCGAGCTTGATCATCAGCCGCACCAGCATCTCGGCCTCGAGCTGCGGATCGTTCGGCCGGTTGGTCCAGGTGGTGGAGTCCTTCAGCGGCCCTTGCACGACCTCGACGGCACCACGGTGCGAGATCGCGATTTCGGTGCCGCCGGCCACCCGCTCGACGCGGGTGCGGAAGCGATCGCGCTCGCCGGTGTCGTACAGGCTGTCGAGCAGGCCGCCGAGCAGGCGGCGCAGGCCGTCGGTCGGAATCTTGGCGCGGTTCTCGGCCCAGTCGGTTTCCATCACCCCGGTCTGCGGATCATCGACCACCAGGTTGAAGCCGCGCTCGGTCCAGAACGCACGCAGTTGCGGCCACAGCTGCTCCGGTGCCATCTTGGTGAACAGCCAGCGCCGGTCGCCGTCGCGCTCGATGTGCATGTCGGGCAGCGTGCTGACCGCCACCGTGGCCGCAGCCGAGGCTGCCGAGGCCGCCGGCAACGGCGCGCTGGCTTGCCGCTGCTGCAACTCGCTGGCACTGACGGTCGAGGCTTGAGGCTGGTAGCGCGAGTCGCGCGCCAGCTGCGTCAGGTCGGGCGGCACGTCGAGCGTCGCCACCTTGCCCGACTGGCTCTTGTAGTCGAGCTTGTCGCCGGACAGGAAGTTTTCGACGCTGGAGCAGCCGGCCAAGGCCGCCAGCGCGGCCAATGCGACCAGCCGCGCAGCGCGATCGTGTCGAACGGGTTTCACCAGCACAGTCTCCACACCTACAGGCACCCCGGCGGCGGCAACCGTCGGGGCATGCGCGACATCGAACCGATGTGGCGGCGTCAAATGAGCCCGGCCTCGCGCAGGGCCTGTTCCACCTGCGCCTGCCCGGCGCTGGTCAGCGGCACGATCGGCAGCCGCACGGAGGCCCCGCACAGCCCCATGCGCGCCATCGCCCATTTGGTGGGTGCAGGGCTCGGCTCGCAGAACAGTTGCCGGTGCACCGGCAGCAGCCGCAGGTGGATCTCGGCCGCACGGCGTGCCTGACCGTCGACCGCGGCCCGGCACAGCTCGTGCATCAGCCGAGGCGCCACGTTGGCGGTGACGCTGACGTTGCCGTGGCCGCCCAGCAGCATCAGGCCGACCGCGGTGCCGTCGTCGCCGGAGTAGATCGCGAAGCCGCGCGGCGCCTGCTTGATCAACCACGCGGCGCGCTCGAGGTTGCCGGTGGCCTCCTTGATGCCGACGATGTTCGGCACCTGCGCCAGCCGCATCACGGTGTCGTGCTGCAGATCGGCCACGGTGCGGCCGGGCACGTTGTAGAGATAAAGCGGGATGTCCACCGCCTCGGCGATCGCGCGGAAGTGCTGGTACATGCCTTCCTGCGACGGACGGTTGTAGTACGGCGCGACCTGCAGCGTGCAGTCGGCGCCGACCTGTTTGGCGTAGCGCGACAGCTCGATCGCCTCGCGCGTCGAGTTGGCGCCGGCGCCGGCCATGATCGGCACCCGGCCCTTGGCATGCTCGACCGCGACACGAATGATCTCGCAGTGCTCCTCGACACTGACGGTGGGCGATTCGCCGGTGGTGCCGACCACGCAGATGCAATCGGTGCCTTCGGCAATGTGCCAGTCGATCAGGCGACGCAAGCCGGCGTAGTCGACCTCGCCGTTGTCGTGCATCGGCGTGACCAGGGCGACGATGCTGCCTACGATGGGTTTCATGGGGTACTTCCTGCGGAATGCGGAATTCTAGGCCCTGAAGCGGACCACCCCCGTTGCGCCTTCGGCGCCTCCCCCTCCGAGGGGGCACCGCCAGCGGGCCGGCGAAGCCGGCTCCGCGGCGACTCTCGGTTGTGTTGGTTCATGCGTCGCGGGTGCCGCTTCAGCGGCGTGGAGAACTGTCATGCAACAGCCGCGGCGGCTCGGCCGTCGCGCTGCCGGCCCGCCACGCGGCCAGGCGCTGCACACGGCGCGAACCTTGCGGCGGTGCGTCGACCACGCCGTCCTCGTAGGCCAGCACGTGCAGGCCGGCGGCGGCATCGAGCAACTCGCGCGGGCGCAGCAGGAACTCCGGGTTCGAGGGCCTGCCGTAGCGTTCCTGGCCGACCGCGAAGGTCTCGTACAGCAACAGCCCGCCATCGGCGACGCTGGCGACCAGCGTCGGCAGCAGCGCGCGCCACAGGTAATGCGTGACCACCACGGCATCGAAACGCCGGCCGGGCAGCGGCCACGGACCGGCCTCGAGGTCGGCCACGATCAGCTCACCGACGCTGCGCAATGCGGCCAGTGCAGCGGTATCGCGGTCGACGCCTGTCACGCGCAGCCCGCGAGCGGCCAGCCAGCGCAGGTGCCGCCCGCAGCCGCAGGCCACGTCGAGCACCGAGCCGCCAGGTGCGATCAGCGGCGCCCAGCGCACGATCCACGGCGAGGGCGCATCCACCGTGGCGACTGCTTCAGAAGCAGGCCCAGATCCTGTTGGCCAGGTCGGCCATCAGGTGCGGGCTGAAGTAAGCCGCGAACACCGCCGCCAGCGCGAGTACCGCCAGCAGCCACGCGGCGAGGCGCCAGCGACGCGGCGGATGCGGTCCCGATGCCATGGCAGCGCGGTCGTCGCGGGTCAGCCGGTGGCCGGCGCCGTGCGCGCGATGGCGTGCTCGCGCACCGGCAGGTTGATCAGCGCGGCGAACACGCCAAGCGCGACCGCGAGCCACCAGACGACGTCGTAGCTGCCGCTGGCATCGAACAGCTTGCCGCCGAGCCACACGCCCATGAACGAACCGACCTGGTGGCTCAGGAACACGAAGCCGCTAAGCATCGACAGGAAGTGCACGCCGAAGATCTGTGCCAGCACCGCGTTGGTGGGCGGCACGGTCGACAGCCACAGCAGCCCGATGACGGCCGAGAACACATAGACACTCGCCGGCGTCAGCGGCAGCAGCAGGAACAGCACGATCGCCACCGAGCGCAGCAGGTAGATCGACGACAGCAGGTAGCGCTTGGGCCAATGCTGCCCGATCACGCCGGCCGCATAGGTGCCGAACACGTTGAACAGGCCGATCAGCGCCAGCGACACGGTGGCCACCTGCGGATCGAGCCCCTTGTCCTTCAGGTAGCTCGGCATGTGCACGCCGATGAACACGACCTGGAAGCCGCAGACGAAGTAGCCCGCCATCAACAGCCGGAAGCTCGGGTAGGCGAACGCCTCGCGCAGTGCGGCGCCGACACTCTGCGTGTGCGCGGCGGCCGAACCCGCCGCCCGCGGCTCGCGCAGGCCCAGCGCCAGCGGCACGATCAACAGCACCAGCAATGCCAGCACGTAGAGAGCGGCCTGCCACCCGACGCCGCCGATCAGCGCGCTCTCCACCGGCACCATCAGGAACTGGCCGAACGAACCCGCTGCCGCGGTGACGCCCATTGCCCAACTGCGCCGCTCGGCCGCGATATTGCGCCCAATCACGCCGTAGACGATCGAGTAGGTGACCGCCGATTGCGCGACGCCCACCAGCAGCCCGGCGCTGGCCGTGAACGCCAGGCCGCCGGCGGCCAGCGCCATCGTCAGCAGGCCGGCGGCATACAGCAGCGCGCCACCCACCAGCACGCGAAAGGCGCTGTAGCGGTCGGCCAGCGCGCCGGCGATCGGGCCGGCCGCGCCCCAGGCGAGGTTCTGCACCGCGAGCGCGAACGAAAAGGTCTCGCGCGTCCAGCCGCGCTCCATCGTGATCGGCTGCAGCCACAGGCCGAAGCCGTGGCGCACACCGAGCGCCAGCGTGACGACCATCGCGCCACACAGCAGCACCTGGGTCATCGGCAGCGGGCGATGTGGGCTCGACGCGGACATGCGGCGAATCTAGCGGAAATGTCGAACCCCGGGCGGCACAGCGGCGATCGGTACAGTTGCGGCTTTGCTGGCGCCACGGGTGCGTGCGGCGTGGGACGGAGGTTGCGATGCGGGTGCTGGTGCTCGGCGGTGGCGTGATCGGTGTCTCGACGGCGTACTACCTGGCGCGAGCCGGGCACGAGGTCGAGGTGGTCGAGCGCCAGCATGCGGCCGCGATGGAAACCAGCTTCGCCAACGCCGGCGAGGTGTCGCCCGGCTACTCGGCACCGTGGGCGGGGCCGGGCGTCCCGATCAAGGCGATCAAGTGGATGCTGATGACGCACAGCCCGCTGGTGATCCGGCCGATGCTCGATCCGGCGCTGTGGCGCTTCTGCTGGCGCATGCTCGTCAATTGCACCGAGCGCGCGTACGCGGTCAACAAGAGCCGCATGGTGCCGATCGCCGAGTACAGCCGCGACTGCCTGAAGGCGCTGCGCGCCGAGATCGGCATCCGCTACGACGATCGCGCGCAGGGCACGCTGCAGCTGTTTCGCACGCAGAAGCAGCTCGACGGCACCGGCAAGGACATCGAGGTGCTGCGCCAGTACGGCGTACCGTTCGAGCTGCTCGACCGCGCCGGCTTCGTGCGCGTCGAGCCGGGGCTGGCGCACACGCAGCACAAGTTCGTCGGCGCGCTGCGCCTGCCCAACGACGAGACCGGCGACTGCCACCTGTTCACGCAGCGGCTGGCCGACGTAGCGGCGCAGCACGGCGTGCGCTTTCGCTACGGCACGACGATCGAGCGCATCGAGCGCGCAGGCGACCGCGTGGCGGCGGTGCACACCAGCGCCGGCGCACTGCGCGCCGACACCGTGGTGATGGCGCTGGGCAGCTACTCGCCGCTGCTGCTGAAGGATCTCGGGCTGCGCACCCCCGTGTACCCGGTGAAGGGCTACTCGATCACGCTGCCGATCGTCGACGCCGCGCGCGCGCCGGAGTCGACGATCATGGACGAGACGCACAAGGTCGCCGTCACGCGGCTCGGCGATCGCATCCGCGTCGGCGGCACGGCCGAGCTCGCCGGCTACAGCCTCGCGCTGCGCGAATCGCGCCGCGCCACGCTGGTGCACGTGGTGACCGACCTGTTCCCCGGAGGCGGCGACGTTGCCAAGGCGGAGTTCTGGTGCGGCCTGCGGCCGATGACGCCCGACGGCACGCCGATCGTCGGGCCGACACCGCTGTCGAACCTGTTGCTGGCCACCGGCCACGGCACGCTCGGCTGGACGATGGCCGCCGGCACCGGTCGCGTCATCGCCGATCTGGTGTCGGGCCGCAAGCCCGAGATCGCGCTCGACGGCCTGACGGTCGCGCGCTACCGGTCGTAGCCGCTCGGGCGGCGGCCCGCGGGGTGCGCCCTAAACTCGCGCCATGGCAACCAGGCAAGGCAAGTACGCCGAAGAGTCGATCCGCGTCCTGAAGGGGCTCGAGCCGGTCAAGCAGCGGCCGGGCATGTACACGCGCACCGACAACCCGCTGCACGTGGTGCAGGAGGTGATCGACAACGCCGCCGACGAGGCGCTGGCCGGCTTCGGCAAGCGCATCGCCGTCACGCTGCACGACGACGGCTCGGTGACGGTGGCCGACGACGGCCGCGGCATTCCGTTCGGCATGCACCCCGAAGAGCAGGTGCCGGTGATCGAGATCGTCTACACGCGGCTGCACGCCGGCGGCAAGTTCGACAAGGGTGCCGGCGGCGCGTACAGCTTCTCGGGCGGCCTGCACGGCGTGGGCGTCAGCGTGACCAACGCGCTGGCCAGGCGGCTCGAAGTCACCGTGCACCGCGAGGGCCAGGTGGCGACGATGGCGTTCGCCGGCGGCGACGTGGCCGACAAGCTGCACCTGCGCAAGGCCCGCAGCGGCGAGCGGGCGCAGGGCACCAGCGTGCGCGTGTGGCCCGATGCGAAATACTTCGAGAGCGCCGAGCTGCCGCGGCACGATCTGCAGCACCTGCTGCGCAGCAAGGCCGTGCTGATGCCCGGCGTCACGGTCAGCCTGACGGTCGAGAGAGGCGGCGGTAAGGCGGCCGAGACGCAGACCTGGCTGTTCAAGGGCGGCCTGCGCGACTACCTGACGCAGTCGCTGCCGGCCGAGCCGCTGATCCCGCTGTTCGAGGGCGAGCAGTTCGCCTCCGGGGTGGAGACCGAGAACGTCGCCGAGGGCGAGGGCGCGGCGTGGTGCGTGGCGTTCACCGAAGAAGGCCAGCCGCTGCGCGAGAGCTACGTGAACCTGATCCCCACGGTGGCCGGCGGCACGCACGAGGCCGGCCTGCGCGACGGGCTGTTCCAGGCGGTGCGCGCGTTCATCGAGCTGCATGCGCTTTGCCCCAAGGGCGTGAAGCTGATGCCCGAAGATGTGTTCTCGCGCGCCAGCTTCGTGCTCAGCGCGAAGGTGCTCGACCCGCAGTTCCAGGGCCAGATCAAGGAGCGGCTGAACAGCCGCGACGCGCTGCGGCTGGTGTCGATGTACGTCAAGCCGGCGCTCGAGCTGTGGCTGAACCAGCACGTCGAGCACGGCAGGAAGCTGGCCGAGCTGGTGATCCGCCAGGCGCAGTCGCGCCAGCGCGCGAGCCAGAAGGTGGAAAAGCGCAAGGGCTCCGGCGTCGCGGTGCTGCCCGGCAAGCTCACCGATTGCGAGAGTCGCGACCTCGCGCTGAACGAGCTGTTTCTCGTCGAAGGCGATTCGGCCGGCGGCTCGGCCAAGATGGGCCGCGACAAGGAGACGCAGGCAATCCTGCCGCTGCGCGGCAAGGTGCTCAACGCGTGGGAGGTCGAGCGCGACCGGCTGTTCGCCAATACCGAGATCCACGACATCGCGGTGGCGATCGGCGTCGATCCGCACGGGCCTGAAGATGAGCCGGATTTCAGCGGCCTGCGCTACGGCAAGGTGTGCATCCTGAGCGACGCCGACGTCGACGGCTCGCACATCCAGGTGCTGCTGCTGACGCTGTTCTTCCGCCACTTTCCGCGGCTCGTCGAGCGCGGCCACGTGTACGTGGCCAAGCCGCCGCTGTTTCGCGTCGACGCGCCGGCGCGCGGCAAGAAGCCGGCGGCGAAGATCTACGCGCTCGACGACGGCGAGCTCGCCGCCACGCTCGACAAGCTGCGCAAGGAGGGTGCACGCGACGCGAGCTGGACGATCAGCCGCTTCAAGGGCCTGGGCGAGATGAGCGCCGAGCAGCTGTGGGAGACGACGCTGAACCCCGACACGCGACGCCTGCTGCAGGTGGGCTTTACCGACCTCGGCGTCGACGGCACCGCGCGCTCGCTGACGCGGCTGATGGGCAAGGGCGAAGCACAGGCGCGGCGCGACCTGATGGAGCAGCTCGGTGACACCGTTGAGCTCGATGTGTAGCCTGTATAGCCCACCCCCGAGGTGGCCTAGCGGCGTTCGCCGCGAAGACCCGTCCACCGGACTGCTCTTCGTCGCACTCACCCCCCTCAAGGGGGGCGAGCCCCGACACGGAAGGTCCGGCGGACCTTCCGTGCCTGGCAAGCGGTCGAGCCGCGAGGCTCGACGCAGCCTGCAAGGCCCGCCAGCGGCCCGGCAAAGCCGGTTCCGCGGCGGACGCTTGGCCTGATCGTCGCGATGGAGAACTCTCTTCAGCCGAGCGGCCGCGACCACAGCTCCAGGCTGCGCCTGCGGCCGACGATGCTGAGCGATCTCGACTTCGTGATCTCGGTCGAGACCGACGCGCAGAACCTGCCGTTCATCACGCCGTGGGAGCGCACGCAGCACGAGGGCGCGGTGCGTTTCCCCGACTTTCGCCATTTCATCGTCGAGGCCGGCGAGCACTACGAGCGCGCCGGCTTCGTGATCCTGCAGGGTTGCCGCAACCCGCACGGCAGCGTCGAGCTCAAGCGCGTGGTGCTGAAGGCCAAGGGCCAGGGGCTCGGCCGCGAGTGCGTGCGGCAGCTCAAGCGCATGGCGTTTCGCGACCTGCGCGCGCACCGCTTCTGGCTCGACGTGAAGTCGCTGAACACGCGCGCGCTGGCGCTGTACCGCAGCGAGGGCTTCGTCGAGGAGGGCTGCCTGCGCGAGAGCGTGCGCATCGTGATCGACGGCGTCGGCGCGGGCTACGACTCGCTGATCGTGATGAGCCTGCTCGACCGCGAGTACGCCGCGCGCGTCGCGCTGCAGCTGGAGCCGGCGTGAACGCGGCCTTCGCCGCCGCCTGCCTGCTCGGTGCGACCACCGGAGTGCACGCCGCACTGTGGGGCTATTTCGATGGCCGCGGCGTGGCGCATTTCGCCGACAACCCGGTCGACTCGCGCTACCGGTTGATCCATGCCGACGGCCAGACGTCGCCGGCCGATGACAAGGTACCGGGCAAGACCACGTCATCGGCGAGCCTGCTGATCTGGTTGGAGATCGCGCCCGAGGTGCGCCGCGTACTGCCATGGGTGCGCGAGGCGGCGCAGCGCCATGGCGTCGACAGCGAGCTGCTGCTGGCGCTGATCGCGGTCGAGTCGGGTTTCGATGCCAACGCACTATCATCGCGCGGCGCGGTCGGGCTGATGCAATTGATGCCGGCCACCGCGGCGCGCTTCCTGCCCAAGGGGCTCGAGTTGCGCCACGTGATGCAGCAACTGGTCGAACCGCGCACCAACATCGGCATCGGCGCGCGGCTGATGGCCGAGTTGCTGCAGCGCCATCGGCGCGTCGACCTCGCGCTCGCGGCCTGGAACGCCGGCGAAGGCACCGTGCAGCGCAGCGGCGGTCGGCTGCCGGCCATCGACGAAACCCGCGCCCACGTGCAGCAGGTGCTCGAGCTGTACTGGGCGCTGCTGCAGCGGCGGCAGGCCCGCGGCGCCCAGCAGATCGAGCTTCACCGCTGAAGTCGTACCCGCAGGAGGACACGCATGCAAGCCACGATGATGAACGTGCCGCTGTCGCTGAACGACGTGCTCGATCGCGCGCGCACGATCTTCGCGCGCAACGTGATCGTCTCGCGGCTGCCCGACAAGTCGCTGCGCACGCACCGCTACGCCGAGTTCGGCGAGCGCACGCGCGCGCTGGCGTCGGCGCTGCTGGCGCTGGGGCTGCGCAAGGGCGATCGGGTGGCCACACTGTGCTGGAACCACCATGCACACCTGGAGTGCTACTTCGGCATCCCGGCCGCCGGCGGCGTGATGCACACGCTGAACCTGCGCCTCGCGCCCGACGAGCTGGGCTGGATCGCGGCCGACGCCGAAGACCGCTTCCTCGTCGTCGACGACATCCTGCTGCCGCTGTACCGGCAGTTCGCGCAGGCGCACCGCTTCGAGCGCGTGATCGTCGTGCCGTTCTCCGGCGCGCCGGTGGAGCCGGCGTTCGTCGACTACGAGGCGCTGCTGCGCAGCGGCGACGCGCAGGCGCTGCAGTACGTGCCGCACGACGAGAACGACCCGGTGGCGATGTGCTACACGTCGGGCACCACCGGGCGGCCCAAGGGCGTGGTGTACTCGCACCGCTCGACGATCCTGCACACGCTGGTGGCGATGGGCGCCGACGTCTGGGCGCTGCGCAACACCGACACCGTGCTGCCGGTGACGCCGATGTTCCACGCCAACTGCTGGGGCATTCCGTACGGCGTGGTGATGCAGGGCGCGAAGATGGTCTTCCCGGGCCCGCACCTGCACCCCGACGACCTGCTCGACCTGATGACGCGCGAGCCGCCCACGCTGTCGCTGGGCGTGCCGACGATCTGGCTCGGCCTGATACAGGCTTACGAGCGCTCGCTGGCCGAAGGCTCCACACGCTGGAAGCTGCCGGCCGGCATGCGCTCGTTGGTCGGCGGCGCCGCGGTGCCCGAGTCGCTGGTGCGTGCGTTTGCGCGCCACGGCATCACGATCCAGCAGGGCTGGGGCATGACCGAGACCTCGCCGCTGGCCACCGCGGTGTGCGCGCGCACCGAACTGCGCGACGCCGGCGACGATGAGCAGTTCCGCCGCGCCGCCACCGCCGGCATCGTGGTGCCGCTGGTGTCGCTGCGGCTGCGCACCGACGATGGCTCGCTCGCACCGTGGGACGGCACGACGATGGGCGAGGTGCAGGCGCGCGGGCCGTTCATCACCGGGGCCTATCACCGCGTGGGCGCCACGCCCGACAAGTTCACCGACGACGGCTGGCTGCGCACCGGCGACGTTGCGACGCTCGACGCGCTGGGCTACCTGCGCATCACCGATCGCACCAAGGATCTCGTGAAATCCGGCGGCGAGTGGATCTCGTCGGTCGACCTCGAGAACGCGCTGATGGCGCACCCGGCGATCGCCGAGGCCGCGGTGATCGCGATCGCGCACGAGCGCTGGGGCGAACGGCCACTGGCGTGCATCGTCTTCAAGCCGGGCAGCGAGGCCGACGCGGCGGTGCTGAATGCCCACCTGCTGGCCAGCGGCTTCGCCAAGTGGCAGCTGCCCGACCGCTACGAGGTGATCGATGCGATCCCCAGAACTTCGACCGGGAAATTCTGGAAAATGAAACTGCGAGAACGCTTTAAGCAGTAAATATAAAGTCAATTCTAGATGTCGGAACAACTCTCCCTGATGCCCCCGACGGACGACGGCGGCGATGCCGTGTCGCTGGCGCAGTACGCCGAGCGCGCGTACCTCGAATACGCGCTCAGCGTCGTCAAGGGCCGCGCGCTGCCCGATGTCTGCGACGGCAACAAGCCGGTGCAGCGCCGCATCCTGTACTCGATGCACCGCATGGGGCTCGGCTTCAGCGGTACCAGCGGCGCCAAGCCGGTGAAGAGCGCGCGCGTCGTCGGCGACGTGCTCGGCAAGTTCCATCCGCACGGCGACACCGCGGCGTACGACGCGCTGGTGCGCATGGCGCAGGGCTTCTCGCAGCGCTATCCGATGGTCGACGGCCACGGCAACTTCGGCAGCCGCGACGGCGACGGCGCCGCTGCGATGCGCTACACCGAGGCCCGGCTGAGCCCGATCGCGCGGCTGCTGCTCGACGAACTCGACGAGGGCACGGTCGACTTCGTGCCCAACTACGACGGCTCGACCGAAGAGCCCACGCTGCTGCCGGCGCGGCTGCCGTTCGTGCTGCTCAACGGCGCGTCGGGCATCGCGGTGGGCCTGGCCACCGAGATACCGAGCCACAACCTGCGCGAGGTCGCCGCCGCCGCGGTGGCGCTGATCAAGAACGACAAGCTCACCGACGACGCCTTGTTCGAGCTGCTGCCCGGCCCCGACTACCCCGGCGGCGGCCAGCTGATCAGCGGCAGTGACGAGATCCGCGCCGCCTACACGTCGGGCCGCGGCTCGCTGAAGCTGCGCGCGCGCTGGAAGATCGAAGACCTTGCACGTGGCCAGTGGCAGCTGGTGGTCACCGAGCTGCCGCCCGGCACCAGCGCGCAGAAGGTGCTCGAGGAGATCGAGGAGCTGACCAACCCGAAGGTCAAGGCCGGCAAGAAGACGTTGTCGCAGGAGCAGGTGCAGCTGAAGCAGACGGTACTCTCGGTGCTCGACGCGGTACGCGACGAATCCGGCAAGGACGCCCCGGTGCGGCTGGTGTTCGAGCCGAAGACGCGCACGATCGACCCGGCCGAGCTGAGCGCGACGCTGCTGGCGCATACCAGCCTCGAGACCAGCGCGCCGGTCAACCTGACGATGGTCGGCCGCGACGGCCGCCCGGTGCAGAAGAGCCTGCGCGAGGTGCTGCGCGAGTGGATCGATTTTCGCCAGGCCACGGTCGAGCGGCGCACGCGGCATCGGCTGCACAAGGTGCGCGCGCGCATTCACATCCTCGAAGGGCGGCAGCTGATCCTGCTGAACATCGACGAGGTGATCCGCATCATCCGCAAGAGCGACGAGCCCAAGCCGGCGCTGATCGCGCGCTTCAAGCTCAGCGCCGAGCAGGCCGACGACATCCTCGACATCCGGCTGCGCCAGCTGGCGCGGCTCGAGGCGATCATGATCGAGCAGGAGCTCAAGGAACTGCGTGAAGAGCAGGGCAAGCTGGAGGAGATCCTCGGCAGCGCCGCGGTGCTCAGGCGCACGCTGATCAAGGAGATCGAGGCCGACGCCAAGGCCCACGGCGACGAGCGGCGCACGCTGATCCAGCACGAGAAGAAGGCCGTCGCCGAGATCCGCATCGTCGACGAGCCGGTCACCGTGGTGGTCAGCGGCAAGGGCTGGGTGCGCTCGATGAAAGGCCACGAGATCGACCCGGCGAGCCTCACGTTCAAGGCCGGCGATGCGCTGTACGGCACCTTCGCCTGCCGCAGCATCGACACGCTGTTGGTGTTCGGCTCCAACGGCCGCGTCTACAGCGTCGCGGCTTCTCTGCTGCCGGGCGGGCGCGGCGACGGGCAGCCGATCACGTCGCTGATCGAGCTCGAGGCCGGCAGCACGCCGCTGCACTACTTTGCCGGCGCCGGCGAGCACAAGCTGCTGCTGGCCGGCAGCGGCGGCTTCGGGCTGCTCGCGCATGCAGCCGATCTCGTGTCGCGGCAGCGCGCGGGCAAGACGTTTCTCGCGCTCGGCGACGGCGAGCAGCCATTGGCGCCGGCGCTCGTGCCCGACGGCGCGAAACAGGTGGCCTGCGTGTCGCGCGCCGGCAAGCTGCTGGTGTTCGCCCTCGACGAGGTGAAGCTGCAACCCAAGGGCGGACGCGGCCTGACGCTGATCGACGTCGACGGCGACGATGCGCTGGTCAGCGTGGCCGCGTTCGCCGATGCGCTGCAGGTGTTCGGCACCAGCAAGAGCGGCGCCAAACCGCGCGAGGCGCTGCTGCGCGGCGCCACGCTGGCCGAGCACGTGGGCAAGCGCGCACGCAAGGGCAAGCTGGTGCACGGCATGAAGGCACAACGCGCCGTCGCGGC
The DNA here is from genome assembly GCA_015075165.1 of Ideonella sp. Lineage (GTDB taxonomy): Bacteria > Pseudomonadota > Gammaproteobacteria > Burkholderiales > Burkholderiaceae_C > JAEUPI01. The sequence continues at coordinate 52,865 of JABTUY010000001.1, read as the reverse complement.
ACCGGCTTGAGAAGCCTCTGAGCATGACGCTCGTGCAGCGGTTGTTCGGCGACTGGACCGGCGAGACCACGCCGCAGACGCTGCGCCACGATGCGCTGGCCGGCCTGCTCGGCGCGATCCTGGTGCTGCCGCAGGCGGTGGCCTTCGCGGCGCTGGCCGGGCTGCCGCCGCAGATGGGGCTGTACTCGGCGATCGTGCCGTGCGTGGTGGCGGCGCTGTTCGGTTCGAGCCGGCATGTGATGTCGGGGCCGACCAATGCCAACTCGCTCGCGCTGGTGGCTGCGCTCGGGCCGCTGGCGCTGGCGTCGAAGGTCGACTACATCGAGCTGGCGCTGCTCACCACGGTGCTGGTGGGCCTGCTGCAGTGCCTGGTCGGCGGCCTGCGGCTGGGGGCGATCGCGAACTTCATCTCGCCGGCTGCGCTGCAGGGCTTCACCAGCGGTGCAGCGCTGCTGATCGCGGTGTTCGGGCTGCAGAACATGTTCGGCCTGCCGCAGGGCACGCACCGCAGCGGCAACTGGCTCGCCGCCGTGATCGCGCAACCGATCCACACCACCGCGCTGGCGGTGGGCATCGTCACGATCGTGGTCACGCTGCTGGCGCGCCGGCTGGCGCCGCGCTGGCCGTCCATGCTGCTGGGTCTGGTCGCGGGCACGCTGCTGGCGCAGGTGGTGACGCGCGCGTCGGCGGGCGCGTCGGCCGGCGTGCAGGTGGACTTGCTCGGCCCGGTGGCGGCGTCGCTGCCACCGTTTCACCTGCCGGCGCTGCCGGCGGCGCGCCTGCCCGAGCTGCTCAGCGCGCTGGCGCCGGTGGTGCTCGCGCTGACGATCCTCGCGCTCGGGCAATCGATCTCGATCGCCAAGGCGGTAGCCGAGCGCTCGGGGCAGCGCATCGACGCCAACCGCGAGTTCATCGGCCAGGGCCTGTCGAACGTGGTGGGGGGCCTCTTCTCGTGCTACGTGTCGTGCGGCTCGCTGAACCGCTCGCTGCCGAACTACGAGGCCGGCGCGAAGACGCCGCTGGCCTCGGTGTTCGCGGCCGTGCTGCTGCTGGCGCTGCTGTGGCTGGCCGCACCGTTGGTGGCGCTGCTGCCGATGGCGGCGGTGGGCGGGCTGCTGATCGTGGTGGCCGCGTTGCTGCTCGATCTACCGGCGTGGCGCCGCACGGCCGCCGCCAGCCGCACCGATTTCTGGGTGGCGCTGGCCACCGCCGCGTCGATGCTGGTGCTGCGTGTCGAGACCGCGATCCTGCTCGGCACCGGCATGTCGCTGGTCGCCTACCTGTACCACACCTCGCGCCCGGCGATGCGCACGATGGGCTTCGACACGATGGCGCCGCATCGGCGCTTCGTCGTGCGCGACGACACGTCCGATGCACTGCCCGAATGCCCGCACATCAAGTTGCTGCGCATGGAAGGCTCGGTGTACTTCGGCGCCGCCGCGCACGTGGCCGACACGCTGCACGCGCTGCGTGAGCAGCCCCGTGCGCAGAAGCACCTGCTGGTGATGGCCAAGAGCATGAACTTCATCGATGCCGCCGGCGATGCGGTGTGGCAGCGCGAACTGCGCGTGCGTCGCGCGATGGGCGGCGACCTGTACTTCCACCGCCCGCGGCCGCAGGTGATGCGGATGTGGCAGCGCACCGGGTTCCTCGATGCGCTCGGGCGCGACCACATCCACCCCGACAAGCGCAGTGCCATCGCGGCGATCTACGATCGGCTCGACCCCGCGCTGTGCGCCACTTGCACCGCGCGCGTGACCTGGGAGTGCGCGCGGCGCGCGGCGGCGCAGGCCGACGGGTGACCCTGCTGTGCTCCGGGTATGCCACGGCGCGGTCGCGTCGCACGCAGGCGTAGACTGCCGGCGCGCGCCTTCAGCGTGCCACCAGGAGACGAGGCCACAGTGTTGCCGACCAACGTGTCCGATCCGGCGTACTTTCACAAAGTCGTCGACTGCCAGTGGGCCTGCCCGGCCCACACTCCGGTTCCCGAGTACATCCGCCTGATCGCGCAGGGTCGCTACAACGACGCCTACATGGTCAACTGGGAGAGCAACGTCTTTCCCGGCATCCTCGGCCGCACCTGCGACCGGCCGTGCGAGCCCGCGTGCCGGCGCGGCCGCGTCGAGGAGCAGAACGCGCCGAAGCCCGAGGCGGTGGCCATCTGCCGCCTCAAGCGCGTGGCCGCCGACTTCAAGGACGGCGAGATCCGCGCGTTGCTGCCGCGCGCAGCCGCGAAGAACGGCAAGCGCGTGGCCTGTGTCGGCGCCGGCCCGGCGTCGCTGACCGTCGCGCGCGATCTGGTGCTGCAGGGCTACTCGGTCACCGTGTTCGAGGGCGACGCCAAGGCCGGCGGCTTCATGCGCACGCAGGTGCCGCGCTTTCGCCTGCCCGAGGCGGTGATCGACGAGGAGGTGGGCACGATCATCGGCCTGGGCGTCGACTTCCGCGGCGGCGAGCGCGTCGATTCGATGAAGGCGCTGCTGGCGCAAGGCTTCGACGCGGTGTTCGTCGGCTGCGGTGCGCCGCGCGGCCGCGACCTCGACGTGCCCGGCCGCGAAGAGGCGAAGGACCGGATCCACATCGGCATCGACTGGCTGGCCTCGGTGTACTTCGGCCACGTCACCAAGGTGGCCAAGCGCGTGATCGTGCTCGGCGGCGGCAACACCGCGATGGACTGCTGCCGCTCGGCGCGTCGCATGGGCGCCGACGACGTCAAGGTGATCGTCCGCTCCACCTTCGACGACATGAAGGCCTCGCCGTGGGAAAAGGAAGACGCGATGCACGAGGGCATCCCGATCCTGCCGTGTCACGTGCCGCTGGCGTTCCTGCACGAGCGCGGCAGGCTCACCGGCATGCGCTTCCAGATCGTCGAATCGGTGTACGACGCCAAGGGCCGGCGCACGCTGAGGCCCACCGGCGCCCCTGACGTCGACTTCGATTGCGACGAGGTGCTGGTGGCCGTCGGCCAGGAGAACGCGTTCCCGTGGATCGAGCGCGACATCGGTATCGCGTTCAACGACTGGGGCCTGCCGCAGCTCGATGCGGTGACGTTCCAGGCCTCGCTGCCGCAGGTGTTCTTCGGCGGCGACGCGGCGTTCGGGCCGAAGAACATCATCACCGCGGTGGCGCACGGCCACGAGGCCGCGGTGTCGATCGACCGCCTGCTCAACGGCGAAGACCCGGCGCGGCGCCCGCCGCCGCACGTGAACCTGATGTCGCAGAAGATGGGCATCCACGAGTGGAGCTACGACAATGCGCCGTCGGACGACATCCGCTTCAAGGTGCCGTGGGAGAAGGCCGAGAAGGCGCTCAAGAGCATCAAGGTCGAGGTCGAGCTCGGTTTCGACCCGGCCACCGCGTTCAAGGAGGCGCAGCGCTGCCTGAACTGCGACGTGCAGACGGTGTTCACCGACAAGCTGTGCATCGAGTGCGATGCCTGCGTCGACATCTGCCCGATGGACTGCATCACCTTCACCGCCAACGGCGACGAGGCCGAGCTGCGCGCGCGCCTGAGTGCGCCGGCGGCCAACGCCGAGCAGGCGCTCTACGTGGGCGCACCGCTGAAGACCGGCCGGGTGATGGTCAAGGACGAGGACGTCTGCCTGCATTGCGGCCTGTGTGCCGAGCGTTGTCCCACCGGCGCGTGGGACATGCAGAAGTTCCTGCTGGTGACGACCAAGGCCGGCCCTGCGTGCCGCGACAGCATGCCGGCGCAGCGGGTGGGGGTGCCGGCATGAAGCGCATCGAAGCGGTCAACGATTTCGTCGTCAAGTTCGCCAACGTCAACGGCTCGGGCTCGGCGTCGGCCAACGAGCTGTTCGCCAAGGCCATCCTGCGCATGGGCGTGCCGGTGAGCCCGCGCAACATCTTCCCGAGCAACATCCAGGGTCTGCCCACCTGGTACGAGGTGCGGGTGAGCGAGCGCGGCTGGCTCGGCCGGCGCGGCGGCATCGACATGATGGTGGCGATGAATCCGCAAACCTGGGCGCAGGACGTGGCCGAGGTCGAGCCCGGCGGCTATCTGTTCTATGACAGCACCAGGCCGCTGCCCGCGAGCGCGTTCCGCGACGACATCACCGTGATCGGCATGCCGGTCACCGCGATCTGCAACGCCACCTACGAAGACCCGCGCCAGCGCACGCTGTTCAAGAACATCATGGTGCTCGGTGCGCTGTCGGTGCTGATGGACGTCGACCCCGCAGTCATCGAGAGCCTGTTCGGCGAGCAGTACAAGGGCAAGGAGCGCCTGCTCGAAAGCAACGTGCGCGCGCTGCACGCCGGCCGCAGCTTCGCCACCGACCACCTGCGCCCGCCGCGCAGCCCGGCGATGGGCCTCAAGGTGCGGCGCGCCAACCTGGTGGGCGAGCGCATTTTCATGGAGGGCAACGCGGCCGCCGCGCTGGGCTGCGTCTACGGCGGTGCCACCGTGTGCGCCTGGTATCCGATCACGCCGTCGTCGTCGCTCGCCGAGGCGTTCGAGCGCTACTGCCGCAAGCTGCGCGTCGACCCCGAGACCGGCGAGAACCGCTTCGCGATCATCCAGGCCGAAGACGAAATCGCCTCGATCGGCATCGTCACCGGCGCCGGCTGGAACGGCGCACGCGCCTTCACCGCCACCTCGGGCCCCGGCGTGTCGCTGATGACCGAGTTCATCGGGCTGGCGTACTTCGCCGAGATCCCGATGACGATCATCGACGTGCAGCGCGGCGGGCCGTCCACCGGCATGCCCACGCGCACGCAGCAGGCCGACCTGATCTCGAGCGCCTACGCGTCGCACGGCGATACCAAGCACCCGATGCTGCTGCCGCAGGACCCGGCCGAATGCTTCGAGCACGCCGCCACCGCGCTCGACCTGGCCGACCGACTGCAGACGCCGGTGTTCGTGATGACCGACCTCGACATCGGCATGAACCAGCGCCTGTGCGCGCCGTTCGTCTGGGACGACGCCCGCGCCTACGACCGCGGCAAGGTGATGAGCGCGGCCGAGCTCGAGGCCGGCCGCGACTTCGGCCGCTACAAGGATGTCGACGGCGATGGCATCCCGTGGCGCACTATTCCCGGCACGCACCCGACCCGAGGCGCGTACTTCACTCGCGGCACCACGCGCGACGCCTACGCGCGCTACTCGGAGGCCGGCCCCGACTACGTCTACAACGTGCAGCGGCTGCTGAAGAAGTTCGCCACCGCAGCCAATCTCGTGCCGCCGCCGATGGTGCGTGCGGCCACGAAGAAGACGCGGCTGGGCGTGATCTACTTCGGCTCCACCGCACCGGCAATGGACGAGGCGCTCGAATCGCTGGCGCTCGAGGACATCCACCTCGACGCGATGCGGCTGCGCGCCTTCCCGTTCCCGGCCAGCGTGCACGAGTTCATCGCCGCGCACGATCACGTGTTCGTCGTCGAGCAGAACCGCGATGCGCAGATGCGCACGCTGCTGATCAACGAGCTCGAGGTCGACCCGGGCTGGCTGATCGCGGTGCTGCACTACGACGGCACGCCGATCACCGCGCGCTTCATCACCGAGCGCATCACCCGGCACGTGCATGCGCTGGCCGTGCAACCACGCCGCGAACGGGTGTGACGCCATGACCTACATCGCCAAGCCCCGGCTGCACCACCCGACGCTGACGCGCAACAAGGTCGGCTACACGCGGCGCGACTACGAAGGCAAGGTGTCGACGCTGTGCGCCGGCTGCGGCCACGATTCGATCTCGGCGGCGATCGTGCAGGCGTGCTGGCAGCTCGACATCGAGCCGCACCGCGTGGCCAAGCTGTCGGGCATCGGCTGCAGTTCGAAGACGCCCGATTACTTTCTCGGCGCGAGCCACGGTTTCAACACCGTGCACGGCCGCATGCCCAGCGTGCTGACCGGCGCCAACCTCGCCAATCGCGAGCTGCTGTACCTCGGCGTTTCGGGCGACGGCGACTCGGCGTCGATCGGGCTCGGGCAGTTCGCACACGCGATGCGCCGCGGCGTGCGCATGGTCTACATCGTCGAGAACAACGGCGTCTACGGCCTGACGAAGGGCCAGTTCTCGGCCACCGCCGACCGCGGCAGCCAGAGCAAGAAGGGCGCGGTGAACAACGATTCGCCGGTCGACCTGGTGGGCATGGCGCTGCAACTCGGCGCCAGCTACGTGGCGCGTGGTTTCTCGGGCGACAAGGCGCACCTGGTGCCGTTGATCGAAGGCGCGATCGAGCACGGTGGCGCGGCGCTGCTCGACGTGATCAGCCCGTGCGTGGCGTTCAACAACCACGCCGGCAGCACGCGCAGCTACGACTATGTGCGCCTGCACAACCAGGCGGTCAACCGCATCGATTTCATCGATCTCGCACCCGAGATCCAGGCCGCTCCGGCGCCGGGCGAGAGTATCGACCTGCCGAACGCCGACGGCTCGATCCTGCGGCTGCGAAAGCTGCACGCCGACTACGACCCCACCGACCGCCTGGCGGCGATGCGCCAGCTGCAGCAGCTGCAAGCCGGCGGCGAGCTGGTGACCGGCCTGATCTACATCGACCCGAAGGCGCGCGATCTGCACACCGCGTTGCGCACGGTGCCGGTGCCACTGAACACGCTCGGCGAGGCCGAGCTGTGCCCGGGGGCGAGCGCGCTGGCGAAGATCAACGCGTCGCTGCGTTGAAACGGCGCGCCCCGAGCGGCGGGCGCGCCGATGGTGCGCGTGAGTCAGCGGCGGTTGTTCCGGCCGATCAGCGCCATCGCCAGCGCGATGCCGAGCGCGCCGAACAGCCCGAGGCTCCAATATTCGTAGGGCAAGCCGAGCAGGTTCACCGCCGCGTCGGCACACGAGGCGGTGGCGGCGAACACATCGGGCAGCCAGGCATCGAGCTGCAGGCCCGACACGATGCGATCGGCCAGTGTCAGCTTGCACGAGGTCGATTTGGCCGAAACCAGGTGCTGCCACAGCGCGGCCGCCACGCCAAGCGCGGCCAGCACGATGCCGAGGCCCGCGGCGGTGAGCCGGCCGAGCGCGCTGCGCCACGCGAGGCCGAGCAGTGCCGCCAGCGCCAGCAGCACGAAGATCACGCGTTGCAGCACGCACCACGGGCACGGCCGCATGTCGTAGACATGCTGACTCACCAGCGCCGCGGTCAGCGCCGCCAGCGACAGCAGCAGCGTCAGTGCGAATGCGGTGCGCGCGCTCATCGCGTGCTGGCGCTCACGGCGCCGGCCTTCGTGCGGCGCACTGCACGCTGCGGGATTCGCGCTTGGGAGCGGCCCGGCGCGCTCACGCCACCTCGACGACCAGCTCGATCTCGACGCATGCGCCGAGCGGAATCTGCGCCACGCCGAACGCCGCGCGCGCGTGCTGTCCGGCTGCGCCGAAGACCTCACCGAGCAGTTCGGAGCAGCCGTTGATCACCAGATGGTGCTCGGTGAACGTGGGCGCGCTGTTGACCAGGCCCACCAGCTTGACGATGCGCTTGACCTGGTTCAGGTCGCCCAGCGCGGCGTGCAGCGTGCCCATCAGGTCGATCGCCACCGCGCGCGCCGCGGCCTTGCCTTCGGCAGTGGCCACGCCGTTGCCGAGCTGGCCGACCCACGGCTTGCCATCGCGCTTGGCCAGGTGGCCCGAGAGGAACAGCAGCGAGCCGGCGCGCACGAACGGCACGTAGGCCCCGGCCGGTGGTGCCGCCGAAGGCAGCGTGATGCCGAGAGCGGTGAGGCGATCGTAGACGGACATGGTGAGGCGCTCGGATGGTGACGCGGGCGGCAATCCTACACTTGCGCCGATGCGGGCATGGCGTGGCGACCCGGGGCAACGATGGGCCAGCGTGCTGCTGGCCTGGCTCGCCGGCGTGGCGTTGCAGCTGCAGCAGGCCGCGCTGTGGCCACCGGTGGCGTCGCTTGCGCTGGCGGTGGCTGGATTGGCGGTGGCATCGATTGTCGTGTTGGCCCGCAGGCGCAGCGCCGCGCAGTGGCGCCACCGAGCACCGTGGCGGCATGGGTGGCTGTGCGTCGCGATCGCGCTCATCGCGTTCGGCACCACCGGCCAGCGGGCGCAGTCGCGGCTCGACGAGCGGTTGGCGCCGGCGCTCGAGGGGCCCGAGCTGATGCTGACCGGCGTCGTCGACCAGATGCCGCAGATCGGCGCCGACGGACTGCGCTTCGTGTTCGCAGTGCAGGAGGCGCAGCTCGGTGGCGAGCCGGTGGCGGTGCCGTCGCGGGTATCGCTGTTCTGGTTCACCGGTACCGGCGGCGGTACCGGCCCCGGGGCCCGGAGCACCGGGGCGCCGGCAGCGATGCCCGAGCTGCGCGCCGGCCAGCGCTGGCGCCTGCCGGTCCGGCTGCGCCGCCCGCACGGCGCGATGAACCCGCACGGTTTCGACGGCGAGCTGTGGTCGTTCGAGCGCGGCATCGGCGCCAGCGGCAGCGTGCGCAACACGGTGGCCGGTCCGCGGCCGCAATGGCTCGGCGACACCGCTGTACGGCCGATCGAGCGCGCGCGCCAGGCGGTGCGCGACGCGGTGCTGCAGCGCGTGGCCGATGCGCGCATCGGTGGCGTGTTGACTGCGCTGATCGTCGGCGACCAGGCGGCGATCGGTCGCACCGACTGGGATCTGTTCCGCGACGCCGGTGTGGCGCACCTGATGAGCATCAGCGGCTTGCACGTCACGATGTTCGCGTGGCTGTCGGGGCTGCTGATCGCTGCGGCATGGTCGCGCAGCGCGCGCGCCTGCCTGCTGTGGCCGGCGCCGCATGCCGGCCGCGTCGGTGGCCTGCTGGTGGCCACCGCCTATGCGCTGCTCGCCGGCTTCGGCGTTCCGGCGCAACGCACGCTGCTGATGCTGAGCGCGGCAATCGGTCTGCGCGTGTGCGGCTTGCGCTGGCCGTGGCCGCTGGTGTTGCTGCTGGCCGCGGCGGTGGTCACCGTGTGGGATCCGTGGGCGTTGCTGCAGCCGGGCTTCTGGCTGTCGTTCGCGGCGGTGGGCCTGTTGATGGCGAGCGCACCGTTGCCACGCGCGGGTGCCTCGGCCGACGGCGCGGCGTCGCTCGTGCCACGCGCCCGCGGGTGGCTGGTGGACCTGCTGCGCACACAGGCCATCGCCACGCTCGGCCTGGCGCCGTTGTCGCTGGCGTTCTTCCAGCAAGTGTCGCTGGTCGGGTTCGCGGCCAACCTGCTGGCCATCCCGTGGGTCACCTTGATCGTGACGCCGTTGGCACTCGCCGGTGTCGTACTGCCGTGGCTGTGGCAGGTGGCCGCGGGCGCGGTGGCGGCGTTGGTGCAAGCGCTGCAGGTGCTGACGGCGCTGCCGTGGGCGGTGTGGACGGTGTCCGCGGCGCCGCCCTGGGCGGTGCTCGCGGGCCTGGCCGCGGCGCTGCTGGGGCTGCTGCCGTTGCCGTGGCGGCTGCGGCTGTTGGCGCTGCCGCTGGCCGTGCCGCTGTTGTGGCCGGCAGTGCCGCGGCCGCTGCCCGGACAGTTCGAGCTGGTGGTGCTCGATGTCGGGCAGGGCAGCGCGGTGCTGCTGCGCACCGCCAAGCGGCTGCTGGTCTACGACAGCGGGCCGGCCTATGCACGTGATGCCGATGCCGGCCAGCGCATCGTCGTGCCGCTGCTGCGCGCGCGCGGCGAGACGCAGATCGATCGACTGATCGTCAGCCACCGTGACGCCGACCATGCCGGCGGGGCCGCATCGATCGCGGCGGCGTTGCCGGTGCGCAGCTGGAGCAGTTCGCTCGAGCCCGGCCACCCGTTGTTCGTCGCCGCTCGTGAGCACACGCGCTGCGAGGCCGGCCAGCGTTGGCGCTGGGATGGCGTCGAGTTCGAGCTGCTGCACCCGCCACCGCAGGACTACGAAAGACCCGCGAAGCCCAACGCGCTGTCGTGCGTGCTGCGCGCGCGCGACGCGGCCGGCCACAGCGTGCTGCTCACCGGCGACGTCGAGGCGCGGCAGGAGGCGGCCTTGGTGGCACGACTGGGCGACGCGCTGCGCAGCAACCTGCTGCTGGTGCCGCACCACGGCAGCCGCAGCTCGTCGACCGATGGCTTCCTCGACGCGGTACGGCCGCAGGTGGCGATGGTGCAGGCCGGCTACCGCAACCGTTTCGGCCATCCGGCACCGGAGGTGTTGGCGCGCTACCGCGCACACGGCATCATGCTGGTGCGCAGCGACCACTGTGGCGCCTGGACATGGGCCGATGGTGCGATCGCATGCGCACGCGACAGCCGACGCCGCTACTGGCATTGGACCGATGGACGCGTAGGTGCCGGGCCGGCCCTGCTGCTGGACGAGAGGGAAGACGGTAGATGAACGCCAGCTTCGACGAGATGAACAGCGCCTCGGGCGTGCGCGCGCACTATGGCGCCTACCGACGCTGGCTCGACGAGCAGAGCGGCGCGATGATGCAGGCGCGCCGCGACGAGGCCGAGCTGGTGTTCCGCCGCGTCGGCATCACGTTCGCGGTGTACGGCGCGCCGGGTGACGACGGTGCCGGCACCGAGCGGCTGATTCCGTTCGACGTCATCCCGCGCGTGATCCCGCAGCACGAATGGCAGCAGCTCGAAGCCGGCCTGCGCCAGCGCGTGACGGCGCTGAACCGCTTCGTGCACGACGTGTACCACGGCCGCGAGATCCTGCGCGCCGGCGTGGTGCCCGTCGACCAGGTGCTGCGCAACGCGCAGTACCGACGCGAGATGGAGGGCGTCGACGTGCCCGGCGGCGTCTACTCGCACATCGCCGGCATCGACATCGTGCGCGCCGGCAACGCCGACGGCAGCGGCACCTACTACGTGCTGGAAGACAACCTGCGCGTGCCCAGCGGCGTGAGCTACATGCTGGAGAACCGCAAGATGATGATGCGGCTGTTCCCCGAGCTGTTCGCGCAGCATCGCGTGGCGCCCGTTGCGCACTACCCCGATCTGCTGCTGGACACGCTGCGCGCGGTGGCGCCGGCCGGCGTCGCCGAGCCTTCGGTGGTGGTGCTGACGCCGGGCATGTACAACAGCGCCTATTTCGAGCATGCGTTTCTCGCGCAGCAGATGGGCGTGGAACTGGTCGAAGGCCAGGACCTGTTCGTGCGCGACGGCTTCGCCTACATGCGCACGACGCAGGGCCCGCAACGCATCGACGTGATCTACCGCCGCGTGGACGACGACTTTCTCGATCCGCAGGCGTTCCGCCGCGATTCGACGCTCGGCTGCGCGGGGCTGCTCGACGTCTACCGCAACGGCAACCTCACGCTGGCCAACGCGATCGGCACCGGCGTGGCCGACGACAAGTCGATCTACCCGTACGTGCCGAAGATGATCGAGTTCTACCTCGGCGAGAAGCCGTTGCTGCACAACGTGCCCACGTATGTCTGCCGCGATCCGCAAGACCTGTCGTTCGTGCTCGACCACCTGCCCGAGCTGGTGGTGAAGGAGGTGCACGGCGCCGGCGGCTACGGCATGCTGGTGGGGCCGGCCGCGACGCGCGGCGAGATTGCCGCGTTTCACGAGCGCCTGCTGGCGAACCCGGGCAATTACATCGCCCAGCCGACGCTGTCGCTGTCGACCTGCCCAACCTACGTGGATGCCGGCATCGCGCCGCGCCACATCGACCTGCGGCCGTTCGTGCTGTCGGGCAAGACGGTGCAGATGGTGCCGGGCGGGCTGACGCGCGTGGCGCTGAAGGAGGGTTCGCTGGTGGTCAATTCGTCGCAGGGGGGCGGGACGAAGGACACGTGGGTGCTGGAGGTTTGATGGCGGTGGTGTTTGCCTTGCGGTTCGTGGACTGCAGCTCTTGCCGCGGGTCGGCACGGCGTTGTGGCCTTTGCCCTGTCTGCGTGGGTGTGGCGCGGCGCGGTGGGCGGCGCCCGGTGTGGGCTCATGATGTCGCGGCATAAATCGCCCACCCCGGGCACCGCCCACCGCGCAGAACCAGTGGTGGCATGCCATCACGCATGCCACGGTGGTGGCTGCAAAGCCGCGGGCGGGTGTGCGCCGGCAGCGACATTGGGCGGCGCCGAGGAACGCAGGCTTCGTGGCCGCGCGCGCGCAGCGCGCGCAACGTGTTCTGACTCGTCGCGATTGTCCGAACGTAGCGAACGCAGTGAGCGTAGTGAGTTTCGCGACGGGCCGCGAAGCCGAGGTAGCGAGCCTGGACGAAGAACAGTCCCTGCGGACTGTTCTTCGCCTGGCGAGCGCCCTTGCGCTTGCAAGCGCAAGGGCACGCAGGGGAGTCGGCCCGCAGGGCCGACCGCCGCACACGAGCGCCGGCGCATACCCGCCCGCGGCTTTGCCAAGCTCGGTCGCTGCAAGCAAGGCAGCTGCAAGCATCGCAGCAAAACGCAAGGACGCTGAGGAACATGCTCTCCCGCACCGCCGACCACCTGTTCTGGATGGCCCGCTACATCGAGCGCGCCGAGAACACCGCGCGCATGCTCGATGTGAACTACCAGACCTCGCTGCTGCCGCAATCGACGCAGCGGGCGGAGCAGGGCTGGCGCAGCATGCTGGGCATCAGCGAGCTCACGGCGCTGTACCGCCAGCGGTACGGCGGGCGCATCGATCCGCTCGAGGTGATGGACTTCATGGTGCGCGACGAGACGCATCCGTCGAGCATCGTCGCCTGCCTGCGCGCCGCGCGCGAGAACGCGCGCGCCGTGCGCGGCACGATCACCACCGAGCTGTGGGAGACCACCAACCAGACCTGGCTCGAGTTCAACCGCATGCTGCGGCAGCACGACTTCGATCGCGACCCGGGTTCGCTGTTCGAGTGGGTCAAGTTCCGCTCGCACCTGTCGCGCGGCGTCACGGTGGGCACGATGCTGCAGGACGAGGCGCTGAACTTCCTGCGCATCGGCACCTTCCTCGAGCGCGCCGACAACACCGCACGGCTGCTCGACGTGAAGTTCCACGCGCTGGCCGGTGACTACTTCGGGCGCGACCAGGCTGGCGAGGCGCCGGAAGTCGATTTCTATCACTGGTCGGCGATCCTGCGTTCGGTGTCGGGCTTCGAGATCTACCGCAAGGTGTACCGCAACGTCATCGTGCCCGAGAAGGTGGCCGAACTGCTGATCCTGCGGCCCGACATGCCGCGCTCGCTGGCCAGTTGCATGAACGGCGTGGTCGAGAACCTGCGCCTGGTGGCCAACGACCTCAGCGCCGACACGCAGCGCCGTGCCGGCCGTCTGAAGTCCGACCTGGAGTTCGGCCGCATCGACGAGATCCTCGCCACCGGCATGCACGCCTACCTCACGCACTTCCTGGATCGCGTGAACGACATCGGCGCCGGCATCAGCCGCGACTTCCTGGTGCCGGCGTGAGCGTTCGCACCGCGCCGGCGGGTGCCGGCAGCGCCATCGGCAGCGTGGCGATCGCCGGCTGCGAAGAGGCGGGCGTCTTCGACGAGCTGCGCGGCGCTGTGGCGGCCCGCGGCGCGCCCCCCGCGGCGCCCACGCCGAGCTGGCGGACCTTCTTCGCCACGCTGCCCGGCGGCGTCACCACGGACGAGCTCGCCGCGCGCGCCGCGCGTGTGCAGCGGCGCGTGCGCGAGGACGGCGCCACCTACAACGTGCATGCGCCGGGCGCCAGGGCGAGCCGCGAGTGGCCGCTGCAGTTGCTGCCGGTGATCGTCCCGCCCGACGACTGGGCGGCGATCGAGGCCGGTGTGGCGCAGCGCGCGCGGCTGCTGAACGCGACGCTGATCGATGTTTATGGTGCGCAAACGCTGCTGCACGACGCCATGCTGCCGCCGTCGCTGGTGTTCGAGCACCCGCAATACCTGCGCGCGGCGCACGGCATCCGGCCGGCCGGTGGCGTGCATCTGCACGTGGCGGCGTTCGATCTTGCGCGCGGCCCCGAGGGGCGGTGGTGGGTGCTGGCACAACGCCTGCAGGCGCCGTCGGGGCTGGGCTATCTGCTTGAGAACCGGCTGATCGTCGGGCGCGAGTTCCACGAGGCGTTCGACGCGCTGCATGTGCATCGCGTGGGTTCGGCGTTCGAGGGCCTGCTCGGCACGCTGCGCGGCCTCAGCGTGGCCGGCGAGCGCGCGCGTGTCGTGCTGCTCACGCCGGGCCCGCTGCACGAGACCTACTTCGAGCAGGTGTTTCTCGCGCGTCATCTCGGTATCGCGCTGGTCGAGGGCAGCGACCTCACGGTGCGCGAACGGCGCGTGTTCCTCAAGACGATGCAGGGGCTCGAGCGTGTGCACGTGCTGCTGCGGCGGGTCGACGACGAGTGGCTCGATCCGCTCGAGCTGCGCCCCGATTCGGCGCTCGGGGTACCCGGTCTGATGCAGGCCGCTCGCGCCGGCGAGGTGGTGATCGCCAATGCACCGGGCGCCGGCGTGCTCGAGAGCCCTGGGCTGGCCGCGTTCTGGCCCGGCGTGGCGCTGCGGCTGCTCGGCGAGGAGCTGCAACTGCCGGCATCCACGCACTGGTGGTGCGGCGAAGATGCGGTCTGGCAGGCACAGCGCGCGCAGCTCGAGGACTACGTCGTCGCGGCCACCTTTCCCGGCAGTGCGATCACGCAGGGCTTCGATCCGGTGGTGGTCGCCGATCTGGGCCCAGCGGTGCGCACGGCACTGGCGGCGCGCATCGATGCCGACCCCGCCGCGTTCACGCTGCAGGCCCGTGTGCGACCGTCGCTGACGCCGGTGTGGAATGGCGGCAACATCGACCTGCGGCCAGCGGTGCTGCGGGTGTTCGCGCTGGCCGACGGGTACGGCGGCTGGTGCGTGCTGCCCGGCGGCATGGCGCGCGTGGCCTCGCACCGTGATCGCGGCCTCGACCCCTGGTTGTCGATGCAGCACGGCAGCGCCAGCGCCGACCTGTGGGTGACGGCGCGCGCTGCGGCGCAGACCGGGCCGGTGCTGCAGACGCTGCTGTCGTCGTCGGCGCCGCACGAGCAGCCACAGGCGGTGACCAGCCGCGCGGCCGAGAACCTGTTCTGGCTCGGTCGCTACACCGAGCGCGCCGAGTACACGGTCGGTTTGCTGCGCTTGGCACTCGGCGCGCTGCGACACTCCGACACTGCGCTGCGCGGGTGGCTGGGTGAGCTCGCGGCGTGGTACGGATTGGTGGCCGAGGACGCGCCGTCACCGAACACCGCGTTGCCCGCATTCGAGCACGCCTTGGTGCAGGCGCTGCCGGTGGCCAGCGGGCTCGGCAGCGTCGGCTTCGATCTGCGCGCGCTGTTGGCCTGCGCGCAGGCGGTACGCGAGCGGCTGTCGCCCGATCACTGGCGGCTGCTGCAGGAGCTCGATCACCACTTCGAGCAGCACGTGGCTTCGGCGCTGGCACCGTCGCACCCCGAAGGCGCGGCCGCGGCGTTGGCCGATGTGCTCGGCGTGCTCGGCCGCACGGCCACGCACCTGAGTGCAGTGACCGGTGCACAGACCGATCGCATGGTGCGCGACGATGGCTGGCGGCTGCTGTCGGTGGGGCGGCAGATCGAGCGGCTCGACACGCTGTGCCACGCGTTGGCGCGCGGGCTGCAGCGCGGCCTGGCTGGCAGCGAAGAGGGCTTCGATGCGCTGCTCGGCCTGTTCGACGCCGTGGTCACGTACCGCGCGCGCTTTCAGGCCCGCCGCGAGTTGCGTCCCATGGTCGAGCTGCTGGTACTCGACACCGACAACACGCGCTCGGTCGCCTGGGTGCTGCGCACGCTGCGCGAGCGGCTGCGCAAGCTGGCGCGCGTCGACGGCGCGTGGGCCGTCGAAGCGACCGACGCGCTGCCCGCACCCGAAGCCTGGCCGATCGACGAGTTGGTGCAGCTCGACGCCGACGGGCGCCCCGCGGCGCTGATCGAGCGGCTCGACCAGATGGTGGCAGCGGTGCGCGAGCTGTCCGACGCGATCGGCAACCGCCTGTTCGCGCACGTGGCCGATGGCGACCGCACGGTGTGGCAGTGAAGGGTGCCGTTCGATGAGCGGGTCGATGAGCGGCTTGCAGGCCACGTTGCACGTGCGGCACCGCACGCGCTATGTGCACGCGGCGCCGGTGGAACTGGCGCATCACCTGGTTCATCTGCGGCCGCGCGACACGGCGCAGCAGCGGGTGTCGGGCTGGCGGCTCGAGGTGCAGCCCGAGCCCGATGGCGGCGCCCACGCGATCGATGCCAGCGCCGACGTGTTCGGCAACTGGCGTCACGGCTTCAGCCACGCACGCGTGCACGAGCAGCTCGACGTGCTGTCGACGTTCCAGGCGACGCTGACAGCGCCCGTGCCGGTTGCGCTCGCGAGCCCGCCGTGGCAGCAGGTGGCTGCTGCGCTGCGCTATCGCGCCGGCCGCACAATGCCGCCGGCGTGCGAGTTCGCGCTCGACTCGCCGCGCGCGCCACGCGCGCGGGAGTTCGTTCGCTTCGCCGCAGGCGTCTTCACGCCCGGACGGCCACTGCTCGAGGCGGCGCAGGCGCTGATGGAGCGTGTGCACGGCGAGTTCGAGTACCGCGTCGACAGCACCGACGTGACCACGCCGGCGCAGCAGGCGTTGCAGGCGCGGCGCGGCGTGTGCCAGGATTTCGCACACGTGATGATCGCGGCCTGCCGCTCGATGGGTCTTGCCGCACGCTACGTCAGCGGCTACTTGTCGACGCAGCCGCCGGCGGGCCACGGCCGGCTGGTCGGCAGCGAGGCGTCGCACGCGTGGGTGTCGGTGTGGTGTCCTGCGAACGGCTGGGTCGACTTCGACCCGACGAACAACCTGCGGCCCGCGCTCGCGCACATCACGCTGGCTTGGGGTCGCGACTACGGCGACGTGGCGCCGCTGCGCGGTGTGATCCGCGGCGGCACCGCGGCGGTGCCGCAGGTGCAGGTGACGGTCGAGCCGGTGTGACGCCGCGTCAGCGCGCCGCCGCCACCGCACGGCCGAGCTCGATCACCGCCATCGCGTAGTAGCTCGACGCGTTGTAGCGCGTCAGCGCGTAGAAGTTCTGCGTGCCGGCCACGTAGCTGGGCGGGTCGTCGGCGTTGCGCAGCTCGATCAGCGCCAGCGCGCCCTCGTGCTGCTGCGCCGCGTCGTCGAGCCGCGCGCCGCGTGCGGCCATCTGCGCCGGCGTGAAGCTGGGCACGATGTCGGGCACCAGCAGCGTCGCGCGTTCGACGATGTCATCGGGCGGCTGCACGTCATAGTGAGTCGGCATCGCGCGTCGCCAGCCGTGCTCGGCGAGGAAGTGTGCCACGCTGCCGGCCACGTCGGCGCTGCTGGTCAGCAGATCGATGCGACCATCGTCGTCGAAGTCGATCGCGTAGTTCGTGATGCTGCTGGGCATGAACTGCGGCAGGCCGATCGCACCGGCGAACGAACCCTTTAGCGCCTGCGGGTCCCAGCCTTCGCGCTGCGCCAGCCGCAGGAACTCGGCCAGCTCGGAACGGAAGAACGGGCTGCGGTCGCTGCGCCCGCGCGGAAAATCGAAGGTCAGCGTGGCCAACGCGTCGAGCACGCGAAAACCGCCGGTGATGCGGCCGTAGAAGGTCTCGACGCCGACGATGCCGACCACGATCTCGGCCGGCACGCCGAAGCGCTCTTGGGCGCTGTCGAGCCAGCTGGCGTTGTCGCGCCACCATTGCGCGCCGGCGTCGACGCGCCGCGTCTCGACGAAGCGCGCGCGGTAGGCGGCCCAGTTCTTCGCCGACGCGGTGGCCGGCGGCATGATCAGCTGCGCCACTGCGGCAACATGGCGCGCCTGCGCCAGCGTGGCCTCGATCCAGCCGAGGTCGAGGCCGAGTTGCTGCGCGAAGTCCTGCGCCGCCTGCAGCACATCGGGCCGGCGGCCGTACGCTCGACCGGCGTCGGCGCTGCGGTGGTGGCCGTTGCGCCGGCCGCTGCCGCCCGCCGCAGCGGCGCGCACGCCGAGCGGCAGCGCGAGCGAGCCGGCAGCGGCCACGGTCGCGACAGCGAGGCGTCGTCGTTGCATGCGATCGATTATCGCGGCGGCGTCGCGAGTGCCTGCAGCCGGCCGATTGTGCTGCCCGGGCGCAAGCGCATCGCCTCGAACGCGAAGCGCCGCCACCATGCGCGATCGGGCCGACGCCGTGCATGCGGCCCGTAGCGCGCGAGGTCGAGGATGTCGAGCTGGTAGGCCAGCGCGTCACCGCGCTCGCCGAGTTGTGCCCGCAGACGCTCGGCCAGGCGGCGCGGCGGGTCGCACGGCTGCGCCGGCACGCCGAGCGAAGCCAGCACCGCGCGCACCTGCGCCTGCTGACGCAGCCACGGATCCTGACGGTTGCGATCCCACAGCGCCCAGGCGGCGCCCGCCAGCGCGCCGGCGATCAGCAGGCCGAGCAGGGTCATGCCAAGCGCCTGCCAATCGGGCGAGCCGACACCGATGCGTTGCAGCAGGTCGAACTGCTGCGTGCGCGAGTAGTTCAGCACCCATTGGTTCCAGCGGTTGTTCACCGTCTCCCAGGCTGCGCGCAGTTCCGCCAGCAGCTCCGGGCTGACGCTGCGCAGCGTGCTGGTCACCAACCCTGGCGGCGGCTCGAGGTTGCGGCCCAGGCTGACGCGGTCGGGCGCCACCGCCGCCGTCGGGTCGACGCGGATCCAGCCGCGGCCGGTCTGCCAGATCTCGGCCCAGGCATGGGCATGGCTCTGGCGCACGATGTAGTAGCCCTCGCGCAGCACGCGCTCGGCGCCTTGGTAGCCGGTGACCACGCGTGCGGGCACGCCCATCGCGCGCATCACGACGGCGAACGACACCGCGAAGTGCTCGCAGAAGCCGGCGCGCCGGTCGAGCCAGAACTCGTCGACCGCGTCGCGGCCGTAGGTGCCCGGCGCCAGCGTGTAGCTGAAGCCCTCGCTGCGGATGTAGCCCAGCACCGCGTCGGCGAGCGCGCTAGGGCTGGCCAGCTCGAGGCCGTTGCGCTGGCGAAACTCGTTGGCCCACGCGCGCGTCAGCGGGTTGAAGCCGGCCGGCAACTGCAGCGCCTCGCCCAGCTCGGGGCCGCCACCGTCGGTGCGCCCGACCTGGAACCGCGGCCAGGCCCGCGCGCGGTAGCGCACGCGATCCGAGACGATGCGGTCGGTCTGCCACTGCAGGTCGGGGCGCAGCGACGCTGCATAGCCGTCGAGCTGTGGCGCCGCCTCGGCGGTGGCCGGCGTGACCTCGAGCGTCGGCAGCAGCGGCAGGCGCAGCGGCTCGAGCGTGATCTCGTAGCCGATGCCGGGGCCGAGCGTGCGGATCGCGGGCGGGCTCGCGTGCGCGCTCGCCGGCCGCTGCCGCCATTCGATGCCGTCGAAGCGTGTCAGCACCGGGCCGCGGAAGTACAGCGTGTTCGGATCGGGCAGGGCGCCGTCGTCGAAGCGGATGCGAAACGCCACCGCATCGTCGTTGGCGACCTCGGCCACGCCGCCCAGGCGCAGCGTGCCCGACAGGCCGGTGCGGCCCATTGCGTCCTGCGGCATGCCCCACAGCGGGCCGATGCGCGGAAACAGCATGAACAGCACGACCATCAGCGGCGCACCGAGCAGCGCACTGCGCGCGGCCAGCGCGCCGGCGCGCCGCAGCGACGGCTTGCCCACCGGCATATGCGCCAGCACCAGCGCCGTCAGCAGGCCCCACACCGAGACCAGCATCGCCAGCGCAGTAGGCAGCGATTGCGAGTAGAGAAAGTGCGTCAGCACGAGAAAGAAGCCGAGGAAGAACACCACCAGCGCGTCGCGCCGCGCGCGCAGCTCGAGCGTCTTCAGCGACATCAGCACCACCAGCAGCGTGACGCCGGCCTCCTTGCCGAACAGGCTCTGCTCGCTCCAGAACGTCAGCGATGCGGCCACCAGCAGCAGCACGATGATCGGCACGCGGCCGGGCAGCCGCAGGTTGGCCAGCGCGAGATGCGCGCGCCACACCAGCACCAGCGCGCTGAGCGCCACGCACCACCACGGCAGCCGCGCCAGATGCGGCGCGATGGTCCAGCCGATCACCGCCAGCAGGAACAAGGTGTCGCGCGTCTCGCGCGGCAGGTTGCGCCAGCCCGGCCAGCGCGGCATCGAGGTTTCGATCCAGGCCATCAGCGCCTCACCACAGCGCCAGCGCCTCGAGCGCGGCGCGGCGCTGCGCCTCGCCCTGCGCCGGCATCAGCTCGCGGCCCGGAATGCGCAGGCCGAACGCGATGCCGCTGCGCTCGGCGGCCAGCGTCCACGCCGCCAGGCGCGACAGGCGGGCCTCGTCCTGCGTCAGGCCGGCGCGGTCGAAGTCGAGCCACAGCTCGCGGTTGGCGTTCTCGCTGGTGTCGCGGCTCACCAGCTCGCCGGTCTTCGCGGCCTTCTTCCACACGATGCGGCGCAGTGCGTCGCCGCGGCGGTAGCTGCGCACGCCGTCGAACTCGCCGCCTTCGGTGGCACGCGCCGAATGCGTCACGCCCGACACCGCCTGGCCGGCCGGCAGCGGCGCCGGCGGGTCCTCGGGCTTCGGGTATACCAGCACCTGCGCCGCCGGCCGCCACAGCGTCCAGGCGCGGAACAGGCCGAGCGGGAATCTCGTCTCGGCCAGCAGCGTCGGCACGCCCGCGAGGCCGCGCTGGCCGGGGATGAAGCGCACGCGCGCGCTGGCGCTGCCCTCGGCCGGCACGTCGCAGAAGGCGAACGAGCGCGGCCGCACGCGGTTCACCGACAGCCCGATGCCGTGGCGCATCGCACCGGGGCTGCTGAGCACCACCTCGACCTCGGCGCTGTCGCCGAGGAACACCGCAGCCGGCGGCTTCACGCGCAACGTGAGGCCGCGCAGCGTGCCGTGCGTCAGGTGCATCGACACCAGCGCGCTGCCGGCCAGCAGGAAAGTCAGCAGATATCCCAGATTGAGCTGGTAGTTGATCGACGCCACCAGCATCATCAGCAGCGTCAGCGCGAACGCGAAACCGGCCTTGGTCGGCACGATGTAGATGTTGCGCTGGCTCAGCGTGTGGCTGTCGCTGATCGGCAGGCGCCCCTCGAACCACGCGCGCACGCGTTCGGCGAGCATCGCAGCCCCTTCAGCCCGACGCGCCGCGGCGCGCGGCCGGGCGCGAACGAGGGGCTCGCACGGCGTTCACGGCAGCGCGACCGACTCGATCATCGCGCGCACCTGTTCGACGCGGCCGCGCCCCGCACCGGCCACCGGCACCAGGCGGTGCGCGATGGTCTGCGTGGCGATCGCCTGCAGGTCGTCGGGAGCCACGTAGTTGCGCCGTGCCATCATCGCGCGGGCCCGCGCGGCGCGCAGCCAGGCGATGCCGGCGCGCGGACTCAGGCCCTCGGCGAACCACTGGCCGGAGCGCGTGGCCGCGATCAACGCCTGCAGGTAGTCGAGCAACGCGTCGGCGGCGTGCACCTTGTGCACCAATGCCTGTGCGGCGGCGAGCGATGGCGGCGTCATCACCGGGCGCAGCCGCTCGATCGCGCCGCGCCGGTCCTCGCCGGCGAGCAGTGCGCGCTCGGACGCGCGATCGGGGTAGCCCAGCGTGATGCACATCAGGAAGCGATCGAGCTGCGACTCGGGCAGCGGGTAGGTGCCGAGCTGATCGACCGGGTTCTGCGTGGCGATCACGAAGAACGGCCGCGGCAGCGCGCGTGTCTCGTTCTCGACCGTGACCTGGTGCTCCTCCATCGCCTCGAGCAGCGCGCTCTGCGTCTTCGGGCCGGCGCGGTTGATCTCGTCGGCCAGCAGCACCTGCGCGAACACCGGCCCCTGGTGGAACACGAACGCTTCCTTGCTGCGCTCGTAGACGCTGACGCCGACCAGGTCTGACGGCATCAGGTCGGCGGTGAACTGCACGCGCGAGAACTTCAAGCCGAGCGACACCGCGAGCGCGTGCGCCAGCGTGGTCTTGCCGACGCCGGGCACGTCTTCGATCAGCAGGTGGCCGCCGGCCAGCATGCAGGCGACGCAGTCTTCGATCTGCGGGCGTTTGCCGACGATGATCGTGCTAATCTGGTCCACCAGCGCGGCCAGTTGGCCCGATGCGTCGTTGTCTGCCATCCGACGAACATACCCCAAAAGCCCGAGACCCCGAATGCCCACCCTCGTGTTCAGCCACCCCGAGTGCCGTTTGCACGATATGGGTCGAGGGCACCCGGAGTGCGCCGCGCGGCTCGATGCGATCAGCGATCACCTGCGCGCCACCGGGCTCGACACCGCACTGCAGTTCCGCGATGCGCCGCTGGTCGACACGGCGGCGCTGCAGCGCGCGCACACCGCCGGCTACGTGAGCGAGCTCGATGCCGTGCTGGCGGATATCGAGGCGCGCCAGGAGCACCACGCGTTCGACCCCGACACCATCGCCTGCCCGCAGACGCGGCGCGCCGCGCAGCGCGCCGCCGGCGCGGCCGTGGCCGCCACCGAGGCGGTGGTGGGCGGCGAAGCCACGGTGGCGTTCTGCGCCGTGCGGCCGCCGGGCCACCATGCGACGCGCGACACCGCGATGGGCTTCTGCTTCTACAACAACGTGGCGGTGGCTGCGCGCCATGCGCTCGATGTGCTCGGCCTCGAGCGTGTGGCGATCGTCGACTTCGACGTGCACCACGGCAACGGCACCGAAGACATCATCGCCGGCGACGAGCGTGTGCTGATGGTCAGCTTCTTCCAGCACCCGCTGTACCCCGGCAGCGGCACGGTGCCCAAGGGCACCAACATGGTCAACCTGCCGGTGCCGCCGTACACCCGCGGCCCCGAACTGCGCGGCCTGATCGAGGCCAACTGGATGCCGCGCCTGGAGGCGTTCGCGCCGCAGATGGTGTTCGTCTCGGCCGGCTTCGACGCGCATCGCGAGGACGAGCTCGGCCAGATGGGCCTGGTCGAGGCCGACTACGAATGGATCACGCGGCGCATCAAGGCGGTGGCTGACCGTCATGCCCAGGGGCGCATCGTCTCGTGCCTCGAAGGCGGCTACAACCTCGGCGCGCTGGCGCGCAGCGTGGCCGCGCACCTGCGCGTGCTGGCCGAGGTGTGACGCGCGCGCCGCCCGATGGCTGCTGACCTGCAAGCCGGCCAGTCGCTGGCCGAGGTGTTCGCCGAGCTGAACCGGCCCGCGGCGCTGGCCGAGGTGGCGGTGCTCGCCGCGTGCCTGCTGTTCGCCTGGGCTGTGGTGCGGCTGGCACGCCGGCGTGCGCCAGGCAGCATCTGGTTCGGCGAGCGCGGCATCGACGGCGTGCTGTTCCCGCTGCTGGCACTCGGCCTCGCAGTGGCCGCGCGCAGCGCGCTGGCCAAGCTGCTGCCGATCGCGGTGCTGAAGCTGGCGGTGCCGATCCTGGCCAGCCTGGCCCTCATCCGCGTGGTGGCGCGTGTGCTGCGGGTGGCGTTCCCCAACTCGACCGCGGTGCGCGCGATCGAGCGCACGCTGTCGTGGCTGGTGTGGATCGTGCTGGTGCTGTGGGTGACCGATCTGCTGCCTGCGGTGCTGGTCGAGATGGAGGCGCTGCGCTGGAAGATCGCGGGCAGCGAAGTGTCGCTGCGCAGCCTGACCGAGGGCGTGTTGACCGCCGGCGCCGCGCTGCTGCTGATGCTGTGGCTGTCGGCGGCGATCGAGGCGCGACTGCTCGCGGCCCAGCGGGTCGACCTGTCGGTGCGCAAGATCGCGGCCAACGCCACGCGCGCGTTGCTGCTGCTGGTGGGCGTGCTGGTGGCGCTGTCGGCGGCCGGCATTCCGCTGACCGCGTTGTCGGTGCTCGGCGGCGCGATCGGCGTCGGCATCGGCCTGGGCCTGCAGAAGCTGGCGGCCAACTATGTGTCCGGCTTCGTGATCCTGGCCGAGCGCAGCCTGCGCATCGGCGACGTGGTGAAGGTCGACGGCTTCGAGGGCCGCATCAGCGACATCACCACGCGCTACACCGTGGTGCGCGCGGCCAACGGCCGCGAATCGATCGTGCCCAACGAGATGATGACCACGCAACGGGTCGAGAACCTGTCGTTCGCCGACCCGAAGGTGGCGGTGTCGACCGTGGTACAGGTGGCCTACGGCACCGACCTCGACGCCCTGATCCCGAAACTGCGTGCCGCCGTGATGGCGGTGCCGCGCGTGCTGCCGGAGCATCCGGCCGCGGTGCAGCTGTCGGCATTCGCCGCCGACGGGCTCGAGCTGACGATCGGCTTCTGGATCGGCGACGTGCACAACGGCGAAGGCAACGTGCGCAGCGACGTCAACTTTGCGCTGCTGCGCTGCCTGAACGAGCAGGGTGTCGAGATCCCGTTCCCGCAGCGGGTGGTGCGGCAGGCCGGCTGATCAGGTCGCCGCGACCGGAATCTTGCCGATGCGCGCCTGCCACTCGCGCGGCCCGGTCACGTGCACGCTGGTGCCGCCGGCGTCGACCGCCACGGTGACCGGCATGTCCTTCACCTCGAACTCGTAGATCGCCTCCATGCCGAGGTCGGCGAAGCCGACCACCCGGGCGGCCTTGATGGCCTTGGCCACCAGGTAGGCCGCGCCGCCCACGGCCATCAGGTAGGCGCTCTGGTGCCGGCGGATGGCCTCGATCGCCACCGGGCCGCGCTCGGCCTTGCCGATCATGGCGATCAGCCCGGTCTGCGCCAGCATCATCTCGGTGAACTTGTCCATCCGTGTGGCGGTGGTGGGGCCGGCCGGGCCCACCACCTCGTCGCGCACCGGGTCGACCGGGCCGACGTAGTAGATGACGCGGTTGGTGAAGTCGACCGGCAGCCTCTCGCCCTTGGCGAGCATGTCGTGGATGCGTTTGTGCGCGGCGTCGCGGCCGGTGAGCATCTTGCCGCTCAGCAGCAGCGTGTCGCCCGGCTTCCAGCTCGCCACTTCGGCACGGGTCAGCGTGTCGAGGTTGACCTTGCGCGACTTGTTGTAGTCGGGCGCCCAGTGCACGTCGGGCCAGAGGTCGGAGCCTGGCGGTTCGAGGAACACCGGGCCCGAGCCGTCGAGCACCAGGTGCGCGTGGCGCGTGGCGGCGCAGTTGGGGATCATCGCCACCGGCTTGCTCGCCGCGTGCGTGGGGTAGGTCTTGATCTTCACGTCGAGCACGGTGGTCAGGCCGCCGAGCCCCTGCGCGCCGATGCCGAGCGCGTTGACCTTCTCGTACAGCTCGATGCGCAGTTCTTCGAGCTTGCTGCGCGGGCCGCGCTGCAGCAGCGCCGACATGTCGATGTCGTCCATCAGCGCCTGCTTGGCCATCAGCATCGCGCGCTCGGCGGTGCCGCCGACGCCGATGCCCAGCATGCCCGGCGGGCACCAGCCGGCGCCCATCGTCGGCACCGTCTTGAGCACCCAGTCGACCAGGTTGTCGCTCGGGTTCAGCATCGCGAACTTGCTCTTGTTCTCGCTGCCGCCGCCCTTGGCGGCGACGGTGACCTCGACCGTGTCGCCGGGCACCAGTTCCACGTGGAGCACCGCCGGTGAATTGTCACGCGTGTTGCGGCGCTCGAAGATCGGATCGTCGAGCACCGACGCGCGCAGCAGGTTGTCGGGGTTGAGGTAGCCGCGGCGCACGCCTTCGTTCACCGCATCGTCGAGCGAGCCGGCGAAGCCCTCGAAGCGCACGTCCATGCCGACCTTCAGGAACACGTTGACGATGCCGGTGTCCTGGCAGATCGGGCGCTTGCCCTCGGCGCACAGCCGCGAGTTGGTCAGGATCTGCGCGATCGCGTCCTTCGCCGCCGGGCTCTGCTCGGTCTCGTAGGCTCGCGCGAGGTGAGTGATGTAGTCGGCCGGGTGGTAGTAGCTGATGTACTGCAGGGCCGCAGCAATGGTTTCGATCAGATCGTTGGCGCGCAGGATCATGGCAGTGGGTGAGATGTGGGTCGGTGCGAATCGTGTGCGCCACCGAGGATGCGGTCGGCGGCTGCGATCGCCATCGCCGACAGCAGAAAGGCGAGGTGGATCGCCGTCTGCCACAGCAGGGTCTTCTCGTCGTAGTTGGCGGCGTTGATGAAGGTCTTCAGCAGGTGGATCGAGCTGATGCCGATGATCGCCGTGCCGAGCTTGACCTTCAGCACCGAGGCGTTGACGTGGCTCAACCATTCCGGTTGATCGTGATGGCCTTCGAGGTCCAGCCGCGACACGAAGGTCTCGTAGCCGCCGATGATCACCATGATCAGCAAGTTGCTGATCATCACCACGTCGATCAGGCCGAGCACCACCAGCATGATCAGCGTCTCGTTCAGGCGCTCGACCGGGGTGTCCTTGTAGCCGACGCTCTTGACCAGGCTTTCGAGCGCACCCTGGTTGCCGAACGCGGCCTCGACCAAGTGCACCAGTTCGATCCAGAAATGAAAGACGTAGACCGCCTGCGCGGCGATCAGGCCGATGTACAGCGGCAGCTGCAACCAGCGGCTGGCGAAAATCAGGCTCGGTAGCGGGCGCAACCGGGTTTCGGCGGAATTCGGGAGGCGGGCCATCGAGGAAGCGCCGCCCCGGGGGTTTGACCCGTGGCAGCAGGCTGTTGAGCGGCGGGCGAATTCTAGTGGCGCGCGGAGGTCATCCGTGGCTAGAGTAAGGTGTTGGTCGAAGCGCGGGCCCGCAGGGCGCCGCCCGCCGCGACCGGACCGTATCACCGTCAACCCCTTGCAGGAGATGAACATGAGCGAGAACCACGTCTATCCACCACCCGCGTCCATGGTCAAAGGCGCGGCGGTGCGGGGCATGGAGGCCTACCTGGGGCTGTGCAAGGAGGCCGAGGCCGACTACGCCGGCTTCTGGGCACGACAGGCGCGCGAGCACGTGAGCTGGAAGAAGCCGTTCACGAAAACGCTCGACGACAGCCAGGCACCGTTCTTCAAGTGGTTCGAAGACGGCACGCTGAACGTCTCGTACAACTGCCTCGATCTGCAGATCGAGCGCGGACTGGGCCAGAAAACCGCGATCATCTTCGAAGCCGACGACGGCACGGTGACCCGCATCACCTACTCCGAGCTGTTCGCCCGTGTCTGCAAGCTGGCCAACGCGCTGCGCGCGAAGGGCGTCAAGAAGGGCGATCGCGTCGTCATCTACTTGCCGATGTCGATCGAGGGGGTGGTTGCGATGCAGGCCTGTGCGCGCATCGGGGCCACACATTCGGTGGTGTTCGGCGGCTTCTCGGCGCAGAGCCTGCGCGATCGCATCGAGGATGCCGGCGCGGTCATGGTGCTCACCGCCGACGAGCAGATGCGCGGCGGCAAGGCGCTGGCGCTGAAGAGCATCGTCGACGAGGCGCTCGGCCTGGGCGGCTGCGACAGCGTGAAGAACGTGATCGTCTACCGCCGCACCGGCGGCGCCGTGCAGTGGCACGCCGGCCGCGACCAGTGGCTGCACGATGTGGTAGCCGGCCAGGGCGAAACCTGCGAGCCCGAGTGGGTGAGCGCCGAGCACCCGCTGTTCCTGCTGTACACGTCGGGCTCGACCGGCAAGCCCAAGGGCGTACAGCATTCCAGCGGCGGCTACCTGCTGCATGCGGCGCTGACGACCAAGTGGGTGTTCGATGTCAAACCCGACGACATCTTCTGGTGCACCGCCGACATCGGCTGGGTCACCGGTCACACCTACATCACCTACGGGCCACTGGCCTGCGGCGCGACCGAGATCGTGTTCGAAGGCGTGCCGACCTATCCCGACGCCGGCCGCTTCTGGAAGATGATCGAGCGGCACAAGGTGACGGTGTTCTACACCGCGCCCACCGCGATCCGCTCGCTGATCAAGGCCGCCGAGACGAGCCCGACAACGCACCCGAACAGCTATCAACTCGGCAGCCTGCGCCTGCTCGGTTCGGTGGGCGAACCGATCAACCCGGCGGCCTGGGAGTGGTACCACGCCAACGTCGGCGGCGGGCGCTGCCCGATCGTCGACACCTGGTGGCAGACCGAGACCGGCGGCCATATGATCACGCCGCTGCCGGGCGTGACACCGCTGGTGCCGGGCTCGTGCACGCTGCCGCTGCCGGGCATCGCCGCGGCGATCGTCGATGAGACCGGCGGCGACGTGCCGAACGGGCAGGGTGGCATCCTGGTCATCAAGAAGCCGTGGCCGGCCATGATCCGCACGATCTGGGGCGACCCGGAGCGCTACAAGAGCAGCTACTACCCGAAGGAACTGCGCGGCTACTACCTGGCCGGCGACGGGGCCAGTCGAGATGCCGAGCGCGGCTACTTCACGATCACCGGTCGCATCGACGACGTGCTCAACGTGTCGGGCCACCGGCTCGGCACGATGGAGGTGGAGTCGGCGCTGGTGTCGTGCACCGAGTTGGTGGCCGAGGCCGCGGTGGTCGGCCGGCCCGACGACATGACCGGCGAGGCGGTTTGTGCGTTCGTGGTGCTGAAGCGGCCCCGCCCGAGCGGCGAAGAGGCGAGGAAGATCGCCAACGAACTGCGCAACTGGGTGGCCAAGGAGATCGGGCCGATCGCCAAGCCGAAGGACATCCGCTTCGGCGACAACTTGCCGAAGACGCGCTCGGGCAAGATCATGCGCCGCCTGCTGCGCTCGCTCGCCAAGGGCGAGACGATCACGCAGGACACCTCGACACTCGAGAACCCGGCGATCCTGGAGCAACTGACGCAGACCAACTGATCGTTGTTGATCTGCATCAAGCGAAAGGCCCCGCAAGCGGGGCCTTCGTCGTCAGCAGGGCGGCTCGTAGCCGCGCGATCACTTCTTCAGCGACAGCACCCAGGTGGCGAGCGTCTTGGCCTCGTCGGCGTTGACCTGCGGGTTCGCGGGCATCGGCACTTGGCCCCACGCGCCACTGCCGCCCTTTTGGATCTTCTCGGCCAGTTTGGCCGCGGCATCCTTCTGGCCTGCGTACTTGGCCGCCACATCCTTGTAGGCCGGGCCCACCAGCTTCTTGTCGGTCTGGTGGCAGGCGAGGCAGTTCTTCTTCTTGGCGAGGTCGTCGCCCGCGTCGGCGAATGCGAGCGGCGCGGCCACGGTGGCAAGAATCGACACAAGGATGAGCTTTTTCATGGATTCCTTTCTGGCGGATCGTGCGGGGTCGGATACAGTGACCAGAACGGGATTCTAGATCGCCCGGTTGACGTCGATCCGGTATCGCGCGGTCGGCGAGAGGGAGATTTCCGATGCTGTTCGTCGTGGTCGGGGCGCTGCTGGTCGTGATGAAGCTCACCGAGTTCGGCGTCGTCGCCGACTGGTCGTGGCTGACCATCCTGCTGCCGTTCGGTCTTGCCGTTGCATGGTGGGCTTTCGCCGATGGCACGGGGCTCACGCAGCGCCGCGCGATGGACAAGATGGAAGAGCGCAAGCAGGAGCGCCGCCAGCGCCACATGGAGGCGCTGGGGCTGAACTGGCGCCGCGACAAGCGCGTGGCCGTGATCCGTGAGGCGCGCAAGGTCGAACCCCCGAAGGCGGCGCCGGTGAAGAAGACCGAACAAGAGCGCCACAACCGCGACGTGATCACCGCGTTCCTGCCGAGCCGCCAGGAGCCGCTGCCTTCCACACAGCAGGCCAGCATCGCGGCCGAAGACAAGCCCGCCTGAACGGCGGGCACGCGGCGTCAGATGTCGTAACGGTCGAGCACCGCGCCGGCGCTCGCGCTCGACGCGTTCTTCCAGAACTTGGCCAGCACGCCGCGCGTGTAGCGCGGCGCCGGCGCCTGCCATGCGGCGCGACGGCGCGCGATCTCGCCATCGGGCACGTTCAGCTGCAGCAGCAGCCGGTGCGCATCGATGGTGATCGAATCGCCCTCGTGCACCAGCGCGATCAGGCCGCCGGCGTAGGCCTCGGGCGCGACGTGGCCCACCACCATGCCCCAGGTGCCGCCGGAAAAGCGCCCATCGGTGATCAGGCCCACCGATTCGCCCAGGCCCTGGCCGATCAGTGCACCGGTGGGGGCGAGCATCTCGGGCATGCCCGGTCCGCCGCGCGGTCCGAGGTAGCGCAGCACCATCACGTCGCCGGCGGTGATGCGGCCGGCCATGATCGCCGCCAGCGCCGACTGCTCGTCGTCGAACACGCGCGCCGGCCCGGTGATGACCGGGTTCTTCAAGCCGGTGATCTTGGCCACGCTGCCTTCGGGCGACAGGTTGCCCTTCAGGATCGCCAGGTGGCCGTGCTCATACATCGGCCGCTCGATCGGGCGGATCACGTCCTGGTCGGTGCGCGGCACGTCGGGCACCTCGGCCAGCGCCTGCGCCACCGTCTTGCCGGTGATCGTCATGCACTCGCCGTGCAGCAGGCCGGCCTTCAGCAGCACCTTCATCACCTGCGGGATGCCACCGGCGCGGTGCAGGTCGATCGCCAGGTAGCGGCCGCTCGGCTTCAGGTCGCACAGCACCGGCACCTTCTGCCGCACGCGCTCGAAATCATCGATCGTCCAGTCGACGCCGGCGGCGTGCGCGATCGCCAGGAAGTGCAGCACCGCGTTGGTCGAGCCGCCGATCGCCATGATCACCGCCACCGCGTTCTCGATCGAGCGCTTCGTGACGATGTCGCGCGGCTTCAGGTCGGCCTTCACCGCGTCGACCAGCACCTTCGCGCAGTGGCGCACGTTGGCGACGATCTCGTCCTCGACATTGGCCATCGTCGACGAGTACGGCAGGCTCATGCCCAGCGCCTCGAACGCCGACGACATCGTGTTGGCGGTGTACATGCCGCCGCACGAGCCGTTGCCGGGAATCGCGCGGCGCTCGATCTGGCAGAAGTCTTCCTCGCTCATGCGGCCGGCCGAGAACTGGCCCACCGCCTCGAACACGCTGACGATGTTGAGGTCTTGCCCCTGGTAGTGCCCGGGCAGGATCGTGCCGCCGTAGACGTAGATCGCCGGCACGTTGGCGCGCAGCATGCCCATCATGCCGCCGGGCATGTTCTTGTCGCAGCCGCCGATCACGATCACGCCGTCCATCCACTGGCCGCCGACGCAGGTCTCGACGCAATCGGCGATGACCTCGCGCGACACCAGCGAATACTTCATGCCCTCGGTGCCCATCGCCATGCCGTCGCTGATGGTCGGCGTGCCGAAAATCTGCGGGTTCGCGCCGGCCGCCTTCAGGCCTTCGACCGCCGCATCGGCCAGCCGCTGCAGGCCCGAGTTGCACGGCGTGATCGTCGAGTGGCCGTTGGCCACGCCGATCATCGGCTTGGCGAAGTCGCCGGGCTCGTAGCCCAGCGCGTAGTACATCGAGCGGTTCGGCGCGCGCGCGACGCCTTCGGTGATGTTCTTCGAACGTCGATTGGGGGGGCTCATGCGGGCGATCCTAGCTGCGGTCGGTGAAGCGGCTGCTTGCGCTGCGGCAAGCGCGGGCGCCATATGGTAGTCGCTGCGCAAGCGGCGGCCGGCCGAAGCCATCGCCGTCTGTGCGGCGATCGAGCCGCTCGCTTTGCGGCGACAATCGTGGCCGTGTTCGTGGTGGAGCGTGGCTGATGCTGGTGCATCCGCAGTTCAATCCGATCGCCATCGACTTCTCGCGCTTCGGCGTGCCGATCGCGGTGCACTGGTACGGCCTGACCTACCTGGTGGCGTTCGCGCTATTCATGTGGCTGGCGCGCGTGCGCGTGTCAAACGCGCCGTATGCCGGCCTCGGTTGGACGCGGCGCGACGTCGAAGACCTGCTGTTCTATGGTGTGCTCGGCGTGGTGATCGGCGGGCGGCTCGGCTATGTGCTGTTCTACAAGCCCGAGTACTACGCCGGCCATCCGCTCGAGGCCTTCGCGGTGTGGAAGGGCGGCATGTCGTTTCACGGCGGGCTGCTCGGCGTCGTCGGCGCGATGGCGCTGTTCGCGCACCTGCGCCAGCGGCCGTTCCTCGAGGTGGCCGACGTGGTGGCGCCGTGCGTGCCCACGGGGCTGGCGGCCGGGCGCATCGGCAACTTCATCAACGGCGAGCTGTGGGGCCGCGCGGCCGACCCGAGCCTGCCGTGGGCGATGGTCTTCCCGCAGGCCGGCGACCGCATCCCGCGCCATCCATCGCAGCTGTACCAGTTCGCGCTCGAGGGGTTGTTGCTGTTCGTGCTGCTGTGGTGGTTTGCGCGCCGGCCGCGGCCCACCGGCATGGTTTCGGGCGCGTTCCTGCTCGGCTACGGCGTGCTGCGCTTCATTGCCGAGTACTTTCGCGAGCCCGATGCGTTTCTCGGCCTGCAGTGGCTCGGCCTGTCGCGCGGCCAATGGCTGTGCGTGCCGATGGTCGTCGCCGGCGTGGCGCTGATGCGTTGGGCGGCTAGGCGCCCCGTGGTGGCGGGGCGATGAGGCAGATCTTCATCGACACCGAGACCACCGGCCTGTCGCCCGAGCACGGCGACCGCGTGGTCGAGATCGGCTGCGTCGAGTTCGTCAACCGGCGCCTCACCGGGCGCACGCTGCACCACTACCTGAACCCGCAGCGCGCCAACAGCGCCGATGCATTGAAGGTGCACGGCATCAGCGACGAGTTCCTCGCCGACAAGCCGCTGTTCGCGGCGGTGGCCGACGAGCTGCTCGAGTTCATCGGCGGCGCCGAGATCGTCGCGCACAACGCGGCATTCGACGTCGCGTTCATCGATGCCGAGTTGGCGCGTGCCGAGCGCACGCGCCTGTCGGCGGTGGTGGGCAAGGTCACCGACACGCTGGCGCTGGCGCGCGAGCTGTACCCCGGCAAGTCCAACTCGCTCGATGCGCTGTGCCGGCGCCTGGAAGTCGACAACACCAACCGCACGCTGCACGGCGCGCTGCTCGACGCCAACCTGCTCGCCGAGGTCTACATCCGCATGACGCGCGGGCAAGACTCGTTGGTGATGGAGACCGCGGCCGCGCACGCCGGCGGGCACGAGGCGGGCCCAGCGGCAGATCTGTCGGTGCTCGATCTCGCCGTGATCGAGCCCACCGCGGAGGAACGCGCGGCACACGAGGCGTGGCTCGCCGACCTCGACAAGGCCAGCGGCGGCCGCACGGTGTGGCGAACCTGCATGGCATAATGCGGCCGCCTCTTGCGGGGCGGTTAGCTCAGCGGTAGAGCACTGCCTTCACACGGCAGGGGTCGCAGGTTCGAACCCTGCACCGCCCACCACCGCACTCACTGCGCATTGGCCTGCCCGGAGGGACTCGAACCCCCGGCCTGCTGCTTAGAAGGCAGCTGCTCTATCCAGCTGAGCTACGGGCAGTGCGATCGATCGTCATCGCGCGTGTTCGGTGCCACCGGCGTCAGTGGCGCTGGTACTGCTCGGCACCGAACAGCACGCTGCGCGCCTTGTCGTCGACCAGCGGGCGGCGGCGGTCGGCGAGCACCTCGACGCCACGCATCACCGCCGGCCGCTTGGCGATCTCGTCGAACCAGCCTTTCAGGTGCGGATAGTCGGCCCAGTCGATGCCCTGGTTCTTCCAGCTGCGCAACCACGGGAAGATCGCGATGTCGGCAATCGAGTACTGCGGCCCGGCCATGTAGCGCGACTTCGCGAGCCTGGCGTTCATCACCCGGTACAACCGCCGCGCTTCATTGGTATAGCGCTCGATCGCGTACGGCAGCTTCTCGGGCGCGTAGATGCGGAAGTGGTGCGCCTGGCCGAGCATCGGGCCGACACCGCCCATCTGGAACATCAGCCACTGCAGCGCCTCGTAGCGGCCGCGCGTGGTCGACGGCAGGAAGCGTCCCGTCTTGCCTGCCAGGTACAACAGGATCGCGCCCGATTCGAACAGCGAGATCGGTTCGCCATCGGGCCCATCGGGGTCGACCAGCGCCGGGATCTTGTTGTTCGGGCTGATCGCCAGGAACTCCGGTGCAAACTGCGCGCCCGCGCCGATGTCGACCGCGATGGCCTTGTACGGCAAGGCGCACTCCTCGAGCATGATGTGCACCTTGTGGCCGTTGGGCGTGGCCCAGGAATACACTTCGATCATCACGGCTCCATGCGCGTCGGTCGGCGTAAGCACTCTAACCCATGCTCGGAAGACTGAAGCGCTGGTGGTCCGGCCCGTCGGCATCGGCAGGCGCGCGGAGCATCGAGCACTGGGCCACGGGCAGGGGCTGGGCGTTCCGCAACGTGCGCAGCGATCAAGGATTCGTGATCGACGGATCGCACGGGGGCGTCGCCTGGCGCATCGAATGGGGCGCGTCGCATCGCCCCTACATCCCGGGCCCCGAACTGCGCTTCATCGCCGAGTTGGGCCTGCACCGCGACCTGCACGTGCTGGTGCTCAACCGGCTGCTGATGGAGGCGTCGGAGGCCAAGGTATTCGACGAGTACGTCGAAGGCGTGCAGACGCGCGTCGACACGCAGACGCCCACCGAGATCCGCTGGCTGGTGATGTACTCGAAGGCGACTCCTGGCGAGCTCAGGACCCTGGGCGCGCGCTTCGGCGCGGTGGCCAGCGTCAAGCCCTGGCTGCTGCAATGGCTGGCCGGGCCGCTGTCGCCGGCGCTGCTCGAGGCCGGCCGCAATCTACCCGAGGCCGCGGCCTTCGTGCTGTCGATCGGCCGTGGGCGGCTCGCCATGCGGCTGGGCCTGCGCGAGCCGAGCAGCGCGCGGCTCGAAGCCTGGCTCGGCCTGTTCCAGATCGCGATGGCCGAAGCAAGGCGCGTCGCCGGCGAGTGGCCCGATTCGGCGTTGCCGCACGCATCGACACGGCCTTCGGTCTGGCCGCGCGACGAAACCGCCTCGCGCCTGTGAGTCAAGCGGCCGCGGCTCGCGCCTGAGCGCGTCGCGCGGCCAGGCGCTCAGGCCGTGTGCCGCCCGAGCTCGATCTTGGCGATCGCGTTGCGGTGCACCTCGTCGGGGCCGTCGGCGAAGCGCAGCGTGCGCGACAGCGCGTAGAAGTAGGCTAGCGGAAAGTCCTCGCTGACGCCGGCGCCGCCGTGCACCTGCATCGCCCAGTCGATCACCTTCAACGCCATGTTGGGTGCCACCACCTTGATCATCGCGATCTCGGCCTTGGCCGTCTTGTTGCCGGCCACGTCCATCATCCACGCCGCCTTCAGCGTCAGCAGCCGCGCCTGCTCGATCAGGCAGCGAGCCTCGGCGATGCGCTCTTGCGTGACGGTTTGCTGCGCCACCGTCTTGCCGAACGCCACGCGCTGCACGGCGCGTTTGCACATCAGCTCGAGCGCGCGCTCGGCCAGGCCGATCAGGCGCATGCAGTGGTGAATGCGGCCGGGCCCGAGGCGCCCCTGCGCGATCTCGAAGCCGCGGCCTTCGCCCAGCAGCAGGTTGCCGGCGGGCACCGTCACGTCCTTGAAGTCGACCTCCATGTGGCCGTGCGGGGCATCGTCCCAGCCGAATACCGACAGCGGCCGCAGCACCTTGACGCCCGGTGCATCCGTCGGCACCAGGATCATCGACTGCTGCGAATGGCGCGGCGCGGCCGGATCGGTCTTG
Organism: Ideonella sp.; assembly: GCA_015075165.1. Taxonomy (GTDB): domain Bacteria; phylum Pseudomonadota; class Gammaproteobacteria; order Burkholderiales; family Burkholderiaceae_C; genus JAEUPI01. Next base: position 17,727 of record JABTUY010000001.1, on the reverse strand, counting down.
CCCATGAAGATCAGCACTTTGCAGCGCGGGTCGCCGGCGCCAGAGGTCCACCACTTGCGGCCGTTGATCACGTACTGGTCGCCGCGGCGCTCGATGCGTGCCTCGATGTTGGTGGCGTCCGACGATGCCACGGCCGGCTCGGTCATCGCGAAGCCGCTGCGGATCTCGCCGGCCAGCAACGGCGTCAACCATTGCGCCTTCTGCTCGCTGCTGCCGTATCGCACCAACACCTCCATGTTGCCGGTGTCGGGTGCCGAGCAGTTGAACACCTCACTCGCCCACGGCACGCGGCCCATGATCTCGGCCAGCGGTGCGTACTCCTGGTTGCTCAGCCCGGCGCCGAGCGCGCTGTCGGGCAGAAACAGGTTCCACAGCCCGGCCTGGCGCGCCTTCGGCTTCAGCGATTCGATCACCTGCAGCGGCGTCCAGCGCTTGCCGGCCGCGGTGTTGGCGCGCAGCTCATCGACATGGCGCGCCTCGGCGGGGTAGACATGCTCGGCCATGAAGGCCGACAGGCGTTGCTGCAGTTCCTGGGTGCGGGGCGAGTAGCCGAAGTCCATCGAAGTCTCCTTGTCAGCGGGGCACAGTGCCGCGCGCGGCGATCAACTGGATTGCGCGAAGCGCCAGGCCATCGCGGCCAGCACGTCGGTGGCGTCGCCGGTGCGCCGCGCCTGCGCGTTCGACGCGGTGCCGTCGGCGGCACGCTTGGCGATGCCCTGTGTGATGGCGGCCAGCCGGAACAGGTTGTAGGCGAGATAGAAGTTCCAGTCTGTCATCAAGGCGTCAGCGTTGCCGCGACCGGTGCGCTCGCAGTAGCGGCGCACGTAGGCGCGCTCGTCGGGGATGCCGAGCGCCGCGTGGTCGAGGCCGCCGATGCCGCGGAACACGCCCGGCGGGATGTGCCAGGCCATGCAGTGGTAGCTGAAATCGGCCAACGGATGGCCCAGCGTCGACAACTCCCAGTCGAGCACGGCGGCGACGCGCGGCGCGTGCGCATCGAAGATCAGGTTGTCGAGACGGTAGTCGCCGTGCACCACCGCCACCTGGGTCTCGTCGAGTGCCGAGGCAGGCAGGTGGCTCGGCAGCCAGTCGATCAGGCGGTCCATCTCGTGGATGGTGCGGGTCTGCGACGCCAGGTACTGCTTGGACCAGCGGCCGATCTGGCGCACGAAGTAGTTGCCCGGTTTGCCGTAGTCGGCGAGGCCCGCGGCCTGCACGTCGACGCGGTGCAGTGCGGCGATCACGCGGTTCATCTCGTCGTAGATGGCGCTGCGCGCCGCGGGCGTGAGGCCCGGCAGCGCTTGGTCCCACAGCACGCGGCCCTCGACGAACTGCATCACGTAGAACGCGCGACCGATCACCGACTCGTCTTCGCACAGCAGGTGCATCTGCGCTACCGGCACGCCGGTGCCGGCCAGTGCGCGCATGACGCGGAACTCGCGCTCGATCGCGTGCGCCGAGGGCAGCAGCTTCGCCACCGGACCCGGCTTGCTGCGCATGGCGTAGCTGCATGAGGGCGTCACGAGCTTGTAGGTCGGATTGGACTGCCCGCCCTTGAACTGCTCGACGTGCAACGGTCCGGCGAAACCCGGCAACTCGCGCTGCAGATGGCGCTCGAGCGCCGCCACGTCGAACGCGTGGCTGGCCAGCATCGCCTGCGTGCCGACAAACTGTTCCATCGATTCCATCGTGGCGACTCCTGGGGTTCAGCCCTTCGCGATCGCCAGCAGCTTGTCGCGCGACAGCACGACGAGGCGCGTCGGCTCGACCCGCACTGCGCCCTGACGCTCGAAGCCCTTGAGCTCCTGGTTGACGCGTTGGCGCGACGCACCCAGCAACTGCGCCAGGTCTTCTTGCGCCAGCTGCAGCCCGATGCGGATCTCGTCGCCCTGCTCGACGCCGTAGCTCTTGACCAGCAGCAGGATCTGACGCGCCAGGCGCGCCGCGAGCGGCTTGGTGTTGAGGTCTTCGATCAGGTTGAACATCAGGCGCAGGCGGCGGCAGTTCAGGCGCAGCAGCGCGTCGTAGAGCTCGACGTGGCGCGCCAGCAGCGCCTTGAAATCGGCCTTGCGAACCACCAGCAGCGCGGTGTCGCCGTGCGCGCTGGCATCGTGCGTGCGCGGCAGGCCGTCGAACAGGGCGATGTCGCCGAACCAGGTGCCGGGCTCGGCATAGGTCAGCACCACTTGCTTGCCCGAAAGCGAGACGCTCGAAATCCGCACGGCACCACGAGCCACGCCGTACCAGTTCTCCGGAGGACCGCCACGCGTGCCGAGCGACGCGCCATCGGCATAGCGCCGCACCACGGCCTGCTCGAGGATGTCGCTGCGCAGTCCGGCCGACAGACGCGAGAACCAGGCGCCGCACTCGACGCGCTGCAATTCCTCGGGCGTGACAGCCAGGGTCGCCATCGTGCCGTCACGAGAAGCGCGGGCTGCGCTTGTCGAAGAAGGCGCGCAAACCCTCTGCGGCGTTGTCGTGCCGCAGGTTGGCCACGAAGTGTTCGCGCTCGTCGTCGAGGTGAGCGGCGAGGCCGTGCGTGCCAGCCGATTCGACCAGCGCCTTCGCACTGGCCACCGCGTTGCTCGCGGTGCGACCCAGGCGCTCGGCCCAGACGAGCGCCTCGGCCAGTGCCTGACCGTCGTCGCACAACGCGTTGACCAGGCCCCATTGGTGCCAGCGCTCGGCCGCCGTCGGCTCGGGCAGCCACAGCAGTTGCAGCGCCAGCGCCCGCGGCAACGCGCGCGCCAGATGGTAGGTGCCGCCACCGTCGGGCGACAGGCCCGCGCGGCCGTACGACATCGTGAACCTGGCACCGCGTGCGGCGACGATCAGGTCGCAGGCCAACGCCAGCGAGCAGCCGCCACCGGCCGCGTGGCCCTCGACCGCTGCGATCACCGGCTTCGGGCAGGCACGCAGCGCGCGCACGAAGCCGTGGAATCGCTCGACGTTGGTGTGCGGCGTGTCGGCCGGGCCCTCGCGTGCCGCCGCCAGCCGATGGAGGTCGCCGCCGGCACAGAAATGCGGCCCGTCGCCGCGCACGATGACGCAGCGCAGCGTCGGGTCGGCCGCCACTTGCGCCAGCGCGCGGCTGCCGGCCTCGTAGACCTGTGGCGACAGGGTGTTTCGGGTGGCCGGGTCGCTGATCGTCAGGATCAGCGTGGCGGCGCGGCGGTCGGTCAGCAGTTCGGAGGGCATCGAGCAGTACCCGCGGCGCTCGGCTTCGCGCGCACGACGTGACGCATGGCAGACAACATTGTCGCACGCAGGTGGCCGGTGCCATGCGTGGCGAACGGTACGCACAGGCCTTCATGCTAGAGTGCCGCGCGAGAAGAGTCAGCGCGACGAAGTGACTTCCAGCGACCGCCACCACCGCATGAAAGCATGTGCCTTCGTCCTGGTGGCAGCCATGGCGGGCATGGTCTGCCCGGCCGCTCACGCGCTTGGCATCCTGCGCGCGCCCGAGGCCGTTGCGCTCGGCGCCCCGCTGAACTTCGCGGTCACCGTGCGGGTGGCACCCGATGAGCAACTGACCTCGACCTGCGTCACGGCCGATGTGCAGCAGGGCGAGCGCCGCATCCAGCCGTCGACGATCCGCATCGGGATCGAACCCGGGCCCACAGCCGAAGAGCGGCTGGTGCGCGTGCTGTCGACCAGCGCGATCGACGAGCCGGTGATCACGGTCACGTTGACGCTCGGCTGCACCAACCAGCTCGAGCGACGCTTCACCGTGCTGGCCGATCCGCCGCTCGTCACGGTGGCTGCCGCTGCGCCGGCGGTCGAGCCGGCGGTCGCCACGGCCCGGCCCGAGTCGCCGGTTTCGGCGCCGGTCGAGTCCGCGCCCGCCGGGCCGGCTTCTGCGGGCGGCGATGCGGCGAGCGGAGGCTCGGCGAGCGCGCGCACCGACACCGAAGGCGAGCGACGTGCGGCGCCCACGCAGGCTGCGCCGGCGCCGACCGCGAGACCGCGGATGGCCGCCACAACGCGGCCCCAGCGCAGCGCGTCGGCAGCAGCCACGGTGACGCGACGACCCGCCCGGCGTGCGACCACGGTGGCGGCCGCCGGCGTGGCACCCGCAGCGCAGGTGGCCGCCTCGGCACCCACGCCACGCGGCCCGCGGCTGCAGCTCGATGCGATCGAACCGGCGCCGCGGGGTGCCGCATCGGCCCCGGCGGCCAGCGCGATGCAGGATTCGCACGAGCTGCAACTGCGCACCGTTGCCGCAGCCGCCAGTGCCGCCGCGCCGGTCGCCAGCGCCGTCGAGTCGGCGGCGAGCGCTGCGCTGGACGCCGCGGCGCTCACCGCGGAGCGCATGCGAGCAATCGAAGACGGCATGACCAAGCTGCGCGCCGATATCGAACGCGACCGCGAGCAGATGGTCACATTGCGCGCGAAGCTGGCGCGGGCTGAGGGCACCAGCCGCCTCGCGCCGTGGCTCGGCGTCGGCATGGCGCTGCTGGCGGCACTGGCGCTGTGGCTGTGGCTGCGCATGCGGCGGATGCAGCGCGAGCAGCAGGCGCAATGGTGGGCGGCCTCGCGCGCGGCGCAGAACAGCCGCCTGCCACCGGCCAACCCGCCGACGCTGCACCCGATGACGCTGCCGCCACAGATGGCACCGGCGTCGACGCGAGTGCCGCAGGGCGACACGGTGGCTGCAGTGGCGCAGCCGGTGCGGCCCAGCGCGGCTCCGGCGGCCCCGGCCGGCGGTTTCCGCGATTCGGTGTTCCCGCCGACGCAGCAGCCACCGCGCGACGTATCGATCGAGGAGCTGATCGATCTCGAGCAGCAGGCCGAGTTCTTCGTCGTGCTGGGCCAGGACGATGCGGCGATCGACTTACTGATGAGCCACATCCGCGGCAGCGGCGGCACCAGCCCGCTGCCGTACCTGAAGCTGCTCGAGATCTACCGGCGCCGCGGCGACCGCAGCATCTACGAGCGCACGCGCGAGCGCTTCAACCACCGCTTCAACGCCTATGCGCCCGATTGGGATGCCGATCTGCAGCACGGCCGCTCGCTCGACGAGTATCCGCGTGTGATGAAGCGTCTCGAAGGTGTATGGCACGCGCCGATCGATGCGATGGCCGAGCTCGAGGCGCTGATGTTCCGCCGCGATGGTGGCGAGCCGTTCGAGCTGCCGGCGTATCGCGAGGTGCTGTTCCTGTACTCGATGGCGCGCGACCTGCTCGACCACGAGGGCGGCCCGCCGTCGTCGATCGACGTGCTGCTGCCGCTGGGCGGGCCGGCTGCGCCAAGCGGCGGCGAGTTCGAGCCGACCACGGCACGACCGCACCTGTTCACATCGGTCGGCGGCCTGGCCAGCCTCGGTGATCCACCCGCGGCGTCGAGCGAGCCGGCGATCGAGGTGCTGCGCGCATCGGGCGCGGTGCCGGCCGCCGGCGACGAGGCGAGCAACGTCTACGGCACGGTCGATCTCGACCCGACCAGCCCGGTGCCGATCGACGACACCGTCGTGCTCGGCCGCGACGACACGCCCGAGCGCCTCAACCCCGAGCAGCGCAGCGACTTCGCCGACCTGCCGCTGCCGCCATCACCGAAGCCGAAGGGCTGAGCGGCCGACGAGAGCCTACAAGCGCGCCAGGCGCTCCAGCGCGGCGTGCAGCGTCTCGTCGCGCTTGGCGAAGCAAAACCGCGCCAGCTTCTGGTTGCGGCCGTCGTCGTAGAACGCGGCCAGCGGGATCGCCGCCACGCCGACCTCGGCCGTCAGCCAGCGACAGAAGGCCTCTTCGTCGAGGCTGCTGACGGCGCCATAGTCGACGCACTGAAAGTAGCTGCCCTGACTGGGCAGCAGGCGCAGCCGCGTGCGCGCCAGGCCGGCACGGAACAGATCGCGCTTGCGCTGGTAGAAAGCGCTCAGCTCCTCGTACGGCCTCGGGTCGCGCATGTACTGCGCCAGGCCATGCTGCACCGGCGTGTTGACGGTGAACACGTTGAACTGATGCACCTTGCGGAACTCGGCGGTCAGCGGCCGCGGCGCGGCGACGTAGCCCACCTTCCAGCCGGTGACGTGATAGGTCTTGCCGAAGCTCGACACCACGAATGCGCGCGCCGCCAGCTCGGGGTGGCCCGACGCGCTGGCGTGCGCCACGCCGTCGAACACCATGTGCTCGTAGACCTCATCGGCGATCAGCAGCACATCGGTCGGGCGCAGCAGCGCGGCGAGGCGATCGAGATCATCGCGCGTCCAGATCGTCGCGCTGGGGTTGTGCGGCGAGTTCACCATGATCGCGCGCGTGCGCGGCGTCAGCGCGGCGGCGATGGCGTCGAAGTCGGGCCTGAAGGTGCCGGCGGTGAGCGCCACGCGCACGGCGCGGCCACCGCCCAGTTCGACGTTGGGCACGTAGCTGTCGTAGCACGGTTCGAGCACGATCACCTCGTCGCCCGGATGCACGACGGCCAGCACCGCGGTCAGGATCGCCTGGGTCGCGCCGGCCGTGATGGTGATCTCCTCACCGGCGTCGTAGCGGTGCCCGTACAGGCGCTCGATCTTGGCCGCGACCGCCTCGCGCAGCGCCGGCACGCCGGCCATCGGCGGGTACTGGTTCAGGCCGGAGCGCATCGCGTGATTCACCGCGTCGAGCAGCGCGGGGTCGCAGTCGAAGTCCGGAAAGCCTTGGCCGAGGTTGACCGCGCCGTGCTGCACCGCCAGCGCCGACATCACGCTGAAGATCGTGGTGCCCACGTTCGGCAGGCGGGTGGTGACGGCGGGGGTGCGCGCGCCAGCGGTGTTCATCGTGGATCGGGTCATGGCAGGTTCGCGGTCGCGGAAGCGGCGGATCAGAGATCGTAGTCGTCACCGCCGCCGCTCATCGCGCGCCGGAGCAGCTCGCGGTTCAGGCGGTCGGACAGCAGCTCGGCAAAGCTCAACACGAACTCGCGTAGATAGGCACCGCGCTTGAACGCCACCCGCGTCAAGCTGCCGCCGAACAGCTGGCCAGCCGGGTGCGACACCAGGTCGCCGTCGGGCGGGTCGTCGCGCACCGCCATCTCGGCGACGATGCCCACGCCCAGACCGAGGCGCACGTAGGTCTTGATCACGTCAGAGTCGATCGCCTCGAGCGCGATCGTCGGCTTCAGCCTTGCGCGCGCGAACGCGGCATCGATGCGCGTGCGGCCGGTGAACGTGGGGTGGTAGGTGATCAGCGGCTCGGCGGCGAGCTGCTCCAGCGTCGGCTGTTCCACCGCGGCCAGCCGGTGCTGCGCCGGCACCACGATCACGTGCTGCCACTCATAGCACGGCAGCGTGACCAGGCCCTCGACATCGGCCAGCGATTCGGTGGCCAGGCCGACGTCGGCGCTGTCGTCTTGCAGCATGCGCGCCACCTGCGCCGGCGTGCCCTGGTGCAACACCACCTGCACCTTCGGGTAGCGCCTGCGCAAGGCCGCCACCCGCTCGGGCAGGAAGTAGCGCGCCTGCGTGTGCGTGGTGGCGATCGACAGCGTGCCGGTGTCCTGCTTGGAGTATTCCTCGCCGATGCGCTTCAGGTTGGCCACCTCGCGCATGATCACCTCGACCGACTTCAGCACCAGCTGCCCCGGTTCGGTGATGCGCCGCAGCCGCTTGCCGTGGCGCGCGAAGATCTCGACGCCGAGCTCTTCCTCCAACTCGATGATCGCCTTGCTGATGCCCGGCTGCGACGTGAACAGCGCCTTCGCGGTCTCGGTGAGATTGAGGTTGCGCCGGGCGGCCTCCTGGACAAAGCGGAACTGGTGCAGATTCATGGCGCGCAGGTCGATGCGGGGGCTGCGAAGGCGGTGCTCATCGCGCTTGGGCGGCGGCCGCGGCGCGGGCGATCGCCGCCACCACGTCCGGGTGTTCGCCGATCGCTGCGCGCAACTCGAACGACACGCCATGGTGTCGCTGGCGCAAGCGCTCGGCCAGCACCGGCAGGTCGCGCCGCAGGTGGTTGCCGGTGCCGAAGAACAGCGGCACGATCTCGATGCGGTGGCAACCCGCGCGTACCAGCGCGTCGGCCGCGCCCGCCAGATCCGGAGTCATCAGCTCGAGAAAACCCAGTTCGACTGCCAGGCCCGGCTGCTCGCGGCGGATGCGCTCACGCACGGCGGCGAACGGTGCCGCCCAGCCGGGCTCGCGCGCGCCGTGCGCGAACAGCAGCAACCCGCGGCCGGCCTGGTCGGCGTTCATCGATAGCGCACCAGCCAGGTGAACGCCGCCATCGACAGCGCCAGGTAGAACAGCCCCGGCGTCGCCGCCGCGACCCATGGCGCCCAGTTGCGCAGCATGCCGAGGTGGCCCGACACGTTGTTCAGCAGCACGAAGCTGATGCCCAGCATGATGCCGCCGAACACCTTCAGGCTGATGCCGCCGGCGCGCGCGTGCAGATAGGCGAACGGCAGCGCCAGCGCCATCATCACCAGGCAGGCCAGCGGGTACAGCGCCTTGCGCCAGAACAGGATGTCGTAGCGTTGCGAGGCCTGCTCCTGGTCGCCGAGGTGGGCGCTGTAGCGCCACAGCTCGATGGTGGACATCGTGTTCAACGGCAGCACCGCCGCGGCCACCACGTCGGCCGTCAGCGTGCTCGACCACTCCAGGCTCGGCAGGCGCTCCACCGTGACCGCGGCGCCGGTCGCGGCCTGCTCGGGTGTCGGCCAATCGGTGCGCAGCACCTGCTCCAGATGCCACACGGCAGCGCGGTCGACGCGGCCGCTGCGTGCCTCGATACGCGTGCGCAGGCGGCCATCGGTGTCGAGCTCGAAGATGCGGATGCCCTGCAGCTCGCCGCCGGCGCCGGTGCGCGCCACATTGACCGAGATCGCGCGCTCACCGTTCGGACCGACGCGCCGCTCCTTCAGCCAAGCGCCGGTGCGCCCGAGCTCGAGGCCGCCGCGAAACGATGCCTTCAGCCGCACGGCCTCGCGCTCGGCCAGCGGCGCCAGGTAGTCGCCGACCACGGAAGTGATCACGGCGAAGCCGAGGCCGAGCGTGGCCAGCAGCCGCAGCGCGCGTGCCGGGCCGAGTCCGCCGGTGCGCAAGATGGTGTACTCCGACGACTGCGCCAGCCGCGCCATCGAGTAGATGGTGCCGATCAGCACGCAGATCGGCAGCAGCTCGTACAGGTGACCGGGCACCTCGAGCATTGCGCTGGCCGCGGCGTGCAGCAACGTGTAGCCATTGCGGCCGATGGCGTCGAGCTCGTCGACGAAATCGATGAAGTAGAACAGCGACAGGAAGGCCACCGCGACGAACACGACCGACCAGACGACGTCGCGATACAGCAGGCGGCGGACGGTCTTCATGCTCGGGTGGCTGTTCAGGCCGTCGCGCGCCGCCAGCGCAGCGGGCGTCGTACGGCCGCATGGTCGCGCCACCAGATCAGCGCCAGCGCCAGCACCAGCGCGCCGCCGTGCACGGCCGCCATCGCCGGCGCGAGCGCCACGCGTCCGCCGGCGACCCAGGCCTGCGACAGGTTGATCAGGTTGTAGTAGACGACGAAGCCCATCAACGCGAACAGCAGGTTCCAGTTGTTCGCACGGCGCGGGTTGATCGCCGCCAGCCCGATCGCCAGCAGCACGAGATTGATGGCGCCGAACAGCAGCCCCAGCCGCCAGACGAGCTCGCCCTGGTTGCGTGCACCGGGGTCGCGCAGCAGATCGAGCGTGGCCATCGTTTTCGGCGTGCGGTTGGCGGCGCGCTGCATCTGCCGCTCGCCGGTGAGCACCTGGTAGCGCTCGAAGCTGGCCAGGCTGCGCTCGCCGCTGCGGCGGTCGACCTGCGTGCGCTGCCCGCTGTCGAGCACCAGGAAGCGGTCGGACCCGACGGCCTCCATATGCGCGCTGCGCGCCGACGTGAGCGATTCGTCGTGGTCGCCGTTGGCCAGCACGAACACGCCGCGCGCGTTCATCGCCTCGTCGGAGCCCTTGTCGACGAAGAACACGCGGCGGCCATCGCGCGAGGTCTGGAACACGCCGGGCGTCACGCGCGAGAGGTCGGAGCGCTGCTCGTAGCGATCGCGCAGCTCGGCGCTGCTGCGGTTGCCCCACGGCCACACCACCAGCACCAATGCGGCCACCACCAGCAGCACCGGCCAGCTGACGCGCAGCACCGGCGTGACGAAACGCGTCAGCGACACGCCGCTGGCGAACCAGATCGCCATCTCGCTGTCGCGGTACATGCGCCCGAGCGTGACGACGATGGCGACGAACAGGCTGAGTGCGAGCATCGTCGGCAGGTGGCTCAGCGCGGTGTAGCCCATCAGCAGCACCACGTCGGTTGGCGCCACCGCACCGTTGGCGGCCTGGCCGAGCACGCGGATCAGCATCATCGTGATGACGATGGTGAGGATCACCACCAGCGTCGCCCCGAAGCCGCGCGCGAGCTCCTTGCGCAGCGTCGAATCGAATAACATCGGCTCCCTTCAGAACGCAGGCGGATTATGGACTTCAGACACCAGGCGATCGCGCCGACCGGCGTGGTGGCCACGGCGGCCGATGCGCTGCTCGTCGTGATCGTGGCCGGCGCCAAGGGCAAGGCCGATCTGCCGCGTGCGTTGAACGCCGCGCTGCAGCGCGCGCTCAAGCAGGGCGATCTCGCGCTCGAAGGCGGGCGCTGCCTGTACCTCGGCGCGGTGTCGGGCGTGAAGGCGCCGCGCGTTGTGCTGGCGGTGGCCGCCGATGCCTCGCCGCGCGCCGTGAAGGCCGCCTTCGTGGCTGGCCTCGCGCAGCTGAAGGCACTGGGCAGCAGGCATCTGGCGGTGTGGCTGCATGGCGCGGGCGCGGTCGGCGCCGGCCACGCCGAGGCGCTGACGCAGGCCGCGGGCGATGCCGTCTATCTGTACCGCCACACCAAGCCGAGCGCCGGACCGGCACCGAAGCTCGGTCGTGTGACGCTGTTGTGCGCCAGGGCCGACGAAGCCTCGGTGGCCGAAGGCACCAAGCAAGGCGCCGCGATCGCCGCCGGCGTGAAGCTGGCACGCGAGCTGGCCAACCGGCCAGGCAACCATTGCACGCCGTCGCAGCTGGCCGAGCAGGCCCAGGAGCTCGCCCGCCAGATGAAGCTGAAGGTCCAGGTGCTCGGCCGCAAGGAGATCGAGCAGCTCGGCATGGGCGCGTTGCTCGCGGTGTCGCAGGGCTCGGAGCAGCCGCCGCGGTTCATCGTGTTGGGCTACCAGGGCGCGGCGGCCAGCGCGCCGCCGGTGGTGCTGGTGGGCAAGGGCATCACGTTCGACAGCGGCGGCATCTCGATCAAGCCGGCCGCCGAGATGGACGAGATGAAGTTCGACATGGGCGGCGCCGCCAGCGTGCTCGGCACGTTGCGCGCCGTCGCCCAACTGAAGCCGGCGATCAACCTGGTCGGGCTGATCGCCGCCTGCGAGAACCTGCCCAGCGGCCGCGCGGTGAAGCCCGGCGATGTGGTGACCAGCCTGTCGGGCAAGACGATCGAGATCCTGAACACCGATGCCGAGGGCCGGCTGATCCTGTGCGACGCACTGAGCTACGCCGAGCGGCTCGCGCCGCGTGCGGTGGTCGATATCGCCACGCTGACCGGCGCCTGCGTGATCGCGCTCGGCCATCACCGCAGTGGCCTGTTCACGCCGCACGACGCACTAGCCGAATCGCTCGGCCGTGCCGGCGACGCCGCGCTCGACCCTTGTTGGCGCATGCCGCTGGATGCCGAGTACGACGAGGCCCTGAAGACCTCGTTCGCCGACGTCGCCAATGTCGGCCCGCGTGCCGGCGGCGCGATCACCGCGGCGATGTTCCTGAAGCGCTTCGCCGCCAAGCTGCATTGGGCACACCTGGACATCGCCGGCACGGCGTGGAAGACCGGTGCGAACAAGGGCGCCACCGGCCGGCCGGTGGGCCTGCTGACGCACTACGTGCTCGAGCAGGCCCGGGCGGCCTGAGCCACGGCACGTCGCCCGCGGCAGCGCGCTGCGCAGGCTCCGATCGACCTGTCCGGGGTCCAAGCGTGCCGCTGAAGCTGGAGTTCCACATTGGCGTCGGCGACTCGTTGGCCTACGCCTGCCGCCTGTTGCGCAAGGCTTTTCGCCAGGGCTCGCGCGTGCTGGTGGCCGGTGACGGCGCGACCCTGGGCCGGCTCGACACGCTGCTGTGGACGTTCGAGCAGCTCGAGTTCGTGCCCCACGTCCGGCTGCGCGCCGGCGACCGGCCCGACGAGGCGTTGCAACGCACGCCGATCTGGCTGGTCGATCGTGGCGCGGCGTGGCCGCCGTCGTGGCCGCCGATCGAGGTGGCAGTGAACCTGGGTGACCCCGTCGTCGCCGATGTGGCGCGTTTCACGCGGGTGATCGAGATCGTGGGCAGCGCCGCCGATGCAGTGCACTCCGGCCGTGCGCGCTGGCGACAATACGTGGCCGACGGACTCGAGCCCGTTCGCATTGCGGCCAAGGGGGCCGCGGCGGATGGCGATGCCACGCAATGAACCCCGAATCCAAGCCGCCGCCACGCGTGCTGCCGACCCTGACCGAGATCATTGCCGACCTGCGGGCCGAGCCGGATGCGGTAGCGCCGGCGCCGCGTGGCGAAGCGGCCGTGGCGTCCGACCCGCTGATGGCCGCCGCCCTGGTGAACGAGGAGCGCATCGCGCAAAGGGTGATCGAGCAACTGCAGGTGCGGGTCGACCTGCTGTTCGAGCACCGGCTGCGCGACGCGCTGGCCGCCGCGGTGACGCGCGTGCATGCCGCGCTGGTCGACGATGCGCGCAGGGAGCTCGCCCACGCGCTGCGCGAGGCGGTGCACGAAGCCGTCGCGGAAGAAGTCAAGCGCCAGCGCGGCGGCTGAACCACCGGACAACCGGCAGCGCGCCGCCACCCGGCTCGCCCCACTGACTCGCGCGCCGTTTCGGTTGACCGCGCTTGCCCTGAAGTGCCCGGCGCCCGGCCCCGAGGTTTCCGGTAGGCGAGCGCAGCGGTTTTTGGAGTATTGTCTCGGCCGCCTGAATACACGCTGGCCCTGGGCACAGCACCACTTGGAGGTCCATTCCCTATGCAAGTCAAGTTCACCCTGATCGCCGCCGCGGCGGCCGCGTTGTTTGCCGGCGCGGTATCGGCGCAAGAGATGGTGGTCAAGATCGGCCACGTCGGGCCGGTGTCGGGCCCGCAAGCGCACTACGGCAAGGACAACGAGAACGGCGCGCGCATGGCGATCGACGATCTCAACGCCAAGGGCGTGACGATCGGCGGCAAGAAGGTCAAGCTCGAACTGGTCGCCGAAGACGATGCGGCCGACCCGAAGCAGGGCACCGCGGCGGCACAGAAGTTCTGCGACACCAAGGTCGCCGGCGTCGTCGGTCACCTGAACTCGGGCCCCACGATCGCCGCATCGGCCGTGTACAACCAGTGCGGCATTCCGCACATCACACCGTCGGCCACCAACCCGAAGCTGACGCAGCAAGGCTTCAAGACCACGTTCCGCCTGCTGGCCAACGACAACGCGCTCGGCGCCGGCCTGGCGCTGTACGCCGTCAACGCGCTGCACCTGAAGCGGGTGGCGGTCATCGATGACCGCACCGCGTACGGCCAGGGCGTGGCCGAGGTGTTCGCCGCCACCGCCAAGAGCAAGGGCATCCAGATCGTCGACCAGCAGTACACCAACGACAAGGCGACCGACTTCATGGCGATCCTCACCGCCATCAAGTCGAAGAACCCCGATGGCATCTTCTTCGGCGGCATGGACCCGCAAGGCGGCCCGATGCTGCGCCAGATGGAGCAACTCGGCCTGAGCAACGTGAAGTTCTTCGGCGGCGACGGCATCTGCACCGCCAAGCTGGCCGAGCTGTCGGGCGGCGCCAAGACGCTGGGCAACGTGATCTGCGCCGAGGGCGGCGCATCGCTGCAGAAGATGCCCGGTGGCACGGCCTGGAAGGCGCGCTACGACGCCAAGTATCCGAATCAATTCCAGGTCTACTCGCCGTACGTCTACGATGCAGTGCACGTGCTGGTGCAGGCGATGGTCGATGCCGGGTCGACCGATCCGAAGGTCTACATGCCGAAGCTGGCGGCCATCAAGTACAAGGGTGTCACGGCCAACATCGCGTTCGAGAAAGACGGCGAGCTGAAGGATCCGGCGATGACGCTGTACCAGTACAAGGACGGCAAGAAGGTTGCGCTGAACTGATCCTGATCTGCTCTTGCTGATCGAAGGGCGCCGCTTGCGGCGCCCTTTTTTCTTGCCAGTGGCATGCGAGCCTGGAATCATCGATGCTCGATGCTGTGCCGATCGCCCTTGGGGAGCTTGACATGAACCCGGTGCTGACAACGCTTCGAGCCGGCCTGCTGGCTTCGGCGCTGGCTCTGCCCGGCTGCGGCCGCAGCGGCGCGCCCGAATCGAGCGCGGGCGCGGCGTCCGCTGCGACCACATCAGCGGCGGTGCCGACGCTGACGCGCACGGTCGTGATGAGCGGGCTGTCGAACCCGTGGGACATCGCCTTCGCACCCGACGGGCAGACGCTGTTCGTCACCGAGAAGTGCAGGGGCTTGTCGGTGCGGCTGGCCGATGGGTCGGTCGTGCGGCTGTTCGGTACCTCAGGGTCGGCGCTGGTCGCGCCCGACCTGTTCTGCTACGGGCAAAGCGGCATGAACGGCGTGGCGCTCGACCCCGACTTCGCCGGCAATCGAACCGTCTACGTCTACATGGCGTCGAATCTGCGTACCCACCCGCGTACCAATCGCGTGGTGCGGCTGGTGCTGGCGGCCGACTTCAGGTCGGTGGTGCCGGGTTCGCGCACCGACATCGTCACCGACATCCCGTTCAAGGATGTGCGCAACGCGGTGGCCGACGCCGGCGCACACAGCGGCGGCCGCATCCGCTTCGGACCTGACGGCTATCTCTACATCACCACCGGCGACAACCACAACGCGACGCTGCCGCAAGACCTGACCCGGCTCGGCGGCAAGGTGCTGCGCGTCGACCGCAGCGGCACCGCGGCACCCGGCAACCACACGCCCAGCGGCGGCGACCCACGCATCTTCACGTACGGCCACCGCAACGTGCAGGGCATTGCCTTCCGCCCCGGTACGGGCCAGCCGTTCACCTCGGAGCACGGCCCAAACCACAGCGACGAGGTGACTGCGCTCGTTGCCGGCGGCAACGGCGGCTGGGATCCGCAGAATCGCCCGGGCCTGAACTGCCCCGACGGCTACTGCGGCTACGCCGGCAACCCGACGACGATGCCGATGACCGACCTGGCACGCTTTCCGAGTGCAATGAAGCCGAGCTGGAACAACGACGCTCGCTCGCAAGGCACCGGCCCGTGCACCTTCCTCAGCGGCACGCAATGGAAGGCGTGGGATGGCCGCCTCGCGGTCGGCATCATGGGTGGCCAGCGCCTGGTCATCCTCGGCCTCGACGCCAGCGGCATGGCCACCTCGGCCGCCGACGCCAGTCTGCCCGCTGCGCGCTACCGCTCGCTGGTGCAGGGGCCGGGCGGCAACCTCTACGTGGTGGCCGAGAAGGCCGGCGAGGTCTGGCGTGTGGTGCCGCACTGAGCGCACGCGGCGCTGCGGCTGCCGGCTACCGGGGTGCCCACTGGCGGAGGGAGCGGGATTCGAACCCGCGGTGGGCTGTTAACCCACACACGCTTTCCAGGCGTGCGACTTAAACCGCTCATCCATCCCTCCCGGTAGAGGGAGCCGGGATTGTATCCACTTACGCCTTCGCGCTCCCCTTCATCAGCGCCATCGCGGTGCCGATCAGTGTCGCCACTTCGGTCATGTTGCCCGGCACGATCATCGTGTTGTTGGTCTTGGCGAGCTGCTGGTAGGCGTCGACCGCACGCTCGGCCACTTTGAGCTGCACCGCCTGTTCGCCGCCGGGCTGCTGGATCGCCGCCGCGATCTGCCGGATCGCGCCGGCGGTGGCATCGGCCACCGCGGTGATCGCGGTTGCCTCGCCCTGTGCCTTGTTGATCTCGGCCTGCTTCTCGCCCTCGCTCTTGGCGATGACCGCCGCGCGCGCGCCCTCGGCGAGGTTGATCTGTTCCTGGCGCTTGCCCTCGGAGGCGGCGATCAGCGCGCGCTTCTCGCGCTCGGCGGTGATCTGCGCCTGCATCGAACGCAGGATCTCCGCCGGTGGCGTCAAGTCCTTGATCTCGTAGCGCAGCACTTTCACGCCCCAGTTCAGCGCCGCCTCGTCGAGCGCGGCCACCACCGCGGCGTTGATCGCGTCGCGCTCCTCGAAGGTCTTGTCGAGCTCCATCTTGCCGATCACGCTGCGCAGCGTGGTCTGCGCGAGCTGGGTGATCGCGACCACGTAGTTGCTCGAGCCGTAGCTGGCGCGCATCGCGTCGGTGATCTGGAAGTACAGGATGCCGTCGACCTGCAGCTGCGTGTTGTCCCGCGTGATGCAGATCTGGCTCGGCACGTCGAGCGGGATCTCCTTCAGCGAGTGCTTGTAGCTCACGCGCTCGACGAACGGGATCACGAACTTCAGGCCCGGCGTCAGCGTGCGGTCGTAGCGGCCGAGGCGCTCGACAACCCAGGCGTGCTGCTGCGGCACGATCTTGAACGTGCGCACGACGAAGATCACGGCGATGACGACGACGATCAGGGCGACTTCCATGGCGGGTCTCTCCGGCTGCGAAAGAAGAAGCGGTGCAGGCTACGGGGCGCTGCGCGGGGCCACCATCAGGCGGCTGCCCTGCACGGCGACGATGGTGTGCTCGCCCGGTGCCGGCGCGCCGGTGCCGCGGAAGCTCACCGCCCACGATGCGCCGCGGTAGTTCACCTGCGCCGTGCCGTCGGCAGCCCAGGCGTCGACACGCACCGTCTGGCCGATGTCGAGGTTGACATCGGGGTTGGCCTCGGCCGGTGCCGAACGCGGCGCCCGAAAGCGCTTGAAGTGCCACAGCGCGGTGGCGCCGCCGCCGACCAGCGCGGCGATCACCATCTGGGTATTCGCGCCGGCGCCGAGATGCGCCGCCAGCGCGCCGGCTGCGGCACCGAAGGCCAGCATCAGCAGGTAAAACGTGCCACTGGCCAGCTCGACCGCCACCAGCACGCCGGCGGCCAACCACCACAGTGTCGATGCGGCCCATTGCATGGCAAGCCTCCGTGGCAACTTCGCCCGGGGCGCAGTGTAGCCACACGGTGCGCCCGGCGAGGCTTGTCGTTCGGCGAGGCCCCCGCCGAATCGGTCCTACACTCTCGCGCTCGTTGCTCTCAGCACTTGCACCCCGCCGGCCGGAGGCCACCCACGATGCTGCGCTTTCACTTCCCCATCGTCATCATCGATGAGGACTTCCGCTCCGAGAACGCGTCGGGTCTCGGCATCCGCGCGCTCGCGTCGGCGATCGAGAAGGAGGGCATGGAGGTGCTGGGCGTCACCAGCTACGGCGACCTGAGCCAGTTCGCACAGCAGCAAAGCCGCGCCAGCGCGTTCATCCTGTCGATCGACGACGAGGAGTTCGCCTCCGGCACGCAGGCCGACCCGGCCGCCGCGATCGTCGCGCTGCGCAACTTCATCGGCGAGATCCGTCGCCGCAACGCCGATATCCCGATCTACCTGTACGGCGAGACGCGCACCTCGCAGCACATCCCGAACGACATCCTGCGCGAACTGCACGGCTACGTGCACATGTTCGAGGACACGCCGGAGTTCGTTGCGCGCCACATCATCCGCGAGGCACGCAGCTACCTCGATGGCGTGGCGCCGCCGTTCTTCAAGGCGCTGGTCGACTACGCGCAGGACGGCTCGTACTCGTGGCACTGCCCGGGGCACTCCGGCGGCGTG